>NZ_CP122458.1:4365000-9165000 GCF_032598905.1 Streptomyces sp. 11x1 | reverse complement strand
CGCCGCCGGGCGGCTCCTTCTGCAGCTCCCCTTTTTCCTCGCCCCGGCGGCGTGCTGGTGGGCCCGGCACACCGTGGAGTCGACGTTGATGTCCCAGGTGATCAGCTCTTTCGCGTCGGCCCGGGCCTGCAGCGCGGTGAAGATCCGATGCCAGGTACCGTCCCTCTGCCACCGGCGGAACAGGTCGTACGCCCGGCCCCACGGCCCGTACTCGGCGGGCAGGTCCCGCCAAGGGATGCCGGTGCGGACCCGGAACCGTATGCCGTCGATCAGCTGCCGCCTGGCCCACGTCGGCGGCCGTCCGGGCTTCACGCCCTTCGGCAACAGCGGTTCCAGCACCGCCCATTGCGCGTCCGTCAGATCTCCACGTGCCACGAATCAAGATCATCTCATGCTCAAGATCCACTTTCGACACACGCCCTAGTAGTGCTTGGTCAGGTTCACTCGCCGGTGGCGTGTCCGTTTGATCGCTTGTTCCGTTGACCTGTTGTGATGGGTGGGGAGCTTGCCGCGGTCCGGTGTGATCTGGAGGACTTCGCGGCAGAGATGTTCGAGCCGTTCGCGCGGGCGGATCAACGCCGGTGGGGAACGGTCTATCTGCGGGGCCTGCTGCTGGACGGGCGGCGCAAGTCGGTGGAACCGATGGCCGCCCGCCTGGGCGAGGACGGCAACCGGCAGGCCCTGGCGAACTTCATCACCACCAGCCCGTGGGACGCGGCGCATGTCCGCGCCCGCCTGGCCTGGCGGATGCAGCAGGTGGTCAAGCCGACCGCGCTGATCGTGGATGACACAGGCTTCCTCAAGGACGGGGACGCCTCGGCGTGTGTGGCCCGGCAGTACACCGGCACCGCGGGCAAGGTCACCAACTGTCAGGCCGGGGTGTCCCTGCACCTGGCCTCCGACGACGCGTCGGCTGCTGTCGACTGGCGTCTGTTCCTGCCCGAGAGCTGGGATCCCGCCTCGTCCAAGGCCGATCCGGGCAAGGTGGCCCGCCGCACCACGTGCGGCATCCCCACCGACGTCGGACACGTCGAGAAGTGGCAGCTGGCCCTGGACATGATCGACGAGACCAGGTCGTGGGGCATCGACGTCCCGATCGTCGTCGCCGACGGCGGTTACGGCGATACCGCAGCCTTCCGGCTGGGCCTGGAAGAACGCGGGCTCGGCTACGCGGTCGGCATCTCCACCACGACCACCGCCCACCCGGAAACGGCACGGCCGCATACCCCGCCCTACGGCGGTCGCGGCCCTCGGCCCCAGCCGGTTTATCCCGAGGCGGCCAGGACGGTGAAGAAGCTGGTCATCGAGGCCGGCAAGCAGACAGCCCGGCCGGTGCAGTGGCGGGAAGGCTCCCGCCCGGGCAGCGGCCGCAGCGGCGTCAAGCGCATGTACTCCCGCTTCGTGGCCCTGCGCGTGCGGCCCGCCGGACGCGAGATCCGCAAAGCCTGCGACGGCCCGGAACTGCCCGTCTGCTGGCTGCTGGCCGAATGGCCCGCCGACCAGCCCGAACCCGTCCAGTTCTGGCTGTCCAACCTTCCCGCCGACACGGCGCTGGCCACCCTCGTGCGCACCGCGAAACTACGCTGGCGCATCGAGCACGACTACCGCGAGATGAAGCAGACCCTGGGCCTGGCCCACTTCGAAGGCCGCACCTGGCGAGGCTGGCACCACCACGTCACCCTCGTCTCCGTCGCACACGCCTTTTGCACCCTTCAGCGCATCACCCGGTCCCCAAAAGAGACGGCGCCGGCCTGAGCCTCTACCAGGTCGCCCGCGAACTGCAGCTACTCCTCGCGGTCTGGACCGGCGCCTGCCCCACCTGTCACCGCAACATGCCAGAACCGATACCGACCTGACCAAGCACTACTAGGCGCTGCCACCCAGACGAAAAAATCGGTAGTCACATGAACTGACCGAGTCCACGCTGTGCGCCATGGAAGAACCGCTCCGCAGAATCCGCGCGCTCCACACGGCCTCCACGATCACCGTCTACCAGGCGTACTCCCCTGAGATCGGACTGCCTGCCGTCCGAGACGGCCGCTTTCCGGTCGCGTGGAAGCCTGATCGTATGACGTGGATCAAGCCCAGTTTCATGTGGATGATGTACCGCTCCTGCTGGGGCATGAAGGACGGTCAGGAGACCGTTCTCGCCGTCGAGATCACACGTGACGGCTTCGACTGGGCGCTGCGCCATGCCTGCCTGTCGCATTACGTCCGCGGCCTGCATCCCGATCGCGACACCTGGCAGCGCGGCCTCAAGCGCGCACCGGCCCGTGTCCAGTGGGATCCCGAACGCGATCTGCACCTGCATCCCCTGCCGTACCGCTCGCTGCAACTGGGGCTCTCGGGTGAGGCGTCGTCGCGTTACGCCGACGAGTGGATCGTGTCCATCAGCGACGTCACCCCGCTCGCCCACGAGATCCACGCACTCGTCAGGGACGGCGAACTGGACTCAGCTGCCCGACTGCTCCCCCAGGAACAGGAGTACCCCGCCAGTGCAGAACTCCTGGCCCACCTGTGTCCCTGACCGACACTCCGGGCACAGCCGCCGACATCACCCACGGGTCACATGGCGGCAGAGGGCTGTGAACGCGGCTTGATGACCCATGTCAAGCCTCGTTCGCAGACCTTTCCTCCGCCCCCGCCGCATCGCTGTGTCTCCGCCGGACGGATGCCTGGTGCCCGTCGGCGTCGACCGGCGTTTCGAGGAAGGCCCGGATCTCCCGGTTGAAGGCGACGGGGTTCTCCCAGAACGCGAAGTGGCTGGAGCGCTCACCGAGAATCCGAACCGAGGCCCCGGGAATAGCCGAGGCCACCGACCGCGCGGCGGCTGAGGGGATCACGCTGTCGTTCCCTCCTATGACCAACGTCGGAACCGTGATCCTGGGCAAGACGTCACGCCAGTCCTGCATGACATTGTCCAGCAGTAGTCTGCCCGCGTACTCCCTGGGCAGGAGAAGGTTCTGGGCGAGAACCCACTGGCGGTCCCCCTCGTCGGCGGCCGGGGTCCACATGGCGTCCAGGAATCCGGCGCTGAGGATCTCGGCGTCCGAGCGCGGATCGCGAAGTCCCGCGACAACCTCGGCGATCTGCCCGAGGCCGTACAACGCACCAAAATATTCGGCCAGACCGTCCGGCCAGTACGGCTGCCGGACCAGAACAGCGGGTTCGTCGAACAGCACCAGGCGCGCCAACCGGTCCCCGCCGAACAGATCCCAGTAGGACCACGCCAGCGCGCAGCCCATGGAGTGGGCCACCCAGACAACCTCGGTGAGGTCCAGGAGATGAATGAGCTGATGGAGATCCGTCGACAGACGAGCGACCCGGTATCCGTGATCCGGCTTGCCGGATCCACCGTGGCCGCGGTGGTCGACCGCGACCACGTGATGGGTACGGGCGAAGTCGGTGATCTGATGACGCCATTGCGCGGCGGTCTGCGACCAACCGGGAACGAAAAGCAAGTCCGGACCACTGCCGGCTTCCAGATAGTGGAGCCGTACACCGTCGTTCATCGTGGCGAAGCCACTGCGCACGTCGTGCATCTCGTTCTCCTCCGGCGCAGCCGCACCGCCTCGCCGTACCGCCTGCGAAGAGGAGCGGCGAGACCCGTCCGGTTCATCACTTCCGCAAGTCGGGAAACCATCCTTCCGGGAGATGTCACCCCCGGGCAATCTCCCACGCCGCTCGATCAGCCCTCCGGAGGACCTTCGCAGGGGGGCGGCTGCCCGCTGCTTCCTGTCGGCCTTCACCAAGGAAAGGGGCTGTCGAAACGGCTTGATGACCCATGTCAAGCCGTGTTCACAGACCATTCAGAGGGCGTCGACTCCGGTATCAGAGGGCGGTATGTGAGTGTTTAGGTAACTTGTCGTCACTTGAATGTGTGGCAGGACGGTATCCCGGCCGGTCGGGGGCCGTGGGCGTGCTGGGCTGGTCGCCGTGAGCGAGCGCAAGCCCTACAGGACCGACCTGACCGACGAGCAGTGGTCGCTGGTCGAGCCGGTGATCACCACGTGGAAGGCCGGTCACCCCTCGGTCAGCGGCCATCAGGGCCGGTACGCGATGCGGGAGATCGTCAACGCGCTGCTCTACCAGGGCCGCACCGGCTGCCAGTGGGAGCTGCTCCCGCACGACTTCCCGCCGCCCGGCGCGGTGAAGTACTACTTCTACACCTGGCGTGACGACGGCACCGACCAGACCATCCACGACCTGCTGCGCTGGCAGGTGCGGGAGAAGGCGGGCCGGAAGGCGGACCCGAGCCTGGTGGTGCTCGACACCCAGAGTGCGCACGCCGCGGCCGGGGTGCCCGTGCAGTCGACGGGGCGTGATGCGGCCGCAAGCGCGGCCTGGCTGTTGACGTCCTGGGGCTGGTGATCGCGGTGGTCGTGGTGGCCGCGTCGGCGCACGAGAACGCCGTCGGTATCACTCTGCTGGACAAGGTCGCCGCCGACGCCGACACCGTCGAGAAGGCCCTGGTCGACCGGGGCTTCAAGAATGCCGTCGTCACGCACGGGGAGAAGGTGGGCATCGAGGTGGAGGTCGTGGAGCGCAACCCCGCGCAGACCGGGTTCGTTCCGATCCCCAAGCGGTGGATCGTGGAGCGCGCCTACGGGATCTTGATGCTGCACCGCAGGTTGGTGCGCGACTATGAGCACCAGCCCCGCACCTCCGAGTCGCGGGTGTACTGGGCAATGACCGCGGTGATATTGCGCCGGCTGACCGGGGCCACCGCCGCGGCCTGGCGTACCACATGACCGGCGATCAGCTCACCCTCGGCGCGGTGCTGGCACGGCTGGAGGAGCGGGAGCGGGAGATCGCCGCGCAGGCCGAGGCGGTCAAGGAGCGGATCGCGGAGCTTTCCGCGCAGCTGGAGGAGTTTCACCGTACTGCCGAAGAGATCCGGATCACTCGCAAGACGCTGCTGGAGCTGCCCGAGCCGGTCCCGCCCGTGCCGCCGCCCCCGAAGCTGCCGGACCATCCGGCCTACCAGCAGATCATGGCGGTGTTCGCTGCCGCCGACGCCCCGCTGCGGGCGCGGCAGGTGTGCGAGGCGATGGACCTGGAGATCGCGCCCAACACCATCAACAACACCCGCTTGAAGCTCAAGCGGCTCGTCGAACGCGGGATCCTGGCCGAGACCGAGCAGGGCTTGTTCACCCATCCGCGGCCGTAAGCCGCCCTGCGTCGCCGCGACTGTAGGGTCCACGGCTTCATGCGCACTGGTCCCTGCGGGAACGCCGGAATCCGGGCTTCGGGAGCACTGACCGCGTCGGTTCGTTGTGAGCAATCTGGACCCCGATGGTCGGCGAGGGCCATTACTTTCCGTGGTGCCACCGGGGCTTCGTCTGGGGCCTGTCTTTCGGATCGCGCCCCGTGCGGTGCTGACGCAGGGCAAGAAGGATCAGCAGGACGAAGGCGGCGAACGCGGCACCTGTGCGGGCGTAGTTAAAGGCTTCCCAGCGAGCGAGAATCTCTGCATGGTCGGGGGGAGCCGAGGTGGCGGCCCACTTCTTGATCTGACCGTTGATGGGGACGTTGCCGAGCCGGGTGATCAGGAAGGACGTCAGCGCCAGGAGTGCCGCTCCGCCGGCGAGCCGCCGTGTGGTGCCGCGGGTCATGATGGCGAGCGTCATGGAGCTAAGCGCCGACATCCCCATGGCCGCCTGCATGGTGATGCCGTTCATCTGCATCAACTCCGTGTGGAAGGACAGCCTCATCTCGAGCGGTACGGCGTTGAACGTGGGAACCAGGTTGGCCGCTCCGTAGCCGAATGCGCCCGCGAGAGCGCCGGTGGACAACAGGGCAACTGCCTGGGCGAGTCGGATACGCATCTTTGCTACCCCCCGTGCTGTGGTTCGGTTCGATCGAGGCTCCGCGTGAGCTGCTCGGCCCGTCGCAGCAGGCCCTCGGTGGTGAAATCCGCGAACATGTGCACCTGCGTGGTGACCGGCCCGGTCTTACGCATCCGGGCGTGGATCGTGAACCGGGCCGCGATCCGGTTACCGTCCGCCAGCGCCTCGTGCACCTCGAACCGGAACTCGGTCAGGTTCCTGCGCACGGGGCGCAGGTGGGCGGCGAGCCGGTCCCAGTCGAGTCGTACGCCGTCGGCGATCTGTACGACGTCCCGGGTGTAGAACCTCGCCATGAGGTCGGCGGGGTCCTCCGAGCCGTGGACGACAGCCTCGGTAAAGGAGGTGAAGAAGTCGGCGACGAACTGCTCGGGGGTCTTGGTTTCCAGAGGTTGCATGTCGCTCCGGCCAGGCAGGCAGGGTCGCACCCCGCTACTATCTCTTACATCTCTGTAAGATATGCCCGCCAATTAACTTTGACAAGGCTGTAAGAATTGTCTGCTTCAGAAGTCCCCGATGACACCTCGGCCGTTCGGCGTCGCCGTCGGGCCGACGCCGAACGGAGCAGGGAGGCCGTACTCGACGCCGCGGTCCGACTGCTCGCCGAGCGGCCCGATGCGGGCATGGCCGCCATCGCCGCAGCAGCCGGCGTCACCCGCCAAACCATCTACGCCCACTTCGGCACCCGCGACGCACTGCTGGAAGCTGTGGCCGACCGCGTCACGGAAGAGGCCATGGCAGTGATGGACGCGGCGGAAGTCGAGGACGGGCCCGCCCTCGACGCACTCCTGCGACTGCAGGACATCGGGTGGCTGCTGTTCAAGCGGCATCCCGTGCTGCTCCAGCTCGGCACCGCCCCCGCACATGCCGAAGCCGACCGAGCGCGGCACGAGCCCGTCGCAGCCCGACTGACGCGGTTGATCGAGAAGGGGCAAGCTGCAGGAGAGTTCGACCCCGACCCGCCCGCCGCCTGGCTGGTCGGGGCGGTGACCGCCCTGGGACACGCCGCCGGCAACGAGGTCGGGGCCGGCCGCATGACAGTGGCCGAGGCGGCGGCCTGTCTTCGCACCGCCACGCTTCGCGTGCTGAAGGTGCAGCCCCACAGGGCTCACAACCCCTAGGCAGTCCCGTCTTGGATCAGTGGGCGGGCCAAACAAAGATCGAAAGAGCCCTCGATGGGGATCGCTACTGAAGTCGCGGATCCTGCAGCGACCTGCCGCTCACCCTCAACGAAGCGGCAAAATCAGCCATCAACTCTCATATCGCCCTCTCAGAGGGCGTTTATGCAGGTCAAGCCCTATATGCGGCTCTCGCCACTGCCCTGCTTTGAGGGTCTTCATCCCATAGGCGACGAATGGTGCTCCCCAGGTCGAATGCTCGGCCATCCATCTCGTTCGCTTCTGTACCTGGAAGTCCGTCTGGTTTGAAGTTGCCGCGGAATCGCCCAATGAACAGCGGAACCAAGCCCTCCGCCTCGCCCGTGATCACGCTACGCCGTGAGCGAGCGCAAGCCGTACCCCAGCGACCTGTCCGACGCCCGATGGGCCCTGATCGAGCCGACGTTGACGGCCTGGAGAAAGGCCCGACTCGACCGCAGGCCAACCGGACAGCCGGCCAAGGTCGATTTACGGGACGTCTTCAACGCGATCCTCTACGTGAACCGCACCGGAATCCCCTGGAAATATCTCCCGCACGACTTCCCGAACCACGGCACCGTTTACGCCTACTACGCCGCCTGGCGCGACGAAGGAATCTTCGCCCAGCTCAACTACGACCTGACCGGACTGGCGCGAGTAAAAGAGGGGCGCAAGCCCGAGCCGACCGCATCCGTGATCGACACCCAGAGCGTGAAGACTTCCACCAACGTGCCCGTGACCAGCCAGGGAACGGACGCCGCGAAGAAAATTGTCGGCCGGAAGCGCGGCATCCTCACGGACACGATCGGACTCATCCTCGCTGTGACCGTCGCCGCCGCGGGCCTGTCGGAGAACGCCCTGGGAATCCGCCTGCTCGACCAGGCGAAGGAGATGTACCCGACCATCTCGAAGAGCTGGGTCGACACCGGCTTCAAGAATGCCGTCGTCGAGCACGGCGCCACCCTCGGAATCGACGTCGAAGTCGTCAACCGGAATCCGGAGAGCCGCGGCTTTCAGGTCGTGAAACGGCGCTGGGTGGTGGAGCGGAGTATCGGCTGGATCATGATGCACCGCCGCCTCGCCCGCGACTACGAGACCCTCACCGCCAGCTCCGAGGCCATGATCCACATCGCCTCGATCGACAACCTCGCCAGGCGCATAACGGACGAGACGACACCCACCTGGCGAGGAACGTACTAGGGCGTAAACGGCAATCTGCCCACTTCAAACGCCCTCTCAGGACACACTGGCGCGGTCGGCGATCGAGGATCCCGAATCCCGCGAATTCCGGGAAGCCATGAACGCGATCATCTCCCTTCACGGAGGTTCACCGCCAGACCGGTGATATTCCGGCGGCGCCTGGTGGGAACCGAACGGCCTCTGCCCTAGCGTCCCGAGCGGGCCGGGACCCGTGGCAGTGCTCGCAGCGCAACGGAAGGACACATGATGGGACGTCGGTTTCTGACACGTAGCCTGTTGTCGGCTGTCGTCGGACTGAACCTCCTCGTGCTGGCCGCGTGCGGCGTCGAGAGGTCCACCGGCGTCTCGTCCCCCGGCGGGAGCCGGGTCAGGGCACCACGTGAGTTCAGCGGCATCGCCTGGCTCGCCACCGAGCGCAGGTTCACCGCCCCGGGGCGCGACGCGGAGTCACGAGAGGTCTTCCTGGTCTGCCACGACGCGAGGGACAACGACGCCGAACGCGACCTGCCGCGCCTGGCGATCGTGCGGACGCCCGTCGACCCCGACGGGATCGCCGTCGAGGAGCTTCACGTGGACTTCCCCAGCGTGCCGAACGACCTGGAGAGCATTGCCCGGCTGCCAGGCCGAGACAAGGCGCTGCTGGTGGAGAGCAACGCCGACGGCGATGACCCCGACCCCACCATCTACCTCGCGCGGTGGGACAAGAACCTCGATGTCGAGATCGTGGGCTCGGTGCCGTGGCCGAAGACGCCCGAGCCGCTCACCAACGTCGAGGCCACCGCCGTCGCGACGGTCGGGGGGCGGGACTACTTCGTGTACGCCGAGCGAGCGCAGGGGAGCGACACCACCCGCATCAACATGACGCGCCTGACGGTCGGCAGGAGCGGTGCGATCACGTTCGGCAGGAAGTGGACGTCGATCTCGTTCACCGCGCCCGAGCCGCCGGGTGCGCGCCCCGCCTCGGGCCTCGACATCGACGCGAAGGGCAGTCTCTACGTCTCGTCCGCGTACGACCCCGGTGACCTCGGGCCCTTCGACAGCGCCGTGTACCGCGCGGCCATGGTTCAGCGGGGCGGGCCACTCGGCGCGCGACTGGCTCCCGTCAAGCCGCCGCAGATGCTCGCCCGGAGCTCGGGCCTCAAGGTCGAAGGCGTTGCGTTGGTCTCCGGCTCTTTTCCGATCTTCATCAGTGACGACGACGAGGACTACGGCGGCCTGTTGCGACAGCTGCGAGTGACGGAGCCGGATCGCTGACCGACCCGGCATCGGACGGTTTGTCGGGGCGATCCCCGGAGCGGAGGACCGGCCCACGCAGGCAGGAACGCCGAGGTGCTCAGCCGTGTCCGGTCGCGGCACAGGGCGGGGCCTGGCGTTGCACCCTGTGCGGCTCGGTCGGCACCCGCGAGTTCAGCCTGACTACTGCTCGGCGACGCGCCACGGATCCGGTTGTGAACGCGGCTTGATGACCCAGGTCATCCGGTCCCGCTTCCACGCGGCCGGGAAACGACCGTGCCGCGCGGCCGGGCCGCCCATCTCCGGGCGGTACGCCTGGTAGACGGTGACCGTGTCGGTGGTGTGGCGGGCACGGACACGGAACTTGGGCTCGGTCGCTGAGGGGCGTTCACTTTCAGTCACGGGCACCAGGTTCGGCCACGGCGGTGCCGCCGAGCCACCGAATATCCACGGGCAGACCTGCGGCCGGCCGCAGGTCTGAACACCCGGAAATATCCCCCATCCGACCGCACGCCCCTTGGCGTGGCGCGGGTCCTGCCCCAAGACTGAGCCGATGACGCAGCGTGTGGAGCTCGCGACCGTGATGGACCGACTCGCCGTCGACGGCCTGATCACCGAGTACGCGGTGGCGGTGGACGACGGTGACTGGGCGGCGTACCGGGACCTGTTCGTACCGCGCGGCCGCGCGGACTACCGCTCGGCTGGCGGCATCGAGGGGGACGCCGGGCAGGTCGCCGGGTGGCTGGCGCGGAGCATGGAGCTCTTCCCCATGCGCCAGCACCTCATCGTCAACAGACAGGTGCGCTTCGAACTCCTGGAGCAGGACACCGGCGACACCGCCCGGGTCCAGGCGGACTACATCAACCCGATGCGCTTCGCCGGCCACGACGGGGGATCCACCGCCCCCGACTTCGTCTGCGGCGGCCGCTACGCCTTCGCCCTGGTCCGCACGCCGGACGGCTGGCGCCTGCGTGAAGTCGTGGTCCAGGAGAAGTGGCGCAGCACCCCCGAGGGCCTCACCCCCGCACAGCACCCCTCACCCGCCTGACCGGGCCACCCCCTCGCACCTCCGCCACGCCCCCGCGCCTCCGCGCCCAAGGGCCTCCGCCAAGCCACCAGCTGCCACCACACCCCCGGCTGGCACACACCCGTAACCCGCCCCGCGTGCCACCCCACCCAGGCCCTCTGTCGGAGATCGTCTCCGGCGCGCACACTGGAAGGACTCACCCGTGGGGAGGGAGGCGCTGGATGCGAGCGGCGGCGGACTGGGGGGCATCCCCATGGCGGCGGCGAGCGGCCCTCGTCGTGGCCGGAGCCCTGCCCGTGCTCGCGTTCCCCGCGCCGGGCCTGTGGTGGTTCGCGTACGGGGCGCTGGTGCCGTGGATGCTCATCGTCCGCACCGCCCCGACCGCCCGCCGGGCGCTGTACGACGGCTGGCTGGGCGGATGCGCGTTCATGCTGGCCATGCACCACTGGCTGCTGCCGAACCTCCATGTGTTCACCTTCGTCATCGCCGGCCTGCTGGGCGCGCTGTGGGCGCCCTGGGCCTGGCTGGTGCGCCGGTTCCTGGCCGGGACGCCGTCACCGGGCCGGGTCGCCGCCGCGCTGCTGGTCGTGCCGTCGGGCTGGCTGGCGATCGAACTCGTCCGCTCCTGGCAGGGCCTCGGCGGGCCGTGGGGTCTGCTGGGCTCCAGCCAGTGGCAGGTGGAGCCCGCGCTGCGGCTGGCCTCGGTCGGCGGAGTCTGGCTGATCAGCTTCCTGCTGGTGGCCGTCAACGTGGCGGTCACCGTACTGGTCGCCGTACGCCGGTCGCGGGCGCCGGCGCTCGCCGGTCTGGTTGCGACGGCCACCGCGACCTCGGCGGTCTGGCTGTGGTCGCCGCGACCCGACGTCCGGGGCGAGGTGCGGATCGCCGTCGTGCAGCCCGGCGTGACCGACGGGCCCGACAACCGGTTCGACCGTGAGGAGGCACTCACCCGAAGCCTCGCCGGGCGGGACCTCGACCTGATCGTGTGGGGCGAGAGCAGCGTCGGTCACGACCTCGCCGACCGTCCCGATCTCTCCGACCGGATAGCCGCGCTGGCCGGCGAGACGGACACGAACATCCTGGTGAACGTGGACGCCCGCCGCTCCGACCGTCCCGGCATCTACAAGAGCTCCGTGCTCGTCGGTCCCGAGGGCCCCACCGGCGACCGCTACGACAAGATGCGTCTGGTCCCCTTCGGCGAGTACATCCCGATGCGCTCGCTGCTCGGCTGGGCCACCTCCGTCGGCGAGGCGGCCGGCGAGGACCGCAGGCGCGGCACAGAGCAGGCCGTGTTCGACTCCGGGAAGGGGCTGCGGATCGGCCCCATGGTCTGCTTCGAGTCCGCGTTCCCCGACATGAGCCGTCACCTCGCCCGGGACGGCGCCGAGTTGCTGCTCGCCCAGTCGGCGACCTCGACGTTCCAGCAGAGCTGGGCCCCCGAGCAGCACGCCTCGCTGGCGGCGCTGCGGGCCGCCGAGACCGGCCGCCCGATGGCCCACGCGACCCTGACCGGCGTCTCGGCGGTGTACGGCCCGGACGGCGGGCCGGTCGGCCCCCGGCTCGGCACGGACGAGAGCACGACGGCGGTGTACGTCGTGCCGATGGCGAGCGGTACGACGCCCTATGTCCGCTTCGGCGACTGGCCGGTGGACGCGGCGCTGCTGACCCTGCTCGCGTGGGGCGCCTTCGAGGGCGTACGGACCCTGCGGCTCAGGCGGCGGAGCGGTCCTCCACCGCCCGCACCACCCGCTCGCACAGCTCATGGGTCGCCAGCGCGTCCCGCGCGCTGAGCACCCTGCCCGCGCGCACCGCGTCGAGGAAGGCGAGCACCGCCTGCTCGATGCCGCGCTGCCGGGCCACCGGCACCCAGTCGCCCCGCCGCCGCAGGGACGGCTGTCCCTTGTGGTCGATCACCTCGGCGAGGTTCACCACCTGCCGCTTGGTGTCCTGTCCGGAGACCTCCAGGATCTCCTCCGCAGAGCCGCTGAGCCGGTTCATGACACCGAGCGCGGTGAATCCGGCCCCGGAGAGCTGGAGCACGACGTGGTGCAGCAGGCCGTCCTCGGTCCGGGCCCGTACGGTCACGTCCTCGATCTCGCCCGGGACCAGGAACCGCAGGGTGTCCACGACGTGGATGAAGTCGTCCAGGACCATCGTGCGCGGCACCTCGGGCAGACCGATGCGGTTCTTCTGCATCAGGATCAGCTCGCGCGGATGGTCGGCGCACTGCGTGTACCCGGGCGCGAACCGCCGGTTGAACCCCACGGCGAGCCCGACGCCGCGCTCCTCCGCGAGCCGTACGAGCCGTTCGGAGTCGGCGAGTTCGTACGCGAGAGGCTTGTCGACGTACGTCGGCACACCCGCCCTCAGCAGGCGTTCCACGATCTCGGGGTGGACCTGGGTGGGCGCGTGCACGAAGGCCGCGTCGAGGTCCTGGGCCAGCAGCGAATCGAGGTCGGTGTGCCGTCGGCCGGGCGGGAGGTGGAGGCTGTCGGCGACGCGGGTGAGGGTGGCGGGCGTGCGTGTCTGCAGATGGAGTTCGAGCCCCGGTTGGGTGCCGAGCACCGGCAGGTACGCCTTCCGCGCGATGTCGCCGAGCCCGACGCAGCCGACCTTCACTGGGGTCTCCCGTCCACGGTGTGCCGTCGAAATGCCTCGTCGGCAGCATACGGGGGCTGCGAGGATGGCCCGCATGACCGACCTGCGCACCGAACCCTCCGTCACCGCCGGCGAACGGGCCATGCTGGAGGGCTGGCTCGACTACCACCGGGAGACCCTCGCGCTGAAGTGCGAGGGTCTGGACGACGCCCAGTTGCGGACCGCCTCGGTGCCGCCCTCGCAGCTCTCCCTCCTCGGGCTCGTACGGCACATGGCGGAGGTCGAGCGCATCTGGTTCCGCAAGGTGCTCGTGGACGACGACCGGGGCCCGATCTACTTCAGCGACGCGGACCCGGACGGGGAGTTCCACCTCACCGAGGCCGACACCTGGGAGGAAGCGTACGGCACCTGGCAGGCGGAGATCGCGATCGCCCGCCGCAACGCCGAGGGCTTCGCCCTGGACGACGTCGCCAAGGCCGTGCACCGACGGTCGGGCGAGGCACCGAGCCTGCGGTGGCTCTACACCCACATGATCGAGGAGTACGCCCGGCACAACGGCCACGCGGACCTGCTCCGGGAGCGCATCGACGGGGCCACCGGATACTGACCGGGGCCGGGGGCGGCCGACCGGAGCCGGGGCGAGCGACCGGAGCCGGAGCGGCCGACCGCAGCCAGGGCGAGCGGCCGGTGCGGCGAGGGCCAGGGGGCCAGGGCCGGCGGCCGCGTTCTTCCCGAAGTAGGGCGCGTGGCGTCGTCCGGGGGCCGCGGGCGTCACCCATGTGGGGGCATCATCCGTCCGCCCCCTCCCCAAAGCGGCCCGGACACAGCAGAGTTGCGCGCGTGCATCGACCGACCACCACCGCAACGCTCCTGGTCACCGTAGCCGTCTCGGCTCTCACCGGCTGCGTGACCCCGCACCACCCGCCCCCGCGGCAGCCGTCGCCCCTCCCGTCCCGCCCGTCCGAGCCCCGCCCGGAGGGCACCACCGAGACCCAGATCGTGGAAGCCCCGGCGCGCGAGGCGCTGCGGCTGGTCGGCCCGCCCCGGGAACCCACCCCGAGCGCGCCCCCGGAGCGGAAGCCCACGTCCGGGCCGCCCCCCGTCACCGGCACCGACGCCGCCCCGACCCCCGCCGCACCCCCGCCACCCCGCGACGAGCGGCCGGCCCCCCGCGAGCGGCAGGGCACGCCACCGGGCTCCCGCACCCACGTCGAGATCCCGCCCCTCCCCAAAACGGTCCCGACGACGCCGGCGAAGAACTCCGACGTCTGCGCACTCGGCCACCGATACGGCGGCTGGGGCAAGGACACCCCCCAGGCGGTCATCTGCAAGGACGTCTACGGCCGCTGACCCCCTGGCGGGCACACGAACCGGCACGCCCCGGCCTGCGCCGCCCCGGCCGACCCCTTCGCCGCTGGGACCCTAGGGCCGCTGTCGTGGCGGCCCCGGTGTCTCCCCACCCGTAGGGCCCGTCTCGTCGAGCCGGGCCTCCAGCCGGGCCAGGGCGGTGCGGACACCGTCGCCGTGGCCGTCGTCCGCCAGCGAGGCCAGCGCTCCCCGGGCCAGCCGCAGATGGCTGCGGGCCGCGTCGGGCCGGCCCAGTCTGGCGTAATCGGCGGCGAGATTGAGGTGGAGCGAGGGATAGAAGGCCCGCACCGCGAGCTCGTCCCGGTCCTGCGCCGACCGGCCGTCGCCGAGCTCGTCGGCCGCCGACAACGCCCTGAGGTCCCAGGCCAGTTCGGTGTCCGGGTCGTCCTGCGTGTCGGCCATGTAGTGCGCCAGGGTGCAGCGGTGGAGCGGTGTGCCGTCCTCCCCGATCTCCGCCCACAGCCGCAGCAGACGGTCCCGGGCCTCCTCGCGGTCACCCCCGTGGTGCAGCATGACCGCCTGCCCGATCCGGGTCAGCACGGCGTCCGGCGCCACCCGCTCCTGTCGCTCCACCACCGCGTCCTCCGCACTCCTCGCCCCCTGCCCCGTCTGTCCCTCCCGACGCTAACGGCAGGCACGGGCAATCCGGGTCAGGCCGCTCCGTACGGCCCCGGGGGAGCCTCGGCGGCCGTACGGCGAGCAGCCGGTCGGACGGACCTACACGTGCGGAGGGACGAGCGGCCGGTCGGTGTCGACCGAAACCGGGGCTGGGGGCCGAAACCGGGGCCGGGGCCGAGCAGGCCCGTCAGCCGAGGTTCGGGATCGTCCAGTCGATCGCCTCGTGCCCCTGCCGGGCGATGGCCTCGTTGATCTGCGTGAACGGCTGGGAGCCGAAGAACTTCTTGGCCGACAGCGGCGAGGGGTGCGCGCCCTTGACCACGATGTGGCGCTCCTCGTCGATCAGCGGGAGCTTCTTCTGCGCGTAGTTGCCCCACAGTACGAAGACCGCCGGGTCGGGCCGGTCGGCCACCGCGCGGATCACGGCGTCGGTGAACTTCTCCCAGCCCTTGCCCTTGTGCGAGTTGGCCTCGCCGGAGCGGACCGTGAGGACAGCGTTGAGCAGCAGCACGCCCTGCTGGGCCCACGGCATCAGATAACCGTTGTCCGGGATCGGGGTGCCCAGCTCGGCCTGCATCTCCTTGTAGATGTTCCGCAGCGAGGGCGGGGTCTTCACCCCGGGCCGCACGGAGAAGCACAGCCCGTGGCCCTGGCCTTCGCCGTGGTACGGGTCCTGGCCGAGGATCAGCACCTTCACGCTCTCGTACGGGGTGGCGTCGAGCGCGGCGAAGACCTGCTCACGGGGAGGGTAGACGGGCCCCTTGGCACGCTCCTCCTCGACGAACTCGGTGAGTTCCTTGAAGTAGGGCTGCTGCAGCTCGTCCCCCAGGACCCCGCGCCAGGACTCGGGCAGCATCGCGATGTCGGTCACGTCAACTTCCTCCGGTGTGCGCTCACTTCACGGCCACGGAACACGCGGCCATGGGCGGCCGCGCGAAGCGCGGCCGCCGTCAGAGCACAGAACCTACAGGCGCCCACTGACAACGGGACCGGGCACCCGGAATTACCAGCTGGTCTTCCACGACAGCTGCCACATGATCATCATCGTCGCGGGGTCGATGACGTTCTCGAGGCCGGCGATCTCCTCGTTGGCGGCCGTGTACGCCTTGCCCTGCCACAGCGGGATCAGCCGGGCGTCGTCCACGAGGATCTGCTGGGCTTCCTCGAACTCCTCGCCCACGGCGCCGCGGTCGCTCTCGGCGCGCGACTCCGGGATCAGCTTGTCCGTGATCTCGGGGGCGTCGTACGGCGTGCCGAGCGCGTTCTGCTTGCCCACGAAGGGGGCGATGAAGTTGTCGGCGTCGTTGAAGTCGGGGTTCCAGCCGCGCCCGAAGACCGGGTACTCGCCCTTCTGGTAGCCCTCGGAGTAGGTCTTCCACGGGCGGCTCTTCAGCGTGACCTCGAACAGTCCGGACGCCTCCAGCTGCCGCTTCAGCTCCTCGAAGGCCGGCTTGGTCTGGGAGCCGTACCGGTCGGTGGTGTACCAGAGCTGGAGGGGAACCGTTTCGGTGATGCCGGCCTCGGTGAGGATGGACTTCGCCTTGGTCGCGCTGGGGTTGCCGTAGTCGTCGAAGAAGCCCGTCGTGTGGCCGACCAGACCCCGGGGGATCATGGAGTAGAGCGGCTCGACGGTGTCCTTGTAGATGTTGTGGGCGAGCGCCGGCCGGTCGAGGACCTGGGCGACCGCCTTGCGGACCGCGGGATTCTTCGCCCAGGGGTCCTTGGGGTTGAACACCAGATAGCTGATCTCGGTGGTGGGGTTCTCCACGATCTCGAGCCCCTCCTCGTCGTGGTTGGCCTGGATGTCCACGATGTCCGAGGCGCCGAGACCCCGGTAGATGACCGAGATGTCCTTGCTCTTGAGGGCCTTGACCATCTCGTCCGACTGCGTGAAGTACTTGATGGTGACAGCGGAGTTCTTGTGGTCCGCGATGCCCTTGTAGTTGTCGTTGCGGACCAGCTCGGCCGTCTTGCCCTCGTCGTAGGAGGCGAGGTTGTAGGGCCCGGAGGCCGCGATGTCCCCGCCCTCGCGGAGCTTGTCCGCGGGGTACTCCTCGGGGTCCACGATCGACATCGCGGGCGTGGTGAGCACCAGCGGGAAGGTCGCGTCGGGCTGGCTGAGGTGGAAGACGACCTCGCGGTCACCCTTGGTCTGCACCCGGGAGAGGGTGGTCAGCAGACCGGCGGGGCCACCGTTGACGTTGATCTTCTTGATCCGGTCGAACGAGTACTTGACGGCCTTGGCGTCCAGCGTGTGCCCGTTGGAGAACTTCAGGCCCTCACGCAGCGTGCAGCTGTACACCGTGCTGGAGCTGTCCGTGAACTCGCAGCTCTCGGCGGCGTCCGGCTCGGGCTCGGACCCGCCGGGCGAGTAGCCGAGGAGGGGCTGGAAGACGTTGCGCATCAGCTCCCAGGAGCTGTCCCAGGCCGCGGCCGGGTCCAGCGTGCTCGGCATGCTGGTGGTCCCCACGACGATGGGGTCCGCTTCGTCGGAGGCGTCCGAGGAGAACACACCACACCCGGTCACCATGGATATGGACGCGATCACCGCGAGTGGCGGCAAGTATCGGTTCCGGTTGAACACGTGCATGCTCCTCGAAATGCCGTACAGAGTGGCCGAACGATACCGCAGGCCCCCCGAGCCGATCCCGCTAGGTCGGCAAGCCCTTGGCCAGTCCGCGTGTGACGGCGTTGTCGAGGCCCCGTGAGGGGTGCGGACGGGCGCCGGAGAGGTTCGGTGAATCGCGCACCGGCGCCCGCCTCACTCTGTCAGCCCACCCCGGCGTTGAGGAAGATGCCGCCGTCGACCACGAGGGTCTGTCCGGTGATCCAGTCGGACTGGTCGGAGGTGAGGAAGGCCGCGGCGCCCCCGATGTCGGAGGGCACGCCGAGCCGTCCGAGCGGGTAGGACGCGGCCGCCTCGGCCTCCCGGCCCTCGTAGAGGGCCTGGGCGAACTTGGTCTTCACCACGGCGGGCGCGATCGCGTTGGCCCGGACCTTGGGTGCGTACTCGTGCGCCAGCTGGACGGTCAGGTTGATCATGGCGGCCTTGCTGATGCCGTACGCGCCGATGAACGGCGACGCGGAGACACCGGCGACGGAGGCGATGTTCACGATCGCGCCGCCATTGTCCTTCTGCCAGGCGTGCCAGGTCCGCTGGGCGAAGCCGAGCGCGGAGACGACATTGGTCTCGAACACCTTGCGGGCCACGTTCAGGTCGAGGTCGGCGATCGGGCCGAACACCGGGTTCGTACCGGCGTTGTTGACCAGGTAGTCGACGCGGCCGAAGGCCTCCATCGTGCGTTCCACGGCGAGGGCCTGGTGGGCCTCGTCGTGGGCCTTGCCGGCGACGCCGATGACGCGGTCGGCGCCGAGCTGCTCGACGGCCTCCTTGAGCGCGTCCTCGTTGCGGCCGGTGATGCAGACCCGGTCGCCGCGTGCGACGAGGGCCTCGGCGATGCCGTAGCCGATGCCGCGGCTGGCGCCGGTGATGAGCGCGACCTTGCCCGAAAGCTCGGGGAGTTCCACCGAAGTCATGTTCTGGATCCCTTAGTTGAGCGGTCCGCCGGCGACGTACAGCACCTGGCCGGAGACGAAACCGGCGTCCTCGCCCGTGAAGTAGGCGATGGCTCCGGCGATGTCCTCCGGGCGGCCCACGCGCTGGACGGGGATCTGGGTGGCCGCGGCGGCCTGGAAGTCCTCGAAGCCCATGCCGACGCGGGCGGCGGTGGCGGCGGTCATGTCGGTGACGATGAAGCCGGGGGCGACCGCGTTGGCGGTGACGCCGAACTTGCCGAGCTCGATGGCCAGGGTCTTGGTGAAGCCCTGCAGACCGGCCTTGGCGGCCGAGTAGTTGACCTGGCCCCGGTTGCCGAGCGCGGACGACGAGGACAGGTTCACGATCCGGCCGAACTTGGCCTCGACCATGTACTTCTGCACTGCCTTCGCCATCAGGAAGGCGCCGCGCAGGTGCACGTTCATGACCGTGTCCCAGTCGGACGCGCTCATCTTGAACAGCAGGTTGTCGCGGAGCACGCCCGCGTTGTTCACCAGGATCGTCGGGGCGCCCAACTCCTCGGCGATCCGGGTGACGGCGGCCTCGACCTGGGCCTCGTCGGAGACGTCGCAGCCGACCGCGAGCGCCCTGCCGCCGGCGGCGGTGATCTTCTCCACGGTGTCCTTGCACGCGGCCTCGTCGAGGTCGATCACCGCGACGGCCCGCCCTTCGGCGGCCAGTCGTACGGCGGTCGCGGCGCCGATGCCGCGCGCGCCACCCGTGACCACGGCGACACGCTGCTCAGTGGTGGACATTGCTGGTTCTCCTCGCCCTTGGGATGCGGCTCCTGCGGCGCCCCCATCTGGTGAGCGACCGCTTAGTACCTTCAGCACACGTGACGCTAGAAGTCCTGGCACCCGGTGTCAACGTTCCACCAGGTGTGATCCCTTACCTCGGCCCGGTCACTTCACCAGCAGGGCGAGCAGCCGCTCGGCCTCCGCCGCCGGATCCGCGGTGAGCCCAGTGTGCACGGGGCCCGCCTGGACGACCGTCGACCGGGGCGCGACAAGCCAGCGGAACCGCCGTCCGGCGTCGTCGCCGGCGGCCTGCCCGGCCGCCTCTCCCCCGGCGCACACGCCCTCCACGGCGCGCAGCGCGGCGCGTACGCCGGCGACGTCCGCCCCGGGGTCGAGGGCGAGCAGCTTGGCCTCGTCGAGGTGCGTACGGGCCGCCACCAGGGCCCGGGAACGGCTGTACACGAGGACGCCCGCGTTGAAGCACTCGCCGCGCTCGATCCGGGGCACGATCCGCAGCAGCGCGTACTCGTAGACGTCCTGCCCGGTCGCGCCGGTCCCCAGGAAGCGGTCGCTCACTTGATCCCCTCGATGCGTTCGTGCACGTCGGCGGCGCGGACGAGCAGGGGTTCCGCGTACGCCCGCCGCAGCGCGTCCGGTGTCTCGAAGCCGGGCTCGTCCGTCAGCCAGACGTCGGGGATCTCGGCGGTCACCTCGGCGAGCAGTTCCTCGGTGACCAGGGGTGCGAGCTCGGCGGCGGCCGCCGCGACGTCGGGGCCGAAGCGGGCCAGGGCGTGGTCGCCGGCGGCGTACGGCTTGGCGGCGGAGGCGCGGGCGCCGGGCCAGTTGTGGTGCCAGATCATGGTGGCGCCGTGGTCGATGAGCCACAGCTCGCCGTGCCACATCAGCAAATTGGGGTTGCGCCAGGATCGGTCGACGTTGTTGATCAGTGCGTCGAACCAGACGATCCGCCCGGCCTCCTCGGGGCTGACCTCGAAGGCCAGCGGATCGAAGCCGATGGCCCGGGCCAGGAAGTTCATGCCCAGGTTGGTGCCGCCGCTTCCCTTGATCAGCTCCTGCACCCGCTCGTCGGGTTCACCGAGGCCCAGGACGGGATCGAGGTCGACGGTGACGAGGCCGGGCACCCGCAGCCCGAGCCGCCGGGCCAGCTCCCCGCAGACCACCTCCGCAACGAGCGTCTTGCGGCCCTGCCCCGCGCCGGTGAACTTCAGGACGTACGTGCCGAGGTCCTCGCCCTCGACGAGCCCCGGCAGGGACCCACCCTCCCGCAGAGGCGTGATGTAGCGGGTCGCAGTGACATTTCTCAGCATTCCCACAGGCCGCTCACGCCATTTCCCTTACAATCCATGGTTGCCCTGCAGGCACGGAACGGCGCAAGGTGCCCGCCATCAGTCCTGGGGAGAATCTGGGGAGTTTCGACCGGCATGCAGATCCCCCTGCCTCCCCAGCAGTCCGTCAATGGTGGCCCGCCCTTTGCTTCCGGCCTCCGGCATGAAGTGAGCATAGTAACCGAGGGTGATCGACGGCGTCGAAGCGTAGGTGTGCCGCAGCACGTGGAAGCCGTCCTTCGGGGCCGCCGCCCATTGCCAGGGTTTCGCACCCTCAGTGCCTGGCGGATGACGCCAGGCTCGGCCAACGCGGGTTTCCAGGTGTAGGTATTCCAGCGAGACCTCTCCATGGCCACTGTGGAAGGCATGTCGACGGTTCGAGTCCTCTTCCCCTTCGGCAGGGCGAGGTACAACCGCCCACGGATCGCCTGAATTTGGCGTCGGACGTGGAGAACGCCCCCGTGCGTGGTCGATGTCCTGCGGACTCAGCCCGACCACCTCGCCCTGACGGAGTCCGCACCCCGGACCGACAACCGACCGGTCCCCACGCAGTCGTGCACGCCCGGATCGCCCACCCGGCCGGCTCAGCTCGCCGGCACCGCCCTCGTACGTGCGCCGTCACCTTGCTCAACACGCCGACCTCGGCCGTGTTCTGGGCGACGACCTGCGGTGCGGTGCCCGCGCCGGCGGCCGGTGTGCTGCCTGCCTTCGTTCGACGGGAACCAGGCATCGACGAGCGGCACTCCGACGGCGAACGCGGTGCCGCCGATACCGAGGAAGAATCCGCCGATCAGCAGGGCGGCGAGGGACCCTTGCGCGGGTCCGGGTGCCTGGTCCGATCGGCGCAAGGGTTGTCTGGCTGACGGGCACACCCCCTCACCGGACGAGGACCCGCTCCCCGGGACGCGGCACGACGGCGGTCCAGCCCAGGGTCCGGTCGATACGGTCGCGCAGCGCCTCGGCCGCGTCGGGCTCTCCGTGCACCAGGTACGTCGTCTGCGGGGCCTCGGCACCGCGCAGCCAGTCGATGATCTGAGCGGCGTCGGCGTGGGCCGAGAAGTGCGGTACGTCGGCGACGGTGGCGCGCACCGGGACGTACTCGCCGAACATCTTCAGCGCCTTGGCACCGTCGACCAGGTCACGGGCGCGGGTGCCCTGTGCCGCGAAGCCCACCACGACGACGGCGTTGCGCGGGTCGGGCAGCAGGCGCCGCAGGTGGTGCAGAACGCGTCCGCCGGTGGCCATGCCGGACGCCGAGACGATGACGGCCGGTCCGCCGGCCCGGCTGATGTCGACGGAGTCCTGGATCGACCGTGCGGCGAGGAACGGCTCGGGGCTGAACGCGGCCGTGCCCGCCTCCGTGACCTCGGGGCGCAGCTCCGCTGCCCGGGTGAGGGCGGCGTCCCGGTAGACGTCCAGGGCGGCCAGGGCCATGGGGCTGTCGACGTACACCGGCACATCGGCCGGGAGCCGGCCCTCGCGGCGGAGCTCGGCGAGTTCGTGCAGGACGACCTCGGTGCGGTCGAGGGCGAAGGCCGGGATGACGACGGTGCCACCGCGGGCGAGGGTGCGCGTCAGTACACTCGCGAAGTGGTCTCGTGCGGTGTCCTCCTCGTGCCGCCGCTTGCCGTACGTCGACTCCATCAGCAGTACATCCGCCCCGGAGAACGGCTCGGGAGGGAGAAGCAGGGGATGGCCCGGCCGGCCGAGGTCGCCGCTGACTGCCAGGGTGTGCCCGTCCTCCAGGGTGAGCCGGGCCCAGGCCGAGCCGAGGATGTGCCCGGCGGGGTGCAGTGTCAGCCGGGTGCCCGCGGCGATGTCGGTCGGCGTGCAGGTGGGCACAGGGTCGAGGAGCTTCAGGGTGCGGTCCACGTCCGAGTCGTCGTACAGCGGCCGGGCGGGCCGGTGTTTGGACCAGCCGTGCTCGTTGGCGTGCTGGGCCGTCTCCATCTGCAGCTTCGCGCTGTCCCGCAGCACGATCTCCATGAGCCGGGCGGTGAACTCCGTGGTCACGATCCGTCCCCTGAAGCCGTGCCGCACCAGTCGGGGCAGGTATCCGCAGTGGTCCAGGTGAGCGTGGGTGACCACCACCGCCTCGATGTCCTCGGCGTCGCAGGGCAGGCCGCGCCAGTTGCGCCTGCGCAGATCGGCGAGGCCCTGGAAGAGCCCGCAGTCGATCAGGACGCGTGCGTGGTCGCTCTCCACGAGGAACTTGCTGCCGGTGACCGTCCCGACACCGCCCACGAACGTCAGCAGCGCGGGCCGGGAAGGCAAGGGATGCAGTGCCTCAGCGGTCATGACGCGGGTCTCCTCCGGGATGCGGTTGATCGGCCCTGGCGGCTTCGTGGCAGAAGCGGTGGGAAGAACTTGAGGGGGCGCGGCAAAGCGGTTCCGGGCGCGCACCGGACCATCGTGATCCGCGAGTTGCAGATGGGGCCCACCCGCCCTGCCATGCCCTCGCCTTGTCGATGACGTCGTACGCCACTGCGCCCGCGGTACCGGACTCCTCAACTGTGGACTGACGTACGTCGGTCGGTCGGCTCAGGTCGGTGCGGTGCGCAGGTCGACGGCGGCCTGTGCGCACGACCGCGCAGCAGGCGGACGGCGAGCGCATCAAGGCTCGCCGTGAGAACCATCGTCACGGCTGTCGCCGCGACCAACAGAACCGCGAACTGCTCCCAGAACTCCGGCGTGAGAGTCGTACGCACTGCCCTCACTCCCCCTTCGTGTCGGCGTCCTTCTCCTTACTTCCAGCCAACTCCGATACAGGTGAGGGCGCATGAGCCGTCCGGTCCGAAACAGAGGCCTGGAACGGCCCTTGCGCGGACTGGCACGGCCTGGTCCGACCTGCCGACGGTGTGAAGGAACGGCTCAGGGCTGCTTTCCCTCCCTCCCCTGGCCGTGTCTCCAGCCGGCGGGGACACGGCAGCCGGCCAGGCCATGGGTCAAAAGGCCCCGCTACGGGTCCGCGCGGTCTGCGCCGCGGGGGCCCTCGACCTGTGCGGCAAGGGCCTGGAGGACCTGTCACCCGCCCTGTGCCCGCGCGCAGTCTGGGCATGCAAGAGGATCAGGGAGGGGAGAGATCATGGCGACCGTCGTCTTCGAGAAGGCCACACGGAGATTCCCGGGGATGGACCACCCGGCCGTCGACGCGTTTGATCTGGAGATCGCCGACGGCGAGTTCATGGTGCTGGTGGGGCCCTCCGGCTGCGGGAAGTCCACAGCGTTGCGCATGCTCGCCGGGCTGGAGGACGTCGACTCCGGTGCCATCCGCATCGGCGACCGGGACGTGACCCACCTGCCGCCCAAGGACCGCGACATCGCGATGGTGTTCCAGAACTACGCTCTCTACCCGCACATGACGACGGCTGACAACATGGGCTTCGCTCTGAAGATCGCCAAGAAGCACAAGGACGACATCCGTCGCCGTGTCACGGAGGCTGCCGGTGTCCTCGGCCTCGGCGACTACCTGGACCGCAAGCCCAAGTCGCTCTCCGGCGGCCAGCGCCAGAGGGTTGCGATGGGGCGGGCCATCGTCCGCGAGCCACAGGTGTTCCTCATGGACGAGCCGCTGTCCAACCTGGACGCCAAGCTGCGCGTACAGACCCGGACGCAGATCGCCTCGCTGCAACGGCGACTCGGCACGACGACGGTGTACGTCACTCACGACCAGGTGGAGGCCCTGACCATGGGCGACCGCGTGGCGGTGATGAAGGCCGGCGTGCTGCAGCAGGTGGGGACGCCGAAGGAGGTCTTCCAGCGCCCCGCCAACGCCTTCGTGGGCGGTTTCATCGGCTCGCCCGCGATGAACCTCTTCCGCCTCCCCCTCACCACGGACGGTACCGAGCTGGGCGGCCTGATCGTGCCCGTGCCGCGGACCGCCCGCGAGCCGGACGCCACGGAGATCCTGCTGGGTGTACGGCCCGAGCAGTTCGAGATCCTTTCGTCCGAGGACCTGGAGACTCCGGCACTGGATCTCGTGGTCGACGCGGTCGAGGACACCGGTGCCGTCGCCTACGTCCACGCGACCGCCAAGGCCGGGCCGGAAGCCGTCCCCGTAGTGGTCCGTCTCCCCGGGCGGCCGGTTCACGGCAAGGGGGAGCAGCTGCGCGTCACCGTTCGTCCGGAGGCCGTCCAGCTCTTCTCGGCCCGGACAGAGCTGCGGCTGCCGGCCGACGGGAGCTGAGGCACCACTGCCCACCGGTGCGGCCGGATGCGCCCTGTCAGGCCTGGGCGGACCGTGGTGATCCCGCGCCCGCGCGGGCACAGGCTGCGTTGAGAAGGAGCATGACCGCCGTGCTCGACAGGAACGGGAACAGTGTCGACGCCCACCAAGGCCGGTGCGTGACACCGCGGTTCTGGTCGGCAGCCCGGCCAGTGGTGGACATGCCTGCGAGGGGCCACAACTCCCACTGAACTGCTCACCATTGAGTGCGATCCACCGGGCAGAGAGGTGAGGTGCGCGGCCGGCTCTGCCTCCGGCCGCGCATCTGTGGTGCGGCTTCAGCGCGCAATGGCGCTCAGATGTGCCGCACGGGGATGGTCCTGGTGCGCGCCTTCGCCTCCTGCACCGGGACCAGGGTGGTCGGGACTCCTTCCTCGTACTCCGCCGTCGCCTCGTCTCGCCCCTGGCCGGCGCATACCTGAACGGCCGTCGGCGCAAAGCCGGCTTGCCGACCGGGCGCACCGCACCCGTTGGCCCGCCGTCACCGGCGGACGGTCAGTGGCACCGTGTCCTCGATCACCGCCCGGCCGTCCTCCGGTGACTCCCAGTACGCCGTGAGCGTGCCGACGCCCGAGCGGGCCGCCTTGTAGGGGATCGTCACGTCGAACGTGCCGCGGGTCCCGGTACCGGAGGTGGCTGTGACGTAGACGTCGGCCGCGGTGCGCCCGGTGACGTCGGTGATCTTCAGTTTGAGCGTCGCCTCGAACGTGTTGGCGCTGCCCCAGACCCGTACCGGGGTGCGGATGCTGTCGCCGATCAGCGGCGACTCCACGAGGACGAGTGGTGCCAGATCCTCGAAGTCGGCGCGGGTCACGGGCTCGTTGAGGACGATGCCCTCACCGCCGAAGGACGTCACCGGCTTGCCGTCCAGCTCGAACTGAACCTTGTGGATGGACGGGAAGCGGGTCGCGGTGAAGACGACCTGTGCGAGCCGGGCCTGCATCGACAGGCTTCCGCCACCGTCGTCGTACCGTCCGGACAGGTCGATCGTCGCCACGTGGTGGCGGACCACGACCGAGCGGAGCGTCGTTCCCGAGGGAATGGCCGTGGTACGGCCGTGGCGGCGTTCGTACCGGTTGGGGCCCGCCAGCAGGGCGCGCAGGGCTCCGGCCGCGGTGGTGGGCGCGGTCACGGTGCGCGGGGCGGGCGAGACCTTCTCCCCGTGCAGGAAGTACACCGACGTACGCACTTTGGACGCGCCGCCGGACGACACCGGAGGCGCCGGTGTGTCGGGCTCGGTCGGCCTGCCGGAGGTGGTGGGCGTGGTGGACGCGCCCTGACCGGGGGTGGCGCTCTCGTTCCCGGTCGTCCCTCCGGTGGTGCCTCCGGCGGTCGGTGTGCTCGGCCGGTCACTTCCGGCGGACGTGCCCGGGGAGCCGGCGTCGCTGCCGCATGCCGTCGCCAGGGACGAGACCAGTACGACAGCCGTGGCCAGCACGATCGGCCGGCTCAGCCGGTGGTGCGTGCACCTGGTGGGAACTTCGGTGTTCATGGCAGCCTCCTCCACACCTTCCAGCCAACGCCTCCGGTGGAGCCGCCCCAAGTGCCGTACGGGTCCGCGTAGGTGGGTCTTCCGGTACTCGTCCCGGGCCGTTCGGCGGCATATGAGACCGCATCGGACAGGCAGCCGACCGCACCGACGGACGCGGCCGCGGCTGCCACCCGTGGATGCGCCCGTGGCTACCCCGTCAGCTCCGGCCCGGGGCGGCGTCGAGAAACGGCCCGATCCGTCTAGTGACGGTGCATGGTCTCCAAGGCCTCTTTCAGCACGTGCGGGTCGTGGTGCCCCGGGTAGACCTCGGGCGGCCGCCGGTCGAGGCCGAGCAGTTCGGCGACCGCCGTCCACGCGGTGCGCACGGAGTACTCGACGGTGAACACCACGTCGTCCGGCACCTCGGCGAACTGCCCGACGAAGGCGAGGTTCACCGACCCCCGGGGCACCACCCGGGGCCGGTCCCCGTGCCGGCGGGCCAGGAACTGGCTGGTGATGTAGGGCATCAGGCACGGTACGACGGTCGAGCCCGCCAGGACACGTTGCGTCAGGTCCTCGTCGAAGTGCAGGTGGTGCAGTACCTCTTCGAGGATCTCGCGACCGGAGCACTCGGTCATCGGCTTGCCGGTGTGGTTGCCGGGCCGGCCGGGGAAGAGCCCATAGCCCCACCACACCGACACACCCTCGGGCTGGTCCCGGTAGACGGGCTGGCGGTTGACGACGATGGTGAGCAGCCAGTTGGAGGCCGTGAAGGTCATCAGCCCGCCCCTGCCCGTCTCGCGCCCGCTGAACTTCTCCATCGCGTCGAGGAACGCCGGGTCCTGGGCGGTGACCGTGAAGGACTCCCACCTGGATTCCGGGATGTTCTTGTCGAAGACGTCGGGGTCGCCGAAGTCGTCCCTGCCCCGGGACAGGCGGTGCCACAGCAGCCAGGCGTCGGAGCGGCGTGCGCCACGGGGGTCGGGTGCCTCGGTGTGGGAGCCGAGGCAGGAGGCGTCCGTCATCGAGCCGTTGGTGACCAGGACGAGGTCCTCGGGGGTGACCTGGATCGCGTCGTCGTGCCCGTCTCGGAACAGCAGGATCCGCTCGACCGTCGTACGCGGCCCCGGCGCGAACACGAGGTCCCGTACCCGGCAGCCGGGGTGGATGGTCACACCCCGCTCGGCCAGCCAGGCCCGCAGCGGGCGGACGATGGAGTCGTACTGGTTGTAGCGGGTGCGATGGATCCCCGACATGGTGGCGAACTCGGGGAACAGGTGGACGAACCGCTTGAGGTAGCGGCGGAACTCGATCGCGCTGTGCCAGGGCTGGAAGGCGAATGTGGTGCACCACATGTACCAGAAGTTCGTGGTGAAGAAGTGGTCCGTGAAGCAGTCGGTGATGCGCTTGCCGTCCAACCGCCCCTCGGGTGTGGCCAGGCACCGCATCAGGTCCAGCCGGTCGCGCTCGGAGAACCCCATCGAGGTCACGTCGACGATCTTCCCGTCCCCGTCGACGAGGCGAGCGATGTCGTCCCAGGCGAAGGTCTCGTGCCCGGAGAGGATCTCCTGCGTGACCGACACCGACGGATCGTCGAGGGAGGGGATGGCGGACAGCAGGTCGTAGGTGCAGCGGAACTCGGGTTCGAACATCCGGCCGCCGCGCATGGAGTAGCCGGTCTCTGGGGTTCCGCCCGCGTCCAGACTGCCGCCGATCCGCTCCTGCTCCTCGAAGAGGTGGATGTCCGCCCCGTCGAAGTCGCCGTCACGGATCAGGAACGCCGCCGCGGCCAGCCCCGCGATGCCGCTGCCCACCAGATATGCCTTCGCCATCGCTGCTCCTCGTTCTCGGTACCGGCCGGCCCGCCCGTCGTACGGGAACCGGTGTGCTCACGGTTGCTCGCGGGGCCCGGTCGGCATCAGGGGCCTTTGGGTACCGGGGGCCGGTCCGGTCGGCCCCAGTCATGGGGCCGGTGACACCGGTTGCTGACGGCCAGGGCAGCCCGTGGAGTCGTTCGGCCCAGCTCGGGGCGTGGGCATGAGGGCCGTTCGGCCCCCTCACTCGGCCCGGTCGGCTGCTGTCCCGGCCACTCCCCCACACCCGAAGGTGTCCTCCATGGGCCGGGTCCTGTCCGGTCGGCCCCGCATGTCCCCCTGCCGACCCCCGGCCCTTCGGAGGTGCTCGGCCCGTACGCGAGGAGGCCTGCCGTGGAGCTGGCGCTGGCTCAAGAGACCGTGGCGCGATGGCAGTTCGGCATCACGACCGTCTACCACTTCCTGTTCGTCCCGATCACCATCAGCCTGGCCTTCCTGATCGCCGGACTGCAGACCGCCTGGGTGCGCACCGGGAAGGACAAGTACTTCAAGGCCACCCGGTTCTGGGGCAAGCTCTTCCTGATCAACATCGCGATGGGTGTGGCCACCGGCATCGTGCAGGAGTTCCAGTTCGGCATGAACTGGTCCGACTACTCGAAGTTCGTCGGTGACGTCTTCGGCGCTCCGCTGGCCATGGAGGCGCTGCTCGCCTTCTTCTTCGAGTCCACCTTCATCGGTCTGTGGATCTTCGGCTGGGACAAGCTGCCCCGGAAGATCCACCTGGCCTGTATCTGGCTGGTCGCGGTGGGCACGTTCCTGTCGGCGTACTTCATCCTGGCCGCCAACGCCTGGATGCAGCACCCGGTGGGGTACGAGATCAACGAGGCCACCGGGCGCGCCCAGCTCAACGACATAGCGGCGGTGCTGTTCCAGAAGACCACCCTGACCGTCGTCTTCCACACGCTCACCGCCTGCTTCCTCACCGGCGGAGCCTTCATGATCGGTATCGCCGCTTATCAGCTGCGCCGCGCGTCGAAGGCCAAGGCCGCGGACCGTACGCCGGGTCGGATCGCCGCGATGCGCACCTCGCTGCGGCTCGGCCTCGTCACCGTCGTCATCGCGGGCCTCGGCACGGCGGTCAGCGGCGACGCACTCGCCAAGGTGATGTACGAGCAGCAGCCGATGAAGATGGCCGCCGCAGAAGCCCTGTGGGAGAGCGAGGACTCCGCGCCGTTCTCGCTGTTCGCGTACGGCGACGTCTCCGAGGGCCGCAACACCGTGGAGATCGAGATCCCGGGCCTGCTCTCCTATCTGGCCAAGGGCGACCTCGACTCCGTCGTCCCCGGCATCAGCTCCGTCGAGGCGCTGGAGCAGGCCGAGTACGGCGATCTGGCCCCGGACTACAAGCCGTCCATCCCCACCACCTACTGGTCGTTCCGCCTGATGATCGGTTTCGGCATGACGTCCTTCGCGATCGGCCTCGCCGGACTCTGGCTGACCCGGAAGAAGCGGTGGCTGGCGGCGGAGAAGCAGCGCGGCGAGGACGAGGTGCCGCTGCTGATGCTCACCCCCACCCGTGAACTGGGTCCGGCCGCGGGCCGCTGGGCCTGGCAGCTGCCGCTCCTCACCGCCGGCTTCCCGCTCGTCGCCAACTCCTTCGGCTGGATCTTCACCGAGATGGGCCGTCAGCCCTGGACCGTCTACGGGCTCATGACCACCGCCGACGCCGTCTCGCCCGGGGTGACCGTGGCCGAGCAGATCACCTCGCTGAGCGTGTTCACCGCCCTGTACGCGGTGCTGGCCGTCGTCGAGGTGAAGCTGCTCGTCAAGTACGTCAAGGCCGGAGTCGTCGACGAGCAGCCACCGCCGGAAGTCCCCTCGCTGCGCGGCCCCGCCGCCGGTGAGGACACCGACCGCCCGATGACCTTCGCCTACTGAGGACCTACCGGGTCCTTTCGAAAAGAGACACGGCCATGCAGCTTCACGACGTCTGGTTCGCCCTCATCGCCGTCCTGTGGATCGGCTACTTCTTCCTCGAAGGCTTCGACTTCGGAGTCGGCGTCCTCAGCGGACTGCTCGCCCGCGACGAGTCCGAGCGCCGCGTCCTCATCAACACCGTCGGCCCGGTCTGGGACGGCAACGAGGTGTGGCTGCTCACCGCCGGCGGCGCCACCTTCGCCGCCTTCCCCGTCTGGTACGCGACCCTGTTCAGCGGCTTCTACCTCCCGCTGCTGGCCATCCTGGTCTGCCTCATCGTGCGGGTCGTCGCCTTCGAGTACCGCGGCAAGCGTGACGACGCCCGCTGGAAGCGCACCTGGGAACACGCGCTGTTCTGGACCTCACTGCTGCCCGCGTTCCTGTGGGGTGTGGCCTTCGCGAACATCGTCCGGGGCGTCAAGATCGATTCCGAGGGCGAGTACGTCGGCACGGTCCTGGACCTGCTGAACCCTTACGCGCTCCTGGGCGGCCTGGTCACGCTGGCCCTGTTCACCTTCCACGGCGCGGTGTTCGTGTCCCTCAAGACTCGGGGCGGCATTCGTGAGCGGGCCCGGGTGGCGGCCCGGTGGGCGGGTTCGGCCACCGCCGGTCTCGCGCTGGTCTTCCTGGTGTGGACCCAGAGCGAGGGCGGCAACGTGCGCAGCCTGGCGGCGCTCGCCGTCGCCGTGGTCGCGCTGCTCGGCGCCCTCGCGGCGAACCAGCGAGCGCGCGAGGGCTGGGCGTTCACCCTGTCCGGCGTGACGGTCGCCGCGGCCGTCGCGATGCTCTTCCTCACGCTGTACCCGGACGTCATGCCCTCCAGCCTGGACACGGCCTGGAACCTGACCGTCTCCAACGCCTCCTCCTCGGCGTACACGCTGAAGGTCATGACCTGGGTCGCCGCGATCATGACACCGCTCGTGCTGCTGTACCAGGGCTGGACGTACTGGGTGTTCCGCAAGCGCATCGGCGTCGAGCACATCCCCGCCTGATCCCGGCTCGAAAGCCACCGAGAAACTGAGAGGCGGTCACCGATGAAGCCCGTGGACCCGCGGCTGCTGCGCCATGCACGCGCCACCCGGCTCTTCCTGGCAGCATCCGTGGTTCTGGGCACGATCGGTGCCGCGCTGCTCGTCCTGCAGGCCGTCGCCGTCGCCGACGTGGTGGTGGGGGCGTTCCAGGAGGGGCGGGACCTCGCGTCCCTGCGCGATCCGCTGCTCCTGCTGGCCGGTGTCTCGGCCGGCCGGGCAGCGGTCGCCTGGCTCACCGAGACCGCAGCCCATCGGGCCTCCGCGGCGGTGAAGTCGCAACTGCGCGAGCGGCTGCTGGCGCACGCGACCGCACTCGGCCCGGACTACGTGGCCGCCCAGCGCAGCGGCGAACTGGCCACGCTGGCAACGCGGGGGGTGGACGCGCTCGACGACTACTTCGGGCGCTACGTGCCGCAGTTGGCGCTGTCGGTAGTGGTCCCGGTCGTCGTCCTGGCCCGGATCGTGACCGCCGACTGGCTCTCGGCGGCGATCATCGCGGCGACACTGCCGCTGATCCCGTTGTTCATGGTGCTGATCGGGCTCGCCACCCAGCACCGGATGGACCGTCAGTGGCGGTCTCTGTCCCGGCTCTCGCACCACTTCCTCGACGTGGTGGCGGGCCTGCCCACGCTGAAGATCTTCGGCCGGGCCCGGGCGCAGGCGACGGCGATCCGGCGGATCACCGACGAGTACCGCCGGGCCACCCTGCGCACCCTGCGGATCGCCTTCGTCTCCTCCTTCGCCCTGGAACTGCTGTCCACGCTGTCCGTGGCCCTGGTCGCGGTGAGCATCGGTCTGCGGCTGGTCGAGGGCGGGCTCGATCTGCACACCGGGCTGCTGGTACTCGTCCTCGCCCCGGAGGCGTACGCGCCGATCCGGGCCGTGGGCGTCCACTACCACGCGAGCGTCGAGGGCCTCACGGCGGCCGGGAAGATCTTCGACGTCCTGGAGACCCCCCTCCCCCGGCGCGGCACCGCAGACGTCCCCGACCTCTCCACGGCCCCCATCACGATCACCGGTCTCACCGTGACCCGCCCGGGCCGCTCCGCCCCCGCCGTGGACGACCTGTCCCTGACCATCCGGCCCGGCGAGACACTCGCCCTCACCGGCCCCTCCGGAGCGGGCAAGACCACTGTCCTGTCCGTCCTGCTCGGCTTCACCTCCGCCACCGCCGGAACGGTGACCATCGGCGACCGGAACCTGGCCGACATCGACCCGGGGCAATGGCACCGCCACATCGCCTGGGTCCCGCAGCACCCGCACCTCGTCGCCGGGACCGTGGCCGACAACGTCCGCCTCGCCCGCCCGGAGGCCACCGACGCCGAGGTACGGCGCGCCCTCGCCGACGCCCACGCCCTGGACCTCCCCACCGACCTTCCCCTCGGCGAGGGTGGAGCCGGCCTCTCCGCCGGCCAGCGCCAACGCCTCGCCCTCGCACGCGCCTTCGTCAGCGACCGTCCCCTCGTTCTCCTCGACGAGCCCACGGCCCACCTCGACGCCGAGAACGAGGGCGCCGTCGCCGACGCCGTCCGTCGCCTGTCCGCCACCCACACGGTGGTCCTCACGGCCCACCGCCCCGCCCTGGTGGCCCTGGCCGACCGACGGGTGCACCTGAGCGCCCCGGTCGCCGACGACCACGCGCAGCCGTCGCCGAGTCGCCCGATGGCCGAGCCTGCCGGGCCCGCGAACCGTACGCAGGGGATCGTCGACGGGCGGCGCGGCGTCGGGTGGCCCAAGGTCCGCACCGCAGGCGGACCGCTGCGGCGCCTGACCCGGATGGCCCTCACCGGCCGCACCAGAGGGCGACTTGCCCTGGCCGCGCTCCTCGGAGCGCTCGCCCTCGCCTGCGCCGTCGCGCTGATGGGAACGTCCGGCTGGCTGATCTCACGGGCCGCGCAGCAACCCCCGGTGCTTCACCTCATGGTCGCCGTCACCTGCGTACGCGCCTTCGGCATCGGCCGCAGCGTGCTGCGGTACGCCGAGCGGCTGGTCGCCCACGACGCCGTACTGCGCGGCCTCGGCACCTTGCGGACCGCCGTGTACGCCCGCCTGGAACAACTCGCGCCCGCCGGTCTGCGCCTGTACCGGAAGGGCGATCTGCTCTCACGCTTCGTCTCCGACATCGACTCCGTTCAGGACCATGTGCTGCGTTTCCGCCTCCCTGCCACCGCCGCCGCCCTGGTGGGGACGGCGGCCTCGGTTCTGCTCGGCGTACTGCTGCCCGCCGCGGGGATGGTCCTCGCCACCGGCTTGCTGCTCGCCGGCGTCGGCGTGCCGCTGCTGACGGCGGCCGTCTCACACCGCACGGAACGTCGACAGGCACCAGCGCGGGGCGTACTGGCCACCGCCGTCCTGGACGCGCTGTCGGGTACCGGTGAACTGACCGTCGCCGGAGCGCTCCCGGGCCGGCTGGCCGCCGTGCGGGCGGCGGACGGACATCTGACCCGCCTCGCCGCGCGCTCGTCCACCACCGCGGGCCTCGGGTCGGGACTGGTCACGCTGATCGCCGGGCTCACGACCACCGCCTGTGCGGCCGTCGGCGTACGAGCGGTGGCCGCGGGTCAGCTGGACGGCGTACTGCTGGCCGTCCTGGTCCTCACGCCGCTCGCCGCCTTCGAGGCGGTCGCCGGGCTCCCGGCCGCCGCCCAGGTCCGGCAGCGCAGCCGCCGGGCGGCCGAGCGCGTCCTCGACGTCATCGACGCCCCCGCCCCGGTGCGCGAACCCGAGCACCCGGCCGCACCCCCCACGTCGCCGCTGCCCCTGCGGTTGCGCGGGCTGACCGCCGTCTGGCCGGCACGCCGCGAACCGGCCCTGCGCGGCATCGATCTGGACCTCGCCCCTGGACGCCGGATCGCGGTCGTCGGGCCGAGCGGCTCCGGCAAGACCACCCTGGCCCAGGTACTGCTGAGGTTCCTCGACCCGGCAGCGGGCCACTACACACTCGTCGGCACCGACGTGACCACCATGTCCGGGGACGACGTACGACAGGCTGTCGGCCTGTGCGCCCAGGACGCCCACGTCTTCGACAGTTCCCTGCGCGAGAACCTCCGGCTCGCCCGCCCCGACAGCACCGAGCAGGAGCTGTGGGCGGCCCTGGCGGCGGCACGCCTCGACGCCTGGGTGCGCGCGCTGCCCGCCGGGCTCGACACCCCCGTCGGCGAGCACGGCGCCCGCCTCTCCGGTGGCCAGCGCCAACGCCTCGCCCTGGCCCGCGCGTTGCTCGCCGACTTCCCCGTCCTCGTCCTCGACGAACCCACCGAACACCTGGACCTGCCCACCGCCGACGCCCTCACAACCGACCTGCTCGCCGCCACACGCGGACGCGCCACCGTGCTGATCACCCATCGGCTCACCGGCCTGGACCAGGTCGACGAGATCCTGGTCCTCGACCACGGCCGCATCGTCCAGCGCGGCACCTGGGAGGAACTGACGACAGTACCCGGACCGCTGCTGCGCACGGTGGAGCGCGAGCGCGCGACCGCCCTCTCCCCGATCGCCGTGTCCGCCTGACGAGGCCGTGTCCGTGTGACGGGGGAGGACGGGTGGGGCCACCCGTTGCACGCCTCTTGCCCGTGGCTCGAGAAGCCTGCGTTCAGCGGCGGAGCACAGGCACGGTCCTTGTGGGCGTCCTCGTCGCCGGCACTGCAACCCTGATCGTCAGGACACTGTCCGAGGCGCTGATCCCGAGACCTCGTCCGTGTCGATGCCCGGGAGTTCGGCCGGCGGTACGAACGTCCCGTCCGCCAGTCGTTCTTCGGCATGGGTGCCTCGTGTACCCCGGGGTCGTCTCCAAGGCGGGGAGACCGCCCTCGGTCCATCGCAAGAGGTCGGACGGCGTCGGCTCGTCCCGCAGCCGCTCGATCACGACGCTCATGACCGCCTCCGCGTCCTCGCCATTCAAGCGGCATGCGCCGGCGCCGCACGTGCGGGGGCGGATCGGCCCCACCGCGAGACCAGTGGTCTCCCTCGGATGTGATCGAGCCAGACCCGGTGACCGTTCGCCATCCGTGGCCCGGCCGACGTCGGCCGGGTCGGTGTTCTCATCGGTACGTCTCGGTCCGCGGACTCGAAGCGGCCGCCGTCATGGGCCAGTTCCGCTCGACGGACCACGCGCTCGCCGAGACCGGTACGCAGCCTCGACGGCTGAGGAGACCGCCCCACCGGCGAGGGCAGGACCTCCGGGTTCACGCTCAGGCGGTGAGGGCTACCGGTCCGTCACCGGTACCCGCCAGCGCAGGAGGGTGCCGCCGGTGGCCGGGCTGGCCCACTCCAGGTCCCCACCCAACTGCTGCGCACGTTCCGCCATGTTGCTCAGGCCGCTGCGCCGGCCCTCGGCCGGGATACCCACGCCGTCGTCGGAGACCTCCAACCGCACTTCGCGCCCGTCGGTCTCCAGCACCACCTCGGCGCGGTTGGCCCGCGCGTGCCGGGCGATGTTGGTCAGGGACTCGGACAGGACGGCCACGACGTGGTCGGCGATCTCCTTGGGCACATGGGTGTCCAGCAGGCCCTCCATCCGCAGGCTTGGCGCGAATCCCATCACCGGCGCGGTCTCGCCGACCACGCGCACCGCCCGTGCCCTCAGGCCGGGCCCGGCTGCTTCGTCATGCGCCCTCAGACCGAAGATCGTGGACCTGATGATCTTGATGGTCTCGTCCAGGTCCTCCACCGCCCGCACCACGCGCTCCGAGGCCTCCGCGTGCTCGATGAAGCGGCCTGCGCTCTGCAGTGTCATGCCGGTGGCGAACAGTCTCTGGATCGCCAGGTCGTGCAGGTCCCGGGCGATCCGGTCGCGGTCCTCGAGCATCGCGATCTGCTCTGCGTCCCTGCGGCGTTCGGCCAGTTCCATCGCCACCGCGGCCTGTGCCGCGAAACCTTGCAGTGGTTCGGTTTCCTGGTCCGCGAACACCTTCCGGCCGGCCTCACGGACCAGCAGCACGACGCCTCGCAGCCCGTCGCCCGAGCCGATGGGGACGGCCACGGCCGGACCGAGGCCGGTGAAACGCTGGAAGTCCGTCGAAACGCGCTCGTCCTGGAGGATGTCAGGGCTGCAGACGGGAGTGGCGTCCGAGAAGGCCTGGCCGATCAGACTGCCCTTCACGGGCAGCACCAGTCCGCGGTGTGCCTCCGCCTCCTGGCCGATGGCCAACTCCACCGTGAGCGAGTCCGTGTCCGGCATCGGCAACGCGACCACGGCCAGGGCCGCGCCGGTGATCTCCCGGGCCCGTTCGGCGATGAGCGCGAGGACCTCGCCGCGCTCGCTTCCGGACATCAGGCTGTGTGTGATCTCCGCGCTGGCCTGCAGCCACCGCTCGCGCAGCCTGGACTCCTCGTACAGCCGGGCGTTGTCGATGGCCACACCGGCCGCCACGGCCAAGGTGGAGAGCACCGACTCGTCGTCCTCGTCGAACTGCGCCCCGCCCCGCTTCTCGGTCAGGTAGAGGTTGCCGAAGACCTGGTCGCGCACCCGGATCGGAACGCCCAGGAAGGTGTTCATCGGCGGATGGCGGGGCGGGAAGCCGTACGAAGCGGGATGCCCGGAGAGCTTCGTCAGCCGCAGCGGCTCCGGGTGGCGGATGAGTTCACCGAGGATGCCGTGGCCCTCCGGGTAGTTGCCGATCTGTACGACCTGCGCGTCGCTGACGCCGACCGTGAGGAAGTCCGACAGCCGCTTGCCGTCCGGACCGATCACACCCAGGGCGGCGTACTCGGCGTCCACCAGCACGGCCGCGGCCTCCACGATGCTCCGCAGCGCCTGTTCCAGGTCCAGCTCCCGGCCGACCGAGAGCACCGCCTCCAGCAGACTGTGCACGCGGTCTCGGGTGCCGCGGGCCGCGTCCAGGCGAGCCTGCAGCTCCTCCAGCAACTCGTCCAGCCTCAGCTGGGGCAGCCGTACGCGGGCCTCCCGAGGCTCCTCGGAACTTCCCACCCCTGATCCTCCAGGTCCCCATCAACCGTGCCGACAACCGGCCGTGACTGTTCATGTGCCACGGTACGGCCCACCGCAGGGGACGGTACAGGATCAAGACAGGTCGCAACGGCTCCGCAGGTCGAGGCCCTCCTCGACGCCTGCCGCCGAGCCTCGGGCTGCCCGGCGCATGGTCATGCCGTGTGGGGTACGACGGCGACCGGGCAGGCTGAGTGGTGCAGCAGGGTGTGGGAGACGCGGCCGAGCTGGAGTCCGAAGGCGCCCTTGTCGCGTCGGGCGCCGACGACCAGCAGGTCGGCGGTGGCCGACGCGTCGAACAGGATCCTACGGGCGGGACCCTCGGCGGTGCGCCGGTGCAGTTGCACGGACGGGTGTTCCTCGGCCACCTCGTTCAGCGCGGCCTCCAGCGTCCCGGCTGCTCGCTGTTCGTGCAGGCGGGCGGGTTCGCCCGCCAGCAGGGGATGGTCGGTGGTCTCGTGCGTGGGGCACCGCCAGGCCCGTACGGCTTCGAGCGCGGCTCCGCTGCGTGCCGTGCCTCTCATGGGGCCGAACGGCCCTCAGTGCGACGGCCCATCGGTCTCTGTGCTCACGGTTCGCGGATCCGTCACCGTACCGGGCATGGAGTTCTTGCACGTCGCGCACGGAAGGATGCACGCATGCTGAAACGGTGCCGCGAGGTGTTGCTGTGGCGCTGGCGGCGCAATCCGCTCAAGCGCCGCTCGGACGTCGCCGAAGCCTGGGTCGGCCTGGCTACGGTGGCGGCGGTGCTGTTCACCGCGCCGACGGTGGGTGTGACCGCGGCTGCCGTCGCCGAGCGTTCCGCGCTCACGGAGTCCCAGGGACTGCGTCACGTCACCGCGAAACTCGTCGAGGACGCCCCCGCGGCGACCGTGGCGCGATTCTCGGGCGCGGCGGACGACCAACTCGTCCGTGCGACCGTGCGGTGGACGACGGATGGCTCCTCCACGACCGGGACGGCCCGGGTGGCAGCGGGCCGCGAGGCCGGCTCACGGACGACGGTGTGGCTCGACGCATCCGACCGCGTTCACCCCGCACCACCCACCGCCGCCCAAGCCAGGGCGCAAGGAGTGGTGACCGGTACGTCCGCCGCGGTGGGTGCGGCTCTCCTGGTACTGGGCCTCCGGTGGGCCGCCCGGGTACGGCTGGACCGGCGCCGATGGGCGCAGTGGGACCGGGACTGGGCCGCGTTCGAGGCGCACCGGGGCCAACGCCACGCATGACCGCCCGTCGGTGACGCGTGTTCGCCGCCCCCCGGACCTGTCCCGGCCGGGGCCGCCGCTCTGCTTCATGCTCCCCTTCCTTGGTGGCCGTGGGCGGCCAGGAACGCATCGGCCCATCCCCCCTCCACCCGGTATGCGTGTCCGAGCCGTCCGGGTGAAACCGCGATCGTCCGCCGGCCAGTGGAGCGGAAGCGGCATCGTGACCTGCTTGTCCGGGCCGTCACCTGACCGCCACCTGACCGATCCGCTGGACCGCCCGGCCGGGAGGGACCCACCCCCATGCGCTACGCCGTCCTCGGCACCGGCATCGTCGGCCGGACCGTCGCCACCAAGCTCTCCTCCCTCGGCCACGAGGTCGTCATCGGCGCCCGCGATCCCGCGGCAACCCCTCGCCCGTGCCGAACAGGACGCCATGGGCACCCCGCCCTTCGCCACCTGGAACGCGGCTCACCCCACCGTGGAGCTGCGGTCCTTCGCCGAAACCGCCACCCTCGGCGAGAGGGTCGTCAACGCCACCGCCATCGCATGCTCCTCGGCATACGTCGTGATCATGCACTGGGATCATGCGGGCGTGCGCCGATGTCAACCCGCCACGGGTTCTCGGCTCCCAGACGGGGATCCGTCCCGATTCCCCGCTGCCGGGCTGTACGGAAGTGGGTTCGGGGTGGCCGAGGGCCGACCGGCCCACCGGACGGGACATCCGGCACCTCCCTCCCGGCGGGTACCGGTTCGACGCTGGAACGGCCACAGAACTGCCCTATGAGGCTGAGGAGCGCGACACCATGGTCCGTTACGTGTACGACTTCCACCAGGGCGGCCGTGACATGGCCGACCTGCTCGGCGGCAAGGGAGCGAACCTGGCCGAGATGACCCGGCTCGGCCTGCCCGTGCCGCCCGGTTTCATCATCACCACCGAGGCCTGCCGGACCTTCCTGGCCACTGGTGCCGAGCCCGAGGGGCTGTCCCGGGAGGTCTCCGGTCACCTGGCCGCGCTGGAGGAGTCCGCCGGGCGCTGTGTGGGGCAGCCCGACGATCCGCTGCTGCTGTCCGTGCGCTCCGGGGCACGGTTCTCCATGCCCGGGATGATGGAGACGGTCCTGGACATCGGCCTGAACGACGACTCCGTGCTGGGGCTGGCCAAGATGTCCGGCAACGAGCGGTTCGCCTGGGACTCCTACCGCCGCCTGGTCCAGATGTTCGGCAGTACGGTCATGGGTGTCGACTCCGCGCTGTTCGAGAACGCCATCACGCTGCTGAAGGACTTCCGGGGCGCCGAGGACGATGTGCACCTGGGCGCCGGCGATCTCGCCCAGCTGGTGGAGACGTACAAGAACCTGATCCACGACGAGACCGGCGAGGACTTCCCACAGTCTCCCGCCGAGCAGCTGCGCCGGGCCATCCTCGCGGTCTTCCAGTCCTGGAACGGCGACCGCGCCCGCCTGTACCGCAGGCGCGAGCACATCCCGGACGACCTGGGCACCGCCGTCACCGTCCAGCGCATGGTGTACGGCAACCTCGGCCCCGACTCCGGCAGCGGCGTCGCCTTCACCCGCGACCCGGCCACCGGCCGCCCCGGCCTGTACGGCGACTACCTGCCCAACGCCCAGGGCGAGGACGTCGTCGCCGGCATCCGCAACACCGTGCCCCTGGCCGAACTGGAGCGCCTCGACACACGGTCGTACCGGCAGCTGCTCACCCACATGGGCATCCTGGAGAACCACTACCTGGACCTGTGCGACATCGAGTTCACCATCGAGCGCGGCACCCTGTGGATGCTGCAGACCCGAGTGGGAAAGCGCACCGCCGAAGCCGCGTTCACCATCGCGGCGGAGCTGGTCGACGAGCAGCTCATCAGCCCGGACGAGGGGCTGGCACGGGTGAGTGGGGAGGAACTGGCCCGGCTGATGTTCCCCCGCTTCGATGCCTCGGCCACGGGTGAGGCGCTCGCCCACGGCCTGCCCGCCTCGCCGGGCGCCGCGGTCGGCTCCGCCGTCTTCGACTCCGCCACAGCCGTACGGCGCGCCGCGGCCGGCGAGAAGGTGATCCTCGTACGCCATGAGACCACCCCCGACGACCTGCCGGGCATGGTCGCCGCCCAGGCTGTGCTGACCAGCCGGGGCGGCAAGACCAGCCACGCGGCTGTGGTCGCCCGTGGCATGGGCAAGGTCTGCGTGTGCGGCGCCGAGGAACTCACCGTCGACGTGGAGCAGCGGCACTTCACCACCCGCGATGGCACTGTCGTGGAAGAGGGAACGGTCATCTCGGTGGACGGCTCCGCCGGGGCCGTGTACCCGGGCGCGGCCCCGCTGGTCGACTCCGAAGTCATGCGGTACCTGGAGACCGGTGAGCGGTCGGAGGGCGTGGTGACCGCGGTCGCCCGTGCCCTGGAACAGGCCGACGGGGCACGGCGGTTGGAGGTGCGGGCCAACGCGGACACCCCCGAGGACGCCGCGCGCGCCCGGCGGTTCGGCGCGCAGGGCATCGGTCTGTGCCGTACCGAGCACATGTTCCTCGGCGAGCGTCGCAAGCTGGTCGAGGAGATGATCCTCGCCCGCGACGACCTCACGCGCGAGCGTGCGCTCGCCGCCCTGCTCCCCCTGCAACGGCAGGACTTCATCGGCATCCTGGAGGCGATGGACGGTCTGCCGGTCACCATCCGCCTCCTCGACCCGCCCCTGCACGAGTTCCTGCCCGACCGCACCGAACTCGCCGTGCGCATCGCCACCGCCGAGGCCCGTGGCGATCTTCCGGACCCGCACGATGCCGAGTTGCTCGACGCGGTGAGCCGCATGCACGAGGAGAACCCGATGCTCGGCCTGCGCGGTGTCCGCCTCGGCCTGGTGGTGCCGGGTCTGGTCGCCATGCAGGTGCGGGCCATCGCCGAAGCCGTGGTCGAACGCACGAGGGCCGGGGGCTCCCCCAAGGCCGAGATCATGGTGCCGCTCGTCGGTGCCGTCGAGGAACTGCGGATCGAGCGCGACGAGGTGAGACAGGTACTGGCCGAGGTCTCTGCGGAGACCGGTGTTTCCGTCACATGCCCGGTCGGCACCATGATCGAGCTGCCCCGCGCCGCGCTCACGGCGGACCGGATCGCCGAGCAGGCGGAGTTCTTCTCCTTCGGCACGAACGATCTCACCCAGACCACCTGGGGCTTCTCCCGCGACGACGTCGAGGCCGCGTTCTTCTCCGCCTACCTGGACAAAGGCATCTTCAACACCTCACCGTTCGAGACCCTCGACCGGGAAGGCGTGGGCCGACTGGTCCGGATCGCCGTCGCCGAGGGCCGCGCGACGCGGCCGGACCTGAAGATCGGCGTCTGCGGCGAACACGGCGGCGACCCCGACTCGGTCCACTTCTTCCACGGCGAGGGACTCGACTACGTCTCCTGCTCCCCGTTCCGCGTCCCGGTGGCCCGCCTGGAGGCCGGACGAGCCGCGCTGTCGGGGGCCCGGGGCAGCGACAGCCGGTGACACGCGTCCAGGCTCCGCCTCTTGGCCTCGGCGGCTCGGGGGCGGGGCCCGGCCGTGCCGCAGCTCTCAAGGGGCGTACGGGGGATGGAGTGCCGTATCGACGACAGCCCCACCCGAGAAGCACGCCTCAGTGAGATCGGGGCACGGATGGGCTCTGACAAGCCCGGTGACACGCGTCCAGGCTCCGCCTCTTGGCCTCGGCGGCTCGGGGGCGGGGCCCGGCCGTGCCGCAGCTCTCAAGGGGCGTACGAGGGATGGAGTGCCGTATCGACGACAGCCCCACCCGAGAAGCACGCCTCAGTGAGATCGGGGCACGGATGGGCTCCGACAAGCACTGAGAGGTCACTGCATCAACGGTTTCGACTGACGAGACACAGCCGCGCCCAGGCCTTGCCCGGACTCCAGCCGGAGCGACGGTGGCGGCAGGCGCTGTGCCCTCACGCTCCGGCTACGCCCTCCACGGCAAGCGGTCAGCGTCGTCGGGATGCTCGTGGCCCACAAACGTTCGGCGGTGCCGCCAGGAAGTGGAGATCCACTCCGTACAGGTGCGACCGCCGATCAGCTCGCGCCCGGTGACCAGTTGGGGTTCGATGCGGACGAAGACCGGATCGGGCCAGGCACCCAGAGACGCGGGCCGTTCGTGCTCGGCCGGGTCGGTCACCATCGTGACGGTGCCGGTGACGACGAACTCCGAGCCGAGTGAGCGGCCGCGCCGACGATCGCACGAACCAGTTCCGAAGCCTCTGAGGTGCACAGCAACACCGCGCCGTCGATGTCCAGCAAGAAGTTGACCGGCAGTGCCGCGGGCAAGTCCCGGCGGGTATGGACGATAGGCCGACGGGCGTCTTCGCCGGCGGGCGGAAGCACTCCTGCCGCTCCAGTTCACGGAAGCCGCCGTTCGGATACATCATCCACTCCGTCTTCCGCTTCCCATCAGCAAGCCCTTCAGCAGGAGTCCATTCCTGGCGGGACGGTGACGAACCGTGAGGGAACATCGGTCCCGCCCGTGCCGGACAACGGCCTTCTGCCGGGACCTCCCCGCTCCGCCAGACGTCAGCCGACGGTCAGATCGGGGCGGACGAGCGTGCCCGACCTGCCATGGACGATCTCGTACGCCGCATCGAGTGCACCGATCGCGGCCAGGCCACCCGTGCGTTCGACGAACCGGGCCGCGGCCTCCGCCTTGGGACCCATCGAACCGTCGGGAAACCTGCCACGGCGCAGGTCGTCGGGGGTGGCGTCGAGGAGGGGCTGCTGGTCCGGAGTGCCGTAGTCGGCGTAGACGTTCGGAACGTCGGTGAGGATGAGCAGGAAGTCCGCCTTGAGGTCCTCGGCGAGCAGGGCCGCGGTGAGGTCCTTGTCGATCACCGCGTCGGCTCCGTGCAGTGCGCCGGTGTCGAAGTCGGCGGTGACGGGGATGCCTCCGCCGCCGGCGCAGACGACCAGCGCTCCGCAAGCGAGCAGGTCATGGATGGTCTCGGTCTCCACGATCTCCTGGGGTGACGGGGAGGCGACGACCCGGCGCCAGCCGGTGGTGTCCTGGGCGATGTGCCAGCCGTGCTTCCGCGCGAGTGACCGGGCGATGTCCCGGGGGTACACCTGCCCGACGAACTTGGTGGGTCGCGCGAAGGCCGGATCGTCGGCCTGCACCCGAGTGTGGGTCACCAGTGCGGCGATCTTGCGACCGGGCAGGGCGCTGTACATGCTGCGGGCCAGCAGCGAGCCGATCATGCCCTCGGTCTGGGCACCGAGCAGGTCCAGCGGATAGGGGGCACTCAGCGCGGGATCAGACGCGCTCTCCATGGCGAGGAGGCCGATCTGCGGGCCGTTGCCGTGGGTGAGGACGACCTCGTGTTCGTGCGCGAGCGCGGCGACCGCCGTGGCGACCCGGTCGATGTTCGCCTGTTGCACGGACGCGTCGGGGTGTTCGCCCCGGTGCAGCAGGGCGTTGCCGCCGAGGGCGATGACGATGCGCATGGTTCAGTCCTCCAGAGTGGCGACGAGCACGGCCTTGATGGTGTGCAGCCGGTTCTCCGCCTGGTCGAAGACGATGGAGGCGGATGAGGAGTAGACCTCGTCGGCGACTTCCAGTGCGTCCGGGCCGTAGTTGTGGGGTACTTCCTCGCCGAGCCGGGTGTGGTGGTCATGGAGACCCAGACATCGGTGTGGAGGAAGTCGGCGCCGCGTACGCCCGTTTCGACGTCCTCGGTGAGGGTGATCCGGGCCCCGCTCCGCTCGGCGAGCGAGCGGCAGGCAGTGACCAGTCCGGGTTCCGGCCACAGCCCGGCGGGCGCGGCGATGCGTACGTCCATGCCGAGCAGAGCGCTCATGGCCAGCAGGGAATTGCCCATGACTGTGAGTCGGGTGCGCGGTGTCGGGCAGACCGTTGTAGACGGGGACACCGGAGTGGGTGGCGAGCGCCGTGACCGTCGACTGGGCTGAGCCGCGGTACTTGATGGCATCAAACAGGCGGACGAGCACGCGGGCCGTGTCGGCGACGGACTCCTTGGCTCCCACGTGAGTGTCGCCCGGCCCTAGGCAGGTGGTCGCGGCGCCCTGGTCCGCGGCGGCGACCTCGAAGGCGCAGCGGGTGCGGGTGGAGGTCTTCTCGAAAATCAGCGCGCGGTGTCTGCCGGTCAGGCGTGGTCGCTCCGTGCCGCCGCGCCGGGCGGCCTTGAGGTCGGCGGCGAGGTCGAGGAGGTGGTGGATCTCAGCGGCGGTGAAGTCGAGTTCGCTCAGGCAGGAGCGGCCTCGCAGGTCATCGAAGAGCAGGGCGTCGACGTTGCGCGGGGTCAGCCGGGACAGTTCGAGACCGGGGCGGTGGAGGATCGCTTGGCGGAGTCGGCCGACCTCGGAGTCGACGTGGAAGGTGTTCATGGCGAGCTTCCTCAGGCCGTACGGACGTGGTCAGTCGTGGTGCCGTGGCGTGTACTTCCGGGAGCCGCCAGTGCGATACCTCCGCCTCCCCCGAGAGCTCCCCTTGGCCGTCATGGGGGTCTCGGGCGCCCGTGCCTGAGGGACCGTGGCCCCGGGCTGCGCGTGCACCGTCTCGCCGTACTCACCGCGGTCGCGCTTCAGCCAGACGTAGACCGGCAGGCCGAGCAGCAGCACGAACAGCCCGTAGTAGACGGTCTGGTAGCCGCTGCCCTGGATCGACCAGTACGAGAAGGCCATCGCGAGCGCGGCGACGGTGACGTCCCGGGCCAGCTGCCCCGGCTTCAGGCTGTCCCTGCCACGTACCAGCAGCCAGTACAGCTGGGCGGCGGTGGAGAACAGGTACGGGATCACGGCGGTGAACACGCTCAGCAGGACGATCCTGGTGAAGACGTCCTCGAAGCGCGTGTAGCTGAACACGGTGATCAGCGAGGCGAGCAGGGTCGAGGCGACGATGCCGAAGACCGGGACGCCGCTGTCTCCGCGCAGCTTGGCGAAGGTCCCGGGGAAGAGTCCGTCGCGGGCTGCGGCGTAGGGCATCTCCGCGCACAGCATGGTCCAGCCGTTGAGGGCACCGATACCGGAGACGATGGCGGCGACGGCGACCGCGTCGCCCGCCCAGGTGCCGCCGAAGATGTTGTTCGCGGCGTCGGTGAACGGCGCGGTGGAGGCGCCGAGTTCGCCGTGCGAGACGGTACCGAAGACGGCAAGGGTGCCCAGGATGTAGATGACGGCGCAGACGAGCGTGCCGTACACGGTGGCCCGTGGCACGTTCCGCCCCGGCTCGCGCACGCGGCCGGCGACCACGGAAGCGGCCTCCAGCCCGAGATAGCTGAACAGGGCGATGGCCGCGGCGGCGGAGATCGCACCCGGCGCCGGCCGGCCACTGGCGTTGAAGGCGCCGAAGTTGTCCGGGTCGATGAACAGCAGCCCGATCGTGGCCATGAACACCAGCGGGACGAACTTCAGCACGGTGGTGGTCACTTGGAACGCGCCGGTGTTTCGCACACCGGTGAGGTTGATCGCAGCGGGGACCCACAGGCCGATCAGGGCGATGAGCACCGAGATCCCGGTCCTGTGCCCGGTGTTGACGAACACCTCGACATAGCCGACCCAGGCCACCACGATCGCGGCGTTCCCCGCCCAGGCGGTGATCCAGTACGACCAGGCATTGAGGAACCCGGCGAACTCCCCGAAGGCCTCACGGGCGTAGACGTACGGCCCGCCGCTCGCCGGGACCCGCTTCGACAGTGCCCCGAACGTCACGGCCAGCGCGAGCGCGCCGAGCGTGACGGCGACGAACGCCACGAGCGAGATGGGCCCGTACGGGGCGAGGGCCGACGGCAGGGCGAAGACCCCGGTTCCGATGATGCTGCCGATCACGAGCGCGGAGGCCGCGGGAAGGCCAAGTGCCGCCTTCGGGGCGGCTGGTGCGCCGTCGTCGGCGGCTTTGGATCCTTTGGGGGGCGCGGACATGACTGTGCTGCTCCTTGGATTGATCACAGAGAGGGAGTCGATCCACGATTGATCCTTCTGCTCCACGGCGACCGGGGTGAGTGGCCACAAGTCCCCCTGTTGGCCCGTTGGTCCCGAGTGCCGGCGGCTCTACCCGCCCCCGACGTTGCCTCGATGCGTGGATTCAGTCGTGCGGGACGACGGCCACGGGGCAGCCGACGTGGTGCAGCACCGCGTGCGTGACGCGACCGATATGACTGCCCGGACGGCCGTCCCGCGTCCGGCGGCCCACGACGGCGAGGGAGGCCCCGGTCGACGCGCGCACGAGTTCGGCGGTGACCCGGCCTTCGGCCACGGTCTCGACGACAGGGACACCGGACACGGGCTCGGGTCGGCTGTCCTCGGTGAGTTCGGACGACGCGCTGATGACGTGGATCACGTGCAGCCTGGCGTCGCGGCGGCGGGCGGACCCGAAGGCGAACTCGATCAGTTCGTCGCAGGGGCGGCGGGTGTCCAGTCCGAGGACCACGTCACGGTAGGGCGTTCGGGGGGCTCCTCGGGTGAGACGCCGCCCACGGCCGGCAGGTGTTCACCGCCGGCGCCTGGCTCGCGCGGACGAGCACCACGGGACGCGGAGACCGGGCGACGACCCGCTGGGAGACCGAGTCGAGCACGAACCCGGCGAAGCCGCCGAGGCCATGGGAGCCGAGCACCATCAGGTCCGCGGCCGCGGCCGCTTCGGCCAGCGCGGAGTCCGTGGAGTCGGCCTTCACCGGTTCACCGTCGATCCGCAGCCCGGGGTGCGCGGCGCGGACGCTGCCGACCTCGCCGTCCAGGGTCTGCGTGGCCCACCCGACCTGGGTGGTAGACCCCATCCTGCTCCTTGAGGATGTGCTCGCGCAGCAGGCCGAGTGTCTTGACGAGGCGCTCCGGCCAGGTGGGGTCGGCCAGGAATGGTCCGTCCGCTTCTGCCAGCACGGCCTCGATGCGGCGGTGCTCGGCCTCCAGCGCGGCGATCTTCTCGGGGAACTCGGCGGCCATCGCGGGGAACAAGCCGCCCTCCTCCACCTGGGTGTGCGGACCGAGCACGGCGGCGATCTCCCGGGCCAGTTCCGCCATACGCGTGACCCTGCCGTCGCGGTGGGCGTCGCGCACGTGGCTGATGAGATGGACAGCCGTGTCATGCTCACGGGTCAACTCGTCGTTCGCCGTGAGGGACTGGCATCCGCAGTACTCGCACATGTCAGGCTCCGTTCCCGGTCAGTGCGAGTGGACGGCGGGCGACCGGCGGGTGAGCGCGTGCCGAACGCCCGTGCCCGTGAAGGCCAGCGCCAGCGCCGCGACCACGCCCAGCAGGATCAGCCCGATCGCGTAACTGCCGTAGACGCCGTACAGCGAGCCCATCACCAGGGGCGGTACGAAACCGCCCAGGCCGCCCGCGGCACCGACGATGCCGGTGACCGAGCCGACCTTGTTCGCCGGGGCCACCAGCGCCACCAGGGCGAAGACGGCACCGCTGCCCGCGCCGAGCGCGGCGGCCATCAACAGGAACGCGATCGTACCGACCGGTACGAGGGACGGAGTCAGCGACTGTGCGAAGGCGCCCACGAGCACAACGGCCAGCGATCCGCCCAGCACCCGGACAGGGCCCAGCCGGTCGGACAGCCAGCCGCCCATCGGGCGCATCGCCACCGCCAACAGCACGAAGCCGGCCATGCGGTTCGCCGCGTCCACCTGCGTCAGGCCGTAGCCGGTCTTGAGGTAGGTGGGCAGGTAGACGGAGAAGGCGACGTAACCGCCGAAGGCCACCGCGTACAGCGCGGACGCCTGCCAGGTGACACCCAGTGTGCAGGTCGCGGCCAGTCGGCGGACCAACGGTTCGGTCGGCACCGTTCGTCCCGGCGCGTCCCGCAGCAGCAGCGCCGCCACCACCGCGTACGCCGCGAGCACGGCGGCGGTGATCAGGAACGGGTTCGCCGTGCCGTACGCGTCCACCAGCGGCACCGTGGTCAGCGCGCTGACCACGGTGCCGCCCATCCCCATGCCGAAGATCCCGATCGCCAGTCCGCGCCGCTCGGACGGGAACCACGCGTTGACGAAGGGCACCCCGACGGCGAACGCGGTGCCGCCGACACCGAGGAAGAACCCACCCACCAGCAGGGCGGTCAGCGAGGAGTGCCCGGCGAGACCGAGGTAGAGAACCGGGATGATCGTGGTGGCGGAGACCAGCGGGAACATCACCCGCCCGCCGAACCGGTCCGTCAGTGCCCCGACCGGGATCCGGCCCAGGGAACCGACCACCACCGGCACCGCCACCAGCAGCGACTGCTCGAACGCGGACAGCTCCAAAGAGTCCTTGAAGCGCGGGCCAAGCGGGCTGAGCAGCGCCCACGCCCAGAAATTGACGGCGAAGCCGACCGTGGCCAGCGCCAGCATCAGCCACGCCCGGCCGGACACCGTTGCCGACCCCTCGTCGTTCTTCCTCGGTGCTTGCAGCATGCTGCCGCTCCTCCTGCTCACAGATCTGGTCCGGCCGGCTCCTCCGGCCCGGACCAGGCCGCGTATCCGCGACGTACCGCGTGGGCCCTCAGCCAGAGTCGGTGAGCATGCGCCGCCGCACGGTGGGCCGAAAGTCCCTCGCCGCCCGCCTGGCGGGTCCCGCCTGGTGGGCCGGGTCGGCCTGCGAAAGGACCTATGGGCCCCGTGTCTTCACACCTGGGCACCGGGACAGTGGATGTACGGCCATGCATCGGGCACTGATGGCCGGCAGTCCGCAGGGAGTGGAGGAGCCACCCACATGCACGAGAGCGACGGCTTCCGCAGGCTCGACCGGCAGGAGTGTCTGCGTCTGCTGGTCAGGGCACCCGTGGGCCGCCTCGTCTACACCCGCCAGGCACTGCCCGCGGTCCTCCCGGTGAACTTCAGCCTCGACAGTGACTCCTCTGTGGTTTTGCGCACCTCGGCGGGCTCCGACCTGGTACATGCCGTCGACGGCGTGGTCGTCGCCTTCGAGGCCGACGACTTTGCCCCCGCCCACCACTCCGGGTGGAGTGTGATCGTCACCGGCCGGGCCACCGTCGTCACCGACTCCGCCGAGCGGCAACGGCTGTCCCGCACCGGTCCCCGCTCTTGGACACCCATCGCAGATCCCGTCTTCGTGCGGATCGAGTCCGAACTCGTGACCGGGCGGGAACTCGTGGGCACCGGGGCACGGACCGCGTGAGCGCCTCGGCCTGAGCCTCCAGCCTTGTCCGGGTGGGGGTCCCGGGCTCGCACAGCAGGTCGCGCTGGAGTTCGAGGGCCATCTTGCGCTCAAGGTGTACCCGCACCGCACGGATATCGCGCCTGGCTTCTCGGGGGGACCTTCGGAACCTACATCGGATCACCAGCTCCCTGGTGTCCGCGCCGGGGCCCCAGGGCCGGATCGGGCATCCTCGGTTGTCGCCGTCTCCCGTTCCCTGGCACTGCGGCCGTTCGGACGTGCTGCCGCACGCGGGGTCCGCTCGCCCTCGGGTCCGTAGCCGAAGCGGATCAGCAGCTGCGGATGGCACCGTTTGGCCGCAGGGTCGCGCGTCGCCTCGCGCAGGTCCCGCCACTCCATCGCCTGGTGCAGCATCGAGGTGCGCACGCCGTGAGCGGTGGCCACCAGCAGTGTGCGCTCCAGCGCCTGGCCCGCCCGCAGCCAGTCCTCCTGCCTGTCGCATACGGTCCACAGCAGGGCCACCTGGGCGTGCCGCTCGAAGCGCACGGACGGCCGTTGCCTCGACCACGCCCGACCGGTGAAGTCCCGCATCGGCATCCGCCCGGCCGCGTCCAATGGGCGGGGCGCGGTGACCGGGATCCCATACGGGCTGGAGCCCGGCAGAGTGATCCAGGCGCGGCTCTCCGCCGTGCGAGCCTCGTCGGTGGAGTTGCGCATTTCGGCTGCGGAGGTCACTTGCAGCAGCCGACGGGTGCCGAGGATGTCGGGGACGTACATATGCGCGCCCTCGGCCCGTGCGGCGGCGACCATCTCGGTGACGATCGGCTCGGGCACCGTGCGCCCGGTGAAGGGCATCCGGCTGGTGTGGCGGCGCTCGACGGCCTCGTACAGCCCGCGGTAGTCGGGTGGGGCGTCCGCGGTGGCCATCAGGTGCAGGGCGGCCAGGAGATCGGGGTCGTGCGGGTCCGGCAGCAGGTGCACCCAGGGATTCCAGCCCAGATGGGCTGCGGCGACCCGCAGGTTGAAGACGGCAGCGCCCGTGGACAGGTGCCGGGCGCGCTCGTCGGGATCGGCCAGCGGCAGGACGCGCCTTCGGTCGGCGCGGACCTCGATGGACCGGGTGGCCGGGTTCAGACAGAAGCGCCAGGGCTGGGTGTTGTGGATCGACGGGGCGGCCACCGCTGCCGCCAGCAGCGTTTCCAGCGCGGTGGCGTCGATCTCCCGGGTCTGCATGGGGAGCTCCTCACTCGTCCGCGGTACCGCCGGCGTGGGGCGGTTCCCCATCTGCCCTCTACCTTCCGCCTACAGCCGATCTTGCGGCGAGGGCCGCCCGGCCCCTGTCGCGGACCGGGCGGCCCGGGCCCTTGGTGGTCAAGGGCTTCATAGGGCTTGCGTGGCGGGCAGGGCGGTGGCCGGCAGGACGACGCCGAGTGCGCCGACGAGGGAGACCACCACCAGGGTGCGTGCCAGGTCGGAGCTCCAGCGGGTGCCGCCGGACGGCTTGCGGGCGGCGGACCGCCTCGACTTCTCCCGCGCCACCATCGACGCCTCGCGCGTGCAGGCCAAGCGGGGGCGAAGCAGCCCAGAAGTCGGTCCGAGCCCGGTTGACCTCGCCCGGCCGGGCTCCAAGCATCACGTGCTGACCGACGCCCGCGGCACTGCGCTGCGGGTGTCGCCGACCGGCGGTCACCGCCACGATGTCAGCCAACTGCTGCCGCTGATCGACAGCCTGGGCCGGTGCGGGGCAAGCGGGGCCGGCGCCGGCGCAAACCCGCACGATATACGCCGACCGCGACTACGACATCTACCGCCGCCGACTGCGCGAGCGCGGCATCACACCGAAGACCGCCCGACACGGCCGGCCACACGGCTCGGGCCTGGGCGAAGTCCGCTGGGTCGCCGAGTCAGCCATCGCCTGGCTCCACGGCCCCCGCTGCCCACGAACCCGCTGGGAAGCACGCGACGACATGCACGACGCCTTCCTCCAACTCGCCCACTGCACGACCCTCGCCCGCAAGCACCCGGCTTCCTGAAAGCACCCCTAAGAAGGTCGGGCCGGAAGGACACACGGAGAGGGACCTTCGGCCCCGGGCTCGGCACGCCGCGGAAGCCTAGCGTTCCGGGCCATGGAGAACGATCAGAACGCACGACCGGGACAGTCGCGCGTCGCCCGGGGCTGGCCGCTTGACGCGCGGCGACTGCTGACGCGCCGCGAGGTGTCCGCTGACGGACGTGCCGTGATCGGTGAGGCCGACGGCAAGTGGGAGGGCTTCTACCGGGACCGGTGGGCGCACGACAAGGTGGTGCGCTCGACGCACGGGGTGAACTGCACCGGTTCGTGTTCGTGGATGGTGTACGTCAAGGACGGCATCATCACCTGGGAGCACCAGGCCACCGACTACCCGTCGATCGGCGCGGACTGCCCCGAGTACGAGCCGCGCGGCTGCCCGCGCGGGGCGTCGTTCTCCTGGTACACGTACTCGCCCAGCCGGGTCCGCTACCCGTATGTGCGGGGTGCGTTGCTGAAGCTGTGGCGCGAGGCCCGCAAGCGGCTGGGTGACCCGGTGTCCGCGTGGGCCGAGATCACGTCCGACCCGGCGAAGGCGCGGGCGTACAAGCGGGCCCGCGGCAAGGGCGGCCTGGTGCGCGCCGACTGGGACGAGGTGAGCGAGCTGATCGCCGCCGCACAGGTGCACACGGTCAAGTCGTACGGCCCGGACCGGGTGGCGGGCTTCTCGCCGATCCCGGCGATGTCGATGGCCTCTTTCGCGGCCGGCGCCCGGTTCCACTCGCTGATCGGCGGCACCCTGCTGTCGTTCTACGACTGGTACGCCGACCTGCCCATCGCCTCGCCGCAGGTCTTCGGCGACCAGACCGACGTACCGGAGGCGGCCGACTGGTGGAACGCGGGCTATCTGATCATGTGGGGCTCCAACATCCCCGTCACCCGCACGCCCGACGCGCACTTCCTGACCGAGACCCGCTACAACGGCACCAAGGTCGTCGCGGTCAGCCCCGACTACGCCGACAACGTCAAGCATGCCGACGAGTGGCTCTCCCCCCACCCGGGAACGGATGGCGCGCTCGCCATGGCCATGGGGCATGTGATCCTGCGCGAGTTCCTCGTCGACCGTGAAGTGCCGTACTTCCAGGACTACCTGCGGACGTTCACCGACGCGCCGTTCCTGGTGGCACTGCGCGAAGGAGCCCACGGTCTCGTCCCGGACGGGTTCCTGACCGCGGCCGACCTCGGCCGGGACGAGGAAACCGAAGAGAACGCGGCGTTCAAGACCGTCCTGCTGGACCGCGCCACCGGCGAACCGGTGGTCCCCGGCGGCTCGCTCGGCTTCCGCTGGGGGGAGGCCGGACGAGGCCGTTGGAATCTGGACCTTGGCGATGTCGAGCCCGAGCTGAGCCTGCTGCAGCGGGCTGAGGACACGGTGGAACTCACCCTTCCGCGATTCGACGAGGGGGCGACCGAAGGCGGCTCGTTCATGGTGCGCGGGGTGCCCGTGCGACGCATCGGCGGGCGCCTGGTGACCACTGTCTTCGACCTGATGCTGGCCCAGTACGGCATTCACCGTCCCGGCCTTCCGGGCAGCTGGCCGGAGTCGTACGAAGACGCGTCGGAGCCGTACACCCCGGCCTGGCAGGAGACGGTCACCTCCGTGCCGGCCGAGCAGGCGGCACGGATCGCCCGGGAGTTCGCCCGCAACGCCGAGCGCACCAACGGTCGTTCCATGATCGCCCTCGGCGCCGGAACGAACCACTGGTTCCACTCCGACACCATCTACCGCGCCTTCCTGGCCCTGACCACCATGACCGGCTGCCAGGGCGTGAACGGCGGCGGCTGGGCGCACTACGTCGGCCAGGAGAAGGTCCGTCCGGTCACCGGGCAACAGCACCTGTCGTTCGCCTTCGACTGGCAGCGGCCCACCCGGCACATGGCGGGCACCTCGTACTGGTACCTGAACTCCGACCAGTGGCGCTACGAGGCGTTCGGACCCGAGGAGCTGGCGTCCCCGCTCGGGGAGGGGCGCTTCGCGGGGAAGGGGTTCGCCGACTGTCTGGCGCAGGCCGTGCGGCTGGGCTGGACGCCCGGCCACCCCGGATTCAACCGCAACCCCCTCGACCTGACCGACGAGGCGGCCGCCGCGGGCAGGCCGGTCGCCGAGCACATCGTCGACGAGCTCAAGTCGGGCCGACTGCGGTTCGCCGCCGAGGACCCCGACGACCCGGCCAACTTCCCCCGTGTACTGACCGTATGGCGAGCCAACCTGCTCGGCTCCTCCGGCAAGGGCAACGAGTACTTCCTGCGCCACCTGCTCGGCACCGACGCGACCGTCCGTTCCGAGGAGACCCCGCCCGAACGCCGGCCCAAGGACGTCGTATGGCGGGACGAGGCCCCCGAGGGCAAGCTCGACCTACTGGTCTGCATGGACTTCCGGATGACCTCGACCGGCCTGCTCGCCGACATCGTCCTGCCGGCGGCGACCTGGTACGAGAAGGACGACCTGTCGTCGACCGACATGCACCCTTTCGTGCACGCCTTCACCCCTGCCATCGCCCCGCCCTGGCAGGCCCGCACCGACTACGACACCTTCCTGACCATCGCCGACCGCTTCAGCGAACTGGCCGCCGAGCACCTCGGCACCCGCACCGACGTTCTCGCCGTGCCGCTGCTGCACGACACCCCCGACGAACTCGCCCAGCCGGGCGGGGTCGTACGGGACTGGAAGGCCGGCGAGTGCGAGCCGGTCCCCGGGCGGACCATGCCCAAGCTGGTCGTCATCGAACGCGACTACGCCGCGACCGCGCAGAAGATGCGCGCCGTCGGCCCCCTGCTGGACACCCTTGGCACCACCACCAAAGGCATCACCGTCCACCCCGACCAGGAAATCGACGACCTGCGCCGCCGCAACGGGACCGTGCGGGACGGCGTCGCCGCCGGACGGCCTTCGCTCGCCACCGCGAGCAACATGTGTGAGGCGATCCTCGCCCTGTCCGGCACCACCAACGGACGCCTGGCCACCGAGGGCTTCCGCGCGATGGAGCGACAGACCGGCAGCGAGGGCCTGGTCGAGCTCGCCTCCGAGCGCGAGGCCGAGCGGATCACCTTCGCCGACACCCGCACCCAGCCACGGTCCGTGATGACCTCCTACGAGTGGTCGGGCAGCGAGACGGGCGGCCGTCGCTACTCCCCCTTCGTCATCAACACCGAGCACAAGAAGCCCTGGCACACCCTCACCGGACGCCAGCACTTCTTCGTCCAGCACGACTGGATCGCCGAACTCGGCGAGCAACTCCCGGTCTACCGGCCGCCGTTGAATACGCCGCGGCACTACGGCAACGAGGAACTCGGCGGCGACCGTGCCGAAGTGACGGTCCGCTATCTGACCCCGCACTCGAAGTGGTCCATCCACTCCAACTACCAGGACAACAAGTACATGCTCGACCTGTCCCGGGGCGGACCCACGATCTGGATGTCCACCGCCGACGCCGAGAAGATCGGTGTCAAGGACAACGAGTGGATCGAGGCGTACAACCGCAACGGCGTCGTCGCCGCCCGCGCCGTGGTCACCCACCGCATGCCCGAGGGCACCGTGTACATGTACCACGCCCAGGACCGCAACGTGAACGTCCCGAAGACCGAGGTCAGCGGCAGGCGCGGCGGCATCCACAACTCCCTGACCAGGCTGCTGCTCAAGCCCACCCATCTCGCGGGCGGCTACGCCCAGTTCACCTACGCCTTCAACTACTACGGCCCGACCGGCAACCAGCGCGACGAGGTCACCGTCATCCGCCGGCACTCGCAGGATGTGGAGTACTGACATGCGCGTCATGGCACAGATCGCGATGGTCATGAACCTCGACAAGTGCATCGGCTGCCACACCTGCTCGGTCACCTGCAAGCAGACGTGGACCAACCGCACCGGAGTCGAGTACGCCTGGTTCAACAACGTCGAGACCAAGCCCGGCGTCGGCTACCCCCGCCGCTACGAGGACCAGGAGCAGTGGAAGGGCGGCTGGCTGCTCGACAAGCGCGGACGGCTCGTCCTGCGCTCCGGAGGCCGGGTCAAGCGGCTGCTGTCGCTGTTCTCCAACCCCGACCTGCCGTCCCTCGAGGACTACTACGAGCCCGTCACCTACGACTACGACAACCTCGTCAGCGCCCCTGCCGGCAAGGACATCCCCGTCGCCCGCCCACGCTCGGTCCTCACCGGCAAGCCCACCGCCATCACCTGGGGCGCCAACTGGGAGGACGGCCTCGGCGGCGCGCCCGAACACGCCGGCGGCGACCCCAACCTCAGCGGGGAATGGGCCGAGAAGGTCAAGTTCGAGTTCGAGCAGACCTTCCTCTTCCACCTCCCCCGGCTGTGCGAGCACTGCCTCAACCCGGCCTGCGTCTCCGCCTGCCCGTCCGGCGCGATGTACAAGCGGGTCGAGGACGGCATCGTCCTCGTCGACCAGGACAAGTGCCGTGGCTGGCGCATGTGCGTGACGGCATGCCCGTACAAGAAGGTGTACGTCAACCACACCACCGGCAAAGCCGAGAAGTGCACCTTCTGCTTCCCGCGCATCGAGGCCGGCCAGCCCACCGTCTGCTCCGAGACCTGCGTCGGCCGCCTGCGCTACCTCGGCCTGCTGCTCTACGACGCCGACCGCGTGGGCGAGGCCGCCGCCGCCCCTGAAGAGCACCACCTGCTGGACGCGCAGCGCGGTGTCTTCCTCGACCCGAACGACCCCGAAGTCCGTGCGGCCGCACGGGAGTCGGGTATCCCCGAGGACTGGCTGGACGCCGCCCGCCGCTCACCCGTGTACGACCTCGTCATGCGCTACAAGGTGGCGCTGCCGCTGCACCCCGAGTACCGGACGATGCCGATGGTCTGGTACGTACCTCCGCTCTCCCCCGTCCTCGACGCCGTCGACGCGGCGGGCGGCAACCAGGACGACCCCGACCATGTCTTCGCCGCCGTCACGCGCCTGCGCATCCCGCTGGAGTACCTGGCGGAACTGTTCACCGCCGGAGACACCGATGTGGTCGCTGGAGTGCTGATGAAACTCACCGCGCTCCGCTCGTACATGCGCGAACGCACCCTCGGCGAGCCGGGCGACGAGACCACCCTGAAAGCCGTGGGCCTCACCGCCCGCGAGGCGGAGGACCTGCACCGGCTGCTCGCCGTCGCCAAGTACGCCGACCGGTACGTCGTCCCCGCCGCACACAAGGAGGACGCCGCCGCGCTCACCGCGATGGAGAACCGCTGCCCGGTCGAGACGTCCGGCGACCCCGAGACACACAAGATCATGCTCGGCATCCCCACCCTGCGCCGCAACACCACTGCCGGAGGTCGTCCATGAGCCCGCTGCCCTCCACGAGCGCTGAACGCCTGGGGCGATCCCCGTCGATCCCCGCGCTCGTCCGTACCAGCGTCAGCACCCGCCTCCGCACCCGCGTCCGCGCGGCCGTACGCCGCCCGGCCCGGCTCACGCCCGAGGAGAGCGAGGGCCGAGCTCTGGTGATGCGGCTCGGGTCGCTGCTCCTGCAGTACCCGGACTCCGAACTGACCGCGTCGCGGGGCGAGTTGACCACCATGCTGGAGGCCCTCCCTGCCACGCCCGCAGCAAAGTACCTGACCCGGTTCACCGACTGGTTCGCCGAACAGGAACCGGAGGCTCTGGAGCGGCACTACGTCGAGATGTTCGACCTGCGCCGCAAGAGCAGCCTCTACCTCACCTACTACCTGCACGGCGACACCCGCCGCCGCGGCATGGCCCTGCTCACCCTGAACCAGCGCTACCGGGCCGCGGGCTGGGACATCGACGGGGGTGAACTGCCCGATCACCTCCCGGTCGTCCTCGAGTTCGCCGCCCTCGCCGGACCCGGCCGGGGCGAAGCGCCTTTGCGGCAGCACCGGCGCGGGATCGAGCTGATCCACCGCGCCCTGACCGACGCGGACTCCCCCTACCGGCACGTCATCGCCGCGCTGATCGCGCTTCTGCCACCGCCGACCGAAGCCGACTTGCGGGCCGTGGCCGAACTGGCCGCCGAGGGCCCGCCCGCAGAGGACGTCGGCCTCGGCCCTTACGGAGCACGCGAGTTCGCGCCGCCCGGTGCGTTCCTCCCGCCGGAGCAGGCCCCGCCCACGCTTGTCCCACCCGCCGCGCACCTTCATGAGGACCGCCGATGAACGCCTCCACAGCCGATCTGCTCCTGTGGGTCGCCGTTCCCTACATCTTCCTTGCCGTGTTCGCCGTGGGGCACGTCTGGCGCTACCGGCAGGACCAGTTCGGCTGGACCTCCCGCACCACCCAGCTCCTCGAACACCGCTGGCTGCGCTGGGGCAGCCCCTTGTTCCACCTGGGCGCCTTCATGGTGATCGCCGGGCATGTCGTGGGGCTCGCCATTCCCGACGCGTGGACGGAGGCCGCCGGCATCAGCGAGCACGCGTACCACACCACGGCCGTCTGGGCGGGCTCGGTCGCGGGCGTCGCCATGGTCACAGGGCTCGGCATGCTGTGCGCCCGTCGGCTGCTGACCCGCCAGATCCGCCTCGGCACCGACCGCAGCGACAAGCTCCTCTTCCCGCTGCTGTCCGCCACCGTCGTGCTGGGCATCACCGCCACCTTCGCCCACAACGTCTTCGGCGCCGGCTACGACTACCGCTCGACCGTCTCCGTCTGGTTCCGCGGCCTGTTCGTCCTCCAGCCGAGGCCCGAAGCCATCGCCGGAGCCCCGCTGCTGTTCCAGGCCCATGCCCTGACCGCCTTCCTGCTCTTCGCGGCCTGGCCGTTCACCCGGCTGGTGCACGTGTGGAGCGCGCCCATCGGCTACCTCGCCCGCCCGTACCTGGTCTACCGCCGACGAGCGACCACCCCTGCACCGGAGACGCCCAGCGCCCGGGCGACCCGGCGGCGTACCCGACGCGCCGCATGAGAGCGCCGCGCACAGCGGCGCCGGCACGGCGCATCGGCTGGCTCATGACTCTGACCGGTGTCGTCGGCTGGCTCGCCGCCTTCCGTCTCACGGTCGATAGCTGGCGCCTGCTCAAGGACCCGGACTACCAGCCGTTTTGCGACGTAAGCCCGGTGATCGGCTGCGGCAGCGCGATGGCCGGCTGGCAGGGCAACCTCTTCGGCTTCCCCAACATGCTGCTCGGTCTCGGCGCGTTCGCCGCGGTCACCGCCCTGGGCGTGACCGTACTCAGCGGGGCGCGACTACACCGGGCGCTGTGGCTCACCCTCAACGCCGGGGCGTTCGTGGGGGTGGTCTTCGCGCACTGGCTGATCTGGCAGTCGCTGTACGAGATCAACCGACTCTGCCCGTACTGCGCCGTCGTCTGGGGCGTCACCATCGCCCTGTTCTGGTACGTGACGCTGCGCAACCTCAAGCACGACGTCATTCCCGTACCCCGCAGCGGCCGCGGCACCCTGAACCTGGTGCTGGAGAGCCACTGGATGTTCCTCGTCGCCTGGTACGGCGTGATCGCGCTGCTCGTCCTCACCCGCTTCTGGACCTACTGGAGTGGCCTGCTGTGAGGGCCGATCCGATGCGCGTTCCGGGAATCGCAGCCCCGTACAACGCCGAACCATGGAATTCAGGCTCACCTAAGTAAGCCGAACGTGCAGCAGGGAGTGCGGCACTCCCATGGCGACCGCCCACCCCCTCCCTCAGGATGTGTCCGTCCCCGGTGACGGGCTGGACACGTGCCGTATGCCCGGTCATTGGCTGCTGGGCCCGCCTGGGCAAGCGCCTCCTGCGTCCGGGTGGCGTGGAGTCGACCCGTTGGATGCGCGCTGGGCGTTGTGCAGGGAAGGGGCGGCCGTGGCTTCAACGACCAGAGTGGTCACCGTTCTGGCGTCCAGCTGTGGCATGGCCGAGCGACCTCCTCACCTGACGAGTGGCTGTATCGGGGCCGTTGCTTCCAGTGTTCCGACGAAGAGCCTGACCCGTCTCGCCGAAGTACGCGTGCTCAGACCCCCGGCGGACTGACGAGAGTGTTGTCACCGGTCCGACCGGCGAGGTAGTCCTCGACGTTACCCACGGTCGTCTCGGCGATCTGGCCCACCGCGTCGCGGGTGAAATACGCCTGGTGGGAGGTGATCAGCACGTTGTTGAACGTCATCAGCCGGGCGAGGCGTTCGTCGGTCATCACCTCCAGGGACTTGTCGAGGAAGAACACCCCGGCCTCCTCCTCGTACACGTCCAGACCGACACCGCTGAGTCGCCCCGTGCGCAGCGTCGCCAGCAACGCATCGGTGTCGACCAGGCCGCCGCGGCTGGAGTTGACCAGGATCGCGTCGTCCTTCATCAGTGCCAGCGCCGCGGCGTCCAGCAGGTGATGGGTCTCGGGCAGGAGCGGCACATGCAGGCTGACCAGGTCGGACTCGGCGAACAGCTGCTCACGCGGGACGTACTCCATACCGAGGTCAAGGCAGTCGGGGTTCTCGGTGATGTCCCAGCCGAGCAGCCGCATCCCGAAGCCATGGGCGATGCGGGCGAACGCGGCGCCGATCTTGCCGGTGCCGACCACTCCGGCCGTGCGGCCGCGGAAGTCGCGGCCCATCAGACCGTCGAGGCGGAAGTCGAACTCGCGGGTGCGGTGAGCGGCCCGTACGATCCTGCGGTTGACCGCGAGCGCCAGCGCCCACGCGAACTCGGCGACCGAATAGGGCGAGTAGTACGACACCCGGGCCACCGTCAGCCCGAGTTTCTCGGCAGCGGACAGGTCGATGTTGTTGTAGCCGGTGGACCGCTGGGCGATCATCCGGGTTCCGCCTTCCGCCACAGCCCTCAGGACCTGCGCGTCCAGGGTGTCGTTGACACCGCTGAGCACGACCTCGTGGCCCGCCGCGGTAGGAGCGGTGTCCCGGTCCAGGAACATCCCGAGACAACGCAGTTCATGACGGTCTGCGAAGACCCGGTCGAACGCTTGCCGCAGCAGGGCCTCCTCGTCCGCGAGGACGCCGTACGCGACGATCTCCATGGGGGCTCCTCCCGAGGGGAAAGGCGATCGTCACTCCAGCCTAGGGGCCGTGGGTTCGTGTGGAGCCCACAGCCCGCGCCGATGCCGCAGTCAGCCCAGCGGAAGGCGAGCGGCGACGTACTCGGTGAGGTCGAGGAGGCGGTTGGTGTAGCCCCACTCGTTGTCGTACCAGCCGAAGACCTTCACCAGATCACCGTGCGCCTGGGTCAGCGGGGCGTCGAAGACGCAGGAGGCGGGATCGCCGACGACGTCCCGCGAGACGATAGGTGCCTCGGAAACCCGCAGGACGCCCTTCAGTGGCCCATCGGCGGCCTCCCGGAACGCCGCGTTGACCTCTTCCGCGGTGACGGCCCGGTCGAGGACCACACTCAGGTCGGTCAGCGAACCGTCTTCCACGGGGACCCGTACGGCGATGCCGTCCAGGGTGCCGGACAGTTCCGGCAGGACGAGGCCGACGGCACGCGCGGCACCGGTGCTGGTGGGGATGATGTTCACGGCGGCGCTGCGGCCGCGGCGCAGATCCTTGTGCGGGCCGTCGAGGACGACCTGGTCGTTGGTGTAGCCGTGGATGGTGGTCATCAGGCCCTTGTCGATACCGAAGGACTCGTCGAGGACCTTCACCATCGGCGCCACGCAGTTGGTGGTGCAGGAGGCGTTGGAGACCACGTGGTCCCGCTCCGGGTCGTACGCACCCTCGTTGACGCCCATGACCACGGTGGCGTCGACACCCTTGCCCGGCACGGACAGCAGCACCTTGCGCGCGCCAGCCTCCAGGTGCAGGCCGGCCTGTTCGCGGGTGCGGAAGCGGCCGGTGGACTCGATGACGACGTCCACGCCGAGGCTGCCCCAGCTCAGGGCGGCCGGGTCGCGTTCGGCGGTGACGGCGATGCGGTGTCCGTCGACGGTCAGGGAGTCGTCGTCGTGTTCGACGGTGCGGTGCAGGCGACCGTATGTCGAGTCGTACGCCAGCAGGTGCGCCAGCGTGGCCGGGGAGGTGAGGTCGTTGACCGCCACGACCTCGACCGGTGTGCCGGTGCCACGCTCCGCGCGTTCCAGCACGCAGCGCAGGTAGTTGCGGCCGATGCGACCGAAGCCGTTGATGCCGACGCGCACGCTCATGTCCGTCGTCCTCCCGATCGATGCCCGGCAGTGTGCCGGGGTGGGTTCCCAGCCTGTGCGCGGACGATCGGGAGGGGCAGGGGCCGGACGGGGGCGGGCTGCGGGACCATCGGCCCCGAGTCGGGCTTCGCCCGTTGCCCGGCGCCGGCTGTCGCGTCGCGCGTCGCGTCAGCGGCTTTCCTGCCGCAGCCGGTCCCGGGCTTCGGTGGCGAGCACGGCGGCCTGGATGCGCCGCTCCACGCCGAGCTTGGCAAGCAGACGGGAAATGTGGTTCTTCACCGTCTTCTCGGCCAGGAACAGGCGCTGACCGATCTGTCGGTTGGTCAGTCCCTCGCCGATCAGGGCCAGGATCTCCCGCTCCCGGTCGGTCAGACCCGGCAGGGCGTCCGGCTCCTCCTCCTTCTGCTGTCCGCCGCGCAGCCTGGCCATCAGCTTGGTGGTGGCGCTCGGGTCCAGCAGCGACTGGCCCCGGGCCACCGTGCGCACGGCCGCCACCAGGTCGGAGCCCTGGATCTGCTTCAGTACGTAACCGGATGCGCCCGCCATGATCGAGTCCAGCAGCGCCTCCTCGTCGTCGAACGAGGTCAGCATCAGGCAGGCCAGGTCCGGCATGCGCGAACGCAGCTCCCGGCACACCGTGACACCGTCGCCGTCCGGCAGGCGCACGTCGAGGACCGCGACCTGCGGGCGCAGAGCGGGGACGCGGACAAGGGCCTGCTCCGCCGTGGCGGCCTCGCCGACCACGGTGATGTCCGGTTCGTCGTTCAGCAGGTCGTGCACCCCGCGCCGTACCACCTCGTGGTCGTCCATCAGGAAGACCCGGATCGGGTTGTCGTGGCCGGGCTGCTCGCCGTCCGCCATCAAATGCTCCTGTTCTGCGTATGCCGCGTTCCGCGCCGGTGTCGGCGTGGAACGCGATGGGCCGTCTCGTTGGAGATCCTTCCCGGTTCGGGGCCGTATGCCCAGGGCCGGTCGGCCCCTGTTTCCCCGAGTACGCGCTGCCGCCGGTCGAAGTCGTCGAGGAACAGGGGCGTCGGCCGGCAGCGGGTGACGGGGCCCCACGGTCCCGGTTTCCGGGGCCGGGTGGCCCTGGGACCGGGGCGGGGGCTCGCATCAGGCTGGAGCCGCGGAACGATCACAAGGAGTGGAACAGATGACCGTCAGGGACACCGACATCCAGCAGACCCCCACCACCGTACGGGTCCGAGGCACGGGCGACGTGGACGAGCAGGCGCTCGCCTACGCCCGCACCAAGGTCGACGCGGTCCTCGGCCGGTCGGGACTGCCGCCCGTGAGCGGCGAGGTGCGGATCGAGAAGGCCACGGCGCACCAGGCCAGGCGCCTTTGGACGGCACGGGCCGAGATCCGGGTGGGCCGCGACCTCGTGGTCGTCCACGCCGAGGAGGCCACCGCCCATGAGCTCGCGGACCGGCTTCACGACCGGCTGCGTGGCCAGGTGGAGCGGGTCGTGCACCGCGGGGACGCGGCCCGCAAGTCGGCCACGCCGCCGGCCTGGCGCGGCGGCCCGACGGACGGACGGCAGGAGTAGGGGCCTGGAGCCGGGTGCGGCGGGGTTCGCCCTCCCGCACCCGGCCCGTCCAGGGGCCCCGGAGAGAGAAGGAGGGCGGCGTGAAGACCCACACCGTCGGAGAGGTGATGACCCGTGAGGTCATCCAGGCACATCGGCAGACGGCGTTCAAGGACCTCGTACGGCTGCTGAACCGGCACCGGATCGGCGGACTGCCCGTCGTCGACACGGACGACAAGGTGGTCGGGGTGATCTCTGCGACCGACCTCGTCCGCGGGCAGGCGGACCGCGCCGACCGGCGGATCCGCCTGCCGGGCCTGAGTCGTCCGGTGCGCGTCCCGGCGGGTGGTGCCCCGGGACTCGTCGCGGCGGAGCTGATGTCCTCACCCGCGGTCACGGTGCATCCGGAGCAACTGGTCCCGGAGGCCGCCCGGATGATGGAGCGTCACCACATCGAGCGGCTTCCCGTGGTGGACGAGGAGGACCGTCTCATCGGCATCGCCACCCGCCGCGACCTTCTGCGTGTCTTCCTGCGCACGGACGAGGAGATCCGCCGGCAGGTGATCGACGAGGTTCTGGTCGGCGCCCTCGGCCTGTCCTCCGACGCGGTCACCGTGTTCGTCCGGGACGGCGTGGTCACGCTGAAGGGTCGCCTGGATCGCCGGAGCGACATCACCCTGGCGATCCGATCGGCGTGGCGGGTCGAGGGGGCCGTCGGAGTGGTCAACGGCCTGACCTACAGCGTCGACGACTGCCACCCGGCCGAGCCGCGCCCCATTGACGAACCCGCTCAGGAACCGCCCGCGTGAGGTCCCGTTGCCCGAGAGGGCCGTCCGGCCCTCCCCGAGCGGGCCGGACGGGCGGAGGAAAGGACCAACGGCGTCTGCGGCCGGGCCGCACCGCGGACGACAGTGGATTCGGAGCGGCACCGGCATTGCTCGCGGTGCCGCTCCCGTACCGCCCCGCCGGATCACCTCCGGCGGCACCGACGTACCGGAGGCGCACTCCCATGACCCGACAGGAAGCCGGGACCACGACCACGACTCCTCTCACCGAGGCTCCGTCCGACACCACCATCGCGGTGGACCGGTTGGTGACGGCCGGGTCGAAGGCGCTCACCGACTACGAGGAGCTCGACCAGGAGCAGGTCGACCACATCGTCAGGAAGGCCTCGGTCGCCGCTCTGGACCGGCACACCGCGCTGGCACGGCTCGCAGTGGAGGAGACCGGACGCGGCCTGTTCGAGGACAAGGCGGCCAAGAACATGTTCGCGTGTGAGCACGTCACGCACAGCATGGGCCACATGAAGACCGTCGGCGTGATCGCCCGCGACGACGTGGAGGACCTGGTGGAGATCGCCGAACCGGTCGGCGTGATCGCCGCGGTCACCCCGGTCACCAATCCGACCTCCACCACGATCTTCAAGGCGCTGATGGCGCTGAAGACCCGCAACCCGGTCGTCTTCGCCTTCCACCCCTCCGCCCAGCGGTGCAGCGCCGAAGCGGCCCGCGTCGTGCGCGACGCCGCCGTCGCCGCCGGTGCGCCCGAGCACTGCATCCAGTGGATCGAGACCCCGTCCATCGAGGCCACGCGCACCCTGATGCACCACCCCGGCATCTCCCTCATCCTCGCCACCGGCGGCAACGCCATGGTCAAGGCCGCGTACTCGGCGGGAAAGCCCGCTCTCGGCGTGGGCGCCGGCAACGTCCCCGCCTACGTGCACAAGAGCGCGAAGCTGCGCCGGGCCGTCAACGACCTGGTGCTGTCGAAGTCGTTCGACAACGGGATGATCTGCGCCTCCGAGCAGGCCGTCATCCTCGACGACGAGATCTACGACGCCGCCCTCGCCGAGTTCCGCACCCTGCACGCCCACCTGGCGACCGCCGAGGAGAAGGCGAAGCTGGAGGTCTTCCTCTTCCCGACCGGCAAGGCGGCCGGCAGCGGCTGCGAGCCCAAGGTCAACTCCGCGGCCGTGGGGCAGAGCCCCGCCTGGATCGCGGAACAGGCCGGGTTCACCGTGCCCGCCGACACCTCGCTCATCCTGGTCGAGGCCGAGCGGGTCGGCCCGGACGAGCCGCTGACCCGCGAGAAGCTCTGCCCCGTGCTCGCCGTGCTGCGCGCCGGTTCCGAACAACAGGGCTTCGACCTCGCCGCGGACATGGTCGCCTTCCACGGCCAGGGCCACAGCGCCGTCATCCACACCGAGGATCCCGCGCTCGCGGAGGCGTACGGCCGCCGCATCAAGACGGTGCGCGTCATCGTCAACTCCCCGTCCTCGCAGGGCGCCATCGGCGGCATCTACAACAGCCTGCTGCCGTCGCTGACGCTCGGCTGCGGCTCCTGGGGCAGCACCTCGGTGTCCAACAACGTCTCCGCCGCCCAACTGCTCAACATCAAGCGGGTCTCCACCCGTCGCAACAACCTCCAGTGGTTCAAGGTCCCACCGAAGATCTACTTCGAGCCGCAGGCCCTGCGCTACCTGCAGTCCATGCCGGACGTCCACCGCGTCACCGTCGTCACCGACGCCACCATGACCCGCCTCGGCTTCGTCGACCGCGTCACCCGCATCCTGCAGCGCCGCCGCGAGCCGGTCACCGTGCAGATCATCGACAACGTCGAACCCGAACCGAGCATCGACTCCGTCCGGCGCGGTGCCCGCCTCATGGGCGACTTCCGACCGGACACGATCATCGCGCTGGGCGGCGGCTCGCCGATGGACGCGGCCAAGGTGATGTGGCTGCTGTACGAGCAGCAGGCCGACGGCAAGGACGTCGACTTCGCCGACATGCGGCACAAGTTCTCCGACATCCGCAAGCGCGCCTTCCGCTTCCCCGTCCTGGGCAAGCTCGCCCGCCTGGTGTGCGTGCCCACCACGTCCGGAACCGGCGCCGAGGTCACCCCCTTCGCCGTCATCTCCGACCCGGCCACCGGCAAGAAGTACCCACTCGCCGACTACGCGCTCACCCCCAGCGTGGCCATCGTCGACCCGCTGCTCACCACCGAACTGCCGCCCGCGCTCGCCGCCGACAGCGGCTTCGACGCCCTCACCCACGCCATCGAGGCGTACGTGTCCGTCTACGCCAACGACTTCACCGACGGCCTGGCGCTCCACGCGATCCGCCTCATCTTCGACAACATCGCGGCCTCCGTGAACGACGGCGCGGGAAGTCCCCAGGCCCGGGAGAAGATGCACAACGCCGGCACCATCGCGGGCATGGCCTTCGGCAACGCCTTCCTCGGCATCGTCCACGCCATGTCCCACACCCTCGGCGCCACCTTCCACGTCGCCCACGGCCGCACCAACGCCGTCCTGCTGCCGCACGTCATCCGCTACAACGGCACCGTCCCCACGAAGCTCACCGGCTGGCCCAAGTACGAGCACTACCGCGCCCCCGAACGCTTCCAGGACATCGCCCGCACCCTCGGTCTGCCCGCCGCCACGCCTCAGGAGGGCGTGGAGTCGCTGGCCTCGGCCGTGGAACGCCTGCGTGACAGCGTGGGCATCGAGCCGTCGTTCAGCGCCCTCGCCGTCGACGAGCGCGCGTTCCTCGACGCCCTGCCCCAGCAGGCCCTGAACGCCTACGAGGACCAGTGCGCACCCGCCAATCCACGGATGCCGATGCTCGACGACATGCAGGAACTCATGCGCACGGCCTACTACGGCCAGAAGGACGCTCCCAGCGCATAGGCCGACCGGGGTGCGGTAGGGCCGTTCGGCCCTACCGCACCCCTCACTGCCCGCATTCAAATGGCCTGATCCACTCCCGCCCGTGACCAACCGTCCACCGGGCTCCACCCCGAGACCTCGGCGGGTCTCATGCCACCGATCTTCGAAGGGACACGCAGATGCGGTACTGGCCCGGCGGCGACCAGCGCCGTCACGGCAACGGCGCTCCCACCGAAGCACCCGCGCAGTGAGCGACCAAACCTACGGAAACCCACCATGACCACCAACAACGCCCTGCCCTTCACCGTCGGTCCACGGCACAGCGTGGGACTCGACAGCGCCGAGGCCCTGCGCCTCCTGGGCAGCGTCTCCCTGGGCAGGATCGTCTTCACCCAGCAGGCGCTCCCCACGATCCGGCCGGTCAACCACATCCTCGACGACGGCGACATCATCATCCGCACCCACGAAGGCTCGGTGATCACCGCGCACACCCGCCATGCGAACAGCTCAGGCGTCGTCGTCGCCTACGAGGCCGACGCCATCGACGCGGACACCCACCTCGGCTGGAGCGTGGTCGTCACCGGCTACGCCCGCCTGATCACCGACCCCCACGAACTGGCCCGTTACCAGGCGCTGCTTCATCCCTGGGTGAAGCAGACCATGGACTACGCAGTCCGCATCCACCCCGACCTGGTCACGGGAATCCGGCTCACCGCCGCGGACGAGACCATCAGCGCCTGACCCAGACGGATCAGCGATCCGTTCGAAGACCGGGCACTGGTCCAGGAATCTCGCATACTCCTCCTGGGTGCAGAAGCCCTCCACGTGCTCAACGCCGGCACGGTCGATCAAGATCCGCTCCGGGTCGGTGGTCGGCCGGCCGGTCTACGTGGCCGTCGGCGTCGACATGGACGGCTGCAAGGACGTGCTCGGCCTGTGGGTCGGCGCCGCAGGCGAGAGCTCCACGACCTGGACGGCAGTGTTGTCGGAGCTGCGCAATCGCGGCATCGACGACGTGTGCGGTTGTACCAGCTGGGGTGTGTCGGGAAGATCCCGTCGGCCACCGGCAGGTGCTCGACGTACGGCTGGAAGTATCACTGGGTGCGTTCGCGTTCGGTCGGCTTTGGGCAGCGCCACGATTCGTCGCCACCGGCCGACTCGTGCACGCCAGCCGAGCCGTCATGCGCCGAGGTGCCGATTCCTGAGCGGCGCGGTCGCCAGGCGCTGAGACAGGCCGGAGGGCCCCACCTCCATCGCGGTCAGTTGTTGAGGCCCGTCCTACAGCGACTCCGGCGCCCTTGTCCGCCCGGGATGCACCACGCCAGGGTCACAGGGCCCGGAGCCCGTGCTCCCGGAACTGCTCACGCACGCGCTCGGTCAGCTCCGGGGCGGGCGTGGCGGTGTCGCGCAGGGGGAAGGGCAGCCCGAGGGCGTCGTACTTGTGGGCGCCGAGTTTGTGGAAGGGCAGGACGTCGACCCGGTCGACGTTGCTCAGCCCGGCCAGGAACACGCCCAGGCCGTCGATGGCTTTCGGGTCGTCGGTCCAACCGGGGACCAGCACATAGCGAACGTGCACCGGGATGCCCAACCGGTCCAGTCGGGTGGCGAAGTTCAGGGTGGGGGCGAGCGAGCCGCCGGTGAGCTTTCGATAGGTGGCGACGTCGAAGGACTTGATGTCGAGCAGGACCAGATCGGTGTCGGCGAGCAGTTCGTCGGTCGCGCGGGCGCCCAGGAAGCCGGAGGTGTCCAGAGCGGTGTGCAGGCCGGCCTCCTTGCAGCGGCGCAGCACCGCGCCCGTGAATGCCGGCTGGAGCAGGGGCTCGCCTCCCGTGAGGGTCACTCCCCCGCCCGCCGTGGTGATGAAGGTCCGGTACTTGTCGAGCTCGGCCATCACCTCGTCGACGGAGGCCTGGCGTCCGTCGCGCATGTGCCAGGTGTCGGGGTTGGCGCAGTACAGGCAGCGCAGTGGACAGCCGCTGACGAACAGCACGAACCGCGTGCCTGGGCCGTCGACTCCGGTGGACAGGTCCCAGGAGTGGATCCGTCCCGAGACCTGTCCGGCGGCGAGCTGCGTCACGGTGTTCACAGCGTCCCATGGAAGGTGCGGCTGATCACGTCGAGCTGCTGCTCGCGGGTCAGACGGACGAAGTTGACCGCGTAGCCGGAGACCCGGATCGTCAACTCCGGGTACTTCTCCGGGTGTTCCACGGCGTCCTCGAGCGTCGCCCGGTTCAGCACGTTGACGTTCATGTGGAAGCCGCCGGAGGCCATGTAGGCGTCGAGGATGCCGGCCAGGTTCGCGGCGCGCTCGGCCGGGTCGTGGCCGAGCCCCTCAGGCGTGACGGTCGACGTGAGGGAAATGCCGTCGCGGGCGGCCTCGTACGGGAGCTTCGCCACCGACAGCGCGGAGGCGACCATGCCGTGCCGGTCGCGCCCGTTCATCGGGTTCGCGCCGGGTGCGAACGGGGCACCCGCGCGCCGGCCGTCCGGGGTGTTACCCGTGTGCTTGCCATACACCACATTCGAGGTGATGGTCAGCACCGACTGCGTGTGCTCGGCGCCCCGGTACGTGGGGTGCTTGCGCACCTTCGCCATGAACGACTCCACCAGCTCGACGGCGAGGTCGTCGGCGCGGTCGTCGTTGTTGCCGTACGCGGGAAACTCCCCCTCGGTGCGGAAGTCGACGGCGAGGCCCGTGGCGTCCCTGAAGACCTTCACACGCGCGTGCTTGACCGCCGACAGGCTGTCCACGGCGACCGACAGACCCGCGATGCCGCACGCCATGAAACGGTGCACGGGGTAGTCGTGCAGCGCCATCTCGATCCGCTCGTAGGCGTACTTGTCGTGCATGTAGTGGATGACGTTCAGTGCGTCGACGTACGTGGCCGCCAGCCAGTCCAGCACCCGGTCGTACGCCGCCGACAGCTCGTCATAATTCAGGTACTCGCCCATCAGCGGGGGCATCTCCGGCGCGATCTGCTCGCCGGTCATCTCGTCCCGGCCGCCGTTGACCGCGTACAGCAACGCCTTGGCAAGGTTGACCCGGGCGCCGAAGAACTGCATCTGCTTGCCCACCGCCATCGCGGACACACAGCAGGCGATCGCCGTGTCGTCACCGGTGCGCGGCCTCATCAGCTCGTCGGACTCGTACTGGATGGAGCTGGTGTCGATGGAGACCTGGGCGCAGAACCGCTTGAAGCCCTCGGGCAGCCGCGGAGACCACAGGACGGTGAGGTTCGGCTCGGGGGCGGGGCCCAGGTTGTACAGCGTCTGCAGGAAGCGGAAGGACGTCCGCGTCACCAGCGGGCGGTCGTCGGCGCCGATGCCGCCGATGGACTCCGTCACCCAGGTGGGGTCGCCGGAGAAGAGGGCGTCGTACTCGGGGGTGCGCAGGAACCGTACGATCCGCAGCTTGATGACGAAGTCGTCGATCAGCTCCTGGGCGCGGGTCTCGTCGATACGGCCCTCGTCCAGGTCCCGCTGGAGGTAGACGTCCAGGAAGGTGGAGGTTCGTCCCAGCGACATCGCGGCGCCGTTCTGCTCCTTCACCGCGGCCAGGAAGCCCAGGTAGAGCCACTGCACCGCCTCATGTGCGGTGGCGGCGGGGCGGGTGACATCACAGCCGTAGGAGGCGGCCATCTCGGCCAGCTCCCCCAGCGCGCGAATCTGCTCGGCGAGCTCCTCACGGTCCCGGATGACGTCCGGGCTGGAGGGTTGCGCGTCCAGCAGCGCCCGCTCGGCCCACTTGGCCTCGATCAGCCGGTTGGTGCCGTACAGGGCGACACGCCGGTAGTCACCGATGATCCGTCCGCGGCCGTACGCGTCCGGCAGCCCGGTGATGATCCCGGCCTTGCGGGCGGCGCGCATCTCGGGGGTGTAGGCGTCGAAGACGCCGTCGTTGTGGGTCTTGCGGTAGGTGCCGAAGACCTCCGCCACGAACGGATCGGCCTTGTAGCCGTACGCCGCCAGCCCGTTCTCCACCATCCTCAGGCCGCCGTTCGGCATGATCGCCCGCTTGAGCGGCGCGTCGGTCTGCAGGCCGACGACCAGCTCACGGTCGCGGTCGATGTACCCAGGCGCGTGCGAGGTGATGGTGGACGGGGTGGCCGCGTCGACGTCGAGGATGCCCCTCTCCCGCTCCACGGGGAACAGGGCGCTGACCTTGTCCCAGACCGCGCGGGTGCGCCCGGTCGGGCCGGCCAGGAACTCCGAGCCGCCTTCATACGGCGTGTAGTTGGCCTGGATGAAGTCCCGTACGTCGACGCTCTCCTGCCACCGTGTTCCGGCGAATCCGCGCCACGCCTCCACGGATGCGTCCACGCCGATCTCGGCCGCTTCTGCGTGGGGTGCCACCGTCATCACTGCCTCCGCTTCGTTCACGACACCGTCCGTGGGATCTCCGCGTTCGGCTCCACCGACGATGCTCGTCGCCCACCGTGGTCCGGGGCAGGGCCGCCAGGAACCCGTCACCGCGACCGTCCGGCCCCTTTGCCCTGGGGCCGTTCGGCCCTCTGCGCAGGCCCGCCGCCCGGGTGGCCTGAGGCACTGCGCGGCCGACCGATTGCCGCACATGGTCGGGCAGGAAAAGCGGCGGAAGGACCATCCGCTTCTCGCGGATCCTGATTGCGCGGTGAACAGATGACGGCTGCTGCCCCGCGTCTGTGGCTGGTCCTTTCCGCCGGTTCCATACAACCGTCCTGTGCACCACCACTGGGAGGGCGCAGTGGGCCATCGTCCGGGTCCGGCTGCCCCTTCCGTGCTGGTGTGCCTCGTGTTAGGGCGAGGAGGCTGCCGCGACTGTCACGCGAGCCGCCCCGGCCCAGGGTGACCGAGGCGACAGAACCAGCTCCGGTCAGCTGCCCCAGGTCCAGTCGGCGACCTCGGGCCGGTCGATGCCCAGCCGGTAGCGGTCCATGTCGTTGCCGACGACCATGTCGAAACGGCGTGGTGGTGCCGACTTCCTTGTAGCCGCGAACGTGCAGGTTCTTGTGCCCGGTGCGGCGGTAGGCCAGGCGGTGGATCAGCCAGGGGTGACCGTGGTAACCGCGTGAGGCCGGGCCGGGTGTCTACAGGACGTACGTCCCGCGGTCGTCACCCCCGACGAGACCGGGCAGCGAGCCGCACTCCCGCAACGGCGCGATGTAGCAAGTCGCGCTGACTTCCTTGAGCATCGGCCCAGGCTGCCGGCGTACCGACGGCCCCAGGGTGCGCCCCGCGTCCGGCGGCGCCGCCGACCGACAGCTTTCGGACAGCTGCTTTTGACGCCGTCATGATCCCGGACAGGTCAAGATGTGCACCCTGTCTGAACGTTCAAGCGCAGACCCGCCGTATTCATGGGCGAAAGCGCGCAGCCATCTCGGAAGGAATCGTCAGCATGACCAGCGAAACGACCAAACCCGCTTCGATCCCGGGCCGTCGCACCGTGATGGCGGCCGCCGGCGTGGCGGGGCTCGCCGTCGCGCTGACCGCGTGCGGATCGGACGACGACGCGTCGGCGTCGAGTTCGTCCGGCGCCGGGGCCGGGGGCGACTCGAACGCCGACTCCGGCGGCAGCACGGGAGGCGACACGGCCGGCGGCAGCACGGGCGGCGACGCGGGCGGCAAGGAGATCGCGAAGACCGCGGACATCCCCGAGGGCGGCGGCAAGATCTTCGAGAGCGAGGGCGTCGTCGTCACCCAGCCCGAGGCGGGCACGTTCAAGGCGTTCTCGTCCGTGTGCACCCATCAGGGCTGTGCGGTGAAGACGATCGCCGACGGCGTGATCAACTGCCCCTGTCACAACAGCAACTTCTCGATCGCGGACGGCAGTGTGAAGAGCGGACCGGCGACGAAGGCGCTGCCGGCCAAGCAGGTCACCGTGTCCGGGGACTCGATCACCCTCGCCTAGCGTTCGCCGGACGCGCGGCCAACTGGCCGCTCGAAGCACTCCACCACCTCGTCCGTGGTCGCGACCGTGGCGACCAGCGCGAGGGTGTGACGGATCATCGCGGGGGTGTAGTCGGCAGGCACCCCCGCGATGGCGTCGCCGGGCACGACCACCGTGTAGCCCAGGTTGACCGCGTCGAACACCGCGTTCGGCACGGCCACGTTGGCCGAGACGCCGGCGACGACCAGGGTGCGGCAGCCCAGGTTGCGCAGGAGCGCGTCCACGTCGGTGCCCGCCAGCGGGGACAGCCCGTGCAGCCGCCGTACGATCATGTCCTCCTCGGCGACCTCGATGGGCGGCGCGACCTGTACGGCCTCACTGCCCGTCAACTGCCGTACGGGCAGCCGTTCCGCCGCGCGGAACAGCCGTGCGTTGCGGTTGGCCCCCCGGCCGTCGGGCCGCCGCTCGGCGACGGCGTGCAGGACCTGCGCCCCGCACCCGTGGGCCGCGGTGACCAACCGGGCGACACGCGCGAGCACCCCCGACGACCGGGCCTCCCGGGCGAGTTCGGGCAGCGCGCCGTCGGGTCCCACGACACCCTGCTGACACTCGACGGTCAGCAGAACGGTGGTGGCGGGATCGAGGAGCCCGCCCAATTCCCGTCGGCGCTCGGACTCACTCGCGTACGCGGGCATGACGCTCCCCCTGTCGCCGGCGATCGGGCGGTGGAGCGTAACGCCCCTTGCGCAGGGACGGAAGACGACCGATGCTCTTCTGACGCCATGTCAGAAAGAGAGACTCCATGACCGTCACCCAACGCCGGGGCCGGAAGATCATGATGGAACCCTCCGAACTGGACGCGTTCCTGAGCACGCAGCGCACCTGCCGGGTGGCGACAGTCGGGTCCGACGGCGCCCCGCACATCAGCCCGCTCTGGTTCGTCTGGGACGGCACCGCACTCTGGCTCTACTCGATCACCCGCAGCAAACGCTGGTCCGCGCTGCGTCGCGACCCGCGCGTGGCCGTCGTGGTCGACGCGGGCGAGGAGTACGGCGAACTGCGCGGCGTCGAACTGTCCGGCACCGTCGATTTCGTCGGCGAGGTGCCGCGCACGGGCGAGGCCGTCCCCGAACTCGTCGAGGTGGAGCGGCTGTTCGCCCGGAAGAACTTCGGCATCGACGAGATGCCCCACGACGGCAGGCACGCCTGGCTACGTCTGACACCGGACGCCGTCGCGTCCTGGGACTTCCGCAAACTGGGCTCGCCGTGACCGGCCCCCTCGGCCGACGGACGCTCTCGCGGTTCAGCCCGCTCCGCACCCGTCGCCCGCGGTCCGCAGCGCCTCCACCGCCGCCCTGATGGACGGCCGCCGGTCGGCGTCCGAGCGCCACACCGCGTACACGCTGCGGTGGACACGGTGGCGCACCGGCACGGTCCGCACCCCGGCCGGCATCGGGTCCCGGCCGAGCCGGGGCGCGATGCAGACACCCAATCCTGCGGCGACCAGGGCGAGTTGCGTGTGGTGTTCACCCGCGCGGTGGGCGATGTGGGGCTCGATGCCGTTGGCCCGCAGCGTGTAGAGCAGCCATTCGTGGCAGAACTCGCCCTCGGGCCAGGCGACCCACGGCTCCTGGGCCAGCTCCCGCAGTTCGATCTCGTCCCGGGCGACGAGCGGATGGTCCTCGTGCAGGGCCACCTCCACCGGGTCGTCGAGGATCGCGGCCCTGGCCAGCCCTGCGGGCACGGGCAGCGGCTTGTTGTACCAGTCGAGCACGACGGCCAGGTCGACGTCGCCCCGGATCACGGCGTTGACGGCGAGTTCGGGTTCCAGTTCCCGTGAGCGCACGCGCAGCGCGGGATGGTCCTCGCGCAGCGCGCGGAAGACGGCGGGAAACAGGCCCCGGACGGCCGTCGGGAAGCCGGCCAGCCGAAGTTCGCCGACGACCTGTCCCCGCTGTTCCTCCAGTGCCGACTGCGCCAGCTCGACCTGCGACAGGATGCGCGCGGCGTGCTCGGCGAGCAGCCGCCCCGCGTCGGTGAGGCGCACCCCCCGCCCGTTCTTGGCGAGGAGCCGCTGACCCACCTCGCGTTCCAGCTTGGCCATCTGCTGCGAGACGGCCGAGGTCGTCACATGCAGCCCCTCGGCCGCCCCGCTGACCGAGCCGTGCCGGGCGAGGGCGTCGAGGGTGCGCAGGCGCTCCAAGTTCAACATGTAAGCGATACTACGAGAATCGACTCACCAATTCTCGCTTGTGCTACGAGATCACCGGGCGCCATCGTGGTGCGCATGACCACCGCCACGCCCACCCGAGCCCCCGGTCGTGCCCCTGACCGCTCCCGCGCCGCCGTCGACTGGCGGCTGCGCTTCGCCTTCCTCTCCCTCGTCTGGGGCTTCAGCTTCCTCCTGATCAAGGTGGGCACACAGGCGTACGCGCCCTTCCAGGTCACCTTGGGACGGCTGCTGTTCGGCACCCTGGTCCTCGCGGCGGCGATGGCGGTGAGGCGGGAGCGGCTGCCGCGCGGCGCCCGCACCTGGGGTCACCTGACCGTGGCCGCCTTCTTCCTCAACGCCCTGCCGTTCTCCCTGTTCGCCTACGCGGAGCTGACCGTCCCGTCCACGCTGGCGGGCATCTGCAACGCGACCTCACCCCTGTGGGGCATGGCCCTCTCCCTGGTCGCGCTCTCCGAGGACCGCCCCACCCGGGTGCGGGTCGCCGGTCTCGGCCTCGGCTTCCTCGGAGTCCTCACCGTGCTCGGCGCCTGGCAGGGCTTTCAGGGCGTGGACGCCACCGGCACCGCGCTGGCGCTGCTGGCCTCCCTCAGCTATCCCGTCGGCTGGATCTACGTCCGCCGCACCCTGGCCGGCACCACCGCGTCGCACCTCTCCCTCACCGGCGCCCAACTACTGCTGGCCACCACCCAACTGGCCTTCGTCACCCCGGTGTTCACGAGCATGCCGAGCAGTTTCCCGGTGCTGCCCCTGCTGGCGGTCGTCGCGCTGGGCACCCTGGGCACGGGGGTCGCGATGCTCGTCCAGTACGGGCTCGTCTCCGAGGTCGGCCCGACGACGGCCCAGATGGTCACCTACTTCATCCCGGTCATCGCCACGGCCGCCGGCGTCGCACTCCTCGGCGAGTCCCTGACCTGGTCGACCCCGGTCGGCGCGACGATCGTCCTGGCGGGTGCGGCACTGACACAGGCCAGACCGCGCACCTGATCCAGCGGGAGCGGGCGTCCCGGCGGACGCACCGCGCCCACGTCCCCGGCCCGTGCCATCACACGTACGCGGTCGGCGTTCCGACTGATGTGACGGCACACGTACCGTCATGCGCATCCCCCCGCTCACGTCCCGGTCGCCGTGACCTGACCTCATACGTATCCCGCTCCCGCCCCCGGCCCGATCGCCGAGGCCACCGCGTCCGCCACCCTCCCGATCTCCTCCTCGGTGAGGGTGGAGACGGTGATCCGGATCCCCTGCGGGGCGCTCATCCGGAAGCGCGCCCCGGGCGCGACGGCCCAGCCGGCGTGCAGCAGCCGCGCGACCGCGCCGGTCTCGTCCGGCACCCGGATCCACACGTTCATCCCGCTGACCCCGTGCGCCTCGACCCCGCGCCGCGCGAGGGCACCGATCAGCGCGTCCCGCCGCCGCCCGTACGCCGCCGCCACGGCCTCCGCGTCCACCGCACCGCCGGACCACAGCCGGACGACGGCCCGCTGCACCAGCAGGCTCACCCAGCCGGGCCCCAGCCGCTGCCGGCCCCGCACCCGGTCAACGGTGACCGCGTCGCCGGTGAGCACGGCGAGCCGCAGGTCGGGGCCGTACGCCTTGGCGACCGACCGCACGAAGGCCCAGCTGCGGGTGCCCCCGGCGAGCGGATGCAGGGACTGGTCGACGATCCGGTAGCCGTGGTCGTCCTCGATGAGCAGGGTCTCCGGATGCTGGGCCAGCACGGACCGCAGGGCACGCGCGCGAGCGGCGCTCACGGCCGCGCCGGTCGGGTTCTGCGCCCGGTCGGTGACGATCAGGGCACGCGCCCCGCCCTCCAGCGCCCCTCGTACGTCGTCGGGGAGCGGCCCCTCGTCGTCGACGCCGACCGGGACGACCCGCAGCCCGAGCGCCGGCACCAGATCGAGCACGCTTCCCCACCCGGGGTCCTCGACGGCGACGGTGTCCCCCGGCTTGAGGTGGACGGCCAGCACCCGTTCGATGGCGTCGAGCGACCCCGAGGTGACGGCGACCGGCCCGTCCGGCACCCCGTCGGCGTCCAGGTCGGCCCGCGCGATCCGGGCCAGTTCGGGCTCCACGGCCGCCGCCCCGTAGAGGACCGGTTCACGGTCGCCCTGCTCGGCAGCGGCCTCGAACGCCTCCGCCAGGCGCGGCAGCAGCGCGGGGTCGGGATTGCCGACGGCGAGGTCCCGCGCACCCTCGGGGACCTCCACCCGGATGTACTCGCGCCCCGTCGTCGCCGGCCGGGACCGCACACGGCTGCCCCGGCGCCCCGAGGTCTCGATGACCCCACGCTCACGGAGCGTGCGATAGGCGGCCGCGACGGTGTTCGGATTCACGCCGAGCCGGCCCGCCAACTCCCTCATGGGCGGCAGCAGTTGTCCGGGCTCCAGCCCGCCCTCCGCCACCGCCTGCTCGACGCTCGCGGCAATCTCGACCGCACGTCGACCAGCGATCAGGTATTCTCCTAGCACAAATATAATTATGCACTAGTGCAATGGAGGGCGCAATGACGGGGACCCAGCGGTCGACGACACCGGGGCCGACGACACCACCGCCCGCCGCCTACACCCCCAGCGAGCGCACCGTCCCCACCCGGGCCGCCCAGAAGGCCTCGTACGACAGGGAGCTGGTGCACTCGCTACTCGACGAGGGGTGCGTCTGCCATCTCGGCTTCGTCCGCGACGGCGCCCCGGTGGTGCTGCCGACGCTGTACGGCCGGGTCGGCGAGACGCTCTATGTGCACGGCTCGACGGGCTCGCGCCCGCTGCGGATGACGGGCCAGGCCGACCCGGGCCTCCCGGTGTGCCTGACGGTCACCCATGTGGACGCGCTGATCCTGGCCCGCTCCGCCTTCCACCACTCGATCAACTACCGCTCGGTGGTGGTGCACGGCACCGCGCATCAGGTGACCGACCCGGAGGAGCGCCGGATCGCCCTGGACGCCCTGGTCGACCATGTCGTACCGGGCCGCTCGCGGGACTCCCGGCCCGCCAACGGCAAGGAGTTCGCGGCCACGGCCGTGATCCGCCTCGACCTGAACGAGGTCTCGGCCAAGACCCGCACCGGCGGCGTCAACGACGAGCCCGAGGACCTCACGCTCCCCCACTGGGCCGGCGTCGTCCCCCTCCGCAAGGGCTACGGAACGCCGATCCCGGACCCCGACCTGGCCCCGGGCACCGAACTCCCGGCCTACCTCAAGACCCTGTAGCCACCGGCGAACCCCCACCCCTGACCCGCGCCCCGAAGGGGCGCGGGGAACTGCGCGAGCAACCACAATGGACCCGCACCCCCGCGGGCTTCAGGCCCCGAACCGCCTCATCGGCCGCATGTCACCGGGCCCTGGCCACCTCATCGCCCCCGACCCACCGACATGCCGACCCCTGCCCCTTCCCCACCGGACGCCACCTTCCTCGGCGCCCTCCTGCCCGGCGCGGACCGCTGCGCGACATACGCCCCGGCCAGCACGACCAGCCCGCCGACGATCTGCGCCGCCCCCAGGTGCTCACCCAGCAGCACCCACGCGAGCACGGTCGCCACCACCGCCTCCAGGCATCCCACCACCCCGGCCACCTGGGGAGACAACCGCCGTACGGCCACCACTCCGGTCACATAGGCGAGCACCGTGGCGACCAGCACCACCCACCCGAGCAGCACCCACGCCGGAACGGCCGTCCCGTCCATCAGCGCGGTGCCCCCGAGCACCTCCCACTCCATCCCCCACGGGCGGGCCACCACCGTGAGCACGGCCGCCCCCACCAGCAGTCCGTAGGCGATGACACCGAGCGGGTCCGGCGCCTCGGCCCCGGCCTCGCTCCCCTGGTCGGCCAGGACGAAGTACCCGGCCTGACAACAGGCTGCGCCGAGCGCGAGCAGCAGCCCCAGCGGATCGAAGCTCAGCCCGGACCAGATCTCGACGACGCAGGCGAGGCCGCCGACCGCGAGGACGACCCCGACCGCCGCCGCCCGGGTCACCGGCCGCCGCTGCACGCATCGCACCCACCCGAGGACGAGCGCCGGCCCGAGGTACTCCACGAGCAGGGCGACTCCGACGGGGATACGCGAGATCGACGCGAAGTAGAAGGCCTGCACACCGGCCACGGCGAACAGTCCGAAACCGACGAGCAGCGCGGGCCGCCGCCGCACCAGGTCCCTGTGCCGGACGGCCAACGGCAGCATCACCAGCGCGGCGCCGACGACGCGCAGCCACACCACGTGCAACGGTTCGAGCCCCGCCTCGATGAGTGGTTTGGCCGCCGTGCCCGATCCACCGAAGGCGACGGCGGACCCGAGCGCGAGCACCAGCCCGACGCCCCGACCGCGTTGTCCGTGACTCCTCTGAGACGTATGCACCGGCACATGATGACAGCCGACGACAGGAGCGTCACCCCCGTTGACACCTGTCTCACCGACTGGACCGCAGGCGGGCTGCGGCCGACTCGAGCGCAGCCACCCAGAAGACAGCCGGGGTCAGAGGGCCTCGCCCGTCCGCACGACCCGCCGCGCCACAGCCCCGACGTCGACACCCACGGTGGCCAGCACCTCCACGGCCCGCGATCCGGTGGTCGCGACCAGCGCGGCGAGCAGGTCCACACCGTGGGCCGACCGCTCACCCCGCCGCACGGCACGGTCGTACGCCTGCCCCATCGCGCGGGCCGCGACCGGCGACCAGCCGGGCGTGCCCGGCGCACCCGGGACGACTCCGGCGTCCTCGACCCCGATCCGCCAGCGCAGTCCGTAGCCGATGCTGCGCTGCACCAGATAGCCGAGCAGCCGGGCGACCTGCGGTCCGTCGAAGAGGGCGCGGACGTCGGGGTCGGACTCCAGGAGCGTGTGCAGCAGGTGGGCGGTGTCGATCTGCCGGTCCCCGTCCCGGAGGGCCCGTCTGCGCGCAGCGGCGATCACCGAGGTCAGCTCGTCCGTGAGCCTGCCCTCGATCTCCACGTGGTCCGGACCATGATCTACGGCCGACTGCCGGGGAATAGGGGGTCGCACGCCCTCCACCCCATCAGTCCCACCACCCTCGGGTCATCCACGACAGGAAGCATCTCCGCGTCCCACACAGGTTGCGCAGGGAGGACCCGCCTCTCCTCCCTGGGGATGAGATGGCGGCGATCACGCCCCAGGGGCGCGCGCCTCCTCGCCCCACACCCCCCGCATGGGACCTGTTCGACGCGGCGCAGATCCGCCAGGCTCCCGGGACACCGAACCGTCCGGAAGCCCCCTGCCTTCCCTGACGGTTCATCAGTATTGAATGTTCAGGGGCCCGGGACTACGTTCCGCGACACCACCGTCCGAGACGAAGGGGTTGTCGCATGGCTGATGTCAGCGCGGAGGCACGCATCGAGGCGCCCGCCGAGCAGGTCTGGGCCCGGCTCGTCGACTGGTCCGCGTACGGCGAGTGGAACACGACCCACACCGGCTTCCCGCAGGGCGGCCCGCGGACCCTCGAAGTAGGTGGCACCTTCCAGGAGAACCTGAGGCTCATGGGCTTCCCGGCGGAGGTCGAGTGGACCATCGCCGAGCTGGAACCCGCGCGCACCCTGGCCATCCGCGGCAAGGGCCCCATGGCCGTGGACCTCACCACGCGCTACACCCTCACCCCCGACGGCGACGCCACCACGGTCCGCGTCGACGGCCGGTTCACGGGCGCGGCGGTCTCCCTGATGGCGGGCAAGCTCAAGGACTCCGCCACGGCCGCGCTCGACGAGTCCCTGCGCAAGCTGGGCGCACTCGTCGCCTGACCGAAGCCCTCCCCCACCACCCACGCACCCCCACCACCCACGCGCCGCCCGGCACACACGAGAGCGCCCCCGGTTCACTCCGGGGGCGCTCCCGTACCTCATCTCACCCACTCACCGCTGTCAGTCCTCGTCGGCGAGGATCAGGTACAGCTTCTTGCGGGCTTCGTTGATCACCGTCAGCGCCTTGTCGCGCTGTTCCTTGTCGCCGGTCTTCCAGACCTGGCCGAATGCCTCCATCAGACCGAAGCCGGCCTGCCGGATCTCGCTCAGCGCCTCCCAGTCGACCCCGCGCGAGGCCTCTTCCCAAGGAGCCTCGGGCCCCTCCTCGGCCGCGGTGCGACCAGCCTCGGTGAGCGAGAACAGCTTCTTGCCGCCCTCGGTCGCGCTGGCGATCAGCCCCTCGTCCTCCAAGAGCTGGAGGGTGGGGTACACCGAGCCGGGGCTGGGCTTCCACGCCCCACCGCTGCGCTCGGCGATCTCCTGGATCATCTCGTAGCCGTGCATGGGCCTGTCCTTGAGGAGGGCCAGGATCGAGGCACGTACATCGCCCCGCCGTGCCCTTCCCCGGGGTCCGCCTCGGCCGCGTCCACCCCACGGGCCACCACCGAAGGGCCCGAACGGCCCGGGACCACCATGGCCCGGCCCGAACGGCCCGAAGGCGGCACGCAGCGCCTCGCCGTCACCTCGTCCGCGGTGGCGCTCCCCACCGCGTCGCCCATGCCCATGCTCGAATCCGAAGTCCTGTCCACGGGAACGCATTGCCATCACTCCATCCATCGTTGACCTGTCGCGAATCTGTCGCGATGCCTCAACGATATATCGGAACCGATCGCATGACAACCCTCGGGCACAGGACGACCGGATAGCCTGCGCAAGACAGCAGCATGGCCAGGGAGGGGAAGCGTGACCGACACCAGCAACACCCGACCCGCCGACAGCGACGCGCGAGCTCCGCGGCAGGGCCGACTGCACCGCCTGATGCGCTGTCTCCCGCTGATCGCCCCCGTCCTCCTGTGGACCGTGCCCTGCTGGGTGCTCCTGTACGCCGGCCAGCACTGGCCGCTCCCCGTCACGCCGGTCGGCACCGCGCTGTTCGTCCTCGGCCTCGTCGGCATGCCGCTCGCGATGGCGCGCGGCCACGGCCGAGGCCGGCAGGACAGGGCGGCGATCATCGGCGACACCCTGCTCGGCGCCAGCTGGGTTCTGTTCACCTGGTCCGTTCTGCTCGGCCTCTTCCTACGGCTCGCCCTGACCGTGACCGACGTCGGCGCGAGCCAGGACCGGGCCCGCATCGTCACCTGGGCCGTCCTCGGCACCACCGCCGTACTCCTCGCCTGGGGATACGCCGAAGCCCGCCGGGTGCCACGTGTGCGCCGCCTCGACGTGCAACTCCCTCGGCTGGGCGCGGGGTTGGACGGCCTGCGCGTCGCCCTCATCACCGACACCCACTACGGCCCGCTCGACCGCGCCCGCTGGTCGGCACGAGTGTGCGAGACGGTGAACACCCTGGAAGCCGACCTGGTCTGCCACACCGGCGACATCGCGGACGGCACGGCCGAGCGCCGCCGCGCCCAGGCCACCCCACTCGCCACCGTGCGGGCCACCCATGCCCGCGTGTACGTCACCGGCAACCACGAGTACTACAGCGAGGCCCAGGGCTGGGTCGACCTGATGGACGAGCTGGGCTGGGAACCGCTGCGCAACCGCCACGTGCTGCTCGAACGGGGCGGCGACACCCTCGTCGTCGCCGGCGTGGACGACGTCACCGCCGAATCCTCCGGCCTGGCAGGCCACCGCGCCCACCTCACCGGTGCCCTGGACGGCGCCGACCCCGACCTGCCCGTCCTGCTCCTGGCCCACCAGCCCAAGTTCATCGACCGGGCGACAGCAGCCGGCATCGACCTCCAGCTCTCCGGCCACACCCACGGCGGCCAGATATGGCCCTTCCACCACCTGGTCCGCCTCGACCAGCCCGCCCTCGCCGGTCTCAGTCGGCACGGCACCCGCACCCTCCTCTACACCAGTCGCGGCACCGGCTTCTGGGGCCCGCCCTTCCGCGTCTTCGCCCCCAGCGAGATCACCCTGCTCGTACTCCGCTCCCCGCACCCGCCGACCTCGATGTAGCTCGGGCGGCCGGCTGGGTCGGCAGGTCCATCCCGGCACACCCGCGAGCCGCCGGGCGCCGACGCTCCCCTAGGGTGCGGGAATGATCTCCGACAGTTACCTCTCCCGACTGTTCTCCCTCGACGGCCGGGTAGCCGTGGTGACAGGCGGCAGCTCCGGCATCGGCAAGGCCATCGCCACGGCGCTCGCGCAGGCCGGGGCGAGCGTGGTGATCGTCGCGCGCGGGGAGACGGAACTGGCGGCCACGGTCGACCGGCTGACGGCGGACGGCTGCCGCGCGGCCTGGGTGAGCGGCGACCTCGGCACGCGAGCAGGCGTGCGCGCGGCGGCGGAGCAGGCGACGGAGGCGTTCGGCGAACCCGACATCCTCGTCAACAGCGCCGGCGTCAACCTCCGTCCCCCGCTGAGCGACCTGGGCGAAGACGTGTGGGACACCACCATGGCGGTGAACCTGGACGCGCCCTTCCTGCTGGGCCAGCGCTTCGGGCCCGGCATGGCCGAGCGGGGCTACGGACGCATCATCCACATCACCTCGCAGCAGGCGCACCGGGCGTTCGTCCGCAGCGGCGCGTACGGCGTCTCCAAGGGCGCCCTGGAGTCACTCGCCCGCTCGCAGGCCGAGGAGTGGTCGCCGCACGGCGTCACCTGCAACACCCTGGTCCCCGGCTTCGTCCCGACCCCGCTCAACGCCCGCCTGTCGTCCGACCCGGAGCAGGTGGCGGCGCTCGCCGCCCGCACCCTGACCGGCCGCAACGGTCTCCCTGACGACTTCGCCGGCGCCGCGGTGTTCCTGTCCGGACACTCAGCCGGCTACATCACCGGGCAAACGATCTTCGTCGACGGCGGCTTCTCCGTCCACTAGACGGACCCCCGACGGCGGCCAGACGGATCCCCGTCTGCCGAGCGGACCTTGTCTGTCTAGACGGACCTCGTCTGTCACGCGGACCTCGCCTGCCAGGCTGGGCCTTGGCTGCCAGGCTGATCCCGTCCACCAGGTACCTTCTCCGCCCGCCGGCCCACCGTCCGGCGAAGTGGCCCAATGAGAACCACGAAGTGGCCCATGAGAACCGGCCCACCCAGTCCACCGTCCCGGAATTGGCCTTGGCCCGTGGCTTCCCGAACCGCCTAGCGTCGTCCCATGCGCATTCGTATCGTCGACGCCTTCACCGACCGCCCCTTCTCCGGCAACCCGGCCGGAGTCCTCCTCCTCGACGCCTTCCCGGACGACGCCTGGCTCCGGAACGTGGCCAAGGAGGTCAACCACGCCGAGACCGCGTTCGCCCACCCCCTCCCGGCCGGCGGCGACGCCGACTGGGCGCTGCGCTGGTTCACGCCGGTCGCCGAGGTGGCGATGTGCGGCCACGCCACACTGGCCACGGCGCACGTCCTGAACAGCACCCACACCCACGAGGGCCCGGTTCGGTTCGCCACGCGCAGCGGCGTCCTCATCGCCACACCCCAGCCGGACGGTTCGCTCACCCTCGACTTCCCGACCGCGCCCCTCACCCCGGTCCCCGTCCCGGACGGCGTCGCGGAGGCCCTCGGCGCCGAGCCGTTGAGCGCCTTCGACACCGGCCCGCAGGTGGGCGACCTGCTGCTGGAGCTGGCCGACGAGAAGACGGTCCTCGGTCTGACCCCCGACCTGCGTTCCCTCGGCCGCTACTCCGAGCGCGGCATCATCGCCACCGCCCGCGCCGAGGACGCCGCCGTCGGCCACGACTACGTCTCGCGCTGCTTCTTCCCGAACATCGGCATCGACGAGGACCCGGTCACGGGCAGCGCCCACACCGCCCTCGCCCCCTTCTGGTCCGCACGCCTGGGCAGCCCGGATCTCACCGGCCTCCAGGCCTCCCCCCGCTCCGGCCACGTCCGCACGGGACTCCGCGGCGACCGCACCCTGCTCTCCGGCCGCGCGGTCACGGTCATCGACGGCGAACTCCTCGCCTGACGGGCGACCTGCGCGGGCGTCGGTCCCGCCGCCGTCGCCCACTCCGGCCGCACTCCCCTCAAGGCGTGGGCAGCCAGTCCACCTTCCCGGCCAGCAGCGCGTACCCCACGAACGCCCCGATGTCGAGCAGCGAGTGGGCCACCACCAGCGGGCCCACTCGCCCCCACCGCCGGTACAGATAGACGAACACCACGCCCATCACCATGTTGCCGACGAAGCCGCCGATGCCCTGGTAGAGGTGGTACGAGCCGCGCAGCACCGAGCTGGCGGCCAGCGCGCTCCCCGGCGACCAGCCCAGTTGCTGGAGCCGACGCAACAGATACCCGACCACGATGACCTCTTCGAGGATCGCGTTCTGGACCGCGGAGAGGATCAGCACGGGGTACTTCCACCACACCTCGGGCAGCGCCTCCGGTACCACGGTGAGGTTGAAGCCGAGGCCGCGCGCCGCCAGGTAGAAGGCGATCCCGGTGCTGCCGATCACCGCGGCGATCGCCGCACCCCGGCCGAGATCGGGCCACGGCTTCGTCCGGTCGAAGCCGAGGGTCCGCAGCCCGGCGCCCTCACGCAGCAGGAAGTGCGCGACCAACGCGACGGGCACCAGGGCGGTCGTGATGCCGAAGAGCTGCCACGCGAGGTCGAGCCACGGTCGGCCCGGCGCGGCCGAGGCGTTCATGGTGGCCGCCTGGTCCTTGAGCCCACCGGGTTCGGTCACCGATCCGATGAAGCTGATCAGCGCGGACACCCCGCTCGCGCCGAGCGAGAGCGCGAGCACGAGGAGCGTCTCGTCCCTCAGAATCCGTCGGCCCGGCCGCTCCTCCGGTACCGCGCCCTCCACCGACTCCACCTGCCCCTGCACCCACGCCTCCCGTTGTCCGGTCCGCCGAGGGTCCATCATCACCCGCGGCGGTCCGCGACATTCCGTCGGCGTCCCCTCTCAGCGGCCCACCCGAACGGAGGCGACGCCCGGCAGAGGGCCGGTCTCAGCGACCCAGCCGACCGGACGCGACGCCCGGGAGGCCGCCGGCGGCCCGGCGAAGGCAGGCTCTCAGCCCAGCGGCACCGGCTCCGGCAGCCCGACCGGCCAGCTGTGGACCGGTTCCCCGGAGTGCATCAGCTCGCCGTAGCGCCGTGTCGTGGCGGCCAGCGCCTCGTCCCGGCCCAGCCCCTTGGCCAGAGCCCGGTGGAACGTTTCGACCTGCCAGGACGCCCCGTTGGCCCGGCGCCGGCAGCGCTCCTCGATCACTCCGAGGTAGAAGTCGCGATCGACCGGCTCGACCCCCCACGCGTCCAGCCCCGCCTCGGCGAGCGGCAACAGCTCGTCCCGTACGAGGTTCACCGCGTCCACCGGCCCCACCCCGCCGTAGCGCCCGCGCGGCCACTGCAGCCGCGCGTCGATGCCGTGTCGGCACGCCTCGTCGAAGTTGGCGGCGGCCGCCTCGAACGGCAGCCGTGTCCAGACCGGCCGCGACTCCTCGGCGAGGGCGCGTACCACGCCGTAGTAGAAGGCGGCGTTGGCGATCACGTCCGTGATGGTCGGCCCTGCGGGCAGCACCCGGTTCTCCACGCGCAGGTGCGGGACCCCGTCGGCGATGCCGTAGACGGGCCGGTTCCAGCGGTAGATCGTGCCGTTGTGCAGGGTGAGTTCGGCGAGAGAGGGCACGCCGCCCGCGTCGAGGACGGCCATCGGGTCCTCCTCGTCGCAGATGGGCAGCAGAGCCGGGAAGAAGCGCAGGTTCTCCTCGAAGAGGTCGAACGCCGAGGAGATCCACCGCTCCCCGAACCAGGTGCGCGGCCGCACCCCTTGGGCCTGCAACTCGGGCGGCCGGGTGTCGGTGGACTGCTGGAACAGCGGCGGTCGCGACTCGCGCCACAGCTCGTGCCCGAACAGGAACGGCGAGTTGGCGCCGATGGCGACCTGCGCGGCGGCGACCGCCTGGGCGGCGTTCCACACGTCGGCGAACCGGCCCGGGGTGACCTGGAGGTGCAACTGCACCGAGGTACAGGCTGCTTCGGGCGCGATGGACTTCGAGGTGCAGACGAGCCGCTCCACCCCGTCGATGTCGAGGGTGAAGTCCTCGCCCCGGGCGGCGACGATCTGATCGTTGAGCAGGGTGTAGCGGTCGCCCGCGGAGAGGTTCGAGGAGACCAGGTCGTCCCGGCCCAGGGTCGGCAGAATGCCGATCATCACGATTCCCGCGCCGACTTCGATCGCCTTGCGGTCGGCATACGCGAGGGAGGTGCGCAGCTCCTCGGAAAGCTGGTCGAATACCCGGCCGCCGAGCCGATGTGGAGCAATGTTGACTTCCAGGTTGAACATGGCGAGTTCTGTTTGGAAATCTCGGCTCGCAATCCGCTCCAGCACTTGCGCATTCATCATTCTGGGCAGCCCGTCGCCGTCGACGAGGTTCAGCTCGATCTCCACACCCATCAGGTTCTTGGGACGATCGAACCGCTTCTCCTCCAGCAGCCGCGCCAGCCCCGCCAGGCACTGCCTCAACTTGTCGCGGTACTGCTGGCGATCGGAGAGGCCGAACGGCCCCGCCACGACCTTCTCTCCCATCTAGGGGTCCCTCCTTGGATGGGCATGCCGACGATCCGGCCACTGCTGTCTCGGGTCCACGAATGATGATGCCCCGGTGGAGCCGCTGATAACGTCCCGGCCGCGACCTGCGCACGCTAGGCTGAACGCGGTCACCTACGACACTATTCACTCGGCGTGCTTCTGGCACATTCAGCGGGCATGAATGAGCACGCGCTTTCCACCTGTTGCGTTTCGTGAAAAGCGCCGACGAGAACAGGCCGTCCGCTACGCGTCGGTATTACATGGTCACCGGCGTTCCCTGTTGAGAAAGCGGGTTGATGGGCAGCTCCTGGCGACCTGATACCGCCTTGTTCTTCATATGGGGAACGGCTAGACGAAACCTTGTGTGAACACGTGTCGTATAAACTCTGCAAACGAGGCTGAGAGCGGCACTCGCGGTCCTCGGTCCCGCCGTCGGACCACGCGCGGCGGACCCACCCACGCACCCGGACCCCGGGCACCCGTCTCTCCGATCCCCGCGAGCTGACAGCGCCGTCCGCCCCCGCCCTCGCGCCACCGTGCCTGTCGAATGGAGAGGCGACCCACCATGCCGCTGCATGTCCCCCCGGCTCCCGCGCCCGCCCTGCGCACCGTCCTCATGGCACTCGGATCTCCCACCGCCGTCCACGAGACGCGAACCCCGTCGCTGAAGAACGCCTCGGGCCCCGCCACCCCCGAACTTCCGCTGCCCGTCCACGTCCTCGACCGGATCACCCCGGCGGGCACGGGCACCGCCCGGCTCACCGGATGGCGGTTCCTGATCCGCTGCGGCGACCGCGCCGTAGCCGCCGCAGAGACCCGGCTGACCCCGGACGGCTGGGTGTTCTCGCACTTCTTCGAGGGCCCGTACATCACCTCCACCGAGCGCGCCCTGCGCCAGGCCGAGGTCATGCAGCTGCCCTACCAGCCACGCCTGTTGTCCGTGCCCGAGCTGTACATGATCACGCTCTGGCTGCACGCCGGCCCCACCGCCGACGGCGCCTCCGGCCATCCGGCCCCGGACGACCTGCTGGTCCCGCTGGCGCCGGCACCGCCCGGTATCGCCGCCCACCGCCCACACCGGGTCGCCGATCTCCTCCCGGTACTGACCACCCGACTCACGCCCGCCCCCCTACTGGGGTCACCCGCCTGAACCAAGGCCGGCTCGCCTCTTCGCATCGCTCGCGCCCCGCTGCCGATTTCCCGGTGGCGGGGCGCTCGTTTTCCCTCTGCTCCCCCACCGAGAATGCGCGCTCTTTCGGGCGGCAATACGCTCGTACGAGCTATTCGGTCGCTATCCCGCCACCGGACTAGCCCCATCCGACCATGGCGAACCACCCGAAGGGACAGGGGGGCGGGGATGAACCGTCCGCGCAAGGGATGCGTCATCAACCTGTGAAGAAGCCGTGCTGCGAAATGCCTGCGGATTGACGCCCGTGGGGCAACACTGGGACCGGACCGATTTATCACAACGGGGGGCGGCCATGAACGAGGCTTCAAGCCGCGGGTCGGACAAACCAGCCGACTCAGACCACACGACAAGCCGAAAGATCCCAACAACCATGTGCCAGCACCAGCCACTGTGCCCGACAGCCGAGTCCGCCGACCGGGAGGGCGCCCGACTCGTGGCGCACCACCCGGAGCAGGGATGGAGCCTGCTCTGCAACGGCGTTCTGCTCTTCGAGGACACCGGTGAGCTCCTGCCGGACGGCCAGATCATCGCACCGCACCGCCCGATGGGCACCGTGGTGACAGCCGCCTGAGCCGCACAGACGTGCGCGCAGGGTGAACGTCCCCGCACGGGACGTCCGCCCGGACAGACGAGGGGCCGGCCGGAGAACGCACTCTCCGAACCGGCCCCGACGCGTACCCCCGGACGACTACTCCGCGTAAGCGTCCAACGGCGGGCAGGAGCAGACGAGGTTCCGGTCGCCGAAGGCCTGGTCGATCCGGCGCACCGGCGGCCAGTACTTGTCGGCGGGCGAGACCCCGGCCGGGAAGACCGCCTCCGCACGGGTGTAGGCGTGCTCCCACTCCCCGCCGAGCGCGGCCGCCGTGTGCGGCGCGTTGCGCAGCGGGTTGTCGTCCGCCGGCCACTCGCCCGAGGCGACCTTCTCGATCTCCGCACGGATGGCGATCATCGCGTCGCAGAACCGGTCCAGCTCACCGAGGTCCTCCGACTCGGTCGGCTCGATCATCAGCGTCCCGGCCACCGGGAACGACATCGTCGGCGCATGGAAGCCGTAGTCGATCAGCCGCTTGGCGATGTCGTCGACGCTCACCCCGGTCGCCTTGGCCAGCGGCCGCAGGTCGACGATGCACTCGTGCGCCACGAGCCCGCCGGGACCGGTGTAGAGCACCGGGTAGTGCGGCTCCAGCCGCTTGGCGATGTAGTTGGCGCTGAGCACCGCCACCTGAGTGGCCCGCTTGAGCCCCTCGCCGCCCATGAGCCGGACGTACGCCCACGAGATGGGCAGGATGCCCGCCGAGCCCCACGGCGCCGCCGAGATCGGGCCCACGCCCGTCTCCGGACCGGCCGCGGGCTGCAACGGGTGGTTGGGCAGGAACGGCGCCAGGTGCTCGCGCACCGCCACCGGCCCGACGCCCGGACCGCCGCCGCCGTGCGGGATGCAGAACGTCTTGTGCAGGTTCAGGTGCGAGACGTCGCCGCCGAAGTGTCCCGGCTTGGCGAGCCCCACCAGCGCGTTGAGGTTGGCCCCGTCGACGTAGACCTGCCCACCGGCGTCGTGCACCTGCGCGCAGATGTCGGCCACGTGCTCCTCGAACACACCGTGCGTGGACGGGTACGTGATCATCAGCACGGACAGCTCGTCACGGTACTGCTCGATCTTCGCCCGCAGGTCCTCGACGTCGATCTCGCCGTCCTCGGCGGTCTTCACGACGACGACCTTCATCCCGGCCATGACGGCGCTCGCCGCGTTGGTGCCGTGCGCGGAGGACGGGATGAGGCACACGGTCCGCTGCGCGTCGCCGTTGGCCCGGTGGTAGCCGCGCACAGCCAGCAGCCCGGCCAGCTCGCCCTGCGAGCCGGCGTTCGGCTGCAGCGACACCTTGTCGTACCCGGTGGCCTCCGCCAGGCGCTCCTCCAGCTCACGGATGAGCGTGAGGTACCCCTGCGCCTGCCCGGCGGGCGCGAACGGGTGCAGCTGCCCGAACTCCGGCCAGGTCACCGGCTCCATCTCGGTGGTCGCGTTGAGCTTCATCGTGCAGGAGCCCAGCGGGATCATGCCCCGGTCCAGCGCGTAGTCCCGGTCGGCGAGCCGGCGCAGATAGCGCAGCATCGCGGTCTCGGAGCGGTACTCGTGGAACACCGGGTGCGTGAGGTAGTCGTCCGACCGCAGCAACGCCTCGGGCAGCGTGTCGTCGGCGGCGGCGTCCAGGGCCTCGACATCCCCCTCCACCCCGAACGCGGTCCACACGGCGCCGAGCTGCGCCCGGGTGGTGGTCTCGTCGCAGGAGATCGACACCAGGTCGGCGTCCACCGGGTGCAGGTTCACGCCATGTTCCCGCGCGGCCGCCACGACCTCACCGGCCCGCCCGGGCACCCGCACGGTGAGCGTGTCGAAGTACGCGCCGTGCACGACCTCGATGCCACCGGCGGCGAGCCCCGCGGCGAGCACGGTGGCGTACCGGTGCGTACGCCGGGCGATGGTCCGCAGCCCCTCCGGCCCGTGGTAGACGGCGTACATCCCGGCCATCACGGCGAGCAGCACCTGAGCCGTACAGATGTTGCTGGTCGCCTTCTCCCGACGGATGTGCTGCTCCCGCGTCTGCAGGGCGAGCCGGTACGCCTTGTGTCCGTCCTCGTCCACGGAGACGCCCACGAGCCGCCCGGGCAGGCTGCGCGCGAACTTCTCCTGTACGGCCATGTAGCCCGCGTGCGGACCGCCGAAGCCCATCGGCACACCGAACCGCTGTGTCGTGCCCACCGCGATGTCGGCACCCAGCTCACCGGGCGACGCCAGCAGCGTGAGGGCGAGCAGGTCGGCGGCGACGGTGACCAGCGCGCCGAGCCGGTGCGCCTGCTCGACGACCGGCTTCAGATCGCGTACGGCACCGGAGGCGCCGGGGTACTGAAGCAGCACCCCGTTGATCTCCCGCTCGGCGATGTCGGCCGGGATCCCCTCGCTCAGGTCCGCAACGACGACCTCGACCCCGGTCGGTTCGGCACGGGTCTGGATCACGGCGATCGTCTGCGGCAGCGCGTCCGCGTCGACGAGGAAGAGCCCCTTCTTGTTCTTCCCCATGCGCCGGGACAGCGCCATCGCCTCGGCGGCGGCGGTGCCCTCGTCGAGCAGGGAGGCCCCGGAGGTGGGCAGCCCGGTCAGTTCGGCGACGACCGTCTGGAAATTGAGCAGTGCCTCCAGGCGCCCCTGGGAGATCTCGGGCTGATACGGCGTGTAGGCGGTGTACCAGGCCGGGTTCTCCATGACGTTGCGCAGGATGACGGGCGGCGTGAAGGTCCCGTAGTACCCGAGCCCGATCATCGACCCGAGCACCTGGTTGCGGTCCGCCAGCGAACGCAGCTCCGCCAGTACCTCGGCCTCGGTGCGGGCACCCGGCAGATCGAGCACCTCGGCGTTCTTGATCACATCGGGCACCGCGGCGGCCGTCAGCTCGTCGAGCGAGCCGTACCCGACGTGCGCGAGCATCTTGGCCCGGGCCTCGACGTCCGGGCCGATGTGGCGCCGCTCGAAGGGGATTCCCTGTTCGAGCTCGGAGAGCGGAATGCGATGGGCGGTCATTACGGAGGCCTCCTGGTCTGACACGACCTTCGAGGGGCACCACGGCACGGGTGCCCGGACGGCCTCCCCCTCTGTCATCTCAACCTGAGAGTTTCACCGGTCCTGGTTCGGGCCGGTTTTCACCGTCGGTGAGAGCGGGAGCCGTGACACCCGCTCTGCTTTCCAGAGTGACCTCGTCCGTGCGGTACGTGGGCCTGAGAGATTCCGGGGAGGATTTGCTCCTTCGGCGCCTCCGGATGGTGTCCGGAGGACTCTCCCGCACGGGGTCAACAGCCGCTGCCAGCGTATCAGCGCGGTCAACGCACTCACCTTCGAGTGGCCGCCGCCCCCGATGTGCCTTTTCGTAGTCATGAGACACGATGTGTGACTGTTTTGCGACCATATGGAGGGCCCGTGCAGACCGACATCGATCCGCGCAACCTGATCGGCCGCAAGGCGTTCGACCGCAGAGGCAGCAAGATCGGCACCGTGGACGAGGTCTACCTCGACGACGCCACGGGCATCCCCGAGTGGGCCGCGATACGCATGGGCTTCTTCGGCCGCGACGCTTTCGTCCCCCTGGAGCCCAGCGAACTGGTCGAGGGCACCCTCCGCGTTCCCTTCGAACGCTCCCTCATCAAGGACGCCCCCGACTTCGGCGTGGGCCGCCACCTCTCCCCGGAACAGGAACTCCAGCTCTACCACCACTACGGCCTGGACACGGCCCCACCCCCACCCCTGGACCACGACTTCGGCAACACAGCAGGCAAGGACGACACCTGACCCCGCCCCTCCCCGAACCGGCCCTCCCCCCGAGCCGACCATCCGCCCGACCCTCCCGCGAGTCGGCGACCCGTCCGGCCCTCCCCCGAGCCGGCCACCCGCCTGACCCGGCACGGGCCCTCCCGGGGCCGCCACCCCCGGCCCTCTCGCGAGCCACCGCCCTTTCATTCCCGGCCTGCCCCTGATCCCCGCCGCGACGGCGCTCAGCCCCGGCGGCACGGCCCGGCGGCGCCCAGCCTTGCTCAGCCCCGCACCCCACCCTGCACCAACGGCAACGGCTCAGCCGGTTCCAGCTCCGGATCGTCGGTCCGGAACGTCCGCACACGCCCGGGCTCCACGTCGTCCGGCGTCTCGAACCGCACGGTCACCCGCCCCAGTCCACTTCCCTGCACCCACCCGTGCCCGTACTCGGCATGGCGCACGTCGTGCCCGGCTCTCCACTGCCGCTCCCCACCCGCACGCTCCTCGACAGCGGGCGCATCCACAGCGACCCCGGCGGCCCCGGCATCGTCCTGGACAGGACCCACCTCACCGGCCGCCTGCGCGAACAGGTCCTCCTGCGTGTAGTCGGCGAGACCGCTGACGCCCACCCCCAGCAGCCGCACACCACCTGTCGTGTCCACGGCCTCCAGCAGCCGCCCCGCCGCCTCCCGCACCACCGTGGGGTCGTCCGTGGGCCCCCGCAACGTCTCGGACCGGGTCAGCGTCGAGAAGTCGTACCGCCGCACCTTCAGCACGATCGTCCGCCCCGACAGCCCGGCCCCCCGCAGCCTCCGCACACACCGGTCCGCGAGCCGCTGCACCTCCATCCGCACCCGCACCCGGTCATGGATGTCGACGTCGTACGTGTCCTCCACCGACACCGACTTGGTGTCCCGCTCGGCCACGACCGCGCGGTCGTCCCGCGCCAGCGCCATCGCGTACAGCCCGTGCCCGTGCGCCTTGCCCAGCAGCCGGACGATCTCGTCCTCCCCGGCCTCCACGATCTCCTCGACCGTGGCGATCCCTGCCCGCCGCAGATGGTCCCCGGTCGCCGGCCCCACGCCCGGCAGGATCCGTACGGACATCGGCCCCAACAACGCCCGCTCGGTCCCGGGCTCGATCAGCACCAGCCCGTCCGGCTTGGCCTGCTCGGAAGCGATCTTCGCGATCATCTTGGAGGCCGCGAGCCCCACGGAGCCGGTGAGCGCGGTCACCGCCCGTATGTCCGCCCGCAACCGCACCCCCACCAGCCGCGCGGACTCCTCGTCCCAGGCCGCTCCTCCGGCCTCCAGGTCCACGAACGCCTCGTCCAGGCTCAACGGCTCCACCAGTGGAGACAGATCCCGCAAGAGCCCCATGACCTGATCGCTGATCGCCCGGTAGAACGTGAAGCGCGGCGTGAGATACGCGGCGTTGGGAGCGAGCCGACGCGCCTGCGCCATCGGCATCGCCGAGTGCACCCCGAAGACCCGCGCCTCGTACGAGGCGGTCGCGACCACTCCCCGGGGCCCCAACCCGCCCACCACAACGGCTTTCCCGCGCAGACTCGGCTTGGACGCCTGCTCCGCCGAGGCATAGAAGGCATCCATGTCGAGATGCAGGATGGTGGGCGCGGTTCTCACATGTCCGATGCTGCCCTACGCCACTGACAATGCCCCATGTCCCGCGTCGACGACGGCATCGCTGCTCACACCTCCCGGCCCCGCGCCGGCCTCTCAGACCGCCCGGTTGCGTCGCCGCGCCAACTCGTCCGACGGGTTGTGTCCCACGAATGTCTCCCCGGTGTCGACCCGTTCTCCGTGCAGCTGGGAGAGAGCGCTTTCCACATCACGCCAAACGACCCCCACGGCAATCCCGAAGACCCCCTGGCCGCCCTGGAGCAGGGCGTGGACCTCGTCGGGCGAGGTGCACTCGTAGACCGTCGCCCCGTCGCTCATCAGCGTCATCCGCTCCAGATCACTGAAGCCCCGCTCCCTCAGGTGCTGGACGGCGCTGCGGATGTTCTGCAGCGACACCCCCGTGTCGAGGAACCGTTTCACGATCTTGAGGACGACGACGTCCCGGAAGCTGTAGAGGCGCTGCGTCCCGGAGCCCTGCGCTGAACGCACACTCGGCTCCACGAGACCCGTGCGGGCCCAGTAGTCGAGCTGCCGGTAGGTGATGCCGGCCGCCGCGCACGCGGTGGGACCGCGGTAGCCGACGTTCTCATGCGGCTCGGACGCCGCCTCCGCGCTGTCCTGCACGACCGCGGGCCGCTGCGGGATGTGACCGGCCGCGCTGCTGTGAAGCTGGTACGGGCCGCTGTCCCCCAGCCTGCGTCCGGGGGCACCCCCAGCCGTACCGTCGCCGCTGCTTCTCACGCCGACCTCCGTCCTTGACCTGCCTTATCGACGGTAGGCAGCCACCAAGGGTGCGTCAACGACCACCGCACTCGCCACGCCGAGTGATAATCACCCTGAGAGTGGTTTCGCGTGCCCTCCCGCGGGGAAAGGCTAGCTGAATGCACTCCGGCGGAGCCGACTGACGGTGCACAGTCCCCGGCACGTGCGGGCCCCGCTCGGACGCCCTCAGAGCAGCAACGCCCCGCCACCTGGATACATGCACGGACATCCGCGACGGCGGCGCCGAGACCGCACGGCCTCGCACCACCGCCCACCCGGCTCACTGACTGTTCGTACCGAAGTCCTCGGGCGAGATCTGGTCGAGGAACTCGCGGAACTTCTCCACCTCGTCCTCCTGCTCGTCCGGGATCGCGATGCCCGCGTCGTCGAGCACCCCGTCACTGCCAAAGATCGGCGTACCGGTACGCAACGCCAGCGCTATGGCGTCGGACGGCCGCGCACTCACCTCGACCCCACTGGCGAACACCAGCTCCGCGTAGAAGACGCCCTCACGCAGGTCGGTGATGCGCACTTCCGTGAGCTCCTGGCCGACGGCCTCCAGCACATCCTTGAACAGGTCGTGGGTCAGCGGCCGCGCGGGGGCCATGCCCTGCTGGGCGAAAGCGATCGCCGTCGCCTCCCCCGGCCCGATCCAGATGGGGAGGTAACGATCGCCTCCCACTTCGCGCAGGAGCACGATCGGTTGGTTGGAGGGCATCTCGACCCGGACACCTACGACATCGAGCTCGTTCACACAGCAACCCTAGGCCGTGCTCGGGACGTTTGGGTAGTCGGGCACAGATCGGCCGCCCGATCCGCCACAGGCGAACACCGCGCCTCAGCGGATTCGAACGCCCAGCGCGCTGCGCACCAGAGCCGCGTGCAGCTTCACCGTGAGCCCCGCCAGCTCCCGCGTGCGGTCCTCCGCATGGGCCCTGGTCTGCGGATTGCGATGCAGACGCAGCGGCGCCACCACCTGATCCACGAGCCCCGCCTCGCGATCCGCGGCGGCCCGCATCACCCTCAGATGCCGTGGCTCGATACCGAACCGCCCCAGTTCGACCACAAGCGTGGCGACGGTGAGCGTCTCGGCCTCGTACGAACCGTCCGGCAGCGCGGCCACCAGCCCGTACGACTCCCACTCCGCCAGCTGCTCCTCGTCGATCCCGGCGCCGGCCAGAAGCTCATCACGCCCGATCCGGGCCGCCGGCGTCTCCTCCGGCTCCCCGAAGAGCTCGCTCAGGCGCTCTCCGTCGCCCACGTCACGCTGACGCCCCACGGACGGCAGCCGTACGTCCTCGCCGCGCTCCAGGGCCTCCAGATACTCGCGGATCACCTTGAGCGGCAGATAGTGGTCCCGCTGCATCCTGAGAACGTGCCCCAGGCGCTCGACGTCCTCGGCGCTGAACTTGCGATACCCCGAGGGGGTCCGCTGCGGCTCGATGAGCCCCTCCGACTCCAGGAAACGGATCTTGGAGATGGTTACCTCGGGGAACTCCTCGCGCAGTGCGTTCAGCACCGTGCCGATGCTCACTAGGCCACTGTCCGCGGCGGCGGTGCCGTGGTCGGCACCACCGCTCGTTGTTCGAAGCATGGACCTTCCCTGGGGTCCCCCCGGACGCGGTCCGGGGGAGGGTCAGTAGCCCCGCTGGCTCGCGTAGAAGACCAGCCGGTACTTGCCGATCTGCACCTCGTCGCCGTTGTGCAGGGCGACCTGGTCGATCCGCTCACGATTGACGTACGTGCCGTTCAGGCTGCCGACGTCAGCGACCGTGAACGAGCCGTCCTGGCCCCGGCGGAACTCCACATGGCGACGCGACACGGTCACGTCGTCCAGGAAGATGTCGCTCTGCGGGTGACGGCCGGCCGTGGTCAGATCGCCGTCCAGCAGGAAGCGGCTGCCCGCGTTCGGGCCGCGACGCACGACGAGGAGTGCCGAGCCGAGCGGGAGCGCGTCGACGGCGGCCTGGGCCTCGGGAGAAAGCGCCGGCAGCTGGGTCTGGCCGGTGACCTCGGAGTCATAGGCCTCGAGGCCGGAGATGGAGATCGTGGAGGTCGTCTCGGACGGACGCTCGGGAGTCGCGCCGGCCCGCAGCGGAGCACCGCAGTTCGAGCAGAAGCGACTGTTCTCCGCGTTGCGGTTACCGCACCTCGTACACACCAGGGCCGACATCGACGGATCCTCCTGCCGCGGCTGCCCCGCCGGGGCATTGGACGCATACGGGTCTGAAGCGAAACCTCCACCCGTACCTGAGGTTGACGGATCCCCGAAACCTATGCGGCCCGACTGGGCAGGGTCAACAGACGGCGCGCCCTGACCTCCGGAAATGTCACCTCCCGGACCAGCGACCTGGTCCCGGAACATGGGGCGCTCACCGCCCTGGCCCTCCGCCTCCGAAGGCTGCGCGCGATGGCGGGAGGTCGCGTTGTCGCTGCCCTCTCGCGCGCTCTTGCCGAACAACTTCGCAAACAACTTCACGGGCGATTCCCCTTGACCGAAACAGACCCGCCCGTGGGGCAGGACGAACCCTGACTGAACACACCGGCCGAGCCGGACAACCTCACAACGTCCGTACCCACCGGACAGTTTCCACCACGCACCACCCATTCGGTGCGCCGACCCCCCGCAACCTCATGCCCTCGACGGACGGGCCCCATGCACCTGCGGTTCACTGGGAGGACGACCGAGCGTAGTCAGGCCGCTTCGCCGCTCGCAAGGCGTCCACGACGATCTTCTCCGCCCGCCGCACGGTCACGGTGGCCTGCTCCTTCTCCAGTGTCTGCACCACTCCTCCGGGGATGTTCAGTGCGGGCTCGAGGTCCTGCGGGTTGCCGATGACCTTGAAACGAAACGGCTGGGTGATCTTGTTCCCGTCGACACTGATTCCGTCGTCGGAATCGGTCAGATACGTGCTGGCCACGACCCGCACACCGTTCACCTGGATCGCCTCCGCGCCGGCCGCGCGCAGCTCCTGGATCGCGTCGAGCAACATGTCCGCCTCGACCGTCCCCTTCGTGTCGTCGATCGTCAGTGTGATGCCGGGCCCCTGCGCCGCCACCGTGCCCGCCAGAATTCCGAGTTGCCGCTCCTTCTCGACCGTCTGCTTGCGCGCCTCCTCAGCCTGGTCCGAGCTGTTCTCCAGCTCGGTGCGCTGATCCTCCAGACCCTGCTTCTCCTCCTCCAGACGCTGCGTACGGTCATCCAGTTCATCCAGGATGCGAACGAGGTCCTCCTGGCGCGCTCCGCGGAGCGCACTGTCGTCGTTGTTGGAGGCCACCTGGATGGCCAGCCCGAAGCCGAGGCCGAACAGCAGCAGGGCCACGATGAGTTGGGCACGGGTGAAGCGCGGCGGCCACAGCCCCTGGGCCAGCCGCTGCCGCCCGGTCAGCCTGTTTTTCTCCTCCTGAGGTGCCTCACCGGTCTCCTCGATGGCCGTGGGGGCCGTGGGGGCCACTTCCTGCGGAAGTTCCCGGCGCAGCCGGGTCGTGGGCGCGTCGTCCTCTCCCGCACCGGGAGTCGGCTTCGGGTCGGGCGTGCGGTCCTGGTCGCTCATCGGCCTCACGCCCGGAACACGTGCCGGCGGATCGCCGCGGCGTTGGAGAAGATGCGGATGCCGAGAACGACCACGACGCCCGTGGACAGCTGGGCGCCGACGCCCAACTTGTCACCGAGGAAGACGATCAGGGCGGCCACGACCACGTTCGACAGGAACGACACGACGAAGACCTTGTCGTCGAAGATGCCGTCCAACATCGCGCGCAGACCACCGAAGACGGCGTCCAGCGCCGCCACCACGGCGATGGGGAGATACGGCTCTACCACCGCCGGTACCTCGGGCCGGACCAACAGTCCGGCCACGACTCCGAGGACGAGGCCCAGTACGGCGATCACGATGTGCCCTTCTCTGTGCTGGGTTCTGCTGTTCGTACGATCACGCTCGGCGCGGCCGGCACCTTGAGGTCGTCCTCGACGGAAATGCTCGTCCGGATGCCGAAGTTCTCCTGGAGGGCATGCAGATACAGCCCGTCGGGGCTGTTCTGGAACCTGGTGCTCAGCCGCTGCCCGTCCCCCACCGCGAGGACCGTGTACGGCGGTGCCAGGGGCTTGTTGTCGACCAGTATCGCGTCGCCCGCGGCCCTGATCGCCGACAGCGCGGTGAGCCGCTGGCCGTTGACCGAGATGGCTTCGGCGCCGGACTCCCACAGCCCGTTGACGACCCGCTGCATGTCACGGTCCCGCACACGGCCCGTGTCCGAGAACCCGGAGGTCTCCCGCGGGTCTCCGTCACCGCCCTGACCGGCGCCCTTGGAGTCGTTGACGACGAGGCGGACTCCGGGGCCGTGCACCTCGACGGCGCCCGACAGGATGCCCATCAGGTCGTTCCCGTCGCTGCCGCCGTCGTCCTTGAGGGCTTTGCGCTGGCGTGCGCTCACGTCGTCCCGGAGCTCGTCCACGGAGTCCTCGAGCTCGTCCGCGGCGGCGGTCTCCTCCTGGATGCGGTCGATGAGCTCCTCGCGCTCCTTGGCGACCACGGGCGCGCTGATGCGTGCCTGCGCGGCACCCACCGTCACCACCAGGGCGGCGAGGACCAGACCGACCGCGAGTCCCAGCTTGGCCCGCACCGTCTTCGGCATGCCCGCGGTGCCCGCGGCCTTCTTGCGGGCGGCGGCCTCGGCGTATCCGTCGTCGAGGCTGTGGTCCATGACGTTGTTGAGCAGCGACATGGAGGCGTCCGGACGCGACGGGCGCGCGGGTGTGCTCCGAACGGGGGGCTGCTGCGGCATGCCGCACATCGTCGCACGTCGCGACCACTACCTCCGAATGGCCCCACCGGCGTGCCGGACAGGCCCCGTTGGGGGCACTTGTCCGGCACGCGCGCGTGCGAGGTCGATCAGCGGCCGGCGCTGTCCACGACCGCCGCCCACTCGTCCAGCAGGGCCTGCGCCGAGGCGTCGTCGGGCCCCTCGGCCCACAGATGTGTGACGGCTTCGGCGGGATCCGGGAGGACCATCACCCACCGCCCGTCGGTCTCCACGACCCGCACCCCGTCGGTGGTGTCCACGAAACGGTCCCCGGCCGCCTCCACGACCCGCCGCATCACCAGGCCCTTGACGGCCCACGGAGTGGCGAGATCCCGCTTCAGGACGTGCGCCCGCGGAATCCGCGCGTCGATCTGGCTGAGCGTGAGCTGCGTGCGCGCCACCAACCCGATGAGCCGTACGAAGGCCGCCGTCCCGTCGAAGACGCTGCTGAACTCCGGCACGATGAAACCGCCGCGCCCGTCGCCGCCGAAGATGGTCGTCTCGTCCCCGCCGACCCGCGTGAGGTCGTCGGGCGAGGTGGTCGTCCACTCGACCTGCGTGCCGTGGTACGCGGCGACCTGCTCGCCGATCCTGGTGGTGGTGACAGGGAGCGCGACCCGTCCGCTCCGCCGTTCGGCGGCCACCAGGTCGAGCATGACCAGCAGGGCCCGGTCGTCCTCGACGATCCGGCCCTTCTCGTCGACGAGCGACAGCCGTTCACCGACAGGGTCGAACCGGACGCCGAATGCGGCCCGCGAGGACGCGACGATCTCGCCCAGTCGCACCAGACCGGAGCGCCTCATGTCGCCCGTCTCCGTCGGGCGCGACTCGTCGAGACCCGGGTTGATCGTCAGCGAGTCGACACCCAGCTTGCCGAGCAGACTCGGCAGCACCAGACCGGCGCTGCCGTTGGACGCGTCCACGACGACCTTGAGCCCCGACTCGGCGATCCCGGTGGTGTCGACGTTGCGGAGCAACGACCCGGTGTACGAGTCGAACACACTGGCCGGGAAGTGCAGGTCCCCGATCTCGCCCGGGAACGCGCGCCTGTACTCCTGCCGCGCGAACACCCGGTCCAGCTTGCGCTGGCTGGCCTGCGACAGGTCGGCGCCCTGCCCGTCGAAGAACATGATGTCGACGGAGTCGGGAACGCCCGGTGTCGTCCGGATCATGATCCCGCCGGCGCTGCCCCGGGCGGTCTGCTGCCGAGCCACCGGCAGCGGGACGTTCTCCAGGTCCCGTACGTCGATGGCGCTGGCCTGCAGCGCCGAGATGACCGCCCGCTTCAGCGCGCGGGCGCCTCGGGAGTGGTCGCGGGCGGTGGTGACCGTGGAACCCTTCTTGAGGGTCGTGGCATAGGCACCCGCGAGCCTCACGGCCAGCTCGGGGGTGATCTCCACATTCAGGATGCCGGAGACGCCCCGGGCACCGAACAGGTGGGCTTGCCCTCGGGATTCCCAGATCACCGAGGTGTTGACGAAAGCACCGGCCTCGATCGTCTTGAAGGGGTAGACGCGCACGTTCCCCTGGATGATCGATTCTTCGCCGACGAGACACTCGTCGCCGATCACCGCGCCGTCCTCGATCCGCGCGGCGCGCATGATGTCGGTGTTCTTTCCGACCACGCAGCCACGCAAATTGCTGTGCTGCCCGATGTAGACGTTGTCGTGGACCACGGCCTTGTGCAGAAAGGCCCCGCTCTTGACGACGACGTTCGAGCCCACGACCGTGTGCTCGCGGATTTCGGCGCCTGCTTCCACCTTGGCGTAGTCCCCGATGTACAGCGGCCCGCGCAGCACGGCGTCGGGGTGCACTTCGGCGCCTTCGGCGATCCACACACCGGGCGAGAGCTCGAACCCGTCGATCTCGACGTCGACCTTGCCCTCCAGCACGTCGGCCTGAGCCTTCACATAGCTCTCGTGCGTGCCGACGTCCTCCCAGTAGCCCTCGGCGACATAGCCGTAGACCGGCTTGCCCTCCTTCATCAGCTGCGGGAAGACATCGCCGGACCAGTCGACGGGAACGTCTGCCTCGACGTAGTCGAAGACCTCCGGCTCCATCACATAGATGCCCGTGTTGACGGTGTCGGAGAAGACCTGGCCCCAGGTGGGCTTCTCCAGGAATCGCTCGACCTTGCCTTCCTCGTCCACGATCGTGATACCGAATTCCAATGGATTCGGCACCCGAGTCAGACAGACGGTGACCAGCGCACCCTTTTCCTTGTGGAAATTGATGAGCTCGGTGAGGTCGAAGTCGGTGAGGGCATCCCCGGAGATGACGAGGAAGGCATCGTCCTTCAGCGCCTCCTCGGCGTTCTTGACGCTCCCGGCGGTACCGAGTGGCTTCTCCTCGTTGGCATAGGAGAGCTCCATCCCGAGCTCCTCGCCGTCCCCGAAGTAGTTCTTGACGAGTGACGCCAGGAACTGGACAGTAACGACGGTCTCATTGAGCCCATGCCTTTTGAGCAGCCGCAGTACGTGCTCCATGATCGGGCGGTTCGCCACGGGCAGGAGCGGTTTGGGCATGCTCGAGGTCATGGGGCGAAGGCGTGTGCCTTCGCCTCCGGCCATCACGACGGCCTTCATGTCGGAAGCGTCCTCCTTGAAGAGACGGTCTAGCCGACTTCACCCGTCCAGATTGTCCCGCACTTTTCCGACACGGGCCATCGAGCCACTAACGGCCGCCCACTGGGCGGGCTCAATCGGCCATGGCGTCCGCACTGACGAGTCGGCGGACCTGAACCACGTAGAGGATCCCTGCCCACCAGTACAGCGTTGTACCCCATCCGGCGAACGCCCATCCGAAAATAGCAGCGAGTGACGAGATCCATCCGCTTCCGTCACTGAGCAGCAGCAACGGGAAGGCATACATAAGGTTGAACGTAGCCGCCTTGCCGAGGAAGTTCACCTGGGGCGGCGGATAGCCGTGCCGTCTGAGGATGCCCACCATCACCAGCAGAACCAGCTCACGCAGGAGCAGGACAGCGGTCAACCACAAGGGCAGAATCTCGCGCCAGGTGAGCCCCACGAGAGTTGACAGGATGTACAACCTGTCAGCCGCGGGATCGAGAAGCCGGCCGAGGCTGCTGATCTGGTTCCAGCGTCGAGCCAGCATGCCGTCCAGATAGTCACTGACGCCGCTGAGAGCGAGCACCAGGAGCGCCCAGCCGTCGGCCTTGGGGCCGCCGAACTCGGGCCAGAGAATCAGCCACAGGAAGACGGGAACGCCAACGAGCCGCGCCATGCTGAGGATGTTCGGGATGGTGAGGACCCGGTCCGTCTGGACCCGTGTCTCCTGGACCTCCACCCGGGTGCCTCCTGGGGGAAAATGAGCCAACGATGCCCCCTGACCCTACCTCAACGCAAAAAAGCTCTGGCTCCTGGGCTTGTGTGCCCAAGAGCCAGAGCTCTAAAAGGAGTTCGGCGGCGTCCTACTCTCCCACAGGGTCCCCCCTGCAGTACCATCGGCGCTGTAAGGCTTAGCTTCCGGGTTCGGAATGTAACCGGGCGTTTCCCTCACGCTATGACCACCGAAACACTATGAAACTATGAATACCGCACCATCCCTCATGACCATGAGAAATGGGGTTGTTCGTGGTTTCAGAACCAACACAGTGGACGCGAGCAACTGAGGACAAGCCCTCGGCCTATTAGTACCAGTCAACTCCACCCGTTACCAGGCTTCCATATCTGGCCTATCAACCCAGTCGTCTACTGGGAGCCTTAACCCCTCAAAGGGGGTGGGAGTCCTCATCTCGAAGCAGGCTTCCCGCTTAGATGCTTTCAGCGGTTATCCCTCCCGAACGTAGCCAACCAGCCATGCCCTTGGCAGAACAACTGGCACACCAGAGGTTCGTCCGTCCCGGTCCTCTCGTACTAGGGACAGCCCTTCTCAAGACTCCTACGCGCACAGCGGATAGGGACCGAACTGTCTCACGACGTTCTAAACCCAGCTCGCGTACCGCTTTAATGGGCGAACAGCCCAACCCTTGGGACCGACTCCAGCCCCAGGATGCGACGAGCCGACATCGAGGTGCCAAACCATCCCGTCGATATGGACTCTTGGGGAAGATCAGCCTGTTATCCCCGGGGTACCTTTTATCCGTTGAGCGACGGCGCTTCCACAAGCCACCGCCGGATCACTAGTCCCGACTTTCGTCCCTGCTCGACCCGTCGGTCTCACAGTCAAGCTCCCTTGTGCACTTACACTCACCACCTGATTGCCAACCAGGCTGAGGGAACCTTTGGGCGCCTCCGTTACCCTTTGGGAGGCAACCGCCCCAGTTAAACTACCCATCAGACACTGTCCCCGATCCGGATCACGGACCCGGGTTAGACATCCAGCACGACCAGACTGGTATTTCAACGACGACTCCACCCGAACTGGCGTCCGAGCTTCACAGTCTCCCAGCTATCCTACACAAGCCGAACCGAACACCAATATCAAACTGTAGTAAAGGTCCCGGGGTCTTTCCGTCCTGCTGCGCGAAACGAGCATCTTTACTCGTAGTGCAATTTCACCGGGCCTATGGTTGAGACAGTCGAGAAGTCGTTACGCCATTCGTGCAGGTCGGAACTTACCCGACAAGGAATTTCGCTACCTTAGGATGGTTATAGTTACCACCGCCGTTTACTGGCGCTTAAGTTCTCAGCTTCGCCACCCCGAAGAGTGACTAACCGGTCCCCTTAACGTTCCAGCACCGGGCAGGCGTCAGTCCGTATACATCGCCTTACGGCTTCGCACGGACCTGTGTTTTTAGTAAACAGTCGCTTCTCGCTGGTCTCTGCGGCCACCCCCAGCTCACCGAGTAAATCGGATCACCAGGTGTGGCCCCCCTTCTCCCGAAGTTACGGGGGCATTTTGCCGAGTTCCTTAACCATAGTTCACCCGAACGCCTCGGTATTCTCTACCAGACCACCTGAGTCGGTTTAGGGTACGGGCCGCCATGAAACTCGCTAGAGGCTTTTCTCGACAGCATAGGATCATCCACTTCACCACAATCGGCTCGGCATCAGGTCTCAGACTATGTGCCAGGCGGATTTACCTACCCGACGTCCTACACCCTTACCCCGGGACAACCACCGCCCGGGATGGACTACCTTCCTGCGTCACCCCATCACTCACCTACTGCAAGTCTGGTTCGTCGGCTCCACCACTCCCCTTCACCCGAAGGATCCGGGACGGCTTCACGGACTTAGCATCGCCTGGTTCAATGTTTGACGCTTCACAGCGGGTACCGGAATATCAACCGGTTATCCATCGACTACGCCTGTCGGCCTCGCCTTAGGTCCCGACTTACCCTGGGCAGATCAGCTTGACCCAGGAACCCTTGGTCAATCGGCGCAAACGTTTCTCACGTTTGTATCGCTACTCATGCCTGCATTCTCACTCGTGAACCGTCCACAACTCGCTTCCGCGGCTGCTTCACCCGGCACACGACGCTCCCCTACCCATCCCAGCGGGCGTTGGCCCTCATGCTGGAATGACACGACTTCGGCGGTACGCTTGAGCCCCGCTACATTGTCGGCGCGGAATCACTAGACCAGTGAGCTATTACGCACTCTTTCAAGGGTGGCTGCTTCTAAGCCAACCTCCTGGTTGTCTCTGCGACTCCACATCCTTTCCCACTTAGCGTACGCTTAGGGGCCTTAGTCGATGCTCTGGGCTGTTTCCCTCTCGACCATGGAGCTTATCCCCCACAGTCTCACTGCCGCGCTCTCACTTACCGGCATTCGGAGTTTGGCTAAGGTCAGTAACCCGGTAGGGCCCATCGCCTATCCAGTGCTCTACCTCCGGCAAGAAACACACGACGCTGCACCTAAATGCATTTCGGGGAGAACCAGCTATCACGGAGTTTGATTGGCCTTTCACCCCTAACCACAGGTCATCCCCCAGGTTTTCAACCCTGGTGGGTTCGGTCCTCCACGAAGTCTTACCTCCGCTTCAACCTGCCCATGGCTAGATCACTCCGCTTCGGGTCTTGAGCGTGCTACTGAGTCGCCCTGTTCGGACTCGCTTTCGCTACGGCTACCCCACCCGGGTTAACCTCGCAACACACCGCAAACTCGCAGGCTCATTCTTCAAAAGGCACGCAGTCACGACGCACTGAGTAAACTCAATGCGCGACGCTCCCACGGCTTGTAGGCACACGGTTTCAGGTACTATTTCACTCCGCTCCCGCGGTACTTTTCACCATTCCCTCACGGTACTATCCGCTATCGGTCACCAGGGAATATTTAGGCTTAGCGGGTGGTCCCGCCAGATTCACACGGGATTTCTCGGGCCCCGTGCTACTTGGGTGTCTCTCAAACGAGCCGCTGATGTTTCAGCTACGGGGGTCTTACCCTCTACGCCGGACCTTTCGCATGTCCTTCGCCTACATCAACGGTTTCTGACTCGTCCTGTTGCCGGCAGACAACAGAAGAGAGATCCCACAACCCCGTATACGCAACCCCTGCCGGGTCTCACACGCATACGGTTTGGCCTCATCCAGTTTCGCTCGCCACTACTCCCGGAATCACGGTTGTTTTCTCTTCCTGCGGGTACTGAGATGTTTCACTTCCCCGCGTTCCCTCCACACTGCCTATGTGTTCAGCAGCGGGTGACAGCCCATGACGACTGCCGGGTTTCCCCATTCGGAAACCCCCGGATCAAAGCCTGGTTGACGACTCCCCGGGGACTATCGTGGCCTCCCACGTCCTTCATCGGTTCCTGGTGCCAAGGCATCCACCGTGCGCCCTTAAAAACTTGGCCACAGATGCTCGCGTCCACTGTGCAGTTCTCAAACAACGACCAACCACCCATCACCCCGAACCAGTAGATTCGAGTGCACCGGGGCCGGCACTGAAGGCAGCCACACGGCCGTGCCCTCAGACACCCAACAGCGTGCCCGACCGGATTCCGTCCGGAGATCATGTTTTCCACGCTCTTGCGAGCAGTACTAACAGCCTCCGGCCCGTGAAACCGGCCGAATAATCAACGTTCCACCCATGAGCAACCACCGTCGGACGTTCGCCGACGTTGTGGCCCTGGATCTCTTGCGAGATCTAGATGCTCCTTAGAAAGGAGGTGATCCAGCCGCACCTTCCGGTACGGCTACCTTGTTACGACTTCGTCCCAATCGCCAGTCCCACCTTCGACAGCTCCCTCCCTTACGGGTTGGGCCACCGGCTTCGGGTGTTACCGACTTTCGTGACGTGACGGGCGGTGTGTACAAGGCCCGGGAACGTATTCACCGCAGCACTGCTGATCTGCGATTACTAGCAACTCCGACTTCATGGGGTCGAGTTGCAGACCCCAATCCGAACTGAGACAGGCTTTTTGAGATTCGCTCCGCCTCACGGCTTCGCAGCTCATTGTACCTGCCATTGTAGCACGTGTGCAGCCCAAGACATAAGGGGCATGATGACTTGACGTCGTCCCCACCTTCCTCCGAGTTGACCCCGGCAGTCTCCTGTGAGTCCCCATCACCCCGAAGGGCATGCTGGCAACACAGAACAAGGGTTGCGCTCGTTGCGGGACTTAACCCAACATCTCACGACACGAGCTGACGACAGCCATGCACCACCTGTACACCGACCACAAGGGGGCGACCATCTCTGGCCGTTTCCGGTGTATGTCAAGCCTTGGTAAGGTTCTTCGCGTTGCGTCGAATTAAGCCACATGCTCCGCTGCTTGTGCGGGCCCCCGTCAATTCCTTTGAGTTTTAGCCTTGCGGCCGTACTCCCCAGGCGGGGAACTTAATGCGTTAGCTGCGGCACCGACGACGTGGAATGTCGCCAACACCTAGTTCCCACCGTTTACGGCGTGGACTACCAGGGTATCTAATCCTGTTCGCTCCCCACGCTTTCGCTCCTCAGCGTCAGTAATGGCCCAGAGATCCGCCTTCGCCACCGGTGTTCCTCCTGATATCTGCGCATTTCACCGCTACACCAGGAATTCCGATCTCCCCTACCACACTCTAGTCTGCCCGTATCGAATGCAGACCCGGGGTTAAGCCCCGGGCTTTCACATCCGACGCGACAGACCGCCTACGAGCTCTTTACGCCCAATAATTCCGGACAACGCTCGCGCCCTACGTATTACCGCGGCTGCTGGCACGTAGTTAGCCGGCGCTTCTTCTGCAGGTACCGTCACTTTCGCTTCTTCCCTGCTGAAAGAGGTTTACAACCCGAAGGCCGTCATCCCTCACGCGGCGTCGCTGCATCAGGCTTTCGCCCATTGTGCAATATTCCCCACTGCTGCCTCCCGTAGGAGTCTGGGCCGTGTCTCAGTCCCAGTGTGGCCGGTCGCCCTCTCAGGCCGGCTACCCGTCGTCGCCTTGGTGAGCCGTTACCTCACCAACAAGCTGATAGGCCGCGGGCTCATCCTTCACCGCCGGAGCTTTCCACACTCATCGGATGCCCGAGAGTGTCGTATCCGGTATTAGACCCCGTTTCCAGGGCTTGTCCCAGAGTGAAGGGCAGATTGCCCACGTGTTACTCACCCGTTCGCCACTAATCCCCACCGAAGTGGTTCATCGTTCGACTTGCATGTGTTAAGCACGCCGCCAGCGTTCGTCCTGAGCCAGGATCAAACTCTCCGTGAATGTTTACCGGTAATCCGGTGCACACACACGAGAGCGGAACCACCGGAGGAATAGTCCGATGGTTCACAGCATCCTCGCTGTGTTTGTTTCAAAGGAACCTCGCCCCAGCCGAGATCGGCCAGGAACGGGGTATCAACATATCTGGCGTTGATTTTTGGCACGCTGTTGAGTTCTCAAGGAACGGACGCTTCCTTTGTACTCACCCAAGCAATTTCCTGGGTTTTCCTCCGGGCGCTTCCCTTCGGTGTTCCAAACTCTATCAGTGTTTTTCCGGCCCCCTGACCACCATCCTGCAGGCATGCAGAAAATGATCCCAGGATAGGATCTGAACCATCTGATCGAGTTCGGTACTGCCGGGGTCGGACACGCAGTGCCGCTCGCCCCGAGGCAGGTCTACGACTCTACAACGGGCCGCGGAGCGGGTGCAAATCACTTCGAGGGGTGGTCTAGACCTCTCATGCGAAGCTATCGTGCGGAACGGGTACTTCAACTGACTACCCTGCTGCTCAGAGCGCCGTCCCGGGACAAGCGGGGACGGTGTCCTCATAGATCTCCACCTGGGAGGCTTCCCATGACCACCGTGACGTCCCCTCTCGCAGGACGCGCCATCGGACTGGCCGCCGTACCGGACCCCGTGTTCTCGGGGGCGATGGTCGGCCCCGGCACGGCGATCGACCCCGAGCGTGAGGCAGGAGAGGCCGTCGCTCCCGTCGACGGGGTCATCGTCTCCCTGCACCCGCACGCGTTCGTCGTGGTGGACGGCGAGGGGCACGGCGTGCTGACGCATCTCGGGATCGATACCGTGCAGCTCAACGGTGAAGGGTTCGAGCTGCTCGTGAGCAAGGGCGACACCGTACGACGGGGTCAGGCCGTGGTGCGCTGGAACCCCGCCGCCGTGGAGGCCGCGGGCAAGTCGCCGGTCTGCCCCGTGGTGGCCCTGGAGGCGACGGCCGACTCCCTCACCGAGCTCCGCGAGGACGGGGAGGTGAAGGCCGGCGACACCCTCTTCGGCTGGCGGTGATGCCGGAGGCCGTACCGGACCCCGAGTTCCACAACCACCGCGGCGGTGGGAACCGTCGCACTAACGGAGACAGGTGAGATGGAGACAACGCTGCGAGGCGTCGGTGTGAGCCACGGTGTGGCGATCGGCGAGGTTCGGCACATGGGAACGGCGGTGCTGGAGCCGCCCGCCAAGCAGATTCCGGCGGAGGACGCGGAGCGCGAGCAGGGGCGAGCCCGTAAGGCCGTGGACGCCGTGGCCGCCGATCTGATCGCGCGCGGCAATCTGGCCGGTGGCGAGGCCCAGGCTGTCCTGGAGGCCCAGGCGCTGATGGCCCAGGACCCGGAGCTGATGGCGGATGTGGAGCGACGTATCGCCGTGGGGAGCACGGCGGAGCGTGGTGTCTACGATGCCTTCGCCGCGTACCGGGCGCTGCTGGCCGCGGCCGGCGAGTACCTCGCGGGTCGCGTGGCGGACCTCGACGATGTGCGGAATCGTATCGTCGCCCGGCTCCTCGGGGTTCCGATGCCGGGGGTACCGGACAGCGTCGAGCCGTACGTCCTCATCGCCCGTGACCTCGCGCCCGCGGACACGGCGCTGCTCGACCCGACGCTCGTCCTCGGTTTCGTCACCGAGGAGGGCGGGCCGACCAGTCACAGTGCGATCCTGGCGCGGGCGCTCGGGGTGCCGGCCGTGGTGGCGCTGCCGGGGGCCGGGGAGCTCGCCGAGGGCACAATGATCGCCGTGGACGGCAGTACCGGTGAGATCTTCGTGAACCCGAGTGCGGAGAAGAAGGCCGAGCTGGAGGCCGCCGCGGCGGCGCGGAAGGCCGCGCTGGCCGCGTCGAGCGGGCCCGGCGCGACCTCCGACGGCCATCGGGTTCCGTTGCTGGCCAACGTGGGCGGCCCCGCTGATGTGCCGGCGGCCGTGGAGGCCGGGGCCGAGGGGGTCGGGCTGTTCCGGACCGAGTTCCTCTTCCTGGACGACAGCAAGGCGGCGCCGTCCGAGGAGAAGCAGGTCGAGGCGTATCGCAAGGTGCTGGAGGCCTTCCCCGAGGGGCGTGTGGTCGTGCGGGTGCTGGACGCCGGCGCCGACAAGCCGCTGGAGTTCCTCACTCCGGCCGACGAGCCGAACCCGGCGCTCGGTGTGCGTGGTCTGCGGACGCTTCTCGATCATCCCGAGGTGTTGCGGACGCAGTTGACGGCGCTCGCGAAGGCCGCCGAGGGTCTGCCGGTCCATCTCGAGGTCATGGCGCCGATGGTCGCGGACCGCACGGACGCCAAGGCGTTCGCCGACGCGTGTCGCGAGGCGGGGCTGCGGGCCAAGTTCGGTGCCATGGTGGAGATTCCGTCGGCGGCGCTGCGGGCGCGGTCGATCCTGCGGGAGGTGGAGTTCCTCTCCCTGGGGACGAACGACCTCGCGCAGTACACGTTCGCGGCCGACCGGCAGGTGGGGGCGGTGTCCCGGCTCCAGGACCCGTGGCAGCCGGCGCTGCTCGATCTCGTCGCGCTGTCCGCCGAGGCGGCGAAGGCCGAGGGCAAGAGCTGTGGCGTCTGCGGCGAGGCGGCGTCGGATCCGCTGCTCGCGTGTGTGCTGACCGGTCTGGGTGTCACCTCCCTGTCCATGGGTGCGGCGTCGATTCCGTATGTGCGGGCGACCTTGGCGAAGTACACGCTGGCGCAGTGCGAGCGGGCGGCGGCCGCCGCGCGGGCGGCGGACACGGCCGAGGAGGCGCGTGGCGCCGCGCAGGCGGTGCTGTCGGGCGAGTAGCCGGGAGGGTCCGGCCGGCGTCGAGGGGCGCTCCACCTTGGGTGGGGCGCCCCTCGCCCGTTCAGTGGGCGTGGCCGTGCGAGGTCGGGCCTCCCTCGCCGAGGTCGTCGCCGAGGTCGGGTGGGGTGCAGTAGTCGACGCCGGACTCCGGGGAGACGAGGTCTCCGGATTCCATGTCGGTGCAGTAGGCGTCGAAGACCTCTCCCGCGGTGAGTGGTGCGAGGTCGTCGCCGCGCAGGCGCCAGCCGTAGACGCGCTCGGTCCGGTCCGGGGCGGTGGTGCGCATGACGAGTCCGCCGGGGCTCCGGGTGGCGAGGCCGAGGGCGAGAACGGTGGCGAACTCCAGAGCTTCGGCCTCGTCGAGCCGGGTGGCTCCTTCGGTGCTCTGGTCGACGTGGAGGACGGCGGTCAATGCCTGGGGTTCGGCCGAGACGCTGCAGACCAGGTGGCGTTCGCCCGGGCCCGCGGTGTCGAGGATGCGCTTGAGCAGGTGCATGGCGCGGGAGAAGGCCGCGCGTCCGATGTCCTCGCCGCAGCAGGCGCAGTCGCCGATCTGGGCGAGGCGAGTGGTGGCGTACTCCCAGGTGGCGAGGCGGACGGCTTCGTCGATGAGGTCGGGGACGAGCTCGGCGAGGGGCTGTCCTTCGTACGGGACGGCGGCGCCCGTCGCGGCCAGCTCGGCGGTGAAGCGGGTGCGGCTGGAGGGGGTGTCGGGTTCTAGGCCGGTGTCGGCGCAGAACTCGGCGTACTCCTCGGGGTCGAAGAGGGCGACCGTGGTGTGGTTGCCCTGCGCGGAGAGGGTCCGGAGCAGGGCTTCCACCTGTCGGAGGTAGGTCGTGTGATCGTCGAAGGCGAAGCTGCGGTAGCGGCGCATCGCGGTGAAGTCGTGTTCGTCGGCCAGCAGGCCGATGGTGCCCGCGATCTCGCGGCGCAGGACGCGGCGCATGCCCTGGTGGCTGGTGTGTGCCATGTCTTCCCCCTGTGCGAACGGTCGATCAATGCTCACTCACAGTAATCGAGGGCACTGACAACGCGGTCGCGACCGGGGTCAGGAGCGCCGGCGGGCCAGGTCCTCGTAGAAGTGCAGGAGGTCGAGGTTGTCGATGGAGCCGGGGTTGACCGCCTTTTCCAGTGGGGTGCCCTGGAGGAGGCGTTTGACGGGGACCTCGATGCGTTTGCCGGTGAGGGTGTGCGGGACGCCGGGGACTTCGATGACCTCGTCCGGGACGTGGCGGGGTGAGAGCTGTTCGCGGATGGTGCGTTTGATGCGGGTGAGGAGGGCCTCGTCGAGGGTTGCCCCCGGGGCGAGTTGGACGAAGAGGGGCATCCAGTAGCCGCCGTCCGGCTGTTCGATGCCGAGGACGAGGGACTCCTTGATCTCGGGGAGGCGTTCGACGGCCTCGTAGATGTCGGCCGATCCCATGCGGACGCCCTGGCGGTTGAGGGTGGAGTCGGAGCGGCCGTGGACCACGACGGAGCCCCGGGAGGTGAGGGTGATCCAGTCGCCGTGGCGCCAGACGCCGGGGTAGGTGTCGAAGTAGCTGTCGTGGTAACGGGTGCCGTCGGGGTCGTTCCAGAAGTGGATCGGCATGGACGGCATGGGGTTGGTGACGACGAGTTCGCCGACCTCGTCGACGAGGGGTTTGCCGCTGGGGTCCCAGGACTGCAGGTCGGTGCCGAGGCAGGGGGCCTGGAGTTCGCCGATGTGGACGGGGAGGGTGGGGACGGCTCCCGCGAAGCAGGAGCACACGTCGGTGCCGCCGCTGACGGAGGCGATCCAGAGATCCTCGCGGACCTCGTCGTGGAGCCAGCGGAAGCCGTCGGGCGGGAGCGGGGAGCCGGTGGTGCCGACGCACTGGACGCGGGAGAGGTCGTAGTCGCGGCCGGGGTGGACGCCAGCCTTGGCGCAGGCCATCACGTACGCGGCGGAGGTGCCGAAGAGGGTGGCGCCGGTGCGTTCGGCGACGCTCCACTGGGCGCCTGTGTCGGGGTACCCGGGGCTGCCGTCGTACAGGACGACGGTGGTGCCGGTGAGGAGGCCTGAGACGAGGAAGTTCCACATCATCCAGCCGGTGGAGGTGTACCAGAAGAAGCGGTCCTCGGGGCCGAGATCACAGTGCAGGCCGAGTTGTTTGAGGTGTTCGACGAGGATGCCGCCCTGGGACTGGACGAGGGCTTTGGGCAGGCCGGTGGTGCCGGAGGAGTAGAGCACCCACAGGGGGTGGTCGAACGGGACCTGTTCGAAGGTGGGTGCCACGTCCGCGGAGGTCAGGGCGGACCATTCCAGGGCGCCCTCGGGGGCGTCGGTGCCGAGGACTGGGATGTGGACCACGGCGCGCAGGGTGGGCAGTTCGCGGCGGAGTTCGGCGACGATGTCGCGGCGGTCGTGTTCCTTGCCGCCGTAACGGTAGCCGTCGACGGTGAACAGGACGACGGGCTCGACCTGCTGGAAGCGGTCGAGGACGCTGCGGGCGCCGAAGTCCGGTGCGCAGGAGGTCCAGACGCCGCCCACGGCGGCCGTGGCGAGGAGGGCGACGACGGCCTGCGGGATGTTCGGGAGGTAGCCGCTGACGCGGTCACCCGGGCGTACGCCGAGGGCGCGCAGTTCGGCGGCGAGGGAGCCGACCTGGCGGCGCAGCTCCGCCCAGGTCACGGGGCGGGGTTCGTGGGTCTCGTCGACGTGGAGCAGGGCCGGTTCGTCGGCGCGGGCGTCGGCCGCGCGGAGTGCGTGTTCGGCGTAGTTGAGGGTGGCTCCGGGGAACCATGGGGCGCCGGGCATGGTGCGGTCGCCGAGCACGCGCGTGTAGGGGGTGGAGAACCGTACGTCGAACCATTCGGTGACGGCTGTCCAGAACGTCTCGAGTTCGTCGACGGACCAGCGGTGCAGGGCCGGGTATCCGCCTTCGGCGGGGGCTCCGTGGTGTTCGGCCGCCCAGGACTGGAATGCGGTGATCCGGGCCCGGGCGATGCGGTCCGCGTCGGGTTGCCAGAGCGGCGAGGGGTTCGCTGAGGTCATGGGGTGGCTCCCGGGGCTGTGCGCGTGGTGCGCGTCGGGCGCGCACGGGCAGGGGTGTGCGCGTGACGTGGCTGACACGGACGATGCCATGTGATCGACTTCCGCACCAGGGTGAGCCGCTGCCGGACGTCGAGGTGAACATGTGGCGGCACGGTGGGTGAACGGCAGTTGAACGGTTCACACGAATCGTCCGGTGGATGGCATGGTGAGCGTCATGAACGGTCGTGACCTGGTGCGTTCGGTGAAAACGATCGGTTCGGCGGGGGTGGCGCAAGGGCTGCGCACCGTGCGGGCCGCATGGCGCAGGAGGCGTGCCGACGCGGCCGCTCTGCCGACGCGGGGTGCCGAGCGTGCCAGGGTGCCGGGGCCGGTGGTGGGTGTGGAGCCGGGGCCCGGCGGCGGGGTCGTACGGTTCAGCAGGTCCGAGCTGCGGGTCACCGTCGATGTGCACGGCGCGGTCTTCTGGGGCTGGGACGGGGCCGGTCCCGAGCCGTCGTACGCGCTGGCGGGCCGGTGCCCGGAGCCGGATCCGCGGGCCGTGCTGGAGCCGGACAAGGACGGCGCCTGGCGGGTCGTGGCCGAGCGCGTCACGGTCGTGGTGTCGCGGCTGGGCGCCGTGGAGGTGCGTACGCCCGGTGGAGTGGTCCTGCGGCGTGATCTGCCGCCCCGGTGGTGGGAGCCGGTGGGTGGAGGTGAGGCACGGTGGGTGCAGCGGTCGGAGGTGGCGGCCGACGCGCGGTTCTTCGGGCTGGGCGGACGGGCGTCGGGTCCCCGGCTGCGGGGCGGAACGTATCGGCTGTGGAACACGGACCCCGGTCGTCCGTTCGCGCCGGGCGACGACCCGCTGTACATCACGATGCCGGTGCAGATGGTGGTGGCGGACGCGGCCACGCATCTGGTGTTCCACGACACCACCTGGGACGGCACGGTGACGCTGCGGGAGGGCGAGGAGGGCGCCGGGTCCGGGCACGACCGGGCCGGGACGTCCGAGCTGCGGATGGACGGCGGGCCCCTGCGCTGCTGGGTCATAGTCGGCACGCCCGCGCGCGTGCTGCACGCCTGGGCCGCGCTGACCGGGGCTCCGGCGCTGCCGCCGGCGTGGGCGTTGGGCCATCATCACGCGCGGTGGGGCTTCGGGAGCGAGCAGGAGGTGCGGCGGATCGTCGCGGGCTACCGGGAGCACGGGCTGCCGCTCGACGCGGTCCATCTGGACATCGACCACTACGACGCCCACCAGGTCTTCACGGTCGACGCGGAGCACTTCCCGAAGCTGCCGGTGCTCGCCGAGGAGTTGCGGCGGGAGGGGATCCGGTTGGTGTCGATCGTGGACGCGGCGGTCGGTGCGCGGCCGGGCGACGCGGTGTACGACAGCGGGACGGCCGAGGACGCCTTCGTGCGCGACGCCACCGGGAAGGTCGCGGAGGGGCTCGTGTGGCCCGGGGATTCGGTCTTCCCGGACTTCACACGCGCGCGTACGCGCGCGTGGTGGGGTGGTCTCTACGGGGAGCGGCTGGCGCAGGGCTTCGCGGGGTTCTGGCACGACATGAACGAGCCGACGTCGTTCACGGCGTTCGGGGAGAACACGCTGCCCCGGTCGGCCCGGCACGATCTGGAGGGCCGGGGCGGTGATCATCGCGAGGCACACAACGTGTACGCGCTCTGCATGGCCCGCGCGGGGTACGAGTCGCTGCGTGAGCTGGTGCCCGAGGAGCGGCCGTTCGTCTTCTCGCGCTCCGGGTGGGCAGGGATGCAGCGCTACGGCGGGACGTGGTCGGGGGACGTGGCGACGGGCTGGCCGGGGCTGCGGGCGTCGCTCGCGCTGGTGCTGGGGCTGGGGCTGTGCGGGGTGCCGTACTCGGGGCCGGACGTGGGCGGATTCGACGGGAGTCCCTCGCCGGAGCTGTATCTGCGGTGGTTCCAGCTGGGCGCGTATCTGCCGCTGTTCCGTACGCACGCGAGTCTGCGGGCGGGGCGGCGCGAGCCGTGGGAGTTCGGGGACGAGATCGTCGAGCACGCGCGCGTGGCGCTCGTCGAGCGGCGGCGGCTGTCGCCCTACTTCATGACGCTGGCCCATCTGGCGCGTCGTACGGGGGCGCCCTATGTGCGCCCGTTGTGGTGGGGTGCGCCCGAGGACCGGACGCTGCGCGACTGCGAGGACGCGTTTCTCCTGGGTGACTGTCTGCTGGTGGCGCCGGTGCTGGAGCCGGGCGTGGAGCGGCGTGCGGTGCGGCTGCCTCGCGGCCGTTGGTACGACACGGTGACGGGGCGGGCGTACCAGGGGCCGGGGCAGGTGCTGCTGGACGCGCCGCTGTCGCGTGTGCCGGTACTCGCGCGCGCGGGTGCCGTGGTTCCGGTCCGGGGCGCCGACGGCGGCCTGGAGCTGGAGGTGTGGGCACCTGCGCGCGGGCGGACGGGGGGCGGGCTCGTGGTGCCGGACGCCGGGGACGGCTGGGACGAGCCGGAGGTCGAGCGGTACACGGCGCGTTGGGAGGGGTCGCGGCTGGTCGTGGAGCGGGAGGGGGACGAGGGGCCGGTCGAGCCCGCGTATCCCGTGAAGGTGCGCGGGCTCGACCAGGGGTGAGCCCGGTGGTGGCTCAGGCGTGGCTTCGGCTCAGATGTAGCGGCCGTCGAAGAACGCCTGGACGGCCAGGGTGTGCAGGGGGAAGGCGAGTTCGGTGGGTCTGCGCAGCAGGTGCCAGCCCTCCGTCTCGTCGGTGGCGACGGGCGCCGGGAGGCCGGCGGCCGGGCGCTCCGGGAGGAGCCCGAAGAGCAGGAGATGACCGGCGGGCGAGCTCATGGCGTCGGCGAGGCGTACGTCGCGGTCGGCCACGCAGATGCCCGTCTCCTCCTTGAGTTCACGGGCGACGGCGTGGCGCCAGTCCTCCCGGTGGTCGATGAAGCCGCCGGGCAGGGCGGTGCCCCCGCGCGCGGGGGCGATGGTCCGTGTGATCACCACGAGGGCGGTGCCCTGGGTGTCGTACACGGGCTGGAGGGCCACCGCGACGGGGATCGGATTGCGGTAGGCCACTGAGTGGCAGGCCTCGCAGGTGCGGGGCCAGCCGGAAACGCCCTCTCCGTAGGGCGCTCCGCAGCTCGAACAGTGCGAGTCCGGTGCGAAGTTGGCGGGTGGGTGTTGATTAGCGGACACGCGGCGGACTGTATCCGATCATCTGCTGGTCGTCTCGTCGGGGCGGCTGTACGCGCCACGCCGTGGGGCCCGCCCGTACGGGTGAGGGCCGGCCGGAACCACCCCCGTGGGCCCCGGCCGGTCCTCCCGATACAGCGACGCCGGGAGGGGCTCGTTGGTTCGCCGAAGGGCCTGCCCAATTCCGGATGCCCGTGCCAAACTTCCTGACGGTTCATCAGATCCGTACGCCGGGAGGGGTTTTGTCGCGGAGTCGCACACCTGTGGTCGCGGGCTGGTTCACCGGGGAGGGCGAGGAGTTCCGGCTGCTCGGCACACGCTGTGCCGCGTGCGCCTCGGTGTTCTTCCCCCGTGAGGACGTCTTCTGTCGCAATCCGGGCTGTCCGGGGGGTGAGCTGCGCGAGGTCCCGCTGTCGCGCCGGGGGCGGGTGTGGTCGTACACGGACGGCCGGTACCGGCCTCCGTCACCCTACGTGTCCGATCCGGAAGTTCCGTGGGAGCCGTACGCGTTGATCGCTGTGGAACTGACCGAAGAACGTCTCGTGGTGCTGGGACAGGCGGTTCCCGGGGTCACCGTCGCCGATCTGGCGGTGGGCATGGAGGTGGAGCTCGTCCCCGGGGTCCTGAACGAGGACGCGGAGACGGTCTGGACGACCTGGCAGTGGCGGCCGACGGGGGTGACGGCATGACGGGCGAGGTGGCGGTGCTCGGCGCGGGCATGCACCCGTGGGGCAAGTGGGGCAGGAGCTTCGTCGAGTACGGGACGGTGGCCGCGCGCGCGGCGCTGACGGACGCGGGCCTCGACTGGCGGGACGTCGGGTCGATCGTCGGCGCGGACACGGTGCGGGGCGGTTATCCGGGCTACGTGGCGGGGGCGACCTTCGCGAAGGCGCTGGGCTGGCAGGGGGCCCGGGTCACGAGCGTGTACGCGGCCTGCGCGTCCGGGGCGCAGGCGGTCGGCACCGCGCGGGCCCAGATCCTCGCGGGTCTCGCGGACGTGGTGCTGGTGGTGGGCGCGGACTCGGCTCCGAAGGGGTTCTTCCGGCCGGCGGGCGGGGACCGGGCGGACGATCCGGACTGGTTGCGGTTCCGGGTCCTCGGTGCCACCAATCCGACGTACTTCGCGCTGTACGCGCGGCGGCGGATGGCGGTGCACGGGGACACGACGGAGGACTTCGCGCGGGTCAAGGTGAAGAACTCGGCGGCGGGGGCGCTCAATCCGTACGCGCGCTATCGCAAGCGGGTCACCGCGGAGGAGGTCGCGGCCTCGGCCGTAGTCGCCGACCCGCTGCGGCTGCTGGACATCTGCGCGACCTCGGACGGAGGTGCGGCGCTGGTGCTGTCCAGTATGGAGTTCGCGCGGCGGCACGGGGTGCCCGAGCCGGTGCGGATACGGGCGGTGTCCACGGTGACGCCCCGCTACCCCAACACGGTGCTGGATCTGCCGGACATCGCCACGGACTCGGCGGTCGCGGTGGCGCCGTCGGACGAGACGTTCCGGGCGTCGATCGCGCGGGCGGCGTACGAGGAGGCGGGGATCGGGCCCGGGGATCTCTCGTTCGCCGAGGTCTACGACCTGTCCACCGCGCTGGAGTTGCAGTGGTACGAGGATCTGGGGCTGTGTGGTGAGGGCGAGGCCGCGAAGCTGCTGCGGGACGGCGCAACGGCACTGGGCGGCCGTGTACCGGTGAACTGCAGCGGAGGGCTGGCGTCTTTCGGGGAGGCCGTCCCGGCGCAGGCGATCGCCCAGGTGTGCGAGCTGGTCCGGCAGTTGCGCGGCGCGGCGACGGACCGGCAGGTCGATGGGGCGCGGGTGGGGCTCAGCGCCAACCAGGGCCTGTTCGGGCACGGGTCGGCGGTGATCGCTGTCCGGTGAGGGCGGCGGTTCGGTGAGGGCGGGTCGGTCGGTGATCGTGGGCATGTGATCCTCTGCGGCGCTGTGAGCGGTCGCCGGGCGGTACGTGCCGTGCGCTCCGACGGGTGCGCCCCGTAGGCGCCTTCAACCGTTGTTGTGCGTGTTCTTGACGCCCCCTAGGTGCCGGTGAACACTTCCGGGTGTCGGTCGGCATCGCCGGATTCGGGCGTCTTTGCGCACCGCGCCGCTCGGGCTCCCCGCCTGCAACGGACCATCGCCACGGGCGATGCGGCCGCGACGGCACGCTCGTCACGGAGGCCCGGGGCCGATCGCTCCGGGCCGGGGCCAAGGAGCCGCCATGAGCAACGGAGACATATTCGTCGGTGAGGTCATCGGTACGGCGATCCTGATTCTCTTCGGCGCCGGTGTGTGCGCCGCCGTCACTCTCAGGTTCTCGAAGGCGAGGGCGTCGGGCTGGATCGTCATCGCGTTCGGCTGGGGCTTCGCCGTACTGGCGGGCGCCTACACCGCCGCTCCCCTCTCGGGCGGGCACCTCAACCCGGCGGTGACCCTGGGGATCGCGGTCGACACGGAGACCTGGGACAAGGTGTGGGTGTATCTGCTCGGCCAGATGGTCGGCGCGATGATCGGCGCCCTGCTCGCCTACCTCGTCTATCTCGCGCAGTTCCAGGCGAACGTCCGCAAGGAGGGCACCACGGAGGGTACGGCGGACGAACCGACGCCGACCCTCGGGATCTTCTCGACCATCCCGGAGATCCGGAGCCCGGTCGCCAACCTGATCACCGAGGTCATCGCGACGATCGCCCTGGTGCTGCCGATCCTCGCGTTCGGCCGGAACACGGGCATCGGCATCGGCCAGATCCCCGGCGAGGAGGCCGGGATCTACGGCTCCGGGATCTCGGTCCTGCTGGTGGCGTTCCTGGTGGTCGGCATCGGCCTCTCGCTGGGCGGTCCGACCGGCTACGCCATCAACCCGGCCCGTGACCTCGGCCCGCGCATCGTGCACACCTTCCTGCCGATCCCCAACAAGGGCACCTCGGATTGGGGTTACGCCTGGATCCCGGTGGTCGGCCCCCTGGTCGGCGGGGTCCTCGCGGGCCTCGTCTACAACGCAGCCTTCTGACGCACCGCCGTAAGACGTGAATCGACGCAAGACGTGAGGGGATGTCATGCCGGACAACGCCCAGAAGTACGTCGCCGCCATCGATCAGGGCACCACTTCGAGCCGTTGCATCATCTTCGACCAGGGCGGTGCCATCGTCGCCGTCGACCAGCGCGAGCACCGTCAGATCTTCCCCAAGCCGGGCTGGGTCGAGCACGACGCCACGGAGATCTGGTCGAAGGTGCAGGCGGTCGTCGCCGGGGCCATCGCGAAGGCGGGCCTGCGGGCGGAGCAGATCAGCGCGCTCGGCATCACCAACCAACGGGAGACGACGGTCCTGTGGGACCGGGCGACGGGCAAGCCCGTGCACAACGCGATCGTCTGGCAGGACACCCGTACGTCGGCGCTGTGCAACGAACTCGGCGGCACGGACGGGCAGGACCGTTTCCGTGAGCAGACCGGGCTGCCCCTGGCCAGCTACTTCTCCGGTCCGAAGGCCGCCTGGCTGCTCGACAACGTGGCCGGTCTGCGCGCACGTGCCGAGCACGGCGAGATCGCGTTCGGCACGATCGACTCCTGGCTGATCTGGAACCTGACCGGTGGTACGGACGGCGGCCGGCACGTCACCGATGTCACCAACGCCGGACGCACCATGTTGATGAACCTGGAGACCCTCCAGTGGGACGCCTCGATCCTCTCCGCGATGAACATTCCGGAGGCGGTGCTGCCGGAGATCAGGTCCTCCGCCGAGGTGTACGGCACCGCGGTCGGCTCCCTCGCCGGCGTGCCCGTCGCCTCGGCACTCGGCGACCAGCAGGCGGCGGTGTTCGGCCAGGCCTGCTACGACGTGGGCACGGCGAAGAACACCTACGGCACCGGAAGCTTCCTGCTGCTCAACACCGGGAACCGGCCCGTGCCCTCGAAGAGCGGGCTGCTCACCACCATGGGGTACAAGATCGGCTCGGAGGCACCGGTGTACTGCCTGGAGGGGTCGATCGCGATCACGGGGGCCCTGGTCCAGTGGTTCCGGGACCAGCTCGGCATCATCCGCAGCGCCGACGAGATCGAGTCCCTCGCGGCGAGCGTCGACGACAACGGCGGGGCGTACATCGTGCCCGCGTTCTCGGGTCTGTTCGCCCCCTACTGGCGCTCGGACGCGCGGGGCGTCGTGACCGGGCTGACGCGTTACGTCACGAAGGCGCATCTCGCGCGGGCTGTGCTGGAGGCGACGAGCTGGCAGACGCGGGAGGTGGTGGACGCCATGTTCCAGGACTCCGGGGTCCCCATCACGACGCTCAAGGTCGACGGCGGCATGACCAAGAACAACCTGCTGATGCAGCACCAGGCGGACGTCCTGGGCGTACCGGTGATCCGGCCCAGGGTCTCGGAGACGACCTGTCTGGGGGCCGCGTACGCCGCCGGTCTCGCGACCGGCGTGTGGAACGACCTGGACGAGCTGAAGTCGCACTGGCAGCGGGACGTCGAGTGGACGCCCGCCATGGAGGCCTCTGTGCGTGACCGCGAGTACCACAACTGGCGCAAGGCGGTGGAGAAGAGCCTCGGCTGGCACGAGGACGACGCGAACTGACGGCGAGACCCACGCGAGCGTGCGTCGGCGTCGGCGTCGTACGGGGCTCCCCGCGCGCGTGCCCATGAAGCCACGGCCCGTACCCCTGTCGGCGGGGGTACGGGCCGTGCCTCAGGTGGTGACGGTCTGGCGCTGCCCCGAGGCGTGGGCCATCGCGTGCCGGACGACGGCGACGAGGATGTCCTTGACCGAGTCCCGCTGGCGGGCGTCGCACAGGACGACCGGTACGTCGGGGTCGAGGTCGAGGGCCTGGCGGACCGTCTCGGCCGGGTAACGCGCGGCGTCGTCGAAGCAGTTGACGCCGATCACGAAAGGTATGGAGCGCCGCTCGAAGTAGTCGACGGCGGCGAAGCAGTCCTCCAGGCGGCGGGTGTCGACGAGGACGACGGCCCCGAGGGCGCCGGAGGCGAGTTCGTCCCAGAGGAACCAGAAACGGTCCTGTCCGGGGGTGCCGAAGAGGTACAGGACGAGGTCCTCGCGCAGGGTGATACGGCCGAAGTCCATGGCGACGGTGGTCGTCGTCTTGTTCTCCACACCGCTGGTGTCGTCGACCGGGCGGCCCGCCTCGGTCAGCACCTCCTCGGTGCGCAGTGGCTTGATCTCGCTGACCGCGCCGACACAGGTCGTCTTGCCCACGCCGAAGCCGCCGGCCACGAGGATCTTGAGCGTGACGGGCTCGACCGGGGGTGTGCCGCGCTCAGAGCGCCCGAGGATCATCGGTCTTTCTCCTGCTGGAAGGGGTGTCTGTCACGTGTTCGCTCCGCCTCCGCGCCGCTCAGAGCGCCCGGAGGCCGTTGATGACGTCGCGCAGGATGCTCTCGTCCACCAGCTCGGCAGGCGGTACGGGGCGGGTCACGTGGACGAGTTCCTCGTCCACGAGGTCTCCGACGAGGACGCGGACCACCCCGACGGGGAGGTCGAGGTCGGCGGCCAGTTCGGCCACCGACTGAGGGGTGTCGCGGCAGAGCTCGACGATACGGACGTGCTCAGGGGAGAGGGAGTGGTCCTCCTCCGGGTCGTCGACGTGCGGTTCCGTGACGACCACGGCGATCAGGTCGAGGCGGTGCTGGATCGCGTGATTGGTCCGGCCGCGTGTCATCGCGTACGGACGCACCACTGGTCCGGCCTCGTCGTCGAACCAGTGGCTTCTTCCCTGACCGTCTCCGCTCATGCCATCCCACTACCCGCCCTGGGCCACGTCGGTGCGCGGGGCGGATCCCAGATGGACGCCGACCCGCTTGACGAGGAGGGTCATCTCGTAGGCGACCTGGCCGATGTCCGCGTCGGAGTCCGCGAGGACGGCGAGGCAGCTGCCGTCACCGGCGGCCGTGACGAAGAGGAAGGCCTCGTCGAGCTCGACGACGGTCTGCCGGACGCTGCCGGCCTCGAAGTGACGGCCGACGCCCTTGGCGAGGCTGTGGAAGCCGGAGGAGACGGCGGCCAGGTGCTCGCTGTCCTCTCTGGTGAGATCCTTGGAGACGCCCGTGGGCAGTCCGTCGCTGGAGAGCACGAGCGCCTTGCGGATGCTGGCGACACGCTCCACCAGGTCGTCCAGGAGCCAGTTCAGCTCCCCGGACGTGCCGGTCGCGGTCCTGTCGGCGTTCGGTGCGGTCATCGACCGTCCCCCTTAGTCGTTCCTCGTGGTGCTGAGCCGTCCCGGGCGCCATCGCCCTCGACGTTCTCCTCGCGGCCGCGCTGCCAACCCCGTTGGAGCGAGGCCATACGGCTGCGTACCTCGTCTGCGTCCCGCTCGGCCGGGTCCTGGTGCCGCTCGGGGCGGGACCTCTCGCGTTCGTTGCGCCGGTCCGGTCCCTCCTTCAACTGCGGTGCCAGGCTGGCCTGTCGGACACGACGGGGCAGCGGGCTCGGAGCTGATTCTGCCTGGTCGGTCGTCGTGTCCGCGCGCGGGGTGGGCTCGCCCGTGCCGTACGGCGAGGTCGTCGGGGCCGAGTCGCCCGCCGGGGTCGTGCGGCGGCGCTGGGGCAGCGCGGGGCCGTCGTGGCCGCCGGGGGGCAGGGCGGTGAGCGGGCGGGTGTCCGCGGTGCCCTCGGGGCCCGCCGGGCGGCCCTGAGCAAGCTCGTCCTCCGGGTGCCTGGTCCTGGCCCCGGTCACCGAACGGCCGTGCGAGCTGACGAGATGGGGGGTCCGGCGCTGGGGCAGCGGCACGGGGCCGAGCGTCGGGTCGGGGTCGGTGAAGGGGGCCTGCCGCCCTTCACCGTCACGCGCCGGCTGCTGGTCGTCGGTGATCCCGGTGAGCGAACGGCGGGGCCGGAACAGCCCGCCCTGCTCGGGCTCCTCGTCGCCGAGGGGGGCCGGGAAGCCGCCCAGGGGCTCCAGGTCGACCGGTGCTTCCAGCTCCACCGGGCCGTCGAGGATGCCCGCGGTGAGCCCAGGGAGCCGGACCGGCACCTGGGAGAGGGCCGCGTTGCGCTCCTCCTCCAGTTCGGCCTCGCGGGTGGGGTGAGCGCGGTCGAGCCGGAAGCCGATGCCGTTGGTGTCGGGGACGTCGTCGGTGAGCAGGGCGTCCGGGATGAACACCACGGCCGTCGTGCCGCCGTACGGGGAGGGCTGGAGGGAGACGCGGACCTTCTGCCGCTGGGCGAGCCGGCTGACCACGAAGAGCCCGAGCCGGTCGGTGTCGGAGAGTTCGAAGTCGGGGGTCTCGGCGAGCTTGAGGTTGGCGTCCAGGAGCGCCTCGGCCGACATGCCGAGGCCTCGGTCGTGGATCTCCAGGGTGAAGCCGTTCGCGACCCGCTCGCCGTGCACCTGGACGGCGGTGTGCGGGGGCGAGAACACCGTGGCGTTCTCCAGGAGTTCGGCCACCAGGTGGGTGAGGTCGGCGACCGCGGGGCCGGTCACGGCGACCCGGGGCAGCCGACGGACCTCGATCCGCTCGTAGTCCTCGACCTCGGCGACGGCCGCGCGCACGACGTCCATCAGCTGGATCGGCTTGCGCCACTGCCGGGAGGGGGCCGCTCCGGAGAGGATGACCAGGCCCTCGGCGTGGCGGCGCATACGGGTCGTCAGGTGGTCCAGACGGAACAGGTCGGCGAGTTCGTCGGTGTCCTCGGTCCGGCGTTCCATGGTGTCGAGGAGGGTGAGCTGCTTGTGCAGCAGGACCTGGCTGCGGCGGGCGAGGTTGACGAAGACTTCGGAGATCCCGCTGCGGAGTTCGGACTGCTTGACGGCGGCCTCGACGGCCGCCCGCTGCAGGGTGTTGAGGGCCTGGCTGACCTCGCCGATCTCGTTCTTGTCGTACTCGAGGTGGGGCACCTCGGTCTCCACGTCGACCTGTTCGCCCGCGGCGAGCCGGCGCATCACGCTGGGCAGCCGGACCCCGGCGGTCTCGTGGGCCTCCTGGCGGAGCCGGCGCAGGTCGCGGATGAGGATGCGGCCGATGCGGACGGACATGAAGAGCGAGAAGAGCAGGGCGAAGAGGCCGAGGACACCGGCGACGGCGGCCTTCAGGATGACGTTGGTGACCAGCGGGCGGACCCGGTCCTGGTAGCGGTCGCCCGCTTCGATGCTGAGGTCGCGGAGGTCGGCGAGCACGGGCTCGACCGAGGTGTCCCAGCTCTTCGCGGTGAACTTGGTGGGCCTGCCTGGGTCGGAGGCGATGACGGCCTGTTCGACCGAACGCAGGGGCGCGGTGCTGGCGTTCTTCCAGTAGTCGGCGAAACGGTCGCGGTCGGCGGTGGGCAGCTGCGGCAGGCTGATGTCGTACATCAGGGTGCGCTGGGCGACCAGGTCGGAGAAGTCGCGGATCTCCTCCTTGGTGATGCGGTCCGCGACGAGCACCGAGCTGAGCAGCGCGTCCTCGCGGGAGAGGAGTTCACGGGCGCGGCCGACGTTGACCAGGGCGCGGCCCTGCTTGTCCATCTCCACGCTGTCGAGCGCGGGCAGGTCGGAGAGCAGGGTGAAGCAGGGGTCGACCAGTTCGTTGTAGTGGCCGAGGGCCTGGGTGACGGTGACGGTGCCGCTCTCGACGGTCGTCCGCAGGGAGGGCAGGGTGTCGAGGGCGTCCAGGATCGTCGTCAGCCGCAGCGAGGTGGACTCGCCCATCTCGTCCCGCAGGTCGGCGTCAGCGGCGTGCTTGCGGAACTCCCCGACGGCCTTGTCCGTGGCGGCCCGGCTGCGGTCGAGTGCCGCGACCGCCTCGTCGGACCGGGGGTCGGCGAGGTAGACGAGGGTCTGACGGCGTTCCTGCTGGAGCACACGGATGGTGTCCTCGGTGGGGAAGCCGACTTCCTCGACGATGTCCGCGACCCTGAAGAGATCGCTCGCCTCACGGCCCGTCAGCACCGTGGCGAAGGTCCAGACACCCGTCAGGGCCACCAAGGGCACGAGCAACAGCGCCACGATCTTCCGGCGGATCGATTTCCCGCGAAAGCGCATGGCCTCCCCCAGCTCGACCCCCGCCAGGTCCGGGGGTACACATGTGCGTCAACAAACGGCGTGAGCCTACTACCGACTCACACGTATCTCGAAGAGGCGTCCGGGCGCCCGCGGCACCAGAGGCGAACCGGACAGGGGGAGTTGTCCGTTCATTGGGGGAGATTGCCGCCAGCCGTCCGGCACTTGAACCAATGACATCCCGTCGGGGAAGTCTGCCGGTTGGCCGGATTTTTTCGTTCCGCGGGAATCTTCGGCGGACCTCGATCGTCTTTCTGTACGGGAATCGGAGGCGGAATCGGCCATAGATCCCGCAGGCCGCTCTCAGGCGGCGTAAACCAGAGGAAGTCGGGCACCAGTGGGGGGCCGGGTCCATGGATCCGGATCTGTTGGTCCACCGGCGGTGGGGAGTGACGAGTTGATGGGCACGGCGGAGCGGCGCGCAGCGTCCGGTGACGGAGCAGCTGCGCCCGAGGTGGCGGCGCGGAGCGCTCGCACACCGGACCGCGGCCTCCTGACGGGGGGCGGCGTCGCGGTGGAAGAACGGGGGCTCTCCGCGCGTGGCGACGAAGAGCAGGTGTATTACCGGCCGTTGTGGATCGAGGAGCCGGCCCGCAGGCGGCGGCTGCCCGATCCGGTGCGGACGGCGGCGGTGCGCGCGGTCCTCATCATCGCGGTGACACTGCTTCAGGCGATGGTGGCGGTCCTGTGCACCCTCGCGGGTTCCTGGCTGGCGTTCCCCATGGTGCTGAGCAGCGTGGCGAGCACGATCGCGGCCACCTGGGGCGTCCTGGACGTCTGGGTGACCCGCCAGGTGTGGAAGCAGCGCAACGGGGTGGTCTCCGCCCCGAGCAGCACGGCGCGTTCGCTGCGCCGGGAGCGGCGGCGGGCCCGCCATGAGGCACGGGCGGCCGAGCGTGCGCAGGCGCGAATACGCCGTCGGGGTGGCGCCGGGCAGTTGTCGCACCCGTAGGGCGGCAGGGGCGGGCCTTGCGAGAAGGGCCCGCCCCCTCGGGCGGCGGTTCTGCCGCCCGACCGCCTCCTCCTGTCGTCCCTCGCCGAGGGCGATGCTCCTGACCAGGCGTGTTGACTGTCACATTTGACTCCCTCTTGGGCATAGAACGCAGTCTTCCGGTTAGGCGCTCAGCCGCGAGGGCGCCTGCCGTACGGCGCTGACCAGGAGGAACGAAAGACATGCCCGAACTTTTCATCGGCGGAGCATGGCGATCCGCGCTCGACGGCCGGACGCGTGAGATCCGCTGCCCCGCCGACGGCAGCCTGGTCGCGGTCGTCGACGAGGCCGGCGCCAAGGACACCGTGGAGGCGATCGCCGCCGCGCGGCGCGCCTTCGACGAGGGCCCGTGGCCCACCACCTCGCCCGCCGATCGCGGTGACCTGCTGCTTCGGGTGGCTGATCTCCTCGTACGCGACAAGGACGCGCTCGCCCGCGCCGAGTCCCTCGACACCGGCAAGCGGCTGGTGGAGAGCGAGTACGACATCGACGACATCGCGAACTGCTTCCGCTACTTCGGGCGTGCGGCCACCGCCGAGACGGGCCGGGTCGTCGACACCGGTCAGCCGGGCGTCGACAGCCAGGTCGTGTACGAGCCGGTCGGGGTGTGCGCGCTGATCACCCCCTGGAACTATCCCCTGCTCCAGACGGCCTGGAAGGTCGCTCCGGCGCTCGCGGCCGGCAACACGTTCGTGCTGAAGCCGAGCGAGCTGACCCCGCACACCGCGATCCTTCTGATGCGGTTGCTGGCGGAGGCCGGGGTGCCGGAGGGCGTGGCCAACCTCGTCCTGGGCGCCGGTCCCGAGGCGGGTGCCCCGCTGTCGGAGCACCCCGATGTGGACCTGGTCTCGTTCACCGGTGGCCTCGAGACCGGCCGTCGGCTGATGGCCAACGCCGCCGCGAGCGTGAAGAAGGTCGCCCTGGAGCTCGGCGGCAAGAACCCGAACATCGTCTTCGCGGACGCCGACTTCGACACGGCCGTCGACATGGCGCTGACCGCGGTCTTCCTGCACTCGGGGCAGGTCTGCTCGGCGGGCGCCCGTCTGCTGGTGGAGGACTCGTTGCACGACCGGTTCGTCGACGAGGTCGTCCGCCGGACGCGGGAGATCCGGTTGGGCGGGCCCTTCGACGAGCGGGCGCAGACCGGCCCGCTGATCTCCGCCGCCCACCGCGCGAAGGTCGAGGAGTACGTCGCCCGGGGCATCGCCGAGGGCGCGGTGCTGCGCTGCGGCGGCGAGCGGCCGAGCGGCGACGCGTACGACGAGGGCTTCTACTACCTGCCGACCGTCCTGGACGAGTGCACGGCCTCGATGTCCGTGGTCCAGGACGAGTCGTTCGGGCCGGTGCTGACGGTGGAACGGTTCAGCAGCGAGGACGAGGCCGTACGGCTGGCCAACGACACCATCTACGGTCTGGCCGGCGCCGTATGGACGACGGACGAGGCCAGGGCCCGGCGGACGGCGGCCCGGCTGCGGATCGGCACGGTGTGGATCAACGACTACCACCCCTATGTGCCGCAGGCCGAGTGGGGCGGATGCAAGCAGTCCGGATTCGGCCGTGAGCTCGGGCCGACGGGACTCGCCGAATACCGCGAGGCGAAGCACATCTGGCGCAACACGGCCCCGGCACCGCAGGGTTGGTTCGCCTAGTCCGCTGATCTCGGCACCCGCAGAGCCGCTCCCCCCTCCCCTCCCCAGGCCCATCAGGAGTCCGCTCATGACGACCATCGAGCAACCCACCGGACCGAAGAACTCCTCCGACGACACCGAACTCACCGAGTTCGGCTACAAGCCCGAACTCAAGCGCACCCTGGGCAACTTCCACACCTTCGCCGCCGGGATCAGCTATATCTCGATCCTGACCGGCACCTTCCAGCTGTTCTACTTCGGCTTCGCCAGTGGCGGCCCGGCCTACTGGTGGTCGTGGCCGATGGTGTTCGTCGGCCAGTTCATGGTCGCGCTGTGTTTCGCCGAGCTGGCCGCCCGCTACCCGGTCGCGGGCTCGGTCTACAACTGGTCGAAGAAGATAGGCAATCCGCATCTGGGCTGGCTCGCGGGCTGGATGATGCTGGCCGCCTCCGTCGTGTCGATCGCGGCGGTAGCGCTGGCCTACCAGCTGACGCTGCCGCAGATCTCAGACGTGTTCCAGTTCGTCGGCGACGGCACCGGCAAGTACGACGTGGCGACCAACGCGGTCGTCCTGGCCGCGGTGCTGATCCTGTTCACCACCTTGGTGAACGCCTTCGGCGTCAAGTTGATGGCACGGATCAACACCGCGGGCGTGTTCATCGAGCTGATCGCCACCGTCGTCCTGATCGTGCTGTTCGCCGTCCACATCACCCGCGGCCCGCAGGTGGTCCTGGAGACCAACGGCACGGGGGACGGCTACGGCAACGGCTACCTGGGCGCGTTCCTCGTGGCGTCGCTGGCGTCGGCGTACGTCATGTACGGCTTCGACACGGCCGCCTCGCTCGGCGAGGAGTCCCTGGACCCGACCCGCAACGCCCCGCGCGCGATCATCCGGGCGATCGTCGCCTCGTTCGTCCTCGGCGGTCTGATCCTGCTCCTGGCGCTGATGAGCGTCTCCAGCCTGAAGGGCGAGCAGCTGTCCACGGACGGCCTGCAGTACGTGGTGCTCAACGTGCTCGGCCCGACGGCCGGCAAGGCCATGCTGTGGTGCGTCCTGATCGCGGTCACCGTGTGCGCTCTGGCCGTCCACACCGCGGCCGTCCGGCTGGCGTTCGCGATGGCCCGCGACAACAACCTGCCCGCGTCCTCGAAGCTGGCCAAGTGTCACCCGCGTTTCCAGACGCCGGTCCTGCCGACCGTGATCATCGGCGTGCTGGCGCTGGCGATCCTCGTGGTCAACATCCGTCAGCCGCAGATCTTCACCGTGGTGACCAGCATCGGCATCATCATGATCTACCTGGCCTATCTGGGCGTCACCGTGCCGATGCTGGTGGCGCGGCTGCGCGGCACGTGGCAGCCCGCCGGGGACGGCCGGTTCTCGCTGGGCCGCTGGGGCCTGCCCGTGAACATCCTCGCCGTGCTCTGGGGCGCGGGCATGACCCTCAACCTGATCTGGCCGCGCGCGGCGGTCTACAACGCGGCCGCCCCGTTCCACTGGTACCTGCAGTGGGGCGCGGTCCTCTTCGTCGGGATCATCGGCGGCGGAGGCTTCGCCTACTACTGGTTCGTCCAGCGGCACAAGACCGGCGTACTCGCCGAGCACCGCGTGGTCGCCGAGGCCGACACCACGCCGCCCGCGCCGCCCGCCGCCCCTCTCGCCACCCCGGCGGCGGACTGAGCGCCGCCCAGCACAGCACGGCACAGCAGCTCGACAGCACAGCACCCAGGAGGTCAACTCCCCATGTTCGAAGACGAGTTCGACTACGTAGTGGTCGGCGGCGGCACCGCGGGCAACGTGGTGGCGGCCAGACTCTCCGAGGACCCGTCGGTCACGGTGTGCGTCCTGGAGGCGGGCCCCAGCGACGTCGGCGACGACGACGTCCTGAAGCTGGAACGCTGGATGGGCCTGTTGGAGTCCGGCTACGACTGGGACTACCCGGTGGAACCGCAGGACAGCGGCAACAGCTTCATGCGGCACGCGAGGGCGAAGGTCCTCGGCGGCTGCTCGTCCCACAACTCCTGCATCGCCTTCTGGGCACCGGCGGAGGACCTCGACGACTGGGCGGCCGCGGGCTGCACGGGCTGGTCGGCGGCCGATCTCTTCCCGCTCTACCAGCGCCTGGAGACCAACGACGCGCCCGGCGACCACCACGGCCGCTCCGGACCGGTGAAGCTGCGCACCATCAAGAGCGAGGACCCGTGCGGCAACGCCCTGCTGGAGGCGTGCGTCCAGGTGGGTATCCCGACGACGCCGTTCAACACGGGCACGACGGTGGTCCGGGGCGCCAACTGGTTCCAGATCAACTCCGACGAGAACAACATCCGCCAGTCCTCGTCGGTGGCGTATCTGCACCCGATCATGGGCCGGCGTCCGAACCTGGACGTGCGCACCGGGGTCCGCGCCAAGAAGCTGGTGCTCGACGGGCGGCGCTGCGTCGGCGCCGAGTATCTGGACCCGGACCTGATCCACACCCGGACGGTGCGCGCGCGGCGTGAGGTCGTCGTCTCCTGCGGCGCCATCGACACTCCCAAGATCCTGATGCTCTCCGGCATCGGCCCCGCCGAACAGCTGCGCGAGGTGGGTGTCGACGTGGTCGTGGACTCGGCGGGCGTCGGCGAGAACCTCCAGGACCACCCCGAGGGCGTCATCATGTGGGAGGCCGCACAGCCGATGCCCACCACGTCCAACCAGTGGTGGGAGGCGGGCATCTTCTACGACACCGAGCCGGGCCTGGACCGGCCGGACCTGATGTTCCACTACGGGGCCGTGCCGTTCGACATGAACACGGCCCGGCACGGCTACCCCACGTCCGAGAACGCGTTCTGTCTGACGCCGAACGTGACGCGGGCGATGTCCCGGGGCACCGTGCGGCTGCGCACCCGCGACTACCGGGACAAGCCGAAGGTCGACCCGCGCTACTTCACGCACGAGCACGACGTGCGCGTGATGACGTACGGTCTCCGGCTCGCCCGGCGGATCGCGGCGCAGCCGGCGCTGAGCGGGTGGGCCGGGGCCGAGCTGGCGCCCGGACCCGACGTGCGGACCGACGAGGAGCTGTTCGACTACATCCGCAAGACCCACAACACCGTCTACCACCCGGCCTGCACGGTGAAGATGGGTGCGGACGACGACGCCTCGGCCCCGCTGGACGCGCGGCTGCGGGTGAAGGGGATCGAGGGGCTGCGGGTGGCGGACGGGTCGGTGATGCCGGATCTGGTGACCGTGAATCCGTGCATCACGACGATGATGATCGGCGAGAAGTGTGCGGATCTCTTGAAGGCCGACGCGTAGCCGCCGCAGTGACGAGGCCGTGGGGAACTGCGGATCCGTTCGGGCCGGTCGCGCAGTTCCCCGCGCCCCTTTCAGGGCGCGGTCGTGGTGGGCCTCTTGTACATACGTGTCGCCGTGATCTCCGTGTGGGCCGTCTCTCCCGGCTGGGGCTGTGGGGGCAGACCCGGGCGGAGGTGCTCCTCCACGCTGATGTACTTGAGGCCCGCTCGTAGGTCGGCGTCGTTGCGCAGCCGGATGACCAAGGGGAACTCCGCCAGGGCCGTCGTGTCGAAGAGCCCGGTGGTGTAGAGGAGCTGGACGCCGAGGGCGTCCGAGACCGCGCGCTGGAGTTCCAGCAGGTACGTCGCGTTGGCGCGTCCGATGGGGTTGTCCAGGAACAGGGTGCCGGCGTGACGGTGCTTGTCCCGGCCCCGGTCGTTGCTGCGCAGCGCCGCCATCGTGCAGTACAGGGCGATGGCCGCGGTGAGCAGCTGGCCGCCCGAGAAGACGTCGCCCATCTGGCCGACGGGGACGCGTTCGGCCCTCAGCACCGCGTCCGGCTTGAGGATCTCCACGGCGACCCCCCTGGGCTGGAGCGCGGCGCTGACGCCCCGCAGCAGCAGGGACATGCCGTCGCGGCGCATGTCGGAGTTCTTCTTCACGGCCGCGCGGGTCGCCTCGTCGACGACCTCGCCGAGACGTTCGGTGAGGGTGGCCTGGTCGGGCTCCTCGAAGCGGATCCGGAGGAACTCCTGACCGGACCACTCCCCGAGGCCCTCGGGGAGCCGGGAGAGCCGCTGGGCGGAGCGCAGCGTCGCGAGGGCCGACTCCACGAGCCCCCGCAGCCGGTCGACGATGGAGTCCCGGTTGCGCTCCAGCTGGGCCAACTCGTCTGTGAGGACCCGGAGTCGGGGCGCGAACGCGTCGGCCCACTTCTGCGCGTGCTCCGGGAGCGAGGCGGCGGGCAGCTCCCGGATCTGCTGGCGGGCGGGCGTACGGACCTGTTCGTAGCGCGTGGAGTTGGCGTGGCGTACGAGGACGTCGCTCGCCTCGCGCACGGAGCCCTCGGCGGCGGAGAGGTCGGCGGCGCAGCCGCGCAGGGAACGGCGGGCCTCCCCGGCGGCCCTGCGGGCCTCTTCCAACCCTCCGGGGTACGGCTCGGGCTCCTCCTGGTCGTCGTCAGCGGAGTGGTCGCGCAGGAGGTCCCGCAGGAGGGCGGCGGTCTCGTCGAAGCCGCCGGCCGCGTCCTCGGCGGCGCGGTGGGACTCCAGCAGCTCGGCGTGGGCCTCCCGGGCCTGGGTCAACGCCTCGGCGCGGGCGGCCAGTTCGGCCGTGGCCGTGCGCAGCAGGGCCTGGGCGTGGTCGGCGTCGCGCGGGAGCAGTTCCTCGGGCAGTTCGGTGTGCGCCTCGCCGTCCTGTGGCGCGTGCCGCTCGGCCTCGCCGCGCAACCGGCCGAGCTGCTCGCTCGCGGTGGACATCCGGGTTTCCAGGAGCTGGACGAGTTCCTCGGCACGCGCGGCCGCCGCCTGCCGCGACGGCCCGTCGGAGCCGTCGGGCGACTGGAGCAGTTGCTCGGCGCGGTTGCGGACCTTGTTGGTGAGCCGGTCGAGCTCGGCGATCGCGGCGCTCTCGTCGCTCTCGGCCCGCGCCTGTTCGGCCCGCAGGTCGGCATCGACGCCGACCTTCTCGTACACCTGGGACGCGGCGCGGTAGGCCTCGCGGAGGGCCGCGAGGGGCTGCTTGGACGCGTCGGAGTCCGTCTCCGGTACGTCGTCGGGGGCGCCCGCGATCTCGGCCCGCTCGGCGCGCAGCGCACGCGCCGTGCGGCGGGCGTCGTCCGCGCCGCGCTGGGCGGCACGCCGGTCCTCGTCGGCGGCGCGGGCCCGGTCCAGGCAGGACTGGGCGCGGGCCTCGGACTCGGCGGCCTCGTCGGCGAGTTCACGGAGCTTGACCTGCCAGCCGGCCCGCTCGCGCAGCCGGAAGGCCAGTCCGGCGAGGGCGTCGGCGGCACGGCGGGACTTCTGTGCTGCCTCCTGCCGTTCGTCCCGCACCTGCGCCGCCTCGGCGGCCGCCTCCTCGGCCTCGGCCCGCACGGTCCGCGCCTCGGCGAGCTCCGCCTCGGCCTCCTCGGCGAAGGCACGCGTCTCCCGCGCGGTGTCCGCCAGTTCGGTGAGCCGTCCCGCCGGGCAGCCCGTGCGCCAGGAGGAGAGCCGGGCCGCCAGCTCCCGGTCCTTGCCGAGGCGGGCCGCCAGCTCCCGGATCTCCTCGTCCCGCTCGGTGGCCCGCGCGCGCAGCGCCTGCCGCTCCTCGTCCGCCGCGTGCTCGTCGTGCATGGCCGGGTTCGGCGGGACGAGGAAGACGTCGGAAGCGTGCCCGTCGCCCGCGTCCATCGGCGGCGTCGGGGCCAGCAGGGCCGCCGCCGTGCCGACGGCCACGGCGGACCTCGGGAGCAGTGCGGCGTCACTCAGTGCCTCGCGGGCCCGGGCGTGCGAGTCCGGGTCGGTGATGATCACGCCGTCGACCAGTTCGGGACGCGCGGCGAGCACGCGGGCGTGGTCGGTGGGGTCGACAGCCTGGGCGAGGTAGCGCCAGCCGGGGAGGGCGGGGATACCGTGCTCACCGAGGAACTCGACGGTGGCCAGGACGTCCGGGCCGGGCGGCAGCAGTCCGCCGTCGCCGAGGGCGCCGAGGATGCGGGCGTCGTCGGCCGCGGCGGTCCGCAGCTCGAAGAGGTGGCGCTCGGCGGACGACACGTTCTCGTCGAGCAGTTCGCGCAGTTCGTCGGCGAAGCGGTCCAGCTCCTCGGGGGTGAGGGGGCCGCCGTCGCCGCTCGAGCCACCCGAGCCACCGGGACCGTCCGATCCGCCGTCGACGTCGGCCTCGGCCCCTCCCCTGCGAGGACCCGGCACCGCGCCCGAGGCCCCGCCCGCTGCCCGGCCCACGGCACCCGGCAGACTCAGCAGCTCCGCCAGCCGCTCCTCCGCCGCGAGGGCCTCCGCCGTGCGTCGCTCCCCGTCGTAGGCGCGCTCGGCGGCGATCGCCGCGTCCGCCGCGCGGGCGGCCGTGAGCTCCGCGCGGGACTCGGCGGCGGCCGCCTCCCGGGCGTGCTCGGAGGCGCGGCGCGAGGTCTCGCGCGCGGTGTCCCAGGCGGCGACGGCCGTCTTCTCGGCGTCGCTGGCGGCGAGCGCGGCCCGAGCCGGGTCGGCGTCGGGCGCGCTGTCGTCCAGCCAGCCCGCGCGGACCGCCTCGGCGGTCTCCTGCTCGACCTCGCTGAGCCGCTGCTTCAGGTGTCCGATCTCGCTGCGGGCGCGCTGCGCCTCGGTGGCGGCGACGGTGGAGTCCCGGTAGGCGGTCTCGCCGACCTCTTGCAGGGCGGCCGACTTCTCCTCGCCCTCGTTCGCGAGCTCCTCGGCGCTCTCGGCGGCGGCGTGCAGGGCGCGTACGAGGTCGACGGCGGCCTTGGCGCGGGCGGCGAGCGCGGGAGCGGCGTCCCGTTCTGCCTCCTGGATGGCGGCTGCCACCCGGGCGACGCGGTCGGCGGCGGCCCGGTGCCTGAGCACCGCCTCGGCGGCCTGCCAGGCGGAGTGCAGGGTGCGCGCGTCGGCCAGCTCCCGCTTCTGCGCCGCGGCCGCCTTCTCGGCGGCGGCGAGCGCCAACGAAGCGTGCCGGTAGGCCAGTTCGGCGGCGATGAGGGCGCTGCGGTCCCGGGCGGCCTCGGAGTGCGTGACCGCGTACGCGGCCGCGGTGACCCGCTGGGCGAGATCGGTGCCCCGCAGTCGCTCCCGAGCGGCACGCGCCGACAGCCGCCGCGCCAGGGTACGGGTGCGCCGCTCGGCGCCCGCGTGGACGTCCCGGGCCCTGGAGCGTCCCTCGGCCGCCTCCACGATCCGGCTCAGCAGATCCACGGACCCGGCCGTGAAGTCCCGTTCGGCGATCAGTTCCGCCCGCCGCCCGAGCTTGTTGCCGAATCCGGAGACAAGGTCGGCCAGTCCGTCCGTGTCCCGGGTGTCGGTCACGGCCCGCAGCAGCAGGTCGGTGAAGTCGGAGTCCTTCTTCACCGCGAAGAGGCCGGCGGCCTCGCCCTCGTCGGCGTTCATCTCGCGCTGGTAGCGGAAGAGTTCGGGATCGAGACCGAGGTCCGTCAGATGCTCGTTCCAGCGGTCGTGGATCTCCTCCCAGTGCACTTCGAGGTGCGGATACGCCTTGCCCGCGTCGGTGAGGGCGTCCCGGAACCCCTTCATGGTCCGCCGCCGCCCCCGCGCGCCGGACGTGCCCTCGACGGACGGCCGTACGGCGGTGGCCTCGGCGACGGGCAGATTGTCGAGGCTCAGACCCGGGCCGGGCCGGAAGGAGTACCAGGCCTCGGCGAACTTCCGCGGATCGTTGGAGACCTGGCGCCCCCGCCACTCGCTCACCTTGCCCACGACCACGCACTCGCCGGTCAGCGTGTGCTGCCACTCCAGGGCGACGTGCCCACAGTCTTCCGCGAGCAGGAACTTCCGCAGCACACCGGAGCTGGCGCCGCCCAGCGTGTTCCGGTGGCCCGGCAGCATCACCGAGAAGATCAGCTTGAGCAGTACGGATTTGCCGCCGCCGTTCTCCAGGAAGAGCACCCCGGCCGGCGCGGGCCTGCGCGGCGGCTCGGTCGGCTCGTCCTCGAAGAACTCCGCCTGCTGCGGCGCGGGGTCGGGCACGTACTCGCCCACACCTCTCAGGTCCAGCACGGTGTCGGCGTAGCGCGCACCGGCCGGCCCGATGGAGTAGAGGCGGACCCGGGACAGCTCGTACATGGCGGCGGACTTTCGCGGTCGTGACGGTGGATCGTGCGGGGGGGGAGGAGGTCGAGGACGGTGGTGGGGGACGGAGGTCGGGGTCAGGAGTGGAACGGCAGTCCGGCGTCGGCCACCAGCTCCAGGTCGTCGGTGTCCTCGGCGGGCAGCAGCGTGGCCGAACCGTCGGTGACCGGTACGACACCCAGTTCCAGCAGTTCCGCCATCGCGGCGCTGCCCGCCATGTCCCGCACCTGGAGCTGATAACGCGCGGTCGTGCGATACGTACCGCCGTTGTCGTCGCCGGTGCGCTGGAGGAAGCCCGAGTCGGTCAGGAAGCCCACCGCCTTGCCGATGATGCCGGTGGTGGACCCGGCGAGCCGGCGGGCGTCCTTGGTGGCCCCGGTGGAGCTGCGTCGCGCCCAGATCCGCCAGGCCGACTCCAGGCCGGGCGCGTCGGTCGCCGGGTCGGTGTTCTCGCCCTGCTCCTCGGCCCGCTCCTCCAGGCGTCGGCAGGCCTGCCGTACGAAGGCGTCGACCCCGTTGACCGAGACCCGCCCGATGTATCCGTCGTCCGCGAGGTCCTCCGGGCGGGGGAACGCCATCGCGGCCACGGCGAGGTGGGCCAGCCCGTGCAGGAAGCGGTCCACCGAGTCCGCCGACGTCCGTCGTGCGTACTCGCCCATCCGCACCGCGAAGACGGAGTCCTCGGCGGCCGTCACCGCCATCCCCGCCCGCGGCGACACCTCCAGGACGACCAGCCCCAGCCCGGTGGCGACGGCGTCGGCGAGCCGGGCGAACGGCGGATCCTCGCGGTACCGGCGCAACAGCTCCCCGTACTCCTGGTCCCGGGCGGGCTGCAGCTTCGGCTGAAGCCCGAAAGAGACGAGCCGAGCGGCGTCGGCGGCGTCGGCGGGAGTGAGGGCGGCAGCCACCGGAGCGGCTGCCGTCTCCGGCTCACCCCACTCGACATGCTCACTCACGACAGGAACTCCTCGATCTCATAACCAGGGGGTACGGCAAGCGCCCTCGCGGGGGCGCGGGACGGTGACATGTGCGGCCCGGCCGCGTGAGCACGGTCAGCCACGAAGCAGCCGCACACCGACCACGGGCAAAAACCCGAGGGCGTCCTCACACCGCCTCCCTGTCCGCCGCCATGCCCGCGGAATCCAGCAGGGCCATGCCCACGATCAGATCGGCCCCACCGAACTCGGGGTCGTCCAGCTCCGTCCCGTCGTCCACGGCGAACAGCAGCCTCTCCTCCCCCTGCCGATAGGCCGTACCGACCGGCGGACTCGCCGCGTGCACAGCCAACAGGGCGACCAGATAGGGCAGTTCGGGGTCCTGGAGCCGCGCCTGCGCCAACAGCCCCGACAGCCGCCGGGGCGCGTCCGCCGGCAGATCCAGCAGCACCTTCGCCGCAGCCAGCTGCTCCTCGCTGAACCGGCTGTCGTCGGGCGTGGCGATCAGATCGGGCTCCGGCATCTCCACCCCGAGGTGCTCCCGCTCGACGGGCGGGGTGAACAGCAGCTCCACGAGGTCCCCGACCCGCACGGATCCGGGTGTGCGCAAACCGGTGCCGCGAGCGAAGAACGCGTCGGTCACCCGCCGCGCCTGCTCCACGGGCAGGGGCAGCAGGGGCCCGACGAGATGCCCGTACAGGTCTATCCCGGAGGTCGTCATCGGGGTGGCGAAGGCCTGCCGGTCCTGCTCGGCACGGAAGAGCGGGCCGGCCTCCAGCAGGCGGGACTGCAGCTGTGTGTGCCGCCGGATGCAGTCCTTGACGATGTCGACCAGCTCGGCGGCGCGCCGCTTCTGCTCGGGATCCTCCGACTCGTCCCGGGCCTTGCGGATGTTCGTGAGAATCGCGTTCTCGTGGCGGTAGCGGTCGGCGACGTGGTCGAGGGCCTCGGCGATCATGTCGGGCACGGTCTGGAGCCAGTCGACCGCGCGGACGTTGCGCCGGGTCGCGTCCAGGGCCTTGCGCAGCGTCTCGGAGTACTGCACGGTCCGGTAGCGGGCCTGCTCGGCGGCGAGCTGGGCGTCGGCGAGGCGGCCCCGGCTGATCAGGACCTCCAGCTTGACCTCGGCGGCGATCTGGGCGCTGGTGACGTCCGTGTCGAGGGCGCCCACGAGAACGTTGACGGCCTCGTCGGTCGTGCGGAGGTAGACACCGCCGCCGTAGCCCGGGACCTCCTCGATCAGTTTGAAGTCGTAGTCGCGCCGGACGTAGGTGCCGTCGGGGGTGAAGGTCCCGTACACCGCCCGGAAGCCGCGGTCGACGCTGCCGACGTTGATCAGGTTCTCCAGGACCCAGCGGGCCACCCGCTCGTGCTCCTCCACGGGCCGCCCGGGTGCCTGGGCGGCGATGCGCGGGATGAGGCGGGCGACGATCTGGTCGTGGTCCGCGCCCGTGTCGAAGTCCATGTTCAGGGTGACCAGGTCGATGGCGGCGAGCGCTACCTCGGCCATGCCGTACACCGTGTACTCACCGGCGAGGTTCGCCTTGCGCGCGTCCAGGTCGTGCAGCGGCGCGGTGCAGGCGAGCGCGCGCAGCCGCCGCGCCAGCCCCTCGTCGGCGGCCGGCCCCTGCGCGGGGCGCGGCCCCGCGCTGAGCTGGGGCGGAACACTGTCCGTCGATGCGGGTGAAGTCACGGTGCACAGACTAGGTCCTGGGTCTGACAACGACCCAAACGCGCCGCCGGACGAGCCACCCAGCCGCCGGACGAGCCACCGAACGAGCCCCGAGCCACGGCGCCGCTCACGGGGCGGCCGCTCACAGGGCGCTGTCCCGCACCCTCCGCCCATAGACCTCGACCATGCGCCGCAGCGAGTCGTCGAGATACTCGACCAGCATGCGTTCGGCCTCGGCCCGCTCCCCCCGTTGCAGCGTCCGCAGGATGAGCAGGTTGCGTGCCAGGTACGGCTCGTACAGCTCGCGCGGATTGTCCACCACGTGGAACGCGAGCCTGAGTTCGGCGAAGACGCTGCGCATCAGCTCGTCGGTGCGGGCGCTGCCGGCGAGCGCGACCAGCTCGCGGTGGAAGTGGATGTTGGCGGTGGACACGCCTTTCCAGTCACCTTCGCGGGCGTCCCGCTGCCCCTCGGCGACGGCTTCGGCGAGCCCTTCCAAGCGGTACGGCGGATCCCCGAGCCCGCGCACGACGGCGCACTCGACGAGACGGCGGGTGCGGTAGATGTCCGCCACGTCCTCGACGGTCAACACCCGGACGAAGACACCCCGGTTGAGCTCATGGACGAGGAGACGTTCGTGGGTGAGCAGGCGGAACGCCTCACGGAGGGTGTTGCGGGAGACGCCGAGGGCACCGCCGATGCTGTCCTCGGAGAGCCGGGTCCCGGGTGGGAAGAAGCCTTCGGCGATGCGGCTGCGGAGGATGTCCGCAACCCGCTCGGCGGTGCTGGTGCGTCCCAGGAGGGCACGGTCGTCGGCAAGTCCCGTCAGTTCGGCGGCCATGCCGGAATTCAAGCGCAGACACGAGAACGAAACAACAGGGGTATTGAAGGATCGTTCAACGATCCTCTACCTTGCTGGACAGCCCCCTCTCCACGGCTCGGTCCTCACGCACCCTCCCCCCCCTCACTGCGAGGTGCTCATGAGCACGAACCCTCCCTCCCAGGCCCTGACCTCCACAGGCGAACCCCACCCCGACGGCCCTGTCGCCGACGACGGTCCCCTCGGCTGGCTGCGAGCCCTCGGCCCACGCGGCCGCCGCGCCTTCGGCGGCGCGTTCGGCGGCTACGCGCTCGACTCGTACGACTACTTCACGCTGCCGCTGAGCATGGTCGCGCTCACGGTCTACTTCGGCCTGGACAACGGCCAGACCGGGCTGTTCACCACGGTCACCCTGGTCGTCTCCGCCATCGGCGGCGCCGCCGCGGGTGTGCTCGCGGACCGGATAGGCCGGGTGAAGGCGCTGATGATCACCGTGATCACCTACGCCGTGTTCACCGTGGCCTGCGGCTTCGCGCCCAACTACGAGACCCTGCTGGTCTTCCGTGCCCTCCAGGGGCTCGGCTTCGGCGGTGAGTGGGCGGTCGGCGCGATCCTCGTCGCCGAGTACGCGAGCGCCAAGCACCGGGGGCGTACGCTCGGCGCGATCCAGAGCTCCTGGGCGGTGGGCTGGGGTCTGGCCGTGATCGTCTACACGATGGTCTTCTCCTTCCTCGACGACGACCTGGCCTGGCGCGTGATGTTCTGGACCGGCGCGCTGCCGGCGCTGCTGGTGATCTGGGTGCGCCGCTCGGTCGAGGACGCCCCGAAGGCCAAGGCCGCACGCGAGCGGAGCGCCGAGAAGGGCTCGTTCGCCGTGATCTTCCGGCCGGGCACGGCCTCCGCGCCGGGACTGCTGCGCACCACGGTGTTCGCGGTGCTGCTCTCCACCGGCGTCCAGGGCGGCTACTACACCCTGGCGACCTGGGTGCCGACCTATCTGAAGACGGAGCGCGGTCTGTCGGTCGTCGGCACCGGCGGCTACCTCACGTTCCTGATCTCCGGTGCCTTCATCGGCTATCTCACCGGCGGCTATCTCACCGACGTGCTGGGCCGCCGCCGGAACATCTGGCTCTTCGCCGTGCTCTCGGCGCTGTGCATCCTGGCGTACGCGAACCTCCCCGACGGCGCCAACACGCTGCTGCTGGTGCTCGGTTTCCCGCTCGGGTTCTGCATGTCGGCCATCTTCAGCGGCTTCGGTTCCTTCCTCAGCGAGCTGTACCCGTCGGCCGTCCGGGGCACCGGGCAGGGCTTCACGTACAACACCGGGCGCGCGGTCGGTGCCGTCTTCCCGACCACGGTCGGCTTCCTCGCGGACAGCTGGGGCGTGGGCGGCGCGCTGGTCTTCGGCGCGCTCGGCTACGGCCTGGCGGCGGTGGCCCTGCTCGGCCTCCCGGAGACACGTGGAAGGGAACTCGTGTGAACGACATGACCACGCGGCACGCCGGCCCCGCCACCGCTGCGCACGACCGTCCGGCCACCCCCGCCACCCCCTACGACCGCCCCTTCGCCGCCGTCGACCCGCGCGCGCACGCGTGGACCCCCGAGGAGGCACGTGCCCGGTTCCGTTCGGGCGCCGCGGGCCCCACCGCCGGGGTGGCCGCCGGGCACACCCAGGCGAACCTGATCTCGGTGCCCGCCGACTGGGCCTACGACATGCTGCTGTTCTGCCAGCGCAACCCCAAGCCGTGCCCCGTGCTCGACGTCACGGACGCCGGAGCGTGGACGACCCCGCTGGCCCCGGGCGCGGACCTGCGCACCGATCTGCCGCGCTACCGCGTCTGGGAGCACGGCGAGTTGGTGGCCGAGCCGACGGACGTGGTCGACGTCTGGCGCAAGGACCTGGTGTCGTTCCTGATCGGCTGCAGCTTCACCTTCGAGTCGGCGCTGACCGCCGCGGGCGTGCCGATGCGCCACGTCGAGCAGGGCCGCAACGTCTCGATGTACGTGACCGACCGCATGTGCCGGCCCGCCGGGCGGCTGCACGGCCCGATGGTGGTGTCGATGCGCCCGGTGCCACCCGCGCACCTGGCGGCGGCGATCCGGGAGAGCAGTCTGCTGCCGGCCGTGCACGGTGGTCCGGTGCACTGCGGCGAGCCGACGGGCCTCGGCATCGCCGACCTGTCCCGTCCGGACTTCGGCGACCCCGTGGACGCCGAGCCGGACGACATCCCGGTGTTCTGGGCCTGCGGGGTGACACCGCAGGCCGCCGTGACGGCCTCACGCCCGTCGTTCGCGATCACGCACGCGCCGGGCCAGATGTTCCTGACCGACGCCCGCGACGAGCAGTACCGCGTCCTCTGACACACCCGAGCGGGAGAATGGGATCCATGAGCTCCATCGATCTGAACGCCGACCTCGGCGAGGGCTTCGGCCGCTGGACGCTGACCGACGACGAGCGACTGCTCTCCGTCGTCACCAGCGCCAATGTGGCCTGCGGCTTCCATGCGGGGGACGCGGTCACCATGCGGCGGGTCTGCGAGCTGGCGGCCGAGCGCGGGGTCCGGATCGGCGCCCAGGTCTCGTACCGCGACCTGGCGGGCTTCGGGCGGCGCGCGATGGACGTACCGCCCGCCGAACTGGCGGCCGAGGTGGCGTACCAGATCGGTGCCCTGGAGGTCTTCGCACGCGCGGCGGGCACGCGCGTGTCGTACGTGAAGCCGCACGGCGCGCTCTACAACCGCGTCGTGCACGACGAGGAGCAGGCGGCGGCGGTGGTCGAGGGAGTGCTCCTCGCCGACGCCACGCTGCCCGTCCTCGGCCTGCCCGGCTCGCATCTCCTCAAGCTGGCCGAGAGGGTCGGGCTGGCCGCCGTCACCGAGGCGTTCGCGGACCGCGCGTACACCGACGAGGGGACACTGGTGCTGCGCGACCAGGAAGGTTCCGTGATCACGGACGCCGACGCCGTGGTCGAGCGGTCCGTCGGCCTGGCCTGTTCCGGCACAGTCGTCGCCCACTCGGGTGAACGGATTCTCGTCCGGGCCCGCTCTCTCTGCCTGCACGGTGACACACCGGGCTCGGTGGAGTTGGCCCGGCGGGTGCGGGCCGAGCTGGCGGCGGCGGGGGTGCGGGTGGAGGCGTTCTCATGAGAGCTCTGCCTGTCGGAGCCCGCGCGCTGCTGATCGAGGTGGCCACGGGCGACGAGGCCGAGGCCCTGCACGCCGAACTGCTGCGCCGCCGCGCCACGGGCGAACTGTCGGTGGGCGAGATCGTCCCCGCCGCCCACACGGTGCTCCTGGACGGCCTCGACGACCCGTTCCGCCTCGCCGAACTCCTCGCCACTTGGGACGTCCCCCCGATCCCCACGCGCACGCAGGACGTCGTCGAGATCCCCGTACGGTACGACGGCCCCGACCTGCCGGACGTCGCCGCCCACTGGGGTGTCGATGTCACCGAGGTGGCCCGGATCCACGCCGGCGCCGCATATCGCGTCGCGTTCTGCGGCTTCGCCCCCGGCTTCGGCTACCTCACGGGCCTGCCTCGCGAGGTCCCGCGCCGGGCAACCCCGCGCACGTCGGTCCCGGCGGGGTCCGTCGCCCTGGCCGGCCCCTACACCGGCGTGTACCCACGTGCGTCCCCGGGCGGCTGGCAGCTGATCGGTACGACGGACGCGGTGCTGTGGGACCACCAGCGCGTACCGGCCGCGCTGCTGGCGCCGGGCACCCTGGTCCGCTTCACCCTTTTGGAGACGCCGTGACGGACGATGCCCTCGTGGTGGTCCGTGCGGGTGCCCTGACCACCGTCCAGGACCTGGGCCGCCCCGGCCACGCCCACCTCGGCGTGCCCCGCTCGGGCGCTCTGGACGCACCGGCGGCCGCCCTGGTCAACCGTCTGGTGGGCAACCCGCCGGACGCAGCGGTGCTGGAGACCACCCTCAACGGCTGCTCCGTGCGGCCCCGCTCGGCGACCGTCGTGGCGGTCGGCGGGGCCCCCTGTGCGGTCACCGTGGACGGCCGCCCGGCCCCGTGGGGTGCACCGGTACGGGTCCCCGGCGGGGCCCTCCTCGACATCGGCCCCGCCCGCTCCGGCGTACGCGGCTATCTGGCCGTCTCCGGCGGGGTGGCCGTCGAACCGGTGCTGGGCAGCCGCTCCACGGACCTGCTGTCCGGCCTCGGCCCGCTCCCGCTGACGGACGGCACCGTGCTCCCGCTCGGCCGCCCGGGCCGCCCGCACGCGCGCGTGGATGTCGTCCCGCATCCGGCGCCGCCCTCGGAGCTGGTGCTGCGCGTCACCCTGGGCCCGCGCGACGACTGGTTCACCGAGGCGGCACTGCGCACCCTCACCCGGCATCCCTATGCCGTGTCGTCCGCGAGCAACCGCATCGGGCTGCGCACGGAGGGGCCCGCTCTGGAGCGCTCCCGGGCGGGTGAACTCCCCAGCGAGGGGATGGTGCTGGGCGCCGTCCAGGTGCCGCCGGACGGCCGCCCGGTCGTCTTCCTCGCCGACCATCCGACCACCGGGGGCTATCCGGTGATCGCGGTCGTCCACCCGGCGGACCTGCCCGGCGCGGCCCAGGCCACGCCGGGCACGCCGGTGCGGTTCGTCGCTGTTCGGCACCGTCGCTGACCGCGGGCGGTGCCGGCGCCTCGGGCCGCCCTACGCCACCTCCGGCCGTTGCTCGGCGGCGGACAGCGCGGCCAGGGCGGACGCCACCGCGTGGGAGGCGGACAGGTCCAGCCGCGCGCTGGTGCCGCGCGCCCTGTGGCGCACCTCGGCGGCGGCGAGGGCCAGGAGCTGCGGGAGCAGGTCGGTGCAGCGCCGGGCCACCCAGCCCGTCCCCGCGGTGGCCAGCCACCAGAGGCCGGCGCCGCGGGTGGGGGCCGGGGAGTCGGGCTCGGCAGAGGGCGCGGGGCCCGTGGCGACTCCCGCCCCGGCGAGGAGGGTGTGGAACCGGAGGGCGAGCTGTCGGTGCCCCCGCTCGCCGGGATGCAGCCGGTCCGCGCTCCACATCGCGCGGTCCGTCAGCCAGGCGCCCTCCGACGCGTGCAGATGGACGGCGCCGTGGCGCTCGGACAGGGCGTGCACGACGGTGTTGACGGCCCGCTGCCGTCGGGCCAGGGGCCGGGCGAGCGCCCCGGGCAGGCCGAGCATCGCCCCGGGGTCGGGCAGACAGGCGGTGAGCAGCACGGCTCCGGACGCGCGCAGGGCGCCGTAGACCGTGTCGAGACGGGCGGCGACGGCGTGGATGTCGAAGGTGCACCGCAGGGTGTCGTTGACCCCGATGACGACCGAGGCGACGTCCGGGCGGAGGTCGAGCGCGGCAGCCAGCTGCCGGTCCAGGACGTCGCGCGTCTGGGAACCGCTGACGGCCAGGTTGGTGAACTCCATGCCGGGTCCGAGTCCGTGGGCGAGCAGCGCGGCCCAGCCCCGCCGACCGCCCGCGACGGGGTCGCCCACGCCCTCGGTGAGGGAGTCGCCGAGTGCCACGAACCGCCGGGCTCTCATCCCACTTCCTCCCACACCGGGCGTCCGACGGTCGCGTCGTGCGCGGCGAGGAAGGCGTCCACCGCCGTCCGCCAGCCGAAGCACTCGGCACGCGCGCGTGCCGCCTCCCTGCGCTCGCCCTCGGACCGGTCCAGCAGCAGTTCGACGGCGTCCGCGAAGGACTCCCCGTTGTCCGAAGCCGTTGCGCCTGCCGGTCCGACGACCTCCGGCAGCGCGGACGAGGAGCTGGCCACCACGGGCGTACCGCAGGCCATGGCCTCCAGGGCGGCCAGCCCGAACGTCTCGGCGGGGCCGGGGGCCAGTGCCACGTCGGCGGACGCCTGAAGGGCGCCCAGCGCCCCGCGGTCGCCCACGTGGCCCAGGAAGGTCACCGGCAGCCCGCGGGCGCGCTGTTCGAGCCTGCCGCGCAGTGGCCCGTCCCCGGCGACGACCAGCACGGCCCGCCGCCCGCGCGCGAGCAGCGCCTCCAGGGCATCGACGGCCGTGCCGGGCCGCTTCTCCACGGACAGCCGCGAGCACATCACCAGCAGGATCTCGTCCTTGCGCGCGTGCCGCTGCCGCAGTCCCCGGTCGCGCAGGGCCGGGTGGCGTCCCACGAGGTCGACACCCAGGGGTGCCCGGACGACGTTCCGCGCGCCGATCCGCACGAACTCCCGTTCGGCGAACTCGGTGGTGCACACCACCCGCGAGTAGGTGTGGGCCGTACGGACGTTGAGGGCGTCCGAGGCCCGGCGGGCCATGCCCTCGGAGAGCCCCCAGGTCCGCAGCACCCCGTCGGCGGTCTCGTGCGAGACCATCACCGCGCGCACCCTGGCCCGCCGGGCCCACTTCCCCGTCCAGCGCAGCGTGGTCCGGTCGGAGACCTCCAGCCGGCCGGGCTCCAGCGATTCCAGGAGTCCGGCCACCCGCCGCCTGTCCATGAGGACGCGGTAGCCGCCGGTGCCCGGCAGCAGCGGCCCGGGCAGGGTGATCATCCGCCCCTGCTCGGTCGCGCGGTCGGTGTACCGCTCTCCGGGCACGACCAGCACGGCCTCGTGCCCGGCCGCCTCGTAGCCGCGGCCCAGTTCCCGCAGCGCGGTCCGCAGTCCGCCGGAGGAGGGCGCGACAAAATTGGCGAGCCGCACGATCCGCAGCCCCGTCCGGGCACCGTTCCTCGGTGCCCCGTCGGCAGCCGTGCTCATGCCGCCACCGCCGTCCGCGCCGTCAGCACGTCGGCGTAGTGCCCGATGAGCTGGTCGCCGACGGCCGCCCAGGTGCGCCCCTCGACCATGGCCCGTCCGGCGGCCCCGTAGGCGGCCCGCAGTCCAGGGTCGGCGGCGAGCGACCACACGGCGTCGCGTACGGCGGCCGCGTCGCGCGGCGGGACCAGGAGACCCGTGCGCCCGTGGGCGACGAGGTCCAGCGGGCCCCCGGCGGCGGGCGCCACCACGGGCACCCCGCTGGCCATGGCCTCCTGCACCGTCTGGCAGAAGGTCTCGAAGGGGCCGGTGTGGGCGAAGACGTCGAACGAGGCGAAGATCCGCGCGAGTTCCTCGCCGGTGCGCCGGCCCAGGAAGACGGCTCCCGGCAGCGCTTCGCGCAGCCCGGGTTCGCTCGGCCCGTCGCCCACGACCACGACCCGCACGCCCTCCAGGCCGCACACCCCGGCGAGCAGTTCGATCTGCTTCTCGGGGGCGAGACGGCCGACGTAGCCGACGATCAGCTCGCCGTTCGGGGCCAGTTCGCGGCGCAGTGCCGCGTCGCGCAGGTCGGGGCGGAATCGGACGGTGTCGACGCCGCGCGGCCACAGGCTGACCCGAGGCACACCGTGTGCCTCCAGGTCGCGCAGGGCCGCGCTGGACGGGGCGAGGGTGCGGTCGGCGGCGCCGTGCACGGAGCGGATGCGCCGCCAGGCCGCCGCCTCACCGGCGTGCACGTAGGTGCGGGCGTAGCCGGCGAGGTCGGTCTGGTAGATGGCGACGGCGGGGACGCCGAGGCGGGCGGCGGCCGCCATGCCGCGCACGCCGAGGACGAAGGGGCTGGCCAGGTGGACGATGTCGGCCCGGTGTTCGACGATCGCCGCGGCGACCCGGCGGCTGGGCAGGGCGACGCGGACCTGGGGGTAGCCCGGGAGCGGGAGGGAGGGGACGCGGACGACCGGGCACGGCGCCTGGAGATCGGCTTCGGCTCCCTGGGCGGTGGCCGGGGCCACGACGAGCGGGGCGTGCCCCCGCGCGACGAGGTGCCGCGCGGTCTGCAGGGCGCAGTGGGCCACGCCGTTCACATCGGGGGGAAAGGACTCGGTCACTATGACGACACGCATACCGGTGTTGTCGTCGTGCCGGACGTGGCCGCGTCAACGTGGATCTTTCCGCGCGGGGAACGTCCCGTGAGCGTTGCGCTGCCCACCTGTCCTGGTCGGACCGTGTCCATGCCCGCCTGATGTCCGGGTCACCCCCTGTTCACATTGCGGGCATGTCAGGACCGATTCGGCTGCGTACAGCTGTCTGGACCTCGGCCTCCTCGGCCGGGTCGGCGGCGAGCCTGCGGAGCTGGTCGACGACGCGCGCGTCTCCCGTCTCGGCGTGCCGGGCGGCGATCTCGCGGGTGGTCTCCTCGCAGTCCCAGAGGCACTCGACGGCGAAGCCGGCGGCGAAGGAGGGGTCGGTGGCGGCGAGCGCGCGGGCGGCGCGGCCGCGCAGGTGGGAGGAGGCGGTCTCGCGGTAGATGTGGCGCAGGACGGGCGCGGCGCAGACGATGCCGAGGCGTCCGGTGCCGTCGACGAGGGTCCACAGGGTCGGCGCGTCCGGTCCCTCGCCGCGTACGGCCTCGCGCAACGCGCCGAGCACCAGGTCCCTGTCCTTGGTCCCGCCGAGACAGGCGAGCATGCGTCCGGCGGCGGCGCCCAGGGGGTCGGGCCGGTGCACCCAGCCGCGTGCCCGGTCGACGGCGGCCATACTGCGCATCCGTTCGAAGGCGTCGACGGCGGCCTGCACGACCATCGTCGTGCCGTCGGCCATGGCGCCCTCGATCAGGTCGAGGGCGTCGGGATCGTTGCCGTCGGCGAGGTAGCGCAAGGCGGTGCAGCGGGCGCCGTCGTCGCCCGACCTGGCGGCGGAGAGGATCTCGGGCCGGTCGTCGGGGCCGGCGACGGCGGTCAGGCACCGCGCCGCGGGCACATGGAGGACCGCTCCGCGTTCGATGCCCTGCTGGGCCCACTCGAACACGGCCTTGACGCTCCACCCGGGCCGGGGCCCGCTGGGTCGCATCTGCCGCTGCCAGCGGTCGAAACAGCCGGTCTCGTGGGCGGCGCGCACGCGGGTGGCGATCGCCTCGCGGGGGTCGTCGGCCCACAGCCGCCAGGGCCGGGGTTCGAAGGCGTCGCGGACGGCGGCGGCCAGCTCGGCCTCACCCTCCGGATCGGTGGTGAAGCGGGCCAGGACGGGTTCGGCGAGGGAGCGCAGCCCTTCGTCGTCGTCCCTGAGGGCCAGCTCGTCCAGGGCCCAGGCCCAGCTGGTGCCCACGGCGGCGTACCTGCGCAGCAGTTCGAGCGCGTCCCGCCTGCCGTACGAGGCGAGGTGCCCGAGGACCGCGAGGGCCAGCCCGGTGCGTGACTCGTCGGTGTCGAGCACGTCCTCGGCGTCGAAGAGGTGCCGCTCGATCTCGTCGAGCTCACCGCTCAGGTCGAGGTACAGACGGGCGTAGTAGAGCGAGCGGTTCTCCACCTGCCAGTCGTGGCGGGGGTCGCTCAGCACACAGTGGTTCAGCGCCGCGAGCGCCTCGGCCCGCGGGGCGGTGAGCGCATGCAGGGTGCCGTCGCCGCGGCCCCTCTGCAGCAGGCCGAGCAGCGTACCGCTGGGCGCTATGACCGGTTCGAACATGGGAAACAGCCTCACATCAAGCGTCGGCGCAACCGGGAATCCTGCATTACCTGGCCGCGTGACAACACGTCGGAGCGCCCGCCGTCTCTTGCTTGCTGAAGACCATCTTCCTCTGCCTCTCGTCGGTGGCCCATGCGGACCGCGTCACGGCCCACGCGGTGCGGCAACACCTGCCCAGCCATCATGTCCGTGAATCACGACGTCATGATGACCCGGCGGTTCTCGCTGCCGCGACCGAAATATCCGGCGGCCCCGTACCGCCTCCCCCGTCTTTCGTGTTTTTCCTGGTCAGAACATGTTGATCAGTGCGCTGCGAACAGTTCGAGCAGATGTGTCCTGCCGAACATCCGGGCGGTGTCGACCGCGTTCGGAGTGCCCGCGGCCGGGTCGGCCCCGTCGTCCAGGAGAACCCGGATGACGCTCTCCTCGCCCTTGAAAACCGCCCCGGCGAGGGGGGTCTGGCCGCGGTCGTTGACCCGGTCGGCCTCCCCGCCACGGGCCAGGAGGGCCCGGACGGCGTCCGCGTGACCGTGGTACGCGGCGAGCATCACGAGGGAGTCGCCGCGATCGTTGGTGAGGTCGGCCGGAACACCCGCGTCGACGTACGCCACGAGCGCCTCGGTCTCGCCCCTGCGGGCCAGATCGAAGATCTTGGTCGCCAGCTCCACGACCTCGGGGTCGGGGGCTTCGCTCATCGCCGGGACCACCTCTCACAGACACGCCTCGAAGCCGAACGGGTGAATCGCCAGGGTACTGGCTCGACGCACACATCAGCGGACAGAGCCGAGGCAAAGATCACACCGAGTCCCGTCGCGCGCAACAGCCCAGCTCGGACGGCCCAACCATGACTCGGCCATCGGAGCGAATTCCATCGAATTTCACCCATATGCACCTTTTATCGTATGGATACATCCTGTGACCTTGGAAGAACTCATGGTGACTGTCCCCCCAACCAGGAGAGCCCAAATGATCCTGAACATCTCAGGCGTCGTCCTGCTCGGCGTCATCGTCTTCCTGTTCTTCCGCAAGGACGGCCTGAAGGCATCGCACTGCATCGTCGTCACGCTGTTCGGCTTCTATCTCGCCAGCACGGGCATCGCCCCGAGCATCACAGCGGGCGGCGAGAGCCTCGCGAGCCTCCTCGGCGGGATCAAGTTCTGACCCCGCCCCCATCCGCACGCACCCCCAGGAGACTGCCGTGGCCCGGGTCCCCCTCCCCCGCATTCTGAGCACCGGTGGCGCGCACCTCGCCAGGAGCCGGGAGCTGGCCCGGACGGCGGCCGACGGCGCCACCGACGTCCTCCACCCGTTGATCACGATCACGCGTGGACTGCGCCGGCTGGTCGCCGCCGGGCGCCGCAGATGGGCCGAGACCCCGAAGGACCGTCGTGGGTCACTGCTCTTCCTCGCGGCCTCGATCGTCCTGGTCGTGACCCTGGTGCCGTACGGCCTGCTGCTCGCCGTCATCGCCCTGATGGCGGCGGCAGCCTGGGCGGGCCGCGAGGGCGCCGTCGCGGAGCCCGTCGGCCCGGACGAGTCCCAGACCCAGCGACTGCGCTCCCTCTACGAGGCCCTGGTCCCCTACTTCTCGGCCTCCGAGGACCCCGAGCCGCTCTACGCGCGCGGCGGCGCCTGGGACAAGGCCTTCCCCACCTACGCCTTCGACGGCACGGGCCGGATCTGCCACCTGCTGATCCGCTACCCCGCCTACTTCACGGACGGCGAGGCGGAGGCGCGCGCACGCGTCGAGCAACTGCTGCACACCAAGGCGGGCCGCGGCCGCGAGTACCGCTTCACCTGGGACGAGGAGGGCAACGAGCTCACCGTCGCCGTCCTCCCCCCGCTCGCCACCGACATCACCGCACAGCGCTTCGTGACGGCACCGGGTGAGACGGTCCTCGGTTTCACCGACGAGACCCACGTCCAGCGCACGCTCCCCCTCTCCTCCGGCGAGGAGCAGCGGGACGTGCCGCCGGTCGTCTGGCGCACCGGCGTCCGCTCCACCGAGCCTCATCTGCTGGCCGTGGGCGAGCCCGGCAGCGGCACCACGACCCTGCTCCGCTCGATCGCCCTCCAGGCGCTCCAGCACGGCGACGTCGTGATCGTCGAGGGCGGCGGCAGCGGCGAGTACGCGTGCCTGAGCGGGCGCGACGGGGTCCTCGCCGTGGAGAGCGGGATCTCCGGGGCCCTGGCGAGCCTGGAGTGGGCGTCCCAGGAGACGGAGCGCCGGCTGATCGCCACGAACCGTGCCCGTCAGGCGGGCCTACCGGCGCCGGACGACATCCGTCGGCCCCTGTGGCTCCTCCTCGACCGCCCGACCGTGCTCACCCACCTCGCCGCGGCCGAGGGCCGGCCCGACCCGCAGTCCCTCCTGCAGATCCCCCTCAGGCACGGCCGCGCGGTCGACGTCACCGTCGTGATCACCGAACAGTTCGACCACCTGGACGCCCTCACGGAGGTGGTACGCCAGCACACGCGCGCGCGTGTCGTGCTGGGCCCCGCCTCCCCAGGCCAGGTCGAGACGGTTCTGGGCGCCGCACCCCCCACGACGCCCACCCCGGACATGCCCCCGGGCCGCGGCTACGCCCGCCTGGGCCCCGCCCCTGCACTCCGCCTCCAGGTCCCGACCACACCCGACCCCTACGACGACACCACCCCCGAGCCCCACCGCCAGGCGGTGCTGGACCTGCTCCCGCCCCACACGACCCTGGCGGACGCCCTCACCAAGGCGGCCCCGGCGGAGGGAAGAGCGGACGGATCGAGCGGACGGCCGAGCTGAGGGGATGAGCCGCCGCGCACCCACCAACCGCGCCCTCACGCCACGAACGTCCGCGGCCCCTCGCTCCCGCCCGACGCCCCGTCCCGCACCAACCGCGCAGCCGCCGCCAACCGCACCGCCGCCTCCTCGGCCACCGCTCCCCCCACGGTGAACGGCAGCCGCACATACCCCTCGAACGCCCCGTCCACCCCGAACCGGGGTCCGGAGGGCACCCGGACCCCCACCCGCTCCCCCACCTCCGCGAGCCGCGACCCCGACAGCCCCCCGGTGCGGACCCACAACGTCAGTCCGCCCCGGGGCTCCGAGAACTCCCAGTCGGGCAGCTCCCGGCGCACCGCGGCCACCAGAGCGTCCCGGTTCTCCCGGGCCTGCTCCCGGCGCACCCCCACGGCCTGCGCCCAACCTCCGGTATTCATCAGCCAGTTCACGGCCAACTGCTCCAACACCGGCGTCCCCAGGTCCGCGTACGCCCGGGCCGCCACCAGACTCCGGATCACATCCGGCGCCGCCCGCACCCACCCGATCCGCATCCCCGCCCAGAACGCCTTGCTGGCGGACCCGACCGTGATCACCGTGGACCCCGCCGGATCGAAGGCGCACACGGGCCGCGGCATCTCCACGTCGTCGTCGAGCCACAGCTCGCTCATCGTCTCGTCGGCGACCAGCACCGTCCCGGCGCCCCGAGCCGCGTCGACGAGCCCCCGCCGCCGGTCCTCGTCGGCGAGCGCCCCGGTCGGGTTGTGGAAGTCGGCGACGACGTACGCCAATCGCGGCGCCGCGTCCCGCAGCACCTGCCGCCACCGGTCCATGTCCCACCCGGCGAGCCCGTCCGCCATGGCGACCGGCACCAGCCGCGCCCCCGCCTCCCGCATCAGCTGGAGGATGTTGGCGTACGACGGCGACTCCACCGCGATCCGCTCACCCCGCCCGGCGAAGAGGTGACAGATGGCGTCCATGGCCCCCATGGCGCCGGTGGTGACCATGATCTGCTCGGGCATCGTCGGGATGCCGCGCGCGGTGTACCGGTCGGCGAGCATGGAGCGCAGGGCGGGCAACCCCGCCGGGTAGTCGCCGTGCGTGTGGGCGTAGGGCGGCAGTTCCTCCAACGCGCCCTGCACCGCCCGGGTGAGCCAGGGCTCGGGCGCGGGCAGCGCGGCGCAGCCCAGGTCGATCATCGATCCGAGCGCCTCGGGCGGCAGCGGCTCCAGACCGCGCGCGGGCAACGGGTTCCCCGCCGGCACGGCGGTCCAACTGCCCGCTCCCCGCCGGGACTCCAGGAAGCCCTCCGTGCGCAGCGCCTCGTAGGCCGCCGCGACGGTCGTACGGCTCACGGAGAGGGAGAGCGCCAGCTCCCGCTCGGCGGGCAGCCGGGCCGCGACGGGCACACGGCCCTCCAGCACCAGCAGACGGATCCCGTCGGCGAGCGCGCGGTAGGCGGGCGGGCGGCGGGTGCCGGGGCCGGCGGGGCGCTCCTGCTGCGAGGTGAGCAGCCGGGCGAGCTGAGCCGCGCCGACCGCCGAAGTCCACTGCGCCATGTTTCCAGTCCACCTTCCGCGAATTGGCCATGGAAGCCATCTCTCTCCAAGCCACAGAGTGTCATGCGTCAGGCCACCGGCACCACCAGGGGGAACATCTTGCCCACACAGCACGAGCCACGGCACGAACCGCGGTCCGAACCGCAACAGGACAGACGGGAACCCGCACGGCCGCATCGGGGGCGTCGGCTGGTCCAGCTCTACACCGGGCTCGCGCTGTACGGCGCCAGCTCCGCGCTCCTCGTACGGGCGGGGCTCGGCCTGGAGCCCTGGAACGTGCTGCACCAGGGCCTGGCGGAGCTGACCGGGCTGACCATCGGGGTGGTGTCGATCGTCGTGGGCGCGGCGGTGCTGCTCCTGTGGATCCCGCTCCGTCAGCGCCCGGGCCTCGGCACGGTCTCCAACGTCTTCGTGGTGGGCATCGCGATGGACGCCACCCTGGCGCTGGTGCCGGAGGCGCACACCATGGCCGTACGGATCCCCCTGCTGGCCGCCGGGATCGTGCTGAACGGCGCGGCGACCGGTCTCTACATCGCGGCCCGCTTCGGCCCGGGCCCGCGCGACGGCCTGATGACGGGGCTGCACCGGCGCACCGGGCGCTCGCTGCGGCTGATGCGGACGGCCGTGGAGGTCGCGGTGCTGGCCACCGGCTTCGTCCTCGGCGGCACGGTCGGGGTGGGCACCCTTCTCTACGCCCTCTGCATAGGGCCCCTGACCCAGTTCTTCCTGCGCGTGTTCGCCGTGCCCTCGGAAACCGGCAGCACGGTCGTTGCCACCGGTCCACCGAAGCGGGCGATACTTCCCAGGTGACCGCCCTCATACGCCACCCCTACCTCGACCACCCGGGCCCGATCGCCTTCGCCCACCGGGGCGGGGCGGCCGACGGCCTGGAGAACACCACGGCCCAGTTCCGGCGGGCGGTGGAGTCGGGCTACCGCTACATCGAGACCGACGTCCACGCCACGCTCGACGGCAAGCTCGTCGCCTTCCACGACTCGACCCTGGACCGGATGACCGACGGGGCGGGCCGGATAGCCGATCTGTCGTGGAGGGAGATCGGCAGCGCGCGTGTGGCGGGCGTCGAGCCGGTCCCTCTCTTCGAGGAGCTGCTCGAAGAGTTCCCCGAGGTCCGCTGGAACGTGGACGTCAAGGCGGAGCCCGCGCTGCACCCGCTGCTCAACCTGATCGCCCGCACCGCGGCCTGGGACCGGGTCTGCGTCGGCTCCTTCTCCGAGTCCCGGGTGGCCCGCGCCCAGCGCCTCGCCGGTCCGCGCCTGGCCACCTCGTACGGCACGAGCGGCGTGCTGGGGCTGCGGCTGCGCTCGTGGGGCGTCCCCGCCACGGTGCGCCGCTCGGCGGTCGCCGCGCAGGTGCCCGAATCGCACGCCGGGGTGCCCGTGGTCGACCACCGGTTCGTGCGCGCGGCCCATGCGCGCGGGCTGCGGGTGCACGTCTGGACCGTGAACGAACCGCAACGTATGCACCGACTGCTGGACCTGGGCGTCGATGGCATCATGACCGATCACATCGACACGCTGCGCAAAGTGCTTGAGGACCGGGGGACCTGGGTCTGACGCCCTCGCGCGGCCCGTTCACGGGGAAGCGAGGGGGGCACGGGTGGGCACCGACACCGTGCGGACGGACGCGGCCGACGAGGCCGCGGGCAGACGGCGCGAACAACGCGGCTGGTACTTCTACGACTGGGCCTGCTCCGTCTACTCGACCAGCGTCCTGACCGTGTTCCTCGGCCCCTATCTGACCGAGGTCGCCAAGTCCGCCGCCGACGCGGACGGCTACGTCCATCCGCTGGGCATACCGGTCCGCGCCGGTTCCTTCTTCGCGTACTCGGTGTCCCTGTCGGTGATCCTCGCCGTGGTGATCATGCCGCTGGTGGGTGCGGCCGCCGACCGTACGGGCCGTAAGAAGCCGCTGCTGGCCGCGACTGCCTACGTCGGCGCCGCCGCGACCGCGGGCATGTTCTTCCTCGACGGCGACCGCTATCTGCTCGGCGGTGTCCTGCTGGTCGTGGCGAACGCGGCGCAGTCCGTCGCGATGATGCTCTACAACTCCTACCTGCCACAGATCGCGCCGCCCGAGGAGCGCGACGCCGTCTCCTCCCGGGGCTGGGCCTTCGGCTACGCGGCCGGCTCCCTGGTCCTGGTCGGGAACCTGATCCTCTTCACCGCCCACGAGGCCTTCGGCATCTCCGAGGGCATGGCCGTCCGCATCTGTCTGGCCTCGGCCGGCCTGTGGTGGGGCGCCTTCACCCTGATCCCGCTGAACCGTCTGCGCGACCGGCGTCGACCGGCCGGCGAGTCCGCGGGAACGACGGCCCCAGGACTGCGTCAACTGGCGGCGACCGTCCGTGACATGCGGCGCCATCCGCTGACGCTGAGCTTCCTCCTCGCCTACCTCGTCTACAACGACGGCATCCAGACGGTGATCTCCCAGGCCTCGGTGTACGGCTCCGAGGAACTCGACCTGGAGCAGTCCACCCTCATCGTGGCCGTGCTGCTGGTGCAGATCCTGGCGGTGGGGGGCGCCCTCGGCATGGGCCGGCTCTCCCGCCGCCACGGCGCCAAGCGCACGATCCTCGGCTCCCTGGTCGCCTGGACCCTGATCCTCGCCGCCGGCTACTTCCTCCCGGCGAGTGCCCCGCTGTGGTTCTTCGTCCTCGCCTCGGGCATCGGCCTGGTCCTCGGCGGCAGCCAGGCCCTGTCCCGCTCCCTCTTCTCCCATCTCGTCCCGCCGGGCAAGGAGGCCGAGTACTTCGCCGCGTACGAGATGAGCGACCGCGGCATGAGCTGGCTGGGCCCGCTGCTGTTCGGCGTGACCTACCAGCTGACCGGAAGTTATCGGGACGCGATCATCTCGCTGGTGGCCTTCTTCGTCCTGGGCTTCGCCCTGCTCATGAGGGTTCCGGTGCGCCGGGCGATCAGCGACGCGGGCAATCCCGTGCCGGACAGGATTTAGCGCCGGAAGCGAAAGAGCTGTAGTGTACGCGTTTGGCCTGCCTGGCGTACCGTTACTGCGCGTCAAAGATGCCGAAACGCTGGGTGACATCTGCTGCCAGATGTGACAAACCGGGCGCCGGTGGGTACAACAAGGGCGGCTACGACGGCGACGCATGACCCGGAACGGGACACGGAACGGGAATCTTTACCGCCGACCGGACGTTGACCGGATGACGACGACAGCGACACCTGTCCTGTGGGCGACAAGCCCGGGAGGCACGATTCATGAGTGAGCGAGCTCTTCGCGGCACGCGCCTCGTGGTGACCAGCTACGAGACGGACCGCGGCATCGACTTGGCTCCGCGCCAGGCCGTGGAGTACGCATGCGAGAAGGGGCACCGCTTCGAGATGCCCTTCTCGGTCGAGGCGGAGATTCCGCCGGAGTGGGAGTGCAAGGTCTGCGGGGCCCAGGCACTCCTCGTGGACGGCGACGGCCCTGAGGAAAAGAAGGCCAAGCCCGCGCGTACACATTGGGACATGCTGATGGAGCGGCGCACGCGTGAGGAACTCGAAGAGGTCCTCGAAGAGCGCCTGGCGGTTCTCCGCTCCGGCGCGATGAACATCGCGGTGCATCCGCGAGACAGCCGCAAGTCCGCGTAACCCCTCCGGGGGCCGGGCGGACCGACAGCGCAACCGATGACCGCGGGCGCCGTACGAACCTGTACGGCGCCCGCGGTCTTTGACCTGCGTAGTGCGTTGTCGGGTGCGGGTGGGTGGGGCTTCTCGCGCAGTTCCTCGCGCCCCTGAAAGCTGCAGGCACCCGCGGCCCAGAAAGCGAAGGGCTGCGGGCCTGAAAAGCACGGGGCGCAGCCCCTGCTTTTCAGGGGCGCGGGGAACTGCGCGACCAGCCCCCACCGGACCCGCGGATGAGGGTCATAGGGGCGCAGCCCCTGGGGATGGGACGGGTAGGGGCGGCGGGGGCGAGGAAGTGGCTCAGCGGCTCAGCGGCGGACGGGGCGGCAGGTCTCCAGAACCCCCGGAGCCCTCGTCGTCCCGGATGACCTCCCCCTGCACGACCTTGCCGTCGGGCCGGTGCATCCGCGCCTGCTGGAACGCATCCCCGAGAGAACCCGAACTCGCCTCACGAATCTTCCGCTCGAAGGTCCGCTCCGTGTAGCGCCCCAACGCCCTCTGCACCGGCGGGATCAACAGCACCAGCCCCACCGCGTCCGAGACCAGCCCGGGCAGCATCAGCAGCAGGCCGCCCAGCATCAGGAAGCCGTTGCCCTCGCTCTTTCCTGAGCCGGGTCCGGATCCGGGTCCCGCTCCCGCTGGGGCCGCCCCACCCTGCTGCTGTTGCAGCGTCTCGGACAGCACCCGGAACGCCCGCCGCCCGGCCCGCTTCACCACGGCCGAGCCGCTGACGAAGCCGGCAACGAGCAGCAGGAAGACCGTGAACCCGCCGGCCGCGCCCGCGACCACCGTGAGCAGCCAGATCTCCAGCACCAGCCATGCGGCGACGCCCAGCGGCAGGAACGTGCGCAGCCGGGAACGCCGGGGCCGGACAGGGTGGGTCGAGGACGGAACGCCAGTCGTCATGCTCCCAGTGTGCCTGGCCCGGGCTCAGCACGGGATAAGGGGAGATCAGGGCTTTCGGTCGTCCCGCCCCGGCAGCTTCCCGTCCCGCCCCAGCACCTTGCCGACCCGCTCCCCGACACCCCACGCCGTGACCCGCCAGAGCGCCTCGACGAGGATGTCCCGGCTCATCTTGGAGTCGCCCAACTCGCGCTCGACGAAGGTGATGGGCACCTCGACCACGTGGTAGCCCGCCTTGATCGCGCGGCGGGCGAGGTCGACCTGGAAGCAGTACCCCTGCGAGGCGACCTCGTCGAGGCCGAGCCCTTCGAGGGTCTCGCGGCGGAACGCCCGGTAGCCGCCGGTGACGTCACGCACGGGGACGTCGAGCAGCACCCGGGAGTAGAGGCTGCCGCCGCGGGAGATGAACTCGCGGGATCTGGGCCAGTTCACGACGCGCCCGCCCGGCACCCAACGGGAACCGAGGACGAGGTCGGCGCCCTTGAGCGCGGTGAGCAGCCGGGGCAGTTCCTCGGGCTGGTGCGAGCCGTCGGCGTCCATCTCGATGAGGACGCCGTAGCCGTTCTCCATGCCCCAGCGGAAGCCCGCGAGATAGGCCGCGCCGAGCCCCTCCTTGCCCTTGCGGTGCAGCACCTGGACCTGGTCGTCCTCGACGGCCAGTTCGTCGGCGAGCTTGCCGGTGCCGTCGGGGCTGTTGTCGTCGGCCACCAGGACGTGCGCGTCGGGAACGGCCTTGCGCACCCGGCCCACGATCGCCTTGATGTTCTCCGCCTCGTTGTAGGTCGGGATGATCACCAAGGCCGTGCCGAGCGGGCCGAACCGCCTCTCCTGGCCTTGAGCCGCGAGGGTCCCGTCGCCGTCGTTCACTGCTGCCCCTTCAAGTCCTCCGTACGCAGGGGACCACCATAGTGGCCACGGCCTGCGATGGAGTGTCGGCCGGTGTCCAGAGGGGTGTCGATTCAACAGGGGGTGTGCGGGAGCGCGCTCTGCGTAGCCCGTGCGCCGCCGGAGAGGACCTCGCACGACCTGCGAGGCCGCGGGCGGAGGGGGGAATCACCTGCGACGGATGGGGGCCCGACGCCCTTCGGGCCGACCTGGGGCCCGCTGGCTGCGGGTCGACCGAAAGCCGTTGTCTACTGAGCGTCCGGGCCCCACCCGGGTCGCACCTACCCGACCGGGCCGGAACGTTCCCTCGCCGGAGCGCGGACCCTGGGCCTGGCTCCCAGTGAGGGTGCGCCGGTGCGGCACACCGCCCCTGACCCAGCGGCGCTTCGGCGACCGCGCGGAAGTTCCCCGGTCGGACGTCCGGTGGTGGACCCGGCAGAACCTACCCGCCCCCTGCCGCCAACTGTCAACCACCGTTTGACCTGCGGAGATTGCCTCTCATGCCTGGTGGGAGGGGAGGATGCGCAGGTCGCGCGGTGCCTCGGCGGGCCATGATCGGCTCCGCGTCCCCCGGGAGATCACTCGCCCGGCCGTACGAAAACCGTGCGCCCCGCGACCACGGTCCGCAGACAGACGGGCAGGTCGGAGCCGGGGCTCAGGTCGGGCAGGCCGGGGGTGCCGGAGCGAGGGTCGGTGGACCAGCGGGCGACGCGGTCGTCGGGGGCCTGGACGACGAGGTCGCCGGTGCGCCACACCGCGTAGTCCGCGGGAGCGCCCGGCACGAGGACGCCCGCGTCGTCGCGTCCGATCGCCCGCCAGCCGCCCCGTGTGTGCGCCGTGAACGCGGCACGCACGGAGACCCGGTGCTCCGGCGTGCGGTGGAAGGCCGCCGCCCGGACGGTGCCCCAGGGGTCCAGAGCCGTGACCGGACTGTCGGACCCGAACGCCAGGGGCACCCCGGCCCGCAGCAGCGCCGCGAACGGGTTCAGGGTGCGGGCACGGTCGACGCCCAGCCGCTGGGCGTACATGCCCTCCTCCCCGCCCCACAGCGCGTCGAACGCGGGCTGGACGGAAGCGGTGAGGCCGAGTTCGGCGAAGGCGGCGACGGTGTCCGGGGTGAGCATCTCGGCGTGCTCGACCCGGTGCCGGGCAGCCCGCACCCGGGCCAGGCCGACCTTCTCGGCCGCCATCCGCACACCCTCGACCACCGCGGCCACCGCGGCGTCCCCGATGGCGTGGAAGCCCGCCTGGAGGCCCGCCTCGGTGCAGGCGATCACATGGGCGGCGACGGCGACGGCGTCCAGGTAGGCCGTGCCGGTGTGGTCGGCGTCGGCGTACGGCTCGTGCAGGCACGCCGTGTGCGAGCCGAGGGCGCCGTCGACGAAGAGGTCGCCGGCGGCGCCGACCGCGCCGAGGGCTCGCGCCTTCTCCACGTCGCGCTCCGCCCAGTAGCCGACGACGCGCGGGCCGGGTTCCTCGGCGGAGAGCCGCAGCAGCCCCGTGAAGTCGTCCTCGGAGGAGATCTCGGGGCCCGCACACTCGTGCAGCGAGCCGATGCCGAGGGAGGCGGCGTGGGCGAGGGAGGCGCGCTGGGCCTCGATGCGCTGGGCGGGGGTGATGGCGCCGAGGGCGGTGGCGCGTACGGCGTGGTGGGCGTCGCGGGTGAGCGGGCCGTCCTCGAAGGTGTCTGCGCCGGGGACCATGTCCAGCAGGGCGGTGGTGACGACGGCCGAGTGGACGTCGATCCGGCTCAGGTAGAGCGGGCGCCCGCCGGTGGCCTCGTCGAGTTCGGCGCGGGTCGGGGGGCGGCCCCCGGGCCAGCGGGCGGCGTCCCAGCCGTGACCGAGGAGGACGCGGTCGCCGGGGCGCGCGGCGGCGAATTCCCGTACGAGAACGAGCGCGGCCTCCAGGGACGGGGCGGCGGTGAGGTCGAGGCCGGTGAGCGCGAGGCCGGTGGCGGTGGTATGCACATGGGCGTCGGTGAACGCCGGGGTGACCAGGGCCCCTTCGAGATCGACCACCTCGTCGACGCCGGCCGCGAAGGCGTCGGCGGCGCCCTCGGAGCCGACCCAGGCGATCTGGCCGTGCTCCACGACCATCGCGGTGGCGAACGGGTCGGCGGGGCTGTGGACTTCTCCACCGCGGAGCAACACGGTGTTCGACGGGGCTGTGCGATCGCTCATGGGGACAGTCTCGCGTGCGGCGGCTGCCGCGACGTACTTGGGCCGGTGTTTCGAGGCACCCGGTGCTGTCGGCTGCGCCCGCCCCTCCCCACTCTCGACTTCGCTCGAGCGGGAGGTGCCCCCATCGCCCGGAACGACTGCCCACAGCGATGAGCAGTCGGCAGTGAACCGACGAGCGGCAGACCGGCAGACGGCACAGATGCCAGACAAACGGCAGGCGGCAGGCGGCAGGCGGCAGGCGGCAGGCGGCAGGCGGCAGGCGGCAGGCGGTCGAGGAGAAGTCGGGCGGCGGCCGTGCCGCGGCGGTCAGATCCTCGGGGGCCTGGCCTCGTACGGAGTGGACAGCACCACCGTCGTCCGCGTCGAGACGCCGGCGAGCGACCTCAGGCGCGCCAGCAGCTCCTCCAGCTCGTGCGGGGTCGCCACGCGGACCTTGAGGATGTAGTTCTCGTCGCCGGCGACGCTGTGGCAGGCCTCGATCTCCGGGACGCCCGCGAGGCGTTCGGCGATGTCGTCGGGGGCGCTGGGATCGAACGGTTTGACCGAGATGAACGCGGTCATCGGCAGCCCGACGGCCTCCGGGTCGACGACCGCGGCATAGCCCCGGATGACGCCACGCTGCTCGAGTCGGCGCACCCGCTGATGCACCGCCGACGTGGACAGGCCCGTGGCCTTGCCCAGGTCGGTGTAGCTCATCCGCCCGTCCGCGACGAGCAGCTGCACGATCTGTCGGTCCAGCTCCTCCATGGCGCAAGAACCTACAGGGCGGTTGATCGCCTCCGATACCTGAGCGGCGCAGGTCATGCCCGGTTCGTGATGTGCCCGAGAACCGCCTGTGAGCCATACGGGTGACAGCCGGACCATCTGGGGCACCTGCGAGCGGCATGTGACGAAGACCACAGCACCCGAACAGGCTTCGTGATGATCTCGTGATTACCTCCGAGACGGGGCGGGAAGTGCTTGCTGTGGTCGAGGCCGCAGTGCCTTCACGGCCCAGCCCGAGGGGGAGAATCCCATGCAGAATCTTAAGCGCCCTGGTCGTACCGCACCCAAGCGACTCCAGGCGGTCATCGAGCCCGAGCCGGAGGGCGTCGAACCGGACGACGAGTTCGACGCGTACGACACCTTCGAGACGTACCGGGTGATCTGCCCGGACTGCGCTCAGCCCATCGCCCTGCTGTCCGAGGAGGACAGCCTCCCCGAGCACGCGCGCGTCGTGTCGCCGTGGAACCCCTTCGGGCTCACGGCCTGTGCCGGCACCGGTCGTTCGGCGAGCGAGGCCCGGTCGGCGGACGAGTCCGTCGAGGCTCAGGAGCAGGACACCGCGCTGCTGTTGACGCTCCCGCAGGGCCTCGACTGGCGGACCCAGCCCTTCTCGCACGTCGGCGGCCCGGGCTCGCGACCGATCCGCGTGCCGGTGATGCGGCGTCAGCAGCCCGAGCAGAGCCAGGCCGATCAGCGCCAGGCCGCCTGATTCAGGGCCCGGTCGGGCCCGACGCCTCCGTGCCCGGCGGGCAGGCCCGTCCTGCCCCGTTCGGTTCCGGCGCGAACTCAGACACGATTCCCGGGAACGGTGACCAGCGCGGCCTCGTGCGCGTTGGCCCGGTATGACCCCACCTTTTTCGGTGACCAGGAGTCGGCTTCACATCTTCGTACCGGCTTCGGCAGAATCGCTTCCGCAAGGGTCGGCCCCGCTTCAGGACCCGCCCATCTACCGTGCTCTGCTGCGGACTTGGGCCGACCGGGGCCGCACTCTGCCGGGGCGTCACGATCCGGAGTGGGTGCGACTGGCGACGCCGCCGAGCGGTCTCGACCAGTTCGGCACCCGCGCGGACCCGTTCGGGGCGCCCGGCTTCTCCCGTGGTTCGTTCAGCGTGACTCGGGCCCCGCGAGGTGACGTGCGATGACCATCCGCTGGATCTGATTGGTTCCCTCGACGATCTGGAGCACCTTGGCCTCGCGCATGTACCGCTCGACGGGGAAGTCCGTCGTGTAGCCGTACCCGCCGAGGATCTGAACGGCGTCCGTGGTGACTTTCATCGCAGCGTCGGTGCACAGCAGCTTCGCCATGGCCGCCTGCCGGGAGAACGGCCTGCCCGCGTCGCGCAGTCGCGCCGCCGTGAGGTAGAGCGCGCGGCCCGCCTCCACCTGTGTCGCCATGTCCGCGAGCATGAAGCGCAGCCCCTGGAAGTCGGAGATCGGGCGCCCGAACTGCTGCCGTCCGGTGGCGTAGGCGACCGCTTCGTCGAGTGCCGCTTGGGCCACGCCGATCGCGCAGGCCGCGATGCCGAGCCGTCCGGAGTCGAGCGCGGACAGGGCGATCGCGAAGCCCTGGCCCTCCTCACCGATGCGCCTGCTGTCGGCGACGCGCACCCCGTCGAAGTGGAGCTGCGCGGTGGGTGACCCCTTCATGCCCATCTTCTTCTCCGGTGCCGCGGCGCTCAGCCCCGCGGCGTCCCCCGGCACCAGGAAGGCCGTGATGCCCCGGGAACCGGAGCCCTCGCCGCCCGTTCGGGCCATCACCGTGCAGAAGTCGGCGTTGCCGCCGTGGGTGATCCACGCCTTGGTGCCGCTGATCACCCACTCCTCGCCCTCCCGTACCGCCTTCGTCCGCAGGGACGCGGCGTCCGAGCCGGACGAGGGCTCGGAGAGGCAGTACGCGCCGAGCAGACGGCCGCCCAGCATCGCCGGCAGATGCTCGGCCCGCTGCTCCTCGGTCCCGTAGTCGGCGAGGGCGTGACAGGCCAGGGTGTGGACGCTGACCCCGAGGCCGACCGTGAGACGGGCCATGGCCAGCTCTTCCAGCGCCTGCAGATAGACCTCGTACGGCTGGCCCCCGCCACCGTGTTCCGCGTCGTACGGCAGGCCGAGCAGTCCCGACTCGGAGAGCAGACCGAAGAGTTCGCGAGGGAACCGGCCGGCGTCCTCTTCCGCGGCCGCGTGCGGGGCGATCTCCCGCTGCGCGATCTCACGGACGAGCGAGATCAGATCGCGGGCCTCTTCCGTGGGCAGTTGACGGTCCACCGGCTGCGCGGCGCGCTCGGGCATGGCAACGCTCTCCTCCCTGTAGGGCACGGCGGCGGACACTTCACCGGGGATGGGGTGGTGCCGCCGGGTCACACGTGCCACAGCCGATGGTCCTCCTCCGGATCGCGGAAGCCGCTGATCAGCGGCGGTGGCGCTTGGAGTATGCCCGATCCGGAGCAGCGAGTCGCCGGTTAACGACCGTTCATCCGGGCACTTTTCGAGCCCGCCGCACCCTCACCCAAATTGGTCCGAACCATTGACCCCAGTGGTCTAGTCCTCTACGTTCTCCACCAACAACGCGACACCGCGTTCACCCCCCTCGGCACAGCAGGTCCAGGCAGGACCCTCCCCGTCCCGCTCTCCTCCCCCGGAGTCACGATGCTCAGACCGCACAGCCCCCGCGTCCCCGTCAGGACGCTCGTCGCCGCCACGTGTTGCGCCACTCTCGGCGCAGGACTGCTCGCCGGAGCGGGCACCGCGACCGCCACCCCGGCGGAGGCCGGCTCCCCGCAGCGCACGCCCGGCGCGGCCCCTTCCAAGGTCGTCGGCTACTTCATCGACTGGGGCATCTACGGCCGCAAGTACTACGTCAAGAACATCGAGACCTCAGGCTCGGCGAAGAAGCTCACGCACATCAACTACGCCTTCGGAAACGTCGTCGACGGCAAGTGCTCCCTCGGCGACGCCTGGGCGGACACCGACAAGCCCTTCACCGCCGAGGAGTCCGTGGACGGCGTCGCGGACAGCGCGGACCAGCCGCTGAGCGGCAACTTCAACCAGCTGCGCAAGCTGAAGAAGCTGCACCCGAACCTCAAGATCGTCTGGTCGTTCGGCGGCTGGACCTGGTCCGGTGGCTTCGGTGAGGCGGCGAAGGACCCTGAGGCCTTCGCGAACTCCTGCTACGACCTCGTCGAGAACTCCCGCTGGAAGGACGTCTTCGACGGGATCGACATCGACTGGGAGTACCCCAACGCCTGCGGCCTCACCTGCGACACCAGCGGCAGCGAGTCCTTCGAGGAGCTGATGGCCGCACTGCGCAAACGATTCGGCAAGAAGGAGCTCGTCACCGCAGCGATCACGGCCGACGCCAAGCCCGGCGGCAAGATCGACGCGGCGGACTACGCGGGCGCCGCGAAGTACGTCGACTGGTACAACCCGATGACCTACGACTACTTCGGCTCCTGGGACGCGACCACCGCCCCGCACTCGCCGCTGTACCCGTACCCGGGCATCGCCGACAAGCACTTCAACACCGCCGCCACCATCCAGAAGCTGAAGGGCCTCGGCATCCCGTCCTCCAAGCTGCTGCTCGGCATCGGCTTCTACGGCCGCGGCTGGACCGGGGTGACTCGGTCCGCGCCCGGCGGTACGGCGACCGGCCCGGCCGCGGGGACGTACGAGGCGGGCTACGAGGACTACAAGGTGCTCAAGAAGACGTGCCCGGCCAACGGGATCGTCGGCGGCACCGCGTACGCCAAGTGCGGTGACGACTGGTGGAGTTACGACACCCCGCGGACCATCAAGGGGAAGATGGCGTACAAGGACGCGCAGGGCCTCGGCGGCACCTTCTTCTGGGAGCTGAGCGGCGACACCGCCGATGGTGAACTGATCAAGGCGATCAGGTAACCGCGGCGAAGGGGGACTTGGGGTGGGGGTCGGTCGGTCACGGACCCCCACCCCGAGTGCGTCGCCGGGTGTCGCCGCCCCGGGGAGCGCTCAGGCGTCCCGGCGGGCGGGCTCCGGCGCGAGATAGGCCGGGGCCAGCTCCTCGATGGCGCGCAGCGAGCCGCCCAGCATCTTGACGAGCAGGTCGCGCATGGTCTCTCGGGGCAGCTCAGGGCGGTCGATCCAGTCCAGCGTGGCGCCCTCGACCGCGCACACCCAGCCGAACAGGCCCATGCGGGCGACCGGTTCGATGTCGGTCCTGCCGTACGCGCCCTCCGCGATGGTGGCGACGATCGCCTCGCGGACGCCGTCCCGGATCGCGTGCACCTGGGTGTCGAAGCCGACACCGCCACTGACGATCGTGCGGTAGGCGGCCTGATTGTCCTCGGCGTACCGCAGATAGCAGTCTATGGTCCGGTGCACCCGTTCCACGGGCGGCAGTTGGAGCCCGCTCGCCGCGAACGTGATCAGATCGGCCACCGAGTCCTCGACGATCGCGAGGTAGTAGCCGCGCTTGGACTTGAAGTAGTAGTAGATCAGTCCCTTGGCCACGTGCGCCTGTCGCGCGATGTCGTCCATGGACAACGTGTCGTACGACGTGTCGGCGAACAACTTGCGCCCGATGGAGATGAGTTCGGCGCGGCGCGCCAGCGAACGGTCGGTGCCGCGAACCCGCGGCGGTGCGACTCCACGCTGTTGACTGCTGTTCAATTTCGGTCCTGGTCTCCAACTGCCAGCGGGACAACCGCAGTATGGCAGACCCTCACCACCAGCTTGTTCGACTCTGATCGACAGAATCGAGCGGCGGATCAGATCACAGCAGACCCAGCTGGGCCACCAGCATCGCGACGACCACGACCAGGGTCCAGCCCATCACGTGCTCGACGATCTTCGGGCCGTCGTCCCCGGGCCCGCCCGTGCGGGTCCGGACGCGGGTGGCGGTGGCGGAGGTCGCGGTCATGGCAGCTCGCTGGTGTGATCGGTGTGCGATGGGCTCCCCCCACCGCCTCGTCCACCTTGCCACCGCATGGGCGGTTCGCGGCCGAGACCTTGGTCACACGTCGGCGCGGCCCCGGTCGTCCGGGAGCCGCGCCGCACCTGGTCTGCCGCGTCAGAGGATGCCCACCGCCGAGAGCGCCGCGCGCTGGCGGGCCGTGGGCCGCGCCGGGAAGTACACGTAACAGACGCCGCCGGTGCCGGAGACGACCTTGCCGGCGGCGTTGTACCGCTTGGTCCGCAGCCAGATGTTCTCCCACTCGCGCCGCCGGTAGACCCGGCGCACCGCCTCGTTGGTCGGCGAGTTCGGGTCGTTGGCGATGACGTCGCCCTCGGCCGTGAAGCCGATCACCGTCATCAGATGCCCGGCCGTGCCGTAGCCCGCTCCCGTCAGCTCCTCCGCGAGGAACGACTGGGAGGTGATCGCCGGGATGCCCGCCCCGATCAGTGTCTCCAGGTCGGTGAGCGAGCCCAACCGGGTCACCACGCCCTGGAGGTCCTGGTAGGTGGCGGCGTACGCGGCGTTGAAGGGCCAGTTGCCGCAGCCCTCGTACTGGTAGTCGAAGGTGAACCGCGCCGCGTGGCACACCTGCGGGTCCGTGAACGCCGGGTCGACCCAGGCCAGGTCGGCGGCGGTGGGCTTCCTGCCCCAGAACTCTATGACCATCTGCGAGGAGGTGGGGCTGCACCAGGCCTCGCCGCCGTTGTCGTACTCGGGGTACTGGCCCTTGTGGATCTCCTGCGAGTAGCGCGGGACGTCCAGCTCCCGTGCGAGTCCGGGCGTCGAGGCGGGGACGGTGAAGCGGTCGGGGACGTCGGAGCCCATCGCGCCGAGGCGCCAGACCATGGGGGTCAGCCGGGTACCGGGCGTGCGGTACAGCGTCAGGCGCAGCCGGTAGGAGGCCAGGCGCAGGCCCGTCGCCGGGTCGTCGATCGCGAAGGTGTCCGTCCAGACACTGCTTCTGCCGTCCTTCTGGCCGTCGACGGACATCCGTCTGATGTCCCGGTCCCCGGCCGCCCACCGGCCGAGCACGTACCAGGGCGTGTCGGTGCCGTCGGAGTACGTGCCCTTGAGCTCGATCCCGATCCAGGTGCCTTCGGGGGTGTGCGCGTTCCAGGAGGCGACGGCCTCGGTGGCGGGCACCGTGAGCCGGTGGACCGCCGAGGTCCAGGTCCCGTACTCCCAGGCGGCCGTACGCCCGGTGTGCGGGTCGGTGTAGTCGGTGGTCCCGAGCGGCGAGTCGATCACCAGCCCCGGCCGCGTCCCCGCCTTCGCCAGGGTGCCCCGGGCGCTGCCCGAGCACCAGTCGGTGTACGAGGTCCAGGCACGGAAGTCAGTGAAACGTTCCGGTGCTCGCGTGGGGCGGACGGGGGCCTCGCCCCGGCCGCTCGTGGTGTCTGCGACCGCCTGACCCGCCGCTCCCGCGGCCGCCGCGGCGGCTGCGGTGGCGACGGCTGCGGTCAGGACGGTCCTGCGGGACGGCTCGGAGAGGCTCGTCATCTGCGGGTGACCCCCAGTGGTCCGGAAGGAACGGTTCAGACGCACGGCTGTTCGCCCACTATGGACGCCGGGGAACGACTTCTGCCAGCACCTCGCGCCGCGCCACGCCCGCCAATATTGGTCGACACCAGTGGCGTATCCGCGGCCGCGCGGCATGGTGTTCAATCCACCTATGCACGATTCCCCCGCTCCCGTGGACCCCGCCGTCGACGACCTCGCCGCGCGGCTGCGGCGGCTGCCGCCCTCCTGCGGGCCGGTCCGGCTGGTGGGGGTGGACGGGCACGCCGGTTCCGGGAAGAGCACCTTCGCCGGACGACTGGCGGACGCGCTCGGCGGCGCCCCGGTACTGCACCTCGACGACATCGCGACGCACGAGGAGCTGTTCGCGTGGACGGATCGCCTGCTGGACCAGGTGATCGAGCCGCTGCGCCACGGGCGGAGCGCACGCTACGCACCGTACGACTGGCGTGAACGCGGCTTCGGCCCGGCGCGTGTGCTGCCGAGCGCGCCGGTGGTCGTCGTGGAAGGGGTGGGTGCGGGCCGACGGGTGTTGCGGCCGTTTCTGGCGTGGCTCGTGTGGATGGAAGTGGCGGAAGGGGACGCCTGGGCACGGGGGCGGGCGCGGGACGGGGCGGAGCAGGACGACTTCTGGGCCGACTGGGTCCGGGCGGAGCGGCGGCATTTCGCCGAGGATCCTTCTCGGCCGTTCGCCGATCTGCTGATTCGGCCGGGAAACGCGGGGTACGAGGTGCTCACGGGACCCCCGACGGCTCCCGGATCGGCACCGCACCTCACTCAGGGTGACGAGCCATCCGCAATGTGCTGAACTTGTGAAGAGGGCTGTCCGAGAAGTTGCCCGAGGGCCCCAACTCGGCTTGACCGGGGGGCCGTACAGGTCTTACGTTCTCAATGTGCGGTCATTCGATACCGCCCAGATACGCGAAGCCCCCGGTTGTTCCCCCGTGATCGGGGGCTTCGTTCTGCCTTCTTCGCGGCTTTCCGGAACCCCAGGGACACCATTCCTTCACCCTCGGTGACCGTCCGCAATGCGCCCCGTCTGCTCCCACCTCGCAGGACGAGGGTTGCGGCACCCTTCGAAGGGCGCCCGACCCGCAGGTACGATGCCCAAGGTGCGACCTTCGGACGGCTGCAGCAACGCACCGGCGCAACTCCCGTCCGCGGCACAGCGGTTCGACGAAGGCTGCCGACGGGCACCGGCCCGTTCGGTTTCCAGCGGGGGCACGGTTTGTGGGGGACGTGATGGACTTCGGCTCGCGGGGCCCCGAGGCCCCGGCCGACCTCGCCTGGCTGCGAGGCGTGGACGCCTACACCATGGGCGCCTATCCGCAGGCGGAGGAGGAGTTCCGCGCCGCGGTGCGGATGGATCCGGGCATGGCGGACGGCTGGCTCGGGCTGCACGCGCTCCGGGTGGACACGACGACCGCGCTGCTGCGCATGTTCCGGCACCGGGAACGCTTCGGGGAGCAGCGCACGCGGCACCGTCGTACCCTCAACTCCTGGTACTGGCTGGGCTGGTGGGTACAGCCGGTGCTGGAGAGCCCGCGTGATCTGCTCCTCGCGCACGCCTCGCACTGGCTGGACGGACGCCATGTGCCCGAGCTGGACCGGGCGCTCGCCGGGCTGCCGCCGGTCGACGCGGACCATCAGGTGCGGTTTCTGCACGCCTGCCGCGCCTATCTGGTCAAGGACTGGGAGCAACTGGTCCGGCACACCGATCCGCTGCTCGACGATCCCCTGCTGGGCATCGAGGCCGGCCTGTTCGGCGGGATGGCCAGGGTGCGGCTGGAGACGTACGGGCAGGCAGAGCCGCTGCTCTCCGCGGCGCTGATGCGCTGCCGCAGCGAGCAGCCGCAGCGCAAGGAGCTGCGGTACTGGCTGGCCCGCGCCCACGAGGGCACGGGGCGCAGCGCGGCCGCGCTGCCGCTGTACCGGGCCGTGCACCGGGTCGACCCCGCCTTCATGGACACCTCCGCCCGGCTGGCCGCGATCGCCGAGGGGGACGGGTACGACGACGATGCGAGCGACTTCGCCGCGATCTCGCTCGCCGGGATCGGCCAGGACGTGCTCGACGGCGACGGGCTGGAGCCGTTCTTCGACGCCGAGGGCCGGGATCTGAAGGTGTCCGATCCCGGACCGCCGCCGTCGGGCGGGCTGCCGCCCGAGGCCGGCGACACCTTCGTACGGGAGAAGTCCGCCGTGGTGCCGGTGGAGCCGCTGTCCCTGCCGGCGGGGCCGACGGATCCGGAGCTGTTGGAGGAGGCGCTGGCCGAGCTGGAGCGGATGGTCGGGCTGGAGCCGGTGAAGCGGCAGGTCAAGGCGTTGTCCGCGCAGCTGAACATGGCGCGGTTGCGGGCCGGGCAGGGGCTGCCCGTGCAGCCGCCCAAGCGGCATTTCGTCTTCTCCGGGCCCTCGGGCACCGGGAAGACGACCGTGGCGCGAATACTGGGCCGTGTCTTCTACGCGCTCGGGCTGCTCGGCGGCGATCACCTCGTCGAGGCGCAGCGTGCGGATCTGGTGGGCGAGTACCTCGGGCAGACCGCCGTGAAGGCCAACGAGCTGATCGACTCGGCGATCGGCGGGGTGCTGTTCGTGGACGAGGCGTACTCCCTGTCCAACTCCGGGTACGGCAAGGGGGACGCGTACGGGGACGAGGCGCTTCAGGTGCTGCTGAAACGGGCCGAGGACAACCGGGACCATCTGGTCGTGATCCTGGCCGGCTATCCGGAGGGGATGGACCGGCTGCTGGCGGCGAACCCCGGACTGTCGTCCCGGTTCACGACGCGGGTCGACTTTCCCTCGTACCGGCCGTTGGAGCTGACCTCCATCGGGGAGGTGCTCGCGACGGAGAACGGGGACGTGTGGGACGAGGAGGCCCTCGACGAGTTGCGGTCCATCTCCGGGCATGTCGTGGAGCAGGGGTGGATCGACGAGCTCGGGAACGGGCGGTTCTTGCGGACGTTGTACGAGAAGAGCTGTGCGTACCGGGATCTGCGGTTGTCGGGGTATCCGTCGATTCCTACGCGGGATGATCTGTCGACGTTGCGGTTGCCGGATCTGATGCAGGCGTACGGGGAGGTCTTGTCGGGGCGGGGGCCCGGAGAACCCTCGGCGATGTGAGTCTTTCTCGCCCCCGCCGCCCCTACCCGTCCCATCCTCAAGGGGCTGCGCCCCTTCGACCCCGCTCGCTTGTCGGTCGTCTGCGGGTCGGTGGGGCTTCTCCCGCAGTTCCCCGCGCCCCTTTTCAGGGGCGCGGGGGAACTGCGCGAACGGGGTCCGGGGCGGAGCCCCGAGTCTTTGACGCGGGTGTCGAAGGGGCGCGCAGCCCCTTGAGGATGGGACGGGTAGGGGCGGCGGAGGCGAAACTCAGCTGGCGAGGGCCTGCTTCGGGGGTTCGCTGAGCCTTGGCTCTGTCACCCGGGTCGGGGGGACCTCCCGGTGGGCCGGGTCCCGGACCTCGCCCACCAGCAGTTCCAGGACGTCCTCCAGCGCCGCCAGACCGAGCACCTTGCCGGAGGCATCCGCCACCTGCGCCAGATGCGTGGCGGCCCGCCGCATGACCGTCAGCGCGTCGTCCAGCGGCAATTCCGCGCGGAGGGTGGTCATGGGCCGCCAGATCTGCTGGGGGACGGCACGGTCGGAGTCCTCCAGGTCCAGGACGTCCTTGACGTGGAGGTAGCGGCCCATGAAGGCCCCGTTCTCCGCGACCACCGGGAAGCGGGAGTAGCCCGTGCGGGCGGTCAGGGCCACGACCTGCGCGGGCGTCACCGAGGGGGCCACCGTCACCAGGGTGTCCCGCTTGAGCAGGACGTCCGTCACCGGGCGGGAGCCCAGCTCCAGCGCGTCCTCCAGACGCTCCTGCTCCTCGGGGTCGAGCAGCCCGGCCTGCCCGGAGTCCTCGACCAGCCGACCCAGCTGGACGCTGGTGAAGACGGCCTCGACCTCGTCCTTGGGCTCGACGTGAAAGAGTCTGAGGACCACGCGGGCGCAGGCACCGAGACCGGCCGTGACGGGCTTGCACAGCCGCGCGAAGGCCACCAGGGCAGGGCTCAGCCACAGCGCCGTCTTCTCCGGCGCCGCCATCGCCAGGTTCTTCGGCAGCATCTCGCCGATGACGAGGTGGAGGAAGACGACCACGGCCAGCGCGATGACGTAGCCCAGGGGATGGATCATGCCGTGCGGCAGGTGGATCGCCTCGAAGAGCGGCTCCAGCAGCCGGGCCACCGTCGGCTCGGCCACCGCGCCCAGGGTCAGTGAGCAGACGGTGATGCCGAACTGGGCGGCCGCCATCATCTGGGGCAGGTTCTCCAGGCCGTGGAGGACCTGGCGGGACCGGGTGGTCCCGAGGGGTTCGATCTGGCTGCGCCGGACGGAGACCAGGGCGAACTCGGCGCCGACGAAGAAGCCGTTGGCGAGCACGAGGAGCAGGGCGAACAGGAGTTGGAGCATGCTCATCGGGTGGCCTCCACGGCCGAGGCGGCGTCTGTGGCGGGGGTGGCGCCCGTGACGCGGGCAGCCTCCGTGACGGGGATGGTCGCCTTCACGTCGGCCGCCGCCGCGGCGGTGTCCTTGCCGACGGCTGCCGCCTCCCGGCCGGGGGCGGTGTCCGTGGCGGATGCGGTGCGCACGAGCCGGACGCGCTCCGCGCGGTAGTGGCCGACCTGGCGCACCGCCAGCCGCCAGCCGGGCAGCTCGGCGTGGTCGCCGGGGGCAGGGATACGGCCGAGCAGATCGGCGACCAGGCCGGCGACCGTCTCGTACGGGCCCTCCGGGACGTCGAGACCTATGCGCTGGAGCACGTCGACGCGGCAGCTGCCGTCGGCGTCCCAGGCGAGGCGGCCGTCCTCGGGCGGGGCTGCGGCGAGTTCGGGCCGCTCGTGCACGTCGTGCTCGTCGCGCACCTCGCCGACCAGTTCCTCGACGATGTCCTCCAGGGTCACCACCCCGGCCGTCCCGCCGTACTCGTCGACGACGACGGCGATGGGCTGCTCGCTGCGCAGCCGGGCCAGCAGCGGCTGCACGGGCAGCGACTCGGGGACGAGCAGCGGGGTCCTGGCGATCCGGCCGACCGGGGTGTGCAGTCGTTCGTGGGCGGGGATCGCGAGGGCGTCCTTGAGGTGGACCATGCCGACGATCTCGTCGATCCGCTCCCGGTAGACGGGGAACCGGGAGAGGCCGGTGGCGCGGGTCAGGTTGACCACGTCCTCGGCGGTGGCCGAGGACTGCAGGGCGCTGACCTTGACACGCGGTGTCATCACGTTCTCCGCGGTCAGGTCGCCCAGGGAGAGGGTACGGACGAAGAGGTCGGCCGTGTCCTGTTCCAGGGCGCCGGCCTGGGCCGAGTGCCGGGCGAGGGAGACCAGTTCGCCGGGGGTGCGGGCGGAGGCCAGCTCGTCGGTGGGCTCGACGCCGAAGGCGCGGACCAGACGGTTGGCGACCGCGTTGAGAGCGGCGATGACCGGGCGGAAGAGACGGGAGAAGACGTGCTGGGGGCCCGCGACGAAGCGGGCGACCTGCATGGGCTTCGACACCGCCCAGTTCTTGGGGACCAGTTCGCCGATCACCATCTGCACGGCCGAGGCCAGCAGCATGCCGACGACCACGGACACCCCGGACACGGCGCCTTCGGGTATGCCGATGGCGGTGAAGGGGCCGTGGAGTATCTCCGCGAGAGCCGGTTCGGCGAGCATGCCGACGACCAGGGAGGTGATGGTGATGCCGAGTTGGGTGCCGGAGAGCTGGAAGGACAGCTCCTTGAGCGCGCCCACCACCTTGTGGGCCCGGCGGTCGCCCTCGGCGGCGGCCTTCTCGGCCTCCGGGCGCTCGACCGTGACGAGGCCGAACTCGGCGGCCACGAAGAAGCCGTTGGCGAGGATCAGCAGGAACGCGGCTCCGAGGAGCAGCAGGGGGATGGTCATGCCGCCGCCTCGGTGTGCCGGGAGGGGGCGGCGCAGGTACTACAGGACGATCCGTCCATCGCTGGAGGGAGTCACTCCTCGAATAGCAGGGAGCCCCTGCCTTCCGGGGTGGAACGACAGAGGCGGAGGCGCGACGAAAACGCCTCCGCCAACAGATTAATCAAGACAGGGGCCGGTGCGGCAGGGGCGACGGCCCCGAGTCGGCCCTGATCTTGGTCCGGGTCCCCCCGGACACGCGTCCGGGTCAGCCCTGACGCTGCTCGGGCTCGGTGACCGACCGGGCCTCGACCAGCGCCCTCAGGGTCCGGGCGTCCTCGATGGCTCGCTGCTTGGCGATGCCCGGCTGGATGCCGAGCGCGGGCATGCTGGTGCCGTCGGTGAGGTCGAGGAAGACCCAGGGGTCGCCCACCCGCAGGTTGACCTGCACGATCTCGGCCCAGCCCAGCTGCCGCCGCGCGGTGATGTTCACGACGGTGACGCCGGCCTCGTCGGCGACGACCTTGGGCCGGGAGAGCATGCACAGCACCCCGGCGAGCATGGCCGCCGTGAAGACGAAGCTGAGCCGCTCCCCCGGGCCGAGCGTGGGCAGCAGCAGCGCGACGACCGTGATGACCACGAAGATCGCGCCGGCGGCGGTCAGCAGTACGGCCCGGGTGCGGCCCGGCCGAAAAGTGACGGGCAGGGCGGGGAGGGGGGACTGGTCCGGCATGGCGTGCGACTCCCCGGCCGTCAAAGGCGGCAGGCGTGGATGGCGGTGGTCAGGATGGCCCGTGCGCCGATGTCGTAGAGGTCGTCCATGATCCGCTGGGCCTCCTTGGCCGGGACCATCGCCCGGACGGCGACCCAGCCCTCGTTGTGCAGCGGCGAGACGGTCGGGGACTCCAGGCCCGGGGTGAGCGCGACGGCCTTCTCCAGCTGCTCGACGCGGCAGTCGTAGTCCATCATCACGTACGTCCGGGCCACGAGGACACCCTGGAGGCGGCGCAGGAACTGCTGCACCTTGGGCTCGTTCTCCGAGGTCGTGTCGGCGTCGACGCGGCGGATGACGACGGCCTCGGACTTCATGATCGGCTCGCCGAAGACCTCCAGGCCGGCGTTGCGCAGGGAGGTGCCGGTCTCGACGACGTCGGCGATGACCTCGGCGACGCCCAGTTCGATGGCGGTCTCGACGGCTCCGTCGAGGTGGACCACGGAGGCGTCGATGCCGTTGTCCGCGAGGTGGCCCGCGACGATGCCCTCGTAGGAGGTGGCGACCGTCTTGCCCTTGAGGTCCGCCACGCCGTCGGCCGTGCCCGGCTTGGAGGCGAAGCGGAAGGTGGAGCGGGCGAAGCCGAGGGGAAGGATCTCCTCGGCCTTGGCGCCGGAGTCGATGAGCAGGTCCCGGCCGGTGATGCCGATGTCGAGGCGGCCGGAGGAGACGTAGATCGCGATGTCGCGGGGGCGGAGGTAGAAGAACTCGACCTCGTTGGCCGGGTCGACGATCCGCAGCTCCTTGGACTCCCGGCGCTGCTGGTAGCCGGCCTCATGCAGCATCTCCCCCGCAGGGCCGGACAGGGAACCCTTGTTGGGGACGGCGATGCGCAGCATGAGGCGAGCTTCCTTCGTTCGTACGTACGGGATCGAATGCGGTGTGCGGCTCAGAGGTGGGCGTACACGTCGTCCAGGGAGATGCCGCGGGCGACCATCATCACCTGGACGTGGTAGAGCAGCTGCGAGATCTCCTCGGCGGCTGCCTCCTTGCCCTCGTACTCGGCGGCCATCCAGACCTCGGCGGCCTCCTCGACGACCTTCTTGCCGATGGCATGGACGCCCTTCTCGACCAGTTCTGCGGTGCGGGAAGTGGCGGGATCGCCCTGGGCGGCCTTGTGCTGGAGCTCGGTGAAGAGCTCCTCGAACGTCTTCTTGGACATGGTGAGGCTCAGCCTACGCGCAACCGGCCGTGCCTCAGCGCCAGGGTTCAGATACTGAGCGGAGGGTCGCGGCGGTCGCCACCGCCGCGGTCACCGCCTCGTGGCCCTTGTCCTCGTTCGAGCCCTCGATACCGGCGCGGTCCAGGGCCTGCTCCTCGGTGTCGCAGGTCAGTACGCCGAAGCCGACGGGGACTCCGGTGTCGACGGAGACCTGGGTGAGCCCCTGGGTGACGCCCTGGCACACGTACTCGAAGTGGGGGGTGCCGCCGCGGATGACGACACCGAGGGCGACGATCGCGTCGTAGCCGCGACCGGCCAGGACCTTGGCGACGACGGGGAGTTCCCAGCTGCCGGGGACCCGCAGCAGGGTCGGCTCGTCGATGCCCAGGTCGCGCAGGGCGCGCAGGGCGCCTTCGACGAGGCCGTCCATCACCTTCTCGTGCCACTGGGCCGCGATGACCGCGACGCGCAGGTCGCCGCAGTTGCGTACGGACAGTTCGGGTGCGCCCTTGCCGCTCACGTTGCTCCTTGGTTCCTGGAACTCTTGCTCGTTGGTCTTGCCGCTGGTCGTTCGGTGTTACTGGTTGCCGCAGGTGGACGTGGTGGCCGTGTCCAGCCAGGGCAGGTCATGGCCCATCCGGTCCCGCTTGGTGCGCAGGTAGCGCAGGTTGTGCTCGCCCGCGCGGACGGGCATCGGCTCGCGGTCGGTGACGGCGAGGCCGTGCCGGACGAGGGCGTCGGTCTTCTCGGGGTTGTTCGTCATGAGGCGCAGGCTGCGGACGCCGAGGTCCTGGAGGATCTGGGCACCGGCGCCGTAGTCCCGGGCGTCGGCGGGCAGGCCCAGCTCCAGGTTGGCGTCGAGGGTGTCACGGCCGAGCTCCTGGAGTTCGTACGCGCGCAGCTTGGAGAGCAGTCCGATGCCGCGCCCCTCGTGGCCGCGCAGGTAGACGACGACGCCGCGGCCCTCGGTGGCGATGCGCTGGAGCGAGGTCTGCAGCTGAGGGCCGCAGTCGCAGCGCAGCGAGTGGAAGATGTCGCCGGTGAGGCATTCGGAGTGGACCCGGACGAGGACGTCCTCGCCGTCGCCGATCTCGCCGTGGACGAGGGCGACGTGCTCGACGCCGTCGACGGTGGAGCGGTAGCCGTAGGCCGTGAAGTCACCGAAGGCAGTGGGGAGTTGGGTCTTCGCCTCGCGCCTGACGGTGGGCTCGGAGCCGCGCCGGTAGGCGATGAGGTCCTCGATGGAGATGATCGTCAGGCCATGCTTGCGGGCGAACGGGATCAGATCGGGCAGGCGCAGCATGCGGCCGTCCTCGCCGGCGATCTCGACGATCGCGCCGGCCGGGCGCAGACCCGCGAGGCGGGCGAGGTCGACGGCGGCCTCGGTGTGGCCGTCGCGCACGAGCACCCCGCCGGAGCGGGCGCGCAGCGGGAAGATGTGGCCGGGGCGGACGAAGTCGCCGGGCTCGGCGGTGCCGCTCGCCAGGAGTTGCAGGGTGGTGGCGCGGTCGGAGGCGGAGATGCCGGTGGTGACGCCGTGCCGGGGGCCCGCGTCGACGGTGACGGTGAAGGCGGTGCGCATGGACTCGGTGTTCTGCTGCACCATCTGCGGCAGTTCGAGCCGGTCCAGCTCGTCGCCCTCCATGGGGGCGCAGATCATGCCCCGGCACTCGCTCATCATGAAGGCGATGATCTGGGGGGTGGCCTTCTCGGCGGCGATGACGAGGTCGCCCTCGTTCTCGCGGTCCTCGTCGTCGACGACGACGACGGGACGGCCCGCCGCGATGTCGGCGATGGCCTGCTCGACGGGGTCGAGCCGGAAGTCCTCGATGTCGTCGGTGCTGTAGAGGATCGGCGCCGTGCTCATGCGGGGGCTCCTTCCAGGGCGGGCTTGCGGGAGCGCAGCCACCAGTCGCGCATGCCCCACAGGACGAGCGCGCCGTAGATGATGTAGACGAATCCGGAGAACGCGTATCCGTTGGCGAAGTTGAGGGGAACGCCGACGAGGTCGACGAGCAGCCAGGCGAACCAGAACTCGACCATGCCGCGTGCCTGGGCGTACATGGCGACGATGGTGCCGGTGAAGATGTAGGCGTCCGGCCAGGGGTCCCAGGACAGGGTCGGGAAGGCGGTGAACAGGCCGCCGACGGCGAGGGTGCCGAGCACGGCGCCGGCGATCAGGTAGCCGCGCTCGCTCCAGGTGGCGAAGCGGGGGGTGATGGCGCCGTCCGCCGACCGTCCCTTGGTGCGGTTCCACTGCCACCAGCCGTACGCGGCGACGGCCATGACGATGACCTGCTTGCCGGCGCTGCCGGTGAGGTCGCCGACGAAGAGGCTGAAGAGGACCAGGCCGGAGAGGAACTGCACGGGCCAGTTCCACAGGGAGCGGATCGCGCCGAGGGCGAGGGCGATCAGTCCGAGGACGTTGCCGATCATGTCCGACCAGAGGATCTGCTGGCCGAAGGCGGTGAAGGCGACGCTGTTCAGGGAGTTCACCGTCCCGCTCCCGGGGTGCCCGCCGTCCCCTGGCTGCCCAACAGGCGCTCGACGTACTTGGCGATGACGTCGACCTCAAGGTTCACCGGGTCGCCGGGCTGCTTGCGGCCGAGTGTGGTCAGGTCGAGGGTGGTCGGGATGAGGCTGACCGTGAAGTAATCGGGGCCGGCGTCGACGACGGTGAGGCTGATGCCGTCGACGGTGATGGAGCCCTTCTCGACGACGTACCGGGTGAGGTCCGCCGGGAGCGAGATCTTGACGATCTCCCAGTTCTCGGACGGCTTGCGCTCGATGACCTGGCCGGTTCCGTCGACGTGGCCCTGCACGATGTGTCCACCGAGGCGCTCACCGACGGCCATGGGGCGTTCGAGGTTGACTCGGGAGCCGACGGCGAGGGCGCCGAGGCTGGAGCGTTCGAGGGTCTCCGCCATGACGTCGGCGGTGAACCAGTCGTCCTCGTGCTCGACGACCGTGAGACAGACGCCGTTGACGGCGATGGAGTCGCCGTGCTTCGCCCCCTGGGTGACGACGGCGCCGCGCAGACGGAAGCGGGAGGAGTCGCCGAGGTTCTCGACGGCGGTGACCTCACCCAGCTCTTCGACGATTCCGGTGAACACTTCCCGGGTCCTCCTGCCTCGTGGGGCACGGACTCCGGGGCTGTCGAAGACGACAGACAGAGCGGACAGCGGCACCGGGAGCGACGCCGTGTGTGGGCCCACCCCTGTCGAGGCAGACCGAAAACAGACGGCGGCGCGCACGTATGCCCACCCGCCGCGCACTGCCTCCCATCCGGACTTTAACCGTCGGTCCAGGAATTTCACCTGGTCAACCGGCCGCTGGAAGCGACCGGGTCGCGGACTGTAACCGCCGGTTCGGACTTTCACCGACCCCGGAGTGCGCTGCTTCTGGTACATGGCCAGTGTGCCACGCCCGGTCGGCACCCATGCGAGTGAGGGCTGTGGGGTGGCTCACAGGCGGCATCACTGGACTTCTCCGGCGAACACCGACGGGTTTCGGCTATCACTGACCTAGTAGACTGTCGCGACTAAGTGTCGTTATGGTTGGTGGAGTTGGTGTCGGGCAGGCTTCGCTTGATGCTTCCGTCCGGCCGGGCAGGGGGTGCTGTGTCCTCGCAGAAGAAGTATCCGGTTGTCTTGAGTGCCGAAGACCGTCGGGCGTTGGAGCGTGTGACGACGACGGGGGTCCGCAGCGCGTCGATGATCAGGCGGGCGCGGGTGCTGCTCGCGTTGGACACCTCGGCCGGCGAGGTCGCTCCGCGGGCGGTGATCGCGGAGCGGGTCGGGGTCTCGTGCGATTCGGTCCGCCTGATCTCGAAGCGGTATGCGGAGACCGGCGGCGATGTGTGGGCCACGGTCGGCCGGAAGGAACGCGCACTGCCGCCGGTGCCCTCCCCGGTGACCGGCGAGGTCGAGGCAAGACTGATTGCGCTGGCCTGCTCGACGCCGCCCGAAGGACACGCCCGCTGGTCGCTGCGCCTGCTGGAGAAGCACGTCGCGCTGGCCGAGGACATCCCGGATCTGGACCACTCCACGATCGGGCGGGTCTTAAAAAAACGGAACTGCGCCCTCACGTGAAGAAGTGCTGGACCATCCCGCCGGCCGCGAACGCGGCCTTCGCCGCGGCGATGGAGGACGTCCTGGCGGTCTATCACCGGCCCTTCGACCCGGCGCGCCCGGTGGTGTGCATGGACGAGAAGCCGTACCAGCTGCTCGGCCACGTCCGTGATCCGCTCCCCGCGCGGCCGGGCCGTGACCGGCGCGAGGACAACGAGTACGTCCGCTCGGGGACCTGCTCGATCTTCTGCTGGGTCGAGCCGCTGCGCGGATGGCGGCGCGTGGACGCGCAGTCCCGCCGGACCAGGGTCGACTGGGCGCACCAGGTCGAGCACCTGCTGACCGTGGACTATCCCGACGCCGCCACGGTCGTGCTGGTGATGGACAACCTCAACACCCACACCACCGCCTCGCTCTACGAGGCGTTCGACCCGGCAAAGGCCTTCGCGCTGGCCCAGCGCCTGGAGATCCACCACACCCCCAAACACGGGTCCTGGCTCAACATCGCCGAGATCGAGCTCTCCGCGCTCACCCGTCAGTGCCTGGACCGCCGCATCGACGACCTCACCGTGCTCAACACCGAACTCGCCGCCTGGCAGCAGCACACCAACAGCAACCAGCGCCAAGTCGACTGGCACTTCACCACCGACGACGCACGCGTGAAACTGCGCCACCTCTACCCAACCACACGACGAAATTAAGCCGCGACAATCTACTAGGGTCAATTTCCGTCACGGCGGCCCCTCTCGAAAGGGTCGCGACCCATTGACCACCTTGGTCTAGTCCTTTTAAAGTCTGCGGTCGCGGTACCCGCCTCGAACGGCCCGGCGGCGGTGACGACGGCCCTTGCCCCGCCGCCGGGTCCCCCGCGCTGCCGGCCGGGGCCGTGACCCGCACGCTGGTGTCCTCGGGACGGCGACGCGTCGACGCGAAGAGGACGGACAGCATGACCACGATCCTGGTGACCGGTGGGACCGGCGTTCTCGGCCGGCCTCTCACCGAGCGGTTGCGCGCGGACGGGCACGAGGTGCGGGTGCTCAGCAGGCACGCGCGGCCGTACGCCGTCGATCTCGTCGCGGGCGGGAGCGGGCTGGACGAGGCCGTGGCCGGGGTGCACACGATCGTGCACTGCGCGACGTCGCCGCGCGGAAGCGACGAGAGGGCGGCGGAACACCGGATCGAGGCGGCACGGCGGGCCGGGGTGGGCCATCTGGTCCACATCTCGATCGTCGGTGTGGACCGGGTGCCGCTGGGCTATTACCGGTCCAAGCTGGCCGTCGAGCGCCTGGTCGAGGGGGCCGGGCTGGGCTGGGCTGGACGATCCTGCGCGCGACCCAGTTCCACGACCTTCTCGTGCTGCTCTTCGATGTTCTCTCGAAGCCGCCGGTCATGATGCTCCCCGCCGGGGTGAACGACCAGCCCGTCGCCGTCACCGAGGTCGCGGGCCGTCTGGCGGACCTTGCCGCGGGCGCCCCCGCGGGCCGGGTGGACGACCTGGGCGGCCCGGAGATCCTCACCTTCCCCGAACTGGCCCGCGCCTACCTGACGGCCACCGGCCGCCGCCGCCCGCTCCTGAACGTCCCCCTGTTCGGCACGGCCTACCGGGGCTTCCGGGACGGCGGACACCTGGCGCCGGAGCGGGCCGTGGGGAACGGGACGTTCGCGGAGCACCTGGAGCGGCGGTTCGGGACGAGGCCGGGCAAGCGGTGAAGGCCAGAAGCAGGGGGCCGGGTACGAGGGTCACCCCCCTGGACCTGACCTGCTGAACGTCCGGCTGTCGCGCGGGCTGGACGTCGGACCTACCGCGCGGGCGCTCCGAACAGGTCGTCCTGGGCCGCCTCCCGGGCCATGAGCAACGCGCCGCGCAGGACCGCGGTCCCGCCGAGGCCGCCGGCCCGCACCTCCGTCGGCAGCGGCGACATGGCCGCCAGCCGCTCCCCCACCCTGACGGCGAGCTCCTCCCCACCGGCCTGCCCGACCTCACCCCCGAGCACCACACACCCGGGGTCGAGCACGGCGACGACCGAGGCGGCGCCGATGGCCACGCGGTCGGAGAGGGCGTCGAGGAAGGCGGCGTGGGGCGCGGGCGCCGACGCGGGCGCCGCGTCGTTCGTGGCGAGGGTGGTCGCCGCCGACCGCACCAGCGTCGCCGCGTACGGCTCGTGCGGCGCGGCCTCGGCCGTGAGGCCGTGTGCGGCGGCCAGCGCCGTCACCGCCGCCGCGCCGCCGAGGGAGTGGAAGCCGCCCTCGCAGTCGACGGCCGAGGGGACCGTGGCCGTGCCCGGGACCGGGAGGAAGCCGATCTCCCCGGTGCCGCCGGAGGCACCGCGCCGGAGGTGGCCGTCGAGGACCACGGCCGCTCCGGTGCCGAGGCCCAGCCAGAGGAGGACGAAGGTGTCGCGGTCGCGGGCGGCGCCGTCGCGCTGTTCGGCGAGCGCGGCGAGGTTGGTCTCGTTCTCGACGAGCACGCGCGCGGGGAGCCGTTCGCCGAGGGCGGCGACCAGGCGGCGGTGCCATGCCGGCAGGCCGCTGGAGTCACGGAGTTCTCCGGTGGCCGGGTCGATCAGGCCGGGGGCGCCGATCACCACCGTGTGCAGCCGGTCGGCGCCCGCTTCCTTGGCCGCGCGCTCCACCAGGGTGACCGCCTGCTCCACCGCGGGCCCGGTGCCGGTGTCGTCCGCGATCGGGACGGACGCCCGCGTCAGCTCCGTGCCGATCAGGTCGGCCACGACGACCGAGACGCCCTCGGTGCGCACATCGAGGGCGGCGAGGTGCGCGCGGTCGGCGACGATGCCGTGGACGCGGGCGTTGGGCCCGCGCCGCTGCTCCCCGGACTCCCCCACGACCTCGATCAGCCCGGCGGCCGTGAGGCGCTCCACGAGGTCGGCCACGGTGGGCCGGGACAGCCCCGTGAGCTGCTTCAACCGCCCTGCCGTCAGCGGCCCTTCCTGCTGCAGCAGCCGCAGGGCGAGCCGGTCGTTGATGGCTCGGGCGGTGCTGGGTGATGCGGGCATGCCGGGATCCTCCCAGAAAGGCGGCGCTCAGGGGTGGTCGGGCCTGGAGCACCTGCTCCCCGCCCCACCTCCTATCTATCAGGCAGGGTTCCTGATAGTTTACGTCAGCGCCATGGGACCCGGGTGGGCCTAGGGCATCGGGGAACCGGAGAGCCGAGGGCGGTAGGCGGGCAGACAGGCAGGCGGTTGCAGACAGGCAGGCGGCTGAGGAACGGAGCGCGGGGGTGTGCCCCCGTACAGGACGCATCCGTGGCGCGGGGCACGGGAGACGCCGGGAGCAGCGCCGGCTGGGCCGCCGTCCGTACGACGGCCGAGAGCCGAAGGCCGGCCGAGTGCCCTCGTGGCGCACCCGGAGTCGGGGCTCGGCGCCCTCGCGACGCGACGACAGCCGAGGCGCGGCGCCTCGCGGCATACCGAGGATTCACGGAGGCGGAGAATGAGCGCGGTGATCTACGAGCGGCGCGAGGTGAGGCGGGCGCGGTACGCCGTGGCGGCCGTGTTCGCGGTGCACGGCGCCGTCACCGGCTCGTTCGCGACCCGCGTGCCGTGGATCCAGGACCATGCGGGTGTCAGCGCGGGCCAGCTGGGTCTCGCACTCGCCTTCCCCGCGATCGGCGCCTCCCTGGCCATGCCGCTTGCGGGACGCATCAGCCACCGGTTCGGCGCCCGGACGGCGTTGCGCGGACTGCTCTCGCTGTGGACGCTCGCCCTGGTGCTGCCCTCCCTCGCGCCGAACCTCTGGACCCTCTGTCTCGCGCTGTTCGTTTACGGCGCGTCGGCGGGCACGGCGGATGTCGCCATGAACGCGCTCGGTGTCGACGTGGAGAACCGCCTCGGGAAGTCGATCATGTCGGGGCTGCACGGCATGTGGAGCGCGGGCGCCCTCGTCGGCTCGGCGGCCGGCACGCTCGCCGCGCACCTCGGGTCGGACGCCCGGCTGCACCACGCGCTCGCCGCGGCCTCGCTCACCGCGTTCGGGCTGATCGCCTGCCAGTGGGTCCTGGATCTGCGGCCCACCGAGGACGAGGAGCCGCCGCCCCGGTTCGCGCTGCCGCCGAAGTCGGCGCTGCTCATCGGCGCGGTCGGGTTCTGCGCGGTGTTCGCGGAGGGGGCGGCCCTGGACTGGTCGGCGGTCTACCTGCGGAACCAGTTGGAGACCTCGGCCGGGCTCGCGGCGGCGTGCACCACCGGGTTCATGCTGACCATGGCGGTGGCCCGGCTGGCGGGCGACGCGGTGGTCAACCGCTTCGGCTCGGTCCGTACCGTCCGGGCCGGCGGCGTGCTGGCCGCACTCGGCGGGGTCCTCATCGTCGTCGCGGACGCACCGGCGGTGGCGATGACCGGGTTCGCCCTGATGGGCCTCGGCATCGCGGTCGTCGTGCCGCTCTGCTTCGCCGCCGCGGGCCGCAGCGGGTCGAACCCCAGTCTGGCCATCGCGGGGGTCGCCACCATCACCTACACCTCGGGGCTCGTCGCGCCGAGCGCGATCGGCGGCCTGGCGCAGCTGACCAGCCTGGTCGTCTCGTTCGGCCTGGTGACCGTGCTGGCGTGCGGCCTGGTCGTCTTCGCGGGCGTGCTGCGCACCAGCGATCGCGACCGCCCGCAGGTGCCCCGGCCGAACGTGGCGCTGCCCGACCTGAAGCCCTGACCCGGCCGCGCCCGGTTCCCCCGCTGCCCGACCTGAAGCCCTGACCCGGCCGCGCCCGGTTCCCCCGCTGCCCGACCTGAAGCCCTGATCCGGGCGCCGGGCTCCCCCTCACCCGCGCGCCAGCTCGTACGCGTACCCCGGCGAGAACGCTCCGGCCCTCCCCCGGCAGCCGTCGGACTCGCCCGGGAGTTTCACCCACAGATAGGCGTCGACGCGGGGTTCGCCGGTGGTGAGGGTGGGTGGGCGGCCGAGGGCGCGGCCCGCGGGGTCGCACCAGGCGCCGTCGGCCGGGGCGCCGTTGCCGTTGCGGCTGGTGTCGATGACGGCGCCGAGGTCGGCGGGAGCGCCGAGGGCGTCGAGGACTCGGCGGGTGTAGGCGACCTCGGCTTGCGTGCGGTTGAAGTTCGACACGTTGCTGAAGACGCCGTCGGAGCCGTCGGGAGCGGCGGCGCCCGCCTGCCGCAGGAGTGCGGCCTGCTCGACCGGGGTGTTCCATTCCGAGTGCCCGGCGTCGTAGTAGACGCGGGCGCTCGGGTTGGCCGCCTTGACGACCCGGCCCGCGCGGGCGAGTGAGGAGAAGCGGTCGGCGCGGGCGTCGGCGGAGAGACAGTCGGACTGGGCGATCGCGTCCGGCTCCAGGATCACGATGACGTCGTCCGAGCCGAGCCCGGCGGCGAACGCGTCGATCCAGGTGTCGTACGCGTCCAGGTTCGGCGCCCCGCCCTGCGAGGCACCGCCGCAGTCCCGGTCGGGGATCGCATAGGCCACGAGGACCGGCACCTGGTCCCGCGCGGCGCCCCCGGAGGCGACCGCCGCGACCTGTGAGGTGATCGTGGCGGGGGTGGGGGCGGTGAACCAGACGGCGGCGGGGCGATCGGCGATGCCCGTCTCGATGGCGGCGCCGCGCGGGTCGTCGGGGTGGTCACGGACCCAGTCGAGGACCTGCGAGTCGGGGTGGCGGTAGAGCTCGCCGGGGCCGGTCCCGGGTGCGGCCCGCCGTTCGGTCCGCTCCGCCGAGGGCGCCGTGCCGGCCTTCACCGAGGGCCCGCGCGAGTGCGAGGGCGACGGCGAGGTCGAGGTGTGTCGTGGGGAGGTGGGGCCGGGAGAAGCCGGTCCGGTCGGGCCGGAAAGCGCGGAGGGGGCGGAGAGACCGGACGGGTGGCCCCCTGAGCGGCTCGTCGGCGGTCGGTCCTCGTCGCCCCTCTCGCCGCCCGTCGCCGCCACCATCGCGGTGACCGTTCCGACGACGGCCACGATCGCCGCGGCGGCCGTCATGGCCGCGCGCCGCACCGCCCGCCGACGTTCGGCCCGGCGTGCGGCCAGACGCTGGGCGCGTAAGCCTGACACGTGGTGCTCCCCCCTGCTCCCCGGGCCGCACTGCGTCGGCTCCCCGGCACTTCCCGCCGCGCCCGCGTTACCCCGTTCCGGGGACGCGCCGGGCACGGCGGCACCGGTGTCAGCGTAGGCCTGCGACCCTGCCCCCTATGGCGCAGTGGGAACATTTCACCAATTCCGGGGACTCGACGGGCACGGCGGTCGCGGTCGGCGCGGTGGACACCGTCGTCCGCCGTATGCGTGCACTGGACGCGGTCCTTCCCGAGCGGGACGGAATCGCGGTCTTCAACGGGGTCTACCTCGCCGTCACGGAGGCCATCGGCCGGCGCCTGGACACCGGTCACTTCCCGGACGCCGAGGCCGCGATCACTCTGGACGTGCTCTTCGCCGAGCGGTATCTGAGCGTCGCCGAGGGCGGCCGCGCACCCGCGTGCTGGCGGCCGCTGCTGCAGTTCCGGCGTCATCCCGGGGTACGCCCGCTGCAGTTCGCCCTCTGCGGCATCAACGCGCACATCGGGCACGATCTCGCGCTGGCCGTCGTGGACAGCTGTCGTACGCTCGGCTGCGGACCAGCCGATCTGGAGGACGAGTTCGAGCAGGTGGGCGATGTCCTCGTCGCGTTGGAGGAACGTATCCGCGAGGAGCTGATGCCGGGTCCCGATCTGCTTCAGATCGCTGATCCGCTCACCCATCTGCTCGGCGCGTGGAGCCTGGAACGCGCCCGTGAGGCCAGCTGGTCGGCCGCCCGCGCGCTGTGGGCGCTGCGCGGACTCCCGGATCTCGCCGAGGAGTTCGCCCACCGGCTGGACGCGGCGGTGGGCCTGGCGGGCCGCATGCTGCTGACCCCGCTGCCCGAGCGAGCCGACTGGCCCCGAACCCGCTCCTAGCGTCTGTCGTTTGGATCACGGCGGCTTCGGGCGACGGCGCCTGACGGCTGCCGGTGAGCGGGGCTTGGTGCGTGCAGCTGCAAGGCGGAGGACGGCGTCAACGCGGAGCGTTGGCAACTGACGACAACGCGGCAGATGTGCTTACCAAGCCCCGCGGCCCAGGCGTGGTCCAAGCGACAGGCCCTGGGAGACCGCTGAAGATCTTGCTCTGGCCGCCCGACTCACCCTGGATTGCCGGTAAATGTCAATCGCCATCAAGCAGGGCAAGCCGGGCGCATTTTCAAGATCTTCAGGACGCTTCTAGTCCTCGGGGAGTTCGACGGGAGCGATCGTGTCGTAGAGGTCTCCCGGGCCGGGGTTGGTCGCGTCCGTGGTGCCGCCGAAGTGGTGCATGACACCCCAGACCGCGTTGAGCGCGGTCTGGATCGCGCCCTCCGCCCAGCCGGCCGTCCAGGAGATGTCGTCGCCGGCGAGGAAGATGCCCCGCTTGTCGTCGGGCAGCCGGTCCTGCATGAAGTGGGTGAACAGGCGCCGCTGGTAGCGGTAGTGGCCGGGCAGGTTCGCCTTGAACGCGCCCATGAAGTAGGGCTCGTTCTCCCAGGAGACGGTCACCGGGTTGCCGATGACGTGGCTGCGGACGTCGACGTTCGGGTAGATCTCGCCGAGCGATTTCAGCATGACCTCCATCCGCTCGTTCGCCGACAGTGGCAGCCACTTGAGGCTGTCGTCGCACCAGGTGTAGGAGAGGCAGATGACGGCGGGCTTGTCGGGGCCGTCGTCGAGGAGGTAGGTCCCGCGCGTCATCCGGTCGGTGAGCGTCATCGACATCACGTCCCGCCCGGTCGGATTTCCCCTGTCGTCGACGGCCTTGTCGAGCCAGAACGGCCGGTCCACGGGCACGAAGAGCTTGCTGGACTCCATGTAGTGGGTCCGCTCGATGGCCGTCCAGTGGTCGATCGGGAAGAGCGAGTCGTCACAGGCGATCTTCGACAGCAGCATCCAGGACTGGGCGGTGAAGATCGCCGCCCGGTACGTACGGATGTCACCGTTCGCGTCCGTCACCGTGATCCGGTTGCCGGCGGTCCGCTGCAGCCGGGTGACGGCGGGCCGCGGCTCCCCCTCGGCGTGCAGGGACCGCAAGGACGTCCCGAACGGCCAGTGCACGATCTTCTCGGGCTCACGCTCCCAGAGCCGCAGCGGGAGCTGCTGGCTGCCGCCCACGATGCCGCGGTGGTGGTCGTCGGCCTCGGTGTAGACGACGCGCAGGATCTCCAGGATGGAGTTGGGGAAGTCGGTGTCCCAGCCGCCGGTGCCGAAGCCGACCTGGCCGAAGATCTCGCGGTGCCGGAAGGACTTGAACGCCTCGGAGTCGCAGAGGAAGCCGTAGAAGGTCTGGTTGTCGAGCCGCTCGACGAGCTTCGCCCAGATCTCCCGGATGCGCGGCACGTCCCGCTCACGCAGCGCCCGGTTCATGTCGGAGAAGTCGGCGCCCTCTTCCAGGCAGGCCTTCCAGGCGGCGGCCACGTCCCGGTACACCTGCGGCAGATCGTCGATGGTCTCGGCGTAGTGGGACTCGCCCTTGAGGTCGACGACGGTCGACGGCGTGGCCTCCGCGAGGGGGTTGGGGAACGGCCGGGTCTCCAGACCCGCCAGGTCGATGTAGTGCTGGAGCGCCGTGGAGGACGGCGGGAAGCGCATGGCCCCCATCTCGGCGGTGAGCGACGGATCGCACCCGTCGAAACCGACCGTCCGCAGACGCCCGCCGATCCGGTCGGCCTCGTACACGACCGGCTTGAGCCCCATCTTCATCAGCTCGTACGCCGCCACGATGCCGGACAGCCCGCCGCCGATGACCGCGACCTCGGCCCCGTGCTCGGTGGCCGGTATCTGGCCCAGACCGGCCGGGTGGGCCAGGAAGTCGTCGTACGCGTACGGGAAGTCCGGGCCGAACATGGTGATCGGCGGCTGCTGCTCGTCTGCGTGCTCGACGGCGTTGGGCACGGTGGACGTCATGGGGTACGGACTCCTTGCGGTGAAGCGGGTGTTCGGGGTGGGGCGGGGGGGCGGGGCTCAGACGAGGGAGCCGTAGAGACCGGGGCGACGGTCCTGGAGATACGGGTTCGCCTCGCGGGAGGCCGCGACGAACGCGGGGTCGACCTCGGCGAGGACGAGGTCCTCCGCGCGTCCGGCGCGGGTGCGCGCGACCCCGTCCGGCCCGGCCAGTGTGGAGAGCCCGACGAACTCGAACTCCCCCTCGCGGCCGACCCGGTTGACGTAGGCGACGTACATCTGGTTCTCGAAGGCCCGCACCGGGATCATCGACTCGGCGACGAACTGGAAGGGATGCATCTGGGCCGTCGGCACCACCAGCAGATCGGTGCCGGCGAGCGCGTGTGCGCGGACGTTCTCCGGGAACTCCACGTCGTAGCAGATCAGGAGTCCGACGCGGAGCCCGCCCAGGTCGGCCTGGACGACGCTGCGCTCGCCGGGTGCGAAGTGGTCGCGCTCGAAGCAGCCGAAGAGATGCGTCTTGCGGTAGTTCGCCAGTCGGACGCCCTCGGCGGAGACGAGCTGCGCCGAGTTGAAGACGGCCTCACCGGCGCGCTCCGGGTACCCGTAGACGATCGCGACGCCGTGGCGTCCCGCGATCTCGGCGACCGCGTCGGCCGAGTCGCCGTCGGCCGCCTCGGCGAGCCGCGCGATGTCGTCGCCGATCGCGTACCCCGTCAGGAACATCTCCGGCGTCACCACCAGCCCCGCCCCGGCGTCGGCGGCCCGCCCCGCGGCCTCGTCGAGCACCTTCAGGTTCCCGACGACCGAGCCGGGCAGACCGGAGCTCTGGAGCAGGGCGGTACGCATGCGTGTTCCTCACCGGGACAAAGGGGTGTTCGGGGGCCAGAAAGGGGGCCAGAAAGACGGTACGGCCGCCGCGCCGACCCGGACAAGCGGCGGCCATTGCGCACCGAGGGACGATTCATTGCGTGGGTGCCGGCCCGCACGACGATTCGTTGCGCGCCTGAGAAAGGGCGCCACCCGCGCCCCTTGAGGGGCGCGGGGAACTGCGCGATCAGCCACAATGCACCCGCAGCCGCCCACGCGCCCCGCGCTCTACGCGCCTCTTCGCCCCACCAACACACCCGCCGTCACGAGATACGGCACCGCGAACACGGCGAACACCACCCCGTGCGCATACCCCGCCGCCCCGATCACCGCGTACGCGGCGAAGACGGCGACCGTCGCCGTCTCGGTCCCCATGCTCGCGACGGACGTCACCGTCGCCCGCCGAGCCGCGTCGATCCGGTCCTGCAACCTCGCGTCGGCGAGCACGTTGACCAGCTGGAAGCCCCCGAAGGCGACGGCCACCAGAGCGATGCCGGCCGGTGTCCCCAGCAGCGCCCCCACGGCCAGCGCGACCGCCGAGCCCGCGAGCACCGACCCCAGCCGGGCCGTGCCCCACCGCTCCCCCAGGCCGGTCAGCAGGCTGCCGATCGCCGGCCCCACCCAGATCACCAGCAGCAGGTACGGAACCGTCTGCTCGGCCACCCCGGTGTCCCGGACCAGCAGCGGCGTGTACTCGTCGAGCGCGCCCCAGACCGCCCCGACGGCCGGCACGAGAAGCATCGCGCCCCGTACGGACCGGTCCCGGCGGACCTCGGTGAGCCCCGCCCGCAGGGTGGCGAGGGTGGAGTCGTGCTTCGGCCCCGGCACCGCTTCCCGGTGTTCGGGGAACCGCGTGGCCGTCACCGAGGTCAGCACACAGGCCAGGATGCTCGCCGTGCCCACGGCCGGGTAGCCGCCGAGGTCGAGGACCGGACCGGCGAACCCCATCGCGGCCATCACGGCGACCATGCCGACCGCCTGGGCCCGGCCGACGACCCGCGCGTACCGGTCGGCGGCGCCCAGCCGGTCGAACTCGTCGTAGACCAGCGCTTCCAGCGCACCGGAACCGAGCGCGCCGCGCACTCCCCACAGGACGAACCCGAGAGCGAAGGCCCAGTACGAGGGAACGATCACCCACAGGGCGAAGCCGACGGCGGTGAGCAGCGGCCCCGCCCACAGCAGCAGTCGCCGGGAGACGGCGTCGGCCCAGGCACCGGAGGGCACCTCCAGCACGATCCCGGTGACGGACCACAGGGCGAACAGGGAGGAGATCTGCCAGATCGACAGGCCGGTGTCGCTGAACAGCAGCGCGTACACCGGGTAGAGCAGCACGAAGTCGTCGAGGAACGCGTAGGCGTACAGCGTGGCCGTGAGCCGCCGGACACCGGTGGTCGCGTCACCGGGCGCACGCGCGGGTGAGAGAGTCATGAGGCCTTCCCGAGGGAGCGGATCGGACGTCGTCGGTACGGCGTCCGAGGCGGTCCTCGGGAGGCGCGGCTGGTGGATCAATGTCGCCAGGTCATGGCACCGATGCTAGCCCGGCCGCACCTTCCGGCCCAGGGGTTATCGGGGATCGCGCCCGGCGTCCGGCTGCGGCTGCGGCTGCGGCTCCAGCGCGAACGTGGTGATCACCGCGGCGTGGTCCGACGGCCAGTCGTTGTCCTCGACGTCCGGCCACGGGCGGGGGGTGCCGCTGACATGGGTCCGGGAGTCGAGCACCGCGAGGCCCCGGTGCAGGACGAAGTCGATCCGGTCCTGCGGCTCGGGCCGGCCGCTGCCGTCCTCGTGTTCGACGTGGATCGGCGACCAGGTGTGGCCGGGCTGCCGCACGGGGTCGGGGTGGGCCTCGCGGTAGGAGTCGCGCAGTCCGTCCGCCTCGGCGGCCCTGGTCACCGGCCAGTCGACGTCCGGCCGGTCGAGGTGCGAGGGGCTGTTGAAGTCACCGACCAGCACGACGGGCACGGCGGGCGCGGTGTCGTCGAGCCGGCGCAGACAGTCCCGCAGCTGGGCCAGCCGCACCTCCTCGTGGGCGATCAGCTCGGCGGCCGGCAGCCCGTCGAAGGCGGCCTCGTAGGGTCCGTACGGCTGGTAGTCGAGGTGGACCGTCCAGATGTCGACCTCGGCGCCGGTGTCGGTCCTGATACGGACGCCGGCGGCCCCGTAGAAGCCGACGTCGGGGTCACCGAGGCGGGCCGTGATCGGGTGGCGGCTGATGATGCCGAGGTTGTCGCCGGCCCGGTGGTGGTGCCAGCCGAGGGCGTCGGCGAGTTCCTGGGCGGCGGTGCCGTACGTCTCCTGGAGGCCGACCACGTCGACACCGGTCTCGGTGATCACCTTGAGCTGCTTGGCGCGATGGTCGCGGACCTTGGTGCCGCCGTACCAGAGGTTCCAGGTCATCACGCGCAGGGCGGGTCCGTCGGGCGCGACCAGCAGCCGCAGGCTCGCCGGTGTCACGGCCTCCAGGCTCTCCCGTACGGTCCGGCCCGGGGCCTCCTCGATGGGGGCGAGCGAGGGAACGGCGAGGACCACGCATCCGGCGGCCTCTGCCGAGGTGACCCCGGTGCTGGTGTCCTCGACGGCGACGCAGGCGGCGGGGTCGACACCGAGGGCGTGACAGGCGGCGAGGTAGGGGTCGGGGGCGGGCTTGGTGTGCTCGGTGTCGTCGGCGGTGACGGAGACGGCGAACAGGTCTCGGCCGAGGACGTCGAGGACGGTGTCGGCGACGGCACGCGGTGACGCGGTGACCAGGGCGGTGGGGACGCCCTCGCGGGCCAGGGCCCGCAGCAGCTCCAGCGCGCCCGGGCGGGGCACGATCCCGGTGCGGACCCGTTCGGCGAACTCCCGGTGCAGTTCGGCGGCGAGCGTGTCCCCGTCGGCGCCGGTGAGGGCGGCCAGCCAGCCGGCGGTGTGCTCGACGGGGCGGCCCAGTACGTCGGGCTGGTCGGCCTCGGTCAGCGCGCGTCCGAGGCCGACGGCCACCTCTGCGACCGCCTCCCACCACAGCCGCTCGGTGTCGACGAGCGTGCCGTCCATGTCGAACAGGGCGGCCTGGAGCGGGGATCGGGACACGGGACTCTCTTTCCGTGGGGGTGTGTCGGGACTGCGGGTCCCGCCGTGGGGAAGCGGGCGCCCGTGTCTCAGCGGGTGGGCCGGGCCGCGACGAGTACCGGCCGCTCGGGGAGGCTGACCGTCACGGAGCTCCCGGCGCCGAGGGCCGCCGCCTCGTGGGTGGGCAGGTCGGCCTTGACCTCGGTTCCGTCGGCGAGCCGTACGGTGAGGCGGGTGGCGGCGCCGAGGAACGCGGTGGCGACGACCCGGGCGTCCCCGATGTCGTCCGCCCGTACGCCGACCGCCTCCGGCCGTACCAGGACGTCCACGTCCGCGGTGTCCGGAGCCGTGCCGTCCACGGGGAGCCGACGGCCGAGGACCTCGACGGTGGTGCCGTCGAGCCGGCCCGGGATCCGGCTCATCGTGCCGACGAACTCGGCGACGAAGGCGGTGGCCGGGCGGCCGTACAACTCCACCGGGGTGGCGCACTGTTCGAGGCGTCCGGCGTGCATCACCGCGACCCGGTCGGCCATGGACAGGGCCTCCTCCTGGTCGTGCGTCACGAAGAGGGTGGTGATGCCCAGCTCCTGCTGGAGCCGGCGGATCTCCTCGCGGAGGGTGAGCCGCACCTTGGCGTCGAGGGCGGAGAGCGGTTCGTCGAGCAGCAGCACACGGGGCCGCAGGGCGAGCGCCCGGGCGAGGGCGACGCGCTGCTGCTGGCCGCCGGAGAGCTGGTGGGGATACTGGGCGCCCTTGTCGGCGAGGCCCACGAGATCGAGCAACTCGGCCGCCCGGGACCGCCGTTCTGCCGTGCGCACCTTGCGCATACGCAGGCCGAAGGCCACGTTGTCGAGGGCGCTGAGGTGCGGGAAGAGGCTGTACGACTGGAAGACCATCCCGGCGTCGCGCCGGTGGGCCGGGACGCGGGTGACGTCCTCCCCGTCGACCAGCACCTCGCCGGCGTCGGGGTGTTCGAAGCCGGCAAGCATCCGCAGGGCGGTGGTCTTGCCGCAGCCGGAGGGGCCGAGCAGGGCGAGCAGTTCGCCGGGGCGGACGGCCAGGTCGAGGCCGTCGAGGGCGACGGTGGCGCCGAACTCCCGGCGCAGGCCCCGGAATTCGACGGTGGCGGCGGTGTCGGTAGCGGATTTCTCAAGATTCTCGAGCACGGTCATGGTTCATCCCCCGGAGGCGGAAGCGGTTCGGGTACGTCCGCCGAAGGAGGCGAGCGCGAGGAGCATGGCCCAGGTGACGAGCAGGCTGAGCACCGAGACGGCCACGGACAGCTGGGCCTGCGAGCCGCTGACGTTGACGATCCACACGGCGAACGGCCGGAAGCCGAGCAGTTGGGCGACGGTGAACTCGCCGAGCACGAGCGCCAGGGTGAGGAAGGCGGAGTTGAGCAGCGCCCCACGCAGATTGGGCAGCACGGCCCGCACCAGAGCCTGCGGCCAGCTCGCCCCGCAGCTGCGGGCGGCCTCCACGAGGGTGCGGACGTCCATGGCGCGCAGCCCCGCGTCCAGAGCGCGGTGCACGAAGGGCAGCGCCATCACGACGTAGGCAAGGACCAGGACCACGGGGAAGTCGGGGTTCTGGACCGCGACGAAGGTCTGGAACAGCGGGGTCCTGGAGAGGTGTTCGGGCCCCCACTTGAGCACGGTGCCGAGGCCGGCGACGAACGCGATCGGCGGCACCACCAGCGGCAGGGCGCACACCACCTCGACGACGGGCCGCAGTCGGGGGGCGCCGAGCCTCAGCGCGACCATGGCGGGCACCATCAGCAGCAGCACGACGGCGATGGTCGCGGCGGCCAGTTCCAGCGAGAGCAGCAGACTGGTCACGAAGCCGTCGGTGCTCAGGATCCGCGTGTAGGCGTCGAAGGTGACGCCCTCGCCGGGCACGTCGACCGTGAAGATCACGGAGGCGGCGAGCGGGACGAGGAAGTACAGCCCGGCACAGGCGAACACCAGCGGACGCCACAGGGCCGGGCGGCGCGACGCCGGTCGCGCCGGGTTCAGGCCAGCCATCGCGCACTCCGTCGTTGCAGGGGCAGGTAGACGGCCATGACCAGTCCGGCGATCAGGACCATGTCGAGGCTGAGGGCGAGCGCCACGTTCTCCTGGCCGACCAGGACGTTGCCGGAGATGGCGTCGGCGATCTGCAGGGTGACCAGCGGGATGGAGCTGCCCACCATGGCGGCGGCGGTGGCGTACGCGGCGAAGGCGCTGCCGAAGAGCAGCACCAGCCCGCCGAGCAGTGAGGGCGCGAGCACGGGCAGGGCCACGTGGATCCAGTACTGAATGCCGGTGGCGCCGTTGTTCTGGGCGGCCTCCCGCCACTGGACGCGTAGTCCGTCGAGGGCGGGGGTGATGGTGAGGACCATCAGCGGGATCAGGAAGTACAGGTAGACGATGACCAGTCCCCAGAAGCTGTAGAGGTCCCAGCCCTTGTCCGTGAGACCCAACTGCCTGGTCAGCACACCGGAGTTGCCGAGAGTGGCGACGAACGCGAAGGCGAGCGGGACTCCCCCGAAGTTGGCGAGCACCCCGGAGGCGGTGAGCACGGCCTCGCGCAGCGCCGGGAAGCGGGAGGTCACCACGGCCTGGGCGAGCGGCAGCCCCAGGACGGCGGCGAGGCCCGCCGAGACGGCGGAGAGTTTCACACTGCCGAGCATGGCCGTGAAGTAGGCCCCCTGCACGGAGGCCGTCATGTTCGCCGTGGTGTACGACGTGGCGCCCGTGGCCGGGTCCTTCACGGTGAACGCGCCGTTCAGCATGGCGACGGCGGGCAGTCCGAAGGCGACCGCGACGAAGGCCAGCAGCGGGAGCACGGCGAGCCAGCCGCCGGGGCGTGGCCGCCGCTTCACGGAAGCGGCGGCCACGAGTGCCGGGTCGGCCTCGGTGACGACGGCGGTCACCCGGAGACCGCCTTGGCCCAGCCCTGCGCGAGCGCGTCCTTGGCCTTGGTCTGCTGCTCCTCGGTCGGGAACTCGGGGGTGCCCGACACCTTCGGCAGCTTGGCGGCGGCCGTCTCGTCCAGCGTGCCGGCCTTCTCCATGGCGAGCATCAGGGCCGGGCGGGCGTAGCCGGCGAGCCACAGGTTCTGGCCCTCGGCGCTGTAGAGGTACTCCTGCCAGAGCCGGGCGGTCGCCGGGTGCGGGGCGTCCTTGTTGATGGCCTGGGAGTAGTACTGCGAGAACTTGCCGTCCTCCGGGACGACGACCTTCCAGTCGACGCCCTTGGACTTGAACTCGTCGGCGTACCCGGCGTTCAGGTAGTCCCAGTCGATGCTGATGGGAGTCTCGCCCTTCTCGACGGTCGCGGGGGTCGACTCGACGGGCGTGTAGTTGCCGTTCTTCTTCAGCTTGGCGAAGAAGTCGAGGCCGGGCTGGATGTCGTCGAACGAACCGCCGCTCGCCAGCGATGCCGCCCAGACGCCGCCGAAGGCCGAACCGGACTTGGTGGGGTTGCCGTTGAGGGCGACCTGCCCCTTGTACTTCGGTTCCAGCAGGTCGGCGAAGCTCTCCGGGCACTCCTTGACCCGCTTGGCGTCGCACCCGATGGATATGTAGCCGCCGTAGTCGTTGTACCACTGGCCCTTCGGGTCCTTCTGACCCTCGGGGATGTCGTCGAACGCGGCCACCTTGTACGGCGCGAGCAGCCCCTGCTGGGCGGCGCTGATGGCGAAGGAGCTGCCGAGGTCGAGCACGTCGGGCGCGCGGTCCTGTCCCTTGCGCGAGGTGACGGCGTTGATCTCGTCCTGGCTGGCGCCGTCCGGGTTCTCGACCTCGATCTTGATGCCGTACTTCTTCTCGAAGCCGTCGATCAGCGCGCCGTAGTTGGCCCAGTCACGGGGCAGGGCGATCGCGTTGAGCTTGCCCTCCCGCTTGGCGGCGGCGATCAGCTGGTCCATGCCACCGAAGTCCTCGGCCGAGGTCGCTTTGGCCGCGTTGACGCCGTCGCCGCTGGTGGTGGTCTCGGGTGCCGCGCCACAGGCGCTGAGGGTGAGGACGGCGGCTGCGAGGGCGCCACCGATGACGACGGTTCTCGGCGGGAAGAGGTTCACGAGCTCTCCAGGGGTACGCGCAGGGACGATCTGGGTGGAGCACTTGTCTGAACAAGTTGGCCTCATTAGGTCCGCGCTTCATATCACGCACGTAAACAGCGGCGAAATACTCGTGCACGTTTTCCGGCACAATCCCTGCCCGGAGGTCACGTTCGGCACCCCCTTCCCCACCTCGTTAGGCTGGTCGTGCTGCGCACAGCGGGCGACCGGACGAGCGGAGGGGGACCATGGCGGCGCGACACGAGGAGATCGCCGAGGCACTGCGGCGGGCGATCGACCGTGAGGAGTACACGGTGGGCAGTCTGCTGCCGCCGGAGACCGAACTCGCGGCCCGCTACGGCGTCTCACGCGGCACGGTCCGCCAGGCCGTGGCGACCCTGACCGCCGAGGGCCTCATCGGCTCACGCCAGGGTGCCCGCCGGGTGGTGCTGGCCGGCCGCCGCAGCCAGAGCTTCGCGGAGCTGCGCAGCTTCGCCCAGTGGGCGCGCGCGATGGGCCGCGAGGCCACGGGCCGGGTGATCACGCAGGAGTACCGGACGGCCACCGCCGAGGACCGCGTGCGCCTCCAGCTCGCCCCGGGCGCGCAGGTTCTGCACGTGCTGCGGCTGCGGGGCCTGGACGGGCAGCCCGTCCTGCTGGAGCGCACGGTCTACGCCGACTGGATCTCCCCGGCCGTCGAGCCCATCGAGGAGGACTGTCCCTCGGTGACCCAGCGCCTGCTCGACGACACGGGCCTGGTCTTCGCCTACGGGGAGCACGTCATCGACGCCGTGGCGGCCGGCGCCCGGGACGCCGAACTCCTCACCGTGCGCCGCACGAGCCCTCTCCTGCGGGTCCGGCGGGTCACCACCACCCGCGAGGGCCGCCCGGTGGAGTGGTCCGACGACCGCTACCGCCCGGACGCGGTGAGCTTCAGCATCCACAACTCGATCGGCAACAACGCCCTGGCGAGAAAAACCGCGGAGTGACGTGTGAACCCCGGCCACCTTCAAGGGGCGCGGGAAACTGCGCGAACAACCCCCACGCACCCGCGCCCGCCGACGAACCGCCCACCCCGAGCTCTCAGGCGGGCGACCCGGAAGAAAACCGCCGCAGCAAAGGAGAAAGGACGAGCACCGACTTGGTCCGCTCGACGAACGGCTCCCCGGCGATCCGCTCCAACACCCGCTCGAAGTGCCGCATATCGGAAGCGAACACCTGCACCACGGCATCGGCCTCACCGGTGACCGTCGATGCGGCCACCACCTCCTGATACCGCTCCAGCCCCCGTTGGATCGTCTCCGGCGAGGTGTTGCGCCGGCAGTAGATCTCGACGAACCCCTCGGTCTCCCACCCGAGCGCGGCAGGATCCACCCGGACGGTGAATCCGGTGATCGCCCCGGTCGCCCGCAGCCGGTCCACCCGCCGCTTCACCGCGGGCGCGGAGAGCCCCACGAGTTGGCCGATGTCGGAGTAGGAGCGGCGGGCGTCCTCGGCGAGGGCGTGCACGATGCGTTCGTCGAGATCGTTCAGCACAGCGGGTGGATCACTTCTCTGGGGTAGACGGGGACGAGGGAGACGCGGGATCGAGGGAGTCGCGAGTCGCGATAGCCGTAAGTCAACGTACCTGGGACTGAAGTCCCGGGCTTGCACAACGGGCGCCACTGGCTGTGGTGCTGCGCTTGCGTCCGGTCCCGCCCTCGGGTGTCGGGGGTGGGTCTGGGGCGGTTGACTGCGCCCCGCGTCGCCACAACTCTTCCGCGCGGGCGCAGATGTTGCGGGAGCTGTTGCGGTCTGTGTGATCAACGAATCCGCAGGACCGGCACGCGAACCAGGCCTGGGAGACCCGGTTCGCCTTGTCGATGTGACCGCATTCGGCGCAGGTGCGGGATGTGTACGCCGGATCGACGTACACCACCGGCACCCCTGCCCTGCGGGCCTTGTACGCGATGAACTGCCCCAACTGGGCGAAGGCCCAGCTGGAGTGGGCGGCCCGTTGGGGCTTGCGAAGCCGTACCCGTTCGCGGATGCCCGTCAGGTCCTCCAGGGCTATACCGCGTCCGGTGCGTTCTGCCTCGGCCACCACATGTTTCGCGATCTTGTGGTTGATGTCTTTGGCCCGCCGTGCTTCCTTGCGCCCGCGCTTCTTCAGCCGACGCCTGGCGGAGGGGGTGTCCTTCTTCTGCAGTTTTGTGCGCAGGGCGCGCTCGCGCAGCCGCCCCCGATTCAGGGCCCGCCCTGCCATGATCTGGCCGTCGGAGGTGGTGGCGATGTTCACGATCCCCAGGTCGATGCCGAGGAAGCCGTCCGGGCCGATGTTCAGGGGCGCTTCGGGGATTTCGCAGGTGGCGTTTAGGAACCACATGCCGTCCCGGTACAGCAGGTCGGACTCGCCCTTGCGGTACAGGGCGAGGCGGGCGAGCTGTTCCGGGGAGGTGGTGAACGCCACGCCCTTCACCCGCCCCGACAACGTCCAGATGGAGATGGTGCGGTCCGGGATCTGCCAGGACAGCATCCGGTCGTCATAGGGCTGCGCGCCCTCGGACCGGAACGCGATCGGCTTCTCCGTGGCCCGCCGGTACCGCTTGGACCACGGCTTGCCGAGGTTCCCGGCCTTCGCATTCGCCGCCAGCGTGCGATAGGCGTCACAGGTCTTCTTGATGACGTGCTGGGCGGCCTGCGCGCCCAGCCCCCACCGCTGCCTGATCTTGGAGTAGGTGTGCTCGCGCAGCGCGAAGGTCCGCTTCACATCCTCGACGAAGGCGACCTCCGACGCCCAGGACGCCGCCTCGTTGCAGGCGCGCAGGGTCGCCTCAAGCGCCTCCGCCTGTACGGACGTCGGCAACAGCTTGACCTGCACCACCTGCTTCATGGCGCCCGAACCTACCCAGCCTTCCGCACGCACAGACGACTTCCGCACACCCGTCCCACCATCCAGCGACCTGCAGACCGCACGTTCGACACCCCCCGGCTCCGCCGGACAGCCCCACGGGCGCTCCGTCCCCGAACTCCCGGACGCCGCGACGCTCCGCGTCGCCACCACACGATGCGATTCCTCCCAGGCGTAAGCGCTAGGGGTCTCTCGCAAGGATCTCGCTGAAGTAGAACACGAGCCCCACGGCTCCCCTCATCCAGACGCAGAACCCGAATCCCAGCGCGGGCAGCACCGGAGACAGCGGCCTGCTCGACAGAGTCGCCTGTGGGCGAACGCGGGTGTCTCGTTCCCCGGTGGGTGTGCTCCTTGCGGGAAACCCTCGAGCGAGCCCGTGCCGAGCCCTCGCCCGCCGACACACCGCTTCCCGGATCCGAAGGCGCCCTAACTCCAGCTGGCGTGCAGAGGCTTGCCCTCCGCGTACCCCGCAGCGCTCTGCACCCCGACGACCGCCCGCTCGGCGAACTCCTCCAACGACCCGGCCCCCGCGTAGGTGCAGGAGGACCGCACCCCCGCGATCACCGAGTCGATCAGGTCCTCGACCCCCGGCCGCGCCGGGTCCAGGAACATCCGCGACGTCGAGATGCCCTCCTCGAACAGCGCCTTGCGCGCCCGGTCGTACGCCGACTCCTCGCTCGTCCGGTTACGGACGGCCCGCGCGGACGCCATCCCGTACGACTCCTTGTACAGCCGCCCGCCGGCGTCCTGCTGGAGGTCGCCGGGCGACTCGTACGTCCCCGCGAACCACGACCCGATCATCACGTTGGACGCGCCCGCGGCCAGCGCCATGGCGACATCGCGGGGGTGGCGCACGCCGCCGTCGGCCCACACGTGCTTGCCGTACTTCTTCGCCTCGGCCGCGCACTCCAGGACGGCGGAGAACTGCGGGCGCCCGACCCCGGTCATCATGCGGGTCGTGCACATCGCGCCGGGCCCGACACCGACCTTGATGATGTCCGCGCCGGCCTCGATCAGGTCCCGCACGCCCTCGGCGGCGACGATGTTGCCCGCCACGATCGGCACCCGGGGGTCGAGATCGCGCACCAGCTTGATCGCGGTGATCATCGACTCCTGGTGGCCGTGCGCGGTGTCGATGACGAGCGTGTCGACGCCCGCGTCGAGCAACTGCTTGGCCTTGCCCACGAAGTCGCCGTTGACGCCGACGGCGGCGGCGACCCTCAGCTTGCCGTTCGCGTCGACGGCGGGACTGTACAGCGTGGCGCGGAGCGCGCCCTTGCAGGTCAGGATGCCCGCGAGACGGCCGTCCCGGTCGACGGCGGGCGCGTACCGGCGGTTGGCCGCGTCGAGCCGGTTGAAGGCCTCACGGGGGTCGATGTCGGCGTCGAGGAGCAACAGGTCCCGGGACATGACGACTTCGAGCTGGGTGAAGCGGTCGACACCGGTGAGATCCGTGTCGGTGACGACGCCGACGGGCCGGAGCCCCTCGTCGACGACGACGCCCGCGTTGTGCGCGCGCTTCGGCAGCAGGGCCAGCGCGTCGGCGACCGTCTGGTGGGGGTTGAGCACGATCGGGGTGTCGAGGACGAGGTGGCGGCTCTTCACCCAGGAGATGACGTCGGTGACGACCTCGATCGGGATGTCCTGCGGGATGACCACCAGGCCACCGCGGCGGGCGACCGTCTCGGCCATCCGGCGGCCGGCGATGGCGGTCATGTTGGCGACGACGAGCGGGATGGTGGTGCCCGTGCCGTCCGGGGAGGCCAGGTCCACGCCCTGCCGCGATCCGACGGCGCTACGGCTCGGGACCATGAAGACGTCGTCGTACGTCAGGTCGTACGCGGGCTGGATGTCATTGAGGAAACGCACGTGCCGCACATCCCAGTGGTTCAGAGGTGACCCCCTGACAGGACCGCCAGGGGGAAGAGCACGTACCTCATTGTCCCATGTCGGCGGGTATGAGCGGCCCCGACGGATCCTCCAGAGGGGCCTCGGGCGGCCTAGGAGGATCCTCCGAGAGCGCAGTCTCCACGCATCCCGTACTCACCGAAAGCCCACCCGCCCCGTCAGGGGCACGGGGAACCGCGCGACCAGCCACAGCGGAGCCGCGGCTATCCACCGGCCCCAGTCCCCCACTCGCCCTTCCCCCGGCCCGGCGGAGCGCTACACCCCGTCCGGGTCCGCCCGGTTGAGCGCCGGACGCGGTGTCTGGCCGGCTGTCAGCAGAGAGTCCGCGGCCGAGGTGTCCGTGACGAGGCTGGTCACCAGCCCCGAACGCAGCACGGCGTCGATCGCGGCCGCCTTGCGCTGCCCGCCCGCGATCGCGACGACCTCGGGGATACGGCGGAGCTGGTCGGCCTTGACCGTGATGCACCGCTCGCCGAGGTCGCGCCCGACCCGGCGGCCGTCGGCGTCGAAGAGGTGCGCCGACATCTCGGCGGCGACCCCGAGGGAGGCGTAGTGCCCCCGCTCCTCGTCGCTGAGCATGTCGTGCACGGTGGAGATGCCCGCCTCCCAGGAGCCGATGGAGACACAGGCGACCGTGACCTTGTCGAAGTACTCGAAGGCCCGCGCGATCCCGGTCTGATGGCGCAGCGCGGCCGCGGTGGCCGCGTCCGGCAGCAGCATCGGCGCGTAGATGGGGTGGGCGTCGCCGCCGGACACCTGGGCGGCCCGCCGCACCGCCTCGACCGAGCCGCGCTCGGCGGTCCCGGCGTCGTACACGCCCGTCAGCTGCACCACCGTGCAGGGCGGCAGCCGGTCCAGGGCGGCCGCCATGTGGATGGTGGAGCGGCCCCAGGCGAGGCCGAGGACATCGCCCTCGTTGACCAGTTCACCGAGCAGGTCCGCGGCGACCTCGCCGAGGTTCTCCGGGTCGGGGGACTCCTCGGCGTCGGCCGGGGACTCGACGACCACGGCGTGCCGCAAGCCGTACCGGGCCCGCAGCGCGTCGGAACGCTCCGCGTCCAGCTCCGCCGGGACACGGATCTCGATCCGTACGAGATCCCGCTCGAGGGCGGTCTCCAGGACCCGGGCCACCTTGAAGCGGCTCACACCGAACTCCTCGGCGATCTGGATCTTGGACTTGCCCTCGAGGTAGAAACGGCGTGCCATGGCCGCCGCCTGAACCAGCTCAGCGGGTCCCATCCGCATGGCTGACCGGCCCGCCGACATACCCGACACGGTCATCTCCTCACTGCTCTTCACACATGGATACGCCGTTCATCCTTGCAGATCCGACGTTTTCGATCAGCCCGAAGGAACGCCGTTCACGTTTCCTTGGCCCTCTGGACGCACGACGTGCCCCGCCGGCCTCGGCGTTCGCCCGGGCGTTCCTCCGTAATTCAGTGGCCGCAGGCCCGGCATTCAGTGGCCGCAGGCCCAGCCCGCGGTCGTCGTCGCGGCCTCCGCCTGGGCCCGCAGCGCGCGGACCGCCTCGGCCGGGTCCTGCGCCCCGTAGACCGCGGAACCGGCGACGAAGACGTCCGCGCCGGCCTCGGCGCAGCGCTCGATGGTGGACGCGGCGACCCCGCCGTCGACCTGGAGCCACAGGTCGAGGCCGTGCTTGCTGATCAACTCGCGGGTCCGGCGGATCTTCGGGAGCATGATGTCGAGAAAGGCCTGGCCTCCGAAGCCCGGTTCGACCGTCATGATCAGCACCATGTCGAGTTCGGGCAGCAGGTCCTCGAACGGTTCGATCGGCGTCGCGGGCTTGAGCGCCATGGAGGCCCTGGCCCCCTTGGCCCGGATCTCGCGGGCGAGCCGCACCGGTGCGGCGGCGGCCTCCACGTGGAAGGTGACGGAACCGGCACCCGCTTCCACGTACTGGGGCGCCCACCGATCGGGGGCCTCGATCATCAGATGGCAGTCCAGCGGCGTCTCCGTCGCACGGGCCAGGGATTCTACGACCGGCACACCGAGCGTGAGGTTCGGGACGAAATGGTTGTCCATCACGTCTACATGGAGCCAGTCGGCTCCCTCGACCGCCTTCGCCTCGTCGGCGAGACGGGCGAAGTCGGCGGACAGGATGCTGGGGTTGATCTGCGCGGCCATGGGCCAAGACTGCCATGCCCTCCAGGGGTTGCGGGCATCGGTCCGGGGTGTAGACCGTGGTTCGTCGGCCGCGGGCCCGTCGTGGTCGCTCGCGCCGACGCGGCGAAGCCGCAGATGTCACTGTCCCGCGCCCCTGAGAGGGCGCGGTCGTGGAGGTCGGTATGACAGGGAACCTCGGCATCGGGCACCTCGTCTGCGGCCGGCGGGCCAAGTGGGTCGTGCTGGGACTGTGGCTGGTGGTGCTGTTCGTGGTCGCGCCGTTCGCCACGAAGCTCACCGACGCCCAGGACAACGACGCCGCCTCCTGGCTGCCGGGCTCGGCCGAGTCGACCCAGGTCCTGGAGATCTCCGAGGACTTCCGGCCGGAACAGATACCGGCGGTCGTGGTCTACGCCCGGGAGAGCGGTCTGACCGCCGAGGACCGGGCGACGATCGAGGCGGACGTACGGGAGCTCAAGCAGCTGACCGCCCACAAGATCATCGGCGACCAGACCCGTGGTCCCGTCTACGACCGCGCGGTCGACCCGAGGGCCGCCCAGGTCTACGTGCCGATCACGATGGACGAGAAGGGCTGGGAGCGGATCGCGCCGGCGGTGGACTCGATCCGGGACGACGTGGGTGAGGGCGGCGACGGACTCGCCGTGCACATCACGGGTCCGGGCGGCACGTCCGCCGACTTCTCCGAGGCGTTCGAGGGCATCGACTCCACCCTGCTGCTCTCGGCGATGGCCGTCGTCATCGTGATGCTGCTGCTCACCTACCGCAGTCCGACCCTCCTCCTGGTGCCGCTCCTCGCGGTCGTCGCGGCCCTGTTCACGGCCCAGGCCCTGATCTATCTGCTCGCGGAACACGCCGGCTTGACCGTGAACGGCCAGAGCGCGGGCATCCTCACCGTCCTCGTCTTCGGCGCTGGCACCGACTACGCACTCCTGCTCGTGGCCCGCTACCGCGAGGAGCTGCGCCGTCACGAGGACCGCCACGAGGCGATGGCCCTCGCCCTGCACCGGGCGGGCCCGGCGGTGCTGGCGTCCGGCGCGACGGTCGTGCTGAGCATGCTGGTGCTGCTGGCGGCCGAGATGAACTCCACGAGCGGTCTGGGTCCGGTGGCGGCCATCGGTGTGGCGATCGCACTGCTCGCGATGCTGACCCTGTTCCCCGCCCTGCTGGTGATCTTCGGCCGCTGGATCTTCTGGCCGGTGATCCCGCACCTCGGCACCCCCGACCCGACCGAGCGGGGTGTGTGGGCCCGGATGGGCCACCGTTTCTCCCGCCGCCCCCGCACGGTCTGGGTGGCGACGGCGGCCGCCCTCGCGCTGTGCTCACTGGGCCTGATCCAACTGCGCGCGGAAGGCATCAGCAACGCGGACGCCTTCACCGGCAAACCGGACTCGATCGTCGGCCAGGAGGTCTCCGCGCGCTACTTCCCCGCGGGTAGCGGCGATCCGCTCGTGATCATCAGCAACCAGGAGCAGGCCCGGGAGGTGGGCCGGGTCGTCGCCGACACGGAAGGCGTCGTGCCGGACTCGCTCGGCCTGCCGCCCGGCACGAAACCCGCCCACGACGGCCGGGTCCTCTTCGAAGCGACCATGTCCGACCCGGCCGACAGTGAGGCGGCGAAGCAGACCGTGGAGCGGGTCCGGGACGCCGTGCACGCCGTACCGGACGCCGACGCCCAGGTGGGCGGCGGTACGGCGGCCCTGCTGGACATGGACGAGGCGACCACCCACGACAACATCCTGATCATCCCGCTGGTGCTGGTCGTGGTCCTGCTGATCCTCTGTGCCCTGCTCCGCGCCCTGATCGCCCCGCTCCTGCTGATCGGGACGGTGATCCTGTCCTTCGCCGCCGCGCTGGGCATCAGCGCGCTCGCGTTCAGACACCTCTTCGACTACGCGGGCGAGTCGACCGACTTCCCGTTGTTCGTCTTCGTGTTCCTGGTCGCCCTGGGCATCGACTACAACATCTTCCTGACCACCCGCATCCGCGAGGAGGCCACCCACCAGGGCACCCGCAAGGCCGTGGTGACCGGCCTGGCGACGACCGGCGCGGTGATCACCTCGGCCGGCCTGGTCCTCGCCGGCACCTTCGCCGCCCTCGGCACGCTCCCGATGGTCGCCTTCGCCGAGATCGGCTTCGCGGTCGCCCTGGGCGTGCTCCTGGACACCTTCATCGTCCGCTCCGTGCTGGTCACGGCCCTGTTCCTGGATGTCGGCCCGAAGGTGTGGTGGCCGCACCGGCTGGCCCGGGAGGACGGCGGAACACCGCCACCGCCGCCGAAGGAACCGGTGGGCAGCGCCGCGGGGCCGGACGGCTGACAGGCAGGGCGGAGCGTCACGCGACCCGGCGGATGAGGGCCAGGTACATGGCGTCCGTCCCGTGCAGATGGGGCCACAGCTGGATGTCGGGCCCCTCGCCCAGCGCCGGTACGCCCTCCAGCAGGGGCCGCGCGTCGATCAGGTCGGCCGCGTCGCCGTAACTCTTGAGCACGTCGTCGACGACCGCGCGGGTCTCGGCGAGGTGCGGCGAGCAGGTCGCGTAGCCGACGACTCCGCCGACCCGCACGGACTCCAGCGCGGTCCGCAGCAGCGCCCGCTGGAGCGGGGCGAACCCGTCCAGGTCCTCGGGCCTCCGCCGCCAACGGGCTTCGGGGCGCCGCCGCAAGGCTCCCAGCCCCGTGCAGGGCACGTCCATCAGCACCCGGTCGAACGCCCCCTGTCGCCAGGGCGGGCGGGTTCCGTCAGCGGCGATCACCTGGTACGGCCCGGGATTGCCGTCCAGTGCCTTGGCGACCAGTCCGGCCCGGTGCGGCTGCTTCTCGGAGGCGAGCAGCACGGCCCCGCGCTCGGCGGCGAGGGCGGCGAGCAGCGCGGCCTTGCCGCCGGGCCCGGCACACCCGTCGAGCCAAGCCTTGTCCGGACCCTCCAAGGGCGCGTTGGCGAGAGCGAGCGCCACCAACTGACTGCCCTCGTCCTGCACCCCCGCACGGCCTTCCCGTACGGCGTCCACGGCACCCGGCTCCCCGCCCTCGGAGAGCCGCACGGCGTACGGCGACCAGCGCCCCGCCACCGCGGACTCCTCCCGGAGCAGTTCCTCGGCGGTGGACCGTCCGGGCCTGGCGACGAGCGTGACCTCGGGCCGCTCGTTGTCGGCCTCCAACAGCTCCTCGATGCCGGCCCGCCCGCCGCCGAGGGAGTCCCACAGGGCGGAGACGACCCAGCGGGGGTGCGAATGCACGACCGCGAGGTGGTCCTCCGGGTCGTCCTCGTAGGGCGGCGCGACCCGCTCCAGCCAGCCGTCGAGGTCGTGCCGCGCCACCTTGCGCAGCACGGCGTTCACGAACTTGGCCCGTCCGTCGCCGAGCACGACGCGCGCGAGGTCGACGGAGGCGGACACGGCGGCGTGCGTCGGGATCCGGGTGCCCAGCAGCTGGTGCACACCGAGGCTGAGCACATCGAGCACCGGCGGGTCGACCTCACGCAACGGCCGGTCGACGCACTCCGCGATGACCGCGTCGTACGTCCCCTGCCGCCGCAGCGTCCCGTACACCAGCTCGGTCGCCAGCGCCGCGTCCCGCCCGTCGAACTTGACGGGCCCCTCCTTCTCCCGCGCCCGGCGCAGCAGCGGCGGCAGGACGAGGTTCGCGTACGCGTCCCGTTCGTCCACAGCCCGGAGCGCCTCGAAGGCGAGCATACGGACGGGGTCCTTCTGGGGACGGCGGTACGGCTTGCCCGGCTTGCCCGGACGGGACTGCTCACTCACGAAAAAGGTGCTCCGGATACGGGACGAGACATCACGGCCAGGGTACGCCGGGGGCGCGGGCCACCGGGCGTCGGCCGCGGAGACCTGCGGTCGGGGCGGCCACCAGCCCGGCGGAATCGAGGATCGAGGACCGAGTCGCTCAGGCTCCGACCGACTCGCCGGATTCGATCCGTACCCCGCGCGCCCAGTCGGCGGCCCGCATCGGCTTCTTGCCCTGCGCCTGCACCCAGAGCAGTTCGACGGCGTACGACCCGGTCCCGACATACACGTTGTTCTTGCCGACTTCGAGTGCGCCCGGGGCGAGTTCGGTCCGCTCGGGCACCGGCGCGACGTGGACGAGCTTCAGCCGCTCCCCGCGGAACGTCGTCCAGGCGCCCGGCGCGGGTGTGCAGCCGCGCACGACCCGGTCGACGCGCAGCGCGGGGGTGGACCAGTCGATCCGGGCGTCCTCCACGGTGATCTTCGGCGCGAGGGTGATCCCGTCGGGGGGCTGGGGCACGGCCTTCAGGGTGCCGTCCTCGATCCCGTCCATCGTGGCGGCGAGCAGCCCGGAGCCCGCGAAGGCGAGCCGGGTCAGCAGGTCCCCGCTCGTGTCGGTCGGCCGGATCTCCTCGGTGACCGTTCCGTACACCGGCCCGGAGTCGAGCCCCTCCTCGATCAGGAAGGTGGACGCGCCCGTGATCTCGTCCCCGGCCATGATCGAGTGCTGCACGGGAGCGGCGCCCCGCCAGGCGGGCAGCAGGGAGAAGTGCAGGTTGACCCAGCCGTGGGCAGGCACGTCGAGGGCGACCCGGGGCAGCAGGGCCCCGTAGGCGACGACGGGGCAGCAGTCGGGCGCGATCTCCCGGAGCCGCGCGAGAAACGCCTCGTCCCGGGGCCGGTGGGGCTTCAGCACCTCGATGCCGGCCTCCTCCGCCCGCTGCGCCACCGGGCTCGCGACCAGGCGCCGCCCCCGCCCCGCCGGAGCGTCCGGCCGCGTCACGACCGCGGCCACCTCATGCCTCCCCGACGCGATCAGGGCGTCCAACGCGGGAACAGCGACCTCTGGGGTACCGGCGAAGACGAGCTTCATGGATGTCTGACGGCCTCTCGGACGAAAGTTCGTACGCCCTCACGCGACGACGCGGGACAACGCCCCAGTCTATGTTCCGCACCTCCCCCAACCGCCCACTCCCCCAACGCCCCACAGTGCACCCCACGCCGCACAGCGCACGCCACGGCCCGCAGTCGCCGACGGCGGAGGACCCCCACGGGAGACCCGCACTTGTCAGCCCACCCGCACGGGCGGTGCGCGGGTGGAAGAACAAGGTCCAGGCCCAGCCGCAGCGGGGGCGCACCCCCACCCACGCGCCCCACGCACATGCCCCCACGCCCCCACCCCGTTACCAGCGGAGCGAATTCGCGTTGGTCAAGAAAGAGTTGACCGATACGCGCCGCAATGGCGGCACTTCCCCTTTTCCAACGCCGGTTCGAGAGGCTTGTTCATGGCCGACCACGCAACCCACGACGCCCAGGCTCGGGCCAGCCTGCACTTGCTGGTGCGGGACATCGAGCGGGTCCGCCGGCAGGTGGACGCACTGCGCACCCTCACCGCCCAGTTGGGCAACGTCTACCGCCCGCGCCGCTCCGGCCCCTCCACGGGCTTCGTCGTCTACGGACGCGCCCCCGCTCCGACCGTCCGCCTCGCCCAGGAGCTGCGGGACAGCGTCGAGACCCTCGTCACGGCAGCCGTGGACTTCGACCGCTCGCTCGGTTTCTCATGGGACGCGGTGGGCTCGGCCCTCGGGGTCACCAAGCAGGCCGTGCACCGCCGCTACGGCGCCCGCCGCGCCGCCGCGCAGGCCGCCGCCGAGGCGGAACGCACGGGGGACCCCCAGGGAAGCCGCACCGTCAACGTCGGCTCCGGCATCCCCACGGTCCCGGCGGCCCGCTCGATGCCCGCTCCCCTGCCCGCCCCGGTGCCCGCGCACATGCCGACGCAGCCGACAGCGGGCAGCCCCACCCTCCGCGAGGACGTGAGACCCACGGCCTTCCCCGGCCCTCGCAACGGCTGACCCGCCCGACGTCTGCCTCCCGGTCACCGACCGACCGGGAGGCAGACGCATGCCGGAGCTGCCCGGACCTCCGTACCGCTCACCCGATGTCCAACGGATCCACCCGGATCCGCACGCGCGCCCCCTCGTTCACCCCACGCGCCATCCGCGCCGCCTGCGCACTCTTCAACGCGCCGGCCAGCGCGCCCCCGCTCCCCGGCGGTACCCGGATCAGCGCCCGCTCCCACTGCTCCCCCGGTACCGGCACCCCGGCCCGCCGCGCCCTTCCCGCACCTGCCGCAGGACCGCTGCTCGCCCCGGGAACAGGCGGTCCCGCCACGGGCACAGGCCCCAACACCTCCGCGTCCGAGGGCAGTTGGACAGCGGTCAGGAAATCGGCCACCGCCTGGGCCGGGCCGGACACGGCGGCCATCCGCGACACCGGGGGGAACCCCAGCTCGGCCCGTTCGGCGAGTTCCCGCACCGCGTGTCCCACCGGATCCCACCGCACGAGCGCCTGCACGGGCCGCAGCGTCGGCTCGGCCACCACGACGACCGTGCCGCCGAGCCCTTGGTTCCGCACGAGCGCGGCCGCGCCGATCCACCGTCGCAGCGCGTCCTCCCCGGCCCGCAGATCGGGCCGCCCCAGCATCGCCCACCCGTCGAGCAGCAGGGCCGCCGCATACCCGCCCTCCGCGACCGGTTCGGCCCCGGGCGTGCTCACCACCAGCGCGGGCGTCCCCGGCACGGTGTCGAGCACCTGCTCCCGGCCGGAGGTCCGCACGGGCACGGCGGGAAAGGCCCGCCCCAGCTCCTCGGCGGTCCGCCGCGCCCCCACGACCTGTGCCCGCAGCCGGTGCCCCCCGCACTCGGGGCAGTGCCAGCCGCCCTCCTCACGCCCGCACCATCCGCACCGCAGCGCACCTGAGTCGTCCCGCGCCTGAAGCGGTCCCGCGCAGTGCCGGCACCTGGCGGGTTCACGGCAGCGCGCGCAGGCCATCCGCGGCACATATCCGCGCCGGGGCACCTGCACCAGCACGGGGCCGTCCCGCAATCCGTCCCGCGCGACCTGCCAGGCCAGACTCGGCAACCGCGCCGCCCGAGCGGCCTCGTCCCGCGCGAGGTCCGCGTCCCCCACGGTCCGCACCAGCGGAGCGGCGGCCCGCACCTGCTCCCGCCCGGCCACGATCGGCGCGGCCCAGCCGCTCTCGACCAGCTGGGCGGCCTCGACCGTACAACTCCAACTCCCCAGCAGGAAGCCGCACTTGTCCCGGGACGCCCGCAGCTCCAGCACCTCCCGCACATGCGGGAACGGGGCGTTGTCATCACTGTGACTCGCGTCGCCGTCGTCCCACACGACGACCAGCCCGAGGTCCCGCACCGGCGCGAACATGGCCGCCCGGGTCCCCACCACGGCCCGTACGGCCCCCCGCCGCACGGCCAGCCACTCCCGGTACCGCCTCTCCTGGCCCGCGTCGGCGGTCAGCAGCGCGTGCCGCCCCTCCCCCAGCAGCCGCCCGAGCGCCTCGTCGACCCGCGCGGCGGGCCGTCCGGCCGGTACGACCACGAGCGCCCCGCGCCCCGACGCCAGCGTCGCCTGCACGGCCCGCGCGATCTCCTCGGCCCACTCGGGCCCCGGCAACGCGGTCCACACGGCCCGGGGCGCACCGCCCTCGGCCAGCGCCCGCAGGAATTCCCTCCCCCGGCCGTACCGCAGCCACGACCCCGGCTCGGGTGCGGGCGGCGGCGACGCCGGCTCACCCATCCGCACCGCCTCCGCTCGACCGTGCCGAGGCGGAACGGCCAGCTGCAGCACATCGGCGAGGCTCCCCGCGTACCGGTCCGCCACGGCCCGCGCCAGCCCCAACAGCTCGGGCCCCAGCACCGGTTCCGGGGAGACGACCTGCGCGAGCGCGGCCAGCGGCCCGGAGTACTCCGACTCGGCGACCCGCTCGACGAGAAAGCCGTCGATCAGCGAGCCGCCCTCCCGTCGCCCTTCACGGACGTTGCGCCCCCCGGCGCCGAACCTCACCCGCACCCGCACGCCCGGCTGGGCGACCGCGTCCAGCTCCTCCGGCACCGCGTAGTCGAAGTACCGGTCGAGGTGCAGCACGCCCTTGTCGACCAGCACCCGGGCCACGGGCAGCTCCTTGGCCAGCGCCGCCCCCCGCCAGGTCCGCGGTTTCGCCCGCGGCACCTTGGCCCTGCGCACGGCCTCCCGGACGAGAGCCAGTTGCTCCGGCTCGCCGTCCCCCGTCGCGCCCCCGCCCCTCGTACCGTCCTCGCTGCTCACACGCCCATCCTCCCAAACCCCACTGACAGCCGACGCCGCCCGGGAGCGCGCGAGACGGCGGTCGGACCGTCCTCGGCACGGGGAATGCGACGAGGCCCGGCACTCCCGAAGGAGTGCCGGGCCTCGTCGGAGATCCGGAGGAGTGCCGAGTCGGAGGGCTCAGAGACCCGCGGCCTTGCGCAGTTCCTCGACGCGGTCCGTGCGCTCCCAGGTGAACTCGGGCAGTTCGCGGCCGAAGTGGCCGTACGCGGCGGTCTGACCGTAGATCGGGCGCAGCAGGTCGAGGTCACGGATGATGGCCGCCGGGCGGAGGTCGAAGACCTCGTCGATGGCCTTCTCGATCCGGTCGGTGTCGACCTTGGCGGTGCCGAAGGTCTCCACGAAGAGGCCGACGGGCTCGGCCTTGCCGATGGCGTACGCCACCTGGACCTCGCAGCGGGAGGCAAGGCCGGCCGCGACGACGTTCTTGGCGACCCAGCGCATCGCGTACGCCGCCGAGCGGTCGACCTTGGACGGGTCCTTGCCCGAGAAGGCGCCGCCGCCGTGGCGGGCCATGCCGCCGTACGTGTCGATGATGATCTTGCGGCCGGTCAGGCCCGCGTCACCCATCGGACCGCCGATCTCGAAGCGGCCGGTCGGGTTGACGAGCAGGCGGTAGCCCTCGGTGTCCAGCTTGATGCCGTCGTCGAGGAGGGCCTTCAGCTCCGGCTCCACCACGAACTCGCGGATGTCCGGGGCGAGAAGGGACTCCAGGTCGATGTCGCTGGCGTGCTGGGAGGAGACGACGACCGTGTCCAGGCGGACCGCCTTGTCACCGTCGTACTCGATGGTGACCTGGGTCTTGCCGTCAGGGCGGAGGTAGGGGATGGTGCCGTTCTTGCGGACCTCGGACAGGCGCTTCGACAGACGGTGCGCCAGGAAGATCGGGAGCGGCATCAGCGTCGGCGTCTCGTCCGACGCGTAGCCGAACATCAGGCCCTGGTCGCCGGCGCCCTGCTTGTCCAGCTCGTCCTCGTCGCCTTCAACCCGGGACTCGTACGCCGTGTCCACACCCTGAGCGATGTCCGGGGACTGCGCGCCGATCGACACCGACACACCGCAGGAGGCGCCGTCGAAGCCCTTCTTCGACGAGTCGTAGCCGATGTTCAGGATGGTGTCGCGCACCAGCTGCGCGATCGGCGCGTACGCCTTGGTCGTGACCTCGCCGGCCACGTGCACCAGGCCGGTCGTGATGAGCGTCTCCACGGCGACGCGGGACGTGGGGTCCTCGCGCAGGAGCGCATCGAGAATGGCATCGCTGATCTGATCGGCGATCTTGTCGGGGTGACCCTCGGTCACGGACTCCGAGGTGAACAGACGACGGGACACAACGCTCCCTGGGGTTGCAGCGGCTGCTGGCTGATCATTGTCGGACGCGATCGGGGGCTGCGCCCGGCGTCGTCCGAGAACAGTTTATCGGTCGGGCTCGGCCACTGGCCCACCCGTCTCGCCTCTCGGGAGCTCTGTGACCTGCGGCACCCGCATTCTGCCCAATGGCCGCCGCGGTCCGCCAGGGTCGCCACGCCCCAATGTCAGCGGTTCGGGTGAGGGCTGACGCGAATGCCACCATCACCCGAACCTGTTCACCACCAGGTCCCAGACCGTCTCCGCCAGGGCTTCCTTGGGGCCGTACGGGACCGGTGTCTCGCTTCCGTCGGCTCCCAGCACCACGGCCTCGTTCTCCTCGGAGCCGAAGGTCTTGCGCTCCCCCACCTCGTTCACCACCAGCAGATCGCACCCCTTGCGGGCCAGTTTGGCGCGGCCGTTGGCGAGGACGTCGTCGGTCTCGGCGGCGAAGCCGACGACCACCTGGCCGGGACGCGGACGGTCCGCCGAGATCTCCGCGAGGATGTCCGGATTACGCACCAGGACGACGGGCTCGGGCTCCTGGCCGTCCTTCTTCTTGATCTTGCCGCTGGCGTAGGTCTCCGGCCGGAAGTCGGCCACGGCCGCCGCCATCACCACGACGTCCGCGTCCGGCGCCGCCTTGAGCACCGCCTCGCGCAGTTGGACCGCCGTACCGATCCGGACGACGTCCACGCCCGCCGGGTCCGGCAGTCCGGTGTTGCCCTCGATCAGCGTGACCCGGGCGCCGCGCGCGGCGGCCGTACGGGCGAGGGCGTACCCCTGTTTGCCGGAGGAGCGGTTGCCGAGGAAGCGGACGGGGTCGAGGGGCTCCCGGGTGCCGCCGGCGGTCACCACGACGTGCCGGCCGACGAGGTCAGGCTCGGTGACGCCCCGCGCCAGCACCCGGCGGCAGACCTCGAAGATCTCCGCGGGGTCCGGCAGTCGGCCCTTGCCGGTGTCGACGCCGGTCAGTCTGCCCACGGCGGGGGCGATGACGAGGGCGCCGCGGCGGCGGAGCGTCTCCACGTTCTCCTGGGTGGCCGGGTGTTCCCACATCTCGGTGTGCATGGCGGGGGCGAAGACGACCGGACAGCGAGCGGTGAGGAGGGTGTTGGTCAGGAGGTCGTCGGCCAGGCCGTGGGCGGCCTTGGCCAGCATGTCGGCGGTCGCCGGGGCGACGACGACCAGGTCGGCCTCCTGCCCGATGCGCACGTGCGGCACCTCGTGGACGCTCTCCCAGACCTCGGTCGAGACCGGGTTGCCGGAGAGCGCGGACCAGGTGGCGGCGCCGACGAAGTGCAGCGCGGAGTCGGTCGGCACGACCCGTACGTCATGACCGGATTCGGTCAGCCGGCGCAGCAGCTCGCACGCCTTGTAGGCGGCGATTCCACCGCTGACCCCCAGAACGACCTTCGGCTTGCCCACCGGGCCTCCCCGCACTCGGATGTGTACGCCTTCTGCGTGACGCCTCAATGACACACCACAGGCCCGACAGTCGCACTGCCGGGCCTGTGGAAAAACCTACTGCGATCTGCCGATATGACTTACGCGGGGCCCTCGATGGCCTCGGACGTCAGCAGACCCGCGTTGATCTCGCGCAGGGCGATCGAGAGCGGCTTCTCGTGGACGTGGGTGTCGACGAGGGGACCGACGTACTCAAGGAGGCCCTCGCCGAGCTGCGAGTAGTACGCGTTGATCTGGCGGGCGCGCTTGGCCGCGTAGATCACGAGGCTGTACTTCGAGTCGGTTGCCTCGAGGAGCTCGTCGATCGGCGGGTTGATGATGCCCTCGGGCGCGGAGATGGAAGAGGACACGCTCTACCTTCCGATGGATGGGAAAAGACCGGTCGTGATCACAGAAAACGGACAGACCCCGTGATCACACAACATCCATCAAGGCTAGCAGCTCGCGGGCCACGTCCTCGACGGAGGTGTTGACCAGGGTGACGTCGAACTCCGGCTCGGCAGCCAGCTCGACCTTGGCCGCCTCCAGGCGGCGTTCGATCACCTCGGGCGGTTCGGTGCCCCGCCCGGTGAGCCGGCGCACCAGCTCCTCCCAGGAGGGAGGTGCCAGGAAGACCAGCTGGGCGTCCGGCATGGTCTCACGGACCTGCCGCGCGCCCTGGAGGTCGATCTCCAGCAGCACCGGCTCGCCCTTCTCCAGGCGTTCGAGCACGGCGGCCCGGGGAGTGCCGTAGCGGTTGCCGGCGAACTCGGCCCACTCCAGCAGCTCACCGTTGGCGATCAGCTTGTCCATCTCCTCGTCGGTGACGAAGAAGTAGTGGACGCCGTGCTGCTCGCCGGGGCGCGGCTTGCGGGTCGTCGCCGACACCGAGAGCCAGACCTCGGGGTGCGCCTTGCGCATATGGGCGACGACCGTGCTCTTGCCGACCCCGGAGGGGCCGGAGAGCACGGTCAGCCGCGGACGTACGTCCGGGGGCTCGGGGGTCGTCCCCCGGAATGTTGCAGCCATGCAGCGATTATTCCAGCAATCCCGGAGTGCCCGGGACTCCCTTCCCGTCAGGGGGCGGGATCAGGAACCGGTGCTGCCGAACTCACGCTCCAGGGAAGCGATCTGGTTGGAACCGAGGCCGCGTACACGACGGCTCTCGGAGATGCCGAGTCGCTCCATGATCTGCTTGGCGCGGACCTTGCCCACGCCCGGCAGGGACTCGAGCAGGGCGGAGACCTTCATCTTGCCGATGACGTCGTTCTCCTGGCCCTGCTTGATGACCTCGTGCAGGGAGGCGCCGGAGTGCTTGAGTCGATTCTTGACCTCGGCCCGCTCCCGGCGAGCCGCGGCGGCCTTTTCGAGCGCGGCTGCGCGCTGTTCAGGGGTAAGGGGCGGAAGAGCCACGCCTACGTCACCTCGGATGTCGAACTGTCGGATACGGACCGGTGAGGAACCTAGTCGCCCCACACCTGGGGTGCCACGAGCAACACGCTCGCCCGTTCACCCTGCTCGGAGACTAGCGGCCAACTCCGCCAGAGTCAGCGAGAACAGCGGAAAAGTCCTGGTCAGCCTCCCTGGAGTCGGACATAACCGGCATATTGCCCTGGATTTGAGAATGTATTCAGACTCAAGGCGTCCGGTAACCGCCCCTCACACACTCATCGGAGGTCTCGGACGGTCGCCGTCGCGGTGCGGATCTCGTCCGCGAAACGATCCGAGGCGTCACGCAGCGCGACGATGTCGCGACCGTGACGAAGGACACCCCGACTGACGTTCGGGACCACATTGCCCACGGCGGACCCGAAGACCGCCGGAAGATCGGCCGGCGTGGCCCCCTGCGCCCCGATGCCGGGCGCGAGGAGAGGTCCACCGATGTTCAGGTCGTACGACGACAGGTCACCCAGCGTGGCGCCGACGACGGCCCCGAAGGACCCCAGGGGCGCCTCTCCCGCGTTCTCGGCGGCCAGGTGCGCCAGCATGGTCGCGCCGACGTTCCGGCCGTCGGTGCGGACCGCGTGCTGCACCTCGCCGCCCTCCGGGTTGGAGGTCAGCGCCAGCACGAACAGTCCGGCCCCGTTCTCGCGCGCCAGCTCCACGGCGGGCTTCAGCGAGCCGTAGCCCAGGTAGGGCGAGACCGTCAGCGCGTCCGAGAAGAGGGGCGCGTCCTTGTGCAGGAAGGTCTCGGCGTACGCGGCCATGGTGGAGCCGATGTCGCCGCGCTTGGCGTCCATGACGACCAGCGCGCCCGCCGCCCGCGCCTCGGCCACCGACTTCTCCAGTACGGCGACGCCGCGCGACCCGAAGCGCTCGAAGAACGCGCTCTGCGGCTTGAGGACGGCGACCCGGTCGGCCAGCGCCTCCACGACCGTGCGGCTGAAGTGCTCCAGGCCCGCGACGTCGTCGTTCAGGCCCCAGTCGGCGAGCAGGGAGGCGTGCGGGTCGATGCCGACGCAGAGCGGCCCGCGTTCGTCCATGGCTCGGCGCAGCCGTGCGCCGAAGGGCTCGGTCATACCGTCTTCCTCACGTCGGCGCCGACCGCGTCGGCGAGGGTGGCGTACGGGCTCGTGCGCAGCCGCGCGGCGAGCCCCTTGTGGAGGGTGCGGCTCCAGAAGGGCCCCTGGTAGACGAAGGCGCTGTAGCCCTGGATCAGGGTGGCGCCCGCCAGGATGCGCTCCCAGGCGTCCTCGGCGTTCTCGATGCCACCGACGCCCACCAGGGTGATCCGGTCGCCCACGCGCGCGTAGAGGCGGCGCAGGACCGCCAGGGAGCGGGCCTTCACGGGGGCGCCGGAGAGGCCGCCCGTCTCCTTCACGAGGGAGGGTGCGGAGGTGAGGCCGAGTCCCTCGCGCGCGATGGTGGTGTTCGTGGCGATGATCCCGTCCAGGCCCAGCTCCACGGCGAGGTCGGCGACGGCGTCGATGTCCTCGTCGGCGAGGTCCGGCGCGATCTTCACAAGGAGCGGGACGCGGCGGGCGCGGACCGTGCGGTCGGCGGCCTCGCGGACGGCGGTCAGCAGGGGCCGCAGTGCCTCGGTGGCCTGGAGGTTGCGCAGGCCGGGCGTGTTGGGCGAGGAGACGTTGACGACGAGGTAGTCGGCGTACGGGGCGAGGCGCTCGGTGGATTTCACGTAGTCCCCGACGGCCTCGTCCTCCGGGACGACCTTGGTCTTGCCGATGTTGACGCCGACGACCGTCCTGAAGACGGGCGTGCGGGAGGCCAGGCGGGCGGCGACGGCGAGCGAGCCCTCGTTGTTGAAGCCCATACGGTTGATCAGCGCGCGGTCGGCGACCAGGCGGAACAGCCGCTTCTTGGGGTTGCCGGGCTGGCCCTCGCCGGTCACCGTGCCGATCTCGACGTGGTCGAAGCCGAGCATCGACATCCCGTCGATGGCGATCGCGTTCTTGTCGAAGCCGGCGGCGAGTCCGAAGGGGCCGTGCATCCGCAGACCGAAGGCCTCGGTGCGCAGTTCCTCGTAGCGGGGCGCGAGCGCCGCCGCCAGGAAGGTGCGCAGCACGGGGACGCGGGAGGCGAGACGGATCCAGCGGAAGGCCAGGTGGTGGGCCTCCTCCGGGTCCATCCGGGTGAAGACCAGACGGAAGAAGAGCTTGTACATGGTGGTGTCCTCACGACGAGGGGGACACCGTTTCCGGTGTCCCCCTCGTCGGCTGCTAGTCGCGGGCCGCGGTCAGGTGTTCGGCGTGTTCCTGGAGCGAGCGCACGCCCACTCCGCCGTGGTTGAGCGCGTCGATGCCCTGGACGGCCGCGGCGAGGGCCTGCACGGTCGTCAGGCACGGCACCGAGCGGGCCACGGCGGCCGTCCGGATGTCGTAGCCGTCGAGGCGGCCGCCGGTGCCGTACGGGGTGTTGACGATGAGGTCGACCTCGCCGTCGTGGATGAGCTGGACGATCGTCTTCTCGCCGTTCGGACCGGTGCCCTCGGACTGCTTGCGGACGACGGTGGCGTTGATCCCGTTGCGCTTGAGGACCTCGGCCGTGCCGGACGTGGCCAGCAGCTCGAAGCCGTGCGCGACCAGCTCACGCGCCGGGAAGATCATCGAGCGCTTGTCGCGGTTGGCGACCGAGATGAACGCGCGGCCCTTGGTGGGCAGCGGCCCGTACGCGCCCGCCTGCGACTTGGCGTACGCCGTGCCGAAGACCGAGTCGATGCCCATGACCTCGCCGGTGGAGCGCATCTCCGGGCCGAGGATGGTGTCGACGCCGCGCCCGTGGATGTCGCGGAAGCGCGACCACGGCATGACGGCCTCCTTGACGGAGATCGGCGCGTCGAGCGGCAGCTCGCCGCCGTCGCCGTTCTTCGGCAGCAGCCCCTCCTCGCGCAGCTCGGCGATGGTCGCGCCGAGCGAGATCCGGGCGGCGGCCTTGGCCAGCGGCACCGCGGTCGCCTTCGAGGTGAAGGGGACGGTGCGGGAGGCGCGCGGGTTGGCCTCCAGGACGTAGAGGATGTCGCCGGCCATCGCGAACTGGATGTTGATCAGTCCGCGCACGCCGACACCCTTGGCGATGGCCTCGGTGGAGGCGCGCAGGCGCTTGATGTCGAAGCCGCCGAGGGTGATCGGGGGAAGGGCGCACGCCGAGTCGCCGGAGTGGATGCCGGCCTCCTCGATGTGCTCCATCACGCCGCCGAGGTAGAGCTCGTGGCCGTCGTACAGGGCGTCCACGTCGATCTCGATGGCGTCGTCGAGGAAGCGGTCGACGAGGACCGGCCGGGAGGGGCTGATCTCGGTCGACTCGGCGATGTACGCCTCCAGGCGGGCCTCGTCGTAGACGATCTCCATGCCTCGTCCGCCGAGCACGTAGGACGGGCGGACGAGGACCGGGTAGCCGATCTCGTCGGCGATGGCCTTGGCGCCCGCGAAGGTGGTGGCGGTGCCGTGCTTGGGCGCGGGGAGGCCGGCCTCGGCGAGGACGCGGCCGAAGGCGCCGCGGTCCTCGGCGGCGTGGATGGCCTCCGGGGAGGTTCCGACGACGGGCACGCCGTTGTCCTTGAGCGCCTGCGACAGGCCCAGCGGGGTCTGGCCGCCGAGCTGGACGACGACGCCCGCGATCGGACCGGCCAGCGACTCGGCGTGCACGATCTCCAGCACGTCCTCGAGCGTCAGCGGTTCGAAGTAGAGGCGGTCGGAGGTGTCGTAGTCGGTGGAGACGGTCTCCGGGTTGCAGTTGACCATCACGGTCTCGTAGCCCGCGTCGTGCAGCGCGAAGGAGGCGTGCACGCAGGAGTAGTCGAACTCGATGCCCTGGCCGATGCGGTTCGGGCCGGACCCCAGGATGATCACGGCCGGCTTCTCGCGCGGGGCGACCTCCGACTCCTCGTCGTAGGAGGAGTAGAAGTACGGCGTCCTCGCGGCGAACTCGGCGGCGCAGGTGTCGACCGTCTTGTACACCGGGCGTACGCCCAGGGCGTGCCGGACCTCGCGCACGACGTCCTCGCGCAGCCCGCGGATCTCGGCGATCTGCTGGTCGGAGAAGCCGTGCCGCTTGGCCTCGGCGAGCAGCTCGGGGTCGAGTTTGCCGGCCGCGGCCAGTTCGTCCGCGATCTCCTTGATCAGGAAGAGCTGGTCGACGAACCACGGGTCGATCTTCGTGAACTCGAAGACCTCCTCGGGCGTGGCGCCCGCCCGGATGGCCTGCATGACGGTGTTGATCCGGCCGTCGGTGGGGCGGACGGCCTCTTCGAGGAGGCGGGCCTTGTCGCCGGGCTCACCGACGAAGGTGAACTGGCTGCCCTTCTTCTCCAGCGACCGCAGCGCCTTCTGGAGCGCCTCGGTGAAGTTGCGGCCGATCGCCATGGCCTCGCCGACCGACTTCATGGTGGTGGTCAGCGAGGAGTCGGCGGACGGGAACTTCTCGAAGGCGAACCGCGGGGCCTTGACGACGACGTAGTCGAGCGTCGGCTCGAAGGAGGCCGGGGTCTGCTCGGTGATGTCGTTCGGGATCTCGTCGAGCGTGTAGCCGACGGCGAGCTTCGCGGCGATCTTGGCGATGGGGAAGCCGGTCGCCTTGGAGGCGAGGGCCGAGGAGCGCGAGACGCGCGGGTTCATCTCGATGACGATGACCCGGCCGTCCTCGGGGTTGACCGCGAACTGGATGTTGCAGCCGCCGGTGTCGACACCGACCTCGCGGATGATCGCGATGCCGACGTCACGCAGCACCTGGTACTCGCGGTCGGTCAGGGTCATCGCGGGCGCGACCGTGATCGAGTCGCCGGTGTGCACGCCCATGGGGTCGAAGTTCTCGATGGAGCAGACGACCACGACGTTGTCGTGCTTGTCGCGCATCAGCTCCAGCTCGTACTCCTTCCAGCCGAGGATGGACTCCTCCAGGAGCACCTCGGTGGTCGGGGAGAGAGTGAGGCCCTGGCCGGCGATACGGCGCAGCTCGTCCTCGTCGTGCGCAAAGCCGGAGCCGGCGCCGCCCATCGTGAAGGAGGGGCGGACGACGACGGGGTAGCCGCCGAGCGTCTCGACGCCGCCGAGCACGTCGTCCATGGAGTGGCAGATGACCGAGCGGGCGGACTCGCCGTGCCCGATCTTGGCGCGGACGGCCTCGACGACCTCCTTGAAGAGGTCGCGGTCCTCGCCCTTGTTGATGGCCTCGACGTTGGCGCCGATCAGTTCGACGGCGTACTTCTCCAGCGTCCCGGCCTCGTGCAGCGAGATGGCCGTGTTCAGGGCCGTCTGACCGCCGAGGGTGGGCAGGAGGGCGTCCGGGCGCTCCTTGGCGATGATCTTCTCGACGAACTCCGGGGTGATCGGCTCGACGTAGGTGGCGTCGGCGATCTCCGGGTCGGTCATGATCGTCGCCGGGTTGGAGTTGACCAGGATGACGCGCAGGCCCTCGGCCTTGAGCACGCGGCACGCCTGGGTGCCGGAGTAGTCGAACTCGGCGGCCTGGCCGATGACGATCGGGCCGGAGCCGATGACCAGGACGGACTGGATATCGGTGCGCTTAGGCACGCTGGCCCTCCATCAGGGATACGAAGCGGTCGAACAGGTAGGCGGCGTCGTGCGGGCCCGCTGCCGCTTCGGGGTGGTACTGGACGCTGAACGCCGGCCGGTCGAGGAGCTGGAGCCCTTCCACCACGTTGTCGTTGAGGCAGACGTGGGAGACCTCGGCGCGACCGTAGGGGGTGTCGGAGACCTGGTCGAGCGGGGCGTCGACGGCGAAGCCGTGGTTGTGCGCGGTGACCTCGACCTTGCCGGTCGTACGGTCCTGCACCGGCTGGTTGATGCCGCGGTGGCCGTACTTCAGCTTGTAGGTGCCGAAGCCGAGCGCGCGGCCCAGGATCTGGTTGCCGAAGCAGATGCCGAAGAGCGGGGTGCCGCGCTCCAGGACCGCCTGCATGACGGAGACCGGGTGGTCGGCGGTGGCCGGGTCACCGGGGCCGTTGGAGAAGAACACGCCGTCGGGGTTCACGGCGTACACGTCCTCGGCCGTGGCGGTGGCCGGGAGCACGTGCACCTCGATGCCGCGCTCGGCCATGCGGTGCGGGGTCATGCCCTTGATGCCGAGGTCGACGGCGGCGACGGTGAACTTCTTGGTGCCGATCGCGGGGACGACGTACGTCTCCTTGGTGGCGACCTCGGCCGAGAGGTTCGCGCCCTTCATCTCGGGGGCCTCGCGGACCTCGGTGAGCATGATGCCCTCGTCGGGCAGCGCGTTGCCGGAGAAGATGCCGACGCGCATGGCGCCACGCTCACGGAGGTGGCGGGTGAGGGCGCGGGTGTCGATGCCGGAGATGCCGACGACGCCCTGGGTGCGCAGTTCGTCGTCCAGGGAGCGCCGGGAGCGCCAGTTGGACGGCACGCGCGCGGGGTCGCGGACGACGTAGCCGGAGACCCAGATCCTCTTCGACTCGGGGTCCTCGTCGTTGACGCCGGTGTTGCCGACGTGCGGGGCGGTCATGACGACGACCTGGCGGTGGTACGACGGGTCGGTGAGGGTCTCCTGGTAGCCGGTCATCCCGGTGGAGAACACGGCCTCGCCGAAGGTCACCCCCACGGCCCCGTAGGCACGGCCGCGGAAGATCCGGCCGTCCTCCAGGACGAGTACGGCGGGAACCCTGGTGGCTCCCCGGGTGGAGGTCGTCATCGTGCGCCTTCCGTTTCCGTCTTGTTGATCATCTGGTTCAGGGTCTCGACCCACTCGTTGTGCTCGGCCGCGCGGTCGGAGCGGAACCCGGAGTCGAGCAGCTTGCCGCCGTGCTCCCAGGTGACGACCAGCAGGCCGCCCTCGGTGAGGACCTTCCCGGCGATGCCCTTGTCGAGCCGGGCCTCGCGCAGCGCCGCGACCGGGACGAAGAAGTCCGTCGCCCCCGGGCGTACGACGTCCAGGCCCGCGTCCGTCAGGGTCAGCTCGACCCGGCTGCGGGTGCCCAGGCCGTGCGCCACGATGCGGTCGAGCCACTGCCCGGCGGTGGTGGAGCCGTGGTAGCGGCCGCTCATGCTCAGTCTGGCCTCGCCCGGCTCGTCCGGCGCGGTGGGGATGGCCGGCAGATCGCTCTGGAGCGTGCCGCGCCACTTCCAGCCCTCGCGCATCAGCCAGTACACGAGCGCGACGAAGAGGGCGAGTCCGACGACCCAGCCGATGCGCGCGGCCCAGTCGGTGACCTCGGCCGATTCCTTCTCCGCGGCCAGCAGAATTACAGGTGTCACGTGAGCTTCCCGTCGACGAGCGTGGCCTTGCCCCGCAGCCACGTGTGCGTGACACGGCCCGGCAGCTCGCGGCCCTCGTAGGGGGTGTTGCGGCTGCGCGAGGCGAAGCCCGCGGGATCCACCGACCCACGGTATGCCGTGTCGACGAGCGTGAGGTTGGCGGGCTCACCTGCCGAGACGGGACGTCCGTGACCGGTCGCCCGGCCGATCTTCGCGGGCTTGAACGACATACGGTCCGCGACGCCGGCCCAGTCGAGCAGACCGGTGGTGACCATCGTCTCCTGGACCACCGAGAGCGCGGTCTCCAGGCCGACCATGCCCATGGCCGCCGCGGCCCACTCGCAGTCCTTGTCCTCGTGCGGGTGCGGGGCGTGGTCGGTGGCGACGATGTCGATCGTGCCGTCGGCGAGCGCCTCGCGCAGGGCCAGCACGTCGCGTTCCGTGCGCAGCGGCGGGTTGACCTTGTACACCGGGTTGTACGACCGCACCAGCTCGTCGGTGAGGAGGAGGTGGTGCGGGGTGACCTCGGCGGTGACGTCGATGCCCCGGGACTTGGCCCAGCGGACGATCTCGACGGACCCGGCGGTCGACAGGTGGCAGATGTGGACGCGGGAGCCGACGTGCTCGGCGAGCAGCACGTCCCGGGCGATGATCGACTCCTCGGCCACCGCGGGCCAGCCGCCGAGGCCCAGCTCGGCGGAGACGATGCCCTCGTTCATCTGGGCGCCCTCGGTCAGCCGGGGCTCCTGCGCGTGCTGGGCGACGACCCCGCCGAAGGCCTTCACGTACTCCAGGGCCCGGCGCATGATCACCGCGTCGTCGACGCACTTGCCGTCGTCCGAGAAGACGGTGACACCGGCGGCCGACTCGTGCATCGCGCCCAGCTCGGCGAGCTTCTTGCCCTCCAGGCCGACGGTGACGGCGCCGATGGGCTGCACGTCGCAGTAGCCGTGCTCCTGGCCGAGCCGGTAGACCTGCTCGACCACACCGGCGGTGTCGGCGACCGGGAAGGTGTTGGCCATGGCGTAGACGGCCGTGTAACCGCCGGAGGCCGCCGCGCGCGTGCCGGTCAGCACGGTCTCGGAGTCCTCGCGGCCGGGCTCGCGCAGATGGGTGTGCAGGTCGACCAGGCCCGGCAGGAGCACCTTGCCGTCGGCCTCGACGACCACGGCGCCCTCGTCCGACAGGCCGGTGCCCACCTCGGCGATGATCTCGCCGTCGATCAACACGTCCTGCGGCTCGCCGCCCAGCACCTTCGCACCACGGATCAGGATCTTGCTCATGGACTTACTTCTCCTCGGTGGTGCGGGTGTGGGTCACGGCGGGCTCGTTGCCGCCGAGCAGCAGGTACAGCACCGCCATCCGGATGGAGACGCCGTTGGCGACCTGCTCGACGACGGTGCAGCGGTCGGAGTCGGCGACCTCGGCGGTGATCTCCATGCCCCGGACCATCGGGCCCGGGTGCATCACGATGGCGTGCTCGGGCATGCGGGCCATGCGGTCGCCGTCGAGGCCGTAGCGCCGCGAGTACTCGCGCTCGGTCGGGAAGAACGCGGCGTTCATCCGCTCCCGCTGCACCCTCAGCATCATCACCGCGTCGGACTTGGCGAGCGTGCTGTCGAGGTCGTACGACACCTCGCAGGGCCAGGTCTCGACGCCGACCGGGACCAGGGTGGGCGGGGCGACGAGGGTGACCTCGGCGCCGAGGGTGTGCAGCAGGTCGACGTTGGAGCGGGCGACCCGGCTGTGCAGGACGTCGCCGACGAGCGTGATCCGCTTGCCGGACAGGTCCTGCCCGAGCCCGGCGTCCCGGCCGACGAGGCGGCGGCGCATGGTGAAGGCGTCCAGCAGAGCCTGGGTGGGGTGCTGGTGGGTGCCGTCGCCGGCGTTGATCACGGCGGCGTCGATCCAGCCTGAGGTCGCCAGCCGGTACGGTGCCCCCGAGGCGCCGTGCCGGATGACGACGGCGTCCACGCCCATGGCTTCGAGGGTCTGGGCGGTGTCCTTCAGGGACTCGCCCTTGGAGACGCTCGACCCCTTGGCGGTGAAGTTGATGACGTCCGCCGAGAGGCGCTTCTCGGCGGCCTCGAAGGAGATCCGGGTGCGGGTGGAGTCCTCGAAGAAGAGGTTGACGATCGTCCGGCCGCGCAGGGTCGGCAGTTTCTTGATCGGCCGGTCGGCGACCCGGGCCATCTCCTCGGCGGTGTCGAGGATCAGGACGGCGTCGTCACGGGTGAGGTCGGCGGCCGAGATGAGATGACGCTGCATCTTTCAGGCTCCGTAAGGCAGTTCGGGAGATTACGGGCAGTCAGGGGCATCGCGAGGAGACGTACGGCACCGGGCCGCACGCGCGCGTGCTACTGCTGGGCGGTCCGCTTCGCACCGAGCAGGACGGTGTCCCGACCGTCCTCCTCGGCGAGCTGGACCTTGACCGTCTCCCGCAGCGACGTGGGGAGGTTCTTGCCGACGTAGTCGGCGCGGATGGGCAGTTCGCGGTGGCCCCGGTCGACGAGGACCGCGAGCTGGACGGCGCGCGGGCGGCCGATGTCGTTCAGCGCGTCGAGCGCCGCGCGGATCGTGCGGCCGGAGAAGAGCACGTCGTCGACGAGGACGACCAGCCGGCCGTCGATGCCGTCACCGGGGATCTCGGTGCGGGCCAGCGCACGCGGCGGGTGCATGCGCAGGTCGTCGCGGTACATGGTGATGTCGAGCGAGCCGACCGGGATCTTGCGGTCGGTGATCTCCGCGAGCTTGGCGGCGAGCCGCTGCGCGAGGAAGACGCCCCTGGTCGGGATGCCGAGGAGCACCACGTCGTCGGCGCCCTTGGCGCGTTCGACGATCTCGTGGGCGATGCGGGTCAGTACGCGCGCGATGTCGGGGCCTTCGAGAACGGGCCGCGCATCGGACGACGGCGCGTCCAGGGGCAGGTTCGCTTGCGGGTCGTGCGTGTCCATACGAAACGGACCTCCTTCTCCGCCTCACGGGACGGACCTTAAAGGACGTCGGATTTGCGCCGTCAACGTTAGCAGGCCCCCGAAACGCCCCTGATCACCCCCCTGGCCCAAGGGAACGCGGTTGCCACGGAAGAGTCGGTCCGGACCATCCGGCTTGACGGGGCAGAGTCACGCTGCGTAACCTCACAGTGAGTCACCAGCCTTCGTCCGGGGAGCTATATGTCCAGCGAATACGCCAAACAGCTCGGGGCCAAGCTCCGGGCCATCCGCACCCAGCAGGGCCTATCCCTCCACGGTGTCGAGGAGAAGTCCCAGGGACGCTGGAAGGCGGTCGTGGTCGGTTCGTACGAGCGCGGCGACCGCGCCGTCACCGTGCAGCGCCTCGCGGAGCTGGCGGACTTCTACGGGGTTCCCGTGCAGGAGCTGCTTCCTGGTACGACCCCTGGTGGCGCCGCCGAGCCGCCGCCGAAGCTCGTCCTGGACCTGGAGCGCCTGGCGCACGTGCCGGCCGAGAAGGCGGGCCCGCTGCAGCGTTACGCGGCGACGATCCAGTCCCAGCGCGGTGACTACAACGGCAAGGTGCTCTCGATCCGCCAGGACGATCTGCGCACACTCGCCGTCATCTACGACCAGTCCCCCTCGGTCCTCACCGAGCAGCTGATCAGCTGGGGCGTCCTGGACGCGGACGCGCGCCGCGCCGTCTCCCACGAGGACGCCTGACCCTCCGGGCGGAGCCCAGCAGAAACGTGCCGCCGGGGTGGCCCGAACCAGTTGGTTCGGGCCACCCCGGCGGCTTTGTGTGTGGCGTACGGCACGTGGTCACAGAGGAGCGGGACAGCGCCCCGCAAGGGGCGCGGGGAACTGCGCGACCAGCCACGGATCACCCGCGGCCGGCTTCGCACAGCACCTCTACGGCGCTCTCCGTCCGGCCGTCCGCTACTCGGCTTCCCGGCGGAGCGAAGGCTTGAGGTCCTTCAACCGGCCGAGCAGCCCGTTCACGAACGACGGCGAGTCGTCCGTGGAGAACTCCTTCGCCAGCTGCACCATCTCGTCCAGCACCACCGCGTCCGGAGTGGCGTCGACCCAGATCAGCTCGTACGCGCCGAGCCGCAGGATGTTGCGGTCCACCACCGGCATCCGGTCGAGCGTCCACCCCACCGAGTACTGCGCGATCAACTCGTCGATCCGCCTGGCGCGCTCGGCGTACCCCTCGACCAGCTCCATGGTGTACTCGCTGACCGGCGGCTGACGGGTGTCGCTGTGGGCGTGCCGGATCCAGTCCGCGAGGACGGTCAGGACGTCGACCCCGCGCTGGTCGCCCTCGAAGAGGATCTGGAAGGCGCGCTTGCGGGCCGTGTTACGGGCAGCCACGGTTAGCTGTTCACCCGGCCGAGGTAGTCGCTCGTGCGGGTGTCGACCTTGATCTTCTCACCGGTGGTGATGAAGAGCGGCACCTGGATCTGGTGGCCGGTCTCCAGGGTGGCGGGCTTGGTGCCACCGGTGGAGCGGTCGCCCTGGACGCCCGGCTCGGTCTCCTGGATGACGAGCTCGACGGCGGCCGGCAGCTCCACGAAGAGCACCTCGCCCTCGTGCTGCGCGACGGTGGCGGTGAAGCCCTCGATCAGGAAGTTGGCGGCGTCGCCGACGGCCTTGCGGTCGACCATGAGCTGGTCGTAGGTCTCCATGTCCATGAAGACGAAGTACTCGCCGTCCATGTAGGAGAACTGCATGTCGCGCTTGTCGACAGTGGCCGTCTCGACCTTGACGCCGGCGTTGAACGTCTTGTCGACGACCTTGCCGGAGAGCACGTTCTTGAGCTTGGTGCGCACGAAGGCCGGGCCCTTGCCGGGCTTGACGTGCTGGAACTCGACGACGGACCAGAGCTGGCCGCCTTCGAGCTTGAGCACCAGGCCGTTCTTGAGGTCGTTCGTGGAAGCCACGGTTGCGGAATCTCCTGGACTGACGTGGACGACCCCGGGCCACGCGCCCAGCCGATGAGCTAGAGCGCGAGCAGCTCCTTGGTCGTGATGGTGAGTAGCTCGGGTCCGCCGTCCGCCTCGGGGCGTACGACGAGCGTGTCATCGATCCGGACGCCGCCCCTGCCTGGGAGGTGGACCCCCGGTTCGACGGTGACCGGCACGCAAGCGTCCAGTTTACCCATGGCCGCGGGGGCCAACTGCGGGTCCTCGTCGATTTCGAGTCCGACCCCGTGCCCCATCAGCGGCGGGAGGCGCTCACCGTGCCCCGCCGAGTCCAGGACCTGGCGGGCCGCCCGGTCCACGGCACGGTAGGCCGCACCGGGTGCGAGTGACTCCCGTCCGGCCCGCTGGGCTGCGAAGACCAGGTCGTACAGCTCGATCTGCCAGTCCGCGGGCGAGGTGCCGATCACGAACGTACGGCCGATCTCACAGCGGTAGCCGCGATAGGTCGCGCCGAGGCAGACGGAGAGGAAGTCGCCCTCCTCGACCCGCCGGTCCGTGGGGACGTGACCGGGACGGCCGGAGTTCGGGCCGGTGGCGACGGAGGTCGGGAAGGCGGGGCCGTCCGCGCCATGGTCGACGAGGCGGCGCTCCAGTTCGAGGGCGAGATGGCGCTCGGTGCGGCCGACGAGGATCGATTCGAGGAGTTCACCCAGGGCCTGGTCGGCGATCTCCGCGCCGATCCGCAGACAGGAGATCTCCTCCTCGTCCTTGATCACTCTCAGCTGCTCGACGGCGCCGCCGAGGTCGGCCAGCCGCAGCCGGGGGGCGACCGAGCGGATCGCCCGGTGGCGGGCCACGGTGAGGTGGTGCTCCTCCACGGCCAGCGACTCGGCGTCGAGTGCCGTGACCAGGTCGGCGGCGGCGACCGCCGGGTCGCCACCCGGGCTCGGCAGCACCTGGACGCGTACGGCCTCGTCGGGCCGGCCCTCACCGATCTCTCCTCTCGGGGGTGCGCCACAGACCAGGACGTCCTCGCCCCCGCCCAGCAGGAGGACGGCTCCCGCGGGTGCCGCGCCCGCCAGATACCGGATGTTGGCCGGACGCGTGACAAGTGCGGTGGCGCTGCCGCTGGAATGGCAGCGTTCCCTGAGCCGGCCGCGGCGGGCCGCGTACACCTCTGACATGTGCCGAGCGTATGAGCCTCGGCGGACAGCCGCCGGTCGAGCGGGGCCAGCTGGGGGCACGGCGCGGAGTACGGGGGTGCGGCGAGGGGTTGTGTGCCGTCCGCGAGCCGGTGGGGGCTTGTCGCGCAGTTCCCCGCGCCCCTTTGGGGCACGGGTCAGTTCAACGGGTTCGCCAGAGCCGTCCCCTGCTGCTCGGCTACCACTTCGGGGGGCTGGCGATCGACCTCGCCAGGACCTCGTCCAGGACCCTTGCCGTGGCCGGGACATCCAGTTGGGAGTTGTCGATGATCGGGAGGCCCGAGCCGTACCAACCCGCCATCCGGCCGTGGATGCGGGCCACCTCTTCGTCGGTGAGACGGCGGTTGCCCGAGCGCTCGGCGTTGCGTTCGAGGACAATCTCCAGGCCCGGAAGGAGGACGACCGGGAGCAGGCCGGGGCCGACGTGCCGCTTCCAGCCGCCGAGGCCGACGACCGGGCGGTCGGGGAAGACGGCGTCGTCGAGGATGCAGGAGATGCCGTTGGCCAGGAAGTTCCTGGCGGAGAAGCCGCAGGTGCGGCGGGCGAGACGATACTGCGCCTCGGAGTTGTCGTTCCACCCGGACTGCGGGTCCGCGAAGCCCGAACGCACCCACTCGCGCACGTCGTCCAGGCTGATGTGCGCGGTGGGCACCCGGCGGTGGTCCGCCCAGTACTTGGCGACGCTGGTCTTGCCCGCCCCCGCGGGCCCGATCAGCAGGACCGCGAGTGTGGTGGTCGTGACGTCGGGGGCGCCGGTGGCGGGCGGCGGCATGGTCACGGGGCCGCCCGGCGGCAGTTGCACGTGTCCGGTGGCGTCCCTCGGCATCGCCGTCTGCTGCGGGGCGGCGGGGTGCGGGTGCCCGGGGCCGCCGGCGAAACCCGGCGCGGGGGGCACCGAGCCGGGAGGGGCGGGTGGGGGTGCCGAGACGGGGGGTGCGGCCGGGGTGGGCGGAGCCGCCGGTGCGGGCGGGGGCGGCGGTACGGCGCCGGGGTGCGCGCCCGGGGGAACGGGGTGGCCCGCACCGGGGTGCCCCGGCGGGTTCGCGCCCGGTGCTCCGGGGTGCGGGGGTGCCGGGTGTCCCTGGTGGTTCGCGGTCGGCGACCACGGGGCCGCCGGGTCCTGCCCCGGCCGTTGGGGCGGCGGCAGCGGAGCTCCCACTGCGTGCTGCATCCGGTGCCACTCCGTCTCGTACAGTCACATCGACACTGGCGAGCGGGGTCCTTCGACCCCGCCCTCACCGAACGGTACCGTCCCCGGCCGTCGTTTGGTGAACGGCCGGGGGCAGCCCGAAGTGCCCAAGTGGCCAGGGACACAAGGCGAATCGGGCAAGTGATGCCCGAGCGGGCGTTACTGGCCCACTTCGCCGTAGGCGGCGAGCAGGATCGCCGGGTCGGGTCCTTCCAGGACGGTGGGCTTGGCCAGACCGTCCAGGACGATGAAGCGCAGCAGGTCGCCCCGGGACTTCTTGTCGACCTTCATCGTCTCCAGCAGCCGCGGCCACTGGTCGTAGCGGTAGGTCAGCGGCAGCCCGACGGACTCCAGGACCGTGCGGTGGCGGTCGGCGGTGGCGTCGTCCAACCGGCCCGCCAGACGGCCCAGTTCGGCCGCGAAGTGCATACCGACGGACACGGCCGCGCCGTGCCGCCACTGGTAGCGCTCGTTCTTCTCGATCGCGTGGGCCAGGGTGTGCCCGTAGTTGAGGATCTCGCGGCGCCCGGACTCCTTGAGGTCGCCGGAGACGACCTCGGCCTTGACCCGGATCGACCGCTCGATCAGCTCGGAGGTGTGCGGCCCGGCGGGGGTGCGGGCGGCCTGCGGGTCGGACTCGATCAGGTCCAGGATCACCGGGTCGGCGATGAAACCGGCCTTGATGATCTCGGCCAGGCCGGAGACGTAGTCGTTGACCGGCAGGGACTCCAGCGCGGCCAGGTCGCACAGCACCCCGGCCGGCGGGTGGAAAGCGCCCACCAAATTCTTGCCCTCGGCCGTGTTGATGCCGGTCTTGCCGCCGACGGCGGCGTCCACCATGGCGAGGACGGTGGTGGGGACGGCGATCCAGCGGACCCCGCGCAGCCAGGTGGCCGCCACGAAGCCGGCCAGGTCCGTGGTGGCGCCGCCGCCGACTCCGACGATGACATCGGTGCGGGTGAACCCGGACTGGCCGAGCGCCTTCCAGCAGTACGCGGCGACCTCGGCGGTCTTGGCCTCCTCCGCGTTCGGCACCTGGATCGCGACGGTCTCGAAGCCCTGCTCCGCCAGATCCGCGCGCAGCGCCTCCCCGGTGTCCGCCAGCGCCTCGGGGTGGATCACGGCGACCCGCTTGGCCCGGTTGCCGATCAACCCACCCAGTTCGCCGAGGAGTTGACGCCCCACCAGGACCTCGTACGGCTCGGTGCCCGCCGTACCGCCGACCTGGATACGGGTCACTGTCTCGCTCATGCTTCCTTCAACTCCAGTGCGTCCAGGACCGCCCGGGTGACTTCCTCGGGCGTGCGGCCGTCGGTGGCGACGACGGCCGTGGCGACCTCCTCGTAGAGGTTGCGCCGCGCCTCCATCAACTCCCGCCACTGCTTGCGGGGGTTGACGGCCAGCAGGGGTCGGGCGGCGTTGAGGCCGGTGCGCTTGACGGCCTCCTCGACGTCCATCGAGAGGTACACGACCCGCTGTCCCACGAGCAGGGCCCGGGTGTCGGGGTCGAGGATCGCGCCGCCGCCGAGGGCGAGGACACCGTCGTGGCCCGCGAGCGCCGTGTGCACGGCCCGCTTCTCGATGGCGCGGAAGGCGGGCTCGCCCTCGTCGACGAAGATCTCCGCGATCGCGCGGCCCTGTTCGGCCACGATGTCGTCGTCGGTGTCGCGGTAGGCGACGCCGAGCCGCTCGGCGAGCTGCTGTCCGACGGTGGACTTGCCCACACCCATGGGGCCGACGAGGACGACCAGAGGCACCGGGCTCACCGGATCGCGAGGTGGTCGAGGTAGGAGCGGACGTTGCGGGCCGTCTCGGTGACGCTGTCGCCGCCGAACTTCTCGGCCACCGCGTCGGCCAGCACCAGGGCCACCATCGCCTCGGCGACGATGCCGGCCGCCGGCACGGCGGAGACGTCGGAGCGCTGGTGGTGGGCCTGCGCGGCCTCGCCCGTGGTCACGTCGACGGTCTGCAGGGCTCGCGGCACCGTCGCGATCGGCTTCATGGCCGCGCGGACGCGCAGCAGCTCGCCCGTGGTGAGCCCGCCCTCGGTGCCACCGGAGCGGCCGGAGACCCGGCGGATGCCCTCGGGGGTGTTCACGATCTCGTCGTGCGCCTTGGAGCCGGGCACCCGCGCCAGCTCGAAGCCGTCGCCGATCTCGACGCCCTTGATGGCCTGGATGCCCATCAGCGCACCGGCGAGTCGGGCGTCCAGCTTGCGGTCCCAGTGGACGTGCGAGCCGAGGCCCACGGGCACGCCGTACGCCAGGATCTCGACGACACCGCCGAGGGTGTCGCCGTCCTTGTGGGCCTGGTCGATCTCCGCAACCATCGCCTTCGACGCGTCGGCGTCCAGGCAGCGCACCGGGTCCGCGTCCAGCCTGTCCACGTCCGCCGGGGTCGGGTACACACCCTGCGGGGCCTTGGCGGCGGCCAGCTCGACCACGTGGCTGACGATCTCGATCCCGGCCGTCTCCTTCAGGTACGACCGGGCGACGGCACCGAGGGCCACGCGGGCGGCGGTCTCCCGGGCGGAGGCCCGCTCCAGCACCGGGCGGGCCTCGTCGAAGCCGTACTTCTGCATACCGGCCAGGTCCGCGTGACCGGGCCGGGGGCGGGTCAGCGGAGCGTTGCGGGCGAGTCCGGCCAGGATCTCCGGGTCGACCGGGTCGGCGGACATGACCTGCTCCCACTTCGGCCACTCGGTGTTCCCGACCATGATCGCCACCGGGGAGCCCATGGTGAGGCCGTGCCGCACACCGCCGAGGAAGGTGACCTCGTCGCGCTCGAACTTCATCCGGGCACCGCGCCCATAGCCCAGGCGCCGACGGGCCAGGTGGTCCGCCACCATCTCCGTGGTGATCGGCACGCCGGCGGGAAGGCCCTCCAGCGTCGCGACAAGTGCGGGACCGTGGGACTCCCCCGCGGTCAGCCAGCGCAACCTGCTCAACGGTGCTCCTCAGTGCTCGCGCCCGGTACTGCGTCCTGCCTGCGTGTACGCGCGTCCTCGCGTACGGCGACGGCTACCGGGTGCGCGGCCCCGGCCCGCCACCTCCGATCCTCCCACGTCCGGGGCGCGAGCCGGTCACGGGTCCAGCAGACGGACGGGGGCGACGGGCGCCGAGCGGCGGGGACCGCGCCAGGTCGTCCCGTCTTCGCCACCGCGCTCTTGATCGCCTCACATGTGGCCCGGCCCGCACGGTGGTGGAGATCCTGCCAGTGAGCCCGCCGAGCAGCAGGGCCCCAGGTGCAAGGGTGACGGGTCAGCGCACGAGGGAGGCTCAGCCCCGCTCGGCCAGCGCCCGCTCCCCCGCGGCCCGCATCGCCGCCAACGGCGCCGTCTTGCACCCCGTCATCTGCTCGACCTGCAGAACCGCCTGGTGGACGAGGAGATCCAGCCCGCTGACGACGGCACCGCCGTAGGCCGACCAGCGCGCGGCGAGCTCCGTCGGCCACGGGTGGTACAGCACGTCGAACAGCGTCGTCGGCCGCTCCGGCACCGCCCCGGAGAGCGCATCCGTCGCCCCGGCCGGAGTCGTGGCGATGACCAGCGGAGCGCTCAGCGCCCGCTCGGCCTCCGCCCAGTCCGCCGTGCGCACCTCGACGTCCAGCCGCTCGCCCCACTGCCGCATCTCGGCGGCCCGCGCCTCGCTCCGGACGTACGCCACGACCTCACCCGTGCAGATCCGGGCGAGCGCGGCCAGCGCGGAGGAGGCGGTGGCGCCCGCGCCGAGGACGGCCGCCGACTCCACCTGCTCGATGCCGCGCTCCCGCAGGGCGGCGACCATGCCGGGGATGTCGGTGTTGTCGCCGACGCGCCGTCCGTCCTCGGTGAACACCAGCGTGTTGACGGCTTCGACGGACGTGGCCGTCTCGGTGATCTCGTCCAGCAGCGGAATGACCGCCCGCTTGAGCGGCATCGTCAGCGACAGGCCCGCCCACTCCGGCCCGAGCTGCTCGACGAACCCGGGCAGCGCCTTCTCGTCGACCTCGAAGCGGTCGTACGACCAGCCGGTGAGCCCGAGTTCGGCGTAGGCGGCCCGGTGCAGCACCGGCGAGAGCGAGTGGGCGATCGGCGAACCGAGCACGGCGGCACGGTTCTTGCTGGCGGTGCGGCTCATTGTGCGTTCTGCGCTTCCTGGTACTTCCGGCGGTTCTTGTTGTGCTCTTCGTTGGTCACGGCGAAGAGCGTCTCGTCCTCGTTGATCGACACGAAGTAGTACCAGTCGCCCTTGGCAGGCTTGAGGGCCCCCTCGATCGCCTCGTCACCGGGGTTCCCGATCGGCCCGGGCGGCAATCCATACACCTTGTACGTGTTGTACGGGTCGTCGATCTGTCGCAGCGAGTCGACCGAGCCGGTCGCCAACTTGGATTCACCGCGCAGGTAATTGACCGTCGAGTCGAAGTCGAGCAGACCGGCCGTCTCCGCGTTGTTGGGCTCAAGGCGGTTGTAGACGACCCGCGCGATCTTCTTGTAGTCCTTCTTGTTGTTCCCCTCGGCCTGTACGAGGCTCGCGACAGTGAGGACCTGAAGCGGATTCTCGAGCTTCAGCCCCTTGGCTTTGCCGGCCAGATCGAACTGCTCGTATTTCGCCTTCGCCAGGGCGATCAATTCCTTGAGGACCTGCTCGGGCTTCATGTCCTTGGAGACCGGATACGTGGAAGGGTAGAGGAATCCTTCCAGCGGGTCCTTGATGTCGTCGTTGTCGTTGGCCCACTTGGGGAGGCCGAGGGATTCCCATTTCTTCCCGGCGACGTCCTCGGTGGTGCCCTTCTTGAGGCCGAGTTCCTTGTCGATCAAGACATAGATTGCGCTGTTCCGCTCGCCTTCGCGCACAGTGAAGTTGTTCTGGCTCTTCGGGTCGAGCATGAGGGTGATAGCGCTTTCAGCGGACATCTCCTTCTTGAGGAGATAAACGCCCGCCTGAATATTGGGCCTGTCGGGATTCTGCGCCAGCGCGGCCGTGAAGGCATCCACACTCTTGACGACCCCGGCCGCCTTCAGCTTCTGCCCGATCGCCGACCCGAACTCACCCTTGGCGACCGTGATCGTGACCGTCTCGTTGGTGCCGTTACCCGAGTAATCAGGGGCCTCGCCGAAGCGGCTCTGGAAGAACTGGTAGCCGAAGTAGCTCACACCGGCGAATCCGCCACCGAAGACCATGACGACCACCAGGCAGGCGCATCCACTGCGACGCTTCTTGCCGCTCTTGCCCGGTTTCTTGGACTTTCCGCCGCGGCCCTTCCGGTCACCGCGGCCGGCGCGTTCCTCGGCCTCGTCGTCCTCGTCGTCACCGCCGCCACCCGCGAAGAACGCGTGCTCGCCCTGGTCCGGTCCGGGGTCCCAGTCCGTACGGTCCGCGGCCGATTGCGTCTCCGCCTCGGGCTCCGGAGCCGGCGCGGGCCGGGTCTCCGCGCCCCGGCGAGCAGGCGGCTCCGGCGGCGGATACGCGTCCGGCGTCCCGTAGAAGTCCTGCTGGCCGCCGCCGTAGGCCATCGCCTGCTGCTGCCCCCCGTAGGGGTCGTTCGGGTCGGCGGCGTAAGTGCCCTGCGGGTGCTGGGCGGTTCCGTCGTTCCAGCCCCCGTTGCCCTGGCCGTACTGCTGCTCACCATGGCCGGTGTACTGCTGGTGGTGCTGTGGCTGCTGCTGGCCGGGGTACTGCTGCCCCGGGTCGCCGTACTCCTGCTGGTACTGCTGCTGGGCGTAGGCGTCCTGGTGGCCGTTGTCCCAGCCGCCGTGGCCGTTGCCGTTGCCGTAGTGCTGCTGGTACTGCTGCTGCTCCGGGTAGTGCTGCTGCGGCTGGCCGCCGTAGGCGGACTGCTGGCCTCCCTGGGCCTGCTGTCCGTCCCATCCGCCGTCCCCGTACAACGGGTCGTCCGGATGCCACGGTTCGGAGCCTTGGCCCCGGCCATACTCAGTCATCGATCCCCTAGAGCCGCGAGGCGGCGGTCACGCGGGGCCTGTGGCTCGGCTGTCGTCCCCGCCTCTTTTTGTGCGGTGGCTGTTCGAAGGCCCCCACATCGCGCGGAACGTTACCGTATCGCGATCAGATGACCACTTCGACGCCCTCGCCCGGTGCTTTGCCTGACGCCCGTTCGGATTCCAGCGCTTGTTGCAGAATGATCACGGCTGCTGCCTGGTCGATGACCGACCTGCCCTTCTTGGATTTCACACCCGAGGCACGAAGTCCTTGACCGGCCGTCACTGTGGTCATCCTCTCGTCGATGAGTCTGACCGGAACCGGCGCGATCATGCGGGCCAACTCCTGGGCGAAACCCCGCACCTTGACTGCGGCCGGGCCTTCTCCCCCTTTGAGAGAGCGTGGCAGGCCGACGATTACCTCGATGGGTACGTATTCGTCGACCAGTTGTCTCAGTCGACGCTGAGCTGCGGGGACATCGCGTCCGGGAACCGTCTCGACGGGGGTGGCGAGGATCCCGTCGGGGTCGCAGGAGGCGACCCCGATACGGGCGTCCCCGACGTCGATCGCGAGGCGACGGCCACGGCGCATGGCCGGACCGTCGCCTTCGCTCGTGGGATCCGTGGTGGTCACTTGGCCGTCTCGGCGACCAGGCGCTCGACCGCGTCCACGGCCTCGCCGACGGCGGCCGGGTTCTGGCCACCGCCCTGGGCGACGTCCGGCTTGCCGCCACCGCCGCCGCCGAGCGTCTTGGCGGCCGTACGGACCAGGTCACCGGCCTTGAGGCCACGCTCGCGGGCGGCCTCGTTGGTGGCGATGACCGTCAGCGGCTTACCGTTCACGACGGTGAACAGGGCGACCACGACGGCCCGGCCGCCCTGGATGCGTCCGCGTACGTCGAGGACGAGCTTGCGGAGGTCGTCGGCGGTGGTGCCGTCCGGGACCTGCCCGGTCACGAGAGCGACGCCGGCGACGTCCTTGGCGGACTCGGCGAGACCGGCGGCGGCCTGCAGCACCTTCTCGGCGCGGAACTTCTCGATCTCCTTCTCGGCGTCCTTGAGCTTGCCGAGCATGGCGGAGACCTTCTCCGGAAGCTCCTCGGGACGGCCCTTGATCAGCTCCTGGAGCTGGGCGACGACCGTGTGCTCACGGGCGAGGAAGTTGTAGGCGTCGACGCCGACCAGGGCCTCGATACGGCGCACACCGGAGCCGATCGAGGACTCCCCCAGCAGCTTGACCAGGCCGAGCTGCGAGGTGTTGTGGACGTGCGTGCCGCCGCACAGCTCCTTGGAGAAGTCGCCGATGGTGACGACACGGACGCGCTCGCCGTACTTCTCGCCGAACTCGGCGATGGCGCCCTGCTTCTTGGCCTCGTCGAGGCTCAGGATCTCCGCGTGGACGTCCAGGTCGCGGGAGAGCACCTCGTTGATCTTCTGCTCGACGTCGGTCATCACGGCCGTCGGAACGGCGGACGGGGATCCGAAGTCGAAGCGGAAGCGACCCGGCTGGTTCTCGGAACCGGCCTGGGCGGCCGTCGGACCGAGGGCGTCACGCAGGGCCTGGTGGGTGAGGTGGGTGGCCGAGTGGGCGCGGGCGATGGCGGTGCGGCGACGGCCGTCGATGGAGGCCTGGGCCTTGGCGCCGACGGTCACTTCGCCGACCTGGACGACGCCCTTGTGGACGTACACGCCCGGGACCGGCTTCTGGCAGTCGCGGATCTCGATGACGGCACCGGAGTCGACCTTGATCCGGCCGGTGTCGCCGATCTGGCCGCCACCCTCGGCGTAGAACGGGGTGCGGTCGAGGACGATCTCGACCTCGTCGCCCTCGGTGGCGGCAGGCGAGGAGAGGCCGTCGACAAGGATGCCGACGACCGTGGACTCGCCCTCGGTGTCCGAGTAGCCGATGAACTCGGTCTCGCCGGCGGCGTCGGCGATCTCGCGGTAGGCGCCGAGGTCGGCGTGGCCGGTCTTCTTGGCGCGGGCGTCGGCCTTGGCGCGGTCCCGCTGCTCCTTCATCAGACGGCGGAAGCCGTCCTCGTCCACGGAGAGGCCCTGTTCGGCGGCCATCTCCAGGGTGAGGTCGATCGGGAAGCCCCAGGTGTCGTGGAGCAGGAAGGCCTTGTCGCCGGCCAGGACCTGGCCACCGGAGGCCTTGGTCTCGGTCACGGCGGTGTCGAGGATGTTGGTGCCGGCCTTCAGCGTCTTGAGGAAGGCGTTCTCCTCGGCGAGGGCCACCTTCTCGATGCGCTCGCGGTCGGTGATCAGCTCGGGGTACTGCTGACCCATCATGCCGATGACGACGTCGATGAGGTCCTTGACGACCGGGCCGGTGGCACCGAGGAGGCGCATGTTGCGGATGGCGCGGCGCATGATGCGGCGCAGGACGTAACCACGGCCCTCGTTGCCGGGGGTGACGCCGTCGCCGATGAGCATCACAGCGGTGCGGATGTGGTCGGTGACCACGCGCAGGGAGACGTCGGACTCGCGGGCGTCGCCGTAGCGGACGCCGGTCAGCTCGGTGGCCTTGTTGATGACGACCATGGAGGTGTCGATCTCGTACATGTTCTGCACGCCCTGCAGAATCATGGCGAGGCGCTCCAGGCCGAGGCCGGTGTCGATGTTCTTGCTGGGCAGCTCGCCGAGGATCTCGAAGTCCTCCTTGGAGGTGCCCTCGCCGCGCTCGTACTGCATGAAGACCAGGTTCCAGATCTCCACGTACCGCTCGTCGTTGACGGCGGGGCCGCCCTCGACGCCGAACTCGGGGCCGCGGTCGTAGTTGATCTCGGAGCACGGGCCGCACGGGCCGGGGACGCCCATGGACCAGTAGTTGTCCTTCATGCCGAGGCGCTGGATGCGCTCCTTGGGCACGCCGATCTGCTCGTGCCAGATGCGCTCGGCCTCGTCGTCGTCCTTGTAGACGGTGATCCAGAGCTTCTCCGGCTCCAGGCCGTAACCACCCTTGTCCTGGGGGCTGGTGAGCAGCTCCCAGGCGTGCTTGATGGCGCCTTCCTTGAAGTAGTCGCCGAAGGAGAAGTTGCCGCACATCTGGAAGAACGTGCCGTGCCGGGTGGTCTTGCCGACCTCTTCGATGTCAGGCGTGCGGACGCACTTCTGCACGCTGGTGGCGCGGGCGAAGGAGGGCTTGACCTCACCCAGGAAGTACGGCTTGAAGGGGACCATGCCCGCGTTGACCAGGAGCAGAGTCGGGTCGTCCGCGATGAGCGACGCCGAAGGGACAACGGTGTGACCGCGCTCCTCGAAGAAGCTCAACCAGCGGCGACGAATCTCGGCCGACTCCATCAGTGGTCCTCATTCCGGTTGTACGGGTACGACGAGTTGTCGGCGTACCGCGGATTCCTGCTGTACTTCGGGGTGTTGCTGTTCTCGATGGCGACGACGCGCCGCGGGGCCGGAAGCTCCGGGTACGTGTCGGGGTTGGCCTCGATACCGAGTGCCTCGCCCAACTCGGCCTCCCGCTGGGCCATGTTGTCGCGGACGTCGAGCGCGAAGTGGACGGCCCGGTCCTTGAGCCTGTGGCCCGCCTCGACCGCCTTGTGCGCGGCCTGGGTGGCGAGGTGCTCGGGGGTGAGCTGCTTCAGCTTGCGGTTGACCTTGGTGGTGGCCCACACTCCGGCGGCGACCCCTGTGGTGAACCAGAACGTACGGCGGAACATCGCTCGGTCAGTCCTTCTTTCCACGGGTGTCACGCCTGCTCCGGCGCGTGCCCGGAACGGTGCGTCCCACGATCACGGTACGACGCCGCTCCTCGGCGGGCTCGCCCTCCCGGCGGCCGCCCATGGCCCGGCGTACGCCGTAGCCGAAGGCGGCGACCTTCACGAGGGGGCCGCCGAAGGTGGACGCGACGGTCGTGGAGAGCGCCGAGGCGTTCGACGTGACCTCCTGGACGTCGGACGCGATGGCGTCGACCCGCTCGATCTGGGTCTGCGCGGAGCGGACCGCGGTGGACGCGTCGGCGAGGAGGGGGACGGCCTGGTCGGTCACGTCCGCGACGAGCTTGGTGGTCGCTCTGAGCGTCTGGGCCAGCCTCGCCAGCGCGACGGCGAGGAAGGAGACCAGGATCGCCCAGAAGACGGCCACCAGGATCCCGGCCACCTCTCCACCGGACACTGTCTGCACCCGCTCCCTGGAACATGCCTGAACGTCGAAAGTCGTGTCCCGAGCCTATCGCGCCGCGGCGATCGCTCAGTACCGCATTAGTACTCAGCGCGGAGACCGCAGCCGGCTCGCCGCGATCTCGCCGTAGCAAGGCGAGAGCCCGCCGTCCCGCCCGCCAAGAGGGCGGGGGGACGACGGGCTGACGCTCGGTGCGTATGTACTACGTCCGTCGAAAGAGGATCAACGGGCGTAGTACTCGACGACGAGCTGCTCGTCGCAGATGACCGGGATCTCCTTGCGGTTCGGGTCGCGGTCCAGGCGGAAGGCCAGGGCCTTCAGGTTCACCTGGAGGTAGCGCGGGGTCTCGCCGTCGGCGGCGAAGCCACCCTCGCGGGCGACCTCGAACAGCGGCTTCTGACGGCTGCGCTCACGGACCATGACGACGTCGTCCGGCTTGACGCGGAAGGACGGCTTGTCGACCTTGTGACCGTTGACCTCGATGTGGCCGTGGACGACCATCTGGCGGGCCTGGTAGATCGTGCGGGCGATGCCCGAACGCAGGACCAGCGCGTCGAGACGGCGCTCGAGCTCGATGATCAGGGCCTCACCGGTCTTGCCCTGGACCTTGGAGGCACGCTCGTAGGCGCGGACGAGCTGGCGCTCGGACACGTCGTACTGCGCGCGCAGACGCTGCTTCTCGAGCAGACGGACCTTGTAGTCCGAGTTCTGCTTGCGGCCACGGCCGTGCTCACCCGGCGGGTAGGGGCGGGCCTCGAAGTACTTGACGGCCTTCGGGGTCAGCGCGATGCCGAGGGCACGCGACTTCTTGACCTTGGGGCGGGACTGGTTCGCCACTTCTTTTCCTTTTCCTTCAATTCGGCTGCCTCAGGGTTACGGGAGGTCGCATCCGCAGCCGGGGAATCCCGTCAGGTCCGCGAGGGACATGTCGGGTAGCCGCTCCCCTGGTCTGGGCACATACGTGCAGCACACGAACGGCCCACCGACCGGTCCCGGGAATCCGAGTGGTGGTGGGCTGCCCGCGACACCTACGACGGTGCGCGACGCTCCTGGATCCGAAGATCCGGCTGGATGTCCCGCCTGAGGCGCCGACCGGAGCCGGACACGGGACGCAGCACTGTGGAGGAGTCTACAGGGGTTCAGGACTGCTTCCGACCGAGGTTCTTCCTGGTCCACTCCACCGCGTCGGCGTACCGGGCCTCGGCGCCGTGCCGGGTCGGGGTGTAGTACTCCCGCTCCTTGATGGCGTCCGGTGCGTACTGCTGGGCGGCGATGCCCTCGGGCAGGTCGTGCGGGTACACATACCCCTGGGCGTGGCCGAGCTTGGCCGCGCCCTTGTAGTGCCCGTCCCGCAGATGCGGGGGCACGGGACCGGCCAGGCCCTTCCTCACGTCCTCCATGGCCGCGCCGATGGCGGTCGTCGCCGCGTTCGACTTCGGGGCCAGGGCGAGGGCGATGGTGGCGTGGCTGAGGGTGAGCGCCGCCTCGGGGAAGCCGATCATGGCGACGGCCTGGGCGGCGGCGACGGCTATGGGCAACGCGTTCGGATCGGCCAGGCCGATGTCCTCGCTGGCGGAGATCATCAGGCGTCGGGCGATGAACCGGGGGTCCTCACCGGCCTCGATCATCCGCGCCAGGTAGTGCAGCGCGGCGTCCACGTCGGAACCGCGGATGGACTTGATCAGGGCGCTGGCCACGTCGTAGTGCTGGTCGCCGTCGCGGTCGTACTTCACGGCGGCGCGGTCGACGGTCTCCTCCAGCGTCTGGAGACCGATCTCCCCCTCCCCCTTGTCGAGAGCCGCGCCGGCCGCGGCCTCCAGGGCGGTCAGGGCACGGCGGGCGTCGCCGCCGGCGATCCGCAGGAGGTGCGCCTCGGTGTCCTCGGGGAGGGTGACGGCGCCTTTCAGGCCGCGCTCGTCGGTGAGGGCGCGCTGGAGCAGGCCGCGCAGGTCGTCGTCGGTGAGCGGTTCGAGGGTGAGGAGCAGGGAGCGGGACAGCAGCGGGGAGATCACCGAGAAGTACGGGTTCTCCGTGGTCGCCGCGATCAGGGTGACCCAGCGGTTCTCGACGGCCGGGAGGAGGGAATCCTGCTGGGCCTTGCTGAAGCGGTGGATCTCGTCGAGGAAGAGGACGGTCTCCTTGCCGAAGCCGCCGGTGGCGCGACGGGCGCCCTCGATCACCGCGCGGACCTCCTTGACTCCGGCGGTGATCGCGGAGAGCTCCACGAACCGCTTGTTGGTGGCCTTGGAGACGACGTACGCCAGGGTCGTCTTGCCGGTGCCGGGCGGGCCCCAGAGGATCACCGAGGAGGGGCCGGCGGGGCCGCCGCCGGACTCGCCGACCAGTCTGCGCAGCGGCGAGCCGGGCTTCAGCAGGTGCTGCTGGCCCACGACCTCGTCCAGGGTGCGCGGGCGCATCCGTACGGCCAGGGGGCTGGCGGCCGGGTCCTTCTCCTGGCGTTCTTCTGCGGCGGCGGTGAACAGATCGGGCTCCACACGGAAAACCCTATGTCACGCCACCGACAGTCCGGCCGGCCCGGCGTCGGACCCGGCGGCCGCCCCCGGGAGGAGCCGCCGTCAGCTGGTCCAGAAGTCCCACCAGCGGGTCAGGATCAGCATGCCGATGATGCCGATGTGCATCACGGGCAGGACCCAGGTGAACTCGGCGAAGAAGCCCTTCAGCCAGCCGGGGGCGGGCAGGAACCCGTTGCGGATGTTGGAGGACGTGACGTACCAGAACATCAGGATGGTGGCGACCCAGGCGAGGCAGCACCACAGGCAGAGCGAGTTGATGTTGTACAGCGACTGGTACTGCAGCCAGGTCACGAAGCCGACGCCGAAGGCGGTGCCCGCGTTGAAGGTCAGCCAGTACCAGCGTGGGTAGGTGGCACGGGCGAGCAGGCTCACGCCGACGCAGATGACCATGCCGTAGGCGACGAGCCCGAGCATCGGGTTGGGGAACCCGAAGACGGACGCCTGGTCGCTCTTCATGATGTTGCCGCAGGAGACGACCGGGTTGAGGCTGCACCCGGGGGTGAAGTTCGGGTCCTCCAGCAGCTTGAACTTGTCGAGCGTGATGACCCAGGAGGCGAGCAGCCCGGCCGCGCCGGTGATCAGCAGCAGGACCGCGAAGGCCCGGCTTCCACCCACCGTGCGCGGGGCCTCGGTGCGTTCCCGGTCGGTGGTCGAGACGTCCCTGACTGTCGTCCTGCTCATCACGTCGATTCCGTCGATTCCATAGCGTCGAAGGGGCCGCTGGGGCACGGTCATTGTGCCGTACACCCTCGCGCGCGCAGCGTTCGCTGGACGTAAAAGTCGCCCCCGCCCCCGTAAAGGGCGACGAGGGCGACAACGGTTCGAACTCAGCCCAGTCGGGCCTCCAGCTCGGCCACGATCTCGTTCACGCCGACGGAGACCTGCTCCCCGGACTCCATGTCCTTGAGCTGGACGACGCCCTCGGCGAGGTCGCGTTCGCCGGCCACGACCGTGTAGCGCGCGCCGCTGCGGTTGGCGTTCTTCATCGCGCCCTTCAGGCCCTTGCCGCCGTAGGCGAAGTCGGCCGCGATGCCCACCTTGCGCAATTCGGTGACCTTGCTGAACAGCAGCCGGCGGGCCGCGTCGCCGAGCGGGACGGCGAACACGCTGGTGGCGGCGGGGAGTTCGAGCTCGACGCCCTCCGCCTCCAGGGCGAGGACGGTCCGGTCGACGCCGAGCGCCCAGCCGACCGAGGGCAGCGCGGGGCCGCCGATCATCTCGGAGAGGCCGTCGTAGCGGCCGCCGCCGCCCACCGCGGACTGCGAGCCCAGACCGTCGTGGACGAACTCGAAGGTGGTCCGGGTGTAGTAGTCGAGGCCGCGCACCAGCTTGAGGTCGTCCTCGAAGGCGACGCCCGCCGCCGTGATCAGCTCGCGCACCTCCTCGTGGTACGCCTTGCAGGCGTCGCAGAGGTAGTCGCGCAGCAGGGGGGCGTCCCCGAGCTGCTTCTGGACCGACTCGCGCTTGTCGTCGAGGACCCGCAGCGGGTTGATCTCCGCGCGGCGGAGCGTGTCCTCGTCGAGATCGAGGCCGCGCAGGAACTCCTGCAGCGCCGCCCGGTAGACGGGACGGCACTCCTTGTCGCCCAGGCTGTTGAGCAGGATGCGGAAGTTCCTGAGGCCCAGCGAGCGGTACGCCTGGTCCGCCAGGATGATCAACTCGGCGTCCAGGGCCGGGTCCTCGGCGCCGATCGCCTCGGCGCCCACCTGGGAGAAGTGGCGGTAGCGGCCCTTCTGGGGGCGCTCGTAGCGGTAGTACGAGCCGGAGTACCAGAGCTTGACCGGGAGGTTGCCGACCTTGTGGAGGTTGGCCTCCAGTGCGGCGCGCAGCACGGAGGCGGTGCCCTCGGGCCGCAGGGCGAGCCTGTCACCGCCCTTGGTCTCGAAGGCGTACATCTCCTTGGTCACGATGTCGGTGGACTCACCCACACCGCGCGCGAACAGTTCGACGCTCTCGAAGCCGGGCGTCTCGATGTACCCGTAGCCGGAGTCGCGCAGCGGCGCGGCGATGGCCTCGCGGACGGCCAGGTACTTGGCGCTGTCCGGGGGCAGCAGGTCGTACGTGCCCTTGGGGGCCTGAAAGGTGCTCACGGAAGGCCTCTCGTCACATTCCTCGTCGGGGAGGGGTCGTCGGACCCGCTCCCTGGCCGCCGGCGTCCGCCACCTGCCGCAGATACGGGTTGGTGGCGCGCTCCTGGCCGATGGTCGTCTGGGGGCCGTGGCCGGACAGCACCACGGTCGAGTCGTCGAGCGGCAGGCACACGCGGGCCAGCGAGTCGAGCATCTCGGCCATGTCACCGCCGGGCAGGTCGGTGCGTCCGATGGAGCCGGCGAACAGCAGATCCCCGGAGAAGAACACGGAGGGGATCTCCGTGTTCTCGGGCATCCGGAAGGTCACCGACCCCTTGGTATGGCCGGGCGCGTGCGCGACGGACAGCTCCAGACCGGCCAGCTCCAGCTTGGCGCCGTCGGTCAACTCCTTGACGTCGTCCGGCTCCCCCACGGTCAGCTCGCCCATGAGCGGCATGCCGATGGACCGGCCGAGCGCCTTCTCCGGGTCGCTCATCATGTACCGGTCCTCGGGGTGGATCCACGCCGGTACGTCGTGCGCGCCGCACACCGGGACGACCGAGGCCACATGGTCGAGGTGGCCGTGGGTGAGGACGACCGCGACGGGCTTGAGCCGATGCTTCTTCAGCGTCTCCTCGACTCCCTGGGTGGCCTGGTGGCCCGGGTCGATGATCACGCACTCCTCCCCGGCGGCGGGGGCGACCAGATAACAGTTGGTCCCCCAGGCCCCGGCGGGGAACCCGGCAATGAGCACGATCGTCCTTCTTGTGGCGTACGAGGGTGGGTTGCTGTGGATCAGAGCCTACCGGCGCTGCCGTTTCCTCAGCGAACCCATATACGGTACGGGTCACACGCAATCAGTCCACTCAACGGACGCGCGACGCACCCGTCGACGTACGAGACGCATGAGGAGAGAACCCCGTGGTCAGCCAGGATCAGCGGCGGCGTCAGCTCGCCCGGGAGAAGTTCTTGCGGCAGCAGCAGCGGCGGACGTCCGCGCGGCGCAGGGCACGAGTCCGTAACGCGGCGATCGCTTCGGTGCTCGGTGTGATCCTGGTGGGCAGTGTGGCGCTCTACACGACCGACGTGCTCAAGGGCGACGACAAGAAGGACAACGTGAGCGCGGACGCGAGCGCGAGCCCGTCACCCAGCAAGGCGCCGGACCCGTGCGAGAAGCCGGCCGAGGGCAAGGTGAAGGAACTCACCTTCAAGAAGGAACCCGCGCTCACGATCGACAAGACCGCGAAGTACACGATGGATCTGCAGACGACCTGTGGTGCCATCCCCATAACGATGGACGCGGCGAAGGCCCCGCGCACCGTCAACTCCTTCGACTTCCTGGTGAACAAGGGGTACTTGGACCACACCAAGTGCCACCGTCTCACCACCGAGGGCATCTACGTCCTGCAGTGCGGTGACCCGCAGGGCACCGGTATGGGCGGTCCCGGCTACACGATCCCGGACGAGAACCTCAAGGACTCGCGTCTGAAGGGCGATGTGTACCCGGCGGGCACGGTCGCGATGGCGAACCAGTTCAACGCGCAGACGGGCGAGGGCAAGAACAGCGGCGGCAGCCAGTTCTTCCTGGTGACCCAGGACAGTCCGCTGCCGGCCAACTACACACCGTTCGGCACCGTCTCCAAGGACGGCATGAAGGTCCTGAAGAAGATCGCCGACGCGGGTGCCCAGCCCGCGGACCCCCAGACCGGCAACACGGCACCCAACGCGACCGTGGTCATCAACAAGGCGACTGTCAAGAAATCCTGACCGCCACCAGTGAAATTTCGGTCGCGCGGGATGCGGACAGGCAACCCGCCGGTCGCCTATGTTGGCCGTGACGAAACTGTGGACGATGCCCGGGGGAGCTTCAGGCCCCTCGCAGGCATCATGTGGAGGAGGCGCTGTGAGCAGCGACCCGTGGGGCCGCGTCGACGAGACGGGGACCGTGTACGTGCGTACGGCCGACGGCGAGCAGGTCGTCGGTTCCTGGCAGGCAGGCTCCCCCGAGGAGGCGCTGGCCTATTTCGAGCGCAAGTACGAAGGCCTGGTTGTCGAGATCGGCCTCCTCGAGAAGCGCGTCAAGACCACCGACCTGTCGGCGAAGGACGCCCAGGCCGCGATCGACCACATTCGCGAGCAGGTCGACGCGCACCACGCGGTCGGTGACCTGGACGCGCTCAAGGTGCGGCTGGACAAGCTCGTCGAGACCGTCGAGGCCCGCCGCGAGGAGCGCAAGCAGCAGCGGGCCAAGCAGTCCGACGAGGCCCGGCACGCCAAGGAGGCGTTGGTCACCGAGGCGGAGGAGCTGGCGCAGTCCGATCAGTGGCGGGCCGCCGGTGATCGGCTGCGGGCGCTGGTGGACACCTGGAAGGGTCTGCCGCGTCTGGACCGCAAGTCCGACGACGAGCTGTGGCACCGCTTCTCGCACGCCCGCTCGGCGTTCTCCAAGCGTCGCAAGGCCCACTTCGCGCAGCTCGACGCGCAGCGCGAGGACGCCCGCAAGACCAAGGAGAAGTTGGTCGCGGAGGCCGAGGCGCTGTCGAACTCGACGGACTGGGGTCCGACGGCCGCGCGCTACCGCGAGCTGATGGCCGACTGGAAGGCCGCCGGCCGCGCCCAGCGCGAGCACGAGGACGACCTGTGGAACCGCTTCCGCGGCGCCCAGGACGTCTTCTTCGCCGCCCGCAGCTCGGTGTTCGCCGAGCGTGACGCGGAGCAGTCGGAGAACCTCAAGCTCAAGGAGGAGCTGGCCGGAGAGGCGGAGAAGATCCTGCCGGTGACGGATCTGAAGGCCGCCCGTGCCGCCTTCCGCTCGATCAACGAGCGGTGGGAGGCCATCGGCCACGTGCCGCGTGACGCCCGTCCGAAGGTCGAGGGGCGGATGCACGCGGTCGAGCGGGCGATCCAGGAGGCCGAGGAGGCGGAGTGGCGCCGCACCAACCCGGAGGCCCGCGCCCGCGCGGCCGGTCTCACGGGCCAGCTGCAGGCCGCCGTCGACAAGCTGAAGACGCAGATCGAGGCCGCCCGCGCCCAGGGCAACAACGCCAAGGCCGACAAGCTCCAGCGTGAGCTCGACGGCCGCCAGGCGCTGCTGGACCAGGCCCTGAAGGGTCTGCAGGAGTTCGGCGGCTGACGTCGAAGGCACATGTGAGAGGGGCTCCCGAACGAACCGTTCGGGAGCCCCTCTCACATGTGTCGTGCCTACGGCCGTCGCGCCGATGTCACCCGGTACACGTCATAGACGCCCTCCACTCCGCGTACGGCCTTCAGGACGTGCCCCAGGTGCTTCGGGTCGCCCATCTCGAAGGTGAAGCGGGAGGTGGCGACGCGGTCGCGGGAGGTCTGGACGGCGGCCGACAGGATGTTGACGTGCTGGTCGGACAGGACGCGCGTGACGTCGGAGAGCAGACGGCTGCGGTCCAGCGCCTCGACCTGTATGGCGACGAGGAAGACCGAGGACTGGGTCGGGGCCCACTCGACGTCGAGGATGCGCTCGGGTTCACGGGAGAGCGACTCGACGTTGACGCAGTCGCTACGGTGAACCGATACGCCACTGCCCCGGGTGACGAACCCGATGATGGGGTCGCCGGGGACGGGCGTACAGCAGCGGGCGAGTTTGACCCACACGTCGTCGACACCCTTGACCACGACACCGGGGTCGTTGCTGCCGCGCCGCTTGCGGCTTCGGCCGCGGGTGGGCGGTACGGCCTCGTCGATCTCCTCGGTGGCGGCCTCCTCGCCGCCGAGGGCCTGGACGAGCTTCTGGACCACGCTCTGCGCGGAGACATGGCCTTCGCCTATGGCCGCGTAGAGGGCGGAGATGTCCGGGTAGCGCATCTCGTGCGCCAGGGTGACGAGCGAGTCGCCGGTGAGGATGCGCTGGATCGGCAGGTTCTGCTTGCGCATCGCGCGGACGATGGCGTCCTTGCCCTGCTCGATGGCCTCGTCGCGCCGCTCCTTGGAGAACCAGGCGCGGATCTTGTTGCGGGCGCGCGGCGACTTCACGAAGCCGAGCCAGTCGCGGGAGGGGCCCGCGCCGGCCGCCTTGGAGGTGAAGACCTCCACCAGGTCGCCGTTGTCGAGGGTGGATTCGAGCGGGACCAGGCGGCCGTTGACCCGGGCGCCTATGGTGCGGTGGCCGACCTCGGTATGGACCGCGTACGCGAAGTCGACGGGGGTCGCGCTGGCCGGCAGCGCGATGACGTCGCCCTTCGGGGTGAAGACGAAGACCTCGTTGCGGGAGAGGTCGAAACGCAGGGACTCCAGGAACTCTCCGGGGTCCTCGGTCTCCTTCTGCCAGTCCAGCAGCTGCCGCAGCCAGGCCATGTCGTTGAGGTGGTCGTCCTTGCCGGTGGTCCGGGGCGCGTCCGTGCGCACCTTGGAGGCGCCGGCGACGGCCTCCTGCTTGTACTTCCAGTGCGCGGCGATGCCGTACTCGGCGCGGCGGTGCATGTCGAACGTACGGATCTGGAGTTCGACGGGCTTGCCGTTGGGTCCGATGACCGTCGTGTGCAACGACTGGTACATGTTGAACTTGGGCATCGCGATGTAGTCCTTGAACCGCCCCGGAACCGGGTTCCAGCGGGCGTGGACGGTGCCCAGGGCCGCGTAGCAGTCGCGGACGGTGTCCACCAGGACACGGATGCCGACCAGGTCGTAGATCTCCGCGAAGTCCCGGCCGCGGACGATCATCTTCTGGTAGACGCTGTAGTAGTGCTTCGGGCGGCCGGTGACGGTCGCCTTGATGCGGGCCGCACGCAGGTCCTGCTGCACCTCGTCGGTCACTATGGCGAGGTACTCGTCGCGCTTGGGGGCGCGCTCGGCCACGAGCCGGACGATCTCGTCGTACATCTTGGGGTAGAGGATCGCGAAGGCGAGGTCCTCCAGTTCCCACTTGATGGTGTTCATGCCCAGGCGGTGGGCGAGCGGCGCGTAGATCTCCAGGGTCTCGCGCGCCTTCTTCTCCTGCTTCTCGCGCTTGAGGTAGCGCATGGTGCGCATGTTGTGCAGGCGGTCGGCGAGCTTGATGACCAGGACGCGGGGGTCCTTGGCCATGGCGACGACCATCTTGCGCACGGTCTCGGCCTGCGCGGCCTCACCGAACTTGACCTTGTCCAGCTTGGTGACGCCGTCGACGAGGAGGGCGACGGAGTCGCCGAAGTCACGACGGAGCTGGTCGAGGCCGTACTCGGTGTCCTCGACCGTGTCGTGCAGCAGACCGGCCATCAAGGTGGCCGGATCCATACCCAGCTCGGCGAGGATGGTGGTGACGGCGAGCGGGTGCGTGATGTAGGGGTCGCCGCTCTTGCGCTTCTGGCCCCGGTGCCAGCGCTCGGCGACCTGGTAGGCCTTCTCGATCTGGCGGAGCGTCGACGTCTCGATCTTCGGGTCGTTGCTGCGCACGATCCGCAGCAACGGCTCCAGGACCGGGTTGTACGGGTTGGAGCGCTGCACGCCGAGCCGGGCGAGACGGGCGCGTACGCGGTTGGAGGAACCGGAGCGGGCGGGCTGGCCCGTGCCGGTGGGGCGGACCGGGGGCGCCGGAGCGGGCGCGGGCGCGGTGCGCTCGGGCGGGGCCGGCTTGGGGCGCGCCGGGCCGTCGGTCTTGTCGGCGGGCGCGGACTGGGCGTGCTCGACGGAGCCCTGCGCGGACGTGGCGGTGTTCTCGGGGTTCGCCTTCGCCGCGTGCTGCGCGGGCTTGGCCGCGGGGCCCGAGGCGGACTCGGGCTTGGCGGCGGTCAGGTGCTGGGCCTCGTCTGCCAAGAGGGCTCCTCGTGCGCGATCCGGGTCCCCGGTCAGGCTCCGGAGCACCCATGGTAGCGATCCCCCGCCTCAGGATCGCCTTCAGGCCACATTGAGGGCGGTCTACCCATGCAACACGGGGGCGCGCGGCGGATTCCGAGGGCCGACGTGGGGGTGTGCGGTGAGGGGTCCGGTGCCGGTGGAGTGTGGTTGCTCGCGCCCCGGGGCGCGCGTCCTGCGGGGCACACGACGCGGCGGGCGCCCCGGGAAAGAGATCCCGGGGCGCCCGCCGCATGGCTGTCCGTTGGGTTCAGACGGTGATCAGGGCCTCCAGCGGGGCCCCGGCCAGAGCCGTCTCCAGGCGCTGTCGGCCCGGGAGGAACGACAGCTCCATCAGGACCGCGACGCCGGCGACCTGGGCGCCCGCGCGGCGGATCAGCTGGAGGGAGGCCTCGGCGGTGCCGCCGGTGGCGAGGACGTCGTCTATGACCATGACGCGGTCGCCCGCGGTCAGGTCCTCGGCGTGCACCTCGATCTCGGCGGAGCCGTACTCCAGGTCGTAGGCCTGGCCGAGCGTGGCCCCGGGGAGCTTGCCCGCCTTGCGTACGGGGATGAAGCCGACGCCGGCGCGGACGGCGGCCGGGGCGCCCAGGATGAAGCCCCGGGCCTCCAGACCGACGATCTTCGTGGCGCCGTGCCGCACGGTCAGCTCGGCCAGCGCGTCCGTCAGCGCGGTGAACGCCGCCGGGTCCGCCAGCAGCGGGGTGATGTCCTTGAACATCACGCCCGGCTCCGGGTAGTCCGCGACGTCACGGATACGGCTGAGCAGCAGCTCCTTGATGTCGGTCATCGCCGCTTCCCGCCCCGGCCCCGACTGCGGCTCCCGGACTGGGCACGCGGGCCGACCACCGCGGGGGTCGCGTCCGCCGGCTCGTCGTCGTAGGGACCGTCGGCCGCCGTCTTCGCGTCGTGCTCGGCCTGGGCCCGCTTGGCGAGGACGCGCTTCTTGAGGGCCTTCAGCTGCGGCTCGCGCTCCTTGAGGTCGGCGACGAGCGGCGTGGCGATGAAGATCGACGAGTACGCACCGGCCGCGAGGCCGACGAACAGCGACAGCGAGATGTCGTTGAGCATGCCCGCGCCGAGGACACCGCCACCGATGAAGAGAAGGCCGGCGACCGGGAGCAGCGCCACCACCGTGGTGTTGATCGACCGCACCAGGGTGCTGTTGATCGAGCGGTTGGCGATCTCGGCGTACGTCCAGCGGTTCTGCTTGGTGATGTCCTTCGTCTGCTCCTTGAGGCTGTCGAAGACGACGACTGTGTCGTAGAGCGAATAACCGAGAATGGTCAGCAGACCGATCACCGTGCCCGGCGTCACCTCGAAGCCGACGAGGGCGTAGATGCCGACCGTGATCGTGATGTCGTGGACCAGGGCGACGAACGCGGCGATGGCCATGCGCCACTCGAACGCGATCGCCAGGTAGATCACCACGAGGACCATGAAGATCCCGAGACCCTGCCATGCCTTGTTGGCGATCTGGTCACCCCAGCTGGGACCGACCAGATCGGCGTTGATCTTCTCCGCGTCCATCTTGAGGTCGTCGGCGAGCGTTTCCTTGATCTCGTCGGACTTGCTGGTGTCCACACCGGAGATCTGGATGCGCAGGGTGTCGTTGCCGAGCTTCTGGACGATCGCCTGGTGGCCGGAGGCCTCTGTGGCGTATTCCTCCGCCTGGGCGACCGAGACGCTCGTCTTCGGCGTCGTGAAGACGGCGCCGCCCTGGAACTCGATACCCATGTTCAGGCCACGGACCGCGAGCCCGACGATGGCCGTGATGGTGATCAGGATGGAGAGGCCGTACCAGAGCTTGCGGTTGCCGACGAAGTCATAACCGACCTCGCCACGGTGGAGTCGGGCTCCGAGGTCACCGAGCTTCGACATCTCAGGCCTCCTTCGGGTCGGCGGGGACGGCGGGACGGCGGGTGCGGCGCAGCGGCGGCTGGGCACCCAGACGCTTCGGGTCGAGGCCGGACCAGCGGTGGCCGTTGGCGAAGAACTTGGTGCGGGCCAGCAGGGTCAGCAGCGGCTTGGTGAAGAGGAAGACGACCACGACGTCGAGCACGGTCGTCAGGCCGAGTGTGAACGCGAAGCCCTGCACCTTGCCGACGGTGACGACGAAGAGCACCGCGGCGGCGAGGAAGGACACGAAGTCGGAGACCAGGATGGTGCGCCGGGCACGGGGCCAGGCCCGCTCGACGGCAGGGCGCAGCGTGCGGCCCTCGCGGATCTCGTCCCGGACGCGTTCGAAGTACACGATGAACGAGTCCGCCGTGATACCGATCGCGACGATCGCACCGCAGACCGCCGGCAGGTTCAGGGCGAAGCCGATGGCCGGGCCGAGCAGCGACATGATCAGGTAGGTCAGAGCCGCGGAGAGCAGCAGTGAGGCGACCGCGATCAACGACAGACCGCGGTAGTAGACGAGCAGATAGATCACGACCAGAGCCAGGCCGATCGCACCGGCGATCAGACCTGCCTGCAGCTGCTCACCGCCGAGCGCGGGGCTGACGGTGGTGACGCTGGACTCCTTGAAGGTCAGCGGGAGCGCGCCGTACGACAGCATGTTGGCGAGGTTCTGGGCCTCCTCCTGCGTGAAGCTGCCGGAGATCTCGGCCTTGCCGCCGGTGACCGCCGCCTGCACGTAGGGGTGGGAGACGACCTCGTCGTCGAGGACGATCGCGAACTCGTTCTGCGGGGAGGTCTGCGTCGCCAGCTGGCCGGTGATGTCGGCGAACTTGTCGGCGCCCTTGGAGTCGAAGTCCATGACGACCTGCCAGCCGGTGCCGTTCTGCGTGTCGAGCAGCGCCTGGGCCTTCTCGACCTCGGTGCCGTCGACCCCGACCGGGCCGAGGACGAACTTGCTCCAGCTGCCGTTGTCCTGGCCGCAGGCCACGACGGTGTCGGTGGTCTTGCCCTTGCCGGCCTCGGCGCGCTGCTTCGGGTCGTTGCAGTCGAGGGCGGCGAACTTGGCCTGGATCGCCTGGGTCTCCTCATCGGCGCTCGGGCTCGCGGGCGGGGAGGCGCTGTCGGAGGCCTTGGCGGACGCGGAACCGCTGCCGGACGGCGTGGGGTCGGCCTTCAGCGCGTCGGTGAGCGCACGGCCCTGCGACGTGGCGGAGGACGACGGGCTCGACGACGGGCTCGCGGAGTCACCGGCCCCGGGCTCGGTGGCCTCGTCCTTGCCGTCGGAGCTCGACGGGCTCGGCGAGCCGCTGCCACTGGGGCTGGTGCTCGGCGAGGCGGTGGGGTTCTCCGTCGCACCAGTGCCGACCTGGCTCTGGAGGACGGGACGGAAGTACAGCTTCGCGGTGGTGCCGACCTGGTCCCTGGCCTCTTGGGAATCCGTGCCCTTGGGGATGTTGACAATGATGTTCTCATTGCCCTGGGTCTGGACCTCCGCCTCGGACACGCCCAGACCGTTGACGCGGCGGTGCATGATCTCGACCGCGGTGTCCATGTTGGTCTTGTTGATCGCGTTGGGCTGGCCGGGCTCGTTGACCGCCGTCAGTGTGATGCTCGTACCACCGGCGAGGTCGATGCCGAGACGCGGAGTGGTGTGTCCGGAGGCGAACATTCCCCCGGTGAGCGCCACAAGGGCGATCAGGATGAGGGCCAGCGCGCGCCCAGGCTTGCTCTGGGTGCTCGCGCTCCGGCCCTTCTTCGGTGCTGCCACCTTCTCGTACTCCCTCTCGGGCCGCCGTGCGCGGGGTCAGCGCGGGGACGGCCATGACTTGTGTCGGGAAGCCGGGCGAAAACGACACGCGCCCGGGGTGCGGGCGGTTCTCGCCTGCACTCCCGGGACGTGACTACTTCGCGTCGGACTCGCCGTCGGTCTTCTTCGGCTCTGCTTCGTCGGCCTTGGCCTCGTCGGCCTTCGCCTCGGCGGTCTCGTCGGCCGCGTCGTCGGACGCGTCCTTCTTGCCGAGGTCGATGGGCTTGTCGTCGGAAGCGGCGGAAGCGTCGTCGGAGGGCTCGTCGGTCTCGGTGAGGGAGGAGGCGTCGTCCGGGACGACGTCGGACTTCAGGTCGTGCTCGATGCCGTGGACGATGCGGTTGTACTCCTCGTCACTGAGGACGGCACCGATGGAGTTCTTGGCGAACAGCAGCTCGACGCCCGGCCCGGCGTCGAGGAGGACCGTGTCCTCGCTGACTTCCTTGACGGTCGCGTACATGCCCCCGATCGTGCGGACGCCGGAACCGGGCTGCATCTGGTTCCGCATGTCGACGGCCTGCTGCTGCTTCTTCTTGGCCGATCGGGTCATCAGGATCATGGCCCCGATGAGCACGATGAACGGGAGGAGGGTCACGAGACTCACGGGTCGGAACTTCCTTCACACGACCGCGATGGCGAGCGGCCTGATGGTTGGGGGTATGTGTGCTGCCGACAAGGGCGGCATCGGCGGAGTCTAAGCGAGTCCACCGTGATGGAACAACGCACAGCATGTCACCGGGGTTCCATGCCGGGCGAGTACCGCGGCGTCACGAGACGGTCACGCCCCGAACAGGTCCTGTTGTCCGTTTCCGCCGGTCGTGCCGCGTGGCGGGGTGAGTCCGAGGTGGGCCCAGGCGGCGGGGGTGGCGACCCGGCCGCGGGGGGTGCGGGCGAGCAGTCCCTCGCGGACGAGGAAGGGTTCGGCGACCTCCTCGACGGTCTCGCGCTCCTCCCCCACCGCGACGGCGAGGGTGGACAGACCGACCGGTCCGCCGCCGAAGAGCTTGAGCAGAGCTTCGAGGACACCCCGGTCGAGGCGGTCGAGGCCGCGGGCGTCGACCTCGTACACGGCGAGGGCGGCGGAGGCGATGTCGCGGGTGATGACGCCGTCGGCCTTGACCTGCGCATAGTCCCGTACGCGGCGCAGCAGGCGGTTGGCGATACGGGGGGTGCCGCGGGAGCGGCCCGCGATCTCGGCGGCACCGTCCGTGTCGATCTCGACGTCGAGCAGGTTCGCCGAGCGGTGGATGACGCGCTCCAGTTCGGCGGGCTCGTAGAACTCCATGTGCGCGGTGAAGCCGAAGCGGTCGCGCAGCGGCGGCGGCAGCAGTCCCGCGCGCGTGGTGGCGCCGACCAGGGTGAAGGGCGGCAGTTCGAGGGGGATCGCGGTGGCACCGGGGCCCTTGCCGACGATCACGTCGACGCGGAAGTCCTCCATCGCCATGTACAGCATCTCCTCGGCGGGCCGGGACATGCGGTGGATCTCGTCGAGGAAGAGGACCTCGCCCTCCTGGAGGGAGGAGAGGATCGCGGCGAGGTCGCCGGCGTGCTGGATGGCGGGGCCGGAGGTGATGCGGATGGGGGCGCCCATCTCGGCCGCGATGATCATCGAGAGCGTGGTCTTGCCGAGGCCCGGGGCGCCGGAGAGCAGGACGTGGTCGGCGGTGGCCCCGCGCGCGCGTGCGGCCCGCAGGACCAGGTCCAGCTGTTCGCGGACCTTCTCCTGGCCGATGAACTCGTCCAGGTCCTTGGGGCGCAGGGCGGCCTCGACGGCCTGGTCCTCACGGTCGGCGACGGAGCCCACCAGGCGGTCGGCGGCGGTGTCGTCGGTCGTGTCGTCCCAGTTCATTGCGTGTGCCTCGCGGGTTGCTGTCGGATGGAGCGGAAGGGGGCGGCGGCCCGTACCGGTGGTGCACGAGCGCTTCGACAGAGCGGTCAGCGGGCTCTGTTGAGGGTCTGGAGGGCGGCCTTCAGCAACTGGCCCACCTGGGGCGTGCCTTCGGTGGCCTCGGCCTGGGGGGTCACGGCCGACACGGCCTCGTCGGCCTCGCGGGTGGCGTACCCGAGGCCGATCAGGGCGGCGTGCAACTGGTCGCGCCAGCCCTGGGTGACCGGGGCCCCGATCGCGGGGGCGCCGATGGGCTCGCCCAGCCGGTCCTTCAGCTCCAACAGGAGTTTCTGGGCACCCTTCTTGCCAATGCCGGGGACGGCGACGAGCGCCTTCTCGTCGCCGGTGGCGACCGCTCGGCGCAGCGCGTCGGGGGTGTGCACGGCGAGCATCGCCTGTGCCAGGCGCGGTCCGACCCCGCTCGCGGTCTGCAGCAGTTCGAAGACCTGGCGCTCGTCGTCGTCCACGAAGCCGTACAGCGTCAGCGAGTCCTCGCGGACGACCAGGGAGGTGGCGAGCTTGGCCGGCTGCCCCATGCGCAGCCCGGACAACGTGTTGGGCGTGCACTGGACCGCGATGCCGATCCCACCGACCTCGACCACCGCGGAGTCCGGAGCCAGGGCGGCGACCGGGCCGCTGACGAAGGCGATCATGACGTACGGCCTTTCGATGCGTGCAGGGCCACGGCCTGCTGGAGGCGGTTCTGGGCGGGGGCCCGCCAGATGTGGCAGATGGCGAGGGCGAGGGCGTCGGCGGCGTCCGCCGGTTTCGGTGGGGCGTCGAGCCGGAGGAGACGGGTGACCATGGCCCCGACCTGGGCCTTGTCGGCCCGGCCGCTGCCGGTGACGGCGGCCTTGACCTCGCTGGGGGTGTGCAGGGCGACGGGGATGCCGCGGCGGGCGGCGCACAGCATGGCGACGGCGCTGGCCTGGGCGGTGCCCATGACCGTGCGGACGTTGTGCTGGCTGAACACCCGCTCCACGGCGACGCATTCGGGGCGGTGCTCGTCGAGCCACTGCTCGATGCCCTGCTCGATCGCGACGAGTCGGTGCCCCAACTCCGCGTCCGCGGGCGTGCGGACGACACCGACGCCGAGCATGGTCAGCGGCCGGCCCGCGACGCCCTCGACCACACCCACGCCACACCGCGTCAGTCCGGGGTCCACCCCGAGTACGCGCACCGCGCCCCCTCCCACTCGATCTCCCCCAGCTACTGCTGGGAGGTGCCCCCAGTTTGTGCAGGCTATCTGCTGCCACCGACAACGGCGGCGGGCCGGTGGGTGTGTCCCACCGGCCCGCCCGATCCGCTCGGTTCGCGCGCAGCGCTAGGCGTCGACCTTGGCCATCACGTCGTCGCTGACGTCGAAGTTGGCGAAGACGTTCTGGACGTCGTCGCTGTCCTCCAGCGCGTCGATCAGCTTGAAGATCTTCCTGGCGCCCTCTTCGTCCAGTTCGACCTGCATGGTCGGGACGAAGTTGGCCTCGGCCGAGTCGTAGTCGATGCCGGCCTCCTGGAGGGAGGAGCGGACCGCGACCAGGTCGGTGGCCTCGCTGAGCACCTCGAAGGACTCGCCCAGGTCGTTGACCTCCTCGGCGCCCGCGTCGAGCACAACCTCCAGGACGTCGTCCTCGGACAGCTCGCCCTTGGGAACGATCACGACGCCCTTGCGGTTGAAGAGGTACGAGACGGAACCCGGGTCGGCCATCGAGCCGCCGTTGCGGGTCATGGCGACCCGGACGTCGGAGGCGGCGCGGTTGCGGTTGTCGGTGAGGCACTCGATGAGCACCGCGACACCGTTCGGGCCGTAGCCCTCGTACATGATCGTCTCGTAGTCGGCGCCACCGGCTTCGAGGCCGCCGCCGCGCTTGATCGCGGAGTCGATGTTCTTGTTGGGGACCGACTGCTTCTTCGCCTTCTGCACGGCGTCATAGAGCGTCGGGTTGCCCTCGAGGTCCACGCCGCCCATCCGTGCGGCGACCTCGATGTTCTTGATCAGCTTCGCGAAGAGCTTGCCGCGCTTGGCGTCGATCACGGCCTTCTTGTGCTTCGTCGTAGCCCATTTAGAGTGGCCGGACATCTGCCTGTCTCCTTCGCGTTACCCAACTCCGTACGAACCCCAGAGATCCTACAAGGACTCCGCCGCCCGGTTCGCGCGCACCATGTCGACAAAGAGGGCGTGCAGGCGGTGGTCGCCGGTCAGTTCCGGATGGAAGGACGTGGCGAGGGCGTTGCCCTGGCGTACGGCGACGATGTGACCGTCGTGCTCGGCCAGCACCTCCGTCTCCGCGCCCACGGACTCCACCCACGGGGCGCGGATGAAGACGCCCTCCACGGGATCGCCCTCGACGCCCCTGACGTCGACCGCCGCCTCGAACGACTCGTTCTGGCGTCCGAAGGCGTTACGGCGCACGATCATGTCGATGCCGCCGACGGTCTCCTGGCCCGAGCGCGGGTCGAGGATCTTGTCGGCGAGCATGATCAGGCCGGCGCAGGTGCCGTACACGGGCATGCCCGCGCGGACGCGCGCGCGGAGCGGTTCCATGACGCCGAAGAGGACGGCGAGCTTGGAGATCGTGGTGGACTCGCCGCCCGGGACGACGAGGCCGTCCACCTCGGCGAGTTCCTCGGGGCGCCTGATCGGCCTGGCCACGGCGTCGGCCGCGGCCAGGGCGACGAGGTGCTCCCGTACGTCGCCCTGGAGCGCCAGGACGCCGATGACCGGGGTGTCGCTCATGGGTGCTTACCAGCCCCGGTTCGCGTAGCGCTCGGCCTCGGGGAGGGTGTCGCAGTTGATGCCGACCATGGCCTCGCCCAGGTTGCGGGAGGCGTCCGCGATGATCTTCGGGTCGTCGTAGAAGGTGGTGGCCTTCACGATGGCGGCGGCGCGCTTGGCCGGGTCGCCGGACTTGAAGATGCCGGACCCGACGAAGACGCCCTCGGCGCCGAGCTGGCGCATCAGCGCGGCGTCGGCCGGGGTGGCGACGCCACCGGCGGAGAAGAGGACCACCGGCAGCTTGCCCAGCTCGGAGACCTCCTTGACCAGCTCGTACGGGGCGCGCAGCTCCTTGGCGGCGGCGTACAGCTCGTTGTTGTCGAAGCCACGCAGCTTGGCGATCTCGTTCTTGATCTGGCGCAGGTGACGGACGGCCTCGACGACGTTGCCGGTGCCGGCCTCGCCCTTGGAGCGGATCATGGCGGCGCCCTCGGCTATGCGGCGCAGGGCCTCGCCGAGGTTGGTGGCACCGCAGACGAAGGGGGTGGTGAAGGCCCACTTGTCGGAGTGGTTGACCTCGTCGGCCGGGGTGAGGACCTCGGACTCGTCGATGTAGTCGACGCCGAGCGACTGCAGGACCTGGGCCTCGACGAAGTGGCCGATGCGGGACTTGGCCATGACCGGGATGGAGACGGCCTCGATGATGCCCTCGATCATGTCGGGGTCGGACATCCGGGCGACGCCTCCGTCCTTGCGGATGTCGGCGGGGACCCGCTCAAGGGCCATGACCGCGACCGCGCCCGCGTCCTCGGCGATCTTGGCCTGCTCCGGGGTGACGACGTCCATGATCACACCGCCCTTGAGCTGCTCGGCCATGCCGCGCTTCACGCGGGCGGTGCCGGTCTCGGGGGTCTGGGCGGCGGAGTTGGAGAGCGTGCTGGACACGGGTTTGACCTCGCTCGGGGAAGGGGGTTTCTGCAATCACCGAGGAAACGTGAGAGGAGCGGGCCACGGCAAGGGCCAATGGGGAGGCGGTGGATCGTTTTCCTGAGGTGCGGGTGAGGGGTCGGGTGCGGGCCCGGTGGGGGCTGGTCGCGCGGTTCCCCGCGCCCCTCAAGGGCCTACGGCCCTTTCGGGCCGAAAAAAGAAAGGGGCGCAGCCCCTGCTTTTCAGGGGCGCGGGGAACCGCGCGAGAAGCCCCCACCGGGCCCGCGGTCGCCCACGAACCCGCACCCCCCGAGCCCCTAGGCGCCCGAAGCCAACGCCCCCGGCGGCTCGTCGTCCATCTCGAACGCCATCGGGAACGGCGCGTGCCCGGCGAGCCGGAACCAGCGGACCTTGCGATGCCGGCGCAACGCCCGCGCCGCCCGCACCGCGTCGTTGTGGAAGCGCCGCGCCATCGGCACCCGGCGCACCGCCTGGGCCAGCTCGTTCGCCGCGTCCTCACCACCCGGCGCCTCGCGCACCACCTCCACCTGCTGCGCGTCCGCGAACACGGCCCGCAGCGCCTGGCTCAGCTCGCTCTCGGCGACCTCGCGCTGCTCCTCCTCGGCCTGCCGGGCCGCGTGTGCCGCCTCGTAGAGGACGATCGAGGCGGCCGGGTCCAGCACCCCGGAGGTGGCCAGTTCCTGGGCGACCGACGCGCGGCGCAGCAGCTGCGCGTCGAGCGCGGCCCGGGCGGCGTCGATGCGCGCGTGCAGCCGGTCGAGGCGTCCCGCGGTCCAGCTCAGATAGAGGCCGATCGCGAACAGGACGACAGCGATCCAGATGAGTGTCGAAGTCACGGGCGGCAAGGCTACTACCGGAGCCCACCACGACCACGCCCCAGCTCAGCCCCGCACGGGACGGGCGGGAACCGTGCGAACGGCCCCCGCACCCACCGGAGTCATTCCCGGCCCAGCCCCAACCGCGCCCGCAGTCCCACCCGTTCGTCCGCCGCCACCGACGCCGCGCCCTCCGTGACGGTCTCGTAGACGCCGAGGATGTCGGCGCCGACGGTGGACCAGTCGAACCGGCGGACGTGGGCGCTGCCCCGCTCGCGGAGCTCGGCTCGGCGCTCCGGGTCGCCGAGCAGGCGTACGGCGGCTGTCGCGAGGGCGTCGGCGTCCTCGTTGGCGAAGAGCTCACCCGCGCCGCCCTGGTCGAGGACCTGGGCGAAGGCGTCGAGGTCGGAGGCGAGGACGGGGGCGCCGGCGGACATGGCCTCGACGAGGATGATGCCGAAGCTCTCGCCGCCGGTGTTGGGGGCGACGTAGACGTCGACGCTGCGCAGGAAGCGGGCCTTGTCCTCGTCGCTGACCATGCCGAGGAACTCGACGCGGGAGCGGAGCTCGGCGGGCAGGCTCTCCACCGCCTGCTCCTCGTCCCCCCGTCCCGCGACCAGCAGCCTGGCCCCGGGACGCTCGGCGAAGATCTTCGGCAGGGCCTTCATCAGCACCGGCAGCCCCTTGCGGGGTTCGTCGATCCGGCCGACGAAGCCCAGCGTGTCGCCCTGCCAGTCGGGGTTGGGCTTGGCGCGGGCGAAGAAGTCGACGTCGACGCCGTTCGGGATGACGACCGCGTCGCCGCCCAGGTGCTCGACCAGGGTGCGGCGGGCGTACTCGCTCACCGCGATCCGCGCACTGATCTTCTCCAGGGCGGGCTGGAGGATCGGGTAGGCCGCGATCATGGCCCGGGAGCGCGGGTTGGAGGTGTGGAAGGTGGCCACGATCGGGCCCTGTGCGGCCCAGCAGGCCAGCAGGCCGAGCGACGGGGAGGCCGGCTCGTGGATGTGGATCACGTCGAAGGTGCCGTCGTGCAGCCAGCGCCGTACCCGGGCGGCCGACAGGAAGCCGAAGTTCAGGCGGGCGACCGAGCCGTTGTAGGGCACGGGGACCGCGCGGCCCGCGGAGACGACGTACGGCGGCAGCGGTGTGTCGTCGTCCGCCGGGGCGAGCACCGACACCTCGTGGCCGAGCCGGATGAGGTGGTCGGCCAGATCACGGATGTGGAACTGGACTCCCCCGGGCACGTCCCAGGAGTACGGGCAGACGATCCCGATCTTCACGGGCGCCCCTTCTCGGAATCCGTCGCGGCCTCCGGCAGCGGATCACGCGCGGCACCCGTCCGCGGACCGCGCCCTGCATCCGTCGCGGCATCAGCGGCCGAACTCGGAGCGGGATCGGTGGCCGGTCTCGGTGGGGGCGGCGTGGGCCCGCCCGGACTCTTCGCGGGGTCGAGGTCCGCGAGCCACAAGCGCTGGAGCATGTGCCAGTCCTCCGGGTGGTCGGCGATGCCGGTGGCGAAGGCGTCTGCCAGCGCCTGTGTCATGACAGACGTCTTCTCGGCGCGGGTACCTGTCCCGGGTACCTCGATCGGGGCGTGCACGCGTCCCCGCATGACGGGCGAGTCGTCGTACCAGAGCGTCACCGGCAGCAGCAGCGCGCCGGTCTGCTGGGCCAGCAGGGCCGGTCCGGCGGGCATCCGGGTGGGCTCGCCGAAGAAGTCGACCTCGACGCCGGACGCGGACAGGTCGCGGTCGGCGACCAGACAGACCAGGCCGCCGTCGCGCAGCCGCCGCGCGAGGGTGCCGAAGGCGGAGCCGCCGTTGTGCGGCAGGACCTCCATGCCGAGGCCCTCGCGGTAGGCGACGAAGCGGTCGTAGAGCGTCTCGGGCTTGAGGCGTTCGGCGACCGTCGTGAACGGTGTCTTCAGCTCGGTGGTGACCCAGGCGCCGGCGAGGTCCCAGTTGGCCAGGTGAGGCAGCGCGAGGACGACGCCCCGGCCGGCGGCGAGGCCGTCGGTGAGGTGGTGGAGGTCCGCGACGGTGACGCCGCTCCTGATCCGCTCCTCGCTCCAGGCGGGAAGGCGGAAGGACTCCATCCAGTAGCGCAGGTACGAACGCATGCCCGCGCGGGACAGCTCGGCGAGGCGCTCCGGGCCCGCGTCCGGGACCACGCGCGCGTAGTTGGCCTCCAGCCGACGCACGAGGGGGCCACGTCGCTTCCAGGTGGCGTCGGCGATCGTCCGGCCGAGGCGGACGGCGGCGGGCTCGGGGAGCTTCTTGACGGTGCTCCAGCCCAGGCCGTACAGCCCGTCGGTGAGCCGTTCCCGCAGAGCGCTCACGGGGTCGCCTCGCTGTTGCGGGAGGTGTCCGGGGTGTCCTGGGCGGGCGAGGCGGCGGCCTCCGCCTCGGCGGCCGCCTCGACCTCGGCGGATTCGCGGCGGACGGTGACCACGCGCTGGATCAGCGTGACGAGGCTGCCGACGGCGACGATCCACAGGGCGATGGGCAGCAGGACGTCGATCCCGGGCACCCCGAACGCGTGCAGGCCGGAGAGGCCGGCCGCGACCAGCGAGATCACCAGGCGCTCGGCGCGCTCCACCAGCCCGTTGACCGCCACCGGCAGGCCGATCGACTCGCCGCGTGCCTTGGTGTACGACACCACCTGGCCGCTCGCCAGGCAGAAGATCGAGACGGCGCACAGGGCGAGGTCGTCGCCCTTGCCCGCGTACCAGAGGGCGAAACCGCCGAAGATCGCGCCGTCGGCGACCCGGTCGAGCGTGGAGTCGAGGAAGGCTCCCCAGCGGCTGGAGCGGCCCATCTGACGGGCCATGTTGCCGTCGACGAGGTCCGAGAACACGAACAGCGTGATGACGATCGTGCCCCAGAAGAACTCGCCCCGGGGGTAGAAGACCAACGCGCCCGCGATCACTCCGGCGGTGCCGATGAGAGTGACCGTGTCGGGGCTGACACCCCTGCGGATCAGAAACGCGGCGAACGGTGTGAGGACACGCGTGAAGAATGCACGCGCGTACTTGTTCAGCATGGCCTTCCCGAGGGTCGGTGTCGCCGCGTGGCCCCTGTTGGCCATCCGGCTGGCCCATCGTAGCCACGCGCGCGCGTGTGCGACCGTCGGGCACCAGCCCGCCGTGTCCCCCGGGCGTGACCGGGGACGCGAGGAGCGATCACGTCGTTCGTATGGACGCACCGTGACGCGGGTGCAAAGCTCGAAGACACCGCGGGCGTCATCGGAGCCGCACCGCACGCGGATCCGCATGTCCGCGCCCACAGTGACCTCACCGTGCACGGGAGGCAGGATCATGGGCGACAAGGCGAACGCACATCCCGGAGCCGCCGGCAGGGCTACGGCGGCCGACCACCCCGCGTCCGTACGGAATGTGGTGCTGGTCGGCCACTCCGGTTCGGGCAAGACGACTCTGGTGGAGGCTCTCGCGCTGACGGCGGGAGCGGTGAACCGGGCGGGCCGCGTGGAGGACGGCGGCACCGTCTCCGACTACGACGAGATCGAACACCGGCAGCAACGCTCGGTGCAGCTCTCCCTCGTCCCCGTCGAATGGGGCGGGTACAAGATCAATCTGTTGGACACCCCCGGATACGCCGACTTCGTCGGGGAACTCAGGGCCGGTCTGCGAGCGGCGGACGCGGCCCTGTTCGTCGTCTCGGCCTCGGACGGCGTCGACGGCTCGACGCGCATGGTGTGGGAGGAGTGCGCGGCGGTGGGCATGCCGCGGGCGATCGTGATCACGCACCTGGAGGCCGCGCGGGCGGACTTCGAGGAGATGACCAGGATCTGCGCGGAGACGTTCGGCGGGGACGACCCTGACGCCGTCCTGCCGCTCTATGTGCCGCTGCACGGCCCCCAGGGTCCCGACGGGCACGCGCCCGTGACCGGGCTGACCGGGCTGCTGACGCGGAAGCTCTTCGACTACTCCTCCGGCGAGCGCAAGGAGTCCGAGCCGGGCCCGGAGCAGTTGCCGGCGATCGAGGAGGCCCGCAACCGGCTCATCGAGGGGATCATCGCCGAGAGCGAGGACGAGACCCTCATGGACCGCTACCTCGGCGGCGAGGCCATCGACGTCAAGACGCTCATCGACGACCTGGAGCGGGCCGTCGCGCGCGGGGTCTTCCACCCGGTGCTGGCCGCCGCCCCCGCGGCCGAGGGCGCCAAGCAGGGCCTCGGCACGGTCGAACTCCTCGAACTGGTCACCGGCGGCTTCCCGACCCCCCTGGAGCGCGAGACGCCCACGGTCACCACCCCCGAGGGCCGCCCCCGCGAGATCACGTCGGCCTGCGACCCGGACGGGCCGCTGGTCGCCGAGGTCGTGAAGACCGCCAGCGACCCCTACGTGGGCCGGATCTCCCTGGTACGGGTCTTCTCCGGGACGCTGCGCCCCGACGCGACGGTGCACGTCTCCGGGCACGGGCTGGCCGACCGCGGACACGAGGACCACGACGTCGACGAGCGGATCGGCGCCCTGTCCGCCCCGTTCGGCAAGCAGCAGCGGTCGCTCACCCACTGCATCGCGGGCGACCTGGCGTGCGTGGCGAAACTCAACCGCGCGGAGACCGGGGACACGCTGTCCGCCAAGGACGACCCGCTGCTCATGGAGCCGTGGGAGATGCCGGACCCGTTGCTGCCGCTCGCCATCCAGGCGCACAGCAAGGCCGACGAGGACAAGCTCTCCCAGGGCCTCGCCCGGCTGGTCGCCGAGGACCCGACGATGCGGCTCGAACAGAACCAGGACACGCACCAGGTGGTCCTGTGGTGCCTGGGCGAGGCGCACGCCGACGTCGCCCTGGAACGGCTGCGCAGCCGCTACGGCGTCCAGGTCGACGTCATACCGCACCGGGTGTCCCTGCGGGAGACGTTCGCCGACAGATCGGCGGGCCGGGGGCGGCACGTGAAGCAGTCCGGCGGACACGGGCAGTACGCGATCTGCGAGATCGAGGTGGAGCCGCTGCCCGGCGGCTCCGGCATCGAGTTCGTCGACAAGGTCGTCGGCGGCGCGGTGCCCCGGCAGTTCATCCCGTCCGTGGAGAAGGGCGTACGGGCGCAGGCGGCGAAGGGCGTCGCGGCGGGCTATCCGCTCATCGACGTACGGATCACGCTGCGCGACGGCAAGGCGCACTCGGTGGACTCCTCGGACGCCGCGTTCCAGACGGCGGGCGCGCTGGCGCTGCGCGAGGCGGCCGCCGACGCGAAAATCCACCTGCTGGAGCCGGTGGCCGAGGTGTCGGTGCTGGTCGGCGACTCGTACGTCGGTCCGGTGATGAGCGATCTGTCCGGGCGGCGCGGCCGGGTCGTCGGCACCGAGCAGGCGGGCGGCGGGCGCACCCTCGTCCGGGCCGAGGTGCCGGAGATCGAGATCGACCGGTACGCCGTCGACCTGCGCTCGCTCTCACACGGCACCGCGCGCTTCGGCCGCCGGTACACGCGACACGAGCCGATGCCGTCCCACGTCGCCGACAAGCTCCGGGAACGGACGAAGGAGAACTGACCTACGGGTTCGAGTTCGGGCAACGGGACGGAAGGTGCAGGAGACACCCGTGACCTCGCGGTGGGCGGCCCCGGCCGTCCACCGGTGGGTTCCGTGAATGTCCGTTCCCTGCGCCGCGCGTTGCCCGCGGCTGCGGATACGCTGATCACCTGATCGACAAGTATGGCTCGATCAGGTCCAGATCAGGCTATGACCTGATCAACAGGTGTGCGGAGCACGGAAGTCGGGAAGAGCCGCAGGAGCGAGTGTGCGGCGATGGGGGCGGCGGTGGCGGACGAATTCGATTTCTCTCCCGGGGCACAGGTGCCGCTGACGGGCACCGCGGGCCAGACCGCGGCGACGTACGCCCTGGCGTCCGCGGCATACCGGGACAACGAGATCGCGGAGATCCTCAAGGCCAACAACGACTGGCACAAGTCCTCGGTCAATCCGGGCCGCAAGTGGGCGACCATCTTCCGGCCGAACCTCGGAGAGGCCTTCTCCCTCGCGGTGCGGGACCGGATGGTCGGCGCGGGCCGCAAACCGCTCATCCAGTCCTTCGGCATGGAGCCGCAGGTCGTGGTCGAGCACTGCCTCGCGGCCAACAACATCCGCCGGGAGCGCGACAACCGGCTCTCGGCGATCATGGTCCTGTGCGGGGTGCTCTTCCTTCCCGGGCTCCTGCTGTGGCTGCTGGTCTTCCAGATCCGTACGACGGTCGCCAAGCGTGACGACAAGCGGGCGGGCGCTCTCGGCACCACCCTGCTGGTCGCGGTCGGGGCCCTCGCCGTGATTTTCCTGCTCAAGATGCCCTTCGACGGCTTCTGGGCCTGGTACGCGCGTGCGTGCGTGGTGCTGCCGGTGGTCGGCTGGTTCTGGGCCAAGCAGGTCTGCGAGCGCGCCGCGAAGGATCTGCGAGAGCGCTGGTCCGGCCTGCTGGCGGGCGGTGGCATCGGCGCCAAGATCCCTGAGGCCGTGCCCGGCAGCCCCGGCGAGACCAAGGCCGAGCAGCTGCGCAAGGAACTGGCCCGGCTCAGCGCCGAGCAGCGCTCCAACCTGGTCTTCTACGCCGGCCCCAAGGGCATCCTCGGCATGGGCACCCGGTGGGGCAGCTGGCAGCTCGCCGAGGACCTCGTGCCGGCCGAAGCGGGCAAGGAGATCCACCCGTTCCGCAGCTGGGACGTCATACGCGCCATCCACGACCAGCTGCGCATGCTGGAGCGCACCCCCCTCAACACCGGTGGTTTCACGGCCCCTTCCATCAAGCACTGGATCGTGAGCCCCATCGGCGAGGGCGCCGGAGCCGTGGCCCGGCCCGACAGCACCGACGTGGACGCGTACCAGTACAAGACGCACGCCATACAGGAGATCTGCAACAAGCAGCACTTCGGCAGCGGCAACCGCCACTACCTGGGGGTCCAGTGGACCCTCTGGGACGGTCAGTTGATCATCACCATGCTGGTCACGGTCACCGTGCTGCACCAGACGCTGCGCATCGAGGTCACCGGGCACGCGCTGGGGCCGGTGCACGGCCTGTTCACGACCGGCCCCGCGGCCAAGGAGAAGGAAGTCCAGAAGTCGCTGCGCTTCTGGGAGACGCGCAAGATCAAGCTCCCGCTCGTCGACGCCGACGAGGTCGTACGGCTCGCCGCGCGCGCCCCTCTGACCTGGTACCCGCCGCTGCTGAACTGGCTCGGCGGCTCCATGGGACTGCCCGAGCCGTTCGGCCTGCGCCACGCGTGGGCCGACCAGCCGTGGCGGCACCGCTTCATGGCCGACGACGCGCTGCGCGCGGCCACGCCGGTGCTCCGCGTGGTGCACAACGCGGCGATCAAGGTACTCAAGGAGAACGGCGTGGACACCGAGAAGTTCGGGTCGCGGGCCGGGTTCCTCAGCGGGGCGGTGCAGGATCCTGCGCCGCGGAAGGCGGACCTCTACGACGCGTGAGCGCTGCGCTGGGCTTGGCCGGCGGGGGGCGTGGGGGGTGGGGGTCGGTTTCGGGTGCGGGTCCGGTGTGCGCTGGTCGCGCAGTTCCCCGCGCCCCTGAAAAGCAGGGGCTGCGCCCCGTGCCTTTCATCCCGCGGCCCAGCCATCCTCAGGCCCGCAGGGCCTGAGTCTTCAGGGGCGCGGGGAACCGCGCGAGACGCCCCGCGCACCCACACCCGAACAACCAACGCCCAGCACCCGACGGCAGTCACACGGTGGGCCACGCCTCCGCGAGCATCTTCCTCGTGTCGGCCAGCAGCTGCGGCAGGATCCTCGTGTGACCGACGACCGGCATGAAGTTGGTGTCCCCGCCCCAGCGAGGCACGATGTGCTGGTGAAGGTGGGCCGCGATACCCGCCCCCGCGACCGAGCCCTGATTCATGCCGATGTTGAAGCCGTGGGCGCCGGAGGCGTTGCGCAGCGCGGTCATGGACTGCTTGGTCAGCTCGCCCAGCTCGGCGGTCTCCGGCCCGGTGAGATCCGTGTAGTCGGCGACGTGCCGGTAGGGGACGACCATGAGGTGGCCGCCGTTGTACGGGTAGAGGTTGAGCACCGCGTACACGTGCTCCCCGCGCCTGATGACCAGGCCGTCCTCGTCCGATTTGGCCGGGATCGAGCAGAACGGACAGCCGTCGTCGGCCCCAGGACCGGTCGGCTTGTTCTCGCCCTGGATGTACGCCATCCGATGGGGCGTCCACAGGCGCTGGAACGCGTCCTGCGTTCCCACTCCGATCTGCTGCTCCGGCTCACTCGTCATGCAGTGCAGCATATGGCTTCGCCCGTTCGCGGCGTGTCGCCGGGTGCCGGCGCCGGGCGACCGGGGCCAAGCTGAGGCGATGGACCTCGACAGCCGCGCGCTCCGCTGGGAGCAGCGCACCGGACGCGCCCTCACCGGAGCGTCGGCCTTCTTCCTCGGCTCGTACGCGGTACGGGTGCTCGACAACGGCCTTCCCCAGGTCTGGCTCGACCTCTGTCTCGCGGTGACCATGGCGTGCTGGGCGATCTTCGTCCTCGACTACGGGGTGCGGTGGCGGCTGAGCGGGCTGGGGCCGAGGTTCGTACGTGTCCACTGGCTGGACACAGTCGTGCTGGTACTGCCGCTGCTGCGGCCGCTGCGGGTCGTGCAGCTCCACGACGCTCTGCAACGTCGCCACGAGCGGCCGCGGCTCCCCCTGCAAGCGCGCGTGGCCGTCTACGCGGGCCTGTCGGTGACCCTGCTCGGCTTCACCGGCGCCCTCGCCGTCTACCAGCAGGAGCGCGACGCACCGGGCGCGACGATCCTGACCTTCGGGGACTCCGTGTGGTGGACCTGCTCGACGCTCGCCACGGTCGGGTACGGGGACGTCACCCCCGTGACCCCGATGGGCCGGACGATCGCCGTGTTCCTGATGGCCTGCGGTCTCGCCCTGCTCGGCACGGTGACGGGGTCGTTCGGGTCGTGGCTGATCCAGGTGTTCGCGCGGGAGGACGAGGAGAGGCCCCCGGCGAGCTGAACTCTCCGGGGGCCTCCCTCGACGATGGGGCGCGGGTGCGCATCAGATCTGGACGCGGTCCTCCACGACCTTGGCGATCTTGGCGACGGCCTCCTCGACGGGGATGCCGTTCTCCTGCGAGCCGTCGCGGTAGCGGAAGGAGACGGCGCCGGCCGCCATGTCCTCGTCGCCCGCGATGACCATGAAGGGCACCTTCGCCTTCTGGGCGTTGCGGATCTTCTTCTGCATCCGGTCGGAGGAGGAGTCGACGTCGACGCGCAGCCCCTTCTTCTTCGCCTCGGCGGCGAACTTCCTCAGGTACTCCACATGCGCGTCGCCGATCGGGATGCCGACCGCCTGGACGGGCGCCAGCCACGCCGGGAACGCGCCCGCGTAGTGCTCCAGGAGCACGGCGAAGAACCGCTCGATCGAGCCGAACAGCGCGCGGTGGATCATGACCGGGCGCTGCTTGGAGCCGTCCGGGCCGGTGTACTCCAGGTCGAAGCGCTCGGGCAGGTTGAAGTCGAGCTGGACCGTGGACATCTGCCAGGTGCGGCCGATCGCGTCCTTGGCCTGGACGGAGATCTTCGGGCCGTAGAACGCGGCGCCGCCCGGGTCGGGGACCAGCGGGAGGCCCTGCTTCTCGGCGACCTGGCGGAGCGTCTCGGTCGCCTCCTCCCACGCCTCGTCCGAGCCGACGAACTTCTCCGGGTCCTTGGTGGACAGCTCCAGGTAGAAGTCCGTGAGCCCGTAGTCGCGCAGCAGGTTGAGGACGAAGGTGAGCGTCTTGTCGAGCTCGTCGGCCATCTGCTCACGGGTGCAGTAGATGTGCGCGTCGTCCTGGGTGAAGCCCCGGGCCCGGGTCAGACCGTGCACGACGCCGGACTTCTCGTACCGGTACACGGTCCCGAACTCGAAGAGGCGCAGCGGCAGTTCACGGTACGAGCGGCCGCGCGCGTCGAAGATCAGGTTGTGCATCGGGCAGTTCATGGGCTTGAGGTAGTAGTCCACGCCCTCGTCGAGCTGCATGGGCGGGTACATGCCGTCGGCGTACCAGTCCAGGTGACCCGAGACCTCGAAGAGCTTCCCCTTCGTGGCGTGCGGGGTGTAGACGAACTCGTAGCCCTCCTCCTCGTGCCGGCGGCGCGAGTAGTCCTCCATGACCCGGCGGATGATGCCGCCCTTGGGGTGGAAGACGGCGAGGCCGGAGCCGATCTCGTCCGGGATGGAGAACAGGTCGAGTTCGTTGCCCAGCTTGCGGTGGTCGCGCTTCTCGGCCTCGGCGAGGAAGTCGAGGTGGGCCTTCAGCTCCTCCTTGGAGGGCCAGGCGGTGCCGTAGATGCGCTGGAGCATCGGGTTCTTCTCGCTGCCGCGCCAGTACGCGGCGGCATTGCGCATCAGCTTGAACGCCGGGATGTTGCGGGTGGTGGGCAGGTGGGGGCCTCGGCAGAGGTCCTTCCAGCACAGGTCACCGGTCTTGGCGTCCAGGTTGTCGTAGATCGTCAGCTCGCCGGCGCCGACCTCGACGTCCGCACCGTCGTCCGAGGACGCGGAGCCCTTGAGGCCGATCAGCTCCAGCTTGTACGGCTCGTTCGCCAGTTCCTCGCGGGCGGCCTCGTCGGTGACGACACGGCGGGAGAAGCGCTGACCGCGCTTCTGGATCTCCTGCATCTTCTTCTCGATGGCCTTGAGATCCTCGGGCGTGAACGGCTTCTCCACGTCGAAGTCGTAGTAGAACCCGTCCCGGACCGGCGGCCCGATGCCCAGCTTCGCCTCGGGGAAGAGTTCCTGCACGGCCTGGGCCATGACGTGCGCGGTGGAGTGGCGCAGGATGTTGAGGCCGTCCTCGGAGGAGATCTCCACGCTCTCGACGGTCTCGCCGTCCCGCACCTCGTACGCGAGGTCCTTCAGCTCTCCGGCCACGCGGGCCGCGACGACGGTCCGCTCGCCGGCGAAGAGGTCGGCGGCCGTAGTGCCCGTCGTCACCACGCGCTCTTCCCGCTCGGAATCGCGTTGGATGATCACACGGACGTCGGACACCGGTCTCTCCTGACTGAAGGGGACCACCTACGGATTTTCGTAGGTGGTCCCCGAATCGTACCGAGCCAGGGGTGCCCTCTGCGAAACGGTTGATGGGCGGACGCGGTCAGTCGCCTCCGCACGCCTCCTCGAAGAAGGCCGTGATCTCCGCGGTCTCCTGCAGCGACTTCATCAGCCGGTCCCGTTCGGCCTCGTCGACCTGCACGGGTGCGATCCCGTCGGCGTTCGTCAGCCGCCGGAAGCCGCCCCGGCTCTCCAGCCGGCCGTGCACCCGGACCGGCAGACCGACGAGATGGGCCTGGCCTGCGATCCGGTACGACTCCTCGTCCAGGGTCATCCGGACGTGCGGGACCTCGGCGCCGGCGATGACCCGCAGCCGTACCGTGCCCTCGCCGCGCGCCGCCGACCTGCGCATCCGCACCACGGCTCCGGTGATCCGCACCGGCATCGGGGGCTCGGCGCGCAGGTAGCGGGCGCCGGCCTCGCGCAGCACGGGCAGGTCGCCCGGGGAGAACTCGACGGGGTCGGCCGGTGTCGCACCGCCCTCGGGGACACCGGCGGCGGGCGCCCAGTCGACGGCGACGCGGGCGCCCTCGGTGCCGCGGACGAGGGCGACGAGGGCCTCGGTCAGCTCGTGGCTGACCCCTGCCTCGACGGCGCTGTCGAAGGCGTCCATGCCGCCGGTGGCGCGCTGGTAGTCGATGGCTTCACGGGCGGCATAGAGGGCCTGGTGGAGCCGTAAGGCCAGGGAGCGGCCCTGGGCGACGGGGACGAAGGCGGTCAGCCGACGGCCGCCGGGGGCCGCGCCGACGAGGACACCGTCGAGGGAGGCGGCGGCGGGCAGGCGGTGCCGGGCGCCGTGGTAGCCGGCCCGCGCGCGGGTGGCCAGGGCCGCCGCGAGAAGCATCTGGCGGGCGGCGGAGCGCAGTTGGTCCTCGACGACCCAGGAGGCGGTACCCAGCGGTCCGGTGGGGACGTCCCGCCACCAGTGGATCTCGTCGCTCGGTACCGTGAGGGCGGTCAGCACGTCCCGGGCGGCGGGCGAACCGCTCCGCGACAGTGCCGTGAGGGCCTCGCCGAGCAGGTCGTCGCTGTCGGGGAAGGCCCGGTTCTCCGGCACGAGCAGGCTCATGGCCCGCCCGGCCGGCTCGGGCGGGGTCCAGCGCCCGTACCGCCCGGTGGCTCCGCCGCGCCGCTGCCACCCGTGCCGTCGCAGCAGGGTGCCCAGTACGGCGGGGTCGACGTGCGCGGGGTCGGGCGGCTGGGTCCAGACGGGTTCGGCGGGGTGGGGCCGGGCGGGGCCCACGGGTTGGTTGATGGGGCGGCGCACGGACGCGCCCGCGGTCCGCGGGCCGCGGCCGTCGTCGATGGGGCCGTGGGTCACGGTCTTCCTCCCGTTCCGACCCGCGTCATGATCTCGCAGAGCGCTCGGTCGTCGAAGATGCGCGAGGTCGGGATGCGCACGGTGGTGCGGCGCCGACCGGTGATCGGGTGTCCGGCGAGATTGGTCCAGTAGCAGCAGTGCCGCAGGTCGAGCCGGTCGTGGCCGGCCCGCAGCCACTGCTCCTGCGACCTGGGGACGATCATCACGACCAGGATCTTGTGCACCGAGACGGGGGTGCGGGCGAGCTTCGCCAGGTGCTCGTTGTCGAGGGTGAAGGAGAAGAAGCGGCCCGGGGGGTTCGGCGCGAGTTGGTAGGTGGCCTTGAGCTGCACCTTGATGGTGACCTCGTCGTCGACGGTGTGGCCGGGCGAGCCGTGACTGACGTGCCAGTCGATGCCGTTGTCCGGAAAGGGCTGGGACAGGGAGCAGCCGGCGGCGGCCGCCACCGCGTGCAGATAGCCCACCTGCAGGGTCTCCATGCAGGCGGTGGTGGCGAGGGAGCCGCGGAGCGGTGCCGCGTGCTCGGGCAGCAGCCCGCCCCGCTCGGGCTGCGCAATGGCCATGACCAACAGCCTTCCCCTACAGGTGTTTCCCCGTGCCGGGCCCCTGAACTGCGCAGACCCGTACTTCTGTTGTCTCCGTCCGGCGTACGGCGCAAACAGCCCGGGTATCACCAAACTGGCAGAAGACGGGACGTCAGCTGCCGTGGGTGAACGAGGAGTTGTGGACACATGACGTGTTGGTACGAGGGGCCCTTGGCGGCGTTCGACACGGAGACCACGGGCGTGGACGTCGAGACCGACCGGATCGTGTCGGCCGCCGTCGTCGTCCAGGACGCGCCCGGCACCCGCCCCCGGGTGACCCGGTGGCTGGTGAATCCGGGGGTGCCGGTGCCCGCCGCGGCGACGGCGGTGCACGGGCTGACGGACGATCAGTTGCAGCGCGACGGCCGGTGGCCGGCGCCGGTGATGGAGGAGATAGCCAGGGCGCTCGCCGAGCAGGCGGTGCGCGGCCGCCCGCTGGTCGTGATGAACGCGCCGTTCGATCTGACCCTGCTGGACCGCGAGTTGCGACGGCATCGCGCCTCGTCGCTGGACCGCTGGTTCGAGACGACGCCGCTGCGGGTCCTCGACCCCCGGGTCCTGGACAAGCATCTGGACCGCTACCGCAAGGGCCGGCGCACGCTCACCGATCTGTGCGCGCACTACGAGGTGCCCCTGGACGGCGCGCACGACGCGGCGGCCGACGCACAGGCCGCGATGGATGTCGTCCGCGCGGTGGGCCACCGTTTCGCGACCCGGCTCGCCCGCCTCTCCCCCGCCGAACTGCACACGCTGCAGGCCGTGTGGCACGCGGCCCAGGCCCGGGGGCTGCAGGCCTGGTTCGCCCGCAGCGGCACGGAGGAGTCGGTGGACCCGGCATGGCCCCTGCGTCCGGATCTGCCGGCCGCGGCGGCATGAGAAAGGCCGGCCCGCGACTGCGGACCGGCCTTTTTCCCGGTGGGCGATACTGGGTTCGAACCAGTGACCTCTTCGGTGTGAACGAAGCGCTCTCCCACTGAGCTAATCGCCCGGGAACGGACTGAACAATACAGGTCCCGACGGGTCTGGTTCAAACCGCTTGCCCGTCCGCCGTGAGGTACGCGAGGAGTCCTCGTCGTCCCGCCCGCATCATCAGCGCGTGGTTGGCGCGGAAGAGCGGCCGTCCCGGTACGGCGAACCGCCGCAGCAGGGGTTTGGAGACGTCGACCTCCTGGTCGTAACGGGCGAGCGTGCACGTGCCGTCGGCGGTGAGTGTCCAGCGGGCCCAGCCGTCCAGGTCGCCGGTCATCTCGATCTCCAGGACCCCGGCCGCCCGGTCGCTGCGTACCTCCCGCGCGGTGAAGGCGAGGTCGTAGGGGAGGACCGAGCGGACCCGGACGGTTCCGGTGGTGGCGTCGAGCCGGGTCACCTCACGGACCTGCGGCCACCAACGCGGATAGTCGTCGACCCGCTGGAGCACGTCGTACACGACGGTGGGGCGGACGGGCAGGTTCCAGTGGCTGAAGAAGCGGTAGTGGCACCAGTCCATGGTCGGATTCTGCCTGCACAGGGCCGGTTCACTCGGGAAGTGAGTACGTCCTGAGTATCCGCACTCATGTCGTACGCCGTGACGCGGACCACACTCCCCTGCATGACGTCCTTTCCGTCCCCTGCCGAGGAGTTGCGGGCCCTCGACGCCGAGCTGCGGCACCTCGACGCCCGCCGCGCCTTCCTGCTGGGCCGCCGCGCATGGCTGCTGAACGCCCTGTACACCTCCGCGCCCGGGTCCACGCCCGCCGCACCGCCCGTACGACGCCCCGAGGCGACGGCGCCTCGCGTCCAGAACGTGCTGCTGGTCCTCGGGGGCGTCCTGCTGACGGTCGCGGCGATCGCGTTCACCCTGGTCAGCTGGGGCCACCTGGGCATCGCGGGCCGGGCTCTGGTACTCGGCGCGGTGACGGTGACCGCGCTCGGCGCTCCCGTGCTCCTCCTGCGACGGGGCCTGCGTTCGACGGCCGAGGCGGTGGCCGGTCTGGGCCTCGCCCTGACGGTCCTGGACGCGTACGCCCTGCACGAGGTCGTGTTCACCGGGGCGGACGGTACGGGGTACGCGGCGGCCGCGACGGCGGTGCTCGCGACGGTGTGGGCGGCCTACGGGCTGGGGCTCGGCGCGCTGCCGGCCCGAGTGGCGGAGTCCGGCGCGGCGTCACCCCGCACGGCTCTCGGCCTCCCGCTCCCCCTCGCCCTGTGCGCCGCTCAACTCCCGCTCCTCCTCTGGTCGTTCGCGGTGAACGCGAGCGTGGAGACGGTCACGGCCGTGCTGCTGGTGACAGCGGCGGCCGACACCGCGATCGCGCTCCGGGTCTCCCTCAAGCCGGTACGGATCGTCGCCGTGGTCGGCGCGTCCGGCTGGGGTGCCTGGGGTGTGTCGGCGGCCGGGTGGCTCTCGTGGGCCGCCACCGGCCCGGGCGCCGCCGCCCGTGCGGCGGCGCTCCTCGCCCTCGCCGCCGCGGTCGCCCTGACGACGGCCTGGCTCGCCCCGAAGCCCGCTCTGGCCCTCGGCGCCGCCCTCGCCGGCGGGCTCCTCACGGTGACGGGCCTCGGCGGCGTCGCCCGCGCGGTCCTGCCCGAGGTCTGGACGGTTCCGGCCCATCTCCTCTGCGGGCTCGCCCTGTTGACTGCCGTACGGGCCCAGGCCCCCGAGCCCGTACGGCGTGGTCTCGTCCACGCCTCCGCCGTCGTCCAGGGCCTCGCGCTGGCCACGACGGTGCCGGTGGTGGCGATCGCGATGCTGGGGCCGGTCAGCCTGCTGGAGCGGATCTGGTCCGGCGCGCCCGGGAGCGCCCGCGCGGCGGTGACGCTCGACGCCCCGTGGCCCCCGAACACGGCGACCGTACCCCTCGTGCTCGTCGTCGTCGCCGGAGTACTGGCCCTGGCCGGACGCACGGCCGCGTGGCGGACCCCGGCCCTGGCCGGCGCCTCGGTCCTCGCCTGGGCCGCGGTCCTGGTCCTCCCCGCGGTCCTGGAACTGCCTTACCTGGCCGGGCTGATGACCCAGGGCCTCCTCATGGCGGCGGCCCTGACCCTGGCCGGACTCGTACGACTGACGGCACCCGAGCCCTCGGACCCGTCCAAGCCCTCCCAGCCGTCCGAGCCGTCCCAGCCCTCCCAGCACGCCCAGCCGTCCGATCGTCTTCGGTCGCCGTTGCCGCTCACCGGCGCCCTTCTGGCCCTGGTCACCTCCGTGAGCCTGGTCCTGCTCTCCCTGGCCACCGAGCCCACGACCCTCGTCGCCCTCGTGGCCTCGACCGTCCTGTTCGCGGCGGCCGCGTGGCGCACCGACCTCGGCCCCCTCGCCGCACCGGCCTCGATCGTCCACGCCACGGCCCTGACCTGCGCGATCGGCGCGTCCGTCGGCTGGGAGCCGCAGCACACCGCCCTGCTCGTCCTGGTGGTCCCGGCGATCGCGGCCCTGCTCGCGGCACGCCTCGGCGACTCGCCCACGACGATCCCGGTCGAGGCGACCGGGGCCGCGGCCGGCCTCCTGGCCATCGCCCTCTCGGCCACGCATCCGCCTCTGCTGGCCCTGACCCTCGCGCTCTGCGGGGTGATCGTCACGGGCAGGGCCGTACGACCGGACCGCCGCCACCTCGGCTATCTGGCCGCCGCGCTCTTCGTGACCGCCTCATGGGTACGGCTGACGGTGTGGGAGGTCGGCTCGCCCGAGGCGTACACCCTGCCGGTGACCGTTCCGGCCCTGGTCGTCGGTCTGTTGCGTCGGCGCCGGGACCTGACGGCCTCGTCCTGGGCGGCGTACGGTCCGGGACTAGCCGTCACGCTGGTCCCGAGCCTCTTCGCGGCCTGGGGCGACACGCACTGGCTCCGCCCCCTGCTGCTGGGCACCGCCGCCCTGGCGGTCACCCTGTTGGGTGCCCGCCACCGCCTCCAGGCACCGCTCCTCCTCGGCGGCGCCACCCTCGCCCTGGTCGCCCTGCACGAACTGGCCCCCTACATCGCCCAGGTCGTGGACGCCCTCCCTCGCTGGGTACCTCCCGCACTCGCCGGTCTGGCCCTGCTCGCGGCAGGCGCCACCTACGAACAACGCCTACGCGACGCACGACGAGTGCGGAACGTACTGGGAAAGCTGAGCTGAGACGCGCCCCGTCAGGAGCGCGGGGAACTGCGCGAGAAGCCCCCACGAGCCCGCAGTTCCCCACCAACCCCAGGCACCCCAAAGCCCCCGGCACCCCCAGCGGAGCGTCACGGCATCTTGTCGCCCACCAACGCCAGGTTCTGAATGGCCGCCAACCCGTACAGCGCCGTCGCGTTGGTCGACACCCACGCCGCCTCGCTGCCCGGCACGAGCGCCGTCGGGCCCTCGATCTTCTTCGTGGACCAGTCGGTCGACTCCTTGTAGTCCCAGGTGTCGGCGCTGTTGTAGAACTGCCGCCACGCCCGCGCCGCCAGCTTGTCGTCGCGCAGGTGAACCGCCGCGTACGCGTCCTGCCGTGAGTGGCCCTGGAAGAGCAGCAGGGTCCCGAAGTGGGAACCGTAACGGGCGGTCTGCTCGGCCCTCGTGGCGTTGTAGTAGCGGCAGTAGTCGAGCCACGCCTCCTTGAACTTCGGCATGTCGACCTGGTCGATGAGCTCCGCGCACATCTCGACCAGACCGAACATCGCCGACAGGTGCGAGACCCCGACCACGGGCTTGTCCGCGACGGCGAACTCACCCGTGTCCAGGTCGTAGAGGCCGGTGCCCTGGACGAACCCGTTGGGCTGGGCCGCGATCGTCTCCATGGTCGACAGGACGCGGGCCTTGGCCTTCTCCCACTTGGGGCCGCGCCGCTCCCACTCGGTCAGCCACGCCGACACCAGGCCGGACCAGTCGGTGCCGAAGCCGATCGACAGGGCGTTGCGGTCGGGGGTGTACGGCTCGGTGCGGATCTTGCGGATGGGGTCGAGGACGAGGAACGTCTCGTCGGAGTCGACGTTGGCGTGCATGAGGTCGCCGACGCGTTCGTCCGCGGTGAGGAAGTAGTAGTAGCGGCGGTACGTGGTGTTGGCGATCCGCTGCTGCTTGGCGCTGTCGGCGTAGTGCTGGACACCGTGGCGGGTGCCGAGGCCCGCCCATTTACCCAGGTGGTACACGTCGACCTCGCCGGTGTGCCGGGTCATGGCCTCGGCGAAGCGGAAGATGTCGGCGCGGCCGGAGCGCATGTACGCGAACCACAGCCACAGGTCGGGCGAGAGCTCGGAGTTGTCCCAGGCGTAACCGCCGACGTCGTAGCACCACTGGTGACGGCTGGGGTCGTAGCTGTGCATGATGTCGCCGTAGTCCCAGAAGCCGTACCACCGGCGCATCTCCACCTGGTCCTTGTAGTAGGTGAAGAGGAAGTCGAGGTGGTCCTCGATCTTCGCCTTGGCGACGGTGGAGCGGTCGGGCTCGGAGAACAGCTTGCCGAAGACGCCCGCCTTGATGAGCTGCTTGGGCGGGGCGGCGAGCTGCGCGGGCGTGCGGACGGCCTCGACCTGCTTGGCCATGTCCTCGGCGCCGGGCGTGGACTCGTGGGCCCAGAAGAGCAGTTCGCTGGTGCGGGCGATGCCGTAGGGGGTGCCGAACTCGGGCTCGTAGTCCTCGTAGGTGATGTTGAGGCCTTCGAGCTGCTCGGGGTAGGTGTCCTGGCCCATGCCGTCGTGGTAGAAGCGCAGGTCCATGGGCTGCGCCTCGGGCGACCAGAGCCAGAGGGTGATCTCGGCGGTGTCGGTGTGGGCGTCGCGGATGTCGAGCTGGGCGGGGAACTTCTCCCAGAAGTCCCGCAGGCCGAAGGCGAACCCTCCGGACGCGCCGCCGACGTACCCGAAGCCGCTCGCCCTGCGGCCGCCGCCGGCCGGGATCCAGCCGTGGCCCTTCTTGGTGCGCTTGCGGACCCCGAAGCCGTCGGCGGACAGCTGGGAGAGCGTGTAGTCGCCCCATTCGGGGATGTACTGCAGGCGGGTGGTGACCCGCTGGTCCCACGTCGACGGGTCGGGCAGCTTCTTGCCCTCGAACTGCGCCGTGCGCACGGCCGCCCCGGGGTCGCGGCGCAGCCCGGTGATGCCCTTGACCGCCTCGCGCAGCAGACCGGTACCCTCACCGCCGATACGGATGTGGCGGTCGTACGCGGCGTCGCGCATCGGCACCTTGAAGCGGACGCCGATGCCGCGGATGAAGTCGCCGCTTGCCTTCCCGGGTTCCTGGGTGCCGTCGAAGGTGATCGTGTGCACCATGCGGAACGACTCGGCGCCCGCGTAGAAGTAGAGGCGGATCGAGAAGGGCAGCCAACTGCGGCTTCCCTTGCGGTGCTTGCCGTCGATGCGGACGACCGCGCGGACCGGGCCCTCCTGCTCGACCTCCACCTCGTCGATGGCGCTCTCGAAGCGTTGGTACTTCTCGGTGCTCTGGTCGCCGTCCTCGATCTCGGGCTGGCGCAGCAGGACCAGTCGGCCGGTGTGGGCGATCTCGGTGGAGCCGCGCCGTACGGACTTCACCAGGGTGGAGCCGGACTTGCCGATTTTGGCGGTGATGACGCCGGTCGAGACGTCGAGGGTGCCACCGCTCCTGTGGACGGTGACCTTCTTCTCCGGCGCGGCAGGGGTACCGGCGGCGAGGGTGAGCTTGCCGGAGCCGGCGCCCGCGCCCACCGCGTGCGCGGTCCACTTCACGGAGCCGTCGGGCCAGTAGCCGATCGGCCAGGACTGGACCGGGATGTCCTTGCCGTCCGCGTCCTTCAAAGAGAACGACTGATTCTTCTCATGGGCGCCCTTCGGCCACGGCACACCCACGGTCGAACCGGGAGCGGCGCCGAGTCCGCCGTCCTCCAGCCAGTTCAGGGTCACCGGCTCCGCCTCCGCGGCCTCGGCTCCGGGCGCGGCCTGCGCGTTCGAGCTCCCTAGCGCCCAGCTGAACTGCGCGGCGGCTCCTGCGACGGCGGCCGCCTTGAGAAGGGACCTGCGGTCGATGGGGGACATGGCCTTTCCTTTCCGAACGGGAAGTCGTACGTGCGGGTGGTCAGGGGCATGACAGGGAGACGTGCGGCACCTCCGGAGCGCCGGCCTGGTACCGGCGGGTGCCGCCGGGCGGCGGCACCCGCCGATGCGGGCCACGACCGGTGCGTGGCCGCGACCGGTACGGGTCCCGGCCGGTCAGCGGCGCCGGTACCGCTCCTCCACGGCGACGGCCGCCGCCGCGACGGCCCCGAGCACGGGGACCGCGAGCGGCGCGACGAACCAGGCGGAGCAGGCCACCACGGCCAGTCCGCCGACGAGCAGAAAGGATCCGGCGGGATCGAGCACGGTCCGCCGCCCGGCCGCGCCCAGCAGGCCCCGCCAGGTGGCCCCGGGCCGCCAGACCGCCGCCGCGCGAAGCCCGGCGACGGCGGCCCCGATCAGTGCGAGGATCCCGATCGCGCCGACGAACGGCCCGCCCGGGAGACCGGCGCGTACGGCCTGGACATCCACCCAGACCGCCGCCAGCGCCGCCCAGCCGGCGAGCCCGACGAGCCAGCCGCCGCGCACCGCCGCCCGGAAGTCGGCCACGAACTCCCGCCACCCGCCGCCCACATGAGCCGTACGACGTCGCAGGTGCCGCGAGCCCGCGGCGAACGCGGCGGGGTACGTCACCAGCGGCAGCGCGGCCAGCGCGATCCACACCCCCGTGAGCAGACACTCGGCGAACAGCGCGAACCGTTCGGCGAGCGGGGACTCCTCACGGGGCGCGGCCGACCTGGCGCGGTCGTGGTCGCGGGTACGGCTGCGGGTGCGGGCGAGGGCCATGGTCGGCTTCACCTCAGCCCTTCAGACCGGACGTGGCCATACCGTCGATCAGATAGCGCTGGAAGGCGAGGAAGAAGGCGAGCACCGGCAGCAGGGCCACCAGCGACATCGCGATCATGCCGCCGTAGTTGGCCACGCCGTCCTGGTCAACGAACATCTTCAGACCGAGCGAGACCGTGTACTTGTCCGGCTCGTTCAGGTAGATCAACGGGCCCATGAAGTCGTTCCAGGAGTTGATGAACGTGAAGATCGCGCTGGTGATGAGCGCGGGCCGGGACAGCGGCAGCACGATCGACCAGTAGATCCGGAAGTGCCCGCACCCGTCGAGCCGGGCCGCCTCGTCGAGCTCCTTGGGCAGGTTCCGCATGAACTGCACCATCAGAAAGACGAAGAACGCCTCCGTGGCCAGGTACTTCGGCAGCAGCAGCGGGGTGTAGCTGTTGATCATCTCCATGTTGCGGAACAGCACGTACTGCGGGATGAGCAGGACGTGGTACGGCAACAGGAGCGTGCCGATCATCAGCGTGAAGAGCAGGTTGCGGCCCGCGAACTTGATCTTCGCGAAGGCGTACGCGGTCAGCGAGCAGGACACCAGGATCCCGACCACCGAGCCGAGCGCGAGCACGACCGAGTTGAGGAAGAAGGTGGAGATCGGTATGTCGGCGATGCCGTCGGAGAGCCGGGTGTAGTTGGCGATGATCGGGTCGGTCGGGAGCAGATCCAGACTGCCGACGATGTCCTCGCTCTTCTTGAACGAGCCGCCGACGACCCAGATCACGGGATAGAGGATCACGGCGAGGAGTGCGAGCGACCCGATGTGCCAGGCCAGGGAACCGGGCAGCCTGCGCCGCAGTGCGGTCGCCCGCCCGGACGCTGCCGGGGCCGGGGTGATCTCGGTGGCCTGTGCGCTCATCAGGCACCCTCCTCGTAGTGCACCCAGCGCTTCTGGGACCAGAACAGCACCGCTGTCACCAGGGCGACCGCGATCAGCAGCAACCACGCCATGGCGGAGGCCAGACCCATGCGGCTGTTCTCGAAGCCCTGGACGTAGAGATAGCAGGTATAGACCATCGAACCGTCCGCGGGACCACAGGCGTTGCCGCCGGCACCGCCGCCGACGATGTACGCCGAGCTGAAGATCTGGAACGAGTGGATCGTCTCCAGCAGGACGTTGAAGAAGAGGACCGGGGAGATCATCGGCAGGGTGATGTTCCAGAACCGCCGCCACCGGCCCGCCCCGTCGACCTCGGCGGCCTCGTACAGCTCGCGCGGCACCTGCTTGAGTCCGGCGAGGAAGATGACCATGGGAGCGCCGAACTGCCAGACGGTGAGCGCCACCAGGCTGTAGATGATCAGCTCCGGGTCGCCGGTCCAGCCGCCGACGTCGATCCCGAAGATCTTCTGCGTACGGTCGACGATCGCGTCGTCGGAGAAGATCGCCTTCCAGACGATCGCGATGGAGACACTGGCTCCGATCAGCGACGGCGCGTAGAAGGCGGCCCGGTAGAAGGCCTGCCCACGCCGCTTCTGGGCCAGCAGCAGCGCCACACCGAGGGCCAGCAGCAGCTTGAGCGGCGTGCCGACGACGACGTACCACAGCGTCACCCGCACCGAGTGACGCCAGCGCGGGTCGGCGAACATCTCGGAGAAGTTGTCCAGGCCGATCCACCGGGGCGCGTCGAACAGGTTGTAGTCGGTGAACGCGAAGTAGAGCGAGGCGATCATCGGGCCTGCCGTGAGCAGCAGGAATCCGGCGATCCACGGGGACATGAAGAGATAGCCGGCCAGGTTCTCCCGGCGGCCCCGCCGCTTGAGTGCGGCGGGGCTCGGGGTGTCGGCCGGACTCTGCCGCGGCTCGGAGCGCTCGTCCTTGGACAGGCCCTCCGTCGCAGGGGCGTGTGTCACGGTGGTTCCCATCAGGTGCCGAGAGCCGTCTTCGACTCGGTGAAGAACTGCTTGACGGCGTCGTCGACCGAGCGCGTGCCGAGACCGAGTTCCTCACCGATGCGCAGGAACGCCGCCTCGCAGATGTCCGCGCCGTTCGGGTGCGGGGTGATGGGCTCCAGCACGCCCGCCGAGACGAGGGACTCCTCGTACTCGGCGATCGCCTTGTTGACCGGGTCGGTCGGCTGGAACGCGTCGTACTGGGCCTGCGTCGCGGGCACCCCGCGGTCATAGCCCATGATCTTGGCGACCTCGGGCTCGTGCACCATGAAGTCGATGAACTGCGCGACCTCCTTGGGGTGCTGCGTACGCTTGGACGCGCTGAGCATGAGGGAACCGAGGTACTGACCGGTCTTCTTGCCGTCGGTGGTCGGGATGGGCGCCAGACCGTATTCGCTCTTGCCCTCGGAGGTGTAGCGGACGGTGAAGTTGTCCCAGGTGAACTCACCGGCGGCGAGCTCCGCGGCGACCGCGGACTTGGGCTTGATCTGCGCGACCTTCTTGGGGTCGGCGAAGAGGCCTTCCTCGATGCCCTTCTCGGCCTTCGACCACCAGGCCTTCAGGTCTGCCTCGGTGAAGCCGAGCCCGTCCTCGGTGAAGAACGCCTTGCCGTTCTGGCGCAGGTAGAGGTCGTAGAGGTACATCACTCCGTACATGCCGCTGTCACCGGCGCGCCCCGCCTTGTCGCGGATCTTCTTCATCGCCGCGTCGAAGTCGTCCCAGGTCCACCCCTGCTCGGGCTTGACGCCTGACTTGGTGTAGACGGGCTTGTCGATCACCAGGGCCATCGAGTTGGACCCGACCGGAACGCCGAGCAGCTTTCCGTCGACCTCGCCGAACTTCTCCAGGCCGGCTCTGAAGCCGTCGAGGGAGAGATTGCCCGCCTCGACCTGTGGGCCGAGATCGAGCAGCACATTCTTGGCGTCATATTTCCGGAGGAAACCGATGGCATTCTGGAACACATCCGGCGGATTTCCACCGGAGGCCTGGGTGTTGAACTTCTTCCAGAAGTCGAGGTACGGCTGGAAGTCCGTCTTCACCTTGATCTTCGGGTACTTCTTCTCGAAAAGCGCGATGCTCTTCTTGATGCGCTCCGCGCGGTCCTCGGCGCCCCACCAGGCGTAACGGATCGTCACCGTCCCGTCCCCCGCACCACTGTCGCCGCCACAAGCCGTGGCCGTCGCTCCCAACCCCGCGACGGCCAGTGAGGCTCCGGCCGCCTTGAGGACCGTCCGCCTCTCAACGTTCCTGTTCTGCTGCATGGTTGAGCCTCCCCGCGACGCTGCGTCCCGCGCCATGAATCGTTTCAAGTAAGCGCTTGCTGGCACAAGGTACGGAGCCCCTCAGGAGACGTCAATGATTCGGACAGGAATTGATGGAAAGCGGAGTCGGCGACGCGCCCGGCGCTGCGGCCCCGCAGGTGACGGCCGGTCAACTGAAAGCGCAGGTGGGCGAGTTGCGGCCGATGGGCCGATCACGAAGAGGGCCGCCACGCGGCTGACGGACGAGGCTGAAAGGAGTCAGCGTGGCGCGGCCCTCCCACGCCCCCCCAACACCGACCCCACCCGGCGGGCCCACCGAGCACGAGCGCCGCGCAAGGGACACAGAAGCACCGGATTCGACCAGAGGCCGAAGCGCCAGAGGCCGCCAGAGCCGCAGCGCTGGAGGCGTCACCGAGGCCGCGCACGACCGCCGGCTCGCCTCTCGCAGCACCGGCCCTCGGCAGGGCTAACGCTCCGGGCGACACACCGCGCACCCCCGGGCCGCCACCACGAAAAACGACCCGGTCCACGTTTCCGTGGACCGGGTCGTCGTCATCCGGTGGGCGATACTGGGTTCGAACCAGTGACCTCTTCGGTGTGAACGAAGCGCTCTCCCACTGAGCTAATCGCCCGGACGCAGGAAGAACATTACCCCATGTCAGGGGGTGCCTCCGACCACACCTGGAATCCCCGCCGCCGTCCCGGCGGGCTCACTGGTTCTTGATGTTCCAGGGCATCTCGAAGCCGAACTTCCAGACGTAGAAACCGACGAGGCCGGCCACGATCACCAGGCCGATCGAGGTCAGAATGATGTTGCGGCGCCGCACCTTGGGGTCGAGGGCGCGCTGCGTGGCCTCGGTGACCTTCCGCTTGGTCCAGCGGAGCACCAGCTGGGCCCAGACGAATTCCGTCGCCCAGATCGCCATGCCCGCGAAGATCACGACCCAGCCGGGACCGGGAAGCGGAAGCATGATCACGCCCGCGACCACCACCGCCAGACCGACGACGAAGATGACCACCTGCCAGCTCAGGTGCAGCATCCGCCGCGCTCTGATGAATTCCGGCGCACGGGATCCGAGCGGCGCTTCGTTCTTGGCCACATCGGCCTCACTGTTCGCTACGTCGATGTCACTCTTCGTTCCGTCGGCCGCCAGGGCGGCCTCCCTCGGTCCGTAACTCCCCGTGTCCATACGGCCAAACCCTACCGGAGAGAAACCGGTCACCGGAATGGTCGTACCAACAGAAGACGGTCTCGGCCGGATGAGCTACCAAAAGCGACGCAAAACTCCCAGAGGGGTTTACAACGGCACCGTAGGTGGCATGTCGATTTCGCCGACGTGCGAATCCCCGAGCGCACACTGAGCGAAAGGCCTTGGCGCTTATGAACACCACGGTCAGCTGCGAGCTGCACCTGCGCCTCGTTGTGTCGAGCGAGTCCTCACTGCCCGTTCCCGCGGGACTGCGGTATGACACGGCCGATCCCTACGCCGTGCACGCCACCTTCCACACCGGAGCAGAGGAAACCGTCGAATGGGTGTTCGCCCGCGACCTCCTCGCCGAGGGGCTGCACCGGCCCACCGGCACCGGTGACGTCCGTGTCTGGCCGTCGCGCAGTCACGGCCAGGGCGTCGTGTGCATCGCCCTGAGCTCCCCGGAGGGCGAAGCCCTCCTCGAAGCCCCGGCGCGGGCCCTGGAGTCCTTCCTGAAGCGCACAGACGCCGCCGTGCCGCCCGGCACGGAACACCGGCACTTCGACCTCGATCAGGAGCTCTCGCACATCCTGGCGGAGAGCTAGGGGCCGAGAGCCACAGAGCCGCCCGGCGCCGTCCACTCGGGGAGACGGCTCGGGCCCGTACAACCGAATACGGCTTCAGGCCGACCCATCGACGCCGTCGTCGCGGATCCCCGCGCGGCGGCGTCGCTGTGTCGTGGCAGCGCGAACCGGCGAACCGGGCACGAATCGGACCCCTGGCCCGTTCCGCTCGTACCAGGGGTCCTCCAGGGAGCTCCGGTACGGTCCACACCGGCCCGCCGCCCGCCGAACCATTACCATCGGCCAGCATCGGCGGGCGCCCGCCCGACCCTCGCAGGCCAGGGAGCGAAACGTGCTGATCACCCACGACACCCGGTGTTCCCTCGACGCCGTGGTCGATCTGGTGAACACCGCGCCGGAGAACGACCCGGCGACCGACGGGCTCGCGACCGTCGCGGCGCTCGCCGACTTCGTGCGAAACCACGAGGTCAGCGAGGTCGGAGTGCTGACGGAGCTCGACCTCGCGGCCGTGCGCAGGGTGCGTGGCCGGTTCGCGGAGGTCTTCGCGGCCCCCGACCCGGCCTCGGCCGCCGCCGTCATCAACGAACTGATCGCCGCCGCGGGCACCACACCCCGGCTCACCGACCACGACGGCTACGACTGGCATGTGCACTACTTCGCCCCCGGCGCGTCGCTGGCCGACCACCTCGCCGCCGACTGCGGCATGGCGCTCGCCTTCTTCGTGGTCGCCGGGGAACAGGAGCGGCTGCGCCGCTGCGAGGCGCCCGACTGCAGACGGGCTTTCGTGGACCTCTCCCGCAACCGCTCCCGCCGCTACTGCGACAGCCGTACCTGCGGAAACCGCCTGCATGTGGCCGCCTACCGGGCACGCCGCAAGGAGGCGGCGGGCTGAGCGGATCGCCGGCCCTCGACCCGTGTGCACGTACGAGGACTGACGGAGCCCTCGACGGGTGACGTCAGGGGCTCCGTTTACAGCTCACAGCATCAGCAGGTCGTGCAGTGACGCCATGAGCAGCAGGCAGCCGATCACCGCTAGGAAGATCATCAGCGGTGGCTGGGAGAGCGCGAAGAGACAACCTCGTCGCTCCTCGGGCGGGGCGGCGGTGTCGCTCGGTGTTGTGTCCAGCATCTCGCCGCGATGATGACGCAGCGGAGACCCTCCGCGCGATCAACCAACCCGGAATGACGGAGAGTTCGCCAATATCCACAACCTACGGAGCGAACGTGATCACTTCGGCGCCGCTGCCCGACCTTCTGTGTCGCTTCAGTCCGCACCCCTTCACAAGGTCGGAGGCCGTGCCGCCGGTGATCAGATGCCGTGCTTCTTCAGGATCGCCTCGATGTCGCTGAAGTCGTCCGCACCGGACGCACCGGAACCCGCCGCCCGAGGGGTCACCTCCGGGCGCGCCGCCGGGCGGGCGCCCTGGCCGAGCGAGGGCGCCGAGGCCGTCGGGGCTATCGCCTCCGTACGGGACGCCCTGGTCTCCTTGCGCTCCTTGCCGGTGACCCCGCGGCGCCGCTCCACGGCGCGGGTGGTCATGAAGAGGAACCAGGCGGCGCCGAGCACACCGAAGCCGACCCACGCGGTGGGGCTGAACGCGGTGTCGGCCAGCCACTCGACGACTCCGGTCATCACCAGGCCGAGCGGAACGAGGGAGTAGGCGGCGATACGGGCCGCACGGAGGAACCGCTTCCGATACGCCGTGATCGCGGCGATGCCCAGGCCCGCCGCTGAGACGGCGGCGCAGACTGTCTCGGCAATCATCCGGTCCTCCAGGCGGTGCTCGGTCGGGCGTTCGCGTTGCGTCCCTTCCATCCTGCACCGCCAGGCGTCCGATATGCCATGGTCCGGGGAGACCTCAGGGACATCTCCGGGTCGTCTCGGGGTCGATGTTCACGCCCGGGCCGCTACCGGGCCACGTCCGGGCACGGGCCCGGAAGCTGGGAGACTGATCTCATGAGCGACTCCTCCCCCGTGCCGTCCGCCGTCGTCCTGGACGTCTGGTGTGAACTCCAGTGTCCCGACTGCCGCAGCGCCCTCGACGACATCCGCGCGCTGCGGGCCCGCTACGGCGACCGGCTCGACGTACGGCTGCGGCACTTCCCGCTGGAGAAGCACAAGCACGCCTTCGCCGCCGCGCAGGCCGCCGAGGAGGCCGCGGAGCAGGGGCAGGCGTGGCCGTACGTCGAGGCGGTGCTCGGCCGGGTCGAGGAGCTGGGCCGGGCCGGAGAGCCGTTCCTGGTGGAGGCGGCCCGTGAACTCGGGCTGGACGCCGAGGAGTTCGACACGGCGCTGATCGACGGCCGGCACATCCTGATCGTCGACGCCGACCAGGCCGAGGGCAAGGCGATCGGCGTGACGGGCACGCCCACGTACGTCATCGGCGGCGAGCGTCTCGACGGCGGCAAGAGCCAGGAGGGGCTGCGCGAGCGCATCGAGGAGATCGCCGACCGGCTGCTGAACGAGAGCGTCTGAGCACCTTCGGCCACCGGCGGCGGCGCCCGTGATCCACACGGCCCGCTGTCGTGGGCCACGCGCCCTTGGGGCCACCAGTCCGGGGCCAGGCCCCCCGTACCGGGCGGGACCCCGTGCGCCCCACGACCGTTCAGAGCAGCGGCTTGGAGAGGTGGTGGCTGGTCGTCTCGTAGCCGAGGGAATCGTAGAGGCATTCGGCCCGGAAGTTGCCCGCGAAGACGTTGAGCCCGATCGCGGGCTTACCAGCCTCTATCGCCTGGGCCTCGGCCAGCAGCATCAGTGTGCGGCCGTGGCCCCGGCCCCGGTGGGCGGCGTCCGCCTCGACGTCGTACACGAAGGCCCGGTCGTCGGTCAGCCACAGCCACAGGGTGCCGACCCTAGTGCCCTCGTGCTCCAGCACGCTGCACAGGTTGTTCGCGGAGGCCACGCCCTGCGGGAGACAGCGCTCGTAGTCCAGGGCGGCCTTCGCGTACGCCTCCGCCTCGGGCATGCCACGGGCGATCCAGTCCTGGGCGTAGCCCTCCCGCCCGGCTTCCTTCCAGGGCCCGTACTCGGCCTCCGTCATGGGCCTGCCCCTGCTGCCCTCGGGCAGTTCGGGCGCGGTCCCGCCGAGGGCCTTGCTCATGTTCCGGTTGCGCAGGACGTACCCGAGCGTCTGGGCCAGCCGCAGGGCGGGCTCGGCGTCGGCCGGTACGGACACCTCGATCCGCCGGCAGCCCCAGCCGCGGGCCACCTCCTCGGCGGCGAGCGCCGCCACGGTGGCCCGGCCCCGCCGCCGGTCCGGTTCGTCGATGCGCAGGTCCAGGATGCGCGCGGCCGTCGATCCGGGGTCAGGGCGCGTGCCGAGGTGTATCTCGCCGACGGGACGGCTGTTGACACACACCTGGTAGCGACGTGAGCGCGTTCCGTCGGCGGCCTGTTGAAGCGGCTCGATGGGCCGCAGGGTGGTGGTCATCAGCAGTGTTCTACCCGCCGCGAGGCGTGGAGTCCGCCGAATGTCGTCAGCATTCTCGGGACCGCGTGAACGGGTCCCGATCACGGATCCAGGTCGTCGCCGGACCGCTCGTCGAAGACACGCATCGCCTTGACCGTCACCGGGCCAGGGGCGGCCGACAGCTCGCGGGCGTCGACACGGTGCACGGCCTGTACGTCGCGCAGGCTCGACGTCAGGAAGATCTCGTCGGCGCGGTCCAGGACGTCCAGCGGCAGGTCGGTCTCGCGGGCGCCGGTCCACTCGACGACGAGGGCGCGGGTGATGCCCGCGAGGCAACCGGAGGCGACCGGCGGTGTGTGGAGCTCCCCGTCGAGGACGACGAAGACGTTGGAGCCCGTGCCCTCGCAGAGCTGCCCCACCGTGTTGGCGAACAGCGCCTCGGTGGCGCCCTGTTCGTGGGCGCGGGCGAGAGCGACGACGTTCTCGGCGTACGAGGTGGTCTTCAGGCCGGTGAGGGCGCCGCGCTCGTTGCGGGTCCACGGGACGGTGATCGCGGCGGTGGAGTCGGCCCGCCGGGCGGTCTCGCCGAGGGCGACGACGAGCGTCGGGCCGTGGTCGCCGCGGTCGGAGCCGAGCGGGGAGAGGCCGCCGGTGTAGGTGATGCGCAGCCGGCCGAGCGCGACCGGTTCGGCCTCCAGGACTGCGGAGCAGGCGCGGCGCACCTCGTCGAGGTCGGGCTCGGGCAGACCGAGTCCGCGGGCCGAGAGGGCCAGCCGGTCGAGGTGGCGGGTCAGCGCGAACGGCCGGCCCCCGACCGCCTTCACGGTCTCGAAGACGCCGTCACCCACGGTCAGTCCGTGGTCGAGGACGGAGACACGGGCGGAGTCGGTGTCCTGCAGTCCGCCGTCGAGCCAGATCTTCACGTAAGGGTCCTCCCACTCGCCTCGTACGTCCCCGACGCTACCGCGAGCAGCCGGGCGGCCTTCAGCTCGGTCTCGCGCCATTCCGCCTCGGGGTCCGACCCCCAGGTGATGCCCGCGCCGGTGCCGAAGCGCAGTTCGCCCGCCGCCCGGTCGATCCAGAAGGTGCGGATGCCGACGGCCAGCTCGGCGGTGCCCCGGTCGGCGTCGACCCAGCCGACTCCCCCGCAGTAAGGGCCGCGCGGGGCGGTCTCCAGGGCGTCGATGATCCGCAGGGCGCTCGACTTGGGCGCCCCGGTGACGGAGCCGGGCGGGAAGGTGGCGGCTAGCAGTTCGGGCCAGCCTGCGTGCTCGCGCAGTTCACCGCGCACCAACGACACCAGGTGCACCAGCCCCGGGTGCTTCTCCACGGCGCAGAGGTCGGGGACGGTCACGGTGCCGGTGGCGCAGACCTGCCCGATGTCGTTGCGGACAAGGTCGACGATCATGACGTTCTCGGCGTAGTCCTTCTCCAGGAGGTCCGCCTCGGTCGCTCCGGTGCCCTTGATCGGACCGGATTCGACGAGCCTGCCCTCGCGGCGCAGAAAGAGTTCGGGGGAGGCAGTGGCGATCTCGACACCGTGCACCGGGAGGCGAATCGTTCCTGCAAAGGGGGCCGGGTTGCCGCGGGCCAGCAGCGCGGTCAGGGCGTCCACATCCGCGTCCGGCGCGACGGGCGCCGAGAGCACCCGGCAGAGGTTCGCCTGGTACACCTCGCCGGCGGCGATGTGCTCACGGATGCGGCGTACACCCGCCGTGTACGCAGCGCGGTCGAGCGAGGACGTCCAGTCGTCGACGCGCGGCCCGCGCCACTCCCCCGGCACGGGGGCGGGCGCGGGCGCGCGATGTACGTCACTGAAGCGCGCGCACACCAGACCACCCTCGTAGTCCGCGCACACGGCCCAGAAGCCGGAGGAGTCCAGGGCGGCGGCGTCGCTGGTCACATCGGTGAGACCGGTGGCCACGAGGTTGCCGAAGCGGGCGAGCGGAGGGAGGTCGGGCACGCAGTCGAGTCTAGGACGGGTGCCCCGCGGGCGGGCCCGGCCGGGTCCCGCACTGGACGCAGCGCAGCACGCTGCACAAACGCGTTTTTGTACTGGCCCCGGAATCCGCTAGAGTTCAACTCGTCGCCGGGACGCGGAAGCGAAACGGAAACGACAAGCGGACGTAGCTCAGTTGGTAGAGCGCAACCTTGCCAAGGTTGAGGTCGCCAGTTCGAACCTGGTCGTCCGCTCGTAGGAACGTGGGGGATCTTCACGAACCCCCTCACTCCTGGTGGAGTGGCCGAGAGGCGAGGCAACGGCCTGCAAAGCCGTCTACACGGGTTCAAATCCCGTCTCCACCTCCAAGGACGATTAGCTCAGCGGGAGAGCGCTTCCCTGACACGGAAGAGGTCACTGGTTCAATCCCAGTATCGTCCACTGAGGCCTGTCGGCCTCCGGAGCCGTACGGCTTCAGCCCGCGCGATTAGCTCAGCGGGAGAGCGCTTCCCTGACACGGAAGAGGTCACTGGTTCAATCCCAGTATCGCGCACGCAAGATCCACAGCCCCGGCTGTGATCCCGAGGACGATTAGCTCAGCGGGAGAGCGCTTCCCTGACACGGAAGAGGTCACTGGTTCAATCCCAGTATCGTCCACACACACCGAGCCCCCGGCCGTCTCGTACGGCCGGGGGCTTCGTCGTGCAAGCGCTCGTCGTGCGAGCGAAGGGCGCGGATGCGCCCCGCGCGCCTCAGCTGGAGAACAGCATGTGACCGAAGCCTCGGTTGTGCTGACCCCCGTGGTGGCCGCCGTGGTGCCCACCATGGTGACCGCCGTGCGGGGCGCCCCAGGCCGGGGCGTTGTGGCCGCCGCCCGCCGGGTACTGCGGAGCGGCCGGCGGCGGGGGGACGCCCGGGCCACCGGCCCACTGACCCTCCAGGCGGGTCAGCGCCTCCAACTCGCCGTAGTCGAGGAAGATCCCGCGACAGCCGCTGCACTGCTCGATCTGGACGCCACTGCGGTTGTAGGTATGCATCGGCGCATGGCACTTCGGACACTGCATGTGCATGGTTCGGCTCAACTCCTCGCCGTTCGGTCCTGCTTCGCGTTACGCCTGGACAGACATCGTCCGGCTGCGGTCGGTTGCACCCTACTTCGGGAAAGGCTCCACCAACTCCGGCGGGATGCTTCCTATTCGGTCACATGCGTCCACAACGGACTGCTGCGCGTCGTCGAGGGGGTGACCGGCCGCGGTGGACTTCGCGATCGCCAGGGCCGCGGTCTGCACGGTCAGTGCGCGGGCCGGTACGTCCAGTGAGGGCCAGGGGTCCCCGTGCGGGGGGACCGCGGGGCCGCCGGCCCGCTGGTATGCGGTGAGGAAGCGGGTCCAGTCGTCGGGGTGCAGGAGGCCGCAGGCGAACCAGGCCGCCGGGCGGGCGAGGTCCCAGGTGGGGACTCCCACGCCCAGGTCGTCGACGTCGATGAGGCGCCAGGGGCCGGTGGTCGCGGGGTGGCGGACCAGTTGCCCGAGGTGCAGATCGCCGTGGCAGAGGGTGGCCGTGTCCGGCATGGGTGCCTCGTTCCTCGCCCAGGCGGGGAGGGTGCGCCAGGCGCGGAGGATCGATGGCGTGGCGGGGTGGTGGGGTGCCGTGGCTTCGAGGCGGGCGATGGCCCGGGCGGCCTTGACCGGGCCGCGCATGGGCGGCAGGCCCGGGGGTGGGGTCTGTCGGTGGAAGCGGGCGAGGAGGGTGGCCGCCTCCACCCAGGGGGCGGCCTCCGGGGTGTCGGGGTCGACTGGGGTGCCGTACGGCCAGAACGTGACGAGGCGGCCGTGGAGGGGGGTGGGGGTGGGGTCGAGGGGCGCCAGGAGGGTGTCGGGGTTAGCGGCGGCGACGGTCAGGCGGAGGGCCAGCCGGGTGGGGTCGGTGTTGGGGGCGTGGGCCTTGGCGACGGTGTCCGCGTGACGGACGACCGTGCCGTCTGCGCGTGCCGCGAGGACCGTGTCGGGGTGCGCGCAGGGGGTGGGGTGGGGGTGGGTCGCGCGTCGCACCTTGGCCCTAAGGGCGGGGAGTACGTCGGCGTCGGCGTCGGTTGTGGCGGTCATGGGTCCCCCTGCGAATGTCGTACGGCGCTGCGGGTGAGCGTACGTCCGGGTGCGGGGTGGTGGGGCGGGTCAGGGGAAATCCCGCTGCTCGGCGGTCACGAGGCGCCGCCTGCGCCCACCCGTGCCGCCCCAGCGGCACGATTGCCCGCAGGAGAGTGGAGCGGGGCGGGGCGGGGCGGGCTGGAGCGTTGTGGGGTGGAGCGGGGCGGGGTGGAGCGGAGTGAGGTGGAGCGGAGTGGGGTGAGGCGGAGGGGGTGGGGTGGGAAAGGCAGAGCCGTGCCGGGCCGCAGGACTGCCAGCATCGAGGCGCAGTCGGCGCCACGCCGCAGGCGGCAGGCGGCAGGCGGCAGGCGGCAGGCGGCAGGCGGCAGGCGGCAGGCGGAGCTTGGCCGCCTGCCGCAGGGCCGCAGGGCCGCAGGGCCGCAGGGCCGCAGGGCCGCAGGGCCGCAGGGGGCAGGGCCGCAGGCGCAGGGCCGCAGGGCCGCAGGGGCCGCAGGCCGCAGGGCCGCAGGGCCGCAGGGGCAGGCCGCAGGGCCGCAGGGCCGCAGGGCCGCAGGGCCGCAGGGCCGCAGGGCCGCAGGGCCGCAGGGCCGCAGGGCCGCAGGGCCGCAGGGCCGCAGGGCCGCAGGGCCGCAGGGCCGCAGGGCCGCAGGGCCGCAGGGCCGCAGGGCCGCAGGGCCGCAGGGCCGCAGGGCCGCAGGGCCGCAGGGCCGCAGGGCCGCAGGGCCGCAGGGCCGCAGGGCCGCAGGGCCGCAGGGCCGCAGGGCCGCAGGGCCGCAGGGCCGCAGGGCCGCAGGGCCGCAGGGCCGCAGGGCCGCAGGGCCGCAGGGCAAGCTTGGTCGGCGGGAGAGCAACGCCGGACGGGACCGTAAGCCGACGGGAGAGCGAGGCCGGCGGGAGCGCGACGGGGGTTGGTTCTGGGATAGGACAACGCCCGCGCAGCTCCCCAGCTGCGCGGGCGTTTATTTGCCGTCCGCCGCACCCCCGTCCCCACGGGGTTTCATGGGTGGATGTCCCCGCCCGGACCGCTCTTCCGGGCCTGGGGTCGCCGCTCAGCGCCCCAGCATCACACCCACGGACGACGCTTGTGTGACCACTGCTTCCCAGCCGCCGAAGGCGTACACGAGCAGGGTCGCCAGGGGGAGGACCATCGCGGTCGCGACCAAGGGGTGGCGACGACCCGCGCGGCGGTCGGCGGTGAACACCCCGCGCTCCCGTGCGCGGATCGCGGTCCGCGGTGCCGTGTGGGCCATGGTCCCTCCTCCGACTTCTCGTAGGTCTTGCTCTGTCGTTGGCAGCGGCGGGTGCCTGACCTCGGGGGACGAGTGCTGCACCCGCCGCTTGACCTCAAATCTAGGCGCGCGGCCCGTCCGGGTCGTCATGCCCTCGTACCGATTGCCGGGCCTCCCCGAGGATGAGCGGTGACCTGCGACGTACTCCCCAGGGTGGAGACGGGGTCCTAGGTCTCGGGGTCTTCCCGGAAGGGACGTCCGGTCTGCCCCCTGTTGTCACTCTGTCGTCACGCGGTCATCACGCCGTTCGCTCCGAGCCGTCCTCCCGGGGCACCGGCTGTTCGACGAGGGCCAGGACCCTGTTGGCCATGAACCTGGCCGTTCGTACGACAGAGCCATTGCGGGTGACTTCGCTCACTTCCACTACACCTCGGCGTACCGCCGTCTCCACCCGGCGGCCCGCCCTGCTCGCGATCACCTCGTAGGTGCGCGTCGTGTCCCCGGCGTCGACGACTATCTCCACACGGTCACCCTTCACGGGTTCAATCCCCCTTCTGTGGTGGGTGGTTGGGATCACAGGTAGCCCAACACCGGCCCGAACTCCTGTTCCCTGACCACCTTTCAAGTTTCCCACCCGGCACTGACAATCGATCGGGTCGTGAGGGCGCGGCCTCTGCGCACGCCCGGCCCTGGAAACGTAAGCTGTGGCTCGTCAGACGGAACGGGCAGCGGGGATGAACATGGCGATGATGCGCCTGAGGCGCGAGGACCCGCGCGTCGTCGGCTCGTTCAGGATCCACAGACGGCTCGGCGCGGGCGGAATGGGCGTCGTCTACCTGGGCTCCGACCGGCGTGGACAGCGCGTCGCGCTCAAGGTGATCCGGCCGGATCTGGCGGAGGACCAGGAGTTCCGGTCGCGGTTCGCGCGCGAGGTGTCGGCGGCGCGGCGGATCAGGGGCGGGTGCACCGCCCGGCTGGTCGCCGCCGATCTGGAGGCGGACCGTCCGTGGTTCGCCACGCAGTACGTGCCGGGGCCGTCGCTGCACGACAAGGTCGCCGAGGAGGGGCCCATGTCGGCCGCCGACGTGGCCGCCGTCGGTGCCGCCCTCTCCGAGGGGCTCGTGGCCGTGCACGAGGCCGGGGTCGTGCACCGGGATCTGAAGCCGTCCAACATCCTGCTGTCCCCGAAGGGGCCGCGGATCATCGACTTCGGCATCGCCTGGGCGACCGGGGCGTCCACTCTGACCCATGTCGGCACGGCCGTCGGGTCGCCCGGGTTCCTCGCGCCCGAGCAGGTGCGCGGGGCCGCGGTCACACCGGCCACGGACGTCTTCTCCCTCGGGGCCACCCTCGCCTACGCGGCGACCTCCGACTCACCCTTCGGACATGGCAGTTCGGAGGTCATGCTCTACCGGGTGGTGCACGAGGAACCGCAGCTGCGCGGCGTGCCCGACGCGCTCGCCCCGCTGGTCCGCGCCTGTCTGGCGAAGGCCCCGGACGAGCGGCCCAGCACCCTGCAACTGTCGCTGCGGCTCAAGGAGATCGCCGCACGTGAGGCGCAGGGGCTGGCCGATGTCCGCCCGCCCGCGCCGCGCGGCGATCCGGACCGGCCCTCGGGGCGGCTCGCGGAGCAGTACGTCGACCAGCGGACGTTGCGGCAGCCGCCGGAGACCCGTCGGGCGCAGCCGGGTGCGGCGGGTACGCCGTCGCCGCGGACCGGAGGTGGCTCCCGGACGGGCGGGGGCGGCGGTGCACACACCGGTGGCGGCTCGCGGTCGGGGGCCCGGCCCGGGTCGTCGCGCAACACCTCCGGGGCGGGGAAGCGGCCCGCACCGCGCAGTGGTGCGGGGCGGCCGGGGCCGCGGACCAACGGGACCGGGCGGCGGCCCGCCAATCCCCGGCTGCTGCGGCAGCGGCTCTTCGTCTTCGTCGTGGTGACGTTGCTGGCCGCGCTCGGGATCGCGACGGCCCAGGGGTGCCAGGGGCCGTCGCGGGGCCTCGGGGACGACGGTCTCCGGCCCGAGCGGGCGGTTGTGGAGTCGGGCGGCAGTTGAGAGGCGCTCCGGGCGGTCGGAAGACCGAGCTCGGAGCTGCTGTTCGGTTGTTCGCCGCGGGTGCGTGGGGGGCTGGACGGGCGGCTCCCCACACCCCTTACGGGGCCGGGTGTGGGCGGCCCGTCGCCACCGCGTAGAAGGCGACCGCCGCCGCCGCGCCCACGTTGAGGGAGTCGACCCCGTGGGCCATCGGGATGCGGACCCATTCGTCGGCGGACATGAGGGCCTTGGTGGAGAGGCCGTCGCCCTCGGCGCCGAGCATCAGGGCCACGCGGTCCATACGGTGCGGGGCGGCCTCGTCCAGGGACTTCGCCTTCTCGTCCGGGGTGAGGGCGAGGAGGGCGAAACCGGCGTCGCGTACGGCGTCGAGGCCCTTGGGCCAGGTGTCGAGACGGGCGTAAGGGACCGAGAAGACCGCGCCCATGGAGACCTTGACGCTACGGCGGTAGAGCGGGTCGGCGCAGTCCGGGGAGAGCAGGACCGCGTCCATGCCGAGGGCGGCGGCGGAGCGGAAGATCGCGCCGATGTTGGTGTGGTCGTTGACCGACTCCATGATCACGACCCGGCGGGCGGCCCCCAGGAGCTGGTCGGCCGTCTGCAGCGGCTTGCGCTGCATGGAGGCGAGGGCGCCCCGGTGCACGTGGTAGCCGGTGACCTGTTCGGCGAGCTCGGGGCTGACCGCGTAGACGGGGGCCGGGAGTTCGTCGATGACGTCGCGCATGACGTCGACCCACTTCGCGGAGAGCAACATCGAGCGCATCTCGTAGCCGGCTTCCTTGGCCCGTCTGATGACCTTCTCGCCCTCGGCGATGAACAGGCCCTCGGCGGGTTCGCGTCTGCGGCGCAGCTCCACGTCGGTCAGGCCGGTGTAGTCGCGCAGGCGCGGGTCGTCGGGGTCCTCAACGGTGATGAGATCGGCCACAGGGTGATACTGCCTTGTCCTGGGTGTGGTGCCAACGGCTCGGGACGGGTGTGTTACCGGTGGTTACAATTCCGCTCCCCGTGCTCCGGGGGCGCCTGCCGGGGTTTAGGCGTGCGTCCCGGGGCCCACCTTCACCACCTCGCCGATGACGATGACCGCCGGCGGCTTGACCTCTGCCGTCCGCACGGTCTCGGCGACGGTGGCGAGGGTCGCGTCGACCCGGCGCTGTGCGGCCGTGGTGCCCTCCTGGATCAGGGCGACCGGGGTGTCCGGGGACTTGCCGTTCGTCACCAGGGTCTCCGCGATCCGGCCGATCTTGTCGACGCCCATGAGGATCACGAGGGTGCCGGTGAGGCGTGCCAGGGCCGGCCAGTCCACCAGGGAGCGCTCGTCGTCGGGGGCCACATGGCCGCTGACCACGGTGAACTCGTGGGCGACGCCCCGGTGGGTGACCGGGATGCCGGCCGCGCTCGGGACGGAGATCGAGCTGGAGATGCCGGGGACGACCGTGCACGGGATGCCGGCCTCGGCGAGGGCCTGGAGCTCCTCCATGCCGCGACCGAAGACGTACGGGTCACCGCCCTTGAGGCGGACGACCGACTTGCCCTGCTTCGCGTGTTCGATCAGCGCGTTGTTGATGGCCTCCTGCGCCATGAAGCGGCCGTACGGGATCTTCGCCGCGTCGATCACCTCGACGTGGGGCGGGAGTTCGGCGAGGAGGTCGCGGGGGCCGAGGCGGTCGGCGATGACGACATCGGCCTCGGCGAGGAGGCGGCGTCCGCGCACGGTGATCAGGTCCGGGTCACCGGGACCACCGCCGACGAGGGAGACGCCGGGGGTGCGGGTGCGGTGATGGGGGGCGACGAGGGTGCCGTCGCGCAGGCCCTCGACGACCGCGTCACGGATGGCGGCGGTGTGGCGAGGGTCGCGGCCCTCGGCGCGGGCGGTGAGGACGGCGACCGTGACGCCCTCGCTGTGGCCGGTCGCAGGAGTCCAGGCGGTGGCCTCCTCGGCGCTGTCGGAGCGCACGCACCAGATGCGGTGGCGCTCCGCCTCAGCGGACGCGCGGGCGTTCGCCTCCGGGTCGCCGGTGGCGATCAGGACGTACCAGGCCTCGGCGAGGTCGCCCTCCGCGTAGCGGCGCTTCTCCCAGGTCAGCTCGCCCGCGTCCACCATCGCCTCCACGGAGGGTGTCGCGCTCGGCGAGACGAGGACGATGTCGGCACCGGCCGCGATGAGGGCGGGCAGGCGGCGCTGGGCGACCTGGCCGCCGCCGACGACGACCACGCGGCGGCCGGCGAGGCGGAGGCCTACGGGGTAGGCGGGGTGTTCGGCCATGAGGGTGCGGCTCCCTGCGGGGCTTTGTGCGGGTGAGGTGCGCTGCGGCTGTGGAGCGACCCTGACGTGCGGATTCTAAGGGGCGGGTGGGAGGTGAGGCTCAGCAGGTGCATGGCTGAGCGCCGTTGTTGAGTACAGCCCGGCGGACGGCTGTGCCCACCCTCCCCCATTCTCGACTTCGCTCGAACGGGAGGTGCCCCAGTCGCCCCAGCGGAACGACTGCCCACAACCACGGCCCTGCCGAGAACGAACCCGGCGCCCACTCGTCCTCTACTTCTCGGTCACCCCCGCCGAGTCGAACGTCGCCACCTCGTGCATCGCTCGTGCCGCGCTCTGGACCACCGGGAGGGCCAGGAGGGCGCCGGTGCCCTCGCCGAGGCGGAGGTCGAGGTCGACCAGGGGGCGCAGGCCCAGTTTCTGGAGGGCGGCCACATGGCCCGGCTCCGCACTGCGGTGGCCCGCGATGCACGCGGCGAGGACCTCGGGAGCGATGGCGCGGGCCACCAGGGCGGCCGCGCCGGCGCTGACGCCGTCGAGGATCACCGGTGTACGGAGGGAGGCGCCGCCGAGGAGGAGGCCGACGATGGCGGCGTGTTCGAAGCCGCCGATGGCTGCCAGGACGCCGATGGGGTCGGCGGGGTCCGGCTGGTGGAGTTCGATGGCACGGCGGACGACCTCGGTCTTGCGGGCGAGGGTCTCGTCGTTGATGCCGGTGCCCCGGCCGGTGACCTCGGAGGGGTCGGCGCCGGTGAAGACGGCGATCAGGGCGGCGGAGGCCGTGGTGTTGGCGATGCCCATCTCACCTGTGAGCAGCGCCTTGTTACCGGCCGCCACCAGATCACGGGCCGTCTCGATGCCCACCTCGATGGCCTGCTTGGCCTCCTCGCGGGTCATCGCGGGGCCGGTGGTCATGTCGGACGTACCGGCGCGGACCTTGCGCGGCAGCAGCCCCGGGGTGGCCGGGAGGTCGCTCGCCACGCCCACGTCCACGACGCAGACCTCGGCGCCCACCTGGGCGGCGAAGGCATTGCAGACCGCTCCCCCGCCGAGGAAGTTGGCGACCATCTGGGCCGTCACCTCCTGGGGCCAGGGGGTGACGCCCTGGGCGTGGACACCGTGGTCGCCCGCGAAGATCGCGACGGCCGCGGGCTCCGGGATCGGCGGCGGGCACTGGCGGGACAGCCCGGCCAGCTGGGCGGAGATGATCTCCAGCATGCCGAGGGCGCCGGCCGGTTTGGTCATGCGCTTCTGCCGTTCCCACGCCTCGCCGAGCGCCTTGGCGTCCAGCGGGCGGATACCGGCGACGGTCTCGGCGAGGAGGTCGTGCGGCTCGGCGCCGGGCAGGGCGCGGCGGCCGTACGTCTCCTCGTGGACGACCCAGGACAGCGGGCGGCGCTTGGCCCAGCCCGCCTGCATCAGCTCGGGCTCCTCCGGGAACTCGTCGACGTACCCGACGCACAGGTACGCCACGACCTCCAGGTGTTCGGGGAGGCCGAGGGCGCGGACCATCTCGCGCTCGTCGAAGAAGCTGACCCAGCCGACGCCGAGGCCCTCCGCGCGGGCCGCGAGCCACAGGTTCTCGACCGCGAGCGCGGAGGAGTAGGGCGCCATCTGCGGCTGGGTGTGGCGGCCCAGGGTGTGGCGGCCGCCGCGGGTCGGGTCGGCGGTGACGACGATGTTGACCGGGGTGTCGAGGATCGCCTCGATCTTCAGTTCCTTGAACTGCTTCGCCCGGCCCTTGGGCAGCGACTTGGCGTACGCCTCGCGCTGGCGCTGGGCGAGTTCGTGCATGGTGCGGCGGGTCTCGGCCGACCGGATGACCACGAAGTCCCAGGGCTGCGAGTGGCCTACGGAGGGGGCCGTGTGGGCGGCCTCCAGGACACGGAGCAGCACGTCGTGCGGGATGGGGTCGGAGCGGAAGCCGTTGCGGATGTCGCGGCGCTCCCGCATGACCTTCAGGACGGCCTCGCGCTCGGCGTCGTCGTAGGGGGGCGCGGCCGGACCGGTGGGCTGCCGCACTTCGTCCCTCACGTCTTCGGGTACTTCTTCCACCGGGGCCGCGCTCTCTTCGGCTGCTGATTCCACTGCTGCTGCCTCCGGCGCCGTCGTTTCGTCGTCCTCCTGGCCGGCGGCCCTGGTGTCGAGGTCCTCGGCGCTCTGGACGACGTCCGGGTGGGCGCCGGCCGCCGCGAGCGGCTGCGGTACGACGATCGTCTCGGCCTCGGAGTCCCGGGGGGCGGGGACCCTGGCAGCCACGGGCTCGCCCTCCGTCTCCGGTGCGCCCTCAGTCGTCGCTGTCTGCGGCTCGGGCGCGTCCGTCTGTCCCTCGGCGGCCGGGAACTCGGCAGCGGCGGGCGTCGGGCCGGCGTGCTCGGGGAGCGGAGGAAGCACCAGCGCCTCGGTCTCGGGCGCAGGCTCCTGGGAGCTCACCGCGAGGGCCGGGGCGTCGGCCTCGGGCTCGGCCGGGGGCTGGATGACGGCGCCCTGCGGGGCATCGATCCCGGAGGCCGGTGCTGCCTGGGCGTCTGCGGCGAGCGGCTCGGCGACCGACGGGTCGGCGGAGGCCGGGTCCACGGATGCGGGGGCGGGGGCGGCCGTGGGCTCGGCGGGAGGCGGGACCTCGCCGGTCGACTCGTCGGCGGGGGCGGGGTCTTGGGCGTCCGCGTCGTCGGTCGGCTGGACCGCCGCGTCCGCTTCCGTGGCCTCCGGCTCGGCGGTGGTGTCGGAGGTGAGGGGCTGCGCGGGCTCCGGCTGCGGGACGGTCACGGCGGCCTGGGCCGCCACGGCCGGGTCCTGGCTCGGGTCCTGATCCTGGTCCTGGGTCTGGCCTTGGGCCGGGTCCTGTTCCTGGTTCGCCGGGTTCGCGGCGGGTGCGTCCGGCTCGGCGACCTGCGGGTCCTGGCCCGTGGGGTGCGGGCCCGCCTGGTCGGTCTCCGTCGGCTGGGGCTCCTCGGCGGCCGGGGTCTGCGCCGACTGCGCGGGGTCCTGCGCGGGCTCGGTGTCCGGGGCCGTGTCCGGCGGGACCTCGGCGGTCTGCTCGGCCGAGGACGCGGCGGCGTTCTCCTCATCCGGCGCGACGGCCGCGGTCTGCGGGTCCGGGGCTTCGGTGGAGGCCGGCTCGTCGGGCACGGCAGTCGGCGTCTGCTGCTGGGGTGCGGTGGCGGGCTGCTCGGGGCCCGCTGCCTCGGTCGGTGGCGTCGCCGGGTCTGCGGTCACGGCTTCGGGCTGCGACGGCACGGGCGCCTCTGCGGGCCGGTCCTCGGCGGAAGCGTCGACCGGGGCGGCGGCCTCCGTCTCCGGTGCGGCCTGGGGGGCGTCCTGTGCCTCGTCGACGGTCTGTGCCGCGATCGGCTCGGGGTCCTGTGCGGCCGGGGGGAAAGGCGTCGCGTCCGGTGCCTGTGCGGCCGCGGTGGCAGCGGCGGCCTCCTCGGCGGCCGGGGCCCCGACGACCTGGGTTTCGGGAGCCTGGGCCTCGGGAGTCATCGCGGCCTGCTCGGGCTGCGGCGCCTCGGCCTGCGGAGGCTGCGCGGGCTCCTCGACGGCCCCAGCCGCGGCCGCGGCTTCGGCCGTCTCCGCAGCCGTGGGCTCGACGGCAGCCCCGGGGACAGGAATCTGGTGCTGGTCGGAGGCGGGTGCCTCGACGGATGGGGGGACCTGGGCGGGCTCGACGGCTCTGGGTGCCTCGGCCACCTGCGAGGCCTCGGCCTCAGCCGTCGTCTGGGCCGCCTGCGGAACCTCGACGGCCGTTGCGGCGGCATCGGCGGCCGGAGCCTCGACGTGGGCGGCCGGCGCATCAGCCGTCTCCGGCGCTTCCGTGACCTCGGGGGCCTGGAGGTGTGCCGCGACCGGCGTCCCGACCGCCTCCGGGGTGCGGAACTGCGCGACCGCGGCCTCCTGGGCCAGGGCGTAGGCGGCGTCCTGCGCCTGGTGGAGGGCCTCGAGGTCCTGGACCTCCTCGTCGGCCGCCGCGCCCTGCGGGGCCTCCGCCGCCAGCGGCGCCTCGGCCACGGCCACGGAGAGGGGCGTCTCCTGCGGAACGACCGTTTCTGCAGCCGCTCCCCCTTCGGCGACTCCCCGCGCGGGAGCGGCCTGGGCGGGGGCGCCCACCCACTGCGACACAGGCTGCTGTGGCCCGTCGAGGTACTCCGGACCGGTGGTGGAAGGACCGGCGTGGCGTGCGGCGCCCGGCGGTACGGGAGCGCCGGCCGGGCCCCGGTCGGCGAGGGAGCGGACCGGGCTGGCGGAGGCGTCGGGGGTCGGCGGGCCGAGGTGCAGCGGGCGGCGGGCCACCGGCGGCTGCGGGACGGGCGTCGCGACGGGGGTGCGGACGGCACTGAGGTCGTGCGCGCCGCTGTCGCGACCGGACATCTCGTGCGGTCCCGGCTCGTGGACGACCTGGACGACGGGCTCGGGGGCGGGCGGCGGCATCTCGTTGCCCCACGCGCCCTGGGCGCCCGGCAGCAGAAGGTCCTCGTCCTCGGCGGCGGTCTCGGAGAGGTAGGTGTACGCACCCGGCGCGGGGACGCCCGGCTGCTCCACCATGCCTGCGCTCTCCGGCAGTCCCTCGCCCGGGACCTGGCCGGTGTCGGTCATGCGTACCCCTCGCCCATCGGTTAGTGCCTCCATGCCAGCTGGCCCGGGAACGGCGCACCTACCGCCCCCACTGTGGAGAACGAGCGTGCGTGCCCAGCGGCACGTGACGACCCGCCTGCATGTCGACAAAGCCATTGAAGGGCCATTGTCCCGGTCGTCCCCCCGTCGCGACAGCTTGATCCGCGACGGTCCGCTGTGGACTGCGCCACGTTGCGCGTCCTCCCCGTTGCGCCTTACCACACACGCTCCCAAATCGGGCGCGCTTTTAGGACATTGACCGACGAAGTGCCGGGTGTCGAAGTGCGGTACGACAGTCGGCCAGCCTACCGCGCCGGTACGACAACCGGATCACGGGGAACGTTCGGGCAGGGCCGCGCTGAGCAGGAACGCGACGCTCCGTTCCCTCTCCGTCCAGGCCCTTGTATCGAGTTCGACGGACTGGACGAACTCGCAGCGGACCTCGTACCCGTGCTCGGTCAGGTCGCGTCCGACGCGTTCGGCGGCGGGGCGGGTGAGCGCGTGGGTGACGATGCGCTGGGGGCGGCGGTCAGCGACGGCGGAGACGACTGCCGCTCCCCCGCCGCCGACGCGGACGACATCGGGTTCGGGCAGGTTCTCCAGGACGTGCGGGGCGGCGCCGTGGACCACTTGGAGCTGGACGCCGAAGCGGCGGGCGGCGAGGGTCGTACGGCCGCAGGCCTCGGGGTCGCGGTCGACGGCGATGACGGCGGCCCCGCTGCGGGCGGCCTCGGTGGCGAAGGCGCCGCTGCCGGAGCCGATGTCCCAGACGAGGTCGCCCACGCGCGGGCCCAGGCGGGCGAGTTGGGAGGAGCGCAGCAGTTCCGCCTCGCCCTCGCCCGCAGCGGCGCCGTAGACGTGGGACGGCAGCGCCCAGCCGCGCGGCCCGGTGGCGGGGTCGCGGCCCGCCAGCCAGCCGCCGCCCTCGGCCGCGGTGGCGGGGCCGCCGATGGCGATGACGAGGTTGGGGTCGCGCCAGGTGCGGTCGACGGCCTTGTCGGAGCTGAGGACGGTGACCCGCTCGCGTTCCGTGCCGAGTTCCTCGCAGACCACGAAGGTGCGGTGAACTCCTTCGAGCAGCAGGCCCAGTTCGGCGGGTCCGGCGCCGGGCGAGGTGAGGACGGCGACCTTGGCGTGGGCGCGGCACACGTTGACCGCGCGGCGCAGCGTACGGCGGTGGGCGACGACCACCTGTGCGTCGTCCCAGGGCATGCCCGCGCGGGCGAAGGCGGCGGCCACCGAGGAGACGCCGGGGACGACCTCGACCTCCAGGCCGAACTCGGGGGCCCTGAGGGTGCGGACGACGCCGAAGAAGCCCGGGTCGCCGTCGGCGAGGACGACGGCGGTGCCCCTGTGGCCGGCGATGCGGCGGGCGGCGAGGGCGACACTGCCGAGGCGGATGCGTTCGGCTGCGGGGGGCACCTCGGGCAGGGCGAGGTGGTGGGCCGCGCCGGCGACCAGCGTGGCGGCGGCGAGGGCGGAGCGCGCCGCGGCGGTCAGGGGGGAGCCGTCCCAGCCGATCACCGTGACCCGGTCGGCCATCGTCGTCAGTCTCCAGAGGGTCTTCGCAGGTCGTCGGTCAGCCCGCTCGGGGTCCCGTGAGGGTACCTGGTGACGGGGTGGGCCCCGGCGGCCGGGCGGCGGCCTCGCGCTTACCCGTGGGTTGTTCAGTTCCAGTCCGAGTAGGAGCCGAAACCACCGCTGCCGGCCAGTTCCTCGCTGACGCCCTCGATGTCCTCGGGAAGCAGGCTCCAGACGATGAAGTCCGTGCGGATCTCGGTCCAGCCGTCCTCGGGGGTGCGGGTCCGCGCTATGCAGGCGTTGCGCAGCACACCCTCGCTGATACAGCCGATCTTCTGCGCGACCTGCTGGGAAGCGGTGTTGTCGGCGGCGGTGCGCAGCTCGATGCGTTCGAACTTCTGCTCACGGAACAGCCATTGGGCGGTGGCGAGGGCGGCTTCGGAGGCGTAGCCCTCGCCGCGTGCCCAGGGGGCGACGACGTACGAAAGCTCAGTGGCCCGCACGTGCCAGTCCGTCCCGGTCAGTTGGATGACGCCGACCAGCCGCTGGGTGAGGAACTCGGTCACCGCGAGGCCGAGGCCGCGTCCGGAGGTGCGTTCGGTGGGCGCGTAGTCGGCGATCCAGGTACGCGCCTCACGTTCGGTGAAGGGTTGCGGGACGTCGGTCCAGGCCATCACCTGTTCGTCGTTCATCATCTCGGTGAACGCCTGGATGTCGTCCTCGTCGAACGGGCGCAGAACCAACCGATCCGTGCTGATGGAGATGTCGGGAAAGGTGCTCGTCATGCGCCGCTCCGTAACCTTCGAAAACTTTGAGAGCCTGCTGAACTGCCCAGCATGCAGCATGAAGGCACTGAATCGCACCACAGGGTCCACTCCCCGTGAGGGAGCGGACCCCATGCGTGGCGATACGCCGTATACGTACGGTCGGAATGTGTGCGGACCGGCGGACGGTCAGAAGGACGGGATGACGGAGCCGTTGCTCCACTTGTCCTGGATGAACTTCCGAACCTCGTCCGAGGTGAGGAGCTTGGCGAGCTTCTCGACGCGCGGGTCGTCCTCGTCGCCCTCCTTGACGGCGAGGAAGTTGCCGTTGGGGTTGTCCTTGGCGGGCTCGACGGCGAGGGCGTCGTCGGCGGGCGAGAGGTCGGCCTCCAGGGCGTAGTTCCCGTTGATCACCGCGGCGTCGACGTCGTCCAGGGAGCGCGGGGTCTGGGCCGCCTCCAGCTCCTTGAACTTGAGCTTCTTCGGGTTCTCGGTGATGTCGGCGGGGGTCGCGTCGGTGCCCACGCCGTCCTTGAGCGTGATGATCCCGGCGGAGTCGAGGAGCTTGAGGGCACGCGCCTCGTTGACCGTGTCGTTCGGTACGGCGACGGTCGCGCCGCTCTTGAGGTCGTCCTTGCTCTTGACCTTGTTCGAGTAGAGACCGAGCGGCTCCAGGTGCACGGTGACGACGGGCACGATGTGGGTGCCCTGCTTCTTGTTGAAGTCGTCGAGGTACGGCTGGTTCTGGAAGTAGTTGGCGTCCACGGAGCCGTCCTCGGTCGCCGTGTTCGGCAGGACGTAGTCGGTGAACTCCTTGACCTCCAGGTCGAGGCCCGCGTCCTTCGCCAGGTTGTCCTTGACGAAGTTCAGGATCTCGGCGTGCGGGGTGGGGCTGGCGGCGACGACCAGCGGGCCGCTCGTGTCGGACGCGCCATCGGTCTTGTCCGCGCCGCAGGCGGTGAGTCCGAGGGTGAGGGCTCCGGCGGCAAGCACGGCGGTGGTGAGCTTGGCGGTGTTACGCACGAAAAGTGCCTTTCCTTTTGGGTGGAGCAGTCCCGTCTTGGGTGGGACGGGAGAACTGTGGGTGGCCCAGGAACGTGTTCAGACCTTGGTGGCCTCGGGCGCGGTGGGCTGGGCCTTGGCCCTCAGCAGCCGGAGTGCCGGCGCGGGGCCGGACCGGCCGCCACGGCGGTGCAGGGCGCGGGCGGCGTGGTCGCCCGCGAACTGGATGGCGGAGATGACGACCGCGAGGACCGCCACGGTGATCCACATCAGTTCGGTCTCGAAGCGCTGGTAGCCGTAGCGGATGGCGATGTCGCCGAGGCCGCCCGCGCCGACGGTGCCGGCCATGGCCGAGTAGCCGATGAGAGCGACGACGGTCGTGGTGGCGGAGGAGATCAGCGAGGGCAGGGACTCGGGGACGAGGACGCTGCGGACGACGGTCCAGGTGTTGCCGCCCATGGCCTGTACGGCCTCGACCAGCCCGTGGTCCACTTCGCGGACGGACGTCTCGACGAGGCGCGCGAAGAACGGGATCGCGCCGATGGCGAGCGGCACGATGGCGGCCTCGCGGCCGATGGTCGAGCCGGTGACCCAGCGGGTGAAGCCCATCAGCGCGACCATCAGGATGATGAACGGCATCGAGCGGGCGATGTTCACGATCTGCCCGATGACCTTGTTGGCGAGGACGTTCTGCAGCAGGCCGCCGCGGTCGGTCAGGACCAGCAGGATGCCGAGCGGGAGTCCGCCGACGACCGCGATGAGGGTGGACCAGCCGACCATGTAGAGGGTGTCCCAACACGCCTGCTCCAGCAGGGGTCGCATCTCGGACCAGGTCACTTGGCACCTTCCTTCGCGGGCGTGGACGTCGGCACGGAGGTCGGGGCGGTCGTCGGTGCGGTCGTGCGGGTGTCCCGGCCGATCACGTCGATCTGGAGGCCCTTCTCGCGCAGGAAGCCGACGGGAACCACGTTGTCCTCGTAGCGGCCGGGCAGTTCGATGCGCATCCGGCCGATCTGGAGGCCGCCGACGGTGTCGATGGCGGCGCCGAGGATCGAGATGTCGATGTTGTACGTACGGGACAGCTGGGAGATGACCGGCTGGGTGGCGGTCTCGCCCTGGAAGGTGACGTCGAGGACCGTGCGGTCGTCGCCGGTGGCCTCGCCGCCGACCGGGAAGAGCGCGGCGGCCAGTTCGGACCCGGGGGTGGCGAGCAGTTCGCTGACCGTGCCGGACTCGACGATGCGCCCCTTCTCCATCAGGGCGGCGGAGTCGCAGACGCTCTTGACGACGTCCATCTCGTGCGTGATGAGCAGGACGGTCAGGCCCAGCTGCCGGTTCAGGTCGCGCAGCAGCGTCAGGATGGAGCGGGTGGTCTCCGGGTCGAGGGCGCTGGTGGCCTCGTCGGAGAGGAGCACCTTCGGGTCCCCGGCCAGGGCGCGGGCGATGCCGACGCGCTGCTTCTGACCGCCGGAGAGCTGGGCCGGGTAGGCCTTGGCCTTGTCGGCGAGGCCCACGAGGTCGAGCAGTTCCAGGGCCTTGCGGGAGCGCTCCTGGCCCGACCTGCCCAGGATCTCGAGCGGCAGCTCGACGTTCTCCTGGACGGTGCGGGAGGAGAGCAGGTTGAAGTGCTGGAAGACCATGCCGATCCGACTGCGCGCCTGTCGGAGCTGCCGTCCGGCGCGGGGGCCGCGGCCGACCAGGGCGGTGAGGTCCTGGCCCGCGACGGTCACGGTTCCGGAGGTGGGGCGTTCGAGGAGGTTGACGCAGCGGATGAGCGAGGACTTACCGGCGCCGGACTGGCCGATGACGCCGTACACCTCGCCCTCGCGGACATGCAGATCGACGCCGTCGAGGGCGGTGACCTCGCGGCCACGACCTCGGTCGGCCCGATAGATCTTCGTCAGGCCCGATGTGGTGATCACTGGATTTCCGTCACTGTCGAGTGCGCGGGCGTGGGTGTGCCCGGGCAGGGGTGCAAGCGGTCAGGGACGCGACACGGTTCTCGCGGTGGCGAGGGAACCGGAGGAGAACGGGTGCGCGGGGAGGCTCTGTTCCATCACGCGCAGTGGCGTGCGGGGCCTTCTAGAAGGCGCACATTCGACACATACAACGAGCACCGGGCGTCATCGTCGCCTCGGTCGCAAGGGTGCGGCAGCTCGTCGTGGTCATGAGATCAGTAAAGCAGATGTATGTAGCAGGTGAGAGAGGGCTGTCCGCATGACGGACGGAGATGTGGCACGTTTCCGCAGGTGCGAGCCGATGCTGTCCACCCTGTGGGCATCCGGCGCTGTGGCCAAGGCCACGATGCGCGGTTCGGGGGCTTCCCGGTCCGGGGCCGGGCGCGGCGGGGGTTTTGGGCCGTAATAGGGTCGCGGCATGCTTGTTGCCCTGACGGTGACGACCGCCGTCGCCGCGCTCCTGCTCGCCGCGTGGTGCGGCTGGGCCGCGTATCGCGATCAGCCGACCAAGGACTGGCACTTCATCGGCATGGCCGTGGTGTCGGTGCTGGCCCTCGTCCAGCTGGTCGTCGGGATCGCGCAGCTGGCGCGCGGGGAGAAGCCGGAACAGGGGACCACGATCTTCGTCTCCTACCTCCTCGGGGCGTTCGCCTGTGTCCCCGTGACCGGGTTCATGTCCTTGGCGGAGCGCACCCGCTGGGGCAGTGCGACCGTCGCGGCCGGGGGCGTGGTGCTCGCCGTGCTGCAGGTGCGGCTCCATGACATCTGGGGAGGCTGACGTGACCGCTACCGACGAGGTGCCGCAGCGGGAGAGGCCGACACGCCTCATCGGCGGGCCGGGGATGCTGCTGGTGTGGCTGTACGGCGTGATGGTCGTCGGGGCCGTCTCGCGGTCCGCCGTGCAGATCTCGACGGAGTTCGAGCATGCGCCGCTCGCCTACTCGCTGTCCGCGCTCGCCGGTGTCGTGTACGGGTTCATCACGTACTCGCTGGTGCGGGGCGGGGAGTTCGCCCGCAAGGCCGCGCGGCTGTGCTGCGCGGCCGAACTGCTGGGTGTGCTGGTCGTGGGCACCTGGACGATGGTCGAACCGTCCGCCTTCCCGGACGCGACCGTCTGGTCCGACTTCGGCATGGGGTACCTGTTCATTCCCGTGCTGCTGCCCATCACCGCGATGTACTGGCTCACGAAGGGCACGCGGGCGCCCCGATAGGGGCGCGGGGAGCTGCGCGACAAGCGACCACGGACCAGGTGCCGCCACAGGGGCCTGACGCGGCACCCTCCACCGGGCGCCCCTTCACGCCGTCGTGGCGTACGCCTCCGCCGGCTTCTCCAGCACCACCATCGGCACGCCGTCCGTGCCCTGGCTGGTGCCGACCGTCTCATAGCCCACCCGGCGGTACAACCGGAGGTTGCCCTCGCTGCGGTGGCCCGCGCTGAGGCGGAACCTGGTCGCGCCGCGCTCCTCGGCGAGGGCCGCCTCGGCGGCGCGCAGGAGCCTGGCGCCGATGCCGTGGCCCTGGAGGCGCGGGTGGACGCAGAGTTTGCCGATGGCGGCGGTGCCGTCGGCGTCGAGGGCGCCGCGCACGGAGCCGATCACCTCGTCCCCGAGCCTGGCCACGAAGACACAGTCCGAGGCGACCTCCGCGCGGACGGAGTCGAGGCTCTCGACGAGCGGATCGATGCGGTAGTTGCCGTACAGTGCCGCCTCGCTCTGGAAGCACAGGTACTGCAGCCTGAAGATCTGCTCGGCGTCCTGCTCGGTCGCCACCGAGATGGTCACGCTCATGCCCATGTGTGCACGCCTCCCGCTCACCTGCTCACCCGATGTCCCTCACTCCTATCCCCGTGGTTCGCGTGCCGCAACCTCCGCCGTGAGCAATCGCCGAAGACATCCCAGACATCGGGAACGTTCCGGACCGAGGCTGCCCTGTGAGATACCCAACTCGCCCGCGATCTCACGGTAGGTGAGGTCCTTCGGAGACAGCAGGGCGGCGAGCAGCCGGGGGCAGCGGCCGGGGAGCCGGCGCACGGCCGCGTGCAGCGCGCGGCGGCGGGCCGCCGTCAGCGCCTGCTGCTCGGGGCCCGGCGCGTGCTCGTCCGGAGGCTCGGCGGCGTAGGGCCGTTCGAGCCGGGCCGTGCGGCGACTGAGACGGGCCTCGAAGCGGACGGCGCTGCGCAGCCAGCTCTCCGGATCCTCGGGTGGGCCGTCGGCGTCGAGCCGTTCCAGCAGGCGCAGCCAGACCGCCTGCTCCAGGTCTCCCGCCTCGGCCCCGGCCGCGTACGCCTCCGCCGAGACCTCCGCGACCAGCAGCGGGCGGAGGCCGGCAAGCATGTCGTGTGTCATATGCCCCGGGACGCCGCCGCCCCGGCAGGGGTTGCCGGGGCGGACGGGAGTCACCCCAATCGGGGCTCCGGGCTTGGCCGTTGACGTTCGAACCGCTGTGCCGTGCGGTCAGTCGCCGACGAAGTCCGCGTGGGCCAGCAGCCCGGTGTCCGGGTTGTCGGTGAAGATGCCGTCGATACCGGTGTCGAAGTACACCTTGAGCGCGCCGAAGGAGTCTCCGTAGGCGTTGGGGTCCGTGCCCTTGCGGAAGTTGGCGGGCAGGAAGGTGTTCTCGTTGCGCAGCGTGTAGGGGTGCAGGATCAGCTTCTCGGCGTGCGCGTCGGCGACGAGGGTGGTCGGCGTGGTCAGGTTGCCGCCCGAGTCGCGCGGGATGATCAGGTCGAGGGTGGGGCCGATGCCGTTCGCGAACGAGGCGATCCAGGCGAGTCCGGCCGGCTTGACCAGGTCGGCGACGGTGCGCGGGTCACCGGCCTCGACGAAGTCCCAGGGGCGGGTGGCGGCGCCGGAGAGCAGGACGACGAGCGGGCTGTCGACCAGCCGGTTCAGCCGCTGGATGCTGCTCGGCTCGAAGGACTGCAGGAAGACGGGCGAGTTCTTCCGGTGCCGGTCGTACCGGCGCAGCAGCTTGGCGAGCGGCTCCTCCAGACCGAGACCGAGCTTGCGGAAGTAGGTGGGGTGCTTGGTCTCGACGTGCAGCCAGACGCGCCTGCCGCGCTTCCTGCCCTCCTTCTCGGCCCAGCGCAGCACCTCCTCGAAGGAGGGGATCTCCCAGCGGCCGTCGTAGAGGGTGTTCTCCTGGCGGTTGCCCGGGATGCGTTCCTTGGCGCGCAGCGTCTTCAGCTCGGCGAGGGTGAAGTCCTCGGTGAACCAGCCGGTGTAGGTGACGCCGTCGACGACCTTGGTGGTCTTCCGGCCGGCGAACTCGGGGTGCGCGGCGACATCGGTCGTCCCGGTGATGTCGTTCTCGTGACGGCATACGAGATGGCCGTCCTTGGTGGGCACCAGGTCCTGCTCGACGACGTGCGCGCCCATGTCCAGGGCGAGCTGGTACGAGCCGAGCGTGTGCTCCGGCCGGTAGCCGCTGGCTCCGCGGTGCGCGATGATCGTCGGCACCGGCAGGCTCCGGTAGCCGCCCGAGTGGCCGGCCGCCTTGGCCTCCGGTGCCGCCTCGCCGGCTCTCGCCGCGGCCGGCAGTCCGAGGACCGCTCCGCCCGCGCCGAGCACCGCGGCACCGAGCAGCGCCCGTCGGCCCGTTGTGCGGTCCTGTTCGTTCGCGCCCTTCGCGTCCTGCGACTGCCGCGACTCCTGCGTCCCCATGACCGGCTCCTCCACCGTGATGCCCTGCACCTGTCAAAGCGGGACGATCGTAGGTGTCATGAGGTGACCGTTGGGAGACCCGGGACCGAACACGCGGAAGACGCCTTGTGTCGCACGGGAGGCGCAATTTGACGGAGTGTCGGTTCGGTGACGCGATATCCGTCACATGGCGCGCCCGGGTGACATCCCGCCACCACAGCGTCACCGCAGGTAAAACAGCGTCAACAGTTGGTATCCACTCGGTGAACCCGACGTGCGCCGCCCCGTGGGCCGGGAGTATCGTCCTCACCTGCACAGACTTGTACCGGAACGCTTGACATGGGAGGGCCCGTTGTCCCGCTTCGTGCTCATCAAGGCAGTGCTCGGACCGATCATGCGCCTGATGTTCCGCCCCCAGGTGGAAGGCGCGGAGCACATTCCGGGCGACGGCCCGGTGATCCTCGCCGGGAACCACCTGACCTTCATCGACTCCATGGTCCTGCCGCTGGTCTGCGACCGGCAGGTGTTCTTCATCGGCAAGGACGAGTACGTCACCGGCAAGGGGATCAAGGGCCGACTGATGGCCTGGTTCTTCACCGGGGTCGGCATGATCCCCGTCGACCGCGACGGCGGCCGGGGCGGGGTCGCCGCCCTGATGACCGGGCGGCGGATCCTGGACGAGGGCAAGGTGTTCGGCATCTACCCCGAGGGGACGCGGTCGCCCGACGGTCGGCTGTACCGGGGGCGGACCGGGATCGCCCGGCTGACGCTGATGACCGGGGCGCCGGTGGTCCCCTTCGCGATGATCGGGACGGACAAGCTCCAGCCGGGCGGGGCGGGGTTGCCCCGGCCGGGGCGGGTCACCGTGCGGTTCGGTCAGGCGATGGAGTTCTCTCGGTACGAGGGGATGGATCGGGACCGGTATGTGCTGCGGGCGGTGACCGACTCGGTGATGGCTGAGGTCATGCGGTTGTCGGGGCAGGAGTATGTGGATATGTACGCGTCAAAGGCCAAGGAAGCGGCTTAGCTCCGCTTGGGGATCGGGGACTTCGGTCGTTGGTTCGGTGCGGGTCGGTGGGGGCTGGTCGCGCAGTTCCCCGCGCCCCTGGGTCTGCTGGGGCTGGGCGGGGGCGTCCAGGTGCTGGGGGTGCCGGGAACTGCGGGCGGTTGTCGAGTGCCGGCCGGTGGCGGCTTCTCGCGCCGTTCCCCGCACCCCTGGGTCTGCTGGGGCTAGGCGGGGGTCTCCAGGTGCTGGTTGCGCAGCATGAACCATGCCGCCACTGCTGTGGTCAGGAGGACCGCCGCGCCCGCGCCCGACGCGATCGTGAGGCCGTCCACGAAGGAGTCCCTCGCGGAGGACAGCAGGGCCTCGGCCTTGTCCGACGGCATTGCCGCCGCCGCCTCGACCGCGCCGCCCAATGACTCGTGCGCACCTTCCGGAGTACCCGCGGGCGCCGGGAAGCCGCGGTAGACGCCGGTCACGATCGAGCCCAGGACCGCGATGCCCAGGGCCGCGCCCAGCTCGTACGCCGTCTCGGAGACCGCCGAGGCCGAGCCCGCCTGCTCCTTGGGGACGCTGGAGAGGATGACGTCGGCGGTGACGGTGAAGGAGAAGCCGGCGCCGATGCCGACGAACAGCAGGGCGGCGCCGATCAGCGGGTAGCCGGTGGCTCGGTCGGCCAGGGTGAGCAGGGCGAGGGCCAGACCGATGGCGGCGAGGCCCCCCGCCACCACGGAACGGACGGAGAAACGGCGGGCCGCCGCTCCGGCGACCAGGCCCGCGGCCACCGCTCCGATCGCCGCCGGAAGCTCGGCGAGACCCGCCTCCAACGGGCCCCGGCCCTGGACCAGTTGCAGGAACTGGGAGAGGAAGAAGACCAGCCCGGAAAGGCCGAGGATGGTCAGCAGGTCGGCGAGGACGGCCCCGGAGAAGCCCCGGTTGCGGAACAGGCGCATGTCCAGCAGCGGGTGCGGCAGTGTGAGCTGACGGCGCACGAAGAAGGACAGCCCGGCGAGACCGAGGAGGCCGGCGGCGAGTGCGATGCCGTCGACGCCGTGGGTGGCGGCCTCCTTCACCGCGTACACCACACCGATCATGCCGACCAGCGACAGGCCGACGCTGGGCATGTCCCACGGGCCCGGGTTCGGGTGGCGGGACTCGGGGAGCAGCTTGATGCCGACGAGGACGAGCACGGCCATCACGGGCAGGTTGATGAGGAAGACCGAGCCCCACCAGAAGTGTTCGAGCAGAAAACCGCCGACGACCGGTCCGACAGCCGTACCGGCGGAGGCCGTGGCGCCCCAGACGCCGATCGCGAGGCTGCGCTCACGCGGGTCGTGGAAGAGGTTGCGGATCAGGGCGAGGGTGGCGGGCATCAGCGTCGCGCCCGCGACTCCGAGCAGCGCCCGCGCGACGATCATCGTCTCGGGCGTCGTCGCGTAGGCGTTGAGCACGGATATCGCGCCGAACGCCGTGGCGCCGATCAGCAGCAGCTTCTTGCGGCCGATGCGGTCGCCGAGGCTGCCCGCCGAGACGAGCAGGCCCGCGATGACGAAGGAGTAGATGTCGCCGATCCACAGGAGTTGGGTGCCCGAGGGCTTCAGATCCTCGCTGATGTAGGGGGTCGCGAGACCGAGGACGGTCGCGTCGACGGCCACCAGCAGCACGGCGAGCACCAGGACGGCGAGCGCGAGCCAGCGGCCCGGCCTCTTCTCCGCCTCGACGGTGCGGGCCGGCCGCAGGGTGCTGGTCATGATTCCTCTCTCGGTTGTTCGGGATGACGCAGGGCGCCGCCGAGCAGCAGCTCGGTGATCATGAAGGTGAAGTCGTTGGCGGCCACGCGCCCTTCGGAGACCGCCCAGGCGCCGGAGGCCAGCAGGCCGTAAAGAGCCTCGGTGAGCCAGGCCGGTGTGAGGTCGATGCGGAACTCACCGGCCGCCTGGCCGCGTTTGAAGAGGGCCGCGACACGGTCGTCGATCCGGGCCCAGCCCTCGTGCTGCCCCTCCCCCTCGAACAGCTGGTTCTCGGTGTAGAGGAAGGCGAGCAGGCCCGCGGCGGGTTCGATCTCGCGCACGAGCCGGCGTACGGCGTCGCGCGCCGGGCCCTCGTCGAGGCGCGCCGCGTCCAGCGCGGCCTCGCACTCCTCGATGCCGAGCGCCTCCAGCGCCCGTACGAGCGCGTCGCGTCCGGCGAAGTGGCGGTGCAGCGTGGCTCGGCTGATCCCGGCGGCCTTGGCCACCTCGTCCATGGTCGCGGTGGACTTGCGGGTCAGCAGGGCGGCTGCGCTGCGCAGCACGTGTTCACGATCGACGGCCATGAGACAACCATAGCCCATATGAGACATTGATGTCTCACAGCGGGCATGAGCGTCTCATGGCCGGGGTGGTGCAGAGGGTTCTCCCCGCGCCGGAGCGGCCGTGGTCAGTGCCAGGGGAGGCTGCCGCGCTTCTCCCAGTACGTCCGCGGGTCCTCGGCGAGGTCCGTGAGGCGGGTCAGCTGGTCGTCGTCGAGGTCGACTACCGCCGCGTGGAGATTGGAGGCGAGCTGGTTGGTGGTGGCGGCGCCGGAGAGGACGACTCCGGCCCACGGCTGCCGCAGGACCACCGCCAGGGCGACCGCGTCGCAGCCGAGGCCCGTCCGCTCGGCGACGGCCTTGAGGGCGTCCGGGGCGTGCGGACCGGCCAGTCGGCCGTTGGCCATGCCCTCCTTGACGATCACGGTCAGACCGGCATCGTGCGCCTCGGCGAGGGCGGGGGCGGCGGAGGTCTCCAGCGCGTTGTACGTCGACTGGACGGTACGGAAGAGGGGTTCGCCGTCGACGGTCACGGTGAGGGCGGAGCGGATGGCGTCCGCCTGTGCCGGGCCGCTGGTGGAGAAGCCGATGGTGACGCCCTCGGCGGCGGCCTCCGCCAGTTTGGCGTGAAGCTCCTTGTCGGTGAGGGCCGGGCTGTCCGGGGTCACCGAGTGGATCTGGTAGAGGTCGAGGCGGTCGCCGAGCAGGGCGGCGGTCTCGGCGCGCTGGCGCTCGTACGTCGCGAGGGTGTGGTCCTTGACCTCGTGCTTCTCGGCGTCGGTGGTCCAGTCGGCGGTGTAGGTGTAGCCCCACTTGCTGCCGATGACCACGTCGTCGAGGCCCGGGCGGGTGCGGAGCCAGTCCGCGAGGAACTTCTCGGAGAGGCCGTAGGAGCGGGCCGCGTCGAAGTAGCGGACGCCCTGGGCGTAGGCGGCGTCGAGAAGTTCGTGGGTGCGGGTGCGGAGGGCCTCGACGGTGCGGGTCTCTCCGAGGTCGGCGTCGCGGCCGAGGTTGATGTAGCCGGGGCGGGCGACTGCGGCGAGGCCGAAACCGATGTGGCAGGTGGGGGTGGTGGCTGCGGCCAGTCGGGCGAAGGGCATCGCGGGCTCCGTTCGGGTCGGCTCCATGCGGTTCCTGAGCAAACGTAACCCGTGATGACCTTCGTGGTGCGGTGCGGGGGCTTTCGGTGGTTTTTCGCCCCCGCCGCCCCTACCCGTCCCTCCCCCACTCTTGGCTTCGCTCGAGCGGGAGGTGCCCCCACCCAGGGGCTGCGCCCCTTCGCCCCCCCATCGCGCTCCGCTCGGGGTGAGGGGGTGAGTGGGTTAGTGGATGGGTGCGGGTTCGGTGGGGGTTCTCGCGCAGTTCCTCGCGCCCCTTACGGGGCGCTCCTCCTCAGCCCAACACTCCCCGGCGGCCCTTACGGGGCGCGTCGTCTCAGCCCTTCTTCGCGGTTGCCCACGCGTGCTGGGCCGTCACGTTCTGCTTGATGTCCGCCAGTTGGATCGCCACCGCGCTCGGGGCCGTGCCTCCGCGGCCGTTGCGGGAGGCCAGGGCGCCCGGGACGTTCAGGACGGTACGGACCTCGGGAGTGAGGTGGGCGGAGATCTTGGCGAACTGGTCGTCCGTCAGGTCGTTCAGTTCCTTGTTCTCGGCCTCGGCGGCCTTGACGCACTCACCGGCGACCTCGTGGGCGACCCGGAAGGGAACGCCCTGCTTGACGAGCCACTCGGCGACGTCGGTGGCCAGGGAGAAGCCGGCCGGGGCCAGCTCCTCCATGCGCTCACGGTGGACGGTGAGGGTGGCCATCATGCCGGTGAAGGCGGGCAGCAGGACCTCCAGCTGGTCGATCGAGTCGAAGACCGGCTCCTTGTCCTCCTGGAGGTCGCGGTTGTAGGCGAGGGGCAGCGCCTTGAGCGTGGCCATGAGGCCCGTCAGGTTGCCGATCAGGCGGCCGGACTTGCCCCGGGCCAGCTCCGCGATGTCCGGGTTCTTCTTCTGCGGCATGATCGACGAGCCCGTCGAGAACGCGTCGTGGAGGGTCACGAAGGAGAACTCCTTCGTGTTCCAGATGATGACTTCCTCGGCGATCCGGGAGAGGTTCACGCCGATCATCGCGGTGATGAAGGCGAACTCGGCGACGAAGTCGCGGGACGCGGTGCCGTCGATGGAGTTCGCGGAGCTGCCGTGCTCGAAGCCCAGGTCCTTGGCGACCGCCTCGGGGTCCAGGCCGAGGCTGCTTCCCGCGAGGGCGCCCGAGCCGTACGGGGAGACCGCCGTGCGCTCGTCCCACTGCCGCAGCCGCTCGGCGTCCCGGGAGAGCGACTGGACGTGCGCGAGGACGTGGTGGGCGAAGAGGACCGGCTGGGCGTGCTGGAGGTGGGTACGGCCGGGCATGGCCACGTCCGGGTGGGCCTCCGCCAGGCCGATCAGGGCGTCCTGGAGGTCGGCGATCAGACCGCCGATCGTGCGGGCGTGGTCCCGCAGGTACATCCGGAAGAGGGTCGCGACCTGGTCGTTCCGGGAGCGTCCGGCGCGCAGCTTGCCGCCCAGGTCCGGGCCGAGGCGCTCCAGGAGACCGCGCTCCAGGGCGGTGTGCACGTCCTCGTCGGCGACAGTGCCGACGAAGTCGCCCGACACCACGTCCGCTTCGAGCTGGTCCAGGCCGGCGATCATCCGGGACAGCTCGTCCTCGGTGAGCAGGCCCGCCTTGTGCAGCACGCGCGCGTGGGCGCGGGAGCCCGCGATGTCGTACGGGGCCAGCCGCCAGTCGAAGTGGACGGAGGCGGACAGCTTCGCCAGGGCCTCGGCGGGTCCGTCGGCGAAACGGGCGCCCCAGAGCCGTACGTCACCGCTGTTGCTGCTCACTCGCGTTGCTCCTAGATCTCCGCTTACTACGTTCACTGCCATGCATGAGTATGCAGAACTCTGCATGAATCGTCAATCTGAGAGAAGTCCAAGAGACGCCGAGAAACCTTTGAACAAACGAAACCGCTTTCACGTAACTCACACCGGACGCAGGCGCCGCGTTCGTAAACACCGAACACACCCGACCCGAGTGAGGCATCCGCATGTCCAGGGCTCTTCCGAAGTACAACAAGCGTCGCGTAGGGATCATCGGCGGCGCCACCGCGGTCGTGCTCTCCGGAGCGGTCATCGCGGGTTCCGCCCTCGCCGGCGAGGGTGCCAACAACGAGGACGCCGCGGGGAACGCCTCGCCCGGCACCATCACCTGCCCGGCCGTCGCAGGCAGCCTCCCGGCGATCCCCGCCTCCGCGCAGGCCGAGGTCGACCGCAACCTCGCCCTCCTCGACACCCAGATCCAGGAAGCCAACCAGCGCCTCATCGACACCGTCGGCCAGGGCGGCCCGAACTTCGTCAACAACGCCATCCTCGGCCCGCTCGAGGACAAGCGCATCGCCACGCTCAACCGCATCGAGACCGCCATCGGCCGCGCCGCCGCCAAGCCCGAGGGCCTGGAGGCGCTCGCACCCTGCCAGCTGAACCAGGGCGGTGCCGCAGGCGCCGGTGAGGAGGCCGGTGCGGGCGAGGAAGCCGGAGCCGAGGCCGGTGCGGGTGCCGAGGCGGGCGCAGGCGAGGACACGGGCAACGCGGGTGCCGCCGGCACCATCACCTGCCCCGAGGTCGAGGGCGAACTCCCGGCCATCCCCGCCTCCGCACAGGCCGAGGTCGACCGCAACCTCGCCCTCCTCGACACCCAGATCCAGGAAGCCAACCAGCGCCTCATCGACACCGTCGGCCAGGGCGGCCCGAACTTCGTCAACAACGCCATCCTCGGCCCGCTCGAGGACAAGCGCATCGCCACACTGAACCGCATCGAGACCGCCATCGGCCGCGCCGCCGCCAAGCCCGAGGGCCTGGAGGCGCTCGCACCCTGCCAGCTGAACCAGGGCGGTGCCGCAGGCGCCGGTGAGGAGGCCGGTGCGGGCGAGGAAGCCGGAGCCGAGGCCGGTGCGGGTGCCGAGGCGGGCGCAGGCGAGGACACGGGCAACGCGGGTGCCGCCGGCACCATCACCTGCCCCGAGGTCGAGGGCGAACTCCCGGCCATCCCCGCCTCCGCACAGGCCGAGGTCGACCGCAACCTCGCCCTCCTCGACACCCAGATCCAGGAAGCCAACCAGCGCCTCATCGACACCGTCGGCCAGGGCGGCCCGAACTTCGTCAACAACGCCATCCTCGGCCCGCTCGAGGACAAGCGCATCGCGACGCTCAACCGCATCGAGACCGCCATCGGCCGCGCCGCCGCCAAGCCGGAGGGCCTGGAGGCGCTCGCACCCTGCCAGCTCAACCAGTAGTCCGGACGAGCGGGCGGTCCGCCGCGTCGGCGGGCCGGAGCTCCGCCGGTCGCACGAGGGGGTCCGAGCCGAGGGGCCGGTCGCGATGAGCCGTCCGCGACGGCCCCCTCACTCGGCGAGTGACCTCCTGCGCCCCTCGTGGGCGACAGGGGCCGTGTCCGCCCCGCGCGCCGGCCGGGGCGGACACGGAAGACCCTGGTTCCGGGTGGATCTCCTTGGGAGGCCCACCCGGAATCCGTGTTCCAGGCCCCAATTCATTAGACAGGCAAAACTTTTCCGTCGATAATCGTTAGACATGGGAAAGACCTATGAGCGCATCGACGGCCGTCTGCGGACGTTCATCGAGGCACAGCCGCTGTTCTTCACCGCCACGGCGCCCCTGTCCGCCGACGGCACGATCAATCTCTCCCCCAAGGGCCTGAAGGGCTCGTTCGTCATCCTCGACGAACGGACCGTCGCCTACCTGGACTTCGCCGGCTCCCACGCGGAGACGATCGCGCACCTGCGCGAGAACGGCCGGATCACCTTGATGTGGTGCGCCTTCCAGGGCCCGCCCAGCATCGTGCGTGTGCACGGCACGGGCGAGGCCGTCTTCCGCGACGACCCACGCTTCGCCGAGCTCCTCGCCCGCTTCCCCGACATCGACCCGACCCCGCACGGTCTGCGCGCGATCATCGTGGTCCGCGCCGAGCACATACGCGACAGCTGCGGCTACGCGGTGCCGTTCATGGCGTACGAGGACGAACGCGACCTGCACGGGCGGCGCTTCGCCCGCGAGGACGACGAGTCGCTCAGTGCCTACTTCGGCTCCAAGGAACACATCGCGACCAGCATGGACGGCCTGCCGGGGCTGCCCCTGCCGCTGCCGCCGTCCGCCGTCTGACGGCAGGGGAGGCGGGCGCGCCCTCCGGTGGCGATCGTTCCGCGAGGCAGTTGTTCACACGGTTGAACACACGGCACTCGCTGCACGTACGTGTGGGCCAAGGGTCCAGCCCACCACGGAGGAACCGTGTCCACGATCGCCGGAGGTCGCGCCGCGCGCCGCCAGACGATGCGCCGCATCCGACCTCGCCGCTCCCCCGCCGTCCCGCTGCTGATCGTTTTCTATGCGGGCGTGGCCGCGGTGGTGTGGCTGTGGTGGGACAACACGCCCTCCATCGCGGACCAGGGCAGCAAGATGGTCAACGCCGGGCGGATCACCGGTCTGCTCGGCGGCTACATGATGGCCCTGGTGGTGCTCCAGATGGCCCGGGTGCCCGCGCTGGAACGCCGGGTGGGCTCCGACCGGGTCGCCCGCTGGCACGCGATGACCGGCCGCTACACGCTCTGCCTGGTCGTCGCGCACGTCGTCCTGACGATGTACGGGTACGCGCTGCAGGCCGGTCTCACCCACACCGCGATCCTGCAGCAGACCATCGATTCCATCAACCAGCTGCCCGACATGGGCAAGGCCGCCATCGGCACCGGTCTGCTGGTGCTCATCGGGCTGGTGTCGATCGGCCCGGTGCGCAAGCGGATCCCGTACGACTTCTGGTACCACACGCACCTGCTGACCTACGCGGCCACGTTCCTGACGTTCTGGCACCAGATCTCCACCGGCAACGAGTTCGCCGTCACACCCGCCGCGAAGACCGGTTGGTACGCGCTGTACGGGTCGGTGACCGCGCTGGTGCTGTGGTACCGGATCATCACGCCGATCCGGCTCAACATGCGGCACCGGCTGCGGGTCGAGGCGGTCATCGAGGAGTCGCCCGGCATCGTCTCCGTGCTGATGAGCGGGCGCAAGCTGCACCGGATGGGCGCGGAGGCCGGGCAGTTCTTCCGCTGGCGGTTCCTCGCCCCCGGCATGCGGTTCAGCTCCCACCCGTACTCGCTGTCGGCGGCGCCCCGTCCCAACATGCTGCGGATCACGGTCAAGGCGATCGGCGACCACAGCTCGGCCCTGCGCGACCTGGAGCCCGGCACCCGGGTGTGGGCCGAGGGCCCGTACGGGGCGCTGACGGCCGGCAAGCGCAGCCGGGGCAAGGTGCTGCTGGTGGCCGGCGGTGTGGGCATCACGCCGATGCGGGCCCTGTTCGAGACACTGCCCGGCGCGGCCGGTGACCTGACCCTGCTCTACCGGGCCAACACCACCCAGGACCTGGCCCTGTGGGACGAGCTGGCGCTGATCGCCGAGGAGCGCGGCGCCCGGCTGATGTACGCGGTGAACAGCCCCGACGGCGAGCGCCCTGACATCTCCCCTGACTCGCTGCGCCGCAAGATCCCGGACATCGAGAGCCACGACGTGTTCCTGTGCGGGCCGCCCGGTTTCGCCCAGGGCGTCTACGAGGCCCTGCGCGGCGCGGGTGTTCCTACCCGGCGTATCCACCACGAGTCGTTCGAGATGTGAGCGGCGGGGCCGCTCGCCGCGTATCCCCATCCGACCGACCGTTCCAGCCGCCGGTCGCCACCACCTGCCCCACCCCGACTTCTGGCCATGGTTTCCCGCGGGTTCGCCCGACGGGTCTCCCCCGCGAGACTTCACACTTCAGGAGCTGAAGGAGCGATGAAGAAGAGCCACCCCATCCGGCGGACCCTGCTCGCCACCGCCGCCACCGTGTCCGGCATCGTGCTGCTGCTGTCGCTGAAGCCGGCCTCCGACCCGGCCGGTTCGGTCCAGGCGGGAGCGGCAGGGGGCGCTCCTTCGGCACAGGGCGGGGTGGCGGCCGGCGCGCAGACCCTCACGGGCACCGCCGTCCAGACCGACTACGGGCCGGTGCAGGTCCGGATCACCGTCAACGGCGGCAAGATCACCAATGCCGAGACGGTGCAGCAGCCCAGCGGCGGCCGCTCCACGCAGATCAGCTCCGACGCGATCCCGAAGCTCAACCAGGCGGCCGTGGCCGCGGGCAGCGCCGAGATCGACGCGGTCTCGGGTGCGACCTACACCAGCGCCGGCTACAAGGAGTCCCTCCAGTCCGCACTGGACCAGGCCGGCAACGCGCAGGACCCGGGCGCCCAGGTGCTCACGGGGACCACCGTGCAGACCGACTACGGGCCGGTGCAGGTCCGGATCACGGTCAGCGGTGGGAAGATCACAGGCGCCGAGGCGATCCAGGCCCCGAGCGGCGGCCGCTCCACCCAGATCACCGGCGACTCGGTGCCGAAGCTCAACCAGGCGGCCGTGGCGGCCGGTAGCGCCGACATCGACGCGGTCTCGGGCGCGACCTACACCAGCGCCGGCTACAAGGAGTCCCTCCAGTCCGCACTGGACCAGGCCGGCAACGCGCAGGGCTCCGGGTCCGAGGTCGAGGCGGGCGGCTCCGCGGACGCGGGTGGCGGCGCCGAGGACGGCGGGGGCTCCGGGGCCGGGCAGGCGACGGGCACCCAGGTGCTCACCGGTTCCACGATCCAGACGGACTACGGCCCGGTCCAGGTCCGTGTCACGGTCACCGACGGCAAGATCACAAGCGCTGAGGCGCTGCAGCAGCCCAGCGGCGGCCGTTCGACCCAGATCAGCGGCACCGCCATCCCCGAGCTCAACCAGAACGCCGTCTCGGCAGGGAGCGCTGACATCGATGCTGTCTCAGGCGCCACGTACACCAGCGGTGGCTACAAGCAGTCCCTCCAGTCCGCACTGGACCAGGCCGGCTGATCCGATGGCCGAACCCGCCGGGGCCCCCGCGCCCTCCCCGCTGCGCCACGCCGAGGAGGTCATGGGCACTGTCTTCTCCTTCGACGTCCGAGGAGGCGAGCCCACGGCGGTCCGGGCCGCGCTCGCGGAAGCGGTGGCCGGACTCCACGCCGTCGACGAGGTGTTCAGCACCTATCGCGAGCACAGCCAGATCTCCCGGCTCGCCCGGGGCGAGGTGACGATCGAGGAGTGCGACGCCGAGGTCGCCGAGGTGCTCCACCTGTGCGCCGAGGCCGAGCGGGTGAGCGACGGCTGGTTCAGTGCGACGTACGAGGGCCGTTTCGATCCGACCGGCCTCGTGAAGGGGTGGGCCACCGAGCGGGCCGCGCTGCGGCTGGTCGAGGCCGGGGCGGTCGGGGTGAGCGTGAACGGGGGCGGCGACGTGCAGCTGTGCGGTGTCCCCGGACCGGACCGGCCGTGGCGCGTGGGCGTCGCCGATCCCCTCCGGCCCGGGGGGCTGGCCGCGGTCGTCACGGCCGCCGGCGCGGATCGCCTGGCCGTCGCCACGTCCGGTACGGCGGAGCGGGGCGCGCATATCGTCGACCCCCGCACGGGCAAGTCCGCCGTGACCGACCTGGTCTCGGTGACGGTCGTGGCCCCCAGTCTCACCTGGGCGGACTGCTGGGCCACGGCGGCGTTCGCGATGGGCTCCAGGGAGGGCCTGGCGTGGCTGGAGTCGCTGGAGGACGCGGAAGCGCTGCTGATCACGGCAGGGGATGAGGTCCGCTGCACGAGTGGGTTGGCAGCGCGACTCGGCTGAGCGGCGGCTGTACTTCGCTGCGTACTGGGGCTGAGCCGGGGTGGGGGCGCTCACCGGCGCTGACAGGGTGCCGCCTGCGCCCACCCTCCCCCACTCTCGGCTTCGCTCGAGCTGGAGGTGCCCCCATCGCCCCAGCGGCACGACTGCCCGCAGCAACGACGGCAGGTTGAAGGGCGGGCGCAGCCCCTTTCAGGGAAAGCGGCCGCAGCCCGTCTTTCAGGGGCGCGGGGAACTGCGCGACCGGCCACGACGGACCCGCGGTCGGTGTCCCCGCGAAACCCACCCCCTCAGTGGCCGTTCCCATTCTGAGCGAGCCGCAGCAAATGGTCGGCCAGGGCCTGGCCCCCCACCGGATCCCGGCTGATCAGCAGCAACGTGTCGTCGCCCGCGATCGTGCCCAGGATGTCGTGCAGTTCGGCCTGGTCGATGGCCGAGGCCAGGAACTGGGCCGCACCCGGCGGCGTGCGGAGCACGACCAGGTTCGCGGAGGCCTCGGCGGAGATCAGCAGCTCCGCGGAGAGCCGCCGCATCCGCTCCTCCTTCGCCGACTCCCCCAGCGGAGCCCGAGGCGTACGGAACCCCCCCTCGCTCGGCACCGCGTAGATGAGGTCGCCGTCGGTGTTGCGGATCTTCACCGCGTTCAGCTCGTCCAGATCCCGGCTGAGCGTCGCCTGTGTGACGCTCAGCCCGTCGTCGGACAGCAGCTTCGCCAACTGGCTCTGCGACCGCACGGGTTGCCGGTTGAGGATGTCGACGATCCGCCGGTGGCGGGCGGTACGGGTCTGCGGCACCGCGGGCCCCGCCTGGTCGTGCTCCTGCGCCTGGCTCATCGTCGTCTCATTCTCCGGCTCGTCCGTCCCCACTGGCTTCGTGTGCCGCCCGCGCCGCGTCGAGGATGCCGGGCAGGGCCTGGAGGAGGGCGTCCACCTCGGCGTCACCGATGTTGAGCGCGGGCATCAGCCGTACGACATCGGGGGCGGGCGCGTTCACCAGGAAACCGGCGTCCTGAGCGGCCTGTTGCGCCAGGGGCGCGAGGGGCTCGGTGAGCACGATACCCAGCAGGAGGCCCGCGCCACGGACATGGTCGATCATCGGGTCGCCGAGGGACTCGATCCCGTCGCGCAGCTTCTCGCTCTGCCGCTTGACGTTCTCCAGCAGCCCTTCCGCCCGAATGGTCTCCAGGACGGCGAGGCCGGCGGCGCAGGCGACCGGGTTGCCGCCGAAGGTGGTCCCGTGCTGGCCGGGCTGGAGCAGCTCGGCGGCCCGCCCGAAGGCCACGGTCGCGCCCAGCGGCAGTCCGCCGCCGAGGCCCTTGGCGAGGGTGACGACGTCCGGCAGGACGCCCTCGTGGGCCTGGTACTCGAACCAGTGTCCGGTCCGGCCGACGCCGGTCTGCACCTCGTCGAGGACCAGCAGCGAGCCGGTGGCGGCCGTGATGGCTCGCGCGGCCTTCAGATAGCCGGGCGGCGGGACGACGACGCCCTTCTCACCCTGGACGGGTTCGATGATGACGAGCGCGGTCTCCTCGGTCACGGCCGCGGCGAGGGCCTGCGCGTCGCCGTAGGGGACGTGGGTGACGTCACCGGGCAGCGGGTGGAAGCCGGTCTGCTTGCCGGGCTGGCCGGTGAGGGCGAGGGCACCCATGGTCCGGCCGTGGAAGCCGCCCTCGGTGGCGACCATGTGGGTCCGCCCGGTCAGCCGGCCGATCTTGAACGCGCCCTCGTTGGCCTCGGCGCCCGAGTTGCAGAAGAAGACCTTGCCGTCGCGGCCGAAGTGCTCCAGGAGCCGTTCGGCGAGGGCGACGGGCGGCTCGGCGACGAACAGGTTGGAGACATGGCCGAGGGAGGCGATCTGGGTGCTGACCGCCTCGACGATCGCCGGGTGGGCGTGGCCGAGCGCGTTGACCGCGATACCGCCGACGTAGTCGACGTACTCCTTGCCGTCGGCGTCCCACACCCGGGTGCCCGCGCCGCGGACCAGGGAGAGCTTCGGGGTGCCGTAGTTGTTCATCAGCGAGCCCCGCCACCGCTGGGCCAGCTCCTCGTTGGCGGTCATTCGGCGTCCCCCTCTTCCGCATCCGGCACGACCATCGTGCCGATGCCCTCGTCGGTGAAGATCTCCAGCAGGATCGAGTGCTGGACCCGGCCGTCGATGACGCGCGCGGTCCGGACGCCGCCCCGGACGGCGTGCAGGCAGCCCTGCATCTTCGGCACCATGCCGGAGGACAACTCCGGCAGCAGCTTCTCCAGTTGGGAAGCGGTGAGGCGGCTGATCACCTCGTCGCTGTTGGGCCAGTCCTCGTAGAGGCCCTCGACGTCGGTGAGGACCATGAGGGTCTCGGCGCCCAGCGCAGCAGCGAGTGCCGCAGCCGCCGTATCAGCATTGACGTTGTAGACATGTCCGTCGTCCTGGCTACGGGCGATCGAGGAGACGACCGGGATGCGGCCGTCGGCGAGGAGTGCCTCGATCGCGCCCGTGTCGATCGAGGTGATCTCGCCCACCCGTCCGATGTCGACCAGTTCGCCGTCGATCTCGGGCTGGTGCTTCGTGGCGGTGATGGTGTGCGCGTCCTCGCCGGTCAGTCCGACGGCGAGCGGCCCGTGCTGATTGAGCAGTCCGACCAGCTCGCGCTGCACCTGTCCGGCGAGCACCATGCGTACGACGTCCATGGCGTCCTCGGTGGTGACGCGCAGGCCGGCCCTGAACTCGCTGACGATGCCGTGCCGGTCGAGGGCGGCGCTGATCTGCGGGCCGCCGCCGTGCACGACGACCGGCTTGAGGCCGGCGTGGTGCAGGAAGACGACGTCCTGGGCGAACGCGGCTTTCAGATCTTCGTCGATCATGGCGTTGCCGCCGAACTTGATGACGACGGTCTTGCCGTTGTGCCGGACCAGCCAGGGCAGCGCCTCGATGAGGATCTGGGCCTTGGGAAGGGCGGTGTGCTTCCGCGCGGGTGTGTTGCTCATGAGGAGTACGCGCTGTTCTCGTGGACGTAGTCGGCGGTGAGGTCGTTGGTCCAGATCGTGGCCGTCTCGGACCCGGCGGCGAGGTCGGCGACGATGTGCACCTCGCGGTAGCGCATGTCGACGTTGTCGCGGTCCTCGCCGACTCCGCCGTTCTTGCAGACCCAGACGCCGTTGATGGCGACGTTGAGGTGGTCCGGCTCGAAGGCGGCGGACGTGGTGCCGATGGCGGACAGGACACGGCCCCAGTTGGGGTCCTCGCCGTGGATGGCGCACTTGAGGAGGTTGTTGCGGGCGATGGAGCGGCCCACCTCGACGGCGTCGTCCTCGGTCGCCGCGTTCACGATCTCGACCTTGATGTCCTTGCTGGCGCCCTCGGCGTCCCGGATGAGCTGCTGGCCGAGGTCGTCGCAGACCTGGCGTACGGCTTCGGCGAACTCCGCGTATTCCGGAGTGACTTCGGCGGCGCCGGAGGCGAGCAGGAGGACGGTGTCGTTGGTGGACATGCAGCCGTCGGAGTCGACCCGGTCGAAGGTCGTCCGCGTGGCTGCGCGCAGGGCCCTGTCGAGGACGTCGCTCTCCAGGTCCGCGTCGGTGGTGAGCACGACGAGCATGGTGGCGAGGCCGGGGGCGAGCATGCCCGCGCCCTTGGCCATGCCGCCGACGGTCCAGCCGTCCTTGGTGACGACGGACGTCTTGTGCACGGTGTCGGTGGTCTTGATGGCGATGGCGGCCTTCTCGCCGCCGTGCGGGCTGAGCTGGGCGACGGCCTTGTCGACGCCCCGCTTCAGCTTGTCCATGGGCAGGAGGACGCCGATGAGGCCGGTGGAGCAGACCGCGATCATCCCGGGCGCGTGACCGCCCAGGTCGTCGAGCCCCGCCGAGTTGAGGGAGTCGGCCACCTTCTCGGCGGTCGCGTGCGTGTCCTGGAAGCCCTTCGGACCCGTGCAGGCGTTGGCGCCACCGGAGTTGAGGACGACCGCGGAGACCTCGCCGCCCTTCAGCACCTGCTCGGACCAGAGCACCGGCGCGGCCTTCACACGGTTGGAGGTGAAGACGCCCGCGGCGGCGAGGCGGGGCCCGTTGTTGACCACGAGGGCCAGGTCCGGGTTGCCGTTCTCCTTGATCCCGGCGGCGATGCCCGCCGCCGTGAACCCCTTGGCTGCCGTCACGCTCACGGTGCGACTCCGATCGTGGAAAGCCCCGTCGTCTCGTGGAGTCCGAGGGCGATGTTCATGCTCTGGAGGGCGCCACCGGCGGTGCCCTTGGTGAGGTTGTCGATGGCGCTGATCGCGATGATCCTGCCCGCGGCCTCGTCGTACGCGACCTGCACCGATACGGCGTTGGAACCGTAGACGGACGCCGTGGCGGGCCACTGCCCTTCGGGGAGCAGGTGGACGAACGGCTCGTCGGCGAAGGCCTTCTCGTACGCGGCGCGCACGGACTCGGCGGTGACGCCGGGCCTCGCCTTGGCGCTGCACGTGGCGAGGATGCCGCGCGGCATCGGTGCGAGGGTCGGTGTGAAGGACACGATGACCGGCTCGCCCGCGACACCGCCGAGGTTCTGCATCACCTCGGGTGTGTGCCGGTGGCCGCCGCCGACGCCGTAGGGGGTCATCGACCCCATGACCTCGCTGCCCAGCAGATGCGCCTTGGGCGCCTTGCCCGCGCCGGAGGTGCCGGAGGCGGCGACGATCACGGCCTCGTTCTCGGCGAGGCCCGCCGCGTAGGCCGGGAACAGGGCCAGGGTGACGGCCGTGGGGTAGCAACCGGGTACCGCGATGCGCTTGGAACCCTCCAGCGCGGCGCGGGCACCCGGTAGTTCGGGGAGGCCGTAGGGCCAGGTGCCGGCGTGGGGCGAGCCGTAGAACTTCTCCCAGTCGGACGCGTCCTTCAGCCGGAAGTCGGCGCCCATGTCGACCACGAGCACCTCCGGGCCGAGCTGCTCGGCCACGGCCGCGGACTGCCCGTGCGGAAGCGCGAGGAAGACCACGTCGTGGCCCGTCAGCACCTCGGCGGTGGTCTCCTGGAGCACCCGGTCGGCCAGCGGCAGCAGGTGCGGCTGGAGCGCGCCCAGGCGCTGGCCGGCGTTGGAGTTGCCGGTCAGTGCACCGATCTCGACCTCGGGGTGGGCGAGCAGCAGGCGCAGCACTTCGCCGCCCGCATAACCACTCGCTCCCGCCACCGCCACGCGTACCGCCATGGAACCCTCCTCTTGGATGGCATGACTATACGTATCGCTGCACTTTTATGCAATCTTGTCTCCGCCGCGCGCGAGGGTCGGTGAGACTGAGCAGCCGATCTGGCGGATGAGTGCCTGACTTGGCGGGGCTGAGCGTCTCAGTTGGCGAGGGGCCTTCCGGCGTCGACGTCTCGGGCGAGTTGCCGGGCGTGCTCAGTGAGTGCTTTTCGCAGGTCAGCGTAGTGCCCGCGCGCATCGACTCGGGTGAGCTGGAACCATGTCGTATTGCGACGGCTCGCCCACTCCTGTCGGATGTGCTCGGGTTGCTCCGCTTCGAGCGGGCGTGGAGCAAAGCGGTGCTCGCCCCGAGTGGCTTCAGTCCAGACAAAGATCGATGCGGCTTGACGTTTCCGGTCATCGACAGCTGCTGGCCATCCGTTGTGGGGAGGAAGTCCCCTGACGAGGGTGTCCCAGGCTTCTGGGCTGAAGATCCATTCTCGGAGCACTTCTCGTCTCTGCTGATAGTTGATAAGCGGGCGTCGAGGGGCCCCCAACTCTTGTGCCAGAGACTGGAGTGCCCTTTCGAAGTCGGCCGGGACGAACCCTTCGCGGTGCCAGGCCCGGGCATTGTTCACCGGCTGGTACTGGTTGCCCGCAGGGTTGATACCAAGGTAGGTCGCGGCAGCTCCCATCGACCCTCCCGTGACCCACTGAACGAGTCGGACTGCGGCCGACCGGCGGAGCGTCCTGGGAGGGACGCCGGTCAGGTGGGCGAAGTGACGCTCGAACCAGTCTGGCTCCAGATAGGCAGGGATGTTCTCGGGCCGGTAGTCGTCGCGGACTGCGGCGCGAGTGCCCTGCGGTCCGCCGTTCTTGCGAAACGTGCGGGTGTGAGGTTCCCCCGAGATGCGGGAAGAGGTGACAGAGGGTCAGATGGTTCTCATGAGAGGAGCATCGACCATGGCTGCACCCAGGAAGTACTCGTTGGAGTTGCGTGAGCGTGCGGTGCGGATGTATCGCACTACGGAGCCGAGGCCGCAGATCAAGAAGCTGGCCGTCGACCTCGGCGTGCACCCGGAGGCCCTGCGCGGCTGGATCCGTCAGGCCGAGGCGGACGCCGGCGAGCGCGACGATCGGCTCACCACCGACGAGCGGGCCGAGCTGGTGGCTCTGCGCAAGGAGAACGCCCAGCTCAAGCGGGCCAACGACGTGCTGCGGACGGCCTCGGCTTTTTTCGCGGCGCAACTCGACCCGACCCGGCCCAGGTGACGGCGCTCCTCGACGAGCATCCCCGCCTGGGAGTCGAGTGCGTACTTCGGGAACTGCACATCCCCTCCTCCACCTACTACCGCTGGCGCCGCGCCGAGCGCGAGCCGTGCGAACGGCGTCAGCGTGACGTCGAGCTGACCGAGCGGATCAAGGAGATCCACACGGATTCCGGTGGCGTCTACGGCTCACCGCGCGTGCACGCCGTCCTCAAGCGGGAGGGCGTCCACGTCGGGCGCAAACGCGTCGAGCGGCTGATGCGCGAGGCCGACATCGCGGGTGTGAGCCCGAGGCGGAAGGGCTTCACGCGCCGGGATCCGAAGGCCACGCTCGCCCCGGACCTGGTGGAGCGGGACTTCACCGCACCCGGGCCGAACCGGCTGTGGGTCACCGACCTGACGATGATCCCGACCGGCGAGGGCCCGTTGTGGCTCTCGGCGATCCGGGACGCGTTCTCCCGCCGTGTGGTGGCCTGGGAGACCTCGGCCCGTGCGGACGCGGACCTGGTGCTGACCACGCTGGAGTACGCGCTCGCGTCCCGCGAGGTCGAGCCCGGCAAGCTGATCCATCACGCCGACCACGGCTGTCAATATACGTCTATCAAGCTCACAACTCGTCTGGTGAGAGCGGGAGTTCAGGCGTCCATGGGGTCGGTCGGGGACTCGTTCGACAACGCGCTCGCGGAGAACCTGTGGATGCTGATCAAGACGGAGTGCGTGCGCGGTCGCGTCTTCGCCACACGTGCCGAGGCGAACCTCGCGCTCTTCGAGTACATCGACGGCTTCTATAACTCCCGGCGCATCCAGCAACGGCTCGGCTGGCTCAGTCCGATCGAGTTCGAGGAGAAGCACTACACCAAGCAGGCGACGGCCGAACCGACGAACCTGAACACCCGTCAACCCACTCTGACCAGCTGATCAGCACCTCCCGCACAGTGGGGGAACCTCAGTGAGAGGCTCAGCGGAGGTCCTCATACGTTCGGAACAAGCGTCCTCATGTCGTGCGAACGCGGTAGTCCAGGCGAACCTGGCTCCCCGTTCTCGGAAGGCCGCCTGAACGAGGGGGGCGAGCGTGTCGGATAGATCGCTCTCGGCGAGCACTCTCTGCGCGGCCTGCAGGAGCCCTGCGCATGCAACCGCGTCACGAGGTGCTGCGTCGATGACCTGATAGCGGTGTGGGTTGCTGCTGGTGCCGCGGTGTTCTGCAGCCCGTTCGTGGACGTGGGCAGTCACATGTCCGGCAAGGCCGGTGTCAACGAGTTCCTGGGCCTGAGGCCAGGAGGCGCTGAGCAAATCGGCCACCAGCCGCAAATCTGTGAAGTACTCGGCGGCAGCCTGAGCCGGGGCGGAGGAGTCAAGTCGGCGAAGGATGTCCTGCTGGAACCTGATGAGGTGCGGTGGGGGCTGCGGCCTGGTGTCGGAGGTGTGAGGTATTTGATCAAGCCGGTATCCGCACGCTCTCGTTTTCCGCTTGGGGACGGTCGGGTCGGGGAACGTCCGTCGGCATTGAGCGGGATGAAGGGTGGCGTCGTTCGGACGCTGGATCAGCAGGGGCGAGCCGCTCCAGGAATGCTCGCACTGCGGGCAGCGAGACTGGAGGAAGGCTCGATGCTCGGCGCATATGAAGACGATGGGAAGGTGCCAGGACTTCCTCCACGGCCCTCCGTGGAGCTCTTGAGCTGACGATCCATCGCCTGCCAGACATCGCGGGCAGAACCTCGGGTTGCTGAGGAACAACCATCCGTCTGGCCGTGCTGATGAGATGCCGTTCGCGAGAGACCGCCGGATCGGTGGATAGCGGCCCTTCCACGACGACAGGGTTAGATCCGAAGCTTCCTCCGCGGTGAGCCGAGTCAGCCGAGCAAGATCAGCGATATGAGGATCATCGAGTTCGAATAGCACCGACCTGCTGAAACGATTGCCGAAGAAGCCCGTCTGCCAGCCGAGCATGCGGACAAGATGCAACGGTGGGACGCCAATACGGTGAGTGAGCCGCAGCAGGTAGCCGACGAGGGACTCTTCTGGGATCGGCTCCAGGCTCCGAGGCAGTGGGTGCATCACGGTTCCGATCCTCAGGTTCCTGTGCTCGCGGCAGGGCCGTGATCGTCGAACACCGTGTTCCGGGGACGCTTGCGTTTGACCGGGCGGTCCTTGGCAGCGGTATCGCTCCCGGTCGGTGGAGTATCGGGGATCTCTCCAGCGCCGGGATCGCGAGACGGGTCCCCGAGCGTGATGGCGATTCCTTCGAGGAGGGGTTCGGTCAGGCACTCCAATTCGGAATCAATGGCTTCCTGGCAACCGTCTTCGACCAGCCGTTCCAGTAGGCCGACCACGCCGTTCGTGCGCCCGAAGAGGTACTCGGGCATGCGGCCCGCGGTAAGCATGCCTCTGTGCGCCTTCAGTAGCCTGAGCTGGTCTTCGACGCCGGTGAGGTGGTCGATCCAGGCAGCAATCTCCTCGTCGGTTTCGTAGCGGAAACGGTCGAGTTCGACGAGGTCGAAGCGTCGTTCGGTCTGGGTCGCCTCGCGCCCGTGGACTTTGCTCTGCTGGGCGGGCGGGAACGTCACCTGGCCCGTGTCAGGATCATGTCGGCCTTCTCGCAGCAGGCCCGATCCGGGGATATCGACGCCGATGAGTACGAGAGTGACGTGCATGCTCATGAAAGCCCGGATCAGGTCGAGAGTGTCCTGGTCGTCGGCCCGGTGGAGGCGGAGCCTCGTAATGTCGTCCAGTAGAAGAGCCCTTGTTCCATGGTCATGCAGAGAGGCGGCGACCTGCCGGAGCAAGTCGGGCAGGTCCATGCGCGGGTGCAGCTGGGCGCCGTAGAAGTTGAGGATGGCCTTGCAGAGGCTCTTCGGCTTCGCGGTCACCGGGGTCTGCACGTAGGCAACGGGAACGTGCAGGTCGCGGGCCCCAGGGACGGCATCGGGGTTGAGGTGACGGTGCAGTTCCCGCCAGATGTCCTCGAACGTCGCCAGGATCTCGCAACCCGTCTCCGTTTTCCCCTGATAGCCCCCGCCCGTGACCATGACTCCGGCTCGGGTCGTCGGCTTGTGCTTGAGCGCATTGGTCATGACCCGTCCGTGCAGCAGCTTGGTGACTGCATCGGCCATCGGGGTCTGGAGCAATTGCAGATTGGCGTGGGTGGCCGACCGGTGCAGATCGTGCAGGGACTTCTTCCTGGGGCTCAGCAGCCGCCATTCGGCCAGGCTCAGCCGTGGCGCGGGCATGAAGTCGCGACGTGTGACGCGCCAGCGCTCCCAGCCCTCCACCGTGTCCCGCATCGGCGGAGGCCCCGGCAGCACGAAAGGGACAGGTCCGCTGCCGCCCTGGGTACTCACGAGGACTCCGGGCCCGGTTCTTCAGCCTGACCGGCATTATCAACTTCCTCCTCGTCGGGCAGCACGAACAGGTTGCGGGCCCGAAGTGCCTCGCCCAGCAGGGGCGGCGCTGTCGGCGGCTGTGAGACGCCGGCCTCCCGGCGTCGCTGCCGGTCCGCAGTAACAGCCCGGCGATGGGCGGCGGCCAGGTCGGCGGGCCGGGCCGGCGGAGGAAGCTCGCTCAACGGGGCCGCTGGCCGGTCGGAGGCAGCAGAGCGGGCCCGTGCCAGCTCTCGGGCCCGCTCGGACCTCTGCTTGATGGTCATCTGGGTCGGCCAGGCTGTCACCGGTGTGCGGGAGGCCACCAACTTCAGTAGTACCGGCAGTAGTTCTTTGTCGTCGCGCGGCTTGAGGCCGGCCCGCACTGCCTCGCGCAGGACTTCGCGTACGCGCGCATCGGAAAAGGCCGGGACGTCATCCCCTGGCGGCAGGCCGTTCCAGCTCAAGGCGTGCCAGAGCCCTGACTGTTCAGGGTCCTCGAAGTAGACATATCGGCAGTCCCTGGGATCGCGGCTGATGGCCCACTTGCCTGCGTGCCGACCGCTGCGGGCGGAGCGCTGGCCGCGGTACGGGTCCAGGACTGGGGCGGTGCCGCCGTACCAAAGTCCGCCGATCTTCACCCCGCGGCGGCGGTCGATCTTCACGGAGTGGGCGGGCAAGAGCTCGAAATACAGGTTCGGTTCGGGGATCTCCAGGCTGATCCCGTCGCGGGCCGCCGCAGCGGCGAACAGCGTGTTCGGACTGTGCCGCCCGCCGGGATCCCAGGCCGGCGCGTACTGGTCGAGTTTCCGGTTTTGCCACACCGCGACGATCCAGGTCGCCAGCAAGTGCTCCATCTCCGCCAGGGTCCAGACCGCGTCCCCTTCCGGGTCCACTCCACGATCAGCCACGTCGACACCCTGGTAACCCAGGAGGAGTTCCAGCAGCAGCGACTGGATACCTGCGAACGCGCGTTCGCAGGCGGCCTTGTCGGTCGGGCGCATCGCGCGAGCAGGCAGCAACTCCATCTTCAACGTGCGGGCGACGTGGACGATCTGGTGGTTCTTGTAGATGCTGCCGTGATCGCTGGTCACTGTCTCCGGAGCGAAGAACGGCAGGCCAGCCACCCGGTAGCCGGCGAACTCGGCGACCAGTGCGGCCGGAACACCGGGGTAGGGCCACTCCAGTTCCTCACCCCAGTCCGGGCGCATCGGCAGCGGCAGCAGCACGTCCCTCAGCAGCATCGCCACCTCCACCGAGGAGTCCGATACCGGCGTGAGGCGGAAAGCGACCAGCGAATGCGAGTAGGCATCCAGAGCGAGGGTGAGGTGCACGGAGATCGGAGTGCCGAAGACATCGTCGAGGACTTTCACCGGCAACGGCGTGGTGTCCAGCACGACCACCTGCCCCGGCCGGAGGATTACCACCTTCGCCTTTCCCGTCTCCACCGCCGCGGCGGAGCGGATGTATCGCTGCCTCGCCCCTTCGGTGCCGAACCACTCCTTCCACACCTTCGCCAGCGTGGTGTAGTGCGGAACGTCGACCTCCTTGCCCTTGGCCTCGAACTTCTCCCGCACGTACTGGTGGATCATCCGTTCCTTCGTCTTCATGCTCACCTTCGAGCGGTGCAACGACTCCGCGTGAACGGCCCGGATCGCCTCGGCGACCTCCTCGCTGATCGCCCAGCGGCCCCGCAGGGGCGGCGTCCACCGCCCGTCCGCCAGCCCCATCACCCCGTGCTCGTCGTATTTGGCGGCCATGCGCTCAAGCGTGCGCTCGCTGATCCACTCCAGCCCGAGCTGCTTGGCCTCCTGGCGGTCGAGTCCCTGCAGCTCGGCCACCTTCGCCCGCCGACGTTCGGTCAGTGTGGTCCGTTCCGGGTCGTATTCACCCCGAGGCTCTCCCGGCCGGGCCCACGACCGGCTGCCGCTGCGGTAGCCGGTCTCCACCTCCAGCAGATGCGCCATCCGGATCCGGGCCCGCGTCAGGTCGTGCTCGGGAAGATCCTCACTCCGCGGCCTCTGCCGCCCACCGTTCATCACGGCCTTCCCACCGGGTAGATCCACGCGGCATCGTCCAGCGGCAGGGTCAGGTCCATCGCCAGCCGACGGTGCCAGAGCAAATGGACGGCATGCGTGCGGGCCACCGCCGGCAGCGAGGTGTCCTCCACCAATTCGCCGAACCGCCGCGGCCGCTCGTGGACCTGGTCGAGCAGTTCGTCCTGTAGCCCGAGCCGGTCGGTCATCGGGCGCCGCCGTGCGGACAAGGCGTCAAGGGCGGTCAGCACCTGGCGGCGCCAGCCGGACGCCACCAGGTAGGTCCATCCCACCGCACTGGCGGCCCGGTCCGTCGCGGCAAACTTCACCAGATCCTTTTCCTTGATCAGATGGGCGGGCCGGACATCGACCACCACCGCCGTCCCGGGCAGCAGCACAAGGAAATCCGGGGTGTGGTCCTCGCTGCCGTCCGCGGTGGTGAACTTCAGCTTGAACGGCTGCGACAACACCTCGGTCGCGGCGCCGATGAAGTCCAGGGCGAGCAGCAGGTTCCGCTCGGCCAGGCTTTCGAAGCCGTGCATCCGTCCCGTGGCCAGCAGGTACTGCAGACCGGGACGGTGTCGCTGCCCCGCCCGCCAGGTGAACCCGCGTACCGGCACCGATGCGGATGCCGGGACACTGGCCAGTTCCCGGACCGGACAGATCACGTCCGCACTCGCGGTCTTCCACCTCGCCGTCCACCGCCGGGCCCAGTCCGGCCCCGTGTCCAGCCTCTCCATCACGGCTGAGTCGATGGTGTACGGCGCGACGAGATCGTCCAAGGTGCAGCTGTGCGACCACATCGGCCGAGATTCGATATCCGGCGTACGGACCGAAACCTTCATGCCTCCAGCACAGCCCGTGGCGCGGGATGCTGTACGACTTCCCAGCAAAGCGGCGCAGGTAAGCGGCGTGGCCCCTACCATGCGCGCCACCTGTACCGCTCAGCCTCGCCAAGTCAGGCACTCATCCGCCAGATCGGCTGCTCAGTCTCAGCAGCGGCTGTGACGGAGCGCTTCAGTCGGCGGCTGAGTGCTTGGCCTGGCGGCTCCGAGCGCTCGAGGTGGCGGGGCGACGCCCTGGGCAGCGGCGCTACGGCCTGGACGTCTCGTTGGGACCATCTAATCTGGGCCAGCGGTCTCGTCCGGGTGGAGGGCGTCGAGGATGAGGGTGAGGCCGAAGGTGAACTCGTCGGCGTAGTCGTAGCCGGGTTTGAGGACGTGCTCAACGGCGAGCTCCGCGAGGTGGGGGTAGGCGTTCGCGGGCATCTCCCGAAGGATGGCGCCCGCGACCTCGTCCAGCTCCGCCGAGTCGCTGAACGGCAGACTCAGCTCCTGGAGCACGAAGCCGTACAGGTAGCTGTCGATCAGTGAGAAGGCGTGTGCGGCCATCGGAACGGAGAACCCTCCGGCGCGCAGCACGCCGATGACGGCGTCATGGTGGCGCAGGGTCGCGGGGCCGGGCCGGCTGCGGGAATCCATTAGGCCGATGGCCCACGGATGGCGTCGCAGCACGGCGCGGGTTGAGGCCGCGCGGTGGCGCATGGCGCTCTTCCAGTCCGTATCGCCCGGCGGTAGCTCGATCTCGTCGAACACCGCGTCCACCATGCCGTCGAGGATGTCCTCCCGTCCCGCGACGTGGTGGTAGAGCGACATCGCCTCGACGCCCAGCGGTTCGGCGATGGCCCGCATGGTGAGTGCGGCCGACCCCTTCTCGTCCGCCACCGTCACCGCCGTGCGGATCACGCGCTCGCGGCTGAGCGGGGTGCGCGCCGACGCCCCGCGACGGCCCTTGCCTCCCTCGCGCATCCGCCCCTCCTTCTTCCACTCCACTTGCATGCCTTACGGCATAAGGTTACCGTGCCTTACGACATAAGGTTGACGCTGCGGCGAAAGGGCTGCGCCATGGGCACGGATCGTGTGAAGAAGGTCTGCATCGTCGGAGCTTCGGGCAAGCTCGGGCAGTACATGGTCCGGCACGCGCTGGACCGCGGCTACGAGGTGGTCGGTGTGTGCCGGGAGCGCAGCGTGCCGAAGCTGGCCGCGTTCGCGGACCGGATGACCATCGTGCCCGGCCCCACGAACGACCCGGAGGTGATCCGGCGGGCGGTCGCGGGGTGCGACGGGGTGCTGACGGTGCTGGCGCCGTGGGGTGTGCGGCAGTACTCGTCGGGCACGGCTCAGGCGGTGCTCGACCACGCACAGCCAGGCGCGCGCCTGGTCTTCTCCTGCGGCTGGCACATCACGCGCGACGGCAAGGACCGGTACTCGTGGATGTTCAGGACGGCCGTCCGGGTCGTCGCCTTTCTGGCCAAGCTCGTCCGCGCCGTCGAGATCGACGACCAGGTGGAGGCGTGCCGCAGGGTGTTCGCCAGCGACACCCGATGGACCGTGGTGCGCGGCAGCGACCTGGAGGAGGGCGAGAGCCAGGGCCTGCCCGTGTGGAGCCGGCACGTGGGCGACCCGGTACTGGCCAGCAACCTGACGCGCCGTGTGGACTTCGCGCTGTTCATGGTGGAGGCGCTCACCGACGACGCCCTGGTCCAAGAAGCCCCGGCGATCGTCGGCCGCCGCGCCCCCAGCGCCCTCGCCCACACCGGCGGCCCCCATGGGCACGCCTAGGCTCGGGTCCGATGTTCATGCACGCAACGCCATGTTCAACGGTGCCCCGTCGCCTCGGCTACGGCGCCGGGGGCGGCCGCATCGTGCTCCGGCGAGTCCAAGGCAGCGGGCCAGTTCGTCCACGGCGGCGCGGTCCCCGGTGGGCAGGTTCCCGCGTACCCCCAGGGAGAGGCCCACGTCGGGGTCGTCGAGCCTCGGGGTCATCACGGCAGCCCCCACGAACGGCGTGGTGGCGGGCAACCACATCGCCAGACGCTGTGCCCAGACCAGCTCGGAGCGGACCCACGCCGTGCCGGTGCGGGCGGCGTCAAAGAGGAGGATCGTGGGCCTCGTACTGGCCTGACGGAGCTTCTGGTCGTCTTCCAGGACGCGTCCTCCACGTCCATCATGTGCGGGCCCGGCTCCGCGCCCCAGAAGCCGCCGGCGACGATGATCCGCGATCCGTCCGTGAGGTCGGGCGCCTGGAAGAGGCCGACGTGGATCAGGAGGCGCTCGCGGGCCGACCAGGGCTGCTCCACGGTGGTCACCGCGGTGCCGTAGTCCTGGCTGCGCGCCCGCTGGACGGTCTCTTCGACCACCTTGTCCCGCACGGCCTTCTTGATCACGAGGGGCTGGGAGTCCGGCCTGAGTTCCACCAGGACCGACGGGGTGATGTCGGCGAGCGCAGTCTGGAGTTCGTCATGCAGGTCCCGCAGACCGTCCAGGCGGCGGGCCTTGACCTCGATGGCGAGGTTCATCTCGCGCAGCATCAGGTCCGGCTTCGTGGCGCCGTTGCTCCGGCCGAAGTCGAAGGGGATCCCGGCGCGGGCGAGCTTGGCGCCGGCGGCCATCTCCGCCCGCGGAATCAGCAGGTCGTCGGTGGTCGCTGCCTTGCGGAAGTCGTGGCGTATGCCGGCGAGCCGCTCGGGCTTCGCCTTCTCCAAGGCGTCGATGATGTTCTCGAAGGCCGTGCCGATGGCGGAGGCGACGCGGTCGGAGGCGCCGTTTCCACTGGCCGGATCAAAGTAGTCGCGCTGCGGGTGCCCCTGCGGGTGCCCCTGCGGGGCCTTGTCTATCCAGTCCTGCAAGAAGGGGAGTGAGGAGTGCGTCCCCGCTTCCGGGCGGCTCGCCAGTGCCTTCATCCCGGACGTATCGACGCGAGTCCGGAAGAGAACTACCGCAGCGAGACCACAGCGCGTACTCACGGCCCCGAAGGGCCCTCCGAGCGTTCATAGGTACTGGCCGGTATGGCAGAAGGATCCGATCCGCAGCAGGACGTCACCTGCCGACGCCGGCCGGGTCCGTGGGTCTCGAGGTGTTCGACGACGTCAATGTCAGCGACGCCGAGTTCAGCGGGCCAAGGAGAACATCCCCTGTTGGTCCACTGGCCGGAGACGGACTCGCGCAGGCGCATGCCTGTGTCCTGTATGCCGAAACTGGGCTGATCGTGATTGTTTGGGTGCATGATCGGCAAAGCCCGTGCCCGTGTCCTGCCGGCCTCTCAGCGCCGCTCGCTGGATGAACTGGCCGAGGATCTGGACCTGTCGTCCGGGGACACCACGTCCAAGCGTTCGGCGTTCTGGACGATGCTGACGCTGTCGTCGGTCATCGCGTCCGGCGGAGTGCTCACGGACTCGACGGCGACCGTGATCGGCGCGATGATCATCGCGCCGCTGTCCACGCCCATCATGGGCATCGCCCTGGGGTCGGTGCAGCGCCGCCGTACCGGATCGGCCAGGGTCGTCCTCCTTGCGTGCCTGCTGGTGATCGCGGTCGGGATGGTCATGTCGGTGGCTCTGCCCAGCGACTACGACCTGCTGTCCAACAGTCAGATCTCGTCGCGGACGTCGCCGGGCCTGATGGATTTGGTCGCGGCCCTGGCAACCGGTTTCGCCGGCGCGGTGGCGCTGGCCCGCCGGGACGTCGCCGCCGTGCTGCCCGGAGTCGCGATCGCCATCTCCCTCGTCCCGCCTCTGGTGGTGGCAGGGGTGTGCCTGGGAAAGCTGTCGGGATGGCTGGCGCTGGGCGCGCTGGTGCTGTTCGTGTCGAACCTCTTCGCCCTGGTCTTCGGGGGCATGGTGCTCTTCGCCTCGCTCGGCTACGGCGTGGAGGCCGACAAGGCAGCCGGACGTCCCGCCCGCAGGACTTATGCCGCCATGGTCCTGCTGTTCACCGTCGTGTTCGTTCCGCTGACGGCCAACACCGTGATCACACTCCTGCTCAACACGTGGACCGGACGGACCAAGGACGCGGCACAGCAGTGGCTCGCCGACGTGCCGGGCGCGTCCGTCACGAGCGTCGACGCGACCTCCCGGACGATGTACGTCCACGTCCGCAGCCCCGAAGACATCCCGCCGGTGCAGTCCCTGCTCGACCGGCTCGAAGGGCGGATCCCGGACGGTATCCCCGTCGTGGTGGACACGTCGCGTGGCCGGCGCATCGACGCCGGAGTGGTCGGCGGCTGAGCACCACCCGGGCCGGGCCGTCCCACATCGTCTGCCTGGGTACGCCAGTCGTGCCTCGTCCGGCGCTCCGGCTCGCACCGCGGGGCCGCCGTCACCAGCCGGCAGCTCCTGGGAATGGTGATCGGGACTTTGCCGGCCTCGGCCGCGCCGTCCGGAACGTCGCCGGTCGCAACCGCGTGTGGCCGCCAGGGCCGTACGGTCCTGTTTCGGTAACCCGGCCTCGGTGTCCCGTGGTGCTGCCGCGTGCGCGGCAGCACCACGGGACACCGGTGGCCACGGCACCAGCGGATGCCGTGGTCTGCGGCGCACTGATCGGCGTGGCCGACTCTCTGTTGTTCGCCACGAACTCCCGGCAGCGGATCATGAGTCTGTTCGAGGTCTCCTTCGACACCCACGACAGCCGCATGTCCTGGTTCCGCTTCTACGACCGCCACAAGAACACCTGCTCACAGCAACTGCGCGAGATCTTGAAACCGCTGGTCAATGCCACCCCGGCCACTGCCGACCGGTTCGTCCCCCGCGGCCCAGGGTTCGCGCCCCACCACGTCCCGGCCTTCCTGAAACAGGACTGGCACGAACGTTTCATCCGGCCAGCCTGCATCCCCCTCGATGAGCGCCTCGTCCGCCGTTGCGCGGCCATCCAACTCGTTCGCCGGGCCGCCCGCTGCGACACCCGCGAAGCGGCCCTCCTCCTGGGCATCCCAGTGGACAAAGTTCCCCGAGGCATAGACGACGACCGCTTCTGGATCGGCGCCAAGGACGCCCCAACAGACTTCCGCATTGCCGTGGACGAACTCGGCCTGCACCTGGGCGAGAACATCGACCAGCCGCCCGACTACCAACGGCGGCGGGACGTCCTGCGGAATTGGGTCCTCCCTCCAAGCGACTGGCTGGAAGTGACCGCCCAGCTCCCCAGGATCATCGGAAAGCAGCCCGTCCTCGACGACCGCAAGCGCCAGGTCGCCTCCATCTTCATCTGGACCCGTGTCACTGGTGGCGAGCACCTCTTTGCTCCCCGGCCCCTCGAACAGACTCAACCCCAGCACATCCAGCGGGCATGGGCCGCACGCCGCCCCACCACCTGGCACCAGCTCGTCGGCCGACCGGACCCGGGTCCGCACTACGCGGCCCTCCGGCGTCTCCTCGGCGAGTACGCCGACGACCTGATCAACAGGGTCGACGCCGGGGCACTCTCGCCAATTGAATGACTCAGCCCCGCCAACTCAGCCGCTCACCCGCCACCTGAAGCGCTCAGTCACAGTCGGCGGTGCGACGGAGAGTTTTAGTTGGCACATGGAGAACGCTGGTTGGCAAATCTTGGTCCCGTCACGCTGTGTTGCGGGCAGTACCGGCGAAACGCCCCCGTCGCCGGTCGAGTGGTGCTTCTCTGGATGAGTGGGCGAGGCAGCGAGAGCGAAGATCCCTTCGGATTCAAGTCAGCTGGACCACCTTGTCACGGCGTACGACGGGGACGCCGGAATGCGGGATCGGCTGCGGCTCGGGGACGACTGGCCGCGTCGGTGGAGTTCGACGTGGCAGGTGGGCGCCGACGAGGTCTGCTGGCCGGTCCGGGACATGGCTCACGTACCGGTGATGTCGTCCCGGCCGATGCGGGGGTTCACGTGGCGGGCGAAGCAGCCCGCCCCGGCCTGGAGGCGATGGCGTCAGCGGGCGGGAAGCATGGCTTCGAGTCGCTGAAGGAACTGAGCCTGCTGGTCGCGCTGGACTTTTTGAGGGCATCGGAAGTGCTGTCGCAGCCGTTCCGGCTGGACTTCGAGCATGCGGACGGGCGCGCCTGGCACATCCCGGACTTCCTGGCCGTGATCGGCGGTGGGATGTGGTTGCTGGACGTCCGCCCTATGGAGCTGATCAAGGAAGAGGACGCGCTGAAGTTCGCGGCGGCCAGGGAAGTGGCGGCTGCCTGCGGCTGGCGGTACTCGGTGGTCGCGGGCTGGCGACCGCATGTCCGGAGCGTTCTTGACCACCTGTCCTCGCGCCGGCGGCCGGCGAGGGACCTTCTCGGCATGCGCGAGCAGCTGCTCACCGCTATCAGCGGGCAGCAGGGGCAGGCGATGACGTTCTCCGACCTGGCGGAGGCGACCAGCGTGCCTTCCGTTGGCCGGGCGAACATCGTCCGGCTGCTCTGGCACCGCGAGCTCGGCGTTGACCTGGGCAGTCCCTTGCGCCACAGCTCACTGATCTGGGCGGTGTGATGGCAGCGAGGGGGTTCCTGCAGATCGCGCCGGGTAGGCGGGTCGCGCTCAATGGCGTCGAGTGGACGGTTGACGACGTCCACGGCCAACTCGGCCGGCTCGTCCTCGTGAATGACGACGGCCGCGCGGAGACCCGCTCGTTCCGTTGGCTCATCAACCATGCTGACCTGCGGCTTCTTCCGGCAGTCGTGTCAGGGCGCCCGCCGCCGGTCGCCCGGCAGCCGAGGACACTGGCCGACTTGACCAAGGACCAATTAGAGCGGGCCCGGCTGCGGGCGGCGCACGTGCTGGAGGCCGAGACGGGGTACCGGGAGGGCCACCCGGCTCGCGCCCTGCCGGGTGAGCCCCGGCCCGCCTACGACCCGGACCGCACGACGTTGACTCAGCGTCGGTACGCGAAGGCCGCGGAGATGGCGGCGATGCCCCGTCCGGAGGCGGTCCGGTGCGGTCTGCAGCACCTCAGCTACCGGACGCTGTACGTCTGTCGGGAGTGGCGGGCGACAGTCTTCTGCTGGCCTGCGCGGACGGGCGCTGGACGCGGCGACGCAGCGGGCACCGCACCATCACGAAGGAGGTCCGGGAGGCGATCTTCGCAGTAAGGGCCGAGTGCGGCCCACGCGCCCGCCTGAGCCAGGGTGCCAAACACCGGTTGATGCACCAGTACATGCGTGAGCGATTCCCGATGTTTCCCACTGAGAGGATTCCTTCCCGCTGGACGCTCGCGGCCGTCTGGAAGGAGTGGTTCGGGCCCGGCGGAGCCCGGCCGCGTTACGGGCGGACGGCGGAGGCGGCCGCGGAGGCCGGGGTCTCCGGCCGGATGGTGGTCCACCGGCCGGGCCAGGTTCTGGTGCTGGACTCGACCCCGATGCCGGTGAAGCTACGCGAGACCGTGTTCGGCGACGCGATCACCGCGACGCTGACCCTCGCACTCGATCTCTACACGCACGGGTTGCCGGCCTTCCGGCTTACGCTCCAGTCCGACACCTCGGTCGACATCGCGATGCTGCTGCGGGATGTGATGCTGCCGCTTCCGATGCGGGACGGCTGGGGCGAGGACATGGAGCCCTTTTCAAGCTGCGGTGCCTGACCGCGAGTTGGACTGTCCTGCGCAACGACGAAGCTCCTGGCAGACGGGTTCTCGACCAAGATCACCCGTGTCCGCCAGGAGCTTCGCGTGCTTGTCCACCCGTCCTCGATTGATCTGTCCAGCCGCACCCTGCGGTTCCTGACCGGACAACTGACAGCCCGGCGGCAGGAGATCGGAACACGGTGGCGGCGCCTTCCCGCCGCACGTCAGGCACTGCTCGCCCTGGCCCATCTACGGTGCCGTGACACCTACGCCCAGCTCGCTGCCGGGTTCGGCATCGGGATCGCGACCGTCTACCGCTACATACGTGAAGCCGTCGAGGCCCTGGCCGCCATCGCCCCGTCCCTGGCCGAGGCGATGAAGACGATCCGGACGAAGGCGTTCGTGATCCTCGACGGCACCCTGCTGCCGATCGACCGCATCGCCGCCGACACCCCGTACTGTTGAGTCGGCACGGAGCGCGGTGCTGGTGTTGCCACCGGTCCGTTTCTCCGTGCCGCTCGCCGAACCCGGCGTGCGGCTCTCACCGCACCGGGCTCTCCACGGTCTCTGCCGTTCAAGCGTGGTTGAGTGTCCAGGGGCTGGGGATCGTGTTGCCCCGGTATCGGTAGCGGGTGACCGCAATCGAGACCATGGGGAACAGTTCGATCCCGTCCGCCGAGAGCTTGTGCCACCGGCCGTTGTGGTCGGTGAAGCGCCGACGGACGTCCTTCCACCTCCAGCGATGCAGCACCATCCACCAGCTGGTCACCCGTCGCCATACGAACTGGTCCAGGGCTTTCAGCGTGGTCTTGCATACCGCGTGCTTGAAGTAGTTGACCCAGCCGCGCAGAATCGAGTTGATCCTCTTCAGCACGGTCCCCGGGTCCTGCTGCGACGTTCTGTTCGTCAGGGCACGGATCTTGTCCTTCAGCTGCCGGATGGGCCTCTTGGCGATGAAGGTGTAGACGTACCACTTGTTCGATCCTCGCTTGCGGCGCCACTGGATGTGGAACCCAAGGAAGTCGAACCCGTCCGACATGTGCACGATCCGAGTCTTGGCCGGTGACAGCCTCAGCCCGAGAGGGTGCAGTACGTCGGCGATGTCCTCGCGCAGGCAGGCGACGTCGTCACGGCTGCCGTCGACCAGGACGACGAAGTCGTCCGCGTAGCGGACGATGCGCCAGTTCGCGCGGCCGTGAAGACGATGGTGCGCCCGCCTGCCTCTGGTGGACATCCTCCCGCCCGGCTCCCACGGCTCCATCACGTGCTCGTCGAGCGCGGACAGGGCAATGTTCGCCAGCAGCGGGGAGAGGATGCCGCCCTGCGGGGTGCCGGTGAAGGTCTCCTCGCGGCCGCCGCCCTCCGTGAGGACGCCGGCCTTGAGAAACGCCTTGACCAGCCGCAGCACGCGCTTGTCCTTGACTCTCGCGCGCACCCGGTCCATCAGGGCCGTGTGGTCGATGGAGTCGAAGCACGCCTCGATATCCGCATCCAGCACCCAGCGATAGCCGCTGGTGCCGTAGCGGTGGATCTCGGCGATCGCGTCGTGTGCGCGCCGCATGGGCCGGAAACCGTAGGAGACCGGCAGGAAGTCGGCCTCGAAGATCGGCTCGAACACCAGCTTGAGGGCTGCCTGGACCACCCGGTCGGAGACGGTCGGGATGCCGAGCTTGCGCACCTTCCCGCTTCCGCCGGGCTTGGGGATCTTGCGTTCGCGCACCGGCAGCGGGCGGAATTCACCCGTCTTCAGTACGCGTTGCAGGTCCTCAAGGTAGCCCGGGAGGCCGAGTTCCCGCTCGACGTTGACGACTGTGAGGCCGTCGACGCCCGGGGTGCGGGCTCCCTGGTTGCCCGCGACCCGTTCGAACGCCACGAGCAGCGTCGCCGGGTCGCATACGAGGTTGAACAGATCGTCGAACCTGCGGCCATGGTCAGCCGCCGCCCAACGGTGAAGCTTGGTCTGCATCCCCGATACTCGCTGGTGAGACCCCAACGGGGCCTCGGGAGCACCACTGTTCAGTGGTGCGTCTTTCGGCATTGCAGCCTCCTTCCCTTCTCGAAACCGCTGCCGCCCTTCCCCATGTGCCGGGCTCTCCCCGGCTCGGAGTACTACGGCGGCTCCGCCCCGTCCCGGCCCGATCGGCCGACGATGGACCCAGCCCTCCGCCCGAACTGGACGCGCGGCAGGAGGGCGGAACCGGGACGGTTCCCGTGTTCGCTCGCTGTTCGATCGTCGGAGTAGGAGCCCGGCTATACCCCCGCGGCCTCGCCACGGCTACCCCGCAGCACTTCACCGTGGCCTCCCCGCGCGACCGAAATAGACCACCCAGGAAGTTCCCCGCCAGCCGAATATCCAGCAGGGACGCACCGCATCCAGCCGTCATCCACCAGGTTCGAGCTGGCGTGCCTTAAGGAGGCGTAGACGCCGGTTCCTCGCGTACTCCTCTCCGTCTCGCTTGCCGGACCCGCACCATCTGGCAGTACTGGCACGTCCCGGCTTTGTCGGGGCTGCTTCCCGCCCTCCCCGGCACCTCCCGGTTCAGGCTGCCCCCAGCTTCAACCGCCCTGCTGCGACAGGGCGATGGTGGCGGTCTTTCACCTCCACTCGAACAACGAGCGCCTCACGGCGCACACTCCGGGAAACACAAACGCCACGGCATGAACGTCCAGGTCCTCACCGATCCGTTCGGACGGCTGCTCTGGGCCTCGCCGGCTCTGCCCGGCTCGACTCACGACCTGACCGCCGCGCGGCAGCACGGCATCATCGAAGCCCTCGCCGATGCGGGACTCAAATGCTGGGCGGACAAGGCATACCAAGGCGCCGGCGGACCCGTCCGCGTACCGTTTCGGGGCCGCCGCCTCAAACGATGGCAGCGTCGCCACAACACCACCCACGCCAAGATCCGCTGCCTCGGCGAGCGGGCCATGGCCACCATCAAGGGCTGGCGCCTCCTGCGGAAGATCCGCTGCAGCACCAACCGAATCACCGACGTGGTGAAGGCCGTCCTCGTCCTTCACCACGCATCAGCGTGAGGTTGGAAAAGGCTCATCGACTCGGGTGCAGGCAGATAACCAACGGTCATCCAGTCGGGTGGCCCGAGGGGATCTCACCCTCGGGCTCCCACAGATCCGGGACGCCGGCCACGCCTGAACACACATGCCTGTTCCCGCAGCCCTGGCTGCGGGAACAGGCACCGAATCCGCGGTCGCCGGGCGAGAACGGGCGACCGTACGCGAGACTCACCGGTGAGGTATCACGAGGACGCTCGCCCAGCGATGCGGCGCTGCCACGCGTCGCGCAGTGCAGGGACGATGCCGCGCGGCAGGAACAGCACGACGAGGATGAGAAGCGCGGCGTACACGGCGTAGTTGAGGATGCTGGGGGCGCTGGCGGGCATGCCCGGCCTGGAGCCCAGGTCGTTGAGGAACTGCACGATCAGGGTGGTCGCGGTGGCGCCCAGGAGCGCGCCCCAGATGGTGCCAAGCCCGCCGACGACGGCCATCACCAGGAACTGGATGGACAGCAGGACCGGGAACGACCCCGGATTGATGTAGCCGATGAAGAAGGCGTAAATCCCTCCCGCCAGTCCGGCGAACGCGGCAGCCAGCGTGAACACGGCGAGTTTGTAGCGGGCCACCGGCACTCCGCTGGCGCTCGCCGCCGTCTCGCTGGTGGCCAGCGCGCGCAGTCCGCGGCCGGCCCGTGAGGTGACGACGTTACGGGCGACCAGGACGGTGGCGGCCACAGCAGCCCAGGCCAGGTAGGCGTAGTGGATGTCCTCGCCGAGTTCGGTACCTCCGGCGGAGAGTCGTGGGATGCCCTGCAGACCGACCGAACCACCGGCCCAGTCCGCCTCGCCGAGCAGGGAGATGAGGATGAGCTGCAGGGCGATGGTGGCGAAGGCCAGGTGGTGCCCCCGCAGTCGCAGCAGCGGTCCGCCGATGGCGGCGGCGAACAGTGCGGCGATCAGTGGTGCCGCGGCCAGCGCCAGCAGCGGTGGCGTGCCGTGGACGCCCAGCAGGCCGGCCGCGTAGGCGCCGATGGCGTAGAACGACGCCTGGCCGATGGAGACCTGGCCCGCGTAGCCCATGAGCAGGCTCAGCCCCACGGTGACCACGGCGGACAGGGCGAGCAGGATGTACACCGAGAGCTGGCCGGCGGTCAGCATCGGAGGCAGGGCGAGGGTAACGGCCACCGCCGCGCCGGCCGCGACGAGGCCGGCCCGCCTTCCCCGGCCGGCGAAACGGGCGCCGAGTGGCACTCGGGCGTCCGACGACTCGGTGTCCCCCGCACCGCCGGAGGACTGGGAGGTGGCCCGGTCACGGCCGGAGGTGACGGCGCTCATGTCGTGCTGCCTTTCTGGTGCGGCGGATACGGATCGAGCACGGCCGGGGTGCCCCGTGCGTGCATACGCCCGGTGTACGCGGAGGGCAGCGGGCATCCCACAGAGGACTGATGAGGCGTCATCCGGCCTCCGCCACGACGCTGTGGGTACGGGCCGCCTGCCCGATCATCAGCGCCAGGACCAGACCCAGCGCCACCACGGTCTGGTACGTGGCGCTTCCATAGCCCGCGACCATCGCTTCGGCCACTCCGAGGAACAGCGCACCGGCCAGGGTTCGGCCGATGTGATGCATGGACCCGACGACCGCCGCCGCGAAACCGTTGATGATCAGCGCCACGTCGGAGTCGAAGGCCATCGAGTTCATGGGCGCCAGTAGAACGCCGGCCAGACCGCCGAGAGCGCCGCCGATGGCGAAGGCGATCAGCCCCATGCGGGTGACGGAGATCCCGACGACGCGGGCCGCGTACGGGTTGGAGGAACACGCGGAAAGGGCCTTGCCCGCGTAGGTACGGCCGAACAGCACGGCCATCGCGGCGAAGACGGCTGCGGTGACGCCGATGATGAGCAGATAGTGGGTCTGGATACGAGCGCCGAACACGGTCACGGCACCGGAGAGCCCCTCGGAGGACCGGCCCTGGTCCCCCCAGAGCATGACCTCCACGGCGTACGCCAGAATGCCCAGTCCCAGGGTGACCATGAGCGCGGCCTGGGGCGAGGTGCCCCGCCGGCCGATGGCGACCATGCCGAAGAGCAGTCCCACGACGGCGGCGACGGCGACCCCGAGCAGTTCGGCGAGCCCGTGCGGGAGGCCGGCGTCGAGGAGCGAGATGGCGGTCAGCGCCCCGACGACGGCGAAAGTGCCCTGGGCGAAGTTGACCACCCGCGTCACCCGGTGGATGAGCACCAGGCCACTGCCGATCAGCGCGATGCCGCAGCCGGTGCCCAGTCCGGTGATGAGGTAGACGAGGAAGTCGCTCATTTCGCCTCCCGTGCCGCGGCGTGCGAGGCCTGGACGGTGGTGCCCTGGTTGCCCCGGGCGGTCTTGGCAGTGCCGGGTGTGGGTGCGGGGTCGGCCGTGGCCCGGTCGTGCGGACCCGTGTCGTCCGGACCCGGGTCGTCCTGAGCGTCCGGTGGGCTCGGGAGTCCCTGGGCCTCGCCGAGGTAGGCCCGGGCGATGTCGGGGCTGGCGGCCAGGTCGGCACTATTGCCTTCGGCGGCGATCCGTCCCGCTTCCAGGACGTAGGCGCGGCTGCACAGGTCCAGTGCGAGCCGCGCGTTCTGCTCGATGAGCACAACGGCCGTGCCCTGCTCCCGGTTGAGCTCGGCCAGGTGCTCGGCGAGGTCGGCGACGATGAGGGGCGCGAGGCCGAGGGAGAGCTCGTCGATCACGAGGACCTCCGGCCGGCTCATCAGGGCGCGTCCGACGGCGACCATCTGCTGCTGGCCTCCCGACAGCCCGCCCGCCTTCCGGTCGCGTACCCGCACCAGGTCGGGAAGGAGCTCGTACACCCATGAGGTGTCACGCTGCTTGCGGCGGCTTCGGCCGCGGCCGGACAGCTGCCAGGCGCCCAGGCGCAGATTGTCGTCGACGGTGAGGTCGCCGAACATCTGCCGCCCCTCGGGTACCTGAGCGATCCTGGTCCGTACCTCCACGCTGCCGAAGGCCGGTGTCAGGATCCCGGTCAGGGTGTTGACCAGGGTGGACTTGCCGGCTCCGTTGGGCCCGACGAGGGCGACCATCTCACCGGGCGCAACCCGCAGCGAGACGCTGTCGAGGGCCGTGGCCGCGCCATAGCGGACCACCAGGTCGCGTACCTCGACGACATCGCTCTGGGACGGTGGCGAGACGTTCATGCCGCCGCCTTCGTGCCCAGATACGCGGTGACGACCCGCGGGTCGGTACGTATCTCGTCCGGTGTGCCGTCGGCGATGACCTTGCCCAGGTCCAGGACGGTGACACGGTCGGCGAGGCGGCCGACGAGAGCGACGTCGTGTTCGACGAGCATGATGGTGAGTCCGTCCACGCGCAGTTGCTCGATGAGGTCGGCGAGTCGGTCCCGCTCCGCGGCCCGCAGACCCGAAGCGGGTTCGTCGAGGAGCAGCAGGGTGGGTTGCCCGCACAGGGCGCGGGCGACCTGGAGCGCGCGCTGCTGCCCGAGCGGCAGCAACTCCGCGGGGCGGTCCGCCCAGTCTTCGAGCCCGACCCTCCGTACCGCCTCGTGTGCCCGCTCGGCGATCAGGCGTTCCTCCCGGCGGTGGCGCGGCAGCCTGAGTGCGGCTGCCGCGAACCCTGCGCCGGTGGTGGCGTGGGCTCCGACCATCGCGTTCTCCAGCACGCTCATCCCGTGGAAGGTGCGGGCGCCCTGGAAGACGATCGCGATCCCCAGGCGGGCCCTGTGGTGGGGTGGCAGCCGGTCGATGCGTCGTCCGTCGAGTAGGATCTCGCCCCGCTCGGCAGGCAGTTGACCGCTGACCAGGTTGAACAGGGTCGACTTGCCCGCCCCGTTGGGGCCGATGACGCCGAGGACGCTGCCACGGGCCACCGTCAGGTCGACGCCGTCCACGGCGTACACCCCGCCGAACGACCGTGACAGGCCGCTCACCCGGAGCAGGGGCTCGGTCACTTGGCCACCTTCTCCAACTCGCTCTTCGACCAGACGGTCGGCGCGAACTTGCCGTCGGTGACGGCGTTGACCGAGATGTAGTCGGGGGACAGACCCGAGTGGTCCTTCGCGCTGTAGCGGTAGGTGCCGTTCGGGGTGGTGAGCGTCAGCTCCTCCATCGCCTGCCGGATCTTCTCGTGGTCGGTGCTCTTCGCCTTCTCGATGGCGGCGGCCAGCAGCTGGACCCCGGTGTATCCGTCCTGCGCGAACTGCGGCGGCGGGTAGTTGTACTTCTGCGTAAACGGCTTGTTGACGGCCTCGATGGCCTTCTTCTGCGCTCCGTCCGGCAGCGTGTCGCCGACCAGGCCGATGGAACCGGCGACGACGGCGCCCTCGGCGGCCTTGCCGGCCGGGTCGAGCCACAGCTTGCTGGCCTGGGAGCCGGTGAAGGAGATCGGGATGTCCAGTCCCGAGGCGGCGTACTGCTTGGTGAGGACGACGGAGGCGGGGCCGGTCACCCACACCGCGAGCGCCTGTGCGTCGCTGCCCTTGACATGCGTGAAGACAGCGCTGAAGTCGGAGGCGGTGCTCTGGATCTCCTCGGTGGCGACGATCTTGATGCCGTACTCCTCGGCCTTCGCCTTCATCGCCTTGTAGCCGGCGGTCGGATACGCGGTCTTGGTGTCGTAGGCCACGGCCAGCTTGGTGATGCCCTCCGACTTGTAGTACTGCAACAGCCGCTCGGCGTAGTCGGAGGCCAGGGCCGGTACGACGAAGACGTAGGGGTGGACGGGCGCCACCTGCTCGTCGGCCGGAGACAGGGAGATGTACGGGATCTCCGCCCGGTCCACCGCGGGCAGCGTGGCCAGCGCCGACCCCGCGGACGGTGAGCCGAGGACCGCGGTCACGCCCTGGTCCTTGAACGCATTGAAGGCCAGTACGGACTGGTCGGGCAGGCTCTTGTCGTCCTTGACCGTCAGTTCCAGCTTCCGTCCGAGGACCCCGCCGTCCTTGTTGATCTGCTCGACCGCCAGTTCCGCGGCCTTGCGGCCCTCGGTACCGAGGGTCTGGAGCTGACCGGTGAGCGAGGTGATCATGCCGATCTCGATCGGGCCGTCATCAGCGGAGGAAGACTCGGACGAACCCCCTCCGCACGCTGTGACGGCAAGCGCCAGACCGGCGGCGAGAGCAGCAAGGGGGGTACGAGGGCGCACGGGAACCTCCCGGTTACGGAGCGGGAACGGCATGAAGGAAGGGGCACACGCATCCGGAGGACACCGAACGTGCACAAAGTTGAAGCAGGAAGAGTCGTTTTGCGGGCTTTCGCGGCTTGCTACCCGATCGACGGGTTGAACATAAGCCGGGGCCACATGGCCGTCAACACTTCAAGCCAAGATTCTTGGACTCAAGTCCAAAGCTACCCTCGGGTCCACCAATGGCCGGAACGAGGTGGCGGCGCGAGGCCGTCGGCGAGCCGGGCGAGGCCGCCGTAGGCGGGACACAAACGATCACACCCCTCGGCCGGGGCGGAAGCCATGCCGCTCCAGCGGCGCCGTCCCGCTTCCCCCTGCCGGTCAGGAATGCGCGAGGATGCCCAGCAGGACGATGTCGAGCGCCCCACCGAGGCGACCGGGCAGGTCGAACGGCGGCGGCTCCTCCCGGATCCAGCGCAGAACCGAGGAGAAGTAGCAGGACGCCAGCAGAGCGCCGGCCTGGTCGGCGTCGACCTGCGGCCGGATCTCTCCGCGCCGCCGCCCCTCCTCGACGATCTTCGCGAGTTCGGTCTCCAGGGAGGGGTCCTGCAGCAGGTGGCCGAAGCGTGCGGAGGCGTCCATCAGGACAGTGGTCTCCGCACGGGAGGCGACGTTGAGGTCGGCCATCTCCCCCAGGTAGCGGCGCAGCCGGTCACCGACCGGCAGGTCCTCGGCATGCTCCTGGCCGAGGATGGCCGCGACCCGGGCTCGGCGGCGGACGCCCCACTCCTCCAGGAAGCCGACCTTCTGCGAGAAGTGGTTGAAGACGGTGGCTCGGGCGACGTCGGCGGACTCGGCGATCTGCTCCATGGTCGTCGCCTCATAGCCCTGGGCGACGAACAGTTCCACCGCGGCGCTGTAGAGCTGGTCGCGCACCTGCTGCCGCTTCCGCTCGCGCCGCCCGAGGGGTGGGGAGCCCTGTGCGGGTGCGCCCCCCGCCTCAGAGATCGTCATGGGTCCAGTACAGCACAGGGACGCACAGGTATTGACCCTCCCCGAGCCACCTCTTTAGATTACGCCCCACGAATGGACTCCAGTCCATCAATGGATCCCAGTCTCGACTTTTCCGCTTCGGGACGTGGAGGAGGCAGCGTGGCTTCCGTACTTTCCCCAGCCGGCCGGATCGACCTCGGCCACGGCTGTCATGCGTGGGTAGCGGGTACGGCCGGATGGGGAATGAGCAACGCCGGGCTGGTCACCGGCCGGGGCGAGTCCCTGCTCGTCGACACCCTCTACGACCTGCGCCTCACCCGGGCCATGCTCGACGGGCTGGCGCGGGTGACCGACGCCGCGCCCATCTCGACCGTGGTCAACACCCACGGCAACGGCGACCACTGGTTCGGCAACCAGCTCGTGGCCCACGCCGAGATCATCGCGGCCCGCGGCTCGCTGACCGACATGCGGCAGGTGGGCCCGGCCGAGATGCGGGTACTGACCAGCGCGGACACCGCCGCAGGACGGTTCGCCCGCCGGATCTTCGGCCGCTTCGACCACTCGGAGATCCACCCCGTGCTTCCGCACCGGGTCTTCGACGGCGAGACGGTCCTGGACATCGGCGGGACGGAGGTCCGTCTGATCGACGTGGGCCCCGCGCACAGCGCCGGGGACACGATCGTCCATGTCCCGCGGGCCCGGATCGTCTACACCGGCGACATCGTCTTCGCCGGTTCCACACCCGTCATATGGCACGGCCCGTTCGCCAACTGGCTCGCCGCCTGCGACCTGCTCCTCGGCCTCGACGTGGACATCATCGTGCCCGGACACGGCCCGGTCACCACGAAGGAGGCGGTCCGCACCGTCCGCGACTACCTGTCGTACGTCCACGAACAGGCCACGGCCCGCTTCGGCGCGGGCATGCCCGCCGAGGCGGCCGCACGTGACATCAGCCTCGGACGCTTCGCCGACCTCGACGAGAGCGAACGCCTTGCCGTCAACGTGCACACCGTCTACCGCGAGCTCGACCCCTCACTGCCCCCGCTCGACGGCCCCCAGTTGTTCGGCCGCATGGCCGGCCTCGCCTGCCCCTGTCCCGGCCTCTGAGCCGCATGAGCCCCCGGTCCGCTGCCTGGCCGTATCGCCTCGGTCTCCACGGACCCGCCAAGGAGAAACATGGTCACCAGCACCGTCCGCGGCGCACCCGCCGTCCCTTCCGGCGGTCCGCCCGCCCGGCACACCGGCGCCGTCATCGCCGGATGCCTGGCGATCCGCCCCGCCTGGCTCCACCCCGCCCCGACCGAGACAGAGGAGAGCGCGGCGTGAAGTTCGCGACCTTCGTACACGACGGGAAGCGGCAGGCGGGAGTTGTCGCCGACGACCATGTCCACCCCTTCCGGTACCCCGCCGAACTGCTGGACCTGATCGTGGAGGGCGCCGAGTCCCTGCGCGCTGCGGGAGAGCACGCCCTGGCCGGCTCGCTGCCGGTGCCCGTGGCCGATGTCGTGCTACTGCCGCCGCTCCAGCCGCCGACCGTCCGTGACTACATGACCTTCGAGAGCCATGTCGCGGGTGTCGCCCGGGGATACGGTGACACCGTCCCCGAGGAGTGGTACGCCGCGCCCGCGTTCTACTTCACCAACCCGTACGCGACGATCGGCGCACACGATGACGTACCCGTGCCACCCGGCTGCCTCCGCTTCGACTTCGAACTCGAGGTGGCCGCCGTCATCGGCAAGGCCGGCCGGGACCTGACCCCCGAGCGGGCTCGCGAGCACATCATCGGCTACACGATCCTCAACGACTGGTCCGCCCGCGACCTCCAGGGCCGCGAGATGAGGGTCAAACTCGGCCCCGCCAAGGGCAAGGACACCGCCACCACCCTCGGTCCCTGGCTGGTCACCACGGACGAACTCGAACCCCACCGCGACGCGGAGGGCTTCCTCGACCTGGCCCTCACCGTCCAGGTCAACGGCGAGACGATCGGGCGGGACAGGTTGGCCAACATGGCCTGGACGTTCGAGGAGATGGCGGCGTACGCCTCCCGCGGCACCTGGATCCACCCCGGCGACGTCCTCGGCTCCGGCACCTGCAGCAACGGTGGCTGCCTGGCCGAACTCTGGGGCCGCAACGGCGCCCTGGAACCCCCACCGCTCATCCCCGGCGACCACGTCACCATGACGGTCGAGGGCATCGGAACCCTCAGCAACACCGTCGTCGAGGGCGTCGCTCCGGTTCCTCTGCCTCCTGCTCGCCGCAGGCGATGACCGCCGCACGTCCGGGAAACAGGGGCGGGGTCACCCACCGGCGTTGACGACACTTTGACGACACCCCGGTGCCGGACCGCCCGTCCGGCACCGGCAGAGAGGCACAAGACAACGTGGACAAGGTCATGGCCTCGGCCGCCGACGCGGTCGCCGACATACCGGAAGGCGCGTCGCTGGCGGTGGGCGGCTTCGGGCTGTGCGGCATCCCCACCGTCCTCATCGGCGCCCTGCACACCCAGGGCACCGGCGGACTGCGCGTGGTCTCCAACAACTGCGGCATTGACGGCCATGGGCTCGGCGTCCTGCTGACGGCCGGCCGGATCGCCCGGGTCACCGGCTCCTACGTCGGGGAGAACAAGGAGTTCGCCCGCCAGTACCTCGCCGGTGAACTGGAGGTGGAGCTCACCCCGCAGGGCACCCTCGCCGAACGGCTGCGCGCCGGCGGCACCGGCATCCCCGCCTTCTACACCCCGGCCGGGGTCGGCACCCAGGTCGCCGAAGGCGGACTGCCCTGGCGCTACCGCCCCGACGGCAGCGTCTCCGTGGCCTCCGCGCCCAAGGAGACACGGGAATTCCGCGGCCAGACGTACGTCCTGGAGGAGGCCATCACCACCGACTTCGCCCTCGTGCGGGCCGCCCGCGGCGACCGACACGGCAACCTCTACTTTCACCGCAGCGCCGCCAACTTCAATCCCCTGGCGGCCATGGCGGGCCGTATCACGATCGCCGAGGTCGAGGAACTCGTCGAACCCGGCGCCATCGACCCGGACGCCGTCCACCTGCCCGGCATCTACGTCGACCGGGTCGTGGGCCCCGTCCCCACCGACGACAAGGGCATCGAGAAGCGGACCGTCCGCACACGGAAGGAGCGGCACTGATGGCCTGGACCCGCGACGAGATGGCGGCACGCGCCGCCCTCGAACTGCCCGACGGCTCCTACGTCAACCTGGGCATCGGTCTGCCCACCCTCATCCCCGACCACCTCCCGCCCGGCGTCGACGTGGTGCTGCACTCGGAGAACGGCATCCTGGGCACCGGCCCCTACCCGGCGGAGGACGAGGTCGAACCCGACCTGATCAACGCCGGCAAGGAGACCGTCACCGTCCGGCCCGGCGCCTCCTTCTTCGACTCGGCGCTGTCCTTCGGGATGATCCGCGGCGGCCGCATCGATGTGGCCGTGCTGGGCGGCATGCAGGTCTCCGCAGCCGGGGACCTCGCCAACTGGACCGTACCCGGCAAGATGATCAAAGGCATGGGTGGTGCCATGGACCTGGTGCACGGCGCCCGCAAGGTCATCGCCCTCATGGAGCACACCGCCAAGGACGGCACGCCGAAGATCGTTGACGAGTGCACGCTCCCGCTGACCGGGCGTGCCTGCGTCCACCGGATCATCACCGACCTCGCCGTACTCGACATCACGGCCGACGGCCTGTCCCTGGTCGAACTCGCCCCTGAAGTGTCCCTCTCGGACGTCCGCGCGCGCACCGGACCGAAGGTGGGAACGGCGCTCTCCGTCCGCCACAGCTGACCTCCACCAGGAAGAGCGCTCCGTATGTGTCCTGTCCTCACCAACCCTTCCAACAGGCAGCGGCTTACTCCGGGGCCAGGCGGCGCCGCTTCCTCCAGAGACTGGGAAGGATCGCGGTCGTTGGCGGACTGATGTGTGCTCAGAGCACGAAGGCCCTTCCGTCCGCCGGACGGAAGGGCCCATGACCAGGTGTTTCTCTGGGCCTCCGGCAGGTTTCGAAGCTGCGACATCCGCTTTGAACGATACGACGGTGCTGCTCGGTCTCGACGGGGTGTCCGTCGCCCGGGTCGAGCGGCCGGCGGATGGGACACGCCGAGTCCACTTGGTCACCGCCGATGAGAGGGCCTGGGCCTGCCCGGCCTGCGGAGTCTTCGCCACCCGGGGGAAGGGCTCCGCGACCACCCGGCCCCGCGATCTGCCGTACGGCGAGAGCGGACTGGAGTTCCGCCGGCACAAGCGTCGCTGGTGGTGCCGGGAGCCCGGCTGCCCGCGCCGGTCCTTCACCGAGCAGATCCCGCAGCCACCGGCCGACGCGCAGATCACCATGCGACAGCGAGGTGCCGCCGGGCGGCGAATCCGCGACGCCGCCCCCACCGTCATCCAGGCCGCCCGGGATCTGCACCTGTCCTGGCAGACCGTGAAGGACGCCTTCCGCGCCTCTGCACGCGAGGTGATCGAGGCACCGCTGCCAGAGGTGCGGGTGCTGGGCATCGACGAGACCCGGCGCGGACGGCCGCGCTGAGAACAGGACCCCGCCACGGGAAAGTGGAGGCTGACGCGCGACCGGTGGCACGCCGGGTTCGTCGATGCACTCGGCACCGGCGGCCTGCTCGCCAGGTCGAAGGCCGCCAGCGGGAGGGCACCGATGGAAGCGGGCTGGTCGACGATCACCAGGACGGTGCGAACTTGGTCTTCAGCTTCTCGAAGACGTTCCGCAGTTTCGGTTCGGTGTTGGGCAGCTGCTTGTCGAAGACCTTCTTGCCGGCCGGGGTGAGCCCGTGCCCGTGGTGGGCGGTCTTGCCGACGTCCAGACCGAGGAAGACGCCTATCTCGTCGCTGACGTACAAGCCGTCATCCCGAACGGATGTCGTGCGTGCTGGCCGGGGCGTTGGTGTCGTGCGCGCATCCGCGTTATGCAGACCTGCCGCCCGCGAACTGCCCGGCATTGCGCCGGACCGGACGGTGGCCGGACCTGGTATCAGCGTCTCCAACGGCGCCTCTCGGGTCCGGTGGCGCCCTCCAGGTCATCAGTTCGACAGGGGAACAGCCACGCGGGGCCCGGAGGCCAGCGGCCCTCTTGCAGGACGACGGACCACATTACGGGGGGCATCACGTGGCGGGCGATGCCTGCGGATTTCCCCGCGTGGGACCGTGTCTGCGCCAGGCCGACGTCAAAGGCCGGGCTGGCTGCGGGATCGCGTCCATTGGTCGAGCGCGCTGATGGCCCGCCGCAAGCCGAGACCGTCCTCGGTGAGCCGGTACTCGACGCGGGGCGGAACCACAGGGTGGGCGGTGCGTGCGACCACGCCATCGGCTTCCAGTGCCCGCAACTGCTGGATCAGCATTTTCTGCGTCACGCCTGGAATGAGCTTCTCCAGTTCAGAGAATCGCAGGACGGGGTGCCGGAACAGGTGGTAGACGATCACCAGTTTCCAGCGGCCCTCCAGCACCCGCAGACCGGCCTGAGCGTGATCGACCACGCACTCGACATCTGGCACCGACCTTACTTTTTTGTCAGTACTTGTCATTTGGTCAGCTTAACTTAGTGTTGCCGGTGGACATCGTGTCGCACGGGAAAGTGCAGCTCACAAACTGTGTGACCCCTTCTAGCGGACAGGAATCACTCGATCATGAGCATCACTCACATCAGCCTCTGGTGGCTGAAGGAACCCGATAACAGCGAGCATCACTCCCAGATCCAGAAGGCATTGGAGTCGCTGCGGGACGTCCCCGGCGTCCGCGATCTGACCTACGGACCTGTGTTGTCCGGAATTCCGAAACCGGCCGGGACCTACCCGCGTTTCGAACAGGCCGTCAGCGCCCTTCCCATCGAGTACGACGCCACCTACGACTACGGGATCTCGATCACGTTCGACTCCACAGAAGGGGTGGACGCCTATCAGCCCCATCCGGTGCACGTCGCCGCAGTCGATGTCATCGGGCAGTTCACCCGAAGGATCTACACGCTCTACTTCGATGACTCGGCGGTTCACGCCGGGGCTGCCGTCCGATAACCGCTGAATCTCAGCTTGACGTTTGCCGTCTACGGTCGAACATGGCCTCGAACTTGCTGACGATTTCGGCTGAGTGCCTGACGTGAGAGGGGCCTTCGCCTGATCCTGTGCTCCGTCACAGAAGCACTTGACCAGTGGCAAGGTCGTAGCCATGAGCCCGCTTCAGCGGGACGTTCCGCGGGATGCGTTTGCCGAAACACCACCAGCACCGAGGCGATGATCTACCGGTCGATGACCCTGCTCATGACCTGCCGCCTGGCCCGCTCACCCTGCGGGCAGGCCTGAAGCGGCCCGGCGCCGGCCCGGTCAGCCAGCCGCGCGCGACCAGGCGTTTGGCCTTCGACCTCAACGCCTCCACCCGCTCCGGAACCAGGTCCGTGCCGAACAAGGCGGCCATCTCCTGGCAGGTCAGCGGACCCTGCCCGAGCCGGGCCCGGTCCGTGAGCGCGGCGAGGATGCGCTGGTAGTCCACCGACAACGCCGACCACGCAAGCCCTTCACGCCACACCGGCACTGCGACTTCGTCTTCGCCGATTCCGGGGTTGGCGACGCCTCCTGGGCCTGCCCGTCGGCGGCCGGCGCCGGCCGATCGGCCCGGTCGCCGCCATGCCCGGTACCGTCCGCCGGGGCAAGCACCTCGCCCACCCGCGAGCGAGCGATGGCCCATTCCTTTGTATGACGCCCCGTCTCAAGTGGCGACCAGCAGGCCGGGCGGGAGGTCGGCATTCTGGTCACCCGGAGGCGGCCAAGTGGGGCGTTGCGGTGCTGAAGGTGGCCGGAGTTGACCAGTCCTGTTGTCGGAGCAGGTCCAGCAGGGCGGTTTCGGCCGGTCCCGGGTCGCGGCGCAGGCCGGCCAGGACCCGTTCGGAGAGGGCGGGGGTCAGTGGCTTGGCCAAGTGGGTGTAGGGGGTGGGGACGGCGGAGGCGGGGATCATGGTCACGCCCAGGCCGTGGGCGACCAGCCGTACCGCTGTGGAGATCTGGGATGCGCGGGCCACGGTCGCGGGAGTGAGTCCGGCGTCCTTGAGGACCTGGCCGAGTTGTCCGTCCAGAAGGCTGCCGCGGGTGAACCGCACCCAGGCTTCGCCGGCCAGGTCCTCCAGCCGTACGGAGTCGGCCTGGTGCAAGGGGTGGTGGGCGGGCAGGACTGCGGCATAGGGTTCCTCGCCCAGTTCGTAGGGGTCGTAGCCGCACTCGGGGGTGAGGCGGTGGTACAGCACCAGGTCGACCGTGCCGAGGTGGTCGAGGTGTTCCATCTCCACCGGCGTGGGTTCTTCGACGAGGGTCACCTGCAGGCGCGGATGGATGCGGCGCAGTTCGCCCAGGGCAGCGGCAAGCTGGTTGGTCGCCAGGCCGGTCGAGGCGACCACGACGAGTTCGCCCGTCAGATCGCCTCCGCTGGCACGTGCCACGACGCGGGCTCTGCGAGCGGCGTTCACGGCGATCTCAGCCTCTTTGAGGAAGGCCCGCCCGGCGACGGTCGCGGCGACTCCGCGCGGGATCCGGGTGAAGATACGGACGCCGAGATCCTTTTCCAGCGTCGCGAGCTGTTGGGAGACCGTGGGCTGGGCGACGCCGAGCCGGGCGGCGGCTGCGGTGACTGAGCCTTCCTCGGCCACGACCAGAGCGTATTCGTACTGGCGCAGGTTCATCGGGTTTCTCCCCCAGATCGATCCATAGAGGAACTCTATACCAGCCATGTAAATGGACTATTTGCTTCTATGCTTCGTCTCTTCCTACCGTGATGCCCACGACGCGGTCAACGCGAGAAGTTCCTGCGGAGCACCGTTGCCGCGCGCCTTCCCTGAAGACGGCGAATGCGTTCCGTCACTGACACAGGAGTGGAAATGGGAGAGAAGTCTGCATTTCTGGACCGAGAAGTCCAGGAGCTGATCGACAGGGCCACGGAACTCATCCCCAAGCTCGCCGACATCGGCAACCGCTCGGACCGGCTGAGCGAGGACCCGACGGCGGCGATGAGACTGCTCAACGACGCCGGCTTCTGGCGCCTGCAGGTCCCCGCCGCGTACGGCGGGCTCGGCGACGGCCGGATCGGGTTCGGACTGGAGTCCCTGTACAAGATCTATCTGTCCATCGGTCGCGGAGATGCCGCCGTCCTGCTCAACACCATCGTCGGCTCCGTCGCCCTGGCCGAGTTCTTCAGCAGCGACTTTCCCCAGGCGACCAAGCGTCAGGTGGCCGAGGAGATCGCCACCGGCCGAAGGTTCCGGTTCGTCGCGTCAGGCTCGGAGACCGGTGTCACCACCGGCCCGACCACCGCACGCAAGGTCGACGGCGGGGTGATGGTCAACGGCACCAAGTCCTTCAACAGCAACAGCGGCAGCGCGGCCGAAAGCTATGCCAGCGTCTCAGCCCAGCTGGAGGGCTCGACGTCCCTGGTCACCTCTCTGATTCCGCTCGACGACCCGGCCGTGCGCCTGCACGGCGACTGGGACGTGATGGGCATGCGCGGCACCCAGAGCCAGCGCATCACCTACGACGACGTCTTCGTCCCCGACGGCTGGTACACCGTCCAGGCCGCGCGCGATCCCCTGCTGTTCCCGCTGGCCCAGGCCGGCCAGGCGATGATCGTTCTCGGCCCGGCCTACGGGGCGCTGGACGCGGCGATCGACTACGTCAAGGCGTCCACGACCCCCACCGTGAAGATCTACGACTCCATCCAGGTCGACCCCTTCGTCCGGCGACGCATCGGCGAGTTCCGCATCAAGCTGGACTCGGCCCGTGCCCTGCTGATGGAACTCGTCCGCACCATGGAAAACGCCGACGAGACGACCGACATGGCCCAGCTCATGATCGACGCGCTCTCCGCCAAGACCGCCGCGACCAGCATCGCCGTCGAAGTCGCATCCGGGATCGTCGACCTCACAGGGACCCGCAGCGCCGCCGCCAAGTACAACATCGACCGCTTCTGGCGCAACATCCGCACCTTCTCCCAGCACGACCCCAAGGTCGATGCGGCGCAGTACTTCGTCGGCGGCTACCACCTGGCCGGAGAGGTCCCGGGCATGGAGGTCTACGTCCGTGTCTGACCGACTCCAGCACTCCCCACCGGCCCAACACGACACAGAAAGGGAAACCCCCGTGACCGAACCCCACAACGACATCGAGATCGCCGGACCCTTCCGGGAGGCCATGGCCTCGTTTCCCAGCGGCGTCACCATCGTGACCACGGTGGACGAGGACGGACGCCCCTGGGGGTTCACCGCGAGCGCCTTCTCCTCGGTCTCGGCCGAACCACCGCTCGTCCAGGTGTCCCTGTCCCGGTCAGCCGAGTGCCACCCGGTGTTCGAGCGCTCCTCACGGTGGGCCATCAACATCCTCCACGACGGTCACCACGCGCTCGCCCGCCGGTTCGCCACACGAGGTGCGGACAAGTTCGCCGGCAACGAGTTCCGCCTCACCCCCGAGGGCCTGCCATACCTGCCCGACGCGTCGGTGCGTCTGGACGTCTCCGCCTACGACCGCCACGTCTCCGGCGACCACACCATCCTCGTGGCACGCGTGCACGACGTCCAACTCGGCCAGGAACCCGCGACCGTCTACTTCCAGCGCGGCTTCCACGCACTGGCAAGCTGAGATCCACCCTTCCGGTGAGTCCACCGCCCAGGGGCCGCACGTTCAGCCGTGCGGCCTCCGCATGTTCCCGAGCACCCGCGACCGGTCAATGCCCGGATCGGCCCTTCGGAGCGAGAAACGCAGTGCGGAGTCCCACCGACACTTACTCCAGCTCACGCAAGGTGAAGCACGGAGTATCCATGATCGAACCCTCACCGGCGTCGGCGAGGGACGACCGCCGCTGATCGGCTTCCGCACGGTACCGACGCCCCGGGTGTGGCCCAAGGGCCCGGTTCGTCAGCGCAGTGCGATCGCGTTGGCGGGTGATCCCACTTCCCCGACGATCGTCCGTGGCGCGGCGGTGAGGAGAAAGGACCAGCGGTTGTCGGCGGCGCAGGCCGCAGCCAGCGCGTCGAGGTCCCACAGTTCGCCGAGCGGCATGCCGAGCAGTCCGATCAGGGCCCGGTGCATGATGCCGGAGTGCGGGTCGCGATGGCCGTCCTCGCGTTCGGCGCGGGTGAAGAACGGGCTGTCGGACCGGGCGGGCCAGCATTCGAAGGCAAAATTGTCCGCTGCGGCGAGGCTGACACGGCGGTCCCACAGCCAGGCGAGGATGTCGTGCGACTGGTCGAGGCCGGGGTGCACCAGGGTGTGTTGCAGGTGGGTGCGGGTCTCCTCGGTGGCCGACTCGCGGTACCAGGTCAGCCAGCCGAACCGGATGAGCACGATGTCGCCGGGGCGGATGGCCGTGCCCTGTGCCTGCCCCGTGTTCTCCAGATCCTCGGCGGTGACGGCCTGACCGCCCTCCTGGTCCAGCGGACGCCCGGCCTCGCGCAGGAAGCGTTCGACGTCGAGCATTACGGCGCGTCCCGCGATCGGTAGCGCGGCGAGGTGATGGATGCTCAGCAGTTCGTCGCCAGGTGTGAAGCGCGTTGGGTCGGCGCCGTTGTAGAAGCCGTGTTCCGGATGCGCGATGTGGCGCAGGCCGTCGAGCTGGGAGCCGTACTGCGGATAGAAGCGGTTCAGCCATTCGTCGCGGTGGAAGGGGGTGCGCTCAAAGATGTGATGCTCCGCGGGACTGCGCGTCGGGGCCGGCGATGTGGAGATCGCGGTGGACGGAAGGTCCAGGGAGAACGCCTCGCCGGTGCGTACCTCGGCCGCCGCGGCGGTCAGCGAGTTCAGCCGGAGCAGATTCAGGGTGCGGAGTTGGTCGTCCTTTCCGAACAGGTACCAGCTGGCCCCCCGGAGGGTCGTCGGTGCGGGCGAGCAGTTGCTCGTAGGTGGGGAGATCGCTCAGGTCGGGTGTCACATTCACCAACTCCGGTTCATGCGGGCGGATGTGGATCGGTGCGGGGTGCGCGGCCCCCTCCGATGGCTTCGCTGATCCGCCGGGCGGCGTGCAGCAGGGGCGGCAGCAGCTCGTCGACGAGCCGGTCCATCGAGCACTCGACGGTCCCGCAGGACAGTGCGAGCGTGGCTACGACCCGGCCGTCACCGTCGGTAACGGGGGCGGCGGCGGAGCGCCGGCCGAGCTCGAGTTCCTGGTCGACGGCGTCCCAGCCGCGCTGCCGGACGAGTTCGAGTCGGGCACGCAGGGTTTCTGCCTCGGTGACCGTCCGGCCAGGTACTGCTCCAGCTCGGCCGGTGTCAGATCGGCCAGCAGGACATGTCCCATGGAGGTCGCGTGCGCCGGAAGCCGGGTCCCGACGGCGAGGTTGATGCTGGTGACCCGCTGCCGCTGCACGCGGTCGACGTAGACGATCTCCGCGCCGTCGAGGGCGGCGAGGGAGGTTCCGATGCACAGGTCGTCGGTGAGGGACTCCATGATCGGGCGGGCCACGTCGGTGAGGCGCACGGAGGACAGGTAGGCGTACCCGAGGGCGAGCACCTTGGGAGTGAGCGCGTAGAGGTTGTCCTCACCGCGCGCGTAGCCCAACCGCTCCAGGGTCAGCAGGATGCGCCGGACCGTCGGCTTGCGAGATGATGGATTTGAGTAGCTAGGCCACCACTCGGCCGCGCTGGTCGTGGGTGGGCGGGGTGCAGGCCGCCGGTGGTGGGGGCGGGCACCAGGATGAGTCACGCGGGCATCGGCGGAGATCCAGACCAGCGAGGCATCGGTCAGCGGGCGGCCCGGCTTCCTCCTGGCCGGGTCAGCGCTTCGGCGACCGCCGAGAACGGCGCGTCCAGCCTTGTGCGGCGCACTCAACCTCTCGCGGCATCGTCGCTGGTAGAGCGACCACCAGTGACAGAGAGTTAACGAGTGCCTTCATGATTTGCCAACAAGGATTCTCCACTCACCCCCGACCTGCGCGTCTCAGACCATGATTCGCCGACTAGAGTTCTCGGTCACAGGCGGGAGCGGGCGCATAAGATCGCCGGCATGGCGCTGCGACCCGTTCAAGTGAACATCAAGGCTCTCGACGCCGGGGCGGTCGGACGGTTCTGGGCGGAGGCGCTCGACTGGACCGCCTACAGCCCCGGCGTGACCACCTATGTCGGGCCCGCCGGCGGTCTGGTCTGGCCGCACCCGGTCGCGGTCGGCATCGACGTCGTTCCCGTCCCCGAAGGCAAGACGGCGACGAAGAACCGTACGCATCTCGATCTCGCCACCGCTTCCGGGGCGCACCAGGCGGAGCTGGTCGCGCGGCTGCGGGCGCTCGGCGCGACGCCCGTCGACGTGGGCCAGGGCGACGTCCCGTGGACCGTCCTCGCCGACCCCGAGGGCAACGAGTTCTGTGTGCTGGAGCCCCGGGAGGTCTACCGGGACACCGGCCCGATCGCCGCGATGGTCGTCGACTGCGCGGATCCGCGGGCCATGGCCCGGTTCTGGGGCGGGGCGACGGACTGGGCCGTGCACGAGGTGACCGACGACCAGGCCGTGCTGCGCTCCGCGCAAGGGGTCGGCCCCTACCTGGAGTTCCTCCGCACGCCCGCCAACGCTCCCGTCCCGGACCGTGTCCATCTCGATCTGCTGCCGTACCCCGGTGACGACAAGGCGGCCGAGGTGGCCCGGCTGCGCGCCCTCGGCGCCACCGACCTCGACGTCGGTCAGGGCGAGGTCCCGTGGACCTGCCTGGCCGACCCGGAGGGCCACGAGTTCTGCGTCCTCGCGCCGTCCTGACGCACCGTCCTGACGCGGGGCCGCGATCGCCCCGGTCCCGTCACCCCGGCACCTCGTGCACGGCCCTCCCTCTCAGGAGGCCTGCCCGTCGATCGCCCTCCTGGTCAGTACCTCCATCACGGCGAGCGGCAGGGACGGGTTGGCGGCCGCGGCTTCCGCCACCGGGGCGGCGGGGTCGGAGAGCAGCTCGACGACCATCTCCGGCGGGAGCGCCGGGTGGCGGGCGGCGAGGGGCCGGAAGCGTGCGTCCGCCAGGCAGGGCAGGAGCGCGGGGGCCGTCGCCCGGGGGTGCCGGGCGATCTCGCGCAGCGCCTTCCGCACCGGCGGCCGGTGCCGGGCCACGCGCTCCAGGACGGCCGGGGTGGCGTCCGGATTGGCCGCCGTGCCGGTGAGGACCTGGGCGCTGTGCCGGTCGACCATGGCGTGCAGCCGGGCCTCGGTGAGACCCGGGTGCGCGGCGACGGCCGCGACCACCTTGGCGTCGGGATCGTCGGCCAGCGCGTCACGAATGCCGTCCGGCAGATCACGCCGTCGCGCCAGGAGCGCGCGTACGGCGGCGTGCGGCGACCGGGCCAGCTCCTCGACCTCGGCGGCCGTGGCGGAGGCGATCCGTGGCAGTGGCATGGCACCGATCCGGGTGGTGGCGGTCAGGTCCGCGAGGACGTCGAGCGGCACGCGTGGGTTGTGCGCGAGCGCGCGCCGCACGTCGGGCGAGCTGTCGCCGGCCAGCACGCGGATCAGGGTGTCGTCGATCGCGGGGTTCGAGGCGAGGTCGGCGCGCACACCGGGCGTGGGGTCCACGGCCAGTCGCGCGTACGCCTGCGGAGGCAGGCCGGGGCGGGCCGCGAGCGCCCAGCGCAGCAGCATGGAGGGGTGGTCGGCGAAGCCCGCTGCCGCCTCCGCCGGTGTGGCCGGGTTCTCCAGGGCCGCCCGCAGGATGTCGAGGGCGGTGGACTCGTGGGAGCCGTCGCAGGAGGCGCCCGGCCGCAGCTCACAGTCGGGCCGCGGGCAGTCCGGGCTGTGTGCGAACGGCGGCTCCTCCCGGTCGCAGACCAGGCAGTGCCGGGCCGGAGGCAGCGCCTCGCCGCCGACGAGGGCGGCCAGCACCTCCGGTGGCGTCGTCTCGTTGGCCGCCACCGCGCGGCGGACCTCGGCGTGCGGATGCCGGGCGAGCCGCGCGGCCACGTCCGGCTCGCCCCACAGGGCCAGCTCCACGACGACCCCTACGTCCGGGTCCGCGGCGAGGGTCTCCACCACATCCGGCGGCAGTCCCGGGCAGGCGGCCAGCCGCTCCCGGTGTGCGACGACCGGGGACGCGGCGAGGAGGCGGGCCCACGCGGGGTCGCCGGCGCGTTGGTCCAGCAGGGCGAGGGCGACGCGTGGCTGTGCCGTGGGGTCGGCGTCGGCGGCGGTCAGCAGGCCCTCGTACGCCAGCAGCACACCGCCCGCCTCGTCCCGCGCGGCCAGCGTGATCGCCTGGGCCCGGCCCAGGTCGTCGCGGCGGGCGAGTTCGTCGTCGATGTCGGGGTCCGCGAGCGCAATCAGCCCGTCGACCAGCGCGACAGGCAGCGCCGGATTGCCGGCGAGCCCGCACAGGAGAGGATCCACAGGGGGCATCCTGCCCCGGGCTCCCACCGCGCGGCTCCTGGTTTTCGCCGCCGCGGGGCCTGGTTTGACCGCCGCACGGCTCCTCCCCTTACCGCCGCGCGGCTCCTGGTATCACCGCCGCGCGGCTGTTGTGGTGCCTCGGCAGTCCACGTCCGCCCGCCGCGTCGCGACCCTAACGCCGGTCGTCCGCCTGGGCCGCCCGCTCGGCGTTGCGCTTCTTGATGCGGGCGCCCTCCTTGCGGACCTCGGCCTGGGTGGCGCGCTCCTTCTGCAGCCACTCGGGGCTGTCCTGCTTCAGGGCCTCGATCTGCTCGGTGGTGAGGGGCTCGGTGACTCCGCCGCGCGCCAGTCCCGCGATGGAGACGCCCAGCTTCTCGGCGACCACCGGGCGGGGGTGCGGGCCGTTGCGGCGCAGTTCCTCCAGCCAGGCCGGCGGGTTCGTCTGGAGCGCGCTCAGCTCGGCGCGCGAGACGACGCCCTCCTGGAACTCGGCGGGCGTGGCCTGGAGGTACACACCCAGCTTCTTCGCCGCGGTGGCGGGCTTCATGGTCTGGGTGGTCTGGTGCGACGTCATGGGGTCAAGGGTATCGAGCGCGTGCGCGACCGCCGACCACGCCGCTGCTCGGCGCCGGGAACACCACTGCCCGGCGGCGAGGACCGGGCCCGTCGCCCCGCCCGTTAGCCTGGTCACGTGACAGGCTCGGAAGCACCCTCCTCGCTCCCTTCGTTCCGGCTCGCCTACGTCCCGGGGGTGACGCCCGCCAAGTGGGTGCGGATCTGGAACGAGCGGTTGCCCGACATCCCTCTGACCCTCCTCCAGGTGTCCGCCGCCGAGGCGTTCGGTGTGCTGCGGGACGGCGGGGCCGACGCCGGTTTCGTACGGCTGCCGGTGGACGGCACCGACCTCAGCGCGATCCCCCTCTACGCCGAGACCACGGTGGTCGTGGTCCCCAAGGACCACGTCGTCGCGGCGGTCGAGGAGGTGACCACCGAGGACCTGGCGGACGAGGTCGTGCTGCATCCCCTGGACGACACCCTCGACTGGGAACGCCCGCCGGGAGAGCCCGCGTTCGAGCGTCCCGCCACCACGGCGGACGCGATCGAGCTGGTGGCGGCCGGGATCGGGCTGCTCGTCGTGCCCCAGTCGCTGGCCCGGCTCCACCACCGCAAGGACCTCACCTACCGGCCGGTCACGGACGCCCCCGAGTCCCGTGTCGCCCTGTCCTGGCCCCAGGACGCGACCACCGACATGGTCGAGGACTTCATCGGCATCGTCCGGGGCCGCACGGTCAACAGCTCGCGGGGCCGGGCGAAGCCCCCGGAGGAGAAGAAGCCACAGCAGAAGGCGCAACGGGAGCCCAAGCGCCCCGGCACCGGCAAGCCGACCGCCCGCACCCCTCGGGCCGGCTCGTCCGGCGGCAGGAACGCCAAGAGCGGCGGCAGGCCCGGAAAGCCCCGCCGCCGCTCATAGCCGCCCTCGACGGGCCGCAGGCCCGATCAGGGGCGCGGGACGTGTCATCTGCGGCTCCGCCGCGTGGGCCGACGCTCCGCGTCGTGTCCTTCCACTGGTGCGAGCGCTTGCGCTCCCAGCCGCCCTTGACCGACACCCGACGGGCCTCGGGGAGCGTGCCGCCGGTGTCCTGGAGGGCGACGTCAGCGCCGTACGGCCGTCGGCGCGCGCCCATACCGAGAAGTCGTACTTCTTGCCCTCCTCGACGTGGACGCCGGTGTTGCAGCCCGCGTTGGTGACGGCCGAACCGGCGCCCAGGGAGAGGCAGTTGCGGTTGCGCTCGCTGAGCCGGCCGGCGTCGTTCACGACGTGCGCGGTGCCGTCCACGGCCCACGAGGTGAGGGGGGTGTAGGCGCGGTTGTCGGCGGTCGAGTACTCGAAGGACCGATTCTGCACGAGTTCGGCGTACAGGCCGCCTTCGGCGGCCCGGTTGATGTCCTCGAAGAAGACGCCGTACATCGTGTCGTCGATCTTCGCGCCCTTGGCCCTGGGGTCGACGCCGATCGCGCAGTCGGTGACGTCCTCGGCATGCACGGGGGCCGGGACGGAGGCGGCGGCCACCTACCTGGATGGATCTGTTCGAAATCCTGAACGGCGATCAGTACTTCGAACGGCAAGATAGGGAGGTGACCAAGACACCGTCAACGGGTCGCACGGCACCGAAAGTCTCGGAGAAGAAGGACGGATGAGCGGTCTCCTGCCAGTTCCCGACGCGTCGGCGTATCTCCGCGGAGAGTGGCGGGTCCTGCGGTCCGTGCGGGATCTGGCCAGCGGCGCGGGAGGAGAGTTCTCCGGGACGACCGTTTTCAGCCCACTGGACGGCGGCGGCCTCCTGCACCGGGAGACCGGAACTTTCGTCTGGCAGGGCGTCCCCCGTCCCGCCGAACGCACGCTGCGCTTCCTGCCGGGGGCCGCGCCCGGAACGGTGGACGTCCGCTTCGCCGACGGCCGCCCCTTCCACGACCTGGATCTGACGACGGGCCACTGGCGGACGGAGCACCCCTGCGCCGCCGACCTCTACCGGGGCGAGTTCGCGGTGTACGACGAGGACCACTGGCGGACGACGTGGCGGGTGGGCGGCCCCGCGAAGGACCAGCTGCTGGTCACCGACTACACCCGGGACCCTCCGGCTTGAGCCCGTCCGCTCACTGCGCGGCGCCCAGCCGCAGGTTCCAGCGACCCGCGTGGCCCGCGACCGTGACCGTCGACAGGGGACGGATGTCCATGTTCCAGTACGACGACGGCGGGGCCTTCAGGGCGTAGACCAGGGCGGCGCGCAGCACGGACGGCTCGGCCACCGCGACGACCCGGCCACCCGCGCCCGCCGGCCGGGTCTCGAGCCAGCCGCCTATGCGGGAGATGAAGCCGACCAGCGACTCCCCGCCGTGCGGGGTCGCGTGTGGGTCGGCGAGCCAGGCGTCCACGGCCGAGGGCTCCCGTGCCATGGCCTCGCCCAGAGTGAAGCCGCGCCACCGGCCCATGTCGCAGTCCCGCAGCGCGGGCTGGGCCAGCGGCGCGTAGCCGAGGGCGTCCCCGGTGGCCCGGCTGCGCGGCGTGGGCGAGCAGTAACGCAGCTCGGCCGCCGCCAGCGGCACCAGCTCATGGGCGGCGCGCTGCACCTCGTCCCAGCCGGCCTGGTCCAGCGGCCGGTCGTCCTCGAAACGCTCCGCGAGCAGCGAGGAGCAGCGCGCGGCGGCGACGAACGTGACCCGAAGATGCATGCGGTGATGGTGGAACGGGGTTCTGCGCAGGTCAAGAGGCCGTTACTCAGGAGTTACCCGGGGTACCGCACCTGGAGTTCCGGTCACCCGCCCGCACACCCGCCCCTCAGTCGAACAGCAGCGCCATGTACTGCTCGGGCTTGGCGAGCGGCTCGAACCCGAGCTTCGCGTAGACGCCGTGCGCGTCGTGCGTGGCGAGCAGGAGGCGCCGCAGCCCCGAGGGCCGCAGGTGCTCGCGCACGGCCGCGACCAGCGCGGTGCCGAGCCCGTTCCCCCGCGCCGAGGGGGCGACGTAGACATCGCAGAGCCAGGCGAAGGTGGCCCCGTCGGTCACCACCCGCGCGTACGCCACCTGCTCCCCCGAACCCACCTCGTACACCCCGAAGTTGAGGGATCCCCGGATCGCGCTCTCCTGCTTCTCGCGGGCGCGGCCGATGGCCCAGTACGCGTCGGTGGACAGCCAGTGGTGGACCCGTTCGACGTCGATGCGTCCGGGATCGTCGGAGATCTCGTGGCCCCTCGGGACGGCGGGCTGCAACTCGTCTTTCATGGCGGGACGTTCGCAGTCCGGGCGCCCGCTGTCGAACCCTTTACGGCCTCCTCCAGCCGCCGCACCCCTTCCGCGATCTCGCCCGCGCCTGCGACCCCGGCGAAGCTCAACCGCAGGTGCCCGGCCGGGGGTTCGGCGCTGAAGTAGGGGCGGCCGGGGGTGACGGCGACGCCCGCGCGCAGGGCGGCGGCGACCAGGGCCGCCTCGTCCGTGCCGTCGGGCAGGCGCAGCCAGAGGTGGTAGCCGCCGGAGGGGATGTGGGGCAGGGCGAGTTCGGGCAGACGCGACCGCAGCGCGGATGTGAGGGCGTCCCGACGGAGCTTCAACTCCCTCGACACCGCTCGGAGATGGCGGGGCCAGGCGGGCGAGCCGACGAGTTCGAGTGCGGCCTCCTGAAGGGGGCGCGGCACGAAGAAGGTGTCGACGACCTGGATGGCGCGCAGCCGCTCCAGGACCGGGCCCCGTGCGGCCAGGGCGCCCACCCGGAAGCTGGGCGAGGTCGCCTTGGTCAGCGAGGAGACGTGCACGACCACGCCGTCCGGGTCGTCGGCGGCCAGAGGCCGGGGCAGGGGCCCGGCGTCCTCGTGCGCGAGTCGGCGTACGAAGTCGTCCTCTACGACGAAGGCCCCCGCCTCGCGGGCGATCCGCAGCACCTCTGCCCTGCGGTCGGCCGACAGGGCGGCGCCGGTGGGGTTCTGGAAGAGCGGCTGGCAGACGAAGACCCGCGCCCCGGACGCCTTGAACGCGTCGGTGAGTAGGGCGGGTCTGACCCCGTCCGCGTCCACCGGCACCGGTACGGGTCGCAGCCCGGCGGCCCGCGCGATCGCCAGCATGCCGGGGTATGTGGGCGATTCGACGAGCACGGGCGCCCCGGGCGGCGCGAGGGCGCGCAGCGCGGTGGTCAGGGCGGACTGGCCGCCCGCCGCGACGATCACCTCGGCCGCGGTGATCGCCCCGCCGATGCTCCGCGCGAACCACTCGCGCAGCTCGGGCACCCCCTCGACCGGCGGCCGCGCCCACACTCCGGGCCGCCGCCCGGCCCTGGACAGCGCGGCGGCCATCGCCTGCTCCGGCTGGAGGGAGGGGTGCAGATAGCCGCCGTTGAACTCGATGACGCCGGGCGGCGGAGAGGCGAGCGAGACCAGGACCCCCGAGGCGTCCACCGTGCGGGGCGACGGCTCGGCGCTGCCGTCCGCGCTCAGCGCGACCTCCTGCCAGGAGGTGTCCCCCACCGAGGCCGTACCGCTCTCGCGCGGGCTCGCCCGGAAGGCTCCGGCACCCGGCCGGGTCACCACCAGCCCCTCGGCGGCCAGCTGCGCCAAGGCTCGCGACACGGTCACCGGGCTCACCCGGAACCGCCCGACGAGGGCACGGCTCGACGGCAGCTTTCCACCAATGGAGTAGCGGTCGAGCTCTCTTCTCAGCTGTTCCACCAGTTCCGCAACGCTGCTACGCTCGTGCATGAGAGTAGAGAGTAGCGCTATCACCGGAACATCAGTAGCGGTGGGCGGCGACCGGGCAGCCGCCGGCCCCGCCGCTCCGCCACCCGGCCCACGTCTTCGCGCCGGCGGCACGCTCCAGGCAGCCCTCGGTGTCACCGCCTTCTCCCTCACCTTCCCGGCCACAGCCTGGGGCCTGGAAGGGTTCGGCCCCTGGTCACTGGTGGCCGTCCGCAGCGCCCTGGCCGCCGTCATCGCGGGCGGGTGTCTGCTGGCCCTGCGGGTCCCCCTGCCGGGCCGTCGGCACTGGGCGGGGCTCGCGGTCGTGGCCGCCGGTGTCGTGCTGGGTTTCCCGATGCTGACCACGCTCGCGCTCCAGACCTCCACCACCGCGCACGCCGCCGTCGTGGTCGGGCTGCTCCCGCTGACGACCGCCCTGTTCTCGGCCCTGCGCATGGGCACCCGTCCCTCGCGCACCTTCTGGACCGCCGCCCTCGCCGGAGCCGCCGCGGTGCTCGCGTTCACCGTGACCCAGAGCGGCGGCGCCCTGACCACGGCCGACCTCTGTCTCTTCGGCGCCCTGCTGGTGTGCGCGGCCGGCTACACCGAGGGCGGCCGACTGGCCCGGGTGATGCCGGGCTGGCAGGTCATCGGCTGGGCCCTGGTGCTCTGTCTGCCGCTGAGCCTGCCGGGCGCACTGCTGGCCCTGTCGTACGAGCCGGCCCGGCTGACCGCGCACAGCGTGGCCGGGCTGTTGTGGGTGGCGGCCGGGTCCCAGTTCCTGGGGCTGGTCGTCTGGTACCGGGGCATGGCGGCGATCGGCATACCGAAAGCCAGCCAGTTGCAGCTGGCGCAGCCGCTGCTCACACTGGTGTGGTCGGTGCTGCTCCTCGGCGAGCAGCTCACCCCGGCCGCGCCCCTGACGGCCGCCGCCGTGCTGGTCTGTATCGCGGTCACCCAGCGCTCGTCCGCCTGAGTCGGGTGCGGGAGCGCGTGAGAGCCGTACGCACACAGGTCCGTCCGGCGCCGCCCGCAATAGACTGCGGGCACGGACCGCCACTCCCGTGCAGAACGAGGAGGCCCCCGATGCGAGCAGATGTAGGCGACACCCTGCTGGTGCACGGCAGGACCGTCGGGCACCACGACCGGACCGCGGAGGTCCTGGAGGTGCTCGGTCAGGACGGCAATCCGCCCTACCGGGTCAGGTTCGACGACGACGGGCACGAGGCGCTGATGTCCCCCGGCCCGGACACGGTCGTCCGCCACCCCGGGGACCCCAGGTAGCTGTCCCTTCCGGCGCCCCCCCGGACCCAGTACCACGAACCTTCCCCCGGGCTGCGTCAGCGCGGTGGTTCCGCCGGCCGCTGGTAGTGGTCGGCGACCACGCGTGCCATCGCGCCGATCTTGTCGAGGCCGACCTCCTTGGCCGAGAAGAAGACGTGTCCGCGCGCCTCGGGGAAGTCGCGGGCCAGGGTGAGGTGCGCCGACAGCTCGGCCGGGTCCTGCCAGGCCGCGGGCTGCGCCGGGTCGCCCGCCTTGTAGAGGGCCTCCCCGATGTACAGCCGCGTCCCGCTGCCCCGGGCGGTCTCCGCCCACCAGGGCAGCAGCTTGGCGTAGTCGGCGGCGGCGAAGCCGATGTTCCAGTACAGCTGCGGGACGATGTAGTCGATCCAGTTCTCCCGGACCCACTTCCGGGTGTCCGCGTGCAGGTCGTCGTAGGTCTGCACGCCCGCCCGGGTGTCCGAGCCCGACGCGTCGGTCTCGGCGTTGCGCCACACGCCGAAGGGGCTGATCCCGAACTGGGTGCCGGGGCGGATCGTCTTGATCTGGGCCGCCGTCTCCCGCACCAGGAGGTCGATGTTGTCGCGCCGCCAGGCCGCCCGGTTGGGAAGGCTCGCGCCGTACCGGTCGTAGGCCTCGTCGTCGTCGAAGACCTGACCGGCCACCGGGTACGGGTAGAAGTAGTCGTCGAAGTGCACGGCGTCGACGGCGTACTTGCGCACGGCGTCGAGCATGGCCTTCTCCACGAAGGCGCGGACGGCGGGGATGCCGGGGTTGTAGTAGAGCTTGCCGCCGTAGGGGACGACCCAGTCGGGGTGCTGCCGGGCCGGGTGCGAGGCGACCAGCCGGCTCGGGTCGGTGTGGACCGCGACCCGGTACGGGTTGAACCAGGCGTGCAGTTCGAGCCCCCGGGCGTGCGCCTCCTCGACGGCCGTGCCCAGCGGGTCCCACCCTGGGTCCTTGCCCTGGGTGCCGGTGAGGTACTGCGACCAGGGCTCGTGCGGTGAGGGCCAGAGGGCGTCGGCGCTGGGGCGGACCTGGAAGATCACCGCGTTGAGGCGGCGGTCCACGGCCGTGTCGAGGTGGGCGAGGAGTTCGGCGCGCTGTTCGGCGGCGGTCAGACCGGCCTTCGAGGGCCAGTCCCGGTTGAGGACGGAGGCCAGCCACATACCGCGCAGTTCGCCCTCGCCTGCCCTGCGGCGGGGGCTCGGGTCGCCGCCGGCGATGGCGGTGCCCGCCGCCACGCCGCCGGCCGCCACGAGGGTCGCCGCCGCGGTCGCCCAGAAGGCCCGCCGTGACATCCGTGGCTTGCGATGCATCCTCGTACCTCCGCGTACCGCGTCCCTCGTGTCCGCCCCGACGCGGACCGTTCCCGGACCAAGCCTTCCATGTGACACCCGGAATACTGATCAGTAGGCGTCGCGGGTAACGTGCAGGTTTGGCGCAGGCCCCCACCAGGGGTATCTGCCAGGCACGAAATACAGTGAAAGGGACGATGTGACGGACATCCCGGCGGGAGACATTGCACGCGTCGGAGTCGTGGGCTGCGGCCAGATGGGAGCGGGCATCGCCGAGGTGTGCGCCCGCGCCGGACTGGACGTCAAGGTCGCCGAGACCACCGGCGAAGCCCTGGAGATCGGCCGTACCCGGCTGTTCAACTCCCTGTCCAAGGCCGCCGAGCGCGGCAAGATCACCGAGGCGGAGCGGGACGGGACCCAGGCACGCCTGAGCTTCACCACCGATCTCGGCGAGTTCGCCGACCGTGACCTCGTCATCGAGGCGGTCGTGGAGAACGAGCAGGTGAAGACGGAGATCTTCCAGGTGCTCGACCAGGTGGTGACCCGCCCGGACGCGATCCTCGCCTCCAACACCTCCTCGATCCCGCTGGTGAAGCTCGCGGTCGCCACCTCGCGGCCCGACCAGGTCATCGGCATCCACTTCTTCAACCCGGCCCCGGTGCAGAAGCTCGTCGAGCTGATCCCGGCGCTGACCACCTCCGAGGGCACGCTCAGCCGGGCGCAGCTGTTCGCCGAGAAGGTGCTCGGCAAGCACGCCGTGCGGGCCCAGGACCGCTCGGGCTTCGTCGTCAACGCGCTGCTGGTGCCGTATCTGCTCTCCGCGATCCGGATGTTCGAGTCGGGCATCGCGGGCCGCGAGGACATCGACAACGGCATGGAGCTGGGCTGCGCCCACCCGATGGGGCCACTGAAGCTCTCCGACCTGATCGGCCTGGACACCATCGTCTCCATCGCCAACAGCATGTACGAGGAGTACAAGGAGCCGCTGTACGCCGCTCCCCCGCTGCTCCAGCGCATGGTGGACGCGGGGCGGCTGGGCCGGAAGTCGGGGTCGGGCTTCTACGCCTACGCCTGATCCCCCGGCCGTCCGACTACGCACGGTCAGTTCCTTTCACGCGCGGGCCCGGCACCGGAGACGGTGCCGGGCCCGTCGTATTCACACACCGTGTGCGCGGCGGACCCGCATATGCCGCTCGCACACTCTCCCCACGCGCCCACCAGGCGAGTTGACTTCACGTGCGCATGCAAGGGATGACGACGACTACAGAAAGGAGCGGACTCGTGGCCATCGACCCCGAGCATCCCGTGCTCCATGGCGAACTCGCAGAGTTACGCCGCCGTCTGGACGTGGCGCACGCGCGCGTCGAAGGCGGGCACACCCTGCTGAGCCACCGCGCCGAGCAGACCGCCAAGGAACTGGACGATCTGAGCGCGCGGGTCGTCAGCCTGGAGCACGCCCGCTGGCCGCTGCCCGCGGTGGCGGCCCTCACGGCCCTGGGCGCCCTGGTGGTGTCCATCTGGCAGGCGTTGGGCCGGTGAGGGCCCCTCGGGCGGGACGCGACGGGGGAGTCAGGACTGGGCGTCCTGCCCGAGCCGTAGGTGGTGCAGCAGGAGCAGAGCGGCCGCCATGTTGGCGGCCGGGACCTCGCCGCGGGCGACCATGTCGGGGACGAGCTTGAGGGGGACCCATTCCCGACGGTCCGACTCGAAGTCGTCCACGGGGTGACCGACGTACGCGCCCTCGTCGGCCCAGTAGATGTGGTGCCGGGCGTCGGCGAGCCCGTTGGAGGGCTCGACGCTCATCAGGTGGCGCAGGGGTCCCGGCCGCCATCCGGTCTCCTCCTCCAGTTCACGGGCCGCCGCCTCGGCGATGGCTTCGCCGTCCTCGACGACGCCCGCCGCGAGCTCCCAGCCCCAGCTGTCGGTGATGAAGCGGTGCCGCCACAGGAGCAGCACCTCGTTCGACTCGTTGACCACGGTGGCCACGGCGACGGGCCGCAGCCGTATCAGGAAGTGATCGAGGTGCCGCCCGTCCGGCAACGCCACATCCGCGAGATTGACGCTGAACCAGCGGTTCGAGTACACAGTTTGTTCGCTCTGTTTCGTCCACTGCACGGTTCTGCCACCTTCCGCCGAGTAAGTGGCAATATCGCAGCAGGAGCTTGGTGACAGCAGGCGCACAGCCGGTGCACGGCCGCGCCCCGGGACGGCGTCAGAGCGGTACGCGCAGTGCCCCGTCGATGAGTTCGGCGGCCTCGGAGGTTCCCGCGCAGCCGCTGCGCACGAGGTGCTCGCGGACCGCCCGCAGTCTGTCACGCAGGCGCATGGACTCCATTCCGCGTGCCCGCTCGGCCATTTCGACGGCGGTGGCCACCGCCTTGTCCGCGTTGCCCTGCCGCAGTTCGATCTGGCTGAACATCGCGAGCCGGTGCACCCGCCCCCGGTCGTGCGCCGGGGAGTCGACGGCCGCCGCGGCGTGCTCCGCCGCGGCCGTCAGGTCACCGAGGCTGAGCAGTGCCTCCGCCACCTGTACGTTCACCAGGCCGGGTTGGACATAGCCGGTCTCATCGGGTTCGCACCCGCGCCGGATGCGCTCGGCGGCCTGCTCCGCCCGCCGGATGCAGGACAGCGAGCTCGTGCCGTCGCCGAGGTGCGCGTACGCCTTCGCCTGCATCGCGTACAGATCGGAGGCGAGCGCCGGGGTGATGTCCGTGCCGGCCGTGCGCAGCGCCGCCTCGGCGAAGGCGACGGCCTGCCGGTACTCCCGCATGAACAGCGACTGGTTGACCAGGAGCGCGATCACGTACGCCCCCAGCCCCCGGTCCCCGCTGGCCTTGGCCAGCCGCAGCGCCTGGTGGAAGTAGCGCTGGGCCAGACCGTGGGCGTCGGAGTCGTACGCGCAGATCCCGGCGATCGCGACCAACCCCCCAGTGGCCCGGTGCAGTTGGCGGCCGGTGGCGTCGGTGTAGCTGCCCCGCAGCAGCGGCGCGGCCTCGGCGTTGAGGAACCCGACGATCCGGGTGCGGGTGGCGACGCCCCCGGCCTTGCGGTACAGCTGCTCGTAATGCGTCCGGGCGGCGCGCAGCATCTCGATGTCGGCCATGCTGACCTGATGCCGTCCCCCACGGGAGACGTCGACGTCCTCCGGCGGGTTCTCCCACTCCCAGACGGGCATCACGGCGGGGGTCCCGGTGACGGCGGGGGCGCCCAGGACATGGGGCCGCTGTTGTTCGTCGGAGCGCCACAGGGCGGTGGCGCGCTCCACGAAACCGGAGAGCCCGGCACCGTGCGGGGAGGCGGCCTCGCCCGGCACGCCGAGCCCGATGTCGTCGAGGGTGACGGTCCTGCGCAGCCGCCCGGCGAGCACCTCACAGATCAGGTCGGGCACCTGTCCTCGCGGCCGCTGCCCCTTCAACCACCGTGCCACGGCGGTGTGTTCGTATCTCAGCGCCAGCCCCCGGGCCCGCCCCGCCTGATTGACGTGGGCGGCGAGACCGGCGTGGGAGATACCGGCCTCGTCGAGGATCGCGTCGAGCAGGGTGTTGGGCTGCATGGAGGCCCTCCGGTGGCTCGGTGCCGGCGAATCGCAGCGTAGCGCCTCCCCCTTCACACGGGGTGTGAAGGGAACGCCCCAATCCGGGCTGTGTGCGCGCTGTCGCAGAGAGTTTCGGACAGGTTGACTGGGATCCCTCGCCAAGAGGCCGGCCGGGCCGCCGGCTCCCCCTCGTACAGTGCGGTGGCCCTGGCCGGGTGGGACGGGGGCGACTACGGGGTGGGGGCGACCGGTGGGTTGTCGGGTGCGGGTGCATCGTGGCTGATCGCGCAGTTCCCCGCGCCCCTAAGAACAAACGGGCGGTCGTTACGGAGTAGCAGTATCGCGATGTCGTCCATGGGCCTTCCTCCTGTGTGGCGGAGAAGTTGCCAGAACACGGCCCGCAGGACGGCCTGGGGACAGACGGGTCGGCCGCGTACGGCTTCCCTCAGCGTGGCCGCCAGGGGGAAGAAGCGGCCCTGGCCGTCCCTCGCGTCCTCCACTCCGTCCGTGTGCAGGAACAGGGCCTCGCCCGGGAGGAGTTGGCCGCAGGGCGTGACCGGGAGCTCGGCGGGCAGCGGGAAGAGGCCGAGCGGGGGCAGGGGGTCGGCCCGGGTGACGGGCGACGCGCGGCCGACGCTGAGCAGGTAGGGCCAGGGATGGCCGCAGTTGAGGGCGTGGAGATCGCCGTCGGGGGTGATCTCCAGCAGGAGGACGGTGACGAATTCCTCCATGGCCTCGGTGCGGGCGCGGTCCCGGAGATGGCGGGCGAGGGCACGGTCGAGGCGGGTGAGGACGCCGGCGAGTTCGGCCTCGTCGTGGACGGCCTCGCGGAAGCAGCCGAGGACGGCGGCGACGGTCCCGACGGCGGGGAGGCCGTGGCCGCGTACGTCGCCCATCACGACCCGTACCCCGTGCTCGGTGGCGATCACCTCGTACAGATCGCCACCGACGGTCGCGCCCCGGTCGGCGGAGAGCTGGGCGGCGGCGGTGGCGAGCCCGTCGATCCGCGCGGGCAGCGGCCGGAGCAGCAGGCTCCGGGCGACGCCCGCGACCGCGCGCGCCTGCCGCACTTCCCGCAGCAACTTCCGCCTGACGTGCAGCATCATCCCGGTGCCGGCCGCGAGGACCACGGCACCGCCGACGATCCCGGCCCCGAGCCGACTGGACAGGCGGCGCCCCCGGGACCACGCACGACGAGGAACCCCAGCCCTGTTGCGAATCATGCCGTTGGCCCCCCATCAGGCCCGGACAGCGTGTACGGCCCAGAGAGGCCGGTCCGATTCTGTCGACCACGTGCCCTGTTCGGGTAGATCACCCGAGATTGTCACCCGGATGAGTGAGGTGACCGCTGAGGGCTGATGGGGGTGTGGGGGGCTCGCCCATTACCTTCTTCGTAGAGCCCGGTTCGGGTTCGTGGCCATCGGGGCCGGTATGACTCTTTGCCCCTGTCCTTGATGATCCGGGGGGTGCTGTCACTGGTCCCGGCGGCACCGGTTGATCGCTGATGGAAGCGTGTCCGCCCATGGGCAGGGCTGCGTAATGTGGCTGCCGATCTCCGGTGTCCCGGCAGGCCACCCATTGTGCCGGGAGGGGAGGGAAAGCCCGGTGACCAGCAACGACTTCCCATCGATCGATGTCTTCTGCGCCCTGGACGTCGGCAAGTCCGAGCATCACGGCACGGCCCTGCTGCGTGATGGCCGCACGGCCTTCGACAAACCGCTGCCCAACAACGAGCCCCAGCTGCGCGAGCTGTTCAACCGCCTGGGGCGCAAGGGGAAGGTCCTGGTCGTGGTCGACCAGCCGGCCTCCATCGGCACCCTGGCGGTCACCGTCGCCCGCGCCTGTGGATGCGAAGTCGCCTACCTGCCCGGCCTGTCGATGCGCCGGCTGGCCGATCTGCACCCCGGCACCGGCAAGACCGACGCTCGCGACGCCTACGTCATCGCCGATGCCGCCCGCACCATGCCCCACCTGCTGCATTCCATCGATCCCGACGAGAGCGTGCGGGCCGAACTGACCATGGTCCTGGGCCACGACGACGACCTCGCCCAGGACGCCACCCGCACCTCCAACCGGCTGCGCGGCCTGCTCACCTCCGTCCACCCCGCACTCGAACGCGTCCTCGGGCCCCGCCTGCGCCACCCGGCCGTCCTGGCCCTGCTGCAGACCTACGGCTCCCCCACCCAGCTGGCCCAGGCCGGCACCGAGCAGATCGCGCAGGTCATGCTCCAGGCCGCCCCGCGGATGCGCAGCGCTCACACCCTGGCCGACCAGATCACCACCGCCCTGGCAGAGCAGACCGTGCAGGTTCCCGGCACAGCCTCGGCGGGGGAGATCGTCTCCGGTCTGGCCGAGGCCCTCGCCGTGCTCCTCAAGCGCCGGGACGTCCTGGAGACGCGGGTCGCCGCACTGCTGGAGGCCCACCCTCTCGCGAAGGTCCTGACCTCCATGCCCGGGGTCGCGGTCAGGACCGGCGCCCGCATCCTGGCCGAGGTCGGCGACGCCAGCGCGTTCCCCACCGCCGCCCACCTGGCCTCCTACGCGGGACTGACCCCCACCACACGCCGCTCCGGAACCTCCATCCGGGGCGAAGGACCACCCCGCGGCGGCAACAAGACGCTCAAACGGGCCCTGTTCCTGGCCTCGTTCGCTTCCCTGAGCAGCCCCGAATCGCGGGCCTACTACGACAGGAAACGCGCGGAGAAGAAGCGCCACAACGCCGCCCTCATCTGCCTCACCCGCCGCCGCGTCGACGTCCTGCACGCCATGCTCAAACACCGCACCCTCTACCAGCCCGGGCACGAACAAACAGCCTGACCAAGCCCACAGCCCTTGACCGAACAGATAGAAGCACCCCCCCCACAAGGGGCGCGGGGAACTGCGCGACAAGCCACGAACGACCCGCAGCCGCCGTACGACCGCAGTCCCCCACCCCTCAAACGCCCTAACTACGCAGCACGGCCCCCGTACGCTCGCCCGCGAGGGCGACCGCCGCGTCCCGGGCCGCCGACGCCTCGTCCACGGTCAGCGTGCGATCCGCGGCGCGGAAGCGCATCGCGTACGCCAGCGACTTCCGCCCGTCACCCAGCTGCTCGGCGTTCTCGTACACGTCGAACAGCCGGATGCCCTCCAGGAGTTCACCCGCGCCCTCACGCAGCGCGGCCTCCACGTCGGCGTGCGGCACGAACGCGTCGACGACGAGCGCGACGTCCTGCGTGGCGACCGGGAACGTGGAGATGCTCGGCGCCTGCGGGGTGCTGTCCCCCACCTGCTCCAGGGCGTCCAGGTCGATCTCCATCGCGGCGGTCCGGGCCGGCAGCCCGAGGGCCTCCAGGACGCGCGGGTGCAGCTCACCGGCGTGGCCGACGACCCGCTCGGTGCCGTCGGCGACGACCACGAACTCGGCGCAGCGGCCAGGGTGCCAGGGACCGTACTGGCCCTTGCGGACAATCAGTTCGGCACCGGCCTCGCGGGCGACCGCGCGGCCCGCCTCGACGGTGTCGGCCCAGTCGGCCGGACGGCCCTTGCCCCACCAGCCGGCCTGCTCACGGGCCCCGGCGACGACGACGGCGACGTGGCGCGGCTGCTCGGGCAGCGCGGCGTTCAGCGTCGCGATCTCCTCGTCGGTGGGCCGGCGGTCGACCGGCAGCGCGACGGCGACCCGCTGCTCCTCGCGGGGGAGGAAGACCAGGCCGGTCTCGAACAGGGCGAGGTCGTGCGTGCCCCGGCCGTCGTTGCGCCGCAGCGCGCCCAGCAGACCCGGCAGCAGCGAGGTGCGCAGCGCGGGCTCCTCGTCGCTCAGCGGGTTGGTGAGCCTGACGACGCGGCGGGCCGGGTCGTCCGCCTCCAGACCGAGCTGGTCGAAGACCTGCTCGCCGATGAAGGGGTAGTTCGGCGCCTCGACGTATCCGGCACCGGCCAGCGCCCGCCCGACCCGGCGGTGCAGTCGCTGCCGCTGGGTGAGGCCGCGCCCCGCGGGGGGCTTGGGCAGCGTGGAGGGCAGGTTCTCGTAGCCCTCCAGCCGGATGACCTCTTCGGCGAGGTCGTTCGGGTCGGTGAGGTCGGGCCGCCACGACGGCACGGTGACGATCAGCTCGTCCTGCCCGTAGACGTCGCAGCCGACCTCCTGGAGGCGGCGTACGACGGTCTCCCGGCCGTACTCGACCCCCGCGACCCGGTCCGGGTGGTCCGCCGGGATCGTGATCGTGCGGGGCGCGGACGGGGCGATCACCTCGGTGACGCCCGCGTCGGCGGTGCCGCCCGCGAGGAGCACGAGCAGGTCGACGGTGCGCTGCGCGGCGGCGGCCGCGGCCAGCGGGTCGACGCCGCGCTCGAAGCGGCGGGACGCCTCCGACGACAGCTTGTGCCGGCGGGCCGTGCGCGCGATGGCGACCTGGTCGAAGTGGGCGGCCTCGATGACGACGTCGACGGAGGCGTTCTCCACATCGTCGTGATCGGCGATCTCGGTGTCGGCGCCGCCCATGACACCCGCGAGGCCGATGGGGCCGCGCTCGTCGGTGATCACCAGGTCCTCGGCGTGGAGGGTGCGGGTGGTGCCGTCGAGGGTGACGATCTTCTCGCCCTCCTCGGCCCGGCGGACGCCGATGGTGCCCTGGACGAGGGAGCGGTCGTACGCGTGCAGCGGCTGGCCCAGCTCCATCATCACGTAGTTGGTGATGTCGACGGCGAGCGAGATCGGGCGCATGCCGACCTTCTGCAGCCGGCGCTTGAGCCAGATCGGGGAGCGCGCCTCGGGGTCGAGCCCGGTGACGGTGCGGGCGGTGAAGCGGTCGCAGCCGAGCGGGTCGGAGACCTGGACGGGGTGCCCGAACGCGTTCGGCCCGGGGACGTCGAGGAGGGCCGGGTCGCGCAGCGGCAGACCGTAGGCGATGGCGGTCTCGCGGGCGACGCCGCGGATCGACAGGCAGTAGCCGCGGTCGGGCGTGACGGCGATGTCGAGGACCTCGTCGACCAGCTCCAGGAGCTCGATCGCGTCCTTGCCGACCTCGGTCTCCGGCGGCAGCACGATGATGCCCTTGGTGCCGTCGTCGCCCATGCCCAGCTCGTCGCTGGAGCAGATCATGCCGTGGGAGTTGCGGCCGTAGGTCTTGCGGGCGGAGATGGCGAAGCCGCCGGGCAGTTCGGCGCCCGGGAGGACCACGACGACCTTGTCGCCGACGGCGAAGTTGCGGGCGCCGCAGACGATCTCCTGGGGCTCGCCGGTGCCGTTGGCGGTGCCGACGTCGACGGTGCAGAAGCGGATGGGCTTCTTGAACTCCGTCAGCTCCTCGATGGTCAGCACCTGACCGACGACGAGGGGGCCCTTGAGGCCGTCGCCGAGCTGCTCGACGGTCTCCACCTCCAGGCCGGCCGAGATGAGCTTGGCCTGGACGTCACGACCGGTCTCGGTGGCCGGCAGGTCGACGTACTCCCGCAGCCAGGAAAGCGGGACCCGCATCAGATCTCCATCCCGAACGGCCGGGTGAACCGGACGTCACCCTCGACCATGTCTCGCATGTCTTCGACGTTGTGGCGGAACATCAGCATCCGCTCGATGCCGAACCCGAAGGCGAATCCGCTGTACTTCTCGGGGTCGACGCCGCAGGCGGTGAGGACCCGGGGGTTGACCATGCCGCAGCCGCCCAGCTCGATCCAGCCCTCGCTGGAGCAGGTGCGGCAGGGGCGGTCGGGGTTGCCGACGGAGGTGCCCTTGCAGACGTAGCAGAGCATGTCCATCTCGGCGGACGGCTCGGTGAACGGGAAGAAGTTCGGCCTGAGCCGGGTCTTCATGCCCTCGCCGAACAGCGACTGGACCATGTGGTCGAGGGTGCCCTTGAGGTCGGCCATGGTCAGGCCCTCGTCGACGGCGAGCAGCTCGACCTGGTGGAAGACCGGGGTGTGCGTGGCGTCCAGCTCGTCGGTGCGGTATACGCGGCCGGGACAGATCACGTACACCGGCAGCTCACGGTCGAGCAGGGAGCGGATCTGCACGGGCGAGGTGTGGGTGCGCAGCACGACACCGGACTCGGTACCGCCCTCGGGGCCCTGCACGAAGAAGGTGTCCGCCTCGCCCCGGGCCGGGTGGTCCGGGCCGATGTTGAGCGCGTCGAAGTTGAACCACTCGGCCTCGACCTGCGGGCCCTCGGCGACCTCGTAGCCCATGGCCACGAAGATGTCCTCGATGCGCTCCGACAGCGTGGTGAGCGGGTGGCGGGCGCCGGCGGGGACGCGGTCGTACGGCAGCGTGACGTCCACTGCCTCCTCGACCAGCACCCGGGCGTCACGCTCGGCCTCCAGCTCGCTCTGCCGGGCGGCGAGGCCCTTGTTCACCGCGCCCCGCGCCTGGCCGACGAGCTTGCCCGCGGCGGCCTTGGCCTGCGGGGGCAGCGCGCCGATCTCGCGGTTGGCGAGGGCCAGCGGGGAGGTGCCCCCGGTGTGGGCGACCTTGGCCTCCTGGAGCGCGTCGAGGGAGTCCGCGGCGGCGAAGGCGGCGAGCGCCTCGTCCCGCATGCGCTCGATCTCTTCCGGTTTCAAGGCCTCGACCTCTACAGGGTCGTACGACTTATTCGGTGCCGACATCTCTTCCCGTGCTTCCGATTGGCTGGCGGATGGTCCCCGTACCGACTCGTGGACAGATCGTCACGGTTTTTGGGACACAAAGGTGCCAAAGGCCGAGTCTAACGGGGTGGAGGTGTACGAACGCGCCCGTGGTGCTCACGCCAGATAGGCCGGCGCCGCCACGGGCAACGTAAATCGGAACTCGGCGCCGCCACCGGGGGCGCGTCCGACGGTGATGGTGCCGCCGTGGGCTTCGACGATGCCCTTGACGATGTACAGCCCGAGACCGGTGCCCCCGCGCTTGCTGCCCCGCCAGAAGCGGGTGAAGACGCGGTTCATGGACTCCTCCGGAATGCCACTGCCCTCGTCGCTCACCGTGACCGACGTGGCGGTGTCCTCGCCCTCCCGGGGGGACGCCGTGGCCGTGACGTCAATCGTGACGGTTCCCTCGCCGTGCCGCACCGCATTTTCCAGCAGGTTGCTCAGCACCTGGTCGATCTTGTCCGGGTCGGCCCAGAGATCAGGCAGCGGCTGCTCGATCCGCAGCAGGAACCGGTCGGCGGGCTGCCCGGCGGCGACATAGGCCTGGATGTGCCGTCCGACGGCCGCGCCCATGTCGACGGGTTGCCGCCGCACCTCGAGCCGGCCCGAGTCGATGCGCGAGATGTCGAGCAGCTCGGCGATGAGCCGGGTGACCCGGTTGGCGTCGGCGTCGACGGTCTCCAGCATCAGCTTCTTCTGGTCGTCCGTGAACCGCTCCCACTTGGCGAGCAGCGTCGCGGTGAACCCCTTGACCGAGGTCAGGGGTGAGCGCAGTTCGTGGGCCACGGTGGCGATGAGTTCGGCGTGGCTGCGTTCGGTGCGGCGCCGGGCCTCGGTGTCGCGCAGCGAGACGACGACCCGGCGGACCGGGCCGGTGGGTTCGCTGCGGATGTAGCGGGCCGATACGAGGATCTCGCGCGCCCCGGGCAGCAGCAGGTTCCGCTCGGGCTGTCCGACGCGGATGGCGAGGCCCCCGTACGGGTCGGTCAGCTGCCACCAGCGGCGGCCTTCGAGGTCTTCTAAGGGGAGGGCCCAATCGAGGGGGCGGCCGAGGGCCTCGGCGGCGGGGGTGGCGGTGATCCGGACCGCGGCGGCGTTGAAGCAGATCACGCGGCCGTTCTCGTCGGCCACGACCAGTCCGTCGGGGAGGTCGTCGGGGTCGATGCCCAGTTCGGCGAGATCGCCCTGCCGGGGCGCGGATGTGGCGCGCACGTCCCGTGCCACCGGTGTGCCGCTGGTGCCGACCCTCATCCCCGTACCCCACCTCTCGCGTTGTGCAGTGGGCCCCCGAGCCCGTCACCCTACTAGCTGGGCGTGACGGTGCGGCACCCTCCGAAGGCGCGCTGTGCACGGGCGGACGCGTAGAGACATACGGCGGCGGCGGTCGCCAGGTTCAGGCTTTCCGCCTTTCCGTGGATCGGTACCCGGACGACGGCGTCGGCCAGCGCCCGTGTCTCCTCGGGCAGCCCCCAGGCCTCGTTGCCGAACACCCAGGCCGTGGGCCCGCCCATCGTGCCCTTGTCGAGTTCGTCGTCGAGGTCGTCCTGTCCCGCTCCGTCGGCGGCGAGGACGCGTACGCCGATGCCCTTGAGCCCCGCGACGGCCTCGTCCACGGGCACGCCGACGGCGACCGGCAGATGGAACAGCGACCCGACGGAGGCGCGCACGGCCTTGGGGTTGTAGAGGTCCACGGAGGCGTCGGTGAGCACGACGGCCTCGGCTCCGGCGGCGTCGGCGCACCGCAGCACGGTGCCGGCGTTGCCGGGGTCGCGGACGTGGGCGAGCACGGCGACGAGCTTGGGGCGGCTGTCGAGGATCTCCGCGAAGGGGGTGTCGAGGAACCGGCAGATCCCGACGAGGCCCTGCGGGGTGACGGTCGTGGAGATGTCGGCGATGACGGTCTCGTCGGCGAGGTGGACGCGAGCGCCGGCTGTGCGGGCGTCGCCGACGATGTCGGCGTACCGCTCCGCGGCGTCGACCGTGACGAAGAGCTCGACCAGGGTGGGTGTGCCGTTCGGCCGGTGTCCGGCGGCCTCGCGCACGGCCTGCGGTCCCTCCGCGAGGAAGAGCCGGTCCTTCCCCCGGAAGTTCCGCTTCCCGAGCCGCCGGGCCGCGGAGACGCGGGCGGAGCGGGGGGAGATCAACTCAGGGGTGGGCATGGGTCACCTTTTGGATCGAGGGGGTGGGGAGGGACGCCCGAGAGCTCGGGGGTGCGGGTGCGTCGGCGGGTACGGGTGGTCCGTGGTTGCGCGCGCAGTTCCCCGCGCTCCTGAAGAAGCAGGAGCTGCGCCCTGTGCTTTTCGGCCCGAAAGGGCCGGAGGCCCTTGAGGGGCGCGGGGAACTGCGCGAGAAGCCCCACTCACCCGCACCCGACAACGCACCAAAAGACCCGGGCCCACAGGCAGCTTGCACCTGCGGGCCCGGGTCATACGCGGCTCAGAGCCAGCGCAGCGTCACGCTGCCTTGGGCGCGTTGACGTCCGCCGGCAGCGCCTTCTGCGCGACCTCGACCAGCGCGGCGAACGCGGTGGCGTCGTTGACGGCCAGCTCCGCGAGGATCTTGCGGTCGACCTCGATGTTCGCGGCCTTCAGACCCTGGATGAGGCGGTTGTACGTCATGCCGTTCTGGCGGGCCGCAGCGTTGATGCGCTGGATCCACAGCTGCCGGAAGTCACCCTTGCGCTTCTTGCGGTCGTTGTAGTTGTAGACCAGCGAGTGGGTGACCTGCTCCTTGGCCTTGCGGTACAGGCGCGAACGCTGACCGCGGTAGCCGGAGGCCTGCTCGAGGATCGCCCGGCGCTTCTTGTGGGCGTTGACTGCCCGCTTGACGCGTGCCACTTTTTAACTCCTTGTAGCGGGGCCGTGGTTGTCGTCACACGACCCGAAATCGATGGGGTCCCGGTCCTGACGTACGGCGCTCACAGGGGGCGCCGCGGACGTCACTTGCCGAGAAGCTTCTTGATCTTCGCGGCGTCGCCCGGGGCCATCTCGGCGTTGCCGGTGAGGCGACGCGTCACGCGGGACGACTTGTGCTCGAGCAGGTGGCGCTTGCCGGCGCGCTCACGGAGCACCTTGCCGGAGCCGGTGACCTTGAAGCGCTTGCTGGCACCGCTGTGCGACTTGTTCTTCGGCATAGCGCCGTTCTCTCCTCGTCAGTGGCGCTCCGGTGCCCGGTCGCGAAACCGGGCACGACGGAACGTCATTTCTATCGGTTGACACCCTGGACCGGTGTCCAGGGCTTCCCCCGGACTCGCGTCCCGGGGACTTACGCCTCGGCAGGCTCCTCGGCCGGCGCCTCGACCTCGACGTGCTCGGCGTCGGCGGCGTTCTGCGACTTGCCGGGGTTGGCCTTCGCTTCCGCCTTCCGGGCTTCCTGAGCCTGACGGGCCTCGGCCATCGCCTCGGTCTTCTTCTTGTGCGGACCGAGGACCATGATCATGTTTCGGCCGTCCTGCTTCGGGTTCGACTCGACGAACCCGAGCTCCTGGACGTCCTCCGCGAGACGCTGCAGCAGTCGGTAGCCCAGCTCGGGCCGGGACTGCTCGCGACCACGGAACATGATCGTGATCTTGACCTTGTCGCCCTGCTTGAGGAACCGGACGACGTGACCCTTCTTGGTGTCATAGTCGTGCGGGTCGATCTTCGGCCGGAGCTTCATCTCCTTGATGACCGTGTGCGCCTGGTTCTTGCGCGCCTCACGGGCCTTCATGGCCGACTCGTACTTGAACTTCCCGTAGTCCATGAGCTTGCAGACCGGCGGACGGGCGTTCGCGGCCACCTCGACGAGATCGAGGTCGTACTCCTGCGCAAGCTCCAGGGCCTTGGCAAGCGGAACAATCCCGACCTGCTCGCCGCTGGGACCGACAAGTCGCACCTCGGGAACGCGAATCCGGTCGTTGATGCGGGGCTCGGCGCTGATGGATCCTCCTCGGTAGCACCACACGACGGTCTGGCGGACCGCCGCGTCATGTCTGGTTGACATAGGGACCAACCACCGGGAGCCATGAAAAATGCCCCTGACGGAACACAGGCGGGGCTCCATGAACTGCCGGAGCACCGCCGCGGGTGTGCCGCGGGGCGCAATATCGGACGACTCCACCGTCCGTACGGAACGGTGGGGGCCGCCTGACCGGGTGACCTGCCGCCCCGGAGGACAGTCAGGTGGGAGTGCGGAGCCTCCACTTGCGGGCCGGACACACAGGTGTCCAGCCGGTCGTTGACACAACCATACCGGGTTCAAACCTCCCGTGCCAATCGGGCCGCGGCGGACTCCCGCAGGTCGGGAGGTACGTGACGGGGCCTATCGTGTGGGGCATGAGTGAGACCCCTCCTGAGAACCCCGACTTCGACTCGATGACCCGCGACATCGCCGAGGTCCCCGCGGTCGAGGTGATCGTGACGGTCGCCGTCAACCTGATGAGCGCCGCCGCGGTGAAGCTCGGTCTGACCGAGGAGGGCAACAAGTACAAGGACCTGGACGAGGCCCGCAAGCTGGTCACCGCCCTCGCCGGTCTGCTGGACGCGTCCGCGACCGAGATCAGCTCCTTCCACGCGGCCCCGCTGCGCGACGGTCTGAAGTCGCTGCAGCTGGCGTTCCGCGAGGCGTCGCTCGTCCCGGACGAGCCGGGCCAGGGCCCGGGCGAGAAGTACACGGGCCCGATCTACGGCTAGGCCCTGGTCCCGGCTGTCCCCGAGGGCTACGCCCGTACGTACAGGGGCTCGCCCGGTGGGGTCGTCCCGGTCGGCAGCAGTGCCAGGTCGAGGCCCCGTACCAGGCGGGCCCGCAGTGTCTCGTCGGCGGCGATGCGCCCGGCGACGGCCCGCGCGGTCTCGGCCGGGGGCGCGGTCGCGTCGAGGACCAGGGCCAGGGTGCCGTCGGCCTGTCCGGGACCGAGGTGCGCGCGGAGCACGGCCGGCTCGGCCGCGACGGCGGCGCGTACGGCGTCGAGCACGGCGGGGTCGGCCAGCGGGTCGGTGGTGGTGCGTCCCTCGGCGAGCGCGAGCAGGGCCCGGCCGGTCAGCTCGTAGGGGACGGGGCCGGCCAGGTCGAGGACGATCGTGTCGGCCTTCTCGTGCGCGGCGGCCTGCAGGACCTGGTGCAGCGGTACGGCGACGGGGCGGGCGACGGGGTCCCAGCGGGCGAGGCTGTCGGTGGAGGTGAAGGCGGGCAGCGCGGTGCGGTCGCCGGCCTTGAGGGTGGGCACCGCCATGTCGCTGGTCTTCTCGCGGCGCAGTCCGTTCTCGTCGGTTTCGACCTCGCCGAGCACGGCCACGACGGGCACGAGCAGCCGGGCGCCCTTGAGCGCTTCGAGGACGGGCCCCACGGCGGTCCGGTCGTCGGCCCAGGCGGCGAGCGCGGCGCTCAGCCGGGGGTCGGCGGAGCCGTCGTCGTCGGGGAAGCCGGGGTCGGGAATGTTCTTGTTCGCCACGGTCGTCGACCCTATCGGGGGAAGTCTCCAGGGCTTTCGGCGGGCCGGAAACGTGACCGTCACCTCGCTCACGGTTTTCTCAGCCATCCCTGACAAGCATCTAACAATCGCCTAACCACACGCACAGCGCGGCGCAGAACCATCACGGCATGCCCTGTCGCAGAGCCCGTCGCCGTGCCCGTCCGTCCGGGCGCCGTCCGCTCGTCCACCTCGCGCTCGCCTGCGTGGTCCTGGTGGGCGGCACGGCCGCGGGGACGGTGTTCATGAGGGCCCAGGCGCAGGACGGCGCCCCCTCCGCCGTATCGTCGCCCTCCGCCGTATCGTCGTCCGCGGCCTCGGCACCCTCGTCGGCGGCCGCTGAGGAGGCTTCGGTGGAACCGGTGGCGGCGCCCGAGGTGGATCACGACGAGCTGCTCGCGACGGCCATGGCGGAGGTGACCGTCGAGGACGGGGCCGCGATCTCCGTCGCCGCGCTCGACATGGCGTCCGGCGACTCGGCCGGGTACGGGAACGCCTCGTTCGACACCGCGAGCATCGTCAAGCTGAACATCCTGGCGGCGCTGCTGCTCCAGGCGCAGGACGCGGACCGGCGGCTCACCGCGCAGGAGCGGACGTACGCGTCGGCGATGATCCGCGACAGCGACAATGTCTCCGCGACGGCGCTGTGGAAGGTCATCGGGCAGGCGGCCGGACTGGACGCGGCGAACGAGCGGTTCGGGCTGACGGCCACCGAGGGCGGCCACGGGCTGTACTGGGGCCTCACCCAGACCACGGCGGCCGATCAACTCGTGCTGCTGCGGCAGGTGTTCGGCGAGGACGACACCTCCGAGCTGAGCGCGGCCTCACGTGCGTACGTCCAGGATCTGATGGGGCGGATCGCCGAAGGTCAGGACTGGGGTGTCTCGGCCGCGGCGACGGGTGGGGCCTCGGAGTCCGGCTTCGCCCTGAAGAACGGGTGGCTGCCCCGGACCGCCACCCGGTTGTGGGACATCAACAGCGTCGGCCGGGTCGAGGTGAACGGGCGGGAGATTCTCGTGGCCGTGGTGTCCGACGGGCACACGACCAAGGCGAAGGGCGTCACCGCGGTCGAGGCGGCGGCAAGGGCGGCCGTGTCGGTCTTCGCGGACCCGACGGGCACGGAGAGCACGAAGGGCACGGAGGGCACGACGGAGGTGGCGGGCACGGCGGGTGCCGCAGGACTCAGACGATGAACTCGTCCGGGCGGCCACGGCCACGGCCGCGCCAGATCACCACCGCCGTGATCAGCAGGACCACACCGAGGCCGCCCGCGACGGGGGCCGTCCAGCCGGCGGTGAGGTCCTCCTCCTCCACCGGGTCCGGGCCGGAGCCGAAGTACTTTCCGCCGTACGACGCGGCCCTGAGGTCGTCGGGTTCGAGCTTGCCGCCCTCGTCGATGGCGGCGGCCGGGTCGACGAAGCCGAAGCCCCGGGAGTCGTCGCGACCGCCGACCGGCGCCTCGCGGGCGGTGTCCTCCAGGAGCCGTTTGACCTGGGCGGGGGTCAGGCCCGGATGGGCCGCTCTGATGAGGGCGACGGCGCCGGAGACGAAGGCCGCGGCGGCGCTGGTGCCCCAGCCCTCGTAGTACTTGCGGTCCGGGTCGGCGATGACGACGTCCATGCCGGGGGCGCTCACGGTGGCGTACCAGCGGCGGGTGGAGAACGGGGCTCGGTCGCCGTCCTCGTCGACCGCGGTCACCGCTATCACGCCCGGGTAGGCCGCCGGGTAGGAGACATGGTCGCCCTTCTCGCCGCCATTGCCTGCGGAGGCGACGACGATCGATCCCTTTGCCAGGGCGTACTGGACGGCGGCGTCTTCGGAGGGCTCCGGATGGGCGGACTCGGAGTCGTCGCCGAGGGAGAGGTTGATGACGTCGACGCCCTGGTCGGCGGCCCAGCGGATGCCGTCGGCGAGGGCGTTGCCACGGGTGCTGCGGGCCTTGGAGCGGGACGGGTCGCCGTCCTCCAGGATGACGCGGACGGGGAGGATCCTGGCCTCGGGGGCGATGCCGAGGACGCCTTCGGAGCGGTTCGCGCCGTGGCCGTGGCCGGCGATGATGCCGGCCATGGCGGTGCCGTGGCGGGCCCAGGAGCGGTCGCCGCGTGACGCCCCGAAGCCGACCATGTCCTTCGTCGGCAGGACGTTGCCGGCCAGGTCGGGGTGTTCGTCGTCGACGCCCGTGTCGAGCACGGCGACGGTGATCCCGGCGCCCTTGGTCGTTCGCCAGGCCTCCTGCGTGCGCATCGCGTCCAGCGCCCACTGCTGGTCCCGGATGCCGTCGGCGTGCGCGGCGGTGGACGGCAGGAGCGCGAGGGAGGCGGCGAGGGAGGCGCTGAGCAGACCGGTCCGCAGACGCCGAGGGCGACGGCGCCGCGGGCCGTGTCGTCGGCCGGCTGTGTCGGGGGCTTCGGTCCGCACCGGCTTCTCGGCCGTCCGCGCGGCGGCGACGGCTTCGGACGGCCCGTCCGGCCCGGCGGGTGGTGCGGCGGTCTCGGGTTCGTCGGCTGTCATGAGGGCTGCTCCGTGGCGGACGCGGCGGTCTTGCGCAGGCCGCGTTCGATGCGGTCGGCGAGGCCCTTCGCCTCGTGGCCGAGGCCGGACTGGGCCGGGGCGGTGGTGGCGCCGGACTTCATCGCGTCCTCGGCGGCCTGCGGTTCGGTGACCGTACGGCCGTCCGCGAAGCCGGAGACGGCGTAGACGACCACCGGGACGTCGGTGAGGACGGAGATCGTCCACGAGGCACGCTGCTCGTCGCCGAAGCCGGCGGCGACGGTGCCCTCGGCGGCGTACGGGCGGGGCATCAGGTCGGTGCGGCGGTCGAGGCCTTCTTGGGTGAAGCGGGCCCTGAGTGCGGTCATGGCGGCCGCGTCCGTCCTGGTGAACAGCAGGCCGACCGTGGTGACGTTGCTGCGGGTCGCGTCGGTGTAGGTGGCGCGCAGCAGCCGCAGACAGCCGACCGGGGCGAGGACCTTGCGCAGCAGCGGGTCGAAGGCGTCGGCGCAGCCACTGTCGGGCGCGACGGCGATCCGGGTCCAGGTGCGGTCGGTGCCACCGGGTCCGGCGCCCTCGCCCTGGACGGTGGGCGGGAACAGCGCGTCGACGGGTACGCCGTGCCACAGCTCACCGGCCGCGGCGAAGGTGTCGCGGGCATCGTCCGCCCCGGAGTCCCCGGTGAGCCAACTCCCGGCCGCCGCACCGCCGATGAGCCCAAAGCCGAGCACCACGCAGACGGCCACGGCAGCCGCGCGTGCCTTGGTGGAGCGGGGTCGGCGCCGCGCGTCCTGCGGCTCGGGCGGCGTCCAGGGAGAGGTGTCCGGCTGCGCGAACGTGACGAAGGGCCGCGCGGGAGACGTTCCGAGCACGCCGTCGATGGCCTCGGCCGACCGCCGCGAGGAGCTGGACGGGGGCTGCCAGCCACTGGGGCGCTCGGGGGTGAGCGGGCGCGGCCTGGGCGTCCCCTCGGGGCCGGTCGCCTCAGGCAGCGGACGCCGGAGGGGTGGGGCCGAGGACGGGTCGGCGGCGCCGGGGGCCGGTACGCGGTCGCGCGGCACGGACGTCGAGGGCTGTCCCTGCGGGCGTGAGGTCGAGTCGCGGGGGCCGGAGTCGCCGGGGCGGGACGAGCTGCCGTCGGAGCCCGGCCTGGCGGGACGAGGGGGCGCGCCGTCGGCGGTGGACCCGGACGGGCCGGCGGACCGGGACGCACGGTCGCCGAGGGTCGCGCCCGAGTCGGTCCGGGCACCCGGGGCCTGCGCGGAGGTGGCCGTACGCCGCCCGGTGGCGGGCCCGGCGGGCGGGGCGTCGGGGAAGCGCGCCGAGGCCGGGGGCGGGGCGTCACCCGGGCGCCGGGCGGCCGACGGCTCGTCCGGGATGCGGGCGGACGCGGTGGCCGGGCCGTCCGGGGTGCGAGCGGACGCTGAGGGGGTGCTCTCCGGGAAACGGGTCGCGGAGGGCGGGGTGTTCAAGTGACGGGTCCAGGCCGCTCGTCGGTCGTTCGGGGAGCGGGGCGGCACCGTGGGAGGGGTCTCCGGGACGGGGGCCTCCGTCGAAGGGGTGTCCTGGAAGCGGGCCGAGGCCCTGGGAGGCGTGTCCGGGAAACGGGCCGAGGCCGCCGGAGGCGGGGGCGGCGTGGCTGAGGAGCCGGCGTTCTGGTTCGCGGTGCGTCGGAAGTCGGCGAAGCGCGGGTGTTCGGTGCGGCGCGGACCACCACCGTCCACGGCGGAACCCGGCCCCGCGCTCTGCTCGAACGGCTGACCGGAGCCTCGTGCGGGCAAGGGGCCACGCCCGTGGCCGCTCTGCCCCGAGTCACGTCCAAAAGCGCGACCGACCGCCGGACCGGAACCTCGGGCACGGGAGGGGCCGGGCTCGCCCTGACTGCCGGAACTCCGGCCGCTCCCGGCGGAGTTCGGCCCCTCCACCGTACCCGGGTGCCGTGCGTCCCGGGCCGCGCCCGGCGTCGACGCGGGCACCGAGGACGGGCGGGGCGGGGTGCTGGGCCGCGCGGGCACACCTGCCGTCGGCGGCCGCTGTGGGCGGCGTGGCACTTCGGATCCGCCTGTGGCGGACGGCGCGCGGTCGGGACGAGGCGGCGGCACCGATCGCGAACCTCCGGCGACGGAGTCCGTCGGGGTGTCCGGTGCGGGGGCGTTCGGTGTCGAGCCGCTCGGAGGCGGGGCCGACGGGTCCTGGCCCGGGGGTATGGAGGGGCGGGGTGGGGCCGGGGGGCGTGGGGGAATGGAGGCGCGGCGCGCTTCCGTGCTCATGCACCCCCCGTTTCCTCGTCCCTTGCAGACCCGGAGGTCGTCGTTTCCCGCAGACCCGAAGGTCGGCTTCTCCCGCAGACGCGAGCCGCCCGTCACCTCGGGCAAGCCATACCCGTGGCAGCGGATCGGCATCCCCGTCGAGGTCGTCCCTGCGTGCGCGTCACTCTACGGGTTGGCCCCGGTCGAACGGGAACCAGTCCCGCGGGACTGTGGCTTAAGCCCGGAACGTCCCCCTACCCTGCGGTAATCATGTCTGGCAGGCTTCGTGCATGACTGCGCGCGCCGCCGACCGGGCCCGGTACGACCGGGCCACAGCTCATCTCGACGCCCCGCTGGCGATCGTCGACCTCGACGCCTTCGACGCCAACGCCGACGACCTCGTCCGCAGGGCCGGCGGCAAGCCGATCCGCGTCGCGAGCAAGTCCGTTCGCTGCCGGGCGCTGCTGGAGAGGGTCCTGGCCCGTGAGGGCTTCCAGGGCATCATGTCGTTCACCCTCGCCGAGTCCCTGTGGCTGGCCCGTTCCGGGTTCGAGGACGTCCTGCTCGCCTATCCGTCGGCCGACCACGAGGCGTTCGCCGAACTGGCGGGCGACCCCAAGCTCGCGGCCGCGGTGACCGTGATGGTCGACGACCCCGCCCAGCTCCAGCTGATCGACAACTCCCGACGTGGCGGCACCGAAGTCGTCCGGGTCTGCCTGGAGTTGGACACCTCGCTGAAGCTGCTCGGCGGACGGGTGCGCGTCGGCGCGCGGCGCTCCCCCCTGCACTCCCCCGCGCAGGTCGCCGACATGGCGCGCGCCGTGGCCGAGCGCCCGGGGTTCAAGCTGGTCGGGATCATGGCCTACGAGGGTCATATCGCCGGTGTGGGCGACTCGGTGGCCGGGCGGCCGCTGCGGTCGCGGGCGGTGCGCATGATGCAGGCCACGGCGAAGAAGGAGCTGGCCGTCCGTCGGGCCGAAGTGGTACGGGCCGTCCGGCAGGTGGCGCCGGACCTGGAGTTCGTGAACGGCGGCGGCACGGGCAGTGTGCAGCACACGGCGGCCGAGGACGCGGTCACCGAGATCGGCGCGGGCTCCGGGCTGTACGTGCCTCGGCTCTTCGACAACTACACCTCGTTCACGGGGCGTCCGGCCGCGCTGTTCGCGATGCCCGTCGTACGGCGTCCGGGTGTCGGCGTCGTCACCGTCCTGGGCGGCGGCTACCCGGCCTCCGGCGCTCCCGGCCCCGACCGGCTCCCCGTGCCGTATCTGCCGGAGGGGCTGAAGTACGACCCGCAGGAGGGGCCGGGCGAGGTGCAGACCCCGCTGCTCGGCGCGCCCGCCGACGATCTGCTGCTCGGGGACAAGGTGTGGTTCCGGCACGCCAAGGCCGGTGAGCTGTGCGAGCGGTTCGACGTGCTGCACCTGGTGGAGGGCGACGAGGTGACGGCGAGCGTGCCGACGTACCGCGGCGAGGGGCACACCTTCCTGTAGCGCGGGGTACGGGGCCGGGAGCCCCGCGCGGGTTCCCGGCCCCGTACCCGGGCGGGGCTCGGGCTGAACGGGCCTCACGAGGGGCCGAGGCTGCTGCCCACTCCCCCGCCCGTGTCGGCCTCCGCGTCGCCCGCCGGGCGGATGCCCCGGACGATCTCGTCGATGTCGTGGAGCGGCGGGCCGTCGTCGCCCGCGTCGAGGGCGAACCGGACCAGGACCGGGGCCTCGGAGCCGATGCTGGAGGGGAAGACGAGGGACTGGACGTAGCCGCCGGCGCCGGCGCCCGTCGTCACCCGCCAGCGCACGTAGTAGCCGGCGCGGCCCGCGACGGCGACCGAGCCGGAGCCGACGACCTCGTGGCCGGTGATGCCGCCGTACGGCTGCTGGTCCAGGACGTCGCGGTCGAAGGCGTCGTTCGCGGCGTCCTCGATGTCCTTCTCGGCGAGGATCTTCGGGGAGGTCTCGTCGCTGCCGGTGACGGTCCGGGAGACGACGACGCCACCGCGGCACACACTGCCCTCGCCGGGGCAGTCGAAGGTGCCGTCGGTGACCAGGACGGCGTCCTCCTCACCGGACCGGTCGCCGTCCTCCCAGCCCTCGGGGATCGGGAAGGTGATGCCGTTGAGCTCGTCCGCGACGCGGTCGGCGTCCTCGGCGGGGGACGGGCCGGCGGACTTCGACGGGGAGGGGCTGTCCTTCCCGTCGGCCCCGGAGGTCGGGGACGCCGTGGTGGTCCGCGTCTCCTGCCCGCCGTCGCCGTCCTTGCCGAGGAGCAGGACACCGCCGGTGACCGCCCCGGCCACCAGGACGGCCCCGACGGCGGCCAGGGCCAGGACCTTGGTGCGGCCGGGGCCCCGGCGCATGGGCGGCTGGGGCTGGAGCACCGGCGGGGCGGGCTGTTCCGGCTGGCGCCGGTGGTCGGTCCACGCGGTCCCGTCCCACCAGCGTTCGGTGAGCGGGTAGGACGGGTCGCGGTACCAGCCGGGCGGCGAACTGCTCATCCCGGCACTCTAATCACACCGACGGGGTCGGTGTTCCGCTCCCCGGGACGGACCGCCGAGAGCGACGCCGGGACGGACGGCCCGGAGGCTTCACCGTACGGGCCGCCTAGAGCGGGGTGACGTACGCGCCCGAGATACCGCCGTCGACCAGGAAGTCGGTGGCGTTCACGAACGAGGAGTCGTCGCTGGCGAGGAACGCGACGGCGGCCGCGATCTCGGTGGCCTCGGCGAACCGGCCGACCGGGATGTGCACGAGCCGGCGCGCGGCCCGCTCCGGGTCCTTGGCGAACAGCTCCTGGAGGAGGGGGGTGTTCACCGGTCCCGGGCAGAGCGCGTTGACGCGGATCCCCTCCCGGGCGAACTGCACGCCCAGCTCACGCGACATCGCCAGCACACCGCCCTTGGAGGCCGTGTACGAGATCTGGGAGGTCGCGGCGCCCATGCGGGCCACGAAGGACGCGGTGTTGATGATCGAGCCCTTGCCTTGGCGGCGCATGTAGGGGATCGCGGCCTTGCAGCACAGGTACACGGAGGTGAGATTGACCTCCTGCACCCGCTTCCAGGCCTCCAGGCCGGTCTCCAGGATGGAGTCGTCGTCGGGCGGGGAGATGCCCGCGTTGTTGAAGGCGATGTCGACGCTGCCGTAGGTGTCGAACGCGGTCTTGAAGAGCGCCTCGACCTGCTCGGCGTCGGTGACGTCGACCTTGACGAAGAGCCCGCCGACCTCCTCGGCGGCCGCCTTGCCGCGCTCCTCGTCGAGGTCGCCGCAGACGACGTGCGCGCCCTCGGCGGCGAGCCGGCGCGCGGTGGCGAGGCCGATGCCGCTGCCGGCACCGGTGATGACGGCGGTGCGGCCGACCAGGCGGCGGCAGATGTTCTCAGGGGACGTCGAGGTCACTGTGCGGGGCCTTCCGTGCTGATGAAGACGTTCTTGGTTTCGGTGAAGGCGGCGAGCGCGTCCGGGCCCAGCTCACGGCCGATGCCGGACTGCTTGAAGCCGCCGAAGGGGGTCCAGTAGCGGACGCTGGAGTGGGAGTTGACGGACAGGTTGCCCGCGCGGACGCCCTGCGAGACCCGCAGGGCGCGGCCGACGTCCCGGGTCCAGATGGAGCCGGAGAGGCCGTACGGGGTGTCGTTGGCGAGCCGGATCGCGTCCGCCTCGTCGGTGAAGGGCAGCAGGACGGCTACGGGTCCGAAGATCTCCTCGCGGGCGGCGGCGGAGTCGGGCCGCTCCCCGGTGAGGACGGTCGGCGGGAACCAGAAGCCGGGCCCGTCGGGGGCGCCGCCCCGCAGCGCGGCCGCCTCCTCGGGCACGAACGACCGTACGCGGTCCAGCTGTTGACGGGAGATCAGCGGGCCCATCTGGGTCTTCTCGTCGGCCGGGTCGCCCACCACCACGCCGGCCAGCGACTCGGCGAGCAGGCTCTGGACCTCGTCGTACACGGACTCCTGGACCAGGACGCGGGTGCGGGCGCAGCAGTCCTGGCCGGCGTTGTCGAGGAAGGAGAAGGGGTCGACGGCCCTCTTGAGGTCGGCGTCGGCGAAGACGATGTTCGGGCTCTTGCCGCCGAGTTCGAGGGTGACCTGCTTGACCTGGTCGGCGCAGAGTTCCATGACGCGCTTGCCGGTCCGGGTGGAGCCGGTGAACACGATCTTGGCGACGCCGGGGTGCTTGACGAGGGCCTCGCCGGTGATGTCGCCGCGTCCGGGCAGCACCTGGAAGAGGTGTTCCGGGAGCCCGGCCTCCAGGGCGAGTTCGGCGAGGCGCAACGCGGTGAGCGGGGTGGTCTCGGCGGGCTTGAGGACGACGGCGTTGCCGGCGGCGAGTGCGGGTGCGGTGCCCCAGGCGGCGATCGGCATGGGGAAGTTCCAGGGCGCGATGACCCCGACGACCCCGAGCGGTTCGAGGATCGTGACGTTCATGCCGCCGGGCACCGGGATCTGCCGACCGGAGAGCCGTTCGACGCCGCCGGCGGCGTAGTCGAGCAGGTCCCGGACGTTTCCCGCCTCCCAGCGGGCGTTGCCGATGGTGTGTCCGGCCTCGCGGACCTCCAGGCGGGCGAGCTCCTCGATGTGGTCGTCGACCACGGCGGCGAAGCGGCGCAGGAGCCGGGCCCGGTCGGCGGGGCCGACGGCGGCCCAGGCGTGCTGTGCCTTCTCCGCCCGGCGCACGGCGGCGTCGACGTCGTGCTCGGCGGCGCCCGCGACGGCGGCGATCGCCTCCTCCGTCGCCGGATTGAGGACGTCCAGGATGTGGTGCTGGGACAAGGGATGCCTCACAGACGTTCGAAGGAGCGGCGCAGCTCCCAGTCGGTCACGGCGGCGTCGAAGGCCGCCAGCTCGACGCGGGCCATGTTCAGGTAGTGCGCGACGACCTCCTCGCCGAAGGCGGCCTTGGCGATGGGGCTGTGCTCCCAGAGCTCGGCGGCCTGGTGCAGGGTGGTCGGCACATGGTCGTACTCGGCGGTGTAGGCGTTGCCCGCGCACACCTCGGGCAGTTCCAGCTTCTGCTCGATGCCGTGGAGACCGGCCGCGATCAGGCCGGCGACGGCGAGGTGCGGGTTGACGTCACCGCCGGGGAGCCGGTTCTCGAAGCGCATCGAGCGGCCGTGGCCGACGACCCTGAGCGCGCAGGTGCGGTTGTCGTACCCCCAGGCCACGGCGGTCGGGGCGAAGGAGCCCGGCTGGAACCGCTTGTAGGAGTTGATGTTGGGGGCGTAGAGGAGCGAGAAGTCCCGCAGGGCGGCCAGCTGTCCGGCGAGGAAGTGCCGCATGACCTGGGACATCTCCTGCCCGTCGGCCATGACGTTGGTGCCGTCGGCGTCCGCGAGGGAGAGATGGATGTGACAGGAGTTGCCCTCGCGCTCGTTGTACTTCGCCATGAAGGTGAGCGAGACGCCCTCCTGCGCGGCGATCTCCTTGGCGCCGGTCTTGTAGATGGCGTGCTGGTCGCAGGTGACCAGGGCCTCGTCGTACTTGAAGGCGATCTCGTGCTGGCCGGGGTTGCACTCGCCCTTGGCGGACTCGACGGTCAGCCCGGCGGCCGCCATCTCGTTGCGGATCCTCCGCAGGAGGGGCTCGATACGGCCCGTCCCGAGGACCGAGTAGTCGATGTTGTACTGGTTCGCCGGGGTCAGGCCCTTGTAGCCGGCGTCCCAGGCCTGCTCGTAGGTGTCCTTGAAGACGATGAACTCCAGCTCGGTGCCCACGTTGGCCGTGTAGCCCAGTTCCGCGAGGCGCTCCAGCTGGCGGCGCAGGATCTGCCGGGGGGCGGCGACGACCGGGGAGCCGTCGTTCCAGGCGAGGTCGGCGACGAGCATGGCCGTGCCCTCGTTCCAGGGCACCCGGCGCAGGGTGGAGAGGTCGGGGTGCATGGCGAAGTCGCCGTAGCCGCGGTCCCAGGAGGACATCGCGTAGCCGTCGACGGTGTTCATCTCGGTGTCGACGGCGAGCAGGTAGTTGCAGCCCTCGGTGCCGTGGGCGAGCACCTCGTCGAGGAAGAAGCGCGCGGCGAACCGCTTGCCCTGAAGTCGCCCTTGCATGTCGGGGAAGGCCAGGACGACAGTGTCGATCTCACCGCCCGCGACGAGGGTGTGCAGTTCCTCGACGGAGAGCGGGGGGGTGTGGTCTGCCACGGGAAAGCCTCCTAGGGGCTTCTTCGGCCACCCCGGAGCCATTCAGCCATCCGGGAGCCATAAGGTATTACCCGTAACCATTAGTTGGGAAGGGGGAACGGTCACATGTCGCGGACAGGGGCGGAACCGGAGACTCCGTGGGCCGACGACCGACTGGCGTCCGTCCTGCGTCCGGTTCGGGCGGGCAACGGCTTCGAGGAGGCGCTGGAGCAGATCCTCCAAGTGGTCCGGCTCGGCCTGGTGCCCGGCGGCGAACGGCTGCCGGCCGAGCGCGAGCTGGCGGAGCGGCTCGGGATCAGCCGGGTGACGCTGCGCGAGGTGCTGAAGGTGCTCCAGGACCAGGGCCTGATCGAGGCCCGGCGCGGGCGGTACGGCGGAACGTTCGTGCTGCCGCGCGCGGAAACCCCGGGCGAGGACGAGCTGCGCCGGCGCCTGAAGGGCATCGACGTCGAGGACACGCTGCGCTTCCGCGAGGTGCTGGAGGTGGGCGCGGCGGGACTGTGCGCGGCGCACGGCCTGAGCGACGACCAGAGCGAGCGGCTGCGCGGGGCCCTGGCGCGCACCCACAACGCGCCGCTCACGGAGTACCGGCGGCTGGACACCCTGCTCCACCTCACCATCGCCGAGCTGTCGGGCTCCCCCTCGCTCGCCGCCCAGTACGCGGGCGTACGCGCCGGGGTCAACGACCTGCTCGACTGCATCCCGCTGCTGGTGCGCAACCTGGAGCACTCGCAGCAGCAGCACACGGCGCTGGTCGAGGCGGTGCTCGACGAGGATGCCGAGGCGGCGCGGGAGATCATGCGCGAACACTGCGCGGGCACGGCGGCGCTGCTGCGCGGCTTCCTGGGGTGAGGACGGATGTGACGGCCGGGCCAGGACCTGATGGATTTACGACCGCGTAACGCAGGGGTATTGCTTTTCGGCCACCCCTCCCACAAAGGTATGGATCCATTCCTTTGAGTGGGGAGAGTGCGTCATGTCCCTGAAAGCCACCGACACCGCCGACTCGGCGGACGACTACCTGGAGCGCCGGACGCTCCGCCGGGGCAGCGCCGGCTGGGTCCTGCTGACCGGTCTCGGCGTCGCCTATGTCGTCTCCGGCGACTTCTCCGGCTGGAACCTCGGCCTGGCGGAGGGCGGCTTCGGCGGCCTGGCGATCGCCACGGTGCTCATGGGCACCATGTACGCCTGTATGGTCTTCGCCCTCGCCGAACTGTCCGCGATCCTGCCGACGGCGGGCGGCGGCTACGGCTTCGCACGCCGTGCGCTCGGCCCGTGGGGCGGCTTCCTGACGGGCACGGCGATCCTGATCGAGTACGTGCTGGCCCCGGCGGCCATCGTGATCTTCATCGGTGACTATGTGGAGTCACTGGGTCTGTTCGGCCTGGAGTCCGGCTGGCCGGTCTACTTCGCCTGCTTCGCGATCTTCATCGGCATCCATCTCTGGGGCGTCGGTGAGGCGTTGATCGCCAGCTTCGTCGTCACCGGCATCGCCGTCTTCGCCCTGATCGTGTTCGCCCTGGGCGCGCTGCCCGACTTCAGCGTGTCCGCGCTCGACGACATCCCGGTGGACACCGGCGCGTTCGGCGCGAGTTCCTGGCTGCCCATGGGGCTGCTGGGCATCTGGGCGGCGTTCCCGTTCGGCATGTGGTTCTTCCTGGGCGTCGAGGGTGTGCCGCTGGCCGCCGAGGAGACCAGGGACCCGGCCCGCACCCTGCCGAAGGCCATCCGCTGGTCCATGGGTGTCCTGGTGGTGCTGGCGGTGATCACCTTCGTCGCCGCGGCCGGGGCGCGTGGCTCCGCCGCCATCCAGGACGCCGGCAACCCGCTGGTCGAGGCGCTCCAGCCGGACGGCGAGGCCACGGCGCTCAGCCGATTCGTGAACTACGCCGGTCTGGCGGGCCTGGTGGCCTCGTTCTTCTCGCTGATCTACGCGGGATCGCGCCAGCTCTTCGCGCTCTCCCGGGCCGGCTACCTCCCCCGGGTCCTGTCCCTCACCAGCGGCCGCAAGGCCCCGTACCTGGGGCTGCTGGTGCCGGGCGCCATCGGTTTCGCGCTCGCCGCCGGGACCGGGGACGGCGGCCGGATGCTGAACATCGCCGTCTTCGGCGCCACCATCAGCTACGCGCTGATGGCCCTGTCGCACATCGTGCTGCGCCGCAGGGAGCCGGGGCTCGAGCGGCCGTACCGCACGCCGGGCGGGGTGCTGACCTCCTCGGTCGCCCTCGTCCTCGCGTGCTCGGCGCTGGTGGCGACGTTCCTGGTGGATGTGACGGCGGCGTTCATCGCGCTCGGCGTGTACGCGATCGCGGCGGCGTATTTCGGGCTCTACAGCCGCAAGCACCTGGTGGCGAAGGCGCCGGAGGAGGAATTCGCGGCGCTGGCCGCGGCCGAGGCAGAGTTGGTGCGGGACTGAGCGTCGCGTTCCATGGGTTGCGTGGGGCGTGACGTTCACGGCTCGCACGCGTGAGGAGCAAGTGTGACCAGGCCGTTGATCGGTGTGAGTACGTATCTGGCAGACGCGCGCTGGGGCGTCTGGGAGCTGGAGGCGGCCCTGCTGCCGGTCGGCTACCCCCGGCTCGTCCAGGCGGCCGGTGGCATGGCCGCGATGCTGCCGCCGGACGCCCCGGCGCACGCCGCCGGGGCGGTCGCCCGCCTCGACGGCCTGGTCATCGCGGGTGGGCCCGATGTGGACCCCGCCCGCTACGGCGCCGAGCGGTCCCCTCGCTGCGGCCCGGCCGCCCCCGAGCGCGACGCGTGGGAGCTGGCGTTGATCCGGGCGGCGCTGGACTCCGGTACCCCGCTCCTCGGCATCTGCCGCGGCATGCAGCTGCTGAACGTCGCCCTCGGGGGCACGCTGATCCAGCACATCGACGACCACGTGGCCGGGATCGGTGTCTTCGGCCGCCACGCGGTGAAGCCCGTCCCGGGCACGCGCTACGGCGACCTCGTCCCCGAGGAGACGGACGTGCCGACCTACCACCACCAGGCCGTGGACCGCCTGGGCACCGGCCTGCTGGCCTCGGCCCACGCCTCCGACGGCACGATCGAGGCCATCGAACTGCCCGCCCCCGCGTGGGCGTTGGGCCTGCAGTGGCATCCGGAGATGGGCGAGGACGTACGGGTGATGCGAGCGCTGGTGGCGGCGACGCCCTGAGCGCCCGCCGCCCTCGCCCCCGCCGGGCCTACCCGTCCCATCCTCAAGGGGCTGCGCCCCTTCGACCCCCAGGCGTCCGTCCGGTGGGGGCTGGTCGCGCAGTTCCCCGCGCCCCTGAAAAAGGGGCGGGGCTGCGCCCCGGCCTTTTTCAGGCCCGCAGGGGCCTGAATCTCTTAGGGGCGCGGGGAACTGCGCGAGAAGCCCCCACCGGGCCGGCACCCGACAACGCACCCCTCGGCGCGGTCAGACGCCCGTAGGCCCCCGCGTGAGGCCGAGCAGGTCCCGTGCCGGGCCCGTCGGGCGGTGGCCCGTCGGCCAGACCGCTCGTAGGGCGCGGCGCAGGCGGACGCCGTTCACGGGGACGCGGATCAGACGGCGGGCGGAGAGTTCCTCGCCGAGGGCGAGTTCGCTGAGCACCGCCGGGCCCGCGCCGCTCAGCGCCGAGGACTTGACCGCCGTGGTGGAGGAGAGCTCGATGAGAGGCCGGGCCAGGCCGCCCAGGGCCGCCTCCAGGACCTGCCGCGTACCCGAGCCCTTCTCCCGCAGGATCAGCGGCGTGGAGGCCAGCTCCGCCGCCTCCAGGGGTTTGCGACGACGCGCCCAGGGGTGACTCGGCGCGGTCACGACGATCAGGTGGTCGTGCGCTATCACGGCCGCGTCCAGCCCGGCCGGCACGGTCGGCCCCTCGACGAACCCCAGGTCGGCCTCGTCCGCGAGCAGCCGCTCCGCCACGACGGTCGAGTTGCCCGCGAGGAGCGAGACCGCCGTGTCCGGGCGTGCGGCGCGCAGCGCGATGAGCCAGCCGGGCAGCAGGTACTCGGCGATGGTCATGCTCGCGGCGACCCGGAGCCGGGAGTCACGCCGGTCCCGCAGCGCCTGCGCGCCCGCGTCGAACGCCTCGGCCGCCTCCACGATCCGCCGTGCCCAGTCGGTGACGAGCGCCCCCGCGTCGGTGAGCCGGGACCCGCGCGGTGACCGGTCGACCAGCGCCACCCCCAGCTGTCGTTCCATCGAGCGGACACGACTGCTCGCGGCGGGCTGGGTGATGCCCAGCTCCCGCGCCGCCCGACCGAGCGAGCCCAGCCGGGCCACGGCCAGCAGCAGTTCGAGTGCCCCGAGATCCGGCACCCGGTGGGCCAGCCCGCCCCGCTCCCCGTTCGTCTCACTCATAACCCAAGCTTATGCCCCCATACAACCGGACTCCCTGGTGGGCCCCGCACGGCGGCGGGACGCTCGACGCATGGCCACCGCAGTCCGCCCAGCCCGTCCGTCCACGCCCCATCCGCACCCCCGCCCCCGTCCGGGTGCGCGCGCGTCCCGCCCGCTCCCGTTCCCCGCCCTGCGTCACCTCGGCCCGAACTGGTACGCCCCGGTCATGGGCACCGCCATCGTCGCCTCCGCCGGTGCAGGACTCCCCATGGACCTCCCGGGTCTGCGGACGGCCTGCGCGGCGGTGTGGGCGCTCGCCCTCGTCGCCCTGGTCGCCGTCCTCGGCGCCCGCGCCCTGCACTGGACCCACCACCGCGACCAGGCCCGCGCCGACCTCCTGGACCCGGCCGTGGCCCCCTTCCACGGCTGCCTCGCCATGGCCCTGCTGGCCGTCGGCGGCGGTGCCCTGGTCGTCGGCCGCGACTGGATCGGCGCGCGGGCGGCCGTCGCCCTGGACGTCGTGCTCTTCTCCCCCGGGACGGCCACGGGCCTCGTCGCCGCCGTGGTCGTGCCGTATCTGATGATCGTCCGGCATCGGATCGACGCGGACCGGGTCACTCCGGCCCTGCTGCTCCCCCTCGTCGCCCCGATGGTCTCCGCCGCGCTCGGTCCGCTGCTCGTGCCGCACCTGCCGCCCGGGCAGCCCCGGCAGACGCTGCTGTTCGGCTGTCTCGCGCTGTTCGGGCTGAGTCTGCTGGCCACCCTGCTCGTCCTGCCGGCGGTGTGCGGCCGGCTCGTCACGGCAGGGCCGTTGCCGCTCGCGCTGACGCCGAGCCTGTTCCTGGTCCTGGGACCACTCGGGCAGTCGACCACCGCCGTCGGCAACCTCGCCGACGCGGCCTCCGGCGCCGTAGCAGCCCCGTACGCGCACGCCTTCATCCCGTTCGCCGTGCTCTACGGCGTCCCCGTCCTCGGCTTCGCGCTGCTCTGGCTCGCGCTCGCCGCCGCCCTGGTCGTCCGTGCCCGGCGGCGGGGCATGGGGTTCTCGATGGCCTGGTGGGCGTTCACCTTCCCGGTCGGCACCTGCGCGACCGGCACGACGGGACTGGCCCGGCACACGGGGCTGATCGCCCTGGACGTCCTCGCCGTCGCGCTGTACGCGCTGCTGCTGGCTGCCTGGGCCACGGCCGCCGTCGGCACCGTGCGCGGTCTGGTCAGCGGAAGGCTGCTCGCAGCGCCGCGTCCAGCACCCGCGGAGCCTCGGCCAGCGACGGCCCGTACCAGGTGAGGTGACGACCGCTGAGCAGCGCGCAGGGCAGCCCGCCGAACGCCTCGGGGCCGTCGTCGGTGGTGAAGCGGTACGGCTCGTCGGGCAGGACCACGACATCGGGCGCGGCGGCCCGCAGCTCCTCCACGGGGATCCGGGGATAGCGCTCGGCGTGCCCGGCGTACAGATGGTCCACGCCCAGCCGGGCGAGCACGTCGCCGGCGAAGGTGTCCCGGCCGAGGACCATCCACGGCCTGCGCCAGACGGGCACAACTGCGGTCGTCCTGCGGCCGGGCGTCAGCGGACCGTCCGCGGCGGCGGCCGGCGGCCGGGACCATGCCGACTCCGCCTCGTCCAGCCAGCGCGGCCGGGCCCGGGCCCCGCAGGCACGCAGCACCCGGTCCAGTTCGGCGAAGGCGCCCGGCACGTCCCGAACCTCGGTGACGAGGACCTCGACTCCCGCCTCGCGCAGGGCGGCCAGGTCCGCCTCGCGGTTCTCCTCCTCGTTGGCGATCACGAGGTCGGGGGCGAGACGGGCGATGTCGTCGGTCCTGGGGTTCTTGGTGCCGCCGATCCGGGCCACGTCAAGATCACCTGGGTGGGCGCACCAATCAGTCGCGCCGACCAGCACGCCCGGCAGCGAGACCGCGACGGCCTCCGTCAGTGACGGGACCAGGGAGACGACCCGGGGGAAGGAACCCACCGTGCTCTCACGCGCCCTTGCGGTGACGGTCCTCCAGGGCCTCGATGTGGTCCGCGACGGCGACCACGATCACCCTGGTCTCGGGCTCGGTGGCCCGCCAACGGTGCCGTACGCCACCGGACATGTACAGCGTGTCACCGCGTCCGAGGCGGTGGGCGCGGCCCTCGGCCTCGACCTCGACGGCGCCGTCGACGACGTACATCAGCTCGTCGTTGCGGTGCTGGACCTCGCGGCCCTCGTCGTGGTCGCCGGTGAACTCCATGGCGTGCAGCTGGTGGTGCCCGCGCACCAGGGAGCGCGAGCAGGCGTCGGGAGGCGTGAAACCGTCCTCGTCGGCGGCACGCACCACGTCGACACTGCACGCCGGGTCGGCCGCGGCGAGGAGTTCGACGGCGGTGGTGCCGAGGGCGTCCGCGATGCGTTCCAGGGAGGGCCTGCTGGGGCGGGCCCGTTCGTTCTCGACCTGGCTGAGGAAGGGGACCGACAGACCGCTGCGCTCGGCCACGGCGGCGAGGGTGAGCTCCTGTGCCCGGCGCCGCCGCCGAACGGCCGCGCCCACCCGAAGGGGCTGTTCTTTGTGGTCGCCCATCGCTCCGGCTCCCTCCTTCGCTCGTCGGTCGGCTCGCGAACACCCACCCGGGCGGGCCCGCGAACGCTCACTGGTCCGGTTACGGATACCCACCCGTCCGGCACTCACCGGGCGCGCTCCTCCTGATGAGTTCTCTGCACCCTACGCATGTTCGGCAAACCGTTTCACGCGCCCGTCACATCCCTGTAAACCGGCAGGGGGTCCATGCTCACACTTCTCGCCAGCCGCGCCACCCTTCCGCCTCCCCTCCCCCGGCCTCCTCGTGCCGCACGAGGCGCGGAGAGGCCGCCCAAGGCGAACGCGCGACGTGACACGGCCCGTACACCCCGTCACCGGAAGTCCCCTTGCGGGTCCGCCGCCCACGACACCCCTCCCGCGCAGCCAGGACACCGTCCCGGGCGTCTCCACGGGACCACCCTCGCGACCATGAAGTCATGCACGGCGAAAGAGAGTTGAAGAACCGAGAGCGGCCCGCCCCACCGGCCGGCGGGCTGCCGGGCCGGGTGGATGCGGACCGCCTCAGGGTTGTCCGGATCTTTACTCGTACGCCAGTACGCGACTCCCCTCATCCGTTCGGGAAGTCGCGCCCGGCCGCCTCACTCCGCCGCTTCACGCGGCCGTCTCGTCGACGATCACTTCACGGGGGCCATTTCGTCGACGATCCCCGGATGCGCGTCGATCCACTTCTCGACGCCCTCGTCCTCCTGGCCCCGCCCCGCCTTCTGGACGGCTTGCACCAGGCTCATCAGCTCGTCCGGGGCCATGTGCCAGTTCTTCAACCAGCCGTTCAGCTCGGAGTACTTCTCGGGGAAGTCCCGGTGCGCGAGCGTACGGATCTGGTTGTTCGCACCCCAGGTCTTCTCGGGGTCGGCGAGCCGACGGAGGGGCAGGCAGCGCAGGACGGCTTCCCGCGCGGGGTTCGATGCCGACGATCCGCCCCTGGAACTCGTCCTTGTGCGCCCGCAGGTCGTCCATGGTGCGCACGCCCTTCACGTACGACGGGACGGCGATCTCCAGCGACGTCCTGTCGTACGAGGCGCCGAGGCCGACGAGTTCGCTCTTGCACTTGTCCCAGTACGACTTCTGCGCGACCGGCAGCCAGGCGTCGAACTCGACGTCGGCCTGACCGGTGGACAGGCCCGTGAACAGCGGCCCGATGTCGAGCTTGGTCTTCTTCGGCCGGTAGCGGCGCCGACCCTCAGCCGGTCCACCGCGTCGTCGGGTCGTCTGCCGAAGACCTTGAACAGGCCCTCGGCTTCGAGTCCGGATGACTCCCTGGCCGACACATGCACCTCTTGGACAGCGACGAAACGGCCCGCCTCCCCCGCCCGCAGGCCGGCCGTGGAGCGCGGCGGGATCGGCCCGCCCGGCGCGTGGTGTCGACACCACGGCCGGCGCTGCTCCGGGGCCGCGCCTGCCCCGGCCCGACCGGCCGAATCGCGACCGTGGTCCGCTTCACGGGGCGTTCGCCGCAGGCCAGGGGCGTTCACGGAACACCTCCACGGGGCGCACGCGCTGCGGCGTCGGGACCCGTGCGCACCGGGATCGGGGCCGGTGCGCTGTCGTGTCGGGGCCGTCGGCTGTTGCGCGAGGCCGTGTGTCTGTGGTGTACGGCATGATGCGGGGCGTGACCCGACGCCTGATGCTCCTCGACACCGCCTCGCTCTACTTCCGCGCCTACTTCGGGGTGCCGGAATCCGTGAAGGCCCCGGACGGCACCCCGGTGAACGCCGTGCGCGGGCTCCTCGAATTCATCGACCGGCTGGTGAAGGACCATCGGCCGACGGACCTGGTGGCCTGCATGGACGCCGACTGGCGGCCGCAGTGGCGAGTCGACCTCATCCCCTCCTACAAGGCGCACCGCGTCGCCGAGGAGCACGAGGTCGGACCCGACGAGGAGGAGGTGCCGGACACCCTCTCACCGCAGGTGCCGGTCATCGAGGCGGTGCTGGACGCGCTCGGCATCGCGCGCGTGGGCGTCGCCGGGTACGAGGCGGACGACGTGATCGGCACCTTCACGGCCCGGGCGAAGGACCCGGTCGACATCGTCACCGGCGACCGCGACCTGTACCAGCTGGTCGACGACGAGCGCGAGGTACGGGTGCTCTATCCGTTGAAGGGCGTGGGCACGCTGCAGCTCACCGACGAGGCGTGGCTGCGCGAGAAGTACGGGGTGGTCGGGCGCGGGTACGCGGACCTGGCCCTGTTGCGCGGCGACCCGAGCGACGGTCTGCCCGGTGTGCCGGGCATCGGCGAGAAGACGGCGGCGAAGCTGCTCGACCAGTTCGGCGACCTGGCCGGGATCATGGCCGCGGTCGACGACCCGGCGGCGAAACTGACCCCGTCGCAGCGCAAGAGGCTCGACGAGGCGCGGGCCTATGTCGCGGTCGCGCCCAAGGTGGTCCTGGTGGCGGCCGACGTACCCTTGCCGGACGTCGACACGGCACTGCCGCGCGAGCCGCGGGATCCGGCGGCACTGGAGGCGCTCGGGGCGCGCTGGGGGCTCGGCGGATCGTTGCAGAGGCTCCTGGCCACGCTCGGAACATGAGAAGTGCGCCTCGGAGGGGGCGTACGCCGGAGGGCGGGGCGACACTTCTGTAGTGAGGGCTCTGAGGCGCGATTCACATCGCGAAGTCCTCGTACACGCTCCGAGCATGGGGTGTTCATCAGGGGGAGATGGTAACTTAGGTAAGCCTTAGCTAGGTATTTGGGAGGCTGTTATGGCAGAGCGTCCGGAACGCAGGACCCCGAAGCCCCACACCGCGCGAGTCGTCCGCACCGAGCGGCTCACTCCGCATATGCAGCGCGTCGTACTCGGTGGCGACGGCCTCACCGAGTTCTCCCTGCGCGGCAGCACCGATCATTACGTGAAACTCCTGTTCGGCCCCGAGGGTGTGACCTACCCGGAGCCCTTCGACATCGAGCGGATCCGCGCGGAGTTCCCCCGGGACCAGTGGCCGGTGACCCGGACGTACACCGTGCGCGCCTGGGACCCCGAACTGCGCGAGCTGACCCTCGACTTCGTGCTGCACGGCGACGAGGGCATCGCCGGTCCGTGGGCCACCCGTGTCCAGCCGGGCGAGCTGATCCGTTTCCTGGGCCCCGGCGGCGCGTACGCGCCCAACCCGGAGGCCGACTGGCACCTCCTCGTCGGTGACGAGTCCGCCCTGCCGGCCATCGGCGCCTCGCTGGAGGCCCTTCCCGACGGTGCCCGCGCGCACGCGATCGTCGAGGTCGCCGGCGCCGAGGAGGAGCAGAAGATCAACTCCGATGTGGAGGTGGTCTGGGTGCACCGCGGCGACCGTCCCGTGGGCGCTGCCCTCGTCGAGGCCGTACGCGCGCTGGAGTTCCCCGAGGGCCGACTGCACGCCTTCGTCCACGGCGAGGCCGGCTTCGTCAAGGAACTGCGCCGACTGCTCCGCGTCGAACTGGCCGTTCCCCGCGAGGACTTGTCCGTCTCCGGCTACTGGCGCCTCGGCCACGACGAGGACGGCTGGCAGGCCTCGAAGAAGGAGTGGAACGCCCGCGTGGAGGCCGAACAGGAGAGCCCGCCCGCGCCGGTGTGACCCCCACGGCCACGGCGAAGGGCCCCACGCCGCCACGACCGCGCGCCCTGCCCTGACCGGCGGGGGCGCGGCTTCGTCCCAGGACAAGCCCGGGGGAGGTGAGGTACGTCCGGGACGCCGATGCCCAGGCCCCGGCGGGCGGTTCAGTTCCTCGGCCCGCGACCTCGCACGCCGGTTGCGGCTCCAGCTCGCGAACGGCGAACCGGACGGCGACCGGGTCATCGCCACCAACCCCCTCGAACGCATCCACCTCCCCCGGACCGCCTGCCGGCCACCGCCCGCGCCGGCTTCCACGGCCTCGGCCGGAACGTCTCCTGACGACGACCTCGGCCGCCTCCGGCTCGGCCACACCGGCGCGTTCACCCTCGGCGCCCACACCGACGTCACGATGCTCCCTGGCGAACAGCTCTGCATCGTCGTCCTCACCAACGGCTCCCCCGTCGGCCTCGCGGACGCCGTGGCCCTGAAAACGGCCGGGACGACCTCGGTGGCGATCGAGGCGTTCGACGCGAAGGGGCTGCGGACGTTTCAGACGTCCGTGAGTCGGTCAGGGAGAAGGCCGGGGAGAAGGTCCACCAGCCGCGCCAGCGCCTCCGCGAGCGTCACCACCCCCGGGCCCGGCGCCCCGCCCGGCTCGGCCATGTAGACGTCCCGGCGGATCTCGATCATCAGGGCGCTCACCCTCGGGTCCCGCCCGTAGTACCGCAACGGGACGTACGCGCCCCCGAACGGGCTGTCGACACCCGTCCCACCGAACCCGCTGAACGCCTCCTCGGCGGCGTCGAGCAGGCCGGCCGGCGTATGGAAGGGGTCGGTGCCCAGGCAGACGGGCGGCCGGGGACCGTCGCCGTGCAGCTCGTAGGGCAGGCGCTCGCTCGGGTACGAGTGGACGTCGACGACCACCGCCCGCCCCACGGCTTCCAGCCGGTCGGTGACGGCTTCGGTCATGGCGTCGGCGTACGGACGGAAGTAGCCGTCGACGAGCGACCTCCCACTCCCGTCGAGGGGCAGACCGTCGTGGCCGGCCGGACGCAGCACCTCGCCGTGCGTGGTCCGTGTGTACACGGCGCCCATGCCCACGGCCAGCATCTCCTCCCGCTCGTCCGGGAACCGCTCGGGGTCGACCACGAGCCGGGACAACTGGTTCACGAACCGCCACGGGCGCAGGGCCGACCGCCCGGCGGCCGACTCGGCGATGCGGTCCGTGTACGCGTCGGTGATGTGGTCCAACTCCCGGGCCAGAGCGGCGTCGTCGAGCACGATCCCGCTCCGTACGGCGGCCGGGATCACGCGCGAACCGTGCGGCACGTGGAGCAGCACGGGCGACTCGGGAGCGCCCGGGTGGAGCAGGTGGGAGGGCGGCGACGCGTCGTTCATCCGGAGGCTCCTCACCGCGGTCGTCGGGGCGGGGCCGGCTGCCCGCAGCCGCTCAGCATAGAAGCGACACTCCACCGACCCCACCACACCCACCCACCCCGACGTGCTCCACGACCACACCTCTCCGTCGCGCCTTGTCCCGGGCCCCCACCCCCGCCATGGTCGTGAGGATTTGGGCTCGCACCGGACACGGTCGCGTGACGCGCGCGACACAGGCCTCCCCTAATTTCTGTCGCCCGACAGGAATGCGCGCCTCTCGTGCGCCAGAGCTCGCGTCCCCCGGGCGCGAAGGCTCGCGCCGCTTGTTGCGAAAGCAGGTTGCCGCCATGACGAGCACCGCCCCCGAACTCCGTCCGGAGTCGCCCCACTCCCCCGACGACCGCTCCCTGACCGAGTTCGGCTACCGCCAGGAACTGCACCGCAGCCTGAGCAGATACGCCTCGTTCGCCGCCGGTTTCTCCTTCATCTCGGTCCTCACGACCGTCTTCCAGTTCTTCGCCTTCGGATACGCGTTCGGCGGCCCGGTGTTCTTCTGGACCTGGCCGGCGGTCCTCGTCGGCCAGTTGCTGGTGGCCGCCTGCTTCGCGGAACTCGCGGCGCGCTACCCGATATCGGGCTCGATCTACCAGTGGTCCTCGCGCCTGTCCAACCGGACCTTCGGCTGGTTCGCCGGCTGGATCATGGTGATCGGACAGATCGTGGTGGTCGCGGCGGCCGCGCTCGCGCTCCAGATGGTGCTGCCGGCGATCTGGTCGGGCTTCCAGCTCGTGGGCGGCGACCCGACACCCACGTCGTCGACGGGCGCGGCGAACGCGGCCGTCCTGGGCGTGTTCCTGCTGGTCCTCACGACGACAGTGAACGTCCTCGACAACCGGGTGCTGTCCGTGGTCAACCGGGTGGGCGTGACCGCCGAGATCATCGGCGCGATCCTGATCATCGTCCTGCTGCTCACCCACTCCGAGCGCACCCCCGGCATCACGTTCCACATGGCCGAGGGCAGCACCGATCTGCTGGGGGCCCTGCTGGTGGGCTCGTTCATGGCGGCGTATGTGATGATCGGCTTCGACAGCGCGGGCGAGATGAGCGAGGAGACGCACAACCCCCGCCGCACCGCGCCCCGCACGATCCTCACGGCGCTCGGCGCGGCCGGTCTGCTCGGCGGTCTGCTGGTGCTCGGCGGTCTGCTCGCCGCGCCGAGCCTGACCGACGGCAGGCTCGGCGTGGACGGTCTGAGCTATGTGCTGACCAGCAGCCTCGGTGACGGTGTGGGCCGCCTCCTGCTCGCCGACGTGGTGGTGGCGATCATCGTGGCCACGCTCGCGATCCAGACGTCGGCCTGCCGCATGCTCTTCTCGATGGCCCGCGACGGCCGGCTCCCCTTCGCCGCACGGCTCGCCGAGGTCAACCCGCGCACCGGCATGCCCACCGCCCCCGCCGTGGTCGTCGGTGTCCTCGCCGCCGCCCTGCTCCTCCTCAACTTCGCCTCGCCGGAGGCGTTCCTGGCCATCGGCACGACCTGCATCGTGATGCTGTACCTGGCGTACACGATGGTCACCGGCCCGCTCCTGATCCGTCGGCTGAAGGGCACGTTCCCCACCGTCGGCACCGACGAGACCGGCAAGCCCCTCTTCTCCCTGGGCCGCTGGGGCGTCCCCGTCAACGCCCTCGCCCTCCTCTACGGCCTCTTCATGACCGTCAATCTGGCCTGGCCCCGAGCGGAGGTCTACGACCCGGCCGGCGGCCACTGGTGGTTCCAGTGGTTCACGGTCCTGTTCCTCCTGGCCACGATGGCCGCGGGCACCGCATACCACCTCCTCCACAAGCACCGCACGCGCTCCAGTTGACGCTCGTCCCGCTGCGCACCTTCACCCCGTCCCGCCTCGGCACCGCACCGTCCGCCCGCCCGGCACACAGGCCCGGCACAGACGGCGCGCAGGGCAGGGCGAGGCCGTGCGCCGCTCCATGCGCCGGGGTCGTACGCCCTTTCGGTCGCCCTGAAGTCATCGCATGGTGCGAAGTGGTGGCCTGTCAGGGCGGGTTGCCGCCGCACCAGGGGGCCGGAATGAGAGAGCGTCCGACGGTGTGTCATACACCTTTCGCGGGAGAGTGGCCTGTCTTCACATCTCCCGCCCTGAATTCAAGCCAAACGATTGACAAATCATCATAGGGCTTCCTCGCTCACGTCTCTGGACGGTCCGCCGAGGTTGACGCGGGACAACGTGGAGCGGATGGTGGTTTGGAAGGTCAATTCCCCGGAGAGCGTCCAGAGGAAGGCGGGGCGATTCACGGCCTGGTCACCGACGGCTCGGTCGCGGCGATGGTGATCACGGATCTTCTGCACCGTCCGTATGTCACCTCGAAGGTCACGGCCGAGACAGCGCCCGGCACGCAGGCAGCCAGGCCACGTTCGACCTGTTCCGCCGGCACGACCAGCAAGCCCGGTTCGTACGCGGGTCGGCGGCGCCGCCGTCGCAGCGTAGGGAGCACAGCGCGTCATTCATGGACCTGGTGGCGGCATGTACGCCGTCGACCAGGACAGAGGGCGGTGCAGAGGCACGTCGTCACAGACAGGAGGCAGCCGTGGCGGACACCTTCCAGATACCCTCGTTCTACATGCCGTTCCCGGCCAGGGTGAACCCCCACTTGGAAGAGACCCGTCCACGCGTTCGCGCGTGGGCGCACTCCATGGGATTACTCGAACCGCAGCACACCGATTCGCACCACGGCGGGTGGAGTGCCGAGGTCTTCGACCGGGCGGACTTCACCCGTTTCACCGCACTGACCTATCCGCACGCGTCGGCCCGTGAGCTGGAACTGCTGTCCTGCTGGCACAGTGTGATCTGGTGCCTCGACGACATCTTCCTGCCCTGGTGCGAGGCTCTCGGCAAGCGGGAGCAGATCCTCGACCACATCGAGCGCCTGATGACCTTCCTGCCGGTGACGGCAGCCTTCCCGGCCTCGGGCCCGGCTCCGAAGGAGCCGCTGGAACGCGCGCTGGCCGATCTGTGGCAGCGCACCGCCCCCGCGGTATCCCTCTCGTGGCAGTTCCTGTACACCAGGTCGGTCCGACAGTTCCTGGAAGCCTCGCTGTGGGAGACGGAGAACCTCACCCGCCCTCGGTTCCCCGACCTCATCGAGCAGACGGAGATGCGCCGTGACTACGGCGCGGCCGGGTGCAGCGCCCTGCTGATGGAGCACTCGCTCGGCTGGGAGATCACCGAGGACATCCGCGCGACCCGCCCCTTCTCCGTACTGATCAACGCGTTCCGCGACACCGTCGACCTGCACAACGACATCGTGTCCTACCCCAAGGAGGTGCGCGAAGGTGTCGCCAGGAACAACATCGTGCGCGTCATCCAGGAACTGCACGGCGTCCCCCTCCACGAGGCGGTCTCCCTCGTCAACCGCATCCTGACGGGGCGGGTCAGGACTCTGGAGGAGACGGTCAGGTCGGACCTTCCGCAGGCCCTGCACGACCTGCGTACGAACCAGCACACCCAACGCGCCGTCCTCCGCCATGCCCGGGCCATCCAGGGCTGGGCCGCGGGCTCCTACCACTGGCACGAGGACACCGATCGCTACCGGTGCGCCGCCTGACGCCATCGGCCGAAGGCCCGCCCGGAAGGGGGGACCGGACCGCACCGGCGCGTCCGGTCCCCTCGTACGCTTGACCGTGATGAGACGCAGACGTCCGGTCCCCCCTTCCCCGCTGCCGCAGCACGACGGCGTCGATCCGGTGCGGGTCAGGCTGCCGCAGGGGACGGCGTGGGCAACCGTGCGCGATCACCTGGTGGAGCGGCTCGCGGCCGGGCCTGGCGTGATCGACGGCATGCTGGACGCGGGACTGATCGTGGACGCCGACGGGCGGCCCGTGCCGCGTGACACGGCGTATGTGCCGGGCATGTACGTGTGGTTCCACCGGGACCTGCCCTGCGAGGTGCCGGTGCCGTTCGCGCTGGACGTCGTGTACCGCGACGAGCACGTCGTCGTGGTCGACAAGCCGCACTTCCTGGCCACGACACCTCGCGGCAGCCATGTCACCGAGACCGCACTCGCCCGGCTCCGCCGCGAGCTGAGGCTGCCCGCGCTGAGCGCCGCCCACCGGCTGGACCGGCTCACCGCCGGGCTGGTGCTGTTCACCGTGCGCCCCGAGGAGCGCGGCGCCTACCAGTCGCTGTTCCGCGACCGCCTCGTGGCCAAGGAGTACGAGGCCGTCGCCCCGTACGACCCGGAGCTCCCCCTTCCCCGCACCGTGCGCAGCCGAATCGTGAAGGAGCGCGGGGTCATGGCGGCCCGAGAGGTCGAGGGCGAACCCAACGCCGTCAGCGGGGTGGAGTTGCTGCGGCACCGGGACGACGGCCTGGCCCTCTATCGGCTCACGCCCCGCACCGGACAGACGCATCAACTGCGGGTGCACATGGCCGCAGTGGGCGTGCCGATCCTCGGTGACCCGCTGTACCCGGACGTGCGGGACCCCGTGCCGGCCGACGACTTCAGTCGCCCGCTGCAACTGCTGGCGCGGGTGCTGGAGTTCACCGATCCGGTCACGGGGCGCGAGCACCGGTTCGTGAGCGGGCGGGTGCTTCAGGCATGGGCGTCGTACGAGGAATGGGCGGGCACACCGTACGACGCCCGGGCCTGAGAGTGTGGCTATCGGCCGCTCAGCCACAGCAGCACGCGGCGCAGGAGCCCGGGACGGGCGGGGGGTTCGGCCGTCGTCGGCGCCGCCTGCGTGATCCCGGAGGCGGGGCACCCGGGCGGCGGGCTCGACACGGTGGCCTGGTGGCCCTCGCGCTGGATCGGCACCGGGCGGCCGAGGGGCCGCGGCTCCACGACCTCCTTCTCCTTCGGCTCGAAGCGCACCGGAAGGCGGACGAGATGCCGGGTCGAGATCGAGGCCCGCCATCGCAGCTCGTGTTCCCCGCAGTTGAGCTGGATGTCCGGAAGACGCGCCAGCAGGGCGTCGACACCGACGTCGGCGATGGCTCGGCCCGTGTCCTGGCCCGGGCACTCGTGCGGGCCGCCGCCGAAGGCGAGGTGGGAGCGGTTGCCCTGCATGTTGGCGGTGAGATCGGGCCGTACCCGCGGGTCGACGTTGCCCGGTGCGATACCGAAGAGCAGACCGTCGCCCTTGCGGATCCGCTGACCGCCCAGCTCCGTGTCCTGCTTGGCGAAGTAGGCGAGCTGGGTGCTGAACGGGGGCTCGTCCCACAGGGACTGCTCGACCGCCTCGGGCACCGTCATCTGGCCGCCCTTGAGCTGGGCGCGGAACCCGGGGTTGGTGAGGACCACGCGGAGCACGTTGGCGAGGAGGTTGGTGGTGGCCTCGTACGCGGCGATGAGCACGACGCGCAGGTGCTGGCTGACCTCCTCGTCGTTGAGCTTGGCCGGGTGGTTGATCAGGTGACTGGTGAAGTCCTCCTGGGGGTGGGCCCTGCGGCGGGCGGTGAGCCCCATCAGGGCTTCCATGATGTAGGCGTTGCTGGCGATGGCCGTCTCGGTGCCCTTGAGCATGTCGCGGGCCGCGTGCACCAGCCGTTCGTTGTACTCCTCGGGCATGCCGAGGATCTCGCACATCACCGCCATCGGCAGGTGCTCGGCGAACTGGCTGACGAGGTCCGCCTCGCCCTCCTCGCAGAACTCGTTGACGAGCTGCTGGGTGTAGCGGTTGATGCTGCGGCGGATGCCCCGGAAGTTGATGGTCGACATGGCGCCGGTGACCGCGCCGCGCAGCCGCAGGTGCTCGTCACCCTCGGCGTGGCAGCAGATGGGCTGCCACGCGATGTGCGGCATCAGCGGGTTGTCGGGCTTGAACGTGCCGTCCTGGAGCTTGTTCCACAGCCGGGTGTCCCGGGAGTACTGCGACGGCGTGCTCACCATGTGCAGGTTCTCGCCGTGCCCCAGCACCACCCAGATGGGTACGTCGTCGTGGAGCAGGGCGGGGGCCACCGAGCCGTGTTCCGCGCGGAGCTTCTCGTACACGGCTCCCAGGTCCTCCGCCTCGGGGCCGTACAGGCGGCGGAGCCCGCCGGGGCCCGTGCCGTGGGCGGGGCAACCGGAAGGCGGCCCGAGTGTGGGGTCGTCCGTGTCGGTCAGGGACTTTGATTCAGGCGTCACGGTGCTCGCTCCGAACTGAGGTGGATCCGGTGTCCGAAGAGGTGGATCCGGTGTCTGAAGGTGAGGGAATTACGGGGAGGGCGGGAGGCGCCCGGCGCGCCCGGCGCGCGGGCGCGCGCCGGTCAGGCCGTGGCCGCTCCCGGTGCCGCCGCCCGCGACATCGCCAGGGAGTGCAGGAAGGTCATGAGGGTCATCAGGACGTCCCGGCTGGACGCCCGGCGGCGTACGTCGCAGCGGATGATCGGGATCTCCTCGGCCAGGTCGAGGGCCTGACGCAGCTCCTCGATGGCGTAGCAGGGCGCGTCCGGGAAGTCGTTGACGGCGACGACGAAGGGCACACCGCGCTCCTCCAGGCGGCCCATGACGTCGAAGCTCACCTCCAGCCGACGGGTGTCGACCAGGACGACCGCCCCGAGGGCGCCCTCGAACAGGCCGTTCCACAGGAACCAGAAGCGCTCCTGTCCGGGGGTGCCGAACAGATAGAGCACCAGCTCGTCCGTGATGCTGATGCGGCCGAAGTCCATGGCCACGGTGGTGGCCGTCTTGGACTTGGAACCGAAGTTGTCGTCGACCCCGATGCCGGCCTGGGTCATGGTCTCCTCGGTCGTCAGCGGCCTGATCTCGCTGACGGACCCCACCATGGTCGTCTTGCCGACGCCGAAACCGCCCACGATCACGATCTTCGCCGCGGCCTGTGCGGTGTGCGGCAGGTGGTCCTCGGTCCGTGGACCCGTGATGGTGTCAGAGCTTTTGAAGTCCATGCATCACCGCTTCGAGGAGGGAACGGTCTGCCCGCGCCTGCCGGACGACCGGTGCGCGTGCCTGAACCAGTTCGGCCGTCAGCAGCTCGGTGAGCAGGACGGTCACCACGCTGATCGGCAGGTTGAGATAGGCCGAGATCTCGGCCACGGACAGGGGGGCCTGGCAGATCCGGAGCAACGCCGACTGCTCCGGAGCGGCGGACGGCGGCGGATCGGCGCGCGCCACGATTAACGTGACGAGGTCGATCGGGGCTCGCTCGCCCTCCGCCCCGGTGAGGATGTAGAGCCGCTCGGGCGGGCGACCGCCCGACTCGCCTGCGGGCTCCTCGCCCTCGGCGTGCACGGAGGACGAGGACGGCAGGGGAGGCGGAGGCGAGGGCTCGTGCCTGGGTGGGCGCCGTCGGCGTTGCGGAGGCGTCATACGGTCTGCCCGTTCCGCCGCGGCGGACTGGTGAGGTGGGAGCCGATCCGGTCGACGAGGTCGCGCATGCGGTTGCTCATCAGGCCGGGCTCGGCGACCTCGTTGGCGAGGACGGCGAGGTAGGCGTTGGCTCCGGCGGCCATCATGTAGAAGTAGCCGCCGTTGATCTCGATGATGACCATCCGCATGTAGCCGTCGCTCTGGGGGATCTCACCGGCCACGGCGCCGGCCAGGCTCTGCAGTCCCGCGCAGGCGGCGGCGACCCGGTCGGCGGCGTCCGGGTCACCGCCGTGGCGGGCGATCCGAAGACCGTCGGCGGAGAGCACGACGATCTGTTGGATACCGGGTACGCCGTCGGCCAGATCCTTCAGCAGCCAGTCGAAATTGGCTCGTTGCTGGATCACTTGAGGTCCCCCTCGTCGTCGGCCTCGGTGCGGGCCGGCTCGGTGTTCGCGGTGAGAGCGTCGTTGCTCGCGGTGGATGCGGTGGACCCCGTCGGATCGTCCGGGTTCCGTCGGGCGTTCGGGTCGGGGTCGCCCTTGAGCCCGGCCATGAACGCCTCGACCCACATGCCGGGCGGCGGCAGCTCCTTCTCCGGCTCGGGCTCGGGCTGCCACACAGGGGCGGCGGCCATGGCGGCCTCGGCGGCGGCCTCCGCGGCGGCGGCCTCGGCGTAGCGCTGGCTGAGCGGGATCTTGCTGCGGCTGCGGCGCTGCGGCAGGCCGTTGGCGGTCCACTCGGTGACGACGGGAACGTCGTCCTCCATGTCCCGGCTCATCTCCTCCGCGGAGCTCGGGATCCGCGGGCCGGTGGTCGGGCGGCGGCGCTTGGGCTTGCGGTCCGGGCCCGGGACGCCACCGTTGTCGATGGTCGTCACGGCGCCGGCGCCGATGCCGTGCGCGAGGCCGGGGGCGGGTTCGTCGGTCAGCAGGTCGCGGGGCACGATGATCACGGCGCGGACGCCGCCGTAGGCGGAGGGCCGCAGCGAGACGTGCATCTTGTACATGGTCGACAGACGTCCCACGACGGCGAGGCCGAGGCGCGGGGTGTCGCCCATCTCCTGGATGTCCAGGCCCTGCTGGGCCTTGGCGAGCATGTCCTCGACCTTGGCCCGGCTCTCCTCGCTGAGGCTGATGCCGCCGTCCTCGATCTCGATGGCGATGCCGGTCTGCACCTCCACGGCGGTGACGTGCACCTTGGTGTGGGGCGGCGAGTAGCGGGTGGCGTTGTCGAGGAGTTCGGCGCAGGCGTGGATGACCGGTTCGACGCCGACGCCGTTGACGTTGACCTTGGCGATCGATTCGAGCTCGATGCGGCGGTACTCCAGGATGCGGGACATGGCGCCGCGCAGCACGCTGTAGAGCGGCACGGGCCGGGTCCACACGCGGCCGGGGCGGCTGCCGCCGAGGACGGCGATGGAGTCGGCGAGGCGGCCGATCAGGGCGGTGCCGTGGTCGATGCGCAGCAGGTCGTCGAAGACCTCGGGATTGCGCCCGTGGTCCTCCTCCATCTCGCGGAGTTCGTTGTTCTGCTGGTGCACGATCGCCTGGACGCGGCGGGCGATGTTGACGAACGACCGCTGCGAGGAGTCGCGCAGTGCTTCCTCGCGGTCGACGATGGTGAGGAGGATGCGCAGCAATTCTCGCTGGGATTCCGGAAGTTCGCGCCACTCGGCGTCACCGTCGACGACGTGACGAATCACCTCTGAGGGGGATTCTCCGGTGCGCAGCCGGTACAGCGCGGCGGGCAGGATCTCCTTGCCCAGCCGGATGAATTCCTCGTCCTGGGCGGCGATCCGCTGTTCGAGGTAGGTGGTCCGGCGCTGCTGTTCGGCGCGTAGTTCCCGGACCGTACGACGGCCGCCGCGGACCGCGACGAGGGCGACCGTGAGCAGCAGGAGCGTCGCGACGGCTCCGCACAAGCCGACGGCGAGCCGGGCCGAACCCGTCACCAGGAAGACGGTGGTCCCGGTCGCCGCGGCCATCAGTATCGCCGGTAGCGGCAGCACGCGCGCGTAGGGAAGTTCACGGCCACCGGGAGGCGATTGAACACTCACCATGTATGCCCTCTAAAGACGGTTCGGCTGATGGTCGGGGGACTTGCGGGGAGTTGCTGGAGGTTGCTCTGGTTCATCCGCGAATCAAACTGCGTCTTCGGTATTTTTTGGAACAAGCGCCCGAATACATCTCAACTCGGTGCGCTGCGGGCGAGCTTAGTCCGACCGGATCATCGCTGTGTCATATTCAGCAACCGCCTGAAATCACCCTCGCGCAAGGAGTACGCTCTGGTCATTTACACGCCGGGTCGCGGTTCGCACACACCGGGTAATGGCGAACGGGCATGCGAGAAGAGCCTCTTGACAGGGTGAAGATCAGACTCCGGCGATGCGCAGCGCGGCGTCCGCCGTCGCCTCCGCGAAGAACGAGACGGGGCGGTCGGGCTCCGAGCGGTGGACGAGGATGACACCCTCGATCAGCCCGAAGACGAGATCCGTCCGCAGCTCCAGCTCGCTCTTGGCGAGCGTCCCGCCCACGGCCGTCGCGGCGATCAACTGCCGGTAGGCGTCCTTGAGTTCGGCCCGTACGGCATGGAAGCCCGCGAAGCGTTCGGCGCGGACCTCGGGCAGGAGGTAGAGGCCGCCGAGGTTGTGCGGGCCGCCGCAGAGCAGCGCGACGTCGGCGCGGCACAGCTCCCACAGCCGCTCCTCGGCGGGCACGGCGTCCCGGGCCAGGAGGTCACGGGCACAGGTCAGCGACGGCGTGACCGTGGACTCCAGCAGCTCGGCGAGCAGCTCCTCCTTGCCGGAGACGTAGTGGTACATGGACGCCTGCCGCATGCCGGCGCGCTCGGCGACGGCCCGGGTGGTGGTGGCCGCGTACCCCCTCGTCGTGAACAACTCGGCCGCGGCGGCGAGCAGTTCGTCCCGGGGTGACAGTCCGCTGTCCGAGCGGCCCTCGGCACGGGGTCTGCCGACCCGCCGCCCACCGCCACCGCCCGCGCTTCCCATGTGTTCGATCCTCGCACGCGGCACCCGTACTCCGGCTCAGGCCGACCGCCCTGTTCCCCGGCCCCCGGCCGGGCACGATCATCGTGAGGGGGCGGTAACCACCCGGCAACGCGAGGGACATGGCACGGACGCACCCCGCTCCTAATTTCTGTCGCACGACAGAAATACACGCCGCACCCGGAGGTCCCACGATGGCGACATCGACGACGTACGGAGCACGTGATCACGCCCGCGCCCAGGAGGGCTCCGCCGCCGAGTCCATGCCCGTGGTGCCCGCGAGCGACTGGCCCACCCCTCCCTGCGAGCCCGCACGGCTGGTCTGGGCCGAGACGGTGGCGGGCGGCAACTACACGCACCGGGTGCTCGCCCGCGGCACCGAGCTCCGGCTGACCGATCTGCGCGGCGACGCCTGTGCCCATCTGCTGCTGCACCACGCCGACCGCCCCTGGGAGCGGCTGAACGTGGCCGACACCGTCAAGGTCCAGTGGAACGCCTACCTGGGCGAGGGGGTCCTGCTCCTGTCCGACCAGGGCCGGGTCCTGGCCTCGGTGGTCGCCGACACCTCGGGCCGGCACGACGCCCTGTGCGGCACCTCCACCCTCGCACGCAACACCGAGCGGTACGGGGACGGCACCCCGCACTCCGCCTCCCCCGCCGGGCGTGAACTGTTCAAGCTGGCCGCCGCCAAGAACGGTCTGGAACCCCGGGACCTCCCGCCCTCGCTCTCCCTCTTCCAGGGGGTACGGGTACGCGAGGACGGCACCCTCGACTTCACCGGCTCCGCCGGCCCCGGCGCCGCCGTGACCCTGCGCACCGAGCAGGACGTGACCGTGCTGATCGCCAATGTGCCGCACCCGGCGGACCCGCGCCCCGAGTACGTCAGCACCCCCCTGGAGGTGCTCGCCTGGCGTGCCCGGCCGACCGAGCCCGGCGACCCCCTGTGGGACGCCACGCCCGAGGGCCGCCGGGCCTTCTTGAACACCGCCGAGTTCCTCACCGCGAGGGGGATCGCATGAGCACGAGGACCGTGGTCCCGGCCCGCGCCGCCTGGTCGTCGGTGATCCGTGCCGGCGAGACGCTCACCCTCACCGACCTGCACGGCAACCAGGCCGTCGACTTCCTGGTGTACGACGCCCACGACACGGCCGTCCGCTACAGCGCGCCCGACACGATCCACGCCCAGGGCGGCATCTTCCTCACCACCGGCAGCGTGCTGATGTCGAACGAACACACCCCGCTGATGACCGTGACCGCCGACGACGTGGGCCGGCACGACACGGTCGGCGGCGCCTGCTCCAAGGAGTCGAACACCCTGCGGTACGGGCACCACACCTGGTCGCAGCACGCCTGCGTGGACAACTTCCTCACGGAGGGCGCGAGGCACGGCCTCGGCAAACGCGATCTGGTGTCGAACATCAACTGGTACATGAACGTCCCGGTCGAGCAGGACGGCACCCTCGGCATCGTCGACGGGATCTCCGCCCCCGGCCTCGCCCTCACCCTGCGCGCCGAGCGGGACGTGCTCGTCCTGATCTCCAACTGCCCCCAGATGAACAACCCCTGCAACGGCTTCGACCCGACGGCCGTGGAAGTGACGATCACCGGCCGGGTGCCGGACGCCGGAGAGGCGACGACCACCGGAGCGGGCACATGACCTTCGACACCCTGCTGGTCGCCAACCGGGGCGAGATCGCCGTCCGGATCATCCGCACCGCCCGCGAACTGGGCCTGCGCACGGTCGCGGTGTACTCCGACGCCGACCGCTCCGCCGCCCACGTCCGGCTCGCCGACGAGGCGGTACGGCTCGGCCCGGCGCCCGCGAAGGAGTCGTACCTCGACGCGGACCTGGTCCTGAAGGCCGCCAAGGACACCGGCGCGGGCGCCCTCCACCCCGGGTACGGGTTCCTCTCCGAGGACGCGGACTTCGCCCGCCGCTGCGCGGAGGCCGACATCGTGTTCGTCGGACCGACCCCCGACCAACTGGAGCTGTTCGGCGCCAAGCACACCGCGCGAGCGGCGGCCGAGGCCGCGGGCGTGCCCCTCCTGCCCGGCACGGACCTGCTCGCCTCGCTCGACGAGGCCCTCGGCCACGCCTCGGAGATCGGCTACCCGGTGATGCTCAAGGCCACCGGCGGAGGCGGCGGTATCGGTATGTCGGCATGTCGATCCGCCGACGAACTCACCGAGGCCTGGGAGCGGGTGCGGCGCGTCGCCGCCGCCTCCTTCGCCGCGTCGTCCTCGGGGGTCTACCTCGAACGGCTCGTCGAGCGGGCCCGCCACGTCGAGGTGCAGGTCTTCGGCGACGGCGACGGCCTCGTCGTCACCTTCGGCGACCGTGACTGCACCCTCCAGCGCCGCCACCAGAAGGTCGTCGAGGAGGCCCCGGCCCCCGGCCTGCCCGACCATGTGCGCGCACGGCTGACCGCCGCCGCCCGCGACCTGTGCGCGAGCGTCGAGTACCGCTCCGCCGGAACGGTCGAGTTCGTGTACGACGCCGCACGCGAGGAGGCGTACTTCCTGGAGGTCAACACCCGCCTCCAGGTGGAGCATCCGGTCACCGAGGAGGTCTACGGCGTCGACCTCGTCGCCTGGATGCTGCGCCTGGCCCGCGGCGACAGGGCCGTCGTCCGGGCCCCGGGCCAGCCGCGCGGCCACGCCGTCGAGGCCCGGATCTACGCCGAGGACCCCTGTCGCGAACACCGGCCGAGCGCGGGCCTGTTGACCCGGATCGAGTTCCCGCCGGGCGTCCGCGTCGACGGCTGGGCGGAGACGGGCACCGAGGTCACGACGTCGTACGACCCGCTGCTGGCGAAGATCGTCGCGTACGGATCCGACCGCGCCCACGCACTGCGGCGCCTGGACGAGGCACTGGCGAGGACCCGGATCGACGGCATCGAGACGAACCTGGGCCAGCTCCGAGCGGCCCTCACCGACCCCGGTTTCCGACGGGCCGACCACACCACGGCGACCCTCGCAGCCGTCTCCGACCCGACGCCCCGCATCGAGGTCGTCTCCGGCGGCACGCTCACCACCGTGCAGGACTGGCCCGGCCGCACCGGACACTGGCAGGTCGGCGTCCCGCCCAGCGGCCCCATGGACGACCTGTCCTTCCGCCTCGGCAACCGGGCGCTGGGCAACCCCGAGGGCGCCCCCGGCCTCGAATGCACCCTCCAGGGGCCCACGCTGCGCTTCACACACGCCACCACGGTCTGTGTGACGGGCGCGCCCGCCCAGGTGACCGTGGACGGCGCACCGGTCGCCCGGTGGGAACCCGTGACGGTGCCCGCCGGAGCCGTACTGGCCGTCGGTGCCCCGACCGACCACGGCCTGCGCACCTACGTCCTCTTCGCGGGCGGCGGCCTGGACGTCCCCTCGTTCCTGGGCAGCGCGGCCACGTTCACCCTGGGCCGCTTCGGCGGCCACGGCGGCCGGGCCCTGCGCACGGGCGACGTCCTGCACGGCGGCGCGGCCACCGAACACGCGGCCCCCGTCCCGCCGGACGCCCGCCCCGCTTTCCCCACCTCCTGGCGGGTGGCCGTCCTCGAAGGCCCGCACGCGGCACCGGAGTTCTTCACCGAGGAGGACATCCACGAGTTCTACGCGGCCGACTGGGAGGTCCACTTCAACTCGGCCCGCACCGGCGTACGCCTGATCGGCCCCAAGCCCCGCTGGGCCCGCGCCGACGGCGGCGAGGCCGGCCTGCACCCGTCCAACATCCACGACACCCCGTACTCGGTCGGCGCCGTCGACTACACCGGGGACATGCCGGTGCTCCTGGGCCCCGACGGCCCCTCCCTCGGCGGCTTCGTCTGCCCGGCCACGGTCGTCTCCACCGAACGCTGGAAGCTCGGCCAGCTGCGCCCCGGGGACACCGTCCGCTTCCTCCCGGTCGCCGACGACGCCTCGCCCCGCCCCCCGATCGTCGACGGCGGCGTCCTGGCCCGCGACGGCGACGTGACGTACCGCCGCAGCGGGGACGACAACCTCCTGGTCGAGTTCGGGCCCATGCGGCTCGACCTGGCCCTGCGGATGCGCGTCCACGCCCTGATGGAGGCGGTCGCCGAGGCGGGCCTCGACGGTGTCACCGACCTCACCCCCGGCATCCGCTCCCTGCAGATCCGGACGGACCCGGCGACCCTGACCCAGTCCGCACTCCTCGACGCGGTCCGGCGGATCGTGACAGCGCTGCCCCCCGCCGACGAACTGGTCGTCCCCTCCCGCACGATCCACCTCCCCCTCTCCTGGGACGACCCCGCGACCCGCGAGGCCATCGCGCGCTACATGGCGGGCGTCCGCGACGACGCGCCCTGGTGCCCCTGGAACATCGAGTTCATCCGCCGCGTCAACGGCCTGGACACGGTGGAGGAGGTGTACGACACCGTCTTCGCCGCCGAGTACCTGGTCCTGGGCCTCGGCGACGTCTACCTGGGCGCACCCGTGGCCACCCCGCTGGACCCCCGTCACCGCCTGGTGACCACGAAGTACAACCCGGCCCGCACCTGGACGGCGGAGAACTCGGTCGGCATCGGCGGCGCCTACCTCTGCGTGTACGGCATGGAAGGGCCCGGCGGTTACCAGTTCGTCGGCCGCACCACCCAGGTGTGGTCCCCCTGGCAGCAGCGCGGCGCCTTCGAGCCCGGCTCGCCCTGGCTGCTCCGCTTCTTCGACCGCATCAAGTGGTATCCCGTGGACGCCGACGAACTGCTGGCGCTGCGCGCGGACATCGTCTCGGGCCGTTTCGTCCCGCGCGTGGAGCAGGGCACCTTCTCCCTGGCCGGGTACGAGACGTTCCTGTCCGAACACGCCGATTCGGTGGCCGAGTTCAGAGGTCGACAGCAGAGGGCGTTCGCGACGGAGAGGGCCGCCTGGGAGGCCGCCGGCGAGTTCGACAGAGCGGAGACGGGGGCCGCCGAGCCGGTACCGCCCGCCGAGGTCCACGTGCCCGAGGGCGCCCAGTTGATCGAGGCCGAGTTCACCGCGTCGGTCTGGCAGGTGACCGTCCGACCGGGCGACCGGGTGACCACCGGCCAGCCCCTCCTGACCCTGGAGGCCATGAAGATGGAGTCCCGAGTCCCCTCCCCCACGACCGGCGTCATCACCCAGATCCTGACCACCCCGGGCACCCAGGTGTCCCCGGGCACCCCCCTGATCATCCTGACCCCGGACACCACCGCCCCCGCCCCGTAAGGGGCGCGGGGAACTGCGCGAGAACCCCCCACCCACCCGCACCCGCCGACACACCCCACACCCCACCCCGGTTGGCGCAGGGGGGCCGAAGGGGCACAGCCCCTGGAGGACGGGACGGGTAGGGGCGGCGGGGGCGAAAGATCCCCCGCACCCGACCACCGCACCCCACCCCCAGGAGCGAAGATGCCCCCCTCCCCCACCCTCACCAGAGTCCGCATGGCCTACACCCGCATCGAGGCCGTGGACCGCCCCGAGATCTGGATCGACCTACGCCCCCGCGCCGACGCGGAGGCCGAAGCCGAGGCCATCGACGCCCGCCTGGCCGCCGGCGCCCACCTCCCCCTCGCCGGCCGCCTGCTCGCCGTGAAGGGCAACATCGACGTCCACGGCCTCCCCACGACCGCCGGCTGCCCGGCGTACGCGTACACCCCGGACGCCGACGCCCCGGCCGTCGCCCGCCTCCGCGCGGCCGGCGCCCTCGTCCTCGGCACGACCAACCTCGACCAGTTCGCCACGGGCCTGGTCGGCACCCGCTCCCCGTACTGCGCGGTCCGGGGCGCCCATGACCCGTCGCGCGTCAGCGGCGGCTCCAGCGCGGGGTCGGCCGTAGCGGTGGCGCTCGGCCTCGTCGACCTCGCCCTCGGCACCGACACGGCGGGCTCCGGCCGGGTGCCGGCCGCCTTCAACGGCATCGTCGGCCTGAAGCCCACCCGGGGCCTGGTCCCCACCACGGGCGTGGTCCCGGCCTGCGCCTCGATCGACTGCGTCACGGTGTTCGCCCGCACCCTCCCGGAGGCGGAACAGGCCCTCGCCCACATGACCTCCCCGCCCGACCGCGTCCTCCCGTCCCTCCCCCCGCGTGCCCCGGGCCCTTGGCGCGTCGCGGTCCCCTCACACGCTCACCTGGGCGAACTCGACGAGGGCTGGGCGGAGGCGTACGAGGCGACCGTCACCCGTCTGCGGGTCACGGGCGCGGACGTACGCACCCTCGACCTCACCCCGTTCACCGAGGCGGCGGCCATGCTCTACCAGGGCGCCTTCGTGGCCGAGCGCTACACGGCGGTCGGTGCCTTCGTCGACAAGGCGATCGCGGACGGCGTGGACTCCCTGGACCCCACCGTCGCGGGCATCATCACCCGGGCCCGGGACATCCCGGCCCACCAGCTGTTCGCCGACCAGGACCACCTGTCCGCCCTGCGCACCCGCGCGCTCGCCGAACTGGCCGACGCGGACGCCCTGTTGCTGCCGACGACACCGGGCCACCCCACACTCGCCGAGGTGGCCGCCGACCCGCTGGGCGCCAACGCCCGCCTCGGCCGCTTCACCAATTCCACGAACCTCTTCGACCTGGCGGCGGTGGCCGTCCCCGCCGGTGAGGTGAACGGTCTCCCCTTCGGCGTGATGCTGGTCGGCCCGGCCTTCACGGACGACCGCCTGGCCCGCCTCGCCGCCGTACTCCAGCCGGACACCCGCCTGGCGGTGGTGGGCGCCCACCTCTCGGGCCAGCCCCTGAACCCCCAACTGCTGTCCCTGGGCGCCCGACTGGAACGAACCACCACGACGGCCCCCGTCTACCGCCTCCACGCCCTGCGCACGACCCCGCCGAAGCCGGGCCTGGTCCATGTCGGCGAGGGCGGCGCCCCGATCGAGACCGAGGTCTGGCGCCTCCCGGCAGAGGGCCTGGGCCGCCTCCTGACGACCCTCCCCCGCCCCATGACCCTGGGCACCGTCGAACTCGCCGACGGCACCCGAACCCCGGGCTTCCTCTGCGAACCGTCAGCCCTCAGAGACACCGAGGACATCACGGAACACGGCAGCTGGCGCAACTACGTAACCCACTGAACCGGTCTGCACTCCGGGCTGATGTCTCTGCGGGCCGCGGGGAACCACGCAAGAGAACCCCCACAAGCCTTTAGGAGCGCGGGGAACTGCGCGAGAAGCCGCACTCACCCGCCCCCATCCGACAACCCACCCCACCCCACCTCTCGCCCGGCGAAGCCGAACCCCACCCCCCCCGCCCGGCGAAGCCTCACCCCACCGACGAGTAGGCGACAACCCCCCTCAACACCCCGTCCACAGCCTTACGCGCACTCTTCCCCACGGTCGACCCGGCGGGCGCCGCCGCGGAGATCTGCCCCAGCACATCGATCACCTGCTTGCACCACCGCACGAAGTCACCCGCCGGCATCTCCACCTCCCGCAGCACCTCGTCGAGCCCCGACCCCGAAGCCCACATGTACGCGGCCCAGGCGAAGCCGAGATCCGGCTCCCGCTGCCCGACCCCTTCGCTCTGCGTGATCCGGAACTCCTCCTCCAGCGCGTCCAGCCGCCCCCAGATCCGCACCATCTCCCCGAGCGCGGCCTTGGCGTTCCCGGACGGCAGCTTCGGCGCCATCGCGTCGTCCCCGACGCGCGCCTCGTAGACCAGCGCCGAGACGCACGCCGCGAGCTCCGCCGGCCCGAGCCCCTCCCACACACCCGCGCGCAGACACTCACTGGCGAGCAGGTCCAGCTCGCCGTAGAGCCGGGCGAGCCGCTTGCCGTGCTCGGTGACCTCGTCACCCCGCAGATAGTCCAGCTCGGTGAGCAGGGCGACGATCCGGTCGAAGGTCCGCGCGATCGTGTTCGTACGGCCCTCGATACGCCGCTCCAGCTGCGCGGTGTCCCGCTTGAGCCGGTGGTACCGCTCGGCCCACCGCGCGTGGTCCTCACGGTCGCTGCACCCGTGGCACGGATGCGCCCGCAGCTCGGCGCGCAGCCGCGCGATCTCCCGGTCGTCCGCGGCGGCGGCCCGCCGCTTGCGGTGCCGGTCCGGCACCAGATGCCCGGCCTTGGTGCGCAACGCCGACGCCAGATCCCGGCGCGACTGCGGCGAACGCGGGTTGAACGACTTCGGGATCCGCATCCGCTCCAGCGCCTCCACCGGCACGGGGAAGTCCATCGACGCCAGCCGCTTGACCTGTCGCTCGGCGGTCAGCACCAGCGGACGCGGCCCGTCGTGGTGCTCGAACCCCCGGTGGCCGTTGGACCGCCCGGCGGGCAGCCCCGGGTCCAGCACCAGCGCGAGCCCGGCGTACTTGCCCGTGGGCACATGGATGACGTCGCCGGGCTTGAGCTTCTCCAGCGCGACGGCGGCCTCGGCGCGCCGCTGCGCGGCCCCTTGCTTGGCCAGCTCGGTCTCGCGGTCCTTGAGGTCCCGTCTGAGGCGCGCGTACTCCTCGAAGTCCCCGAGGTGGCAGGTCATGGACTCCTTGTAGCCCTCAAGGCCCTCCTCGTTGCGCTGCACCTGCCGGGAGATCCCGACGACCGACTTGTCGGCCTGGAACTGCGCGAACGAGGTCTCCAGCAACTCGCGCGAGCGATGCCGCCCGAACTGCTCGACCAGGTTGACCGCCATGTTGTACGACGGCCTGAAGCTGGAGCGCAGCGGGTACGTCCGGGTGCCGGCGAGCCCGGCGAGGTGGTCGGGGTTGATGCCCCGCTGCCACAGCACCACCGCGTGGCCCTCGACATCGATGCCGCGCCGGCCCGCACGCCCCGTCAGCTGGGTGTACTCACCGGGGGTGATGTCGGCGTGCTGCTCGCCGTTCCACTTGACGAGCTTCTCCAACACCACCGAGCGGGCGGGCATGTTGATGCCGAGCGCGAGGGTCTCGGTGGCGAACACGGCCTTGACCAGGCCGCGTACGAAGAGTTCCTCGACGACCTCCTTGAACGTCGGCAGCATGCCCGCGTGGTGGGCCGCGATGCCGCGCTCCAGGCCTTCCAGCCACTCGTAGTAGCCGAGGACGTGGAGGTCCTCGCGGGGGATGGAGGCGGTGCGCTCCTCGACGAGGGCGCGCACCTTGTGCCGGGACTCGTCGTCGTTCAGCCGAAGGCCCGCGTACAGGCACTGCTGGACGGCGGCCTCGCAGGCGGCGCGGCTGAAGATGAAGGTGATGGCGGGCAACAGGCCTTCGGAGTCGAGCCGTTCGATGACCTCGGGGCGGCTCGGGATCCAGATCCTCGACCGCTGTCTGCGCTCGCGCTCACGGTCGGCCTCGCGCATGGCACGGCCGCGCCGGCGGTCCTGGAACGAGGGCCGGCTGGCCTCCATCCGCGCCATCCGGGTCAGGTCCGGATTGACGGCCTTCTTGTTGCCCTCGCCCTCCTCGAACAGGTCGTACATCCGCCGTCCGGCGAGCACGTGCTGGAACAGCGGCACCGGCCGGTGTTCGGAGACGATCACGTCGGTGTCGCCGCGCACGGTGTCCAGCCAGTCGCCGAACTCCTCGGCGTTCGACACGGTGGCGGACAGCGAGACCAGGGTGACCGACTCGGGAAGATGGATGATCACCTCTTCCCACACGGCGCCCCGGAAGCGGTCGGAGAGGTAGTGCACCTCGTCCATGACGACGTATCCGAGGCCGAGGAGGGTCTGGGAGCCCGCGTACAGCATGTTCCGCAGCACCTCGGTGGTCATCACGACCACGGGGGCGTCGGAGTTGACGCTGTTGTCACCGGTGAGCAGACCGACCTTGTCGGCGCCGTAACGGCGGCACAGGTCGGCGTACTTCTGGTTCGACAGGGCCTTGATGGGTGTCGTGTAGAAGCACTTCTTGCCCTGTTGCAGGGCGAGGTGGACGGCGAACTCGCCGACGATCGTCTTGCCCGAGCCGGTGGGGGCGGCCACCAGGACGCCCTTGCCCGCCTCCAGCGCCTGGCAGGCCTCGATCTGGAAGGGGTCGAGACCGAAGTCGTACATCTCGCGGAAGGAGGCGAGCGCGGTGGCCTGCTCGGCAGCGCGCCTACGTGCTGCCGCGTACCGCTCGGCCGGTGAGAGGTCCTCTGTCATCGTGCTTTCGAGCGTACCGGGCCCCACTGACAACAGGACGATCTTTATCGCGCTCCCTCTCTTCCTCTGTACAGATCAAGATCGCCGACGGTCCGAATCTACTTGACTATTCAGCAAAACATGCGATCCACTGACATAACATGCGTTCGAAGCATCACGCTGCGTAGGCATGCAACGTCATTCTCATCAGAGGGGAAAGTTGAACACCCGCCTTGCAAGCAATACCAGCGACTAAGGGATTGGGTCCCAGCTTCGTGGAACCTTGGCCGGTGGATTGATCGGGGCTGTGCGCCAGCGCGAGGCGATGGAGGTGGCCTCAGCCGGGCTCCGGTCGGGTCGGGGATGGCGTCGACATTCTTCGCACTTGACATCAAAGTGGGACATTTTGCCACCCGCGGCAGCAGCAGCCGTTGGTGGCGAGACATGTCAACCGCATGCCGTCGGCGTCGGTGAAGCGCAACTGGGCGCCGGGGTGCGGGCGTTCCTTGCGCACGATCAGCCGCAGTCCGTTCGGCAAGCCCGTCAGGCAGTCGTGGGCGAGTTCGGCGACCCAGGCGCCGTCGCGGATGTCGCCGTCGGGCTCGGCGGCCAGCGTCCAGGCCGAGGCCGGGACCTTTAAGACGGCCTGGTGGCTGGCGTCGGCGATGGTCATCCCGTCGAGTACGACAGTCACCGCCCGCGCCGGGTGAGCCAGGCGACGAACTCGTGGGTGCCGCCGCCGGAGTCGGTGCGGATCAGCGTCTGGCGCCCGCCGAAGCCGTTTCGGCAGCTGGGCCAGGGCCAGTTTCGTGGAGTCGATGTGGTCGGCGGGTCTTGGAGCCCGCGCTGCCGGGCCGCAGCAGACCCACGGCCGGCTCGCCGGACCGGCCCCGGCCGTGGTCGACGAACCCCATCAGCGGGTGGTGCCCGAACGTCTTTTTCCAGGTCGCGGCGGCATCCTGCTTCTCGGAGTGCGCGATGACGAGGACGCCGTCGATGTCCACGATCACCTGCCCGTCGGCGTCCGGCGCCGCCTGGCCGGCCGACTTCCACACGTGTTCGCGTACTTCGGCGCGGGCCGCGCGCAGTGCGGTCAGGGCCCGCTTCCCGCCCCGGGCGAGCGTGCCGTCGAGTCGGGAGATGGTCGGGTCGGAGGCCACCGGCCCGAACGCAGCGGGCTCCGCCCGAAGCATGCTGGCGTCGGCCAGGCAATCCCCGCCCAGCGCGACCGCGAGGGCGACGTCCAGGAGAACTTGTGCGTGTCGACGCCGATCACGACATGCCCGGACCTGGGCTGCCCGCTGTTGTTCACTGTGCCTCCTCCGACCGCTAGCGTGGGGTGCACGCTGTCGCCGGCCGGACGGACAGGACTGTCACGGGGACGCTTTGACGAGTTGGAGCCAGGCTCCTGACTTGTTGAATCGACCCCAGATGCTCGGTCTGCAGCGCTTGTTGCGTGCCCGGCCGGACGGTCGACAGATCAACGCCAGGACACCCACAGGGTCAGTCATAAGCAAGAGTCAGAACGACACGGCCGGGACCACCCGATCCTTGCGGGATCCGGTACGACGAGACTGACAGTCGTAGCTGTCGCCGACCGAGCCCATGGATGCCTCAACGCCCGTCCGCAGTAGTCGAGTTGTCAGCTACACGGATGTGTACTGCCCTGGCAGCCGTGACCCGCATGGTGGATCAGCCGGCCCGGCTCGACTTCCCGGCTCGCGAGCGCGTACTCCAGCGTGGACAGGACCAGGTCGGTGTCCGCGCGGGCGGAGGTCTCCCAGGCCACCACCCGGCGCGAGAACGCGGTCCGGATCGCCGAGAGCCACAACGGCCCCTCACCGAGAGCTCGCGGTCCACCAGGGCGCGGCCGGCTGTGCTGGCGCGGCCGGCTGTGCTGGCGCGGCCGGCTGTGCTGGCGCAGACGGCGAAGACGCCGATCTGGCAGTGCGGCTGGCGGTGCCGGAGTACTGCCCTTGGACGCCGGCGGAGGTGGTGCCCTTCTTCAGGACCCGGTGTCGTCGATGATCAGTACCTCGTCGGGGCGGCCGAGGTGTTCGGCGACGTAGGCCTGCAGTCCGACGGGGGTGGCGTGGCCAGCGTGTTCGGCAAGTTGCCATAGGTGGTCCAGGTCGCGGTCCCAGGTCTCGGCTGCCTGTTCGGTGATCACGACCCGAGACTTCCCAGGCCCAGGGCAACCTTGCCGTCGTGGGCACTCCTTCGAGGGGCGTACGGAAAGAAGCCGTTTGTGACCGCATCCTGCCCACTACACTCCCACCGCTCGACGTTTCCCCAGGTCAAACCACAAGGTCTTGCTGGAGTACTAGAAGCCATATCTCAACCGATCATGGAACGTGCGGATCGAACAGGTTTCCCGCCGGGGAGATCCTCCCCGCGTACGCGCATGAAGGCAGGGCATCTCGGTAGCTCGGGGATGCGAATCTGACCGAGCAGAACCGGGAGGCCCTGGTGTCGTTGTTGTACGCGTCCGAACCCGTTCAGTTCAACTCAGCTGTTCCATCGTGTGATTGCCTCGCGCATGTATACGGCAACGCGGCCGATCATCCGGACCGGGAACGCCGGTATCCCTCCGACACGACGGGCGCGGAGTGGGCAGCGGTGCGGCCTTTGCTGCCGGTGCCGGCCTGGCGTCAGGGGCCGGGCGGGCAATCCAAGGGCTACTGCCACCGCCAACTGCTGGACGCGATCCGCTACATGGTGGCGGGCGGGATCTCCTGGCGGGCGATGCCCGCGGACTTCCCCGCCTGGGGCCGGGTCTACGCCTTCTTCCGCCCCCGGCGCGAGCACGGGCTGATCAGGGAGTTCCACGACCGGCCGCGCGGACGGGTGCGTGAGCGGGAGGGCCGTGAGGCGGAGCCGACGGCCGGGATCAGCGATGCGCAGTCGGTGAAAGCCGCGGCCTCGGTGCCGTCCGTCTCACGCTGCTACGAATGCGGGAACTACTGACTTCGGCTCGTCAGGGTGATCTTTCGCGAAGTCCCTGATACGGCCAGGGTGGTGGCCCTATTCCGCGGTGTGTGAGGTATGCGGATGGAGGCGGGCTGACCCCTGCAGGGCGTCAGCGCCGTGAGTCGGTACGACTGCAGGCGGCCGAACTGTTCGAGCAGAAGATCAAGCCGCCGGAGGTTGCCCGTCGGCTGAGAGTGAGCCGGAAATCGGCCTATCAGTGGCATCAGATGTGGCGCGACGGCGGCGGCCGGGCCCTGGCGTCCCGTGGTCCGAGCGGTTCTCGGTGCCGTCTCTCCCCGCTCTGCCCGGAGAAACTCGCCGCGTATCTCGAACAAGGGCCGGCCGCGCACGGCTGGGTCGAGGACCAGGTGTGGACCGCTGCGCGGGTGACCACATTGATCGGCAGGAAGTTCCACGTCTCCTACAGCGTCTCGGGTACCACCCGGTTGATGCACCGGCTCGGCTTCAGCCCGCAGGTGCCCGCACGGCGGGTGGCTGAGCGGGACGAGCAGGCCGTCAAGGCATGGAAGGAGGCGACCTGGTCGGAGGTAAAGGAGCCCGGGCGGCCTGCGGGGGCTACATCTGCTTCGATGACGAGGCAGGCTTCACCCGCCGGCCGCCCAGAGGACGCACCTGGGGCCGACGCGGCCGCACCCCGGTAGTGACGGTGAGCGGGCGGCGCTCGGGGCGTCTGTCGGTAGCCGGGCTGATCGCGATGCGTCCCGGCTCACGGACCCGGCTGTGCCACCGCCTGCGTACCCACCCCGCGGGCAAGGCCAAACGCCGCAGCATGGGCGAGCGTGCCTTCATCGCGCTGATCGACGGCACCCATCAGCTTGTCAAGGCACCGATCGTGCTGGTGTGGGACCGGCTCAACACCCGTATCTCCCACGCCATGCGTGAGCTGATCGCCGAGCGCGACTGGCTGACAGTGTTCCTGCTGCCCGCGTACTCGCCTGACCTGAACCCGGTGGAGTGGGTGTGGGCGCACGTCAAGCACAGCCTGGCCAACCTCGCCGTTGTCGCCCTCGACCGGCTCGAGACGCTCGTACGCAAACCGCCTCAAACGCCTCCAGTACCGGCCTGGCACCCTCGACGGCTTCATAGCCGGCACCGGCCTGACCCTCGACACCCCGGCCTCACCCTGACCGACAGGGTTCTCACTGGACCGGCCTGTCCATCGACGTCCAGACGGGAGCCGGATGAGTTGTTGTCAGGCGTCGCGCCACCACGGGGGTCGGATGGTCTCGTTTTCGTCAGCGGCGCAGTTGACGCCGTGGACGACCTCTGAGTCGGTCAGGTCCCAGCCTGTGATGCCATTGCCCTGCCGGGCCAGTTCCACCAGGCGGGCGCGGTGGGTTCCGCTGCCGGTGTTCACATCGCACGTCTCGACACTGGTCCAGGAGCGTCCGTCCAGGGCGGTGCTGAGCGCCACGGCGGGCAGGACGATGCCGCCGAGCAGCAGTCCGGCGATCCACAGGGCGTCGGCGGCACGCTGAGGGGCGGTCTCGGCCGGGTTGCCGGTGCGGCGGCCCGTAGTGTGCTCACGGCGGCCGGTTTTGTAGTCGACCACCACCCCCACCCGCAGTACGTAGGAGGCCAGGCCGGTGGCCAGGCCCCAGCCCAGGCCGTTGAACGCACCGACCACCACCCCCAGGGCGGCCGGAACCACGGCGGCAGTGGCCGCGGTTACGGTCATGGGAGTGTCTCGATGTCTGAGGGCGCCGCCCCTGGCTGCGAAGTGGGCGTAGGTGGCGCGCGAGACGACCACGGCCAGCACTGTGGCCAACAGTGCCTCGTTCAGGAACATGCCGATCGGGACGTCGGCCCAGTTGCCCGGCCCCATGGCGATCAGCGCGTCCCGGGCCGCGTCACCGCCGCCGAGCGTCCAGGCCAGCTTGAGCGCCGGGACCGCGAGCACCACCGCCAGCAGCATCACGTGCCCCGCGCTCTCCCGGTAGTCCCCGGAAGCCCTCTCCTCACTCATGCGACGAGTCTCAGGGACCGCCCGCCACCGGCAAGGTCCGACACACGTACACACCTACGTCACCCTGACGAGCCGAAGTCAGTATCTGGGGGCTGTGGGGGCCTCCGTCATTCACGTGGCGTCGTCGTAGCCGTTCACCTGCTGACGGTCAGCAACCGCTCTATCGACCGCGACCGGCGCGGCCACAGGTTCGATCTCGCCGATACCCTCCGGCGTCAGATCCAGCTCGGAGGCCTCGTCGTCACGCAGCTGCGCGTCCGAATCGTTCCGCCTGCGCCGCATGTCATTGAGCAGGGAGAAGCCGACGGCAAGGAAATAGAGCACGCACAGGGGCCCCGCGAGAAGCAGCATCGAAATCGGCTCGCCGCCAGGCGTGGCGATCGCGGCGAAACACGTGAGACCGACGATCATGGCCCGCCACCAGCTGAGCATCCTCCTGCCACTCAGCACGTTGGTCATGTTCAGCAACACCAGCAAGAGAGGCAGCTCAAACGCCAGGCCGAAGACGATCACCATGCGTGTGATCAAGTCCAGGTAGTCGTCGAGCGGCAGCAGGTTCTGGGCGTTGTCAGGCGTGAAGCTGAGCATGATCTCTGCCGTCTGAGGCAGGATCGAGTACGCGAGATAGCCACCGCCCAGGAAGAGCGGGACACCTGCCCCCACGAACCCGAGTGCGTAGCGCTTCTCGTGCTGATGCAGCCCGGGGGCGATGAAAGCCCACAACTGGTACAGCCAGATCGGGGTGGCGGCCAACACGCCAGCCATCAGGGCGACTTTGAGCGCGATCGTGAACGGCGACAGCAGTCCGTTCGTGGTCATGGATGCACACGGTTTGCCGTTCCGCATGGTCGTGGCACCGTTGACACAACCGACCGACTCGAGAATCGGCCTCATCAGGAACTCGAAGATCTGTTTCTGAAAGAACGCCGCCACGACAGTGACGACGATAATGGCGAGTATCGACTTCAGCAGCCGATCGCGCAGCTCACGCAGGTGCTCACCGAGAGGCATCCGCCCCTCGGCATCCTTCTCCTGCTTGCGGGCAGACTTGAGCAACCCACATCCTCGTCTCGTCCAGAAGGCCTCAGGGGTACGGGATCAGCTCTGAGTCGTGCGTTGCGTCTCTGTGGCGGGACGGGAGCTGGCGACGTCGCCGGGGGCAGCCTGAATAGTGCGAGGGGCGATCGGCTGCTGCGCAGCCTGCTCCTGAGTGGTCTCCGAAGCGGCTGTCGCCTCGTCATCCTTCTTCATCGCCTTCGCCTCGCTCTTCAGGATGCGAGCCGACTTGCCCAGCGAGCGAGCCATGTCAGGAAGCTTCTTGGCACCGAACAGCAGCAGAATGACGGCGATGATCAGAACGATCTCAAGGGGCTTCAGGTTGCCGATCATGTTGGACTCCTTCTGACGGCGTGGTCGGGGGTGGGTTTCCGACCGTCCAGCCGGACATACATCCGAGCAGTGCGATCGTAACCCGCAGCAGTAAACGTCTGGCAATGCCTGCGCATACTCCGCGTTCGGCCCGCGCCTAGCCCCTGGGCCTCGCCCACGAGCCTACCTGCCCATGGTGAGAAATCGGCAAGGGCGAAGTTGCGCAAAACGCACACGCCGGGCAAGACGCGAGGGCCTCGACCGGAAGTCACAGAGCGTCCACAGAGCGGGCCGCGCTCGCCGTCGCCCGCTCCAGATCGTCCGCCGCCCGGCTGATCCTCCGCGCCGACTCCGCGACCTGCGCTCCCAGCCGCCGGGCCTCCAGAAAGACCCGCACGGCCAGCACCCCGAGCACGACCAGCCCGACAAAACCCACAGCCACCGCGAACATCGCCCAGAACATGAGCCGACCCTAGCCCCTGGCCCTATCCCGCCGAATGCAGCCTGAGGGTCCGCACACCGCCACCGGTCAGCAGCTCGACGATGCGCTCACCGGCCGGCTTGCGGACGGCGGTGCCGCACTCGGGGCAGGTGAAGGAGTAGAACGTGGTCTTGCTGGTGGCGCCGATGGCCAGCCGCAGCGCGCCCGCCCCCAGCTCGAAGTTGGCCCGGCAGTCGGGGCAGCCGGCCCTGAACACCACGTCGACCGCCTTCTTCATCCCCGCGAAGGCGACCGCGACGGTCATCTCCCGGATCTCCTGGATCTCCTGCACCCCGGACTTCACACCCGACTTCACACCCGACACAACCGACCCGCCGCTCACAGCCCTCGTATCTCCCTATTCCGGTCGTACGCCGTCGTCGTCACGCCGTCGTCGTCACGTCCCGCCGCCCCCGGTGCCGCCGTCACGCGGTGCCGTGGTGTTGCGGCGCCGCGGTCACGGTCTGGTCGGTTCGGCCTCGTCGTAGGCCGCCAGCGCCTCGCGGGCCGCCCGGCGGGCGCTGTCGGCGAGGTCCTTCGGGGAGACGATCCGGCCGTCGCGCCCCAGCCGCAGCGCCAGGCGCCGCAGCGAGGCGGGGTCGGGGGTGCGCAGACTGATGCGCAGCCCGCCGTCCGGCAGCTCCTCGGCGCTGTCGTGCGGGTAGTACTCGGCGACCCAGCGCCCGCCGGGACCCACCTCGACCACCACCTCGGGATCCTCGGCGGCCGGCTGCACCAGCGCCTCCGACAGGTCCCGCAGCTCGATCTCGGGCGGCGCGGACGGCTCGTCGAGGATCTTGATCTCGGCGACCCGGTCCAGCCGGAACGTACGCCGGGCCTCGGAACGGCGGCACCATGCCTCGACATAGGTGTGACCCACGCTGACCAGGCGGATCGGGTCGATCTCGCGCTCGGTGACCTCGTCCCGGGCGGGCGAGTAGTAGCGGATCCACAGCCGCCGGCGCTCCGAGATCGCCCGGTCGACGTCCGCGAAGACCCCGCCCTCGGCCTCGAACGTGACCGACAGGCGTGAGCTGGCGCCCGCCGCGTCGCCGGCCGCGCCCTCGACCTTGGCGGTGGCCCGCAGCAGGGCCTGCCGGTCGCTCTCCCGCAGCCCGGGCAGGGTGGCCACCGCCCGAGCGGCCACCAGCAGCGCGGTGGCCTCGTCGGCGGCCAGCCTCAGCGGCTCGGCGGCCTCCGCGCCGAGGGCGGCCGGATTGTGCCACCAGATACGTTCGCCGTCGGTGTCGATGTCCAGCAGGTCACCGCCGCGGAAGCTGGTCCCGCACATGGGCAGCACATCGAGGTCCGACACCAGCTCGTCCTCGGTGATCCCGAAGGCACGGGCGACGTCCTCGATCCGGGCGCCGGGCCGCTCCCGCAGATACGTCACCAGGGAGAGCATCCGCCGGGTCTGGTCGATGGCGTTCGCCGGCCTGGCCGGTTTTCCCACCACGTTCTTACGTCCCCCTCAACCCTTGGCCACGGCACGCAGCCGGTCCACCACGTCGGCCCGCAGCTCGGCGGGCTCCAGGACCACCACGTCGGGCCCGAACTCCACCAGCCAGGCATCCAGACCGTGCCCGTACGGAATCTCCAACTCGTCCCAGCCGTCCCCGAGTTCCCGAACGCGGGAGGCCTTCGCGCGCAGCGGGTAGCCGGCGCCGGAGCGCAGCCGGATCAGCGCGGAACGGTCGGCGGTCTCCCCGGCCCAACTCGCGACCGTCTCCCGCACGGTGACGACGTCGGGGACCTCGGCGGTGAACGCGGCACCCCGGCTGCGGACCTTGCCGGTGATCCGGGAGAGCCGGAAGACCCGCTCGGCACCCCGGTCCCGGTCGAAGCCGGCCAGGTACCAGTGACCGCGCCAGCACTCCAGCGCCCACGGCTCCACATGACGGGGCTCGGGGCGCGCGGCGGTCGCCTTGCGGTACTCGAACACAACGGGGCGCCGGTCACGGCAGGCCAGCATCAGCGGCTCGAAGGCGGCCTCGTGCACCGGGATGCGCGGCTCCAGGGCCCCATGGACCTCGTACGGGTCGACATCCTCGGGCAGCCCGGCCGCCCGCAGCTTCTGCAGGGCGCCGCTCGCGGCCCCGGCGAGACGGGCCTGCTGCCAGACCTTCGCGGCGAGCCCGAGGGCAGCGGCCTCCTCGGCGTCGAGGGTGATCGGCGGGAGGCTGTTGCTGTCGCGTCGGGCCAGATAGCCGACCTCGCCGTCGAGGTTCTCCACCGTCTCGATGACCAGGCCGAGTTCACGCAGATCGTCCTTGTCGCGCTCGAACATGCGGTTGAAGGAGTCGTCGGAGCCGGCTTCCAGATAGGCCTCGATGGACTCCCGCAGCTCGCGCTTGCTGAGCGGCCGCCGCGTCCCCAGCAGACACAGCGCCAGGTTCATCAACCGCTCGGCCTTGGCAATGGCCATCGACGCCCTTCCTCCGGGTGTTTCCGCGGCACGACCGTACCGCTACGAAGCGTCGCGGCAAAAGCCGAGGGCCCATGCCCGAAAAGGCATGGACCCCAGACAGTCGGGACCGGTCACGGCGTGATCGCCGCGGAACCGGGATCCGACGGATCAGACCCCGAGGAGGTCGACCACGAAGATCAGCGTCTCACCGGGCTTGATCGCCGGAGTCGGGCTCTGGTTCCCGTAGGCGAGGTGGGCCGGAATGGTCAGCTGGCGACGGCCACCGACCTTCATGCCCTGCACACCCTGGTCCCAGCCCTTGATGACACGACCGCCACCGAGCGGGAAACGGAACGGCGTCCCGCGGTTCCAGCTGGCGTCGAACTCCTCGCCGGTGGAGAAGGACACACCCACGTAGTGCACGGTGACGGTCTGGCCCGCCTGGGCCACCTCGCCGTCGCCCTCCCAGATGTCCTTGATCTCCAGGTCCGCCGGCGGCTCGCCCTCGGGAAAGTCGATCTCGGGCTTCTCGATGCTCACTGCACTGGCTCCTCTGTCGTACGAACGTCATGCGCGATGCCTGATGGGCAACCTGCCCAGTCTTACATCACGGCCAGGATGTCTACGGCGAAGACCAGCGTGGAGTTCTTCGGGATGCCCTGCTGCTCCTTGTCACCGAAGGCCTGGTCGGGCGGCAGGACGAGAAGCACCCGGCTGCCCGCCTTCTTGCCCACGAGACCGTCCTTCAGACCCTTGAGCGTCACCTGGTCCAGTGGGAGCGTCGCCGTCTTGCCCGTCTTGTACGTACTGTCGAAGTTCTTGCCCCCCTCCCACAGGAGGGCGACATAGTTCACGACCACGCTGTCCGTGTCCTTCACGACGGCACCGTCGCTCTCCAGGACGTAGTTCGAGACGAGCTTCGTCGGTGGGTCGGCGTCCTTCGGCATGGTCACCGTCGGCTCCTTGCCGTCGGTGTTCGTGCCGACCTTCGGCAGGTCGATATTGTCCTGGGCGACCTCCGTGCCCTTCGCCGAGGCGGGAATCGTCGTGCCCTTCACGATGTCCACGACGAAGACCAGCGTGGCATTGGCCTTGATGTCGCCCTGCCCCTGCGCCCCGTACCCGAGATCCGGGGGGATCACCAGCTCCACCCGACTGCCGACCTTCTGGCCCTCCAGGCCCTTCTCCCAGCCCTGGATGACACCACCCGCACCCAGCGTGACCGGGAAGGTCTGCTTCTTGTCGTAGCTGTTGTCGAAGGGCTCCGACTCGTCGTACTCCTGGCCGAGGTAGTTCACCTCGGCGACGTCGCCCTTCTTCAGCTTCGCGCCGTCACCCTCGCTGATGACCTCGACCTTCAACTCCTTCGGCGGGTCACCCTCCCCCTTCGCGAGGGTCGGCTTCTCCCCGAACTCGGCGCCCTTGGTGATCGCGGGCACTCCGTTCTTCGTGGAGGTGGAGTCGGAGCCCTTGTCGTCGTCGCTGCCGCAGGCCGCTACGGAGAGCAGCAGCAGCGGCACGACGAGAAGGCCGGCAATTCGGCGCACGTGTTCCTCAGATCTCAGACGGCACTCTGGTCGCCCGCCACTCTAAGGCGTGCGACGGGCCCCGTACGAGGACGTACGGGGCCCGAGGGCCGGTTTCCTCAACCGGAGGTCACATTCCCGCGATCAGCTTCTCCACCCGGTCGTCCACCGAGCGGAACGGGTCCTTGCACAACACCGTCCGCTGCGCCTGGTCGTTGAGCTTGAGATGCACCCAGTCGACCGTGAAATCCCGGCGCTGTTCCTGCGCGCGCCGGATGAAGTCACCGCGCAACCGGGCCCGAGTGGTCTGCGGCGGAACCGACTTGCCCTCGAAGATCTTCAAGTCATTGCAGATGCGGGTGGCTTGACCTTTCCTCTCCAGCAGGTAGTAGAGGCCACGACGGCGGTGGATGTCGTGATACGCGAGGTCTATCTGCGCGACCCGCGGATGCGACATGGTCATGTTGTGCTTGGCCCGGTACCGCTCGATGAGCTTGTACTTCATCACCCAGTCGATTTCGGTACCGATCCGGTCGAGGTCCTCCGCCTCGATCGCGTCCAGCGTGCGGCCCCACAGCTCCAGCACCTGCTCGACGGTGCCCGTACGGATACCGCGGCGCTCCACGAAGTCCACGGCCTTCTCGTAGTACTCGCGCTGCACCTCCAGCGCGGAGGCCTCGCGGCCACTGGCCAGCCGCACCTTGCGACGGCCGGTGATGTCATGGCTGACCTCGCGGATCGCCCGGATCGGGTTCTCCAGGGTGAGGTCGCGCATGACGGTGCCCGCCTCGATCATGCGCAGCACCAGGTCGGTGGCCCCGACCTTGAGCAGCATGGTCGTCTCGGACATGTTCGAGTCACCCACGATGACGTGGAGACGGCGGTACCGCTCGGCGTCCGCGTGCGGTTCGTCACGGGTGTTGATGATGGGCCGGGAGCGGGTGGTCGCCGAGCTGACGCCCTCCCAGATGTGCTCCGCGCGCTGGCTCACGCAGTACACCGCACCACGCGGGGTCTGCAGAACCTTGCCCGCGCCGCAGAGCAGCTGCCGGGTGACGAGGAACGGAATCAGGATGTCCGCGAGACGGGAGAACTCCCCGTGCCGCGCCACCAGATAGTTCTCATGGCAACCGTATGAGTTGCCGGCGGAGTCCGTGTTGTTCTTGAAGAGGTAGACGTCGCCCGCGATTCCCTCCTCGTGCAGGCGACGTTCGGCGTCGACCAGCAGTCCTTCGAGAATGCGCTCGCCGGCCTTGTCGTGAGTGACGAGTTCGGTCACGTTGTCACATTCGGGTGTCGCGTATTCCGGATGTGAGCCCACGTCGAGATAGAGGCGGGCCCCGTTCCGCAGAAACACATTGCTGCTGCGGCCCCATGACACGACACGGCGGAAGAGGTACCGCGCCACCTCGTCAGGAGACAGACGGCGCTGTCCCCTGAACGTGCACGTGACGCCGTACTCGTTCTCCAGCCCGAAAATGCGGCGGTCCATGACTGAACATTACGCCCGATCCACCGAGCTGAAACGGGGTTCGGCAGCACGGTTTGGATCATTTTCCCGTGAGACCGCAACCACCGCACCCCCGGAAGGAACAGCGAGAACCCGCCCCGTGGCCAGCAGAACCAGCAACGCCACGGCCCCCGCCGCACCCGGCACGACGAAACCCCACAGCGTCCCGCCCCACTCGACGACCGGCCCGGCGACGGCCGTTCCGACCGACTGGCCCACCGTGAACGTCGTCACGATCCAGGAGAACGCCTCGGTGACCGTGCCCCGCGGCGCGTGCCGATCGACCAGGACGAACACACATGCGATCGCCGGCGCGAGGAACACCCCGGCGAGGGTCGTCAGACCCGTCATCCCCACCGGACCCGGCATCAGCGTCAGCGGCACGTAACACACCGCCAGAAGCGCCACCAGCACCTGCAGCCGCCGCTCGGGCGCCCCGGTCCACTGCCGCGCGCCGTACGCCGAGCCGCCCACCAGCGCACCCAGGCCGACACCCGCCATCAGCCAGCCGTACACCGCGTCCCCGCCGCGGCCGTCCGCGTACGACAGGGCGGCGACGGTGATCGAGCCGAGCGCGACACCGACGAAGAGGAAGGCGGCGAGGAGGGACAGCAGCCCGGGCGAACGCAACGCGCCCAGCCAGTGCGCCTCACGCGGGGCGGACCGCCAGGCCCTCGAAGGCGGCGAGGCGACCACCCACAGCACCCCCAGCACCCCGATGACACTCAGCACCACCAGCGCGGCCGACGCCGACCACAGCGCCACGCACAGCGTCACCAGCAGCGGCCCGGCGGTGAACATGAGCTCCTGGGCCACGGCGTCCATCGCGTACGCCGTGTGCACCTGCTCCTCCCTGCGCAGCACCGAGGACCACAGGGCCCGCAGCCCGCCCTCCAGCGGCGGCGTGCACAGCCCCGCGACCGCCATCGCGAGATACGCCGGCCCCAGCGGATCCAACCCGGACAGCGCGAAGACGACCATGGCGAGGGCGGAGACGACCGCCGCGGGGAACTGCACCCGCGGCTGCCCGTACAGGTCCACCAACCGCCCCAGCAGCGGCTGCCCGACGGCGTTGGCCAGGCCGTACACCGCCGCGAGCACGCCCGCGAGGCTGTAGGTGCCGCCCTCCGCGCGGACGAAGAGCACGATCGCGACGGCGGCGGTGGCGTTCGGCAGCCGGCCCACCAGCGTTCCGGCGAGCAGTCGCGCGGCGTGCCGCGTCCTGAGGATCTCGAGATATCCGGCGGCCATGTCCTGCCTCTCGACGGGCTCTCGCGAGCGACGTGTTACGTATAACGTCTCCGGGTCATACGTACCATGTGCCCTGACCGCGAGTCCAGACGAGGGAGCAGGCCGACGGTGGCACGAGGTAGTACCCGGCCCACGAGCCGTGACGTCGCCCAGGCCGCCGGCGTCTCCCAGGCCGCCGTCTCCCTCGTCCTCGGCGACAAATGGCGCGGCCGCGTCGCCGAGACCACCGCGGAACGCGTGCGCCAGGCCGCACGCGAACTCGGCTACCGACCCAACCTCGCCGCCCGCAACCTCCGCCTCGGCCGCACCCGCACCGTCCTGCTGGTGGTCCCCGCCCTCACCACCGAGTTCTTCGCCGGCGTCTACACGGGAGCCGCACGCGTCGCCGCACGCCAGGGCTTCGGCGTGGTCCTCTACCCCTCCCCCGAGGGCGTCGGCCCCGCCCGCGACCCCTTCGCCTCCGCCCAGGCCGCCCTCGACGGCGTGATCGCCTCCTCCATGGCCGCGGACGCGCTCACCGCCATCCGCGGCGACCAACTGCCCCTCGTCATGCTCGACAGCGACCCCGACGGCAGCCTCGGAGCCGCGACCGTCAACCTCGACATCCGCGACGGCATCCGCCAGGTCACCGAACACCTGCTCGCCCTGGGACACCGCGACTTCCTGCACCTCGCCGCGGACATCCCCTCCTGGACCTTCCACGTCCGCGCACGGGAACTCGCGGCACACGTGGCCTCGGTGCCAGGCGCGTCGCTGCGGACGGCCGCGGCGCCGATCTCCATCGAAGGAGCACGGGCCGCGGCGGAGGCGGCCCTGACCGGCACCAGCACCGGCACCGGCAGACGCCCCACGGCCGTGGTGTGCGACGACGACAAGCTGGCCGCCGGGGTCTACAAGGCCGTACGGCGCCTCGGGCTGCGGATCCCCGAGGACGTGTCCGTCACCGGGCTCGACGACCTCGCCCTCGCCACCGCCCTCGACCCCGAGCTGACCACCGTACGGCTGGACGCGGAGCTGTTCGGGGAGCGCGGGATGGAGGCCCTGCTGGCCGTCCTGGAGGGCCGCACACCGACGGAGGGGGACATCCCGGTGGAGCTGGTGGTGCGGCGGTCCACGGCACGGGCAGGAGGCTGAGCCCGCCCCTCAGGGCGCGCTGCCACCGGCACCGAACGCCGCGCGCCCCGGCCTGTGCCGGCCGGGGCGCACTACGGGCGGGTCCTGCGGACGCCGGTGCTACTCGTCCTCTTCCTCGGAGCTCTCGGCCTCCGTGGAGGCACCGTCCGCCTCCAGCAGACGGTCGAGCTGACGGCCCACGATGCGCTTGAACTTGCGCTGCTGCGGACGCGTGCGGTCCAGAACCGCCACCTCCAGTCGCTCCGCGGGGATCTCCCGCTGCGTGCCGTTGGTGTCGCGTGACAGGGCCTGGACGGCGAGCTTCAACGCCTCCGCCAGGGACATGCCGTCCTGGTGCCGCTGGTCCAGATAGCTGCTGATCTGCTCGGCGTTGCCACCGACCGCGACCGAACCGTGCTCGTCCACGATCGACCCGTCATGCGGCAGCCGATAGATCTGATCACCGTCCGGGGTCTCCCCCACCTCCGCCACGACCAGCTCCACCTCGTACGGCTTCTCGGCCGCGGAGGAGAAGATCGTGCCCAGGGTCTGGGCGTAGACGTTGGCGAGACCTCGGGCGGTCACGTCGTCACGGTCGTAGGTGTAACCACGCAGGTCGGCGTAGCGCACACCACCGATCCGCAGGTTCTCGTACTCGTTGTACTTGCCGGCGGCCGCGAAGCCGATCCGGTCGTAGATCTCGCTGAACTTGTGCAGCGCGCGGGACGGGTTCTCGCCGACGAACACGATGCCGTCGGCGTACTGCAGCACGACCAGGCTGCGGCCACGGGCGATGCCCTTACGGGCGTACTCCGCCCGGTCGGCCATCGCCTGCTGGGGTGAGACATAGAACGGCGTCGACACCGGTTATCCGTCCCTTTCTGTCGAAGTCACTGGATCACCTTGATAAAGAGGGGCCGTCGAGGCCGGACCGGCTAGAGCAGCGCGGCCCGGGGGCCGTCCGGCTGCTCCAGACGCCGCTCCAGGATCGAGCGGGCGATCTCGGAGGACTCCTCGTCGGTGAGCCGACGGAAGCCGTCCTCGGTGATCACGGTGACGATGGGGTAGATCCGGCGGGCGACATCGGGACCACCGGTCGCCGAGTCGTCGTCTGCCGCGTCGTAGAGGGCCTGGATGACGAGGGTCGTCGCCTCGTCCTCGGAGAGGTCGGCCCGGAACAGCTTCTTCATGGCACCGCGCGCGAAGATCGAGCCCGAGCCGGTGGCCGCGTACCCGCTCTCCTCGGAACGGCCGCCCGTCACGTCGTACGAGAAGATGCGGCCCTTCTCCCGGTCCACGTCGTAACCCGCGAAGAGCGGGACCACGGCCAAGCCCTGCATGGCCATGCCCAGGTTGGAACGGATCATGGTGGAGAGCCGGTTCGCCTTGCCCTCCAGGGAGAGCTGCGCGCCCTCCACCTTCTCGAAGTGCTCCAGCTCCAGCTGGAACAGCTTCACCATCTCCACGGCCAGACCGGCCGTGCCGGCGATCCCGACGGCCGAATACTCGTCGGCCGGGAACACCTTCTCGATGTCCCGCTGGGCGATCATGTTCCCCATCGTGGCCCGGCGGTCACCGGCGAGCACCACACCACCGGGGAACGTCACGGCCACGATCGTCGTGCCGTGCGGAGCTTCGATGACGCCCTGGGTCGGCGGCAACTGCCGCTTGCCGGGAAGCAGCTCCGGCTGGTGGTCCGACAGGAAGTCCATGAAGGACGACGACCCAGGCGTCAGGAAGGCAGCTGGTAGACGCCCGGTGCTACGAGTGTTGGCTTCCACGCGTTTCCTTCCAGATAGTCGGCAGCTCGGTTCATCGCGTCAGGGTCGTCCCTCAACAGACCGAGGCCAGCATTGCAGTTGAAGCACAGTACGCCTCGGACCCTACCCGTCTTATGGCAGTGATCCACATGCGCGGCCAGGGCCGACAAACAGATACAGCAGACGCCCCCTTGAAAGGCGATCAACTCGTCGCGGTCGGCTTCGGTGAGACCGTACTTACGCCGAAGATGCTCTGCAGGTCGCGCCGCCGCCCTGCACGCCCTACAGCGGCCGGCGAAGCCCCCGCGCTTTCGATGCCACTCACTGTGCGGCTTCACCTGACCACACCCGCGACAGCGCTTGTGCCCCTCAGGCACGCAATCGGCGGGGCCGAGCACCGGAGACTCCACGTCTCTGCTGGAGACGCTGGTCGCGCAGTTCCGGCAATGGCGCTGCAAGCCGTCTAGATTCGACCGCTTGCGAGCGAACGCTGCATACGGCTTGAACTCCCCACACCGTACGCAACGCTTCGCGCCTTCTTCACTTGCCATCCGAGGCCACTCCAGCAACCTTCGATTCGAAGGTTACTCGCCACCCTTCTGAACGAATGACCGAACGAAGTCCTCCGCGTTCTCTTCGAGCACATCATCGATTTCGTCGAGCACAGAGTCGACGTCGTCGCTCAGCTTCTCCTGGCGTTCCTTGAGGTCCTCCGAGGCCTGTGCCTCCGGGGCCGCCTCGGTCTCCTCGGTGGAACGGGTGGCCTTCTGCTGGCCGCCGCCGGTGTCCTTGGTCGCCATAACCCTCACCCCGCTCTGTTGCCCGACATGGTCGGCAGGTCGGCATTCCTGCCGATCGGTGATGATCAGACCCTACAAGCCGGGTCTGACATTGGCCCTGTTGTTTCCACAACGTCCGGGGACCACCTCGATGATTCCCGGACGCCGCTGTTTCCACCCTGCCCCGCTGATCACGATTGAAGCGCGGTTCAGTGACCGGAAAGCACCCTGACCAGGTCTTCTGCCGTGCGGCAGCGGTCCAGCAGCTCCTTGACGTGATTTCGCGTTCCGCGAAGCGGTTCGAGGGTTGGAACGCGCTGGAGCGAGTCCCGGCCCGGGAGGTCGAAGATCACAGAGTCCCAGGAGGCGGCCGCGACGTCGTCCGCGTACTGCTCCAGACAGCGACCGCGGAAGTACGCACGGGTGTCCTCCGGCGGCTTCGTACGGGCCTCGTCGACCCCCTGCTCGGTCAGCAGCCGCTTCATCTTGCCGCGGGCCACCAGACGGTTGTAGAGGCCCTTCTCGGCGCGTACGTCGGCGTACTGGAGGTCGACCAGGTGGAGCCGGGCGGCGTCCCAGTCGAGGCCGTCACGGCGCCGGTAGCCCTCCATCAGCTCCCGCTTGGCGACCCAGTCCAGCTCTCCGGAGAGGCTCATGGGGTCGTTCTCCAAGCGGTTGAGGGTGTCCTCCCACCGGGACAGGACGTCCTTGGTCTGGTCGTCGGCGTCGGCCCCGAAGCGCTCCTCCACGTACTTGCGTGACAGCTCGTAGTACTCCATCTGGAGCTGTACGGCGGTCAGGGTGCGCCCGCTGCGCAGCGTGATGAGGCGTTGCAGGGACGGGTCGTGCGAGACCTGGTGGAGGGTGCGTACGGGCTGGTCGACGGCCAGGTCGACGGCGATGAAGCCGTCCTCGATCATCGAGAGCACCAGGGCCGTCGTGCCCAGCTTCAGATAGGTCGAGATCTCCGAGAGGTTCGCGTCGCCGATGATCACGTGGAGGCGGCGGTACTTCTCCGCGTCGGCGTGGGGTTCGTCGCGGGTGTTGATGATGGGGCGCTTGAGGGTGGTCTCCAGGCCGACTTCCACCTCGAAGTAGTCGGCGCGCTGACTGAGCTGGAAGCCGTGTTCGTGGCCGTCCTGGCCGATGCCCACGCGGCCTGCGCCGGCGAAGACCTGGCGGGAGACGAAGAAGGGGGTCAGGTGGCGCACGATGTCCGAGAAGGCGGTCTCCCGCTTCATCAGGTAGTTCTCGTGCGTGCCGTAGGAGGCGCCCTTGTTGTCGGTGTTGTTCTTGTAGAGGTGGATCGGCTGGGCGCCGGGAAGCTGTGCCGCGCGTTCGGCGGCTTCGGCCATGATGCGCTCGCCGGCCTTGTCCCACAGGACGGCGTCCAGCGGGTTGGTGACCTCGGGGGCGCTGTATTCGGGGTGGGCGTGGTCGACGTAGAGCCGCGCGCCGTTGGTGAGGATGACATTGGCGAGGCCGATGTCCTCGTCGGTGAGCTGGCTGGAGTCGGCGGCCTCGCGGGCGAGGTCGAAGCCTCGCGCGTCCCGCAGCGGGTTCTCCTCCTCGAAGTCCCAGCGGGCCCGGCGGGCCCGGTGCATCGCCGCTGCGTAGGCGTTGACGATCTGGGACGAGGTGAGCATGGCATTGGCATTGGGGTGACCGGGGACGGAGATCCCGTACTCCGTCTCGATGCCCATTACTCGCCGTACGGTCATGCGGCCCTCCTTGCCCGGCGGCGCCCTCGGTCGGGGGCGCTGCTCAAGTACCGCTGGCGCTCCGGTGCGTGTGCGGTGCCCGTCCCCGCACTGCGCGACTCGGCGGTACGAAAGAGCCTAGAACGGCTCTGCGCTGGTGGGGAGATCATTTGCGTCATTGCCTTGCTCCGGCCTTCACCTGGAAAACAGTCGGCTGCGGGTACCCACTGAGGGCACCCGCAGCCGCCCTGCGTTTTACAGGTACTGTCCGGTGTTCGCCACCGTGTCGATGGAGCGCCCGGTGTCAGCGCCCTGCTTTCCGGTGATCAGCGTACGGATGTAGACGATCCGCTCGCCCTTCTTTCCGGAGATTCGGGCCCAGTCGTCCGGGTTGGTGGTGTTGGGCAGGTCCTCGTTCTCCTTGAACTCGTCCACGCAGGCCTGGAGCAGGTGGGAGACGCGGAGGCCCTTCTGGTTCTTGTCGAGGAAGTCCTTGATCGCCATCTTCTTGGCGCGGCCGACGATGTTCTCGATCATGGCGCCGGAGTTGAAGTCCTTGAAGTAGAGGACTTCCTTGTCGCCGTTGGCGTAGGTGACCTCCAAGAAGCGGTTCTCCTCGGACTCGGCGTACATGTGTTCCACTGCCGTCTGGATCATGCTCTGGACGGTGGTGGTCTTGGAGCCGCCGTGTTCGCCGAGGTCGTCCGTGTGCAGCGGGAGACGCTCGGTGAGGTACTTCTGGAAGATGTCCTTGGCCGCTTCGGCGTCCGGACGCTCGATCTTGATCTTCACGTCGAGGCGCCCGGGGCGCAGGATGGCGGGGTCGATCATGTCCTCGCGGTTGGAGGCGCCGATGACCACGACGTTCTGCAGGCCTTCCACACCATCGATCTCGGCGAGCAGCTGCGGGACGATGGTGTTCTCCACGTCCGAGCTGACGCCGGATCCGCGGGTGCGGAAGAGGGACTCCATCTCGTCGAAGAAGACGATGACGGGGGTGCCCTCGCTGGCCTTCTCCCTCGCACGCTGGAAGACGAGGCGGATCTGTCGCTCGGTCTCGCCGACGTACTTGTTGAGGAGCTCGGGGCCCTTGATGTTGAGGAAGAAGCTCTTGCCCTGGGCCTGCCCGGTGACCTCGGCGACCTTCTTGGCCAGCGAGTTGGCGACTGCCTTGGCGATGAGCGTCTTGCCGCATCCGGGTGGGCCGTAGAGCAGGACACCCTTGGGCGGGCGCAGTTCGTGCTCCTTGAACAGGTCCGGATAGAGATAGGGGAGCTCGACCGCGTCGCGGATCATCTCGATCTGGTTGCCGAGGCCACCGATCTGCTCGTACCCGATGTCGGGGACCTCTTCGAGGACGAGTTCCTCGACCTCGCTCTTGGGCACGACCTCGTAGACATAGCCGGAGCGGGGTTCGAGCAGGAGGGCGTCGCCGGGGCGGATGGTGATGTCCAGCAGTGGCTCGGCGAGCCGCACCACCCGTTCCTCGTCGGTGTGCCCCTGCACGAGGGCGCGCTCGCCGTCCTCGAGGATCTCCTTGAGGGTGACGATGTCGCCGACGCTCTCGTACTCCATGGCCTCGACCACGTTGAGAGCTTCGTTGAGCATCACTTCCTGGCCTCGCCGGAGCTCTTCCAGGTCGACGCTGGGGCTGACGTTCACCCGGAGCTTTCGGCCTCCGGTGAAGATGTCGGCCGTGCCGTCCTCGTTCGCCGTGAGGAAGACACCGAAGCCGGCCGGCGGCTGTGCGAGCCGGTCGACTTCCTCCTTGAGGGCCACGATCTGGTCGCGGGCCTCACGGAGCGTGTTGGCGAGCCGCTCGTTCTGCGCGGACACGCCGGCCAGATTGGTCTGCAGCTCGACGATCCGCTCTTCGAGAATCCTCGTGTGTCGCGGAGAGTCGGCGAGCTTGCGTCGCAGGACGGCGATCTCCTGCTCAAGGTAGGCAATCTGCCCGGCCGGGTCGTCGGACCCTCGTCCCGGGCGGATGCCGCGGTTCATGTCGTCGTCGTGGGCTGCCACGGTCCTCACCTCCTCCAAGGGGAGCTGGACGCTTCCAGACCCTACCTGGGTGGGTGTCGATTGAAACCCCTAGATCACAAAGACGGTCGGGGTGTGTCCGATCTTCACCCTTGCGCTCTCCCTCACGTCAAGGGGATACCCACCGAACATGATGGGGAAGCCGCCCCGGGTAGGGTCGAAGCGTTCAACACCCGTCAGAGCCTGCATCGTTCCCGACCGGCTCGGCGGATGACTCGACGGATGACCCGACGCATGAGGCGGCAGGAGAGATGAGCGTGCAGCAGGAGGCCACGGCCGCGGGCGAGGCGCTCGAGGTCTGGATCGACCAGGACCTCTGCACCGGTGACGGCATCTGCGTGCAGTACGCGCCCGAGGTGTTCGAGCTGGACATCGACGGACTGGCCTATGTGAAGAGTCCGGGCGACGAGTTGCTGCAGGCCCCGGGGGCGACAACGCCCGTTCCGCTGCCGCTTCTCACGGATGTGGTGGACTCCGCCAAGGAGTGTCCGGGCGAGTGCATCCATGTACGTCGCGTTTCGGACAGGGTCGAGGTCTTCGGGCCTGACGCGGAGTGACCCTACCGGCACGCCGCGTCGCCCTGTGTCTGCTTTCTCACACCGTGTTTGCCGGGTGATCACGTCCCGTTCGCCCGGAGGCGACCGGCGTCAGACGCTCTGCACCCCGGCGGGGGTGGAGCGGACGAACGCCCCGTTCTTCCACTGCCACTTGACGGGGTTCGTGATGTCCGGGCAGCAGTTGGGGACCTCGGCCGACGAGTAGCCGTGCAGGGTGGCGGTGACGGTGGCGTCACGGACGGCGAAGTCGGAGACGGTGGTGCGGTCCTTGGGGTTCACCAGGGTGGCGACGACCCGGGGCTGCGCCGCGTCGGTGGAGCGGGTGAGCACGTACACGCCGTCGGGCGGGGTGCCCATGCTGGCGTCGCAGTGCACGACGGCCACGGTCTCGGGCCGGCCGTCCCCGTCGAGGTCCCCGGAGCCCTGCTTCTTCACGACGACGCCGACGGGTCCGCAGTCGAGCGGGAGGTCCACCTCGGCGGGGTCGGGGGGCGCCACGGCGGCGGGGGCCGGGGCTGTCGCGGGGGCCGGCTGGGCCGCTCTCGCCGCGTCGGGCTGGAGGGCGGACGACAGGGCGACGACGCCGGCGAGAGCGGTGGCCGTGGCGAGCCAGTGGATGGGGCGGGTGTGCGCGTGTGCCAGTTCCGGGACGGCGGATTGCTGCACTAGGAGCGTCTCCTGAGGGTGCTGTGCCGGTTGGGATGACCCGCATGGTGCCACACGTCACAGTGGGGTGGAACGGCGGGGTACGTGGTTCCCGCAGCTTTTCGGGTGGTGCGTCAACGGGAGAGCGCCGTGGCCGAGTTCCCGGGCGCTGCGGGGAACTCGGCCACGGCGGGGGCGCGTTCGTCGTGCGTCGCGGTCAGCGGCCGGAGCCACCGTCGGCGTTGGGTCCGGCGTAGTCCTCGCCGTAGGCGCCCTTGGCGGGGCGGCGGCGGCGCATGGGGGGCTCGACGCCGTCGGCGAGACGGCGGGCGGTGAGCAGGAAGCCGGTGTGGCCGATCATCCGGTGGTCGGGGCGGACGGCGAGGCCCTCGATGTGCCAGTTGCGGATCATCGATTCCCAGGCGCTCGGCTCGTTGAAGCAGCCGATCTCGCGGATGGACTCGACGGTCCGGGCGAGCTGGGTGGTGGTCGCCACGTAGCAGCAGACGATGCCGCCGGGGACGAGGGCCTTGGAGACGGCTTCCAGGCACTCCCAGGGGGCGAGCATGTCGAGGATGACGCGGTCGACCTCGGTGTCGCTGAGGTTGTCCTGGAGGTCGCCGACGGTGAGCTGCCAGGCGGGGTGGGGGCCGCCGAAGTAACGCTCCACGTTGGCCTGGGCGATCTCGGCGAAGTCGGCGCGGCGCTCGTAGCTGTGCAGCATGCCCTGGTCGCCGATGGCGCGCAGCAGGAAGCTGCTGAGCGAGCCGGAGCCGACGCCGGCCTCGACGACGCGAGCGCCGGGGAAGATGTCGGCGAAGGCGAGGATCTGCCCCGCGTCCTTGGGGTAGACCACGGCGGCGCCGCGGGGCATGGACAGGACGTAGTCGGGGAGCAGGGGGCGGAGCGCCAGGTAGGCGACGTTCCCCGTGGTGCGGACAACACTGCCCTCGGGAGCGCCGATCAGCTCGTCGTGCGGGAAGGAACCCTTGTGGGTGTGGAAGTTCTTTCCCTCTTCGAGCGTGAACGTGTAGTGGCGTCCCTTGGGGTCGGTGAGCTGGACCTGGTCCCCGACCTTGAAGGGCCCGCGACGGCGGGCGGCACCGGTCGGTTCGGACATGTGACCCAGCGTACCGGTCCCCGGAGGGCGCGCCGACCATGGTCCGGGGAGGGGCTGTCTCAGCTGGGCCTGGCCATCGCCTTCACGAAGGCCCGTTCCACGTCGGCCGCGGACAGGACGCCGTAGATCTCCCCGGAATCCTCCACGACGAGGTACTCCGTGGCCGGGGCGGCGCGGAGGGCCTCGAGGAGTTCTTCGCCGGCGAGTTCGGCGGAGACGCGCATGCCGTCGGTGAGGTCCTGGGCGAGGCCGCTGACGGCGACCCAGGGGCGGCGGTGTTCGGGGACGCCGACGATGGCGGCCTCGCGGACGAGGGAGAGGGGTTCGCCGTCGGGGTCGACGACGACGAGGGCGCGGGCGCCGGCCTCGTTGGCGCGGCGCAGGGCCTCGGAGAGGGGGGTGTCGGTCTCGACGGGGACGGCGCGGCGGGTGAGGGCGCGGGCCTGGAGTTCGGGCAGGTGTTCGCGCAGGCGGGCCATGCGGAGGCTGTTGCCGGCGCCGGTCCAGATGATGGCGGCGAGGATCGCGGCGAGCAAGGCGTCGAGGACGGTGTCCATGCCGACGCTGTCCTCGGCGGCGGAGCCGAGCACGCCGGACTGGGTGAGCAGCGGCAGGCCGATGAGGACGGAGACGGCGAGGGCCCGGCCGACCCAGGCGGCGGCGATGGTGCCGCTCATGGGCTTGCCGGTGATCTTCCAGACGACGGCGCGGAGCATGCGGCCGCCGTCGAGGGGGAGGCCGGGGAGGAGGTTGAACGCGGCCACGATCAGGTTGGAGATCATCAGGCCGGCGAGCAGGACGCCGGGGACGGTGCCCGGTTCGACGGCGAGCAGGGCGAGGTAGAAGACGCCGGCGAGGATCAGGGAGAGGAGGGGGCCCACGAAGGCGAGGACGAACTCGCGGCCCGGGGTCTCGGACTCCTTCTCGATCTCGGAGACACCGCCGAAGAACTGCAGCTGGATGCGGCGCACGGGCAGCTTGTAGCGCAGGGCGGCGATGGTGTGGGCGAGTTCGTGAACGAGTACGGAGCCGTAGAAGGCGACCGCGAAGAAGAGGGCGACGAGGTAGCGGAGGGCGCCGAGTTCGGGCAGGACGCGGTCGAGTTGGCCGCCGAAGACCCAGGTGATCAGGGCGGCGACCAGGAACCAGCTGGGCGCGACGTACACGGGCACGCCGAAGGGACGGCCCATGAGGATGCCGCCACCGGGCTCCTTGGGGCGCTCGGGGGGCTTGGGGGCGGCGTCCGAGTGGGCGTAGGGGCGCGCGGAGGTGGCGGTGCGCCCCGGCTCGTCCGCCGGGGTGGGCGCCTTGGTCAGGTCGGTGGGGGACGCCTTCTCGGGGGCGGCGGGTGCGGGTGTTCTCGCCGGGTCGGTGGGCGGGCGGTCAGCGGAGGCCTCGGCGCTCTCGGACGGCACGCGGTCGTCGGGCGTCTCGGCGGTGTCCGGGGTCTCGGCGCTGTCGGGCGTCTCGCCGGTGTCAGGCGTCTCGCCCTTGTCGGCCGGCTCGTCGTCGGCGGGGGTCGCGGCAGTGGACTTCTCGGCGTCGTCCGTCGCGTGGGTGGCGGGGGCCGGTGCGGAGCTGTCTTCGGGCCGGTCGGCGGGGTGGGGGTCGGGCGGAGTGGGGGCGTCCTGGTTCGCCGCCCCGGTCGCGTCGCCGTGGGCGCCCTCGGGCGCCTGCTCGCTGTCGGACCGCGGCTGCCCGCTCCCGCCGCTCGTCTCCACGATGTCCCCTCGTTCGAAGCGTCTTCCGCACCCGGTGGCCGGGCGGAAGGGTCTGTCGTCGATGCTATGCCGTCACCGGGGCGCGTTCCGCCCCGGCACCCCCTCTGTTTTCCCCCGCGTCGCACGAGGCACACGGGTGTCGGCGGGGGCGGTGTCGGCCGGCGGTCGTACGGGCCCCGTGGCGGTCACTGTCAGTGGTGGGCCGTATGGTCTGTGGTCATGGAAACCAGCACCGACGGCACCCCCGCCGTTCCCGTGGGTGGCGAGGGCGACCGTCCTGTCGTGCGCGCCGCCGTGCCGCCTGCCTCGCTGTCGCCGTCGCGCGCCGGCGACTTCATGCAGTGTCCGCTGCTGTACCGGTTCCGGGTGATCGACCGGCTGCCGGAGAAGCCGAGCGAGGCGGCGACCCGCGGCACGCTGGTGCACGCGGTGCTGGAGAGACTCTTCGACGCGCCGGCGGCCGAGCGGACGGCGCCGCGGGCCAGGTCGCTGGTGCCGGGGCAGTGGGACCGGCTGCGGGAGACCAGGCCGGAGGTCGCGGAACTGTTCGCGGACGACGCGGAGGGTGAGCGGCTGGCGAACTGGCTGGCGGAGGCCGAGCGGCTGGTGGAGCGCTGGTTCACGCTGGAGGACCCGACGCGGCTGGAGCCCGCCGAGCGGGAGTTGTTCGTCGAGGCGGAGCTTGAGTCGGGGCTCAGGCTGCGCGGGATCATCGACCGGGTCGATGTGGCGCCCACCGGCGAGGTGCGGATCGTCGACTACAAGACGGGCAAGGCGCCGCGACCGGAGTACGCCGAGGGCGCGCTGTTCCAGATGAAGTTCTACGCGCTGGTGGTGTGGCGGCTGAAGCAGGTGGTGCCACGTCGGCTTCAGCTGGTCTACCTGGGCAGTGGGGACGTGCTGACGTACGACCCGGTGGTCGCCGATCTGGAGCGGGTGGAGCGCAAGCTGCTGGCGCTGTGGGAGGCGATCCGGCTGGCCACGGAGACCGGTGACTGGCGGCCCCGGCCGACGAAGCTGTGCGGCTGGTGCGACCACCGCTCGGTGTGCCCGGAGTTCGGTGGGACTCCCCCGCCGTACCCCCTCCAGGTGAGGTCACCGGAGTCGGCCGGCGAGGGGCAGGGCAGAATGGGGCCGGACTAGCCGAAGGAGATTTTCGTGGCCATCCGCGTCCTACTGGTCGACGACCAGCCGCTGCTGCGTACCGGGTTCCGGATGATTCTGGAGGCGGAGCAGGATCTCGCGGTCGTCGGGGAGGCCGGGGACGGCCTCCAGGCGCTCGACCAGGTGCGGGCGCTGCAGCCCGATGTGGTGCTGATGGACATTCGGATGCCCCGGATGGACGGGGTGGAGGCGACCCGTCAGATCACCGGTCCCGGGCGGGACGGTCCGGCCAAGGTGCTGGTGCTGACCACGTTCGATCTGGACGAGTACGTGGTGGAGGCGCTGCGGGCGGGGGCCAGCGGGTTCCTGCTGAAGGACGCGCCGGCCAATGAACTGGTGCAGGCGATCCGGGTGGTGGCCAATGGGGAGGCGATGCTCGCGCCGAGCATCACGCGCCGGCTGCTGGACAAGTACGCGGTGCATCTGCCGTCGGGCGAGGAGCCGGTGCCGGACACGCTGCACACACTGACGGACCGTGAGGTCGAGGTGCTGAAGCTGGTGGCCCGGGGGCTGTCGAACGCGGAGATCGCCGCCGATCTGTTCGTCAGCGAGACCACGGTGAAGACGCATGTGGGCCATGTGCTGACGAAGTTGGGGCTGCGGGACCGGGTGCAGGCGGCGGTGTACGCGTACGAGAGCGGGCTGGTGCGCCCCGGCGCGCAGTAGTCGTCGGCAACCTGCGCAACGCCCCGAGGGCGCTCCCTTTCTTGTGGAAGGGAGCGCCCTCGGTCGTACGGGGCCGTGGTGTCGGCCCGTGCTCGTGTCAGTCCTTGCTGATCTCCCAGAAGCGGAAGACGGTGGAGGCGTCCAGGCAGTACTCCAGGCCGTAGACGTCGTCGCGGACGACGGCGTACTGCTTCGCCTGCCAGATGGGGATGAGCGGGACGTCGTCGGCGACGATGTTCTGGAGTTCGGCGTACTCCTTCTCCGTGGAGGAGCGCTCGCTCTCGGCGGCGGTCTGCGTGAGGAGTTCACCGGTGATGGTGGAGTTGTCGTAGTTGTTGCCCAGCACGTTGCCCTTGCCGAAGAAGGGGCCGGTGAAGTTGTCGGGATCCGGGTAGTCGGGGACCCAGCCCTTGACGTACACGCCGTACTTGCCGGCGGCGATGTCCTTCTCGTACCGGTCGAAGGCGACGGACTTCACGTCGGCGTCGAACAGGCCGCTGTCGTTGAGCTGCTTGGCGACGGCCTCCAACTCCTGGTCGGTGGAGGGGCCGTAGCGCGACGGGGTGGACCAGAGGGTCAGTTCGACCTTGTCGTTGATGCCGTCGGCGCGGAGCGCGGCCTCGGCCTTGGCCTTGGAGGGGCGGGCGCCGTAGGTGTCGAAGAAGGCCGTGTTGTGGCCCGTGATGCCGGCCGGGATGATCGAGTACAGCGGGGTGGCGGTGCCCTGGTAGACCTCGTCGACGAGGGCCTCGCGGTCGAGGAGGTAGGCGATGGCCTGGCGGACACCGAGCTTGCCGGTGACCGGGTCGTCCATGTTGAAGACGAGGTGCTGGACCTCGGCGCCGGTGCCGTCGACGATCTCGACGCCGCTGGCGGTGGAGGTGTCGGTCTCGATGTCGGAGATGTCGGAGGCGCTGAGGCCGCGGTAGGTGACGTCGAGGTCGTCCTCCAGCAGGGCCTTCTTCAGGGCGTCCTGGTCGCCGTGGAAGAACCTGAGGGTGACGCCGCTGTTCTCGATGTCGGCGGGGCCCTTGTAGTTCTCGTTGACCGTGAAGACGGCCTCGTCCTTGCCGAAGGACTGCAGCTTGTAGGGGCCGGAGCCGACGGCCTCGCCGTCCTCGCGGAGTCCGTCGGCGTCGTAGGAGCTCTCGTCGACGATCGAGCCGGCGCCGGAGGCGATCTTGCTGGGGAAGGTGGCGTCGGCGTACTTCAGCTCGAAGCGGACGGTCTTTTCGTCCGGGGTGTCGATCTTGTCGAGCATGGGGAACATGATCGCGGGGCCGGCGTCGTCGTTGATCTTCAGCATGCGGTCGAAGGAGAACTTGACGTCCTTCGCGGTGAGCGCCTCGCCGTTGCTGAACTTCAGGCCCTCCTTGAGGGTGCACTCGTAGACCGTGGTGCCGCCCGCCTCGAAGGAGCACTCCTTGGCAAGGTCCGGTTCGGGCTCGGTGGCGCCGTTGGGGAAGCTCAGCAACGACTGGAAGACGTTGTTGAAGAGCAGCCAGGAGCCGGGGTCGTAGCCGGAGGCGGGGTCGGTGGCGAGGACGTCGTCGGACATTCCCACCACGACGTTGGAACCGGAGCCCCCGGATCCCCCCGAGTCGGAGCCGCAACCGGTCAGCAGGCCGGCGGCAAGCCCTGTCGCGATGGTCAGGACGGGCCACTGGGTGCGTATGTTCACGTATGGATGCCTTGTGTCGTCGGTGCATTGCGGGCACTCCGGGCTCCCCCGGGGCCGAACGGCCCCTGCCTGGAGGGATGGTGAGGTCCGGTCAGTCGCTTCTGCCGCGGCCCAGCTCCCAGAGCTGGAGGGTGGAGGCGGCGTTGAGGGCGTACTCGGCGCCGGTGACGTCGTCGCGGGTGGCGACATACTGCTTGCCCTGCCACAGCGGCAGGATCGGCACGTCGTCGGCGACGATGTCCTGGATGCCGGCGAGGCTCTCGGCGGCGGAGAGACGGTCGGCCGCGCGGCGGGACTCGGGGATCAGCTTGCCGCGGATCTCGCTGTTCGCGTAGGGCGAGCCGAGGAAGTTGTCCTTGTCGAGGAAGGGCGCGAGGTAGTTGTCGGCGTCGGGGAAGTCCGGGAACCACCCCATGCCGTAGACCGCGTACTCGCCCTCCTGCTCGGCGGGGCGGAACGTGGACCAGGGGGTGCCCTTGATGGTGACGTCGAACAGGCCGCTGTCGTCGAGCTGCTTCCTCAGCACCTCGAACTCCTTCTTCGTGGCGGCGCCGTAGTGGTCGGTCGTGTAGTGGAGGGTCAGCTTCACCGGGGCGGTGACGCCGGCCGTCTCCAGGGTCGACTTCGCCTTGGCGACGTCCGGGTCGCCGTACTTGTTGAAGAAGGAGTTGGAGTGGCCGGTGATGCCGGCGGGGACCAGGGAGAAGAGGGGTTCGGCCTGGGAGCCGTAGACCTTGGCGACGAGTTCGCCGCGGTCGATGACCTCGGCCATGGCCCGGCGGACGGCGGTGCTCCTGACCGGCGAGGCGTCGGTGTTGAAGGCGAGGTAGCGGATCTCCAGGCCGGCGGACTCGACGACGTCGATGTCGCTGTCGGCCGTGTCGGAGAGCTTGGTGATCTGCTCCGGGGTCATGGTGCGGGTCATCAGGTCGATGTCGCCGTTCTTCAGGGCGGTGCCCATGGCGTCGGCGCCGTCGAAGGAGCGCAGCTCGACCTTGTCGCTCTTCGGGTCCAACTGGCCCCTGTAGTTGGGGTTCTTGGTGAACACCGCTCGGACCAGCTCGTTGTTCTCGACCTCGGCGTCCAGGGTGTACGGGCCGGAGCCGTCGACCTGGAAGCCGTCACGCAGCTTGTCCTTGTCATAGTCGTCCGGGTTGACGATGCCGGCGACAGGTGTGGACAGCTTGTACGGGAGGGTCGCGTCGGGGCCGTTGAGGTGGAAGATCACCTCGTTGTCGCCCTTGGTCTCGACGAGGTCGATGGTGGACAGCAGGGCGAAGACACCGCTGTCGGCCTTGAGGGAGCGGGCCCGGTCGATGGAGAACTTCACGTCCTCGGCGGTGATCGGGTCACCGTCGGCGAACTTCAGACCGTCGCGCAGGGTGCAGGCGTAGCGCTCGTTGCCGGTGTCGGTGAAGGAGCAGCTGGAGGCGGCCTCGGGCTCCGGTTCGCCGTCGCCACGCGGCTGGACCAGGAGGGTCTGGACGGTCTGGCGGAGGATGTTCCAGGTGCCGACGTCGTACGCGTAGGCCGGGTCGATCGGGGCCGGGGCCTGCTTGGAGGCGGTGAACCGGTCGGTGGTGCCGACGACGATCGCGTCCCCGCTGCCGCCCGCGCTCTCGGTGGCACCGCAGGCGGCGAGTACCGGGGTGAGCAGACCGATCACGGCCGGCAGCACCAAGGTCTTGCGGTTCATGCGCGCTTGTTCTCCACAACTGGGTTCCAGGACGGGTGCTGGCGGGGTGGTGCGAGCGCGCCCTGGGAAGTACGGCGATGTTCTCGCGTCGAGATTAGCCCGCACGGCCAGAGGGGCTCGCGCACACCGGAGTTGAGTTCCCATCACGCTGCGGAACCGCGTGTGGACACAAACGATGTAGTACTCACGGAATGTTTGGGGCACCGATCGTCAATCAGGACACAAAGACGCGCCGAGCGTCCCCGAACCGGGGGCTCGGGGACGTCGGGCGACCATTTCAGCGACTCCGGGAAGTGGTCAACGTCACAGGTGGAAAGGTATTCCCCTGAGTGGGAATTCAGTCATCGCGGCCGAGTGAATTCCCTGTCCCGAGCAGTGTCGTGCGATCTTGGAATTCGTTGCGCTTTCAATTGGCCGTGATCGCCATCAGGCCGCGCAGAAATGGCAGGTCCACCTCTTCCAGCGAGGTCACGACGGTGCGCCGGACGGCGGGGGCGATGGGGGCCACGGACGGGACGGCGACCACATGACAGCCCGCGGCCTCCGCGGCGGCGACACCGGTGGCCGTGTCCTCGATGACCGCGCACCGGGCCGGGTCCGCGCCGAGACCGGAGGCCGCGAGCAGATAGGGGTCGGGGAACGGTTTGGTCCGCTCGACCTCGTCGCCGGCGACGGTCAGCGCGAAGTGCTGGGGGCCGAGCGAGGTCAGGACGCGGTCGATGATCCGCCGGTGCGAGGCGGAGACCAGAGCGGCGGGGACGTCGTGGGCGGCGAGTTCGGCGAGGAGTCTGGAGGCGCCGGGCATCAGCGGTAGCGTGCGCTCGATGCGGGCCTCGAAACCGTCGTTGAGCAGCACCGCGAGCTCGGCGAGCGTGATGTCGGCGCCGGTGGCCTCGATGAGGAAGCCCGCGCTGCGGGTCATGGGTCCGCCGACCACGACATGCCGCCAGGAGTCGTCGAGGGTGTGCCCGAGGCCGGCGAAGACCTCGACCTCCACGTCCCACCAGAAGCCCTCGGTGTCCACCAGGGTGCCGTCCATGTCGAGGAGCACGGCCTGGAGGGCCGAGCCTTCGGCCGTACGGGTTCCTGGCGCGGGAATCGTCGTGGTCATCCGGCGCACCTCCTTGGGGGACGAGCAGGCCGGTTCCCGGGTGGGGAACCGGCCTGCGGTGGACCGACCAGTCTACGACGCCGCGCGCGGAAGCGCCTTTCGCCAGGGTCGAGCCCCTGGCCGGGGCCTTATCGCGCGTTGAAGTACTTGGCTTCGGGGTGGTGGATGACGATGGCGTCGGTGGACTGCTCGGGGTGGAGCTGGAACTCCTCCGAGAGCTGGACGCCGATCCGCTCGGGCTCGAGGAGCTGCGCGATCTTGGCGCGGTCCTCCAGATCGGGGCAGGCGCCGTAGCCGAGGGAGAAGCGGGCGCCCCGGTACTTGAGGTCGAACATGTCTTCGATCGCGGCCGGGTCCTCGCCGGCGAAGCCGAGCTCGGAGCGGACGCGGGCGTGCCAGCACTCGGCGAGGGCTTCGGCCAACTGCACGGACAGGCCGTGGAGTTCGAGGTAGTCGCGGTAGGAGTTGGCCTCGAAGAGCTTGGCGGTCTCCTCGCCGATGCGGGAGCCGACGGTGACGACCTGCAGGCCCACCACGTCGATCTCGCCGGACTCTTCGGGGCGGAAGAAGTCGGCCAGGCAGAGCCTGCGGCCGCGGCGCTGGCGCGGGAAGGAGAACCGGGTCCGCTCGTTGCCGTCGTCGTCCAGGATGATCAGGTCGTCGTCCTTGGACACGCAGGGGAAGTAGCCGTAGACGACGGCCGCCTCCAACAGGTTCTCGGTCTGGAGCCGGTCCAGCAGACCGCGCAGCCGGGGCCGGCCCTCGGTCTCCACGAGCTGCTCGTAGGTGGGGCCCTCGCCGGTGCGAGCCTGCTTCAGGCCCCACTGGCCCTTGAACAGGGCGCCCTCGTCCAGCCAGCTCGCGTACTCCTTGAGCTGGATGCCCTTGACCACACGCGTGCCGCGGAACGGCGGGGTGGGCACGGGGTTGTCGGTGGCGACGTCGGAGCGGACGTGGCCCTCCTCGGGACGGTCCTCCACGACGGTGGCCGCGGCCACGGGGCGCACCCGGCGCTGCCGCAGCTCGGGCAACTGAGCGCCCGGGACCCCGCGCTTGACGCCGATGAGGGCGTCCATCAGACGCAGGCCCTCGAAGGCGTCACGGGCGTAGCGGACCTCGCCCTCGTAGATCTCGTGCAGGTCCTGCTCGACATACGCCCTGGTCAGCGCGGCGCCACCGAGGATGACGGGGTAGTCGGCGGCCAGGCCGCGCTGGTTGAGCTCCTCCAGGTTCTCCTTCATGATCACCGTGGACTTGACCAGCAGGCCGGACATGCCGATGACGTCGGCGCGGTGCTCGGCGGCGGCGTCCAGGATCGCGGAGACCGGCTGCTTGATGCCGAGGTTGACGACGTTGTAGCCGTTGTTGGACAGGATGATGTCGACGAGGTTCTTGCCGATGTCGTGGACGTCGCCGCGGACGGTCGCCAGGACGATGGTGCCCTTGCCCTCGGCGTCCGACTTCTCCATGTGCGGTTCGAGGTGGGCCACGGCGGACTTCATGACCTCGGCGGACTGCAGCACGAACGGCAGCTGCATCTGGCCGGAGCCGAAGAGCTCACCGACGACCTTCATGCCGTCCAACAGCGTGTCATTGACGATGTCGAGGGCGGCGCGGGTCTGAAGCGCCTCGTCGAGGTCGGCCTCCAGACCGTTCTTCTCGCCGTCGATGATGCGGCGCTTGAGGCGCTCCTCCAGCGGCAGGGCGGCCAGCTCCTCGGCCTTGCCCGCCTTCAGGGACTTGGCGGTGGCGCCCTCGAACAGCGCCATCAGCTTCTGCAGTGGGTCGTAGCCCTCGGCACGGCGGTCGTGGATCAGGTCGAGCGCCGTCCGCACCTCCTCCTCGCTGAAGCGGGCGATGGGCAGGATCTTGGAGGCGTGGACGATGGCGGAGTCCAGGCCGGCCTTCACGCACTCGTCGAGGAAGACGGAGTTCAGCAGGATGCGGGCGGCCGGGTTCAGGCCGAAGGAGATGTTCGACAGGCCCAGGGTGGTCTGCACGTCCGGGTGGCGGCGCTTGAGCTCGCGGATCGCCTCGATGGTGGCGACGCCGTCCTTGCGGGACTCCTCCTGACCGGTACAGATGGTGAAGGTCAGGGTGTCGATGAGGATGTCCGACTCGTGGATGCCCCAGTTGCCGGTCAGGTCGTCGATGAGCCGTTCGGCGATCTCGACCTTCTTCTCCGGGCTGCGGGCCTGGCCCTCCTCGTCGATGGTCAGCGCGATCAGCGCGGCGCCGTGCTCCTGCGCCAGACGGGTCACCTTCGCGAAACGGGACTCGGGGCCGTCGCCGTCCTCGTAGTTGACCGAGTTGATCACGGCCCGGCCGCCGAGCTTCTCCAACCCGGCCCGGATGACGTCCACTTCGGTGGAGTCCAGGACGATGGGCAGGGTGGAGGCAGTGGCGAAGCGGCCGGCGAGTTCGGCCATGTCGGCCACCCCGTCGCGGCCCACGTAGTCGACGCAGAGGTCGAGCATGTGGGCGCCCTCGCGGATCTGGTCGCGGGCCATCTCCACGCAGTCGTCCCAGCGGGCCTCCAGCATGGCCTCGCGGAACTTCTTCGAACCGTTGGCGTTCGTCCGCTCACCGATCGCCATGTACGAGGTGTCCTGACGGAACGGCACGCTCTGGTAGAGGGAGGCCGCACCGGGCTCCGGGCGCGGGTCGCGGGCGGTGGGGGTGAGGTCCCGGACGCGCTCCACGACCTGGCGCAGGTGCTCGGGGGTGGTGCCGCAGCAGCCGCCGACGAGGGAGAGACCGTACTCGCGGACGAAGTTCTCCTGGGCGTCGGCCAGCTCCGGGGCGGTCAGCGGGTAGTGGGCGCCGTCCTTGGTCAGCACCGGCAGTCCGGCGTTGGGCATGCAGGACAGCTGGATGCGGGAGTGGCGGGCCAGATGGCGCAGGTGCTCGCTCATCTCGGCCGGGCCGGTGGCACAGTTCAGGCCGATCATGTCGATGCCGAGCGGCTCCAGGGCCGTCAGCGCGGCGCCGATCTCGGAGCCCAGGAGCATGGTGCCGGTGGTCTCGACCGTCACCGAGACGATCAGGGGGACCTCGTATCCGGCGGTCTCCATGGCGCGGCGGGCGGCGATGACGGAGGCCTTGGTCTGCAGCAGGTCCTGGGTGGTCTCCACCAGGAGCGCGTCGGCGCCACCGGCCAGCAGGCCCTCGGCGTTCTGCTGGTAGGCGTCACGGATGGCGGTGAACGTGGTGTGGCCGAGGGTGGGCAGCTTGGTGCCGGGGCCGATGGAGCCGAGCACCCAGCGCTGCCGTCCGTCGCGGGCGGCGTACTCGTCGGCCGTCTCGCGGGCGATGCGGGCGCCGGCCTCGGACAGCTCGGCGGTGCGTTGGGGGATGTCGTACTCGCCCAGTGCGGTGAGGTTGGCGCCGAAGGTGTTGGTCTCCACGCAGTCGACGCCCGCGTCGAAGTACGCGGCGTGCACGGAGCGGACGATGTCGGGGCGGGTGACGTTGAGGACCTCGTTGCAGCCCTCCAGCTGCTGGAAGTCCTCCAGTGTGGGGTCCTGCGCCTGGAGCATCGTGCCCATCGCGCCGTCGGCGACCACCACACGGGTGGCGAGGACCTCCCGGAGGGCCTCGGATCGGGCCCGGCCTGCGGCGGCGGACGTGAGGGACGTGTTCGGCGACGAGGCCATGGAGCTGCTCCCTGGAGTGCGACGGCTGTCGGCTTTGCGGCTTCCCACGGAAGACGCACGCGGCAAGCCTAGCCCGGAGCGGCACGGATGGTCAGGGGCGTCCACGGGGCGGACCGGCGTGGCGCACCCGCTCGGGTGCGGTTTACTCCGACGACGAAACAACGACGGACACCGTTCCGGCACCCTTCGGACACCGCGCGAACGCATCAGGTACACCGCGGGCACCGGACGGACGCCTCGGGGGCACGAGAATGCCACCGCACGGTACGCGTGGCCGAAAAGCTAGTGACGGCCATTAGCGAGAGGTCGGCAACGACCGGTAGTGTTCGACATTGCCGAACGATGGAAGTTCAGTCGCGTACGGCGGCCGAAGGGGACGGAGGCAGGACGGCGATGGCACGGAACATCCAGTCGCTCGAACGGGCGGCCGCGATGCTGCGCCTGCTCGCGGGCGGCGAACGGCGGCTCGGCCTGTCGGACATCGCCTCGTCGCTGGGCCTCGCCAAGGGCACCGCCCACGGCATACTGCGCACGCTCCAGCAGGAGGGGTTCGTCGAGCAGGACGACGCCTCGGGGCGCTACCAGTTGGGGGCCGAGCTGCTGCGGCTCGGGACCACCTACCTCGACGTCCACGAGCTGCGGGCGCGCGCCCTGGTCTGGACGGACGACCTGGCCCGGTCCAGCGGCGAGAGCGTCCACCTCGGGGTGCTGCACCAGCAGGGCGTGCTGATCGTGCACCACGTCTTCCGGCCCGACGACAGCCGACAGGTCCTGGAGATAGGCGCCATGCAGCCCCTGCACTCCACGGCCCTGGGCAAGGTCCTGTCGGCCTACGACCCGGTGGCGCACAGCGAGGTGCTGGAGAGCGAGCGCAAGGCGTTCACCGACCGGACCGTGCACGCGCTGTCCGACTTCGAGGGCGTCCTGGACGTCACCCGCGCCCGCGGGTACGCGGCCGACGTCGAAGAGACCTGGGAGGGCGTGGCGTCCATCGCCGCCCCCATCCACGACCGGCGGCGGATGCCTGTCGGCGCGGTCGGCATCACCGGTGCCGTGGAGCGGCTGTGCCGCGACGGCGAGCTGCGCCCCGAGCTGATCGCGGCCGTACGGGACTGCGCCCGCGCGGTGTCGCGGGACCTGGGGGCCGGGCGGTTCTGACCCCTTCCGTACGACACGGCGAAGGCCGGGACACGTCACCGTGTCCCGGCCTTCGCCGTACCCCGCGTGCGCGCCTGTAGCAGCCACCCCAAGATCGACGGGCCTGTTCGATCAATAACGATCGCGTTTTCGACAACCCAGCTCTTGACGTGCCCGTAACGCCGGAGCAAGACTCCCGTCCATCGGTCGACATTGTCGAACACCTATCGGCAATACGCGCTAGAGTGTGACAGCGCCACGGGCCGAACTCTTTCCCCTGGACGAAGGACAAAGGAGTCGCGGGTGTCCAGCTCCGACATCTTCATCGGCGAGACCATCGGTACCGCCCTACTCATCCTGCTCGGCGGCGGCGTCTGCGCGGCCGTCACGCTGAAGGCCTCCAAGGCCCGTAACGCCGGTTGGCTCGCCATCACCTTCGGGTGGGGTTTTGCCGTTCTCACCGCCGTCTACACCTCCGCACCGCTCTCCGGCGCCCACATCAACCCGGCCGTCACCCTCGCGCTCGCGCTGAAGAAGGACGGCATCGAGTGGGGCGACGTCCCGATCTACTGGGGCGGGCAGCTGCTCGGCGCCATGATCGGTGCCGCTCTGGTCTGGATCGCCTACTACGGACAGTTCCACGCCCACCTCACCGACGAGGAGATCGTCGGTGACGCGGAGACGCAGGCCAAGGCCAAGTCGATCGAGGCCCGGGAGAAGGGCGCCGGCCCCGTGCTCGGCGTCTTCTCCACCGGCCCGGAGGTCCGCAACGCGGTCCTGAACATCGCCACCGAGGTCATCGGCACCGTCGTGCTGGTCCTGGCGGTGCTCACACAGGGTCTGAACGACTCGGGCAAGGGCCTCGGCACCCTCGGTGCCCTGATCACCTCCCTCGTCGTGGTCTCCATCGGTCTGTCCCTCGGTGGCCCGACCGGCTACGCGATCAACCCGGCCCGGGACCTCGGTCCGCGCATCGTGCACTCCCTGCTGCCCCTGCCCAACAAGGGCGGGTCGGACTGGAGCTACGCCTGGGTCCCGGTGGCCGGCCCCCTTATCGGTGCCGCCATCGCCGCAGGCCTCTACAACGTCGCATTCGCCTGAGAAACCCGTCGAGCCGCCGTTCCCCGGGCCCGTCCCGCGGAACGCTCAGCACGCGCCGTACGTACAGCCCGTTGACCAGTTGACCTTCAGGAGCACACCGTGACCGACGCCCACACCGCCGGCCCGTTCATCGCCGCGATCGACCAGGGCACGACCTCGTCCCGCTGCATCGTCTTCGACCGCGACGGACGCATCGTCTCCGTCGACCAGAAGGAGCACGAGCAGATCTTCCCGAAGCCGGGCTGGGTCGAGCACGACGCCACCGAGATCTGGACGAACGTCCAGGAGGTCGTCGCCGGGGCCATCGAGAAGGCCGGCATCACCCGTGACGACATCAAGGCCATCGGCATCACCAACCAGCGCGAGACCACGCTGCTCTGGGACAAGAACACCGGTGAGCCCGTCCACAACGCCATCGTCTGGCAGGACACCCGCACCGACGCCCTCTGCAAGGAACTCGGCCGCAACGTCGGCCAGGACCGGTTCCGCCGCGAGACCGGCCTGCCGCTGGCCTCGTACTTCGCCGGCCCCAAGGCCCGCTGGCTGCTCGACAACGTCGAGGGCCTGCGGGAGCGCGCCGAGGCCGGAGACATCCTCTTCGGCACCATGGACACCTGGGTCATCTGGAACCTGACGGGCGGTGTCGACGGCGGCAAGCACTACACCGACGTCACCAACGCCTCCCGCACCATGCTGATGAACCTGCACACCCTGGAGTGGGACGAGAAGATCGCCGAGTCCATCGGCGTCCCGCTGTCGATGCTCCCGGAGATCCGCTCCTCCGCCGAGGTCTACGGCGAGGTCACCGGCGGCCGCCTCGGCGACCTGCTCGGCGGCATCCCGGTCGCCTCCGCGCTCGGCGACCAGCAGGCTGCCCTGTTCGGCCAGACCTGCTTCGAGGAGGGCGAGGCCAAGTCCACGTACGGCACCGGCACGTTCATGCTGCTGAACACCGGTGAGAAGATCATCAACTCCTACAGCGGCCTGCTGACCACGGTCGGCTACCGGATCGGCGACCAGAAGCCGGTCTACGCCCTGGAGGGCTCGATCGCCGTCACCGGCTCGCTGGTGCAGTGGATGCGCGACCAGATGGGGCTCATCTCCACCGCCGCCGAGATCGAGACGCTCGCGCTCACGGTCGAGGACAACGGCGGCGCGTACTTCGTGCCGGCCTTCTCCGGTCTGTTCGCCCCGTACTGGCGCTCCGACGCCCGCGGTGTGATCGCCGGTCTCACCCGGTACGTCACCAAGGCGCACCTCGCGCGCGCCGTCCTGGAGGCCACCGCCTGGCAGACCCGTGAGATCACGGACGCCATGACCAAGGACTCGGGCGTGGAGCTCGCGGCCCTCAAGGTCGACGGCGGCATGACCTCCAACAACCTGCTGATGCAGACCCTCTCGGACTTCCTGGACGCCCCCGTGGTCCGTCCGATGGTCGCCGAGACCACCTGCCTCGGCGCCGCCTACGCCGCCGGTCTCGCCGTCGGCTTCTGGACCAGCACCGACGACCTGCGCGCCAACTGGCGCCGGGCCGCCGAGTGGACCCCCCGGATGGACGCGGAGACCCGCGACCGTGAGTACAAGAGCTGGCTCAAGGCCGTCGAGCGGACCATGGGCTGGATCGAGGACGAGAGCTGAGCGGGGCCCTCGAAGGCTCCGAACATCCGGCTCTGATGAGGAGTAAGAACCCGACATGACCAGTCAGACCACCCTGCAGACCCTGCCTGCCCTGGGGACGCGCCCGGCGTCCGGCTCGAACCCGAGCCGTGCCGAGACCCGGGAGCAGCTCGCCAAGGCGTCGTACGACCTCCTCGTGATCGGCGGCGGCATCCTGGGCATCTCCACCGCCTGGCACGCCGCGCAGTCCGGGCTCAGGGTGGCTCTGGTCGACGCCGGCGACTTCGCCGGCGCCACCTCCTCCGCCTCCTCCAAGCTGCTCCACGGCGGTCTGCGCTACCTGCAGACCGGCGCGGTGAAGCTGGTGGCGGAGAACCACTTCGAGCGCCGTGCGGTCTCCCGCCAGGTGGCCCCCCACCTGGCGAACCCGCTCACGTTCTACCTCCCCGTGTACAAGGGCGGGCCGCACGGCGCGGCGAAGCTCGGGGCGGGCGTCTTCGCCTACTCCGCGCTCTCCGCTTTCGGTGACGGCGTCGGCCACCTCCTCTCCCCCGCCAAGGCGGCGCAGGACGTGCCCGAGCTGCGCACCGACAACCTCAAGGCCGTGGCCGTGTACGGCGACGACCAGATGAACGACTCCCGGATGGCGCTGATGACGGTCCGCGCGGCCGTCGAGTCGGGCGCGGTGGTCCTGAACCACGCCGAGGTCACCGGGCTGCGTTTCACCAAGGGCCGGGTCACCGGCGCGGAGCTGCGCGACCGGCTGTCCGGGGACGAGTTCGGCGTCGACGCGCGGCTGGTGCTGAACGCGACCGGTCCGTGGGTCGACCACCTGCGCCGGATGGAGAACCCGAACGCGGCCCCCTCCATCCGTCTGTCCAAGGGCGCGCACCTGGTGCTGAAGCGGACGGCTCCCTGGAAGGCCGCGCTCGCCACCCCCATCGACAAGTACCGCATCACCTTCGCCCTCCCGTGGGAGGACATGCTGCTGCTCGGTACGACCGACGAGATGTACGAGGGCGACCCGGCGGACGTCGCGGTCACCGAGAAGGACATATCCCAGATCCTGGACGAGGCCGCGTTCTCCATCCGCGACCAGCAGCTCTCCCGCGACCTCATCACCTACTCCTTCGCCGGTCTGCGGGTGCTGCCGGGCGGGCCCGGTGACACCGCGAAGGCCAAGCGGGAGACGGTCGTCACCGAGGGTCGGGGCGGCATGCTGTCCGTCGCGGGCGGCAAGTGGACGACGTTCCGGCACATCGGCCGCACCATCATGAAGAAACTGGAGGCGCTGCCCGGGCACCCGCTGGGCGAGGACTTCGAACCGGTCTCCGCGCTGCCGAAGAAGCTGCCGCTGCCGGGTGTCGCCAACCCGCGCGCGGTCGCCCACCGGCTGCTGGTGGACCGTCCGGCCCCGGGCCCGCGGATGGGTGCCGACACGGCGCGGCACCTGGCCACGCACTACGGTTCCCTGGCCTTCGACATCGCCCGTCTGGCCAACGAGAACCCCGAGCTGGGCGAGCGCGTCCACCCCGACGCGCCCGAGATCTGGGCGCAGGTCGTCTACGCCCGCGACACCGAGTGGGCCGAGACGGCCGACGACGTCCTGCGGCGCCGGACGACGCTGACGATACGGGGCCTGGCCACGGACGAGATCCGCACGAAGGTCCAGGACGTGCTCGACAAGAAGTGACCGACTCTCGGCCCGGCCCCTCCCCTGACCGGGGCCGGCGCCGAGCGGGACGGCCCCCTCCGCTCTGGGGCCGGACCATGCGAAGGGGCGGCTCCCTCTCCTGGGAGCCGCCCCTTCGCGTCTGCCCGGACGATGCTCCTCCTGCCTGTCACCCGCGGACGACGAGGCGCTGGACGGCGGAGACCAGGGCGTCGACGTCACGTACCTCGACCGTCTCGGTGCGCTGCGGCATGACCTCGAAGAACCGCCCGGAATCATGATGGGCGGTGCCGCGGTCGTTCCCTCCGCCGTGCCGCTCGCGAGGCGGCGGCCCGGCCGACCTGAGGGGCTTTGGCCGAAGAGACACGCCGGAGCCCTCATAATGGCCTGATACATCGGATGTCTGAACGATCGAATCAGCCGTAGCGACCGGATCAGCCGGAACGGCCGGAACGATCGGAACGGCCTGACACGACGAGGAGGGGCCGCCATGGCAGTCACCGACGAGGCGATCGAGAAGATCAAGGGCATGATCATCTCCGGCGCGCTGCGCCCCGGCGACCGGCTGCCCAAGGAGAGCGAGCTCGCCGCCGACCTCGGGCTGTCCCGCAACTCCCTGCGCGAGGCCGTGCGCGCCCTGTCGTTGATCCGCATCCTGGACGTGCGGCAGGGCGACGGCACCTATGTGACCAGTCTCGATCCGCAACTCCTGCTGGAGGCGCTGAGCTTCGTCGTCGACTTCCACCGCGACGACACGGTCCTGGAGTTCCTCGCCGTACGCCGGATACTCGAACCGGCGGCGACGGCGATGGCCGCCTTGAAGATCAGCGAGCAGCAACTGGACGCATTGGGGGCCCAGTTGGACAAGCTCGGCACTGATCCGTCGGTGGAGGAGCTGGTCGCCGGCGACCTGGAGTTCCACCGGGGCATCGTGCAAGCCTCAGGGAACTCCGTGCTCTGCTCGCTGCTCGACGGCCTCTCGGGCCCCACCACACGGGCCCGCATCTGGCGCGGACTGACCCAGGAAGACGCCGTCAGCCGGACCCTGCACGAGCACCGGGCCATTCTGGCCGCCCTGCGCGACCGCGACGCCGACGCCGCGCGCTCCTGGGCGACGGTGCACATCGCGAGCGTGGAACAGTGGCTGCGATCGTCGCTGTGAGAAGTTGATCACCTGATGCTCCGGCCGCCGACGCGTGTTTGAGCCGTGCGAACGGGGCAGTGATCCGTTCACTCCCCCGTGCAAGGGGGCTGCGGAGGCCCCCTCGGCACGCCGTAAGGTTGGGGCGTACGCGAGGGCACGTCGGAAGGAGGCGCTGGGTGATCGAGCTGGAGGGGGTTCCCGAGCTGATCGACCCAGTGATGGTGGCCGCGTTCGAAGGCTGGAACGACGCCGGCGACGCCGCCTCCACCGCGGTCGCGCATCTGGACCGGGAATGGAAGGGCGAGGTGTTCGCGGCGCTGGACGCCGAGGACTACTACGACTTCCAGGTGAACCGTCCCACGGTGTGGCTGGACGGCGGGGTACGGAAGATCACCTGGCCGACGACAAGGTTGTCGGTGGTCAGGGTGGGCGGCGACAAGCCCCGCGATCTCGTACTCGTCCGGGGCATCGAGCCGTCCATGCGCTGGCGCTCGTTCTGCAACGAGCTGCTGGGCTTCGCCCATGAGCTGGGCGTGGAGCTGGTGGTCGTGCTGGGCGCGCTGCTCGGCGACACCCCGCACACGCGTCCGGTCCCGGTCAGCGGTGTCACGTCCGACCCGGACCTGGCGCAGCGGATGGACCTGGAGGAGACCAAGTACGAGGGCCCCACGGGCATCGTCGGCATCCTCCAGGAGGCGTGCACGCACGCCGGTGTCCCCGCGGTCTCGCTCTGGGCGGCGGTGCCGCACTACGTGTCGCAGCCACCGAACCCCAAGGCGACGCTGGCCCTCCTGAACCGCCTGGAGGACCTCATCGACGTACGCATCCCGCTGGGTGAGCTGCCCGAGGACGCGCGCGCATGGCAGGTGGGCGTGGACCAGCTGGCGGCGGAGGACAGCGAGGTCGCCGAGTACGTGCAGACGCTGGAGGAGGCCCGGGACACGGCGGAGCTGCCGGAGGCGTCGGGCGAGGCGATCGCTCGCGAGTTCGAGCGGTATCTGCGGCGCCGTGACGGTGGGCCCGGCACCGCCGGTCCGTCCGGGGGGCATGTCACGGCTGACGGGGGTGACGCGGGGGCCGGTGCGTGGAACCCGAAGGAGAACCCCGGTGGCCGTACGCGGCCGCCGAAGCCGGCTCGGCCTGACGCCGCCGACGAGGGCGAGAGCGACGCCGAGGATTCGTCGGAGGAGTAGCACTCCGGGGGACGCCGTTGCTGTGACGCTGCGCGCGATCTGCGAGTTTGTCGTGGCTGGTCGCGCACTGTCCCGCGCCCCTTTCAGGGCGCGGGACAGTGCACCAGGAGTTGTCAGGCGCTCAGCATTTGATCGACACCACCGCGTACGTCGTCTCCGGGGTCGGAGTGGTCGTGAAGCGGGCGTTGGGTAGGTACAGGCGGTTCTTGTGGGCCGCGACCGTCGTCGGGACGTCGAAGTCGGCGTCGCTGAGGCGGCCCTCGAAGATGCCGCTGCGACCGTCGGCCGAGAGGTGGAACACGTCGATCGCGTTCTGCCGGTTCTGCACCACGTAGAGCCGCCGACCGAGCAGCAGCAGGCCGTCGCCGTTGGTGAGGGGGGCCGCGTCGCCCAGGTCGACGAGGGTCGTGACGCCCGTCCTCGGGTTGACCCGGTGGAGTCCGCCCACACCGGACTGGACGACCAGGAGGGCCTTGCCGTCCGGGGTGCGGGTGATGCCGTTGGCGTTGACCGTCTCGCCCGGCGTCTGGGTCCAGGCGCCGCTCAGGGATACCGTGACGACCTCGTCCGGACCCGGCAGCCGGCCGTCACGGCCGAGCGGCAGGGCGTAGAGGGCGGGCTGGAACGAGTCGGTGAACCAGGCCGCGCCCGGGGTGAGGAAGACGCCGTTGGCGAAGGTCGGCGTCCTGGTGGTGAGCGTGTACGAGGCGATGATCGCGCCGGTACGGACGTCCACCACCCGGGCGCCCTGACCGCGCCCGGCGACGAACAGCCGCCCCCTGCCGTCGAGTTTGAGCCCCACGGAGGGCGTACCGGGGCCCGCCGAGACGATGCGGCCCGCGCCGGTGCGCAGGTCGACGCGGTAGATCGAGCCCTCGCCCAGGGAGCCGAGGTAGGCGTAGGGGCCGGTGCCGATGGTGATGCCCTCGGGGCGGAAGCCGTTCGGCAGGGGGATGACGTCGGGCCACGGGTCCCCGGTGGCCGAGCCGGTGGCGGTGGACGCGGCGGAGGCACCGGCGAGTAGCGCGCCGGCGGTCGCGGCCGACGTCGTGAGCAGTCTTCGCCTACTGAGGTGGAGGGCGGGGCGAGCCGAGAGGGAGTGCGGGGGGAGCGGGGGTGCCACTGTGCGTCCCTTCCACGAAGGGACCGGCAGCTGGCCGGTCCGGCTTCAACTGACGTCTGTCACCCCATCACATGCCGACCGGCCCCGCAGCCCTTCGCCCGTCGACCGACAGCGCCTTGACAGCCCGGGGACGACGCGCGGCCGGGATGGTGACGGTCCGGTCGGCTCGGCCGATCAGCTCCTCCCCCGCCCCCCCGAACTGCTGTTCTGGCACCACGTCTTCGTGTCCGGCGCGGCGGGATCCCGCCGCCCGCCCCGCGAGCGGCCCTGCCGCATGGCGACGGGGCGCGTCCTCCGGTCGGAGGACGCGCCCCGTCGATGTCCCTCCGACGCGTGTGGCCTGGGCGACGCGTGCGCCGGGGTCGTTCTTCGGTGACGCCTGTGCAGAGTCGTTACTGCAACGGCTTCACAGGGCCACGCCGAGGAGCGCGTCCACGGCGCGCGACACCACACCGGGCGCGCCCTCGTCCGTGCCGCCCCGCTCCTGCTGGAGGGCGGCCCAGCGGTCGACCGCGGCGAGCGCGGTGGGCGCGTCCAGGTCGTTCGCGAGGGCCTCGCGCATCTCCTCGACCAGGGCCTCGGCGGGCGGCCCGTCGGGCCGGGAGACGGCGGCGCGCCACCGGTCGAGGCGGGCCACGGCGTCCTGGAGCACCTGATCGGTCCACTCCCAGTCGGAGCGGTAGTGGTGGGCGAGGAGCGCGAGCCGTATCGCGGCCGGGTCGACCCCGTCGCGGCGGAGCGCGGAGACGAAGACCAGGTTGCCCTTGGACTTCGACATCTTCTCGCCGTGCAGCGCGACCATCCCGGCGTGGACGTACGCCTTGGCCATGGGGAACTCGCCGGTCAGCGCCTGCGCGTGCGAGGCGCCCATCTCGTGGTGCGGGAAGGCGAGGTCGGAGCCGCCGCCCTGCACGTCGAAGCCCATGCCGAGGTGGTCGAGGGCGATGGCGACGCACTCGATGTGCCAGCCGGGCCTGCCGCGTCCGAGGGAGCCGCCGTCCCAGCTGGGCTCGCCCTCGCGTGCGGCCATCCAGAGCATGGGGTCGAGGGGGTTCTTCTTGCCCGGCCGGTCCGGATCGCCGCCGCGCTCGGCGGAGAGCAGCCGCATCGTGGCCGCGTCGAGGCGCGAGACCTTGCCGAAGTCCGGGTCGGACTCGACGGAGAAGTAGATGTCCCCTTCGAGTTCGTACGCGGCGCCGGAGTCACGGAGCCGTTCGACGAGCGGGACGATGCCGGGGATGGCCTCGACCGCGCCGATGTAGTGGCGGGGCGGGAGCATCCGCAGGGCGGTCATGTCCTCGCGGAAGAGGGCGGTCTCCTTCTCGGCGAGGGCCACCCAGTCGATGGCGTCGCGCTCGGCCCGCTCCAGCAGGGGGTCGTCGATGTCCGTCACGTTCTGGACGTAGTGAACCTGCCGCTTGGTGTCGAGCCACACGCGCTGAACGAGGTCGAACGCGTTGTAGGTCGCCGCGTGACCCATGTGGGTTGCGTCGTACGGGGTGATACCGCAGACGTAGATACGGGCGACGGGACCGGGGTCAAGGGTGATGAGCCCATCGGTCGCGGTGTCGTGGATCCGAAGGTCGCGGCCCTTGCCGGGCAGGGCGGGGACCTCAGAAGCGGGCCAGGCATGCATGCCACGAGCCTAACCCGATCGCTGAGCGGCTATGCCGGGCGCCTGAGCACTCGGGGGTACGCCCTGTTCTGCGACCGCGCCCAGGTAGGTGGCTGATCGCGCAGTTCTCCGCGCCCCTGACGGGGAGCGGGGCCGGCACGGGTGCCCTCAGACCGGGGGCCAGGGGATCGCCGGCCACTCGCCGCTCGGCTCCGGGTGGCGTCCGCTCTTCAGGAGCGCGGCCACCCGTTCGCGCGTGGCGTCCAGTTCGGCCGGTGTGATCAACGCGACGAGTTTCGCCGCCAGCGCCCCGCCCTCCCCGAGCGCGTCCCGCAGCCGCTCCAGGACGTCCACGGCCTCCTCGGTGAGCGTCTCCCCCGCCCAGCCCCACAGCAGCGTCCGCAGCTTGTTCTCGACGCTGAAGGTCACTCCGTGGTCGATGCCGTAGAGCCGTCCCTCCGCGGCGGGCAGGAGGTGCCCGCCCTTGCGGTCGGCGTTGTTGACGACCGCGTCGAGGACGGCGAGCCGCCGCAGCCGCTGGTCGTCGGCGTGCACGAGGAGCGCGGTCTCGCCGTCCCCGACCTCCGCGAAGCCGACGGCCTTCCAGCCTTCCCCGGCCTCCTCGCCGTCGACGAGGGCCAGCAGCTCGGTCCCGGGCACGCCCTCGATCCACAGCTGGCACATGCCCTGCCCGTACGGCCCCTCCCTCAGCACGGTGGGCGGGACGAGCCCCCAGCCGGTCGCCTCGGACACCTCGTACGCGGCGACCTCCCGCTGCGCGAGCGTCCCGTCGGGGAAGTCCCACAGGGGCCGCTCCCCGGCGACGGGCTTGTAGACACAGGCTGCCTCGCGGCCCTCGTGCGCGACCGTGCAGTACAGCACCGCGTTGGACGCCTCCCGCACCTGGCCGCGCACGGTCAGCTCGCCCTCGGCCAGCAAGGTGACCGACTGCTCGACCGACGGGGTGGGCGACGGCTCGGCGGAGGAGGTCACTCCCCGCGCCGGTATCCGTTCTGGCGCGGACATACGTGTCCTTCCGGGTCGAGCGGCAGACTGCACAGCGGGCACGGCGGGCGCCCCGCGTTGACGACGTCGAGCGCGCGCTTGGCGAAGGCGCGGGCCTGGGTGCCGGTGAGGCGGACACGGAGCATCGGCGGGCCGTTCTCCTCGTCCTGGAGCATCCGCTCCTCCGCCTCCGCGAGGTCCTCCTCGGAGTCGGCGTCCAGCTCGACCAGGGCCTGGGCCTCGACGATCATCCGCTCCTCGTCGCCGTCCCAGGCCAGTGCCATGGTGCCGACCCGGAACTCCTCCTCGACGGGGGTCTCCAGCGGTGCCGTGTCCGACACCTCGGTGGGAGCGACGGCCGGCACCGCGGCGCTGCCGCCGCTGCGCCGCACGACCTCGTCCAGCAGTTCGTCCATGCGCTCGGCGAGCGCGGCGACCTGGGTCTTCTCCAGGGCGACGCTGGTGACACGCTGCCCGGAGGAGGCCTGCAGGAAGAAGGTACGGCGCCCGGGCAGCCCGACCGTACCGGCCACGAAGCGGTCCGGGGGGTCGTAGAGGAACACCTGACGGGACACGTCCTGTCTCCATTGGAATCGACGTCGGGACCGACCGCGCCGGCTGCTGAGGGGGTTCAGTGCCGCCGCGACCGCTTCACCCTACTGCGGTTGACGATCACGGTGCCCCCGCACCGCCCCCCACGGTCGCGTCACCGCTCGGGGGCTCCTCGCGCGGCGCCAGGGACGAGAAGTCCCCGGTGTCGCCGAGACGGACGAGAAACGGCCTGAGTCGGGTGTAACGGATCGCGGTGATGGAACACGGTTCGACAGAGATCCGCTGGAAGAGGTCCAGATGAAGTCCGAGTGCGTCGGCGACGAGCGACTTGATGATGTCGCCGTGCGAGCACATCACGTACACGGCGTCGGCACCGTGCTCGCGCTCCACGCGCGCGTTCCACTCGCGGACCGCCTCCGCGGCCCGGTGCTGCATGGCCCGCATCGACTCCCCGCCGGGGAACGCGGCCGCCGTCGGATGCGCCTGGACGACCTCCATCAGCGGCTCGTCGTTCAACTCGGCGAGCTTGCGGCCGGACCAGTCGCCGTAGTCGCACTCGCCGATGCGCTCGTCGGTGTGCGCGGCGAGACCGGGCCGGGCGTCCAGCAGCGGCCGGACCGTCTCCTGGCAACGCTGGAGCGGGCTGGTGACGACCTCGGCGATCGGCAGCCCGGCGAGGCGGCCGGGCAGCGCCGCGGCCTGCGCGGCGCCTCGCTCGTCGAGCGCGACCCCGGGCGTCCACCCGGCGAGCACGCCCTCGGTGTTGGCGGTGGAACGTCCGTGCCGGACAAGGATCAACGTGGGCATGCGCCCCAGCCTAGACGCCCGCCCGACGCACGCCCCCGGCCCTGTGGACAACGCTCCGTGCACAAGGCTCCGTGCACAGGGCTCCGTGGACAAGGCCCTGCGAAAGGAACTCCCCGTGATCGTCGACTGCGCCGTCTACCGCGACGGGCACCGCACCGAGGGCCCCGACGACCTCTCCGACGCCCGTGCCTCGGGCGGCTTCGTGTGGATCGGCCTGCACGAGCCGTCGGAGAAGGAGTTCGCCCTGGTCACCGAGGAGTTCGCACTGCATCCGCTGGCCGTGGAGGACGCCCTGAAGGCCCACCAGCGGCCCAAGCTGGAGGTGTACGACGACTCGCTGTTCATGGTCCTCAAGCCGGTCGTGTACGAGCCGGCCAGTGACACCGTGACCAGCGGTGAGGTGATGGTCTTCCTCGGCCACGCCTTCGTCGTGACCGTCCGCCACGGCGACGGCTCCCCCCTGGGGGTCGTACGACGGCGCCTGGAGCAGGAGCCCGAACTGCTCGGGAAGGGGCCCACGTCCGTGCTGTACGCGATCACGGACGCCACGGTCGACCACTATCTGGAGGTGGCGACCGAGCTCCAGACCGACCTGGAGGAACTGGAGACGGAGGTCTTCTCCCCCGACGTCGGCGGCTCACGGAACACGGCGTCCCGGATCTACACCTTCAAACGCCAGGTCCTGGAGTTCCGCCGCGCCACCGGCCCGCTCGCCGCACCGCTCGTCCGGCTGTCGGGCACCGGCACCTCCACCCTCGCGGTGCCCTTCGTCGAGGAGAAGACCCAGCCCTTCTTCCGTGACGTCAACGACCACCTCACCCGCGTCAACGAGTCCGTCGAGGGCCTGGACCGGTTGGTCTCCGACATCCTCTCCGCCCATCTCGCGCAGATGAGCCTCCGCCAGAACGACGACATGCGGAAGATCTCGGCCTGGGCGGCGATGGCCGCGATCCCGACGATGGCCGCCGGTGTCTACGGCATGAACTTCGAGCACATGCCCGAACTGCGCTGGGTGTGGTCGTACCCGGCGCTGATGGCGCTGATGGTCATGACGGAGGTGCTGGTGTACCGGCTCTTCAAGCGGCGGGGCTGGCTGTAGCCCTGAGGACCCCACGCAGCCGTGTGCCGCTCCTCGTGCCGTACGCGCGCGTGGGCGAGCATCGGCGCCCCACGCGCGCGTACGGGTGCGCGAGGCGCTCAGGCGAACTCCGGGGCCGCGGTCGCCGGTCCGCCCAGGGCGTCACGGCGTTCCGGCATCGCCAGGGTCACCATGCGGCGCCAGCCGAAGGCCCGCTCGTAGGCGTACACGGCGTGGATGCCCGCCGCGAGGACGGCGGCCTTCGCCTTCGGCCAGCCGAGGACGCGCCCCATGCGGTCCATCACGGCGAGGCTGACGTCCCGGTACACGGCGATCTCGGCGAGGGCGCACTCGCGCAGGGTCCGCTGGATCAGGCGGCCGTGTCCGGCGGCCGCGTAGCGCAGCAGTTCCTCGTGGGTGTACGCGAGGTGGTTGTCCTCGTCGTCGGAGATCATCCGGACGGCCTTGCCGATCTCGGGGTGGTCCGCGAAGTGCTTGCGGAGCATCACCATCTGGTCGGCGGCTCGCTGTTCGGTGATCCGGCTGTGGGACAGGTAGACGATGATGTCGCGCAGCGTCAGGGCCTGGTCGGCCTTGAGCTTCTCGTGCGCGAGGCCGATGCCGCGGCGTTCGAGGAGCATCGTGTAGTCGGTCTCGGGCGGGACCTCCACCGGTCGGAGGCCGCGCTTCTTCATGAGGGCGTTGAAGATCCGCCCGTGTTTGTCCTCGTCCGCGCCGTGGCGGGTGATCTTCGGTGCGAGTGCGCGCTCGCTCTGCGGGACGAGCGCCGCGATGCGCGCGTTCTCCCAGCCGCCCTGTGTCTCGCCGCTGGCGGCGATCGAACAGAACAGCCGGAACGACTCGTCGTTGTCGACGATCTCCTGGAAGAGACTCTTGGCCGAAAGCATCTGAGGCACCTCTCTGCAGGGGTCCTGGCAGGGGTCCTGCAGAAAACGAGTCAAATGGGGTATCAGGAGCCGGGCAACAGCTGTGTCGGACAAATCCGCCGAACGAAGGATGCCGGGGCGGCGCGAACGCGTAACCGAGCGGGTCGCGCCGCGTTGTCCTCCGTGACGGCCGTGGCGGGGAAGACCCCCGAGCCCCCACCACGGCCGCGGAACTTTCCGAGCCCCCGGTCCGGCCGATTCCTGCCGGTTCCGGCGCGCGTCGGACGCTGCTCCGTTCGGGTTACGCGAGCCCGGCCAGCTCCATGGCCTCGGTGCCGGCCCGGAGCGAAGCGATCCGCTCGTCCAGGGTGAACCCCGCGGGGGCGAGGGTGAGGGTGGTGACCCCGGCCGCGGCGTAGGCCTTCATCCGGTCGGCGATGCGCTCCACCGACCCGAGCAGCGTGGTCTGGTCGATCAGCTCGTGCGGAATGGCCGCCGCGGCCCCGGTCTTGTCGCCCGCCAGGTACTTGTCCTGGATCTCGGCCGCCTCCTTCTCGTACCCCATGCGCTGGGCGAGCTGGTTGTAGAAGTTCTGCTTGCGGCTGCCCATGCCGCCGACGTACAGCGCGGTGTACGGGCGGAAGGTGTCGGCGAGCGTCGCCACATCCTTGTCGGCGCCGACGGCGAGAGGCAGGGTCGGGCAGACGTCGAACCCTTCGAGGGTCTTGCCGGCCTTCTCCCGTCCCGCCCGCAGGTACTTGATCGCCGTGTCCTCCAGGTGCGCGGCCGAGGGGAAGATCAGCAGGGCGCCGTCGGCGATCTCGCCGGTCTGCTCCAGGTTCTTCGGGCCGATCGCGGCGATGTACAGCGGGATGTGCTCACGGGTGGGGTGCACGGTCAGCTTCAGCGGCTTGCCGGGGCCGCCGGGCAGCGGCAGCGTCCAGTGCTCGCCGTCGTGCGACAGGCGCTCACGGGTCATCGCCTTGCGGACGATCTCCACGTACTCGCGGGTGCGGGCGAGCGGCTTGTCGAACTTGACCCCGTACCAGCCCTCCGAGACCTGCGGCCCGGAGACGCCGAGGCCGAGGCGGAAGCGGCCGCCGGAGAGCGAGTCCAGCGTCGCGGCGGTCATCGCGGTCATCGCGGGCTGGCGGGCCGGGATCTGGAAGATGGCGGAGCCCACGTCGATGCGGTCGGTCTTGGCGGCGACCCAGCTGAGCACCGTGGCGGCGTCCGAGCCGTAGGCCTCCGCCGCCCAGCAGACCGCGTACCCCAGGCGGTCGGCCTCCTGGGCCACGGCCAGGTTGTCCCCATCCATTCCGGCGCCCCAGTAGCCGAGGTTGATCCCGAGCTTCATATAGACCCGCCTTCCCTTACCGATCAGTAACGTCTTTGTCCCGCCGACCATACCGGGCTGTGCCGCGCCGGCGTTCGGGAGACGGAGGGTGTGTGGCGCGTGCGGGCGAGTGGGGCCTGTGGACAACCGAACGCTCCTTGGGGAAATCCGTTGTCCACAGGCCCCCACACGGCGAACCGTGGCCAGTAATCTCGGCGTTCATGGAGCAGAGGCATCTCGGCCGTACCGGCCTGCGCGTGTCCCGGATCGGGCTCGGCACCCTGACGTGGGGCCGCGACACGGACGAGCATGACGCCGCGGACATGTTGAAGGTGTTCTGGGAGGCGGGCGGCACCCTCGTGGACACGGCCGACGTCTACGGGGACGGCGAAGCCGAATATCTGCTCGGGCAGTTGATGGACGGGCTGGTGCCCCGCCGCGACCTGGTCATCTCCACGAAGGCCGGCAGCGTCCCTGACCCCGACCGCCGTTTCGACGGTTCCCGGGGCCATCTGCTCGCCGCCCTGGACGCCTCCCTCGCCCGCCTCGGCACGGACTACGTCGACCTCTGGCACATCCACGCCTACGACCCCGAGACACCGCTCGACGAGACGCTCCAGGCCCTCGACCTGGCCGTCAGCAGCGGCCGGGCCCGGTACGTCGGCGTCTCCAACTTCTGCGGCTGGCAGCTGGCGAAGGCGGCCACCTGGCAGCTCGCGGCCCCCGGCATACGCACCCGCCTGGCCAGTACGCAGCTGGAGTACTCCCTGCTGCAACGAGGCGTCGAGCGCGAGGTGCTGCCCGCCGCGCTGGACCTGGGCGTCGGCCTGCTCCCCTCGTCGCCGCTGGGGCGTGGGGTGCTGACCGCCAAATACCGCCACATCACGCCCCCCGACTCCCGGGGCGGCTCCGAGCACATGGCGCCGTTCGTCGCGCCCTACCTCGACGAGACGGCGACCAGCATCGTGGAGGCGGTGCAGACCGCCGCGGACGGTCTCGCCGTGACCCCGCTCCAGGTAGCCCTCGCCTGGGTGCGCGACCGGCCCGGCGTGGCCGCGCCCATCATCGGCGCGCGCAACGCGCTGCAGCTCTCGGGGTCATTGTCAGTGGAGACCCTTAGTCTTCCTGACGAGATCTGCCGGGCTCTCGACGATGTGTCGGCGCCCGTGCACCGCTATCCCGATCACGACTGGAGCACGCTGTGAGCACGGAGCCCGCGACCACGGGGACGGACGAGCCGGGGGGCCAGGGCGACACCACGCGCTCCGACGCACCCGACGACGCAACCGCCGGGAGCACTCCGGAAGGCTCCGCCGACACCGACGACTCGGGCGCACCCGAAAGCGCCTCCGAAGCCTCCGGAGACCCGTCCGAAGGCGCATCCGAGTCATCCGGAGACGCATCCGAAAGCGCCTCCGAAGTCTCCGAGGCGCAGGCCGAGTTGGCGGCCCAGCGGCTTGAGCGGGACCGGATCGAGCGGCGCAGGGCGGAGAAGAAGGAACCGATCACGAGCGGGGCCAAGCTCAGCGGGACGGCCGCCGATCTGCTGGCCGCCGTACGGGCCGTGGAGGGCGGCCGAAAGCCCACGGCCACCGTCTTCGACGAGCCGGAGCCCACGCCGCGTCGGCCCGCACCGGAACCGGCGCGGCGACCGCAGCCCGTGGCGCCCCCGGTCGGTGCGGCGGTTCCGTCGGGCGAGACCGTCGAGGCGGTGCGCGCGGTGCTGGCCGAGGGCGGTGCTCCTCAGGCGCTGGTGCCGCAGGTGGCCGAGGCGCTCGGCGAGGGCGCGGGCGCCCTGCTGCGCGAGGATCCCTGGCAATTGCTGCGCGTTCCGGGCGTACGGCCCGAGCAGGCGGACGGGTTCGCGCGGGCCCTGCTCGGCGCCGAGTGCGGCCCGGACGACGAGCGGCGGGGCCGGGCGGTCACCGTCTGGCTGCTGGAGCAGGCCGCCGTGGCCGGGCACACGGCGCTTGAGGCCCCGGCCCTGGTCGGCGCGCTCGGCCGGCGTTCCGTCCCCGACCCCGACGAGGCCGTCCAGAGCACCGTGGCCGAGGGCGAGGCCCTGGTGTTCCAGGACGCCCTGGACGACGCCCCGGCCGCGCAACGTTCCACACCGCCCCCCGGACCGGCCGCCGGCTCTCCGGCCGACGACGAGGGCGAGGACGACGAGGCCGAGGAGGAGCGCCCGGTCCGCGTCCTCATCGGGCTGGAGCGGTACGCCCTCGCCGAGGAGAGCCTCGCCGACGGCCTCGCCCGCGTCATGAACTCTCTGCCCAAGGACGATCCGGCCGACTGGTCCTCGGCGGCCGCGTCGGCGCCGCGTTCCGCCGCCGAGCTGATCCACGCCGTCGCGGGCCACGGACTCGTGCTGCACACCGGCGGCGAGGCGGCCCGCGCGGAACCGGCGGCGCTCGTCACGGCCGCCCGGTCGCTCGGACTGCGGGCGTACGCGGCGACGCACAGCGCGGACGGTGTGCGCCGCTTCGCCGCGCAGTTGGGCTCCGCCGACGGCGGGGACACCGCCGAGGGGGGCGACACCGCCGTGGCGACCCTCGCCGGGCTGCTGTCCGGCGCCGAGGGACCGGGCCGTGACGTGGAGGGCGCGCTCGACCTGGATCTGCTCGTGGTGCTGGACGCGCCCCAGTTGGACGTCGAGACCGCCGCGCTGCTCGTCGAGTCGTTGCCCGACGGTTCCCGGCTGGTGCTCAGCGGCGACCCGGGAGTGCTCTGGTCCGCCGGGCCCGGCCGGGTCTTCGCCGATCTGCTCGCCGCCCGGACCTGCCCGCAGGTGGCCTCGCGGACACCCGACCCCGGGCCGATCGGTGAACTGGTCTCCGGCATCGGCATCGGCGAGCTGAACCAGGTCGACACGCCCGGCAAGGAGGTCGTGATCGTGCCGGTGCGGGACGCCGGTGAGGCCGTGCACCGGACCGCGCAGCTCGTCGTGGACTCGGTGCCGAGGGCGTTCGGGATCCCGGCCGAACAGGTCCAGGTGATCACCCCCGGGCACGGGGGCGCCGCCGGTACGCGTGCGCTGAACGCCGCGCTCAAGGAGCGGCTGAACCCCGGTCCGGGCCGTTTCGGCGGCTTCGACCCGGGCGACCGTGTGGCCCACTCCCCTGCGCCGGGTCGTACGACCCCCGGCCGGGTCGTGAAGGCCGACGCCGAGGGGCTGCACCTGGAGTGCGCGGGTGCGGCCGTGGTCGTCCCGAAGGAGCGGGTGGAGCAGACCGTGCGGCACGGGTGGGCGCTGACCGCGCACCAGGCCGTGGGTCACCGGTGGCCGGCGGCGGTGGTGGTGCTGCCGGGTGACGCGGCGCAGGCCCTCACGCGCCCCTGGGTCTACACGGCCTTCGGCCGCGCCGAGCGGCACCTGTCCGTCGTGCACGGGGTGGAGCAGGCCCTGCCCCGCGCGGTCGCCGAGATCCCCGCGAAGCCACGCACCACCCGGCTGCCGGCACTGCTCAAGACCCAGGTGCCGTCGGCCGATTGACAACGCGTGTCCCCAGGGCGGCCCGCGCGGGGCCGCCTTCAGGGGCGCGGGGCCGACCTTCAATGGGCGCGGGGAACTGCGCGAGCGACCCCGCGCGGCCCGAGGCCGCCCGACGGCGGACGCCCCGAGCTCCGAGGCGCCCCGCCCCCTGGGCCCCTACCGGTCCACGTCCAGCGGTTCCAGATCCTCGTCCTCGTCCAGCTCCGCCGCGAGCGTGACGTCGTCGAGGTCGTCGTCGTCCGGCTCGTCGTCGAAGACCGCGCTGACGTCGAAGCGGCAGACGACCTGCTGCCCGTCGACCCCTTCGAAGGGTGCCTCCAGCCACTCACCGGGCTCGGCGGCGTCGTCCGCGGCGGTCACCCAGAGCGTGGAGTCCCCTTCCTCCAGACCGAACTCCTTGTGCCGGGAGGCGATCTCGTCCGGTTCGAACTCCCCGAACAGCACGCCGAGGGCGCCGAGCACCGTGCTCGCCGCCCCGCCGGTGCCGGCCGGCTCCTCCGCCGCCTCCACGCGTTGCGCCTGCGCCAGCAGCCGCTGCGGCTCGCCCACCGTGTAGTCCCGGCGGATCAGCACACTGAGCGCGCCGGGCTCGTCGGGGCCGATGTACGGCGGCCTGTCCTCGGTGCCGGGGATCTCGAAGGGAGTGACCTCGTCATAGCGGTCGTAGAGCAGTTCGTCGTACTCCTCGGCGGCCGCGGCCAGCTCGTTGAACGCCTCGTAGACGGCCGGGTCGTCCTCCCCCGACCGGCGTTCGACCGCCGCCAGGTGGCGGTCGAGCGCGGTCTTGACCGCCTCGGCGGCGGCGCGTACCTCGGCAGCGGTGGGCTGCGCAGCATCAGACATAGTGCAGACGCTATCCGTACCGGGCCCCAGCCCGCACAATAGATACCGATGCCGGAATACGAATTTGTCGACGTGTACGTACCGCGCGGGGTCTCCCGCAAGGACGCCACACGCCTGCTGACGGACCATGCCGAGTACGGACACTGGGAGTTGGACCGACTGAGCCTGCTGCGTGACGGCAGCCGCAGGGTGCGGTTGCGCCGACGGATCATCCGCCAGGTGCGCGCCACATGGTGACTGGGCGCAACGAAACGGAGCGGGCCCCGCTGGTGCGGGGCCCGCTCCGTTCGGTGGACGCCGGGTCCCGTTACAGCGCGGCGGCCCGTGACTTGCGGTAGATCAGGGCGCCCCCGATCAGTGCGCCCGCGCCCACCGGGAGCATCAGCCCCAGCGGCAGGTCTCCGCCGGTCTGGGCGAGCTGGGCCGCACCGTCGGGCTGGGTGACGGTCTGCGTACCCGGGGTGTTGGTGTCACCGCCGGGGACCTCGCCGCCGGGCCTGCCCGGACCGCCCGGCTCACCGGGCTTGCTCGGCGTCTGCGGGGACGCCTCCTCGGAGTCGCCCGGCGGGTTCTGCGAGCCGCCCGGGTTCTCGTGCGCCCCTCCGCCGCCCGAGTTCCCGCAGTCGTCGTTCGCGACCCCGTTGCCGACGCCGACCACGCTGACGCTGTTGCCGCACGCGTTGACCGGTGCGTGCACCGGAACCTGGATGTGGTTCCCAGAAGCCACACCGGGCGAGCCACCGGTATGACCGTCGGCGTGGGATCCGCCGCCGTACGACGGGCCGTGGCCGTCGTCGCCGTATCCGCCGCCGCCCGAGCCGTTGGAGCAGTCGTTGCCGACGGCCGTGTTGCCGACGCCGACCGCGTTGACGCTGTTGCCGCACACGTTGACCGGTGCATGCACCGGGGCCTGCACGACGTTGCCGGAGGCCACGCCCGGCGAGTCACTGGCGTGTCCCCGGGCCTGGGAGCCACCGTGCGAGGAGCCGTGGCCCTGGTCGCCGCGTGCGTGCTTGCCGCCTCCGCCGTTGGAACACTTGTTGCCGGCCGCCGGGTTGAGCAGTCCGACCACGTTCACCGTGTTGCCGCAGACGTTGACCTCGGCCTCCACCGGCGCCTGCACGGTGTTGCCGGAGAGCACGCCCGGCGAGTTGGTGGCGGTGCCCTGCGCGCCGGAGTCGGCGTGGGCCATGCCTCCGGCCGCGGCGAAGACTCCGGACGCGGCCGCCACCGTCATGAGGCCCTTGCGGGTGACCTGTCGCATAGCTGAATTACCTGCCTTAAGCCCTATGTTGTGATCTTGTAGACCTTGTCGGGAGACCGAACGGCCCCGGAGTGCATGGCGCGCACTCCGGGGCCGACGGTTTGTTCAGACCCTCACCGGGTGAGGCACAACGTCACTTGTTGATGCAGGTGTTGCCGAAGGCGGGGTTCAGCAGCCCGATCACCGAGATCGTGTTGCCGCACACGTTCACGGGGACGTGAACCGGCACCTGGACGACGTTGCCGGACGCGACGCCCGGGGAGCCGACGGCGGCACCCTGGGCCCCGGCGTCGGCGACGGCCAGACCCGCGCCCGCGAGAACCAGACCACCGGTGGCAGTCGCAGCGGCGACGACCTTCTTGAGCATTGTTCCTCCTTGTTGGCAAAGCGACTCCAAGTAGCGAGTCACATCACCTGTAACGAGGAAGGAGTAATGGAGCTACGAGCTTATGGTCGGATTCACCCGCCACGGTCGATCTTCGTACGCGCGGCCGAATCTTGTGCCGAACGGTCAGGACGCGTCGACGAAACGGTCGAGTACGCGCACACCGAACTTCAGGCCCTCCACCGGCACCCTCTCGTCGACACCGTGGAACATGCCCGCGAAGTCCAGCTCCGGGGGCAGCTTCAGCGGCGCGAAGCCGAAGCCCCGGATACCGAGGTCGTCGAAGGACTTGGCGTCCGTACCGCCGGAGAGCATGTACGGGACCGCCTTCGCGGCCGGGTCCTCGGCGAGCAGGGCGGACTGCATGGCGTCCACGATCGCGCCGTCGAAGGAGGTCTCCAGCGCCTTGTCGGAATGCACGTCCTCGCGCCGCACCTTGGGGCCGAGGATCTTGTCGAGATCGGCGAGGAACTCCTCCTCGAACCCGGGCAGGAACCGTCCGTCGACGTGCGCGGTGGCCTCGCCCGGGATGACGTTGACCTTGTAACCGGCGCCGAGCTGGGTGGGGTTGGCGGTGTTGCGCAGGGTCGCGCCGATGAGCTTGGCGATACCGCCCAGCTTGGCGAGGGTGCCCTCCATGTCCTCCGGGTCGAGCGTGGTGCCGAGCGCGTCGCCGAGTTCGTCGAGGAAAGCGCGGGTGGTCTTGGTGACCCGTACCGGGAACTGGTGGCGGCCGAGGCGCGCGACCGCCTCCGACAGCTCGGTGATGGCGTTGTCGCGGTGGATCATCGAGCCGTGGCCCGCCGTTCCGGCCACGGTCAGCTTCATCCAGTGCATGCCCTTCTCGGCCGTCTGGATCAGATAGAGCCGCCGCTGCTCGCTCACCGTGAACGAGAACCCGCCGACCTCGCTGATCGCCTCGGTGACGCCCTCGAAGAGATCGGCGTGGTTCTTGACGAGGTGCTTCGCCCCGTACGTGCCGCCGGCCTCCTCGTCCGCGAGGAAGGCGAGCACGATGTCGCGCGGGGGCTTGCGGCCGCTGCGCAGCCGGTCGCGGACGACCGCCAGCGTCATGGCGTCCATGTCCTTCATGTCGACCGCGCCCCGGCCCCACACACAGCCGTCGGCGACCTCGCCGGAGAAGGGGTGGTGGGTCCAGTCCGCCGCGTTGGCCGGTACGACGTCGGTGTGGCCGTGGATGAGCAGCGCGGGCCGGGACGGGTCCTCGCCCTCGATCCGGGCCACCGTGGAGGCGCGGCCCGGGTGCGACTCGAAGATCTTCGGTTCCAGCCCCACCTCGGCGAGCTTCTCGGCGACGTACTCGGCGGCCGCGCGCTCACCCGGGCCCGAGTGGTCACCGAAGTTGCTGGTGTCGATCCGGATCAGCTCGCTGCAGAGGTCGACGACCTCGTCCTCACCGGTCACGCGCCTGCCTGTGGCCGTCTCACTCACGCTGGTTCCTCCCGCTGTCGCTGCTGGTGGTTCCCCCACATCCTCCTCCTGCCCCTGGGCCCGCCCCAAGACCGGGACCGGCCCGTCACACGCCGTTCACGCCCGGCCGTCCCCGGGGACGGGGTGTGATCGGGGGCCCTCGAAAGCCTGGTAATGTTTCCCTCGTCGCCGCGAGGGAGACCCCGCGCGACAGACACCTTGTCCGGGTGGCGGAATGGCAGACGCGCTAGCTTGAGGTGCTAGTGCCCTTTATCGGGCGTGGGGGTTCAAGTCCCCCCTCGGACACACAGTGGCGAAGGCCGCGACCCTCGGGTCGCGGCCTTCGTGCGTTGCCGGCGGCGAAATGTGGGACATATCTCGCCACGTTCGAGAAAGCCCAGGTCACAGCCGTACGGTCGGCCCTCGCGGGCCGCCCTCCGGATGCCTCCGCTTGGCCGACACGACAGGCAGTAGTCACCCGAGCACTAGAGTATGGGGCTTGTTCGGCACCGGTACGGAAATATCCCCAGGCAGACCTGCGGCCCTCCGGCGCCCCCGGATGGTCCGGGTTCGAGAGGCGAGGATCCGATGGCCGCCGTGTACGAGAGTCCCGACCTGACGCTGCTCGACGAGGAGATGGCAGAGGAAGCCGGGCGGTTCGGCGGGGCGGCGCGCTTCTCGGCCGGTCCCGCGGCCTCCCCCCGCACGCTGGTCGACGTCTTCGAAGCGTCCGCGCGGTCGTACCCGGACGAGCCCGCCCTGGACGACGGGAAGCGGCGGCTGACCTATCGCGCGCTGGCCGTCGAGGTGGAGAACCTGCGGCGACGACTGGGAGCCGCCGGGGTCGGACTCGGGGACCGGGTCGGGGTGCGGGTGCCGTCGGGCACGAACGAGCTGTACGTCGCCATCCTCGCCGTGCTCGCCGCCGGAGCCGCCTATGTGCCCGTGGACGCCGAGGACCCCGACGAGCGGGCCGAACTGGTGTTCGGCGAGGCGGAGGTGCGGGCGGTCGTCGGGGCCGGACACGAACTGACCGTGCACGGCGCGTCCGACTCCCCCGCCGCACGCCCCGGGGTCGAGCACGACGCATGGATCATCTTCACCTCCGGGTCGACGGGCAGGCCCAAGGGGGTGGCCGTCAGCCATCGCAGCGCCGCAGCGTTCGTGGACGCCGAGGCGGCTCTCTTCCTGACCGAGGAGCCGATCGGGCCCGGGGACCGGGTGATGGCCGGCCTCTCGGTGGCCTTCGACGCGTCCTGCGAGGAGATGTGGCTGGCCTGGCGGTACGGCGCCTGTCTGGTGCCGGTGCCGCGCGCACAGGTCAGGAGCGGCGCGGATCTGGGGCCCTGGCTGGTCGAGCAGGAGATCACGGCGGTGTCGACCGTGCCGACGCTGGCCGCGCTCTGGGAGCCCGAGACGCTGAGCGACGTACGGCTGCTGATCTTCGGCGGTGAGGCGTGCCCGCCGGAGCTGGCGCAGCGGCTGGTGACGGAGGGGCGGGAGGTCTGGAACACGTACGGGCCGACCGAGGCCACCGTCGTCGCCTGCGCCTCGCTGATGACCGGCGCGGAGCCGATCCGGATCGGGCTGCCGCTCGACGGGTGGGAGCTGGCCGTCGTGGACGAGAGCGGGGAGCCCGTGCCGATGGGTGGCAGCGGGCAGCTGGTGATCGGCGGCGTGGGGCTCGCGCGGTATCTCGACGCCGAGAAGGACGCGGAGAAGTACGCGCCGCTGGAGTCGCTGGGCTGGGAGCGCGCCTATCGCAGTGGTGACCTGGTGAGGGCCGAGCCCGAGGGGCTGGTCTTCCTCGGGCGGGCCGACGAGCAGATCAAGCTCGGCGGGCGGCGGATCGAGCTGGGCGAGGTGGACGCCGCGTTGCAGGCCCTGCCGGGGGTGGCGGGCGCCGCGGCGGCCGTACGGACCGCGCGGAGCGGCAACCAGCTGCTGGTCGGGTACGTGGTCACCCAGGAAGGGTGGGACCACGCGAGGGCCGTGGCGAAGCTGCGGGCAGAGCTGCCGGCCGCGCTGGTGCCGCTGCTGGCACCGGTGGCGGAACTGCCGACCCGGACGTCCGGGAAGGTCGACCGGAACGCCCTGCCGTGGCCGCTGGCAGAGCTGGAGACGGCCGGTCCGGCCGAGGAGCTGTACGGGACCGAGGCGTGGCTCGCCGAACAGTGGGCGGAGGTGCTGGGGATCCCGGTCGGTGGCGCGGGCGACGACTTCTTCGCGATCGGCGGGGGGAGTCTGGCCGCCGCGCAGCTGACGACACGGCTGCGGACCAGGTATCCGAGCGTCGCGGTGGTGGACGTCTACCAGCGGCCCACGCTCAGGAAGCTGGCCCGGTATCTGGAGGAGTCCGGCGGGCAGGAAGGCCCCCGGCGCGTGGTGGCACCCGTGCCCGTGCGGGCGCGGCTGGTCCAGTCGCTGCTGCTGGTGCCGCTGTTCACGCTGCTCGCTCTGCGGTGGGTCGTCCCGCTGGCCGCGCTCGGGAATCTGCTCGGGCCGTACGCCTGGCTGCCGACCGCGCCCTGGTGGTCCGTGGGGGCCGGGGCGGTGCTGCTCTTCACCCCGCCGGGGCGGCTGGCGATCGCGGCGGGCGGCGCGCGGCTGCTGCTGCGCGGCGTCGGGCCGGGCCGGTACGCGCGCGGCGGAAGCGTGCACCTGCGGCTGTGGGCGGCCGAGCGGTTGGCCGAGTTCAGCGGGGCCACCTCGCTGACCGGGGTCTGGCTGGAGCGGTACGCGCGCGTCCTGGGCGCCAAGGTCGGCGCCGATGTCGATCTGCACGCGCTGCCGCCGGTGACCGGGATGCTCAAGCTCGGGCGGGGCGCGGCCGTGGAGTCCGAGGTGGACCTCTCCGGGTACTGGCTCGACGGGGATGTGCTGGAGATCGGGCCGGTCAAAGTGGGCGCCGGCGCGGTCGTCGGGACGCGGAGCATGCTGCTGCCGGGGGCCAGGGTCGGCAAGCGGGCCGAGGTGGCGCCCGGGTCGGCCGTGGCCGGGCAGGTCCCCACCGGACAGCGCTGGGCCGGGGCGCCCGCGGTCAAGCTGGGCAAGGCGAAGCGGAACTGGCCGAGGGAACGGCCGCGGCGGGGCCTGTTCTGGCGGGCGTCGTACGGGGTGACCGGGTTCGGGCTGACCGCGCTGCCGGTGCTCGCCGGGCTCGCCGCGCTGGCGGGCTTGAGTCTGTTCGTGGATCCGGGGGCGGGGCTGGGCGGTGCCCTGCGGGGCGCGGTGCTCGGGCTGGTGCCGGCCACGCTCGCGTTCGGGGCGGCGTACGCGCTGCTCCTGCTGGTCGCCGTGCGGCTGCTGAGCCTCGGGCTGCGGGAGGGCACGCATCCCACGCACAGCCGGGTCGGCTGGCAGGCGTGGACGGTCACGCAGCTGATGGACCGGTCGCGGGAGACGCTGTTCCCGCTGTACGCGGGGCTGGTCACGCCGGTGTGGCTGCGACTGCTCGGGATGCGGATCGGCCGGGGCGCGGAGGTGTCGACGGTGCTGGCGCTGCCCAGTCTGACGACGGTCGGGGACGGGGCGTTCCTCGCGGACGACACGCTGACCGCGCCGTACGAGCTGGGCGGGGGCTGGATGCGGATCGGGCGGGCGGAGATCGGGCGACGGGCGTTCCTGGGGAACTCCGGGATGACCGCGCCGGGGCGTTCGGTGCCGGACGGCGGTCTGGTGGGGGTGCTGTCCGCGACGCCGAAGAAGGCGAAGAAGGGCAGCTCGTACCTGGGGCTGCCGCCGGTCAGGCTGCCCCGGGCGGTGGCGGACGGTGACCAGAGCCTGACGTACGAGCCGCCGGCGCGGTTGCTGTGGGCGCGGGCGCTGGTGGAGCTGTGCCGGGTCGTGCCCGTGTTCTGCTCTGCGGGGATCGCGCTGCTGACGGTGGCGGCGCTGAGCGCACTGGGCGACTGGGCGTGGCCTGCGGGCGGTCTCGTGCTGCTGGTGGCGGGTGTGCTGGCGGGCCTGGTGTCCGTCGTCGCGAAGTGGCTGCTCGTGGGGCGGCACCGCGGCGGGGAGCATCCGCTGTGGAGCGGGTTCGTGTGGCGCAACGAGCTGGCGGACACCTTCGTGGAGGTCCTGGCCGTGCCGTGGCTGGCCGGGGCGGTGCCCGGGACCGCGGTGCTGAACGTGTGGCTGCGCGGGCTGGGGGCGCGGATCGGCAAGGGGGTGTGGATCGAGAGTTACTGGCTACCCGAGACCGACCTCGTGACGCTCGGCGACGGGGCCACGGTGAACCGGGGATGCGTCCTGCAGACCCACCTCTTCCACGACCGGATCTTGCGGACGGATACTGTTGAGCTCCGTGAGGGCGCCACGTTGGGCCCGGGCGGAATCGTCCTGCCCGGCAGCGTGGTCGGGGCCCGTACCACGCTGGGTCCGGCGTCGCTGGTCATGGCCGCGGAGTCCGTTCCCGACGACACCCGGTGGCTGGGCAACCCGATCGAGTCATGGCGCCGCTGAACGCGGCTCGTGCGGCTTCGGGGGACTCGGGGGACGATGGACGTCGTACCAGAGCGGAGCGGGGAGCAGAAGCGGCAGTGGCGGTTCAGCAGTCAGTGGGTCCGGACCCGTACTTCCCGGCGAACGGTGATGCCCGTTACCGGGTGCATCGGTACGAGCTGGCTGTGGACTACCGACCAGGGCCGAACCGGCTGTCGGGCACCGCGCGGCTCAACGCCATAGCGGGCCGGGCCCCGCTCGCCGAGTTCCAGCTGAACCTCGCCGACTTCAAGATCGGGCGGGTGCGGGTCGACGGGCGGGCGCCGCACTACTCGCACCGGGGCGGCAGGCTGCGGATCCGGCCGGCCAAGCCGATCCGGCCCGGGGCCGCGTTCACGGTCGAGGTGCACTGGTCGGGCAATCCCAAGCCGGTGAACAGCCCCTGGGGCGGGCTCGGTTGGGAGGAGCTGACCGACGGGGCGCTGGTGGCGAGCCAGCCGGTCGGGGCACCGTCCTGGTATCCGTGCAACGACCGGCCCGCCGACAAGGCCTCGTACCAGATCTCGGTGACGACACCGTCGGCGTACCAGGTGGTGGCGGGCGGGCGGCTGCTCACCCGTACGGCGAAGGCGTCCACGACGACCTGGGTGTACGAGCAGTCGGCGCCGACGTCGAGCTATCTGGTGGGGCTGTCGATCGGCAGGTACCAGACGGTGCTGCTGGGCGATCCGCGGCCGGGTGGGGTGCCGCAGCACGGGCACATCCCGGCGCACCTGCTCACCGAGTTCTCGCGGGACTTCGCGCGGCAGCCGGCGATGATGGAGCTGTTCGAGGAGCTCTTCGGGCCGTACCCGTTCGGGGAGTACGCGGTGGTGGTGACCGAGGAGGAGCTCGATGTCCCGGTCGAGGCACAGGGGTTGTCGCTGTTCGGCGCCAACCACGTGGACGGGGCGCGGGGTTCGGAGCGGCTGGTGGCCCACGAGCTGGCGCACCAGTGGTTCGGCAACAGCGTGTCCATCGCCGACTGGCGGCACATCTGGCTGAACGAGGGGTTCGCCAAGTACGCAGAGTGGCTGTGGTCGGAGCGTTCCGGCGGGCGCAGCGCGCAGCAACTGGCCGCCGCCGCGCACCAGAAGCTCGCCGCGCTGTCGCAGGATCTGCGGCTGGCCGACCCGGGCCGCAAGCTGATGTTCGACGACCGGCTCTACGAGCGCGGCGGGCTGACCGTCCACGCCGTGCGCTGTGCCCTCGGTGACGAGGCGTTCTTCCGGATGCTGCGCGGTTGGGCGACCGTCCACCGCGGCGGCGCGGTGACCACGGCCGGTTTCACCGCGCACGCCGGGCGCTACGCCGACGGGCCCCTGGACGCCCTGTTCCGGGCCTGGTTGCAGGAGCCGGCGCTGCCGCCGCTGCCGTCCCCGAGGGGTTCCGGGGTGCCGGCACGGCCGCCGTATCCGCCGACGAACGCGGGCTCGGCGTAGAGCGGGCACAATGACTGCCATGTCGTCGCGCCGCAGTGGTTCCCGGGCCAGGTCGAAGAGTGCCTCACGTGCTTCTTCGCCGGCTCCTCGTACGTGCCCCTGCGGACTGCCGCAGGCCTACGAGGACTGCTGCGGCCGCTACCACTCCGGGGGCGCCGCCGCGCCGACAGCCGAGGCCCTGATGCGGTCCCGCTACAGCGCGTTCGTGGTGCGCGACGAGGCGTACCTGCTGCGCAGCTGGCATCCCCGCACCCGGCCCGCCGACGTGGCCTTCGACACGACGATGCGCTGGACCGGCCTGGAGATCCTGGAGACCCGCGACGGCTCCCCCTTCCACACCACCGGCACCGTCACGTTCCGCGCCTCGTACCGCGGTGGCTCGATGCTCGAACGGAGCCGCTTCGAGCGGGTGGCGGGGGCCTGGGTGTACGTGGACGGGGAGTTCCCCGCGGACGACGGGGCCTAGGCCCGCCCGTCCGAGCCGCGGGTCAACCGGCGCTCGGCGCCTGGCCGTTGGGGGCCAGTATGTCCAGTTCCTGGAGGGCACCCACGGTGATTTCCCTGGTGAGTCGTTCGGCCCGGGGGGCGTCGTGCTCGCGGATGGCTTCGGCGACCTGGACGTGGAGGGTGACGGCGGCGGGGTCGGGGTCGGGGAACATCACGGCGTGGTGGGTGCGGCCGGCGAGGACCTCCTCGACGACGTCGCCGAGGCGGGCGAACATCTCGTTGCCGGAGGCGTCGAGGATCAGGCGGTGGAAGAGGACGTCGTGCCGGAGGTAGCCCTCCAGTTTGTGGCCACGTGAGTTGGCGACCATGCCGATGGCGCACTCGGTGAGCGCGGCGCACTGCTCGGCGGTGGCGTTGCGCGCGGCCAGGCCCGCGGCGATCGGCTCGACGGCGGAGCGCAGGACCGTGAGGGAGCGCAGCTGGCGGGGGCGGTCCGCGCCGGCCAGCCGCCAGCGGATGACCTGCGGGTCGTAGACGTTCCACTCGGCGGGCGGACGGACGATCACGCCGACCCGGCGGCGGGACTCGACCAGGTGCATGGACTCCAGCACGCGCACCGCCTCGCGCATCACGGAGCGGGAGACCTCGAAGGTCTGGGCGAGTTCGTCCGTGCGCAGCACGCTGCCCGGCGGGTACTCACCCGCCGTGATCGCCGGTCCGAGGGTCTCCAGAACTCGGCCGTGCAGCCCCCGGCCCGGTGTGGTCATGGGGATCAGGGTACGAGGAGGGGGGAGTGAAGAAAAAGTCAGACTTATTTGTGTCGAGGGCTTGAATTCGTCGTATCTAATGGGTTTCAGTGTCGTCGACGTCGGGTGACGTCCCAGATGTCGACGAAGACAGCGAGGTAGTGATGCGTACCCCTCATGTCGTCGTGGTGATGGGCGTGGCAGGGACCGGGAAGACCACGATCGGTCCCCTGCTCGCGGCACGGCTCGGCGTTCCCTACGCCGAGGGCGACGACTTCCACCCCGCGGCCAACATCGCCAAGATGTCGGCCGGGACACCGCTGGACGACGCGGACCGAGGTCCGTGGCTGGACGCCATCGGCGCCTGGGCGCACGACCGGGCCGGGCTCGGCGGGGTGGTCAGCTGTTCCGCGTTGAAGCGGTCCTACCGGGACCGGCTGCGGGCGGCGGCGCCCGGTGTCGTCTTCGTGCATCTCACCGGTGACCGGGCGCTCATCGAGGACCGGATGTCCCACCGGCAGGGCCACTTCATGCCCACCGCGCTGCTCGACTCGCAGTTCGCCACACTGCAGCCCCTGGAGGCGGACGAGGCGGGCGTCGCTGTCGATGTGGCGGGCGCGCCCGAGGAGATCGCCGAGCGGGCGGTCACGGCGCTGTGGGAGTTCGATCCGGCGTCGTCGTAGGCCCCCCTCGGCCGCCGACTCCTCTTCCGCCGGCTCCTGCTTCCGCCGGCTCCTGCTTCGGCCCGACGCCGGCCTCCTCCCCCACCCCCCACCTCCCCCTGACACCTCCCCAACCAAGGAATCACCGTGACCAGACTCAACGTCGAGTTGCTGGCAGCGGACCCCGTCGAGCCGATCACCTCGGCGGGGCACGCGCAGTTGGGCATCGCCGTCCTGGCGGGCATAGCCGTGATCGTCGTGCTCATCACCAGGTTCAAGGTGCACGCCTTCCTGGCGCTGACCATCGGCTCGCTCGCGCTGGGCGCGTTCGCCGGGGCGCCGCTGGACAAGGCGATCGCCAGCTTCACCACCGGGCTCGGGACGACCGTGGCCGGCGTCGGCGTGCTCATCGCGTTGGGCGCGATCCTCGGCAAGCTGCTCGCGGACTCCGGGGGCGCCGACGAGATCGTCGACACCATCCTCGCCAAGGCCCAGGGGCGGGCGATGCCGTGGGCGATGGTGCTGATCGCCTCGGTGATCGGGCTGCCGTTGTTCTTCGAGGTCGGGATCGTGCTGCTGATCCCGGTGGTGCTGATGGTCGCCAAGCGCGGCAACTACTCGCTGATGCGCATCGGCATCCCGGCCCTCGCGGGTCTGTCCGTGATGCACGGGCTGATCCCGCCGCATCCCGGCCCGCTGGTCGCGATCGACGCGGTGCAGGCCAACCTGGGTGTGACACTGGCGCTGGGGCTGGTGGTCGCGATACCGACGGTGATCATCGCCGGACCGCTGTTCTCGAAGTACGCGGCGCGGTGGGTGGACGTACCGGTGCCCGAGCGCATGATCCAGGCGAGGCCGTCGGAGGAGCTGGAGAAGCGGCCCGCGTTCGGCGCGACCGTGGCGACCGTCCTCCTGCCGGTGGTGCTGATGCTGGCCAAGGCGCTCGTGGACATCGTCGTGGACGACCCCGAGAACATGGTGCAGCGGGTCTTCGACGTGGTCGGCTCACCGCTGATCGCGCTGCTCGCGGCCGTGATCGTGGGCATGTTCACGCTGGGGCGGGCCGCCGGGTTCACCAAGGAGCGGCTGGGGTCGACCGTCGAGAAGTCCCTCGCGCCGATCGCGGGCATCCTGCTCATCGTCGGCGCGGGCGGCGGGTTCAAGCAGACGCTCATCGACTCCGGGGTCGGGCAGATGATCCTGGAGATCTCCGAGGACTGGTCGATTCCCGCGCTCGTCCTGGCCTGGCTGATCGCGGTGGCGATCCGGCTGGCGACCGGGTCGGCCACGGTCGCCACGATCTCGGCGGCGGGCCTGGTGGCACCGCTGGCCGCGGACATGTCGACGGCCCACACCGCCCTGCTCGTCCTCGCCATCGGCGCGGGCTCCCTCTTCTTCAGCCATGTCAACGACGCCGGCTTCTGGATGGTGAAGGAGTACTTCGGGATGAGCGTCGGCCAGACCATCAAGACCTGGTCGGTGATGGAGACCATCATCTCGGTGGTGGCGGGGGCGATCGTGCTGCTGCTGTCGCTGATCATCTAGGGGCGCGGGCCGGAGCGGAGCGCTGGTCGTTCAGGGGGCGGGGAGCCGGAGGTCCGGCTCCCCGCCCCCTGTCGCGACCGACGGCCTACGCACGGCTTACCGTCTACGGTCTACGGCCGCCACAGCGGGTGCTCGCTGTCCGCCCACTCCCGGCTCACCGAGCCCGTACGCAGGCCGCGCCGGGCCTCCGGGTCGCCCAGGGCCATGCCGATGTGGCCGGCGAGGACGATGCCGATGGTCAGGGCCAGCCAGTCGTGGACGAAGGTCGCGCTGGTCCGCCACATCAGGGGGGTGAGGTGGGTGAACCACATCATCAGGCCCGTGGCGAGCATGACGAGGGTGGCGCCGGCGATCCAGGCCGCGTAGAGCTTCTGGCCGGCGTTGAACTTCGCGGCGGGGCGCGGGCCGGGAAGCCGACGGCGGGCGGCGCGGAGCCAGAGGCGGTCGTGCGGGCCCCAGCGGTTGAGGCGGCCGAGGTCCGCGCGGAACGCGCGGGAGACCAGGCCCGCCAGGACCGGGAGGGGCAGGAGGAGGCCCGTCCACTGGTGGACCATGACCACCAGTGCCCGGCGGCCGACCAGTTCGGCGAGGGAGGGGAGGTAGAGGCAGGCCGCCGTCACCACACAGACGCCCATCAGGGCCGCGGTCGTCCGGTGGATCCAGCGTTCGACGGCGGTGAAGCGCGGGACGCGGGAGGCCGTGACGACCGGCCGCTCCTCAAGTCGTCGGTTCATCGTCCCGCCCGTTCGATCGGCCGACCCACGCATCGATGTCGTAGCCCCGCTCCTCCCAGTAGCCGGGCTCGACCTCCTCGGTGACCTCGATGCCGGAGAGCCACTTCGCCGACTTGTAGAAGTACATGGGGGCGACGTACAGGCGGACCGGGCCGCCGTGGTTGTGGCTGAGGTCCTTGTCCTGCATCCGCAGCGCCACCAGGACGTCCGCGCGGCGCGCCTGCTCCAGGGTGAGGCTCTCGCTGTACGCCCCGTCGAAGCAGGTGAAGCGGACCGCCCCCGCCGAGGAGCGCACCCCGGCCGCGTCCAGCAGCGCGGAGAGCCGTACGCCCTCGAACGGGGTGTCCGGCACGCGCCAGCCGGTGACGCACTGGACGTCCTTCACCATCCGGGTCTGCGGAAGGGCCCGCAGGTCGGCGAGGGTGTAGGAACCGGGCTTGTCGACAAGGCCGTCGACGGTGAGGCGGTAGTTCTTCGCGGTCCTGCGGGGTACGGACGACGTCACGGAGTAGTAGCGGAAGCCGCCGCCGTTGGGGAGCAGGCCGGTCAGGCCGGTGGGGTCCTTCTCGGCCGCCTCACCGAGGAACGCCTCCATGCCGCGCTGGAGGACCGGCGCGGAGACGACGCCGAGGGCGCCGAGGCCGAGGGTGCCGAGGAGGACCCGGCGGCCGATGGGTGCGCCCCGGCCCTCGGAGGTGTCCGCCCGGTCGGTGGGGGCCGCCGGGTTCGGGGGCTCCGGTGGCGCTTCCCGTGCTTCGGGGTGTTCAGGGTTCACGTATCGATTCGAACACCCGCCACCCCGGCTGGGCCAGCGGCGGCGGGTATTCGTCAGAATTCCGTCATGAGTGCGGCGCCGCACTCAGCCTCGCCGCCGTACGGCCCGTTGCCCTCGCCGCCGTACGGCCCGTCGCCCTCGCCGCCGCTCAGCCCGTCGCCTTGGCTGCCGCCCGGCCCGCCGTGCGGCCCGAGAACAGGCAGCCGCCGAGGAACGTGCCCTCCAGGGAGCGGTAGCCGTGGACGCCGCCGCCGCCGAAGCCCGCCGCCTCGCCCGCCGCGTACACGCCCTCCAGCGGGTCGCCGCCCTCGGTGAGGACCCGGGAGGAGAGGTCGGTCTCCAGGCCGCCGAGGGTCTTGCGGGTCAGGATGTTCAGACGGACGGCGATCAGCGGGCCCGCCTTGGGGTCGAGGATGCGGTGCGGGGCTGCGGTGCGGATGAGCTTGTCGCCGAGGTAGTTGCGGGCCCCCCGGATCGCCATGACCTGGAGGTCCTTGGTGAAGGGGTTGGCGACCTCACGGTCCCGGGAGACGATCTCGCGGCGCAGCTCGGCCTCGTCGATCAGCGGATCCTTGGTGAGCGCGTTCATCCCGCGGACCAGGGCGCCGAGGTCCTTCTCGACGACGAAGTCCACGCCGTGGTCCATGAACGCCTTCACCGGGCCGGGGACGTCCGCGCGGGCCCGGATGAGGACGTCCTTGATGGACTTGCCCGTCAGGTCGGGGTTCTGCTCGGAGCCGGAGAGGGCGAACTCCTTGCCGATGATCTTCTGGTCGAGCACGAACCACGTGTAGTCGTACCCGGTCTTCATGATGTGTTCGAGGGTGCCGAGGGTGTCGAACCCCGGAAAGAGCGGCACGGGCAGGCGCTTGCCGCGGGCGTCCAGCCAGAGCGAGGACGGCCCGGGCAGGACACGGATGCCGTGGTTGTCCCAGATGGGGTTCCAGTTCTGGACGCCCTCGGTGTAGTGCCACATCCGGTCGCGGTTGATGAGGCGCGCGCCTGTCTCCTCGGCGATGCCGAGCATCCGGCCGTCGACGTGCGCGGGCACACCGGAGATCATCTTCTCCGGGGGGTTGCCGAGGCGCTCGGGCCAGTTGGCGCGGACCAGGTCGTGGTTGCCGCCGATGCCGCCGGAGGTGACGATCACGGCCTGGGCCTTCAGTTCGAAGGCGCCGGTGACCTCGCGGCTGCTCGGCCGGCCGCGTTCGGTCGTCGAGGCTTCCAGGATCTCGCCGGTGACGGTGTCGACGGAGCCCGCGCTGCGCGACAGTCCGGTGACCCGGTGCCGGAACTTCAGCTGGACCAGTCCCCGGCGTACGCCTTCCCGCACCCGCCGCTCGAAGGGCGCGACGAGGCCGGGGCCGGTGCCCCAGGTGATGTGGAAGCGGGGGACGGAGTTGCCGTGGCCGCCTGCGTCGTAGCCGCCGCGCTCGGCCCAGCCGACCACCGGGAAGAACCGGACGCCCTGCTGGTACAGCCAGGACCGCTTCTCCCCGGCCGCGAAGTCCACGTATGCCTCGGCCCACTTGCGCGGCCAGTGGTCCTCCTCGCGGTCGAAGGCGGCCGTGCCCATCCAGTCCTGGAGGGCGAGGGCGTGGCTGTCCTTGATCCGCAGACGGCGCTGCTCGGGCGAGTCGACGAAGAAGAGCCCGCCGAATGACCAGTGCGCCTGGCCGCCGATCGACTGCTCCGGCTCCTGGTCGAGGAGGATCACCTTGCGGCCCGCGTCGACGAGCTCCGCGGTCGCCGCGAGCCCGGCGAGGCCCGCCCCGATCACGATCACATCTGCGTCGTACGACATGGAGGACGTCCTCTCGGGAACGGGTGAGGCAACCGGGGGCACGCCGAAACGGGCCGGGCACGGCCCCGCGCGTTGTTACCGGCCGGTCAGCAGCTTGGGGATCAGATCCTTCGGCAGAAGACGTGACCTAGTCAACTGCCGAGATGGTTCTCCTCCTTCATCGGCCCCCAGGGCCGTGCGTTTCGGGGCGCGGGGAACCGCACGAGAAGCCCCACCGGTCGGCAGCCGAAAGCCGCGGTCGTCCCACCCCCTGCTTGGATGGGGCCATGAGCGCAGCCGACGAGATTCTCGACATCGTGGACGAGGACGACCAGGTCATCGGGCAGGCACCGCGGGGGGAGGTGTATGCGCGGGGGATGCGGCATCGGGCCGTGTTCGTGCTGGCCAGGGACGCCGAGGGGCGGATCTTCGTGCACCGGCGGACGGCGACGAAGCTGGTCTACCCGTCGCTGTACGACATGTTCGTCGGCGGGGTCGTCGGGGCGGGCGAGTCCTACGACGACGCGGCGCTGCGCGAGGCCGAGGAGGAGCTGGGGGTCACCGGGCTGCCGCGCCCCGAGCCGCTGTTCAAGTTCCTGTACGACGACGGCGCGGGACGCAGCTGGTGGTCGGCCGTGTACGAGGTCCGCTGCGCGTCGCCGGTGAGCCCGCAGGTCGAGGAGGTGGCCTGGCACGGGTTCCTCACGGAGGCCGAGCTGGAGCGGCGGCTGGGCGAGTGGGAGTGGGTGCCGGACGGGGCGGCGGCGTACGAGCGGCTCATGGAGGACCGGGGCGACTGACGCTCGAAGTCGACCGGTAGTGTCCGGCATGTGATCGAATTTGTACGGAACGTCCGACTCTGGTTCGTCCCCGAGGACGTCCGTAAGGACGGCAGGACCCCGGACTACCGGTTCTCCCTGGCCAATGAGCGGACATTCCTGGCCTGGCTGCGCACCGCGCTCGCGCTCATCGGCGGCGGCTTCGCGGTGGACCAGTTCCTGCCGGACCTGCGCTGGGGCTGGCGGGTCGGGCTCGCGCTCGCCCTCCTGGCGGCCGGGGTGCTGTGCGCGCTGCGGGCCGTCAACCACTGGGTGCGCTGCGAACGGGCGATGCGGCGCGGGGAGGATCTGCCGGTGTCGCGTTTCCCCGCGCTGCTCGGCGTCGTCGTCGCCGTGGTCGCCGTCGCGATGGTCGTCGTCGTGCTGCTCGGGTGGGAGGGGTGAGCCCGGCGCCCGCTCCCCCGGCCGCCCCCGACCGCGACCCCGGCCTCCAGCCCGAACGGACCCGGCTCGCCTGGCGCCGTACGACCCTCACGGGAGCCGTGATCGCCGTGCTCGCGGCGAAGTCCGCGCTGCGCGGTGGGCCGTCGACGGCGGGCGTGCTGGCCGCGGCCCTGTGCGCGGCGCTGTGGCTGGCCCTCCTGGCGCTCGCCCATCGGCGTATCGCCGCCCTGGCCGCCGTCCGCCCTCCCGCCCTCGCACCTCCGGCCGCCACGACGGCCGCCCTGTGCGTGATCGCCCTCGCGGTGTGCGGGGTGGCACTGGTGTTCTGAAGGGGAACTCTTGGTGTGTGCATGGAGTTTCGGAAAGGAAGAATTGAGACTTCTGTGCCTAGCCTGGACAAATCACCCCTCGTACCAGCGAAGGCGAGCACCATGACCACCCTTCACCAGGAGCACCCCGTCCACGACCACGACCACGGTCCGACCTGCGGGCACACCGCCGTGACGCACGGTGACCACACCGACTACGCGCACGACGGGCATCTGCACCGCGAGCACTCCGGCCACTGGGACGAGTGCGAGCCGAGCGGGCACACCGCGCACGACAGTCACGCCCACGAGCACGGCGAGGACTGCGGGCACCAGGCGGTCACCCACGGGGACCACGTGGACTATGTGCACGACGGACACCGGCACGCCGCCCACGACGGGCACTGGGACGACCACTGACCCGGCGCGTTCCCGGACCCCCGGGTGCCACCGGATCGTGGCCGACTGACAGGCTCTGACCGCCAGTTGGCGACGGTCCGGGGGGATGAAGGGGGTCACTGTGACCGCGGAAGAGCCGTACACCGTCGAACTCGCGAGCGACGTGTACGCGTATGTGCAGCCGGACGGCGGATGGTGTCTGAACAACTCGGGTTTCGTCAGTGACGGCACCTCGACCCTGCTCGTGGACACCGCGGCGACGGAGCGCCGGACCCGCGCGCTGGGCGCCGCGCTCGACGCCACCGGGGTCCCGAGGCCCCGTCTCCTGGTCAACACCCACCACCACGGGGACCACACCTACGGCAACGGCTTCTTCACGCCGGCCGCCACCCTCGTCTCGCACTCGGCCTGCCGCCGCGAGGCCCTCGCGAGCGGACAGCACCTGCATCTGCTCTGGCCGCGGACCGACTTCGGGGACGTGAGCGTCCAGGGCGCGGACCTGACGTACGACGACCGGGTGACGCTGCACGTCGGGGACATCGAGGCGCAGGTCATCCATCCGGGCGTCTCGCACACCGTCGGCGACTCGGTGGTGTGGCTGCCGCACCGCCGGGTGCTCTTCGCGGGGGACCTGGTCTTCGAGGGCGGGACGCCGTTCTTCCTCATGGGATCGCTGAGCGGTTCGCTGCGGGCGCTGGCGCTGCTGCGCGAGCTGGGCGCCGAGACCGTCGTCCCCGGGCACGGGCCGGTGACCGACCCGTCGGCGTTCGACCGGGCCGAGCGGTACACGCGGTTCGTGGCCGAGGTCGCCGAGACGTCGCACGCGGCCGGACTCACCCCGCTGGAGGCCGCGCGGAGCACGGATCTCGGGGAGTACGCCGCGCTGCCCGAGAGCGAGCGGCTGGTGGCGAACCTGCGGCGGGCGTACGCCGAGCTGGACGGGGAGCCGGAGGGCGAGGGCGTCGACCCGTTCGCCGGGTTCATGGACATGGCGACCCTCAACGGCGGGGAGATGATGACCTGCCACGCGTGAGGGCCGCGCGGCTCGCTCCGGGATCCGGCCCTTTCCGGCCGGATCCCGTGGAGACGCCGATCACTTTCGTGCCGCCCACTGGACGACATACCGACCGGTCGGCATCATGAGACGGGTCCCGGTAGAACGCGTTCGCGTGTAGGAGCGATGATGCACCCAGACCACCCGCCAGGTCTCGACCCCGACCGCCTCCGCGCCCTGCTCGACGCCGAGCGGCCCGGACTCGTGAGCGGCCCGCTCACCGGCCGGCTCATCGAGGGCGGGCGGTCGAACCTGACGTACGAGGTCACGGACGGCACCGCGAAGTGGGTCGTCCGGCGGCCGCCGCTGGGCCATGTGCTGGCGACCGCGCACGACATGAAGCGCGAGCACCGTGTGATCAGCGCGCTGCACCCGACCGACGTGCCCGTGCCGCGGCCCGTGCTGCTCTGCGAGGACGAGGAGGTGCTCGGCGCGCCCTTCTACGTCATGGACTTCGTCGAGGGCACCCCGTACCGCACCGCCGAGCAGCTGGCCCCGCTCGGGCCGGAGCGCACCCGGGCCGCCGTGCTGGGCCTGGTCGACACCCTGGTCGAACTGCACGCGGTGGACCCGGCCGAGGTGGGCCTCGCCGACTTCGGGCGCCCGGAAGGCTTCCTGGACCGGCAGCTGCGGCGCTGGGGCAAGCAGCTGGACGCGTCCCGCAACCGCGAGCTGGCCGGCATCGACGAACTCCACGCGACACTGGGCCGCCGACTCCCCCGCTCCCCCGCCGCGACGGTCATCCACGGCGACTACCGCCTCGACAACGTGCTGCTCGGCGACGACGACGCGATCAAGGCCATCCTCGACTGGGAGATGTCCACGCTCGGCGATCCCCTCACCGACCTGGGCCTGCTGGTGATGTACAGCGTGCCGCTGGCCACGCCCGACTCCCCCGTCTCGACGACCGCGGCGGCCGCAGGTCACCCGGATCCGAGCGAGATCGTCGAACGGTACGCGGCGCGCTCGGGCCGCGATGTCTCCTCGGTGTCCTGGTACACGGCGTTCGCGTGGTTCAAGCTCGCCGTGATCCTGGAGGGCATCCACTACCGGTACACCCTCGGCCAGACGGTCGGCCGCGGCTTCGACCGCATCGGCGACCTGGTCCCCGTCTTCATCGAACACGGCCTGACGACTCTTCGTACCGGCTCCGGTTCCGGCTCCCAGGAGGGCTGATCCCCATGGACTTCGCATTCGACGCGCGTACGGAGGAGCTGCGCGCCAAGCTCCTCGCCTTCATGGACGAGTACGTGTACCCGGCGGAAGCCGTGGCCGAGGAGCAGCGGGCCGAGCTGGCCTCGCCGTGGGACACACCGGCCGTGGTGGAGGAGCTCAAGGCCGAGGCCCGCAGGCAGGGCCTGTGGAACCTCTTCCTGCCCGACTCCGAGTACGGCGCGGGGCTCACCAACCTCCAGTACGCGCCGCTCGCCGAGATCACCGGGCGGTCCCCGCAGCTGGCGCCGACCGCGCTGAACTGCGCCGCGCCCGACACCGGCAACATGGAGGTGCTCAGCCAGTTCGGTGACGAGGCCCAGCGCAAGCAGTGGCTGGAGCCGCTGCTCGCCGGTGAGATCCGGTCGGCGTTCGCCATGACCGAGCCCGAGGTGGCCTCCTCGGACGCCACCAACATCACCACGCTGATCGAGCGCGACGGCGACGACTACGTCGTCACCGGACGCAAGTGGTACATCTCCGGGGCCATGAACCCCGACTGCCAGATCTTCATCGTGATGGGCAAGACGGACCCGGACGGGGCCGACGTCCGGCGACAGCAGTCCATGATCCTGGTCCCGCGCGACACCCCGGGTGTCACCGTGAAGCGGGCGATGCGGGTCTTCGGGTACGAGGACCACTACCACGGCGGCCACGCCGAGGTGATCTTCGAGGGTGCACGGGTGCCGGCGTCGAACCTGATCGGCGAGGAGGGCGGCGGGTTCGCCATCGCGCAGGCTCGGCTGGGTCCAGGGCGCATCCACCACTGCATGCGGCTCATCGGGATGGCCGAGCGGGCGATCGAGCTGATGTGCCGGCGGGCGGTGGCCCGGGAGGCCTTCGGCAAGGCGCTGGCCCAGCAGGGCGTCGTGCACAACTGGATCGCCGACGCGCGGGTCGCCGTCGAGCAGCTGCGGCTGCTGGTGCTGAAGACGGCCTGGATGATGGACACGGTGGGCAACAAGGGGGCCCACACGGAGATCCAGGCGATCAAGATCGCCACGCCTCGGACGGTGGTGGACATCATCGACCGGGCGATCCAGCTGCACGGTGCGGGAGGTGTCAGCCAGGACTTCCCGCTGGCCGAGCTGTACGCGGGGGCACGGACGCTGATGATCGCGGACGGGCCGGACGAGGTGCATCAGCGGTCGCTGGCTCGGCGGGAGCTGAAGCGGTACGTGTGAGGCCGGGGCGCCTTGTAGCTCGGGGGTGCGGGTTTCGTGGGCGGGTGCGGGTGAGTGGGGGCTGGTCACGCAGTTCCCCGCGCCCCTGAAAAGCAGGGGCTGCGCCCCGTGCTTTTCAACCCGCGGACCCGTCGCCTTTCAGGCCCGCCGGGCCCCGGTCTTCCAGGCCCGCAGGGCCTGGTGTTTCAGGGGCGCGGGGCCTGGTGTTTCAGAGGCGCGGGGAACTGCGCGAGAAGCCCCACCGGGCCCGCGGTCGCCGACGAACCCGCACCCCCCGAGCCATGAGGCGCTCTACGGCCGCAGCGCCCTGAGCAGCAGGTCGGCCAGGTGGTCCGCGACCTCCTGTGGGGTCATCGGGCCGTCGGGGCGGTACCACGTCGACAGGTGGTGGACCGAGCCGAAGTGGTAGTCGACGACCAGGTCCGCCGGGGTCGCCTTGGAGAAGACCCCGGTCTCCTGGCCCTCTTCCACGAGAGCCCGGAAGCGCTCGTGGTAGCGGCGGCGCTCCGCGCGGACCTGCTTGTTCTTCTCGGGGCTCAGGTGGTGCATCGAGCGGAAGAAGATCATCGCATCGTCGAGGTTGTCGATGGTGGTGACCACGACGTCCGCCGCGGCCCCCCGCAACCGCTCCTCCACCGGCGCGTCGGCCCCCGCGAACGCGTCCAGCCGTTCCTGCTGGATCCGCAGCACGCGCGCGTACACCTCGTGCAGCAGGTCGTCCTTGGAGCCGAAGTAGTGGTAGAGCGCACCCTTGGTGACACCCGCGGCCTCGACGATCTCCTGCACGGAGGTGCGGTCGTATCCCCGCTCGGCGAAGAGCCGGGTGGCGGCGGCCAGCAGCCGCTGCGGGACGGGCGTACCGTCTCCGTCCGTCGTCCTGGGCACTGCCGCCACCTGCCTTCCGAGGTTCTGTCGTCGCCTACTGGTCGCCCAGCCGGGCTCGATCGGTTCCCGACCGGGCGGAATCGGGCGCTCCCGCCGGAGGATCATCCCATTCCCCGGCGCCCGCCCGCCGGGCAGGGCGGTCAGCCCGTCGTCTCCCACTTCTGCTGGATGTGGTTCATGTTCGTCAGCCAGCGGTCCGGGTCTGCCGCCCTGGCCTGGTAGTAGGCGGCCACCTCGGGGTGCGGCAGGATCAGGAAGCGGTCCTTCTCGATGCCCTCGAACAACGCGTCGGCCACGTCCTCGGGCTCGATCGCGGTCGGCGCGAGCACCAGGTCGCCCGCGCTGCCGGAGGCCGTCAACATGTCGGTGCGCACCCCCTGCGGGCAGATCGCGTGCACCTTGATGCCCCGGTGGCGGTAGGTGAGGGACAACCACTCGGCGAAGGCGTACGCCCCGTGCTTGGTGACGCTGTAGGGCGCCGCGCCGATCATCGTCAGCAGGCCCGCCGCCGAGACCGTGGACACGAAACGCCCGCTGCCGCGCTCCAGCCACGCCGGCAGCAGGTCGTGGGCCGCCCGGACGTGCGCCATCACGTTGACGTCCCAGGCGAGCGCCCACACCTTCTCGTCGGCGGCTTCGGTCCCCCCGGAGGCGAGCCCGGCGTTGGCGCAGTACACGTCCACGGTCCCGCCGAGCGCGTCACGCGCCGCCGGAACGATCGCCGAGGCGTCCCCGGGCACCGCGATCCCGCCGATCTCCTCTGCCACGGCCTTCGCCCGGTCCCCGTCCAGGTCGTTCACGACGACCCGGGCCCCCTCCGCGGCGAACCGCCGGGCCAGCGCGGCCCCGATCCCGCCACCGGCTCCCGTGACGACCACACCAGCACCCTGCACGGCTCCCACGATCGGTCTCCTTCGACGCGACGCATCAGCAACGACCCACCTACGGGCTCAGACTAACCGGTCGGTATGTACTCGAGAAGGGGTGCCACCACCCCCGCCCCAAAGGAGCGCGGGGCTGTGACATTTGCGGCTCCGCCACGTGGGCGCGAGAAGCCCCACCGGACCCGCAGACGACAAACCACCCCCGGAAGCGCTTAGCTTTCACCAAACACCGCTCACCGCGATGACGGAGGTCACCCCACATGCACCTCTCCCGCCGCACCTTCCTCGCCGCCTCCACGGCCACGGCGGCCACGGCCACCGCCTCCACCGCCGGCCTCACCACCGCAGCCCCGGCCGAGGCAGCCCGCCCAGGGCTGCGCACCGGCTTCGAGCGCCTGGCCGGAGACGGCTACAAGATCCTCGGCGGCCAGAAGGTCGGCATCGTCACCAACCCGACCGGCGTCACCCGCGACGCCCGCCACATCGTCGACGTGATGCACGCCGACGACCGCGTGGACCTCAGGGCCGTCTTCGGCCCCGAGCACGGCTTTCGCGGCACCGCCCAGGCCGGCGGCTCCGAGGGCCGCCACGACGACCCGGCGACCGGACTGCCCGTGTACGACACGTACCAGAAGAGCGGCCGCCCCCTCGCGGACATCTTCACCGCCTCCGGCGTGGACACGGTCGTCTTCGACATCCAGGACGTCGGCGCCCGCTTCTACACGTACATCTGGACGCTGTACGACTGCATGGAGGCGGCCCAGCTGGCCGGGAAACGTTTCGTGGTGCTGGACCGGCCGAACCCGGTGACCGGGCGCAGCGCCCAAGGGCCCGTGCTGCACAAGGAGTTCGCGACGTTCGTCGGGCGGCAGCCCATCGCGCAGGCGCACGGGATGACGGTGGCGGAGCTGGCCCGGCTGTTCAACGGCGAGTTCCTCACAGCGCCGGTACCGCTGGAGACCGTACTGATGTCGGGGTGGAAGCGGTCACGGTTCCACGACGCGTCCGGGCTGCCGTGGGTGCCGCCGAGCCCGAACATGCCGACGCCGGACACCGCGCTCGTGTACTCCGGGACGTGTCTGTTCGAGGGGACGAACCTGTCCGAGGGGCGAGGCACCACCCGGCCGTTCGAGCTGCTCGGCGCGGAGGGGATCGACCGGCGGTGGGCGGCGGCCGCCAACGAACTCAGTCTGCCCGGCGCGCACTTCAGGGAGGCGTACTTCGCGCCGACGTTCTCCAAGTTCCAGGGGAAGACCATCGGGGGTGTGCAGGTCCATGTCCACGACCGGGCCGCGTACGACCCGGTGCGCACGGGGATCGGCCTTCTCGTGACCGCCAGGGAGGTGTGGAGCGGCTTCGCCTGGCGACCGGACAACTGGATCGACAAGCTGACCGGTTCGGCGCGGGTGCGGACGATGATCGACGCGGGCGCGGACACGGACGAGGTCGTGGCCGGCTGGCAGGAGGAACTGGCAGCGTTCCGCAGGGTTCGCAAGGAGTATCTGCTGTACCGCTAAGGCCCTGTCGTCACATTCCCGCCTGCCCCGCGACGCCATGCACGCGCTCTCGACGCACCGGGCACCGACCCGAGTACGTCCGGTACGCGGGTCAGTGCCCGGCACGCCGAGAGCACGCTCCCCCGGTCTCGGCTGCGCTCGACCGGGAGGTACCCCCACGACGCCGCCAGGCCGCCCTTCGGGCGACGACGGGAATGTGACGACAGGGCCTAACCGGACGTTCGGATCGCGAGTCCGGCCGTACGTGACGTATGGCCATCTCTCGCCGTTGGCAGGACCATGCGCCTGAGCGCACCACCAACGGGGGCCGAAGGGGACTCGTCATGGCGGTTGTGGAAATGAGCGTGACTCCCTACTGGGAACTGACCTTCGACGCGGACGGGGACGTGGACACCGGTCGGCGGGACCGGCTGCTCGCCGGGGTCGGCGGGCGCGGGGTGGCGGATCTGGTCGTCTTCGCGCACGGCTGGAACAGCGACCGGTCCGGCGCGACCGGGCTCTACAGCCGCTTCTTCGAGCCGTTCCCGGTACTCGCGCCGACCGCGAGGCTGGGGTACGTCGGCGTGCTGTGGCCCTCGATGCGGTTCTCGGACGAGCCGATCCCGGACTTCAGGCCGGTGCCCGCCCTCGCGCCCGGTCGCCCGGCGCTCGACAAGAACACCCGGCACGCGCTGGCGGAGGTCTTCCCCGGGCGGTCCACCGTCGTCGAGCAGCTCGCCCGGCTGCTGGAGCGACGACCGGACGAGGGCGCGTCGTTGGAGGAGTTCGGGCGGCTCGTACGGCTGCTGGTCGAGGTGGAGTCACAGGCGCCGCAGGGCGCGTTCACGGCGGACACCGCGGTGGCGGGTGCGCCGGAGGGCACACCCGGGATGCTGTGCGGGGACACGGCGTCGGTGTGCGCGGACTTCGCGGCGGCGCTGGCGGAGGTCGAGACCCCGGGTGTGCCGACCGGGGCCGCCGTCACCCCTCCCCAGGCGTGGGACGGCGCGCACGAACTGCTGCGCCAAGCAACCTACTTCGCGATGAAGCGGCGGGCCGGAACGGTCGGTGAGCGAGGGCTCGGGCGGCTGCTCGGACAGCTCGCGGAGACCTCGCCGGACGTGCGGGTGCACCTCGTCGGGCACAGCTTCGGCGCCCGTCTGGTGTCGTTCGCGCTGCGCGGGCTGCCGGAGGGTGTGCGGTGCGTGAAGTCGGTGACGCTCCTTCAGGCGGCCTTCTCGCACTACGCGTTCGCGGCCCGGCTGCCGCACGACGAACGGGCGAGCGGGGTGCTGAACGGGCAGCACAGGCGGATCGACGGCCCGTTGGTGTGCTGCCACTCCAGGCACGACTCGGCGCTCGGCACGATCTACCCGCTGGCCTCCCGGATGGCGGGCGACGCGCGCACGGTGCTGGGTCTGAGCGTGAACAGCGTGCTGGGCAGGAAGTGGGGCGCCCTCGGCTACGGCGGGGTGCAGGCGGTCAAGGGGACGCGGTCGTTCGAGCTGGCCGACGCGCTCAAGGCACGGCTGCCGGCGACGGGGTGCGTGAACGTCGACGCCTCGGCCGTGGTGCGGCGTGGCGGCGCGCCGTCCGGGGCCCACAGCGACATCTGCCACCGTGAGCTGGCCCGGGTGGTGCTGGCGGCGGGCCGTATCGCCTGATCCGGGCCCGCCGCCGTCACGCGTTCACCGGTTCTCACCGGCGTTCACACCGCCCCGCACCGGTGGCACCGGTGCGGGGCGCCGCTCACCGGTGCGAGGTGAACTCCACGACCTGCTGGTAGGTCGGCCGGTTCTGCCAGCTGATCTTGTTGTGCTTGATGCCGCCCAGGGTCCGCTGGATGATCGAGTCGGCGCACCACTGGTCGCCGGCCGAGCAGTTCGCGTCGCCGGGGTAGACCTGCGCGGCGGTCTTGCCGGCCGCCTCCTTGAGGGTGTTGATCAGGAGGGTGCGGCAGGCGCCGAGGTTGCCGCCGCCGCAGTACTTGTTCGCGAGCGGGCCCCGCACCGTCTCGCCCAGCACCGAGCGGATGTCCTTGTCGACGTAGCTCCACCAGCCGTACTGGAAGGAGCTGCCGGCGTGGGAGCCGGTGGGGCCGTGCGCGGCGGAAGGGGACTCGTCGACGGGCAGGTTGGCGGTGATGGCGCTGTACAGGTCAGTGCCGAGGCCGGGTTCGAACTGGGCCTTCACCAGCAGGGGCCACCAGGCGTCCAGGATGCGGATCGCCTCGGCGTTGGCGTAGGTCTTCGAACCGGCGGAGGTCTCCGTGCGTTTCGAGCCGGACGTGACCCAGGTCTGGAGCTTGGTGACCGCCGCGGCGGCCGCGGAGTCCGTGACCGTGCTGCTGTTGATGACCTTGAGCAGGTCGGGGACGACGTCCTCGGCCCGCAGGTCGGCGAGGCCCGCCTCGGCCATGGCCTTCGTCAGCGAGGCTCGGGTGACCCCGCCCGCGTCGACCAGCTTCTTGACCCGGTCGTCGAGGAGGTTGCCCCGGTGGACGGAGCCGTTGCCCCAGGGGGCGGTGGTGTAGTCGGCGGCCTGCTTGTTGTTCCAGGAGATGTAGTAGTCCTGGTCGATGGAGTTGGGGTGCTGGGAGGGCGGGGTGTAGTCGGCGGTGTTGGTGGTCGGGTTCCAGCCGCGCCACTCGTACGCGGACCGGGCCCAGGCCGGGAACTCGGGGTCGACGCTCGTGGCGCGCACGGGGTTGTCACCGCTGTTGTAGTACGCGGTGTGGGTGGAGTCGGCGTAGAACCAGTTGAAGGTGTAGTTGATGTTCTGGACGGCCTTCTGGAAGCTCTCGGGACCCTTGACGTAGTCCGGGTCGTTCAGCATCTGGAAGCCGATGATCGACTCGGCCTCGTTCAGGTACGAGGAGCGCAGGGTGGTGTAGGCGACCTTCTTGCCGTCGACCGTGGCGCGGTGCGTCACGGGGCCGTACTTGGTGCGCCAGACCTGCATGCGGTACGAGCCCGCCGGGGTGGAGTCGGCGGTGGTGGGCTTCCAGGCGTTGGTCTGCTCCACCTTCTCCATCGCCGTGCAGGTGCCGTGGTAGAGGTAGTGGACGTCGTCCTGGCACAGCTCGACCGCGTACGCGTCGATGATGTCCTGGCCGGAGGTGGTGGCGCTCCAGGCGTAGTCCTGCCCCCGGCCGAGTTCGACGTACATGCTCAGACCCGCGAAGGAGGCGCCCCGGGCACTGATGCCCGGGCCCTGTATCTCCTGGAGCATGAGCAGCTGCGGGGCGAAGTAACCGGTCTGCGGGCCGAAGACGGCGACGGGGTGTCCGCTCGCGGTGTGCTCGCCACTGACGACGAGGGCGTTGGACATGCCACGCCGGGCGGAGCTCAGGGCGCTGTCGGTGGCCTTGTCGGACAGGCTCGTGGAGGCCGGGGTGGCCGCGCTGCCGGTGCGGTCGTACACGAGGGGTTCCTCGGCGACCGTGCCGTCGTCGGGGAGGGCCATGCCCTGCGGGTCCGCGGGCTTGGTGGCGTACGGGAAGCTGCCGTCGTGGACGGTGAGGGCGGCCTCGGGATCGTTGCGCTCGCGGAAGGACTCCCAGACCTTGGTGCCCTCGGTGACGCCGTACTTCTCCTGGGCGGCCAGCAGGGAGAGGGCGTTGTTGACCTCGCCGCCGCCCCCGGAGCCGAACAGGGCGCCGATGACGGAGGCCAGGGCGACCAGGTCGGTGGGCTTGAACTTCTCTATGGTGCCGGCGTTGGTGATGGAGTCCTTGTGGCCGGTCAGGACGTACTCGCCGGGGAAGTAACGGCCGCTGTCGGAGGCGTCGATGTAGGCGTTGATGCCGGCGACGTAGGCGTTGACGTCGGCCAGGGCCAGCTGCCCGCGCTCGCCGTTGGCGGCCACCGCCTTGTCGATCTGGGCCTGCAGATCGGCCTCGGTGTAGGGGGCGTGGCGCCAGAACTCCTGTTCCAGGCCCTGGTTGGACGGGGCGCCGCCCGCGAACGGGGTCAGCTTGCCGCGGCCGACGTGGCGGAAGACGTCCATCAGCCACAGCCGGTCCTGGGCGGCGGCGTAGCCCGCGCCGAACTCGGTGCCGTAGCGGGTGGTGCCCGTGATGTGCGGCACGCCGGTCTTCTTGTCGCGGACGATCGTGACGTCGGTGCGGCCGGCCGGCTTCAGGGTGGAGGCGACCTGGTCGGAGGCGACGCCGAAGGAGGCATCGTTGAAGAAGGTGTTGATCGTGGAGTTGGTGAGGCCGGGGTAACCGGTGGCCAGGTTGTTGTAGGGGCCGAGTTGGTTGCTCGCGTTCTCCGGCATGGAGCCGAACACCTGGTTGAGGAGGATCTGGGCGAGGGTGGCGTTGCCGTTCTGGCCGGGCGGCAGGATGTCGGAGCACTGTCCGCCGCAGTGGTCGGTCACGGCTGCCGCCTGCACGGACCCGGTGTCGGCGGCCGCCGCCGGGGAAGTCGGGGAAAGAGGCGACAAAAGACCGGCAACGAGTGCGCATAGGGAGGCGGCCTTGAGGAACTCCGGGAATCTGCGGGGAGTTCTCAGTCCGTCCGGTGCGTTGCGTGAAGTGCGTGGGGTGCGCCAGGGCATGGCAGCTCCTCCTGACAGGGGTGGGCCGGATGTTACCGCCGGTATCCCCGACTTTGAACATGAACATGCGTCACGTTTTCTGGATCACCGCGGACACACAGGTGACGGACAGCGTGAACAGGTACTCAGAAGTAGTCGTAAGCCCAAGAAGAAGCGCAACAAAAGCGCAAGAAGAAGTCAGAGGCAGTCAGGCGTAGGCAGGAACGGTCCGTGAACGGCTCAGCAGACGACTTAGGGAGGTCATCGGAAATCGGATGGAGCCGAATCGCGTGTCGATACGTCTATTCGGCGACGTCCCGACGACGACGCCGAAGTGACCGAAGTTCAGGTGCAGGTGTGACGGAGGTGCAGGGCGATGGCCGGTTTCCGGAGTCTGGCAAGACAGGTGCGAGATCCCAGGTGCGATCTGGCACTGCGGCGGTATTCACTGCGCAAGTGCCTTGAGAGGTTCGCCCCCTACGGGCATCGGGCGACGTGGGACCACTTGTGCTCGCGGGCCGGCTTCGGCCCCGAGGACCGCAACCCCGACCCGGCGCGGCTCGTGGCCGCACTGGAGGAGTTGGAAGAGGCCCGCTCCGTCTGGCTCGACTACGAGGTGCAGTTCGCGCGGCGCCGCAAGAAGGAGAAGTACGACGGGCTGCGCAGGCCGGGCAGTGTCGACGACTGGCACCGGCTGACCTGGGGCGGTTTCGGTGTCGCATGGTGCGACGACCCGAAGGTCCACCCCCGTGAACCACTGGCGGAGGTGCTGCGCCGGCTCATCGCCGCGCTGGAGCGCGAACCGGGCTCGTCCTGCCCGGTGTGCGAGGGCGAGCTCCTCGTCTGGATGTACGACCTGGCCCATGAGCCGTCCTCGGGTCCGGTCTGCACGGAGTGCGGAATCGTGGTGCCACGACCGGTACTCACCCCCGAGGCCCTGGCGGAGTCCAGGCGCGGGCGACTGCTGGTCTCGGCCTAGCGCGGCGGGGGTGCGCCGGGGATGCCGCACCCCCGTGCATGTGTGTCGACGAGGTTCCGGTACGGCGTGACGGCTACGGCTTCTCGACGTCCGTGTGGATGGCGAGCTTGAACTCGGCGAGGCTGATCGCCGTGGCCCGCCGCGTGTCCCCCGCCCCCCCGCGCGGATATCTTCAGGCCCAGCGGCATGCCCTTGTGCACGAACATCTGCCACACGCAGGTCCGGTACTGACCGCCCCGGGTGCGCACACTGTCCGTCGTGCCCGTGGAGTCGTACTTCTTCTTGGTCAGGTTCAGGGGATCGCGCACGAAGCGGGTGCGGTACTCCAGCGTCCTGGCGTCCGCCTCCCAGAACACCATCGCCGACAGCACGCCCCAGCCGTCGCGGCTGGGCCAGATCAGTCCGGAGCGCGGGTCGGGGAACTTCGAGGCGGTGCCACCGCCGCTCTCCGGGTCGTGCATCTTCCAGGGGTCGTACGACTCCTCGGTCGCCTCGTACGGGAAGCGCACCAGGTGGTAACCGTCCGAGTCGTAGGTGATCCGCTGCGTCCCCGAGTGGGCCTTCTCCCACTTCAGCGAACAGATGACGACGCTCATCGGCGCTCCCTGCCGTGCTGTGCCTTCGCTGTGCCCTTGCCGTGTCAATGCCCGGGGGACGCGCCACGCCACCCCTCCGCGTCCATGACACCGATGGCACGAAAGCGGTTGCACCCCGTGGCGTGCGCGCGGCACGGCACGGGGTGCGCCCGGCGCGTCCGGGGCGCGCTCTTACCAGGGCGAAATCCACTCGCTCCACCCCTTTCCCGTGCGGAGAGTTGGGGGCGATGAGACAGCCCTGAGTCCCAGAGCGAGGAGAGGCCGATGTCGACGCTGCGCGTCACCGCCGAAGTGCTGACGATCCACGAACACCCGAACGCCGACGCGCTCGAACTGGCCCAGGTGGGCCTGTACCGAGCCGTCGTGGCGAAGGGGGCGTACCGCACCGGTGACACCGCCGTGTACATCCCGGAGCAGTCCGTGCTCCCCGCGCCGCTTATCGAGGAACTGGGGCTCACCGGCCGGCTGGCGGGAGGCAACTCGGACCGGGTGAAGGCGGTACGGCTGCGGGGCGAGCTGTCGCAGGGCATCGTCTGCCGCCCACGGGCCCTCGCGGGCATCGATCTGACGGCCGCCGTCACCGACGGCACGGACTTCGCGGAGCAGCTCGGCATCGTCAAATGGGTGCCGCCGATCCCGCCCACGATGAGCGGCGAGGTCGAGTCGGCGCCGGATCTGCTGCCCTGGGTCGACATCGAGAACATCCGGCGCCACCCCGGCATCTTCCCGCCCGGTGAGCCGGTCGTCCTGACGGAGAAGCTGCACGGCACGGCCTGCCTGGTCACGTACCTGGCCGAGGACGGCCGGGTGCTGGTGTCCTCGAAGGGCTTCGGCTCGAAGTCCCTGGCCCTCAAGGAGGATCCGCGCAATCTGTACTGGCGGGCCGTCCACGGCCACCGGGTGGGCGAGGTCGCCGCCCGGCTCGCCGAGCGGCTCGGCGCGCGACGGGTCGGGATTTTCGGCGAGGTCTACGGCGCCGGGGTGCAGGACCTGACGTACGGCGCGGACGGCCGCCGCGACACCCTCGGGTACGCCGTGTTCGACGTCTCCGCGGACATCGACGGCCGGGTCCGCTGGCTGGACTCCGCGGAGCTGTCCACGCTGCTCGACGGCGAACTGCCGCTGGTGCCACGGCTGTACGAGGGTCCGTACGCCGCGGACCTCGTCCTGGAGGTGGCCGAAGGACGGGAGACCGTCTCCGGGCGCGAACTGCACCTGCGCGAGGGGGTCGTGATCCGGCCGGTCATCGAGCGGTACAGCCCCGTGACCGGCGGGCGGGCCGTCGCCAAGGCGGTCAGCCCGGCGTACCTGACCCGTAAGGGCGGCACGGAGTACGAGTGACGCCCGGCGCGAACCTGGGAGCCGCCCTGTCAGCTCCCGGGTTCGCGCCGTTCGGTCCTGCGGCGCTCGACCAGGAGGCGGGAGCCGCTCTGCCGCTCGCCGAAGACGTCGTCGGGGTTGGAGAGCACACAGCTGTCCAGGGACAGACAACCGCAGCCGATGCAGTCGGTGAGGTGGTCGCGCAGCCGGTTCAGCTGCTTGATCCGTTCGTCCAGTTCGGACCGCCAGGCCTCGGAGAGGTGGGCCCAGTCCTCACGGTTCGGCGTGCGCTCCTCGGGCAGTTCGGCGAGTGCCTCGCGGATCGTGGCGAGCGGGATGCCGACGCGTTGCGCGGCCCGGACGAAGGCCACCCGGCGCAGGGTGTCCCGGCTGTAGCGGCGCTGGTTGCCCGAGGTGCGGCGGCTGCTGATCAGCCCTTTGGACTCGTAGAAGTGCAGGGCGGAGACGGCGGCACCACTACGGGCCGACAGCTGGCCGACGGTCAACTCGTGGATCTTCTCAGGGATCTGGGGCACCCCTCCGAGCCTACCCATACCCGAAAGGGCCACGGTCCGTTGACAGGGGTCGCGCGGCCGACCATGCTAAGCAGTCGCTTAGACAATGGGACCAGGGAGGCCGAGACATGGCAGAGCCGAGGATCTTCACGTCCGCCGAGGAGCTGACGGCGGCGGTGGGCGAGTCGCTGGGGTACAGCGACTGGCTGGAGGTCGACCAGAAGCGGATCGATCTCTTCGCCGAGGCCACCGGTGACCACCAGTGGATCCACGTGGACCCGGAGAAGGCGGCGGCCGGGCCCTTCGGGACGACCATCGCCCACGGCTACCTGACCCTGTCCCTGCTGCCGTTGCTCGTACCGCAGATCCTCAAGGTCGACAACGTCAGGATGGGCGTCAACTACGGCACGAACAAGGTCCGCTTCCCGGCGCCGGTCCCGGTCGGTTCCCGGCTGCGCGCCACCGCGACCCTCCAGGACGTCACGGAGGTCGGCGGCGGCGTCCAGGTCACGGCCGCGGTCGTCGTGGAGCGCGAGGGCGGGGAGAAGCCGGTGTGCGTGGCGGAGTCGGTGTCCCGGTACTACTTCTGAGCGCGTGGGGCGCGCGGTGGCGCGGCGTTCGCGACCGCCGTGCCACGTTTTCGTCCCAGCCCGGCGCCACGCTCCTGCCTCAGCGGGGCGCCGCGCCCCGCCTGGGGCCTGTCGTTTGGATCACGCCTGGGCCGCGGGGCTTGGTGCGCACATCTGCGGCGTTGTCGTCGGTCGCCGACGCTCCGCGTTGACGCCCTCCTCCGCCTTGCAGCTGCACGCACCAAGCCCCGCTCACCGGCAGCTGTCAGGTGCCGTCGCCCGAAGCCGCCGTGATCCAAACGACAGGCCCTACCCGGGCGCCACGGCGCGGCCGGTCTGCGGCGAGATCATCCCCGCGCACAGACCTCGGGCGGACAGCCCCTGCGCGATGCGCGGGAGCGCCGCGCGCGAGTTCGCGGACCAGTCGTGCAGGAGCATGACCTGGCCGTTGGTGAGCCGGGCGGCGGCCTGCACGATCGCGTCGGTGCTCGCCCCGTTCCAGTCCTGCGAGTCGACGTTCCACAGGATCTCGGTCAGGCCGTACCTGGCCGCCACCGACCTCACCGTCGCGTTGGTCTCGCCGTACGGCGGCCGGAACAGCTTCGGCGTGCCGCCGCCCGCTTGGGCGATGGCCTGCTGGGTGCGGGAGATCTCCGCGTCGATCTGCGCCTGGCCCAACTGGGTCAGATGCGGGTGGGTGTAGCTGTGGTTGGCCACCCACATGCCGGCGCCGACCTGCGCCCGGACCAGGGCGGGGTTGGCGGCGGCGTACTGGCCCTGGTTGAACATGGTCGCCCGGAGCCCGGTCTGCCGGAGCGTGTTCAGCAGGGCCGACGTACTGCCGGACGGGCCGTCGTCGAACGTGAGCCCGACATAGCCGGTGCAGGCGGCGGCCCGCTCCGGCGCGGCCTCGGCGGCGCCGAGCGTCAGGGGGACGACACTCGCCAGCGCCGTCGCGACGACGGCCAGCCGCCGCACCGGTCGGCGCGGCGAGCGGCATGGTCCGGCGTTCACGGGGACACCGTGATGCTGGAGCTGCCGCTGCTCCGGTATCCCTCGGTGGCCATGATCATGTAGTACCGGAAACTGCCGAGGGGCATCCCGGCACGGGCCCAGGCGTCGAAGTGGTTGCCGGTGGTGATGTTCCCACCGGTCCTCTTCGACTGGCGCACGCTCCAGTACTGGTCGAAGGTGCGGGTGCCCTCGACGGAGGGGGCGTTGTAGCGCGTGGTCCGGTAGATGTCGTACGTGCCGCCGTCGCTGGTGACCGTGCCCTTGTACGCGCCCGTGGGCCGGTAGGTGCCCCAGTTGTCGACGATGTAGTACTCGACGAGCGGACTGGCCGTCCAGCCGTAGAGGGTCAGATAGGCGTTGCCGGACGGGCTGAAGGAGCCCGAGTAGGTCACCGTCCTGCGGGAGCCGTTGCTCCAGCCCTTGCCGGCGACGAAGTTGCCGGTGTTGCGCCAGGAGGTGCGGTAGGCGCCGCCGGAGGCCAGGGTCATGGAGACCGTGCCCGGGGCGTCGGTCCAGAAGGAGTAGTAGAAGCCGTTGTTGCTGCCGGTCTGATTGCTGGTGACCACCGTGTCCGCGCGGGCCGTGCCGGGCAGGGCCAGCGTGGTCGCCGCCGCCATCGCGGTCGCGCAGACACCGCTCATGAAGAGCCTGCGGCTCGGGGGCGGGGTGGGAGTGGGTGCGGGTGCGTCGTCCATACGCTCGCGTCCTCCTCGGGCTCGTGGGTTGCCCTGTCACCCCGGGAGTGTTGGCCTGCCCCTGCCAACTGTCAATACATTCGGCACCAACCCCGAAACATTCGCGCTCCGCACCAGCGACAATCCGCCAAGAGGCCAGTGGCTGGGACAAGAGCAACGGCCCCGGCTTTCGAATGTTTCGAAGTCAGGGCCGATCGTGGGAGTTACCTCTTCGCGCCCACCATGCGCAGGACGAGGTCCGCGTAGAGCGCGCCGACCTCGTCGGGGGTGCGGGGGCCGTTGACGTTGAACCAGCGCGCCACGTCGATACAGAGGGAGAGGATGGCGACGGTCGTCCCGCGGACGTCGGGGACGTCGAAGTCGCCCGACGCGACGCCGTCCTCGATGATGCCGCGCACGGCGGCGTCGTTCTCGCGGCGCAGGGTGACGATCTCGGCGCGGGCCTCGGGGCCGAGGGCGTCGAGCTCGTACTGCACGACACGAGCGACGGTGTGCTGCCCCGCGTGCCAGCGGACGAAGGAGCGCACGGCCTCGGCGAGCCGGTCGGCCGGGCCGCCCTCGGAGCTGGCCGCCGTCCGCAGGACGGCGAGGGCCTTCTCGTGACCGATGCGGCTGATCCGGTGGAGCAGCTCTTCCTTGGTCTTGTAGTGGATGTACAGCGCGGCGGGGCTCATCCCCGCGCGGCCCGCGATGTCCCGGGTCGTCGTCGCGTGGTAGCCACGCTCGGCGAAGGCCTCCACGGCGGCCATCAGCAGCCGCCGGGCCGCCTCCGGATTGACCTCGCCCCACGGCTGCGGCTCGCCGCCCGCCGTCTCCTCCGCCGTACTCATCGCTCGTTCGTCCCTTCGGTGGCTGGGCACCACCATACCGCCGAAGGTGAGCGGGCGCTTAGAAGGCCCGCTCAGGGCTGTGCCGCACGGCGGCGGGGGTCACGCGCCGGGGGTCGCGCGCCCGGCCTCAGAGCTTCTCGAAGGGGTCGTGCTCGGCGAGGAGTTTCTCCAGCCGGGCCTGGTCGACCCGGCTGACGATCCGCCCGGCCTCCTGGCGGTCACGGATCACCTTGGCCAGGGTGAAGGACGAGGTCACCAGGTAGAGGACCGCGATGGCCAGGAAGGCGCGGACCCAGGTGTCGGCGTCGAGGTTGTAGATGCCGACGGTGGTGGCCGCCATGGCGACGGCGAACGAAACGACGGCCTGGCCGTAGAAGGCCGCCGTGTTCTGCTGCTTGACCGGTGTCTCACTCATGGGGACATGGTTCGACGGATGTGGCCCGAACCACATCCGTCGGGATACTCAGTCGGCGGTGTCGCATACTCAGAGCCGCGCTCTGACGCGCACCGGGGCCGCGGCGAGCGCGGAGCCGGGATCAGAACGCCGAAACGCCCGTCAGCGCCCGCCCGATGAGCAGTTTCTGTATCTGGCTGGTGCCCTCGTAGAGGGTCATCACCCGGGCGTCGCGCAGGAGCTTTCCGGCCGGGTACTCGTCGAGGTAGCCGTAACCGCCGAAGACCTGGAGGGCGTTGTTCGCGGCGCGGACGGCGGCCTCGGAGGCGAAGAGCTTCGCCTTGCTGGCCTCGGTGGCGAAGGGCCGGCCCCGGTCGACGAGATCGGCGACCCGCCAGGTCAGCAGCCGGGCCGCGTCGACGTCCACCGCGATGTCGCTGATGAGCTCCTGGACGAGCTGGTGGTGGGCGATGGGCCTGCCGAACTGCTCGCGCTCGCCCGCGTACCGGACCGCCGCGTCCAGCGCGGCCTGGGCGATGCCGACACAGCCGGCGGCCACCGACATCCGCCCCTTGGCGAGCGCGGACATGGCGAGAGTGAACCCCTTGCCCTCGGGGCCGAGCATCGCGGAGGCGGGGACGCGGACGTCCTCCAGGACCAGTTCGGCGGTGGCCTGGCCGCGCAGGCCGAGCTTGCCGTGGATGGTGCGCCGGGTCAGGCCGGGGGTGTCGGTGGGGACGAGGAAGGCGGAGACGCCCCGGTGGCCGGGGGCGTCGGTGGAGCGTGCGAAGAGCAGGACGACGTCGGCCCAGGTGCCGTTGGTGATGAACATCTTGGTGCCGTTGATGACGTAGTCGTCGCCGTCGCGCACGGCCCGGCCGGCGAGGTTGCCCGCGTCCGAGCCGGTGCCGGGTTCGGTGAGACCGAAGCAGCCGACGTACTCCCCCGCCGTGAGTCCCGGCAGCCAGCGCCGCTTCTGCTCCTCGTCGCCCCAGGCCGCGATCGTCTTCGCGACCAGCCCCAGGGAGACGGAGACGATGCCGCGCACGGAGGAATCGCCGCGGCCGAGCTCCTCGGTGACCAGGCAGTACGTCAGGTGGTCGCCGCCGGAACCGCCGTACTCCTCGTCGACGGTGAGCCCCAGGAAGCCGACCTCGCCGAGCTTCTTCACGATCGCCCGGTCGACGTTCTCCGCGCGGTCCCACTCGATGACGTGCGGGGCGATCTCGCGCTCCACGAAGTCGCTCGCGAGCCGGCGCGCGGCGGTCTGCTCCTCGCTGAGCTCCAGGTTCACGCGGTCCGCCTCTCGTCAGTCCCCCATTAAATTACCACTGCTAGTTTTAAGGTGCAGCCCTACTATGTGCGCCATGGCCCGACCACGCAAGCCCCTGTTGAGCACCGACCGCATCGTGGAGACGGCGCGGGCGCTGGTGGACGCGGAGGGGCTGGCGGCGGTCTCCACCCGGCGGCTCGCCGCGGAGCTCGGAGTGAGCGGGCCCTCCCTCTACAACCACTTCCGCACCATGGACCAGATCCTGGAGGCGGTCGCCGACTCGGTGAGCGCGCAGGTCGACCTGTCGATGTTCCGGGACGGGCGGGACTGGCGGACCGCGCTGCACGACTGGGCCGTGTCCTACCGGGCGGCACTGCGCGACCACCCCAACATCGTGCCGATCCTCGCGCGGGGACCCGGGCGCCGGCCGGCGGGACTACGGGTCGCCGACGTCGTGTTCGGGGCGATGGTCGAGGCGGGGTGGCCGGCGGCCCAGGCCACGTCCATCGGGGCGCTGATGCGGTACTTCATCATGGGGTCCGCGATCGGGTCGTTCGCCGGGGGGTTCGTGGACGACGAGAGCGCCTACGACCCCGCCGACTACCCGCATCTCGGGCAGGCCCACCTGCTGGCGGAGCAACAGCAGAAGGTCGACGAGCGGGCGTTCGAGGTGGGACTGCGGGCGCTGCTGGACGGGTTGGAGCAGCAGTACGGGCAGGGCGGGACCCGATAGGCGGCGGGGAACCGCCCGCACGGGCACGAACGCCTCGGGATCGCGGCCCCGGATGGGGTTCCGGAGCCGCGACCCGGGCCGCCGACGAGGAGCCTGCCTAATCCTCCGTTCGTGAACTCGCCCTCCCCGCGAGGATCTTGATCGAGACGAGGGCGATCACCGAGAGCCCGATGATGTACGCGGACACCGCCATGGACGTGCCCGTGGCCTCCAGGAGGAGGACCATCAGGAACGGGGCGAGGCCGCCGCCGAGCACCGCGGCGATCTGGTATCCGAGGGAGGCACCCGTGTAGCGCATCTCGGGGGTGAACAGCTCGGCGAACAGGGCGGCCTGGGGCCCGTACATGATGCTGAGGAAGCAACTGGCGACGAAGGTGCCGACGGCGAGCCACAGCAGGGAGCCGGTGTCGATGAGCAGGAACAGCGGAACCGCCCACAGGGCGATGCCGGCCGCGCCGATCGCGTAGATCCGGATCCTGCCGACGCGGTCGGAGAGGGCCGCGGCGGCGGGGATCAGCACCAGCTGGGTGAGGCTGACGCACAGGGAGACCGCGAGGACGGCGCTGCGCTTCATGTCGAGTTCTCGGGTGGTGTAGTCGAGGACGCCGGTGATGAGGATGTAGAAGGTCGCGGTGTTCACGGCGAAGGAGCCGCCGGCCAGGAAGACCGTGCCGAGATGGCCACGCAGGATCGTCCTGAGCGGGGAGCTCTTCTCGCCCTTCTCCTTCTCCGTCAACTCCCTTTCCGCTGCCTGGAATTCGGGGGTCTCCTCGACATGGCGGTGGATGTACCAGGCGAGGCCGAGGACGAAGAGCCCGACCAGGAAGGGCACGCGCCAGCCCCAGGCGGCGAAGGCCGAGTCGCTGGTGGCCGCACCCACGACCAGGAACATCGTGTTGGCACTCACCACGCCGATGGGGACGCCGAGCTGGACGAAGCTGCCGTACACCCCGCGCTTGCCCTCGGGGGCGTACTCGGTGGCCAACAGCATCGCGCCGCCCCACTGGGCGCCGACGGCGACGCCCTGGGCGACACGGAGGAGGACGAGCAGGACCGGGGCGGCGATCCCGATCGTCTCGTACGTGGGCAGGAGGCCGATGCCGGTGGTGGCGAGGCCCATCAGGGTCAGCGCCAGCACCAGCATCGGCTTGCGGCCCCGCTTGTCACCGAGGTGACCTGCGACGACGCCACCGAGGGGGCGGGCGAGGAAGCCGACGGCGAAGGTGGCGAACGCGGCGAGGACTCCCGCGGAGGAGCTGCCGGCCGGGAAGTAGAGGTCGCCCAGAACGAGGGCGGCGGCTATGCCGAAGACGAAGTAGTCGTACCACTCCACCGCCGAGGCGAGGGCCGCGGCGGTGGCCACCTTGCGGTGGCTCTGGGGAGGGGAAGTGGTGACGGGGGCCGAAACGGGAGCGGTGTCCATACGAGCACACTCCGGTGGGTGCGGGGACGTTCCCGGGAACGTACTGACCGGACGGTATGGAGGTCAACGGTCGTGCGGGTATCAGTTCGGGGAGGGGTTTTTGCCTGCGGGCGGGTGGGGGTTGCTCGCGCAGTTCCCCGCGCCCCTTACAAGCGCGGGGCGCGTCCGGGGTCTTTCAGGGGTGCGGGGAACTGCGCGACCAGCCCCCGCGCACCCGCAGCCGCAGCCGCAGCCGGATCAGAACGTCACCAAAGCCCGGCCGCCCTTGCCGGCTCGCATGTTGTCGAAGGCCACCGGGATGTCGTCCAAGGAGATGCGGTCGGTCACCAGGGCGGACAGGTCCAGGCGGCCGGCGTGGATGTGATCCGCGAGGACCGGCACGTCGCGCGCCGGGTCGGAGTTGCCGTAGACGCACCCGGAGAGGGTGCGGCCCCAGTGGAAGATCTCCAGCGCGTTGAAGGTGACCTGCTGGTCCTTGCCGCCGATGCCGACGACGGTCGTACGGCCGCCGCGCCGGGTCGACTCCCAGGCCGTCCGGATGGTGACCGCGCGGCCGACGCACTCCACGGCGACGTCCACCCCCTGCTTGTCGGTGAGCGCGCGGATCTCGCGGGCGGTGTTCTCGGACGCGACCACGTACTCCGTGGCCCCCGCCGCGCGGGCCAGTCCCTCCTTCGCCGGGGAGACGTCCACGGCGACGATCCGGGACGCGCCGGCGATCCGCGCGGCCTGGAGCGCCGCCAGCCCGACGCCGCCCACGCCGAACACGGCGACGGTCTCGCCCTCCCGGACCCGCGCCGAATGGTGGACCGCGCCGTAGCCGGTGAGGACGGCGCAGCCGAGCAGCGCCGCGTCGGTGAGCGGAACCCCGTCCGGCGCGGGCAGCACACACCCGGCGGCCACGACCGTCTCCTCCGCGAAGGCGGCCACGTTCAGCCCGGGGTGGAGGTCGGCGCCGTCCGAGGCACGTCGGGCGTGGACGTTCCCGGCGCCGAGCAGCGCGTTCGCGCACAGCCAGACCTCGCCGAGCGAGCAGGCATGACAACTCCCGCAGGAAGGAGCCCAGTTGAGGACGACACCGTCGCCGGGCGAGACATGGGTGACCCCGTCGCCGACGGCCAGGACGGTGCCCGCCCCCTCGTGGCCGAGCACGGCGGGCACCGGCACGCGCATGGTGCCGTCGGACAGCGACAGGTCGGAGTGACAGACCCCGGCGGCGGCGAGCCGCACCCGGACCTGGCCGGGCCCGGGGTCCGGCAGCTCGATCTCGGTGATCTCCAACGGGGCACCGACGGCGGGCAGTACGGCGGCTCGAACGGCCATGGGACGACTCTCCTACTGGTTCGCCTGGAACCCGGTCGGAACGGTGGGACTCGGAAAGCAGGTGGCTCAGAACTGCAGGGACTTGGTCTGGAGGTACTCCGCCAAGCCGTGCGTGCCCAGCTCGCGGCCCACTCCCGACTGCTTGTAACCCCCGAACGGGGCCCGCGGGTTGAAGCGGCCGCCGTTGATGTCGACCTGGCCGGTGTCCATCCGGCGGGCGAAGGCCACGGCCTCACTCTCGTCACCGGCCCAGACCGCGCCGGCCAGCCCGTACACCGTGCCGTTGGCGATCCGCAGGGCGTCGGACTCGTCCTCGTAGCGGAGGATCGACAGGACCGGGCCGAAGATCTCCTCCTGGGCGATCGTCATCTCGGGGGTGACGTCGGCGAAGACGGTCGGGCTGACGAAGTAGCCCCGCTCGCGCGGGGATTCGGGGCCGCCCGCGACCAGACGGGCGCCCTCGGCGACGCCCTTGTCGATGTAACCCCGCACCCGCGCCTGCTGCTTGGCGTTGACCAGCGGGCCGATGCGGTCCCCGTACTTCGCGGCGGCCCCCGCCGCCAGTTCGACGGCCTCGTCGTACTGGGAGGTGTGGACGATCATCCGGGTCCAGGCGCTGCACGTCTGACCGGAGTTGGACATCACGTTGGCGACACCGACACCGACCGCCTTGGTCAGGTCGGCGCTCGGGAGGATCACGTTGGCGGACTTGCCGCCGAGTTCCAGGGCCACCTTCTTGACCGCGGCGCCGGCGGTCGCGGCGATCCGCCGGCCCACCGCCGTGGAGCCGGTGAAGGAGACCAGGTCGACGCCGTCGTGCTCGGCGAGCGCCTGACCGGCGACCGGGCCCAGCCCCGTGACCAGGTTGAACACTCCGGCGGGCACGCCCGCGTCATGCACGGCCTCGGCGAAGAGCTGGGCGGTCAGCGGGGTGTCCTCGGCGGGCTTCAGGACCACGGTGCAACCGGCGGCGAGGGCGGGGGCGACCTTGGCGACGATCTGGTGCAGCGGGTAGTTCCAGGGGGTGATGGCACCGACGACGCCGATGGGCTCGTGGTACACGGTGGAGTTGCCCACCTTCTCCTCGAAGGCGTGCTCGGCGGCCAGTTCGGCGTAGGAGCCGGCGACCGCGACCGGCAGGTCCGCGTGCACCTTCTGGGAGAACGGCAGCGGCGAGCCGAGCTCCGCCGTCACCGTCTCGGCGACCTCCTCCCGGCGCGCGGCGAGCGCGTCGCGCAGCGCGCCGATGATCGCGCCCCGCTCGGCGGGCGGGGTCGCGGCCCAGCCGGGAAGAGCGGCGCGGGCGGCGCCCACGGCGGCGTCGACGTCCTCGGCGGTGCCCGCCGGGACACGGTCGATCACCTGCTCGTCGACCGGGTTCACGACCTCGATCGTGTCGGTCCCGGCGGCAGGGCGCCAGGTACCGCCGATGTACATGCCGTCGTGTGCCTTCATCGTGCTGCCTCCGGGGCGGGCGTCGTCGTTCCGCCCCAAAAACTAGCCCTGATAGTTTTCCGGCACCAGGTCTCCGGGGAGTGAGGCAGGACTCGTCGGCCACGAGGCAGAATGTGTCGGCCACGGGGCGGCCGGAAGTGTCACCGACGACGACGCCGGCGGCTCTCCCCGCCGGGCTCGGAGCCGCCTCGTCTCAGAAGTCGACCCGCTTCCTGTCGTCGACGCGCGCCACGGCCTCCTGTGCGAACTCCTCGCGGTGGTCGCCGCGGATCTCCTCGATCCTCCGGTCGCTCACGGCGGCCGACGACACCGGATACAGCAGGATCAGCTCGTACGACCGCTCCTTCTCGATCGTCCCGCTCGCGTCCCGCCGCTGCCCGCGCCCCTCCTGCACGGTCAGCCCGTCGGGGAACCCGGGGGTGACCGCGCGGTCGACGAAGGCCGTGAACTGCGCGTCGGTGACGGCCGGGCCGCCGTCGGGCCGCTCGGTGCCGAACAGGAGCCGCGTCTCGATGTAGGGCGTGCCACGTGCCGGGGCGATCACGGTACCGGCGGGGGCGTCCTCGGCGAGGGTCGCGTACGCGGTCGGGGCGCCCACGACCAGCAGACAGGCGGTGAGCGCGAGGGCGCCCCGGGAACGAAGGGAGCGCAGGGAGGCGTGTGAGTGGGGGCGCGTGTGGGTCCGGGTGGTCGCGGAAGCGCTCGGCCGTGGGGGGTGCGAGGTCATGGGTCCAGCTCTAGGAGACCGCTGAAGATCTTGCTCTGGCCGCCCGACTCACCCTGGATTGCCGGTAAATGTCAATCGCCATCAAGTAGGGCAAGCCGGGCGCATTTTCAAGATCTTCAGGACGCTTCTAGGCCCTGTCGTCGCATTCCCGTCGTCGCCCGAAGGGCGGCCCCGCGGCGTCGTGGGGGTACCTCCCGGTCGAGCGCAGCCGAGACCGGGGGAGCGTGCTCTGGGCGTGCCGGGCACTGACTCGCGTACCGGACGTACTCGGGTCGGTGCCCGGTGCGTCGAGAGCGCGTGCATGGCGTCGCGGGGCAGGCGGGAATGTGACGCCAGGGCCTAGCGGGATCGCCGCTTCCGGATCCCTCGGCCGCGCCGGGACCGGGCCGTGCGTGCGCCCGTACGCCCCCGGGGCTCGTCGAGGCGGGCTGCGCGCGCCCTGCGCGCTGGTTCAGGGCTTGCGTGCCCGTGCAGGGGCTGCGACCGGTTCAGGGACCGCGCGCCGGTTCCCGGGTCGCGGTGAGGTGGGCGAAGACGACCACGTTGCTCGCGTAGCCCTTCCGCCGGTCGTACGTCCCCCCGCAGGTGATCAGGCGCAGTTCGGGACGCCCGCGATGGCCGTACACCTTCTTGCTGGGGAAGCGGTCCTTCTCGTACGACTTCACGGCGTCCACGGTGTAGACGGCGGTACGGCCGTCCGCCCGCAGGACCTCGACGAGTCGGCCGGGCTTGATCACGTCCAGCGCGGCGAAGACGGCGGGGCCCGTCCTGGTGTCCTTGTGACCGACGACGACCGCCGTGCCGGGTCCGCCGGGCGCGGGCCCCTCCGCGTACCAGCCGACCAGCTTCGGCTGGTCGTCCGGCGGCGCGGGGAGGCGTCGACCGGCGTCGAGGCGGAGAGCGGTCACCGGTGCCTCGATGCCCAGGTAGGGGATGGTGACGGTCTTCGCCGGGGAGGGCGGCAGCGTACGGGGGCGGGCCGGTTTCCTCGGCTCGGCGGGCCCGGACGTGGACGCGGGCCGCACGGGCGCGGTGGTGGCGGGCTGGACGGGTGTCTGTCCGGCGGGCGCGGCGGCCGTCGGCGTCGTGGGTGCGGCGGACGCCGGTCCCGTCGGCGCGGTCGCGGGGGTGGGCACGGTCGGGCGGGCGGGTGCCTGGCTGACCGGCCGCGTCGGCTCGGTGGGCGCGGCCGGTCCGGCGCCCGCCGCCCGTCGGTCGGGTGCCGCTGTCGGGGGCGGTGTGGGTACGGGCTCCTCGGGCGGCGGGGGCGTGAAGTACAGGGACTCCCGGGCGCGCGGGTCCTCCGCGCCGCGCGCCCCGGAGTCGGCCCAGACGGCGCCGGCCTCGGTGGTCCCGGTCCGCTGCTCCCTGTTCTCCGCGATGTGGACGCCGCCCACCACCAGCGCGGTGGCCATGACGACCGTCCGCGTCAGGCGGTAGGCGCGCGTCCGGTGCCAGGGCCTGCGCCGTCGTCTACGCGGCGCCATCGGCGCGGCGACGGCGCAGCCGCAGATAGGCCACGCCACCGACCGCGGCGAGTCCCACGGCGGCCGCGCCGACGACCGGCGAGAAGTTCTGGGTGAGGGCGAGGCCGCCGCCACCGGCCGGAACCGCGCCCTCGGGCCCGGCGAGTCCGTTGAGCGGGCAGTTGACGTTGATGTCCCGGCGGCCCTCCTCCAGCGTCCCGCCGATGGTCCGCCAGGTCAGCACGTAGTTGCCGTTGGGCAGGCGCGCCGCGTTCGGGGGCGCCACGGGGGTGCTGTGTCCGGTGCCGTCGGCCGCGAGGGTGATCTCGCCCGTGGCGACGGGGTCGGTGCGCGGCGCGGGGGGCTGGCGGTCGATGGTCCAGCTGATGCGCTGCGACGGCGTGGGGTCCTCGGGGAAGTTGAAGGCGGAGAGGTAGAAGTCGCAGACCAGCGGCTGGTTGCGCTGGTTGTCGAACGGGAAGCCCACCCTGTGGATCACGACGTCGGGGTCGCCCGGGGCGGCGACGGCGGCCGGTGCCGTGATCAGGCTGGCTCCCGTGACGGTGAGGGCCGCGAGGACGGCGGCGGCACTCGCGCGCACTCCGGCGGGGCGCGGGCGGGACGAGGTGGACATGCAGAACCTCCGAGTCAGACGATTTTCACACAAATCGCTCTTTCGCCTGACCCTCTGTCACATCACACCGGGCGTGGGGGGAGCCGCGCCCGACGACCCGTCAGATGTCCCCCTTACGGCTCAGGGACTCGTCCGACGCGGCCGACCGCGAGCCGTTCTCCCTCCGCTTCGCCGAGGTGCCACGCCTCCGGTCCCGTCCCGCCCTCCCCACCCGCCCCGGCTCCGCCGGTGAGCGCAGGGCGATGGCCGACGACACCAGCAGCAGCGCGCCCAGCATCACGAACGGCGCGGCCACGCCCGCGACCCCGGCGATCAGACCCGCGGCGGCCGGTGCCCCGGCCTGCCCCAGCCGGTTCCCCGTCAGGCGCAGCGCGAGGGCGGTGGAGCGGGCGTCGTCCGGCACGGCCTGCACCACCGTCGTCATGGACAGCGGCTGCCCGGCCCCGAGGCAGAACCCGAGGGCGGCGAGGATCAGGGCGAGCGCCCACACCGGCACGGGCAGCGCGATCCCGGCGCACAGCACGGCCCCCAGCACACAGGTGACCGTGAGCAGCGCGGTCCGGCCGAGCAGGCGGAGCATGGGTGTCATCACCAGACGGCACGCGATGGTCGCCGCCGCCCGCAGGCTCAGCAAGGCGCCGATCACCGAGGGCGCGATGCCCCGGTGTTCACCGACCACCGGCAGATACGCGGTGAGGATGTCCGTCGCCGACAGCACGGCGAGGCTGATGAAGATGCCGCCCGGCACGCCACGGGTGCGCAGGATGCGGTGCACGGGCACGCGTCCGCCCTGCCCCGCACGGGACTTGGGTCCGACGGGACGCTCTATCCGCCACAGCGAGGTGAACGCGACCGCCGCCCCGGCGCCCGCGACCACCAGCGCCAGGGCGCTGGTCCGGGCCATGTCCGGGCCGCCGATCAGGGTGCCCGCCGCGATCGGGCCGACCAACTGGCCGAGGGAGGCGCCGATGGTGAAGTGGCCGAAGTTGCGGTCGTGTTCGTGCGGCGCGGACTGGCGGGCCACCAGGGACTGGGCGCCGATGACGAAGGAGAGGTGACCGAGGCCCATCACCCCGCTCCAGACGGCCATCGCAGCCAGGGAGTTCGCCAGACCGCTCAGGACGCAGCCGCCGGATATGAGGACGACACCGACCGGCAGCAGGGGCGCGCACCGGCCCTGGTCGGTCCTGCGGCCGAGCGGGACGGCGGCGAACAGCGGGAGCAGGGCGTAGACCCCCGCGATCACACCGATCGCCCGCTCGTCGGCGCCCAACGCGAGGGCCCGGTAGGACACGGCGGGCCGCGCCATCGACACCGCCCCCTGCGCGAAGCTGAAGGCGATGACGAGGCGGAGCAGCCAGCCGCGGTTCCTACCGGGCCTCACGATGCGGGTCCTCCTGGGGGAAGTTCACGCCGGTGCGAGCGAACTCCGCTCCGGTGCCGGGGAGTCGGGTTCCCTGGTTCAGATGATGCCGAACAGCACACCGGCACCGAGGATGATCAGCGAGGTCGCCGCCGCCCACTTCACCACGAACCTGGTGTGGTCGCCGAACTCGACCCTCGCCATGCCCACGAGCACGTAGACGGCCGGGACCAGCGGGCTGGACATGTGCAGCGGCTGGCCGACGAGGGAGGCGCGGGCGATCTCCAGCGGCGAGACCCCGTGGGCGGCACCGGCCTCGGCGAGGACCGGGAGGACGCCGAAGTAGAAGCCGTCGTTGGACATGAAGTAGGTGAGCGGCAGGCTCAGGAAGCCGGTGACCAGGGCCATGTGCGGGCCCATGCCGCCGGGGATGCCGTCGACGATCCACTTGGCCATCGAGTCGACCATGCCGGTGCCCTGGAGGACGCCGGTGAAGACGGCGGCGGCGAAGACCATGCCGGAGACGTTGAGGACGTTGTCCGCGTGCGCGGCGAGCCGGTCCTTCTGGTCGGGGATGTGGGGGAAGTTGACCGTCAGCGCGAGCGCGGCGCCGAGCAGGAAGAGCACCGGGATCGGCAGCCACTCCATGATCATGGCGGTCAGCAGCGTGACCGTGAGCAGCGCGTTGAACCAGTACAGCTTGGGGCGCAGCGTCGGGCGGTTGGGGTCCAGGCCCTGGAGGCGGACGTCCTCGACGTCGTCGTCCTCGGAGTCGGCGTCGGTGCCGGAGCCCGCGCCGCCGGTGGCCTTCGTCGTACGGACCTTGTCGTCGCCGGAGCCGGCGGCCGACGCGGCGCCCGCGCCCACGAGCACGGTCTCCTCGGAGCCGGACTTCTCCTCGTCCTTGACGATCTTCTCCTGCTCCAGGACCTCGTCGAGGCTCAGCACACCGAGGCGCTTGCGCTCGCGCAGACCGAGGAAGTAGGCGAGGACGAAGACGAAGAGCAGGCCGACGAGGAGCGCCGGGATCATCGGGACGAAGATGTCGCCGGCGTCGAGCTTGAGCGCGGTGGCGGCGCGGGCGGTCGGGCCGCCCCAGGGCAGCGTGTTCATCACGCCGTTGGCGGTGGCGGCGACGCCGGTCATCACGACCAGGCTCATCTTCAGGCGCTTGTACAGCGGGTACATGGCCGAGACGGTGATCATGAAGGTGGTCGAGCCGTCGCCGTCCAGCGAGACGATCGCGGCGAGCAGGGCCGTGCCCACGACGATGCGCAGCGGGTCGGCCTTGCAGAACTTCAGGATGCCTCGGACGATCGGGTCGAAGAGCCCGACGTCGATCATGAGGCCGAAGTAGACGATGGCGAACATCAGCATCGCGGCGGTGGGCGCGAGATTGCCCACCCCCTCGATGACGTAGTCGCCGAGATGGGCTCCCTTTCCGACGAACACGCAGAAGAGTGCCGGGATCAGCACGAGCGCCGCGATCGGCGACATCTTCTTCATCATGATCAGGACCAGGAAGGTCGCGATCATGGCGAAGCCGAGGATGGTCAACATGTGGATACCTAACGTTCGCCCTTGAACTCCCACCAGGGCACCGGCGGTGCGACGACGTTAGGGCGGGTCCACAAGCGTTAACAAGACGTTGACATGCGAGCAATAAGCGCAGAACTCCAGGTCACAGCGTTGCGCCTGCTCGGGCGAGTTCCACGGGCACTCCGTTGAGGACCGCGTTGCCCGACAGCGGGTCGAGCTGGGAGCCGTCGAGGAGCTGGTTGACGTTGACCCCGGGGTCGATCGCCGCGTGGCTCATGCGGGTGCCCGGACGGTCGTGTCCCCAGCCGTGCGGAAGGCTCACGACACCCCGTCGTACGACGTCGGTGACCTCGACGGGAGCGGTGACCTCTCCCCCGGCGCCCTTGATCCGTACGGCGTCGCCGTCGGCGAGGCCGAGGCGGTCGGCGTCGGCGGGGTGGATGTGGAGGGTGCAGCGGTTGGTGCCGCCGGTGAGGGCGGGGATGTTGTGCAGCCAGCTGTTGTTGGAGCGCAGATGGCGGCGGCCGATGAGGACCAGCCCGTCCGGGCGCTCGCGCAGGGCGGTGCGGAGCCTGGGCAGATCGTCGACGATCGGTCGCGGCAGCAGCTCCACCTTTCCGCTGACCGTCTTCAGCGGCTGCGGCAGTCGGGGCTTCAGCGGACCGAGGTCGATGCCGTGCGGGTGGGCGAGGAGCCTGTCCAGCGTCAGTCCGTCCGGCTCCGCGCCGAAGCCCTCGCCGTACGGGCCGAGGCGCAGCATCATGTCGAGGCGGCGCTCGGGGCCGGTGTCGCCGGTGAGCAGGCCGGCGAGTTCCTTCGGGTCGCGGCCGTGGACGGGCGAGTGGGCCTCCTTGACGGCCTTGCCCAGGGTCTGGCCGATGACCAGGTCGTCCACGACGGACGGGTCGGCGCCGTGCATCCCGGTGGCGGCGAGGGTGAGGCGGGCGAGGATCTCGGTCTCGGCCATGCGGCCGTCCTCCAGCGGGACGGCGGCGCGGTTGTAGCGGACCTGGTTGCGCACGGCGAAGGCGTTGAACGCGAAGTCGAAGTGCGGGGCCTGCGAGGGCGGGGGCGGCGGCAGGACCACGTCGGCGTGGCGGGCCGTCTCGCCGAGGTAGGGGTCGACGCTGACCATGAAGTCCAGCGAGTCGAGCGCCTTGTCGAGGCGGTCGCCGTCGGGCGCGGAGAGCACCGGGTTGGCGGCGACCGTGATGAGGGCGCGGACGGGGCTGCCCTCGGGGGTGGCGGTGTCGATCTCCTCGGCGAGCGCGGACAGCGGCAGTTCGCCCTTGGCCTCGGGGTGGCCGCTGACCCGGCTGTGCCAGCGGCCGAGGCCGAAGCCCCGGCCGGGTCCGGCGGGCCGGGGGGTCTTGTCGGTCGCGGAGTGCGGGAAGAGCGCGCCGCCGGGCCGGTCGAGGTTGCCGGTGAGGATGTTGAGGACGTCGACCAGCCAGCTGGCGAGGGTGCCGTGCGGGACGGTGCAGCTGCCGATGCGGCCGTAGACGGCGGCGGTGGGCGCGGCGGCCAGTTCGCGGGCGAGCTCGCGGATGGTCCCGGCGTCGACGTCGCAGGAGCCGGCGACGGCCTCCGGGGTGAACTCCCTCATGGCCGCGGCGAGTTCGTCGGCCCCCTGCACATGCGGTGCGAGGTCCCCGAGGTCGGTGAGCCCCTCCTCGAACAGCACCTGGGCCATCGCAGCCAGCAGCAGCGCGTCCGTGCCCGGCCGGATCGCGATGTGCCGGTCCGCGAGCTTGGCCGTCCGGGTCAGACGGGGGTCCACGACGGTGAGGGTGCCGCCGCGCGCCTTGAGCGCCTTGAGCTTGCCGGGAAAGTCGGGGGCGGTGCACAGACTGCCGTTGGACTCCAGCGGGTTGGCGCCGAGGAGCAGCAGATGGTCGGTGCGGTCCAGGTCGGGGACGGGGATCGCGTGGGCGTCGCCGTACAGGAGCCCGCTGGAGACGTGCTTGGGCATCTGGTCGACGGTGGAGGCGGTGAACAGGCTGCGGGTGCCGAGCCCGGCGAGCAGGAGCGGCGGGTAGAGGGCGCCGGCCATGGTGTGGACGTTCGGGTTGCCGAGGACGACACCGACGGAGTTCGGGCCGTGCGCCTCGACAACGGGCCGCAGTCCGGCGGCGACGGCGTCGAAGGCCTCCGCCCAGGTGGCTTCCCGCAGCTCCCCGTCCTTGCGGACCAGCGGGGTGCGCAGCCGGTCGGGGTCGCCGTCGGCCGCCCCGAAAGAGGCGCCCTTCGGGCAGATGAAGCCCTTGCTGAAGACGTCGTCCCGGTCGCCGCGGGCCCTGGTCACCCGGCTGCCCTCGATGGTGAGGGTGAGTCCGCAGGTCGCCTCGCAGAGCGGGCAGACGCGCAGGGCGGTGCGGGAGTCGGTGGTGGTGGACACGGGTCCTCCCGGAGGGGGCGGCGGCGACGGTGACGCTCGGACGAGGGCCGCGTGCGGACACGCGACACCGAGCCGAGCATACCGACCGGTATGCATCACGGGGAGGGGCTGCCGCGGGTCTTGTCGGGAAACAGCGAGAACGAGGGGGCGGCCGCACGGGCACGGTCGGCGCACGGAGGCGGTCGGCGCGGGGGCCCGGCGGGACGCTCCGGACCCCCGGGCGGGGCTCAGTCCAGCACGCGCGCGAGATAGGCCCGCAGCAGCTCCCGCATCTCCTGGATGATCCGCTCGTCACCCTCCGGGGAGACCCGGAAGGCCAGGTGCACCAAGGTGTCGGCGGTCTCGACGGCGATCAGGAAGGTGCGGCGCAGGTCCTCGTCGGGGGTGCGGCCGATGAACGCGGAGAGCAGGTCGGACAGACGGTCGGCGACCCGGTGGTTGGGCTCCTGCCGGCTGCCGCCGACCGGGATCTGGTTGCCGAAGTCGATGAGGGCGAAGCCCGGGGCGTTGCGCTTCATGTCGAGGTACTCGTCGAGCACGGCGTCCATCGCGGTGCGCCAGTCCCGGCCGCCCGTCCCCTGGAGGCGGCGGGTGACCCGGTCGGTGAAACGGTCCAGGTTGCGTTCGGCCAGCGCGTCGGCCATCGCGCGCTTGTTGCCGAAGAAGCGGTAGACGGAGCCGATGGGCACACCCGCGCGCAGCGCCACGGCGCGGGTGCTCAGCGCGTCGTAGCCGACCTCGTCGAGGAGGTCGGCGCAGGCGTCGAGGATCCTGGTCAGTCGTTCGGCACTGCGCCGTTGCACGGGGGCACGGCGCAGGGAGGTCGCCTGGGACACGGGCTTCATGATGCCTTTCCGCCTAGGTCCGATGAGCTGTCCGAATATCAGTACGGCCGGTACCGCAGCTCCCGCTCAGCGCTGGACCGTGCGAACACCGAACATCCGCACACCCTCAGCCTGCCGGGAGACTAGAGCACCGCACTGACAGGACGGATCTCCTCGCGGTCCGGTTCTCCCCCTCCGCCCGATGCACCCGAGCTGCGGACGCCCCGCCGACGTCCGGTTGTCGCACGTCTGCGCCCCGCCGACGTCCGGTTGTCGCACGTCTGCGCCCCGCCGACGTCCGGTTGTCGCCCGTCGGCGCCCCGCCGCCGCCTCGTCCCCTTGCACCCACCCCGGCCGAATCCTACGGTGAAGCACAGGAATCGGGATCGCGAGGGAGCGGGCATGAACGGGGACGCGAGGAAGACGGCCGAGGGACTGGAGTACCTCACCGGCTTCGGCAACGAACACGCCTCGGAGGCAGTCCCGGGCGCGCTGCCGCACGGCCGCAACTCCCCGCAGCGCGCCCCGCTCGGCCTGTACGCGGAGCAGCTCAGCGGCACCGCGTTCACCGAACCGAGGCCGCACAACCGCCGCTCCTGGCTGTACCGGATCCGCCCGTCCGCCGCGCACCCCGCGTTCACGCGCACGGACAACGGCGCGCTGCGCACGGCCCCCTTCACCGAGACCGTCCCCGACCCCAACCGCCTGCGCTGGAACCCCCTGCCGGAGCCCCCGGCGGGCACCGACTTCCTCTCGGGCCTGTGGACCCTCGGCGGCAACGGGGACGCGGCGCGGCGCTCGGGCATGACCGTGCACCTGTATCACGCCAATTCCGCCATGGAGCGGGTCTTCGGCGACGCGGACGGCGAACTTCTGATCGTCCCGGAGCGGGGCGGCCTCCTGCTGCGCACGGAGTTCGGCCTGCTGCGCGCCGAACCTGGTGAGGTCGCCCTGATCCCCCGGGGCGTCCGCTTCCGCGTCGACCTCCTCGACGCCTCCGCCCGCGGCTACGTCTGCGAGAACTACGGCGCCCCCTTCCGCCTCCCCGACCTCGGCCCGATCGGCGCCAACGGCCTTGCCAACGCCCGTGACTTCCGGGCGCCGGTGGCCGCGTACGAGGACGTCGAGGGCCCGGTGGAGGTGGTGAACAAGTTCTGCGGCAACCTCTGGACGGCCATCTACGACCACTCCCCGCTCGACGTCGTCGCCTGGCACGGCAACCACACCCCGTACGTCTACGACCTGCGCCGTTTCAATGTCATCGGGACGATCTCGTACGACCACCCGGACCCGTCGATCTTCACGGTGCTGACCTCGCCGAGCGACACCCCGGGGCTCGCGGCGGTGGACTTCGTGGTGTTCGCGCCGCGCTGGCTGGTGGGCGAGGACACGTTCCGGCCGCCCTACTTCCACCGGAACGTGATGAGCGAGTACATGGGCCTGATCGAGGGCGCGTACGACGCGAAGACCGCCGGAGAAGGGGGATTCGTGCCCGGGGGCGGCTCGCTGCACAACATGATGTCGGCGCACGGCCCGGACCGGGAGACCTTCGACCGGGCGAGCGCGGCGGAGCTGAAGCCGCAGCGGGTGGACGACGGGCTCGCGTTCATGTTCGAGACGCGCTGGCCCGTCCTCACCACCGAGCAGGCGGCCCGCTCGGAGCGGCTGCAGCGCGGGTACGACGACGTGTGGTCCGGGCTCCGGCGCCACTTCGGCCCGTTGCACTGAGGGCCTGGGGCCGGGTACGGATACCGTCGTGACCTCATTCGCTCCGGACTCGATCGTCCTGAACCGCAAACTGCCGCTCTGGTATCAGGTGTCGCAGTCGCTGCGCGCCTCGATACTCGGCCGGTCGCCGCAGGAGTCGCTGCGGCTGCCGACCGAGGAACAGCTGGCCGGGCACTACGGCGTGAGTGTGCTGACCATGCGGCAGGCGCTGAAGGAGCTGGAGGACGAGGGGCTGATCAGCCGGCACCGCCGGCGCGGTACGTTCATCGAGCCGAGCGCCCAGCGGGGCTCCCCGGTGCGGCTGCTCGGTTCCGTGGACGCGATCGTGGCCCAGCAGTCGGGGATGACGACCGAGCTGTTGGACCACGGCAGCACCCCCCTGTCGGGTGAACTCGCGCAGTACTTCCCGGACTTGACCGAGGTGGCCACCTACCACCGGCTGCGCGGCGACGAGCGGACGGGCGAGCCCACCAACCACGCCCGCAACTACGTCCGCCCCGAGCTGGTTGAACGCATCGACCGTGACGACCTGCTCCGCTGGCCGATGACCAAGGTGCTGCGCGATGTCGTGGGCGTGGGCATCGGCCGGATCACCGACACCGTCGAGGCCCGCATCGCCGACCCGGAGACCGCCCGCCTGCTCCAGGTCCCGCTGCTCAGCCCGATCCTGCACTACACGGGCGTCACCCGCGACGAGTCCGGCCGCGTCCTCGACGTGGCGGTCATCCACTACCGCGGCGACCGCTTCTCGTTCACCGTGACCCTCGACGCCCCCTGACGAGGCCGTACGATGCCCAGCGTGACGCCCGACGACGCTCCGCGACTCGCGGACCTCATGCCGTGGTCCGTCGCACCGCCACGGCTGGGCCGGGGGTGGCCGACGGCCCCCGACGCCGTGTCCCTGAAGGCCCGCTGGGACGCCCTGGTGAAGGCGGAGGGCCCGGACCGCGAGACCCTGTTCGTCCCCACGCGTTCCCGCACGCTCACCTCGGCGGTGGCGCAGCTGCCGGGCCGGTCCACCGGTACCGGCCGGCTGGTCCGGGAGTCGGGCCCCTGCCCGGAGCCGGTCCGCGTCCTGGCCGCCCCCTTCGACGAGCAATGGGTCATCCCCGACCACCGCCTCATCGACTCGGCCCGTCCCGAGCTGTGGCGGGTGGCGGACGAGCGGCAGGTCTTCGTGGTCGAGCAGACGTCGGCCCCGGAGCCCTCCGGACCCCTGCTCCTCGCGTCGTCCGTCCTCCCGCTCGCGCCGCTCCACGGCCCCCGCATCGGCGGCGTCCACCCGCTGTACCGCCGCCCCGGGGCCGCCGAACCGAACCTCGCGCCGGGGCTGACGGCGTACCTCGGCGAGCACCTCCGCACCGGCCCCGTCGATCCGGTCGATCCCGTCGACGTCCTCGCCTGGATCCTGGTGGCCGCGCGCCCCGGCCCCGACGGTGTCGAAGTGCCCCTGGCCGCCGACCCGGACGTCTGGTCGCGCGGCGTCGAGCTGGGCCGCCGCGCCCTGTGGCTCATGCGCCGCGACGGCGACCGGCCCAAGCTCCCCGGCGGCCGTCGCCCGTACGTGCGCGCCCCGCTCCCCTCCCGCCCGGTCGACGTCCGCTACGACCGCGACGCGGAGAGCCTCGTCGTCGACGAGGGCCGCATCTCCCCCGTCCCGGCCGAGGCCTGGGACTTCCACGTCGGCGGTGTCCGTGTGCTGGAGGAGTGGTTCACCCGCAGAACGGAACCGGCGGAGCCGGGCACCCTGGAGGCGATCCGCCCGACGACCTGGCCGCAGGCCTGGACGTCGGAGCTGCTCGAACTGATCACCGTCCTGGCGTTGCTGGCCGAACTACGGCCGCGACAGGCCGAGTTGACGGTCGAGAACGCGATCACGACAGCGGACCTGCGCCGGGCGGGAGTACTCCCGGTCCCGGACTCCTCCCGCCGGCCCGCCTCGGTCCTGGACCACCGGGAGGAGGGCCCGGAGGGCCAGTTCACCCTGCTGTAGGGCCCCAGGCGTGTTCCGGGGCATCCCCTACGGCGCGAACGAGTCCAGGACCCTGTCCAGCATCCACTCGAACACGGCCTCCAGATCGATCGGCCCGGAGTCCTCCGTGAAGGCCGCGGCCAGCCGCGGATACGCCCCGCTCGCGATCTGCCCGCCGAGGTACGCGATCCGGACCTCGTTCTCACGCTCCTCCGACCACGGCAGTGAGCGCACCCGCTCGGCGGTCGCCAGCTCGTTCGCGACGTAGGTCGTCACGCACCCGTTCAGCATCCCCAGGAGCTGCATCTTCGTCCCGTACGGCGCGTCGAGCGAGTCCATGCAGGCCATGCAGTGCTCCAGAAACCGCAGGCTGTTGGGACTGAACCCGTAGACCGGCGACATCAGCCGGGGCATCCAGGGATGCCGGCGCAGCAGGTCACGCGTCTGGTGGGCCACCCGGCGCAGATCGGCCCGCCAGTCCCCGCCCGGCTCCCACAGCTCGTGCTCCCCGGCGACCACGTCGACCATCAGCTCGTACAGGTCCTCCTTGCGCGGCACGTAGTTGTAGAGCGACATCGTGCCGCAGCCCAGCTCGGCGGCCACGTGGCGCATGGACGCGGCGTCGAGGCCGCCCGCGTCGGCGAGGCGCACGGCCGCCGCCGCGATGTCGGCGCGGCTGAACGCGGGCCTCGGGCCCCGGCCGGTGCGCTCGGGACGCGCCCAGATCACTTCGGGTCGGGCCGCTCGGCCAGCCATCGATCATCACCTCGGCCACCATCCTAGTTACGTACAGCGTACGTAATGCGCTATGGTCCACCCATGACTACTACGTACGCTGTACTTAGTCAGGGTCTGGAGAAGAGCTTCGGCGACGTTCGTGCCGTGCGCGGTCTCGATCTGGCCGTGGAGGAGGGCACGGTGGTCGGGATGCTCGGCCCGAACGGCGCGGGCAAGACGACAGCCGTACGGCTGCTGGCGACCCTGCTGCGGCCGGACGCCGGGTCGGCCCGGATCGCGGGCCACGACCTCGTGCGGGAGCCGGCCGCCGTCCGGCGGGTGATCGGGGTGACCGGGCAGTACGCGTCGGTCGACGGCGACCTCACCGGACGGCAGAACCTGCGACTGTTCGCCCGGCTGCACCGGGTCCGCGACACGGCGGCCCGCGCGGCCGAACTCCTCGACCGCTTCGGTCTGACCGAGGCCGCCGACCGGCCGGCCTCCACCTACTCGGGGGGTATGCGCCGTCGGCTCGACCTCGCGGCCAGTCTCATCCGGCACCCGGCGGTGCTCTTCCTGGACGAGCCCACCACCGGCCTCGACCCGGTCAGCCGCAGCCGGACCTGGGACGCCGTGCGGGCCCTGAAGGAGGAGGGGACGACCGTGCTGCTGACCACGCAGTATCTGGAGGAGGCCGACCAACTCGCCGACCGGATCGTGCTGATGGATCGGGGCCGGATCGCCCACAGCGGCTCGCCGCCCCAACTCAAGGCACTCATCGGCTCGTTCGCGGAGGTCGTCGTCGCCCACCCGGACGCGATGACGGCGGCGGCGGGTGTCCTCGACCAACTGACCGGCGCGGAGCCCTCGTTCGACCACGACCGGCACGCCGTCGGTGCGATCGCGCTCGATCCCACGCTCACGCTCCCCCGACTGGTGCGGGAACTCGACGCGGCGGGCGTGCCGTTGCTCGACGCGAGCCTGCGCCCGCCCACGCTCGACGACGTGTTCCTCCGTCTCACCGACAGCGCGCCGACGGGTCTCCGCGACCCACACGACCGACTCGACCGACACGAGCGACACGACCGACACGAGCGACACGAGCGACACGACGGGCGCGACCTCAAGGGACGTGCGGCGTGAGCTCGTTGGCGTACGACGGCACGGCGATGCTGGGCCGGCAGCTGCGGCGGGTCCGCAACAACCCGGGCCTGCTGATCCTCACCCAGATCATGCCCATCTCGATGCTGCTGTTCTTCGGGTACGTCTTCGGCAGCGCCCTCGCCGTGCCCGGCGAGGAGTACCGGCGGTTCCTGGTGCCCGGTCTGCTGGTGGCGACCGCCTCCGGCGGGATCATGACCGGGATGTTCCAGGCCGCCCAGGACACCCACCGAGGCGTGATGGACCGCTTCCGGACGCTGCCCATGAGCCGGGCCGCCGTGCCCCTGGGCCAGGCGCTGGCGGACGTGGTGGTCACGGTCGCGGGGACGGTGCTGTTCCTGCTGGTCGGGCTGGCGGTGGGCTGGCGGATCGAGGGGGGCGCGCTCGCGGCGGCCGGCGGGTTCGGGCTGTTGCTGCTGTTCCGGTTCGCGTGCGTGTGGATCGGCATCTTCCTGGGGCTGCTCACCCGCAACGAGGAGGCGTCCGGACAGCTGGGCGGTGCCGCCTTCCTCCTGCCGCTGCTCTCCAGCGCGTACATCCCGACCGAGGGTCTGCCTGGCTGGCTGCGCACCGCCGCCGAGTGGAACCCGATCAGCGCCCTCGCCACGGCCCTGCGCGACCTCTTCGGGAACGCGGCCGTGCCGGAGGGCGCCGCATGGCCGGTGACGCATCCCGTCGCCGGGTCGCTGCTCTGGTGCGCGCTGCTGCTCGCGGTGTTCGTACCGCTCGCGGTCCGCACCTACGCGGCGGGGCCCAGGTGACCTCCGGCCCGTTCGGGGGACGGGCCGGAGGCCGCCGACCCCGGGGCGCGTCGCCTGGGCACGTGACACGCGGCACTCCCTGGTGACAACCGCGCCCCGGCGGGGACATGATCCACGGCATGTCTCCACTCCCCCGCGCCGGTGACCCCCTGCCCCTCGACGGCATCACCGTCGTCGCCGTAGAGCAGGCCGTCGCGGCCCCCTTCGCCACCCGGCAGCTCGCCGACCTCGGCGCCCGGGTCATCAAGGTCGAGCGGGTGGACGGCGGTGACTTCGCCCGCGGCTACGACACCGCGGCCCGGGGCCTGGCCTCGCACTTCGTGTGGTGCAACCGGGGCAAGGAGTCCCTCGCGCTGGACCTGAAGGACCCGCGCGGACTGGCCGTCGTACGCCGGCTGGTGGCGGACGCGGACGTGTTCGTGCAGAACCTCGCGCACGGCGCGGCGGCCCGGCTCGGCCTGGACGCGGCCTCGCTGTGCGCAGCGCACCCCCGGCTGATCGCCGTGGACATCTCCGGCTACGGGGCGTCGGGCCCGTACGCGCGCAAGCGGGCGTACGACATGCTCGTGCAGTGCGAGGCCGGGCTGGTGTCGGTGACGGGGACACCGGAGCGGCCCGTGAAGGCGGGCATCCCGGCGGCGGACATCGCCGCCGGGATGTACGCGTTCTCGGGGGTTCTCGCGGCGCTCGTCCGGCGGGGTACGACCGGGCGGGGCGGGCCGGTGGAGGTGTCGATGCTGGAGGCGCTGGCGGAGTGGATGGGGCATCCGCTGCACCACGCGATGCACGGCGGGAGCGCGCCGGCCCGCACGGGCCTCGGCCACGCGGTGATCGCGCCGTACGACGCCTATCCGACGGCGGACGGCGGGCGGGTGCTGCTGTCGGTGCAGAACGACCGGGAGTGGCGGCGGCTCGCCGAACAGGTGCTGGGGCGCCCGGAGTTGGCGGACGACCCGGCGTTCGCGACGAATCCGGCGCGGGTCGAGCGCCGGGACCGTACGGACGAGCTCGTCGCGGAGGCACTGGGGCTGCTGGACACCGACGAGGCGCTGGCGCGGCTGGAGGCGGCGGGGATCGCCTGCGCGCGGCTACGGGATGTGACGGAGGTGGCGGAGCACCCGCAGTTGGCGGCCCGGGACCGATGGCGGGAAGTGGACTCACCGGTGGGGCCGCTCAGGGCGCTGCTGCCGCCCATCACGCTGCCGGGCGGGGACGAGGCGCGGATGGGTGCGGTGCCCGCGCTCGGGGAGCACACCGGGTCGCTGCTGCGTGCCGCGGGGATGACGGACGACGAGATCGCAGCGTTGCGCCGGGACGGCGTGGTGGCCTGAGCGCGGGCCTCCCGCGGGGAAAGCCCTTGGTGCGGTGGTGCTAGCGGCTGCCGAACAGCGAGCGGCGCAGCCTCTTCAGGGGGGCGAACAGCGAGACCCGGCCGACGCGCGTGTCCTTGCGGCTACTGCGCTCCTGCGGGGAACGTGACGTTATCTCGCGCATCAGCGAGGTCGCCTCGGCGGCCTCGCGCTGTGGCACGGCGGGGCCGCTCAGCACCGAGAGATGTCGGTCGAGGCGCGAGCTGGCCGCGCTGCTCCCGCACGTGATCGCAGGGACTCGCGCCCTGCGCACTGTTATCTGTTCCATGTCACTCCCCACCCGTACGAGTCCACCCGGCCCGGGCAGCGTAACCATATCGCCCCGCCCGAGCACTCGGGAATCACGGTCCCGGTATTCACCTACCCCGTATCGATGTTGCTGATTACTCTCCGAATCCGACCGATTCCAGGGCGAGTTGGACAACTGGCTGGCTGGTGGGCTGCGGTGACCCCCCGTCGGGTTCGACGGTCACGGCGAGTGACGTCGCGTCGGTGTTCATTCCGCTCGTGACCAAGGGCGTGTCGCCGTCGAAGAGACCCAGGGAGCGTGGTTGCACATCGGGGCGCATGAGCCAGAGCTGGTGCACCCGGTTCTTCGGGAGGTCCTCGAATCCGCTGAGGGTCACGATCGCGCTCCCCTCCTCCGCAGAAGCGATCACTCCGATTCTGTGGCCCTCCGCGTCCCGGTCGCTGGTCGCACGGGCGTCCGGCGCGGTGAGAACGTGGGCGATCTCACTCGCCTGCGCGCGCTCGGTGGCCAGTTGGTCGCGGCTGCGGTCGGCCTGGACGGCGAAGAGGGAGGCCACCACGAGCGCGGCGGCCGCCGTGACGGTGGACAGCGGGACGAGCCAAGAGCGCAACCGGGGCGCACGGGCGCGCGACCTCGGCGGCGGCTCGGTCCCCCACACATGCCGCGGCAGATGCTGGGACCGCGGCGGCTGGGCGCTCCAGGACTGGTTCTCCTGGGGCGCGCCGCTCTCCTGAGGTGTGTTGCGTACGGCGGCGAAGACCCGGTCGCGCATCGCGGCGGGGGCCGGCGCGGCCGTCGACCAGGCGAGCCGGACCGCGTCCTCGGACAGGGCGCGCACCTCGGCCGGACAGCGGTCGCAGCTCTCCAGATGCTGCTCGAAGCGGCGCCGTTCGTCGGGCTCCAGGGCGTCCAGCGCGTAGGGAGCGGCGAGCGAGTGGAGGTCCTCGCGGCGGAACAGGCTCACTCGGCACCTCCCCCGGGCCGGCCGTACAGGGCGCTCATGCGACTCCTCCCAGGCATTCGCGCAGCCGTGTGAGTCCGTCGCGCATACGGGTCTTGACCGTCCCGAGCGGCAGGGAGAGCCGCTCGGCCACTTCACGGTAGGTGTAGCCGTCGTAGTAGGCGAGGGTGACGGACTCGCGCTGGAGCGTGGTGAGCTTCTCCAGGCAGTGGCGCACCCACTGGCGTTCGAGGCCGGCCTCGACCTCCTCGGCGACCTGGTCGAAGGCGGTGTGGTGGTTGCGCCGTCCCTCGCGCTGCTCGCGCTCGGTGGCGGCGCGGGCGCTGCGCACCCGGTCCACCGCGCGACGGTGCGCGAGGGTGAGTATCCAGGACATCGCACTGCCCCGCCCCGGGTCGAACCGGCCCGCGGAACGCCAGAGTTCGAGCAGCACCTCCTGGGCCACCTCCTCCGACTGCGCGGGGTCCCGTACGACCCGGCGCACCAGCCCGAACACCGGGCCGGACACCAGGGCGTACAACTCCTCGAACGCCCGTTGGTCGCCCCCGGCCACCCGGACCAGCAACCTGTCCGCCTCCACTCGCTCCCCCTCGCCTCCGGCCGAGCACGGCCATCCTCGCGCGTAAGGCATTCGCAACCAACCCACCTCCGGATGGGGTTACGGATCCGGAGGAGATCCGGATCAACAAATCCCGCTCTCCGCTGAAACAACCTTTCAAACGCGCCGTAAGAACGTTTGGGATTCGACCAATCCACCCTGCCGACCGCTCCGAATGGCGTTCGTCAGGCAAGTTGGGACAGAGGACGGACGGCATGACGACACCTACTTCCAGGAGCGGCGCGGGACGGCGGAGCATCGCGTCCCTCATCTGTGCTTCGCTGGCCGCCGGAGGACTCGCGGCCGCCGGAGTCACCGTGCTGGAGCCGGGGGCGGCTTCCGCCTCCAGCCACCGGGAGGCCCCGCTCATCTCGGGGGAGCCCCAGTTCGACAACACCGACGTGTACGCGTTCGTCAGCCCCGACAAGCCGGACACGACGACGGTGATCGCGAACTGGATCCCCTTCGAGGAGCCCGCGGGCGGCCCGAACTTCTTCACCTTCTCCGAGGACGCGGAGTACGACATTCGCGTCGACCAGGACGGCGACGCCCAGGAAGACCTGATCTTCCGGTACACGTTCAAGACGAAGACGAAGAACGACAGGACCTTCCTGTACAACACGGGCGTCGTGGAGAGCCTCGACGACCCGGACCTGAACATCACGCAGACGTACGACATCGACCTCATCAAGCTGAAGAACCGTCGGGCGGTCTCCAAGACGAAGCTCGCGGACGACGTGTGGGTGGCGCCGTCGAACGTCGGCAAGGCGTCGATGCCGGACTTCAAGAAGCTGCGCGACGAGGCCGTCTACAAGACGGCGAGCGGAGTGACCACGTACGCCGGGCAGGCCGACGACCCGTTCTTCCTGGACCTGCGCGTCTTCGACCTGCTGTACGGCGGCGACCTCTCCGAGGTCGGGCGGGACACGCTGAAGGGCTACAACGTCAACTCGATCGCCCTGCAGATCCCGAGCGAGGCGCTCGTCCAGTCCAAGGACCAGCCGATCGTCGGCATCTGGTCCACCACGCAGCGCCAGGGCGCCGACGGCCGGTACCACCAGGTCTCGCGCCTCGGGATGCCGCTGGTGAACGAGGTCGTCAACCCCATCGGCGACAAGGACAAGTTCAACGCGTCCTCGCCGGTGGACGACGGGCAGTTCCTGAAGAACGTCACCGAGCCCGAGCTGCCCAAGCTCATCGAGGCGATCTACAAGATCCCGGCGCCCAAGGAGCCGCGCAACGACCTCGTCGACGTCTTCCTCAAGGGCGTCGAGGGGCTCAACCAGCCCCCGCACGTGACGCCTTCGGAGCAGCTGCGGCTCAACACCTCCATCGCGCCCACCAAGAAGCCGAAGCGGCTGGGCGTGCTGGACGGTGACAACCAGGGCTTCCCGAACGGGCGCCGGCTCACCGACGACGTGATCGACATCGCACTCCAGGTCGTCGAGGGCGAACTGGTCGACGCGCCGAACGACCTGGGTGACGCGGTCGACAAGAACGACAAGAAGTTCGGCAAGTCCTTCCCCTACGTCGGTCTGCCGACGGCCGGGTCGCGGGGCAAGACGGTCAAGGGCAACACCACGAACAGCGTCCGCAGCGCACTGGGCGGCAGTGTAGAGAGCGGCACCGACGACACCACGCTGATCGCCGCCTCGGCCGGCGCCGGCGCGGCCGGTGTCCTGCTGATCGGCTCGGGTCTGCTGTGGTGGCGCCGTCGCAACGACCGCGCGTACTACTAGCAGATCCCCTCGTCCGGGCCCTTCCCCATGGGGCCCGGCCGACGTGACCGGCGCGGCCCGCTCGTATCCATCCCCCACGGCGCGGGCCGCGCCCCACGACCACGAACACCGCACTCGGCAAGGATGTTGAGGAGAGGGCATGTCCCCGCGTACGACCGACAGCGCGCCCCGAAGCGGGCGTCCGCGTCCCGACGGGGGGGCTCCCGACCAGGACCGACCCCAACTCACCACATCCACCGGGCCGACGCGCACCGGGCCCACCGAATCCGCTCGCCCGACGGACCCCGGCTCCGCAGCATCCGCTCGGCCGACCGACGCCGGGTCCGCCACGGTGGCGGAGCGAGGGGCCGACACCGGGTCTGCCCCGGTGCCCGGTCCGGCATCGGACGGCGGGTCCCGGCCCAGTCCGGCGACCGGGTCCGGGGCCGACGCTCGCCCCGACTCGGCTTCCGCTGCGGAGCCGAGCCCGGCGTCCGGCGCAGCGGCCGAGGCCGGGTCCACGCCCGATGCCGAGGCCGAACCCGCGTCCCGCTTCGTGTCGGACACGGAGGCCGACTCCGGCGCCGACTCTGGCACCGGGTCCGGATCAGCGTCCGACGCCGGACCCGACGCGAAGGCCGGCTCCGCGTCCGACACCGAAAGCAGACCCACGCCCGACACCGAGACCGGTTCCGCGCCCGGCGTCGACCTGGACGCCGGCTCAGACGCGATGCCCGTGTCCGGGGCCGCGTCACAAGGCGAAGGGGCCCCGGCTCCCGCGCCGGTGGCCGGTCGTGGGTCGGCGTCCCGGTCCGGGCGGAGGCCCGTGGCCGAGTCGGGCGGGCGGCGGCTGGTGCGGGTCGGAGCTTGTGCGGTGGCGCTGGCCGTCGCGTTCACCGGGTTCGCGGTGGCGCTCGGCGCCGGGGACGACGACCGGACGGTGGCCATGTCCTCCTCGCCGGGTGTGTCCGCGGCCCAGCTCGCCGGCGGTGACCTCGACACGGCGGTCGAACGGCTCCAGGCCCATCTCAAGGAACAGCCCAAGGACTTCGGCTCCTGGTCCACGCTCGGCCTCGCCTATGTCGAGCAGGCCCGGGTCAAGGGCGACCCCTCCCGCTACCCGCAGGCCGAGAAGGCCCTGCAGCGCTCGCTGGAGCTGCGCCCGGACAACGACCCGGCGCTCGCGGGCCTCGCCGCCCTCGCCGCCGCCCGCCACGAGTTCGAGGACGCCCTGCGGTTCGCCGACCGGGCGTTGAAGGAGAACCCGTACAGCGAGCGGGCGCTGTGCAGCCGCGTCGACGCCCTCGTCGAACTCGGCCGCTACGACGACGCGTTGGCGGCGGTCCGCCTCGCCGACACCCGCCGCCCCGGCATCCCCGTCTTCACCCGCTACGCCTACGTGTACGAGCTGCGCGGCGACGTGAAGACCGCCCGACGCGTGCTGGAGCAGGCCCTGGACTCGGCGGCCACCCGCGGCGACATCGCCTACGTGGCCACCCAGCTCGGCCAACTCGCCTGGAAGCAGGGCGATCACAGGACCGCGCTCGACCACTACGCCCGCGCCCTCGGCGCCGACGACACCTACCTCCCCGCCCTTGAGGGCCGCGCCCGCGCCCAGGCCGCGAGCGGCGACGGCGCGGAGGCGATCCGCGGCCTGGAGCAGGTGGTCTCCTCCTACCCGCTGCCGGGACCGCTCGTCGTACTCGGCGAGCTGTACGAGGCCGAGGGCGACAGGACCAAGGCGAACGACCAGTACGCGCTGGTGGACGCCTACACCGCCATCGCTCGCGCCAACGGCGTCAACGCCGACCTCGACACCGCGCTGGCCGCCGCCGACCACGGCGACACCAAGGCCGCGCTGCGGGCCGCGGAGGCCGAGTTCAAGCGCCGCGAGACGGTGCACACGGCGGACGCCCTCGCCTGGGCGCTGCACGTCAACGGCCGCGACGAGGAGGCCCTGCCGTACGCGCGCCGGGCCACCGCCACCGGCTACAAGGACGCGACCTTCCTGTACCACCGTGGCATGGTCGAGTACGCGGCCGGCGACAAGAAGGACGCCCGCACGACCCTGAAGGCGGCGCTCGACCTCAACGCCGGCTTCTCGCCGCTCGGCGCGGCCGAGGCCCGCGAGACCCTGAAGGCACTGCAGGCTCTGGAGACCGCCAAGTGATTTCTCCCCGGCGCGTGTTCGCCTCCGGCACGGCGGTCCTGGCGGCCGCCTGCGCGCTCGTCCTCGGCCCCGCCGAAGCCGCGAGCGCCCACCCGCTCGGCAACTTCACCGTCAACCGGTACGACGGCCTGGTCGCCGCCCCAGAGCAGCTGAGGATCCTCCACGTCGAGGACCTGGCGGAGATCCCGGCGACCCAGGCCGCACCCGCCATCAAGCGGCAGGGCGTGGAGAGTTGGGCCCGGGAGCGGTGCGAGAAGGCCGCCGAGGGCAGTGAGGTCACCGTCGACGGGAGCGCCGCCGAGGTGGCCCTGAAGTCGAGCCGCGCCGAGGAGCGGCCGGGCCAGGCGGGGCTGAAGACGCTGCGGGTGGAGTGCCGGCTGACGGCCGCACTGCCGGACCGGGCCGCCGACGTACGCTTTCACGCCGCCGTGGACTCCGGCCCCGGCTGGCGCGAGGTCACCGCCCAGGGCGACCGGATGACCCTGGCCGGGTCGGATGTGCCCGAGGAGTCGGTGTCGAAGCGACTCACCGACTACCCCGCGGAGTTGTTGCAGTCGCCGGAGGACACGGCCACGGCCTCGCTCCAGGTGCGGCCGGGCGGTCCCGCGCTGGCCGAGCGGGAGAGCGCCGCGCCCGGCGCCTCGATCCTCCCGCGCGGCGCTGACCGCTGGACCAGGGCCCTCGACGACCTGGTCTCCAGCCAGGACCTCACCTTCGGGTTCGGCGCCCTGGCCTTCGGCATCGCCCTGTTCCTGGGCGCCATGCACGCGCTCGGCCCGGGTCACGGCAAGACCCTGATGGCCGCGACGGCCGCCGCGCGCGACCGGGCCCGGATGCGGGACGTGCTGCCCATGGCCGCGTCCGTGACGGTCACCCACACCCTGGGCGTCGTCGCCCTCGGCCTGCTCGTCCTGGCCGGTTCCGCCGCCGCCCCGTCCGTGATCACCTGGCTGGGCATCGCCAGCGGCCTGTTCGTGATGGGCGCGGGCGTCGCCCTCGCCCGCCGCGCATGGCTCAACCGCAAACTGGCCCTCACCCACGCGAGCGCACACGGGCACGGCCACGGGCACTCACACGACCATGGGCACGATCACGATCACGATCACGGCCACGGCCACGGCCACGGCCACGGCCACGGCGATGACCACAACCACGAGCACGACCATGGCCACGACCACAGCCACACGCACGGGCACACCCACGCGCACGACCACGAGCCGGAGCCCAGCCGGGAGCTCGTACTCGCCCAGGCCGCTCCTTCACACGCCCACGCGCACGGCGAGCCCCACACGCACACCCACGCGCCGGTCACCCCCCACACCCACGACCACCAACACGGCGACAAGCACGACCACGGCCATGACCACCACGGCCACCCGCACAGCCACGACGACGCGCCCCAAGAGAAGCGCTCCCTCTTCGGCGGCGGAATCACGCACACCCACGGCGGCTTCACCCACACCCACCCCACCGCGCCCACCCTGCGCGGCACGATCCTGCTCGGTTTCGCGGGCGGCATGGTGCCGAGCCCGTCCGCCGTGGTCGTCCTGGTCGGCGCGGCGGCACTGGGGAAGGCGTGGTTCGGACTGCTGCTCGTGCTGGCGTACGGCATCGGCCTCGCGCTCACGCTGACCGCGGCCGGCTACGCCGTCGTGAAGGCGGGCGGCTGGGTGACACGGGTGATGGACCGGGGCGAGGGCCGGCTCGGCGGGCCGACGGCCGCGCTGGTGCGCAGGACCGTACCGCTGGCGTCGGCTCTGCTGGTCGTCACGCTCGGGGCCGTTCTGGTGTTCAGGGGGGCAACATCCGCACTCGGCTGAGCTACTTTTGGGAAGAAATAGCACGGAGTGGAGATTCCGGGCCGATGCGCGTGCGGATGCGAGTGACGGGGGATGGCCGTGTCCGAAGAACCGGGCGGTGAACGGGTGATCGCGGGCCGCTACCGGCTGCTGACCCCGCTGGGCGAGGGCGGCATGGGAACCGTGTGGCGGGCCCGCGACGAGGTGCTGCACCGTGAGGTCGCCGTCAAGGAGGTGCGGGCGCCGGGCGGTATCGCGGTCTCCGACGTCGAGCGGATGTACGCCCGTCTGGAGCGGGAGGCGTGGGCGGCTGCCCGGGTCGCCAACCGCAATGTCGTCACGGTGTACGACGTGGCGATGGAGGACGGCCGCCCGTGGATCGTGATGGAGCTGGTGCGCGGTCTGTCGCTCGCCGACCTCCTGGACGGCGAGGGGCCTCTGTCCCCGCAGCGCGCCGCTCACATCGGCGCCGAGGTGCTGTCCGCGCTGCGCGCCGCGCACGAGGCCGGGGTGCTGCACCGTGACGTGAAACCGGCCAACGTGCTCATCTCCAACGACAACCGGGTCGTGCTCACCGACTTCGGCATCGCCACGGTCGAGGGCAGCTCCGCGCTGACCATGACCGGTGAGGTCATCGGTTCCCCGGAGTTCCTCGCCCCCGAGCGGGCGCTCGGCCGGGCGTTCGGCCCCGAGTCGGACCTGTGGTCGCTCGGGGTGCTGCTGTACGCGGCGGTCGAGGGCAACTCGCCGTTCCGGCAGAACACTCCGCTGAGCACCCTGCGCGCGGTCGTCGACGAGGAGCTTCCGCCGCCGCGCCGGGCCGGGCCGCTGGCTCCGGTGATCGAGGGGCTGCTGCGAAAGGATCCGGCCGAACGGATCTCCGCCGAGCAGGCCGAGCGGGACCTGCGGATCATCGGCGCCGGAGGCACCCCGCACACGGACGCGACGACTCCGTACAGCCCCACGGTGGCCGCCTTCCCGGTCGCGGGCGCGAGCACGAACACGGAACCGGACTCGAACCGGTACGGGCCGCCGACCCCGCCGCACCCCACCCCGGCCGCCACCCACCCCTCCCCGGTGCCCGCCCGCGAGCCGGACCGCAACCGCCGGGCCCTCGTCTTCCTGGTGGCGGGGATCGCGGCGATCGCCTTCGCCATCGCCGGCCTGACGTACGCGCTGGTCAACCGGGACGACGGCGGGAAGGACGGCAGTCCGACCAACGGGGCGGGCACGGTGGGCGGCACCAACGACCAGACGGACGACGGCGGTACGGGCGAGGAGCCCGGCGGGGGCGACGAGACGAGCGCCGACGAATCGCCCTCGGACACGCCCACCGAGGACAAGCCGACCACCAGGCCGCCCGCGCAGTCGGTCGAGGTGACCGTCGAGGGCGTGAACACCGACTACTCCGGCACCTGTCCGCCGCAGGACGCCGACGCGCCCACCTTCACGGCGACGTTCACCGTGGGCAGCGTCCCCGTGGACGTCGACTACCGGTGGGTGGCGAGGAGCGGCGAGGTGGAGGACGAGGGTTGGAAGACCCTGTCGTTCGCGTCCGGCGGCGGGAAGACCAAGCAGGACCGGGTCGTCGTCTCGACGAACGCGAGCCACTCGGACGAGATCGGCGTCGAGGTGCGCGGTCCGGTGAAGACGGAGTCGAACAAGGTCGCGTTCTCGGTGACGTGCGAGTCGGAGGCCCCGACCACGGGCGGGACCTCCCCCTCCGACGACTCGGAGAACCCGGACGGCTACAGCGACTCCGACGCCGACTACGACGCCGAGGCCGGAGCCCTGAACGGGGCCGTCAGGCCGCGTTCCTGACCTGAGGCCGTCCTGGCCGCCCCCAGACCGTTCCTGGCCTCAGGCCGCGTTCCTGAACACCGGCAGATACCCGCCCGACTGGCCCGCGGCCTTCGGGTGGTACGACTCGCCGATGTTCAGCAGGTTGAGGCTGTGCAGCCACGCGCTGCCCGAGCACAGTTCGTGCCCGGTGAACGCGGAGCGGACGTCGCCGAAAGTGAACCCGTGGTCGGCGGCGCGTTTGGCGATCGCGGTGTTCAGGTAGTCGGATGCGTTGTTGATGGCGGTCCGCTTGACCTGGGACAGGCCGGGGCAGATGCCGCCCAGCTGGTAGAAGCGGGGGTAGCCGAGCACCACCACATGGGCGGACGGTGCCTTCGCGCTGATCGCCGAGTAGACCTTGTCGAGTTGGCCGGGGAGCGTCGAGTCGACGTACGCCTTCGCCGTGTCGATGCGCGAGACGCAGGCGCTGTCGGACTGCAGGACGCAGGTGGTCATGACGTCGGCGAAGCCGGCGTCGTTGCCGCCGACGGAGACGGAGACCAGCCCCGTGCCCGCGCCGAGCGGCCCCAGTTGACTCGCCAGAACGTCACCCGTTCGGGCGCCCGAGCAGGCTGTGAAGGCGAAGGACGAGGGAGCATTGGCGGCCGCCCAGAGATACGGGTAGGCCCTCGTGCTGCGCTTGCAGTCGCCGCTGGAGGAGAGGTAGCTCCCCGCGCCGACACCCGAGGAGTAGGAGTCGCCGAGCGCCACATAGCCGGTGGCGGCGGCCTGTTGGGACGCCTGCGCCGTCGCGGCCCCGGTCAGGCCCGCGCCGACGGCGAGGAGGAGTGAGGTCATGTATGCCGCAAGTCGGGAACGTCTCATGGAACCTCCCTTTAGCAGGATCTCTGCCTCAACCGTCGTAGCAACTACGCGTGTTGATCGGAAGTGTTCATGTCAATACTTTCCCTCCCGCAAGCAGCTGTATCCACCACGCTCCCACCCTTGTTCGATTTCAGATGTGTGACAGAAACATGACAACGCTTCAACTCTCTTGAGCTACACCCGTAGATCACCCAGTCTGCTTACAGCCGCGAACGGAACGCGACGTTCCCGGCCGTGCGCGCGATCCCGCACGCACCCCCCACGGACGCGCGCCCCACCCAGGCACGCGTCGCCTATGAGGAGGAAACCCTCGTAATGGCACACCTGCGTATCAAGAACATCCGCGTCGCCGCCGTCACCACCCTGGCGACCACCGCCCTGCTCGGCGGTCTGACCGCGCTCCCCGCCCAGGCCGCCCCGGCCGAGGGCAAGGTGCTCGCGGCGGACTCCCCCACCGCCATCAAGGGCAGCTACATCGTCACGCTCAAGAAGAGCGCGGGCCTCAAGGCCGCGTCGAGCGCCGGCAAGGACCTGGTCGAGGAGTACGGCGGCACGGTGAAGCGGACCTTCAAGTCCGCGCTCAACGGCTACTCGGCCGAGCTCTCCGCCACCGAGGCGAAGAGACTGGCCGGCGACCCGGCGGTCGCCTCCGTCGAGCAGAACCAGATCTTCACGGCCGACGCCACCCAGACCAACGCCCCCTGGGGCCTGGACCGCTCCGACCAGGCGTCACTGCCGCTGTCCGGTACCTACACCTACCCGGACAGCGCGGGCAGCGGAGTGACCGCGTACGTCATCGACACCGGCGTACGCATCTCGCACACGCAGTTCGGCGGCCGGGCGGTCAACGGCTACGACGCCGTCGACGGCGACACCGTGGCCCAGGACGGCAACGGCCACGGCACGCACGTCGCCTCCACCATCGCGGGCTCGACCTACGGCATCGCCAAGTCGGCGAAGATCGTGGCCGTGCGGGTGCTCAACAACTCCGGCTCGGGCACCACTGCCGGTGTCGTCGCGGGCATCGACTGGGTGACCGCGAACCACAGCGGCCCCTCCGTCGCCAACATGTCCCTCGGCGGCGGCGCCTCCACCGCGCTCGACACGGCCGTCCGCAACTCCATAGCCAGCGGCGTGACCTACGCCGTCGCGGCCGGCAACAGCAGGGCCAACGCCTCCTCGTACTCCCCGGCCCGCGTCACCGAGGCGATCACCGTCGGCGCCACCACCAGCACGGACGCGCGGGCGAGCTACTCCAACTACGGGTCGATCCTGGACATCTTCGCCCCGGGTTCGTCGATCACGGCGGGCTGGCACACCAGCGACACCGCGACCAACACCATCTCGGGCACCTCGATGGCCACGCCGCACGTCGCGGGCGCGGCCGCGATCTACCTGGCCGGCCACACCTCGGCCACCCCGGCCCAGGTCGCCTCGGCCCTGACCGCCGGCGCCGTCACCGGCAAGGTCACCAGCCCCGGCACCGGTTCCCCGAACCGTCTGCTGCAGATCGTCCCGTAAGGGTGGCCGCCACGCCCTGAAGAGATGTTTCCCCGGAGGCGCGGGTCGCCTCCGGGGATTCTCGTGTGCGACCGCGCACTCCCCCGCCGCCGTATGACAATTGGACGTACGGTCGGGCGTGGCGGGTCTCGACGTATTGACTCCCCCGCGCCGACTGAGCGACATTGAAGCCCGGCATCCGGCGCTTCAGGGGGCAAAGTCGCCAATGCAGACCTTGCGTATCAAGCCATCGTCGTCAGGCAGTGGGGGGCCGCTGCTGGCGGGTGTGGCCGCGGCCGTGGCGGGGGTCGGCGCGGTGCTCGCGTTCGCCGGCTCCGACTCGGTGCTGCGCGGCCCGTTCGCTCTGTTCTTCCTCCTCGTCGCGCCAGGAGCCGCCATCGGGGCCGCGCTGCACGGGCTGGAGCCGTTCGGCCGGGTCGTGACGTCTCTCGCGGGCGCGATCGCGGTGAACCTCCTCGTCGCCCAGGGCATGATCGCCACCCACTCGTGGTCGGTGACCGGTGGGATCACGGCCGTGACCGTGATCAGCTCGCTCGTCATTCTGCCGAGTCTGGTACGGCTCCTGCGCGGCCGTACGGAGAGAAGACGGACCTGAGACGTGGACATCAGTGTGTACCGCCCAGGCGAGCTGACGGCCGCCGACCGGGCGGCCTGGACCGCTTTGCAGTCGAAGGCCCATCTCCACGGCGCTCCCGAGCTGGCCAATCCGTTCCTGTCCCCGGAGTTCGCCCTCGCGGTGGGCAGCTGCCGACGCGGCGTACGGATCGCGGTCATACGGGAGGGTGGCGAACCGGCGGCCTTCTTCCCGTACCAGAGATCAACCGTCGGGGTGGGCAGAGCCGTCGGTCTCGGCCTCTCCGACTGCCAGGGTGTGGTCCACCGCCCCGGCTTCACCTGGGACGCCCAGGAGCTGCTGCGGGCCTGCGGGCTCGCGGTGTGGGAGTTCGACCACCTGGCGGAGGGCCAGACGCCGTTCGCCGCGCACGTCACCGAAAGCTTTCCGTCGCCGGTCATGGACCTGGAGCAGGGCTACGAGGCCTATCTCGGCCAGTTGCGCGCCCGCTCGCCGAAGTTCGTCCGCTCGACGTTCGCCAAGGAGCGCAGGCTCGGCCGCGCGGTGGACGAGGTGCGCTACGTGCACGACGAGCGCGACCCGGCGGCCCTGCGCACCCTGATGGCCTGGAAGTCTGCGCAGTACCGCAGGACGGGCCGCAGCGACCGCTTCGCGCACCCGTGGATCACCCGCCTGGTGCACCGCCTCTTCCACACCCGCTCCGCCTCCTTCGCCGGCCAGCTGTCCGTGCTGTACACGGACGGCAAGCCGGCCGCGGCTCATTTCGGACTGCGCTCAGAGCGGGTGCTGACCTGTTGGTTCCCGGCGTACGACCCGGCGTTCGCGAGGTTCTCGCCGGGCCTGCTCCTGCATCTGCACATGGCCGAGGAGGGAGCCGCCGACGGCATCGCCTATCTGGATCTGGGCCGGGGGCAGAAGCAGTACAAGGATTCCCTGAAGACCCGGGAGATCTCCGTGTCGGAGGGGTGGGTCACCCGACGCCATCCGGTGGCGCTCGGGCACCGGGCTCGACGGGCACCGGTCCGGGCCTTGCGCAACACGGTCCTGGCGCGACCGGAACTGTTCGAGCAAGCCGATAAATTGTTGAAACGGATGGGGAAATTCCGGTCGGGGGGCCAGGTAACGGACACATCATCAAAAACGTGAGTCCTCGTACGAGGTCTTGCCATATGGTCGCAATCATCAATACCGTCTTGCATCGTTGTACTTACACCCGCATCGGTCCGTCGGCACATGCTCCTAGGGGAGGGCTCAAGGAGCGCGGCGGCCCCGGCGCGGGGCGCGGTAGGGGGGTGCCGTGCTCGGTGACCGCACCGATTACCGAGTCGTGCCGCGCGACCGACTGCCGAGTCGCGACAGTCGGCCGGCTTTGCCAGCTCACCAGGCATGCACGGAGATCGACTTCGCCGTGCCCTGAGTGAGAACCCCCCTTTCGAACCGGACAACATTCCGGACCACCCAGGGGCGGGTGGTTCACCGGACGAGAGGGACCAGACTCATGAGCTCAGTTCTGCGCCCGGCGATATCCGAATCCGATACCGGCGGCGCCGGGACGCCGGCGCTCGCGAAGTACCGGCCGATCTCCGACCACCTGGCCATCGCACCACCGGTGAGCGTGGTGATCCCCGCCATGAACGAGGCGGAGAACCTTCCGTACGTCTTCAAGACGCTGCCGGGCTGGATCCACGAGGTGGTCCTGGTCGACGGCAACTCCACCGACGACACCGTCGAGGTGGCCCGCGAACTGTGGCCGGACGTCAAGGTCGTCCCGCAGCGGGGCAAGGGCAAGGGGGACGCCCTGATCACCGGCTTCGCGGCGTGCACCGGTGACATCGTCGTGATGGTCGACGCCGACGGCTCGGCCGACGGCCACGAGATCGTCTCGTACGTGTCCGCCCTCGTCTCGGGCGCCGACTTCGCCAAGGGATCCCGCTTCGCCAACGGCGGCGGCACCGACGACATGACCCTGATCCGCAAGCTCGGCAACTGGGCGCTGTGCACCACCGTGAACCGCAAGTTCGGCGCCCGCTACACCGACCTGTGCTACGGCTACAACGCGTTCTGGCGGCACTGCCTCGACAAGATCGACCTCGACTGCACCGGCTTCGAGGTGGAGACCCTGATGAACATCCGGGTCGTCAAGGCAGGCCTGAAGGTGCAGGAGATCCCCAGCCACGAGTACCTGCGCATCCACGGCGCGAGCAACCTGCGTGCCGTCCGCGACGGACTGCGGGTGCTGAAGGTGATCCTGGAGGAACGCTCCAACCGGCGTGCCCTGCGCCGCCGTTCGCACGCCACGATGCTCACCGCGGGGCGGGGAGAGGCGTCTTGAACGAGCCGACCGTCTCGGTCGTGATCTGTGTGTACACCGAGGACCGCTGGGAGGACATCCTCGCGGCGGTCTCCTCGGTGCGCGCGCAGTCCCGGCCAGCCCTGGAGACGCTCCTGGTGGTGGACCACAACCGGACCCTGCTGGAGCGTCTGACCAGGGAATACAAGGAACACCAGGAGAGCGGCGAGGTCCGGGTGCTGGCCAACGCGGGCCCCCGGGGGCTGTCCGCGGGCCGCAACACGGGCATCGCCGCCTCGCACGGGGAGATCATCGCCTTCCTCGACGACGACGCCGTGGCCGAGCGCGACTGGCTGCGGTACTTCGTCCAGGGGTACGCCGACCCCGACGTCATGGCCGTCGGCGGCCGTACGGTGCCCGTGTGGGCGTCCGGCCGCCGCCCGGCCTGGTTCCCCGAGGAGTTCGACTGGGTGGTGGGCTGCGCCTACAAGGGGCTGCCCGGCGGGGTCGCCGAGGTCCGCAACGTCCTCGGCGGCAACGCCTCGTTCCGCCGCGCCGCCTTCGACGCGGCCGGAGGCTTCGCCACCGGTATCGGCCGGGACGGGGACAAACGCCCGCTGGGCTGCGAGGAGACGGAGCTGTGCATCCGGCTCTCCCGGGCCCTGCCGGGGGCGGTGCTGCTGCTCGACGACCGGGCGGTGATCCACCACCGGGTACCCGACGCACGGGAGCGCCTGGCGTACTTCCGGACGCGCACCTACGCCGAAGGCCTGTCGAAGGCGCTGGTGGCGCGGAGCGTCGGAGCGGACAAGGGGCTGGAGTCGGAACGCCGGTACACCACCCGGGTGCTGCCCGCCGGGGTCGCGCGCGGGCTGCGGGACGCCCTGCTCGGGCGCGTGGGGGGCGCGGGCCGTGCGGGCGCGATCGTCCTGGGGGTGGCGGCGGCCGCCGGGGGGTACGTTGTCGGGAGCGTCCGGGCCCGCAGGGGCGAGGTCACGTTCTCGGTCGGCGCACTCCCAGACAGCACGGACCGCACGGTCGGCCCGGTCGGCCCGGTCGGCAAGGGGGGCGAGGGGGGCTCGTCATGACGGAGACGACGGCGACGGCGGGGACGGCCGTGCCGATCCTGATGTACCACGCGGTGTCCACCACGCCGAACGACGCCACCAGGGACCTGTCGGTGACCCCGGAGGCCTTCGCGGAACAGATGGCGGTCATCGACGACCTGGGTCTCACCCCGGTCGACACCGCGGCCCTGGCCGCGAGTTGGCGGGACGGCCGCCCGCTCCCCGCCCGGCCCGTGCTGATCACCTTCGACGACGGCTACGCGGGCGTCCACCGGCACGCCCTGCCCGCCCTCGCCAAACACGGCTTCACGGCCTCGCTGTTCGTCACCACGGGCTGGATCGAGGGCCCCCACGACAACGGCGAGGCCCTCGACACCATGCTCGGCTGGGACCAGGTCCGCGAACTCGCCGCGGGCGGCGTGGAGATCGGCGGGCACAGCCACACCCACCCGCAGCTCGACATGCTCGACGACGACCGGCTCCGGTCCGAGCTGCGGCGCTGCCGGAGCATCGTCGCCGACGAGCTGGGCACGCCGCCCGTCTCGTTCGCCTACCCGTACGGCTACTCCAGCCGCCGGGTGCGCGTCGCGGTGCGGGAGACGGGCTTCGCCCAGTCGCTCGCCGTCGGCAACGCGCTGGCCCGGCGCGCGCAGGGCCCGTACGCGCTGCGCCGGGTGACCGTGCGGCGCTCCACGGGCATCGCGGAGTTCGAGCGGCTCGTCGAGGGCCGCGCGATCGCCCGAACCTTCGCCAGGGACCGTGCCCTCACCAAGGGGTACGCCATGGTCCGAAGAGCACGACAGGTCCGGAAGGCCATCCGTTCCCGTGTCTGACACGACGACCACCACGGCGCACGAGGCCGAGAGCACCCCGGCCGCGGAGACCGGGCCCTCGCCCGGCCCCGGCCGCAGGCTGCGCCTGCCCGGGCTGGGCCGGGGCGCGGGGGGCGACCAGCTGTTCCGCAACGCCTACGCCCTGATGCTGAACACCGGTATCTCGGCCGTGCTCGGTCTCGGCTTCTGGCTGGCCGCCGCCCGCTACTACACCGAGGCCTCGGTCGGTCAGGGCTCCGCCGCGATCGCCGCGATGAAGCTCCTCGCCGGGCTCACCGCGCTCACGCTGACGGGCGCCCTGGCCCGGTTCATCCCGGTCGCGGGGCGCGACACCGGACGGCTGATCTTCCGCACGTACGCGGGCAGTGCGGTGGTCGTGGCGCTCGCGGCGGGGGTGTTCCTGCTGACGCTGGGCCTGTGGGGGTCGTCGTACAGCTTTCTGCACGATCCGCTCTACGCCGTGTTCTTCGTGCTCGCGGTGGTCGCCTGGTCGACGCTGACGCTCCAGGACGGGGTGCTCACCGGGCTGCGCAGCGCGGTGTGGGTGCCGGTCGGCAACACCGTGTTCTCGGCGGTGAAGCTGGTGCTCCTGGTGGTGTTCGCAGCCGCGGTCCCGACCATGGGCGTCTTCGTCTCCTGGGTCGCGGCGATCGCGATGTCCGTGCTGCCGCTGGGCTGGCTGGTGTTCCGGCGGCTGATCCCGAGGCACGTCGAGGCCACCGCCGAGCGCGCGCACCCCCCGTCGTGGCGGGAGATCGGCCGCTTCCTCGCCGGCGACTACACGGGGTCCCTCTTCTCCCTCGCGGTCGTCTACGCGGTCCCGGTGATCGTCGCCGCCCAGGTCGGCTCCGCCGACAACGCGTACTTCTACATCACCACCACCATCGGCGGCACGGTCAATCTGCTCGCCATCAACATGGGCGCCTCGCTGACCGTCGAGGGCGCCCACGACCCGGGGCGCCTGGCCGCCAACACCCGGGCCGCGCTGAAGCGGATGGCCCGGATCATGCTGCCGGTGTGCGCGGTGCTGTTCTTCGGGGCGCCCTGGATCCTGGCCGTCTTCGGGCAGGGCTACGCGGACGCGGCGACCCCGCTGCTGCGCTGGTTCGCGGTCGGCGCGGTCCTGCGGGTGGTGATGGAGACGTACTTCGCGGTGCTGCGCGCGCAGAGCCGCACGGCCGGACTCGCCTGGCTGCAGGGCCTGTTGTGCGCCCTGGTCCTCGGCCTGACGCTGGCCCTGCTCCCCCGGATGGGCCTGACCGGCGCGGGCGTCGCCGAGATCTCCAGCCTCGCGGTGATCGTGCTGATCGCCGCGCCACGGCTGTACCGGATCCTGCGGACCGCCGGGCCCGCCGAGGTGCCCGCCGACGCGGCACCCGACGGTGATCTCGCCGACCTGGGCCGGGTGGCCACCGCCGCGAAGAAGCAGAGCGGCGCCTGGTCCCGCCGCCTGGACTCCGACACCCTCGCCCTCGGCGTCCACGTCGACTTCGACCATCTGGAGCGCCGCCCGGACGTACGGCCCGGCCCCGGCACCCCGCCCGCCGGAACCGCGGTGCCGCGCAGGGACCACCGGCCGGCCTGGGCCCAGGACCGGCCGACGCGTCCGCTGCTGCCTCCGTCCGGGCTGGGCCTGCCGGTGGAGTCCCGCGAGCCGGGCTCGGAGTCCTCCCTGGGCCCGGCGCCGTCCCCGGAGGTGGACGCCCCGTTCGAGGAGGCCGCGGGGGAACCGGACGCGGCAGGAGAGGCCGAGACGCTGGAGAAGTCCGTACGGGAGCCGGTGAGTCCCGGGGCCGAGGAGACGCCGTCCGCGCAGGACGCACCTCGGGCGCCCCTCCGCGAACGACTGCCGCACCCCACGACCACCGGGATCGTCCTCGGCTTCCTGCTGCTCGCCGCGCTGCTGCTGTACTGGGTGCCCGCGCTGGCGCTGGACGACTCCGACCTGGACCGCATGGGCGGCCTCGGCCTGATCTCCGTGCTGCCCACGCCGACGCTGATCGGGGCGGCCCTGCTGGCCGTCGTGTTCGCCTCGCTGCTGTGGCCGGCCCGGGAGCACCGCGCACTGCTGCTGATCACCCTGCTGGCCACCGTGTTCTCGCTGCACGCGCTGCCGGCCGTGATCGAGGCCGAACCCCGGTTCGCGACGGCCTGGCAGCATTTGGGCTTCATCGACTACATCGACCGCACCGGCTCCGCCGTACCCGACCTGGACGCCCGCTGGAGCTGGCCGGGGTTCTTCGCGGCGGCCGCGTTCGTCGCCGAGGCCTGCGGGGTCACCGATTTCACCGAGATCATCCGCTGGTGGCCAACGGCCGTCCAACTCCTGTACCTGGCACCGATGTTCCTCCTCGCCCGCCATATGCGGGCGAGCTGGCGCGCCAGGTGGACGGGCGTCTGGATCTTCGTCCTGAGCGGCTGGGTGGGCCAGGACTACTTCTCCCCCCAGGGCTTCACCTATCTCCTCTATCTGGTCTTCGTCGCGATCCTGCTGGTCTGGTTCCGCGCCCCGCACATGCTGTGGGGCACGGTGCGCCCCGGCGAGGCGGAGGTGGAACCCGCCGACCGCCGGCAGCGGGCGGTCCTCCTCGCGGTCCTGATCGCGCTGTACGCGGCGACGGTCCCGGCCCACCAGCTCACCCCGTTCGTGATGCTGGGCGTCCTCGCGGCCCTCGTCCTGATCGGCCGCTCGGAACTGCGGGGGCTGCCCATCCTGTTCGCCGTGCTGGTCGCCGTCTGGGTGGGCTTCCTCGCCGAGCCGTACTGGTCGGGCCACTTCGACGAACTCTTCGGCGGGGTCGGCGGTGTGGGCGGGAACGTCACGTCCTCGGTCTCCGGCCGGATCGGCGAGGGCAGTTCGACGCACAAGCTCGTGCTGTACGCGCGCGTGGCCCTCGCCGGCACTGTCATGCTCCTGGCCTGCTACGGCTTCTGGCGCCGCCGCGCGAACAGGTACCGCGAACGCTCCCTGCTCGTCCTGACGTTCGTGCCGTTCCTGGGCTTCGGCATGCAGTCGTACGGCGGTGAGATGGCCCTGCGGGTCTTCATGTTCGCCCTGCCGGGCGCCGCGCTGCTGGCCGCGCTCGCCCTCTTCCCGCGCACCGGCGTCACCGACGGGGAACGCGACAAGGACCGGGTGAGCCTCGCCCCGCTGGCCGCCCTCATGGCCGGTCTCGTCCTGATCGGCGGCTTCCTGGTGGCCCGCTGGGGCAACGAGCCCTTCGAGCGCGTCCGCCCGGGGGAGGTCGCCGCCATGGAGTACGTCTACGCCCACGACGATCCGACGGTACGGCTGCTCTGGCTCAGCGACGACCCGGTGAACAACGTGACACCCGCGATGCCGTGGGGCGCCCAGGACATGGAGAAGGTCGAGTACGTGCCGACGCTCGCGCCGATCGACCCGGTCCTGGTGTCCGGTGTGGCCAAGGCGCTGAAGGACGCGGGCGCGGGCTCCTTCCTGATCGTCAACCGCAGCCAGGTCACCAACCTCCAGATGGACGCCGGTTACTCCGCGAACTGGGAGTCCCGGCTCATCCGGAACCTCGACGAGCGCGCCGACATCGAGAAGGTCTTCTCCAACAGGGACGCCACGATCTTCGCCCTGCGCGACCAGACCGGGAAGGCCCCGGAGCCCGATCCCGGCCCGATCGGCCCGCAGGTCACCTGGACCCCGTGGTCCGTGGTGGGCGGCCTGGCCGCGATCGCCCTGATCGTGCTGCTGAGCGTCCGCGAGATGGTCCGGGTGGCGGTCCGCCCCGGCGTCCGGCAACTCCGCTGGCTCCAGAGCAGCTTCTGGTTCAGCCTGCCTCTGCTGGCTCTCCTGCTGGCCTCACTGGTGCAGCGCTTCCTGACGATGGGCGCGCCCTGACCCCCACCTCTCTGGGCGCGCCCTGCCCCTCACCTCTGAAGCCACTTCACCTCGTAGGCGGCCATGTCGAACTTCTGGCCGTCGATGTCGGCGCTGATCTTCCGGTCGAGGGTGTTGACCACGAGCACCGCCTTGTCGTCGGCGAGCACCCGCACGTTGGGCTTGTCGTCGTCGGCGACGGCCACCGACTCGTACCTGGTCCCCGGCGGGAACTCCTCGTCGAACCGGGACAGCAACCCGTACATGGGGAGCTCCTCGCCCCCGTCCTTCTTGTCGGTCGGCGTCCACAGGCACCCGGGGCACTCCCCGGTCTTCTCCTCCGGATTCCAGTAGAAGCCGGAGGTGGCACCGCCCTTGGCCATGGCCATCAGCCCGGAGGCCTGGACGGCGACGCGGCGGTTCTCGGACCAGCCGTGCCGGTTGTCGTCGACGTCGGCGGGCTCGACGTAGTACTCGGCCCACCACAGCGGCAGATCACCGGACCGCTCCCGCACCCACCGGCTGACGGCCGTGAACTTGTCGCTCGCGGCGAACTCGTCGGGGACCAGCTCGTCGTCCCGGGTGTAGCTGGAGCCGTCCACCACCACGAAGTCGGCGCCGGCCTTGTTCTCGTTCCAGTAGTCGAAGGCGTCGAGGACCCGCTGGTCCAGGGAGCCCCACGGCCCCTTCAGGGAGGTCGACGCGTCCTGTTTCTGCCGTGGATCGACACTGTCCATGACCAGATAGGGCCCGCCGACCATGATGTCCTTGTCGACCTTCTTCAGGGCCTGGTGGACGAGGTTGTACAGCTCGGTGTACCCCTCGTAGTCCCAGCGGGCCTCCGCGTCGTTCCAGAAGCCCTTGAACTCGTTCCAGACGATGAAGTGTCGTACGTCCGGGTAGCGCTTGGCGACGGTCGCGGCGAGCGCGGCGTAGTCCGCGAAGTGCTCGGGCTCGGGCGCGGTCTCCAGCGCGGCCTGGCTCCAGTCGGTCCGGTCGGCGCCCGGTCTGCCGCCCTTCATCCAGTCGGGCGCGCAGCACAGGGTGACGACGGGGGTTCCGCCGGTGGCGCGGACGAAGTCGATGCGCCGGTCCATCTCCTCGAAGTCGTAACGCCCCTCGACGGGTTCGGGGTTGCCCGCGCCCCAGCCCATGATGTGCTGGATCTGCGGCAGGGGCCGCTCACCGAGCCACTCCTCGACGCGCTCGACGGCCGTCCCGCTGCCCACGTCCGCGCTGTACTGGGTGTGGGTGAAACCCCAGCCCACACTGGGCCCGACGTCCCCCGGCGGGGTCGCGGGCGTGCCGTGCACCTTGTCGCCGTCGGGCGTGGTGCCGGCGGTGCTGCCGCCCCCGGGCAGTGTGCTGAGCAAGGTCACGACGAGGGCGAGCGCCGCCACCCCCACGCCCACGAGCGCGGTGAGCCGCCATCGCCGGTCCCCCGCAATCCACCCATGACGTCCCATCATGGGCAACAGTAACCGCGCGAACCCCTGCCGGGGGAGCTTCCGTCCGTGAACTCCCGGGCAATCGCGCCGACACCACCGGCACGCCACGCAAAGCGGATGCACGGGGAGCCCTCGGTGACGGATCATGGCGACATGTCTGCCAACCCACACGACGCACTGCCGATCCGGCTCAACGTCGACGACAGCGACTCCCCGTCCGATGTCGTCGACGCGCTGTTCCTCGGCCGTTTCGCGACGGGCGAGCAGCCGTACGCGCACGCGGCGAACATCGACCGGGTACGGTCCGGGGCCACCCTGCTGCCGCCGGGCGCCCGGGTGCTGCGCTCCGCGCGGGACGACGACCGCAGCGCGACCCTCGCGGAGGGCGACGGCTGGACGGTGCTGATCTCCCGCTGGAACCGGGGCGCGGACGTCACGGTGACCGCGACCACCGCCGAGCTGGCGGAGAAGGTCCTCGGCCAGGCCACCGACGGCGCGGCCGACGAACCCGAGCCGCAGCCGGAGAACGTGACGATGGGCTTCTGGTACGTCTCGCCGCGCCGGGGCCCGCACCGCACCACCCGGCAGATCTCGGCGGGCACCTGGGAGGAGGTGCGGCCGAACTACACGGCCCCCGTGGCGGATGCGATGGACCGCCTGATGAAGACGACCCCGGAGGACATCGCGGGCCGTCTTCTGCTGCTGCACGGCCCGCCCGGCACCGGCAAGACCTCCGCACTGCGCACGCTGGCGCGCTCCTGGCGGGACTGGTGCCAGGTCGACTGCGTCCTGGACCCCGAGCGGCTCTTCTCCGACGTCGGCTATCTCATGGACATCGCGATCGGCGAGGAGGACGCGGCGGGCAAGGGCCGCTGGCGGCTGCTCCTGCTGGAGGACTGCGACGAGCTGATCCGGGGTGAGGCCAAGCACACAGCGGGCCAGGCGCTCTCCCGGCTGCTGAACCTGACGGACGGCCTGCTCGGGCAGGGCCGCAACGTCCTGGTGGGCGTGACCACCAACGAGGACCTGGAGCGCCTCCACCCGGCCGTGGTCCGCCCCGGCCGCTGTCTCGCCCGGATCGAGGTGGGCGCGCTGACCCGCGCGGAAGCGGTGGGCTGGCTCGGCACGGACGAGGGGGTGGGCCGCGAGGGGGCGACCCTGGCCGAGCTGTACGCGCTGCGCCGCGGCACGTCACCGACGTCGCTGCCGGAGCCGCGGGGCGGGGCCGACGCGGGCCTGTACCTGTAGGGCTGGGGCCCTTCTGTGACATGAGACCGACGGTGCTTTGATGGATGTATGACCCTGTTCGTCGGTACGTCGGGGTGGCAGTACAAGGACTGGCGGGGCGCCTTCTACCCGGAGGGATGCCCCACCCGGTCGTGGCTGGAGGAGTACGCGGCTCACTTCGCGACGGTCGAGCTCAACAACGCGTTCTACCGGCTGCCGACGCGGGAGAACTTCGAGGCGTGGCGGGACCGGGTGCCGGGGGACTTCGTGGTCGCGGTGAAGGCGAGCCGGTACCTGACCCACATCAAACGGCTGCGGGATCCCGAGGAGCCGGTGCGGCGTCTGATGACCCATGCGGAGGGCCTGGGCGACCGCCTGGGCCCGGTCCTGCTCCAGCTCCCCCCGACGCTGAGAGCCGACGCCGCTCTCCTGGACGCCTGCCTGGGCTGCTTCCCCTCCGGCACCCGGGTCGCGGTCGAGCCCCGGCACGACTCGTGGTGGACCCCCGAGGTCCGCGAGGTCCTGGAGTCCCGGGGCGCCGCCCTGTGCTGGGCGGACAGCCACTCCCGCCCGGCCACCCCGCTCTGGCGCACCACCGATTGGTGCTACCTCCGCCTCCACCAGGGCCGGGCCCACCCCTGGCCCCACTACGGCAGCCGCTCCCTGACGACCTGGGCCCACCGCCTGGCGGACACCTGGCCCGCCACGGCCGACGCATACGTCTACTTCAACAACGACCCCCACGCGGCGGCGGTGCAGGACGCGACGACGTTCGCGAAAGCGGCCGGAAGAGCAGGCCTGCACCCCACCCGGACACCGGGTCGCCTGGCACGGACGTAGCGGGCTTGCCCACGGCGACCTCTCGACGGACGCGTCGCAGCCCGCGCGCGGTCTCCCCCGCCACCACACACGATCCGCGCCGCGGCCCCACCCCTCCGCCACAGCCTTGCCGTGCGGTCCCCTGCACCTTCCCTGCCGCCGCACACAATTTCCGCCGCGGCGGCGCTCAGCCACGGCGGTCGATCTCGGCGGTGCCGAACCGGCCTCGCGCCCCGCCGGCCCTACTCCACGTACGCGGCCCGCAGGGCGTCCCGGGCCGCCGCCAACGCCTCCGGCTCACTCAGCCCCAGTCGGCGTACGCGCTCCGCGTACAACCCCCGCCGCAGCCCCGCCTCTCCGTCACAGCCCGTCCGCTCGGCCTTCCCACGCCGCCACACATGATCCCGCCGCGGCGGCACTCAGCCACGGCGGTCGATCTCGGCGGTGCCGAACCGGCCTCGCGCCCCGCCGGCCCTACTCCACGTACGCGGCCCGCAGGGCGTCCCGGGCCGCCGCCAGTGCTTCCGTCTCGCTCAGGCCCAGGCGGCGCGCCCGCTCCGCGAACGCCCCAGCCGCCACGGCGGCCTCCCGTTCCGCGGCGGAGCCGGCCGCGGCCACGAACGTCCCGTTGCGCCCCCGCGTCTCGATCACCCCGTCGGTCTCCAGCGCCCGGTACGCCTTGGCGACGGTGTTGGCCGCGAGCCCGAGCTGCTCGGCGAGCCCGCGTACGGTCGGCAGCCGGTACCCCACGGGCAGCGCTCCGGAGCGGGCCTGTTCCGAGATCTGGGCGCGCACCTGCTCGTAGGGCGCGCCCCCCTCCACGATGCGAATCTTCAAGGTCACGCGGCGATTGTCCCGTACCCACCGGAAAATCGGAGGCGACGCCCGGCGACGCCCGCGTAGCGTGCGCTCACATGACTCTGATCGTGCGCGACCTCCGCGCCGCCGACCCGGCGGACGCCGAGGCCTTCGCCGACGTACGACGGCGCGCCCTGCCCTTCATGGTCAGCACCGCCGCGTCCCTGCTCCACGACGCGACGCTCGCGCCTCCCGAGGCCCACCACCAGCAGCTGGTCGCCGAGGCCGACGGCGAGGTGATCGGCACCGCGCAACTGTCCATCGCCCACGACAGCCCCGAACCCGGCCAGGGCGACATCACCGTGTACGTCCACCCGGCGCACCTGCGCCGGGGCGCGGGCGCCCTGCTGGCGCGCACCGCCGAGGAGCGGCTGACGGCGGTGGGCGCGCGGCGCCTGCTGTCCTGGGTGCTGGACACCCCGGACAACCGCGCGTTCGCCGAGCGACGCGGCTACACACCGAGCCGCTTCGCGCACTTCCTGCGCCTGGACCTGGCCCACGGCACCCTCCCCCCGCTCTCCTCGCCGCCCCCGGGCGTGGAACTGCGTACGGCCGCCGACTTCGCCGACGACCCGCGCCCCCTGTTCGACCTGGACGCGGAGACCACGGCCGACGAACCAGGCGACGTCGACGCCGAGTTGGACGACTACGGGCAGTGGGCCGAGGAGATCTACGGCCACCCCCTGCTGGACCACGCCCTGAGCACGGTGGTCGTCGTGGACGGCACCCCCGCCGCGTTCACCGCGGTCCACACGGACGGCCGGGACCGCTACTTCACCGTGATGACGGGCACGGCCCGCGCCTTCCGCGGTCGCGGCCTCGCCAAGCTCGCCAAGAACGACTCCCTGCACCGCGCCCGCGCCGCCGGCTGCACGGAGGCGTTCACGGGCAACGACGCCGGCAACGGGCCGATGCTCGCGGTCAACAAGTGGTTCGGGTACGAGGTCTGCGCGACGGAGGCGCGGTATGTCCGTGAACTCGGCTGAGCCCCGGGAGGAGGGGCGCGAGGTGGACGTCGTCCTGCTCAAGGCGGGCCGTACGAAGATCCGTTACCCCGCACGGCTGGTGAGCGACGACGGCACCCGGATCGTGGTCCGGGCCGACTGGGCGACCGAGAGCGTACGGGACTTCGGCTTCGTACGCTTCGGGCCGGGTGACGTGTTCACCGAGTACTACTGGCGCGACCGGTGGTACGCGGTGAAGGAGGTCCGGGATCCCCGGGGCGTGCTGAAGGGCTGGTACTGCGACATCACCAGGCCGGCCGTCTTCTCGGGTGGGGAGGTCGTCGTCGAGGATCTCGACCTGGACCTGTGGCGGTCGGCCGACGGCGGAACCGTACTGCGGCTGGACGAGGACGAGTTCGAGGAGAGCGGGCTCGCGCGGAGCGACCCGGCGGCTGCGGCCGCCGCGGTCGCCGCCCTCGACACGCTGGAGGCGCTCGCCACCACCGAGGGCGGCCTGGAGTCGCTGCTGGCCTAGCCGGCACCGGCTGGGGGGGGTCAGAGGCGGCCCACGATGGCGTACCGGTCGTCCTCGACCTCCCTCCCCCACAGCGACGGGTCGTCCCCCAGCCGCACCAGCTCCGCGTCGGACACGAGGGGCACGAGCAGCCCGTACAGCTGCTCGGCGGGGATGCCGACCGGGCTGACCGTGCCCCACACGCCCTCGACCAGCACGAGTTGGCCGCCGGGCCGCAGCAGTCCGCACCAGCGGCGCAGCACACGGCCCGGGTCGGGCAGGGTCCACAGCACATGGCGGGCGAGGACCACGTCGAACCGCTCCTCGCCCACGGGCGGGACCGCCGCGTCGCCGACGAGGAACACGGCGGGCCGCTCGGCGAGCTTGGCGCGGGCCAGGGCGACCATGGCGGTGGAGGAGTCCACTCCGGTCACCCGGTGCCCCTGTTCGGTCGCGAGGAGTGACAGGCTGCCGGTGCCGCAGCCGACGTCGAGCACGTCGCCGGCGCGCCCCGGCAGCCAGTCCCGCAGCCTGGCCGCCCAGGCCTCCCGGACGGCGGGTTCCCGCAGGCCATGATCGGGTTCGTCGTCGAAGGAGGGGGCTTCCGCGTCCCAGTCGACGGCCCCGGGAGGGTCATCTGCCGCCGGGTTGTTCGGTGTTCGCGGGGCCGGGGAGGTTTCGCCGTCGTCGATGTTGGTCATGCCGCCATAGTGACACCTGCCACTGACAGTCCAGATGGTGACAGCCGCCACTGACAGAGCACGAACGATGAGTAACGCTCCCGGAAAAGGTCTACCTCCGTGAAAACGCGGAACCCGGTAGACGCAAGGAGGCAGCCATGCGCCGTACGACCGTGCAGAAGCCCCTGAGGAAGTCCCCGTCCCGCCGGGTGCGGGACGAGGCCGACGAACGCCCCGTCGAGCGCCGGGAAGTGCGAAAGGACATCGCGCGCACGTGGTGGCCGGACGGCTGAGCGTTCCGCGCTCCCGCCCCGCCGACCACCCGCGCCCCGCCACCCGTCCACCCGACCGCCAGACCTTCAGACCGTCCGAACGGCAACCGCCCCGGCCGACCGGACCGTCATGACCTCGGCCGCTTCAGGGCGCGGTCCAACAGGTCCAGCAGCGCCGTCCAGTGGCGTTCCGTCGCGTCGGCGTCGTACGCGGCCGTGTCGGCCTGGGTGTAGCCGTGCGCGGCGCCCGGGTAGACCTCGGTGCGGTGGCGGACGCCGGCCTCGGTCAGCGTCCTGTCCAGCAGGTCCATCTGCTCCGGGGGCAGGGAGGGGTCCCCGTCGGCGTGGCCGAAGTAGACCTCACCGGTGATCCGTGCCACCGCCAGATGCGGACTGTCCGGGGCGTCGGTCGCCAGGCCTCCCCCGTGGAAGCCGGCTGCGGCGGCGACCCGTTCGGGGAAGGCGCCGGCGGTACGCAGGGCCAGCCGGGCGCCCATGCAGTACCCGGTGGTCCCGACGGGCCCGTCGGCGGCCCGGGGGCTGTCGGCCAGCCATCCCAGATACGCGGCCGCGTCCCGCAGGGCGAGGTCCGGCGTCAGCGCCAGCATGACCGGCAGGATCTGGTCCCATATCTCCGGACGCGCGGCCGGGTCGATGAACTCGGGCAGGCCGAACACCGGGGTCCGCCCCGACCGATGGAAGACGTTGGGCACGAGGACCGTGTATCCGGCACCGGCCAGCCGGTCGGCCATCGCCCTCAGATGCGGCCGCAGCCCGAACGCGTCCATGTAGAACAGGACCGCCGGATGCGCAGCGTCGTCGTCGGGGTGGACGAAGTAGGCGTCGACGGTGCCGTCCTCGATGGCGATGTCCACGGATGTTCCGCGTACGGCGGTCATGCGCGGGTCCCTTCTCTACGACGGATACGAACGGGCCCAGTGTCACGCACCGAGGTAAGAATCGGATCTTCGGCGGACTTCCCGACGGGCTTTCCTGAGCCCTCGATTAGCCCATCCTTAACGCCACCATAAGGATCGCGCGCGCCCGCCCTCAGCAGGCGATTTCACGGTTCCTCGGGGCTAGCTTGCTGATCACCCCGGCAACCGGGCCCCACCCGGGAGCCGTTCAGGACCGTTTCGAGGAGCGCCCCGCCATGCCCGCTGCCCGCCGCAAGGCCACCGCGTCCGCCACCGCACGTGTCGTCGGTGCGATGGGCGCGGCCGGGGTCGCCCCGCTCGCCCTGACCCTGTGCGCCGCCGGGCCGGCCGCGGCGCACGGCTCGCTGGGCGACCCGGTGAGCCGGGTGGCGCAGTGCTACGCGGAGGGCCCCGAGAGCCCGAGGTCGGCGGCCTGCCGGGCGGCGGTCACGGCCGGCGGCACCCAGGCGTTCTACGACTGGAACGGCGTACGGATCGGCGACGCGGCCGGCCGCCATCGGGAGCTGATCCCGGACGGCGAGCTGTGCAGCGCGGGCAGCGAGGCGTTCAAGGGCCTCGACCTGGCCCGTAGCGACTGGCCGGCGACGAGCGTGCGCGCCGGGTCGTACACCTTCAAGTACCGGGTCACGGCCCCGCACAAGGGGACGTTCAGGGTGTACCTCACCAAGGGCGGCTACGACCCGTCCCGGCCGCTCGCCTGGGACGACCTCGACCTGGCGAACCCGGTGGCGACGGCCACCGACCCGGCCGCGTCGGGCGGCTTCTACACGTTCTCCGGCTCCCTCCCACAGCGCTCCGGCAAGCACCTGCTGTACGCGGTCTGGCAGCGTTCGGACAGCCCGGAGGCGTTCTACTCATGCTCGGACGTCTCGTTCGGCGACGACGACGCGAGCACGACGACCGACCCGACGCCGAAGACCTCGGCGAAGGCGACGGAACGGACCTCGGCCGAGAAGGACGAGAAGGGCGAGAAGGGCGAGAAGGCCGGGGGCACAGCGGACACCGGGGACACCGGGGACACCGCCTCCGACGACACGTCACCGACCGCCATGTCCACGACCGACGAGAGGTCGGCCGTGGAGGCCGCTTCCGCCGGCCTCGCGGAACCCGTCGGCGGCAAGGACGGCCTCGCCGACACCGGCGGCGAGGGCGTGACCCCGTATCTGGCCCTCGGCGGTGCCGCCGTCCTGGCGGCGGGCTCCTCCCTCCTCTTCGCCGCGGCCCGCCGCCGCGCGACGGCCCGTGGCCGGCACGGCCGCTGACGACTTCCGGGGCCTGTCGGGCGGCTCAGGCCGGACAGGCCCCGGCGGAACGTGACGGCACGTGTCAGCCGACGACCGACAGACAGGTCGTCGGGGTGGCGTGGGCCGGGTCCAGGGCGTTGACGACCTCGTGGAACGCGATCCGGTCGAGGAGCCCGATCGCCGCGTGCTCGGAGAGGTCGAGCGCGCAGAGGTCCTGGATGACGATGTTGCGTACGTTCGGCCCGTCGAGGAACTGGGACCGGTACGGCGTGACCACCTCGTCGTACCGGGTGGCGAGAACCGTGTAGGTGACACCGGGGACGGTGTCGCCGCCCCCGTTGAGCTTGGTCAGGAAGGGGGACCCGACCACCTGGTCGGCGAGGGCCGGGGTGGCGGTGGAGAGCAGGTCGCCGGCGCCGGGGAAGTGGTCGAGGAGCTGGGTGAGGCCGTTCAGGGTGGTGCCGTGGTTGGAGGGCGCGATGCCGACGAGCGCGTTCACCTCGGCAGCGCCACCGAGGAACTTGAGGTAGTAGCGGGGCATCATGCCGCCCTGCGAGTGGCCGACGAGGTCGGCCTCGGCGGCGCCGGTCGCGGCGAGCACCCGGTCGACGAAGGCGTCGAGTTGCTCCGCCGACTTCTCGATGGGTCCCAGGCCGTGGAAGAAGGCGACGCCGGGGAGTTGGCCGTAGTCGAGGGAGTAGACGCAGTAGCCGCGGTTCACGAGGTACGGCGCGAGACCCAGCCAGTTGTCGACGTAGTTCGCGAACGTCCCGTGGACGAGGACGACGGGGCGCGGGTGGGCGTCGGAGGGTTTGCAGGTGTAGTCGTTCCAGCCACGGCTGGTGGCGGCGGCCGAGTCGGCGGCCTCCGCGGCGGTGACCGGCACGAGGGTCGCGGCGGCGGCCAGGCACAGGGCGGCCAACGGTCTGATCAGGCGTTTCCAGGGCAGCATCGGGTGATCTCCTTGCGGCTCAAGGGACGTGCGACGACGTTCGCCCTGTGATCCGGATCACGAGGATGCTGTTCTTATTCGCCAAGTTACGGGCGGGTAGAAAAAGTGGGAAGTTACGCGTCAGTAAAAACTTCAAGTGATGATCGGGGCCACTGACACGTGACGTCGGACCGTCACCGGACGGGGGCGGCGGGACCGGCGGGGGCGGCTCACGCGGCCAGCGTCCCCGGCATCACCGCGTGCGGGCCGAACTTGGCACGGGCCAGGTCGGCGACCTCCTCGATACGGCGGACCTTCTCGTCGACGGGGTCGAAGGCGAGCTGGCGCGAGGCCTGGTCGGCGGGGGTGAGACCCTCGGCGCGCAGGGCGACCGCGCGGACGCGGGCGCGCTGGAGGCCGAGGGTCTCGTACAGGGCGTAGGCGGCCGCGGTCAGCGCCGGGGAGTGCGCGGTCGGCTCCTTGAGCGTGCGGGTGCGGGTTGTCGAGGATCGGTCGGCGTAGCGGACGGTGAGGGTCAGGGTGCGGCAGATCTTCTCCAGGGCGCGCAGCCGCGAGCCCAGCTCCTCGGTGCCGGCGAGCAGGGCGCGGCGGTGCCGGTCGGGGTTCAACTCGTCGTACGGGAAGGTCTGTTCGGTGGCGAGAGAGCGGGCGGCGGCGTTCGGTACGACCCGGCCCCGGTCGATGCCGTTGGCCTTCTCGTGCAGGTCACGGCCGGTCCGCGCGCCGACCAGCCGCTGCAGCGTGGACAGCGGCGCGCAGGCGACCCCGCCGAGGGTTTCGAGGCCGTACTCCCGCAGGGTGCGGGCGGTCGCGGTACCGACGCCGGGCAGCGCTCCGACGGGCAGTTCGGCGAGGAAGTCCACGACGAGGCCCTCGGGCACCGCGCACGGCGACCCGGGCGCCGCCGCCCCCAGCGCCAGCCGCGCCGTCAGCGGTCCGGGCCCGGCGCCGATCACGCAGTCGACGCCGTACAGCGCGAGGGCGCGGATCCGGATCAGCCGGGCCAGCTCCTCGGCGTCCCGGCCGAAGTACCGTTCGGCACCCCGCAGATCGGCGAGCACGCCGTCCGGCGGCAGCGCCTGAACGACCGGGGTGAAGTCCTCGACCAGACCGAGGAGACCGGGCAGGGCCGCCTCGTACCCCGACGGCAGCTGGAATCGTACGCAGAGGATGGTCATCCCGCACTCCCTGGACTCTGGTGCCACAACTTCCGTATCCGAGAAGGACCTTGTGAGGGCTCTTCGCCCGCGGGCCGCAGATCGGCCCATGGATGCATCTCGTAACCGGTGGGCATCCGGATCCGCCGCCCGGTGTCGCCCCCGGTGCCCATGGGCTCCGGCTCCGGCTCCGCCAGCCGAGGTGCCACCGCGTCGAGGCCGCCCTCGCGCCGCAGCTCCACCAGTTCGGCGAGGTTCCAGGCGGCGGCGCCCACCACGCTGAGGCTGCGCGGTCCGCGCCGCTGCACCACTCCGCGCACCAGCAGCAGCCAGGAGTGGAAGACGGTGTGGGCGCAGGTGTCGTGGGAGTCGTCGAAGAAGGCGAGGTCGACCAGGCCGGTGCCGTCGTCGAGGGTGGTGAAGACGACCCGCTTGCCGGAGCGGATCGGCGGGGTCTGGGTCGCCGCCTTGGCGCCCGCGACCAGCACCGTCTCGCCGTGCCGCGCCGTGCGCAGCCGCCGCGCCGACACCACGCCGAGTTCGTCGAGGAACGCCCGCTGGTCGTCCATCAGGTTGCGGGAGACGTCCATCGACAGCACGCCCAGTTCGGCGCTGAGCCGCTCGGCGGAGGACAGGTCCGGCAGGCCGGCCGAGGCGGTCCGCCGCCCGCCGGACAACGGGAGCTGGCCGCCGCCCGCGCCCCGGCCGCCCCGGTGCAGCTCGGTCAGGTGCAGTTGCAGGTCACGCCGGTTGGCGCCGAACGCGTCCAACGCGCCGACCTGGGCGAGCCTTTGAGCCAGCGGTCGGCTCGGCCGCGCCCGCTCCCAGAAGTCCAGCAGCGAGGCGTAGGGCTGCCCGTCCGCGATCCGCGCCGCCTCGGCCTCGCTGATGCCGTGCACGTCGGAGAGCGCGAGCCGGATCCCCCATACCTTCTCCCCGGCCGGGCCCTTCGGCCCCCGCGTCCCCTCGGCCTCCTCCGCCTTCCCCGACTCCTTTGAATCGGACACCAGTTCGATACGGTGAGCGACCGCGGACCGGTTCACGTCCACCGGCAGGATCGGCACCCCGCGCCGCCGCGCGTCCGCCAGCAGCAGGCGCTTGGGGTACATCCCGGGATCGTGGGTGAGCAGCCCGGTGTAGAAGGCCGCCGGATGATGCGTCTTCAGCCATGCCGACTGGTACGTCGGCACCGCGAAGGCCACCGCGTGCGCCTTGCAGAAACCGTACGACCCGAAGGCCTCCACGATCTCCCAGGTCCGCCGAATCGTCTCGGCGTCGTACCCCCTCGCCGCCGCGTGCTGCGCGAACCAGACCCGGATCCGCCCCTGCGACTCGGGGTCCGACAGCCCGCGTCGCACCCGGTCGGCCTCGTCCCGGCCGCAGCCGGTCATGCGGTGCACGATGTCGATGACCTGCTCGTGGAAGACGACCACGCCGTACGTCTCCCGCAGCGGCTCCGCCAGATCCTCGTGCGGGTAGCGGACCGGCGCCCGCCCGTGCCGGGCCGCGATGAACGGCCGCACCATGTCGGCGGCGACCGGCCCCGGCCGGAACAGCGAGATGTCCACCACGAGGTCGTGGAAGGTGGCCGGCTGGAGCCGCCCCACCAGGTCCCGCTGGCCGGGCGACTCGATCTGGAAGCAGCCCAAGGTCTCGGTGGAGCGGATGAGTTCGTACGTCGCCGGGTCGCCCGCGCCCCGTTCGAAGTCGAGCGCGTCCAGGTCGACCCGCTCCCCCGTCGCCCGCGCCACCTCCGCCACCGCGTGTGCCATCGCCGACTGCATCCGCACCCCCAGCACGTCGAGCTTGAGCAGCCCGAGGTCCTCGACGTCGTCCTTGTCGAACTGGGACATGGGCAACCCCTCACCGCTGGTCGGCATCACCGGCGTACGGCTCAGCAGGGACGCGTCGGAGAGGAGCACCCCGCACGGGTGCATGGCGACTCCGCGCGGGAGGGCGTCCAACGCCTCGACCAGCTCCCACAGTCGGCCGTACTTCTCCTTCTCCCCCGCCAACTGCCTGAGTTCGGGCAGCTCTTCGAGCGCCGCCCGCGCGTCCCGGGCCCTGATGTGCGGGAAGGACTTGGCGATCCGGTCGATGTCGGCGGGGTCCAGGGAGAGGGCCGCCCCCACGTCCCGGACGGCGTGGCGGACGCGGTAGGTCTCGGGCATCGCGACGGTCGCGACCCGCTCGGTGCCGAAGCGGTCGATGATCGCGCGGTAGACCTCCAGACGGCGCGCGGACTCCACGTCGATGTCGATGTCGGGCAGCACGACCCGCCGTTTGGACAGGAACCGCTCCATCAGCAGACCGTGTTCGACGGGATCGGCGTGCGCGATGTCCAGCAGGTGGTTCACCAGGGAGCCCGCGCCGGAGCCGCGTGCGGCGACCCGGATCCCCATCTTCCGTACGTCGTCGACGACCTGGGCGACCGTCAGGAAGTAGGAGGCGAAGCCGTGGTGGGCGATGACGTCCAGCTCCCGGTGCATCCGCTCCCAGTATGCGCGCCGGGTGGCGTAGCCGTGCCGCACCATCCCGGCCGCCGCCCGCGAGGCCAGCACCCGCTGGGCGGTGCGGCGGCCCGCGCCGACGAGGTGCGGTTCGGGGAAGTGGACGGTACCGAGGCCGAGATCGTCCTCCGGGTCGACCAGGCACTCGGCGGCCGTGGCCCGGGTCTGCTCCAGCAGTCGGTACGCGGTGTCGCGGCGGTACCCGGCGGCCTCCACGACCCGCTCGGCGACGCCCAGCATGGCGTCCGCGCCCTTGAGCCAGGCCTCGCCGGAGTCCAGTTCGCCCCGGGGGTCGACGGGGACGAGCCGCCGGGCCGCGTCCAGCACGTCGGCGACCGGGCCCATGCCGGGGTCGGTGTACCGGACAGCGTTGCTGAGCACGGGCCGTACCCGCTGCTCCGCGGCGAAGCCGACGGTCCGGGCGGCCAGCCGCAGCGAGCCGGGGCCGGTGCCCTCGCGGCCGTGCCACATCGCTTCGAGGCGCAGGGCGTCGCCGTACGTCTCCCGCCAGGGCAGCAGGAGCTTCGCGGCGCGGTCGGGGCGCCCCGCGGCCAGTGCCCGCCCCACGTCCGAGGCGGGGCCGAGGAGCACGGTCAGGCCCTCGGCGGCGCACTCCGACCAGGGCAGCAGGGGCGGGACCTCGCTCCTGTTCCCCTCCGGACCACCGCCCGCATGCGCCGCCGAAACGATTCTGCACAGCTCGGCCCAGCCCTTGGCCCCCTCCCGGGCGAGGAACGTCACCCGGGGGGTCGACTCGTCGAGGAAGGCGCCGCCTCGCACGGGGGCCCGTCGCCGCGCCTGCCGTCCGGAAGGAGCGGGCGCCCCCACCGCCAGCTCCACCCCGAACAGCGGGCGGACCCCGGCCCCGGCGCAGGCCTTGGCGAACCGGACGGCGCCCGCGAGGGTGTCCCGGTCGGTGAGCGCGAGGGCGTCCATGCCCCGTTCGGAGGCGCGCTCGGCCAGCCGCTCCGGGTGCGAGGCCCCGTACCGCAGGGAGAACCCGGAGACGGTGTGCAGATGCGTGAACCCCGGCACACGCACCTCCCGCACTCGACCCACCAGTCGCTCAGCCACTCGATCAGCCACTCGGCTCGAACATCAGTTCACAGCCCCCTCGCCTCCACCATAGACCACTTTTCGAACTTCTGTACGACAACCGTTCGGCCCCGCCCCACCTGCGCAAACACCACCCGGCTCCGACCGTGGGGACATGACACAGACGGCCGCACCCGGCCCCGGCCCCGGCACCGCCACCGGCACCGACCCCGCCCCCAGGTCCTTCCTCGGCGAGCTCAAGGACGGGGTCACCCCACGGGCCACCCTGCTCGTCGTCGGGGTGCTCGCCCTGCAGCTGCTCTTCATCGCCTCGTACGTGGGGGCACTGCACCACCCGAAGCTCAGGGACGTGCCGTTCGGTGTGGTCGCGCCACGGGCGGCGGCCGAGCAGGCGGTGGCCCGGCTGGAGGGCCTGCCGGGCGAGCCGCTGGACCCGCGGACGGTGGCCGACCGGGCGGCGGCGCGCGAGCAGATCATGGACCGGGAGATCGACGGCGCCCTGCTGATCGACCCGGCCGGCACCACCGACACCCTGCTGGTCGCCTCCGGCGGCGGGCGCACCCTGGCCAACGCCCTGACCACTCTGGTCACCGCGCTGGAGCGGTCCGAGGGTCGCACGGTGCGAACGGTGGACGTGGCCCCGGCCGACCTCGGGGACGCAAGCGGGCTCACGTCCTTCTACCTGGTCGTGGGCTGGTGCGTGGGCGGCTATCTGTGCGCGTCGGCGCTGGCGATGAGCGCCGGGGCACGGCCCACCAACATCCGGCGCGGGATCATCCGGCTGTGCGCCCTGGCCCTGTTCGCGATCGTCGGCGGGCTCGGCGGCGCGGTCATCGCCGGCCCCGTCCTGGGCGCCCTGCCGGGCAGCGTGGCGGCGCTGTGGGGGCTGGGTGCGCTGGTCGTCTTCGCGGTGGGCGCGGCCACCCTGGCGCTCCAGTGCGTCTTCGGGATCGCCGGCATCGGCGTGGCCGTCCTGCTGGTGGTGGTCGCGGGCAACCCGAGCGCGGGCGGCGCGCTGCCGCCGCCGCTGCTCCCGCCGTTCTGGGCGGCGATCGGCCCGGCACTGCCACCGGGAGCGGGCGTCTGGGTGGCCCGCTCGATCGCGTACTACGAGAGCAACGACGTCACCGGCCCGCTGCTGGTGCTCTCCGCCTGGGCAGTGGCGGGGGCCGCCATCACCGTGGTGATGGCGGCTCTGAAAAAGAAACCGGCGGCCGGTTGACTGATCGGCCGATCAGCTGACCGGCTGTCAGCCGATCTGCGTGCCGGTCGCCGAGAGCGCCTCGGTGACGGGCTGGAAGAACGTCTCGCCGCCCGAGGTGCAGTCGCCGCTGCCGCCGGAGGTGAGGCCGATGGCCTTGTCCCCCGAGAAGAGCGAGCCGCCGCTGTCGCCGGGCTCGGCGCAGACGTCGGTCTGGACGAGGCCGTTGACGATGTCGCCGTTGCCGTAGTTCACGGTGGCGTCGAGGCCGGTGACCGTGCCGCTGTGGACCTGCGTGGTCGAGCCGCTGCGGGTGACCTTCATGCCCACGGTCGCCTCGGCGGCCCCGGAGACGGCCTGAGTGGAGCCGTTGTAGAGGTTGACCTCGCTGGGGTGGTCGACCTCGGCGGTGTACTTCACCAGGCCGTAGTCGTCGCCCGGGAAGCTGGAGTCCGCGTTCTCGCCGATGACCTGGCCGCCGGCCGACCAGGTGGAGATGCCCTCGGTGCAGTGACCGGCCGTCAGGAAGAACGGCTCGCCGCCCTTGACCACGTTGAAGCCGAGGGAGCAGCGGCCGCTGCCGCCGGTGATGGCGTCGCCGCCCGCGACGAAGGGCTTGTACTCGCCCTTGGTGCGCTTGAGTTCCGCCTTGGCCCCGAGACCGTCGACGACCTTGGCGAGTCTCGCCAGTTCGGCCTTGGAGACGGTGCGGTCCGCGGTGACGACGACCTTGTTGGTGGTCGGGTCGGTGACCCAGGCGGTACCGGGGATGGTGGCGTCCGCCTTGAGGGTCGTCCGGGCGCTCTTCAGCTCGGCGAGGGAGTTCTCCACGATGCGGGCCTTGGCGCCGGCCGCCTCGACGGTCTCGGCGGCGGCCTCGTCGAGCACGTTCACGACGAGGAGCTTGCTCTTCGCGTCGTAGTACGTGCCGGCCGCGTCGGCGCCGAGGTCCGCGTCGAGGGTCAGGGCGAGCTTTCCGGCCGCCGCGATGGACAGCGCTTTCGGCTCGGGGGTCGGTGCGGTCTCACTCGCGTTCGCAGTCTGGAAGGTCACTCCCGCGGCGACCAGCGCGGCGATACCCGCACCCGTCACGACGGCACGGCGCCTGAGTATGCGTCGGTGCTTCAACTCGCGTCCTCCTGTGGGGGGGTTGACCGAGAAGGGCGTGGGGGCCCCGCTCGGCCGGAAGGTGTACGGGCAAGGAGGCAGCAGACGGTAAAAACGCCGCGTCCATGCCAACTGTGCGGCGACAACTATTCCTAGGCGCACAGGGAGCACACAAGGTCGACTTCTGGCCGAGCGCGCACCGAGGGCGCACGCCCCGTATGTCATTACCGTCCGGTAACGCCCCACCTGCCGGTCACAGGAATTCGCACTGCAAACACGCGAAGCAACGACCTCGTCCACAACGGGTGAGGTCTAGTCCTGGCTGAAAATCATCTACAGCTGGAGGGGGCTTCTCGCGTGGGCCGACGAAAAGCACGGGGCGAAGCCCCTGCTTTTCAGGGGCGCGGGGAACTGCGCGAGAACCCCCACCGACCCGCGGCCGCCCCCCAACCGCCCCACTCCCTACGGCACGACCGGCGGCTCCGACACCCCAGGCCCACCCGTCGCCCCCTGAACCGTCGGCGTCCCCTGCACCGGCGGAGCCACCTGCGCCCGCTCCAGGAACCGCAGCAACTCCACCGGGAACGGCAGGACGAGCGTGGAGTTCTTCTCGGCGGCCACCGCCACCACCGTCTGCAGCAGCCGCAGTTGCAGCGCGGCAGGCTGCTCGGACATCTGCTGGGCCGCCTCCGCCAGCTTCTTGGACGCCTGCAACTCCGCGTCGGCGTTGATGACCCGCGCCCGCCGTTCCCGGTCGGCCTCGGCCTGCCGCGCCATGGACCGCTTCATGGTCTCGGGCAGCGAGACGTCCTTGATCTCGACCCGGTCGATGGTGACGCCCCACTCGACCGCCGGGCTGTCGATCATCAGCTCCAGCCCCTGGTTGAGCTTCTCCCTATTGGAGAGCAGATCGTCCAGCTCGCTCTTGCCGATGATGGACCTGAGCGAGGTCTGCGCCATCTGGGAGACGGCGAAACGGTAGTCCTCCACGCGCACGATCGCGTCCGCCGCCGAAGTCACCTTGAAGTACACGACGGCGTCCACCCGCACGGTGACGTTGTCACGGGTGATGCCCTCCTGCGCAGGCACCGGCATCGTGACGATCTGCAGGTTGACCTTCTGGAGCCGGTCGACGAACGGCACGATCATCGTGAAGCCGGGCTCCCGCACCTGTGGCCTCAGCCGGCCGAGCCGGAAGACCACCCCCCGCTCGTACTGCTTCACGACCCGGGCCGCCGACATCACATAGACCGCGCCGACGGACGCGAGGGCCACCCCCGCCGTCACCAGCTCCTCGACCATCACGGCCCCCCAGGGTCCGAAGTGGGCGTATGAGAGGGAGTACAGGTCGACGGTAACCCCGCCGCCGGAACGAGGGCGAGCCCCCGCACACCATGTGTGCGAGGGCTCGCCTGCTGCCGACTGCGGCTGGGTGGGGGGTCGGCGCCGGGCGGAAGAGCGCCGGCTCCGTTCAGCCTGTCGATCCGCCGGTCTGCCGGCCTAGTAGACCGAGACGCCGTAGGCGCTCAGGGCCTCGGTGACCGGCTGGAAGAAGGTCGTGCCGCCGGAGCTGCAGTTGCCGCTGCCGCCGGAGGTCAGACCGTACGCCACACCGTTGCTGCCGTAGAGCGGGCCGCCGGAGTCGCCGGGCTCGGCACAGACCGTGGTCTGGATCATGCCGTAGACGATGTCGCCGCCGCCGTAGTTCACGGTCGCGTTGAGAGCGGTCACGCGTCCGGTGCGGGTACCGGTGGTGGAGCCGGTGCGAATGACGTTCGTGCCCACGCTCGGGGTGGCCGCGCTGGTGATGTCCACGTTGCCCGCCGTGCCGTCCTTGGCGATGGACGTGTTGCTGTAGCGCACGAGACCGTAGTCGTTGATCGGGAAGCTCGACCCGGCGGTCGGGCCGAGGACCGTGGTGCGGCCGGAGTTGGAGTACCAGGTGCCCGCGCCGTCGGTGCAGTGACCGGCGGTCACGAAGTAGTACGTACTCCCGCTGCGGACGTTGAAGCCCAGGGAGCAGCGCCAGCTACTCGCATAGATGGCGTCGCCGCCCTTGATCAACTTGTTGAACTTGCCCGGGGTCCGCTTGATCGTCAGGGCGTCGGCGTTCTCGCCCGCCGCCTTCTTGATCTTCGCGAGCTCGCCCTGGGAGACGGTGCTGTCGATGGTGACGACGAGCCTGTCCGTCGCCGGGTCGATCGCCCAGGCGGTGCCCGGGACATCGGCCTTGAGCACCGATGAGCTGGCGCTCTTGAGCTCGGAGGCGCTGAACGTCTGGGTGCCTGCCGCGTTGGCGGTGGGGACCGTGACGGCGGCTGCGGCCGCGAGTCCGGCGGTCACGGCGATCAGCCGGGTCCGTCTCGCTATGCCGCTGCGGGGGGTCGTGCGCTTGATCCTCACTGTTCGTTCCCTCCAAAGGGAAGTCGGGGGCCCGCGTGGGGTCGGGGCCCGTGAGGCGCAGATCAGGGGCATCGGTCCGGATTCCGGACACGCCGTGCCCCTGACAAGGCGCTGGGGGGAAGTATTCGGCCGTACCGCCGACCCACGCAAGGGTGCCTTTCGGCCTCTCGGAACCCAACCGGCGCGCCCTCCATGCCAGTTGATCCCACCAGGCCATATGTACGGGTTCTATGTGAATCCTTGTCGGCTCCCGGAGGGATCGGCTGACGGGTCGTCGGAGCAGGCCGCAGGGCCCGGAAGCGTTGATCACCACTATCGTCGGCCGCGGTGGAGGCCACCGCCCGAGGCGCCCGGTCGGAGTACCCGGGTCCACCGCCCGGGGGTGTCCGGAACTGATGGGTTGGGCCGTTCAGCCGCTCGGTTCCGCCACCCGGGGTTCCGGGACGGCGGATCGCCCCCCGCCGGACCGCCCGGACACATGGCCGCGCGGCTGCCCGAATGCCACGGGAGGGGACCGGCCCCCGATCCATGACCTGCAAGCCCCCCTGATCACGGACCCACTTGGCGAGCCGCATGCGTCGGCCGTCCGTCATGACGCTCCCCCTGCCACGACGTGCCGGTGGGCGGGCCGGGCGAGGCCCAGGTGCTCGCGCAGCGTGCTGCCCGGGGAGAAGGTGCGGAACAGTCCACGGTGCTGGAGCAGCACCACCGTCCCGTTGACGAGTCGCTCCAGGTCACGGCGCGGCTCGACGGGCACGAGATGGAACCCGTCCGTGGCCCCGGCCCGGTGCCCAGTCGGCGATGAGCTCGGCGAGGGCGACGGGGCCGCCCCGGTACAGGCGGACCGTCCGTGGTCCGGCGCGGCCCTCCCCCGCCGTGGCCCGGCTCGGCCGCGTGCTCCCCGCCACCGAGATCCACGCGCAGACTCACCAGCACCCGCAGCTCGCCGGGGTCCCGCCCGGCCCCGGCCGCCCCGTCCCGCAGCTCCGTCCGTACGGCGTGGGCGTGGGCCGGGTCGGCGAGCCGCAGAAGTGCCACGTCCGCGTAGCGGGCGGCGGCCCCACGACTCTCCGCCTCGGTCGCGTCGACGATCCCGCACGGGCTGCCCCTGCGGCGGCGCGCCCCACGTCGAAGCCCGCTGTGCCGGGACCCCAGGACCCTCGGCATCCGCGGCATCCGCGGCACCCCCGGAGCCGACGTGACACGTCTTCACCAGCCCGCTCTCCTCCTCCATGTCATCCGCGCCCCGGCGCCTCGATCCACCACCCGGCCCGCCCCCGGCTGACCCGGTCGAGCGCCGCCACGACCGCCTCCCCTCGCGTTCCCCTCTTTACCGGTCCCGCGCGGCTGCCCTCTCAGCAGTCACAGCCACAGCACTCGCACGCGTCACAGCAGTCGCAGTCCCGGCAGATGCCTTCGCGCTTCTTCCGGGACCAGGGACCCTCGTACTCCTTCGCACAACACATCTGGCAGGTGCAGCACAGCAGCGTGAACATCCCGCACCCCGCCCAGAAGCCCCGCCGCCTCGGTGGCTGGGGCGCCGGCCCACCACCCCCGCCACCGCCGGGGCCCGCGCCACCTCCGCCGAACGGATTCCCACCACCACCGGCATACGGATGCCCGCCGTCCCCCGCGTACGGATTGCCCCCGCCCCCGGCATAGGGGGCACCGGCGCCGCCCGCGTACGGATTGCCCGGCACCGCCCCGCCCTGCTGGTGCGCCCCGCCCGGCCGATGCGCGGAGCACGTCGGCACGGCCCCGAACGCCCGGTCCACCGACCTGCGCAGCTCGTGCACCAGGAGCAGATGGGCGAGCTTGCCGTCGACGAACTCGGCCTCGCGCAGGGCGAGGCGGATGCCGTGCAGGGCGTCGTCGGCGAGCCTTCGGGCCTCGGTGAGGGAGGTGCCGGTGGCGGTCAGCGGGTTCCACGCGCCGGCGGCGGCGTCGGCGGCCCGGTCCTCCACCGCGTCCAGCAGATGGGCGAGCCGCCCGAAGAGGCGTCCGGCCTCGGCGAGCGGTTCGGCGTTGCCCGGCCGTCCGGCCAGGATCGCGGTGTGCGCGAACGCCGCCGCGGTCGCCGTCTCGGTCGGTTCGGTGACCGTCAGCAGCGGGGTGCCGGGGCCGACGAGCGCCTCGATCCCGAGCTGCCGGTCCACGGAGTCGACCAGCACCGCCGTGTCGAACCCGATGTCCGCTGCCGTACGCGCCCCCGCGCGCCCCCAGTTGGTCGCGATCCGGCGCGCGGCGTGCGCCACCGGCTTGCGCGCGAGCAGTCCATCCCCATCGGCGACATGGTCACGGACCTTGGCCGAGGCGAGCACCAGCGAGACGGCGGCGGCGAGCCGCGCGCCCTCACCCCGCGCCACGGAGGCGGTGCGCATCCCGCGCAGCGGACAGGGTCCGGCGGTACGCCGCCGGTCGGTGGTGCGCTCGGCCTGAGCCTCCGTCAGAACCGAGACCAGCAAACCGTCGTAATTGGTGACGATCCGAGCGAACTGTCCATGGTCTCCGCGCAGTGCGAGGCAGAGCCCGCACAGATGCGCCATCCATTGCGTCCGCAGCCCCTCGCCCAGCCGATGGCTACAGGGCCTCACGATTCCGAACACGACACTCCCCCGTGTCTCCCGGCGCCTTCGCGCGCCCGTCGGCGTCGCCGCATCGTAGCCGCCGGAACGTTCACCCGGACGCAGCAGGACTCACCCAGACACCGCGAACAATATTATTTCACTCCCTGTCAGCAGGTGTGTACAGCGGAGCCCTTGGGGCACATGGACTCTCGACGAATTCGTTCTGCACCAGTACCGTCACGAAACCCCCGTGCGGCGTCTATCCACTTGGCGAGACATCCGCATCATGGACGACGATAGGGATGCGGAAAGCACGAAAGACCGCTGCGAGAGGAGGCGTCCATGGGATCGGTGCGCAAGGCGAGTGCCTGGCTTGGCCTCGTCGACGACAACGATGACGAGCGTTACTACGACGACGACTACGCCGATGAGCGGGAGTCCGGCTCCGGCGAGGCCTGGGTCACCGACCCTCGTGTCAAGGTCGCGTCCGAGTCCGCGCAGGAGCACGGCCGCCGGATCGGTACGGTCACGCCGGACAGCTTCCGTGACGCCCGGCACATCGGCGAGCTCTTCCGGGACGGCGTCCCGGTCATCATGAACCTCACGAACATGGAGCCCGCCGACGCCAAGCGTGTCGTCGACTTCGCGGCCGGCCTGATCTTCGGTCTGCGCGGGTCGATCGAGCGCGTGTCGAACCGTGTGTTCCTGCTGACCCCCGCCGACACGGAGATCGTCAGCGGCGAGGTCGCGAGCCGTCCGGTGGACGGCTTCTTCAACCAGAGCTGAGGCAGGGCCGCTCGCCGGCCCGTCCTTGCGGTGCCCGGGTCACCGGACGCGGCTCACCGGAAGGCGTCGAGTCCGGTGAGCGCCTTGCCCAGCACCAGTTGGTGCATCTCGACGGTGCCCTCGTAGGTGAGCACGGACTCGAGATTCGTCGCGTGCCGCATGATCGGGTACTCCAGGGAGATCCCGTTCGCGCCGAGAATCGTCCGGGCGGTACGGCAGATCTCGATCGCCTCGCGTACGTTGTTCAGCTTGCCGAAGCTGATCTGCTCGGGACGGAGCCGTCCCGCGTCCATCCGCCGCCCCAGATGGTGGGCGAGCAGAATCCCCTTGTGCAACTCGACCGCCATATCGGCGAGTTTGGCCTGGGTGAGCTGGAACGCCCCGATCGGCTTCCCGAACTGCTCCCGCGTCTTCGCATATTCGACGGCCGACTCGAAACAGGATCGCGCGGCGCCCATCGAGCCCCACACGATTCCGTAGCGGGCGTGCGAGAGACAACTCAGCGGGCCCTTCAGCCCCGTCACCTCCGGCAGCACGGCACCAGCGGGCAACCGCACGCCGTCCAGGACGAGTTCACTGGTGACCGACGCGCGCAGGGACCACTTGTGCTTGATCTCCGGCGCGGAGAACCCGGCCGTGTCGGTGGGCACGACGAAACCCCGCACACCCTCCTCGGTCCGCGCCCACACCACGGCGACCCCGGCGACGGACCCGTTGGTGATCCACATCTTCCGCCCGTCGAGGACCCAGTCGGAGCCGTCCCGCTTGGCGTAGGTACGCATCGACGCCGGATCGGAGCCGTGGTCGGGCTCGGTCAGCCCGAAGCAGCCGATGACCTCACCGGAGGCCATGCGCGGCAGCCAGGTCCGCTTCTGCTCCTCGCTGCCGAACCGGTGGATCGCGTACATCGCGAGCGACCCCTGCACGGAGACGAGCGAGCGGATCCCCGAGTCCGCGGCCTCCAGCTCCAGACAGGCGAGCCCGTACTGCACGGCGCTCGCCCCCGCGCACCCGTAGCCCTCCAGCGACATCCCGAGGGCGCCGATCGCCCCCAACTCCCGCGCCAGCCCCCGGATCTCCGGCAGTTCCCCCCGCTCGTACCATTCGGCCACGTACGGCAGCACCCGGTCCCCTGCCCAGCTGCGCACGGTGTCCCGCACGGCGAGTTCCTCGGGGTCGAGCAGATCGTCGAGGCCGAGGAGATCGGCGGGGTCGAAGCTCATGGGTGCACCTCCGGCTCAAAAACTAGCGACGCTAACCACCGTACCCGTCCGCATGCGCGGCCCACCCAGCATCGGCAGAGGGTGCCGGACGCGACTCAGCGCATCGACTCCGCGCGTACGGGCGCAGCCGGCTTCGCCTCCCGCTGCCCCGGCACCTCCGCGGATTTCCCGCACTCCATGCCCCGGGGCAGCCGCAGGGCCATCACCGCGCCGAGGACGAGCAGCGCGGCGCTCACCAGCAGTGTCACGTGCAGCCCGTGGACGAAGGAGTCGCGGGCGGCGTGCCGCAGGGCCTCACCCGAGGGCCCGCCCAGCCGGTCGGCGACCTCGTACGCCTCGCCCAGCGAGTGCCCGGCGGCGTGGGAGGCTGAGCTGGGCACCCCCGGCACGGACGACAGTCCGGGCGCGTACGCCGCGTTCATCACACTGCCGAGGAGTGCGATCCCGATTCCGGCGCCCAGTTGGTAGGAGGTCTCACCGATCGCCGCCGCCCCGCCCGCCGAGGACGCGGGCGCCTCGCTCAGCATCGACTCGTACGCCCCGAACAGGGTCGTCTCCAGGCCGAAGCCCAGCAGCACGAACCCGGCGAGCAGCAGCCCCGCGTTGTCGTGGCGTCCCATCGCGGTCAGCAGGACGACCGCGAAGGCGGTGAGGCAGAAGCCGAGGGACACCATGCGGCGGGGTCCGAAGCGGTGCAGCATGTGGGAGCCGACGAGCCCCGCGGCCATCGCGGCGACGGTCAGCGGCAGCAGGCGCAGCCCCGTCTCCAGCGGGGACAGGCCGAGGACCAGCTGCAGATACTGCGCGGCGATCAGTTCGAGTCCCACCAGCGCGAGCATGGCGAGGACGATGCAGCCGACGGAGGTGCTGAACGCGGGCCGCGCAAACATCCGCAGGTCGACCAGCGGATGCCTCCGGCGCCGCTGCCGTCGCACGAACACGATCAGCAGGGCGGCGCCGCCGAGGAGGGCGAGCGCGGTGCCCGGGTCGAACGGCGGGTGGCCGCCGCCGAGCCGCTTGACGCCGAGGACGACGCCGAAGAGCCCGAGCGCGGCCATCAGGGCGCCGATCACGTCCCAGGGGCCGTCGCGGTCGCCCGTCGACTCGGGCAGCAACAGCCGTCCGATCGGCAGACTGACCAGCATCAGCGGGATGTTGACGAGGAAGACCGAACCCCACCGGAAGTGTTCCAGCAGGAAGCCGCCGAGAAGGGGTCCGACGGCCGCGCCCACGGCGGCGACCGCGCTCCAGACGCCGATCGCGAGCGCCCGTTCGCGGCGGTCGGGGAAGACCTGCCGCAGGATCGACAGCGTCGCGGGCATGATCATCGCGCCGCCGCCGCCGAGCAGGGCGCGGGCCGCGATCAGCACGTGCGGGGTGTCCGCGAAGGCGGCGAGGGCGGAGGCGACGCCGAAGAGGGCGTAGCCGAGGAGGAGGATCCGTCTGCGGCCGACCCGGTCGCCGAGCGTGCCGAAGAGGATCAGCAGCGAGGCGCAGACCAGCGGGTAGACATCGACGATCCAGAGCAGCTCCATGGCGCTCGGCTTGATGTCCTCGGTGACCGCGGGCACCGCCACGTGCAGCACGGTGGCGTCGACGGCGACGAGCAGCAGGCTGACGCAGAGGACGACGAGGACGACCCAGCGGTTTGCACCGGCCCCGGTGCCCCGACGGCGTCGCGAAACGGCCGTGGGTGTCCCGGACATGTACGTACCTCCCAGATGCTCTCGCGTTCGGCGGAACCGGCGGGGCGGGGACTCCCCGGTGGTCACGGCCCGGGCGGAGCGGGGTCCCGGGCCCGCGCAACGAAAGGCGAGCGAGCCGTCAGCGTACGCGAGTTCCCGCCGGCGGAACGTGGTGGGTGTCTCATGGAACCCTCATGTGACGTGTGGCATACGCCACGCCCCGGGCCGCCCACGGGTCCTCCAGGGCTCCTTCATCACTCGTCCGTGGTCCCTCGGTCACGGTCCATCACGGACCACCACGTGACGGCGTCCCGGCCGGTTCCTGGCACCGTCGATAATCGAGCGCGTGACCGATCTAGCCACGCGCCCGGCGGCGCCCCTCCTGAGGCGGGCCGCCCCCGCGCTTCTCGGGTACGCGGCCGTGCGCGCCCTGGGCCTCGTCGTCCTCGCCGTCTGGAGCGCGGCACGCGACAAGAGCGCCCTGACGCTGCTGTCGGCCCGCTGGGACTCGCTCTGGTACACCCGCGTCGCCGAGCTCGGGTACGGCTACGAGGTGCGGCTGCCGAACGGCGACGTCCACTCGAACCTGGCCTTCTTCCCGCTGCTGCCCTGGCTGGAGCGGGCGGTGTCCGCGGTGACCCCGCTGTCGTACGCCCACGCCGGTCTCGCCGTCGGCACCCTCGCCTCGCTCGCCGCTGCCTGGGGGATCTTCGCGGTCGCGGACCGGGTGTACGGGCGCCGGGTCGGTGTGTGCGCGGTGCTGCTGTGGGCGGTGCTGCCGGTCGGCGTCGTGCAGTCGATGGCGTACACGGAGTCCCTGTTCACCGCGCTGGCCGCATGGTCGCTGTACGCCGTCCTCACCGGCCGCTGGGTGACGGCGGGCGTCCTCGCGGCGCTCGCCGGGCTGACCCGCCCGGTGGGGCTCGCGGTGGTGGCGGCGGTGTGGGCGGCGGCGATCGCGTCGTACGTGGAGGAGCGCCGACGCACCCTCCCGCGCGCCGGGGACCCCGGCCCCACTCCCCCGTTCGTACGAAACCGGAGTACCGAATCATCAGGAAGCGCTCGTCCAGGGGTGCGCGCCCCCGGGATGCTCCTCGCGCCTCTGGGTGCCCTCGGGTACGTCCTGTGGGTCGGCCACCGCACGGGCGGGGGCCCGCTCGGCTACCTGGACGTGCAGGCGGGGTGGCGCAACGGCTTCGACGGCGGCTACGCCTTCGCCCGTTTCGTCGCCGACAAGTTCACGTCGTTCCCGTCGGCCCTGGCGGGGGTCGCGCTGATCATCGGAGTGGCGTTGATCATTTGGCTGTACGCGGTCTGTGTACGTCAGGGGCAGCCGCTCCCGCTGCTGGTCTACGCGGGGGTCGTCACCGCGCTGGCGCTGTGCGCGTCGAGCTACTTCGGCTCGAAGCCCCGGCTGCTGATGCCGGCCTTCCCCCTGCTGCTGCCTCTCGCGCGCGCTCTCGCCGACGCGCGTACCTCCAGGTCAGCGGCGATCCTCGGGGGCGTCGCGGCGGTGTCGGCCGTCTACGGGGCGTTCTGGCTGAATGGCTCCGGTCCGCCGTGACGGACGGCGAGCGGACGGGTAATTCCGCGCGAGCAATCGGTGAACGAATTCAAAAGCGCCGCAAAACGACTGCTCAGTATTGGGCCATGGAATTGAAGGCCGAGTGGCGCAACGATTCGCCATTCGGCAGAAATAAACATCATTCTGAGAGGAATCCCACATCACGGCGTCATCACAAAGCCGGTGATTCACGCCGCGTCGGAGCTCACTCGCTGTAACGTCGATTGAGTGCGTACCGAACTAAAGCCGACCCGTCTGGACCGGGTCCTCTCCAGGCTGGACCGTGAGCCGGAACGACCGGCCCACATCGATGTACCGGTGATGACCCGCCACCGGGTGGTGCTGTTCGCCTCCACCCTGGCCTTCTACGTCGCCATCGTGTGGGCCGTCGTCGTCACCTCCTGGCTGGTCCGGCTCGACTGGCAGATCATGTTCTTCCGGCCGTACCAGCAGTGGCAGCAGATCCATGCCTTCCTGGACTACTACGTCGTCCTGGGCCAGCGCGGCCCCACCGCCGTGATGGTCGCCGCTTGGCTGGGCTGGCGCTCCTGGAGACAGCACACCCTGCGGCCGATGCTCGCGCTCGGCGTCTCGCTGCTGCTGCTCAACATCACCGTCGGCGCCGCCAAGCTGGGCATGGGCCGGCTCGGCCCGCACTACGCCACCGAGATCGGCTCCAACGAGATGTGGCTGGGCGGCGACATATTTCCTTCGGGACACACCGCCAACGCCGTGGTGACCTGGGGCATCCTGGCCTATCTGGCGTCCACGCCGAGAGCCAGGCGCTGGCTGTCGGCGCTGTCCGCCGTGATCTCGCTCGGCGTCGGTCTCACCACCGTCTACCTCGGTACGCACTGGTTGAGCGACGTCCTGCTGGGCTGGGCGGCCGGCCTGCTGATCATGCTGGCGCTGCCCTGGTTCGAGCCGCTGATCGCCCGCGCCGAGGTGTGGCTCTTCTCGCTGCGGGACACCTGGCGCGACCGTCGTGCGACACCCGCCCCGGCACCCGCCCCGGTGTCCGCGCCGACGCCCGCCGTGGGCCCGGCCCCGCTGCGGGCGTCCACCGAGGAGCCGGCGAGCGCCCGGGAGACCGGCATCGCGGCCCGTGCCGCCCATCCCCCGATCGTGCCGCTGCATCTGGCCCCCGGCCCACATCTGACCAGGTCGGAGCGGACCCCGGTGACTCCGCTCGGCACCCGGCGGCCGCCCCACGCGGACCGGGTGGGCCGCAACGCGGCCTCGGCCCGACCGGTCGCGGGCGGCTGACACGAGACAGCGGGACCCGGTACGCACAGCCCATGCCCCGCACGGCGAAGGCCCGGCTCCGAGGGGAGCCGGGCCTTCGCCCGTCCTCGGCCTGACGCTCGGGTTCAGCCCTTCCAGGCTCGCTTCACCCGGCCCTCCTCGACCTCCAGGTTCAGTCGGCCGAAGCGGTACTCCATGGTGATGATCGCGCCCGGCGGCAGCTTTCTGACCGTGGACCAGCCGCGGTCGGCGGCGCGGCGCTCGGCCTGCGACGCCTCCAGACCGACGTAGGCGTCGGGGTCGTCCCGGGGCTCTTCGGAAGGGGTGGGAAAGGGTGCCATGACCGCCACGGTAGGCGGCCCGGGGCCCCGCTGTCCCCCCGCAGTCACGCTTCTGTCACAGAACCACGACACCCGTTTCGGCCCAACGCAGTCACACGTACGAGCGGTTCCTTACGCCTACCGCGTGCTGTCGAACGTAATTCCCGGGCGCTTCGACACCATCGCGAATAGCCCGTCGGAAAGCATGTCCGGGGCCGTGTGTGTCCGGTGCATGTCCAGCCTTTTCCCACCGATTCCCGGACGGCTCCCGGAAGCCCCCACCTCATGGGAAATACACGGTTCCCACACACTTCCGCCGTACGCCCCCTGTCGGAGCGACCGGGGCACGCGCATCATGGCGTGCGTGCATCACGGGCCCAGGACGCGGCAGCGAAGGGGCGAGCGATGGGGACCGAGACCGCACAGGCGCCGGCGCGACCCGCGGGGGCGAAGACGCCGGGGCGGCTGGTGGTCGACTGGCTGACCACGACCGACCACAAGAAGATCGGCCACCTCTACCTGGTGACGTCCTTCCTGTTCTTCCTGGCGGCCGGTCTGATGGCGCTGGTGATGCGTGCCGAGCTGGCCCGGCCGGGCACCCAGATCGTGGACAACGAGCAGTTCAACCAGTTGTTCACCCTGCACGGCACGATCATGCTGCTGCTCTTCGCGACCCCGACCTTCGCCGGGTTCGCCAACGAGATCATGCCGCTCCAGATCGGTGCGCCCGATGTCGCCTTCCCCCGGCTGAACATGCTGTCGTACTGGCTGTTCCTGTTCGGCGGACTGATCGTGCTGGGCTCGCTGCTGGTGCCCACGGGGCCCGCCGACTTCGGGTGGTTCGCCTACGCGCCGCTGAACAGCGCGGAACGGTCGCCGGGGATCGGGGCCGACATGTGGATCATGGGGCTGGCGCTGTCCGGGTTCGGGACGATCCTCGGCGCGGTGAACTTCCTGACCACGATCATCGGGATGCGTGCCCCCGGGATGACGATGTTCCGGATGCCGATCTTCACCTGGAACACGCTGTTCACGTCGATCCTGATCCTGATGGCGTTCCCGGTGCTCGCCGCCGCGTTGCTGGTCCTGGAGGCGGACCGGCGGTTCGGCTCGCAGGTCTTCGACGCGGCCAACGGCGGCGCGCTGCTGTGGCAGCACCTCTTCTGGTTCTTCGGGCACCCGGAGGTCTACATCATCGCCCTGCCCTTCTTCGGGATCATCACTGAGATCATCCCGGTCTTCAGCCGCAAGCCGATCTTCGGCTATCTGACGCTGGTCGGGGCGACGATGGCGATCACCGGGCTGTCGGTGGTGGTGTGGGCGCACCACATGTTCGCCACGGGCGCGGTGCTGCTGCCGTTCTTCTCGTTCATGAGCTTCCTGATCGCCGTGCCGACGGGGGTGAAGTTCTTCAACTGGACGGGGACGATGCTGAAGGGCTCGCTGTCCTTCGAGACACCGATGCTGTGGGCGACCGGCTTCCTGGTGTCGTTCCTCCTCGGCGGGCTGACCGGGGTCATCCTGGCCTCGCCGCCCATGGACTTCCACGTCACCGACTCGTACTTCGTGGTCGCGCACTTCCACTACGTCGTCTTCGGCACGGTCGTCTTCGCCACCTTCGCGGGGTTCTCCTTCTGGTGGCCGAAGTTCACCGGGAAGCTGCTCGACGAACGGCTCGGCAAGATCCAGTTCTGGACACTCTTCGTCGGGTTCCACACCACGTTCCTGGTGCAGCACTGGCTGGGCGCCGAGGGCATGCCCCGGCGGTACGCGGACTATCTGGCCGCCGACGGGTTCACGGCCCTCAACACGGTCTCGACGATCGGCTCCTTCCTGCTGGGCCTGTCCACGCTGCCGTTCCTCTACAACGTCTGGAAGACCTCCCGGTACGGCGTGAAGGTCGACGTGGACGACCCGTGGGGCTACGGCCGGTCGCTGGAGTGGGCGACCTCGTGTCCGCCGCCGCGCCACAACTTCGTGACGCTGCCCCGGGTGCGTTCCGAGTCCCCGGCGTTCGACCTGCACCATCCGAGGTTCGCGGCGATCACCCCGCCGCAGACCCGGAGGGGCCAGGAGCGGACACCGCACCCCCGGTTCGGTCAAGAGCGGCCGACAGGCGGTCCCGAAGGGTCCTGACGGTCTCGGTCAGCCCCTCCGGTTCGACGACCTCGAAGTCGACGCCGGTCATCATCACGTGGATGGCCATCACGTCGAGGCTGGGGGCACCGGTGCGCAGCAGACAGCTGTGCTCGTCGTAGGGCTCCAGGGTGCCCGCCGAGGGCGAGATCCGCTCGGCGGCCTCGTGGAGGGGCACCAGCAGCCGTACGACGGCCTGCGAGGCGTACGCGCCCCGGGAGACGCCTTTGGAGACGTACGCGGCGAGGTCCTCGGCCGGTGGCTCGCGGGGCGGGAAGCGCGGCCCGTGGGGCGGCTTGGGCGTGACGCGGTCGACGCGGAAGGTGCGCCAGTCGGCGCGGTCGACGTCCCAGGCGACCAGGTACCAGCGGCGCTCGGTGCACACCAGACGGTGCGGCTCGACGGTCCGGCGGGTGGCGGTGCCCCCGTGGTCGCGGTACTCGAACCGCAGCCGCTCGGCGTCCCGGCAGGCGTTCGCGAGCTCGGTGAGGACCGCCGGGTCGACGGCGGAGAGCTGCGGGCCGCGCATCAGCGGGACGGTGAAGGCGTTCAGGGCGCCCACCCTGCGGCGCAGCCGGCTCGGCAGCACCTGTTCGAGCTTGGCGAGGGCGCGTACGGAGGACTCGCCGATGCCGTCGATGCCCTGGCCGGCGGCCGAGCGCAGCCCGACGGCCACCGCGACCGCTTCCTCGTCGTCGAGGAGCAGCGGCGGCAGTTCGGCGCCGGCGCCGAGTTGGTAGCCGCCGCCGGTGCCGGGGCTGGCGTTGACCGGGTAGCCCAGTTCGCGCAGCCGGTCGACGTCCCTGCGGACCGTGCGCGCGGTGACGCCGAGCCGGTCGGCGAGTTCCGGGCCGGACCATTCGCGGTGGGCCTGCAGCAGCGAGAGCAGCCTCAGGAGCCGTGCCGATGTCTCCAACATGGGGGCGAGTCTGCCAGCGGTCGAGGACAGGGAGTGTCCTCGACCGCCGGCCGGTTTCACGGGGCGGCGACGACCGTCACGGAGAGGTCGTTGCGGGCCGTGTAGTACGGCTCGCCCTCCACCGGGCCCTGCGCCGACTCGGCACGGGTCCTGGGGTAGACGAAGACCGGGTGCTTGTCGACGACGTCGTCGAGCAGCCGTGCGACGCGCGCCTTCGGGCCGTCCCCGCCCCGGGGCCGTAGCCACAGGTCCCAGTGGCCGGGGCGCAGGTCGCCGTAGGTCACGGTGAAGCGGACCTCTCCCCGGTCGTCGTGCGCGGTGAGGTCGGTCCGTACGGCGGCCAGCACGCCGTTCTGGTCGGTGAGCTCGGCGTACCCGTCGGCCGTGGCCTCGGTGCCGTACAGCCGGGCGGTCACCTCCAGACGTCCGTCGCCGATGTGCAGTGCGCCGGCCTCGGCGTGCGGGGAGCGCTCCCAGCTGCGGATGCTGAGGTTGCCGTGCTTGGTGCCGTACGGAATGCGGACGACGATCCCCTCCGCCGAGGCGGCCGGTGCGCGGTCGACGAGGGAGCGCAGGTCGTTGACGCCCGGGGCCAGGCGCCGGGGCTCGCCCTCGGCCGCCTCCAGGTAGACGTCCCACAAGCCCTCGGGGACGTGCACGCTGCTCGGCAGCGCGGCCCTCAGCCGGCCGTCGCCGGCCGGGGTGAGGGGCAGCCGCACCCGCTGGTCGTCGTCGCGACGGACGAGGAGCAGCTGGGCGGGGCCGGACGCAGTGTGGTCGGGGACCTCGAAGGTCAGGCCGCCCGCGAAGTCGGCCACGCAGTCGGTGCGGCGGGTCGTGGCCCTGTCCTCCTGGTCGTCGCTGTGCGTGGGCGGCTGCGGAGCCAGCGTCATCATGCGGTGCGCCCCTTCTTGAGGGCGCGTCCGGCATCCCGAACGGCGTACGCCCCACCGAGCAGAGCGCCACGGGTGCGGTGCAGTGAGCCGCGCATCCGGCCCGCCGAGGAGGCACCGCCGCGGGCGACGAGGTCGCCGAAGAGCGTCTCGTAACGCTCGGCGATACGGGACGGGTCGAAGCGCTCGGAGTCCTTGAGCGCGGCGTGCGCCATCTGCTGACGCCGGTCGTCGTCGTTGATGAGCTCCAGGAGACCGTCGGCGATGGCCTTGACGCTGCCGACCTTGACCAGGCGGCCGTCGACGCCGTCGTCGATGATCTCGCCGGGGCCGTGCGGGCAGTTGGTGGAGACCACCGGGAGCCCGCAGCGCATGGCCTCGACGATCGTCATGCCGAACGACTCCAGGCTGGAGGTGACGGCGGCGACGGAGCCCTTGGCCCACTCGGGCTCGATGGGGTTGGCGGGACCCATCAGGTAGACGTGGTTGTAGAGGCCCAACTTGTCGACGAGGGCGCGGAGTTTGTCCTTCTGCTTGCCGCCGCCGTAGATCCTGAGGCGCCAGTCGGGCCGCTCCTCGCACACCTTGTCGAAGGCCTTGATCAGCAGGTCGTACCGCTTGACCGGGGCGAGCCGTCCGGCGGCGACGACCCACTTGCCGGTGCCGTCCGCCGGGTCGATGCCGGGTGCGGGCACCGGGTTGGGCACGGCCTGGACGCGGACGCCGGGCAGCCGCATCTTCGAGCCGTAGGCGCGCGCGTCGGCCTCGGTGGTCGTGGTGAGGGCGTCGAGCCTCGGGTAGACGCCGCGCAGGGTGGCGCGCAGGGCCGGTGAGTGACTGTCGAGCGTGAGGTGTTCCTGGCCGACGCGGATGGGGCCACGACGGGCCTGCTTCGCCATGTGCACGTTCAGTCCGGGCCGGGTGCCGACCAGGACGTCGGCGTCGACCGAGGCGAGGTGCTCGGCGATGCGCCGGTCGGTCATGACGCTGTACTGCCCGTAGCGGCCCTCGGCGCGCGGGAAGGCCTTGGCGGGGCGGTCCAGGTCGGCGTGGCCCTCGTCGGCGCCGCCCTCCCGGATGTCGACGAGCCCGCGCAGCCGCACCCGCGGATCGACGTCGAACACCGGCTCGTCACGGTGGCGGAAGACGGAGACGATCTCCACGTCGTGCTGTTCGGCCAGGGTGTTCGCCAGGTTGTACGTCGTGCGGATCGTTCCCCCGATCCCGTACGCGTTGTGTATCAGGAAAGAAATGTGCATGCGTCCCCCGAACCCCCTGCTTTACCTGGTCATCCGTCAATGGTGCTGCTGGTCCAGCGCCGTACGGTTAGACCCGGCCTCCCCGGGAACGGTTGGACGTCATCATCAACTTGTTTTTGAACGGTTGTCCGATCGATAGCCGGAAGAGGCAACCCGTTCGCCTCATCACGCATCAGGGGCTGTAGGGAAGTTGGGGAACGTCGAAGCAGGTGTCGTTCATGTCGCCCTGGCTCACCCACCCCTCGCCGTCCCGCCAGCGGGCCACCGACACACAGGTCCGGCGCGTCGTCGGCGGCTCGGCGAGCCGCTCGAAACGGACGGGGACGAGCAGCCCGTCGGCGCTGTAGGGCTCGTCGCGGTTCATGAACCGGTCGACGCACGCGCGGGTGACGCCCTCCGCGCTCCCCGCGCACGATCTCGCCGCGTCCGTGAACCACATCGCGGCAGCCCAGCCCTCCAACTGCCACTGGGAGTGCGTCTTCAGGTCCTTCGTCGCGTCCTGGAACTCCCGTACGGCCGGGTCGCCGACGTCCGCGTGGTTGCGGCTGGAGCCGGTGGCCCACAGGGCGTTGCGGCAGCGCGGGGCGTCCTTGTACTCCTCGGCGACCGCGGAGGTCCAGTTCTGGACGTTGGTGACCTTGGCGGTGGCCTCGGCCCCCACCTCGTCCATCGCCTGGCAGAGCCGGGCGTTGCCGTGGCCGTCGATGGCGTCGAAGACCAGGTCGGCGCCCCGCTCCTTGATGTCGGCGGCGGCCGCCCGGAAGTTGGGCAGCGCGAAGTCGACCTGCTCGGTGACCACTTGGTACCCCTCGGCCTTCAACCCCTGGACGATCAGACGGGCGTAGGCGGCCGACGCCGACTGGTTGTAGGAGACGACGGCGGCGGTGCGGGCGCCGTGCTCACGCTTGAAATAGCGGTAGACCTCGGTGCCGCCGTACTGCTTCCCGTCCCAGCCGGTCGTGCCGTCCCGGGGCGCGAGGCTGCCGTAGACGCTGTACAGATACGGGTACGTGTCGTACGCCGGTCCGATGGGCTGGCCCCCGATGTCCGGCACGCGCGCGCGTGCGACCCGGGCGGCGCCCGCGTAGTCGAGGGCGGTGGTGGCGACCAGCGCCACCACTCCGTCCTCCTCGACGAGCCGGTGCACGCACTCGTTGTTGCCGACACCGCTGCCCCCGTCGTCGCACTCCCGCACCTCGACGCGGCGGCCGTCGATGCCGCCGCGCGCGTTGAGCGCGGCGAACCAGGCCTTCGCGCCGTCGCGCGGCCCGGTGAACGCCGTGCCGCCGACCGGGCTGGTGACGCTGGTGATGATCCCGACGCGCAGCGGCTCACGGCTCGACGGGGCGGACGTGGCGCTCCCCCGCTCGAAGTCGCTCTCCGGGAGCCGGCTGCCGCAGGCCGTGGCCAGCAGGAGCAGCAGGCCGGCGGCGGCCGTCTCAGCAGCCCGGGCCCGGTGTCGCATTGCCGCTCAGCGCGACCAGCCCGCACAGGGTCTTGACGGACACCTTCCAGGTGCCGTCCTGCTCGACGGCCGTGCCCGCCGCGTCCGGCAGCGCCGTGGCGCCCTCCAGCAGCAGGGTGTACGTGACGTCGGCGCCGGTCGCGGAGGTGAACTCGACCTTCTTGACCTCCGCCTCGACCTGCCCGCCCCGCTCGTCACCGCTGAACGCCGCGAGGACCGGGCCCATCTTCTCGCCGTTCTCCAGAACGGCCTGCTTCTCCTCCGTCGAGGTGCCCGGGTCGAAGAACGCCTTCCAGTTCTTCTTGATCTCCTTCTCGGCCGCCGCCGGGTCCGCGGGTCCGCTCGCGCTCGTGGTCTCCTCGGCGGGTTCGCTCGCCGTCCGTTCCACCGTGGGGGTCGGCGGGGCGCTGCCACCGCCGCCACCGCTGTCGTCGCTGCACGCCGCGAGGGCCGGGGCGAGGAGGAGGACCAGGGCGGCCGCCAGGGCCGTTCCCCGTCCCGCCGCCCCGGATCCGCGTCCGTTCGCCCGCCTGAGGTCGCTCCCGAGAACCATCTGGCTCACCACCGGGTGTCGGTCCGGGCGGCATGCGCCCGGTTCTTTCAGGGTCAGCTTGCAGAAGGCATAGTGCAAGCCATCGGCTGCGATGGACAGACACACGACGTGTGGGAGCCCGGATGCCCCGGATGCGGACAGCCCGACCACGGACCGCCCACCCCGTCCTCTGGGCCGGCTGGGCCGCGCTCGCCGGCGGCGCGGTGCTGTGCGTCGTCGGCTGGTACGGCGTCTCCGGTGAGCGCTTCGCCGAACGGCAGCTCCCGTATCTGGCGTCCTGCACGGTCCCCGGCGCCGCGCTGATCGTCGCGGGCGCGGTCCTCCTCTCGCACGGAGGCAACGCCCAGGCCGCCTCGCGGGTCGAGGAGTTGTACGGCCTCCTGGTCGCCGCCGAGCCCGACGACGACGGGTCCGCGCGGGCTCCGGCCGGCCCCCTCGCCACCAGCGGCACCCTGCTGATGGTGCCGGGCGGCACGCTCTGGCACCGCGCCGACTGCCCGCTGGTGGCCGGGAAGGCGGAGGCGGTCCCGGCGGACTCCCGGGTGCTGACGAGCGGCGCCCTGCGACCGTGCCCGATCTGCGAGGCACCCTCCCGGGGCGACTCCGCGGAGGGCTGATGGCGTCGCTGACGTACGACCTCACGCTGGCGGGGCTGTCGGTCGGCAGCGCGGCGGCCCTCACCGGGATCGGCCTGATCGTGACCTACCGGGCCACCGGCGTGCTCAACTTCGCGCACGGGGCGATCGCCGTGGTGTGCGCGTATCTGCTGCGCCAGTTCACCGTGGAGTGGGGATGGCCCCTGTGGCCGGCCGCGGCGGTGACCCTGCTGGTCGTGGCCCCCTCGATCGGTCTGGTCCTGGAACGCCTCGTCTTCCGCCCGCTCGCCGTGCTCGGCGGTGACCCGGCGCGCACCCTCGTCGCGTCCATCGGCGTCTTCGTCCTCCTCGTCGGCGTGACCGCGCTGCTGTGGGGGCTGGGCGCGCGGGACGACGCGCCGACGCTGATCTCCGCCGATCCGTGGGGCCAGCTGGCCGTGGCGCTCACTGTCGCGGCGGCCGTGGGGGCGCTCACCCGCTGGACGCGGTTCGGCCGGGAGCTGCGGGCCGTCGTCGACGACCGCTCCCTCGCCGTGCTCGGCGGCATCGACGCGGACCGGGTCGCCGCCGCGGGCTGGGCGTTCGGCTCCTTCACGGCGGGCCTGACGGGCGTCCTGCTGGCGCCGTACGTACGCCTCGACCCGTACGGCATGCCGCTGCTGGTGATGGAGGTGGTGGCCGTGGCGGTCGCCGCCCGGATGCGGAGCCTGCCGGTGGCCGTGCTGGTCGCGCTGGGCGTCGCGGTCGCGCAGGCCCAGCTGACCCGGTTCCATCCCTCGGGCTGGGCGGAGCCGTTGCTCCAGGCCGTGGGCGCCAACCTCTTCGTGGTCGCCCTCCTCGTGGCGGCCCTGGTCCTGCCGGGGGTGGGCGATCGCGACGCGCTGCCCCGCACGGCGACCGTGCGGGGCGGCCCACCCGCCGCCGCGTGGCTCGTGGCGCTCCTGCTGTTCCTGATCCCGCTGGGCTTCGCGGGCCAGGACCTGCACACGGCCGTCCAGGTGCCGGCGCTGGGCGTGGTCCTGCTCTCCCTGGTGGTGGTGACGGGCCGAGGCGGCCAGATCTCCCTGGGCCAGGCGGCCTACGCGGGTCTGGGCGCCCTGTTCACGGCCCTCCTCGCGGCCGGCCGTTTCCCGTTCCTCCCCGGCCTGCCCGAACCGGCCGCGCTCCTGGTGGCCGTCCTCCTGGTGGCCCCCCTCGGCCTGCTCACCGGCCGGCCCGCCATCCGCCGTCACGGCCTGGCGCTGGCACTGGCCACGTTCGCCGTGGGCGTCGGCGTGAGCCGCTTCGTCTTCGCCCAGCCGTACGCGACCTCGGGCCTCACGGTCTCCCGGCCCCCGGGCTTCGAGGGAGACCGCGCCTACTACGTCCTGGAGTTGGGCCTCCTCTGCCTCGCCCTGCTCGCCACCCACGCCCTGCGCCGGGGCCGCACGGGCAGAGCGCTCGCCGCCGTGCGGGACCACGAGCCGGGCGCGTCGGCGGCGGGCGTGCGCGTCCCGTCGCTGAAACTCACGGCGTTCGTCGCGGGCGCCGCCCTCGCCGCGCTCGGCGGCGGCATGCTCGCGATGGGGGTCCGCGCCTTCGACCCCGTCGCCTACGACCCCGTCCGCAGCCTCCTCTGGTTCGCCGCGGTCGTCGTCCTCGGGGCCGACAGTTCCCTCGGCGCCCTCGCGGCGGCCGCCCTGCTGGTCGGTCTGGACGCGGGCACCGAGGGCGGCGTGGCCGTCGCGGTCATCGGCGTCCTGGCCGTCCTGGTCGGCCGCTTCCCCGGCGGCCCGTACGAGGCGGTGCGGGACGGGTTCGCCCGCCTGCGGCCGGGGAGACGCGCGCTCACCGCGACGGGGCTGCGCGCTCGGGATCGGGTGCGTGCGGGGGCGGCGGCCGGGGTACGGCGGAGGGGGCTGGTGGTTGGGGCACGCCCCGTGGGCCGCGGCGGGGAGCCGTCCGGTGCCGCGCACCAGCCGCCCGGGGCCGACGCGGGCACCGCCAACGCGGGCACCGCCGACACCTGCACGGGCACCGGCCACACGCCCGGCGGTCGCGCGGGCGCCCCTCCCCTCCCTGCTGCCCTCGGTCGGCGCGGTCCCGCCCAGGCCGCCCGCACCCCCATCGGTCACGCCCCGCGTCCCTCCCGTCCCGCCGCCTCCCCCGCTCCCTCCCTCCGAGCCCGCCGGCTCCGGCTCCGCTACGGCGAGTTCACCGCGCTCGACGGCGTCGACCTCGACGTCCTGCCGGGGCGGGTCAGCGCGGTCGTGGGTCCCAACGGTGCCGGGAAGAGCACCCTCTTCCACTGTCTCGCCGGCACGCTGCGGCCGGACAGCGGGCGGGTGAGACTCGGCGAGCGGGACATCACCCGGCTGCCCGCGCACGCCCGTACCCGCCTCGGCATCGCTCGGACGTTCCAACAGCTCGCGGTCTTCCCGTCGTTGAGCGTGGCGGACAACGTACGCGTGGGCGCCGAGCAGGGGAGGGTCGCCGATCCCGGGGCCGTGGAGCGGGCGTTGCGCCTGTTCGGGCTGGACGGGGCGGTGCGGACGGCACCGGCGGCCGGGCTGCCGACCGGCACGCTGCGACGGGTCGAGCTGGCGCGTGCGCTCGCCGGCAGCCCCCGCGTGCTGCTGCTCGACGAGCCCGCCGCCGGCCTCGACTCGGCCGAGGTGGCCTCCCTCGCCCGCGTCCTGCGCGCCCTCGCCGACGACGGCACGGCCCTGCTCGTCGTCGAGCACGACCTCGACCTCGTCATGGAACTCGCGGACGTCGTCCACGTCATGGCGGCGGGCCGGATCGTCACCTCCGGCCCGGCCGACCACGTCCTCGCCCCGGAGGCCGGACGATGACCCTCGTCTCCCTCCGCCGCGCCCGCGTCCGCTACGGCCCGCTGGAGGTCCTGCACGGGCTCACCCTCGCCGCCCCGGGCCCCGGCCTCACCGTGCTGCTCGGCCGCAACGGCTCCGGTCGTACGACCGCGTTGCGGGCGCTCGCCGGGACGGTCCCGCTCTCCGCGGGTGCCGTGGTGTGGGACGGTGCCGACATCACCAGGACACCCGCGTACGAGCGGGCCCGGCGGGGCCTGGTCCTCGTACCGGAACGACGGGCCGTCTTCGGCTCGCTCACCGTGCGCGAGAACCTCGAACTCACCGAGCCCGACCTCTCCGACGCCCTGCGCGCCTACCCGGAGCTCGAAGCCCTGCTCCCCCGTCGCGCGGGCACCCTCTCCGGCGGCGAGCAGCGGATGCTCGCCCTCTCCCGGGTCCTGTCGGCCCGGGCGCGTGTGGTGCTCGTCGACGAACCCGCCCAGGGCATGTCACCCACGGTCGCGGCCCGCACGTACGAGCTGCTGGGCGGCCTCGACGCCTGCGTGATCGTGGCCGAGCAGCGCCTGCCGCCGGGGCTGCGCGCGGTACCGGGCGTCCTCGTGTACGAACTCCGGCGCGGGGCACTGGCGTTCGGCGGGGAGGCGACCGAACTGCCCTGACGCCGCACGGCGGTCAGCCGGCGGCGCTCAGCCGACAGGACTCGGCCGACAGGGCAGGCTCGGCCGACAGGGCTCAGCGGTCACAGATCGAGGCGCTGCCCGGGGACGATGAGGTTGGGGTTGCCACCGATCACGTCCCTGTTGGCGGCGTAGACCTGCCGCCAGGTGGTCCCGTGCCGGGCGGCGATGCCGCTCAGGGAGTCGCCCTGCCGGACGGTGTAGTCACCGTGCGACGCGCTGCGGTCCGGGTGACCGACGGAGCGCGACGGCGTCGTCGCGGGAGCCGACTCGACGGACTTCCCGGCCCCGGAGGAGGCGGCCTTGCCGGACGACCCGGTGGAGGCCGACCCGGTGGAGGGGGCGGCGGGCGCGCTGCCGGAGGCCCCGGCGCGGCCGGAACAGGTGGGCCACGCTCCCCAGCCCTGGGCGCGCTGGACCTTGGTCGCGATCGCGATCTGCTGGGCCTTGGAGGCCTTGTCGGCGGTGGCCGCGTAGGCGGTGCCGCCGTAGGCACGCCACGTGGAGGCGGCGAACTGCAGACCGCCGTAGTAGCCGTTGCCGGTGTTGATGTGCCAGTTGCCGCCGCTCTCGCACTTGGCGATGCGGTCCCACACGCCGCTGTCGGCCGCCGAGGCGCTGCCGGTGACGGCCAGAAGCCCGAGCGGGGCGAGCAGTGCCGCCCCGGCGAGAACCGCCGTCGTACGGGTCTTGCGGGCGCTGCCGCGCGTGGTATCAGCACATTCGGACATGAAGATCCCTCTCCACGGACCCGGGGTCCCCCCGAGCGGGGCGCTTCCCGCGCATGGACGCGGGTGTCGCGCTCCGCCCCGTCCGCCGGAGGTGGTGCTGCGCGCTGTCTGGCTCTGCGCGGCCGGCGGACGTACCCGAGCGGTGCTCGCTGCACACGGCCGGGAATGTAGGGAGGTTGACGGGTTGTCAGCAAGGGATGGCCTGTCGTGCGAGGCCAGTTCACCGTTACCCGAAGTAGCCACCATTTCCGGTCACCCATTTCATTCCCTGATTTCCCGATATGTCGGCCAGTGACCTCGACGAGCTGTGACCCACTTCACCGGATCAACTTCGCCGGACCCTCGGGAAGTTGGCGCGGAGTAACCGATTCCGCCCAGGGATTCACCCTGCGCTCCGGTTGGTTCGATTCCGTTCGCCCTCGGGCGTGACCCCCGCCACAGATCGCCCGTTGTCTTCTGCATGAGCCGGAACCTCCGTGCTCATGGGCCGGGCGCCACCCGGCACCGACACCGCACCGCATCCCGAGGAGCCACCGTGCCGCGCATGCTCGACGTCAGCGACGAGGTACGCGCCGAGATCGGCGACGTAGAAGCCGACCGGCTGCTCGCCGGAGAGAACGCCCCCGGCGGCTACGACTGCACGTCGTGCCGCACCCCCGGCGACTCCGAGCAGGAGCGCACCAGCACCGTCCTCTTCGTCGGCGACGAGACAGCCGTGCTCGCCTTCGCCCACGCCACCTGTCTGCCCTCCCAGGTCGTCCAGGTCACCGAGGAGCAGCTGCAGGGCGCCGCCCGTTCCATCGCCGGGGACAACCCGGTCCAGGCCGCGCCCGAGCAGGCCGTGCTCGGTGTCACCAGCGGACTGATCCTGCTCAGCGGCGAGTTGCACCCGGCGCTCGTCGTCGAGCCGACCGCCCCCATCGCACGCCCGGGCACGACCGGCGCGGGCGACGACTTCCTGCCGCTGCTCATCGAGCAGGGCTTCATGCCGCTCCCCCAGATCGACTCCGTGCCCCCCGTGCTGCACGGCTGGTCCGTGCTGCTCGCCATGGGACAGCTGCACGCCATCCTGCAGCCGGGTACCGCCGGTGGTTCGCCGGTCGCGTGGTGGCAGGCCCATCAGGCGCTGCAGGTCGCCGACGCCTGGCGGGCGGCCGCGAACAAGCACCAGCAGGTGCTGATGTTCGCGGCACCGGTGGGTTCCATCGGGCGGCAGCCGCGGGAGGACCTGCTGCGGGACGCGCTCGACAAGGCCGCGGCGAACGGGAAGTTGGTGGCGGCGACGCTGCCGCTGGCCGGTACGTGATCGCTCCGCTCGGCGAGCCGTGAGACAACCCGCCGTAGCAATGCGGCTGATCAGTCGGCTGCGAGTCGGGGGGCCTGTCGCGCAGTTCCCCGCGCCCCTTCAGGGCGCTTCCCTGACCGGAGGCTGAATGGTTGAGGGGGCGCATCTCTTCTCCCGTGGGGTCGTTGGCACAGACGTGCACGCATACGACGTACCTCGCCGCCAGTCCTATCAGTCGATCCCGTCCATGCGGCCGACTCAGGATTCGTCGGGCGGGCCATCGGCCACGCCCATCTACGACTCGCTCTACGCGGAGTGGGTCAGGACCTACCGGACCCTGCCGGGCGACCGGCACGGGGAGGAGGAGCTGGGGTTCACGGGTTTCGGGAGCCTGACGCACGGCTCCGGCGGCCAGTGCGCCACCGGGTCGTACGTCTCCGGCTCGTACGGGGCCCGGCACGCCGCAGGCCATCTCGCCACCCAGCGCGAGCCCCAGCCCGGTCACACGACCACGACGACCGCCGTGTGGCAGCCCGTGGGGCGGATCCCCACCGGACACACCGGGATGCACCACATCCCGTCGCCGCTGCCCCCGGGCCCACGCCGAGGTCTTTGAAGCGGAGCGCAGCACACGAGGAGGCGGCCACCCGGACATCAGGGTGGCCGCCTCCTCGTGCCGTGGGACCGCTGCCCACTTCTTCGTGCCGCTGCCTACTTCTTCTTGCCGCGCTTCTCACGCACCCGCACCGAGATGTGGATCGGGGTGCCCTCGAAGCCGAACTCCTCGCGCAGACGCCGCTCGATGAAGCGGCGGTAGCCCGCCTCGATGAACCCGGAGGCGAAGAGGACGAAGCGCGGGGGCTTGGTGCCGGCCTGGGTGCCGAAGAGGATGCGGGGCTGCTTGCCGCCCCGGATCGGGTGCGGGTGGGCGGCGACCAGCTCGCCGAGGAAGGCGTTCAGCCGGCCCGTCGGGACACGGGTCTCCCAGCCGGCGAGGGCCGTCTCGATCGCGGGGACCAGCTTCTCCATGTGCCGGCCGGTCCGCGCCGAGACGTTGACCCGGGGCGCCCAGGCGACCTGACCGAACTCGGTCTCGATCTCCCGCTCCAAGTAGTAGCGGCGCTCCTCGTCGAGGGTGTCCCATTTGTTGTAGGCGATGACCATCGCGCGGCCGGCCTCGACGGCCATCGTGACGATGCGCTGGTCCTGCACGGAGATGGACTCGGAGGCGTCGATGAGGATGACCGCCACCTCCGCCTTCTCCACGGCGGCCGCGGTGCGCAGCGAGGCGTAGTAGTCGGCGCCCTGCTGGAGGTGGACGCGCTTGCGGATGCCGGCGGTGTCGACGAACTTCCAGGTGACGCCGCCGAGTTCGATCAGCTCGTCGACCGGGTCACGGGTGGTGCCCGCGAGCTCGTTGACGACGACGCGCTCCTCGTTCGCCACCTTGTTGAGGAGCGAGGACTTGCCGACGTTCGGACGGCCGATCAGGGCGATACGGCGAGGACCGCCGACGGCCGTGCCGAAGCTCTGCGCGGGTGCCTCCGGCAGGGCCTCCAGGACGGCGTCCAGCATGTCGCCGGTGCCACGGCCGTGCAGCGAGGAGACCGGGTGCGGCTCGCCGATGCCGAGGGACCACAGAGCGGTCGCATCGGCCTCGCCGCTCGGGCCGTCGACCTTGTTGGCACAGAGGACCACGGGCTTCTTGGCCTTGCGGAGCAGCCGGACGACGGCCTCGTCGGTGTCGGTGACACCGACCTTGGCGTCGACGACGAAGACGACCGCGTCGGCGGCCTCGATGGCGTACTCGGCCTGGGCGGCGACGGAGGCGTCGATGCCGAGGACGTCCTGCTCCCAACCGCCGGTGTCGACGACCTTGAAGCGGCGGCCCGCCCACTCGGCCTCGTAGGTGACACGGTCGCGGGTGACGCCGGGCTTGTCCTCGACGACCGCCTCACGGCGGCCGATGATGCGGTTCACCAGGGTCGACTTGCCCACGTTCGGGCGGCCGACGACGGCGAGGACGGGCAGCGGGCCGTGGCCCGCCTCCTCGATCGCGCCCTCGACGTCCTCGACGTCGAAGCCCTCTTCCGCGGCGAGCTCCATGAACTCCGCGTACTCGGCGTCGCCAAGCTCTCCGTGCTCGTGCTCGGAGGGAAAGTGGTCGTTCATGAAGTCCGTACCTCGTAGTTCATCGTGGTGATCGGTGGAGCACCCGGCCTTGGACCGGCTGATCCACTACTCAGTGTCGCCCAGCGCCCGATCGGACGCCCGGCGTTTTACCGGCGGCCGGTGAGCCGCCGGGCGTTGTCCAGGTGCGCGCCCAGCTGCTTCTGGATGCGCACGGTCGCCTCGTCCAGTGCCTTGCGGGTCCGCCGCCCGGTGCCGTCGCCCGCCTCGAACGGGTCGCCGAAGACGACGTCGACGCGCGAGCGCAGCGGGGGCAGCCCCTTGACCAACCGTCCGCGCCGCTCGGTGCTTCCCAGGACGGCTACCGGGACGATCGGCGCTCCGCTGCGCACGGCGAAGTAGGAGAGCCCGGCGCGCAGCGAGGCGAAGTCGCCCTCGCCCCGGGTGCCCTCCGGAAAGATGCCCAGCACACCGCCGCCCGCCAGGACGGCGAGCGCCTGGGTGATGGCGGTGCGGTCGGCGGTCGACCGGTCCACCTTGACCTGCCCGATGCCGAGCAGGAAGGGGTCGAGGGGACCGATGAACGCCTCCTTCTTGATCAGGAAGTGCGTCGGGCGGGGCGCCACACCCATGACCATCGGGCCGTCGATGTTGTGGGAGTGGTTGACCGCGAGGATGACCGGGCCGGCCGTGGGGACCCGCCAGGCGCCCAGCACCCGCGGCTTCCACAAGCCGTACATCAGGCCGACGCCGATGCGCCGGCCGACCTCGGCACCGCGCAAGGAGGGCGCCGCGGCCGCGGGGTTCCCGGCGGAGGCAGCCCCGGCCGAGGCCCCCCGGTCCGTCGACGCCCCGCTCACTTCCCGGCCCGCTTCTCCTCGACGAGGGTCACCACGCACTCGATGACCTGCTGGAGGGTGAGGTCGGAGGTGTCCACCTCGACCGCGTCGTCGGCCTTGGCGAGCGGGGAGGTCTTGCGGCTGGAGTCGGCCGCGTCCCGCTTGAGGAGCGCCTCGCGGGTCGCCTGCACGTCGGAGCCCTTCAGCTCGCCGCTGCGGCGGGCCGCGCGGGCCTCCGGGGAAGCTGTGAGGAAGATCTTCAGGTCGGCGTCCGGCAGGACGGTCGTGCCGATGTCCCGGCCCTCGACGACGATGCCTTTCTCGGCGCCCGACGCGATGGAGCGCTGCAGCTCGGTGATCCGGGCCCGTACCTCGGGGACGGCGCTCACCGCGCTGACCTTGGAGGTGACCTCCTGGGTGCGGATCGGCCCGGCGACGTCCGTGCCGTCGACGGTGATGGTCGGCCCGGACGGGTCGGTCCCCGAGATGATCTCCGGCTTGCCCGCCACGGCGGCGATCGCCGAGGGGTCGTCTATGTCGATGCCGTTGTTGACCATCCACCACGTGATCGCCCGGTACTGGGCGCCCGTGTCCAGGTAGCTCAGCCCGAGCTGCGCGGCCACGGCCTTCGAGGTGCTCGACTTGCCCGTGCCGGAGGGGCCGTCGATGGCAACGATCACTGTGGCGCGTTCCACTGGGGAGCACCTTTCCTGGTCCGAGATGGTGGGGCGGGACGGAAAGCGCCCCGGACAAGGGTACTGGTTGCCCGTACCCCATCCGGCCGCCGCTTCGACGGCGCTCCCACCGCCCCTGCGGCCACCGTCACGCAACACCCTCTTCCACCGTCCCACCGCACTCCCGGCCCCCCCGCCGACCCTTCAGCCGTCCGGCGTTCGAGGACGAGCCCGTCCAGGCCGAAAGGGGGCACGGGGGCACAGCCCTCGACGGGGATCCGGGGCGCACCCCGGGGATGGGACGGGGTAGGGGCGGCGGGGGCGAGAAGACCCCTGGGCCACGCCACACAGCACGCCCGCTCCTACTACCGAAGCGCCCAACCCCGCTCCCGCAAGGCCCCCGTCAGCACCACCGCCGCCTTCGGCTCCACCAGCAGCTGCACCAGACCCGCCTGCTGCCCGGTCGCGTGCTCGATGCGCACGACCCCTCCCCGACGCCGCCCTCACACCACTCGGCGCCAAGACGCCTCCCGGGCATCGGGACGGCTGCGGCGGCCTCCGACCACCGACCCCACGCACCCCCGCTACTGCCGGATCGCCCAACCCCGCTCCCGCAAGGCCCCCGTCAGCACCACCGCCGCCTTCGGCTCCACCAGCAGCTGCACCAGACCCGCCTGCTGCCCGGTCGCGTGCTCGATGCGGACGTCCTCGATGTTGACGCCGGCGGCGCCCGCGTCGGCGAAGATGCGGGCCAGCTGGCCCGGCTGGTCGTCGATCAGGACCGCCACCACCTCGTAGCGCCGCGGAGCGGACCCGTGCTTGCCGGGGACGCGGATCTGGCCGGCGTTGCCGCGGCGCAGGACGTCCTCGATGCCGGTGACGCCCTCGCGGCGCTTGGCCTCGTCGGATGCCTGGAGGGCGCGCAGTGCCTGGACGGTCTCGTCGAGGTCGGCGGAGACATCGGCGAGGAGGTCGGCCACCGGGCCGGGGTTGGCGGAGAGGATGTCGATCCACATGCCGGGGTCGGAGGCGGCGATCCGGGTCACGTCCCGGATGCCCTGCCCACACAGCCGTACGGCCGACTCCTCGGCGTGCTCCAGCCGCGCGGCGACCAGGCTCGACACCAGGTGCGGCATGTGCGAGACCAGGGCCACGGCTCGGTCATGGGCGTCCGCGTCCATGACGACCGGGACGGCCCGACAGTGCGAGACCAGCTCCAGGGCGAGGTTCAGGACCTCGGTGTCGGTGTCCCGGGTCGGGGTGAGCACCCAGGGCCGGCCCTCGAAGAGGTCGCCGGTTGCGGCCAGCGGCCCCGACTTCTCGCGGCCCGACATGGGGTGGGTGCCGATGTAGCAGGAGAGGTCGAGGCCCAGCGCCTCCAACTCCCGGCGGGGGCCGCCCTTCACGGAGGCCACGTCGAGGTAGCCGCGCGCGAGCCCTCGGCGCATGGCGTCGGCGAGGGTCACGGCCACGTGCGCGGGCGGGGCGGCGACGATCGCGAGATCGACCGGACCGCTTGGCGCCTCGTCGCTGCCGGCGCCGAGCGCGGCGGCCGTACGGGCCTGCTCCGGGTCGTGGTCGGCGAGGTGGACGACCACCCCGCGCTGGGCGAGGGCGAGGGCGGCGGAGGTGCCGATCAGCCCGGTGCCGATGACGAGTGCGGTTCTCACTGGGCGATGTCCTTGCGGAGCGCGGCCGCGGCGCCCAGGTAGACGTGCGCGATCTCGGAGCGCGGCCGGTCGGACTCGATGTGCGCGAGGATCCGTACGACCCGGGGCATGGCGCCCTCGATGTCCAGTTCCTGCGCGCAGATCAGGGGGACCTCGACGATGCCGAGCTTGCGCGCCGCGGCGGCCGGGAAGTCGCTGTGCAGGTCGGGGGTGGCCGTGAACCAGATGCTGATCAGGTCGTCCGGACCGAGCCCGTTGCGCTCCAGGACCGCGGTGAGCAGTTCGCCCACCTGCTCGTCCATGTGCCCCGCCTCGTCCCGTTCGAGCTGGACGGCGCCCCGGACCGCTCGTACCGCCACGACTCTGCTCCTCGCTGATGTACATGCCGACTCGTTGGCCGGCTCGTTGTACGACCAGCCTAGTCAGGCCGCCCCCGGCCGGTGCGCGGCGCCCGCCTGCCGAGACGCCCGCGGGGGGGGAAGGCCGGCGGCGGAACGACTGTCCCGAATGCCGTGGGCCACCAGACATGCGAGTCGCACGTTTTGTGGCACTCTCTCCTGGGTTGGGTTCTTCCGCACGTTCGGAGCGACGACATGGCGATGGGTTCGACGCGGCGCACGGTGCTCACGACCGGCGCGGCAGGCACGGCGGCGCTCCTGGTGGGGTGCGGCGGCGACAGCGACGGCGGTTCCCAGGAGGAGACCTCACCCGGGGACGCGGGCACGGGCGGTGGCGATGAGGAGCTGGCCACCACGGCCGACATCCCGGTGGGCGGCGGCAGGATCTTCAAGGATCGGAAGATCGTCGTGACGCAGCCGCAGGAGGGCGAGTTCAAGGCCTTCTCGGCGGTCTGCACGCACCAGGGCTGCATCGTCAGCAGCGTCTCGGACGGGACGATCGACTGCGCCTGCCACGGCAGCAAGTTCAAGATCACGGACGGCGCGGTGGTGCGGGGCCCGGCCACCCAGCCCCTGCCCGCCGAGGAGATCGAGGTCTCGGGAAATTCGATTCAGTCGGTCTGAGCCACCACGTACGCTCCCGGGCATGCAGCCCCCGCACCCGCACAGCCTGGTCCGTGATCACACGATCTACGCCTGTGTGATGGGGTCGCGGGCCTTCGGTCTCGCGACGGACGACAGCGACACCGACCGGCGGGGCGTCTTCCTGGCCCCGACCGAGCTGTTCTGGCGCTTCGAGAAGCCGCCGACCCATGTGGAGGGTCCCGCGGAGGAGCAGTTCGGCTGGGAGCTGGAGCGCTTCTGCAGTCTGGCCCTGCGCGCCAACCCGAACATCCTGGAGTGCCTGCACTCCCCCCTGGTGGAGCACGTCGACGCCACCGGCCGGGAACTGCTCGCGCTGCGCGGGGCGTTCCTGTCCCGGCAGACCCATGAGACCTTCGCCCGCTACGCCCTCGGCCAGCGCAAGAAGCTCGACGCCGACATCCGTACGCACGGCGCCCCGCGCTGGAAGCACGCCATGCATCTCCTCCGCCTCCTGATGAGCTGCCGCGATCTGCTGCGCACGGGCACGCTCACCGTCGACGTGGGCGATCAGCGCGAGCCTCTGCTGGCGGTGAAGCACGGCGAGGTGGCGTGGCCCCAGGTCGAGTCCTGGATGGCCCGGCTGGCGACGGAGGCCGAGGAGGCGGTGCACCGCAGCCCGCTGCCGGCGGAGCCGGACCGGGCCCGGGTCGAGGACTTCGTCGTACGCACCCGGCACGCGTCGGCCCTGCGCGCCCGCCCGACCTCGGCGCCGGTCAAAACCTGGGGAACGGCCCGGGCGTAGCGACCGGCCCGGGCCCTGGAATCACCCCAGACCCCCGGAACGGGCTCGGCCCGCGGAACCGGCCCGGACCCCGCAGCCGGCTCAGCCCTTCACACCGTCCACGCGGACCCGGACGACGAAATCGTGCAGGGCGTCGTACGCGGACGGGCTCTCCGGGAGCGCCGAAAGCGCCTGCTCCTGTTCCAGCACCTCTTGGAGCCGCTCGACGTCCTCCGCCACGCGCTCCCGGTCGACGTCGGCCTTGCCGTGCTCCAGGTCCGCCTTCGCCGCGACGAGGTCCGGCAGATAGCGGGGCGCCTCGTCCACCTGCGGCACCAGGGTGGGCAGATGGGCCTGCACCTCGCCGCTGCGCATGAGGTGGATGCCGGTGAGCAGCACACGGAACGTGTAGAGCAGCGGCTTGAGTTCGCCGGTCTTCTCGAAGAGCCGCCACTGAGTGATGGCGAACCCCCGGTAGTGGTGGGCGTGGTGCCGGGTGAGGACCCCGGGGGCGAGCGCGATCAGTTCGCGGTGCGCCTCGCCGGTGTGCACGACGAGCGGGGAGAGCAGCTGCTCCAGCACATAGCCGTTGCGGCGCAGCATCAGCCGGGCGAACTTGCGCAGGTCGTGCGTGACGAGGTCCATCTCGACGCCGTCCCGGTCCCACATCCGCGACCGGGTCTCCTCCGGCTCCCGCAGCCCGACCAGTTCGGCCGTGGGCAGCAGGTGCACACCGCGCAGGTCCACGTCCGAGTCACGCGACGGGAAGCCGTACAGGTGGGCGCCGGAGACGGTCGCGAACAGCACCTGGTCGGGCTGTTCGGCGACCACGGGGGCCAGGTCGATGTCGAGGGCGTCGGTGAGCGCGTCGGTCATCCCTCAAGCGTCCCAGAGGGCTCCCAGCGAGACGAGGTCGCCCTGGTACTCGATCCGGTCGGCCCACTCGGCGGGCCAGACGTCCGGGCCGTGGTAGGCGCCCGCGAAGGCACCGGCGAGGCAGGCGATGGAGTCGGAGTCGCCCGAGGTGCAGGCGGCGCGGCGCAGCGCGGTGACGGGCTCGTCGACGAAGAGCAGGAAGCACAGCAGCCCGGTCGCGAGGGCCTCCTCGGCGATCCAGCCCTCGCCCGTGGCCAGGCAGGGGTCGGTCTCGGGCGACGGCAGCCGCAGGGCCGCCTGCACCCGGTCCAGGGCCTCCAGGCAGTCGTCCCAGCCCCGCGCGATGTAGTGCTCGGGCGAGGGGTCCTGGCTGTAGGTCCACAGGTCGCCGAGCCAGCGTGCGTGGTAGCGGGAGCGGTTCTCGTACGCGTACGAGCGCAGCCGGCCGATCAGCCCCATCGGTTCGGCGCCCTGGGAGAGCAGCCGTATCGCGTGGGCGGTGAGGTCGGAGGCGGCGAGCGCGGTGGGGTGGCCGTGGGTGAGGGCGGCCTGCAACTGGGCGGCGCCCGCGCGCTGTTCGTCGCTGAGCGGGCCGATCAGGCCGAGCGGGGCGACCCGCATGTTGGCGCCGCAGCCCTTGGAGTGGATCTGGCTGGCGAACTGCCAGGGGTGGCGCTCGACGGCGAGGAGGTCGCAGGCGACCAGGCAGGTGTTGCCGGGGGCGCGGTTGTTCTCCGGGGAGCGGGACCAGTCCACGAACTCCTTGCGGACGGCGCGCACCAGGGCGTCGGGGCCGAGCGATCCCCGGTCCATGGCGGCCCGCAGCCCGTGCCCCAGGGCCAGCGTCATCTGGGTGTCGTCGGTGACGATAGCCGGCTTCGGCAGCCCCATCTTCCGCCAGGGGCCGCACTTGGCGAGGATCGACGGGACGTCGTTGAACTCCGTCGGGAAGCCGAGGGCGTCTCCGAGGGCGAGTCCGATCAGGGAGCCGGTGGCGGAGCGCTTCGTGCGGAGCGTCATGGTCATCAGGACCGTCCTTCCGTGGTGGGTCGCAGCAGCGGCGGGTGCAGGGCGGTGGCCCCACCCGCGCGGTACAGCGCGGCGGGCTTGCCGCGACCGCCGGTCAGGCGGGCGGCGCCGGGCACCTGTTCGACGAAGCCCGGCGTGGCCAGCACCTTGCGCCGGAAGTTGGGCCGGTCGAGCGGTGTGCCCCACACGGTCTCGTAGACCTGCCGCAGCTCGCCGAGGGTGAACTCGGGCGGGCAGAAGGAGGTGGCGAGACAGGTGTATTCGAGCTTGGCGCCGACGCGTTCGTGGGCGTCGGCGAGGATGCGGTCGTGGTCGAAGGCGAGCGGCCCGACGGCGTTGAAGCGCAGCCACTGGGCCTGTACGGCGTCGCCTCCGCCGTGCGGGACGGGCGGGTCCGGGAGCAGCGCGGCGAACGCGACGGTGACGACCCGCATCCTGGGATCCCTGCCGGGCTCGCTGTACGTCCGCAACTGCTCCAGGTGGAGCCCGGAGTCGTCCTTGAGGCCGGTCTCCTCGGCGAGTTCCCGCCAGGCGGCCTCCTCCGCGGACTCGTCCGGCAGCACGAACCCGCCGGGCAGCGCCCAGCGGCCCGCGTACGGCTCCTGGCCGCGCTCGACGAGCAGCACCTGGAGGGTGCCCGCGCGGACGGTGAAGACGGCCAGGTCGACGGTGACGGCGAAGGGTTCGAAGGCGTATTTGTCGTAGCCCTCGGGTGAGGTCATGCCCGTCGCCTCCTTAATGGTCACCGTGACTAATAGTCATGACGACTATAAAGCCGCGCGCGCCGGGCGCACAACCCCTTTACGAGGAAAGGAACGCCAAGAACGGGGTCAAGGGCGGCGCCGGGAACGGCAAAGAGCCGGCCCCGACAGCAAACCCGGGGCCGGCTCGTGCTCGAACGCGCCGCGCGCACGCGGCTGAGCCCGAAGGCTCCATGACCTACAGCCCGAAGGCTCCACGACCTACAGGTCGACCTCCTGCATCAGCATCCCGACCTCGGTGTTCGACAGCCGGCGCAGCCAGCCGGACTTCTGGTCGCCGAGGGAGATCGGCCCGAAGGCGGTGCGGACGAGCTTGTCGACGGGGAAGCCGGCCTCGGCCAGCATCCGGCGCACGATGTGCTTGCGTCCCTCGTGGAGGGTGACCTCCACGAGGTAGTTCTTGCCGGTCTGCTGCACCACGCGGAAGTGGTCCGCACGCGCGTACCCGTCCTCCAGCTGGATACCGTCCTTGAGCTGCTTGCCCAGGTCGCGCGGGATCGGGCCCACGATGTGCGCGACGTACGTCTTCTTGACGCCGTACTTGGGGTGGGTCAGCCGGTGCGCCAGCTCGCCGTGGTTGGTGAGCAGGATGACGCCCTCGGTCTCGGTGTCGAGCCGACCGACGTGGAACAGCCGCGTCTCACGGTTGGTCACGTAGTCGCCGAGGCACTGCCGGCCCTCGGGGTCCTCCATGGTGGAGACGACTCCGGCGGGCTTGTTCAGCGCGAAGAACTGGTACGACTGCGTGGCCACGGTCAGACCGTCGACCTTGACCTCGTCCTTCTCCGGGTCGACGCGCTTGCCCTGCTCCAGGACGATCTCGCCGTTGACCTCGACCCGCGCCTGCTCGATCAGCTCCTCGCAGGCCCGCCGCGAGCCGTAGCCCGCGCGCGCGAGGACCTTCTGCAGCCGCTCGCCCTCCTGCTCGGCGCCCGGGAAGGTCTTGGGCAGCTTGACGTCCTTCTTGCCCGCGTAGCGCTCCCGGTTGCGCTCCTCGGCGCGCGCGTCGTACTCGCGCGAGGTCGCCGGGGCCCACCGCCCGCGCTGCTGCTGGGACTGCTTCGGTCCGCCCTTGGCCCCGCCGCGCGCCGAGGCGCCGCGCCCGGACTTGGGACCGTCCGGGGAGCCGCCGGGGCCCACGTCGTAACGGCGCTCCTCGGGGCGGGGCTTCTTCGGCCGACCGCCCTGCCTGTCGTCGCGGTCGTTCCCCGCACCGCGGTAGTTGCCACGGCCCCCGCCGCCACCACCGCTCCCGCCGCGTGCACCACCGCTTCCGCCGCGGCCGCCGCTGTTGCCACCACGGCTCCCGCCGTTGTTTCCGCTGCTGTTCCTGCCGCTGCTGCTTCGCATCAAAGTTCCGTCTTGTCGTCTGTGTCCTCGGAATCCGGAGCATCCGGATCGAACGACGGTACGGCTTCCTGGGTCTCGGCCTCGATCGCCTCCGCCTCCGGGAGGAAGGGCGCGAGCTCCGGGAGCTCGTCCAGACCGCGCAGGCCCATCCGCTCCAGGAAGTAGTTCGTCGTCCTGTACAGGATCGCACCTGTTTCGGGTTCCGCGCCCGCCTCCTCGACCAGACCCCGCTGCAGCAGGGTGCGCATGACCCCGTCGCAGTTGACCCCTCGTACGGCCGAGACCCTGCTCCGGCTCACCGGCTGCCGGTACGCGACCACGGCCAGCGTCTCCAGCGCGGCCTGGGTCAGCCGGGCCTGCTGCCCGTCGAGCACGAACCGCTCGACGGCGGCGGCGTACTCGGGCCGGGTGTAGAACCGCCAGCCCCCGGCGATCAGCCGCAGCTCGAAGCCGCGCCCCTGGAGCGCGTACTCGTCGGCCAGCTCACGCAGCGCCTTGGAGATCTGCCGCTTCGGCCGCTCCAGGATCTTGCTCAGGTGCTCGGCCGTCGCGGGCTCGTCCACGACCATGAGGACGGCCTCCAGGGCGGGCTTGAGACCGAGGTCGGCGACGGTACGCGACCCCGCGGGCGCCCCGGTCGCCCCCTCGGGCGTCTCCTCGCTCATGCCTTGGTCTCCTCCTTCGGCGGTTCGGGCGGCCGGTCGAACTCGTCCGTGACCACGGGCTCGGCGTCCCCGTCCCCGCCCGTCCAGCGCACGATCAGGTCCCCGAGGGCGGTGTCCTGGTCCAGCGCCACGGCCTTCTCCCGGTAGAGCTCCAGCAGTGCCAGGAAGCGGGCGACGACGGTCAGGGTGTCGTCGGTGTCCTCGACGAGCACGCGGAAGGACACCTCCCCCAGCTCGCGCAGCCGAGCGACGACGATCCCGGCCTGCTCCTGCACGCTCACCAGCGGCGCGTGGATGTGATCGACGTACACCTGGGGCTTCGGCTTCGGCTGCATCGCCTTGACCGCGAGCTTGGCGAATCCTTCCGCCCCGATGCTGATGACCACCTCGGGCAGCAGCTCGGCGTGGTGCGGCTCCAGACCGACGGTCCGGGGGTAGCGCCGGGCCTCCTCGTCCAGCCGGCGGTTGAAGATGTCCGCGATCTGTTTGTACGCGCGGTACTGGAGCAGCCGCGCGAACAGCAGATCCCGGGCTTCGAGGAGCGCGAGGTCGGCCTCGTCCTCGACCTCGGCGGCGGGCAGCAGCCGCGCGGCCTTCAGGTCCAGCAGCGTCGCGGCGACGACGAGGAACTCGGTCGTCTCGTCGAGGTCCCAGTCCGGCCCCATGGCCCGGATGTGCGCCATGAACTCGTCGGTGACCTTGGACAGCGCCACCTCGGTGACGTCCATCTTGTGCTTCGAGATCAACTGAAGCAGCAGATCGAACGGCCCCTCGAAGTTCGCGAGCCGAACCTTGAACCCCCCACCGGCGCCGACTTCGGCCTCGCCTGCGGCACCGGGCCTGGGCTCGCGCTCGGGGCGCGGCTCTGGCTCTGGTCGAGGCTGGGGCTCGGGTCGAGGTTCCGGCTCGGCCTCGGCCTCGGCACGGACGCCGGTTCCGGACTCGGCCGGGGCGCCGGGCCTGGGCTCGCGCTCGGGGCGCCGCTCTGGCTCTGGTCGAGGCTGGGGCTCGGGTCGAGGTTCCGGCTCGGCCTCGGCCTCGGCACGGACGCCGGTTCCGGACTCGGCCGGGGCGCCGGGCCTGGGCTCGCGCTCGGGGCGCCGCTCTGGCTCTGGAGCCTCGGGCTGCGGCTCCGGCTCGGGTTGCGGTTCGCACTCGGGGCGGGGCTCTGGCTCTGGCTCTGGCTGAGGCTGGGGCTCGGGTCGAGGTGCCGGCTCGGCCTCGGCCTCGGCACGGACGCCGGTTCCGGACCCGGCCGGGGCGCCGGGCCTGGGCTCGCGCTCGGGGCGCCGCTCTGGCTCTGGAGCCTCGGGCTGCGGCTCCGGCTCGGGTTGCGGTTCGCACTCGGGGCGGGGCTCTGGCTCTGGCTCTGGCTCTGGCTCTGGCTCTGGCTCTGGCTCTGGTTGAGGCTGGGGCTCGGGTCGAGGTTCCGGCTCGGCCTCGGCCTCGGCACGGACGCCGGTTCCGGACTCGGCCGGGGCGCCGGACTCGGCTCCGACTCCGGGCTCGGCTCCGGCCTCAGCCGTGCCCCCGGACTCGGTCTCAGCCATGACCCCGACCACAGCTCTCGGATCGACCTCGACCGGCACTCCGGCTTCAGCCCTCGCTCCGAACGCCACATCGGCTGCGGCGGCTTCGGCTTCGGCTTCGGCTTCGGCTTCGGCTTCGGCTACAGGCTCGGCCCCGTCGGCTGCGGCTTCCGAAGCGGGGTCGGCCCCGGCCAGGGCGGCAGCCGACGGCTTCTCGTCACCACCGCCCGCGGACTCACCCTCGACCCGCGCCACCGGCTCGGCCGACGGAGCCAGCGGCCCCCTCCCCAGCGCACGGCGACGGCCCCCGGAACCACCGGAAGCCGAGCCAGAGGAGTCGTACGAGGTCATAGCCCTGGCAGGCTACCCCTACCGCCCCCGCAGCCGACGTACGAGGATGCTCGCGTCTCCACGGGACTCCAGATCCGCCAGCACCACGGCGACGGCCTCCCGCACGATCCGCCCCCGGTCGACCGCCAGCCCATGCTCCCCACGCAGCACCAGCCGCGCGTGTTCGAGATCCATGAGCTCCTCGGCGGAGACATACACGGTGATCTTCTCGTCGTGCCGCTCCCGGCCGCTGGGCCGGCGCCCGGAGGCCCGCCCCCGCTTGCGGGGCGCCGCGGCAGAACCTTCCTGCGGCTTCGGCTGCCGCCCGGCGGCAGCCCGCTCGGCCCCCGCCGCGGCGCCACGGCTGCGCGGCTGTTCGCCGTCGGACTCGGCGTCGGCGGCGACATGCTCGGACCCCTCGCCGTCACCGCCCTGCACGGGCACGGACGGCGGCGCGTCCTCCGCGCCGGCGGCCCCGTCGCTCTCCCCGGCGGGAGCGGGCACACGGGCTTCTCCGTTGGCCCCCCGCCGGGGAGTGGACGGCTGCAGCGCCATTCCCCCTGTCGTACGGAAGAGTTCGTCGGCCCCCGGCAGACTCACTCGGCGTGACACCGGGCGAGCACCTCCCTGGCGAGCTGACGGTAGGCGGCGGCGCCGACGGAGTTGGAGGCGTACGTGGTGATCGGCTCACCGGCGACCGTGGTCTCCGGGAACCGGACCGTGCGCCCGATGACCGTGTGGTAGACGTGGTCGTCGAACGCCTCGACGACCCGCGCGAGAACCTCACGGCTGTGCACGGTGCGCGAGTCGTACATCGTGGCGAGGATGCCGTCGAGCTCCAGCTCGGGGTTGAGCCGCTCCTGGACCTTCTCGATGGTCTCGGTCAGCAGCGCGACACCACGGAGAGCGAAGAACTCACACTCCAGAGGCACTATCACCTTGTGCGCGGCGGTCAACGCGTTGACCGTGAGCAGGCCGAGCGAGGGCTGACAGTCGATCACGATGTAGTCGTAGTCGGCCATGAGCGGCTTCAGGGCGCGCTGGAGCGTCGACTCGCGCGCGACCTCGGAGACGAGCTGGACCTCGGCCGCGGACAGGTCGATGTTGCTCGGCAGCAGGTCCATGTTGGGGACCGCCGTCTTCAGCAGCACCTCGTCGGCCGACATGCCCCGCTCCATGAGCAGGTTGTAGACCGTGAGGTCGAGCTCCATCGGGTTCACCCCGAGGCCCACCGAGAGGGCGCCCTGCGGGTCGAAGTCGACGAGCAGGACCCGGCGGCCGTACTCCGCGAGCGCGGCACCCAGGTTGATGGTCGACGTCGTCTTGCCGACGCCGCCCTTCTGGTTGCACATCGCGATGATCTTCGCGGGACCATGGTCGGTCAGCGGGCCCGGGATCGGGAAGTAGGGCAGCGGGCGACCGGTGGGACCGATCCGCTCGCGGCGCTGACGGGCCGCGTCGGGCGCGAGCGTCGCCGCGTACTCCGGATCGGGCTCGTACTCGGCGTCGGGGTCGTAGAAGTGCCCGTCGGGCAGCTCGTCGTAGTCGGCGAAGTGGTTGTGGACCCCGCCACTTCCGTCGCCGGCCATGGCGTTCACGTGTTGGCCATCCATGCTCTGGTGTGCTGGCGGAGTTGGGCCGGCTGGCTGCTGACTCTGGTGGGCTGCGAAGGTGCGGACAGCGACGGAGCCGACAGCCGCGAACCCCGTGGGGCCCGAGACCGGCGCAGGCATTCCTGGTTGACCACCCCCGGGAGTAAATGTCGACTCATTCACAAGTCGTCTTACCTCCTTGGTGACCAGGAAACTTCTAGATAGGTCAGCGTGGCACCATGCCGACGGTTGGCGACTCTATGGCGTGTCGGCGGTCCGCAGCAACACAATCCGCCGGACCCGGCCCGATGTGTCGGCAATGAAACATGCGGCTGTCAAGGGCGTAGGGCCGTCGCACGGCAGGTTTCACCGATGCGCGAAACATCCGAACGGTTACGTTCGAGGCGAGTTGCGCGAGTGTCACAAAGTGACCATACACACATCCGGCCGGACCTTGTCGGGCAAGATCCGGCCGGGAAGGTGCTGTTGACGACCTGTGTTGACGTATCGCCTTTTACCGAAAGGTGACTTAAAAACAGCCGGTCAGCCGAGCAGTGACGCCAACTCGACGTGCTCCAGGCCGTGCGCCTCGGCCACCTCGCGGTAAACGACCCTGCCCTCATGGGTGTTGAGCCCCCGGGCCAGCGCCGGGTCGCGGCGCGAGGCCTCGGCCCAGCCGTGGTCGGCGAGTTCCACGATGTACGGCAGCGTGGCGTTGGTCAGCGCGTAGGTCGAGGTGTTGGGCACCGCGCCGGGCATGTTGGCGACGCAGTAGAAGACCGACGCATGGACCGGGAAGGTCGGCTCCGCGTGAGTGGTGGGCCGGGAGTCCTCGAAGCAGCCGCCCTGGTCGATCGCAATGTCGACAAGAACACTTCCCGGCTTCATCCGCGACACCAGCTCGTTGGTGACCAGCTTCGGGGCCTTCGCGCCCGGGATGAGGACGGCGCCGATGACGAGGTCGGCCTCCAGGCAGGCCTTCTCCAGCTCGAAGGCGTTGGAGACGACGGTCTGGATCCTCGTGCCGAAGATCTTGTCGGCTTCCTTGAGCTTGTTGATGTCCTTGTCGAGCAGGGTCACATGGAAACCCATGCCGATGGCGATCTGCGCCGCGTTCCAGCCCGAGACGCCACCGCCGATGACGACGGCCCGCCCGGCCAGCACGCCCGGCACACCGCCGGGCAGAACCCCGCGCCCGCCGTTGGCCCGCATCAGGTGGTACGCGCCGACCTGGGGGGCGAGCCGGCCCGCGACCTCGGACATGGGCGCGAGCAGCGGCAGCGCGCGGTTCGGCAGCTCGACGGTCTCGTACGCGATCGCGGTCGTGCCCGACTCGACGAGGGCGTCCGTGCACTCCTTGGAGGCGGCCAGGTGCAGGTAGGTGAAGAGCGTCTGGTCCTTGCGCAGGCGGTGGTACTCCTCGGCGATCGGTTCCTTGACCTTGAGCAGCAGGTCGGCCGCGGCCCACACCTCGTCGGCCGTGGCCAGGATCTCGGCGCCGGCGGCGACGTACTCGGCGTCCGGGATCGAGGAGCCGACTCCGGCGCCCTGCTCGATGACGACCTGGTGGCCGTGGCGCACGAGCTCGTGCACACCGGCGGGGGTGATCGCCACCCGGAACTCGTTGTTCTTGACCTCGCGGGGGATGCCGACCTTCACGTCGATCACGGTCCTTGGCTCGGAGGGGTGTGGGGGCTCGCACGCACAGGCGGAACATGCCCACGCAATGCAGGACATACCCGTACGCATCTGAGCGCACCGGGAGACACCGCAGGAGAACCGGCGGCGCAGCCAGTCTAATGAAGGTATCCCCGCTGTCTAGCCTTTCAATGCATCAATCTTTCGCGGATGTACTACGGATTTCGCAGGCGTTAGCACCTTGTTCCGGCTCGATCTCGCGGGTTTGGGGGGCCGGGACCCCGTCGTCGAGGTCGTCGAGCAGTCGCTCGGCGGCTCTCCGGTGCAGCCGGGCCGCCGCGGGGTCGCCGAGCCGCTCCAGGGTGTCGGCGATCCGCAGCTGGATCGCGGCCTGCAGCCGGACGTCGTCGGCCCGCCGCGCCCACTCCGCCGCCTCCTGGCAGGTGCGCAGCGCCTCCTCGGGCCGGCCCGCGTACTCCTGGACACGTGCCATCTCGCTCAACGCCCTTGCCTGACCGGCCACATCGCCCAGCCGACGGTGGCCGGTGAGCGCCGAGCTCCAGTTGCGCAGCGCCTCGCCGTACCGGCCCGCGAAGGTGTGCACGGCGGCGATCCGGCCGTACAGCCGGGCGGCGTCCTCGCGCTCGTCGCGGGCGAGCCGCTGGGCGAGCGCCCTGCCGTACCAGTCCGCGGCCCGGTCGTAGTCCTCCAGCTCCTGGTGGGCGGCGCCTACGGATTCCGTCGCGCGGCCGGTCGCGTACGGGTCGTTCGCCCGGCGTCCGGCGTCGAGCGCGGCCCTGTAGCGGGCCAGTGCCGCCGTCGTACGGCCGGTCCGGGCGTCCAGGTCGCCGAGGTTCAGCAGCGCGGCCGCCTGCTCCCGGGGCAGAGCACGGCGCTCGGCGACATCGAGGACCAGCCCGTGCAGGTCGTACAGGTCGGGGGCCGCGGCCTGTGCACCGAAGTGCGCCACCAGGGCCCGCACGAGCTGGGACATCAGACGCCGGGCGAGGGTGTCCAGCTCGCCGTCGGCGACCGCGAGCCGGGCCGCGGCGAGCAGCGCGGGCCGGCGCACGCGCAGCCACTCCTCGGCGGCCCGGGGCGTCGGGAACCGCAGCGCCTTGGGCATCGCGAGGAGCTTCTCGCGGGCCAGCGGGCTGTCGGTCTCGGTGATGGCACGGCAGGACTGCAGCAGCCGTACCGTCCGCTCCAGCATTCGCGCGCGGGCCAGCTGCAGCTCGCCCGGCCGCTCCTGGCTCTCGGCGAGTGTCCGCAGCAGCGGCTGCAGACAGCCGGGGACCTCGTACTGCGGCAGCGGCGAGTCCACCTCGTGCAGGAAACCCAGGGCCGCGAGGTCGTCCAGTGTGCTGCGTGCCGTGTCGACCGAGCAGCCGGCGAGACCGGAGGCGACGTGCGGATCGACCAGGCCGGCGGGGGCCAGGGCGAGGAGGGGCAGCATCCGGGCGGCGGTGGTCGGCAGCGAGGCGTACGACAGCTTGAAGATCCTGGTGAGCGGCGGGCCGTCGTCCTCGTCGGCGCGCAGCTGTTTGGCCAGGTCGGAGACGGCGGCGGAGGGCCGGGCGGCCAGCCAGCCCCCGGCGAGCCGCAGCGCGGCGGGCTGGGCCCCGCACACCTCGGCGAGCCCCTCGGCCGAGCACGGGTCCACGGTGATGCGCACCGAGCCGCTGAAGCGTTCCAGCAGCTCCACGGCGGACTTGGTGTCCAATCCGCCCAGGGTGCACGGGCGGACGTCGGAGATGCCGGTCAGCGGCCCTCCGGAGACCGCGACGACCAGGGAGTCGGGGGTGTCCGGCAGCAGCGCGTCGACCTGCTCGGCGTCGGCGGCGTCGTCGAGCAGGAGCACCACCCGGCGGTCGGCCAGCGCCTCGCGCAATGTCTCGCTGAGGTCGTCCTCGTCGGCCCCGGCCGGCGCCGGCAGCCCCAGCTCCCCGAGCAGTTCCCGCGCCGCGCGCTCGACCGGGACCCGAGTGCCGTCGGGCTCGGTGAGCCGGGTCCGCAGCACCCCGTCGGGGTAACCATCGGTAACCTGCCGTACGAGTTCCTCGGCTAGCGCGGTGCGGCCGTAGCCGGGGCGGCCGGCGACGAGCAGCACGCGCGCGTGGGGGGCCTTGCGGCCCGCGAGGGTGTTGAGCCCGGCCCGGTCGATGTCGGCCCGAAGCTCCTTCAACTCTCTTGCACGGCCCAGGAACTGACTGTCCGTGGGGGCGGCCTCGACAGCCGGGGGCCGCCCCGTTCCGGACACCCGGGCGCCCCCGAGGTCCACCGCCTGATCCGCCACGGGCCACACTCCCGTCCCACCGCACGAGCAAGCCCGCCGGGACTCCGGTTCGGGCGCTTCCCGAGCCTAGTTCACGCTCTGCGACGATCCGGGCGGAGCGGGGCGGTGAGATCGCTCGATCGGATCAGCAGATCGTACGACTGGTGCGGTGAGGGCAACGTGAAGGAGAGCCGAGCCTGGGTTTTCAGGGGCGCGGGGCTGTATCGACATGAGGCTCCGCCGCGTGGGCGCGACAAGCCACGACGGACCCGCGGCTCACCCACGACCTGAATCGCCCCTAGACCTCGAACGGCCGCGCAGGCCACGGCGCCTCAGCCGCACGCAGCGACTCCACCCCGTCACCACCGCGCGCGGCCACCAGCGAAAGCACCCCCACCACAAGGCAGTTGTTGTGCAGCTCCCCGGCGAGCACCCCCCGCACCAGCTCGTCCAGCGGCACCCGGGCCAACTCCATGTCGGCCTCCTCGTCCTCCACCTCGAACCGGTGCCCCTCGGCCTCGGAGAGATCCCGGGCCAGGAAGATCCGCACCGCCTCGTCGCAACCGCCGGGCGTGGTGTAGACGTCGGTGAGCACCCGCCACTCCTCCGCCTTGACGTGCGCCTCCTCGTACAGCTCGCGCTGGGCGGCGTGCAGCGGGTTCTCGCCGGGCACGTCGAGGAGGCCCGCCGGGATCTCCCAGAGCCGCTCGCGGACCGGGTGGCGGTACTGGCGGATGACCAGCACCCGGTCCTGGTCGTCGACGGCGAGGACGGCGACGGAACCGGGGTGGACCTGGTAGTCGCGGCGGACGACCGACCCGTCGGGCATGACCACGTCGTCCGTGCGCACGGAGGTCTTCTTGCCGACGAACGGGGTCTCGCTCGCCCGGACCTCCCACTCCTCGGCGGTGTCCTTGATCGTCATGTCGACTCGCCCTCCCACACATGCAAAAAGAAACCGGGGCACACATCCCGAAAGACGCGCACCCCGGTCACCGTACAGCTCTCGCGCCGCTCGGATTTACTTGCCGGTCTTCCGCTCCACGGCGGCCTTCACCAGCCCCGCGAACAGCGGGTGCGGGCGGGTCGGACGGGAGCGCAGCTCGGGGTGCGCCTGGGTCGCGACCAGGTACGGGTGGACCTCGCGCGGGTACTCGACGTACTCGACGAGCTTGCCGTCGGGCGAGGTGCCGGTGAACTGCAGACCGGCCTTCTTCTCCAGTTCCGCGCGGTAGGCGTTGTTCACCTCGTAGCGGTGACGGTGGCGCTCCTCGACGTACTCCTTGCCGTCGTACACCTCGCGCACGATCGATCCCTCGGCGAGCTTGGCCGGGTACATGCCCAGCCGCATGGTGCCGCCCATGTCGCCCTCACCGGCGACGATGTCCAGCTGCTCGGCCATGGTGGAGACGACCGGGTGCGCGGTGGCGGAGTCGAACTCGGTGGAGTTGGCGTCCGGGATGTCGGCCAGATTGCGCGCGGCCTCGATCACGATGCACTGCAGGCCCAGGCAGAGCCCGAGCAGCGGGATCCGGTTCTCGCGGGCGTACCGGATGGCGCCGACCTTGCCGGAGACGCCCCGGTCGCCGAAGCCGCCGGGGATGCAGATGGCGTCGACGTCGGCGAGCTGGGCCGCGGCGCCGGCCGGGGTCCTGCAGTCGTCGGAGGTGACCCACTTGATCTTCACCCGGGCCTTGTTGGCGAAGCCGCCCGCGCGCAGCGCCTCGGTGACCGAGAGGTAGGCGTCGGGCAGGTCGATGTACTTGCCGACGAGCGCCAGGTTGATCTCGTGGAGCGGGTTGTGGACGCGGTCGAGCAGGTCGTCCCAGGTCGTCCAGTCCACGTCACGGAACGGCAGGTCCAGCTTGCGGACCACGTAGGCGTCCAGGCCCTCGCCGTGCACGGTCTTCGGGATGTCGTAGATCGAGCGCGCGTCGGGACACGCGACCACGGCGGCCTCGTCGACGTCGCACATCAGGGAGATCTTGCGCTTGATCGCGGCGGGAACTTCACGATCACAGCGCAGAACGATCGCGTCTGGCTGAATACCGATGTTGCGCAGAGCCGCAACCGAGTGCTGCGTCGGCTTCGTCTTCAGCTCCCCCGAGGGCCCGATGTACGGCAGGAGCGAGATGTGGACGACGAAGACATTGTCGCGGCCGACCTCGTGACGGACCTGGCGGACGGTCTCCAGGAAGGGCAGCGACTCGATGTCGCCGACGGTGCCGCCGACCTCGGTGATGACGACGTCGACCTCGTCGGAGGCCATGCGCCGGATGCGGTGCTTGATCTCGTTGGTGATGTGCGGGATGACCTGGACGGTGTCGCCCAGGTACTCGCCGCGCCGCTCCTTGGCGATGACCGTGTTGTAGACCTGGCCTGTAGTGACATTGGCGGAGCCGTCCAAGTCACGGTCGAGGAAGCGCTCGTAGTGTCCGATGTCCAGGTCGGTCTCGGCTCCGTCGTTGGTGACGAACACCTCACCGTGCTGGAAGGGATTCATCGTGCCGGGGTCGACGTTCAAGTAGGGGTCGAGCTTCTGCATCACGACGCGCAGGCCGCGGGCCTTGAGCAGCATGCCGAGGCTGGAGGCGGTCAGACCCTTGCCGAGAGAGGAGGCGACACCCCCGGTGACGAAGATGTGCTTTGTCGTCGAGTTTCGAAATGCAGCGGGCGGCATGGCCAAGAGGGGGCTCCCGTGGTCGCGGTTCGGTGTGCGGGTCGGCCGCCGCCCGAGCTCATCCGTCGGGGGTGCCTTCGCTGCGGTTCGGGGGTCCCTCTTGCGAGTTTTCGACTGGGGCGCCCACCGGTCCACGGGCTACCAGGGTATCAGCGACGGGACACGATCGCTTCCGGCCACGCTCCGCGCACGGGCCGACACGGACCTCGCACGACTGTCGGCGAATCCCGCCCGACCTTCACCATTAGCTCACCCGTTCGGCCCACCCGTGTTGCCCGGAGCGGCACGCGGAGCCCTCCGGTGCGTCGTATCCTCTTCGGACACTCGCTGCCGAGCGCGGCCGGCGCGACGGCACCACCCCCGCCCGTCTCCGGTAATCATGAGAGCTCGTCAGTGCGTTGAGCAACGATCGCCTCATTTGCGTTGAGGATCGTTGAGCGATATCGCATGACACCGTCCCTTGGATCACTCTGGAAACATGGTTCCTTTGTCGATCCCTTGGGTCCCTTGACCGCACACCGCACAGCGACCGCCCCTCGGGGGGCGACGACGTGGCCGTTCGACTGGAGTTGCACGTGGCCGGGCGCATCGAAGACTACGCACTCATCGGAGACATGCAGACCGCCGCGCTGGTCTGCCGGGACGGCACGGTCGACTGGCTGTGCCTGCCCCGCTTCGACTCCCACGCCGTCTTCGCGGGACTGCTCGGCACCGAGGAACACGGGTTCTGGAGACTGGGTCCCGCGCACGCTGCCGACGCCGAGCCGCCCACGGCCTCCCGACGCCGGTACCGCGGCGACTCGCTGATCCTGGAATCCGAGTGGGACACCCCGCGCGGCACGGTCCGTGTGACGGACTTCATGCCGCCGCGTGACGGCGCCCCGCAGCTGATCCGCATCGTGGAGGGCGTCAGCGGCCGGGTGCCGATGCGCTCGGCCCTGCGGATGCGTTTCTCGTACGGCCGGGTCGTGCCCTGGGTGCACAAGCACGAGGGGCGCACGGTCGCCGTCGCCGGGCCGGACTCGGTGTGGTTCGACACCGAGTGCGAGACCTACGGCAAGGCTCTGACCACCTACGCCGACTTCACCGTGACACCGGGCGACCGGATCGCGTTCACGGTCTCCTGGGAGCCCTCGCACAAGCAGCCCCCGGCGCTGCCGGAGCCCGAGCCCTCGCTGCGGGCCACGGAGGAGTTCTGGCGCGACTGGGTGGACCAGTGCACGTACCACGGCCCCTACCGCGAGGCCGTGGTCCGCTCGCTGATCACGCTCAAGGCCCTGACGTACGCCCCGACCGGCGGCATCGTCGCCGCCCCGACGACCTCCCTCCCGGAGCACATCGGCGGCGTCCGCAACTGGGACTACCGCTACACCTGGCTCCGCGACGCGGCCATCACCCTCTCCTCGCTACTGCGCACCGGCTACCGCGACGAGGCCCGCGCCTGGCGCGAGTGGCTGCTCCGCGCGGTCGCCGGCGACCCGGAGAACCTGCAGATCATGTACGGCATCGCCGGTGAGCGGGAGCTGGGCGAGGCCGAGCTGGAGTGGCTGCCCGGGTACGAGAACTCCGCGCCGGTCCGGGTCGGCAACGGCGCCGCGCACCAGCTCCAGCTGGACGTCTACGGCGAGGTCACCGAGGCACTGCACCTGGCCCACATGACCGGGCTGGCCCGCAACGACTACGCCTCGCTCCTCCAGCTGAAGCTGATCCGCTACCTGGAGGACCACTGGGACGAGCCGGACGAGGGCATCTGGGAGGTGCGCGGACCGCGCCGCCACTTCGTGCACTCCAAGGTCATGGCCTGGGTCGCGGTGGACCGGACGATCAAGCTCATCGAGTCCGGTGACGCGGACGGCCCGCTGGAGAAGTGGCGCGAGCTGCGCGACGACATCCACCGGGACGTGTGTGAGAAGGGTTACGACAAGGAGCGCAACACCTTCACCCAGTCGTACGGCTCGAAGGAACTGGACGCCTCGCTGCTGCTGATCCCGCAGATGGGCTTCCTGCCGCCGGACGACAAGCGGGTCATCGGCACCATCGAGGCGATCCAGCGCGAGCTGTCGACCCCGGACGGCTTCATCCTGCGCTACCCGACCTCCGGCGAGGAGGAGGGGGTGGACGGGCTGCCGGGCGACGAGGGCGCGTTCCTCGCCTGCTCGTTCTGGATGGCCGACGACCTGGCGATGATCGGCCGGGTCGACGAGGCCCGCAAGCTCTTCGAGAAGCTGCTCTCCCTCCGCAACGACCTGGGCCTCCTCGCCGAGGAGTGGGACCCGGTGCTCAAGCGCCAGGTCGGCAACTTCCCGCAGGCGTTCAGCCACGTCCCCCTCATCGACACGGCCCTGCGGCTGACCGCGTCGGGGGCGTACGGCGGCTGACCGCGTCCGAGGCGTGCGGCGGCTGAGCGCGTCTGGGCCCATGGAGGCCGAGCGCCGGGGCCGTACGGCCCGCCGTGCGCGCCCTCCGGTCCGGCGCGCACGGCGGCGGACCGGTGCGCGTGCTCGCGCCGACCCGCCTCCCGGTCTCCGGCCCCGCCGCCGGGTGCGCACGAGCCCCGAACAGGCCCCGTCCGCCGCCCCCGCCTAGCCTGGAAGGAGCCCTGTCCCCCGACCGAAAGGGGGCGGCTCACCATGGCTCCCCTCTCGAAGGCGCGGGCGGCCCTCGCCGCACTGCGCGAGGATCTGACCGGCGAGGTGTACACGCCGGACGACCCGGGTTATGACGACGCCCGCACGGTCTTCAACGCCATGATCGACCGACGTCCGGCCGTGATCGCGGAGTGCGCCGACGAGACCGACGTCGTCCGTTCGGTGCGCTTCGCCCGCGACCTCGACCTGCCGATCGCGGTACGCGGCGGCGGCCACAGCGTGGCCGGAATGGCACTCAACGACAACGGGCTCGTCATCGACCTCCGCCGGATGCACGGGGTCACGGTCGATCCCGCGTCCAGGACCGCACGCGTCGGGGGCGGCGCCACCATGAGCCACCTCGACCGCGCCACCGAGCCCCACCGCCTCGCGACCACCGGCGGCCGCGCCTCGACCACGGGGGTGGGCGGCTTCGTCCTCGGCGGCGGCAGCGGCTGGCTGGACCGCACCTTCGGGCTCGCCGTCGACAACCTGCTCGGCGTCGACCTGGTGACCGCCGACGGACACACCGTCCGCGCGAACTCCGAGGAGAACCCGGACCTGTTCTGGGCGCTGCACGGCGGCGGCGGGAACTTCGGCGTGGCCACCGCGCTCACCCTCCGGCTGCACGAGCTGCCCGCCTTCGCCGTCGCCCTGCTCCTCTACCGTCCCGAGCACGGCCCCGAGGTGATCCGCGTGTACCGCGACGTCATCGAGACCGGTCCTCGGGAGGCAGGCGGCGGCGTCCTCTATCTCACCGCCCCGCCCGAGGAGTTCGTCCCCGAGCATCTGGTCGGCGGGCTCACCTGCGCGGTCCTCCTGACGTACGCGGGCACCGAGGACGACATGCGCAAGGTCGCCCAGCCGCTCCTGGCGATGCCGCACGAGGCCGAGATCGTCGGCGCGATGCCGTACGCCGATGTGCAGTGCATGATCGACGACCCGCCGGGGATGCGGAACTACTGGTCGGCGGAGTACCTGACCGGACTGCCGGACGAGCTGGTGGACGTATTCGCCAACCGCGCCTGGTCGATGCCCGTGCCGACCGGCACCCAGCACGTGCTCTTCCCGCTCGCCGGCGCAATACCGGAGGGCCCCGCCCACTACCCCGTGCCCTACCGGGACTCCCCCTGGGTCGTGCATCCCTTCGGCGTCTGGGCCGACCCCGAGGACGACGACCGGTGCGTACGGTGGGTACGGGACGTGCGCGCCGATGCCCGGCCCTGGAGCACCGGCGACGTCTATCTCAACTTCGTCGGCGACGAGGGCGCCGACCGGGTCGTCGCCGGACTCGGCATCGACAACTACCGGCGGCTGACGGCGGTGAAGACCGCCTACGACCCCGACAACGTCTTCCGCTTCAACCACAACATCCCACCGGCCTGACGACCGGGTACCGTCCGCTCCATGGACACCCGTGGAGGCCGCGAACCAGGTGACGGCCGTGAGGCGCAGGGCGGCATCACCGTCCGGCGGGCGCTGGAGCTGCCCGGACTGCGCGGTGGGCTGCCGGAGATCCTCGCGGGCGCCGACCGGCTGCACCGCACCGTGCGCTGGGTGCACGCGGGCGAGGTCCCGAACATCGCCTCGCTCCTCAAGGGCGGCGAGCTGCTGCTGACCACCGGGTACGGGCTCGGCACCCGCCCCGCCGACCAGCGCGCGTTCGTCCGGACCCTCGCCGAACGCGGTATCTCGGCCCTGGTGGTCGAACTGGGCCCGCGCTTCGCCCGGCTCCCGGCGGCCCTCGTCGAGACGGCGCGCTCGGCCGGGCTCCCGCTCGTCCAACTGCACCGCGAGGTGGCCTTCGTGACGGTCACCGAGGAGATCCACACCGAGATCGTCAACGGCCACTACGCGCTCCTCCAGCAGGCCGAGGAGGTGCACCGCCGCTGCACCGAGGCCCTGCTCGGCGGGGGCGGGGTCCCGCAGGTCCTCGGCATCCTGGCCGACTTCAGCGGCAACCCGGTCTTCCTGGAGACCCCCGACGGACAGCTCCTCTACGCCGCCGGGAGCGGGCCCGCGGACACCGATCCCCTCCAGGTGTGGGAGGGGCTGCGCGGCCGGCACCAGGACGATCCGCCAGCCGGGTCGACCCTCGTCGACGTACCGGGCGGCGGCCCCGGCACCGGCGCGGTACGGGCCCGGCTGGTCCTCCTGCCCGTCCTCGCCCCCCTGGCGCCCGTCCACCGGATGGCGGCCGAACGCGCGGCCGGCATCCTCGCCGTCGTCCTGATGCAGGCCCGGCAGGAGGAGGAGCTGGCCGCGCGGGGGCGCGGCGACTTCCTCACCGACCTCGCCGAGGGCCGCGTCCAGGCCGAGGACGCCCCCGCGCAGGCCCGCGTCCTCGGTTTCAAGCCGGGCTCCGGCCCCCTGCTGCCCGTCGTGATGCGGCTCGCCGACGGCCTCTCCCCCGGCGGCGGCTGGGCCGTCCTGGCCCGCGCGGTGGCCGAGGAGCTGGCCTCCGTGGGCGTACCCGCGCTGCTCGGCGTGCGCCCCGTCGAGGGCCGTGTACCGCTGCTGCTGGCCCTGCGCGCGGATTCGGAGCGCACCGCGGTGGCCGACAAGGCAGCGGCGGCGCTGCGGGCCGGCGTGGAGCGTGCCGGGATGCGGCGGCCGGGCGGGCGGCCCCCTGTGGTGGTCGTCGGGGTGCCCGGCGGCTGGGCGGCCGCCTCGGCGGGCCTCAGGCACGCGGCGGAGGCGGCGACGGCCGCACAGGGCCTGGCCGACCGTCCCTGGTACGACGCCCGGCGCCTGGATATCGACCTGCTGCTGTGGCGGCTGCGCGACCACCCCGACCTGGCCGCCTTCGTGGAGCGCGCGATCGGCCCCCTGCGCGACCACGACGACCGGGCCAAGCCCTCGCTGCTGCCCACCCTGGAGACGTATCTCGCGCACGCGGGCCGCAAGGCGGAGACCGCCCGCGAACTGCATCTCAACCGCCAGACCCTCTACAACCGCCTCGCGCGGATCGGCGAACTGCTCGGCACCGATCTGGACGACCCCCAGGCGGTGCTGGCCCTGAGCCTGGCCCTGCGGGCACGCAGACACGTCGGCTGACGCCCTGCCCCCGCGCGCGGCCCTCAGGTCAGGGGCCTGAGCCGCGTCAACTCGTCGTACACACTGAGCACCTGGGCCACCGTCTCGTCCTCGGTCGGCCAGGTGGCCGCCTGCCGGGTGCCGCGCTCCCGCAGCGCCTCGCACCTGGCGGGGTCGCCGAGGAGGCTCTCGACGGCCCCGGCCAGCGCCTCGGCGTCGCCGTACGGGACGAGTTCCGCGCCGTCGCCGACCAGATCGGGCACCGATCCGACGGCGGCGGCGACCAGCGGCACGCGTGCGTGGAGCGCCTCCTGAGCGAGGACCGAGCGGCCCTCGGCACCGCCGGCCAGCAGCGCGAGGTCGGCCGCCGCGATCAGTTCGGAGACGTCGTCGCGCCGCCCGACGAGCCGAACGGGCAGCTCCTCGTCCTCGATACGCCGCTGCAGCGTGCCCCGCAGCGGCCCCTCGCCCACGACGACGACCAGCGGCGCCGGGTCGAGACCTCGCCACCGACGGGCGGCGTCGAGCAGGGTGTCGTACCCCCGCAGGCGGTCGAGCGTGCCGACGGCCATGAGCAACGGGCGTTCCGTGGCGCCCAGTTCGGCCCTGACCTTGGACGCGGGCCGGTCCGGATCCCCACCGGGGACGGCCGGGCGCGGCACCGGCAGTGCGACGGCGGCGAGCCGTGCGTCGCGCGCGCCCCGGCTGCGGGCCCGGTCGACCAGGTCGGGGGAGGTGCCGAGCACCACGGCGGCGGCCTTGGCCACCCGCCGCTCCAGCAGCCGCAGCAGATGCGCCCGCGCGCCCTCGGCGTACGACCGCCTGTGCAGGGTGACGACGAGCGGGGTGGTGCGCCGGCCGAGCGCGAGGGTGGCGCGGAAGCCGGCGTGAAGTCCGTGCGCGTGCACCAGGTCGGCGTCCGCGAACGCGCCGCGCAGACTGGCCACCGAGGCGGGGTCGCTGCTGCGGGGCACATGGACGTGGTGGGCGCCGACGCCGGTGAAGTCGTACTGCCCGTCCGTGTCACTGGGGGCGCAGACGGTGACCCGCACGCCCCTGGCGACCAGCCCCGAGGCCAGCGACCGCACATGCGCGCTGCTCACCGCGCTGCCGCCGCCGAGCACTTGCACGGTCCGCAGCGGCGACTGGCCGTGTGGTGAGTGGCTGCTCACGTGGCTCACGTGGCCGGGGCTCCTGGTTCGGGGTCGGACGGTCACGAAGGAACGTGCAGAAGGGTCCCGCGGTGGGGGTGGACCGTACGAGGTGCTTCCGCACGGTCCAAGCAGCACGTCCCGCTACGTCGTTCCTGTCCAAGGATGCCAGGCCGCAAGGGTGTTCCGGGACAGCCGGACGGGGCACGAGCCGGAGGGGCGGGCAACCCCGGACCCAGCGTCACCCACACGAGTGAACTCCCGCACGAGGTTGCCCCTCCACACGACTCGCGTCCCGCCTAGGCGTCCGCGCGGGCCGCCGCCAGCAGTTCCTCCGCGTGGGCCCGGGCCGTCTCCGAGTCCTCCTGGCCGGCGAGCATGCGCGACAGCTCGCGCACCCGCTCCTCGCCCTCCAGGACCTTCACACCGGACCGGGTCACCGAACCGTCGTTGGTCTTCTCCACCAGCAACTGCCGGTCCGCGAAGGCCGCCACCTGCGGCAGGTGCGTGACCACCACGACCTGCGCCGATCTGGCGAGACGAGCGAGCCGTCGGCCGATCTCGACCGCGGCCTTGCCGCCGACACCGGCGTCGACCTCGTCGAAGAGATACGTCGGCACGGGGTCCGTCCCCGCGAACACCACCTCCACGGCCAGCATCACCCGCGACAGCTCACCACCGGACGCGCCCTTGGCGATGGGCCTCGGCGGCGCCCCCGGATGCGGCGCGAGCAGCAGCTCGACCTCGTCCGCGCCGGAGGGTCCGTACGCGACCGTACGCCCGCCCACCTCGACGCCCTCGGGGTCGTCCGTCTGTCGGATCTCGAACGACACTCGCGCGTGCGGCATGGCGAGCGAGGCCAGCTCGGCGGTGACGGCCGCGGCGAACCGCTCGGCGGCCTCGGCACGGGCGTCCGTCAACGCCTGGGCGAGGCCACCCAACTCGGCCCGCAGCGCGTCCCGCTCGGCGGTCAGCTCCTCGATGCGCTCGTCGTCGCCGTCGAGTTCGGTGAGCCGCTGGGCGCCCTCCTCGGCCCACGTCAGGACCGAGGCGATGTCCTCACCGTACCGGCCGTACTTCCGCGTCAGCGCCGTCAGCGCGGCCCGCCGCTCCTCGACGGCCGCCAGCCGCAGCGGGTCGGCGTCCAGGTCGTCGGCGTATCCGGCGAGCTCCCCGGCCACGTCGCCCAGCAGGATCCCGACCTCCCCGATCCGCTCGGCAAGCACGGAGAGCGCCGGGTCGTGCGACCGCACGGCCGCCAGCGCACGGTGCGCGCCCGCGACGAGGGTGGTGGCGTCCACGCCCTCCGGGTCCTCGGGATTGCCCGCGAGAGCGACGTGCGCGGCCGTCGCCGCCGAGGCCAGCGCCTCCGCGTGCCCGAGCCGCTCGGCCTCCTCGGCCAGTTCCACGTCCTCGCCGGCCCGGGGTTCGACGCCGGCGATCTCGTCCAGGCCGTACCGCAGCATGTCGGCTTCCTGGGCCCGCTCCCGCGCGCGGGTGACGATCTCGTCGAGTTCGGTCGTCACGGCCCGCAGCCGCCGGTAGGCCTCGCCGTACTTGGTGAGCGGTACGGCCACCGCGTCGCCCGCGTACCGGTCGAGCGCCGCCCGCTGCCGGGACAGCTTCAGCAGCCCCTGCTGGTCGGTCTGCCCGTGCACGGCGACGAGTTCGTCGGCCAGCTCGGCGAGCATGCCCACGGGGACGGACCGCCCGCCCAGATGTGCCCGGGACCGTCCCTCGGCGGACACGGTACGGCTGATCAGCAGCGCCCCGTCGTCGAGTTCGGCCCCGGCCTCCTCGGCCCGGACCACCGCCGCCGCGCCCTCGGGCACGGCGATCCGGCCCTCCACGACGGCGCTCTTCGCACCGATCCGCACGAGCGCCGGGTCCGCCCGCCCGCCGAGCAGCAGGCCGAGGCTGGTGACCACCATGGTCTTGCCCGCACCCGTCTCACCCGTCACGGCGGTGAAGCCGGGCGACAACTCGACGACAGCGTCGTCGATGACTCCGAGCGACCGTATCCGCATCTCCTCCAACACGGACACGACCTTACGAGGTCGAGGATGCCGACCGCGACGCCCCCCGGCACCTATGTCACTCCCGGGGGTTACAGCGCGCCCCCAAGGGGCTCGGGGAACCGCGCGAGCACCCACATCGAACGAGCAGCCGCCGACGGCCCCCGCCCTCCCCCACATGGTGCTAGTGCCGAGCCCCCCGCCACCCCGAAACCGGCAGCGCGAACTTCGCCACCAGCCGATCCGTGAACGACGCGTGGTGCAACCGAGCCAGCCGCACCGGCACAGCCCCCCGCCGCACCTCCACCCGCGCCCCCGGCGGCAGCTCGACGGTCCGCCGCCCGTCGCACCACAGCACGCCCGGCGGAATGTGCGGCAGCACCTCCACCGCCAGCACCGAGTTCGGCGACGTCACCAACGGCTTGGCGAACAGCGCGTGCGCGGAGATCGGCACCATCAGCAGCGCCTCGACCTCGGGCCACACCACGGGCCCGCCCGCCGAGAACGCGTACGCCGTCGACCCCGTCGGAGTCGACAGCACGATGCCGTCGCACCCGAACCCGGTCACCGGCCGCCCGTCGATCTCCAGGACGACTTCGAGCAGCTTCTCGGCGCCGGCCTTCTGCACGGCCGCCTCGTTGAGCGCCCAGTCCGTGTGGACGATGTCCCCGTTCTGGTGAACGACGACATCGACGGTCATCCGCTCCTCGACCTCGTAGGACTTGGTCACCACGCGGTCGACGACCTTGTCGAGGTCGTCCCGCTCGGCCTCCGCGAGGAAGCCGACGCTGCCGAGGTTGACGCCGAGCATCGGCACCCCGGACGCGCGGGCGAACTCGGCGCCGCGCAGCAGCGTGCCGTCACCGCCGAGGACGATGAGCAGCTCGCACCCGTCGAGGCACTGCGGGGTGGCCTCCTTGACGAGCTCCACCTCCTCCGGCAGCGGGATGTCCTCGGCCTCGTACTCCAGGACGCGCACGACGATGCCGTGGTGCAGCAGCCCCTTGACGACGAGTTCGGCACTGCGGATCGCCGCCGGCCGCCCGGTGTGGGTGAGCAGGAAGACAGTTCGAGATCGGTCCTGAGTCACCGCGGCCCCTCCGCCACTGCTCGGTCGACGTCGGCCGGGTCCAGCGCGGGTGCCCCGGCACGCAGCCACAGAAAGTATTCGACATTGCCCGAGGGACCGGGCAGCGGACTGGCCGTCACACCCTTCACCCCGAGCCCCAGTTCCCCGGCCCGCCGGGCCACCTCGCGCACCGCCTCGGCGCGCAGCTCCGGACTCCGTACGACTCCCCCACTGCCCAGCCGCTCCTTCCCCACCTCGAACTGCGGCTTGACCATCATCACCAGATCGGCGTCCGGTTTCACGCACCGCACCAGGGCGGGCAGTACCAGGCCGAGCGGGATGAAGGACAAATCCCCCACGACAAGATCCACAGGCTCCCCATCGATCGCTTCGAGCGTCAACTCGCGTACGTTCGTACGGTCCTTGACGGTGACGCGTTCATCGCTCTGCAAGGTCCAGGCGAGTTGTCCGTATCCCACGTCCACGGCGACGACGTGCGCGACCCCGGCCCGCAGCAGTACGTCGGTGAACCCGCCGGTGGAGGCTCCGGCGTCCAGCGCCCGCCGCCCCTCGACGGCCAGCCCCTGCGGGCCGAAGACCTCAAGGGCGCCCGCGAGCTTGTGGCCGCCCCGGGACACGTACTCGGGGTCGCTGTCGTCGCTCACGACCACGATCGCGGCGGCGGTCTCCACCTGGGTGGCGGACTTGGTCGCGACGGTCCTGCCGACGGTGACCCGACCGGCGGCGATCAGCTGGCTCGCGTGCTCACGCGACCGCGCGAGCTTGCGCCGGACCAGTTCGGCGTCCAGACGACGGCGTGCGACTCCTGCCACGTTCGGTTCAGCTCCTGCTTTCGTAAGGCGATCGATAGGTGTGACCCGAAGGGTCTCATTGAGGGGCGGTGGTCGGGTGACGGGTGGGAACCGGCGGTCCCGGGCGGGCGTCGAGCGCGGTGAGCGCGTCGCGCAGCCCCCCGTGTACATCCTCGTACACCTCCACATGGCCGTCGGTGGCGAGGTGGTCGGCGTCGGCCAGCCGGTCGAGGGCCGTGTCGACCTCGGGGTGGCCGGTGGCGGTACGGGGCACGTCCAACGGGGCCGGGGCGGCGGGGTCGTCCTCGGGTCCGACCTCGGCCGGCGGCACCGGAACCGCCGCGTCCGCCTCCGCCACGACCTCGGGCAAAGAGTCGCTCATGCCCAGACGCTACCGCGAAGCTCTGGGGTACCGTCGGTCGCGATGGCAACGATCGATGAGTGCCGCGCCGCGCTCGAAAAGCTCTCGGACAACATGGCAGGCGCCGATGGACACGTGCGCGAGGCGACGGCCCTCGACCGTTCGGTGAGCTGCCACATCAAGGATCTCGACGTCACCTTCGTGGGCCGGATGCGGGAGGGCCGGATCGAGGTGCACGACACCCTTCAGGGGCCGCCCGTCGAGAAGGCGCAGATCCGCCTCGCGATGACGGGCGTCGACCTGGTGGCCCTGGTCGACGGGGAACTGAACTTCGCCAAGGCCTGGGGTTCGGGCCGGGTGAAGCTGGAGGCGGGCTTCCGCGACCTGCTCCAGCTCAGGAAGCTCCTCTAGCAGCCGTCACCTTCTCGGCCCTCGCCTCGCCGGACCGTGCCTTGCGCGCTGCCGGTACCACCAGGGGGGTGCCCGTCTCCGGGTCGTCGATGACCTGGCAGCGCAGCCCGAACACCTCCTCGACCAGATCGGCGGTGACGATCTCGGAGGGGGCGCCCTCGGCGATCACCGATCCGTCGCGCAGGGCGATGAGGTGGGTGGCGTAGCGGGCGGCGTGGTTGAGGTCGTGCAGTACGGCGACCAGCGTGCGTCCCTGCTCCTCGTGGAGTTCGGCGCACAGGTCGAGCACGTCGATCTGGTGCTGGATGTCGAGGAAGGTGGTCGGCTCGTCGAGCAGCAGCAGCGGGGTCTGCTGGGCGAGTGCCATGGCGATCCAGACCCGCTGGCGCTGGCCGCCGGACAGCTCGTCGACGTAGCGGTCGGCCAGCTCGGCGACCCCGGTCGACTCCATGGACTCCCGGACGATCCGCTCGTCCTCCGCCGACCACTGCCGCAGCAGCCCCTGGTGCGGGTAGCGGCCGCGGCCCACGAGATCGCCGACGGTGATCCCGTCGGGCGCGATCGACGACTGCGGCAGCAGGCCGAGCGACCGGGCGACCTTCTTCGCGGGGATCGACTGGATGACCTGCCCGTCGAGCAGCACCCGCCCCTGGGACGGCTTCAGCATCCGGGAGAGGGCTCGCAGCAGCGTGGACTTGCCGCAGGCGTTGGGGCCGACGATCACTGTGAATGAGTTGTCGGGAATCTCCACCGACAGCCGTTCGGCGATGACCCGCTGGTCGTAGGCGAGAGTGACCTTCTCGGCGGACAGGCGGTTCACGGTGCTCCTCTTGTCGTTCGCGTGCGCCGACGCGCTGTCGTTGTCGTTCATGTCCGCCCGGGCTTCATATCCGCCCGGCCTTCCGCTCGGTGACCAGCAGCCACAGCAGATAGACGCCACCGAGTACGCCGGTGACCACGCCGACCGGCAGCCGGTCGGCCCCGAAGGCCCGCTGCGAGGCCAGGTCGGCGACGACCAGCAGGGTCGCGCCCATGCACATCGCGGGCACCAGGTTCGGGCCCGGGGAACGGGTCAGCCGCTTGGCGAGCTGGGGCGCGGTGAGGGCGACGAAACTGACCGGCCCTGCGGCGGCGGTGGCCCCGGCCGTGAGCAGCACGGCCGACACCATCAGCAGCAGCCGTACACGCTCGACGCTCACCCCGAGGGCGTACGACACGTCGTCGCCCATCTCCGTCATCCGCAGCCCGCGCGCGTTGCCGAGCACCAGCGGGACGAGGATCGCGCACATGATCAGCAGCGGCCCGACCTGGGCCCAGTCACGGCCGTCGAGGGAACCGGTCATCCAGACCACCGCGCGGCCCGCGTCGACGAGGTCGGCCTTGGTGATCAGATAGCCGTTGACCGCCGTGACGATCGCGGAGACACCGATGCCGACCAGCACCAGCCGGTAGCCCTGCACGCCCCGCTTCCAGGCCAGCACATAGATCGCGATGCCGGTGACCAGACCGCCGCCGAGCGCCCCGAGGGCGACCTGGTTCGCGCTGCCGGAGAACAGCACGATCACGACCAGGGCCCCGGCGGTGGCGCCCTGGGAGAGACCGAGCACATCCGGACTGCCCAGCGGGTTGCGGGAGACGGACTGAAACAGCGCCCCGCCGAGCCCGAGCGAGGCCCCGACGAGGAGTCCGACCAGAACCCTCGGCAGCCGCAGCTCGTTGACGATGAACTCCTGGCCCGCGTCCCCGTCGCCCAGCAGCGTCCTCAGGACGTCGCCGGCCGGGATCGGGAAGTCGCCGGTCCCGATCAGCACGACGCTCGCGGTCAGCGCCGCCAACAGCAGCAGGACGACGACCGTGAACGCCCGCACGTCGAGCCGGACGGACAGCCCGCCGGGCGTGCGGAGCGCGCGGTCGCGCCCGGCGGGCTCGTTCATGACGTGGGTCTCCCTCGTGGCCTGCGTCTTCACAGCTGGGCCGTCCTCCGCCGTCGTACGAGAAAGATGAAGACCGGACCGCCCAGGATCGCGGTGACGATGCCGACCTGGAGTTCCGCGGGCCGCGCCACCATGCGACCGAGCACGTCGGCGCCGAGCAGCAGCACGGGCGACAGGACGGTCGCGTACGGCAGGATCCAGCGCAGGTCGGGCCCGGTGAAGGACCGCACGACGTGCGGGACCATCAGCCCGACGAAGACGATCGGCCCGCAGGCCGCCGTCGCGGCGCCGCACAGCACGGTGGCGGCGGCCATGGAGAGCGCGCGGGTGCGGTTGAGGTTGGCGCCGAGCGCGCGGGCGGTGTCGTCGCCCATGGCCATCGCGTTCAGCGGGCGAGCGAGCAGCAGCGCGACGACCGTACCGACGGCCAGGAACGGCAGCACCTGGGTGATGGTCTCGTCGGTCGCCGAGGCCAGCGAACCGACCGTCCAGAAACGCATCTTGGAGAGCGCCGCGTCGTCCATGATCATCACGGCCTGGAGGTAGCCGTAGAGCGCGGCGCTGATGGCCGTACCCGCGAGCGCCAGCCGCACCGGCGTCGCCCCGCGGCTGCCGCCGAGGAACCAGACCAGCGCCCCGACCAGGGCGGCGCCGGCGAACGCGAACCACACATACCCGCTCAGCGACGTGACGCCGAAGTAGGTGATGGCGGTGACCACGGCCGCGGACGCGCCCGCGTTGATGCCGAGCAGGCCCGGGTCGGCCAGCGGGTTGCGGGTGAGCGCCTGCAGGACGGCACCGGCCAGCCCGAGCGCGGCTCCCGCGAGCAGTCCGAGGAGCGTGCGCGAGATCCGCTCCCCGACCACGGCGTCGCCGTACGTCCCCGTGTCCTCGAACAGGCCGTGCCAGACCTGCTCCAGGGAGAGTTCTTTCGCGCCGATCGCGATACTCGCCAGGGCGACCAGGGCGAGGATCACGAGGGCCACGAGAAGCCCGACGGCTCGTACCGCCCGGCGTTTCGGTGGCGCGGGGGCGGTCTCCGCGCTCGGTTCAGGAGGACTGTCGACCAACACCCAGTTAGGTTAGCCTACCCTCCCCTTCTGGCTCGATTGCGTCCACGAACACCGCACGCGCCGCAGAAGGCGGATTGCGGAATGCGGCGCTCACCAGCGAACTGCGGTGCGGAATGCGGAATGCGGAGGACGATCCGAACCCTCACAGTCCCAGTCGGGCCAACGCCTTCTCCCCGTCCAGCTCGCACGAGCCCTCGCCGGCCGCAGTCCAGGCCGCCGCACACAGCGCCCGCAGCCCGTCCAGTGCCCCACCCTCACCGTCGAGTTCCAGCCGCTCAGGTCCCGCCGTGGCCGTCCAGCCACCGCAGCGGAAACCGGTGCCCGCCTCGACGACCTTCGGCTGCCCGGTGAGCATGCCCCGCAGATCGGCGTCGACGTACGTGGGCCGGTGCTGCGGAAGCGCGGCCAGCAACTGCGCCCCGTCGGTGACACCGGTCAGCACGAGCAGCGAGTCGACAACACCGTTGAACGCCCCCTCGATGTCCGTGTCCAGCCGGTCCCCGACCACCAACGGCCGCTCGGCACCGGTCCGCAGGATCGTCTCGCGGTGCATCGGCGGCAGCGGCTTGCCCGCCACCTGCGGCTCGGCGCCCGTCGCGATCCGGACCACCTGCACCGCCGCCCCGTTGCCCGGCGCGATCCCGCGTGCGCTCGGGATCGTCAGGTCGGTGTTGGACGCGAACCACGGCACCCCGCGCGCGATGGCGTAGCAGGCCTCCGCGAACCGCCCCCAGGGCAGGTCGGGGCCGCCGTACCCCTGCACCACCGCCGCCGGATCGTCGTCCGCCGACTCGACCGGCTCCAGACCCCGCTCGCGCAGCGCCACGCGCAGCCCCTCACCACCGATGACCAGCACCCGCGCCCCGGCGGGCAGCTGCTCGCTGATCAGCCGGGCCACGGCCTGCGCCGAGGTGATGACGTCACCGGCCTCGGTCGGTATCCCGAGGGCCGTCAGATGCGCGGCCACCGTGTCGGGCGTCCGCAGCGCGTTGTTGGTGACGTACGCGAGGTGCATACCACCGGCGCGCGCCGTGCTCAGGGACTCCACGGCGTACGCGATCGCGCTCCCTCCCGCGTACACCACACCGTCCAGATCGAGCAGAGCCGTGTCGTACGCCTCGCTCAGGGCCTGCCCACTGCCGTCGGGCCGCGTCCTGACTGCCTGGCTCATCGTGCTCCGCTCCTCGCTCGGTCCGACGGTCGCCCCGGCGGCCGGGTCGGACGGCCATGGGTCGACAATCGGTCAGGTCACTTTCCCCGATCATCCCTCACGGCACCGACACCCATACGATGCATCAATGAACTACGCAGGTCCCGCGGAGGAGACCCCGGCGCGCAGCGGCCTGGAACTGACCCCGTTCCAGGGGCTTCGCTACGACCCCGACCGGGTCGGCAGCCTGGCCGCCGTGACATCACCGCCGTACGACGTCGTCGTACGGCCGGACGGTCTGCTCCACCTCGAATCCGCCGACCCCCACAACATCGTCCGCCTGATACTCCCCCAGGCCAGTACCCCCGGCGCCCGTGACGAACAGGCGGCCGACACACTGCGCCGCTGGCTCGCCGACGGTGTCCTCGCCGCCGACGCCGAACCCGGACTCTACGTCTACGAGCAGGCGGACGGCACCATCCTCCAGCGCGGTCTCATAGGCGCCCTGCGCCTCTCCGAGCCCTCCGCCGGCGTGGTCCTCCCCCACGAGGACGTCATCCCCCACGTCATCGCGGACCGCGCGGCCCTGATGCGCGCGACCGGCACCAACATGGAGCCTCTGCTGCTCACGTACCGGGGGGACGGCGCCGGGACCGGAGCGACAGCCGTGGTCGAACGCACCACGGGACGCGCCCCGCTCCTCGCCACGACCACGGAGGACGGCTTCAGCCATCGCCTCTGGGCGGTCACCGACCCCGCCGACCTCGCCGAGATCCAGTCGGATCTGGCCCGCCACCAGGCCCTGATAGCCGACGGCCACCACCGCTGGGCCACCTACCTCCGGCTCCGCAAGGAACACCCGTCCCCCAGCCCCTGGGACTACGGCCTGGTCCTCCTGGTGGACACCGCCCGCTACCCCCTGCGTGTGCGCGCGATCCACCGCCTCCTCCATCAACTCCCGCTCCCGGACGCCCTCACCGCCCTGGACGGCCTGTTCCGCGTACGCCGTCTCGACGTCCCGCTCCCCGAGGCCCTCGAAGCCCTGGCGGACGCGGCAGCCACCGGCAACGCCTTCGTCCTCGCGGGTGACGGCTCCTTCCACCTCGTCGACCGCCCGAACCCGGACCTCCTCGCCCGTACGATCCCCGCCGACCGTCCACCGGCCTGGCGCACCTTGGACGCGACGGTCCTGCACGCCACCCTCCTCGACCACGTCTGGCGCATCCCCGAGGACTCCCCGGCGCATGTCGCCTACATCCACGACACGGCGGCGACGGTGGAGAAGGCCGAACGCGACGGCGGCACGGCCGTCCTCATGCACCCGGTCCGCGAGGAGGTCGTACGCGAGCTGGCCCGCCAGGGGGTCACGATGCCCCGCAAGTCCACGTCGTTCGGCCCCAAGCCGGCGTCGGGGCTGGTCCTGCGCGCGCTGGAGTTCTGAAGCGGCGGATTCCGGGGCGGCCGGGCAGCCGGGCGATCGGACACACGAAAGGGCGGGACCCCTGCACGGGATCCCGCCCTTCACTGTGTCTTCCCAGGACGTCAGTCCTTGCCGTCGACGCCGGCGTCCGCGTCCGTGTCCGCGTCCTTCACGTCGGCATCCCCGTCATCCTCGTGGTCCTTGAGGTCAGCGCGGTGGTCCTCGACGGCACTCTCGGCCTCGTCGACACTCTCGGCCTCGCTGTCGACCTCGTCCTCGACGAGTGCGTCCACGAACTCGACACCGTCCATCTCCGCCAGCCGGTCAGACGCGTCCGTGCTGCCGTCCTTGTCGGCCTCGACGGCCTTGGCGAACCACTCCCGGGCCTCGTCCTCACGCCCGGCCGCGAGCAACGCGTCGGCGTAGGCGTACCGCAGGCGCGCGGTCCACGGCTGTACGGAGTTGGAGGCCAGCTCGGGGCTCTGCAGCGTCACGATGGCCGCGTCGAGCTGGTCCATGTCGCGCCGAGCGCCGGCCGCGACGAGCCGCATCTCGACCTGACCCGCCTTGTCCAGCTTGTGCACCTCGGGCGCCCCGGCCATGTCCAGCGCCTTCTCGGGGCGCCCGAGACCACGCTCGCAGTCCGCCATGACGGGCCACAGCTCGACGTTGCCGGTCATCCGCCGGGCCGCCCGGAACTCCGCGAGCGCCTCGCTGTACTTCTGGTTCGCGTACGCGGCGAAACCGGCCGCCTCTCGCACGGCCGCCACACGCGAGGCCAGCCGCAGCGCGACCCTGGAGTAGCCGTACGCGCCCTCAGGGTCCTCGTCGATGAGCCGCGCGACCATCACCAGGTTCTTGGCGACGTCGTCCGCGAGCGTCTTCGGCAGGCTCTGGAGCTCCTGCCGTACGTCCTTGTCGATCTCCTCGCCGGTGACGTCCTCCGGGATCGGCAGCCGCTTGATCGGCTCACGGTCCCGGTCGCGCTCGTCGCGGAAACGCCCACCGCCACGCCGGTCGTCGCCGCCGCCGCGCCGGTCATCACGGCCACGGAAGCCACCGGGCCGACCTCCACGGTCGTCCCGACGGGGACCACGGCCACGGTCGTCCCGGCCGCGATCGTCACGCCCACGGAACCCGCCGGGGCGCTCACCTCCACGGCTGTCGTCGCGCCCACGGAAGCCGCCGCCGCGCTGGTCACCGCGGCTGTCGTCACGACGGAAACCACCGCGGTCGTCATCGCGACGGTACGAGGGACGATCACCCTCACGACGCTCCGGACGAGCCGGGCGGTCATCACGACGGTCGTCACGCGAGAACGTGGGGCGGTCGTCACGCCGGTCGTCACGGCGCTCGTCGCGGCGGAAGGCCGGACGGTCACCGCGGTCACTGTCCCGGCGGTCGTCACGCCGGAAGTCGTCGCGACGGTCGTCACGCCGGAAAGGCGGTCGGTCACCGTCGCGACGGTCGTCACGCCGGAAGGGCGGACGTCCGCCGCGGTCGTCTCCGCGGCGCTCGTCGCGGCCGCGTTCATCGCGCCCACGGAAGCCGCCGCCGCGCTGGTCACCGCGGCTGTCGTCACGACGGAAACCACCGCGGTCGTCATCGCGACGGTACGAGGGACGATCACCCTCACGACGCTCCGGACGAGCCGGGCGGTCGTCACGACGGAAGCCGCCACGATCACCACGGTCCCCGCTGTCCCGCCGGTCGTCACGGCGGTCGTCACGAGAGAACGCGGGACGGTCGTCACGGCGGTCGTCGCGACGGAAGGCCGGACGGTCACCGTCGCGGCGGAAGCCACGGTCTCGATCCCGATCGTCACGACGCGGCGCCCCGGGGCGGTCGTCGCGGCGGAACGCGGGGCGAGGCCCCCGGTCGCCCTCACGGCGGTCGTCCCGACGGTCGTCACGGCCACGGAACCCGCCACCACGGTTGTCGTCACGACGGAAACCACCACGGTCGTCGCGGCGGTCGTCGCGACGGAACCCGCCTCGGTCGTCACCCCGACGGTCATCACCACGGCGATCGTCGCCACGACGATCGTCACGCCGGCCGTAGCCACCACGGTCGTTGTCACGCCGGTCGTTGTCGCGGCGCGGTCCACCGCGATAGCCGCCACGGTCACCACTGTCCCGTCGTCGCTGGTCGCGCTCCGGTCGATCGTCGGGAGAGTTGGTGGACATGGTGACTCCTGTCTTCGGTACTGCAAGCATTCTAGAAACAAAAGGACCCCTGGTCCCAGCTGAACGCTGGGACCAGGGGTCCTTTCCAAAGATTGTTCGGCGGCGTCCTACTCTCCCACAGGGTCCCCCCTGCAGTACCATCGGCGCTGTAAGGCTTAGCTTCCGGGTTCGGAATGTAACCGGGCGTTTCCCTCACGCTATGACCACCGAAACACTATGAAACTATGAATACCGCACCATCCCTCATGACCATGAGAAATGGGGTTGTTCGTTGTCTCAGAACTAACACAGTGGACGCGAGCAACTGAGGACAAGCCCTCGGCCTATTAGTACCAGTCAACTCCACCCGTTACCAGGCTTCCATATCTGGCCTATCAACCCAGTCGTCTACTGGGAGCCTTAACCCCTCAAAGGGGGTGGGAGTCCTCATCTCGAAGCAGGCTTCCCGCTTAGATGCTTTCAGCGGTTATCCCTCCCGAACGTAGCCAACCAGCCATGCCCTTGGCAGAACAACTGGCACACCAGAGGTTCGTCCGTCCCGGTCCTCTCGTACTAGGGACAGCCCTTCTCAAGACTCCTACGCGCACAGCGGATAGGGACCGAACTGTCTCACGACGTTCTAAACCCAGCTCGCGTACCGCTTTAATGGGCGAACAGCCCAACCCTTGGGACCGACTCCAGCCCCAGGATGCGACGAGCCGACATCGAGGTGCCAAACCATCCCGTCGATATGGACTCTTGGGGAAGATCAGCCTGTTATCCCCGGGGTACCTTTTATCCGTTGAGCGACGGCGCTTCCACAAGCCACCGCCGGATCACTAGTCCCGACTTTCGTCCCTGCTCGACCCGTCGGTCTCACAGTCAAGCTCCCTTGTGCACTTACACTCACCACCTGATTGCCAACCAGGCTGAGGGAACCTTTGGGCGCCTCCGTTACCCTTTGGGAGGCAACCGCCCCAGTTAAACTACCCATCAGACACTGTCCCCGATCCGGATCACGGACCCGGGTTAGACATCCAGCACGACCAGACTGGTATTTCAACGACGACTCCACCCGAACTGGCGTCCGAGCTTCACAGTCTCCCAGCTATCCTACACAAGCCGAACCGAACACCAATATCAAACTGTAGTAAAGGTCCCGGGGTCTTTCCGTCCTGCTGCGCGAAACGAGCATCTTTACTCGTAGTGCAATTTCACCGGGCCTATGGTTGAGACAGTCGAGAAGTCGTTACGCCATTCGTGCAGGTCGGAACTTACCCGACAAGGAATTTCGCTACCTTAGGATGGTTATAGTTACCACCGCCGTTTACTGGCGCTTAAGTTCTCAGCTTCGCCACCCCGAAGAGTGACTAACCGGTCCCCTTAACGTTCCAGCACCGGGCAGGCGTCAGTCCGTATACATCGCCTTACGGCTTCGCACGGACCTGTGTTTTTAGTAAACAGTCGCTTCTCGCTGGTCTCTGCGGCCACCCCCAGCTCACCGAGTAAATCGGATCACCAGGTGTGGCCCCCCTTCTCCCGAAGTTACGGGGGCATTTTGCCGAGTTCCTTAACCATAGTTCACCCGAACGCCTCGGTATTCTCTACCAGACCACCTGAGTCGGTTTAGGGTACGGGCCGCCATGAAACTCGCTAGAGGCTTTTCTCGACAGCATAGGATCATCCACTTCACCACAATCGGCTCGGCATCAGGTCTCAGACTATGTGCCAGGCGGATTTACCTACCCGACGTCCTACACCCTTACCCCGGGACAACCACCGCCCGGGATGGACTACCTTCCTGCGTCACCCCATCACTCACCTACTGCAAGTCTGGTTCGTCGGCTCCACCACTCCCCTTCACCCGAAGGATCCGGGACGGCTTCACGGACTTAGCATCGCCTGGTTCAATGTTTGACGCTTCACAGCGGGTACCGGAATATCAACCGGTTATCCATCGACTACGCCTGTCGGCCTCGCCTTAGGTCCCGACTTACCCTGGGCAGATCAGCTTGACCCAGGAACCCTTGGTCAATCGGCGCAAACGTTTCTCACGTTTGTATCGCTACTCATGCCTGCATTCTCACTCGTGAACCGTCCACAACTCGCTTCCGCGGCTGCTTCACCCGGCACACGACGCTCCCCTACCCATCCCAGCGGGCGTTGGCCCTCATGCTGGAATGACACGACTTCGGCGGTACGCTTGAGCCCCGCTACATTGTCGGCGCGGAATCACTAGACCAGTGAGCTATTACGCACTCTTTCAAGGGTGGCTGCTTCTAAGCCAACCTCCTGGTTGTCTCTGCGACTCCACATCCTTTCCCACTTAGCGTACGCTTAGGGGCCTTAGTCGATGCTCTGGGCTGTTTCCCTCTCGACCATGGAGCTTATCCCCCACAGTCTCACTGCCGCGCTCTCACTTACCGGCATTCGGAGTTTGGCTAAGGTCAGTAACCCGGTAGGGCCCATCGCCTATCCAGTGCTCTACCTCCGGCAAGAAACACACGACGCTGCACCTAAATGCATTTCGGGGAGAACCAGCTATCACGGAGTTTGATTGGCCTTTCACCCCTAACCACAGGTCATCCCCCAGGTTTTCAACCCTGGTGGGTTCGGTCCTCCACGAAGTCTTACCTCCGCTTCAACCTGCCCATGGCTAGATCACTCCGCTTCGGGTCTTGAGCGTGCTACTGAGTCGCCCTGTTCGGACTCGCTTTCGCTACGGCTACCCCACCCGGGTTAACCTCGCAACACACCGCAAACTCGCAGGCTCATTCTTCAAAAGGCACGCAGTCACGACGCACTGAGTAAACTCAATGCGCGACGCTCCCACGGCTTGTAGGCACACGGTTTCAGGTACTATTTCACTCCGCTCCCGCGGTACTTTTCACCATTCCCTCACGGTACTATCCGCTATCGGTCACCAGGGAATATTTAGGCTTAGCGGGTGGTCCCGCCAGATTCACACGGGATTTCTCGGGCCCCGTGCTACTTGGGTGTCTCTCAAACGAGCCGCTGATGTTTCAGCTACGGGGGTCTTACCCTCTACGCCGGACCTTTCGCATGTCCTTCGCCTACATCAACGGTTTCTGACTCGTCCTGTTGCCGGCAGACAACAGAAGAGAGATCCCACAACCCCGTATACGCAACCCCTGCCGGGTCTCACACGCATACGGTTTGGCCTCATCCAGTTTCGCTCGCCACTACTCCCGGAATCACGGTTGTTTTCTCTTCCTGCGGGTACTGAGATGTTTCACTTCCCCGCGTTCCCTCCACACTGCCTATGTGTTCAGCAGCGGGTGACAGCCCATGACGACTGCCGGGTTTCCCCATTCGGAAACCCCCGGATCAAAGCCTGGTTGACGACTCCCCGGGGACTATCGTGGCCTCCCACGTCCTTCATCGGTTCCTGGTGCCAAGGCATCCACCGTGCGCCCTTAAAAACTTGGCCACAGATGCTCGCGTCCACTGTGCAGTTCTCAAACAACGACCAACCACCCATCACCCCGAACCAGTAGATTCGAGTGCACCGGGGCCGGCACTGAAGGCAGCCACACGGCCGTGCCCTCAGACACCCAACAGCGTGCCCGACCGGATTCCGTCCGGAGATCATGTTTTCCACGCTCTTGCGAGCAGTACTAACAGCCTCCGGCCCGTGAAACCGGCCGAATAATCAACGTTCCACCCATGAGCAACCACCGTCGGACGTTCGCCGACGTTGTGGCCCTGGATCTCTTGCGAGATCTAGATGCTCCTTAGAAAGGAGGTGATCCAGCCGCACCTTCCGGTACGGCTACCTTGTTACGACTTCGTCCCAATCGCCAGTCCCACCTTCGACAGCTCCCTCCCTTACGGGTTGGGCCACCGGCTTCGGGTGTTACCGACTTTCGTGACGTGACGGGCGGTGTGTACAAGGCCCGGGAACGTATTCACCGCAGCACTGCTGATCTGCGATTACTAGCAACTCCGACTTCATGGGGTCGAGTTGCAGACCCCAATCCGAACTGAGACAGGCTTTTTGAGATTCGCTCCGCCTCACGGCTTCGCAGCTCATTGTACCTGCCATTGTAGCACGTGTGCAGCCCAAGACATAAGGGGCATGATGACTTGACGTCGTCCCCACCTTCCTCCGAGTTGACCCCGGCAGTCTCCTGTGAGTCCCCATCACCCCGAAGGGCATGCTGGCAACACAGAACAAGGGTTGCGCTCGTTGCGGGACTTAACCCAACATCTCACGACACGAGCTGACGACAGCCATGCACCACCTGTACACCGACCACAAGGGGGCGACCATCTCTGGCCGTTTCCGGTGTATGTCAAGCCTTGGTAAGGTTCTTCGCGTTGCGTCGAATTAAGCCACATGCTCCGCTGCTTGTGCGGGCCCCCGTCAATTCCTTTGAGTTTTAGCCTTGCGGCCGTACTCCCCAGGCGGGGAACTTAATGCGTTAGCTGCGGCACCGACGACGTGGAATGTCGCCAACACCTAGTTCCCACCGTTTACGGCGTGGACTACCAGGGTATCTAATCCTGTTCGCTCCCCACGCTTTCGCTCCTCAGCGTCAGTAATGGCCCAGAGATCCGCCTTCGCCACCGGTGTTCCTCCTGATATCTGCGCATTTCACCGCTACACCAGGAATTCCGATCTCCCCTACCACACTCTAGTCTGCCCGTATCGAATGCAGACCCGGGGTTAAGCCCCGGGCTTTCACATCCGACGCGACAGACCGCCTACGAGCTCTTTACGCCCAATAATTCCGGACAACGCTCGCGCCCTACGTATTACCGCGGCTGCTGGCACGTAGTTAGCCGGCGCTTCTTCTGCAGGTACCGTCACTTTCGCTTCTTCCCTGCTGAAAGAGGTTTACAACCCGAAGGCCGTCATCCCTCACGCGGCGTCGCTGCATCAGGCTTTCGCCCATTGTGCAATATTCCCCACTGCTGCCTCCCGTAGGAGTCTGGGCCGTGTCTCAGTCCCAGTGTGGCCGGTCGCCCTCTCAGGCCGGCTACCCGTCGTCGCCTTGGTGAGCCGTTACCTCACCAACAAGCTGATAGGCCGCGGGCTCATCCTTCACCGCCGGAGCTTTCCACACTCATCGGATGCCCGAGAGTGTCGTATCCGGTATTAGACCCCGTTTCCAGGGCTTGTCCCAGAGTGAAGGGCAGATTGCCCACGTGTTACTCACCCGTTCGCCACTAATCCCCACCGAAGTGGTTCATCGTTCGACTTGCATGTGTTAAGCACGCCGCCAGCGTTCGTCCTGAGCCAGGATCAAACTCTCCGTGAATGTGTACCCGTAATCGGGTGCAAACCACGAGAGCGGAACCACCGGAGGAATAGTCCGATGGTTCACAGCATCCTCGCTGTGTTTGTTTCAAAGGAACCTCGCCCCAGCCGAGATCGGCCAGGAACGGGGTATCAACATATCTGGCGTTGATTTTTGGCACGCTGTTGAGTTCTCAAGGAACGGACGCTTCCTTTGTACTCACCCGAGCTGTTCTCAGGCTTTCCTCCGGGCAGTTTCCCTTCGGTCTTGCTGTCTTGCGTTTCCGACTCTATCAGATCATTTTCCGATCCGATTCCCTGTCGGCGGGATTTGCCTTTCGGCTGCCTTTTGACCTCACGGTTTCCCTTGCGGCCTTTCGACATTCACTACGTTAGCCGATTCCCTCGGCAACTCATAATTGAGTGGTGCGGGCTGGAATCAGGGCATGCCTAATTCGCCCCCGCCGAGGGGATGTCGTAGGTAGTGGGTTGGCCGCTCTCGGCTGCTGGCTGATCGCCGTAACCGGTTCAAGCGGCTCGGGCTACGTTACGGATCGCCCAGGGGCGAGTCAAGTTGAGCGTCGGCGGGGGACGTGGGCCCGATAAGGGCTGACCGTCGAGTCGTTGGCGATCCAGAAGCGCCAGGGGTGGACACCACCGTCGCCTGATACTCCGGTGCGGGGACCGCTCAGTACCTGGTCAGAGCTGACCGGAGTACCCGTCAGGACGGTCAGGGGCGTGGACTCGGGGGCGCAGGCGTCCGTGCCGTCCAGAGCTCGGTCCACCTCCAGGGCCGTGGCCAGCCGGGCAGGCCCTTTGGCCAGTTCCTTGTCATTTCGGGCTGAGATTCGACGTTTGCGAGTGAGGTCGGCGCCCTCGATGACCTCGCCGGCGCGCAGCAGGACCGCGCTCGCCCGGCCCTCCGGGCCGCAGACGAGGTTCATGCAGTGCCACATGCCGTAGGTAGCTCACTAGGCATGTATGTCGTTGGTCCGGCATCATCCGCAACCGACGACAAGCAGGAGACAGGCAGTGCGAGCGATCATCTACGCCAGACTCAGCCCCACTCCGAGGGGTGAGGAGTCCAAGGGTGGGAACCTGACACAACAGGTCAAGCTGAGTCAGGCGCTGTGCGACCGGAAAGGCTGGTCGGTCGTAGCCACGATCGTTGAGAAGGACACGTCGGCTTCGACGAAGCGGGGAACCAAGCGGAGCGCCGAGTGGGAGCGCGTCAAGGCTCTGGTGGAGGACGGCAAGGCAGACGCCATCGTGTCCCGCCACTACGACCGTATGTACCGCACCCCCTGGGACCTTGAGGATCTGGTGGACCTGGCCGAGGCGACCGGCGTCACGCTGGCCGCCGCACAGGCTCAGGGAGTGCTTGAAGTTTCCCCGTGATCTCGGACACTCGATGGTTATGCCGCGAGAGCGTGTTGATGCCGCTGCCGGGTCTCGGCCGGGGTGAGATAGCCGAAGATCTTGTGCTTGCGCAGGCGGCGGGGGTTGTAGAAGGTCTCCATGACCCTGTTGCCCAATTGATCTCACTCTGCGAGGTCGAGGGCTGCCAGTTGAGAGATGCGCGTGCGTGCGAGGGGGGTTTCGTTCCACCAGGCGTCGAGGCGGATCAAGTTGATGGCGGTTGCTGTGAGAATGTGCGCGAGCCGCGTCTTGGCCAGGCCGACGTAGCGGGTCCGGCGGACGCCGGCGGTCGCGACGGCCTGGTGGATGGTGCCTTCCACGCCGGCGCGGGCCGCGTAGCGGTCCTTCCACTCGTCGGTGGACTGCTCCGCTCGGACGCGTTCCAACACCGCGTCCTGTTCCTGGGGCCGGACGGTCAGCTGCCGCCCGTACTGGGTGGATCTGGTGCACTGATCGCGCACCGGGCAGGGCGCGCAGGTGGCGGTCGCGAAGCGGATGCGGATCGCGTCCCGGCCGTTGTTGTCCACACCCTCCGTCCAATACCTGCTGGTGGCGCCGGTCGGGCAAAGTGCGTGCTTGGCCTGCCAGTTGACGGTGAAGGCGGACTTGCCGAAGCCTCCGCCCGATGCCGACTGCCGGGTGTTGTTGGACCGGACCGGGCCGACGACGCTGACGCCACGGGTGGTCGGCGCGGTGAGCAGCAGTTCGGCCGAGGTGTAGCCAGCGTCCAGGAGATGCTCCCCTGGTAAGAGACCCTTGCTGGTGAGTCGGTCGTGGACCTCCTCGACGACCATGGCGTCGTTGACCGTGGCGTCGGTCGTGACAACGTGGGTGACCAAGTGGGGGCGCCTCGACGATCCAGGGTCGTCACAGCTCTCACTGAGATGGATCTTGTAGCCGACCCAGGCGGATCCGCGCTTCTTGGCGTACCGGGCCTCAGGATCGTAGGGCGAGGCGACCATTGCTCTGCTCGGCGGGAGATCGTCCTTCCCCCGCCAGGTCACCTCCTCTTCGCCGTCGGTGACGGTGCGCGTGAACTGCTGCACCCACACCGTGCGCAGGACGGTGACGGCAGGCACCTGTTGCAGCCATCCTGGCGCCGCCGGCGCGAAGACGGCTTCGAGCAGGCGGTATCCGTCAGTGGCGATCTGCCGGGCGAGGGTGCGCCGCTCCTGCTCGTCGGTGGGCAGTCGGTAGGCGTCGACCCGCGCCCCGTAGCGTTCCTGCCACGCCGGGTCCATCGACCCGCGCAGCCAATCCGGCGCGGCCGCGGCGAGTGCTTCCAGCACCGCCCGCAGCGTCTCGCCGATGAACTCCAGGCGGTTGAGGCTGCGGACCGCGGCCAGCACGTGTGTCGAGTCCGTGCGCTGCCTCCCGCCGGAGCCGACCAGCCCCAGCTCGGCGAGACGCTCCAGCAGCAGGTCCAGGACCCTCGCTTCCATGCCATGCGCCAGCAGCCGGTCCCGGAACCCGGTCAGCACTGTGTGGTCGAAGCCGGGGTCGGTCAGCTCCAGGCCCAGCAGGTACTTCACGTCGATCCTTGCCCGCACCGCGTGCGCGGTCTGGCGATCAGTCAGGTTCTCGGCGAACTGCAGGACGCTGACCAGGGCCAGCCGGCCGGGCGAGATCCCGGGCCGCCCCCTGACCCCGAAGGCCGCCTTGAAATCCTCATCCGAGAACAGCGGACCGAGGCCGTCCCGGATCCTCATGGCCAGACAGCCCTTGGGGAACGCCGCGCGAGCCACTTCCCTCGTCAGGGCAGGAACCTCCGCTCCCGAGTCCGAGCGCATCGACACCGCCGCACCCCCAGTTCCCCACGGCCGGACACCCAGCTCGTGCCCTTGAGACCGTCGCACAACACGCTCATGGCCCCGGGCGCCGCATGCCCCGTGATCACGCTTGCTTCACTCGAATTGGGCAACAGGGTCTCTCGATGAAGGTGAAGACCTCGGCGCGGGCGGTCGCCCGGTCGGGCCAGGTCCGGGTGCCTATCTCCTCCTTGAGCAGGGCCCAGAAGCTCTCCGCGGCGGCATTGTCGAAACCTGATCCAGTCCGTCCGCAGCTCTGCCGGAGCCCCAACTCGGCTATTCGGTCGCGGAATTGGGATGAGGTGTACTCGCTGCCGCGATCACTGTGGATCACACGTCCCGGCTCCAGGTTCCCCCGGCCATGGGCCATGTCCAGGGCGTCGACGACGAGCTCGGCACGGTGGTGATCGGCCATGGCATAGCCGACGACCTCGCGGGTGGCCAGGTCCAGCCGGCAGGCGAGGTAGAGCCAGCCCTCGGCGGTGGGCAGGGTGAAGTGGTCCACCACCCCGTCCAGACCCAGGTCCCGCCCCACAGCTCGGTCCCTTCCACAAGCCCCGTGATCGACCTTCGGGCTGGACGGTAGGGGCGCTGGTGTACGGCTGGCGCGGGTATCGGCGAAGTGGGGACCTGGTACAGCTACCGGCTTGCCGCAGGGACGGCGTCCACGTCGCCGGTGACGGCCTTTCGGGGGCGGGCGGCGCCGAGGCGTTCCCAGAGGCTGACCAGATGCGCGTGCAGGACTTCCTCGGCTTCCTCTGCGGTCAAGTGGCCTATGAGTACATGGGTGGTGAGGCCGTCGGCGAGGGCGAGCAGAGTGCAAGCCTCGTGCTGCGGGTCGGGCGGCATAGCGCCTTCGTCGGCCAACCCGCTCTCGGCGGCCTCCGTGATGAGGCGGACGAGGAGGTTCTGGAGGGCCGCGTAGCTGGTTTTCAGCGGGCCGGTGAGTGGCTCGCTGACAGCGGCCTGAGCGACGAACGCGAGCCAGATCCGTGCTTCGGCGCGGTGTTCTTCGCGGAGAAGGGCGATCTCGTTGGTCGCGTGGCCCAGGGCGGTGGCGGCCGACTGGGCCGGGCTTGCGGCCAGGCGTGCCCTCACACGTTCGGTGATGCGGTCGCCGACGTGGTCGACGGCGAAGAGGAGCATCTCCCCCTTGCTGCGGAAGCAGCGCTGAACGGCGCCCAGTGAGACCTGCGCGCGGGCGGCGACGTCGCGCATGCTCACTCCCTCCGGTCCGTGTTCGTCGGCGAGGAGGCAGACGGCCTCGGCGATCCGGCGGCGTCGGCTTTCGTAGTCCACCTGTTTGGGCATGCGCGGCCTCCTTATTCCGATACGAGCGTATCGCTTCCGGGCTAGGGTTCGGACACAAGCAGTTCGGCATGGGGATGGGAAGCACGATGATCAGGCACGACGCCCTGTGGGCAATGACGGCCTCCGCCCAAGCGGAGGCGGTCCGAGGCGGAGACATATCGGCCCTCGAACTGATCGAGAGCCACCTGGAACGTATCGCTGAGGTCAACCCGCAGGCCAACGCGGTCACGCAGCTGATGGCCGAGCGAGCCCGCGGGGCCGCGGCACACACGGACCAGCGGCGAGCAGCGGGCGAAGCACTCGGGCCGCTGGCCGGCGTGCCGTTCACGGTGAAGGAGTCCACCGCTGTCGAAGGGGTGCCGACCACGCTCGGAACGGCACGCTTCCGCGACCTGGTGGCTCCGGCCGACGCACCCCCTGTGGCCCGGCTCCGCACGGCAGGAGCCATACCGATCGGCCACAGCAACATGCCCACCCTGGTCCTGGCCGGGATGCACACCCGCAGCGAGTTGTTCGGCGACACCGTCAACCCGTGGAACCGGAGCCGGACCCCGGGCGGCAGCAGCGGCGGTGACGGAGTGGCCGTCGCCACTGGCATGGCCGCGCTCGGACTCGGCAATGATTCCGGCGGATCAGTACGGATCCCAGCCTCGTTCTGCGGCGTGACGGGGCTGAAGTCGACCACCGGGCGGTTCCCCGCCGACCACCGTGTCCTCGGCCCCGACGACCCGGGACCAGCCTCACAGATGCTGGTCACCGACGGACCCCTGGCCCGTACCGTCGCCGACCTGCGGCTGGCATACGAGGCACTGGCCGGGACCGACCCGCGGGACCCGCGGGCCGTACCCGTGCCCCTCTACGGCGAACCGCTGCCGGGACCGGTCAAGGTCGCGGTCGTGGCCGACCCCGGCGGCCACGGCGTTCATCCCACGGTCCGCGCGGCTGTCACGGCCGCGGCCGACGCGTTGCGCGACGCCGGGTACGACGTGCGAGAGCTGGCGGATGTTCCGCGGTTGGACGAGGCACTCGCGGCATACGGCCGGATCACCGTGACCGAATTCGCGCCGACCTGGCCAGCGGTGCGGAAACTGCTCGGCGAAGGCGGAGACCGCTACATCCAGATGGCCATGGAGAAGACTCCGCCTGCGAACGCCGCAGAGCTCACGAAGCTGATGGGGACCTGGCTCGGCATCCGCCGCTCCTGGGCGGAGTTCCTCGACGAGTTCCCGCTGCTGCTCGGACCGGTGTTCACCGAGCCGCCCGTCGAACCGGGACTGGAGTCACGCGACGAAGCGGGACGGGAACGGGTCTCCAAGAGCATGCGCCTGTGCACGGTGACCAGCTTTGTGGGCGTTCCCGCGGTCGCCGTGCCGACCGGAGTCAGCGACGGACTGCCGTCCGGCGTACAGATCATCGGGCGCGCGTTCCGGGAAGACCTGTGCCTGGCCGCTGCCCAGGAGATCGAGGACCGCCTCGGCGTGCTCACGCCGATCGACCCTCGCCCCGAAGTCCCGGCTGCCGCGCGGTAGGCGGAGCTACGACAGCGGGCAAAGAGACGGCCAGGGGTCGACGAGCGGCGCGGAGGAAGCAGCATCCGCGCCGTGCCGATCGCGGGTCCTTCCCGGTCGAAGTGTCGGCAAACGACCGTCTGTCGACACTCGGCGCGGTGATCACGAACCCGCAGGTGGGCAGTGTCGGCAACTCGCGTCGACAATCAATGTCGGTGAACGGTCCGGCCGGTAGATTCCGACGATGCTCATTGGCTACTGCCGCACATCGACGGCCGACCAGAACCCCGATCATCAGATCGACGCACTACTTCGCCACGGCGTCGACCGCGACAACATCCACGTCGACGTCGCCAGCGGTGCGAAGGCGTCCCGCCCGAAGCTCGATCTCGTCATGCAGCTGCTGCGCGAGGGCGACACCTTGAAAGTGACCCGGCTCGACCGGCTCTCCCGCTCCGTGCTGCACCTGGTGACTCTCGGCGCCGAGCTGCGCGAGCGGAGTATCGGGCTGCACGTCATCGAGCAGGGCATCGACACCGCCACGATGGAGGGGCGCGCGATGTTCGGGATGCTGTCCGTACTGGCAGAGCTCCAGCGGGAGCTGATCGTGGCGAACACAAACGACGGGCTTGCCTCCGCTCGGGCCCGCGGCCGGGTGGGCGGGCGCCGGCCGAAGCTGACCGAGGACCAGGCCGCGCTTGCCCAACGGCTCTACGACGAGCGGGAGAAGACCGTCCAGCAGATCGCCGACATGTTCAGCGTGCCGAGGTCGACGGTGTACGGGCACCTCGACAGAGCCAAGACCGTCCCCCGTCAGCCGAAGAAGACCAAGGTCACGAAGCCCTGAAAGCTACCGGCGGGTTACTTGTCACCTGGTTCGCCGCTCGTTAACGGCACCCCTAGTCCAGTACGGCCGTCAGTTCCGGCCGGTCGGTGTTCTTCCCGCTGACCTTGTCCTCGAAGATGCGGGCGCACCCTGCGGCCGTCAGTGCGTCGCGCTGCAACTGCGCCTCCCGGTCGTCGGTGGAGACGCGGGCGTTAGCTCTGCGGTTTGAGTGTGTCTCGTGAGGGTGAAGTTCTGTCCCTCGTACGAGGGTTAACTCTTGCTCTGTCTCGTGTCTCACTCCAGGTTCATTTCGTGATCCTGCACTACTTCAGTTCCGCCGGGTGGGAAGAGTGGGACCTGTACGAGCGGCCCGTCATCCGGGAGGCCATGCCCGTCCTCATCGACGAGGACCTCTGCTTCGAGGACGCCGCGGGACTTCGGCCGACGGTGGTGATGAACCTGTGGCTCCGGGAGTTACCGGTCAGCGGGGCGCCGTCGCCGAGGTCGTGGCGTACGTACGCCCAGGCGCTCAAGGGCTGGGCGGAGTTCCTCGGCGCTCGCCGGATCCCGGTCTTCGCTGATCGGCAGCGGCTTCGGGATGCGTTGTCGATGTACGCCGAGTACCGGCTGTCCGGGCCGCTGGAGGTGCGGCTGAGTCCGGCGAGCTGGAATCTGGCGGTGAAGACGCTTTCGTCCTTCTACCAGTGGGCGGCGGCCGAGGGGCATGCGTCGACGGTTCCGTTCTCCTACGTGCGGCAGTCGATGACCCGCCCGGATGGTGCGCGCGTGGAGGTGGCCAGGAATCCGGCGACGGTGCGTACGGGCAACGCGCACGCGACACGGAAGTACCTGGAGAAGCCGTACGCGGACTTGCTGATGCACGCCCTGGCGGGCAACGAGCCGGCGGGCGAGCGGGACGTCTCGTTCCGGGGGCGGGAGACGGGCCGCAACGCGGCCGTGATCGGCCTGGCGCTGTCCAGCGGGCTGCGGTCGCGGGAGTTCACGTGCCTGACGGTCTACGAGGTGCCGCCGCTGCCGCGCCGCCGCACGGCGGTGCCGGTGCCGCTGGTGCTGGCTCCGCCGACGGCGAAGGGCAGGAAGGGCCGGTCGACGTGGATCGGTTACGAGGATCTGGCCCGGGTCCACGGCTACATCGGCTGGGACCGGGCCGCGGTGGCGGAGGGCTCGCGCTGGCGACCCCGTGACCCGCTGTTCGTCGAGGGCCCGACTCACGACGGCGCCCTGATCAACGGGACGCGCCGCCGCTGGCACACCCTCTCCCCGGTCGAGCGGCTGCGGCTGGTGGCGCCCGGCGGGGGCAGCGCGCTTCTGGCGGTGCAGTCCGGCGGGAGGCCGTTCGTCGACTGGGCGACCGTTCTGCGCCGGACCGCGCAGCGGATCCGGGACCGCTTTGAGTCGTCCTTCCCGCATGTCCATCCCCATGTCACCAGGCACACCTTCGCGATGGCCACCTTGGAGCGGCTGGTACGCGGCTACTACCAGCAGGCCGCCCAGCTCGTCGTGGACACCGGCGGCGACGACGCCCTGGCGCTCTATCTCACCAAGGCCGATCCGCTCCTGGTGCTGCGCGATTTATTGGGCCATGCCAGCGCTGCCACCACTCAGACATATCTGAACCCTCGGGAATTGCATCAGGCGGGCGAGAAGCCGCAGGTCGCGTGGTCACGGCGGGAGACGGAAGGACTCCGTACCCTGTACGAACTGGCAGCCTGAACAGGTGTGTTGCCGAGATGATCCCTTCTGATGCATGATCTGCTCTCCAGAAGGGATGGTCTGGAGTGGTGCATCAGCGCATGGCGGCCCTGGCGGGGTCGGCTCATCTGGAGCTTGTCTCCGGCGTGGTCCAGTTGCGTCCGGAGGACGCGATGTTCGACGCGATGCTGAGGGGCTGGCGGGCTCAGCAGAAGTCGCGAGGGCTGAAGGACGAGACGATCGACCCGAGGGAACGGCTGATCCGCCGGTTTCTGGAGTTCGCGAACGAGTACCCGTGGCAGTGGACGCCGGCCCACCTGGACGAGTGGTCGGCATCTCTGACGAGCGAGAAGCATCTGGCGCCGTCCACGATCCGCAGCTACCAGGGTGACGTCCGCCTGTTCAGCGAGTTTCTCATCGACGCCCGATACGGCTGGGGTCCGGCATGTGAAGAAGCATTCGGCACTTATCCGGTGGCGATCTGTCACGAGTGGAATACCCTCCCTCACCTGCAGGATTACGAGGGCGAGCCGGAGGCACGGCCGTTCACAAGGGAAGAGCTGCAGCGGTTCCTCGACTATGCCGACGACCAGGTCGCACGCGCCGTGAAGGCCAAGCGCAAGGGTGCTCTCGCCGCCTACCGGGATGCCACCCTCTTCAAGGTCATCTACGGGTGGGGGCTTCGCCGGACCGAGACTTCCAAGCTCGATGTGGTCGACTTCGGACGCAATCCGCAGGCCCGGCAGTTCGGCCGGTACGGCACGCTCAACGTCCGCTACGGCAAGGCGAAGAAGGGCCAGCCGCCGCGGCGGCGGAACGTGCTGTCGGTGATGGACTGGGCCGTCGAGGCGGTCGCCGACTATGTCGAGAACGTCCGGCCGCGATTCGGATTCCCTGATCACCCGGCTCTGTGGATCACCGAGCGCGGGGGCCGTCTCCAGCCCGGCTCCATCAACGACCGGTTCGAGGCATACCGGGACGCCCTAAAGATCCCAAAAGATCTAACTCCCCACTCAATCCGGCATTCTTACGTCACGCATCTGACCGAGGACGGAGTCGACCGCCGGTTCATCCAGCAGCAGGTCGGCCATGAGTGCGACAGCTCCCTGGCCATCTACACGCACGTCAGCGACGACTTCATGAACACTTCCCTGCACAAGGCACTGGCTCCGGCGTTCGCCGGGGCCTGACAGGAGGGATCCCGGCGATGGCCGCCAAGCTCGATTACCACTGGCACCTGCGCAAAGTCATGGCGGACCGCGGGATGTTCTCTACCACCGACCTCATCCCTCCGCTCGCCGAACGCGCTATCAGCCTGTCGTCGAGCCAGGTCTACCGGCTCGTCGTCGAGCGACCGGAGCGACTGAGCCTGAAGATCCTCATGGCCCTGCTCGACATCCTCGACTGCACCATGGACGACCTCATCGAGCCCATCGCGGCGGCGGGCGCCGTGAAGAAGCCGAAGAAGGCAGCCTCCGGCGGCTCGGCACCCAATACGGAGGGACTTGGCGGGCTGCGGCCAAAGCGGGCCCGGATCAGGGGCGTTGACCGGTCATGACCACAGCGGACCAGCTCGATCGCGCCGTCACCGACCCGATCGGCCTGATCACCGACCTCGTCGCCGACGTCGAGAACGATCTCGACAGCGAGACCATCCGGACCGTGGTCACCTCGGTCGCGGGCGGCCGCGCGAAGTCGCGGAACGTGGCCAAGAACCTGGCGATACGGCCTGCCGTCCTGACCGACGGCCGCTCTCCGGCGCCCCGGGCCGTCGGCGATCTGCTCATCGAGCTCCGCAAGGCCGGGGCATCGGCGATCGCACCGCCGGTCTGCGCCGAGTGCGGCAAGAAGCTGCGAACCCTGCACCGCAAGGGCCAGGACTGGTACTGCTCAGTCTGCGGTCAGGAGAGGGCCGAGTGCACCACCTGCGGCAACATCCGACGCGTCGGCTTCCGGGACCGCAAGGGCCTGCCCCGCTGCTCGATGTGTCCCGACCACGACGACCGTGATCCCGTCACCGTCGTCCACGAACTGATCACCACGATCGCCCCGGGCGCCGACCGTGACGCGGTCGCCGAGGCCCTCCGCCGGACGGCACCCCACCGTCCCCACTATCGCCAGCGAGTGGTCTGGGCCCTGGAGGACAACCCGCGCCTGCTGACCGGGGAGGGACATCTTGCACCGCAGCGCGCCATCCTGAAGTTCATTGACCTGCTGCACGAGGCTGGTGTCGCCGGGATCGTCCGGCCCGCCTGCCCTCGCTGCCGCCGGGTGGTCCACATCGACAAGCCGCTGGACGGGCAGCGGGTCTGCCGCAACTGCATCGCCAAGTCCCGCTTCGAAGAATGCGTACGCTGTGGTGCCCGGCGCGAGCCGGCCACCCGCGACGCCGAGGGGCGCCCGCTGTGTCCGAGCTGCCTGGTCAGGGACCCGGCGAACCTGGAGACCTGCATCGTCTGCGGCGAGTCACGCATGGTCAACTCCCGCACCGCAAACGGGCCGATCTGTCCGAACTGCCGTCCCTTGCCCGAACTGCTCTGCTCGATCTGCGGCCGCACCGCACCCTGCATGCTCTCGAAGCTCACCGGCCTGCCCCGCTGCGGCGGCTGTGACAGGCGCCAAGCTCACTGCACTGTCTGCGGACGAATGCGTGGCATTCACTCCGGCACCGCCGACGCCCCCATCTGCGGCCCCTGCACCACACCGGACGCTGAACTCTGGCGTCCATGTCCGACCTGCAAACAAGCCGAGCGGCTGCACGCGCCGGGTCCGTGCCCTCGCTGCACACTCAAGCATCGGCTCCACGAGATCCTCAGCGACGGCACCGGCTCTATACCCCCGAAGCTGCAGCCCCTCCACGACGCCCTGGCCAGCGCTGAACGGGCCGGCACCGCGATGCGCTGGCTTTCCAAGGGCATTGTCTCCACGGTCCTGTCCGATCTCGGCTCCGGCCGCCGTCCCCTCACCCACGAGGCCCTGGACGAACTGCCTGAAGACAAGGTCGTCGAACACATCCGCAGTGTTCTCGTCGCCACCGGCGTCCTACCCAGTCGGGACGAGCAAATGGTCCGTCTCGAACGGCACGTGAAGAACCTCGTCGCCTCCCATACGACGGCCGAGGGACGGAAAGTCCTGCACCGGTACGCGACGTGGCACCTCCTGCGCCGGCTTCGCCGTCGCAGCCGCGGAAAAGAGATCACGCACTATCAGCTCACGGTCGCGCGACAACATCTGCGGGCGGCCGTCTATCTCCTGAACTGGCTCGAGGACCAGAACCTGACCCTTGCCGCCTGCCGACAGACCGACCTCGAACGCTGGATGACCAGCGACGACGTCCGCCTTCGCCAGGAGGCAGGCCACTTCGTGCGCTGGGCCCTCGCCCAGAAGATCGCCCGGGATCTCAGCTTCCCGGCCGAGCGATGGAACGGCCCCTCCCAGGCGATGGACAACGAAGCCCGCTGGGCCACCGCCCGACGCCTGCTGCACGACGACACCCTCAAGCCCGAAGACCGCCTCGCCGGCCTGCTGTTGCTCCTCTATGCCCAGTGGCCCGCGGCGATCTCCCGGCTCACCGTCGACCACATCGAGGAGACCGACGCAGCCGTCCGCATCCGCCTCGGCGCCGTCCCGGTCGAACTTCCGGCACCCGTTGCTGAACTCGCCCTCCAACAAGTCGCGGTCCGCCACAGCCATGCCGTCCTCGCCCGAACAGACTCACCCTGGCTCTTCCCCGGAGGCCAGCCCGGCCGCCCGATCAGCGCCTGGGCCATGGGCGAACGACTCCGCAAACTCGGCATCCGGCTGGCGGAAGCCCGCTCGACCGCACTCTTCCAGCTCGCCACCGAGCTGCCCGCCGCGGTCCTCGCCCGCACCCTCGGCATCGACATCACCGTCGCCGTCAAATGGCAGCGAGCCGCCGCCGGAGACTGGGCTGCCTACGCCGCTGATGTGAGCCAACGAACCAAGGAGCATCCGGCCCCATGATCCCGACCACTACCGACCAACCTGCGAACCGCAAGCAGCCCACGGCTACCGGACCGACCACGAGCCAGGAGATCTACCTCATCACCGGAATCCCCGCGGCGGGCAAATCGACGATCGCCCAACTGCTGGCCGAGCGGCTCCCGAGGTCAGTGCACGTGCGCGGAGATCTGTTCCGGCGCATGGTGATCAACGGCCGAGCCGAGATGACTGCCGACCCGTCCGAGGAAGCAGTACGACAACTCCGGCTGCGTCATCAGCTGACCGCACAGACCATCGACAGCTACTTCGAGACCGGCTTCACCGTGGTCGCCCAGGACGTCATCCTCGGAGAACACCTTGCCAGGATGATCGCGCAGATCCGCAGCCGCCCTCTCCACGTGATCGCCCTCACCCCACACCCGGACGCCATCGCCGCACGCGACACCGCCAGATCCAAGACCGCCTACGACGCGTGGACCATCGGCCCCCTCGATCACGCTCTGCGGCAGGAGACACCTCGCCGCGGACTCTGGATCGACACCTCCGAACAGACCCCCACCCAGACCGTCGACGAGATCCTCGCCAGAGCCCCGGGAGAGGCACGAATCGAGCTCCGCAACACGTGATCCGCCAGGCATTCGGACACTTCCAATACCCGACTCCACCGTTACATTTCCTCGACACCCAGCGGATCTACCGGGACGCCTACGCGACCGCCGGAGGAGCCTTGGCCGTGGATGCCGACGCGGCCGCCGAGTTCGAGGGCGAGGTCTGATGCCTGCCGAGGTCCAGCAGCCCCTGGCGGTGCTGTTCACGCTGCCGGAGGGCGTCATCCACCACGGTGTCCTGCACGATCTGCCGAATCAGCAGCTGACCGCGGACCTGGCCGTGGGGCTGGTGGCGGCCACGCATCCGCACGGGCCGATCCGGACCCGTTCGGTGGCACGGCAGTACATGACGACGATGCGCCGGACGGCACGCGACCTCGACGCCTGGGGAGTCACGGGCGGTCTTGCCGATCTGACCCCGGCCACACTGGTGCAGTACTGGCTGACCTGCGACTACCATCGCGAACGGCGCATCCGTGTGGTGCTGAACGCCTTCCAGGAGATAGCCGGAGGACTGGACCCGGGCATCTCCCGTCACCTGGCCGGGCGGCGGATCAACAAGGTGGAGAAGAGCCGACCCAACCAGCCCTACAGCGACGGTGAATGGCGGAGGCTTGAAGCCTCCTGCACCGATCGGATCGCGGCGGCCCGCCGCACACACCGTCAGGTGTTGGAGGCAGCCGGCCGGGGCGCCGATCCGTCCGTCCACGGCGTCGCCTTCGACAACCTCGCCTGGCTCTGGCTTCACGCGGGCCCTGCGGAGGCGAGAAGGGACGTCGAGCGGTTCAGCAGAGGCGCCGGTGTTGACCGGGCCCAGCTCACGGCAGTCGAAGCCACGCTGTTCCCGGCCTCGGAGACGGCGTTCGCCTACCTCACGCTGTTCGCGATGCGCACGGGCACCGTCCCTGACGGCATCGACGCCCTGCGACTCGACAACATCACCCGGACTTCGGCGAACACTGTCCTGCTCTCCTACCGCAAGGGCCGCACCGGGGACGAGGCGCTCAACCTGCCCCGTGATGCCGTGCGGCTGCTGGACCGCTGGCTGGAGCACTCGGCCCAACTGCGAGAGCACGCCGGGGATTTGGCTGGTCGTCTATGGATCTATGTGGGCCATGACGGACTCGGAAGAGGGCAGGGCAGGATCTTCGACCGCCCCCGCGGCCAGCGCCAGCGCCGGGCCTGGATGGAGTTCTCGGGCGTGCTCGGCGACGACGGGCAGCTTCTTCCGGTGCACGGCGGCCGGGTCAGGGCCACCTACCACCACCGGCGCGGCCGCACGACGATCGACCCCAACCACAGCGCCCGCGTCGAGGGTGATCACTACCTCAGCTCTCACACGCCGGCCCAGCTGGACGCGCTTGAGGGCGTCATCGAGCAAGCCCAGGGCGATGTGCGCCGCAAGGCCGCCCCGCCGGTCGTGATCAATGGTGAGGACGCTGCCGTGTTCGCTGCGGACTTCCCGCGCCTGGTCGAGGACGCCGGTCTGGACGCAGCGACCATCAAGGCTCTGCTCTCCGGTGAGCAGGACATGTTCGTCGCCGCGTGCGCCAGCCCGCTCAACGGCCCGCACGCCCCGGAGGGAACCTTGTGTCCGGCTCGGGCGTGGGTGTGTCTGCTGTGTCCGCTCGCCGCGTTCGCGCCCCGGCACCTGCCCGACCTGCGCAGGTTCAAGGAGTACTTCTCCCGGCAGGCCCAGCAGATGACCACCGCGCAGTTCCTGCGGATCTTCGGTCCGTACACGGCCCGCCTGGACGAGGACATCCTGCCCCGGTTCGGCCCGGCCGCCATCGAAGCCGCCACCCGTCAGAGCACCGAGACCGCCGCCTTCTTGCCGCTGCACCTGGAGGAACAGCCCCAGTGACGACCGCCCATGCCTCTTCCCCGGCCCTGGCCGGGCGGCACCCCTTCCACCGGGCTTCCCGCTGCGCGGGCTGCTGAAGCGACCGTCACTCAGCGCTTGCAGCGTGGATGGGATCCGGGTGACCCGCTCCTGAACCGTTCCGGGTTCCGTAGAGAGCTCAGATGTTGGGCGTGACCTGGGGTTTCGTGGTGCTGAGGTAGTGGTTTGCTTCGTACTCGACGGGCGGGATGTGCCCTATCTCACCGTGGAGTCGACTGTGGTTGTACCAGTCGACCCACTCGGCGGTGGCGAGCTCGACCTGGGAGAGCGTTCGCCACGGCCGCTGGGGCTTGATCAACTCGGTTTTGTAGAGCCAATGCCGCGGAGTTAAGCCGTCCCGCATCACGTCAAGTTGATCAGTTTCAGTCAGCAGGGGCGAGCCATTCGGGGGCGATCCGGTATCTCCCTCGTCCTTCCCGGATCAGCATGGTCTGCTCGGCCCACTGGTTGATCTGCGTGCACAGACTGCGGTACTTCGCCCTCACCGTGATGCCGAGGGCCTTGCTGATCTCGACAGTGCGCCACGCTCGTCCTGGATCAGTGCGCAGGAGACGGAGGGTGCGCTCCCTGAAGCCCAGGTCATCGGGCTCGGTCTTGTCACGCCGGTGGACGGCAATGTGCATGGAAGTGATCAGCTGGCTCTTCCTGGGACGTTCCTGGGAGACCACGGTGTACTGCGAGATCGGGCATTTTACGAGCCGGGCGCTGGTGCGTGCCCGACGCGGCGGCAGCAGAGCATCGAGTACGGCCTGCGCGATGCCGCCGTTTCCGTCGGCGGGTTCGAGAACCGCCCGCGCGGTGATCACCTGTTCTGCCGCCGCGCGGAGGGCAACGGTGAAGCTGGCGCGGTCTGGGTCTGTGCCCGGCCGGAACTCGACGGCGTCCACCATGGCACGACGAAGGCTCTGGTAGACGACCAGCAGAGCCCACAGCTCCTGCTGCAAGCCCACCGGGTCGCCCGAGCGCAGAACCCGGCCGGCAAACAGCGTGTCCTTGAGCGCAAGGAAGGACAGTTCGATCTCCCATCGCTCGTGGTAGAGCGCGACCAGCCGGTCGGCCGGATCGGTCCGGTGGTCCAGGAGCGTCGTCGCCAGGCGGTATCGGTCCGTGGCGCGGCTCCCGTCGGCGCAGTTCGCCGTCACCTCGGCCTCGATGATCCGGAAGGTGCGGCCGCGCAGTCGGGTCAGGTAGGAACCGTCCGGCAGTACGGAGATCACAGCCGGACGACGGCGGTAGGTGAGCCGTGCCAGGAGCTGGGCGCCGGTGTCGGCGGCCTCGTTCAGGAACTCGTCGCCGGAGAAGTTCCGGTCGGTGAGCAACAGCATGCTTGCGTCCAGCAGTGGCAGCAGACGTCTGGCGTATCCGGGTTCACCCGTGCTCGTCGGCCCGAACACGGCCCCAAGTAGACCGCGGGTGCCGGTCTCGCACAGAGCCATCAGTCGGACGTGCGGGTACCCCTCCACACCTCGGTGGCGGCGGGTCTTTCCCAGCACCCCACGGACCCGGACGGTGTCGGAAGCCTGCAGCGAGCTGCATCCGTCGAAGGCGACCGTGCGCCATCGCCGGTAACTCACTCCGGGCATCGAAGGGCGGGCGAGCGGGCCGGCCACCGTCTCGAACAGCTCCTGGAACGGAGCCGTCCCCAGACGGCGGCGTACCTCGCGAAGTGCCTTCTCCGAAGGGACCTTCGAGGCCAGGGTACGCACCCCGGCAGTCAGGCTGCTCCAGACGCGCAGGTATCCGGCTTCCGGGAAGAGGCACATCGCCAGGACGAAGTACACCCCCACGCGGGAGGGGATGAGGCGCAACCTGCGCTGCACCGCCCTGGTGTGTTCCAGCACGTCGTCGATCAGTTCGAAGGGAAGAAGCTGCGTGAGCTCCCCCAGATGTCCGGGCGCGAAGAGGCCCGAGGCGACGGTGATGCTGCGAGTCACCGTCGTGGTGGCAGACTGGTCGGGCAACGGGACCTCCGCTCGGAGTAGTGAAGACCTTGGTCGGCTTCACCTCTGTAGCAGAAGTCCCGTTCTTCATGGTCGCCTTGGACCGGAAGCTGATCAACTTGACGTGATGCGGGACGGCTTAACTCCGCGGCATTGTTTGTAGAGCCCGATCGTCGATTCCATCAGGGCGTTGTCCAGGGCGTCCCCGACCGAGCCGATGCTCGCCGCGATGCCGGCGGCATCCAGATGGTCGGCCAGCTTGAACGACGTGTATTGCGACCCGGCGTCCGAGTGATGTATCAACTCGCCTCGAATGTGGGGGCGTTGGTCGCGGTCGCGTTGCCACAAGGCCATCTCCAGCGCGTCCAGGACGAGCCGGGTCTCCTTCGTGGTGGCGGCCGACCAGCCGACGATGCGGCGCGAGAAGGTGTCCACGACGAAGGCGACGTAGACGACGCCGGTCCAGGTCGCCACGTGGGTGAAGTCTGCGACCCAGCAGCGGTTCGGTGCGTCGGCGACGAAGTCGCGGTCGACCAGGTCCGGTGCCCTGGGTGCGATGGGGTCGGGGATCGTGGTGATCACCTTCTTGCCGCGGACGGCGCCGGTGATGCCGAGTTCGCGCATGAGGCGTTCGACGGTGCAGCGGGCCACGGAATGGCCTTGTCGGTTCAGGTGGCGCCAGATCTTTCTGGCACCGTAGACACGGTAGTTGGTGTCGTACGCCTCCTTGATCAGGGGCTTCAGTTCGGTGTCGCGGACGGTGCGGGCCGCGGGGGCGTCCTGGCGTTTGCGGTGTGCGTAGTAGGTGGAGGGGGCGATCTTGCAGTCGTGGTCGGTGAGGACCCGGCAGATCGGCTCGACGCCGCCGAAGCGGCCCTTGTGCTCGTCGATGAACGCTACGAGCGTGTGTGTGGCCGGTCGAGCTCGGCCGCGAAGAAAGACGCTGCTGCCTTGAGGATGTCGTTCGCCCTCTTCAGCTCAGCGTTCTCCTTCTTCAGCCGCTTCAGTTCCGCCGACTCATCCGTCGTCGTGCCCGGCCGGGTGCCGGCGTCGATCTGGTCCTGCCGCACCCACTTACGCAGCGTCTCGGTCGTGCCGATGCCGAGTTTCGACGCGACGGCCTTCATCGCGGACCACTCGGTGTCGTACTCCGGCCGCACCTCGGCGACCATGCGGACAGCTCGCTTGCGCAGCTCAAGCGGGTACTGGGAAGGGCGTGCCATGACTCGATCCTCTCAAATGATCGAGTCCCTACCGAACCCGGAACGGTTCACTGCATCCAGCGCGACGCATGCGAGCTTGCCCGCGTCGTAGAGCGCCTTCACCCCGTCCGGGAAGTCTTCCTGCTCGTACGGACCACCGACCCGTGCCAGAGGCCCAGAGACCAGCAGTGCGTCGGCGACCTAGGCTGGAGACATCCCGAACTGCAGCGGCCCTACGCCTTCTCCGGATCGCAGCTCCCAGCGCTCCCGCTCCGCATCTGCCCTCATCCACCCACCCCTACGTCTGGCCGGCCCAGATCTGTGTCTGTTGCTTTGGTTCGCATGCACCAGGCAGGGACAAGATCCCAACTCGGCTGCTCAAATGCCAACTGGGGTGCTCGGTCACACCCACCCGTCCGGTCCGAGTCGGCGCACGTCGACAGTCACTCGACCGGTCAGGAACGCGTCACGCGCCGCGCTCGCGAACGATCACGCAACTTCTGGCCCAACTTCGCGCCGACTCACCGGCGGGCCGTGAGCGAGGCGTACAGCGGCTCAGGATCCGGCGGGCGGTTTGGCTCGGGGGCTCAGCCGGTACGCCGAGACCGTCGGATCACCGGCGAGGTAGAACCGGTGTAGCCAGTCGTGGGCCTTGCTCACGCCTACCCGAGGACCGACCCGGATGAGCGCGGCAGGTACAGGCTCACCCTCGGACAACACGACCGAGGTACCTGTCAGGAGGTCTGCACCGTTGTGCTCCGCCGTGATGCCGAGTGCCTGACAGAAGTTCCCGGGACCTCGGGCAAGGCGTGGACTCTCGACCCTCTCCCCGCGCCGCTTGCGTGCCAGGTCTTCCCCCTCGATGACCCTGCCTGCCCGGATGAGGACAGCCGAGGCGATGCCATCCGTCCCGGTGACGACGTTGGCGCACCAGTGGAGGCCGTGAGAACGGTACACATACAGGTGTCCTGCGGGTCCGAACATGACGGCGTTACGGGGTGTCTGGCCTCGGTAGGCATGGGAAGCTGGGTCAGCCGTACCGGAGTACGCCTCGGTTTCCGTGATGGCGATGCTCACGGTCCCCTCGGGGGTCTTGCAGGTGAGGACGCTCCCGAGCAGCCTGGGCGCGACCTCTTCGGCAGGATGGGCGAGGACGTCGACGTTCATGCTGATCGCCTTGACATGTCGTAGGTGAAGTAGACGTACACCTGGCCGGGCGGGCCGAACATCACGCCGTTGCGGGCCGTGCGACCGCGATAGGCGTGGGAGCCGGGGTCGTTCGCACCGTCGTAGGCCTCGACCTCCGTGAGACGGAGTTCGATCGGACCCTCCGGGGTGGTGCGGACGAGGACGCGCCCGAGGAGGTCCGGCGCCACCTCCAGTACGGGGCGGTCGAAGAACCCGCGGGCGAGGGGCGTACGGTCGGGGCTCGCGATCATGGCGTACGAGCGTAGTCCAGACGGGTGCGTGCCGACGGGTGGCGTGGGGGCGTCCTCCTTGGAAGGGTGAAGGAGCTGGAGGACGCGGAACCGGGCGTCGTCGGTTTGCGTTTGTAGGGATCAAGGCTCCGCGCCACGCAGAGCGATCCACACCACAGAGAACACAGAACCACGCAGATACGCAGGCTTTCGCCTGACGGGAGGAACAGACATGGGGTTCAAGCGGCTGCTCGCGAGCCTGGGAGCCGGTGGCGCTTCGGTCGAGACGGTGCTGACCGAGATCAACGTCGTCCCGGGCGGTGTCGTCCAGGGTGAGGTGCGGATCCAGGGCGGCTCCGTGGACCAGCAGATCGAGGCGCTGTCCGTAGGGCTGCAGGCGAAGGTCGAGGTCGAGGGTCAGGACGTGGAGTACAAGCAGGACATCGAGTTCACCAAGCAGCGGCTCGGTGGCGCCTTCGAGCTGAAGGCCGAGGCCGTCCACGTGGTGCCGTTCGGGCTGGAGATCCCGTGGGAGACGCCGATCACCACCATCCAGGGGCAGCCGCTGCCCGGGATGCACATCGGTGTGACCACCGAGCTGGAGATCGCGCGCGCGGTCGACTCCGGTGACCTGGACCCCATCAACGTGCACCCGCTGCCCGCGCAGCAGGCTCTCTTGGACGCCTTCATCCAGCTGGGCTTTCGGTTCAAGAACGCGGACATGGAGCGCGGCCACATCCGGGGGACCCGGCAGAAGCTGCCGTTCTACCAGGAGATCGAGTTCTACCCGCCGCAGCAGTACCACGGCCTGAACCAGGTGGAGGTGAGCTTCGTCGCCGACGAGCGCGAGATGGACGTCGTGCTGGAGATGGACAAGAAGCCGGGTCTGTTCAGCGAGGGCAGTGACTCGTTCCGTTCCTTCAGGGTGGGGCTGCACGACTACCAGGGCACGGACTGGACGGCGTACCTCAACCAGTGGCTGTCCGAGGTCGGCAGCAAGCGCAGCTGGTTCTAGGCTCGGTACCACCGGAACCACACCCACCCCGGATCCATCAGGAGGTATCCAGGTGACCGAGCCGAAGAGGCCGCCGCTCCCCCACGATTTCCACCCGGTCGTGCCGTCCTTCACGGTCGCGAGCGAGGACGTCGAGGCGGGTTCCACGCTCAAGGACGCCCAGGTCTACGCGGAGGGGAACACCTCGCCGCAGCTGCGCTGGGAGGGCTTCCCGCCGGAGACCAAGAGCTTCGCCGTGACGTGCTACGACCCGGACGCCCCTACGGGGAGCGGGTTCTGGCACTGGGTCGTGTTCGACATCCCGGCGTCGGTGACGGAGTTGCCGACGGGTGCCGGCTCGGGGAAGTTCGAGGGACTGCCCGAGGGCGCCGTCCAGGCGCGCAACGACTACGGGACGAAGGACTTCGGCGGAGCCGCGCCGCCGCCCGGCGATCCGGCGCACCGGTACGTGTTCACGGTGTACGCCGTGGACCAGGAGAAGCTCGGTCCGGATTCGGATGCTTCTCCCGCGGTGGTCGGGTTCAACCTGCGGTTCCACACCCTGGCCCGCGCCCAACTCATCGGTGAGTACTCCGCCGTGGCGGAAAAGTAACGAAGCCGGACGTTCATTGAACGTTTGCCCGTCTCTGGTCTTGGAAGTGATCAGAGACGGGCATTTTTTATTGCGTTGTCCATCTCGGCGTGCCCGGCCAGAGTTGATCCAAGCCCGCCGGGGGGTGGGCTGGCACAGGAGGTGGGCTGGAATGCGGGACACGCTGGTACTGAACGCGAGCTTCGAGCCGCTGTCGACGGTGACGCTCAACCGAGCCGTCGTGCTGGTACTGCAGGACAAGGCCGTCGTCGAGCAGACCCACCCCGAACTGCGCATGCGCGGAGCCGCGGTCGACATACCGGCGCCCCGGGTGATCAGGCTCTGCAGGTACGTGAGGGTGCCGTTCCGAAGACAAGCGCCGTGGTCGAGGCGGGGCGTGCTGGTACGGGACAGGCACCGGTGCGCGTACTGCGGTCGTCGGGCGACGACCGTGGACCATGTGGTGCCGCGGTCGCGGGGTGGTGGGGACACCTGGCTGAACACGGTGGCTTCTTGCGCCGAGGACAATCACCGCAAGGCGGACCGGACTCCGGAGCAGGCGGGGATGCCGTTGCTGCGGCAGCCGTTCGAGCCGACGCCGGCGGATGCGATGCTGCTGTCGCTGGGCCACGATGACTTCGATGCGCTGCCGGCGTGGCTCTCGCAGGGCGCCGCGTAGGGCTCCGCCCGGGAACGCCGTCCTCCCCAGCGTCGGTCGGCTTCTGTTGTGTGCGGGCTGCGGGTCCGTTGTGGCTGATCGCGCAGTTCCCCGCGCCCCTTATAGGCAAAAGACTTGGGCCCGCCTTCTGCTTCGAAGGCGGGCCCAGCGTCGTGTTCTCAGTCGATCGCCGGCTTCTCGCGGCGTTCGTTGTTGCCGTCCGCCGGCCTGGGGACGGTCGGGCCGCCGCCGAGGTTGCCGAAGTTGCCCATGGCGCCGGAGAGGCCCTTGAGGGCGTCGCCGATCTCGCTGGGGACGATCCAGAGCTTGTTGGCGTCGCCCTCGGCGATCTTCGGGAGCATCTGGAGGTACTGGTAGGACAGGAGCTTCTGGTCCGGGTCGCCGGCGTGGATGGCCTCGAAGACCGTACGTACGGCCTGGGCCTCGCCCTCGGCCCGCAGGGCGGCGGCCTTGGCCTCACCTTCCGCGCGCAGGATCTGGGACTGCTTCTCACCCTCGGCGGTGAGGATGGCCGCCTGGCGCGTACCTTCGGCGGTGAGGATCGCGGCGCGCTTGTCACGGTCGGCGCGCATCTGCTTCTCCATCGAGTCCTGGATGGAGGTGGGCGGCTCGATCGCCTTCAGCTCGACGCGGTTGACGCGGATGCCCCACTTGCCGGTGGCCTCGTCGAGGACGCCGCGCAGGGCCGCGTTGATCTCCTCGCGGGAGGTCAGGGTCCGCTCCAGGTCCATGCCACCGATGATGTTGCGCAGGGTGGTGACGGTGAGCTGCTCGATCGCCTGGATGTAGCTGGCGACCTCGTAGGTCGCGGCGCGGGCGTCGGTGACCTGGTAGTAGATGACCGTGTCGATGTTCACGACCAGGTTGTCCTGGGTGATCACCGGCTGCGGCGGGAACGGCACGACCTGTTCGCGCAGGTCGATGCGGTTGCGGATGGAGTCGATGAAGGGGACCACGATGTTGAGGCCCGCGTTGAGTGTGCGCGTGTAGCGGCCGAACCGCTCGACGATGGCCGCGCTGGCCTGTGGGATCACCTGGATGGTCTTGATCAGGGCGATGAAGACCAACACCACCAGAATGATCAGGACGATGATGATCGGTTCCATCGATTGCTCCCCGAGCCCTTCTCCGCCGTGTCGCTTCCTGAAGATCTTGAAGGTCCTCAAGATCCTGAAGATCCTATGCCTGTCGAGGCCGTTGAGGATCTTGTGGTCGAGTCTGGCAGAACACCGCCTGCCCGGTGGGGCGTTCACGCCATAGCGTCATCGCCTCGTGACCACGTCGTGCGAGGTCACATGACGATCGCCGTGGCTCCCTCGATCTCGACGACGTCCACTTCCTGGCCCACTTCGAAAGCCTGGCCGGTGTCGAGCGCCCGGGCGGACCAGACCTCGCCGCCCAGCTTGATGCGGCCGCCCGCGCCGTCGACCCGTTCCAGGACGACGGCGTGTTTGCCCTTCAACGCGTCGATCCCGGTGGCGAGTTCTGGCCGCTGCGATCTGTGCCGGGCCGCGATGGGCCGGACGACGGCGATGAGCGCGACGGACACGATCGCGAAGACGACTACCTGGAGTACGACCCCACCGCCCAGCCCCGCGACCACGGCTCCGGCGACCGCGCCCAGGGCGAGCATTCCCAACTCGGGCATCGCGGTCACGACGAGGGCGATCCCGAGCCCGGCCGCGCCGATCAGCCACCACACCCATGCGTCGATGCTGTCCACATCGGCAATGGTAGAACCGCGATCGGGCCGCCGAACAGAGTGCACGGTCAAAGATCGCGTACAGAGGGCCTCCAAGTCGGGTGCGCCCGGGCCGGGTTGTGGCCCCTGCGCGTCCGACCGGCGGAAGTTCGGTGGGAGTTGGAGGTCAGGTGAGTGGCAGGCCGTGGGCGGTCCAGCGCTCGCCGAGCTGGTCGACGACGAGCGGGAGGCCGAAGCAGAGGGAGAGGTTGCGGGAGGTGAGCTCCAGCTCCAGGGGGCCTGCGGCGAGGACCTTGCCCTGACGGATCATCAGGACGTGGGTGAAGCCCGGGGGGATCTCCTCGACGTGGTGGGTGACCATGATCATGGAGGGGGCGATCGGATCGCGGGCGAGGCGGCCGAGGCGGCGTACGAGGTCCTCGCGTCCGCCGAGGTCCAGGCCGGCGGCGGGCTCGTCGAGGAGGAGCAGCTCGGGGTCGGCCATCAGGGCACGGGCGATGAGGGTGCGCTTGCGCTCGCCCTCGGAGAGGGTGCCGAACTTGCGGTCGACGTACTCGGTCATGCCGAGGCGGTCGAGGAAGGCGCGGGCGCGCAGTTCGTCGACCTCCTCGTAGTCCTCGTTCCAGGTGGCCGTCATGCCGTACGCGGCGGTCAGCACAGTCTGCAGGACGGTCTGGCGCCGGGGGAGCTTCTCCGCCATGGCGATGCCGGCCATGCCGATACGGGGGCGCAGCTCGAAGACGTCGACCTTGCCGAGGGTGTCGCCGAGGATCGTGGCGGTGCCCTTGCTGGGGTACAGGTAGCTGGACGCGATGTTCAGGAGGGTCGTCTTGCCCGCGCCGTTCGGTCCGAGGATGGCCCAGCGCTCGCCCTCCTTGACCGACCAGGAGACCTGGTCCACCAGAGCCCGGCCCTCGCGGACCACGGATACGTCCTCCAGCTCCAGAACATCGCTCATGAGCGCGCTGTCTCCCCTTGCAGTGTCGGCCTGTCTCGGCTGTCGCGTACGCCTGTGGTTGGAGCCACCGCCGGGTGGGCGCAGCCCATAGGGAAATCTACGCCACCGGCCGGGCCACCCATCGCCTCGGTCGTCCTTAGGGTGGGGACATGCTCTCCGAACCACGCTCAGGACGCCTCGCCTCATGGGGAAATGCCCTTCTTGCCGGACTTGTCTCGCCGGATGACGCCGTGCTCGCGATCGTCGGGGAGGACACGGTGCACCGGGTGGCGGGGCTGCCCGGCGAGTCGGGGCCCGTCGGGCTGACGCTCGGGCTGGGACGGTTGCGGGCGCTCGGGGTGACCGGGTTGCGGATCGCGCTGCCGGCGCCGGGGCATCCGCTGGGGCTGAGCGGTCCGCCGGAGTTCAACAAACTGGCGTTGGAGGCGGAGGAGGCAGTCGTCTGCCACGGCGGTGCGCTCGGGCTGGTGCCGGAGGTCTCCTCGGTGGGGCCCGAGGGCGACGAGCACGTCGAGGTCGTCTGGCACTGCCTGGAGGTGCGGGAGGCGCCTCCGGCCGATGTGCCCTCTCTCGGGGAGGCCGAACGGGAGCTGGCGGAGGCGCTGCGGGAGGCGACGGCGGTGCTGTCGCGGCTGGACGTGGCGGCCTCGGGGCCGGTGGCGGAGGCGGCGATCGACGCGTACCGGGCTCGTGCCGAGCCGGGGCGGGACGTGTTGGCGCCCGGGTATCCACCGCGTGCGGTACGGGTGCTGGAGCTGGCGCAGCGCATCGGGCTGCTGATCTCCGTGGCGTTCGAGAACGGGCACGGCGGGGCGGTGAGCGCCTCCGAGATGGCCTCGCGGACGGCGGCGCTGCGGCCGGTGGAGCGGACGGCTCGGCGTGCGCAGGTGGCGGCGTACAACGCGTTCGTGGAGGAGCGGGAGCGGGGGCGGTAGTTCGGCGGGGGTCGGCCCTCGGTTGCGCGTTGCCCGGCGGCTGCGGCTGGGTGGGGGCGGGTTCGCTCACCGGCGCTTGCCGGGTGCCGCCTGCGCCCGCCCTCCCCCACTCTCGGCTTCGCTCGAGCGGGAGGTGCCCCCACCGCCCCAGCGGCACGATTGCCCGCAGTTGGGACGGCGGCCTGGCGCCCCGCGATCCTGAGGGTTCGCGGGGCACAGCGGAGTGTCAGTGGTTGGCGCTGATGTTGCCGAACGTCGGGTTGAGCGCGGCGATGAGGTTGGCGCTGAGGCCCGTGACCGTGACGGGGACGTCGAGGGGGACCTGGACGTCGAGGCCGGAGCCGACACAGGGGCAATGCACGGCGGCGCTGTCCGCGGAGGAGTCGGCGACGGCGGCACCGGACGAGGCGCCCGCGGCGAGACCGGCGGCGGTGACGGTCAGAGCGGCCTTCTTGGCGAAGTTCATGAGCTGCGTTCCTCCTGCGTCGTACGGGTCCTGCCCGCCCACGGGCCGTGCGCTGATCGACGCCCGGTGGGTCCGCGGTGGTACGCGCGAAGGACGGGAAGGGCCCCTTCGGCGCATTGGGGCGATGGAACGACCACAGGACGAGACGACCACAGGAGGAAATCGACTTCGGATATACCTGACCGGCCTTCCAGGGAGTGCCTGGAAGGCCGGTGGTCACGAGTGCTCCGGGGCGGGAACGTCAGTGGTTGACACCCAGGTTGCCGAAGGCCGGGTTCAGGATGCCGACGACGTTGACGCTGTTGCCGACCGCGTTCACGGGGATGTGGACCGGGGCCTGGATGACGTTGCCCGAGACGACGCCCGGCGAGCCGATGGCCTTGCCGTCGGCGTGCGCCCCGCCGTCGGTGGCGGAGGCCATCCCGGCACCGGCGGCGACGAGGCCACCGGCCACCATCGTGACAGCGGCGGCCTTCTTCAGGTTCTTCACTTTGAGCCCTTCCTTGCGATCACTGCGGCGGTCGCACGCAGCACGCACTGAAGAACGCCGGGGGTCCCGACAGGATGCGCCACTTGGGTGACATACACCCGACAGTATGAATCTCAGCCCGGAGTGGAACCCTCCGTGTTGCCGGACAATCCGCACATCATCCGGTCACACCACGGCGTACCGCCCACAGTGCGGCCTGGGTCCGGTCCGCCAGGTCGAGCTTCATGAGGATGTTCGAGACGTGGGTCTTCACCGTCTTCTCGGACAGCACCAGCGCACGGGCTATCTCACGGTTGGAGCGGCCGTCGGCGATCAGGCCCAGCACCTCGCGCTCCCGCTCGGTGAGTGAACCGCCTCTTCCCTGGCCGGAGCCCGCCTCCTCCTGGGACAGCAGGGCGTCGGCGACCTCCGGTTGCAGGAGGATGTGCCCGGCGTGGACCGAGCGGATGGCGCCGGCCAGGGCGTCGGGGTCGACGTCCTTGTAGACGTACCCGGCGGCCCCGGCCCGCAGGGCGGGGATGACCGTGCGCTGCTCGGTGAAGCTGGTGACGATGAGCACGCGCGCGGGGTTGTCGAGTTCGCGGAGTCTGCGGAGCGCCTCGACGCCGTCCATGCCGGGCATCTTGACGTCCATGAGGACGACGTCGGGCCTCAGCTCCTCGGCGCGGGCGACCCCCTCGGCGCCGTCGGCGGCCTCGCCCACGACCTCGATGTCGTCCTGCACCTCCAGGAAGGTGCGCAGTCCGCGGCGTACCACCTGGTGGTCGTCGACGAGGAGCACCTTGATCGCGTCAGCCACCGGGGACCTCCATCTCGATGGTCGTGCCCTTGCCGGGCGCCGATTCCACGGTCAGCCTGCCGCCGACCCCGCTCGCCCGGTCACGCATGGAGACCAGGCCGAGGTGGCGTCCCGCGCGGCGTACGGCCTGGGGGTCGAAACCGTCACCGTCGTCGGTGACCCGCAGGACGGCTCCGCCGCCGTGCCGGTCCAGCGTGACGTCGACCCGCTTCGCCGCCGAGTGCCGCAGGGCGTTGTGCAGGGCCTCCTGGGCGACGCGCAGCATGGCCTCCTCCTGGGCGGCGGGCAGCGCACGGGCGCCGCGGCCGGAGAAGGTGACGCGGGCGCTGTGGGCGCGGTCCAGGACATGGACCTGGGTGCGCAGGGTGGCGACCAGGCCGTCCTCGTCGAGCCCGGCGGGGCGGAGTTCGACGACGGCGGCGCGCAGCTCGTCCGCGGCTTCGGCGGCGAGGGCGGCGACCTGCTGGAGTTCGCCCTTGGCGCGGGAAGGGTCCCGGTCGACCAGGGTGGCGGCGGCCTGGGCGGTCAGGCGCAGGGAGAACAGCTTCTGGCTGACGGCGTCGTGGAGTTCGTGGGCGAGCCGGGAGCGTTCCTCGGCGATGGTCAGCTCGCGGCTGCGCTCGTAGAGGCGGGCGTTGGTCAGGGCGATGGCGGCGTGCTGGGCGAGGATCGACAGCAGTTCCTCGTCCTCCTCGGTGAAGCCGCAGCCCCCCTCGGGCTTGGGGCAGCGTTTGTTGGCGAGGAAGAGGGCGGCGATGACCTCGTCGCCGTCGCGGACGGGCAGGCCCAGGAAGTCGATCAGGTCGGGGTGCGCGCTGGGCCAGCCCTCGAAGCGGGGGTCCTTGCGGACGTCGGCCAGGCGCTCGGGGGTGGCCTGGTGGAGCATCGCGGCGAGGATGCCGTGCTGGCGCGGCAGCGGGCCGATGGCCTTCCACTGGGCGTCGCTGACGCCGTCGACGACGAACTGGGCGAAGCCTCCGTGGTCGTCGGGGACGCCGAGCGCGGCGTACTCCGCGTCCAGCAGCTCACGCGCGGAGGCGACGATCGTCTTGAGGACGTCGCGCACCTCCAGGTGCCTGCTCATGGCCAGCAGGGCGCTGCTCACCGCGGCGAGGCCGGACCGGGGACCTTGACTCATGACCTCACCGTACCGGCGGGGTCCGACGGCGCGGATCGGACCGCCGGAGGCCTCACCGGGGCCCTCGGCCCTAGGCCCTGGGCCTACGACCGGACCTAGGTCCGGGGATGCGGGTCCGGCGGCCTGCGACCGGGCCCAGGCCCCTGGGCCCGGCCCGATGACCTAGGGCGAAGGGCCCCGGGGCTCTGCGGCCCGCGTACGAGGCGGTGGGGGCGGTGCGGTTCCTACGTTGGGATCACCGCCGCCCGGTTCGGAGGCGGGCGAGGACGAGGGGACGGATGTCATGCCGGTAGCGATCATCACGGGGGCGTCGAAGGGGCTGGGCCGGGCACTGGGCGCGGCGCTGGCGGAGCGCGGGTGGGATCTGGTGCTCGACGCCAGGGCCGCCGGGCTTTTGAAGGAGACGGCGGCGGAGTTGTCGGGGCACGGGACGCGGGTGGAGGCCCTGGCGGGGGATGTCACGGACGCCGGGCACCGGGCGGAGCTGGTGGCGGCCGCGCGGGCGCTGGGCGGGGTGGACCTGCTGGTGAACAACGCGAGCGCGCTGGGCGCCGAGCCGCTCGTACGGCTGGAGGAGCTGCCCCTGGACGGGCTGAGGCGGGCGCTGGAGGTGAATGTGGTGGCAGCGCTGGGGCTGGTCCAGGAGACGCTGCCGCTGCTGCGGGCCTCGGGTGCGGGCACGGTGATCGACGTCAGTTCGGACGCGGCGGCCGAGGCGTACGCGACGTGGGGCGGGTACGGGGCCTCGAAGGCGGCGCTGGACCAGCTGTCGGCGGTGCTGGCGGAGGAGGAGCCGGAACTGCGGGTGTGGGCCGTTGATCCCGGGGACATGGGCACGGACCTGTACGCGGCCGCAGTACCGGAGGACGACGGTCCGCGGCCGTCGCCGGCCGGTGTGGTGCCGGCCTTCCTTCGGTTGCTCGACGAGCGGCCGGTCAGTGGCCGTTACGCGGCGCCGTCGCTGCTGGAGGGGCGATGACGACGGCGACGGTGCGGGTGCCGGAGGAGCTGCACGCGCGCGTGCCCGCCGAGCAGCGCGGGCCGGGCCTCGACCGGGACGGCGTACGCCTGCTTCTCTCGCGGGGGACAGAGCGGGGGACAGAGGTGTCGCACCACGCGTTCGCGGCCTTGCCGCGGCTGTTGACGGCGGGCGATCTGCTGGTGGTCAACACCTCGCCGACGCTGGCGGCGGCGGTGGACGGGAGGATCGGGCACGCGCGCGTGGTGGTGCACTTCTCCACGCGGGGCGACGACGGCCGGTGGGCGGTCGAGCTGCGGGATCCGGACGGGCGCGGCACCACGCGCGCGCGTGCGGGCGGTCCGGCGGGGACGGAGGTGCGGCTGGCCCGTGGCGTTCGGCTGGTCCTGGAGGAGCCCCTGAGCGAGCGGGGGGAACGGTTGTGGTGGGCCCGGGTGTCCTCGTCGGCCGTCGCCGGGCTGCTCCGGGAACACGGGCGGCCCATCCGTTACTCCTACACCGATCGGGACCAACCGCTGTCCGTGTACCAGACGGTGTTCGCGTTGCCGTCCGAGGACGGGGCGGGCAGTGCGGAGATGCCGAGCGCCGGGCGGCCGTTCACGGCCCGGCTGGTGGCGGAGCTGGTGAGCCGGGGCGTGCAGTTCGCGCCGGTCTCGCTGCACACCGGGGTCGCGTCGGCGGAGGCGCACGAGCCGCCGTACCCGGAGCGGTTCGCGGTGCCGGAGGTCTCTGCGCGGCTGATCAACGCGGCGCGGGCGGGCGAGGGGCGGGTCCTGGCGGTGGGGACGACGGCGGTGCGGGCTGTGGAGTCGGCGACCGGGTCCGACGGCGTCGTACGGGCGCGGGAGGGCTGGACGGATCTGGTGGTGACGCCGGAGCGCGGGGTGCGGGCGGTCGACGGGCTGCTGACCGGGCTGCACGAGCCGGAGGCCTCGCACCTGCTGATGCTGGAGGCGGTCGCGGGGCGGGCGGCGATCGACCGCGCGTACGAGGCCGCGGTCGCGGGGCGTTATCTGTGGCACGAGTTCGGGGACGTGCATCTGATCCTGCCGGAGACGTGCCTCACGTAGCGCATTGCGTCCGCAACGGACTGTGAAGACAGCACCCGGGCCGTGTGAGGCCCCCCATAGGGCGCACATCACGTACGAAGGCGCCTAGGAGATGCATACGGGCGGTATGAGCGGGAAGGACGGTGCGATCTGTCCTATTTTGCCGGTTCCCGTACAACTAAGCAGCATCGTACGTCACGCCTTTGCCACGCGATTTTGCGGCCGCTAAGAATGGCAACCGTCGCTCGACGCCGCGGGTCATCCCGCGGCGTTTGTGCTGGAACAGCTGTGTCCCCCACCTGGCACGCAGAGCGACCTCCGCGCTATTCGAAGAGGTCCATCACTCATGCTCAAGAACGCCAAGATCCCCGGCCACAGTCTCGCGCTGACCAAGACCCACAAGCTCTCGTTCGCCGGCGTGGCCGCCTTCGGTGCCGCCGCCCTCGCGTTCTCGCTGGTGCCGGCCGAGGCTCAGACCGCCACGCAGACCGTGTCCGCGACTCCGGCGGCGTTCAGCCAGAACCCGGCCCCCGCCGCGAAGGCCAGCGTGACGAACCAGGCCGCCGACGCCGAGAAGAAGGCCGCCGCCGCTGCCGCGAAGAAGAAGGCCGAGCAGGAGCGCGCGAAGAAGGAGGCCGCGAGCCGGTCCGCCAAGCGCGCCGCCCAGGTCAAGGCCGCCGCCGCGAAGTCGTACCCGAACAACCTCGACGGCTGGATCCGCGAGGCCCTCGACATCATGAAGAAGCACAAGATCCCGGGCACCTACAACGGCCTGCACAAGAACATCATGCGGGAGTCCTCGGGCAACCCGAACGCCATCAACAACTGGGACATCAACGCCCAGAACGGCGTTCCGTCGATCGGTCTGCTGCAGGTCATCAAGCCGACCTTCGACGCCTACCACGTGCCGGGCACGAAGAAGAGCCAGTACGACCCGGTCGCCAACCTGACGGCCGCCGCGAACTACGCCGCCGACCGCTACGGCTCGATCGACAACGTCAACAGCGCGTACTGAGGCCCGCGCGGGACCTCTGAGACGAGGAAGGGCGGCACCCGGTTCGGGTGCCGCCCTTCGTACGTCACTGCCCGTGGACTACTTCCGCATGACCTCGGGCTCGTGGCGACGCAGGAAGCGGGCCACGAGGAAGCCGCAGATCACCCCGAGCACGATGAGGGCGATCATGTCGAGGCTGTACGCGCCGACCGTGTGGTCCCACAGCGGGTCGGTGTCGCCGGCCTCCTTCGGCGGGCTGATGTTGTTGAAGTCCAGCGTGGCACCGGCGGCGGCGACCGCCCAGCGGGACGGCATCAGGTACGAGAACTCGTTGACGCCGGGGCTGCCGTGCAGGGCGAAGAGGCAGCCGGTGAAGACGACCTGGACGATCGCGAACATGACCAGCAGCGGCATCGTCTTCTCGGCGGTCTTCACCAGCGAGGAGATGACCAGGCCGAACATCATGGACGTGAAGCCGAGCCCCATGATCGGGATGGAGAGTTCGAGCATGACGGCGACCTTGCCCTCACCGAAGATCAGCGCCTCGTCCGGGATCGTCCGGCTGGAGAACCCGATCGCGCCGACCATCGCGCCCTGGAACACGGTCACCGCGCCGAGGACGATCACCTTGGACATCAGGTACGCCGAGCGGGACAGACCGGTAGCCCGCTCCCGCTCGTAGATCACCCGTTCCTTGATCAGCTCTCGGACGGAGTTGGCGGCGCCCGCGAAGCACGCGCCGACCGCGAGGATCAGCAGCACCGTGGTGGCCGTGCCGTTCGGGATGGGCAGATTCGTCGCCGGGTTGATCTTCCGGACCAGCAGGTCCTTGTCCGGGTCGATGAGCAGGCTCACCGCGCCGAGGACGGCCGGCAGGATCACCGTCAGCGCCAGGAAGCCCTTGTCGGACGCGATGACGGAGACATAGCGCCGGACCAGGGTGCCGAGCTGGGAGAACCAGCCCTGCGGCTTCGGCGGACGCATCGACTGCGGCGGCGGCATGTGCACGGACTGCGGGGCGACGGCGTCGATGTCCGCGGCGTACATCTGGTAGTGCTGCGAGCCCTTCCAGCGGCCCGCCCAGTCGTAGTCGCGGTAGTTCTCGAAGGCGGAGAAGACGTCGGCCCAGGTCTCGTAGCCGAAGAAGTTCAGGGCCTCCTCGGGCGGACCGAAGTACGCCACCGAACCGCCCGGGGCCATCACCAGGAGCTTGTCGCAGATCGCCAGCTCGGCCACCGAGTGGGTGACCACCAGGACCGTACGGCCGTCGTCGGCGAGGCCGCGCAGCAGCTGCATGACGTCGCGGTCCATGCCCGGGTCGAGGCCGGAGGTCGGCTCGTCCAGGAAGATCAGCGACGGCTTGGTCAGCAGCTCCAGGGCGACCGAGACACGCTTGCGCTGGCCGCCGGAGAGGGAGGTGACCTTCTTGTCCTTGTGGATGTCGAGCTTCAGCTCGCGCAGCACCTCGTCGATCCGGGCGTCGCGCTCGGCGGCCGTGGTGTCGGCCGGGAAGCGCAGCTTGGCCGCGTACTTGAGGGCCTTCTTGACGGTCAGCTCCTTGTGCAGGATGTCGTCCTGCGGAACCAGACCGATGCGCTGACGCAGCTCGGCGAACTGCTTGTACAGGTTCCGGTTGTCGTAGAGGACGTCACCCTGGTTGGCCGGGCGGTAGCCCGTGAGCGCCTTCAGCAGGGTGGACTTGCCGGAACCGGACGGGCCGATGACCGCGATGAGCGACTTCTCCGGGACACCGAAGGAGACGTCCTTCAGGATCTGCTTGCCGCCGTCGACGGTGACCGTCAGATGGCGTGCGGAGAAGGAGACGTCACCGGTGTCGACGAACTCTTCGAGTCGGTCGCCGACGATACGGAACGTCGAGTGGCCGACGCCGACGATGTCGTTCGGGCCGAGGAGGGCCGAGCCGCCCTTGGCGATCGGCATACCGTTGACGAACGTGCCGTTGTGCGAGCCTAGGTCGCGGATCTCGAAGCGCCCGTCGGGCGTCGCGTGGAACTCGGCGTGGTGGCGCGAGACCTGGAGGTCGGAGACCACCAGTTCGTTCTCCAGCGCACGACCGATCCGCATCACCCGGCCGAGGGCCAGCTGGTGGAACGTGGTCGGACTGCGGTCGCCATAGACCGGCGGCGCCCCCGCGCCACCACCGGGGCCCTGCTGCGGGAAGCCCTGCTGCTGCGGTACCTGTGCCGCCGGCGGCTGCTGCCAGCCCGCCTGCGGCTGCGGGGTCTGCTGACCGGCGTATCCGGCGCTCGCGCCCTGCGCCGCGTACGGCTGCTGCTGGGGCTGCGCGACGGACGCGGCGGTGCCCGAGAGGCTGAGTCTCGGTCCGTCGGTCGCGTTGCCGAGGTGCACGGCCGAGCCGGGGCCGATCTCCAGCTGGTGGATCCGCTGCCCCTGCACGAAGGTGCCGTTGGTGCTGCCGTGGTCCTCGATCACCCAACTACGGCCGCCGAAGCTGATCGTGGCGTGACGCCAGGACACCCTGGCGTCGTCGAACACGATGTCCCCCTGCGGATCACGTCCGAGGGTATATGCCCTGGACGGATCGAGCGTCCAGGTTTGTCCGTTCAATTCCAGTACGAGTTCCGGCACTCCATGCCCCACTGAGTTGTCCCCCGAATTACCCCCAACACAGGGAGTCTAGGGATGTCGAACATCGGGGGGAACTATTTCAGGCTCGACCCCCTGACCGAAAGTCGGGCCTTGTGAAGAGAACGTACGAGGGCATCTCCCCGCCCCGTTGACGGGGTTGAAACCGGGCCGGAGAGTGGTAATCCCCCGCGAGGGGGACATCAGCGGTGCAACTCCGCGATGCGGATCGGGGGGTCCGACCATGAGCGACCGGTATGTTGACCATGGCAGGCGCGTGCCGTGGGGGGACGTGGTGTTCTCCGCGATCGCGGCCGTGAGCTGGGCGTTGATCGGCATGGCCGGGGCGGCGGCGCTCGGTCTGCATCTGCTGGAAGCCGACGCGGCGGGCCAACTCGGGCCCATGACCGCGGCGGTTGTGGCGCTCGGGGCGGGTGGGTCGGTGACCCCGTCCGGCGATGTGTCCGTGATGGGCCTGGAAGGGGCCCAGGCGACCACCGCCATCGAGATCACGCCACTGGGTGTCAGCCTCGTGGGTGCGCTCCTGCTGTCCTGGTTCTTCCTACGCTCCTTGCGCGGCACGGGAGTTGTCGTCCCGGCCGGCGAACTCCTCGCGCGCGCGGGCGCGGTGCTCGCGCTGTTCGCGGCCCTGATGGGCGGGCTGGCCTGGGCCGGGAACGCGGTCGTCACCCTCGACGGCAGCCGCCTCGGCATCGACGAACAACTGCCGGGCGGCGGCGACCTCGACAACGTCGAGATCCCCGGGCTCGGCGACCTCGGCGACCTCGGCGGCGGGCTGCTGCCGGACCGGCTGGGCGACCTCGCCTCGACCGACGCCAAGGTCGGTTTCACGGTCGACACCATGCCGACCGTCCTCGGCGGCCTGACCTGGTGCCTCGGCGTGCTGCTCATCGCCCTGCTGGCCTCGCGCCGCACTCCGCTGCCGCCCGGACTCGACTGGATGCACCGGGTCGCTCGGCCCGCCGTGTCCGCCATGGTCACGGTGCTCCTGGTGGCGGTCCTGGCCGGGCTCGCCGCGGCGGTGTACGCGGCGGTCGGCGACCCCCATCCGAGGCGGATCGCCGGCGCGGCCCTCCTCGGCGCTCCGAACGGGGTCTGGCTGGGCGTCCCCCTCGGCCTCCTCGTCCCCTGGGACGGCGGGGCGACCGGGGCACTGGCCGACCTCCTGCCCGACCCGCTCGGGGAACTGTTGCGCGTCGACGCGAGCGAACCCGTCACCCTCGGCCGCCTCGCCGAACTGGACGGGCGACTCTGGCTGCTCGGCCTCGCGGCGGCGCTGATGATGTTGTACGCGGGGGTGCTGACCGCCGTGCGTACGCCGTTCGTACGGGGCCCGGCTGCCACCGCTGCCGGAGGTGTGTCCGGTGCGGATGCACGGGGCGGGAGCGTGCTCGGCTTCATCGGGCGCTGCGCGCTTCGGCTAGGGGTCGCGACGGCGGTGGCACTGCCGCTGCTCGTGTGGTTGACGCAGGTGTCGGTGGACGCCTCGCTGACTCTGTTCGGCATCGACGCGTTCGACGCGGGCGTGGAGCTGCGGGGGCGGACGGCGACGGCGGTGGTGCTGGGCGCGCTGTGGGGAGCCGGGGCAGGGGCCGCCGGAGCGGTGCTGGCCTGCGCGACACGGGCAGCCGGGCTGCGGGCGTCGCCGTTGGCCCGTGGGGACGGGGGTGCGGGCGGGGCGGCGGCGACCGCCGGGCCCCAGGGGGCCGACACGCCGTCCGGACCGTACACGCCGGCTACGCCGTACCGCCCGCCGAACCCGGACACCAATCCGTACCTGAGGCTGCCGGAGGAGCTGCGGGGGGTGTCGGGGGCTCAGGGGGCGCCGCGGGCTCAGGGTTACCGGGGGCCCGGTGAGTACGGCGAGTACGGCGAGTACGGCGAGCGTCGCCAGTCCGGGCAGGGGTCGGGCGGGCGGGGCGGCGACGGGTCGGGCGGGGAGGGCCGGGGCAGGCAAGGAGGGGGCGGACGGGGTGCGGGGGGCTCCGGGGGCTCCGGGGGCTCCGGGGCGCAGGCTGTGCCGGAACCGCCTGATGTGTACGGGGCACCCACGGTGGCCCGGCGGTTCACACCGCCGTCCCAACGGCCGCGGCAGTGGCCGGGGTCGGGGGCGGGGTCCGGAGGGGGGCCGAGGCCGAGGCCGGGGTCGGGGGCTGGGTCTGGGTCAGGGGCTGGGTCTGGGTCTGGGTCTGGGTCTGGGTCTGGGTCAGGGTCAGGGTCAGGGTCAGGTTCCGGGACGGGGGCAGGTTCCGGGTCGGGCTCAGGATCAGGGTCGGGATCTAGGCCGGGATCAGGATCTAGGCCGGGGTCGGGGGCTGGGTCTGGGTCTGGGTCAGGTTCCGGGACGGGGGCAGGTTCCGGGACGGGGGCAGGTTCCGGGACGGGCTCGCGATCAGGGTCGGGATCAGGGTCGGGATCAGGATCTGGTTCGCGTTCGGGATCAGGCATCTGGCCGGCACCGCCGCCTCCACCGGAGGAGAGGCCGCCCCCGCCTCCTCCCCCGCCGCGAGGCCCACGCGGGCGGTGAGAGGCCCCGTGAGAGGCGCGGGGCGTGCCTCCGGCGGGGGCTGGGCCCCGCGGGGCGAGCCTCCAGCCGGCCGGAGCGGGGGCAGCAGGCGGCCCTACAGCGGCCCGGGGGCGGTGCCACTTTAGGGCGAGGCTTCAGCCAGCCGGAGCGGGAGCTGCCAGATGGCCCCTAGAGCGGCGAGCCACGCCAGGCAGGCCCTCCGCAGCGGCGGGTCGGCAGGACGGGCCCCCGCAGCGGCTGGGCCACCCGACCGGCCCCCACAGCCGCCGGGTCGGCCCGAGCGGCCCCCTACGGGTGGCACGGTCAGCCGGATGGGCCCCGGCCACGAACGGGGCCGCGCAAGGCGGGGCCCGAGGCACGTACGGGACCATGTCAGGCAAGCTCTCCGGCCTGCGGCGACCGCGCGGCGGCGCCCCTGGGGGCCGGCAGCCGCATTCACACGGGAGCCGGCCTCCGAGGGTGTCGTGCGGGATCCCGGTGCGCTTCAGCCGGCGGTTACCCACTGTTCTCCGTCCGCTGGGCGGACCTCAGGGGCAAAAGGCACGGGGCGCCGGATACGGTTGGCCCATCATGAGCGCTTCGCAGACCTCCTCTGACATCCCCACCCTCCTCGTCAAGATCTTCGGCAAGGACCGGCCGGGGATCACCGCCGGGCTGTTCGACACCCTCGCCGCGTACTCCGTCGACGTGGTCGACATCGAGCAGGTCGTCACCCGTGGCCGGATCGTGCTGTGCGCGCTCGTGACCGAGCCGCCCGCCGGGCAGGAGGGCGACCTGCGGGCGACCGTGCACAGCTGGGCGGAGTCGATGAAGATGCAGGCGGAGATCATCTCCGGCCTGGGCGACAACCGGCCCCGCGGTCTCGGCCGCTCCCACGTCACCGTGCTGGGCCACCCCCTGACCGCCGAGTCCACCGCCCGCATCGCCGCCCGGATCACGGCCACCGGCGGCAACATCGACCGTATCTTCCGGCTCGCCAAGTACCCGGTGACGGCAGTGGAGTTCGCGGTGTCCGGCACGGAGCCCGAGACGCTGCGGACCGCGCTGGTCACCGAGTCGGTGGCACTCGGCGTGGACGTCGCCGTGGTCGCGGCGGGGCTGCACCGCCGGGCCCAGCGGCTGGTGGTGATGGACGTCGACTCCACGCTCATCCAGGACGAGGTGATCGAGCTCTTCGCGGCGCACGCCGGATGCGAGAAGGAGGTCGCCGAGGTCACGGAGAAGGCGATGCGTGGCGAACTGGACTTCGAGCAGTCGCTGCACGCGCGCGTGGCGCTGCTGGAGGGGCTGGACGCCTCGGTCGTGGAGAAGGTGCGCAGCGAGGTCCGGCTCACGCCGGGCGCGCGCACACTGATCCGTACGCTGAAGCGGCTCGGCTTCCAAGTCGGTGTCGTGTCGGGCGGGTTCACCCAGGTCACGGACGACCTGAAGGAGCGGCTGGGCCTCGACTTCGCGCAGGCCAACACCTTGGAGATCGTCGACGGCAGGCTCACCGGCAAGGTCGTGGGCGAGATCGTGGACCGGGCGGGCAAGGCACGGCTGCTGCGCCGGTTCGCCGCCGAGGCGGGGGTCCCGCTGGCCCAGACCGTGGCGATCGGCGACGGCGCGAACGACCTCGACATGCTCAACGCGGCCGGTCTGGGCGTCGCCTTCAACGCCAAGCCGGTCGTGCGCGAGGCCGCCCACACCGCGGTGAACTTCCCCTTCCTCGACACCGTGCTGTATCTCCTCGGGGTGACTCGTGAAGAGGTCGAGGCGGCGGACACGCACGACGAGTAGGACGAGTAGGAAGAGACGAGACGAAGCACACGACAGGGGCCCGGCACCAGATGGTGCCGGGCCCCTGTCGTGCCGGGTCCCGCGTGCCGGAGGTCGGCTACGCGGCGGCGTTACTCGGTGGGCGCCCAGTAGTCGGCCAGGGTGGTCACGCCCGGCTCCAGGCTCTTCCAGGCTCCCTCGAAGGTGAGCACCGCGAAGGCGGCGGCCGGGAACCCGTGGCGGTTCATGCGCTCGCGTGCGTCGCCCTCGGAACTGCCGGCGAGGATGTCGGCGAGGCCCTGGATTCCTGGGTTGTGGCCGATCAGCACGACGTTCTGCGTGTCGTCCGGGGTTTCGTTGAGCAGGGCGATCAACTCACCGGGCGAGGCCTCGTAGATCCGCTCCTCGTAGACCGTTTTCGGCCGCTCGGGCAGTTCATGAACGGCCAACTTCCAGGTGTCGCGGGTCCTGACGGCGGTGGAGCAGAGGGCAAGGTCGAAGGGGATTCCGGAGTCGGCCAACTTGCGGCCGGCGACGGCGGCGTCCATGCGGCCCCGGTCGGCGAGCGGCCGCTCGTGGTCGGAAACCTGGGGCCAGTCGGCCTTCGCATGCCGGAAGAGGACAATCCTGCGGGATTCTGCGACGCTCATGCGTCCCAGCTTCGCACGAAACAGGCCACGGGGCGCAGGGAGTTGAAGTGCGGATACCCGCCACCGGTACATGTGCTTCCGGTGGGCCGGACGCTCGTCACGGTGTGTGGCTCGCCAGGGCGTTCCGTATGCGCTCCAGGAGGTCGGCGATCACGGGGTCCCCGTCGGCGGCCTGGGCCTGCGCGGGGTCCGAGATCAGCAGCAGGAGCGTGACGAAGGCGAGGGCGGGCAGGGCGACCGCCCACCAGGGGAGCCGGACGCCGACGCCGCTCGTGGTCGCCGGGTGGGGCCGGGGGTGCGTACGGGCCGACATGCCGCCTCCGTGGTCTGCGAGTCCTCGTGGCCGGGTCCTCCGTGGGCCCTCGCGGGTCCCCTGCGGCCACATCCCGACGTTACGGAACGGGGGCGGTCCGCCCCATCCGGTGATCCACCCACTTCACCCTGAGACTCGCCCCCTAGGGGATGGGGGGTTATCCCCACCACCGGACGACTTCCGAGCGGTCAGGGTGACGCGATGGCCGCGATGATCCCGATGACGACGAAGATGGCGAGGAACGAGCCGAAGACCAGGAGCATCTTCTTCTGGCCGTTCTGGGGGTTCGGGTCGAGCACTGGCATGCGCCCAGTCTCGCACCCCTGTCCCCGGGTGGGGCCCCCGGGTCCGCCTCAGAGGGCCGCCTCGTCCTCCACCACCCGGTCGCGGCCCGCCAGGACGCCCACGGCGATCTGCGGGAGCATCAGGGCGGCCATGAGGGCGAGGGGCAGGCCCCAGCCGCCGCTGTGCTGGTAGAGCACGCCGACGAGGAGCGGGCCGGGGATGGAGATCAGGTAGCCCGTGCTCTGTGCGAAGGCGGACAGCTGGGCGACGCCCGCGCCGGTCCTGGCCCGCATGCCGACCATGGTGAGCGCGAGCGGGAAGGAGCAGTTGGCGATGCCGATCAGCACCGCCCACGCCCAGGCGCCCTCCGCCGGGGCGAGGTGCAGGCCGCCGTACCCGAGGAGGCCGCAGACGCCCAGGGCGACCACGATCGGCCCCTGGTGGGGCAGGCGGGTGGCGAGCCGGGGGATCACGAAGGCCAGTGGCACGCCCATCACCATGGTGACGGCCAGCAACAGCCCCGCCGTGCCGGCCGGGACCCCGGCGTCGCGGAAGATCTGCGCCATCCACCCCATCGCGATGTAGGCGGCGGTGGCCTGGAGGCCGAAGAAGACGGCGAGCGCCCAGGCGGTACGGCTCCGGGTGATCCGCAGGGCGGGCGCCGCCTCGCGCGCGGTGCGCGGCGCTCCCCCGGGGTGCTCCGCGGGGCGCGCGCCCCGGTGGCGGTCCCGGAGCGACGGGAGCCACGGCACCACGGCCGCCGTCGCGAGCAGCGCCCACACCGCCAGCCCGGTCCGCCAACTCCCGCCCAACGCCTCGGTCATGGGCACGGTGATCGCGGCGGCGGCGGAGGTGCCGAGGGCCAGGGCCATGGAGTAGAGGCCCGTCATGGAGCCGACCCGGTCCGGAAACCAGCGCTTGACGATGACCGGCATCAGGACGTTGCTGACGGCGATGCCCATGAGGGCGAGGGCGCTCGCGGCCACGAACCCGGCCGTGCCGCCGGCGTACGGCCGTATCAGCAGGCCGGCGGCGACGGCGGCCATGCCCGCGCAGACGACGGTGGCCGGACCGAACCGGCGGGCGAGCCGGGGCGCCATGACACCGAAGAGGGCGAAGCAGAGCGGGGGCACGGAGGTGAGGAGCCCGGCGACGCTGCCGCTCATGCCGAGCCCGGCGCGCACCTCTTCGAGGAGGGCGCCGAGGCTGGTGATGGCGGGGCGGAGGTTGAGGGCCGTCAGGACGATGCCGACGACCAGGAGGCGGGTCCTCCACGCGCGCGTGGAGGACGCCCGGGGTTCGGCCGCGGCCCGGTCGGACACGGGTGTTCCGGACGGTGTCCGCTCCGGTGTGAAGGTCGTCGTCGAAGTCTCCTCGCTCACCATGGCACCTATCATAGAATCATAGGATGAATGCTTGTCCATGGGTCGGCTGCTCCCGGTCGGTCACTTCGTGCGAAGGTATGCCATGCCGCTGAGCCATCCCCGCCGATCGGCACTGTCCGAGCAGGTCATCGCCGCGCTGCGGAACCAGATCACCTCGGGCGAGTGGCCGGTCGGCTCACGCATCCCCACCGAGCCCGAGCTGGTCGCGGAGCTGGGTGTCGCCCGGAACACCGTCCGTGAGGCCGTCCGCGCGCTCGCGCACAACGGTCTGCTGGACATCCGCCAGGGCTCCGGCACCTATGTCGTCGCGACCAGCGAGCTCGCCGGCGTGATGCACCGCCGCTTCGCGGACGCCGACCCGAGCCATATCGCCGAGCTGCGCTCCGCCCTGGAGTCGAGCGCGGCGAAGCTGGCGGCCGAGCGGCGCACCGACAAGGACCTCAGGCAGCTGGACGCGCTCCTGGCGCGCCGCGAGCAGGCATGGGCCTCGGGCGACGCGGAGGCCTTCGTGACCGCCGACGCGACCTTCCACATGGCGGTCGTGGCCGCGTCCCACAACGACGTCGTGACGACGGTCTACGCGGACCTGGGCGAGGTCCTGCGGGACTGGCTGCGCGGTGACGTGGGCGAGGAGCTGACGCCGGAGACGTACATGGACCACGCCCCGCTGGTGGACGCGATCCGCGCGGGTGACGCTCGGACCGCCGCGGCGGAGGCGGCCGGCTATCCGTTCCACTGCCGTCCCGGCCGGGTCGGCCCACCGCCCGCTGTCAGCCCTCCCCCCGCTGGTGGCTGAACCACACCGAGCGGACCTCCTTCCAGCAGCGGCCGGCGAGCCGTACCGTCCGCGCGGGAGTGGTCTCGACCGCGGCGCTGTCGCTGTCGATGTCCCACCACCGCGCGCACTCGATGTGCAGACGGACGTGGTCGACGACCGAGTGGGGGTTGAAGCAGTACCCGACCACCTGGGAACCGGTGACGGTGCTGTAGCAGGCCGCCCCGAACGAATCGGGCTCTTCGGGCTTGTCGTCCACCCTTACGCGCGCGTGCCGCTGCCCGGCCTCCTCGCGCGCGTGCGGTGCCGATTCGGACGGGAGGGTGAGGACGAGAACCAGGGCGACGACAGCTGGGGCGATGCTGCGGGAGATGCGCACAAGGGTGACCTCCTCGGCCGAGTGGCTGAGCGGTGCACGTCCAGCGTGCGCGGCAACCGGCCCCGGAGGCCCGCCGGATGAGCCGAACGGGTGATGATCCCGGCGGACAGGAGTACGCCGAGGGCGCGCACCCGAATGGATGCGCGCCCTCGAACGGTGGTGGAGCCCGGCGCGGTGGCGGAGCCTGGAGCAGCGGTGTCGCTCAGGCGCCGATCGCGTGCAGCCCGCCGTCCACGTGGATGATCTCGCCGGTGGTCTTGGGGAACCAGTCGCTGAGCAGGGCGACCACACCGCGGCCGGCCGGCTCGGGGTCCTTGAGGTCCCACTCCAGCGGCGAACGGTCGTCCCACACTGCGGCCAGCTCGCCGAAGCCCGGGATGGACTTGGCGGCCATGGAGGCGAGAGGACCGGCGGAGACCAGGTTGCAGCGGATGTTCTGCTTGCCCAGGTCCCGGGCGACGTAACGGCTGGTGGCCTCCAGGGCGGCCTTGGCCGGGCCCATCCAGTCGTACTGGGGCCAGGCGAACTTCGCGTCGAAGGTCAGACCGACGACCGAGCCGCCGTTCTGCATCAGCGGCAGGCAGGCCATGGTCAGCGACTTCAGGGAGTACGCCGAGACGTGCATCGCGGTGGCGACGGACTCGAAGGGCGTGTTCAGGAAGTTGCCGCCGAGGGCGTCCTGCGGCGCGAAGCCGATGGAGTGGACGACACCGTCGAGACCGCCCAGCTCCTCGCCGACGATGTCGGCCAGGCGCCCGAGGTGCTCGTCGTTGGTGACGTCGAGCTCGATGACCTTGGTGGGCTTGGGGAGCTTCTTGGCGATGCGCTCGGTCAGCGTGGGCCGGGGGAAGGCCGTGAGGATGATCTCGGCGCCCTGCTCCTGGGCCAGCTTGGCGGTGTGGAAGGCGATGGAGGACTCCATCAGCACACCGGTGATCAGGACGCGCTTGCCCTCGAGGATTCCGCTCATGGTGATCAGTGACCCATTCCCAGTCCGCCGTCTACGGGGATGACGGCTCCAGTGATGTACGAGGCGTCGTCCGAGGCGAGGAACCGCACCGTCGCGGCGATCTCCTCGGGCTGCGCGTACCGGCCGAGCGGCACCTGCTGCACGATGCCCGCCCGCTGCTCGTCGGTGAGCACCTTGGTCATGTCGGTGTCGACGAAGCCGGGGGCGACGACGTTGAAGGTGATGTTGCGTGAGCCCAGCTCACGGGCGAGGGAGCGCGCGAAGCCGACCAGGGCCGCCTTGGAGGCGGCGTAGTTCGCCTGGCCGGGCGAGCCGTAGAGGCCCACGACCGAGGAAATGAGGACGACCCGGCCCTTCTTGGCGCGCAGCATGCCGCGGTTGGCGCGCTTGACGACGCGGAAGGTGCCGGTGAGGTTGGTGTCGATGACCGAGGTGAAGTCCTCCTCGGACATACGCATCAGGAGCTGGTCCTTGGTGACGCCGGCGTTGGCGATCAGGACCTCGACCGGGCCGTGTTCGGCCTCGATCTCCTTGTAGGCCTGCTCCACCTGCTCGGGGTCGGTGATGTCGCACTTGACGGCCAGGAAGCCGGCCGGCGGCTCCCCCGAGCGGTAGGTGACGGCGACCTTGTCGCCGGCGTCGGCGAACGCGCGGGCGATGGCGAGGCCGATGCCCCGGTTGCCTCCGGTGACGAGAACCGAGCGGCTCAACGGATCACCCTTTCGTTCTGAGGTCTGGTACCCCCTGAACCTATCCGCCCGCCCCGCCCGGTACCGATTACGAGAGCGACAGGGCCGTGGGGTGCTGTCTGTGGGGTTCCCACAGACAGCACCCCACCGCGGACGTGTCCGTGCGGTGCGACGCGGTGCGGCGCCGAACGCTCACATGAGCGCGGGATTCCCACAGCACTTCTTGTACTTGCGCTCCGAGCCGCACCAGCAGGGCCCGTTTCGCGGCGGCGGCCAATCGACCGCCTGCCCCGCGCGGGCCAGCTCCGCGGCGTACGCGGACCTGGCCGAGGGGATCTCGGGGGAACCGATCTCCCCTGCCTCCGTGTACGCCGTGAGGCCACTCACCGATGCCCGGCCGACGGCCAGGCGCGGCGTGCCCTCGTCCGACAGTTCTCGCAGCGTGCGCTCGACCTGTCTGCGATGACTCTCATGGTCGTCGCCGTACGCGTCCGCGACCGATGGCCAGCTCTGGAGCAGGCGCGCGAACTCGTCCGACGGCCAGAACAGGACGCACGCCTTCACCGGGCCGGAGGAAACCTGTTCGTCCTCGACGAACTCGTCCGCGAGGGCCTCGAACTCGGCCCGCACGGCATCGGGTCCGCCCTCCTCCAGCCGCTTCATACGGAGTGGGTCGTGCAGTTCGTCCAGCGGGCGCACCCGGCCTGCCAGCGGGGTGGCTCGCCGTTCGTGCAGTACGTCGGCCAGGTCGTCCCATTCGTCGTGCGGTTCGCCCAGCAGGCGCCGTACGCGGTGGCGGCCGATGACGAGTTCCTCCAGACCGAAGGGGTCCGGAGAGTCGCCGACCATGTCCGTCGTCACGACAGCGCCGACACCCAGGGCGTGCGTCATGCCTGCCGTGTACCACTCGGCGGCCCTCGCCAGGTCGTCTCCTGCCTCGAAGACCTGGGCGACGATGCTCCAGGCTCCCGCGTCCCGGGGATGCCGGCCACGGAACTCGGCAGCCGCCGCACGGGCGTCGTCCTCCCGTCCGGCCTCCCACAGCGCGTTGATTCTCCAGGCGTCCACGATGTCCGGCTCCTGGCAGCCGCCCGACTCCGGATCCAGCAGCCGCTCGTAGAGCGTCACAGCTCTGTCGTGCTCCCCCGCGTCGAGCCATGCCTCGGCGGCTTCCCGAAGCAGTGCCTCCCGGTCCTCGGGGTGCCGCTCCGCGAGCTGTTCACTCTCCTGGGCGAACCGGGCGTGTGACATCGGGGCGGCGGGGCGGAAGGCGACAGCCTGCCGGGACGTGCCGCCGGTCTTGTGGTTCTTGCCGGACGTGCGGCGCCTTTTGGACATGAACCCACCGTAGTGGGGCACGGGTTGGGCCGGGCACGCGATGCCTGGCAATCACCGGTCCGGGTGGTACGACGGGCCGCGCTTCCGCGCACGCCGGTATCCCCCCAGGCGCTCCCCTTCACGCGGCGGATGCCGCCCGTGCTGTGTCGATGGTCTCGGCGAGCGCGTCGATGGTGGCGGCCAGGTCCCGCCAGGGGCTGGACAGGTCGACGACATGCCGCCAGATCCTCAGTCGTCCGTCCCCCACGGGCACTTCCACCACGCCTTCCTTGCCCGACGCGTACACGAGATGTCCCTCGCCCAAGCCGAGACGGACGCAGTACGCAGTCATCTGGTACAGATCGTCCCGCCCTGGTTTGGTCTTGAACTTGGCGTCGACGACAGCGGCCGGGCGCGGGATGCCGTCATGCGGCGACGGCAGATAGTGCACCAGGTCGGGTTTGAGCACGTGCTTGCGCGCCGCGTCGAGGAAGTGGCTCCTGTCCTGGGGTTCGGGCCGGCCGCCGACGCGGTGACGCAGGGCCTCGCCCACTGCCCGCGCCAGGTACGCCTCGAAGAGCCGCCACATGACGACGAACATGCCCTCGACGGCGATGGGTCCGTCCTCACCCAGTTCGTACGAGGCACCGCGCAGGACGAGCTCGGCGAGGACGAGAGCGTGGGAGTAACGGGCGTTACGACGGCCGGGCGTCCACTGGGGCGCCGGGGCTCCCGTGGGCAGGATGCTGACGCCGTCCAGACGGGCGGTGAGCCGCCCGAGGGCGCCGCGCTGGTCCGGGTCTAGACCGGGAACGCGCAGCAGGCGGCGCACGGCGGCGAGGAGGAGGCGGTTCTCCGGTATGTCGGGTGTGTGGTCGTCGTAGAGTACTTCCAGGGGCACGGGGACGCCCGGTCTGCGGCGGATCTGGTCGGCGTGACGGATACGGCCGCGTACCACGGGCAGGGTGTCGCGCGTCTCCCGGTAGTCGTGCAGCACTCCTTGGCTCAGGGCGCGTTCGGTGGCGGAGACGAAGGCATGGGCGAGGGCGGGCAGCAGGTCGGGGCGGGGTTCCGCGGTGACCGGGCGGGGGTCGAACCGGACGCGCTCCGGGGCGTAGGCGACGAGAATCTCGGTGCCGAACAGGCGAGAGGCCACCTTGGAGATCTCCTGCCGGGCCTCCTCGAAGGTCGCGCCCGTGGCCATGGTCGCCGATGTTCCGATGCACTGGAGGTCCGGCGCCTCGCAGGCGTCCCGCAGACGACGCACGAGAAGGGCAACGTCGGCCCCTGACGGCCCCGGTAGATTGCAGCTCGTCGAGGGCGAGGAAGCGCAGGCCTCGCGCGGCACCGATCAGTTCCCGCCGCTCGTCGGGGCGGGTGAGGAGGTACTCCAGCATCACGCAGTTGGTGAGGAGGATGTCCGGCTTCCTACGGAGGACCTGGAGTTTCTGCTCCGAGTCCTCCTGGCCCGTGTACCGCGCGAAAGTGACCTTGCGACGATCCTCCGGGACTCCCCACGTGAGGTACTTCTCCAGCTCATGGAGCTGGCTGTTGGCCAAGGCGTTCATGGGATAGACCACGATCGCGGAGACCCCGTCCGGGTTCGGCCGACTCAGCACCTCGTGGACGATGGGCACGATGTACGTCAGGCTCTTGCCGGAACCCGTGCCTGTGGTGAGCACGTAGGAGTCCCCACGGTCCGCCGCGGCGATGGCTCACGCTGATGCCGGTGCAGGGAGAGTGTCCGGCTGCCTGGGTCCTGAGGGTGTTTCTTGTGCCGGAAGTAGTCCCGGCACAAGGGGTGCAGGAGACCGTCGTCGCACATCGAGGCCACGGTTCCGCCACTGCGGAAGGTGGGGTTCAGCGCGAGCTTGGGGTCGGGCCAGCGGGTCTTGCGTTCACGCTCCGCGGCCAGGTGTGACTCGATGTCCCGACCCCGCACCGCGACGAGCGAACTGGTGAACGCCTCGTACTCGGCGGTGAGGTCGTGATGGACACCGAAGACGTCCATGACTTGGCCGGCCCCCTTGTTTCCGTACATCCGCCTGCCCATGGACCGTGGCCAGGGGCTTCATCCCCGTCGGGCACGGCACCACGCAACTGAGTCACCCTACTGCCTCGCCAGGCCCCGTCCGCCGCTGGTTTCCCTGCCTTTCTTCCCGGCCGACAGCGCATCTTTCTCCGGCGATCAGGCGAGCGAGACATGATTCACTGCCTCCGACGGCCACCGCAGGCAAGCGTCCGAAGGGATTTTCACCCGTGCCCCACGAAGTTGATCAGTCATTCCTGGCACTTCCACTCAGGGCCCTCGCCGACGCAGCCCTAGCCCGCGCCCGTGCCCTCGGCGCCGATCACGCCGACTTCCGGTTCGAGCGGGTGCGCAGCGCGTCCTGGCGGCTCAGGGACGCGAAGCCGGCCGGGTCGTCGGACACGACCGACCTCGGGTACGCGGTGCGGGTGGTGCACGGCGGGACCTGGGGGTTCGCGTCCGGGGTGGACCTGACGATGGACGCCGCCGCGAAGGTCGCCTCGCAGGCCGTGGCCATGGCCAAGCTCTCCGCCCAGGTCATCAAGGCCGCCGGGTCCGACGAACGGGTGGAACTCGCCGACGAGCCGGTGCACGCGGACAAGACCTGGATCTCCTCCTACGAGATCGACCCGTTCACCGTCCCCGACGAGGAGAAGACCGCGCTGCTCACGCAGTGGAGCACGCGGCTGCTGACGGCCGACGGGGTCAACCACGTCGACGCCTCGCTGCTCACCGTCCACGAGAACAAGTTCTACGCGGACACCGCCGGGACCGTCACCACCCAGCAGCGGGTACGGCTGCACCCGTCGCTGACCGCCGTGTCGGTGGACGAGTCCAGCGGTGAGTTCGACTCGATGCGGACGCTGGCACCGCCGGTCGGGCGCGGCTGGGAGTACCTCACGGGCACCGGCTGGGACTGGGACGACGAGCTGGCGCGCATCCCGGAGCTGCTCGCCGAGAAGATGCGGGCACCGAGCGTCGAGGCGGGCGTGTACGACCTGGTCGTCGATCCGTCCAACCTGTGGCTGACCATCCACGAGTCCATCGGCCACGCCACCGAGCTGGACCGCGCGCTCGGCTACGAGGCCGCGTACGCCGGCACGTCCTTCGCCACCTTCGACAAGCTCGACAAGCTCCGGTACGGCTCCGAGCTGATGAACGTCACCGGTGACCGCACCGCCGAGCACGGTCTGGCGACCATCGGGTACGACGACGAGGGCGTGGCGGGCCAGAGCTGGGACCTCGTCCGCGACGGCACCCTGGTCGGCTACCAACTCGACCGCCGCATCGCGAAGTTGACGGGCCTCGGCCGCTCCAACGGGTGTGCGTACGCCGACTCCCCCGGGCACGTTCCGGTGCAGCGCATGGCGAATGTGTCGCTGAAGCCCGATCCGGCCGGGATGTCGACGGAGGATCTGATCGGCGGGGTCGACCGGGGCGTGTACGTCGTCGGGGACCGGTCGTGGTCCATCGACATGCAGCGGTACAACTTCCAGTTCACCGGGCAGCGCTTCTTCAAGATCGAGAACGGGCAGATCACCGGGCAGCTGCGGGACGTCGCCTACCAGGCGACGACGACCGACTTCTGGGGATCCATGGCGGCCGTCGGCGGGCCGGGGACCTATGTCCTGGGCGGCGCGTTCAACTGCGGGAAGGCCCAGCCGGGTCAGGTCGCCGCGGTGTCCCACGGCTGCCCGTCGGCCCTCTTCAAGGGCGTCAACATTCTGAACACCACGCAGGAGGCCGGTCGATGAGCGCGCACCACGGGATCTGCCGGGGGTCCGGGGGTCGTCCCCCGGGCGAGCACAGCCTGAACACCACGCAGGAGGCCGGTCGATGAGCGCGCGCAGCAGCAAGGCGCACAAGCCGCACGAGATCGTCGAGCGGGCCCTCGACCTCTCCCGGGCCGACGGCTGTGTGGTGATCGCCGACGAGTACTCGACGGCGAACCTCCGCTGGGCCGGCAACGCGCTGACCACGAACGGGGTCACCCGGGGCCGGTCGGTGACCGTCGTCGCCACCGTCGACGGCAAGGAGGGCACCGCCTCCGGCGTCGTGTCGCGGGCCGCCGTCACCGCCGAGGAGCTGGAGCCGCTGGTGCGGGCCGCCGAGGCCGCCGCACACGGCGCCGGTCCGGCCGAGGACGCCCAGCCGCTGGTCACGGGGGTGCCGCACTCCCCCGACTTCACCGACGCGCCCGCCGAGACCTCCTCCGCCGTGTTCGCCGACTTCGCGCCGGCCCTCGGCGAGTCCTTCGCACGCGCGCGGGCGGGCGGGCGTGAGCTGTACGGCTTCGCCAACCACGAGCTGGTGTCGAGCTATCTCGGCACGTCCACCGGGCTGCGGCTGCGCCACGACCAGCCGAACGGGACGCTGGAGCTGAACGCCAAGTCCCCGGACCGCAAGCGTTCCGCCTGGGCGGGGCGTTCCACGCGGGACTTCAAGGACGTCGACCCGGCGGCTCTGGACACGGAGCTGGCCGTACGCCTGGGCTGGGCCGAGCGGCGGGTGCCGCTGCCCGCCGGACGGTACGAGACGCTGCTGCCGCCGACGGCCGTGGCCGACCTGCTGATCTACCAGATGTGGTCGGCGTCGGCGCGGGACGCGGCGGAGGGCCGGACGGTGTTCAGCAAGCACGGCGGCGGCACCCGGATCGGCGAGCGGCTGACCGAACTGCCGCTGACCCTGCGCAGCGACCCCGACGAGCCGGGCCTGGAGACCGCGCCCTTCGTGCTGGCCCACTCCTCCGGCGGCGACAGCTCGGCGTTCGACAACGGGCTGCCGCTGAAGGCGACCGAGTGGATCAGCGGCGGCGAGATCGCGCACCTGCCGACGACCCGGCACAGCGCGGGTCTGACGGGGCTGCCGGTGGTGCCGACGATCGGCAACCTGATCCTGGACGGCGGCGCGGACCGTTCCCTGGAGGAGATGGTCGCGGACACCGAGCGCGGGCTGCTGCTGACCTGCCTCTGGTACATCCGCGAGGTCGACCCGGCCACGCTGCTGCTGACCGGGCTGACCCGGGACGGCGTCTACCTCGTGGAGAACGGCGAGGTCACGGGCGAGGTCAACAACTTCCGGTTCAACGAGTCGCCGGTGGACCTGCTCGGCCGGGCCACGGAGGCCGGGCGCACGGAGAAGACGCTGCCGCGCGAGTGGAGCGACTACTTCACCAGGGCCGCGATGCCCGCCCTGCGGGTGCCGGATTTCAATATGAGTTCTGTCAGCCAGGGCGTATAACCTCGTACCTGATTCACCTGGTGCGACCCACTCGAGGAGACACGAGAACCGTGACGGACATCGTCGACGAGCTGAAGTGGCGGGGCCTGTTCGCCCTGTCCACCGACGAGGACGCTTTGCGCAAGGCGCTCGCGGACGGTCCCGTCACGTTCTATTGCGGTTTCGACCCGACCGCGCCGTCCCTGCACGTCGGACATCTGGTGCAGGTGCTCACCGTGCGCCGGCTCCAGCAGGCCGGTCACCGGCCGCTGGCGCTGGTCGGCGGTGCGACGGGCCTGATCGGCGACCCCCGCCCGACGGCGGAGCGCACGCTGAACGACCCGGAGACCGTCGCCGGCTGGGTCGGAAAGCTGCGCGGCCAGATCGAGCCGTTCCTGTCCTTCGAGGGCGAGAACGCGGCCGTCATGGTCAACAACCTCGACTGGACCGAGGGCCTGTCCGCCATCGAGTTCCTGCGGGACATCGGCAAGCACTTCCGCGTCAACAAGATGCTGACGAAGGACTCCGTCGCCCGTCGTCTGGAGTCCGACCAGGGCATCAGCTACACCGAGTTCAGCTACCAGATCCTCCAGGGCATGGACTTCCTCCAGCTCTACCGGAGGTACGGCTGCACGCTCCAGCAGGGCGGCAGCGACCAGTGGGGCAACCTCACGGCCGGCCTGGACCTGATCCACCGGCTGGAGCCCGGTGTAGAGGCGCACGCGCTGGCCACCCCGCTGATGACCAAGGCGGACGGCACCAAGTTCGGCAAGACCGAGGGCGGCGCCGTCTGGCTCGACCCGGAGATGACCACGCCGTACGCGTTCTACCAGTTCTGGCTGAACGTGGACGACCGGGACATCAGCCGGTACATGCGAATCCTGTCCTTCAAGTCCCGTGCGGAGCTTGAGGAGTTGGAGAAGCAGACGGAGGAGCGGCCGCAGGCACGGGCCGCGCAGCGGGCGCTGGCCGAGGAGCTGACGACGCTGGTGCACGGGGAGCGGCAGACGGCCGCCGTGATCGCCGCGTCCCGGGCCCTGTTCGGTCAGGGCGAGCTGGCGGAGCTGGACGAGAAGACGCTGGCCGCGGCGCTCTCCGAGCTGCCGCACGCGAAGGTGACCGAGCTGGCGCCGGTCGTGGACCTCTTCGCGGAGGTCGGGCTGGTGCCCAGCAAGTCCGCGGGGCGGCGGACCGTGAAGGAGGGCGGGGCGTACGTGAACAACGTGAAGGTCACCGCCGAAGACGCGGTGCCCTCCCGGGAAGAGCTGATCCACGGGCGGTGGCTGGTGCTGCGGCGGGGGAAGAAGAACCTGGCCGCGGTCGAGGTGGCCGGAGCCTAGGGCCGTAGGGGCGTGGGGCCCCGCGAGTGCCGCTGCGTCGTGGTTGCTCGCGCGGTTCCCCGCGCCCCTTACGGGGCTCAGACCCGTCGTTGTTTTCTCTTGCCCAGGGTCGCCATGTACGCCATGTCGCCCAGGGCCACGATGGCGATCGCGGCGACCAGCTGGAAGATGTGGCGGCTCCAGTCGATGCCGGCGGTCTCCTCAACGCCGAAGCCGCGTGCGATCGCGTTGCCGAGGACGGCGCCCAGCATGCCGAAGATCGTCGTCAGCCAGAGCGGGCTGTGCTGCTTGCCCGGGAGGATCGCCTTGGCCAGCAGGCCCAGTACGAATCCCACGATGATCGCCCACAACCAGCCCATGGCTGCCTCCTCGTACGGCTCGACGTGAGCATTACGCCCAGTGTCGGCCTGCCTGCGGTACGCCGCATGTCGGGCACCGCTGTACACGCTACGGCGCATGTCCCGCACTCTCCGTGGAAGGTGACCCGGTCTCGTAGGCGGCGCAGACGCGGCGTAACGTTGAGCTTGTCCGGACCGCGTTCCCTGGAGCGGACACGGGCGGGAACAGGCCGGGTGCCTCCGAACGGGCAGGTGGTGGAACGCGATGCGGAAGCATGGCAACGTCGAGGTCTTCCGGATCACAGGTGCCCGGCAGGGCCTCGCCGACGACGTCCGCGGCCGACAGCGTCGCTACATCATCTCGATGTCCGTGCGCACCCTCGCGGTGATCGCCGCCGCGGTCCTCTGGAACGTCGAACGGCACGTCGCGGTCGTCGCGCTGGTGCTCGGCGCGGTGCTGCCGTACATCGCCGTGGTGATCGCCAACGCGGGCCGGGAGAACGCGCCCTCGCTGCCCTCCACGTTCGTGCGGGCGCCCATGCGACCGATGATCACGCCGCCCGCGGAATCCGTCCCGGAGGACTCCGCGGCCGACCCTGCGGCCGACAGCGCGGCGGGCCGGCGGAGCGAGCCGCGCGAGCGGGCCTGAGCTCCGGCCCTGAGACCGTCCGTACGAAGCGGAATCCGGCCACCCGCCAAGCTCAAGAAAAGCTCAGATCAATCATGTAGTTCCTGTGCCGGGCAGAGGCCTACCCGTGACATACTTCGTACGCGCTCCGCATCCCCCGTCGGAGCGACAGACCGACGCCGGGCAGCTCCCCCCGTGGCTGCTCGGCGTCGCCTTTTCTACGGCCGGATCCCTGCGGCTAGGGTCGACGCGTGAACATCCTCAACGTCCCCGGCTCCGATCCGTCCTCCCCCATCTGTTCGGCCAAGGGGTGCCGGGCCGACGCGGTCTGGGTGCTCGCCTGGAACAACCCGAAGCTGCACACGCCTGAGCGGCGCAAGACGTGGCTCGCGTGCGACGAGCATCGGGAGCATCTGTCGCAGTTCCTGGGCGTGCGGGGCTTCTTGAAGGATGTCGTCGAGCTGGAGAAGTGGGAAGCGCCCGAGGAATCGCCCAAGGAATAGGGGGCTGGGGCGCGGCTGTCAGCCCCCGATCGCCGACATCGGGCGGTCGGGCTGGACGAACGACGGGTCGTCGAGGCCCGCGCCCGCCTTCTTGCCCCACATCGCCAGGCGCCAGATACGGGCTATCTCCTCGTCCGGGGCGCCGGAGCGCAGCGCGGCGCGCAGGTCGGTCTCCTCGCGGGCGAAGAGGCAGGTGCGGACCTGGCCGTCGGCGGTGAGGCGGGTGCGGTCGCAGGCGGAGCAGAAGGGGCGGGTGACGGAGGCGATGACGCCCACGCGGTGGGGGCCGCCGTCGACCAGCCAGCGTTCCGCCGGGGCCGAGCCGCGTTCGTCCTGGCCCTCGGGGGTGAGGTCGAAGCGGGTGCGCAGGGAGGTCAGGATGTCGCCGGCGGTCACCATGCCGTCGCGCTTCCAGCCGTGCTGGGCGTCCAGGGGCATCTGCTCGATGAAACGCAGCTCGTAGTCGTGCTCGACGGCCCAGGCCAGGAGGTCGGGCGCCTCGTTGTCGTTCAGGCCCGGCATCAGGACCGAGTTGACCTTGACGGGGGTCAGGCCGGCGTCGCGGGCGGCCTGCAGGCCCTCCAGGACGTCCTTGAGGCGGTCCCGGCGGGTGAGGGTCTTGAAGACGTCCGGGCGGAGGGTGTCCAGGGAGACGTTCACCCGGTCCAGGCCGGCCGCCTTCAGGGCCGTCGCCGTGCGCTTGAGGCCGATGCCGTTGGTGGTCAGGGACATCTGGGGGCGGGGGGCGAGGGCCGCCACGCGCTCCACGATGCCGACCAGGCCGGGGCGCAGGAGCGGCTCACCGCCGGTGAAGCGGACCTCCTCGACGCCCAGGACGCGGACGGCTATGTCGATGAGACGGACGATCTCGTCGTCGTCGAGCAGGTCGGGCTTGGCCAGCCACTGCAGGCCCTCTTCGGGCATGCAGTACGTACAGCGCAGATTGCACCGGTCGGTCAGCGAAACCCTCAGGTCGGTGGCCACTCGGCCGTAGGTGTCGATGAGCACGTGGGCCCCCTCCCTCGCGGCGGATCACAATCGTTCGACATCTGCGAGCCTACGTGACCGCGCTGACAACATCACAGGCCCGATCGCACGAGACGCGGCGAGGAATCGCCGTAGATCCCTACGACGCGGACAGCACGCGGGGCCGCCGTAGGGATCTACGGCGGCCCCGTGCGCGGCGGGCCGGATCAGTGTGCGCCGGTACCCGTGAGGGAGCGGACCTCCAGCTCGGCGTACTTGGCCTCGTCCGGCTTCTCCTTGGACAGGACGGTGCCGAGGAAGCCCATGAGGAAGCCGAACGGGATGGAGATGATGCCCGGGTTCTTCAGCGGGAACCAGGCGAAGTCGACGTCCGGGAACATCGCCTTCGGGTCGCCGGAGACCACCGGCGAGAACAGCACCAGGCCGACGGCGACGATCAGACCGCCGTAGATCGACCACAGCGCGCCCTGGGTGGTGAACCTCTTCCAGAAGAGGCTGTAGAGGATGGTCGGCAGGTTGGCGGAGGCCGCGACCGCGAAGGCGAGCGCGACCAGGCCGGCCACATTCAGGTCGCGTGCGAGGGCGCCGAGGCCGATGGAGACGATGCCGATGGCTACGGTCGCCCAGCGGGCCGCGCGGACCTCCTCGGCGCCGGAGGCCTTCCCCTTGCGGATGACGTTGGCGTAGATGTCGTGCGCGAAGGAGGACGACGAGGCGAGGGTGAGGCCGGCGACCACAGCGAGGATGGTCGCGAAGGCCACCGCCGAGATCGTGGCGAGCAGGATCGCGCCCCAGGCCGAGTCGACACCGCCGAGGTGCAGGGCGAGCAGCGGGGCCGCCGTGTTGCCCGATGGGTTGGAGGCGATGATCTCGTCCTGGGAGATCAGCGCGGCGGCGCCGAAGCCGAGGGCGATGGTCATCAGGTAGAAGCCGCCGATGATACCGATGGCCCAGTTCACGGACTTACGGGCGGCCTTGGCGTTGGGCACCGTGTAGAAGCGGATCAGGATGTGCGGCAGGCCCGCGGTGCCGAGGATCAGGGCGATGCCGAGGGAGATGAAGTCCAGCTTGGAGGTGCCGGTCGCGCCGTACTGGAGGCCGGGCTCCAGGAAGGCGGCGCCCTTGCCGCTGTTCTCGGCGGCCGTGCCGAGCAGATCGGAGATGTTGAAGTTGAACTTCAGCAGCACCAGGAACGTAATGAGGATCGTGCCGCCGATCAGCAGCACCGCCTTCACCATCTGGACCCAGGTGGTGCCCTTCATACCGCCGATGGAGACGTAGACGATCATCAGAACGCCGACGAGGGCGACGATCAGGATCTTGCCGGCGTCGGAGGTGATGCCGAGCAGCAGCGAGACGAGGACGCCCGCGCCCGCCATCTGGGCCAACAGGTAGAAGATCGAGACGACGATCGTGGACGTGCCGGCCGCGGTGCGGACCGGGCGCTGGCGCATGCGGTACGCGAGCACGTCACCCATGGTGTAGCGGCCGGAGTTGCGCAGCGGCTCGGCGACCAGGAGCAGGGCGACCAGCCAGGCGACGAGGAAGCCGATGGAGTAGAGGAAGCCGTCGTAGCCGAAGAGGGCGATCGCGCCCGCGATACCGAGGAAGGACGCGGCCGACATGTAGTCGCCGGAGACCGCGAGGCCGTTCTGGAAGGCGCTGAACTGGCGCCCGCCCGCGTAGAAGTCGGCGGCGTCCTTGGTCTGGCGGCCGGCCCAGATGGTGATGCCGAGGGTCGCCAGGACGAACAGCGCGAACAGGGTGATGATGAGCGGCCGGTGCTGGCTCGCCTCGTTGGCCGCGAGGAACGTCTGCTGTACGGAGCTCATGCGCCGCCCTCCATCCGGGACTTGATCGCCTCGGCCTTGGGGTCGAGCTTCGCGGCGGCGTGCTTCGAGTACCACCAGGCGATGAGGAACGTGGTGACGAACTGTGCGACGCCGAGGACGAAGGCGACGTTGATGTTGCCGAAGAGCTTGGTGCCCATGAAGTCGCCCGCGTAGTTGGAGAGCAGGACGTACAGCAGGTACCAGGCGATGAAGCCCACGGTCAGCGGGAAGGCGAACGAGCGGTAGGAGCGGCGCAGTTCGGCGAACTCGGCGCTCTCCTGGACCGCGGCGAACTCCTCGGGTGAGGGGAGGTGATGCTCGGCCTTCGCTGGGGGCGGTGCGTCGGTTGCCACGGAGTCTCCTCGCGTCTGAGCCGCCTTCGCGACGGTGGGCGGTGACTTTTTCGCCGTCGGATCGGGGGACGGACTGGGTTCGGACATGGGGTCGGCTCTGTTCCTTCGATGACGGGTGCGCGATCGTGCTCGCGCTCCCTGCTCAACGTCACGGCGGCACACGAGGACCGGTTCAACCGTGCGTGTTTCTTTCGAAAACCGATTCGGAAAGCGCCGCGGGAGCCGTACACGTTCGACACGCGGCCGTGGGGAAACGGCCGGGAGGTGCGGTGACTTCGAGGGTTACCCCTCTACTTCGGCCTCCCGCCCGTGAAGTCATTGCTGGCCGGCGACGACCAGGGATAGCTTCGGGCTGCACCACCAACGTCATGTACCTGCCCGGGCACCCGTGTGTCTCGGGCCGGTTTCTTTGAGGATGATGTGGAGATCCCATGGCTCATCTGCGCTCCAGGCGACAGCTCGCACTCGCGGTGCCGGTCGTCCTGTCGCTGACCGCCTCGCTCGGTTTCCTGCCGGGTGTCGCCTCGGCGGCCCCGGTCACGGAGTCCACCGCCGCGACCGCGGAGGGCCCGAACCTGTCGTACGTCGTGAACACGAAGACGGACAAGCGCACGATCGCCTCCGTGCAGAAGGCGATAACCAAGGCCGGCGGCAAGATAGTGGTCACCTACGCCAAGATCGGCGTGATCGTGGTCCACTCGACCGACCCCGCGTTCGGTGCGACGATCCGCGCGGCGCGTGGGGTGCAGTCCGCCGGTGCCACCCGGACCTCGCCGCTGACCCCCGCCGGTACGACGGACCTGGGCGCCGTCGACATGCTGACGGACGCGGAGGCCGCGAAGGTGAGGGCCGCCTCGGCGGACATCCCCGACGCCGAGCCTCTTGAGGCCGACCAGTGGGACCTGCGCTCGATCGGCGCCGACCAGGCCGCCAAGATCGACGATGGCAGCAAGAAGGTCACGGTCGCCGTCATCGACACGGGCGTCGACGACACCCACCCGGACCTGGCGCCGAACTTCTCCAAGTCCCAGTCCGCCAACTGCAACGGCGGTGTCGCGGACACCAGCGAGGGCTCCTGGCGCCCGTACACCCCTCAGGACTACCACGGCACCCATGTGGCCGGTGAGATAGCCGCGGCCCGCAACGGCGTCGGTGTCGCCGGTGTCGCGCCGGGTGTGAAGGTCTCCAGCATCAACGTGACCGACCGTGCCAGCGGCCTCTTCTACGCCGAGTCGGTCGTCTGCGCGTTCGTCTTCGCCGCCGACCGCGGCGTGGAGATCACGAACAACAGCTACTACGTGGACCCGTGGCTCTACAACTGCGTGGACGACCCGGACCAGGAAGCCATCGTCGACGCGGTGAACCGGGCGCAGAAGTACGCCACCAGGAAGGGCACCCTGCACCTGGCCTCGGCCGGCAACTCCAACCACGACCTGGCCTCCGACGCGATCCTGGACGCGTCCAGCCCGAACGACACCACGCCGGTCGAGCGCACCATCGACCCGAGCGAGTGCTTCGACGTGCCGACCCAGCTGCCGGGCATCGTCACGGTCAGCGCGACGGGCGTGAAGAACGAGAAGTCGTTCTACTCCACGTACGGCAACGGCGTCGTCGACATCGCGGCCCCGGGTGGTGACAGCCGCTACCAGATCCCGGACACGCCGTCGAAGAACGGCCGCATCCTGTCCACGATGCCGAACGGCGAGTACGGCTACCTCCAGGGCACCTCGATGGCGTCGCCGCACGCCGCCGGTGTCGCCGCGCTGCTGAAGTCCACGCACCCGTGGGCCTCCCCGAAGCAGCTGCAGTGGCTGCTGAAGGCCCAGGCGGACGAGCAGGCCTGCCCGACGTCGTACGACCAGAACGGCGACGGCGTCCAGGACGCGGTTTGCGAAGGCAGCCCCAGCGTGAACGGTTTCTACGGGTTCGGCATCGTCAACGCCCTGAAGGCCGTCAAGTAACCGCAGCGGCGAGCAGCCACAGCGAACTGGAGACAGCATGACAGCGCCTCTCAAACGCTCCCGTCGTCTGACCGCGATCCCGCTGGGGATGGCCATGGCGACCGCGCTGCTCGTCGTACCTGACATCACGGCCTCGGCGGCCGAGTCGGCCGGATCGGCCGGATCGGCCGGTCAGTCCGACGCACCCGGGCTCAGCTATGTCGTCAACGTGCGCGCCGGGCACGGGCCCTCCGCGCACGTGAAGAAGGCGATCGCGGAGGCCGGTGGCACGATCGTGACGTCGTACGACCGGATCGGGGTCGTGGTCGTCCACTCCACGAACCCCGGCTTCGCCGCGGAGATCCGTGAGGTGCGCGGGGTGCGGTCGGCCGGTGCCACCCGCACCGCGCCGCTGCCCGCCCAGTCGACCACCGACGTGGGCACCCCGAAGGTGCTGACCGCCGAGGAGGTCGCCGACGTCGAGGCGGTGGACGGGCAGGACCCGCTGGAGCCGTTGCAGTGGGACCTGCCGGCCATCAAGGCCGACAAGGCCCACGAGGTCTCGCTCGGCAGCCGGGACGTCACGGTCGCCGTCATCGACACCGGTGTCGACGACACGCACCCGGACATCGCGCCGAACTTCGACCGCGACGCCTCCGCCAACTGTGTGACGGGCAAGCCCGACACCAGCGACGGGGCCTGGCGGCCGGGGCCCACGGAGAGCGCGCACGGCACCCATGTGGCCGGTGAGATCGCCGCCGCGAAGAACGGCGTCGGTGTCACGGGTGTGGCGCCCGGGGTGAAGGTGTCCGGCATCAAGGTGTCGACCACCGCCGGCTACTTCTACACGGAGGCCGTTGTCTGCGGCTTCATGTGGGCGGCCGAGCACGGAGTGGACGTCACCAACAACAGCTATTACACCGACCCCTGGTACTTCAACTGCAAGAACGACCCGGACCAGAAGGCGCTGGTGGAGGCCCTCGGCCGGGCGACGAAGTACGCGGAGCAGAAGGGCGCGGTCAATGTCGCCGCGGCCGGCAACGAGAACTACGACCTCGCGGCCGACGAGATCACCGACCCGGTCTCCCCCAACGACTCGACGCCGTCGGACCGGGTGATCGACCCGTCCGAGTGCCTCGACATCCCGACCCAGCTGCCGGGTGTCGTCACGGTCGCCTCGACCGGCGCCAAGGGCATCAAGTCGTCCTTCTCCAACCACGGTCTGGGCGTGATCGACATCGCCGCACCCGGCGGCGACTCGACCCGCTTCCAGACCCCGGCCCCGCCCGCCACCAGCGGACTGATCCTGGGTCCGCTGCCCGGCGGCAGGTGGGGCTACATGGCCGGTACGTCGATGGCGTCGCCGCACGTCGCGGGCGTCGCGGCCCTGATCAAGTCGACCCACCCGCACGCTCCGGCCGCCCTGGTCAAGGCACTGCTGTACGCCCAGGCCGACGCCACGCCCTGCACCGACCCGTACGACATCGACGGGGACGGCAAGGTCGACGCGGTCTGCGAGGGGCCGAGGAACTACAACGGCTTCTACGGCTTCGGCACCACGGACGCGCTGGACGCGGTGACCAGGTAGGGAGCTCTCCACGGAAGTCGGGCCGGGCGGTGGTACACCGCCCGGCCCTTCCGTTGCGTAGGTTCGGATCATGACTGACATGGATGGTGTGTGGGCGGCCCTGGGCGGCGATCCCACTCTGCTGCCGAGGGTCTCGACCGTCGTACGGAGCGGGGTGCTCGACGCCCGGCTGCCGGTACGGGAGCTGGCGCGGACCTGCGTCGGGGTGTGCGCGCTGGCGGCGGCCGAGTTGGGCGCGCGCCGGGCCGGGCTCGCCGAGGTCCCCCGGGTGCGGGTGGACGACGGCGCGGTCGGCACCGCCTTCGTGAGTGAACGTCATCTGCTCGTCGACGGGCGGGCGCCGGTCAACTTCGCGCCACTGTCGCGGTTCTGGCGGACGGCGGACGGTTGGGTGCGGACGCACGCGAACTATCCGCATCACCGGGAGCGGCTGCTGTCCGCGCTGGGGGTGCGTGTCGGTGAGCTGCCTGACGAGGGGGTGCCCGCCGTCGGGTCGGCACTCGCCGAACGGTCGTCCCTGGAGGTCGAGGAGGCCGTGTGCGGGGCCGGGGGTCTGGCGTTCGCCCTGCGGACGCCGAAGGAGTGGGCGGCGCACGAGCAGGCGGCGGCCGTACGGGAGCGTCCGCTGGTCGAGTGGTGGCGGTGGGACGGCTCCGACGCGTCACGCGCGCGTGTGTTCGGTACCGGGGCGGAGGTGTCCGCGCCGGCCGCCGGGGTGCGTGTCCTGGACCTGACCCGGGTCATAGCGGGACCGGTCGCCACCCGCACGCTCGCCCTGCTGGGCGCGGACGTGCTGCGGATCGACCCGCCGGGGATGCCCGAGATCCTCGACCAGCACGCCGACACGGGTTTCGGGAAGAGGTCGGCGACGCTCGATCTGACCGCGGACCCCAGGACCTTCGAGGCACTGCTCGCGGAGGCGGACGTCGTCGTCACCGGGTACCGGCCCGGCGCGCTGGACCGGTTCGGGCTGTCGCCCGAGGCGCTGGTCGAGCGGCGGCCCGGGCTGGTCGTGGCCCAGCTCTCGGCGTGGGGCGCGTACGGGCCGTGGGCGGGGCGGCGAGGCTTCGACAGCCTGGTGCAGGTGGCCACGGGCATCGCGGCGGTCGAGGGGTCCCGGGAACAGCCGGGCGCGCTGCCCGTGCAGGCGCTGGACCACGGGACGGGCTATCTGCTGGCGGCGGCCGTGCTGCGGGCGCTCACCGAGCGGGTGGACGGGGGCGGCGGTAGCGTCGTGCGGCTGGCGCTCGCGCGTACGGCGGCCTGGTTGACGGACGACGTCGAGCCCGGCCCGGACAGCCACCGGAGCGGTGACGAACACGCGGGCCACGACGGCCCGGAGGCGTGGCTCGCCGAGCGGGACAGCCCGCTGGGACGGCTGCGGTACGCGCGGTCGCCGGTCTCCTTCGAGGGCGGGCCGGAGGACTGGACACGGCCGCCCGGGGTCTGGGGAGCGGACGAGGCGCGCTGGGGTCGCGTCGAGTCGAGTCGGCATTGAGTCACCCGCAGCCCGGAACCGCACACATGGGCGAAATATCGAACTGGCGATTGTTTTCTGACACTTGCCCGGTTCTGGTACGGCTGGTGAACTTTCCGGGGTGAACCTGACGAGACGCACGGCGGCGGCGACGAAAGCGGAGACGGAGGGGCCTGCGCGGCGGACCGGCCTGACCGGGAGAGGGACCTGGCGGGCCGTCGCGATGCTCGTCCTGGTCGCCGTGGGGGCGCTGATACCCCTGTTGGGGCCCCGGGTGGCGCTGGACGGCACCGGTGAGGCCGGGGCACCCGGGGCCGGTGGGATCGCCCTGCTGCGGACCGTGCTGCTGGCGGCGTTGTGCGTGCCGGCGGGTGAGCTGTTCGTGGCGCTGCTGGTGCGGCGGGTGCCCGGCGCGCCCGGGCAGGCGCCGCGCAGTTGGGCACCCTGGGCCGCCGGGGCCGGTCTCGTGGCCTCGCTGGGGCTCGCCTCGGTCGTGGCCACCGGCAATCTGGTGCCGGGCTCTCCCGCCGACATCGACGTGGGCGGCCTCTACGAGACCCGGGACGGCAAGCTCGCCCTCCTGGAGGTCAACGCCTTCGCGGCGGCCGGTCTGCTGGCGCTGTCCCGTCGGCCGACCGCCCAGGCACTGCCCCTGGCCGCCGTCGTCGTCGCGGAGGCACTGCGCGCCCACCCGACCACGGACTTCCACGACCCGCTGGTCGGCACCGCCCTGACCGTGATTCACCTGACGTGCGCGGCGCTGTGGGCGGGCGGCCTGCCGCACGTGCTGCGGACCCTGCGCACGCGCGCGTGGCGCTCGTCGGGGCCGGGCACCGCGCTGCTGGGGCTCTACGCGCGCGTGGCCGCCGTTCTGCTCGCCGCCGTCACCGCCACCGGGGTGTGGAGCACTCTGCGCCGGATGCCGCCGGGCACGGTCCTCGACCAGCTGACGGAGACGGCGTACGGGCGCGCCCTGTTCGCCAAGGTCCTGCTCGTGGCCTGCGTCGCCGTGCTGGCCCTCTGTGCGCGGCTGCGGCTGCGCCGCACGACCGACGATCCCCTCGACGCCTGCGCTCCCGCACGCGCGGAGGTGGTGGTGCTGGGCGCGGTCGTCGCGGTGTCGGCGCTGTTGACGGCGTTGCCACTGCCGATCCGCTGGTGAGGGCGACGTGCGGCGGGGGTGCGCCGCGCGGGCCGGTCACACCGTGGGCCGGGACACCTCCCCCTCCGCCGGGGTGCCCTCGGGGCGCGCGCCGGGGGTGCCTAGGACGCCCCGGGTCAGCAGGTACTGCGCCGCCAGATAGGTGAGCATGATCCACAGGTCGGGGCGGGGCGGCTGCGGCCACTCGGCGACGCCGGTCGCGATGAGCATGTCCGACACCACGAAGAGAGCGCCGCCGAGCCCCGCGACGAGCCCGAGCCGGGTGGCGGCCCACGCCATCGTGGTCAGCAGGGCGCTGTACCCGGCGACGGGGAGACGTAGCTCGACCGGCAGACCGGGCCACAGACTCGCGACGACGACGACCAGGGCGAGGCCGTACGCGACACCGAACGCGACAGCGTGCGCCGGCGGGCCGGGCCTAGGGTCTCTGCGGTCTCTGCCGAGTCCGGCGAACAGCACGAGGTAGCAGACGTGCCCCGCCGCGAAGGAGGCCATCCCGGCGAGGAAGGCCGGTTCGGCGTCGGAGAGGAGCAGTACGTCGCCGCCCCAGCCGAACAACAGGGCGACGATCAGCGGGCGGGGCGCGCCGCGCGTGTACGCGTACACCGCGAGCAGGGGCATCAGCAGGGGTTTGGCGACGAGGTGCCCCACGTCGAAGCCGGCGGCCAGGGACCCGAGGTCGACGCCGACGACGACCCCGAAGGCGATGAGGAGGACGGACTCCCTGCCCCGCCTCACGCGACGGTCTTCGAGGACGAGGACGAGGACGAAGATGACGGGGTCGGGGGCGGGGTCGTGGCCTGGGTCGGGCTCGGGGGCGGTGTGGGGGCCGGGATCGGCTGTGCGGGCTTCCAGCCGGGCCCCCCGAAGACCCGGCCCGCCCGCTCGCCCCAACCGTTCGCCCGCCTCAGGTCCTTGGCGATGGCGACGTACTCGTGTGTGGCCACCCGCAGCGGGTTGTACGTGTCGATGTTCTTCGTCAGGCCGTACACCGGCCGCTCGGCCTCCTCGACGAACGAGCCGAAGAGCCGGTCCCAGACGATGAGGATGCCGCCGAAGTTGCGGTCCAGGTAGCCGCCCTGGGAGGCGTGGTGGACCCGGTGGTGCGAGGGCGTGTTGAAGACGAACTCGAAGGCGCGGGGCAGCTTCCCGATGCGCTCGGTGTGGATCCAGAACTGGTAGACGAGGTTGGCGGAGGAGCAGAAGGCGAGCGCGGCCGGGTGCACGCCGAGGGCGATGAGCGGGACGTAGAAGGGCCAGACCGTCCAGGTCGTCCAGGGTTGCCGGAGGGCGGTGGTGAGGTTGAACTTCCGGCTGGAGTGGTGGACGACGTGACAGGCCCAGAGGATCCGGATCACGTGGTGGCCGCGGTGGGACCAGTAGTAGAAGAAGTCCTGCGCGAGCAGCATCAGCGGGATCGTCCACCACAGGACCGGGACGCGCAGCGGGGTCAGTTCGTGGATCGCGGTGTAGATCGCGACGATCGGGATCTTCCAGAGGAAGTCGAAGGCAAGGCTCCCGAGCCCCATACCTACGCTCGTCGCGGCGTCCTTCGCGTCGTACCCCGCGGCGTCCTCGTCCGGATGGATCCGGACGCTGATCACCTCGATCACGGTGAGCAGCACGAAGGCGGGTATCGACCAGAGCACGACATCGGGCAGGTTCGGCATGGGGGCACGGTAGAACCGCTGATGGACGGGGGCTAGACGTTGTTACTGACAAGTATTTCCGGCGGTACGCGCTTGCTTCTTGGCGCTCTCCACCAAACCAGGGGACGGTGCGGCAGCTGTCACTCCGTCACCTGTGCCGCTCCGGCGCCGGGTAACGAGCTGTCAGTCGAGGCCCGTATCCTCATGGACCATGCTCGAAGACCACACGACCGCAGCGTCGCAAGCGCCTTGGCCGGCCGCGTACCCACAGGGGTACGCGGTCGTGGACGTGGAGACGACCGGGCTGGCCCGGGACGACCGGATAATTTCCGCGGCTGTGTACAGACTGGACGCGCGGGGCGAGGTCGAGGACCACTGGTACACGTTGGTGAACCCGGAGCGGGACCCGGGGCCGGTGTGGATCCACGGGCTGACGAGCGATGTGCTCGAAGGAGCACCGCTGTTCAAGGAGATCACGGAGGAGTTCTCCGCGCGGCTCGCGGACCGTGTGCTCGTCGCGCACAACGCGGTGTTCGACTGGTCGATGATCGCCCGGGAGTACGCGCGCGCGGAGACCGAGGCACCGGTGCGCCAACGGCTGTGCACCATCGCGCTGTCGAAGGAGCTGGGGCTGCCGCTGCCCAACCACAAGCTGGAGTCGCTGGCGGCGCACTTCGGGGTCGTGCAGCAGCGGGCGCACCACGCGCTGGACGACGCCCGAGTGCTGGCGGAGGCGTTCCGGCCGAGTCTGCGGGTCGCCGCCGCGAGCGGTGTACGGCTGCCGCTGCACGAGTGCCGGCCGCTGACCGAGTGGCGGGACAGCCCCGCCGCACCCCGCATCGGACAGCAGGCGGGCCCCGGAGGCGGCTACGGCGGTTACCGGCCCACCAGTTGGCGGCCCGCGCGGAAGCGGCCTGCGTGCCCCTACCCCAACCCCGGGCGTTTCGAGGACGGCAAACCGCTCAAGCAGGGCATGCGAGTCGCCTTCTCCGGGGACACGTCGGTCGAGCGCGATCTGCTGGAGGACCGTGCGATCGAGGCGGGGCTGCATGTGGCGACGAGCCTGTCCCGGGTGACCAGTCTGCTCGTGACCAACGACCCCGATTCGAACACGTCGAAGGTGGTCAAGGCCCGGCAGTACGGGACGCCGGTGGTGGACGAGGCCGCGTTCGGGCAGTTGCTCCGCGATGTCGCGCCCGCCGACGAGTGACCCGTACGGACGGGTGATTGCCGGGCGACTCGCCCGGCATCCGCTCGCCCACGCGGTGACGACGGCTCACCCTGTGGCGCATGGCGAGATGCGAAGTTTGCGGCAATGACTACGGAATGACCTTCGAGGTCCACGCCCAGGGCGCGGTGCACGTCTTCGACTGCTTCTCCTGCGCGATCCACCGCATGGCCCCCATCTGCGAGCACTGCCGGGTGCAGATCATCGGCCAGGGCGTCGACGTCGACGGCCACTGGTACTGCGGCGCCCACTGCGCGCGGGCCGAGGGGAAGGCGGGCATCGTCGACAAAGTCTGAGCACTTCCGAGTGCGCACCCGCCCGAACACGCCCCACGACCGAGTTGTACGGTCGTGGGGTGTACCGCTTCCTGTTGTCCCGGCAGTGGGTGATCCTCGCGCTGGTCGCCCTCGTCCTGATCCCGACCATGGTCAGGCTGGGTTTCTGGCAGATGGATCGCTACGAGGAGCGCAGCGCGCGCAACCAGCTCGTCGCCGACGCGCTGGCCGCGAAGCCGGTGCCCGTGGAGCGGCTGACCTCACCCGGACACACCGTCACCAGCGCCGAGCGCTACCGCACGGTGACCGCGAAGGGCCGGTTCGACACCGATGACGAGGTCGTCGTCCGCCGCCGGGTCAACGCCGACGACGAGGTCGGCTTCCACGTCCTGACCCCGTTCGTGCTCGACGACGGCAGGGTGCTGCTCGTCAACCGGGGCTGGATCCCCGCGAACGGTCCGAGCCAGACCGCGTTCCCCGAGATCCCCGCCCCGCCCGCCGGCGAGGTCACCGTCACCGGGCGCCTGATGCCCGACGAGACGACCGAGGCGAGCGGCATCAAGGACCTCAAGGGCCTGCCGGACCGGCAGATCATGCTGATCGACAGCGAGCGGGAGGCGAAGCGCCTCGGGGCCCAGGTACTCGGCGGCTATCTCACGCAGACCGAGCCCGAGCCCAAGGGCGACACCCCGCAACAGCTGGGCAGCCCCGGTGACGAGAACGCCGCGCTGAACTACGCCTACGCCCTGCAGTGGTGGCTCTTCGCCCTCGGCGTTCCCGTCGGCTACGTCGTCCTCGCCCGCCGGGAGCGCCGCGACCGCGCGGAGGCGGCGGCCGCGGCGGAGGCCGAGGCCGAGAAGGAGAGCGCACCGACCCCGGTGTAGGTGTGGTTGCCCACGCCGGTGCCGGCGCCCGTGCCGGTCAGGCGTGGGTCGAGCGCTCCCGCCAGTACGTGAACGTGCGTTGCGGCTCGGGGAGCAGGTCCCACGGGTGGCGGGTCATATGGCGGCCCAGGCGTACGAAGACGGGGGCGGCCTCGACCGGGCGGTGTGCGCGGGTGAGGGCGAAGGCGAGGGTGTTGAGGTCGGTGACGGCCTCGGCGTGGGGTGCGGTGCCGACGTCGAACCAGCCCTTGAGGGCCAGGTCGATCTCGTGGACGGACCGGGGCTCGTTCCAGTTGCCGCCGCCCGAGCCGAGGGCGTCGACGGGTGTCGATCCCTGACGATGGGCCATGAGTTCGACGCGGGCCGCCACCGGGAGCAGGGCCAGCGGTGAGCCGTGGGGTGCGCGGGCGGCGGCCTGCCAGGCGAAGTCCATCATGTCGGGGACCGTGCCGTGTGCGCGCGGGGACAGATAGCGCAGCAGCCGGTGGTAGGACGTCCGGAGCCAAGGGGCCCGGTCGACGGCTTCCGTCCATACGGGCACGGCGTCCTTGACCGGTACGGCGCAGGTGTCCATCAGGGACAGCAGCGCCAGCCAGGGGGTGGGGTCCTCGGGGCAGGCCTCGGCGGCGCTGAGGCAGGCGTGTTCGGCGCGGCGGACGGCGGCCCGGTCGGTGGCGGCGGTGCGGTGCGACTCGACGAAGGCGCGCAGGGTGAGGGCGTCGCCGTCGTCCGGGCGGTCGGCCGTCCAGCGCTGGGGGACGGCGGCGGGGAGGCGTCGGGCCAGTACGGCGAGGCGGTGGGCTCGGCGGTCCCAGTCCCGGCCGGTGGTGCGGAGGAGGTCGGCCACGGGTTCCCATGGGGGGCGGGAGCGGCCGGCGCCGAGGCCGTGGAGTTGAGGGGTGGGGCGGAGTTCGGTCAGGGTCCTGTGCAGGGGGTCGTCGTCGAGTTCGGGGCGGATCAGGAGGGAGGGTCGGCGTCTCAGCATCTCTGGATCCGGGGGTCGGAGGGGGGTGGGTTCGGGTGGGTTCGGGCGTGTTGTCGGATGCGGGTCCGGTGGGGCTTCTCGCGCAGTTCCCCACGCCCCTGAAAGACCAGGCCCTGCGGGCCTGAAAGGCGACGACCCTGCGGGCCTGAAAGACGACGGGGCTGCGGGCCTGAAAAGCAGGGGGCGCAGCCCCTGCTTTTCAGGGGCGCGGGGAACTGCGCGACCAGCCCCCCACGCACCCGCACCCGACAACGCACCCTGGGCCGGCTCAGCAGGCCGACGCTCTCAGCAGCAGCGGCCCTCCGGGTGTTCCTCTCTCCGCCGGGTCCGCAGGACGTCGTACTCCCTGCGGGTCGGAAGCGGCGCCTTCGGGTGGTGTCGGCGGTGCCGCTCGCAGTAGCGGTCGTACTCCGCCTCGCCGGTCAGCTCCCGCAGGTACCAGCGGACTCCGCGCACCCAGCTTCGGGCGGTCACCGACCCGCTCCCACCAACTCCTTCTCGGAGCCCTCCTCGTCGATGCGGGACTCGACGTACGGGGCCTCGGTCGACGGCAGGGGCACCGGCGACCGTACGGCGCGGACGCAGACCACGGCGCAGTTGACCAGGACCGTGAGGACCAGCAGCAGGAAGATCGCCATGATCACGCCGTCGACCGTGTTGTTGGTGACGATCGTGTGCATGTCGTCCATGGTCGTGGCGCCCGGCAGGAGTTCGCCCTTGTCGATGGCCGCCGCGTACTTGTCGCGGAGGGCGAAGAAGCCGATGGCCGGGTTGTCGGAGAAGATCTTCTGCCAGCCCGCCGTGAACGTGACGGCCACGTCCCAGGCCAGCGGGATGCCGGTGACCCAGGCCCAGCGCAGCTTGCCGGACTTGATGAGGACGGTCGTGGTCACGGCCAGCGCGACCGCGGCGAGCAACTGGTTGGCGATACCGAAGAGCGGGAAGAGCTGCTTGATTCCGCCGAGGGGGTCGGTGACCCCGGCGTAGAGGAAGTACCCCCAGGCACCGACGACCAGGGCGCTGGTGATCCAGATGCCCGGCTTCCAGGTCACGCGGCCGATCGGCTTCCAGACGTTGCCGAGCATGTCCTGGAGCATGAAGCGCCCGACGCGCGTGCCGGCGTCCACGGTGGTGAGGATGAACAGCGCCTCGAACATGATCGCGAAGTGGTACCAGAAGGCCTTCATCCCGGCGCCGCCGAAGACCCCGGCGAAGATCTCCGACATGCCCACCGCCAGGGTCGGCGCGCCGCCGGAGCGGCCGACGAGGGTCTCCTCCTCGACGGCCTTGGCCGCCGCGGTGAGTTGCTCGGGTGTGATGGTGAAGCCGAGGTTCTTGACCGCCTCGGCGGCCGTGTCGACGGTCGGGCCGAGCAGCGCGGCCGGAGAGTTCATGGCGTAGAAGAGGCCCGGCTCCAGGACGCACGCGGCGATCAGGGCCATCACGGCGACGAAGGACTCCGTGAGCATGGAGCCGTAGCCGATCATGCGGACCTGGGACTCCTTCTGGATCAGCTTCGGCGTGGTGCCGGAGGAGACCAGGGCGTGGAATCCGGACAGGGCGCCGCAGGCGATCGTGATGAAGAGGAAGGGGAAGAGGGAGCCGGCGAAGACCGGTCCGGCGCCCGTGTGCGCGAACTCGGTGACCGACTCGGCGCGGAGGTTCGGGGCGGCGACCACGACACCGACGGCCATCAGGGCGATGGTGCCGACCTTCATGAAGGTGGAGAGGTAGTCGCGCGGGGCCAGCAGCATCCACACGGGGAGCACGGAGGCGACGAAACCGTAGCCGACCAGACAGAAGACCAGGGTCTCGGGGCTCCAGACGAAGTACTCGGCGAGCGAGGAGTCCTGGATCCAGCCGCCGCCGAGGATGGCGAGCAGGAGGAGGGCGACGCCGATGAAGCTGGTCTCCACGACTCGGCCCGGGCGCAGATAGCGCAGGTAGAAGCCCATGAAGAGGGCGATCGGGATGGTCATGGTGACCGAGAAGGTTCCCCAGGCGGACTCGGCGAGGGCGTTGACGACGACCATCGCCAGCACCGCGAGCAGGATGATCATGATGGCGAAGACACCGATCAGCGCGGCGGCGCCGCCGACCCTGCCGATCTCGTCCCGGGCCATCTGGCCGAGGCTCTTGCCGTCCCGGCGCATGGACAGGAACAGGACGATCATGTCCTGGACCGCGCCGGCGAAGATCACGCCCGCGATGATCCAGATGGTGCCCGGCAGATAGCCCATCTGGGCCGCGAGCACCGGTCCGACCAGCGGGCCCGCGCCGGCGATGGCCGCGAAGTGGTGGCCGAACAGCACCCGCTTGTCGGTCGGGTGGTAGTCGACGCCGTCCTCCAGCCGCTCGGCCGGGGTGGCCCGGGTGTCGTCGACCTGGAGGACCCGGCGGGCGATGAACCGGGAGTAGAAGCGGTAGCCGATCGCATACGAACCGAGGGCCGCCATGAGCAGCCAGACGGCCGAGATCTCCTCGCCCCGGGAGAGGGCGAGCACGGCCCAGCCGACCGCCCCGACGAGAGCGACGGCTATCCAGAGCGCGATCGATTTCGGCGACATTCGGGATCTTTCCGGCGCCCCGGGACCGGATTCGGGCATGACTGACGTAGACATGGCGGCTCCTGACTTCAACGGATGTGCTGCGAGAGAGGCAGAACGAAGGAAGGAAGAGGGGGTGGTGTGGGTGTGCGGCTCAGCGATGTCGGTCCGGACGCGGCCCGTCCGGGTGGCGGCGGTCCGGGCGATGGCGGTCCGTCAGCGCGTACGCGGCGAGCAGGCAGAGGCCGCATCCCGGGACCCAGGCGAGCTGGTACCAGTAGAAGAACGGCGTTCCCGCGAGCCGTGGCTGCGCACCGGCGTACCAGGGGACCCACAGCAGTCCCGCGGCGGGGGCGAGCAGCAGGACGGCGGTCGCGACGCGCCGTAGTCGCTGGTGAGCGTGGTGTGCCATGGGCTCTGCTCCTCTCCCGATCGCTGTGGGTCTGTGCAAGAGTTGCCCACCCGGCGGATTCGGTTGACAGCGCATTTCAGAAAGAATCCCCGAAGATTTCCCGCCGATTCGTGTCATCCGAACCCGCCGTCCACGCAACCAACACGCGAGGGCCGAGGTACAGCCGGGACCCAGGCACACCAAGGACGGTGACCCATGGCGGACGCTGCCATGACCGCGACGTTCCTCGCCGTGATCGGCGGAGCGTCGCTGCTCGCCGTCACCGCGCGCCGGCTGCGCCCCACCGACCGGCTGCCCTCGCTGGAGGGCTGGGCGCTGGCCGACCGGGGCCTCGGCCCGGTGTGGACCTGGCTGCTGCTCGGCGGCACGATCTTCACCGCGTACACCTTCACCGCCGTACCGGGGCTGGCGTACGGCAACGGGGCGCCCGCGTTCTTCGCGGTGCCGTACACGGTGATCGTCTGCCCGCTGGCCTTCGTCCTGCTGACCCGGCTGTGGGAGGTGGCCCGGCGGCACGGGTACGTGACCGCCGGGGACTTCGTGCGCGGCCGGTACGGGTCGGCGCCGCTCGCCCTGGTGGTGGCGCTGACGGGGATCCTGGCGACGATGCCGTACCTGGCCTTGCAGCTGCTCGGCATAAGGGCGGTGCTGACGGCCGGGGGACTGTATCCGAAGGGCGCGGCCGGTGACCTGGTGATGGTCGCGCTGTTCGCGGGGCTCGCCATGGCCACGTACCGGCACGGGCTGCGGGCGCCCGCCGTGATCTCGGCGCTGAAGGCGGTGGCCGTGTTCGTGTCGCTGACCGCCGTGTGCTGGCTGGTGCTGGAACGGTTCGGCGGTCCGGGCGCGGTCTTCGAGGGTGCGGCACGACGGCTCGGTGGCACGAGCGTCGAGGACTCCGCGCTCCTGCTGTCCCCCGGACAGCAGCCCGCCTACGCCACCCTCGCGCTCGGCTCGGCGCTGGCCCTGCTGATGTACCCGCACGTGCTGACCGCCGGGTTCGCCGCCGACGGGCCGCGCACGGTCCGCAAGGTCGCCGTGGCGCTGCCCGCCTGGACGGGGCTGCTGGCCCTCTTCGGCTTCCTCGGGGTCGCGGCGCTCGCGTCGGGGGTCCGGGCGCCCGAGGGCGGTGCCGAGGCGGCCGTACCGATGCTGGTGGACCGGTTGATGCCGGGCCCGCTGGCCGGACTGGTGTTCGGCGCGATCGCCGTGGGCGCGCTGGTCCCGGCGGCGGTGATGTCGATCGCCGCGGCCACCGGCTTCGTCCGCAACGTGTACGTCGAGTACTTCCAGCCCACCGCCACGCCCAAGCGTCAGGTGCGCATCGCCAAGGTGGTGTCGCTGACCGCGAAGGTGGGGGCGGTGGCCTTCGTCTTCGGACTGCGCGACCAGGACGCCATCAACCTCCAGCTGCTGGGCGGGGTGTGGATCCTGCAGATCTTCCCGGCGGTGGCGGTCGGCCTGTTCACCGGGCGGCTGCATCCCCGGGCGCTGCTCGCGGGGTGGGGCGTCGGCATGGTGACCGGCACCTTCCTGGTGGTGCGCGAGGGATTCTCGTCCATCGTCCTGCTGGGCGGCGGCTCGCTGGAGATCTACGCCGGCCTGCTCGCCCTCCTCCTCAATCTGACCGTGGCCGTGCTCGGCACCACGGTCCTCGAACGGCTCGGTGTCCCGCGTGGCGCCGACGCGACCGACCTACCGTCCCGCCTGACCGTCAGGCGGCGCCCCGAGACGGGAGCGAGCAACCCGTGAGACGCAGACCGCACATGCGTATACCGGTCACCCCGGCGGCCTCCGCACCGCTGGCCTCCGCCGAGCCGCTGGGGCAGGTACCGGCTCCGGCCGCCGCCGAACCCCCGGCCCCCCGTGCCGAGGCCCTGTTCCCCCGTCCGGCGCCGGGCCCGGACTCGCCGGCCGCGAACCCCGCGCTGCCACCGGGTGCGCTCGGGGACCCCGCCGACGTGGAGCGCGAGGCAGGTGTCGCCCGGCTGTTCGAGCTGCACTACTCCTCGATGCTGCGGCTCGCGGTGCTGCTGGGCGCCGACGACCCCGAGAACGTGGTGGCCGAGGCGTACTACCAGATCTACCGCAAGTGGCGGCGCCTGCGGGACGCCGAGGCTGCGGAGGCCTACCTCCGCTCCACGGTCTGCAACCTGACCCGGATGCGGATACGGCACCTCCAGGTCGCCCGCAGACATGTGGAGACACCGGTGGTGGAGGAGCCGGTCGCCTCCGCCGAGAGCACCGCGCTGCTCCACGACGACCAGCGGGTGCTGATCGGCGCGCTCCAGCAGCTGCCCGCCCGGCAGCGGGAGGCGCTGGTGCTGCGCCACTGGCTCGGGCTGAAGGAGAGCGAGATCGCGGCCGCGATGGGCATCTCCTGCGGCTCGGTCAAGACCCACACCGCACGCGGCCTCGCCGCCCTCACCCAGGCGATGGAGGCCCGGCGATGAACGACACCACCGGCAATGACACCACCGGTCACAACACTGGTCAGGACCGCACCGAACGGGAACTGGCCGCGGCGCTCGCCGCGCTGGCGGGCGGGGTGCACGCCGCGCCCGATGCCTACCGCACGGCTCGCGGGGACTGGCTGCGCCGGGAACGCCGCCGCCGACTGGTCCTGGCCGTCCTCGTCCTGGTCGTCTTCACCCTGGCCACGCTGCTCGGCCTCTGGGTCCTCAACCAGGCACCCTCCGGCTCCGGGGTGATCTTCTCGGGGGTGGGAGGGACGACGGCGGGCACCGGGCCCGGATGACAGGGGCGCGTCATCGCAGGGGGTGCCATCACCGTGCGCGTCCGCGGGTCGTGTGTGGCTGGTCGCGCCCACGCGGCGGAGCCGCATAGCGACACAGCCCCGCGCCCCTGGAAGTAGGGCTTCGCCCTCTTTCCTGCGGGACTGATCACCCCCCGCCCCGGGAACCCGCATCTCGTGCATCACCACATCGAGGACTACGCCCTGATCGGTGATCACCAGACGGCCGCGCTGGTGAGTCACCACGGTTCCATCGACTGGCTCTGCCTGCCGCGGTTCGACTCGGCCGCGTGCTTCGCCGCGCTGCTCGGTGACGAGGAGAACGGCCACTGGAGGATCGCGCCCGGCGAGGGCGGCGTCTGCACCCGGCGGTCGTACCAGCACGACTCGCTCGTGCTCGACACCGATTGGGAGACGGACGAGGGCGCGGTACGCGTCACCGACCTGATGCCGCAGCGCGACCGCGCCCCCGACGTCGTACGGATCGTGGAGGGCCTGTCCGGCCGGGTCACGATGCGCAGCACCCTGCGCCTGCGGTTCGACTACGGCTCGGCCGTTCCCTGGATGCGCCGGTCGGACGGTCACCGGGTGGCGGTCGCCGGCCCCGACTCGGTGTGGCTGCGCAGCGAACCCCGGGTGCGGTCGTGGAGCGAGGACCGGGCCACGTACGCGGAGTTCACGGTGGAGCCGGGCGAGCGGGTCGCGTTCGTGCTGACCTGGCACCCCTCGCACGAGCCCCGCCCCCGCCTGGTCGACCCGTACGAGGCATTGCGGTCCAGCCTGCACGACTGGCGGGCGTGGGCGGCGCGCTGCCGGTACGACGGCCCGCACCGGGACACCGTGGTCCGCTCGCTGATCACCCTCAAAGCCCTCACCTACGCCCCGACCGGTGGCATCGTCGCGGCGGCCACCACCTCCCTGCCCGAGGAGCTCGGCGGCGTCCGCAACTGGGACTACCGGCACTGCTGGCTGCGCGACTCCACCCTCACCCTCGGCGCGCTGCTGTCCTGCGGCTACCAGGAGGAGGCCGAGGCCTGGCGCGACTGGCTGCTCCGCGCGGTCGCGGGCGACCCGGCCGACCTGCAGATCATGTACGGCCTCGCCGGTGAGCGCCGGATCCCCGAGTACGAACTGCCGTGGCTGTCCGGCTACGAGGACTCGCGCCCGGTCCGGATCGGCAACGACGCCGTCCACCAGCTCCAGTTGGACGTGTACGGCGAGGTCATGGACTCCCTGTTCGTGTCCCGGCGTTCCGGGCTGCCCGGCAGGCCGGACATGTGGCGCATGCAGTGCGCGTTGATGGAGTACCTGCGGACTGCCTGGCGCAAGCCGGACGAGGGGCTGTGGGAGGTGCGTGGGCCGCGCCGTCACTTCACGCACTCCAAGGTGATGTGCTGGGTCGCCGCCGACCGGGCCGTGCGCACCCTGGAGGACGACCCGACCCTGGACGGCGGGGACCTCGAAGGCTGGCGGGCGCTGCGCGACGAGATCCACCGCGAGGTCTGCGAACGCGGCTACGACGCCGACCGGGGTACGTTCACCCAGTCCTACGGCTCCCGCGAACTGGACGCCGCGCTGCTGCTCATCCCCCTCATGGGCTTCCTGCCGCCGGACGACCCCCGGGTCGTCGGCACGGTCGACGCGATCCGCGAGGAGCTGTGCCACGAGGGGTTCGTCCGCCGATACAGCGCCGACCACCTGACCGCGGCGACGGGCTCCGTCGACGGGCTGCCGGGCGGCGAGGCCACGTTCCTCGTCTGCTCGTTCTGGCTGGCGGACGCACTGCACCTGACCGGCCGCACACGGGAGGCGCGCGAGTTGTTCGAACGGCTGGTGGGGTTGGTCAACGACGTGGGCCTGCTCGCGGAGGAGTACGACCCCGTCGCGGGCCGGCAGCTGGGGAACTTCCCGCAGGCGTTCAGCCACGTCGGACTCGTCGGCACCGCCCTCGCCCTCCACGACGGGAAGAAGGCAGGATAGGGGCCATGGATCTTGGGCTGAAGGACCGTGTCTACATCGTCACCGGGGCGACCCGGGGGCTGGGCAACGCGGTCGCGCGGGAACTCGTCGCCGACGGCGCGAAGGTGGTCGTCACGGGCCGCGAGGAGGAGAGGGTGGGTGCGGCGGCCGCCGCGCTCGGAGCGAACGCGGTGGGGGTGGCCGCGGACAACGCGGCCCCCGAGACCGCCGGGCGGCTGATCGCCGCCGCCCGTGAGCACTTCGGACGCTTCGACGGCATCCTGGTCAGCGTGGGCGGACCGGCGCCGGGGTTCGTCGCCGACAACACGGACGAGCAGTGGACCGCCGCGTTCGAATCGGTCTTCCTGGGGGCGGTGCGCCTGGCGCGGGCCGCGGCCGAGGAGCTGGGCGAGGGCGGCGTCATCGGCTTCGTGCTGTCCGGGTCCGTGCACGAGCCGATCCCCGGGCTGACCATCTCGAACGGGCTGCGGCCCGGGCTCGCCGGGTTCGCCAAGTCGCTGTCCGACGAGCTGGGGCCGCGCGGTGTCCGTGTGGTCGGCCTGCTCCCGGCCCGTATCGACACGGACAGGGTGCGCGAGCTGGACGGCATGTCGGCCGATCCGGAGGCGACGCGGGCGGCGCACGAGTCGCGGATCCCGCTGCGGCGGTACGGGCGCCCGGAGGAGTTCGGGCGCGCGGGGGCCTTCCTGCTCTCTCCCGCCGCTTCCTATCTGACAGGGATCATGCTGCCGGTCGACGGCGGGATGCGGCACGGATTCTGACCCGCAGCCGGGGCGGGCCGCCCGACCGGCCCACCGTCAACTCACCCTCTCCGCACGGTGTTTGGCCCCGCGCAGCCGGACCTCCGCCGGCAGCGCGTCCAGTCCCGCCGACTCCCTGGCGTGAGCCAGGGCCTCCGTCGTCAGCGTGTGCAGGGCGTCCCCCGGGTTCAGGTGGGGCTGGAGGAGGAGGCGGACCCGGGCCTCGGGCGCGTTGCGGCGGCCGGTCAGCCGGGCGTGGGCGCGTTCGACGCCGTCCGAGTCGGCCGCCTCGGCGGTGAGGACGCCCTCCAGCGCGCGCCCTCGCAGCAGTGCGCCCTCGCCGTCACCCGTGTCGACGAGCACCTCGGCGAGACGGTGGCGGCGCAGCAGGACCGTCAGCCACCACAGGGCGAGCAGGACGAGGACGGCGAGCACCGCGATCACGGTGGGCCACCACCAGCCGGAGTCGCGCCAGCGCGTCCGGTCGGCGTCGCTGAGCAGCACGTCCCCGCGGCCGTCGTACGGCCACCAGGAGGGCGGGTTCACGCCGAGCCCCACCGTGAGGACGGCGCCGCCGACCACGACCAGCACCAGCCCGACGAGTCCGAGCAGTACCCGGTTGACGATCCTCAGCATCGCGCGTCACCCCTTCCGGCCGGGGCGGCGGACATGCACCGAGAGCGCCGGGGGCCGGGACAGGCCGAGCCCCCGGATGCCGTCGGCGAGCGTGACGTCCAGGTCGGCCCGTACGTCGTCGAGTTCCCGGAAGTGGGACACCGCGCGGACGTCGACCCGCTTGCGCCCGGCCCGGACCCGCACGGACTGCACGCCGGACACCTCCATGGCCCGGTCGCGCAGGGCCAGCGCGGCGGCGCCCCGGTGCAGCCCGGCCCGTACGTGGGGGTGGACGCGGCGCATCGGCAGGACGTCACGCAGCCCGGGGGTGGCGGCCAGGACCAGCAGCCAGAGGCCGAGGAGCACGGCGACCGCGGCGCCGACGAGCACCCAGGCGTCGTCGAGGGGCCGCTCGGCGAGTTCCCGGGCGAGCGAGCGGCGCCACGCCATGGCTGGCCGGTCGGCACGGACGGCGACCACGTCGTACAGGAGGAGACCCGCGCCCGCGAGGAGCAGTACCGCGAGGACACCCGCGGGGACTCTGCGCGCGGACCAGAAGCGCCGCTCGCCGCCGTTCTCGCCCTTCTCGCCGTCCGGGGCGGGCGGCGGGTGGTAGGCGGAGGCGGACGCGGACTGGTCCGGATCGCGGCCGGCCGCCTTCTCGCCGACGGCCGCGTCGATCGGGTCGCCGCCCCGCTCCTCGGGCTGCTGCTCGGCGGTCCTCTCCGCGGCCCCGTCCGTGGCCTTTTCCGTGGCCTTCTCGATGACGGGTAGTCGTCGCGTGGTGCCTTCGGTGCGTTGGGGTTCGCTCATCGCGTCCTCCCCTGTGCCACGTCGTGTGCGTGTGCCAGGTGCAGCCGTTCCACCTGGACGGCCACCTCCGTCACGCGCATTCCCGCCAACGTCCCTACCCGCTCGATGACATGGCGACGCACCGCAGCGCACTGGCCACCGATGTCCGAGGGGTAGGGAAGCCCGAGCGTGACGCGGACGCGCGCGGTCTCATGAAGGACGACCACGGTGGCGTTCGGGGGCGCGGAGGCGGGCGCCGGCGCCTCCAGTGCCTCGCGCGCCGCCTGGGCGGCGATCTTCGCGACCACCCGGTCGGCGATCCGGGTCGCCCCGCGTTCACCGGGCGCGACGGTGCTCGTCTCCCGCGTCTTGGGGGGATGTCCGCCGTCCACCGGGTTCATCGGCGTCGGTCGTCACGCGGGCGGAAGAAGTCGCCCAGCTCCAGGTCCCCCTCCAGGAACCGGCCGACGACGAAGCCGACGGCACCCAGCGCCGCCACCAGCAGGAAAGCCCCGAATCCGCCGAAGTATCCGGCGAAGCCCAGCGCCATCCCGGCGATCATGCCGATCACGGCCAAGCTCATGCTGCGCTCCTAGCGACTCGGAGACTCCTGACACCGGACGAACGGGCTTCGAGGCACCTGTGCGGTGAGGGCGGAAGCTCCCCTCACCGCAGCCGGGACTCCGGCTCCTCGTCCTCCTCGTCCGGCAGCTTCACATCGCTGACGGCGATGTTGACCTCGACGACCTCCAGGCCGGTCATCCGCTCGACGGCCGCGATGACGTTCTCGCGCACATCACGGGCCACATCGCTGATGGACACCCCGTAGTCGACGACGATCTCCAGGTCGAGCGCGGTCTGCACCTCGCCGACCTCGACCTTCACACCCCGGGTCACGGACTTGGCCCCGCCGGGGACCCGGTCGCGCACGGCGCCGAAGGTCCGGGACAGTCCGCTGCCCATGGCGTGGACGCCCACCACCTCCCGCGCGGCCATCCCGGCGATCTTCTCCACGACGCCGTCGGCGATGGTGGTACGCCCCCGTTCCGCCGGATCACCGCCGCCGCGCCGCGTAGCCCTGCGTCCGACCTGCGTCGGCTCCTTGGTGGTGTCGGGCCCTTCCGTCCGGTTCCGCTCCGTCATGTCAGTCATGCCGTCAGTCCCTTCCGGTCGTCCCCCTCAAGCCCACAGTAAGCGCGGTTGCGGCACCGCGCGCCGGGGATGCGGCAGGCTGGAGGAATGACGGCTGACGGTTGGACGCAGGCGGTGCGCCGACAACTCGGGCTCGGCCGCGTACTCCCCCTGGGCGGCCCGCACGACGGCGCGTGGATCACGGAGAGCGCGGCGGGGACGACCCTGCGCCACGCGGCCGCGTCCCTGCGCGGGCTGACCCTCGGCGCACTCCGTATCTCTCCCGTCGACGCCGGTGAGGAGCCGGGTGGGGACGGGAGAGGCTCCGGGCACGAGACGGCGGTGCCGCGGCCCCCGAGTGCCCTGCCGCCCGGTCCGCTCCGGGTCACGGCCGACCTCGGGGCCACGGCGGGCCCGGCCGCCGAGCCCCTCCCGGCCACGGCGGCCCGGCTGCGGACGGCCCTGTTCACGGCCGCCGGGGAACGCCTCGGGCTGGCGCTGGCCGAGGTGGATCTCCGGGTGACGCATCTGGTGGAGGAGGACGCGGGGGTGTCCGATCCACTGGAGGCCGACGCGGCGCCGTCCGGCCCGGCGCCCGAACCGTCGCCCACCGCTGCGGCCGTGCCGACGGGCGACGACGAGGAGTCCCGGGTGGCCGCGGCGGCGCTCACCGTCCCGGGCGTCGCCCGTCTGACCGCCGGCCTCGGGGATGACGGTGTCCCGGCCGGGCTCGGCGGCCTCGGCGGTCTCGGCCGTGCGGTCGACATCGCCGCCGGGCCGGCTCTCCCCCGCCGCCATGTCCGCGTGGAACTGGCGGTGACGGGGGAACGACGTGCCCTGGACGTGGCCCGCGGGGTACGGGCGGCGGTGAGCGACGCGCTGCCGGACCACCCGTCGGTGGCGGTTCTCATCACGGCGGTCGACACCTGATCCCGCGTCCCGCGCCTGATCCCGCATCCCGCGCGTCCCGCATCGGACGGTCGGCTCGTGATCTCTGATCGGACGGTCGGCGTGTGCGCCCGAAGCGCGGCGGTCGGCCCCTGAGCCCCAGGGGCCACCGACCGGCTACTCGCCGATTCCCGCGAGGTCCCGCAGGCGTCGGGCCTGGGCCGCCCGCTCCGCCGCCCGCTGTTCGTCGTAGTCGCGGCCCTGGGCACCGCGCAGCAGCGCCTTGGTCTCGACGACCGCGTCCCGGGGCGCGGTCACCAGCGCCCCGGCGAGGTCGCGCACCGCGTCGTCGAGCTGGTCGGCGGGCACAGCGAGGTTCGCAAGGCCGATCCGCTGGGCCTCGTCCGCCTGGACGAACCGTCCGGTGAGGCAGATCTCCAGCGCGCGGGCGTACCCGACGAGGCTCACCAAGGGGTGTGTCCCGGTGAGGTCGGGCACGAGTCCCAGGCTGGTTTCGAGCATGGCGAACTGCACGTCGTCGGCGACGACGCGCAGGTCACAGGCGAGAGCAAGCTGGAAGCCCGCTCCGACGGCGTGTCCCTGCACGGCGGCGACGGACACGATGTCGTTGCGCCGCCACCAGGTGAACGCCTCCTGGTACTCGGCGATGGTCGCGTCGAGCCCGGCGTCGTCACGACGCGCGAGCTCGATGAACGACGGCTCCCCTTCGATGCCTTCGGGCGTGAACATCTGCCGGTTGAGTCCGGCGGAGAACGATTTGCCCTCGGCCCGCAGCACGACCACGCGGACGGAGCCCGGCACCGACCGCCCGGCCTCGGTGAGCGCCCGCCACAGGGCGGGGCTCTGCGCGTTGCGCTTGGCCGGATTGGTCAGCGTCACCGTGGCGATGGCGTCGTCGACGGTGAGCCGTACGCCGTCCTTGTCGAGCAGCGGTTCGAGCGAAGCCATGGTGCGCCTCCGATGGGTGCGGTCAGCAGAGCGATGGAGCATCACTAAGTGACTGCACAGTAACCACCCGGTCGATCAGCCGACCGACCGGGTGGCCACCATCGAAGCCGATGGGCCGCCCGGCGTCAGGCCGACGCGGCCTTCTTGCCCCGCGTCGCGCCGCCACGCCCTCGGAGCGTGACGCCCGACTCGCTGAGCATCCGGTGTACGAAGCCATACGAGCGGCCGGTTTCCTCGGCCAGCGCCCGAATGCTCGCACCGGAGTCGTACTTCTTCTTCAGGTCTGCCGCGAGCTTGTCGCGCGCGGCGCCGGTAACCCGGCTGCCCTTCTTCAGAGTCTCGGCCACCCGGTCCTCCTCATGGGAAGTGCGCTCTGGTCTCCTCATGATCACCCCTCCGGGGCGGGTTGGCCACCCATTCGGCAAGGTCCGTGCGACAAGGTTGTGACGACAGGAGCGCGTCCCCACGAGCGGAATCTGCGATTCCGCCCGGTCGTGTCCGTACGGCCGAACGGGTTGTTCCGTGAAGCCCCAGGTCAGAGACGCACGACGGCCGAGCCCTTCGCACAGAAGGGCTCGGCCGTGAAATCGATGTAGGACACACCTCGGTACGAGGAGATCTCACACAGATGATGGATCACCGATGGGCCGAATGATCCAGCGGCAGTTGATCAACGCATTGGATCAACGCATTGGATCAGGCGAGTGCGACGAGATCCGCGTAGTCCGCGCCCCACAGATCCTCGACACCGTCCGGCAGCAGGATGATCCGCTCGGGCTGGAGCGCCTCGACCGCCCCCTCGTCGTGGGTGACGAGGACGACCGCGCCCTTGTAGGTGCGCAGGGCGCCGAGGATCTCCTCGCGGCTGGCGGGGTCGAGGTTGTTCGTCGGTTCGTCGAGCAGAAGGACGTTCGCGGAGGACACCACCAGGGTGGCGAGCGCGAGACGGGTCTTCTCGCCGCCGGAGAGGACCCCGGCCGGCTTGTCGACGTCGTCGCCGGAGAACAGGAACGAGCCGAGCGTCTTGCGGATCTCGACCAGGTCCAGGTCGGGCGAGGCGGAGCGCATGTTCTCCAGGACGGTGCGCTCGGGGTCGAGGGTCTCGTGCTCCTGGGCGTAGTACCCGAGCTTGAGGCCGTGGCCCTCGATCACCTGGCCGGTGTCGGGCTTCTCGACGCCGCCGAGGAGGCGGAGGAGGGTGGTCTTGCCCGCGCCGTTGAGGCCGAGGATGACGACCCGGGAGCCCTTGTCGATGGCCAGGTCGACGTCCGTGAAGATCTCCAGCGAGCCGTAGGACTTCGACAGGCCCTCGGCGGTGAGCGGGGTCTTGCCGCAGGGCGCGGGCTCGGGGAAGCGCAGCTTGGCGACCTTGTCGGAGACCCGGACGGCGTCCAGGCCGGCCAGCAGCCGGTCGGCACGCTTGGCCATGTTCTGCGCGGCGACGGTCTTGGTGGCCTTGGCGCGCATCTTGTCCGCCTGCGAATGCAGGGCGGCGGCCTTCTTCTCGGCGTTCTGCCGTTCGCGCTTGCGGCGCTTCTCGTCGGCCTCGCGCTGCTGCTGGTAGAGCTTCCAGCCCATGTTGTAGACGTCGATCTCCGCGCGGTTGGCGTCCAGGTAGAACACCTTGTTGACGACCGTCTCGACCAGGTCGACGTCGTGGGAGATCACGATGAAGCCGCCGCGGTAGGTCTTGAGGTAGTCGCGCAGCCAGACGATCGAGTCCGCGTCGAGGTGGTTGGTCGGCTCGTCGAGGAGCAGGGTGTCGGCGTCGGAGAACAGGATCCGGGCCAGCTCGATACGGCGGCGCTGACCACCGGAGAGGGTGTGCAGCGGCTGGCCGAGCACCCGGTCGGGCAGGTTGAGCGCGGCGGCGATGGTGGCGGCCTCGGCCTCGGCGGCGTACCCGCCCTTGGTGAGGAACTCCGTCTCCTGGCGCTCGTACTGCTTCAGCGCCTTCTCCCGGGTCGCGCCCTGGCCGTTCGCGATCCTCTGCTCGTTGTCGCGCATCTTGCGGATCAGTACGTCGAGGCCGCGCGCGGAGAGGATGCGGTCACGGGCGAGGACGTCGAGGTCGCCGGTGCGGGGGTCCTGCGGGAGGTAGCCGACCTCGCCGGAGCGGGTGATGGTGCCGCCGGCCGGGATGCCCTCGCCGGCCAGGCACTTGGTGAGGGTGGTCTTGCCGGCGCCGTTGCGGCCGACCAGGCCGATGCGGTCGCCCTTGGCGATACGGAAGGTGGCGGACTCGATCAGAACGCGTGCACCGGCGCGCAGCTCGACGGCGGAGGCGGAGATCACGGACAGACTCCAGGGCGGATTGGGTGGCGGGTGTGGGCGGCTGAGGACGTTCCCGCCGTCTAATGCGCGAGGAGAATGGCCATGGGCCGATTCTAACTGGGGGCAGCAAGCGGTTTTCCGCCCGCGCGACAAGGGATCACGTGGTCTCGGTCACCGGACCCCCCTCCGCGTCCGCTGGGCGGGGCGATGTCAGTGGCGGGTGCAAAGCTGGGCAGTGGGTCCTTTTCCGGACGACAGACACAGACGAGGATGTGATCGGTATGACGGGCAAGGGCGACGGACGCCCGAGCATCTGTCCGACGCTGCTCTACGCGGACGCCCGGGCCGCCGTCAGGCAGCTCACGGAGGCGCTGGGCTTCACCGAGCTCTCGGTGTACGAGGGCGAGGACGGCATCGTGCGGCACGCCGAACTCACCCAGGGCAACGGCGCGGTGATGATCGGTTCCAAGGGCAGCGGCAGCGTCTTCGACGGCGCGATGAAGGGCGCGGGGCCCACCGGCGTGTACGTCGTCGTGGATGACGTGGACGCCCACCACCGGCGGGCCGTGGAGCACGGCGTGGAGATCCTGATGCCCCCGACGGACCAGGACTACGGCTCCCGGGACTACATGGCCCGGGACGCCGAGGGCAATGTGTGGAGCTTCGGCACGTACGCCCCCGAGACCGGCGGCTGACGCCCTCAGGCCCCCTTCCGGGTCAACTGCCCCCGGTGTGCACCTGGAAGGCGGCCCGGCGCACGGCCTTGGCGAGGGCCGGGTCGGGGTGGGCCGCGGCGAGAGCCACCAGGACCTGGACGGTGCGGGGGTGGCCGACCGCACGGACCTCGTCGAGCAGCGCGGGGACCGTGGGCTGCACGGCGGACTCCAGATGCCGTACGAGCAGGGGTGCCTCGCCGTGGTCGGCGACGGCGGCGGCGGTGTCGACCCAGAGCCAGGTGGACTCCTCCCGGGTGAGGACCTCGTGCGCGTCCTCGGGGTCGGCGCCGTCGTGCTCGGCGAGCCACAGCAGGGCGTAGGGGCGCAGCGGGGTCTCGTCGGCGACGGTGCGGACGTCGGGTTCCGCGGGGGCGCCCACGACCCTCAGGGCCTCGAAGGCGAGGCCCCGGATGAGGGCGTCCTCGCCCCGGGCGGCGTCGATGAGTTCGGTGACGGCGCCGCCGACGGGGCGGGCGGCGAGCCAGGCGCGGTATTCGGCGCGGGCCGCGTTCGGGCGGAGCTGGGCACAGCCTCTGAGCATGTCCTCGGCGGAGACCTCGATGTTCCCGGCGGGGCTCTGCGCGGCGACACAGATCTGTTCGAGTTTGACCCAGACCGCCCAGCTGCCGAGCGGGGTGAGGGTGGCCTGGCCGTCGCCGTAGGTGAGGGCGCCGACGGAGGCGAGGGCGCGCAGCGACCAGTCGAGGAGCGGGGCGAGGGGGGTGTCCTCGGCGGTGGGTTCCGCGCCGGGCTCGGGCTGCGGCCCGTAGGGGACCTCGCAGCGCTCGGTGCGCAGTTCGGTGACCCGCTGTTCCAGGAGGTCGAGGAGCTGCTCCACGGGGACGGGCCCGGCGGAGAGCTGGAGGAACGAGAGGACCTGGGGCATGGCCGAGACGACCTCGGCGACCGCCGCCGGCTCCCGGTCCTCGGGTTCCGGGTAGGCGATGGACCAGGCGTCGAAGAACGCGACCCAGCCGCGGAGTACGGCGCTGTCGTCGCGGTTCCAGGCACGCAGGCGCCAGCCGGGGCGTGCGCTGTCGCCGTGCACCTCGACGAGTCCGGCCAGGCGCGCCGTGTCCCAGTCGTGGCGGACCTGATCCGGGGTCAGCCCCAGGTCGGCGGCGGCCCGTTCGGCGGTCGCGACGGAGAGGGTGCCCTTGCCGTCGGGGCTCGCGCCCTCGCGGCCGGGGCGCAGCGCGGCATCGGCCCAGCGGGCGACGCGGGCCGCGTCCGACAGGACGGCGCGGGCCATGCGGGCGAGTTCCACGGGCGGCGGTGTGCCCTCCGGGGGCCGGGGAGCCGGTCGGCGGCGCTGGGTCACTGCTGCTCGGGGAGCGGCGGCCAGGGTTCGCGGGCCGACGAGTCGGAGCCTGGAGTCGCGCGGATTACGGGACGTCACGGGGGCAGTCTTCCGGTTGACGGTCCGAAAACCCAAACGGAATGTCACAGCGGGCGACAGGGGTGGCCAACGCACGGGTTCTCCCAGGGGCCCGCACCGAGGCGGATCGCCTTGGTGCGACGCTAAACGGAATGTGGCGTACCTCTCCCTGACGGTCCGGCCGGGGCCTTCCCCGGGTCCCGCGCCGACCGTGCCGTGGACGTGCCTCGGCGGACCTACATCAGGGGGGTGAGGAAGCGGCGGAGCGCCTCTTCGTAGGCCTCGGGGTCGGCGTTCCACATGGCGCCGTGCGGGGCGTGGCGGACCGTGCGGAGGCTGACCCGGTCGGGGCGGCGCGCGGCGAGGCGCCGGGAGGGGCCCCAGGGGGCGACGGTGTCGTCGGGGCCGTGGAAGAGCAGGGTCGGGGTCCTGAGCCCGGAGGCGTCGGAGCCCTGGTCACCGGAGGCGACGCGCAGTCCGGTGCGGCCCTGGGCGGCGCGGACCGCGAGGGGCAACAGGGCACCGGGGGTGCGGCGGGCGGCCGCGAGGGCGCGGAGGGTAACGGTCCAGTCGAGCACCGGTGAGTCGAGGACGAGTCCGGTGACGCGGTCGCGCAGCGCGGAGCGGGTGGCGGCGTGCAGGGCCATGGTGGCGCCGGTGGACCAGCCGAGCAGCACGACCCGTTCGGCGCCGAACCGGACGGCGTGGCGGATGGCGGCGTCCACGTCGCGCCACTCGGTCTCGCCCAGGTGGTTCAGGCCGTCCGGGGAGCGGGGGGCGCCCGGGTCGCCGCGGTAGGCGAGTGTGAGCACCGGGAAGCGGTGGCGGTGCAGGAACTCCAGGAGGTTCAGGGGGTGTTCGCGGGTGGTGCCCAGGCCGTGCACGGCGATCACCCAGATGTCCCGGTCCGCGGGCGTGAACCAGGCGGGCAGGGTGCCGAGTTCGCCGGGGATCTCGACGTCGTCGTGGTCGAGGCCGAGTGCGGTGCGCGGGTCGCCGCGGTGGAGGGCGGGGGTGAGCCACACCTTGTCGCCGGGCTCCAGGGTGCCGTGGGTGACACGCTCCAGGCGGCGTACGACCGTGTCGGGGGCGTGCGGGGCGCCCTCCAGGACGGCGCCGACGACGGCGTGGGAGTCGCCACCGGTGAGGCCGTAGGTGCCGGGGCGCCGGGAGGCGAAGGCGCGGGTCAGGGCGATGCGGCCGGCGGCGGTGGCGTGCACGGTCAGCCGGGGTTCCGTGGGCAGCGGTTCGCCCGGCGGCGCCTTCAGCGCGACGTCGCTCGCCAGCCGGCCCGCTGCGACACTGGCCGCACCGGCCGCGAACGCGACCCCGACCGCGGCGACCGCCGCTTTGACTGCACCCACGCCTCCAGTGTCCTGGCCGCCCCCGCCTCAGGCCAGTGGGCACCGACACCGGAGTGACCGGGGTGGCGGGTGCGGGACCTGAGGCGGACCTGATACGCGCATGCACCCGCGTGCTCGGGTGCCTCCGGCTTCCCGGCACCGGTCCACGGGGACCGGACGCGGGCCGGCAGGTGCTGGTGGTCTAGGCCCTGTCGTCACATTCCCGTCGTCGCCCGAAGGGCGGCCCCGCGGCGTCGTGGGGGTACCTCCCGGTCGAGCGCAGCCGAGACCGGGGGAGCGTGCTCTCGGCGTGCCGGGCACTGACCCGCGTACCGGACGTACTCGGGTCGGCGCCCGGTGCGTCGAGAGCACGTGCAGGGCGCCGCGGGGCAGGCGGGAATGTGACGACAGGGCCTAGGAGACCGCTGAAGATCTTGCTCTGGCCGCCCGACTCACCCTGGATTGCCGGTAAATGTCAATTGCCATCAAGTAGGGCAAGCCGGGCGCATTTTCAAGATCTTCAGGACGCTTCTAGCGCGGCTGGCCGTAGTCGTGGAGGTGGGTGGCCGCTGTCGCCAGTTGGGCGGGGGTCAGGAGGTGAGGAGTGCGGCCCGGGACCGAGGACGCCGTCAGCCAGACTCTGGACATCCATTCGAGCTGGGCCGTGCGGTCGTAGGCCTCGGAGAGCGTGTGACCGTAGGTGATCGTGCCGTGGTTCTGGAGGAGACAGCCGGTGCGCCCTGTCAAAGCGCGGAGCATGTTCTCGGCCAACTCCGGGGTGCCGTAGGTCGCGTAGGGGGCGACCCGGACCGGTCCGCCGAGGGCGGCGGACATGTAGTGGATCAGCGGGAGCTCGCTCACGAGGGTGGAGACGGCCGTCGCATGGACCGCGTGGGTGTGGACGACGGCCCGCGCATCGGTGGTGTTGTGGATCGCCAGGTGCATGGGGAGCTCGCTCGTCGGGCGGAGCGTGCCGAGGACCTGCCGGCCGGAGAGGTCCACGCCCGTCACATCGTCCGACGTCAGACGGTCGTACGGCACTCCCGTCGGGGTGACCAGGACGGTGTCCCCGACCCGCACGGACACGTTCCCGGAGGTGCCCACGACCAGGCCGTCGGCCACCGTCCGGCGGGCCGTCCCGACGAGGTCGTCCCACGCGCGCGCCACGTCCTCCGGCACTCCGCCCCGCCGCGCCTCCCACACGCCCCGTGGACCTTCGACCGCGTCGCCCCGCTCGCCGCGGGCGTTCCCGTTCCCCTGCTGCTCGACCATGCCGCGATCCTGCCAGGCGGCGGGCGACGGCGGGCCGCGGCCCGGCGGAGGGCCAGGCCTGCATGCGCAGCGGGGCGCGGCCCGGCGATGGGTTCATATGCGCACAGGTCATGGGGAGTTGGGATTGGCCGGTGATCGACCGGGATCCAGCGATCTTCCAGTAATCTCCGGGTGTTTTGTCACACAAACGCCATTCCGGGGGGAAGTATGGCCACCGATCCCAAGTCGTCCCGTCTCCGCAACCGCGTGTTCGCCGCCTCCGTCGCGGCCCTGGCCCTGGGGGGAACCGCGCTCGCCGAGCCGCCCGCCTCGGCCGCCGCCAAGCCCAGGGGGCACGACGTCTCCTCGCACCAGAAGACGGTGGACTGGTCGAGCGCGAAGTCGAAGGGCGCCCGGTTCGTCTACGTCAAGGCGACCGAGTCCACCACCTACCGCAACCCGCACTTCGCCCAGCAGTACAACGGCTCGCGCGAGGCGGGCCTGATCCGCGGCGCGTACCACTTCGCCCTGCCCCACCGGTCGTCCGGGAAGACCCAGGCCCGCCACTTCGCGGGCAACGGGGGCGGCTGGCGCGCGGACGGCTGGACGCTGCCGCCGGCGCTCGACATCGAATACAACCCGTACGACCGGAAGAGGAAGCGCTACGGCCTGAGCGACGACGCCATGGTCGGCTGGATCCGGTCGTTCAGCGACGAGGTGAAACGCCTCACGGGCCGCCGTCCGGTGATCTACACGACCACCCACTGGTGGAAGACCTGCACCGGCAACAGCCCGGCCTTCGGCGGGAACCACGCGCTGTGGCTGGCCCGGTACGACTCCGCCGGGGCGGGGGAACTGCCCGCGGGGTGGAAGTTCTGGACGATCTGGCAGTACGACAACGGCAGCGGGAACCTGCCGGGTGACCAGAACCTCTTCAACGGGTCCACGAACCGACTGAAGGAGTTCGCCCGGGGGTAGCGGACCCCGGTGTTCCGCCTCCGTTCGAGGGCCGGACCGCCGCTCCGCGTAGCCCCGGTCTCCCGCCGGCCGATAAGCGGAGTGGCGACACCTCGTTCATTACACCCGTACGCCTGCCTCAGTTCATCTTCCGTTCACCCAGGTTGCCTACGGTCCACATGCCACTGACGTCCGAAAGAAGCCCGGGTAAATGGAAAACTTCTCGCTGATCCTCGCGATCGTGGTCATCACCGCGCTCGCGTTCGATTTTACGAACGGTTTCCACGACACCGCCAACGCGATGGCCACCACCATCTCGACCGGCGCCATGAAGCCCAAGGTCGCGGTGGCCATGTCCGCCGTGCTCAACCTTGTCGGCGCGTTCCTGTCCATCGAGGTCGCCAACACCATCTCCAAGGGACTCGTCGACGAGTCCGGGATCCAGCCAGAGGTCATATTCGCGGCGCTCGTCGGCGCCATCCTCTGGAACCTGCTGACCTGGCTGGTCGGGCTCCCGTCCAGTTCCTCGCACGCCCTCATGGGCGGTCTCGTCGGCGCCACCATCGCCTCGGTCGGCCTCGGCGGTGTGCACGGCGACGTGCTCGTCACCAAGGTGCTGATCCCCGCCGTCGCGGCCCCGCTGGTCGCCGGCATCGCGGCGATGCTGGCCACCCGGCTGACGTACAAGCTCGGACAGCACACGAGCGAGAAGGCCTCCGGCAAGGGCTACCGCGCCGGTCAGATCGCCTCCGCGGGCCTGGTCTCCCTGGCCCACGGCACGAACGACGCCCAGAAGACGATGGGCATCATCACCCTCGCCCTGGTGGCCGGCGGCGCCCTCGCGCCCGACTCCGACCCGCCGGTGTGGGTCATCGTCTCCGCGGGTCTCGCCATCGCGCTCGGCACCTACCTCGGCGGCTGGCGCATCATCCGCACGATGGGCAAGGGCCTCACCGACCTCCAGCCGCAGCAGGGCTTCGCTGCCCAGACCAGCGCGGCCACGGTCATCCTGGCCTCCTCGCACCTCGGTTTCTCGCTCTCCACGACGCACTCGGTCTCCGGTGCGGTGATGGGCGCGGGTCTCGGCCGCAAGGGCGGCGTGGTCCGCTGGTCCACCGCCACCCGGATGTTCGTGGCCTGGGGTCTGACCCTGCCGGCCGCCGCGCTGGTCGCCGCGCTCGCCGAGTGGGTGACGTCGTTCGGCAGCTGGGGCACGGCCGTCGTCGCGGTCTTCCTCGTCGCCTCCAGCGCCGCGATCTGGGTGATCTCGCGCCGCGAGGTCGTCGACCACACCAACGTCAACGACACCGAGGAGCCGCCCGGTGTGGTGACCACGGCGATGGCCGCCGTGACACCGCCGCCCGTCGGCACCGTGACCGAGGAGCTCTCGGCGACCATCCCGGTCCCCGCGGCCGAGACCACGGCCCCGGCGAACTCGTCCACGCCGACGCCCGCCGTCTGAGCCCCGCGACCTCCCGAGGAAGAACACCACCATGCACATCGACTGGGCAGCCCTCGGCTCCGTCTTCGGAGTCAGCCTCGTGGTCACCGTGGCCCTCGTCGGCCTCTTCACCCTGGGGATCGTCGGCCTCTCCAAGCGAGAGGCGGCGACCGCCGCCGGCACCTCGCCCGCGCTCGCCACGACAGCGGCCTACGCCTGCTTCGCGGCCTGCACGGCGGCGGTGGGTTTCGGGATCTACCTGATCATGGCCTGAGGCCCCGGCACCCCCTCCCACCTCGCACGACACACACAGACAAACCCCTCGTACCGTTTGACCCGGTACGAGGGGTTTGTCTATTGTCCAAGCAAACTGTGACCCTCGTCGAAATGACACATGTCATTCAGGAGGTGGCTGTACGACGATATCCCAATCGGCGTAAGCTATCAGATACATGCCGTTTCGACGATGGCCACCCGACAGCTGAACAGGGGAGCGCCATGCCCAGGGACATCGATCCGAGCCTGAATCGACGCAGGCTCCGAGTCGAACTGCGCAAAGCCCGCTACAAGTCCGGGTTGACCAAGCAGCAGACCGCGGACGCCCTGGAATGGTCCCTGTCGAAGATCATGCGCATCGAGGCCGGCACGGTCGGGGTCAGCGTCACCGATGTCCGGGCGCTCATCCAGCAGTACGGGATCACGGACCCGGCGCTGGTCGGTGAGTTGGAGGAGGCCGCGCGAGGCTCGAAGGGGCCGTCGTGGTGGGCCCCTTGGGGCAACCTGGTCTCCCAGCCGTTCGCCCAGTACCTGGGCTACGAGGGGGCGGCGACCTCCATCCGCATCTACAACCCCATCGTCCTCCCGGGCCTCCTGCACACCGAGGACTACGCCACCGCCCTCCTCTCCCCCACCTCGGAACCCACCGCCGTGCGACGGTCGGTGGAACTCCGTCTCGCCCGGCAGGAACGGCTGATCGACTCCGACGCCGGGCCGCGCGTCGACATCGTCCTGGACGAGGCCGCCGTACGGCGGGTGATCGGCGGCCCGCGGGTCATGCGGCACCAGCTGGACCACGTGAAGGCACTGGCCGGACGGCCCCGGATGGGCATCCGGCTGCTGCCGTTCTCGGCCGGGGCACACTTCAGCACCCTCAGCCCGTTCATCCTGCTCGGGTTCCGGGACGACGACGACCTGCTCTACCTGGAGGGCCCCAACGGCGGACTGTCGAACCGCGAGGACCTCGACCTCACGGTCCGCTACCAGGAATGCTTCGCGGACATCAGCGACCACGCGTACGAAGGCGACCGGATGATCGAGTTCCTCGACACGGTCAGGGAGAGCCTGGACAACGACTGAGCACCGGGCCGGGACGCCCGGCGGAATCGGGGGGAGGGCCCATGGCGGTCTTCGGATGGCACGAGTGGTGGAGGCGGCTGACGGCGCGCCGCACCGGTCCCGGCGACGGTGAACCGGACGGCGCCGCCCCGGCCGACCCCCCGGAGGCCGGCGGCCCGGCGCCGCTGGACGACTGCACGCTGAAGGCGTACGCCATGCAGGAGGCGGAGTGGGCCGAGGCCCTCATCCGGGTCGAGAGCGCCCGGGTCGACGGCGAGATAAGGCTCCTGTCCGCCCGCCTGTTGCTGGGCACGTTCTGCGCGAGCGTCCTGCTGCTGAGCATCGCCGTGGCCGGTCGGGTCGTGCCCACGACCGGGTTCGGCGCCGCGGCACCGCTCACCACGGCGATCACCGGAGCGATCGCCGCCGCTCTGCTCACCTCGCTCGCGGCCGGTCTGGGCAAGGTGCTGCGCGCCCGCGCCGACGCGGCGCGGCCTCTCGGCCTCAGCGCTCCTCCGGGCCCCGCAGCCGAGCCCCGACCAGAGCCCGGTCCAGGGCCCTCAGCCGCTCCGTGACCGGGGTGAGCCCCCACCACAGGCCGGCCCCGGTGGCCAGGAGGGCGGTCACCGCCAGCCAGACGACACCCCGCGCCTCCGTCCCCGGCACCAGCAGGGCGGCGAGAGCTCCCACCCCCACGGCGAGGACTCCGGCGACCGTGCTGAAGAGCACCAACGGGGCGGCGGCGGACAACAGTGTCCGCCGATCCCTCGATGCCCGCGCACGCGCCGAGGCGGATCCCTTGGTCCGATCTTCCATCGCGTGTACCTCCCGTCCCCCGAACGGTTCTTCAAGAGCCGTCCGCACCCGGGTCCACAAGCCCCGCCAGAAAACCACACCACGCGGTGTGACGGAAGGAGAGCACAGCGTTCTTCTTCCAGTTCGAGTCACGCACCAGAACCCAGCCCTCCCCGAAGCACGCCTCCACGCACACGGTGGTGTCGCCCGAATAGCTGCTCTTGATCCAACTCCGCGCCGAGGACTCCCTGTCGAGCACCCTGACCTCCACCTCACAAGTCAGCGCGCCGACACGCGTCCACCGCGACGACCCGAGCGCCGTGTCCAGCCGCTGCCGCTCGTCGGCGCTCAGTCTTCGTACTGCCGTTCCCTCAAGTGTTCCCGCCCGACACCGCGGAAATGAGCGCAGAAAGAGCCGATTCGGGCGTCTGGCGATATTTCAGCGATGTGGGGCTGAGCACACCCCTGCGCCGCAGGTCAACAGCAAGTTGACGGGTCTTCCGGGAGCGTGGTGGACTGCCGGGGCCATCTACGACGGCAGGAGAGGAAGCCGGTGCGAGTCCGGCGCGGTCCCGCCACTGTCACCGGGGAAGAACCTCCCGGGAGCCAGGAACTCTCGCCGTCGGTCTCGTCGAACCAGGGCGTGGACACCCTGAGTGAGGACATATCGCCATGCGCGGCTGCCGTCTGAGTCCCCGTACCGGGCCCTCGTCCGATCTCGCGATCGGCTGAACCCGTGCGTGCCGATCGCGTGTTCGCGTACGGCGCCACCGCCGGAATCCTCGGTGACCTGCTGCTCGGCGATCCTCGCCGGGGGCATCCGGTCGCCGCGTTCGGGCGGGCCGCCGGTGCCGTGGAGCGGGTGCTGTGGCGGGACCACCGAGGGTGGGGCGCGCTGCACACCGCCGTGTGCGCGGGTGGCGCCGTGGCGCTCGGGGCCGTCGCCTCGTCCGCCGTGCGGCCCTCGCGTGCCGCCTCCGTCGCGCTGACCGCCGCCGCCACCTGGGCCGTGGTCGGGGGGACTTCGCTCGGACGGGAGGCCCGGGCGATCGGGCGGTCCCTGGAGGCGGGGGACGTCGACGGCGCGCGGGACCGCCTGCCGCATCTGTGCGGACGGGATCCCCAGGCGCTCGACGCGGACGGGATCGCGCGGGCGGTCGTGGAGTCCGTCGCCGAGAACACGTCGGACGCGGTGGTGGGGGCGCTCGTGTGGGGAGCCGTGGCGGGTGTGCCCGGACTGCTGGGGTTCCGGGCCGTCAACACCCTGGATGCCATGGTCGGCCACCGGTCGGAGCGGTACCGGCGGTTCGGATGGGCCTCCGCGCGGCTGGACGACGTGGTGGGGTGGCCGGGAGCACGACTGACGGCGGTGCTGGCCGCGGCCTCCGGCGGGGACGCCCGGGGGGCCGTACGGGCCTGGCGCGCCGACGCGCACAGACATCCGAGCCCCAACGCGGGGCCCGTGGAGGCGTCGTTCGCGGGGGCGCTCGGAGTACGGATGGGGGGCACGTTGTCGTACGGGGGGCGGGTCGAGCATCGACCTGTGCTCAATGGGGAAGGACGCGCCGTCGAAGTGGGCGACATCGAGCGGGCCGTGCGGTTGTCAAGGCGGGTCGGATGGCTGGCTCTGGGGATCGGTGCGGGTGTGTCGCTGCTGCGGTCGAGGAGGCAGGGATGAGTGGCGGGCTGTTGGTCGCCGGGACCACCTCCGACGCCGGGAAGAGCGTGGTCACCGCGGGGATCTGCCGGTGGCTGGTGCGCCGGGGCGTCAAGGTCGCGCCGTTCAAGGCGCAGAACATGTCGCTCAACTCCTTCGTGACGAAGGAGGGAGCCGAGATCGGACGGGCGCAGGCCATGCAGGCCCAGGCCTGCCGGGTGGAGCCCACCGCGCTCATGAACCCCGTGCTGCTCAAGCCCGGTGGCGAGCGCAGCAGTCAGGTGGTGCTGCTGGGGAAGTCCGTGGGCGAGATGAGTGCGCGCGGCTATCACGGAGGGCGGCAACAGCGGCTGCTCGGAACCGTGTTGGACTGCCTCACCGAGCTGCGGGGCACGTATGACGCGGTGATCTGCGAGGGGGCCGGCTCTCCGGCCGAGATCAATCTGCGCCGGACCGACATCGTCAACATGGGAATCGCCCGGAACGCCGGGCTGCCCGTGCTCGTGGTCGGGGACATCGACCGCGGTGGGGTGTTCGCGTCGTTCTTCGGGACCGTCGCGCTGCTCTCCCCCGAGGACCAGGCCCTCGTCGCCGGGTTCCTCGTCAACAAGTTCCGGGGGGACGTCTCCCTGTTGGAGCCGGGGCTCGACATGCTGCGCGGGCTCACCGGGCGGCCGACGTACGGGGTGCTGCCCTTCCGGCACGGGCTCGGCATCGACGAGGAGGACGGGCTGCGGGTCTCGCTGCGGGGGACGGTGCGGGAGTCGAACGTCGCGCCGCCCGTCGGGGAGGACGTGCTGCGGGTCGCCGTGTGCGCGGTGCCGTTGATGTCCAACTTCACCGATGTGGACGCGCTCGCCGCCGAACCCGGTGTGGTCGTGCGGTTCGTGGACCGGGCCGAGGAACTGGCCGACGCCGATCTCGTCGTCGTCCCGGGGACCCGGGGCACGGTCCGGGCGCTGGAGTGGCTGCGGGAACGGGGACTCGCCGAGGCGCTGCTGCGCCGGGCCGCCGAGGGGCGGCCGGTCCTCGGCATCTGCGGGGGCTTCCAGGTCCTCGGGGAGCACATCGAGGACGACGTCGAGAGCCGCCGGGGGCATGTACCGGCGCTCGGGGTGCTTCCCGTCCGGGTGCGGTTCGCCCCGGAGAAGACGCTCACCCGGCCCGTCGGGGAGGCCCTCGGGGAGCGGGTCGAGGGGTACGAGATCCATCACGGGGTCGCCGAGGTGCTGGGCGGCGAGCCGTTCCTGGACGGGTGCCGGGTCGGGCAGATCTGGGGCACGCACTGGCACGGGTCGCTGGAGTCGGACGGGTTCCGGCGGGCCTTCCTGCGCGAGGTGGCCGCCGCCTCGGGGCGCCGGTTCGTACCGGCCCCGGACACCTCGTTCGCCGCGCTGCGCGAGGAGCAGCTCGACCGGCTCGGCGACCTGATCGAGGAGCACGCGGACACGGACGCGCTGTGGCGGCTCATCGAGTCGGGTGCGCCCAGCGGGCTGCCGTTCGTTCCGCCGGGGATGCCGGGATGAGGGCGCCGCCGTCTCCGGCTGTCCCCGCAGGGGCGGGGAGCACACCAGAACGCCGCCCATGCGCGGGCTCATCGCCGGGCCATCCCCGCTCAGGCAGGGAGCACAGCACCAGGTTGACCGCGCACGAGCCGTCGAGCCGCCCGCATCTCACCCATTCACCCGTAGGAGGGCCCACCGCGTGAGCACGCACTTCCCCTTCACCGCCGTCGTCGGGCAGGGCGACCTGCAACTCGCCCTGCTCCTCAATGCGATCAGCCCGCGCATCGGCGGTGTGCTCGTGCGCGGTGAGAAGGGCACCGCCAAGAGCACCGCCGTGCGGGCGCTCGCGGCGCTGCTGCCGGAGGTGGAGGTCGTCGTCGGCTGCCGGTTCTCCTGCGACCCCGTGAAGCCGGACCCGGCCTGTCCGGACGGGCCGCACGAGCCGGCGTTCGAGACCCGGCCCTCCCGCATGGTCGAGCTGCCCGTCGGCGCCTCCGAGGACCGGCTCGTCGGCGCCCTCGACATCGAACGGGCGCTCTCCGAGGGCGTGAAGGCCTTCGAGCCCGGTCTGCTCGCGGACGCGCACCGGGGCATCCTCTACGTCGACGAGGTGAACCTGCTCCACGACCACCTCGTCGACCTGCTGCTCGACGCGGCCGCGATGGGTGCCTCGTACGTGGAGCGCGAGGGCGTCTCCGTACGGCATGCCGCGCGGTTCCTGCTGGTCGGGACGATGAACCCCGAGGAGGGCGAGCTGCGGCCGCAGTTGCTCGACCGGTTCGGGCTGACCGTGGAGGTCGCGGCCTCGCGGGAGCCGGACCAGCGGGTGGAGGTCGTCCGGCGGCGGCTCGCCTACGACGACGATCCGGCCGGTTTCGCGGCCCGTTGGGCGGACGAGGAGGCCGACGTACGGCAACGGATCGTCGCGGCACGGGAGTTGCTGCCGTCGGTGGTGCTGGGCGACGGGGCGCTGCTGCAGATCGCGGCGACCTGCGCGGCCTTCGAGGTGGACGGGATGCGGGCCGACATCGTGATGGCCCGGACGGCGACCGCGCTGGCCGCGTGGGCCGGGCGGACCGAGGTGCTCGCGGAGGACGTGCGCCGGGCCGCGCTGCTCGCGCTGCCCCACCGCAGGCGCAGGAACCCGTTCGACGCGCCCGGGCTCGACGAGGACAAGCTCGACGAGACGCTGGAGGAGTTCGCGGAGCCGCCGCGGAACTCGAACGGCCCGAGCGACTCGAACGACCCGAACGACCCCGACCACTCCGGTGACCCTGGCGACTCGCCGGACGAGGATCCGGACCCCGGGCCGGACGGGCCCGGTGGCGGCGGACGGCCGCCCGCTCCGGAGTCCGACGGGCCGCAGGGCGGCGAGGGTGGCACGCCGCCCGAGTCCGGCGAGGGTGTGCCGGCGCAGGCTCCGGCCGCCGGGGAGCAGTCCGCCGTACGGGCCGCCGAGCCGTTCCGTACGAAGGTGCTCAGTGTGCCGGGGCTCGGGGAGGGTGCCGCCGGGCGGCGTTCGCGCGCGCGGACCGAGCACGGGCGCACGACCGGGGCGCGCAGGCCCCGCGGCACGCTGACCAAGCTGCATCTGGCGGCGACCGTGCAGGCCGCCGCCCCGCATCAGCGGACCCGGGGGCGGTCCGGACCGGGGTTGGTGGTGCGCCGGGACGATCTGCGGCAGGCGACCCGGGAGGGGCGCGAGGGCAATCTCGTGCTGTTCGTGGTCGACGCCTCCGGATCGATGGCGGCCCGGCAGCGGATGGGCGCGGTCAAGGGCGCGGTGCTGTCGCTGCTGCTCGACGCCTACCAGCGGCGGGACAAGGTGGGCCTGGTGACGTTCCGTGGGTCGGCCGCCGAGGTGGCGTTGCCGCCGACCTCGTCGGTGGACGCGGCGGCGGCCCGGCTGGAGTCGCTGCCGACGGGCGGGCGGACGCCGCTGGCGGCCGGGCTGCTCAAGGCGCACGACGTGCTGCGGGTGGAGCGGCTGCGGGACCCCGCGCGCCGGCCGCTGGTCGTGGTGGTCACCGACGGCCGGGCGACCGGCGGGCCGGAGCCCGTCGCGCTCGCCGGGCGGGCGGCACGGCTGTTCGCGGCCGAGGGCCTCGCGTCCGTGGTGGTCGACTGCGAGACGGGCCACGTCCGGCTGGGGCTCGCCGGGCGGCTGGCGGGTGAACTGGGCGGTACGGCGGTGACGTTGGACGAGCTGCGGGCGGACTCCATCGCCGGGCTGGTACGGGATGTGCAGGGAACGCAGGGGACTTCGAGGAGGGCCGCGTAATGCCGCAGGGACAGCCGAGTGTCGTACCGGACGATGGTCTGACGACGCGTCAGCGCAGGAATCGTCCGCTGGTGTTCGTGCACACGGGCATCGGCAAGGGGAAGTCCACGGCCGCGTTCGGGCTCGCACTGCGGGCCTGGAACCAAGGGTGGCCGATCGGGGTGTTCCAGTTCGTCAAGTCGGCGAAGTGGAAGGTCGGCGAGGAGAACGCGCTGCGGGTGCTCGGGGCGTCCGGTGAGGGCGGGTCCGTGGACTGGCACAAGATGGGCGAGGGCTGGTCGTGGGTGCAGCGCGACGGTCAGATGGACAACGAGGACAAGGCCCGCGAGGGCTGGGAGCAGGTCAAGCGGGACCTCGCGGCCGAGACGTACAAGCTGTATGTGCTCGACGAGTTCGCGTACCCGCTGCACTGGGGGTGGATCGACACCGACGAGGTGATCGACGTGCTGCGCAACCGGCCCGGGACCCAGCACGTGGTGATCACCGGGCGGAACGCGCCCGAGAAGCTCGTCGACTTCGCGGACCTCGTGACCGACATGACGAAGGTCAAGCACCCCATGGACGCGGGCCAGAAGGGCCAGCGGGGCATCGAGTGGTGACATCGTGACGTCCTACACCTCGGTTCCCTCCGTGCCCCGGCTGGTGATCGCCGCGCCCTCGTCGCGCAGCGGCAAGACCACCGTGGCCACGGGGTTGATGGCCGCGCTCACCGAGCGGGGGCTCGCCGTGTCCCCGCACAAGGTGGGGCCGGACTACATCGACCCCGGCTACCACGCGCTCGCGAGCGGGCGGGTGGGTCGGAACCTCGACGCGTACCTGTGCGGGCCCGAGCTGGTCGCGCCGCTCTTCGCGCACGGCGCGCGCGGGTGCGACATCGCCGTCGTCGAGGGTGTGATGGGGATGTTCGACGGCGCCTCGGGGCAGGGTGAGCTGGCGTCCACCGCGCATGTGGCGAAGCTGCTGCGGGCGCCGGTGGTGCTGGTCGTGGACGCGTCGTCGCAGTCGCGGTCGGTGGCGGCGCTGGTGCACGGGTTCGCCTCCTGGGACCCCGAGGTGCGGATCGGGGGCGTGATCCTCAACAAGGTCGCCTCGGACCGGCACGAGGAACTGCTGCGGGACGCCCTGGAGTCGACCGGTGTGCCCGTGCTGGGGGTGCTGCGGCGGGCCCCGCAGGTGGACACGCCGTCCCGGCATCTGGGACTGGTCCCGGTCGCCGAGCGGCAGGCCGCCGCGTTGGAGGCCGTGGCGGCGATGGCCGCGCAGGTACGGGCCGGGTGCGACCTGGAGGCGCTGGTGGCGCTCGCCCGCAGTGCCGGGGCGTTGTCGGGGCCGGCGTGGGAGCCGCCCGTCGCGGCCACGGGCCGAAGGAAGGTGGTCGCCGTGGCCGGCGGGCCCGCGTTCACCTTCTCCTACGCCGAGCACGCCGAGCTGCTGACCGCCGCCGGTGCCGAGGTGGTCGTCTTCGATCCGCTGCGCGACGAGCAACTGCCCGACGGGACGAGCGGGTTGGTGATCGGCGGCGGGTTCCCCGAGATGTACGCCGCCGAGCTGTCCGCCAACGAGCCGCTGCGCAAGGCCGTCGCCGAGCTGGCGTTCGGCGGGGCTCCGGTGGCCGCCGAGTGCGCCGGGCTGCTCTATCTGTGCCGGGAGCTGGACGGGCGGCCCATGTGCGGTGTGCTCGACGCGACGGCGCGCATGGACGAGCGGCTGACCCTCGGGTACCGCGACGCCGTCGCCGTGGGCGACAGCGTGCTGGCCCCTGCCGGGACCCGGATGCGGGCCCACGAGTTCCACCGGACGGTCGTCGAGCCGGGGGCCGGGCCCGCTCCCGCCTGGGGCATACGGTCCCCTCGGCCGCGGGTCGAGGGCTTCGTGCGGGGAGGGGTGCACGCGAGCTATCTGCACACGCACTGGGCGGCGGAGCCGGGGGTCGCACGGCGGTTCGTGGAGAGATGCCGGGTGTCGTGAGCGGTCGGTCGGGGGTTGTGAGCGGTTCGTCGGGTGGTGCTCCCGGTGGCCCGTCCCGTTCACTCCGCCACGCCCACCACCATCCAGATGAAGGCCGCTCCGGCGACCGTGCACAGCAGGGTGGAGTGGGCCGGGTGTTCGTGGTGGGCCTCGGGGAGGATCTCGGCGGCGGCGAGATAGAGCAGGGCACCGCCGAAGAAGCCGAGGTAGCAGCCGAGCGGGCCCTCCGGGATCGTGAACAGCAGCGTGGAGGCGGCTCCCGCCACCGGGGCCGCCGCGTCCGCGAACAGCATCGCGAGCGCACGGCGGCGGGCGTTGCCGTACACGCTGGTGAGTGTGTACGTGTTGAAGCCGTCCGCGAAGTCGTGGGCGATCACCGCGAGGGCGACGGCGATGCCCATGCCCTCGCCGATCTGGAAGGCCGCGCCGATCGCGACGCCGTCCATGGCGCTGTGTCCGACCATCGCGGCCGCGGCCGTCAGACCCACCTGGGGTGTACGGCCGTTGTGCTCCTCCGCGCCGTGTGCCGCCTGGCGGACGGCCAGCAGGCGTTCCACCAGGTGGGCCAGGAGGAACCCGGCGACGAACAGCAGCAGCGCGGCGGGGACGCCGAAGATCTCGTCGCCGGCGGCCTCCAGTGCCTCGGGAAGCAGGTCGAGGCCGACCACGCCCAGCATCAGGCCGCCGGCCAGGCCGAGCACGAGGTGACGGCGGTCCGTCACGCGTTGTGCCGTCCAGCCGCCGAGCAGGGTCATCAGGAACGCGCCGAGTGCCACGAAGACCGCCATGGGTCTTTGCTACCGGATGAGTGGACGGTGTCGGCTGCGGCGCCCCGGGTGAGTGGGGAGCGAGAGGGTCCGGTTTTGGCCGCGGGTCGATGGGGGCCGGTCGCGCAGTTCCCCGCGCCCCTGGAAGACGGGGGCGGCTGTGCTTGAGCATGTGATTGACGCGCCCAGGGGTGATGCGGAGTGCGCGGGTCGGATCTCGGGTGCGGGTTCCTGGAGGCCGGTCACGCAGTTCCCCGCGCCCCTGGAAGACGGGGGCGGCTGTGGTTGAGCTTGTGAGCGGCTCTCTCGTAGTGGGTGTGGGGGCCTCCGCGGGGGTGTCCGTGGTGGAGGTTCTCGGACTGGTCTCGGGGGTGTTGCGGGATGCCGGGCTGTCGGTCGAGGCCGTCGTCGCGCTGTCCACCGTCGATGCCAAGGCCGGTGAACCCGGCCTCGTCCAGGCCGCCGAGCGGCTCGGGGTCCCCCTGGTCACCCACTCCGCAACCGAGTTGGCCACCGTGACGGTGCCCAACCCCTCCGACGTCGCCCTCGCCGCCGTCGGTACCCGGTCCGTCGCGGAGGCCGCCGCGCTCGTCGGTGGGGGAGAACTCCTCGTGCCGAAGCGGAAGTCGGAGTCGGTGGACGGGCGGGCGGGGCGGGTGACATGTGCCGTCGCGACGGCGAACCCTGGCTTCACCGGGCCCGGTGGGAGTCGGCATGATGATCGTCGTAGCAGTGGCCGCGGTCGTCGCGAGACATGATGAACGTGTGACCGCCGCCGACCCGCCCCGAACGCCCCCGTGTCCCGACCGCCCCCACCCACACCCTTATTCCGACGCTCGCCCCCTCCCCCGCCCCCACCGCTTCCGAGGAGACACCGTGACCACCCCGCCGCCCGCCCTGCTCATCACCGGTCATGGCACCCGGGACGACGCCGGGGCCGAGGCGTTCCCCGCCTTACTGCGCGAGCTGGGGCGCCGCCACCCCGGGCTGCCTGTCGGGGGCGGCTTCGTCGAGCCGTTCCGGCCGCCGCTGAGCGAGGCCGTGACCGGGCTGGTGGAGCACGGCGTACGGCGGTTCGTCGTCGTCCCGCTGGCGTGGGAGACCGCCGGGCGCGCGGACGCGGACGTGGAAGCGGCGCTGGACCGCGTACGGGAGCGGCACCCGGAGGTGTCGTACGGCCGCGGCCGTCCCCCGGGTCCTCACCCCGCGCTGCTGAACCTGCTGGAGCGGCGGGTCGAGGAGGCGCTGGGGTCGTCCGCGCCGAGGACCCCGGGCGACCGGGCCGAGGTGACCGTGCTGCTCGTCGGGCACGGGTCCACCGATCCCGAGGCCAACGCCGAGGTGCACAGGGCGGCCCGGTTGTTGTGGGAGGGGCGCGGGTACGCGGGTGTGGAGACGGCGTTCGTGTCGTCGGCGGCGCCGGACGTGCCGAGCGGTCTCGACCGGTGCGTACGGCTGGGCGCGCGGCGGATCGTCGTCCTGCCGTACTTCCCGCTCGACGGCGGGCCGGCGGACCGGGTGCGGCAGCAGACCGAGGGCTGGTCTGCCGCGCACCAGGAGATCGAGGTACGGTCGGCCGATGTCATCGGACCGGAGCCGGAGCTGCTCGATCTGATCGTGGAGCGGTACCGGGAGGCGCTGGAGGGCGACCCGCACATGCATCGCGATTCCCACGACTCCACCGTGCCCGGAGGCACTCCGCCCGGCGGCGGGAACAGCCCGGGGCTGCCGCGCCAGCCACGCGTCCGCCCGGACGACGACGGGTACGACGGTCACGATCATCACCACTGGGGACACACGCACTCCCATGCACACTGAATCCGACTCCGGGAGCAGGCACGGCCTGCGAAACGGACATGACGACTCGCGGAACACGGGCCAGGACCTGCCTGCCGCCGGTCATGACCTGCGGCATCACGGCGACGCCGAGGTGCGCGACGACGGGGCGAAGCTCATCGACCTCGCCGTGAACGTCCGGGCCGACACGCCGCCCCTCTGGCTGCGGGAGCGGATAGCCGGATCGCTGACCGGGCTGGCCGCCTACCCCGACGGTCGGGAGGCGCGGGCGGCGGTGGCGGCCCGGCACGGGCTGCCGGTGGAGCGGGTCCTGCTCACCGCGGGCGCCGCCGAGGCCTTCGTCCTGCTGGCCCGTGCCCTGAGGGTTCGCCATCCGGTGGTCGTGCACCCGCAGTTCACCGAACCCGAGGCCGCGCTGCGGGACGCCGGGCACACCGTGGACCGGGTGCTGCTGCGGGAGTCGGACGGCTTCCGGCTGGATCCGGCGGCCGTGCCGGAGGACGCGGACCTGGTGGTCGTGGGCAACCCGACCAATCCGACATCGGTGCTGCACCCGGCGGAGTCCCTCGCCCGGCTCGCCCGGCCGGGGCGGACGCTGGTGGTCGACGAGGCGTTCATGGACGCGGTGCCGGGTGAGCGCGAGGCGCTGGCCGGGCGGACGGACGTGCCCGGCCTCGTGGTCCTGCGCAGCCTCACCAAGACCTGGGGGCTGGCCGGGCTGCGGATCGGCTACGTCCTCGCCGAGCCCGGGACGATCGCCGGGCTGGAGCGCGCCCAGCCGCTGTGGCCGGTGTCCACGCCCGCCCTCGCGGCGGCCGAGGCGTGTGTCTCGGACCGGGCGCTGGCGGAGGCCGCCGAGGCGGCGGGTCACGTCGTCGCCGACCGGGCCCATCTGGTCGCGGGGCTGCGGGAGTTCGCCCCCGACGGCCTGGTCGTGGCCGAGCCCGCCGAGGGCCCGTTCGTGCTGATCCGGCTGCCCCGCGCGACCGCCGTACGACGGCATCTGCGCACCCTGGGCTACGCCGTCCGGCGCGGTGACACCTTCCCGGGGCTGGACGACGCGTGGCTGCGCCTGGCGGTCCGCGACCGGACCACGGTCAACGGGTTCCTCCAGGCGCTGGACCGGGCGATGACGCTGGCGGACCGCTGAGCGGAGGGACTCAGCGCTCCGCCCGCGCGGTGGCCGGGTGGTTGCGGTGTCAGGGCGTGGGCAGGGCGAGGGTCGGCACCCGACGAGCTGTGCTCGCAGTGCATCTTGACGCCCGTCCCGTGGGCGAAGTCCTGCCACTTACCGCGCCCGAACGACGTGTTGGCGCCGTCCGGGACGGAGGGCTTCGCGACGCAGGCCCAGACGTGGAGCATCAGGCAGCCGGTCTTCTTGTCGCGCGTTCCGGCAGCCGAGGGGCCCGGCCGCGCAGGCTTTGCCCCAGTGTCAGTGGGGCCGTCGCCGAGTGGTGCCCGAACGTCCCCTCGGGTGGCCCGGCGTCGTCGGCCACGGCCCAGCACCCATCGCGTACGGGCGTGCAGGCCGGGACGTGGACACGGTGCACCCGCACCTCCCAGGGGCCGTGCACCACGCCGACCGTCTCGAATCGGAGTGAGGGGAAGTCAACACGTTTCCATAAGCCGGTCAACAGCTCCGGCAGAGACGGGAGTTGCACCCGGTGACCGGATCCGGTGCGCCCCGCTGCCGCAGCTTCACACCGTCTCACCCGTCCGTCCAGGAGTTCTCCGCAACGTTCGCAGTCCGGAATTCACCCCTCTATTTGACATGCCATTGACACGACTTTGGGGGGCCTTGGTAGACAGTTGCGCCCGGCGATTCCTGTGCGACCCCTGTGCTCACGGGGAACAAGGAGCCCTTCATGGCAGCCTTAGACCACACCCGCGTCCGTATCCGCCTCCGCCGCGTCCGCCTCCGTCGTTTCCGCCTCCGCGCCGCCCTGGTCGGCACCGTGGCCACGGCCCTGATCATCGGCAGCGCACCGGCCACCCCCGCCAGAACCGGCGAGGCGAGACCCGCCGCCGCGGCCGAACCCGACAGCAGCGACCCCCTCGAGGGCTGGAGACCCGCCAGCGAACTCGCCGAGGACGAGGACGACCCTGGCCTCCTCGATCGTCTCTTCGGTGACGACGAGGACGGCGAGGACGGCGAGGAGATCGACCGAGGCGACGACCACAAGCCGCCCCGCATCCGGCTGGATCGTTCCCGGGGCTCGTCCTCCCTCACCCACCGGGGCGTCTCGGGCGACGCCGACGGTGTCCGCATCGCCGCGCCCCGCACCACGCACGCCACCGGCGCCGACCTCTCCTGGAGCGCGTACCGGGGCAAGGACCTGCGGGAGTACGAGGTCCACCGCGCCACGAAGAAGGACTTCACCCCGACCGACGAGACCCTCCTCGCCCCCGTCGACCGCGACACCCGCACCTTCGCCGACCGCACCGCGCCCCCGGCGCTCGACGACAAGGGCAAGAGCAAGACCTACCACTACCGGATCGTCGTCCGCACCCAGCAGGGCAGGCTGCTGGCCGGCCCCGCCCGCACGGTCGAACTGCCGCCGCCGGGCCAGGTCGCCGAGGGGGCGAAGCTGCTCGCCGCCCCCGAAGGCGAGACCTACTTCCTGCCCTACACGCCGGCGCGGATGGTCCCCGGCGAGAAGGCCACCGTCGAGGCGACTCTCACCAACACCACGGACACGGTGTGGAAGAAGGGCAAGCACGTCCTGTCGTACCGCTGGTACCTGGACGGCAAGGACGTCACCAACCTCCTCAACAAGGACGCGACCGGGCTGCCCGAGGACGTGGCACCCGGTGAGACGGTCACCTTCGACGCGGAGTTGAAGGCCCCGGTACTGGTCGACCCGCTCGACAAGCGGCTGACGTTCGGCCTGGAGTGGGACCTCAGGGACAGGACCACCGGCGACTGGCTGTCCGAGACGGACGGGGTGCCGCCCTCCAAGCACCAGGTCACCGCCGAGTACCCGACCTCCGACCAGCTCGGCCTGGAGGACTTCCACTCCTACGCCGGCAAGAACACGGGCGCGGGCTCGGCGCTGATGAGCAACCTTCACGCGGGCAACGCGGTGTGGTCGTACAACGCCTTCTCGAACCCGTCGCTCGGCTTCTCGACCTTCCTGCGGCTGGCCTACAACTCGCAGGACGCGTCCAGCACTCCGGCCGGATACGGCTGGTCGCTGCAGGCGTCCTCGCCGGTCCGGCTGGGCACGCCGCTGGACTTCCACCCGGCCGCACTGCTGCCCAAGCAGATCACGCTGACCGACGGCGACGGCACCAGCCACGTCTTCAGCAAGAACAAGAAGGGTGAGTGGGACTCCCCCGCCGGCGTCCACTTCCGGGTCAGGCAGCTGGAGAAGGACTGTCTGCTCCACCCCCACCAGCGCGAGGCCTGGGAGTTCCTGCGCCCGGACCGCACCCGGTTCCTCTTCGACTGCCAGGGCTACCCGAGCGCCCAGGTGGACAAGAACGGCAACCGGATGGAGTTCACGTACGAGGAGCGGCTGCTCGGGCACCCGTCGAAGCTGCTGAAGTACGTCACCGACGCCGAGGGCCGGCGCACGCTCACCGTCGACCACTGGGAGAAGGGCGAGGCGTACTCGTACGTCGACAAGGACGGGAAGGTGAAGGAGGGCAAGCACCTCCTCAATCCGTTCATCATCGACAAGGTCCGTTCGGTCACCGACGTCTCCGGGCGCCGGGTCGACCTCACCTTCACGGAGAAGGGCCTGCTGGCGCGGCTGACGGACGGCGCGAACGCGGCCGAGAAGCTGCGCAAGGTCTTCACGTTCCAGTACGGCAAGGAGTTCGACCACCCCGGCGTGAAGCTGGTCGAGGTCACCGACCCGCGCGGCAACTCCTCGAAGGTCGACTACGTCGGCCCGCACGACGACAAGGACCAACTGCACTACCTGGGGTACACCAAGGCGGTCACGGACCGGCTCGGCGGTGTGACCGCCTACCGCTACAAGGACCCCGACGGCCATGACGGCAAGGGGACCGAGACGGTCGTCACCGACGCCGAGGGCAACCCCAGCACCCAGCGGCTGGACGGCTACGGCCGGCCCGTGAAGCTCACCGACGCCAAGAAGCGGACCACGAAGCTGGGTTGGGACGCCGACAACAACGTCACGCGCCTGGAGGAGAACAACGGCGCCGCCCGCACCTGGACGTACGACCCGAAGACGGGCTATCCGCTGGCGAGCCGGGACGCGGAGTCGGTGAAGAACGACCGGCCCGCCGCCACGCTCGCCTACGCGACCGGGGAGAACGGCTACATCGCCGACCTGGTGCGCCGGGTCTCCCCGGAGGGCCGTACCTGGCTCTTCGGCTACGACGCGCGCGGCAACATGACCTCGGTCACCGACCCGAAGGGCGTGGCGAGCGAGCCCGCGGACGACTACACCTCCACCAACGCCTACGACGCCCGGGGACGGCTCGTCTCCGCGACCGACGCGAACGAGCACACCACGAAGTTCGAGGACTACGACCCGTCCGGCTATCCGCGGGTGATCGTCGACGCCCTCGGCAACCGCACGCTGACGACGTACGACGTACGCGGCAACGTCACCGAGGTCGAGGAGGCCGACGGAGCGACGACCACGCAGACGTACGACGTGTTCGCGCGTCCGCTGGAGAACCGCAGGCCGAAGGACCAGCAGGCGGGCGAGTTCATCGTCACGCCCGCGCCGAAGTACGACGCCAACGACAACACACTCGTGTTCACCGCCCCCAACGGGGTGTCGAGCAGCAGCGAGTTCGACGCCGCCGACCAGCTGCTGAAGTCCAGCCAGCCGGGTGACGAGGAGGGCGCGCCCGCACGGGTGTCGACCTTCACGTACGACAAGGTCGGCAACCAGCTCACCTCCACGGAGCCCAAGGGCAACCTGACCGAGGAGCCCGGCGACTTCACCTCGACGACGCGGTACGACGAGGTGTACCAGCCGATCGAGGCGGTCAACGCGGCGGGCAGGCGCGCTTCCGCCGTCTACAACGACGTCGGTGACCTGGTGAAGGTCGTCGACGCCCGCAAGAACGAGACCGAGGACCCCGACGACTACACCACCAGGTTCCGCTACGACCTCGACCACCGGCTCCTGGAGACGACCGACGCGATCGGCAAGTCGACGACGAGCACCTACGACTGGGACGGTCTGACGACCGCCACCACGGACGCCGAGGGCAACCGCACGGAGCTGGTCATCGACGCCCGCGGCGCCCTGGCCGAGGCACGGGTCCCGCACGACGACGGCGTGGTGCGCAAGACCCGCTTCGAGTACGACGAGGTCGGCAACCGGACCCGGGTCGTCACCCCGCGCGGCATGGAGACCGAGGACCCGAAGGACTTCGCCTCCGAGACCGTCTACGACGAGCTGAACCGCGTCAAGGAGACCCTGAGCCCCTTCGACCCGGACGACGACCGCTACAACACCCCCGACCGTACGACGTACGAGTACGACGCGCTGAGCCGGGTGAAGAAGGTCAGCGCCCCGCCGTCCGAAGGACAGAGCGTCCGCAACGAGACGGAGTACACCTACTTCGACACCGGCTGGATCAGGACGTCGGTCGACGCCTTCGACATCAAGAACTCCTACCGGTACAACGACCTCGGCCAGCAGATCCAGAACACCCTGAGCAGCGCGGGCGACGCAGTCTCCCGCACCCTCGACTCCTCCTTCTACCCGAGCGGCGCCCTCAAGTCCCGCTCGGACGACGGGGTCCCGGTGGGCCTCCAGGTCGCCCTGGTCGACAACAGCGACATCAACAACACGGCGCAGCAGGGCACATGGGCCACGGTCGACGCCGAGGGCTCGTACGGCTACGACGCGCAGACGCACGCGGCCGGTGCGGGCGAGGACCGCTTCGTCTGGCAGCTGACGATCCCGCAGGCCGGCGACTACACGGTCTACGTCCGGTACCCGAAGGTCGACGGCGCGGCGAAGGACGCCGCGTACGAGATCAAGCACAAGGACGGCACCGAGACCAAGACCCTCGACCAGAGCGAACTCCCCGGTGAGTGGCGCTCCCTGGGCAAGTACGCCTTCGCCGAGGACACAGGTCAGGCCATCACCCTCACCGACAAGGCGACCGGCACGGTGGTCGCGGACGCGGTGCGGCTGGTCCGCGACTACGAGGGCGACACCGACAACGAGAAGAAGGACTTCTCCTACCGCTACGACGCCAACGGCAACCAGATCGAGATCGTCGACAACAGCCCCGGCGTCGAGACCGACCGCTACACCCTGGCCTACGACGAACTCAACCAGCTCACCGAGGTGGTGGAGCACGACGGGGACAGTGTCCGCGACACGACGGCCCTGACGTACGACGCCAACGGCAACACGCTGACGACGACCCACGACCTGACCTGGAGCAAACTGGACTACGACGAGCTGGACCGGGTCGAGCGCATCACCAACGCGGCGTCGCCGACGGCGGACGACCGCCAGGTGACCTCGGTGGAATACACGGCCAGGGGCGAGCTGGCGAAGCAGACCAAGCCGAACGGCAACGTCCTGACCGTCGACTACTACCTCGACGGCGCGACGAGGAAGACCACGGAGCGGCAGTCCGACGACACCCTCGTCGCCGAGCACGCCCTGAAGTACAACGCCAACGGCCACAAGGTCGAGGACGTCCTGAAGCTGATGGACGCCGACGACCACGGCTCGACGATCGACAACACGTACGCGTACACGTACGACCCGCAGGACCGCATCGCCAAGGTCGCCAAGACCGGCGACGACGAGAAGACGGAGGAGTACCGGCACGACGCGGCCGGCAACGTGGTCCGGCAGACGGTCGACGACACGACGACGACCCACCGCTACGACCGCAACCGCCTCCTGACGTCGACGGAGGACGGCGCGTCGTCGACGTACAACTACGACCCGCTCGGCCGCCTCGACACCGTCTCCTTCGGCGGCGAGACGATCCAGAAGTACCGTTACGACGGCTTCGACCGTCCGGAGTCGATCACGTCGGGCGCCGGTGACGCGGCGCGGACGACCCGTCTGACGTACGACGCGTTCGACCGCACCGTGAAGGAGTCGGTCGGCAGCGGCGACGACGCGAAGACCACGCTCTTCACCTACCTGGGCATCACCTCGAACTCCCTGAGGGAGGAGGTGACGGACGAGGGCGTCACGTCCTTCCAGTACGCCTCCTGGGGCCAGAAGCTCACCCAGATCAAGGACGAAGAGGACAAAGAACCGGAGACCACGCAGTACCTCTACCACCCGCACGGCGACGTGGAGGCGCTGACGGACAAGGACGGCAACACCAAGACCACGTATGGCTATACGGCGTACGGCAAGAACGACACGGCCCAGTTCACGGGCGCGGACAAACCGGGGGCGGGCGGGGAGGCGGCGGAGCCGTACAACGCGTACCGCTTCAACGCCAAGCGCTACGACACCGCCTCCGGCACGTACGACATGGGCTTCCGCACGTACGACCCGGGGCTGAACCGCTTCCTCACCCGTGACATGTACGGCGGGGCCCTGGCCGACATGGGCCTGACGATGGACCCGTACACCGGCAACCGCTACGCGTTCGCCGGCGGCAACCCGATCTCCTTCATCGAGATCGACGGCCACCTGTTCGGCCTCTCCTGGTCCGACATCGGCCATGCGGCGCTGGATGTGGTCGGCCTGATCCCGGTCGTGGGCGAGGCCGCGGACCTGGCCAACTGCGGCTGGTACGCGGCCGAGGGCGAATACGTCGACGCGGCCCTGTCCTGCGCCTCGGCGATCCCGTTCGCGGGGTACGGGGCGACGGCGGCTAAGGCGGCGCGGTACGGCGACAAGGCGCTGGACGCCATCGACACGGCGAGCGACACGGCCCGCGCGGCGGACAACGTGGCGGACGCGGGGCGGGCGGCGGACCCGCCCCCGACGGGCGGCACCCCGGACGCCCCGGCGACGCCGAAGGACCCCGCGCCGGCCGACCCGGCACCCGCCCCGGCTCCAGCGGCCCCGAAGGCCCCGGACGCGCCGCCGGCCTGCAAGAACAGCTTCGTCCCCGGCACCGAGGTCCTAATGGCCGACGGCACGACGAAGCCGATCGAGGACATCGAGATCGGCGACAAGGTCACGGCGTCGGACGTGGAGACGGACGACACGCAGGCGCGGACGGTCACCCGCACGATCACGGGCGACGGCAAGAAGCACCTGGTCACCCTGACTGTCGACACGGACGGCCGGGCAGGCGACGAGACGTCCACGATCACGGCGACGGAGAACCACCCGTTCTGGCTGCCCGACGTGGGTCAGTGGGTCGAAGCCGGCGACCTGGAGCCCGGCCAGTGGCTCAGCACGGGCAGCGGCAGCTGGATTCGCATCACGGCTGTCAAGGAGCGGAAAGCACAGGCGACCGTCCACAACCTGACCGTCGAAGGTCTCCACACTTACCATGTGCTGGCGGGACGGACTTCAGTCCTCGTCCACAACTGCGGAGGACTCGACGATGCCGCTCATGCACGGATCCAGGACTCTCTGGGGAACGACATCGCCGACGGAGTCGACTACAACCTCCAGCGCATGTGCCCGACGTGCAACTCGGCCAGTGATGCCGCCGATCACACTCTCCAGGGAATCGGTGCCAACGCGGACCGCTTGGCCCAGTACCTGGCGGGTCAGCGCAATCTGGGTATGACACACGTCGACCGGAGGAAGCCCGGGACGACCGCACGGCGCGACGAGAGCACAGTGGACGCCAACGGTCGAGGCGTCACGATCGTCCAGAACTCCTACATGGTGCACGCCTACCATCAGTCACTGGACGAGTTCAACAGCATCTTCAACATACTGAGGTGAGATCGGATGTACCGCAGAGTCGGCCTCAGGAGTTCGGACGACGGGTACCTCCTCTCCCTCACACCGACTCAGTTCGAGCTGGTCAGGAGGATTCTTCTCGATCTATACGGCGGTAGTCACGCTCCGGAGGTGATTGCCGTCGTGGTCGGCGAAGCCTCGGCGGAACTACTCGAACTGAGGGGGCGGGAGACAGATTTCCAGGCCCGAAGGAATATCGAGGTGCACGTGAGCCACTCCGACCTTCGCATCCTGTACGGCGCCTTGGCATTCGCCTTCTTGAATCGCTCGTCGGAAGAGGCGTTTCACCACAGATACGGCTTCTACAGCGAGAACGTGCAGGCTGTGGGATGGGCGATCTGTGCGGCGCTTCAGAAGACAGGGAGCCCGGCCCCCTGAGGTGAGGTCCCGCCGGAGGTGATCCGGCAGGACCTCAGCCGACAACCCGCCCGTTCAGCACCACCCTCGACGGGGCCCCCAGCACGCGAACATCCGTGCGGGGGTCCCGTTCGTACACCACCAGGTCCGCCGGGGCGCCCTCGTCCAGGCCCGGGCGGCCCAGCCACTCGCGGGCGTGCCAGGTGGTCGCCGCGAGGGCCTCCACCGGTGGGATTCCGGCCGTGACCAGTTCGGCGACCTCGGCGGCGACCAGGCCGTGGGCCAGGGAGCCGCCCGCGTCCGTGCCGACGTACACCGGGATGCCCGCATCGTAGGCGTTGCGGACGGTGTCGTAGCGGCGTTCGTGGAGGCGACGCATGTGCGCGGCCCAGTTCGGGAACTTGGTCTCGCCACCCGCCGCCATGCTCGGGAAGGTGGCGATGTTGACCAGGGTCGGAACGATCGCGACGCCCCGGGAGGCGAAGAGGGGGATCAGGTCGTCCGTCAGGCCCGTCGCGTGTTCGATGCAGTCGATGCCCGCCTCGACGAGGTCGCGGAGGGACGACTCGGCGAAGCAGTGCGCCGTCACGCGGGCGCCCAAGAGGTGCGCCTCCGTGATCGCCGCCTCGACCGCCTCGCGCGGCCAGCAGGGCGACAGGTCGCCCAGCCCCCGGTCGATCCAGTCCCCGACCAGCTTCACCCAGCCGTCCCCGCGCCGGGCCTCCTGGGCGACGTACGCGACCAGTTCGTCCGGCTCGATCTCGTGGGCGAAGTTGCGGATGTAGCGCCGGGTGCGGGCGATGTGGCGGCCGGCCCGGATGATGTGCGGCAGGTCGTCGCGGTCGTCGATCCAGCGGGTGTCGGAGGGGGAGCCCGCGTCGCGGATGAGGAGGGTGCCCGCGTCCCGGTCGGTCAGCGCCTGTTTCTCGGCGACGTCCTCCGGGACCGGGCCGTGCGGGCCGAGGCCGACGTGGCAGTGCGCGTCGACCAGGCCGGGCAGGGCCCAGCCCTCGACGGTGCGGATGTCCTGGGCGCCGGCCGGGCGGTCGTACGACACCCGGCCGTCGATCACCCACAGCTCGTCCCGGACCTCCTCGGGTCCGACCAGGATCCGGCCCTTCACATGCAGCACCGCGCGCTCGCTCATGCACCGCACCTTAAGTCAGCGCGCCGGTACCCCAGAAAGGGACGCCCTCCTCACTCCTTGCCGCCCACCTGGTCCGACGTCTCCTCCTCCACCTCCGCCATCGCCGGGTCCAGGAGGCGGGAGAGGAAGTGGCGGGTGCGCTCGTGGCTCGGGCTGCCGATGACCCGGGCCGGGGGGCCCTCCTCGACGATCACGCCGTCGTCCATGAAGACGACGCGGTCGGCGACCTCGCGGGCGAAGGTCATCTCGTGGGTCACCACCATCATGGTCATGCCCTCCTGCGCCAGCCTGCGCATGACCGCCAGGACGTCACCCACCAGTTCCGGGTCGAGCGCCGAGGTCGGCTCGTCGAAGAGCATCACCTCGGGTCCCATCGACAGCGCGCGGGCGATCGCCACGCGCTGCTGCTGGCCGCCGGAGAGGGAGGCGGGGTAGGCGGCCGCCTTCTCCGACAGACCCACCCGGGACAGGTTCTCCGCCGCGACCTTCGCCGCCGTCGCCTTGTCCCGACTGAGGACCCGGCGCTGCGGCAGCGTGAGGTTCTCGGTCACCGTGAGGTGCGGGAAGAGGTTGAACTGCTGGAAGACCATGCCGATCCGGCGGCGTACGGCGTCGATGTCGACGTCGGGGTCCGTCAACTCCGTGCCGCCGACGAAGACCTGGCCCTCGGTGGGTTCCTCCAGGAGGTTCACGCACCTGAGCAGGGTCGATTTGCCGGAGCCGGACGGGCCGATGACACAGACCACCTCGCCCCGCCCGATCTCCAGGTCGATGCCCTTCAGCACCTCGTTGTCGCCGAACGACTTGTGCAGACCGCGTACGTGGATCTCGGGCCGGTTCATTTCACGGCCTCCTGGGCCTTCGCCTCCATACGGCGTACGACGAAGCCGAGCGGGATGGTCACCAGCAGGTAGCACAGGCCGGCGACCAGGATCGGCGTGGAGTTGGCGGTGGTGCTGGCCAGGTCACGGCCGTACTTGGACAGTTCGCGCTCCTCCAGGGTGACGCCCAGGAAGAGGACCAGCGAGGAGTCCTTGAAGAGCAGGACCAACTCGTTGGTGAGCGGCGGCAGGATGATCCGGAACGCCTGCGGGATGATGATCGAGACCATCGCGCGGGCGGGCGAGAAACCCAGCGAACGGGCCGCTTCCATCTGGCCCTTGGGAACCGCCTGGATGCCCGCCCGGATCGTCTCCGCCATGTACGCGGCGGCCACCAGACCGAGCGCGAGCGCCACCTTGCCGTACGTGCCGCCGGGGATCTCCGTGCCGGGGAAGGCCAGCGGCACGGCGACGCCGATGAAGATGAAGATCAGCAGGGCGGGCAGGCCCCGGAAGATCTCGATGTACACGCCGGCGAACCAGCGGTACGGGCCCACCGACGACAGCCGCATCAGCGCGATGACCATGCCGAGGACGAGTCCGAACACGAAGCCGGACAGCGTGTACAGCACGGTGTTCTTCAGGGCCAGCGTGATGACGTCGGGGAACATCTGCTCGGCGATGTCCCACTGGGCGAACTGGTTCTTCAGCCGGGCCCAGTCCGCCGACACCACGAAAGCGACGACGGCGGCGACGAACAGCGCGTACTGCGCGCCCCGGGAAAGGGCGCGCTTCTGGCTCCGGCTGAGCCCCCTCTTCTTCGGCTGGAGCGCTGTGTCCGAGTCGGTCCCGCTCATGAGGCCGACGGGGCGACCGAGGCGGCGCTCTCGTCGTACGGGCCGATCCACTGCTCGTACAGGTCCTTGTACGTGCCGTCGGCCTTGGCCTCCGCCAGCGCCTTGTCGATCGCCGCGAGGAGCTTGGCGTTGCCCTTCTTGACCGTGAAGCCGTACTCCTCACCGGTGTTGATCTGCTCGGCCACGGTGTAGGCATCGGCGAGGGTCGCGTCCTTGAGCCAGCCCTGGACCACCGGGTAGTCGATGACGACGGCGTCGACCTGGCCGGCGCGCAGGCCGTTGAGGACGGCGTCGGAGGACTCGAAGGAGACGGGGTCGAGGCCCTGGCTCTTGGCGTAGTCCTCGCCGGTGGTCTGTGCCTGGGTCCCGACCTTGTAGTCCCCGTCGCCCTTGAGGTCCGCGAAGGAACGGATGTCGGCCTTCTTGGCGGCGAGAACGGCCTGCGTCGCCTCGAAGTAAGGGTCGGAGAAGTCGACGTTCTTCTTGCGCTCGTCGGTGATGGTCATGCCGGCCGCGGCGAGGTCGCACTGTCCGGAGTTCAGGAAGGCGCCCGTCTTGAAGTTCTCGAACGGGGTGTCGAGGATGTCCTGCTTCACCCCCAGGTCCTCGGCGACGAGGTCGATCAGGGAGACGTCGAAGCCCTGGACCTTGCCGTCGATCTCGGACTGGAACGGCGGGTACGGCAGGTGGGTGCAGGTCGTGAGCTGACCGGCCTTCACCAGTTCGACCCCGCCGGCCGCGGTCTTGGTGGCGCCGCTGCCGCCGTCGTCCGAGGAACAGCCGGCCACGAGCAGCAGTCCGGCCGCGGCGGTGGTGGCGGCCAGGATGCGGGTCCGGCGTCCGGGGACCGAGTTCACGGGGAGACCTCCTGTAGGGAAACTGAGACAACCGATGATAAGGAAATCTTTGGCCTGCTCAAACTATTCCGATGCCTACCGACCCGTCTGACCTCAGATGTCGCCGGTGAGGGGCGCCAGGTGCCGTCGGTACCCTCGTCACCATCTACCCCGTCAGTGAAGAGAGCACCCCGTGACACACCCGTTTCTGGATCTGGCCCCGCTGAGCGCGTCGCACTTCGCCGCGATCGAGGACCGGGTGGCCCGGCTGCTCTCCACCGAGCAGGACGTCGTGATCACCCAGGGCGAGGCGCTGCTGCCGCTGGAGGGCGCGATCCGCGGGGCCGCCGGGCCGGACACGACGGCGCTGAACGTGATCACCGGTCCGTACGGGCAGACCTTCGGGAACTGGCTGCGGGACTGCGGGGCGACGGTCGTCGACCTGGCGGTGCCCTTCCACACGGCGGTGACGGCCGGTCAGATCCAGGACGCCTTCGCCGAGCACCCGGCGATCGACTTCGTGTCGCTGGTGCACGCGGAGGCGGCGACCGGCAACACCAACCCCGTGGCGGAGATCGGCGAGGTGGTCCGCGAGCACGGTGCCCTGTTCTACCTGGACGCGGTGGCCTCCGTCGGCGCCGAGCCGGTGCTGCCGGACGCGTGGGGAGTCGACCTGTGCGTCATCGGGGCGCAGAAGGCGATGGGCGGGCCTGCCGGGGTCTCCGCGATCTCCGTGAGCGAGCGGGCGTGGGCGCGGATGGCGGCCAACCCGCGGGCGCCGCGCCGCTCGTACCTCTCGCTCCTGGACTGGAAGGAGCGCTGGATCGACGGCGGTCGCCGGGCCCTCCTGCACGCGCCCGCCCAGCTGGAGATGCTCACCCTGGAGGCCTGTCTGGAGCGCATCGAGGCGGAGGGGCTCGACACCGTGATGTCCCGGCACGCGTCCGCCGCCGCGGCGACCCGGGCCGGGGCGCTCGCGCTGGGTGGGGGTCTGGAGCCGTACGTGCGCGAGGCGGCCGACGCCGCGCCGGTCGCCACGACCCTGCGGTCGCCCGCGGGGGTCGACGCCGCGGAGCTGGTCGCCAAGGCGCTCGCCACGGACCCGGCGCTCCCGCTGGCCGCCGGTGGCGGGCCCCTCGCCGCGGAGATGATCCGCGTGAACCACTACGGCCCCGACGCCACCCCGGGCGTCGTGCACTCCGCCCTCGCGGGACTGGGCGCGGCCCTGGCGGAGTTCGGCGCGAGCGTGGACCTGGAGGGGGCCCGGCGGGCGGCGGCGGAGGCCTGGGCGTAGGGAAGCGCTTTTGCCGGGGGAATTGCGTCGGCTTTCGCAACAGGAATACAGTGGGATTCACAGAACAGAATCCCGTATTCTTCTGCCCGCTCTTCTCTCGTCTAAACGCAAAGATTTCACGGACACCTGCGGGCCCGATTCGAGCAGAAGTCGTGAGAGTTACGCACGTGTGACCGACTCCACAACCCGCCCGTTTTGTGCGGTAATTTACGGGCGAAACCTACCATAACGACTAGGCACGCCGCAGGCCTTCACGCCCGCGTGATAACACGAGAACGGCCCATATGTAACCCCGCGCGGCGATGCAATTCGAAATTCCCATGGGTAAATTCAAGCCCCATGACTGCCGCACAAGCAGAACCACTGACGGAAATCGCGGAAGGGATTCGGATCGATCGCCCGGACGTGTCGGACGGCGCGTCGCTCTGGCGCATCGCCGGCGAGTCCGGAGCCCTGGACCTGAACTCCTCGTACAGCTATCTCCTGTGGTGCCGGGACTTCGCGGACACCTCGGCGGTGGCGCGGGACGAGTCCGGGGAGCCGGTCGGGTTCGTGACCGGGTACGTGCGGCCGGAGCAGCCGGACACCCTGTTGGTGTGGCAGGTGGCCGTCGACGAGGCGCACCGGGGGCTCGGGCTCGCGGCCGCGCTGCTGGACGGGCTCACCGCCCGGGTCGCGCGACGGCACCCGCTGACCACCCTGGAGACGACCATCACCCCCGGTAACACCGCCTCCGAGCGCCTGTTCGCCGCGTTCGCCGAGCGGCACGGCGCGAGCGTCGAGCGCACGGTCCTGTTCGAGGCGGGGGACTTCCCGGACGGCCCGCACCAGCCCGAGGTGCTCCACCGCATCGGCCCGCTGACCCCCTGAGGGCCGCCGCCCGGCCGGGTCCCCGCCTGACCGGCGTCTCCGCCCGTCCGGGGTGTCCGCCCGACCGGAGGCACCTTCTCCACTCCCTCACTCCCCCCTTCTCCCCTCACCCCTCCACGCACCGAGGAGCGATTCGACGTGACCATCACCCAGCCCGACCTGAGCGTCTTCGAGACCCTGGAGTCCGAGGTGCGCAGCTACTGCCGCGGCTGGCCCACCGTCTTCGACCGCGCGCAGGGCAGCCGGATGTTCGACGAGGACGGCCACACGTATCTGGACTTCTTCGCCGGCGCCGGTTCACTCAACTACGGCCACAACAACCCCGTGCTCAAACGCGCCCTCATCGACTATCTGGAACGGGACGGCGTCACCCACGGGCTCGACATGTCGACGACGGCCAAGCGGGCGTTCCTGGAGTCCTTCCAGAACCTGGTGCTGCGGCCGCGCGACCTGCCGTACAAGGTCATGTTCCCGGGGCCGACGGGCACCAACGCGGTGGAGTCCGCGCTGAAGCTGGCGCGGAAGGTGAAGGGGCGCGAGGCCATCGTGTCGTTCACCAACGCCTTCCACGGTATGTCGCTCGGTTCGCTCGCCGTCACCGGCAACGCCTTCAAGCGGGCCGGGGCGGGGATCCCGCTGGTGCACGGCACCCCGATGCCGTTCGACAACTACTTCGACGGCACGGTCGAGGACTTCCTGTGGTTCGAGCGTCTTCTGGAGGACCAGGGCTCCGGGCTGAACAAGCCCGCCGCGGTGATCGTGGAGACCGTGCAGGGCGAGGGCGGCATCAACGTCGCCCGTCCGGAGTGGCTGCGCGCGCTCGCCGAGCTGTGCGAGCGGCAGGACATGCTGCTCATCGTCGACGACATCCAGATGGGCTGCGGTCGTACGGGCGCCTTCTTCTCGTTCGAGGAAGCCGGCATCACGCCCGACATCGTCACCGTCTCGAAGTCGATCAGCGGCTACGGGCTGCCGATGTCGCTCTGCCTGTTCAAGCCGGAGCTGGACATCTGGGAGCCCGGCGAGCACAACGGCACCTTCCGCGGCAACAACCCCGCGTTCGTGACGGCGACGGCCGCGCTGGAGGCGTACTGGGCCGACGGCTCCGCCATGGAGAAGCAGACCCGCAAGCGCGGTGAGCAGGTCGAGCAGGCGCTCATCTCCATCACGGAGGAGAACCTCGCCGACGTGAAGGAGTACCGGGGCCGCGGCCTGGTGTGGGGCATGGAGTTCCACGACAAGGAGCGCGCAGGCCGGGTGGCCAAGCGGGCCTTCGAACTCGGGCTGCTGATCGAGACGTCCGGCCCGGAGAGCGAGGTCGTCAAACTGCTGCCGGCCCTCACCATCACTTCCGAGGAGCTGGACGAGGGCCTGCGCGTCCTCGCCCGCGCCGTCCGGGAAACCGTCTGAGCAACCGTCCGGGCAACCGCCCGAGACACCGTCAGAGAAGGCTGAGAAGGAGGCCTGGAACCACCGTGATCGTCCGTTCTTTCAAGGATCTGGAAGGCACCGACCGGCACGTCAAAGCCGCGTCCGGCACGTGGGAGAGCAAACGCATCGTCCTCGCCAAGGAGAGGGTCGGTTTCTCCCTGCACGAGACGGTCCTCTACGCGGGCACGGAGACGTCGATGTGGTACGCGAACCACATCGAGGCCGTGGTGTGCGTCGAGGGCGAGGCCGAGCTGACCGACAACGAGACCGGGCGCACGTACACGATCACGCCCGGGACCATGTACCTCCTCGACGGGCACGAGCGGCACACGATGCGGATCAAGGAGGACTTCCGCTGCATCTGTGTGTTCAACCCGCCCGTGACCGGACGGGAGGACCACGACGAGAACGGCGTCTACCCGCTGCTCACCGAGCCCGAGGAGGTCTGACATCACCATGACCACGACCACCACGATGAACACGGCCACCACCGTCCCCGACCTCTACCCCAGCCGCGGGGCCACCGAGGTCACCGTCCCGCGTCAGGACCCGGTCGTCTGGGGCTCCCCCGGCACGCCCGGCCCCGTCTCCCTCGCCGAACTCCAGGCGTACGAGCGTGACGGCTTCCTCCCCGTGGAGCAGCTGATCGAGCCGGACGAGGTCGCCGTGTACCGGCAGGAGCTGGAGCGGCTCGTCGCCGACCCGGCGATCCGCGCCGACGACCGCTCGATCGTCGAGCCGAAGTCGCAGGAGATCCGGTCGGTCTTCGAGGTCCACCGGATCAGCGAGCTGTTCGCGCAGCTGGTGCGGGACGAGCGGGTCGTCGGGCGGGCCCGGCAGATCCTCGGCTCGGACGTCTACGTCCACCAGTCGCGGATCAACGTGAAGCCGGGCTTCGGCGCGTCCGGGTTCTACTGGCACTCCGACTTCGAGACCTGGCACGCCGAGGACGGGCTGCCGAACATGCGGACGGTGTCCGTCTCGATCGCGCTGACCGAGAACTACGACACCAACGGCGGTCTGATGATCATGCCGGGGTCGCACCGGACGTTCCTCGGCTGCGCGGGCGCCACCCCGAAGGACAACTACAAGAAGTCGCTGCAGATGCAGGACGCCGGCACCCCGTCCGACGAGGCGCTCACGGCCATGGCGTCCGAGTACGGCATCAAGCTGTTCACGGGCAAGGCCGGTTCGGCGACCTGGTTCGACTGCAACTGCATGCACGGGTCCGGCGACAACATCACACCGTTCCCGCGCAGCAACGTCTTCATCGTCTTCAACAGCGTGGAGAACGTGGCCGTGGAGCCGTTCGCCGCGCCGGTACGGCGGCCGGAGTTCATCGGCGCACGGGACTTCACCCCGGTGCGATGAGCCCACCGTCCCCCTGACGGGGCCGGGCGGTCGCCACCCCTGAGCGACCGCCCGGCCCCTTCCGCATGCCTACGGGGCGCGTACGTCCACGAGCCCTAGAGCCAGGCCAACGACGCCGCCCGCTCCAGTACGTTCCGTGCCGCGCTCTCGTCGCCCGTGATGGCCCTCGGTACCTCCTCCGGGGTGTGGCGGCCGCCGACGAGGAGGCAGAAGTCGACCGGATCCAGGCTGAGTTCGGCGTGCACGGGGCCCGTGTCGTCGCCGAGGATCCAGCTGGTGCAGGTGGGCCCGGTGACCTCGAAGAGGACGGGCGGCGCGTCGTGGAGGGCCAGACCGAGGATGCGGACGGCCAGCCGGACCAGGGACCACAGATGCTCGGCGGGGGGCGGCGGCACGGGGAGAGCGAGGGCCCGGCCGATGTCGTCCGTGTGGATCCAGGCCTCGAAGGCGCGGATCACGAAGTGGTCGGCGACCGGCAGCCGCAGGCCCAGCACCGTGACGGGGCGGGCGGCGAGTTCGGGGTCGGCGGCCTCGGGGGTGGCGAGCAGCGCGGCGGCCTGCGCGGCCCACGTGGCGACCGTCTGCGCGGGCGTGCGCCGGTGCTCGTGGGCGATGACGTCGGCGGTGCGCCGGGCCCAGGCGTCCCCGGCGGGGATCCCGTCCGGGATGTGCGAGACGGGCAGCCCTGTGTCGACGCCCAGGCATACGGCCAGGTGTTCGTCGGCGGCGACGAGGTGGGCGACGGTGGCGTGCGCGTCCCAGTCGTGCACGACCGGGACGCCCCAGCGGCCCTCCACCTCCGGTACCAGCGCCTGGAGTCCGGCCACGGCCGCGGCGTAGGGCGCCGCGTGATGGGCGATCTCGGCGGCCCGGGGGCGGCGGGAGCGGAGAGCGAGCGAGAGGACGCCGTCGGCGCCCGCGTCCACGCCACCGCCCGGGCCACCGGCCACGCCACCGCCCGGGCGCCCGTCCGCCGATCCGTCCAGCAGTCGTACCGTGTCGCGCAGGCGTTCCGCCTCTGCCGCGCACGACGGGCAGGCGGCCAGGTGCGGGGTGACTCTGCGCAGGTCGCCGGGCGGGAGCGCGCCGACGGCCCAGGCGGCCAGCAGCTCCCGCACGCCGTCGTGGTCGTTGGTCATCGCGCGCCGCCCTTTCGCCCTGCCACGTCCACGATACGCAGGTGCCGCGCGCTCCGGACGGTCCCGTGCGCCCCCATCACGCGCCCCTTGCCGCTGCCGGATCCGGTGGGTCCGCGAGGGACTCCGCCAGTTTGCGCAGCGCCGAGCGGAGGCGGGTCTTCGCGGTGCCCTCGGGTATCCCGAGCTCGACGGCGGCCTGGCGGTAGGTGCGGCCCGCGAAGTAGGCGAGGTGGACCACCTCCCGCTGGGGGCGCGGGAGTTCGGCGAGGGCGGTGTGCAGCTGCAGGGAGCGCTCGCGCTCGACGACCGCCTCGGCCGGGTCGGGGCCCGCGTCGGGGATGGCGTGCAGCGCCGAGTCGTCCGCGCGGACGTCCTTGCGGTGCCGGGCCTCGCCGCGCACCCAGTCCACGGCCCGCCGGTGGGCGACCATGGACAGCCAGGTGCGCAGCGAGCCCCGGCGCGCGTCGAAGCCGTACGGCCTGCTCCAGAGCTGGGCGAAGACCTCCTGCGCCACGTCCTCGGCGGCCGCCGGGCTGCGGGTGACCCGGACGGCCACCCGCCGGACGAGTCCCCCGTACGCCGCGTACGCCTCACGCAGCGCGGACTCGTCCCCGTACACCAGCCGCCGATGCAACTCCACATCGATGGACGGCTGTTCGAGCGTCGGCTCCACCGGCACCACCACCTAGTGATGCCCTTCCTAGCGTCCTGGGGCGGTCCGCGCCAGTGGGTCAGGGAAGTCGGCCGGACAGGGCGTCCAGAAGCCGGTCGACGTCCGCCGGTGTGTTGTACAGGTGGAAGGCGGCCCGCAGATGGCCCGCGCGATCGGAGACCTCGATCCCCGCGCGGCTCAACTCCGCCTGCCGCCGCCCGAGTCCGGGCACCGACACGATCGCCGACCCGGGCGCGGGCACCGGCTCGCGGCCCAGCGCGGCGAGACCCGCGCGGAACCGGTCGGCCAGCGCCAGGTCGTGGTCCCGTACGTTCGCCACGCCCAGCTCCTCGATCAGCGCCAGGGAGCGGCGGGCGCCCGCGTAGGAGAACAGGCTGGGGCTCTCGTCGAACCGGCGTGCGGAGCGGGCGAGTTCCTCGACCGGGCCGTAGCAGCTGTCCCACGGCTCCTCCCCCGCGACCCAGCCGGCGAAGACGGGGGTGAGCCCGCCGAGGTCCTCCGGAACGACGAGGAAGGTGACTCCGCGCGGGCACAGCAGCCATTTGAAGGCGACGGCGACGACGTAGTCGTACGCGTCCGCCTCGATCGGCAGCCAGCCGGCCGACTGCGACGCGTCGACGAACGTACGCGCTCCCCGCTCCCGGGCCGCCTCACGGATCGCGTCCAGGTCGGCGACCCGGCCGTCGGCGGACTGCGCGGCGCTCACCGCGACGAGTGCGGTGCCGGGCCGCACCGACTCGGCGACGCGCTCCAGCGGCACCTGGCGCACCTTGAGGTCGCCGCGCACATGGAAGGGGTTCACGAGGGACGCGAACTCGCCCTCGGCCGTCAGCACCTCGGCTCCCGCCGGGAGCGCGGCGGCGATCAGACCGCTGTAGACGGCGACCGAGGCCCCGGCCGCCACGCGGCGGTCCGGCACCCCGGTGATCCGGCCGAACGCCGCCCGCGCGGCCTCCACGTCGGCGAACATGTCCTGCGCCTGCCCGGCGGCCACGGACTCCACGGCCGCCTGCATCGCGTCGACCGCTCGGGCGGGCAGCAGGCCCGTACTGGCGGTGTTCAGGTAGGTGTTCTTCGGGACGAACTCGGCACGCACGAGGCTCTCGAAGGTTTCCATGGGACCACTGTGGGGCCGGGCGCATCCCACGTCCATTGAGAAGTTTTGCGCCCTGTCCCCAAGCAACGCTTATGTATGGCGTCTGACCTGCGCCGCCGCGTCCCCTTTAGGGGCGCGGGGAACTGCGCGAGCAACCACAACGGACCCGCGGCCCGCGAGCCACCGCACTCCTACGGCGCTGCCCGGCGCCCTCTATTGAGGCACCGCACACCCCTCCGGCCCACAAGCCTCCGCGCCGTCCGCCGCCACGACAGTGAGCGGCGCGGGCCGCTCTCCCCACGCCTGGGCGAGTGCCTTCTCGAAGACCTCCGCGGGCTGCGCCCCGGACACCCCGTACTTCCGGTCCAGCACGAAGAACGGCACTCCGTTCGCGCCGAGCGCAGCGGCCTCCCGCTCGTCCGCGCGGACGGCGTCCGCGTAGGCGTCGGGGTCGGCCAGCACCTTGCGCGCGGCCTCCTCGTCGAGCCCGGCCTCGACGGCAAGTTCGATCAGGTAGTCGTCCGCGTCGGCGTACACGGACCGCTCCTCGGCGAAGTTCGCCCGGTAGAAGGCCTGGAGCAGTTCGCTCTGCCGCCCCTGTTCCTTGGCGAAGTGGATCAGGCGGTGCATGTCGAAGGTGCTGCCGTGGTCACGGCCCTCCGCCCGGTAGGCGAGCCCCTCGGCCGCCGCCTGCTCCCGCAGGTTGTGCTCACCGGCCTGGGCCTGCGCCCGGCTCATGCCGTACTTCTTGGCGAGCATGGTGAGCACGGGCTGGATGTCGTCCTTGGCGCGGCCCGGGTCGAGCTCGAAGGAGCGGTGCACCACCTCGACGCCGTCACGGTGCGGGAAGGCCGCGAGCGCCTTCTCGAAGCGGGCCTTGCCCACGTAGCACCAGGGGCAGGCGATGTCGCTCCAGATCTCGACGCGCATGGTTCAGCTCTCTCCAGGTCGTACGGGACGGAGACGCCCTCCGCCTCCACCGTGGATGAACGTTCAAGCAGCGCGGCTCATTCCCGGCCGAGGGTCTTTCGCCCCCGCCCCCCTACCCGTCCCGTCCCGCCCTCAAGGGGCTGCGCCCCTTCGCCCCCCACAGCGCGCCTCCGGTGGGACTTCTCGCGCAGTTCCCCGCGCCCCTTTCGGGGCGCGGCCTCAGCTGCCGTTCCTCAGGTCCTCCGGCCAGTTCGGGCGGAACTCGATCTCGTCGTAGGTGACCACGCAGCCCTCCCCCATCGGGGACTGCGTCATGAAGCCGATCAGGGCGGCGCCGCTCTCCCGCTCGCCGGCGAGGGTGAAGAGGCGGACGAAGGTCCACCGCTTGCCGTCGCGGGAGGCGTGGAAGGCGAAGGCGCGCCCGGTGCGGCTGACCCGGAGCCAGACCGAACTTCCCTCGACGGTGAAGGAGTTGGCGTCGTCCGAATGCCCCCGGGTGACCACCGTGCACACGGTCGGCACGTCGGGGGAGTTCTCCAGGCAGAGCTTCGCCCAGGCCCGCTCCCCCACGTGCACGTACAGCACGCCCGCGTCGAACCCGGCGGCGAAGCCGACGGTGACGCGGGCGATCAGCTGGAAGTCCCCTTCCGGCGATCCCAGCAGCCGGGGCGCGTCCGATTTCGGGTCGAGCCCCTCGTCCGTGGGCGGCACGAACCGGTCCTGCCGGGCACCGGCCCATCCGGTGAGCACCCCGTCCTCGTAGGACCAGTGCCCATCGGGGCCATATGTGCGAAGGGGGAAGGGGAGTTCGGGAATCTCGACGTCCATCGGGGGATTCTCGCAGCTCCCGGCCCACATCAGCAGGCTTTTTGGGAGCGCGGGGCTGCATCGATAAGCGGCTCCGCCGCGGGGCGCGAGCAACCACGACGCTCGCGCAGCCCGGACCCGATCCGCGCCCCTGCCTACGGCGCTCCCGCAGAGGGCTAGCGCTCCAGAACCCCGTTGAACCGCCGCGGCAGCCCCAGCGGGTTCTCGTCCCGCAGCTCCGGCGGAAGCAGCGCCGAGGGCGCCCCCTGGTAGGCGACCGGCCGCAGCCACCGCTCGATGGCCGTGCCGCCCACCGACGTGGACGTCGACGTGGTCGCCGGGTAGGGCCCACCGTGGTGCTGGGCCGCGGCCACGGCCACACCCGTCGGCCAGCCGTTCACGAGCACGCGCCCGGCCAGCGGCGTCAGCTCGGCCAGCAGTTCCGGCCCGCGCCCGCCCTCGGCCGCCTCCTCACCCGACACGTGCACCGTCGCGGTGAGGTTGCCCGGCAGCCGGGACAGCACCGACTTGGCCTCGTCCTCGTCCTCGTAGCGGGCCACGACCGTGAGCGGCCCGAAGCACTCCTCCAGGAGCAGGTCGTGCTCGCCCTCGGCCGCCAGCCTGCCGGCCGGGACGGTCAGGAACCCGGGGCTGACGGTGTGCTCGCCGCCCGCGCCGGCGGTCACCGGCGACTCGACGTCCGGCAGCTCGGCGCGCTCGGCGACACCGGCGAGGAAGTTGTCACGCATCCGGTGGTCCAGCAGGACCCCGGAGTCGACGTCGCTGACCGCGTCGGTGAGCGACTTGAGCAGCCGGTCGCCGGCGTCACCGGCGGGCGCCAGCACCAGGCCCGGCTTGACGCAGAACTGGCCGACACCGAGCGTCATCGACCCGGCGAGCCCGGCGCCGATCGCCTCCGCGCGCTCGGCGGCGGCGGCCTCGGTGATGAGGACCGGGTTCAGGGAGCCCAGCTCTCCGTGGAACGGGATCGGCACGGGGCGCGCGGCCGCCGCGTCGAAGAGGGCACGGCCGCCGCGTACCGAACCGGTGAAGCCGGCGGCGGTGACGAGCGGGTGCTTGACCAGCTCGACGCCCGCCTCGAAGCCGTGCACGAGGCCGAGGACGCCCTCGGGGATGCCGTGCTCGGCGGCGGCCCGGCGCAGCACGATCGCGACCAGCTCGGACAGGGCCGGGTGGTCGGGGTGGGCCTTGACGACCACCGGGCAGCCGGCGGCCAGCGCGCTCGCCGTGTCACCGCCGGGAACGGAGAAGGCGAAGGGGAAGTTGGAGGCCGAGTACACGGCCACGACGCCGAGGGGGACCTTGTAACGGCGCAGGTCCGGGATGGGCGGGGTGGCGGTGTCGTCGGGGTGGTTGATCACCACGTCGAGGAAGGCGCCCTCGTCGACGATGTCGGCGAAGGCCCGCAGCTGGTAGCAGGTGCGGGCGAGTTCGCCGGTGAGCCGGACCGGGCCGAGCGCGGTCTCGGCGTCGGCGACCTCGACGAGCTGGTCCTTGGCCGCCTGGAGCTGGTCGGCGGCGGTGCGCAGGAAGGCCGCGCGGACCGTGCGGTCGGTGAGGGAGGCACGGGCGGCGTGCGCCGCGCGGACGGCGGCGTCGACCTCCTGGGCTGTGGCCTCCACCGCAACCTGCTCGCGCTGCTTCCCGGTACGGGGGTCGACACTCCAGACTGGTGCTGCTGCCACCGCGGGTTCCTCCACGTATTTCTGGGTCGATTCCCAGGGGTATATCTGGGTCATTCACCAGCGGCGTTCGATATGCTGAACACCGTCCCTGATGATGAATATTCTGTCGGAGACTATATCTTCAGCTTCTCGCCGAACGAAGGGGTCAAGGGCGATGTCGGCAGTGGAGACGGGCGGCGGGGCACAGGTCAAATCGGCGGTAAGGACCGTTGAGCTGCTCGAATACTTCGCCGGGCGCCCCGGTATGCATTCCCTGGCGGCGGTCCAGGAAGCCGTCGGATATCCCAAGTCGAGTCTCTACATGCTCCTGCGCACCCTTGTGGAGCTGGGTTGGGTGGAGACCGACGCGACCGGCACGCGGTACGGCATCGGCGTGCGGGCGCTGCTCGTGGGCACGTCGTACATCGACGGCGACGAGGTGGTGGCGCTGGCCCGGCCGACGCTGGACCGACTGTCGGACGACACCACGGAGACGATCCACCTGGCCCGGCTCGACGGCACCAACGTCGTCTATCTGGCCACCCGCCAGTCCCAGCACTATCTGCGCCCCTTCACCCGGGTCGGCCGCCGACTGCCGGCCCACTCCACCTCGCTCGGCAAGGCGTTGCTGGCCACCCACACCGACGAGCAGGTCCGCAAGCTGCTCCCGGAGACCCTGCCCGCGCTGACGGAGCACACGATCACCGACCGGGAACAGCTGATCGAGGAGCTGCGCCAGATCCGCGAGCAGGGGTTCTCGGTGGACCGCGAGGAGAACACGCTGGGGCTGCGCTGCTTCGGGGTGGCGATCCCCTACCGCACCCCGGCCCGCGACGCGATCAGCTGCTCCGTCCCGGTGGCCCGGCTGACCCCGGCGCACGAGCAACTGGTCAAGGACGCCCTCTTCGACGCCCGCGACCGGCTGACCCTGGCGACCCGCAGACTCTGATCCGGCGCCGGGCGACCCCGCCCGTCGCGCCGATGGCAAGCCCGGTTTCATGAAGACCCCATGAGAAGACCGGGCGAAGGGAACGACTGATCGCATCCCGCTCGTCCTTCCGGGTGCGATGAACAAGACGATCAGGCGCTCCGCCGTCTTCACCCTGCTGCTCGTGCTCGCCCTGTTGGTCAGGGCGACATGGGTGCAGTTCTACGAGGGGACGGCGCTCGCGGACGACCAGAACAACCGGCGCAACGCGATCCGGATGTACGCCGACCCGCTCGGGAACATCATCGTGGCGGGCGACTCGATCACCGGTTCGGCCCGCACCGAGAACAGCGACCTCGCGTACAAGCGCACGTACAAGGACGGCGAGCTGTACGCGGCGGTCACCGGCTACGCCTCGCAGGCCTACGCGCCCACGCAGCTGGAGGGCGTCTACCAGGATCTGCTCGACGGCACCGACCTGCGGCTGAAGACCGTGATGGACACGGTCACCGGGCAGCACGCCGAGCCGGGCAATGTGATCACCACGATCGACCCTGCCGTGCAGAAGGCGGCGTACGACGCGCTCGGCGACAAGAAGGGCGCGGCCGTCGCGATCGACCCGAAGACGGGCAGGATCCTCGCGGTGGTGTCGACACCCTCGTACGACCCGTCCGCGCTCACCGACGCGGGCACCGCCGGTACGGCGTGGAAGAAGCTCAACGCGGACCCGGACAAGCCGCTGACCAACCGGGCGCTGCGCCAGCCGCTGCCGCCGGGGTCGACGTTCAAGCTGGTCGTGGCGGCGGCCGCGCTGGAGGACGGGCTGTACGGCTCGGTGGACGAGAAGACGGTCAGCCCGGACCCGTACACGCTCCCGGACACCGAGACGGAGCTGTCCAACGAGAACCCGAGCGCGCCCTGCGAGAACGCCACGATCCGTACGGCGCTGCAGTACTCGTGCAACAACGTCTTCGCGAAGATGGCCGTCGACCTCGGTCAGGACAAGGTGCGGGTGACCGCCGAGAAGTTCGGTTTCAACGACCAGGCGCAGGACGTGCCGGTGCGGGCGTACGAGAGCGTCTATCCCTCGGGCATGAACAGGCCCTCCACGGCTCTGACAGGCATCGGTCAGTACGACGTCACCGCGACGCCGCTCCAGATGGCGATGGTGTCGGCGGCGATAGCCAACGGCGGTGAGCTGGTCGCGCCGCACATGGTGTCGCAGATCACCAACGGCGGTGGCGACGTCCTGGAGGACTACGACTCGGGGGCGGACTCGAAGGAGATCATGAGCTCCGACACCGCCGAGCAGTTGCAGTCGGCGATGCGGACGGTCGTCGAGGACGGCACCGGCACCAACGCGCGCATCAGCGGGGCGACGGTGGGCGGCAAGACAGGTACGGCCCAGCACGGCGAGAACAACAGCAAGACGCCGTACGCCTGGTTCACGTCGTACGCGAAGGCCGACGGCAAGGAGGTCGCCGTCGCGGTCGTCGTCGAGCAGTCGAACGCGGCGCGCTCGGAGGTCAGCGGCAACGGGTTGGCCGCGCCGGTCGCGAAGGCCGTGATGGAGGCGGCGTTGAAGGGCTGAAGGACCACGGGTCCACCAGGAACCACCTGAATAGGAAGGGCCGCCCTCACTCCCCCCGGAGGGCGGCCCTTCGCCTTCGGCTTCGGCTACTTCACGCCGAACAGCTGCTGGATCGGGTTGATCGCGAAGTACACCAGGAACAGCGCCGAGGTGGCCCACAGCAGCCAGTGGATCTCCTTCGCCTTGCCGAGGACCGTCTTGATGAGGACGAAGGCGAGGAAGCCCGCGCCGATGCCGTTGGTGATGGAGTACGTGAACGGCATCACCGCGATGGTGAGGAACGCCGGGATGGCTATCTCGTACTTGTCCCAGTCGATGTTCTTGACCTGGGTCATCATCAGGAAGCCGACGGCGACGAGCGCGGGCGCGGCGGCCTGCATGGGGACGATGGTCAGCAGCGGGGTGAGGAAGAGCGCCACCGCGAAGAGGCCGCCGGTGATCAGGTTGGAGAGGCCGGTGCGGGCGCCCTCGCCGACGCCGGCCGCGGACTCGATGTAGGAGGTCGCGGAGGACGAGGAGGAGGCGCCGCCCGCGACGGCCGCCGCACCGTCGATGAGGAGGACCCGGCCGAGGTTCGGGACCTTGCCCTCCTCGTCGAGCAGGCCCGCCTCGGCGGTGATGCCGACGACCGTGCCCATGGTGTCGAAGAAGTCCGAGAGCAGCAGGGTGAAGATCAGCAGGACGACCGTGATGACGGTGGTCTCCCCGAACGAGCCGAAGAGGCTGAAGTCACCGATCAGTCCGAACTCGGGGGCGGCGACGATGTCGTCGGGGACCTTCGGGGTGGTCAGGCCCCAGCTCTTGATGTCGGCCACCGAGTTGATCACGATCGCAACGACCGTCATCGTCAGAATGCTGATCAGGATGGCGCCCTTCACCTTGCGGGCGAGCAGCGCGACGGTCAGCAGCACGCCGGCGCAGAAGACCAGGATGGGCCAGCCGGACAGCGCGCCGCCGGCACCGAGCTGGACCGGCACGGTGGTGTTCGCGATGTCCGGGATGCGGGTGACGAACCCGGCGTCCACGAAGCCGATGAAGGCGATGAACAGGCCGATGCCGACGCTGATCGCCTGCTTCAGCGGCTGCGGAATGGCGTGCATCACGGCCTCGCGCAGGCCGGTGACCACCAGGACGCAGATCAGCAGGCCCTCCAGGACGACCAGGCCCATCGCGTCGGACCAGCTCATCAGCGGGGCTATCTGGAAGGCGACGACCGCGTTGAGGCCGAGGCCCGCGGCGAGCGCGAGAGGAAGGTTTCCTCCGACGCCCATGATGATCGTCATCACCGCGGCCACGAGGGCGGTGGCGGTGACGAGTTCGGCGCCGTCGAGGGTGTGGCCGTACTTGTCCTTCGCGCTGCCGAGGATGATGGGATTCAGGACAAGGATGTACGCCATCGTGAAGAACGTGGCGAAGCCGCCGCGTATCTCACGGGCGAAGGTGGACCCCCGGGCGCTGATCTTGAAGAAGCGATCGACGCTGTTCGCCCCGGGGGGCTCGACTGCGGGTCGGTCGGCCACCTTCTGTGCGTCGGACATGAACGGTGCTCCTAGTGACATGCGTGGACTACGCGCGGATGCTGGCTGGATTGTTCCCCTGTTGAACCCGATTCAGGTTTTCTCCGTGTTACGGAATCGGAGTTCTCCCTGCAAGACGGCGTTCGAAGCCGCGTACGAACCCCCTTCACGATCACTGCTACTCTTCCGGATCTCGTCGGGGGTCGACCCCGGACGATCACATGTCATCCACATGACACGCACAGCCAGCCGGCTCGGCTGCTGTGGCCGCAGCGAGAAGAGAGGTCCCCGTGGGCACAGTCGTCGACGACGCAGCCTCCGTGGAGTTCCACGCCTTCTTCGAACGGCACTATGCCGAACTGTCGCGCCTCGCACACCTGTTGACGGGTGAGGCGGATGCCGCCGACGACCTGGCCGCGGACGCGTTGCTCGCGATGTGGCACCGCTGGGACCGGGTCCGCGCGGCGGACCATCCGGTGGCGTACGCCCGTGGCGTCGTCGCCAATCTGGCCCGCACCCGGATCCGCAGCGCGGTCCGTGAGCGCCGCAGGGTCACGCTGTTCTGGTCGCAGCGCGAGGAGAAGACCGAGAATCCCGATGTGCCCGGCGCGGTCGACGTCCAGTCGGCGCTGCGCAGGCTGCCGTTCCGCAAGCGGGCCTGTGTGGTCCTGCGCCACGCCTTCGACCTCTCGGAGAAGGACACGGCGCTCGCCCTCGGCGTCTCGGTCGGTACGGTGAAGAGCCAGACGTCCAAGGGGATGGCCGAGTTGCAGAAGCTGCTCGGCACCGAGGACGCGCCGCGGCGGATGCACGCGGGCATCGCGGGCGGGGGCGCCACGAAGCCGCGCGTGACCCGCGCGGGAGTGACCGGCACCGGAGGAAGGGACCGATGAGGGACGTGCACGAGGAGCTGCGCGCCCGGCTGCGCGAGTCGGCCGAGACGCACGAGCCCGACCGCGCCCGCATCCTGGCCCGGATCGAGCGCGGTATGGCCGCCCCCGAGGAGCGCCGGAGCCGCGGGGCGACCCGGCCGCCGCTGTGGGGCTGGGTGCGGGTGGTCACCGCCACGGCCGGTGTCGCGGGTGTGCTCGCGGTCGGCGGCTACGCGGTCGCCTCCGCGGTGAAGGGCGAACCGACGCCCCCCGCCGACCGGACGGTCGTGGTCTCCCCGACTCCGGTCGACTCCCCCGGCGCGACCAGCCGCGCCCCGCTCCCGCCGGACCGCCCGACCCCGAGCGCCGACGGGAAGCGCGAGGAGAAGCCCGGCTCGACGCCGTCGAACAGCCCGTCGCCCAAGGGCACGCCGGTGCCGAAGCTGCCCACCTCGAACAGCGAGGAGGACGGGCCGCTCCGGTCCGACGGCGCGGTCGACCCGCACAGCAACGATTTCTGGGCGCAGAGCAACCTCACCCTGAGGACGAGCGAACAGCTCACCGAGCTGACCGTCCAGCTGAGGATCGCCCAGACCGGCGGGGTCTCCTCGTCCGGTGCCTGGCGGTCGTTGCCGGAGCAGGACTTCGACCTCACGGTCGAGGAGGGCGACGGGTTCCTGGTCTACACCTGGGTGCTCAAGGACGGACGCACGGTCCCGAAGGGCGAGTTCGTCTTCGCCGGGCAGTACAACCATGAGCGCGGCGGCCGTGACGCGAGTGACGACCGCTACACGATGACCGCGAAGGCGGGCGGCGAGGACCTCACGGTCGGCGGCGGCTTCGAGGCCCAGGACAAGGACGACGACTCCCCGGACGAGAGCGACTCGTAACTCGAGGTCGAGGTCGAGGCGAGGGCGATGCACGGCTCGAAAAAGTTCCGCAGGCGCGGCAACCCTTTCTCCGCCGGTGGCGACCAGTAGGCGCAAGAGTCACCACCAGCGAGGAATCGGGTACATGACCGCACCTGCAGAACAGCGCGTCCGGCACCGCCGTCGGGTCACCGGCCGGCGGGCCGTGATCGGGTCGGTGGCCGCCCTCGCCCTCACGGGCGGGGTGCTCGCCACGACGTCGCTGCTGTCCTCCGCCGGCGCCGCCGCCACCTGGCCGACGGCCAAGGGCAGCAAGGCCGTCTCCTCGACGATCGGGGTGAAGGGCACGTACGACGGCAGGCTGAGGAAGTTCTTCGGCAAGGGCGCGCTCGGCGACGGCAGCCAGGACGAGGGCCGGGACCCGATCTTCGAACTGGCGGACGGCGCCGTGCTGAAGAACGTGATCATCGGTGTACCGGGGGCGGACGGCGTGCACTGCAAGGGCAGCTGCACCCTGAAGAACGTCTGGTGGCTGGATGTCGGTGAGGACGCGGCCAGCTTCAAGGGCACGTCGTCGAAGGCCGTGTACAAGGTCGTCGGCGGGGGCGCGAAGAAGGCCTCGGACAAGGTGTTCCAGTTCAACGGCGCCGGGAGGCTCAGCATCACCGGGTTCCGGGTGCAGGACTCCGGCAAGCTGGTGCGCTCCTGCGGCAACTGCAAGAAGCAGCACAAGCGCGCGATCGTGCTCAGCGACATCGACGTCGTGGCGCCCCTGAAGGCGATCGTCGGCGTGAACGCCAACTACGGCGACACCGCGACGCTGTCGAGGATCCGCGTCCACGGTGACCCGAAGAAGAAGGTCAGGACCTGCGTGCGCTTCAAGGGCAACAGTTCCGGCAAGGAACCGACGCAGATCGGTGTGGGTGCGGACGGAACCACCTGCAAGTTCTCGTCATCTGCCATCACGTACAACTGAAGCCTCCCGTGCAGACAGGATTCCTGGCTCAGGCCGCCGTCTGGAGCAGCGGAAGTCTTCGACGGCGATGGCGTCGTGGCCGCGGACGACCTTCTTGGCCCACTTGCGGCCGGTGTCCTCGAACATGCCACGCCCCCGCAACCGTCACCTGCACCATTTCGCCCCCCACGGCCCCGGGCCGGCAGCGGTACGGGCGCTCCGCACCCTCACAACTCACTCCCGCGCAGGCCGCCGCCGCGCACACCCTGCGGATCGGTGTCACGGACGCGTTCGCGGGCGGGCGACCGCGGGTATTCATCAATGACCGGGTCCCGCCGGTCCCGGCGGCCCCGAAACAGCCGTCCACCCGTTCGCTCACCACGGGTTCGTACCGGGGAACAACCACACCTTCCTCTACAGCGTCCCTGCAAGTGCAGGGAAGTCGAACACCAGTGAGTACAACGTACTGATACTCGACATCGTCAGTGGTTCGAGCGGCACGGGCTTCGTCAGCCCGGGTACCTCGTTCGACTGCGTGGACCTGCTGGCCTGAGCCCCCCTCGGCCGGCAGCAGGTGCCGACCTGAGCCCCCCTCGGGGTCGGCACGAAAAACGCCCCCCGCCGGTGACGACCGGCGGGGGGCGCCTTCTTCTCGCCCCGTCTGTTCTCGCCCCTCCCGGCGTCTCGCCCTTTCCTGGCGTCTCGCCCCGCGCGGCAGGTCAGTTCATCGTCGCGCCGATGGACTTGGAGCCCGTGGTGAGGAACGTCGTGATCGGCAGGGAGCCGTCCGTCCGCCGGGCCGCGTACGCGGTGGCCGCGTCCTCGGACCGGAAGGCGGGCGCGGTGATGCCGCTGTCCCAGTTGTTGGCAGCCGAGACCGTGCCCGAGCCCAGCTTCGCCTCCCCCGTCCCGTTGCCCACCGCGAGGTTCCGCGCCAGCCGGGCCTTGCCGGTGGCGAAGTAGAACCCGTTCCCCTTGTTGGCGTAGGCCGTGTTGCGGTTCACCAGGATCGCGCCGGTGTTGGAGTTCTCGGTGAACCCGTGCAGCGTGTTGTCCCAGGCCGCGTTGTTGTTGACGGAGTGCGCGACCGAGGCTCCGCCGCCGCCCAGCTTGAACCCGTTGCCGTTGCCCTCGAACGCGGGGTCCTTCCAGCGGTTCCTGCCGTTGCCGAAGGCCCAGGAGTGGTCGACGGTGACGGGCGAGGAGAACTGCCAGAGGTCGAGCCCGTCGTCAGCGTTGCCGTACAGGCGCGCCCCGGTGATCCTGTTGCCGGTGCCCGAGCCGAACTTCACGGCGATGCCGTCGGCGTTCTGGCCGTGGTTCGCGGCGTCGTAGTTGCCGTGACTGTCCAGGTTGCGCACGAGGTTGTCCGTGGTGCCGTCACCGCGCAGGGTGAAGCCCGAGTCGCCGTTGTTCGCGGTGACGAGGTTCTGGAAGACACCGCCGACCGAGGACGTGGCCACGAAGCCCTGGGCCGGGGAGTTCTGGAAGGTGAGTCCCGAGACGGTCCAGTAGTCGCCGTAGATCCCGGCGAGCCAGGAGCCGGCGGGCAGTGCGGACCCGTCGACCTTGACCTTCTCGCCGCCGTACGCGGTGAGCGTGATCCGGGCCGAGGGGGTGCCGTTCGCCGTGGACTTCAGGGTCTTCGTCGGCTTGTAGGTGCCGCCGCGCACCTGGATCGTCGTACCGGCGACGGCGTTCGCCACGGCCGACTCCAGCGCGGCGGTGCTGGAGACCGTGACGGTGTTGGCGGCGGCCTGGGCGCCGTCGTGCGCGAGGCCGAGGTAGACGCCGCCCGCCCCCGCGGCGACGGACACGGCGGCGGCGATCGACAGGGTCCGGGTTCTACGGTGGCGTCCGTAGGTCTGACGCACGGGGTTCCTTTCGCAGGGGACGCGTCTTCGGGAGACGAGGAACGAAGCGGGCCGGAGGGCCCACCCCGGCCCGCTTCTGATCACTGGTCGCCGCCGGCCGGGAAAGGGTTGCCGCGCCCCGCCAAATTGCTCGAAAGTTTCGCTGGGAGTCTTCACACGCACACCGATTGACGCCCTGAACCGCACTGGTGAGACTCCGAGGGGTTACTCGGCACACAGAAACCGTCAGACTCCCACAGGATGTGTCATGCGCCCCACCGCCCGTACGCTCCTGCTGCCCCTCCTGGCCCTCGTCCTCGGCCTCATGGCCGCCCCACCGGGTGCGGCCCAACCGGCACCCGAGCCCACGCACCGGTCCGTGCACAAGCCCGGGAAGAAGCCCGGGAAGAACCCGCAGTACGCCGGCTATCTCTTCGCCTACTTCACCGGCGAGGGCACCGCCGACGGCGAGCAGATCCGCTACGCCCTCAGCCGCGGCGACGACGCCCTGCACTGGCGGGAGTTGAACGCCGGGGAGCCGGTCCTCACCTCGACGATCGGCGAGAAGGGGCTGCGCGACCCGTTCGTGATCCGCGCTCCCGGGGGTGACAAGTTCTACATGATCGCCACCGATCTGCGGATGTACCGCAACAGCAGCGGCAGTTGGGACCAGGTCCAGAGACACGGCAGCAAGTCGATCATGGTCTGGGAGTCCACGGACCTGGTGCACTGGACCGACCAGCGGCTGGTGAGGGTCTCGCCCGACAACGCGGGCAACACCTGGGCGCCGGAGGCGTACTGGGACGAGAGCCGCGGTGAGTTCGTCGTGTTCTGGGCGTCGAAGCTGTACGCCGACGACGACCCGGGCCACACCGGCTCCACCCACAACAAGATGCTGTACGCCACGACGAAGGACTTCCGCGCCTTCGGCGAGCCGAAGGTCTGGAACGACCCGGGCTACTCGGTCATCGACTCGACCGTGGTGGAGCACGACGGCACGTACTACCGCTACACCAAGGACGAGCGGGACCCCACCTCCTCCAGCCCCTGCGCCAAGTTCATCACCGGTGAGAAGTCGACGTCGCTGACCTCGACCAGGTACGACTTCGTGGCGGACTGCATCGGCGACGGCGCGATGGCCCGCGGCGAGGGGCCGACGGTGTTCAAGTCGAACACCGAGGAGAAGTGGTACCTGTTCATCGACGAGTACGGCGGCCGCGGCTACCTCCCCTTCGAGACGACCGACCTCGGCTCCGGCCGGTGGACCCCGTCGACGAACTACCAACTGCCCGCCAGCCCCCGACACGGCACGGTCATCCCGGTGACACGGCGGGAGTACGACCGGCTGCTGGCCGCGTATCCGGTGACCCCGGCCTCGGTCGTGGACGTGACGGCGAAGGGCCAGCAGGGGTACGCGGTCGTCACCGAGGCCTCGTCCGAGGTCGTCCTGCCGATGGCGCCCGGCGCGAAGCTCTCCCGGCTGGCGCCGAAGCTGTGGCTCGGTGAGGGCGCGTCGGTGAGCCCGAGGCCGGGAACCCGCCGCGACTTCCGTAAGCCGCAGAAGTACACGGTCACCGGTGCCGACGGCACGAAGCGCGTCTGGACCGTGGAGGCGGTGCCGACCCCGGCGTAGGTCAGGCCGGCACGCCGCCCGTGGTCCGTTCGTCGGTCACCGTCAGCAGCAGGTCCGCCCTGAAGCCGGTCCCTCCGACCTCGAAGGCCCAGGTGCCGGGCCCACCCTTGTCGGTGGGCCGCATCGGCCACACCTCCGCGATCTGCCTGTCCTCCGCGGCGGCGTGCCCTTCCTCGGTGCTCACTCCCGGCGCCAGGTAACGCTCGGTGGTGTGCAGATACAGCGACCACGCCCCGGAGTCGCCGGGCACCGCCTGGACGTAGTACTGCTTGCGGAAGACTTCGTTGTCGGAGAATCCGATACCGAGGCTGTCCCGCTCGTACACATGGACGCCGAGGCGGAGGACCACCGACCGGTCCCCCGCGCCCTCGGGTTTGGCGGCGGCATCGACCCAGCCCTCCCAGATCAGCCGGTTCCCGTCCGCCCATCCGGTGGTGACGTCACCCGGCGCCGAGAGAGGCTTGCTCAACTCCTCGGCGAGATCGGGCAGTTCGTCGGTGAGGTCGTCCTTGCGGAAGGGGCCGTAGTAGTTCTCGGCCTCGCTGCTCTGGTGGCACAGCTCGAAGTCGACGAAGCGCGGTTTGACGGACACCCCGAAGTAGAACTCGCTGCGGCCGAAGAGGTCCCGGCCCCGGGTCACCTCGGCCCGGTCCAGTCGCAGCTGTACATGGTGCGTGCCGTGGAAGAAGCGCATGGCGATCTCGTACGCCTCGCGCGAGGTCACCAGCGAGTCGTTGCCGCCGTGGCATTTGTGGACGAAGGTCCGGGGCGCGCCCGGGATCTGGGCGGAGGACTGCTTGACCAGGCCGTCGCTGCGGTTGTAGGTGAGCGTGCCCTCGTCCATCAGGCCCGCGATGCGATTGCCCAGGGTGGCGAACTTGGCTCCGTAGGAACGGTAGTCCGTGCCGACCACCGTCAGGATCCTCCTGACGGGGAACGGGATGGCCCGGATGTCCGTGCGGTCCGGGTCGAAGGCGGCGATCTCGTCCGCGACCGCGCCGGGCAGGCACTTGACCAGCGCGTCGGGCATGTACTGGAACGCGATCCCCCGGTGCGGTGTGCCCAGGGTGACGATGCGGTGGACGACGTCCGCGCTCTGCTCCCCCAGGCGGCTCAGGGCGGCCCGGGTGACGAGGCCGCCCATGCTGTGCGCGACGATGTCCACACCGGTGAACTCCTCGCCCGGCCGCATGCCGTGGCGGATGATCTCGATGAGCCTGACCAGCCCTTCCCCGAAGCGGTCGATCTTCCGGGGGACGAGGTCGTAGTAGCGGTAGATCCACAGGGTTCCCATGGCGCCCTGGGCGAGCACCTCGCGCGCCATGGGGACGTCCACCACCATCGTGCCGGTGAGCAGGTGCTCCGGCCATCCGTCGCGCTCGCCCGGTCTGGGTTTCTGCTCCTCCTCGTAGTAGCCGACCACGTTGGTGGCGTCCCGGTACGGGTGGAGCGTCGACTTGAGGGCGCGCAGGACGAAGCCCTCGTAGATGAAGTTCTCGCCGTAGCGCTTTTCGTAGACGCTGCCGTTGTTGAATCCCTGATACGCGTCACGCCGCTCGTCCGACACACCAGGTCCGCCGAATCCGCGAATCAGGATCAGCGGGCGAGGACTACCGACCACGAGGACCACTCCACTCAAGTGCGCATGCGCTGTTCGTCGCGCAACACTGTGTGGGGTCGCACCCGCTCCGAGTCGAGAGAATCGTTTTGCCCGGCGTGCCGGAGAGCTGCACGCCGGTCAGTTCATGGTCGAGCCGATCGTCGTACTGCCCGTGGTGAGGAAGGTGGTCGCGGGCAGGGCGCCGCTCGACGAACGGGCGTTGTACGTCGAGGAGGCGTCGGTGGAGCGGAACGACGGGGTCGAGACGCCGGAGTCCCAGTTGTTGCCGGACGACACGACCGACGAAGCCTTGTTGACGGGGCCGCCGCCGTTGCTCACGGCCAGGTTCTTGCCGAGACGGGCCGCGCCGGTGGCGAAGTAGTAGCCCCACTTGGCGTTGGCGTAGGCGGTGGTCCGGTTGATGACGATGGCGCCCTTGTTGCTGTTCTCGGTGAAGCCGTTGCCCGCGTTGTCCCAGGCCGCCGAGTTGTTGACGACATGGGCCACGGTCTCGCCGTCGCCGCCGAGCTTGTAGCCGTTGCCGTCGCCGGCGAACGCGGCATCGCCCCAGCGGTTCTTGCCGTTGCCCATCGCCCAGGTGTGCTCGACGGTGACGGGCGAGGAGAAGGACCAGAAGTCCAGGCCGTCGTCCGCGTTGTTGTAGAGACGGGCCCCGGTGATGAGGTTGCCGCTGCCGGAGCCGAACTTCACCGCGATGCCGTCGGCGTTCTCCCCGTGGTTGGCCGGGTCGTAGTGGCCGTAGGAGTCGATGTTGCGGACGGTGTTGTTGGTGGTGCCGTCGCCGGTGAGCGTGAAGCCGGAGTCGCCGCCGTTGATGGTCCTGATGTTGTCCCAGACCGTGGAGGCGCAGGACTGGCAGACGACCGCGCTGTCCGGGGAGTTCTGGAAGGTGATCCCGGAGACGGTCCAGTAGTCGGCGGTCAGCTTGAAGATCCAGTCGCCGTCGGGGAGGTTCGAGCCGTCGATCTTCACTGTCTCCGAGCCGTACGGCTGGAGGCGTATCCGGCTGGACGAGCTGCCGTTGGCCGTCGACTGGAGGGTCGCCGTCGGGTAGTACGTGCCGCCGCGCACCTGGATGACGGTGCCGGGGGTGGCGTTCTTGATGGCGCTGGACAGGGCCGTGGTCGTGTCGACGACCACGGTCGCGGCGTGCGCCCGGGTGGGGAGGACGGCCAGGCCGGCGCCGAGCGCCAGGGCCGTGCTCAGGACGAGAGCGGTGCGACGAGACATGGGGAGCGGTTCCTTTCCCGTGCGGGTGGGGGGATGGTTCACAGGACGGCGTCGAGCCAGTCGAAGACCTCGTCCTGCTGGGGTGCGGTGAACACATGGCCGAGGTCCGGCCGGATACGCAGGTCCAACCGCTCCCCGGCGTGGCGTGAACGCCAGACGGCGCGCAGCTTCTCGTGCGCGACCCGGACGCCCTCGCTGGTGAAGAGGGGGTCCTGGCCGCCGTGGAGGAACAGCATCGGCTTGGGGGCGCCGATGCTCGCCACGTCGGGGAAGTCGAGGTACCGGGCGAGCCCGGGGTGGAGCATGTAGTAGGAGGACTGGCCGCGCAGGATGTTGTTGCCGGGGACCATGACGTCCTTGAGGCCGGTCATCCAACAGATGCTGACCGCGGCCGCGATGTCGTCGCTGAGGGCGGCCGTCTGCCAGGCCCTGAACGCACCCATGGAGAACCCGAGGGCCGCGACCCGGTGCCGGTCCACCCGGTCGAGGCCGGCCAAGAAGCCCGCCGCGCGCACGTCCTCCCTGGCCATGAGCCCGGCGAGGGAGGAGCCGAGGTGGTAGAGGTTGCTCGCGAGGGCCTGTTGCTCCTCGTAGGTGACCGGGCCCCGGTCGCTCCAGCCGAGCGCGTCCACGGCGAGGACGACGTAGCCGCGCCGGGCGAGTTCGTCGCCGACGAACCGGCCGCTGAAGTACCGGTCGGCCCAGGCCCGCGCGGAGGCGAGCCTGCTCTCGTCGAACCACGGCCGGACCAGTTTCTCCTTGCCGATGTCGAACTTGGCGCCGTGGTCGTGCAGGAGGAGGACGGCCGGGAACGGTCCGGTGCCGTGCGGGGTGAGCAGGGCGCCCCGGACGCGGCCGTACCGGGTGAGGGAGAAGGCCACCGACTCGCGGCTGTAGCCGTCGCCTTCGTCCCGTTGTCCGCCGTACTCGGGCGCGTACGGGGTGTCGTCCCGGGCGACGAACAGATGCTCCTCGACCTTGGCGCGGGCCGCGCGCCGCCAGGTGCGGAAGTCCCGGATCGGTGAGGTGCCCCAGGCGAGCGGGAAGCGGAGCTCGTCCTTGAGCAGGGGGTGGAAGTCAGGGAGGGCACCGGGCAGGGCGGACCCGGCGGCGGCCGCGGGCTCCGCCCCGGCCGCCGCGGCCGTTCCGGCGCCCGTGAACGCCGCCGCCCCCGCGCCCACGACGAAGGCGCGGCGCCCCACGGGCCGTCGGGTCCCGAGCGGATCCGGGGCGCCCGCCGGTTCACCGGCCGGCACAGGGCCTCCAGTCCCCGAGGTAGGTCCTCGGTGTGTGCTCCCTGGCCTCGGCCGCCGTCAGCCGGGGCCGGTTCTCCGGCACGGAGACGACCGCGCCCGGACCGGAGTTGGCGTACTCGCGGAGGCGCATGGTCTGCCAGGGGTAGGCGTCGCGCATGTTGGTGTAGGGCGCGACGGCGTCGATCCCGGGGCCGATCCAGGTGTCCCGCACGACCAGCGACGGCCAGGCGGTCGTCTCGTACGAGGGCACCCAGGGTCGGGCGATCTTGTACGCGGCGTCCTCGGCGCCGGAGGTGATCCGGCCGCGCAGGGCGAGGAAGCCGTAGAGGTTGGCGCGGGCGGTGGCGGGGGCGAAGACCATGCCCTTGGGGGTGAAGGTCACATCTCGCTGGAGGGTGCGGAAGTGGCAGGAGTCGAACACGGCGCGGGCCCGCCCGAACACGAAGTCGACATCACCTTCGATGTAGCAGTGCCGGTAGTACTGCCGGTCGAAGGCGTCGAGCGCGGTGGTGTCCGCGAACAGGGTGTCCTGGTGGGCGAGGAACCGGACGTTCTCGAAGTGCGAGCGGTCCCCGGTGACGTACGCGGCGACCGCCTGGGTCCCGGTGATGTCGGGGTGGTCGGCGCGCAGCCAGTCGTTGGCGAGGGTCAGGTCGCGTACGGTCAGGCCTGGCGCCGCCGAGGTGAAGGTGGCGGAGCCCGCGGTGCCGTACGTGCCGCCCTCCGGCCTGGGGGTGCCGTTGGCGCGGTCGAAGACGATCACGGCGGCGCGGGGGTCGCGGGACGCGCCCCGCAGTGTCAACTCCCGCTTGTCCGCTGGGATGTTGACGACCTCGCGATACGTCCCCGGGTGGACGACGATCGTCCACCCGGGCCAGGTGACGGCGTCCACGGCGGCCTGGACCGATCCTCCGGGCCGGACGTGCAGGACCCGGCGGCCGCCATGGGCGAGGGCGGGGGCCGCGCCGGCGGCCACCAGGCCGCCGGCGATTCCGCCGAGCAGGGTGCGTCGGCGCATCTCAGCACCTCTCCCACGGGGTCCAGTCGCCGAGGTACGCCTCACGGGTGGCGGAGGCAGCCTCGGCGGCCGTGAGCTGGGGCCGGTTCTCCGGGACGGAGACGACGGCGCCGGGTCCGGTGTTGCGGTACTCGGCGAACCGCTGGTCCTGCCAGGGGAAGCCCGACGACATGTCGGTGTAGGGCGCTACCGCGTCGATCCCGGCACCGAGGCGGGTCTCGCGCACAGTGAGCATGGGACGGGCGGTGGTGTCCGAGCTGGGCACCCAGGGCCGGGCCAGCTTGTAGTGGGCGTCCGGTGCCTCACTGGTGATCCGGCTCCGGGTCACCAGGTAGCCGCGCGGGTTGGCGCCCGCGGTGGAGGGCGCGAAGACGAACCCGTAGGGCGCGGAGGCCAGGTCGGTCCTGGTCAGGGTGTGGAAGTGGCAGCGTTCGAAGACGGCGGTGGCCCGTCCGAAGACGAAGTCCACGTCCCCCTCGGCGTAGCAGTCGCGGAAGTACTGCCGCGCGAAGGTGCCGAGCGCCGTCGAGTCGGCGTACAGGGTGTCCTGGTGCCCCAGGAACCGGCAGCGCAGGAACGCGGACCGGTCGCCCTGCACCTTGATGGCGACGGCCTGGGTGCCGCTGATCCCGGGGTGGTCGGCGCGCAGCCAGTCGTTGGCGAAGGTGATGTCCCGCGCGGTGAACCCGGCGGCCTGCACCAGGGTGGTGGCGGACCCGGTGGTGCCGTAGGTGCCGCCGCCGGGCTTGGGGGTGCCGGCCGCGTTGTCGTACACGACCACGACGTCCTGGGCGTCCCCGGAGGCACCGATCCAGGTCATCTCCGTACGGGCGACGCCGACGGCGACGGTCTCGCGGTAGACGCCGGGCGCGACGACCAGGGTGTATCCGGTGCCTCCCCCAGTGCTGAACGCCTGGGAGGTACCCCCAGCGGCGGTGACGGCGGCCTGGACGGTGGTGAAGTCGCCGGCACCGCCGGCATCCACGTACAGGGTCCGCTCGTCGAGGCGGGCGGCCGGCGATCCGTACCGTCCGAAGACCCGGCGGCCACGGGCGGCGCGGTCGGCCCGGGCCGCCGGTGCCGCTTGGGCCGCTCGGGCCGCTCGGACCGGGGTCGCGACGGCGAGCGCGAGCGCGGTCCCGATCCCGGCGGCCGTCAACGACCGTCTGCTCGGCCCCGGTTGGCGCCCGATCATCAGCAGACCTTCCCGGCGCCCGCGCGGTTCGCGACGACGCCCGGCACGGCGCGCGGCGAGTCGACCTTGGTCCGCAGGGTGGGCATCCAGCCGGCGCCCGACCGGAGGAACTCCGAGGGGATCTCGGCGTTGTGGACGGCGATCAGGTCCGTCAGCCTGCCGTTGACGTAGTTGTTCTCGGCGGTGAGCGGGGAGTCGTTCCACCTCTTCAGGGCCTTGCCGACACTCGCGCCCGACGGCAGCGTGATCGCGTTGTCGCTGGCGTGGAGCTGCGAGGAGAGGCCGACACCGAAGAGGTAGTAGTCGTCCTTCTGCTCCTCGGTCACCACGTAGTGGTTGTTGTAGACGTCGACCTGGCCGAACCGCACACGCGGGGAACGCTGGAGGATCCCGTCGAAGCGGTTGTGGTGCAGGGTGACCTTGAGCTTGCCCGAGTCGAGGGCGGCGGTGCCGTCGCTGTTGCCGATCAGCATGTTCTTGTCGTGGTCCTGGAAGCGGTTCCAGGAGACGGTCACGTAGTCGGAGCCGCGCACGATGTCGGTCAGGCCGTCGTGCTGCTGGAAGACCTTGCCGAAGTAGACCGGCCGCTCACTGTCCGGGTAGCGCCCGTCGGTGAAGGTGTTGTGGTCGAGCCAGACGTGGTCGGTGCCGAAGACGACCACGGCGTCGTACTCGCTGTTCCAGTTGCCGGTGTTGTCGTCGTCGGTCGGGTCCCACTTGGGGAAACAGTCGAGCGGCGCCTCGATGGTGAGGTTGCGCATGATGACGTTCGAGACGCCCTTGATCTGGAGGCTGCCGCCGAGGATGCCGGAGTTCTTGCCGACGCCGACGATCGTGGTGTTGGACGGGATGTCGGCCTTGATCGCCGAGTCCTGGTTGGCCATGGACGCGACCCGCGCGTCCTCCTGCGGCCCCCTGGCGACCTGGTCGTTGCCGTAGACGGCCGGGTCGTAGTCCTTGAGGTACTGCTGGAGGTCGTAGCCGTCGGTGACGAAGGCCTCGCAGCCCTCGGAGACGGCGTCGATCATCCCCTTCACCTTGATGATCTTCGGCGCGTCTCCACCGTCTCTCAGCGCGGCCTTGAACTCCGCCCAGGTGGTGACGGTGTAGACGTGCTCGGCGTCGGCGGCGGACCCACCGGTGGTGCCGCCCTCGGCCGACCCCCACCCGTCACCGGCACCGAGGACCTGCCGCCCGAGGTCACGCACCTGGGCCTGGGCGACGCCGGTGCCGGTGACCCCGAGCACGAGCGCGGTGCAGCCGACGACGGATGTCATGACATGGGCATGCCACATACGAGGACGCATGGATGCGGTTCCTTTCGAAGCAAAGGGGGATGATGCGCCCCTTCAGGGGCGCGGGGAACTGCGCGACCAGCCACAACGGACTCGCAGCCGAAAACCGGCCTGAAAGCGGAGCACTACGCTTCCGGCCAGGTGATCCACGACTCCGGGATCTCCTCGCCCAACCGACGAACATCCCGCGGCGAAAGCACCCGCCGACGCAGCAACTCACCCACCACTAGCCGGGCCACGGCCACGGCCCCCGGCGGATTGAAGTGCGTGTTGTCCTGCTCGGTCGCGGTCCAGTTGAAGTACTTCTTGGTCTCCTCGACCCCGAGTCGCTGCCACAACGCGATGGACAGCGCCTGGATGTCGAGGAGGGCGACACCCTCCTCCGCGGCGAGAGCGATCGCCGCTGCCGGATAGTCGCCGTGGGTCGGCACGGCGTTGCCGCTCGCGTCGAACTTTCTGCGCTCGACGGAGGTGGCGAGCACCGGCCGGGCGCCCCGCGCCCGCGCACCGTCGATGTACTGGCGCAGGTAGTCCTGGTACGTCGTCCACGGCTCGGTGTACCGCGTGGGATCGGCGATCTTGGAGTCGTTGTGCCCGAACTGGACGACCAGGAAGTCCCCGGGCCGAATGTCTCCGAGGATGACGTCCAGGTGTCCCTCGTCGATGAAGCTCTTCGAACTACGCCCGTTCACGGCGTGGTTGGAGACCGCCGCCCCTTGCCGGAGGAAGAACGGCAGCACCATCCCCCACCCGGTCTCGGGCGCGGCGTCGGCGTACTTCTGCGCGGCGGTGGAGTCGCCGGCGAGGTAGAGGGTGCGCTCACGCCGGGCCCCGCCGGGCGAGGCCGCGGCGGACGCGGGCCCGGTGGCGGCTACGGCGAGCGGAACGGCGGCGAGCGCCGCGGTGGTGACCTGTCTACGGGTGAGTGACACGTGCGGGTGCCTTTCCAGTAGGGTCCCGCGCCCCTATAGGGGCGCGGGACTGTCACATATGCGGCTCCGCCGCGTGGGCGCGATCAACCACAACGAACCTTCGGCCGGACACGAACGGACCGGCCCGAGTTCTCAGCCCTTCTTCTGCTCGTTCCACTCCGCCTGAGCCTCGTTCAGCTGCTCGGCCATCGTGTCCAGGAACTCCTTCGCCGTGCTCTTCCCGTCCATCACCTTCTGGAAGGCCGGCTCGTTGTCGGCCTTCGAGATCGTGTTCCAGTCCGGCAGGTAGTACGGCAGCTGCACGATCGTCGTCGACCCGTCGGTCAGCGCGGCGGCGGCCAGCTTCGTCGGCTCGGCCTCCGAGATCCACGTGTCCTTCGCGGCGTCGTTGTTCGACGGCACCTGCCCGGCCGACTTGTTGAACTTGGAGTTCTCCTCGTGCGACGTGGCGAACTCGATGAACTTCCAGGCGGCTTCCTTGTTCTTCGAGCTCTTGAACAGACCGAGCCCGTCGACCGGGTTGGACACCTGGACCCGCTTGCCACCGGGCCCGGTCGGCTGCGGGATGCCGCGGAACTTGTCGCCGAACGCCTTCACATGGTCCTGGTAGGAGCCCAGGTTGTGGTTCAGCATCCCGATCGTGCCGGAGTCGAACTGCGCGACCATCTTGGTGAAGTCGTTGTTGAGGTCGGCCGCGGGCGTGACCTTCTTGTAGAGGCCGACGTACTCCTCCAGGGCCTCCACGTTCTTCGGGTCGTTCACGGTGGTCTTCTCACCGCTCGCGTCCCAGAACGAGGTGATCCCCGACTGCCCGTACATCGCGTCCAGCGCCTGCGCGATGGAGCCGGCGCCACCGCGGATGGTGTAGCCGAACTTGTTCTTGTCCTTGTCGGTGAGCTTCTCGGCGGCGTCGTAGAACTTGTCCCAGTCGGTCGGCTCGGGCAGGCCCGCCGCCTTGAACAGGTCGATGCGGTAGTAGAGGACACCGTTGTTGGCGGAGGTCGGGATCGAAAAGAGGGCGTCGCCGCCGCCGGCGGACTTCAGCGACTCGACCATCGACTCGTTGAGCTTGCCGCTCAGGGAGGACTTGGAGAGCCGGTCGTCGAGCGGCTCCAGCGCGCCCTGCGCGGCGAATCCCGCGGCCATGGCCGCGCCGATACCGCCGACGTCCGGGAGGCCGCCGCCCTGGATGGCCGTGTCCACCTTGGACTGGTACTCCGTGGCGGCGATCCCGACGTACTGGACGTCGATGTCCGGGTGGGCCTTCTCGAAGTCGGCGATGACCTCCTTCCAGATCTCGGTGCGGACACCGCCGTTGTTGTCCCAGAAGACGATCTCGCCCTTGCCGCTGCCCTCGGAACCCTTGTCCCCGCCGGTGCCGCTGCCGTCGTCACCGCAGGCGGTGGCGGTCAGGGCGAGGACGGAAACGAGGGCGACGGCCGCGGCGGCACGCCTGCTTCTGCGATTGCTGATCTTCATCGAACGGCTCTCTCTTCTGGATACGAGGGTTATGAAGTTGCGGGGGGTCTGTGCTGTATCCGGGAACGGGCCCAGCGGTCGGCGCCGGCGTGCGGGCGATGCGATGCCCAACCGTCCGTCCCCGCGAGGTACTTGGTGACCGTGTGGGTAGATGCGTCGGCGCGGTCGAGCTGCGGCCGGTCGGTGGTGACGCCGGATCCCGGCCCGCACCTCCGGTACTCCGTGAACCGCGTGTCCTTCCAGGAGAAGCCGATCATGTCCGTCCACGGCGACGACTCGATCGCGGCGGACAACCCGCAAGGGCAGCTGGGCGACGGCGTGCGGCTCCCCGCCCGGGTGCCAGGGCCGGTCGAGGTGGTGCGTCCGGGCGGGTTCTCCCTCCACCCGGAAAGCGCTTGCTAAGGAGGTGCGTCATTGCGGCTCCAAACAGGCGTACGAGTTACGCGGAAGGGGTGATCCTGAACTGCGTGAACGTGGCCGCCCCGGCGTGGCCCCCGCCGGTGGGCGCGACCGCGAAGAGGCCGAGCAGGGCGCCGACCCAGCGCCAGGGGGTGGCGGCGAAGACCTGTCCCGAGGGCTGCCACCCCTCCCCCACGTCGTAGGAGAACCGGCAGCGCGCCCCGGCCGAGGTCTCGATCCGCAGCCGGGCCCGCCCTCCGGGCGCCGGGCGCGCGTCATCGGCGTCCCGTTCCCGGCCTGCGACGGTCTCGGCGAACCGGTGGACGAGGTGCACGGTCCCCTCGGCACCCCGCTGGAGCCCGATCCAGCGGAAGGCGTCCCCGAGCACCGCGAGCCCGGCACGCGCCCCCGGTTCCTCGCTGTCGAGCCTCAGCTCCACCTCGACGACGGCGGGGATCCCCGGCAGCCGCTGTGTGAGCACATTCGCCAGTTTCCGCAGGTCGTGCGCGTGCACGGAGCGCACGCACGTGAGCCGCAGCCCGTCCCCGGAGTGCTGGGTGGCCCAGCCGTCCTGAGGGTTCGCGGTCCACTGCCACTGGCGTCCGAAGCGGCCGCCGGGGAAGTCGTCGTCGGTCGCGGGCGCGGTCGGCGGCTGGGCCGGCAGCGCCGGCTTGCGGTGGACGGCGACCGGGGCGCCGTCGTCGCCGATCACCGGCCAGCCGTCCGAGTGGTCCCAGCGCATGGGCTGCAGGTGGACGACCCTGCCGTACGCGCCCCGCTGCTGGAAGTGCAGGAACCAGTCCTCGTCGGCCGCCGTGCGCACCCAGCCGCCCTGGTGCGGCCCGTTGACCTCGGTGTCCTTCTGCTCCAGGACGATCCGTTCCTCGTAGGGCCCGAAGAAGTCGCGGGAGCGGAAGGCGCCCTGCCAGCCGGTCTCCACGCCTCCGGCGGGGGCGAGGATCCAGTACCAGCCGTCGTGGCGGTAGAGCTTGGGCCCCTCCAGGGTGAACCAGCCGGAGAGCCGGTCGGCGTCGACGATGATCTTGCCCTCGTCGAGCAGCCCCGTCCCGTCGGGCCGCATCCGGTGCCCGGTGAGCCGGTTCTTGACGCCGGAGCGGGACTTCGCCCAGGCGTGCACCAGATACGCCTCGCCGGTCTCCTCGTCCCACAGCGGGCAGGGGTCGATGAGCCCCTTGCCCTCCTTGACCAGGTGCGGCCGGGTCCAAGGGCCCCTGATCCCGGGGGCGTTGACCTGGAAGATGCCGTGGTCGGGGTCGCCCCAGAAGATCCAGAACCGGTCGTCGAAGTGGCGCAGCGAGGGCGCCCACACCCCGCAGTCGTGGCGCGGGGTCCTGAACTCGGCCGCCGGTTCCAGGAGTTGCAGCGCGTGGCCGACGAGCGTCCAGTTGACCAGGTCCCGGGAGTGCAGCAGGGGAAGGCCCGGGGCCCGGCCGAAGCTGGAGGCCGTCAGGTAGAAGTCGTCGGCCACGCGCAGGACATCGGGGTCGGACCAGTCGGCGTCGAGGACCGGGTTGCGGTAGGTACCGTCTCCCCGGTCGGCGGAGAAGGCGGGTGCGCTCACCGAGGTGGTCACGCGCTCACCGCCTTCCGTACGAGGGCCGCGGCCCCGACCCGGTCGAGGGTGCCGTCGGCGACGACGGTGACGACCCGGCGTACGGCCGTCCCACCCGGCTCGATCGCCAGGCGGTCGGTGTGGGCGAGGGAGGAGCCGACGCCCGGGTACTCGTCGGCGCGGACGAACCAGGGGTCGCGGCGGGTGGTGTCGGTGGCCCCGGCGAAGACGAGCGTCCAGGTGTCCCCGGCCAGGGCGAGCCAGTCGGCGCGGCTGCCGTGGACCTCGGTCTCGCCCTCCGCCCCGGCCGTGAAGACACGGGGTGCGGCGGCCCCCTTGCGGGCCCGCCAGAAGAAGCCGCCGTACGCGGCGCCGGGGCGACCGTTGGTGGCGGGGCTGCCGATCGACACCGGGGCGTCGGTGATGTTGGTGAGGGAGAAGGTGAAGTCCAACGCCCAGGCGGAGTCGGTCAGTTCGGTGGCCGCGACGGTACGCCGCTCACGCAGTATCTCGGTGCCGGACGCCACCCAGCGCAGCTCCTCGACGAAGCCGTCGGGGTCGCGCAGCTGGAAGGCGGTGTGGCGCTGGTAGCCGTGGTTGTCGAGTTCGGTCGGTCCCTGGTCGCGGACGTAGGTGCGTCCGCCCCAGAAGTTGTGCCCCTCGACGTCGGGAACGGCGACACCGACGCCGAGGTGGTGGAGGTGGTCGGCGGGACTCAGCTCGGTGACCGCCGTACCGGACAGGGTGGTGACGGGATGCAGACAGGGGCGCGGGGAGAGGTGTGCCGGCACTTCGGGCCGGGTGAGGTAGCGGCCCACGGGGCGGCCCGCCACGCGCAGGACCAGGGAGTCGTCGGTGATCGTCACGTGCTCACCTCTTTCGCCGGTGGTTCGGGGAGCGCCCAGGGCGCGCCGAGTTCTGAGTAGAGGGCGAGGTCGTCGGCGGCGGCCGCGACCAGGCCGTCGATGCCGTCGACGACCCGGCGGTCCTCGTCGGGCAGCCGGTGCCAGGCGTCGGCCGGCAGCGCGACCGGGTCCGGGGCGACCCGGATCGCCTCGACGACCTTCATGAACGCGCCGGTCACCTCCGGCGGGGCCAGCAGGTCGGTGCCGTCGACGAGATGGTCGACGAGGTTCTCCAGCAGGTCGGTGCGGCCGTACTCGATCTCCTCCGGACCGTGTCCGGCACGCTGGACGAGCACGCGGTCCTGCTTGTACCAGAAGGTGATCCGACCGCTGGTGCCGTGGACGACGTTGTACGGGTCGTCCGGGTCCTCGGCGCACAGCGTGGCGGCCACGGTGACCCGGCCGCCGTCGGCGGTGGTGATCCGTACGCAGGAGGTGTCGTCGGACTCGATGTCGTTGGCGCGCAGCAGCTCGGTCTCGATGGTGGCGACGTCCTCGGCACGGGGCGCGCCGGCGAGCGCGAGCCCGGTGGCGACGGCGTGCGCGAGGGGGTTGGTGAGCGCCCCGTCGATGACGTCCACGCCGTTCAGGCGCCGCTTTCCGGCCCAGGGCGCGCGCTGGTAGTACGCCTCGGCGCGGGCCCAGGCACCGGCGCCTCCGACACCGACGACCTCACCGATCAGGCCGTCCGCGACCATCTTGTGGATGGCGGGCAGGGCGTGCGAGCCCAGCGACTGGAATCCGATCTGGCAGACCACTCCGGCCGCCGCCACCCCGTCGGCCATCCGGCGGAACTCGGCGTACGACGGGGCCGGCGGCTTCTCCAGCAGAATGTGGACGCCCCGCTCGGCGGCCGTCAGTGCCAGGTCGGTGTGGGTGGGGATGGGCGTGCAGATCACGGCGATCGCCGCGTCCGTGGAATCGAGGAGCGCCCCGAAGTCGGCGGACTGCTCGGGCGTGCCGAGTCCGTCGGGGATCTCGTCCGCGCCCAGCGGCGTCAGTTCGCAGATGCCGGCGAGCCGGACGATCCCCTTGTCCGCCATCCGACGGATGTTCTCCAGGTGCCAGCGGCCGTGGCCGCGGGCTCCCGCGAGGACGAGCGGAAGCGGGTTCTCGTACGTCGTGGTGTTCATCGGATCCTCCCGGCGCCCGCGCCGCGTGCCACCTCTCGGTCGGCCTTCCCGGCGCTGTCGATCTTTTGGTGCAGGGTAGGCGTCCAGCCGACGACGGCCGCGAGAGTGTCTCGGCTGATGTCGCGGCCGGTGTCCTGCCCGGCGCCCTGGGCCTCGGCCCCGGCCGGGGTGGTGAGCAGAACGCCCAGGCGCCCGAGCACGACGACCGGTTGGACCTTCCTCATCCCTTCACCGCCCCCGCACTGAAGCCCGTGATGAGCCACTTCTGGATGAAGGCGAAGACGATGACCACCGGGACGGCGGCGATGATGCCGCCGGCCGCCAGTGCGCCCAGGTCGACGCTGTCCGCGCTGAGCAGGGTGTTCAGGCCGACCGGGATGGTCTGCTTCTCCTGGTTGCTGAGGAACATCAGGGCGAACAGGAAGTGGTTCCAGGAGTGCACGAAGGCGAAGGAGCCGACGGCGATCAGACCGGGCCGCAGCAGCGGCAGCACGACCACCCGGAACGCGGTGAACCGGTTGCAGCCGTCGACCCAGGCCGCCTCCTCCAGGGAGTACGGCACGTTCTTGATGAAGTTGCTGATCAGGATGATCGACAGCGGCAACTGGAAGACCGTCTCGGCGAGGATGACACTGCCGAGCGAGTTGATCATCCGCAGCTCGGCGAAGATCTGGAACAGCGGGACCAGGAGCAGCGCGCCCGGCACGAACTGGGAGCAGAGCAGCGCCAGCATGAACCCGCGCTTGATCTTGAAGTCGAAGCGGGCGAGGGCGTAGCCGCCGGCCAGGGCGACGAGCGTGGTCATCAGCAGGGTGACGACACCGACGAGCACGCTGTTCTGGAAGTAGGTGCCGAAGCTGCGTTCGTTCCACACCTTCTCGAAGTGCTCGAAGGTGATCGGCCAGGGCACGAGCGAGGTCGAGCCGGGCCTGCGCAGCGCGAAGAGCAGGATCCAGTAGAAGGGGACGAGGGTGAAGACCAGGTAGATCCCCAGCGGCAGGTAGATCTGCCAGCGCGGTACCTCGTCCCAGGCGCGGCGGACCTTGCCGGGCCGCTGCGGAGGCTCCTCGGCCGCGGGCGCGGACGTCACCGGTACGGTCCTCTCGGCGTCCTTGGTGATCACTTGGACTCGCCTCCGAACTTGCTCAGCCGCAGATAGACCATCGAGCAGAAGAGCAGGATCACGAACGCGACCGTGGTCAGGGCGGACGCGTAGCCGAAGTTGTGGGCGTCGACGGAGGTGTTGGCGATGTACAGCGGGAGGGTCGTGGTCACTCCGGCCGGTCCGCCGCCCGTCAGGGTGTACAGCAGGTCGACGTTGTTGAACTCCCACACCGCGCGCAGCAACGTGGAGAGGATGATCGCGTCCTTCAGGTGCGGCAGCGTGATGTGCAGGAACTGCCGGATGCGGCTCGCGCCGTCGACCTCGGCCGCCTCGTACAGGTCCTTCGAGACGGACTGGAGGTCGGCGAGGATGAGGATCGCGAAGAAGGGGACCCCGCGCCACAGGTCGGCGACGATCGCCGCCGAGAAGACGGTGGAGGTGTCGGAGAGCCAGCTGGTGCCGTACTCCCCGACGCCCATGTCCGCGAGGTAACGGGTGATGCCGGTCTGGGAGTTGTAGAGGAGCACCCAGATCGCGGAGGTCAGCACGCCCGAGACTGCCCACGGGGAGAAGACCAGGGCGCGGCCGACGGCCCGGCCGACGAAGGTCTGGTTGACGATGAGCGCGAGGGCGAGACCGAAGAGCAGTTGCAGCGAGACCTCGACGATCACCCACTTGGCGCTGAAGACGAGGGTGTCCCAGAAGAGGGGGTCCTCGGTGAAGGCGTGGACGAAGTTCTCGAAGCCGGCGAAGCCGTTCCGCCAGGGTTTCGTGGGGTTGTAGTGCTGCAGGCTGTAGTAGAAGACGCTGATGACCGGGTAGGCGATGAAGCCCAGCATGAGCAGGGCGGCCGGGGCGATCAGCAGGTACGGCAGCCTGCGCGGGGTCGTGGAGGCACGGCGCGCACGGCTCCGCCGGGGTGGCGTGGGGGGTTTCGCCACGGCTGCGGCTTGGGCCATGACTGGGGCTCCGTTTCTGGGTACGTCGTGGTGCGTTGTCGCGCAGGAAGCGCTTTCCCCTTGTGCGTGCGTGCGCGGTACGGGACGCCTCTTGGGGTGCGTTGGCGGGTGCGGGTGCGTTGTGGCTTGTCGCGCGGTTCCCCGCGCCCCTGAAAGACCTGGGGCGCGGGTCGGTCGGGTTGTTCAACCGGCGTACGGGTCCGGGACCTTGCCCGGTCTGGCCAGGAACTCGAAGTCGCAGCCGGTGTCGGCCTGGGTGATCTGGTCGTTGTAGAGGGCGCCGTAGCCGCGTTCGTAGCGGGTGGGCGGTGGCGTCCACTCGGCCCGGCGGCGCTCCAACTCCTCTTCGTCCACGTTGAGTTGCAGGGTCCGGGCCTCGACGTCGAGGGTGATGGAGTCGCCGGTGCGGACCAGGGCGAGGGGCCCGCCGACGTACGACTCCGGTGCGACGTGCAGGGCGCAGGCGCCGTAGCTCGTGCCGCTCATGCGGGCGTCGGAGATCCGCACCATGTCCCGGACGCCCTGCTTCAGCAGATGATCGGGGATGGGCAGCATCCCGTACTCGGGCATCCCCGGACCGCCCTTGGGCCCGGAGTTGCGCAGCACCAGGACGGTGTCCGCGGTGATGCCGAGCGACGGGTCGTCGATGCTCCGCTGCATGGTCCTGTAGTCGTCGAAGACGACCGCGGGGCCGGTGTGCTTCAGCAGGTGCGGCTCGGCCGAGATGTGCTTGATGACCGCGCCGTCCGGACAGAGGTTGCCCCGCAGGACGGCGACCCCGCCCTCGGCGGCGACCGGGTTCTCGCGGGTCCGGATCACGTCGTCGTCGTGCACGAGCGCGCCGTCGAGCTGTTCGCGCATCGTGTCGTACGAGACGGTCGGCCGGTCCAGGTGCAGCAGGTCGGTGATCCGGGACAGGAACCCCGGGAGGCCGCCCGCGAAGTGGAAGTCCTCCATCAGGTACGTCTGCCCGCCGGGCCTGACGTTGGCGAGCACCGGGACCGTGCGGGCGATGCGGTCGAAGTCGTCGAGGGTGAGCTCGACGCCCGCGCGGCCGGCCATCGCGATGAGGTGGATGACCGCGTTGGTGGAGCCGCCGAGTCCGAGGACGGTGGTGACGGCGTCCTCGAAGGCGTCGGCGGTGAGGATGTCGCTCAACTTCCGGTCGCTGTGGACCAGTTCGACGATGCGCAGACCGGCGGCGGCCGCCATGCGGTCGTGGCCGGAGTCGACGGCCGGGATGCTGGAGGCGCCCGGGACGGTGACCCCGAGGGCCTCGGCGGCGGCGGTGAGCGTGGAGGCCGTGCCCATGGTCATGCAGTGCCCCGGCGAGCGCGCGAGACCGGACTCCAGCTCGGTCATCTCGCAGTCGCCGATGAGCCCGGCGCGCTTGTCGTCCCAGTACTTCCACATGTCGGTGCCGGAGCCCAGGACCTCGCCTCGCCAGTGCCCCGGCAGCATGGGCCCGGCGGGCACGAACACGGTCGGCAGGTCGACGGAGGCGGCACCCATGAGCAGCGCGGGCGTGGACTTGTCGCAGCCTCCCATCAGCACGGCCCCGTCGACCGGGTAGGAGCGCAGCAGCTCCTCGGTCTCCATGGCGAGCATGTTGCGGTAGAGCATGGGGGTCGGCTTCTGGAAGGTCTCGGAGAGGGTCGAGACCGGGAACTCCAGCGGGAATCCGCCCGCCTGCCAGACCCCCCGCTTGACCGCCTGCGCGCGATCCCGGAGGTGCACATGACAGGGGTTGATGTCCGACCAGGTGTTGAGGATCGCGATGACCGGCTTGCCGAGGTGCTCCTCGGGGAGGTAGCCGAGCTGGCGGGTACGGGCCCGGTGGCTGAAGGAGCGCAGGCCGTCGGTGCCGTACCACTGGTGACTGCGGAGGTTCTCGGGCTTCTTCCTGTCGACGGGCTTGTTCATATCGACCATCCGGCGGCTATGACGGCGACCTCGGCGCGTTCGTCCTCGGGCAGTTGTCTGCTGGGGGCCCGGACGTCACGGCGGCACAGGCCGAGGGAGGCGAGGGCCTCCTTGACCACGGTGACGTTGTCGGCGGAGCCGTTGGCGGCGCGCAACTCCTCGAAGCGGCGGATCTGCTCCCAGACCTTCATGGCGGCCGGGAAGTCACCCGATCGAAGCGCTTCGATCATGTTCAGCGAGACGGCCGGGGCGACGTTCACCAGTCCGGAGGTGAAGCCGGTGGCGCCGGCCGAGAAGTAGGAGGGCGCGTACGGCTCGGCGAGTCCGGCCACCCAGACGAAGCGCTCCAGGCCGGCGTCGCGGGCGAAGGCGGCGAAGCGGGCGGCGTCCGGGACGGCGTACTTGACCCCGATGACGTTCGGGCAGGCGTCGGCGAGTTCGGCGAGGCGTTCCCCGGTGAGCTGGGCGTTGCGGATGTAGGGCACGACGCCCAGTTCGGGTACGGCCTCCGCGATCGCCCGGTGGTAGTCGACCCAGCCGCTCTGCGAGACATAGGGGTGGACCGGCTGATGGACCATCACCATCTGGGCGCCGATCGTGCGGGCGTGCTCGGCGGAGGCGATCGCGGTCGGGATGTCGTGTCCGACGCCGACCAGGAGCACCGCGCGGTCGCCGACCTCGTCCATGGTCAGCTCGGTGACGAGGCGGCGCTCGTCGGGGGTGAGCGCGTAGAACTCGCCGGTGTTGCCGTTCGGGGTGAGAGTGGTGATGCCGCCGTCGAGCAGCCGACGCAGCAGGGCCCGGTGGGCGTCCTGGTCGACGGTGCCGTCCTCGGCGAACGGAGTCACCGGGATGGCCACCACGTCGGCCAGGGCCGTCCGTTGGGTCTCGAACGTCACGCTGCTCATGGATGACCTTCCTCTGCAAGGAGTTCTTGGAGGACTGCGGAGGGCCGGCGTGGCCGCCGCGTCGGGCGGCTCCGCCGTGCCTCGTGGACTCGGGGGCTTACGGGGCCGGTGGGCCCTGTGCTTCCACTCGGGCCTCCGGGAAGGCCCGCTCGACGAACGAGGCGATGTGCGCGTACAGCGCGGCGGCGGCGCCGTCCGCGTCGCCGTCGAGCGCGAGCCGCAGGATCTCCCGGTGCTCAGCGGCCTCCCGCTCCCAGGAGGGGTCGGCGGCCCAGGCGACGGCCGAGACCAGGGCGGCCTGGTCGCGCACCTCGTCGAGCATCCGGCCGAGCAGCGGATTGCCGCACGGTACGTACAGCGCGCGGTGGAACTCCCGGTTGACCAGCGAGCGTTCGGCGGTGTCCGTGGCCTCGTCGGCCCTGGTCAGCGCGTCGCTCGCCGCGTCCCACGGGGCACCGCGCCGCACCGAGCGGCGCAACGCCTCCGGCTCCAGGAGCAGCCGTACGTCGTAGACCTCGCGCGCCATGTCCGCATCGACCATGCGCACCGTGACGCCCTTGTACTGGCTCATCACGACGAGCCCGGTCCCGGCCAGTGTCTTCAGGGCCTCGCGCACGGGCGTCTTCGACACCCCGAACTGCGCGGCCAGTTCGGTCTCGACCAGGGCCTGACCGGGCGTCAGCTGCCCGGTGAGGATGCGGTGCTTGATCCCCTCCAGCACGAACTGCGTGCGGGACGGGATCGGCGTGGGCACAGAGGTCATGCGCGCCTCTCGCTCTCGGATCTCACATATCGCGTCTCATATATGACGTACGAAGTACGACGCGTTGAAGGTAGGAGGGGGCCCGTGCTTCGTCAATGCTTCTGACAGAAGAAGATGTGCGCGCGGTCACATGATCTTGGGTGCCACACCGTCGATACCGGTGTCACACGATGTGGGTGTCCCCCACCCGCGCGCTCTCGGTGGGACCGCCGAAGACCACCGCCGCCCGCCCGGTCGCCCCCTCCGGGGTGAGCGTGGGCCCCACATGGGTGATCAGCAGCCGGCCGGCGCCCTTGGCGTACCGGCCCGCCTCCTCCGGGGTGAGATGCACCTGGGGTTCGCCTTCGCGATGCGTGTCGACGTCCGCCTCGCACAGGAACAGGTCGGCGCTGCCCGCGAGCGCGCCCAGCGCGTCGCACGGCCCGCTGTCCCCCGAGTAGGCGAGGACCCGCCCCTGGCACTCGGCCCGCAGGCCGTACGCCTCCACGTCGTGGACGACGGCGCGGGCGGTGAGCGTGAGGTTCCAGTGCCGGACGGTGTGGCCGTCGTACAGGGGGCGGAAGTCGAAGACCCCGTTCAGGGAGGCGGGGTCCGACCGCCCGAGGAACCCCGCGACGCGGGCGGCGCAGTCGCCGGGCGCGTAGACCGGCAGCGGCGCCGGGAGGGTGAGGCCGCCGTGGGCGAACCCGTACAGCGCGGCCACAAGATCCGCGCTGTGGTCGGCGTGCAGATGGGAGATCCAGATGGCCGTGAGCCGGGTGGGGTCCGTGTGCCGCTGCAATTCAGCGAACGTGCCGAAGCCCGCCTCCACCCATATCTCGGCGCCGCCGCCGCGCAGCAGGTACCCGGAGGCGGGCCTGCCCGGGCCGGGGTGCGGTGAGGCGGTGCCGAGGACGGTGAGGCTCAGGGGCATGCTCGGGAGCGTACGGACGCGGACGGGGGCGTGCGCCGGGTTTGTGCGTTCTTTCGTGGGTTGCTCATGGTGTTGCTCGCAAGGTTGCCGCTATGGCTTCCACTTCGGATCGCGTCCGCTCAGACCGATCACACGGTCGAGCAGCGGCTCGTCGTCCGGGACGGGCATCACGGGGCCGAAGATCTCGCCGCGCGAGGGGTCGTCGACCGACGCCTCCAGGAAGGCGTGCGTCGCGGTGAGGGCCGGCGGATCGGCTTCGTACGGCTGCCCGGTCGCCCGCGCGAGGTCCCAGCCGTGCACGACGAGTTCGTCCGTCGCCACGGCCCCGGCGACCGCCCCCGGCAGCGACACCCCGCCCGCCCGGGTCTCACCCGTCCAGGCGGCCGGGTCCCGCCAGGCTTCCGCCAGTTCGTCGAGCACCTTCGGCAGAGCCTCGCGCCAGCCGGGCCCGATGTCGGGCAGCGCGGACTGCGGGTCGGTGTCCGTCGTCGGCCCCAGATCCCTGCGGCCCGCGTCCCGGAAGGCGATGGCGAGGCCGAGGAGATGCCCGAGGAGGTGGCGCACCGCGTACTCGGGGCACGGGGTGGGGGCGGCGAGCTGGTCGTCCCGGACGGCCGCGACGAGCCGGGCGACGAGGCGGGTCTGCGGGCCGAGGTCGAGGGGGATAGGGCCGTGGTCGGTCATGCGGTACTCCTTCACAGGTCTGTCCTCGTGCGTGGTGCGTGGTTCGGGGGTCGGGGGTCGGGGGTCGGGGTTCGTGTTCGGTAGACCCCCGGCGTCCCGAGAACTCATCGCCGACGGAGCAAACACCTTTCCCGGTGACGTTTCCTAGGGCATCCGCCCGATCCGTGCGCCGGGTCCTTAGCACCACGCTCACCAGCCATGACATCGACTGCATCGACGACGTGGGCGGTGGGACGGGTGCTGCGGGACCGCGACGCGGGGCTGTATCTGGCCGCGGTGGTGGTCTCGGGCCTGGGTTCGTCCGCGCTGTGGCTGGTCGCGGGGGTCTGGGTCAAGGACCTCACCGGCTCGGACGCGCTGGCGGCGCTGTGCGCGTTCGCCCTGTGGGCCCCGCTGCTGGCCGGCCCCCTGCTGGGCGCCCTGGCGGACCGCCCCCACCGCCGCGCCCTCCTCATCACCACCGACCTCGCCCTGGCCGCCCTCCTCCTCAGCCTCTTCACCGTCGACGCCCCGGGTGACCTGTGGCTCCTCTACGCGGTCCTCCTCGTCTACGGCGCGGCGGGCGTCGTCCACGACGCGGCGGAGTCGGCCCTCGTCGCCACCACCGTCGCCCCCTCCCTCCTCGGCGACTTCAACGGCCTGCGCATGACGGCGAACGAGAGCATGAAGCTGCTGGCTCCCTTGGCGGGGGCGGGCCTGTACGCGGCGTACGGCGGAGCGACGGTGGCCCTGCTGGACGCGGTGACGTTCGTGGCGGCGGCGGGGTTGTACGGCTCGGTACGGGAGAGTGCCGGCCGCGCCACCCGCACCGACCCCATCGCCGAAGTCGACCCCACCGCCCGAACCGCTCGAACCGACCCCACCGCCCGAACCGCTCGAACCGTCCGCTCGTCCCGAACCGGCCGCACATCCGCAGGCGCCCGGTACCTGCTGGCCCACGCGCGCCTGCGTCCGCTCGTCCTGGCCGGGGGCGTGACCATGCTGCTGTCCGGCATCAACGGCTCCCTCGTCTTCGCGGTGGTGGAAGCCCTAGGCCGCTCCCCCGCCTACGCCGGCCTCCTCCACGTCGCCCAGGGCGCGGGGTCGATCGCCGTCGGCCTGACCACCGGCCCCCTCCTGCGCCGCCTCGGCGAACGCCGCTTCGCCGCGTACGGGATCGCCCTGACAGGGGTGGCCGTGGCACTGCGCGCCTCACCGGAGGACACCGTGGCCCTCGTGTGCGGCGCGGCGATCGGCGCCGGGCTGCCGTGCGTCCTCGTCGCCACGCTCACCGCGGTCCAGCGCGACACCCCACCCCACCTGCTGGGCCGCGCCACGGCCACCGCCCAGACCCTGCTGTTCGCCCCGACAGCGGTGGGCATGGCGATCGGCGCCGCCCTGGTGGGACCGATCGACCTGCGGGTCCTGGCGGTGTCGGTGGGGGGCGTCTGCCTGCTTCCCGCGGCCGTTCTGCTGCGCCATCGCTGACCCCTGGGGGACCCTGTACGCATGGGCAAGGTGATCTGCGACATCACGATCTCGCTCGACGGCTACTCGGCGGGGCACCACCAGACCGAGGAACGCCCGTTCGGCGACGACGGCGGCGACGGCTCCGGCGCCGCGCTGCACGCCTGGATGTTCGACGCTCCCGAGGAGAACCGGGCCGAGATCGACCGGTTGAACACCGCCGGGGCCTTCGTCATGGGGCGCAATATGTTCGGCCCGGTGCGCGGCGCGTGGGACCGGCCGTGGAACGGCTGGTGGGGCGACGATCCGCCGTTCCACGCCCCGGTGTTCGTCCTCACCCACCACCCGCGCGACCCGCAGCCGATGGACGGCGGCACCACGTTCCACTTCGTCACCGAGGGGATCACCGCAGCGCTGGACCGGGCCCGCGCGGCGGCCGGCGACGGCGATGTCACGGTCATGGGCGGCGCGACCACCGTCAACCAGTACCTGACCGCCGGCCTCGTCGACGAACTACGGCTCCACATCGCCGCGTTCACGCTCGGCTCCGGCACCCGACTCTTCGACGGCGTCCCCCCACTGCCCCTGAGACAACTGACCGCCCGCCCGACAAGCCTGGTCACCCACCTGACGTACGCGGTGCTGCGCTGAGACGGGAGGGCGCGCCGCAATCCACCCGGCCCCCGGCTCACCCCACCGCGGTCAGTCTCCCCGTACCGCCGTCAGCGCTTCCCTCACCGCCGTCAGGTCCTGGTCCGAGGCCAGGCCCGCGTGATACAGGCGGAGTTCCGTCGCGCCCAGTTCCGCCGCGCGGCCCGCGTCCTCGGCCAGGGTGACCGGGCTGCCGCCCATGCCCGACACGATGCCGAAGTTGGCGGCCAGGACGGCGCCCTCCGCACCGGCCTCGGCGAAGGCCGGCAGCAGTCCCGGGCCGCCCGCACACGGGACGACCACGCCGTCCGCCACGCCGAGAATGTGCGCGGGATCGACCCCGGGGTTCGCCCCGCAGTGGTACGTCACCGGGTCCGCGTGCAGCAGGATCTGGAACCCGGCGGGCGCGGCGGCCCGTACCGCCTCGACCGCCGCCTCCTGGAGGGAGCGGGCGATCGCCTCGCGCCACACGCGCGTGGCCGCCGCCCGGCCCGCGCCGAGCAGCTTCTCCACGGCCGGCCAGCCCTCGTCGACGGCCTCCCCCCGCCACAGCGGCTCCAGCGCGTCCCGGACGGCCGCCGCCAGCTCCTCGGGGTCCTGCCCGGCGTCGGCGTAACCGGCGCGGCAGGTCACGCAGAAGCAGAGCGACATCAGGTACTGCCCGGCGTCCCCGAGCCCGACGCCACCCGTCTTGTCGTGGGCGTGGAGGTGGGAGGTCCCGTACCAGCCGAGCGACTCCAGTTCCGTGCCGCGGGCGCCCGGCCGGACCGCCGCCTCCACGGCCAGGTCGACGAGGTACTCGCGGGTCGCCTCCTGCGCGACGCACGGGGCCCACGGATACCGGTCGCCGTAGGCGTTGACCACGGAGGTCGAGGGGTGCTCGGCGCCGAGCCGGGAGTTGTGGGCGAGGACGACCCAGGTGTGCACCTCCAGCCCGGCGTGCGCGAGTGCCGTCGCCGCCTCGCCGAACGCGTCACCCGGCGCCCAGTCCCCCGCCGGGTAGGGCCGCAGTGTCCGGCCCTCCCAGCGCGCCCCCGGCGGGTACAGCACGGCCGCGTGCTCGGCGGTGACGATACGCTGCCGGGGGTGGCGGGGGGTGAGCGCGCGGGTGGAGTGGTACGCGGAGGCGAGCGTCACCTGTCGTACGCCCAGCCCCGCGATGCGTTCCGCGGCTGCCGGGTCCCCGTTGACGTCCCACGGGTAGACGAACGTCGACGCCTTCACATGTCCTCCTGGCACTCTTCCAGCAGCGCGTGTCCGCGCTCGATCAACGGGCCCAGTTGTTCGACGTGTTCCTCGGCAGGCTCGTGCAGCGGCGGCCGTACCCCGCCCACGTCCAGTCCCCGTAGCCGTACCCCGGCCTTGACCAGTGACACGGCATAGCCCCGGCCCTTGGCGCGAAGCTCGACGAAGGGCCGGTAGAACCCGTCCAGGAGCCGTTCCACGATCGCGCGGTCACCGGCTTCGAGCGCCCGGTGGAAGGCGAGGGCGATCTCCGGGACGAAGCAGAAGACGGCCGACGAGTACAGGGGGACCCCGACGCCCCGGTACGCGGGCTGGGTGAGCTCGGCGGTCGGCAGGCCGTTGAAGTAGAGGAAGTCGGCGGTGGCCGGGCCCTCGGCGCGTACCGCGCTGACGATCCGTGTCATCAGGTCCAGGTCGCCGACGCCGTCCTTGAGGCCGACGATCCCTTCCGTGCGGGCCAGTCCGACGACGGTCTCCGGGGTGAGGACCGCGTTGTCGCGCTGGTAGACCACGACCGGGAGGGAGGTCGCGGCGGCCAGTTCCCGGTAGTGGCGCAGCAGCCCTTCCTGGGCGGCCACGACGAGGTACGGCGGCAGGGCCAGCAGGCCGTCGGCGCCCGCCCCCTCGGCGAGGCGCGCGTAGCGCACGGCGAGGGCGGTGCCGTAGCCCGCGCCGGCCACCACGGGCACCCGGCCGGCCGTCTCCGCGACGGCGGCCCGGACGCAGCTCTGGAACTCCTCGGGCGTGAGCGCGTGGAACTCGCCGGTGCCACAGGCGACGAAGACGGCGGCCGCCCCGGCGTCGACGCCCTGACGGACGTGCGCGCGGCAGGCGTCGAGATCGACCGCGCCGTCCGGGCCGTAGGCCGTGACGGGGAAGAACAGCGGTCCGCTGGGGACCCTGAGCCGGGCGGTGAGAGGGGCTGACGTCACGGGGCGCTCCCAAGTCCGAGCCGAAGTCGACCGTCGAGTCGGCTTCGACGCGCATGTCCATGTCGCTGATCAGTGTTTACATTTCTGAACAAGAGCACGCTAAGGCGCCCTCGCGACGCCGGTCAAGCCGGACACCCGCCGCCGCACCAGCGATTTCCCGCCCTCGCGCCGCACTTGACGCCCGCGACCGCACTCCCTAGCGTGTCCATGAATGTGAATATCGGACGCCCATGTGCACGGCTGGCGATGCAAGGAGGATCCACGGATGCCCGCTCCCCGCACCGTTCTGCTCACCGGCGCCGCCGGTGGCCTCGGCACCCTGATGCGGGACCTGCTCCCGGCATACGGCTACGAACTGCGCCTGATGGACCTGCTGCCCGTCGAGGACGCGCCGGACGCGATCACGGCCGACCTCGCCGACCGGGAGGCCGTGCGCGAGGCCGTACGGGGCGTCGACGCGATCATCCACCTCGCGGGCATCTCGCTGGAAGCCTCCTTCGAGAAGATCCTCAAGGCCAACATCGAGGGGACCTACCACCTGTACGAGGCCGCGCGCGCGGAGGGCGTGCCCCGGATCGTGTTCGCCTCCTCCAACCACGCGGTGGGCTTCACCCCCCGCCCCCGGGACGGCGACCCGCTGATCCCGATCGACACCCCGCACCGGCCCGACACCTTCTACGGCCTGTCCAAGTCCTTCGGCGAGGACCTGGCCCAGCTCTACTGGGACAAGCACGGCCTGGAGACGGTCTCGGTGCGCATCGGCTCCTGCTTCCCCGAACCCACCAGCGTCCGCATGCTCTCCCTGTGGATGAGCCCGGCCGACGGCGCCCGCCTCTTCCACGCGGCCCTGACCGCCGAGCACGTCGGCCACACCGTCGTCTACGGCTCCTCCGCCAACACCCGCCTGTGGTGGGACCTCTCCACCGCCCGCGCCCTCGGCTACGAACCGCAGGACGACTCCGAGCCGTACGCCGAGAAGCTCATCGCCGAACAGGGCGAGCTGTCCCCGGGGAACGAGGCCCACGCCAACCTCGGCGGCCACTTCGTCAACGATCCCCCGATCTGGCCGTACTGACCGGACCGGCGAGGACCCAAAAGTTGTCACGGGTTGTCAAGGGTTCTGGGTTCGTACGTCGTACGGGTAGGGCCATATGACGTACGGAAGGAGCGGGCGGGCACCGAACGGGCCCGCCCGCTCCCGCATTCGGGCACGCCCGTTGCCCGATGCCACGTCCGCCCCAGGTCCGCCACGGGCGGTGGCCACCCGAAACGGTCAGGGACGGGCAGCATCGGACCCGTGACAGGCCTGGTCGGCGCCGCGCACCCGCTGTAGAACTTCCCCCAAGGCCCGCAGCGGGCCCGAACGGGCAGCACTACGGCGAGGAGGGCAGGTGTCGGCCATGAGCGCGGAAGAAAGGCAGCGCGAGATCGTCAGGGCCGCCCGCAGCAACGGCGCGGTCGACGTCGCCGAACTCGCGGTCACACTGGGCGTCGCCAAGGAGACCGTACGGCGTGATCTGCGCGCCCTGGAGGACCACGGCCTGGTCCGACGTACGCACGGCGGCGCGTATCCCGTGGAGAGCGCCGGTTTCGAGACGACGCTCGCCTTCCGCGCCACCAGCCACGTGCCCGAGAAGCGCCGGATCGCCGCCGCGGCGGCCGAACTGCTCGGCGACGCGGAGACCGTCTTCGTCGACGAGGGCTTCACCCCGCAGCTCATCGCCGAGGCGCTACCCCGGGACCGGCCGCTGACCGTGGTCACCGCCTCGCTCGCCACGGCGGGCGCCCTCGCCGAGGCCGGCAACACCACCGTGCTGCTGCTCGGCGGCCGGGTGCGCCCCGGCACCCTCGCCACCGTCGACCACTGGACGACGAGGATGCTGGCCGGCTTCGTCATCGACCTGGCGTACATCGGCGCCAACGGCATCACCCGCGAACACGGCCTCACCACCCCCGACCCGGCCGTCAGCGAGGTCAAGGCCCAGGCGATCCGCGCCTCCCGGCGCACGGTCTTCACGGGCGTCCACACCAAGTTCGGCGCCGTCAGCTTCTGCCGGTTCGCCGAGGTCAGCGGCCTGGACGCGATCGTCACGAGCACGCTGCTGCCGACGTCCGAGGCCCACAGGTACTCGCTGCTGGGGCCCCAGGTCATCCGCGTCTGACCCCGGCCCCGACCGACTCCACGGCCCCCGCCCTCCCCTGCCTGCCCGCACAACCTCCCCCTACCTCCCCCTACCTTCACGTGCCCCTTATCTCCCCATACGTCCAGGAGCGATCCATGCGAATCCCGAGCCGACGGAGGCCGCGCGCACTCGCCGCGGTCGCCGCAGGGACGCTGCTCGCCCCGCTTCTCTCCGGCTGCTGGACCGGGGCGGGCGGGGCGGGATCCGGCGGCGACGCCATCAACGTACTGATGGTCAACAACCCGCAGATGCAGGAGCTGCAGAAGCTCACCGCCGCGCACTTCACCAAGGAGACCGGCATCAGGGTGAACTTCACCGTGCTGCCGGAGAACGACGTCCGCGACAAGATCAGCCAGGACTTCGCCAACCAGGCGGGCCAGTACGACGTGGCCACCCTCAGCAACTACGAGATCCCCGTCTACGCACGCAACGGCTGGCTGGAGGAACTGGACCCGTACGTCGCGAAGGACCCGGCCTTCGACCAACAGGACATCCTGAAGCCGATGCGCCAGTCCCTGACCGGCGACGACGGCAAACTCTACGGAGAGCCGTTCTACGGCGAGTCGTCCTTCCTGATGTACCGCAAGGACGTCTTCGCCGAGCGAGGGCTCACCATGCCCGAGCACCCCACCTGGCAGGAGGTCGCCGACCTCGCCGCGAAGGCCGACGGGGCCGAGGACGGCATGAAGGGCATCTGTCTGCGCGGACTGCCCGGCTGGGGCGAGGTCATGGCGCCCCTCACCACCGTCGTGAACACCTTCGGCGGCACCTGGTTCGACAAGGACTGGAAGGCCCGGCTCGACTCCCCCGAGTTCGAGAAGGCCACCAGGTTCTACGTCGACCTCGTGCGCGAGCACGGCGAATCCGGCGCCGCCCAGGCCGGCTTCGCCGAGTGCCTCAACAACATGACCCAGGGCAAGGTCGCCATGTGGTACGACGCCACGTCCGCCGCTGGTTCCCTGGAGGCGGACGACTCCCCGGTCAAGGGCAGGATCGGCTACGTACCGGCGCCGGTCGAGAGGACCGAGTCCTCCGGCTGGCTCTACACCTGGGCCTGGGGCATCCAGCAGGCCTCCCGCAACCCCGACAAGGCATGGAAGTTCGTCTCCTGGGCGTCCGGCAAGGAGTACGAGGAACTGGTCGGCGAAGAGATCGGCTGGTCGAACGTCCCCGCCGGCAAACGGGAGTCGACGTACGCGAACCCCGACTACCGCAAGGAGGCCGCCGCCTTCCAGGAGATGACCCGCGAGGCCATCGAGGGCGCCCGGCCCACCGACCCCGGGGTGCAGCCGCGCCCCGCGCCCGGCATCCAGTTCGTCGGCATCCCCGAGTTCACCGACCTCGGCACCAAGGTCTCCCTGGAGATCAGCGCGGCCATCGCCGGACGCCAGTCCGTCGCGTCGGCCCTCAAGAAATCGCAGGAGCTCGCCGAGCAGATCTCCGAGGAGTACGAGGGACGATGACCGCGACCACGACAGCGCCGAGGGCGGCGACCCCCATACGCACCCAGGGCACACCGAACGCCCGGCTGCGCGCCTGGGCCACCCGCGCCCCGCTCCTGCCCGCCCTGATCTTCATGATCACCGTGACCCAACTCCCGTTCGTGGCCACCCTGGTGATCTCCCTCCTCGACTGGAACTCCCTCTACCCGGACGCCCGCTCCTTCGCCGGCTTCGCCAACTACGGCGAGGTGCTCACCGATCCCGACCTGCGCCGCTCGGTGTGGACGACGATCCTGCTGACGGTCGCCGTGGTCCTCGCCAGCCTGGTCCTCGGTCTGCTGCTCGCCCTGCTGCTGGACCGGAGGTTCCGGGGCCGCGGCATCGTCCGCACCCTGCTCATCGCCCCCTTCCTGGTGGTCCCGGTGGCGGCCGCCCTGCTCTGGAAACATGTGCTCTACAACCCCGAGTACGGCCTGTTCAACGGGCTGTTGCACTACGTGGGCGGCCCCCAGCCGGACTGGATCTCGGACACCCCGCTGCTCGCGGTCGAGGCCTCCCTGGTGTGGCAGTGGACGCCGTTCATGATGCTGATCCTGCTGGCGGGACTGCAGTCCAGGGACCACCAGCAGATCGAGGCCGCCCGGGTCGACGGGGCGAGCGACTGGCAGATCTTCCGCCATCTGACGCTCCCGCACCTGCGCCGCTACCTCGAACTGGGCGCCCTGCTCGGCTCGATCTACATCGTGCAGAACTTCGACGCGGTCTTCACGATCACCTCGGGCGGCCTGGGCACCGCGAACCTGCCGTACACCGTCTACCAGACCTTCTACCAGGCCCACGAGAACGGCCTCGCCTCGGCCGCCGGGGTCCTGGTCGTCATCGGCTCGATCATCATCGCGACGTTCGCCCTGCGCGTGGTGTCGTCGCTGTTCCGCGAGGAGGTGTCGCGCGGATGAGCGACACGACGACAGACATACGCGACACGACGGCGGATGCGCAGGGCACGGCGGCAGCCGCGCGCCGCACGACGAGGCGGACACGACCGGCGCGTGCCCGCGGGGCCCGGGGCGCCGGCCTCGGGGTGGCCGCCTGGCTGCTCGGCCTCCTGTTCTTCCTCCCCATCGCCTGGATGGCCCTGACCTCGCTGCACTCGGAGCCGGACGCGGCGACCAACCCGCCGTCCTGGGCGGCCTCCCTCACCCTCGACGGCTACCGCGAGTTCTTCGGCGTGGACGGCGGGGCCAGCCCCTGGCCGGCCCTGATCAACTCGACGGTCGCGTCCCTCGCCTCGACCCTGCTGGTCCTGCTGCTCGCCTTCCCGGCGGCGTACGCGCTGTCGATCCGCCCGGTGAAGAAGTGGACGGACGTCCTGTTCTTCTTCCTCTCCACGAAGATGCTGCCGGTGGTGGCGGGTCTGCTTCCCCTCTACCTCTTTGCGAAGAACACGGGCCTGCTGGACAACATCTGGCTCCTCGTCCTCCTCTACACCTCCATGAACCTGCCGATCGCCGTCTGGATGATGCAGTCCTTCCTCGCGGAGGTCCCGGTGGCGGTGATCGAGGCCGCGCACCTGGACGGCGCCCGGCTCCCCACGGTGCTGGCCCGGGTGGTGGCGCCGATAGCGGCCCCCGGCATCGCCGCGACCGCCCTGATCTGCTTCATCTTCAGCTGGAACGAGCTGCTGTTCGCACGGGTGCTGACCGGCGTCGTCGCCGAGACCGCGCCCGTCTTCCTGACCGGCTTCATCACCAGCCAGGGCCTGTTCCTGGCCAAGGTGTGCGCCGCTTCGCTCGTGATCTCCCTGCCGGTGCTCGCCGCGGGGTTCGCCGCCCAGGACAAGCTGGTCCAGGGCCTCTCCTTGGGAGCCGTCAAATGAAGGCCGCCGTCATCGAGTCCGTGGGCAAGGCCGTCGTCGCCGAGGTCCCGGACCCGACACCGGGACCCCGCGAGGTCGTCGTCGAGGTCGCCGCGTGCGGTCTGTGCGGCACCGATCTGCACATCCTCCAGGGCGAGTTCGCGCCGAGGCTCCCGATCGTGCCGGGGCACGAGTTCGCGGGCGAGGTGGTGGGCGTGGGCAGCCGGGTCACGGAACTCTCCGTGGGCGACCGGGTGGCCGTCGACCCGTCCCTGTACTGCCACGAGTGCCGCTACTGCCGGACCGGCCACAACAACCTCTGCGAACGGTGGGCCGCGATCGGGGTCACCACGGCCGGCGGCGCCGCGCAGTACGCAGTGGCGCCGGTGGCCAACTGCGTCCGGCTCCCGGAGCACGTCCGCACCCAGGACGCGGCCCTGGTGGAACCGCTGTCCTGCGCGGTACGGGGCTACGACGTCCTGCGCGCCCGCCTCGGCGCCCATGTCCTCATCTACGGCTCCGGCACGATGGGCCTGATGATGCTGGAGCTCGCGAAGCGGACGGGCGCGGCGAGCGTGGACGTGGTCGACGTGAACCCCTCCCGGCTGGAGACCGCCCGCCGGCTGGGCGTCTCGGCGTCCGCAGCCGGCCCCGACGAACTGGACCGCCCGCAGGGCTGGGACGTGGTGATCGACGCGACGGGCAACGCCGCCGCCATCCAGGACGGCCTGGACCGGGTGGCCAAGGCCGGCACGTTCCTCCAGTTCGGAGTGGCCGACTACGCGACCCGGGTCACGATCGACCCGTACCGCATCTACAACCAGGAGATCACCATCACCGGCTCCATGGCCGTCCTGCACAGCTTCGAACGCGCGGCGGAGCTCTTCGCGGGCGGCGTCCTGGACCCGGACGTCTTCATCAGCGACCGGGTACCGCTGAAGGAGTACCCCCAGGCACTGGAGCAGTTCGCGTCGGGGGTGGGCAGGAAGATCGTGGTGGTGCCGTAGAGCCGGGTGCCGGGGGGCGGCCGCGGGCGGCCGGGCGCTCCGTCGGGCGACCGAAATTCGCTGGGCCGTCGCCGCTGCCACCCCTACCATCCGGGACATGCCACGCCCCAGCGGATTCACCTACACCGAGCACTCCGACAACACCGTGACGATCGACCACCACGGCCGCGCGGCCACGACGCTGCGCGGCCCACGAGCCGCCCGGTTCCTCGCCGAGGTCGCGGCGGGCGACCCACAGCTGGTCATGGCCCGCTGGACCGGGAACTACCGACGGGGCAACGAACGCACGGCCCGGGAGCACCCCCGCAACCGCCGCTGACCCGAACGGCCGCCCGGCACGCCTGGGTAAGGGAACGGTAAAGCGGCTTGAATCGTTCACCCGGCATGACCGCTATGACCCCCGGCTCGAACATCCCGCTGCCCGTCACCCGCGTCGCGGTGGACGTCGCCGCGCCCGTGCGGCTCGACGTCTCGGGCCTGCTGCTCACCGCCGACGGCAAGGTGCGCTCGGACGACGACTTCATCTTCTACAACCAGCCGAGCGGCCCGGGCGTGACGTACCGCTCCGGCGGCGGCACGACCCCCGACTCGATCACGGTGGACACGACGGCCGTGCCCCCGGGCATCGAGAAGATCGTCGTCACGGCCAGTCCGGACGCGGCCGGCCAGACCTTCCAGGGCATCGAACCGACGGCCACGATCCGCGACGCGGCCAGCGGCGCGGCGATCGCCACCTTCACCCCGCCGCAGCTGGGCTCGGAGACGGCCCTGGTGATCGTGGAGGTCTATCTGCGCAACGGCGCGTGGAAGGCCCGCGCGGTCGGCCAGGGGTACGCGAACGGCCTCGCGGGCATCGCGACGGACTTCGGCGTCACCGTGGAGGAACCCGCCCCGGCCCCGGCCCAGCCCGTCGCCCCGCCCGCCCCCGCCATGCGGCCCCCGGCCGCCCCGCCTGCCCCGGCCGTGGACCCCCGCGTCGCCGCGCCCCCGGCGCCCCCCGCCCCTCCGGCCCCGCCCGCGCCCGGTGCCGGGAAGATCAACCTGGACAAGGGTCGCGTCAGCCTCCAGAAGAATCAGACGGTCTCCCTGGTCAAGGGCGGCCGCCCGCTCCTCTCGCAGGTCAAGATGGGCCTCGGCTGGGAGCCGGCGTACCGGGGCAAGGACATCGACCTGGACGCATCGGTCATCGCGTACGGCCCCCAGCGCAACCACATCGACAGCTGCTACTTCGGCAAGCTGTCCATCGTCAATGGGGCGATCAAGCACTCCGGCGACAACCTCACCGGTGAGGGCGGGGGCGACGACGAGGTGATCGTGGTCGACCTCGGCCGGCTCCCCCAGGAGGTCACCGGGCTGGTCTTCACCGTCAACTCCTTCTCCGGCCAGAAGTTCACCGAGGTCGCCAAGGCCTACTGCCGCCTCCTCGACGCCGCGACCGGCGAGGAGCTGGTCCGCTTCGACCTCACGAACGCCGAGGCCCAGACCGGCGTGATGATGGCCAAGATGATCAAGCAGTTCTCCGGCGAGTGGGAGATGACGGCGATGGGCGACTTCGTGAAGTCCCGCACGGTCAGGGGGATGGTGAAGCCGGCGGCCCAGGCGCTCTGAGAGCACATCCGCCCCGGCACACGACGCCGGGTGCCCCCAAGAGGGTGCGCCCGGCGTGTGCCGCGGCAGGACGACAGCGAGGCCGCCCGTCACTTCATCGGCGCTCCCGTCACCTGATGTCCGCCCGTTCGGCCGCCTGCTCGGCGAGGTGCTCCTTGACGGACAGGGGTACGGCGATGTCTTCCAACGACCGCCCCTCGGCCGCCACGCCCAGGACGGCCGCCACCAGCCCGCCGGTGATCATCAGGGCCGCTCCGACCGCGTAGCCGAGGAAGAGGTGGTGGGGGTCGGGGTTCGCGTCGTCGATCAGGGCACCGTAGAACAGCGGGGCGACCGCGCCGACGAGCTGCGCGATCGAGAAGAACACCGCGATGGCCTTGCCCCGCACCTCCAACGGGAAGATCTCTCCCACCGTCAGATATCCCGCGCTCGCCCCCGCCGAGGCGAAGAAGAAGACGATCACCCAGGCCGCGGTCTGGGTCGTCGCCGTCAACAGCCCGGCCCGGAACAGCAGTCCGCTGACGAGCAGCAGCGTCCCCGAGGCGAGATAGGTGCCGGCGATCATCTGCTTGCGGCCGACGATGTCGAAGAGCCAGCCGAGCGTCAGCGGACCGAGCAGGTTGCCCACCGCGAACGCCAGGCCGTACAGGGGGATGTCGGCGTCGCGGACGTCGAAGAAGACGCCGAGGACCATCGCGTAGGTGAAGTAGATGGCGTTGTAGAGGAAGGACTGGGTGACCATCAGGGTCAGTGCGTACACCGACCTCTTCGGGTAGTCGCGGAACAGCACCCGCACCAGCCGCAGATAGCCGGTGTGCCGGGCGGGCCTGATCTCCAGTGCCCGGCTCTCCGCGACGGGTTCCAGGGTGCCGCCGCGTTCGCGCACCTCCGCCTCGATGCGGGTGATGGACTCCTCGGCCTCGGCCGCGCGTCCGTTCATGAGCTGCCAGCGGGGGCTCTCCGGGAGGTTGCGCCGGACGAGGATGATCACCAGCCCGAGCACCGGGCCGATCAGGAAACCGATGCGCCAGGCGAGGCTCGGATCGTCCTGGAGGAACTGGTTGTAGACGGCCAGCTGAACGAGCGCGCCAACCACCGATCCGGCCCAGTACGTGCCGTTGACCCCGATGTCCACGCGACCCCGGTAGCGTGCCGGGATCAGTTCGTCGATGGCGGAGTTGATGGCGGCGTACTCACCGCCGATACCCATACCGGCGATGAACCGGGTGGCATAGAGGTAGACCACCCACCAGGTGCCCGAGCCGGCGGTCGCCGCCGTGAGGCCGCTGCCCACCAGGTAGACGGCGAGGGTGATCAGGAACAGGTTCTTGCGGCCGAACCGGTCGGTCATCCGGCCGAAGAACAGGGCGCCGACGACCTGGCCGACGAGATACACCGTCGCCGTGCCGGCGGACGCGGCCGCCGACAGGTTCAGTGTCTCCGGCCTGGTCAGGGACCCCATGACCAGGCTGGCCAGGGTGATCTCCAGGCCGTCGAGGATCCACGCCACCCCGAGCGCCACCACCAGCCGGGTGTGGAAGAGGGTCCACGGCAGACGGTCGATTCTCGCCGGGATCAGGCTCCGGACGACTCCCGGGGTGTCCGATCCGGCTGGTGCAGACGACATGGCCGCCTTTCTGGGTGTCGGGGCAGTGCGTGGTGGGTCGGGGTCAGCCGCCGGCCGCGCCCGGCTCGGGGGCCGTGGGCCGAGCCGTCCAGCGGAGTTTGACGTTGAGGTGGGCCGTGGCCTTGGCGCTGGCGATGACACCGCCGAGCTTGCTGTCGAGCGTGACGGCGAAGCCGACCTCCACCTCGTCGGGCCGCCGGCCGGCCTGCCGAAAGCCGTCCATCATCTCGGCCGCCGCGGCGGTCACCGGTGCCAGCGCCTCCCGCAGGCTCTGCTCGGCGGTCTGCAGCCGGTCGCCCAGTCCGACGGCCCCGGTACCGACACGGCTGTTGGCGGGCGCCACGGCGACGGTTGTTCCGTCGGCGAGGGAAAAGGTCACGACGTCTGACATGAGGGCCTTTCTCGGGCTCGGTTCAGGGGGCGGTGCAGAACTTGGCGGTGGTGTCCGGCCGCTCGGCGGGCTTCAGGTCGGCGCTGATCCTGTCGAGCGCCTTGAGGTGCTCGGCGAGCACCTCCTGTTTCCGGTCCGAGCGCAGGTGGACGAAGTAGTCGACGACCGCGCGGTAGAAGGCCGCTGCCAGCTCGGGGGCCATCGTGTCGGCGGCGCTGAAGCAGAGGGTGCGGGCGTCGTCCTGGAGGATCCCGGCGACGAGTCGCTGGGCGTCCCGGGGTTTCTCGGGCGGCATGACCCCCCGGACGGCGGAGAAGGCCGAACTGCCCTCGCCGCCGACCCAGCGGCGCTGGGTGGTCGCGTCGGCCAGATGGGCGACCAGGTTCCTGGTGTCCTCGTTCGCTGTGAACATGGCGATGTAGTCGGCCGACACCTGCACGGGCACGTCCTTCGCGGGGGCCGTGAACGCGTAGTTCTCCGCCACGAGGGAGGCGGTCGGAGAGCGCAGCGCGCCGAGCGCACCGTGCGCGAGGTCGCAGGTGCGGTCGACGCCGGACATCTCCATGGCGACGTCGGTGAAGTTCTTCACCGACGCGTCGCGCGAGGTGCCGCGAACCACCTCGCCCCACTCGCGCCACGCCGCGCTCATCCTGGGTGACTCCCACGAGAGCCGGCCGCGGAGCCATTCCTCGTACATCTCCTTCCCCCCGTCTCCGGAGAGCAGGATGTCGGCGATCCAGTCGGCGCCCGGCCAGCCCGATGTCGCCCCCGATTCCATCCCGAGGCACCAACTCCCGCCCGGGGCACCGTGCTCGGCGCGCACCGCCGACCGCCATACGGGGCGCGCCCCGACGACGGCGGGGTCGTACCAGATCAGGGACTTGACATCGACCTTGACCGGAACGGCCAGGAGGCCATCGCCCTTCGCAGGTGGCCTGAAGGGCTCCCGGAATCGGGACGCCGGAATGTTCTCGATGGGCTGCAGGACAGGCTCATAGCGCCGGATGGAGCCGAGGCTGGGGAGAACCACCAGATCGGGCCGGTTGGCCTTCTTCGCCGCGGAGTCGAGGTGCTGGTCCAGCGCGCGGGTGGCCTGGACCAGCACCTCGATCTCACCGTGGTCCTCGTCGTAGGCCGAGATGATCGACTGGAACGCGCTGAACTCGGCCCCTCCCCACGGCACCATGATCGTGACGGTGCGCCGGGGTTTCTCCGCGCAGCCGGAGAGGCCCAGCAACAGGCCGAGGGCCAGGGCACATCGAGCGAGCCGCGCCCCCATCGCCCTCATGACGCCGGGAACCGGTACTCGGCCAGACGCGGGCCGTAGGCGCGGTGCGCCAGCACGGCGGCGGCGGCCAGCAGGGAGAGCAGCACCGGCATGACCATCGCATAGCTCTGCTGGGTGAGAACGTGGCCGTCGCCGTACTGGGGGCCCTGGGCACAGACGAGGACCGCGACGGCGAAGGTGATCAGGAGCGAGGCGCCGAGCATCGGGCTCACCCACCGCCGGAAGTGCGTCGCCAGCACGCGTGCGGTGACCCAGGCCAGGATCAGCTGGACCAGCGCGGGTCCCAGCAACAGCGACAGCAGCACCGGAGGTTCCACCCAGTCGGGTCGCTGCCGCTGCGCCTGCGCCTTCTGGAAATCCCCGAGTGCGTCGAGGGCGGGGATCAGGCCGCCGGTGTAGGGCACCGCCACGCTCTCCCCGTCCGACTGGCGTCGATAGGTCTCGTCGTCGGCCTCCATGGCCTGTAACGCGGACCGGGCGACTTCCTGCCTGTGCTCCTCCCCGGCGGGGAAGCGGTCGTACTGCTGGGCGGCGATGTCCGCGAGGTGGACGCTGGTGGCCAACTGCCCCAGCACGAACTGGAAGTTCCGTCGTCCCTCCTTGCCCGTGGTGTTGCCTTCCATGGCCAGGGCGATGGCCGTGTTCGCCTCGCCGATCTTGTTCACGAAGCCCGACCCGGTGCCCGTGAGAATCACGTTGCCGTTCGCGAAGCTCAGCCTCAGCTCGTCCCTCGCCCGTTCGGCCGCGGTCGTCGCTCTGCGGATATTGCTCCGCGACTGCTCCGTCCTCTCCGCGGCAATGCTGTTGATCATGGCTTCCGTCCCCACCGCCACCACGGCCACGGCCACGAACGCGATACAGGCCAGCACGCCGTTCCGTAGCCGCCGCAGCACCTCGACCGGGTGCGCTCGGGCGTCGGACGACGTCGGTTCGTCCAGCCGTACCGTCATGACGCCCCCGCCCCCGTCCCCCGCTCCGCGTCCTCGCGGCTGTCGGGACGTGGGGGCGGCAGGGCGTCGACCGGTTCCCCCGGCCCGGTCGGCGCTGCGGCTCGGTACGTCGATTCGAGACCGACGCGCTGCATCTCGCCCCGGGTGACGTCGGGCCGCAGCAGGACCTCGCCGTGGTCGTCCCTGATCGCGACGCTCTCCAGCAGCCGTACGCGTGCGCTGTCGTCCAGGTCATGTGCGAGCGCCAGCGCGTGGCGCAGTTCCTGATGTGCTTCCAAGAGGTCCCCTCGTCCGTGGGCGTTGGCGCAGCCGCGCATGGCCAGGCCCAGTTCGTGCGCGTTCTCCGCGCGGGTGAGTTCCTCGGGCCGGGCGGGGAGCGGGTCCCGGGTCGTGTGCCGTCGTACGACCATCGCCCTGGCGTCCGCGCAGCGTGCGCGCTCACCGGTGGAGGTCTCCGCGAGGAGTTCGATATGGGCGGCGCGCAGTTCCTCGCCGACGGGCAGGGAGGGGGCGGCGAACCGCAGGGACAGCCGGTACTGCCGGTGCGCGGCGCCCCAGGAACCGAGGGGAATGTGCAGGAGGCCCCCGTCACGCTGCTGATGCCCCGTCAACTCGGCTTCGACCGGACGGATCTGGCGCACGGAGGCGAGCCGGAAGCGGCTGTCGAGCCGCAGGCCCAGGTAGACCCGGGGGACGACCAGACGCTGGGCCTGCCGTACCAGCGTCGTGAGGTCGTCCGTGAGGGAGCTCGCGTCGACGGCCCTCGCGCTGCCGTGCAGCGTCTGGGTGATGTGCAGCAGTTCGGTGTAGCTCCAGTCGTCGCCCAGTCCCCGCGCGTCGCACACGAAGCGGTCGGCGCAGCCGGCCAGCGCACGCTCCAGCTGCTCGGGGGTCTCGTGTTCGTTCCTGCCGTCGGTGTAGAGCGAGGCGTGGCGCACGGCCTGTGAGGGTGCCGACTCCAGCAGGTCGGCGGTGTGGGTCAGCCAGCGGCCGATCGCCGTACCCCCTTCGGCCCACAGGGCGCTGATCCGGCGCTTCGCGGCCTGTCTGGTCGCGGGGCCGGCGACGGCCAGCCCGTGCTCCGGCGGGGGCGGGAAGACGTTCCGGGCGACGTGGGTGCCGGCGACGACGCCGAAGTACGTGTGGTCCGGCAGGGCGTCGACGGCGGCGCAGACGGCCTGTCTAGCCGCCCCGATCTTTCCGGCGTCGGCCATCGAGAGCGAACAGTCCATCACGAGGACCTCGGCGAGCGGCACGTCGGCGGTCCGGCCCGCGACGGGCTCGCCGCGGACGGTGACCAGGGCGTCCGCCCGCTGCGCGTCGTGCGCGAGGTCACCGGCCACGTCCGTCTCGATGGTGAAGCGCAGCCCGGGTGTCGCCCCCGTGGCCGTCGTCCTCGTGTTCATGTCCCCCGAAGTCATGTCCCCCCAGCACAAGGCAGCCAAGGAGCCGCCGCTTGCACGATCTTTCTAGGTCGTCCGCCGTCTCCTGGGTGCGAGTCGGGACCAAGGCCACCTGATCGGGGGACGCAGGCGGTTCGCCAGGTCGACGAGATCCCGGTGGTCGTGCCGGTCCTCGGCGTACGGCGCCAGGTCCCGCACGGCTTCGGAGAGGCCCTGCGGCCGGCCCGACACGGCGTACTGCGCGAACGCGATCTCCGCCCGCACACCGAGCCGCTCGTTGTGGCCGATGACCAGATCCTCCAGTGCGCTGTCGGCCGACTCCACGTCGCCGGGGCCGAGTTCGAGCGGGGCTTTGGTAGTGGTCAGGGCGACCCGCAGGCGTACCGCGGCGATCCCCGCCGTCCGCTCGAAGCGGAACTCCTGTGCCAGCCGCTCCGCCGTGGCCACGGCGTCCGCGCGGTGCCCCTCCCGCAGCAGCACCCGGGCGAGGCCGAAACTCGCGGCGCCGAGCGCGGGAGCCGTGTGGACCACCGCCTCGTAGTACGTCCGGGCCGCCGCGAGCCGGTCGTCGCGTTCCGCGCAGAGTCCGAGGGCGAGCAACGGGACGAGTTCGCCCGGCAGCAGGTCCCGGACGTTCTCGAAGTGGTCGGCCGCGGCCCGTGGCCGGTCGTGGGCGAGGGCGACGAGACCGGCGTACCAGTGGTGCGGCCAGTCCCACTCGGGCAGGGCGGCGTCGGACAGGAGCCGTTCCGCCTCGGTCGTCTCGCCCCGCCGCAGCGCGTCGTGGCAGGCGTCCAGTGCGAGCCGGGCCCGGTCCCCGGTGCGCCGGTGGTAGGGGTCGGGGGGCGGGGGCGGCAGGGCCGCCATGATCTCCAGCCGGGTGGGCGGGGCGAAGGGTGCCCCGAGCCGGCAGGCTCCGTCCGGGGTTATGCGTGCGTCCACCCAGTGCCGGAGGGGGCGCGCCGCCCCGAGTCCTCCGTGCAGCGGCTCGGTCATGGATCCGAACTGCACCGAGACCCGCGCACACCGCCGGCTCCTCGGTGCTGCCGCCACGACCTGCCGGATCACACCGCTGAGCTGTTCCGCGAACTGGCGGGCGGAGGTGAAGCGGCGTTCCGGCGCATCGACGCGAGTGGCGCGGCGCAGCAACCGGTTCAGGGAGTCGACGGGGATGTCCTGGGGGCCGGCGCGCAGATGGCTCCGGCACACTTCCTGGAGCGTGCTGCCCAGGCAGTACAGGTCCAGGCCCGCCGTGGGGCGGTCGTGCTCGGGGTCGGGTTCGCCCGTGCCCGGGTGACGCTCCGGCGGGGCGTAGGTCGCGGTGAAGGCGACGAGCGGGTGGGTGTCCTTCATGGAGCGGACGGCGCCGAAGTCGATGAGACGCACCCGGTCGTGGGCGGCGGTGTCGCCCTTCTCGGTGAACCGGATGATGTTCGACGGCTTCACGTCGCAGTGCAGCAACTGGCGGGCGTGCAGGTAGTCGAGTGCCTGGAGGATGCGCAGGCCGTGTGCCAGGAGGAGCTCCAGCGAGTCGCCGTGCCGTGCGGCGAACCGTGTGCCGGGGATGTGTTCGAGGACCAGGTAGGGGCCCTGGGGCTCGTAGCTGAGAATGCGGACGATGCTGTCGTGGCGGAGTCCGACGAGCGCGTTGCGCTCCTCGCGGGCCGTCCTCGCGACCGACTCCTGCAGGACCTTGAGCACCACGTCCGTGTTGAGGTTGTGGTCGTGACAGAGGTACGCCTTCCCGAACGCACCGGCACCGAGCATCCGCTTGACGACGTAACGGTCGGCGAGGGTCCGGCCGTGCGGTCCCGAGGCGGGATCGGACGGAGCGCGGCAGACGGTGCAGTGGCCCGGGTCCTGGCCTTGGTGCCGGCCTCCCGGGTCTTCGTCCCCGCGGCCTGCGGCGCCGCAGGTCGGGTTCGGGCAGGGGTCGTGCTCCTCGGTGCCCGGTGTCGCGTCCCTGTCGGGCCGGTCCGCTCCCGGGGCGTCCGGTGCGGGCCGCGCGCACTCCGTGTCCACCAGGTCCAGTCCCCACCAGGGTGCCGTGGGAACCTGTTCGGCCTCTTCGGGGGCGCCGACCGCCGGGTCGTCGCCGGGGGACCGTCCGGCCTCCTCCACGGCGGTGGCCACCGCCACGCCGCCGGGTAGCTGTCCGGCCTCTTCCGGGACCACGACCGCCGCCGTACTTTCGCCGACGGGCCCGGGAAGCTGGGGCGGCTCGGGCGCCGGTATGGACGTCGGCGGCCCGAACCGGCGCAGCGGACGCAGGGCGCACACGCCGCAGAACCCGTGTTCGTCGATCGTGCCGACGCCGCAGTCGGACCGGTCACACCTCTCCACGGCTGTCCCTCCTGGCCTGCTCGATCCGCCGGTGGACCTCGTCCCGGTACTGTGCGACGGCGGTCCGCGCGGCCTTGAGGTCGACCGGCACGGTGCGCAGCGGTCCGGCCGCCGATCCGTACCGCGCGGCGAGGTCGGCGTCCTCGGCGCCGAACGCGTCCCGGGCCCGTACCCGGTGCACTTCCAGTTCGTGCAGGAGGTCGTCGTACCGGCCGACGAGCCGCCCCAGCTCCCGTTCGGCACCCGCCACCTCGCGCAGCGCCGAACGGGCCGCCGCGGCGATCGCCGCCAGTTCGGCGTGCGCGCCCGGGCCCTTCGCCACGGCGAGCCGCACGCGCAGTTGCGGGGCGCGGCGCGGCGGCAGCCGTGGCGAGCGGAGGAAGCTCAGCCCCCACCGCGCGTACAGGGTGGAGGCGTCGTCCTCCGCGCCGCTGAGCCGTTCGACGGTTTCACAGGCGTCCTCGCGCGGCACGGCCTCGGGCGGGCCCTCGTCCACGTGGTCGTCCATCATGTCCGAGCCGAGCGCGACCTCGTACGGCAGACCGGGCGGCGGCCCCGCGTCGAACCCGAGGACGAGCCGGACACCACGGGTCCGGGCCCGCAGCGCGAGCGGTCTCAGCAGGTCGCGCAGCAGCGACTCCGGCTCGGCGGAGCGGTCCACCCTGGCGAGGACGAGACAGACGGGAGGGGTGCGGTGCGTCAGCCGGTGCAGCAGGTCGGCGGCGTCGTGGGGGAAACCGAACCGGTCGGCGAGATAGTGCCGGACCTGTGCCGTCGTTCTGCCCCGGGCGTCGTACGCCGCGTCGACGGAACCGAGACGCAGGACGGTGTGACGCGGGGCCGTGGACAGTTCGAGATCCGAGATCGCGGCGCGTGCGACCGGGTCCGCGGTGCGTACGAGCCGTACCAGCCACGATGTGCCGGTCTCGGTGGCGCCGCCGGTCAGCACCACGGTGCCCGACCATTCGCCGCTGAGCAGACGGACGAGTTCCTGGGTGAGGGTGAGGCGCAGGGGGTCGTCCAGCCCCTGGTGCGGGGGTGTGGCGCCGGCCGGGAGCAGACAGGTGGTCGGCGCGCCCTGCACATACGGTTCGAGGCCGGGCAGATAGCCGCGCACGGTCTCGGTCGGGAGCATCCACGCGGCTCTGGCGTCACCGTCGACGAAGTCGGCCACCACGATGCCGACGACACGGCCGGCGAAGTCGCCGTCGAGGGCCACGACGCCCGAGCCGGAGAAGCCCTGTTCGATCCACGGCCGACCGCCGTGCACGGGGTTCAGCTGGGCCCACTCGCCCTCCCGGGAGCCGGAGCCCGCCATTTCGGCGTCGACACCGATGCCGTTCTCCTCCAGGCGCGGGAAGCCGTACACCCGCACCCTTCCGCCGGAGACGGGGGCCTGCCACAGCCGGGTGCCGCCGTCGCACGGCGCCGGGTCGTCGAGCCGGAGAAGGGCGACGTCGCCGCGTCGTGTGCGGTTGCGGTACACCCACTCGCCCGGCTCGATCCGTGCCGTGACGCTCCACTCCGGGCGGCAGACGGCGCTCGTGACGCGGACATGCGCGTCGGCGCTGTCCGGCGAGGCCCCGGCCTCGGCGACGACGTGCGCGCAGGTGAGCACGTGCCGACTGTCCAGGAGGACGCCGGCTCCACGGGGCCGACCGCTGTCGTCGTCCACTCTGACGCGCCAGGGATTCTCACCGTGGCGATGCCGCTGCATGCGGTCACCCTGCCACGGGCGTGCCCTTCCGCCCTGGCGTCGCGTCCCTCCTGGGCCGTCGCACGGCGCTGCCCCGCAGAAGTGGACTGACGTCCGAGGGGTGACTGTCGCGCGGAGCGTGGACGGGAGGGACGCGGCAGAACGGGGCCGGGTCCGCCCCCGCGCGGTCAGGTCATCGCGCAGGGCGTCACTGGATGACCCCGCTGTACGCGTTCAGCGCCGGCTGCCCGCCCAGGTGCGCGTAGAGCACGGTGGAGTCCGCGTCGATCTCGCCGCGCTCGATCAGATCGACCATCCCCGCCATGGACTTGCCCTCGTAGACGGGGTCGGTGACCATGCCCTCGGTGCGTGCCGCGAGTTGCATGGCGACGAGGGTGGCGTCGTCCGGGACGCCGTAGATCCCGGCGTGGTACCGCTCGTCCAGTTCCACGTCGGCGACGGTCAACTCTCGCTTGAGACCGATGAGTTGCCCGGTGTTGTGCGCGATCCGCGCAATCTGCTCACGGGTGCTGTCCGGCTTGGCCGAGGCATCGATGCCGATGACTCGGCGCGGCCGCCCACCCGCCTCCTCCAGCGCGGCGAAACCGGCCACCATGCCGGCCTGGGTCGAGCCGGTCACCGAGCACACGATCACCGTGTCGAAGAAGACGCCCAACTCCCGCTCCTGCTCGGCCACTTCGTACGCCCAGCCGGCGAAGCCCAGGCCGCCGAGGGGATGGTCGGAGGCACCGGCCGGGATGGCGTACGGCTTGCCGCCACTCTCCTCGACCTCCCTGAGCGCCAGTTCCCAGCTCTCCTTGAAGCCGATGCCGAAGTCGGCCCGGACGAGCCGTACGTCGGCGCCCGCCAGGCGGCTGATCAGGATGTTGCCGACCTTGTCGTAGACGGCGTCCGGCCAGTCCACCCAGCTCTCCTGCACGAGCACGCACTTGAGCCCGGCGCGCGCGGCCACGGCGGCGACCTGACGGGTGTGGTTGGACTGCACACCACCGATGGAGACGAGGGTGTCGCAGCCCTGCGCGAGCGCGTCGGCGACCAGGTACTCCAGCTTGCGGGTCTTGTTGCCGCCGTAGGCGATACCGGAGTTGCAGTCCTCTCGCTTGGCCCAGACGGCGGCGCCGCCCAGATGGGCGGTCAGCCGCTCCAGCGGGTGCACCGGTGAGGGCCCGAAGAGGAGCGGATAGCGCTCGAAGGAAGAAAGGGACACGGGTCCTCCCGGGGATGTCCTTGGAGTGGGTCAGTGGTCCGCCGCGTCGGCGGCTTGCTGGTCGACGGCCTCGGCCCGGGGTCCGCCTACTCGCCCGGCTGCCTCGGCTTGCTCGGCTTTTTCGCCCTCGTCGCTCTCGTCGCCCTGTTCGCTCTCGTCGACGAGCGCGGCCAGGCCGTGCCAGATCTCCGCCGTCACACGGACCGCCTCGTCGGTCTCGCCGGCCGCGCAGGCCTCGATCAGCTGCTCGTGCAGTCCGGCCGAGCGGCAGTTGCCGCCCTCGCCGAAGCGCCGGCGCTCCAGACGGCGGATGAGCGGGGTGTAGCGGGCGATGGTGGCGGCCGCGGCGTGGTTGCCGCTCACCCGGACTAGGACGTCGTGGAGTTCGTCGTCGGCGACGAGGGCGGCGTCCACGTCGCCGGTGCGGACGGCGGCGGCGAACCGCTCGTTGGCCGAGCGCATGGTCTCGACGTCCGCCGCGAACAGCCGGGGCACGGCGGCCCGGGTGGCCAGTTCGTGCATGGCCCCGACGACGGCCGCGGCGTCCCGCACATCGGCGGCCACGACGGGCGTGACCCGCGTGTAGCTCTGCGGCTTGCTCTCCAGGAGCCCCTCGTCCACCAGCCGCGAGAACGCCTCCCGCACCGGCGCCCGGGACAGCCCCAGCAACTCCGCGAACTCGGCGTCGCGCACCACCGCGCCGGGCTCGATCTCCCCGGCCACGATGGCGTCCCGGATGGCTTGGTAGGCACGGTCCCTGAGCAGGGTTCGCCCGACCGGTCGTATGGCCTCCATGAACTGAAATGTTAGATGTCAGTACGGGCTACGAACAAGAGTGTGGCCCGTGCCCCCACTGGGACACGGGCCACACTCACCTCGTCGGCCAGCGGCCGAGGGTCACTCCACCGCCCACGGCCAGTCGGCGTCCCGTGCCGCCTCCAACAGCGGAACCATCCGGAAGGCGGCGTCCGAGAGACCGCCGAAGGTGTGCCGGTTCGCCTTTCCCGAGGGGCCGTGGCCCGCCCGGTACCCTGCGAGGTTCCAGGTGTAGACCGGGACGTCGGCCGGCACCTGCGCGGTCGGGTCGCCGTAGTGGCTGTAGGTGGCCTGTTCGTCGGTGACGATCAGCACCCGGTCGTGCTTCTTGTAGTGGCGGCGGACGGCCTCGGCGGTGTCGGTGCCGCCCAGGTCGCCGAAGCGGCCGATGATCTTCAGCACAGACTCGCCCGCGCCGAACCTCACCGCCCGGCTCGTGCTCCCGAACTCGACGAGATCCGCGTCGGCCGCCCGCAGCGCGAGCGCCGTGCCGAAGACCGCCGCCGCGTCGGCGTACGTGAGCGACGAGCGGTCGGTCAACCGCGAGTAGAACATCGAACCCGAGCGGTCGACCAGGACCAGGGTCCGGCCCGGGAGCGCGGGGACGTTGGCCAGCGAGTGGCCGAGCGCCTGCTCCAGCGGGTACGCCCAGCGCAGCGAGGGTACGTGCCGGTACGCCGAGAGGTAACGGAACGGGAACTGCCGCGACCGCGCGACCTCCGCCGGGTCACTGATCCGCGCCGCCACCTGGGCCGCGACCTCGTCGGAGACGCCCGCCTCGTCGAAGTTCCGCAGGTTCCTCACCAGAGCCATGGCCCCCATGGACGCAATGACGGCCTCCCAGGCCGCCTTGTCCATCGGCCCCTGCAGCCAACCGGCCAGCGCCTCCCAGGTGATGCCCGCGTCCGCGAGCCGCTGGGCGCCCCCCGAGCCGGTCACGACCCTGCGCCGCTTCGCGGGCCGCAGCTCCATCAGGTCACGGTGTGCCGCGAGCACGGGCAGCGACCTGGGCACGACCGCCGTGTCCGGGTTGTGGCGCCGGTCGAGGGCGTACTGGAACAGGTCGCCCTGCCACGGCTTGGCCGGGTCCGGCGCCGCGTGCACCAGGTTCAGGATGTCACCGAAGCGGTAGCCCTTGGACGCGGTGTCGTACTTCAGCAGCGACTTGGGGTGGTAGAGCCGTCGTACGGCGTCGGCGACTCCCCGCTTCACGGGCTTGGGCAGGGCGCGCCCGTACCGCGAGGTCCAGTAGGCGAGCAGCTCGCCGGGCTCGTCCGGGCGCCGCAGGACCGAGTCGACGACCTGGCGGTTGGTGGGCCCGTCGGTGACGCCCGCGTCGAGCCGTGCCTTCACGTACTCGGCGGCGCCCACGATCGAGGCCGTACGGAGGTTTCCCTCCCCGCGCAGCCAGCCGAGCAGGCCGGCCGTCCACACCGGGTCGGTGACGGCGAGTCGGCGTACGAGCGCGGCGAACCGGTCGTCGCGGTCCTCGCCGCTCTCGTAGAAGGTCTTCTGCGCGACGAAGTTGGCGAGCGAGAGCAGGAACAGCTCCGAGCGCTCGTCCCGCTCACGGCCCCGGCCGCCCTCGTACGTACGGAGCACTCGCCCCGTCGAGGTGACCCGGGAGGTGGGCTGCGCCTTGCCTGCCTTCGTGTTGAATCGCGCCATGATGAATCCCCCGAATTCTTCAGCACTTCGGACTTCGTGCGTGGAATTCCTGTTCCGATACCGGGTTTCGGATATCGACCTTCAGATGTCTGATTTCTGGGGGAGGCGCGGCAGAGGGAAGGGGCCCGAGGTCGAATTCGGCGACGGCGCTTATCAACTGGCGCGTCTTCCGTTCCGCCACACCGACCCTGGGTCGATGACGGGATTCGAACCCGCACGAGGAGTCGTCCCCACCAGTTCCCGAAGTATCCGCTGCCTTCGCACCGGGCACCCACCATCTGCCGCGCCTCCCGAGATCGTGTCGCACCGGGAGGTGCGTAAAGCTTTGGGTGTCCAGAGATCGAAGCCGGCGGAACCGACGTAGGTGCTCTAACCCCTGAGCTACACCGGCGAGTTGGTACCGGTGGCGGGACTCGAACCCGCGGCCGCCCCATTATGAGTGGAAGTAGGTCCTGCCTTCGCACCTGGACAGGCACCACTCTAGGAGCCGGGCCACGGGCCGGGCCAACTAATTAATCCACCGCTTCCGCCGCTTCCAGGGCCCGGTGATGGCGAGCAGGATTCCCGGAGTCTGGATGTTGGCGTAGAGGGTCTTTCCGTCGGGCGAGAAGGTGACACCGGCGAACTCGCTGTACTCCGGCCCCTCGTCGGTGCCGATGTTCAGGTCGTTGCGGGCGATCGGGTCGGTACGGCCGCTGTCGGTGGCGCCGAACAGGTGCTGGACGCCTTCGCCGTCCTCGGCGAGGGCGATGCCGCCGTGCTGTCAGGCGCCCCCACCCCCCGACCCCATCTGCGACCGCGCCTTGAACGCCGCCTTCCGGGCCTCCTTCGCCACCTTCTTGTCGGGGTGGATCCTCCCCATCGCCTCCAGCACATCCGGCGTCGCAGGATGATCCACCCGCCACGCCGCCGCGAAGAACGACCCGTGCTGCGCGGCCAACCCCTCCATCAGCGCCCTCAGCTCCGCCGAGTTCCCCTCCGCGGCCAACTGCGCGGCAACCGTGTCGATCGTGAGCCAGAAGACCATCGCCTCGGACGGCGCCGGCACATCCCCCGCCCCGCGCTCGGTCAGCCACACCCGGGCGAGCCCGCCCAGCTCGGGGTCGTCCAGCACGTCCCGGAGGGCCGGCTCGGCCACCGCCCCCACGAGGGACAGCGCCTGCTGACAGCGCAGCCGCCGCAGCGGAGCACCCGCGTCGGACCCGCGCGCCGCGGCCAGCAGCTCCCGCGCCGCGTCCAGCGACTCACGACGGGCGAGCCACTGCTCGGTCTCGGCCTGGGCCGCCGCGGGCGGAAACGCGGCGGTGCCGTCGAGCAGCACGTCCGCGCCCTTGTCGACGAGGTCCCCCACGGCGGGCGCCACCACGCCGGCCTCCTGGAGCCGCGCCCGTACCCCGTACAGCCCGAGCGGGGTGAGGCGGACCAGGCCGTACCGGGTGACATCGGTGTCGTCGACGGCAGGCGCGCCCGCCCCCTCGGCGGCGGCCACGGCCTCCTCCGCGTCCGTCATCAGCGCCTCGTCCACCGGCTGGTACTCCACCAGCCCGATCGGCTCCAGCACCCTGAACTGGTCGTCGAGCCGCATCATGGCGTCGGAGACCTGTTCCAGGACGTCGTTGGTGGGCTCGCCCATGTCGTCGGGGACGATCATCGAGGCGGCGAGGGCGGGCAGCGGTACCGGCCCTTCGGGGCCGCCCTCGCCGGCGGTGAGGAGGTAGAGGTTGCGGAGCACTCCGTCGAGGAAGTCCGCCTCGGCGCCGGGGTCCCAGTCCAGCCGGGAGAAGTCGATCTCGCCGCCGGAGTCCATGGCCTCGACGAGGCCGTCGAGGTCGGGCACGCTCGCGTCGGCGAGGGCGGTCTCCAGGGCCGTGAGCCAGATGCCGAGCACGTCCTGCGGTCCGCCCGAGGTGAGCAACGCGAGGTCCTCGCCGACGGTGACCGTCCCGGCCTCCTCGTCCACGATCTCGACGAGGCCGGTGTCCATGGCCACCCGCCACGCCTCGCTCGCCAGGGCCGCCGCGTCCTCACCGTCGACACCACCGGCGACGCTCCCGGCGTCCCCGGTGTCCCGGGCGCTCGCGGAGCTCCCCGCGCTCCCCGCCCCCTCACCCGTGAGCCCGAGCACCCCGGCGGCCTCCGGCAACTGCTCGTCGATGAGTTCGCCCCCGGCGCCCACCCGTGTGTCCGGGCCGGCCCAGCGGGCGAGCCGCGCGGCGCGCGCGAGCAGCGGCGTGGCGAGCGCCTCCCGCGCCAGTTCCGCTTCGGAGAGGAGCCGCACCGGCGGGAGTGGCGAGCTGTCTGACATCGGCGGGGATCTCCTCGGAACATCGGAACAAGTGACGAACAGCGGCCGAGCGGTTCGGGGCCGCCGAGAGACGGCGCCCGAGGGCGATACGCGTACGAGTACGCAGCCGCTCAGCCTAGACGGATTTGAACCCATGCCGCCCGGTTCATGTACCTGCCAGGAGTTGGGTGTGGCTGAAACCTTGACAACTGGCGTGACCAGGCAGGAGATTGACGCGCGTAGAAACTCACGGGTAGCTCTGCGAGGATCACAGGGCCACCCACTGGCGCGACCGCCCGGGTTCACCGAACCCCGTCGGCGTCCGTCGGGGTTCTACGCGCGTCGCACCGCCCCACCGGTCGCAGGCCACCCCCCGTCCACTCTCGTCCCGGCGCTCACGTACGTCCCCGGAGGGATCCCCTTGCCGAGCAAGAGAACCGCGCGCATCGGCGCGCTGGCCGTCGCCACCATCTGCTCCACGGTGTCCGCCGTGGTCCTGACCTCGCCCGCCGAGGCGGACTCCATACGCATCCACGACATCCAGGGCACGACCCGGACGTCCCCGCTCGCCGGTCAGCAGGTGACCGGGGTGGAGGGCATCGTCACGGGCGTCCGCACCTACGGTTCGCGCGGCTTCTGGATCCAGGACACCCAGGCGGACTCGAACCCGGCCACGAGTGAGGGCGTCTTCGTCTTCACCAGCTCCCGGCCGACCGTTTCCGTGGGCGACGCGGTGTCGGTCGCGGGCACGGTCTCCGAGTTCGTGCCGGGCGGCACTTCGTCCGGAAACCAGTCCGTGACGCAGATCACCCGCCCGACGATCACGGTGGTCTCCACGGGCAACGCCGTCCCCGCCCCGACCGTCGTCGACGCCAGGTCGGTGCCGAACCGGTACGCCCCGACGGGTGACACCGCCGCCGGCGGTTCGATCAACGGCCTCACCCTCACCCCCGGCACGTACGCCCTGGACCGCTACGAGTCCCTGGAGGGCATGAACGTCCAGGTCGCCGACGCCCGAGTGGTGGGCGCCACCGACCCGTTCACCGAGCTGTGGGTCACCGTCAAGCCCTGGGAGAACGACAACCGCCGCGGCGGCACGGTGTACGGCTCCTACACCTCGCAGAACACCGGCCGGCTCCAGATCCAGTCGCTGGGCGCGGTCGCCGACTTCCCGAAGGCGAACGTCGGCGACACCCTGAAGGGCGCCACGGCCGGCCCCCTGGACTACAACCAGTTCGGCGGCTACACGCTGGTGGCCAACCAGCTCGGCACCCTCAAGCAGGGCGGCCTGGAGCGCGAGACGACCCGTAAGCAGGGGCGTGGCGAGCTGGCGGTGGCGACGTACAACGTCGAGAACCTGGACCCCTCGGACACCTCCTTCGCGGACCACGCGGCGGCGATCGTGCACAACCTGCAGTCGCCCGACATCGTGACCCTGGAGGAGATCCAGGACAACAACGGCGCCACCAACGACGGTACGGTCGCCGCCGACCAGACGGTGAAGAAGCTGATCGACGCGATCTCGGCGGCCGGTGGCCCGACGTACGACTGGCGCTCCATCGACCCGGTGAACCTCGCGGACGGCGGCGCGCCCGGCGGCAACATCCGCCAGGTCTTCCTGTTCAACCCCGAGCGGGTCTCCTTCACCGACCGTGCCGGCGGCGACGCGACGACCGCCGTCGGGGTGACGAAGGCGTACGGCAAGGCACGGCTGACGGTCTCCCCCGGCCGTATCGACCCGGCGAACGCCGCCTGGACGGACAGCCGCAAGCCGCTGGTCGGCGAGTTCTCCTTCCGCGGCAAGTCCGTTTTCGTGATCGCGAACCACTTCGCGTCCAAGGGCGGCGACCAGTCGCTGCACTCGGAGTTCCAGCCGCCGAAGCGGAGTTCGGAGACCCAGCGTCACCTCCAGGCGACCGCCGTGAACACCTTCGTGAAGGAGATCCTGGCGAAGGAGAGGAACGCGGACGTCATCGCCCTCGGCGACATCAACGACTTCGAGTTCTCCGAGACCGCCGAGCTGCTGGAGGACGGCGGCGCCCTGTGGTCGGCGGTCAAGTCGCTGCCGAGGAGCGAGCGTTACTCGTACGTCTTCCAGGGCAACACGCAGGTCCTCGACCAGATCCTGATCAGTCCGTCGATCCGGCGCTCGTGCGACTTCACGTACGACAGCGTGCACACCAACGCGGAGTTCAACGACCAGATCAGCGACCACGACCCGCAGGTGCTGCGCTTCAGGCCGTAGCACCCGCGAGGCCGACGGGGTGTCGTGTTCTCAGGGCTGGCTGAACACTCCGTTCAGCCAGCCCTTCCACGCGCTCTCGTCGGCCTGTGCGTCGGCGCCCGGCGCGAAGTCGTGGACGCTCATGCCGACGCGGTGGCCCCAGTGGTTGCGGCCGAAGAAGCGGATGAGGGCGTCGTCGGTGCGCAGACCGATGAAGTACGGGTCGCGGTAGTCGACGACGGCCTCGAAACGCTGCCCGCCGGGCCCCTCGGCCTGGACGCGGGCGCCCTCGACGGTGTCGTCCGCGAGGCCGAGCGCCCGTCCCACGACGGTGAGCGCGTCCGCGCCACCGGACGCCTCGGGGCCGTCGAAGGTGGCGAACGCGGTGATCTTCCGGCCGGCGAAGCGCGTCAGGTACTGGCGCAGGGTGTGCAGGTAGAAGGCGGTGTGCTTGGCGGCGCCGTCGTACTGGTTGTCCCAGTCGTCGACGAAGACGCCGCTGTGCACGTACCGCACCCAGGCGCGCCGGCCGTCCTCGCGCGGCTCGATCGTGTAGTCGAGCTGGTTGAGGGTCTGCTCGGAGATCCCCTCCACGTCCTCGACGCGGTTGGTGTACCGGTGCGGCGGGTCCCACGCGGTCACCTCGGAGCCGAACGGCCCCTTGCCGCCGACGCGCGGCTCGGGTGCCTCCATCGGCCACAGCCACCCGCCGGTTCCGGCGGTGACGGCCTCCCACACCTCCTCGGGGGTGGCGTCGACCTCGAACTCACGGGCGATCTCGAATTCCTTGGGCATGACGTGCTCCTCAACGGGTCTCACCGGGCGGGCGGTTCGGGCTGGACGGGGAGTGCGAGCACCTCGGGCCGGCCGGTATCGTCGGCGGGCCGCGGCTTGACCGTCGGGTGGACGGCGACCACGATCCGGTGGCCCCGGCCGCCCTGGGCGTCGGGGGCGTCGTACTTGCTGATGAGCGCGCTCACCCCCGCCGTGAGCTCCTGGACGAAGGCGGCACGGTCGGCGGCCGAGGAGAAGGTGACCTCGCCGTCGAGGGCGTAGGTCGCGAGGCGCTTGCGGGCCCTGGCCGCGCCGGTGATCAGCGTGCCGACGTCCCGGACCAGCCGGGCGCCGAGCGCCAGGAGCCAGCGCGCGGAGAGCTGGTCCCGGAAACGGTCCGGATCCGGCTGTACGGCGGCGAGCGCGAGCGGCGAGATCACGTACGACGCGGCCGTGGCCCGCATCAGCCGCTCCGTGACGTTCCCCTTGCGGCGCTCCCCCGCCAGCTCGACCAGACCGTGCTTCTCCAGCGCCTTGAGGTGATAGTTCACCTTCTGCCTGGGCAGCCCTACCTTCCCGGCCAGCATGGCCGCCGACGCGGGACCGGCCGCCAGCTCGGCGAGCAGCCGGGCACGTATGGGGTCCAGCGAGACGGCCGCCGCCTCGGGGTCCTCGATCACGGTGACGTCCAACATGGCTCTACCGTCTCACCGAAAACTTTTTTTGTCCAGACGGTTCCAGTTTTCGGTGAGTGATGGCGCGCGATGGTCCCGGTCGCGCGGTCGCTTCCGGGACGGGGAGCCGTCGGGCTCAGCCGGGGACGAGGCCGAGGGCGTACTCGTACCGCTTGACCGAGCCGGTCTCCAGCAGGCCGGGCCAGGTCTGTACGCGCTGCCAGAGCGGTGAGGGCGAGCCGACGCCTTCGCCGGGCGCGGCCATGGCGTCGATGTGATGCTCGGCGGTCTCCCACTCGGCGTAGTTGAGGACGCGGGTGCCGTCGGTGCCGAGGTGGAAGTGGGCGGAGATACCGCCGGGATGCGCGTCCGGCTCGGCGGCGAGCGCCTCCTCCACGGCGTCCACCCAGGCACGCTGTCGCGCCGGGTCCGGACCGTCGAACGCGACGTCGACGATCACGACACACCCGGGCACGTGTGCGGTACGGTCCTGCCCACCCGTGAGACTGCGGTACCGCCGATAGCGGTGCAGCCCCACCCGCTCGATCCCGGGGACGGCGGTGTCGATGGCGTCGTTGCGCTCCTGCCGCCGCGTCTTGACGAAGGCCTCGTACGCCTGCTCGTCGGCCCACTGCGAATGGTGCAGCAGGCCGGAACCGTCCTCGGCGGTGTAGACGAAGTACCCCAACAGCCCCTCCGTCGGCCACGGCCGCCGCTCCCAGGTGTCGGCGATGGCCTCGACGGTCCGGCGTTGCCGCTCGGGGGTGCCCACCTCCCAGGTGCTGAAGAGGGACGCCCCGACGTCGGGGCGGTCGAGGACGGGGTGGAGGTCCGTACGACGGGTCGTGCTCATGCTGCTCTCCCATGATCGGTACTCGGTGTGCGCGCACCGACCACCCTTCAACCTCAACCAGGATTCAGGTCAAGTCCACGATTCGGGGCCGGGTTTCGGGAGACCCGCCGGTCATGGAGCAGAGGCGGCCGGAGGCCGAGCGGGTGGGAAAGGCGCCGGGGACCGGCGGGGAGGGCGTGGAGGGCGGTCCCACCGGACTGCCGGGGCGCTCGTGGTGGGCGGTGGTGCGGCGCACCGTCAAGGAGTTCCAGGACGACGAACTCGCCGACCGGGCCGCCGCGTTGACGTACTACGGCGTCCTGTCACTCTTCCCCGCGCTGCTGGTGCTGGTGTCGGTGCTGGGGGTCGTCGGACAGCGCGCGACGGACAGGATCCTGGACAACATCGGCGACCTCGCCCCGGGCCCCGCGCGGGACATCCTGCGGGACGCGGTCGTGCAACTGGGAGACAGCGGCGGTACGGGCGGGGTGCTGGCGATCGTCGGCCTGCTGGCGGCGGTGTGGTCGGCGTCGGGATACGTGGCGGCGTTCATCCGTACGTCCAACGCGGTGTACGACCTGCCGGAGGGCCGCCCGGTGTGGAAGCTCACGCCACTGCGGATCGTCCTGACCCTCGTGCTGATGCTGGTGCTGGCGGCGAGCGCGCTGATCGTCGTCTTCACGGGTCCGCTGGCCGAACGCGCCGGCACGACGATCGGGCTCGGCGACGCGGCCATCGCGCTTTGGGACATCGCCAAGTGGCCGGTCCTGCTGATCCTGGTGACGCTGATGATCGCGCTGCTGTACTGGGCCGCGCCCAACGTCCGTGGCCGGGGCTTCCGTTGGGTGAGCCCCGGCGGAGTCCTCGCGACGCTGATCTGGCTCGCCGCGTCTGCGGGCTTCGCCGTCTACGCGGCCAACTTCGGCTCGTACAACAAGACCTACGGCGCGCCGGCCGGAGCCGTCGTCTTCCTCATCTGGCTCTGGCTCACCAACCTGGCGATTCTCCTGGGCCTGGAATTCGACGCGGAGCTCTCCCGAGAGCGCGCCATCGCCGAGGGCCGCTCCCCCACGGAAGAGCCCTACGTGGAGCCACGCGACACCCGCACCTGGCCGCCTCGCCTGCGCGCCTTGCGGGAGGCCCGCGCCCGGACGACGGGCACGCTGGGCACGACGGGTTCGCCGAGCACCACGACGGGCACGACGGGTTCGCCGAGCTCATCGGGTTCGCCGGGCTGGTCGGCAGAGGAGTGAGCCAACAGCCAACGCCCGACGCCCGACGCCCGGCATGCCCACCACCACCGGGGGGAGCCGCGCAGGCGTCAGGCGCTCGCACCGTAGGCACATGCGGCGCAGGCGTCAGTCACCCCCCGCCGGAACAGCCGGCCGGGAGTCGGCCGCCCCTAGGCCCTGGCGTCACATTCCCGCCCGCCCCGCGACGCCATGCACGCGCTCTCGACGCACCGGGCACCGACCCGAGTACGTCCGGTACGCGGGTCAGTGCCCGGCACGCCGAGAGCACGCTCCCCCGGTCTCGGCTGCGCTCGACCGGGAGGTACCCCCACGACGCCGCCAGGCCGCCCTCCGGGCGACGACGGGAATGCGACGACAGGGCCTAGTAGTGCTTGGTCAGGTCGGTATCGGTTCTGGCATGTTGCGGTGACAGGTGGGGCAGGCGCCGGTCCAGACCGCGAGGAGTAGCTGCAGTTCGCGGGCGACCTGGTAGAGGCTCAGGCCGGCGCCGTCTCTTTTGGGGACCGGGTGATGTGCTGAAGGGTGCAAAAGGCGTGTGCGACGGAGACGAGGGTGACGTGGTGGTGCCAGCCTCGCCAGGTGCGGCCTTCGAAGTGGGCCAGGCCCAGGGTCTGCTTCATCTCGCGGTAGTCGTGCTCGATGCGCCAGCGTAGTTTCGCGGTGCGCACGAGGGTGGCCAGCGCCGTGTCGGCGGGAAGGTTGGACAGCCAGAACTGGACGGGTTCGGGCTGGTCGGCGGGCCATTCGGCCAGCAGCCAGCAGACGGGCAGTTCCGGGCCGTCGCAGGCTTTGCGGATCTCGCGTCCGGCGGGCCGCACGCGCAGGGCCACGAAGCGGGAGTACATGCGCTTGACGCCGCTGCGGCCGCTGCCCGGGCGGGAGCCTTCCCGCCACTGCACCGGCCGGGCTGTCTGCTTGCCGGCCTCGATGACCAGCTTCTTCACCGTCCTGGCCGCCTCGGGATAAACCGGCTGGGGCCGAGGGCCGCGACCGCCGTAGGGCGGGGTATGCGGCCGTGCCGTTTCCGGGTGGGCGGTGGTCGTGGTGGAGATGCCGACCGCGTAGCCGAGCCCGCGTTCTTCCAGGCCCAGCCGGAAGGCTGCGGTATCGCCGTAACCGCCGTCGGCGACGACGATCGGGACGTCGATGCCCCACGACCTGGTCTCGTCGATCATGTCCAGGGCCAGCTGCCACTTCTCGACGTGTCCGACGTCGGTGGGGATGCCGCACGTGGTGCGGCGGGCCACCTTGCCCGGATCGGCCTTGGACGAGGCGGGATCCCAGCTCTCGGGCAGGAACAGACGCCAGTCGACAGCAGCCGACGCGTCGTCGGAGGCCAGGTGCAGGGACACCCCGGCCTGACAGTTGGTGACCTTGCCCGCGGTGCCGGTGTACTGCCGGGCCACACACGCCGAGGCGTCCCCGTCCTTGAGGAAGCCTGTGTCATCCACGATCAGCGCGGTCGGCTTGACCACCTGCTGCATCCGCCAGGCCAGGCGGGCGCGGACATGCGCCGCGTCCCACGGGCTGGTGGTGATGAAGTTCGCCAGGGCCTGCCGGTTGCCGTCCTCGCCCAGGCGGGCGGCCATCGGTTCCACCGACTTGCGCCGCCCGTCCAGCAGCAGGCCCCGCAGATAGACCGTTCCCCACCGGCGTTGATCCGCCCGCGCGAACGGCTCGAACATCTCTGCCGCGAAGTCCTCCAGATCACACCGGACCGCGGCAAGCTCCCCACCCATCACAACAGGTCAACGGAACAAGCGATCAAACGGACACGCCACCGGCGAGTGAACCTGACCAAGCACTACTAGTAGGGCTCCGTTAGGTTGCTCTGGCTCTTGGGTTCTGGCTGGTGGTGGATGTTCTGGGCAGGGGGCGGTGGCAGGTGGTGCAGGTGCCGGTCCAGCAGTTCAGCAGGTCCTGGATGGCGTCGAGGATCTGGTAGAGGGTGAGTCCGCTGTATCGGCTTTTGGGGACAGGCGCTGTTCGGTGAGGAAGGCGTGGGCGGCGGTGACCAGGGTGACGTGGTGGTGCCAGCCGTTCCAGGAGCGGCCCTCGAAGTGGTCCAGGCCGAGGCCGTGCTTGAGTTCCCGGTAATCGTGCTCGATGCGCCAGCGGATCTTGGACAGGCGGACCAGTTCGGTGATCGGTGTGTCGGCGGGCAGGTTGGACAGCCAGTAGTCGGTGGGTGCTTCGGCGCCGGCGGGCCATTCGACCAGCAGCGTCACCTCGGGCAGGACACCGTCCCAGTGGCCGTGCTCGGCAGTGGCGGCGGCTTGGGCCAGACGGCGGGCCCTCACCCCGGCCGGCCGCACCCGCAGCGCCAGAAAGCGTGAGTGCATCGGCCCGCGGGAGCCTTCACGCCAGGTCACCTCGGTGAACGCCTGCCGTCCGTGCTCCTGAGCCAGCGCTGCCACCGAGGACGGCTTGTCCCGGTAGCGGGGCTGCGGCCTGCGACCGTTCCCGGACCACGCCGGGGCGGTGGGCCGCACGTCGTGCGGGTGGACCGTCACGACATAGCCGATGCCCCGCTCGCTCAGACCGTCGCGGAAGTCGGCGTTCTGCCCGTAGCCGGCGTCGGCGACCAGCACCGGCGGAACCAGCCCCCACCCGGCCAGCTCGTCGAGGATGTCCAGGGCCAGACGCCACTTCTCCCGGTGCCCGACCTCCGGCGGTATCCCGGTCTTCTGGCGCCGCACCGCATCGTCCGCCCACTCCTCGGGCACGAACATCCGCCACTGCAGCGGACAGGACGCCGTGTCGGAGACCGCGTGCACACTCACCGCGACCTGGCAGTTGGCCCGCTTGCCCAGCGCCCCGCAGTACTGGCGCGCGACCGCCACCGACATCTTCCCGTCCTTGGGGAACGACACGTCATCGACCGCCCACGCCTCCGGGCCGATTCTCGGCACCATCCGCTGGGCGATCCGCCGCCGCACCGGCACCGGATCCCACGTCGACTGGTTCACGAACTGCTGCAGGTTCTGCTCGTTGCCGTCCGGCAGCCGTTCCGCCATCGGCTGGATCGACTTCCGCCGTCCGTCCAGCATCAGTCCCCGCAGGTAGCAGTCGCCCTTCGCCCGCTGATCCTTACGCGGCACCGACGCGAACACGTCAGCCACGAACAACGCCAACGTCGCCCGAGCCCGGTTCACTTCATGTGCGTCCACACCTTCAGCGTTCCCCCAAACAGGACCGACAGACAGACGTAACGGAGCCCTACTAGGAGACCGCTGAAGATCTTGCTCTGGCCGCCCGACTCACCCTGAATCGCCGGTAAATGTCAATCGCCATCAAGTAGGGCAAGCCGGGCGCATTTTCAAGATCTTCAGGACGCTTCTAGTGATAGTGGCGCCAGGCCAGCACCCCTGCGGCGGCCACCGCGACGGTCGCGCCGCCCACCACCACCGCCTCCCGCGGCACCCGCTCCCACGCGGAGTGCACCCTCGCCTTCACATCGGCCTTGGCGGCCAGCTCCTCGACCGTGTCACCGAGCTGCGCCCGGGTCTGCTCGATCTGCCGCCGCAGTTCGTCGGGCCCCTTGGCGCCCACGGAACCATTGGTCGCGCCGCCGGAAGCACCGGCCGTACCGGATGCGTGCGTCATCGCCGGGCCCTCCCCTTGATCTCGTCCACGTCGGCCTTGACGCTGTCGAGCGCCAGCTCCGGCCGGGGAGGTGTGGCCCGCCGCAACTGCGCGCGCCCCATGGCGGCCAGTACACCGGCGATCACGAACAGCACGGCCATGACGATGAGCGCGGCGGCCCACACGTCCAGCACCAGCGACAGCGCCGCGACTCCCGCCGCAGCCAGCGTCATGAACCCCACGTAGGCGACGGCGCCGGCCGCGCCGAGGAGCCCACCGCCGCGCCCCGCGCGCCGTCCCTTCTCGGCCAGCTCCTCCTTCGCGAGGGCGACCTCCTGTCGTACGAGCTGGGAGAGCTGCTCGGTGGCCTGCCCCACCAGCTCGCCCACGGAGTGATGGTCGTGTTCCGCCAGCCCCGGACGCGCGGATCGCACAGAGCGCACGAATCGCGTGGGCCTGGTCTCGGTGGTCCCGGTCACGGTGTCGCCTCCTCACACATCGGGACGCCCCGAGTACCCCCACCGGCTCGCACTACCCCTGCGCTCACCAGCACATCCACCCGTGGCCAGGCAGCAGACGCCCCTCTCCGTAGCAAGGCTTCCGCATATCTCGTAGGAGAATTAAGTGGAGCTTCACAATGTGCCCGCCGAGACTTACCCCCATGGCTCCCTTGACTCTCACAGCTCCTGCGGCTCCTCCGACTCGCGTCCACCGCCCCACCCCCTTCGGCCGCGCCCTCTGCGCGATGGTGACCCCCTTCACGGCGTCCGGCGCGCTCGACCTGGACGGGGCCCAGCGGCTGGCCGACCGGCTGGTGCGGGAGGGGTGCGAGGGGCTGGTGCTGTCCGGTACGACGGGCGAGTCGCCGACGACGACGGACACGGAGAAGGCGGAGCTGATCCGCGCGGTACGCGCTGCGGTCGGCGAGCGGGCCGCGATCGTGGCCGGGGTGGGCACCGCCGACACCCGGCACACGGTGGAGTTGGCACTGGCGGCCGAGAAGGCGGGCGCGGACGGCCTGCTGGCGGTCACGCCGTACTACAGCAGGCCCCCGCAGGACGCCGTGGAGGCCCACTTCCGCGAGCTCGCCGAGGCCACGGGGCTGCCCGTGGCCCTGTACGACATTCCCGGCCGCACCGGTACCCGCATCGCCCCGGAGACCATGATCCGGCTCGCGGACCACCCCCGGATCGTGGCGGTGAAGGACTGCGCGTACGACCTCCTCGGCACCCAGAAGGTGCTGGCCGAGACGGGGCTCGCGTACTACACAGGCTGCGACGAGTACGTCCTCGCGCTCTACGCGATCGGCGGGTCCGGTTACGTGGGGACGGTAGCGAACGCGGTGCCGCGCCACTTCCGCTCGATCCTCGACGCGTTCGACGCCGGAGACACGGTCGAGGCGGCCCGCCTCCAGCGGCTGACCGTCCCGCTCACCGAGCTGATGATGGCCTCCGGCCTGCCCGGCTCCGTCACGGCCAAGGCGCTCCTCGGCCGACTCGGTCTCCCCTCCGGCCCGGTCCGCGCACCGCTGCGGCCCGCCGGTCAGGAGATGACCGACGGGCTGCTGGCGGCGTACGACCGGCTGGTGACCGCCTGAGACTCGACGCCGGTCGGTCAGCGGGTGGCGAAGACCGGGTTCCAGCGCCCGGGAGCCCCGTCGTTGCCCTTGCGGGCGCCGCTGAGCGGGATCGTCCTGTCGCTGCCGATGGTGACCAGGACCAGACCGTTGTGGAACTCGTTGCTGCCGTCGGCCGCGATGTCCCAGGCGATGAGCCGCTCGTTGTCGACCCAGGCGAGCAGCTGCTGACCGCGGACCTTGTGGAGCCGCTTGCCGGTGCGGGGGTCGAGGATCTCGGAGGCGGTGGTCTTGGCGCTGCCCGCGAAACCACCGGCGGCGAGCTTGCCGTTCGGGGAGAGCCGCGCCTCCACCGACCAGGTCAGGTACTTCTCGTCGGCCGGCTTGGCGACCTTGCCACCCTTCAGGTCGTAGTACTGGTCGTGCGGCTCCATGCTGAGCCCGGAGCGGACCAGCTTGCCGTCACCGCTGAAGGAGAAGTCCTGACGGGAGTTGACGAAGAACAGCTCCTCCTCCCTCTCCGGCGGGACCGCGCTCCACTCGCTGCGGCCGGAGTCGACATCGACGATGTAGAAGCCGGTCCGGTACGACTCGGAGTGCAACGGCATGTAGTCGTTCTTCTTGCCGTCGCCGTCGGCGTCGTTGGCCGCCTTGGTCAGCACGTCGGGGTTCTTGCTGTAGGTGGTGGCGACGATCCTGGTGCCGTCGGCCGAGAACTCCACGCTCGCCACGCCCCGGTCCACCGGGATCCAGCGCTCGACCTCGCCGGTGAGCAGGTCGAGCAGCCCGATCCGCTTGGTGGGCAGCTCCATCTCCAGGACGGCGGCGGTTCGCATGCCGGGGGCGACCGCGACCATGGACCAGCGGGAGTCCGCGACGTACTTGCCGGTCTTCTGGTCGAGGATCGAGTAGGAACGCTTCCGGACGGCGGTGTCCTTCTTCTTGTTGATCACGGTGTCCCCGGTCCAGTACGCGGCCAGCGCCACGTCCCCGGCCGCGATCAGGTCGCGCGGTGGCGACTGGTCGGGGTGGGCGATGATGTCGCTCTTGTTCATCTCGGTGGCGAGCCGTACCTGGTCCTTGCCGGAGTCCAGCAGGGGCACGGCCACCGCGACGGCGACCACGGCGGCGGTGGCCGCGGCGACGGTGGCGAGCCTGCGGGTCCGGCGGCGGCGCCGGACGGTCAGCACTCGCTCGGCGAAGTCCACTGCCAGGGGCGGCTGTTCGGCGGCCTGCTCGCGCAGCGAGTCGCGCACCAGTTCATCGACGTTCACGGACGCACCTCCACGGGCGAGAAGTCACGGGACGGCTGCTGCTCGGCCGCGGCGAATCCGAGCGCGGCCAGTTCGGGCGCGAGTTCGCGCAGTCGGGCGAGCGAGCGGTGAGTCGTGGACCGTACGGTCCCCACGGAGCACCCGAGGATCCGGGCCACCTCGCCCTCCGGCAGGTCCTCGAAGTAGCGGAGCACCAGTACGGTCCGCTGCCGGGCGGTCAGCCGGGCCAGCGCCCCGCGCATCACCAGCCGCAGCTCGACACCGGCCACGCCGTCGACACCGCCGCCGCTCTCGGGCGGCTCGGCGACGGTCAGTTCGCGCCGCCGCCATTTCAGCCGCCAGCGGCTGACCTGCTGCCGGTAGAGGATCTGCCGTACGTACGCCTCCGGCTCGTCGATCCGCTGCCAGCGCCCGGCCGCCTTGATCAGCGCGTTCTGCAACAGGTCCTCGGCGGCGTGCCGGTCCCCGCCGCTCAGCAGCACGGCCGTCTTCAGCAGCGCCGACGACCGCCCGGCCACGAACTCCCGGAAACTCTCCTGCCCCGCGGCATCCATCGTCACCTTCTCTTCCCCCGGCGGCCCCTGTGTCCGCCCTGTGCCCCTTGAGACGCGCCGCCCCGCCCACCGCTATGCCGGGCCGACGAAGAAAAGTACCGGGGAACGGCTCGGGGCCCGTACGCGCGTGAACGCGTACGGGCCCCTGGCCCTGTGACGGCAAGCCGTGCCGGCCGTACCGGCGTGCGATCAGCCCCAGCGGTACCCGTCGCCGAACAGCAGGGTGTGCTCCAGCACGTCCTCCATGGGGTCGTCGACCTGCCCGACGTTGACGAGTCCGATCCGGGGACCGTTGTGCGAGGCATGGTTGGTCTCGTCGGCGTGCGCGGCCCCGGCCGACACCCCGCACACCAGCACCGCGGCCAGCCCTGCCATGACCACTCGCGCCACGGTCCTCGCCCGGTCGTTCCTCATCCCTCGGCCCCTCATCTCATCGGTTCGGCGACTCATCGGACACTGCGTCCGACAGTTCATCTGCCTACACCGCACGAAGGTCACGCCGAGCAACCCTTACGGGGTCAGTTGTGGCTGTGCAGGATCTCGTTCAGGCCGCCCCAGACCGCGTTGTTGGGGCGGGCCTCGACCGTGCCGGTGACCGAGTTGCGGCGGAAGAGGATGTTCGAGGCGCCGGAGAGTTCGCGGGCCTTGACGACCTGGCCGTCGGGCATGGTGACGCGGGTGCCGGCGGTGACGTAGAGGCCGGCCTCGACGACGCACTCGTCGCCCAGCGCGATGCCGACGCCCGCCTCGGCGCCGACCAGGCAGCGCTCGCCGATGGAGATGATGACGTTGCCGCCGCCGGAGAGCGTGCCCATCGTGGAGGCACCGCCGCCGATGTCCGAGCCGTCCCCGACGACGACACCGGCGGAGATCCGGCCCTCGACCATCGACGTGCCGAGGGTGCCGGCGTTGAAGTTGACGAAGCCCTCGTGCATGACCGTGGTGCCCTCGGCGAGGTGCGCGCCGAGCCGGACGCGGTCGGCGTCGGCGATCCGGACTCCCTTGGGGGCCACGTAGTCCGTCATCCGCGGGAACTTGTCCACCGACGTGACCTGGAGGTGCAGGCCCTCGGCACGGGCGTTGAGGCGTACCTTCTCCAGCTCGTCCACGGCGACCGGGCCGAGCGAGGTCCAGGCGACGTTGGCGAGGAGGCCGAAGATGCCGTCCAGGCTCTGACCGTGCGGCTTGACCAGGCGGTGGGAGAGCAGGTGGAGGCGCAGGTACGCGTCGTGCGTGTCGATCGGCTTCTCGTCGAGCGAGGAGATGACCGTGCGGACCGCGACGACCTCGACACCGCGGCGCGTGTCCTGCCCGATCGCGGCGGTCGCGCCGCCGCCCAGCAGCTCCGCGGCGCGCTCGGCGGTCAGCCGCTCGGTGCCGGAGGGGCCCGGCTCGGCGGCGAGCTCGGGCGCGGGGAACCAGGTGTCGAGGACGGTGCCGTCGGCGGCGATCGTGGCGAGGCCGGCGGCCACGGCGCCGGTGGTACGAGGAGCAGTCGTGTCGGTCATGAGGGCAACCTAACCGCCCGGGGCACATCCGGGCCAACCCGCGCCGGGGGCGTCTCAGGGGCCGGGCACTTTACGGACATACGGGGTCGGTCGGCCTGCCCACCCCCGTGGAGCGGCCCGCCCACCCCCGTGGGACGGGCTGCCCGGCCCCGGGCGGCGAACGTCAGCCGCGCTCGCCCGCCTCGTCCACGACGGCCGTGGCGACGAGCAGTCTCCGCCGCCCACCTTGCCGCCCTCGATGTGCTGCGCACCGAGAACGTGCTGCGTACCGAGAACGCCGTACGTCTCCGGGTCGTTCAACCAGCGCCGGCCGACGGCCGTGCCCTGGCTCAGTGCTGGCGCGGCGCCCCGCGAGGCCGGCCAGCCCCAGGGGCGGCTGGACGTCGGCGTCGAGGAGGGAGGCGATCTCGGCGGCACCCGCCTCGCCTCACGTCCGCCTCGCCTCACGTCCGCCTCGCCTCGCGCCCACCCGCCGTGCCGCCCACCCGTGGCGGAGGTCCGTTCACCAGGTTCTCCCCCCGCTCGTCACAGCCGCTCTCCTTCGCCGGCTTTCGTGTCACCTCCTGTTCGCCGATGGGCCGGAAGAGGTTCGCGGTTCAGGGAATCACCCGTGCCAGCGCCTCCCGCGCGTACTCCTCGTCGTACGGCGCCCCGGTCAGCAGGACCTGGAGGCAGATGCCGTCGACGAGGGCGACGAGGGTCCGCGCGGTGACCGGGTCGGTGCGCTCGGCGAGGCACTCGGCGAAGCCCCGGCCCCACTCGTCGGCGACGGGCCGGAGGGCGGGGCGGCGCAGGGCGGCGAGGTAGAGCTCGTACTCCACCTCCAGGCCCGTACGGTCGCCGGCGAACCATTCGCCGCCCAGCGCGGCCAGTTCGGCGGCGAGATCGGTGCCGGGGTCCCGCAGGGCCTCACGGGCGACGACGGCCTTCGCGTACCGCTCGTTGGCCTGTCGCAGCGCGGCGACCATGAGGTCGTCGAGGGTCTTGAAGTGGTACGTCGTCGAACCGAGCGGGACGTCCGCCTCGGCGGCCACGGTGCGGTGGCTCAGCCCGGCGATGCCCTTCTCCCCCACGACGCGGATCGCCGCGTCGATGATCCGCTGCCGCCGCTCGGGGTCGTAGCGCCGGGCCATCAGTGGGCGCCTCCCAGGTTCAGCACCACGACCCCCGCGATGATCAGCACGATCCCGGCGACCTTGGCGAAGCTCAACGCCTCCCCGAAGAGCACCAGTCCGAGGGCGGCGACCGTCGCGGTGCCCACGCCGGACCAGATCGCGTAGGCGGTGCCGATCGACATCGACTTCAGCGCCTGGGCGAGCAGGACGAAGGAGATGAGGTACCCCACCCCGGTCACCAGGGAGGGCCACAGCTTGCTGAAGCCCTCGCTGTACTTCATGGCGGTGGTGGCGGCCACTTCGGCGGCTATGGCCGCGGCGAGCAACAGATATCCCATGTGTACGATCGTACACATGATGCGTACGCCTGTACACATCGCGCGGCACAGGCGCGCTTATGGGTGGAATTGACCGCCACGGAAGCCCAAGAGGCCCTGGATTCGGGGCCGTTCCGTTATGGAAGCGCTCTCGGAAAGGGCTCCCCGCACACCCCTTGGTCCACTACTGTTTCAACGGTCAATCTCCCGATTGTGTGACGACCGCCAGGGTTTGCACACACGGGTGACACGTACCACCCTCCCTGATCCGCATGACGATTCGCGTCCGCCTTGGCGACGCCGAAGGAACCGCGCATGCCGCCAAGAAAGCCCGGCACTGATCCGGACCAGACCACGCCCAGCCTTCCGGTGCTCAGATCCGCGAAGGTCTGGGAGACGGGTGTCACCCCGAACGACACCCGAATACCGGGCACGCGCCGCCTCTGGCTGGCCGGCGCCCTGGCCCTCGCCGTCGTGTCGTCGTGTGTCACCGCGATCACCCTCCAGGGCAGCGGACCTGACGACTCGTCGGAGAAGAACGGACGCACCACCGCCGCCGACGACCGGGTGCTCCCCGCCCTCTCGCTGCCGCCCACGTCTCCCCCCGCGACCTCGGCACCGGACGGCAAGAGCGGTCTGTCGGAGCCGCAGGGCTCCGAGGCCGACGCGAAGAACGGCGAGGGCAAGGACAAGGGCGCCGACGGCTCCAAGGGCTCCGACGCGTCCGACGACAAGCAGCAGGGCGGCGCGAAGCCGACCACCGAGCCGTCGAAGGCGCCCGCGCCCACGAAGAAGCCGCCGTCCAGGTCGACCACGCGCAAGTCCGTACGGTCCGTCAACTACCCGGACCGCTACTGGCATCTGCGCGACGGTGTGATCCAGCTGGACCAGGTGAGCTCCCGCAGTGGCAGCGAGACCAAGGAGGACTCCTCCTTCAAGGTCGTCTCCGGCCTCGCGAACTCCTCCTGCTACTCGTTCCGCATGGCCGACGGCCGCTATGTGCGCCACCAGAACTTCGTGCTCCGCGCGTCCGGCAACGACGGCTCCCGCCTCTTCCAGCAGGACGCCACCTTCTGCCCCCGCTCGGGCTACTCGGGTTCGATCCTGCTGGAGTCGGTGAACTACCCCGGCTACTTCGTCCGCCACCGCAGCTTCCAGCTCCGCCTGGAACGCGCCGAAAACAGCGGCTACTTCTACGCGGACGCCACGTTCAGCCTGGTGAAGGGCTTCTCCTGACCGGAGGACACCACCGCGGACATGGGTGTGGCCCCCGGCGATTCGCCGGGGGCCACACCCATGTCATGTCTCAGACGTTGAACCCGAGCGCCCGAAGCTGCTCACGGCCGTCGTCGGTGATCTTGTCGGGGCCCCACGGGGGCATCCAGACCCAGTTGATGCGCAGCTCGTTGACAAGGCCGTCCGTGGCGGACTTGGCCTGGTCCTCGATGACGTCCGTCAGCGGACAGGCCGCCGAGGTCAGGGTCATGTCGATCGTCGCGATGTTCGCGTCGTCGATGTGGATGCCGTAGATCAGGCCGAGGTTGACGACGTCGATGCCGAGTTCGGGGTCGACGACGTCGTACAGGGCCTCGCGGACCTCCTCCTCGGAGGCCGGCTTCATCTCCAGGGTCTCGCTCATGCCGTCTTCCTTTCGACGTCGGCGTCGGCGCCCAGCGCCTGGGCCGTCGCGTCCTTCCACGCCATCCAGCTGAGGAGGGCGCACTTGACCCGGGCGGGGTACTTGGAGACACCGGCGAACGCGACCGCGTCCTCCAGCACCTCCTCCATCGCGTCGTCCGGCTCGATCTTCCCCTTGGACTGCATCAGCTCCAGGAAGGTCTCCTGGATCTTCCGCGCGTCGTCAAGGTCCTTGCCGACGAGGAGGTCGTTCAGCACGGAGGCCGAGGCCTGGCTGATCGAACAGCCCTGGCCCTCGTACGACACGTCCTCGATGGTCGTGCCGTCGTACTTCACTCGCAGGGTGATCTCGTCGCCGCACGTCGGGTTCACGTGGTGTACCTCGGCGTCACCGTCCCGCAAGCCCCGCCCGTGGGGGTGCTTGTAGTGGTCCAGGATGACTTCCTGGTACATCGAGTCCAGCTTCATGCGATCGCTCGTCCCCTCAGCCGAAGAAGTTCCGTACGTGCTCCAGACCGTCGACCAGGGCGTCGATCTCGGCCGGCGTGGAGTACAGATAGAACGACGCTCGGGTGGTCGCGGGAATTCCGTACCGCAGGCAGACCGGGCGGGCGCAGTGATGGCCGACCCGGACCGCGATGCCCTGCTCGTCGAGCACCTGGCCCACGTCGTGCGGGTGGATGTCGCCGAGGGTGAAGGAGATCGCCGCGCCCCGGTCCTCGGCCGTGGCGGGGCCGATGATCCTGAGGTCCGGAACCTCCGTCAGCCGCTTCACCGCGTACTCGGTGATCGCGTGCTCATGGGCGAGGATCTTGTCCATGCCGATGGAGTTCAGATAGTCGATCGCCGCACCGAGGCCGACCGCCTGCGCGATCGGCGGGGTGCCCGCCTCGAACTTGTGCGGGGCGGGGGCGTACGTCGACGAGTGCATCGACACCGTCTCGATCATCTCGCCGCCGCCGAGGAACGGGGGCAGGTCCTCCAGGAGCTCCTGGCGGCCCCAGAGCACGCCGATGCCCGTCGGACCGCACATCTTGTGGCCGGTGAAGGCCACGAAGTCGGCCTGGAGCGCCTGCACGTCCAGCGGCATGTGCGGCGCGGCCTGCGAGGCGTCGATGCAGACCAGGGCACCGACCTCCTGCGCCCGGCGCACTATCGCCTCGACGGGGTTCACGGTGCCGAGGATGTTGGACACCAGCACGAAGGAGACGATCTTCGTCTTCTCGGTGATGATCTCGTCGATGTTGGAGAGGTCGAGCCGGCCGTCGTCGGTCAGCCCGAACCACTTCAGCTTCGCGCCCGTGCGCTGCGAGAGCAGCTGCCACGGCACGATGTTGGAGTGGTGCTCCATCTCCGTGATGACGATCTCGGTCTCGGAGTCCACGCGGTAGGGCTCGTCGGCCCAGCCCAGCATGTTCGCCACGAGGTTCAGCGACTCGGAGGCGTTCTTGGTGAAGATCACCTCGTCGCGGCTGGGCGCGTTGATGAAGGACGCGACCTTGTCCCGCGCGCCCTCGTACAGCGCCGTGGCCTCCTCGGCGAGCACATGCACACCGCGGTGGACGTTGGCGTTGTAGCGCTCGTAGTACTCGCTCAGGGCGTCCAGCACCTGGCGCGGCTTCTGCGAGGTCGCCGCATTGTCCAGGTACACGAGCTTCCGGCCGTCGTGGACCTGACGGTCCAGGATGGGGAAGTCCTTGCGGATCGCCTCGGTGTCGAGGAGGCCCGGCAGCTGTGTCACGCGGATGCGCCACCCTTCGTGTATGCCTCGTAGCCCTCGTTCTCCAGCTTGTCGGCGAGCTCGGGGCCGCCCGACTCCACGATCTTGCCGCCTGCGAAGACATGCACGTGGTCGGGCTTGATGTAGCGCAGGATGCGCGTGTAGTGCGTGATCAGCAGGGTGCCGACCTCGCCGGTCTCGCGGACGCGGTTGACGCCCTCGGAGACGACCCGGAGCGCGTCGACGTCCAGACCGGAGTCCGTCTCGTCGAGGATCGCGACCTTCGGCCGGAGCAGCTCCAGCTGGAGGATCTCGTGGCGCTTCTTCTCACCGCCGGAGAAGCCCTCGTTGACGTTGCGCTCGGCGAAGGCGGGGTCCATGTTGAGGCGCTGCATGGCCTCCTTGACCTCCTTCACCCAGGTGCGCAGCTTGGGGGCCTCGCCGCGGATGGCGGTGGCGGAGGTCCGCAGGAAGTTCGACACGGACACGCCCGGGACCTCGACCGGGTACTGCATCGCCAGGAACAGGCCCGCGCGGGCGCGCTCGTCGACGGACATCTCCAGGACGTCCTCGCCGTCGAGCAGCACGGTGCCGCCGGTGATCGTGTACTTGGGGTGACCCGCGAGGGAGTAGGCGAGGGTCGACTTGCCGGAGCCGTTGGGGCCCATGATGGCGTGCGTCTCGCCCTGCTTCACGGTGAGGTCGACGCCCTTGAGGATCTCCTTCGTGGCGTTGTCGGCCTCGACGGTGACGTGCAGGTCTCGGATTTCAAGCGTTGCCATGGGTGCCTCAGGACTCCTGGGTGAGGGAGACGAGCACGTCGTCCCCTTCGATCTTTACGGGGTATACGGGGACAGGGCGCGTCGCGGGAAGGCCGGACGGCTTGCCGGTGCGGAGGTCGAAGCTGGAGCCGTGCAGCCAGCACTCGATCTGGCAGTCCTCCACCTCGCCCTCGGAGAGCGAGACGTTCGCGTGGGAGCAGATGTCATGGATGGCGAACACCTCCCCCTCGGTCTGTACGACCGAGACCGGCGTGCCGTCGAGTTCCACCCGCTTCGGGGTGTCCTCCTCCAGCTCGCTCAGTCCGCAAGCGCGTACGAAGGTCATCGGCCTGATCCAGACACGGTCTCCAGCTCCTCGTCGATCTTCGCAAGGAGGCGTTCCTGGATGTCGTCGACACCGATCTGCTGGACCAGTTCGGCGAAGAAGCCGCGGACGACGAGACGGCGGGCCTCGTCGGCCGGGATGCCTCGGGCCATCAGGTAGAAGAGCTGCTCGTCGTCGAAGCGGCCGGTCGCCGAGGCGTGGCCGGCGCCGACGATCTCGCCGGTCTCGATCTCCAGGTTGGGCACGGAGTCGACCCGGGCGCCGTCCGTGAGGACCAGGTTCCGGTTCATCTCGTAGGTGTCGGTGCCCTCGGCCTTGGCCTCGATCAGCACGTCGCCGATCCAGACCGCGTGGGCGCCGTCGCCCTGGAGCGCGCCCTTGTAGACCACGTTCGACTTGCAGTGCGGGGTGTTGTGGTCGACCAGGAGGCGGTGCTCCTGGTGCTGCCCCTTGTCGGTGAAGTAGAGCCCGAACAGCTCGGCCTCGCCGCCGGTGCCCGCGTAGGCGACCCGGGGGTGGAGACGGACGACGTCGCCGCCGAAGGTCACCACGACGGACTTGAAGCTCGCGTCCCGGCCGATGAGGGCGTTGTGCTGGGCGACGTGCACGGCCTTGTCGTCCCAGTCCTGCACCGAGACGACGGTCAGCTTGGCGCCGTCGCCCAGGACGTAGTCGACGTTGGCGGCGAGCACCGCGTCACCGGTGTGGTCGATGACGACGACGGCCTCGGCGAAGGCACCCAGCTCGATCACCTGGTGGGCGAAGGCGGTGCCGCCCTCGCCGTGCACGGCGATCCGGATCGGCTCGGCGAGGACCGTCTCCTTGGGGACGGTGATGACGCCGGCCTTCTCGAACGCCGAGTAGGCCTGGGCGGCGACGCGGTCCGCCGGGGTGCCGGCCCTGCCGAGGCGGGCGTCGTCGCGGCCGACGGCCTCGACGGTGACGCCCTCGGGGGCCTGGACGTCGACCTTCAGGCCGTCTCCGGTGGCGACGGCGGTGCCGTCGTGCAGCCCGCGCAGGCGCTCCAGCGGGGTGAACCGCCACTCCTCCTCGCGGCCGTGCGGCACGGGGAAGTCCGTCACGTCGAAGGACGGGGGCGCGCTCATGCGCGTGGCGACGGTCGACTCGGCGGCCACCGCGATCGAGCCGGCGGTGGTGGAGCCCACCGGAATGTTCTGAGCCTCAGCCATGGCTGTCGGTCTGCTCTCTTCCTACGTTTTCGATCTTCGGCCCGCCCCGGAGAGGCGGGCCGCCTGCTGCTGGACCGGAGGGCGGTGCTTAGCCGACCGCGCCTTCCATCTGCAGCTCGATCAGCCGGTTGAGCTCCAGCGCGTACTCCATCGGCAGCTCCTTCGCGATCGGCTCGACGAAGCCGCGCACGATCATGGCCATCGCCTCGAACTCGCTGAGGCCACGGCTCATCAGATAGAAGAGCTGGTCCTCGGAGACCTTGGAGACGGTCGCCTCGTGGCCCATGGACACGTCGTCCTCACGGACGTCGACGTACGGGTACGTGTCCGAGCGGGAGATGGTGTCGACGAGCAGCGCGTCGCACAGCACGTTCGACTTGGATCCGGCGGCGCCCTCACCGATCTCGACGAGACCGCGGTAGGACGTACGGCCGCCGCCGCGCGCCACCGACTTCGAGACGATGTTGGAGGAGGTGTTCGGCGCCATGTGGACCATCTTGGAGCCGGCGTCCTGGTGCTGGCCCTCGCCCGCGAAGGCGATGGAGAGCGTCTCGCCCTTGGCGTGCTCGCCCATCAGGTAGACGGCCGGGTACTTCATGGTGACCTTGGAGCCGATGTTGCCGTCGATCCACTCCATGGTCGCGCCCTCGTACGCCACGGCGCGCTTGGTGACCAGGTTGTAGACGTTGTTCGACCAGTTCTGGATGGTCGTGTAGCGGCAGCGGGCGCCCTTCTTCACGATGATCTCGACGACCGCGGAGTGCAGGGAGTCCGACTTGTAGATCGGGGCCGTGCAACCCTCGACGTAGTGGACGTAGGCGTCCTCGTCGACGATGATCAGCGTCCGCTCGAACTGGCCCATGTTCTCCGTGTTGATACGGAAGTAGGCCTGGAGCGGGATCTCCACGTGCACGCCCTTCGGCACGTAGATGAAGGAGCCGCCGGACCACACCGCGGTGTTCAGCGACGCGAACTTGTTGTCGCCGACCGGGATGACGGTGCCGAAGTACTCCTTGAAGAGCTCGGGGTGCTCCTTCAGGGCGGTGTCGGTGTCGAGGAAGATGACGCCCTGCTCCTCCAGGTCCTCGCGGATCTGGTGGTAGACGACCTCGGACTCGTACTGGGCCGCGACACCGGCGACGAGGCGCTGCTTCTCCGCCTCGGGGATGCCGAGCTTGTCGTACGTGTTCTTGATGTCCTCGGGCAGGTCCTCCCAGGACTCCGCCTGCTTCTCCGTGGAGCGCACGAAGTACTTGATGTTGTCGAAGTCGATGCCCGACAGGTCCGAGCCCCAGTTCGGCATGGGCTTCTTCTCGAACAGGCGCAGGCCCTTGAGGCGGAGCTTGGTCATCCACTCCGGCTCGTTCTTCTTGGCGGAGATGTCCCGGACGACGTCCTCGTTGATGCCACGCTTGGCAGAGGCACCGGCCTCGTCGGAGTCCGCCCAGCCGTATTCGTACTTACCCAGGCCCTCGAGCTCGGGGTGGGCTGTCTCCTCGATGGGGAGAGTCATGCGGGGTTCCTCCCGGCCGTGCTTGCGGATGCGTTGGTGGCTGTCTTGGAAATTCTGGGGATGAACGTCGTGCAGACGCCGTCGCCGTGCGCGATGGTGGCCAGCCGCTGGACGTGTGTACCGAGCAATTCGGCGAAGAGCTCGGTCTCGGCCTCGCAGAGCTGCGGGAACTGCTCGGCCACATGGGCCACCGGGCAGTGGTGCTGGCAGAGCTGCTCACCCTGGTGGGGGTGGGGGGCACTGCGTGCCGTAGCAGCGTACCCGTCGGCGCTCAAGGCCTTGGCCAGGGCTTCGGTCTTCTCATCGGGGTCCGCGGCCTCGACGGCCCTGCGGTAGGCCCCGGCCTGGGCGGCGACCCGGGCGCGGGCGAAAGCGGCGACCGCCTGCTCCCCGCCCTCCTGGTCGGCGATCCAGCGGAGCGCGTCGGCGGCGAGCTTGTCGTACGACTGGTCGAAGGCGTCCCGTCCGCAGTCCGTCAGGGCGAACACCTTGGCCGGGCGCCCGCGCGTACGCGTGCCGTAGACACGCTGTTCGCGGGGCTGCACGACGTCGTCGGAGACCAGGGCGTCGAGGTGTCGGCGGACAGCCGCCTGGGTCAGCCCCAGACGCCCGGCGAGGTCGGCCACGGTGGACGGGCCGTGGGACAGGATGGACCGCGCGACCCGGTTGCGGGTGGACCGCTCACCGGTCGCGAGTTCCTCCTGCGGAGCCTCGCCGACGTTTTTCACAACGCCATTGTTGCGTAATTCCTCAGAGCTGGGCAAGCCGCGTCCGGACGGGCGGGCGGTGCCGTGCATCACTTAGGTACACCTAAGCTGACCTGTAGGTATACCTAAGCTGACCTGGGGAAACGATCACTGATCAATCGAACCGGTGGCGTCGCCGAAGCCGCTCGGGAAGACTGCCACACCATGTCGACAACCCCTCCCACCGGCCCTCTTGTCACCCGCGCCGGCTTGGCGGCGGACCTGCGCGCCGCCGGTGTCGAGGCCGGCGAGACCCTCCTCGTGCACTCCTCGCTCAGCTCGCTCGGGTGGGTCTGCGGAGGCCCCGTGACGGTGGTGCACGCGCTGCTCGACGCCCTCGGACCGAACGGCACCCTGGTCGTCCCCAGCCAGTCCGGCGACCTCTCGGACCCCGCGCTCTGGGCGTGTCCGCCCGTGCCCGAGGAGTGGTGGGAGACCATTCGGGCGACCATGCCCGGCTACGACCCGACGACCACCCCCACCCGCGGGGTCGGGGTGATCCCCGAGACCGTACGGACCTGGCCGGGCGCCCTGCGCAGCGCGCACCCGCAGACATCCTTCGCGGCGATCGGTCCGGGCGCGGCGGCGATCCTCGCGGACCACGCCCCCGACTGCCGCCTGGGCGAGCGCAGCCCCCTGGCCCAGCTGGAGGCGGCGGGCGCCCGGGTGCTGCTGCTCGGCGCGGGCTACGACTCCTGCACCTGCTTCCACCTGGCCGAGTACCGGATCCCCGCGCCCCTGGTCGAAGTCGGCCGGCCGGGACCTGACGGCTGGGAGGTCGTGACCGAGGTGTCCATCGACTCGGACCGCTTCGACGAGCTCGGGTACGACTTCGAACGCGACCGCGGCATCCGCCGGACCAGGGTGGGCGGGGCGGACGTACGTCTGTTCCCGGTGGTGGACGCCGTGGCGTACGCCGAGCGCTGGCTCCCCGTGCACCGTCCCCGGGAGGAGGAGATCTCCGGACCCGCCCGTCTCGGCACCCGGCCGCGTACCTAGACTCGGGCCCATGCGAAGTGACCCCGTGGTCCAGGTCCGGTCCCTGGTGAAGCGGTACGGCGACAAGACCGCGGTGGACGGCCTGGACCTGGTGGCCGGGGCGGGCGTGACCGCCGTGCTCGGCCCGAACGGCGCCGGCAAGACGACCACGATCGAGACCTGCGAGGGCTACCGCGAGCCGGACTCCGGCTCGGTGTCCGTCCTCGGCCTCGACCCGGTCCGCGAGGCCGCCGCGCTGCGCCCCCGGATAGGCGTGATGCTCCAGTCCGGCGGTGTCTACTCCGGCGCCCGCGCCGAGGAGATGCTCCGCCACGTGGCCCGGCTGCACGCCCACCCCCTCGACGTGGACGCTCTCGTCGAGCGCCTGGGCCTCGGCAGCTGCGGCCGTACGACGTACCGACGGCTCTCCGGCGGTCAGCAGCAGCGGCTCGCCCTCGCGATGGCCGTCGTCGGCCGGCCCGAGCTGGTCTTCCTCGACGAGCCGACCGCGGGCCTGGACCCGCAGGCCCGGCGGGCCACCTGGGAGCTGATCCGGGATCTGCGCGCGGACGGCGTCTCGGTCATCCTCACCACGCACTACATGGACGAGGCCGAGCAGCTCGCGGACGACGTCGCGATCATCGACGGCGGCCGGGTCATGGCCCAGGGCTCGCCCGAGGAGCTGTGCCGGGGCGGCGCCGAGAACACCCTGCGCTTCACCGGCCGGCCCGCCCTCGACGTGGGCTCCCTGCTGAAGGCGCTCCCGGCGGACTCCACCGCCGTCGAACTGACCCCCGGCGTGTACCGGGTGACCGGCAAGGTCGATCCGCAGCTCCTGGCGACCGTCACCTCCTGGTGCGCCCAGCACGGGGTGATGCCGGACCGGATCTCGGTGGAGCGGCACACCCTCGAAGACGTCTTCCTGGAGCTCACAGGCAAGGAGCTGCGTTCATGACCGCGCGTACGGGCACGGGCTCCTACACACCGAAGCCGGGTGCCGCCCCGCTCCCCCGCATGATCGCGGCGCAGGCGGCGCTGGAGACGAGGATGCTGCTGCGCAACGGCGAGCAGCTGCTCCTGACGGTCGTCATCCCGACGCTGCTGCTGGTGCTGTTCGGCTCGGTGGACATCGTCGACACCGGTGAGGGCGAGGCGATCGACTTCCTCGCGCCCGGCGTCCTCGCGCTCGCCGTGATGTCGACGGCGTTCACCGGGCAGGCCATCGCCACCGGCTTCGAGCGCCGCTACGGCGTGCTGAAGCGGCTGGCGGTCTCCCCGCTCCCCCGCTGGGGCCTGATGGCGGCGAAGACCCTGTCCGTGCTGGTCACGGAGGTCCTCCAGGTCGTCCTGGTCACGGTGATCGCCTTCGCGATGGGCTGGGACCCGCACGGCAACCCCTTCGCCGTGCTGCTCCTGCTGGTCCTCGGCACGGCCGCCTTCTCGGGCCTCGGTCTGCTGATGGCAGGCACGCTGAAGGCGGAGGCGACGCTGGCGGCGGCGAACCTCGTCTTCCTGCTCCTGCTGGTGGGCGGCGGCGTCGTGGTCCCGCTGGAGAAGTTCCCGGACGCGGCGCAGAGCGTGCTCGGGCTGCTGCCGATCGCGGCCCTGTCGAACGGGCTGCGGGACGTCCTCCAGCACGGCGCCGGGATGCCGTGGGGCGACCTCGGGATCCTCGCCGTGTGGGCGGTGCTCGGGCTGGGCGCGGCGGCCCGCTTCTTCCGCTGGGAATAGCGGCAGGTCACCTCGCGTGTGGAGTGTGAAGAGCGGCAGGTCACGCCTGCCGCACCTCAGGGCCACACCCCCTCGTGAATGCGTGCACAAGCGGCGGGCCTACGATGGGGGCGTGCCGAAAGTGACCCGCGACGACCTCGTCTCCGCTGCGCGCAACCCGCTCGCCTTCATCGCCGAACGCTGGACCCCGGACCCCAGAACGGTCCGGCGCGCGGCTCTCGCCGCCCTCGTCATGGCGGTGGTCATCGTGGTGACCGGCGGTGCCGTACGGCTCACCGGGTCGGGCCTCGGCTGCCCGACCTGGCCCAAGTGCACCGACGACTCGCTCACCGCGACCCGTGAGATGGGCGTCCACGGCTACATCGAGTTCGGCAACCGCATGCTGACGTACGTGCTGTGCGCGGCGGTCGGCTGGGCCATCGTCGCGGCGCGCTCCCAGAAGCCGTACCGGCGGAGTCTGACCCTGCTGGGCTGGGCGCAGTTCTGGGTCGTCATGGGCAACGCGGTGCTCGGCGGCATCGTCGTGCTGGTCGGCCTCAACCCCTACACGGTGGCCGCGCACTTCATGCTGTCGACCGCGCTGATCGGCGTCGCCGCCGTGATGTGGCACCGCACCGGCGAGGGCGACACGGCCCCGCGTCCGCTGGTCGGCCAGGCGGTGCGGCAGCTGGTGTGGATCCTGGTCGGTGTGACGCTGCTGCTGATCGCGGTGGGCACGGTCGTCACCGGCGCGGGCCCGCACGCGGGTGACTCCAGCGAGGTCGAGCGGATCCCGCTGAACTGGGAGAACGTCACCAAGCTGCACGCCGTGCTGGCCTGGATCGTGGTGACGCTGACCTTCGCCCTGTGGTTCGTCCTCAAGGCCGTGGACGCCCCCGCCGAACCGCTGCGCCGCACCCGCGACCTGTTCCTGATCCTCCTCGCGCAGGGCCTCCTCGGCTATGTGCAGTACTTCACCGACCTCCCCGAGGTTCTGGTCGGCGCCCACATGTTCGGCTCCTGCCTGGTGTGGATCGCGACCCTGCGGGTGCTGCTGTCGCTGCGGGAGCGGCCGGTGGACGAGGTCGACGTGCCCGCCGCGGCGGCCGAGGCGCCGGTCGCGGCGCGCGGCTGAGTCAGCCGTACGCCGCCACGAGGTCGTCGATCGCGGGTCCGAGGAACAGCCGGGTCAGCTCGGCCCGGTGGGGCACCTGCTCACCCGGTCCACCGTAGCGGCGCCGCCGGACGTCCTCGACCACCTCGGCGGGCGCGCCCAGCGTGGGCAGCAGGTCCAGGGCCTCCCGCTTGGAGATCAGCCGGCCCTCGCGCAGGGTGGCCGTGGCGCGGGCGAAGGTGAGCAGGCCGAGGTCGACCCAGACGTCCCGCTCCCACAGCGGGGCCCGGTCCACGGCCGGGCGCCAGAACTCCTTCTGGTCACGGACGACGAAGGCGTCCAGCTCGATGTCGGAGACGGGCGGCAGCAGGGCCTTGGGCGCCTCGCCGTGCAGGACGAGGCCGAAGGTGTGCAGTTCACGCCGGGCAACCGGGGTGACCGTCCGCCGGAACAGCCTCTCGTGCGCCCAGGTGAGGTGTCTGCGTGCGGCGTCGGCCGCCGTGGCGGGCGTCAGATAGGTGCAGTGCAGCAGGGCGGCGAGGCGGTCGTGGCGCAGCCGGGCGTGCAGCCGGCCGACCTGCCAGGCGGTGCGGGCGGTGACCGGGCCGTCCAGGACGGCGATCAGGTCGAGGTCGCTGCGGCCCTCCCGGTAGTCGCCGCCGCCGAGGGAGCCGTGGGCCCAGACGGCGAGCGGGGTGAGCGCGCGGAGTTCGTCGAGGAAGTGCCGGAGCAGGGCCGCCGTGTCGGTGTCGGTGGCCGGTCCGGGTAAGCCGGTGGTCGCGTCGCTGCGTGTCATGTGCCCAGTCTGTACAGCCGCCGCGGGCGCCGTACACCCGGCGGCTCACTCGAGCCCGTAGACCCGTCGCGCGTTGTCGGCGGCGATCAGTCCCGCCACGCGCTGGGCGTCCGTGAGCGCCCAGGCGCCCTCCGCGACCCACGTCCCCAGCACCCGTGCCAGCGCCTCGCGGAACAGTCGGGCCCCGACCACGTGCAGTTCGGGCAGCCCGTGGGCGCCGCTGGAGAAGAGGAGCTTGCCGAAGGGGGCGAGTTCCAGGACCTCGGCGAGCACGGCGGTGGCCCGTGCGCCGGTGCGGACCAGTTCGGCGCCCAGGTCGGCGTAGACGTGCGGGAAGACAGCGGCGAGGTGGGCGGCGTGGCGGTGGTACGGGTAGCCGTGCAGCAGAATCAGGTCGGTGCCGAGGCCCGCCGTGGCACGGGCGAAGTCGGTGAGCAGGACGGGGTCGGTGGCGTCGATCCGCAGGCCCGGTTCGCCGAGGCCCGCGTGGAGCTGGAGGGGGCGGCCCGAGGCGACGGCGATCCACAGCAGGTGGCGCAGGAGGACGGGGTCGGTGAGCGATCCGCCGACCGGCCGGTGGGCGAGCCAGCGTCCGACCGCGCCGCGCACCTCGCCGGGCCCGGGCGGCTCGGGCGCGAACGCCAGGCCGTGCCGCACGCCCGCGACCGACGCGAAGGCGACGGCGTTCGCGGCGGCCGCGTGCACGGACTCGGCGAGATTGGCCAGGAACGACTCGACGGTGCCGGAGGTGTCGGCGACCTGTTCGGCGAGGAGTTCGAGTCGGATGATCTCGTGTGCGTCCGCGTCCGCGGTGGAGGCCATCTCGCGGGGGCCGGTGAGGTCGCCCGGCAGGCCCGTGTCGACGAGGTAGGTGGTGACCCCGCTGCCGCGCAGGAGTCTGCGGCCGGCTTCCAGGACGCCCAGCTCGCGGCGGCGGGCGAGATAGCGGGCCGGTGGGCAGTGCGGTTCGAGGCCCAGCAGGGGTGGGCACCAACGGCGGACGGCGAAGCCCGTCTGGGTGTCGAAGAAGGTGGTGCCGGGGGCCGGTGGGCCCTCGCTGCGGGCGAGGTGGGCCTCGAAGGTGCCGAGGCCCAGCTCCGTGCGCAGTACGCCGTGGCAGTACTGGTCCACGAGGGACGGCGTGTAGATCATCGGGCTCCCCGAGGCTGGACCTGTGAACTCCCATAGGTCCTAACGGGTGAGCCGGGCTCAGGTGTTGCTGTTGCTGGGGCCGCCGACCTGGATTCCGGCCATGCGCGACCACTCGTACGGGCCGGTGCGCACCTTGGCGGCGAACTCGCCGTCGAAGTCCTCGTGGACGGTGACGCCGGCCTTCTGTACGGCCAGTTCGGCGATGGCGTGGGTGGGGGCGACGAGGTCGCCCCAGCCGCCGTCCTCGCCGACCAGGACGATCCGTGCGCCGAGCCGGCCGATGTGGGCGACCTGGGCCTCGGCGCCGCCGTGCGCTGCCGCGAAGGAGCCGATCTGCTTGGCCAACTTGGCCGCCTTGCGGTCGGCCTTCGCGGCGGCCTTGGCTGTCTTGGCCTCGTCTGCCTGCTTGGTGTCTGACATGGGCTGGATGCTACCGGCGGGTAGAGCGGGCGGCGACGGTGGGGCAAGTGGGGTTGGCCACTCGCCGTTCTGCGTCGCGGTGGGTGGGTGCGTGCGGGTCGTACGTGGTTGCTCGCGCCCACGCGGCGGAGCCGCACATCGATACAGCCCCGCGCCTTTTACGGGGCGCGCGCCTCAGCGTAGGAAGGGGTCCACCGCCACCGCGACGAACAGCAGCGACACGTACGTGATCGACCAGTGGAAGAGGCGCATTTCCTTCAGCTTGGCGCCGGTCGCGCCGTTCTTCGCGCGGGTCTGGAGGGCGTGCGCCTCCCAGAGCCACCAGCCGCCGGTGACCAGGGCGACCGCGGTGTAGAACCAGCCGGTGTAGCCGAGGGGGGTGAGGAGGAGCGAGACCGCGACCATCACCCAGCTGTAGAGGACGATCTGGCGGGCCACGACCTTGTTGGAGGCGATGACCGGGAGCATGGGCACGCCGACGCGGGCGTAGTCGTCCTTCACCTTCATGGAGAGGGGCCAGTAGTGCGGCGGGGTCCAGAAGAAGATGACGAGGAAGAGGATGACCGCGGCCCACGACATCGAGTTCGTCACAGCGGACCAGCCGATGAGGACCGGCATGCAGCCGGCGATGCCGCCCCAGACGATGTTCTGCGACGTACGCCGTTTGAGGATCATCGTGTAGACGACGACGTAGAAGAGGAGCGCCCCGAGCGACAGCCACGCGGACAGCCAGTTGACGAGGACGCCGAACCAGATCGTGGAGACGACCGCTAGGGTGATGCCGAAGACCAGGCCCTCACGCGGGGTGACGAGACCGGTGACCAGCGGACGCTGGGAGGTGCGCTCCATGAGGGCGTCGATGTCGCGGTCGATGTACATGTTGAGCGTGTTGGCGCCGCCCGCCGAGAGGTAGCCGCCGACGCAGGTGGCGAGCACCAGCCACAGGTCCGGGACGCCCTGCTCCGCCAGGAACATCACCGGAACGGTGGTGATCAGCAGCAGTTCGATGATCCGCGGCTTCGTCAGCGCCACGAACGCCTTGACTCGGGCCCCGATCGGCCGCTGACCCCGGCTGCTGCTCGTGTTGCTCGCGCCCAGCACTCCCGGTGGACGGGATTCGACGGCCGTCACGCACACCCCTGACAGAGACTCCCAGCAAGCCTTGGGATGTGAACTCCCCGTGACGGCTCGCGCGTACCACGCCACTGTAGACGTTGCCCAGAGCCAGCCTTTCAAGGGGGTGGGGTCGTGTTGGGAGGCGGCCTCCGGCGAGCCGAACACACTTCGGTTGAGCAGTCGGATGAGCGGCTCCGTATTCAGATGTCGAACAGCGGAACCCCCAGGTCTCACCATGCGGAACACGGGTCGGGAGGCGGACCGGACCCAGTCCCGTCAGTCTGGAATGACTCGAAAAAATGCGCGTTCCCACGGGGGTAGGCTCGACAACGGCCGGTGCCGTGAAGAACACCGGCACGAGACATGTGGAGAGGAGCCCTGACCCAGGGTGAGCACCAAGCCGACCACTACAGACCTCGCGTGGACCGAATTGGACCAGCGGGCCGTCGACACCGCCCGGATCCTGGCCGCCGACGCCGTCCAGAAGGTCGGCAACGGCCATCCGGGCACGGCGATGAGCCTCGCGCCCGCCGCGTACACCCTCTTCCAGAAGGTGATGCGCCACGACCCCGCCGACCCCGACTGGGTGGGCCGTGACCGGTTCGTCCTGTCCGCCGGCCACTCCTCCCTGACCCTCTACATCCAGCTGTACCTGGGCGGCTTCGGCCTGGAGCTGGCTGATCTGGAGGCCTTCCGCACCTGGGGCTCGAAGACCCCGGGCCACCCCGAGTACGGACACACCAAGGGCGTCGAGACGACGACCGGGCCGCTCGGCCAGGGTGTCGCCAACGCCGTGGGCATGGCGATGGCCGCCCGCTACGAGCGCGGTCTGTTCGACCCGGAGGCCGCCGTCGGCGAGTCGCCGTTCGACCACCATGTCTTCGTGATCGCCGGTGACGGCTGCCTCCAGGAGGGCATCTCCGCCGAGGCCTCCTCGCTCGCGGGTCACCAGAAGCTCGGCAACCTCGTGCTGCTGTGGGACGACAACCACATCTCCATCGAGGGCGACACCGAGACGGCCGTGTCCGAGGACACGGTCAAGCGGTACGAGGCGTACGGCTGGCACGTGCAGCGCGTCGAGCCGCAGGCCAACGGCGACCTCGACCCGGCCGCGCTGTACGCGGCGATCGAGGCCGCGAAGGCCGTCACCGACAAGCCGTCGTTCATCGCGATGCGTTCGATCATCGCGTGGCCCGCCCCGAACGCGCAGAACACCGAGGCCGCGCACGGCTCGGCGCTCGGCGCGGACGAGGTCGCCGCCACCAAGCGGGTCCTCGGCTTCGACCCGGAGAAGGACTTCGAGGTCGCCGACGAGGTCATCGCGCACACGCGTGCCCTGGGCGAGCGCGGCCGTGAGGCCCGTGCCGTCTGGGAGAAGCAGCTGCAGGAGTGGCGGGACGGCAACGCCGAGCGCGCCGCGGAGTTCGACCGGATCAGCGCGGGCGAGCTGCCCGAGGGCTGGGAGTCGCACCTGCCGGAGTTCGAGACCGGCAAGGGCGTCGCGACGCGTGCCGCGTCCGGCAAGGTCCTCCAGGCGCTCGGCGCGGTGATCCCCGAGCTGTGGGGCGGCTCCGCCGACCTCGCCGGGTCGAACAACACCACGATCGACAAGACGAGTTCGTTCCTGCCGGCGGACAACCCGCTGCCGGAGGCGCAGCCGTACGGCCGGACGATCCACTTCGGTATCCGTGAGCACGCCATGGCCGCGGAGATGAACGGCATCGCGCTGCACGGCAACACCCGTATCTTCGGCGGCACGTTCCTCGTGTTCTCCGACTACATGCGCAACGCGGTGCGGCTGTCGGCGCTGATGCACCTGCCGGTGACGTACGTGTGGACGCACGACTCCATCGGTCTGGGCGAGGACGGTCCGACGCACCAGCCGGTCGAGCACCTGGCCGCGCTGCGGGCGATCCCGGGCCTGAACGTGGTCCGCCCGGCCGACGCCAACGAGACCGCGATCGCCTGGCGCGAGATCCTCAAGCGGTACACCAAGGAGTTCGGCAAGGGCGCCCCGCACGGTCTGGCGCTGACCCGTCAGGGCGTGCCGACGTACGAGGCCAACGAGGGCGCCGCCAAGGGTGGTTACGTGCTCTTCGAGGCGTCGAACGGTGCGCCGGAGGTGCTGCTCGTCGCCACCGGTTCCGAGGTGCACGTGGCCGTCGAGGCCCGCGAGCGGCTGGAGGCCGACGGGGTGCCCACCCGCGTCGTGTCCATGCCGTCCGTGGAGTGGTTCGAGGAGCAGGACCAGGGGTACCGGGACAGCGTTCTGCCGCCGTCCGTCAAGGCGCGTGTCGCGGTCGAGGCCGGGATCGGGCTGACCTGGCACAAGTACGTCGGTGACGTCGGCCGCATCGTTTCGCTGGAGCACTTCGGCGCTTCGGCCGACGGCAAGGTCCTCTTCCGCGAGTTCGGCTTCACCGCCGAGAACGTGGCAGCGGTCGCGCAGGAATCCCTCGCCGCCGCTCAGCGCTGACGCTTACACACGACACGTAGGAGATGTAATTCCATGACAGACGCACTCAAGCGCCTCTCCGAGGAAGGCGTGGCGATCTGGCTGGACGACCTGTCGCGCAAGCGCATCACGTCCGGCAACCTCGCCGAGCTGATCGACCAGCAGCACGTCGTGGGCGTCACCACCAACCCGTCGATCTTCCAGAAGGCGATCAGCAGCGGTGACGGCTACGAGCAGCAGGTCTCCGACCTCGCCGCCCGTAGGGTCACCGTCGAAGAGGCCATCCGCATGATCACGACAGCGGACGTCCGTGACGCCGCCGACATCCTGCGCCCGGTCTTCGACGCGACCGGCGGCCAGGACGGCCGGGTCTCCATCGAGGTCGACCCGCGCCTGGCGCACAACACCAAGGCGACGGTCGCCGAGGCCAAGCAGCTGGCGTGGCTGGTGGACCGCCCGAACACCCTGATCAAGATCCCGGCGACGATGGGCGGCCTGCCGGCCATCACCGAGGTCATCGGCCTCGGCATCAGCGTCAACGTGACACTGATCTTCTCGCTGGAGCGCTACCGCCAGGTGATGGACGCCTACCTGGCCGGTCTGGAGAAGGCCAAGGAGCGCGGCCTGGACCTGTCGAAGATCCACTCGGTGGCGTCCTTCTTCGTGTCCCGGGTGGACACCGAGATCGACAAGCGCCTCGACGCGCTCGGCACCGACGAGGCCAAGGCCGCGCGCGGCAAGGCCGGTGTCGCCAACGCCCGGCTCGCCTACCAGGCGTACGAGGAGGTCTTCTCGGACGGCCGCTGGGCCGCCCTGGAGAGCGCGGGTGCCAACAAGCAGCGTCCGCTGTGGGCCTCGACCGGCGTCAAGGACCCGGCGTACAAGAGCACGCTGTACGTCGACGAGCTGGTCGCGCCCAACACGGTGAACACCATGCCGGAGGCCACGCTGGAGGCCACCGCGGCGAGCGGTGAGATCCGCGGCAACGCGATCGCGGGCACCTACGAGCAGTCGCGTGCCGAGCTGGACGCGGTCGAGAAGCTCGGGATCTCGTACGACGAGGTCGTGCAGCTGCTGGAGGACGAGGGCGTCGAGAAGTTCGAGGCTTCCTGGAACGACCTGCTCAAGTCGACCGAGGCGGAGCTGCAGCGCCTCGCACCCTCGGAGGGCTGAACACCTTGGCACCTCTTTCCGTCACCGGAGCGAATCCGCTTCGTGACGCCGCGGACCGACGGCTCCCGCGTATCGCGGGGCCGTCGGGCCTGGTCATCTTCGGCGTCACAGGCGATTTGTCACGTAAAAAGCTGATGCCTGCCGTGTACGACCTCGCCAACCGCGGACTGCTGCCGCCGGGCTTCTCGCTCGTCGGCTTCGCGCGCCGGGAATGGGCCAACGAGGACTTCGCGCAGGAGGTGCACGACGCGGTCAAGGAGCACGCGCGGACGCCCTTCCGCGAGGAGGTCTGGCAGCAGCTCATCCAGGGCATGAGGTTCGTCCAGGGCACCTTCGACGACGACGAGTCCTTCGAGCGGCTGCGCGACACCATCGAGGAGCTGGACAAGGCCCAGGGCACCGGGGGCAACTTCGCCTTCTACCTCTCCGTGCCGCCGTCCGCGTTCCCGGTCGTCATCCAGCAGCTGAAGAAGCACGGGCTGGCGGACCAGTCGGGCGGGTCCTGGCGGCGCGCGGTCATCGAGAAGCCGTTCGGCCACGACCTGGCGTCCGCCGAGGACCTCAACGCGACCGTGGAGGAGGTCTTCGCCCCGGACCAGGTCTTCCGCATCGACCACTACCTGGGCAAGGAGACCGTCCAGAACATCCTGGCGCTGCGCTTCGCCAACACGATGTTCGAGCCGATCTGGAACCGGTCCTTCGTCGACCACGTACAGATCACGATGGCCGAGGACATCGGCATCGGCGGCCGGGCGGGCTACTACGACGGTATCGGCGCGGCCCGTGACGTCATCCAGAACCACCTGCTGCAGCTGATGGCGCTGACCGCGATGGAGGAGCCCGCCTCCTTCGACGCGGACGCGCTCGCCGCCGAGAAGACCAAGGTGCTCGGCGCGGTGCGGCTACCGAAGGACCTGGGCCGGGACACCGTGTTCGCGCAGTACGCGGCCGGCTGGCAGGGCGGCGAGAAGGTCATCGGCTACCTCGAAGAGGACGGCATCGACCGCAAGTCGAAGACCGACACCTACGCGGCGATCAAGGTCGAGGTCGACAACCGCCGCTGGGCGGGCGTCCCCTTCTACCTGCGGACCGGCAAGCGGCTGGGCCGTCGGGTCACCGAGATCGCGGTGGTCTTCCAGCGCGCCCCGCACTCCCCCTTCGACTCCACCGCCACCGAGGAGCTGGGCCAGAACGCGATCGTCATCCGCGTCCAGCCGGACGAGGGTGTCACGGTCCGCTTCGGTTCGAAGGTGCCGGGCACCTCGATGGAGATCCGGGACGTGTCGATGGACTTCGCCTACGGCGAGTCCTTCACGGAGTCCTCGCCCGAGGCGTACGAGCGTCTGATCCTCGACGTCCTCCTGGGCGACTCGAACCTCTTCCCGCGCACCGAGGAGGTCGAGCTGTCCTGGAAGATCCTCGACCCGATCGAGGAGTACTGGGACAAGCACGGCAGGCCCGCGCAGTACCAGGCGGGCACCTGGGGTCCCGTCGAGGCGGACGAGATGCTCGAGCGAGACGGACGGAGCTGGCGCCGGCCATGAAGACAGACCTCACGGACACCACGGCCAGCAAGATCAACAAGGCGCTGGTGAAAGCCCGCCGGGCGATAGGCACCCCGGCGGTCGGCATGGTGCTGACGCTGGTCATCGTGACGGACGAGGAGAACGCGTACGACGCGCTCAAGTCCGCCAACGACGCCTCCCGCGAGCACCCTTCGCGCACGATCGTGGTGATCAAGCGCGTCTCCCGCTCGCCGCGCGACCGTACGAAGTCCCGCCTCGACGCCGAGGTACGGGTGGGCGCGGACGCGGGCACCGGTGACACGGTCGTGCTGCGGCTGTACGGCGAGGTCGCGGACCACGCCCAGTCGGTCGTGCTCCCGCTGCTGCTGCCGGACGCGCCGGTGGTCGTCTGGTGGCCGGTGAACGCGCCGCTCGACCCGGCCCGCGATCCGCTGGGCGCGCTCGGACAGCGCCGGGTCACCGACAGCTACGCCGCAGAGAAGCCGATCGACGAGCTGCGGGCCCGCGCGGAGAACTACGAGCCCGGCGACACGGACCTGGCCTGGACCCGGATCACCCCTTGGCGCTCCATGCTGGCCGCCGCGCTCGACCAGGTGGACTGCGAGGTCATCTCCGCGGAGGTGCAGGGCGAGCAGTACAACCCGAGCGTGGAACTGCTGGCCATGTGGCTGGCGGACCGGCTCCATGTGCACGTACGGCGTGGGGTGTCGGCCGGGCCCGGCCTGAACGAGGTGCGGATGCTGACCAGCACCGGCCCCATCCGGCTCTACCGGCCGAACGGCGGGCTGGCGCTGCTCACGCTGGAGGACCAGCCGGACCGGGCCGTGGCGCTGAAGCGCCGCGAGACCTCCGAGCTGCTGGCGGAGGAGCTGCGCAGGCTCGACCCCGACGACACGTACGCGTCGGCCCTGCGGTTCGGGGTGGACCGGCTGGGCGGCGGGCTGAGCGCTGCGCCGGGCAGCGCGCCGGCGGCGGCGACAGCGGCGGGTTCCGGGAGCTCCGCGACCGCGGGTGCCAGGGCTACGGCTGGGGGTGCTGCCTCTGGTGGTGCGGCGCCTGGTGCCGCTGGTGGGACTTCCGGCGTCACGGCTTCCGGGGGTGCCGGGGCACTGGGCTCCGGGTCGGTGGCCTCGGCCGGTGGGCCCGGTCATGCCTCGGTGTCCGTTCCGGGTGCCGTCTCCGGCTCGGGTCCGGGGCTGGGTGCGGCCGTCGCGTCGGCCGCTTCCGCGGCGCGGGCTGCCGCGGCGCTGCCGCCGGCCGCCTCTTCGGCCACCCCTTCGGGGGCGGAGGGGTCGACCGGGTCGGCCGGTGACGGTGCCGGTGCCGGTGCCGGTGACTCCGAACGGCCCACTCCGGCGCAGATGCCGCCCGTGAAGAAGGCGACCACGTCATGAGCACCCCGCAGTTGGTCGTGCACCGCGACAAGGAGCTGATGGCGCAGGCCGCGGCGGCCCGGCTGATCACCAAGGTCGTCGACGCGCAGGCCTCGCGCGGCTACGCCTCGGTCGTCCTCACGGGTGGCCGCAACGGCAACGGGCTGCTCGCCGCGCTGGCGGCGGCGCCCGCCCGGGACGCGGTCGACTGGGGCCGGCTGGACCTGTGGTGGGGCGACGAGCGGTTCCTGCCCGAGGGCGACGCCGAGCGCAATGTCACCCAGGCCCGTCAGGCGCTGCTGGACTCGGTGCCGCTGGACCCCAAGCGGGTGCACGCCATGCCGGCTTCGGACGGGCCGTGGGGTGCCGATGTGGACGCGGCGGCCGCGGCGTACGCCGAGGAGCTGGCGCGGGCGGCGGGGCCGGAGAACCACGGGTCGGTGCCGACGTTCGACGTGCTGATGCTGGGGGTCGGGCCGGACACCCATGTGGCCTCGCTCTTCCCCGAGCTGCCCGCCGTGCGGGAGACCGAGCGGACGGTGGTGGGGGTGCGCGGAGCGCCGAAGCCGCCGCCGACGCGGGTCACTCTGACGTTGCCGGCGATCCGGGCGGCGCGTGAGGTGTGGTTGCTCGCGGCCGGGGAGGACAAGGCGGGGGCGGCGGCGATCGCGTTGTCCGGAGCCGGGGAGATCCAGGCGCCGGCTGCGGGGGCGAGCGGGAGGGCGCGGACGCTGTGGCTGCTGGACGCGGCGGCGGCGTCACGCCTGCCGCGCTCGCTGTATCCGCCGGCCTCGCCATAACGGGTTGGCTCTCGCCCCCCGCCGCCCCTACCCGTTCCCATCCCCAGGGGCTGCGCCCCTTCGACCCCCATGCGCGGGCCGGTGGGGCTTCTCGCGCAGTTCCCCGCGCCCCTTTCAGGGGCGCGGGGAACTGCGTGGGGCGAGGAATCTCAGACGGCGAAGTCGTCCTCACGGGTTTCCGGCAGCGCCCACACGCACACCAGACTGACCAGGCACAACCCACCCGAGTAGAACCCCAGCACCAACGGCGACGACCACTGACTGTTCAACCACGTCGCCACGAGCGGAGCGAACCCGCCCCCGAACGTGTTGGCCAGGATGAACGCCGCCGACGCCCCGGTGTAGCGCAGCCACGCCGGGAACAGCTCCGCCAGGAACGCCGCCATTGGCGAGAACATCAGGGCGAGCAGCCCGAGACCCACCGTGTACGCGCCGGTGATCAAGAACGCGTTGCCCGTGCTGAGCGACCCGTACATCGGCACGGCCCACACGACGGACCCGGCCGCCCCCGCCAGCATCAGCGGACGGCGCCCGACCCGGTCGGCCAGCCGGGCGACGGGCAGGGTGATCGCGATCCCCGCCGCCGCCCCCACACTCGCCGCCGTGAGCATCGTGTTCTGCGGGATGCCGAGCGACTTCGGCCCGTAGGACAGGCTGTAGACGATCGTCAGGTAGTAGACGGCGGACCCGCCGATCGCCGCGCCGGTGCCGAGCAGCAGCCGCCCGGGGTGGCGTGTGACGAGCGTGCCGAGCGGGAAGCGCGACACCGGTGCCGCCGGGGACCCCGACGTGCCCGCGGACGTGCCCGCCGAGGACCGTTCCCGGAAGAGTGGTGACTCCGACACCGTCGACCGCACCCACAGCCCGACCACCACGAGCACCGCGCTGAGCAGGAACGGCACCCGCCAGGCCCAGTCGGCGAAGCCGTCGCGGCCCACGATGTTCAGGGTCGGGAGGATGACGGCGCTGGAGAGCAGGAACCCGAGGGAGGGGCCGACGTTCGGGACGGCGGCGTACAGGGCCCGTCGGCCGGGCGGGGCGTGCTCGGCAGCCAGCAGGACCGCGCCGCCCCACTCGCCGCCCATGCTGACGCCCTGCAGCAGACGGAGGGTCACCAGGAGGACGGGGGCGAGGAGTCCGGCGGTCTCGTAGGTCGGGAGCAGGCCGACGCCGACCGTCGCGAGGCCCATGAGCAGGAGGGAGGCGACCAGGGCGCGCCGTCTGCCCAGTCGGTCGCCGATCGTGCCGAAGAGCACGACGCCGAGGGGGCGGGACAGGAAGGCCGCGGCGAAGGTGAGGAACGCGGCGAGGGTGGAGACGGTCGGGTTGCCGGAGGGGAAGAACGCGGGGCCGAGGACGAGCGCGGAGGCCGTGCCGTAGACGGCGAAGTCGTAGTACTCGATGGTCGTGCCGATGAGACTCGCGGCGGCGACCCGGGACGGCTTGCTCGACGCGGCCGACGGGGAGGCAGGTAAGGCGGCGGGGCTGGGGGCCGCGGCCTCGGCGACGGCCCTGGACGGGGATTCGGGCATGGGGGGGCTCACTTCCGGTACGCCCGGAGACGAATGGTCCGGGCCCAGAGGGGGGGGGACGGCCACGCATGAAACACGAACCGGAGTGTGGCTGTCACCCTAGGCCGGGAAATTCGAATCCCACAAGGAACCTCGAGAAAGAACGCCCGCCCACTTCGTCGAATTCTTTCGAAGGCGGAATACGCGTCGATTACACGGGACAACGCCCATATCAAACATGTGGTCCCGCTATGTGTGCGGACAGGTCGTCAAAATACGGCAAGAAAGCCATCCTTGGAGCCCGTCAACCCCGGGACTCCTGTCGAGTCGCTGTCAATATTCATGCGACGGTCCGCATAAAAATTTGCCGCCGGTCACGCCTTGCCAACCGCCGATCACCCACGGAATGCTGACGCCCGGCTGAACTTGAAAGTTCTACGACCATCGTTTTTCGGACATGGAGCGGAAGGCTTTTCCCATGCTGAAAAGTGGCAAGCCATTACGTTGGAGAAGGCTTTCCCTGGCCGGTGACGACCGGCATTTGCTGATACCGCTCGACCACAGTGTCTCGGACGGTCCGGTCGCTCCTCCGGGTCAGTGGGAAGAGTTGTTGAAGGCTCTGGTGGCCGGCGGCGCCGACGGGATCGTCGTCCACAAAGGGCGGGCCCGCACCCTCGACCCCGCCCTCCTCAGGAACTGCGCGCTGGTGGTGCATCTGAGCGCCAGCACGACCTGCTCCGCCGACGTCGACGCCAAGGTGCTGGTCGGCGACGTGGAGGAGGCGGTGGCCCTCGGCGCCGACGCGGTCAGCGTCCATGTGAACATCGGCTCGGACACCGAGGGGCGTCAGCTCGCCGACCTGGGCGCGGTGGCCCGATCCTGCGACACCTGGGGCATGCCGCTGATCGCGATGGTCTACCCCCGGGGCCCCCGGATCGAGAATCCGCACGATCCCGCGCTCCTCGCGCACATCGTGAACGTCGCCGCCGACCTGGGCGCCGACATGGTGAAGACCTCGGTGGCCCTGCCGCTCGACCGGATGGCCGAGGTGGTGGCCCACAGCCCCATCCCCGTCCTCGCCGCCGGCGGCCCGCCCGACGGCTCCGACCTCATCGAGTACGGCACCGCCGTGATGGCCGCCGGCTGTCGCGGTCTGGCCGTCGGCCGCCGCGTCTTCTCCTCCGCCTCCCCCGCCTCCCTGGTGTCCCGGCTCGCCGCCGTGGTGCACGGGAAGGGGAACGGCGATGCGGGCCAAACTCTGGATGGCATGAACATGGCGCATACAGGCACGACCCATTCCCCCTACTCGACGATCGTGGCAGGTGTCGCATGAGGTTCGCGTGGATCGATCTCCGTGAAGTCCCCCGTCCGCAGCTCCAGGCGGTGGTGGACGCGGCCGTCCACGCCCGGATGGCGGGGGTGGTCTCCGCCGACGCCGAGCTGCTGGGGACGCTGCCGCCGACGGTGACCCGGGTGCTGGCGGGCGGAGCGCCGGCCGCCGTGCCCGCGAAGAAGCCCGCCGACAAGGGTGACAAGGAGGCCAGGGCCGCGGCCGACGCCAAGCCCGCGGACAAGATCCCCACCGGCGCCGGAGTCGACCTGCTGCTGCGGAAGTTCACCGCCCAGGACGAGCTGGACGCCCTCGCCGCCGAGAACCGGGCCGCGAGCGGCACCCCGGTCGCCGGCTTCGTCGACGTACGGGACGACCGGACCCTCCAGCTGTCGTGCGTGGGCGCGATGGCACTGCCGTACACGGTGATCCACTTCGCCGACCCGACGAAGATCCCGCTGGAGATCGTGCTCGCGGCGGCCGAGTCGGCCGAGGGGAAGCTGGTGACCGTCGTCGGGGACCTGGAGGAGGCGGCCATCGTCTTCGACGTCCTCGAACGCGGTTCGGACGGCATCCTGTTCACCCCCCGGAGCGCGGACGACGTGTTCGCGCTGGCCCGGCTGCTGGAGGCGACCACCCCGCAGCTGGAGCTGTCCACGCTCACCGTCGAGAGCATCCGGCACGTCGGGCTCGGCGACCGGGTCTGCGTGGACACCTGCTCGCACTTCGAGGAGGACGAGGGCATCCTCGTCGGCTCGTACTCCTCCGGGTTCGTGCTCTGCTGCAGCGAGACCCACCCGCTGCCGTACATGCCGACCCGGCCCTTCCGGGTCAACGCCGGTGCCCTGCACTCGTACACGCTGGGCCCCGACAACCGCACCAACTACCTCAGCGAGGTCGGCTCCGGCAGCGCCCTGCTGGCGGTCGGCGCCGACGGCCGCACCCGGCGCGTGGTGGTCGGGCGGGCCAAGCTGGAGTCCCGGCCGCTGCTGGAGATCCGCACCCACGCGGAGGACGGGCGGCTGGTGAGCCTGACCGTGCAGGACGACTGGCATGTGCGGGTCCTCGGGCCGGGCGGCAAGGTCCTCAACGTCACCGAGCTGCGGACCGGCGACGAGCTGCTCGGGTATCTGGCCCAGGACAAGCGCCATGTGGGCCTGCCCATCGGCGAGTTCTGCAAGGAGGTCTGAGACCCCATGGGCGAGCTCGTGGCGGCCGCGGCCGACGAGGACGGGATGGGTGCCCTGGTCCAGCGGCTGTTCGACGCGCGGGACGACGGTCTGCCCTATCTGACGCACCAGCGGGAGACTGTCACCCGCGGGGAGTTACGGGAGCGGGTGGCCAAGCAGGCCGCCGTCTTCGCCGGTTACGACATCGGCCCCGGCAGCACGGTGGGGCTGCGGACCCCGCCCAGTTTCACCCAGGTCGAGGTCCTGCTCGCGCTGTGGCGGCTGGGCGCGCAGGTGATGCTGTTCGACTTCCGGCTGAAGCCCGCCGAGGTCGACGCGCTGTGCGCCGTCTGCCGGCCGCAGTTCATGGTCCGGGCCGGCGCCAACGTCCGGGCGGCGTTCGGCTTCCGGTCCGAGTACGAGGTCGCCACCGAGTGCCGCAGGGCGGGGCGGGCGGCCGACGGCGGGCACCGGCTGGTCCAGTTCAGCTCGGGGTCGACCGGGCGGCCGAAGGTGATCGGCCGGAGTGCCGGGTCGATCGCCGCCGAGCTGGAGTCGTTCGCGGCGGTTGCCGGGATGCCGGTCGAGGGCGACCGGCTGCTGCTGCTCAGCTCCACCGCGCACAGCTTCGGGCTGGTCGGCGGACTGCTGCACGCGCTGGCGGCCGGGGTGTCCGTCGTCTTCGCGCCCCGGGTCTCGGCCCGCGACATCCTGCGGACCTCCCTCGACCACCGGATCACCGCCCTGTTCGGGGTGCCGATGCACTACGAACTGCTCGCGTCCGCCCTCGATCCGCCCGCGCTGCCCACGCTGCGGACCGCCGTCTCCGGCGGCGAGCTGATGCCTCCCGAGGTCGCCGCGCGGTTCGCCGAACGGTACGGCGTCATGGTCGGTGAGGCCTACGGCACCACCGAGACCGGCATCGTCGCCATCGACGTCGGCGGCACGCTGCGCCCCTCCGTGGGCCGGCCCGCGCCGGGAGTGGTGGTCCGCGCGCACAAGGGCGAACTGGACGTCGCGCTCGCCGAGTCGCCGTACCTCTTCGACTCCGGCGGCACCCAGTACACCGACGGCTGGCTGCACACCCGTGACCGGGCGGCGGTCGGCGCCGACGGGACGGTCACCGTGGGCGGACGCGCCGACTCCCTCGTCGTCATCGGCGGCCTCAAGGTCGACCTCACCGAGGTCGAGCACGTGCTGCGCGCGCACCCGGCCGTCGAGCAGGCGGTCCTGGTCCACGAGGACGTCACCGAGGCGTACGTGGCCCTCGCCGCCGGGGCCGGGAGTCCGTCGGTGGAGGAGCTGCTGCGCTGGTGCCGGGAGCGGCTGGCCGACTACAAGCTGCCCCGGGTGATCCGGCTGCTGGAGGACCTGCCCCGCACGTCGAACGGGAAGCTGGTCCGCCGGGCTGCGACGCTCCAGGCGGCGGCGAGCGGCGGCGCGTGACGGCTCGGCAGACAGCCCCGGGCGAACGGCCCCGATGAGTTTTCGCACGACCTTCTCACGACATTCCCCCTGGAGATGGCGATCATGAGCACGTCCACCCTGGACAACGAGATCCGCGAGTTCGTCCTGACCACGGTCATCGACGAGATGAACATCCTGCTGAGCCGGGACGGCATCACCGACGAGAGCCCGGTGACCGTCGGCGGTCTTGAGCTGGACTCCCTGAGTCTCATCGAGCTGACGTTGCGGCTGGAATCGCGGTTCGGCGTGGAGATCCCGGACGCCGACATCGAGCCGCTGGCCTCGCTGACCCTCGGCGGGCTCGTCGCCGAGGTCGTCGGGCGCGGGGCGAAGGCATGAACGCGGAGACCTCGACGTCGTCCGTCACGGAAGCGGCCGCGCGGGGCGCGTCCCCGTCGGCCGCCGGCGCCCCGGCCGTCCTCACCACCGGTCTCGTCCGGGAGCTGCTGTCCGACCGCAAGATCTTCCCCGGCGTCCCGGACGATCTCGACGAGGACGCCGAACTGGTCCTGGACTCGCTGGGGTTGGTGTGGCTGCTGCATGTGGTGGAGGAGCGGTACGGCCTGGTCGTGGAGCCCGGCGACGAGGACATCTCCGACCTGACCTCGCTCCGGCGGCTCACGGAGTTCCTGGGCGCGGCGGGAACGCATGAGGCGGCGGACGGGGGTGAGCGCGTTGGCCGGTGAGGTGACGGTGACCGGGTTCGGCGTGCGCACCGCCTTCGGCGCGGGGCCGGACGCCTTGCGGCGCGGTGTCTTCGCGGGTGTCCCCTCCTTCGCCCCCACCACCCGGTTCGACACCGGCCCCTATCGCACCTCGATGGCCGGCGCCGCCCCCGACGGTCATGACGGGACGGAGCACTGGGCGCTGCGTCCCGCCCTCGCCCGATGCGGCGCGGAGGCCCTCGACATGGCGGGCCTCCCGAGGGGCACCGAGGCGGCGGTCCTGCTGGGCATCGCGGGCGACTGCACGAGCATCACGCGGTACTGGCGGGAGACGGCGGCAGCGGGGGCTGCGGCAGCGGGGGCCGACGAGAACGACGGCACCGAGTCGGCCCGAGACGCGATCCGGGCCCCCGGGTTCACCGGTACGGGCCGGGACTCGACCCGAGCCCCCGGGTTCACCGGCACCGAGGCGGGGCACGGCCACCCCGGAGCCGGAGCCGTCGGGGCGGCGGGGCTCGCCGTGGCGTCGGCCGATGCGGCGGCGGCCCGGCTCGCGGACGCCGTGCCCGCGCATCTCGCCGAGTCCCTGGCCGGAGGCCTCGGGCTGACCGGGCCCCGGCTCACTTTCACCAACGCCTGTGTGGCCTCCGCCGCCGCGATCATCCACGCCTGCCGGCTGATCGTCGGCGGGCGGGTCGACGTGGCGGTGTGCGCCGGGGGCTATCTGGTGGAGGAGGAGACGTTCGGGAAGTTCGACTCGGGGCGGGCGTTGTCGCGCGACGGCACGGTGCGGCCGTTCAGCGCCGACCGCACGGGACTGCTGCTCGGCGACGGGGTCGCGGCGGTCGTGCTGGAGTCCGCCGAGCACGCGCGGCGGCGCGGGGCACGGCCGCTCGCGAGCGTGGCCGGCTGGGGCGCGGCGACCGACGCCCACCACATCGCCCAGCCGCACCCGGACGGCGTCGGCCTGGCCCTCGCGACCCGCCAGGCCCTGCGGCTGGCCGGGGACCCCGACGGGGCGAGCCTCGGCTATGTCAACGCCCACGGCACCGGGACCAAGTACAACGACGGCGCCGAGACCCGGGGGCTGCGCGCCGCCCTCGGGAAGCGGGCCGAGTCGATCCCGGTCAGCTCCACCAAGAGCACCACGGGCCATCTCCTGGAGGCCGCCGGAGTCGTGGAGTTCGTGATCACGATGCTGGCCCTGACGGAGGGCGTACTGCCGCCGACCGCCAACTTCACGCGGCCGGACCCGGAGTGCGATCTGGACTACGTCCCGAACAGCCCCCGCCCGGCCGACCTCCGCCGCGCCCTCACCATCAACGCCGCCTTCGGGGGCGCCAACACCGCACTCGTCCTGGAGCGACCGTGACGGAGACGGACCTGGAAAGGAAAGCCGAGACCCGGGCTGCCGACCGGACCGAGACCCCGGCGACCGGCGTGACGGCGTCGCGTCCGGCGCTCGGGGTCCTGGCCGCCGCCACCGCGACCCATGGGACCGGGCGGGACGGCGACATCCCGCTGCCGCGCCTGCCCGGGTTCGTGGAGTCGGCGTTCAGCCCGCTGGTGTACGAGGTCGCCGCGCGGTGCCTGACCGCACGTCCCCGTGGGGGCACCTCCCGCTCGGGCGAGGCCGAGAGCGGGGAGGGCTCCCGTACGGCCGTCGCGCTGGCGAGCCTGATGGGCGACACCACCACGGCCGATCTGGCGAGCCGACGAGTGGTCTCGGGCCGGGTGCACAACCCGCTGCTGTTCATGCAGGCCACCGCCAACTCCGTGCTGGGGCACCTCAGCCGGGAGTTCGGGATCACCGGGCAGATGTTCAGCCTGTCCACGCTCGACGACCCGGTGACCGAGCTGCTGGCGATGGCCGACCTCCTCCTGGAGGACCCGGAGCTGGACCGGGTCCTGGTGGTGGGCGTGGAACTGGGCGGCGGCGAGCGATGGGCCGCCGTGCACCGGGAGCTGTCCGCGGACCACGGCCGCCCGGTCCCGGACCTGCCCGCCTCTGCGGCCGTGGCCGCGGCCGTCCTGCTCGGCCGCCCCGGTTCCGGCACCCCCATCACCACCGTGCCGACGGAGACGTACGCCGGGGAGAGCTCGGCGGCGGCTCCGCACACCGGCAGCGTGCAAGGCCTGTTCGACCTGGCCGACGCCCACCGTCATCTCCTGCGGGACGGCGATCGAGACGAGACGGAGACCCATGCTCATCAGTAGGCAGGAGCGGGCGCGGATCTGCTCCGACACGGAACTCGGCGCCGGCAACGTCCTGCACCGGCTGCGGGCGTACGAACGCCCGCTCGACGAGCCGGTGTTGCGCACCGACGGCACCTGGCGCGCACCGGACGGCAGCCGGCCCGAGGTGCTGACACTCGGGCAGTTGTACGAGGTGGTGGAGACCTACGCGGGCTGGTACGCGGCCCACGGTGTACGCCCCCGCGACCCGGTGGCCGTCCATTCCTTCTCGGCCGCCGAGTTCGCGGTGAACTTCCTGGCGCTGACCTCGCTCGGCGCGATCCCGTCGTTCGTCAACGGCAACCTGTCGCCGGAGATCGCCCGGGAGTACATCCGGCGCCAGGGAGCGGTGGGCGCCTTCACGGACGAGGCGCACCGGGAGGTGCCGGCCGGGGACGAGTCGGCCCTCGGCTTCCGAGTGACCGCCGACGACATCCGGCCGGAGCACCGCGCATCGCTGCCGCAGGCGTACCCGTACCGGCACGACCCCACCGACCCCGTGCTGATCTCCCACTCCTCCGGCACGACCGGTCTGCCGAAGGGGGTGCCGCACACCCACCGGACATTGATGTACGCGCAGTTGCACCGGCTGCGGTTCTCGACCGGCGCCGACATGGAACGCACGCTGGTGGGGCTGCCGGGCGCGCACAACGCGATGGTGGCAACGCTGTTGTACTGCCTGCTGCTGCGCACGGACATCAGGCTGCTCTCCAGCCAGCGGGGAACGGACGTCCTCGACGCGATCGAGGAGTTCCGGCCGACGACCGTGCTGGCCTTCGCCGGGACCTTCGGCGAGATGGCGGCGGAGGATCTGACGGCACGTGATCTTTCCAGCGTGCAGGTGTGGTTCAACACCGGGGACGCGGCGCACGAGGCGCACATCCGGGCGCTCGTCCGGCACGGGAGCCGGATCGAGATCCGTCGCGACCTGAGCCGTGCCCGGGTCGAGGGCTCGGTCTTCGTGGACGGGCTCGGTTCGTCGGAGGCCGGCTACTCCGTCTTCCACAACCGGCACACCAAGGACACCTCCGCCTACTCCCGCTGCGTCGGCAAGCCGATCAGCTTCGCCGAGGCCGCGGTCCTGGCCGAGGACGGCACCCCGCTGCCACCCGGGCAGATCGGCCGCCTGGGCCTCAAGTCGCCCACCCTCACACCCGGTTACTGGAACGATTCGCTCACCTGGAACCGGATGCGGCTCGGCGGCTACTGGCTCACCGGCGACCTCGCCCGCCAGGACGAGGCGGGCAACTTCTACCACCTCGACCGGGCCCCGGACGCCATCCGCACCCGCGCGGGGATCGTCTTCAGCACCCGCACCGAGGAACTCCTCCTGGCCGAGCTGCCGGGCCTCGCCGACTGCACGGTGGTCGCGGTGGCCCCGGACGGCGTCCGCGCGGACTGGGACGGCGACGGGGAGGCCGAGGCATACGTGCTGCTCCAGCCGGCCGAGGAGAAGGGCGAGACCGGTGACGAGGAGTGGACCGGGCGCGTCAACTCCGTGCTGACGGAGGCCGGTTTCCCGCCCGTGTCCCGGGCCCTGCGCATGAAGCCCGACGACGTGGCCAAGGGGGCCACCGGCAAGGTTCTCAAACGAGTGATGCGCGACCGGTTCGCCGCCGACATGGCCGACACCGTCGCCACCGAGGAGCAGCACGCATGAGCACGACGACGACAGCGACCCAGGGCGCGGCCGGTGGCGACGGAGTCAACCACCGCGCCCGCGCGAGCGAGGCGTACCGGCTGTGGTGGCAGCACGACGCCAACTGGTACCAGGGCGTGGCCGCGCGGTTCGGGCAGGAGGCCGCGAACGAGATCAACGCGGAGGCGATGGGGAAGGTCGCCCTGCACGTCGGGCAACGGGTCGCCCGGCTGTACGGGCCGCTCCCCGAGACCGGTGACGTCCGCAAGGACCTGGAGGAGCTGCGCCGTCGCTACGACGACTGCGGCGACCGGATGTTCCCGCCGGAGCTGCGCAACGCCGCCACCGAGGTCGAGGACGACGACCTGATCGTGCTGACGCTGAAGCGGAACTTCGCGATCACCATGGTCCGGATGGCCGGTTCCCTGGAGGGCTACCGCTGCCCGTGCACCGCCGTCCACGCCGGCTGGTCCGAGGGGCTCGGCGTGACCCTCACGGAGAACAGGGCCGAGAGCTGTCTGCGGAACGGCGACCCGGCGTGCCGTCTGCTGATGCGCGTCCCCGCCGCTCCCGTCGCACCGGGTTCGGAGGGCTGAGGCATGCACGTACTTGTCGCCGGGGCCACCGGAGTGGTCGGCCGTCCGCTGGTGGGCGCGTTGCGGGCGCGGGGCCACCGGGTGAGCGCACTGGTGCGGCAGAGGTCGAGGGACCGGGTCCCGGAGGCGGACGAGGTGGTGGTCGCCGACGCCCTGGACCGTGAGGCCGTGCTGGCGGCGGTGTCGGCCGCCCGGCCCGAGGTGGTCGTCCACCAGATGTCGGCGCTGCGGCTGCTGCGCGACGACCCGCCGGGGGCCTTCGCCCTCACCGCCCGGCTGCGCACCGAGGGCACCGCCCATCTGGTCGAGGCGGCCCGCGCGGTCGGCGCACGCCGCTTCGTCGCCCAGTCCATCGCGTTCGCCGCCGCCCCGGCCGGGGACCCGGTCCTCGACGAGGACGCGCCCCTGTACGTGGACGCCCCCGACCCCGGCTGGGCCTCGACCGTGCGGGCCGTCGCCGAGCTGGAACGGCAGGTGACGGACCCAGGCAGCGGCCTGGAGGGTGTGGTGCTGCGCTACGGCACGCTGTACGGCCCCCGCACCGCGTACGCCCGTACCGGCGCGACCGCGGAATCCGTGCGGGCCGGGCGACTGCCGCTGCCGGGCACCGGGGCGGGGATCATGTCGTTCCTGCACGTCGAGGACGCCGTGGGGGCAGCGGTGACGGCCGTCGAGGCCGACGTGAGCGGGGTGTTCCATGTGACGGACGACGATCCGGCCCAGGCCGCGCAGTGGCTGCCCCACCTCGCCCGGATGCTCGCCGCGCCCTCCCCGCGCACGGTCCCCGCGGCCCTCGCGCCCCGTCTCCTCGGCTGGTTCATGGCCCACCAGCTCACCTCGGCGCACGGCGCCGCCAACGACCGGGCCCGTACGGCGCTCGGCTGGAAGCCGGCCAGACCGAGCTGGCGCGACGGACTGGGCCAGGAATGACCGGCCCCGACGACACCACCGCACCCGACACGCCCCGGACCGGCTGGACCGTCACGGCCGCCGCCCTGCCCGTCGCCCCCGGGCCCGCAGGCCCCCTCACCGTCTGTGTGGTCGGTGCCGGCCCCCGGGGGCTGTCCGTGCTGGAGCGGATCTGTGCCAACGCCGGGGGGATCGTCCGGCCGGTCGAGGTGCACCTCGTGGACCCGTACCCGCCGGGCGCGGGCGCGGTCTGGCGGACGGACCAGCCGGGCGAGCTGCTGATGAACACGGTCGCCTCCCAGGTGACCCTGTTCACCGACGCGAGCGTGGACTGCGCGGGACCGACGGTGCCGGGCCCCAGCCTGTACGAGTGGGCGTGCGCGGTCCGGGACGGGGTCGTCGACCACGGCCTCCCGGCCCGCGCCCTGATCGAGGCCCGACGGCTCGGTCCCGACACCTATCCGACCCGCGCGTTCCACGGCCACTACCTGGAGTGGGTCTTCCGCCACCTGTTACGCACCGCCCCCGCCCATGTCACCGTCCACACGCACCGGACCACCGCGACCGGTTTGCGCGAGGACACCGCGGGCGGGCCGCAGAGGGTGACCCTGGCGAACGGCGAAACGCTGACCGGGCTGGCCGCCGTGGTGCTGGCCCTCGGCCACGGCACCCTGACCCCGTCGCCGGAGGAACGCGCGCTGCGCTCCTTCGCCGACCGCCACGGCCTCACCTACGTGGCCCCCGCCAATCCGGCCGACACCGATCTGAGCGGCATCGCCCCGGGCACCCCGGTCGCCCTGCGCGGCCTGGGCCTGAACTTCTTCGACTGCCTGGCCCTGCTCACCGAGGGCCGCGGCGGCACGTTCAAGGAGGGCGAGTCCGGTCTCGTCTACCTGCCGAGCGGCAACGAGCCCGTCCTGTACGCCGGTTCGCGGCGCGGCGTCCCGTACCACGCCCGGGGCGAGAACCAGAAGGGCGCCCTCGGCCGCCACGAGCCGCGCTTCCTGACGGCGGACGTCATCGCGGAGCTACGGCACCGCGTGACCGCCGGCCACCCGCTCGGCTTCCGCGACGCCCTCTGGCCCCTCGTCGACCGCGAGGTACGAACCGTCCACCACGAGGCCCGCATCCGATCCGCCCGGGGGCCGGAGTCGGCCGCGGCGTTCGTACGGTCGTACCTCGCTGCCTCGGGCGACGAGGGCGCGGAGGCGGCCCTGCTCGACGAGCACGGCGTCCCCACCCACGAGCGATGGGACTGGACACGGATCGAACAACCCTACGGCGAGCGGATGTTCAGCGACCGTGCCGACTTCCGGCACTGGCTGCTGGACCATCTGCGCCGGGATGTCGCCGAGGCCCGCCTCGGCAATGTCGACGGCCCGCTGAAGGCCGCGCTGGACGCCCTGCGGGACCTGCGCAACGAGATCCGGCTGGTCGTCGACCACGGCGGGGTCTCCGGCGACTCGTACCGCGCCGAACTCGACGACTGGTACACCCCGTTGAACGCCTTCACGTCGATCGGCCCGCCCGCCTTCCGGATCGAGCAGCTGATCGCGCTGATCGAGGCGGACGTGCTGCACGTGCTGGGCCCGGGCATCCGCGTCCGGGCCTGGTCACCCGACGGCGGCCTCGAAGAGCCCGGCCCAGACGGACCCGGCCCCGACGAAGGCGGCCCCGGCCCGGGCTGCTTCCTCGTGGACGCGGAGCTGGTGGACGAACCCCCGGTCCGGGTCGGCGCGTTGATCGAGGCGCGGCTGCCGTCCGTCGATCTACGGCGCAGCGCCGACCCACTGCTGCGGGCGCTGTTCCGGGCCGGTGCGTGCGTGCCGTACCGGCTCGGCGGCGACGCGGGGTACGAGCCCGGCGGGCTGGCGGTGACCGACGGCCCGCCCCGGCTCGTGGACGCCGAGGGCCGACCGCATCCGCGCCGGTACGCCTTCGGGGTGCCGGTGGAGGGCGTGCGCTGGGTGACGGCGGTCGGCATCAGGCCCGGCGTGGGCTCGGTGACGCTGGAGGACGCGGACGCGATCGCCCGGGCGGCGCTCGGGCTCGCCCCGGCGACGGCCCCGGCATCGGGTGGAGGGAGTCGAGGAGCGTGAACGCGATGTCCGTGGGCACCGACGCGGGCCTGCTCGCCCCCACCTGGGCCGGTACGCCCGCCGCGGCGGAGGTGACCGACGAGGCGTGGCTGCAGGCCATGCTGGACGCCGAGGTGGCGCTGGCCCGCGCCCAGCACGCGGTCGGGCTGACACCGGCGGCCGTGGTGGAGACGATCGCCTCGGCGGCCCGGGTGGAACGGCTCGACCTGCCCGCCCTGGCCCGTGCCGCCCGGGCCGCCGCCAATCCGGTGGTCGCGCTGGTGACCGCGTTCACCGAGGTCGTCGCCGCGCAGGATCCGGGCGCCGCGGAGTATGTGCACCGGGGGTCCACGAGTCAGGACATCCTGGACTCGGCGGCGATGGTGGTCGCCCGCCGGGTCCTCGGGCTGATCGGCGGGGATCTGTCACGTGTCGCCGCGGCCTTCGCCGCACTGGCCGACACCCATCGGCACACCGTCCTCGCCGGGCGCACCCTGGCCCAGCACGCCGTGCCGACGACCTTCGGGCTGAAGGCCGCGGGGTGGCTGGAGCTGGTGGTCGACGCGACGGTGCGGGTGCGGGCGGTGGCGTCCGGGCTTCCGGCGCAACTGGGCGGAGCGGGTGGGACGTTGGCCGCGTACCGGGAGTATGCGGCGGTGGACCGCGCGGTCCGCCGGGAGACGGACGGCCGCGGGGGGACCGCGAGGGCTGATCGCACCCCCGACGCGGGCGGTCTGGAGCTGCTGGGCCCCTTCTCCTCGGCTCTGGGCCTCGCCGAACCCACCCTCCCCTGGCACACCGTCCGCACCCCCGTCGCCGAACTCGGGGCCGTGCTGCAGCTCGTCACCGGAGCGCTCGGGAAGTTCGCGCTGGACGTGCAGACGCTGTCCCGTACCGAGATCGGTGAGCTGTCCGAGCCGGCGGCGGCCGGGCGCGGGGCCTCCTCGGCCATGCCGCAGAAGCGGAATCCCGCGCTGGCCACGCTGATCGTGTCGGCCGCCCGGCAGGTACCCGCGCACGCGCTCGTGCTGGCGCAGTGTCTGCTCGCCGAGGACGAACGGCCCGCCGGGGCGTGGCACGCCGAATGGCAGCCGCTGCGGGAGGCGTTGCGGCTGGCGGGCGGGGCCGCGCACACCGCCGTCGAGCTGGCGGAGGGCCTGGTCGTCCACCCGGAGCGCATGCGGGCCAACCTCGATCTGACCGGAGGTGCCATCGTCGCCGAACGGCTGGCCGTGGCCCTGGCCCCGGCGCTCGGCAAGGCCCGCGCGAAGAAGCTGCTGACCGCCGCGTCGGCCGAGGCCGCCGACACCGGCCGACCCCTGAGCGAGCTGCTGATCGCCGACCCCGAGCTGTCCGCCCGGTTGCCCTCCGCCCAGCTGGCGGAACTGCTCGACCCGGCCCGCTACACCGGCGCGGCCGACGCCCTGATCGACCGCGCCCTGCGCAGATACGACGGCGTGCGCGACCACGAGACGACCGGCGGAGGAACCCTGTGAGCACCGTGAGCCGGACGACCGGGACCCCGGAAGTCGCCCCACCCACCCGCTCCTGGCCGGTCCTGGTGGTCGTGGTCTGCGCGCAGATGCTGATCTGGCTGGACACCTCGATCCTCAACGTCGCCGTCACCACGCTCGCCGACCCGGTGGCGGGCCTGGGCGCCACCCCCGGCGAGCTGGAGTGGGTGGCGAGTGCCTACACCCTGGTCGTGGCCTGCACCCTGTTCGCGGGCGGCGCGCTCGCGGACCGTTTCGGCCCCCGGAACACCCTGCTCGCCGGGCTCGGGCTGATCGGTGTGGCATCCGGCGCGGGCGCGTTCGTGGACAGCCCGGCGTGGCTGATCGTGGCCCGCGCCTTCATGGGCGCGGGCAGCGGCCTGTTGATGCCCGCGACGCTGACGGTCATCGTGCAGAGCACCCCGGAGGAGAAGCGCACCCGGGCGATCGCGATCTGGAGCTCGTCGAGCGGTCTCGGCGTGGCCGTCGGCCCGGTCGCGGGCGGGGCGCTGCTCAGCCACTTCTGGTGGGGCTCGGTGTTCCTGGTCAACGTGCCGATCGTCGCCCTGTGCCTGCCGGCGGTCCTGGCCGTCGTCCCCGACCTGGGCGGCTCCCGACGCCGTGTGCTCGACCTGCCCGGTCTCGTCCTGTCGGTGCTCGGCCTGGGCGGGGTGGTCTACGGCATCATCGAACTCGGCGGCGGCAGCGCCTGGTACGGCCCGCACGTGCTGCTGCCCCTGGTGCTGGGCGGTGTGGTGCTGACCGTCTTCGTCGCCGGTCAGCGCAGGTCCGCGACGCCCAGCCTGGATCTGCGGCTGTTCCGGCAGCCCGGCTTCACGGCCGGCAGCGTGGTCCTGCTGATCGCCTTCATGGCGCTGGCCGGTCATCTGTTCTACGCGGCCTTCTATCTCCAGGGCCCCCGGGGCCTCTCCCCCGCCGACGCCGGGACGGTCATGATCGCCGCCGCGATCGGCATCGTCCTGGGCAGCCAGGCCTCGCCGACGCTGAGCCGTCTGCTGTCGGCCCGCTGGACCGTCGCCATCGGGGTCCTGGCCACCGCCGTCACCTATGTCGCGTACGCCTGGCTCGACGGGCGGACCCCGCTCTGGTGCGTCGCCGCGCTGCTGTGGATCCAGGGCTTCGGCATGGGCCTGGTCGGCACCCCGGTCACGGCCGTGATGATGCGCGGGGTGCCGCCCCAGCTCGCCGGCGCCGGTTCCGCCGTCAACAGCGTCACCCGGCAGGTGGGCGGCACCCTCGGCGTGGCCATGGCCGGCTCGATCCTCTCGGCGGTCTACCGGCACCGGATGGCCGACGCCGAACTGCCCTCCCCCGCACAGGGCCTGTCACCGGCCGCCGAGGAACAGGCCCGCACCTCCGCCGAGGCCGCCCGCTCCCTGGCCGACTCCCTGAACCTGCCCTCCCTGGCGACCACGGCCGACCGCGCCTTCCTCGACGCCATGTACGCGGCAACGCTCTCCGTCGCCGCCCTCGCCCTCGTCGGCTGCGCGGTGGCGGTGGCGGGCCTGCGCTCCCCGCCGGGCCACCCCCGACAACGCACCTGAGCTCCGCACGTACACGGACGAACCCGGGCCACGTACACGGACGAACCCGAACCACGCACATCGACCCAGGCACATCGACGACCTGAGCCCCCGCACGTACAGAAGGGAGCACCTCATGGCACGGCCCACCCCCCGCTCGGTCTTCGTCACCGGTGGCAACAGAGGAATCGGACTCGCCATAGCCCGCCGCTTCGCCGGGGCCGGAGACCGGGTGACGGTGACCTACCGCAACGAGGCGCCGCCCGCCTCCGAGGGCTTCCTCTCCGTACGGTGCGACGTGACCGACGGCGGCCTGATCGACCAGGCCTTCAAGGAGGCCGAGACGGCCCACGGCCCGGTCACCGTTCTGGTCGCGAACGCCGGCGCCGCCCGGGACCGGCTGCTGCTGCGGATGTCCGAGGAGGACTTCACCTCCGTCGTCGACACCGACCTCACCGGGGCCTTCCGGGTCGCGCAGCGCGCGGTGCGCGGCATGCTGCGCGTGGGCCACGGCCGGATCGTGCTGATCTCGTCCACGGCCGCCCTGAACGGCTCGCCGGGCCAGACCAACTACGCGGCGGCGAAGGCCGGCCTGGTCGGCTTCGCCCGCTCCCTCACGCGGGAGCTCGGTCCCCGGGACATCACCTGCAACGTCGTCGCCCCGGGGCTCACCGACACGGACATGAGCCGCGCCCTCACCCCGGAACAGCGCCGCGCACTGCTGAGCACCACCCCCGCCGGGCGCCTGGGCACCCCGGAGGAGGTCGCCGAGGCGGTGGCCTTCCTGGCCGGCGCGGGTTACGTACGCGGTGCCGTGATCCCGGTCGACGGGGGCGCCGGCATGGGCCACTGAGGCCCACCGGAACCGGGTGGGGAAGCGGGCGACGCGCGGCCGCCCGTTTCCCCACCCCCATCCCGCTAGCTCCGACCGCGCAGCGCCCGGTACTTGGCGACCAGGGCCTTCGTGGACTCGTCCAGACCCGGCACCTCGGCGCCTTCCGTGAGGGCCGGCTCGACGCGCTTGGCGAGAACCTTGCCCAGCTCGACCCCCCACTGGTCGAAGGAGTCGATGTTCCAGACGGCGCCCTGGACGAACACCTTGTGCTCGTACAGCGCGATGAGCTGACCGAGGACCGACGGGGTCAGCTCCTTGGCCAGGATCGTGGTCGTCGGGTGGTTGCCCTTGAACGTCTTGTGCGGCACCAGCTCCTCCGGCACGCCCTCCGCCCGCACCTCGTCCGGCGTCTTGCCGAAGGCCAGTGCCTGGGTCTGGGCGAAGAAGTTGGCCATCAGGAGGTCGTGCTGGGCCTTGAGCGTGTCGCTCAGCTCGGCGACCGGCTCGGCGAACCCGATGAAGTCCGCCGGGATCAGCTTGGTGCCCTGGTGGATCAACTGGTAGTACGCGTGCTGCCCGTTCGTCCCGGGCGTGCCCCAGACCACCGGCCCGGTCTGCCACTCCACAGGCACCCCGTCCCGGCCCACGTACTTGCCGTTGGACTCCATGTCCAGCTGCTGGAGGTAGGCCGTGAACTTGGACAGGTAGTGGCTGTACGGCAGCACCGCGTGCGACTGGGCGTCGTGGAAGTTGCCGTACCAGATCCCCAACAGGCCGAGCAGCAGCGGCACATTGGACTCGGCGGGTGCCGTGCGGAAGTGCTCGTCGACGAGGTGGAACCCGTCGAGCATCTCCCGGAAGCGGTCGGGACCGATCGCGATCATCAGGGACAGCCCGATCGCCGAGTCGAACGAGTAGCGGCCGCCGACCCAGTCCCAGAACTCGAACATGTTGGCGGTGTCGATACCGAAGTCCGACACCTTCTGAGCGTTCGTCGACAGCGCCACGAAGTGCTTGGCGACAGCCTCGGGGCCGGCCTTCAGCTCGGTGAGCAGCCAGTCGCGCGCGGAGGTCGCGTTGGTGATCGTCTCGATCGTGGTGAACGTCTTGGAGGCGATGATGAACAGCGTCTCCGCGGCGTCCAGGTCCCGCACCGCCTCGTGCAGATCCGCCCCGTCCACGTTGGACACGAAGCGGACCGTCAGATCGCGGTCGGTGCAGGAGCGCAGCACCTCGTACGCCATCGCCGGGCCGAGGTCGGAGCCGCCGATCCCGATGTTGACGACGTTCTTGATACGCCTGCCCGTGTGGCCGGTCCACTCACCGGAGCGGATGCGCTCGGCGAAGCCGGCCATCTTGTCGAGCACGGCGTGCACGCCGGGCACCACGTTCTCGCCGTCGACCTCGATGACCGCGTCGCGCGGGGCGCGCAGCGCGATGTGCAGGACGGCACGGTCCTCGGTGGTGTTGATCTTCTCGCCGCGGAACATGGCGTCCCGCAGCCCGAACACGTCGGTCGCGGCGGCCAGCTCGCGCAGCAGCCGCAGCGTCTCGTCGGTGACCAGATGCTTGGAGTAGTCGACGTGCAGATCGCCGACCTCCAGTGTGTACCCGGCGCCGCGCCCCGGGTCGGCCGCGAACAGCTCACGCAGCTGGACGTCGCCCTGCTGCTCCCGGTGCTCGGCCAGCGCGGTCCACTCGGGCGTCTGGTTGAGCCTGGTACGGCTTTCTGCGTTCATCTCGGACTTCAGCCTTCTTTCCTACCTGGTCCTGCCTGCGTACCTTGCCCCGCTGCCGTTCCAACCTAATTGATCACGACGGAACACAAGCTGTCGTACTCCGGTCGTACGGCACAACAACAGATACGTCCGCCTGGAGCACCGGTGTCAGCGCGACGACGGACAGGACGAAGAAGGCGACGGCGAGCAGGTCGACCGCCCCGAACACATCCGGCCGGGCACCCTGGGTGCCCGGCCGGTGTACTGCCTAGATCTCGCCCCGCAGTTTGGCGAGCGCCTCGGCGAGGATCGCTTCGCCGTCCGCGTCGCTGCGCCGCTCGCGGACGTACGCGAGGTGCGTCTTGTAGGGCTCGGTGCGCGGTGGGTCCGGCGGGTTGTCCCGGTCCTGTCCGGCCGGGAAGCCGCAGCGCGGGCAGTCCCAGGTGTCGGGGACCTGTGCGTCGCTGGCGAAGCTCGGCTGGGTCTCGTGTCCGTTGGAGCACCAGAAGGAGATGCGCAGCCGGGGTGCGGACTCGCCGCGCTCGGCTTCGCCCATCGGCCCCGCCCCGACCCGGCTTCCTCGGATCGCGTTGCCACTTGCCACGGTCGTAACTCCCTGCGTGATGGTGCGGCGAAGCGAGTCGGCGTTTCGCTTCGCTGCGAGCGCCTCAGTCTACGTAAGGCCCAACGCGCGTCCAGTGATTGGAGTTACATCCCGCCCACAGACGCAAGCCCCATGATAGGCCGCGCTTGAAGTCGCGTACCCGGCATGGGGCTTTACGTGCGGAATGGTGCGTCCGTGACGCGTTGTTCGCCGGTGTCGGCCTGAGGGTCAGTTGTTGACCTTCATCAGGATGCCGAGTACGACAATGCACGCGAACCAGAGCAGACCGACCACGACGGTGATCCGGTCGAGGTTGCGCTCGGCGACCGAGGAGCCGCCGACGGAGGACTGCATACCGCCACCGAACATGTCGGAGAGGCCGCCGCCCTTGCCCTTGTGCATCAGCACCAGCAGCATCATCAGCAGGCTGAAGACGATCAGGGCGATCGAGAACCCCATAACCACGGCTGGACCAACTTCCTCGGATTCTGATGGACTGCGGGGACCGGCCGCGGCGGCCGGTCCCCGCAAGAGTACGACGTCTCGCTGCTACCGCCTACTCACTGGTCTTCGGTTCGCCGCCGGGGCGCTCCGATCCGGTGTCGACGAGCCGACCGTGCTCAGCCCTTCGGGCCTCCGCGCGCTCGGCTCGTCGACACCGGCCGCGCCCCGGCGACTCACTGGTCGCGGAAGCGCACGATCTTGACGAACTCGTCGGCGTCCAGCGAGGCACCGCCGACGAGGGCACCGTCGATGTCGGCCTGGGCCATGATCTCGGCGACGTTCCCGGCCTTGACGGAGCCGCCGTACTGGATACGGACCTTGTCGGCGAGCTCCTGGTCGTACAGCTCGGCGAGCTTGCCGCGGATGGCCGCGCACACCTCCTGGGCGTCCTCGGCACCGCAGACCTTGCCGGTGCCGATGGCCCAGACGGGCTCGTAGGCGATGACGACGGTCTCGGCGTGCTCGGCGGGTACGTCCTTCAGGCCGCCCTCGACCTGGGCGAGGGTGTGGGAGACGTGGTTGCCCGCCTCGCGGACCTCCAGCTCCTCGCCGACGCACAGGATCGGGGTGAGGCCGTGCTTGAAGGCTGCCTTGACCTTGGCGCCCACGATCTCGTCGGTCTCGTCGTGGTACTGGCGGCGCTCGGAGTGGCCGACCGCCACGAACGTGCACTTGAGCTTGGCCAGCATCGGGCCGGAGATCTCGCCGGTGTAGGCGCCGGAGTCGTGGGCCGAGAGGTCCTGGGCGCCGTACTTGATCTTGAGCTTGTCGCCGTCGACCAGGGTCTGGACCGAGCGCAGGTCGGTGAAGGGCGGCAGGACCGCGACCTCACAGGCCTCGTAGTCCTTGTCGGCGAGGGCGAAGGCGAGCTTCTGGACGTGCGCGATGGCCTCGAGGTGGTTGAGGTTCATCTTCCAGTTGCCCGCCATCAGGGGCGTACGCGTGCTCATTGAGGGTCAGTCCTCCAGTGCGGCGAGGCCGGGGAGCGTCTTGCCCTCGAGGTATTCGAGGGAGGCGCCGCCACCGGTAGAGATGTGGCCGAATGCGTTTTCGTCGAAGCCCAGGATCCGTACGGCCGCGGCGGAGTCGCCGCCTCCGACGACCGTGAAGGCGTCCGAGTCGAGGAGCGCCTGGGCGACGGCCTTGGTGCCCTCGGCGAAATCGGGGTGCTCGAAGACGCCCATGGGGCCGTTCCAGAAGACGGTGGCGGCGTCCGCGATCTTCGAGGCGTACAGCGTGGCGGACTCCGGACCGATGTCCAGGCCCATCTGTCCGGTCGGCATGGCGTCCGCGGCGACCGAGGTGGCGTCGGCCGGGGCCTTGCTCTTCAGGTCCGGGAAGGCGGGCGCGACGACGGCGTCGACGGGCAGGACCAGCTCGACACCGGTCTTCTCCGCCCGCTCCAGGTACTCGGTGACCGCGTCGAGCTGGTCCTCCTGCAGGAGCGAGCTGCCGACCTCGTAGCCCTTGGCCTTGAGGAAGGTGTAGGCCATGCCGCCGCCGATGAGGATGCGGTCGGCCTTGCCGAGCAGCTGGTCGATGACGGCGAGCTTGTCGGAGACCTTGGCGCCGCCGAGGGCGACCACGTAGGGCCGCTGGACGTCGTCGGTGAGCTTCCTCAGGACGCCGACCTCGGTGGCGATGAGGTACCCGGCGTAGTGCGGCAGCCGGGCCGGGAGGTCGAAGACCGAGGCGTGCCTCCGGTGCACCGCGCCGAAGCCGTCGCCGACGTAGACGTCCGCGAGGGCGGCCAGCTGATCGGCGAAGGCGCCGCGCTCGGCGTCGTCCTTGCTCGTCTCGCCGGCGTTGAAGCGAAGGTTCTCGACGACCGCGACCTGACCGTCGGTCAGACCGGCGACCGTGGCGGTGGCGGACTCGCCGACCGTGTCGGTCGCGAACGCCACGTCGGCGCCGAGAAGTTCACCGAGGCGGGCGGCGGCCGGGGCGAGGGAGAAGGCCGGGTCCGGGGCGCCCTTGGGGCGGCCCAGGTGGGAGGCGACGACGACGCGCGCGCCCGCCTCGGCGAGTGCCTTCACGGTGGGCAGGACGGCGCGGATCCGGCCGTCGTCGGTGATGGTGGTGCCGTCGAGCGGCACGTTGAGGTCGGCGCGGACGAAGACCCGCCGGCCGGCGACTGGCTCGGCGAGGAGCTCGTCGATCGTCTTCATGGAGAGGGCTCCCGAGGAGGACTTGTGGTGCTCGTGATCGTAGGAGGAACAGCTTGTGTACGTGAGTCAGGGCTCGGACGACGCGTCCTTGCGCCGCCCGAGCCCTGCTCTCACACGGAAGTGCCCGCTCTGCCGATCAGAGCTGGCCGCCGACGAAGACCGTGAGGTCGACGAGGCGGTTGGAGTAGCCCCACTCGTTGTCGTACCAACCGAGGATCTTCACCGAGTTGCCCTCCTGGACCATGGTCAGGGAGGAGTCGAAGGTGCAGGAGGCCGGGTCGCTGACGATGTCCGAGGAGACGATCGGGTCCTCGGTGTAGGCCAGGTAACCCTTGAGGTCGCCGTCCTCGGAGGCCTTCTTGAACGCGGCGTTGACCTCGTCCTTGGTGACCTCGCGCTGCAGCGTGACGACCAGGTCGGTGGCCGAGCCGGTCGGGACCGGGACGCGCATCGCGATGCCGTCGAGCTTGCCCTTGAGCTGCGGCAGGACCAGCGCGGTGGCCTTCGCGGCACCCGTGGTGGTCGGGATGATGTTCTCGGCGGCGGCGCGGGCGCGGCGCAGGTCCGAGTGCGGGAAGTCCAGGATGCGCTGGTCGTTGGTGTAGGCGTGGACCGTCGTCATCAGACCCTTGACGATGCCGAAGTTCTCGTCGAGGACCTTGGCCATCGGCGCCACACAGTTGGTGGTGCAGGAGGCGTTGGAGATGACGTGGTGGTTCGCCGGGTCGTACTTGTCCTGGTTGACGCCCATCACGATGGTGATGTCCTCGTCCTTGGCCGGAGCCGAGATGAGGACCTTCTTGGCGCCGCCGGCGAGGTGCTTCTCGGCGTCGGCCTTCTTCGTGAAGATGCCGGTGGACTCGATGACGATGTCGACGCCCAGCTCGCCCCACGGGATGTCCGCGGGGTTGCGCTCGGAGAGGACCTTGATGGTGTGGCCGTCCACGGTGATCGTGTCGGCGGTGTTCGACACCTCGGCCTTGAGACGGCCCAGGATGGTGTCGTACTTCAGCAGGTGAGCGGTGGTCGCGGTGTCACCCAGGTCGTTGACAGCCACGATCTCGATGTCCGCACCCTGCTCCAGCAGCGCGCGGAAGTAGTTACGACCGATGCGGCCAAAGCCGTTGATGCCTACGCGGATCGTCACGAACCGATCTCCTCGTTGGTACGCCGGCTCAGTGCCGGCGAGCTGTATGGGATGTCCCCGACCGCCTACGACCCTACCTCCCCGACACCCGTCGAGTGACATCGAGATGCCCTATACATGCCGGTGCGGTCCGTACTCGCCGGTAGGGGTACGGACCGCCCGGGTTTTACAAGGTGATTACCTTTTGAGCGGCCCCCCGATCATCTGATTTCAGACGCCCGGAGGGCCGCCCGCGAGGTCGTTCCTCGGCCGTTCGGCCCAGTCGGCGCTCAGTTCTTCAACGCCGCCAGAGCCTTGCCGAGCAGCGCCTTGCGGTCGGCCGCCGAGACGACCTGCTCCAGACCGAAGCCCAGCAGCACCGTGTCGTCCGTGGTGACCGCGCCGAAGGTCTTGAACAGTTCACCCGACAGTCCCCAGTCCTTCACGACGGCCGGGCTGCCCGCCGGCGGGCCGGGGGTGCTCCAGGCGCCGAGCGACGTCTCGAAGCCCTCGACCGCGCCGGGCGCGCCCCCGATGACGACGGTGGCGTTGTCGGCGAGGAGACCGCGACCACCGCTGCCGGGGTCGGTGACATAGCTGAGCGACACCTCGACCTTCTTGCCGGCGTACGCGGACAGGTCGAACTCGACCTGCTGCCAGCCGTCCGAGGCCCCGGTGAAGCTGTTCCAGGCGCCACTGGTGCCGCTGGGCGTGCAGCCCCCGGAGCCCACGGTCAGATACCGCTTCAGCGCCGGGTGCCCCTGGACGAAGAACCCGGCCTCGCACTCGGTGGGCACGGCGGTGGAGGTGGCGCCGCCGGTGTCCGGCAGCGTCGTCCAGTCGTCCGCGCCGACGGTGTGCGCCTCCAGGAGGGCGTGGTCGTAACCCTCCTCCGTGCTCCACAGCAGCTGGGTGCGCAGGGTCGGCTTGTCCGCCGCGGTGACCGAGGTGAGGTCGACGGTGCGGGTGAGACGGTTCCAGGCGTAGTCGGTGTGCGTGGCGGCCGCCATGGACGCGCCCTCGTACGGACCGTACGGGTTGACCGTCCCGGGGTACTGGCCCGCGCCGGCGCTCTTGAACTGCGGGAACGTCTCCACGGGCAGCGCGTCGGAGGTGACGCCGAACGATCCGGCGGTGTTCAGCGGGTTGCCGGGCGCGTCGCCGAGGGTTCCCGAGAAGCCGTCGAGCTTCGCGAGACCGGCGAAGGCGGTGGCGTTCGGCAGGGAGGTACGGCTGTAGGCACCCAGGTAGTACTGGCTGAAATCGTTCGACAGGGTGCCGCCGCCGAGGTCGACGGCGCCGCCGGCGCTCTCGCCCGCCTCGATCAGCTTGCCGCCCTCGTTGAGATAGGCGCGCAGGGCGAGCTGGGTGGCGACGCCCGGCCGGACGGCGCCCGTGTAGTGCACGACCTGCTTGAAGTGCTTCAGTACGCCGAGCGCGTCGGGCGCGCCCTGCGTCGCGACGTCCCAGACGAGCGCCTTCTTGCCGTTGGCCTTCAGCGCGTCCACATAGACCTGCGTCTGGGTCGCGGTCGCGCCCTCCTCGGCGACGACGAGCGTGTCGGCCTTGGGGCGTTCGGCGATCGTGTAGGTGAAGCGCTCGCTCTTCGTGGGCTTGCCGCTCTTCGTCTCACCGGTGAACCAGACCTCGACCTTGTCGCCCGGCTCGCCGTCCTGCACCTTGGCCCGGTACTCGTCGAAGTACAGGTTGTCGGCGCCGCCGAACGTCTCGCCGCCCTTCCATGCCTTGAGCGTCTGGTCGTACGTGGGACCGCGGCCGTTGATCCGGTACCTCAGCTCCTTGTCGCGCACGGACCTGCGGGCGACGACGGAGATCGTCTGGTCGGCGCCGCGCGAGTACGACGTGGTGAAGGCGGCCGGGGTGAAGTCGGGGGCGCCGATGCCGACCGAGGACTTCGGCTGGTCGGGCTTGACCGCGGACTCGGCGACGGAGAGCGCGAACGGGATGTTCTTCTCGAACTCCTGCTGGATCAGCTTCTCGTCGTCCGGGAACGTGAAGACCGAGGCGCAGTCCTCGGGCTTCCAGGCGTCGTCCGGGTCGATGTTCGACGCGGTCTGGCAGGTCGACATCTCGGGGGTGAAGAACGCCGCGCCGTTGACATTGGAGGCGTGGCCGTTCGCCTCGCCGTTCGTCGTGTACAGCTCGGAGGAGAGCTGCGGGTGGTAGCCGGGGATCGCGGGGTTCTCCGGGGTGCCGGCCAGCGACTTGTAGAGCACGTCGTCCGGGCTGGGGCTGGCCACCTGCCAGCCGACGCCGTAGAGGATGAGTTCTGCGGCCGAGTGGTAGTTGATGCCGTACTCGAAGCCGATGCGCTTCTCGAAGGCGTCCAGGACCTTGGTCTCGGGCTCCGAGTTCGGGCCGTCGCCGCGGTAGGTCTCGCTGGTGGGGAACGGGGAGGAACCCTCGTTGTCGTAGCCCCACTTGTAGGCGAAGTTGCGGTTGAGGTCGACGCCGTCGCCGACGGTGATGGCGTTGTCGCCGTTGACGTCCCGCAGGTTCTTGCGCCACTGGCGATTGCCGTCGGCCCGGTGGGTGAAGTCGTAGCCGTCCGGGTTGGCGGAGATCACGAACCACAGCTCGGTGGAGTCGACGATCTTCTTGATCCGCTTGTCCGTCTTGTAGTTGTCCAGGTAGTGGTGCATCAGGCGCCGGGTCATCTCCGGCGTGATCCACTCACGGGCGTGCTGGTTGGACAGGTACAGCACCGACGGCTTGGCGCCGTCCTTGGTCTTCTTCGCGTTCTTGGTCAGTTTGACCGCGAGGATGTCCTGGCCCCGCAGGGACTTGCCGAGGGAGACCACCTTGGTCAGGGAGGGGTGCTCCTGACCCGTCCGGAGGATCTCCTCCTTGAGGTTGCCGGCGCCGCTGTAGGGGCGGTAGACCCCGTCGCCCGCGGCTTCGACGCGCGCCTCGGCCTTGCTGCTGAGGCGGTGTTCCGTCAGCTCGACGCCCTGCTCCTCCAGGGCGTCCGCCTGCTTGTCGGTGAGGTAGACCTCGACCGAGGCGGTGCCCTTCTCCGGCGCCTGCTCGCTGAGTTCGTGACCGTCCTGCCCGGCCGCGAGCAGCAGCGGTATCTGCTTCTTCGTCACCTCGGCCCGGAAGACCTTGACCTCTTCCGCGTCCGAGCCGTCGTTCTCGGCCGCCTGAGCGAGCGGTGCGAGTCCCGCACCACCGCCCAGCAGGAGCGCGCCGGCAGCGAGGATCGATCTCGCTCTTCGTCTCATGAGCCCCCCTTGCAGTGGTTCGCCCCAGTAGCGAACAGACGCCAGGCTCATGTCAGATCTGGGACAAGTCAAGGAGGCCCCACCAGCCAATCACGGAATTCACGCAGAAAGCCGGAAGCCGGTGCCGACAGCCCCAAGTGAGCTTCGGCACCGGCGAGTTGAGGTCTCCGGGCGTTGTGTCAGCCCACGAGATTCTCGGCCATCTCCTCGGTGATGCTGGCCTCGGTCCCCGGGATGCCGAGGTCCGACGCGCGCTTGTCCGCCATGGCGAGCAGCCGCCTGATCCGGCCCGCGACGGCATCCTTGGTCAGCGGCGGGTCGGCGAGCGCGCCCAGCTCCTCCAGGGAGGCCTGCTTGTGCTCCATGCGCAGCCGTCCGGCGGCCGCGAGGTGCTCGGGGACGTCGTCGGCGAGGATCTCCAGGGCGCGGCCGACCCGGGCACCGGCGGCGACAGCGGCACGGGCCGAGCGGCGCAGGTTGGCGTCGTCGAAGTTGGCGAGCCGGTTCGCGGTGGCCCGGACCTCGCGGCGCATCCGCCGCTCCTCCCACGCCAGCACCGACTCGTGGGCGCCGAGCCGGGTCAGGAGCGCGCCGATGGCGTCCCCGTCCCGTACGACGACCCGGTCCACGCCCCGCACCTCGCGGGCCTTGGCCCCGATCGACAGCCGGCGGGCGGCGCCGACCAGCGCGAGGGCGGCCTCCGGGCCCGGGCAGGTCACCTCCAGGGAGGAGGAGCGGCCGGGCTCGGTGAGCGAGCCGTGGGCCAGGAAGGCGCCGCGCCAGGCCGCCTCCGCGTCGCAGGTGGCGCCGGAGACCACCTGGGGCGGCAGACCGCGGATCGGGCGGCCCCGGCCGTCCACCAGGCCGGTCTGACGGGCCAGCTGGTCACCGCCGGCGACCACCCGGACGACGTAACGGGAACCGCGGCGCAGACCGCCGGGCGCCATCACGATCAGTTCGGAGCCGTGGCCGAAGATCTCCGCGATGTCCCGCTTGAGGCGGCGGGCCGCCATCGCCGTGTCCAGCTCCGCCTCGATCACGATGCGGCCGCTCACCAGGTGCAGCCCGCCCGCGAACCGCAGGATCGCCGAGACCTCCGCCTTTCTGCAGCAGGTCCGGGTGACGGGTAGCCGGGAGATCTCGTCCTTCACCGCTGCCGTCATCGCCATGGGCCGATCCTTCCATGCATCCGAAAAATACGGTCGTACGCGGCGGCCAACAGCTCCGGATCATGCCGCGGAGATCCGTCGGTCCGGGCCACCGGCGCCAGCTCGACCGCGGCGCCGAACCGTTTGGCGGCGTCGGTCAGCAAGTCGCGGTCGGGCACGGCGGCCTCGTCGGCCAGCACCACGTCCAGGGCGAGTTTAGGGGCGTGTCGTGCCAAAACCTCCAAATGACGCTGCGGGGAGAAGCCATCGGTTTCTCCCGGCTGCGGGGCGAGGTTCAGCGACAGCACGAGCCGGGCCTTGGTCTCGGTGAGGGCGTCGAGCAGCTCGGGCACGAGCAGGTGCGGGATCACCGAGGAGAACCAGGAGCCGGGGCCGAGGACCACCCAGTCGGCGTCGCGGACCGCCGCCACGGCCTCCGGCACGGCGGGCGGGTCGTGCGGCACGACGTGCACGGACTGCACCTCGCCGGGCGTGAGCGCGACGGTCGCCTGCCCCCGCACGGTGTCGACCTCGTCCGGGCGGGCGGGGTCGTGACCCTTGACCAGGGCCTGGAGCTCCAGCGGTACGGCCGACATGGGCAGGACACGGCCCTGGGCGCCCAGCAGCCTGCCCACCAGGTCGAGGGCCTGGACGTGGTCACCGAGCTGCTCCCACAGGGCGACGATCAGCAGATTGCCGACCGCGTGCTCGTGCAGGTCGCCCTGGGACTGGAAGCGGTGCTGGATGACGCGGGCCCAGGTCTGGCCCCAGTCGTCGTCGCCGCAGAGCGCGGCCAGCGCCTTGCGCAGATCGCCGGGAGGCAGGACGCCCAGCTCGTCCCGGAGGCGTCCGCTGGAGCCGCCGTCGTCGGCCACGGTGACGACGGCGGTGAGGTCGCCGGTGATCCGGCGCAGCGCCGCGAGCGAGGCCGACAGGCCCATGCCGCCGCCGAGCGCGACGACCTTGGGCTGGGCGCCCCGGCGGCGCGGCTTGGCCCCGCGGGCCTCGGCGGGCTGGCCCGCTCGGCCCTCGGGGGTGACGCGGCGCAGTCTGCCCAACCGCAGAGCAGCACGTCCGGTCACTCGCGCCCCATGTCCCGGTGCACGACCACGGTCTCGACGCCCTGGGAGGCGAGGCGGGCGGCGAGCTTCTCGGAGGTGGCGACCGAGCGGTGCTTGCCGCCGGTGCAGCCGACCGCGATGGTCACGTACCGCTTGCCCTCGCGGCGGTAGCCGGCGGCGATCATCTGGAGCAGCTCGGTGTAGCGGTCGAGGAACTCCTTGGCGCCGGGCTGGTTGAAGACGTACGCGGAGACCTCCTCGTTGAGGCCGGTGTACGGACGCAGCTCGGGGACCCAGTGCGGGTTGGGCAGGAAGCGCATGTCCACGACCAGGTCGGCGTCGACCGGGAGGCCGTACTTGAAGCCGAAGGACATGACGGTGGCCCGCAGCTCGGGCTCCTCCTCGCCGGCGAACTGGGCGTCCATCTTGGCGCGCAGTTCGTGCACGTTCAGGCTGGAGGTGTCGATGACCAGGTCGGCGTCGCCGCGCAGCTCGCGCAGCAGTTCCCGCTCGGCGGCGATCCCGTCGGTGATGCGGCCGTCGCCCTGGAGGGGGTGCGGGCGGCGCACGGACTCGAAGCGGCGTACCAGGGCGTCGTCGGAGGACTCCAGGAAGACGATCCGCCGGGTGACGTTCTTCGTCTCCAGGTCGGAGAGGGAGTCACGCAGGTTGTCGAAGAAGCGGCGGCCTCGGACGTCGACGACGACCGCGATCCGGACCACGTTCCCCTGGGAGCGGGCGCCCAGTTCCACCATGGTGGGGATCAGGGCGGGTGGCAGGTTGTCGACGACGAACCAGCCGAGGTCCTCCAGACACTTGGCGGCCGTGGACCGTCCGGCACCGGACATGCCGGAGATGATGACCAGCTCGGGGATGGCCGCCTCGGGGACCCCGGCTGTTTCGATGGCCGTACTCACGTGTGCTCCGTCTTCCTGTGGCGCTGGGTGCCGGGGGACATCGTCGCCCACCGCGCTGTGGGCTTCCCCGCGCTCCGCTGTGTGCTCGTGGTGCTGTTGTCCTGGACGCTCTGTGCGCTCCGGGGGTTCTGCGTGTTCCGGGAGTCCCGGGCGCTCGTGGTGCTCGGTCATGTCTCCTGCCCTCGCCGCCGGTCCGGGGTGCCCGCGGCCACGGGCTCCCCAGAGGGGTCCGCCGTCGTACCGGGCTCCTCTTCCTCCATGATCTCTCCGGTCGCCGTGTTCACGGCGGGGGCGGCCGGAGCCGTCCGGGCGAGCGCCGCGGCGATCGTCTCGGCCGTCTTGCGCCCTATCCCGGGTACCTCGCAGATCTGCTCGATCGTCGCCGAACGCAGCTTCTTCAGCGAGCCGAAGTGCTTCAGCAGCGCCTGCTTGCGAGCCTCCCCGAGGCCGGGCACGTCGTCCAAGGGGCTCGCCCGGAAACGCTTGGCGCGTTTGGTCCGCTGGTAGGTGATGGCGAAGCGGTGGGCCTCGTCGCGGACGCGCTGGAGCAGATAGAGGCCCTCGCTGGTGCGGGGCAGCACCACCGGGTCGTCCTCGCCGGGCACCCAGACCTCCTCCAGGCGCTTGGCGAGGCCGCAGACGGCGATGTCGTCGATGCCCAGTTCGTCGAGCGCCCGGCGGGCCGCGGCCACCTGCGGCTGCCCGCCGTCGACGACGACGAGCTGGGGCGGGTAGGCGAACCGCTTGGGGCGGCCGTCCTCCTCGGTGAAGGCGTTCTCGTCCTCCACCCACTCGCCGGTCTTCTCCTTCTCCGCGAGGTAGCGCCGGAAGCGGCGGGCGATGACCTCGTGCATGGAGCGGACGTCGTCCTGGCCCTCGCCGTGCCAGACCTGGGTGTCCCCGACCCGGCCCTTGATCTGGAAGCGGCGGTACTCGCTCTTGCGGGCCAGTCCGTCCTCGAAGACGACCATGGAGGCCACGACGTCGTCGCCCTGGAGGTGGGAGATGTCGTAGCACTCGATCCGCAGCGGGGCGCTGTCCAGGTCGAGGGCCTCGGCGATCTCCTCCAGGGCGCGGGAGCGGGTGGTGAGGTCGGAGGCGCGCTTGGTCTTGTGCAGCACGAGCGACTGCTGGGCGTTGCGGGCGACGGTCTCCATGAGCGCCTTCTTGTCCCCGCGCTGCGGGATGCGCAGGGACACCTGGGCCCCGCGCCGCTCGGTGAGCCACTCCTGCACCGGTCCGACGGGGTCGGGCAGCGCCGGGACCAGCACCTCCTTCGGCACGGAGTCGCCCGTCTCCTCGCCGTACAGCTGCTGGAGCGCGTGTTCGACGAGGTCACCGGTGGTGACGGCCTCGACCTTGTCGGTGACCCAGCCGCGCTGGCCGCGCACCCGTCCGCCGCGGACGTGGAAGATCTGCACGGCCGCCTCCAGCTCGTCCTCGGCGAGGGCGATCAGGTCGGCGTCGGTCGCGTCGGCGAGCACGACCGCGTTCTTCTCCATGGCCTTCTTCAGGGCCTCGATGTCGTCGCGCAGCCGGGCGGCCCGCTCGTACTCCATCTCCTCGGCCGCGTCCGTCATCCGCTTCTCCAGGCGGCGGATGTAGGTGCCCGTGCGGCCGGCCATGAAGTCGCTGAACTCGTCGGCCAGTTCGCGGTGGTCCTCGGCGGAGATCCGGTCGACGCAGGGGGCCGAGCACTTGCCGATGTAGCCGAGCAGACAGGGGCGGCCGGTGCGGGCAGCGTTCTTGAACACCCCGGCCGAGCAGGTGCGCACGGGAAAGACGCGCAGCAGCAGGTCGACGGTGTCCCGGATCGCCCACGCGTGCGCGTACGGCCCGAAGTACCGCACGCCCTTCTTCTTGTGACCGCGCATCACCTGCACGCGCGGGTACTGCTCGTTCATCGTGACCGCGAGGTACGGATAGCTCTTGTCGTCGCGGTACTTGACGTTGAACCGGGGGTCGAACTCCTTGATCCAGGAGTACTCCAGCTGAAGCGCCTCGACCTCCGTGGACACCACGGTCCACTCCACGGAGGCGGCCGTGGTGACCATCGAGCGGGTACGCGGATGGAGGCCGGCCAGGTCCTGGAAGTAGTTGGCCAGGCGCTGACGCAGGCTCTTCGCCTTCCCGACGTAGATCACCCGGCGGTGCTCGTCACGGAACTTGTACACCCCGGGGGAGTCCGGGATCTGCCCCGGACTGGGGCGGTAGCTGGAGGGATCGGCCATGCTCCACACCCTACTGGCGGGGAGTGACAACCCGGGCGCCCTGTGGACAAGCGCCGATCCCCGCCCCCAGGCCCTGCCGTCACATTCCCGTCGTCGTCCGAAGGGCGGCCCCGCGGCGTCGTGGGGGTACCTCCCGGTCGAGCGCAGCCGAGACCGGGGGAGCGTGCTCTCGGCGTGCCGGGCACTGACCCGCGTACCGGACGTACTCGGGTCGGTGCCCGGTGCGTCGAGAGCACGTGCAGGGCGCCGCGGGGCAGGCGGGAATGTGACGCCAGGGCCTAGCGCGTCTCCAGGAAGGTGAGCACGGCCAGGACCCGGCGGTGGTCGTCCGGCTCCTCGGGGAGCCTCAGCTTCCCCAGGATGCTCCGCACATGCTTCTCGACCGTGCCCTCGGTGACCCAGAGCCGACGGCCGATGCCGGCGTTGGACCGGCCCTCGGCCATCAGCCCGAGAACCTCCCGCTCCCGGTTGCTGAGCATCGACAGCGGATCGTCGCGTCGCTGCGCGGCGACCAGCTCCTGCACCAGCGACGGATCCACCACCGACCCACCGCGGCGGATCCGGTCCAGTGTCTCCAGGAACTCGTCCACGACGGTGATGCGGCTCTTGAGCAGGTATCCGATGCTGCGCCCGCCGGCCAGCAGCTCCAGCGCGTCCTCGACCTCGACGAACGCCGACAGCACCAGGATTCCGACCGACGGATACCGCTCCCGGATCTCCCGCGCGGCCTTCAGCCCCTCCGTGGACTGCGTCGGCGGCATCCGGATGTCGACGATCGCGATGTCCGGCAGCTCGTTCTCCACCAGTTCCAGGAGCCCGGCGGCGTCGCCGGCCTGCCCGGCCACCTCGTAGCCGACACGCTCGCAGAGGCTCGCCAGGCCCTCCCGCAGGAGCACGTCGTCGTCCGCGAGCACCACCCGCCCGCGCACCGGATGCTGATCGACCTCCATGGTCTCGGTCTCCCCCTTGCCCGACCTGTCCCGTTCGTCCCGACAGCCTGCCTGAACTCGGTCTTACGGCTAGCCGGAAGCCTAGTTGGGGGCGGGCCGTGAAGACACCTGAACGTTTGGCCGCCATGCTCGAAGAAGCGCAGCCGCGGGTGGAAACCGGCGCCTCTGACGAGAGACGGCGAGACATCCGCATGCCCGTAGAGCCGGACGGCCGTCTCCGCCGTCCGATTCGACCGCCCGGAACGTACGCCCGTACCGAGACCCGGACTCCCCCCTTAGAACGGGCCTCACCGCGTACGCTTCGGGCGGTCACGGGCGCGTCGCGACGGTCGTCGCGGCCTCCTCGGGTGGCGTCAGCGGCAGCCGCACGATCAGCGTGGTCCCGGCGCCGGGCGGGCTGGTGACCGTCAACCTGCCGCCGATCGCTTCCACCCGGTCGATGAGCCCGATCAGGCCCGACCCCTTGCCGGGTTCGGCCCCCCCGACGCCGTCGTCCCGGATGATCAGCTCCAGCACCCCCGGGCGTTCCTCGGCCGTCACGGTCACCACGCTCGCGCGCGCGTGCTTGACGGCGTTGGTGATGCTCTCGGAGGTGACGTAGTACGCGGCCACCTCGACCTGTTCGGGGAAGCGGGTGCGGGTGAAGCCGAGGTCGAGCTCCACGGGGACGGCGGCGCGGCGGGCCAGGGCGCGCAGGGCGGGGCCCAGGCCGCCCTTGGACAGGACGGAGGGGTGGATGCCCCGGGCCACCTGGAGCAGGTCCTGGAAGGTGTCGTCCAGGCCCTTGGCCAGCTGGTCCAGGCGCCGGGCGAGTTCCGAGGAGGGGTCGTCCACCAGGGTCTCCGTCATCCGCAGCTCCAGCTGGAGGGAGACCAGGCGCTGCTGAACGCCGTCGTGCAGATCGCGCTCGATGCGGCGCCGTGAGGCGTCCCCGGCGGCCACCACGCGCGCGCGTGAGGCAGTCAGCTGGTCGCGGCTGTCGGCGTTGGCGATCGCGGTGGCGATCAGTCCGGTGAAGTCGGCGAGCCGGGCCTCGGCACCGCGGGGCAGCGGATCGATCAGCGAGGCCGCCACGACCACACCCCAGATCCGGCCGTCGACGACGATGGGAGCGCCCACGGAGGTCTCCGACCGGGCCGCGCGCCGGGTCCTGGCGACGTCGTCGATGGTCCTGGCGGACGTCTCGCGGCGGGTCAGACAGTCGGGCTCGCCGCCGTCCACGCGCGCGTGCGCGATCCCGAGGACCTTGACGCTGCCGTCGGGCTCGTAGCGGATGACGGCCGCCGCCGTCCCCAGCAGCGACGCGACCTCCTCCGCGACCGTCGCGAACACGTCGGACGGCTGCACGCCGCGCGCGACCGCGGTGGCGACCCGGCGCAGCGCGGCCTGTTCGAGCGCGGCCCGGCGGCTCTCCGTCACATCGCGGGCGGCGGCGTAGATGAGGCCCTCCTCCGGCACCGACCGGGCGCTCCACTGGAGCCAGCGTTCGCTGCCGTCGGCACGGAGGTAGCGGTTCTCGAACTCGGCTACCTCGGCGCCGCTCGCCAGCTGCGCCACGGCCGCCCGGGTGCTGTCGCGGTCGTCCTCGTGGACGAAGTCGAGGAACGGCCGTGAGGTCAGGGTCCGGACCGGATAGCCCAGGGTGCGTTCGAAGGCCGGGTTGACGCGCTTGAAGTAGCCGTCGACGCCGCTGATGCAGAGCAGGTCCAAGGAGAGGTTGAAGATGCCCTCCAGTTCCCGTTCGGCCCGGCGGCGCCGGCCGTGAGCCGCGGCGAAGGACGCCATGGTGCCGTTCATCCCGCCCAGCAGCTGGGCCCAGGTGCCGTCGAAGGAGTCGACGTCGGCCCGGTGTCCGAGCCGGCCCGCGTCGATCGCGGTGTTCATGGCCCGGATCTCGCCGGCCAGCCGCTCGCTGGTCACCCGCAGCTCGCGGAACGTGTCGGCGACGTCGCCGAGTTCGTCGCGTCCGGTATAGCGGATGTCGTACGAGAGGTCGCCGTCCGACAGGGCCCGGGCACCCTCGGAGACCTGGCCGAGGGGGCGGGTGATCGAGCGGCGCAGGGCCAGCGCGAGGAAGGTGACGAGGGCCAGGACGACGACGCAGATCGTCAGTTCGGTGTAGGTCCGGGCGCGGGTGGTGCGCAGGTCGCGGTGGGCGGTGTCGTCGAGTTCCCGGCCGGCCCGGTCCCGGATGCCGCGCAGGGCGTCGGTGTACTGCGCGGACTCGCTGAGCCAGTCGTCGTAGGAGGGCCATTCGACGGGCTGGGGATCGGGGTCGGCGACCAGGTCGCGGGCGATACGGACCGCGCGGCCGGGAGCCCGGAACTTCACGGTGTGCAGTTCGGCCTTCAGCGTGTCCGACGCGGTCTGCTGGAACGCCCTGAGCTGGGCCTTCTCCAGTTCGGTCCAGCGGCCGGCGGCGGCGGTGGCGTGTCCGTCGCCGGGCGCGTGGAAGAGGATGGCGAGCTCCGCGCGTTCGCTCTCGGCGGCGGCTACGGCCCGCAGCATCGCGATGTGGGCGTCCGCCGCCCGGCCCGAGGCCCTGGTGGGACGTCCGGCTTCGAGGTCGGCCACGATGTCGAGCACCTTGTTCTCGATGGCCTCGTACCGCTGGGCGACGGTCTGTGCCGGGAGCGACCCGGTGCCCGTCTGGACCCGCACGGCGTGCAGTTGACGGCGTACGGCGTCGAGGATCCCGGCGTCGTCGGACCGGGTCCGGCCGACGGTCTCCTCGAAGGCCCGTCGCAGCGCGTGGTCGGTGATCCGCTGGGCCTCCGCCCGCGCGCGCAGGGTGTCCGGTTCGGCGTTCAGCCGGGCTTCCACGGCCACGATCCGCTCGCGGGCGACGGCGTCGGCGGCCTCGCTGATCTCGAAGGACACCTCGATCGCGGTGTCGAAGTCGCCCAGGGTCCGCGCCTCCTGCCACTGGGCGACGGCGGCGAACGCCGTGACGGCCAGCAGGACGGTGACCGGCAGCATGACGAGCAGCATCAGCTTGGGACCGACACGCAGCCGGGCCAGGAACGGCACGCTGTCCACGGCCGTGGCGCGCCGGTGCGCCGGCTCCGCCAAGGGGTGCGGGGCGGGGGCCGGTCGGCTGGGCGGTGGGCGGAGCACGGCCGGGCCTCACGGTCCGGTCGGGGGGTAGTGGTCGTGGTCCGCCAGGTCCTTGTCGACGGCGCGCACGGCCGCGTCCAGGGCAGGCCGTACCGCCGCTCCCCGCATGATCTTCGCGAACGCCTCGGCGAAGGCGTCGGTGATCGCCGGGTAGGCGGGGGTCTGCGGCCGGGGACGGGCGGTGCCCCCGCGCAGCTGCTCTATGTAGAGGCGGGCGGGCCCGCCCTCGGCGAACGCGTCGGTGCGCTCGATCGCGGTGCCGGTGGCGGGGACGGCGCCGTTGGCGTCCGTCATCCGCAGGACTTCGTCGGGGCTCAGCAGGAAGGACAGGAAACGCCAGACGGCGTCGCCGTCTGCCGCGCCCGCGGGAACGCCCCACTGCCAGGACCCCATCCCGGTGGCGCTGCCCGTGCCGAAGTCGGGCAGCGGCACGAGCGCCACGTCGCCCGGGTGGGCCTCGGTGTAGTGCCCGTACCACCAGTGGCCGGTCCAGGACACGGGACTGCGGCCCTTCTGGAAGGCGTCCAAGTCCTTGTTCGCGTCCACGTATCCCGCCTTCACCCAGCCCTGGAGCGTCGTCAGCGCCTCGACCGTGCGCGGCCCGTTGAGCACTCCGTCGGCCGTGCGGTAGGTGGAGCGTTCGATCAGGTCGCCGCCCGCCGACCAGACGGCCGGCGCGAAACCGTACGTGCCCCATTCGGTGCCGGCCCACGGCAGCTGGAGGTCGAGGGGCCTGTCGTAGCCCAGGGTGCGCAGCTTCTTCAGGATGCCGGTGAACTCGTCGGCGGTCCAGGCGTCCTGGACGCCCTTCGGGATGCGTATCCCGGCCTCCTTCAGCACCGACGGCCGTACGTACAGACCGAGTCCGGAGTCGAACGTGCCGAGGCCCCACAGCCGGCCCCGGTAGGTGCCCTGTTCGAGGACCGACGGGAGCAGATCCGCGCGCAGTGACTTCGGGACGCACGAGTCGATCGGCCGGAGGTGGCCGGACCAGGCGTGACTGAACAGCTTCGGCGCGTCGAAGTCGAGCAGGTCGGGCAGTTCGCCGTCGGCTGCGGCCGTGCGGACAAGGTCGTCGTAGTCGCCCCGGGGGAGGTCGACGAGGCGGACCGTCACCTCGTCCTGGCCGGTGTTGAACGCCTGGACCTGGGCGCGCACGGCGTCCAGTTCACCGGGCATCGACGGCTGGTGGAACCACATCGTGATCTGCGCGGGGGCGTCGATCCGTCCGTCACAGGTCGCGTCCGCGGCCCGCCGGGGACGCTCGCCGTCGTCCCCGCCCGTCTCACAGCCCGAGAGCAGCAGGGTCATGCAGAGCAGCAGCGCCGCGCGGGCGCGGGACGTCCTCGGGGCGCCGAGCCGTCCGGTGCCCCGGGGAGCGCCTCGCCGGGGCACCGCGGCGCGGGTCACGGACCGCTCTTCGGGTAACCGTCGTGGGCGGCGAGGTCCTGGTCGATGGCCTCGACCGCGTCGTCCAGTGTCCTGTCGACCGGCGCTCCGGAGAAGACGATGTCGGCGACCGCCTGCGAGAAGGCGGCGGTGACCGCCGGGTACGCCGGTGTCTGCGGCCTGGGCCGGGCGGTCCCGCCGCGCAGCTGCTCGATGAACAGCCGCTCCGCGCCGTTCTCGCCGTACAGCGGGGAGCGCTTCACCGCTCCCTCGGTCCCCGGGATCGCGCCGTTGGCCTCGCTCATCCTGGCCACCTGCTCGGGTCGCAGCAGGTACTCCAGGAAGCGCCACACCGCGTCGCCGTCGGCCTCCCCGGAGGGGATGCCCCACTGCCAGGACCCCATGCCGGTGACGGTGCCCGTGCCGAAGTCGGGCAGCGGCACGATCGCCACGTCGCCGGGGTGCGCCTCGCTGTACTCGCCGTACTTCCAGTGCCCCATCCAGGAGATGGGCGTGCGGCCCTTCACGAAGGCGCTCTTGTCCTTCTTGCGGTCCCTGTCGACGTACCCCTCCTCCACCCAGCGCCGCATGGTGGTGAGCGCCTCGACGGACTCGGGGCCGTTGAGGAACCCGTCGGCCGTGCGGAACTCCTCAAGGTCGATGAGGTCGCCGCCGGCGGACCACACGGCCGGTGCGAAGGCGTAGGTGTTCCACTCGTCGGCGAGCTTCGAGTCGGTGAAGTTCAGGTCGAGCGGCGCCTCGTAGCCCGCTTTGCGCAGCGTGCGCAGGACCTCCGTCAGCTCGTCGGCGGTCCAGGCGTCGTCGACGCCCTTCGGTATGCGCACGCCCGCGTCCTTCAGCACCGACGGCCGGACGTACAGGCCGAGCCCGGAGTCGAACGTGCCGACCCCCCACAACCGTCCGTCGTACGTGCCCTGTTCCCTCAGAGAGGGCAGCAGGTCCTTCCTGGTCCTCGCGGGTACGCAGGAGTCGATCGGCCTGAGGGTGCCGGACCAGGCGTAGCTGTAGAGGTTCGGGCCGTCGAAGTCGAGCAGGTCCGGCAGATCGCCGCTGGCGGCCGCGGACAGCACCAGTTCGGTGTACGGGCGCTGCTCGGGCAGGGTGACCAGTTCGACCCGCACCTGTTCCTGGGCTCGGTTGAACTCCTTGACCTGGCTCTTCAGCGTGGTCTGCTCACCGCTCTGGCCCGCGTGGAACCACATCGTGATGTGGGCGGTGCCCTCGACCCTGCCGTCGCAGGTCGTGTCACCCGCCGCCTTGTCCTTCTCGTCCACCCGGCCGTCGCCGTCGCTCGCGCCGCAGCCGGACAGGAGCAGCAGGGCCACCGCCGCGCCCGACATCAGGGCACGGCGGACAGGACGTTTTCCGAGGTCCCGGCGTTGCGTCTGCATCGCACACCCCCACTCGACCGGACGGGACGGCCCCCAGGGCGACGACATGCTACTCCTCGTGTCGTGTGCGATTCCCTGAGTGAGAGCGAACCCGTCCACCCGGCGCAGGACTTCAGCACATTCCCGCCGACGGGCGTCCGTCGGCGACGACACTTTACGGCTAGCCGGAATGTATGCCCCTGACCCCCCTTGGGAGGCTGTGCCCATGCCCATGCGCTGTCTCATCGTCGATGACAGTGCCCGGTTCCTGGAGGCCGCCCGTACGCTGCTGGAACACGACGGCGTGCACGTCGTCGGTGTGGCGTCCACGGGCGCGGAGGCGCTGGCACGGGCCGTGGAACTGGCCCCGGATCTGGTGCTGCTGGATGTCGACCTCGCCGGCGAGAGCGGACTGGAGCTCGCGCCGAGGCTCGCTCGCTCGGCCGCCTCCGTCATCGTCCTCATCTCCACGCACCCGCTGGACGACATCCAGGAGCTCGTCGCCGCCAGTCCCGCCCGCGGTTTTCTGCACAAGTCGAAGCTCTCGGGCCAGGCGCTGCGGGACCTGTCGGGGCCCGATCCGGGGCCGCCTGCGCGGTGAGGAACCCAGCGACGGTGTCCGGCCATGTCGCGCGGCAGGTGTTGTCGGGACTTGGTCAACACGCTTCAATGCGGAGGAACTCGGGGTGAGGAACGCGGCCGTACGGATGTGAAGACGGACGGCCGCCGAGGGTTCCTGGAGCCCGAGCGTCCGCCGGGCGCCCGATCGGCACGCGCGGTCCCGATCACACGTCGCGCACAGCACTCGTCTACGGAAAGGTTCCTGCATGCGGCACGCCACAGAGCACGCGGACGTCGCGGCGGTCACGGACGCCGCCGCCGTCGCGGACGTCGCCACGGCGGAGCTGGAGTCGGTCCTGCGGGGCGGCCCCTTCCATGTCGCCCTGCGCGCCGCGATCGCCGCCCGCGGACTGCCGCTGCAGCGCGTGCAGCACCACCTGACGCGGCACGGCGTCAAGGTCGGTGTCACCAGCCTCAGTTACTGGCAGCAGGGCGCCCGGCGTCCGCAGCGCCCCGAGTCGCTGCGGGCCGTGCGCGCCCTGGAGGAGATTCTCCAGCTCCCGGACGAGTCGCTGATCCGGCTGCTCGCCGGGGCCGACGAGCAGTCCGGTCCTGACGAGCCCGCCGGCCGCTCGTACCGCTCCGTCGTGGAGGCCACCGGCGTCCTCGAACGGCTGCTCGCCGAACTGGGGGCGTCGCCCGACAGCGGGATGCACACCGTCGGCCACCACGAACGGGTCCGCATCGGCGCCCGCCGCGAGCTGCTCGGCCGCGAGTCCCAGCAGATCGTGCGCTCCCACCGGGACGGGGTGGACCGCTATGTGGCCGTCCACCACGGCGACCCGGGCTGCGCACCGGAGCGGATCGCCGTCCGCGCCCTGGAGAACTGCCGCAGGGGACGGGTCCGCTGGGACCAGGACACCGGTGTCCTGGTCGCCGAGCTGCTCTTCGACACCCGGCTGCGCAGCGGCGACACCCACCTCTTCCGCTACGGCTTCGACGACGGCACGGCCGGTGCCTGCACCGAGTACGTCCGCGGGTTCCGCTCCACCGGCGGCCAGTACGCCCTCCAGGTCCGCTTCGACGAACGTGCCCTCCCGCTGCGCTGCCACCGCTTCAGCCAGCACTCCGCCGCGGCCCCACGCGGGGGCCGGCAGAACCTCGCCCTGAGCGACCTCCACCGCTCGGTGCACCTCGTCGAACCGCGGGTACGCACGGGCATCGTGGGGATCGGCTGGGCCTGGGAGTGAGCGGGCCGACCGGGCGGTCAGGGCCTGGCGGCGGCTGAGGCCATGGCTGGGCCGGAGGGTGAGCGGTCACGGGGCAGGGCTGGGCTTGCGCCGCCGCCTCCACGGCGGGGTGAGCGGTCGCGGAGCGGGCGGCCCTGGGGCCGGGCGGGAGCCCGGCGCGAGGCACGCGCCTTTGCGATACTTTCCGGCCGAGAGCCCCCAGAGAGGATCGTCCCGTGATCGTCGTCGCCGGTGAAGCCCTGATCGACCTCGTCCCGCAGGGCGCGGGCGCGCTCGTGGATCTGCGGCCGGCCCGCGGCGGCGGCCCCTACAACACGGCCGTGGCGCTCGGCCGTCTCGGCTCCCCCACCGCCTTCTGCTCCCGGGTGTCGTACGACGCCTACGGAGAGGCCCTGCTGGACGGCCTGCGCGAGGCCGGCGTGGACGTGACCGCCGTGCAGCGGGGCTCCGAGCCCACGACCCTCGCCCTGGCCTCGATCGGCACGGACGGCTCGGCCCGGTACTCCTTCTATGTCGAGGGCAGCGCCGACCGTCTGTTCGAGACCCCCGACCGGCTTCCCCGAGGAACCCGGGCCGTCTCCTTCGGCACCTGCTCACTCGTCCTGGAGCCCGGCGCGAGCGCGTACGAGAAGCTGCTGCACTCGACCGCCGCCCAGGGCGTGTTCACCGCCCTCGACCCCAACGTCCGACCGGGTCTGATCCCGGACGCGGACGCCTATCGGGCCCGCTTCCTGAGCTGGCTGCCCTCGGTGTCCTTGCTCAAGCTCTCCGAGGAGGACGCTCGGTGGCTGGGCGGCACCCCGCGGCTGTGGCTGGACTCCGGCCCCGCCGCCGTCGTCGTCACCCACGGCGGCGACGGCCTGACCGTCCACACCCGGGCCGGCGCGGAGCACTGCGTACCGGGTGAGAAGGTCGACGTCGTCGACACCATCGGCGCCGGTGACACCGTCAACGCGGCCCTCCTGCACGGCCTGGCGGCCCAGGACGCCCTCTCCGACTCCGCCCTCGCGACGCTGGGCGCCGACGACTGGATCCGCCTGCTGCGCTTCGCGGCCCGTGCGGCGGCGATCACCTGCTCCCGGGCGGGCGCCGAACCGCCGTACGCGGCGGAGGTGGGCGAACCGCGGTCCCTCGTGCCCGAGGTGCGCGAGGGCTGACGGTCGCGCGGAACACGGCGGCTCGCCGCGCAGGCCGACGAGTCGACAGGCGGCGGCTCGCGGGGAGTTCCCGCGAGCCGCCGTGTTCTGCTCGACGCGACGACTGCTGTCGCCCGGCCGCCGCACTCAGGCCTTGCGCGCCCGCGTGGCCTTCTTTGCGGGAGTGGCCTTCTTGGTGGCGGTCGCGGCAGCCTTCTTGGCGGGAGCGGCAGCCTTCTTGGCGGCCGTGGTCCCGGTCGGCGTGGTCCCGGCGGCCGTGGTGGTCCGGGCCGTCGCCGTCCTCCGCGCCGTCGAGCCGGCGGCGACGGCCTTCTTCGCCGTGGCCTTGCGCGGGGCCTTCACAGGGGCCGCGTCACTGATCCGGTCGGCGCCGAGGATCTCCCGCAGGAACTTGCCCGTGTGGCTGGCCGGAACCCCGGCGACCTGCTCGGGCGTGCCCTCCGCGATGACGAGTCCGCCGCCGGCGCCGCCCTCGGGCCCCATGTCCACGACCCAGTCGGCGGTCTTGATGACGTCGAGGTTGTGCTCGATGACGATCACCGTGTTGCCCTTGTCGACCAGGCCGGACAGCACCTTGAGGAGCTTGCTGATGTCCTCGAAGTGCAGACCGGTGGTCGGCTCGTCCAGGACGTAGACCGTACGACCGGTGGACCGGCGCTGCAGCTCGCTGGCGAGCTTGACGCGCTGTGCCTCACCGCCGGACAGGGTGGTCGCGGACTGGCCGAGGCGGACGTAGCCGAGGCCGACGTCCTTGAGCGTCCTGAGGTGGCGGGCGATCGCGGGGACCGCCTCGAAGAAGTCGGTCGCCTCCTCGATCGGCATGTTCAGCACATCGGCGATGGACTTGCCCTTGTAGTGGACCTCCAGCGTCTCCCGGTTGTACCGGGCGCCGTGGCAGACCTCGCACGGGACGTAGACGTCCGGGAGGAAGTTCATCTCGATCTTGATCGTGCCGTCGCCCGCGCAGTTCTCGCAGCGGCCGCCCTTGACGTTGAAGGAGAAGCGCCCGGGCAGATAACCGCGGACCTTCGCCTCGGTGGTCTCGGCGAACAGCTTGCGGACGTGGTCGAAGACGCCGGTGTACGTGGCCGGGTTGGACCGGGGGGTGCGGCCGATCGGCGACTGGTCGACGTGCACGACCTTGTCGACGAGGTCGTCCCCGTCCACGCGGGTGTGGCGGCCGGGGACGCTGCGGGCGCCGTTCAGCTCGCGGGCCAGGTGCGTGTACAGGATGTCGTTGACCAGCGTGGACTTGCCGGAGCCGGACACCCCGGTGACGGCGGTGAAGACACCCAGCGGGAAGGACACGTCGATGTCCTGGAGGTTGTTCTCCCGGGCGCCGTGCACCGTGAGCTGCCGGGTCGGGTCGAGCGGGCGGCGGATGTCGGGCAGCGGGATGGCCTTGCGGCCCGACAGGTACTGCCCGGTCTGCGACTCGGCGTTGCCCAGCAGCTCCTTCAGGGAGCCGCTGTGCACGACCTTGCCGCCGTGCTCACCCGCGCCGGGGCCGATGTCGACGATCCAGTCGGCGGTCTTGATGGTGTCCTCGTCGTGCTCGACGACGATGAGCGTGTTGCCCATGTCGCGCAGCCGGACGAGGGTCTCGATGAGCCGGTGGTTGTCCCGCTGGTGCAGACCGATGGAGGGCTCGTCGAGGACGTAGAGCACACCGACGAGGCCGGAGCCGATCTGCGTGGCCAGACGGATGCGCTGGGCCTCGCCGCCGGAGAGCGTGCCGGCCGCGCGGTTCAGCGACAGGTAGTCCAGGCCGACGTCGACCAGGAACCGCAGCCGCTCGTTGACCTCCTTCAGCACCCGCTCGGCGATCTTCTTGTCGCGGGCGGTGAGCTTCAGCTCGCCCAGGAAGTCCGCGCAGTCGCTGATCGACATGGCGGAGACCTCGGCGATCGACTTCTCCATGATCGTGACCGCGAGGACGATCGGCTTCAGGCGGGTGCCCTCACAGGTGGGGCAGGGCACCTCGCGCATGTAGCCCTCGAAGCGCTCACGGCTCGCGTCGCTCTCGGCCTCGCTGTGCCGGCGCTTCACGAAGGGGACGGCGCCCTCGAAGGCCGTGGTGTACACGCGCTCGCGGCCGTACCGGTTGCGGTAGCGGACCTCGATCTGGGTCTTGTGGCCCTGCAGCAGGGCCTTCTTCGCGCGCTGCGGGAGACCGGCGAAGGGGATGTCGGTCCGGAAGCCCAGGGCGTCCGCGAGGGCTCCGACGAGGCGGCCGAAGTAGTCCTTGGTGTGGCCGTGCGACCAGGGGTGGATGGCACCCTCGTCGAGCGACTTGTCCTCGTCCGGGACGATCAGCTCGGGGTCGACCTCCATGCGCGTACCGATGCCGGAGCAGTCGGGGCAGGCGCCGAAGGGCGAGTTGAAGGAGAAGGAGCGGGGCTCCAGCTCCTCGAAGGACAGGTCGTCGTACGGGCAGTACAGGTGCTCCGAGAACATGCGCTCGCGCTCGGGGTCGTCCTCCGGGAGGTCGACGAAGTCGAGCACGACCATGCCGCCGGAGAGGCCGAGGGCGGTCTCCACGGAGTCGGTGAGGCGGCGCTTGGCGGATTCCTTCACCGTGAGACGGTCGACGACCACCTCGATGGTGTGCTTCTCCTGCTTCTTCAGCGTGGGCGGGTTGGAGAGCTGGACGGTCTCGCCGTCCACCCGGGCCCGGCTGTACCCCTTGGTCTGGAGGTCCGCGAAGAGGTCGACGAACTCGCCCTTGCGCTCCCGCACGAGCGGGGACAGCACCTGGAAGCGGCTGCCCTCCGGCAGCTCCAGCACCCGGTCGACGATCGCCTGGGGCGACTGGCGGGAGATGGGCCTGCTGCACTGCGGACAGTGCGGCTTGCCGATGCGCGCGAAGAGCAGACGCAGGTAGTCGTAGACCTCGGTGATGGTGCCGACCGTCGAGCGCGGGTTGCGCGAGGTCGACTTCTGGTCGATGGAGACCGCCGGGGACAGACCCTCGATGAAGTCGACGTCCGGCTTGTCCATCTGCCCGAGGAACTGCCGGGCGTAGGAGGAGAGCGACTCGACGTACCGACGCTGCCCCTCGGCGAAGATCGTGTCGAAGGCCAGCGAGGACTTGCCCGACCCCGACAGGCCCGTGAAGACGATGAGCGAGTCGCGTGGCAGGTCGAGCGAGACGTTCTTCAGGTTGTGCTCGCGCGCGCCACGGACGATGAGACGGTCGGCCACGCCGGTCCGCACCTTTCTTGAGTGGAGGACAGGGGCCAAAGCCCCCGTCCTCCACAGACTAGGGGGAGCCACTGACAGCGCCGGTCCTGTTTCCCCGTTCCACAACAATCCCGGGCCTTCCAGCATGCCCGACGCCACTCCCGACCATATAGCACGTGCATTCGATTTACGGCCCTGGTCCGCCCACTTCACCCGAAGGTGTGGCCGGGGCTAGGGTCGGCGGCATGATGGATCACGCCCGCGACCTGGCCTCTGTATGTGAAGCGACGGACCGGCTACTCAGCGCGGTCGCCGACCTGGACGACGCGGCTGTGACCGAGCCGTCACGACTGCCCGGCTGGACCCGTGGTCACGTCCTCGCCCACCTCGCCCGCAACGCGGACGCCCTGGTGAACGTCTTCGAAGGGCGCCCCATGTACATCTCCGGCGAGGCCCGGGATGCCGACATCGAGCGGGACGCGCCGCGCCCCCTGCAGACCCACCTCACCGACGTGCGCGACAGCGCGCACCGCTTCCAGGACGCGGCCTCGCTCTCCCAGGACTGGTCCCGCACGGTCGAGCTGCGCAACGGAGTCCTCGACACCGCGGACCGGCTGCCCTGGCGGCGCCGGATCGAGGTGGAGCTGCATCACGTGGATCTGGGGATCGGGTACGAGCTGGAGGATCTGCCGGGTGAGTTCGCACAGCGCGAGATCAACTTCCTCGCGAACCGGTTCCGTGACCACCCCGGGGTCCCCGCACTGATGATCAGACAGGACGACGGGCGCCTGATCCCCACCGGAGATGTCAGGTCCACCACTCCGGAACGACTGCAAAGCGGCGAACACCTCATGATCACCGGCACCCGGGCCGACCTCCTCGGCTGGCTGGCCGGCCGTCGCGACGGCACCGCGCTGGGCGTCGAAGGAGGCACGCTCCCCTCGCTGCCCCCGCTATAGGCTGCCCTCATGACGTACAGCGGAGCGGTGAAGGTCGGCGGTCCTGCGGATGTGCACGAGCTGCAGAGCCTGATGATCTCCAAGGTCGCGGTGGGCCCGATGGACAACAACGCGTATCTGCTGCGCTGCCGGGCCACCGACGAGCAGCTGCTGATCGACGCCGCGAACGACGCCGGCACGCTGCTCACCTTGATCGGTGACGACGGGATCGCGTCCGTCGTCACCACGCACCGGCACGGCGACCACTGGCAGGCGCTCGCCGAGGTCGTGGCGGCCACCGGCGCCCGTACGTACGCCGGCCGGGAGGACGCCGAGGGCATCCCGGTACCGACCGACGTACCGGTCGACGACGGCGACACGATCCGGGTGGGGCGCGTGGAGCTCACCGCGCGCCACCTGGTGGGACACACCCCGGGTTCGATCGCCCTGGTCTACGACGACCCGCACGGACATCCGCACGTGTTCACCGGGGACTGTCTCTTCCCGGGCGGTCCTGGTAGGACAACACGTCCGGAAGAGTTCAACTCCCTGATGGGCGGCCTGGAGACCAAGCTCTTCGACGTCCTGCCCGACGAGACGTGGATCTACCCCGGCCACGGCAACGACACCACCATCGGCACGGAACGGCCCCACCTCGCGGAGTGGCGCGCACGAGGCTGGTAACCGGGGGAAAGTTGCGTCCACAGCTCCGGCTTCGGGTCGGTCGGCGGGCGCTCACCCTGGCGCCGTACGTGCGAAGCAGCTGACCGCCGAGTCCTCCTCGTCGCCGTGTCGGATGGTCCCCGCTTGGTCAGCAAGACCGGGCGGGGGGCCATCCGCATGTCCGGCTCACAGATCCTCGGTGTCACGCACGTCGATCTCCCACTCCAGGTCGGGAATCACATCAAGCTGCTTCTTCACCGCCTCACGGGCGTCACCGGTCAGCGAGACCGATACCCCGGCGGGGACGTCGGGAGCGTCCGAGCGGTTGACAGCGGCCACGATCGCATCCGGATCCACATCCTCCAGCGCGTGGAGAACGTCGTCGACACGGTCGTTCCGCACAGTCGTCGAGACGTAGGTACGGATAGTCATGGTTGTCTCCCTGGTGGTATTCCCGCTCTTCCGGCCCGCCGCCCGCCATCCTCGTCAGGCAGGTACGACCACCGGGCGGAAGCCATGCCGCCAGCCTCGCCCCGGCAGAGGCTGAGCGCATCCGCACCGGTTTGCGCGATCACGAAAGGCCATTGCCCTGTCGCCCGCCTTGTGCACGGTGCTTCGGCGTCAGTCCCGGACCCGCATGACCGCAGACGACACGCGCCGACCCTGGTCAGCACCCGGCGTCCTCCGGGAGCCACTCGACCGGCCCTCTCGTCGGCGGCGAGGAACAGCAGGGCGAACAGCAGAAGAGCCGTGCCGGTGAGGACGATCGCGTTCAGCCGCTCACCGAGGACCAGGACGCCGATGACCGCCGCGGTGGCGAGGGGCGTCGCCGGTCTGATGCTGCTATCGGGGGTGCGGACGGGAGCACCGGCCCCGCTCCCCTTCTGGGCATGGGACACGCCCTGCTCTCCGCCGCCGACTACGCGGGCGTGACGTTGCTGGGCCGCTTCTCCGACCGGGAGAACGCGGGTGGCGCGTTCGAGTCCACGGTGACCGGCTTCGCGGTGGACACGGTGTGCCTTCCACCGATGGCTCTGCTGGAAGGCCTCCTGCCCGCCTCAAGCGGCGGGCGGCGGAGGCGTCAGAGCCAGCTGTATGTGATCACGCCACCGGGCAGGGGGAGGCGTCCCGGCACGGGATGGGATCTGTCCACCGCTCGGAGCCAGGTCCCCTGGCGTGACCTGCATGTCGAGTTCCCCGGCGGCGTGGGCAACACCCGTAAGGACCCGGAGGCGTTCGCCGGCCTGGTCCGCGACGTGGAGACGAAGATCTTCGACGTGCTGCCCGACGAGACCTGGGTCTACCCGGGCCACGGCAACGACACGACGCTCGGCGCGGAGCGGCCGCACCTGCCGGAGTGGCGCGCACGGGGCTGGTGAACTCTCCGGTGCCGCAAGGCAGTTGGTGAGGCGAACGACAGGGGGCGCGACCACTCCCGCACGCGCCCCGTGTGAATCGAACGCACACGCCGGTGTCCCGCGCGCGCTCCCGGCGTACGCCGTGGCGTAGTCCACTGGAGACAGGTCCGCACGGGATGACGGCTCCCGCGTGGATGGGCCGCCGGCCTCACCAACCCCGCCCTCGGCCGGCGGCCCCGCCCTCGAGGTCGCACGCGTTCACAGAACCGCAACACCCGTTCCCAGAATGCGGACAGAACCGCAGGTGACCTCGACAGACGGGACGTCCCGCTGTCAATCTCACGCCATGCGTCCTGTCCTGCGAGCCGCGCGCTCCCCGCGCCGTGCCGCCTCCGCCGCCATAGCCGCCCTGCTCGCCGTCGTCGCGGTGGGCTGCGCCCCGCAGCCGGAGGAGGACGCCACCGGCTCGGCCTCCTCCTCGGCGTCCGGAGCGTCCTGCGCCAAGGGCGACCTGAGCACGAAGACCTCCGGCAAGCTGACGATCGCCACCGACCAACCGGCGTACGAACCCTGGTTCAAGGACGACGACCCGAAGAACGGCGAGGGCTTCGAGTCGGCGGTCGCGTACGCCGTGGCGAAGCAGCTCGGCTACGACAAGGCCGACGTCGTCTGGCAGAGCGTGCCCTTCAACAAGGCCTTCGCACCGGGGGCGAAGACCTTCGACCTCGACATCAACCAGGTCTCGATCAGCGACGAGCGCAAGAAGGCCGTCGACTTCTCGTCCGGCTACTACGACGTGCGCCAGGCCGTCGTCGCGCTCAAGGACTCCGCCGCCGCCAAGGCGACGAGCATCGCGGACCTCAGGAAGCTGCATCTGGGCGCCCAGGTCGGCACCACCAGCCTGAACTACATCGAGGACGTGGTGAAGCCCACCCGTCAGGCCGCCGCGTACGCGAAGAACGACCAGGCCAAGTCCGCGCTGAAGAACGGCCAGATCGACGCGATCGTGGTGGATCTGCCGACCGCGTTCTACATCACCTCGGCCGAGGTGACGGACGCGAGGATCGTCGGCCAGTTCGAGAACCAGGGCGGCACGCCCGAGCAGTTCGGGCTCGTCCTCGACAAGGGCAGCGCCCTCACCTCCTGCGTGACGACCGCCGTGGACGCCCTGCGCGAGGACGGCACGCTGACGAAGATCGAGCAGGAGTGGCTCTCCGACGCCGTCGACGCCCCGGTCCTCAAGTGACCGTGGTGAAGCAGGATCCCGGCCCCGAGGACGCGGACACGGACGACCGCGGCGACCCGCCCGGCGCGGACGACGGCTACGTCCCCTCGCGCCGACGGCTGGACCGGGAGCGCTACAAGCGCGACCGGGCCCGCCGGGCCACCGCCGTCGCCGCCCTGTCGACCCTGGTCACGGCCGTCGTCCTCTACCTGGTCGTCGTGGGCGCCCCCGGCTGGCCCCGCACCAAGGAGACCTTCTTCAGCGCGGAGTACGCGCGCGAGGCGCTCCCCAGGGTCCTCGAAGGGCTCTGGCTCAACGTACGGCTGCTGCTGGTCTGCGGCGCCGCCGTGCTCGTCCTCGGCATGCTCATCGCCGTCGCGCGGACCCTGCGCGGCCCGGTGTTCTTCCCGCTGCGGGTGCTGGCGGCCGCGTACACCGACTTCTTCCGCGGGCTGCCTCTGATCATCAACCTGATGATCGTGGTCCTGGGCGTCCCGGCGCTCCGGCTCCAGGGAGTGACGGTCGACCCGGTGCTGCTCGGCGGCACCGCGCTGACGCTCACGTACTCGGCGTACGTCGCCGAGGTGTTCCGCGCCGGCATCGAGTCCGTGCACCCCTCCCAGCGCGCGGCGGCCCGCTCGCTGGGCCTGACCAACCGGCAGGCGCTGCGGCACGTCGTGCTCCCCCAGGCGGTTCGCCGTCAGGTGCCGCCCCTGCTCAACGACCTGGTGTCGCTGCAGAAGGACACCGGCCTGGTCTCGATCGGCGGTGCGATCGACGCCGTACGCGCCGCCGACATCATCGTGGGCCGCAGCCTCAACTACACGCCCTACATCGTCGCGGGACTGGTCTTCGTCGCCCTGACCATCCCGATGACCCGCTTCACCGACTGGGTCACGGCCCGCATGGACCGGCAGCGGGCGCAGGGAGGGACGACATGAGCGACAGCCGCGAAGCCCTGGAGCCGGTCGGGCCGGTGGAGTCCGCGCGCGCCTCCGAGGGCGCCCCCGTGCTGCGGATGGAGTCGGTGCGCAAGACCTTCGGCGGCTCGGTCGTGCTGCGGGACGTCGATCTGGAGGTCGCCCCGCACACCGTGACCGCGCTGATCGGCGCCTCCGGGTCCGGCAAGTCGACGCTGCTGCGGTGCGCCAACCTCCTGGAGGACATCGACGACGGAGCGATCTGGCTGGACGGCGAGGAGATCACCGACCCGCGCGTCGACCAGGACGCGGTGCGGCGGCGGATCGGCGTGGTCTTCCAGTCGTACAACCTGTTCCCGCACATGACGGTGCTGGACAACATCACCCTCGCTCCGCGCCGGGTGCACGGCGTCCCCCGCGCGGAGGCCGAGGAACGGGCCCGGGCCCTCCTGGAGCGGCTGGGGCTGGGCGGGAAGGCGGGCGCGTATCCCGACCGGCTCAGCGGCGGTCAACAGCAGCGCGTGGCGATCGTGCGCGCCCTGGCCGTACGCCCCCGGCTGCTGCTCCTCGACGAGATCACCGCGGCCCTCGACCCGGAGCTGGTCGGCGAGGTCCTGAACGTCGTCCGTGACCTGAAGGCCGACGGGATGACGATGGTGCTGGCCACGCACGAGATGGGCTTCGCCCGTGACGTCGCCGACCAGGTCTGCTTCCTGGACGGCGGCGTCGTGCTCGAACGCGGCACCGCGGACGAGGTCTTCGGCGACCCGCGGCAGGAACGTACGCGGCAGTTCCTGCGCCGGATCGTCGAGGCGGGCCGCCTGTAAGGGACGCCCGCCAGGAGACCGGGCATTACCCGCCGGCCTCGGGCGCGGGGCTCAGGCGTCCGCCCGGCTCGCCCCGGCGAGCGCGGCGACCCGCTCCACGCCGAACACATAGCCCTGTACCCCGCACCCGGCGATCACCCCGTCGGCACGCAGGGAGACGTACGAGTGGTGCCGGAACGTCTCGCGCCGGTGGATGTTGGAGATGTGCACCTCCAGCACCGGCAGCCCGTCGCAGGTGTTGAGGGCGTCCAGGATCGCCACGGAGGTGTGCGAGTAGGCGCCCGGGTTGATGACGATCCCGCTGTGGTGGAGCCGGGCCTCGTGGATCCAGTCGACCAGTTCGCCCTCGTGGTTGGACTGCCGGAAGTCCACCGTGCCGCCGTGCGCGCCCGCCGCCTTGGCGCACATCGCCTCGACGTCGGCGAGGGTGTCCGAGCCGTAGATCTCTGGCTGGCGCTGCCCCAGGAGGTTCAGGTTGGGGCCGTTGAGAATCATGATCGGGGCGTGGGCCAGGCTGCGGGGCACGGTTCCTCCGGTCCGTTCGGGGTGGGCGACCCGTCGGGACCGCCGCTCGCCCCCGGTTTATCACGGCGAAACCGCCGGCAGGAGGCCGTACCCTCCCCGCATGATCACGCCTGCGCCCACGCCCTTGTACCCTCCCAAGCCCTCCCCCGGCGACCGGGTCGCCGTCGTCTCGCCAGGTGCCGGTCTGCCCGAGCTGTTCCCGCGCCCCTTCGAACTGGGCCTGGAGCGGCTGCGCGAGGAGTACGGTCTCGTGCCGGTGGAGTATCCGACGACACGGAAGATGGGCACGACGCCGAAGGAGCGGGCAGAGGACCTGCACGCGGCCTTCGCCGACCCGGACGTCAAGGCGGTGCTGACGTCGATCGGCGGCGACGACCAGATCACCGTGCTGCCCTTCCTCGACCGGGAGTTGCTGCGGGCCAACCCCAAGCCGTTCTTCGGGCTGAGCGACAACACCAACCTGCTGGCGTACCTGTGCAACACCGGGATCGTCGGCTACCACGGCGGCACCGTGATGACCGCGCTGGGCAGGCCGGGCGCCATGGACCCGCTGACCACCGACTCCCTGCGCGCCGCTCTGTTCACCTCGGGGCCCTACGACCTGCGGCCCGCCGAGCGCTTCAACGACATCGACCGCGACTGGGCCGACCCGGCGACCTTCGCCGCGGAGCCGCCCTCCGTACCGGGCGCCGGATGGACCTGGGTGAACGCCGACCGCGTGGTGGAGGGCCGCAGTTGGGGAGGCTGTCTGGAGATCGTCGGCTGGCTGCTGATGGCCGACCGCGAGGTGCCGCGCGATCTGTCCGTGTTCGACGGCGGGGTGCTCTTCCTGGAGACCTCGGAGGAACTGCCCAGTGGCGAGGAGGTCTTCCGCACCCTGCGCAACATGGGGGAACGCGGCCTGCTGCGGCACTTCTCCGCCCTGCTGATGGGCCGCCCCAAGACCTGGTCCTTCGAACGGCCCAACAGCCCGGAGGAGGCTGCTCGTCACGCGGCCGGGCAGCGGAAGGCCGTGCTGCGCGCCATGCGGACGTACGCCCCCGACGCCACGATCGTCTTCGACGTGGACCTCGGGCACACCGATCCGCAGCTCGTCGTCCCCTACGGAGGCGTGATCCGGGTGGACGGGCCCGCCCGGCGCATCACGGTGACCTACTGAGAACCGTTGACGCCTCCTGAACCACCTTGGCCTCGCACGGGCCTCCGCACGCCCCCGTAACCGCCCGTCACCGTGGGTAGTTGACGCGGCATGCAACCTGCACGCACCGTGAAACCGCCCTCCATGCTGCGACTCGCGTCCGCCTCGCTCGCCGGAACGGCCATCGAGTTCTACGACTTCTTCGTCTACGGCACGGCGGCGGCCCTCGTCCTCGGGCCGCTGTTCTTCCCGACGTTCTCGCCCCTGGCCGGGACCCTCGCGGCCTTCGCGACCTTCGGGGTCGGGTTCGTGGCGCGGCCGCTCGGCTCGGTGCTGTTCGGGCACATCGGGGACCGGTACGGGCGGCGGCCGGTCCTCGTGGCCTCGCTGCTGCTGACCGGGGGCGCGACCGTGGCCGTCGGCTGCGTCCCCACGTTCGACTCGATCGGTGTCACGGCCCCCTTCCTCCTGCTCTTGCTGCGTTTCCTGCAGGGCCTCGGGCTCGGCGGGGAGTGGGGTGGGGCGGTGCTGTTGACGGCGGAGCACGCGCCGGCGGACCGGCGCGGACTGTGGTCGAGCTTTCCGCAGGTCGGACCGGCGGTGGGGTTCCTGCTGGCCAACGGGGTGATGCTGGCGCTGTCGGCGAGCCTGACGGAGGCCCAGTTCGCCGCGTGGGGATGGCGGGTGCCGTTCTGGACGGCGGGTGTGCTCGCCCTCGCGGGCCTGTGGCTGCGGTCGTCGCTCACGGAGAGCCCGCGGTTCCTGGAGATCACCGAGCCCGCGCGTGTGCCGCTCGCCGAGGTGGTGTGCGGGCACTGGCGCCTGGTCCTGCTGACGGCCGGCGCGCTCGCGATCGGGTACGCGGTCTTCTACTCGGTGACGACCTGGTCCCTCGCGTACGGCACGGAGCGGCTCGGCGTGAGCCGCACGGTCATGCTGACCTGCATCATGGGCGCCGTGGTGGTGAAGGGCGCCCTGACACCGGTGGCGGCGGTCCTCGGCGACCGGTACGGGCGGCGCCCGATGTGCCTGATCGGCTGTGGCGTCACCGTGCTATGGATGTTCCCCATGGTCGCGCTCCTGGCGACGGGCGAACCCCTGCTGATCTTCTTCGGTTTCCTCGTGGCGATGCTCGCCTTCGTCACCATGTTCGCCGTCATCGCCGCGTACCTGCCCGAGCTGTACGAACCGCGGGTGCGCTGCACGGGGGCCGCCGTCGGCTACAACCTCGGTGGGGTGCTCGGCGGAGCCCTGACCCCGATCGTGGCCACCGCCGTGGCGCAGGGCGGCCGGGTGCCCTGGGGTGTGGGCGCCTATCTCACCGGGATCGCGCTGCTGAGCCTCGGCTGTTTCGCGCTGCTGCCGGAGACCCGGCCGGTACGCGTGGCGGCGACGACGGCGGAGGCCGAGCCCGTCGCCGGATGAGGGACGGCGCCGCGCGTCGGGGCGGCCGAGTGGGTGCGTTGCGTTGCCGGGTGCGGGTGGGTGGGGCTTCTCGCGCAGTTCCCCGCGCCCCTGAAGAGCAGGGACTGCGCCCCATGCTCTTCATGCCACCGCCCCGTCCCCGTTCGTTCGTCCGTCCGTCGGTGTCCCGGAACCCGGGTCTACGGGTTCACCGCCAGCTCCAGGTACGCCGCGAACAGCACCAGGTGCACTCCGCCCTGGAGCGGTGTCGCGCGTCCCGGGACCACGGTCAGCGAGGCCACCACGACGGTCAGGGCGAGCAGCACCATATGAGTGGCGCCCAGGCCGAGGACGAGTGGGCCGGAGAGCCAGATCGAGGCGAGGGCAACGGCCGGGATGGTGAGGCCGATGCTGGCCATGGCCGAGCCGAGGGCCAGGTTGAGGCTGGTCTGGACCCGGTCGCGGCGGGCGGCGCGCAGCGCGGCTATCGTCTCCGGCAGCAGCACCAGCAGCGCGATGATCACACCGACCACCGCGTGCGGCAGCCCGGCCTTCTCGACTCCGGACTCGATGGTCGGCGAGACGCCCTTGGCGAGGCCGACCACGCCGACGAGGGCGAGGCCGAGCAGTCCGAGGCTGATCCCGGCCGTGCGGGCCGACGGCGCCTCGGCGTGGTCGTCCTGGGTGATCACCTCGCCCAGCCTGGTGATCGGCAGGAAGTAGTCCCGGTGGCGCACGGTCTGTGTCGCCACGAACAGCCCGTACAGGGCCAGTGAGGACAGGGCCGCGAAGGTGAGTTGGGCCGTGGAGAACTCGGGGCCGGGCTTGCTGGTGGTGAAGGTGGGGAGCACCAGGCTGAGCGTGGCCAGCGTCGCGACCGTGGCGAGGGCGGCGCCGGTCCCCTCGGGGTTGAAGACGGCGAGCCCGTGGCGCAGCGAGGCGACGAGCAGGCAGATGCCGACGATGCCGTTGCAGGTGATCATCACGGCGGCGAAGACGGTGTCGCGGGCGAGGGTCGAGCTCTTGTCCCCGCCGTCGGCCATCAACGTGACGATCAGGGCGACCTCGATGATCGTGACGGCGACGGCGAGGACGAGGGATCCGAAGGGTTCACCGACCCGGTGTGCGACGACCTCGGCGTGGTGCACGGCGGCCAGGACGGCTCCCGCGAGCACCAGGGTCACCAGGGCGACGGCCGCCGGGGGTAGATCGCGTCCCCAGGTGAGAGCCAGCAGGACGACCGCGGCAACCGGGACGACAGCAGTCCATCGCGTCGTGAGCGACCGGAGCCGAACGAGCATGCGGTGATCCTTTCAGACGTGCAGGGGCCCCGCACGGCAGTGGACGCGTGGAACTGCGTCTCCGTCGTGCGGGACCCCATCCGTGTGTGCTTGGGTGCGGGTCGGCCTCCGTCAGGCCTCGATGCTGTCCTTCTCCGCGCCTTCTGCCTTGTTCTGCTCGGCCTCGGCCTGCGCCTGCTTCTTGGACGCGATCAGGCTGGTGATCGTGGTGACGATCAGCACCGCGCAGATCACGCCGAGGGACACCGGGATGGAGATCTCCGGAACGTGTACCCCGGACTCGTGCAGTGCGTGCAGCACCAGCTTCACACCGATGAAGCCGAGAATGACCGACAGACCGTAGGACAGGTGGACCAGCTTCTTCAGCAGACCGCCGATGAGGAAGTACAGCTGCCGCAGGCCCATGAGCGCGAACGCGTTGGCCGTGAACACGATGTACGGGTCCTGGGTCAGGCCGAAGATCGCGGGGATGGAGTCCAGGGCGAAGAGGACGTCGGTGGTTCCGATGGCGAGCATCACGACGAGCATCGGCGTCATGACGCGCTTGCCGTTCTCCTCGATCCAGAGCTTGGTGCCGTGGTACCGGTCGGCGACACCGAAGCGCTTCTCGGCGGCCTTGAGGAGCTTGTTCTCCTCCCAGTCCTCGTCGTCCTCCTCGGCCCTGGCCTCCTGGATGAGCTTCCAGGCGGTGTAGATCAGGAACGCGCCGAAGATGTAGAAGACCCAGGCGAAGCTGGCGAGGATGGCCGCGCCCGCCGCGATGAAGATCGCGCGGAGCACCAGGGCTATCAGCACACCGATCAGCAGCACCCGCTGCTGGTACTGCGAAGGCACCGAGAACTTCGCCATGATCAGCACGAAGACGAAGAGGTTGTCGACGCTCAGCGACTTCTCGGTGATGAAGCCGGCGAAGAACTCTCCGGCCGGCTGCCCGCCGCCGAAGACGAGGAGCCCCAGTCCGAAGAGGGCGGCCAGGACGATCCAGACGATCGTCCAGATCCCGGCTTCCTTGATGGACACGTCATGCGGCTTGCGGCCGATGAAGAAGTCGACCGCGATGAGGGCGGCAAGGCCCACCACTGTGAGGACCCAAAGGGTCACGGAAACATCCACTGCGCCTCCGGCAGTACGTAACGGCAAATTTCAGCGTCGTCGCTACCGGAGGTCTCTTCCACCCGGTCCTCCAGGGCGTTCCACAACGCCTGGTGCCGCCGGGCCGACGCCCCGGGATCGGATCGATCCGTATTGACGGGTACGCCGCAGCATGTAGGGAGTACTCCCCTCCGCACGAAAAAGAGTACCCAATCACCAAGAGAAGGTAAAGGGTAAGGTAAAGAAAGGATCAAAACCGCAGTTCAAAACGCTTTGCGAGGACTTGGTACGGGCTGCCGGGGGCCGACGGTCCTCAGCGGTTCCAGGAGCGGCGAGCCTCCGCGACCCGGGCGAGCACGTCGTGCATGACCCTGCTGCCGGGCGGGACGGTCGACGGCTCGTACGTCCACGCGTGCCCGACCCACGGGTCGGCCAGGTGGTCGTCGGGGGTGGGGGTGAGTCGCATCAGCGAACGCCACAGCGGGTCGAGCAACGGCCCGTAGGCGGCGGCCTCCTGACGGTCGGCGACCATCATCAGGTGCACCCCGACGGCGGGGCCCTCGTCCGCGAGGTAGCGGAGCTGGGTGACGGCGCGGTCGTCGAAGCCGTGCGGGAAGTCGTTGACGATCAGCAGCTGTTCGGCCGTGTCGAAGCCAGGGGGCAGTGCGTCCGGCGCGCCACCGCGCACCGCCATCTGCACGAGGTCGACACGCTGGGTGAGCCGCCCCAGCACCTCGGAGACACCCGCCGCTCCGGCGGCGGGCCGCCCGGCGAGCACACCGGCCCGGGTCAGGGGCGTCAAGGCGGACGAGCCGGCCCCGGCCGCGTCGATGACGTGCACGGCGAACTCGCCCGGCGGGTAGACCGCGAGCAACCGGGCGGCGAGAGCCACCGCGGTGTCGAGCGCGAGGCGGCGCAGCTCGTCGGAGTCGGCGAGCGCGTCTCGGGAGCCGGAGCGGCCGCTGTCGATCCACAGGCCGCGCTCCAGCGGCAGCCGGACCAGCATCGGGATGCGCACGTCCTCGCTCTCCGGTAGATGGAGGTCGCCCAGCCGCAGGGCCATCGGGATCTCCATCGGTACCCGGTAGCCGTGCCAGACCGGGTTGTCCCAGCTCGCGTACGCCGGGGGCAGTGCGGGCTCGACGACGTCCGCCTCGGCACCGAGCTGGGCCAGGTCCCGGTCGAGGGCGGCCCTGGCCTGGTCGACGAGCTGGGCGCGCTTGGCCCGGGCCGCCTCGCGCGCGGCGTCGCCCTGCCCGCTGATGCGGCTGCGCGGGTCGGACAGGACCTTGTCCAACTCCTGTTCCATCCGCGACTCGGCGAAGTCGACGGCACTGCGGTACGCGGCCGTGGTGCGGGCGAGGTCCTCGAACATGCCCCACACCTGGTTGTAGAGCCGCTCCTCCATGGACCAGCCGGTCGCGTCCCCGGCGACGGGCCGCGCGGGCTGTCCCGGCTCGGCCGGGGGCGCGGTCGGCGCTGGCGGGGGCGGCGCGGTGGTCTGGCGGCCGGGGTGGCTGTAGTTGACCGGACCGCCGGCCGTGGCCTGGGCGGGCTGGCCGGTGGCCGGGTCCGCCGGGGTGGGGCCGCCGTGCTGCGCCGCCGCGTGGTCGGGCAGCGTGCCGTCGCGGGGAGAGCCGTACGGGGGTGTCGTGCCGCACGGAGAGGTGGGCTGGTGGCCCGGGGACGGCGCGGTGGTGCCGGGCACGCCCTGGGGGGTCCCGCCGCCGTGGGTCTCGTCCGGGCCGGTCGCGGGGGCGGCCGTCCGACGGGATCGTTCCGCGTCCGGCAGGCGGGGCGGAGGGGCGGCCACCGAGCGGGCGAGGCCCTGGGCCACTGCCTCGTTGATGCTGCCGGCCAGTTGCTGGGCCTGTGGCAGGCCCTGGTCGGCGAGCAGCGCCGCGAGGCCGCCCGCGTATCCCTGGCCGACCGCGCGGACCTTCCAGGCACCCTGCCTGCGGTACAGCTCCAGGGCGACGACGGCCGACTCCGGTTCGAGGTCGGTGATGGTGTAGCTGGCGACCTCGGTGCCGTCGAGGCCGGTGACCGCGACGAAGGGGGCGGCCACGGCGCCGAAGCGCGCCGGGCCGCCGGTCCCTGCGGGGAGGGCGAGCAGCACGCTCACCCGGTGCACGGACGGCGCCAGGGCGTCGAGGTCCACGGCGAGGCGGTGGTCGGCCGCCGCCTGCTTGGGGACCTCCAGGCCCGGGAGAGTGGGCGCGCCCGGGTGGGCGACCCATTCGACACCGTGCACCCGGCCGTGCTCGTCGCCGAGGGTGGCCCCGGCCACGATCGGTGTGCCGGCCGAGACGCGGATCTCCAGTCGGACCTCGGGCAGCGGATGGTTCTGCCCCCGGACCAGCTCGGCCGTCATCGACTTCGTCCCCCTGCGTCGCGTGCTCTGTGTACTCGGTGCGTGCCTACAGCACCGGCAGGATCGCCGGCATCAGGTCCTGGAAGGTGCGACCGTTGGCGGGCGAACCGATGGCGGTCATCTGCCAGCCCGCGCCCGCGCGGTGCACCTTGGCCATGATCTGGGCGGTGTACTGGCCGCCGCCCGCGAGGGTGTAGCGCGCCAGCTCCTGGCCGTTGGTCTCGTCGACCAGTCGGCAGAACGCGTTCTGCACCTCCTGGAAGGTCTGGCCCGTGAAGGAGTTCACGGTGAAGACGATCTGGTCGATGTGGACCGGCACCCGGGCCAGGTCGACGAGGATCGCCTCGTCGTCGCCGCCCTGGCCGACGCCGCCGACCAGGTTGTCGCCGGTGTGGCGGACGGAGCCGTCGTCGCTCACCAGGTGACGGAAGAAGACGACGTCGACGGGCTGCTTGTCCGCGAACAGCACGGCGGAGGCGTCGAGGTCGATCTCACGGGTGCGGGATCCGAACAGGCCGCGCCTGGGGGCAGCCTGCCAGCCGAGACCCATGCGCACCGCGGTCAGGCTGCCTCCGTCGTTCTTCTGCAGACTGATGGCCTGACCCTTGGTCATGTTGACGGTCACGCGCTGATTCCCCTCTCGACTGTCCCCTGTTCCCGCGGAGTCCGCGGATGTGCAGCACCTTACGCAGCGGCACTGACATTTCCGCAGCCTGTGTCGCACTTTGTGTCGGTCTTGCAACACAGCGCGCCGGCGCCGGGGGCACGTCCCCTCCCCCGGCGCCGGAAGGGAAGGTCAGGCCAGTCCCGCCTCCCTCATCTGCCGCAGTTCCTTCTTCATCTCGGAGACCTCGTCACGCAGCCGGGCGGCGATCTCGAACTGCAACTCGGCGGCGGCCGCGCGCATGCGCTCCGTCATGTCCTCGATCTGCTGGGCGAGCTCGGCCGCGGGACGGTCGGTCGGGACGGTCTCCTCAGCCTTGCTCCTGCCCTTGGCGGACTTGGCCACCTTGCCGCCCAGGGAGGGCACGGGCGCCTTGGCGGCCTTACCGTCCTTGCCCTTGCGATAGCCCGAGCCGAGCAGCTGCTCGGTGTCGACGTCCTCGCGGGCGATCTGCGCGACGATGTCGTTGATCTTCTTGCGCAGCGGCTGCGGGTCGATCCCGTTGGCCTTGTTGTACGCGACCTGCTTCTCCCGGCGCCGGTTGGTCTCGTCGATGGCCTTCGCCATCGCCGGGGTGATCTTGTCGGCGTACATGTGGACCTGGCCCGACACATTGCGCGCCGCGCGGCCGATGGTCTGGATCAGCGAGGTCCCTGAGCGCAGGAAGCCCTCCTTGTCGGCGTCGAGGATCGCCACCAGGGAGACCTCGGGGAGGTCGAGGCCCTCGCGCAGGAGGTTGATGCCGACCAGGACGTCGTACTCACCGGCGCGCAGCTCGCGCAGCAGTTCGACGCGGCGCAGGGTGTCGACGTCGCTGTGGAGATAGCGGACCTGGATGCCCAGTTCCAGGAAGTAGTCGGTGAGGTCCTCGGCCATCTTCTTGGTGAGGGTGGTGACGAGGACGCGCTCGTCCTTCTCGGTGCGCTGCCGGATCTCGTGCACCAGGTCGTCGATCTGACCCTCGGTGGGCTTGACGACGACCTCGGGGTCGACCAGACCGGTGGGGCGGATGATCTGCTCGACGTGGCCGTCGGAGCGGGACAGCTCGTACTGGCCGGGGGTCGCCGAGAGGTACACCGTCTGGCCGACGCGCTCCTGGAACTCCTCCCACTTCAGGGGGCGGTTGTCCAGGGCGGAGGGCAGTCGGAAGCCGTGGTCGACGAGGGTGCGCTTGCGGGAGGCGTCGCCCTCGTACATCGCGCCGATCTGGGGGACGGTCACATGGGACTCGTCGATGACGAGGAGGAAGTCGTCCGGGAAGTAGTCCAGCAGGGTGTTCGGCGGGGAACCGGGTTCGCGGCCGTCGAAGTGCATCGAGTAGTTCTCCACGCCGGAGCAGGAGCCGATCTGGCGGAGCATCTCGAGGTCGTAGGTGGTGCGCATCCGCAGGCGCTGGGCCTCCAGGAGCTTGCCCTGCTTCTCCAGCTCCGCCAGGCGCTCCCCCAGTTCCTTCTCGATGTCGTTGACGGCCCGCTCCATGCGCTCGGGGCCGGCGACGTAGTGAGAGGCGGGGAAGACGTACAGCTGCTGGTCGTCGCTGATGATCTCGCCGGTGAGGGGATGGAGGGTGGAGAGGGCCTCGATCTCGTCGCCGAACATCTCGATGCGGACGGCGAGCTCCTCGTAGACCGGGAAGATCTCGATGGTGTCGCCGCGGACGCGGAAGGTGCCGCGGGTGAACGCCAGGTCGTTGCGGGTGTACTGGATGTCCACGAAGCGGCGCAGCAGCGCGTCCCGGTCGAACTCCTCGCCGACCTTGAGGGGGACCATGCGGTCCACGTACTCCTGCGGTGTGCCGAGACCGTAGATGCACGAGACGGAGGCGACCACGACGACGTCGCGGCGGGTGAGCAGCGAATTGGTCGCGGAGTGACGCAGGCGTTCCACCTCCTCGTTGATGGAGGAGTCCTTCTCGATGTAGGTGTCCGACTGCGGGACGTATGCCTCGGGCTGGTAGTAGTCGTAGTACGAGACGAAGTATTCGACCGCGTTGTTGGGCAGCAGTTCGCGGAATTCGTTGGCCAGCTGGGCGGCCAGGGTCTTGTTCGGCGCCATCACCAGGGTCGGGCGCTGGAGCTTCTCGATCATCCACGCGGTGGTGGCGGACTTGCCGGTGCCTGTCGCGCCGAGCAGGACGACGTCCTTCTCACCTGCTCCGATACGCCGGGCGAGGTCGGCGATGGCCGTGGGCTGGTCGCCGCTCGGCTGGTAGGGGCTGACGACCTCGAAGGGCGCCACCGTGCGTTCGATCTTGGAAACGGGCCGCATGCAATCCACCGTACGACCCCGCACTGACAACGGGTCGCGATCAGCGATTCTGCGGTGTGCGGGCATGCCGCTCGCGGTGCTGCGGGGCGGTGCGGGACTCGGGGTGCCGGCAGACGTGGGCGGTGGCCTGGGCCGGGATGCCGGGCCGGCGCTCGACGGGGTTCGCGTGGAACCTGCCCATGATCATGAACGGGTCGAACATCACGACGACTCCCGCGAGGAGCAGGAACACCAGCGGGCCGATCATCAGCGGAGCCAGCAGAGCGGCGGACGACGAACCGACGGCCGGGTCGGGGCCCGCGCCGCTGTGCAGATGGACGCTGAGCGCGGCCATACCCGTGTAGTGCATGCCGCTGACGGCGACCCCCATGACGAGGCTGGCGCCCACGCTCCACAGGAAGCCGCGGACCTGCCCGGCGGCCCACAGGGCGGCGATCGCGGCCACCACGGCGATGACGACCGAGGCGGCCACGGTGACGGTGTTGTACTCGAACGTGCCGTTGAGCCGCATGCCGGCCATGCCCAGGTAGTGCATCGAGGCGATGCCCAGACCGGTGATGGTTCCCCCGGTGAACAGCGCGGCCCCGCCGGCCCCCTTGGAGCCGACCATGAAGATCCCGATGCCGACCATGACGATCGCCACCGCGAGGCTCGCGAACGTGGTCAGCGGGTCGTAGTGGATCGGGGTCTGCAGGACCTTGAAGCCCATCATCGCGACGAAGTGCATGGTCCAGATGCCGGAGCCGATGGCCGCCGAGCCAAGCGCGAGCCAGCCGATCCGCCAGCGGCCGTCCACGAGCATCGATCTGGTGGTGCAGCGCAGGCCGAGCGCGCCCCCGAGGCAGGCCATGAGATAGGCCACCACCGGTGTGACGAGTCCGTAGCTGAAGCCGTCGACCGTGCCCTGCATTCGCGGCTGCCTTTCCCGCCCTGTCGCGTCCCTGGAATTCCTGCAATGCCCCCAGCCCCGGCACCGCCACGACGGTCAGGGTTGTCGCAGAGAGTATGACCCCCACCGGAATGGTCGAACGATTTTCCGGCAAAGAAACACGGCCTTGCCCCACTTGTGCGGTGCCCGTGAGCGGACTTGGGCAACTCCATTCAATTCATGGCCATCCTGCGCACCTCTCCCGTTGACCCTCTGCTGTCACTCTTGAGCTGACCGTGATCGATCGACGCGAGGAGTACGCATGCACGTGCGCGCAGTTGCCGCCGCGACCACAGCGTTCTTGGGGGCCACCGTCCTCCTGCTCCCCACTTCCGCTGCTCACGCGGCCGCCGACGCCGGGAATCCGCTGGTCGTCGCGCATCGTGGAGCTTCCGCCTACGCGCCCGAGAACACCCTGGCCGCTGTCGACAAAGCCCACGAGATGGGCTTCGACTGGGTCGAGAACGACGTCCAGCGCACCAGTGACGGCAGACTCGTCGTCCTCCACGACGCGACGCTGGCGCGGACGACCAACGTCGAGGAGCTTTATCCCGAGCGCGCCCCATGGAACGTGGCGGACTTCACCGCGGCGGAGATCGGGCACCTGGACGCGGGCAGCTGGTTCGGCGCCGACTACGCGGGCGCGCGCGTGCCCACGCTGGAGCAGTACATGCGGCGGGTGTCGCGCAACCATCAGAAGCTCGTCCTGGAGATCAAGAACCCGCAGCTCTACCCGGGGATCGAGCAGCAGACCCTGAAAGTGCTGAGCAACGAGGGCTGGCTCGGCCCGGCGCAACTGGAGAAGCTGGTGATCCAGAGCTTCAGCGCCGACACCGTACGCCGGGTCCATGAGCTGGACCCGGCGGTGAAGACCGGTCTGCTCGGCACCCCGGACATCGCCGACCTCCCCGAGTACGCGACGTTCAGCGACCAGATCAACTCCTCGTACACGACCATCTCCGAGTCCTACGTGGCCACGATCCACGCGCTCGGAGGTCCGCACGGCAAGCCGCTGGAGATCCTCACCTGGACCGTGAACGACGCCACCAACGCCCGACGGGTGGCCGACTACGGCGTGGACGGCATCATCACCAACAAGCCCGACGTGGTCAGGGACGCCACACAAGGCTGATGCGGGGGTTTGCGGCCGGTGGTGAGCGCTGCAGGGCCGAGCGCGCACCACGGTCGTTGTCGGTGGCGGCCCGTACGGTGGTCCCATGAACAGCCATGCACAGGACGAGCAGCGGGTCGTCTGGGCCGTCGTCGGCTCGGACATCGGCCCGCTGCTGCTGGCCGCGACGGACGAGGGCCTCGTCAACGTCGTCTTCCACGCCACGGAGCCGGTGCGCGACCGGACCCTGGACCGGCTCGCCTCCCGCCTCGGCACCACTCCCGTGGAGGCGCCCGACGCACCTCAGCTGGCCGAGGCCATACGTCAGTTCGAGGCTTACTTCGCGGGCGAACGGCACGACTTCGCGCTGCCGCTCGACTGGTCGCTGATATCAGGGTTCAACCGCCAGGTGCTGCGCGAACTGGTGTCGGGCGTGCCCTACGGCTCGGTCGTGGGGTACGGCGATCTCGCGCGGCGCGTGGGGCAGCCCGGCGCGGCCCAGGCCGTCGGCGTGGCGATGGGGTCCAATCCGCTGCCCGTGGTGGTGCCGTGCCACCGGGTGGTGGAGAGCGACGGCGGCATCGGCGGGTTCGGCGGCGGACTGGAGACCAAGCGGAGACTGCTGGCGCTTGAAGGGGTGCTTCCGCAGCCGTTGTTCTGAAGGGGTTGCCCGAAACCGCGACGGCCGCCGGGCGGTGCGCTACTCGTAGTGCCGCGCCTCGAAGACGTTGCCGTCCGGGTCCCGGAAGTAGAAGCTGCGCCGGGCGGGTCCGCGGGCGCCGAAGGAGTCGTGGGAGATCTCCGAGACGGGGACCTCCCGCTCCTCCAGTCGGCCGCGCAGTTCGTCGAAGGCGGGGCCGGGCATGGCGAGGCACACGTGGTTGACGGGATGTCCGGCACCGGCGGCGGCGGCCGGCACCATCCGCATCTCCGAGGCCATGGCCAGGGGCATGAGATCGATGATGGTCTCGTCGTTGACCCGGACGGAGGGAAAGGGTGCCTGCCCCGCCGTGTACTCGTCGACCCTCACGGGTTCGAGGCCCACGGCCTTCTCGTAGAACCCGGCCGCGGCGACCGGCTCCCGCACCCAGAGGACGACGTGGTCGAGGCGTGTCGTGTTCTCCTTCATGCACCTCAGGCTGGTGTCCTGCACCACAGCGCGCAAGGGTTTGGCCGGGCGCGCCGTCCGCCAGGGATGAGGGAAGAACGTCCGACAGGAGGCAAGCGCGTGCTGATGGTGTCCGAAGAGGTGCGGGAAGCGGTTGACGCGCGTCGCCCCGTGGTGGCGCTGGAGTCGACGATCATCGCGCACGGGCTGCCCCGCCCCCGCAATCTGCAGGTGGCGCTGGAGCTGGAGGAGGTCGTACGGCAGGAGGGCGCCGTACCCGCGACGATCGCCGTACTGGACGGGCGGCCGCACATCGGCCTCGACAAGCAGCAGTTGGACCGGGTCGCGAACGAGGACGGCATCCGCAAGCTCGGGCACCGCGATCTGCCGTCGGCGGTGGCGGCGGGCGTGAGCGGGGCGACCACCGTGTCGGCGACCGCCCAGCTGGCAGCCCTCGCGGGCGTACGGGTGTTCGCGACGGGTGGGCTCGGCGGTGTGCACCGGGAGTGGACGGTGACCCAGGACGAGTCCGCCGACCTGGGGCTCCTCGCACGTACCCGGATCACGGTGGTGTGCGCGGGTGTGAAGTCGATCCTGGACGTGCCGGCGACCTTGCAGCGGCTGGAGACGCTCGGTGTCGCGGTCGCGGGGTACGGCACGGACCGCTTCCCCGGATTCTATCTGTCCGACTCGGGCCATCCGGTGGAGTGGACGCTCGGGTCGCCGGGCGAGGTCGCGGACGTCATGCGGGCGCAGGACGCGCTCGGCGGCCCCGAGTCGGCACTGATCGTCGCCAACCCCGTGCCGGAGGAGGAGCAGCTCGATCCCGAGCTGCACGCGCGCGTGCTCGCGGAGGCTCTGGCGGCGTGCGAGGCGAAGGGCGTCACGGGCCAGGCGGTCACACCGTTCCTGCTGAGCTATCTCGTACGGCACACCGACGGCGCCTCCCTGAGCGCCAACCTCGCGGCGGTGCGCGGCAACGTACGGCTCGCGTCACGTATCGCGGCGGCCTGGGCCGGGGCGTGAGGTGAACCACCGGCGAGGTGCGAACGGGCCCGGTGGTGCGGCGGGTGAGCCCGATGGCGCTGCGGGTGGTGCGATGAGCGGGGCCGGTAACGGGCGCGGGGCGCTGCTCGTCGTGGGGGACGTCGTGACGGATGTCGTCGCCCGGCACCGCGGGCCGCTCGCGGCGGGCACGGACACGGTCTCCGCGATCCGGACGCTGCCGGGCGGGGCGGGCGCCAACGTGGCCTGTTGGGCGGCTCATCGCGGCTGTGCGGACGTGCGGCTGCTCGGGCGGGTGGGCACGGACGCGGCCGCGTGGCACGAGCGGGAACTGCGGGCCTCGGGTGTGCGACCCCATCTGGTGGTCGACCCTGAGGCAGCCACGGGGACGGTCATCTGCCTGGTGGACACGGGCGCCGCGGCCGAGCGCACGTTTCTCACCGACAGCGGTGCCGCGCTGCGGCTGGACCCGGACGACTGGTCGCCGTCCCTGCTCGACGGGGTCGCGCGGCTGCATCTGTCGGGCTATCTGTTCTTCGCCGAGCCGAGTCGCGCGCTGGCTTCCATGGCCCTTGCGTCGGCACGCACGCGTGGAGTGCCGGTGAGCGTGGATCCCGCGTCGACGGGGTTCCTCACACGGCTCGGCGTGGACCGTTTCCTCACGCTCGTCGAGGGGATCGATGTGCTGCTGCCCAGCCGCGACGAGGCCCATCTGCTGACCGGGCTGCCCGATCCGGCCGACGCGGCGGCCAAGTTGAGCCGTCTCGTCCCCCTGGTGGTGGCCAAGCAGGGGCCGGACGGTGCCCTCGTCGCGCGCGGGGGCGTCGTCGTGTCACGGATCCCGGCGGCACCCGCCACGCCCCGCGACACCACCGGCGCGGGCGACGCGTTCACGGGCGCGTTCCTGGCGGCGCTGCTCGCGGGCGCGGACGCCGAGGGCGCGGCGGCCGAGGGGTGCGGTGCGGGTGCGCTGGCGGTGGAGAAGGTGGGCGGGAGACCGCCGGGGACCGACCTGGCCGGCTGACCGGGTGAACGGGCGGTTATGCCTTTCGCCCCCAGGCCGAGATCAGGGGTGGGGCGGCGATGTCCAGCGCGCCGGAGGCGACGGCCGACAGATGACGGTCGATCTCCTCCGACGTGGCGAGGTTCGCCGTGACGAGCGCTTCGCGGAGCCGGTCCACGGTGGTCGACTCCAGGGCGGCACAGGCCGGTGCGGCCACGGGGAAGTACGCGTCGGCTCCCACACCGCGCAGGCCGGCGTTCCGCAGCAGGCGGGGAAGCCTGCGACCGTGCGCCGAGTCGATCCCGCGTTCGGCCAGCAGTTCACGCACCGCCTGGCGAAGCCGGTTGGCCAACTGGTGCTCGGGGCCGGACTCCTCCAGGCAGGCCAGGGGTTGGAGGGCGGCGTCGCTGTCCTCGATCAGGAGCCGGCCACCGGGACGCAGCGCCTTGATCATCGACGACAACGCCTGCTCCTGGTCGGGTACGTGGGCCAGGGCGAGCCGGGCGTGCACCAGGTCGAAGCCGTCCCCCGGGGGCTCGTCGACGCCCACGTGATGGACGAGTGCCTCGACCGGCGGGCGGGTGACCGAGGGAACGGCCCAGGAGATGTCGGTGTCCGTCGCGATGACCTTGCCCGTCGGCCCGACCTTCTTGGCCAGCCAGGAGACGACCGAGGCGCCGCCCGCGCCGACCTCCCAACAGCGCCAGCCGGACCCCAGACCGAAGGCCTCCATGTGCCGGAACGTGGTGGGGTCGAAGAGCGTGGCGAAGGCGTCGGGGCCCTGCCCCGTCTCGGTCCGCCGCTGGTTCAGGAGATACCCGTCGGTTCGCATCATGCACCGATCCTCCCATTTGACCGACTTGCCCTACGCGGCGACGCTCCCGCATCCGTGCAGCAGTCACCGCTGCGACCGGCCGGAAGCAAACCGGATCGAGACGGCCGGATCGGAACGGCCCCACCGCCCGGGACGTCTACAAGTGAAGCGGAACGCTCCGTTCCCACAGCCTTACCCGGCACTCGTTCGGCCCTGGCAAACTGGCGCCACAAGGCACGGAGTGCGGTGCGAGGAGATCCACGCAAGGAGAGACCAGATGTCCATGGCGGGGAATCTGCGGAAGGTCACCGGCCTCGACAGGGTCGTCGGCCTGCGCACGATGGCACGGCTGGCCCGGCGACGTCCTCGCGTCGACCTGAGCCATCCGGCTCGCTCCCCGCTGGGCACCTCGGTGGTGAACTGCGTGACCTACCACAAGGGGGTCCGATCCCCCGCGGTCCGCGATGTCGTCGAGGCGCTCAAGCAGGTCCGCCGGCACGACCACGGCTTCGTCTGGCTGGGGCTGCACGAGCCGACGCAGCGCGAGTTCGCGGGCATCGCCGAGCTCTTCGGCCTGCACCCGCTGGCGGTGGAGGACGCGATCGAGGCCCATCAGCGGCCGAAGCTGGAGCGCTACGACGACACGCTGTTCGCGGTGTTCAAGACGGTCTGCTACGTCGAGCACACCGAACTGACCGCGACCAGCGAAGTGGTGCACACCGGCGAGATCATGGTCTTCGTCGGCGCCGACTTCGTGATCACCGTCCGCCACGGACGGCACGGCTCACTCGGTCCGCTGCGGGAGGAACTGGAGGCGAATCCTGAGCAGTTGGCCAAGGGACCGGCCGCGGTGCTGCACGCGATCGCGGACCATGTGGTCGACGACTATCTGAGCGTCACGGATTCCGTCCAGACGGACATCGACCAGGTCGAGACCGATGTCTTCGCCGCGAACGGCGCCCGTGTGGACCCCGGCCGCATCTACCAGCTCAAGCGCGAACTGCTCGAACTGAAGCGGGCGGTGGCCCCGCTCGCCCGCCCGCTCCTGGAGCTCACCTCACGACCGATCCGGGTGGTCGACCCGGAGATACAGGCCTACTTCCGCGACGTCTCCGACCACTTGCTGCGGGCCACCGACCAGATCGCCGCATTCGACGAACTGCTGAACTCGATTCTGCAGGCGCATCTCGCGCAGGTCAGCGTCGCGCAGAACGAGGACATGCGGAGGATCACGGCATGGGCCGCGCTGATCGCCGTGCCGACCATGGTGTGCGGGGTCTACGGCATGAACTTCCAGTACATGCCGGAGCTGCACTGGAAGTTCGGCTATCCCCTGGTCCTGGGAGTCATAGCCGCCGCCTGCACCACCCTCTACCGGGGCTTCAAGCGCAACGGATGGCTGTGACTCCCGGAGCGGGGAGGTGATCGAGCGGCCGGGCGTCACACCCGACGCCGACGGTCAGTGCGTCCCGCTCTTGGCGTAGACGCTCTCGACCCAGGAGGCGATCTGGTCGTCCGACAGGTGATGGGCGAGGTCGGCTTCGCTGATCATGCCGACGAGACGCTTGTTCTCGATCACCGGAAGCCGGCGGATCTGGTGCCCCTTCATCTCCTGGAGCACCTCGCTGACGTCGGCGCCCGCGTCGATCCAACGCGGTGTGCCCTTGGCCATCTCGCCGGCCGTGATCGTCGACGGGTCGTGGCCCAGGGCGACACAGCCGACGACGATGTCGCGGTCGGTGAGGATGCCGCAGAGCCGTTCGTTCTGGTCGCTGATGGGCAGAGCACCGACGTTCAGCTGGCGCATCAGCTGGGCGGCGCGGTCGAGGGTCTCGTGGGCGGGGATCCACTGGGCGCCGCGGTGCATGATGTCTCCGGCGGTGGTCATGTAGTACCTCCCGTTGCCGGACGGCCGGCGCGGCGCAGGGCGCACCGCTAGTCCCGGCGCCCTTCATTCTTGCCGCGACCGGGCCGAGGCGCACGCGGAGCGACGCGCGGCGCCCCCCACCGCGCGAGGGCGGGGCTCGGTCGACGCGGAGGCCGGATGCCCGCACCGGTCAGCCGTGCCAGGCAGGGTGGCGTGGGTCGTCGGCACGGACCAGGACATCCGCCGTGGCAGCCGGGTCGGTCTCGGTCTCGTAGCGCTCGAAGGCGGGGAGGGTCCAGTGCTCGCCCTCGGGGGTACGGCGGCGCAGGGCGCCCGGGGAGAGGAGGACATGGACGGTCCGGTCGAAGGGGAACCAGTGTTTCAGGAGGAGGGGGCCGTGCGTCAGCAGGATCGCGCCGGGCGGGAGAGTGACGTAGGGGCTGCGGGTCGCGCGGTCGGTGGTGGGGTCCCAGAGGTCGGGCAGGACCCGCCCCGTGCCGCCTGGGTCGAGCGGGCCGAAGACCTCGCGCCACAGGGCGGCGGTGTCGAACCAGCCGTCGTAGTACGCGTCCACGTCCTCGTGGCCGTACTCGAACCGCAGCGACGCCGGCCGGAGGAAGCCCTCGGTCCCCACGACGAGCGAGGACCGGCCGCGTATGCGCAGCGCCTCGGAGACCAGGGCGGCGAGATCACCGGGGCGGGCCGCGGGGGCGCCGTCGAAGGCGATCCGCGGCCAGGGCGAGCCGTCGTCCGGCTTCAGGTCGAGGAAGCGGTCGGCGAGAAGGTCGGCGAGCCGCTCCCAGGTGATCGCTTCGAATCGCACACGGCCCATGATGCCGCGCGCCACGAGCGGTGCCTGACCCGGTCGGCGTTACGGCCGGGGGTTCGGCCGGGGGTCTGGGCGGCGGTCCCGTCGGAGGACCGCGTGACCATGCGGTCACCAGGGGGCATGAACCGCGTATGGCAGCGCTCGCTACTCCCCCGCCCCGTACCGGACTTGTCGTCGTGCAGGCACTCAGGAAGAAGCACTGCGCCGAGTGCCGGAGCGGTCCCGTGGCACTGCTGGTCCTGGACGAGGGAGCGCCGCGTTGCCTGGACTGCGCGGACCTCGGGCACCTGGTGTTCCTGCCCCGGGGCGACACCGCGCTCACCCGGAGGGCGCGGGAGGAGAGCGCGCTGTCGGCGGTGGTCGTCCGGTTCAACCGGCGGCGCAGCCGGTACGAGCGGCAGGGCGTCCTGGTCGAGGAGGCGGGGCTCGCCCGGGCCGAGGAGCGGTGCCTGGCGGACGCGGAGGCGCGACGCCGCCGCCGGGTACGGGACGCGCGGCGCCGGGCGGCCGAGGACGTGCGCTTCACTGACGCGTTCGCCGCGGAGGTGCTGCGGCTGTTCCCCGACTGTCCCTCCGAGCGGGCCCGGGAGATCGCCTCCCACGCCTCGCTGCGCGGCAGCGGCCGCGTCGGGCGCAGCGCGGCGGGGCGCGCGCTCACGGAGTTCGCGGTGACCTCGGCGGTCATCGCGTCGGTACGCCATGTGGACACGCCGTACGACCACCTCCTGATGAGCGGCGTCCCCCGGTACGAGGCGCGCCGACGGATCACGGCCACGGTGGAGGCGACGCTGCGGGGGTGGCGGGGGGTGGGGTGAAGGGAGGGGAGGGGAGGGGGCGGGGCGGGGCGGGGACCCCCCCCGGAGCCGTGGTCGGGAGGGCGGGGTCGGTCTCGCGCGTAGGCGGTGAGCGGCTCGGCCATGGGGCTGGGGGTTGTGCGGAGGTTCACTTGTGGGGAGGTCGGGCGGTGGGCAGGATTTTCGGGGGATCTAGGTGGGAGCGGACATGATCGATGGGCCGTACTTCGTGCTGACGGTGCTGGGCCTGCTCGGGACGGCGATCGTGGCGGGCGTGTTCTGCGGGTTCTCGACGTTCGTGATGAAGGGGCTGGCGTCGCTGCCGCCCGCGCAGGGCGTGGCGGCGATGCAGGCGATCAACGTGAGCGCTCTGACGCCGGCGTTCATGCTCGTGTTCGTGGGTACGGCGGTGCTGTGCGCCGTGCTGGCCGTCGTGACGTTCGTGCTGTGGCCGGACGGAGGCAGAGTCGAACTGCTGCTGGGCAGTGCGCTGTATCTGTTCGGCTGCTTCGGGGTCACGATGGTGGCGAACGTGCCGCGCAACGAGACACTCGCCAGGCTGGAGGCGGGCACGTCGGAGGCGGCGACGTACTGGCGCGACTATGTGAGCCGGTGGACCACGTGGAACCACGTGCGGGCGGTCGCCGCGGGCGCCGCGGCCCTGTCGTACCTGCTGGCGCTCGCCTGAGGCGGGGGCGGCGGGCGCGTCGTATCGTGGCCCGTACGCGTACCTCTCCGTGAGGGAGACGGCTATGGCCGATCCCAAGGGTTTTCTGACCACACCACGTGAGGACTGGCCCCGTCGCCCCGTGGAGGAGCGGGTCCGGGACTGGGACGAGGTGTATGTTCCCGGGGCCCTGCTGCCGATCATCAGCAGGCAGGCGGACCGCTGCATGGACTGCGGGATCCCGTTCTGTCACGACGCCTGTCCGCTGGGGAACCTGATCCCCGAGTGGAACGATCTCGTGTCGCGGGAGGACTGGCGGGCGGCGAGCGACCGGCTGCACGCCACGAACAACTTCCCCGAGTTCACGGGGCGGTTGTGTCCCGCGCCCTGTGAGGCGGGGTGTGTGCTGGCGATCAACCAGCCCGCGGTGACCATCAAGAACGTGGAGGTGGCCATCGCGGACCGGGCCTGGGAGGACGGTTTCACCCCGCCGCGTCCGCCCGACCGGCTGTCCGGGAAGACGGTGGCCGTGGTCGGCTCCGGGCCCACGGGGCTGGCGGCGGCGCAGCAGTTGACGCGGGCCGGGCACACGGTCGCGGTGTACGAGCGTGCCGACCGGATCGGGGGTCTGCTGCGGTACGGGATCCCGGCGTTCAAGATGGAGCGGCGTCATCTGGACCGGCGGTTGGAGCAGATGCGGGCGGAGGGCACGAAGTTCCGGACGTCGACCGCGGTGGGGGTGGACGTCGAGGCGGCGGAGCTGCGGGCCCGGTACGACGCGGTGGTGATCGCGACGGGGGCCACGGCGTGGCGGGAACTGGACGTGCCCGGCCGGGAGTTGGCCGGGGTTCACCAGGCGATGGAGTATCTGCCGTTGGCCGACCGGGTGTGCGAGGGGGATCTGGCGGTGTCGCCGTTGTCGGCGGCCGGGAAGCATGTCGTGATCGTCGGGGGTGGCGACACGGGTGCGGACTGTCTGGGGACGGCGGTGCGGGAAGGGGCCGCGTCGGTGACCCAGTTGGACATCTACCCGCTGCCGGAGGCGGAGCGTGACGAAGACGTCGATCCGTGGCCGACGTATCCGAAGGTGTACCGGCTCTCGGCGGCGCACGAGGAGGCGCGTGACTTGCGGTCCGCGCCGGCGGCGGACGCGGACGCGCGGCTCTTCGCGGCGTCCACGCTCCGCTTCACCGGGGACGGGTCGGGGCGGGTGCGGGCGTTGCACCTGGTCGAGGTGGACGAGCGGCGGCAGACCAGGCCGGGTACCGGGCGGACGCTGCCCGCGGATCTCGTCCTGCTCGCGCTCGGCTTCTCCGGTCCGGATCGTCATGACGGGCTCGTGGACCAGCTCGGGCTGGCCCTCGACCCGCGCGGCACGCTCACGCGCGGGCCGGACTTCGCGACGAACGTGCCCGGGGTCTACGCCGCCGGGGACGCGGCCCGTGGGCAGTCCCTGATCGTGTGGGCGATCGCCGAGGGGCGGGCCGTGGCCGCCGCGGTCGACCGTGGTCTGACCGGAGCGGACCGCCTGCCGGCACCGATCGGGCCGTACGACCGTCCGATGACGGTGTAGCCGGGGGCGGGTGCCCGAAGCCGGAGGCCGAAGGGCTTGAGGGCTTGAGGGCTTGAGGGCTTGAGGGCTTGAGGGCTAACGGTTGTCCGTGCCGGCTTGTTTGGCGGTGGCGAGGGCGATGCGGTTCCACGTGTTGATGGTGAGGATCAGGGCGAGGACGTGAGCCAGTTCGGTGTCGTCGAAGTGGGTGGCGGCTTCGGCGTAGACGGCGTCGGGGACACCGCCGTCGGCGACGAGGGTGACCGCTTCGGTGAGGGCGAGGGCGGCCTGTTCGCGGGCGGTGAAGAAGTGCCGGGCCTCGCGCCAGACCGGGATCATGTGCAGCCGGTCCTCGCTCTCGCCGGCCTTGCGGGCGTCGTTGGTGTGCAGGTGGAGGCAGTAGGCGCAGTGGTTGAGGTGGGAGGCGCGGATCTGGATCAGTTCGACCAGGGCCGGGTCGACGCCCTCGCGGGCCGCCGCGTCGAAGCCGATGAGGGCGCGGAAGGCGTTCCTGGCCGACTTCGCGTAGTCGAGCCGGGGCGCGGCGCCCGCCGTCACGTCCGTCGCCGTCGTGTTCTTCGCCGTCGTGTTCGTCGTGTTCGTCGTCATGACCATGAATCTATGGGGCGGAAAGACCTGTCATAGGGTGCAATTCCATGGTGGATTCATGGGTCAATTCGGCGGAGCTGTTCGGGGCCGATCTACATCTCGAACTGTCCGGTGGGGGCGGCCGGCGGGCGGCGTTGATCCGGGCTCTGCGGGAGGCTGTGCGTGGGGGTCGGCTGGCGCCCGGGACCCGGCTGCCGCCGTACCGCTCGCTCGCGGCGGACCTGGGGGTCGCCCGCAACACGGTCGCCGACGCGTACGCGGAACTGGTCGCGGAGGGCTGGCTGACCGCCCGGCAGGGGTCGGGGACGCGGGTCGCGCAACGAGTGGAACCCCTGGGCGCCCCACGCGTGCCCCGGAAGGCGCCCCGCGCGCGTGGGCCGCTGCACGATCTGCGGCAGGGCACGCCGGACGCGTCGGCGTTCCCGCGCCTCGCCTGGGCGGCGTCGTACCGCAGGGCGTTGACACGGGCGCCCAACGAGGCGTTCGGGCCGGGCGATCCGGCGGGCCGGGTCGAGCTGCGGGAGGCGCTCGCCGAGTATCTGGCACGCGCGCGGGGCGTGCGGACCGAGCCCTCGCGCATCGTGGTCTGCTCCGGTTTCGCGCACGCGTTGCGGCTGCTGTTCCACGGCCGGGTGCTGCGGGGGCCGCTGGCGGTGGAGTCGTACGGGCTGGGCTTCCATCGCGAGTTGCTGGCGGCGGCGTCCGTACGGACCGTTCCGCTGCCGCTCGACGAGAACGGTGCCCAGGTGGACGGGCTCGACCGGGAGAGAGCGGTGCTGCTCACGCCCGCGCACCAGTTCCCCACCGGCGGGCCGCTGCATCCCGAGCGGCGGGCCGCCGTCGTGGACTGGGCACGCGCGCGTGGCGGGGTGGTTCTGGAGGACGACTACGACGGGGAGTTCCGCTACGACCGCAAGCCCGTCGGGGCTGTGCAGGGCCTGGATCCCGACCGGGTCGTCCTCATCGGCTCGGTCAGCAAGAGTCTGTCGCCCGCGCTGCGGCTGGGGTGGATGGTCCTGCCGGAACGTTTCGTGGACGCCGTGGTGGAGGCCAAGGGAGAGCGGGAGGCGTGGGCGAGCGTGCCGGACCAGCTGGCCCTGGCGGACTTCGTGACGTCCGGGGCGTACGACCGGCATGTGCGGCGTATGCGGCAGCGGTACCGGGGGCGTCGGGACCGGCTGGTGGCGGCCCTGGCCGCGCACGCGCCGCACATCGAGGTCACCGGGATCGCCGCCGGGCTGCACGCGGTACTGCGGCTGCCGCCCGGTACGGAGCGGTCGGTGGTGAAGGCGGCGGCCTGGCAGGGGGTGGCCCTGGACGGACTGGCGGGGTTCCGGCATCCCGCGGCGAAGGGGGATGCCCCGGACGGGCTGGTGGTGGGGTACGCGACGCCGCCGGAGCACGCGTACTCGGCGGCGGTGGAGGCGTTGTGCGGGGCGCTCCCGCCGGGCTGAGCGGCAGCCCGGCTGAGCAGTCGCCCGGCTGCGCTGCCGACCCTACGGCGCGGCAGGCCGGCGGGGCGGTGCGTCGGTTGGTCGGTGAGTCGGTGTGGGGCGGTGGGTCGCCGACCGAAGGGTTCCCGGTCGACAGGAAAAGCAGGGCGGTGGGACCATTGAGGTCAGGAGGTACGTCACCGCTGTCGCCGCGCGGGCACCCCACAATCCGGTGGTGGCCTGCCCCCATCCTTCGTTCCGTCGTCAGGCGTAGGGCCCCTCCTTCGCGTCCCCCCTGTTGACGGCCGGTCCGGGAGGGTGCTCGATGACGGCGCTCGACGAACGTCACGGAGATCACGGAGCAGGTGCGCACGGCGGGGCGTCGCCCCGGAGCGGCGGCACTCTCGGTTCTCGCGTCGTCCCGCTGAGCCGGCCGACGGCCTCTCTGCCTCTGCTCACCGGATCGAAGGCGGCCCACCTCGCGCGGGCGGCCCGCGCCGGGCTGCCGGTGCTGCCCGGCTTCGTGATCCCTGACGCCCCTCCGGACCCGGGCGACCTGTGGGACCCCGACGATCTACGGGACCTGTCGCGCGCCTGGGCCGAGTTGTCCCGGCACGGGGCGCTGTCCCTGGTGGTGCGGTCCTCCTCGCCGCAGGAGGACACGGAGGAGTCCTCGTTGGCGGGACGGTTCGACTCGGTGCTCGATGTGCGGGGGTGGGAGGAGTTTCGGGCGGCGGTGCGCACGGTGCTGGGCTCGGCCCGGGGGCCCGACGGTGACAGCGCTCCGATGGCCGTGCTCGTCCAGCCGATGCTCAGGGCCCGGGTCGGGGGTGTGCTGTTCGGCGCGGACCCCGTGGCCGGGCGGACCGATCGGATGCTGGTGAGCGCGGTGCGGGGCGGGCCCGACACGTTGGTGAGCGGGGAGCAGCCCGGGACGAGTCACTGGGTGAACCGGTGGGGTCGGCTGCTGCGGACGGATTCGTCCGACGGCGGGGCGCTGCTCACCGGCGGTGAACTGCGTCGTCTGGCGCGGCTGGCCCGGCGGGCCGCCCGGGTGTTCGGCGGGCCCCAGGACATCGAGTTCGCGTTCGACGAGGACGGACGGCTGTGGTTGCTCCAGAGCCGTCCGATCACGGCGATGGGTCCCCGTCCGCCGCGTGGCGCCCGGTTGCTCGGTCCCGGGCCGGTGGCGGAGACCCTGCCGGGGCGGTTGGAGCCGCTGGAGGAGGATCTGTGGGTGGCGCCGATGGCCCGGGGGCTCGCCATCGCGCTCGGGCTCGGCGGGAGCGCGTCGCGTCGGCGGTTGCGGTCGGCGCCGGTGGTCGTGGCGGTCGGCGGCCGGGTCGCGGCGGACCTGCGGCTGCTGGGTGCCGTCCCGCCGAGGCATCCCCGGCTGGCGTGGCTCAACCCGGCGCCGGGGGCCCGGCGGCTGGGGGCCGCCTGGCGGGTGGGGCGGCTGACCTCGACGCTGCCGGGTCTGGCGACGGACCTGGTGGCCGACGTCGACAGGCGGCTGGTCGAGACCCCGCCGACCGGAGACCTGCCGACCGTCGAGTTGATCTCGACCCTGCGCTGGACACGCTCCGTCCTGGTCTCGCTCCACGCTCAGGAGGCCCTCACGGGTGCCCTCCTCCCCGAGCCCCGCGTCACGGCCGCGGGGGCCGCTCTCGCGACGCTCGCCGAGTCGAGGTACCGGGACCGGAGCCTGCCGGACCACCAGGTGGTGGCCGCCGAACCCGTGGTCCTCGCCCTGACGGCTCCGAGCCTGTGGGGCGATCTGCGGCTGCCCCCACCGGAGCCCGTCCACCCCAACGGCGCCTCCGCGACCTCCTCGGTCACCCCCGCCCCGCACCTCTCCCCGGAAACCGCCCTGGCACCCGCCTCCTCGCACTCCCCCTCCGCACGCCCCTCCTCCACCGCCGGCGCCCGAGGCGACACCACGGCCACGGCCCCCCTTCCGTCCGCGCGGCGCGCGGGCCACGTCTCCCCGGGCGCCCTGCCGCCGCGCGAGGCCCTGCGGCTGCGGGTCCGCTGGGTGCAGGAGTTGCAGGTCAGACTGGTGCGGGAGGCGGCGCACCGGCTGCTCGTCCGGGGTGTGCTGGGTGAGGCCCGGCGGGTGGGGCTGCTGCGGTGGAAGGAGCTCATGACGGCCCTGGAGACCGGTGGGCTGCCGGAGGACTTCGCGGAACGGCTGCCCCGGCCCGCGTCCGCTCCGCTCCCGGACCGGTTCCGGCTCGCGGAGGGCGGTGTGGTCGTCGCCGACCGCGCCACCGGGCCGTCCGGCGCGGGAGACGGGAACGGCGGCCGGGGCGTGTCCGGCGGCCGGGGCATGGGCACGGTGTGGGACGGCGAGGGGAGCGGGCCGCCGGACGCCGTGCTGGTGGTCCGGACGCTCGATCCGGCGCTGGCCCCGCTGCTGCCGCGTGTCACGGGGCTGGTGGCGCAGACGGGCGGCCCGTTGTCCCATCTGGCGGTGCTGGCACGGGAGTTCGGTGTGCCGGCCGTGGTGGGCATCGACGACGCGGTGCGCCGTTTCCCGCCGGGGACCCGGGTGACGGTCGACGGGGGCACCGGCGACGTACGGGCGGAGGGTTCGTGATGCGGCGCCTCGCCTACCTCTTCGGGGGCGCGGCGGTGGTCGGCGCGAGCGTCTACTTCGTCGTCTACCTCTACCGGTGGCAGTGGCAGCGGGCCATCCTCAGCGGGGTGCTGCTCCTGATCGTCGGGGTGCTGTTGCTGGGCCTCGTGCTGTTGGGGCGGCTGGCGCGGATCGAGGAGCGGATCAGGGAGAGCGACCGTCGGCAGCAGGACGCGCTGGCCCGGCTGCGGCAGACGCACAGCGGTGAGCGCGGTGACCGGTTCCGTTGGCTGGATGATCCGGCGAGCCGGACGTATGTCTTCGTGCCCGTGCTGTTGATCACCGGTGTGGTGCTGTCGGGGATCGCGTGGCTGGTGCAGCGAATCGCCTCGGTCGCGGCCCGGCCGACGGCGGAGCGGCACCTGGCCGGGCAGCTGGCGGTGCTCACGGCGCCCGATCCGGCGCCGGACGCCGATCTGGAGGACACGGCTGCGCCCGGTGGCGGCCGGGGGCGGGCGGGGCGGCTGATCACCGTGGGTGTCGGCGTCGCCGTGCTGGTCTCGCTGGTGGTCGGGCTCGCCGACCTCACGCAGACCAGGAAGGAGGAGCGGAACGGGGCAGAGGCGACGTCCGTGCTGGTCCGGGTGGACATGCGTGGCGTTCCCCCGAGCGCCGAACGGCAGGCCATGGCCGCGTCACAGGCCTGGGAGCGCTGCCGGAACTCCACGTCGGTGCCGCTGCGGCGGACCACGCTGGGCGAACTCGGCGACGGGATGTTCGCGGCCGTCGTCCGCCCCTCCCTCACCGATCACGACCAGCTGCGGCTGCGCGGCTGCCTGGAGGACGCTGACGTGGACCGCGCGCACCTCACCGTGGTGGGCATCGGCGACGCGGACCAGCCGTGACCCTGGAGATCAACAGATAGGACAAGATACCCACAAACACCGCAAAAGAAGTGAGGTGGCACACAAACAGACAGAGCGCTTATGTCGGGCAGGCTACGATTCCGGACAGACCCCCGTCCCCAACCCCCGGGTCATTCATGTCTGTCTCTGTCGCACCTCCGCCCGTACGCCCGGATCTCTCCGCCCCCTCCGCCCGTCCCCGCTCGCTGCGCCGCAAGGTGGCGCGTGTGCTGATCGGTGTGCTGCTCGGCTACCTCGCCATCTGGGCCACGGGCTCCCTGGGAGTCCTGGCGATGACGTACGTGGCGCGGGAGACGACCTCGGTGCCCGAGGGGACGCGTTCGGTGAAGGGGATCCACAACTTCCAGCCCGTCGGCACGGACGGCGAGCTGTGGCGCGGGGCAGCCCCCTCCCCCACCGGGTACCGGGCGCTCGCCGATCTCGGCTTCACCACGGTCGTCGACCTGCGCGCGGAGAAGCTGAGCGCCGCCCAGCTCGCCCTGCCGCGCGAGGCGGGCCTCGACGTCGTACGGGTGCCGATGCGTGACGGGCAGACCCCGACGCCCGAGCAGGCACAGCGTCTGCTCGACACGGTCTCCGAGAGCTCCGGGCCGGTGTTCGTGCACTGCGGCGCCGGGGTCGGCCGTACGGGGACGATGGCCGCGGCCTATCTTGTGAAGACCGGGCAGGAGGACTCGCCGGGCGCGGTCTGGCGCAACCTGTCGGTCGGGCCGCCGTCGATCGAGCAGATCTACTACGGACTGATGCTGGAGCGGGAGCGCGACACGGCGCAGCCGCCGCTGCCGGTGGTCGCGGTGAGCCGCCTCGTCGACGCGCCGCGCCGGATCTGGTCGTACGTGTAGGCGATCGCAGCAAGGCGTAGGAGTGCGCGGCGCGGGCCGAGAGGCCCGCGCCGCGCGGTCGTGCACCGGTTCCCTACGCCGCTCTACGGCTTGCGGGCCACCGCCCCGTACCCCGGGATGACCCCGTCGTCCTGGCCGGGGACGGGGTCGCCGAGTTCGGGGTGCCAGTGGTGGGGCACCTCGACGCCGGGGTCGACCAGTTCGAGGCCGTCGAAGAAGCGGGCGAACTCCTCGCGGGAGCGCAGCGCCAGGGTGACACCGGCGGCCTTGAGCTTCTCCGTGGCCGCCTTCGACTCCTCCGGGGTGAAGTCGGCGGTGGCGTGCGTGACGACCAGATAGCTGCCGGAGGGCAGTTCGGCCATCAGCCGCTGCACCAGGGCGTGCGCGCCGTCCTCGTCGGAGACGAAGTGCAGCAGCGCGATCAGCGAGAGCGCCACGGGCCGGCCGAGGTCGAGGACCTTCTTGGCGCCCTCGACGACGGCGTGCGGGTCGCGCACGTCGGCCTGCAGATACTCGGTGCGCCCCTCCGGCGTACCACGCAGCAGGGCCCCCGCGTGGGCCAGCACGATGGGGTCGTTGTCGCAGTAGACGACGACGGCGTCGGGGGCGACCCGCTGGGCGATCTGGTGCAGGTTCGGCTCGGTCGGGATACCGGTGCCGATGTCGAGGAACTGGCGGACGCCGTGCTCGGCCAGCCAGCGGGTGGAGCGGTGCATGAAGGCACGGTTGACCTGCGCCATCACCGGTACGCGGGGGTCGAGGGCCAGCATCTGCCGGCCCATCGCCTCGTCGACGGGGTAGTTGTCCTTTCCGCCGAGGTACCAGTCGTACATCCGGGCGGGGTGAGGTCTGCTCGTGTCGATCCCGACGAGGGGACGCCCGTTCATGACGAACTCCATGAGGTTCCGCGGCGGTAAGTGATCAATTCAGGGCCAACATAGGGGGATAGGCTGAACAACAGGGAGGGCGCAACAGGCCTCAGGAGAGCAGGAAGTCGGCCACCCCCGCCTTGGCACCCTGGATGAAGGCGTTCATCTCGTCCGGCGTGTAGATCAGCGCCGGTCCGTCGGGGTCGGTGGACTGCCGTACGGCGATCCGGCCGTCGGCGAGCTTCATGGCCTCCAGGCAGTTCCCTCCGTTGCCTCCGCTCCAGGGCTTGTGCCAGCCCTCGCTGCCCAGCTCCCGGGCGGGCATGCCGTTGTAGACGCGGTTGCGCGACTGTGTGCGTGTGCGCGTCTGCGACTGCGACTTGATGAATTCCATTCGGTGTCTTCAGAGCTCCTCGCGGAGGTCCCGGAGGACCTCCTTCGTGCGTTGTGCCGTGGCGGCCTGCGCCGCCATGCGGTCCATGACCTCGAGGTGGGTCGCCACCTCGGAGCGGTCGTCCAGGTAGACGGCGCCGGTCAGGTACTCGCTGTAGACCATGTCCGGAAGCTCCGGCATGGCGAAACGGAACAGGACGAACGGCCCGTACGTTCCGGGGTGCGGTCCTGTGTCGAACGTGGTGACCTGCACCGTCACATGCGGCAGCTCCATCGCCTCCAGCAGTCGGTCGATCTGGGCGCGCATGACCGCCGGGCCGCCGACGGGGCGGCGCAGGGCGGTCTCGTCCATCACGAACCACAGCCGGGGCGCACCCTCACGGGTGAGCAGTTCCTGGCGTCGCATGCGCAGGTCGACATGGCGCTCGATGTCCGCGGGCTTGGTCTGGCCGATGGCGCCCGAGGTCATGACGGAACGGGCGTAGCCCTCGGTCTGCAGGAGGCCGGGGACGAAGTGCGGGTCGTAGCCGCGGATCAGGGAGGCCGCGCCCTCCAGGCTGACGTACATGGAGAACCAGCCCGGCAGGATGTCGTGGTAGCGCTGCCACCAGCCGGGTTTGTTGGCCTCCTCGGCGAGCTGGACGAAGGTCTCGGCCTCCTCGTCACCGACCCCGTACGCCTTCAGCAGGAGCTGCAGGTAGGGAATCTTGAGGGCGACCTCGGCGGTCTCCATGCGGCGGACCGTTGCGGCGGTGACGTGCAGGACGCGTGCGGCGTCCTCGCGCCTGATGCCCGCGCGCTCACGCAGGTCCAACAGACGCCGACCGAGCACGACCTGCCCGACCGTCGGCGCGGACCGCGGCTCGCTCATCTCGCCTCTCTTCCTGTGACCCTGCGCTGACCTGCGTCGATGTTCGGCCCATCCCGGTGCCGACAGCCTTGCGGCGCCGTACGGAGACCTCGCGCGTCGCACCCGCGCGTGTACACATACGAACACTGTGCGTACATACGAACGTTGTGCGAGGGATTTCCAACTGGCGCCGCTACACGTGCTGTTGCGTGCAGTGTGCCACGACCGTTCAGAGAGTCACACGGCACTCTGCAATTTTCAGAGTGACACTTGCCAACCTGTTCACGGCGGGGCGATAGTGGCAAGCGTGATTCCGCCCCCTGCGCCGTTAGGAACAGACGCCGCCGGTGACCGTGTCGGTCCCGGTCCGGCCGCCGGGGCGCGCCCCGAGACAATCGCCGAGCGCCGGTTCCGATTCGAGCTGGCCGCGCACCCGGGTGCCGTGGCCCAGGCCCGGCGGGTGACCCGTGACCAGCTCACAGGCTGGGCCCTCTGCGAGGACACCTGCGACACCGCCGCCCTCGTCGTGTCCGAACTGGTGACCAACGCGATCGTGCACACCGCGAGCGCCCAGATCGTCTGCGAGCTGTCCGACGGCGACGAGCTGGTGCGGATAGCGGTACGGGACGAGGGCTGTGCGCCCGGCGAGCCGCACCCCTCGCCGCAGCGGCCCGAGGAGGAACACGGCAGGGGTCTGCTCCTCATAGAGTCCCTCTGCCGCTCATGGGGTGCCCAGCCGGTCGGTCCGGGGCTCCTGGTGTGGGCCGACGTGCCCCGCGGACTGCTCGCCCCCCTCGCGCCGGCGGTCACACCCGAGCCGGTCGTGGACATCACCCTGGGCGCGGGCGGGAGCCCGGACACGGCGGCCCGGTCCGATCTGGGCTGGGGTGCGAAGAAGCCGCCGGCCGAGGGTCGGCCCGGTGAGGCGGAGTCCTTCCGCGTGAAGGGCGTCGAGGGCCACCGCGGCGGTGCCGAGGCCGGGTACCGCACGGGTTTCGAATGTCGTACGGAAGTCGGAGTCCGGCCCCAGGCCGGACGGCGGACGGGGGCCGAATGGGTGTGAGCGCGTCGATCGGTCCCGCTCGGCCCCCCGGTGGGGGCAGAGTGGCTCGCGTGGTGAGCCTCGACACCCTGACCAGACTGCGCCGCGCCCAGCGTTCCGCCGCGCCGACCCGCCCCATCCCCCTGCCCGAGGGCATGACCGCGCCCATGGGATGCGACGCGGTCGCCGTCCCGGCCCGCTTCGGTCCGATGGTCCTGCCCCGGCTGCCCCGCGTGGGCTGCGTCTACGCCGACCGTGCCCACTGGTGGTGGATCGTGCCGGCCGACTCCGACTACGCGCTGGAGTGGCCGTCGCCCGTGCGCTACACCACCGGGGCGCTGGTCTCCGACGGTGCGGCCGCTCCCGGGCTGATCCTCAGGCCCGAGGGGACGATTCCCTATACGCCGCCGATACCGCTGTACCTGGCGCTGTGCCGGGTGACGGGGACCACGCCCACGTGGTCCCGCATGACCGCGTAGGGCTCCGCCGGGGTTTGGGCCGCGTTCTGAGAGGGGCTACGCCCCTGCTGCGCGTTCGGTTCGGGCGGGCACGGTCTCGTGGGCGGCTGTCCGGTCGTGGGGGCTGGTCGCGCAGTTCCCCGCGCCCCTGAAGGGGCCTGCGGCCCTTCAGGGGAAGGCCCTGAAGGGCCGCAGGCCCCTCGCGCGCCCCTTGTGCTCCGGGTGGGCCGTGGTGGCACCGTCGTGCGCCCTGGTCGGGAGCGGAGGGTCCCGGGATAGTGGCCGTCTGCGACGACTCGGGGGAGGCCGTGAGTGGGGAAGGCGCGTGGTGGGGGCAAGCCGGAGACGTCCGAGTCGGAGACGCTCCTCTTCGGAGGGCCGCTGCGGTACGACATGGGCTGGTCGCAGCATGCCGACGCCTTTCTGGAGCTGAACTTCCGCGCGATGATCCGGCGGCTGCCGTCGCTGCTCGCGTCGAGCTTCCGGCTGGCCTGGCAGGCGGACCGGCGGGCCGCGCGGACCGTGCTGGCGGCCGAGACGGGCCGGGGCCTCGCCCAGGCGGTGAGCCTGCTCGCGGTGAACACGATCCTGGCCCGGCTGATGGCGGACGGCACGGTCGAGGCACGGCTGCGGGAGGCGGTCCCCGCCCTCGGCACCATCGCCGCGGTCATGCTGGTGGCCACGCTGCTGCGGGCCGCGTCGACGTACGCCACGGGCCGTCTGGAACCGAAGGTCGAGCGGGTCGCGACCGAGCTGTACCTGGAACGGGCGGCGGCGGTGGAACTGTCCGCGATCGAGGACGACGGCTTCCACAAGCTGTTGGACACCGCGAAGTACGGCGCCCAGTCGGCCCGCCGGATGATCAGCTACTCGGCGCGCGTGGTCAATGCGCTGATCTCGCTGATCGCGGCGGCCGGCGTGCTGACCGTGCTGCACCCGGCCCTGCTGCCGCTGCTGGTCACGATGACCCTGCCGAGCGCCTGGAGCTCCCTGACGATCGCCCGCCGCCGCTACACGTCGTTCCACGCCTGGGTGCAGCACGCGCGGGCCGGCTATCTGATCGGTTCCCTGCTGATCGAGCCGGAGGCGGCCCCGGAGATCCGGGTGCACGGCGTCGGCCCGTTCCTGCTGCGCCACTACCGGTCGATGTCGGAGACCGCGGAGGCCGAACAGGCCCGGCTGGCCCGGCTGGCGGCCCGTACGGGCCTGTACGCGGCCGTGTGGACGGGGCTCGCCACCGTGGCGACGTACGCGACGCTGGGCGGTCTGCTGCTCGCCGGTGCCATGGCGCTGTCCGTGGCGGGCACGGCGGTCCTCGCGATCCGCACGGGTTCGTCGAGCCTGGACACGCTGGTCCTGGAGGTGAACGCGCTGCACGAGGAGGCTCTCTTCGTGGGCGACATGCAGCGGCTGTACGTGGAGGCCGCCAAGCGCGCGATCCCGGAGGGCGGTGATCCGCTGCCTGAGGACCCGCGGGAGATCCGGGTGGAGAACGTGACCTTCACCTATCCGGGCAAGGCCGGCCGGCCCGCGCTCAAGGACGTCACCCTGACCGTGCCGCTCGGCAAGATCGTGGCGCTCGTCGGGGAGAACGGCTCGGGCAAGACGACCCTGGTCAAGCTGCTCGCCGGGCTGTACGCGCCCGACCAGGGCAGGATCATGTGGGACGGCGTGGACGCGGCGGGCGCCGACCGGCGGCAGCTCGCCGAGCGCATCGCGATGGTCGCGCAGGACTTCAAGCGGTGGCCCTTCACCGCCCGCGTCAACATGGCGATCGGCCGCCCCTCGGCGCCGCTGACCGAGGAACGGCTCGCGGCGTCCGTCGCGGAGGCCGGGGCGCAGGACGTGATGGACGATCTGCCGCGCGGCCTCGACACGCTGCTGGGCAAGGGGTTCAGCGGCGGGCACGAGCTGTCGGGCGGGCAGTGGCAGCGGCTGGGGATCGCGCGGGCCGCGTACCGCCGCGGGCGGATCCTCATCGTGGACGAGCCGACGGCCGCCCTGGACGCGCGCGCCGAGCTAGAGGTCTTCGAGAAGATCCGCGCCCTGGCGGGCACCGGTCAGACGGTCGTCCTGATCACCCACCGGCTGGCTTCGGTCCGCCACGCCGACCTCGTGCACGTCCTCGACCAGGGGCGCCTGGTGGAGTCCGGCACCCCGGACGAACTGCTGGCCACGGGCGGGGTGTACGCCGAGCTGTACTCGCTCCAGGCGGAGCAGTTCGCGGCGCGGCTGCCGGCCGAGCGGACCGCCCCGGCGAGGGTTCCCGCGCCCAAGGCGGGGTGACGGTCAGGCCGACGCGGTCGCGGCGGTCTCGCCACCGCGCACGATGACCAGGAACATGTCCGTCGCGATGTCCATGACGACCTCGGCCTGCTGCCCCTCCAGGCGCGCCGCGTGCGCCAGCTCCTCCGCCGGCCACGAGCCGCGCGGTCCACCGGCGGGAAAGCGTCCCAGCACCGTTCGCCCGTTCACCCTGCACCTCCATGTCGCGCTGAACCCGTGAGCCCGTAGCCCGCGGCTAGTCAGCTCGTAGATTTAAACGCCAACCATGGGGTGAACGGCTCGCGAAGTGACGGTACTGAGACGTAGTTGACACGAGGTCAACGGCGGATCGTGAGGTGCCTCTCAGAAACCACACATTCCGGTGACGGAGCGTGCCAACACTTGCACTATTTGTCACTCCTCGTACGTGCCCCGCGTCGCGTCGGCGTTGCCGTACGACGAGTACCGGCGGACCGCCGGTTTCATGCGCGCCTCGGAGGGCGCGATCATCGGCTACTCGGGGGCCTTGTCGTAGTCCTGGATCCGGCCGCCGTGGCTGCGGTCGGTGAGTGCGGCCAGGCGGCCCGTCATCTCCCTCACCGTCGCCGGCACGTCGACGGTGAGCAGCTCGCGGTCGCGCATCAGGACACGGCCGTCGACGATCGTGGTGGTGACGTCGGCGGAGCGGGCGCTGTGCACGAGGGTGGCGGCGAGGTCGTGCACGGGCTGGGTGTGCGGGCCGCAGAGGTCGACGAGGACGATGTCGGCCCGCCGACCGGGCGCGAGGCTGCCGATCGTCTTCCCCAGTCCCACGGCCCGGGCGCTCTGGAGCGTGGCGTGGTGCAGGGCCTGTCGGGAGGTCAGCCAGCGCGGGTCGCCCTCGGTGGCCTTCTGCACGAGCGCGGTGAGGGCCATGGCCTCCCATACGTCGAGGGAGTTGTTGGAGGCGGCGCCGTCCGTGGCGAGTCCGACGGGGACGCCGATGCGGCGCAGGGCGCGCACCGGGGTGGTGGGCCAGGCGAACTTGAGATAGCCGCGGGGCGCGGTCGCGACGGCCACCGGCCCCGTCGCCCGCTCCAGGACCGGCAGGTCGCGCTCGTCGATTCCGGTGCCGTGCGCGATGAGGACGCCCGCGGGGAGGCCGAGCAGTCCGGTGCGTTCCAGGACCTCGATGGGCGTGACGCCGTGCCGGGCGAGGCTGTTGTCGGTCTGGTCGCGGCTCTCCGCGGCGTGCAGGTGCACCGGGAGGTCGTGCGCGCGGGCGAGGTCGGCGGTCGCGGCGAGGTCGGCGTCGTCGACGGTATAAGGGGCGTGCGGGGCGAGCGCGGTGGTGATGCGGCCGCCGGCCGCGCCCCGGTGCCGTAGCGCGAACTCCAGGGACTTCTCGCGGCCCTCGGGTCCCTGGGAGGAGAAGAAGGCCTCCCCCAGATGCGCCCGCAGGCCGGTCTCCTCGACGACGGCGGCGACGGTGTCCATGGCGAAGTAGTGGTCGGCGAAGCAGGTCACCCCACCGCGGATCATCTCCGCACAGGCCAGCCGGGCTCCCAGCTCGACGTCCCGCGCCGTCAGGTTGGACTCGACGGGCCAGATGACGTCGTTGAACCACTCCTCGGCCGGCATGTCCTCCGCGATGCCGCGCAGCGCCACCATGGGCGCGTGCGTATGGCAGTTGACGAGCCCCGGCAGGGCGACCTGTCCGCGCGCGTCGATGCGCTCCGCCGTGGGGACGGGGGCCGTCTCCTCCGCCGGTCCGATGCTCGCGATCACCCCCTCCCGTACGACGATCGCGGCGTCCTCGACGAACGCGATCCCCTCGTGCTCGTCGTGGACGAGGGCGGTGCAGCCGGTGATGACGAGCTCGGCAGGGGCCGGGGACGAGGCCGAGGAAGGGGGCCCGGAGGAGGGGGTGAGGGCGGAGGCGGCGGCGTCATGCCGTCACGGTACGACCGGGAAGGGCTCGGGAAGGGGTGACTCGGGCATCGGGGGGGGTGGGTTCCGGCGGCTGCCCGCATCCCGGACGCGGGCGGTCGTGCCGTCGCCGGGCGCCGCTGTCGCCGGGGCGTGGCCGCCGCCAAGTCGTGCCGCCGCCCGGATCGTCGCCGTCTGCTCGCCCGCCCCTCGGTCACCTGTCGCCGTCGTCGGCGCCCGGTCGGTCTGGGACGGGTGTTCGGGATCGGCGCCGGGCGCCCGTCACCCCGGCCCGGACGCCACACGATCCACGCGGTCCCCGCGATCCACGCGGTCACGCCGTCACACCCTCACGCCCGGCTTCCGCAAGAGGTCGGGTGCGGGCGGTGGGGCGGGGAGGCTGATGTCGACGTGCCTTCGGTGGCGGGCGAGTTCGTCGAGGAGGGCGGTGAGCCGCTCGGTGTGATGGCTGCCGAGCCGTCCGGTGTCGTCGAGGTGCACGGCGCAGGCGGTGGTGGTGTCGACCAGCCGCTCGAGAACGGCGGCGATCTCGTCGGTGCCCTCGGTGTGCCGGGCCAGGGCGGGAAGTTCGGCGCCGGCGAGGGCGATCGCGGTGCGGGCCCCGGCGAGCGAGCGGTAGGCCTCGCGGCGCAGCGTCCAGCGGGTGGCCCGCTCGTCGGCCTCGCCCGGCAGGGCCGCCCCGACGGACACGGTGACACCGTTGGGCGTGGACGCGCCGCTCGACGGGGACGGCCCGCCCTCGCCAGGGCCGGCGCCCGGCGTGCGCGCCTCGTGCAGGACGTGCGAGAGATAGGCGTGCGCTGCCGTGCCCGCCTCGGTGAGCCGGGCGCGTACGCCCCCGCCGCGCTGCCCCCTGGGCATCGGCAGGTGTCCGACGATCAGGACGATGGCGCAGGCCAGCAGGGTCTCGGCGATACGGCTCCAGGAGGCCTGGGGATCCCCGCCGACCATGACGAGGGCGAGCACCAGCACGGTGACGACCGCGGTCTGGGCGGCGAAGTGCCGGGTGGCGACGGGGATCAGCGCCCCGCTGACGACGACCAGGGCGATGAGTCCCTCCGGCCGGGGCAGCACGGCGGCGAATCCGGCGAAGAGCACCGCGCCGAGCACGGTCCCGGCCGCCCGGCACAGCACCCGGGACACGAGCGGCCCCAGATCGGGCTTGACCAGGAAGACGGCGGTGGCGGGCAGCCAGTACCAGTGCTGGTGGTGCAGCGCCTGTGCCACGGCCGCGGCGGCGCCGAAGGACAGGGCGACCCGCAGCCCGTACTCGCGTCCGCCGGAGCCGAGGCCGAGCCGGACGAGCGATCCGAGGGTACGGCGGCGGGTGTGCAGGTCGTGTGGGTCGCCGCCCCGGTCGAAGGTCTCGGCGGCGCGCAGCAGCGCGTCGTCGAGGGCGCGCAGCGCGGGCGCGGAGCGTGCGGGCGCGGGCAGCGGACCGGTGGCGGTGTTGCCGCGTACGGCCGTGGCGAGCCGCCGGGGTCCTTCGGAGGCGCGGCCGACGACGGCGTCCCCGGCCCAGGCCAGCGCGGTCGCCGCCTCGGCGAGCGGGAGCGCGGCGGTGTACTGGGCGTGCAGGCGGCGTTCGGCCGAGGAACTGGCGTAACGCCGCAGCCGCGGTCCGGCGAGGGCGTCCTGGGCATGGTCGAGGGCGGCGGTCAGCGCGGCCCGCCGGGCGACGGCGGCGGGGGTGCCGACGGCGTCCAGCAGGGCCGCGATCGCGTCGTACACGGCGGCTACGGCGTCCCGTTCGCCGTCGAAGCGGTAGTCGCCGGCGGTGAGGATCGCGGGGGTGGGCAGGGCGAGGCGCAGCGCGAGCAGCCAGCCGGCGCCGGCGAGGTAGGCGAGCGCGCGCTCCCACCCCGGTTCCGGCAGCGGCATCCCGGCGCCGATGGCGGCCGCGACCAGCAGTTGGGTGCCCGCCCCGGAGGACACGGGCCCGACCGCGCTCATCGCGCCGGCGAGCAGCCCGAGCGCGGTGAGCAGCAGGGTGAGGACGACGGCTCCGGCGTACTGTCCGGCGTACGAGCCGGCGAGGAGCCCCACGGCTCCGGCGAGCGCGGGCGCTCCGAGCCGTTGCACGGCGGCGCGCCTGCTGCCGGGCCGGTCGTTGATGCCGGCGAGCATGGCGCCGAGTGCGGCGAGCACCCCGACGGAGGGGCGCCCCGACACCACGGCGACCAGCAGCAGCGGTCCGCCGGCCAGCGCTCCCCGCAGTACCGCGTTCCAGGGAACGGGTCCCCGCTGCGCACGCAGGGCGTGGGCGAGCCAGGGCGGTAGGGCGAGGGGGGCGCGGCGGGGGCGGGACACGGGGCTCCTGTCGTCGGGTGAGGGCGGGGGTGTGCCTTCGGGCGACGGTGGCCGGGGCGTTGGTGGTGTGCGTATGCGTGTGCCCTCCACCGTAGGTCCCGGAACTGGAGGAAGTGGGACGCTCGCATTACCGCGATGTGACGATCTCTGTAGAGGCCATGTTCTTTATGAACGCAATAAAGGTGGACCCGGGGGCGTAGCCGGCCCCCGGGCCCTGATATGCCGCCCCTTGGGCACGCCGCGACGGTTGAGAACCCGGGTCAGCATCATGTCGCCGCGTCCTGCCTTTGGACCACCACGCATCGAGCTGCGCGGGCTGGACTTGAACCAGCATTTCGACGTCCGGGGCCTGGGTCCGGTCGTTGCGGCGATCGGCGGCGAATACTGAGTCTGGAGCAATAGTCTGAGATTGATCACGGCCCGTCCCTGAATTCCTGGGCGGGTACGGACCGCTCCGTCACGACAAGCCTCAGCTTCAGCTTGCGCTCCTCGCGCGCCCCGCCCGGCTCACAGACCGACCGGGGAGTTCATGAGGCTACCCCAACTATCCGAACAGGTAGCCGAATACGGCGTCACCGACCCGCTGGTCGACGACGTCCACGCCGTTCGCCTCCTCCCGCGCGAACTTCACGGCCTGCTGCAACTTCTCGACGCGGTCGAGGATCTCGTTCACGCGCCGGGCGGGCAGGGCTCCGGAGAACTTCACGGTCGTCCAGTAGCCGACCGGAATGTCCTCGTAATACACCTCCACCTGGGCGGGGTGCTTGTCGGTCGCCTCGGCCTTCACATGGTTGCGCGGCACCTTCTTCGTCCGCACCGTCCGCACGGCCTCGGTCTTCCAGGCATCGGTGGACGGATCCTGCGCCCACGCCTCGGAGGCGTCGAGCACGGGCAGCTTCCGCACGAGCGTGTTGATCTCCCCGAGCTGCTTCTCCAGGAAGAGCAGATAGGCGACGGGCACGTCCGCGACGAGCACCCGGCCCTCCACCTTCACGTCCGCCCGCGCGGAGCAGTTGGCCCAGTCCTTGGTGGCGGTCACGTCGAACAGTCGCGTGAGAACTCCCGCCGTCTCCCGCAACACGTCCTCCGCCCGCACCTGCACCCGGGTCGACTCGGGCGGCAACTGCTCGCCCTCCTCGTCCTTCGGCTGATAGGTACGCGCGATACCGGCCAGCAACGCCGGCTTCTGCAGCCCGTGATGAGCGGCCGTCAGGTCCTGCTGGGACTTGGACTTGACGCCTTTCTCCACTGCGATGATCTGATTGAGTTTCGCCACGCGGAAGACGGTAACAGCGAAACGACCCCCTTTTCGAAGGATTATTTCGGAGCACCATCGGAGCAGCATTTCGCAGCGCTATTCGGCAGCCGACGTCCGCGGCGGCGGAACTGGCGGCGGAGCTCGGCGGACGACGGCCGAGGTGGAGCGGGACCTGGGACCGGTGTCGGTGCTGGTGAACGACGCGGGAATCGCCGAGTGGGGCTCGATGGAGCAGTAGTCCCTCGCCTCGTTCCGCCGCGTCCTCGACGTCAATCTGCAGGGTCCGTGGCTGGGCATGCGCGCGGTGGCGCCCTCGCTGCGCCGGGCCGGGGGCGGGGGCGGGGTGATCGTGAACATCTCTTCCCTGGCCGGGCTTGACCTCGTACGCGGACATCGGCGCGTACGCCGCGAGCAGATGGGGCCTGCGCGGGCTCACGAGGACGGCGGCGCTGGAGCTGGCCCCCGACGACGGCCGGATTCGGCGACGCCGGCACGGCCGGGCAGCCGCTCCCCCGGTTCGGGGAACCCCGAGGAGGTCGCGCGCATGGTGCTCTTCGTCATCGCCGACGCCACGTTCTCGACGGGCTCCGAATTCGTCCTGGACGGCGGCATCCTCGCGGGTCAGCCCACCGTCGTGCCGTCGGACGACTGACCGGCGTGCTCGCCCCACGCCCTTGTCGCAGCTCCCGGCCCCGGCTCCCGGCGCCCCTCGCCCTCCCCACTCCGGCTTTCCGCACTCCACCCCTCCGGCCCACCGGCCACCGGAATTCGGATGCGGCGGGGTGGGCGGGAGGCTCGAGCGGCTCCTCGCCGAGGCGGCCGCCGCCACCGAGGCGGAGGACGCGGAGTCGATCACGGACATCAACAGCCGACTGCACGACCGCATCATCGCCATGGCCGGAAGCGGCCTGCTGATCGAGGCCCTCGAACCCGTCGCGGGCCGCCTGCGCTGGATGACCCGGCGCAACGAGGAGTGACCCCAACTCCGCCCTGAGCACCGCGAGTTGTACGACACCATCGCCTCCGGCGACCCCGAACGCGCCCGTGCGCACGCCCCCGCCCACGTCCGGACCAGCTACCGGTCGACCGTGCGGCATCTGTTCGACGAGGACGGCGAGAACAACGAGGACGGCGTGGACGGGAGGGGCCGGCCAGAATCCCGGTGAACCCCGGCCACGCCCCTGCCTACACTGCCGACCGTCAACGCGGGCATTCATCAAGTTGGTTGGGAAGTGGGCATGGTCAGCAGACGCGGGCTGTTGGGCGGAGCGGCGATCGTGGGCGCGGGGGCGTTCACAGGGGTGGCGCCGAGCGCGGGCAGCGCGGCGGCGGACTCACCGCTCGACACTCCGTTCACCCCCGTCACCACGCCGCACCTGGTGGAGGCCGAGCGGATGGTGCACTACCAGCGGCTGCTGGCGGCGGGCCATCTGCCGGGCGGCCTCGTCGGGCACTGGCCGCTGGACGGCACGGGCGCCGACCGCTCCGGCCGCGACCACCCCCTCACCCTGGGCTCCGGCGCCTCCTGGACCACCCTCCGCGCGGGCGGCGAACTCACCTTCGACGGCACGTCCACGGCGTACGCCACGACGGGCTCCGTCCTCGACACCACGGCCCCGTTCACGGTCTCGGCCCGGGTCCGGCTCGCGGACGGCGACGCACCCGCCGATCCGGCGAACATGTACACGGCCGTCAGCCAGGACGGCACGAACGCCAGCCGTTTCCTGCTCCAGTACGACCCGGAGTTCCGGACCTGGGCGTTCAAGGTCCGCGGCGAGGACCGGAGCACCAAGGTCTCGGCCATCGCCGCCACGGCCGCCTCGCTCGGCACGTGGACCCATCTGACCGGAGTGTGGGACGGCACCCACATCCACCTGTATGTGAACGGCGAACTCCAGGGCAGCGCCGCCGCCACCCTGTCCTGGGCCTCCCCGCAGGGCTTCAACATAGGCCGTGCCAAGTGGGACGGCGCCCCGGTGAACCGCTTCAAGGGTTCGGTGGACGACGTGAGGGCGTACGGGCGGGCCCTCGACGCCGACGAGGTGTCCCTCGTCAGCGGCCGTACCGCCGCCCGGAACAACGAGTACCTGGTCGGCGCCTCGTCCACGGTCACCTGGGGCACGCCCGGCGACCTGACCAGCTGGGTGGCGCGGGCCCGCTGCTCGTCCTTCGTCACCTGGGTGCTCAGGCACACCTACGGCTGGGCCACCGCGGACTACTTCCGGCAGCACTTCGACGACGGCATCCCCGAGGCCGCCGACTACCGCGACGCCTTCGCCCGGGGCCGCGGCGGTCCCCACTTCCAGCCCGTCCGCAAGGTCGCCGACCTGCTGCCGGGCGACCTGATCGCGATCGAGTACGGCCCCGAGGTCACGGACGCCACCGGGCACATCGTGATGGTCCGCGAGGTGAAGGGCGTCTACACGGGGACCGGTGTGAAGGACGGCGAGACCCAGTACGCGATCGAGGTCATCGACATGACGTCCTCCCCGCACGGGGTGTACGGGCAGCCCAGCGCCACCACCCACCCCGACACCCGGATGATCGGCCGCGGCGAGGACCTCGAAGGCGTGGGAATCGGCCACATGATGTTCTACGCCTCGAACTCCACCGGTCTCTTCTCCCGCTACCGCTGGAGCTCCTACGGCGCCTCGCCGGACCACACCGTCGGTGCCCGGCCCATCTCGGCGGCCCGCGTCGTCTGACGCCCGGCCGTTCCCGGCGGCCCCGGTCCTGTGACGCTCAGCCGTTCGCGGCGTAGCGGTCCGTGGCCGCCACCAGCGTCTCCGCCATGTCCGGCGCGCCCGCGTCGTGCCCCACGTCGTCGACGAGGATCAACTCGCTGCCGGGCCAGGCATGGTGGAGCCGCCAGACGACACCGAGGAGGTTGCCGGGGTCGAGGCTGCCCTGGACGAGGGTGCCCGGGATGCCCTTGAGCAGCGGGGCGTCACGCAGGACCACACCGTCCTCGCCGCCGTCGCCGAGGAAGTGGCCGTTGCCCCAGTAGTGGGTGACGGTACGGGCGAAGCCGTAGCGGAAGACCGGGTCCTCGTAGCGCGGCACGGAGCGGGGCGGCTGCGCCGCGATCGCCGTCTCCCAGTCCGTCCAGGCCCGCGCGGCCCGCGCCCGCACGGCCTCGTCGGGCGACTCGAGCAACCGGTTGTAGGCGGCCGGCAGATTCCCGTCCCGCTCCTCCTCGGGCAGCTCGGCCAGGAACCGTGCGAACGCCTCCGGGAAGAACTGCCCCAGTCCCCTGGTCAGCAGGGCGACTTCGGCGTCGGACCCGGTGGCGACACCGGTGAGGACCAGCTCCGTCACGGCCTCCGGGTGCGTCTGGGTGTACCGCAGGCCGAGCGCCGACCCCCACGACACACCCCACACCAGCCACCGCCCGATCCCGAGGTGCCCTCGCAGCAGCTCCAGGTCGGCGATCAGCCGGTCCGTGGTGTTGACGCCCATGTCGGTCTCGTACGCGCTCGCCGGCGGCGTCGAACGCCCGCAGCCCCGCTGGTCGAGCAGCACGATCCGGTACGCCTCGGGATCGAAGAGCCGGGGGAACCAGGCGTTGGCCCGGGAACCCGGCCCGCCGTGCAGCACGACCGCGGGCTTTCCCCGCGGATTTCCGCAGACCTCCCAGTACACGCGGTTGCCGTCCCCGACATCGAGCATGCCGCGGTCGTACGGTTCGATCTCCGGATAGAGAGGCATTGCGTGACCCTAACCGGCGTACGCGGAGGCCGACAGCCAGTTTTCCGCAGGGGCGGGGCGCACCTTCCCCGCGACTACGTCGTGACCGTCAGCCCCGCCGACCGCGCCGCCGTCCGCAGGACGTCCCGCAGCATGGCGGGGGTCAGGCGGCCGGTGAACGTGTTGCGCTGGCTGACGTGGAAGCAGCCGAAGAGGTCGAGCCCGTCGAGTGGTACGTGGGTGCCGTGCCCGAAGACGGGCCGGGGCCGGGGCACGTCCCAGCCTGCCTGGGCGAGCGCGGGCAGCGCGGCCTGCCAGCCGAAGGCGCCGAGCACGACCACGGCCCGCAGCGTCGGCCGCAGCAGCTCCAGCTCCCGGACAAGCCACGGCCGACAGGTGTCGCGTTCCTCGGGCGTCGGCTTGTTGGCGGGCGGCGCGCAGTGCACGGGTGAGGTGATGCGCACGCCGTAGAGCTCCAGCCCGTCGTCCACGGCGACCGCCGTGGCGCGCGAGGCCAGGCCCACGTCGTGCAGCGCCGCGTACAGCACGTCGCCCGAACGGTCGCCGGTGAACATCCGCCCCGTCCGGTTCGCCCCGTGCGCGGCCGGCGCGAGCCCGACGATCAGCAGCGCGGCGTCGGGCGGCCCGAAGCCCGGTACCGGCCGCCCCCAGTACTCCTGGTCGGCGAACGCTGCCCGCCGGGTGCGCGCCACCTCTTCCCGCCACTCGACCAACCGGGGACAGACCCGGCATCCGGTGATCCGCGCGTCCAGCGCGGCCAACCCGGTGCCCTTCCCGCCGCCCGCACCGCCTCCGCCGGCCACCACGCCGCCACCATCGCTGCCGCCGCCGTCCATTCCTCCACGGTACGTCCGGTGATCGCCTCCCCCGTGCGGCGGGCCGGGAGCTAAGGTCGAGGCATGGCTTCTGAAGGTACGCAGGAGCGGGCGGAGGATCCGGCCGCGACGAGCGGGGGCTCCGACAGGTCTGCGGCGGCGTCGGCCGAGGCGGCCCGACCGGTGAGCGGCGAGAGCGTGCGCGTCGACAGCTGGATCTGGTCCGTGCGCCTGGTCAAGACCCGTTCGATGGGCGCCACCGCCTGCCGGGGCGGCCACGTCCGCGTCAACGGCGAACGCGTCAAGCCCGCGTACGCGGTGCGCGTCGGCGACGAGGTCCGGCTGCGCCAGGCCGGGGGCCACGAGCGGATCGTGATCGTGCGGCGTCTGATCCGCAAGCGGGTCGGCGCGCCCGTCGCCGCCGAGTGCTACGTCGACAACTCCCCGCCGCCCCCGCCCCGCGAGGCCGTCGCCCCCGCGGGCATCCGTGACCGGGGCACGGGCCGCCCGACCAAGCGCGACCGGCGGGACATGGAGCGCCTGCGGGGCCTGGCCGAGGCGGCCAACGCCGACCGTCACCGCCGCCCCACCTGATCCGTCACGACGATCACGCCCGGCGGCCGCGCGCGAGCTTCGTCAGGCCGGTCGCGTCCTGGCGTCGCACCCAGGCGATCAGGGCGAGCGGCACGATCAGGATGAGCGGTGTCGCCGCGTACTCCCCGCCGAAGGCGGTGATCTGTGTGATGAACGCCCCCACCATCAGGGCGCTCAGCGACACCGCCGCGACCGGAGCCAGTACGGGGATCAACAGCCCGACGGCACCCGCCAGTTCGAGCAGGCCGATGGTGTACATCCCCGCGCTGCCCCAGCCGAGCGTGTCGAAGGACTCGACGGCCGACGGGTGTGCGATCAGCTTGGGCAACGCGCTCGCGAACCCGTAGAACAGCGCGAGCGCGATCTGCAGCGCGCGCAGCGAGATGCGCGCGCCCTTACCGCGCGCGGTGGCCTCGGTACGGACGACGGGAGCGGTGGTCTCGGACATGGGATCTCCTGTGGGAAGCGGTTGAGGATGCGCTGTCACAGAGGTAGACCGGACCACTCCCCCGAACTCATCGCCGCCCGAACACAATTCACGCCGAGATTCCCGCCCCGGTCGGGCCGCTCACCCCACGGGCACCGCCGTCACCCAGATCCGGTCCTCCGTCAGATACCGGTCCACCGTCAGCCCCGACTCCGCCAGCGCCTCCTCGAACTGCTCCTTGGTCAGGGGGCGTGAGCGGAACGTCTGAGTCCATTCGCCGTCCGGGAAGAAGTACTCCGCGAACACCGAGTGGACCCCGTCCCCGATCGGCTCGGTCGACGCTATGCGGACGGTGAAGCCTCGGGGATCGACCCGTTCCCGGGGGACGTTGGTGTGATAGTCCTCCCCCTCGCGCTGGATCAGTACGAAGCCGTCGTCCGCGAGATGCCGCAGACAGGTCGCGAGCATCCCCCTCCGCACCTCGGGGTCCGCGGTGTGGACGAGGAAGGAGGCGAGCAGCACCACGTCGAACTTCTCACCGAGGTCGAGTTCCTCGATCGAGGCGTGCACCGTGCGGGCGCCGCGCACCCGCTCCAGCATCTCCGCCGACTCGTCGACGGCCGTGACGGTGAACCCCCGCTCGATCAGGGGGTGGGTCATCCGGCCCACCCCGCAGCCCAGTTCGAGAATGCGCGCACCCTCGGGCGCGACTCCCGCGATCACCTCCGGTTCGTCGCCCACCGGCAGCCGCGTGTACAGCTCGACCGCGCAGCCGTCCGGGGTGATCGCTCCGGGCCCGGTCCCCCCGTACCCTTCACGCATCTGAATGCTCATATCCGTCCAACGGCCGGGCGCGCAGGGGCCGTTCCTGTCATGCATCACCCGATGAGGTGAACCCTGCCCGGTCGCGCTCCGCGGCGCCCCGGCTCGCGCGGGGCGCGGACCTCACCAGGCGAACCAGCCGTGCCCGCTGTACCAGTGCCCGCCCGCGCGCAGATGATCGCCCACGGCCCGTTCGAGACGCGTGCGGCGCGGCAGGGTCTCCACCGGCAGGTCGGGGTCCCCGAACACGAAACGGACCGGCAGGTGGTCCTCGGGTTCGCCGGTGCCGCCGGCGACCCGGAACCGCTGCTGGAACCGGACGATGTTGGAGTCCGCCGGCAGGTACCGGGCCAGCTGCGGGTCGAGGAGCCAGGAGTGGCAGCAGCCCGCCGTGTACCGCTCCTCGGGGAAGCGCCGGGCGAAGAAGTCGTGGGCCGACGCCAGCGACCTGTCGCACGCCTGCGGGGTCAGGGGCCCCGCGTAGTCGGGGATGTGCAGGTCGAGGCAGGGTTCCCCAGGTCCCAGGGCGAGGCCCGCCGCCGCCAGCGCGACACCTTCCCGTCCGCCCACCCGGGCTCGCTGGTACTGCAGCCGGCCGAGCTGGAACAGCTCCCCGTGGAAATGCAGAGAGAACCAGGTCGGCGCGACCAGCCCGCCCACGCCGTACCGCCGACGGTGCAGCACCAGGCCGCGGCCCAGGTCGGCCAGGGTGCGCCGGGAGACGTCGTCGGGGATCCCGCGCTCCCGGTGGTACGCGCGCACGTACGGGAGCGCCGCCACGAAGACGTACACCTGGAAGTAGCGGCCGAGCGTGCCCGACTCCAGGGGCAGCGGCAGGAGCCTCGGACCCTTGCCGACCTTCCCCATGTCCCGCACCAGAGCGTCGACGCACCGCCCGAACAGCCAGGTCGCACCCTCGTCGGCCGTCAGCGTGCGGCGCGACGCGACCAGGTCGTTGACGTCCTCGTACGGCACGGCGAGGTCCAGCAGCGCGTCGACCAGTTCGTCCTCGGCGTCCGGCAGCCGCGCGTCCGCCGTGGAGGCGCTCCCGCTCTCCTCCAGGCTCCGCAGCCAGTCGGCGAGCCTCTCGTCCGCCCGCACCGCGTCCAACAGCGCCATCGTCTCCCCGTTTCGCTCGGTCTCCTGGAGAAACGCGTGGGACGGGGAGTACGTTTCCGAGTAGGACGAGGAGGAGTGGCGATCCGATGCGTACCGGCAGTGAACCGACGACAGCGCGCAGTCCTCTGCGGATGCGACTCTGGCTGAGCGTATGGGGCCTGATCTGGGCGATCGCCGGGACAGCGGCGTTCGCTCTGGCCGGCCGTCCCGGCTGGGCCGTCGCCTGCGGAGTGCTGTGGCTGATCATCACCGTCGACCTGGTGATGGTCGTGCGCCACATCCGTCAGGGACCGCACTACCAGCCGGGCCGCGACATCCCACCCTACGACCCGCCGGGGCCCCACCCGTAGCGGCGGGCCCGGCCGTCAGGAGTCGAACCGGGCCGCTTCCACGTACTGCGGGTTCGGGTCGAGGGCCGCGGCGAGCCGGAAGTGGCGCTTGGCCTGGTCGGGGCGGGCCTGGCGCTGATAGGTGCGGGCCAGGGCGAAGTGCGCGAACGCGTTGTCCGGTTCACGCTCCAGGACGATCGTGAACTCCAGCTCGGCGGGCCGCAGTTGGGCCGCGGCGAAGAAGGCGCGGGCACGCAGCAGCCGGGCGGCCGTGTTCTCGGGGTGCTCGGCTATGACTCGGTCGAGCAGCTTGACCGCGCCCCGCGGGTCGTTCGCGGCGAGCAGTTGCTCGGCGGCGCGGAAGTCGATGACATGCGTCTGAGGGCTACGTCCGGTGGAACCGCTGGTCTCGGGCACGGCTGAGTCCTTCCCTTGCTGGGACGGTTCAACGCCCCCTGGGACCCCGCTATTCCTGCGTGCGTTCGGTTTGCTCGTGGGACGAGTGGGCCCGCCGGGTGAGGTCCGCCCACACCTCCCGCACCCGTCGCCGCAGCGCGTCGAGGGGGACGTCGTTGTCGACGACGATGTCCGCGATCTCCAGCCGCTTCTCGCGGGTCGCCTGGGCGGCCATGCGCGCGCGGGCGTCCTCCTCCGTCATGCCGCGCAGCCGTACCAGGCGGTCGAGCTGGGTCTCGGGGGCCGCGTCCACGACGACCACCAGGTCGTACAGCGGGGCGAGGCCGTTCTCGGCGAGCAGGGGGACGTCGTGGACGACGACGGAGTCCTCGGCGGCGGCGCTCTCCAGCTCTCTGGAGCGGGCGCCCACCAGCGGGTGCACGATCGCGTTCAGCGCGGCGAGCTTCTCCGGGTCCGCGAACACGAGGGAGCCCAGCTTGGGGCGGTCCAGGCCCCCGTCGGGCGCGAGGACGCCCTCGCCGAAGGTCTCGACGACCGCCGCGAGCCCGGGGGTACCTGGTGCGACGACCTCGCGCGCGATGCGGTCGGCGTCGATCAGTACGGCGCCGCACTCCACCAGCAGCCGCGACACCTCGCTCTTGCCGGCCCCGATGCCGCCGGTCAGACCCACTTTCAGCATGCCCGGCAGCTTAGGCCCTGGCCGAGGAGGCCGGTAGGCGGTAGGCGGGCGGTGGGCAGGATCAGCCGTCGCCCTCCCGCTCCGCGAGGAACTTCTCGAACTCCCGCCCGATCTCGTCGGCGGAGGGGATGTCGACGGGCTCGGCGAGCATGTTGCCCCGGGTCTCGGCGCCCGCCGCGGCGTCGTACTGGTGCTCCAGGCCCTGTACGAGGGCGACCAGTTCCTCGTCGCCCTCCCGGATCTGCCGGTCGATCTCCGTCTGCGTGCGGTGCGCCTCCGTGCGCAGGGCGTGGGCGACGGAGGGCAGCACCAGGCCGGTGGCGGCCGTGACGGCCTCCAGGACGGACAGGGCGGCGTCCGGGTAGGGCGAGCGGGCGATGTAGTGCGGGACGTGCGCGGCGACGCCCAGCACGTCGTGCCCGGCTCCCATGAGGCGGTACTCCACGAGGGACTCGGCGCTGCCGGGCACCTGGGCCTCCTCGAAGGGGCTGCGGTGTCCGGGGACGAGCTCGGCCCGGTTGCCGTGCGGGGTCAGGCCCACCGGGCGGGTGTGCGGGACGCCCATGGGGATGCCGTGGAAGTTGACCGACAGGCGGACGCCGAGCCGTTCCACGATCTGCTGAACGGCGGCCGCGAAACGCTCCCACTCCACGTCCGGCTCGGGGCCCGACAGCAGCAGGAACGGCGCTCCGGTGGCGTCCTGGACGAGCCGCACCTCCAGGGCCGGCACCTCGTAGTCGGTCCAGCGGTCGCGCTTGAACGTCAGCAGCGGGCGGCGAGCCCGGTAGTCCACGAGCCGGTCGTGGTCGAAGCGGGCCACCACCTGGTGGGGAGTTGAGCCAAGGAGCCGTTCGACGATCTGGTCGCCCGTCTCACCTGCGTCGATGTATCCGTCGAAGTGGTAGAGCATGACAAGTCCCGCCGACTCCTGGGCGAGCGCCATGTCGACGACTGCCAGGCCGTTCGGCTCCCATGCGTACAAACCCTGCGGATCAAGCACTGTGAACGCTCCTCCTCGTGTTCGTAGTCGACAACGCGGGAGCGGGTCCGGGCATTCCCGGAACGCGCCGCGAACACGGCCCGCCCGGGACACACTTCGGGCCCGCATCCGGAGGGATGCGGGCCCGAGGTGTTATCGGCTATCGCTCAGCCGTGTGCGTTCAGCTCTGGCCACCGGCCAGCTTCTCGCGGAGCGCGGCGAGGGCCTCGTCCGAGGCGAGCGCGCCGGAGGTGTCCGCACCCTCGGAGGAGTAGGAGCCACCACCCGCGGCCGGAGCCGCACCCGCGGCGTCGCCGCCCTCGGCCGCGGCAGCGGCGTCGGCCTCGCGGGACTTGATGACCTGGGCCTGGTGCTGCTCGAAGCGCTGCTGCGCCTCGGCGTACTGGCCCTCCCAAGCCTCGCGCTGGGTCTCGTAGCCCTCGAGCCAGTCGTTGGTCTCGGGGTCGAAGCCCTCGGGGTAGATGTAGTTGCCCTGGTCGTCGTAGGACGCGGCCATGCCGTACAGGGTCGGGTCGAACTCGACCGAGGCCGGGTCCGAACCGAAGGACTCGTTGGCCTGCTTGAGGGACAGCGAGATCCGGCGCCGCTCCAGGTCGATGTCGATGACCTTGACGAAGATCTCGTCGTTGACCTGGACGACCTGCTCCGGGATCTCCACGTGGCGCTCGGCCAGCTCGGAGATGTGGACCAGACCCTCGATGCCCTCGTCCACGCGGACGAACGCACCGAACGGAACCAGCTTCGTGACCTTGCCGGGCACGACCTGGCCGATCTGGTGGGTCCGGGCGAACTGCTGCCACGGGTCTTCCTGGGTCGCCTTCAGCGACAGGGAGACGCGCTCGCGGTCCATGTCGACGTCGAGGACCTCGACCGTGACCTCCTGGCCGACCTCGACGACCTCGGAGGGGTGGTCGATGTGCTTCCAGGACAGCTCGGAGACGTGGACCAGACCGTCGACGCCACCCAGGTCCACGAAGGCACCGAAGTTGACGATCGAGGAGACCACGCCGGAGCGGACCTGACCCTTCTGGAGGGTCGTGAGGAACGTCTGGCGGACCTCGGACTGGGTCTGCTCCAGCCAGGCACGGCGGGACAGGACCACGTTGTTGCGGTTCTTGTCCAGCTCGATGATCTTCGCCTCGAGCTCCTTGCCCACGTAGGGCTGGAGGTCGCGGACACGACGCATCTCGACGAGGGAGGCCGGCAGGAAGCCACGGAGGCCGATGTCGAGGATGAGACCACCCTTGACGACCTCGATGACGGTACCGGTGACGATGCCGTCCTCTTCCTTGATCTTCTCGATGGTGCCCCAGGCACGCTCGTACTGGGCGCGCTTCTTCGAGAGGATCAGGCGGCCTTCCTTGTCCTCCTTCTGGAGAACAAGGGCTTCGATCTCGTCACCGACGGCGACGACCTCGTTGGGGTCGACGTCGTGCTTGATCGACAGCTCGCGGCTCGGGATGACACCTTCGGTCTTGTAACCGATGTCGAGCAGGACCTCGTCCCGGTCGACCTTCACGATGACGCCGTCGACGATGTCGCCGTCGTTGAAGTACTTGATCGTCTCGTCGATCGCGGCGAGGAAGGCTTCCTCGTTACCGATGTCGTTGACCGCAACCTGCGGGGTGGTGGCGGTGGTCTCGGTGCTGCTCGTCATGTGGGAAAGGGCTCCGGTACGGACATTGAAGTCGTAGGTACTGCTACGCCGGGAGCCCGTATCGCTCTGAAGAAGCCGGACAGCCAAGGAAGCACCACATGACGAAAAGCCAATGGCGCCTCGAAAACCGAGGGGACATACGACAGATGCGAGCGCAGCCTGCTACGTCTGAGGTGCGCAGGCCCGCAGCGCAACTTGTAGCATACGGGGGCAGCCAGGCACGGTCAATGCGCGAAGGCGCACACCCGGGGCGGAACGCCGCATACCCGGCACAAAACCTGTCCCTTGAGGCCACGCAGGCCTGGGAGACCCCTTTCGTGTCACCACCGGAGCGGGTCGCACGCAGGTTACGGAAGAGTACGACGAGGGAGCCGATCATCCAAGAGCCCGAAGTCCACGAAGCCGACGCGGCCCACGGGGCCGGCGGGACGTCCGAGGCGGACGAACCGGAGGCCACCCGCCGCGACGCCGGGGTGACGGAGAGTTCCCGGGCCAACCGGGGCTGGTGGGACCGGAACGCCGACGACTACCAGGTCGAGCACGGCACGTTCCTCGGCGACGACCGTTTCGTGTGGGGCCCGGAGGGGCTCGACGAGGTGGAGGCGGAGCTGCTGGGGCCGCCCGAGGAGCTGAAGGGCAAGGACGTCCTGGAGATCGGCGCCGGTGCCGCGCAGTGCGCGCGCTGGCTGGCCGCCCAGGGGGCCCGTCCGGTGGCCCTGGACCTCTCCCACCGCCAGCTGCAGCACGCGCTGCGCATCGGGAGCTCGTTCCCCCTGGTGTGCGCCGACGCCGGCGATCTGCCCTTCGCGGACGCCTCCTTCGACCTGGCGTGCTCGGCGTACGGGGCGCTGCCCTTCGTCGCCGACCCGGTGGGGGTGCTGCGGGAGGTCCGCCGGGTCCTGCGCCCCGAGGGCCGTTTCGTCTTCTCGGTGACCCATCCGATCCGCTGGGCCTTCCCCGACGAGCCCGGCCCCGACGGTCTGTCCGTCTCCGGCTCCTACTTCGACCGCACGCCGTACGTCGAGCAGGACGAGCGGGGGCGGGCGGTGTACGTGGAGCACCACCGCACGATCGGCGACCGTGTCCGGGACGTCGTGGCCGCGGACTTCCGGCTGGTCGATCTGGTCGAGCCGGAGTGGCCCGCCTGGAACTCCTCCGAGTGGGGAGGCTGGTCCCCGCTGCGCGGCAACCTGATCCCGGGGACGGCGATCTTCGTGTGCGAGCGGGACTGACCCGGGCACGCGACACACTGGGGGCGTGATCCGTGACGACGCCCTGGACGCGCTGCCCGTGCGCGCCGCCCTGCCCGCTCTGGAGGAGGCCCTGGAGGGGCACGGCACCGCCGTCCTCGTGGCGCCGCCCGGCACCGGGAAGACGACGCTGGTGCCGCTGGCCCTGGCGGGGCTGCTGAACGGCGGCGGACGGCCGGCGCGTCGGGTGGTCGTCGCCGAGCCCCGGCGGATCGCGGCGCGGGCGGCGGCCCGCCGGATGGCGTGGCTGCTGGGCGAGAAGGTCGGCGACAGCGTCGGGTACACCGTGCGCGGCGAGCGGGTCGTGGGCCCACGCGCGCGCGTGGAGGTCGTCACGACCGGTGTCCTGCTGCAACGGCTGCAGCGGGACCAGGAGTTGCCGAACGTCGACGTCGTCGTGCTCGACGAGTGCCACGAACGACATCTGGACGCGGACACGGTCGCGGCGTTCCTGCTGGACGTGCGGGCGGCGCTGCGGCCCGAGCTGCGGCTGGTGGCGGCGTCGGCGACGACCGACGCGGAGGGCTGGGCGCGGCTGCTGGGCGGGGCGCCGGTGGTCGCCGCCGAGGGCGTGGCGTATCCGGTGGAGGTGGTGTGGGCGCCGCCGGCCCGTCCGGTACGGCCGCCGCACGGGATGCGGGTGGACCCGGCGGCGCTGACGCATGTCGCGTCGGTGGTGCGGCGGGCGCTGACCGAACGGGAGGGTGACGTCCTGTGTTTCCTGCCGGGCGTGGGCGAGATCGCGCGCGTGGCGGGGCAGTTGGGCGGGCTCGGTGACGTGGACGTGCTCCAGGTGCACGGTCGGGCGCCGGCCGCGGTGCAGGACGCGGTGCTGGCGGGCGGGGAGCGGCGGCGGGTGGTCCTGGCGACGTCGGTCGCGGAGTCCTCGCTGACGGTGCCCGGTGTGCGGGTGGTCGTGGACTCGGGGCTCGCGCGGGAGCCGCGGGTCGACCACGCGCGCGGGCTCGGCGCGCTGACGACGCTGCGGGCCTCACGGGCGGCCGGGCGGCAGCGGGCCGGGCGGGCGGGGCGCGAGGCCCCGGGGGTCGTCTACCGGTGCTGGGCGGAGGCCGAGGACGCCCGTCTGCCGCGTTTCCCCGCGCCGGAGATCAAGGTGGCCGACCTGACGGCGTTCGCGTTGCAGGCGGCCTGCTGGGGTGATGCGGAGGCGACGGGGCTCGCGTTGCTGGACCCGCCGCCGAGCGGGGCGATGGCGGCGGCGCGCGGCGTGCTCTCGGCGATCGGGGCGGTCGGCTCCGCCGGTCACGCCACGGAAAGGGGTGTACGCATGTCCCGTCTGGGCCTGCATCCCCGGCTGGCCCGGGCCCTCCTCGACGCGACGCCGCTGGTGGGCGCCGAGCTCGCGGCGGAGGTCGTGGCGCTGCTGAGCGAGGAGCCGCCGCGGGAGTACGGCGACGACCTGGCCGCCGCGTTGCTGCGCGCCCGGCGCGGGGGCGACGCCTACGCGGCCCGCTGGCGCGCGGAGGCCCGGCGCCTGCGGACCGCGTCGCCGCACGCGCCCGACTCCCCACCGGGTGAGCCGCGCGGCGACGCCGCGAACGGTGGGACGGCCGTGGGTGCCGGGGGCGATCACGGCGTCGGGGTGGTGGCCGCCCTGGCGTTCCCGGAGCGGGTGGCTCGACGTGACGGTGGGGCGTTCCTCATGGTGTCCGGGACCCGGGCCGAGGTGCCGGAGGGGTCCGGGTTGCGAGAGGGGCCCTGGATCGCCGTGGCCGTCGCCGACCGGGCGGTGGGCGGCGGGCACGCGCGCGTGCGGCTCGGGGTCGCGATCGACGAGCGGGTCGCCCGGGAGGCGGCCGGGGGTCTGTACCGGCGGGACGAGGAGGTCGCGTGGCGGGACGGGGATGTGGTGGCTCGCCGGGTGGAGCGACTGGGGGCCGTGGAGCTGGCGGCGCGGCCGTTGCGGGAGGCGGCGCCCGCGCGCGTGCGGGAGGCGTTGCTGGAGGGGCTGCGGGACGAGGGGTTCGGGCTGTTGCGGTGGTCCGAGGACGCGGCGCGGCTGCGGGAGCGGCTGGCGTTCCTGAGGGGGCGGCTCGGTGAACCCTGGCCCGACGTGTCCGACAGTGCCCTGCACGCGCGCGTGCAGGAGTGGCTGGAGCCCGAGTTGAGCCGGGCCCGGCGGCGGGCCGGCCTCGGGCGGATCGATGCCGGGCAGGGGCTGAGGCGGCTGCTGCCGTGGGCCGCGGGGGACGCCGTACGGCTGGACGAGCTGGCGCCCGAGCGGATCGAAGTGCCGAGCGGGTCCCGGATCCGGGTCGACTACTCGCGGCCCGAACAGCCGGTGCTGGCGGTGAAGTTGCAGGAGATGTTCGGGCTGCGGGAGTCGCCCGTGCTGGCCGGGGTTCCGGTGCTGGTGCATCTGCTGTCCCCCGCCGGGCGGCCCGCCGCCGTCACCGCCGATCTCGCCTCGTTCTGGCGGGACGGGTACCGGGCCGTACGGGCGGAGCTGCGGGGCCGTTATCCCAAGCATCCGTGGCCGGAGGACCCGGCGACGGCCGAGCCCACCCGGTTCACCAACGCGCGGCTCAGGCGTTGACCGGCTCGGACGCCGGGGGCCTCGCGGACTCCGGTTCGCCGGGCCTTCGGCCGTGGGCCTCGACGTAGAGGGAGAGGGCGAGGAGCAGCAGGCCTAGGCCCAGGAAGCCCCAGGGGAGGTAGGAGGTCATGAGGAGGACGAGGAGGCGCTGGGACTCGACCAGGTCGACCGTGTGCTCGATGTAGTCCTCGCGCATCTTCACGTGCCCGGCGAAGGCGGTCACCTTCTCGCGGTCGCCGAGGAGCGTGCCGCCGCGCAGTTCCTCCTTGTGGATCTCCTCGCCGTAGACGGGGGCTCCGGTGACGGGTTCCACCCAGAACTTGCGGACCGTGGTGTACCAGCGGGTCGTGCCCGTCTGTGCGACCGTCTCCCGGGTGATGCCTTCCACGGGCATGGTGCGGGGGAAGGGGACCTCGGTCCAGGGGATGGTCTGTTCGAAGTAGTAGACCTCGACACCGCGGAAGTCCTGGGTGCCCTTGTAGTGGATGGGGGCGGTGATCCGGGCCTGGGCGTCGAAGTACTCGTAGTCCCGCTTCTCGGTGAGGAAGGGCCACTTGAACTCCAGGCCCCGGCGCCGCACGGGGTCGCCGTCGACCATCTCGCCCTTGGCGTGGACGGGTTCCTGGGTGTGGGCGTCGAAGATGTAGCGCTCGGGGATGCGGGAGACCATCTCGCCGTCGGGGCCCTGGACGTACGACAGGCCGTCCCAGACGACGACGTCCCGGTCGGTGCTCTTCTCGATCTCCTCGGAGGCCTCCACGTTGCCCTTGAGGGTCTGCACGATGGTGACCTTCGGGACCGTGCGGGCGGTCATCGTGCCGTAGTCGAGGAGGGTGGCGTCCTTGGCCTCCAGGACCATGTCCTGGTACTGGTTCGCCGGGATCTTGGCCAGGTTCGGGAAGGCGTACCAGCGCAGCAGTGGGGACAGCGCGGTGAAGAACACGGCGAGCGCGAGCAGGATCAGACCGGCCCTACGGCGCATCTCGGGTCTCCCTCCCTGGCGGTCACGGATGTGCGGGGACCGTCGTCAGCAGCGGCTTCGGTGACGTCTTCCCCGTCGGTGAGCCCAGTGCGGTGAGCGTGAACACCAGGGCGAGAGCGAGGGCGAGACCGCTCGCGGCGGCGATCAGGGCGCGCATACGGACCTCCCGACTACGGGCCCCATGAAGGGAACTGATAGGTCGTCAGGTCCGGCACGGTAGCAACGGGCGCGCCAGATGAGAACACGTCGCGCACGGACGACGGCGGCGCCCCTCGTGGAGGAGGGGCGCCGCCGTGGCCGTACGGACCGGCCGAGAGGTCCAGGACTCGTGTCTAGGACGCGCTGGGGCTCGGCGTCGCCGGCTCCGTCGCGTCCGTCGTCTCCGTGGGTTCGGCCGGCTCGGTCGGCTCTGTCGGCTCGGTCGGCTCGGCCGGGTCCTCCACCTTCAGTTCGAGCGTGAGGGTGGCGCCGCCCTCGGTCTCGATGCGCAGCAGGAACGTGCCGGTGGCGTCGTCGGAGTAGAGCTTCGGGAGCTTGAGAGCACCGTCGGCGTCGGTCTCCAGGCCGGTCAGGGTGCGGATGGGGTTGCCCGCGGCGTCCTTGTCGAAGGAGGGGCCCTTGTCGTTCACGGTGGTGTCGAGGAGGGACTTGATCAGGGTCGCCCTGACGGCGACCTTGTCGGCGACCTCTCCCCTGTAGGTGGCCTTGAGTTCGATCTGCTCGGCGAACTCGCCGTTCGGCACGCAGGTCAGCGCGGTGGTGCCGGTGCGGGCGAGGGCGTCGGCCCGGCGGGCGGTGACGGTGACCTTGTGGTCGAGGGCTGTCACGGAGCGGCCCACGACGGTGGCCCGGACGGTGACGGTGCCGGTCTTCTCGCCGGCCACGAGCGCGGGGGCGGTGGCCTTGCCCGTGCTGTCGGTGATGACGGTGGCCACCTTCTCACCGCCGGTGAACGTGGTGTCGGTGCCGCCGACGACGGTGAACCGGACCCGGACCTTCGCGACGGCCTTGCCGGCCTTGGTCTCGGTGCGGGTGGCGAGCCTGCCGGTGAAGGTGTCCCCCGCCATGGCCGTGAGGTTCGACGCGCCCGCGTTCTCCAGGTGGTGCACCGAGTCCGTGGGTGTGCCCGGCGGTGTGGTGGTGGGCGGCTTCGGGGTGCTGCTGCCGCCACCACCCGGCTCGCCGGTGCCGGGCTTCCCCGGCTTGGACGGCTTGGACGGCTTGGACGGCTTGGGGCTGGGGCTCGTCGTGGAGCCGCCGCCGTTGCGGCCGCCGGTGTTGTTGCCGTTGCCGCCGCTCGGCGTCTGCGGCAGGGAGCCGGTGCCGTCCGGGATCTCGTGCGTGCCCTTGCGGTAGTGCTCCAGCCACCTCATGACGGTGTTGTAGTACTCCGTCGAGTTGTTGTAGCTGAGGATCGCGCTGCGCAGGTTGGCGTCGTTCGACAGGTCCCAGTCGAAGCGGCACAGGTAGTGGCCGGCGGAGAGGGCGGCGTCGTAGATGTTGTTGGGGTCCTCGGCACCGTCGTCGTTGCCGTCGCGACCCGCCCACTCCCAGGTGGAGGGGATGAACTGCATGGGGCCGACCGCGCGGTCGTGCGTGCTGTCGTCGTCGTAGACGCCGTTGTCGGTGTCGCTGATGTTCGCGAAGCCGTTGCCGTTGAGCTGGGGGCCGAGGATCTTGCCGATCGTCGTGCCCTCGGTGTCGACACGGCCGCCCCGCGCCTGTCCGGACTCGACCTTGCCGATGGCGGCGAGGAGTTGCCAGGGCAGGTTGCAGCCGGGCTTGGACGCGCGCAGGGACGCCTCGGCCTTCTTGTAGGCGTCGAGGACGGTCGCGGGTATGCCGCTCTCGCTGCCGCCGGCGGTGCCGGAGGTGTCGCCCGGACCCGTCGTCGGGGTGGGGCTGTCGAGAGGCGGAAGGTCCGTGTAGTACCGCGAGTTGCCGGTGGCCGTCTCGTCGGCCTGGGTGCTCATCTCCGGGGAGGGCGAACCCGTGGTCTGTCTGCCCGCGCTGTCGGTGGTCACTCCCGGGGCCTGGGAGGCGGCGAGCGCCGCTACCGTGGCCGCGGCCAGGGCGGTCGTGGCCGCCCCCTTGCGGAGCCTCAAACCGAACTGCGCCGCCATTGAGTGAACCCCTCCCGGTGACCGAACGCCTCGGCGTTCTTCCCGTCTCGTGATGTCTCGGGCATTTCTCCCGGTTTCGCCGGACCGGCTTCCCCGCCCAGGTACACCGACTCCGGAGTTCCGGTCTTGGTTGCGCTCTTCCGGCATTCCTTTTTCCAGAACTCCGGTGACCACCGCGCCGACCGGCACGACGGCCCAGGCGACCCTACGACAACTTCCGTCGCCCGGACACCCGTTCGTGCCCGGTATTCACCTATTGGCCTTATCGGCTTTCTGTCGGTGGGCGTCTTTCCGGAGGGCCGCCCCCCTTCACGCATACTGGCGACCGGTCATCGCCGGTCGATCCGTCCGGCCAAAGTCCGTCACAGGGGGACGACTTGCCCTTCACGCTCAGCCACGCGGCCGCCGTACTGCCCGCCCTGCGGGGGAACGGGACCGGGCGCTGGCCCCTGGTGCCCTCGGTGCTCGTGGCCGGTTCGTTCGCGCCCGACATGACCTACTACGCGGCGAGTGTGCTGCCCGAGGCCATGGAGTTCGGCGATGTCACGCACTCCTTCACCGGGGTCTTCACCGTCGACATTCTCGTCACCTGGGCGCTGGTCGGGCTGTGGCTGGTGCTCCGGGAGCCGCTGGTGGCGCTGTTGCCGAGAGGGCGGCAGGGGAGAGTGGCCGCGCTGGTGCGGTGCGGGACGGGGGCGCGGCGGTTCAGCCCCTCGGTCGCGCTGTGGTGGTACGTCTCGGCCGCCCTCGGTTCGCTGAGCCATGTGGTGTGGGACGCGTTCACGCATCTCGACCGGTGGGGGATGCGGCTCTTCCCCGTCCTCGGCGAGGAGATCGCGGGCTCGCCGCTCTACTGGTACCTCCAGTACGGCGGCTCCGCCGTCGCGGCGGTCGTCCTCGCCGTCTTCGCCGTGCGGGCGCTGCGCCGGCAGCCGGCGGGCGAGCCCGTGGGCGTGCCGGTGCTCTCCTCGGCCGACCGGTGGGTGGCGGGCGTCGTCATCGGCGGGTGCGCGCTGGTGGCGGCGGTGCAGCGGGTGGCCCGATGGTGGGCGTACTGGGGGTCGGTCGCCAAGCCGTACGAGGTGATCCCGACCCTGTGCTTCGGGGCGGGCGCCGGGCTGGTGGTCGGCGTGGTCCTCTACGGCGTCGGCGTCAGGGCGCGGCGCCCGGCTCCTGCCGTTGCGGCGCCCGCGGCCGACGCGGAGGCGGCGACGGACAGTCCTGTCCACCGCTGAGTGCGGGGCTCCGGGGCGGGCCGCCACGGGGGAGGCGGGGTCTGGCGGCGCGTGCCGCGTACGGCGGGACGTGGCCGAGGAGGGCCGCGAGGGGGTGGGTCAGCGGCCAGGGGTAGAGGCTGTGGGGCCGCCGGACGCGGGTGCGGGTCCAGGGGCCCCGGCTGAGGCGGGTTCGCACCCCTGACAGGCGGGTGGCAGCTGTCGCTGTACGACGGCGGAGCGTGCGTATGCCCATGCGGGCATCCTTACGGCTGTGCTACGGCGGGGGCGCGGTGGTGGGGGCTGGTCGGGTGACCCCCGGCGGGGGCCGGGGGGTCGTTCTCGGGTTCGGGTTCGGGTGCGGTTTCGAGTGCGGGTGCGGTTTCGAGTGCGGGCCGTGGTGTGTGTTGGCGGGTGCGGGTCCGGTGGGGGCTGGTCGCGCAGTTCCCCGCGCCCCTGAAAAGCCGGGGCTGCGCCCCGTGCTTTTCAGCCCGCGGCCCCGTCGTCCTTCAGCCCGCAGGGCTGTCTTTTAGGGGTGCGGGGAACTGCGCGAGAAGCCCCACGCAGCCGCACCCGCAAACGCAACCCGTCCCCGAGCCGCCGCACCGCGGTCGCTAGTGTGCCGCCGACTCCCAGTCCGGGCCGTAGCCCACCGAGACATCCAGCGGGGCCCTCAGGTGGACCGCGTCGGCCATCTCCCGGCGGAGGATCTGCTCCGTGCGCTCCCGTTCACCGGGGGCGATCTCCAGGACGATTTCGTCGTGGACCTGGAGGAGCATGCGGGAGGCGAGGCCCGCCTCGTCCAGGGCGCGGCCCACGTTGAGCATGGCGATCTTGACGATGTCGGCGGCGGTGCCCTGGATCGGCGCGTTCAGAGCCATCCGCTCCGCGGCCTCCCGGCGCTGCCGGTTGTCGCTGTTGAGGTCGGGCAGATAGCGCCGGCGCCCGAAGAGCGTCGCCGTGTATCCCGTCGCCCGCGCCTCGTCCACGACCCGGCGCAGATAGTCCCGTACGCCGCCGAACCGCTCGAAGTACGCGTCCATCAGGGCCCGCGCCTCACCCGCCTCGATGTTCAGCTGCTGGGAGAGGCCGAACGCGGACAGCCCGTAGGCCAGGCCGTACGACATCGCCTTGATCTTGCGGCGCATCTCGGCGTCGACGGCGGACTGCTCGACGCCGAACACCTGCGCGGCGGCCGTGGTGTGCAGGTCCTCGCCTGAGGTGAACGCCTCGATCAGGCCCGCGTCCTCGGAGAGGTGGGCCATGACGCGCAGTTCGATCTGGCTGTAGTCCGCCGTCATCAGGGACTCGAAGCCCTCGCCGACGACGAAGCCGCGGCGGATGGCCCGGCCCTCGTCGGTGCGGACGGGGATGTTCTGCAGGTTCGGGTCGACGGAGGAGAGACGGCCCGTGGCGGCGACCGTCTGGTTGAAGGTGGTGTGGATCCGGCCGTCCCCGGCGATCATCTTGATCAGGCCCTCGACGGTGACCCGCAGCCTCGCCTGCTCGCGGTGACGGAGCATGATGACCGGCAGTTCGTTGTCCGTCTGGCCGGCCAGCCAGGCGAGGGCGTCCGCGTCCGTGGTGTAGCCCGTCTTGGTGCGCTTGGTCTTGGGCAGGCCCAGCTCACCGAAGAGGACCTCCTGGAGCTGCTTGGGCGAGCCCAGGTTGAACTCGTGCCCCGCCGCCGCGTGCGCCTCCTTCACCGCCTGCTGCACGGCGGCCGCGAACATCTGCTCCATGGCCTCCAGATGTGCCTGGTCCGCCGCGATGCCGTGGCGCTCCATCCGGGCCAGCAGCGCGGAGGTGGGCAGCTCCACGTCACGCAGCAGCTCCGCGGCACCGACCTCCTCCAGCCGCTCCGCGAACGCCTCGCCCAGGTCGAGGATCGCGCGGGCCTGCACCATCAGCGCGTCGGCCTCGGCACCCTCGTCCGCGCCGAAGGCCAGCTGGCCGTCGGCGGTCGCGGCGGGCGCCAGCTCGCGGCCCAGGTACTCCAGGGAGAGCGCGTCCAGGTCGAAGGAGCGGCGTCCCGGCTTGACCAGGTAGGCGGCGAGCGCGGTGTCCATGGAGACGCCGTCCACGGTCCAGCCGTGCTCGGCGAAGACCCGCATCGCGCCCTTGGCGTTGTGGAACACCTTCGGCCTGGCGATGTCGGCGAGCCAGGACGCCCACGCCGTCTCGTCCGTCTCGTCCAGCTGCGTCGGGTCGAACCAGGCGGCCGCTCCCCCGGCGGCGGCGAGCGCGACCTCGGCGACCGAGCCGGTGCCGAGCGCCCAGGTGTCCACGGTGGCGACGCCGAGGACGTCCGTGCCGTGCTCGGTGAGCCAGGGGGCCAGTTCGCCGGAGGCGAGGACCGTGCCGTCCACCTCGACGCCGGGGGCGGCCGGCGAGGCGGCGTCGGCCTCCTCCGCGCCCGGGTCGACGGCGAGCAGACGCTCGCGCAGCGAGGGGTTGCGAATCTCCAGGGTGTCCAGCACCATCGCGACGGCCTTGCGGTCGTACGCGGCGCGCTCCAGGTCGCCCACGCCCTTGGGGAGTTCGACCGTGCGGACCATCTCGGTGAGGCGGCGGTTGAGCTTGACGGCCTCCAGGTGGTCGCGGAGATTCTGCCCGGCCTTGCCCTTGACCTCCTCGACGCGCTCGACGAGGTCCGCGAACGAACCGAACTGGTTGATCCACTTCGCGGCGGTCTTCTCGCCGACGCCGGGGATGCCGGGGAGGTTGTCGGACGGATCGCCGCGCAGGGCCGCGAAGTCCGGGTACTGGGCGGGGGTGAGGCCGTACTTCTCGAACACCTTCTCCGGGGTGAACCGGGTCAGCTCCGAGACGCCCTTCGTCGGGTAGAGCACGGTGGTGTGCTCGCTGACGAGCTGGAAGGAGTCGCGGTCGCCGGTGACGATGAGGACCTCGAAGCCCTCGGCCTCGGCCTGGGTGGCGAGGGTGGCGATGACGTCGTCGGCCTCGAAGCCGTCGACGGCGAAGCGGACGGCGTGCATCGCGTCGAGCAGCTCGCCGATCAGTTCGACCTGGCCCTTGAACTCGTCCGGGGTCTTCGAGCGGTTCGCCTTGTACTCGGTGAACTCCTCCGAGCGCCAGGTCTTGCGGGAGACGTCGAACGCGACCGCGAAGTGGGTGGGGGCCTCGTCGCGCAGCGTGTTCGCCAGCATCGACGCGAAGCCGTAGATCGCGTTGGTCGGCTGGCCGGTCGCCGTCGTGAAATTCTCCGCGGGCAGCGCGAAGAACGCGCGGTAGGCCAGCGAGTGCCCGTCCATGAGCATGAGCCGGGGACGGCTGCCGCCGGGGGTGCTGTCGGTCTTCTTCGATCCTGTCTCTGCCACGCCCCCGATCCTGCCACGTACCACTGACACCCGGACCCCAGGGACGTACGGAGGAGCCCCGACCGAGACCGGGGTGCCGGATCGCCTCGGACGACGAACCACCGCGAACCCAGCCGGACACTTCCGGACGCCGCGGGCAGCACGGGCAGCACGGGCAGCACATGGTGGCACCCGTCGCCCGTCTCCGACCACCGACCGGCGAGCGCCGCCGACCGCCCGTTGCCACCAGCCCCGCCCTGCCCCGCCGCAGCCCCCGCCCCGCCCTCCACGACCCTGGTCCCGGCCCGGTCGCCACCCCGTCGTCGCGATCAGCGGTCGGCCTCGTTCGGGGGTGATGACGCGTGCGAGGATCGGAGGTGTAGCCACCCGCCCGACGAGCACGTATGCGAATGGGGAGCAGCCATGGCCGGCAAGGCGCCGAAGAATGATCCGGTTCAGGACGCGCCCCGGGTCGCGGAACCCCAGCACGCCGCGGCGGGGCTGCCGGCGATCGGGCACACCCTGCGGATCGCGCAGCAGCAGATGGGCGTGAAGCGGACCGCGCTGACGCTGCTGCGGGTCAACCAGAAGGACGGTTTCGACTGCCCGGGCTGCGCCTGGCCGGAGCCGGACCACCGGCACGCGGCGGAGTTCTGCGAGAACGGCGCGAAGGCGGTCGCCGAGGAGGCCACGCTCCGCCGGGTCACCCCCGAGTTCTTCGCCGCCCACAGCGTGGCCGATCTCGCCACGCGCAGCGGCTACTGGCTGGGACAGCAGGGGCGGCTCACCCACCCCGTGTACCTCCCCGAGGGCGGCGACCGGTACGAGCCGGTGTCCTGGGACCGCGCCTTCGACATCGTCGCCGAGGAGCTGAAGGCCCTCGACTCCCCCGACGAGGCGCTCTTCTACACCTCCGGGCGCACCAGCAACGAGGCCGCGTTCCTGTACCAGCTGTTCGCCCGCGAGTTCGGCACGAACAACCTGCCGGACTGCTCCAACATGTGCCACGAGTCGTCGGGCTCCGCGCTCAACGAGACCATCGGCATCGGTAAGGGCAGCGTCCTGCTGGAGGACCTCTACCAGGCCGATCTGATCATCGTCGCCGGGCAGAATCCGGGGACCAACCACCCACGGATGCTCTCCGCGCTGGAGCGGGCCAAGGCCAACGGCGCGAAGATCATCACCGTGAACCCGCTGCCCGAGGCGGGGCTGGAGCGGTTCAAGAACCCGCAGACGCCGCAGGGCATGCTCAAGGGCGCCGCCCTCACCGACCTGTTCCTCCAGATCCGCATCGGCGGCGACCAGGCTCTGTTCCGTCTGCTGAACAAGCTGATCCTGGAGACGGAGGGCGCGGTCGACGAGGAGTTCGTCCGCGAACACACCCACGGCTTCGAGGAGTTCACCGAGGCCGCCCGCGCCGCCGACTGGGACGCGACGCTCACCGCGACCGGCCTCACCCGCGAGAAGATCGACGAGGCGCTGCGCATGGTCCTCGCCTCGCGGCGGACCATCGTCTGCTGGGCCATGGGTCTCACCCAGCACAAGCACTCGGTCCCCACCATCCGCGAGGTGGTCAACTTCCTGCTGCTGCGCGGCAACATCGGCCGCCCCGGCGCCGGTGTCTGCCCGGTGCGCGGCCACTCCAACGTGCAGGGCGACCGCACGATGGGCATCTTCGAGCGGCCCGCTCCGGCGTTCCTGGACGCCCTGGAGAAGGAGTTCGGCTTCGCCCCGCCCCGGGACCACGGCTACGACGTCGTACGGGCCATCAAGGCCATGCGCGACGACAAGGCGAAGGTGTTCTTCGCGATGGGCGGCAACTTCGTCTCGGCGTCCCCCGACACGGAGGTCACGGAGGCGGCGATGCGCCGGGCACGGCTGACCGTGCACGTGTCGACGAAGCTGAACCGCTCGCACGCCGTCACGGGCGCGCGGGCGCTGATCCTGCCCACCCTGGGACGCACCGAGCGCGATCTCCAGGGCGGCGGCGAGCAGTTCGTGACCGTCGAGGACTCCATGGGCATGGTGCACGCCTCACGCGGCCGCCTGGAGCCCGCGAGCGAGCAGCTGCTGTCCGAGCCGGCCATCGTGTGCCGGCTCGCCCGCCGGGTCCTCGGCGAGGAAAGCCGCACGCCCTGGGAGGAGTTCGAGAAGGACTACGCGACCGTCCGCGACCGCATCGCGCGCGTGGTGCCCGGGTTCGAGGACTTCAACGCGCGCGTGGCCGACCCGAACGGCTTCGCCCTCCCGCACGCCCCGCGCGACGAGCGCCGCTTCCCCACCGCCACCGGCAAGGCCAACTTCACGGCCGCCCCGGTGGAGTACCCGCGGCTGCCCGAGGGCCGTCTGCTGCTGCAGACGCTGCGCTCGCACGACCAGTACAACACCACCATCTACGGCCTGGACGACCGCTACCGCGGCATCAGGAACGGCCGCCGGGTCGTGCTGGTCAACCCCGACGACGCACGGGAGCTGAAGCTCGCCGACGGGTCGTACGTGGACCTGGTGGGCGAGTGGAAGGACGGCGTCGAGCGGCGCGCGCCCGGCTTCCGGGTGGTGCACTACCCGACGGCGCGCGGCTGCGCGGCCGCCTACTACCCGGAGACCAACGTCCTGGTGCCGCTGGACTCCACCGCCGACACCAGCAACACCCCGGCCAGCAAGTCCGTCGTGGTCCGTCTGGAACAATCGTCCACCGACTGAGCGTTTGCTCAGCACACCGGCGCACCCCGCCGGCGGCGCAGGCGATCGACGACGAACGGAGCCCCATGGGCGAGCAGCACCACGTGAAGTTCCCGCAAGAGGTCATCGACGAGTACGCGAGCCTCGGCATCGACCTGGTCGCGATGTTCTCCGCCGGACACCTGGGCACCCGGATGGGCGTTCAGATCGTGGAGGCCTCGGCGGACCGGGTCGTCGGCACGATGCCGGTGGAGGGCAACACCCAGCCGTACGGGCTGCTGCACGGCGGCGCGTCCGCCGTGCTGGCGGAGACGCTCGGCTCGGTCGGCTCCATGCTGCACGCCGGCAGCTCCAAGATCGCTGTCGGTGTGGACCTGAACTGCACCCACCACCGGGGCGCGCGGTCCGGGCTGGTGACCGGTGTCGCCACCCCCCTGCACCAGGGCCGCTCGACGGCGACGTACGAGATCGTGATCAGCGACGAAGCGGGCCGGAGGGTGTGCACGGCCCGGCTGACCTGTCTGTTGCGGGACGCCCCCGCCGCCCCGGACGCGAGGGCCCGGAACGCCGAGTGAGACGTACGGACGAGGGGCGGGCCGGCGCGAGGGCCTGTTCGCCTCTGGTCACCCGGGCCACGCAGGCTCTAGCGTCGGGGCATGGCAACGGGAGGAGCCCTCTGGCCGGGGGCGGCGCTCGGGCCGGCGCTGCTGATCGGCGTCCTGGTCACCGGGTGCGCGGGGACGGGACCGACCGGCGGGACGGCGGGCCCCTCGACGACCGCGCGGGCCGGCGGATCGCCGTCACCGTCGGCCACCCCGCCCGAGGACCTGTGCGCGAAGCTCGTCACGCACTGGTCGCTGGAGGTGCTGGACGGCGACACCTATGGGGACTATCAGTCCATGGGACTGTCGAACGGGCAGTACGACATCCTGCGGGAGGTCGTCGACGAGGCCAGGGCCGAGAAGAAGCGCGCCGGTTCCGCCGCCGCTCGGCGGCTGATCGAACGGCGGGCCCGCGCGGACTGCCAGGAGTGGTACCGCTCGGGCGGTCCCGGCGAGGGGCCCTGGGGTTGAGCGGGGTCGGCCCCGTGGAGCCGGGCGAGGGCACGCGCGCGTGGGACACGGCGGACGACACGTCGACCCCGGACACCGCTTCCCCACCCGAACCGCCGCGCGGGCGGTACGCCCAGGTGTACGCCCGGCACCGCCGGGCCGTGCTCGCGGGCGCGACGGCGGTGGTCGTACTCGTCGGCGGCGGCTACCTCTACGCGACCCGGCCCACAGCGGCACCGACACCGCGGCCGACGCCGCGCGAGACGCCGTACCCCTCCCAGGCCGTCGTGGTCGCCTACCTCGGCCCGGTGGCGCGGTCCGAGGGGACGCCGGGCGGCCGCTTCGGCTTCGAGGTGGAGCTGAGCGTGCGGTACGGCCCCGCGATCACCGTCGACCGGATGACCCAGCCCTACGCGGGACTGTCCCTGCGCACGGACCCGAGGACTCCGTTCCGGATCGGGACGAAAGAGGCCCGAAGGATCGTCGTCACCATGCGCGTCCTCGAATGCGGGAAAGCACCGGAGAACGCCGGACTTCCCTTCCTGGATGTAACGCTACGTAATACGCGCGCAATAGAAGCGCACAGTTTCATCCTGGGTGAGCGCTACGCACGAGACCTCTCCGACGCCCTTCGAGTAGCCTGCGGCAACGATTCCACGTCATCACCAAAAGGCTGAACGCTCCTGAGCACACCCGCGCCGACCCTGCACTTTCTCACTATGTGGACAGGGCGAATCGGCCTGAATTCCGCGCATCCACCCACTGAGTACCGCTCTGCATTACCTCGTGTCATAACAAGAGCGTCACAGCCTTCGTCAGACTCTCCTCCACGTTCCCCACACACGCTTAGAGTCACGGCCAGTCACCGCGCCAACGGAATCGAAGTCACGTCTTCGGCCCAGCGCTCGACTCGGCCACTTCCAACAGGAAGGGCCGTGCCAGGGAAAGGACTGATCGTGCGTCAACGTTCGCTCATCGCCATCACCGCCGCGCTGGCGGCGGGAGCACTCACTCTCACCGCCTGCGGTTCGCGCGACGAGGGCAACGGCGGCTCGGAAGCCGAAGGTGGCACCACTGTCGTCATCGGCGTCGACGCCCCGCTGACCGGTGACCTCTCCGCGCTGGGTCTCGGCATCAAGAACTCCGTGGACCTCGCCGCCAAGACCGCCAACAAGGACAAGTACGTCGAGGGCATAACCTTCAAGATCGAAGCCCTCGACGACCAGGCGCAGCCCTCCTCGGGCCAGCAGAACGCCACCAAGCTCGTCGCCGACAAGAACGTCCTCGGTGTCGTCGGCCCGCTGAACTCCTCGGTCGCCGAGTCCATGCAGAAGGTCTTCGACGACGCCAAACTCGTCGAGGTCTCCCCCGCCAACACCAACCCGGCCCTGACCCAGGGCCCGGACTGGCAGAAGACCAAGACCCGCCCGTACAAGTCGTACTTCCGCACCGCGACCACGGACGCCATCCAGGGCCCGTTCGCCGCGCAGTACGTCTACAACGACGCCAAGAAGAAGAAGGTCTTCGTCATCGACGACAAGAAGACCTACGGCGCCGGCCTCGCCGCCACCTTCTCCGCCGAGTTCAAGAAGCTCGGTGGCAAGGTCGTCGGCACCGAGCACATCGACCCCGAGGCCAAGGACTTCTCCGCGGTCGCCACCGAGGTCAAGTCCTCCGGCGCCGACGTCGTCTACTACGGCGGCGAGTACCCCCAGGCCGGCCCGCTCAGCAAGCAGATCAAGGCCGCCGGCGCCAAGATCCCGCTCGTCGGCGGTGACGGCATCTACAGCGGCGAGTTCATCAAGCTCGCCGGCTCCGGCAGCACCGGCGACCTCGCCACCTCCGTCGGCGCGCCCGTCGAGGAACTGCCCTCGGCCAAGGAGTTCGTCGCCAACTACGAGGCCGCGGGCTACAAGGAGGGCTTCGAGGCGTACGGAGGCTACTCCTACGACTCGGCCTGGGCGATCATCGAAGCCGTGAAGAAGGTCGTCGAGGACAACGACGGCAAGCTTCCCGACGACGCCCGCGCCAAGATCACCGAAGCCATGCAGGGCGTCTCCTTCGACGGTGTGACCGGCAAGGTCTCCTTCGACGAGTACGGAGACGCCACCAACAAGCAGCTGACCGTCTACTCCGTCGAGGGTGGCGAGTGGAAGGCCGTGAAGTCCGGCACCTACTCCGGCTGATCCACACCCGCACCTGAACCCATGAGCCGCGCGGGGCGCTGCACCACTGGCGCCCCGCGCGGACTCGCATCCGGTCACACCCCTCGACAATCCGAAGTCTCGGAGGACATGCGGTGAACGAACTGCCGCAGCAGCTGGTCAACGGCCTGCTACTGGGATCCATGTACGGGCTGGTCGCCATCGGCTACACGATGGTCTATGGCATCGTCCAGCTCATCAACTTCGCCCACGGAGAAATCTTCATGGTGGGCGGATTCGGCGCCCTCACCATGTACCTGTACGTGCTGCCCGACGGCACGTCCCTGTGGGTGGCGCTGCCCCTCATGCTCATCGGCGGCATCCTCGTCGCCGTGCTCGTCGCGGTCGGCGCGGAACGATTCGCCTACCGCCCCCTGCGCACAGCTCCCCGCCTCGCGCCCCTCATCACCGCCATCGGCCTCTCCCTCGCCCTCCAGCAGGCGGTATGGGCCTGGTACCCCGACGCCCGGTCCTCGCTCACCTTCCCCCAGATCGACGGCGGCCCCTTCGAGATCGGCAACGTCACCATCCAGACCGGTGACGTCTTCCTCCTCCTCGCCGCCCCCATCAGCATGGCGATCCTGGCGTACTTCGTGATGAAGACCCGCACCGGCCGCGGCATGCAGGCCACCGCGCAGGACCCGGACACCGCCAAGCTCATGGGCATCAACACCGACCGCATCATCGTGGTCGCCTTCGCCCTCGGCGCCGCCTTCGCCGCCGTCGGCTCCGTCGCCTACGGCCTCAAGTACGGCGAGGTCCAGTTCCGCATGGGCTTCATCCTCGGCCTCAAGGCATTCACCGCCGCCGTCCTCGGCGGCATCGGCAACATCTACGGCGCCATGCTCGGCGGCCTGGTCCTCGGCGTCGCCGAAGCCCTCTCCACCGCCTACATCAGCGACATCCCCGGCATGGACCAGTTCGGCAGCCAGTCCTGGGCCAACGTCTGGGCCTTCGCACTCCTCATCCTCGTGCTCCTCGTCAGGCCCCAGGGCCTGCTCGGCGAGCGCGTGGCGGACAGGGCGTGACACCGATGACGACACAGACCACCACACCCCAGGCCGACGCCAAGACGATCGCCGGCACCCCGCACAGCCTCGTGGGCATCCCCCCGCACATAGGCCGAGCCCTCGCCACCGGCGGCGGCGCCCTCACCGTCGTCTCCACGTTCCTGGCCTGGACCTGGACCTCCGCCTTCCCCGGCGACCTCACCGTCTACGGCTACCCCGGCGGCCTCCAGGTCCTCGTCCTCATCGGCGGCGCCCTCACCGCACTCCTCGGCCTGTCGTCCTACGGAGTCAAGGGCCTGCGCTGGCTGACCCCCGCCGGCGCCGACGGCGCCCTCAAACTGGCCGCACTCGGCACCTTCACCACCACCTGGTACACGATCATCGCGATCACCGCCAAGCTCGGTGGCCTCGTCAACCTGGAACCCGGCGCCTGGATCGCGGGCATCACCAGCCTCGCCGCCCTCCTCGGTGCCCTCGCACTGCCGTACGCACGGCCCGAGACCGACCCCGGCGACCCGGACGACACCGGCTGGGACAAGTTCCGCCACAACGCGCGCAACCAGTGGACCGTCATCAAGGGCACCTTCGCCTCCGGCACCGCCACCCCCGCACGCCAACTGCCCGCGTACGCCGAGATCCTGATCATCGTCGCCGCACTCGCCCTCGGCCTCACCGTCTTCACCTACGGCATCGGCACCGAGTACGACGAACTGTTCATCGGCTTCCTCATCACCGCGGGCTTCTGCTTCGGCGCAGCCTCGAAGGCCGGCCTCGTGGGCCGGGTCTCCGCACTCACCGCCAAGCACCGCAACGTGACGATGATCGGCGCGTTCGTCGCCGCCGCCGCCTTCCCGTTCACCCAGTCCGACGACCAGTACGCGACGATCGGCGTCTACATCCTGATCTTCGCCACCGTCGCCCTCGGCCTGAACATCGTCGTCGGCCTCGCCGGCCTCCTCGACCTCGGTTACGTCGCCTTCCTCGGCGTCGGCGCCTACACCGCGGCCATGGTCTCCGGCTCCCCCTCCTCCCCCTTCGACATCCAGCTGCCGTTCTGGGCCTCCGCCCTCCTCGGAGCCGTCGTCGCCATGATCTTCGGCGTCATCATCGGCGCCCCGACCCTGCGACTGCGCGGCGACTACCTCGCCATCGTGACGCTCGGCTTCGGTGAGATCTTCCGGATCGCCGTCCTCAACATGGACGGCACCTCCGGCCCCGACATCACCAACGGCTCCAACGGCATCTCCTCGATCCCGAACCTCAACATCCTCGGGTTCGACTTCGGGCAGGAACACACCTTCGCCGGCTTCACCATCGCCCGCTTCGCCAACTACTTCCTGCTGATGCTCCTCATCACACTGGTCGTGGTCGTCGTCTTCCGGCGCAGCAGCGACTCCCGCATCGGCCGCGCCTGGATCGCCATCCGCGAAGACGAGACCGCCGCCCTCGCCATGGGCATCAACGGCTTCCGCGTCAAGCTCATCGCCTTCGCCCTCGGCGCCGCACTCGCCGGCCTCGCCGGCACCGTCCAGGCCCACGTCACCTACACCGTGACACCCGAGCAGTACCAGTTCGCCGCAGTCGTCCCGCCCAACTCGGCCTTCCTCCTCGCGGCGGTCGTCCTCGGCGGCATGGGCACCATCAGCGGACCCCTCGTCGGCGCCGCACTGCTCTACCTCATCCCGTCCAAGCTCCAGTTCCTGGACGACTACCAGCTCTTCGCATTCGGACTCGCACTCGTCCTGCTGATGCGCTTCCGACCGGAGGGCCTCATCCCGAACCGGCGCCGCCAGCTCGAATTCCACGAAGAGGCCGAAGCGCCCACGGTCCTCAGCAAGGCAGGGGCCTGACCACCATGACTACCGACACCACCACCACGGACACCGCCCCGGGCCCCGACGCCCCCGGCGAGACCGTCCTCGACGCACGCGGCGTCACCATGCGCTTCGGCGGCCTCACCGCCGTACGCAACGTCAACCTCACCGTCAACAGCGGCGAGATCGTCGGACTCATCGGCCCCAACGGCGCCGGCAAGACGACCTTCTTCAACTGCCTCACCGGCCTCTACATCCCCACCGAGGGAGAAGTCCGGTACAAAGGCCAGGTCCTGCCGCCCAAGTCCTTCAAGGTCACCGCCGCCGGCATCGCCCGCACCTTCCAGAACATCCGTCTCTTCGCCAACATGACGGTCCTGGAAAACGTCCTCGTCGGACGCCACACCCGCACCAAGGAAGGCCTCTGGTCCGCCCTCCTGCGCGGCCCCGGCTTCCACAAGGCGGAAAAGGCCTCCCGCGAACGAGCCATGGAACTCCTCGAGTTCGTCGGCCTCGACGCCAAGGCCGAACACCTCGCCCGCAACCTCCCCTACGGCGAACAGCGCAAGCTCGAAATCGCCCGGGCACTCGCGAGCGAACCCGGCCTGCTCCTCCTCGACGAGCCCACCGCCGGCATGAACCCCCAGGAAACGCGGACCACCGAAGAACTCGTCTTCGCCATCCGCGACAAGGGCATCGCCGTCCTCGTCATCGAGCACGACATGCGGTTCATCTTCAACCTCTGCGACCGCGTCGCCGTCCTCGTCCAAGGCGAAAAACTCGTCGAAGGCGACAGCGCCACCGTCCAGGGCGACGAACGCGTCGTCGCCGCCTACCTCGGCGAACCCTTCGAAGACGCACCCGGCCAGGACGAGGTCGCCGAAGTCGAAGCCGCCGAAGCACACGCCGAGGCCACGACCGACGCAGCGCCCGGCAAGGAGAACGACCGATGACCGCACTCCTCGAAGTCGAAGACCTCCGGGTCGCCTACGGCAAGATCGAAGCCGTCAAGGGCATCTCCTTCAAGGTCAACGCCGGCGAGATCGTCACCCTCATCGGCACCAACGGCGCCGGCAAGACCACCACCCTGCGCACCCTCTCCGGCCTCCTCAAGCCCGTCGGCGGCCAGATCAAGTTCAACGGCAAGTCACTCAAGAAGATCCCCGCACACGACATCGTCGCGCTCGGACTCGCCCACTCCCCCGAGGGGCGGCACATCTTCCCGCGCATGACCATCGAGGACAACCTCCGCCTCGGCGCCTTCCTGCGCAACGACAAGCCCGGCATCGAGAAGGACATCCAGCGCGCCTACGACCTCTTCCCCATCCTGGGCGAACGTCGCAAGCAGGCCGCCGGAACCCTCTCGGGCGGTGAACAGCAGATGCTGGCCATGGGCCGCGCGCTCATGTCCCAGCCCAAGCTGCTCATGCTCGACGAGCCCTCCATGGGCCTCTCCCCGATCATGATGCAGAAGATCATGGCCACCATCGCCGAACTGAAGTCCCAGGGCACCACCATCCTGCTCGTCGAACAGAACGCCCAAGCCGCGCTCTCCCTCGCCGACCAGGGCCACGTCATGGAGATCGGCAAGGTCGTCCTCTCCGGCACGGGCTCCGACCTGCTGGTCGACGAGTCGGTCCGCAAGGCGTACCTCGGCGAGGACTAGCCTCCGGCCCACATACCACGAGGCCCGCACCCCCTTTCAGGTAGGGGGTGCGGGCCTCGTCGTATCAGTCCTCAGGACAGCCGGATCAGCCCTTGGACGCCTTCTTCTCGTCGGCGTCCTGGATGACCGCCTCCGCCACCTGCTGCATCGACATCCGACGATCCATCGACGTCTTCTGGATCCACCGGAACGCCGCCGGCTCCGTCAACCCGTACTCCGTCTGCAGAATCGACTTCGCACGGTCCACCAGCTTGCGCGTCTCCAGGCGGAGGGTGAGGTCGGCGACCTCCTTCTCCAGCTCCTTCAGCTCCGTGAACCGCGACACCGCCATCTCGATGGCCGGCACCACATCACTCTTGCTGAACGGCTTCACGAGGTACGCCATCGCCCCGGCGTCCCGGGCACGCTCGACGAGGTCGCGCTGCGAGAACGCGGTCAGCATCAGCACGGGCGCGATGCGCTCCTCCGCGATCTTCTCCGCCGCGGAGATCCCGTCCATCTTCGGCATCTTCACGTCCAGGATCACCAGATCCGGCCGGTGCTCACGGGCCAGCTCGATGGCCTGTTCTCCGTCACCGGCCTCCCCCACGACGGAGTAGCCCTCCTCTTCGAGCATCTCCTTGAGATCGAGACGGATCAGCGCCTCGTCCTCGGCGATGACGACACGGGTCGTCAGCGGAGGCACGTGCGACTTGTCATCGTCGTCGGCGACGGGCTGGGGCGACTCGGGGGCGGTCACGGGGGCTCCTCGTTCGGGGCGGGGTACTGCTGACAAGAGGGTACCTAGCTGCGACGCGGCTCGTTGAACCGGTACACTTCCGGAGCACTGGCCGGGTTGGTGGAACGGCATACACGGAGGTCTCAAACACCTCTGCCCGTGAGGGCTTGCGGGTTCGAATCCCGCACCCGGCACCGCCGCCGAAAGCGGATGTTCACGTTCTCGTGAACATCCGCTTTTTACTGCACGCAGTCGCGATCAGTGACCCACAGTGGCCGCATGTACTTCCATGGCACTGAGATGCGACAGAAGGCCCTGACTTTGCTGCGGGGCGGCACGAAGAACGCAGAGGTCGCCCGGAGGCTGAACGTGCCGCTGGGAACCATCGGTTACTGGAAGCATCTCGACCGGGCGAAGCGCGGCGAGTGCCCCGGACGCCATAGCCCGCCCTGCCCTCGCTGCGACGGACGAGACCTCGACGAGTCGGCGTACAGCTACCTGCTCGGGCTGTATCTCGGCGACGGGCACATCAGCCACTATGCCGAGCATCGCGTGCCCAACCTCATGATCACTTGCGCCGACTCATGGCCCGGCCTTGTCGACGACTGCGAGCAGGCCATGCGCGCCGTGTTTCCCGGCAACTCAGTGTGCCGCGTTCGCAGGACAGGCTGCCGGAACGTGAAGGTCTACTCGAAGCATGTGCACTGCCTGTTTCCCCAGCATGGCCCCGACAAGAAGCACGACCGCCTCATCTCCCTCGAACCCTGGCAACAAGCCATCGTCGACGCCTACCCCTGGGATTTCGTCCGAGGCCTCATCCACTCCGACGGCTGCCGGATCACGAACTGGACGACCCGTCTCGTCGGCGGAGAACCCAAGCGTTACGAGTACCCGCGCTACTTCTTCTCCAACAAGTCGGATGAATTCGGAAGCTCTTCACGGACACCTTGGACAAAGTCGGCGTCCAATGGACAACACTCGCCCGCGGCAGCGACCCCTTCAACATCTCCATCGCCCGCAAAGCCTCCGTCGCCCTCATGGACGCCCACGTAGGACCCAAGTACTGACGCCCTACCTCGGGCCGTCGCCCTCGGCGATGCGGTGGACGTGAACCATGTTCGTCGAGCCCGCCACCCCCGGCGGTGAGCCCGCCGTGATCACCACCACGTCGCCCTTCTCGCAGCGGCCGTACCGCGACAGCAGCTCGTCCACCTGGGCGACCATCGCGTCCGTGGAGTCGACGCGCGGGCCCAGGAACGTCTCCACGCCCCACGTGAGGCTCAGTTGGGAGCGGGTGGCCGGGTCGGGGGTGAAGGCGAGGAGGGGGATCGGGGAGCGGTAGCGGGAGAGGCGGCGGGCGGTGTCGCCGGACTGGCTGAAGGCGACCAGGTACTTCGCGTTCAGGAAGTCGCCGATCTCCGCCGCCGCGCGGGCCACGGCGCCGCCCTGGGTGCGGGGTTTGTTGTGTTCGGTGAGGGGTGGGAGGCCTGCCGCCAGCATGTCCGACTCCGCCGCCGCCGCGATGCGGCTCATCGTGCGGACCGTCTCCGTCACGTGCTTGCCGACGCTCGTCTCGCCGGACAGCATCACCGCGTCCGCCCCGTCGAGGACCGCGTTGGCGACGTCACTGACCTCGGCGCGGGTCGGCCGGGAGTTGTGGATCATCGAGTCGAGCATCTGGGTGGCGACGATGACCGGTTTGGCGTTGCGCTTGGCGAGGGTGACGGCCCGTTTCTGGACCATCGGCACCTGTTCGAGGGGCATTTCCACGCCCAGGTCGCCGCGCGCGATCATGATGCCGTCGAAGGCCGCCACGATCTCCTCGACGGCGTCGACCGCCTGGGGTTTTTCGATCTTGGCGATGACGGGGAGTCTGCGGCCTTCCTCGTCCATGATCTGGTGGACGCGTTCGATGTCGCGGCCGGTGCGGACGAAGGACAGGGCGATGATGTCGAAGCCGGTGCGCAGGGCCCAGCGGAGGTCGTGCTCGTCCTTGTCGGAGAGGGCGGGGACGGAGACCGCGACGCCGGGGAGGTTCAGGCCCTTGTGGTCGGAGACCATGCCTCCCTCGATGACCCTGGTGTGGACGCGGGGGCCGTCGACGGCCGTGACCTCCAGGGCGACCTTGCCGTCGTCGACGAGGATGTGTGCGCCGGGGGTGACGTCGGCGGCGAGGCCGGCGTAGGTGGTGCCGCAGCCCTCGCTGTCGCCCGTGGCGCCGACCTCGACGCTGATGGTGAAGGTGTCGTCGCGTTCGAGGAGTACGGGGCCTTCGGTGAAGCGGCCGAGGCGGATCTTCGGGCCTTGGAGGTCGGCGAGGGTACCGACGCTGCGGCCGGTCTCGTCGGCGGCCTTGCGGACGTGCCGGTACCTCTCGTCGTGTTCGGCGTGGCTGCCGTGGCTGAGGTTGAAGCGGGCGATGTCCATGCCGGCCTCGACCAGTGCGTTGATCTGGTCGTACGAGTCGGTGGCGGGCCCGAGGGTGCAGACGATCTTTGCTCGGCGCATGGTTCGAGCCTATGGCTTACCCGCTGGTAGTGATTTGGCGGAGCGTGACTACTCAACGGCGTTCGGGTGAAGGGTATTTGACAAGTAGTCACGAACTGCGGAACGGGCTCGTCACAGGCGTGGGGGGTGCATCGTGAAGCGGGCGTTGACCTGTGCGTGGACGCGTTGACGTTGAGGCTCGAGGTCGAGCGGTGCGGCGTCGGCGCCTTTGGCCTGGACGGAGCGCATGAGGCCGCCGGGGGCGTTGGGGTGGAGGGGTTGGGGGGCTTCGGCGCCGATGTCGGCGAGTTCGACGAGGGCGGCGAGGGTGGTTCCGAGGGCTTCGGCGTACTCCCGGGCGCGCTGCACCGCCTCTTTCACCGCTTTCTGCCGGGCTTTCCTGTGGGCGGGTGAGTCGGGGCGGAGGGACCACCAGGGGCCGTCGACGCGGGTGAGGTCGAGGTCGGCGAGGCGGGTGGTGAGTTCGCCGAGGGCGGTGAAGTCGGTGAGGTCGGCGGTGATGTGGACGCGGCCGTGGTAGGCCTGAATACGTTCGCCTCTGCCTTTCTCCTTCAGTTCGGGTGTGATGGAGAAGGCGCCGGTCTCCAGGCGTTCGACTGCTTCGCCGTAGGTCTTGAGCAGGTCGAGGACGGTGGTGTTGCGGCGGGTGAGGTCGTCGAGGGCGGCGCGGCGGTCCTTGCCGCGGGCGAGGACGGTGACTCCGATGCGGGCTGTCTCGGGGTCGAATTCGAGGTGGGCTTCGCCGCGTACGGCGATGCGGGGGGCGTCGGGGGTGCCGTAGGGGACGGCGGTGGGTTGGGCTTCCTCGCTGCTGATGGTCATACGCCCCACTCTGTCACTGGTGGGCTGGTGGTGGGGTGGGCCGGTCACCAGATCGAAACCTGTGGGGTCTGTTGCGGTGGGGGCGGGTCGGGTCAGAATCTACGCGCGTTGTGGTGTCGGCTGTCGGCTCTGTCTACGCGCGTTGAGATCGCCCTTTTCTCCGAGGAGTGCCCCGAGATGCCCTTGAACCGCCGGAAGTTTCTGAAGAAGTCGGCCGTGACCGGGGCGGGCGTGGCCGTCGCCGGTACGGCGCTCGCTCCGAGTGCGCAGGCGGCCGAGGTGGCGGCGGCCGGTGGGCAGAAGGCGCCGAAGCGGTACAGCTTCACCGTGATGGGGACGACGGACCTGCACGGGAACGTCTTCAACTGGGACTACTTCACGGACAAGGAGTTCGACGACAGGGCGCACAACGACGTCGGTCTGGCGAAGATCTCGACGCTGGTGAACCGGATCCGCAAGGAGAAGGGGCGCCGGAACACGCTGCTCATCGACGCCGGTGACACCATTCAGGGCACGCAGCTGTCGTACTACTACGCGAAGGTGGACCCGATCACCGCGAAGGGTGGTCCGGTGCACCCGATGGCGCAGGCGATGAACGCGATGGACTACGACGCGGCGGCGCTGGGCAACCACGAGTTCAACTACGGCATTCCGGTGTTGCGGAAGTTCCAGGAGCAGTGTCGATTCCCGTTGCTGGGGGCGAACGCGCTGGACGCGAAGACGTTGCGTCCGGCTTTTCCGCCGTACAGCATGCACCGGTTGCGTACGCCGTTCGGGCGTGATGTGAAGGTGGCGGTGCTGGGGCTGACGAACCCGGGTATCGCGATCTGGGACAAGGCGAACGTGCAGGGGAAGATGACGTTCCCGGGGCTGGAGGAGCAGGCGGCGAAGTGGGTGCCGAAGCTGCGGTCGATGGGGGCGGATGTCGTCATCGTGTCGGCGCACAGCGGTTCGTCGGGGACGTCGTCGTACGGGGACCAGCTGCCGTACATCGAGAACGCCGCGGGGCTGGTGGCGGAGCAGGTGCCGGGGATCGACGCGATTCTCGTGGGGCATGCGCACACGGAGATCCCGGAGTACTTCGTCACGAACAAGGAGACGGGCAAGCGGGTCGTGCTGTCGGAGCCGCTGAAGTGGGGGCAGCGGCTGACGCTGTTCGACTTCGAGCTGGTGTGGAGCAAGGGCTGCTGGAAGGTCGAGAAGGTCGCGGCGCAGGTGCTGAACTCCAACACGGTGGAGGAGGACCCGGCGATCGTGAAGATGCTGGGTGACGAGCACGAGAAGGTCGTGGCGTACGTCAATCAGGTGATCGGTACGAACGCGGCCGAGATGACGTCGGTGGAGGCGCCGTACAAGGATGTGGCGATCATCGATCTGATCAACCACATTCAGGCGGACACGGTGAGGCAGGCGCTCGCCTCGTCGGAGTACGGGGCGCTGCCGGTGTTGTCGCAGGCGGCCGCGTTCTCGCGGAGCGCGGTGATTCCGGCGGGGAACGTGACGATCCGGGATGTGGCGGGTCTGTATGTCTTCGAGAACACGCTGGAGGCGCGTCTGATGACGGGTGCGCAGATGAAGGCGTATCTGGAGTTCTCGGCGAACTACTTCGTGCAGACGGCGGCGGACGCGGTGGTCGATCCGGCGAAGCTGACGAACGCGAACGGGACGCCGGACTACAACTACGACGCGGTGAGCGGGCTGTCGTACGAGATCGACATCGCGAAGCCGGCGGGGTCGCGGATCACGAACGTGCGGTTCGAGGGTGCTCCGCTGGCGGACGATCAGCAGTTCGTGTTCGCGGTGAACAACTACCGGGCCAATGGCGGTGGCAACTTCCCGCATGTGGCCGCGTCCCCGTTGCTGTGGTCGAACTCGGACGAGATCCGTAACACGATGATCGCGTGGGTGAAGGCGAAGGGCGCGATCGACCCGGCGGAGTTCGCTTCGGTGGACTGGAAGCTGACGCGGAACGGTACGCCGGTCTTCTAGAGGTCCAGGTGTTCTAGAGGTCCAGGAGGGACAGGTCGACGGCGTCGGCGATGGCTTTCGCGCCGGCGTCGTTGAGGTGGAGGCCGTCGCCGCTGTTGTAGGCGTCGCGGATGCGGGTGGGGTGGTCCGGGTCCGCGACGGCGGCGGCGATGTCGACGACGGCGTCGAAGGGGTGGCTGTCGCCGAGGAGCCAGGTGTTGACCTCGGTGCGTACGGTCTGGCCCTCTTCGCTGTCGTAGCCGGGGTAGACGGTGCCGGCGTAGGGGCCGAGGGTGGTGCCGATGACGGTGAGGCCCGCGGTGTGGAGGCGGTCGGCGAGGGCGGTGAGCCCGGTGATCAGGTCGGCGGCGGTGGGGAGTTTCGCGGGTTCGGGGAAGGCGATGGCGCCGGGCAGGCCGAGGTCGTTGAGTCCGGCGTGGATGATGACGTGGCTGACGCCGGGCACGTCGAGGACGTCGTGCTGCACCCTGGAGAGCAGGTGGGCGCCTATCTCGTCGGTGAGGAGCCGGTTGCCGGAGATGCCGGTGGTGACGATCCAGCCGTGGGTGAGGCGGCGGTCGAGCTGGGCGGGGAAGCTGTGGCCGGTGCCGGGGGTGGTGGCCATGCCCTCGATCCAGGAGTCGCCGAAGGCGACGGCGATGCGGGTGGTGTCGGGGGCGAGGACGTCGATGCCGGTGACGAGGTGCCCGGTGATGAGTTCGTCGGACTCGTCGAGGGATTCGACGGTGAGCTGGTCGCCGGGGACGGCGTGGCCGACGTCGTGGGGGATGGCGCTGTGGGTGGTGAGGCCGGTGTCGCCGGGGAGGTAGAGGCTGAGGGCGAGTTCCCGGCCGGCGGTGACGGGGGTTTCCACGGGGTCGCTGACGATCTCCTCGCCGGGTGGGACGGTGACGGTCTCGGCGCCGGCGAAGAGGAGGGTGACGTCGGTGGTGGGGTCGATGGTGCTGGCCTCGACGCGGTGGGCGAGGTGGGCGCCGCCGATCTCCAGGGGGGTGCGGCCGTAGCGGTTGCTGAGGCGGACGCGCAGGGCCTCGCCGCCGCCGGTGGGGCGCAGGGTCTGGCGTACGGTCTGGTCGGTGAAGCCTCGGACCTCGAAGAGTTTGAAGGCTTCGTGCGGGTCGATGACGGCGGAGCGGTGGGCGGCGATCCAGGTCTTGCCTGCGCGGGTGCTGGCCATGAGCGAAAGGTAGGCAGTTTCTCTGCAGCCGTCACCCCTCCTGCCCTACTTCTTTACTCTTCAATTACCTTACGTCGACGAGGGGTGTGAGGGTGACGGCGGAGTCGGGCCTGCGTGCGGGCGGGACCTGCGGTCGGGGGTCGAGGCCGAAGGTGGTGAAGGCGGTGCGGCCGGGCAGGGGGTAGGGCTCTTTGCCGGTGAGGGCGTTGAGGATGGTGGCGCTGCGCCAGGCGGCGAGGCCGAGGTCGGGGGCGCCGACGCCGTGGGTGTGCAGTTCGGCGTTCTGGACGTAGACGTGGCAGCCGGAGGCGGTGACGGACGGGTCGAGGATCATCCGGAACCTCTCGTCGACGCGGGGGCGCTCGCGGCTGTCGCGCCGCATGTAAGGGTCGAGGCCGGCGAGGACGCGGTCCAGGGGGCGTTCGCGGTAGCCGGTGGCGAGGACGACGGCGTCGGTGGTGAGACGGGAGCGGGTGCCCTGCTCGCTGTGTTCGAGGTGGAGTTCGACGCGGGTGGTGGCGAGCCGGCCGGCGGTGCGGACGTGCACGCCGGGGGTGAGGACGGCGTCGGGCCAGCCGCCGTCGAGGGTGCGGCGGTACAGCTCGTCGTGGATGGCGGTGATGGTGTCGGCGCCGATGCCCTTGTGAAGCTGCCACTGGGCGGCGACGAGCCGGTCCCGGGTGGTTTCGGCGAGGGCGTGGAAATAGCGGGTGTAGTCCGGGGTGAAGTGTTCGAGGCCCAGCTTGGAGTACTCCATGGGTGCGAACGCCTCGGTCCGGCCGAGCCAGTGCAGGCCTTCCCGGCCGGCGGGCCGGTGCCGGAGCAGGTCGAGGAAGACCTCGGCGCCGGACTGTCCAGCGCCGATGACGGTGACGTGTCCGGCGGTCAGCAGGCGTTCGCGTTCGCCGAGGTAGTCCGCGGCGTGGACGACGGGCACGCCGGGCGCCTCGACGAGCGGCTTGAGGGGTTCGGGGACGTACGGTTCGGTGCCGACGCCGAGGACGATGTTCCGGGCGTGGGTGCGGCCGATCGTTTCGACCTCTCCGTCGGCGTCCAGTCTGCTGAAGTCGACCTCGAACAGGTCCCGTTCGGGGTTCCAGCGCACGGAGTCGACCTGGTGGCCGAACCGCAGTCCGGGCAGGTTCTCGGCGACCCAGCGGCAGTAGGCGTCGTACTCGGCGCGTTGGATGTGGAACCGCTCGGCGAAGTAGAACGGGAAGAGGCGGTCGCGGGTCCTGAGGTAGTTCAGGAACGACCAGGGGCTGACCGGGTCGGCGAGGGTGACCAGGTCGGCCAGGAACGGCACTTGGACCGTGGCGCCGTCGATGAGCAGGCCCGGGTGCCAGTCGAAGGCGGGGCGCTGTTCATAGAAGACGGCGTCGAGTTCTGCGAGGGGGTGGGCGAGGGCGGCGAGGGAGAGGTTGGCCGGTCCGATGCCGACGCCGACGAGGTCGCGGGGGGCTTCGGGGTCGGGCCGGTCGTGGGCGGGGGTCGTGCTCATGTGGGGGTGTGTCCTTCGGCGAGGCTTGCGAGGTCTACGAGCTTCAGCAGGGCGGTGAGGTCGTCCGGCCGGGCGTGGGGGTTGAGCAGGGTGGTCTTGAGCCACAGCCTGTCGTCGAGTAAGGCGCGGCCCAGGACGGCCCGGCCGTCGTGGAGGAGCCGGCGGCGGATGCCGGCGACGGTGGTGTCGCGGGCTCCGGCGGGCCGGAAGAGGACCGTGCTGAGGGTGGGCCGGTCGTAGAGCTCGAAGCCGGGGTGTGCCTCGATGGTGGCGGCGAACTCCTGGGCGAGGGCGCAGACTTGGTCGACGAGCGTGCCGAGTCCGGTGCGGCCCAGGGTTTTCAGGGTGACGGCGGTCTTGAGGATGTCGGGCCGTCGGGTGGTGCGCAGCGACCGGCCGAGGAGGTCGGGCAGGCCGGCTTCGGTGTCGTCGTCGGCGTTGAGGTAGTCGGCGTGCTGGGTGAGGGCGGCGAGGTCGGTCGTGTCCCGTACGGCGAGGAGTCCGGCGGCGACCGGTTGCCAGCCGAGTTTGTGCAGGTCGAGGGTGATGGTGTGGGCGCGGGTGAGGCCGTCGAGGCGGGCGCGGTGCCGGTCGCTGAAGAGGAGGCCGCCGCCGTAGGCCGCGTCGATGTGGAGCCGGGCTCCGTGGTCGTGGCAGAGGTCGGCGAGGGCGGGCAGGGGGTCGATGAGTCCGGCGTCGGTGGTGCCGGCGGTGGCGGCGACGAGGAGGGGGCCCTGGAGGTGGGTGAGGGCGTCGTCCAGGGCGGCGGGGTCGAGGGGGCCGGCGGGGGTGGGGATGACGACGGGTTCGGGCAGGCCGAGCAGCCAGGCGGCGCGGACGAGGGAGTGGTGGGCGTTGGCTCCGCAGACGAGCCGTACGCCGGGGTGTGTCTCGCGGGCCAGGAGCAGGGCGAGTTGGTTGGACTCGGTGCCGCCGGTGGTGACCAGGGCGTCGGCGGCGCCGGTCTCCTTGGCCAGGGCCTGTGTCACGAGTGCTTCGAGGGCCGAGGCGGCCGGGGCCTGGTCCCAGGAGTCGAGGGACGGGTTCAGTACGGAGACGGCGAGGTCGGCCGCGGCGGCGACGGCCAGGGGCGGGGTGTGCAGATGGGCCGCGCAGAGGGGGTCGGCCGGGTCGGCGGTGCCGGCGGCGAGGGCCCGGACCAGGCGGTGCAGGGCGTCCGGGTCGCCGTCGGCGGGGAGCGGTTCACCGAGTGCGTCCCGCATCGCCGCCGTGACCGCCTCCGGGCCGCCGGCGGGGAGGGGTCCGCCCCGGGCCTCTGCCCCTTCTCGCAACGCTTCGAGCACGGTGTCGAGCAGCGGCCGGAGCGCGTCGGGACCGTGGGGTCCCGAGGCGAGAGGCGCAGCGGTCATGGATTCCTCCGAGCACGGGGAATCCCATCTTGTACGCCAATCGGGTGCCGAGCCCGAGAAGGCCGTCAATTACAGCCGAAAGAGGGTATGGGAGAACCCCCTCAACGACAGCGTGCCCCATCGGGGCGCGGGGAACTGCGCGATCAGCCACACACGGTCGCAAGCCCGCCGAACACCCGAACCCCTACGTCGAGAACCGATCTATCCCTGCCGTACGCGCAACGCCCTCGCCAAGTCGTCCAGTTGGTCCACCAGCTTCCGCCTCAACGCCGGAATCACCTCACCGCCCTCGAGAAACCGCTCCCCCAGCCCGAGCGTCTCGGCGTCCACCGCGTACACCGGGAACGCCCACCGCCCCGCGGCCTCCGCGATCGCCGGTCCCCGCCGAGCGGCCAGCGAACCCGCGTCGGCCCAGTAGCGCTCGACGTACTCCGTGAGGAGGTCCGCCTGTTCCGGCTGCCAGAAGCCTTGGGCGGTGGCGGTGAACAGGTAGTTGGAGAGGTCGTCGGCGGTGAACATCGCCTCCCAGGCGGCCCGCTTGGCCTCGGGGTCGGGCAGTGCGGCGCGGCAGCGGGCGGCGCCCTCGCGGCCGCTGGCGCTGGGGTCGAGCTCCAGTTCCGCGTCGATGGTGGCGGTGTCGACCGCGCCGAGGACGGCGAGCCGGCCGAGGACGCGCCAGCGCAGTTCGAGGTCGAGTTCGGGTCCGCCGGGGACCGTGCCGTCGGCGAGCCAGGCGGCGATGGTCTCGGGGTGGGCGGCGACGTCGATGAAGTGGCGTACGGCGGTGAGGCGCAGGCCGGGGTTGTCGCCGTCCTCGGTGCGGCGGATGAGGTCGCGGCACAGGGAGGCGAGGGTGGCGAGGCCGGTGGCGCGCTGTTCGGGGGCGAGGTAGCGGTCGGCGACCTGGGTGCCGGCGAAGGCGAGGACGCCCTGGACGATGGCGAGGTCGGTCTCGCGGGGGAGGTGGGTGCGGGCGGCCTCCAGGTAGGCGGTGGGCGGGAGTTCGGCGTCGCGTACGGCGTCGCGCAGGGCGTTCCAGACGACGGCGCGGGTGAGCGGGTCGGGCAGGCCGCAGAGGTGGCCGGTGACGGCGGTGAAGGAGTCGGGGTCGAAGCGGACCTTGGCGTAGGTGAGGTCGCCGTCGTTGAGGAGGAGGAGTGCGGGCCGCTTGCCGATGGGCTGGTCGGCGGTCTGGGGGAGGTCGAGTTCGATGCGGTCGCGGAGGGTGAGGTGGCCCTGGTCGTCGCCGTGGTCCTGGTCGTAGAGGCCGACGGCGATGCGGTGGGGGCGGCTGCCGGTGCGGTCGACGGTGAGGGTGTAGGTGCCGTCGGCGGCGCGGGTGACCTTGGGGGTGAGGGTGTCGACGCCGGTGGTGCGGAGCCAGGCGTCGGCCCAGGCGTGGACGTCGCGTTCGGTGGCGCCGGCGAGGTTGTCGATGAAGTCGGCGAGGGTGGCGTTGCCGAAGCGGTGGCGGGTGAAGTGGGCGTTGATGCCGGCGAGGAAGTCCTTCTCGCCGAGCCAGGCGACGAGTTGGCGCAGGGCGGAGGCGCCCTTGGCGTAGGAGATGCCGTCGAAGTTGAGGAGGGCGGCGGCGGTGTCGTCGACGTGTCCGGGGGCGACGGGGTGGGTGGAGGGGCGCTGGTCGGCGTCGTAGCCCCAGGCCTTGCGGGCGACGCCGAAGTCGACCCAGGTGTCGGTGAAGCGGGAGGCTTCGGTGAGGGTCTGGTAGCCCATGTACTCGGCGAAGGACTCGTTGAGCCAGATGTCGTCCCACCACTTGAGGGTGACGAGGTCGCCGAACCACATGTGGGCCATCTCGTGGGCGATGACCATGGCGCGGGTCTGGCGTTCGGTGTCGGTGACGGCGGAACGGTAGACGAACTCGTCGCGGAAGGTGACGAGGCCGGGGTTCTCCATGGCGCCGGCGTTGAACTCGGGGACGAACGCCTGGTCGTAGGAGTCGAAGGGGTACGGCTCCTCGAACTTCTCGTGGTAGCGGTCGAAGAGGGCGCGGGTGATGTCGAGGAGTTCTTCGGCGTCGGTGTCGAGGTGGGGGGCGAGGGAGCGGCGGCAGTGGATGCCGAAGGGCAGGCCGCGGTGTTCGGTGCGGACGGAGTGCCAGGGGCCGGCGGCGACGGCGACGAGGTAGGTGGAGATCAGCGGGGTGGTGGCGGCCCGCCAGGTGCCGTCGTCGTGTCGTTCGATGATGCCGTTGGCGAGGACGGTCCAGCCTTCGGGGGCGGTGACGGTGAGGTCGAAGGCGGCCTTGAGGTCGGGTTGGTCGAAGGCGGCGAAGACGCGCTGGACGTCGTCCATGAAGAGCTGGGTGTAGACGTAGGTTTCGCCGTCGGTGGGGTCGGTGAAGCGGTGCATGCCCTCGCCGGTGCGGGAGTAGCGCATGGCGGCGTCGAGGCGCAGTTCGTGGTCGCCCGGGGTGAGGCCCTTGAGGGGGAGGCGGTTGCCGTCGAGGGTCGCCGGGTCGAGGGGTTCGCCGTCGAGGGTGACGGAGCGCAGGTCTGCGGGCTTGAGCTCGACGAAGGTGTCCGCGGCCTTCTTCTTTCCCCGCACGGTGAAGTGGATGGCGGTACGGGAGTCGAAGATCTCGTCGCCGCGCGTGAGGTCGAGTGCGATCTCGTAGCGGTGGACGTCGAGGAGCCGAGCACGGGCATGCGCTTCGTCGCGCGTCAGTACGGACATGAGGGACATGCTGCCTGATGCCCTTGTCGCAGGACAGGGGCGGGCCTGGTACGCGACCTATGTCCGGTCGTACGCGCCGTGCGCCCGGCCGTATGCGGCCTATGCCCGGTCCTTCGCGCCGTCGTGCTGCGCGGGGACGCGCTCCTTGTCGCGCCGGTCGTCGTCGCTGTGGCGCTTGGCGTCGTCGTGGTCCTTGAGGCGTGCGCGCAGGTCGCGGACTTCGCGTTCGAGGGCGTGGGAGCGTTCGTGGGCGTCGTAGAGGTAGCGGACCTTGGTGCGCAGGGCCCAGGGGTCGATGGGTTTCATGACGAGGTCGGCGACGCCGAGGCGGTAGGCGGTGGCGGTGAGTTCGGCGTCGGGGCCGAAGCCGGTGAGGAGGATGACGGGGATGTGCTGGGTCTGTTCGACGCCGCGCATGTAGCGGACGACGTCGAGGCCGCTGACGCCGGGCATGCGGACGTCGAGGAGGAGCAGGCCGACCTGGCCGCGGAGGACTTCCTTGAGGGCCGCGTCGCCGCTGGTGGCGCGTGCCAGCAGGTAGCCCAGTGGGGCCAGGGCGCTCTCCAGGGCGTACAGCGTGTCCTCATGGTCGTCGACGATGAGGATCTTGGCTTCCGACGGCATGGCCTCTCACCGTGTGTGGTCGATTCCTGACGAGGAGTGCTCACGCAGGATGCCCTGTGGAGGACTCGATGTCACTCCCCCGAGGTCGTCGCCTTGCCTGCGGGGGCGTCCGCGTTCGACATGCCGGTCGTGTTCGTCGGGCCGGTCGTGCTCGTCGCGCCGGTCGTGCTCGTCGTGCCGTTCAGGGCGTCGTCCGCGATGCGTTCGTGGTGCCGGATGACCTCGGCGATGATGAAGTTCAGCAGTTTCTCGGCGAACGCCGGGTCGAGCTTGGCGCTTTCGGCGAGGCCGCGCAGCCGGTTGATCTGTTGGGACTCGCGGCCGGGGTCGGCGGCGGGCAGGTGGTGCTCGGCCTTGAGGTGGCCGACCCGCTGGGTGCACTTGAAGCGTTCGGCGAGCATGTGGACGACGGCCGCGTCGATGTTGTCGATGCTGTCGCGCAGCCGGGTCAGTTCGGCCCGTACCTCGGCGTCGACCTCGTCTGTGTTGCTGGTGGTCATGGTCGTCACCCTACGACGCCCCGGTTCGGCGCCCGCACCGGCTTAGAGTGGAGCGTATCGAGACGTCTTCCGGGGGTGCGGACGTGGCGAACGGCGGACCTGTCGAGCACGACTACCCGCATCTGGACACCGTGCGGGCGTCGATCACCGCCCTGTACAAGCGGCTCTCCTACGACACGATCCAGACCTTCGACACCAGCGTGGCCCCCGTCGACGTGGCGTTCTGCGCCACCGACGATCTGCATCTGGGGGCGCAGCGGGTGGCGCGGGAGCTGGTGCGGCACTATCGGCTGCCGGACGCCCGGATGATCGTCGGGTTCCGGGAGATGACGCATGCGGCGCATGTGGAACTGGCGGCGGGGCCGGAGTACTTCGTCGAGCTCAACGACCGTTTCCGCACGCATCGGCGGGACATCGGGGCGGCCCTGGCGCACGAGGTGATGCATGTCTATCTGCACCGGCTCGGGCTGTCCTTTCCCGGGACCCGGGAGAACGAGATCCTGACGGACACGGCGGCGACGTATCTGGGGGCGGGGTGGCTGCTGCTGGACGCGTTCCGGGAGGACGGCGCGTCGTCGCAGAAGCTGGGGTATCTGACGCCGGAGGAGTTCGGGTACGTGCTGGCCAAGCGGGCCCAGTTGTTCGGTGAGGATCCGTCGGTGTGGTTCACCAGCGCGCAGGCGTATTCCGCGTACGAGCAGGGGCGGGCGCGGGCGCGGAGCGACGAGCGGCAGCCGCCGCTGACGGCGGCGGGGTGGGTGGGGCGGCGGCGGTACGTGCGGGATCGGCGTCATGCGCGGGACGACCTGCGGTCGGCTTCGCCGGAGGTGGGGGCGTCCGGCATGGGGGTGCCGTATGTGTTCACGCCGGAGGGGCGGGGGGCCGCGTTGCGGGTGTCGTTTCCCTGTCCTACGTGTCAGCAGCGGATTCGGGTGCCGGTGCGGGGGCGGGTGCGGGCTCGGTGTGGGTTGTGTCGGACGGTGCTGGAGTGTGACACGTAGGGGTCGGGGGGCGGGGGCGCGGGAGGGGGTGGTGCGTGCGGTGCGTGGGCGGGTGCGGGTGCGGGTGAGTGGGGGCTTGTCGCGCAGTTCCCCGCGCCCCTTGGAAGCTCCCAGCGGGCCCCTGTTCGAGAGGCGGGCCCATGTCAGCCTGCGCCGTACACCGGGCCCGGCTCTCGTGCCTGGGTCAGGAGTTTGCGTACTGTCTCTCCCGCCTCGCGCGGGGTGCGGCGGGCGCCTTCGTCCTCGGTCGGGCCCGGGTGCCAGCCTTCCATGACGGTGATGCGGCCGGCCTCCGTCTCGAAGACGCGGCCGGTGACGCCGTCGCTCGCGGGGGACCCCAGCCAGACCACCAGGGGGGAGACGTTCTCGGGGGCCATGGCGTCGAAGCCGGTCTCGGGCGCGGTCATGGTCTCGGCGAAGACCGTCTCGGTCATTCTGGTGCGGGCCGCGGGGGCGATCGCGTTGACCTGTACGCCGTAGCGGGCGAGTTCGGCGGCGGCGACGAGGGTGAGGCCGACGATGCCCGCCTTGGCGGCGCTGTAGTTGCCCTGACCGAGGGAGCCCAGCAGGCCCGCGCCGCTGCTGGTGTTGATGATGCGCGCGGTCGGGGTGCGGCCCGCCCTGGTCTCGGCGCGCCAGTGGGCGGCGGCGTGTTTCAGGGGGAGGAAATGGCCCTTGAGGTGGACGCGGAGGACGGCGTCCCAGTCGTCCTCGTCGAGGTTGACGAGCATGCGGTCGCGCAGGAAGCCGGCGTTGTTGACGAGGGTGTCGAGCCGGCCGTAGGTGTCCAGGGCGGTGCGGACGAGGGAGGAGGCGCCGTCGGTCGTGGCGATGTCCCCGCCGTGTGCGACCGCGTCCCCTCCCCCGGCGCGGATCTCATCGACGACCCGGGCGGCAGGGCTGTCGGGGTCCGGTGTGCCGTCGAGTCCCACGCCGAGGTCGTTGACGACCACGCGGGCGCCCTCGGCGGCGTACGCGAGCGCGTGCGCGCGCCCGAGCCCGCGGCCCGCGCCGGTCACGATGACCACGCGCCCTTCGCAGAGCCGCCCTTCGCGGTACGGGGGTGTGCCGCTCATCGTGGTTCTCCTTCGTCAATGACTGTGGGGGCCGTCGCCGCGTCCAGGAAGGCGGGGCGTTCGCCGCCGCCGTGGACGAGGAGGGAGGCGCCGGTGATGTAGGCGGCCGCGTCGGAGGCGAGGAAAACCGCCGCGTCGCCGATGTCGGACGGGGTGGCGAGGCGGCCCAGCGGGACGGTGCGGGCGACGGCGGCGATGCCGTGCTCGTCGCCGTAGTGGAGGTGGGAGAGCTCGGTGCGGACCATGCCGAGGACGAGGGTGTTGACCCGGATCTCCGGGGCCCACTCCACGGCCATGGAGCGCGCGAGGTGTTCCAGGCCGGCCTTGGCGGCGCCGTAGGCCGCCGAGCCGGGTGAGGGGCGGCTGCCGCTGACGCTGCCGATCATCACGATCGCGCCGCGGGCCCGCCGGAGGTGGTCGTGGGCGGCGAGGGAGACGGTCAGCGGAGCGGTGAGGTTGAGCTCGACGACGCGGGCGTGGCGGCGGGCGTCGGTCGCGGTGAGCGGGCGATGGGGTGTGCCGCCGGCGTTGTTCACGAGGACGTCCACACGGGGCAGTTCGGCGAAGAAGCGGTGCACCGCGTCGGGGTCCCGAACGTCCAGCGGCATGAACTCGGCGCCCTTGAGCGGGACTTCGGGTGGTCGGCGGGCGCAGGTCACGACGTCGGCGCCGGCTTCGGCGAGGGCTCGGGCGATGCCGGCGCCGACACCGCGCGTGCCGCCGGTGACGACGGCGACCTTCCCGTTGAGCCGCATCCGCTGCTACCTTCCGCAGGAGAGACGCACCAAACAAACGTTAGGTGGAAGGTAGCTGATGCTCCGATGACTGTCTCCACCTCGTCCCCGGAAAAGGGGATTTCCGTCGTCACGGTCGACTTCCCGCCGGTGAACGCGCTGCCGGTGCGCGGGTGGTTCGAGCTGGCCGAGGCCGTGCGCGACGCGGGGCGCGATCCCGAGGTGCGGTGTGTCGTGCTGGGCGCGGAGGGGCGCGGGTTCAACGCCGGGGTGGACATCAAGGAGATCCAGGCGGTGGGGCACAGCGCGCTGATCGGCGCCAACCATGGTTGCGCGGAGGCATTCGCCGCCGTGTACGAGTGCGAGGTGCCGGTGGTCGCCGCCGTCCAGGGGTTCTGTCTGGGCGGCGGGATCGGGCTGGTGGGGAACGCGGACGCGATCGTGGCGAGCCAGGACGCGACCTTCGGTCTGCCGGAGCTGGACCGGGGCGCGCTCGGTGCGGCGACGCATCTGGCACGGCTGGTGCCGCGGCATCTGATGCGCGCGCTGTACTACACCTCTCGTACGGCGACCGCCGCTGAGCTACGGGCGCACGGTTCGGTGTGGCGGGTCGTGCCGCGCGCCGAACTGCCGTCCGCCGCGCTGGAGTTGGCGCGGGAGATCGCCGCGAAGGACGGTCGGCTGCTGCGGCTGGCCAAGGCCGCCATCAACGGCATCGACCCCGTCGACGTCCGCCGGAGCTACCGCTTCGAGCAGGGCTTCACCTTCGAGGCGAACCTCAGCGGGGTGGCCGACGAGGTCCGCGACACCTTCGGCGCGGCGGGGAAAGCCGGGACGGCGGTGAGGGCCGGGAGGGCGGGTGCGGACAAGGCGGATCCGCCGGCCGAGGAACGGGACTCGGCCGGGGGACGGGAGGCGGCCAGGGAACAGGGCACCGCCGGGAAGCGGGACGCGGCCGGGAAGCAGGGCGCGGTGGAGGGGGATCCGGGTGAGTGACAAGGCCATGACCGCCGACGAGGCCGTCTCGCGGCTGGTGAGCGGGATGACGCTCGGCATCGGCGGCTGGGGCTCGCGCCGCAAGCCGATGGCCCTGGTGAGAGCGGTGCTCCGGTCCGGGATCACCGATCTCACGGTGGTCTCCTGCGGCGGCCCGGACGTCGGGATGCTCGCCGCCGCCGGACGGATCCGGAAACTGGTCGCCCCCTTCGCCACCCTGGACTCCATCCCCCTCGAACCCCATTTCCGCGCGGCGCGCGAGCGGGGCGCGTTCGAGCTGATGGAGATCGACGAGGCGATGTTCCTGTGGGGCCTGCGCGCCGCCACGCACCGGCTGCCGTTCCTCCCGGTGCGGGCCGGCATCGGCTCGGACGTGATGCGGGTCAACCCCGGACTGCGTACGGTCACTTCACCGTACGACGACCGGGAGACCTTCGTCGCCATGCCCGCCCTGCGCCTCGACGCCGCCCTCGTCCACGTCAACCGGGCCGATCGGCGGGGCAACGGCCAGTATCTGGGACCGGACCCGTACTTCGACGACCTGTTCTGCGAGGCGGCCGACGCCGCGTACGTCTCGTGCGAACGGATCGTGGACACGGCCGAGTTGGCGAAGGAGGGACCGCCGCAGACGCTGCTGGTCGCCCGGCATGCGGTGACGGGGGTGATCGAGGCCCCGAACGGCGCGCACTTCACCTCCTGCGCCCCCGACCACGGCCGGGACGAGGCCTTCCAGAAGCTGTACGCGACCACGCCCTGGGAGGACTTCGCGGAGCGGTTCCTCTCCGGCGACGAGGCCGCCTACCAGTCGGCCGTACGGGCTTGGCGGAAGGAGGTTTCGTGAACGCGGGGACGACGAACGAGGCGACGCCGACGGGTGGCGCGACGCGTGCCGAGTACTGCGTGATCGCCTGCGCGGAGGCCTGGCGCGGGGCCGGGGAGATCCTCGCGAGCCCCATGGGGCTGATCCCGTCGCTGGGCGCGCGCCTGGCGAGGCGGACCTTCTCGCCCGACCTGTTGCTGACCGACGGCGAGGCGCTGCTGGTCGACCTCGACGGCACCGTGGAGGGGTGGCTGCCCTACCGCCGGCACCTGGACCTGGTCACCGGCGGCCGACGGCACGTGATGATGGGCGCGAGCCAGATCGACCGGTACGGCAACCAGAACATCAGTTGCGTCGGCGACTGGGCGAGGCCGAGGCGACAGCTGCTGGGGGTGCGGGGTGCGCCGGTCAACACCCTGAACAACCCGACCAGTTACTGGGTTCCGAAGCATTCGCGGCGGGTCTTCGTCGAGAAGGTCGACATGGTGTGCGGAGTGGGTCACGACCGCGTGGCCGCGCATCCGGCCGCCGCCCGCTTCCACCATCTGCCGCGGGTCGTGTCGGACCTCGGGGTGTTCGACTTCGCCACGCCCGACCGCGCGATGCGGCTGGCCTCGCTGCACCCCGGGGTCACGGTGGAGCAGGTGCGGGAGGCGACGGGCTTCGCACTCGCCGTCCCGCACGAGGTGCCGTACACACGGGAGCCCACGGCGCAGGAGCTGCGGTTGATCCGCGAGGTGCTCGATCCGGCGGGCGCCCGTTCCCGTGAGGTTCAGGGCTGATGGAGACGGCGTTCACCCGGCTCGTCGGCGTCCGTCATCCGGTCGTGCAGACCGGTATGGGGTGGGTGGCCGGCCCCCGGCTGGTCTCGGCCGCGGCGAACGCGGGGGCGCTCGGGATCCTGGCCTCCGCGACGATGACGCCCGCGCGGCTCCGGGACGCCGTACGGGAGGTGCGGTCCCGCACGGACGCGCCGTTCGGGGTGAATCTGCGGGCCGACGCGACGGACGCGCGGGAACGGGTGCGGATCGTCGTGGAGGAGGGCGTCCGGGTGGCGTCGTTCGCGCTCGCGCCGTCCAGGGAGCTGATCGCGGAGCTCAAGGACGCGGGTGTGGTGGTGATCCCGTCGGTGGGCGCCCGGCGGCACGCCGAGAAGGTGGCGGCGTGGGGTGCGGACGCGGTGGTCGTGCAGGGCGGCGAGGGCGGCGGACACACCGGGGAGGTGGCGACGACCGTGCTGCTGCCCCAGGTCGTGGACGCCGTCGACATCCCCGTCGTCGCCGCCGGCGGCTTCCACGACGGGCGGGGTCTGGTGGCCGCGCTGGCGTTCGGGGCGGCCGGGGTGGCGATGGGCACCCGGTTCCTGCTCACCTCGGACTCGACGGTGCCCGACGCGGTGAAGGCCCGCTATCTGGCGGCGACCGTCAAGGACGTCACCGTCACGCGGGCCGTGGACGGGTTGCCGCACCGCATGCTCCGCACGGAATTCGTGAGCGCGTTGGAGGCGTCCGGGCGGGCGCGCGCCCTGCTGCGCGCCGTGCGGCACGCGGCCGCGTTCCGGCGGCTCTCCGGGCTGACCTGGCACGGCATGGTCCGCGACGGCCTGGCGCTGCGGCGCGGCAAGGACCTCGCCTGGAGCCAGGTCCTGCTCGCGGCCAACACGCCCATGCTGCTCCGGTCCGCGATGGTGGACGGCCGTACGGACCTGGGGGTGATGGCGGCCGGCCAGGTCGCCGGCGTGATCGACGACCTGCCGTCCTGCGCGGAGCTGGTGGAACGGATCATGAGGGAGGCGGACGAGGTACGGGGGCGCCTCGGCGACGCCTGACCCCTACGCGCGGGGGCGCCTCGGCGACGCCCGACCCCTACGCGCGGGGGTCTCGGCGACGCCCGACCCCTACGCGCGGGGGTCTCGGCGACGCCCGACCCGCTACGCGCGGACGCGCCGTTCGGCACCTCCCCCTGGCCGTCAGAGCCTCTCGATGATCGTCACGTTCGCCTGGCCGCCCCCCTCGCACATGGTCTGGAGGCCGTAGCGGCCGCCCGTGCGCTCCAGTTCGTGCAGGAGGGTCGTCATCAGCTTCGCGCCGGTCGCGCCCAGAGGGTGGCCGAGGGCGATGGCGCCGCCGTTGACGTTGACCTTCTCCGGGTCGGCGCCCGTCTCCTTCAGCCACGCCAGGACGACCGGCGCGAAGGCCTCGTTGATCTCGACGAGGTCGATCGCGTCGAGGGTGAGGCCGGACTTCTTCAGGGCGTACGCGGTCGCCGGGATCGGCGCGGTGAGCATCCGGATGGGGTCCTCGCCGCGTACGGAGAGGTGGTGCACGCGGGCGCGCGGTGTCAGCCCGTGCTCCCGTACGGCGCGTTCGGAGGCGAGCAGCAGCGCCGCGGCGCCGTCGGAGACCTGGGAGGAGCAGGCGGCGGTGACGGTGCCGCCGTCGATGACCGGCTTCAGCGCGGCCATCTTCTCCAGCGAGGTGTCCCGGCGCGGCCCCTCGTCGGCGCTGACGTCGCCGTACGGCACGGTCTCGCGCGCGAAGCGGCCCTCGTCGAGGGCCCGTACCGCCCGGCGGTGGGAGCGCAGCGCGTACTCCTCCTGGTCGCGGCGGCTGATGCCCCATTTCGCGGCGATCATCTCGGCGCCGGCGAACTGGTTCACCGGCCGGTCGCCGTAGCGGGCGCGCCAGCCCTCGCTGCCCGCGAAGGGGCCCTCGGTGAGTCCGAGGGGGACGGCGGCCTGGCGGGAGGCGAAGGCGATGGGGATCATCGTCATGTTCTGGACGCCGCCCGCGACCACCAGGTCCTGGGTGCCGGAGAGCACTCCTTGCGCGGCGAAGTGCACGGCCTGCTGCGAGGAGCCGCACTGCCGGTCGACGGTTGTGCCCGGTACCTCCTCTGGCAGCCCGGCGGCCAGCCAGCTGGTCCGGGCGATGTCACCGGCCTGCGGGCCGACCGTGTCCAGGCAGCCGAAGACGACGTCCTCCACGGCGGCCGGGTCCACGCCGGCGCGTGCGACGAGCGCCTTGAGGGCGTGCGCGCCGAGGTCGGCCGGATGGACCTGGCCGAGCCCTCCCCCGCGCCGCCCGACAGGCGTCCGGACCGCTTCGACGATATAGGCCTCGGCCATGGCAACTCCCTTGACGTCAGAGGTTGTTCACCGATCGAGCTCCGGTTCGTGCGTTTTGAGCTCCGGGTCGTGCGTCGCGGCCCCGCCGCGGGACCGCGCGTGTACGGCGATCCCGTCCAGGACCATCGACAGGTACTGCCGGGCGATCTCCTCCGGGCCGAGCTGTCCGCCGGGCCGGTACCAGGAGGCGGCGACCCACACCGTGTCGCGCACGAATCGGTAGGTGAGCCGGGTGTCGAGGTCGGCACGGAACTCCTGGGCGGCCACACCGCGTTCCAGCGTGGCCAGCCATGCCTTCTCGAACTTGCGCTGCGAGGCGTCGAGAAACTGGAACCGGTCCTGCGCGACCAGCTTCTTGGCCTCGTTCTGGTAGATCGCGACGGCGGCGCGGTGCCGGTCGATGGCGCGGAACGACTCGACGACCAGGGCCTCGAAGGTCTCCCGGGGACGCAACTCGGCGTCCAGGACGGCGTCGTAGCCCTCCCAGAGTTCGTCGAGGAAGGTCCGCAGGATCTCCTCCAGCATCGCGTCCTTGGACTCAAAGTAGTAGTAGAGGCTGCCCGCGAGCATGCCGACGTCGTCCGCGATCCTGCGGACGGTGGTGGCGTTGTACCCCAGATCGGCGAAGACCTCCGCGGCCCGGTCGAGGAGTTCCCGGCGGCGGGCGGGCGCGGCGGGCGGCTTGTCGCCGGCGGTCGTCCGGGGCTTCTTCTTGGTCGGCACGCTGTTCCTCGTCCTCACGGGTGCTGGTCGCTCATGGGCGCTGATTGCGCACGGGTACTGGTTGCTCACGGATGCTGGTTGCTCACGGAGACGATCTCACCCGTCAGGTACGAGGAGTAGCCGGACGCGAGGAACACGATCACGTTGGCCACCTCCCAGGGTTCGGCGTACCGCCCGAGGGCCTCGCGCGCGGTCAGTTCCTCCAGCAGCTCCGGGGTGGTGACCTTCACCAGGTGCGGGTGCATGGCGAGGCTGGGCGAGACGGCGTTGACCCGGACCCCGTACGCGGCCGCCTCGATCGCCGCACACCTGGTCAGGGCCATGACGCCGGCCTTGGCGGCGGCGTAGTGCGCCTGGCCGGCCTGGGCGCGCCAGCCGACGACGGAGGCGTTGTTGACGATGACGCCGCCGCCGTTGTCCCGCATCAGTCGCAGCGCGGTCCGGGTGCAGCGGAACGTGCCGTTCAGTGTCACGTCCAGCACCTTGGACCACTGCTCGTCGGTCATGTCGACGAGGTCGCTGGTGCCGCCGAGGCCCGCGTTGTTGACGACGATGTCGAGCCGTCCGTGCAGCCGGGCGCCGGCCTCGAACAGGGCCCGCACCTGGTCCTCGTCGGTCACGTCGCACGGCACCGCCCGGACGGACTCCGCTCCGAACTCCTCGGCCAGCTCGTCCCGGTACGCCTTGAGTCTGCGCGTGTGGGCGTCGCTGATCAGTACGCGCGCGCCCTCCTCCAGGAAGCGTCGTGCGGTGGCCCCGCCGATGCCCGCGCCGGCCGCGGCGGTGATCACGGCGGTGCGTCCGGCGAGCAGACGGTGGCCGGGGAGGTACGCCGGAGGGTCGACGTTCTTCATGCGGGCACGGTAACCTACCAAACACTTGTTAGGGAAGGAGCAGTGCTCCATGGACCTCGCTTGTTCCCCTGCCGACGAGGCCTTCCGCGCCGAGGCCCGCGCCTGGCTGCGCGGCCATGTCCCGTCGGGGCCGCTCCCGTCCCTGGAGACCGAGGAGGGCTTCGCCGCCCATCGGGCATGGGAGGCCGAACTCTTCGCCGACCGCTGGTCGGTGGTGAACTGGCCGACCGCGTACGGCGGCCGCGACGCGGGGCTGCTCCGCTGGCTGCTCTTCGAGGAGGAGTACTACGCGGCGGGCGCCCCGGGCCGGGTCGGCCAGAACGGCGTCAACCTCCTCGCCCCGACCCTGTTCGACCACGGCACCGAGGAGCAACGGGCGCGCGTGCTGCCCCCGATGGCCTCCGGCGAGGTGGTGTGGGCCCAGGCCTGGTCGGAGCCCGGGGCCGGGTCCGATCTGGCCTCGCTCACCTCCCGGGCCGTGCGCGCGGACGGGGGCTGGTTGCTGAGCGGGCAGAAGACCTGGTCGTCACGGGCGGCGTTCGCGGACCGGGCGTTCGGCCTGTTCCGCAGCGAGCCCGGCACCGACCGGCCCCACCAGGGGCTGACGTATCTCATGTTCGACCTGCGCGCCCCGGGGGTGACGGTCCGCCCGATCGGCCGCCTCGACGGCAGGCCCGCGTTCGCCGAGCTCTTCCTCGACGACGTGTTCGTGCCGGACGAGGACGTCATCGGCGAGCCCGGCCAGGGCTGGCGCATCGCGATGTCCACCGCCGGCAACGAACGCGGTCTGACGCTCCGCTCCCCGGGCCGCTTCCTGGCCTCCGCGCACCGGCTGCTCGCCCTCTGGCACGACCGGGGCAGCCCGGCGTCCGCCCGCGAGGCGGTGGCCGACGCGCTGATCGGCGCCCGCGCCTACCAGTTGTTCACCCACGCGGCCGCCTCCCGCTTCCTGGAGGGCACGCCGATCGGCCCCGAGGCCAGTTTGAACAAGGTCTTCTGGTCCGAGTACGACATCGCCCTGCACGAGACGGCGCTCGACCTGCTCGACGAGGAGGGCGAGTCGGCGGACACCGACTGGTCCGAGGGGTACGTCTTCTCCCTCGCCGGCCCGATCTACGCCGGCACCAACGAGATCCAACGCGACATCATCGCCGAACGCCTCCTCGGCCTGCCGAAGGGCCGCCGCTGATGCGGTGCCCTCCTGAAGGGGGTGCCGCTGATGCGCGGAGCGCGCCTGAGAGGCCGCCCCCGACATGTGGCCTCGACTGCGAGGGCCGTCCGCCGAGCGATGGTCGCCGCCCGCAGACCACCGACAACGCTCGGCGCCGACCTCAAGGGCCTCCGCCGAGGCGTGGCCCCCGCCCGCAGGGCCCCGCCCCGTGGGGCCGCACCCCGACGCACGGCCTCGGCCTTCAAAGGCCTCAACTGACGCGTGACTCCCTCCCGAAGGCCACCGCCGACGCGCGGCCCGGCCTCAAAGGCCACCGCCGACGCGCGGCCCGGCCTCAAAGGCCACCGCCGACGCGCGGTCCCGACCCCAAGGGCCTCAGCTGACGCGGGCCCCCGCCCGAAAGGCCGTCACCGGATGCGTTTTCTCCTGGACACCGAGCAGCGGGCGTTCGCCGAGTCGCTGGACGCCATGTTGTCGGCCGCCGGCACGCCCGCCGTCATACGGGCCTGGGGGCGCGGGGAGCACAAGGCGGGGCGTGCGGTGTGGGCGCGCCTCGGGGACGCGGGCGTGTTCGCGCTGGGGGCGCCGGAGGCGTACGAGGGGGTGGGCCCGCTCCCCGTCGAACTGGCCCTCGCCTTCGTGGAGTTGGGTCGGCACGCGGTTCCGGGACCGCTCGTGGAGACGGTGACGGCGACGGTGCTCCTGGCGGGCCTGGGGGACCCGGGCCCGGCCAAGCGCCTGCTCCCGGCGCTGGTGTCGGGCGAGGCGATGGCCACGGTGGCGCCGTCGCCGGGGTCGTACGCGCTGGACGGGGACACGGCGACGACCCGCCTGACCCTCGCCCCGGAGACAGGCGAACTGCGCCTCGCCCCCGGCCACGGCCCCGTGCGCCACTCCCTGGACCCGGCCCGCCGCCTGACCCCGCTCTCCCCCGGCGGCGACCTCCTCGCCGCCGACCCGTCCCTGCTCGCCCACGCCCTCGTCTGGGCACGTCTCGCGGTCGCCGCGCAGGCGCTCGGCGTCGGTCTGGCGCTGCTCGACAGGACGGTGGCATACGTCAAGCAGCGCACCCAGTTCGGTGTGCCCGTGGGGTCGTTCCAGGCGGTGAAGCACCGGCTGGCGGACGCCAAGGTGGCCCTGGAGTTCGCGCGGCCGCTGGTCTTCGGGGCGGCGGTCACCCTGGACCCGGCGGACGCGGCGGCGGCCAAGGTGACGGCGTGCGAGGCGGCGTACGCGACGGCGCGCACGGCGCTCCAGGCGCACGGCGCGATCGGTTACACGGCCGAGTACGACCTGTCCCTCTGGCTGACCAAGGCGCGCGCGCTGCGGAGCGCGTGGGGCTCGCCCGACGAATGCCGGGACGTGGTCCTCAGCGGTCCTCAGCTGTGATGACTGCCCGGGACTACGGGACGATTCCCTGCGCCCGCGCCGCCGTCAGCCAGCTGGGAAACGCGCCCAGCAGTCGGTCGTACAACTCCGCGTCGGACACAGACCCCGGATCCGAACCGGCATGGAAGAAACCGGCGTTGTCGACGACCCGCTTCCCCGGCACCGCCAGCTCGTCCAGTCGGCGCAGGAAGTCGAACTGCTTGCTGTCGGGGTCGCCGAAGCCGATGAACTGCCAGAACAGAGGGAGACGAGCGGCCTTGCAGACGTACTTCTCGGCGGCGAGCCGGCTGGTCGGCCCGCCGTCGGTCTGGAACACCACGAAGGCCGGGGCGCTCCCGCCGCAGTCGAGATAGTGGTCGATGACGGCGTCCATGGCCACGTGGTAGTTGGTCTTCCCCATGTGTCCGAGCCCGGTCACGATCCGCTCGACGCGGCCGTGGTGACCGGTGAGGGCGATCTCCGTGACCGCGTCGACCCCGGTGGAGAAGAAGAAGACCGGCACGCTCCCGTCGTCGTCGAGCTGCGCCGACAGCCCGAGCACCCGATCGGCGAGTGCCTGCACGCTGCCGTCTCTGTAGTACGGCCGCATGGAGCCGCTGTGGTCGACCACGAGGTAGACGGCGGCGCGCTGCCCCCGCAGACCGTGTCGGTCGAGGGAGGCCCCGGCGGCCTTGTACAGATCCACCAGCGCGGGGGCGGTCTCCTGCATCTTGCTGAGGCTGATGGCGGGCATGAGGGGCCTCCCGGCACTGGAGCGCGACGAAGATCCCGAGGCTAGGCCCTGTCGTCACATTCCCCTCGTCGCCCGAAGGGCTGCCCCGCGGCGTCGTGGGGGTACCTCCCGGTCGAGCGGCGCAGCCGAGACCGGGGGAGCGCGCTCTCGGCGTGCCGGGCACTGACTCGCGTACCGGACGTACTCGGGTCAGTGCCCGGCACGCCGAGAGCACGTGCATGGAGCTGCGGGGCAGGCGGGAATGTGACGACAGGGTCTAGGGCACTCCCCCGCAGCGCGCCCCCGCCCAGGTTCGCTATTTTGTTCGCCGCCGTCCTCACCGGCTCGTCATCAGCCCCGCACCCACAAGGAGCCGGCCGTGGAACCCGAGTCCTCGTCGTCGTCCGAGCCCGCCGTCACCACCTGTTACCGCCACCCGAACGTGGAGTCCTACGTCCGCTGCACCCGCTGCGAGCGGTTCATCTGCCCGGACTGCATGCGCGACGCGGCCGTGGGCCACCAGTGCCCGGAGTGCGTGAAGGAGGGCGCGAGAAGCGTCCGCCAGGCCCGCACGGCCTTCGGCGGCCGGATCTCGGCGGTCCCGCTGGTGACGTACGTCCTGATCGGCCTGAACGTCGTCGCGTACGTCGCCGAGCTGCTCCGCCCGTCGATCGTCGACGACTTCGCGATGCTGGGCCGGGGCCTCGCCGGCCCGGACGGTCTGCGCTACGTCTGGCAGAGCGCCTACCCGGGCGACTTCCACCTCGAAGGCGTGATCGACGGCGAGTGGTACCGCCTCCTCACCGGCGCCTTCCTCCACATCCCGCCCACCGAGGGCACGTTCGGCATCCTCCACATCGTGATGAACATGGTCACGCTGTGGAACGTGGGCCGGGTGGTGGAGGCCCAGCTGGGCCGCGCCCGCTATCTGAGCCTGTACCTCCTCTCCGCCCTCGGCGGCTCCGTCCTGGTCCTCCTCCTGGCCCCCGACAGCAGCACGGTCGGCGCCTCCGGCGCGATCTTCGGCGTCTGCACGGCGTACTACGTCCTGGCCCGCCGCCTCGGCGCCGACCCGGCGGGCATCAACCGCTTCATGGCGGGTCTGCTGATCTGGCTGGTCATCTCGGCGGTCGTGACGTCCTGGCAGGGCCACCTCGGCGGCCTCCTCACAGGCGGCCTGACCGCCCTGGCCTTCGCGTACGCACCGAGGGACCGACGCAGGGTGCTGGTACAGGCGGGGGCGTGTGTGGGGGTGCTGGCGCTGTTGGTGGTGCTGGCGGTGGCGAAGGTGGCGGCGATGACGGGCTGAGCCCTCGCCTGGGACATGCGACGGCGCCCGCCCGATAGTCCGGTCGGGGACTGGTGGGCAGGCGCCGTCTGTGTTCCGTACGCCGTTGTACGGGACGTCTGTTGATCCGGTGGATCAGTGACCCGGTGGATCAGTGACCGGCGGGGCAGGACCCGGCAGGTCAGGAATGCGGTGGATCAGACCATCAGCGAGCGGTCCGTCGGCCGGATCGGGGCCGGCAGGTCGCTCGCGCCCGTGAGGAAGCGGTCGCAGCCGCGCGCGGCCGAGCGGCCCTCGGCGATCGCCCAGACGATGAGGGACTGACCGCGCCCCGCGTCGCCCGCCACGAACACACCCGGCACGTTCGTCTGGAAGTCGGCGTCACGCGCGATGTTGCCGCGCTCGTCGAGGTCCAGGCCGAACTGGTCCACGAGACCGTTCTCGCGGTCCGTGCCGGTGAAGCCCATCGCCAGCGTCACCAGCTGGGCGGGGATCTTCCGCTCCGTGCCCGGCTTCTGCGTCAGCTTGCCGTCGACGAACTCGACCTCGACGAGGTGCAGCCACTGGACGTTGCCGTCCTCGTCGCCCTCGAAGTGGGTGGTGGATACGGAGTAGACCCGCTCGCCGCCCTCCTCGTGCGCGGAGGTGACCTTGTACAGCATCGGGAAGGTCGGCCACGGCTGGTTCGGGGCACGGTCCTCGCCCGGCTTCGGCATGATCTCCAGCTGTGTGACCGAGGCCGCGCCCTGGCGGTGGGCGGTGCCCACGCAGTCCGCGCCGGTGTCGCCACCGCCGATGACGACGACGTGCTTGCCCTCGGCCGTGATGGGGGGCGCCACGAAGTCGCCCTCCTGCACCTTGTTGGCCAGCGGCAGGTACTCCATCGCCTGGTGGATGCCGTTCAGCTCGCGGCCGGGGACCGGCAGGTCACGGGCAGTGGTGGCGCCCGCGGCGATGACGACGGCGTCGTACCGCTTCTTCAGGTCCGTCGCCTTGAGGTCCCGGCCGATCTCGATGCCCGTCCGGAAGCGGGTGCCCTCCGCGCGCATCTGCTCGATACGGCGGTTGATGTGCCGCTTCTCCATCTTGAACTCGGGGATGCCGTAGCGGAGGAGCCCTCCGACGCGGTCCGCGCGCTCGTAGACGGCGACGGTGTGACCGGCCCGGGTCAGCTGCTGGGCGGCGGCCAGGCCCGCCGGGCCCGAGCCGATGACCGCGACCGTCTTGCCGGAGAGGCGCTCCGGGACCTGGGGGGCGACGTCGCCGCCGTCCCACGCCTTGTCGATGATCGAGACTTCGACGTTCTTGATGGTGACGGCCGGCTGGTTGATGCCGAGCACGCACGCCGACTCGCAGGGAGCGGGGCACAGGCGGCCCGTGAACTCCGGGAAGTTGTTGGTGGCGTGCAGGCGCTCGGAGGCGGCCGCCCAGTCCTCGCGGTAGGCGTAGTCGTTCCACTCGGGGATGAGGTTCCCGAGGGGACAGCCGTTGTGGCAGAACGGGATGCCGCAGTCCATGCAGCGGGACGCCTGCTTCGAGATGATCGGGAGCAGGGAACCGGGGACGTAGACCTCGTTCCAGTCCTTCAGCCGTACGTCGACGGGGCGGGACTTGGCGACCTCGCGCCCGTGGTTGAGGAAGCCCTTCGGGTCAGCCATTGATCGCCGCCTCCATCATCTTCTCGGTGATCTCGGTCTCGGAGAGACCGGCCTGCTCGGCGGCGGCCTTGGCGGCGAGCACTGCCTTGTACGTGCTGGGGATGATCTTGCTGAAGCGCTCCGCGGCGACGGACCAGTCGGCGAGCAGCTTCTCGGCGACCGTCGAACCCGTCTCCTCGGCGTGGCGGCGCACCACGTCGTGCAGCCACTGCCTGTCGGTGTCGTCGAGGGCCTCGATCGCGCCCACGTTGCCGACGTTGACGTTGTCGCGGTCCAGGTCGATGACGTACGCGATGCCGCCCGACATACCGGCCGCGAAATTGCGGCCCGTCTCGCCGAGGACGACCGCGTGGCCGCCGGTCATGTACTCGCAGCCGTGGTCGCCCACGCCCTCGGAGACCACCAGGGCACCGGAGTTGCGGACGCAGAACCGCTCGCCCGTACGGCCCCGGAGGAACAGCTCGCCGCCGGTCGCGCCGTAGGCGATGGTGTTGCCCGCGATGGTGGAGTACTCGGCGAGGTGGTCGGCACCCCGGTCGGGACGGACGATCACCCGGCCGCCGGAGAGGCCCTTGCCGACGTAGTCGTTGGCGTCGCCCTCCAGGCGCAGCGTGACGCCGCGCGGGAGGAAGGCGCCGAAGGACTGGCCCGCCGAGCCGGTGAAGGTGATGTCGATGGTGTCGTCGGGGAGCCCTGCCCCGCCGAACTTCTTCGTCACCTCGTGGCCGAGCATCGTGCCGACGGTGCGGTTGATGTTGCGGACCTTGACCTGGGCGCGGACCGGCTGGGCGTCGGTGGCGTCCGAGGCGGCCAGCGCGTCGGCGGCGAGCTTGATCAGCTCGTTGTCGAGCGCCTTCTCCAGGCCGTGGTCCTGCTCGATGAGCTGGTGGCGGACGGCGCCCTCGGGCAGTTCGGGCACGTGGAACAGCGGCTCCAGGTCCAGGCCCTGTGCCTTCCAGTGGTCGACCGCGCGGGTCACGTCGAGCGCCTCGGCGTGGCCGACGGCCTCCTCGATGGAGCGGAAGCCCAGCTCGGCGAGGATCTCGCGGACCTCCTCGGCGATGAACTCGAAGAAGTTCACGACGTACTCGGCCTTGCCGGAGAACCGGTCGCGGAGCGTCGGGTTCTGCGTGGCGATGCCGACCGGGCAGGTGTCCAGGTGGCAGACGCGCATCATGACGCAGCCGGAGACGACGAGCGGCGCGGTCGCGAAACCGAACTCCTCGGCGCCGAGCAGCGCGGCGATGACGACGTCACGGCCGGTCTTCAGCTGGCCGTCGGTCTGCACGACGATGCGGTCGCGCAGGCCGTTGAGCAGCAGCGTCTGCTGGGTCTCGGCGAGGCCGAGCTCCCAGGGGCCGCCCGCGTGCTTCAGCGAGGTGAGCGGGGATGCGCCCGTACCGCCGTCGTGGCCGGAGATGAGGACGACGTCCGCGTGCGCCTTGGAGACACCGGCGGCGACGGTGCCGACGCCGACCTCGGAGACCAGCTTGACGTGAATCCGCGCCTGCGGGTTCGCGTTCTTCAGGTCGTGGATCAGCTGGGCCAGGTCCTCGATGGAGTAGATGTCGTGGTGCGGCGGCGGGGAGATGAGGCCCACGCCCGGCGTCGAGTGACGCGTCCTGGCGACCCACGGGTACACCTTGTGGCCGGGCAGCTGACCGCCCTCACCGGGCTTGGCGCCCTGGGCCATCTTGATCTGGATGTCGTCCGCGTTGACGAGGTACTCGCTCGTCACACCGAAACGGCCGGAGGCGACCTGCTTGATCGACGAACGCCGTGCCGGGTCGTAGAGACGGTCCGGGTCCTCGCCGCCCTCACCGGTGTTGGACTTGCCGCCCAGCTGGTTCATGGCGATGGCGAGGGTCTCGTGCGCCTCCTTGGAGATGGAGCCGTACGACATGGCGCCGGTCGAGAAGCGCTTGACGATCTCGGAGACCGGCTCGACCTCGTCGACGGAGATCGGAGCGCGGCCCTCGCCGGCCTTGAAACCGAACAGGCCGCGCAGCGTCATCAGACGCTCGGACTGCTCGTTCACGCGGCTCGTGTACTGCTTGAAGATGTCGTAGCGGCGCGTGCGGGTGGAGTGCTGGAGGCGGAAGACCGTGTCCGGGTCGAACAGGTGCGGCTCGCCCTCGCGGCGCCACTGGTACTCGCCGCCGATCTCCAGGGCGCGGTGGGCGGGCGCGATGCCGCTGGCCGGGTACGCCTTGGCGTGGCGGGCGGCGACCTCCTTGGCGATGACGTCGATGCCGACGCCGCCGATCTTGGTGGCCGTGCCGTTGAAGTACTTCTCCACGAACTCGTCCGCGAGACCGACGGCCTCGAAGACCTGGGCGCCGCGGTAGGAGGCGACCGTGGAGATGCCCATCTTGGACATGACCTTCAGGACGCCCTTGCCGAGGGCGTAGATCAGGTTGCGGATCGCCTGCTCGGCCTCGATACCGGAGAGGAACGTTCCGGCGCGGACGAGGTCCTCGACGGACTCCATCGCCAGGTACGGGTTGACGGCCGCGGCGCCGAAGCCGATGAGCAGGGCGACGTGGTGGACCTCGCGGACGTCACCGGCCTCGACCAGCAGGCCCACCTGGGTGCGCTGCTTGGTGCGGATGAGGTGGTGGTGGACGGCCGCGGTGAGCAGCAGCGACGGGATCGGCGCGTGCTCGGCGTCCGAGTGGCGGTCCGACAGGACGATCAGCCGGGCGCCGTTGTCGATGGCGGCGTCGGCCTCGGCGCAGATCTCCTCGATGCGCGCGGCGAGGGCGTCACCGCCGCCGGAGACCCGGTACAGGCCGGAGAGGGTCGCGGCCTTCATGCCGGGCATGTCGCCGTCGGCGTTGATGTGGATGAGCTTGGCCAGCTCGTCGTTGTCGATCACCGGGAAGGGCAGGGTGACGCTGCGGCACGACGCGGCGCTGGGCTCCAGGATGTTGCCCTCGGGGCCCAGCGAGGAGCGCAGCGAGGTGACGAGCTCCTCGCGGATGGCGTCCAGCGGCGGGTTGGTGACCTGCGCGAACAGCTGGGTGAAGTAGTCGAAGAGCAGGCGCGGGCGCGAGGACAGCGCGGCGATCGGCGAGTCCGTGCCCATGGATCCGATGGGCTCGGCACCGGCCTTGGCCATCGGCGCGAGGATGACGCGCAGCTCCTCCTCGGTGTAGCCGAAGGTCTGCTGGCGGCGGGTGACCGAGGCGTGGGTGTGGACGATGTGCTCGCGCTCGGGCAGGTCGGAGAGCTCGATCTCGCCGGCCTCCAGCCATTCCGCGTACGGGTTCTCCGCGGCGAGCTGGGCCTTGATCTCGTCGTCCTCGATGATGCGGTGCTCGACGGTGTCGACGAGGAACATCCGGCCCGGCTGCAGGCGACCCTTGCGCACGACCTTGGCGGGGTCGATGTCGAGGACGCCGACCTCGGAGCCGAGGACGACGAGGCCGTCGTCGGTGACCCAGTAGCGGCCGGGGCGCAGGCCGTTGCGGTCGAGGACCGCGCCGACCTGGCGGCCGTCGGTGAAGGTGACACAGGCCGGGCCGTCCCAGGGCTCCATCATCGTGGAGTGGAACTGGTAGAAGGCGCGGCGGGCCGGCTCCATGGAGTCGTGGTTCTCCCACGCCTCCGGGATCATCATCAGCACGGAGTGCGGCAGGGAGCGGCCGCCGAGGTGGAGCAGCTCCAGCACCTCGTCGAAGGACGCCGAGTCGGAGGCGTCCGGCGTACAGATGGGGAAGATCCGGTCGAGCTTGTCCTGCGGGCCGAACAGGTCGGAGGCCAGCTGGGACTCGCGGGCGACCATCCAGTTGCGGTTGCCCTTGACCGTGTTGATCTCGCCGTTGTGCGCGACGAAGCGGTACGGGTGGGCGAGCGGCCACGACGGGAAGGTGTTCGTGGAGAACCGGGAGTGCACGAGCGCGATCGCGGAGGCGAAGCGGCGGTCGGACAGGTCCGGGAAGAAGGGCTCCAGCTGGCCGGTGGTCAGCATGCCCTTGTAGACGATGGTCCGCGCGGACAGCGAGGGGAAGTAGACGTCGACCTCGCGCTCGGCGCGCTTGCGCAGCACGAACGTCTTGCGGTCGAGGTCGATGTCCGTGGCCGGCTCCGCGGCGCCGTCGGCGACGAAGATCTGGCGGAAGGCGGGCATCGTGGAGCGGGCCGTGGCACCGAGCAGCTCGGGGGCGACGGGCACCTCGCGCCAGCCGAGGACTGTCAGGCCCTCGTCGGCGGCGATGGCCTCGATGCGGGCGACGGCGTCCTCGGTGCCCTCCTCGGGCAGGAAGCCGATACCGACGGCGTACGAGCCGGCCTCGGGCAGCTCGAATCCGGCCACCTCGCGGAAGAACGCGTCGGGAACCTGGGAGAGCATGCCGGCGCCGTCACCCGAGTCGGGCTCCGAACCGGTCGCTCCTCGGTGCTCCAGGTTGCGCAGAACGGTGAGCGCCTGCTCGACCAGCGCATGGCTCGCCTCGCCGGTGAGGGTGGCCACGAAGCCGACGCCACAGGCGTCGCGCTCGTTGCGGGGGTCGTACATACCCTGCGCAGCAGGGCGAGCATCCATGAACGACCACTTCTGGCCATTCGTGGAGTGCTGGGACGGCTGGCGCGGCGTACGCATCGGCTCTCCCGTCGTCGTCATCTGGCATATGCGATTGCCGAGGGACGACGCTGGCCCTCTGCGTAAGGTGCAAAATTTCGTGCAGGTTACATGATGGAACGATTCTCGGGAAGCGGATACTTCGTCCCACCATGCGGACGCCACGGCGCGGAGGGGGTGGCCGCACACGGTGGCGTGATCGAACGCGATCAAGGGGAGAGCCGACCGGACAGATCTTTGTCGGTCGACCGGGGTGCAGGAGGCGTCGTCGCCCACTACTCAGGTGCTTCAGATGCTTGACGGGCGTCATTGCCCGCGGCGCTTACGGCTCATGCCCAGCGGTTAAGCATTCGAAACCGCGTGGTAACGACTATTTATGCGGTCCCGCGCATACGTAGCCATCTGATCCATCATACGGCCGCGCCGAACAGGCTGCCCAGGGCGTACGTCACACCCGCCGCCGCACCCCCGAGGGCCAGCTGCCGCAGCCCGCTGAACCACCAGGTTCTGGCCGTCACCCTGGCCACCACGGCACCGCACCCGAAGAGCCCGACGAGCGCCACCAGCACGGCGGGCCACAGCGCGCCCGCCCCGAGGAGATAGGGCAGTACCGGCAGCAGGGCACCCAGCGCGAAGGAGCCGAAACTCGACACCGCGGCCACGACGGGCGAGGGCAGATCGCCGGGATCGACACCCAGCTCCTCGCGCGCGTGGATCTCCAGCGCCTGCTCGGGATCGCGCGACAGCTGCCGCGCCACCTCCCGGGCGAGTACGGCCTCGACGCCACGACTCTCGTAGAGCGCGGCGAGCTCCTCCTCCTCGTCCTTGGGGTGCTTGTGCAACTCCCTCCGCTCGACGTCGAGTTCGGCCTGGACGAGTTCCCGCTGCGAGGCCACGGAGGTGTACTCGCCCGCGGCCATGGAGAAGGCCCCGGCGGCGAGCCCCGCGAGCCCCGCGACGACGACCGCCTCCCGCCCGGCCGTTCCGCCGGCGACACCGGTCATCAGCGCCAGGTTGGACACGAGCCCGTCCATCGCCCCGAACACGGCGGGCCGCAGCCAGCCGCCGTTCACGTCCCGATGGGTGTGGTTGTCGCGGTGCGCCTCGTGCAACGCGGCTTCGGTGTCGATGATCGCCACGATCAAGCCCCTTTCCTCGCGTCGAACGTACGCTCGGAAAATTGCTTCCGCCAGCAAGGAAGGCCGTACTTACCCGGCTCCTCACCCGACTCGGAGACTGTTCGAGAAACGACTGCCGCTCATTCGTACATGACGCTGCACAGATGTCGACCGGGTGATACACGAGCGTTCCGCGCGCCGCCGAGGCACCCGATGTGGGAGAGATCTTCCCAGCGAAAGCTGGCACATCTTCAGAGCGGATCAACTGCCCACCGGGCCGGACCTGCCCACGGGCCAGAGAGGCGACCGTATGCCTTCCATCGCCTGCATTCCCTCGGTCCCGGCGCCCGGGGACGCCGCCGACCTCCGCGAGCGGGCACGGGGGGCCATGCTCGGGCTCGCCGTCGGGGACGCGCTGGGGGCGCCCGCCGAGAACATGAAACCCTCCGAGATCCGCGCGCGCTGGGGGCGCATCACCGGGTACGTGGCCGAGCGCCCCTCGGGGACCGACGACACCGAGTACGCCATCTTCTCCGGGCTGCTGCTGGCCCGGCACGGCTCGGCGCTCACCGTCACCCACGTGGAGACGGCCTGGCACCAGTGGATCGCGGACCGGGACGAGGGCCCGTTCCGGGGTGCCGGTTTCAGCGAACGCGGCACCCTGGAGAACCTCCGCCGGGGCCTCGCCGCGCCGATCTCCGCCCAGCACCGGCACGCCTGGAGCGACGGCCTGGCCATGCGCGCGGCCCCCTTCGGCGTCTTCGCGGCGGGCCGCCCGGCGGAGGCCGCCCGGCTGGTCGCCATCGACGGCTCGGTCAGCCATGACGGCGAGGGCATCTACGGCGGCCAGGCGGTCGCGGCGGGTGTGGCGGCGGCCATGGCGGGCGCACCCACGATCTCCGTCGTGGCCTCCGCGCTCGCCGTGATCCCCGACGACTCCTGGACGGCGCGCTCCCTGCGCCGGGCGGTCGCGGTCGCCCACCGGGGCGAACGCGCGGTCCGCTCCGCCGTAGTCATCGGCGGCTACCCCTGGACCGACCTCGCCCCCGAGGCCGTCGCCCTCGCCTTCGGCGCCTACGCGGCGGCCGACGGCGACTTCACCGAGTCGGTGCTGACCGCGGTGAACATGGGCCGCGACGCCGACACGACCGCGGCGGTCGCCGGCGCGCTGGCCGGAGCGACCCGGGGAGCGTCGTCGATCCCGGCCGACTGGACCGCCGCGATCGGCCCGGCAAGAGGCAGCTGCCTGCCGTCCATGGCCGGCCACCACGTCCTGGACGTGGCCGAACTCCTGGTCCCGACCGAGGGCGGCAAATGGACCACGGGCCCGGCCCTCTTCCCCCACGGCGACCGTCCCCTCCCACCCCCGACCACCTTCGCCCTCGCCCCGGCCGACACGACGGAGACCCCCGCATGACCCCACCGACCCCGTGGGACGACACGACCCCCACAGCCCCCTCCACGCCGTACGAGAAGCCGCCCCGCGGAACACCGTCCGCATCCCACGACGGGCCGAGGGACACGGCAGATACGGCAGATACGGCAGATACGGCGACCATCAGCGAGCCACACCCCGAGGTGAAGCCGACCGCGAGGGCGACCGAACCTCTTGCCCCGGAGCTGTTCGAACCCGCACGCCCGGCCCCGGCGAATCCGCTCGCCCACGCAGCCGCGGCCGCCGGCGGTGGGGGCGCCCCACAGGGGCCACCCGCACCCGACGACGAAACCCGCACGGCCGGTGCGGGTGGGAAGAACGAAGCGGCCGAAGGCGCAGCCGAGGCCGGCAGGCCCCGCCCCCCGAAGGGCACCCGCATCGAGGGCCTCCTCCTCGGCCTCGCCGCAGGCGACGCCGCCGGCTGGCCCGCCGCCCGCCACCGTGCCGCCCGCATGCCGGAATGGACCCGCCGCCTCACCCGCGAACTCGACGCCTTCGCCGAGCAGAACGCCACCACCACTCTCCCCGTCCCCATCGCCCTCAACCAGCCCCCCGAACCCCTCCGCCTCGGCCCCTCCGACGACGCGGAATGGGCGGCCTTCGCCGCCGAGGCCCTCCTCCGAGCCGGCGACACCGCCGCACTCGGCGACCTCAGCCTGGAACGCCGCACCCGCGCCTCCATCGACCTCTCCTGGAACGCCGTGGCCAGCGAGATCGCCGCCGCCGCCGAACGCGCCCCCGAGGTCGAGTCCGCCGTGCTCCCCCTGCGCGCCCGTATCTCCGTACGCGCCGGCCTCGGCAACCTCGCCACCGGCCTGCGCCCACCCGCCACCGGCCACGACAACCCCCACTACTTCGACGACGCGGCCTGCGTCCGTGCCTGCGTCCTGGCGGTGGCCCACCCGGGCGACCCCCGAGGCGCCGCCGACCTGGCCGAGTTCGACGCCCGCTACACCCAGGACGGCGACGGCGTGCACGGCGCACGAGCGATGGCCGCCGCGCTCGCGCTGGCGCTCACCGGCGCGGACGTCGACGACTGCGCGGCCGCGGCCCTGGCCGAACTCCCCGCCGGGACGGAGATCGGCCGCAACGCCCGCCACGCCCTCGACCTCGCCCACCGCCACAGAAAGGAAGGAACATTCGCTCTGGTCCCCCTCCTGGAGCACCAGATCGTCGACCACGTGTACAGCTACGGCATCGCCGCAGCCGAGACCGTCCCCGTGGCCCTCGCCCTGGCCACCGCCGCGCGCGGCCGGATCGCCGAGGCCGTCCCCGCCGCCGCCTGCCTCTCCCGGGTCGCCGACTCCGCCCCGGCTCTGGCCGGCGCCCTGACCGGCGCACTCGGCGGCGGCAGCGCCGTCCCCGACACCTGGCGGGACGCCTGCCGCACCCTCTCCGGCTGCGCCCTCCCCCGCCTCACCGGCACCGACCTCGTCCACCTCGCCGAACTTCTCGACACAGCGGAACTCCCCACCACCCGCGGCGTTAGCCGGGCATGACGCCCGCATCGCGACCCGCACCCGTCCCGGCCCCCGCCCCGGCAGCCGTCCCGGACGCCGCCCTCGACGAACGCATCACCGGCGCCCTGGTCGGCGCCGCCGTGGGCGACGCCCTCGGCGGCCCGGTGGAGGGCTACACCCCGGAGCAGATCCTCGAACGCCACGGCGGCCGCGTGCACGGCGTCGTCGGCCCCTGGAACGGCGACGACTGGCGTACCGCCCGCCCCATCGCCCCGTACCACAAGGGCGACGGCCACGTCACCGACGACACCTTGATGACGCACGCGCTCGTCCGGGTGTACGACCGCGTACGCGACCACCTCGACGCGTACGCCGTCGCCGAGCACCTGGTGCCGGACATGATGACGACCCCGCGCTGGATCCCCGAGCTGGAGGCCGAGGCCCTCCCCCTCCAGCGGGTCTTCCTCGCCGAGAAGTGGCTCGTGGCCCGGATCCACTACGGCCACATCGACCCCCGCGAGGCCGGCACCGGCAACATCGTCAACTGCGGCGCCGCGATGTACATGGCCCCCGTCGGCCTGGTCAACGCGGCCGATCCGTCCGGCGCGTACGCCGAGGCACTCGACGTCGCGGGCGCCCACCAGTCGTCGTACGGCAGGGAGGCCGCGGGCGTGTTCGCGGCGGCCGTCGCCGCGGCGTGCACCCCGGGCGCGACAGCGGAGTCGGTGGTCGAGGCCTGCCTCGCCCTGGCGAAGGACGGCACCCGCGCGGCGATCGAGTCGGTGTGCGAAGTGGCCCGCCGTCACACGGACTTCGAGTCGGCGCTACGGCCGCTCCGCGAGGCGGTCGCCCCGTTCGACACGGTCGGCCCCGACTACCGCGCCCCCTCCCTCGGCGCCCGCCGCCCGTCCCGGCTCCACGCGATCGAGGAACTCCCCATCGCGCTCGGCATGTTGCTCGTGGCCCGCGGTGACTACCGGCACGCGGTGCTGGGTTCGGTGAACTACGGCCGCGACTGCGACTCCATCGCGACGATGTCCGGCGCCCTCGCCGGCGCACTGGGCTCGGACGTCCCCTCCGACTGGGCCAAGACGGTGGCGGAGGCCAGCCGGCTCGACCTGCACGCCCCCGCCCGGACGTTGACGGACGTCGCGCTCCAGATCCACGGCCAGGACGTCCGCCGCCACCGCGCCCACGAGTCGGCCTTCACCGCGTTGGCCCCCGTCCGGTGACCCCCTTGCGTCTCACCTGGGTCCAGCCCGAGGACCTCCTCGGCCACGAACTCCACCAGGCCCGCCAGGACGGCCGCGAGCCCTCGGCCGTCGCCGCGCGCTGGCGGGCGGCGGGCGGCCCCCCGGCCCCCCGGCGCGCCGGCGCCTCCCCCGACCGGGCCTCCCGCTACCTCCGCCAGCTCGCCGAGGACCTGCTGGACGAACTGGCGGACCTGCCGAGCGGGTTGGCGGACGACGAACCGACAGACCTGAGCACGATCAAGTCCCTGTGCACCGACTGGCCCGCCCCGCCCGCTCGCCCTGTCCCGCCCGCCACGTACGTACGACGTCTCGAAGCCGCCTGGCTGGGCCGAGCCGCAGGCTGCCTCCTCGGCAAACCCGTCGAGAAGCTCCCCCTCGACGCCATCCGCTGCCTCGCCGCGGCCACCGGCAACTGGCCCCTCACCACCTGGTTCACCGCCCGAGGCGTCCCCCCGGAGCTCCTGGCCGCCCATCCCTGGAACCGCCGCTCGGCCCCCACCTCCCTCGCCGAGAACATCGACGGCATGCCCGAGGACGACGACCTCAACTACCCCCTCCTCAACCTCCTCCTCCTGGCCCGCCACGGCCGGGACTTCACCACCGCCGACGTGGCCACCCTCTGGCTGGACGAACTCCCCGCGGGCCGCACCTTCACCGCCGAACGCGTCGCCTACCGCAACCTCCTCTGCGGCATCGACCCACCCCGCACCGCCCGCCACCGCAACCCGTTCCGCGAGTGGATCGGCGCCCTGATCCGCGCCGACGTCCACGGCTGGACCAACCCCGGCGACCCGGCCGCCGCAGCCGAACAGGCCCACCGGGACGCCACCCTCACCCACACCGCCAACGGCGTCTACGCGGCCATGTTCGTCGCGGCCACCATCGCCGAGGCGGCCACCGGCACCCACGACGTCCACCAGTGCCTGCGCACCGGCCTGACGGTCGTCCCCCCGCACTCCCGCCTCGCCAGGGCGATCGACCACGCTCTCCGACTGACCACGGAGATCCGGGACTTCGACGCGATCGTCGACGAACTCCACGCAGCCCACACCGACCACCACTGGGTCCACGCCGTCCCCAACACCGCCCTGCTCACCGCCGCCCTCACCCACGCGGACGGCGACTACGCGGCCTCCATCTGCCGCGCCGTGTCGGGCGGTTGGGACACCGACTCCAACGGAGCCACGGCGGGCAGCATCGCGGGGCTCCTGACCGGCGCCCCGGACGCGCTCCCCGACCGCTGGACGGCCCCCCTCAAGAACCGCCTGGCCACCTCGATCGCCGACTTCGACGGCATCGGCTTCGACACCCTGGCCCACCTCACCCTCCGGGAGACCCCCCACCCATGACCCAGGCGCCACCCCCGCCGCAGGCGGACGCCCCTCCGCTCAGCCACCTCCGCGTCCTCGACCTCGCCACGCTCTTCGCCGGCCCCCTCGCCGCCACGATGCTCGGTGACTTCGGCGCGGAGGTCATCAAGGTCGAGCACCCCACGAAACCGGACCCGTCCCGGGGCCACGGCCCGTCGAAGGACGGCGTGGGCCTGTGGTGGAAGCTGCTGGGCCGCAACAAGCGCACCCTGACGCTGAACCTCTCCACCCCCGGCGGCCGGGACACCCTCCTGCGGCTCGCCGCCACCGCCGACGTGATCATCGAGAACTTCCGCCCCGGCACCCTGGAGAAATGGGGTCTTGGCTGGGAGGAGCTGTCGGCGGCGAACCCCGGTCTGGTCCTCGCCCGGGTCACCGGCTTCGGCCAGTACGGCCCGTACGCGCACCGCCCCGGCTTCGGCACGCTCGCCGAGGCGATGAGCGGGTTCGCCGCGATCACCGGCGAACCCGGCGCCCCACCGGTCCTGCCGCCCTTCGGTCTCGCCGACTCCATCGCGGGCCTCGCGACGGCGTACGCGGTGATGACCGCACTCGCGGCGCGTGACCGCACCGGACAAGGGCAGACGGTCGACATGGCGATCATCGAGCCGATCCTCACCGTTCTCGGCCCCCAGCCCCTCTGGTACGACCAGTTGGGCCACGTCCAGCCGCGTACGGGCAACCGCTCCGCGAACAACGCGCCCCGCAACACCTATCGCACGGCGGACGGTTCCTGGGTGGCCGTGTCCACCTCGGCCCAGTCGATCGCGGAACGCGTGATGCGTCTGGTCGGACGGCCCGAGCTGATCGACGAGCCCTGGTTCGCTTCGGGGGCGGAGCGGGCCCGGCACGCGGACGTCCTGGACGAGGCGGTCGGCGCGTGGATCGCCCGTCACACCCGGGAGGAGGTCATCGAGGCGTTCGAGAAGGCGGAGGCCGCGGTGGCCCCCATCCAGGACGTACGGGAGGTGATGACCGACCCCCAGTACCGCGCCCTGGACACGATCACCACCGTCGACGACCCCGACCTCGGCCCCCTGCGCATGCAGAACGTCCTCTTCCGCCTCTCCTCCACCCCCGGCGCGATCCGCTGGGCGGGCCGCGCGCACGGCGCCGACACGGACTCGATCCTGGCCGAACTGGGCCTGTCCGCACCGGAGATCGCGGCCCTTCGCCAGGAGGGTGCCCTGTGACCCCGCAGTCGCCGACGCCCTTCCCCCTGACCTGGCTGTACGTCCCCGGCGACCGTCCGGAGAGGGTCACCAAGGCGCTGGCCTCCGGCGCGGACGTGGTGATCGTGGACCTGGAGGACGCGGTGGCCCCCGACCGCAAGGCCTACGCCCGCGCGGCCACCGCCGAACTCCTCTCCGCACCGCCGCCCGTACCGGTCCACGTACGCGTCAACGCCCTGCGCACCCCGGAGGCCGAGGCGGACCTCGAAGCCCTCGCCCCGCTCCCCGGTCTGGCCGCCCTCCGCCTCCCGAAGGTCACGTGCCCGGACGAAGTGGCGAGCGTCGCGGAGCGGACCGCGCCGGCGGAAGGAGGAGCGATCCCCCTGTACGCCCTCCTCGAATCGGCGCTGGCGGTGGAGCGGGCGTACGACATCGCCACCGCGCACCCCGCCCTCCGGGGCATCGCCCTCGGCGAGGCCGATCTCCGCGCGGACCTGGCCGTCAGCGACGACCGGGCCCTCGACTGGCCGCGCTCCCGGGTGATCCTCGCCGCCCGGGCCGCCGGCCTTCCGTCGCCCGCCCAGTCGATCCACCCGGACACGAAGGATCTGGCGGGGCTGGCGGCCACGTCCGCGCACGGGCGCGCGCTCGGCTTTCTGGGCCGTGCCGCCATCCACCCCCGTCAGCTCCCGGTGATCGAGCGCGCCTACACCCCGACGGCCCAGGAGGTGGAGTCGGCCGAGCGGACCTTGAGGGCGGCGACCACCACGGCCGGGGCGCAAGCCCTCCCCGACGGCCGCTTCATCGATCCGGCCGTGGTCGCCGCGGCCCGGCGAACCCTGACCCTGGCCGGCCGCCCCACCCAGCTGTGATCCGCCCCCGTCGCCCCTACCCGTCCCTCCCCCAGGGGCTGCGCCCCTTCGACCCCCACACGTCCGCCCGGTGGGGGCTGGTCGCGCAGTTCCCCGCGCCCCTGAAAAGCGGGGGCTGCGCCCCACGCTTTTCAGGCCCGCAGGGCCTGAATCCTTCAGGGGCGCGGGGAACTGCGCGAGAAGCCCCCACTGACCCGCACCCGACCACGCACCCCGGTCCCCCAAACCAAAAACCCACCTGCCCCCGAAGGGACAGGTGGGCAGGCACCACAGCTACCGAACAGCCATTCGTCAGCTCTTCTCCGCGGACTCTGGCTCCTTCTTCGCACTCCCGCCGTCGGAGGCCTCCGCGTCCTTCTTCTCCTCGGCGTCACCCTCGGACTTGGCCTTGGCCGAAGCCTCGCCCGACGCCGACTCCGCGTCCGCGGCCGACGCGGCAGCGCCCTCGTCCCCGTCACCGTCGGAGCCCCCCGGTTCCACGATCTCCTCCCGCCCCGGCCGCTTCCGGGCCGACAGGACGATGTAGAGCACGGCGAGGACGAAGACGAACAGCGCGGTCCAGTTGTTGAGGCGCAGTCCGAGGATGTGGTGGGCCTCGTCGACCCGCATGTACTCGATCCAGAACCGCCCCGCGCAGTACGCGGCGACATACAGCGCGAACGCCCGCCCGTGCCCGAGCTTGAACCGGCGGTCCGCCCAGATGACGAGCAGCGCGACACCGATGCACCACAGCGACTCGTAGAGGAAGGTCGGGTGGTACGTACCCGGCAGCCGACCGTCCGTGGAGGACGTGATCTCCACGGCCCACGGCAGATCCGTCGGCTTGCCGTACAGCTCCTGGTTGAACCAGTTGCCCCAGCGCCCGATCGCCTGGGCGAGGGCGATACCGGGGGCGACGGCGTCGGCGTACGCGGGCAGCGGGATGCCCCGGCGCCGGCAGCCGATCCACGCGCCCACCGCGCCGAGGGCGATCGCGCCCCAGATGCCGAGGCCGCCCTCCCAGACCTTGAAGGCGTCCACCCAGTCACGGCCCTCGCTGAAGTACAGCTCGTAGTCCGTGATCACGTGGTAGAGCCGTCCGCCGATCAGGCCGAAGGGCACGGCCCAGACGGCGATGTCGGCGACTGTTCCGGCCCGTCCGCCCCGCGCGACCCAGCGTTTGTTGCCGAGCCAGACGGCTACGAAGACACCGATGATGATGCAGAAGGCGTAGCCGCGCAGCGGGACGGGACCGAGGTACAGCACCCCGCGCGACGGGCTGGGAATGTAGGCAAGTTCCATGGCAGGATCGACGCTACCCTGCCGGACCCGGCCGACGGCGGGCGCCCCGGCAACAGGTCCATAACGCCGTCCCCTTGGTGTCTTGACGCCCCACGGCCCCCGGCGGTCCCGCGGCTCACTCCCGCGTCACCCCTGACTCGCCCCCTGTCTCACCCCTCGGCCTTCGCCTCCACCATCTGCTTCAGCTTGGCGGGGGTCATGGACTGGTCCGCGTAGATGTTGGTGCCGTTGAGGAAGACGCTCGGTGTGCCGGAGAAGCCGCCCTTCTGGAAGGCCTCGTTCGACTTCGCGACCCAGCTGTTGTGCTTGCCGTCCTCGACGCAGGTGCGGAAGGCGGCGGTGTCCAGGCCGTCCACCTTCTTCGCCAGGTCGAGGAGCCTGGTCTCGCTCGCGAAGGCGTCGTCCGTCTCGGGCGGCTGGTTCTCGAAGAGCACGTCGTGGTACGCGGGGAACTTGCTTTCGTTCTGCGCGCACGCCGCGGCATTGGCGGCCGTGCGGGAGCCGCTGCCGCCCATGTTGCCGTCGATCAGGGTGGCGAGGTGGTACTCGACCTTCAGCTTCCCGGCCTCGGTCAGCTCGTGGATCGTCGAGCGATAGGCGTCCTCGAAGGATTTGCAGGCCGGGCAGCGGAAGTCCTCCCACACGGAGAGGGTCGACCTGGCGCCGGCGTCCCCGACGGGGATCGCGAGGCTGTCCTCGCCGTTCGCCCCCGAGGGTGCGACGACCGGGCCCGAGGCGCCGGCCTCGTCGTCCTTGTCCGCGTTCGCCGCCACGACGCCGATCACGGCGGCCAGCCCCAGCACGCACACCACGGAGGCGCCCACGATCAGCACCCGACGGCGCTTCTCGGCGGCCTTCTGCTTCTCGCGCTCCTCCGCCAGCCGTTCACGGGCGGTGCGCTTTCCCTCACGGTTCTTCTCGCTCACAACCCGCAGAACGAACCGGGGAGGCGCTCAGCGCCTCCCCGATCCCACTTCCACCCGTTCGAGTGAGCGGATTGCCCGTTACGTCCAGCGATCCCCGTGCGACAAACGGGTGAACGTCACGAGCGCGTCCCACGCCGGGTCGCACGCCCGGTGGTCCGGCCGCTCACGCGCCCCGGCGTACGCCCTTCGCGAGGTCGCCCGCCAGTTCCCGTACGGCGTCCAGGCCTGCCGCCTCGTCGGGCGCGTCCAGCATCCGCTTCACAAACGCGGAGCCGACGATCACCCCGTCGGCGAACCCGGCGACCTCGGCGGCCTGTTCGGCGTTGGAGACGCCGAGGCCTACGCAGACCGGCAGGCCGGAGCCCGTGGCCCGGGTGCGTTCCACCAGGTCCTGGGCCTGCGCGCCCACCGACTCGCGGGTGCCCGTCACGCCCATCAGCGAGGCCGCGTAGACGAAGCCACTGCCCGCCGCGGTGATCTCGGCGAGCCGGGCGTCCTTGCTGCTGGGCGCGACCACGAAGACCGTGCCGAGGCCGTGCTTCTCCGCGTGCTCCCTCCACAGCGCCGACTCCTGGACGGGCAGGTCGGGCAGGATGCAGCCCGCGCCGCCCGCCTCCGCGAGCTCGGCCGTGAAGCGCTCGACGCCGTAGCGGTCGATGGGGTTCCAGTACGTCATGACCAGCACCGGCTTCCCGGTGGCCTCGTGCGCCTCCCGCACCGTACGCATCACGTCGGCGATCTTGACACCGCCCCGCAGGGCGATGTCGTCGGCGGTCTGGATGACGGGGCCGTCGAGGACCGGGTCGCTGTGCGGCAGCCCCACCTCGACGACGTCGGCGCCGCCCTCGAAGACGGCCTTGATCGCGGCGATACCGCCGTCGACGGTCGGGAACCCGGCCGGCAGATAGGCGATGAGCGCGGAGCGCCCCTCCGCCTTGGCGGAGGCGAGGGTGTCACTCAACAGCTGGATGTTCCCGTTCACTTGGCGTCCCCCTCGATCTCCGCGAGATCGGCCGCGTCGGCGGCGACCTCGGCGTCGGCACCACCGTCGTACAGGCCGAAGTAACGCGCGGCCGTGTCCATGTCCTTGTCGCCGCGCCCGGACAGGTTGACGACGATCAGCCCGTCCGTGCCCAGCTCCCTGCCGACCTCCAGAGCCCCGGCGAGCGCGTGGGCGCTCTCGATCGCCGGGATGATGCCCTCGGTGCGCGACAGCAGACGCAGCGCCTGCATGGCGGCGTCGTCCGTGACGGCGCGGTACTCGCCGCGGCCACTGTCCTTGAGGTAGGCGTGCTCGGGGCCGATGCCCGGGTAGTCGAGGCCGGCCGAGATCGAGTACGGCTCGGTGATCTGGCCCTCCTCGTCCTGCAGGACGTACGAGCGCGAGCCGTGCAGGATGCCCGGCTCACCCGCGGTCAGCGTGGCCGCGTGCTCGCCGGTCTCCACGCCGTGCCCGGCCGGCTCGCAGCCGATGAGGCGGACGCCCGCGTCCGGGATGAAGGCGTGGAAGAGGCCGATGGCGTTGGAGCCGCCGCCCACGCAGGCGACGGCGGCGTCGGGCAGCCGTCCCGCGCGTTCGAGGATCTGCCGCCTGGCCTCGACACCGATGACCCGGTGGAAGTCGCGGACCATCGCGGGGAAGGGGTGGGGGCCGGCCACGGTACCGAACAGGTAGTGGGTGCGGTCGACGTTGGCGACCCAGTCCCGGAACGCCTCGTTGATGGCGTCCTTGAGGGTCCGGGAGCCGGACTTCACGGCGACGACCTCGGCGCCGAGCATCCGCATCCGGGCGACGTTCAGGGCTTGGCGCTGGGTGTCGATCTCGCCCATGTAGATGGTGCAGTCGAGGCCGAAGAGCGCGCAGGCCGTGGCGGTGGCGACGCCGTGCTGGCCCGCTCCCGTCTCGGCGATGACCCGGGTCTTGCCCATGCGCTTGGTGAGCAGGGCTTGCCCGAGCACGTTGTTGATCTTGTGGGATCCGGTGTGGTTCAGGTCCTCGCGCTTGAGGAAGACCCGCGCGCCGCCGGCGTGCTCGGCGAACCGGGGCACCTCGGTGAGCGAGCTGGGCCGGCCGGTGTAGTGGACGAGCAGGTCGTCGAGCTCGCGCGCGAACTCAGGGTCGTGCTTGGCCTTGTCGTACTCCACGGCGACCTCGTCCACGGCGGCGACCAGCGCCTCCGGGATGAACTTGCCGCCGAACGCGCCGAAATACCCCTCGGCGCTGGGAACCTGACCCTCGGGGTCGGGAATGAAGAACTCACTGGACATGCGCATACCTCGCAGGGGCGTGGCCCCGTCGTTGGTCGGACTCCGGCTGACAGCGATCACGTACGCGCGCCGCGCACCCGGGGCGGGCCCCGGCTGTCGAACTGCCCCGCGGCACCGCGGTCCCCGCGCTCGGCCGGGATCCGGTACTCGCTCGCCACCGCTCCGATCCACCCGCCGCGACGACGGCGAGCGACCACGACGACGTCGATCGGCGGTGCCGAACCGACCGTCTCCGCTCCCACCTGCCGCCGAGGACGCGACACCCGGCGTTTCAGCGAAGGGAGACGCGGCTCAGCTGCCCGCAGGGCACCGCGTACGTGTCCTGGGCCATCGCATGCCGTTCACCTGACCCGGCTCGTCACCGATGACATAGCGGACCCGGCGCCCGTGGACGCGGCGGGCGGGGGCCCGGCAGCCACGGGGACGGCACCCGCGCGCGAGGCGGGCGTAGGGGTCCCTGGGAGTCATGGTGATCGAGAACATCGGGGCACAGCCTACCGGCCCCGGCTCACCCGTGTGGGTGACCACGACCGGTACGGCGGCTCCGCCGCGCCCCGGCGCCCCGGCCGGGACGAATCCCGGCCGGCCGGCGGCAAAGGCACGGGCGGTCATGGCCTGGTCAGCTCCGGCCGTGCCGCAGCGCCGGGTGCTCGCCCGCGGCCACGAGGTCGGCGACGGCGGTCTTGGGGTCCTTGCCGGTGACGAGGGACTCGCCCACGAGGACCGCGTCGGCGCCGGCGTTGGCGTAGGCGATGAGGTCGTGCGGACCCCGGACGCCGGACTCGGCGATCTTGACGATGGAGTCGGGGATCTCGGGGGCGACCCGCTCGAAGGTGGTGCGGTCGACCTCGAGGGTCTTGAGGTTGCGGGCGTTGACGCCGATCACCCGGGCGCCGGCGTCGACCGCGCGCTCCACCTCGTCCTCGTCGTGGACCTCGACGAGCGGGGTGAGCCCGATGGACTCGGCGCGCTCGATCAGCGACTCCAGCGCCGGCTGGTCGAGGGCCGCGACGATCAGCAGGGCCACGTCGGCGCCGTACGCCCGGGCCTCCCACAGCTGGTACGAGGTGACGATGAAGTCCTTGCGCAGGACGGGGATGTCCACGCGGGCGCGGACGGCCTCCAGGTCGGCCAGCGAGCCGCCGAAGCGGCGCTGCTCGGTGAGGACGGAGATGACGGCCGCGCCGCCCGCCTCGTAGTCGGCGGCCAGACCGGCGGGGTCGGCGATCGCGGCGAGCGCGCCCTTGGAGGGGCTGGAGCGCTTGACCTCGCAGATCACCTTGACGCCGTCGCCGCGCAGCGCGGCCACGCCGTCCTTGGCCGCCGGAGCCTTCGCCGCGCGCTCCTTGAGCTCGTCGAGGCTGACGCGCGCCTGCCGCTCCGCGAGGTCGGCACGGACTCCGTCGATGATCTCGTCGAGCACACTCACGCGAGCGGCCCCCTTTCAGACGGTGAAACGATGGAAACGGCAAAAATCAGTGACAACGTTTGACGGTCATGTATTGACAGTCGAGCGGTTCTCAGTGTTCAGGCAGTTCACTGCGATGGTATCGGGAGGAGGGCGTAGGCCTCGCATCCGGTTGACGCCGGTCCCACTAGCTGGACGTTCGCCGGTCGATCAAGGGTGGAGCCAGCCGCCGAACGGCAGGTTCCGGACAACCGTGAAGACCAGCGCCAACGCGCCGAGCGACCACGCCTGAACGGTCCCGAACCGCAGGCGCAGCGGTCGTCCGCGCGCCACCTGGACCACCCAGACGGTCCACAGCACCGCGAACCCGAAAAAGCCCGCGACGGCCAGCGCGTTGTCGGTGAGCGCGGTCGCCAGGTCGCCGTGCGCGAAGGCGTGGGCGCTGCGCAGGCCTCCGCAGCCGGGGCAGTACAGGCCGGTGAAGCGCCACAGCGGGCAGACCGGGTAGTGGCCGGGTTCGTTGGGGTCCACGGCCGCGACGTACGCGAAGGCGCTGCCGACGGCCGTGAGCGCTGCGGCGGGCACCCAGAGTCCGCGCAGCGCGCGGCCCCGCTGCGGGGTGGTCGGTGCGGTCTCGGCGTTCACACACCGCATTCTGCCCCGCGCGGGCCGTACGCGCGCACGAGGGGCGGCCCGACGGTGTGCCGCCGGGCCGCCCCTCGTGGGATGTCAGCTCTTGGCGACGGCCGGCTCGGGGGTGGCCGTGGTGTTGGCGCGCACCGCCGCCGTCTCGTACGCGGCGTGCGCGTCCTTCGGCTGGCCCATGCCCATGGCGCGCATGACCATGCCGACGACGCCGCCGAGGACGACGATGACCATGCCGGCCCAGAATCCCAGCGGCTGGGCCATCACCATGTAGGCGCCCGAGACGCAGAAACCGATGAAGGCGATGGTGACGCCGGTCCAGGCGGCCGGGGTGTGACCGTGGCTGCTGCCCGCCATGACTTGCTCCTCGTTGTTCATTGCGTCGTGCTCGATGCGTGACGCTCGATGCCTGTGCTGAGTCGGACGCTCGCCGTCCATTGTTCCGTACGAGTACGGATGCCATGAGCGGGGGTGTCCACTCTCACGTTCCCGACTTCGTCCGGTGCGTGGTCCGTGTCGGCCTACACCGGGTCGGGTCCCGTCGGGTCCTCGCCCCGATCCAGGGCCTTCCACATGTCCTCGGGGCGGTCGGGGTCGACCGGCCGGGCCATGCGGGGGCGGGGGGTGCCGTCGCGCTCGTAGCGGCCGGACATCGTGGGCCACAGCCGTCCGTAGCGCAGGGCGAGCAGCCCGGCGAGCAGGATGAGCGCGCCGCCGACGGCCGCGACGTACGGCCAGCCGGTGTGACTGAGCGCGTCGACGGTCGCGGCGGTGTCACCGGAGGCCTCGGCCGCCTTGTCGTCGAGCGCCGAGCTGTCGTACGCGCCGAGCAGCGCGGCGGCGACGGTGCCCGCGCCGGAGAGGGCGAGCAGGACCGCGACCAGGACGCGCCCGGACCGGCGTACGGCGAAGACGGCGACGAGCGCGGCGAGGCCCACGACGGCGAGGGACGCCGGGACGCCGGTGACGTCGCTGCCCTTGGCGGTCAGCGGGAAGGGGCCGCCGGCCACCGTGATGGTGCCCTCCGACCAGCGCTGCCGGGTGGCGAGCAGCACGACGGCCGCGCCGAGGGCACCGCTGAGCAGCGCCAGGGCGAGACTGCGCCGACCGGAGCGGAGGGAAGCGGGTTCTGAAGGGGGGTGCGGTGCTGCGGTCACGTACTCCACTATCGCCTGCGCCCCGGGTGGGCTGTCACCCGGGGCGCACGTGAGAAGCGCCCTATTGTCCAAGTCGGTTGGCCGTGTGCACCGCTCTCAGGACCGCGGCCGCCTTGTTGCGGCATTCGGTGTCCTCGGCGACGGGGTCGGAGTCGGCGACGATGCCGGCGCCGGCCTGAACGTAGGCCGTGCCGTCCCTGAGGAGGGCCGTGCGGATGGCGATGGCGGTGTCGGAGTCCCCGGCGAAGTCGAGGTAGCCGACGCAGCCGCCGTACAGGCCCCGGCGCGACGGCTCCAGTTCGTCGATGATCTGCATGGCGCGCGGCTTGGGGGCGCCGGAGAGGGTGCCGGCGGGGAAGCAGGCGGTGAGGACGTCGAAGGCGGTGCGGCCCGGTGCGACCCGGCCGGTGACGGTGGACACGATGTGCATCACGTGCGAGTACCGCTCGACGGACATGAAGTCGACGACCTCGACCGAGCCCGGTTCGCAGACCCGGCCCAGGTCGTTGCGTCCCAGGTCGACGAGCATCAGGTGCTCGGCGCGCTCCTTGGGGTCGGCGAGCAGTTCGTCGGCGAGGGCCTGGTCCTCCTGCGGGGTGGCGCCCCGGTGCCGGGTGCCGGCGATGGGGTGGACCATGGCCCGTCCGTCCTCGACCTTGACCAGGGCCTCGGGGGAGGAGCCGACGACGTCGAAGCCGTCGAAGCGGAACAGGTACATGTACGGGGAGGGGTTGGTGGCCCTCAGGACCCGGTAGACGTCCAGCGCGCTCGCCGTGCACGGGGTCTCGAAGCGCTGGGAGGGGACGACCTGGAAGGCCTCGCCGGCCCGGATGCGCTCCTTGATGTCCTCGACGGCCTCCTGGAAGTCGGGGCCGCCCCACAGCGCGGTGTACTCGGGCAGCTCGGAGGGCGGGAGGGCCGCCGGGGGCTGGGCGACGGGCTTGGCGAGGTCGGCCGCCATGGCGTCGAGGCGGGCGATCGCGTCGGCGTGGGCCTCGTCGACGCCGGTGTCCAGGTCGTTGTGGTTGATGGCGTTGGCGATCAGCAGGACCGAGCCCTCCCAGTGGTCCATGACCGCCAGGTCGCTGGTCAGCAGCATGGTCAGCTCGGGGAGCCGCAGGTCGTCCCGCTCGCCGGGGCCGATCTTCTCCAGGCGGCGCACGATGTCGTAGCCGAGGTAGCCGACCATGCCGCCGGTGAAGGGCGGCATGCCTTCCTGGTGCGGGGTGTGGAGCGCCTCGATGGTGGCGCGCAGCGCGGCGAGGGGGTCGCCGTCGACGGGGACGCCGACGGGCGGGGTGCCGAGCCAGTGGGCCTCGCCGTCGCGGGCGGTGAGGGTGGCGTGGCTGCGGACGCCGACGAAGGAGTAGCGAGACCATGAGCGGCCGTTCTCCGCGGACTCCAGCAGAAAGGTGCCGGGGCGCTCGGCGGCGAGCTTGCGATAGAGCCCGACGGGGGTGTCGCCGTCGGCGAGGAGCTTGCGGCTGACGGGGATGACACGCCGGTCGGTGGCCAGCTTGCGGAACGTCTCGAGGTCCATGGCGGCTGACCTTACTGATCCAGTGACGGTACGCCGGAACCGGTGGCGCCCGGGGCGCCCTCCACGGCCTTGAGGACGGCCTCGTCGAAGCAGGTGCGGTCGCCGGTGTGGCAGGCGGCGCCGATCTGGTCGACCTTGACGAGGAGGGTGTCGGCGTCGCAGTCCAGGGCGACGGACTTCACCCACTGGAAGTGGCCGGATGTGTCGCCCTTGACCCAGTACTCGCGGCGGCTGCGCGACCAGTAGGTGCAGCGGCCGGTGGTGAGGGTGCGGTGCAGGGCCTCGTCGTCCATCCAGCCGAGCATGAGCACCTCGCCGGTGTCGTACTGCTGGGCGATGGCGGGCAGGAGCCCGTCGACGCCGCGCTTGAGGCGGGCGGCGATCTCGGGGTCCAGCGCGCTCGGGGTACCGGGGCCGGCGGGGGCTCCGGGAGGGAGAGGGCTGCTGGAGGACGGCGTGCTGGTCATGCGTGCCATTGTGCCGCGCCGCGCGGACCGGCCTCGCCGGTTGTCCACAGGCCGGACCCTCTTGTCGTACGAATGACCGGACCGCGTGGCGACCGTCCGGGTATCCGTGGCCATGGATCGGCCGGACCTGCGCTGGGCGGAGCGGGGGCACGGTCGTAGGCTGGCTGGCATGTCGACCCATGCCAAGCGTGAACGGCTTCTCTTCGCCGACCTGTTGGAGACCGCGGGCCCCGATGCCCCCACCCTGTGCGAGGGCTGGACGACCCGTGATCTGGCCGCGCACGTGGTGGTGCGCGAGCGCCGCCCCGACGCCGCCGGAGGCATCCTCATCAAGCAGCTCGCGTCCCGCCTGGACCGGGTGATGGAGGAGTTCGCGGCGAAGCCCTACGAGGAGCTGATCCAGCTCGTCCGTACCGGTCCGCCGCGTTTCTCGCCCTTCTCCTTGAAGCAGATCGACGAGGCTTCGAACACGATCGAGTTCTACGTGCACACCGAGGACATCCGCCGGGCCCGGCCCGAGTGGTCGCCGCGCGAGCTCGACCATGTCTTCCAGGACGCCCTGTGGTCCCGTCTGGAGCGCACCGCCCGGCTCATGGGCCGGGGCTCCCCCACCGGGCTGGTCCTGCGCCGTCCCGACGGCCGGACGGCGGTGGCCCGTCGCGGTACCCCGGTGGTCACCGTCACCGGTGAGCCGTCCGAGCTGCTGCTGTTCCTGTACGGCCGCCAACAGGTGGCCGACGTGGAGCTGGAGGGCGACAAGGAGGCGATCACCAAGCTGCACGAGACGAAGCAGCTGGGGATCTGAGCCGAGTCGATGTAAGCCCCGGTCACCTGGTGAACGGGGCTTACACGCAAGGGTCCGTCGGCCTCACCGCACGGGGTGGCCGGCCCCGCGCAGCGCGTTCTTGACCTCGCCGATGCGCAGGTCGCCGAAGTGGAAGACGGAGGCGGCGAGGACGGCGTCGGCGCCCGCCTCGATGGCCGGGGAGAAGTCGGCGAGCTTGCCGGCGCCGCCGGAGGCGATGACCGGTACGGTGACGTGCTTACGGACGGCTGTGATCATCTCCAGGTCGTAGCCGTCCTTGGTGCCGTCCGCGTCCATCGAGTTGAGCAGGATCTCGCCCGCGCCCAGCTCGGCGGCCCGGTGGGCCCACTCGACGGCGTCGATGCCGGTGCCCTTGCGACCGCCGTGGGTGGTGACCTCGAAGGAGCCTTTGGAGCCGCTGCCGGAAGGGGTGCGACGCGCGTCGACCGAGAGCACCAGCACCTGGCGGCCGAACCGCTCGGCGATCTCGCGGATCAGGTCGGGGCGGGCGATCGCCGCCGTGTTGACGCCGACCTTGTCCGCGCCGGCCCGCAGCAGCTTGTCGACGTCCTCGGCGGTACGGACGCCGCCGCCGACGGTCAGCGGGATGAAGACCTGCTCGGCGGTGCGGCGGACCACGTCGTAGGTGGTCTCGCGGTTGCCCGACGAGGCGGTGATGTCGAGGAACGTCAGCTCGTCGGCGCCCTCGGCGTCGTACACCTTCGCCATCTCGACGGGGTCGCCCGCGTCGCGCAGGTTCTGGAAGTTGACACCCTTGACGACCCGGCCGTTGTCCACGTCCAGGCAGGGGATGACTCGGACCGCCAGGGTCATGAATCCACGGCTCCTTAGAAAACCCAGAAAAACCCAGAAAGGCTGGGCCAGGCCTGACAGCGGCCTAGCCCCGGAATGCTTCGATCTCTACTTCGACCAGGATGCGCGGGTCGACGAAACCCTCCACGACCAGCAGGGTCGAGGCCGGACGCACCGGGTCGAAGATCTCCTTGTGGGCCCGCCCCACGGCTTCCACGTCCCGCATGTGCGTCAGGTACATCCGTGTGCGGATCACGGACTCGGCACCGAGCCCGAACTCGCCGAGGGCCGCGACCGCGCTGGTGAAGGCCACCTTGGCCTGCTCGTAGGGGTCGCCCTCCCCGTGGAGCACCTCACCCTTGAAGGCGGTCGTGCCCGCCACCAGGACGCGGTCGCCCGCCGCGACGGCGCGCGCGAAACCGAAGGACTCCTCCCAGGGACTCCCGCTCTGCACCCGCCGTACGGCATCGGACGTCATGACGACACAGCCTCCAAGGCCTCTTCCAGGGTGAACGCCTTCGCGTAGAGGGCCTTCCCGACGATGGCCCCCTCGACACCGAGGGGCACCAGCTCGGCGATGGCCCGCAGGTCGTCGAGGGAGGAGACGCCGCCGGAGGCGACGACCGCACGGTCGGTGGCCGCGCAGACGTTCCTCAGCAGCTCCAGGTTCGGGCCCTGGAGGGTGCCGTCCTTGGCGATGTCCGTGACCACGTACCGCGCGCAGCCCTCCTTGTCGAGGCGCTCCAGCGTCTCGTAGAGGTCGCCGCCGTCGCGGGTCCAGCCGCGGCCCTTCAGTGTCGTACCGCGTACGTCGAGGCCCACGGCGATCCGGTCGCCGTGCTCGGCGATGACCTGGGCGACCCACTCGGGGGTCTCCAGGGCGGCCGTGCCCAGGTTGACGCGGGTGCAGCCGGTGGCCAGGGCCTTCGCCAGGGAGGCGTCGTCCCGGATGCCGCCGGACAGCTCGACCTTGATGTCCATGGCCCGGGTGACCTCGGCGACCAAGTCCCGGTTGTCGCCGGTGCCGAACGCCGCGTCGAGGTCGACCAGGTGCAGCCACTCGGCGCCCGCGCCCTGCCAGGCGAGGGCGGCCTGGAGCGGGGAGCCGTAGGAGGTCTCGGTGCCGGACTCGCCGTGGACGAGCCGGACCGCCTGGCCGTCACGGACGTCGACGGCGGGGAGGAGTTCGAGCTTTGCCATGGCTACAGGGTTCCGATCCAGTTGTTCAGCAGCTGCGCTCCGGCGTCGCCGGACTTCTCGGGGTGGAACTGCGTGGCCCACAGGGCGCCGTTCTCCACGGCCGCCACGAACGGCTTGCCGTGCGTCGACCAGGTGACCTTGGGGGCCGTGAGCGCGGGGTTGTGCGTCTCCAGCGACCAGTCGTGGACGGCGTAGGAGTGCACGAAGTAGAAGCGGGCGTCGGCGTCGAGGCCGGCGAACAGCTCGGTGCCGGCCGGGGCGTCGACGGTGTTCCAGCCCATGTGGGGCACGATCTCGGCCTGGAGCGGTTCGACCGCGCCGGGCCACTCGTCGAGGCCCTCGGTCTCCACGCCGTGTTCGATGCCGCGGGCGAAGAGGATCTGCATGCCGACGCAGATGCCCATCACCGGGCGGCCGCCGGACAGGCGCCGGTCGATGATCCAGTCGCCGCGTGCCTCCTTGAGGCCCTTCATGCAGGCGGCGAAGGCGCCGACGCCGGGGACCAGCAGCCCGTCGGCGTTCATGGCCCTGTCGAAGTCACGCGTTATCTCGACCTCGGCGCCGGTGCGTGCGAGGGCGCGCTCGGCGGACCTCACGTTCCCGAAGCCGTAGTCGAAGACGACGACCTTCTTGGACGCGCTGCTCAATTCCACACCTCCAGCCGCAGGATGCCCGCGACGAGACACATCGCGGCGCCGATCGAGAGCAGCGTGATGAGGCTCTTGGGCATCTGCTGCTTGGTGAACGAGATGATCCCGCCGACCAGGAAGAGGCCGACGACGATCAGGACGGTGGACAGACCGTTCACAGCGCGCCCTTCGTGGAGGGCAGGATGCCGGCCGCGCGCGGGTCGCGCTCGGAGGCGTAGCGCAGCGCCCGGGCCAGCGCCTTGAACTGGCATTCGACGATGTGGTGGGCGTTGCGCCCGTACGGCACGTGGACGTGCAGCGCGATCTGGGCCTGGGCGACGAAGGACTCCAGGATGTGCCGGGTCATCGTGGTGTCGTACTCGCCGATCATCGGCGCCATCTTCTCGGGCTCGGTGTGCACGAGGTAGGGGCGGCCGGAGAGGTCGACGGTGACCTGGGCGAGGGACTCGTCCAGCGGGACCGTGCAGTTGCCGAAGCGGTAGATGCCCACCTTGTCGCCGAGGGCCTGCTTGAAGGCGGCGCCCAGCGCGAGGGCGGTGTCCTCGATGGTGTGGTGGGAGTCGATGTGCAGGTCGCCGTCGGTCTTCACGGTCAGGTCGAACAGACCGTGGCGGCCGAGCTGGTCGAGCATGTGGTCGTAGAAGCCGACCCCGGTGGAGATCTCCGTCCTGCCGGTGCCGTCGAGGTTGATCTCGACCAGGACCGAGGTCTCCTTCGTGGTCCGCTCTATACGTCCTACGCGGCTCATGCGCTCTGCTCCTTCTTCAGTTCACGTACCGCGTCGAGGAACGCGTCGTTCTCGGCGGGGGTTCCGGCGGTGACCCGCAGCCATCCCGGCACACCGTTGTCCCGGACCAGGACGCCCCGGTCGAGGATCCTGCGCCAGACCTCGTGGGCGTCGGCGAAGCGGCCGAACTGCACGAAGTTCGCGTCGGACTCGGTCACCTCGTAGCCGAGGGCGCGCAGCTCCGCGACGAGCCGGTCCCGCTCCGTCTTCAGCTGTTCGACGTAGCCGAGGAGGGTGTCGGTGTGCTCCAGGGCGGCCAGCGCGGTCGCCTGGGTGACGGCGGAGAGGTGGTACGGCAGCCGCACGAGCTGGACGGCGTCGACGACCGCCGGGTGCGCGGCGAGGTAGCCGAGGCGCAGACCGGCCGCGCCGAAGGCCTTGGACATCGTGCGGGAGACGACGAGGTTCGGGCGTCCGTCGAGCAGCGGCAGCAGCGAGTCGCCGTGGCTGAACTCGACGTAGGCCTCGTCGACGACGACCATCGAGGGCCCCGCGGCCTGCGCGGCCTCGTACAGCGCGAGGACGGTGTCCCGTGGGACCGCGTTGCCCGTGGGGTTGTTGGGGGTGGTGATGAAGACGACGTCGGGCCGGTGCTCGGCGACGGCCTTCTCGGCGGCGGCGAGGTCGATCGTGAAGTCGTCGTGGCGCGGGCCGGAGATCCAGCCGGTGCCGGTGCCGCGCGAGATCAGCCCGTGCATGGAGTACGAGGGCTCGAAGCCGATGGCCGTGCGGCCGGGCCCGCCGAAGGTCTGCAGCAGCTGCTGGATGACCTCGTTGGAGCCGTTGGCCGCCCACACGTTCGCCACGCCGACCTCGTACCCGGAGGTCTTCGACAGGTACTCGGCGAGCCGGGTCCGCAGCTCGACCGCGTCCCGGTCCGGGTAGCGGTTGAGGTGCCGGGCGGCCTCGCGCACCCGCTCGGTGATCCGCTCGACCAGCGGCTCGGGCAGGGGGTACGGGTTCTCGTTGGTGTTCAGGCGTACGGGGACGTCGAGCTGGGGCGCGCCGTAGGGGCTCTTGCCGCGCAGTTCGTCCCGTACGGGGAGATCGTCGATTCCGAAGCTCACTTGCCAGGTACCTTCCAGCCGAACCTTGCCTTGATCGCCGCGCCGTGCGCGGGGAGGTCCTCCGCCTCCGCCAGCGTCACCACGTGGTGCGCGACCTCGGCCAGCGCGTCCTCGGTGTAGTCGACGATATGGATGCCGCGCAGGAAGGACTGGACGGACAGACCGGAGGAGTGGCAGGCGCAGCCGCCGGTCGGCAGCACGTGGTTGGAGCCGGCCGCGTAGTCGCCCAGCGAGACCGGCGCCCAGGGCCCGATGAAGATCGCGCCCGCGTTGACGACGCGGCCGGCGACCGCGGCGGCGTCGGCCGTCTGGATCTCCAGGTGCTCGGCGCCGTAGGCGTTGACGACGCGCAGGCCCTCGTCGACGCCGTCGACCAGGACGATCGCGGACTGCCGCCCGGCCAGGGCGGGCCGGATGCGGTCCTCGATGTGCTTGGTGGCCTCGACCTGCGGCTGGAGTTCCTTCTCGACGGCGTCGGCGAGCGCGACGGAGTCGGTGACGAGCACGGCGGCGGCCAGCGGGTCGTGCTCGGCCTGGCTGATCAGGTCGGCGGCGACGTGCACCGGGTCGGCGGTGTCGTCGGCGAGGACCGCGATCTCGGTCGGGCCCGCCTCGGAGTCGATGCCGATGACACCGGTGAAGTACCGCTTGGCCGCGGCCACCCAGATGTTGCCCGGCCCGGTGACCATGGGGGCGGGCGGGCAGGACTCGGTGCCGTACGCGAACATCGCCACGGCGGTGGCGCCGCCGGCCGCGTAGACCTCGTCGACGCCGAGCAGGGCGCAGGCGGCCAGGATCGTGGGGTGCGGAAGCCCGTCGAACTCGGCCTGCGCCGGCGAGGCGAGCGCGATGGAGGGGACGCCCGCCTCCTGCGCCGGGACCACGTTCATGATCACGGACGAGGGGTAGACGGAGCGGCCGCCGGGGGCGTAGAGGCCGACGCGCTCGACCGGCACCCACTTCTCGGTGACGGTGCCGCCGGGGACGACCTGGGTGGTGCGGGTGGTGCGGCGCTGCGCGCGGTGGACGGTGCGGGCGCGGCGGATCGACTCCTCCAGGGCCGCGCGGACGGCCGGGTCGAGCTGGTCCAGCGCATCCGTGAGGGCCTCGGCCGGGACCCGCACGGACGTCAGGCGTACCCCGTCGAACTTCTCCGCGAAGTCGATCAGCGCCGCGTCGCCCCGATGATGCACGGCCTCGCAGATCGGACGCACCTTCTCCAGGGCGGCCGAGACGTCGAAGTCGGCTCGGGGCAGCAGGTCGCGCAGGGCGGGTCCCTCGGGGAGGGCGTCGCCGCGCAGATCGATTCGGGAGATCACAGCCCCAATTCTCTCAGACCCGCGCAGGCGGCCGTCCGCGCGTTCCAATGGCTGATACGCGCACGCGCGGAACCCGGAAGATCCTCTTCACGTCTAGCGTTCAGGCCGTCACTCAGCGGGCATCACCAGCGTAAACAGTTGCGCGATACACGCGAATGCCGAGGACGGGGGAAGGAAGAGTCGTGAGCGAGGGGCCCGGCATCCGGGACGACGTGGACCTGCCGGACGACCTGACCGCCGCCGAAGCGGGGATGTGGCAGGCCTTCCGCAACGGCAGCGTGTACGACCTGCGGGACGGGGACGCCGCCGTCGACGATCCGCACGGCGGCCACCCTTGGGGCCCCGAGCGGACGGTGCGGGCCCGGATCGTGGCCTGGCTGCTTCTGGACGGGCCGCCCGCGCTGGCCGGCCGGGTGTCCGCGCTGAAGCTGGTCGGTGTCCAGATCAAGGGCGTGCTGGAGCTGGCGGGCGGCCAGGTGGTGCCGTACGTGGAGATGAAGGGCTGCCGGTTCGAGAAGGAGATCCTGCTGCCGGAGGCCCGGTTCACGACGATTCGGCTGGTGGACTGCTCGGTGCCCCGGCTGGAGGCCGCCCGGCTGCAGACGGAGGGCGATCTGCATCTGCCGCGCTGCCGGTTCCACAACGGGGTGCGGCTGGCGGACGCCCAGATCGGCACCGATCTGCTGCTCAACCAGGCGGTCGTCTACCGCGACCGGCACGGCCGCTCGCTCTCCGCCGACGGGCTGACCGTCGCGCAGGACGTGCAGGCCGAGATGCTGGAGTCGCACGGCGAGCTCAGTCTGCGCGGCGCGACGGTCGGCGCCTCGCTCAGTCTGCGTGGCAGCCGGCTCGCCAACCCCTACGGCCGCCTCGCCCTGAACGCGCCGCAGCTGACCGTGGAGCGCACCCTGTATCTGACCCCGGCCGGCCTCGGCAATCCGCTGCACACCAGCGGCAGGACACCCGCGCGCGGCACCCGGGTGCAGCGCTTCGAGTGCCAGGGCGGGATCCGTCTTGACGACGGGCGGTTCGGGGACTCCGTCGACCTGGAGCGGGCCCGGTTCACCTTCACCGACGAGCAGGAGCTGTCGCTGCGCCGCGTCCAGGTGCCCGAGCTGCGGTTCCTCGGCGAGAGACCCGAACGCGGCAAGGTCGTCCTGTCCGGGGCACGCGTCGGCGTCCTGATCGACAAGTCGGAGAGCTGGCCGGGCCCGGGCAATCTGCGCATGGACGGCTTCCAGTACGAGGGCCTCGTGCCGCGCGACCGGTTCCCGCTGGCCGGGCGGCTGGAGTGGGTGGCGGCCGCGACCGCCGAGTACAGCCCGGAGCCGTACGAGCGGCTGGCGACCGTGCTGCGGGCCGGCGGGGACGACGAGGGCGCCCGCGAGGTGCTCCTCGCCAAGCAGCGCCACCGGCGGGAGAACCTGCCGCTGGCGGCCAAGTTCTGGGGGTACGTGCAGGACTGGACGGTCGCGTACGGGTACCGGCCGGGTCGGGCCGCGGTGTGGATGGCGGTGCTGTGGGCGTTGACCTCGTACGCCTTCTCGCACGCCGACCATCCGCCGATGAAGAGCGGCGAGCATCCGCACTGGGACCCGTCCCTGTTCGCCCTGGACCTGCTGCTGCCGGTCATCGACCTCGGCCAGGTCGGCTACTGGCAGCTGAACGGCGGATGGCAGTGGCTGGCGGCGGTGGTCATCATCCTGGGCTGGATCCTGGCGACGACGGTGGCGGCGGGCGCCACCCGCCTCCTGAGCAGGAACTGACCGGATCTATTCAGGAGTTGACCGGCCTTTTTGACCTGACCTCCGAAACAGACAACCTGATGCGTCCGCCCTCCGTCTTCGTACCGAAACCATCAGTTCGCAACATCAGTTCGCATCACCACGACGGTGAGCACCCGGTCCGCGAGAGCGGCCCCGGGCGAGGCGCGAAGGGGGCCGGGCGCCATGGATCCGCTGCGCGCGCTCGTCCGCACCGCCCGGATGGCACGCCACACCTCACGTCTCGCAGTGGGCCTGCCCGCCGACGACGAGGTGCTGCTCGATGCTCCCGACGAGCGGCTCGGGCCCACGCTGGTGGCGGCCGGCCGCGGCGACCACACGCCCGCGGCGAAGCTGCTGGCGACCACCCGGGAGGCCGCCGAGTGGGAGAACCGCGACCGGTACGCGCTGCGGCTCGCCGCCTTCGCCCACGCGCGCGACGCGTGGCTGCGGAGCTGGCGCCGGGCGGCACCGCGCGACCCGGACGTCCTGCTGATCAGGGCAGAGCTGGCGGTGGCCCGCGGCTGGCGCTCCCCCGCTCGGGCGGAACTGCTGCGCGAGGCCGGCCCGTTGATCACGGCGGCGGCCGAGGGCGAACCCCGTGATCCGGTGCCCTGGCGGATCGCGCTCGACCACGCCCGGGGCACGGGCCTGGGCCACACCGGCTTCGAGCGGCTGTGGACGGAGGCGGTCCGCCGCTCACCGCACCACTACGGCTGTCATGTCGCGGCGCTGAAGTACCTGTCCGCCGCGTGGTACGGCTCGCACCGCGAGTGCTTCGACTTCGCCGAGCGGGCCGCCGAGGACGCGCTCCCCGGGTCCCTCGTCCGGGCCCTGCCGGTCCGGGCGGCCTTCGCCTACCTCATCGACGGCGGGGCGGAGATCCCGCGCGCGCGTCTGGATCGGGCCGCGGACGGCGCGATCGCGCTCTCCGCCGAGTACGGGCCCGACGACCCCTGGCCGGCCGAGGTCCGCAACCTGCTGACCTACGTCCTCGTCAGGCTGGAGCGCTGGTCCGACGCCCTGGCCCAGTTGCGCGTGATCGGCCCGTACGCCACGTCGTTCCCCTGGGACCGGGTGTCGGACGATCCGCTGGGCCAGTTCCTTGAGCTGCGGGACGGCGTACGGCTGGAGGTGGCGTGCTCGATCCCGCTGTGGGAGCGGCGGGAGAGGCCGACGCGGGCCGTAGGGTAGCGCTCCCGGGAGGTCACCAAACGAGTACGGCCGAACGCGCGCGCCCGGCGACCATTAGGCTCTGGCCTCGTGACCACCGTCCGGCTGCCGCTCTTCCCCCTGAACTCGGTGTTGTACCCGGGGCTCGTGCTTCCTCTGAACATCTTCGAGGAGCGCTATCGCGCCATGATGCGCGAGTTGCTGAAGACCCCCGAGGACCAACCCCGCCGCTTCGCCGTGGTCGCCATCCGCGACGGCCACGAGGTCGCGCCGAGCGCCCCGGGCATGCCGGATCCGACCGCGCTGCCCGAGCGGGGCCCCACGGCGGGTTTCGGCGAGGAACCGACGAAGGCGTTCCACTCTGTGGGCTGTATCGCGGACGCGGCCACCATCCGGGAGCGCGACAACGGCACCTACGAGGTCCTCGCGACCGGTACCACCCGTGTGCGCCTGCTCTCGGTGGACACCACGGGGCCGTTCCTCGTGGCGGACCTGGAGGAACTGCCGGAGGACGCGGGCGACGAGGCGGGCGCGCTCGCCGAGGGTGTGCTGCGGGCGTTCCGCCAGTACCAGAAGCGGCTCGCGGGCGCCCGGGAGCGCTCGCTGTCGACGGGTGCGGACCTGCCCGACGAGCCGGCCGTCGTCTCGTACCTGGTCGCGGCGGCGATGATGCTCGACACACCCGCCAAGCAGCGACTCCTCCAGGCCCCCGACACGGCATCCCGGCTGCGGGACGAGCTGAAACTCCTGCGCGCCGAGTCCGCGATCATCCGTAGTCTGCCGTCGTTGCCCGCGTCGGAGCTGACGCGGGGTCCGACGAGCCTCAACTGACGCACATGAGAAGGCCGATGGCGAAGAAGTCGAAGAAGCAGCAGGCGGGTGGCACGCCGGCGACGGTGGCCCTGACGGCGGCGGGCGTGGAGTTCACGGTGCACGCCTACGAGCACGATCCGGCGCATCCCTCCTACGGCGAGGAGGCGGCCGAGGCGATGGGCGTGTCGCCCGAGCGGGTCTTCAAGACCCTGGTGGCGGACGTCGACGGCGCGCTGGTGGTGGCCGTCGTGCCGGTGTCGGGCTCGCTGGACCTGAAGGCGCTGGCGACGGCGGTCGGCGGCAAGCGGGCGACGATGGCCGATCCCACGCTCGCGGAGCGCACGACCGGCTATGTCCGTGGCGGGATCTCCCCCCTCGGCCAGCGCAAGAGGCTCCGCACGGTGCTGGACGCGTCGGCGGAGGCGCACGACACGATCTGCGTGTCCGCCGGCCGCCGCGGTCTGGAGGTGGAACTCCCGCCGGGTGACCTCGCGAAGCTCACGGAGGCGGTGACGGCGGCGATCGCTCGGGCGTGACCCTTCCGGGGGTGCGCCTGCGTGTATGCCGGGTGCGGGTAGGTGGGGCTTCTCGCGCAGTTCCCCGCGCCCCTGAAAAGCAGGGGCTGCGCCCCGTGCTTTTCGGGCCCGCAGGGCCTGGTCTTTGGCTTTAGGGGCGCGGGGAACTGCGCGAGAAGCTCCACCGGAGCCGCACCCGCCGACGAGACCCGCCCTCCCGAGCCCATAGGCGCCCGGCGTCAAGCAACGCCGTACCCGTCCTTGTCCTCCCCGGAGGGCCCCGGCTCCGGATCCCGCGGCCCGAACATCGCCGTCAACCCGAGGTGCACCAGCAACCCCGCGAACGGCCACACCAGCAGCGCCCCCTTCGCCCCGAGCTTCAGCGGCGCCGAGAACGTCACCCCTCGCCCGACCTCCTTCGCCCGCGCGGCGACATCGGTCCCGGGCCCGAGCCACACCCCGAGCCGCCACGCCAGCACGGCCCCGAGCAGCCCACCGACCATGAGCGCCACGACGAGCGGCACCCCGCCGCGCCGGCGCAGCAGGAACACGACGAGCGCGCTGAGCGCACCCGCGCCCAGGGCCAGCAGCGTGAACGTTCCGTCGACCCCCACGGCCTGCTCGCCCTCGGTCTCCTTGAAGTAGACCGCCGACCCGTCGGAGACGAGCGGCACGTGCGGCGCGAGCCACCACCACAGGATGCCCAGCAGCGCGCCGCCGACCAGCGCCATGACCACCGTGACGACGGCGGCCTCGATCAACTCGGTCCTGAGCCCGGGGCCGGCCGGAGGTTCCTCCGGCCCGTACCAGGATTCCGCACCACTCCCACCGCCGGTGGGCGGCGGAGCCCAGGGGTCGTCCGGGGACTGGTTGTGCGGCGGCGGTGGGGGAGTCAACGGTGCGGTCACCCTGCCATCGTGCCAGGCCCGGCCGTGCGCCGCGTCACCGGACGGCGGCCCGCCGGTACGCCCAGGTGGCGACGGCCAGCGAGACGACCCCGACCCCCGCGCACACGGCGAGGTCCCCGAGCACGAACGCCCAGTCGGGGTGCGGCCCGAAGGTCCGCGCGAGGGCCTCCACGCCGTACGTCGACGGCAGCAGGTCCCGGGCGAACTGGACGAACGTCGGCATCCGGTCGGCCGGTAGCACGCCCAGCAGCAGCGCCGCCGACATGCCGAGCTGTCCGAGCACGGTGGCGAGTTCCGGGCGCGGGGCGAGCAGCCCGAGCGCGGCGCCCAGTCCGGCGAGCGCGGCCCCGGCGAGCGGGATCACGGCGGCGAGCACCCAGAGGTGGGTCAGCGGCAGCCCGAAGAGCACACAGCCGAAGACGGCGGTCACGACGGTCCCCGGCACGGTGAAGGAGGCGTAGGCCCCCGCCGCGCCCAGCACCACGGCCGCCGGCGGCACCGGCAGGGTCGCGTAGTGGTCGAGCCCGCCGCTGGACCGCAGCTGCCCGAAGTACTGCGCCAGCAGATTCAGCGCGACGAAGGCGACGACGAGCACCGCCGAACCGGCGACCACGGCGTGCGCCTCGGCCCCGCCGTCCACCACTCCGCGCATCAGGACCATGATCCCGATCGACTGGAAGGTGGCCACGAACAGCAGCGGGATCCGCGCGACCCGCGCCCGGGACAGCTGCGCCCGGTACACCGCGCAGAGCGAGGGCCACAGGCGCGCGCGGGGCCCGAGCTCGGCGGCTCCGCGCTCCACGCGCTCCTCGACGGCCAGGGCCTTGCCCGGCAGGATCTCGGCGGGTACGACACTCACGTCGAGCTGCTCCTCTTCGCTTCGGCTGTCGCCCATTTTCGTACGGCTGCGGCAGCCCCGGCGTTCACTCGCGCACCGACCGTTCTCCCGCTCACGCCCGCGTCCCTCACCCCTTGACCAGCCCCTGCGCACCGCCCGCGCTGCCGCCGAGCGCCAGGTAGACGTCCTCCAGGCTCGGCGTGGCGAGGGTGAAGTCGTCGAGCGCCACGAAGGCGGCGCCCCCGGTCACGGTGGCCACCACGGCACGCGCCTCCTCGGGCGCGAGCCGGAGCGTCCAACGGCGCCCGGACTCCACGGCGCGCGGGCGCAGGGCCGCGACCTCGGGCACGTCCAGCGGCGCCTTCTCCCGCCACACCAGTTCGACCCGCACCTCGCCCGCGACCCGCTCCTTCAGTCCGGTCGGCGTGTCGCAGGCGATGACCCGGCCCTGGTCCAGGACGGCGACCCGGTCGAGCACGGTCTCGGCCTCGATGACGTTGTGGGTGACCAGCAGGACGGTGGTGCCGGACTCGGCGCGCCGCCGGTCGACGGCGGCCCACACGGCGCGCCGGGCCACCGGGTCCATGCCGCTGGTCGGCTCGTCGAGCACGAGCAGCGGACGCTCCCCGACCAACGCGGTGGCGAAGCAGGCGAGCCGCCGCTGCCCGCCGGACAGCTTCTTCAGCGGCCGCGCGGCGAGCCCGGTCAGTCCCAGTTCCTCCAGCACGGCGTCCCGCTCGGCCCGCGCCCGCCGTACCTCCAGCCCGCGCAGCCGTCCGGTGGTCTCCGCGGCGAGGGCCACGGTCAGTTCGTCCAGGGCGGTCGACTCCTGCCCCAGATAGGCGAGGATCCGCGCGGCCCGCTCGGGGTGCCGCACGATGTCGTGGCCCAGGATCTCGACGGTGCCGTCGTCGGGTCGCATCAGCCCGGTCAGCTGCCGGACGAGCGTGGTCTTGCCGGCCCCGTTGGGTCCGAGCAGTCCGAAGATCTCCCCGCGCCCGACCTCCAGGGCCACCGCGTCGTTGGCCCGCACCTCGGGGGTCCCCGGCGTCCCGCGCCGTCCCCGGGTCGCCGGATAGGTCTTGGTGAGCCCCCGCACAGCGCACACGACATCCCCGCCATGCCGGACCGCCGGTGCCGTACGCGTACTCACGAGGGACGAGCCTACGGGGTCCGGAGGGCCCTCCTGTCTTCGGGGCACTGCAGCGCGCCCCCTTCAGGGGCGCGGGGCTGTCACAGATGCGGCTCCGCCGCGTGGGCGCGACCAGCCACGACGAACGCGCACCTGCCCACGAGCAGGCGTCCCGGAGCTGTCAGGCGCCCTACCGCTCCCCCGCCGGCGCGTGCTCGACCCCCGTCCGTACGTCGATCTCCCGCCAGAACCCGGCCCGGATCGCGTACCGGTCGTGCTCGTCGATCTGATCGTCCTTGTGCGCCAGCAACCCGAACCGGGCGGCGTACCGCAGCAACTCCCCGTCCACCCGGTGCGGTACCCGGGGATACATCCCGGACAGCTTCTGCAGATGCGACTGGTCGGTCAGCCGGGCCATCCACCGCCGGGCGAACACCTGCCCGACCTCGAAGGGGTCGCCCCCGACGGTCGTGATGTCCTCCTCGCGGTCGGCCCATCGCTGCTCCGCCGTGGTCAGCTGCGCCAGTGTCGGCATCGCCGCGGCCTCGGGCGGCTCCGCCGCGCCCCCGGGCCGGTCCACCCAGCCCTTGTCGGAGGACCACCTGAGCGTGGCGGTGGCCGGATGCTGCGCGGCGTGGGCCCCCGGCCCGCGCATCGCCGCCAGGTCCTTCGGTGTCGGTACGCCCTTCGGCGCGGCCGTCCGTTCCTCGGCGCCGTTGCGCGCGGCGCCGGCCCCCGACGCGTGTTCGGGCTCTCCGGGCGCCCGATCGGCGGCCGCCGCGAGCGCCGACTCGGGCAGCGGCGCCGACAGGATCGCGGCGATCTCCGGCCGCGGCACCGGCTGGGGCGCGCAGATCCCGCCGAGGTCCTTGGCGCGTACGGCCTTGGTGATCCACATCCGGTCGAGCACCCGCCGCTCGTCGGCCTCGGCCACCAGGTCCTCGGACTGGTTGTAGTCGCCGTCGGCGGCCTGCACAGCCCAGAGGTGGACGGCGACGCCGTGTTCCTTGGCGGCCATCATTCCCGGCAGCAGATCTCCGTCGCCGGTCACGAGGACCACGTCGGAGCAGGCGCGGTTGCGGGCCAGTTCGGTCAGTTCGGCGTGCATGGCGGCGTCCACGCCCTTCTGCGCCCAGCGCCCGTCGCTGCGGGTCAGCGCGCCCAGCCGGACGGTCACCCGGGGCATCACGCGCAGCCTGCGGTGCTCGGGCTGCGGGACGCGGTCGGGGGCGCCGTCGAACCAGTAGATGCGCAGCAACGGCCGTTCGGTGTCGGCCTCGGCGCGCTCGCGCAGCCCCTGGATGAGGGCGGCGTGATCGACGGTGATGCGGGAGCGGGAGGGTTCCCCGGCGAGGAGGCTGGCGGCCGCGCCGAGCAGATACCCGGCGTCCACCAGGACGATGCAGCGGTCCACGCGATCCACCCTCTTTCCGGGAGGTTTGCTTCGGGCTTCCTTCGAGTCTGCCCGACCGCGCGGAGCTTAACGGCCGGAACTCGATCTTCGGCGTGGCGTATCCGGGCGCGCGCCCCCGTGGCCGCGGCCCACGGTCCGACAACTCTCGTCACGGACGGTGATTTTCCGAAATGCGCGTCTTGTCATGCTATGTGAGTCTGGTCGCGGCCCTGGCCCCTAGATCCCCCACAGGAGGCAGATCACCATGGCCAAGAACAAGAAGCAGGACCGTAAGCAGCCGCAGTCCGAGCGTGGTCAGCAGCAGGCCCAGCAGTCCTCGCTGGAGTCGCAGGCCGAGCAGCGCGCGACCCAGGTGACGCCCGGCGACATGGCCCGCAAGGGCCGGCAGAAGCGCTTCGGTCACAACTGACATTTGCGTGAAGGCTGTTGCAGCCCCGATACACCGAGGGGTGCATCCGGAACTTTGGATGCGCCCCTCGCGCGTTCACGCCCGTCGGACCCCGGGCCCGCCCTGGTCCGCCCCTATCCGCTCAGCCGGCCAGGCAGGACGGTCCGAGCAGTACCTTCAGGTCGCCGAACAGGGCCGGGTCGGGCTTGACCCGGTGCCGGTCGAGGCGGAGGACGGTCGTCCTGGTCGGCCCCTGGAGCCTGATCCGGACCTCGCTGTCGCCCTTGTGGTGGGTGAGGATCTCGCCGAGCCGGCTGACCATGGGCGGGGTGACCCGGGTGGCGGGGATGGTGAGGATCACCGGCGCGTTGGTGCCCGCGTTCGACAGGTCGGGGACCTGCATCTCCATGGCGACCAGCCGCGGCACGTCCTCGCGCTTGTCGAGGCGGCCCTTGACGAACACGACGGCGTCCTCGACGAGTTGCGTGGAGACGAGCTGGTAGGTCGCCGGGAAGAACATGCACTCGATGGAACCGGCGAGGTCCTCGACGGTGGCGATGGCCCAGGCGTTGCCCTGCTTGGTCATCTTGCGCTGGAGGCCCGAGATGATGCCGCCGATGGTGACGACCGCGCCGTCCGCGTGCTCACCGCCGGTGAGCTGGGCGATGCCCGCGTCGGCCTTGTCGGAGAGCACGTGCTCCAGGCCGAAGAGGGGGTGGTCGGAGACGTAGAGACCGAGCATCTCCCGCTCCTGGGCGAGGAGATAGGTCTTGTCCCACTCGTCGGTGGTGAACTCCACGTCGAGCCCGAAGCCCGGCTCGCTGCTGTCGTCCTCGCCCATGCCGCCGAAGAGGTCGAACTGACCCTCGGCCTCCTTGCGCTTGACCGCGACCACGTTGTCGATCATCGAGTCGAAGTGCGCGGTGAGGCCCTTGCGGGTGTGCCCCATCGTGTCGAACGCGCCCGCCTTGATCAGCGACTCCGTGGTGCGCTTGTTGCAGGCGACCGCCTCGACCTTGTCGAGGTAGTCGGGGAAGGATGCGTACTTTCCCTTGGCCTTGCGGCTGCGGATGATCGACTCGACCACGTTCGTACCGACGTTGCGCACGGCTTCGAGGCCGAAGAGGATCACGTCGTCGCCCTGGGCGGCGAAGTTGTGCTCCGACTCGTTGACGTTCGGCGGGAGCACCTTGATCTTCATGCGCCGGCACTCGTTGAGGTAGACGGCCGATTTGTCCTTGTCGTCCTTGACCGAGGTGAGCAGCGCGGCCATGTACTCGGCCGGGTAGTTGGCCTTGAGATACGCCGTCCAGTAGGAGACCAGGCCGTACGCGGCGGAGTGAGCCTTGTTGAAGGCGTAGCCGGCGAAGGGGACCAGCACGTCCCACAGGGCCTGGATGGCCTCGTCGCTGTAGCCGTTCTTCTGTGCGCCGGCCTGGAAGATGGTGAAGTTCTTCGCCAGTTCCTCGGGCTTCTTCTTGCCCATCACACGGCGGAGGATGTCGGCCTCGCCGAGCGAGTACCCGGCGATGATCTGGGCGGCCTTCTGCACCTGCTCCTGGTAGACGATCAGGCCGTAGGTGACCGCGAGGACCTCCTGGAGCGGCTCCTCCAGCTCCTTGTGGATCGGGGTGATCTCCTGCCGGCCGTTCTTGCGCTCGGCGTAGTTGATGTGCGAGTTCATGCCCATAGGGCCGGGCCGGTACAGGGCCGAGACGGCGGAGATGTCCTCGAAGTTGTCGGGCTGCATCTGGCGGAGCAGGGAGCGCATCGGGCCGCCGTCGAACTGGAAGACGCCGAGGGTGTCGCCGCGGCAGAGCAGTTCGAAGGTCTTGGGGTCGTCCAGCGGGAGCGAGAGCATCTCCAGGTCGATGCCCTTGTTGGCCTTCACCATCTTGATGGCGTCGTCCATGATCGTGAGGTTGCGCAGGCCGAGGAAGTCCATCTTCAGCAGGCCGAGCGACTCGCACTGCGGGTAGTCCCACTGCGTGATGGTCACGCCGTCGGTGTGCCGCACCCAGATCGGGGCGTGGTCGACGATCGGCTCGCTGGACATGATCACGCCGGCCGCGTGCACACCCATCTGCCGGACCAGGCCCTCGACGCCCTTGGCGGTGTCGATGACCTTCTTCACGTCCGGTTCGTTCTCGTACATCGCCCGGATCTCGCCCGCCTCGCTGTAGCGCGGGTGGGAGGGGTCGGTGATGCCGTTGAGGTCGATGCCCTTGCCGAGGACATCGGCGGGCATGGCCTTGGTGAGCCGGTCGCCCATCGCGTACGGGTAGCCCAGCACACGCGCGGAGTCCTTGATGGCGTTCTTCGCCTTGATCTTGCCGTAGGTGCCGATCATGGCGACCTTGTCGGCGCCGTACTTCTCCGTCACGTACCGGATCACCTCGACGCGCCTGCGCTCGTCGAAGTCGATGTCGACATCGGGCATGGAGATGCGCTCGGGGTTGAGGAACCGCTCGAAGATCAGACCGTGCGGGATCGGGTCGAGGTCGGTGATGCCCATGGCGTACGCGACGATCGAGCCGGCCGCGGAGCCTCGGCCGGGGCCGACCGCGATGCCCTGCTTCTTGGCCCACATGATGAAGTCGGCGACCACGAGGAAGTAGCCCGGGAAGCCCATCGAGATGATGGTGTCCATCTCGTACTCGACCTGCTTCATACGGTCGTCCGGGATGCCGTCCGGGAAGCGGCGGTGCATGCCGCGCATGGTCTCCTCGCGGAACCAGCTGACCTCCGTGTACCCCTCGGGGATGTCGAACTTCGGCATCAGGTTCCGGGCCTCGAACATGCCCGTGGTGTCGATCTGCTCGGCGACCAGCAGGGTGTTGGCGCAGCCCTCCTGCCAGGCGTCCGAGGAGTCGATGGCGTACATCTCGTCCGTGGACTTCAGGTAGTAGCCGGTGCCGTCGAACTTGAAGCGGTCCGGGTCGGAGAGGTTCTTGCCGGTCTGGATGCACAGCAGCGCGTCGTGGGCGGTCGCCTCGTGCGCGTAGGTGTAGTGCGAGTCGTTGGTGACCAACGGAGGGATGCCGAGTTTCTTGCCGATCTCCAGGAGGCCGTCGCGGACCCGGTGCTCGATCTCGATGCCGTGGTCCATCAGCTCCAGGAAGTACCGGTCCTTGCCGAAGATGTCCTGGTACTCGGCGGCGGACTTCAGGGCCTCGTCGAACTGGCCGAGGCGCAGCCGGGTCTGCAGCTCTCCGGAGGGGCAGCCGGTGGAGGCGATGAGCCCCTCGGACCACTGGGAGATGGTCTCCTTGTCCATCCGGGGCCACTTCTGCAACCAGCCCTCGGCGTACGCGTCGGAGGAGAGCTTGAAGAGGTTGTGCAGACCGGTCTTGTTCGCCGCCCAGATCGTCTTGTGCGTGTAACCACCCGAACCGGACACATCGTCCCGCTTCTGGTGCGGCTGGCCCCACTGGATCTTGCGCTTGTTGCGGCGGGACTCGGGGGCGACGTACGCCTCGATGCCGATGATCGGGGTGACGCCGGCCTTCTTCGCGGAGTGGAAGAAGTCGTACGCCCCGTGCAGGTTGCCGTGGTCGGACATGGCGATGTGGGTCATGCCCATCTCGTTGCACGCGTCGAACATGTCCTTGAGCCGCGCGGCACCGTCCAGCAGCGAGTACTGGGTGTGGACGTGCAGGTGCGTGAACGGCGGCTTTGACACGGCTTCGGCCTCCAGGGGACACAGGGAAAACAGGCGTGAACGACTTCCCCACGGGCTGCGGACAGTCTGGGGGACAGCGTCGAAGTCTATGCCTCGGGACTGACACGGCGAGGGCTCTCCCCCGTACCTTTCGGGGAGGAGTCGTGGGCACTCCCGTGCGCGCTCGCACGTTGAGAGGTCGACCCACCCGTGATCCATCAGGAGGCACCCAGCGATGTCGGTTCCGCAGCTCGACGACGAGCGACGCGGTGAGGAGATCCTCGCCGTCTTCGACACCGCCTTCGGCCAGCTCCTGGCCGCCGACCCGGCCGCGTTCCGCGTGAAGTTCCGGAAGATGGCGGCCTCGGCCTTCGCGTTCTACCGGGGCACGGCGTGCCTGTTCTACAACGACCTGGAGGCGGAGAACGCCGGGCGGGGTGGTGGGAGCGAAGGTGCCGGCCCGTACCTGGACGAGCGCACCTCGCGGGTGTGGATCCACGGCGACCTGCACGCGGAGAACTTCGGCACGTACATGGACTCCACGGGCCGCCTGATCTTCAACGTGAACGACTTCGACGAGGCCTACGTCGCCCCCTTCACCTGGGACCTGAAGCGCTTCGCCGCCTCCGTGGCGCTCATCGGGTATGCGAAGGCGCTCAGTGACGAGCAGATCACCGAGCTGGTGGAGACCTACGCGGCCGCCTACCGCGAGCGGATCCACGCCGTAGCGACCGGCGCCAAGCAGGACGAGGTGCCCCCGTTCACGCTGGACACCGCCCAGGGCCCGCTGCTGGACGCGCTGCGCGACGCCCGCTCGCTGACCCGCTTCGGCCTGCTGGACTCGATGACGGAGATCCGCGACTTCGAGCGCCGGTTCGCGCCGGGCGGAGGCTCCATCGAGCTGGACGCGGCCACCCGCTACAAGGTGCTGGCCGCCTTCGACGGCTACCTGGAGACGCTCCCCGAGTCGTCCCTGACCCGCCCGGACTCCTACCGGGTGAAGGACGTCGTCGGCCGCCGAGGCATCGGCATCGGCTCGGCGGGGCTGCCGTCGTACAACATCCTGTTGGAGGGGCAGAGCGACGCCCTGGAGAACGACGTCGTGATCTACATCAAGCAGGCCCAGACCCCGGCCGTCTCCCGGCACATCACCGACCAGCGCATCCGTGACTACTTCGAGCACGAGGGCCACCGCACGGTGATCTCCCAGCGGGCGCTGCAGGCGCACGCGGATCCGTGGCTGGGCTGGACCGAGCTGGACGGCGCCGGACAGCTGGTCGCCGAGGTGTCGCCGTACGCGGTCGACCTGGACTGGAGCGACATCGACGACCCGGAGGAGATCGCGGCGGTCGTAGCCGACCTCGGCCGGGCCACGGCCACGATGCACGCGGCGGCGGACGACCTGACCGGGCAGTCCCTGGTGCCGTTCTCCACGGAGCGGGCCATCGACGCGGCGATCGCGGCCGACGAGGAGGGCTTCGCGCCGCTCCTGGTGGACTTCGCCCACGCGTACGGGGCCCGGGCACGTGCGGACCACCAGATCTTCGTCGACCTCTTCCGCAACGGCCGGATCCCTGGTCTGTAGCCGCCCCACATCCCCGTCGGGCACTCACAGGGGCCTTTTAGCGGTCCCTTACGGGTGTCCGTGGGAGACTCTCCACGCCATGGACATATCCGGGACCCACTTCAGAGCCGTACGCGCGGCGCTGTTCACGGCTGTCGTCGTGACGCTCGGCACCGCGTCGCACGTGCTGCTGTCCGGGGTCCCGCTCCCGCTGACCGCCGTCGCCGCGATCACCGCCGCCGTCTTCGCCGTCTCGTACGCGCTGGCCGGCCGTGAGCGCGGCTTCGGGCGGATCGCCTCCGTACTGATCCCGCTGGAGCTGGCCGCCGACACGGTGTTCACCGCGGGCCAGCACGCCTGTTACGGCGAGGCGGGCGGTCCGGTCACCGGTCCGCTGCGGCAGCTCGGGCTCGATGTGCTGTGCGGCGGCAGTGTCGGCGCACCGCTGGCGCGGGTCACCGGCGGCTCCGAGCGGGCTGCCGCGCTGCTGGCCGGCGCCGGTCCGACCGCCGCCTGGCTGCTGCTCGCCGCCCACGTCGGCGTGGGGCTGCTGGCCGCCGCCTGGCTGCGCCGGGGCGAGCGGGCGCTGGCCCAGCTGTTGGACGCCGCGGTCGCCGCCGGTTTCCGGCCGCTGCTGCTCGCGGTCGCCTCCGTCCTGGTGCGGCCCGCCCCGGCGGAGCACCGGCCGCGGCGCGTGGCGGACCGTACGGCCACCGCCCGCACCCTTCTCTTCGCCCACTCCCTGGGACGGCGTGGACCGCCGTGCTCGGTCACCTTCGCGTGACCGCCTTCCGAGCACGAGCACATCCCCGTCCTACCCATCCGCGCACATCGGGTGCGCGTTTCCCAGGGAGTCACCCTTATGAGCAAGCGGAACAGCAACGCGGCGAAGTCGGCGGCCCGTGAGCGGCTGCGTCTGGAGCGCGAGCGTCAGGCCAAGCGCGCGAAGGTCAGGCGTCAGGCGATCGTGGCGTCGTCGATCGTCGCGGTTCTCGCGATAGCGGGCGGCGTCGGTTACGCCGTCGTCCAGAACAGCAAGCCCACCAAGTGGGAGGCGGCGGCCGACGCCACGGTGGTCGCCCCCGCCAACACCTCGGGCAAGAACGGCACCACCGTGCTGATCGGCGACTCCAAGTCCGACAACGTGGTGCACCTGTACGAGGACCCGCGCTGCCCGGCCTGCGCCAGCTTCGAGCAGACCGTCGGCGAGACCGTCGACAAGGGCATGGAGGACGGCGACTACAAGCTCTCCTTCACCCTCGGCACCTTCCTGGACGGCAACCTCACCGGCGAGGGCTCGAAGAACGCGCTGAGCGCGCTCGGCGCCGCCCTGGACGTCAGTCCCGAGGCCTTCCTCGGCTACAAGGCCGCGCTGTACTCCGCGAAGTACCACCCGTCGGAGTCGACCGACGATTTCGCCAAGGACAGCTATCTGATCAAGGTCGCGAACACCGTCGACACGCTGAAGAACAACAAGAAGTTCCAGGACGCGGTCGAGAAGGGCACCTACGACGCCTGGGCGATGCGGATGAGCAAGTCCTTCGACGACGCCGAGGGGGTCGAGTCGACCCCGACCATCAAGATCAATGACAAGACGATCACCAACCCCTCCTCGGTCGCGGACTGGGAGAAGGCGCTCAAGGACGCGGGCGTCACCAAGTAGGTACCGCGCCGAGCACAGGGCGGGTGGGTGCCCGGGGACCGGCCCCCGGCCACCCACCCGCCCATATCGCGCTACGGCTACGGCTACGGCTACGGCTACGGCGCGATGTACGGCTTGATCCGCTTCCGGTAGTCCTCGGGCCGGACCTCGTTGTAGTACTTGTCGGCGTCCTCGTCGTCCGAGGAGGTGAAGATGTAGGCCGGGCATTCGTCGGACTCGGCCTTGCCGCTGTGCGCGTACTGCTCCTTGCCGGTGCGCGCCTCGACGACCCGCAGCCGGTACGAGGTGTTGTACGTCTTGATCTTCAGCGGCTTGCCGTCGGCCTCCATGTCGCAGACCTTGCCGGTCGCGGTGACCTTGGTGCGCTCGAGGCAGACGACCAGCTCCGTCTGGGCCGGCTTGTCCTCGTAGCCGAGGAACCAGCCCTTGGGGAAGTCGCCGTCGACGGGCACGCTGCTGCTCCAGCCGTCACCGGTGCTGTTCATGAGCTGCGCCGGGTGCACCGTCTTCTTCGTACGGTCGTAGGCCGGCAGTCCCGCGAAGCCGAGTCCGTCCGTGCAGACCCGCTCCAGGTCCTGGGTGGTCAGTGGAACCTCCGGTTCGTCGGCGGCGGCACCGGCGGACGACCCGCCGCCACTGCCTCCCCCGCTGCTTCCGGTGCTGCCGGTGCTCCCGGTGGATGACGAGCACCCGCACAGGACCACGCCCAGCACTCCGGCGGCGACCCACACCTGGGCACGCTGCATCGACGACCTCCCTGCCGCAAAATGAAAAGAAGCAGGCAGGGCATGTCCCCCCGGGTCATGCCCTGTCCCCCCTGCCCTGCCGAGACATCAGCGTGCCGGACTCCGGGGCGCCGGGTATCGGGGAAGAACCCCCATGTAGTTGTGCGGCCCCTGTGCAACTGGGGGCTACTCTGTACGCGCCTCGATGACGCGTGCGAGGAATTGCCGGCGGGGTGTCGTGCGGGGGCGGCGCCCCTGACGCATACCGGGGGGACGTACGCGAGGCGTACGGGGGCGTGCGGGGGTTGCCACGACCATCCCAACAGGGCGCAGGGGGCCTGGAGTTGCCGTCTTTCTCTTTGGAGCCGTCGTTCTCCGCGGAGCCGTCGTTCTCGTCGCTGTCCTCGCCCGCCCTGATCGGCAGGGAGGCGGAGCGCGAGCTTCTGGCGGCCGTCGTCCGGGCGGCCCGGGACGGGCGGGGTTCGTCGGTCTTCGTGCTGGGCGAGCCCGGCATCGGCAAGTCCCGACTCGTCGAGGAAGCCGCGTCCGCCGCCGCGCACGCCGGGACGCGTGTCCTGCGCGGACGAGCCGCGTCCGCCGGGCGCGCGGTGCCGCTGCGCCCTCTGGCGGAGGCCGTGTTCTCCGGGTTACGGGGCGACGGGGCCCCCTCGGACGGTGAACTGGGCCTCTACGAACCGCTGTTGACCCGGCTGTGCGGGCTGGCACCGCAGGACGGCGCGCCCCTCGTCGGATACGCCGAGGCGGTGCTGCGACTCCTGCACGTCCTCGGCCGGGAGGGCGGCTGTGTCCTGGTGCTGGAGGACCTGCACGACGCGGACGCCGACACGCTCGCCATCGTCGACTACCTGACGGACAACCTCGCCGGGCAGCGGACGGTCCTGCTGGCGACCCTGCGCGGCGAGTCCGGCCCGGCGCTCGACCTCGCCGGGGCCGCCGCGTCCCGTCGTACGGCCCGGACCGTCCGCCTCGCCCGCCTCGGGCCGGCCGGCACCGCCGAGCTGGCGGCCCGCTGTCTGGGCCACGACTCCACCGAGGACGTCCCGACCGCGGTACTGAACCGGCTGCACACCGTGTCCGAGGGCGTCCCCTTCGTCGTGGAGGAACTGCTGCGCGCCATGGTCGACGGCGGCGGTCTCGTCCGGGGCACGGACTCCCGCTGGACGGTGACCGGCTCCCTCGACGCCGGGGTCCCCGCCACCGTCGCCGCCGCCGTCCTGCAACGCGTGGACCAGCTGCCGCCCGCCGGTGTCGCCCTCCTGGAGGCGGCTGCGGTCCTCGGCCGGCGCTTCCCCGTCGAGATCGCCGCCCGCGCCGCCGGCCTGGACCGCGCGACCGCCCTCACCCAACTCCGTCACGCCTCCCACGCCCACCTCGTCTCCGGCGCCACCACCCCCGCCGACCCCGGCTGGCACACCTTCCGCCACGCCCTGACGGCCGACGCCATCACCCACCGCCTGCTCCCCGCCGAACGGGCGGCCCTGTGTCTGGCGGCGGCGGACGCGATCGAGGGGGCGTGGGGAGCGGGCGAGGCGGAACCGGGCCCCGACGGGACCTACGCCGCCCCGGGCATCCCGACACGCCCGCACGACCCGAGCCCACCGGCCCCCGACACGCCGAGCCCGGGCAACGCCCCCGCCTCGAAGTCACCCGGCACACCCGGCCAACGGCACCGCGTGCCCGGGCCGGCCGACCTCCCCGACACACCGAAGCGCTCCCCCCACCGCCCCCTCGGCGAGGACGCCGGTGACGATCTGTACCGGCTCGCCGCGGAGTTGTGTGTCGCCGGGGGACGGCCCGCGCGGGCGGCCGTGCTGCTCGCCCGGGCCGGTCGGCAGGCCGTCGCGCGGGGCGCGCTGCTGACCGCCGTCCAACTCCTCGACCGGGGCCTGGAACTGATCGCCGACACGCCGGACGCACCTCCCGAAGCCGTGGCCCGGCTGCTGGAGGAACTGCTCGGCACGCTCGTCCTCACCGGCGACGTACGGCGCGTACCCGAACTCGGTGACCGGCTGGACCGTGTCCTGACGGTGTCCGGCGCGCCGGCCGGCCGTCGGGCGGCGGGCTTCCTGACCCGGGCCCGGGCCGCGGCGACCGCCCAGCAGTGGGAGGAGGGCCTGACCGCCGTGCAACGGGCGAGGGACCTGCTCGGCGACACTCCCGACCCGGCGTCCCGCGCCGCCCTGGACGCGGTCGCCGCCCACCTCGTGCTCAACTCGCAGCGCCCGGACCGACTGGAGAGCGCCCGCGCGCTCGCCGAGGGTGCCGTCGCGACCGCCGAGGAGGTGGGCCTGCCGGAGGTGGCGTGCAAGGCGCTCAACATGCTCGGCTACTGCCTGCGCCCCCGGGACCTGGGCGAGGCGGAGGACGCGTTCGCCCGGCTGGTCGCCACCGCCGAGACACACGCGCTGCCGGTGTGGCGGATCCGCGGTCTGCTGGAACTGGGCGTGCTCGACCGCGTTCGGTTCACCGGCACGGACCGGCTGCTCGCCGCGCGCGGGGCCGCCGAGGACACCGGCGCGGTGCTCATGACCGCCTGGGCCGACATGCATCTGACCCTCGCCCACATTCTGCGCGACGAACAGGACCGGGCCACGGAGTCCGCGCGTCGCCTCCGGGAGACGGCAGGCCGACTGCGGTTGCGCGAGGTGGAGTTGATCGGCGCCGGCGTGGACGGCATCATCGCCGCCTCGCTCGGGGAGCGCGAGAAGCTCGACGCGACCCTGCGCACGCTGGAGCGCGCGCTCGCCGGGCGCAGCGCCGGGGCGCTCTGGGGGTACGCCGACACCTCCGTGTGGGGCTGGGCCCAGGGCATCTGCTCCCTGCTGCGGGAGGAACCCGACCGCGCACTGGCCGAGTTCACCGAGGCGGACGCCGTCATGCGGGCCCTGCCCAGCACCCGTGGCGTCACCGGCTTCCTCGGCCCGTACCTCCTGCTGCGCACCCTGCACGGCACGGCCGACTGGGGCGAACTCGGCGGTCCCGCCGCCGAACGGCTCGCCCAGGTCCACTGGGACCGTCCCTTCGCCGGCTGGTCCCGGGCCGTCCTGCTGGGCCGCGAAGGGCGGACGGCCGAGGCCGCCAAGACGGCGGAGGAGGCCCTGACCGGCACCGCCGCGATCCCCCTGGCGGCTCACCTCTGCATGCGGCTGGGCGCCCAGGCCGCGCTCGTCGACGGCTGGGGCCGGCCCGTCGAATGGCTGCGCGCCGCCGAGCAGTACTTCCACGAGCGGGGCACCACCCGTGTGTCCGCCGCGTGCCGGGCCCTGCTGCGCGACGCCGGCTCTCCCGTCCCGCGCCGCCGCCAGGGCCACGACACGATCCCGGGAGAACTGCGCCGCGTGGGGGTGACCGCCCGGGAGTACGAGGTGCTGCGTCTGCTCGCCGCCCGGCTCGGCAACCAGGAGATCGCCGAGCACCTCTTCCTGTCCCCCCGCACGGTCGAGAAGCACCTCGCCAGCCTCCGCCACCGCACCGACAGCGCCGACCGCGCGGCCCTGATCGCCCTGGCCAGACGCTACGCCGAGAACCGGTGACCGACACGGGGCGCGGGCTCACCGAAGCCCTGACAACCCCTCACGACGACCGCCCACTTGGGCGGCGTTCGTCCGCTCCCGCCGTGCGCGATCCGACGAACAGCGCACGACCGTCTGAACATTGAGCGGATTTCGGACTTCTGCCTTACATCCGGCCCTACCCATCAGTAATCTCATCGGCCGTGACCAGTCGCAGATCTCACTCCAGACCCGACTCCCCCACTCAGCCCACGAGTTCGTCCGCCCCGAGCCGCCGTGCGGTGGTCAAGGCGGCCACGGCCGGAGCCGTCCTCGCGGCACCGCTGGCGGCCGCGATGCCGGCGCGCGCGGCCGAGTCCCCCGCCTTCCTGCACGGGGTCGCCTCCGGTGATCCGCTGCCCGACGGTGTCCTGCTGTGGACCCGGGTGACGCCCACCGCCGCCGCGCTGCCCGGCTCCGGTGTCGGCCCGGACGTCGAGGTCGGCTGGACCGTCGCCCTGGACAAGGCGTTCACCCAGATCGTCGCCAAGGGTTCGACGACCGCGAGCGCCTCCTCCGACCACACCGTCAAGGCGGACGTACGCGGCCTCGCGCCCGCCACGGACTACTGGTTCCGTTTCTCGGCCGGCGGCACCGACTCCCCGGCCGCCCGCACCCGCACCGCCCCGGCCGCCGACGCCGCCGTCACCGGCCTGCGCTTCGGCGTGGTGTCCTGCGCCAACTGGGAGGGCGGCTACTTCGCGGCCTACCGTCATCTCGCCGCGCGCGGCGACCTGGACGCGTGGCTCCACCTCGGCGACTACATCTACGAGTACGGCACCGGCGAGTACGGCACCCGCGACAAGGTCGTACGACCCCACGCGCCCGCCCACGAGATCCTCTCCCTCGCCGACTACCGCGTCCGGCACGCCCGTTACAAGACCGACCCGGACCTCCAGGCCCTGCACGCGGCCGCTCCGGTCGTCGCCATCTGGGACGACCACGAGATCGCCAACGACGCCTGGTCGGGCGGCGCCGAGAACCACACCGAGGGCGCGGAGGGCGCCTGGACGGCCCGTTCGTCGGCGGCCAAGCAGGCCTACTTCGAGTGGATGCCGGTGCGCCCGGCGGTCGCGGGCACCACCTACCGACGGCTGCGCTTCGGCAAGCTCGTCGACCTCTCCCTGCTCGACCTGCGTTCCTTCCGGTCGCAGCAGGTGGGCATAGGCGACGGCGAGGTCGACGACCCGGACCGTACGCTGACGGGCCGGGCCCAGCTCGACTGGCTGAAGGCCGGGCTCAAGTCCTCCGACACGACCTGGCGCCTGGTCGGCAACTCGGTGATGATCGCCCCGTTCGCCCTCGGCAACCTCACCGCCGACCTCTTCGAACCCCTCGCCGAGCTGCTCGGTCTGCCCAAGGAGGGGCTCGCCCTCAACCCGGACCAGTGGGACGGCTACACCGACGACCGCCGCGAACTCCTCGCCCATCTGCGGCAGAACGCCATCCGCAACACCGTCTTCCTCACCGGCGACATCCACATGGCCTGGGCCAACGACGTGCCGGTCAACGCCGGTACGTACCCGCTGTCGGCCTCCGCCGCCACCGAGTTCGTCGTCACGTCGGTCACCTCCGACAACCTCGACGACCTCGTCAAGGTCCCCGAGGGCACCGTCTCCGCCGTGGCCTCCCCGCTGATCCGCGCCGCCAACCGGCACGTCCACTGGGTCGACACCGACCGGCACGGCTACGGCGTCCTGGACATCACCGCCGCGCGGGCGCAGATGGACTTCTACGTCCTGTCCGACCGCACCAAGGCCGGCGCGACCTCGTCCTGGGCTCGGTCGTACCGGACGCGGAGCGGGACGCAGAAGGTGGAGCGGACGTACGACCCCGTGTGATCCCGCCCGGGCCTCAGAGGGTTTCGAGGAAGCCGAGAGCCACGTGCCAGGTGGCCTCGGCGGCCTCCTCGTCGTAGTCGGGGAGGTCGGGGTCGGTGTAGAGGTGGCCGGCGCCGGCGTAGCGGTAGACCTCGACGTCGGCACCCGCCTTGCGCATCTGCAGGTACCAGGCGCTCAGCCAGTCGTCGGGCTCGAAGGGGTCGGGCTCGGCGACGTGCAGTTGAACGGGCAGCTCGTCCACGGAGGCACTGGCGGCGATGTCCGACGTGCCGTGCAGGAGCAGCAGTCCGCGCGCGTTCTTGTCGCCCAGGGCGAGGGTCTGCGCGACGGCGGCACCGAGCGAGAAGCCGGCGTAGACGAGCCCTCGCTCCGAGTAGGGCGCGGCGGCCAGGACCGCCCGCTTGAGGAGTTCTTCCCGGCCCAGTTCCTCGTTGAGGTCCCTGCCCTCCTCGACCGTGTCGAACGTCCGGCCGTCGAAGAGGTCGGGGGTCCACACCTCGTGACCGGCGTCACGCAGCCGGTCTGCGGCCCGCCGTACGGCGTCACGCAGACCGTAGATCGAGTGGAAGAGCATGATGTTCATGGGGCCATGGTGCCAGCCGGGTCCGACAGCGGGTCCGCCGCCCGGCCCCGGCGCCCGTACCCAGAGCGCGGCCGAAGTCACATGTTCATGACCCCGCGCGGCCGGTTACGTTCGAAGACATGGAGAACCTACTCCGCCCATTGATCGTCATCGGTGGCTCGGTCGTCCTCACGCTGCTCATCGGCTGGACGACCGACCTGCTGCTGCGCAAGGCGGACCAGCGGCACCACGAAACTCCCTTGTGGGGCCTGCTGCGCCGCGGTCGCATCCCCTACCAGCTGGTCCTGTGCGCGGCCTTCCTCAGAGCGTCGTACGACGAGGCGCAGCTGCTGGAGCAGCACCGCACCGCCATCGGGCGCACCCTGACGCTGGTGCTGATCGGCGCCACGGCCTGGCTGGTGATCCGCATCGCGGCCGCGATAGTGGAGACGACGTACAGCCGTTACGCGCGCGCCCACCGCGATCCGGCCCGGGTGCGCCGGGTTCGGACCCAGGTGACGCTCATCATGCGGGTCGTCTCGGCGATCGTCGGTGTGGTGGCCGCGGCCGCGATGCTGCTGACGTTCCCGGCGATGCGCGCGGCCGGCGCCTCACTGCTGGCCTCGGCCGGACTCCTGGGCATCGTCGCCGGTATCGCCGCGCAGTCCACGCTGAGCAACCTCTTCGCCGGGCTGCAGATCGCTTTCGGCGACATGGTCCGCCTCGGTGACGTGGTCGTGGTGGAGGGCGAGTGGGGCACGGTCGACGAGATCACCCTCACGTTCCTGACGGTCCGCACCTGGGACGAGCGCCGGATCACGATGCCGGTGTCGTACTTCACCTCGAAGCCGTTCGAGAACTGGTCCCGGGGCGGCGCGCAGATGACCGGCACGGTCTTCCTGCACGTCGACCACGCCGCGCCGCTGGCCGCGATGCGCGAGCGGCTGCGCGACATCCTGCGTTCCTGCCCTGCCTGGGACGGCCGCCACTACGACCTGGCAGTCACGGACTCGACGCCCTCCACCATGGAGGTCCGCGCCCTCGTCACCGCCAAGGACCCTGACGACCTGTGGACCGTCCGCGTCTCCGTCCGCGAGCAGCTCATCCACTGGCTCACCGAGACCCACCCCTACGCCCTCCCCCGCGTCAACACCGCCGACGCGGTCCTCCCCCCGGCCCACCCCCACTCCCACTCCCACTCCCCCAACGGCGACGGCACGGCCCCTCGCATCAACCGAGCCCGAGTCCACGAGCCCCCGAGGACCCCGGGCAGAGGCTGAACACTCCTCACACCGACCCACCAGTGGGGCGGCCCCGAACCCGGAGCCGCCCCACACTCACGACCCACAACGAACCCGCAACCGCCAACGGCGACCAATCTCCACAAGAAACCCGCACCTTTCCGCCAAGGAGGCACGGGCGGTGCGCGGGTGGGCAACGTCTTGAACCCGCAGCCGCCGACGGCGACAAGCCCCCACAGGAGACCCGCACTTCACCATCAAGGAGTCACGGGCGGGCGCGGGTGGGCAAAGGGGGGCCGCCCAGCTCACCGCAGGCTCCGCACATCCAAATGCCGCAACACCCGATCCACCACCTCAGGATCCGCCCCCGCCTCACTCCGCGCCGCCAGCACCTCATGCCGGGCCGCGCTCAACATCTCCCCCTGGATCCGCCGCATCCGGCGAAGCCGGCGCACCCGCTGCTCATGCCCCTCGCGGCGCTCCTCCTCCCCCACCTCCGGACTGATCCGCACCCCGATCTCGAAGGCCCGCCGCAGCAGCCGCTCGGACATCTCCTCCGGCAGCTCCTCCGTCTCCTCGATCTCCTTCAGCCGCCGCTTCGCCGCCTTCGCCGCCCGCACGGCCAATGTCTTCTCGAACTGCTTCCCGGCCCCTTCGTCCGCGCACACCCCCAACCACCGCGCCAGCCGCGGCAGCGTCAGCCCCTGCAGCACCAACGTCGCCATGATCACCCCGAACGCGATGAACACGATCTCGTCCCGGTCCGGGAACGGCGCCCCACTGTCCGTCTCCAACGGAATCGCCAGCGCCAGCGCCACGGACGCCACCCCCCGCATCCCCGACCACCACATCACCACGGTCTCGCGCCACGACATCGGGATCTCCTCGTCGTAGTCCCGCTTCGCGTGCAACCGCCGCGCCAGCCACGTCGCCGGCAGCAACCACAGCAGCCGTACGAGCACGACGACGGCCACGACGGCCGCCGCCCAGCCGAGCATCTCGCCCCACCGCCCCGACGCCGTACGGATCGCGTTGTGCAGCTCCAGCCCGATCAGCCCGAAGGCGACACCGGTGACCAGCGTGTCCACGACGTCCCAGACCGTGTGCCCGGCGAGCCGCGTCAGGACGTCGTCAGCGCCGAGCGCGTACTCCGCGAGGAACAACGCGGTCGTGAGCACCGCGAGCACCCCGGACCCGTGGAGTTCCTCGGCCATCACGTACGACGCGTACGGCACGAGCAGGGTCAGCCCGATCTGCAGCGTCGCGTCCTCCAGGAAGTCCATCAGCTTGTTGGCCGCCCAGCCGAGCCCGATGCCCACGGCGAGGGCGACGACGGCGGACAGCACGAGCTGGAGCGCGGCGCTGGGCCAGGAGAACGATCCGCTGACGACGGCGGCGATGGCCACGTGGTAGAGCACGATGGCGGTGACGTCGTTGAAGAGGCCCTCGCCCTCCAGTATCGACACCAGTCGGCGCGGCAGCCCGAGTTGCCCGGCCACGGCGGTCGCCGCCACCGGGTCGGGCGGCGCGACGAGGGCGCCGAGCGCCACGGCCGCCGCGATGGGCAGTCCGGGCACGATCGCGTGCGCCATGGCGGCCACCGCGGCGGTGGTCACGAACACCAGGGCCACGGCCAGCAGGAGGATCGGCCGCAGGTTCGCCGTGAACTGCCGCCAGGAGGTCCGCCGGACCGCCGCGTACAGCAGCGGCGGCAACAGCAGCGGCAGGATGAGGTCCGGCGGGATCTCGACATTGGGCACGAACCCGGGGATGGCCAGCGCGATACCGAGCAAGGTCATCAGCACCGGCGCGGGCAGCTTCAGCCGCTCCCCCACCGGCACACTGACCACGGCCCCCACCAGCAGGACGAAGAACAGGGCCAACTGATCCATGGGGGCGCTCCGCTGGTGCTAGACGATCACGACCGACCGGATGCCCAGGGTGCCCCACCCGCACCACGGAACGCTAAAGCCTGCACCCCGTCAAAGCCTGCGCCGCATCGCGCGATGAGGTATGCCCGCGTCCAGGAACTCCGGCCCGTACGCCGCATACCCCAGCCGCTCGTAGAAACCCAGCGCGTGTGTCTGCGCCCCCAGGTCCACCGCGGTCAGCCCGCGCTCCCGGGCCGCCTCCTCGACGGCCCGCACCAGCGCGACCCCGACGCCCAGCCCCCGGGCCTCCGGCACGACCGCGAGCCGCCCCAGGGACCCGACCCCGAACTCCCCACCGGTCTTGCCGGCGGCGGCCTCCCCGTACAGCAGCCGCCCGGCCCCGAGGGGCACCCCGTCGTCCCGTACGGCGAGGACGTGCACTGCCCCGGCGTCGTACGCGTCGTACTCCAGGTCCTCCGGCACCCCCTGCTCGACGACGAAGACCTCCTTGCGCACCGCGAAGCACGCCTCGCGATCGGCGGGGCCGTCGGCGACGCGCACCTCGTAGGACACCGGTACGGGGCTCACGCGTACGTCTCCTCCCGAACCTTGTCCAGGGCCTTCTGCAGATCCGCCGGGTAGTCGCACTCGAACTCGACCCAGCTCCCGTCCCCGGGGTGCTCGAAGCCGAGCCGGACGGCCTGCAGCCACTGGCGGGTGATGCCGAGCCGCTTGGCGAGCGTCGGATCGGCGCCGTACGTCAGGTCGCCGACGCACGGGTGGCGGTGGGCCGACATGTGGACGCGGATCTGGTGCGTGCGCCCGGTCTCCAGCTTGATGTCGAGCAGGGAAGCGGCACGGAACGCCTCGATGAGGTCGTAGTGCGTGACCGACGGCTTGCCCTCGGCGATGACGGCCCACTTGTAGTCGTGGTTGGGGTGCCGGCCGATGGGCGCGTCGATGGTGCCGCTCGTCGGGTCGGGGTGGCCCTGGACCAGCGCGTGGTACCGCTTGTCGACCGTCCGCTCCTTGAACTGGCGCTTCAGGGAGGTGTACGCGTACTCCGACTTGGCGACCACCATGAGGCCCGAGGTGCCCACGTCGAGCCGGTGCACGATGCCCTGGCGCTCGGCGGCGCCGGACGTCGAGATCCGGTACCCGGCGGCGGCGAGCCCGCCGATCACGGTGGGCCCGGACCAGCCGGGGCTTGGGTGCGCGGCCACACCGACCGGCTTGACGATCACGACCACGTCGTCGTCGTCGTGCACGATCTCCATGCCCTCGACCGGCTCGGCGACGACCTGCACCGGCGCGGGCGCCTGCGGCATCTCGACCTCCAGCCAGGCCCCGCCGTGCACCCGCTCCGACTTGCCGACCACCGACCCGTCGACCGTGACCTTCCCCGCGGCGGCGAGCTCGGCCGCCTTGGTGCGGGAGAAGCCGAACATGCGGGAGATGGCGGCGTCGACGCGCTCGCCCTCCAGGCCGTCGGGCACGGGCAGGGTACGGATCTCGGGAATCGTGCTCACCCGACGAGTATGCCGGACCGTCACGACACGCCCGACCGCGCCTGTGGAAAACCCGGTCGGCCCCCGCCTCGGTCCCGCCTGGGCCCCGCCCTCGCCCCGTGGACTCAGTCCTTGTGGACGGTCCCGTCCGGGTCGAGCCCCCGGAACGACAGCAGCACGATCAGGATGCCGCCGCACACGATGGCCGAATCCGCGAGGTTGAAGACCGCGAAGCCCTTCGGCGCGATGAAGTCGACGACCGCGCCCTCGAAGACCCCCGGCGACCGGAAGATCCGGTCGGTGAGGTTGCCCAGCGCGCCGCCGAGCAGCAGACCGAGCGCGATCGCCCAGGGCAGGCTGTAGAGCTTGCGGGCGAGCCGGGCGATCACCACGATCACGATCGCCGCGATCATCGTGAAGATGATCGTGAAGGCCTCGCCGAAGCCGAAGGCCGCGCCCGCGTTGCGGATCGCCTCGAACTTCAGCCAGTCTCCGATGATCTCGATCGGCTCATGGTGCTCCAGCTTCGCGACCACGATCATCTTGCTGACCAGGTCGAGCGCGTACGCCAGCGCGGCGACCCCGAACAGCACGGCGATCCGGCGCCGCCCGCGCGGCTCGGCCGCCGCCTCGGTCCGCTGCGCCGCGGCGTCGCCGCCGTCGGACTGCTCCGGGTCGGCCCCCGCCGCGTCTGGAATGTCCGGCGTACCGATGATGCGCTCCGCCTCTGCCACGTGAGTCCCTCAACCTAGGTTCCTGACTGAGGACAAAGGTACGACACGCCCCGGCGGACCAGCGGCTCAGTCGGCGATCGCTAGCGGCGTTCCTGCTTCTGCTTGCACTCGACGCACAGTGTGGCCCGGGGGAAAGCCTGCATTCGCGCCTTTCCGATCGGATTGCCGCAGTTCTCGCAGAGCCCGTAGGTGCCCGAGGCGAGCCGGTGGAGGGCGCGCTCGGTCTGGTCGAGCATCTCGCGCGCGTTGTGGGCGAGGGACAGCTCGTGCTCGCGCGTGATGTTCTTGGCCCCGGTGTCGGCCTGGTCGTCGCCCGCGCCGTCCCCGGAGTCCCGCATCAGACCCGTCAGGGCCCGCTCGGAGGCCTCCAGCTCGGTCCTCAGCCGCATCGCCTCGGACTGCAGCTCCGTCCGGGCCTCGTCCACCTCGTCGAGGCTCCAGGGATCCTCGCCGGGGCGTACCGCGAGCTCGCCGGGCTCCACCGCGGCGGGCCGTGCCTTGGGGACGGCGGTGGGCTTCTTCTTCGCCGCCGTAGCCGTACCAGGAGTGTTCTTCGCAACCACCGTCGTGGCTCCCGTCGTCTCGGCGGCCTCGGCCGCGCCCGCCTTCTTGACCGTGCTCTTCGTCGCAGAGGTGCGCTTCTTGGCCGTCGTCTTCTTGGCCGCGGGCTTCCCGACGGCCGACTCACCACCGACCGACTTCCTGCCCGCCGGCTTCCCGACGCCCGACTTCCCGACGCCGGACTTCCCGGCGACCGACTTCCCGGCGACCGGCTCCTCGGCCGCGTTCTTCCTGGTCACCGCGCGCTTCGCCCCCGCCTTCTTCGCCACCGCCTTCGTGGCCACCGCCTTCTTCGCCACCCTCTTCTTGCCGGCCGCCTTCACTGCCGCGGCCTTCTGCCCCTCGTCCCCACCGCCGGAGGCCACCGTGGATCTGCCGGACGCCGACTGCTGTACGGCCGTCTTCTTCGCCACCATGGCCGCGCCCCTTCACATATTGTGATCTTGCACGCGTATCGTGCTGGGACGATAAATCGCCCCGAGTCCCGCGGCAACGGGGCAGACCACTCATTCCGCCCATCACACGACCGTCGCGCGACGAGCCTGCAAGCGTTGTGCCCAGCTCCCCGCCGGGTATTCCGCCACGCCGCACGTCCCAGGATCCGGACGCCCCACCCGCTCCATTCGGGTCATCGCGCAGGTCACCCCGCTCCCGCCCGACAACGCCGGCCGAGGTCCCGCCGAGCCCCTCCCACGGCCGCCGGAAATCCGGTCGGCCGCTGTCCGTACGGCGCCGTACACTGGGCGGAGCGAGAAGCGTGGATGGGGACGAGTAGCGTCGTACGCAGCCCAGAGCGACCCGGGGACGGTGGAAGCCCGGGGGCGAGCGCGATGTGAAGATCACCCCGGAGCCGCCGGAAGAAAGCCGCACCGCATGGCGCAGTCCGTGGGACGTGGCGAGTAGACCCGGCATCGCGACCTCAATGAGGGGGCTCACCGGCGCACACGGCGCACAGGCGAGCCAAGGAGGGTGGTACCGCGGGAGCGCGCCGCACACGGCGTACGAAGGATCGAAGCTCTCGTCCCTCCGACGGAAGGCAGCAAGTCCGTTGGAGGAAGCCCGCTCATGACAGAGCCGACGTACCGCCAGGTGCCCGCCCAGGTCGATCTGCCCGCGCTCGAGCACGCGGTGCTCGACTTCTGGCGCGAGCAGAAGATCTTCACCAAGAGCCTGGAGCAGTCCGAGGGCCGCCCCGAGTGGGTGTTCTACGAGGGCCCGCCCACCGCCAACGGCATGCCGGGTGCCCACCACATCGAGGCGCGCGTCTTCAAGGACGTCTTCCCCCGCTTCCGCACGATGCGCGGCTACCACGTGGCCCGCAAGGCCGGCTGGGACTGCCACGGCCTCCCCGTGGAGCTGGCGGTCGAGAAGGAACTCGGCTTCAACGGCAAGAAGGACATCGAGGCGTACGGCATCGCCGAGTTCAACGCCAAGTGCCGTGACTCGGTGACCCGGCACACCGACGCCTTCACCGAGCTCACGACCCGCATGGGCTACTGGGTCGACCTCGACGACGCCTACCGGACCATGGACCCCGAGTACGTCGAGTCCGTCTGGTGGTCGCTCAAGGAGATCTTCGACAAGGGCCTGCTCGTCCAGGACCACCGCGTCGCCCCCTGGTGCCCCCGCTGCGGCACCGGTCTGTCGGACCACGAGCTGGCGCAGGGCTACGAGACGGTCGTCGACCCCTCGGTGTACGTCCGTTTCCCGCTCACCTCCGGTCCGCTCGCCGGTGAGGCAGCGCTCCTGGTGTGGACGACCACGCCGTGGACACTGGTGTCCAACACCGCGGTCGCCGCCCACCCCGAGGTCACCTACGTGGTCGCCACGGACGGCAGCGAGAAGCTCGTCGTCGCCGAGCCGCTCGTCGCCAAGGCGCTCGGCGAGGGCTGGCAGACCACCGGCCAGACCTTCACCGGCGCCGAGATGGAGCGCTGGACCTATCAACGACCGTTCGAGCTCGTGGAGTTCCCGGCCGAGGCCCACTACGTCGTCAACGCCGAGTACGTGACGACCGAGGACGGTACGGGTCTGGTCCACCAGTCCCCCGCCTTCGGTGAGGACGACCTCAAGGTCTGCCGCTCGTACGGCCTGCCCGTGGTGAACCCGGTCCGCCCCGACGGCACCTTCGAGGAGGACGTCCCCCTCGTCGGCGGCGTCTTCTTCAAGAAGGCGGACGAACAGCTCACCGAGGACCTCCAGCAGCGTGGCCTGCTCTTCAGGCACATCCCGTACGAGCACAGCTACCCGCACTGCTGGCGCTGCCACACCGCGCTCCTCTACTACGCGCAGCCGTCCTGGTACATCCGCACCACCGCCGTCAAGGACCGCCTCCTCCAGGAGAACGAGAGGACCAACTGGTTCCCGGACTCGGTCAAGCACGGCCGCTTCGGCGACTGGCTGAACAACAACATCGACTGGGCGCTCTCCCGCAGCCGCTACTGGGGCACCCCGCTGCCGATCTGGCGCTGTGAGGAGAACCACCTGACCTGCGTCGGCTCCCGCGAGGAGCTGAGCCGGCTCTCCGGCACCGACCAGTCGGAGCTGGACCCGCACCGCCCGTTCATCGACGCGGTCACCTTCCCCTGCCCCGAAGACGGCTGCGGCAGCACGGCCACGCGCGTCCCGGAGGTCATCGACGCCTGGTACGACTCGGGCTCGATGCCGTTCGCGCAGTGGGGCTACCCGTACAAGAACAAGGAACTCTTCGAGTCCCGCTACCCGGCCCAGTTCATCAGCGAGGCCATCGACCAGACCCGCGGCTGGTTCTACACGCTGATGGCCGTCGGCACCCTGGTCTTCGACAAGTCCTCCTACGAGAACGTCGTCTGCCTCGGCCACATCCTCGCCGAGGACGGCCGCAAGATGTCCAAGCACCTGGGCAACATCCTGCAGCCCATCCCGCTCATGGACCAGCACGGCGCCGACGCCGTCCGCTGGTTCATGGCCGCCGGCGGCTCCCCCTGGGCGGCCCGCCGCGTCGGCCACGGCACCATCCAGGAGGTCGTCCGCAAGACACTCCTCACGTACTGGAACACGGTCGCCTTCCAGGCCCTGTACGCCCGTACGTCGAACTGGGCGCCCAGCGCGGCGGACCCGGCCCCGGCCGAGCGCCCGGTCCTGGACCGCTGGCTGCTCTCGGAGCTGCACGCCCTCACCGACCAGGTGACCGGGGCCCTGGAGGCGTACGACACCCAACGCGCAGGAAAGCTCCTCTCGGCGTTCGTCGACGATCTGTCCAACTGGTACGTGCGCCGGTCGCGCCGCCGCTTCTGGCAGGGCGACAAGGCCGCGCTGCGCACCCTGCACGAGGTCGTCGAGACGGTCACCAAGCTGATGGCCCCGCTGACCCCGTTCATCACCGAGCGGGTCTGGCAGGACCTGATCGTTCCGGTCTCCCCGGGCGCCCCCGAGTCCGTACACCTGGCCTCCTGGCCCGAGGCGGACCTCTCCGCGATCGACCCCGACCTGTCCAAGCAGATGGTCCTCGTCCGCCGCCTGGTGGAGCTGGGCCGGGCCACGCGCGCGGAGTCCGGTGTCAAGACCCGTCAGCCCCTGTCCCGCGCCCTGGTGGCGGCGACGGGCTTCGACGCCCTGAACCCCGAGCTGCACGCGCAGATCACGGAGGAGCTGAACGTCAGCTCGCTGGCCTCGCTCTCCGAGGTCGGCGGCTCGCTGGTGGACACCACCGCCAAGGCCAACTTCCGCGCGCTGGGCAAGCGCTTCGGCAAGCGCGTCCAGGACGTGGCCAAGGCCGTGGCGAACGCCGACGCGGCCGCCCTGTCCCTGGCCCTGCGTGAGGGCACGGCGACGGTCGAGGTCGACGGCGAGACCGTCACCCTCGCCCCTGACGAGGTCATCATCACGGAGACCCCCCGCGAGGGCTGGTCGGTGGCCTCCGACTCCGGTGCGACGGTCGCCCTCGACCTGGAGATCACGGAGGAGCTCCGCCGGGCCGGCCTCGCCCGGGACGCCATCCGGCTCATCCAGGAGGCCCGCAAGAACAGCGGCCTCGACGTGGCCGACCGGATCGCGCTCCGCTGGACGGCGACTGACCCGGCGGTGACCGCGGCGCTGACCGAGCACTCGGGCCTGATCGCGGACGAGGTCCTCGCGACGGACTTCACCTCCGGCGAGGCCGACGACACGTTCGGCAAGCCCTTCACGGACGAGGCACTGACGCTGACCTTCAGCCTGCGCAAGGCCTGACCGACAGGCGCAGCGGCACCCTGTCAGCGCCGGTAAGCGCCTCCTACCCCCGCCCAGCCACAGCCGCCGGGCACCCCGAAGGCCTGGGACACCGAAAATCTCGGCGCCCCAGGCCTTCGGCGTTGCGTACGCAGGACACCTGCCCCTCCACGCCCCGCCCGCGCACAGCAAAAGGGCGGGGCCCCGGATCGAAATCCGGGGCCCCGCCCTGAACGCTGCCGACGCCTACGGCGTACCAGTAGTCGTCAGTTGTCGTCCTCGTCGATGAGGAACCCGCGCATCGGCGAGGGAGCCTGCCCCATCGGAGAGGGGCCCTGCGGCCGGACCGGAGCCATCGGCTGGGTCATGGCCGGAGACATCTGCTGCTGACCGCCGTAGGAGGGCGCGGCCGGAGCCGGGGCACCGCCCATGCCTCCACCCATGCCTCCCGGGTTGCCGCCGTACGACGGGGCGCTCGCGCCGGCCGGAGCCATGGAAGGCGCCGGGGACGGCGGCAGCGACGCGGTCGCCGGGGTACGCGGCGGGGCCAGCGAGTCGTCCGCCTGGGTCTCCAGCTGACGCAGCTGCGACTCCAGGTAGGACTTCAGACGCGTGCGGTACTCGCGCTCGAAGCCACGCAGGTCCTCGACCTTGCGCTCCAGCGTGGCGCGGGCGGACTCCAGGGAGCCCATCGCGACGCGGTGCTTCTCCTGCGCGTCCCGCTCCAGCGCGTCGGCCTTGGCACGGGCGTCCCGCTCCAGACCCTCGGCGCGGCTACGGGCCTCACCGACGATCTTGTTGGCCTCGGAACGGGCCTCGGCGATCGCCTGGTCGGCCGTCTGCTGGGCCAGCGAGAGCACGCGCGCGGCGCTGTCGCCGCCGGGACCCTGACCGGGGCCGCCCATCGGACCACCCATGGGGCCGCCCATCGGGCCACCCATCTGCTGCATGGGAGGCTGGCCGCCCATGGGACCCTGGCCCATCTGGCCCTGGCCCATCTGCGGCTGCATCTGGCCCTGACCCATGGGGCCCTGGCCCATCGGTCCCTGACCCATCGGGCCGGGACCCTGCTGCCCACCCTGGCCACCGGGGCCGGCGGGCAGCTGCGGAGCACCGCTCGGCAGCTGGGGCGGGCCACCCATGGGGCCCCCCATCTGCTGCGGCGGGCCCGATATGCCGGCGGGTACGGGTCCACCGGGACCTCGCATACCCTGCTGCTGCATACCGCCCTGTTGCTGCATGCCGCCCTGCTGCATGCCGCCCTGCTGGTCCTGCGGCTCCGGCGGCTTGCGCATGTTCTGCTGGTTCTGGGCAGCGGCGCGCGTGGCCGCGGCCAGTTTGGCGCGCAGGTCCTCGTTCTCGCGCAGCAGGCGCGTCAGTTCGGCTTCGACCTCATCGAGGAAGGCATCGACCTCGTCCTCGTCATAGCCTTCTCGGAGGCGGACGGTCGTGAACTGCTTGTTCCGCACGTCCTCGGGGGTCAACGGCATCTCTTCACCTCAACGTAGTCGTCGGCATTCGGCAAGACCGCATCTCTCACACCGCTCCCATCCCGCTGGCTACCACCGCACGCAGGATGAAAACGATGATCATCAGCACGAAGAAGGACAGGTCGAGCGCCACGCCCCCGAGACGCAGCGGCGGAATGAACCGCCGCAGAAGCTTGAGCGGTGGATCGGTGACAGTGTAGGTGGCCTCCAGAACGACCACCATCGCCTTGCCGGGTTGCCATGAGCGGGCGAACTGGAAGACGTAGTCCATGACCAACCGGAAGATCAACACGATGAAGAACACCGTCAGCGCGATGTAGAGGATCGTCAAGACCACGCTCATGTCCGGTGTTTCCCTCTCCCCAATGCCGTGTTGCTCTACCGCTGTTTTCGGTCGTACGTCTCAGCTCTGGTTGAAGAACCCGCCCTCTGCGATGCGGGCCTTGTCCTCCGCCGTGACATCGACGTTAGCAGGCGACAACAGGAACACCTTCTGCGTCACCCGCTCGATGCTGCCGTGAAGACCAAACACCAAACCGGCCGCAAAGTCGACAAGTCGCTTCGCATCTGTGTCATCCATCTCAGTCAGATTCATGATCACCGGGGTGCCCTCACGGAAGTGTTCCCCGATGGTACGGGCCTCGTTGTAGGTCCGCGGGTGCAACGTGGTGATCCGGTAAGGCTCTCGTTCGGACACGACCTTGGGCATGATCACCGGCGCGTTCTTCTCCAGACTCGAACGTTCTTGTGTGATGGACGCCACGGGCGCGATCCGGGCGGGTCGCACCGATTCCGCGGGGAGCGAAGCGGCGTGCGACACCGGCTCGCGCTGCACCGGGGGCTGCACCACTCGTACCGATTCATCCCTTTGGGACTGATGTGACTGGTGTGACTGGTGCACCGGCTCGTGCCGGCGGTGGTCCCGCTCGGGCTCCGGGTCGAGCTCGGGCTCGAAGTCGTCATCGGGGTCGAATCCCCTGCCGTCGTACCCATCGTCCTCCACGAGGCCGAGGTAGACCGCCATCTTGCGCATCGCGCCGGCCATGCTCTGAGTCCTCCGCTCTGTGGTGGATCGACTGACGACTTCCCAAGTGCCCGCGATCCACGAGGTCGTTGCGCCCGCCTCTCGACGGAATGACCATATTTTCTGCTGTGGTCCGACTTCTTGGCGACGTTACCCGAGCCCGGGACGGACTCCGAGTACCGCAGTGCCGACGCGTACATGTGTCGCTCCGGCCGCCACGGCATCCTCGAGGTCCGCACTCATCCCTGCGGAGACCATGTTCGCAGCCGGATGGGCTCGGCGCAGGTCGGTCGACAAATCCATCAACCGCTCGAACGCGGCCCGTTGGCGTCCGGCGTACTGCCCGGTGAGCGGCGCGACGGTCATCAGACCATCGACCCGCACTCCCGGCGACCGGGCCAGGAGGTCGGCCAGCTCTTCGATTCCGCCCGGACCGACACCTCCTCGCTCCCCCCGGCCGCTCTCGTCGGCGTCGAGCGCGACCTGGATGAGACATCCCACCTCACGTCCGGCCCGAACGGCTTCTTTCGACACAGCCGTGACAAGCCTGGAACGATCGACGGACTGCACGAGATCCGCGTAACGCACCACAGAACGGACCTTGTTGGTCTGCAACTGGCCCACGAAGTGCCACACAAGGGGCAGATCCGAGCATTCGGCCGCCTTGGGCGCCGCGTCCTGGTCCTTGTTCTCGGCGACGTGGCGCACACCGAGTTCCGACAGGATCCGCACATCGCTCGCCGGGTAGGTCTTGGTGACCACGATCAGGGTCACCTCTTCCCGTTTGCGGCCCGCGGCCACGCAGGCCGCGGCGATGCGCTCCTCCACCTTCGCCAGGTTTCCGGCGAGTTGTGTCTTACGGTCGGTCATGCCTCTCAGTCCAGCCAGACATATCCCGCGAGTCGCCCTGTGGCGCGGTCGCGACGGTACGAGAAGTGATCGCGCGACTCCAGCGTGCACACGGGCGACTGCTCCCGGTCGCGCACCCCGAGGCGCTCCAGCTGTGCGTGCACTCCGGCGCACACATCCACGGAGGGCGTGCCCCAACTGGTCTCGGCGTACGCCGTCGGCTCGACGGAGGCCACCTCGGCGCGCATCGCCTCGGGCACTTCGTAACACCGGCCGCAGACGGCGGGTCCGGTGCGGGCGACGATCCGGGCGGGGTCGGCGCCGAGTTCGGCCATGGCCCGTACGGCCGCGGGGACGACCCCGGCGATCATGCCGGGCCGGCCCGCGTGAGCGGCGGCGACGACCCCGGCGACGGGGTCGGCCAGCAGCACGGGCACACAGTCGGCGGTGAGTACGGCGAGCGCGAGACCGCGCCGGGTGGTGACGATCGCGTCGACGGGCGGAATGTCGCCGGAGGCGGAGCCGGAACCAGTGCCGGAGCCGGACTCCCACGCTCCGTCGACCACGGCGACATCCGCGCCGTGCACCTGGTTCATCCAGACGACCCGGTCGGGTTCCAGACCCAGCGACTTGGCCGCCAGCTCCCGGTTGGTCGTCACAGCGGACGCGTCGTCCCCGACCGCCCCGCCGAGATTGAGCTCCTCATACGGAGCGGCGCTCACCCCGCCCCACCTGTCGGTGAAGGCGAAGTGCGCGCCGCTCACGTTCTCGCGCCGTCCTATCACTTGAGGAAGTCCGGCACGTCCAGCTCCTCCGCGGCGCTGTCCGAGTAGGACCGGGACGGCGGGACCGGCGGAGCGACCGGAACCTCGTTCACCGGTTCCGGGGCGGGCGCCGGCGGCTCCTCCTTCGGCTTGACGCTGCCGAGCGAGCCGAAGGACGGGCGGTTCTCGGCGGGCCGCGCCGGAGCGGGCTCCTCGCGCTTGGCCGCGGCCGAGCCGAGGATGTTGTCCCGCTTGGCCGGGGGCTGGCCGCCGTCGAAGCCGGCCGCGATGACCGTGACGCGGACCTCGTCGCCGAGGGCGTCGTCGATGACCGCACCGAAGATGATGTTGGCCTCGGGGTGGGCGGCCTCGCTGACCAGCTGGGCGGCCTCGTTGATCTCGAACAGACCGAGGTCCGAGCCGCCGGAGATGGAGAGCAGGACGCCGCGGGCGCCGTCGATGGAGGCCTCCAGGAGCGGCGAGGAGATCGCCATCTCGGCGGCGGCCACCGCGCGGTCGTCGCCGCGGGCCGAGCCGATGCCCATGAGGGCCGAACCGGCCTCGGACATGACGGACTTGACGTCGGCGAAGTCGAGGTTGATCAGACCGGGGGTGGTGATCAGGTCGGTGATGCCCTGGACACCGGAGAGCAGGACCTGGTCGGCCGACTTGAACGCGTCCAGCACGGAGACCTGGCGGTCCGAGATGGACAGCAGCCGGTCGTTCGGGATGACGATGAGGGTGTCGACCTCTTCGCGCAGCTCGGCGATGCCGTCCTCGGCCTGGTTGGCGCGGCGGCGGCCCTCGAAGGTGAAGGGGCGGGTGACCACGCCGATGGTGAGGGCGCCGAGGGAGCGGGCGATGTTGGCCACGACGGGCGCGCCGCCGGTGCCGGTGCCGCCGCCCTCGCCGGCCGTCACGAAGACCATGTCGGCCCCCTTGAGGACCTCCTCGATCTCCTCGCGGTGGTCCTCGGCGGCCTTCCGGCCGACGGCCGGGTTGGCGCCGGCGCCGAGTCCGCGGGTGAGTTCACGGCCGACGTCGAGCTTGACGTCGGCGTCGCTCATCAACAGAGCTTGCGCGTCGGTGTTGATGGCGATGAACTCGACGCCCTTGAGACCGACCTCGATCATCCGGTTGATGGCATTGACACCACCGCCGCCGACACCGATGACTTTGATGACTGCGAGGTAGTTCTGTGGTGCTGCCACGTCGAAGGCCTCTCGCCTCGAGTTACGTGTCGCCGCTTCGCGGGGTACCCGCGAGCCGACGACTGATGCCGAAGTGGGACGGTCCGAACGCCGACCCGAACCCTAACGCTGAAGTTTAGGGTTACCAGTGTGACTGTTCCTTGGACTCTTCCGAACAGGACACTAAGTCGACAAGTGGCGCACGTTCAACGAACACGCCGAACCTCCCGTTTTTCTTTTCACCCTATGTGATCAGCCGTAGCGGTGCCCAACCAGGGTGCTGGCCTGCGCGGATGTGCGTCAACTCCCCGATGACGCGGGCGCGGTGGGGACACTCACGTCGAAGTGCCCCGCATCGGGCGCCGCTTTCATCAGGGCGGTGAGCGCGCGGCCCTTCGCGCGCCCCCTCTCCGCACTGCCCCAGGCGACCGTACGGTCTCCGCTCAGCTCCAGCGAGATGGCGTCGTAGGAACGGACCTTGACGACCAGGGTCTGGGGCGCGATCGCGGCCGGAATCGCGTCGGCGACCCGTACGGCCTCCCGTACGAGCCGGTCCTCGCCGAATCGCCGCAGACTGGCGGCGGACGAACCGGACCTGGAGACCGTCAATTCCAGGAGGGGAACACCTTCCGGGGCACGTGAAACCGTGGCAAAACGCACACCCTTCGCGTCCACTTCGACGTAGTTGCCCGAATTTCCGGTCGCTTCGACAATCAGAACCGGAGTACGTTCACTCACTTTCAGCCCGATTCCATGGGGCCAGGAACGGGTTACCTCGACGGAGTCGATTCGGGGCAATCTCGCGAGCAGCCGTGACTCGATCGCGTCGAGGTCGACGGAGATCAGCGGGTCGCCGAGCGGGACGGCAGCCACCTCGCGCACCTGGGCCTCCGTCAGCACCCGGGTGCCCGACACGGAGACCCGCTCGACCCTCAGCCACGAGGAGCCGTACAGGGTCCAGACGCAGGCGCCTCCGATGAGGACCAGGGCGACCGCGGCGGCGATCAACGCCCGGCGGCCGGGGAGTCGCCGCCGGGGCGGCGGGCCGGAGTCCAGATCCTCGTCTGCGCCACGTTCGGCGGTGGTCGGTCCGGCCACGCTCCCCTGCCTCCTGCCGCGCCCTTAACGGCGCGACGCGATCGCCTCGTACACCATCCCGACGAGCAGGTCGTCGGCGTCCCGGCGGCCGAACTCGCTGGCGGCGCGGGACATCTCGTACAGCCGGTGCGGGTCGGCCAGGACGGGCAGCACGTTCTGCTGGACCCACTGGGGGGTCAGTTCCGCGTCGTCGACCAGCAGTCCGCCGCCGGCCTTGACCACCGGCTGGGCGTTCAGCCGCTGTTCGCCGTTACCGATGGGCAGCGGGACGTAGGCGGCCGGGAGCCCTACGGCGGAGAGTTCGGCGACGGTCATCGCGCCCGCGCGGCAGAGCATCATGTCGGCCGCGGCGTACGCGAGGTCCATCCGGTCCACGTACGGTACCGGGATATAAGGGGGCATTCCCGGCATCTGGTGCACCTGCGGCAGTTCGTTCTTCGGGCCGACCGCGTGCAGGATCTGGATCCCGGCCTGCTGGAGGTAGGGCGCGACCTGCTGGACGACCTCGTTGAGCCGACGCGCGCCCTGGGAGCCGCCGGAGACCAGCAGGGTCGGCAGGTTGGGGTCGAGGCCGAACAGCGCGCGGGCCTCGGGGCGCACGGCGGCCCGGTCGAGCGTGGCGATGGAGCGGCGCAGCGGGATGCCGATGTAGCGGGCGTCGCGGAGCTTGCTGTCCGGGGTGGAGACGGCGACCTGGGCGGCGTACCGGGAGCCGATCTTGTTGGCGAGGCCGGGGCGGGCGTTGGCCTCGTGGACGATGATCGGCACGCCGAGCCGCTTGGCGGCCAGGTAACCGGGCAGGGCGACGTAGCCGCCGAAGCCGACGACCGCGTCCGCCTTCGTGCGCTCCAGGATCTGCTCGGTCGCCTTGATCGTGCCGCGCAGCCGACCGGGCACGGTGATCAGCTCGGGGGTGGGCTTGCGCGGCAGGGGTACGGCGGGGATCAGCGCGAGTTCGTAGCCGCGCTCGGGGACGAGGCGTGTCTCGAGGCCGCGCTCCGTGCCCAGGGCCGTGATGCCCACGGTCGGGTCCTGCCTGCGCAGGGCGTCCGCGAGGGCGAGCGCGGGCTCGATGTGACCGGCGGTTCCGCCACCGGCGAGTACGACATGCACCGAAATTCACCGCTCTCCGGACGAACGTGCCGAGACACGCCGTCGCATCGTGTTCCATCTCCCGGGCCCCGAAGGACCGCCGCCCCGTTTTCTACCAAAGCGAGGTTGCCGCATCGCAAGCGCCGCCCGCGCAGCGGGTTCGTCGCGCGCGAACGCGATCAGCAACCCGATGGCGAACATGGTCGGCAGCAGGGCGGATCCCCCGTAGGAGAACAGCGGGAGCGGGACTCCGGCGATCGGCAGCAGACCGAGCACCGCACCGATGTTGATCACCGCCTGAGCGGTGATCCAGGTGGTCACGCCTCCCGCGGCATACCTGACGAAGGGGTCCTCCGTGCGTCCGGCCACGCGGATACCCGCATAGCCTAGAGCCGCGAAGAGGGCGAGCACCGACAGCGTCCCCGCGAGGCCCAGTTCCTCACCGGTGACGGCGAAGATGAAGTCGGTGTGCGCTTCCGGGAGTTGGCCCCATTTTTCCACACTGGCACCGAGCCCGGAGCCGAAGATTCCGCCCGAGGCCAGGGCGTAGATGCCGTGCACGGCCTGCCAGCAGTCGGCGCCGGTCCGGGGCTCGGTGGCTCCGATGCAGGCCAGGCGGCCCATCCGGTTCTCGCTGGTGGTGATCAGGACGAACCCGAGGAGTCCGGCGACCGACAGCACGCCCGCGAAGAGCCGGGTCGGGGCGCCCGCGAGCCACAGCAGGCCGAACAGGATCGCCGTGAGAATGATCGCGGTGCCCATGTCACCCCCGAGCATGATCAGCCCGAGGAGCAGGAACGCGACCGGAACGAGCGGCACCAGCATGTGCTTCCACTGCGTGAGCAGCCGCTTGTCCTCCTTGCGGGCCAGCAGGTCGGCACCCCACAGCACGAGCGCCAGCTTGCCGAACTCGCTGGGCTGGATCTGGAAGGAGCCGCCGACGGCGATCCAGTTCTGGTTGCCGTTGACCGACTGCCCTATCCCGGGCACTTGAACCAGGGCCATCAGGAACACACAGCCGGCCAGGATCGGATACGCCAGCGCACGGTGCAGCTTGACCGGCATCCGCGAGGCCACGAGCAGCAGCAGGGCGCCGATCGAGGCCGAGAGGAACTGCTTGCGGAAGAAGAAGGTCCCGGGCAGCGACTTCTGCAGGGCGGTGATCTGCGAGGCCGAGTAGACCATCACCAGCCCCAGCACGGTGATCAGCAGACTGCCGCCGAGGATCAGGTAGTACGCGGTCAGCGGCCGGTCCCAGGCCTTGCGGGCCCGGGTGTGCAGCCGCCGCAGGGGGTTCTCGCGCGGCGGCCGGGGGACGGGGGGCCGCCGGGTGACACGCTGGAGGGGCGCACGGCTCGTACGGCTACTCGGCATCGGGGGCGCCCTCGCCGCCGACCGACCAGTTCCGTGTCACGCGTCCCTCCCAGTCTCACCCGGCGCCGCCAGGCGAAGCCGGGCCGGGTCAGCCGTCCGTGGAGGCCAGTTCGCGCACAGCCTCCGCGAACGCGTCCCCACGCCTGTTGTAGTTGACGAACATGTCCATCGACGCACAGGCCGGCGCCAGCAGCACCGTGTCGCCCGTCCGTGCCAGCGTCCGCGCCTCGCGGACGGCGGCGAGCATCGCCCCAGTGTCGGTCCGGTCGAGGTCGACGACCGGCACTTGGGGCGCGTGTCGCGCGAGCGCTTCCCGGATCAGCGCGCGATCCGCGCCGATCAGCACGACGCCCCGCAGCCGCCCGGCGGCACCGGCGACGAGTTCGTCGAAGGTGGCTCCCTTGGCGAGTCCGCCGGCGATCCACACGATCGACTCGTACGCCGCCAACGAGGCCCCCGCCGCGTGCGTGTTGGTGGCCTTGGAGTCGTCGACGTACGCCACACCGTCCACGTCGGCGACGTGCGCGATGCGGTGGGCGTCCGGGGTGAAGGCCCGCAGACCGTCGCGTACGGCCGCGGCGGGCACCCCGTAGGCGCGGGCGAGGGCGGCGGCCGCGAGGGCGTTGGCGATGTTGTGCGGGGCCGGCGGGTCCACATCCGAGAGCTCGGCGAGTTCCTGGGCGTTCTTCTGCCGGTTCTCGACGAAGGCGCGGTCGACCAGGATGCCGTCCACCACACCGAGTTGGGAGGGGCCGGGCGTGCCGAGCGTGAAGCCGACGGCCCGGCAGCCCTCCTCGACGTCCGCCTCACGCACCAGATCCTCGGTGGCCTTGTCGGCGACGTTGTAGACGCAGGCGATCCGGTTGCCCTCGTAGACGCGGCCCTTGTCGGCGGCGTACGCCTCCATGGAGCCGTGCCAGTCGAGGTGGTCGGGTGCGAGGTTGAGGACGGCGGCGGAGTGGGCGCGCAGCGAGGGCGCCCAGTGCAACTGGTAGCTGGAGAGCTCGACGGCCAGGACGTCGTACTCCTCGTCACCGAGGACCGCGTCCAGCAGCGAGACCCCGATGTTGCCGACGGCGGCCGTGCGCAGGCCCGCGGCCGTCAGGATCGAGGCGAGCATCTGGACGGTGGTGGTCTTGCCGTTGGTGCCCGTGACAGCCAGCCAGGGGGCGGCGTCGGGGCCCCGCAGCCGCCAGGCGAGTTCGACGTCGCCCCAGATCTCCAGGCCGGCCGCGCGGGCGGCCGTGAAGAGCGGCTTGTCCGGCTTCCAGCCCGGGGCGGTGACGACGAGTTCGGTGCCCTGCGGCAGGGTCGCGCCGTCGCCGAGGCGCACGGTGATGCCGAGCGCCTCCAGTTCGGCGGCCTGGGCGCGGGCGCGTTCGTCGTCGCCGTCGTTGACGACCGTGACCACCGCGCCGAGGCCGTGCAGGACCTTGGCCGCCGGGATGCCCGAGACGCCCAGCCCGGCGACGGTGACGTGCTTGCCCTGCCACTCGGTCACTTGTCCGCTGCCCATCCCGCGTAGAAGAGGCCCAGTCCGACGATCACACAGATGCCCTGGATGATCCAGAAGCGGACCACGACCAGGACCTCGGACCAGCCCTTGAGCTCGAAGTGGTGCTGGAGCGGGGCCATCCGGAAGACCCGCTTGCCGGTCAGCTTGAACGAACCGACCTGGATGACGACCGACATGGTGATGAGGACGAACAGCCCGCCGAGGAGCGCGAGGAGCAGCTCGGTGCGGGAGCAGATCGCGAGACCGGCGAGCGCGCCGCCGAGGGCCAGCGAACCCGTGTCGCCCATGAAGATCTTGGCCGGCGAGGTGTTCCACCACAGGAAGCCGAGGCAGGCGCCCATCAGCGCCGAGGCCACGATCGCCAGGTCGAGCGGATCCCGTACCTCGTAGCAGGCGGTCGGGTTGGTCAGCGTCTCCGTGTTGGCGCAGGACTCCTGGAACTGCCAGACGCCGATGAACGTGTACGCGCCGAAGACGAGCACCGAGGCACCGGTGGCGAGGCCGTCCAGACCGTCGGTGAGGTTCACGCCGTTCGACATGGCGAGGATCATGAACAGCGCCCAGATCACGAACAGCACCGGGCCGATGGACCAGCCGAAGTCCTGCACGAACGAGAGCTTGGTGGAGGCCGGCGTCTGGTCGCGGGCGTCCGGGAACTGCAGCGCGAGGACCGCGAAGGCGATACCGACGATCAGCTGGCCGGCCATCTTCGCCTTGGCCCGCAGACCGAGCGAACGGCGCTTGACGATCTTGATGTAGTCGTCGAGGAAGCCGACGAGGCCCATGCCCGCCATCAGGCCGAGCACCAGCAGACCGGAGAAGGTCGGCGGCTGGCCAGAGATCACCTTGGCCAGGAAGTACGCGACGATCGTCGCCAGGATGAAGGCGATACCACCCATGGTCGGCGTACCGCGCTTGCTGGCGTGCTCGCGCGGGCCGTCGTCCCGGATGTACTGGCCGTAGCCCTTGCGGGCCAGCAGCTTGATCAGCAACGGGGTACCGACCAGGGTCAGGAAGAGACCGATGACTCCTGCGAACAGGATCTGATTCATCATCGCGCGGCAACCTCACCCTCGTTGCCGCTGTCGAGCAGCGCCTGCGCCACGCTCTCGAGCCCGACCGACCGGGACGCCTTCACGAGTACGACGTCCCCCGGGCGCAACTGACTGCGCAACAGGTCGACCGCCGCCTGTGCGTCGGACACGTGCACCGACTCCTCACCCCACGAACCCTCGTTGTATGCGCCCAGTTGCAGCCAGGACGCTTCCCTGCCCCCGACCGCGACGAGCTTGCCGACATTGAGCCGGACGGCGAGCCGTCCGACCGCGTCGTGCTCGGCGAGCGATTCGTCCCCGAGCTCGGCCATCTTGCCGAGCACCGCCCAGGTCCGCCGCCCCTTGCCCATGGCTGCGAGCGCGCGCAGAGCGGCCCGCATGGACTCGGGGTTCGCGTTGTAGGCGTCGTTGACGACCGTCACGCCGTCCGGGCGCTCGGTGACCTCCATGCGCCAGCGGGAGAGGGAGCCCGCCTCGGAGAGCGCGGTGGCGATCTCACTTGCGGACATGCCCAGCTCATGGGCGACGGCGGCCGCGGCGAGCGCGTTCGACACGTGGTGCTCACCGTACAGGCGCATGGTCACATCACTTGCACCGGAGGGTGTGTGAAGCCTGAACGAGGGCTGTCCGGCCTCGGTGAGCGTCACGTTCTCGGCGCGTACGTCCGCTTCGCCGGACTCTCCGAAGAGGATCACCCGGGCCTTCGTACGGGAGGCCATGGCGCGTACCAGGGGGTCGTCGGCGTTGAGGATCGCGGCGCCGCCGTCCTCGACGGGGGGCAGGGCCTCCACCAGCTCGCCCTTGGCCTGGGCGATCTGTTCGCGGCCGCCGAACTCGCCGATGTGGGCGGTGCCGACGTTGAGCACGAGACCGATTCTCGGCGGGGTCAGCTCGGTGAGGTACCGGATGTGGCCGATGCCGCGGGCGCCCATCTCCAGGACGAGGAAACGGGTCTCCTCCGTGGCGCTGAGGGCGGTGAGGGGCAGCCCGATCTCGTTGTTGAGGGAGCCGGGCGTGAACACCGTCGGCGCCTTGCGCCGGAGCACCTGGGCGATCAGGTCCTTGGTGCTGGTCTTGCCGGCGGAGCCGGTGAGGGCCACCAGGGTCGTGCCGAGCCGGCGCACGACGTGGCGGGCGAGGGCGCCGAGCGCCGCCTGCACATCGGGGACCACGATCGCGGGCACGCCGACGGGGCGGGACGCCAGCACCGCTGCCGCGCCCGCCTCGACGACCGCGGCCGCGAAGTCGTGTCCGTCCACGCGCTCGCCCGCGAAGGCGACGAAGAGGCTGCCCGGTTCCACCTCACGGGAGTCCCGGACGACCGGTCCGGTGACCAGCGCCGACGGATCCGGTATGTCGTGCGTCTGCCCGCCGACGACTTCTGCGATCTCGGCGAGAGAGAGGGCGATCACAAGTTCATCCCTGGGTCTGCTGGATAGCTTCGCGGAGCACCTGGCGGTCGTCGAAGGGACGGACCACGCCGGCGATGTCCTGGCCCTGCTCATGGCCCTTGCCCGCGACGAGCACGGTGTCGCCCGGCCGTGCGCGGGCCACGGCCGCGGCGATCGCGGCGGCCCGGTCCTCGAAGAGGAGGACCTCGCCGCGCTCGTGGGCCGGCACGGACGCCGCGCCTTCGAGCATGGTCGCGAGGATCGCGAGGGGGTCCTCGGAGCGAGGGTTGTCGGAGGTCAGTACGGCGGTGTCGGAGAGCCGGGCCATGGCGGCGCCCATCGGTCCGCGCTTGGTGGTGTCCCGGTCGCCGCCGCAGCCGAGCACGACGTGCAGCCTGCCCTCGGTGACCTTGCGCAGCGCTTTGAGGACCGACTCGACGGCGTCCGTCTTGTGGGCGTAGTCGACGACCGCGAGGTACGGCTGCCCGGCGTCCACCCGCTCCAGCCGGCCCGGCACACCCGGTACGGCCGCGATGCCGTCGGCGGCGGTCTGCGGGTCGATCCCGGCGACGGCCAGCGTGGCGACGGCGGCCAGGGTGTTGGCGACGTTGAAGGTGCCCGGCAGCGGCGACCTGGCGACAATCCGCTCACCCTTGGGTCCGACCGCGGTGAACGTCGAGTCCAGCGGGCCGACCCGGACGTCCTCGGCGCGCCAGTCGGCGTCGGGGTGGCCCTCGGCGGAGAAGGTGACGACCGGGACGGTGGCCTCGTCGACGAGCCGGCGGCCGTACTCGTCGTCGAGGTTGACGACGCCGAGCCTGCTGCGCTCCGGGGTGAAGAGCTGCGCCTTGGCCTGGAAGTAGTCCTCCATGCCGGAGTGGAACTCCATGTGCTCCGGGCTGAGGTTGTTGAAGACGGCGACGTCGAAGACGCAGCCGTCGACCCGGCCGAGGACCAAGGCGTGGCTGGAGACCTCCATGACGACCGAGTCCACACCGCGTTCGCGCATGACGGCGAACAGGGCCTGGAGGTCGGTGGCCTCGGGGGTGGTCCGCTCGGACTTGATGCGCTCGTCGCCGATGCGCATCTCGACGGTGCCGATGAGTCCGGTGGAGCGGACGGTCCGCAGGCCGCCCTCCACGAGGTAGGCGGTGGTGGTCTTGCCCGAGGTGCCGGTGATGCCGATCTGCAGCAGGTCGCCGCCCGGCCGGCCGTAGATGGTGGCCGCCAGCTCGCCCATCCGCGCGCGCGGGTTGTCGACGACGAGGGCCGGCAGCCCGGCCGCGGCGGCGCGCTCGGCGCCGCCGGGGTCGGTGAGGACGGCGACGGCACCGAGGCCGACGGCCTGGTCCACGAAGTCGGCTCCGTGCAGACGGGCACCGGGCAGGGCGGCGTACAGGTCGCCGGGGCGGACGGCGCGCGAGTCGTGGGTGATGCCCGTGACCTGGGTGGCGTCCGCGCTCGCCGGCTGCTCGGCACCCAGCTGGCCGGCGAGTTCCGCGAGGGGTGTGGCGGAGACGTGGGCCGGCCTGGGCGGTCCCGGATATGTCACGGGAACGTCCTTCTGGGTGGTTTGGGACTGATCAGCGTGTGGCACGGCGGTGAGCGTACCGGGCGCACCCCCGCGGGAGCCAAAGGGCAGCCCGCGCGAAGCGCGGTCCGGCAAGGGCGGTGGTGGGTGACGGGTGGGAGAGGGTTTGTGCGAGCGGGGCTCGGGGGCGTGGTTCCCGGGGTCGGGAGTGATCATGGTCACGAGTCGGTTCCTGGCTGTTGCGCTGATCGGCGGGCGGATCGGGGTGGGACGGGGCGGGTCAGGGGGCGAAGGTGACGGGCAGGTTCGCGGGCTTGGCCCCGGTGGGCGGCACCTGGAGGGTCTTCAGGGCGAACTCCATGACTTCCTTGTAGATGGGGCCGCAGATCTGGCCGCCGAAGTAGTTGCCCTTGGTGGCGTTCTGGATCGCGCAGTAGACGGTGATCCGTGGCTTGTCGGCGGGCGCGAACCCGGCGAACGACGAGGTGTAGCCCCGGTATCTGCCGGTGGCGGGATCCACACGGTTGGCCGTACCCGTCTTGCCCGCGACCCGGTAGCCGGGGATGCGGGCCTTGGTGCCCGTGCCCTCCTCGTCGTCCACGACGGACTCCAGCATCCGGGCGAGGGTCTTCGCCGTCTTCTCGCTCACGACCCTGGTCTTCCCGGGCTTCGGGGCGGGGGTGAAGCGGCCGTCGGGCCCCTTGGTGCCCCGCACGAGGGTCGGTTCGACGCGTACGCCGCCGTTGGCGATGGTCGAGTAGACGGAGGTCGCCTGCATGGCGTTCATCGACACGCCCTGGCCGAAAGGGATCGTGTACTGCTGCGAGGTCGACCAGTCGCCGGGTGCGGCGAGGATGCCCTTGGTCTCGCCGGGGAAGCCCAGGCCGGTGTACTCGCCGAGGCCGAACTTGCGCAGGTAGTTGTAGAGGATCTTGTTGGACTCCTGCTGGTTGCGGCCGAGTTCGCCGGTGGCGAGGATCGTGCCGATGTTGCTCGACTTGGCGAGGACGCCGTTGAGCGTCAGGTACCAGGTCGGGTGGTCGATGTCGTCCTTGAAGAGCCGGTCGCCCCGGTGCAGCCGGTTGGGCACGGTGACATGGGTGCCCGGGGTGGCGACGTTCTCCTCCAGCACGGCGGCCATCGACATGACCTTGGCGGTGGAGCCGGGTTCGTAGGCGTCCTGGAGGGCCGCGTTGCCGAGCGCGTCCGGGTTCGCCTTGGTGAGGTCGTTGGGGTCGAAGCCGGGCGAGTTGGCCATGGCGAGGATCTCGCCGGTGCGGGTGTCCTGCACCATCACGTAACCGCGGTCCGCCTTGGACTTCTTCACCTGCTCGGTGATGGCGTTCTGCGCGGCCCACTGGATGTCGCGGTCGATGGTCAGCTCGACGTCGGAGCCGGCGACCGCGGGCGTCTCGGTGGAGCCCGCGGTGGGCACGAGACGGCCGCCCGACTGGGCGTAGCGGATCTTGCCGTCCTTGCCCGAGAGACGGTCGTTCCACTGCTGCTCGATGCCGCCGCCGCCCTTGCCCTCGGCGTTGACCCAGCCCAGTATCCCGGCGGCGAGGTCACCGTTGGGGTACACGCGCTTGCTGCTGGGCTCCTGGAAGACGCCGGCCAGGACGTTGACCGTGTCCTTCTCGTCCGCGGCCCGCTTGACGAGCGCGGTCTTCAGGTCGCTGATCTGGTTCCACACCTGGGGGGTCTGGCGGCGGGCGAGCAGCACATAGCGCGTGTTCTTGGTGCGGAGCTTCTCGGTGAGCGTCTCCTGGTCCGCGCCGAGGATCGGCTCGAGGAGCGCTGCCGCCTGCTCGGGGCCGTCGTCGACCTTCAGCTCTTCGCGCGTGAACATCGTCGGGTCGGCGGTGATGTCGTTGGCGTCGGTGCTCATCGCCAGGGCGACGCCGTTGCGGTCGGTGATACCACCGCGCTCGGCGGCCAGCACCCTGCCGACGTAACGGTTCTGGTCGGCCTTGGCGGCGTACTCGCTCGCGTCGACGGCCTGCACCTGGAGCAGCCGTACGACGAAGGCGATCATCACCAGGGTCAGCGCGAGGCTCACCATGCGCAGCCGGGGGCGGGGGCTGCCCAGCCGGATGGTGCGCCCGGGCGGCTGCCGGGGCGCGGCCGGACGGCGCTGTGCGGCGGGGCGGGCGCCAGGTCCCGGTCGGCGCTGCTGGCCGCCGGGTCGTGCGGGCCGGGCTGGTCCGGGTACGCGGCGGCGGGGGGGCTGCCTGCCTGAATCGGCCACTTCCGTCACCTGCCGGGGGTCGTCGGGAGCTGGGTGGGCTGTGCGGGCGGTGTGGTGGGGGTCGCGGCGGGGGCGGCCGGGGGCTGCGGCGTCCGCGCGTGCGACTGCGGCTCGGGCCCGGTCGGCGTCGGCGTGGGGGGCGGTGTCGGGGAGCCGGAGGACGTCGGGCTCCCGGGGTGTGTCGGGCTCCCGGAGGGCGTGGGGCTCGCGGGCGGGCCGGGGTCGAGGATCTCGGGTGCGAGGACGAGCGGCATCCGGGCCGCGGTCTGCTGGGCGGCGCTCGGGACGCCCTTGACCGTGCCGTCGGGGTCGAGGAAGGCCGGGTCGCCGCCGGGGACCATGCCCAGCTCACGGGCGCGGCGTTGGAGGGCGTCGGGCGCGGAATAGGCGTCCACGTCCCGTTGGAGCGCCTGTTCCTCGTCGGTGTAGCTCTTCACGTCGTCCTGGAGGTCATCGAGCTTGAACGACCCTTCGCTGAGCGCGGAGTTCAGCACGAGGAGGCCGATGAGGCCGCCGCCCAGGAGAAGGACGACCAGGAGGACGAAGGGGGTGCGGGCGGCGCCCTTGGGCCGCGTGGGCAGGAGCCGCGCGAGACGGGCCGCCCGGCCCCTCAGTTCGGGTTTCCTGCTCACGCGCCCTCCCTGTGGGGTCGGGTGCCGGACTCGCCCGGCGTCCCCGCGAGTTCGTTTGTCGGACTCACTCACCGTCCCCTTCACACCGTGTGCGGTCGCCTCGTCCGCCTCGTGCGTCGCACGCGGCCGATGCGCGTCACGCGTCTCATGCGACGTCCTCCCGCACGCGTTCCGCCCCGCGCAGACGCGCGGGGGCGGCGCGCCGGTTCTCGGCGACCTCTTCCTCGGTGGGAAGTTCGGCACCACGGGTGAGGAGCTTGAGCCTCGGCTGATAGCGCTCGGGGACGACGGGCAGTCCGGGCGGGGCGGTGGTGGCGGCTCCGGCCGCGAGGACCTGCTTCACCAGCCGGTCCTCCAGCGAGTGGTACGACAGCACGGCGATCCGGCCGCCGACCGCGAGGGCCTTCACCGCGGCGGGGATCGCCCGTTCCAGGACGGTGAGTTCGCCGTTGACCTCGATGCGCAGGGCCTGGAAGGTGCGCTTGGCGGGGTTGCCGCCGGTGCGCTTGGCGGCCTGCGGCAGGGAGTCGCGGATCAGCTCGACGAGTCGGGCGCTGTTGGCGAACGGCTCCTTGTCGCGCTCGCGCACGATCGCGGACACGATCCGCTTGGCCTGCTTCTCCTCGCCGTACGCCCGGAGGATCCGGACGAGTTCGCCCGCCGGGTAGGTGTTGAGGACCTCGGCGGCGCTGATGCCCGTCGTCTGGTCCATGCGCATGTCGAGGGGCGCGTCCTGGGCGTACGCGAAGCCCCGGTCCGCCTCGTCGAGTTGCATGGAGGAGACGCCCAGGTCGAACAGGACGCCCTGGACGCGCGGGAGGCCCAGGCGGTCGAGCACGTCGGGGAGTTCGTCGTAGACGGCGTGCACGAGGGTGGCGCGGTCGCCGAAGGGGGCGAGGCGCTCGCCGGAGAGGCGCAGGGCCTCCTTGTCCCGGTCGAGGGCGACGAGGCGGGCCTCGGGGAACCGGGTCAGGAGCGCTTCGCTGTGGCCGCCGAGGCCGAGCGTGCAGTCGACCACCACCGCGCCGGGCGCCGTGAGGGCCGGGGCCAGCATGTCCAGACACCGCTGGAGCATGACGGGGACGTGGCGGCTGTTGCTCAAGGGGCCCTCTCAGGTCCGGCGCGAGCCGCACGTACGCGCCGCGCACGCGGGGAGACGCCGGGCTCTCGCCGGTTCTCCTTGGGTTTCGGTCCAGCGGGGGACGTGGGGCCCGTCGTCACCTTGCCGTCCGGCCCCGCCTCCCGCTCGGCGTCACTTTAGTCCACGGCCCCACGCGGTCAATCAACCGGCCTGCGCGTCGCGGCGCCGGTCCGGACGAAGCCGCGAGTCCGACCAAATCACCCGTACAGCCGTGATCCCGCCACTCCTGTGGGTTACCTCACAACAAGGCTCAATGACGTTCTTTGTCCTCTCTCACAGAGCGCCCTCGGCGGCCGTGACCAGTACCGTCTTCGCTATGACGACCTCCGCAGCAGTTCCCACCGGCCCCGAAGGCGCCATAACCGACGGCACCGTCACCGACCGCCTCGTCGAGGCGAACCAGCGCTACGCCGCCGCATTCACCGACCCCGGGATGGACGCCCGCCCCGTCCTGCGTGTCGCGGTCGTGGCGTGCATGGACGCCCGCCTCGACCTGCACGACGCGCTCGGCCTGGAGCTGGGCGACTGTCACACCATCCGCAACGCGGGCGGTGTGGTCACCGACGACGTGATCCGCTCCCTCACCATCAGTCAGCGCAAGCTCGGCACCCGCAGCATCGTCCTCATCCACCACACCGGCTGCGGCCTGGAGTCCCTCACCGAGGACTTCCGCACCGAACTGGAGGCCGAGGTCGGCCAGCGCCCGGCGTGGGCGGTGGAGTCCTTCCGGGACGTCGACCAGGACGTACGGCAGTCCATGCAGCGGATCCGCACCAACCCGTTCCTGCTGCACTCCGACGACGTGCGCGGCTTCGTCTTCGACGTGAAGACCGGCCTGCTCCGGGAGATCGACGCGGCCTGAGCCCCGTCGAAACCGTAGGGTCGGAACCGCCCTCCTGCCGCCCGAGGGCGGTTCCGCGCAGCCCCGCTTTGCTGTCAATCTGCCGGCATCTCGCCCGGCAGAACGCCGCAAACCTGACATATCACGGACGGTTATCCACAGGCGAGTGACACGGATTGGTAACGGCAGCAAGAATGCGGGTGTGGCGTCACGCTGAGCAGTTCACGCGTGGTGTCCGTGTTTCGGGGTGGGCCGGTCCGCATCGCAGAGCGACGGCCCGGAGAAAGAACGGGCCGAGGAGGGCCGGGTGACGACCTATGACGATCGAGCGAGCCTCACTGATCTGACCAGCACTGTGGAGCGAGTCCGCAGTTCTGTCGAACAAGTGATCGAGGGCAAGCCTGAGGTCGTACGGCTTTCGCTGACAGTGCTGCTCGCCGAGGGACATCTTCTGATCGAAGACGTACCCGGCGTCGGCAAGACCATGCTGGCCAAGGCACTGGCGCGGTCCATCGACTGCTCGGTGCGGCGTATCCAGTTCACACCGGACCTGCTGCCGTCGGACATCACGGGTGTGTCCATCTGGGACCAGCAGCGCAAGGAGTTCGAGTTCAAGCCGGGCGCGATCTTCTCGCAGATCGTGATCGGCGACGAGATCAACCGCGCCTCGCCGAAGACGCAGTCCGCGCTCCTGGAGTCCCTGGAGGAGCGCCAGGTCACGATCGACGGCACCACATACGAGCTGCCGAGCCCCTTCATGGTGGTGGCCACGCAGAACCCGGTGGAGATGGAGGGCACCTACCCGCTGCCGGAGGCCCAGCGCGACCGCTTCATGGCCCGCGTCTCCGTCGGCTACCCGAGCCCGGAGGCCGAGCTGCAGATGCTCGACATCCACGGCGGGGTCTCGCCGCTGGAGGACATGCAGCCGGTGGCGCACGCGCACGAGATCGTGAAGCTGATCGAGGCGGTCCGGGGCGTGCACGTCGCGGAAACGGTGCGGCGGTACGCGGTGGATCTGGTCGGCGCCACCCGCACCCATCCGGACCTCAGACTCGGCGCCTCGCCGCGCGCCACGCTGCATCTGCTGCGTGCGGCGAGGGCGACCGCCGCCCTCAGCGGCCGGGAGTACGCCCTGCCGGACGACATCCAGTCGCTGGCCGTGTCCATCCTCGCCCACCGGCTGCTGCCCACCGCCCAGGCGCAGCTCAACCGGCGTACGCCGGAGCAGGTGGTCCAGGAGATCCTGCAGCGCACCCCCGTGCCGCAGGCCCCCCAGGCGCAGAGCGGGTACGGCTCGGTCCACGCCACGCCCGCGTACCCGCAGCAGCCGCCGCGGAGGCTTGGATGAGCACCGGAGGGCCGGCGCCCGCCCCGGAACAGGACAAGGGCGGGCTGCGCACGGCCCTCGCCGGCCTCACCACGCGCGGACGCTCCTTCCTGGCGGCCGGCGTGGCGGCCGCGGTCTGCGCCTACGTCCTCGGGCAGAGCGATCTGCTCCGGGTCGGCCTGCTGCTCGCCGTGCTGCCGCTGGTCTGCGCGACCGTGCTGTACCGCACCCGGTACCGGGTCGCGGGCAGCCGCCGCCTCTCCCCCGGACGCGTGCCCGCCGGCAGCGAGGCGCGTGTCCATCTGCGGATGGACAACGTCTCGCGGCTGCCCACCGGGCTGCTGATGCTCCAGGACCGGGTGCCGTACGTGCTCGGTCCGCGCCCCCGGTTCGTGCTGGACCGGGTGGAGGCAGGCGGGCGTCGCGAGGTGTCGTACCGGGTCCGCTCCGATCTGCGCGGCCGCTATCCGCTGGGCCCGCTGCAGCTGCGCCTGACCGACCCGTTCGGCATGTGCGAGCTGACCCGGTCCTTCTCGACGTACGACACGCTGACCGTCGTCCCGCGTGTGGAGGCCCTGCCGCCGGTACGGCTGAGCGGCGAGGCCAAGGGGTACGGCGACGGGCGGCAGCGCTCGCTGGCGCTGGCCGGCGAGGACGACGTGATCCCGCGCGGCTACCGGCACGGCGACGACCTGCGCCGGGTGCACTGGCGTTCGACCGCGCGCTACGGCGAGCTGATGGTGCGCCGCGAGGAACAGCCGCAGCGTGCCCGCTGCACGGTGCTGTTGGACACCCGGGCCGAGGCGTTCCTCGGCGCGGGCCCCGACTCCGCCTTCGAGTGGGCTGTCTCCGGCGCCGCCTCCATGCTGGTCCACATGCTCGAACGGGGCTTCTCCGTCAGGCTGTTGACGGACACCGGCAGCTCGGTGCCCGGCGAGGGCGCCGACGGGTTCGCGGGCGCCAGCCAGGAGTCGGCCGACGCGGCCGGACTGATGATGGACACCCTCGCGGTGATCGACCACTCCGCCGGCACGAGCCTGTCGCCCGCGTACGACGTGCTGCGCGGCGGGAACGAGGGGCTGCTGGTCGCCTTCCTCGGCGACCTCGACGACGAGCAGACGGCGGTGCTCGGCAAGATGCGCCGGCGCGGCGGTGGGGCGGTCGCCTTCCTGCTGGACAGCGAGGCGTGGACGACCGAACCGGGCGAGGTGCCCGGTGCCGGGAGCGCGAGCGAGGAGTCGCTGCGGCTGCTGCACGAGGCGGGCTGGACGGCGCTGACCGTGCCGCGCGGCGCCTCGCTGACGGACCTGTGGCGACAGGCGGACAGACAGCGCACCGGAGTGCTGTCCGGGAGCGGCACGGAGGGACGGTCATGAGCGGGCGGGCGAGACTGGCGCTGTGCGCCTGGGCCGCCACGATCATGGCGGCGTGCGCACTGCTGCCGCTGGTGGACCCGGCGACGTGGATCATCCAGGCGGCGCTCATGCTGGGCGTGCAGACCGGTGTGGGAGCGCTCACCCGGCGCGTCCCGCTGGCCCGGCCGCTGACCGTGGCCGCCCAGGCCCTGGTCACCCTGATGATGCTGACGCTGGTCTTCGCCCGGGAGCGGGCGGTGGCCGGGATCGTCCCCGGCCCCGAGGCCTTCCAGTACTTCGCGACGCTGCTGCAGAACGGCGGTGAGGACGTCGGGCGGTACGCCATCCCGGCGCCGCTGACCGACGGCATCCGCCTGATGATCATCGGCGGTGTGCTGGTGATAGGCCTGCTGGTGGACGCCCTCGCGGTGACGTTCCGCAGCGCCGCCCCCGCCGGCCTCCCCCTGCTCGCGCTGTACTCGGTCGCGGCGGGACTCTCCGACGGCGCCGCGTGGCTGTGGTTCGTGCTGGCCTCGGCCGGTTATCTGCTGCTGCTCCTGACCGAGAGCCGCGACCGGCTCTCGCAGTGGGGCAGGGTCTTCGGCGGCGCGCCCCAGGGCCCCCAGCGCCCGGAGTCCGCGGGCGGCCCCGTGGCGCCCGTGCGCACCGGGCGGCGCATCGGCGCGGTCGCGCTGGGCATCGCCCTGGTGGTGCCGCTCGGGCTGCCCTCCCTCGACGGGGGCCTCCTGGACGGCACGGGCGCCGGTCTCGGCGGGGGCTCCGGTGGCGGCGGCACGATCGCCGCGGTGAACCCGGTGGTGCAGCTGCGCGGCAGCCTGAACGTGGACGAGGACCGCCAGGTCCTGTCGTACCGCACCAACACCGACAACGTGCAGGAGATGTATCTGCGGATCGTCTCCCTGGACAACTTCAACGGGACCTCGTGGACCCCGACCGAGCGCTCCATCACCGGGGTCCCGGACGACTTCGGCACCCCGACCGGTCTCGCCTCCGACGTCAAGCGGACGTCGATCGAGACCCGGATCGTCGCGTCGGAGGACTACGAGCAGAACTGGCTGCCGATGCCGTACCCGGTGACCAGCGTGGACATCGACGGCGACTGGCGGTACGAGCCCGTGGGGCGCACCCTCGTCGGTGACCACGGCCAGGACACCAAGGGCGCCCAGTACAAGGTCGAGAGCCTGATCGTGGAGCCCACGGCGGAGCAGCTGGCCACGGCACCGGAGCCGCCGCCGTCGCTGCGGCGGGAGTACACCAAGGTGCCGGCCTCGCTGCCGCCGGTGGTGGCGCGGACGGCGCTGGAGGTCACCGAGGGCGCGAAGAACGACTACGAGCGCGCGGTGAAGCTCCAGGACTGGTTCGCCTTCAGCGGCGAGTTCACCTACGACACGGAGGTGCGGTCGGGCACGGGCGCTCGGGCGATAGCCCGGTTCCTGCAGGACAAGGAGGGCTTCTGCGTCCACTTCTCCTTCGCGATGGCGTCCATGGCCCGCACGCTGGGCATACCGGCCCGGGTGGCGGTGGGCTTCACCCCCGGCACCCCGCAGACGAACGGCACGATGTCGGTGGGTCTGCGCGACGCGCACGCCTGGCCCGAGCTGTACTTCGAGGGCGTGGGCTGGACCCGTTTCGAGCCCACTCCCAACCGGGGTTCGACGCCCGAGTACACGGTGCCCGAGGACACCGGCACCGGTGGGCTGCCCGAGGTGCCCCGTCCCTCGTCGTCGGCGTCCACGGCGCCCTCGGCCGAGCCGTCGGCGAGCGAGAGCTGCACGCCGCAGGAGGCGAAGCTGGGGGCCTGCGAGACCGAGTCGGCGGCGGCCGTACCGGGTTCGGACGACGAGGAGCGCTCGTTCTGGGGGCTGGTGTTCTTCTCACCCTGGACGCTGCTGATCCTCCCGGGAGCGCTTCTGTTGCTGGCGATCCCGCTGCTGCCGATGCTGTGGCGGCTGCGGGTCCGGTCCGTGCGGCTGGGCGCGCACCAGGGCGCGGTGCCGAAGGGGGCCCAGGAGCCCGCCGCCGCGCGGGAGGTGACCCACGAGGGCAGCGAGGCGCCGGGCTCCCCGGCTCCGCCGGACAGGGCCACCTCCTACGGCCGCACGGAGGCCGCGGCAGCTCATGCGCTGGCCGCCTGGCAGGAGGTGGCCGACACGGCGTGGGACTACGGGATCGCGCCCGACGAGTCGCAGACGCCCCGTAAGGCCGCCGCGCGGATCGTGCGGCTCGGGGAGCTGGAACCGGCCGCCGCCGAGGCGGTGCACCGGGTGGCGGCGGCGGTGGAGCAGGTCCTCTTCGCTCCGCGTCCGCAGGTTCCGGCGGGTCTCGCCCGGGACGCGCACCAGGTCGGGGCCGGTCTCAGGGCTCACGCGGGCCGCCGCGCCAGATTGCGGGCACTGCTGCTGCCGCGTTCGACCGTCCGGGTGGTGTGGGCCCTCGCGGCCCGCTGGGCGGACACCAGGGACGAGCTGCTGTCCCGGCTCCCCACGCCACGCCTGCCGTGGCGACGCCCCGCACCGAGTCGGAACGGATAGCGCCGACGCGTCACGGTCCTGTCCCCGCCGGGTTCGCCCGGCGGGGACAGGACCGTTCGTCCGTCCGGGGGTCGCGACAGCAAGGCGGCGGCCGGTGGTCGATCGCCGGTGGGCGTTCGCCGGCTTCCGGTGACCGGCCCGGCTGTGGCCGGTGTGCCCCCCCACATGCAGCCCCTGAGGGGCGTGCCCTGATGCGCGGGCGTTCGCGTGCGGGCATGCCCGAAGGGCGACCGCCGCTGGGGTGGTCACCCTTCGTCCGTGTTCAGCTGTGGCTGTCGGGTCGGCGTCCCGGCCGGCTCAGTGGCCGCCCTGCTCGTCACGACGGCGCTGCCAGCGCTGTTCGATTCGGTCCATCATGGAGCGGCGCTGTCGCGTCTGCCGACGCGCACCGGCGGAGCCTGAGGCATCGGCGGGCTGTTCACCCGGCTTGGGGGCCTTGCGCCAACCGGTGACGGCGAGCACGGCGCAGCCCAGCATGACGAGGAATCCCACCACGCTGACCCAGATCTGCTGTGCGACCATTCCGGCCATGAGGAGCGCGATACCCACCAGAAAGCCCGCGACCGCCTGGTAGACCCGCCGCCGGGTGTACGTACGCAGCCCGCTTCCCTCAAGCGCTGACGCGAACTTGGGATCTTCGGCGTACAGCGCTCGCTCCATCTGCTCGAGCATGCGCTGCTCGTGCTCTGAGAGCGGCACGGAGTCCTCCTCATCGTGCGGTCGCCGGGGCGACCCGGGGGGTCCTCTTCAGGATAGGCAGGGAATCGCCCCCTTGAAACCCGCCCCTCTACGCCAATTCGCCAACCGGAACCCGCCATGGCACCCCGACTCGCTGAGGTGTGAATTCCCCAGCGAACGGCCCGTCATGCCGGAACGGTCTCCCTCGATCATACGGCTCCGAGCGCCCGATCGGGGGGCCTGTGGCGTACTCCATCCGCCGCCGAGCCCCTGATCAGCGGGGCAGGCTCGTCCGCCGCGGGAGATGGCTCAGGACTCGGCGGCCCCTCGCGTCTCACCCAGCACATGAAGTTGGGTGGCCACGGAGTGGAAGGCGGGCAGCTCGGCGGCCGCCGCCTCCAGCTGGAGCAGGGCGTCCAGGGCGCCGGGCTCGGTGTCGACGAGCACCCCGGGGACGAGATCGGCGAAGACCCGGACGCCGTGCACGGCGGCGACCCGGAGGCCCGCGCCCTCGACGAGCCCGGTGAGCTGTTCGGCGGTGAAGCGGTGGGGAACCGGATCACCCTCGCCCCAGCGTCCGTTCGGGTCGGCGAGCGCCTGCCGCGCCTCCTTGAAGTGCCCGGCGAGGGCGCGGGCGAGGACGGCGCCGCCGAGGCCGGCGGCGAGCAGGCTGAGGACGCCCTCAGGGCGCAGCGCGGCCACCGCGTTTCCGATGCCCTCGGCGGGGTCGTCCACGTACTCCAGGACGCCGTGGCAGAGCACGGCGTCGTACCCGCCGCGCTCGACGACGTCGAAGAGGCCGTGGGCGTCGCCCTGGACGCCCCGGACACGGTCGGCGACGCCGGCCTCGGCGGCCCTGCGCTCCAGCGCGAACAGCGCGTTCGGGCTGGGGTCGACGACGGTGACCCGGTGGCCCAGGCGGGCGGCGGGCACCGCGAACCTGCCGCTGCCGCCCCCGGTGTCCAGTACGTCGAGCGACTCACGCCCCGTCGCCTTCACCCGGCGGTCGAGGGCGTCCTGGAGGACCTCCCAGACCACGGCGGTACGGAGAGAGGCGCGGGGTCGCATCGGGTCCGACACGGCAGTTGACTCCTCGGCACGGCACCGCCCGGTGTGCGGCGGAGCGATGGGCTTGCGTCTCCGTCGGGCCGGTGGCCGTGACGGAGGGTGCTGGTGACCCCAACCCTAATGGGCGGCGCCGGGACGGTCGCTCAGCCCGCGTCCGGGACCTCCGGGCCGCTGTCCTGCCGGGGTTGGGGCAGCACCGGCTGGAGCACCAGCATCCGCTCGACCAGGCGCAGGAACATCGCCACGTCGCGTATGAGGTCGTCGGCGTCGCGGGCGCTCGCCGCGCCCTGGATGCCCGCCTCCGCGCGGGCCCGGCGGGCGGCGCCGGAGGCGAACAGCGCGCTCCACTCGGAGAGTTCGGGCGCTATCTCGGGGAGCACTTCCCAGGCGCTCCGGATCTTGGCCCGGCGCTTCGGGGTGGGTTCGGGGCGACCCCGGGCGGCGAGCACCGCGGCGGCGGTGCGCAGGGCCGCGAGGTGGGCGGTGGCGTACCGCTCGTTGGGCGTGCGGAGTCCGGACGCCTCGTCGAGTCCGGAGCGGGCCTGGGCGAGCAGGTCGAGGGCGGCGGGCGGGGCCGTCGCCCGGCGCAGCACGGGGTGCACGTCGCTCGCCGGGCCGGTCAGTGAGGGGGCAGGGCCGGTGGCGCGGCGCCGGTTGGCGGCTGCTGCGTGGTAGCTGGCCATGACGAACCTCCTGTCGTCTGCGGACGGCACGCTCTGTCGCGAGGTGCCGTATGTGCCCATCGTGAGGTATGCCACTGACAATCCGTTCTGACCTGCGCTTTTGCTTCGTTCAAAGGTTCGGGGTAGTTTTTGCACTGACCAGTCAGTTCAAAGGCAGGGCAGAGGGGTTTCGGGGCATGACAGAGGCAGGGGAAGCGGGCCCCGGGCGGGGGGCGGCCCGCGGTGTCGCCGTCGGCGCGGAGGGGTTCGGGCTCGAGGGGCCGCGCGGCTGGGCCTTCCGGGGCGTCGGGTTCGACGCGGAGGCCGGCTCGCTGGTCGCGCTCGCGGGGCCGTCCGGGTCGGGGCGGACGTGTCTGCTGCTCGCGCTCACCGGCCGGATGAAGCCGAGCGAGGGCCGGGCCACGGTCGGCTCCCTGCACCTGCCGAAGCGCATGGCGGCCGTGCGCCGCGTCAGCGCCCTCGCCCACGTCCCCGGGGTGACGGACCTCGACCCGGCCCTGACCGTCGGAGAGCACCTGCGTGAACGGGCGCTGATGCAGCGGCGCTTCGACGGCACCCTGCGCGGGCTGCTGCGCTCCCGGGCCGATCGCGACGCCGAGCTGAAGGACCGGATCGAGGCCGCCACGACCGCCGCCGGGCTCGACCGCGAGGCGCTCCCCAAGGGCTCCCGGACGGCCGTGCGCGACCTCGACCGGATGGAGGCCCTGCGCCTGTCGGTCGCCCTCGCCCTCGTCGGCCGGCCCCGGCTGCTCGGCGTCGACGACACCGACCTGAAGCTCTCCGACGCCGAACGGACGCAGATGTGGGCCCTGTTGACGTCCCTCACCGAGTCCGGACTCACGGTCGTGACGGTGTGCAGCGAGGCCCCGAAGGGCGCGGTAGTGGTCTCGACGACGCCCGGGGAACCGAGGAGCGACGAGAGTCCCGGAGAAGAGCGCACCGACGACGAAGACTCCGAGGACGAGCAGGACGAGCGATCCGACAGCCGGAGCGGCGACCACCGGAACAGCGGTCGCGAGACCACCGACGGCAACACATCCGACGACACATCCGACGACGACGAGGAGACGGCCGATGCGCTCGCCGAGACTGGCCGCGCTTGAGCTCAGGCGGTTCGGCCGGGGGAAGCTGCCGCGCGCCGCGCTGGTCTCGCTCCTGCTGCTGCCGCTGCTGTACGGCGCCCTGTACCTGTGGTCCTTCTGGGACCCGTACGGCCGCCTGGACCGCATCCCCGTGGCGCTGGTCAACGACGACCGGGGCGCGTCGGTCGGCAAGCAGCGGCTGACCGCGGGCGACGACATCGCCAAGGGGCTGCGGGACAGCGACACCTTCGAGTGGCACCGGGTGAGCGCCTCCGAGGCCCGCTCGGGCGTCGAGGACGGCACGTACTACCTGTCGCTGACCATGCCGAAGGACTTCAGCGAGCGGATCGCGTCCAGTTCGGGGGACGTGCCGGAGACGGGCGCCCTCCAGGTGCGGACGAACGACGCGAACAACTACATCGTCGGCCAGATCTCCCGGACGGTGTTCTCGGAGGTGCGGACGGCGGCGTCGACGAAGGCCTCGCGGTCGTTCCTGGACCGGATCTTCATCTCGTTCTCGGACATCCACGGCAGGACCGAGGAGGCGGCGGACGGCGCCGACGACCTCAAGGGCGGTATCGACAAGGCGGAGCAGGGCTCCAAGGACCTCGCGGACGGGCTGCGGACGGCCAAGGAGGGCAGCGGCAAGCTGTCCGGCGGGCTGAAGGACCTGGACGAGGGCGCGGGCGATCTGGAGGACGGTGCCCAGCAGGTCGCGGACGGCACCGGGAAGCTCGCCGACAAGGTGGGCGCCGCGGCCGACCAGGTGCGGCCCTTCCTGAACGAGAACGGCGACACGATCGCCGACACCGCCACCCTGGTCGCCGACTCGGCGGCCACGATCCGGGGGCACCTCGACGCGTTCGTGAAGACGGCGCCGGCCGCCGCCACCGGCACCCGTACCGCCTCCGACACCCTGGACGACGTCCACGAGCGCCGCTGCGAGAAGGCCGTCGTGCCCGATGCGGCCTGTGCGGACCTGAAGAAGGCGAAGGACGCGGCGGCGGAGGCGGCCACGCTCGCGGAGGACGTCGACACCGTGGTGAAGAACTACGACGGTGACATGAAGGCCTTCGACAAGGACCTGCGGAACCTGGAGAAGCAGGCGCGCGCCCTCGCGAAGGCGGCGCCCACCCTCTCCACCGACCTCGACAACGCCGTCGCCAAGATCGACGCGCTCGACAAGGGCGCCGCGAAGGTCGCCAAGGGGGCGAAGACGTTGCACACCGGCCTCGGCACGGCCAGGACCGGCGCGGAGCACCTCGACACCGGCGTCGGCGATCTGAAGACGGGCGCGGTCGACCTCAAGGGCGGCATGTACAAGCTGGCCGACGGCTCCGGCAAGCTCGCGGGCGGTCTGCACGAGGGGGCCGAGCGGATCCCCGACTACGACGAGCGGGACCGCGACCAGCGCACCGAAGTGATGGCCGATCCCGTGCAGTTGGCCACCAGGGACCTGCACAAGGCGCCCAACTACGGCACCGGCTTCGCCCCGTACTTCATCCCGCTCTCCCTGTGGGTGGGCGCGATGGTGGCGTACATGCTGATCCAGCCGCTCAACCGGCGGGCCCTCGCGGCGGGTGCCTCGGCGTGGCGGATCGCGCTGGCGGGCTGGCTGCCGGTTGCGGCGCTGGGTGTGCTGCAGACGGTCGCGCTGATGGCGGTGCTGCACTGGGCGGTCGGCCTGCAGATGGCGCGGGCGGCCGGGACGGTGGGCTTCCTGTTCCTGGTGACGGCGTGCTTCGCGGCGATCGTGCAGTGGCTCAACGCGCGCTTCGGGGCTGCGGGCCGGATCCTCGTCCTCGCCTTCCTGATGCTCCAGTTGACGTCCGCGGGCGGTACTTATCCCGTGCAGACCAGCCCCGACTTCTTCAACGCGGTGCACCCCTTCCTGCCGATGAGCCATGTCGTGGACGCCCTCAGGCGGTTGATCACGGGCGGCGGTCTGGGCCCGGTGTGGCAGGCGTGCGCGGTGCTGGTGGCCTTCACCGTCGGCGCCCTCGCGCTGACCGCGCTGTCGGCCCGCCGCAAGCAGGTGTGGACCCTGGACCGGCTGCACCCGGAGTTGAGTCTGTGACACCGCACCGCAATGTTCCCCGGCACGGCATTGTTCCCGCGCACGGCACGGTTCCTGTGACAATCAGGGCCATGGAAAGCAGCAACGCCCCCGGCGGCGCAGGCGGGGGCCGCCGCGAGGCGACCCGGCAGAAACTCTACGAAGCGGCCGTCACCCTCATCGCGGAGCAGGGGTTCTCCGCCACCACGGTGGACGAGATCGCCGAGCGCGCCGGAGTCGCCAAGGGCACGGTCTACTACAACTTCGCGAGCAAGTCGGTCCTCTTCGAGGAACTGCTGCGGCACGGCGTGGAACTGCTCACCGCCTCCCTCCGCGAGGCGGCCGAGCGGACCGCGAAGGAAGGCGGCAGCAGGGTCGACGCCCTGGACGCGATGGTCCGGGCCGGGCTCGTCTTCATCGACCGCTACCCGTCCTTCACCCAGCTGTACGTGGCCGAGCTGTGGCGCACCAACCGGGCCTGGCAGTCCACGCTGATGGTGGTCCGACGGGAGGCGGTCGCCGTCGTCGAGGGGGTGCTCCGCGACGGCGTCGAGGGCGGCGAGCTGAGCGACGAGATCGACGTCGGCCTGACGGCGTCGGCCCTGGTCGGCATGGTCCTCGTGGCCGCGCTGGACTGGAAGGCCTTCCAGCCGGAGCGCTCCCTGGACGACGTCCACGCGGCGCTGTCCCGGCTGCTGCAGGGCCGCGTGAGCGGGAACGGCTGACCGGGCCGGAGCGAAAACGAGAGCGCCGGTCCGAACTGGCCGCGTCCCCCGCGGGCCACCTCGAACCGGCGCTTCCCTGTTCCCCCGTACTCCCCCGTGCCTCGCTCCCGCCGACTCGCGTCGACGGAAGGAGCGGTAAGAGCGCGAGAGCCGTTCCGCCGCCCCGTGTCGGCGGTACCGCGGCCGCGCCCCTTCCCGTGCCTCCACTCTCTCGTTCCCGCAGGTGGGAACCCATCCGTACGGGTACTCATCTCACCGGGTGAGTACGGGTACTCAGCCCTGCGCACTTCCCCCAGGCCCGCCCCCGCGCCCCGTCAGGGGCGCGGGGAACTGCGCGACAAGCCACGACCAACCCGCACCCGCCGAACGACCGCACTCCCCGAGCTCGACGGCGAACAAGCGATGTCGGCGGCGGCCGATAAGGTCGCTCACATGGCAAGAATCGCGGTGATCGGCGCCGGTCTCGGCGCGATGGCGGCCGCTGCCCGGCTGGCCGTCGCGGGCCACCGCGTGGTGGTGCACGAGAGCACGACGACCTACGGCGGCGCCGTGGGCCGTTTCGAGCGCGACGGCTTCGCGTTCGACACGGGACCGGGACTGCTGCCGCTCCCCGCCGTGCACCGCGATCTGTTCCTCAAGACCGGCAAGGAGCCACTGGAGAAGTGCGTCGACCTGGTCCAGGTCGACCCGGCGGCCCGGCACGTCTTCGCGGACGGCACCGACCTCCTGCTGCCGGGCACCTCCCGCGCGGGCGTGGTCGCCGTCCTGAACTCCGCGCTCGGCCCGGGCGCCGGCGACCTCTGGGGCGACTTCCTGGTGCGGGCCCGCGAGGCCTGGGACCGCACCCGGCGGCCCCTCCTGGAGGAGCCGCTGTGGTCCGACTGGAAGGTCCTGGCCGAGCGCGAACCGTACCCCTCGGTCCCCCACAGGCGGCTGCTGCGCACCCGCCGCGCCGCCACCCTCGCCGAGGTCGGCGCGTGGGAACTGCGCGATCCCCGGCTGACGGCGCTGCTGGAGAGCCACGCCCTCGCGTACGGCCTGGACCCGAGGAACGTCCCGGCGAGCGCGGCGGTTCTGCCCTACCTGGACCACGCCTTCGGGACCTGGTACGTCCGGGGCGGTCTGCGGGAGTTGGCGCGGGCACTGTACGAGCGGTGCCTGGCCCGCCGGGTCGAGTTCGTCTTCGGCGCCGAGGTCACCGGGATCGTCGAGAAGGACGGCCGGGCGGCCGGGGTGGAGTCGGCGGACGGCGCGGTGGCCGAGGCCGACTTCGTGGTCGCCGGGGTCGCGCCCGAGGTGCTGAGCCGCCTGGCGCGGCGGTCGGTCCTGCGGGATGCCGGCGAGGTGCAGGCCCAGCGCGGGGCGACGAGTCGGCTGACCGTGCTGCTGGCGCTGCGCGGGGGCCGGCCCGGGGGCGCGGCGCACCGGACGGTGGTGCACGCGGAGGATCGTGACGCCGAGCTGGACCTGCTCTTCGGTCCATCGCACGGGACGTTCGCCCGACCCACGGTGACGGTGCTGCGCCCCGACGATCCGGCACTGGTCCCGGACGCCGACCACGAGGCGGTCACGGTCACGTGCGCGGTCCCCGCCGGACCCGAGCGCAGCGGCGCGGAGTCGGAGGACTTCGAGGTGTCGGCCGAGCGGCTCGTCGACGCCGCCGAGCGCGCCGTCCCCGATCTGCGCAAGCGTCTGCTGTGGAGCGAGGTGCGCACCCCGGCCGACATCGCGCGGACGACCGGTGCGGAGGGGGGCGCGGTCCCGGCGCCGGCGCTCGCCGCGGCGGACGGGCGATGGCTGCACCCGTCCAACACCACCGCTCTGCCGGGCCTGTTCACCGTGGGCGGCTGGTCCCATCCCGGCGGCGGTCTTCCGCACGCCGGGATGTCGGGCGCGCTGGTGGCGGGACTGCTCGTCGAGGGACCGGACTTCCGCGGCTCCCAGTGAGGCTCACCGGGGCCGGAGCGGGGGCCGGACGGATCCTTCAGAAACGGTACTGCTGCTCGTCGTAGCCGTTCTGGCCGTTGCCGTTGCCGTTGCCCTGGTACGGGTACTGCTGGTCCGACGGGAGGTCCGAGCCGAACGGGTCGTCGGTGTTGCGCTGCTGGGGGACCCAGACGCCACCGGGCGGGGTCTCGCCGCCGTAGCCGCCGTTGCCGTACTGGTCCTGGCCGTAGCCCTGTTGCCCGTACCCCTGCTGCCCGTAGGACTGGTCGTAGGAGGCCGTGGCGTCGTACGTCTGGGTGCCGATGTACGGGTCGGAGTAGGCGGCGTACTGCTGCTGCGACGGGTCGTAGCCGTACTGCTGCTGGTCGTAGCCGTAGTAGGCGAAGGCCTCGTCCTGCGCGGCCTGGTCGGCGGTCGCCTGCCGCTGGCCGGTGGCGCCCGCGTAGGCGTTGTCGTCGCCGTAGATGCCGTAGGTGCTGGTGTCGTCCGGCATGGGTTCCGGGGAGTAGACGGGGGCCGGGGAGGGCGTGGACTGCGGGCGGACGAACACGTCGTCGTCGCGGTCGTCGAGCAGGTCGTCGCCCTGGGCGTAGGTTCCGGCGGCGGTGGTCTCCAGGTCCGTGACCTCCAGGGTCGGGTCCTGGCGGTCCGGTTCGCCGCGCCGGCGCTTCTTGGCCTTGGGCAGCCGGCCGCCGTCCTCGCCCTCGCCGGAGCGCGGGCGGACGGCCCAGCCGGCCTCGAAGCCGCGCCGGAACGACAGCGTCACGTACGTCTGCCCGACCGCGAAGGCGATCGCGCCCAGCCCGATGACGATCACGTTGGGGATGAGGACACCGAGGACGACACCGAGGAAGCCCGCGAAGGCGAGCAGACGCCAGCGCAGACGCGCCTTGTACTGCAGCAGCACCTCACCCAGCAGCCACAACGCGACGACGCCGAACGCGATGTAGAGGACCGCCCAGCCCATGTACGCCCCTCTCCCTGTAGCCGCTACGCAGTGTGTCGTACGCGAGTGCGACCGGTCTAGGCCCGTGGTGGATGGTGCAGGCCCAGGTTCTCGTGGATTTCCAGAGTCGCGGTGGAGTTGTTCAGGGTGATGAAGTGAAGTCCGGGGACTCCCTCGTCCAGCAGCCTCGCGCAGAACTCCGTGGCGAACTCGATGCCAATGGAGCGTACAGCGGCCGGATCGTCTTTGGCTGTGACGATCCGCTCTTTCAGGGCGTTCGGGATGGCGGCGTTGCTGAGTTTCGGCAACCGTTCCAACATCTTCACGCTGGTGACGGGCATGACCTCGGGAATCACGGGGGTTTCGCAGCCGGCCCTCGCGACCGCGTCCCTCAGACGCAGATACGAGTCGGGGTGGAAGAACATCTGCGTGATCGCGTAGTCGGCGCCCGCCCGGCACTTGTCGACGAAGCGCGCCACGTCGCTGTCCCAGTCCGGGGAGCGCGGGTGCATCTCCGGGAAGGCCGCCACGCCCACGCAGAAGTCGCCCGACTCCTTGATGAGGTGGACGAGTTCGGCGGCGTAGGTCAGACCCTGCGGGTGCGCGATCCACTCGCCCATCGGGTCACCGGGCGGGTCGCCCCGGACGGCGAGGATGTTGCGGATGCCGGCGTCCGCGTACTGGCCGATGATGTTCCGCAGTTCGGCGACGGAGTGGCTGACCGCGGTGAGATGGGCCACCGGCGTGAGGGTGGTGTCGGCGGCGATCTGCTCGGTCGCCTTCACCGTGCCGGCCCGGGTGGAACCGCCCGCTCCGTACGTCACGGAGACGAAGCTGGGCGCGACCGCCTCGATCCTGCGGAGGGCGTTCCAGAGGTTCCGCTCACCCTTCTCCGTCTTGGGTGCCCAGAACTCGAAGGAGTAGGTGGTTTTGCCCGTGGCGAGCATGTCACGCACGGTCCGTGCGCGGTCCGTGCGGGTCGAAGCGGTTCCTAGGGCCATACGGGCAGGTTAGTCAGGTCGGGGCCGTCCCCCAACCAGACCAGGTGCTTTTGCCCCCTTTGTCGACCTGGTGTCCACGCCTTGGACAGCCGTGGACCGCAGGCCACCGCGGGCGCGGCCGGCTAGAAGCGTCCTGAAGATCTTGAAAATGCGCCCGGCTTGCCCTACTTGATGGCGATTGATATTTACCGGCAATCCAGGGTGAGTCGGGCGGCCAGAGCAAGATCTTCAGCGGTCTCCTAGTGACCTGAGTCAGAGATTCTCTGGCAGTAGGTGGCGACTTTGTCGAGGATCTCGTCGGCGGTCTTCGTCCAGACGAAGGGGCGGGGGTTGTCGTTCCAACCGGCAATCCAGGACCGGATGTCGCGCTCGAGTGCCTGGACCGAGCGGTGGACACCGCGGCGGAGCTTCTTCGCTGTCAGCTCGCCGAACCATCGCTCCACCAGGTTCAGCCACGATGAGCCGGTGGGCGTGAAGTGCAGACGGAAACGGGGGTGTGCCACCAGCCACTTCTTGATCGCGGGTGTCTTGTGGGTGGCGTAGTTGTCCAGGATCAGATGCACCTCGAGGTCCGCAGGCACCTCCTTGTCGAGTTTGGCCAGGAACTTCTTGAACTCTGCGGCCCGGTGCCGGCGGTGCAGTGAACCGATCACCTTGCCGGTTGCCACCTCCAGTGCCGCAAAGAGCGTGGTGGTGCCGGCGCGGACGTAGTCGTGGCTGCGGCGTTCGGGCACCCCGGGCATCATCGGCAGCACCGGCTGTGAGCGGTCCAGGGCCTGGATCTGGGATTTCTCGTCCACGCACAGCACCAGTGCCTTCTCCGGCGGGTCGAGATACAGGCCCACCACGTCGCGGACCTTGTCGATGAACAGCGGATCCGTGGAGAGCTTGAACGTCTGCGAGCGGTGCGGGGCCAAGGCGAACGCCCGCCAGATCCGCGAGATCGCCGACTGCGACATGCCGGTGGCCGCGGCCATCGACCGGGTTGACCAGTGGGTGGCGTTGGCCGGCTTCTCCTCCAGGGTCTTGACGATCACCCGCTCGACATCGGCATCGGTGATCTTCCTCGGGACACCGGGCCTCGGCTCGTCGCACAGGCCGTCCAGGCCGTGGTCAAGGAACCGCCTTCGCCAGGTGCGGACCGTGTCCGGAGCGGCCTTCAGCCGTCGTGACACCTCCATGATCGAGTGCCCCTCGGCGCACTCCAGCACGATCCGGGATCGCTGAGCCAGAGCTTGCGCGGTCGACCGGCGACGCACCCACCCCTCAAGCACCTCACGCTGGGCATCGGTCAACGACAACGGCGGGATCTTCGGGCCAGGACGACTCATACCGAACCAACGACGAACCTCTGACTCAGGTCACTAGGCCCTGTCGTCACATTCCCGCCTGCCCCGCGACGCCATGCACGTGCTCTCGACGCACCGGGCACCGACCCGAGTACGTCCGGTACGCGGGTCAGTGCCCGGTGTGTCGAGAGCACGCTCCCCCGGTCTCGGCTGCGCTCGACCGGGAGGTACCCCCACGACGCCGCCAGGCCGCCCTCCGGGCGACGACGGGAATGTGACGACAGGACCTAGAGGGCACGCAGCCGCTTGGTGAACTCCGCCGCGGCGGCTCCCGGGTCGTCGGCCTCGGTGATCGCCCGGACGACCACCACCCGCCGGGCGCCCGCCTCGACGACCTCGTCGAGATTGCCGAGGTCGATACCGCCGATGGCGAACCAGGGGCGGTCGGTGGCAAGGGCGGCGGTGTACCGGACGAGGTCCAGGCCGGGGGCGTGACGGCCGGGCTTGGTGGGGGTGGGCCAGCAGGGGCCCGTACAGAAGTAGTCCACGCCCTCCTGGACGGCCGCGGCGGCGGCCTCCTCCTCGGCGTGGGTGGAACGGCCGATGAGCACGTCCGTGCCGAGGACGGCGCGGGCGGCCGGGACCGGGAGGTCGCCCTGGCCGAGGTGCAGCACGTCCGCGCCGATGGCGTGGGCGACGTCCGCGCGGTCGTTGACGGCGAGCAGCTTGCCGTGCCGACGGCAGGCGTCCGCGAAGACCTGGAGATGCTCCAGCTCCTCGGCGGCCTCCATGCCCTTGTCGCGGAGCTGCACGATGTCCACGCCGCCCGCGAGGACCGCGTCCAGGAACCGCGGGAGGTCGCCCTGGCGCTTGCGGGCGTCCGTGCAGAGGTAGAGCCGGGCGTCGGCGAGCTGTGCGGCGGCGTCGGGCATGGGTGCGTCCCCCGTTGGCGTGCGTGATCGGTGCGGCGTACGGGACGCGACCCTGGCGGGCCCCGTTCCCGTACGCCGTACAGGCGGCTCTGCTGCGAACTTCCGGGGGGTGTCCCCCGGAGTCTCCGGTCAGTCTGTGTGTCTGGTGCCTCAGGTGTTTCCGGTCAGACGGCGAGCGCCTGGGCGCGGCGCTTCACCTCCGTGCCGCGATTCTCGCTCAGGGCCTGGGCCGGGGTGCCGGGCAGGCTGGGGTCCGGAGTGAAGAGCCACTCCAGCATCTCTTCGTCGGTGAAGCCGTCGTCCCTCAGCAGGGTCAGGGTGCCGGTCAGGCCCTTGACCACCTTGTCTCCGTCGATGAAGGCGGCGGGGACGTGCAGTGCGCGGTTCTCACCACGGCGTACGGCGATGAGCTGGCCTTCCTTCACCAGCTGCCGCACGCGGGTCACCTCGACGTCCAGCATCTCTGCGATGTCGGGGAGGGTCAGCCACGCGGGGACGAGAGCATCGATCTTTGCGTCAATCTCGGTCACGTCTCCAAGACTGCCATCTGGGACTGACAGTGGGTAGCCGAGCCGCCTCCGGCCTACGCCGTCGCCGCCTTCAGCGGCCTCGCCGGGTCCCCCAGCAGCAGCGGGTCCATCGCTGTGCCCGCCTCGATCAGGCGGCGGCCCTGGGCCAGGTCGCGGGGGCGGCCCACGGCCAGCAGGGCGACCAGCCGGGTCTCCCGGAGCCAGCACACCGACCAGGCGGCTCCGGTCGGGTCGCCGCGCCGGACCATGGTGTCGGCGGAGGCGTGGTCCCCGGCGTACTGGACGAACCGGCCGAACTGCTCGGACCAGAAGTACGGGACGGGGTCGTAGGGCTCGGGGGTCTCGCCGACGATGTTGGCCGCGACCGTGCGGGGGCCCTGGAGGGCGTTGTCCCAGTGGTGGACGAGCAGGCGCCGGCCGTACCTGCCCGAGGGGAAGGAGGCGCAGTCGCCGACGGCGTAGACGTCCGGTGCGGAGGTGCGCAGATGGTCGTCGGCGACCACCTCGCCGTGGGCGCCGAGCTCGATGCCGGAGTCCTTCAGCCAGGCCGTGGCGGGGCGCGCGCCGATGCCGACGACAACCGCGCCCGCCGGGACCCGGGTGCCGTCGTCCAGGACCACCGTCCCGGGCTCGACGCGCGCCACGCGCGCGTGGGTGCGCAGGGTGGCGCCGCTGTCGGCGTACCAGGCGGTCATCGGGGCGGCCACCTCCGCGGGGAGCGCGCCCGCGAGCGGGCGGTCCGCCGCCTCGACGACCGTCACCGCGCAGCCCGCCTCGCGCGCGGCGGTGGCGAACTCCGCGCCGATCCAGCCCGCGCCCACGACCACGATGTCGTGCTGCCGTGCCAGCACGGGCCGCAGCCGCTCGGCGTCGTCCAGGGTGCGCAGCAGATGCACCCCGGGCACCCCCTCGGCACCCGGCAGCCGGACCGGTTCGGCGCCGGTCGCGACGACGAGGACGTCGTACGGGACGGGCCCGGAGGCCGTGTCGAGTTCGTGGTCGGCGGGGCGCAGGCCGGTGACCTCGCGGCCCAGCCGGAGGTCGATGCCGAGCGCCTCGAAGTCGACGTCGAAGGCGGAGCCCTCGGCGTTGCCGAGCAGGACGGCCTTGGAGAGCGGCGGCCGGTCGTACGGCTGGTGCGGCTCGGCGCCCAGGAGGGTCACGTCGCCGGTGAAACCCTGTTCCCGCAGGGCGACCGACGTCTGCACGCCCGCCATGCCCGCGCCCACCACGACGACGCGCCGCGCCGGTGATCCGCCCCTCAGCTGCGTCTGCTCGCTCACCCGATCACCATAGACAACTGATATTCGGTCAGTCAGGGGGTGGGATCCGACGGCTCGACCTGCTCCACCACGCTCGTCCCGCTGCCGGGCCGTGACTCCCACTGCCAGGTCTCCTCCAGCCGGACCCGCCCGTCGGGCAGTTCGACGACGAGGGACACGCAGTGCCCTGAGGCGGTGGTCCCGTCCGTCTTCAACTGCACGTAGCGGAAGTCCAGCCGGTCCCCCGCGCGCGTGCCCACGAGCCGGCCGCGCACGACGTCGCCGCCCGCGTAGTCGGCCCAGATCTCGCCGTCCTCCTCGTGGTACGTGAACCGGGTGCGGGTGCCCACCTGACCTGGGGCTTGGTCGGCGACGGGGGCGAGGACGAGACCGTCGAGCGAGCGGGCCATGGGCACGGGCTCCCTTACTGGGACGAACGGCGGGGGCTAGGGTGGGCCACCGTAGAGCACTCGCGGGAGCCCGGACGCACCGGGCTGAGAGGGAGGCTGGCGGCCTCCGACCGTACGAACCTGATCCGGGTCATGCCGGCGAAGGGAGGGGCTGGACGCCCATGTCGCGTACGCACACGTCAGACGTCCTCGTCGTGGGGGGCGGAATCATCGGTCTCGTCACGGCGTGGCGGTCCGCGCAGCGCGGGTTCGCCACGGCCGTCGTCGATCCCGAGCCCGGCGGCGGGGCCGCGCGGGTGGCGGCCGGGATGCTCGCCGCCGTGACCGAACTGCACTACGGCGAGCAGACGCTGCTGGGGCTCAACCTGGAGTCCGCGCGCCGCTATCCGGACTTCGCCGCCGAGCTGACCGAGGTCACCGGCCTCGACCTCGGCTACCGCCGCTCGGGCACCCTCGCCGTCGCGCTCGACGCCGACGACCGCGCGCATCTGCGCGAACTGCACGCCCTGCAACGCCGCTCGGGCCTCGACTCGGAGTGGCTGAGCGGACGGGAGTGCCGTCGCCTGGAACCGATGCTCGCGCCGGGCGTGCGCGGCGGACTGCGGGTCGACGGGGACCACCAGGTCGATCCGAGGCGGCTCTCCGCGGCCCTGGTGGCGGCCTGCGAACGCGCCGGGGTGGTGTTCCACCGGACCTGGGCCGAGGAGCTGTCGGTGGCCCGGGAGCGGGCCACGGGCGTCCGCACCGGCGCGGGCGACCGGCTGGACGCCGAGCACACCGTCCTCGCCGCGGGCAGCCTCAGCGGGCGGCTCGCCGGGGTCCCGGCCGAAGTGCGGCCGCCGGTGCGACCGGTGAAGGGGCAGGTGCTGCGGCTGACCGTCCCGAAGCCGTACGCGCCCTTCCTGAGCCGTACCGTGCGGGCCGTGGTGCGCGGCAGCCAGGTCTATCTGGTGCCGCGCGAGAACGGCGAACTCGTCGTCGGCGCGACCAGCGAGGAGCAGGGCTGGGACACGACGGTCACCGCGGGCGGGGTGTACGAACTGCTGCGGGACGCCCACGAACTCGTCCCCGGGATCACCGAACTGCCGCTCACCGAGACCCGCGCGGGACTGCGCCCCGCCTCCCCCGACAATGCCCCGCTCCTCGGCCCGAGCGGGCTGGACGGCCTGCTCCTCGCGACGGGCCACTACCGCAACGGCGTGCTTCTCACTCCGGTCACCGGGGACGTCCTGGCCGAGGTGCTGACCACCGGTGAACTGCCGGCCGAGGCGCGCGACTTCACCCCCCTGCGGTTCCGCGCCGGCGCGGCCCGCGAACTCCTGGAGCAGCCCGTATGAGCACCGCCGGAACCGTGACCGTGTCCGTCAACGGGGAGCGGCGGCAGATCGCCCCCGGCACGGCCCTCGACGCGATCGTGCGGACGCTCACTCCGTCAGTCTCCGGTGTCGCCGCCGCTCTCAACGAAACCGTCGTCCCGCGCGCGCGGTGGACGACCACCGCCCTCGCCGAGGGGGACCGCGTCGAGGTCCTCACCGCCGTCCAAGGAGGCTGATCCCATGGCAGACGACCCCTTCGTCCTCGGCGGTACGACCTACGCGTCCCGCCTGATCATGGGCACCGGCGGAGCGAGCGGCCTGGACGTCCTGGAGCGCGCGCTGGTGGCCTCCGGCACGGAGCTGACCACGGTCGCGATGCGCCGGGTGAACGCCGACGTGCACGGCTCGGTGCTGTCGGTGCTCGACCGGCTCGGCATCCGGGTGCTGCCCAACACGGCCGGCTGCTTCACGGCGGGCGAGGCCGTGCTGACGGCCCGTCTCGCGCGCGAGGCGCTCGGTACGTCCCTGGTCAAGCTGGAGGTCATCGCCGACGAGCACACCCTGCTGCCCGACCCGATCGAACTGCTCGACGCCGCCGAGACGCTCGTCGACGACGGTTTCACGGTGCTGCCGTACACGAACGACGATCCCGTGCTCGCGCGGAAGCTCCAGGACGTGGGCTGTGCCGCGATCATGCCGCTCGGGTCGCCCATCGGCTCCGGGCTCGGCATCCGCAACCCGCACAACTTCCAGCTGATCGTCGAGCACGCGCGCGTGCCGGTGATCCTGGACGCCGGCGCGGGGACGGCATCGGACGTCGCGCTCGCGATGGAGCTGGGGTGCGCGGGCGTCATGCTCGCCTCCGCCGTGACCCGGGCGCAGGAGCCGGTCCTGATGGCCGAGGGCATGCGGCACGCGGTGGAGGCCGGACGCCTGGCGTACCGGGCGGGCCGTATCCCCCGCCGTCACTTCGCGGAGGCCTCGTCCCCCGGCGAGGGACTGGCGCGGCTGGATCCGGAGCGCCCGGCGTTCTGAGGCGGAGCTCACGCCTCTCCACCCTCACTCGAACAGTCGAACGAGTTCCGGTCGAAGACCCGCTCGTCACAGCCCTCCGGTCTCGGTCACAGCTCTGCTGCAGTACGTCTCTCGGGTCCCGGGGCCCATGGGCCTGTCGGCGGCGGCTCGTACACTCACCTGCGTGGACACGACCCTTCAGGACCCGCTTGTCGGCCAGGTGCTCGACGGCCGGTATCGAGTCGAGGCGCGGATCGCGGTCGGCGGGATGGCCACGGTCTACAGGACCGTGGACACCCGCCTCGACCGCGTGCTCGCACTCAAGGTGATGCATCCGACGCTGGCCGCGGACCGGACGTTCGTCGAGCGCTTCATCCGGGAGGCGAAGTCGGTGGCCCGGCTCTCCCACCCGAACGTGGTGGGGGTCTACGACCAGGGCACCGACGGCTCGTACGTCTACCTCGCGATGGAGTACGTCGCCGGCTGCACCCTGCGCGACGTGCTGCGCGAGCGTGGGGCGCTGCAGCCCCGCGCCGCGCTGGACATCCTGGAGCCGGTGCTCGCCGCGCTGGGCGCCGCGCACCGCGCCGGGTTCGTGCACCGGGACATGAAGCCGGAGAACGTGCTGATAGGGGACGACGGCCGGGTCAAGGTCGCCGACTTCGGGCTCGTCCGGGCCGTGGACACCGTCACCAGCACGACCGGCGCCGTCCTCGGCACCGTCTCCTACCTCGCCCCCGAGCAGCTGGAGCACGGTACGACCGACACCCGTGTCGACGTGTACGCGTGCGGCGTGATGCTCTACGAGATGCTGACCGGCGGCAAGCCGCACGCCGGGGAGTCCCCCGCACAGGTGCTCTACCACGCGCTCCACGACGACGTGCCGCCCCCGTCGGCCACGGTGCCGGGGCTGCCCTACGACCTGGACGCGCTGGTCGCCTCGGCGACCGCCCGCAATCCGGAGCTGCGACCGTACGACGCCGTGGCGTTGCTTGCGCAGACCCTGGAGGCGCGGGCCGCGCTGAGCGCCGAGCAGCTGGACGCGGTGCCGCCGCAGGCGATAGCCGACGGCCACGACACCGCGGAGGACCGGACGAGCGTGATCCCGCGTTCCCTGTCCGTGTCGCGGTCGGTGGGACTCGATCCCGACGAGCGGTTGCACCGCACCAGCCGGTTCGACGCGCCTCCGCCGCCCCGGCGCACCCGCGCCTCCGCCGCGCCCCGGCGCGGGCTGTGGGCGGTCGTCGTCGCCGTGATGCTCGTCCTGGGCGTGGGCGGCGGCGTCTGGTACATCAACTCGGGTCAGTTCACGCAGGTCCCGGCCGTGTTGCAGCAGAGCGAGGCGGACGCAACGAAGCGGCTGGAGGGCGCCGGGCTGGGCGTCGACGTCGAGCGGGCGTTCAGTGACACCGTCAAGCGCGGCAGGGTGATCGGCACCGACCCGGCGCCCGGCGAGCGGATCCGGGACAACGACACGGTGACGGTGACGATCTCCAAGGGTCCGCAGACCGTGAAGGTGCCGGATCTCCAGGGTTATCGGCTGGATGTCGCGAAGACCAAACTGAAGGACGCCGGGCTCGAACCCGGCGTGGTGACACAGGAGTTCAGCGACGAGGTCATCAGGGGGCAGGTGATCAGCACCCAGCCGGGGACGGGCACCGAGATCTCGTCCGGCGCGGCGGTCAGGATCGTGGTCAGCCGGGGCGCCCCGGTGGAGGTGCCCGACGTGTCGGGCTCGTCGGTCGCGGACGCCACCGCCGAGCTGGAGCAGGCGGGCCTGAAGGTGAAGTTCGCCTCCGGGCGGGTCAACTCCGAGTTCGACAAGGGGCTCGTGGCCGAGCAGGCCCCCGGGGTGGGCAAGCAGGTCGGCCAGGGCGACACCGTCACCCTGACGCTCTCCAAGGGGCCCGTGATGGTCGAGGTCCCCGACGTCGTGGGCGACAGCGTCGACGAGGCGACCCAGCGGCTCGAGGACGCCGGTTTCGAGGTCGAGGAGGACCGGGGGCTCCTCGGGCTCTTCGGCGACGAGGTCAGGAGCCAGTCCGTGGACGGCGGGGACACGGCGCCCAAGGGCTCGACCATCACCATCGAGATCCGCTGACGGACCGGCCCGGCCGTCGCCTCGAACCGGCGGCCGGGCACCTCGGACCGCATGACACCCTGGTGCGGTGAGCACTCAGCAGTCCCCCGGCCTCCCGGCCCCCACCCCCGGGCTCCCCGGCACCGCCACCGGCCTCCACGGCACCGCCACCGGTCCGTCCAGAACCACCCCCGGTCCCGTGGGCCCTTCCCGCAACCCCGTCGGCGGCCATGTGCCCGTCGCCGGGGGCCTGAACTCCGTCGGGCTGACCTACGCCCGTGATCTGAAGGCCGAGACCGTCCAGGTCTTCGTCGCCAACCCGCGCGGCTGGGCGACCCCGGCCGGCAACCCACGACAGGACGAGGAGTTCCGCGCGGCCTGCGCCGAGGAGTCGATCCCCGCCTACGTCCACGCGCCGTACCTGATCAACTTCGGTTCGCACACCGAAGCGACGGCGGAGAAGTCCGTGGAGTCGATGCGGCACTCGCTGCGCCGGGGCCGGGAGATCGGCGCGCTCGGGGTGGTCGTGCACACGGGCAGCGCGACCGGCGGACGGGACCGGTCGGTGGCGCTCAAGCAGGTACGGGAGTATCTGCTGCCGCTGCTGGACGAGTTGACCCACGACGACGACCCGTATCTGCTGCTGGAGTCGACGGCCGGCCAGGGAGCCTCGCTCTGTTCCCGCACCTGGGACTTCGGGCCGTACTTCGAGGCCCTGGACGCCCACCCGAAGCTGGGGGTCTGTCTGGACACCTGCCACATCTTCGCCGCGGGCCACGACCTGACCGGGCCCGACGGCATGCACCGGACGCTGGACCTGCTGGTGGACACGGTCGGCGAGGGCCGGCTGAAGCTGATCCACGCCAATGACTCCAAGGACGTGGTCGGCGCCCACAAGGACCGCCACGAGAACATCGGCTCCGGACACATCGGCGAGGACCCGTTCCGCGCCCTGATGACCCATCCCGCCACGGAAGGCGTCCCGCTGATCATCGAGACGCCGGGCGGCAAGGAGGGCCACGCGGCGGACGTGGAACGCCTGAAGAAGCTCAGGGACGGCTGACGCCGACCGGGACGGTCCGAGCGATCCGGGGAAGGCCGAGGCACCTCGTCGACGTCAGAGCTCGGGGCCGTCCCCCGGTTCCTCCTGGTAGGAGTAGCGCTGCTCCTGCCAGGGGTCGCCGAGGTTGTGGTAGCCGCGTTCCTCCCAGAAGCCGCGGCGGTCGGCGGTCATGTACTCGATGCCGCGGACCCACTTGGGCCCCTTCCAGGCATACAGGTGGGGGACGACGAGGCGGAGGGGGAAACCGTGCTCGGCCGTCAGGAGTTCGCCGTCCTTGTGGGTGGCGAAGATCGTGCGGTCGTCGGCGAAGTCGGCGAGGCGGAGGTTGGAGCTGAAGCCGTACTCCGCCCACACCATCACATGGGTGACCTCGGCGGCGGGCGGCGCGGTGTCCAGGATCGTCCGGGCCGGGATGCCGCCCCATTCGGCGCCGACCATGCTGAACTTCGTCACGCAGTGCAGATCGGCCACGACCGACGCGTACGGCAGGGCGGTGAACTCGTCGTGGGTCCAGGAGTGCTTCTCGCCGTCGGCGGTGGCGCCGAAGACCCGGAAGTCCCAGCGCTCCGGACGGAACTTGGGGACGGGCCCGTAATGGGTGACCGGCCAGCCGCGCTGGAGCCGCTGTCCCGGCGGAAGCTGCGACGACGCGGCGTTCTCAGATGCGCGATCTCCTGATTCGCGTTCCACCGGCTGACCCATGACTCCATCCTGACAGACCCCGAGTGGTGCACATGACCAGGGCCCGCCCGACCCGGACATTTAGAACTAAGGCTGCACTTACTTACTAAGCTTGCACTTACTGGACGATCTTCGACAGCGGTGCAATCATCGCGGCGCAACCTCCCAGTTCCCCGCTTGGAAGGAGCCTCTGCGATGCAGGGCGACCCCGAGGTCATCGAATTCCTCAACGAGCAGCTGACCGCGGAGCTCACCGCGATCAACCAGTACTTCCTGCACGCGAAGATGCAGGAGAACTTCGGCTGGACGAAGCTCGCGAAGTACACGCGTCACGAGTCGTTCGACGAGATGAAGCACGCGGAGGTGCTCACCGACCGGATCCTGTTCCTGGACGGGCTGCCGAACTACCAGCGGCTGTTCCATGTCCGGGTGGGCCAGACGGTCAAGGAGATGTTCGAGGCCGACCGGCAGATCGAGGTCGAGGCCATCGACCGCCTCAAGCGCGGCATCGAGGTGATGCGCAACAAGGGCGACATCACCTCGGCGAACATCTTCGAGTCGATCCTCGAGGACGAGGAGCACCACATCGACTACCTGGACACCCAGCTGGAACTGCTGGAGAAGCTCGGTGAGGCGCTCTACATCGCGCAGCTGATCGAACAGCCCGAGAGCTGAGCCGGGCGGCAGCCCGGGAACCGGGTCAGGCCGCTTCCTCGAGCTCGGAGAAGACCGACTCGCCCTGGTCGGCCGACTCACGGCGCAGGCACGCGCCCCGGCCGAGGATCGCCTGGATCCGCCGGACGCAGGAGCCGCAGTCCGTGCCCGCCTTGCAGGCGGACGCTATCTGGCGAGGGGTGCAGGCGCCGTCCGCCGCATGCTTCTTGACCTGCTGCTCGGTGACGCCGAAGCAACTGCAGACGAACACGCGGTTCACCTCCCGCCGGGATCGATAGAGGGCGCCGTCCCGATGATCGGTGAGGCTAACCTAACCTTACCCGGCGGACAGGAACCGCAAAAGTGGAGTGGGGCGCGGATCGTATGTGATCCGCGCCCCACGTCATGCCCTGTCACGCACCCGTAACAGGCGCACCCACTGTTGATCTCCTACTAGTCCCGGTACAGCTCCGCGACCAGGAACGCCAGGTCCAGCGACTGGCTGCGGTTGAGCCGGGGGTCGCACGCGGTCTCGTAGCGCTGGTGCAGGTCGTCGACGAAGATCTCGTCGCCGCCGCCCACGCACTCGGTGACGTCGTCGCCGGTGAGCTCCACGTGGATGCCGCCCGGGTGGGTGCCCAGACCCTTGTGGACCTCGAAGAAGCCCTTGACCTCGTCGAGCACGTCGTCGAAGCGGCGGGTCTTGTGGCCGGAGGCGGCCTCGAAGGTGTTGCCGTGCATCGGGTCGGTCACCCAGGCCACGGTGGCGCCGGACGCGGTGACCTTCTCGACCAGCTCGGGCAGCTTGTCGCGGACCTTGTCCGCGCCCATGCGCACGATGAAGGTGAGGCGGCCGGGCTCGCGGTCCGGGTCGAGGCGCTCGATGTACTGCAGCGCCTCCTCGGCCGTGGTCGTCGGGCCGAGCTTGATCCCGATCGGGTTGCGGATCTTCGAGGCGAACTCGATGTGCGCGTGGTCCAGCTGCCGGGTGCGCTCACCGATCCACACCATGTGCGCCGAGACGTCGTAGAGCCGACCGGTGCGCGAGTCCACGCGGGTCAGCGCCGACTCGTAGTCGAGCAGCAGCGCCTCGTGCGAGGAGAAGAACTCGACGGTGCGGAACTCCTCCGGGTCGGCCCCGCAGGCGTGCATGAAGTTCAGCGCGTTGTCGATCTCCCGGGCGAGCTGCTCGTAGCGCTGGCCGGACGGGGACGACTTCACGAAGTCCTGGTTCCAGGCGTGCACCTGGCGCAGGTCGGCGTAGCCGCCGGTGGTGAAGGCGCGCACCAGGTTGAGCGTGGAGGCGGAGGCGTTGTACATCCGCTTCAGGCGCTCGGGGTCCGGGACGCGGGCGGCCTCGTTGAAGTCGAAGCCGTTGACGGAGTCGCCGCGGTAGGTCGGCAGGGTCACGCCGTCGCGGGTCTCGGTGCCCTTGGAGCGGGGCTTGGAGTACTGTCCGGCGATGCGGCCGACCTTCACGACCGGCACGGAGGCCGCGTACGTGAGGACGGCGCCCATCTGGAGCAGTGTCTTCAGCTTGTTGCGGATGTGGTCGGCCGACACGGCGTCGAAGGCCTCGGCGCAGTCGCCGCCCTGGAGGAGGAACGCCTCTCCCTTGGCGACGGACGCCATCCGGGCGCGCAGCTGGTCGCACTCGCCCGCGAAGACGAGCGGCGGATACGACTCGAGCTCCGCAACGACTGCGCGCAGAGCCTCGGTGTCGGGGTACTCGGGCTGCTGCGCCGCGGGCAGGTCTCGCCAGGTGTTGCCAGCGCTCGCGCTGGACTTAGCGTTCACGGTCACGACGTCCACATTACGGGGTCATGTCGGGCGTCCATCCCCTTGCTCATCAAGTGAGACGGACCCCGCTCGATCTGAGCGGGGTCCGCGGGCGCCTCAGTGGAGGTCCATGACCGCCCACGGACCCCGCTCGATCTGAGCGGGGTCCGCGGGCGCCTCAGTGGAGGTCCATGACCGCCGGGTCGTCGAAGCCGACGGCGAAGACCGTGCGCAGGGAGAGGTTGGCCTCGCCCTGGTAGCCGTCGCAGGCGTTGCGCCGCTCGTCGGCCTCCTCGACGGCCTTGAACTCGTGCGGGAAGCTCGCCCGCAGGGCGGTGCCGGCGCAGATGTGTTCGGTGAGTCCCCACAGCTCGTCCACGCGTGCCGTGCCGAGCCTCGGCCAGTGGCTCAGCGCCTGCGGTGTGCCGACCGCCCAGTTGCCGCTCGCGTGGGGCCGTCCGCCGACCGTGACGTTGCAGGCCGTCGGGGCGCGGGTGTCGCCGGCCCAGGTGCGGGAGAACACGGCGGGCTGGAGGGCGCAGCCCTTGTGGAAGGCGAAGTTCAGCAGCCCGGTGTCGCCGGTCCAGGTCATGCCGCCCTGCAGGCCGACGTAGCGGGTCGCGGCGTACGCGTCGTGGATCACCGTTCTGCCGCCGGACATGTTCAGCAGCCCCGGATATGTGGAGGCGCTGGTCGGATTGAGCTGGTAGCGCACGATCCGGGCGCCCGCGACACCGCCGTACCACTCGCCGGCGACCAGCTTGTACGGGCCGCCGCCGGTCTTGTCGAGGGAGAGCCACGAGTAGCAGAGCGAGTCGGGGTCGGGGGCCCCGTCGACGGCGCCGCTGTCGCAGCCGCCGGAGGGCGGCGGGGAGGCCTGCTTGTAGTAGTGGGTCTGCGGCAGGACGTACGGAAGGCCGCAGGCGCTCGACCGGCCGGAGACGCCGTCGATGCCGTACGTGTTGAGACCGGATCCGTAGGTGTCGACCTTACTCAGCTTGTTGACGTCGAAGACGCGGATGCCGCCGGTGGTGTCGGTGACGTAGAGGTGGTTGGCGTACCAGACGATGCCACCGCCGTGGCCGGTGACGAACTTGAAGTTCTGGCCTCCCGAGGTCGGCTCGACGAGCAGGACGTGGCGGTACTTGAGCGTGGCGCGGTCGATGAGGGAGAGCCTGAGCAGGTTGTTGGTGCGGCACTTGTCGGCCGCCTCGACCGTGCCCGCGAGGTCGGTCCGGAAGGTCTTGTAGTGCCAGGCGACCGCCGTGACGCTCCTGCCCTGGATCGCGCCGTCGGCCCCGTCGGCGGTGCCGGTCGTGCTCATGCCCTGGGGCCACCAGCGGGGGGTGGTGTCGTCGCCGAGCGCGGAGGACCAGCACCAGGCGACCTTGCGGTCCACCGGCGGCAGCGCCTTGGTCTCGTCGCCGGCGCAGGCGCGCATCGAGCCCAGGTTCATACCGGGATCGGGCGCTCCGGCGGAGTCCGTCGTGTACTCGGTGGTGACGACGTCGTCGAGGTCGGCGTCGGCCAGCCGGTCGGCGAGGGTGGTGGCGGCCGCCGCGGTGCTCGTGTCGGTCATCCTGAACAGGTCGCCGGTGAGCGTCAGCCGGGTCGTGGTCGGCGCGTCCGCGGCCGTAGCGGGGTGTCCGGTCAGCCCGGCGAGCAAGGCGGCCGTCGCCGTCACGAGGGCCAGAAGTCGCGTTCTCGGTATGTGGGGCACGCGTGATCCTGAGCCGACCACCAGGTGTCGATCACGTGAGTTCCCGGGGTTTCTCCGGTAGGGTGCGGCGCATGTTCGCGCACTCGACCCAGAACTGGTGGTGGACCGCTCATCCGGCGGCCCACTGACTGCGCGTACGCAAGACTTCGCGAAGGCCGCCCGAGGGGCGGCCTTCGGTGTTTCCAGGGCCTGGCCGCTCCTCCCTGATCACGATCACGATCACCTCAACGACGGTGATCCCCAGGGAAGAGGAACCCATGGACCTGACCCGGCTCCTGTCCGACGACCGCCCGTTCGCCCTGCTGCGACGCCGCACCCCCGGTCTGCACGACCGCGACACGGTGGAGCTGCTGATCGGCTCGGTGACGACGTACGAGCGTCTCGCCGACCTCCCCGACGAGGGGCTGGCCCTCGTCCCCTTCCGGCAGATCCGTGAGCGCGGTTTCGACGTCCGCGACGACGGGACGCCGCTGTCGGTGCTGGTGCCGCAGGAGTCGTACGAACTGCCGCTGGAGCAGGCCCTCGCGGAGCTGCCCGCGCATGACGTCCGGGTCGAGGGCGGTGGCTTCGACGTGGGCGACGAGGAGTACGCGGAGATCGTCGGCCGGGTGCTGCGCGAGGAGATCGGACGCGGCGAGGGCGCCAACTTCGTGATCCGGCGGACCTACGAGGGCACGGTCCCCGGCTTCGGCCGCGCCGACGCGCTCGCACTGTTCCGGCGGTTGCTGGAGGGCGAGCGGGGGGCGTACTGGACGTTCGTGGTGCACACCGGGGAGCGCACGCTCGTGGGTGCCAGCCCCGAGGTGCATGTGCGGATGTCCGGCGGGACGGTGGTGATGAACCCGATCAGCGGGACGTACCGCTATCCGGCCGGAGGCCCCACCCCGGAGGATCTGCTGGCCTTCCTCGGCGACGGCAAGGAGATCGAGGAGCTGTCGATGGTCGTCGACGAGGAGCTCAAGATGATGTGCACGGTCGGCGACATGGGCGGGGTCGTGATCGGACCCCGGCTGAAGGAGATGGCGCACCTGGCGCACACCGAGTACGAGCTGCGCGGGCGGTCCTCACTGGACGTGCGGGAGGTGCTGCGGGAGACGATGTTCGCCGCGACGGTCACCGGCTCGCCGGTGCAGAACGCCTGCCGTGTGATCGAGCGGTACGAGCCCCTCGGGCGGGACGGTGTCGGGCGCGGGTACTACGCCGGGGCGCTGGCGCTGCTGGAGCGTGACGCGGGCGGCGCGCAGACCCTGGACTCGCCGATCCTGATCCGTACGGCCGACATCGCGGCGGACGGGCGGCTGAAGGTGCCGGTCGGGGCCACGCTCGTCCGGGGGTCGGACCCCGCGGGCGAGGTCGCCGAGACCCATGCGAAGGCGGCGGGGGTGCTGGCGGCGCTGGGGGTGCGGCCCGGGCGGCCGGAGCGGGAGCGGGTGCTGCCGGGACTGGCCGAGGACCCCCGGGTGCGGGCCGCGCTGGACGGGCGGCGGGCCTCGCTGGCCCCGTTCTGGCTGCGGATGCGGGAGCGGACAGGTGAGCTGACCGGGCACGCTCTCGTCGTCGACGCCGAGGACACCTTCACGGCGATGCTCGCGCACCTGCTGCGGTCGTCGGGGCTGGAGGTGACGGTACGGCGGTACGACGAGCCGGGGCTGCGGGAGGGGGTGCTCGCGCACGAGGGCGTGGTGGTGCTGGGGCCCGGTCCCGGGGACCCGTCGGACGGGGACGACCCCAAGATGCGGTTCCTGCGGTCGCTGACCGCCGAAGTGTTGCGGGGGCACCGGTACGGGGTGCTCGGGGTGTGTCTCGGGCACGAGCTGATCGCGGCGGAGCTGGGCCTGGGGATCGTACGGAAGGAGGTGCCGTACCAGGGGGCCCAGACGGAGATCGATCTGTTCGGGCGGGCCGAGACCGTGGGGTTCTACAACAGCTTCGTGGCCCGGTGCGACGACGAGACCGCCGGGGAGCTGGCGGCGCGGGGGGTCGAGGTCAGCCGTGGTGGAGGCGGGGAGGTGCACGCGCTGCGGGGGGCCGGGTTCGCGGGGGTGCAGTTCCATCCGGAGTCGGTGCTGACGCTGGACGGAGTGAGTGTGGTGCGGGAGCTGGTGGCGGGGGTTCTGTCGCTGCGGGCGGTTTAGGGCCGGGGAGTGGGTGGGTCTGGGGGTGCGTTGTCGGGTGCGGGTGGGTGGGGGCTGGTCGCGCAGTTCCCCGCGCCCCTGAAAAGCAGGGGCTGCGCCCCGTGCTTTTCGGCCTGAAGGGCCGTAGGCCCTCAGGGGCGCCGGAAACCGCGCGAGAAGCCCCCACCCACCCGCACCCGCCGACGACACACGCACCCCCGACCCATTAGGCGCCCTCCGACACCCTCCGACGCCTTCAGCCGAAGAAGACGCCGACCTCCTCGTACAGCTCCGGGTCGACCGTCTTCAGGCGGGCCGTCGCGTCGGCGATCGGGACGCGGACGATGTCGGTGCCACGGAGGGCGACCATCTTGCCGAAGTCACGGTCGCGCACGGCGTCGATCGCGTGGAGGCCGAAGCGCGTAGCGAGCCACCGGTCGAACGCCGAGGGCGTCCCGCCGCGCTGGACGTGGCCCAGGACGGTCGTGCGGGCCTCCTTGCCCGTCCGCCTCTCGATCTCCTTGGCCAGCCACTCGCCCACACCGGAGAGACGGACGTGGCCGAAGGAGTCGAGCGAGCCGTCCTTGAGGACCATCTCGCCGTCCTTCGGCATGGCCCCCTCCGCGACGACCACGATGGGCGCGTACGAGGCCTTGAAGCGGGACGTCACCCAGGCGCACACCTTGTCGACGTCGAAGCGCTGCTCGGGGATGAGGATGACGTTGGCGCCGCCCGCGAGACCGGAGTGGATGGCGATCCAGCCGGCGTGACGGCCCATCACCTCCACCACCAGGACGCGCATGTGCGACTCGGCGGTGGTGTGGAGGCGGTCGATCGCCTCCGTGGCGATGCCGACCGCCGTGTCGAAGCCGAAGGTGTAGTCCGTGGCGGAGAGGTCGTTGTCGATCGTCTTCGGGACGCCCACGCACGGCACGCCGTACTCGTCCGACAGCCGCGCGGCCACCCCGAGCGTGTCCTCACCGCCGATCGCGATGAGCGCCTCGACGTCCTGCTTGACGAGGTTCTCCTTGATCCGGCGAATGCCGTTCTCCTCCTTGAGCGGGTTGGTGCGCGAGGAGCCGAGGATCGTGCCGCCGCGGGGCAGGATGCCGCGCACGGCGGGGATGTCGAGGCGGACGGTGTCGTTCTCCAGTGGTCCCCGCCAGCCGTCCCGGAAGCCGACGAAGTCGTAGCCGTACTCCTGCACGCCCTTGCGGACGACGCCCCGGATGACGGCGTTGAGCCCGGGGCAGTCGCCGCCTCCGGTCAGTACTCCGACGCGCATGGAAATGTCCCTTCGCCGCGGTTGCCTGGTGAGGGTCACGCTAATAGTGATCCAGGTCACTTCGGCATGCACGAGAAGGCAATTTCGGCGAATTACGGCCGATTGAGGGGGAGTTGATCGCAGTTGATCAAATCGCCATCACTCTATGGGGTGATTCGAGGCGTTTACTCGTCGTCGAGACCACGCTCTATGGCATAGCGGACCAGCTCCACCCGGTTGTGGAGTTGGAGCTTGCCGAGGGTGTTCTGGACGTGGTTCTGGACCGTGCGGTGCGAGATGACGAGGCGCTCGGCGATCTGCTTGTAGCTCAGCCCCTTGGCGACAAGCCGCAGCACCTCCGTCTCACGGTCGGTGAGTTGCGGGGCCTTCGGCTCGTCGGCGCCCGGCGCGGGAGCGGGTTCGGAGGCGAGGCGGCGGTACTCGCCGAGCACCAGGCCCGCCAGGCCGGGGGTGAAGACGGGGTCGCCGGCGGCGGTGCGGCGTACGGCGTCGATCAGCTCCTCCGTGGACGCCGACTTCAGCAGATAGCCGGTCGCGCCGGACTTCACCGCCTCCAGGACGTCCGCGTGCTCCCCGCTCGCGGACAGCACGAGGACACGCAGAGCGGGGTTGGCCCCCACGAGTTCCTTGCAGACCTGCACACCCGGCTTCGCGGGCAGGTTCAGGTCCAGGACGAGGACGTCCGGTGCGGCGGCGTGGGCGCGCCGGACCGCCTGCTCGCCGTCGCCCGCCGTCGCCACCACGTCGAAGCCCGACTCGGACAGGTCACGGGCGACGGCATCGCGCCACATGGGGTGGTCGTCGACGACCATGACCCTGATCGGGCCGCCACCGCCGCCGCCTCCGCCGGGTCGCGCCGTTCCGTCGGCCGCCCTGACGCCGCCGCCCAGGCTCGCCGGGCTTTCCACGCCCGCCACGCTCGCCGCGCTTTCGAGGTTCTCCGTCACCGCTTCTCCGCCTTCCCCCGCACGCCCTTCGGCCCCTCTGCGGCCTTGGGTACCTTCAGTTCGACTTCCGTGCCCTGGCCCGGGACCGAGATCAGCTCGGCCGTGCCGCCGATGTCGCGCAGCCGCCCCCGGATGGAGAGGGCCACCCCGAGCCGCCCCTCACCCTCGGCCTGGGCGAGCCGCCCCTCGGGGATGCCGGGGCCGTCGTCCCGTACCGTCACGATGATCTCGTCCGGCCAGTCCTCGACCAGGATCCACGCCCGGGCCCCGTCGCCCGCGTGCGCGCGTACATTGTCCAGGGCGGCGCCGACCGCCGCCGCCAGCTCCCGCGCCGCCGCCGGAGCGAGCGGCACCGAGCCGCCGGGCTCGGAGAAGGTGACCTTCGCGCCGGCGTAGGGGGCGAGCAGGGCCCGTAGGTCCACGGGATCCCCGGCGCCGTCGGACGGGTCCGGTGCGTCCACCGCGCGTACGAGGGCTCCCTGGGCCGCGTCCTCCGAGACCCGGGAGACGGGGACCAGACCGCCGGAGACGAGAGTGCGCAGCGCGACCTCCTGCTCGCCCGCCATCCGGCCCAGTTCGGCCGCCTCGCCGCCGAGGGCGGTGCCGCGCCGCTGGACCATGGCGAGCACCTGGAGCACGCTGTCGTGGATGTCCCGGGCCAGACGCTCCCGTTCACGGGTGGCGGCCTCGATCTCCAGGGCTCGGGCGAGGGTGCGCTCGGAGGCCCGGGCGACCTCGACGACGTAGCCGATGGCGATGGAGGCCACCCAGACCAGCAGGACGTTGTGGATGGTGTCGCGGGTGGGGGCGCCCCGGTGGATCAGATTGGCGACGGCGACGAGCGTGGAGGCGAAGGCCGCCCAGCGCCAGCCGCCCTTGATGGCGAAGGCCAGTACGGCGCCGGCGGTCCATATCGACGGCAGCGTGGGGCCGCCGGCCTCGATCCGCGCGGTGGAGTCGGCGAGCCGGGTGAGCAGGATGCCGGTGATCGCGATGGTGAGGTCGGCCGCGAGGAACCGCTTGGTGCAGCTGGCGGCGCCCGCGACCTTGGGCAGGGTCACCAGCGTCCAGCCGGCCAGCACCGCGAAGTAGGCGACGGCCAGCCAGGGGCGCTCGAACCTGTCGTACGCGCTGATGAACAGCCCGACGGCGTAGATCATCGTCAGGACCCGGTAGCCGGTCAGAGCACGCCACAGCGGCTGCTCCACCGACATCGCCATGACCCGCTCGAGCTTCGGCACGTCCCCCACCCCCTGCTGACTCGCCCCCGGACACCCCGGCCCACGCGTCCGGAACGCGACCGTACCCGGGAACCCGGCGGTCACGAAGCCGGGCGGTCCTCTCCCGCGCCGTCCTTGTCCGCGCGGGCCTTCTCGGCCTGTTCCCTCAGCTCCTTGGCGGCCTGTTCCTTCTCGGCCTTGGCGAGGGCGGCCCGGGCGGCCTTGTCGGCCTCCTTCTCGGCCTTGGCCGCGTCCGCGATCTGCCGTTTGGCGGCGGTCGCGTACATGTCGACGTACTCCTGGCCGGAGAGCTTCATGATCTCGTACATGACCTCGTCGGTCAGCGCCCGCAGGACGAAGCGGTCGTGCTCCATGCCTTGGTAGCGGCTGAAGTCGAGGGGCTTGCCGATGCGGATGCCGGGGCGCATGACCTTGGGCAGGACCTTGCCCGGGGGCTGGATCTTCTCCGTGTCGATCATGGCGACGGGGATGACCGGCGCACCGGTGGCGAGGGCCACCCGGGCCAGGCCGCCGGGCTTGCCCCGGTAGAGCCGGCCGTCGGGCGAGCGGGTGCCCTCGGGGTAGATGCCGAAGAGTTCGCCGCTCTCGATGACCTGTATGCCGCTCCTGATCGCGGCCTCACCTGCGCCGCGCGCGCCCGAGCGGTCCACCGGGAGCTGGCCGACGCCCTTGAAGAAGGCGGCGGTCAGCTTGCCCTTGACGCCGGGAGTGGTGAAGTACTCGGCCTTCGCGATGAACGTGACCTTGCGGTCCAGGACAGCGGGGAGGAAGAACGAGTCCGAGAAGGAGAGGTGGTTGCTCGCGAGGATCGCGGCGCCCTCGGCCGGAATGTTCTCCAGGCCCTCCACCCAGGGCCTGAAGGTGACCTTGAGCGGTCCCCCGATAGCGACCTTCATCGCGCCGTACAACAACCGAGTGCCTCTCTGTGATCCGTGGATGAGACCTTAACCCGGACGCCCGGACAGGAGTCCGACAGGTCCGCCCGGTGTCGAGCGAAGCCCCTGGTCGGTGTCAGTGCGGTCGCGTACGGTGAACCACATCCGGACTTTCACACCCTTCTCATGAACAGGAGACCGAACCGTGCCGGTCCTTCCCGGAGCCGAGCCGTACCACCACGAGGGCGGGGAGGTCGGAGTCCTCCTCTGCCACGGATTCACCGGGTCACCGCAGTCCATGCGTCCCTGGGCGGAGTATCTCGCCGAGCGTGGGCTGACCGTCGCGCTGCCCCTGCTGCCGGGCCACGGCACTCGCTGGGAGGACCTGCGCCCGACGGGCTGGCAGGACTGGTACGCGGAGGTGGACCGTGAGCTGCGGACCCTGCGTGAGCGCTGTACCCGGGTCTTCGTGGCGGGGCTGTCCATGGGCGGCGCCCTGGCGCTGCGGCTGGCCGCGAAGCACGGGGACGCGGTCGCCGGCGTGATGGTCGTCAACCCGGCGAACAAGGTGCACGGCCCGGCCGCGCACGCCCTCCCCCTGCTCCGGCACTTCGTCCCCACCACGAAGGGGATCACCAGCGACATCGCCAAGGAGGGCGTCGAGGAGCTGGGGTACAGCCATGTGCCGCTGCACGCGGCACACTCCCTGCGCAATTTCCTGCGCCTCGTCGACGGGGAACTGCCCCAGGTCACCCAGCCGTTGCTGCTGCTGCACAGCCCACGGGACCATGTGGTGCCGCCCGTCGACTCCGAGCGTGTCCTCGGCCGGGTGTCGTCGACGGACGTCACGGAGATCCTGCTGGAACAGAGCCACCACGTCGCGACGTTGGACCACGACGCGGACCGGATCTTCGAGGAGAGCCACGCGTTCGTCACCCGGCTGGTGAAGGGCCCCGACGGACCGGGCGCGACGGAGTCCGAGGCGGCGGACGTGAAGAAGTCCGACGCGGAATCCGTACAGCAGTCTGATTCGGGGTCCGTGGAGCAGATCGGTCCGGGATCCTTGGAGCAGAGGGAAGGGACGGCCACTGGTGGCTGAGCACGACTCCGAGCGTGAGCCGGAGGAGCAGGGAGCGCCCCTGGGCGCCTCCCCCGGTGACTCACGGGGGGACTCCTCGGGCGGCTCCGCGGGCGGCACGGCCGGAGGCGCCGGGGGCGCCCCGTCCGGCGATGCGCCGAGCGAGGAGCAGCACGCCGGCGAGGAGCAGCACGTGCCGTTCGACGAGGACGCCGCCTGGCGGGCCATCGTCGCAGGGTTCGGCGAGGAGCCGCCGGACCCGCCGGGTGCCAAGCCGTTCCGGTCCGTGGAGGACCTGGCCCTGCTGGAGGCCGAGCCGGAGGACTCCGCGGACAAGGCTCCCGACGGCGCCGCGGGCCCCTCGGCCCCCAGGCCGCTCGGCAGCTCGGTCGCGTTCGCCCCCGGTGTCGGGGCGGGCCCGCGCGACTACAGCGTGCCCGACCCGGTCGGCGAGGACACGGGCGAGGAGGACTCCGAGGACGACGAGGACGGCGAGGGCCACTTCGTGCCGCCCGAGCCGCCCCCACTGCCGGAGGCCGACGCGACCGCCAAGTTCGCCTGGCTGGGCGTGATCGGCGGTCCGGTCCTGCTGCTGCTCGCGGTACTGCTCGGCTGGGACATGACCTGGTGGCTCACCACCCTGGGCATCGGCGGCTTCCTCGGCGGCTTCGCCACGCTGGTGATGCGGATGAAGAGCGACGACGAGGACGACGACGATCCGGGCCGGGGCGCGGTCGTCTGACCCCACCATCGCCGACGTCATGTCGCGCACGAGGGCCCGCCCGGGAACGTTCCGGGCGGGCCCTCGCCGTCGCCGCGGCGTCGCGGGGCAGGCGGGAATTCGACGACAGGGCCTAGGAGACCGCTGAAGATCTTGCTCTGGCCGCCCGACTCACCCTGGATTGCCGGTAAATGTCAATCGCCATCAAGTAGGGCAAGCCGGGCGCATTTTCAAGATCTTCAGGACGCTTCTAGGCCTCGGCGGGGACTCTGAGGGCGGCCAGGACCGGCAGGTGGTCCGTGGCCGCCCTCAGGTCGTCGTCGGTGACGCCGGGGAGGTCTACGGGGACGCCGCAGCCGAGGACCTCGATGCCGGACGTGGCCAGGATCGCGTCGATGCGCTGGTGGGGGTCGGTGGGGGTGGAGGTGTACTCGCCGCCCCACGGGGTGGTGGTCCAGCAGTCCTGGAGCTCGTCGGCGAGGCGGCGGAACGTGCGGCCGTGCGGGCGCTCGTTGAGGTCGCCGCCCGCGACCGCGTGCTGCACGCCCATGCCGGCGAGGTGGTCCAGGAGCATGCCGCCCTGCTCGTACCGCTCGTCCTGGTGGAGGGAGAGGTGGCAGGACAGGACGCCGAGACGGGCGCGACCGAAGCGGACCACCGCCGTGGCGAAGCCGCGTCGGTGCAGGCCCGGGGTGAGGGGCAGGAGGACGTCCTCGGTGTGCTCGACCGTGGCGCGCAGGCCGCACAGCAGCGCGGGCCCTGAGGCGGTGGCCCCGCCGGAGAGGGTGACCAGGCCGGAGGCGGCGGCGAGCCTGGCGAGCTTCTTGCGCCAGCGGAAGAACCGGGGGGCTTCCTGGATCAGGACCAGGTCGGGGGCGCAGGCGGTGATCACTCGGGCGAGGGCGTCCGTGTCGTCACGCATGGAGCGGATGTTGTAGCTGAGGACCCGGATGATTGCCGAACCGTCGGAGTCGGTGCGGGAGTTGGGCAGCGGGGTGGTCGCCATATGGATCAAGATACGCCCAGGAGCTCGGGGCATTTGTCCGTTTGCGACTACAGGTGGGTCGTGGTTTTTCGCGCGGTGCCCCGCGCCCCTGAAGGGCGCGGGGTCCGCTGACCGGCGTCTACATGATCGGGTCGGGTTCTCTCGCCAGGTCCGCCGCGCCCACCAGGCCCGCCTCGTTGCCCAGTTGGGCGGCGATGACGTCGGCGACCGGGCGCCAGTTGCCGCCCACGAGCCAGCGCTTGTACGACTTGCGGATGGGGTCGAGGACCAGTTCGCCCTCGTCCGACAGGCCGCCGCCGACGATGAAGGCGGAGGGGTCGAAGAGGGAGGCGAGGTCGGCGAGGCCGGCGCCGGCCCAGCGGGCGAGTTCGCGGTAGGAGTCGACCGCGACGGGGTCGCCCTGGCGGGCGGCCATGGAGATGTGCTTGCCCTCGATGCCGTCGGGGGTGCCGTCGCCGAGGCCGAGGAGGAGCTCCGCGTTCTCCGGGGTGGCGTTGGCGCGCTGCTTGGCGTACCGGACGAGGGCGCGGCCGGAGGCGTACTGCTCCCAGCAGCCCTGGCTGCCGCAGCCGCAGAGCAGACCGTCGGGGACCATCCGGATGTGACCGAACTCGGCGGCCACGCCGTAGTGCCCGCGGCGCAGCTTGTTGCCGATGATGATGCCGCCGCCGAGACCGGTGCCGAGGGTGATGCAGATGACGTTGCGGTGGCCCTTGCCCGCGCCGAACTTGTACTCGCCCCAGGCGGCGGCGTTGGCGTCATTCTCCACGACGACCGGCAGGCCCACGCGGGCCTCGACCTTCTCCTTGAGCGGCTCGTTGCGCCAGTCGATGTTGGGGGCGAAGTAGACCTGCGACCGCTGCCGGTTGACGTAACCGGCCGCGCCGATGCCGACACCGACGATCTCGTGTCCGGCTCGCGCGCCCTCGACGGCGGCGGCGATGGCGTCCACGATCCCCTCGGGCGTGCCCGGGGTCGGCACCTTGTGGGTCGAGAGGATGTTGCCTTCCTCGTCGACCACACCGGCCGCGATCTTGGTACCGCCGATGTCGACGCCGATGGTGAGTCCCATGAATCCCTCAGTTTCGGTCGAGCCCCGCTACGGCCAACCGTACCCGAGGCCCTGCCCCGGGACTCCCGACGTCCGCCCGGCGGACGGGCCCGCCGTCAGTCCAGGTCGATGCGCTCGCCGGGGCCCTGGTCGTCCCCCTGGTCACGGCCTCCCTGGTGGCCGGTGTCCCGGTTGGTCCAGCGGCGCTCCTGGGCCTCGACGGCGGAGCGGTACGCGGCGAGGAGTTCACCGCCCGCGGCGGCGAGATGGTCGAAGACGTCCGGGTTGCGTTCGATGACGGGTTCGACGGCGGCCTTGGCCTGACGGACGACCTGGTTGACCATCTGCTGCGCCGCGCCGCCGGCGACGGCGCCGAGCAACGGCGACTGCAGTCCGGACAGCTTGTCCGCGACGGTGTCGACCAGCTTGCGCAGTTCCTCGGCGGCCGAGCCCGGGGGCGGCCCGTACTGAGCGCGGCGGCGGGCCTTCTCCGCGTTCAGGTCCTCCTCGCACGCCGTCGCCCAGGCGTCGGCGTCGGTGGCGCGGGCACGGTCGCTCTCGCGCGCCTGCTCGGCCGTCCGCGCCTCGTCGGCCGCGTCCCTGCGTGCGGCCGCGTCCTCGCCGGCGGCGTCGGACGTGGGGCGCTCTTCGCTCATGGCGGGCTCCTGCCTACGGTTCGTACCTTCGACGTTACCCGAACGGGCGTATACGGTTCACCGGGTCCGGGGCCACAACCGCGGGTCCGGCGCGAATCGGATGCTCAGCCGGCCGTCGCGCAGGGCCGCGCCGCCGACCGTGCAGCGACGCAGTGCCGACGGCAGCGGAACGATACGGCGGAACTGGCCCGCCGTGACGACCAACTCGTCGCCGCGCCGGATGAGATCCAGCTCGTCCCGTATCGCGCCGGGCAGCGGGATGTGCCACACCAGCACGCCCTCGGCCCCGAGGTTGTCGGTGACGGGCCAGGTGACCCGGGCGGGAGCGTCACCCGTACCGGGGACGCCCAGAGCGGCGAGGTCGTCGAGGCCGCGGGGGTCGCGTCCGAGGTGGGCCACTCCCTGTACGGGGCGGGTCCCGCCCTGCTCCCCCCACTCCTCCAACGCCTTGCGCTGCTGCGCGACGAGGCCGGCGAGCCAGGTGTCGTGGGTGCCCTGGGGAAGGACCCGGTTGGCGATCAGCAGGTCGACGGGGAGGGCCCGTAGGGCGAATCCGACGCCCGCGAGGCGCGTGTGGTCGGCGCCCGCCGGACCGGGCTCCGCAACCAGACGCACGCTGGTGCCAGGGTCCTCGACGATCGCGGCGACGGCGGCCAGTTCGACGTCCCAGCGGGCGGCCGTCTCGTACAGCCACTCGGCGGGCATCGGCACCCCGGCGAGACGGCCGAGGACCGGCCGCAGCGCCCGGGCCGCCTGCCGTTCCGGCGGGAGCAGCCGGCGCAGATACCGCCGCAGTTCCTCCGGGAGGCCGAGCAGGGCGAGGGCCTGCGGGGCGGGGGGCAGGTCGACGACGAGCAGGTCGTACGCCTCCGACAGTGCGGCGTCGCGCAGCGCCCGGAGCAGGGCGAGTTCCTCGGCGCCGGGCAGGGGCGTGAGTTCCTCGGCGTCCAGGCGTCCCGCGCCCAGCAGGTCGAGGACGGACGCGGCGCGCTCCTGGAACGCGACGAGGTCCTCCCGGAAGCCGGCCGCGGCGTCGGGGCGCCAGGCGGTGAGGTGCGGCGCGACGCGCACGGGCTCCGGGCCCGTGGCCGTGCCGAGGGCCGCGCCCAGCCCGTCCGTGCGGTCGGCGCTCAGGACCAGCGTGCGGGTGCCCGCGCGGGCCGCGTCCAGCGCCGTGGCCGCGGCGACCGTCGTACGGCCGCTGCCGCCTTGCCCGGTGATCAGGATGGTGCGCATGGGGGTGAACGGTAGCCCAGCGGCGGGCTGTCCCTCGCCGCGTCGGCACCCGGCACCCGGGCTGAGCGGGGGCGGGAGGCGCTCACCGGCGCTGACAGGGTGCCGCCTGCGCCACCCTCCCCCCTCTCGGCTTCGCTCGAGCGGGAGGTGCCCCCATCGCCCCAGCGGCACGACTGCCCGCAGCTGGGACGGGCGGGGGACGGAGCGAGGGGGAAGAGGGCGAAGCCCGATTCCCCACGGGCGCGGGGAACTGCGCGACCAGCCACGAACGACCCGCGGTCGCGCCCCCAGCCCAGCCCACCGACCCCGTGGGCGCACGACGGCACCCTCCACCACCAAGACGAGTCGGGCGGGTGGGTGGGTGGGCAAAAAAGGGCTACGCCCCCGACTCCACCCGCTTCTTCAGGCCCGCCAGCGCCCGGTCGATGATGACCTTCTCCGCCTTGCGCTTGATCATGCCGAGCATGGGGATCTTGACGTCCACGGTGAGCTGGTAGGTCACCTCGGTCACCGAGTCGCTCACCGGCTTGAGGATGTAGGACCCGTCGAGGGAGCGGAGCATCTGGGACTTGACCAGCGTCCAGGACACCTCGTTCGCCCCGGTCCAGGTGTACCCCAGCGTCTGGTCGTCCTTGATCGCGCCGGCATCCATGACCAGCCGGACCTGCTCGGCCCGCCCCTGGTCGTCCGTCCGGAGGACCTCCGCCTCCTTCACCTCACCCGTCCAGTCCGGGTAGCGGGCGAAGTCGGCGATCACTGCCATGACATCGGCGGCCGAGGCCTCGATCGTGATGCTCGAACTGGTGAATTCCGCCATCGCCGTGGCTCCTCCAGAGACGGTCCGGTGAGGGAGGTGGGTGCGCACGTATGTGCAGCGTGAAGGCTACCGCGCGCCCGCCGAACCCTCGCCACCCCACCCGGCGTTCACCACTCCAACGCCCACGGCTTCCCGCTGCTCGCGAAATGCCCCACGTTGACGCACTCCGTCGCCCCGATCCGCATCCGCCGGGCCAGCGGCTGGTGGACGTGCCCGAACAGCGCGTACCGGGGACGGGTCCTGCGGATCGCCTCCAGCAGTGCCCGGCTCCCCCGCTCGAAGCGGCGTGCCACCGTGTCGTAGACCAGTTCGGGCACCTCCGGCGGGATGTGGGTGCAGAGCACGTCCACCTCGCCCACCGCCTCGATCTTGGCCGCGTACTCCTCGTCGCTGATCTCGTACGGCGTCCGCATGGGTGTGCGCAGGCCGCCGCCCACGAAGCCGAAGACCCGGCCGCCGATCTCCACCCGTTCGCCGTCGAGGACGGTCGTCCCCGGTCCCGCGTACTCCGGCCACAGTCGCGGCATGTCGACATTGCCGTAGGTCGCGTACGTCGGGGCGGGGAAGGCCGCGAACAGTTCGGCGTACTGCTTGCGCACGGCCTTCTCGATCACGGCGGAGCGGTCCTCGCCCACGCCCGCCCAGAGCCGGACCCCCAGTTCGCGCGCCTCCTCGAACCGCCGGGCGGTACGCAGTTCGACGAGCCGGGACGCGTTCTCGGCGCCGAAGAGGTCGGGGAAGATGCCGCGGGAGTGGTCGGCGTAGTCGAGGAAGAGGACCAGGTCGCCCAGGCACACCAAGGCGTCGGCGCCCTCACCCGCTCCGGCCAGATCGTGCGCGTTGCCGTGCACGTCGCTGACCACGTGAATGCGCGTTCTGCCGTTACCGTCCGGTGTGCGTGCCATGACGATCAAGCGTAGGCGCGTGCGGCATACGTGAACAGAGCCGGTCGCACGTGCGGTTACTGGCCAGTCAGCAAGTGAGGGGATTATTCTTCCCGGGGAGAGCCCCCAATGTGTGACGCGGAGAACATCTCACCGGACCCCCCTCGCGGAGAGGCCATACCGACGGGTAACGTCCGGGCAGTCCAGTTGTGCTCAGGTTTTCAACCAGTAAGGCCCAAGGAACCACGTGGGGCCTGAGCGCTCGCCCAGCCTTGGACCGCACCGTCGCAGCAACACAGAGTCGTGGCGCCGGCGCCCTATGAGGAGCAGCAGTCTTGCGCGAGTTCAGCCTTCCGGCTTTGTACGAGGTCCCGACGGACGGCAATCTGACCGACATCGTCCGCAGAAACGCCGCGCAGCATCCCGATGTCGTCGTCATCGCCCGCAAGGTGGGCGGCGCCTGGCAGGACGTGAACGCGGTCCAGTTCCTCGCCGAGGTGCGGACGGCCGCGAAGGGGCTGATCGCCTCCGGCGTCCAGCCCGGCGACCGGGTCGGGCTGATGTCCCGTACCCGGTACGAGTGGACCCTGCTCGACTTCGCCATCTGGACGGCCGGCGCGGTCACCGTCCCGGTGTACGAGACCAGTTCGCCGGAACAGGTGCAGTGGATCCTCGCCGACTCGGGCGCGACTGCCATGATCGTGGAGCTGGACGCGCACACGGCCGCCGTCGAGTCGGTGCGCGACTCGCTGCCGGCGCTCAAGCACGTCTGGCAGATCGAGGGCGGCGGGGTGGAGGAGCTGGGCCGCCTCGGCCAGGACGTCACCGACGCGGCCGTCGACGAGCGCAGCTCGCTGGCGAAGGCGGACGACCCGGCGACCATCGTCTACACCTCGGGCACCACGGGCCGCCCGAAGGGGTGCGTGCTCACCCACCGCAGCTTCTTCGCCGAGTGCGGGAACGTGGTGGAGCGGCTGCGACCCCTGTTCCGTACGGGCGAGTGCTCGGTCCTGCTCTTCCTCCCGCTCGCGCACGTCTTCGGGCGGCTGGTGCAGGTCGCGCCCATGATGGCGCCGATCAAGCTGGGCACCGTACCGGACATCAAGAACCTCACCGACGAGCTGGCCTCCTTCCGGCCGACGCTGATCCTCGGTGTGCCGCGGGTGTTCGAGAAGGTCTACAACTCGGCGCGGGCCAAGGCGCAGGCCGACGGCAAGGGCAAGATCTTCGACAAGGCCGCGGACACGGCGATCGCGTACAGCAGGGCGCTGGACTCGGCGTCGGGCCCGGCCCTCGGTCTGAAGATCAAGCACAAGGTGTTCGACAAGCTCGTCTACAGCAAGTTGCGCGCGGTGCTCGGCGGCAAGGGCGAGTTCGCGATCTCGGGCGGCGCTCCGCTGGGCGAGCGTCTGGGCCACTTCTTCCGGGGCATCGGCTTCACGGTCCTGGAGGGCTACGGCCTCACCGAGTCCTGCGCGGCGACCGCGTTCAACCCCTGGGACCGGCAGAAGATCGGAACGGTCGGGCAGCCGCTGCCGGGCTCCGTCATCCGGATCGCGGACGACGGGGAGGTGCTGCTGCACGGCGAGCACCTGTTCAAGGAGTACTGGAACAACCCGGGCGCGACCGAGGAGGCGCTGGCCGACGGCTGGTTCCACACCGGTGACATCGGCACCCTGGACGAGGACGGCTACCTCAGCATCACCGGCCGCAAGAAGGAGATCATCGTCACGGCGGGCGGCAAGAACGTCGCCCCGGCCGTGATCGAGGACCGTATCCGCGCCCACGCGCTGGTCGCGGAGTGCATGGTGGTGGGTGACGGGCGGCCGTTCGTGGGCGCGCTGGTCACCATCGACGAGGAGTTCCTGGGCCGTTGGGCCGCCGAGCACGGCAAGCCGGCGGGCTCCACCGCGGCGTCGCTGGGCGCGGACGCCGATCTGAACGCGGCCGTTCAGGCCGCGATCGACGACGGCAACGCCGCGGTGTCGAAGGCGGAATCGGTGCGGAAGTTCCGCATTCTGTCCTCACAGTTCACGGAGGAGTCGGGCCACCTGACGCCGTCCCTGAAGCTCAAGCGCAACGTGGTGGCGAAGGACTACGCGGACGAGATCGAGGCGATCTACCAGAAGTAGCAACGCATACCGGCCGTACGGGCCGGTCGGCTCATGGCGCGGTGTCCTCCACGAGGACCCGCGCCATCGTGCGTTCGGCGAGCGCGGTGATCGTGACGAACGGGTTCACCCCGATCGAGCCGGGAACCAGCGAGCCGTCGGTGACGTACAGCTTCGAGTACCCCTTCACCCTTCCGTAGCCGTCGGTCGCCTTCCCCAGCACACAGCCGCCCAGCGGGTGGTACGTGAAGTCGTCGGCGAACACCTTGCTGGGCGAGCCGAACAGGTCGTACCGGTACATCGTGGAGTTGGCGGAGTTGATCCGGTCGAAGAGCTTCTTGGCCATGGACGAGGAGACCGCGCTCTGGGCGGCGCTCCAACCGAGTTTCGCCGTGTCGCCTGCGGCGTCGTAGGTGAAGGAGGCGCGTTCGGTGTTCTTGGTGATCGCCAGATAGAGGCTGACCCAGTGTTCGAGGCCGGTGGGCAGGGGGGCGATCTCGGCGAAGACGGGGTTGGCGGTGTTGGCCCAGTCGTCGATGCCCATGACCGGCATCGTCGACTGGTTCGCCCCGACCGTGTCCCACAGGTGGTTGGCCCGGCCTAGCATCACATTGCCGTTGGGGCCCCAGCCGGCGCCGACGCTCGCGTCCAGGGCGGGGAGGGTGTTCCTGGCCCGTGCGCGGACGAGGAGTTCGGTGGTGCCGACGCTGCCGGCGCCGAGGAACAGGTAGGTGCAGCCGTACTCCTTGGTCTCGACGACCGCGCCCGTGCCGTCGATGCGGTCGACGGTGACGACGTACGTGCCGTCGCTCAGTCGGCGGATGCCCCGGGCCCGTTCCAGGGTGTGGATGGTGACGTTGCCGGTGCCGAGGGCGGCGGCCAGGTACGTCTTGTCGAGGCTCTTCTTGCCGTGGTTGTTGCCGTAGATGACCTCCCCCGCGAGAGCCGACTTGGTCGCGGTGCCCGCCGCCTCGCGCTGCATGTAGCCGAAGTCGTAGACGCTGGGCACGAAGGTGGTCTTCAGGCCGGTCTTCGCCGCGTGGGCCCGGGAGATCCGGCTGAAGCGGTACCACTCCGTGGACTCGAACCAGGCGGGGTCGACGGTGTTGACGCCGAGCATGGCGCGGGCGCGCGGGAAGTACGTGCCGTACATCTCGGCGGTGTCGACGGTCGGGAACTGCTCGGCGAAGTACGACTGGAGGGGAGTGACGGCCATGCTGCCGTTGACCAGGGAGCCACCGCCGACGCCGCGGCCGAGGAAGACCGACATGTTGGCGTAGCGCACCCGGTCCAGCACCCCTGGATACAGGCTGATGTCCTTGTTGACGACGTCCAGCCAGAGGAACGTGGCGAGCGGGGCCTCGGTGCGGGTCTTGAACCACATCGACCGCCCGTCCGGTTCCCTGGTGGAACAGAAGATCTTGCCGTCGGAGCCGGGGGTGGTCCAGGCCTTGCCCATCTCCAGGACGAGGGTGCGGATACCGGCCTGGCCGAGGCGGAGGGCGGCCACGGCGGCGCCGTAGCCGGAGCCGATGACGATCGCCGGGGCGTTGTCGACGGCGTCGGGCTCGGCCGCCCGGGCGGACTGGAGGCCGATGCGGGTGAGGCCGAGGGTGGCCGCGCTCTGGAGCGCGGCCATACCAAGGATGTGACGTCTCGTCAGCTGACGTTGCATCAGTTTTGCTGTCATGTGCGCAGCATGTGCGGATTATTCGGCTCCGGCTAGGGGGTTGGCCGGTTTTGGGACGCCATCCGGGGTGCCGCCTGTGCATCATGGCCGGCTGCGGGTCTGCTGTGGCTGGTCGCGCAGTTCCCCGCGCCCCTGGGTCGGCTGACCTACAACAACGCCTTCAAGTGTTCCGCCAACAGATCCCAGCGCCATTTCTCCTCCACCCACTCCCGTCCCCGCTGCCCCATGCGGGCCCGGAGTTCCGGGTCGCCGAGGAGGGTGGTGACGCGCTCCGCGGCCTCCGTCGGGGAACCGCCCCGTACGACCCAGCCCGTCTCGCCGTCGAGCACGGCGTCGGGGGCGCCGCCGGAGTCGCCCGCGACGACGGGGAGGCCGGTGGCCGAGGCCTCCAGATAGACGATGCCGAGGCCCTCCACGTCCAGGCCGCCCCGGCGGGTGCGGCACGGCATGGCGAAGACGTCGCCGGCGCCGTAGTGGGCGGGCAGCTCGGACCAGGGGACGGCGCCGGTGAAGCGGACGGACCCGGCGACCCCGGTCTCCCGGGCGAGCCGGCGCAGCTCCTTCTCGTACGGTCCGCCGCCGACGATCAGCAGCACCGCCTCGGGCTCCGCGGCGAGGATGCCGGGCATCGCGCGGATCAGCGTGTCCTGCCCCTTGCGCGGCACGAGCCGGGAGACACAGACGACGACCGGGCGGTCCGTGAGGCCCAGCCGGGCGCGGACCTCCGCGCCGCCGGAGCCCGGGTGGAAGGTCTTCTCGTCGACCCCGGGCGGCAGCTGGACCATCCGTCCGGCCGCCTGCGCGGTGAGGGCCGTGGCGATCCGGGAGCGGGTGTACTCGCCCAGGTAGGTGATCGTGTCCGTGCCCTCGCCGATCCGCCGCAGCAGTTGCCGGGCGGCGGGCAGCTGCGCCCAGCCCGCCTCGTGGCCGTGCGTGGTGGCCACCAGCCGCTCGGCGCCCGCCCTGCGCAGCGCGGGGGCCATCAGGCCGAGGGGGGCCGCCGCGCCGAACCACACCGACGTGCAGCCGTGCTCGCGCAGCAGCGAGACCGCCCGGCGGGTGACGGCGGGCGTCGGCAACAGCATGGTCGTCCGGTCGCGTACGACGGTGAAGGGCTGCTCGGCGTCGAAAGCGGCCGTCGCCTCGGCGCCCTCGCGGCCGCGCTTCCACGTCGACGCGTAGACGACGAGGCGCTCGGGGTCCAGCCGCAGCGCCATGTTGTGCAGGAACGCCTGGATGCCGCCGGGCCGGGGCGGGAAGTCGTTGGTCACGATCAGGGTCTTGTGCATCGCCGCCGACCCTACCGAACGGGCCCGGACGCGCCGCCGCCAGGCACATCCCCACGGCCCGGGGCGGTCTCCGCCCACCAGGGCCCACCAGGGCCCGCCGGGCCCGGCCGGGCTTCACGGCCGTCTCACAGCCCGGCGGGGGATCATGTCCCTCACCGACGAACCGGTGCGCGGACGACAGGGACAGGGACTCACGTGGTGCGGATGGACATGACGGGCTCTCGACGGCTCCCGGTCGGGCTGCTCACACTCTGGGGCGCGACCCGGCTGCTCCTGCTGCTGTTCGTCTTCAAGGTGTTCGTGTTTCCCGGGCCGGACGTCACCGGCGACGTCTCGGTGATCTACCAGGGCTGGTACGAGACCCTGCGCACGGGCACGTATCCGCACAACGACGTCACCTGGCAGTACCCGCCCGCCGCCGCCCTCGCGATCCTCTCCCCCGCGCTGCTGCCCTTCCTGGACTACGCGTCGGCCTTCTTCGTCCTCGCCTTCCTCGCCGACCTGGCGGTCCTCGCCCTGCTCCTCCACGCGGGCGCGCGTCCCGGCAGGAGCCGGCGCGGCGCCCGGGTGTGGGTGGTGGGCCTGCCCCTGCTCGGTCCGACCGCGTACGCCCGGTACGACGTGATGGTGACGGCGGTGGCGGTCGCGGCCCTCCTGGCCGGCAGCCGCCATCCGCGCGCGATGGGGGCGCTGACGGCCTTCGCGGCCCTGCTCAAGGTGTGGCCGGCGCTGCTGCTCCTGGGTGCCCGTCGCCGTGCCGCATGGGTCTGGGCGGCGGCCACCGGCCTCACGCTGGCGGCCGGCCTGGCCCTGGCCATGCCCGGCGCCTTCGCCTTCCTGACCTTCCAGCGCGACCGGGGCACCGAGGTGGAGTCGTTGGGCGCCCTGGTCTTCCATGTGGCCCGGCAGTTCGGCTGGGACGGGGAGGTGCTGCTCAACTACGGCTCGGTGGAGTTCCTCGGCCCGCACGTCGACGTCGTCAGCGATGCGGCCCTGCTGCTCAGCGGGGTGGCGTTCGCGTGGCTGTTGCTGTGGCGGGTGCGGGCTCGGCGGTTCGCGCCGCACACGCTCGCGGACGCGGCGTTCGTGGGGGTGCTGATGTTCACGGCCACGAGTCGGGTGATCAGCCCGCAGTACATGGTGTGGCTGGTGGGGCTGGCCGCCGCCTGTCTCTGCTTCCGGGCGAGCCGTATGGGGCTGCCGGGGGGCATGGTCCTGGTGGCGTCCTTCGTGACCGTGCTGGAGTTCCCGATCTGGTTCGGCCATGTCGTGGCGAGCGACTGGCTGGGGGTGACGCTCCTGTTCGTCCGCAACGGGCTGCTGATCCTGGCTGCGGTGCGCTCCGCGTGCGTGCTGTGGCAGGACACGGTGCGCGGGGCTGCCCCTGAGCCCCACCCGGGCCGGGCCACTCGTACGAGGGAGCCGCTGAGTTCCTGAGCGTTGGTCGGGGTGCGGAAGGTTCGTTGTCGGGTGCGGGTGGGTGGGGACTGGTCGCGCAGTTCCCCGCGCCCCTAAAGGAACAGGCCCCTGCGGGCCTGGAAGAGACGCCGCGGGATGAAAGGCACGGGGCGCAGCCCGTGCTTCTCAGGGGCGCGGGGAACTGCGCGAGAAGCCCCACCGGACCCGCACCCGGCAACGCGCCCCCCCAACCGCCCTCCCCCACCCCTCACCCTCCCCCCAGCTGCGCCCGCGCATACTCCCTCCACTCCCCTGTGAACCCCTCCACCGTCGTCCCCAGCACCTCCTCCAGCGCCCCCTCCACCGCCCCCTCCCGCTCCCCATGCGCACCCACCGCCCGGTAGAACTCGTCCAACCGCATCTCACCCCACCGGTCGGCGATCAGACGGCACGCCAGCCACCCGCTCTCGTAGGCCTGCGCGAGCTTCCCGGAGTCGTCGGCGAAGCCGAAGTCCTCGTCGGCGGGGAGCGCCGCAGGCAACCGCCCCTCCCCCGCCGCCCGCTGCAGCTCGGGCGCCACATCGGACGCCGCGCGCCCCGTGCCCCGGTAGCCGACCCAGTCCGCATAGCCCTCGGAGAGCCACAGCGGCGTCGCGGCGTTGGTGTGGGCGCGCGTGGCGACATGGGTCGTCTCGTGGGTGAGGACGACCTGCTTGCCGAAGTCACCGAGGACCGCGTACGCGTCGGGATTGACCACGATCCGGTCCGCCGGCGCCTTCGCCGAACCTCCCGATTCCGCGGTGGTGACCGCCGCGATCCCCCGGTACCCGGCCGCGGGCGCCCCCAACAGCCCCGCCATCTCGTCCAGCGACTCCGGTACGACGACCACGACCCGCCGCGCCCAGTCCTCCCCCCACGCCTCCGTCACGGCGGGCACGGCCCGGTCCGCCAGCGCCGCGTACCCCCGCAGGGCGTCCGCCGACCGCCCGACCCCCAGCACGAGGCTCCGCTCCCCGCGTACCGCGACGATCCGCCCCTGTTCCCAGAGCTGTTCGGTGCCCTTCCTCGAGGGCTCGTCGGCGGCCACCCGCCACGCCCCGTCGTCGTCCCGGACGAGGGTCAGGGTCCGTACGGCGGTGACGGGCGACTCGTCGTAGCCGCGGATCCGGTAGCGCAGGGCCGCCTCGGCGGTGGCCCGGTCGCCGGAGCGGCCGAAGGAGTTGAGGTCGTAGGACCACGAGGACAGCGGAAGGCGCCGGAGGTTGGCGAACTCGGCTGCCCCGGTGGCCAGTTGACCGGCGACTGGGGAGGTCGGCGCCTCGGTGGCTCGGTAGGCCGCGCCGTCCCGTTCCAGGACCGCCGTGGCCCGCCGGTCGAGCATCCGCTCGACGTCGGCGCGGGCGGCGTCGGGTTCCGCGTCGCCGCCGCAGCCGACGAGGACGGCGAGGGCGAGGGCGACCGCCGAGGGAACGCCTCCGCGTCCCGGGAGCCCGTGCCGGACCCCCGACCCGGACCGGGAACGCGTCGCGCGCCTTCGACCAGCCACGTTCCCGATCGTACGGGGACCCAGGCGCCGTACGGCAGGGTCGGCCGGTCCCGCCGGCCCGGGTACGGCGGCGGGGGCGACTGCCGTCGCGACGTGCGGCTCCCGGCCGCCGTCGCCCCAGGGCGGCCGGGGACCGGAGCGGCGCTCAGGGGCGTGTGACCGAGGCGATCGGCATCATGCCGACGGGGTCGTAGCGGACCGGGGCGCCCGGGTAGGGGGCGTGGATGACCTGCCCGTTGCCGACGTACATGCCGACATGGCTGGCGTCGGGCCGGTAGGTGACCAGGTCGCCGGGCCGGGCCTGGGAGAGCGGGACCTGGGTGCCGGCGTACCGCTGGGCCTGCGAGGTGCGCGGCAGGCCGACGCCCGCCTGGCCGTACGACCAGACCATGAGCCCGGAGCAGTCGAAGCCGTCGGGACCGGCGGCCCCCCACACGTACGGCTTGCCGAGGGCCGAGCGGGCCGCGGCGACGGCGGCGGCCGCGCGGCCGTTGGGGGCGACGGCGCCGGCGGGGCCGGGCATGTCGGTGCGGCCCGAGGCGGTGGAGCGGGAGGCGCGTTCGTACTCGGCGCGCTCCTCGTCCGGGAGGGAGTTGAGCAGCTGCCGGGCGGCCGCGAGCTTGCCCTCCACGGTCCGCTTGTGCTGGGCGACGGCCTTGCGGCTCTTCTCCAGCTCGGTCAGCTTGCCGCCGGCCTCCGCGCGGTTCTGGTCGAGCTCGCGCATGGCCTGCTGGAGGTCGTGGAGTTCGCCCGCCTGCTGGGCGCTGATGCGGTCCAGGGCGGACGCCCGGTCGAGGTAGTCGTCGGGGTTCTCGGAGAACAGCAGGGCGATCGAGGGGCCGAGGACGCCGGAGCGGTACTGGGCCCCGGCGAGCGAACCCAGCGCCTCCCGCATGGTGTTGATGCGGTCCTGCTGCCGGGCGATCGAGTCCTGTGCGGTGCCGACCTGCTCACGCAGCTCGTCGGCGCGCTCGTCGGCCTTGTTGTACGCCTCGGTGGCTTTCTCGGCCTCCTCGTACAACCGGTCCACTTCGGCGCGGGTGGTGTCGTGCGGCGCGGCGGCGGCCTGCTGGACGGGGATGGCGCCGAGGGCGGCGGCAGCGGCGGACAGCGCACCGAGGGCGGCGGCAGCGCCCCGGTCGAATCCGGACGGTACAAGGCGACTGTGGGACACCACGGGAAGCCGCACTCCCTTCGACGGTGGACAGGGCACTCCCCGGGCCGGAAGTCGCCCCGCGGAGGGGTTCGCTCACGGCGGGTGAGGGAAGCGCGGCCGACAGTAGCCGCGTGACGGTCTCCCAGCCAAAGACCTCCGCGGCAACGCAGCGTGACGTCCGGCCTGGGGCCCAGGTCACCGGCGGGGGAAGGGGTCAGCACGAGGTGCGGGAATTCGCCCGTTCGGGCGGCTCTGTGTCCTGATCTTGAAGCAGAACGGGGCCGACCGTCACGTTGTGTGACGGTCGGCCCCGTTCGAGGCGGAGCGGGTGTCAGCCGACGACGCGGACACCGAACTGGAAGCTGCCGATGGTGCCCATCGACTCGTAGCGGACGACCTTGCCCGGGTAGGGGGCGTGCAGGACCATGCCGTTGCCCGCGTAGAGGCCGACGTGTCCGAGGTCGTTGAAGAACACCAGGTCGCCCGGCGTGAGCTGGTCGCGGCCGATCTTCGTGCCGTCGTTCTGCTGCGTGTACGTGGTCCGGCTGATCGAGACACCGGCCTGGGCGTAGGCCCACTGGGTCAGCCCGGAGCAGTCGTAGGAGTTGGGGCCGCTGCCACCGGAGACGTACGGCTTGCCGACCTGGGTGTCGGCGGCGGCGAGGGCGGCGGCGCCGTAGCTGGAGGCGGGCGCCTCGTTGCCGAGTTCGACGCGGTCCCCGGCGTCGCGGCTGGCGCGGGTCTCCTGCTCGTCCAGGGCGGCCTTCTCCTCGGCCGTCAGGGTGTTGAGGAGCTTCTGCGCGGCGGCCAGCTTGCTCTGGACTTCCTTCTTCTTGTCCGCCAGGGTCTCGCGGGTGTCCGCGAGGTCCTCCAGCTTCTCCGTGGCCTCCTGGCGCTGCTGCGCGAGCGTGCGCTGCTTCTCCTGGATCTTCTTGAGTGCCTCGACCTGCTGACCGGTCAGCTGGTCGAGCGTGGCGGCCTTGTCCAGGTAGTCGTCCGGGTCGGCGGAGAGGAAGAGCTGGATCGAGGAGTCGATGCCACCCGAGCGGTACTGGGCGCTGGCCGCCAGGCCTATGCCCTCACGGAGCTCGTTGAGCTCCTCCTGCCCCTTGGCGACGTTGTCCTGGATCGTGGAGATCTCTTTTTCGAGCTTCTCCTGCTTCTCCTCGGCTCCGTTGAGCTTGTCGGTGGCCCGCCCGGCATCCTCGTAGAGCTTGTGGACCTTGGCCTGGACGTCGTCCTTGCTCGGCTTCTCGCCGGGGGCGGCGTTGGCGGCCTGCGAGGTCAGGGCCACGGCAGCGGCGGCAGCGGTGGTGAGCACGGTCACACGCGTACGGCTCGGCTGCTTGGGTCGACGGTGGGACGCCACGGTAGGTGAACTCCTTCATGTGAGCGACCGACCGGCGGGGACTCCGGCGACGATCACCCGTTCAGAGGTTTGAGCCCAGACCCTAGTGACCCAACGGTGATCACTTCAAATCCCCCACAGGAAAAATCCCGCCCCAGGGCGCACAATTTACACTCAACACACACCCCGTAGCGCTCGGTTGACGCTACGTTGCGCAACAGTTCCGTCAATTCGGTCATAGCGCCCGTACGTTGCGCTTGGGGCGCACGGCATCGAATGGTCAGGAAAGGCGCTTGAGGAGCACCGCGGAGGCGACCGGCCGGGCCCCCGCCTTGGCGATCCCGTCGGCCACCTCGCGGTCGGTGGAGACGACGATGACCGGCCGGCCGGGGGGTTCGGCGCGCACCAACTGGCGGATCAACTCGTCGGCGGTGACACCCGGTTTGGAGAACAGCACCCGCACGCCGCGCGGCGGCGCGAGCAGCACCGGCGCGGCCAGCTCAGCCCCGTCGAAGACACAGGTCACCTCGGCTCCGGTCTGCGCGGCGAGCTGGGAGAGCTGGCCGAGGAGCCGCAGCCGCTGCTTCTCCAGCGGCATCTGCGGATAGCCGGTCTTGGTGACGTTGTAGCCGTCGACGACGAGGTGCGCCTGCGGCAGCGCCAGCAACTGGTCCAGGATCGCCGGGTCGTTCTCCGACAGCGCGCGGGCGGCGATGTCCTTCGGGGTCATCCGGCCCGGCTCGACCGCGTCGACGGTCTCGGCGGGCCGTACGGAGACCGGGGGCAGCGCCAGTTCACGCCTGAGGCCCTGGGCCGCGTCCAGCACGGTGTCCAGCAGCAGCCGTACCCGCATGTCCTCGACGCTGCGGCCCTCGCGGGCGGCCCGCCGGGTGGCCTCCAGGGCGGCCTCCGCCTCGCCGAGCCGGGCCTTGAGCCGCCGGGTCTCGCTCTCGGCTGCCGACACCTGGGCGTGGCTCTCGGCGCGCAGGGTCTCCATCTCGGCGTGCAGCTTGCGCAGGGCGGCCTCGCCGCGCTTGACGTCGCTGAGGGCGGCCCGGAGCTTGCGGTGCAGCGAGTCGGCGTCCTTCTTGGCCGATTCCAGCTCCGCGCGCAGCCGTTCCGTCTCGGTCCTCGTGTGGCCGCGGGCCTCGGCGAGCTGCTCGCGCAGCCGCTCCAGCTCGGCCCGACTCTCCTCGTCGGCGCGCTCGGCGTCGGCCCGCAGCGCCTCCTCACCAGCGGCGGCGACCAGCTTCACCCAGCCCGTGGGGCGCAGCACATAGGCCGCGGCCGCCACGTCCAACGGATCCGCGGCCGGGGGCGGCGCGCCCGTGTCGAGGGCGCCGGCCAGCTCCGGATGGGCCTCCCGGAACCGCTCCCCGATCCGCTGTCTGAAGAGCGTGTCGCTCTCCACGGCGGCCGCCATGGCGTTCCCGGCGAACTTGACCCGGCGGTTCGGGGCGAACCGGGCGTACTGTCTGAGCTGGGCGGGCAGTTCGGCGACGGTCAGTCCGCCGAACCCGTCGGAGACGATCTGCACGACGCGCTTGCGGACGCCCTCGGGCAGCGGACGGTCGAGCACCTCAGCGGCGCCGTCGCCCGGCCCCCCGCCTGAGCTCTCCACCATCCGTCACACCCCATCTCTTCGCGGGGCCGTCCCCCGCTCCCGGCGTCGCCGGGGCGGGGGGACCCCCATCCTCAGGAGCCGGCGCCCGGCCTGTCGACGAGTTCCACCTGGTCCACGGCGTTGCACCAGCGGCAACGGACCGACTCGATGGTCTCACTGACCACGTTGCGCTCCTCGACCTCGGGCTTCCCGGCGAGATCGAGGTGAACGTACTCGACGACCTTCGACGAGCGGGTCACGTCGAACCTCGTGAGGTTGCCACAGAGCGTGCAGCGCCAGCGGGTGGTGTCCGTCGGCAGGGGAACCGTCATCGTGGCTGCTCTTCCTTCTTCCGTCTCCGTGTAGCACCGGCGTCCCGGTGCGTGTGGCTCGTAACCCTACGGCCTGACCGGTCCTGGACGCCTGTTCGCCTGCGGTGGCGCCGCGGATTGCCCGCGGGGGCGGGGCCGATCGCCGCCGGCGGCGAGGCGGTCTGTGCGGGTGGGTCCCGTTACGTCATGCTCTGCTCATGATCGGCAAGTGGAGCACCTCGGCCGCCCGGGCCGTACGAAACGAGTCGGCGCCGGTGACGTACGGGCTGATCGCCGTGTGCTGTGCGCTCTTCCTGATCGGACCGGCGGCGGGCCTCAACCCCGTGTACGGCACCGGGGACGAGCTGCTCGCCGCGCAGCGGGCGTACTTCCGGCGCTGGGGTGTCGTCCCGGTCGAGCTGTTCCACGGCACCGGGCGCGCGGCGCTCACGCCCCTCACGGCGCTCTTCGTCCACGGCAGCTGGCTGCATCTCCTCGGCAACATGCTCTTCCTCTTCGTCTTCGGGGCGATGGCCGAGGAGCGCATGGGCCATGTGGAGTTCGCCCTCTTCTACGTGGGCTGCGGCTATGTCGCGCTGGTGGCGTACGCGGTGGCGCACGCCGGGTCCCCGCAGTCGCTGGTCGGCGCGTCGGGGGCGATCTCCGCGGTCCTCGGCGCGTTTCTGTTCCTGTTCCCCAGGGCGCGGGTGACGAGCCTCCTGCCCTTCCTCTTCTTTCTTCCGCTGCGGTTCCCGGCGTGGGTCACCCTGCCGTTCTGGGTGAGCCTGCAGTGGCTGGCCGCGGGCCGGCAGACCTCGGGGCCGGGGGTCGCCTATCTGGCACACCTGGTGGGGTTCGGACTGGGGTTCGCCTACGCGTGGGGGCGCTACGGGCGTGGGGCTAGAGTGAAAGCGCCCGTGGATGTTCCGTCGGACGTCCCAGCTCCGGCCCCCGAGGGAGAGAAACAGCCGTGATCACCGCGATCGTGCTCATCAAGACCAGCGTGGACCGGATCCCGGAGATCGCGGAGTCGATCGCCGCCCTCGAATCCGTGAGCGAGGTGTTCTCGGTGACCGGTACCTACGACCTGGTCGCCATGGTCCGGGTGAAGGCCCACGACGACCTGGCCGATGTGATCCCCGGGTCCATCAGCAAGATCCCGGGTGTGCTGGGCACCGACACGCATGTGGCGTTCCGGACGTATTCGCAGCACGACCTGGAGGCCGCGTTCGCCATCGGTCTGGACGGCTGAGCACCCGCGGAGCCGCCCCGAGACGCCCACTCAACGTGCTGTGCGGCGAGCGGGGTGTGGCCCGGGTCTTCGGCTCGCAGAAGGGGTCGACGCCGGAGCAGGCCGAGGAGCCGTCCGCGGGCTGCCCACGGCTCTGGAGAGCTGGGCGTACGCCCTGGCCCGCGACCTGCCCGACGCCGATGGCGGGATCGATCTCCGGCACGGCCCCGGCACCGGTGCCTCCGGCGGTCCCGGGGTCGGACTGGCCGCCCTGGGCGCCCGCGCCGAACTGATCATCACCGCCGAGGTCGCCCGGCGTGCCAAGCTGCACGGCCGCCCGGTCCTCGCCCTCGCCCTCGCCCTCGCGGAGGCCGTACTCCGCGCGAGCGAACTCCTCGCCGACGCCACGGAACGGGCCCTGCGGATGATCGTCCTGGGCGCACGGGTGACGGCGGGCGACCGGACGGCCGACCTTCAGACGGCCGGAACGCAACGCCCGTCCTCTGTACGGTAGTTCCACTGCGCGCCGTCCAGTACGAGCTCCTTCACCGCGCCCAGGAACCGCTCCACGTGCTCGTCGGGGGTGCCCGCGCCGAAGCTCACCCGGATCGCGTTCAGGGAGCGCTCGCCGGGCGCGGCCTCTGGGGCGCCGCACTCGCCCTGGGTCTGCGGGTCGCTGCCGAGGAGGGTACGGACGAGGGGGTGGGCGCAGAAGAGGCCGTCGCGTACGCCGATGCCGTACTCGGCGGAGAGGGCGGCGGCGAAGTGGGAGCTGTTCCAGCCCTCGACGACGAAGGAGATGACGCCGACGCGCGGGGCGTCGTCCCCGAAGAGCGAGAGGATCCGCACCTCGGGCACCTCGGCGAGCCCGGCGCGCACGGTGTCGATCAGGTGCCGCTCACGGGCGACCAGGGTGTCGAACCCGGCCTCGGTGAGCGCCTTGCAGGCGGAGGCGATGGAATAGGCGCCGATGACGTTGGGCGAACCGGCCTCGTGCCGGGCGGCGGTCTCGTGCCACTCGACGTCCACACCGCCGTCGGTGCGCCGGGTCACCTTGCGGCTGGCGCCGCCGCCCGCGAGGTACGGGTCCGCCGCGCGCAACCAGTCGGCGCGGCCGGCGAGGACCCCCGAACCGAAGGGCGCGTACAGCTTGTGGCCGGAGAAGGCGACCCAGTCCACGTCCAACTCCTGCACGGAGAGGGGGTGGTGGGGGGCCAGCTGGGCGGCGTCGAGGACGATCCGCGCGCCGTGCGCGTGCGCGGCGGCGGCCAGCTCCCGCACCGGCCAGATCTCACCGGTGACGTTGGAGGCGCCGGTGACGCAGACCAGCGCGGGCCCGTGCGGGTCGCGGTCGGCGAGGGCGGCGTCCAGGGTGGCGACGGCCTCCCTCGGCGTGCGGGGCGCGTCCAGGTAGGTGACCCGCGCGTTCCGCCAGGGCAGCAGCGAGGCGTGGTGCTCGGTCTCGAAGACGAAGACCTGGCAGTCGGCGGGGAGCGCCTGGGCCAGCAGGTTCAGCGATTCCGTCGTCGAACGGGTGAAGATCAGCTGGTCGTCGGCGCGGCAGTCGAGGAACTCCGCGACGGTCCTGCGGGCGTTCTCGAAGAGGTCGGTCGACAGCTGGGAGAGGTAGCCGGCGCCGCGGTGGACGCTGCCGTAGTAGGGCGCGTACGCCACCACGTCGTCCCAGACGCGTTGCAGGGCCGGGGCGCTGGCCGCGTAGTCGAGCGCGGCGTAGGTGACCTCGCCGCCGGTGACGAGCGGGACGGTGACATCCCGGCCCAGAACGGGCAGTGGGGCACAAACGGACTGGTCGGCGGCAAGGATGGAGACAGACATGGGGGTACTCCCGTGAGGAGGCATGCCGAAAGAAGGCATACGGAGGAAGAGAAGAAGAGAAAGGGGTGCGCGGAGGCGGGGCTCGGCGGCCCTATCGCATTCGCTTGCTCACGGGAGACTCCCTCGAAACCGCGCTTGCCGTAGACCTCGCTGCCTACGACCCGGTCTTCACCCGGGGCACCCCGCCACGGACGGAGGGTTGCCGGACAGCCAGCCGGGGCTATGGGCTGTCACTCATGACCTGAATCAGAACCTACGTGAGGTGATCGTCGCGCCGCAACTCGTGTCCGGATGGCGCGATGGGGCGCCTCATGACTCGGGGGTGCGGATTCGTCGGCGGGTGCGGGTCGGTGGGGCTTCTCGCGCAGTTCCCCGCGCCCCTGAAAAGCCGGGGCTGCGCCCCGTGCTTTTCATCGAGCCACGCCGCTTCCAGACCCGCAGCCCCGCCGCTTTCAGGCCCGCAGGGCCTGGTCTTTCAGGGGCGCGGGGAACTGCGCGACCAGCACCCACCCACCCGCACCCGACCGACTACCTGTTCGTGGCGGCAACCCACCGCTCGAGGACCCGCCGCGCCGACCCGGAATCGATCGACTCCGCCGCCTTCTCCATCCCGCCCCGCAACTGCTCCGCCAGCGGCCCGGACGTCGGCTCCAACGCCACCAGCGCCGCAGCCGAGTTCAGCAGCACCGCATCCCGCACGGGCCCCGTCTCCCCGGCCAGCAACCGCCGCGCGACATCCGCGTTGTAGGACGCGTCGGCCCCCCGCAGCGCCTCCACCGGTACCAGCTCCAACCCCACGTCACGCGGGTCGAAGCCCTCCTCGGTCACCTTGCCGTCCCGCACGACCCATACCCGCGACGTCGCCGTGGTCGTCAGCTCGTCCAGCCCGTCGTCCCCGCGGAAGACCAGCGAGGAGTTGCCGCGCTCGGCGAAGACACCGGCCATGATCGGCGCCATCCGGGGGTCGGCCACACCGACCGCCTGGGCCCGCACCTTCGCCGGATTGGCCAGCGGACCGAGCGCGTTGAAGACGGTCCTGATGCCCAACTGCCCCCGCGTGGCGGCCACATGGCGCAGCGCCGGATGGAACTTCACCGCGAAGCAGAAGGTGATCCCGGCCTCCTCGGCGACCTCGGCGACCCGCTGCGGCGTCAGCTCCAGATTGACGCCCAGTTTCTCCAGCACGTCGGACGCCCCGGACGCCGACGACGCGGCCCGGTTGCCGTGCTTGACGACCTTCGCGCCCGTACCGGCGACGACGATCGACGACATCGTGGAGATGTTGACCGTCTTGGCACCGTCCCCGCCCGTACCGACGATGTCGACGGTCCTCCCGGACACCTCGATCACCTTGGCGTGCTCGTACAGCGCCTCGACGAGACCGGTGATCTCCTCGACGGTCTCCCCCTTGGCCCGCAGCGCGACCACGAACCCGGCGATCTGCGCGTCCGTCGCCTCACCGCGCATGATCTGGTCCATCGCCCAGAACGTGGCACCGGCGTCCTGGTCGTGCCCGGACAGCAGCGCGTTCAGCACGGCGGGCCAGGAACGGCCCGCCGCGGTGTCGCCTCCAGCGGGGGTCACAGCGCTCATAGCCGCTCCTGGGTGTCGTAGCCGCGGGCAGGGGGTGCCACGCGGACCGCGAAATCACTGATACGCCCACCCTATCCAGGTCGGGGCACGGCGAAGGGCCCCCGTCCGAAGATCGGACGGGGGCCCTTCGACCGTGTGTGGCGAAGCGAAGCGATCAGTGGTGGCCGTGGCCGCTCGTGATCTCCTTGTACTCCTCGACGGTGGGCTTGGCGATCTGGCTGTCCTCGCCGTAGTAGCCCCGGTTCAGCTTGACGCGGACCTTCTCCAGGCGCGACACCTTGCGGGCGACACCGTTCTCGTCGACCGCGGGACCGAGCTCGGCCGGCTTGTACTGCTCGTGCGCCGTGAGCGTGTGCAGCTGCTCCTGGCTGAGCGGCTCGTGGACCTCGATGAACTCACCGTGCGGCAGGCGCTTGATGATGCCGGTCTCGCGACCGTGCAGGATCTTGTCCTTGTCGCGGCGCTGCAGGCCGAGGCAGATGCGCTTGGTGATGATGAACGCGAGGACCGGGGCCACGAAGAACGCGATCCGGACGAACCAGGTGATGGCGTTGATCGACAGGTGGAAGTGGGTCGCCCAGAGGTCGTTTCCACCACCGATCAGCAGGACCATGTACCAGGTGATCCAGGCGACACCGAAACCGGTCCGTGTCGGCGCGTTGCGCGGGCGGTCCAGGATGTGGTGCTCACGCTTGTCGCCGGTGACCCAGGACTCGATGAAGGGGTAGACCGCGATCGCGGCCAGCACCAGCGGGAAGATGACCAGCGGAATGAACACGCCCAGGACGAGCGTGTGACCCCAGAAGTTGATCTCCCAGCCCGGCATGACACGGATCAGACCCTCGGAGAAGCCCATGTACCAGTCGGGCTGGGCGCCGGTCGACACCTGGTCCGGACGGTAGGGGCCGATGCTCCAGATCGGGTTGATCGTGGCGATCGCCGAGATGGCCGCGATGACACCGAAGACCAGGAAGAAGAAACCGCCGGCCTTCGCCATGTACACAGGGAGCAGCGGCATGCCGACGACGTTGTTGTTCGTCTTTCCGGGGCCCGCGAACTGGGTGTGCTTGTGGTAGAAGACCAGGATCAGGTGAGCCACCACGAGGCCGAGCATGATGCCCGGCAGCAGCAGGATGTGGACCGAGTAGAAGCGGGCCACGAAGTCGCCGCCGGGGAACTCCCCGCCGAAGAGGAAGAACGACAGGTACGTGCCGACGATCGGCACGGACAGGACAGCGCCCTCCATGAAGCGGACACCGGTGCCGGAAAGCAGGTCGTCCGGGAGCGAGTAACCGGTGAAGCCGGTGAACATGCCGAGGACGAACAGCAGGAAGCCGAACAGCCAGTTGACCTCACGCGGCTTGCGGAACGCGCCCGTGAAGAACACACGCATCATGTGCACGAACATGCCGGCGAGGAAGATCAGAGCCGCCCAGTGGTGGATCTGCCGGATCAGCAGACCACCGCGCACCTCGAAGGAGATGTGCATGGTCGAGTTGAACGCCTCGGACATCAGCTGGCCCTGCAGCGGGACGTAGCTGCCGTGGTACTCCACCTCGTTCATCGACGGGTGGAAGAACAGGGTCAGGTACACACCCGTGAGGATGATGATGATGAAGCTGTACAGGCAGATCTCGCCCAACATGAACGACCAGTGGTCGGGGAAGATCTTGCGCATGTTGGCCTTGGCCAGGGAGTAGATCCCGAGCCTGCCGTCGGCCCAGTCAGCGACGCGCTCGCCGGCCGGTGCCTTGCCGCGCGGGTCGCGCGCTTCGGTGCTGGTCGTGGTGCTCATCCGCGCTCCCAGAAGGCAGGGCCGACGGGCTCGTCGAAGTCGCTCACGGCTTCGAGGTAGCCGTCTTCACCGACGGTGATGTGCAGCTGCGGCAGGGCGTGCCCCGCAGGACCGAAGATCACTCGGGCGCCATCGGCGAGGTCGAAGGTGGACTGGTGGCAGGGGCAGAGGGCGTGGTGCGTCTGCTGCTCGTACAGGGAGATCGGGCACCCCACGTGGGTACAGATCTTCGAGTACGCGAGGATGCCCTCGTGCGACCACTCCAGTGACTGCTTGTCCTTGATGTCGTTCGGCTGGATCCGAACGATCATCAGGGCGTCCTTGGCGATGTTCTTCTGGAAGTCGTGGTCGTGCTCGTCCAGGCCTTCCGGCATGGCGAAGGTCAGCGACCCGACCGCGACGTCGGAGGGACGCAGCGGCTCCATGGTGTTCATGTTGATGAGCTTCTTGCCCTTGGCCCACTGGGTGTGCCGCAGCTTGGTGCCCGGCAGCGGACCGAGGTCGCGCAGCAGGACGACGCCGGAGAGCGGGAACAGGGCCAGCGCGCCGAACATCGTGTTGCGGATCAGCTTGCGCCGGCCGAGCGCGGACTCCTTGGCACCCTGCTTGAAGTCGGCCAACACCTTGGCCTTGACCTCGGGGGCGGCCTCGATCGGGTGACGCTCGTCGGCGATCTCCACGTCCGACATCAGCGTGCGGGCCCAGTGGACCGCGCCCGCTCCGATGCAGAACAGGGCCAGCCCGAGGGTGAGCCCCAGCGCGAAGTTCAGCGCGCTGATGTGCCCGATCGGCCAGACGTAGATCGCCTTGTCGACGGGGATCGCCACGTAGGACGCGATGAAGCCGACAGTCGACAGCATCGACACCGTGAACAGCAGGGCGACCGTGCGCTCGGACCGCTTGGCGGCCCGCTCGTCGATGTCCTGGACCCGGTGCTGGTGGGGCGGCAGGCCCGGGTCCGCGAAGGGGTTCTCCTCGTCCGCGACCGCGACCGCGCCATGCGCGTCGTCCTGCTCTACGGGCAGGTTCTCTTCTGGAATCTTTTGGCTACTCATGACTTCTTGGCCTTTGCGGTCCGAGCGGCGACCCACACGGCGACGGCGATCAGCGAGCCGAGCCCGAACACCCAGCCGAAGAGGCCTTCGCTGACCGGGCCGAGCCCGCCGAGGCTGAGGCCACCGGGCTCCACGGTGTCGTCGCTGTTGACCGCGTCGAGGTACGCGATGATGTCCTTCTTGTTCTCCTCCGACAGCGTGGTGTCGGGGAAGGACGGCATGTTCTGCGGGCCCGTCTGCATGGCCTCGTAGATGTGCTTCGGGTCGACACCCTCAAGGGACGGCGCGTACTTGCCCTCGGACAGCGCACCACCCTTGCCGGTGAAGTTGTGGCACTGAGCGCAGTTGGTCCGGAAGAGTTCGCCGCCCTCGGCGATGTCCGCGCCCTCGGGGTCGTACTCGTTCTCGGTCGGGATCTCCGGGCCGGCGCCCAGGGAGGCGATGTACGCCGCGAGCTGGTCGATCTCGGCCTGCGAGTAGACGACCGGCTTCTTCGGGACCTGCGCGCCCGGCTGCTGGGCCGGCATACGGCCGGTGCCCACCTGGAAGTCGACGGCCGCCGCGCCCACACCCACGAGGCTGGGACCGTCGGAGGTGCCCTGACCGCCAGTGCCGTGGCAACTCGCGCAGCCGACGGCGTAGAGCTTCTTGCCCTCCTCGATGGTGAGGGTCTGCGCGGTTTCTTCGGCCACCGCCTTGTCCGCGGGCGCGAAGGCGGTGTACAGCCCCGCGCAGGCCGCCAGCGCGATGGTTAGGACGACGAGCGCCGCCAGCGGATGGCGTCGTCGTGCGGAGAGCTTTTTCACGGATTACCCCGGTGTCAGGATCTTCTGCGTCGGTGCTTCTGGAAGGGTCGTTCTCGGTGCGAGGCGGGCGCGTCAGTCGCCCGGCCCGGCCGCCGATCTACTTGATCATGTAGATCGTGGCGAAGAGGCCGATCCAGACGACATCGACGAAGTGCCAGTAGTAGGACACGACGATGGCCGCGGTCGCCTGCTCGTGGGTGAACCTCTTGGCCGCGTAGGTGCGTCCGAGGACCAGCAGGAAGGCGATGAGACCGCCCGTCACGTGCAGGCCGTGGAAGCCGGTGGTCAGGTAGAAGACCGAGCCGTACGGGTCGGACGAGAGCGACAGGCCCTCGTGCTTGACCAGCTCGGTGTACTCGAAGACCTGACCGCCGATGAAGATCGCACCCATCACGAACGTGACGATGAACCACATCCGGAGCTTCTTCACATCCCCGCGCTCGGCGGCGAACACGCCGAGCTGGCAGGTGAGGGAGGAGAGCACCAGGATCGTGGTGTTCGTCGCCGAGAACGGGAAGTTCAGGGTGTCGGCCTTCTCCGACCAGAACTCCGGACCGGTCACCGATCGCAGGGTGAAGTACATCGCGAAGAGGGCCGCGAAGAACATCAGCTCGGAACTCAACCAGATGATGGTTCCGACGCTGGTGAGGTTCGGCCGGTTGACCGACGGGTGCGCGTGCCCGGTTTCTACTGTCGTTGCTGTCGCCACGACCGACATTATGTCGGTCGCTTATCCCGCCCTCACTCCGGGGGGTGCCGTTCGGAGTGTTGCTCCCTTCCGTACCGGTGCTGACGTGGGGTTCGAGGGAGTAGCATCCGCGCATCGGGCCCTGTCCTTAAGACGCTGACGTCACGGAGGAACAATGCAGCCGACCGCCACGGTGCTGGTCTACAGCGACGACTCCAACACCCGGGAGCAGGTGCGGCTCGCGACCGGGCGCCGCCCCGCTCCGGACGTGCCGGCCGTGGAGTTCATCGAGTGTGCGACCCCCGCCGCCGTCATCAAGGAGCTGGACAGGGGCGGGATCGACGTCTGTGTCCTCGACGGCGAGGCCGTGCCCATGGGGGGCATGGGGGTCTGCCGGCAGATCAAGGACGAGATCTTCGAGTGCCCGCCGGCGCTGGTGCTCATCGGGCGGCCGCAGGATGCGTGGCTCGCCACGTGGAGCCGGGCGGACGCGGCGGTGACCCTGCCGGTGGAGCCGGTGGAGTTCGCGGCGGCGCTGGCCTCCCTGCTCCGCAGCCGGCAGGCGCTGAGCGCCTAGATCTCGCCTACACGGACTCGGGCCTCAGGCGAGCCTGCACCTGAGGCCCGGGGACTTCCTCCGTGCCGCCCACCAGGGCGCTGCCCTCGCGCCAGTTCTTCCAGTCGAGGTTCCAGTCGCCTGCCCGCCGGCGCTGGTGCTCATCGGGCGGCCGCAGGATGCGTGGCTCGCCACGTGGAGCCGGGCGGACGCGGCGGTGACCCTGCCGGTGGAGCCGGTGGAGTTCGCGGCGGCGCTGGCCTCCCTGCTCCGCAGCCGGCAGGCGCTGAGCGCCTAGATCTCGCCTACACGGACTCGGGCCTCAGGCGAGCCTGCACCTGAGGCCCGGGGACTTCCTCCGTGCCGCCCACCAGGGCGCTGCCCTCGCGCCAGTTCTTCCAGTCGAGGTTCCAGTCGCCGTAGCCGTTGCCGAAGGGGGCCATGGTGTCACCGGCGGAGTTGACGACCTCGACGATGTCGCCCTCGTTGATGGTGTCGTAGAACCACTGGGCGTTGTCCATGCTCATGCCGGTGCAGCCGTGGCTGACGTTGGCGTATCCCTGGGAGCCGGTGGACCAGGGGGCGGCGTGGACGTACTCACCGCTGTTGGTGACCCTGACGGAGTGGTGCACGGTCAGGTCGTAGAAGTCGGACGCGCCTATGCTGGCGCTGGTCATGCGAACGGTGCCTTCCTTGGCCAGCACCACCTTGACGCCGTTGCGGGTGTCGTAGCCGGGCATGCCGGTGGTGACCGGTATCCGCTTGACGACCTCGTCGTTCTTGTAGACGGTCATCTGGTGCGCGGCGGCGTCCGTCACGGCGACTATCTTGGCGCCGGTGGTCAGCTGGATCGGCTCGGCCTTCCCGCCCCAGAGCCGGTCGCCTATCTTCAGGCCCTCCAGGTTGCTGTGCACCCGGATCGTGGCCTCGGCCGGCCAGTACTCCTTGGGCCGGTAGTGCAGCTTCTTGTCGTCCACCCAGTGCCAGGCGCCCTCCGCGGCGGGCGTGGAGTCCACCTTGAGCGCCCGTTCGACGACGGACCGGGCGGCCTTGTCCTTGACCGGCCGACTGAGCTCGGCGGTGACGGGCTGGCCGACGCCGTACCGGCCCTCCTTCGGTCCGAAGGTGACGTTCAGGCGCTTCTTGGTGAGCGGGCGGCCGGTGTCGAAGGCGACGGTCTCACGGCCGGGGGCGCCGTCCTCGTCCTCGGTGCTCACGTGGACCGTGTAGCGGGCGTTGGCGGCGAGCGGTGACGTGGAGCGCCAGCGACCCCCGTCCTCGGAGAGTTCGCCCGCCACATAGCGTCCAGCGGCGTCCACGGCGGTGACGTCGGTGATGCGTCCCTCGTCCTTGGCGGTGACTTCCAGCGGCTTGTCCGGGTCGGCCTTCTCGCCGTCGCCGGAGGGGGTGTTGAAGGAGACGTGGTCGGCCGCGTCGTACGGCGTGCCCGAGAGGGGGTGGCCACCGGAACCGCAGGCGCTGACGCCCGCTCCCAGGGAGACCACCAGCAGGGCGCCGCTGACGACCGTGCGGTTACGGGGTGAGGTGTTCATGGGTTCAACGTAGGAACGCCCGGCGGGCGTGGCGCGTCGGGTGAGCCGAGTGGGCTACGCGCGGCGTGGCGAAAGGGGGAAGCCCGGACCTCCACTCGGAGTGTCCGGGCTTCCGTGCGCGCGGTGCGTGCTACAGGCGCGTGCTACTGGTTCTGGTTCTCGCCGCGGTAGTACTCGAAGACCCAGCCCCACAGGCCGATCAGGATGATCGGGGTGGAGAAGTACAGCAGCCACCAGCCGAAGACGACGCCCATGAAGGCGAGCGCGCCGCCCACGCCGAGGGCGAGGGGCTGCCAGCTGTGCGGGCTGAAGAAGCCCAGCTCACCGGCGTCGTCCGCAACGTCGGCCTCCTTGTCGTCCTGCGCGCCCACGTCGACCCGCCGGGCCGTGAAGGCCAGGTAGTAGCCGACCATGATGCACAGGCCGAAGGCCAGGAAGAGCGCCGTGGTGCCGGCCGGCTCCTTCGACCACACGCCATAGACGATCGCCATGGCGAGGACGAAGACGCTCAGCCAGATGAACATCTTGCCTTGGACCTTCACTTGCCGGCCTCCTTGCCGCTGGCAGCGAGCTCGCCTGCCGCCGGGCCGCCGTGCGCGAGCTGTTCGAGCGCGGCGATCTCCGGGTGGTGCAGGTCGAACGCCGGGGATTCACTGCGGATCCGCGGCAGGGTGAGGAAGTTGTGCCGCGGCGGCGGGCAGGAGGTCGCCCACTCCAGGGAGCGGCCGTAGCCCCACGGGTCGTCCACGCCGACGGGCTTGCCGTACTTGGCGGTCTTCCACACGTTGTAGAGGAACGGCAGGATCGACAGACCGAGCACGAACGAGGCGATCGTGGAGATCGTGTTGAGCGCGGTGAAGCCGTCGGCCGCGAGGTAGTCCGCGTACCGGCGCGGCATGCCCTCGGCGCCCAGCCAGTGCTGGACGAGGAAGGTGCCGTGGAAGCCGATGAACAGCGTCCAGAAGGTGATCTTGCCGAGACGCTCGTCGAGCATCTTGCCCGTCATCTTCGGCCACCAGAAGTGGAAGCCGGAGAACATCGCGAACACCACGGTGCCGAAGACGACGTAGTGGAAGTGCGCCACCACGAAGTACGAGTCGGAGACGTGGAAGTCCATCGGGGGCGAGGCCAGGATGACACCGGTCAGACCACCGAAGGTGAAGGTGATCAGGAAGCCGGTCGCCCAGAGCATCGGTGTCTCGAAGGACAGCGAGCCCTTCCACATCGTTCCGATCCAGTTGAAGAACTTCACGCCGGTCGGTACGGCGATGAGGAACGTCATGAAGGAGAAGAACGGAAGGAGCACGCCACCGGTGACGTACATGTGGTGTGCCCACACCGTGACCGAGAGGCCGGCGATCGCGATGGTCGCGCCGATCAGGCCCATGTAGCCGAACATCGGCTTGCGGGAGAAGACCGGGATGACCTCGGAGATGATGCCGAAGAACGGCAGGGCGATGATGTACACCTCTGGATGGCCGAAGAACCAGAAGAGGTGTTGCCAGAGCAGCGCGCCGCCGTTGGCCGGGTCGAAGATGTGCGCGCCGAACTTGCGGTCCGCCTCCAGGGCGAACAGCGCGGCCGCGAGGACCGGGAAGGCGAGCAGGACCAGGACACCGGTCAGCAGCACGTTCCAGGTGAAGATCGGCATGCGGAACATCGTCATGCCGGGCGCGCGCATACAGATGATCGTGGTGATGAAGTTGACCGAGCCGAGGATCGTGCCGAAGCCGGAGAAGGCCAGACCCATGATCCACATGTCGGCGCCGATGCCCGGGCTGCGGACCGCGTCCGACAGCGGGCTGTAGGCGAACCAGCCGAAGTCGGCCGCGCCCTGCGGGGTGAGGAAGCCACCGACCGCGATGAGCGAGCCGAAGAGGTACAGCCAGTACGCGAACATGTTCAGCCGCGGGAACGCCACGTCGGGCGCGCCGATCTGCAGCGGCATGATCCAGTTGGCGAATCCGGCGAACAGCGGCGTCGCGAACATCAGCAGCATGATCGTGCCGTGCATCGTGAACGCCTGGTTGAACTGCTCGTTCGACATGATCTGCGTACCCGGGCGGGCGAGCTCGGCGCGCATGAAGAGCGCCATGACGCCGCCGATGCAGAAGAACGCGAACGACGTGACCAGGTACAGGGTGCCGATGGTCTTGTGGTCGGTGGTGGTCAGCCACTTGACCACCACGTTGCCGGGCTGCTTGCGCCGGACGGGCAGCTCGTCCTCGTACGAGCCCTCGTCTGCGGCGGTGCCCTGGGGTTCGTTGACGATGCTCACAGCTGGTTCACCTCCCGGTCCTTCTCGTGCTGCGTCTGCTCGATGCCCGCCGGGACATAACCGGTCTGGCCCTTCTCGGCCAGCTCCTTCAGGTGCTGCTCGTACCGCTCCTGGGAGACGACCTTCACGTTGAAGAGCATCCGGGAGTGGTCGACGCCACACAGTTCGGCGCACTTGCCGAGGAAGGTGCCCTCCTGATTGGGCGTCACCTGGAACACGTTGGTGTGGCCCGGGATGACGTCCTGCTTCATCAGGAACGGCACGACCCAGAAGGAGTGGATGACGTCACGCGAGGTCAGCACGAAGCGGACCGTCTTGCCCTCGGGCAGCCACAGGGTGGGGCCGGGGTTGCCGGTCTGCGGGTTCTTGTCGCCGGGGATGCCGCAGGTGTAGACGCCGCCCGCGTTGTCCGGGAACTGGTTCTTCCACTTGGTGGGAACCGCTGCCAGGTTCTCGTCGGTCTTCGCATCGCCGGTGGAGCCTTCGACGTTCTCGATGTAGTTGAAGCACCAGCTCCACTGGAAGCCGACCACGTTGACCGTGAGGTCGGGCTTCTTCGACGTGTCGAGGAGCTTCGACTCGTCGCGGGCGGTGAAGTAGAAGAGCACCGAGACGATGATCAGCGGGACGACCGTGTACAGCGCCTCGATGGGCATGTTGTACCGGGTCTGTGGGGGAACTTCGACCTTGGTGCGGCTGCGCCGGTGGAAGAAAGCACTCCACAGGATCAGGCCCCACACCAGCACGCCCGTGGCGAGCGCGGCCGCCCACGACCCCTGCCACAGGGAGAGGATCCGCGGAGCCTCTTCCGTGGTCGGGGTGGGCATACCCAGGCGGGGGAAGTCCTCCCATGTGCAACCGGTTGCGGTTGCCAGGACCAGGCCTGCGGTCATTGCCTGCAGCAGCTTCCGCCGCATCGGGCGCCGCGGCGAGCGGTCGGAGCCGTTGGGACTCACGTAGCGCCTTCCCGAGAGTCTCGCCCGCGCGGTATGGCTGCGGCCTTCTCGCTGGTCGGTCGCCGCCCTGCGACGGGCAGGGGTTTGGATGTTTATGCGGACCAAACCCTACTGGACGCGTTTTGGGGTCGCGCGGGGAGGGGGGCCCAACACTCCGCGGGTCATGCCGAGCGCCTAATAGCTCGGGGGTTCGGGTGATTTGGCGGGTGCGCGCGCGTTGTGGCCGTTCGCGCAGTTCCCCACGCCCCTTTGCTGCCGGCCCGAGGCTTTAGCGTTGGGGTGTGGCCTACTTCGACTCCGCTTCCTCCGCTCCCCTTCATCCCGTCGCCCGGCAGGCGTTGCAGGCCTCGCTGGACGAAGGGTGGGCCGATCCCGCGCGGTTGTACCGGGAGGGGCGGCGGGCCCGGCTGTTGCTCGACGCCGCCCGGGAGGCCGCGGCCGAGGCGGTCGGATGCCGGGCGGACGAACTGACCTTCACCTCGTCGGGGACCCGGGCAGTGCACTCGGGGATCGCGGGGGTGCTGGCCGGGCGGCGACGGGTGGGCCGCCACCTGATCGTGTCGTCGGTCGAACACTCTTCGGTGCTGCACACGGCGGAGGCGCACGAGGCCGACGGCGGGACGGTCACCCGGGTGGCGGTGGCCCGCACGGGGTCGGTCGCCGTGTCCTCCTACGCCGAAGCCCTGCGCCCTGACACGGCGCTCGCGTGTCTGCAGTCGGCAAACCACGAGGTGGGAACCGAGCAGCCGGTGGCCGAGGTGGCGGAGGTCTGCCGGGCGGCGGGCGTGCCGCTGCTGGTGGACGCGGCGCAGTCGCTCGGATGGGGGCGGGTGAACGGGGACTGGTCGGTGTTGACCGCCAGTGCCCACAAATGGGGCGGACCCTCCGGAGTCGGGCTGCTCGTCGTCCGCAAGGGGGTGCGGTTCGTGGCGCATGGGCCCGCCGACGAGCGGGAGTCGGGGCGGGCGGCGGGCTTCGAGAACATCCCGGCGATCGTGGCGGCCGCCGCGTCGCTGCGGGCCGTACGGGCCGAGGCCGACGAGGAGGCCGTGCGGCTGCGGGAGTTGACGGAACGGATTCGGGCGCGGGTGCCGTCGCTGGTGCCGGACGTGGAGGTGGTGGGCGACCCGGGGCGCCGGCTGCCGGGGATCGTCACCTTCTCCTGTCTCTATGTCGACGGGGAGACATTGCTGCACGAGCTGGACCGCGAGGGCTTCTCCGTCTCCTCCGGGTCCTCCTGTACGAGCAGCACGCTGACGCCGAGCCATGTGCTGCGCGCCATGGGGGTGCTGAGCGAGGGGAACGTCCGGGTGTCGCTGCCGGCCGGGGCGGCGGCCGAGGACGTCGAGCGGTTCCTGTCGGTGCTGCCGGGGACGGTCGCGACGGTACGGGAGAAGCTGGGGGCGCCGGTGACCAGCACCGTCACGGCCGTCCAGGAGGACACCCTTGTCGTGGACGCCCTCGGCAAGCGGTGCCCGATCCCCGTCATCGAGCTGGCCAAGGCGATCGGGGACATCCCCGTCGGCGGCACCGTCCGCGTCCTGTCGGACGACGAGGCGGCCCGCCTGGACATCCCGGCGTGGTGCGAGATGCGGGGCCAGGAGTATGTGGGCGAGGAGCCGGTGGAGCGGGGGGCGGCGTACGTGGTGCGCCGGGTGAGCTGACGAACGCCCCGCGCCCCTGCGGATGAGGCCGCAGGCCTCTCTTCAGGGGCGCGGGGCTGTGTCTTATACGCGGCTCCGCCGCGTGGGCGCGACCAGCCACATCGGACCCGCGGCCGACAACGCGCCGACCACGGCAACCCGGTGGTCGCCCCGGCCCACCTCAGCTCAGGTGCTTCTTCACCTCCGCCGCCGCCTCGTCCCCGTAAGCCTTCTCGAAGCGGTCCATGAAGTGCGCCCGGCGCAACGCGTACTCCTGCGTACCCACCGTCTCGATGACCAGCGTGGCGAGCATGCAGCCCACCTGCGCCGCCCGCTCCAGCGAGACATCCCAGGCCAGGCCCGAGAGGAACCCCGCACGGAACGCGTCCCCGACACCCGTGGGCTCGGCCTTGCGCTCCTCCTCGGGGCAGCCGACCTCGATGGGGTCCTCGCCGTCCCGCTCGACGCGGACACCGCGCGAGCCGAGCGTGGTCACCCGGTGGCCCACCTTCGCCAGGATCTCCGCGTCCGACCAGCCGGTCTTCGACTCGATGAGGCCCTTCTCGTACTCGTTGGAGAAGAGGTACGTGGCGCCGTCCAGCAGTATCCGGATCTCGTCGCCGTCCATGCGGGCGATCTGCTGGGAGAAGTCCGCGGCGAACGGGATGTTCCGGGAGCGGCACTCCTCGGTGTGGCGGAGCATCGCCTCCGGGTCGTCCGCGCCGATCAGGACGAGGTCGAGGCCACCGACCCGGTCGGCGACGGTCTTGAGCTCGATGAGGCGGGCCTCGCTCATCGCGCCGGTGTAGAAGGAGCCGATCTGGTTGTGGTCGGCGTCCGTGGTGCACACGAAGCGGGCCGTGTGCAGCGTTTCGGAGATGCGCACGGAGGCCGTGTCCACCCCGTGCCGGTCGAGCCACGCGCGGTACTCGTCGAAGTCGGCGCCCGCCGCGCCGACCAGGATCGGCCGCGTGCCGAGCTGTCCCATGCCGAACGCGATGTTCGCGCCGACACCGCCTCGACGTACGTCGAGCTGGTCGACGAGGAAGGAGAGGGAGACCGTGTGCAGCTGATCCGCGACGAGTTGGTCGGCGAAGCGGCCCGGGAAGGTCATCAGATGGTCGGTGGCGATGGAGCCGGAGACTGCGATACGCACGGCGAGGACACACTCCTGCGAAGGGAGAGGGGATTGACAGTTCACGCTACCGGGTCGTCCAGCCGACCCGAAGCAGGCAAAACTCCCGATAGTAGGTCTTTCTTCGTGAGGTTTCCGGTGCGTACGGTGCCGTTATGACGAACCCCAAGATCCACGGCACCGTTCCGTCCGACCTCGACGGCGACCTCGCGGCGCTGCGTGGCGACTGCGCCAGGATGGTTCCGCACTGGGCGGCCCCCGCCAAGGTCATTACGGCCCCGGTGTCTCCTTCGCTCATTCACGGGGTGAGGGTGCCGGTGACGTCAGCGCGGCTGGTGGACGCGATGCCGGTGTACGGCGACTGAGGGAACCATCGGCTCCTCCGCCGCGTCCCATCGCTGTCCCCCGTATAGGGGAGGCGGTGTACGACCTGCCGAAGGAGCGATGCGGTGAACCCCGAGCGACCCGACAACCCCGAGAACCCGGACGAGGGCCCCGAGCCCGACGCCCCGGAGGAACTCGGGGCTGCGGGCGCGCCCGGGAAGACCGCGAAGCCGGAGAACCCGGAGAACCCGGAGAACCCGGAGAACCCGGAGAAGCCGGAGAAGCCGGAGGGGACCAAGCAGGCCGAAGGGACCGAGAAGGCCGAGAAGGCCGAGGGGACCGAGGAGGCTACCGATGCGGTGTCGGCCCCCGCTTCGGATGCCAGTCCGGCTTCCACCGCAGCCCCGGCTTCAGCTTCCGCTCCGGCTTCCGCCTCCCATACGGCCCCCGATACGGATGCCGGTCCGGCTTCGGCTCCGAATCCCGCCGCCGCGCACAGTGACCCCGGCACCCGCCCGCGGCCCCCGCGTTCGCGGCTGGTCGTCGCCTCCGTCGCGGCCGCCGTGTTGGTGATCGGTGGTGGCGGGGCACTCCTCGCCTCGTCCTCCTCCGGCGGGTCCGGCGGTGCCGATGGGCGCTCCGGCTCGCCCGGCAGTGACGGCACTCCCCCGCCCCTCGCGCTCGACGGGTACACCGGCGACGGTTCGAACGGCATCGCGCCCGGTGAACCCGACCCCAACGGGGTGACCTATCGCGCGGACGGCGACCTGCCCGAGGGGCCCGGCTCCGCCGCCGTCCACGTGGTCAAAGGCGAGGTGACGGCCGCGGAGGTCGCGCGGCTGGCGAAGGCCCTCGGGATGGCGGGCAAGCCGACCGCCGAGGGTGAGGCCTGGCAGGTGGGGGCGGCCGGGGACGGTTCGGGACCGGTGCTGCGGGTGAACAAGCAGGCGCCGGGGACCTGGACCTTCAACCGGTACACGCCGGGCACCGACAACTGCCAGAAGGTCGACGTCTGCACCTCGGGCACCGTCGAGGGCGGGGGCCCAGTGAGCGAGGCGGTCGCCAGGAAGGCGGCGGCACCCGTGCTCAAGGCCGTCGGCCAGGACGACGCCAAGCTCGACGCCGGTCAGCTGATGGGCGCCGTACGGGTGGTGAACGCCGATCCCGAGGTGGGTGGGCTGCCCACGTACGGCTGGTCGACCGGTGTCCAGGTCGGCGCCGACGGTCAGGTGGTCGGCGGCAGCGGCAACCTGAAGTCGCCGGTGAAGAGCGACACGTACCCCGTCGTGGACGCGGAACGGACGCTGGAGCTGTTGAACGGCTCGGGCCAGGGCGTCGGCGCCGAGCGCGGCGGCATCGGCGGCTGCACCGGCCCCGTACCGCTGGAGGGCGAGAACGGGACGGCCGGGGAGAAGGGGACGGTCGCCGCCGACGAGACGCCGTGCGAGCGGATGACCGAGCTGCCGAAGCCGGAGCCGGTCACCGTCGAGAACGCGGTGTTCGGGCTCGCGTCGCATCCGGTGGACGGTCGCCCGGCGCTGGTGCCGTCGTGGATGTTCGAGGTGCGACCGGCGGGTGCCGGGGACAGCTACACCGTGACGCATCCGGCGGTCGACCCGAAGTATCTGGCCTCCCCCGAGCCGCGCTCGGAGCCGACCGAGCGGCCCGGCGAGCCGGGTGACACCCCGCCGACCGGCTCGGACTCGCACGACGTGAAGGTGCAGGGCTACACGGTCGACGGGAACGAGCTGACCGTGTCCTTCTGGGGTGGCGTCTGCAGCGACTACTCGGCCTCGGCGAGCGAGGAGTCGGGCGAGGTGAGGGTCACCGTGACCGACACCCCGTGGGAGGGCAAGGTCTGCATCATGATCGCCAAGGTGGTGGAGCGGACGGTGCCGCTGGAGAAGCCGCTGGGCGACCGGAAGGTGGTCGGGTCGGACGGCAGGGAGATCCCCGAGGGCGGGATCGCGGAGTCGCAGCCCCGGTAGGCAGCCCCGGTGGCCCCGTCGGCCGCGGACGACGAAGGCGGCGACCCCCTCGGAGGGGGTCGCCGCCTTCTCGTACCGACTGGCGCGTGTGGCGCGCCACCGCGCGGGCGGGGTTCAGCTGAAGGAGTCGCCGCAGGCGCAGGAACCCGTCGCGTTCGGGTTGTCGATGGTGAAGCCCTGCTTCTCGATGGTGTCGACGAAGTCGATGGTGGCGCCGCCCAGGTACGGGGCGCTCATGCGGTCGGTGACGACCTTCACACCGTCGAAGTCCTTCTCCACGTCGCCGTCGAGCGAGCGCTCGTCGAAGAAGAGCTGGTAGCGCAGGCCGGAGCAGCCGCCGGGCTGGACGGCGACGCGCAGCGCCAGGTCGTCCCGGCCTTCCTGGTCGAGCAGGGCCTTGACCTTGGCCGCGGCGGCGTCGGTCACGATGATGCCGTCGGTGACGGTGCCGGTCTCGTCCGATACGGACATCTACATCTCTCCCGGGTTGTACGGAGACTGCTTGCCGACGATTGCAACCGCCGGGGTCCCGGATTCATTCCGGGGCGCGCGGATTCGTTCGTGTCTCTCTTCATGCTCGCACATGGCCGCCGGAGTGGGCACGAGCCGCTGACGGCCGTGGACAACGCCACGCCGGGATTCATGTCACATCGACGCTATGGGCATCGTCAAAGTGACGTGAAGCGGTTATGATAGATAGCGTCAATTCGACGAAAAGGATAGCCCGAATGTCCCGCCGACCCTCCCCCGGGCGGCGAGCCGCAGAACAGAAAGGGTGCGTGTCGTGACCACCGCCCAGACCCAGGAGCTCGACGTACAGCCGACGCCCCTCGCCCTGCTGCTGCTCGGCCGCGAGGCCGACCCGAGGAGCGAGCGCGGTGTCGAGTGCCCGGGCGACCTTCCCTCCCCGTCCGACCCCGACCTGGTGGAGCGCGCCCGCGCGGCCAAGGAGAAGCTCGGGGACAAGGTCTTCGTGCTCGGCCACCACTACCAGCGCGACGAGGTCATCCAGTTCGCGGACGTCACGGGCGACTCCTTCAAGCTGGCCCGCGACGCGGCGGCCCGCCCCGAGGCCGAGTACATCGTGTTCTGCGGTGTGCACTTCATGGCCGAGTCCGCGGACATCCTCACCGGCGACGACCAGAAGGTCGTGCTGCCGGACCTGGCCGCCGGGTGCTCGATGGCCGACATGGCCACCGCCGAGCAGGTCGCCGAGTGCTGGGACGTGCTGACCGAGGCCGGCATAGCCGAGCAGGTCGTGCCCGTCTCGTACATGAACTCCTCCGCCGACATCAAGGCCTTCACCGGCAAGCACGGCGGCACGATCTGCACCTCGTCGAACGCGAAGCGGGCCCTGGACTGGGCCTTCGAGCAGGGTGAGAAGGTCCTCTTCCTGCCGGACCAGCACCTGGGGCGCAACACCGCCGTGCGGGACATGGGCATGTCGCTCGACGACTGCGTCCTCTACAACCCGCACAAGCCGAACGGCGGCCTCACGGTCCAGCAGCTGCGCGACGCGAAGATGATCCTGTGGCGGGGGCACTGCTCGGTGCACGGCCGCTTCAGCCTGCAGTCCGTGAACGACGTACGGGAGCGGATCCCGGGCGTCAACGTGCTGGTCCACCCCGAGTGCAAGCACGAGGTCGTGGCGGCGGCGGACTACGTCGGGTCGACCGAGTACATCATCAAGGCGCTGGAGGCCGCGCCCGCCGGTTCCAAGTGGGCGATCGGCACCGAGCTGAACCTGGTGCGGCGGCTGGCGAACCGTTTCGCGCCCGAGGGCAAGGAGATCGTGTTCCTCGACCGCACGGTCTGCTTCTGCTCGACGATGAACCGCATCGACCTCCCCCACCTGGTGTGGACCCTGGAGTCCCTCGCCGAGGGCACCCTCGTCAACCGCATCGAGGTCGACAAGGAGACGGAGGCGTTCGCCAAGCTGGCGCTGGAGCGGATGCTGGCGCTGCCGTAACCCTTCTCCGGCGCCTGCGTACCGCGCCTTCGGCACCTCCTCGTGGGCCTCGGCCCCGCGCTCACCCCGACACGGGCTCCCGGTCGGGGTGAGCGGGGTCGAGGGAGAAGAGGGTGCCGTCCGGGACGGCCACGGCCACCGTTCCCTCGTGGGGCAGTGCCCACGGCTCGCCCTGGACGGACGAGATGGGCGTGGCGCGGGGCAGCGTCTCCCAGAGCAGGGTGCCCTTGAGCCTGTCGAGGGCCGCGACCCTTCCGGTGGCGCTGGCCAGGTAGAAGGTCTCCGAGGACGCGTCGTACCCGGGCGCGCCCGGACGTTCCAGGCTGGTCCTGGTCCGCCACAGCACCTCGCCCGTGTGCGGTGACACGCCGGTCACCTGGCCGCCGGACCGGACGAACACCAGCACGCCGCCCACCAGGGCCGCTCGGCCCCGCCCGTCCTCGCCCTGCTTCGTCATCACCCTGGACCCGGTCCCCAGATCCAGGAGCATGATCGTCTCGTACATCGGGTCGCCGCCGCGGGTCGCGTCGGTGTAGTCGGTGGCGTCCACGACCAGGACCAGATCCCCCTGCTTGACGCCGAGGAGTTCGCTGTCCAGCGGCACCTTCACGGTCCTGGCCGAACCGTCGGCGCGGTCCACGACCAGGACCCGGGATTCCGAGTTCGCCGCCTTGGCGTCCCGGGCCACCGGCCGGCAGTGCGCGTACGTGCCCGCTCCGGCCGTGGTGAACGTGCAGTGGTGGCCGGCGGGCATCGGCAGGGACCAGCGCTCGGCCCCGGTGCGCGGGGACCGCGCCGCGACCGTCACCCCGTCGGGTTCGGGGGTGAGGACGAGGTCCCCGGTCAGGGTCGTGTCGATGTCGGAGATGTCCACCCGCCGGGTCCACAGCTGCTCGCCGGTGCCCGCGTCGAGGGCGACGACATCGACCGGGTCCACCACGGGTTCGCCGCTGAAGACGGTCTGCTGCACGAGGACCGTGCCGTCCCTGACACCGAGGACCGAGGCGTAGTACCGGTCCTGCTCGGTGGTCGCCGGCGCGATGTCCGCGCGCCAGACCGTCCTGCCCGTACGGCCGTCGACGCGGACCGGGAGGGCTCCCGCGCCGCCGCAGTAGACGTCGCCGCCGTGCACCTGGCAGGAGGGAGCGCCACCTACGCCGCCGTCGCCCGAGGGCAACGGTCGGCGTGCGCCCGCCGCGGCCTTCGCGAACACCGTCGTCTGCCAGGGCTTCCAGGCGCCGGGCGGTGGCGTCCAGCGGGAGGTCGGGGTCGGCGCGGGAGCCGCCGTGTCCGTCGTGTCCGCGCGGCCCGGCCCCAGCAGGTAGGCGGTCAGCCCGAGGACCAGCGCGCCGACGGTACCGGTCGCGGCGAGCAGGGGACGGAGACGGCGCCGGCGGGCGGGGGGCGGCTCCGGATCCGGGCCCATCTCCAGGTGGAACTCCGTGGCGGCAGCCGCGACCTCCTCGCGCCGGGGCACCACCGGCTGGGACCCCGGCTCCGGCTCCGGCAGGGCGGCCTCGAACTCCCGTGCCAGTTCGTCGAGTCCGGGGCGGTCGGCGGCCTCCTTGGCCAGGCAGCGTTCCAGCGCGGCCCGCAGGGGCGGGTCCACCCCGTCCAGCACGGGTTCGTCGTGGATCACCCGGTAGGCCGTCAGATAGGGGCTGTCCGCGTCGAAGGGGCCCCGGCCGGTGGCGGCGTAGACCAGCAGGGTGCCCAGCGAGAACACGTCCGAGGCGGGGCCCGCCGTGCGGGCGTCGGTGAGCTGTTCCGGGGACATGAACGGCGGGGTGCCGATCATCTGGCCGGTCTCGGTCAGGGCGAGGTTCTCCGCCGCGCGCGAGATACCGAAGTCGATCACCCGGGGACCGTCGTCCGCCATCAGCACATTGGCCGGCTTCAGGTCCCGGTGCACCACACCGGCCCGGTGGATCTCCCGCAGCGCCTCCACCAGCCCCAGGGCCAGGACGCGCAGCTCGGTGCCGTCGAGCGGGCCGTGGTCGCGGATACGCTGGGCGAGCGAGCGGCCGGGCACGTACTGGGTGGCCATCCAGGGGCGCTCCGCCTCCGGGTCGGCGTCGACGACCGCCGCGGTGAAGGCGCCGCTGACCTTGCGGACGGCCTCGATCTCCTGGCGGAACCGGCTGCGGAACACGGCGTCCTGCGCGTACTGGGCGTGCACCACCTTCACGGCGACCTCGCGCCCGGAGCGGGATCTCGCCCGGTAGACGACACCCATTCCGCCGGTGCCGAGCCGGTCGACCACCTTGTACCCGCCGACCGATCCGGGGTCGTCGCTGCGCAGCGGCACGCCCTGGTCCCTCCCCCCGCCAAGCTGCCCGAGTAGCCGTTCGAGGCACAGGATACGTAAGGGCGACGCGCGACGGCCGGGTCGCGGAACCATGTGGTTCCACGACCCGGCCGCCCGGGACCTTCGGGGGTTGCCAACTGCTTGTCGGGAAGTGCGCACGAGGGCGAATTGGCTCGATCGTGTGATGGTCGGCTTCCGGGCTTGCAACAGTGTGGGCTGTTCGGGCTACGGTGACCGGGCGATCTGGGACGCCGGGTACGGTGCCGGCGTGCGGGGCCCCCGCTCCACCGGAGTGATGGTTCGGGGCCTCCCCGTCGCCTCTGGCCGTACCCATCTGGCCAGGTCGTGAGGGAACTGGCCTCCCGGGCCCGGACCACGCACAGGATGCGTGTCGCCGCCCCGGGGCTGAGTACGCCGGGGACCAGTACGCCCAAGACCGTTCGGGGCGTGCGGCTGAGCGGGCTCACTCCTGCTCAGTCCCCAGGAACGGTGTCAGACCCCGGCGGGTTCCGGCTTGCCCGCCTCCGAGTCCGAGTCCGGCTCCGGCTTCGTCGGCTCGGACGGGGTGCCGGACCGCTTCAGGGCCTTCTTCTTCGCCCGGCGCTCCTTGCGGATCTCGATCATCGTGTAGAGGGTCGGGACCAGCAGGAGCGTCAGCAGCGTCGACGTGATCAGACCGCCGATGACGACCACGGCCAGCGGCTGGGCGATGAAGCCGCCCTCACCGGTGATGCCGAGGGCCATGGGCAGCAGCGCGAAGATCGTCGCCAGTGCCGTCATCAGGATCGGGCGCAGGCGGTGACGGCCGCCCTCGATGACCGCCTCGACCGTGCCGTAGCCCTGGCGGCGGTACTGGTTGATCAGGTCGATCAGGACGATCGCGTTGGTCACCACGATGCCGATCAGCATCAGCATGCCGATCATCGCGGGGACACCCATCGGCGTGCCGGTGACGATCAGCAGGCCGATCGCGCCGGTGGCCGCGAACGGGATCGAGACCAGCAGGATCAGCGGCTGGACCAGGGACCGGAAGGTCGCCACCAGCAGCATGAAGACGATCGCGATGGCCGCGAGCATCGCCAGGCCGAGGGAGGCGAACGCCTCGTCCTGGTCCTCGGAGACGCCGCCGATGGAGGCGGTGGCGCCCTCGGGCAGGTCGAGCGCGTTCAGCTTGGTGGTGAGGTCGGTGCTGACCGCGCCGGTGTTGTCGCCCTTGGGCTTCGCCGTGATCGTCGCGGCCCGCTGGCCGTCGATGCGGGTCATGGAGACCGGGCCGTCCACCAGCTTCACGTCGGCGATGTCGCCGAGCTTCACCGCGCCCAGCGGCAGGTCCCGCAGCTCCTTCAGGGTCTCGGCGGGCTTCGCCGACTTGATGACGACGTCCCGCTCGGTGTCGTCGAGGATGGCCCGGCCGCTGGTCGTACCGCGCACGGCCTGGGTGACGGCAGCGCCGAGGGTCTGGTCGTCGAAGCCCGCGGCGGCGGCCTTGTCGGTGGCCTTCACCGAGATGCGCGGCACGCTCTGCGCCAGGTCACTGGTGACGTCGGTGACGTTGTCCATGGTGGAGACGGCGTCACGGACCTGCTCGGCGGCCTTGCGCAGGACCTCGGCGTCGGCGGCCTTGACGACCACGCTCAGGTCCTGGCTGCCGAAGGCGTCGCCGACCGCGACGGTCGTCGTACCGACGCCGGAGAGCCCGGCGAGGCCCTTCTCAATGGTGTCCTGGACGCCGGCGGCGTCGGCCGAGTCGTCCAGCATGACGCTGTACGAGGCCTGGTTGGTGTCGGTGCCCCCGCCGAACGCGGCCATGAAGCCGGACGAGCCGACGGTGACCTGGTAGTCCTTGACGCCCTCGGTGTCGGCGAGCAGCTTCTCGACCTTCTTCGTCTGCTCGTCGGTCGCCGTGAGACTGGTGCCGGGCTTCAACTCCTGCTTGAGGCTGAGGACTTCCTGGTCGCCGGGGTCGAAGAAGTTCGTCTTGAGCAGCGGTGCCATGCCGAACGTGCCGATGAGGACGACGGCCGCGACGGCCAGGCTGGTCAGCCGGCGGCGGGTGGCGAAGCGCAGGACGGGGACGTAGAGGCGCTGGAGGCGGCTCTTCGCCTCCTTCTCCTCAGCCTTGCGGCGTGCCTCGTCGGCGTCCTCGGGTGTGCCCTTCGGCGCGCGCAGGAACCAGTACGACAGCACCGGGACCACAGTCAGCGAGACCAGGAGGGAGGCCAGCAGGGCCGCCGTCACGGTCAGCGAGAAGCTGCCGAACAGCTCGCCGACCATGCCGCCGGTGAGGCCGATGGGGAGGAAGACGGCGACCGTCGTCAGGGTGGAGGAGGTGACCGCGCCGGCGACCTCGCGGACCGCCTTGAGGATGGCCTCCTCGCGCTCCTCGCCGTAGCCGAGGTGCCGCTTGATGTTCTCCAGCACCACGATCGAGTCGTCGACGACGCGGCCGATGGCGATGGTCAGCGCGCCGAGGGTGAGCATGTTCAGGGAGAGGTCACGGGTCCACAGCACGATCAGCGCCAGGACCACCGACAGCGGGATGGAGACCGCGGTGACGAGGGTCGAGCGGACCGACGCCAGGAAGACCAGGATGACCAGGACCGCGAAGAGCAGACCGAGGGCGCCCTCGGTGGTCAGCCCGTCGATGGACTTGGAGACCGCCGGGCCCTGGTCGCTGACCACGGTGACGGTGGCGCCGGAGCCCAGGTCACGGCGCATGTCCGGCAGCTTCTCCTCGACGGCCTCGGAGATCGCGACCGCGCTGCCGTTACGGTCCATGGTGACCATGACCGCCAGGCTCGGCTCACCGTTCGTCCGGGTGATGGAGTCGGCCTTGGCCTGCTCCTCCTCGACCGCGGCGACGTCGGCGAGACGTACGGGCTTCTTGGCGCCCTCGCCGCGCACCATCAGGTTCTCGATCTGCTCCAGCGAGGTGTAGCCGCCGCCGACCTGGACGGTGCGGTTGGCGCCGTCCTCGTCGAAGGAGCCCGCGGGGACGGTGACGCCGCCCGCCTGGAGGGCCTGGGCGAGGGCCATCGTGGTCAGGCCCGCCTTCGCCAGCTTCGCGTCGTCGGGGGTGACGGTGACCTGGAGGTCCCGTACGCCGTCGACGGTGACCTGGCCGACGCCGTCGATGCCCTCCAGCGTGGGCACGACGGTCCGGTCCAGCTCGTCGGCGAGGGCCTGCTGGTCCTGGTCCGCGGAGACGGCGAGGACGACGGTCGGGATGTCGTCCGTGGAGCCAGCGATCACCTGCGGGTCGACGGCGTCCGGCAGCTGCGCCCGGACCCGGTTGACGGCCTGCTGGACGTCGGCGACGAGTTGCTCGGTGCCGGGGCCGTAGTCGAAGGACGCCATGATCAGGGCGTTGCCCTCACTGGCGGTGGAGGTCACGCCCGTGATGCCGTCGACGGCTTCGAGGCTGTCCTCGATGGGCTCGACGACCTGCTTCTCGACCACGTCCGGGGAGGCGCCCTGGTAGGGAGCGAGCACGGACACCACGGGCAGTTCGATGGTGGGCAGGAGCTGCTGTTTGAGCTGGGGTATCGCGATCGCTCCGAAGACGAGCGCGATGATCGACATCAGACCGACGAGGGCCCGTTGTGCGAGGCTGAACCGGGACAGCCAGGACATGGGTCAGTGTCTCTCTTCTGTGGCGTGAGCGGGTGACGAACGCCCCTGCCACATGCGGCTGTTGCCCCCCATGTGTCGCTCGTGTGAAGCGATGGTGAGCGCTCACCTCATACCCTGGGCCACGGAAGCGCCCGTTCCCTCGCTCCCCAGGGCCATTTCCATACGCCGCGCATACTCCGAGTGGAGTAGTCCCCGGCGGCCCTCAGTCCACCCTCGGTCGTACCAGGCCCGACTCGTACGCGAAGACCACCAGCTGCGCGCGGTCCCGGGCGCCCAGCTTCGCCATGGCCCGGTTGACGTGTGTCTTCACGGTCAGCGGGCTCACCTCCAGCCGCTCGGCGATCTCGTCGTTGGAGAGCCCGGCGGCGACCTGGACGAGTACCTCCCGCTCGCGACCGGTCAGGGTGGCGAGCCGTTCCGAGCGGGCGGCGCCCCCGCCCTCGCCGCCGGCCGAGTCGTCGGGCTGGGCGAGGAAGCGGGCGATCAGACCCTTGGTGGCGGTGGGCGACAGCAGCGCCTCTCCGCCGGCGGCCACCCGGATCGCGTTCAGCAGCTCGTCGGGCTCGGAGCCCTTGCCGAGGAAGCCGGAGGCGCCGGCGCGCAGCGACTGCACGACGTAGTCGTCGACCTCGAAGGTGGTGAGGATGACGACGCGGACCTGGGCGAGCGCCGGGTCGGCGCTGATCATGCGGGTGGCGGCCAGCCCGTCCGTGCCGGGCATCCGGATGTCCATCAGCACGACGTCCGCCCGCTCCTCCTTCGCGAGCCGCACCGCCTCCGCCCCGTCCGAGGCCTCCCCGACGACCTCCATGTCCGGCTCCGAGTCGACGAGCACCCGGAAGGCGCTGCGCAGCAGGGCCTGGTCGTCGGCGAGCAGGACACGGATCGTCATACGGGGTCCCCCGGGGCGCTGGTCACGGTCGTACGGCCGCCGCCTCGACCGTGCGGCTCACGGTCGTACGTCTTCCGCGGTGGTCGTTCGGGTCTTGAGCGGCAGGATCGCATGGACCCGGAAGCCGCCGCCGTAGCGGGGGCCGGTGGTGAGGGTGCCGCCGAGCGCGGCGACGCGTTCGCGCATACCGAGCAGGCCGTGCCCGCCGCCCTCGGGGTTCTCGGGATTCGTGTCGCCCGCCGCGGTCCGTCCGGTGCCGTTGTCGAGGACGGTGATCTCCACGTCCGGGCCGACGCGTACGACGCTGACCTCGGCCTTCGCCGCCTCACCGGCGTGCTTGTGCACATTGGTGAGCGCCTCCTGGATGACGCGGTACGCAGCCAGGTCGACGGCGGCCGGGAGGCTCACCCCCTCGTCGGCGCGGACCACCTCCACCGCGAGGCCGGCGCTGTGGAAGGTGCCGACGAGTTCGTCGAGCCGGACCAGGCCCGGGGCGGGTTCGGTGGGTGCCTCGGGGTCGCCGGACTGGCGCAGCAGCCCGACCGTGGCGCGGAGTTCGCCCAGCGCGGAGCGGCTGGCCTCACGGACGTGGGCGAGGGCCTCCTTGGCCTGGTCGGGCCGCTTGTCCATGACGTGCGCGGCGACTCCGGCCTGCACATTGACCAGGGCGATGTGGTGGGCGACGACATCGTGCAAGTCGCGGGCGATCCGCAGCCGCTCCTCGGCGACCCGGCGGCGGGCCTCCTCCTCGCGGGTGCGCTCCGCCCGTTCGGCGCGCTCCCTGATGGCGTGCACGAAGGCGCGGCGGCTGCGGACCGCGTCCCCGGCGGTGGCGGCCATGCCGGTCCAGGCGAAGATGCCGATGTTCTCCTGGGCATACCAGGGCAGCGGGCCGACGAGCATGGCCGTGCCCGTCAGCACGGTCATCGTGAGCAGGCCGACGCGCCAGGTGGTGGGGCGGTCGGTGGTGGAGGCGACCGTGTAGAGGGCGATGACGGCGGACATCGCCACGGGGGCACGGGGGTCGCCGGTCACCAGTTCGGCGAGGGTGAGCGCGCAGGTCGCGGCCAGGACGGCCATGGGGGTGCGGCGGCGGGCGACGAGGACGGCGGCGGCCGGCACCATGAGCGCGAGGCTGAGCGCGTCGGGGGTGCGGGCGCCCCACTTGTCGCCGTGGTCGGCGTTGGGGTCCACGAAGGAGCCGGCGACCATCGCGACGAGGACGCCCGCGGCGAGGGCGGCGTCCAGCGCGAGGGGGTGCGCCGTCAGCCAGGTCCTGGCTCGCTGGAGGGTGCTCACGGTTGATTACGGTACGGGGCGGTTGTGGGGGGCGGAACTGGTGGTGGCGGTACCTGTGGGGCTGGGCAGAGGTTTCCCGCCCCCCGCCGCCCCCACCCGTCCCGTCACCAGGGGCGCTGCCCCTTCGACCCCGAAACCGTGCGTTGTCGGGTGCGGGTCCGGTGGGGGCCGTCGCGCAGTTCCCCGCGCCCCTGCTTTTCAGGCTCCTCACCCCGGGATCAGGCCGTCGTCGCTCAGCATCTGCTTGACCTCCTCCAGTGTCGCGTCCGGCGACGGGAGGATCAGTTCCGAAGGTTCCAGGGAGTCGTCGGGCAGGGGGGTGCCCAGTTCGCGGACCTTGTCCAGGAGGGCGTGGAGGGTATGGCGGAAGCCCGGGCCGTCGCCGACCTCCATCTCCGCCAGGAGGACGTCGTCCAGCTTGTTCAGTTCGGCGAAGTGGACGTCGTCCAGCCTCACCTGCCCCTCCCCCATGATCCGAACGATCATGTCGCCCTCCTCCGGGACGGGAGTCGCCTTACTTGTCGAAGCGCGGGGTGTCCTGGCGCTGGGACTGCTGCTGCGGCGCCGACTGGCCGGTGCCGCCCTCGATGGCCTGCTGCTGCGCGGACGGGCCGCCCGCCAGCTCCGCCTTCATACGCTGGAGCTCCAGCTCGACGTCCGTACCACCGGAGAGGCGGTCCAGCTCGGCCTGGATGTCGTCCTTGTGCATCCCGGACGGGTCGTCGAGCGCGCCGGAGGCCAGCAGTTCGTCGATGGCACCGGCCCGGGCCTGGAGCTGGGCCGTCTTGTCCTCGGCGCGCTGGATGGCGAGACCGACGTCGCCCATCTCCTCGGAGATGCCGGAGAACGCCTCGCCGATCCTGGTCTGGGCCTGGGCGGCGGTGTACGTGGCCTTGATCGTCTCCTTCTTGGTGCGGAACGCGTCGACCTTGGCCTGCAGGCGCTGCGCGGCCAGGGTGAGCTTCTCCTCCTCGCCCTGGAGCGTGGAGTGCTGCGTCTCCAGGTCCGTCACCTGCTGCTGGAGCGCGGCACGGCGCGAGAGCGCCTCGCGGGCCAGGTCCTCTCGGCCGAGCGCGAGCGCCTTGCGGCCCTGGTCCTCCAGCTTCGAGGACTGGGACTGGAGCTGGTTGAGCTGGAGCTCCAGGCGCTTGCGGGAGGTGGCGACGTCGGCCACGCCCCGGCGCACCTTCTGGAGCAGCTCCAGCTGCTTCTGATACGAGTAATCAAGGGTCTCGCGCGGGTCCTCGGCCCGGTCAAGGGCCTTGTTCGCCTTCGCGCGGAAGATCATCCCCATACGCTTCATGACACCGCTCATGGGCTTCGCGCGCCCCCTTCTGACGGACTCCAGCTCACAGGTCTGCGACAGAACCCACAGTACGGGCCCTGCATCCATTACCGCACTGTTCGGGGACGGATGCGGTCATCCCCAAGGACGACTGTGTGCGGCACCGCTCCGGCGTAGGGAGTAGGTGGCTCCCGGGGTTGCGTACGGGCCGCTCCCCGAAATACCTCAGCTCCGCTACGGGCGAACCGTCACCGCGCTCCCCCTTTTCCGAACTGTCGCCCCAGCTCTGTCTCCAGTACGGACGCCGGGTGTTGCCGGATCGTTCCCCACTCGGCTGGGGTCCATGCCCCGGCACCCCGTACCCTTGGGTTTTGTGTTCCGTAGCCGCGCCAAGAGCGAGAAGGAATCGGTCGCCGACAAGGCGCTGGTGACCGACTCCAAGCAGACCCGTGACCCGCAGGCCCCCAAGGGGCGCCCCACTCCGAAACGGAGTGTGGCCCAGGGGCAGCGCCGAAGCGTCGCCAATACGCCGACGACGCGCAAGGAGGCCGCCAAGCGCTCCCGCGACGAGCGCCGTGCCGCGATGGAGAAGCAGCGCCAGGCGCTGGCCACCGGTGACGAGCGCTATCTGCCGGCGCGGGACAAGGGCCCGGTCCGCCGGTTCGCCCGTGACTACGTGGACTCTCGGTTCCACATCGCGGAGTTCTTCCTGCCGCTGGCCGTGATCATCCTCGTGCTGAGCATGGTGCAGGTGCCGTCGCTGCAGAACATCGCGCTCCTGCTGTGGCTCTTCGTGATCGTGCTGATCGTGGTCGACTCGATCAGCCTCGGGTTCCGTCTGAAGAAGCAGCTGCGCGAGCGCTTCCCCGACGCGAACACCAAGGGCGCCGTGGCCTACGCCCTCATGCGCACGCTCCAGATGCGTCGCCTCCGGCTGCCCAAGCCGCAGGTCAAGCGCGGAGAGCGGCCCTGAGCACCACCCCTTTCTCACAAGGTGCCGCGCAGGCATGGCTGGACCGACTGGGCACCCTGCGTGAGGTCGTGCGACAGGAGCTGGTCTCGCGCCAGGTCGACGAGCAGATAGCGGGACGATTCCCGGTCGGGCAGCGGCTCCGGGTGCTCGACGTGGGCATGGGGCAGGGCACGCAGGCGCTGCGGCTGGCCCGGGCCGGACACGCGGTGACCGGCATCGAGCGCGAGTCGAAGCTGATCGCCGTGGCCCGGGAGGCGGTCGCCGCCGAGCCCGAGGGCATCCGAGGGCGGATGCGGATCGTCGAGGGCGACGGCCGGGACACGGGTGTGCACTTCCTGCCGGGCAGCTTCGACGTGGTGCTCTGTCACGGGGTGCTGATGTACGTCGAGGAGCCCGACGCCCTGCTGGCCGGGCTGGCGCGGATGCTGGCGCCGGGTGGGCTGCTGTCGCTGCTCGTCCGCAACGGGGACGCGCTCGCGATGCGGGCGGGGCTCGCCGGGGACTGGGCCGGGGCGCTGGCCGCGTTCGACACCACCGCGTACCGGAACCGGCTCGGGCTGGATGTGCGGGCGGATCGGTTGGAGACCTTGACGGACGCGCTCGCGGGGATCGGGGCGCCGTTGCACGCCTGGTACGGGGTGCGGGTGTTCACTGACCTCGCCGCGGACGACGCGGGACTGCCCGACGGGCAGGGGGACCTCGATGCGCTCCTCGCGGCGGAGGAGCGGGCCGGGCGGACGGATCCTTATCGCCAGGTGGCGGCGTTGCTGCACCTGTGCGGCGTGCGGGGCTGAGCCTTCTCGCCCCCGGCGCCCCTACCCGTCCCATCCTCAAGGGCCGCGCCCCTTCGACCCCCATCTGCCGGTCCGGTGGGGGCTGGTCGCGCAGTTCCCCGCGCCCCTTGAGGGCCTTCGGCCGCTCAAGGGCGAAAAGCACGGGGCGCAGCCCCTGCTTTTCAGGGGCTCGGGGAACTGCGCGAGAAGCCTCACCGGGCCCGCACCCGTGCACGAACCACACCCCCCGCCCCCCTTACACGGGGATCGGGGCGGAGCCCCGCACAGGACCCCGCCCCACCCGCGGAGCGCTACGCGTCCTGCGCGTGCAGGCTCATCGGCCCGTAGATCTCCGTCGTGTCCTCGAAGAGACGGACCTGGTCGGCGCCACCCTCCAGCAGCGCTTTCCAGTGCTCGCCGATCCACGACTCGGCATCCCCCTGGGTCGTGAACTCCTCGGGCTGGACCGCGGGCTGGACCTCCGTCCCGTCGGCCTTCTCGAACCGCCACGTCCATGCCGCCATGTGAGCCTCCGTAAGTACCGGCCCGGCACCGCACCCGGCACCGAGCAAGATCCGGTTCCCCCTGAGCCTAGGGCCTGTCCGTCGGATCATGTCCCAGACGCGGGGTCCGGCACGCACGTCTGCCGCGTGTCGTCGGTCTCCGCCACTCTCGGCTTCGTTCGAGCGGGAGGGGCCCCCATCGCTCCGCGTCGACTACCTCCTCCGCCTTGCAGCCGCACGCACCGGACCACGCTCACCGGCGGTCATGAGGCGCCACGGCCCCCTGTGACCTGATCCGACGGGCAGACCCTGGTCGGACGCGCAAGATCTGCGAGTACTCATCGGGACGCGGGAAAATCGCCTACGTGGAACTGACATTGCTCGGCACCGGCGCCCCCGCGGGGCTGCCCCGCCCCGACTGTCCGTGTGCGGTGTGCGCGACCGCGCTCGGTGTGGCCGCGCGCGGGGCGACCGCGCTGCTCGTGGACGGCACACTGCTGCTCGACCTCACTCCGGGCGCCGCCCTCGCGGCCGCGCGCGCCGGGCGCACGCTCACCGGAGTGCGGCAGGTCCTGCTGTCGCACCCGCACGACGGGCCCGCCGTGGAGGTGCCGACGGGGTTGCCGCAACCCGTGCGGGTGCCGGACGGGCGGGAGCTGGCGCTGCTGAGCGGACACCGGGTGCGGGCACGGGCCCTGGACTCGCCCGGGACCGGGTACGCGGTGACCGGTCCGGGCGGCCAGCGGCTGCTGTATCTGCCGCCGGGGGCCGCGCCCGCCGGTGTGGAGGAGCCGTCGGAGCCGTACGACATGGTGCTCCTCGACGTGCTGGGGCGGCCGGACGCGCTGGCCCGGCTGCGGGCGGCGGGGGCGGTGGGCCCGACGACCGATGTCGTGGCCGTGCACATCGACCACGACGTGCCGGCGGACGGCGAGTTGCCGCGCCGGCTCGCGGCGGCGGGCGCGCGCACCGTGCCGGACGGGACGACGCTGGTGGTGGGCGCCTACGAGGACGTCCCCGATGTGCCGCGGCGCACGCTGGTGCTCGGCGGGGCGCGGTCCGGGAAGTCGGTGGAGGCCGAGCGGCGGCTGGAGGCGTTCCCGGACGTCCTGTACGTGGCCACCGGCGGACTGCGGGGCGGTGACGGGGAGTGGGCCGAGCGGGTCGCCGCGCACCGCGAGCGGCGGCCCGGTTCCTGGCGCACGGTCGAGACCTGCGACCTCGTCCCGCTGCTGAAGGACGACGACGGGGCGCCGCTGCTCCTCGACTGTCTCTCGCTGTGGCTGACGGACGCCATGGACGCGGTGGGGGCGTGGGACGACGCGGAGTGGGCCGGGGGCGGGGAGCGCGCACTCCGGGCGCGTGTCACCGAGCTCACCGAGGCCGTGCGGCACACGCGCCGCACACTGGTCGCCGTCTCCAACGAGGTCGGCTCCGGCATCGTCCCCGCCACCGCTTCCGGCCGCCGCTACCGCGATGAACTCGGCCGTCTGAACGCGGCCTTCGCGCAGGAGTGCGAACACGTGCTGCTGGTGGTGGCGGGGCGGGCGCTGCCGCTACGGGGCTGAGGGATCCGCCCGTTCGACCATCGGCGCCCGGGGGGCTGCGGGGGCGGCCGGCGGTGTGGCGCGGCGCGCGAGGATGCGGTGCGCGCGGGGCGGGAGGGGGGTGCACGGGCGGGCCGTGAGGACCTCGAAGCCCAGGGAGCGCAGTTCGGCGAGCAGGTTGCGCAGGGGCACGAGGTGCAGGGGGCGGGGGCGGTCGCACGGCTTCCACAGGCGTCGGTTCCTGGCGGGCAGCGGCCCCAACGGGCGGGCCGGATCCGGGACTTCGAGCAGCAGCAGGCCGCCGGGGCGCAGCACGGCGCGGGCGGCACGGAGCTCCTCGCGGGGATCGGCGGTGTGTTCGAGGTGGTGGAGCATGCTCACCACGTCGTAGCGGGCGCGCAGTAGCGTGGTGATCTCGGGGTCGGTGAGCAGGCCCCGGTACGCCTCCTCCACGCGCCCCGCCTCCCAGGCCCGGTCGACGCGCGGGGTCGGGTCGAGACCGTCGAAGGAGGTGTACGGGTGGATCGCATGCGCGGTCTCCGGGAAGTGGCCGTGTCCGGTGCCGACGTCGAGCCAGCTCTCCGGTTCGGGATACCTCAGCAGCGCGCGGGCGGCACCCCGCAGGTGCCGGCGGCGGCGCCGCCCGAGGGGGTGCGTGCCGAACTCGTCCTCGGCGGCGTGCTGGTGGTACCGCAGCAGCAGCCCGTCCGTCGTGAGCCGGGGGTTCTGGAAGGCGTGCGCGCAGTCCCGGCACTCGTCCACCACGAACGTGCCCGGCGTACGCCGCCGCCCCTCCGGCGCGCGCAACCGCGTACGCAACTGCCGCGAGCCGCACCAGGGGCAGTCCTCCCGGCGCGGTTCGTGGAAGGGGTCGACTCCCGGCGCGAGTGGGCCGGGCTCCGGCCGCGGGGTGGGGGACATGGCGGCTCCTGTGGGCGACGTAGAGACATTCGCCCCAAAAAGGTACGTACGTGAGCCCCGTTCCCGGTGCAATGACGTGCCGTTGGCGCGGTGGGACGTACATGCGTCGCGGGGTCATGGTGTGGCGCGGTCGTGTTCGATCCCTGCCGGTACTGTTCGGCGAATGAGCTCGCTTAATCTCGACGACTTCACCGATCTGATCGAGCGCCCCGACGGTGGGGTGCGCCGCGACGCCGAGGCGCGTCGGGAGAGGCAGATCGTGCCGCCCGGGGCGCTGGGCCGCCTCGACGAACTGGGTGAGTGGCTGGCGGCGGCGCAGTCGGCCGTGCCGGTGCGGCCGATCGAACGGCCCCGGGTGCTGCTGTTCGCGGGCGACCACGGGATCGCCGAACTCGGCGTCTCCGCGCGGGCCGCGGGCACGGCGGTGGAGCTGGTGCGGGGCGTCCTGGACGGCAGCAGCCCGGTGGCGGTGCTGGCCCGGCAGCTCGACGTACCCGTCCGTGTGGTGGACCTCGCGCTGGACTGCGACCCGGAGGCGTTGCCCGTCGAGGTCGTACGGCATCGGGTGCGGCGCGGGTCCGGGCGTATCGACGTCGAGGACGCGCTGACGGCTCAGGAGGCGGAGGCCGCGTTCCGGGTGGGCGTCGCCCTCGCGGACGAGGAGGCGGACTCCGGGACCGACCTCGTCGTCCTCGGTGATGTGAGTGTCGGGGGAACCACGGCGGCGGCGGTCCTCGTCGCCGGGCTGTGCGGGACCGATGCGTCGGTCGTGACCGGGCGCGGTGGGCGGGCGATCGACGATCTGGCGTGGATGCGCAAGTGCGCGGCCGTACGGGACTCCCTGCGGCGGGCCCGGCCGGTGCTCGGGGACCAGTTGCAGTTGCTGGCGACCGTGGGTGGGGCGGATCTCGCCGCCATGACCGGGTTCCTGCTGCAGAGCGCGGTGCGCAAGACGCCGGTGATCCTGGACGGGGTGGTGTCGGCGGCGTGCGCGCTGGTCGCCCAGCGGGTCGCGTTCCGGGCGCCGGACTGGTGGCTGGCCGGGCAGGGCAGCGGGGAGCCGGCGCAGGCCAAGGCGCTGGACCGGATGGCGATCGAGCCGCTGCTCGACCACGGGGTGAAGGTCGGCGAGGGGGCGGGCGCGCTGCTGGCGCTGCCTCTGGTGCGGGCGGCGGCGGTGTTGGCGGCGGAGCTGCCTGAGCGGGAGGCCGGCGGGGTGGTGGGGCCGGGGAAGGCCGAGGAGAAGAACGTCGCGGAGGAGTACGACGCGACGTAGGTGGCCTCGGGGGTTGCGTTGTCGGGTGCGGGTGCGTGGGGCTTCTCGCGCAGTTCCCCGCGCCCCTGAAAAGCAGGGGCTGCGCCCCGTGCTCTTCAGGCCCGCCGCCGGTCGCCCTTCAGGACCGCGGAGACCTGATCATTTAGGGGCGCGGGGAACTGCGCGAGAAGCCCCGCCGGAGCCGCACCCGACAACGCACCCCACAGGAACCCGACGAGATCAGCATCACTCCGACCCCGCTCAACTTCACACTCCCCCGTCCTGTCTTCTGACGGCGTGAGGGTGAAGCAGACGCGTACGGGCAGGGCCACCCGCTGGGCCCGCGCAGAGTGGGGGCTCCTGTACGCCGCCGTGCGCCCGCCCCTGGCCCGCCGTCGGCTGCGCGCGATCTGGATGACGGTCACGGCCGTCTGTCTCGCGGCCGTCGTCCACGTCACGCACCAGCAGTCCTGGGGCTACCGGTTCGTCGAGAACGTCGGCGCCGTACGGGCGGAGGACCCGCTCTGGACGGCCCTGGCGCGCACCCCGCTCTCCCTGTTCGTACCGGCGCTGGACCTGCCGGTGTGGGGCGCGCTGGCGCAGATCCTGATCGTGTTCGGTATCGCGGAGATCTGTCTGGGACGGCTGCGGACCCTCGCGGTCGCGTACCTGGCCACGCTGGCCGGCACGTTGTACGCGCGCGTGGGCGTCGCGCTCGGTCCGGACGTCCCCCTATTGGGGCTGCCCGCGTCGGACGCGCAGGTCGTGGACACCGGCCCGTCGGCGGCCGTGGTCGGGCTCGCCGTGTACGCGGGCTGGCGGTACCGGGCGTATGTCACGGCGGGCACGGTGGTCGTGGCGATGGCAGTCGAGGTGCTGGTGAAGGAGAACCTCGCGGGCAAGGAGCATCTGGCGGCCATCGCGGCGGTCCTGGTGGTCTGCGCGGCGCAGGCAGTCCGTCAGTGGCGCTCGGGGGTCGCGTCCGGGGTGCCGCCGATCCAGTCCTGAAAGCGGCGGCTGGGGCCCGCCCAGCGGCGGTCGTGGCGGTAGGCGCGCTTCCAGGCGCGGGCGCGGGCGCGCGGTCTGCGGCGGTAGAAGCGGCGGGCCCAGGCGGATGTGGGGCGGGCCAGCCGGACGGCTCCGACGACGGCGACGATCGGGATGATCACGCCGAAGATGGCGGTGCGGGCCTTGCCCTTGGCGAGGGCGATCAGGGCGACGAGGAAGTTCGTCCCCATGCTGACCATGACGGCTCCCCGGTCCTGGAGTTCCTCCTCGCTGAGGTCGTTGACGCCGAAGGGCAGGAAGCCGACCAGCATCAGCCCCACCAGGGCGGCCGTCAGCACGACCATCTCGACGCTCTTGCGGCCGGCCTCGCTCCAGTACACGTCGTCGAGGTGCAGGATCAGCGCGAACTCGTCCAGCACCAGACCCGCGCCCATGCCGAACAGCACGGCGGAGATCAGCGCGCCGAGACCGTGCCCGTCGCTGGCCACCGCGCCGAAGCCGCCGGCGATGGTGAGGAGGACTCCGGGGACGACGTGGTGGATGTGGACGCCACCGCTGCCGCTGATGTTGCGGAACGGCCCCTTGCCGGCGCGGATGAGCCGGGTGACGACCCGGGTGATCAGGAACGTCAGGATGAACGCGGCGAGCGCGAACAGCAGCGGCAGTTTGCCCGGCTCGATGACGTTCCGCTCCCACCAGTAACCCATATGCGAACTCTATCCAGTACTGCTCCCGGGCGCCGCCGAGCCGGTCCACCGCGACGGGTAGCCTGCGCCGGTGTCCACGACCCCCGAGCCCCCTGCCCCGTCCCGTCCGACGCCCGCCGACGGCCTGCGGTTCGCCTTCGGCACCCTCACTGTGCTGCCGGTGACCGTGCGCCGCTGGGACCGTGAGGCGGCGCGCGCCGGGATGCTGTGCGCGCCCGTCGCCGGGCTGGTCGTCGGCCTGGGCGCGGCCCTGCTCGGCGGCCTTCTGCTGTTCCTGGGGGCCGGGCCGCTGCTCGCCGCCGTGGCCTCCGTCGCCGTACCGGCCGCCCTCACCCGGGGCCTGCACCTGGACGGGCTCGCCGACACCGCCGACGGCCTCGGCAGCGGCAGGCCCGCCGAGGACGCCCTGCGGATCATGAAGCAGTCGGACATCGGGCCGTTCGGTGTCGTCACCCTCGTCCTCGTCCTGCTGGCCCAGGTCGCCGCGCTCACCGAGGCGTACGGCGAGTCCTGGGCGCTGGGCGCGCTCGCGGCGGTGGTCGGCGCGACCGCCGCCCGGCTGGCCCTGACCCTGGCCGCGCGGGCCGGGGTGCCCGCCGCCCGGCCGGAGGGGCTGGGGGCGGCGGTGGCCGGGGTGGTGCCGGTGCGCGGCGCGCTGCTCGTGGCCGCGTTGACCGGGTGCGTGGCGGCGGGCACGGGCGCGTTGCTCGGGCCGTACGACATCGGCCGTACGGTCCTCGCGGTCGTCCTCGCCTGTGCGGCCGCCGAGGTGCTCCTGCGGCACTGCGTCCGGCGGTTCGGGGGCGTCACCGGTGATGTGTTCGGCGGTCTCGCGGAGACGGCGACGACGGCGGCGCTGGTGGTCTTCACCCTCGGCTGAGCTCCCTGCCCCTCCTGCCAGGGGTCAGCAGGCCTTCCGCCACACCCCCAGCTCCCACTTCTTCAGCAGCGAGCTCAGCTCCAAGCGGCGGGCCTCGGGGCAGAAGTCGCCCGTCTCCATCTCGTACTCGACGTGGAAGACGGCCTTGTCCGCCTCGATGAACGGGGTGAGGTCCTCGCACTCCTCGAACTGGGCGCACTGTTCGTTGACCGCGAAGTCGAAGTCGTCGACGAGTTCGGGTATCTGGTCGAGGTCGTTCTTCAAGCCGACCGCGAGGCCCCGTTCATGGGCGAGACGGGCGACGAGGCGGTTGTAGCGGAGCTGGTCGGCGGCCGTGAGGGGGAAGCTGGTGTCGTTGCGGTAGCCGTCCATGTTGTCGGGCTCGACCGCGTCGAAGCCCTTCTCCGCGCACATGTCGATACGGGCGGCCATCAGCGGTTCGAGGACGTCGGTGGCGCGGATGTCGAGCCAGCGTTCGCCCTCCCAGCCGTTGCCCTTGCCTATCACCGCCTTCGGGAAGTCGCCGGCGTCCGGACGCCAGTCCTCCCAGGCCCCGGTGGAGAGGTAGCAGATGACCTTGCGGCCGTCGTCGTGCAGCTCGGCGACGGTGTCGGCCGACTGGTCGAAGCCGTCGATGTCGTACACGGGGACGTCGACGGAGGTGTCCAGGCGCCCGCTGAGCTGCCACTGCCACTCGGTGCCCGGCTCCGGTCGCCAGCGGGCGGTCTCGCCCGTCGCCCGTCCGGTGCCGGGCCGGTCGTCGGAGGCGCTCGTGCACCCCGCCATCAGCAGGAGGAGGGGCAGCAGGGCGCTGCGGGCGAGGACGCGACTCATCGTGGGGGCTCCAAGGCGTGCGGCAACGTACCGTTGCTGAGACCGTAGTCGGGTCTCAGCGCTCCGGGCATTTCGGCCCGGAAGGCCCGTCTCATCACCAGAGCGTCAGGGGCTCGGCATGAGTACGGTCTCTCGTTTCTGTCTGCCGCTGGTGCGGCAGGGTTGTGCCACCTGCCCGCCCCGTACCGGCCTTGCGGCGGGTACGGGGTGGTGCGGGTCTTCTGGTCGGCTCCACGAGGCTTCGGCACCGCCGGGGCGGTGTCCTGGTCTCCGGCCACTCCGGTACCAGTTACTGCGGAAGATCGCAGAGACGGCCGGAGCGGGCTCAGCGACCAGCCACGTTCCGGACGGCGCCTGGCGGGCCGGAACGGGCATCTTCCCGTCCCTCACCCATCGAGACGTGACGTCGATGCCCGGCGGCACCCCGTGCACCAGATGGCACACCGCGCCCCGAGCCCTCCGCGGTTGAGGGCGAGGGTGTCGGCGCCGGCGCCCCGGACGGCTGCGGCGAGCCGTCGTTGGTGCTCGAACTCGCTTGGTTCGGAGGCCACTTGGTCGATGCTGTGCACCATGTTCGCCCTTTCCCCGAGAAGTTCCCCCGGGGCCGGACTGAACGGCCGCACCGAGGGGAAGCTGTGGAAACGATGCAGACCGATGAGATGAGTTGATCACTCACCGGCGGGACGAGTCTCACCCAGGTCAGGCCACACGAGGGCACGAAAATGACCATGAAGCCACATAGGGGTGAACGCCCGCAGGGATGATCGAAATCGGGCTCCGACGCTACGCGCGAAGACGGTCGCCACCACGCGCGAGGACCATGGACGCGCGCCCCGCGCAGCCGCGATAAGGGATCCCCCTATCCCTCAGCCATGGGGATCTCCCTGCACGTCCGGGAGGCAAAGTCGGGGAGGCTGGTCGCAGCGGACGCCATACGAACGGCGCGGCGCAACCGGCCGACGCTCCAGGTCCGATGGGCCGAACAAGGGCCTAGGCTCGTTCCCGGCACGTCGACCCATCCGTTCGGCCACCGAAACTCAATCGGAAGCGAGATTTCACCACCGTGACTGCTCTCACTCTCAGCACCGCCACCGCGTCGGGCCTCCGGGTCGACGCGCTCGTGGTCGGTGTCGCGAAGGGCCCTGCATCCCGGTCCGGGGACCTGGTCGTAGCGCCGGGTGCCGAGGCCGTGGACCAGGCGTACGACGGCAAGCTGGCCGGCCTCCTGGAGACCCTCGGCGCCGCGGGCGCCGAGGGCGAGGTGACCAAGCTGCCCGCGCCGTCCGGCTTCAAGGCTCCGCTCGTGGTGGCGGTGGGCCTGGGCACGGTGCCCGAGAAGGACGGCTCGTTCGACGCGGAGACGCTGCGCCGCGCGGCCGGTGCCGCGGCCCGTGCCCTGACCGGCACGAAGAAGGCCGCGTTCGCGCTGCCCGTGGTCGACGCCGCCGCCGTGGCCGCCGTCGCCGAGGGTGCGCTGCTCGGCGCGTACTCCTTCGACGCCTACAAGGAACAGGGCAAGGACGCGAAGGCGAAGAACGGCAAGGCGCCGCTCGCCGATGTCGTCCTGCTCGGCGCGAAGCCTCGCGACAAGGCCCACAAGGCGGCCGTCGAGCGCGCGGTCGCGGTGACCGAGGAGCTGAACCGCGCCCGCGACCTCATCAACACCCCGCCGAACGACCTCGACCCCGAGGCCTTCGCCGCCGTCGCGCAGACCGCGGCCAAGGAGCACGGCATCAAGGTGACCGTCCTCGACGAGAAGGCGCTCGCCAAGGGCGGCTACGGCGGCATTCTCGGCGTCGGCGCCGGCTCGGCTGCCACGCCCCGGCTGGTGCAGCTGTCGTACACCAGCTCCAAGGCGAAGAAGCACCTGGCGTTCGTCGGCAAGGGCATCACGTACGACTCGGGCGGTATCTCGCTCAAGCCCGCCGGGCACAACGAGACGATGAAGTGCGACATGAGCGGTGCCGCCGCCGTGTTCGCCGCGGTCGTCGCCGCCGCCCGGCTCAAGCTGGAGGTCAACGTCACGGGCTGGCTCGCCCTCGCCGAGAACATGCCGTCCGGCTCCGCCACCCGCCCGGGTGACGTGCTGCGCATGTACAGCGGCAAGACGGTGGAGGTGCTGAACACCGACGCCGAGGGCCGCCTGGTCCTGGCCGACGCGCTCGCCAAGGCGTCCGAGGACAAGCCGGACGCGATCGTCGACGTGGCGACGCTGACCGGGGCGATGATGCTGGCGCTGGGCAACCGGACCTTCGGGATCATGGCCAACGACGACGCGTTCCGCTCCGCGGTGCACGAGGCCGCCGAGGAGTCCGGCGAGCCGGCGTGGCCGATGCCGCTGCCGGACCACCTGCGCAAGGGCATGGACTCGCCGACCGCCGACATCGCGAACATGGGCGAGCGGTACGGCGGCGGCCTGGTCGCCGGGCTGTTCCTGAGGGAGTTCGTGGGCGAGGGCATCACCTGGGCGCACCTGGACATCGCGGGGCCGGCGTTCAACGAGGGCGGGCCGTTCGGGTACACGCCGAAGGGCGGGACCGGGACCGCCGTGCGGACGCTGGTGCGGCTGGCCGAGCGGGCCGCCTCCGGCGACCTGGGGTGATGTCCGCCTAGGAGCTCGATCCGGTCGGCAGTACGGCGAGTGCGGGGGCGTGGGGGCTGGTCGCGCAGTTCCCCGCGCCCCTGAAGGGCGCGCTGCCCCACTCCTCCTTCTCAAGTGAGCGTGTGGTGTCTCACACCCCGGCCCGGCGTCTCGTTCGCCCGCGACAAGTGCGAAGATGGGGCTCGGCAGGACAGGGCCCCCACCACAGGGCCGAAGAAGAGCGGCCGGACACCAGCCGCCGCGCGGGTCTCGGACGACCGGCGTACGGCGCACATGCATGGAGGACGTGACGTGGCGAACGACGCCAGCACCGTTTTCGACCTAGTGATCCTCGGCGGTGGTAGCGGTGGTTACGCCGCGGCCCTGCGCGGGGCTCAGCTGGGCCTGGACGTCGCCCTGATCGAGAAGGACAAGGTCGGCGGCACCTGCCTGCACCGGGGATGCATTCCCACGAAGGCCCTGCTCCACGCGGGCGAGATCGCCGACCAGGCCCGCGAGAGCGAGCAGTTCGGTGTGAAGGCCACCTTCGAGGGCATCGACATCGCCGGTGTGCACAAGTACAAGGACGGCGTGATCTCCGGCCTCTACAAGGGTCTGCAGGGTCTCGTCGCCTCCCGCAAGGTCACCTACATCGAGGGTGAGGGCCGTCTGTCCTCCCCGACCTCCGTCGATGTGAACGGCCGCCGCGTCCAGGGCCGTCACGTCCTGCTGGCGACCGGCTCCGTGCCGAAGTCGCTGCCGGGCCTGGAGATCGACGGCAACCGCATCATCTCCTCGGACCACGCTCTCGTCCTGGACCGCGTGCCCAAGTCCGCGATCATCCTGGGCGGCGGCGTCATCGGCGTCGAGTTCGCCTCCGCGTGGAAGTCCTTCGGCTCCGAGGTCACCGTCATCGAGGGCCTGAAGCACCTCGTCCCGGTCGAGGACGAGAACAGCTCGAAGCTTCTTGAGCGCGCCTTCCGCAAGCGCGGCATCAAGTTCAACCTGGGCACCTTCTTCTCGAAGGCCGAGTACACCCAGGACGGTGTCAAGGTCACCCTCGCCGACGGCAAGGAGTTCGAGGCCGAGGTCCTGCTCGTCGCCGTCGGCCGTGGCCCGGTCTCCGCCGGTCTCGGCTACGAGGAGCAGGGCGTCGCCATGGACCGCGGCTATGTCCTGGTCGACGAGTACATGCGCACGAACGTCCCGACCATCTCCGCCGTCGGTGACCTGGTCCCGACGCTCCAGCTCGCGCACGTCGGCTTCGCCGAGGGCATCCTGGTGGCGGAGCGTCTGGCCGGCCTGAAGACCGTTCCGATCGACTACGACGGTGTCCCCCGGGTGACGTACTGCCACCCCGAGGTCGCCTCCGTCGGCATCACCGAGGCCAAGGCCAAGGAGATCTACGGTGCGGACAAGGTCGTCGCTCTGAAGTACAACCTCGCGGGCAACGGCAAGAGCAAGATCCTGAACACCTCGGGCGAGATCAAGCTCGTCCAGGTCAAGGACGGTGCCGTGGTCGGCGTCCACATGGTCGGCGACCGCATGGGCGAGCAGGTGGGCGAGGCCCAGCTGATCTACAACTGGGAAGCCCTCCCCGCGGAGGTCGCCCAGCTGATCCACGCCCACCCGACGCAGAGCGAGGCGCTCGGCGAGGCCCACCTGGCTCTCGCGGGCAAGCCGCTGCACTCGCACGACTGACCCCTCGGTCGACGAAGCGACGATCCAGACTTCCGCAATCGTTAAGGAGCAACAGAAACCATGGCGGTTTCCGTAACCCTTCCGGCGCTCGGCGAGAGCGTCACCGAGGGCACTGTCACCCGCTGGCTGAAGGCCGAGGGTGAGCGCGTAGAGGCCGACGAGCCGCTGCTCGAGGTCTCGACCGACAAGGTCGACACCGAGATCCCCTCCCCCGCCGCAGGCATCCTCGCCTCCATCAAGGTCGCCGAGGACGAGACCGTCGAGGTCGGCGCCGAGCTGGCGCTGATCGACGACGGCACGGGCGCGCCCGCCGCCGTCCCCGCTCCGGCCGCCGAGGAGGCCCCGGCGCCGGCCCCCGAGCCCGCCGCGGCCCAGCCCTCCACCGAGCAGGAGGCCCCCGCTCCGGCCCCGACCGCCGAGGCGGCCACCGGCGGCGGCTCCGCCGAGGGCACCGACGTGGTCCTCCCGGCGCTCGGCGAGTCCGTCACCGAGGGCACCGTCACCCGCTGGCTGAAGGAGGTCGGCGACTCCGTCGAGGCCGACGAGCCGCTGCTCGAGGTCTCCACGGACAAGGTCGACACCGAGATCCCGGCGCCCACCTCCGGCGTGCTGCTGGAGATCACGGTCGCCGAGGACGAGACCGCCGAGGTCGGCGCCAAGCTGGCCGTCATCGGCGCCCCTGGTGCCGCTCCGGCGGCTGCCCCGGCCCCGGCACCGGCACCCGCCGCCGCTGCCCCGGCGCCGGCCGCCCCGGCGCCCGCCCCCGCCGCTCCGGCTCCGGCACCCGCGCCGGCCGCCCCGGCACCGGCACCCGCCGCCGCTGCTCCGGCCGCTCCGGCTCCCGCCCCGGCCCCGGCAGCCGCCCCGGCGGCGCCTGCGTCCGCCGCCACCAAGGCCACCGACGAGGGCGCCTACGTCACCCCGCTGGTGCGCAAGCTCGCCGCCGAGAACGGTGTCGACCTGGGCTCCGTCAAGGGCACCGGCGTCGGCGGTCGTATCCGCAAGCAGGACGTCATCACCGCCGCCGAGGCCGCGAAGGCCGCCGCTGCCCCGGCTCCGGCCGCCGCAGCCCCGGTCGCCGCCGCGAAGAAGGCGCCCTCCCTGGAGGCGTCCCCCCTCCGTGGCCAGACCGTCAAGATGCCGCGCATCCGCAAGGTCATCGGCGACAACATGGTCAAGGCGCTGCACGAGCAGGCGCAGCTGTCGTCGGTCGTCGAGGTCGATGTCACGCGTCTGATGAAGCTGCGCGCCCGCGCGAAGGACTCCTTCGCGGCGCGCGAGGGCGTCAAGCTCTCCCCGATGCCGTTCTTCGTCAAGGCCGCCGCCCAGGCGCTGAAGGCGCACGCGCCCATCAACGCCAAGATCAACGAGGCCGAGGGCACGATCACCTACTTCGACACCGAGAACATCGGTATCGCGGTGGACTCCGAGAAGGGCCTGATGACCCCGGTCATCAAGCACGCCGGTGACCTCAACATCGCCGGTATCGCCAAGGCCACGGCGGAGCTGGCCGGCAAGGTCCGCGCCAACAAGATCACGCCCGACGAGCTGTCCGGCGCGACCTTCACGATCTCCAACACGGGTTCGCGCGGCGCGCTCTTCGACACGATCATCGTGCCGCCGGGCCAGGTCGCGATCCTCGGCATCGGTGCCACGGTCAAGCGCCCGGCCGTCCTGGAGACGGAGGAGGGCACGGTCATCGCCGTCCGCGACATGACCTACCTGACCCTCTCCTACGACCACCGTCTGGTCGACGGCGCCGACGCTGCCCGTTACCTGACGGCCGTCAAGGCGATCCTGGAGGCGGGCGAGTTCGAGGTCGAGCTCGGTCTGTAGCCCCTGGGTGCACGCGTGACGACGGTGCCCCGTCCGGAGTTCTCCGGGCGGGGCACCGCTGTGTTCGCGCCGCGCCCCTGACGAGGCCCTTGAGCCTGGCCGGTACGGGTCTTTACAAATCGGTCCTCGGTGGGACCGTGTAAGTCTCGTCTCACCTGCGCGAAAGCACCCCCGTGAGCCTCTCCCTCGAACGGCCACGGCTTTATTGTCTAGAGGTCAACGCCCTTGGGGCTCTGTCCCCCGCCGAAGGAGCCCGCATGACCACCGCGCCCGTCGTCCACTCGCTGCGCGAACAGATCCGCGAGCACATCGTGGAGGGGATCGTGAGCGGACGGTGGAAGCCGGGTGAGCGGATCGTGGAGCGGCGGATCGCGACGGAGCTGGAGGTCAGCCAGACTCCCGTGCGGGAGGCACTGCGCGAGCTGGAGTCGCTGCGGTTGATCGAATCCGCGCCGAACAAGGGCGTCCGGGTGCGGAACCTGACGGCGGCCGACCTGGAGGAGAGCTACCCGGTGCGGGCGGGCCTGGAGGCGATCGCGGCGGAGCTGGCGGCGGAGCGGCTGGCGGAGGACTGCTCGGCGCTGGAGCCGCACGTGGCCGCGCTGTACGAGGCCGACCGGAACGCCGACGGTACGTCCCAGGTGCGGCACACGGTGGCGTTCCACCGCGAGCTGGTGCGGGCGGCGGGCAACTCGGTGCTGCTGCACACGTGGGAGGGGCTCGGGATCGAGGTCTTCACGGCGCTGTCGATCCGGTGGCTGGGGACGGTCCAGCAGTCGTACGCCGAGGAGCACGAGGAGTTGGTGGCCGCGTTCCGTCGCCGGGATCCGCGGATCGCGGACCTGGTCAAGGCCCACGTGTTGGGCTGCGCCCCGCACACGGACGACGATCCGGCGTAGCGGTGGGGTGCGCTATCGGCTGCGGGTGAGTGGGGGCTGGTCGCGCAGTTCCCCGCGCCCCTTGGTCACCCGGGCTCACCCCATGCTTTCAAGGGGTGCGGGGATCTGCGCGAGAAGCCCTACGCACCCGCAGCCGCCAACGCGCCGCAACCCACCCACCCCCTGAGCGAACCCCCGCTCAAACGCCGCCCCACCTGCACAAACCCGGGATCACCAAGGCACCCGGTGTCGTTGCCGAAGGCACCCCGTGCCGACTTTCTCGTGATCAAGATATTTTGCCCGCAACCCTTTGATCGATCATCGATCAGCGGGTTACAGTCGCCGACGGGCTTCCACCGAAGCCCCAGCCCTGTCCTGCCAAAGACCAAGGGCACCCCCGAACCCTTACCGATGAGGGAACCCCCTTCGACTGAGGAAGGCGGCGCAATGACCGACTCCCACGCCATCCAGCCGAGCGCGCTCGACCAGCTCCCCGACCGCGACCCGGAGGAGACCGCCGAATGGCAGGCCTCGCTGGACGCCGTCACCAAGGCGGCCGGCCCGCACCGCGCGGCCTACCTGATGCGCCGCACCCTGGAGCGTGCGGAGGGCAACGGCATCGCGCTGCCCAAGCTGCTCGAGACGGACTACGTCAACACCATCCCCACCGCCGCCGAGCCGGGCATCCCCGGTGACGAGGCGATGGAGCGCCGTATCACCGCGTGGAACCGCTGGAACGCGGCCGCGATGGTCACCCGTGGCTCCAAGTACGGCGTCGGCGGCCACATCGCCACCTTCGCCTCCGCCGCCTGGCTCTACGAGACGGGCTTCAACCACTTCTTCAAGGGCAAGGAGGCCGATGGCTCGGGCGACCAGCTCTACATCCAGGGCCACGCCTCCCCCGGTATCTACGCCCGCGCCTTCCTCGACGGCCGGCTGAACGAGTCCCACCTGGACAACTTCCGCCGTGAGTCGGGCGGCGAGGGCCTCCCGTCGTACCCGCACCCGCGCCGGCTGCCCTGGCTGTGGGAGTTCCCGACGGTGAGCATGGGCCTCGGCCCGCTCTCCGCCATCTACCAGGCGCGCTTCAACCGCTATCTCACCAGCCGCGGCGTCAAGGACGTCTCGAACTCCCACGTCTGGGCGTTCCTCGGCGACGGCGAGATGGACGAGCCCGAGTCCACGGCGGCCCTCGCCCTGGCCTCCCGTGAGGGCCTGGACAACCTCACCTTCGTCATCAACTGCAACCTGCAGCGCCTCGACGGCCCGGTCCGCGCGAACTTCAAGATCGTGCAGGAGCTGGAGGCCCAGTTCCGCGGCGCCGGCTGGAACGTCGTCAAGACGCTCTGGGGCTCGGCCTGGGACGAGCTGTTCCAGCTGGACACCACCGGCGCGCTCGTACGCCGTCTGCGCGAGGTCCCCGACGCCCAGGTGCAGACTTACCAGACCCGTGACGCCGCCTACATCCGCCAGGACTTCTTCGGCAAGGACCCGGCGCTCGTCGAGATGGCGAAGCTGCTGAGCGACGACAAGATCCTGGAGTGCTTCCACCTCTCGCGCGGCGGTCACGAGGCGCGCAAGGTGTACGCCGCCTACAAGGCCGCCGTCGAGTTCGAGGGCGCGCCGACCGTCATCCTGGCGCAGACCGTCAAGGGCTTCACCCTCGGCGAGGGCTTCGCGTCGAAGAACGCCAACCACCAGATGAAGAAGCTGTCGACGGACGAGTTCAAGCAGATGCGTGATCTGCTCGAACTCCCCATCAAGGACAGCGACTTCGTCGACGGTGTCGTACCCTACGGCCACCCGGGCGCCGACTCCCCCGAAGTCCGCTACCTCCAGGAGCGCCGCGCGGCCCTCGGCGGCCCGGCGCCCGCCCGCCGTACGCACGCCCTGGCGCCCCTCCCGGCCGCCGCCGACAAGACCTTCGCCTCCTTCGACAAGGGCTCAGGCTCACAGAACGTGGCGACGACCATGGCCTTCGTCCGGCTCGTCAAGGACCTGGTCCGCGACAAGCAGACCGGCCGCCGCTGGGTGCCCATCGTCCCCGACGAGGCCCGCACCTTCGGTATGGAGTCGCTCTTCCCGTCCCTCGGGATCTACTCCCCCAAGGGCCAGACGTACGAGCCGGTCGACCGTGACCAGCTGATGTACTACAAGGAGGCCAAGGACGGACAGATCCTCAATGAGGGGATCACCGAGGCCGGTTCCATGGCCGACTTCATCGCCGCTTCGACGTCGTACGCGACGCACGGCGAGGCGATGATCCCGTTCTACATCTTCTACTCGATGTTCGGCTGGCAGCGGACCGCCGACCAGATGTGGCAGCTCGGCGACCAGCTCGGCCGCGGCTTCCTCGTCGGCGCGACGGCCGGCCGCACGACCCTGACGGGCGAGGGCCTGCAGCACGCCGACGGCCACTCCCCGGTGATCGCGGCGACCAACCCGGCGGCGCTGACGTACGACCCGGCGTTCGCCTACGAGGTCGCGGCGATCGTCAAGGACGGTCTGCGACGGATGTACGGCGAGGCCCGGCCGGGCGAGGACCCGAACGTCTTCTACTACCTGACCGTCTACAACGAGCCGCTGCCGCAGCCCGCGAAGCCGGCCGTGGCGGGCGTGGACGAGGGCATCGTCAAGGGCCTGTACCGCTTCAACACGGCCGAGTCGGCGGGGCTCTCCCCGGTGGCGAACGCGCCGCGCCTGCAGCTGCTCGGCTCCGGTACGGCGATCCACTGGGCCCTGGAGGCGCAGAAGCTGCTCGCGGAGGAGTGGGGGGTGGCGGCCGACGTCTGGTCCGCGACGTCCTGGAGCGAGCTGCGGCGGGACGCGCTGGAGGCCGACGCGGCGCTGCTGCGCGGGGAGGAGCGGGTGCCGTTCCTGCGGCAGGCGCTGCAGGGGGCCGAGGGGCCGGTGCTGGCCGTCTCGGACTACATGCGGCAGGTCCCGGACCAGATCGCACAGTGGGTGGAGCAGGACTACTCGTCGCTCGGGGCGGACGGGTTCGGCATCTCCGACACCCGGGAGGCCGCGCGGCGCCACTTCGGCGTCGACGCCCAGTCCGTCGTCGTCGCGGCGCTCGCGCAACTCGCGCGGCGTGGTGAGGTGAAGGCGACGGCAGTCAAGGAAGCCCGGGAGCGGTACGGGCTGTAGGGGCGGCGCCTCACAGCTCGGGGGCGCGGGTTCGTCGGCGAGTGCCGCCCGGTGGGGGTTGCTCGCGCAGTTCCCCGCGCCCCTGAAGGATGAAGAGCACGGGGCGCGGCCCCTGCTTTTCAGGGGCGCGGGGAACTGCGCGAGAAGCCCCCACGCACCCGCACCCGCACCCGCACCCGCACCCGAACAGCGCACCCGACAACACACCCCCTTTTGTCACCCCGGCCCGGCATCATGGCCCCATGCGTGCTGCCCGGCTGATCAAGATGGTGTTGCTGCTTCAGTCCCGGCCCTCCATGACCGCCGCCGAACTCGCGCGGGAACTGGAGGTGTCGGAGCGGACGGTGACCAGGGACGCCCAGGCGCTGTCGGAGGCGGGCGTCCCGGTCTACGCGGACCGGGGCCGGGCCGGCGGATACCGGCTGATCGGCGGGTACCGGACGCGGCTGACGGGGCTGGCCCGCACGGAGGCCGAGGCGTTGTTCCTCAGCGGTGTGCCGGGCGCGCTGCGGGAGATGGGCCTGGAGGACGCCGCCTCCGCCGCCCGGCTGAAGGTGTCGGCCGCACTCCTCCCCTCCCTCCGCGACGCCTCCCGCACGGCCTCCCAGCGGTTCCACCTCGACGCACCGAGCTGGTTCAAGGAGCCGAAGACCCCCGAGCTGCTGCCCACCGTGGCGGACGCGGTCTGGGACGACCGCCGGATCGTCGCGCGGTACCGCAAGGGGCACACCGAGGTCGAGCGCGGCCTGGAACCGTACGGTCTCGTGCTCAAGGCCGGCGTCTGGTACCTGTGCGCCAGGGTCCCCGACGCGGGCGCCCCTTCCGGCCCGGGCACCCGGCCGGGTCCGGGGGTCTTCCGTACCTACCGCATCGACCGCTTCACCGGCGTCGACACCGGCGACGACCGCTTCACCCGTGACGAGGAGTTCGATCTCCCGGCCCACTGGGACGAGCAGGCGGAACGATTCGCCCGGTCGATCCTGCGCGCCGAGGTCGTCGTACGGCTGTCGGCGGAGGGGGTGCGGAGGCTGCCGTACGTCGTGGACCCCGTGTCGGCCCGGGACGCGCTGAGTGCCGTGGCCGACGCCCCCGACGAGCACGGCCGGGTGACCGTCGCCCTCCGCGTGGAGTCGGAGGAGGTGGCGCACACCCAGCTCACCGCGCTCGGAGCGGAGGTCGAGGTGCTGGCTCCCGAGGGGCTGCGAGAGCGCTTCGCGGAGGACGCGCGCCGGCTCGCCGGGCTGTACGAGGCATTGTGAGGCAAGAAAGGGTCGTTCTCCACGTGCGTCCCACCCTCCCAGGCACGATGCTGGACCAGTGATGGACGAGACGGAGTTCTGGGAGTTGGTGGACACGGCCCGGGAGGACGCCGAGGGCGATCCCGAGGACCAGGCCGACCTGCTCGTGGAACGGCTCGGCCTGCTGGACCCGGAGGCGGTGCTGGACTTCGCCCGGCACTTCGAGTCCCGCTACAACCGCGCCTACACCTGGGACCTTTGGGCCGCCGCCACGGTGCTGCTGGGCGGTGCCAGTGACGACGCGTTCGACTACTTCCGGTGCTGGCTGATCGGCCAGGGCCGGGAGGTCTTCGAGGGGGCGGTGCACGACCCGGACGCGCTCGCCGATCTGCTGGACGACTTCGACGAGGAGATCGACGGGGACGGCGAGGAGCTGGGGTACGCCGCGGACGAGGCGTACGAGCAGCTCACCGGTGTGGTCGCCCCGGACCTCGGCATCCCGCCCCCGCCCGGCGAACCCGAGGGCACGCCGCTCGACTTCGAGGACGAGTCCGCACTCGCGGAACGCCTCCCCAAGCTCTGGGAGCGTTTCCGGGCGTAGGTCGCGGCACCGGGGAACGGCGGGTTCAGGCGCGCAGGCCTCGGTTCGTCGGGCGCGGCAGGTAGACGTGCTGCTCGGTGGTGTACGGCCCGCCGTGGTGGCGCCGCTCCTTGCCCGGGGCCGGGTGTGCGGGGGCCGAGGCCCCGTGCAGGGGCGCCGAGTTGGCGCGCTCCAGCGCGGACGCGGTGACGGCGGACGGGCCGAGCACGACGACGGCGGTCGCGCAGGCCACCGTCCACGGGCTCCGCAGGGCCGAGGACCAGGACGTCCTCGGCGCGCGGGACGTGTGCTTCGTACGGCTCTGCTTCGTACGGCTGCTGATCATTTTCCCCACCTCCGGTCGGCGTGACACGACGAAGGTAGGGCGCGGATCTTGGAGAACTCTGTGAGCCGGCGGCGCGCTGTCTGTGAACGGTGAACGGATGAACGGTCGTGCGGGCTAGGCCCTGTCGTCACTTTCCCGTCGTCGCCCGAAGGGCGGCCTGGCGGCGTCGTGGGAGTACCTCCCGGTCGAGCGCAGCCGAGACCGGGGGAGCGTGCTCTCGACACACCGGACACTGACCCGCGTACCGGACGTACTCGGGTCGGTGCCCGGTGTGTCGAGAGCGCGTGCATGGCGTCGCGGGGCAGGCGGGAATGTGACGACAGGGCCTAGTAGTGCTTGGTCAGGTCGGTATCGGTTCTGGCATGTTGCGGTGACAGGTGGGGCAGGCGCCGGTCCAGACCGCGAGGAGTAGCTGCAGTTCGCGGGCGACCTGGTAGAGGCTCAGGCCGGCGCCGTCTCTTTTGGGGACCGGGTGATGCGCTGAAGGGTGCAAAAGGCGTGTGCGACGGAGACGAGGGTGACGTGGTGGTGCCAGCCTCGCCAGGTGCGGCCTTCGAAGTGGGCCAGGCCCAGGGTCTGCTTCATCTCGCGGTAGTCGTGCTCGATGCGCCAGCGTAGTTTCGCGGTGCGCACGAGGGTGGCCAGCGCCGTGTCGGCGGGAAGGTTGGACAGCCAGAACTGGACGGGTTCGGGCTGGTCGGCGGGCCATTCGGCCAGCAGCCAGCAGACGGGCAGTTCCGGGCCGTCGCAGGCTTTGCGGATCTCGCGTCCGGCGGGCCGCACGCGCAGGGCCACGAAGCGGGAGTACATGCGCTTGACGCCGCTGCGGCCGCTGCCCGGGCGGGAGCCTTCCCGCCACTGCACCGGCCGGGCTGTCTGCTTGCCGGCCTCGATGACCAGCTTCTTCACCGTCCTGGCCGCCTCGGGATAAACCGGCTGGGGCCGAGGGCCGCGACCGCCGTAGGGCGGGGTATGCGGCCGTGCCGTTTCCGGGTGGGCGGTGGTCGTGGTGGAGATGCCGACCGCGTAGCCGAGCCCGCGTTCTTCCAGGCCCAGCCGGAAGGCTGCGGTATCGCCGTAACCGCCGTCGGCGACGACGATCGGGACGTCGATGCCCCACGACCTGGTCTCGTCGATCATGTCCAGGGCCAGCTGCCACTTCTCGACGTGTCCGACGTCGGTGGGGATGCCGCACGTGGTGCGGCGGGCCACCTTGCCCGGATCGGCCTTGGACGAGGCGGGATCCCAGCTCTCGGGCAGGAACAGACGCCAGTCGACAGCAGCCGACGCGTCGTCGGAGGCCAGGTGCAGGGACACCCCGGCCTGACAGTTGGTGACCTTGCCCGCGGTGCCGGTGTACTGCCGGGCCACACACGCCGAGGCGTCCCCGTCCTTGAGGAAGCCTGTGTCATCCACGATCAGCGCGGTCGGCTTGACCACCTGCTGCATCCGCCAGGCCAGGCGGGCGCGGACATGCGCCGCGTCCCACGGGCTGGTGGTGATGAAGTTCGCCAGGGCCTGCCGGTTGCCGTCCTCGCCCAGGCGGGCGGCCATCGGTTCCACCGACTTGCGCCGCCCGTCCAGCAGCAGGCCCCGCAGATAGACCGTTCCCCACCGGCGTTGATCCGCCCGCGCGAACGGCTCGAACATCTCTGCCGCGAAGTCCTCCAGATCACACCGGACCGCGGCAAGCTCCCCACCCATCACAACAGGTCAACGGAACAAGCGATCAAACGGACACGCCACCGGCGAGTGAACCTGACCAAGCACTACTAGGAGCGGCCCTGGAGGCGGGCCGCCTGTTCGCGGATCGCGGGCAGGCGCTCGGCGAGGGCCGCGCCGGGGCAGCTGGTCATGAAGCCGTCGCTGTGGCCCGCGAGGGTGGGCAGCAGGACGGTGGTGCCGGCGGCGTAGCGGCTGAGGCTGTTGCTGGACGTGAGCCGGACGCTGCCCCGGGGGTCGCTGTCGGAGAGGCCCAGTTTCCAGGCGGCGAGCGCGGCGATCGCGTCGGTCATGGCCTGCGGGACGGGCACCCCGGCGGTGAAGGTGCCGAGGGCGGCGATCCCGGTGGTGCGGTGGTTGAAGCCCTGGGTGTGGGCGCCGGTGACGGCCCGGTCGACGCCGCCCGCGCGGCCCTCGTAGATGGTGCCGCAGCGGTCGACGAGGAAGTTGTAGCCGATGTCGTCCCAGTGCTTGGCACCGGTCTGGCCGGTGTAGAGGCCGCGGATGATGCGGGGTGCGTCGGCGCAGTCGTACCCGTTCGGGGAGTCCGTGTGGTGGATGAAGACGGCGGCGACCTCGTCGTCGTAGCGAGCGGGCGGCTGGGTGGGCGCGTCCTTCTCCAGCCAGCGGGACCTGGGCACGATGGGGGGCCGGGGCGCCTGGTGCGGCAGCGCGGGCCGGGTCGTGGCGGGCCCGTCGGCGCGCTCGTCCGTACGGTCCGCGCCGATCGCGAACAGCACCAGGGCGAGCACGGCCGCGAGCCCCGGCAGACAGGCCAGCAGCAGGAGGACCGGCCGGGGCAGGTCCACCCGCTCCCGGGCCAGGCGCATACGCTCCCGCATCCGGCGCATACTCTCCCGGGCCGGGCGCCTGCGGCCGTGGGACCGGCGCGGCCGCTGCCGGGCCGGGTCCGGGGCGCGCGGCGTCCGTGTGCGGCGGCGCCACACGCGCGGCAGCCGCCGTATTCGCGCCCCCCGCGACATCCGGAACACACGCATGGCCCCACAGTCACCCGGATGCGCGCCGGCCGCGATGTGGAGTGGGCCACCCGGGGGAAGCGGAAGGAACCAACGGCGTGGTCCGGGGCGTTTTTACTATTCGGGGCGGAGACGGCGCGCCGATGGCCGGTTCGCGAGGGCCCCCGGGGTGCCGCGCGGGCGGAGCTGATCACTGTCCCTGTGCCGCGCGTACTACAGGGTCCCTAGAGAGAGGCGGTCGCAGTGGACGTGCTCGACATCCTGCTGATGCTGGTGATCCTGGCCTACGCGGCGTCCGGTTACCGTCGCGGCCTGGTCGCGGGATGTGTGTCCCTCGCCGGTTTCGTGGGCGGCGCGGCGATAGGCGTCTGGGTGCTGCCCTGGATGATGGAGCTGGTGGAGGCGGGCACCCCGGCGGCGACGATCACGGCGGTGCTGACGGTTCTGGTGCCGGGCGTGATCGGGCACGAGCTGGCGGGCCGGCTGGCGCTGCGGTTGCGGCGGGAGATCGACCGCAGTCCGCTGCGGGTGGCCGACGGCGTCGGCGGGGCCGCGGCCAACACGGTCGCCGTGCTGATCGTGGCCTGGGTGGCCGCGAGCATCCTCGCGGCCTCCTCGTCGGCGGTGGTGACCAACTCGATCCGGAACTCCGTGCTGCTCGGCGCCGTGCAGGACACCATGCCGGAGACCACCCCGGCCTGGTTCTCCAACGCCACCTCCGCGCTCACCGAGGCGGGCTTCCCGCAGGTCTTCAACCCCTTCGAGAACGAGGCGACGGCCGAGGTCGCCAAGCCCTCCGGCGACAGCGTCACCCCGGCCGCGACCGACGCGGCCAAGCGCAGCACGGTGAAGATCGAGGGCGTCGCGGGCACCCAGGGCCGCGAGGGCAGCGGCTTCGTGTTCGCCACTGAGCGGGTGATGACCAACGCCCACGTGGTGGCCGGCATCGACGAGCCGACCGTGCGGGTGGGGGGCGTGGGCAAGGCGTACGAGGCGAAGGTGGTGCTGTTCGATTCGGACAAGGACGTGGCGGTGCTGTACGTCCCGGGTCTGAAGGCCCCGCTGCTGCGCTTCGACGACAGTGCCGGGCGCGGTGACGCGGCGGTGGTGGCCGGGTATCCGGAGGACGGCGGTCTGGACCTCCAGGCGGCCACGGTCGCCAGCCGTATCGACGCCACCGGCCGGAACATCTACAACACCGACTCGGTGACCCGCGACATCTACTCCATCCGTTCCACCGTCCGTCCGGGCAACTCCGGCGGCCCCCTCCTCACCACCGACGGCAAGGTCTTCGGCGTCGTCTTCGCCCGCTCCACCTCGGACGCGGAGACGGGTTACGTGCTCACCGTGGACGAGGTCGCCCCCGACGCGGAGCGGGCCGCGAACGCAACGGCCCCGGTGGACACGGGTGACCTCGTGACCTCGTGACGGCGTACGCCTCAGAGGCGACGGCCCATCACCACGTCGTCCACATAGGCCCCGTCGATCAGGAACTCCTCCGGCAGCACGCCCTCCACGACGAAGCCCTCGGACTCGTAGAGCTTCCTGGCGGGCGTGTTGTGGCCGAGGACGCGCAGGGTGAGCCGTCGTGCGCCGCGCCGCCGGGCCTCGTCCTGCGCGGCGCGCAGCAGGGCGCGGGCGACGCCCGAGCCGCGTGCCTCGTCCGCGACGGCGAGACCCTGGATCTGGCGGACGTGCGCGTGACAGGCGAGGTTGGAGGGCAGGGCGAGGCGGACGTAGCCGACGACTGCGCCGCCGATCTCGGCCACCAGGTGGTCGTGGGGGCCGTACCGCTCGTTGAAGAACGGCTCGTACGGCTGCGTGGGCCGTTCCTGGACGGAGTGCAGCGTGGACCAGGTCTCGCGGTCGAGGCGACCGAGCATGTCCTCGTCGTCCGAGGTCGCCAGGCGTATGTGCGGAACGGGCATGGCGGCCACTGTACGGCGGGCAACCGGCCGTCGGGCGGCAGGTTCGGGCTGGTTCGCGTGCCCGGGCCGCCGTTCGCTCCGCCCGCCGGGCAGGATGGTGGGCATGACCCTTGAATCACCCGTTCCGCCCGGTTCTCGTATCGCGATCGCCGGTGCGTCCGGCCTGATCGGTTCGGCGCTGGCCCGTTCCCTGACCGAGGACGGCTACGAGGTGCTCCGGCTCGTGCGACGGGAGCCCCGGGCGCGCGGCGAGGTGCGCTGGGACCCGGACGCGGGACGGGTCGACCGGGCGGGGCTCACGGGGTGCGCGGCCGTCGTCAACCTCGCCGGCGCGGGGGTGGCGTCCCGCCGCTGGACGGACGCGTACAAGGCGACGATCCGCGAGAGCCGGGTGCGCGGCACCCGGACGCTCGCCGAGGCCGCCGCCACGCTCGACACCCCGCCGAGCGTGTTCGTGAACGGCAGCGCGATCGGGTTCTACGGCTACACCGGTGACCGGGTGGTGGACGAGTCGGCGGAGCCGGGGTCGGAGTTCCTGTCCGCGTTGTGCGTGGAGTGGGAGGGGGCGGCCGGGGTCGCGCGGGAGGCCGGGATCCGTACGGCGTTCGCCCGTACAGGGCTGGTGGTGGCGCGGGGCGGGGGTGCGTGGGGTCCGCTGTTCCCGCTGTTCAAGGCCGGGTTGGGCGGGCGGATGGGGGACGGCCGCCAGTACTGGAGCTTCATCTCCCTGCACGACGAGGTCGCGGCGCTGCGGCATCTGCTGTTCACGCCGTCTCTGTCCGGGCCGTTCAACCTGACGGCGCCGACCCCGCGTACCAACCGTGAGATCACGGCGGCGATGGGGCGTGTGCTGCACCGGCCCACCCTGTTCACGGTGCCCGCGCCCGCGCTGCGGCTCGCGCTCGGGGGTGTCGCCGGTGACGTCCTGGGCAGCACGCGGGCGGTTCCCTCGCGGTTGCTGGAGTCGGGGTTCACGTTCAGGTATCCGGAGATCGAGGACGCGATTCGAGCTGCGCTCGGCTGACCGGGGGGGTTCGTTGTCGGTATGGAGCGTTATCGGGTGCGGGTGCGTGGGGCTTCTCGCGCAGTTCCCCGCGTCCCTGAAAAGCAGGGGCTGTGCCCCATGCTTTTCAGGCCCGTAGGCCCGTAGGCCCGTAGGCCCGTAGGGCCTTCAGGGGCGCGGGGAACTGCGCGAGAAGCCCCACCGGGCCCGCGGTCGCCGACGAACCCGCACCCCCCGAACGCCCGGCGCACACGCACCCCGCCCATGCCCCCGTGCGAGGTCACACGCTCCTTCCCCGGGACCGGGCCCCGCCTTCACTCTCGTGCCGAACTCAGGTATTTCAGATGGGTGTTGGGGGCATAACGTCCCCGCAGCCGCGCGACCTCGGGAGGGGCACGTGCTTGAGTCGGTGCACCAGTCGGCGTACCAGGCGGACACGGAGAACCTGGACGTCATCGTCGTAGGAGCCGGCGTGGCCGGCCTCGCTGCGGCCGGACATCTGACCAGGGCGGGCCTCAGGACCCTCGTCCTGGAGGCCGCCCCCGCCGTCGGCGGCCGTATGTCCACCGAGAAGATCGACGGCTTCCGCCTCGACCGGACGACGCATCTGCTCTCCACGTCGTACCCGGAACTGCGCCGCACCCCGGGCTTGGACACCCTGGCCCTGCGCCCGTTCGCCCCCGGCGTCCTGCTGCACTCCGACGGACGTCATCGGCGGGCCGGCGCCACCCCCGTCCTGCGAAGCGCGAGGGGCGCACTCACGGCCGCGCGCGCCCTCGCAAGCGCCCCTAGGCTCCCCCGGAACCAGGGCCGTCCCCAGGCCCGTTCCACGGGCACCCGGCCCGGTCGGCTGGGCGCTCCCGCCGATCAGTCGCGGCTGGCCATGGCCCTGGCCCGGCTCGCCGCGACCGCGCCCGAACGGCTGCTCACCCGGGCGGAGGTCCCGGCCTCCCAGGCGCTGGCGACCCGGGGTTTCCCGCCCCGGACGATCGACGGCTTCGTCCGTCCCCTGCTGACCGCGCTGCTCGCCGACCCGACGCTGGCGACCTCCAGCCGCTGCGCCGACCTGGCCCTGCACACCTACGCGACCGGCCGGCTCTGCGTCCCGGAGGGCGGCGCCGACACCCTGCCGGAACTCCTCGCGGCCGCGCTGCCGCCGGGTTCGGTCCGTACCGGAGTACGGGTGACCGCCATGAGCACGACCTCGGTGACCACGGCGGACCACGGTGAACTCGGCTGCCGGGCCGTGGTCCTGGCCACGGACGCCCGGTCCGCCGCCGCGCTGCTCCCCGGTCTGCGCGTGCCGGGGTTCCACCCGGTGACGGTCCTGCACCACGCCACGGACGAGCCTCCGTTGACCGAACCGGCGCTGCTCCTCGACGCCGACCGCAGCGGGCCCGTCTCGCACACGGCGGTGATCAGCCAGGTCGACCCGAGCCGGGCACCGGCGGGCCGCACCCTGATCACCTCGACGGTTCTCGGCACGCCCCCGGACGCCGCGCACCTCGACGCCACGGTCCGCGCCCAACTCGCTCGTCTCTACCGCACGTCCACGACCCGCTGGGAACTGCTGGCCGCCTACCACGTCCCCGAGGCGGTCCCCGCAATGCCCGCGCCGCACGACCTGCGCCGCCCGGTGCGTCTCCTCGCCGGCCTCTACGTCTGCGGCGACCACCGTGACACCAGCACCGTCCAGGGCGCCCTCCACTCCGCCCGCCGGGCCGCCCACGCGGTCCTGACCGACCTGGACGCCCACCCGACGTTCCTGGAGGAGCCATTGGAAACAGCCGCGTGAACGGCTTGGGGGCGCCCGGAGTTGTTCCGGGCGCCCCCTACCGTGTGCCGCACGCCTACATCAGCGCCGCCACCTTGTCCCGGTAGCCCCGCACGGGGGCCGCGTCCCGGTACGGCTCCAGTCGGCGTTCGAAGTCGCGGACGTACTCCACGGCCCTGACCGACCGCATCTCGGCTGCCTGTCCCGCGGCCTCCGCGCCGAGCTGGCAGGCCTGGTCGAGTTCGCCGAGGCCGAGGCGGGCGGAGGCGAGGACGACACGGGAGAAGAGGCGGCTGCGGGCGTACGCGGGTGCCCGCAACTGCAGTGAGCGTTCCGCGTGTTGGGCGGCCGCCCGGTACTGCTGGAGGTCGCGGTGGCTGTGCCCGAACTCGTCGGCGAGCTGCGCCTCGTCGAAGAACCTTGCCCAGTACGGGACTTCGTCCCCGGGGCGGGCCGTCTCCAGGGCGCGTTCGGCGCGGACCAGGGCGGCCGTGGAGGCCCGCACCTCGCCCAGTACCGCGTGCCCGCGCGCCTCGACGGAGTGCAGCAGCGACTGCACCACCGGCGGCACGGCGGACCCGACGCCCTGCTGGGCGACGCGCGCGAGCTGCACGGCCTCCCGACCGTGCCCCAGGTAGACCGCCTGACGGCTCATCGTGACCAGCACGTACGCCCCGTACGCCCGGTCCCCCGCCGCCTGCGCCAGCCTGAGCGCCTGCACGAAGTACCGCTGGGCGAGCCCGTGCGCGCCGATGTCGTACGAGGTCCAGCCGGCCAGCCGGGTCAGGTCGGCGGCGGCCGCGAACAGCCGTCGGCCGATCTGTTCGCCGTAGGCGCCGCGCAGCATGGGCTCGGCCTCGTGCTCCAGGTAGCGCACGAGGGCCTGGCGGGCGTGGCCGCCGCCGTACGCGTCGTCGAGGGCGCGGAACAGCTCCCCCACCGAGCGGAGGGCGGCGATGTCCCCGCCGGTGACCTTCTGGCCGGGGCCGCGCTCGGTCTGGCTGCGCTGCCGGGGGACGGCCGGACGGCCCTGCGGGGGGACCCGGGTGGCTGCCGGGTCACCGCGTCCCACCCGGTCGTCGGCCCGCCCGATCAGCCAGTCGCGGCTGGGTACGACGAGTCCGGCGGGGGTGAAGGCGATCTTGCGGAGTTCGGCGTGGCTGCCGGAGTCCTTGCGCCACAGGCCGCCGACGATGTCGATGGCCTCCTCGGGGGTGGCGGCGAACTCCAGGCCCGCGTAGACGGGGGCACAAGCGTCCAGGCCGAGGTCCTGGGCGGTGAGCCGGCGGCCGAGGCGGCGGGTGAACACCTCGGCGATGAGTGCGGGAGTCGTCCCCCGGGGCTGCTGACCGCGCAGCCAGCGGGTGACGGACGTCTTGTCGTATCTGAGGTCGAGGCCGTGTTCGAGACCGAGCTGGTCCACACGGCGCGCTAGTCCCGCGTTCGAGAACCCCGCTTCTGCGATGAGGGCGGCGAGCTGGCGGTTGGGGGTGCGCTGCGCGGGTCGTTCCGTCATCTGCGGTGCGGTCTCCTGCCTTCCGGGTGTCGGCGGGGTTTCCCGGATTGCCTGGTGAGAAGCCTTTTGCGGCCTGGTGAACGGCGCGAATGTAGCGGAGAGTAAGCGCCCGATCGCACACTTCCGCATCCATTCATCCGATCGTGTGAGGATTTGCCGCACGGCTGACGCGGGTGGCCTCCGACACGCGCCGGCTGGGCTCCTCGTACGCCCGGCGGCCGCGCCGTACGACGAGCGTCGGCCCGCACTCCCGCGCCGCGTACGACGGCCGTCGGTCCCCGGCGCGCACGCGTACGGCGGCTCCGTCGGTGCCGGAGGCCGCTCGAACAGTGCGCGAGCCCGCGGTCGTACAGTGGCTTGGGCGCGTCACGCGCCTGACAGAGCCACAGGGCTATCGCGGTGCCGCCGTCCCGGCGGCATCGCCGAGGGAGGCGCTTGCCGTGAGTGGGTTGCGGTTCGTCCGCATGGGGTTCGGCACGGAGGCCGTCGAGTACCAGGAGGCCTGGGACGAGCAGCGCCGGGTGCACGCGGCGCGGTTCGCGGACGAGGTCCCCGACACCGTGCTGCTCCTGGAGCACCCGCCGGTCTACACGGCCGGGCGGCGCACGGCCGACAACGAGCGCCCCCTCGACGGCACCCCCGTGATCGACGTCGACCGCGGCGGCAAGATCACCTGGCACGGCCCCGGTCAGCTGGTGGGCTACCCGATCCAGAAGCTGCCCCGCCCGGTCGACGTGGTGGCACACGTACGGCGCCTGGAGGAGGCCCTCATCCGTACGTGCGCGGAGTTCGGCGTCGAGACCACCCGGGTCGAGGGCCGCAGCGGTGTGTGGGTGCTGGGCGATCCGGTCGAGCAGCGGCTCGGCGGGCTGTCGCTGGACCTCGACCCCCGGATGACCGACGACGAGTTCGATCCCCGGATGAACGGGCCGGAGTACGCGCCGTCCAACGCGGGCCAGCGGCGTGAGGACCGCAAGATCGCGGCGATCGGGATCCGGGTCGCGAAGGGGGTCACCATGCACGGCTTCGCGCTGAACGTGAACCCGGACAACAAGTGGTTCGACCGGATCATCCCGTGCGGGATCCGTGACGCGGGGGTCGCCTCTCTCGCGGCCGAACTGGGCCGCGACATCACGATCGCCGAGGTGTTGCCGGTGGCCGAGCGCCACCTTCGGGATGTGCTGGAGCACGCGGATCTGAAGCCGCGGGTGGTGGAGCGGGCGTCGGCGTAGTCCGCGTCAGGGGGCGGGAGGTTCGGTCCGTTGGCGGGTGCGGGCAGCTGGGGGCTTCCCGCGCAGTTCCCCGCGCCCCTGAAAAAGCGGGCTGCGCCCTGCATTTTCGGGCCGAAAAGCACGGGGCGAAGCCCCTGCTTTCAGGGGCCCGGGGAACTGCGCGACCGGCCCCCACCGGACCCGCGCACACCCACCCACCCCGAGCGGAGCGCGACGGCGAGGGAATGGCGCCGCGAAGCCGAAGGTTGACCACCCCGGGGACCGAGAACCGTACGGGCGTACCCTGGTGGACGCCGAAGAATCGAAGCACAGGGAGCCGATGTGTCCGCAGTCGCACCCGACGGACGCAAGATGCTGCGCCTGGAGGTCCGCAACAGCCAGACCCCCATCGAGCGCAAGCCCGAGTGGATCAAGACCCGGGCGAAAATGGGCCCCGAGTACACGAAGATGCAGAGCCTCGTGAAGAGCGAGGGCCTGCACACCGTCTGCCAGGAAGCCGGATGCCCCAACATCTATGAGTGCTGGGAGGACCGCGAGGCCACCTTCCTCATCGGCGGCGACCAGTGCACCCGGCGCTGCGACTTCTGCCAGATCGACACCGGCAAGCCCGAGGCGCTGGACCGCGACGAACCCCGTCGCGTCGGCGAGTCCGTGGTCACCATGGACCTGAACTACGCCACCATCACCGGCGTCGCCCGCGACGACCTGGAGGACGGCGGCGCCTGGCTGTACGCCGAGACCGTGCGCCAGATCCACGAGCAGACCGCGCACCGCGCGGACGGCCGGACCAAGGTCGAACTGCTGGCGCCCGACTTCAACGCCGTCCCGGAGCTGCTGCAGGAGGTCTTCGCCTCCCGCCCCGAGGTGTTCGCGCACAACGTCGAGACGGTCCCCCGGATCTTCAAGCGCATCCGCCCCGGCTTCCGCTACGAGCGCTCCCTGAAGGTCATCACCGAGGCCCGTGACTACGGTCTGGTCACGAAGTCGAACCTGATCCTCGGCATGGGCGAGACCCGCGAGGAGGTCAGCGAGGCGCTCAAGCAGCTGCACGACGCGGGCTGCGAGCTGGTGACCATCACGCAGTACCTGCGCCCGAGCGTCCGGCACCACCCCGTGGAGCGCTGGGTCAAGCCGCAGGAGTTCGTCGAGCTGAAGCAGGAGGCCGACGAGATCGGCTTCTCCGGGGTGATGTCCGGACCGCTGGTCCGCTCCTCGTACCGCGCCGGCCGCCTGTACCAGATGGCCGTCGAGAAGCGGGGTTCCTACGTCGCTTCGCAGGCCGTCTGACCCTTACGCCAAATGGCACGGAGTGCCAGCCGATTCGTGTGAATCTGAGCACAAGAGGCTACTCGTCGGTAATGGCCGATTGACCGCGGTCCTGACCGTCCTCGCAGATGAGGGCAGCGTCAGGGCCGCGTCGGGGTTTAAAAGCCGCGTATCAAGGCTTCACTGGCGTTTGACCGGTCGGTCACGCCCTGGTAACACCAATCAGTGACCCTGGTTTCACGCCCGGTACAGGGTCCTAGCCAGAGCAGCCATTCCGAGGGGACCTCCCATGCAGGCCGCACCCGTTCGCGCCACAGCGATCCCGTCGTTCACCGTTGCACTCCGTGCCGTCGAGTCGCTGCTCATGAGCAGCGGCCAGCGCACCGCCCGTCGCAACGCCTGGACCTCCGTCCTGGAGGACCGCCGCCGCGCCAAGGACCGTGTCGAGACCGAGCGTGTCCTCGAAGCGGTCGTAGCCTCGCGCACCTCGTAACACCGCACGACGAAACACCGCTCCGCATGCACGCCGCACCACACCGGCACCGCCGCCGCCCGGCGCCGCTTCCCCAGCGCAGCCGCCGGTCTCCGGTCCCCACCGGCACCGCCGTCGTCCTCGCTTCCCCGGACACGTAGACTTCGTGCCATGGCGAGGAAGGAACCCGCAGCGGACGCTGCGAACCCCGGGCGACTCAAGCAGATCGCTCTCACGTACAAGATGACCCGCAGGGCCGACAAGAAGATCGGTCTTGTACTCGCGGCTGTCGGAATCATCACCTTCGGTGTCTTCCTCGCGATCGGTTTCTTGATCGGTCACCCCATCTATCTCGGCATCCTGGGCCTCCTGCTCGCCTTCCTCGCGACGGCGATCGTGTTCGGACGGCGTGCCGAGCGGGCCGCGTTCGGGCAGATGGAAGGCCAGCCGGGTGCCGCGGCGGCGGTCCTGGACAACGTGGGCCGTGGCTGGACCACGACGCCCGCGGTGGCGATGAACCGCAGCCAGGACGTGGTGCACCGGGCCGTCGGCAAGGCCGGCATCGTCCTGGTCGCCGAGGGCAACCCGAACCGGGTGAAGAGCCTGCTGGCCTCCGAGAAGCGGAAGATGGCCCGCATCGTGGCGGACGTCCCCGTGCACGACCTGGTCGTGGGCACGGGCGAGGGCCAGACCGAGCTGAAGAAGCTCCGCACGACCATGCTCAAGCTGCCGCGCGTCCTCTCCGGCCCCCAGGTGACCGCGACCAACGACCGGCTGCGCGCCATGGGCGACCTGATGAGCAACATGCCGCTCCCCAAGGGCCCGATGCCCAAGGGCATGCGCATGCCGAAGGGCGGTCCGAAGGCCCGCTGACGACCCGAGTACGTCGGTACGACGATGGGGGCGCCCGGATCACTCCGGGCGCCCCCATCGTCGTACTCGGCTCGGGAGCCTCAGATCCGGACCTCGACCGTGCGCGCCAGCCGGTCGTGCAGGCCGCGGCCGTCGCGGTCCCAGACCAGGGCGGGGATGGCGAGGCAGAGCAGGGCCGAGCGGACGGCGGCGCGCCAGGGGCTCACCGTGCCGGTGTCCTGGGAGACGACGCGGAGGCCGAAGAGGCGCTTACCGGGGGTGAAGCCGACCGTGCCCAGGGTGAGGACGTGCAGCAGGAAGAAGATGAGCAGGGCCCAGTTGCTGGTGGCCTGGTCGTAGCCGTCGGTGATCAGGCCGTATGCGATCAAGAGGCAGAGGCCCCAGTCGACGGCGAGTGCGCCGAGACGGCGGCCCGGGCGGGCGATGGAGCCGGGCCCCTCCTCCGGCAGACCGAGCTGTTGGCCCCTGTATCCGAAGTCGACTCCGGCCGCCTCCGCGGCTTCGCGGGGGCCGGAGAGCCACGATCCGATTGCTTGCCTCTTGTCCACCCGACCACGGTACTGCGACCGTTCTGCCATACGGACAGGTGGGGTGCGGGGCGGGATGTCCGGTTAACTTGTGCGAAACAAATGGGTCACGCACGAGAAATCACCCGTCCCTAGTGTCGAGAACAGCGTGTGCCACCGCACTGGCCGCACGAACGAACTACCACCCCGGCAGGAGACGTCGGGAGTAGGAGGAGCTGGATGTTCCAGAACGCCGACGAGGCCAAGAAGTTCATCGCGGACGAGGACGTCAAGTTCGTCGACGTCCGTTTCTGCGACCTGCCGGGTGTGATGCAGCACTTCACGATCCCGGCCACGGCCTTCGACCCGGCCGAGGAGCTCGCGTTCGACGGCTCCTCGATCCGCGGCTTCCAGGCCATCCACGAGTCCGACATGGCGCTCCGCGCCGACCTGTCCACCGCGCGCGTCGACCCGTTCCGCCGCGACAAGACGGTCAACATCAACTTCTTCATCCACGACCCGATCACGGGCGAGCAGTACTCCCGTGACCCGCGGAACGTGGCGAAGAAGGCCGAGGCGTACCTCGCGTCCACCGGTATCGCCGACACCGCGTACTTCGGCCCCGAGGCCGAGTTCTACGTCTTCGACAGTGTGCGCTTCAAGACCTCGGAGAACGAGTCCTTCTACCACATCGACTCCGAGGCGGGCGCCTGGAACACCGGTGCGCTGGAGGACAACCGCGGGTACAAGGTCCGCTACAAGGGCGGCTACTTCCCGACCCCGCCGGTCGACCACTTCGCCGACCTGCGCGCGGAGATCTCGCTGGAGCTGGCCAAGTCCGGCCTCCAGGTCGAGCGCCAGCACCACGAGGTGGGCACCGCCGGCCAGGCCGAGATCAACTACAAGTTCAACACGCTGCTCGCCGCGGCCGACGACCTCCAGCTCTTCAAGTACATCGTGAAGAACGTGGCCTGGCGCAACGGCAAGACCGCGACCTTCATGCCGAAGCCGATCTTCGGTGACAACGGCTCGGGCATGCACGTCCACCAGTCGCTGTGGTCGGGCGGCTCCCCGCTCTTCTACGACGAGGCCGGTTACGCGGGCCTGTCGGACACCGCCCGCTACTACATCGGCGGCATCCTCAAGCACGCCCCGTCGCTGCTGGCCTTCACCAACCCGACGGTGAACTCGTACCACCGTCTGGTCCCGGGCTTCGAGGCCCCGGTGAACCTGGTCTACTCGCAGCGCAACCGCTCCGCGGCCATGCGTATCCCGATCACGGGTTCGAACCCGAAGGCCAAGCGCGTCGAGTTCCGCGCGCCCGACTCCTCCGGCAACCCGTACCTCGCCTTCTCGGCCCTGCTGCTCGCGGGCCTCGACGGCATCAAGAACAAGATCGAGCCGGCCGAGCCGATCGACAAGGACCTCTACGAGCTCGCCCCCGAGGAGCACGCGGGCGTCCCGCAGGTCCCGACCTCGCTCCCGGCCGTCCTCGACTCGCTGGAGCGCGACCACGAGTTCCTCCTCCAGGGCGACGTCTTCACGCCGGACCTGATCGAGACGTGGATCGACTACAAGCGCGCCAACGAGATCGCCCCGCTGCAGCTGCGCCCGCACCCGCACGAGTTCGAGCTGTACTTCGACGTGTGATCGGCGCATGATCGACGCGTAGTCCGTACGTCTTCACGGCGGCGCCCCCGTTCCCGTTTCCCGGGACGGGGGCGTCGTCGTTTTCGTTTCTCGCCGACGGGGCGTCGTCGTATGGTTCTTGTACGACTGTTCGAGAGGTCGAGAGAGACGACGGGGAGACACGGGGATGCGCGAACAGGACGACGAGCGGGAGTTCGACATCAAGTGGGCGGACGGCGCCGAGCACAAGGAGCCCTCCGCGCGGGCCCGGATGCTCGCGGCCCGCTGGAAGGAGAACCCGCCCGCGCCCCAGCCCTTCCGCGCCGACCCGGGGCCGCGGGAGCCGCGCCGGTCGTCCTGGGTGTCGACGCTGATCGTCTTCGGGTGCGTGGCAGGGCTGATCGCCCTCATCGGGTACGTCAACTATCGGTCTTCGTACTGAGCCTTTGCCCTGCTGAGGGCCGATCACGACCACCGCATGACCGCTTCGTGGGATGCGCGGGCGCACAATGGAAGCGGAACGAGCTGCTGCCTGAGTGTGGGGTGGTACGGATGTCTGAGCGGTTCCGGAGTGATCCTCGGTTGGCCCTGCGGATGACGGTCACGTTGTTCCTGCTCGGGTTGCTGTACGTCGTGTTCGTGGCCGTGCTGATCGTGCTGCTGAAGTCCTGGGTGCTGGTCGTGGTGATCGCCGCCGGGCTGCTGGGGGCGCAGTACTGGTACTCCGACCGGGTCGCCCTGTACGCGATGCGCGGGCGGATCGTGGAGGCGGAGGAGTACCCGCTGCTGCACGGGGTCGTGGACCGGCTGTGCGCGGTGGCGGACGTGCCGAAGCCGCGGGTCGCGGTGGCCGATATGGACATGCCGAACGCCTTCGCGACCGGGCGGAACGCCGATCACGCCGTGGTGTGCGTGACGACCGGGCTGCTGCGGCGGCTGGAGCCGGACGAGCTGGAGGGCGTGCTCGCGCACGAGCTGTCGCATGTGGCCCATCGCGATGTCGCCGTCATGACGGTCGCGTCGTTCCTCGGGGTGATCGCCGGGCTCGTCGTCCGGGCCGCGTTCTACTCGCACATGTTCGGCGGACGGCGGGACCAGAACACCGCCGTGGTCTTCAGTGTGATCATGGGCGTCTCCGCCGCCGTGTACGTCCTGAGTTTCCTGCTGATCCGGGTGCTGTCCCGCTATCGCGAACTGGCCGCCGACCGGGCCGGCGCGCTCCTCACCGGGCAGCCCTCGGCGCTCGCCTCCGCCCTCACCAAGGTCACCGGTGACATCGCGCGCATCCCCACCCGGGACCTGCGCACCTCGCAGGCCTTCAACGCGTTCTACTTCACCCCCGCGCTCGGCGACCACCCCCATCTGGCCCGCTTCTTCGCCACCCACCCGCCGCTGGAGCAGCGGCTCGATCAACTGGCCCGGATCTCGGCGGAGTTGGATGCCGCTGCCCGGCCGGGTTCCGGTGGGTCCGTGGAGCCCGGGAAGGCGGGCTGAGCGGGCATGGGGCTGCTGGACATCCTCCTCGGCCGTACGAAGCCGGTCGCACCCGACCTGGACCGGCTCTTCGCCCTCCCCTCGGCCGCCGTCGCGCTGGAGGCCGCCGCCTCCCTCACCCCGACCGGCACGGGCGCGGTGTGCTTCGCGACGGTCGAGGGCGCGGCCTTCGACGGCGTACGCCGGGAGGTGCGGGCCCTGCTCGACGCGGACGCGGGGCGGACCGGGCCGCCGGTCGGGATCGAGCGGGACGAGTACGGCTACTCGTGGCTCGTCTCCCGGCGGGATCCGCGGGACCTGCCCGCGCTGGTGAGCGACCTGCACGCGGTCAACAGCGCCTTGGAGGGCGGTGGGTTCGGGCCGCAGCTGCTGTGCTCGGTCGTCGGGTTCCGGCGTCAGGGCGCGGGCGGGGACGCCAATGCGTCCTCCGGTGCGGATGCCAGTGACGGTGACGGTGACGGTGACGGTGTGCGGCTCGGGATCGTCTATCTCTACAAGCGCGGGACGTTCTATCCGTTCGCTCCGCTGCCCGGTGGCGGGCAGCGGCGGGACAACGCGCTGGAGCTACGGGTCCGGGCCGTGCTCGGGGAGGAGTTGCGGATCGAGCCCGAGCTGAGTCGGTGGTTCCCGATCTGGGGCGCCCCGGGGCTGTGACCCCGACCCCGGGGACGCCGTCACTTGTTGCTCTTGTCGCGCTCCTGCCGACGGGTCTCGAAAGGCCGTTCACGGCGGTAGCGGCGCTCCCACTTCGCCTGCTGGTCACGGCGATCGCGGTACGCGCGGTAGGAGGAGGGCTGGGCCGCGCCGCCGCCCGCCGGGGGCCCGGCGAGGACGTCGCCGAGCCACCCCCCGTGCGGCCGTAACGGACGTACAGGTAGAGCAGGGCGACAGCGGCCAGCCAGAGGACTTGGTTGGAGAAACCCATGACGACCAGGACCACGGTCGCCGACAGGATCAAGGTGCCCATGACGGGCCTCCTCGGGGCGTGGCGTGGGTGATGACTAGTGGCCCCGGGGCCGGAAAGTGGCGCCCGTCGTGCACGGGCCCGGTGTTCCGGGGGCCTTCGCTCCGCCGTTCCAGGATGCTCGTGCGACGGGTGCGGGGGCATCCCATGTATCGGCGATCTGCGGGGGCCCTCGGGGATACTGGCTCCATGGCGTTCGATGATTTCGATGATCAGGAATGGGCGGCGACCCGTGAGTGGGTGGCCAAGCAGCTCCCCGAGGGCCGCGCCGTACGGAACTGGACCGATCTGCGCGGAGGTTGGACGTCGCGGATGCGCCGGCTGACCCTCGACGACGGGACGGATCTGGTCCTGCGGTCGTTCGTGAAACCGTTCTTCCGGCAGCACGCGCCGGGGCTGTTGAGCCGCGAGGCCGAGATACTCACCCTGCTCGCCCCGTACGACGACATCCCCACACCCGTCCTGCACGCCGTCGACCCGACGGCCGACCTCACCGACCACCCCTCGCTGTTGATGTCCCTGCTGCCGGGGTCCGTGCGGGTGGCGGAGGACGCCGACCTGGAGGAGCGGCTGGACCTGCTCGCCGGACAGCTCGTCCGGATCCACGCGGTCGTGCCCGACGAACGGCCTCGCACCTACCAGGCCTGGACCTCGCCCGACCGGGCCACCACGCCCGGGGGCCCGCTGTGGGAACGGGCCGTGGACGTGATCCGGCGGGAGGCTCCCGCGTACGAGGGGTGTTTCCTGCACCGGGACTTCCATCCGGGGAACGTGCTGTTCACGGGTGCGGGCGCGGGCGGGCACGGGGAACTGCGGATCGGCGGGGTCGTGGACTGGGTGGAGACCTCGTGGGGGCCGGCGGATCTGGATGTGGCGCACTGCTCGACGACCGTGGCGTTGTTGTACGGCGCCGAGTACGGGCTGGGGTTCCGTGCGCGGTACGAGGCGCGCGGTGGGCGCCGGCTGTCCCAGGACCGGGACCACCTGTACTGGCTGCTGCTGGACGCCCTCGGGTACGCGCCCGACGCGGAGAAGCTGGCGAGGCCCTGGCGGGAGCTGGGCCGGACGGATCTGACGCCGGAGGTGCTGGCGACGCGGCTGGAGGCGTATGTGGGCGGGGTGCTGGAGCGGTACGCGTAGGGAAGGGGCCGGGGAGGGGCCGTGTCACACGGCCGTGCGGGGCTACGGGCCGCGTCTCGCGGTCGTGCGGGGCCTTCGGTGGGCCGGGATTGTCAGTGGGGTCCGGCAGGATGGCCGGCATGGGTGACGTACGGCGGTACATCGTGGTGGGCGAGCGGCGCGTGCGGTTGGGGCTGCGGCAGCGGTTGGCCGGATCGGTGCGGTCGGCGGGTCCCGAAGAGGTCGCCGACACGCTCGTCGCACTGCACGGATCGGATCCCGCGACCGTGTTCCTGGCCGTGGGCGCACGGCTCGCCGACGCCACGCGGACGGTGACCGAGACCGAGCGGGCGCTCTACACGGACCGGACGCTCGTCCGGATGCACGGCATGCGGCACACCGTCTTCGTGTTCCCCACGGAGCTGACCCCCGTGGTGCACGCCTCGACCGGTCTCACGGTCGCCGCACGGGAGAGGGCCGCGCTGCTGAAGGACATGGCGGCGGCCGGGGCCCCCGACGCGGCCTGGCTGAAGGACGTCCAGGAGTCGGCGCTGACCGCGCTGGCCCGCCGGGGCCAGGCCACGGCGTCCGAACTCGCCGAGGACGAGCCGAGGTTGCGGGAGCGGTTCGTGTATGCGGCGGGCAAGAGCTACGAGGGGACGCACACCGTCTCGACCCGGCTGCTCAGGGTGCTGGGCGTGGAGGGCAGGGTCGTCCGGGGACGGCCGCTCGGCTCCTGGACGTCGAGCCAGTTCCGTTGGGCCCTGGCCCCCGCGCACCCCGAGCTGGATGTGGCCGAGGCCCAGGCGGTCCTGCTGGGCCGGTGGTTGGCGGCCTGCGGCCCGGCGACGGAGGCGGATCTCAAGTGGTGGACGGGGTGGCGTGTCACCGAGGTGCGGCGGGCGCTGGCGGCGATCGGGGCGCGGGCCGTGACGCTGGACGAGGGCACGGGGTTCGTGACCGCCGATGACGAGGAGCCGGTCCCCGACTCCGGCGAGCCGTGGGCCGCGCTGCTCCCGGCGCTCGACCCGACGGCCATGGGGTGGCGCGAACGCGACTGGTACCTCGACCCCGGGATGCGGTCCGCCCTCTTCGACTACAGCGGCAACGTCGGCCCGACGGTGTGGTGGAACGGCCGGGTGGTGGGCGGGTGGGCCCAGCGGGCGGACGGGGAGGTCGTGTGGCGGTTGCTGGACAAGGACGGGGTGGGGCGGGAGGCCGAGGAGAGGATCCACGAGGAGGCTGCGCGGCTCGCGGGGTGGTTGGGTGACACCCGGGCCACGCCTCGGTTCCGGACGCCCTTGGAGAAGGAGCTGGTGGGCGGCGCGTGATGGGGTGCCGGGCGCCTGATGACTCGGGGGTGCGTGTTTCGTCGGCGGGGGTGCCGGGCGCCTGATGACTCAGGAACGCCTGATTCGTCGACGGGGGCGGGTGATTCGTGGTTGCTCGCACAGTTCCCCGCGCCCCTGAAAAGCAGGGGCTGCGCCCCGTGCTTTTCAGCCCTGCCCCGGCCGTCTTCTCTCAGCCGGCCCCGGCCGACGCTTCCAGGCCCGCAGGGCCTGGTCTTTCAGGGGCGCAGGGAACTGCGCGAGACGCCCCGCCGGCCCGCGGGCGAAAGACCGACCCGAGCGCCGGGTGCCCTCGGAGAGAGGCGCACCCGGCACCACGACTCACTTGTCGGGGCACTCCTTCCAGGCCAGGTGATAGATCGTGCTGATGTCCCCGTCCGTCGAGTCCATCGTCATGAAGCTCGTGCTGCCCGCCGGCGACGTCCCCCGGTTGACCCGCAGCTCCGTGTTGATGTTGAAGTTCCGCTCGACACCACAGGGCGCCCACACCAGTTGGGCCCAGTCGGTCTCGTCCGTGGCCTGCCAGTTGTCCTCGTAGGGGCCGTTGAACGTGTGGGTCCGGGACGCCGTGTCGGGGGACCCCTGGAAGTAGTACGAGGCCTTCTCCACCCCGCTCGCGCCGCGCTGGAGCGAGGCGAAGCCGCGGTAGTCGACGCTGGCGATGGCGTAGGTGAAGCCACCGGGCACATGGACGATCAGGTTGAGCTGGCAGTTCTTGCGGAACGCGGTGGACGGCGCGCCGCCGCCCACCTGGGCCAGGTAGTCGCTGTAGGTCACCGTGAACGCCGTGTTGTCCGGTGCGACGGCGACCGCGGCCGTGCCCTGGGGACAGCCGGAGCCGTTCACCGTGGCGACCTTGATGACGATCTTGTCCGGGGGCGGGTCCTCGAAGGGGGACTCGGCCTGCGCGGGTAGCGCACTGGCGAAGAGAGCGGCTACGGCGCCGCCCAGGAGGAGACCACGAACCATGGGGGGTTCTCCGATCATAGGCATGCACATGCCAAGAGACATGCGCGAGAACCCCGCGATCCTTGAAGCAGCAACATGTGAAGCAGCTGTGAAGACCGAGGGGCGACCGCATCGTATGGACCCCGGACGGGCAGGACTAGGGCGATCTCCGGCCAACCCTGGCGGCCGGAGATCGCCCCTTTTCGCTCAGCCTCAGCGGCTGTAGCGCATCAGGGCCCGCACCATGTGGCACGTGGTGTCCGACGGCGGGTGCACCCCGATGACCTCCGCCGTGCTCCGGATCGTCTCGTTGCGCGCCTGGTTCGGCATGTAGACGCCGGAGTCGAGCAGGGCGATCGCGAGGCGCATGGCCTTCAGGCGCCGGTTGTGGGTGATGTACCAATCGCGCGGCCGGCCCGGCGGCAGCGTGTGCTTCACCACCGGCTCGTAGGGCAGGTCGAGCAGAACGGGGTGCTGGACGGTGGACTGGGTGGGCAGCGGCTTCGACTTCAGTGCGGCAGCGGGCAAGACATCCTCCTGTCGCGGTCTGGGCGCCGCCGGAGATCCCCCGTCGGCAACCCTCGAACACTGCTTCTATTTTACTACCCCCCACTGACAATCGCCCCTGGCCAGAAGGGATCTGACGGGTCCTGTGACAGGGGTGAGACACGGGTTCGCGGGCCCCGTTGGCTACGGTGGTCGGCATGGAGATCTGGATCAATCCGGCCTGTTCCAAGTGCCGTCGCGCGATCAGCCTGCTCGACGCCGAGGGCGCGGACTACACCGTCCGCCGCTATCTGGAGGACGTCCCGAGCGAGGACGAGATCCGTGCCGTACTCGACCAGCTCGGGCTCGAACCGTGGGACATCACCCGTACCCAGGAGGCCGCCGCCAAGGAACTCGGCCTCAAGGAGTGGGCCCGGGACGCCGAGACGCGCGACCGATGGGTCAAGGCGCTCGCCGAGCACCCCAAGCTCATCCAGCGGCCGATCATCACCGCGGACGACGGCACCGCGGTGGTGGCCCGCACGGACGACGCGGTACGGGACGCTCTGTCCAGTTGACTTGCTCCTCGGTCTCGCGGTTCCGGCAGCCGGGCTCTCAACCGTCGTGTGACGTGCGTTACTTGAGAGTTCGCTGTGACCGTTGAGTAGCTTCGTTCGGGATCTCGTACATAGCGGCGTACTCGTCCGATCCGGTGACCCGACGACGGTCCACCGGGAACAGGAGGCGCGCATGTCGCGTAGGAGAACGCTCAGCACGAAGAAGAAGGTCGCCCTGTTCGTGACCGCGGCGGCGGTGGCGGGAGGCGGGGCCTTCGCCATGGCGGCCACGTCGAACGCGGCGCAGTCCGCGGCGGATTCCAGTGTCTGCCGGGGGCTGGCCACCGCCCTCGGCAACAACGAGCGGTTCATCGCGGACCAGAAGGCGAACCCCGACGCCCAGTCGGCGGCCCGGATCGCCAACCGCGAGGCGGTCATCGCCCAGATCAAGGTCCAGCAGGGCGCGTCGGACTGCGTCGTCGGGGAGTCGGCTCAGGGCTCCCAGGCCGCGCAGCCCGCACAGCCGTCCGCGCCGGCCGCGGAGACCGGGGGGTCGGCTCAGGACCCCCAGGGCGACGAGGCCGCGGGCAACGCCGGCGGTGCGGACGCAGGGGACACGGGGAACGCCGGGGCCGGCGAGCAGGTCTGCAACGGCTCCACCGTCACTCTCTCCGGCGAGGGCGGCGCCCCGGCCGCCTCCAGCAACGAGTTCCCGGCGGGCACGAAGCTGCGGGTGACCAACCTGGACAACAACAAGTCCACCACCGTGGAGGTCACCTCCGTCTCCGGCAGTTGTGTGCTGCTGAACAACGCGGCCTTCGAACAGGTCCGGGAACCCGGCAAGTTCCTGATCCGCCGCGCGCTGATCGAGAAGGTGGGGTGACCCGGGACCGGACCGGCGGGGCGGACCCGCTCGTTACGGTGACGTGAAGGGCAGGCGATCGTCGTCCGGGGTGGCCGGGCACCGCGCGCAGCGGCGCCCGGCCACCCGCGCGTGCACGAACAGCGCGTCCACCGGGACCTGCCGGGTCCGGGCCGGCCGGGCGCGCCAGGGCGTGAATCGCGCCACAGAGTCACCAGGTAACACGGGGTTCACATTCGAGCAATGATCGGGAAATCGCAGGTTGACAGGCTGCCCGGCATCAGCGCGGCGTTTCAGTGCCGCAGCGCCGCAGCACCCGCACATGCGCCTAGTGACCCACCCCGAAGGATGTGTCCCGTGACCTTCAAGGCTGAGTACATCTGGATCGACGGCACCGAGCCGACGGCCAAGCTCCGCTCCAAGACCAAGATCATCGCGGGTGAGCCCGCCGGTCTGGACGCGCTGCCGATCTGGGGCTTCGACGGGTCCTCCACCAACCAGGCCGAGGGGCACTCCTCGGACCGTGTGCTCCAGCCGGTCTTCACCTGCCCGGACCCGATCCGCGGCGGCGACGATGTCCTCGTGCTCTGCGAGGTCCTCAACATCGACATGACGCCGCACGAGTCCAACACCCGTGCCGCGCTGCGTGAGGTCGCCGAGAAGTTCGCCGCGCAGGAGCCGATCTTCGGCATCGAGCAGGAGTACACGTTCTTCCAGGACGGCACCCCGCTCGGCTTCCCCAAGGGCGGCTTCCCGGCCCCGCAGGGCGGCTACTACTGCGGTGTCGGCGCCGACGAGATCTTCGGCCGTGACATCGTCGAGGCCCACCTGGAGAACTGCCTGACCGCCGGTCTCGGCATCTCCGGCATCAACGCCGAGGTCATGCCCGGCCAGTGGGAGTTCCAGGTCGGTCCGCTGGCGCCGCTGGACGTCGCCGACCAGCTGTGGGTGGCCCGTTGGCTGCTCTACCGCACCGCCGAGGACTTCGACGTCGCGGCCACCCTCGACCCCAAGCCGGCCAAGGGTGACTGGAACGGCGCCGGTGCGCACACCAACTTCTCCACGAAGGCGATGCGCGAGGGCTACGACGCGATCATCACCGCGTGCGAGTCGCTGGGCGAGGGCTCGAAGCCGCTCGACCACGTCAAGAACTACGGCGCCGGCATCGACGACCGTCTGACCGGTCTGCACGAGACCGCCCCGTGGAACGAGTACTCCTACGGCGTCTCCAACCGCGGTGCCTCGGTCCGTATCCCGTGGCAGGTCGAGAAGGACGGCAAGGGCTACATCGAGGACCGCCGTCCGAACGCCAACGTCGACCCGTACGTCGTGACGCGCCTGATCGTCGACACCTGCTGCACCGCGCTCGACAAGGCCGGCCAGGTCTGATCCACCCCGCTGCTCCTGGAGGGCGCCCACCGTCACGGTGGGCGCCCTCCGGCGTTGTCGGTGGGGCGTGCGACCGTGGGGACATGAGGCGTCCAAGCAGTGAGAGGAGGCTCCTGCGACGGGCGTGTGTCTGCTTCAATGGGGCCATGGCCAGCTTCCAGAACCGACGTGCGACGGGTCGCCATGACCTCGAGCCCTTCTGGCCTTCCCGTCAGCACCACGACTTCGACCGGGTGTGTTGCCGCGCGATGAACGCGCCGGCTCTCTAAAGCCGTACACCCCGGCCTTCGGTCGGCGCGGAACGACGTACGCCCCTCGGCGGGTCCCGACCACGAACTCGGTCGCCGAGGTCTCCCGGACGAACTTCTCGTGCGAAAGAGCTGACCTCTCATGGCGAACACCCGTTCTCTGTCGACCGCCACCCCGCTGACCGCCGCGCCGGGCTCCGCCCCCGTGGCCGTCCCCTCCCCCGGGCCCGCACCACGCCACCGGCTGCGTGCCGTGGGCCGGGACGAGGTCGTGGACCTCACCGACTTCCTGCCGCCGGGCGCCACCTGGCTGCCCGCGCCCCAGCACACCCTGCCCGCGCTGCCGGGCCGGCCGCCGATGGTCGGCTACCTGGTGCTGGTGCCGGCCGACCGGCAGCCGCCGCTACTGCCGTTCGCGGTCGCGGACGACACCGCTTCGGCCTCCGCCTCCGCTTCCGTCGAGGTCGGGGACGAACTCGTCCACGTCGACACCGCGCAGCGCACCGCGCGCGTCGACGGGCGGCCGCTCGACCTCACCTACCTGGAGTTCGAACTCCTCGCCCATCTGGTCGCGCACCCCCACCGGGTGCACACCCGGGACCAGTTGGTCACCACGGTCTGGGGCTACGGGCATGTGGGCGACGGACGGACCGTCGACGTCCACATCGCCCGGCTGCGCCGCAAGCTCGGCGCGGAGTTCCGCCAGGCGATCCAGACGGTCCGACGGGTCGGGTACAAGTACACGCCGCCGCTGGGCCGTTGACGGCGGGTCTGCGCCTCGGGGCCCGATGGGTCTCCTGAGCGTGGATCTCCCGAGAGCGGATCTTCTGAGAGCAGATTTCCGTGCCATGGCGGCTGCCCTGCGGGCAGAGTTCGGCGGTATGAGACTTCTGATGCTGGGAGGTACGGAGTTCGTGGGCCGCGCCGTCGTGGAGTCGGCGCTGGCCCGCGGCTGGGAGGTGACCGTCTTCCACCGGGGACGGCACGCACCTCCGGCCGGGGTGCGGTCGTTGCTGGGCGACCGCACCGCACCGGACGGGCTCGCGGCGCTCGTCGAGGCCTCCACCGCCGGTTCCGGCTCCGGCGGGGGCGGGTGGGATGTCGTCGTCGACACATGGTCGGCGGCGCCGCGAGCCGTCCGGGACACCGCGCGGCTGCTGGCCGACGTGGCCGAGCGGTATGTGTACGTGTCGAGTTGCTCGGTGTACGCCTGGCCCCCGGCCGCCGGCTACGACGAGGCGGCGCCCGTGGTGGAGGGCGCGTCGGCCGACGCGGGGCAGACGGACTACGCCCGCGACAAGCGGGGCGGCGAGCTCGCCGCGGTCGAGGCGTTCGGTGCCGACCGGTCGCTCCTGGTGCGCTGCGGGCTGATCCTCGGGCCGTACGAGAACATCGGCCGGTTGCCCTGGTGGCTCAACCGGGTCGCCCGGGGCGGCCCGGTCCTGGCGCCCGGTCCCCAGGACCTCCCCCTGCAGTACGTCGACGTCCGCGATCTCGCCGACTGGATGCTCGACGCGGCGGAGCAGAGGTTGAGCGGCCCCTACAACCTGGCCGGTCCCCCGGGCGCGGCCACCATGGGCGCGCTGCTCGACGCCTGCGTACGGGCGACCGGCGGACCGGCCGAACTCCGTTGGACCGCACCGGAGTTGATCCTCGACGCTGGGATAGCGCCGTGGACGGGACTGCCGGTGTGGGTGTCCGAGGGGAGCGACCTGCACGACGCGCTGCACCGGGCGGACGTGTCACGGGCCATGCGGGACGGACTGCGCTGCCGGGACGTGACGGAGACCGTGCGGGACACCTGGGAGTGGCTGACGGGGCTCGGCGGGGTCGCCCCGCACCGGCCCGACCGGCCTCCGGTGGGTCTGGACCCGGCGGTGGAGGCGAGGGTGCTGGGTCTCTAGGAGCGGGTGCGGTTCGGCGGCAGAACGGGCAATCGGCTCGCGGGCGGCGGTTCTCGCGTATCTTGACCAGGGCCGCCGAAACGATCCCTTCACGGACCCCGCCAGGGGACTTCACCGCGCACACCGCGTAGACGGGCGACAACTCCTGGTATTTCGTGGGGTGTTGAAACCACTTTGTCCCACGGATCTCTCAGCAATTTCTGAGTCGTCTGAACACTCCTGGGACTCGCCGCGTATGTGATGGAGCCGCTTCACTCCTGTCGGGCGCCTCGATGCCCCGCAAGGAAGTCAGAGGAGTTCCATGGGACGCAACACACGCAAACGACGTTCGCCGCTGGCCGTCCGGGCCATCGCCGCATCCGCGGCGCTCGCGGTCGCGGGCGGCGGCCTGGTCTGGGCGAACTTCTACGCCTCAGCGGGCGAGTCGAAGTCCGGGCAGAACAGCACGCTGGCCTCCGCTCAGGTGGCCACGATCGACTGCCCGGACGTCGGTCAGAAGCTGACGAACGTGCCCGAGAGGGCACGCAAGGGCGTCGCCAAGGAGCTGGCGCTGCTGGACCAGCAGATCACCGAGGCCTACAAGCGTCTCGCTGACACGCGCCAGGCCCAGGCGGGAGACGCCGGCTTCGTCAACAACGCCATCATCGGCCCGCTCAAGTCCAAGCGAGTGGCCACCCTCGACCGGATCGGCATCAACATCCGGAACGCGGGCGGGCAGGCTCCGCAGGGCATGGACCAGCTCGCCGGCTGCAAGGGCGTCGCCGACCCGAACCAGACCAACGCGGGTGGCGGCCAGGGCCAGGGCGGCAACAACGGCGGCCAGGGCCAGAACCAGGGCGGCGACGGTCAGAACCAGGGCGGTGACGGCCAGGGTCAGAACCAGGGCGGTGACGGCCAGGGCCAGGGCCCGGTCGCCAACGGTCCGGTCGCGGCCGACTTCCAGGACATCACCCAGGTCCAGCCGAACGGCGGCCCGAAGGGTGTGAACGGAAACGGTCTCGCCGCGAACGGCAACGGCGGTTCGACGGGCAGCTTCACCACCAGCTGTGGCACCAACTCGAACGACAACCACAACTCGGACAACATCATCGTGGCTCCGGGTGTCGACAACGGCGCGCAGCACACGCACGACTACGTCGGCAACCAGAACAACAACGCCTTCACCAGCGACCAGCAGTTCCTCCAGGCCGGCACCAGCTGCCAGAACCAGGGCGACAAGTCGTCGTACTACTGGCCGGTGCTGCGTCTGCAGGACGGTACGCAGGAGTTCGACGCGAACGACCTCGGTGGCGGCGCGGAAGGCAACATCGGCAAGATCCTCGAGGCCAGCCAGGCGGAGCTGAAGTTCGTCGGCAACAAGAAGGGCAATGTCGTCGCGATGCCGCAGGCCCTGCGCATCATCACCGGTGACGCCAAGGCCTTCAACAACGGCCTCGCCAACGCCAACACCAACTGGAGCTGCACCGGCTTCGAGGACCGGCAGCTGACGGACAAGTACCCGATCTGCCCCGAGGGCAGCTCCGTGGTACGGACGTCCTTCTTCCAGAGCTGCTGGGACGGCCAGAACATCGACAGCGCGAACCACCGCACCCACGTGGACTTCGTCGAGGCGGACGGCAGCTGTCCCAACGGTTTCCAGGCCATCCCCCAGCTCCAGGCCCGTCTGGTCTACGACGTTCCGGCCCCGCAGATCCAGAACGGACAGGTCGTGAACCCGTTCGCGGTGGACGGCTTCCCGACCGAGCTGCACAAGGCGATCACCGACCACAACGACTTCATCAACTTCTTCGACGAGAACACGATGAAGCAGATGGTCGACTGCATCAACAGCGGTCAGGACTGCCAGTAGTCCTGAACCGGTCACCAGTCACCTGAAGCGGTGATGAGGAAGCCGGCGGTGGATCCATCACCGCCGGCTTTCGTCGTCCCCCGGGGCCGCGGGCCCGCGCGGTCAGCCCTCGTGACTGCCGCTCTTGTTGTGGCTGCCACCGGGGTTCATGTGCTCGGACCCCTCCTGCAGCTCCCCGCCGAGCGTGCCCTGCAGCCCGGAGACCGTCGTCTCCTTCCCGATGGCGACCCACTTGCGGCCGACGAGGTAGTAGCCGCCGTAGTCCTTGGCAGCCGCGAGCCACTCAGCCTGGCCGCGATCGGTGGCGAAGGTCGCGAGGACGAACTTGTCATCGAACTCGCCGTCGCTGTTCTTGCAGACTGCCTGGCGGATCGTGTCCTCGTCCGTCTGCATGTCCGGCTTGCAGCCCACCTCGCCCGCGATGTGCTCCAGCGTCCCGGTCGCCGTCTTCGGCACGGCGGCCTCGGTGTCGTCGCCCGAGCCGCAGCCGGTCAGCAGCAGCAGAGCGGCGACCGTGCCGGCCGCGCTCCCCGCAAGGCTCTTCCTCGTCAAACTCATCCGTACCTCCGCGTCCATTCCGGCGACGTGAACTCGCCAGCTCCGTGCGCACCGTTGTTCACGGACGGTCGCCCAGTTAGCGTGCCGCCACTGTCGACACAGGGGGCACACAGACATGAACAGTCCGTCGCGACGCACGGTGCTGGGCTCGGCCGGTGTCATCGGCCTCGGAACCTACCTGCCGTGGTCGGCCCCGGCCCACGCCGCAGGGAGCCCCGGCGAGGGCCCCGTCTTCGATACGGCTCCCGCGCGCTCCGCGCTCAATCGGCTGCTGCCCGGCCACGCCGGACAGTTCCGGCTCAGTCTGCTCGACCGCAGCGGCACCGTCGACCGCTTCCGGGTCACGGGCACCACCGGAAGCATCCGGGTCCGGGCCACGACTCCCGCCACGCTGCTCATGGGCGTCCACTGGTACCTCAAGTACGTCTGCGGGGCGCACCTCGCCTGGAACGGCAGCCGGCTCGACCTTCCCAAGCGCCTCCCCGCACCCGCCCGCCCCCTGGAGAGATCCACCGCGCTCCCCCACCGCTTCGCGCTCAACGACACCAACGACGGCTACACCGCCCCGTACGCGGACTGGTCGTACTGGGAGCACCAGATCGACCTGCTGGCGGCGCACGGCTGCAACGAGGTGCTGGTCATCTCGGGGATGGAGGCCGTCTACCACCGGCTGCTGAAGGACTTCGGCTACTCCGACGAGGAGTCCCGGGCCTGGCTGCCCGCGCCCTCGCACCAGCCCTGGTGGCTGCTGCAGAACCTCTCCGGCTACGGCGGCCCCCTCTCCCCCGAGCTGATCGCCCGCCGGGCGGCCCTCGGCCGGCGGATCACCGACCGGCTGCACGAACTGGGCATGTCGCCGGTGCTGCCCGGCTACTACGGGCACGTGCCCAAGGAGTTCGTGGCACGCAACGGCGGTGACGCGCACGTCGTCCCGCAGGGCATCTGGCACGGCTTCGAACGCCCCGACTGGCTCGACCCGCGCACGGACACCTTCGCCCGGGTCGCCGCCTCCTTCTACAGGCATCTGGAGGACGTGTACGGGGAGGCGTCCCACTTCAAGATGGACCTCCTGCACGAGGGCGGCACGGCCGGCGACGTGCCGGTGCCGGACGCCGCACAGGGCGTGGAGAAGGCCCTCCAGAAGGCCCACCCCGGCGCCACCTGGGTGATCCTCGGCTGGCAGGAGAACCCGCTGCCCGCACTCCTGGACGCCATCGACCGGTCGAAGATGCTGATCGTGGACGGCGTCTCCGACCGCTACACCAGCGTCACGAACCGCGAACGCGACTGGGGCGGCACCCCGTACTGCTTCGGCACGATCCCCAACTTCGGCGGCCGTACGACCATCGGGGCCCGCGCCCACCTGTGGAACGACAAGTTCTTCGCCTGGCGGGACAAGGCGGGCAGCGCGCTGGTGGGTACGGCGTTCATGCCGGAGGCCACCGATCGCGACCCCGCGGCCTTCGAACTCTTCTCCGAACTGGCCTGGACGCCGAAGAAGATCGACCGGGCGGCCTGGTTCTCCTCGTACGCCGACTTCCGCTACGGCGGCCGCGACGCGAACGCCCGCAGGGCGTGGCAGGCGCTGCACGACACCGCCTACCAGCAGCGGGCCGTGGAGCGCAGCGACCCGCACGACTCCCTGTTCTGCGCCCGCCCCGACCTGGCCGCGGACCGGGCCGCCGAGTACGCGCCGAGGACCCTGACGTACGACCCGGGCCGCTTCGACGCGGCCCTCGCCGGGCTGCTGGGCGTCGCGGACGTGCTGCGCCGCAACCCGGCGTACCGGTACGACGTGGTGGACGTGGCCCGGCAGGCGCTCGCGCACCGCAGCCGTCAGTATCTGCCCCAGCTGCGGGCGGCCTACCGACGGGGCGACCTGGCGACCTTCCGTGCGCTGTCCACGCTCTGGCTGCGGCTGATGCGGCTGTCGGACGAGGTCACGGGGACGAACACGGCGTTCCTGCTCGGTCCGTGGGTGAACGACGCGCGGCTGATGGCCACGAACGACGCCGAGCGGGCGGAGTTCGAGCGGACGGCGAAGGTGCTGATCACGGTGTGGGGCGGGCGGGCCACGTCCGACACGGGGAATCTGCACGAGTACGGCAACCGGGAGTGGAACGGTCTCATGGCCGACTTCTACGTGCCGCGCTGGCAGAAGTGGCTGGACTCGCTGGAGGACGCGCTCGTCACGGGGACCTCTCCGGCGGCCGTGGACTGGTTCGCGTTCGAGGAGCCGTGGACACGGGAGCGCAAGGACTATCCGGCGCGGCCGGTGGGGGACGCGTACCGGGCGGCGGTGCGGGTGCGGGACGTGCTGGCGCGGGCGCCGTACCAGGGGTCGCTGACCGTCACGGCCGAGCCGCCGGTGCTGCCGCCTGGCGGGAGCGCGCGGCTGTCGGCGGTCCTGCGCAACGTCAACGGGCTGCGGGCGACCGGGCGGGTGGACTTCGCCCTCGGCGGTTTCGCCGGGACGGCCGAGCCGGAGGGTCCGACATCGTTGGCGAGCGTCGCTGCGGCGGGCTCGGGGACGGTGCGCTGGCGCGCGGACGCGCCGGACGTTCCGCTCGACCGGCCGTTGCGGCCGCTGCCGTACACGGTCACGGCGAAGTACGGGCCGCGCGGCGAGAAGCGGGTCGAGGGGCGCTTCGACGGAACGCTCTTCGAGGCGGGCCCGCTGGCCGCCGGGTGGCGGACATACACCAACAACGGGGCTGTCTTCGGGCAGTTGGGCAGCCGCTTCGGGATCGACGGGGGCGGGGCGGACCTGTGGCGGGGGACGACGGAGTTCGGGTCCGTCTACCGGGCGGGGGCCCTGCGCGACGGTACGTCCGTCACGCTCCGGGTCGACTCCCAGGCGGCGACCGGGAACTGGGCGCGGGCGGGGATCGTGGTGCGCAACAGTCTCGGTACGGCGAGGGCGGCGGGGTTCCTGAATCTGGCGGTCACTCCGGCGAACGGGGTGGTGCTGTCGTACGACAGCACGGGGGACGGGACGCTCGACACGTATCGGCGGATCACGGGGGTGAAAGCACCGGTGTTGTTGCGGCTGCGGCGGACGGGGGTGGGGGCGTACACGGGGGAATGTTCGGTCGATGACGGGGTGAGCTGGCGGGTGGTGGCTTCGGTGGGGGTGCCGGGGGCGGTGGTCCGGGGGCAGGATGTGGGGATCTTCATGAGTGCGACGAACGGGGGGAGCGGGGTTCGGGGGTTGGTCGAGTTCAGTGGGTGGTCGCTCACCTGACCTTTTCTCGCCCCCGCCTCCCCTACCCGTCCCATCCCAGGGGCTGCGCCCCTTTGACCCCCATCCGCGGGTCCGGTGGGGGCTGGTCGCGCAGTTCCCCGCGCCCCTTGAGGGCCTACGGCCGCTCAGGGGCGAAAAGCACGGGCGAAGCCCCTGCTTTTCAGGGGCGCGGGGAACTGCGCGACCAGCCCCACTCACCCGCACCCCGCCCACGAGACACGCACCTCCACCCCCCTGGGCGCACCGGCCGACCCCAGTGGAGCGGTGTGGTGACCATCGGACCATTCCGCTCGTTCTGTTGAACGTGCAGTCACAGGATGTCGCCCCGCGCCCCACAGCTTCCCGCGCTCAGGAGTCGGTCGTGGACGTCGAGCAGGCGGAGGCCGCGCTCGTCGAGCACTATCCGCGTCTGGTGCGGCTCGCCTACCTGACGTTGCCGTCGAGCCTGGGCCGGAACCGTCGTGTGCTGACGGCGCACGCGCTGACGCAGCGGGCGCTGCCGAGGGGGCGCGCGTCGGCCTCCCTTATCCCGGCCCAGGCGACGGGCACGGGAACCGTGGCGGGGCGGGAGCGCAATCCGGGGTACGCCTATGTCCGGCTCCAGGTGGTCCGCACCGCCCTGGAGGCCGGACTCCCGCTGCGGCGCAGGGCGTGGCCGAAGCGGTCCCAGTTGCCCCCGCTGCTCCCGCGCGTGTGGGGGCTGCGGCTCTTCCCCCGCTCGGGCGGCGCCGACGAACTGGCCCTGGACCAGCGGCTGTCGGCGCTCTCCGGACCGGCTCGGGCCGCCTATGTCCTGCGGGGCCTGGAGAGGCTCCCGGACCCGGCGGTCCGCACGCTCCTGGAAGAGGCCGGGGTCGGTGATCCGGCGGCCGCGCTGCGGGAGGCCGACTCGGTGCCGACGCAGCAGCAGGCACTGCTCCTCTCCCCCGAGTACGACCCCTGTTCGCTGCACGCCCGCCCCACCGATCTGGTGCGCCGCCGCCAGCACACGAAGGCCGCGCTGGCCGCGACGGCCGCCGTGGCGGTGTGCGGGGCGTTCCTCGGCCTGCCCGGGGACGGGTGGGGCCCGGACGGCGCGGCGGCACCGTCGTACGCGCGCAACCCAGCGGCCCAGGCGGCCCTGGATCCGGGCAGGTTGACGACGGCGACGGCCACGGCGTGGCGGGCGACGGGGCGAGCCGACTTCACCACCTGGCCCGCGCGCGGCGATCTCGTCAAGGACAAGGCCCTGTTGCGGCGGGCGCTCGCCGTGTGGGCCCGGCCCGGTGAGTCCGTGCAGGTCGCGGTCACCCTCGGCACGCAGGCCGGTCCCCCGCCCGGCCCGCCGCAGCTGCTGTACGCGGGCGAGGTCGACAACCTCCGGGTCGTCCTGCTCCACGACGGCCTGCGGATCGCCCGGTACGCGGAGCCCCTCGACGATCCGGGCATGGCGGCCCTGGACCTGACCCGGGTGGACGGGGCGACCGGCGCCGGCGCGAGCGCCCTGGTGCTGGGCCGGGTCGACGGCAACGTCCGCTATCTGACGGCGCCTTGGGTGCGCGAGGCGGCCGTACGGGAACTGGCGAAGGCCGACGGCGGGGTGCGGAGGCTGGCGCTGGCGAAGGACGGGACGACGGCTCCGTTCGCGAGTCCGGCGGTGCGTGCCGGGAAGTGCGAGTCGTGGGACGTGCTTCAGCTGACCGATGCCGAGGGAGGTACGCGGCTGCTGAGCGATCTGGCCGAGGTGATTCCCGCGCATCTCACCGTCGGCCGGCCGTCCCGCGCGCCCGCCCGTGACGCGTCCGCCGCTCCCGAGGTCTGGGCGCCCTTCGCCTGTTCCCTCGCCGCCGTGCGGTCGCAGGGGGTGCGGAGCGTCAACGCCTGGCGGTTCGCGCGCCAGCCGTTGCCCGACGGCAGTGGCACGGCCGACTGGGTGTGCACCCGCGCCGAGACCTGGCGGGGCGCGGGCACCCGGGCGATGACGCAGTTCGTCACCCCGGCCGGCGCGTATGTCACGGCCGCCGCCGACGAGGTGCCCGTCTGCGGGCCGGCCGACCCCCATGTCCTCGCCGGCGGCCCGTGGAAGTCCGCGGCCGGTGTCTCCTATCTGCTGGCCGCCGGGAGCAGGGACACCGTCTCCGTGGAACTGGGCGGCGGGGCGAGCGGATCGGCGCAGGGCAACCTTCTCGCCGTAGCGGTCGAGGAGGGCGCGCGGGCGGAGTTGACGGGCACGCTGGCGAACGGCCGGAAGATCAGCACGCTTCAGCCCGCCCGGACCCAGTGAGGCGAGGCCGGTCGGCGACAGACCGGTGACCGGATGGGTCGAACGCCTATACGCTATCCAGCCGATGAACGGCTGGAATCGATCGGTAAGGTGTTCGTATGCGAACCGGTGTGCGCCGCAGGATGGGTGTGGAGGAGCGGCGGCAGCAGTTGATCGGGGTCGCCCTCGAACTGTTCAGCCGGCGCTCGCCCGACGAGGTCTCCATCGACGAGATAGCCTCGGCGGCGGGTATCTCCCGTCCACTCGTCTACCACTACTTCCCCGGCAAACTCAGCCTGTACGAGGCCGCGTTGAAGCGTGCCTCCGACGATCTCGCGAACCGTTTCGTGGAACCCCGGGAAGGTCCGCTCGGCGCCCGGCTGCTCCGTGTCACGCACCGGTTCTTCGACTTCGTCGACGAACACGGCCCCGGGTTCTCGGCCCTGATGCGGGGTGGCCCGGCCGTCGGCTCGTCCCGTACCAACGCCCTCGTCGACGGCGTACGGCAGGCCGCCTATGTCCAGATCCTTTCGCATCTGGACGTCGACGCCCCGCCGGCCCGGCTCGAACTCGTCATCCGCTCCTGGATCTCGCTGGCCGAGTCCACGGCCCTCATCTGGCTGGACGGCCGCCGTATCCCGAGACAGGAACTGGAGATCCAACTCGTCCACGGCTTCGCGGCCCTGGCGGCCGTGAGCGCGGCGCAGGACGCGGAGATGGCGGACCTGCTCCGCGGCATGCTCGCGAACGAGCCGCACGACGGCCCGTTCAGCGACCTCGCGGGCCGCCTGGTGGCTCTGGCCCGCGGCTGATCCTCCCCTAGACGTCGAACTTCCGGTACGACGGATCGAGGTCCCGTACCTCCGCCGACGCGTGGAACGCCAACCCCTCCCCCACCTTCACGTGCTCCCGCAGCAGTTCCAGCACGTTCTCCGCCAGCGTCACCTTGGTCTCGTCGGTCCGGCCCGCGAGCAGCCCGAGCGTGACGTGGACGATCGCGTGACCGTCGGTGTCGGGCCCGACGACCGTGTCCTCGGTGGCCCGGAACTGCGTCTTGCAGGCCGCCGGCTTCGCAGCGGCCGTCCGCACGACCTCGTCGTGCAGGGCCTTGGCGAACGCGGGCCGGTCGAAGCCCTCGGAGAGGACGGCGGAGTAGTCAACAGTGATCTGCGGCATGAGGGTCACCCTAACCGCAGCCGTAACGCCAGCATCGCGATGTCGTCCTCCCGGTCCTGGCCGAAGCAGTGCAGCAGGGTGTCGCACAGCGCGACCGTCCCGGTCGGCGCGTCCGCGGCGGCGGCCCGCAGTTGCTCCAGGGAGAGCGACAGGTCGATGCCCCGGGTCTCGACGAGCCCGTCCGTGACCATGAGCAGCCGGTCCGTCGGCCACAGCACCGTCTCCGTGGGCTCGGGCCGTTCGAGGCCGAGCCCGAGGAGGGGGCCAGCGGCCTTCACATAGGCGGCCTCGCCGGAGTCACGGACGATCAACGGCGGGATGTGGCCCGCGTTGGCGATCCGCACCCGCTCGCTGCCCGGATCGACGAGGGTCAGACAGACCGTGGCGGTCACGTCCGGGTGGTAGTGCTGGAGCATCCGGTCGAGCCGGTGGGCGAGCGCCGCCGGGTCGGACTGCTCCACGCAGTAGGCGCGCAGGGCGTGCCGGATCTCCACCATCACGGTGGCCGCTTCCAGGGAGTGCCCCACGACGTCGCCGACAGCGGTGAGGACGCCGCCTGGAGTGGACAGTGCCGCGTAGAAGTCGCCGCCGATCTCGGTCTGCCGGGAGGCCGGCACGTACCGGACGACGACTTCCAGGCCGGGGAACTCGGGCACCCGCTTGGGCAGGAAGCTGTGCTGGAGGGTGAGCGCGACATGGCGCTCGACCTGGTACATGAGCAGGGGTTGCGCGGCCAGCGCGGTGGCCTGGGCGAGGCGGGCGACCAGGCCCGTGGTGTCGGAGGCCGTGCCCCGGGTGCTGTGCACGGGTGTGGCGACGCAGACGAGCGTACCGCTCTCGGTGCGGGCGAGGGCGAGACGGGCGTCCTCGGTGACGCCGGGCCGGAAGAACCCGGCGGGCCACAGGGGCGCGGGGACGACCGTGTCGTGCGGGCGGGGGTCGCCGTCGGTGACGCGGCGGATGAGCCGGGCCACGGCGTCGTGCGCGCCGGCGTCGGGGAGGGTGGTGCGGGCGCGGGCCCGGGAGGTGCCGCTGTAGAGGTGGCCGTCCTCCCCGAGCACGAACACGGCGGCGGGCGACCGGGTGAGCCGGGCGGCTCCCTCGGCGGCGGCCCCGGCCAACTCCTCCAGGGTGCGGGCGGCCTGGACGTCGACGATGGTCTCGGAGAGCAGCGTGAGCCGTCGTACGAGGGCCTCGGCGCCGGTGCGCATCCGGGCGCCGCGGACGGCGGCGCGGACGACCGCCTGGATCTCCTCCGGTTCGGCGGGGACCGTCAGATAGGCCTCGCCGCCCGCGTCCAGGCCCCGGCAGCGGTCGCTGGGGGCGACGGCCGCGGCGAAGAAGTGCACGACGGGCAGGGCGGCCGTCGGGGACTGTGCCTTGAGCCGGCGGCAGAGTTCGAACCCGCTCATGTCGGGGAGGCCGACGTCGACGAGGGCCACGTCCGGCAGGACGCCCGAGCGCAGCCGCACGTCGAGCTCGGTGAGGGCCTCACCGGCGCTGGCGACGGGGACGACACTGTGTCCGGCTCTGCGCAGCACCGCACCCATCGCGTACCGGCTGGCGGCGGCGTCGTCGACCACCAGGACCGTGGTGCTTGCTTCGTCGGCCATCAGGCTCATGAGGCTCTCGTCGTCGCCGGCGCACGGATGGTGCGGACCGGATCCTCGCTCCGGCCGCACCACCCAAGCTAGCGTCCTACCGGCCGGATCGTGCGAAGACCGCCACGGTCCGTCCCGGAACGACGAAGGTCCCCGATTCCGCTTCGTACGACGCCGTACGGACGATAGGGTCCGCCCCGGACGCCTGCGCCTGGTGCAGCGCGTACGCCGTCCCGGCCAGGTCGTCCACGGTCTGCTTCCGCTCCTCGGGGGTGGCGTTGAAGACGACGACGAGGTCACCGAGTTCCATGGTGATCACGCCCGGGGTCTCGTCCTTCCCCGACAGCGGGAACGACAGCTTCGACTGGACCTGTCCGGTCGTGTCGAGGGAGAAGACGTCCTCCGTCGTACGGATCCTCAGCAGGTCGCGGTAGGCGGCCGAGGCGCCCTCGATCTGCTCGCAGCCGACCTTCACCATGCTCAACAGGGGCTTGGCGTAGGGCCACTTGGACTGGTTGTCGGCCGCGAGGGGCAGGCCACGGCCGAAGCCGTTGCCGTCCCGGCAGTCCCAGTGGATCGCGTTGAACCAGTCGCCGCTGTCGTAGGAGTTGCGGTCCAGGGACTTGGACCGCAACAGGTCGGTGCCCGCCTGGGAGAGTGCCGGGCCCTGCGAGAGGACGGCCGTCGCCATCGCGAGGACCTGCATACGGGCCCGGTGGGCGGCGTTCGTCGAGGCCGGCAGCTTGAAGGCGAGCGCGTCGAACAGCGACTCGTTGTCGTGCGCGTCGACGTAGGCGAGGGCGTCGCCGGGGGCGTCCGCGTATCCGGCGGGGGCCCCGTTGTAGTCGACCTCGGAGCCCTTGACCTCCTTGCCGTCGGTGTCGGTGAACCGGTAGTTCGCGAGGTTGCCGCTCAGGCCGACCTTGATGAGGTCCTGGTAGTGCAGCAGCCGGGCCTTCTGCTCGGCCGGGGTGCCGTTGTCCTCGGAGGAGTTGGGCTCGGTGTGCAGACCGGAGGCGAAGCCCTGGACGCCCGGGTCCTCGTCGAAGGGGCCGCCGCCGCGCACGGCGTCACGGGCCCGGTCGGAGAAGGTGGCGATGCCCGTCCCCGCCATGTTCTTCTGGGTGGCCTGGACGAAGCGGGCGTCGTCGGCGACCTCGCCGAAGTTCCAGCCCTCGCCGTAGAGGATGATCCGCTTCCCGTCGACGCCGTCCTTCTCGATCGTGAGCGCGTCGAGGGCCTTGCGCACCGCCAGGATGTTGGCCTTCGGGTGGTGCCCCATCAGGTCGAAGCGGAACCCGTCGACCTTGTACTCCTTGGCCCAGGTGACCATGGAGTCGACGACCAGCTTGCCCATCATGGTGTTCTCGGGCGCGGTGTTGGCGCAGCAGGTGGAGGTGGCGACCGAACCGTCGGCGAGGAGCCGGTGGTAGTAGCCGGGGACGACCTTGTCGAGGACGCTCTTGTCGGCCTGGCCGCTGGCGGGGGTGTGGTTGTAGACGACGTCCAGCACGACCCCGAGGCCGTCGTCGTTGAGGGCCCGCACCATCCTCCGGAACTCGACCGTGCGCCGTGTCCCGTCCGGGTCGGTGGCGTACGAGCCCTCCGGGACGGTGTAGTGGTACGGGTCGTAGCCCCAGTTGAACGCGTCCTTGGCCGCGACCTTCGCCACGCACTCCTGCTGCTTGTCGGAGTCGGCGGCGTAGGAGCCGAGGTCGCAGTCGACGGTCGCCTGGTCGGCCTTCCTCTCGGGGATGGTGGCGATGTCGGCGACGGGCAGCAGGTGCACGTACGACGTCCCGGCCTTCGCCAGTTCCCGCAGGTGCTTGGAGCCGGTGCTGCCCTTGTCGGTGAAGGCGAGGTAGGTGCCCTTGTCCTTCGCGGGCACGGTGCCGTCGCCGATCGAGAAGTCCCGGACGTGCAGCTCCTGGATCTGCGCGCCCTTCAGCGGTACGGCCTTCGGCTTGGTGTACGACGACCAGCCGCTCGGCGCCAGGGAACTGTCCGCCAGGTCGACGACGAGGCTGCGCTCGGAGTCGGCGGTCAGGGCTACGGAGTACGGGTCGGTGACCTTGTTGGTGACGAGCTCGCGGACGCTGGGCGCCCACACCTTCACGACGTACCGGTAGGGCTTGTTCTTCCAGGACCTCTCCCCCGTGACGGACCAGACGCCGGTGGTGTCGTCCCGCTTCATGGGGAGGGTCCTCCCGTCGAGTTCGAGCTGCACCGACTGTGCCGTGGGGGCCCAGACGGCGAGCGTCGGACGGCCCTTGCGGAACGTCGGGCCGAGGTCGGCGGCCGATCCGTCGTAGAGGTCGTCGAGCACGCCGGCGATCTGGACGCCCGTCGCCGCGAGCACGGCGCCGTTGGCCGCGCGCTGGGAGGCGACCAGCTGGCCGCGCAGGGCCGCACGGACCCGGTCGCGGTCGCGCGGGTCGACGGTCCACGCGGTGTACGCCTTCAGGTGCGGGAACTTCGCCTTCTGGGCGTCGGTCAGGGCCGACCTGTTCAGCCGCAGCCATCGCTCGTCGGAGCTGGTGAGGGCGCCGTCCTTCGCCGTGATCGAGCCGGAGCGCGAGTACAGCAGCTGGGTGGAGGCAGCGGTGTCGTTGCCGTTCCAGGCGAGAGTGTCGCGGTCGATCCAGATCGCCTTGGAGGTGGTGAGGTCGAGGGCGGCGGCGGAACCGGCCGGCTGCGGGAGCAGGTACTTCTCCTGACCGTTCAGCAGCCACACCTCGTGTCCGTCGGTCCTGAGGTCGAGTGCCTGGTCGGTGGGGAGGTCCTTCTCGTCGCCCTTGTGGATGATGTAACTGAGGCTGGTGGCCCCGTCGGTGAGGGGCACCTCGAAGACGGCGCCGTAGGCGTCGGTCCGCACCGGCTCCAGGGGCTTGGCCCAGTCCGTGGGGTGCGCGGCGCCGGACCAGACGTGCAGGCCCCAGCCGTCGTAGTCGCCGTCGGCGCGGTGGTAGTGGAGGACGGCCTCGGTCTTGTCCTGCTCGGGGTAGTCGCCGGCCGGCTTCTCGGTCCGCACGGCCTCCTTGCCCTGCTCGACCCAGATCTCGCCCGTCCTCGTCACGTCGATCGAGCGGTCGGCGGAGACGTCCTTGGTGCCGTCCTTGTCGATGACGAGGTAGTTGACGCTGGTGGCACCGGGCTTGAGCTTGACGTACGCGAAGGCGCCGTACGCGTCCCGCCCGATGAAGTCATGCCCGTCGGGCCAGGTGGTCCCCTCGCCCTCGGCGATGTCGCCCCAGGCGTACAGCCGCCAGTCGGTGTAGTCGCCGTCGGCGCGCTTGTAGTGGACGATCGCGTGGTCGCGCGAGGAGGCGGTGGGGACCTCGGGAGCGGGTGGGGTGCCCGTGGTGGAGGTCGCGGTGGCGCTCGCCGTACGTCCGGTTCGGTCGATCACCACTGCTTTGTACCGCAATGCGGTGCCGGTCGGAACGTCCTCGCCGAGGGTCTGGGTGACCTTGTAGGGGGCGTGGTCGGCGGAACCCAGCGTCTTCCACTTGCCGTTGCCGACCTGGGCGGCGAAGACGACCCGGTTGAGCTGTCCGCCGTCCACGTCCGCGCCGATCTCGACCGTGCCGGTGGCGCCGGTGGCGGGGGCGTCGAGCGTGAGGGACGGCTTGGTGGCGGGCTTCGCGAGGGAACGGGCGGCCTTGAGGACGATCGCCGAGCGGGCCGGGACGGTGACGGTGACCTTCTTGTCCGCGGCGCTCGTCACCTTGCCGTCGGTGCCGTGGACGCCCTTGAAGGGCATGCGTGCCGAACCGGTCGCGAAGGTGGCCGACTCGGCCTCGGCCGCGTTGTTGAAGGCGACGACGTACTCGGTGCCGGTCGCGGCGTCCGTCCGCGAGAAGGCGTACACGCCGGCCCCGTCGGCCGCGTAGCGCTCGGTCTGGACGCCGTCGGCGAGGGCCGGGTGGGCCTTGCGGAGCCCCGCGAGCGCGCTGATCTGCCGGTAGAGCGGCGCACCTGTGTCGTACGCGTCCTCGGCGTGCGTGCGGTCCGTGCCGAGCAGGTCGTCGTCCAGGTAGTCGGCGGTCTTCGAGGCGAACATCGTCTGGCGGGCGTCCTTGTCGCCGCCCGCGCCGGTGAAGCCCTGCTCGTCGCCGTAGTAGACGACGGGGTTGCCCCGGCTGAGGAACATCAGCTCGTTGGCGAGCCTGTCCTTGGCGAGCAGTTCGGTGTCGGACGCCTCGGGGTCGTCCTGCTTCAGGAAGGTCCCGATGCGGCCCATGTCATGGTTGCCGAGGAACGTGACCTGCTCGTAGGCATTGGCCTTGTCGGTCGTGTACTTGTAGTCGTCCCCGAAGACCGACGCCAGCTTCTTCGCGCTGCCGCCCTGGGAGGCGTACGACCGTGCCGCGTCCTGGAAGGGGAAGTCGAGTGTGGAGTCGAGGCGGCCCTGGGTGACGTACGGGGAGGTCACGGCGGTGTCGGCGGAGTAGACCTCGCCGAACATGAAGAAGTCGTCGCGGCCCTTCTTCGCGGCGTACGCGTCGAGCGCGGTGGCCCACTGCGTCCAGAACTCCATGTTCACGTGCTTCACGGTGTCGATCCGGAAGCCGTCGATGTCGAAGTCCCGCACCCACTTCTCGTAGATCTTCTCCATCCCGGAGACGACCTCGGGGCGTTCGGTCCACAGGTCGTCCAGCCCGACGAAGTCGCCGTACGTGGCGGACTCGCCGGCCCAGGTGGAGTCGCCCCGGTTGTGGTACATCGTCGGGTCGTTCAGCCAGGAGGGGACCTTGGTCTTCTTCTCGGCGGCCGGGACGACGGGGGTGCGGGGGAAGGAGTGCCGGTCGACGGACGGGAAGTTCTTCCTGCCGTCCGCGTAGTCCGCGTCGTCGAAGGGCTTCCCGTCCTCGGTCAGGTAGGGGAAGGCGCCCTTGGAGAGGTAGTCGTAGGATTTCTCGTCGTAGTCGACGACGTCGGCGGTGTGGTTGGTGATGACGTCGAAGAAGACCTTCATGCCCTTGGCGTGCGCCTTGGAGATCAGGGTCTGAAGGTCCTTGTTGGTGCCGAAGTGCGGGTCGACCTGGGTGAAGTCCGTGATCCAGTAACCGTGGTAGCCGGCGGAGGCGTCGGCCCCCGTCCCCTGCACGGGCCGGTTCTTGAAGATCGGGGCCATCCAGATGGAGGTGGTGCCGAGGCCCTTGATGTAGTCGAGCTTCTTGGTCAGGCCCTTGAGGTCACCGCCCTGGTAGAAGCCCTTGTCGGTGGGGTCGTAGCCGGTGGCGAGGCGCGAACCGGTCAGCCCGCCCTTGTCGTTCGCCCTGTCCCCATTGGCGAAACGATCCGGCAGGACGAAGTAGAACTGCTCGCGGGTGAGGTCGTGACGTGCGGCGCTCTTCGCCAGCTTCGCGTCGGACGGGGGTGCGGGCGGTGTGGCGGCCCCGGCGGCCAGGGGCTGGACGAGCGCCGCGGTCAGCGCGGTCACGGTGACCGCGCCGACCACGGCGGTCCGTCCGGCGCGGGTTGTTCGGCGCCTCGACGGCGTCGGCCATCTCGGTATCACAGATGGGCTCCTTGCGATGACGGCTCTGGTGGGTCCGACCGTTCCTAAAGACCGAGCGGGAGTGAGTCCTGTTGCCAGGTCTCATGCTCGGCCGAACGCCCCGGACGGTGTTGGGCGTTCTGGTTGCCCGCGTTCGCTCCGCGTCCGGGCGGCACGGATCGTGTCCGTGGTCCGGGGATGCGGGGGCGGGTTTCCTCACGCCCGGGAACACCTGGTCGGGCCTGGACGGTCCGATGCCCCACCACATCTCTCCGGTGCCGTGGGGGCGGTGCCGTCCGTCGCCGGACCGGGTGTTGCTGGGCGCGCCTTCCGATCGCCACGGCAGCAGCCTCATGGCGAGTGGTCTTACGTGTCGTGGTGGTGAGGGACTTCTGCCAGTGCTGAGCGCCCCACTTCGAGGTGTAGGCCGGGTCAACCGCGATGACGGCGACCCCCGTGGCGTCGGCCATCGAGGCCAGCCGGGCGCGGAGTCTGCCGGTGGGCATGCCGGAGACAAGCTGCCGGAAACGTGTGCGGCGGCCGTGCTTCTCCCGGGTCTTCTCGGCGGTGAAGTCCAGGTCCTCGACCGCGATCGCCTTCACACCGCAGGCGCGGGCCCAGTGCAGGAGGCGGGTCAGGGCGTGGCGGACCTGGGCGTCACGGTGCTGGGCGGTGCCGGTCAGATCGTAGGAGAAGCGGCGCGGGCTGCCGGTCGGGTTGCCGTGAGTGTCCAGGCGCCAGGCGGCCAGGTGGTCGGCGTTCATGTCGACACCGATCACCCCGTGGGCGAGCGCGGCCTCGATCGGGAGGGTGGGGGTGGGTGGGATCTGCCAGGACGCGGTCAGGTACCAGCGGCCACGGCCGGTGTCCAGGTGGACGCGGTAGGCGATGGCCCGATCGGCTACGACGCGGTCCGCCCAGTCACCGTCCCGGTGCGCGAACGCGACCCGGCCGGTGAGGACGTACCGTCCGTGCGGGGCGTTCGCCAGATACACGAGCGGCGCGGGCAGTTTGATACTGACCTCGCCCTCGGGGCTGATGCGGATGGTCTCGTTGCCGTAGCGCTTGCCGGACTCCCCGTCCGCCTGGCAGAACCAGCGCTCCGCCTCCCACCGCCCACGCCACGCGGACTCCGTCAGCCCGGCCTCCTCCAGATGGCGCCGGGTACGGGCCAGGCGCTTGCCGCCCCGCACCACGTGCACGATCCCGGCCTCCCGGTCGGCCCTCGCGACAGTCAGCCGGTCCCGCAGCACCCGCAGCCGCCGCGACTTCGCATGCCACTCCCGTCGCGACCGGTAACCCCCCGGCGCCTTCCGCGTCCCCTTCTGCCCGACCGGCAGCGCCAGCCGGGCTTCGATCGTGCGGATCCCCGCTTCCAGATTCTGGATGTGCGCGAGCTGGCAGCGACGGGCGAGCGCCCACTGGTCGTGCGTGGCCTTGGTGATACTGCCCGCCCACCGCGACGACGACAGCGGCGTCAGCTCCCGCTTACGCACCGCCCACGCCTGCCCGGAATGCTCCAGACCGTCCCAGCAGCGCGCCTTGAGATCCTTCGAGGCCAGCGACCCCCGATGCCCGCCCACCAGACGCAGCACCTTCTCATCACCCGACGTCAGCTGCTTCAGACGCGTGCGGACAGCCACACCGGACGGCCCGGACGCGACGAACGGCGCCGCAATGCTCCGCAGCTCACCCACCCCGCCACCTCCGCCAGGCCCGACTCGAATACACCGTCGCCCTGGAAACGAGCACCACCCATGAAGGTCACGCATTCGATGAGAGAACGTCAGTTCTCCACCGAAAACCGGCATCACAAGCCAGGTGTGCGGCTCGACACAGGCCATCCACACTCACCCCCGCTCACCCGAACACTCTTGAACCACTCCAACGCCAGCAGTTCCAAACCCCGCGCGACCGTATCGCCGCCCGAAAGCGTTTCAGCAAGAGGCTTGAAAGTAACGGTAATTACTTACAGGACCGTCAGCAGCTGCTCTTGCCCGTGTAGATCGCGAGGGCCGTGTTGGAGCCGAGGGTCGCGGCGAGCCGGCCGGAGCTGTTCACGGTCACGGTCGTGTTGTTCTGCACGTTGCAGTAGGTGCCCGCCGCGAGGGAGGTCTGGTACGTGCGACTGAGGCTGCCCGACTCGTGGTTGATGGCCACGAAGCCCTTGCCGCCGCGGCCGAAGGCGATCGCGTCGCCCCCGTTGTCCCACCAGTCGGTGACGGCCTCGCCGCGGGTGGCGTTGCGGAAGGGGACCATGCGCATGATCTCCGGCCAGGCGTGCTGGCACTTCCAGCCGCTCTGCCAACAGGCGCTGACGGCACCGCCGTTGGGCGGTCCGGCGTCGTGGTCGGTGAACTCGTAGCCGGAGTTGATGTCGGGCGCGCCGTACGGGTAGGCCAGCATGAAGACGTTGGCCAGGGTGTAGTTGGCGTTGTCCTTGTAGCTGAGGGTGGAGCCGTTGCGCTCGGTGTCGTGGTTGTCGACGAAGACCCCGGCGACCGAGCTGTTCATGTACCCCCAGCCCTCGCCGTAGTTCTTCAGGTAGGCGAGGTTCTCGTTGTTGAAGACCCGCTTGAGGTCGAAGGCGTACCGGAACTCCTGGACGTCCCCGTTGCCGGTGTACTCGCTCGGCTGGACGGCCTCCCCGGAACCGTAGATGGCCTCCTGCTTCCAGTACACGGACGGGTTGTTCAGCCGTGACTTGATGTTGGCCAGGTCGGCGGCGGGGATGTGCTTGGCGGCGTCGATCCGGAAGCCGTCGACGCCGTAGCCGAGCAGGCTGTTCATGTACCCGGCGATGGCCGACCGGACGTACTCCTCACCGGTGTCGAGGTCGGCGAGCCCGACGAGCTCGCAGTTCTGGACGTTGGCGCGGTTGGAGTAGTCACTGATGGTGGCGGTGCAGTCGTCGAAGTCGAACGACGAGTACAGGCCGGGATAGGTGTACTTCGAGTACGACGAGCCGCCGGTGCCGGTGCCGCTCCCCGCCGACATGTGGTTGACGACCGCGTCGACGACGACCTTGACGCCGGCCGCGTGACACGTGTCGATCATGTTCTTGAAGGCGGTGGCGTCCCCGAGCCGCCCGGCGATCCGGTAGCTGACGGGCTGGTACGACGTCCACCACTGCGAGCCCTGTATGTGCTCGGCGGGCGGCGAGACCTGGACGTAGCCGTACCCGTTGGGGCCGAGGGTGTTGGTGCACTCCTTGGCGACGGAGGCGAAGTTCCACTCGAACAGGACGGCGGTGACGTCCTTGGTGCCGGGCGGAGAGGCGTACGCGCTCCCGGCGGGCATCGCGAGCGCGATCGACGCGCCGGCCGCGAGAGCGAGCGCGCCGGAGAGGGTTCTGCTGGCCATGTGTGGGGTCCTTCTCCGTTGAAGGGGTCCGAAGATCGACTGAAGGGGCCCTGAGGATCGGCAGGGACTGGGGACCCGAGACGATCCACGCAAGATTCGTTGCCGCTTCTTGCTGCAAGATGACTGAAAACTTTCAACCGAGAGGAAAGTACGAGCCCACTCGGCGGACGGTCAACCCTCCGGACACACCTTCTTCACGCGCGCGAAATCTCTTCACGGGGCGGGGTGTTGGAGCGAGGCCTTGAATGAAACGGGGGCTTCGAAGGGCACAGCGACGAGGTCGGCTCGAATGCTGAGGGTTCCTGTCCTGTCTCGGATAAGTCCGGGCATCATGCCGCGTTGACCTGCGGTGCCCGGACTTGACTGAGACGGGATTCGTCGGCGTGTCTCACTCAAGCCTGGGCAGAGAGCCGCGTTCTCGCAGTCCGGCGGGTTGTGCTCGCCGGGGCCGTGGTGGGCTCAGGCTTCGAGAGCGGCCGGGTCGAAGCCGGCCGCGGTCAGGACGTCGGAGGCGACTCCGCGGCCGACCTGGGCGAGGCCGATCAGCAGGTCGTCGCAGTCGATGTGGTCGGAGCCGTTCCGTTGAGAGCGCGCCTCGGCGATGGCGATGGCCTTGCGGGAATAGGGCGTCCAGGCGATGCGCTGGGCCGCCTGGGAAGCTCCCATGCTCAGCCTGGTGCCGACGGATCGGTGGACCGTTTTCGGCGAGAGCCCGGCGGCTTGCAGGAGGCGGGTGGCGCTGTTGTCCTCCGCGGTCAGTCCCCAGAGCAGGTGCTCGGTGCCGATGTAGTTGTTGCGGTGGTGCACCGCCGCTTCCTTGACGTGGACCATCGCCTGTCGGAGGTCGTCGGTCATTGTGTCGGGGCTGTAGCGCTTGTGCGGCGCATGGAAACGCTGCTGGACCGCCTGCCGGGTCACGCCCAGGGCGGTGCCGATGTCGGTCCATGAGGAGCCGTGCATCCGGCAGTGCTCGACGTAGTCTTCCACCAGATCGTCTGCCAGCGCCTGCATCTGGCCTGCAAGTTGGGCGGCGACGGTCAGCAGAGCGAGCCAGTCGGGCTGCTCTTGTCCGCTGGTGCTGCGGTGTGCGGTGTCGCAGCGTCGGTCAACTTCCGCGATGAGATCGTCCAGGTCCGGGAGAGCCATGAGGCAAGTACGCCTTGACAATTTAGAATTGTCAAGGCGTACTTGCCTCGCGCTGATGGTCGGCGACGATCACCCCCTGAACTCGGCAGCTTCTATGGATCGCTCGATGCACAGCTCACTTGCCCGGAGATCTCCGAGACTGCCCGGACATCACAGAGGCAGGACAGTTCGGCGCGCATCAGCGATGAGCCGGTGTGCGTCGGCTCCGTGCACGGCCGACTCGCGAAGCGTCCGCCACGTGCGGAGGTACAGGGCGATCGGGTCGGCGTCGTCGATCCACAGTTCCGCGTGCCATGTCTCGACCATGACGAGGCGATCGTCATGGATCCAGAACCCGCCCGTGGGCGGGATCTTCAGCGATGCGGTCAGGGGGATGATCCCAAGGGCAACGGTGTCCAGCCCGACCAGTCCGGCAAGACGATCGAGTTGCGCGGCGAGAACGGCGGGCGGGCAGATGAGCGCCCGGAGCGCGGTCTCGCCGATCAGGATGTTGAACCGCTTGGTCCCGTCGTACAGCAGTTCCTGCCGCCTCAAACGAGCACGCACGGCGTCCTCGGTATCACGGGGCGAGCGCTGGAGTTCGGCATACCGGGTGAAGACCGACCTCGCGTAGTCAGCCGTCTGGAGAATGCCGGGCACGGTGACGCTCTCGAAGCCGTGTACGACAGCCGAGCGCTCGTACTCAGCGGCGATGGCCTGCTGAACAGGCTGGTGCCCGGCAGCGAGCCGGCGGCGCCACGAGCGGATATGCGACTCGAACCCCTTGAGCCGGGCGAGAAGTTCTCCGTACGCGTCGGGGTGACCGGTCGCGTCAGCCCAGGCTTGGAGATCTTCGGGGGTCGCTGTCTGCTTCCCGTTCTCCAGCTTCGAGATCTTGGGTTGTGACCAGCCCAGGAGCAGGGCGAGGCGGGCGCCGGTCAGACGCCCGTCCCGCGCGGACATACGCAGCTCACGCAGCCGCACCCCGAGCGCTTCGCGTGCCTGCTGGTAGTCCGTTGTCACCGATGGCCGCCCGCACTTCTAGCTGGTGGCCGCTGCGAGTCGCCGGAACGGGACGGCGTGATGCCAGGCGGCATCTCGCAGCATCGAGTACCGGATCACTTCGGACGGCTCGGTGGTCAGCTCCACGTCAGTCAGCTCGTCCGCTTCGGTGAAGTTGAGCCGGGCGACAAGCCGGGAGTCGAAGATCCAGAAGTCCTCGTTACCGAGCCGCAACCGCTCGGCCTCCGCACGGCGCAGGATCCGGATGTCCTCACCGAGTTCGGTGTTCCGCACGGCGTTGATCATGAGGTAGCGCTGCCCCTCTGTGGGCGGTTCGTCAAGCAGTCGAACGCGGCCAACGGTCTTCCCGGCCGCCGTCTGGCGCCTGATCGTCTCGCAGTACCAGGAGCGCATGTCCCAGTCGACGCGACCCTCGTCGAGGTACTGCCTGTAAGTCTCGGTGGCCTCGTCGGACGCGTAACGGCGCCTGGTCTCCACCCTCCAGGCGGTGTGCTCGAAGTTCTCGAACAGCCGGTTGAAGGCCGCGAGATCGATAACGCGGGCCCGCCTCGTCGCGTCCTTGGGCGCCCAGTCGGTGATCAGCTCACGAGGTACGACAATGGCGACCTCACCGGGCCCGAGGTGGTGGAGCTGGGCAACGTCCCCAGGGTCGGTCAGCAGTGGACCATGCACGATCACTTCACCGGTGCCGGCGTCCTCGTGGATCGACGGGCAGCCGGTATCTCCGCTGCCGGTGCCGTTGAAGCGGATGTTGCGCGCCATGCGCCTCCCTCATCCGGTCCTGCTCGGTGCACTGATCTTGCCGCCGTGTGTCAGCTCCGGCTATGGACCGCCGGGCACCTCACGGGAATCATTGCTTATATGTCGTAACTACCCACGAATATCGGTGAATATCTGCCATCGGCTCATCGGCCCCTCCGCAAGGCTCATTTCATGGTCACAGCACAGGAGCCGGGCACCACCGCCGCTGAAGCGGTCGAGGTGCTACGTGAAGCACTGACGGCGGCAGGCATCGTTCTGCCGTCCCCGGGGGCGGACCTGGCGTCGCCCGGACTGAACCTGATCACCCTCGGTCGCGTCCGCGCAGGCGTCGCGCTGCGGCTGGCCGATGCCATCCGGTGGGGACGCTCATGAACGGCTACACCCCGGGGATCGGCGATCTGGTCTACGACGAGGTATCGCATCGGATTGGCGAGGTGATGGGACAGACGGGGCCGTACTGGCAGCTGCGGCCTGTCGGTGGCGGGCGGGAATGGGACGCACGGGCCACCCTCCGGCCAGCCACGGCGGCGGAGAAGTTGTCGGCGGGCGTGGCACTGGCCAACGCCCAGAGCCGAGGCAAGGTCGCCGTGAGCGCGGTGGACGGCCAGCAGGAGGACGCTTCCGGGAGCACAAGGCTCCTCCGAGCCGTCACGAAGGATGCGAGGTTGCTCCGGATCGACGAGGCGGCGTACGACATGGCGGCGTATCAGCGGCTGCTGGAGCACGGACAGTCGTGTCCGGAGTGCGCGGAGGGAGTGTGCCCCGAGGCCCGCGCCCTGTGGAGGACGGTCAAGCGACGAGAGCCGTAGGCGCCCGGGGCACGGAGTGCGTCCGGTGACGCGACACGGCACAGGACTCCGGCGTGTGCCGAGACGGGGCGTTCCTGCCCGTCGACGGTTCTGTTGGCGCCGGAGCTGCATCGTTCGGCGGGCTCAGGCCACCGTCGGCCCGTCACCGTGGCGTTCGTGGATTCGCTTCACCTGCCTGGCCCAGAACATGAACTTCTCGTCGGCCGACGCGCTCATGGGGAGTAGTCGCAGTTCCTTGGCCAATTGATAGAACCCGGAGCCCGCGTTGTTGGCGCCCAGGTAGTTGACCAGGGCCGAGAGCATGAGTGGTGGGTCCGAAGGGGCGATCTCCTGGTCTCGCTCCACGATCAATCCGAGCAGATGCCCCATCGCGGCCCGCTCGTCGGCACGGTCGAAGTCGAAAGGACGACAGCCTGTCCGCCTGGCGAGGGTCACGTTCAGCTCGGTGTACGAGGTCAGCCTTCCCAGCTTCGCCCGTTCGACGAGAAAATCGTGCCCGACGTCTGCCAGCTCCGCCCATTCACTGTCCGCGCGACCGTATCCAGACATCCCGCCCCCTGCGTCGAGTCGATCCGTGAGCGAGAACGTACGGGGTCGGAAGCCGGTCAAGGCCCGTCCGCCGAGCATCCGCACAAGAACTTGCCCCGACAGCTCTACAGGTGGTCACGGCCAGCCGAAGATCTGTTCGTGCGTGACGACGGCTTCGGGCCGTGGGAGGTGGTGTCCCTGACCTGCACCCGCTCCTGGTTCAGCGACCGTGCCACATGGCGGAGGTATATGGACGCTGGTCGACTTCGGGACGGCCGACGGACAGGTGTGGGACTGGGACCCCCACGCATGCTGCACGGACCGCGCCCTGGCGCCGCTTGGACGGTCCCTGGACCAGTTGCTCTTCGACTGATCGCGCGCGGCGGCATGGCCGAGGGGATCGCCCGTCATGACGGATTCGGTGGAGTCGCGTTGTCGGGCGTAGTCGGAAGGCTCGCCACCCGGCCGACAGGGGGTGGCGAGCTCAAGTCCCGTCGGACGGGACCGCGTCTCCTCGAACGGTCCGTCAGCCGGTCGTCCACCACACCGTCGTGTCGCCCGGCAGCTTCGCCTCGTCGTCGGCCACCGTCACCTCGCCGCTCGCGACCAGGACCCGGCCGTACGCGGGGATGCGGACCGCCTCGCCCGTGGTGTTGGCGACGCACACGAAGTCGCCCCGGCGGAAGGCCAGGACGCCGCCGGGGGCCTTCAGCCACTCCACCGAGTCGCCCGCGCCGAGGCCGGGCTGTTCACGGCGGACGGACAGGGCCGTGCGGTACAGCTCCAGGGTCGACTCCGCGACGCCCGTCTGCGCCTCGACGCTCAGGTCGGCCCATACGGCGGGCTGCGGCAGCCAGGAGCCGCCGGTGCCGAAGCCGTACGAGGAGCCGGCGCGGGTCCACGGGATCGGCACCCGGCAGCCGTCGCGGAAGCCGTCCTGGCCGGCGCCCCGGAAGTACGCGGGGTCCTGGCGGACCTCGTCCGGCAGGTCGACGACGTCGGGGAGGCCGAGTTCCTCGCCCTGGTAGACGTAGGCCGAGCCGGGCAGGGCCAGCATCAGGAGCGAGGCGGCGCGGGCGCGGCGCAGGCCCAGCGCTCGGTCGCCCGCGAGGCGGATCTGCGTGCCGAGGCCCGGTTCGTTGGCGAAGCGGGTGGCGTGGCGGGTCACGTCGTGGTTCGACAGCACCCACGTCGCGGGGGCGTTCACCGGACGCATCGCGTCCAGCGTGCGGTCGATGACGACCTTCAGCTCGGCCGCGTCCCAGTCGGTGCCCAGGTACTGGAAGTTGAAGGCCTGGTGGAGCTCGTCCGGCCGGACGTAGTTGGCGGTGCGTTCGACGGTCGGGGTCCAGGCCTCCGCGACGAAGATGCGGTCCCCCGCGTACTCGTCCAGCACCAGGCGCCATTCGCGGTAGATCGCGTGGACGCCGTCCTGGTCGAAGAAGGGCATGACATCGTTGCCCAGCAGCTTCAGCTGGTCGTGGGCGCCGAGGTCCGGGAGGCCGTCCGCCTTGACCAGGCCGTGGGCGACGTCGATACGGAAGCCGTCGACGCCCATGTCCAGCCAGAAGCGGAGGATGGAGCGGAACTCGTCGCCGACCGCCGGGTGGTCCCAGTTGAAGTCGGGCTGCTCCGGGGCGAAGAGGTGCAGGTACCACTCGCCGGGGGTGCCGTCCGGTTCCGTCACCCGCGTCCACGCCGGGCCGCCGAAGATGGACTCCCAGTCGTTGGGCGGGAATTCACCGTCCGCGCCCTTGCCGGGGCGGAAGTGGTAGCGGTCGCGCAGCGGCGAACCGGGACCCTCCGCCACCGCCCGCTTGAACCACTCGTGCTGGTCGGAGGAGTGGTTCGGGACCAGGTCGACGATGATGCGCAGGCCGAGCCCGTGGGCGTCGCGGATCAGGGCGTCCGCGTCGAGCAGCGATCCGAACATCGGGTCCACCGCACGGTAGTCGGCGACGTCGTAGCCGGCGTCGGCCTGCGGGGAGGCGTAGAACGGGCTGAGCCACACGGCGTCGATGCCGAGGTCGCGCAGGTACGGGAGTCGGGAACGTACGCCCTCCAGGTCGCCCATGCCGTCGCCGTTGCTGTCGGCGAAGCTGCGCGGATAGACCTGGTAGATCACCGCGTCGCGCCACCAGTCCCTGCGCGGGGCGGTGGCGACGTCGGAGGTCGGGGCCGGGTCGGCGGCGGAGTGCTGCTGGCTCATGGCGTCCTTGCTACGTAACGGGTTCATCGGTTCGGAAGATCAGAAGCAGCTGTGGGGGCGGGGGACAGAGGCGGCCACGATGCCGGCGGGGTCGGATGGACACCGTGGCCGCCACCCGCGCCCCGAAGGGGCGCGGGGAACTGCGCGACCAGCCACGACGAGAGCCGCAGAGGAACGACGGCCCCTCGCGGCGAGGCCGGGCGGTCAGCCCTTGGTGCCGCCCGCGGTCAGTCCCGTCACCAGGTTCTTCTGCACGAGGTAGAAGAACGCGGAGACGGGGATCGCGACCAGCACGGCGGTGGCCGCCATCAGGTTGCGCTGGGCGTCGTGTTCGCTGACGAAGCTCTGCAGACCGACGGCGAAGGTGTACTTCGTGTCGGACAGCATGAACGTCGAGGCGAAGGCGACCTCCCCGAACGCGGTGATGAAGCTGTAGAACGCGGCGACCGCGAGGCCCGGCTTGGCGAGCGGCAGGATCAGCCGTGCGAAGGTGCCGAAGGGGGTGAGCCCGTCGACGCGTCCCGCCTCGTCGATCTCGAAGGGTATCGTGTCGAAGTAGCCCTTGAGCAGCCAGGCGCAGTAGGGCACGGCCGTCGAGCAGTAGACGAGGACGAGGCCGAGGTAGCTGTCGACGAGCCGCAGTTCCGAGAGGATCTCGTACATCGGCACCATCAGGACGGCCACCGGGAACATCTGCGTGACCAGGAGCACCCACATGAACTTCCGGTAGCCCGGGAAGCGCATGCGGGAGACGGCGTAACCGGTGGTCGCCGCGATCAGCACCCCGAGGACGGTGGTGCCGAGCGAGACGACGAGGGTGCTGATCAGCCAGTCGAAGAACGGTGTCTCCTGAAGCACGTGCGAGTAGTTGGCAAAGGTCATTTTGCCGAAGATGCGCCCGGGATGCAGGTAATCGTCCTTGTCCGGTCCGAGGGACAGGAAGACCAGCCAGGCGATCGGGAAGAGTGCGGCCAGGCTCGCGACGATGAGGATCGCGTGGGAGGCGAGGGAGCCGGCGCGGCTGTTCTCGCCGCGTCGGCGGCTCCGGGGCGCCGAGGGGGCCGGCGCGGTCGGCCGGTCCGCGGCGGCCGTGGCCGTGCCGGTCGTCGTGGGCGTCGTGGTGCTCATGGGGGCTCCTGCCTCAGATCGCGAGCTGCTGCTCATCGCGGTTCAGCCAGCGGCGGTAGACGGAGGTGAAGACGATCAGGATGGCCAGCAGCAGGATGCCGTAGGCCGCCGACTGCGCGAAGTCACGCGGTTGCTGCCCGAAGCCGAGGTAGTAGGCCCAGGTCACGAGGATCTGCGCCTCGGGCGCGGTGTCGCCGAACAGCAGGAAGATGACGGCGAACTGGTTGAACGTCCAGATGACGCCGAGGAGTACGACGGTGGAGCTGACCGAGCGCAGGCCCGGCAGGGTGACGTAGCGGAAGCGCTGCCAGGCGCTCGCGCCGTCCATCTCCGCCGCCTCGTACAGCGAGGAGTCGATGGACTGCAGGCCGCCGAGCAGCGAGACCATCATGAACGGCACACCGCACCAGGTGTTGACCATGATCGCGGCGAACCGCTGCCAGAAGGTGTCCTCCAGCCACAGCGGTGCCGGCAGGTGCAGTGCTTCGAGGCCGGCGTTGATCACACCGCCGTCGGCGAGCATGAACCGCCAGCCGAAGACGGTGACGAAGGTCGGCACGGCCCATGGCAGGACCAGGATCAGCCGGTAGAAGGTGCGGCCGCGCAGCTTCTGGTTGAGCAACAGCGCGAGGCCGAGGCCGATGAAGTAGTGCAGGGCGACGCAGAGCGCCGTCCAGACGATCGTCCAGATGAAGTGCGACCAGAAGCGGTCGTACGACGTCGGGCCCCAGAGGATGTCGGCGTAGTTGTCGAAGCCGATGAACTCGTAGGTGGCCTCGATGTGGTTGGCGCCGATCGTGCGCGCCGAGTTGAGGCTGTTGGCGTTGGTGAGGGTGAGGTAGAGCCCGCGCGCCAGCGGATACAGCACCAGGACGCCGAGCACGACGACCACGGGGGCGATCATCGCGTACGCGTACCAGTACCGCTGGTACGACTGCTTCAGGCGCGACAGCGGGCCCGGGCGCCCGCCCGGTTCACCTCGGCGTTGGCCGGTCGCTCGGTCGATGGCGACTGTCATCGTTCGACACCTTCTGGAAGATCACTGGAAGATCGGGGGCCGGGCTGCCCGGGGACCGGGCCGGTGGCCGCCGCCTCCGTCTCCCGGCCGCGGCCGGGAGGGTGGGACACGGCGGCCACCCGGGATCACTTGCTGTAGTCCGGGACCAGCTTGGCGATCGCGGTCTCCGCGTTGCCCAGGCCCTTGTCCAGGGACTCCTTGCCGCCGGCGATCGCGAGCAGCTCGGTCTCCAGCGGACCCCACAGGGAGCTGTACTCGGGCAGCTCGGGGCGCGGCTGGGCGGCGGCGAGCACGGTCTGGTAGCCGGCGATGCCCGGGTCACCCTTCACCTCGGCGGTGTAGGCGTCGTCGCGCGTGGGCAGCGTGGAGTTCTTCAGGGCGATGGTCTCCTGGGACTTCGCCGAGGTCATGAAGTTGACGAACTTCAGCGACGCCTCCTGGTGCGCCTTGTCCGAGCCGGCGTAGACCGAGAGGTTGTGGCCGCCGGTCGGGGCGCCCGCCTTGCCGGTGGAGCCGGCCGGGACGGTGGCGATGCCCAGGTTGGCCTTGTCCTTGAAGGCCGAGCCCTTGTAGAAGTTCGTGATCTCCCACGGGCCCTGGATGATCGAGGCGACCTTGCCGTTGACGAAGGCGTCCTGGATGTGGGCGTAGGCGTCGGCGGTGGTGTCCGCCTTGTGCAGGCCCTTGCCGTCGAAGAGGTCCAGCCAGGTGCCGTACGCCTTCTTGGCCTCGGCGGAGTTCACGGTGATCTTCTTCTGCGCGACGTCGACGGTGTCGGTGCCCTCGCCGTAGAGGAAGGACTGGGCGTAGTAGGCCTGGGTGGAGCCCCAGTAGCCGTCGACGCCGGTCTTGTCCTTGACGGTGGCGGCGGCCTTCTTCAGGTCGTCCCAGCTCTTCGGGGCCTCGGTGATGCCGGCCTTCTCGAAGAGCTCCTTGTTGTAGACCAGCGCCAGGGTGTCGGTGACGAACGGGACGCCGTAGGTCTTGCCGTCGTACTGGGCCTGCTTGATCAGGCTGGGCTGGAACTTGTCCTGGTCCTTGAGGGCCTCGGTGCCGTCCAGCGGCAGGAAGAAGCCCTTCTTGGCGAAGGCGGGCGTCCAGCCGACCTCGGAGCGCAGGATGTCCGGCGCGCCCGTGGCGCCGGCGGCGGTGTCGAACTTGTTCTGCGCCTGATCGAAGGGCACGTTGACGTACTTGACCTTGATGTTCTTGTTGGCGGCCTCGAACTCCTTGACCAAGGCCTTGTACGTCGGCGCCTCATTGGTGGCGTTGGAGGTGTCCCACCAGGTGATGGTGACCGGACCGTCGGCCGATTCGCCGCTGTCGCTTCCGCCGCAGGCCGTCGCCGTGAGGGCGATCGACGCCACCAGCGCGGTGGCCGCTATGCCACGCCGCATGAGATCTCCTTGAGGGTGAAAGCCCGTGTACCGGGCAGAGGGCCCCGTCTGCCGCTCCTGCCGGGTTCCGGCCGCGCCGTCGCCGCCGCCGGGCGAGGCCGAACGTAACAGCGTTGTAAGCGCGACGAAAGACCTTGCTGCAAAAAATTGCAACCACGGGGGATGGTTATCGGCCCGTAACCTGCACTCGACTTGGCCGAAACCTGCCATCAGAGCCGCTCAGCGGGGGTTCAAGGAGCTGTGCAAGACTCTGCAAGCTCTTGCCACCACTGGCCAGGGCGGCCATCATCACCCTGTCAGCGCCTTGCGAAGTCCACCCCTTCCGCACACGGGCGCCCCCACGGACACCGACCAGAATCACGAGGGACCGCGATGACGCAGCAGCCCGCGCCGGGCCGCATCCCCGCCCGCCCCCGACGCCGGGCCGGTGGGCAAGCGCAGGTCCGGCCGGTACAGTCCAGTGCTGTGACCACACGGCTTGCCGATATCGCAGCCCAGGCGGGGGTCAGCGAGGCGACTGTCAGCCGCGTCCTGAACGGGAAGCCGGGCGTCGCCGCGACCACTCGCCAGTCCGTTCTGGCCGCCCTCGACGTGCTGGGCTACGAGCGGCCGGTCCGGCTCCGGCAGCGCAGCGCGGGCCTGGTGGGCCTCATAACCCCGGAGCTGGAGAACCCCATATTCCCGGCCCTGGCGCAGGTCATCGGCCAGGCGCTGACCCGGCAGGGGTACACCCCGGTGCTCGCCACCCAGACCCCCGGCGGATCGACGGAGGACGAGCTGACGGAGATGCTGGTCGACCGGGGGGTCGCCGGCATCATCTTCGTCTCCGGTCTGCACGCCGACACCTCCGCCGACATGCAGCGTTACGAGCAGCTGCGCGCCCAGGGCGTGCCGTTCGTCCTCGTCGACGGTTTCTCACCGAAGGTGCAGGCCCCCTTCATCTCGCCGGACGACCGGGCGGCGATGTCCCTCGCGGTGACGCACCTGGTCTCGCTCGGTCACACCCGGATAGGTCTGGCGCTGGGTCCGAAGCGGTTCGTGCCGGTGCAGCGCAAGATCGAGGGTTTCGTCCGCACGATGCAGGACCAGCTGGGGCTCCAGGCGGCAACCGTCGAGTCCGAACTCGTCCAGCACTCCCTCTACACGCTGGAGGGCGGCCAGGCCGCGGCCATGGCGCTCATCGACCGCGACTGCACGGCGGTGGTGTGCGCGAGCGACATGATGGCGCTCGGCGCGATCCGGGCGGCCCGGCAGCGGGGGCTGGAGGTCCCGGACGACATCTCGGTCGTCGGCTTCGACGACTCCCCCCTGATCGCCTTCACCGACCCACCGCTGACGACCGTCCGCAAGCCGGTGCCGGCGATGGGACAGGCGGCGGTGCGAACGTTGCTGGAGGAGATCGGGGGGACTCCGGCGCCGCACAGCGAATTCGTGTTCATGCCGGAACTGGTGGTGCGGGGGTCGACCGCCTCGGCGCCTGGGGACCGCTCTCGTACCTGAGGCGGAGATATGGGGGAACGATGCGGTACGTACGGAGGACAAGGCCCTCGGCGCTACCCCGACGAACGTGCGTGACGAACCCGACCAGAGGATGATCGGTGGGGTACCGGATTTCTGGCAGACTCTGTGCCCATGGGTGAAACGACCGTGACGACACTCGAGGAAGGCCGGGAGCAGGCCGCTCCGCGGTCCGTCACGGGCGCGCCGGAGCAGCAGAGGTTCCTGCACCGGCTGCGGGTCCCGCGCAGGCCGCGTCTGTGGTTCGAGATCCTGCTGATCGCGGTGAGTTACTGGACGTACTCCCTGATCCGCAACGCGGTCCCGGAGCAGAAGACGCAGGCGCTGAAGAACGCCGACTGGATCTGGAAGGTGGAGCACCACCTCGGGATCGCGGTCGAGGAGACGATCAACCACTCCGTGAACTCGGTGACATGGCTGATCGTCGGCATGAACTACTACTACGCGACCCTGCACTTCATCGTCACGCTCGGTGTCCTCGTGTGGATCTACCGTAGTCATCCGGGCCGTTACGCGGCGACACGTCTGGTCCTCTTCGCGACCACCGCGGTGGCCCTGGTGGGCTACTACCTCTACCCGCTGGCCCCGCCCAGGCTGATGACCAACGAGCACTTCATCGACACGGTCGTCGTCCACCAGACCTGGGGCTCCATGGCCTCGGGCGACCTGAAGAACATGTCCAACCAGTACGCGGCGATGCCGTCCATGCACATCGGCTGGTCGCTGTGGTGCGGGCTGACGATCTTCGCGCTGGCGTCGGTGCCGTGGGTGCGGGTACTGGGCCTGCTCTACCCCACGCTGACACTCGTCGTCATCGTCGCCACCGCCAACCACTTCTGGCTGGACGCGGTCGGCGGCATGCTCTGCCTGGCCTTCGGCTACGGCGTGGCCCGCGCCTGGTACGGCACCCTGCCGTACGCGCTGCCGCGCCAGGTGACGGGGGGCATCCGGGAACCGGAACTGGAACCGGTCAAGGCGTAGGCCCGGCCGGGGCGCCGGCGGCTTCCCGCAGGGACTGACGAAGGGTGCGCGGAGCGGGCCGAAGGGTGCGCGGAGCGGGCTGTGCGTTGTCGGGTGCGGCCCGGTGGGGGCTGGTCGCGCAGTTCCCCGCGCCCCTTGAGGGCCTACGGCCACTCAGGGGCGAAAAGCAGGGGGCGCAGCCCTGCTTTTCAGGGGCGCGGGGAACTGCGCGAGAAGCCCCACCGGGCCGCACCCGACAACGCACCCCGCCGACCACACACCCCGCCGGCCCGCAGCGCGTCACCCCGCGTCGGCCGTGTCGAGCGACCGGACCAGCACGGCCACACCAGCGGGCATCCCGACGACATAGCCGACCACGAGCCCGAAGCCTTGGCCGGTGGTCGCGGGGAGGGCCCAGTTCGTCGCGGCGGCCACCGTCAGGGCCACCGTCGCGAGCGTCAGGAACGCGGTACCGCTCGGCCGCGGGCCCGAACGAGGCCATACCGATCAACGCCGCGACGAGAGCGGGATCGGGCAGCCACCCGAAGAACCACCCCACCAGCGTGGCGACCCTGGCGACGGCGAGACCGGCGAGTTCCAGGTACACGGTGTTGACCACCGGCTCGGACGCCACCACCGCCCCCCAAGAGGGACGCCCCACGGCCCCACCGCTGCCGCCCTCAGGATCCCTTCTTCACCCACACGCGCAGACTAGCCGTGGTCAGGGTGGATGCGGCCGGTCCGGACGGTGGCACCGATCCCCCGGTCCGGGCTATGGCGCCGGCCGCCGGCCGCCGGTCCAGAGGATGACACCGATCAGCCCACCCGGGCTGCGGCACCGACCCGCCCACCCGGCCAGCGGCATCGACCCGCCGACCCGGACGAGGGCACGGACCCATCGCTCCGGATGGTGGCCCCGAACCGCCGGTCCGGACGGTGACACCGACGCACGGGACCCTCGAATGACACCGATCGGCCCCGCCCGGCCAGCGGCACCGACGGCACCGACCCGCCGACCCGGACGAGGGCGCCGGGCTGCGGCACCGACCCCGGCCCGGACGGCAGGATCGGCCCGCCCCGGCCCGGCTCGTCCCACGGCCCCGTCGTCCTCCCTCGAGAACGCCGACGCCCGGGCCGCCCCCCGGCCGGCCGGCGCTTCTCGCAGGTACTGCGGCTAGGCTCGTGCCCGTACGGTCTTGATCGGCGGAGTCGGGCGATCGGGTGGGCGGACGTGTGGACGAGCGGGCTTGATCCGACGGGAGGCCTGGGATGACGGCGCCGGGGCGCAGGAGCAGTACGTACTCGCGACTGCTGCGGCACGGTTTCACCGATGCCGGCGCCGCCGAGCGGCTGCTGGAGAGCGAGGAGCTGTCGGCCGTACGGAGCGACCCGGTCCTGCTGGACGCGCTCGGGGCGACCGCCGACCCCGACCTCGCCCTGCTGGGCCTCGTACGACTGCTGGAGGCGCAGCCGGACCGTACGGCCCGGCGGGCGGTGCTGGACACGTTGATAGCGGCCAAGCCGCTGCGGGACCGGCTGCTGGGGGTGCTCGGCGCGTCCGCCGCGCTCGGTGACCATCTGGCCCGGCACGCGCAGGACTGGCAGGCGCTCGTGACGTACGAGCCACGGGATCTGCACCCGGGCGTCGAGGAATTCGAACGGGGGCTCGCGGAGGCCACCGACCCCGTCTCCCTGCGGGTCGCCTACCGCCGCTGCCTGCTCTCCATCGCCGCCCGCGACGTCTGCGGTACGACGGACGTCGCCCAGACCGCCGCCGAGCTGGCCGACCTCGCCACCGCCACGCTGCGCGCCGCCCTCGCGATCGCCCGCGCCGCCGCACCCGAGGACGCGGAGCTGTGCCGGCTCGCGGTGATCGCCATGGGCAAGTGCGGCGGCCACGAACTCAACTACGTCTCCGACGTCGATGTCATCTTCGTCGGGGAGACGGCGGACGGGGCGGACGAGCAGAAGGCGATCCGGGCCGCCACCCGGCTCGCCTCGCACATGATGCGGGTCTGCTCCGAGACGACCGTCGAGGGCAGCATCTGGCCGGTCGACGCCAACCTACGGCCGGAGGGGCGCAACGGCCCGCTCGTCAGGACGCTCAGCAGCCATCTGGCTTACTACCAGCGGTGGGCGAAGACCTGGGAGTTCCAGGCGCTGCTCAAGGCCCGGCCGATCGCGGGGGACCTCGAACTGGGCGAGGCGTACGTCGCCGCGCTCGAACCGCTCGTCTGGAAGGCGGCCGAGCGGGAGAACTTCGTCACCGACGTGCAGCGCATGCGGCGCCGGGTGGTGGAGAACATCCCGGCCGCCGAGGTCGACCGGCAACTCAAGCTGGGGCCGGGCGGGTTGCGGGACGTCGAGTTCGCCGTCCAGATGCTCCAGCTGGTGCACGGGCGCGGGGACACATCCCTGCGCAGCGGGACCACCCTCGACGCGCTGGGCGCGCTGGCCGCCGGCGGATACGTGGGGCGGGCGGACGCGGCCCAACTCGACGCGGCCTACCGCTTCCTGCGCTCCATGGAACACCGCATCCAGCTCTACCGGCTGCGCCGCACCCACCTCGTCCCCGAGGGCGACGACGACCTGCGGCGGATCGGCCGTTCCCTCGGCCTGCGCACCGATCCGATCGCCGAGCTGAACCGCGAGTGGCGGCGCCACGCGGCCGTCGTACGACGGCTGCACGAGAAGCTCTTCTACCGGCCGCTCCTCGACGCCGTCGCCCAACTCGCCCCCGGCGAGATCAGGTTGAGCGCCGACGCGGCCCGCGAACGCCTCGTCGCCCTCGGCTACGCCGACCCGGCCTCGGCCCTGCGCCACCTGGAGGCCCTGGCCTCCGGCGTCTCCCGCAAGGCGGCCATCCAACGCACGCTGCTGCCCGTGCTGTTGGGGTGGTTCGCCGACTCCGCCGACCCGGACGCCGGCCTGCTCAACTTCCGCAAGGTCTCCGACGCGCTCGGCCGAACCCCCTGGTACCTCCGGCTGTTGCGGGACGAGGGCGCGGCGGCGGAGAACCTGGCGCGCGTGCTGTCCGCGGGGCGCCTGGCACCCGACCTGCTCCTGCGCGCCCCCGAGGCGGTCTCGCTGCTCGGTGACGGGGACGGGGTCGCCGGTGGCGCCGGCGGTCTCGAAGCCCGTGAGCGCGCGCACCTGGAGCAGGAGATCCTCGCCGCCGTGGGCCGGGCCGACGGCGCCCAGCAGGGCGTCACGGCCGCGCGTGGCGTCCGCCGCCGGGAACTGTTCCGTACGGCCGCCATGGACATCGTCGGCTCCTACGGCACCGAGTCGACGCCGGCGACCGCCGACCAGGGTGCCCTCGTGGACCTCGTCGGCGGCGCGGTCTCCGACCTCACGGCCGCGACCCTCGCGGGCACCCTGCGGGCCGTGGTCCGCGAGGGCTGGGGCGACACGCTCCCCACCCGTTTCGCGGTGATCGGCATGGGCCGCTTCGGCGGTCACGAACTGGGCTACGGCTCCGACGCCGACGTCCTGTTCGTCCACGAGCCGCGCGAGGGCGCCGACGAACAGGAGGCGGCCCTCGCCGCGAACGCGGTCGTCTCCGAGATGCACCGCCTGCTCCAGCTCCCGAGCGCCGACCCGCCGCTCCTCATCGACGCGGACCTGCGCCCCGAGGGCAAGACCGGCCCGCTCGTACGGACGCTGAAGTCGTACGAGGCCTACTACCGCCGGTGGTCGCTGGTGTGGGAGTCGCAGGCGCTGCTGCGCGCCGAACCGGTCGCCGGGGACGCGGAGCTGGGCCGCCGCTTCATGGACCTCGTCGATCCGCTGCGCTACCCGGCGGACGGACTCGGCGAAGACGCCGTGCGCGAGATCCGGCGTCTCAAGGCCCGCATGGAGTCGGAGCGGATGCCGCGCGGTGCCGATCCGACCCTCCACACCAAACTCGGCCGCGGCGGCCTCTCCGACGTCGAGTGGACCGTCCAGCTCCTCCAACTCCAGCACGGCCACCGCGAGTCGGGCCTGCGCACGACCCGCACCCGTGCGGCCCTGGCCGCCGCCCGCGAGGCCGGCCTGGTGAGCGCCGGGGACGCGGCCATACTGGACGAGGCCTGGGTCCTGGCCACCCGCGTCCGCAACGCGGTGATGCTCGTACGGGGCCGCGCGGGCGACACGTTCCCCTCCCACGGCCGCGAACTCGCCGCCGTGGGAAGGTACTTGGGGTACGGCCCCGGCCATGTGGGCGACATGCTCGACGACTATCGCCGCATCACACGACGGGCTCGGGCGGTGGTGGACGAGCTGTTCTACGGGGGGTGAGCCCCGCCGGAGGAGCACGGGCTTCGTGGCCGTGGGCGGCACGACGGCACCCCGGTTGCGGCGGGCTTTCGGTTCTCGGTGGCGCCCGGCGCGGTTTTCGGCTTCGGTAGGGGGAGCCGTGCCTCCGGACGCGATGGCGGTACGGCCCAGGCGAAAAGTCGAAGGCGACTTGGAGGACGAGGGATGCAGTACACGCTCGAAGTGATTCCGCTGCCGGTGAGCGACATCGACCGGGCCCGGGACTTCTACCGGGACAAGGTCGGTTTCCACGTCGACATCGACCAGGAGGTCATGCCGGGCATGCGCATCGTCCAGCTGACTCCCCCGGGCTCCGGCTGTTCGATCGCCCTCGGCGACGCCATCTGGGACATGGCCCAGGGCGAGACCACGCCGGCCCCCGGCTCCTACCAGGGCCTGCAGCTCTGCGTCGCCGACATCAAGGCCGCCCACGCCGAGCTCCGCGAACGCGGCCTCGACGTCTCCGATCCCGTCCAGTACACCCCCGACGACGGCGCCACCTTCATGTACTTCAAGGACCCGGACGGCAACGGCTGGTCGATCCAGGAGTACCGGCGCAGGGCCACGGAGCCGCTGCACCAGGTGCTGGCGGAGCTGGCGGAACGGCAGTAGTCCGGCCGCGGCCGCCGGGCCGGGATATTCGCTCGCGGCCGCCAACCGGCGCCTGGCAGGGTGCCGGGCATGGCTTCCCCGTACGAGATCCGTGCCGACTACGACGCCCGCACGATCGTGGTGTACCAGGCGTACGCACCCGCGATCGCCGACGCGTCGCTGGGGGCGGGCCGGTTCGTCGAGCCGTTCTCGTTCCGCCGGATGACGTGGATCAAGCCGTCGTTCCTGTGGCTGATGCACCGCAGCAACTGGGCCGGCAAGTCCGGCCAGGAGCGGGTGCTCGCGGTCCGGATCACCCGCGAGGGGTGGGAGGAGGCGCTGTCACGGGCGGTGCTGACGACGGCGGACCCGGCGGCGGTGGCCCGGGCCGCCGTCCATGTCCAGTGGGACCCGGAGCGCTCGGCGCGTGGGGCCGCGCTGAACCACTACAGCATCCAGGTCGGCATCGGCCGCCATCTGATCCGGACCTTCACCGACGAGTGGGTCGTCGGCCTCACGGACCTCACCCCGCGGGTCCACAGAGCCGCGGCCCTGGTGCGGTCCGGACAGACCGCGAAGGCCCAGCGTCTGTTCCCCGCCGAGCGCGTCTATCCACTGCCCCCGGCGCTGGAGGGCCTGCGCACTACGCGCAGAGCCCCGGCGCGACGCGACGACGGCCTTCGCGGTCGGCAGCCTTCGCGGTCGACGACCTTAGCGGTGTGCATCGCCGTGTGCATCGCGGGGGGGGGCGTCCGCCGGCCGTACTGTCGGATCCGTCACCGAGGAGGACTCCTGATGCGCAGCGTGACCTATTCGATGAACATCTCCCTGGACGGCTACATCGTCGGGCCGGACGGCAGCTTCGACTGGTCGGGGCCCGAACCGGAGGTCTTCCGCTTCTGGATCGACGAGATCCGGGACGTCGGCGTCCACCTGATGGGACGGCGGCTGTACGAGACGATGCTGTACTGGGAGACCGCCGACCAGGACCCCGCGCTCGGCGACGCGGAGCGCGAATGGATCGCGCTCTGGAACCCGCTCCCCAAGGTGGTCTTCTCCACGACGCTGTCGGCGGTGGAGGGCCAGGCCCGCCTGGCCTCCGGCGGTGTGGCGGAGGAGATCGAGCGGCTGCGGGCCGAGCCGGGCGAGGGCGACATCGCGATCGGCGGCGCGACACTCGCCGCCCAGGCCGCCGAGGCGGGCCTGATCGACGAGTACCGGGCCATCGTCTACCCGGTGCTGGTCGGCGGCGGCATCCCCTTCTTCCCCCGGGACGAACGCCAGGTGGACCTGGAACTCGTCGAGACCCGCCCCCTCGCCGCGAAGGTCGTCTACCTCCGCCACCGCGTGCTCCGCTAGCCGGTGCGTCCCACGGCAAGGGGCCGACGGTCCATGACCGTCGGCCCCACGTGCCGTCACAGCGGGAAACCCGCCCTGACCTGCCCTTACAGCACCGGCAGGTTCTTCCGCAGCTCGAACGCGGTCACCTCGGAGCGGTACTCCTCCCACTCCTGGCGCTTGTTGCGCAGGAAGTGGTGCTCCCCTGGAGTGGCCTCGCAAGAGCGGCATTCTCCTAGCCTGGATGGACGGTGGCACGGTTGTTGGCAGTCGTCGTTGGTCGCTGTGGGCCGCTCTTCGACGGCCCACAGACGGCCCAGCCTCTCGCAGCGTTGCAAGCCCTTCCCACCCAGCACGACGCATGCCGCGACAGGCTCCAACAACCAAATTCTTTATCCATCATTCTCGAGATTCATCAATAGGACACGCGCCAATTCACCAACGGCAGAATTACCCTCGTCACCCACAAGGGATCGCAGAAGGATCTGCACTTGCTCTTCACGCATCCATCTCCGCACTAGACCCTTAAGCGCCGCAACTCGAACATTTTCATCTTTCTCTTTTGCGCAAACCTGACTCTCCACAAAAGATCGAGCTTCAGGCATTTCTGAAAAATGAGCGATTCCATCAATTGCGGCGATACGAACTTCCGCTGCAGGGTCATCCATCGCTTGAGTAAGTGCAGCATACGCGGTCGCGTCACTCCGCCAATTCACCGCAAGCAAATACATTAGATATGCCCTGACGTATTCATCAGATTCATTCGTTGCCCCATCAACCAAGAGGCGCAGCATCTCTTCATCGGTACGGGATTCGGCAAGAACTTCCCAGCAGGCCAGTCGAACGTTCGAATCTTTGTCGCTAACAGCAAGGAGTCGCACAAAAGAAAGTGCCTTTGAGTTGTCGGGCACCTCAGAGGCTAGAATGCGCATAGCCATATCACGAACTTCGTCTGATTCGTCCAGCTCCACCATGCGCCAGGCTATGGAATAATCGAATTCACTAGGCCACAAGTTGGCATAATAACCAAGCGCAACGGCGCGAATTTCAGCACATTCGTCTTGAAGAGCATGCTCGCGAATTAGGGTCAAAACATCTGAGTCCTTGATCCAATTATCACATATGGCCCTGAAGGCCACAGCTCGAACAATTTCATCGGAATCCTCAAGGAAATAACTTCTGAGCTGAGAATATAGTGAGGAATCTATTGGGCTCAGGTTCACGATTCCTCGTAGAGCAGCTCCCCGAACTTCAGATTCCGCGTCTGACTGGAGATGTTCTAGTAGGGTGGCAAGAGCCTGCGAATCGACCCTACCGAGGAGGACCAGAGCCCTCACTCGAACCTCTACGTCCTCGTCGCTTTTAGCGCGACTCTTCAGGAACGACGCGGTTTGCTCTGAGGCCGGTCGGATCTTGGCAAGGACCCGCAGTGCTTCAGCCCGCACATCGGCACTGTTATCCGCAATTGCTCTTTCACACAGAAAGGCAGCAGTATCGAGTCCAGAGGCCCCTTCACCAGGGAGAGATTCCAATGCAGACGCGCGAACGAGATGGGACTCATCTTCAGAAGCAATTTTCCGCAGCATCTCTACTACGGTCACATCCACGGGATACCCCTCACCGAGCCTCTCCACAGCCACTGAACGAACAGTCGGAGATTCACTCTCGACGGCGAGAGTACGCAGGGCAGTCGATTCTTCGGGTTGCATCAAGGAAACCAACATGCGCGCCGCGATCCGATCGAGAGAGTTACTAACAGCGTATTCATCATCCTCAAAGCGGAGCACTGCATGACGAGATGAATGCCAGTCGATGAAAGGATTCCGGCCCGCCCAATTCGGCCCCAAAGAAGTCAGAACGGGGAGGATTTTGCTGATTCCCTCATCAGGGTAAATGTAGGGCAAATTCAAGGCAGCGTGCATTTCGAAGGCGCTAACAACGCGCCGTATCACTGCTCGGCTTTGCTGAGCGACCTGCCCGAGACGACGAATCTCCCCCAAGAAATGGATGCATAGCGTCAAGGGGTCCCATGTTTCGCTAATCTTGTAGGTCACAGCGACTGGAACCTTGTCAAGAATCGCATCTAGAGCAGCGGCAGAGAAACGTTCGTCAACCAACCCGACAAGAAGAAGAAGCACCTCCCGCCAAGACGAATCCTGCCACCTTCGAGCAAATATCCCCTCTAGAAGATCTTCCTCAGATAGTGCACGCTGAACGTTGAACCGATACGCGATGTCTGCTGCAGCCAAGTACTCCAGAAAAGTCCGGTGAACAAACCCATACACTTCACCCCCAAAACGACTCAGGATAAAGTTGCGCTCCCTAAATTGCTGCAGCATGATTCGAGCTGCCGCTGTGGCCCGATCCGCCGGCAGGTCATAGCGACCCTGCAAATACATCTGGAAAGTTTCTATAAGATCGGGCCCAGCTATATGGTTCCCTGCAATCCCCCCATGGCCTTCTTGCATCCTGCGAGCAACCAACCTCAGCAATTCATGCTTATCTTCAGAACCTAGGTAGGGGAGGTGCTCCTCTACCCTGCGGTCCTTTAGATACTTACTCGGATCCCAGTGCTCGACGAGTACGGCTACCGCATGTTCGTAAACAGTCCGGCGGTCTCTGGGGAGTTCCCTACGGCGTCCAATAATTGCAAGGATCGTCAAGGTGAGTGGGTTTCCAGCGAGTTCGCGCACACTTGGTGAATCAGTTATCGCTGAAGTAACGCGCTGGGCCAGTTTGCGAGCCTGCTGCAGATCACTCGGGCAGGAATTAGTAAACCACTTGTGCGCGAACTTTCTAATCTGATCATTGCTTAGATCCTGCAGCATATAGTGAGAGAACCCTGCTGCATCGAGAGTAGCCCTCTGGTAGCCAATTCTCCTGGATGTTACCGTGATGCGAATATGAGGATACTTCTCAGCGAAAGCCGCAATTCGTTGTGTGACACCTCCTCGCACCTCTGGCTCAAAGATCTCGTCCAGCCCATCAAAGAACAGCCAAAGCTTCTCCGCTTGGCTCCCCGTAAGGTATGAGCCAAGCAAATCGCTTGGCAGGGACAGCCCCTCGGTCTCCTGAAGGTGTGCCAGGAAGGACTCGAACGTCTCTTTACGCCAGTCAGCTTCCGCATAGCTCCGCAACTCAATGATTAGCGGCAAGTACGAGTTTAGATCTGGCAGCAGCGTGTCAGAAGTCGTCAATGCAAGCGCAATATATCGAGCCAATGTGGACTTGCCAGCGCCTGGGTCGCCTAGTAGAACCATTCGTTGTGCCGCATCACTCGTCAGCACTTTCATGATAGGTAGCTGAGGTGCCTTCAGGTAGGCTTGGCGGATCCTCTCCAAGGCTTCTCTATCTACGCCTGGCGGTAGAGCGAGTGAGTGAATTTCCGAGCCCGCAGACAGTCGTTGCAGAAGCTCACGGGGAAGTTCAATAGGCGGCGGGTCTGCGCGGACGGACTGAGGAATGAAGACCTCGCGCAACTCAATAGTGGGATGCTCGTCCTGATCTTGGAGCGGCGTCAATACTTCCAGATCCAGACGCCCATAGCGCTGCTTCAGCCTACTGGCATACTGCTCACGGGCTGAAGCAATCCTATCCGGGTCCGCCTGAGGAGATACTGGTTTCTCCGGCGACTGCTGATAGATAGTGACCGGCCCACCAACGTTCTGGATAAGCGTCACGTCCCGCCCGGCTTGAGCTCCGTCTGCAGATATCTGCGAGACATCACCAACCGCAGGTCGTGCCACCTGTCGAGGAGGGGCTTCTGCGGGTAGGTTCTTTCTCTTTCGCAGCCAAGTAAACAATTGTCACGGTCCTGAGATCGGAGTAGGGCCGCTAGGAGAAGTTGGCGGCTCCCCGAGGTGCACAGACCCGCCCACGCCGTCCACTTGATTTATGTCACCGCCTACACGGGCGTTCTGAGCCGTCTGCCCTTCAGTAGGTGTCGGCTGACCTGGGGATGCGATCGAAGGCCCGGATCGGTTCGCTGGAGGCACGGCAGAAGGTGTTGGATTGCGCGAGATAACGACGTCTCCGCCGACGTTGCGTATCAGATGCACGGATCCCCCGGCTGTGGCGGAGTCAGCCGACTGCCGCCCCCGAGCCCTCGGCGAGGCAGGGACAAAGCCTGCTCCACCGATCAAGATCCCGAAAGCCGTGAGGAACAAGCTGAGAATGCTGCTCCATTGATCCGCTCGCTCAAGCCCCTGCAGCCAGAGAAAGACACCAATGCCTCCCAGAGCCAGGAAGCCCCCGCAAGTCACCAAAATCGCGCGCCTCATCCTCGCATGATGTCCCAACGGAGGCGCTCTGCGTGAGCGTTCTGGCAAAGTAACCGGGCACAAGTGGCATCTGCTGGGTCACAGGCAGACTCAAGCCGCCGGCTCCGAGCAGACCGTGGGAAGCTTGAGTCACATGGCGAGAGCCTAGGAAGGGGAGCGTGTGTCTCAGCAGGTCAGCCCTCGGGGAACCTTTCTGAAGATCGCAGAAGCGGTGAAGGCTCAAATCGAGTCCGATCCGTCGCTGACGGAGCTTCCGTCAGCCGCAGACCTCATGCGCGATCACGGAGTCTCGCGCGGTGTCGCACTCCGCGTGTTCGGCGTGCTTCAGAAGGACGGGATCGCTGAGCCAGTACCCGGCGGCCGGTGGCGTGTGGTGCGCGAAGGTCAACCTGAGGATCGCCGACCTCTCGCCGACCGCATCGCGGCCATCATCGCGGATGACGGCCTTGAGGTGGGGGCAGAGTTCCCGAGCGCGTCGGCGTTGAGCACGAGGTTCGACGTATCGCGCCCCACAGTGAGCAAGGCTCTAGACAAGTTGGAGGCGGCCGGGTGGCTGTCGGAGGGAAGACAGGGGAAGGTGCGAACGGTGCGCGCCGTACCGAGTCGGGAGGGACAGGCCCAGCAGTGAGCAATACAGGACTGCCAGAGTGGGCCTATCCCCTCGCAGAGTCACTGCTCGCTGAGCCGCTGCCGCGCCGATGGAAGCACTCCCTGGGAGTCGCAGAGCGAGCGCGAAGCATCGCGGCCGCGCTGGGCCCGGACGCTGAGCTACTGGAAGCTGCGGCCGTGCTCCATGACATCGGCTATGCGCCGGACCTGGCCAAGACCGGCTTTCACCCGCTGGACGGCGCCCGGTATCTCCGCGACGTGGAGCAGGCAGACGAGAGGGTCGTACGGCTGGTCGCGCACCACTCGTGTGCGTGGATGGAAGCCGAAGCGCGAGGGCTTCGCGATGAGCTGGAGAGCGAGTTCCCGCGCGAGACCCCCGAACTCATTGACGCGCTCTGCTTCTGCGACATGAACACCACGCCGGACGGCACCCCGACGAATCCCGTGGACCGGGTGAACGAGATCGCCGGGCGGTACGGGCCCGACAGTCTCATTGGCACGTTCATCCGCCGCGCCGAGCCTGAGATCTTGGCCAGCACGGCTCGAGTCCTCGGTCGGCTCGCCGCCACCAAGCTTCAGCCGACGTAGGGCGCCGTTCGCGTCCGGTCCATCGCATGCTCGATCCTGAGCCGCATGGTGGGGTGGATGTCGTAGTCGGACAGGTCCGTTGGGTCGACCCAGCGGACCTGTGTCGTCTCGTTGCTCGTACGGACGTCGCCGCCGACCGGACGGGCGCGGAAGCACATGCTGAACTGCTGTCGCACCTCGCCGTCGTCGTACTGAAGCACATGCGCGGGGTCGGTGTAGATCCCGCATAGCTCGATGACTTCCACCTTGATGCCGGTCTCTTCCCAGACCTCCCGCACCACGGTGTCGCTGATGAACTCGCCCGCGTCGTGCCCCCCGCCGGGAAGCGCCCAACGCCCGTTGTCGGACCGCTTGATCAGGAGCACCTGTCCCGCAGCGTTCTGCACGAAGGCCACGACGGACGGAACGACCGAGTTGGCCGGCGGGGCGTCGGGGTTGTGGAAGTGGTCGATGCGACCCATGCTCAGGCTCCCTTGAAGTCGTCTTCTGTCGCCTGGCGCGCGCCTCCCCAGGTCTGTTCGATGCTATTCGCATAGGTATCGAACAACCCGCCGCCCGGCAGTCGCCGCAGGTGAAGAACGGGAGCCATGTACGCCGCGACGCCGTAGACGTGGGTGTTCACCAGGATCTCGTCATCCGCGCGGTACAGGGAGTTGTAGAGGGTCGCCTGATGCAGCCGGAACCGTATCTCGGGATGACTCTCGAAGAGCGGCCGGTAGTTGATCAGGGCGTTGCGAACCTTGCCGTCCATGAATCCGTGGCCCTCATCAATGCCGCGCTGCTTCACCGCTGAGCAATCAGGGTCCCCCAGCAGGATGCGCACCTGCGTCTGCCCCATGTTTCCCCCCAACTCCACCTTCTTGCGGAGCAGGGCAAGGAACTGCGGGTCCTCGGACAGGAACAGTCCCGAGTACACAAGGACATCGAGGTACTTCTCTGCGCGTCCGTACATCTCGCGCCAGAGCCCGGCCGGGACCATGTGACGGTGCGGATAGACGTTGACGATCTCCGCTTTGCTGAGATCTGCAGCGCTGTCGACGGCACGGTTGTCGTCCCACAGGGTCGTCACGTCCACCTTGAGCACCGACGCCGCCGCGTACTGATGCCTCCGGTACGGCACCTTCCCCTGCGTGATCCAGCGTTCGACCGTCTTCGGGTTCACCTCGATCTTCTCAGCAAGGTCGTGCACCGACAGACCGCGAGCCAACAGGGCCGACCGCAAACGCTCGTTGGACATCTTCACCCCCGGCGGGACTTCTAGGGACTTCTTGAAGGTATCCAGAACTACTTGAGCTGTCCACGGATGGGGTGACCAACTCCCCTGACCTGGGCCGATTCTGATTGTGCGCCAAGAAGTCCGGGCGCAAAGCCAAGAAGTCCCGTCGGCTGACTTGACGGGCAACCCATGCAGTACCTGTAATACAGGTACTGCATCACGCGAGACCAGTGAGCGGCCTCCAAGGCCGTTCCCTTGCAGAGGGCGGGGACGCTGCAATCCCGCTAAAGGCCAGGTGGAACAGGGTTCCGGCCCGTACTGGCGAGGTGGCCCGGTGACCGCGAGCAACGGCCGGCGTGTGGGGACGTGATCCCCCTTGCAGTGCTTCATCCCTGTTGATCTCGACTGAGAGGACCCCGGTGTACCGACGACCTCTGTGGGCACCGCCGCGATGGAGCGGCCGGCGGCGCCCGCACGACATTCCCGGTCCGCTCTCCTCCTGGCATCGCAGCGCCTAGCGCTGCGGCCGGCTGCCTCTCCCGCCCGTCCGACCGCGCTTGGCGTGCTGGTCGTACGGACGGGAGCGCAGGGAGCCGGATCGTCCGACTTCAAACGGCGGGCGGCCCCGGTGCTGGAACACCGGGGCCGCTGTTCGGGCCGTTCCACCCTGTGAGAGGAACCACGACCCATGAAGCACATCGGTGCTGTTCAGACGGCCGTTACCCGCGACGAATTCGACGGCGGTCCGACGGCCGCTGAGCTGGACGCGATCGAGCGGGAGCTCCCGCTGATCGAGGCGGAAGTCGAGTTGCTGGACGTACAGATCAGCCTGCTGGACCAGCCGGTCACCACGCTGGACGGCCGCCGTCTGCGCCGGGCCCGGCGCAAGGTGCTCGCCGCCCGCCGCGACCTCACCAACCAGGCCGTGGCCGGGACGGCGGTGGCCGCGTGAGCGAGACCCTGACCCTGGACGACCTGATCGTCCCGCTGCGCACGCTGCGGCTACTGGTGACCGACTTCGGGCACCTGCCGGCGCCGACCGTGCGCGTCTCTCCGATCTACCCCGACCGGCTGGAGCTCTCGCTCCACTCCGGTCTGCCCGACTTCGAGGCATGGCGCGAAGCCCTGGGCCTCCCGGCCGACGGCGTCACCTGCCACGTGCAGGGCGACGGCCAGACCCGCGTGCTGCGCACAGTCGTCGCCTACGCGGGCGCCGAACTGGAACTCGTCGGCTACGGCGACGTTGACGCCCCGGTCCTGGTGGAAGCGGGTGCGGCATGACCGCCGTGGAGGCCCGGCTGGCGACCGCGCACGCCGAGGTGAAGGCGGAGATCGCGCGGACCGATACCAAGACCGGTCTGTTGCTGGCGTTCATCGGTGCGGTGCTGGCCGGCGCGTGGACCGTGGCCAAGGACGCGCCTGTGACGGTTGCTGTCTGTGTGGTGGGCGGCATGGGCATGAGCCTGCTCGTCGCGGCGGCGGGTCTGCTGCTGCGGGCGGTGCGCCCGAACCTCGGTGGCCCCCGCCCGCTGGGCTTCCCGCTGTGGGCGACGCTCACGCCCGAGGAGATCGGCTCGGTGCTGGCCGAGGACCGGTGCGCGCAGGACATCGCGAACCTGTCCCGTATCGCGGTCGCCAAGTTCACGAACCTGAAGCGCGCGGTCGACCTGACCTGCGCCGGCGGCACGCTGCTCATCCTTGCTGGGCTGTGCGCGGCGGGGGGTGCGGCGTGAACCGGACCGGGAAGACACTGCTGGTGCTGGCCCTGGTCGCGGTGGTCGTCATGGCGTTTCGGGTGTCGTGGAACGCGCTGCGGGACGTGGCCCGTGTGGTCGGTGCGGATGCGACCGCAGCGACCTTGTACCCGTTCGTGGTCGACGGCCTGATGGCGCTCGCCCTGGTCGCCACGCTGGTGCTGACCGACCAGCGGGACAAGGCGTTCGCGCTGCGGGTGCTGGCCGTCTACACCCTCGCCTCACTCGTCCTCAACTACGTCCACGGACTCGTGCCCGAGCTCCACGGCAAAGCCGTGGACTGGGGACGGCTGGCCGACTGGGACCCCGCGAACTGGGCCCTGGTACTGCTGGCCACCTCCCTCCCGGTCGGGTCGATCTACTTCGGTTCCGACCTGGTGGCCAAGGTGCTGCACCACCAGCCCACCGCCGCCGTGCGGGCGCCGGACGGGAAGCGTGCGGATGAATCCGCACACCTTCCGCACACCCCCGCCGACACCCCGCACGCCCTCCCCGACACCACCCCCACCGACATCCGTCTGGACGCTGCTCCGGCCGTATCGGCGCAGATGGAAGACCGTGCGGATGCCGTGCGGACGGACGATCCGCACACCCCGCACACCGCCCGCACGGCGGAGCTGAGTGCGGAGGAGGAAGCCGCACGGCAGGCTCAGTTCGAGGATGCGGAGCTGGAGCGTGTGCGGCAGGACGCACGCCGTACGTACGCCGAATCCGTACAGGCCGCACGCCCCCTGTCCGCCCGTGCGCTGGGTGAGGCGTACGGCATGAGCGAGTCGTGGGCACGTAAGCAGATCCTCGCCGTCCGCGACGCCGACGAGGCCGACCGGCCGCACCTGGTCGCCGTGGGCGGTCAGTAGTGCCGACCGCCTACAGCAAGTGCTTCGACCCGACCGGGGCCCGCTACGGCATCCCCACCTACCCGTGGCGGATGGCCCCGGACGGCTACGCCACCCGCCGCCAACTGCGGGCCCTGGGCCTGCGTCCGGGCGGTCAGAGCGTGGCCGCTCAGGTGATGCGCTACAACCGGCGCGCCGGAGGCCCCCGCGTCTCCTACCTCTACCGGATCGACCTGGCCCGGCCGGTGCGTCCGATGACCTCGCGGAAGTGGGGCGCGCTCGCGCTGGCCATGCTCGCCCGCCGCACCTGCCACAAGTGCCAGGTCATCTACAGCTACTGCCTGCCGACCTCGCTGGGCATGTGCGTGCTCTGCGCCTACCCCGATGAACAGCGCGCCGCCTGAACACCACGACTGAGCAGGGGAGTTCACGAGTGAAAGACCCACGTCACCGCATCCTCACCACCGGCGCGGTCGCCGTCAGCGCGGCCCTGTCCGCCGCGATCGGCATGCGGCTGTCCGCCTACGGCGTGCCGCTGTCGCTGCTGGTCGCGTGCACCGCTTCGGGCCTGGCCACGTTCTCCAGCCTGCTGTTCCGGCTGATCGAGGCGTGGTCGACGACCACCCACCGCTGCACGCGCCCCGGCTGCGACTTCCGGGTGAGCCTCACCCGCCCCACCCCCGCGGACAGTCGGCGCTGGCAGGAGATCGCCGCCCACCACCCGCACCGCACCTGACCTGCCGCATTCGGCGGGCCCGGCCACAACTTCCTACGGTCCCGGCCGGGCCCTACTCCCGCAAAAGGAGTGCTCTCAGCATGACGGAACTCAGCACCGAGCCGGTAGCCGTTCAGCCGGTACCGGCCACCCCGCCCCCGCCGCCCGACACCCCGCCCACCCCGGCACCGGTGGTTGAGGAGGTGGAACACACGCCCGGCGGCTGGCCGATCGTGCCGCTGGCCCTGTCCGGGGCGAACAGCACGGTTGGCACCGTCGCCGCCGCCTCCCTGGTCGGCGGGCCCATCGCCGCGATGGTGGCCGCGACCGGCATGGTCGTCCTCGGCACCGTCGCCGCCGCCCGCTCCCGCACCCCCAACCCCCGCCGCGACGCCCGCCGGGCCGCCGCCCGCACGGCCGGCCGCAACGCCGCCGCCCGCAGCGCGGGTCTGCGCAGCACCGGCACCGGTACCCGCGGTGCGGGTGGTCGTTCGGCCGGTGCTCGTGCCGGTGGCACTGGTGGCCGGTCAGGCAAGGCTCCCGGCCAGCACCGTCGCCCCACCGGCCCTGCCGCTGGTCATGCCAGCACGGCGACCGGCGGGAAGACTCGCAGCAAGACCGGCACCAACCCCGCCAAGCGCATGCCCGGCGACGCATCGAAGGCTGCGGGCAAGGCGGTGGGGCAGGTCAAGGCGCTGCGCGCCGCGCAGAAGGCTGCCGCTGGCTCGCGTGCGGGGCAGCGGGCGCAGACCACCACCGCCCGGCGCGCGGTCGCAGACGCCCGCCGCAACGCCAAAGCCGCCGCCGGTAGGTCCGGTTCGGCCAAACGGGCGGGGCTGACCGGGCGACTGATGGGCGGCGCAGCGAGGAAGGCGCGGGCCGCGCGGGATACGGCGGTCGCCAAGCAGCGGGCCCAGCGTGACGCGAAGACCGGCGCCGCCGTGAAGGCGCAGCGTGCTGCCGTGCGTAAGGCGCCGGCTCGCAAGGCCGCACGGCAGGCGCTGCGCCGGTCGGCGGCCCGGTTCCAGGGCCGCCGGCTGCTCGCCGCGCTGCTCGCCTTCCCCGTCGGTCTGCTTGGACTGATCACCACGCCGATCGGCCGCAGGTTCGGCATCGGGTGGTTGATGCACCCCGGTCGTCGGCTGTATCGGCGGATGGTCGATGCGGCTGCCGAGCAGGCCGCGGAGCGCGACGAGAACACCCGCAAGACCCTCCGCGAGCAGGAAGCCGCCGCCGACGCCGAAGCCACCGAGGACGGCACCGGCGGGATCGCCGACAGCGTCGAGCGGCCGGCCGCGAATGTTCCGACCCCTGCAACATCCCAGGTCAGTGAAGGAGAGAACGTGTCGATCAACACCGGTTTCAAGTTCGAGGACCACGCCATGGACATGTGTGCCGCCGCCAACACGTATGAGCCGGATGGCTGCATGGAGATCCTGGCCATGGTCGAGGGACTCCCCACCGCGCTGACGTTCGTGGCCGACGTGATGAAGATCCTCGCGGAGCGTTCCGACTCGGAGTTCCCGCTGGAGAAGGAAGTCGCGGACGGCTTCAACGACATCTTCGGCGCCCTGATGAGCGCGGTCGCGGTCGCGGAGGACATGGGGCCGCTGTTCCGGCAGGCGCACGAGCAGGACATCGCCCGGCACGAGGACCCCCGCAACGGACCCGAGGCTGAGAAGGGCTGGAACGTCTGAGATGAGCAGCACCGCCACCGCAAAGAAGCAGCACGTCAGCAGTGGGCCGGTGCTGGACTGGGCGGCCGGTCACGGACCCGTGACCGGCGCTCTGTCCGCCACCACCGGAGCTTTCGCCGTCGCCACCACCGGCGCCGCCACCGCCATGCCGCCCGGCTGGGCGCTGGCCGTCGGCGCCGCCGGCGCCCTGGGCCACACCGTCGCCGGTCTGCGGGTGCGCAACGCCGGCCGCACCCTGGCCACCCGCGCCGCCTCCTGGCTCGTCGGCGCCGGATGGACCACGTGGGTCATGACCCACGGCCCCCTCACCTGGGCCGCCCTCGGATCCCTCGCCACCATCGGCGTCGGCATCGGGGCCGCCTCCCGCTCCGCCGCCCTCTACGAGGAAGCCGGCGAGGAGGAAGCGCTCGCCATCGAACAGCGGCAGATCATGACCGAACTGTCTGCGGAGCGGCGCGAGATCGCCGCCGAATGGATCGAGCGGATCCAGCGGATCTGCCACATCAGCGTGCGGGTGCTGGGTGTGGAGAAGTGGGAGACCGGGGCCGGGTACTCCCTCGACCTCGAACCCCAGGGCGGCATCACCTACGACCGCATCGCCCAGCACTCCGTGGCGCTGTCGGCGGATGCCCAGCTGCCGCACGGCTGCACAGCAACCGCGGGGCCCGGTGTCCACCAGGGCCGCACCATCCTGGACGTCACCACCGTCAACGTCCTCAAGGACGACTGCCCCTACCCCGACGACTACGGGCCGCTGTCCGTCCTCACCGGTCTGCCGTGGGGGGTGCGGACCAACGGCGAGACGGTGGCCGCCTACCTGCGGGAACAGTGCGCGCTGGTCGTCGGGCCGACCGGGTCGGGCAAGACGAACATGGTGCACACGATCCTGGCCGGGTTCGCCCGCGCCGAGGACGTCCTGACCTGGGTCATCGACCTCAACGCCGGCAGTGCCGGACTGCCCTGGGTCCTGCCCGCGTTGAAGGGGGAGATCGAGGGGGAGGACGGCAAGCCGGTGCGGCCCGGTATCGACTGGCTCGCCGGCACCCACGAGGAAGCCCTCACCATGCTCGACGCGGCCCTCGCGGTCGGGCTGCACCGCAAGAAGGCGTACCAGGATCTGCTGGCCAGGGCGAACACCGACCTGTTGCCGGTGAGCGCGAAGATTCCGCAGATTCTGCTGGTGATCGACGAGGGTGCCGAGATCCTGGTGAGCACCGACCGGCAGATGAAGGAACTGGCGAAGAAGATCCTGGAAGTCATCCGGATGCTGCGCGCCATGGGCGTGCGCACCGTGCTGACCGCGCTCGGGGCCACCGGAAGCGTGCTGGGGAACCTGATGATCCGCCGGGAAGGCAAGGTGCGCGTCGCCCTCACGGGTGGTGAGACCGAGGGCATGGACCTGGGCAAGCTGTTCCCCGGACGCAGGGGTCTGCGGGTGGAGCAGGCCCCGTACAAGGGGGCCGGGTTCATGGGGACGCCGGAGTCTCCGGCGGCGCTGTTCAAGGCGTGGCGGATCCTGCCCAACCAGATCCGGGAGATCACCGCCGCCACCTCCGAACGGCACCCCCGACTCGACGAGGTCTCCGCCAAGGCGGCAGGGCCCGCCTACGCCCGCCGGTGGGACACCGGCCGCACCGCGTGGATGCTCGACCACACCCCCGACGAGGACCACGCCAACCAGTCCTCGGGGTCCGCGTCGGCGCCGGGTCTGCGGCTGTCTGCGCTCACCGGGCGGGAGGCGGAGCAGGTCTCGCCGGAAGACGAGATGCTCGCTCGCTTCCGCGCGGAGATCGACGCGCAGTTCGCCACCGCCCCCGACCCGAACACCCCCACGACCGAGGAGCCGTCGGCTCCGTCGGGTGGGTTGAATCTGTCGGCGCTGCGGGGCGAGCAGGACAGCCCCGCGCAACAGGCCGCGCTCGCCGCGCTGCTCGCCGCCGGCCGCACGGGCACCGGAGCATCCGCGATCGCCCGCGCGCTCGCCGACACCTACGGCACGACCCGTCAGACGGTCGTCGGCTGGCTGAAAACGTGGATGCGGGACGGCACCTGCGTCCGCGTCGGAGAGGGCACCAAAGCCCGCTACGTCCACCGCACCCACGTCACCGACGACTGACCGCTTGTCGCTTGTCGCCCCCGGCTCCCCGCATGCCTCTCAGCGAGTCTGTGGGGCCCGGAAACGGCTTGTGAGCTGGGAGGCGACAAGCGACAAGACAAGACAAGCGACAAGCCAGACGACAAGCACGCGACAAGAGAGACGACAAGCCACGCGACAAGCAACCCATCCATCCGCACGGGCCCGCGCCACCTTTCGGCGCGGGCCCGTGGCACGCCCCGAGGGAGCCTGAAATGAGCCAGCACACCCCGCCCGGCCAGATGGCCCCGCACGTCCCCGCCGACGACTACCGCCGCGCTCAGGCGACCGGACAGCCGGTCGTCATCGTCGTCCCGACCACCGCGCCCGGTGTCCCGTGGCGGCGCCTGCTCATCCCGTTCGCCATCGCCGGCGCGACCGTCGCGGGCGGGTGGGGACTGGTCGCCGCGCTCTGCTTCCTGCTGGACGCCGCCGCCCACACCGCCACCGTCATCGCCGCCGCGGCCGGGCCCATCGGGATCGGTGGGATCACGCTGCGTCTCGCCCGCTCCAAGAACACCTAGCTACGCCAAGGGCGGCCCCCATCGTCTCGCCAAAGCCGCGGGGCCGCCCTTGCCAACCAGTCCGCAACAGACCTGTTGGAGGTCTCCAGCATGACCCAATCCGCCGACATCCGGCGAGCCTTACCGGTGGGAGCTCCCGCCGTGGGCCGAATGCGGTTCTACCTGACCACCCACAAGCGGCACTGGCTGCGCCTGACCGACGTGCCGCTGTTCCTGAAGTCCGAGCACTGGGATCGCGCCGTCAAGTGGGACGAAGCCCGCGGCCCCTACGCCGTCGACTCCGGCGGCTTCATGGAGCTCAAGGACAAAGGCACCTGGACCCGCCCGCCGGGCAAGTACGTGCAGGATCTGCGCCGCATCTGGGAACACGTCGGCCCCTACGACTGGGCCGCCCCACAGGACTGGATGTGCGAGGAAGCCATCATCAAGGGCGGCTGGTTCGGCGGACAGTACTTCGTCGGCACCCACCTCAGCGTGGAAGAACACCAGCGCCGCACCGTCGCGAACTTCCTCGAACTGCGCTCCCTCGCCCCTGACCTGCGGATCGCACCCGTCCTCCAGGGCCGCAGCATCCCCCAGTACGAGCACTGCGTGGAGCTGTACGAGAAAGCCGGCGTCGACCTGCGTGCCGAGCCGGTCGTTGGCCTGGGTTCGGTGTGCCGCCTGCAGTCCACCCGCGAGGGCGCCGCGATCGTCACCGCCATGGCCACCCACGGCTTCAACCTCCACGGCTTCGGCTTCAAGACCCTCGGCCTGGAACGCGTCGGCCACCTCCTCGCCTCCGCCGACTCCGCCGCCTGGAGCTCCCACGCCCGCCACCGGCCCCCGCTGCCCGGCCACACCCACAAGAACTGCGCCAACTGCATCGACTACGCCCTCGGCTGGCGCGAGCGCGTCATCAACGTCATCCCCACCCACCAGCAGATGCTGCTGACCGACCGGAGCGCAGCATGAACGACCATCTTCGTACCGCACTCGACCTGGCCGTCTCCCGGATTCCCGTGCTGCCGCTGCGGGTGGGCAAGGTCCCGTTCGGCAACTGCCGCCGCTGCCAGGACAACGCCTGCGGCGGCCGGCCGAACATGAAGACCCCCGGACCGTGCACCTGCCCCCGACCCTGCCACGGCTGGGCAGCCGCGACCACCGACCCGGACGTCGTCAACTCCGGTCTCTGGCGTTGGGCTTGGCTGCGCGCGTGCGCGGTCGCCTATCACCCGGGCGGGGCGGGGCTGACGGTCGTGGACCTGGACAACGCCGACGCGATCATCTGGGCCCGCGAGAACCTGCCCGCCACACAGACCGTGACCACCACCCGGGGCGAGCACTGGCTCTACCTCGGCCGGATGCAGTCCGCGAACGCCGTCCGCCCCGGCGTGGACATCAAGTCCACCATGGCCTACGCCCGCTGGCTGGGCTTCGGCACCGGAACCATGGCCGACCTCCCGGACGCCGTGCGCGCGCTGGCCGTGGACAAGCCCGCCACGTTCCGGCCGGCGCCGCCCACCGTCACCGCGCCCGCACCGGCCGGGGGCGGGCAGTGCCCGCACCGCACGCCCGCCTACCTCGACCGGGGGATCGCGATGGCGGAGCAGCGCATCACTGCGGCTTCCGGCGCGGTGCACGCGACCGTCTACCGCACGTTCCTCGCGGTGCTGTCCAGGCACGGCCGGTGCGGCTGCCTCACCGAGGCGCACACCGCGCGGCTGTTCACCGCCGCGCAGGCCAAGGGCGAGTCGCCCCGGCACTGCACCGACGCGTGGACGAACGCCCTGAACACGTTGGGACTGAGCCATGTCTGAGGACGACAAGACTCCCGCCCGCGAGATCATCGCGGCCTACGCGCAAGCGCACTTCCGGTACTTTCGCACCGCCGAAGGGACCGTGTACGCGCAGAAGAACGGCCACCCCGTCGCTCGCCCGATCCGCTCCCAGGGCACCACCGGCAGCCACCGCCAGGAACTCATGGTCGGCCTCTACAGGGACGGGCGCGGCGCGTTCAACGGCTCGGCCCTCAAAGAGGCGTTGGACCTGATCGAAGCACTGGCCCTGTCCGAGGACGTCCAGTCCGTCCACATCCGCGTCGCTCCGGGATTCGACGGGGCGACGTGGCTGGACCTGGGCCGCGACGACGGCAAGTCCGTCCGTATCCACCCCACCGGATGGGACATCCTCACGCCCGACCCGCGCGAAGTGTGCTGGCGGCGCACGCAGCTCACCGGGGAACTGCCGCTGCCGGCCAAGGACACGGGCGGCAAGGGCATCGACCTGCTGATGCGGCTGTGCAACTTCGCCAATGCCGAGACAGAGTGCCTGGCCATCGTGTGGCTGATCGGCTGTCTCGGTCCGTCGGTGCCCGTGCCCGCGCCGTTCCTCACCGGCCCGCAGGGCGCGGGCAAGTCCACCGGCGGCCGGATGCTCGTGCGGATCATCGAGGGAATGAGCGGTGACCTGCGCCGGGCGCCGAAGGATGAGGAGAACCTGGTCGCAGCGGTGGCGGCTGGGTGGGTCACCGCGCTGGACAACCTCTCCCACGTCACGCCGGATCTGTCGGACGCGATGTGCTGCATTGTGACCGGGGTCGAGAGCGTCAAGCGTGCGCTGTTCACCGACGGGGACGTCTTCCGTGTCGGCTACCGCCGGCCCCTGCTGCTGACCGGTATCGACGTCGGTGTCATCCGGCCCGACCTCGCGGACCGACTTCTGCCGCTGCGGTTGGAGCGGCCCCGCGTCAGGCGTACCGAGGCGGAACTGTGGGCGGACTACGCGGAAACCCTCCCTGTCGTGCTCGGCTCGCTCCTGGACCTCACGGTCAAGGTCCGCGCCGCCGAGGCAGAGACTCCGACCGACCTGCGGATGGCGGACTTCGCGCACCTGTGTGCGCAGTTCGACGCGGCGACCGGCCTGGGAGCTCTCCGCGCCTACCGGGCCAGCCTGGACGACCTCAACGACGACGTGATCGAGGGCGACCTGTTGGCGCAGACCGTCCTCCAGCACGCCGAGACCATCGAGCCGGGCGGGGCGCAGCGGATGACGTCCACTGAGTGGCTGGCCTGCCTCAGTCGCCTCTACAGCGGCGACGACTGCCGTCCCCTGCCCAAGGGGTGGCCGACGACCGGCAAGGTCCTCTCCGACCGGCTCAAGCGCCTCCAGCCGACGCTGGCCGCCCGGCGCGTCCTCGTCGATGCGGGCCGCACCAGCACGGGCCGCTACCTCGAAATGACCCGCACACTCCCCCCGGCCCGACACGAGCAGGCAAGGGCATTCTGACCGCGATCCGCAGGCACAAGCGAACAGCAAGAGGAGCACGTGCTCCTCTTGCTGTTCGGCGGACGCCGCCTCAAGGTCGCGCCGCGCAGCGGCTCCTTCTTCACGCTCTGAGGCGCACCGCACTACAACAGGCAGCCCCTTCTTTGTCCTAAGAAGGAAGACGCTGCGTCATGCGCGTCATACGAGCCGGGAAACGGCCGCTGACCTGCAACGAAAGGTATGACGCAGACGGCTGGCTCTGCGTCATCCTGCGTCACCTGCGTCATTGGATGACGCACCCCATGACGCCGGGATGACGCACGCCCTAGCCGATGCGACGGGCAAAACCACTGGCCAGAGCCCTACGTGACGCTCATGACGCCATGACGCAGAAATCCACACCTCGGACAGGACCGCCGATTCAACACCCTCGCCCGCGCACGGAGGACACGCCATGAGCACCGCACGTGAACAGCCGGACCCGCGCGCCACGCTCCGCGGCGGGTTGCCGGACCGCTACCTCACCGCCGACGACATCGCCGAAATCTTCGAGGTACCCAAAGAGACCGTCTACCAGTGGCGCAAGAAGCGCATGGGACCGCCCGGATTCCGCATCGGCAAGTACATCCGCTACGACCCCGCCGACGTCCTCGCCCACGTCGCCGAACGCAAACGCTCCGACCAGTACGCCGCCTAACCGACACCCACGGCAGACAGCAGGGAGAGCCGCTACCAGCGGCTCTCCCTGCTGCATGTGTGAGAGGACCGCCGCCACATGGCAGGCCACATCCAAGACCGCTGGTTCAAAACCGAGACCAACCCCGACGGCAAGACCGCCCGCGTCAAGAGCGACCGCCACGGAAGCGGCCTGCGCTACCGGGCCCGGTACATCGGCCCCGACGGAACCGAGAAGTCCAAGAGCTTCCCCGACGGACAGAAGCGCCTCGCCGAGAAGTGGCTCACCAACATCGAGGCCGACATGTCGCGCGGCCAATACGTCGACCCCGCCGCCAGTCGCGTGACCTTTCGGCAGTACGCGGAAAAGTGGCTGAGCACGCAGACCACCGCCATGACCACTCGGGAGTCCGTCCAATCCTCCCTCAGGGGTCACGCAATCCCTTACCTCGGACCGCGCCCACTCGGCTCCTTCAAGCCGGAACACATCCGGGACTGGCTGAGCAACCTGGAGTCCGCGGTACCCGCGTCGTCGTACCGGCGCGTGATCTACAACAACGTCTCGACGGTCCTCAACGCCGCTGTCGACGACGGTCACCTGTCGAAGAATCCGTGCCACGCGCAATCTGTTCGTCCCCCGGCACCCGGGACCGGCCGCATTGTGCCGTGGGATGCCGAGCGCGCCTTCGCCATACGTGCGGCCCTCCCAGAGCGCTTCCGCGCGACGGTCGATGTCGGCGGCGGATGCGGCCTGCGACAGGGCGAGATCTTCGGCCTGCCTGTCGAAGCGGTCGGGTTCGACACTGGATGGCTGCACATCGCCAATCAGGTGAAGGTGGCCAGAGGCCATCTCGTGTTCGCCCCGCCCAAGCGAGAAAAAGAGCGCGATGTCCCCCTGCCGGACCGCGTAGCGCAGATCCTCAAGCAGCACATGGAGGACTTCCCGCCGGTCGACGTCACCTTGCCCTGGCTGCGGCCAGATGGTCCGCCTGTCACGAAGCGGCTCGTGTTCACCCGCCTCGACGGGGCCGGCGCAGTCCGACGGACCGACTTCAATCTTCGGGCGTGGAAACCTGCGCTCGTCGCCGCTGGCGTCATCCCCGCGCCCAAGCCTGGCGAGCGTCACCAGGCCGCCCGCGAGCACGGCATGCACGCCCTCAGGCACTTCTACGCATCCGTTCTGCTGGACGCCGGAGAGAACGTCAAAGCACTCAGCGCCTACCTCGGACACAACGACCCAGGGTTCACGCTTCGCGTCTACACGCATCTCATGCCGAGCAGCGACGCGCGGGCCCGCAACGCCGTGGACAGCCTGTATGACGGCACCGTTCCGGGGCCGGACGGCCCACAGACGGCCCAGGACCAGTGAGACGCCGTGGGGCCGACGGTCCATGACCGTCGGCCCCACGTGCCGTCACAGCGGGAAACCCGCCCTGACCTGCGCCTACAGCACCGGCAGGTTCTTCCGCAGCTCGAACGCGGTGACCTCGCTGCGGTACTCCTCCCACTCCTGGCGCTTGTTGCGCAGGAAGAAGTCGAAGACGTGTTCGCCGAGGGTCTCGGCGACGAGGTCGCTGCGTTCCATGAGGGAGAGCGCCTCGCCGAGGTTCTGCGGGAGGGGCTCGATGCCCATGGCGCGGCGCTCGGCGTCCGAGAGGGCCCAGACGTCGTCCTCGGCGCCGGGCGGCAGCTCGTAGCCCTCCTCGATGCCCTTGAGGCCGGCGGCCAGGAGCATGGCGTAGGCCAGGTAGGGGTTCGCGCCGGAGTCCAGGGAGCGGACCTCGACCCGGGCCGAGCCCGTCTTGCCGGGCTTGTACATGGGGACGCGGACCAGGGCGGAGCGGTTGTTGTGGCCCCAGCAGATGTACGAGGGGGCCTCGCCGCCGGCCCCGGCGGTGCGCTCGGTGCCGCCCCAGATCCGCTTGTAGGAGTTGACCCACTGGTTGGTCACGGCGGCGATCTCGGCGGCGTGCTTCAGCAGGCCGGCGATGAAGGAGCGGCCGACCTTGGAGAGCTGGTACTCCGCGCCGGACTCGTAGAACGCGTTCCGGTCGCCCTCGAAGAGGGAGAGGTGGGTGTGCATACCCGAGCCCGGGTGCTCGGAGAACGGCTTGGGCATGAAGGTCGCCTGGACGCCCTGCTCCAGGGCCACCTGCTTCATGACCAGGCGGAACGTCATGATGTTGTCGGCCGTGGAGAGCGCGTCCGCGTAGCGCAGGTCGATCTCCTGCTGGCCGGGGGCGCCCTCGTGGTGGGAGAACTCGACCGAGATGCCCATGGACTCCAGCATGGTGATCGCCTGGCGGCGGAAGTCCATGCCGACGTTCTGCGGGGTGTGGTCGAAGTACCCGGAGTTGTCGGCGGGGGTCGGGCGGGAGCCGTCCGTCGGCTTGTCCTTCAGCAGGAAGAACTCGATCTCCGGGTGGGTGTAGAAGGTGAAGCCCAGGTCGGAGGTCTTGGCCAGGGCCCGCTTCAGCACGTACCGGGGGTCCGCGAAGGACGGGGAGCCGTCCGGCATGAGGATGTCGCAGAACATCCGGGCGGTGCCCGGAGCCTCCGCGCGCCACGGCAGGACCTGGAAGGTCGACGGGTCCGGCTTGGCGATCATGTCGGATTCGTATACGCGTGCGAAGCCCTCGATGGCCGAGCCGTCGAAGCCGATGCCCTCGTCAAACGCCTGTTCCAGCTCGGCGGGGGCCACGGCCACGGACTTCAGGAAGCCCAGCACGTCCGTGAACCACAGGCGTACGAAACGGATGTCGCGCTCCTCCAACGTACGGAGCACGAACTCCTGCTGCTTGTCCATCTTCCGCTTCCACCCATTCCTTGCTGGTCAGGCCGCCTTGCTCCCGAGCCACGGGAGGCGGTCGGGCACCTGAGCATCCCACCACAACACCATTTCGTGCGCGTTGCGCACCTTGATCCACCGAGCGGCCTCCGGTCGAACGCCCGGCGTACGGCAGGTGTACCGCTCGCGCCGCAGCTCAACCGCTCTGCCGCCCATCTTGCCTGCTCGCGCCGACATCCGTAACGCCCGAGTGGGCCGACATCCGCCGGACGCCCGTCACGCGTGCCCCGAAAACCGCGCGGCATCCGTGGCCGGCGGGCAGCATGGGAGACGGGATCCCTCGTTTACGAGAGGGAGCGGATCAAATTACGATCAGTCGATCCGACCGTCCCATCCGACCCATCCCCCACTAAGGACACATCCCATGGCCGCCAAGACCAACAGCAGCGGGGACCGCAAGGCGCGCATCGAGGCGATGCGCCGTGCCGAGCGTTCCCGTGAGCGCCGGAACCGGATCCTCACGATCGGCGCCAGCGTGCTGATAGTCGCCGGCCTCGTCGTGGGCGGGACGGTCCTGATCCGCTCGCAGTCCGACGACAACGGCAGCGACAGCGTGGCCGGTGACTCCAAGTCGACCGGCAAGTGGGAGACCGGCTCGGACGGCGTGAAGACCTGGAGCACCAAGCTCGCCCAGAACCACGTCACCAAGACCGTGAAGTACCCGATGAAGCCCCCGGTGGGCGGCGACCACAACCCGGTCTGGCAGAACTGCAACGGCGACGTCTACGACAAGGCCATCAAGAACGAGAACGCCGTGCACTCGCTGGAGCACGGCGCGGTCTGGGTGACGTACAACAGCAAGGCCTCCGAGGCCGACGTCAAGGCGCTCGCGGAGAAGGTCAAGAAGACCCCGTACACGCTGATGAGCCCGGTCGAGGACCAGAAGGACCCGATCATGCTCAGCGCGTGGGGCCACCAGCGCACGGTGACCGGAGCGAAGGACCCGAACGTCGACAAGTTCTTCGAGACCTACGTCCAGGGCCAGCAGACGCCCGAGCCGGGTGCCGCCTGCACCAACGGCGTCTCCTGACGGCCGGCGACCGGCGAGTGACGAGCGACGACCTACGAGTGAGTGACGACAGCGGGCCTGGCACAGTGGGAAGCATGAAGCACATCGGTTGGATCGCCTCCGGGGCCGCGGCGGCACTCGTCGCGGCCGGGGCGATCACGTACGCAGTCGCCGACGGTGACGACTCCGGGCTGAAGGCCCCCTCCGCCGACTCCGCCGACGCGGGGTTCGCCCGGGACATGGCCGTCCACCACCAGCAGGCCGTGGAGATGTCGTACATCGTGCGCGACCGGACGGACGACGAGGAGGTCCGGCGGCTCGCCTACGACATCGCGCAGACGCAGGCCAACCAGCGCGGCATGATGATCGGCTGGCTCGATCTGTGGGGCCTGCCGAAGGTGTCGTCCGAGCAGCCGATGGCCTGGATGGGCATGGGCGACATGGCCTCCGGCGAGGACGGCTCGCTGATGCCCGGGATGGCGACCGACGCCGAGATGGAGAAGCTCGGCAAGCTGAACGGCAAGCAGGCCGAGGTCTTCTTCCTCCAGTTGATGACCGACCACCACAAGGGCGGCGTCCACATGGCGGAGGGCTGTGTCTCCAAGTGCACCGTCGATGTCGAGAAGAAGCTCGCCCAGGGCATGGTGAACGCCCAGGAGTCCGAGATCTCCTTGATGACCGGCATGCTCAAGGAGCGGGGCGCCGCGCCGCGCTCCTGACGGCCCATCCGTGCAGCTGCGGTGGTGGGGCGCCCGCGAACGTGGGGCGCCCCACACCCCATTGCGTCGCTCTGACGATTACACTGGCCGCGTGCCTCAACTTCGTCTCGCTTTGAATCAGATCGACTCGACCGTCGGCGATCTCGCCGGAAACGCCGAGGCGGTGGTCCGCTGGACCCGGCACTCAGCCGAGCAGGGAGCGCATCTGGTGGCGTTCCCGGAGATGGTGCTGACCGGGTACCCCGTCGAGGACCTGGCGTTGCGCCAGTCCTTCGTGGAGGCGTCCCGTGCCGCGCTGAAGGCGCTGGCCGCGCGGCTCGCCGACGAGGGCTTCGGGGAACTGCCGGTGATCGTCGGCTACCTCGACCGTTCCGAGTCCGCCGCGCCGAAGTACGGCCAGCCGGCCGGGGCGCCCCGGAACGCGGGCGCGGTGCTGCACCGGGGCGAGGTGGCGCTCACCTACGCCAAGCACCACCTCCCCAACTACGGCGTCTTCGACGAGTTCCGCTACTTCGTGCCCGGCGACACCATGCCGGTGCTGCGGCTGCACGGCGTCGACATCGCCCTCGCCATCTGCGAGGACCTCTGGCAGGACGGCGGCCGCGTCCCGGCCGCCCGGTCCGCCGGGGCCGGGCTGCTGCTCTCCATCAACGCCTCGCCGTACGAGCGCGACAAGGACGACACCCGGCTCGAACTGGTGCGCAAGCGCGCCCAGGAGGCCGGCTGCACGACCGCGTACCTGGCGATGATCGGCGGCCAGGACGAGCTGGTCTTCGACGGTGACTCGATCGTCGTCGACCGGCACGGCGAAGTGGTCGCACGGGCGCCGCAGTTCGCGGAGGGCTGTGTGGTCCTGGACCTGGACCTTCCGGCGGCCGCCGCCGAACCCGTGACAGGGGTCGTCGACGACGGGCTGCGCATCGACCGGCTCGTCCTCTCCGAGGAGCCGCTGCCCGCGTACGAGCCGGAGCTGACCGGCGGGTACGCGGAGCGCCTCGACGACGACGAGGAGGTGTACTCGGCGCTGGTGGTGGGCCTGCGGGCGTACGCTGCGAAGAACGGCTTCTCGTCGGTCCTGATCGGGCTCTCCGGCGGTATCGACTCGGCGCTCGTCGCGGCGATCGCGTGCGACGCGCTGGGCGCGCAGAACGTGTACGGCGTGTCCATGCCGTCGAAGTACTCCTCGGACCACTCCAAGGGTGACGCGGCGGAGCTGGCGAGGCGGACGGGCCTGAACTTCCGCACGGTCCCGATCGAGCCGATGTTCGATGCCTACATGGCGTCGACCGAGCTGACGGGCCTGGCCGAGGAGAACCTCCAGTCGCGCCTGCGCGGCACGCTGCTGATGGCGATCTCCAACCAGGAGGGCCACATCGTGCTCGCGCCCGGCAACAAGTCGGAGCTGGCAGTGGGGTACTCGACTCTCTACGGCGACTCGGTGGGCGCGTACGGCCCCATCAAGGACGTGTACAAGACGTCGATCTTCCGCCTCGCCGAGTGGCGCAACCGGGCGGCCGCGGAGCGGGGCCAGACCCCGCCGATCCCGGAGAACTCCATCTCCAAGCCCCCGAGCGCGGAACTGCGCCCCGGGCAGGTCGACACGGACTCCCTCCCGGACTACCCGGTCCTGGACGCGATCCTCGCGCTGTACGTCGACCGCGACCAGGGCGCCGACGCGATCGTCGCCGCCGGTTTCGACCGGGAGCTGGTCACCAAGACCCTCCGCATGGTCGACACTGCGGAGTACAAGCGGCGCCAGTACCCGCCGGGCACGAAGATCTCCCCGAAGGGCTTCGGCAAGGACCGCCGGCTGCCGATCACGAACCGGTGGCGCGAGGGGGCGTAGACACCGGGGTTCCGGGCCCCGAGGCGCCGGGGCGAGGCCTGAGGGCGGGCCCCTCAGGCCTCCGGCTCCGTCAAGAATTCAGGTCCCTCAGGCCTCCGGGTCCCTCAGGCCGACGCAGTCGAAGGCCCAGAAGACCTCCGAGTAGACGAAGGTGCCCGTCATCCACGGCTCGTGCGCGGACAGACGGGCGACCTGGAACGCGGCTTCGGGGATGCGCAGCGATGGCGGACGGAAGCCCGCCGCGACGGCGCCCTCGAAGCCGCGCGCGCCGTAGTAGTGCGGTGCCCCCTCCAGGAAGACCAGCGGCACGCCCCGGCCGTCCGCCGCCGCGAGGGCGTGCGCGACGAGCCGGGTGCCGATGCCCTGACGCTGGAACTCGGGGAGCACGCCCAGCGGCGACAGGGGGAGGACGTCCATGATCCGCCGCGGGGCGTCCAGGCGCGCCGCGCTCAGCAGCACGTGCCCGACGACCCGGTCGTCCACGGTGGCGACGAACGACATCGGCGCCACCGAGGCCTCCGCGACGCGCAACGCCTCCACGAGCCCGGGAATCCGCTCACCGTCACCGAACGCGCGCGCATGCACCTCACGCACGTCCCGGTGATCGCCTACAGCCTCCCGCCGGATCATCAGCCTCTCGCCCCGGGAAGCCGGCCGTACATGTCCGGTCGTGTCGTGTGCCGTCATGGTCGTGAGGGTGGACCGGGAGCGGCTCGGGGGCGAGGCGTCTACGCACTCACCCGTGCGCTTCAGACCCGTACGGTCTCCGGCTCCCCCGGCACATGGGACGCCACCACGCGGCCGCGTCCTGGGGCGGGGGTGGGCGTGCGGAGGGTGTCGACGGCGTAGGCCGCCGCCGCTACCGCCAGGCCGATCAGTGCGAGAGCCGCGCCCGCGCTCGCCGGGGCCGTGGTGCCGAGGCCGGCGGTCAGGGTGAGGCCGCCGATCCAGGCGCCGCCCGCGTTGGCGAGGTTGAAGGCGGCCTGGTTGGCGGAGGAGGCGAGGGAGGGGGCGCCGGCGGCCTTCTCCATGACCATCAGCTGGAGGGGCGAGCCGGTGGCGAAGGCGGCGACGCCGAGGAGGACGACGGCCAGTGCGGCGCTCCACTGCGCGGACATGAGCACCGGGAAGAGGGCCAGCACGAGGATCAGGGACGCGAGGCCGCCGAAGAGGGTGCCGCGCAGGGAGTGGTCGGCGAGGCGGCCGCCGGCCAGGTTTCCGATGGTCGCCCCCACACCGAACAGCGCGAGCAGCATGGTCACGCTGGTCTCGGCGTACCCGGCGGAGTCCGTGAGCATCGGCGTGATGTAGCTGTAGGCGGAGAAGAGGGCACCGAAGCCGGCGACGGTCGTGCCGAGGGCGAGCCAGACGGGCAGGGAGCGCAGGGCGCCCAGTTCGCCGCGCAGGCCGGCGGAGGGGGCCTCCGTGCGGTCGTCCGGCAGCAGGAGCGCGAGGGAGGCGATGGCGGCCAGGCCGATCGCGCTCACGCCGAGGAAGGTGATCCGCCAGCCGAAGTGCTGGCCGACGAGGGTCGCGGCGGGGACGCCGGCGACGTTGGCGATCGTCAGGCCCAGGAACATCAGCGAGACCGAGCGTGCCTTGCGCTCCGGCGCCACGAGGCCGGTCGCGACGACCGCGCCGACGCCGAAGAAGGCACCGTGCGGCAGACCGCTGAGGAAGCGGGCGGCGAGCAGCCAGTGCTCGTCGGGGGCGAGGGCGGAGAGCGCGTTACCGGCGACGAAGAGGAGCATCAGCCCGATCAGGACCTTGCGGCGGGGCAGCCGGGCGGTGGCCGCCGCGAGCAGCGGGGCGCCGATGACGACACCGAGCGCGTACGCCGAGACGAGGTGGCCGGCGGCGGGGATCGAGATGCCGAGGTCGGCGGCGACCTCGGGGAGGAGACCCATGATGACGAACTCGGTCGTGCCGATTCCGAAGGCGCCTACGGCGAGAGCGAGCAGGGCCAAGGGCATGGCGGAGAGACCTTTCGAAGGGTGCGGTAGGACAAGGGGAAGGAAAGGAAGGAATCGGTTCCGTTCCATCGTATGTTCACTGACGGAACAAACTCCAGCCAGACGTGTATTCCCCTGTCCCGCCCGCTCGCCCCACCTGCGCCGTCAGTCTCCGGGCGTGTCGATCGTCACCCGTGCCGCCACCGGCAGATGGTCGCTGCCGGTCTCCGGCAGGGTCCAGGACGCCTTCGGCTCCATGCCCCGGACCATGATCTGGTCGATACGGGCCATCGGGAACGACGCCGGCCAGCTGAAGCCGAAGCCGTTGCCCGCGGCGCCCTGGGTGGAGCGCATCTGGGCGGTGACGGCGTTCAGGGCGCGGTCGTTCATGGTGCCGTTGAGGTCGCCGAGGAGGACGACCTGCTGGATCGGCTCGTCGGCGATGGCCTCGCCGAGGGCGTTGGCGCTCTTGTCGCGCTGGCGGGCGGTGAACCCGGCCTCCAGCTTCACCCGCACCGAGGGGAGATGGGCGACGTAGACGGCGACCGGCCCGTCCGGTGCCGCAACCGTCGAGCGCATCGCGCGCTCCCAACCGAGCTTGATGTCGACGGGCTTGGTGTCGCTCATCCGGTACTTGCTCCACAGGCCGACCGTGCCGACGACCTCGTGGTAGGGGTACGTCGCCGCGAGCGCCTTCTCGTACACCGGCACCGCGTTCTCGGTGAGTTCCTCCAGCGCCACCACGTCCGCGCCGGAGGCGGCCACCTCGCCGGCCGTGCCGGACGGGTCGGCGTTGTCCGCGTTGACGTTGTGGGTGACGACGGCGAGGTCACCGCCGGTGCCGGTCTTGCTGGTGACCAGTCCGCCGAAGGTGTTCAGCCAGACGACCGTGGGCACCAGGAGCGCGACGAGCGCGGTGGCCGATTTGCGGACCAGGGCGAGGATCAGCAGCAGCGGGATCGCGAGACCGAACCAGGGCAGGAACGTCTCGGTCAGACTCCCCAGGTTGCCCACGGTGTTGGGGACCTGGGCGTGCAACACCATCACCAGGGCGACGAGAACAGCGAGGACCGCGAGGACGATGCCGCGCCGCCAGATCCGCCGGTCTCCTCTCCACTCGCCGAAGAGGCGGCCGAACAGGCGCCGGAACCGGGATTGTTCGCGGCCCTGACCCGTGCCGCCGCCGCCCGTCTCCGTCATGTACGCCTGCGCCATACCGTCGCCTCACTGCCTGCCGTGCACTTCTACCCCCCGCGCTCTGAAGACCCTAGGGGATGATTACCTTCGCTCCCGCCGTCACCGGGCGGCCGTACGGGCACAAGGACGCACAACCCGCTGTTCGGAGTTCCGAACCGGTGGACAGGGCCCGACGTCTGTAACGAAACGCGCACATCGATGTGACTCACTTCGCAGCCGGACGCAGCCCTTCGAGCACCGTGTCGACGATGTCCTCCGCAAGGCTCTCGGGGAGCGGGGCGTCCGGGCGCATGACGGTGCGGACCAGCATGGGGCCGAAGACGAGGTCGCCGACGAGGTCGATGTCGACGTCGGGGCGGAGTTCGCCGTTGTCCCGGCCCCGGCGCAGGACGTCGGCGAGGGCCTGGCGGCGGGGGGCGACGACGTCCGCGTGGTAGGCGTCCCAGATCTTGGGGCTGCTCTTCATCTGGGCGATGACGTTGTGCAGGATCGCCGAGGGCCGGTTGAGCAGGCCTCGCCTGCGTGCCGCATCCAGGAAGACGACCAGGTCGTCGCGCATCGAGGTGCCGGGCAACACCGGGTCCGGGGGTTCGGCGGCGCGCAGTACGTCGACGAAGAGGGCCTCCTTGCCGCTCCAGCGGCGGTAGATGGTCGCCTTGCCCACGCCGGCGGTGCGGGCCACCCGCTCGATCGACAACTCGGCGAGCGGCACGCCCTCTTCGAGGAGCTTCATCACGCCCTCGACGATGGACCGCTCCACGGCCTCGCTGCGGGGCCGTCCGCGTACGGGGCTCCCGTCCCGGACCCGCCCCTCGTCGGCGTGGCTCTCGGCGAGGCTCAAGGTCGACTCCGTCTCTCGTGTGCTGGTTCGGTCCGCTCGTGGGCCGATGTGGCTCACTCGCGCGCCGGTTCGACCCGGTCGCGCGCCGGTCCGATTGTCCGTCAGTGGTCGGCGGCCACCAACTCCGTCTCCTCCTTGCCCTCTTGGCCGCCTCGCGGCCGTCCCGGCAGGAACACCGCCATGGCCACCGCGCCGAGCAGGGCGACTCCGGCCCCGCACAGGGCGGTCACGTGCATGGCGTGCAGGAACGCGTCGTGGGCCGGGGTGACCAGGGCCTCGCCCCGTTCTCCGAGCCGGGCGGCGAGAGCGAGGGTGGCCTCGATGGACTCGGCGGCGGCGTGCGGGGCGCCGGCGGGCAGTTCGTCCTCGATGCCGCCGCGGTAGGCGGTGGAGAGCACCGAGCCGAGGACGGCGATGCCGAGCGCGCCGCCGACCTGGCGGAAGGTGTTGCTGAGCGCGGACGCGGAGCCGGCCTTCTCGCGTGGCAGGGCCTGCATGATGACGACGCTGAGCGGGGTCATCACATGGGCCATGCCGACGCCCATGAGGAAGAAGACCACTTCGAGGATCCAGATCGGGGTGTCCGCGTCCAGCACGGCGAACGCGGCCAGCATCGCGGCGATCAGCGTCATGCCCGCCGTGCACACCGCGCTGTTGCCGAACCGGTCGACGGCGAGGCGTGCGCGGGGCGCGAAGACGAGCTGCGCGACGGCCAGCGGGAGCATCAGCAGACCGGTCTGGAGCGGGGAGTAGCCGCGTACGGTCTGGGTGTAGAAGACGGAGAAGAAGGTCACGCCCATCAGCGCGAAGAAGACCACGCCGATGACGCCGATGGCGGTCGAGAAGACCTTGTTCCTGAAGAACGACATGTCGATGGACGGGTGGTCGCTGCGCTTCTCGTAGACGACGAAGGCGGCGAGGACCGCGAGGCCGGCCGCGCTGGTCGCGAGGACCGTGACGTCGGTGAAGTCGGCGAGCTGACCGCCGCGGATGATGCCGTAGACCAGCAGGACGAGACCGACGACGGAGAGCAGGACGCCGATCGGGTCGATCCGGCCGGGGTCCGGGTCGCGCGAGTCGGGGACCAGCCAGAGCATCAGGCCGAGGGCGAGGACGACGATCGGCACGTTGATCAGGAAGACCGAGCCCCACCAGAAGTGGTCCAGCAGGAGGCCACCGGTGATCGGGCCGATGGCGATGGCGAGGCCCACGCCGCCCGCCCAGATGCCGATGGCCTTCGGCTGCTCGTCGCGCTCGAAGACGTTCATCAGGACGGCGAGGGTGGCGGGCATCACGAAGGCGGCGCCGAGGCCCATCACCGCGCGGAAGGCGATCAGCTCGCCAGGGGAGCCCGACAGGGCGGCCAGCGCCGAGCCGACGCCGAAGACGACGAGTCCGCCGAGCAGCACCTTCTTGCGGCCGAGGCGGTCGCCGAGGAGACCGGCGGAGAACAGCAGCCCCGCGAAGACCAGCGTGTAGGCGTTGATCGCCCACTCCAGCTCGCTCTGGGTGGCGCCCAGCCCGGTGGGAGCCGGGGTGGAGATCGTCTTGATGGCGACGTTGAGGATCGAGTTGTCGAGCACCACGATCAGCAGGCTCAGCATCAGTACACCGAGGATCACCCAGCGGCGCCGGTGCACGGCCGCCGGTATGCGGGAGTCAGGGACTGCGGTAGTCATGTCGTCGACTCTAGACCTATTTCGATACGGGACCGTCTCGTATCGAAAATCTTGTACCCGGCTCCCGCGTGCCGCCATGCGGCCGCACCTGTGCCTGAACGGTCACATGTACCCGCCCTAGCCCTCCCCCGTCCTAGGTGCCACCATGGATGTGGTCCGGGGACGCCGTCAGGGTGCCTCGAGATGACATGAAGGAGCTGGAGCGATGACGCAGCTTTCGGCTGCCCAGACGAAGCCCTCCGACGGCAGCAAGGCGCTGTACGGAGGCAAGGGCACACGCCGTATCACCGTCCGGGACATCGCCCTCGCCAAGGAGCGCGGCGAGAAGTGGCCCATGCTCACCGCCTACGACGCGATGACCGCGTCCGTCTTCGACGAGGCCGGCATCCCCGTGATGCTCGTCGGCGACTCGGCGGGCAACTGCCACCTGGGGTACGAGTCGACCGTGCCCGTCACCCTCGACGAGATGACCATGCTGTCCGCGGCCGTCGTACGGGGCACCAGCCGCGCCCTGATCGTGGGCGACCTGCCCTTCGGCTCCTACCAGGAGGGCCCGGTGCAGGCGCTGCGCTCGGCGACCCGACTGGTCAAGGAGGCCGGCGTCGGCGCGGTCAAGCTGGAGGGCGGCGAGCGCTCGCACCGCCAGATCGAGCTGCTGGTCGAGTCGGGCATCCCCGTGATGGCCCACATCGGCCTCACGCCGCAGTCCGTCAACGCGATGGGCTACCGCGTGCAGGGGCGCGGCGAGGAGGCCGCGCAGCAGTTGCTGCGCGACGCCAAGGCCGTCCAGGACGCGGGCGCGTTCGCGGTCGTCCTGGAGCTGGTCCCGGCGGAGCTGGCGGCGGAGGTCACTCGGGTGCTCCACATCCCGACGGTGGGCATCGGCGCGGGTGCCGAGACCGACGCGCAGGTGCTCGTGTGGACCGACATGCTCGGGCTGACGGGTGGACGGGTGCCGAAGTTCGTCAAGAAGTACGCGGACCTCCGGACGGTCATGGGCGACGCGGCGAAGGCGTTCGCGGAGGACGTCGTGGGTGGGACGTTCCCGCTGGAGGAGCACTCCGTCCACTAGGCCGGAGACTTCACTGAGCCATAGCGGTACGACTGCGGCCCGCCGATCTTCCCCCGTCGGCGGGCCGCGGCTCTGTTTTGGGCCGGGGCGCCCAGTGGGGTGAGGGTGCGGGTTCCTTGTCGGGTGCGGGTGAGTGGGGGCCGTTCGCGCAGTTCCCCGCGCCCCTGAAAAGCAGGGGCTGCGCCCCGTGCTTTTCCCAGGCCCGCAGGGCCTGGGCTTTCAGGGGCGCGGGGAACTGCGCGAGAAGCCCCACCGGAGCCGCACCCGACAACGCACCCCTCGCCCCCATCCCCCATGTCGGCGACCTGTCGGTGGTTTGTCGGTGAGGGCTGGGACCGTCGTCCTCATGACACGAATCGACAAGAACGCCAGCGGCGCGAAGGGCGCTGTCGCCGTGCGGGGGCTGGTCAAGCACTACGGGGAGACCAGGGCGCTGGACGGTGTCGACCTGGATGTGCGGGAGGGCACGGTGATGGGCGTGCTCGGCCCGAACGGGGCGGGCAAGACCACGCTCGTACGGTGCCTGTCCACGCTGATCACGCCGGACGCGGGACAGGCGACCGTGGCCGGGTACGACGTCGTACGGCAGCCGCGCCAGCTGCGTCGGGTGATCGGCCTGACCGGCCAGTACGCCTCCGTGGACGAGAAGCTGTCCGGCTTCGAGAACCTGTACATGATCGGCCGCCTGCTCGACCTGCCCCGCAAGGAGGCCAAGAGCCGCGCGACCGGTCTGCTGGAGCGGTTCTCGCTGACCGAGGCCGCCGGACGCCCGGCGGGGACGTACTCCGGCGGTATGCGACGGCGGCTCGACCTGGCCGCGTCCATGATCGGCAGCCCGGCCGTGCTGTACCTGGACGAGCCGACGACCGGTCTGGACCCGCACACCCGCAACGAGGTGTGGGCCGAGGTGAAGCGGATGGTCGGTGACGGTGTGACCGTGCTGCTGACCACCCAGTACATGGAGGAGGCCGAGCAGCTGGCCTCCGAGCTGACCGTGATCGACCGGGGCAAGGTGATCGCGGGCGGCCGGATCGAGGAGCTGAAGGCGCAGGTCGGCGGGCGTACGCTCCGGGTCCGGACGGCCGACCCGGTGCACCTGCGTCCGCTGGCCGAGGAGCTGGACGGCCTGGGGATCACCGGGCTCGCCACCACCACCGTGGACACCGAGACCGGCACCCTCCACGTGCCGATCCTCAGCGACGAGCAGCTGACCGCCGTCGTCGGCGTGATCACCGCGCGCGGCGTCACCATCGCCTCGATCAGCACCGAACTGCCCAGCCTGGACGAGGTGTTCCTGTCGCTCACCGGTCACAGTGCCAGTGCGCTCCAGGACGCCGCCACGTCCCCCGCCCATGAAGGAGTCGCCGTATGAGCGCCGCCACCACCGTCCCCACGACCGGTGAGATCGTCGAGACCGACGGCCGAATCGGACCGCGGGCGCACGCCCGGCACACCGGCGCGCTCGTCCGGCGCAATCTGCTGTGGATCCGGCAGGACCCCGAATCGATGTTCGACGCGGTGCTCCTGCCGATCATCCTCACACTGCTGTTCGTGTACGTCTTCGGCGGGTCCATCGGCCAGTCCCTTGGCGGCGGCCAGGACGCGTATGTGCAGTACGTGGTGCCCGGTCTGATGGCGATGCTGGGCATGAACATCGCCATGGGGGTCGGTACCGGTTTCAACGAGGACTTCCAGAGAGGGATCATGGACCGTTTCCGGTCCCTGCCGATCGGCCGTTCCTCCGTCCTCCTCGCGAAGATCGGCGTCGAGCTGATGCGGATGCTCGTCGCCACGGCGATCCTGATGGCCGTCGCGACCCTCGTGGGCTTCCGCGTGGCCGACTGGGCCGGGCTGCTGACCGCCGTCGGTCTGGCCGTCGTCTTCGGCTCCTCCGTGATGTGGATCTTCCTCGTGCTGGGCGTGACCCTCAAGAACGCCCAGTCCGTGCAAGGGATGGGCATGATGGTGCTGATGCCCCTGCAGTTCGGCTCGTCGATCTTCGCGCCCACGCAGACGATGCCCGGCTGGCTGCGGGCCTTCACCGACTACAACCCGCTGTCCGCCCTCGCGGACGCGGCGCGCGGCCTGATGGTGGGCGGCCCCGTCGCCCACGGCCTGTGGGTGACGCTGGCCTGGTCCGCGGTACTGACGCTGGTGATGGCGCCGATCGCGATCCACAAGTTCCGTACGAAGAGCTGACGAACGTCACGCGAGGCGAGGCTCAGATCAGGGCGGCGGCCTCCTCCAGCGTGAGGGCGCCGCCCTCGGTGTACGCCGTCTCGTACGCCAGGTCGTCGAGGACCGCCCGGACACCGGACTCGGCCAGGGCGCGGTTCTCGGCCTCCGTCGGGCTGGGTTCGCGGCCGGTCGGCTGCAGCGCGTCGGCGGCGCCCAGGAGCCGCGCCGCGTCACGGGCGCGGACACCACCGTCCAGGCCCACGAAAGCGAGGGCGGCGACGACGAGATGCTGGGCGGGCAGGTGCGGCGCGATCATCCGGCTCATCGGGTCGCCGATCTGCTCCATCGCCTGACGCATCAGGTCCAGGGACGCGGCGTGGCGTCCGTCCAGCGTCTCCAGCCATGCCTCGACGCCGAGCACGAACCCGGAGAACACCACGAAGTTGATGGCGGCGAAGGACTCGCGCAACCGTCGCATCTCCTCCCGCGCCTCGCTCGTGCGTCCTGTGCGGGCAAGTTGGATCACCAGGAAGAGACGGGCCGCTGCGGCGGCTTCGTCGGCGGTGTCCTGCCCGTCGGCCAGCACGTCACGCAGCATGCGCTCGCCCCGCTCGGTGTCACCGCACTCCAGGAGCAGTCCGCCGAGCCGTGCGCCGAGGACGCCCTGCTGGGCACGGACGCCGAGCCGTTCCGCGTACTCGATGGCCCGCTCGAAGTCCGCTGCGGCACCCGCGTAGTCGCCCTTGCGCTCCCGGGCCTCGCCACGCGCCGAGAGCGCTTCCGCGGCGCCCCACGCGTCCTGGACCCGCTCGAAGATCTCCAGGGCTTCGTCGGCGTCGTGCGTGGCGTCGCCGACCCAGTCGGTCCGGTTGGCGAGGATGCCGGCCCGCGTCTGCAAGGCCTGGCCCAATTCCCAGGTGTAGCCGAACTCCCGGCAGCCGCGGACGGTCGCGTCGCTGAGCTCGCGGGTGCGGTCCATGTCACCGGACAGCAGTACGGCGTAGAACCACAGGTAGCCCGGGTAGCGGCAGGTCTGCGGCTGACCGGGGCGGTAGGTCTCACCGATGACGCGCAGTCTCTCCTTGGCCTGCGGGGTCTCCCAGGCGGTCAACTCCATGTCCATACAGGCCATATGGACGAGATGCACTCCGCGCCGGGCCTCTTCGAGCAGTTCGGGACACATGGGCGGCGGGTTGTCGGTGCAGCGTTCGAGCAGGTCGGGGACGTGGCGTGCGGGCGCGGTGAAGGGGTTCGGGCCGAGTGCCCTGACCTCGGTGGACCAGTGGCGGGCCTCCAGTCGCAGGTCGCGTATCTGCCAGTACCAGCACAGCGAGAGGGTCAGACAGAGTGCCTCCTGCTCGTCCCGCTCGGCGACGGCGCGCCTGAGCGCGGTACGGATGTTCTCGTACTCCAGCTCCAGCAGCTCGATCGCGCCCCGCTGGCCGGAGCCGCGCAGCAACGGGTCGGTGACGCGGGCGAGTTCGCGGTAGTACGTGAGGTGCGCGCGCTCGGCGGCTGGGCGGGTGCCCGTCTCGTCGAGCCGTTCACCGGCGTACTCGACGACGGTCTCCAGGAGGCGGTAACGCATCTCGCCGCCGGAGCCGCCGGAGCTCCCGGAGCCGTCGGTGGCGGCAGAAGGGGCGGCCACGACAAGCGACTTGTCCACGAGGGAGCCGAGTGCCTCCAGTGCGGCGGGACCGCAGACGGCCTCGGCGGCGGCCAGGTCGCAGCCGCCGGCGAACACCGACAGCCGCCGCAGGACGTCCCGTTCGTCCTCGTCGAGGAGCTCCCAGGACCAGTCGACGACCGCGCGCAGGGTCTGCTGCCGGGGTAGCACGGTACGGCTGCCGGAAGTGAGCAGCCGGAAGCGGTCGTCGAGACGGTCGGCGATCTGGCGGGGCGTCAGCATCCGCAGCCGGGCCGCCGCCAGCTCGATCGCGAGCGGCAGGCCGTCGAGGCGCCGGCAGATCTCGGCGGCGGCCTCCGGGTCGGCGTCGACGGTGAAGCCGGGCCGGGCGGCCGCTCCCCGGTCGGCGAGCAGGCGCAGCGCGTGGGGCTGCGTCAGCGGTTCCACCGGGCGCAGCAACTCCCCCGGTACGCCGAGGGGTTCACGGCTGGTGGCCAGGACGGTCAGCCCCGGACACCGTCGGAGGAGCTGGTCGACGAGGTGGGCGGCGGCGTCCACGACGTGTTCGCAGTTGTCGAGGATCAGCAGCATGCGACGGCCGGCGCAGTGCTCGGTGAGGCGGACCAGGGGGTCGTCCTGGCGGTCCGCCGCGACGCGCATCTCCTCGGCGCCGGCGCCCCTCAGGACGGTCTCGCGGGCACCGAGGGCGGTCAGGACGGCCTCCGGGACGTTCGCGGGGTCGTCGACGGGGGCGAGTTCGGCGAGCCAGACGCCGTCCGGCAGGGCTGGGGCGAGCGCCTCGCCGGCCTCCTGGGAGAGGCGGGTCTTGCCCGCGCCGCCGGGGCCGAGGAGGGTCACGAGGCGGCTGGTGGTGAGGTCGTCGCGGATCGTGTCTATGTCGGTGTCCCGGCCGACGAAGGAGGTGAGGCGGGCGCGGAGGTTGCCCGGGGGGCGGGTGGGGTGGGGGGACTGGGCCCGATTTTCGCCCCCGCCGCCCCTACCCGTCCCATCCCCAGGGGCGCTGCCCCTTCGACCCCGAGGCGGTGCGTTGTCGGGTGCTGGTTCGTGGGGGTTCTCGCGCAGTTCCCCGCGCTCCTGACGGGGCACTGGTTGGTCGGATCTCAGGAGTTCCGCGTGGAGTTTGCGCAGGGCGGGGCCGGGGGTCGTGCCCAGGCGGTCGGCCAGGAGGCGGCGTACCCGTTCGTAAGCGGCCAGGGCCTGCGCCGTGCGGCCGGTGTCGCGGAGGGCGCGCAGGCGCAGGGCCTGCAGGGGTTCGTCGAGGGGGTGGATGTCGCAGAGGGCGGTGAGGTCGGGGAGGGCGGTGTCGGGGCGGCCCAGGGCCAGGGCGGCGGTGAGGCGGATGCGCTGGGCGTCGAGGCGGCGGGTCTCCCAGCGGGCCGCCTCGGCGGCGCGGTCGGGGAGGTCGGCGAGGGGCGGGCCCTGCCAGAGGGCGAGCGCGTCGTCGAGGACGTCGGCGGCCTTGGCCGGGTCGCCGCCGGCGAGCGCGCGGACGCCCTCGTCCGTGAGGCGCTCGAAGCGGTGCAGGTCGACGTCGTCCCGGGTGGCCGTGAGCCGGTAGCCGCCGTTCACCGAGGCGACCGCTTCCGGGCCGAGCGCCCTGCGCAGCCGGCCGACCAGCGCCTGCAGTGCGCCGGGCGCGTCGGCGGGCGGATCGTCGGACCACACCTCGTCGACGAGGAGGGCCGCGGGCACCGTACGTCCCGGCCGCAGCGCGAGCACGGTCAGCAGGGCACGCAGACGTGCGCCCCCGACGGGGACGGGGGTGCCGTCGGACTGCAGGGCCTGGGTGGTGCCGAGGATGCGGTAGCGCACGGGGCCATTCTCACTCGCCCCCCGGTATTGACGAACTCACTTTTGACGCACCCCAGGGAAGCGAGGGCTGACGTGTGAAACTCTCAGCTCCTTAGATACAAACACGCTAGCTTGGCCTGCATGGAGAGATCACCTAGAGCACTCATCACCGTCCGACTGACCGTCCGAACCGAGTCGACCACCAGCCCCGAGCGGCAGATCGAAGAGTGCAGGTCCTATTGCGAGGCGCGCGGCTGGGAGGTCGCGGGCATCGCCAGAGATCTCCCCGTCTCCGCCACCGCCGTTCCACCATGGCAACGGCCGGAGCTGTCCCGCTGGCTCGACGAACGCGCCCCCGAATTCGACGTCATCGTCTTCTGGCGACTCGACCGGTTCGTTCGCCGGGTTGGTGACCTTCACAAGATGATCGAGTGGGCGAGGACCCACGGCGGAAAGGGCCTCGTATCCGCCACCGAACCGTTCGACCTCACGAGTCCGACCGGCAGGGCGACAGCCGCCATGATCGCCACCTTCGCCCAGATGGAAGCGCAGGCCGGGGCCGAGCGAGTCGCATCTGCGCGTGCGCGCCTGCTCATCTCCACACGGTGGGGCGGGAGTTCGCCGCCCTTCGGTTACAGGACGTACGCGAGAGACGGGGCCCGTTACCTGGAGATCAATCCCGAGACGGCGGCTGTCGTACGGGAGGCCGCTCGGCGCGTCATCGGCGGCGAATCCGTCAACGCCGTCTGCCGAGACTTCGAGGCACGAGGGGTACCGGCGCCTGCGGACACGTACCAGCGCAACAAGTCGGGGAAGGATTTCATCTGGTACCCGCGCACACTGAAGGGGATCCTCACCTCGCCCACACTGCTCGGCTGGAAGACACGGAGCGAAGTCGTGCCCGGCAGGAAGTACAGGAAACGTGTACTGGTTCGCGATCAGGAGGGCGACCCGGTGCGCGTGGCCGAAGGAGTGCTGGAGCAAGAGACGTTCGACCGTCTGCAGAGCGCCCTGGCCGCTGCAGCCTCACCGTCGAGCCGCCGTCCCGTGACACCCCGGACCCCGCTCCTCGGTGTGATCAAGTGCGGCGGGTGCGGCAAGAACCTTCGACTCCACACCACCAGGAAGCGACGCAAGGACGGTACGTACCGGATCACCGAGAAGATCCGCTGCCTCTCGCGCGTCGGCTCCCCGGCGTGCCCCGGCTATGTGTTCGTGCCCGCCGACGACATCGTCACGCCGATCCTGGGCATGCTGGTCGAGGCGGCCGGGCACACACCCGTCGTCCGCCGTGAATACGTCCCGCGAACCAGGACCAGCAGTGAGACCGACCCGCCGCCCCATGCCGTCGACGAGGATCACTGGCAGTTCGTGCCACTCGGTTCAACCTTCGCCGAGCGGTGGCTGAGCATGGAGATCGCGGATGTCGGTGAGGACCTGGTCCGTGCCGGCATCACGATCAGATGCCATCCCCGAGAACGCGGCGGTCACGTTGCCGAGATTCCCGGAGACTTCCAGCAGCGCCTTGCCAGGTTCCTGGAGTGAGCCGGGGTCCCACGGCGGGTGATCAGGTGCCGAAGGGAGAATCGCCTCGGGAGAGCAGCCGCCTCTCAGGACGTTGTCCTCGTGTTCACCATCGCAGTCGATTCTCCTCGCCCATGCGGGCGGCCGTCTCTCAGGAGCCCTGACACATGACCCTCACCTCTCGCGCCAGCGACCACCGGATCAGCCCGGTCTTCCTAGGGATCGTCGCCGTCATGGCGGTCACCGGGTGGGCGGTGTGGACAGGCTTCGCGTCAGGTCCGGGGCTCGCCGTCTTTCTCTTCGTCACCTCGGCCTGGGTGGTCTCCCTCTGCCTGCACGAGTACGCGCACGCCCGTACCGCGCTGCACGGGGGCGACATCACCGTGGGCACGAAAGGCTACTTGAGCCTCAATCCACTCGCCTACACACACGCCCTGCTCAGCATCGTGCTGCCCGTCGTCTTCGTGATCATGGGCGGGATCGGTCTGCCCGGTGGTGCCGTGTTCATCGAGCGGGGCCGGATCCAGGGCCGCTGGAAGCACAGTCTGATCTCTGCGGCGGGACCGCTGACGAACGTGCTGTTCGCGGCCGTCTGCACCGCACCCTTCTGGCTGGGCGTCACCGACGGCGTGCCGAGGGCCTTCCTCTTCGCCCTCGCCTTCCTGGCGATGCTCCAGGTCACGGCGGCGATCCTGAACTTCCTGCCGGTGCCCGGCCTGGACGGCTACGGCGTCATCGAGCCCTGGCTGTCGTACAAGATCCGTCGCCAGGTGGAGCCGCTGGCGCCCTTCGGGCTGCTGCTGGTCTTCGCGGTGCTGTGGATCCCGGCGGTGAACGGCGTGTTCTGGGACGTGATCGACGCGTTCATGCGGGGCCTCGGCATCGAGGACCAGCTCTCCGACTGCGGCTACTGGCTCTACCGCTTCTGGCGCGAGGACAGCGACATCTGCCTCACCGGGATGTGACGGCCTCGCGCCCCTGCCTGGCCTTGCGGACGTAGTACCAGGTCATGTTGGACGACAGCCCTGCCATCAGCACCCACACCACACCCAGCCAGCTGCCCCGGCTGAAGGAGACCACGGCCGCGGTGATCGCGAGGAGACAGACGACGAGCGCGTAGAGGGCGAGGCGCCGGGCCGGGTCGGGAGGGAGCAAGAGGGGCATGGGGGTCGGCTCCTGGGAAGGCGGTCGGACGAGGTGGTGCGCCGTCCAGTGTCCCCCATGCACCGGGGCCCGCGTGCGGCGGCTACACGTCCGTGAGGCGGATGCCCGCGTGGGCCTTGTACCGGCGGTTCACGGAGATCAGGTTGGCGACCAGCGACTCGACCTGGTGGGCGTTGCGCAGCCGGCCGGCGAAGATGCCGCGCATCCCGGGGATGCGGCCGGCCAGCGCCTGCACGATCTCGACGTCGGCACGCTCCTCGCCGAGCACCATCACATCGGTGTCGATCTCCTCGATCTCCGGGTCCTCCAGGAGGACGGCGGAGAGGTGGTGGAAGGCGGCGGTGACCCGCGAGTCCGGCAGCAGGGCGGCGGCCTGCTCGGCGGCGCTGCCCTCCTCCGGCTTCAGCGCGTAGGCGCCCTTCTTGTCGAAGCCGAGCGGGTTGACGCAGTCGACGACGAGCTTGCCGGCCAGTTCCTCGCGCAGCGATTCGAGGGTCTTGCCGTGGCCGTCCCAGGGCACCGCGACGATCACGATGTCGCTGCGGCGCGCGGTCTCGGCGTTGTCGGCGCCCTCGACGCCGTGCCCGAGTTCCTCGGCGACGCCCTGGGCGCGGTCGGCGGCCCGGGAGCCGATGATCACCTTCTGGCCGGCCTTGGCGAGACGGTAGGCGAGGCCCTTGCCCTGCGGACCGGTGCCGCCGAGCACGCCGACGACGAGCCCCGAGACATCCGGCAGGTCCCAGGGGTCCTTGGCAGGGGCCTTCACGGGGGTCTGCGCTGCGGACTGCTGTGCACTGTCAGTAGAGGTCATGGGCCGACTTTACGTGCGGGTCCGGCGTGGACGACGGTCAGGTGAGCGCGGTCAGGGGGATCCGGCGGAACGTGATCGTCTCGTACGCGCTGAAGTCGCCCGTCTCGTAGAGCAGTCCGACGGTGTCCCGGTCGGCGCGTACGAGATCGGAGTACGCGGCGGGCAGCCCGTCGACGGTGTGGACGGAACGCCAGGTGACGCCGCCGTCGTCGCTGGCGCGGACGGTCATCAGGGCGCGGAAGCCGGGGTCGGCGGGGCCGGAGTGGAGGAGCAGGTCGGGGTCGCTGAGCTGGAGGACGCTGCCCTCGACGACCGGGCCGACGATGCCCGCCTGCGGCCGGAACGGCTTGACCAGGCTCTCGCCGCCGTCCGTGGAGTGGGCGTCGGCGCGGGTGCCGGGGGACGGAGAGTCGTTGCGGGTGTTGAAGTAGACCCGGCCGTCGGGGAGTTCGGCGGCGGTGGTCTCGTTGACGTTGATGTATCCGTCGATGTTGTCGTCGACGTATCCGATGCGCCAGCCGGCGCCCGCGTCGTCGCTCAGCAGGCAGTGTCCGCCGTTGTACCTGCCCTCCGTGCCGTTGTCCGCGCCGGTGGGCGGGAGGGAGTGGTTGGCGGGGACGACGACACGGCCGGTGGTGAGTTGGAGCGCGTGGCCGGGGGTGGTGGCGTACCACCGCCACTCGGGCTTCTTGGTCTGCCGGGTGATCTCCCTGGGGTCGGACCATGTCCGTCCCTCGTCGTCGCTGTGCTGCACCCAGACCCGACGGCCGTCCGCCGCGCTCACCTCGCCGCGCCGGATGGCGTCCTCCGTGGCGTGCGCGGCGTTGCGGACGTGGACCAGCAGGATCCGGCCGGTGTCGAGGACGACGGGGGCGGGGTTGCCGGCGAGGTCGTCGCCGTTGCCGGCGGCGACCTGGAGCGGGCCCCAGGTCCGGCCGCCGTCCGTCGACCGCTTCACCACGATGTCGATGTTCCCGAAGTCCTCCCGTCCGCCGACCCGTCCCTCGCAGAAGGCGAGCAGGGCGCCGGAGGGGGTGGCGACGACCGCCGGGATCCGGAAGCTGGCATAGCCTTCGCGGCCGGCCCGGAAGGGGACGCTGGACTGGGGCGTGGGGGTCATGAGGGGCTCCTGGGGTGGGGGGCGGCTCGTGGCGTGGTGGTGCGGTGCGCCCGTGGCGGTCGCTGTTCGGCCTGCGTGCCCGGCTCGGGCCAATTCGGGGTGAACACCGGGTCACGAGTGTCCGGTTGCGGCAGGATGCGGGCGCATGGATGCCGTACGGGTCGCGTTGCTGCGTGAGGTGCTCGCCGGGGCGGAGTGGCTGGGGGCCACGCGGCGGTTCGCGGGGGCGCTGCGGGGATCCGTGGTGTCGTACGGCGGTGGGCTGCTGCTCGTCGGTACGGCCGAGTACGAGCCGTGGCATCTCGCGGCGCATCTGGTCGACGAGGCGGCCTGGTCCGGCACGCCGGAACTCGCCCCGACGCTCGTACGGCACTCCGCGCGGCCCTCGGACCCCGCGCACCTGGCGGTGGGGCTCGGCCGGGTGTCGGCGGCGCGGCGGGGCGAGACCCTGCTGGTGGTCGCGCCGTCCGCGCCGGGGACCGCTCTGCTGGAGCGGGTGCACGACGCGCGGCGGGCCGGGGCGACGGTGCTGTCGCTGAACACCGGCGACCGGGATCTCGACGCGCTGGCCCACGAGGCGTTGGCGGCGCCCGCCGAGCCGGTCGTCGACCTGGACACCGTGCAGCACCTGGTGAGCGCGGCCGCCGGGGAGGACGCGGTGCCGGAGCCGAGGGGGCGGCGCCGCTTCCGTGAGCGCCTCTCCCGTCTCACCGACCGGCTGACGTCACCGCCTCCCACCCACTGGTGACGCCGGTCGCCACTCCCGCCTCCCCCGCCTCGGTCATCCCTGTTTCAACGAAACTTCACTCCTGTGTAGGAAGCGTGAGCAGAGTGTGATTGAATCGCGCCATCTCGGCCAGGTGGCTTGTTTCAGCCTCTTGGCCCCTGCGCCCCGCCCTCGGCAGAACGGGGGTGTCGTCCGCGCCCTCACGCGCACCGGACCGAGGCGCATCTCATGTACGCCAGGGGAGGGCCCTACATGAACGCCACCGTCTCCAACTTCCATTTCGGCGCCACGACCCCGGTCGCCGCGTACCTCATGGCGTGCCTCGGGGCGGCGCTCGGGCTGCGGTGCGCGACCCGGTCGCTGCGACGCCCGCACCGCAGAGCCGGGTGGCTGACCCTGGGGGCCGTATCGATCGGCTGCGGCATCTGGACCATGCACTTCATCGCCATGATCGGCTTCAATGTCCAGGGCGCGCTCGTCAACTACGACATGTCGAAGACACTGCTCAGCCTCGCCGTCGCCATCGGCGTCGTCGCGGTCGGCGTGTTCCTCGTCGGCTACCGGGGCGGCTCCGTGCCGACCCTGGCGACGGCCGGCACGATCACCGGGCTCGGTGTCGCGGCCATGCACTACCTCGGCATGGCCGCCGTGCACACCAACGGCACCCTCCACTACGACATCCCGACGGTGATCCTGTCCGTCGTGATCGCCGTCCTGGCCGCCACAGCCGCCCTGTGGGCCGCCGTCTCCATCCACACGCTGTGGGCCAGCATCGGGGCGAGCATGGTCATGGGTGTGGCCGTGACCGGGATGCACTACACGGGCATGGCCTCGGTCTCCGTCCACCTGACGGGCCGGTCCGACGTCTCACAGTCCTCCGCCGACCTGCTGTCGTTCCTCCTGGCCATGCTCGCCGGCCCGCTCGTCGTCCTCCTGGTCGCCGCCGTCATCGTGATGTTCGACCCCGACATGGTGCTCGGCGACGCAGAGTGGGAGAACGCGGCTCGCGCGCCCCGCGAGGGCGGCGCCGGCACCCCCGAACCCCACCGGGCCCCGCACGACGGCAGGACCTCCGCCCCCGCCGAGTGGTGAGGCGAGTGGGGAGGGGGGCCGCGGGATCAGGCGTCGGGCCCCGGGGACGGGGTGTCGTGCCAGCGCGGGTCCGTCTCCCACTCCTCGTTGCGCTCCCGGGCCGTCTCCATGGCCCGGGTGGCGTCCTGACGGGAGGCATAGGGACCCATGCGGTCCTTGCCGGGGCAGTCGGGGCCCTCCTCGACCTTCTTGTGCTCCAGGCAGTAGAACCACTCACCGGGCTTGCCGGCCGTACGCCGTTTGAACAGGGGCATGAGCTGAGTTCCCTTCGCCAGTCCTCACCGACATGGTCCCCCACCACCGCTGGTTAAACTCGCTGGCATGTCTGGCCAGTCGCTGCTCGCACCGGGGAAGCTCTCCCCCGCCCGCCCCGTACCGGGGAACATCCGCCGTCCCGAGTACGTGGGCAAGCCCGCCCCGACTCCGTACACCGGGCCGGAGGTGCAGACCCCGGAGACGATCGAGGCGATGCGGATCGCCGGCCGGATCGCGGCCCGGGCGATGGCCGAGGCCGCCAAGCACATCGCCCCCGGGGTCACCACGGACGAGCTGGACCGGGTGGCGCACGAGTACATGTGCGACCACGGGGCCTATCCCTCGACGCTCGGCTACCGCGGCTTCCCCAAGTCGCTGTGCACCTCGGTCAACGAGGTCATCTGCCACGGCATCCCCGACTCGACCGTGCTGCACGACGGCGACATCGTGAACCTGGACGTGACGGCGTACATCGGCGGCGTCCACGGCGACAACAACGCCACCTACCTGGTCGGCGAGGTCGACGAGGAGTCGAAACTGCTCGTCGAGCGGACCCGGGAGTCGCTCGCCCGTGCCATCAAGGCCGTCAAGCCGGGACGGCAGATCAACATCATCGGGCGCGTCATCGAGTCCTACGCGAAGCGGTTCGGGTACGGGGTCGTGCGCGACTTCACCGGGCACGGGATCAACTCGTCGTTCCACTCCGGGCTGATCGTCCCGCACTACGACTCCCCGCACGCCACCACCCTGATCCAGACCGGGATGACCTTCACCATCGAGCCGATGCTGACGCTCGGGTCGTACGACTACGACATGTGGGACGACGGCTGGACGGTCGTGACGAAGGACCGCAAGCGGACCGCGCAGTTCGAGCACACGCTGGTGGTCACGGAGACCGGCGCGGAGATCCTCACGCTGCCGTAGAGCCACCGGACCCAGCTCCGCTGCGGCGGCCCCGCCCCCGCTTCGCCCTGCCACAACCCGCCGTCGGCCTCCCGCCGTGCGGCGGGTTCTCTCTTGCGCGGATTCCATGTGGAGGTGGCGGGGATCCGGGGTAGCGTTTTTACCGACAGGGAGTCGGGAACCTGTTGACTTAGGTAAGCCTAACCACAGAAACTGGCAACAGGTTCGCGCTCATCCCCATCGGCACCGGAGGCCTCCATGAACGCGTCGGTCACATCGGACACGGCGTTCTCCACGCTCATCCGCACCGCCTCGCACGAGCAGCACACCGAGGCGGAGAGCACGACGTTCATGGCCGACATGCTGGGCGGCAAACTCGGTGTCGAGGCGTACACGCGCTACACCGAGCAGCTGTGGTTCGTGTACGAGGCGCTGGAGAGCGCCGCCCCCGGGCTGGCCCACGACCCGGTCGCGGGACCGTTCGTGCAGCCCGAGCTGATGCGGCTGGGCGCGCTGGAGCGGGACCTGGAGCATCTGCGCGGCCCCGGCTGGCGGTCGACGCTCACGGCGCTGCCGGCGACCGAGGAGTACGCGGCACGGGTCGCGGAGTGCGCGCGCACCTGGGCCGGCGGGTATGTGGCCCACCACTACACGCGGTATCTCGGGGACCTGTCGGGTGGGCAGATCATCCGGGACCGGGCCGAGAAGACGTGGGGCTTCGCCAAGAAGGGCGACGGGGTGCGGTTCTACGTCTTCGAGGAGATCACCAACCCGGCCGCGTTCAAGCGGGGGTACCGGGAACTGCTGGACCAGGTGCCGGCCGATGAGCTGGAGAAGCAGCGGATCGTGGGTGAGTGCAAGCGGGCGTTCGCGCTCAACACCGCGGTCTTTCTTGCCTTGGGTGACGAGTTTCCGTTGAGTGCGTGAGCGCTGCGCCCGCTGGGGCGGGGGTGTGGGGGTCGTGGGATCAGTGCGGGTGCGTGGGGGCTGATCGCCCTGTTCCCCGCGCCCCTGACGGGCACGGGATGCCGCCCCCTGTTCCGTAGGCGCCCTCAGCGTTCCAGGAACACCCTGCCGCCGACCTCGACCCAGCCGTGCGGCTGCGGGGCCGTGAGGAGTTGGGAGCCGGTGCCCTGGGTGATGTTCAGGGCTCGGCCGAGGTGGGCGGTGAGTTGGAGGGCCGCCGCGCCGGTGGCCTCGTCCTCGTCGATGCCGTCGTCTCGGCCGGGGAAGGCGCGGGCGCGGATGCGGCCGGCGGCCTCGTCCTCCCAGGCCCAGGCATAGATCCACTCGCCGGGCGGCGGGACGCGTAGGTCGTCGACCTCGGCGGCGGAGGCGTACTGGCGGAAGGTGCGGGGCGGGGCCCACTCCGGCTGGGCCTCGATCCAGCTGAACTCGCCGTCCAGCCGGGCGCCCACGAGACCGGCCTGGGTGACCAGTTCGGGCGCGTCGAGCAGCCAGGCCGCGCCCACGCAGGGGTGTCCGGCGAAGGGCAGGCGCTGCGAGGGGGTGTAGATGTCGATGACACCGCGCTCGGGGTCGTCCACGAACACGGTCTCGCTGAAGCCGAGTTTGGCGGCGAACTCCTGGCGCTCGGCGCGGTCGGGCATGACGGAGCCCTCACGGACGACGCCCAGTTCGTTGCCGTATCCGCCGCGGGGTCCGCAGAACACCCGCAGCACATCGAAGTCGGTCACCCCCGCATTGAAACATCAACCGGGCCCCGGGTCGTACCAGGTCACCGCACCGCCGCCGACCCGACCGGCAGCCCCGAACCCACCCATGAGAGGACCACGTGACCTTACTGAGCAAGCCGGTTGATCCGGAGAGAGCCGACGACACCGACGACATTGACGACTCGGGCGGGGCCACAGGGGCCGACGGGGTCGGCGTCGGCGGGCCCCTCTTCTGCTGACCGTCGGTCTCGTCGTCGCGCTGTTCGTTCTGGTGCCGGTCGCCGGTGGGCTCGGGGCCTATCCCATCCCGACCGGTGACGTGATCTCCTCGGTCGCCCATCGGATCGGGCTCGGCGGGGCGGAGCTGGCACGCGTGCCCGAGTCGGTGCTGTGGAACGTCCGGTTCCCGAGGATCGTGCTGGCGTTGCTGATCGGCGCGTCGCTCGGGTGCGCGGGGGCGCTGATGCAGGGCGTCTTCGGGAACCCCCTCGCGGAGCCGAGTGTCATCGGGGTCTCGCTGGGCGCGGCGGTGGGCGCGGTCGCGGCGATCGCGTTCGGGATCACGTTCCTCGGGAACTGGACGGTCTCGGTCCTCGCGTTCGTCGCCGGGCTGATCACCGTGTTCGTGGTGTACGCGATGTCGCGGTCGGGGGGCCGGACCGAGGTCGTGACGCTGATCCTCACCGGTATCGCGGTGAACGCGTTCGCCGGCGCCACGATCGGGCTGTTCATCTTCCTCGCGGAGGACACGGCGGCCGTCAACCAGATCACGTTCTGGCAGTTGGGCTCGCTCGCGCAGTCGACGTGGCCGAAGGTGCTGGCCGTGCTGCCGTGCGCGGTGATCGGGCTGGCCGTGGCACCGTTCCACGCCCGCAAGCTGGATATGCTCGCGCTCGGTGAGCGGCCGGCACGGCATCTCGGGGTGGACGTGGAGCGGCTGCGGGTCGTGCTGATCCTGGTCGTCGCGCTGCTGACCGCCGCCGCCGTGAGCGTGTCGGGCGTCATCGGGTTCGTGGGGCTCGTCGTGCCGCATCTGCTGCGGATGGCGGCGGGGCCGGGGCACCGGTTCCTGATCCCGGGCAGCGCGCTCGCCGGGGCGGTCGTCCTGCTGGCGGCGGACCTCGCGGCCCGCACGATCGTCCAGCCGGCGGAGCTGCCCCTGGGCGTCCTCACCGCCCTGATCGGCAGCCCGTTCTTCTTCTGGCTGCTCCGCAGGACCCGTCGCAAGCAGGGAGGCTGGGCATGAGGGCGACATCGGGCGCGGAGGCTCTACGTCGGCTCCTCCAGGGACGTTTCGGCCCGGGGGCGCCCACTCCCCCGCCCCCGTCCCGCCCCGGTGACGTCCTCGCCGAGGCCGACGGTGTCACCGTCCGCCTCGGGGCGCGCGAGGTCCTGCGCGGCGTGTCCGTCGCGGCCCGCGCGGGAGAGGTGCTCGCGCTGGTCGGGCCCAACGGCGCGGGGAAGTCGACGCTGCTGGGCGCGCTGGCGGCGGACCTGCCGGTGGCCGGTGGGGTCGTACGGGTGCACGGGCGGCCGGTGCGTGAGTGGTCGGCGCTCGAACTTGCCCTGCGCCGGGCCGTGTTGCCGCAGTCCGCCGCCCTGTCGTTCCCGTTCACCGTGGCGGAGGTCGTCCGCATGGGGCGGGCCCCCTGGGCGCGGCAGCCCGGCGGGGTCGGCGAGGAGGACTCCGACGACGTGGCCGTGGCGGAGGCGATGGGGGTGACCGAGGTCGCCGGGTTCGCGGCGCGGCCCTTCTCCGCGCTGAGCGGCGGCGAGCGCGCCCGGGTGACGCTGGCGCGGGTGCTCGCGCAGCGGGCGCCGCTGCTGATGCTGGACGAGCCGACGGCCGCGCTGGACCTCCGGCACCAGGAGTTGGTGCTGCGGGTGTGCCGGGAGCGGGCGGGGGCCGGGGACGCGGTGGTCGTCGTCCTGCACGACCTCGGACTGGCGGCGGCGTACGCGGACCGGGTGGCCGTGCTGCGTGACGGGCGGATCGCGGCGGACGGGCCGCCGGCCGACGTCTTCGAGGAGGGCCTGCTGTCGGAGGTGTACCGGCAGCCGGTGGAGGTGTTCCCGCATCCGCGGACCGGTGATGTCCTGATCACACCGAAACGGGGTTCCCTGCCGCTCGCCGGGGAGCGCACGAGGGCGGTTTAGCTCGACCGTGCGATGGTCGGCTTCCGGGCCAGCACTGGCAGAAACCCCTCACCACCACCAGCCGCACCACCACCCGCCACGACGCTGCTGCCGTGGCGATCGGAAGGCGCGCCCAGCAACACCCGATCCGGCGACGGACGGCACCGCCCCCACAGCACCGGAGAGATGCGGTGGGGCATCGGACCGTCCAGGCCCGACCAGGTGTTCCCGGGCGTGAGGAAACCCGCCCCCGCATCCCCGGACCACGGACACGATCCGTGCCGCCCGGACGCGGAGCGAACGCGGGCAACCAGAACGCCCAACACCGTCCGGGGCGTTCGGCCGAGCATGAGACCTGGCAACAGGACTCACTCCCGCTCAGCCCCTGGGAACGGTTCATCCCGGTGCAGCGCGATCTGGCCACGGACGCGCTCAGCGTCGGACCGGACCTCGCGAAGTTCTTCACCTGGACCGGCGGCATGCTGGTCGTGGTCGTGGTCGCGGCCAGCGTCCTCGCGTACGGCTTCCACGACCTCCAGGAGGCCGACTTCGTGCCCGGCCTGACCGACACGGCGTTCGACATCACCGGGACGATCCCGCCGGACAGCTGGTACGGCACCCTCCTGAAGGGTGTGTTCAACTTCCAGCCCGACCCGACGGTCCTCCAAGTCACGGTCTGGGTCCTCTATCCGGTCCCGACGCTCGCGCTGTTCCTGGCCCCGGTAGGGTTCGCCTCCGGGAAGGGGAAGGTGAAGATTCCTGATGAGCAGGGTGCGCGGGGTTCGGAGCCCACTGAGGCTTCGTGAGGTTCGTCCGGTTCGCACGGTCGGGAGGTTCCTCGGGCTTCGTCTCCGGGGCGGGCTTCGTCGCCGGGGCGGGCTTCGCGCGTACGGGCGTGGCGCGCTGGTGACCACGGCGGTGACCGCGCTGTCGTTGACGGCGAGCGGGTGCGTGGTGGTCCGGGGCGACCTGGAGATCCTTCCCGCCGCGACCCGGGCGGAGGCGGAGCGCGCGCTGCAGGACTTCACCACCGCGTACAACAAGGCGGACCAGGCCAACGACCAGTCCCAGGACGCCTCCCGGGTCACCGGCGCGCTCGCCGACATCGACGGCGGCAAGCTCCGTTCGGGCGCGAAGCTCAACCCGGGCGGCAACCCGAACCATGTGCCGCTGAAGCTGGCCGACGTCACGTACACGATCCCGGAGAAGGCGGCGTGGCCGCGCTGGTTCGTCGTCGACGCCACCGCCAACAAGGGCAACGCGACGGACCGCTGGCTGTTCGTCTTCACCCGGGACGGGCTGACCGATCTGTGGGAGGTCTCCTTCCTCACGATCGTGCCGGCCGCCGACATGCCCGAGTTCAAGAAGGACGAGGACGGCTACGCCCAGGTGGTGCAGCCCGACGACGCCGAACTCTCCGTGGAGCCCGCGCAGTTGCCCGACCGGTACGTGACGTACCTGGAGGAGGACAGCGCGCTCTTCGCGGACGGGCCGTACACCTCCGAGGAGCGCGCGCGGCGCCGGCGGAACGCGGAGAAGCCGGGCCTGGCGCGGCAGTACATCGACGAGGCCCTCACCAACGGTGACTACGCGCCGGTGGGACTGCGCACCACGGACGGCGGGGCGCTGGTCTTCTTCACCACCCGCACCTACCAGAAACAGACCGCCGCGCCCGGGGTGAGCATCCCCGTCAACGACGCGGCCGTGCGCGCCCTGATGACGGGCGAGCCGAAGCAGTCCCTGACCCTGGAGTTCGTGTACAACCAGGCAGTGCTCGACCCGGCGAAGACGGAGTCCGACCAGCAGGTGCGGGTCGTGAGCCAGGTGGGCGGACTGACGGGCGCCAAGGGCGAGTGACCGCCGGGGTGCGGTGGCGCCCGGCCGGGGGCGGAGTTCAGCCGTGGCGGACCGGGTCAGCCGCGGGAGGGCCAGGCCGCGTTCGTGTGGTCCGGCTGCTCGCCCACATGGCGTGAGCAGGCGTCGGTGAGGATCTCCAGCAGGCTCAGCGGGTCCGGCAACGGGTGCTCGGGGCCGCGTACCCAGTGGACGCCGAGGTCACCGGGGAGCCGGGCCGGCGGGACGAGAACGTAGGACCCGCGGCAGTGCCAGCGCAGGCCCGGGTGCTCGTCCATGGTCTCGGGGTGGCAGTCCAGCTCGCAGGGCCACCACTCGTCCTCGTCCTCGGGCGTACCCCGGGTGAGGGTGAAGAACAAGAGCCGTCCGTCGTCGGACTCGGACTCGAACTCCGCGACGGGGCCCACCTCGATCCCGGCGGCGAGCAGCCGCTCCAGGGCTTCGCGTCCGGCGGCGAGCGGGACGTCCAGCACGTCGTGGACCATGCCCGTCGCGGTGATGAAGTTGGCCTGCGGCTGGTGCCGGGCCCAGCGCTCGATCTGGCCGCGGTCGGTGGTGGACTGCGTCTGCCAGGCGAACGACACCGGGTGCCGGGCGGGGGTGGGACAGCCGACGCGGTCGCACGAACACCGATAGCCCGAGGGGTACGCGGCGGGCGCGAGCGGGAGTCCGGCGGAGGCCGCGGCGAGCAGCAGCTCCTCACGGCCGGTGTCGTCGGCGGCCGGGTCGAGCGGGCGGCCGGTACGACGGGCACGCAGCCACTCGGAGAACCTGCCCTGCCGACCGGTCCGGCCGCCGAACGTCGCGCTCATCTATCGCCTCGCCTCGCTGTGGTGCGGACAGCATGTCCCCATGGTCCCACCATCCTGCGCCGCGGGTGGCCGGAGCCCACATCCGGGGTACGTGGGGCGATGCCGGAGCGCGGACAGGGATGGCGGGTTATCCCGTGCTTTGAGGTGATTTACCGGCCACGCTCCGGTCCCGCTCGATCGACACCGGGTCGCCTTGGTCACACCCGCACGGGGTCGTCGGCTCAGCGGGGCGCGAGGCCGTGCAGGGCGTACTCGACGAGGGCGTCCGTGTACGCGTAGGAGATGGGGCCCGTGTGCTGCAGCCAGCGCTGGGCGAGCGGGGAGACGAAGAGCTCCAGGGCGATCCGCGGGTCGATGTCGGGGCGCACGGCGCCCTGTTCCTGGGCCGCGCGCAGGCGCTTCACATACAACTGGAGCTGGGGTTCGAGCAGTTTGCCGACGAACTCGACGCCGAGTTCCCGGTTGACCACCCCCTCGGCGGCCAGGGCGCGGGAGGGGACCTCGAACTTGGGGTCGAGGAGTTCGTCGACGGTCGCGCGCAGGACGGCCTTGAGGTCGGCTTCGAGGTCCCCGGTGTCCGGGATCTCGTACTCGGTGTGCTCGCCGATCACCTCGGGCCGGGCGGCCGCCTCCGCCGCCTGGTTGCTCAGATCGAGGAACGCCTCCAGCAGGACCTCCGCCTTCGAGGACCACCACCGGTAGATCGTCTGCTTGCCGACGCCGGCGCGGGCGGCGATGCCCTCGATGGTCGTCTTCTGGTAGCCGACCTCACCGACGAGGGCGAGGGCGGCGTCGTAGATGGCGCGACGCGACTTCTCGCTGCGCCGGGCGGAATCAGGGGCGGTCTTCTTGGCCATGACGCGAATTTATCAGGTTGACAAGACGATGCGTCTCGCCGCATGGTGGTGAACATCGACGAGACGCATCGTCTCGCCACTGGAAGGGAGACCGTCATGACCCGAGGTGGAGCAGGAAACATGCTGGGAGTGGGCGGCGCCCGCCGGCACCTGGGCCGCGAGGCCCTGCGCGGCGGCCCCGCGGGCGGCCGCGTCGGCGGTGGCCTCGACCCCCAGGCCCAGAAGCGGGAACTGCTGCGCAAGCTGCAGGAGAAACGGCAGGAAGGACGGGCGGCCACGGCTACGGACGGTACGGCGGCGGACCGTACGGCCGGCGAGTCGTCGTGAACCGGCCGGGGGCCGCGGGCTTCAGCGGTCCCCGAGGCGGTGGTGGTGGAGCTGGACCACCCGGAGGGCGAGTCCTTCCGGGCTGGTCAGCCGCAGTGCGGGGCGACCGGCGTCCGCCGACGACGAGACCCGGCCATGGACTCGGGCCGCGACGGCCTCCAAGTCTTCGACGCCGACCATGACCTCCCACTGCGGCGCGTCGCCCACGACGAAGTCGGCGCGGGCGAACGTCGTGCCGGTCACCACCCGGTAGAACTCCCTTGCCCTGTCCGGCTGTTGACAGGTCAGAACCATGCGCTGCGGGGTGCCGGGGGCACGCGGCGGGAACTCCCATCCGCGGAACCGGTACGGCTGCCAGAAGGAGACGGCCGCACCCACCGGGTCCACCAGCGTGGCCATGCGCCCCTGGTCACCGGCGTCGAACGGCGGGACCACGAGTCGTGCGCCGGCGGCCACCGCCATGGCCGCACGACGGTCGACGACGTCGACCGTCAGGTAGGAGGCGATGTGGGGCGGGGTCTCCGGCGGGTAGACGGGATTCGCCAGGTCGCTCACCCCGCCGATGAGATGACCGTCCGCCGTGGTGATCTTCGTGGACCGGCGCCAGTCCTCCTCGTCCACGGCGAGGTGCCAGCCCAGAGCGGCGGCGAGGAAGGCGGTGGTGCCGGCCAGGTCACGGGTCTTGAGGTCCATCCAGCAGAAGCCGCCGGGGGAAGCAGGGTGGGCGGTCATCCGGCCGGCTCCGATGCGGTCGACTCCGATCCGGTCGACTCCGTTGCGGTCGACTCCGTTGCGGTCGACTCCGATCCGGCCAACTCCAGCATGCCGACCGTCTGCCCCCCGCTGGTCTCCCCCGTCGTGCGGAAGCCGAGGCCGAGGTAGAAGCGCTCCGGGCCGTCGGGGCCGGGGTGCCAGGTGACGTGGACGCGGTCTCCGCCTCGGCGGCGGATCTCGGCGGCCACGGACTCGACGGCGAAGCGGCCGTACCCCCTCCCCTGCTCGTCGGCGGCGATGTTGAGCCGCCAGAGCCCGGAGCGGATGTCGGTGCCCGAGCCGTCGCCCTTCCAGTCGATGTCGAGGAAGGCCATCAGGAAGCCGACGGCGCGGTCGTCGTCCATGATGAGCCGGGGCCAGGCGACCCCGGGGTGGACGTACGCCTCCGCCAGAGACTGCACGACCGGCTCCACCAGGTGTTCCTGGTCGGGGCGGACGCGTACGGCGAGCGCGGCGTCGAGGTTGGCGGGGGATATCTCGGCCAGGTGCGGGGTGGTGGACATGATCGAAGACATAGCCGGAGGCCGCGGGGGCGGCGCAACTGCTTTTCGATCGCGGCGCCCCGGCGGCGGGCCTCAGGACACCTGGTCGTCGTCGCCCACGGCCGGTGGCCAGGCATCGCCCCAGTCCGCGTCGCGGGCCGCACGGTAGAGGAGGCCGTGGCGTTTGGTGACGGTGGTGCGGCTGAGGGACGGCTCGGTCTCGCAGAGGTCGAGGAGGACCTGGCCCTTGCGGATCTGGGGCCTGCGGACGACGCGAGAGGGGGCCGGTGCCGGCGGGAAACGGGTGGCGGCGACGTAGCTGAACTTCTCGTCCTCGTAGGGCAGGGAGCCGCCCTTGACCTGACGGTGCAGGGAGGAGCGGCTGACCCGGGCCGAGAAGTGGCACCAGTCCTCGCCGGGGACGATGGGGCAGGCGGCGCTGTGCGGGCAGGGCGCGGCGATGTGGAAACCGGCGGCGATCAGCCGGTCGCGGGCCTCGATGACCCGGGCGTAGCCGTCGGGGGTGCCGGGCTCGATGATCACGACGGCCCGGGCGGCGGTCGCGGCCGCCTCGACGACGGCCGTGCGGTCGGACGCGGTCAGCTCGCCCAGGACGTAGGAGACGGTGACCAGGTCGGTGTCCTCGATGGTGAGCGCCGAGCCGATGCGGGAGCGCCGCCACTCGGCGGTCTTCAGTTCCGGGTTCGCCGCGGCGATCTCCCGCCCGAGCGCGAGCGCCGGTTCCGCCCAGTCGAGCACGGTGACCGGCCGTGCGCCCTCCCAGGTCGCGTTCACCGCCCAGGTCGCCGCGCCCGTGCCCCCGCCGACGTCCACATGACCGCCGGGCGCCCACCCGGGCACCGCCGCGGCGAACTCCTCCAGCGCCGAGCACACCGCCTCGAACGTCGCCGGCATCCGGTACGCCGCGTACGCGACGACGTCCGAGCGGTCCCGCAGCACGGGCGCGTCCGTCGGCGTGCGCCCCCGGTAGTTCGCGATCAGCCGCTCGACCGCCTGCGTGGCCGACCTCGGCGGCAACCCGTCGAGCAGGCCGGCGAGGGCGGTGCGGAGGGCGTCGGCCGAGGAGGACGGCGAGGAGGGGGCGGAGGCGGGGACGTTCACGGGGTGATTCTACGAGGGGCCGCGAGCCCACCGGGCGCCTCGGCGCCGGCCCTCACCCGCCTCCTCCGTGCCCCTCTGCCCGCGAGGTCCGCCCCGTCACATCCCCCGTACCGCGCGGGCCAGGTGGGTGCCCGCTGTCGCGCGGGTTTTGTTGATGGGGGCGTGGCGGCGGGGGTGGACCGCGTTGGTGAGGAGGATGAGGAAGGTGTCCGTCGCCCGGTCCAGGACCAGGGACGTGCCCGTGAAGCCGGTGTGGCCCGCCGCTCCCCTGCCCGCCAGTTCGCCCATGAACCAGGGCTGGTCGAGGGCGAAGCCGAGGCCCGGTGGGGTCAGCATCAGCTCGACGAAGTCGGGGCCGAGTATGCGGGCGGGGCCGTAGGAGCCGCCGGCGAGCAGGGTGCGGCAGAAGACGGCGAGGTCACGGGCGGTGGAGAAGAGACCCGCGTGACCGGCGACCCCGCCGAGGGACCAGGCGTTCTCGTCGTGCACCCGGCCGCGGATCATGCCCCGCTCCGCCTTCGCCCAGGGCAGGCGCTGGTCCTCCGTCGCCGCGGCGGCCGGGCAGGGGCCGAAGGTCGTCGACGCCATGCCCAGGGGGTGGGTGATGCCGTCGCGGATCAGCACGTCGAGGGTCCGGCCGGTGAGGCGTTCCAGGACGTGTTGGAGGAGCAGGAGGTTCAGGTCGGAATAGAGGTGGGTCGTGCCCGGGGTCGCCGTCGGGGCCTCCGCGCGGAGCATCGCCAGGCGGGCGGTCGGCGACGGGCAGTCGTACAGCGGGAGTTCGGGGCGCAGCCCGGAGGTGTGGGTGAGGAGGTGGCGGACGGTGAGGCCGTGCGCGGCGGCCCCCGTGAAGTCGGGGAGGTACGCCGCCACCTTCGCGTCGATGCCGAGGGTGCCGCGCTCCAGCTGTTGGACGGCGGCCACGGCGGTGAAGAGCTTGGTGAGGGAGGCCAGGTCGAAGGGGGTGTCGGGCCGCGCCGGGACCCGGGAGTCGGGCGGCAGCTCCACTCCGGCCTCGGCGCGCTCGTCGTAGGCCTCGTAGCGGACGGCCCAGCCCGCGGCCTCCTCGACGGCCACGACGGGGCCGCGTCCGGCGAGGACGACGGCGGCGGGGGCCCGGGGGTTGTCGCCCTCCGTCAGCGCGCGCACCTCTCGTGTGAGATGGCGCAGTTCCTCCGGGTCGAGTCCGGCCCGTTCCGGGGTGTCCGTGCGCAGTCTCGGCGCGCTCAGCTCTCCGCTCCCTCCACCGTCGAACCCGTCGTGCCCTTCGAGCCCTTCGAAGTACCCACCGTCGTACGCCTGTTCCAAGGACGGCACAGTGCCACGAAGCAGACCGCGGCCACCAGTGTCGCGGCCACCTGGACGACGGCCATGGGGACGGCCGTGTCCTCGCCGGCGACGCCGACCAGGGGGGACGCTATCGCGCCGATCAGGAAGGACGAGGTACCCAGCAGGGCCGACGCGGAGCCCGCGGCGTGGCGTACCCGCATCAGGGCGAGGGCCTGGGTGTTGGGCAGGGTGACGCCCATCGCGGACATCAGCACGAACAGGGCCACCGCCGTCGGCGCGAGGCCGACCTCGCCGAAGACGCCCAGGGACATCAGCAGCAGCGCGGTCGCGGACACGGCGACGACGGACAGGCCCACCGCGAACACCTTGTCCAGGCTGACCCGGCCGACCAGGATCTTGCCGTTGATCTGGCCGACGACGACCAGGCCGACGGAGTTGACGCCGAAGAGCAGGCTGAAGGTCTGCGGGGAGGCGCCGTAGATCTCCTGGATCACGAACGGGGAGGCGCTGATGTACGCGAAGAGGGCGGCGAAGGCGAAGCCGCCGGCGAGCGTGTAGCCCATGAAGACCCGGTCGGTGAGCAGGCCGCGCATGGCGTGCAGGGTCTCGCCGATGCCGCCGCCGTAGCGTTCGGCGGGGGTGAGCGTCTCGGGGAGCTTCGCCCAGACGATCGCGAGCAGGGCGATGCCGATGGCGGTGAGGACGACGAAGACGCCCCGCCAGTCGGTGACGCGGAGGACCTGACCGCCGATCAGCGGGGCGACGACCGGGGCCACTCCGGAGATGAGCATCAGCGTCGAGAAGAACCGGGCCATCGCGTCGCCGTCGTACAGGTCGCGGACGACCGCCCGCGCGATCACGATCCCGGCGGAGCCGGCGAGGCCCTGCACCAGGCGGAAGGCGATGAGGGTCTCGATGGTGGGGGCGAGGGCGCAGAGCGCGGTGGCGACGATGTAGACGGCGAGGCCGAGCAGGAGGGGGCGTCTGCGGCCCCAGCGGTCGCTCATCGGACCGATCAGCAGCTGGCCGAGCGCCATACCGGCGAGGCAGGCGGTGAGGGTGAGTTGGACGGTGGTGGCGGGGGCGTGCAGGGAGGTGGTGACCTCCGGCAGGGCCGGGAGGTACATGTCCATCGCGAGGGGCGGGGTGGCGGTGAGCCCGCCGAGGATGAGGGTGACGAGGAGACCGGTGCGGCGGAGGCCGGCGCCGCGGAGGGCGGTGGAGGCCGGGGCGGTGGAGGCCAGGGCGGTGGGGCTCGGCTTCGGCTGCGACTGGGGCCTCGGGTGCGACTGGGGCTGCGGCTGTTCCGGCGAGCCGGGCCGCCCTGGCGACCCTGGCCGTCCCGCCGGTCCCGGTCGTTCTGCCGGTCCCGGGCGTCCCGCCCGGTGTTCCGCCCCCGTGCCCGGCCCCGCGTGCTCGTCCGTCGGCGCCGCCGTGTTCGACTCGGCCGGTGCCGAGCCCGGTATGTGCCCCTCGGGCATGTGCCCCTCCCTCTGCGTTCGCTCCGCCACCTATGCTCTCAGCTCGTACGACGTGGGCGGGGTCACATCCCGTCCCGGGGCCGAGGACAGGGGTGGCGATGTCGAACGACGGACGTGTGCGGTGGGGAATCCTGGCTACCGGAGGGATCGCCGCGGCCTTCACGGCCGACCTCGTCGACCTGCCGGACGCCGAGGTCGTGGCGGTGGCCTCACGCAGCGAGGATTCCGCGAAGGCCTTCGCGGAACGGTTCGGGATACCGAGGGCGTACGGCGACTGGCGCGCGCTCGCCGAGGACACGGACGTGGACGTGGTGTACGTCGCCACACCGCACTCGGCGCACCGCACGGCGGCCGGAATGTGCCTGGAGGCCGGGCGGAACGTGCTGTGCGAGAAGCCGTTCACGCTGAACGTGCGCGAGGCGGAGGAACTGGTCGCGCTGGCGCGGGAGCGCGGGCGGTTCCTGATGGAGGCCATGTGGACGTACTGCAACCCGGTGGTGCGCCGGCTCGCGGCGATGGTGCGGGACGGCGCGATCGGTGAGGTGCGGACGGTGCACGCCGACTTCGGCATCCTCGGACCCCTCGCGTCGTCGCATCGGCTGCGGGACCCGGCGCAGGGCGGGGGCGCGCTGCTCGACCTGGGTGTGTACCCGGTGTCCTTCGCGCACCTGCTGCTCGGGGAGCCCTCGGAGATCATGGCGAAGGCGGTGCTCTCCGAGGACGGCATCGATCTCCAGACGGGCGCCCTGCTCTCCTGGGAGAACGGCGCCCTTGCCTCGCTGCACTGCTCCATCGTCGGCGGTACCGCCACCAGCGCGTCGGTCACCGGCTCCGAGGGCCGGATCGACGTCCCGGACGGCTTCTTCTTCGCGGACCGTTTCGTCCTGCACCGCGAAGGACGCGACCCGCAGACCTTCGCGGCGGACCCGGCCGACGGCCCCCGCAACAGCTTCCGGCACGAGGCCCGGGAGGTCATGCGGGCCCTGCGGGCCGGCGAGACCGAGTCCCCGCTCGTCCCCCTCGACGGCACCCTCGCCGTGATGCGCACCCTGGACGCCATCCGCGACCGTATCGGGGTGCGCTATCCCGGCGAGGCCGACTGCCGGGGCGACGCGCTGGTCACTACACCGGCGTGAGCCCCGCGGCTACGCCGGAGTGAGCCCCGGCGTGCCCGCCTCCACCGCGAAGGACGCCACCGTGGAGATGCCGGCCCCGGGCGTCGTCACGTAGGGCACGGCCTTGAAGTCGGCGCGGGCGGCCTCGCGGTCGAGGGCGACCGTGAGGTACCCCCGTCGGCCGTGGTAGAAGCGCATGTGGGGGTTGGCGGTCATGTAGGTGTCCCAGTTCGCGGGCTTGTCGGTGCCATTGCCGCCGCTGCTGATCGAGGTGGCGACGAGCTCCGTGCCGACGGTGCGGGACGAGCGGTCGTCGAAGTCGCGCTTGATGTCGAAGGCGTAGCCGACGTGGACGTCACCGGTGAGGACCATCAGGTTCTCCACTCCGGCGGCCTCCGCGCCGGCGAGGAGGCGTTCGCGGGAGGCCCGGTAACCGTCCCAGGCGTCCATCGCCACCCGGTAGACGTCGCCCACGGCGTTGCGGCGCTGGGAGAAGGTGACCTGCTGCGGGACGACGTTCCAGACGGCGTCGGACCGGTCCCAGCCGTCCAGGAGCCAGCGCTCCTGCGTGGCGCCGGTCATCGTGCGGGCGGGGTCGGCGGACTCCGGGCCCGGGATCTGCCAGCCGTCGCCCTGCGCCTGGTTGGAGCGGTACTGGCGGGTGTCGAGTATGTCGAACTGTGCGAGGCGGCCCCACCGGAAGCGGCGGTAGAGCCGCATGTCGGGCCCGTCGGGGCGCTGGGGGCGGCGCAGCGGCTGGTTCTCCCAGTACGCGCGGTAGGCGGCGGCGCGGCGCAGCAGGAACTCCTCGGAGGGCTCGCCGCCGTCGGGGTGCTCGCCGGCGTAGTTGTTCTCGGTCTCGTGATCGTCCCAGGTGACCACGAAGGGGTGCGCGGCGTGGGCGGCCCGCTGGTCGGGGTCGGTCTTGTGGAGGGCGTACCGCAGCCGGTAGTCCTCCAGGGTGACCGTCTCGTGGTTGAAGACGTCGGGCAGGACGCGGTCGGTGTAGTTGCGGGCGCCGCCGACGGAGTTCACGGCGTATTCGTAGAGATAGTCGCCGAGGTGGAGGACGACATCGATGTCCTCCTCCGCGAGGTGCCGGTAGGCGGTGTAGTAGCCCTGGTCGTAGCGCTGGCAGGAGACGGCCGCGAAGGTGAGCCCGGTGGCGCCGGTCAGGTGGCCGCGGCCGGGGGCGGTGCGGGTGCGGCCGGTCTCGCTGATCCACGCGCCGGCGCGGAAGCGGTAGTGGTAGACGCGCCCGGGGGCGAGGTGGCCGACCTCCACGTGGACGGTGTGGTGGAACTCGGGGTGGGCGGTGACGGTGCCACGTCTGACGATGCGTCGGAATCTCTGGTCGAGGGCCAACTCCCATTGCACGGGGATGCGTTGATCGGACAGACCGCCGTCCGGCTGGTACGGGGCCGGGGCGAGCCGGGTCCACAGGAGCACGGAGTCGGCCAGCGGGTCGCCGGAGGCCACGCCGAGGGTGAAGGGGTCCTCGGTGATCTGCGCGGGATCCAGCGAGGCGGCGGCCGCGGCGCCCGCCGCGGGGAGGTTGGTGGCGAAGGCGAGCGCGGCGGCGGCACCCGTGACGGTGAGGAAGCGGCGGCGGTCGAAGTGACGTGCGGCGGCGCGGAGTTCGGCCGCGTGCGACGAACGGGGCCGGGTCGGCCCCTGGGGGTACTGGGTGTTCCGGGCGTTCGGGCTGCTGTTCTGGGCTGTGGGTGTCATCTGGCCCTCGTCTGAAGGTAGTTGTCTTTTCGGCATTGGAGTGGCCAGGTTCGACGATCTTCTGTCACGTACACAACACTCAGATGGCGGACGGATGAGTTCCGGATGGCGGACCCCGCCTGCGCGGCCGGGCGCACTCCCCTCCCTTACGCTGCGAGGCCATGAACGCTATGCGAACCAAGATCGCGATCGTGACGGGCGCGGGCTCCGGCATCGGCCGCGCCGCGGCCGTGGAACTGCTGCGCACCGGCTGGTCGGTGGCGCTCGCGGGCCGCCGCGAGGACAAGCTCGCCGAGACCGCGGCCGAGGCGGGCGCCACGGCGGACACCGGCGCGGGCGGGGCCGGGGGCGCGGGCACCGCCGCGCGTGCCGGCGCCCCGGAGGCGCTGTGCGTCCGTACGGACGTCTCGCGCCCCGGTGACGTGGACGCGCTCCTCGCGGCCGTGCGCGACCGGTTCGGACGGCTGGACCTGCTGTTCAACAACGCGGGCACGTTCGGGCCGGGCGGGGTGCCGGTGGAGGAGCTGGACTACGCGGCCTGGCGGCACGTCGTGGACACCAACCTCAACGGGGCGTTCCTGTGCGCGCAGGCGGCGTACCGGCAGATGAAGGAGCAGGACCCGCAGGGCGGGCGGATCATCAACAACGGCTCCATCTCCGCGCACACCCCCCGCCCGCACTCCGTCGCGTACACCGCGACCAAGCACGCCCTGACCGGCCTCACCAAGTCGCTCTCGCTGGACGGGCGGCCGTACGGCATCGCGGTCGGCCAGATCGACATCGGCAACGCGGCGACGGACATGACCGAGCGCATGCCGGCCGGCGTCCTCCAGGCGAACGGGCAGCTCGCCCCGGAGCCGGTGATGGACGTGGCCGACGTGGCCCGGACCGTGCGACACATGGCGGAGCTGCCGCTGGAGGCGAATGTGCAGTTCGCGACGGTGATGGCGACGGCGATGCCGTACGTGGGGCGGGGCTGAGAGAGGCGACGCGAGGCCCGAGACACTCGTCCACGGCTCAACTTACACAAACGGAAGCTGATGCTCCGGTCCATAAGAGCACGTGACAGTCATATGCTCAGGACGCGTCTCCACGAGAGCTTCACACTTGGAGGCGGCGGCTTCCGTGGCCAACCCGAGGGGGAGGTGGCAGCCGTTCCGCGGTCCGGAAGGGGGCGGACCTCGCGTGGGACCGCGAGGTGAGCACCGGAGCACGGAGCGGCTGCCCACACGTCCGGGCCGTGGCGCCCGGGGGCGCGGCGGTCATCCTGGACCTGGAGCCGCGCAGGGCGCGGTGCAGGGCCAGGCCACTGGCCGCCCGGCGTGCCAGGGCCTCATCCGCCGTGGCACGCGTCGTCGTCAGTCGGCGGCGGTCCGGATCGCCGCCCGCTCGGGGCCGATGCCCGCTGCCCGGCCCTCCCGTACCGCGTGCGGAGCGCCGGGCGGGCCTGGCCCGGCGCCGAGCGATTCGGGCACCGGCTCTCACCTCCCCAGGAGCCGGTCGATCTCCGTCACCTGGGCCGCGGTGAGCGGGCCCTTCGCGAGGGCGCCCGCGTTCTCCTCGGCCTGGGCGACCGAGCGGAAGCCGGGGATGGGCACGGTCCGGGGGCTGCGGGCCCAGATCCAGGCGAGGGCCCCCTGCGCGAGCGTGCGCCCCTCGCTCGTGAGGACCTCGCGCAGTGCCTCGACCCGGCCGAGCCACTCCGGGTCCGCGCCGCCGTCCGCGCTGAAGCCGGGCAGCCAGGCCGGCGGCGTACTGCGGATGTCACCGGCCTCCAGGGCACGCCCACCGGTGTGCTTGCCGGTGAGCAGACCCATGGCCAGGGGGCTGCGGTTGATGCTCGCGAGCTCGAACCGCTCGCACAGGGCCAGGAGTTCGGGCGCGTCCTGGAGGATGTTCAGGCGGTGCTGCACGGCCGCGCAGTGCGGCCCCTCCGCGAACACGGCCGCGCGGTCCGGGTCGTCGGTGCTCCAGGCGTACGCCCGGATCAGACCCTCCCGCACGAACTCCTCACAGCTGTCGCGGAGTTCGGCGGCCCGCTCGGGTTCGGCGTCGGAGAGGTGCAGCTGATACAGGTCGACGTGGTCGGTGCCGAGACGGTCGAGGGACGCGGTGAGGGCCCGGCGGGCGTGGGCCGGGGTGTCGTCCTGGCCGGTGCGGGTGCGGGTGGCCTCGTCGAAGAGGTTGCCCCACTTGGTGGCCACGACGACGTCCGCGCGGCGCCTGCCGAGGGCCCGGCCGAGGACGCGCTCGCTGTGGCCCGCGCCGTAGGTGTCGGCCGTGTCGAAGAAGGTGACACCGAGGTCGAGGGCGCGGCGGACCGCCCGTACGGACTCCTCGTCGTCGACCTTGCCCCAGCCCAGCGGCTGCCCGTCGGTGTCCTGCCACTCACCGCCGATCGCCCAACAGCCGAAGCCGAGGGCGCTGACCTGGATACCGCTGCGACCGAGCGAGCGGGTGTGGGTGTGGGGCTGCGGGTGCGTTTCGGCGGTCGTGCTCGTGTGCGAGGTCGCGCTCGTGTGCGAGGTCGTCTCCATGCCCAGGGACGTTAGAAGTTGGAGTGCACACGAACGCAAGGCCCCAATGCCCTCGACCGTGCGGTCCCTCCAGGACGTTACGCCTGGCCCGTCTCGAACCGGCTGATCCTGCCGTCCTCCGACACCGTGAAGCGCCACGCGGTGCGCATCTCGCCCCAGGTGTCGTTGCGGTAGTTGGCGACCAGCGCCCGGCCGCCCGCGGATTCGCGCTGGACCTCGATGTGGCCGTGGGAGGAGAAGATCTCCCGGTCGGTCCAGTCCGCGAGGTCGCGGTCGGAGCCGTCGTCCGACATCGTCGCGTCCTCCGTGAGGAGCGCGAAGAAGGCGTCCTCGTCATGGGCGTTCACCGCGGCGACGAAGGCCCGGACGGCCGGGTCGCTGAGTTTGGCGGGTGCGATCGTCATGGCGGCCAGCCTCACACCGTTCCCGGGGGCGCGCCACCGGAGGCGCACGGCGGATCCGGGGCCACCCGAACGGCGGCCCGCACGGGTCGGGCGGGTGTGGTCGGTGCGACGGTGGATACGCGGGAGGGGACCCTACGTACCGGCTGCCCGGGAGTGCTCATGACCTCATTCGACCGACGTGATCTGGGACTGCTGCTCCTGCGGCTGAGCACGGGTGGTGTGCTCGCCGCGCACGGGACGCAGAAGCTGTTCGGCTGGTTCGGCGGACACGGCATCGAGGGCACCGGCGCCTTCATGGAGTCCGTCGGGTACGCGCCCGGCAAGGCGAGCGCCACCGCCGCCGGCCTCGCCGAGACGGGCGGCGGCGCGCTGCTCGCGCTGGGGCTCGCGACGCCCGCGGCCGGTGCGGCCGCGGCGGGCGCGATGGGCGGCGCGGCCGCGATCCACACGCCCAACGGGTTCTTCAACACCGAGGGCGGTTACGAGTACGCCGCGACCCTGGGCCTGGCCGCCGCGGGCCTCGCCGTCGCCGGGCCCGGTCGGCTCTCCCTGGACCACGCGCTCCGCCATGTCGTCGACCGGGGCTGGATGGTCCCGGCGGCGCTCGCCGGCACGGCCGCGGTCACCGCGGTGGTCGTGGGCCTGCGCAACCAGCGGGTGCGCAAGGAGAAGGAGGGCGAGCAGGAGGCGCTGTTCGAAGAGTGACCTCGGCTGTCAGAGGGGCGTGACAAGCTGCGGCCATGAGCGAGCATCCCCGGCATCCCCACGCCCCCGACGACCTCTGGCGGTCCGTCACCCGCCTGTACGCCTGGCTGGAGGCGGACCAGCCCTACGGCGGCCAAGAGGGCCTGCTGCTGCGGATGTTGAAGCTCCAGGAGGAGGTCGGCGAGGTCGCGCAGGCGGTGATCGGCGCGACCGGGCAGAACCCGCGCAAGGGCACCACCCACACCTGGGACGACGTCCAGTCGGAGCTGTGCGACGTCGTCATCACGGCTCTGGTGGCGCTGCGCACCCTGACCCCGGACGCCCGCGCGGTCTTCGACGCCCATCTGGCCGGGGTCACCGCACGCTCGCTGGGCCCCCGCCATGGCTGACAACGCGTTCTGGATCGCCGCGCTCACCGCCGCCACGGCCGTGCTGGCGAGCTGGGTGACGAGCCGGGGGACCGCGCGGGCGGCACGCATCCAGGCGGACACGACGGCGGGCGCGCAACGGGTGGAGCGGCTGCGGCAGGCGCGGCGGACGGCGTACGCCGGGTTCATCGAGCAGGCGCAGCGGCTGAACGACGTGCACTGGAAGGTGTCCGACGTGGTCCGGGGCGCCGAGGGCGGGCTCGACCCGGAGCAGGTGGAGGAGCTGCGGCGGCTGCGTGAGCAGCAGCGGGACGAGTACGCCACGCTGCGCAATCTCACCTGGATCGTCTCGCTGGAGGGGCCCGAGGAGGTCGCCGACCTCGCCAACGCCGTCCGGCGGACGACGAACCCCTTCCACAAGGCGATCGAGGCGATGATCGAGGGCGACACCGGTGCCGTGGCGCGCTTCGACGCCTGCTACACGCCGTTCTGGGACGCGCTGAAGGTCTTCATCAGGGCCTCCCGCGACACCCTGCACACCATGTAGGCGCACCAGGTGGGCCGACGGTACGTCCTCCCCCTGCCGTCCCCCGGTCATACCCCGGGGTGACCCGGCGACGGTGTCGTACTGCGTTCTGAGTACCCGCGATTGTCGGCAGCCGCACGACGACGGGACAGGGGCCGCGACGGGAGTCTTGGCTGACATCCGAGACCTCTGACGTGGAGACCTGCGACCCATGGCAACCTTCCTTCATCGGCTGGGCCGGCTGGCCTTCCGCAAACGCTGGTACGTCATAGTGATGTGGCTGGCGGTACTGGGCGCCGTCGGTGTCGGCGCCCTCAAGGCCCCGGGAGCCTCCGACGAGGAGTTCTCCATGCCGGGCATCGAGTCCCAGAAGGCGTTCGACCTGATGGAACAGCGCTTCCCGGGGGTCACCGCGGACGGCGCCACCGCCCGGGTCGTGTTCGTCGCCCCGAGCGGCGAGAAGGTCACCGGCGCCGAGAACAAGAAGGCCGTCGAGGAGACGGTGGCGGATCTGGCCGACGGTTCCCAGGTCGCGAGCGCCGTCGACCCCTTCCGGGCGGGGGCGGTCAGCAAGGACGGCACCACGGCGTACGCGACGGTCACGTACAAGGTGACCGCGAACGACCTCACCGACGCGAGCAGGACCCACCTGGAGGGCGCGCTCCACGCGGCGCAGGACTCGGGGCTGACCGTCGAGGCCGGCGGGACCGCGATGGACGAGCAGGGCGGCGCGGGCGGCGCGGCCGAGGTGATCGGTGTCGCCATCGCCTCCGTCGTGCTGCTGGTCACCTTCGGGTCGCTGGCCGCCGCCGGACTGCCGCTGCTGACCGCGCTGGTCGGCGTCGCCTTCAGCATGGCCTCGGTCCTCGCCCTGTCCGAGGCGTTCGGCCTGTCCACCACGACGGGCACCCTCGCGATGATGCTGGGCCTCGCGGTCGGCATCGACTACGCCCTGTTCGTCGTCTCCCGCTACCGCGAGGAGCGCGCCAAGGGCCGTTCGCCCGAGGAGGCGACCGCCCTCGCCACCGGCACCGCCGGGTCGGCGGTCGTGTTCGCCGGACTCACCGTCGTCATCGCGCTGGCCGGACTGTCCGTGGTCGGCATCCCGATGCTGACCAAGATGGGGCTGGCCGCGGCGGGCGCCGTCGTCGTGGCCGTGCTGATCGCGCTGACCCTGGTGCCGGCCGTCCTCGGCTGCTGGCCGAACGCGGTGCTGGCCCGCAAGGCGCGCAGGAGCGGCCGGATCGAGGAGAGCCCCGCGGACAACGGCGGCACCCGCTGGTCGCGGTTCGTGCTGCGCCGTCCGCTCCCCGTGCTGGTCCTCGGCGTCGTCGGCCTCGGCGCGCTCGCCGTCCCGATGACCGACCTCCAGCTGGGCATGCCCGGCGACGAGGCCAAGTCGACCTCGACCACCGAGCGCCGGGCCTACGACGCGCTCGCCGAGGGTTTCGGGCCCGGCTTCAACGGGCCGCTGACGATCGTCGTGGACGCCGAGGGGACCGACGACGCCAAGGGTGCCGCCGACACGATCATGAAGGAGATCGGCGCCACCGAGGGGGTCGTGTCCGTCTCCCCCGCGCGCTTCAACGAGGCCGGTGACACGGCCGTCTTCTCGGCGGTGCCCGCCACCGCGCCGACCGACGAGAAGACCAAGGACCTGGTGACCACCATCCGCGACGAGCGGCCCGGCCTGGAGTCCGAGACGGGCGCCACGTTCGAGGTCACCGGCACCACCGCGCTGAACATCGACATCTCCGACAAGGTGCAGTCCGCGCTGGTCCCGTATCTGCTGGTCGTGGTCGGCCTGGCGGTCATCCTGCTGCTGGTCGTCTTCCGCTCCCTGCTGGTCCCGCTCAAGGCGGCCGCCGGCTTCCTGCTGTCGGTGCTCGCCTCGCTCGGTGTGGTCGTCCTGGTCTTCCAGCAGGGCCACGGCGCGGAGCTCCTGGGCGTGGAGCAGACCGGCCCGATCATGAGCCTGATGCCGATCTTCCTGGTGGGCATCGTGTTCGGTCTGGCGATGGACTACGAGGTGTTCCTGGTCTCCCGGATGCGCGAGGCGTACGTCCACGGCGACCGGGCCGACGAGGCGATCACCAGTGGCTTCCGGCACAGCGCCCGGGTGGTCGCGGCCGCCGCCCTGATCATGATCGCGGTGTTCGCCGGGTTCATCGGCGAGAGCGACTCCATGATCAAGATGATCGGGTTCGGGCTGGCCTCCGCGGTCCTGTTCGACGCGTTCGTCGTACGGATGGCGATCGTGCCGGCCGTGCTGGCGTTGCTCGGTGACAGGGCGTGGTGGCTGCCGAAGTGGCTGGACCGTGCGCTGCCGCACGTCGATGTGGAGGGTGAGGCGCTGACCCGCCGCGCCGACACGGAGCTGCCCGCCCCGGCCGACACGGCTGAGCTGGAAGTGACCCGCGCCTGATCCGACCGCCCCACCCCCACGGGGGGCCGTCCGTGGCGAAGGACACGGGAGGCCCTCGGGGGCGTTCCCGCCGAAGTCGACGACCATCGAGGGGGACACCACCATGGTCCCCGCCCACCGACCGGAGCCCCGATGACCACTCTGCGGAGTCCCGATGAGCACCACCCTGCGGAGTCCCCGATGAGCACCGTTCGGCCGGAGCCCCCGACGGGCACTGTTCGGCCGGAGCCCCGATGAGCACCGCCCTGGAGCGGCACACCGCGGACCGTCTGGGGGACTTCTACGGCCGTTACGCCCACCTCGTCGACCTGGTCCTGGCCCTCGCGCTGATGGGCTGCGCCACCCTCGGCAGCGCGCTCACCCTGCCCGGCGCCGAACCGCCGGACCAGGACAGGGTCGGGGTGGCCCTCATGGGTGTGTCCTGCCTCGCGCTGCTCAAGCACCGCACCCACCCGCGCGCCGCCCTCGTCGTGACCGCTATCTGCACGACGGTCGCCGTCGCCCTCGGCTATCTGCTCACCCCCCTGCTGCTCGCCCCGCTCATGGCGGCGCTCTACTGGCTGGCCACGCTCACCGACCGCAGAACCACCCGCGTCTACGGCTGCACCACCATCGTGGTGATGAACGTCGCGGCCGTGTTCGCCGACTCCATGGAGCACCTCTCGCTGGTGCTCAGGACGATCGGTCCCATCTTCTGGCTGCTGCTCCCCCTGGCCGCCGGCCGGGGCACGCTGGTGCGGCGGGCCTATCTGAAGTCGGTGCAGGCCCGCGCCGAGCACGCCGAACGCACCCGGGAGGAGGAGGCACGGCTCAGGGTCACCGAGGAACGGATGCGCATCGCCCGGGATCTGCACGACGTGGTCGCCCACCACCTGGCCCTCGCCAACGCCCAGGCGGGAACCGCCGCGCACCTCACCCGTACCGACCCCGAGCAGGCCCACCGCATCCTCACCGAGCTGACGGCCACCACGTCGGCGGCGCTGCGCGAGCTGAAGGGCACGGTCGGGGTGCTGCGCCGGCCCGACGACCCCGAGGCGCCGCTGGCCCCCACCCCCGGTCTCCACCAACTCCCCGAGCTGACGGCGGCCTGCGAGTCCGCCGGTCTCACGGTCACCGTCACCACGGACGGCGTCCCGGGGCCGCTGGACCCCGGTGTGGACCTGACGGCGTACAGGATCGTGCAGGAGGCCCTCACCAACGTCAGCAAGCACGCCGCCGTGGACGCGGCACGAGTCCGCCTCGTGTACGAGGAGGCGCACCTGACGATCACGGTCACCGACGACGGCACACCGCGCCCGCGGGGCACGTCACCGCGGGGCACGTCCGAGCCCGGCCGTGGTTTCGGCCTCATCGGCATGCGGGAGCGGGCCCAGTCCGTCGGGGGCTGTCTGAGCGCGGGTCACCGCCCCGAGGGTGGCTTCGAGGTCACCACCGACCTGCCACTACGGCCGTACCCCTCTCGCGCCACAGCCCCGGTGCCGGCCCCGGCCCCTGAACAGCGGAACTAGCCGCCCACGAGCAGTGGAAGAAACGCAACGCCCATGACCATTCGCGTCCTGCTCGCCGACGACCAGGCCCTGCTGCGGGCCACCTTCCGGATCCTCATCGACTCCTGCCCGGACCTGGAGGTGGTCGCCGAGGCCACCGACGGCCGGGAGGCGGTCGACCTGGTCCGGGTGCACCGCCCCGACGTGGTCCTCATGGACATCCGGATGCCCGGCACGGACGGGCTCACCGCGACCGCCGTGATCTGCGCCGACGAGGAGCTGGCCGACACCCGTGTCCTGATCCTCACGACGTTCGAGATCGACGAGTACGTGGCCCAGGCGCTGCGCTCCGGCGCCAGCGGCTTCCTCGGCAAGGACGTCACCGCCGACGCGCTCCTCGACGGCATCCGCACGGTGGCCGCCGGCGACACGCTGCTCTCCCCCGCCGCCACCCGGACCCTCATCACGCGTTTCCTCGCCACCCCCACCCCCGGCAACCGGCTCGCCGCCCCCGACCGGCTGACCATCCTGACCACGCGTGAGCGGGAGGTCATGTCCCTGGCGGCCGAGGGCCACTCCAACGACGAGATCGCCGAGAAGCTGTATGTGAGCCCGCTGACGGTACGGACCCATGTCCACCGGGCGATGACGAAACTGGGTGCCCGCGACCGGGCCCAACTGGTCGTGATGGCGTACCAGTCGGGCCTGGTGCGGGTCACCCCGCCGGAGTGAACCTCGTTCTTTACTCGGCTAGCGCATGCCTGACCACTCCTTCTACTCCTGCTACTCCTTGTAGAACGTGGCGTCCTGACGGTCGAGGGTCGTGCTGACCGGCTGGGTGTGGAGCAGGTTGTTGTAGTGGCGGATGTAGCGGCCGGGGAAGTTGAACGACTCGTACGAGACCCCGGCCGCGGTGTCGGCGAGGCCGGCCCGCTGGAAGAAGGACGCGTCCGCGTCGAACAGGGCCGTGCCGTCGTCCTTCTCCACCCAGAGCTCGTTGTTCTTGTGGCGGAGGTAGTAGCCGGGGAAGTTCGCCGACTCCAGCGAGACCGTGCCGCTGCCCGTCAGCCCGGTGACGATCCGGAACTGCGAGTCGGCGAGGTTGGTGACGTCGCTCTCCAGCTTGGCGCGGTACTCCCAGTGCCGGATGAACTTGCCCGGGAAGTTGAACGAGGAGAGCCGGACCGGCGTCGCGCCGTCGGCGACGGGGATGCCGAAGTTGGGCGTGCCGTCGGCGTTCCAGTACAGCTTCTGGTAGCGGGTACGGCGGTTGGGGTCGTTGAGCGGGTCGCCGCTGATGTCCTTGTAGTTGCGGTCGTGGTAGACGAGGATGTCGGACTTTCCGTCCTCGGACGTGGTGAAGGTGTTGTGGCCGGGGCCGTACTGGCCGGTGTTTGCGTTGCTCTTGAAGACCGGCGTGGAGGTCTTCGCCCAGGACGCCGGGTTCATGAGGTCGGCCGTGTCGGAGGCGGTCAGCAGTCCCAGGCAGTAGTTGGCGTCGGTGGCGCTGGCCGAGTAGGCCATGAAGACCTTGCCGTTCCGCTGGATGACGGCCGGGCCCTCGTTCACCCGGTGACCGACGGTCTCCCAGGAGTACTCCGGCTTGGAGATCATCACCGGACTGCCGCTGATGGTCCAGGGGTTGGACATCCTCGCCAGGTACAGGTTGGTGCCGGTGCCCACCGCCGGGTCGTTCTGCGCCCAGCTGAGGTAGCGGGTGCCGCCCACCGTGAAGGTGGTGGCGTCCAGCGAGAACGTGTCCAGCGGAAGGGCGATCCGGCCCTTCTCGGTCCAGGTGCCGGTGATCGGGTTGGCCGCGCTGGTCTCCAGGACGTACGGCCGGATCTTCCAGATGTCGTTCGAGGCACCGGCCGCGAAGTACACGTACCACTTGCCGTCGATGAAGTGGATCTCCGGCGCCCAGATGTGGGCGCCCATCTCACCGCTGGCGTGCTTGGTCCAGATCGTGGTCTCCGTGGCCGTGGCGAGGCCCTGGAGGGTGGTGGACCGGCGCATCACGATCTTGTCGTACGCGGGGACGGTGGCCGTGAAGTAGTAGTAGCCGTCGGTGTGCTTGTAGATGTGCGGGTCGGCCCGCTGCTCGGCTATCGGGTTGGTGAAGGTGACGGCCGGGGACGCCGGGGCGGCGGCCTGGGCGGGGGTGGTCACGGTGGTGAGCACGGCGAGCGCGGCTGCGGCGGCCACCAGAACCCGTCTGACGAGTCGTCTCATGTCTTGTTCGCGGCCCTTCGAGGTCAAGGATGTGGGAATCAGGCGGTCGTGGGGACAAGCCGCCACTGCTGGCAGTTGTTGTCGAGCCAGGACCACTGGCGTACGTCGGTGCCGTTGGCGGTGCCGCAGTCGGCGACGTCCATGACCTTGCCGGTGGAGGCGTTGACGATCCGGACGTAGTCGCCGCCGAGGTAGACCAGGCGGTACTTCTGGCAGTTGTTGTTCAGCCAGGACCACTGCCGGATGTCGGTGCCGTCGGCGCTCGCACAGTCGGCGACGTCGGCGACCTTGCCGGTGGCGACGTTCACCAGGCGGCTGGTGTCGTCGGCGCGGTCCTCGATCCGCCACTTCTGGTTGGCCCCGCCGTTGCAGGTCCACTGGAAGATGTTGGTCCCGTCGGCCGTGTTGCCGCCGTTGACGTCCAGGCACTTGCCGCTGTTGCGGTTGACGATGGTGTACGCGGTCGGGGTCGTCGCGGTCTCACCGGAGGGCCCGGCGATGGTGGTCCCGAGGGCGACGGGGGTGCCGAAGTTCGGGGTGCCGTCGGCGTTCCAGGTGAACTTCTGGGCGCGGGTCGTACGGCCGTTGTCGCAGCCGTCGCTCGCGGCGTCGTTGGCGTGGTAGACGATCCAGTTCTCGGTGCCGTCGGGCGAGGTGAAGAACCCGTTGTGGCCCGGCGCGTAGACCCCGGCCGCGTCGTTGCGCTGGAAGACGGGCGTCTGCTTCTTCGTCCAGGAGGAGGCGAGCAGCGGGTCGGACCCGGTCAGCTCCAGCTGCCCGAGCTTGTAGTCGGGGCCCCAGCAGGCGCTGGCGGAGTAGATGAGGAAGGTGCGCCCGTTGCGGTAGAGCGGCTCGGGGCCCTCGTTGACCTCGCCGCTCTGCGTCTCCCAGCTCAGGGTCGGGCTGGAGATGACGGTGAAGGTGGAGCTCGCGAGGGTGTACGGGTTGCTGAGCGGCGCGATGACGAGGCTCTGCTTGCTGCCGCTCGCCGAACCGCTGCCGACCAGGTACAGCTTGTCGTCGTGCTTGAGCACGCTGACGTCGATCAGCCAGCCGTTGGGGTTGAGGTTGGCACCGGTGAGGGTGTTCTTGAAGGTGTACGGCCCCATCGGGTCGGACCCGGCGCTCTCCAGGACGTGGGTGCGCTGGTCGTCGCAGCAGGCGGAGCCGCGCGGCCCGGCGGAGTAGTAGAGGTACCACTTGCCGTCGAAGAAGTGGATCTCCGGGGCCCACATGTTCCAGTTGCGGGTGGAGGTGCTGTCCGACCACACCTGCACGCTGGGCGCGGTGCTCAACCCCGCCAGCGTGGGTGACTTGCGCATGGTCAGCTCACCGGTGAACGAGGTCGTCACCAGGTAGTAGTTGCCGTTGTAGTACTCCAGCCACGGGTCGGCGCCCTTCTGCGACTTGACCGGGTTGGTGTACGGCCTGCCGTCGGCCGCTGCGGCGGGCGAGGCCGGCTGGACGGCGAGGAGTGACGCGAACAGGGCCAGCAGGGCGGCACCCAGCGTCACCCCGTGACGGACTTGAATGCGGAACACGGCAAGTCCCTTCGGGGGCGGCTCTCGGGGAGGGGATCAAGAGGCAGATTGTTCGATATTGCGAACGTTGTGCGTAACTTCGGCCAGAAGGTAAAGGTGAGGCAGGAGGGGCGTCAATGGATGCGACACGATTTGATGCCGAGGCGGCCGTCGGAATAGATCCCGAAGGCGGCCGGGTTGGCGATGGCATGGCGAAACAGAACCTGGGTCGACACGGCATCTGGAGCATCGGACTGCGAACGGAGGATCCCGCTCGACACGGTGAAGTCGCAGAAGCGGCGGCCGAGTTGGAGGAACTCGGCTTCGGCGCAATCTGGCTGGGCGGCAGCACGTCGGTCGACCACGCCGCCCCCCTGGTCGAGGCCACGTCCCGAATCACCGTCGCCACCGGCATCCAGAGCATCTGGCAGCACGAGGCCGCCGAAACGGCCGCGCGCTTCCGGGAGCTGGACGCCGCCCACCCCGGCCGCTTCCTCCTCGGCCTGGGCGTGAGCCACGCGAAGCTCGCGGAGCAGTACCGGCGCCCGTACGCCGCGATGGTCGCCTACCTGGACGCCCTGGACGCGGCTGGGGTCCCCGCCGACCGTCGGGTGCTGGCCGCGCTGGGCCCGCGCATGCTCCGCCTCTCCCGGGACCGGGCGGCCGGCTCACACCCGTACCTGGTGACCCCGGAACACACGGCCGAGGCGCGCGAGACGCTGGGCACGGGCGCTCTCCTGGCCCCCGAACTGAAGGTGATCCTGGAGCCCGACGCGGACCGCGCCCGGTCCGTCGCCCGCGCCCACCTCGCCTTCTACCTAGGGCTGCCGAACTACACGAACACCTTCCTCCGTCTCGGCTTCACCGAACCCGACCTCGCGGACGGGGGCAGCGACCGCCTGATCGACGCGGTGTACGCATGGGGTGACGATGATCGAATCCGGGCACGGGTGGACGAGTTCCACGCGGCCGGCGCGGACCATGTGGCTCTCCAGGTGCTCGACGGGCGGGAGGGCGACGCGCTGCCGAGGAAGGAGTGGGGGCGGTTGGCGGAGGTGGTGGGGTTGGTGGGGTGAGGGGCGCGGGCGCAACGGGGCGGCTCACCCGAGCCGACCGGAAACGCCGTGGGCGGCTCGGCTCAGGCCGAGCCGCCCACGTACGCCTGGAGCGAGCGACGCTCGCCGGTCAGCCCCCGACGTACCAGGTGAAACCGCCATTGGACGCGGCCACGGCGATCAGCACCGCGAAGATGACCAGGTCCACGACGCCGAGGGCGATGCCGGCCCTGGCGACGCCACCGCCGCCCTTCACCCCCGCCTGCCGCAGGCCTACGACACCCAGCACGATGGCCAGCGGGCCGAGGATCACGTTGAAGAAGAAGATACCGATGATTCCGCAGACAAGGCTGGCGATGGCACAGCCCGTTGGTGCGTGATCGGGAAGTGAAGAAGAAGAATCGCCGTAACTCGTCATCACATTCCCCTGATATAGGCGTACTTGATGATGGAGCCCCACGTCTCGGCGCACGTCGCGCCCGTGCTTTCCGGCAATCCGAGTGCCCCCGCACACCGGCTCTACTCCACCGCGGCGACGCCTGGGCCGCGGACCCGTTGCGAGGATCGGTCTGCACACAGGGCTCTGCCCGCGAATTACGACTGCGGCGACCGAATCGGCCGACCCAGCCGAACCAGCTATGGCTGGACTCCGCCGACCCTCTCGAACGAGGCATCCCCTTCAATGATCGGGATTTCCAGTTCGCCGCTCAACGCCGACCACAGAAAATCCGTGAACGACATATCCAGCCGAGCCCACTCCCCCATTTCCACAACCACCGACCAACCATCCCCTCTTTTCGCCGGAGGCTGGATGAACACGTGATTACCCGAGATCGAGCGACATACCGGAAGGCATCCACCGCGGGCTGGATAGATCGCAAACGGATAGAGCTCAGGATAACTGCTGGAGAGGTCTCCAAACGCCTGAGAGGCCTGCTCCCACAACGATTCGAGCCTCAATCCCTCTTCTCCTCCCGCCGCTCGCGGGTGAAAGAGGTAGAGCTGATCATTGATACAGCCCGGCCCGTAAGCCGTCACGAACTCCTTGTAATCCTGAGGAAGCTGCTCCGCCAGGCCTGCTTCCAGAGCTCGCCAGTCACGGCTGATGTCTCCGTTGACCTGCGGCTGCCCCAGGAATTCACGGAACCGAGAGAGTTCCACCGGACGACCTTTACTCGTCAGTCGTCGAACGACAGGTTCACGTAGGGGTCAGGTTCCCCGGTCCAGGGGTTCAGCCCCTCGTCGAGGAGTCGTTGTTCCTGACCGACGCTGACGAACCTCGGTGTCGAGTTCCCCCACAGGGTCGTATCGCTCAGTGGGCACTCGTCGAAGTCACGAGAGAAGAGCCCACAGAGAAATCCACTCATGCCCCGGTCGTACTCGGCCCACCGAGGGGACGATTTCTGGCGCCGCCAGACGACAACCGGCCAGCGGTCCGGATCTTCGTGCTCCGTCTTCCAGCAGACGATGTCCGCTGCCACGGTCAACCCCCAGGCCAGGAGAGGAGCAGAACCCTCATCCCACAGGCCCGCCGCATTGCGTGTCTCCCCTGCCATGCCACCTTCCACGGACCGGTCCGGCGTGTTCGGCACCAGGATCGAGAAGGAGTCGTCGATGGCTCCCGCTCCGTAGTGCGACATGAAAGCCATGTAGTCCGAGGGAAAACCCCGCCCCCAGGCCGTTCGGAGCGCAGCCCAGTCGACCCCTTGGTCCTCACCCAGATCGGCCGGCATGACGGCCAGGAGGCGGGCCATATCGTCGCCGGAAAATGAAGTCATGGCATCGATCCAATCGGCTGGGGCACACCGTTGTGTGTCACGAGACCCAGGTTTCTCCATTGCTGTCGCGACGGACTGTAGAGCGAGTTCGGCACGACCGTGTCGAAGTCGATTCCTGGCGCCCCATTCTTATACACGCCCGAGGCAGCGATCTGGAATGCCACCGGAACAGTCCGCGCACCATCATACTTGGGTGTAACAGAGTAACGCACGACCTGTCCACTCTCGATCGCCCTGTTCGTCCGCGATTCGAAGTTGTACATGTTGTGCTCAAGCCGCCCGTCACCCCGCACCCAGGTGTTCGCCTGCCGGGAGCAGGTGGATAGATTCCTGAGGTCGGTTCCCGAACCACCCAGGTCTCTGCCAAGCAAATGGCAGTTGTTGATCGCTTCTCTGGGGACCAGACCGAGGTGACGAGCGAAGCGGCCAGCCCATTCATACCCCGGTGGCCGGATATCACGGCTCACGTCGCTACCTGGGTTGCTCTCCAGATAGGCGGTGTCAAGGCAGGCCTCGACACCGCTGGCCCGGTTGCCGTACGCAGACTCAGCCTCGCCGTATTCCACCCAACCGCGACCACTCCGTCGACAGTCCTGGGCGTCATCACCAGTGCTGTCACGGCCCTGTGAGGGCGCCCCGTCAAGGGCTTCCTGCAGCTCGGGGGTGTACTCCTCGTCGCCGTCGAAGGTCGCCGCGATGACCGCTCTCTGGTCCACCACGACAGCGCGCTGCAGCGCCTGCTGCTTGACGCGTCCCACGTCGACCCTCGGTCTGGGCACCGGCCGAGTAGGAGCCGTCGTCGGGTTCTTGCCGCGGTTCGGGTTCTGCGGGGTCGGGGGCTTCGGGGGTCGAGTGTTTGCGGTACCACGTGAGGAGCCCGTGCCACGGGTCGCGCCGGTGCCCCTGTACGAGGTGGTCGAGCAACCGTAGGTGCATCCGCGGTAGGAGTTGCCGGTTCCCGTCGAGCGTCCCGTGACGGGCCTCCTCGTGGAGAACCGTCGGTCCAGGCGCGCCATCTCCTGGGCGTTCTTGCGGGCCTGGGCCCGGCTGATCCCCAAGTTGCGCTTTGTGCTTCCGGGCGTACTCCTACGGCCGGACCTTCGGTCGGGTATGTGCCTCTTCGGTGCGGCGTCGCCGTACCTGGTGCCCGGCCCGGATCCGCGCCGGAGGCCGCCCACACCCATCCGTCCGCTTCCGCCACCGCACGCGCACGCGTGTCCGGTCGGGTCCGTTCCGTTGACCGGGTCGTCGTTGGCGTATCCGTACCGGTTGCCCTGGGCCGATGGCACGGGATCGAGCTGCCAGGTGTCCCGGGAACCGAAGGAGCCCGTACCCGGCTGGTACCAGCGGGCCGCCATGTTGACGTCACCCGACGTCGGGTCGGTGTAACCGGACTGGTAGCCGACTGAGGGCGTCGTCCCGTTGGTGGCGATCTCCACGCCGAAGGGGTCGTAGGCCGTGGAGCCGTTGACCGTCTTGCCGTCAGCAGCAAGGCCCGCGACGAGGTCGGTGTGCTGGTCGGTGAGAGCCCACAGTCCGGTGGTGCCGGTCGAGGCGGAGAGCAGGGTGCCCTCCGGTGTGCGGTTGTACTTGCTGTCGCCGTCGGTGGCCAGGTCGCCCGAGCCTCCGTCGTAGGCGAAGGTCGTCGAACCCCGCGTCTGGATGCGGTCCAGCGAGTCGTAGGAGTACGCGACCCCGCTGTCGGTCGTCTTCCGTTCGAAGGCGTCGAAGGTCAGCGACCGCTTAGTGCCGGTGCCGCTGTTCACCGCGGAGAGCGTGCCGCGCGGGGTGTACGTGAAGGACTTCGTCCCGTCCGTCAGTTGGCGGTTGCGGTCGTCGAACGTCGCGCTGACGGAGCCGGACTTGGTGCGGTTGCCGGCGTCGTCCCACTCGTATGTCGTCGTGCTGCCGCCGTGGGCCCAGGAGGTCAGGCGCCCGGCGTCGTCGTAGCCGTAGGTGTTGGTGGTGGCTCCGGCGGTACCCGTGGTCTTCTTGGTCTTCACCTGATCGTCGAGGTCGTAGGTGTAGTCCGTCGACGCGATGCCGCCCGTGCCGTCGGGAAGGGTGACCTTGTCCCCGGTGAGGCGGCCGAGGTCGTCATAGCTGTACGTACGGCGCGTCGACTCCGTCCAGGCCGTGGAACCGTCCGGCTTGACCGCGTAGCGCTCCAGCTTCGGCCGGCCGGCGGCGTCGAAGTCGTACCAGATGTCGTTGCCGGTGAGGGAGTCCCAGACCCAGTCGAGCCGTCCGGCGCTGTCGTATCCGTAGTCGGTGCTGCCCGCAGCGGTCTTGCGGTGCGTCATGTTGCCGTCGAGGTCGTACGTGTACTCGGAGACGCCGCCCGCACCGGCCGCGGTCAGGAGCTGACCCCGGTCGTTGTAGGTGTACGTGTTCCGAGTCGCGCCGCCGGCGACGCCGACGACGGTGAGCCGGCCGGCCAGGTCGTACTCCAGGGTGCGGGCGGTGGTGGCCGCCTCCGCGCCGGAGCCGGTCTCGCCGATCAGCCTGCCCAGGCCGTCATAGGTGCTCTCGCGCTTCACACCGCCCGGGAGCAGCTCGGTCACCGGCTGCCCCGCGCGGTCGTAGACGGTGGTCCAGGTACGGTCCGCCGCGTCCGGGGTGGCCGTCGTGACGGGTTCGATCGTGGACTGCGGCAGACCCCAGCTGTTGAAGGTGTAGACCGTGGTGTTGCTCCGGCCGTCCGTGAAGCGGGTGCGGTTGCCCGCGGCGTCGTAGCCGAAGGTGGTGGTGAGGGACTTGGTGGAGGTGACCGGCTCCAGCTGCTCGGTCATCCGGCCGAGGGCGTCGTACTTGAACGTCGTGCGGACCTTCTTCTCCGCCGAGATCAGAGCCGTGCGGTTGCCGTCGGCGTCGTACTCCTGACCGACGGTGCGCAGGGCTGTGGTACCGGTGCCGTAGTCGGTCGTCGCGGTGACGTCGTCGAGTGCGTTGTACGCGGTCACCGTCCTTCGCCCGGTGGCGTCGACGAACTCGGTCTGGCGACCGAGGCCGTCGTAGGCGAACCGCGCGGTGCCCACCGCGTCGGTCACCGACATGGTCTCTCCGGCGGGGTTGTACGTGGACGAGGTGATCCGGCCGGCAGGAGTCCGCGACAGCGTCTGGTTGCCCGCGTCGTCCCATGTGTAGTGGCTGGTCAGGTTCTGCACGCTCGGGTAGCGCTCGACGACCGTCGAGGTCAGCTGGCGGCCGAGTTCGTCGTACGTCGCCTCGGCGCGGGCTCCGGTCGGGTCCGTCGCCGACAGTTGGAGGCCGGTGGGTGTCCAGGTGAACCTGGATATTCCTCCGCCGTCGTCGGCCGTGACCGGACCGACCTGGATCTCTGAGCTGCCGCCGTCGAGGAGCGCGCCGACCGGGTCGGCTGGCGGGTCGGTCCTGTCGATCACCCTGCCCAGCTGGTCATACCCGTAGCTGGTGACCCGGCCCAGCGGGTCGGTGAGGGATTCCTGGAGTCCGAGCGGGGTGTAAGTGGTGCGAAGCGTGGCCGTGAGCTCGGTACCTCCGGGCGGGGTGTAGCCGGGCAGGGTCACCGCGGTCGTACGGCCGAGCCTGTCCGTCTCCGTACGGGTCACCTGGCCCCGGGTGTCCTTGACCCGGGTGACGTCGCCGAAGGTGTTGTAGCCGGTGCGGGTGACCGGCTGCACCGCCGTGGCGGAACCGCCGTTCTCCTCGGCCTGGACCTGCGGTGCCGTCTCCTGGACGAGGCGCCCCAGCTCGTCGTACCGGTAGGTGGTGGTGTGGGCCGCGGCGGTCGCACCCGGCTCGTTGCCGCGCGGGGCGACCGAGGTCAGTTCCAGTCCACGCCGGTCGTAGGTGTGGGTCGTGGTGTGGGTGCTCGTGCCGTCGGTGACCGTCTGCTTCTTCACGTTGCCCGCCGAGTCGTACTCGGACTTCGTGCTGAGCGTCTTGCCTCCGGTGATGGTCTGGGTCTCCTCCTTGACCCGGTCGTCGGCGTCATAGCTGTACGTGGCTGTGCGGTCCAGGCCCCCCCGGGTCGAGCACGCTGCGTTCGGTACGGCCCAGCGCGTCGACGGTGAACGTCTCGGTGGTCTTCCCGCCGCCGGTGACCTGTTTGATCAGGTTGCCCGCGGCGTCGTACGTGTTGCTCTCCAGCACGATGTCGCGCTTGCTCGCGTCGGACTGGGTGACCTGCCTGGCCGTGGTCGTGGCCGGCAGACCGTCGTCGTAGTAGGTGTACGCGGTGGTCGCGCCCATCGCGTCCGTGGTGGAGGCGAGACGGCCGGCTGGGTCGTAGGCGTTGGAGACCAGCACGAGGTCGCGAAGCGTCCCGGAGGGGTCTCCTCGCCAGTCGTCGAGGACCGTCTCGGAGTGCTGGCCTCGGGCGGTGTAGGAGTATGTGAAGTGGGAGTTCGCCGCGTCCGTCATGCCTTCGACACGGCCCAGTCCGTCGTGCTGGAAGCGGGTCGTGTTCGCCTCGGCGTCGGTGACGCTGTCGTTCAGGCCGTGTTCGTCGTAGTGGTAGGTCGTCACGCGCTCGGTGTCGCCACCTGTGGTGTCCTTGACGGTTTCGGACAGGACGTTGCCGTCCTCGTCGTAGGTGCGCTTGATCTGCGCGGTGTGGGTGGTGTCGGTGAGCTCGCTCTTGACCCCGGCGCCGGTCTCGGTGACGACATGGGAGGCCGTGTCGTAGGCGTAGGTCGTGGTCACGCCGTTCGGGTAGGTGTCGGAGACCTGGGTCTCGGAGATCTTCCGTCCCAGCCCGTCGTACGTGTGCTTGGTGACGAGCCCGGAAGGCGAGGTCACCTCGGCCAGGTCGCCGTTGGAGAAGTAGCGGTAGGCGGTGACGGCGCCGCCGGCGGTGGTCTCCTTGTCGACGAGCCCCGCCGGGACGGTGCCGCCGCCGACCGCGGCCTCGGTTCCGGCCGTGTACGTCGTCGACGAGGCGGTGCCGTCGGCGCGGACCGTGCTGGTGGGCAGGCCCAGGGAGTTGTAGGTGAACGAGGCGCGGTAGCGGTCGTCCTTGTGGTCCTTGGACCGCTGGTCGCGGACGGTCAACGGCTTGTCGTTGCGCAGGTCGAGCGGGTCGGCCTCGTTGACGTGGTACGAGCTGAACGAGGTCCAGCAGGAGTCGGCGTCCCGGCAGGTGGTGGTCGACACCGTGTTGCCGCGCTTGTCGTGCCCGGTGATCGTGGCGTGGCCGTTGGGGTCGGTGACGGTGTGCAGGTTGCCGCCGGTGTCATAGGCGTAGCCGGTGACCGCGCCGGTCGCGTCGGTCCGTGACAGCACCCGCTGGCCGCGCAGCGCGTCGTAGGTCGCCGAGCTGGTCTTCTGCTTCGGGTCGGTGACCTTCACCGTGCTGGTCAGCGTGGAGTCGGCGGGCTCGGCCTGCGCCCGGTAGTGGGCGGAGACCTGCTCGGCGGTGAGCGGGTGCCGGTAGAGGGCGACCTCGTCGAGGGTGCCCTGGTAGTGGTACGGGTCCGGGTCCACGCCCATCCAGCTCTCGCTGGCGTATCCGGCGCCCAGGTAGGCGTACGGGCGGGACTGGTCGGAGACCGCGCCGGTGATCGAGCCGACCTTGACGCCGTCCAGGTAGAGCGTCTGGGCGGTGGCGTCAGCGCTGAGCACCACGTGGTGCCACTGCCCGTCGGTCACGGCCTGGGCAGAAGTGAGGGGACCGGTCGCTCCGGTCACGCCGGCCCGGCGGAACTCGCCTCGCAGCTTGCCGGCCTCGTCGATGTTGAGGACCGGACGGAACGAGCCGGGGACCTGGTTGATCGGCGCGTCCTGGAAACCGAGCAGGACGCCGGTGGGCGTGGAGGTGTTGAACCACAGTTCCACGGCGAGTTCCGTGGTGCCCGCGAGGAGCGATCCGGGTAGTTCGGTGTAGGTCGTGCCGTCGGCGCTCAGCGCGCTGTTGCCGGACGGGCCGAAGATTCCGTCCACGTCGAGCCCGGTGTCCGCGGCGCTGGTGTCCGGGTGGAAGGTCGCGGTCGCGTCGGATCCGCCGAGTTCGCTGGCGAGCGCTGTCCCGGAGGCCTCACCGAGCCGCCAGTAGGCGGCCGGGGTGTCCGCGGTGGTCACGCCCTGGTACTGGGTGTCGCTACCGCTGGTGAGGTCCTTACGCGCCTGGAAGTGCGCGGCCGGGGCGGACGAACGCGAGGTGCTCGCCACCCAACTGCTCCCGGACAGGGTGAAGGGGACGATCGCCTTGTCGTAGAAGGCGACCTCGTCGATCTGCCCGGTGAAGTTGCGGTAGCCGCCGGCCTGACCGTCCCAGCCGGTCGAGGCGTAGCCACCGCCGATGAGGACGTGGGGGTGGCGCAGCGTCGGCACACCGTGCTGGTTGTACGCCTGCCGCCTGCCGTCCAGGTAGAGGGCCTGGGCCTGGGCGTTGCCGGTGAGGGTGACGTGGTGCCACTGGCCGTCGATGACGGTCTTCGTGGACAGCAGGCTGGTGGCGGCGGGGTCGAACTTGCCGCGCAGTTTGCCGTCGGCGTCGATCAGCAGCATGGGCCGCCAGCCGGTGGGGGTCTCGCCGAACTCGGCGTTCTGCATGGTGGCCAGCACACCGGGCTCGGTCGTCTTGAACCACAGCTCCACCGACATCGCCGTCGCGGTGCCGAGGGCCTCGGTGGGCACCTCCACGGCGCCGCTGCCGTCGAATTCGGCGGCCGTGTCGTCGCCGCTGGTGAAGATGCCGGGGCTGCCGGGGCGTGCGCCGTCCAGGTAGCTGCCGTTCAGCTCCTCGCCGAGCGGGCTGGCGGCCTCGGCTCCGCTGCGTTCACCGAGCCGCCAGTAGCCGGTGGCCCCACCGCCCTGGATCGTCCGCGCGTAGGAGGACGAGGCGTTGGAGTACGAGGGGGCCGAGACCGTCCACGTACCGCCGTTGGCGTCCGTGTGCTCCTTCAGCCGTCCGGAGCCGGAGTCGTACACAGCGGTGGCGTGTGTGCGGCCCGACGGCAGCGTGACCTTGGTGATCTGGCCGACGGAGGCGCGGGCCGCGTAGTGCTCGGCGATGGTCGCGGCGTTCAACGGGTGTGCGTAGAGGGCGACTTCGTCCAGCTGCCCGGCGAAGCGGTACTCGCCGGTGGCCACACCCATCCAGCTGGCGCTGGCGTATCCGGCGCCCAGGTAGGCGTAGTCGCGGGACTGGTCGGCCACTGCGCCCGCGATCGAGCCGACCTTCTTGCCGTCCAGGTACAGCGTCTGTCCGGTCGCGGAGGCGGTGAGCACGGCGTGGTGCCAGGCGCCGTCCGTGACGGCCGTGGTGGAGGTGATCGGTCCGGTGGCGCCGGTGACGCCGACCCTGCGGAACTCGCCACGCAGCTTGCCGGCCGCGTCGATGTTCAGGACCGGACGGTAGGAGGTGGGCTTGTCACCGAGTTCCTCATTCTGGAAGCCGACCAGGACGGCGGTGGCCTTGGTTGTTTTGAACCAGAGCTCGATCGTCGGGTACGCCGTCGACTGGAGGGTGTCCGAGGGCAGTTCGACTGCGGAGTCGGTGCCGTCGAAGCCGCCGGAGGTGTCGGTGGTGCCGGCGATCGCCGAGGCGCCGCCCAGCGTGACGTCCCGGTACGCGGCGTCGTTCAGGCCGGTGCGCGAGGGGGCGTCGCTGGCCGCCGTGGCGCCCTCGCTCTCGCCGAGCCGCCAGTAGGAGGTCGGGGAGGCGTCCAGGACACCACTTCGATAGACCGAACCGGTGTCGTACGCGTACTGGGTGCACTTGCTGGTCGAGGAGGGCGGGCACACCTTCGTCAGGCGATCGCCGTCATAGGAGTACGACCAGGCCAGACCGGGGGCCTCGGGGCCGACCACGCTCGTGGTCACGGTGTCGACGTGGTCGCCGGACCAGGTGAAGATCAGGGAGCGGCCGGAGAGTTCGTCGATGACCTTGATGACGGGACCGCCGGTCTCACTCTGGTGCTGGACCTTCTGACCGCGTCCCGCGGAGTCGACGATCCGGGAGAGCACGCCACCGGCCAGGAAGTGATAGACGCTGCCGGAACGTTCCCGCAGCTGCCACGCCCCACCCTGGTTCTGCAGAGTGAGCGAACCGCCTGCCGGGCCCGCGTAGGTGCCGTCGGCGTTCTTGCCGAACCTGACCTGCGAGCCGTCGGCGAGGGTCACCAGGACCATGCCGATCTCGGTCTCCTGGCGCAGCCGCATGTCCCAGGGGGTGGACCAGCCGGCGCCGAACGCGCCGTCCGAACGCGGGTCGAGGGAGTTGTAGGTACGGGTGACGGCCAGCTCCGGACCCACGGTGGTGATCGCCGCGTCCGTGGCGGCGGTGACGTAGTTGCCCGCGCGGGTACCGATCTCCTTACCGCTGTCCGCGCCGCCCAGATGACTGGTCACCGTCGGCTGCGGCACCTCGGTGCTGATCAGCGCGGCGCCCGGCCGGGCCGAGGTCTCGTCACCGTCGTACGCGTAGGCGTACCACGCGTAGGTCTTGCCCCAGGACAGCCACCCGGACGGCACCGTCCACTGCGTCTCGTCGCTGCGCGTGCCCTTCCTGCAGTTCTTGCGGAGGTCACTGCCCTCGACCTCGCACACCTCGAAGGTGTAGTGCAGCGTGGCCTTGGGATAGCCGTCGATGTCCTTGCCCTTGGCCCACAGGGTCGGGGTCAGGGTGTCGACGACCGCCCCGCTGCCGGGCGACGCGGCGGTCAGCTGCGGTGGGATGTTCACCGCGGAGAACTTGATGGCGGGGCCGGGAACACCGGCGGTGGTGAAGCGGCTGACTCCGTAGTCGGTCATCGTCCACTGCAGGGTGTATGTGGCGGGCGCCAGAGGTGCGATCTTCGCGTCCACGGTCACGCTCTCGCCGGGCGAGACCGCCTCCGGCATCTCCGTGTACGCGATCTTGTCGCTGTCCTCGATCTCCTTGCCCTTGGAGTCGTACAGGTTGTAGCGGAGCTTGTAGTCGCCACCCTTGGGCCAGGTCTCCTGCCCCTGGTTCTTGACGGTGAGCTTCTGCACGCCCTGGGAGGTGGCGGTCACCGGGGCCGTGAAGTCACCCATCGTGTAGGTGGCGCCGTACTTCGTCCAGGTCACGTCCAGGCTGGGCTTGCCGCTCGGGTAGTCGTCGGAACCGAACTGCTTCCACCCCTTGGAGTCGCTCGTGGACGCCTTCACGGCCAGGCCGTAGTTCTTCTTGCGGGCGTGAGTCCAGTCGTTGACCAGCTTGCGGCCGGCCGAACCGAGCTTGATGCTCTCCCAGGCCGGACCGCACGACCACGTCTCGGTGCCCGAGGGCCGCCAGCCGTGCGCGAAGCTCTTCGAGGCCAGCGACGAACCGGTGGACGGGCCGGGGTACTTGGTGGTCGTGGACTCCGACCAGTTCGAGGTGATGGGGTGGACCGTCACCGGGCGGGCGGTGCACGACTGCGACCAGGTGTTGTAGAGCGCGAGGTTGGTGTTGAGCACCCACGCGTTCTTCAGCGTGCTCTCCACACCGGTGAACCTCAGGAAGGCCGCGGCCTTGTGGCTGCCACCGTCGTACGTGCCCACCTTGAGCACACTGTCGCTGGAGAAGTTCTGGTTGTACGGCGACTGCACATAGGTCCCCGAGGTGGAGTCGAACGACTTGACCGACGGGTCGACCCGCACGGGAAAGACCCGCTCCGGATCCGACAGCCACGCCTCGTCCAGCTTCACGACCAGCACCTGCCGACCGCTCGCCTCGTCCAGGCTGAAGGTGACGCCGGAGGATATGGAGCCCTCGTTGGCGTCCTCGGCGAGGTTGGAGTCCTGCATCCACCCGGCGGGCATCCAGGCGCGCCCGTTGCCGTCGGCATCGACGAAGACCACGCTCCCGTGTTCGTCGATCCGCGCGGTCAGCCCCTGCAGCTCCAGGGGGAAGCGCCAAGTGGTGGGCGCGTCCGCGTCCTTGAGGACCAGCGTCTCCTTCACCGAGTCACTGCCGGAGATGAGCTCCAGGTCGGCGTCACGACGAACGTCCGGGTAGATGATGACACTGCCCTCGGCCTGCCCGACGGCAGCGCTCGCACCCTCGACGGCGTACCCGATGGACAGACCGTCACCGACCTGCATCCGCACCAAAGGGTCACCGTCGGCGGAGCCGGCGAACTCGATCGGCGTCTCGGTGGAACGGGTCTCCCAGTCCCCCTCCTCGGCGCTCATCGTCCTCGGGCCGGACTCCTCCTGGGGCACCAGCGTCGTGTCGACGTCCTTCCAGCTCCCGTCCTTCGCACGGAAGTTGACGGGCTCACTGTAGAAGCGCGTGGTGTAGGTGCCATCCTCGTTCAGGAACGTGCGCTCCCGCTCCTTGCGCTTGTCCTTGACCTCCTTGCTGTCCTCGTCATCGAAGCCATCGGCGGCGGGCGCGTCAGGCGCCGCCACCTCCTTCACCGATCCCGGCTCCGGCGGCTTCGACGTGGCGCGCAGCTCGGTCGTCCCCGACTGACCCTCGACCGGAAGCTCACCGCGTCCCCTGAGCGGCCCGTCGTTGCCGCCCTTGGCGGCCGCGTCCGTGGCTTCGGCGGAAGCCTTGTGACTGCGCCCGTCCGCGCTGCCCCACCTCTGGTCGGGGGCGCTTCCCGTGGAAGCTTCCCCGGAGCGGTCGGCTGCAAGGACAGCGCGCTCGGTTCCCGTCAGCACGGCCATCAGGAGAACCACAGAAACGACAAGCGGACGTGCCGGGCGCACGGGACCCCCCCACTCAATGATCAAAAATAGGAGGCTTTATAGACATGTCCACAGAGCGCGCACAAGGGGCTCATGCCGTATCGCAATGATGAAGTGATAATGAACACGTCATAATTGGCTGCTTATCAACTTGTAACGGGCCCTTGAGGCTTCTGTTTCTGCCCTCATGGCAACAGCCACTCACACTCCGGCAGGAGAGCACGCCACGTCGGCTCACCGAGCATCGAGCGGGCTCTGTCGAAGTCGACCAGTCAGCCAATCGCCCCGTCGAAGATCCGGGATGCGGCGACTACGCGACCGTGCCCGAACGAACCCACCTTGTCCTACCCGCGTGGGATCATGCCGCGCATGACCGACCGAGCACTGACACTGGAGATCCTCACGGACCGGGGATTCACGGGATTCGTCCCCTTCTCGGAACTGCCGGAGGCCGGGGTGCCCCTGGATGCCGGCATCTACGTCGTCGTGCGCCCCGATGTGTCCGCCCCGGAGTTCCTGCCCCTGAGTCCGGCTGGGCATTTCCAGGGCCGTGATCCCTCCGTTTCTCGCGACACATTGGCTGAGGCCTGGGCCGGTGGGGCCATGGTGCTGTACGTAGGCAAGGCGACCACCGGCAGAAGCGGTCGGCGCGGACTGCGGAAGCGGCTCGACGAGTACCGGCGTCACGGCGCCGGAGAAGCGGTGGGTCACTGGGGTGGGCGCTATGTCTGGCAGTTGGCGGACTCGGGCTCGTTGCTGGTCGGATGGCTGTCGACGCCGGAGCGGGACCCCGGCGACGCCGAAGCCCAGCTGATCGCCGAATTCATCGGGGTCCACGGCAAGCGGCCCTTCGCCAACCGGAACAGGGGCCGCCTGATCAAGTAGCTCCAGGGGGGACCAGCCAGGCCCGTCAGCGCGTTACACCCTGTATCGGCACTCCTCGCCCGGCCGCCCCGGCAAGACCGTACGGTCGGAGCTGCGCGTGCCGACCGGAGGCCACCCACCCTGCGGCCCCGGCCGGATGCGAGAATGCGGTCCCTGGGTGGGGAAGCGCTCGCTCCGGGCGGGCGCGAGCACCGCGTGAACGGGGGTAGCCATGGCGGTGGTCATGTGTCCACTGTGCAGCGACGACGAGGACATCGAGGTGGTGCGCACGCTCGACGGCGGACGTCGGCTCGTGAAGCACCGCTGCGGCTATGAATGGGAGCACAAGGAGCCCACCGTCCCGCAGAGGAACCTCCTTCGCTCCTTCGACGACCTCAAGGCCCGTTTCCCGAAAGCCGAGGACGTCGATCCCGAGCAGGTGGAGCGGGTGGCCCGGCTGAAAGAGCAGTACCTCGCCGACAAGCCGGACTTCGACCCCGACGTGGCGGCCTACTGGTCGAGGTACCAGCGGATCTTCTCCCCCGACGGGCTGTGGACGTGCGACCCCAGAGCCCTCAAGGACTTCGCCAACTCCGAGGTGGGAGCACGCCCCGGTAATCAGGCCACGTTCAACTCCGCGTGGAACGACATGGGCGATGCCGCGGCCGGGGAGTCGACCCGCAGGACGATCGAGTACCTCCTGCACGGACCCGACGACGTGCCGCTCGAAGACCGGCTCCAGCGCCTGCTGTCCGGCACCGAGCCGTTCGCCATGACCGGTTTCAAGGAGGCGCTCCTCACGAGGGTTCTCTGTGTGATGTACCCCGACCGGTTCCTGACGATCCTCAAGTACACGACGGAGGCCGGGGGCAAGCGCGAGGTCGCGCGACTGGTCTACGGACTGGAGCTGCCGACACCCGAGTCGGTGAACTGGACCCTCGGCCGGCTCATCCTCTGGAGCAATGATCTCCTGCATGCCCTCGTCGGCGAGGGTTTCGCCAACCAGCAGCACTCCGCGGCGTTTCTGTGGTGGGCCAAGGACCAGGTCGGCGGATTGCGGTAGGGGCGTCGGACTGCCCCCGCCTGTCCTGTGTCCGGCATCTTCGCTGTGACGGCTGTGACGTCTTCGGTCACGTCGGGACTCACTCGCCCCGCTGACGCTCCCGTCACTCGAACGAGTGGCGCCCCAACTCGCGCACGAACGGGCTGGGTTCGGAGGGGTTGGTAATTTCCCCAAAGGCTCTTGAGAACATCGCGCAGGACCGAGTCACGGGGTCCCGCGTCCCGGTGCCGACCTGGGCGAACAGCCGGCCACACGGCCGTACGACGCCCGTCTCGACCACCCGGGAATCCGCACGAAAGCGCACCCCTCCCCACCCGCCACCGGCGAGCGGCTCACGTCCCTCAGGGTCGCTCTTGGCCCTGCCGCGCGCGTGGGACAGACCCCACGGCTCACTACGATCCATCGACCCGAAAGCGGTCCGGTCGGTCGTACAGATGGCTGCTGCAGGGATCAACTCCGCTCTCCGAAAGGCCCCCTGGCCATGTCCCACCCCACACCCGCCCCCGGCCCTCCGCCACCGCCATCCTTCGGCCCGCCCCGCACTGCCTGGTGGCGAACCGGGCGGGCTCGCGTCGGCTTCGTCATGGCCGTACCGGTGCTCGGCGTCCTCAACGAGTTCCTCGGGATTCTCGCGCTGATCGTCGCGCTCTTCCTCCTGTGGTGGGGCAACGCCTGGCCGAAGGGGTGGAAGGTGACCGCGACCGTCGTGGCCGTACTCCTGCTCGGGGCGGTCCTGCCCCCGGCACCCCAGGACAGGACGTCGGACACAGTGGCGGAGGCGGACGTGAAGGCCCGGAACGCCGGAAGGCCCGCCACCTCCGCCCACCCAAGGGGTACGGCGGAGCAGGCGCAGGGGTCTGAGCCGACAACCGACCCGGAGATCCCGGACTTCCGCGGCCTGCGGCTCGACAAAGCGAAGAAGAGGGCACAGGCGGAGGGGTTCACCGTCGGCGACCACGACGCGTCCGACCAGGGCGACGGCATCTGGATGCGCTCCGACTGGACCGTCTGCTTCCAGGAGGCCGGCACATCACCGGGCGGCACGAGGACGATCGACTTCGGAGCCGTGCGCACCGGGACTCCCTGCCCCGCGCGGGACGGCGGCCCCATCCCCTGGCCGAGGATGCCACATCTGATCGGCGCGACGTGGACGGCAGCTCAGGAGAAGCTCGCCGCTCTCGATCCCTCGCCCGATCACGTGTACGCAGACACGATCTACGGAAACGACAGCCTCCCCGACGAGGGCGAGTACGACGAGTGGAAGGTGTGTGCGCACGATCCGGACCGAAGGGAACGGATCACCGACAGCACGTGGGTGAGGCTGTGGCTGTCCGCACCGGAGAACGACTGTCCTGCCCAGGCAGAGGAGGACAACGGATCCGCCCAGCTACCCGACCGCGATGACGACGGGGACCCGGACTATCACGACCCGTTCCCTGGTGACCAGAACCGCAACAGCACCTTCCCGGACGGCCTGACCGGAAGCTCGGGTGGCTCAGGTGGATCGTCGAGCGGCTCGTCCGGTGGAGGTGGCTGGGGCGGCTGCCGCTCCCGCTGGTGCTGAGCAGAAGGCGCGGCGGGCTGCTGGACCCCGCTCAAGCACCGTCCGCTGCGGACGCGGCTTTGACCACTGTGGTCGCGTAGACCGGGAGGCCTTCGCCTTTCCGTAGTACCGAAGCAGTCACAGGGACGGGGTAGCCTCAACCGTCCGGATCGAAGCAGCCTTGGCGGCTTTCCGATTCAGCCTTCGTACTGAAAGCGCGTCAGCTCGCCGAGCACCGAACGGGCGCTCTCGAAGTCGGCCAAGCGGGCCGCCACCGTGGCCACGGCGAGGCGTTCCGGAAGGGCGGCGGAGAACTTCAAGCCGCGTACGGCCCTGGGGTCCACGTCGGGCAGGACGAGGTTCTCGCCGACGTTCTCACGGGCCGTACGCCAGGCGGCCGGGCTGAGATTCTCGCGAAGGCGCAGCCAGCTGTCGGTGGGCCGTTGCAGGGGGTCGGTGACGGACTGCAGGGTGGCCGCCAGGGTGGCGTTTGCCCGGTAGCCGGCCCAGGTCCACCAACGGACATCGGAGCCCACGCGCGTGATCAACGTGCCGCCCGGGTGAACGGTGTCAGGTGCGTCGGTTTCGCGCTGTTCGGCGAGGCACGCCTCCGCCCGCCGGGTAAGGGAGACGGGCGGGCTCGCGCCCAGCAGCACCTCGCGCATGGCACGCGTCAACGCGTACGACAGTCCGGCGACGCCACCGTTCATCCACTTGGCGACTCCACCGCCGTCGGCCGGCTCGACGAAGGCGCGTTTGCGCAGCCAGTCGATGTAGGTGACCTGCCAGCTGCGTCCACCCAGGAGCAACCTCCGGGGGCCGGGGCGTTCCTCGGTGAGCACGCTCGGGTCGGTGCGACCGATCTCCGTGCGTCCGGACAGGACAGTGAACTGCGGAGGTGCGGTGAAGGAGGCGGTGAGTTCGATGAAGTGCCTTCTACCGAAGCGACGTTCCGCCTCGGGGCCGACGAACAGCATGCCGCCGTCGTTGTCGAGGAAGCCCTCTTCAGTCAGGAAGCGCAGGATCGGGGCAGCCGACTTGTCGAAGGGGGCGAGGCCGTTCCACTGTCGGTCCCACAGCCGGTCGCCGAGCTTGTGCTGTTGCAGGGTGACGGCGAGCAGTTGCTGGGCCACCAGGTGACGCGGTACCGGCGGAGGCTCGACCGGTTCGACCCAGCCCCGCGACCACAGCAGCAACAGGCCCGCCGCCTGCAGCAGTGTGTTCTTGTGGGTGGTGAGGAACAGACAGTTCCGCAAGGTCCCGGCACGTCGGCCGGTGCGGCCGATGCGCTGCAGGAACGAGGCTACGGAGGCCGGTGAGTCGATCTGGATCACGCGGTCCAGGTCACCGACGTCGATGCCGAGCTCAAGGGTCGACGTGGAGACGATGACGCAATCGCGTGCCTCGGCGAACGCTCGCTCGGAACGGGTGCGTTCATCGACGGAGAGCGAGGCGTGGGACAGGAAGACCGTCACCTCGCGGGCGCGGAGCGCCGCGCCCAGCTCCTCGACCTGGCGGCGCGAGTCGCAGAAGACGAGCCGCTTCTCCCCTCTGTGCAGCGCGGCAATGAGTTTGGCCGCGTTGTCGAGGGAGCCGACGTAGTCGAGTTCCACATCGCCCGCCGGCCTGTTGGACGGCTCTGGGCTCGCTTTGGCGCTGTGGCCGCTGCCGTCCGTGGTCGGCAGGTGCACTCCGGGGGCAACCACCTGACCAGTGCGACTGCGGACGCCGGCCCCTTGCAGCCAGTGCAGCAACTCGGCCGGGTTGCCGACAGTCGCCGAGAGCCCGACGCGCTGAATGGGCCGTCCGGTGACCCGCTCCAGCCGTTCCAGCACGGCGAGCAGGTGCCATCCCCGGTCATCGCCTGCGAACGCGTGCACTTCGTCGACGACGACGGCCCGCACGCTCCCCAACAGGCGTGCATGGTCGGTCTTCACGCCGATCAGCATCGCTTCGAGTGACTCGGGCGTGGTCAGCAGGATGTCCGGCGCCTCTGCCCGGATGCGCTGCCGTTGTGATTCCTTGGTGTCACCGTGCCAGAGCGCAGCCCGCCGTCCCAGCCACTGGGCATAGGAGTCGACACGGACGACCAGGTTGTTGAGAAGCGCCTTGAGCGGGCACAAGTACAGCACGGACGTACCGGTCCACCCCTGCTCGGCCATCGCCGACAGCAGAGGAAAACAGGCCGCCTCGGTCTTGCCTCCCGCCGTCGGAGCCAGGAGTACGGCGTCCTGTCCCTCCATGAGCGGTGTGATCGCCGCACGCTGCAGAGGGCGCAGGTCGGGCCAGCCGAGTGTGTTGACGATGTGATGCAGGACAACGGGATCGAGCCGCTCCAGCACATCGGCGTCCTCGCCACCCGAGCCTCTCCCCGCCGGAAGTCCCGCGTCCGCCGCCATCACAGCTCCAGGTCGATGTCGTCGGCCGACGCGGAGCCGCCGGCGACCGCGGCGGCGAGGTTTCGCTCCACATCGGTGAGTTCGCTGCCCGCGACCGTCAGCCGGTAGTGCTGCCGGGGATCGAAGTCGTCGAACTGGTCCACGCGGTCGAGCACGTCCCCGACGAGTTTCTTCAGGAACAACCGGGGAGCCACCCCGACCTTCCCGCCCAGCGCTCCGCCGACGGCCACCGCGAGGTCGGCGACGTAGGCGTCGTCGACGACCGTCCGCACGCGTTCAGGCATGGCCGCGGCATCGGCGTACAGGTCACGGATGGTGAGGCCGAGTCCGACCAGAGACTCCTGGTTGAACCCGGGGAGCCTGATCTGCACGGCCCGGGGGTTGTCGAAGCGCGGGTCGGTGGTGAAGTCCGTGGCGAGCCTCTGGGCGAGCGGTGCCAGGCGCTGCACGCCTTGCTGCCCGTCGTAGAAGGCGGGTGTGCCGGTGATGACGAGGTACAGGCCGGGGAAGCGGCCGGAGTGCACCTCGTCGATGAGCTGCCGCAGCGAGTTGAGCGCCTTGTCCCGGGCGTCCGACCGGACCCGCTGGAGCGTCTCCACCTCGTCGAGGACGACGAAGAGCCCGGTGTGCCCGGAGTCGCGCAGCACGGTGAGGAGGCCCTGCAGGAAACCGAGGGCACCGAAATGGTCGAGGTCGCCGCGCACCCCGGCGAACCTGCGGGCGGAGGCCGCCACATGCGGCTGGCCGCCGAGCCACGCCAGGACGGCCGAGGCGGTCGCCTCGTCCCCGTCCGCGAGGGCGGCCCGGTAGCCGCGCAACGCGGTGGCGAAGGACGGGGCGTGCCGGGACACCTCGGCGAGCCGCGCCACGAGCAGTTTCTCCACTTCGCCGGGCAGCTCCTCCTCGGTCGCGCCGGCTGCGAGGGCGTCCTCCTCCAGGGCGTAGAACCAGGCGTCGACCACGGGCCGCAGGGCGCTGGGCGGGAAGCTGGACGTGGTGAGCCTTTCGGTGAGCCGCCGGTAGACCGTCTCCAGCTTGTGCAGCGGCGTCTCGTTCTCCGAGATCTGGATCTCGGCCACGGCGAAGTTGCGGCGCTTGGCCCGCTCGCCCAGCCAGCGCGTGAAGAACGTCTTGCCGGACCCGTACTCACCCCGTACGGCCTTGAACACGGACCCCCCGGACGACACGGCGTCCAGCTCGGCGTCCAGGGCCGTCTCGAACCGGTCGAGGCCGGTCGCGAGCAGGTCGAGCCCGCTCTCGGGCACGGCTCCACGGCGCAGGGCGTCAATGACGGTACGGCGGCGGGCCGCGCTGACCTGGGCGGGGCGCTTGGATCCGGTGGTGCTCACGAGGACCAGTGTTCCATCTCCCTGTGCGCCGTGGCCTCGAGGAAGTTGTGTCCTACCCGGTTCGTGACTCTGTGGGCCCGCTGTCTCCCTCCTCATGGCCCCGTCCCTGAAACCTGATCCGGACGGCGCCCGCGGTCATCTCGTTGTTCGGTGAACCAGTTGACTGTCACCGGAAAGCGCTGATGAAATCACTCTCCGTACAGGCATCAGGGTGGGAAGTGGAGTCACATGGCGGCCCTCGACAACGTGAAGCTGAAGGACGTTCTGGCGGATGTCGCCTCGGGGTCCTTACAACTGCCCGACTTCCAGCGGAACTGGAAGTGGGACGACGACCGGATCCGGGCGATCATCGCGACGGTCACCCTCGACTACCCGCTGGGCGTCGTGATGACGCTGCAGACCGGCGGCGCCACCCGGTTCCGTTCGCGGACCCTCACCGGTGCGCGGCCGGACGGGGACCCGGCGGCCGACCTCCTGCTGCTGGACGGACAGCAGCGCCTCACCTCCCTCTTCCAGGCCCTGTGGCTCGACGCCCCGGTGGAGACGGCGGACTCCCGGAGCAAGCCCATCCAGCGGTGGTACTACGTCGACATCGCGAAGGCCGTCGGACCGTCCGCGGACCGTGACGAGGCCGTCGTGTCCGTCCCGGCCGACAAGGTGCTCAGGACGGACTTCAACCGCACCGTGGTGCTGGATCTGAGCAGCACCGAGGCCGAGTGCGCGGCCGGTCTCTTCCCGCTCCACTTCGTCTTCGACGCCCAGCGCGTGAACGAGTGGAAGAAGGCGTACATCAAGGCCGACGAGGACCGGAACTGGGACCTGTGGGGCCAGTTCGACGAAGCGGTCCTGCAACAGGTCCGCGCCTTCCAGGTCCCGATGATCCGCCTGGGCGCCTCCACCTCCATGGACGCCGTCTGCGCGGTGTTCGAGCGAGTCAACACGGGCGGCGTTCCCCTGAACGTGTTCGAACTGCTCACCGCGACGTACGCCGGGGACCGCGACTATGTGGACCAGACCGGGGACTACTACCAACTCCCCGAGGTGTGGCGGGAGATCAAGCAAGCGCTGGCGAGCAAGTACCCGGTCTTCGGCCGCGTCGACAGCGGTCTCGAGAACGGGCTGAGCAGCATCGACTTCCTGCAGGCCATCGCCTTGGTGCGCACCTGGGAGCGCAAGCAGGCGGGCCTCGGGGCCACGGTGTCCTGCAAGCGCCGCGATCTGCTCGACCTCCCCCTGGCCGACTTCGTCCGTCTGGCGCCCAAGCTCGCCGACGCGTTCGCGTGGGTTGGTGACTTCCTGGAACGGCAGTGCATCGTCCGCCCGGCCGACCTGCCGTACAAGACGCAGCTCGTCCCGCTCGCGGCCGTCCGCGCCATCCTCGACACGGCGATGGACGGTCTGGGGGCGGAGGAGAAGATCGAGCAGTGGTACTGGTGCGGGGTGCTCGGTGAGATGTACGGCGGCTCCACGGAGACGCGCTTCACCAAGGACGTCGAGCAGTTCGTCCCCTGGATCGCGCAGGATGAGAGGGCACCCGAGACGGTCACCGAGGCGTTCTTCTTCGCCGAGCGCCTCGACACCCTCACCACCCGCAACAGCGCCGCCTACAAGGGGATCTACGCCCTGCTGATCAGGCAGGGGGCGGTGGACTGGCACCACACGGACGCCCCGCTCAGCCCCGGCCGACTGGACGAGTACGGCGTGGACGTCCGGCAGATCTTCCCCAAGGCCTGGTTCCGGCGGGGCAACAGCCAGGGTCTGCCAACGAGTTCGATCGTGAACAAGACCCCCCTGTCGTACCGCGCGGCCATGGACATGACGGGGGCGCCGTCGTCGTACGTGTCAACGATGATCGCCGCGTCCGACACCCGTCCCGAGTGGTTCGACGATGTCCTGACCACCCACCTGATCGACCCGGACGCCTTGCGCGAGAACGACTACGAGCGCTTCTACCGCGACCGCTCCAAGCAGTTGCAGGACCTGGTGCACTCCGCCATGGGCAAGAAGACGATGCTCCGCGACCTGCCGGAGGACGACGCCCGATGACGACCAGGCCGCAGGAGCCGGACCTCGCCTCGCTCAAGGGCAGGACCGTGGCCGTGCAGGAGATCCTCGACCTGTTCCAGGTCAGGGTCCGAGATCACCGGACGGTGCACCGGATCTCGCAGGCCCTGACGGACGCCGGGCTGACCACACTGCCGGACTTCGCCGTCTGCGCACTGCGCACCACAGTCGACGTCGTGCCGCTGGCGGCCGTGCCCGCGCAGCGCACACCGGCCGACACGGACGACGAAACCGACGCGACGGACGAGGCCCTGCCCTCGCACGCCCTGCCCCAGCGGCTCCTGCTCGGCGACATCCCGTCCGCGCGGCGCGGCGTGGTGTCCGTGGGCCCTGGCACGCCCCTGTCCCAGACGACCTTTCTGATGCGCACGAAGGGCCTCTCCCAGATTCCGGTGACCACCGGCATGGCACAGGTCCACGGCGTGGTCACCTGGGGGGCCGTGGCCAAGATGTACGAGGCGGGGAAGGAGGCCACCCTCGACAACGCGATGGAGAAGGACTCGCTGCCCGTCGCCGACGCCCGGCAGGAGTTCTTCGCCGCCCTCCCTGTCATCCGCGAGCACGGCTATCTGCTCGTCCGCGGGGACGACGGCTGCCTCTCCGGCATCGTCACCGCCGCGGACGTCACGGACCGCTTCGAGGGGGCGGCACGTCCTTTCTTCATCGTGGGCGACATCGAGTCCCTGCTGCGCCGCTGCCTGGGCGCGGCTCTGGACACGGAGACCATCAAGGCGGTCCAGACGAACAAGAGACCGGAGCACCGCACCGGCCAGGTGTCGGACCTGATGTTCGGCGACTACCTGAGACTCCTGGACGGAGACCAGACGAGGCAGTCCTTCGCCGAACAGGCCGACCGCAACTGGGAGGCCCTGAAGTGGCCCAACATGCCCCGGGAGCAGTTCATCGGCCTGCTGAGGCGGGTGAAGGACATCCGTAACCGGATCGCCCACTTCGACGAGAAGCCCCTTCCGCCGGAAATGATCGACGAGCTGACGACCTTCGCGAAGGTTCTGAGGGCGTTCGCGTCATGAGGTAGCGAGCGACGCGGGAGGACCGCTCAGGGGTGTCTCGGGGCCAAGGCCCCGAGACACCCCGAGCCATGTCCTCAGCCGCCTCCGAGGGCGAACTGCTCTCGCAGCAGTGCCTCGTGGAGCCGCAGGGTACGGCCGTCCGGCAGGGTCTCCAGTACCTGCACGCCGTCGTAGTTGAGGAGTTGCCGCAGAACGGCGGCGAAACCGTCGCTCCGGGTGACGGGCATGCCGGCGCGCTGGGCGAGCGCGGTCACGGGCAGGGTGCCGCCCGCGTCGAGCAGGGCGGCGAGCGCCTTGTGGACCTGCTCCTGCTGCGGCTTGCGGGCGAGCCCCCCGAGCTGACCCTGGTACGTCTCCGAGCCGAGCAGGGCCGTCACCAGCGCCTCCGTCCGGGAGACGAGGGTCGGGGTGAGAAGGGAGTCGTCTCCTCCGGTGGTCAGCTCCACGTCGAAGAGCGCCTCGTGTGTGCGCGCGAGTTCCGCCTGCTTCTTCTGGGACTTCCCCGTCGGCTTCTTCGGCACGGCGGAAGTCGTCCCGACGAGCAGCTGAGTGGTGGCCTCACTCGGCAGCGGTGCCCTCCCCACCTCCTCGGGAGCCCACCACAGGGGCCGCTGGTCGCCCAGCTCCCGCCATTCCTTCGGCGGTTCCGCCCCGAACGGCAGGAAGGCGAGCACGGGGATGGTGAACTCGGCGAGCGAGGCCCCGCCGTGGTAGCCGGCCTTGAGGGCGGTGTAGCGGGAGTCGGCGTCCCACAGCGCCACGATGGACGCGCCGGGCTCGGGCCACACCACGCGCGGTCCGCTGAGGGCGATCTCCCGGTCGGCGAGGGGACCGCCGACGGGCAGGCGATGTCGGGCGGACGCGGGCTCGACAGCGGTGTCGACCTTCTTTCCGTGCCGGTCGACGACGTGGCCGTGGTCACTGGTGAGAACGACGGCCATGCCCTGGGCCGCCGCCACCCGCAGCAGGTCTCGCAGGCCGGGCACGTCGTCGACCCGCCAGGCCCCGTCGCCGAGCTTCTGTTCCTTGGCGAGACGGTCGTCGATGGCGTTGAGGACGACGGCGACATGCGTCCGGCCGTCGGTGAGCGCCTCCGTGAGCGCCGGGCCGAAGGTGTCGCCCGCGGTCTCGCCGCGCAGGTCGTCCTTGTGGAAGACGCCGGCCGGGGCACCGCCCCACAGCTTGAGCGTGGGGAAGAGCCGCTTCTCGTCGGCCTGGGTGCCCTTCATCAGCGTTCCCGCGAACAGTGAGGTGCGGGACACGGCCGTCACGGTGGGCAGGGCGGCGGCCATCGCCCGACGCTGTGGAGCGCCCTCGGGCAGGGGGTCGAACTCCGCCCAGGATGCGCGTAGTTCCTCGCCGAGTTCGTTCGCTATGGCCACACTCATGCCGTCGAGCACGAGCAGCAGTACCCGCCGTTCCACCCCGCGCCGGGCGACCTGTCCGACCACGCGGTCGAGGAAGGTCTCGACGGTGAGCATGCTGCCGGGCTGGGTGCCAGCCCGCGTCCAGGCGGAAAGAGAGCGCGCGAAGAACGCGTCGATCTGCCGCCGCCGGTCCCGGACTCGGGTGGCGAGGGTGTCGTAGGCGGCCTTGAGGACGGGGTCCGGGTCGCCGCCGGCTTCGATGTGCTCCAGAGCGAGGTCGGCCCAGCCGGTCTCGGTGACGTGCCGCTGTATGGCGTCGGCCACCGTAGGGCTCTCGGCGGGCGTGTCGGTCAGCAGCCAGCGGGCGAGGCGCTGTCCCATGCGGGCGCGTTCGATGCGGGCGGAGTCCTCCGGTTCGGCGGCGAGCCGGTGGTCCGCCAGGCGCCGTACGGCGTCCGCCACCGCGCCCCTGTCACCGGCTGCGAGCGCCCGTCCGACGGCCGTGAACCGTGCCTCGAGTCCACCGCGCAGGACGGGGCTCGCCGCGACGGCCTGTTCCGCACCGAACTGGCTCGCCAGCGCGCCCGCCCTGTCGAGCACGGTGCCGGACGTCCGGCGTGCCTCGCGGGCCTGGTCTCCGTCGCCGGTACGGTGTCCGGCTGCCAGCAGTGTCGTGACGTACTCCTCGGCAGCCCGGCCGAAGACGGTCACCAGGGCGTCGAGCTGTTCGCCGACCGCCGGGGGCTGGTCGCCGAAGTAGCGTTCGGCGCGGCCCCGGGCCTGGTACGTCTCGGGGGCGGGCTCGGCATGCTGCCACAGTGCCGCGCAGACGAGTCCGAATGCGGCGGCGTCCGCGCCCCGCTCGGCGTCCACGAGGGCGAGCAGGGCGCGTCCGGCGAGGCCGGCCTGGTCCTCCTCTCCGAGGAAGGCGGTCAGCCCGGTGCGCTCCGGGCCGCGCAGCCCGAGGAGTCGCTCGGGAGCACCGGGGCGGGTCGACCAGTGCAGCAGGGTCTGGGCGTCGAGCCGGTCGTCACCGGGGCGCCGTGCGCCGCCCTCGGTGTCGTAGCGGCCGAGGCGCAGGCGGCGCTGGGTGAGCGCGGTGAGCGCGTACTGGCGGGACAGCCAGCCGCCGGGCACGGGTGGCCAGCCGCCGGGCGGTGTGGCGTCGAGCAGGGCTTCGGCCGCCCAGTTGACGTCCTTGAGGCGCGGGTCGATCTGCCGGGCTCCGAACGCCTCCCGGACGACGTCCCAGCTGTCGACGGTGTCGATGCGCAGTTTGTGGACGCGCGCGAGGATCGCCGGGTCGAGTTCGTGCTGCTCCCGGTCGGTGAGGACGACCAGCACGGCCGGGCCGGGCCTGCGGCCCGCGAGGTGGTCGAGGACGAGTTCGTGGACGGCGAGCGGCGAGGGCGCCACCGCGACACCGGCCGTCCGCCCCTCGGCCCAGGCAGGTTCTGCGGGACCGTCCCACTGGGGCGCGGACCTCAGCAGCACGACCCGGCGCCTGCCCCCGCCGTCTCGTGTCAGGGAGGCGGCGAGGGACGACTGCGAGGACAGGTACTGGGTGACGGTCGCGGTGTTCAGCCGGACGGCGCCCGGAGCGACGGTGGCGGTGTCCGTCATTCGACGACCTTCCAGGTGATCTCGATGGTCGCGTCGGGGTGGCGGGCGACCAGTTCGGACAGCTCCGCCTGAAGGTCGGCGGCGGCCCGGGCCACGGTCGTACGGCGGCCACCGGACGTGCGCGCGGTGCCGCTGCCGGAGGAGGCCGGTGTGGGGTTCTCCTGCGGGGCGTACGGGATGCGCGGGTCGCTGGTCGGCGTGTCCAGGGACAGGTCGCCCGCCGTGGGCTGAGGCTGGACGACGGGTGCGGGCGGCTGGGCCGCGGCCTGGGTGCGCTTCACCAGGGCGACGACCTCGCGCTGCGTACGGGCCAGGGCGTCACGCAGGTCCGCGGTGCGCTGGTCGTCGCGGGCGACGTTGCGCAGCGAGTCGAGCAGGGCCGCGCCCTCGGGGCCGAGTCCCTTCGCGAGTTCGAGGGTGCTCCAGGGCGCTGAGGCGACGGCCTCCGCGACACCGCGGGCCTGCTTGATGGAGGTGCCGTACCGGTCGGCGCTGGTCTCGCCCAGGTCGAAGGCGGCGAGGGCCTCCACGGTCTTCTTCGCCCCGGCCGCGCCCTTGCCGGCCTCCGCCGTGAGGGCGTCCAGGAGTTCCAGGGAGCGCCGGGCGAGCGGGAGCCGCCCGGTGTCGGCGGTCTGGTCGAGGCCGAGGAAGGCGGCGTGGGCCTCCAGCTGGTGCACCAGGTCGGCCGTGTGGTCCCGGTGGGCGCGGGCGGCCTCGATGATCTGGCGGGCGAACTGGTTGACCATCCGGCCGCGCCGCAGGGCGGGGGCCTTCTGCCCGAAGACCGTCTCGAAGCGCTGCCGGGCCGTGTCCCAGTCCGACTCGGCGGGCAGCGGCTGGCTGCGCAGCGCGTCATGGTCCTTGATCGCGGACAGCTCGGGCGCGGGGTCGAGGACGGTGCCGACGCGCACCCACACCCGGTCGTCCATCTCGGCGAAGGCGGCGACGACGAGCCGGGCGAGGAAGTCGGGCAGGCCGCGCGGGTCGGGCTTGTCGGTCCAGTCGGTGAGCGTGATCAGGGACAGGTCCCCGGTGACGCCCTGGGAGCTGGCGAGCTGCCGGAAGTGGTCGGCCCAGTAGCGGGACAGCTCGAAGTACGCCTCCTTCTGCTGCCCGAGCCGCAGCGGCCCGGCGATCCGCTGCATGAGCCTGCGGTCGGCGGCCGGGACCTCCACCCGCCCGTCGCGCGCCTCGGCGGCGGCGCGGACGTGGGCGAACACCTTCTTGGTGTCGGCCGGCTTCACGGCGGTGCCGGTGGCGTCGGGATCGAGGTCGGGATGGGCCGGGTACTGGTGGGCGAGCAGCCTGCCCGCGACGTGCCGGATGCCGTCGTGCAGGCTCTGCCCGAAGGACAGGGTGAGACCGTCGACGTCGGGCAGCGCGACGAGGTGGTCGTCGAAGTCGGGGACGACGTCGGCGGCCTGCTTCTGGGCGAGTCCGTACGCCTGCTTGAAGGCGCCCTTGACCTGCTTGAGCAGTGCCTCGCGCTGGGTCTCCAGGAGACCCTTGGCGCGGCTGCGGTTGTCGGCGTTGAGGTGGCCGGCGTACTGGGTGTCGAAGCGGTGCTCGTCGGCGAGGGCCTTGTCGATGACGACGAGGCGCCGGAAGTCGGCGAAGCGCTGCGCCGACAGATGGGCCGGCAGCCAGGCGACCACACGGGACCGCTCGCCCTGCTGCCGCTCACGCAGCCGCCGGATGCGGTTGACGTCCTCGACCGGGCCCCACTCGCCCTCGTCGAAGGGGAGGTCTATGGCGATGCGCCAGCGGCCCTCCTCCTGCGGCATCAGGTCGTGGTCGGGCAGTTCGTCCTCGTCGGCGACGTTCCCGAAGACGATCTCGGCGGTGCGGGCGGTGCCGCGCCAGGTGAAGCTGAGCTGGTCGCTCAACTGGCCGTGTTCGACGCTCAGTTCCTCGGACAGCAGGCGGCGGGCGAGCGCGACCCGGTTGCCGGGGTTGTCGTTGACCTGGGCGTTGGCGATGACGGAGTCCACGTCGACGCCGGACAGCTCCAGCCGTACGCCGGGGTTGGCGTCGGTGCCGGTCTCCTTGATCTCGGGGAACCTGGCAGCCCACTCGGCGACCTTGTTCTTGATGATGCCGACCTCGGCACCCGGGATGGGAGCGAGGACCGACCCGTAGTTGAGCGCGCCGAGCCGACGGATGGTCAGCTCGGACAGCGCGGGCACGCTGGGCGCGAGTGCGGACAGCAGCAGCGTGCAGACGAGCCGGTTGTCGCCGACGAACATGCGGCAGCCGCCCAGCCGCTTCGGGTCGGTGAGGGACTCGGGCCGGTTGCGGTACTGCTCGACGTCGTCCTCGGTGATGTCGTACGAGCTGAGCAGGTAGGGGCGCAGCTTGGTCTTGTAGAGCTTGTCGGCGGCCTCGAAGACGACCTTCAGGCTGTCGGTGAACGGCTTGTCGCCGCCCTCCGCGATCACCGGGTAGAGGTCGCCGACGGGGACGAGCTGTCCGAGGCGGATCTCGTCGCGATGGTCGGCGAGAAGCTGCCCCATCAGCTTCAGACCGGTGCGGGAGCGCTGCAGCGCGGACGAGATGTGGACGAGGGTGTCCATGAATGCCGGCGAGAACGGGTACGTCAGCCGGAACGACTCCGCGTCCGCGCCGGTGGTGCCCTTCTCCGAGCCGAGCAGGGTGTCCCAGACCTGCGGTCCGACCCGCTTGGTCTGCTCGAAGGCGGCGTCGACCTGCTGGGCCGCCTCGTCGTTCTTGGGCTTGAGGAGGCGGGCGTGGGCGATCTGCGGGAGGTTGCGGTCCTCCAGGGTGATCTTGTCGAACCGGCCGGAGGCCAGGTTCAGGGTGTCCTGGATGGACGACTCGGCCGCGCCGGACACCTCCTCGCCGACCAGCTCGCGCAGGTCGCGCTGGCGGGCGATGAACGACACGACGGGGATGGCGCGGCGGGCGTCGCCGCCCTCCACGAAGTTCGTGATCTTGCTGGCCTCGCGGGCCACGAACTTCTGGTCGTGGATGAGGGTGGCCAGCCACAGGATCAGCTCGTCCATGAACAGGATCAGCCCGTCGTAGCCGAGCGACTTGGCGTGCTCGGCGATGACGGACAGACCGGCGTCCAGGGAGATGAAGCCGTGCTCGTCCTCGGCGGCGTTCCTCGTGAAGCCGGGGAGGAGGGTGGTGCCGGCGTCGTTGACCAGCTTGGCCCGCAGCTCGGCCGGTGCGGAGGGGTTGGTGAGGTTGAGCGCGGTGCCCGCCTCGTGGTTCTCCTCGGCGGCGAGCGCGGTGTCCAGGAGCTGCGGGGTCCAGGCGAAGCCCTCGCCCCACTCGTCCTCGTCATCGTCGCCCACGCCGGTGCCGAGCCCCCGGATGACGGCCTCGTCGCCCATGTTGGCGCGCATGGCGCGGATGTCCGCGAAGAGGGAGTCGGTCCGGTAGACCTGCGGGGTCGGGGCCTCCGGGTGCAGCTTCTTGACGTGGTGCACGTACCCGCCGAGGACGCGCTGCTCCAGGGCCTTCGCGCCGAGCATGTGGTACGGCACGAGCAGGAACCTCTTGCCGTCCGTGCTCAGCCACTCGTGCTTGGTCAGCACCGGGTCGAACTCGGTGCGGGAGCGGGCGGCCGGGTCACCGCTGAGCAGTGCGTACAGCACGGCCATGAAGTGCGACTTACCGGAACCGAACGAGCCGTGCAGATACGCCGCCTTGGAACGGTGCCCGTCCAGCGCGGACTTGATGAGGGCCAGCGCCTCGTCGAAGTTCTCCAGCAGCCGCTCGGTGACGACGTAGTCCTTGAGCGCGTGCCGGGCGCCCTCGGGTGTCGTCGCCTCGGCGAGGGACAGCACGAAGTCCGAGGTGGAGATGGACTCCTTGATGTCGATGACATCGCGGAGGAGGGGCGGCTGCTGGGCCATTACCGGTCACGCTCTCCATCTGGCGGCTTCCGCCGCCGCTTGTACTCGATCGTGCGGGATGTCTGTCGCTGGCTGGCTGCCCGATCAGGCTCTCGGTATGGTCGACGGTATGGCAACCAAGAAGTACACCGTGACGCTTCCCGAGGAGCTCGCCGAGGCCATCCGGGCCGAGGTCGGCCCCGGCGGGTTCAGCCGCTATGTCACGCAGGCCATAGAGCGCCGACGGGAGCAGGAGCGGCTGCACGAGGCCGTGCAGTGGTGGGAGTCCGAGTACGGGGAGATCGCCGAGGCGGAACTGGCCGAGGTCGAGGCCGAGCATCGCGACCTGGAGCGGCAGCACGCCGAGCGGACCCGCGCCCGCGAGGTACGTGAGCAGCCGCACAAGCACAAGCGAGATGCCGCATGACCGGAAACCGGGTCTACGTACTCGACAGCGAAGGACTTTCGCGGTGGGTGCGCGGGGAGCGTCGCATGGGCGCCTACCTGAGGCACGCCGACGATGCCGGCATCCCGGTCGTCACCACCTCGATGACGCTCATCGAGGCTTACGACCCCACCCGCTCCCACCCCAAGTGGCACTGGGCTCTCTCCAAGATCCGTGTCGAGCCGGTGACGGAGGAAATCGGCAAGGAAGCCACCGGCCTTCTCAAGGAGACGGGTCTGCACGGCCACAAGTACGCCATCGACGCGGCCCTCGCCGCCGTCGCCCTGCGGCAGCCCGGCCCGGTCACCGTGTTCACGTCGGACGAGGACGACCTGCGCAGGCTGTGCGCCGACCGCGTGGTCGTCGTGAAGCTCTGAGCCGAGCACGTCCCGTCCCCCTTCGCACGTCGTTTCCTTCCGTTGCCGCCCTCCTCCCCCGTACCAGCCCGGGGGACACCGGCTCGACCCACGTGGTGCGGCTTCGCCACCCCGGTCCGAGGGCGTCCACGGGTGCAGATCGTAGGGGGAAATCCGGAAACACGGGTAGGCGGTGACAAGTGCGACATGCCAATCCTACGGTCGTCCGAACGCCGAACGCCGAACGCCGAACGCCGAGCACCGCCCTGCTCCCGGCGGAGGCCGACGCCGTGAGGACCCGCTCCGGGCCCTGCCGCTCACCCTCCGCAGGAGCCTCTGTCGACACGGAAGAACCGGCCACTGCCCCAGCGGCACAGCCTGACCCCGACGACGATGCCCGCGATGGTGACCAAGGCGGGCAGGTAACCACTGGCGACCTGAATGAGGGGGATCGCGGGGCATCCACCGGAGATCGCCCAGCCGATGCCGAACAGGACCGCGCCCGGGACGACGCCTGCGTGGAGGCGCCCCGCCCCCCGGCGCACCCGCAGCAGGGCGAACACGCTCGCGATGATCACGATGGCGCCGAAGACGGCGAGGAGCATCCGCGAGTCCTGGAAGGTGAGCATGCGGTTCAGCTCGGCGTAGTCACCGAACCCGATACGGGTCACGGTGAAGCCGAGAGCGAGCCCCGTGAGGAGGTTGGCGAGCAGGACTCCGCCACGGCTACGCATCAGATCACCTTCCACAGGAGGAACGACACCGCGACGGCGGTACCGAAGAACGTGGCCGTCGCGACGAGACTGACGGGGCTGAGCCGACCGCAGCCGTTGAGCCCGTGCCCCGAAACGCAGCCACCGGCCAGCCGGGTGCCGAAGCCGACCAGCACGCCTCCCACGAAGAGCAGGGCGACCATGGCGACCGGGTTGCCGGTCACCAGATGCCGGTAGCCCGCGCCCATGTCGGAGCGGACGTGGAACTGCCCGGAGGTGACGGCGGCGATCAGTCCGCCCACGAAGATCGAGACCAACAGGACGGCCTGGGTGACCAGCGGAGCGGGACGCGGGTGCGCGCCTCGGCGGCGTCCGTCCCTGGCCGGTGCGTCGGACGGCTCCGGGGACGCGGCGGGCACGGGCTGGGCGGCCACGGGCCCGGCCGGCACGGGCGCGGCGGGCACGGTGCCGAAGTGTTCGGCGGTGGCCGCACCGAGAGCGGCGACAAGAGCTCGTTCGTCGGTGAACTCCGCCTCCTTCCGCTCCAGTTCGGCTTCACGCCGCCAGTGCAGCACTCGCTCCCACGCCCCCGACACCCCGAAGGGCCGGTCGGCGGCGAGGGTGTAGCCGATGGTCAGTACGGCGAGTCCGACAGCACCCGCCCACCAGGGCCAGTAAGCGGTCATGCGTTGCCTTTCATCCACTCGGCCAACCGGGCCCACCAGCCCCGTTCGGGCTCGTCGGGGGCCGCGGACGGCTGTTCGGCGGGGCCAGGACCGCGCCTCTCGGAAGCGGTGGGCGCGGGACTCGGCGCCAGATATCGGGCGTGCCGTCCGTTGGGCAGCAGGGTGATCGGCACCCGCTCACCGGTGAGTGACACCTGGTAGCGCGCACAACCGCGCCAGTTGTCCTCGTTGTCGCAGTAGTAGGTGCGCCAGCCCGCCAGGCTCTGGTTGAGATGGGGGAAGAGAGGACACGTCGAAGCATGTAAGCAACCCACAGCGTGATCCAATCACCATCCCAACCAACCGACAAGCGCGGCCAGTTGAAGGATCATGCGCCGTCTTCACACGGTGGGCCTCACGGCGCGTGCGCCCAGTCCCGGACGAACTCGTCCGGCTCACTCCGGCAACCCGGGCATGGCGCGGGGGCGTCGGCGGGTGACGTGACGACGCGCGAGCCCGCACACTGCCACACTGCGCGCGCGGCGGACTGCCCCGACGCAGGCGATGACGGGTTCGCGGCGCCTGCGCACTTCGTCCTCCTCGCGCACCGTCCGTACGACCCGCTCCCGTCCCGCCGTGAGCACCACGGCCGCCATCGCCCTGACCGGTGGCGTCCAACAGTTGCCGGCTCGCGACCGTGAAGGGTCACTGTCCGAGGTCCGCCACGCGTCAGGCGGTCTCCCAGGCGGAGAGGTGGCCACCGGTCCGGTGCAGGCCGACCGACAGTCGCGTCCCGACGGCCAGGGCGTCGGCCGGAGCCGACGACGTGCAGCGTGCCGACCGCGCCGGGCGCAAGTGACCCATCCCTGCGGCAAAGACTTCGGCGTTGCAGCTCGCAGTGCGTCGATGCGATGATCGCGCGCATGTCCGATCATGGGGGAGGCGGTGGAGCGGCGGAGGGTACGCGCCGGTCCAGAATCTACGACTACCTGGAGCCGACCGCCCCGGCGGGGCCGGCCGAGGCCACTCCCCCACCCCCTCCTGAACGCGTTCCGGATGCCGCTCCTGAGCGGCCTGCCACGGACCAGGCCGCCATCCACCACCGCCGTCGGCGGCGCGAAGCCGCCGCTCTGCTCGGTGAGTTCCGGCGTACGGCGGTCCTGGTGCCCCTGTCAGCTGACGGCGACCCGCTCACCGGGGAATTCGGCGGTATCCGCTGGATCTATGCCTTCTCGGACGAGCCCTCCCTGGCACGATTCACCATCGCAAGGGGCGAAGGAGCGCGGGAGTGGACGTACGACCGTGTCCTGGGCGCCCGGCTGCTGGACGTGGCGATCCCGGCGATGCCGGTGCCGTACGGAGTGGCGCTGGACGTAGGCAGCGAGGGTCAGGGCGCGCTGTTCCCGCCGGTCATGGGAATCGTGCCGGACGCGGCGGCACTGGACGCGGACGTGGACGCAGGCGCGAACGACATGAACGGGATCGCCCCGAACGGGGAGGAGTTGACTCGATGAACGACGGTGGAGGTGGCGGGGGCGGCGGAGGCGAGGGCAAGGACCTTCAGGTGGAGGGCCTGTCCCTGATCACCGAGGGCATCAACCTGGCCCTGTCGGAGCTCCGCGAACTCGGCATGGTCGGCGAGGCGAGCGTGGGCCGCGGCTTCTCGGACCTGGCCCTGTCCGGCCTGGAGTTGGGACACGGCGGACTGACGTCGGCGCTCGACACCTTCTGCGAACGCTGGGAGTGGGGAGTCCGTGCGCTGATCCTGGAGGGCAGCAGGTTCGCGGACGCGGTGGGTCTGGCTGCGGGGACGTTCCACGAGACCGAGCAGTACATCGACGGCACCTTCAAGATCGCGGCGAACTCCGTGATGGGCAACCCGCACCTCACCGAGGACCAGGTCACCCGGATGTCCTGGGGCGAGATCGGCGACAACCACATGTTCGCCACCTCCGACTGGAGCGCGGAGTCCTGGGAGCGGGCCCAGGAGAACACCGATCAGGCCTGGAACGACGCGCAGCGTGACGTGCTGACGTCCCCCGTCCTCCAGAACGGGCCGGTCGACCCGCAGGAGTCGATGGGCATGACCGACCAGCGGTACGAGGCGTGGCTGGACCAGCGGTACGGCCCCTCGCGCGAGGAGCGTGAACAGGCGGCCCAGTCCGGGGCGGACGAGAACCAGCGAGGCGGGGACGCGGGCTGATGGGCGGCTGGATCCCGGACGGCGTGGGCGACAAGCTCAAGGGCGCCGCCAACACGGTCGTCGGCAAGGCCGAAGAGGTGTACGACGACGGCAAGAAGCTCCTCGGCGAAGGCATCGACGCGGGCACCGACTACGCCGGTGAGCGTTTGGAGGACATGGGCCTCCGGGGCGTCGCGGACAAGGTGGAGGACTGGGGCGACGGCACCGCGTCCGCCCTGGGCGCCACCCCCGGCGAACAGCAGCTCGGGCAGACCGAGCAGGCCAACGAACTGATCCACGGGAATGTCGGCCGCATCCAGGAGAGCGCCAAGCACCTCAAGGACTTCCACACGGCCTTCGACAAGGTCGGCGACGGCATGCGCAAGCTGGACTCCTCCCACTGGAAGGGCCAGGCCGCCGACACCTTCCGCGAGAAGTTCGCCATGCACCCCAAGAAGTGGCTGCACGCGGCGGACGCCTGCGACAAGGCCGCGAAAGCGCTCGACGCGTACGCGGACACGGTCAAGTGGGCCCAGGGTCAGGCCCAGGACGCCATCGACGCCTACAAGGCGGGGATGAAGGCGTCCAAGGCGGCGGTGGAGGCGTACAACACCAAGGTCGACGCCTACAACGCGAAGGTGAAGGCCGGTGAGGACCCCGGCCCCAAGCCGGCCGAGTTCAGCGACCCGGGCAAGGCGGACATCGCCCGCGCCCACGAACTCCTCAGGGAGGCCCGCCGCCAGCGCAACGAGGCCGCCCGCTCCGCCACCGCCTCGGTCAAGGCGGCCCTGGAGCACGCCCCCGCCGAACTGCCGCCCGCCCTCAAGCTCGCCGCCAACTTCGTCGACCAGGGTGCGTCATCGGCCGTGGAACTCACCCATGTCGTCGGAGGTGTGGTCAAGGGCGGCGCGGGCATCATCAACTTCGGCCGCGGCATGAACGCGCTCGACCCGTACAACCTCGCCCACCCCGCCGAGTACTACCAGAACGTCAACATGACGCTCGCGGGGCTCACCTCGACGGTCGCCCATCCCGACCGGGCCCTCAAGGACGCCTGGCAGTCCGCCAAGAAGGACCCGTCCGAATTCGGGGGCCGCGTCGTCCTCGACCTCCTCGGAACCAAGGGGGCGGGGGCAGCGCGCGGGGCGGTGACGGGCGGCATCAAAGGCACGCTCAGACACACCGCCGAGGACGTGCTCAAGACGGGAGAGAAGCCGAATCTTTCGGCGCGAGAGAGGGTCAGCGACGGTCCCGGCCGGGACTCGCGTCAGCCCGACGCGGTGGAGTCGCGGGGCTCCGACCCGATCGACTTCGCCACCGGCCGGATGTACCTCCCCCAGACAGACGTGAGCCTGCCCGGCGCCCTTCCTCTGGTGTTCAGGCGCCGCGTCGAGTCGGGCTACCACCTGGGCAAGTGGTTCGGCCCGTCCTGGTCCTCCACCGTCGACCAACGCCTGGAGATCGACTCCGAGGGCGTCATCTTCATCACCGAGGACGGCCTGCTCCTCAGCTATCCCCACCCCGCGCCGGGCGCCCCGACCCTCCCGAGCCACGGCCCCCGCTGGCCCCTGGCCCGCGAGGACGGCGGCTACACGGTCACCGACCCCGCTACGCGCCGCACCTGGCACTTCACCGACCGCCGGGACGATCTCGCCGTCCTCGAACAGATCGACGACCGCAACGGCAACTGGCTCACGTTCGAGTACGACACCGAAGGCACCCCGCTCGGCATCGTCTCCAGCGCCGGATACGACGTCCGCGTCACCACGGAGGCCGACCGGGTCACCGCCCTCCACCTGGCCTCGACCGGTCAGGAACTGAAGCGCTACGGCTACACGGACGGCAACCTCACCGAGGTCGTCAACTCCTCCGGCCTCCCCCTCCGCTTCACCTACGACGAGGCCGGCCGCGTCACCTCCTGGACGGACACCAACGACCGCGCCTACTCGTACGAGTACGACGACCAGGACCGCTGTATCGCCGAGGGCGGCACGGACGGCCACATGACCCTGCGCGTCTCGTACGACGACACGGACCCCGACACGGGCCTGCGCGTCACGACCACCACGACCGGCGAGGGCCACACCCGCCGCTTCGTCATCAACGAGGCGTGGCAGGTGGTCGCCGACGTCGACCCCCTGGACGCGGTCACCCGCTACGAACGGGACCGCTACAACCGCCTGCTGTCCCTGACGGACCCCCTGGGCCACACGACCACGTTCCGCTACGACGAGTCCGGCAACCCCACGGTCGTCACACGCCCGGACGGCCGCGAGACGAGGGCCGAGTACAACGACCTCGGCCTGCCGACACGGGTGGTCAACCCGGACGGCACGGTGACCCGCCAGACGTACGACGAACGCGGCAACCGCACCTCGGTGACCGCCCCCACAGGCCTCACCACCCGCTTCACCTACGACGACACGGGCCGCCTGACCGCCGTCACCGACCCCCTCGGCCACACGACGACCGTCCGGTGCGACCCCGCCGGTCTCCCTCTGGAGATCACCGACCCGCTCGGCGCGGTCACCCGCTACGAACGTGACCCCTTCGGCAGACCCGTCACCCTCACGGACCCGACGGGTGCGGTGACCCGGCTGGAGTGGACGGTGGAAGGCCGCCTCGCCCGCCGCACGGCCGCCGACGGCACCACGGAGTCGTGGACGTACGACGGTGAGGGCAACTGCACCACCCACACCGACCCGATGGGCGGCGTCTCCCACTTCGAGTACACCCACTTCGACCTGCTGACGGCCCGCACGGGCCCGGACGGCGTACGCCACGAGTTCGCGTACGACCTGGAGCTGCGGCTGACGAAGGTCACCAACCCGCAGGGTCTGACCTGGAGTTACGAGTACGACCCGGCGGGCTCGCTGATCGCCGAGACGGACTTCGACGACCGCACCCTCACCTACGCACACGACGCGGCGGGCCGCCTGACGTCCCGCACGAACGCCCTCGGCCAGGTGGTGTCGTTCGAACGCAACGCCCTGGGCCGGCTGCTCCGCAAGAACGCGGGGGGCGACGTCACGACGTACGCGTACGACATGACGGACCAACTCGCCCAGGCGACGGGCCCGGACGGTACGACGCTGACGATCCTGCGCGACCGCTTCGGCCGGGTGCGCTCGGAGACGGTCGACGGCCGCGAACTGACGTACACGTATGACGATCTGGGCCGTCGAACAGGCCGCACGACGCCGACCGGCGTGACGACGACCTGGACGTACGACGCGGCGGGCCGCCGCACGGGGATGACAGCCGCGGGCCACACCATCGACTTCACCTACGACGAGGCCGGCCGCGAACTGACCCGCCGGATCGGCGAGACGGTCACCCTGGCGCACACATTCGACCCCGTGGGCCGCCTGACCACCCAGTCGGTCACGGACGCATCCGGCCGCCCGATCCAACACCGCGGGTACACCTACCGCGCCGACGGCAACCTCACCGGCATCGACGACCGACTCTCCGGTACCCGCCGCTTCGACCTCGACGCGGCAGGCCGAGTGACGGCCGTCCACGCGGCCAACTGGACCGAGACATACGCCTACGACGAGGCTGGCAACCAGACCTCGGCGTCCTGGCCGTCGGACCACCCCGGTCAGGAGGCCACCGGCCTCCGCGCCTACACAGGCACCCGCATCACCCGCGCGGGAGGCGTCCGCTACGAACACGACGCGTTGGGCCGCATCACCCTGCGCCAGAAGACCCGCCTGTCCCGCAAACCGGACACCTGGCGGTACGAGTGGGATGCCGAGGACCGCCTGACGTCCGTGACGACCCCGGACGGCACGCGCTGGCGGTACACCTATGACCCGCTGGGCCGCCGTACGGCGAAACTCCGCTTGGCGGACGACGGCGAAACGGTGGTCGAGCACGTCGTCTTCACCTGGGACGGCACCACCCTCTGCGAACAGACCACCACATCCACGGCCCTGCCCGACCCGGTCACCCTCACCTGGGACCACCAGGGCCTACGCCCCATCACCCAGACCGAACGAATAACGGCGGCGGACGCTCCCCAAGAGGAGATCGACTCCCGCTTCTTCGCCATCGTCACGGACCTGGTGGGCACGCCAAGCGAACTCGTAGACGAGGAGGGCGAGATCGCGTGGCGGACCCGCAGCACGCTGTGGGGCACAACGGCCTGGGCGGCCGACAGCACCGCCTACACCCCTCTCCGCTTCCCCGGCCAGTACTTCGATCCGGAGACGGGCCTTCACTACAACTACTTCCGGCATTACAACCCGGAAACCGCCCGCTACCTCACAAGCGACCCCCTCGGACTGGCCCCTGCACCCAATCCCGACATATACGTCGATAATCCTGTCATCTCAACCGATCATCTCGGGCTCGCGCCCGATTACCCCAATGCACATCTCGCCGACCTGCCAATTCACTCCCTTCTCGACAGATTCTACGTTCGAGCCGATGAGCTACTAGAGAATCGAATAGCAAGCCATCCACTCACAGAGGCTCAAATGTTTGGCGGCGATACAGTCGGCCATGGGGGAGTCAGAAATCTTCCAAACGAAGACTTGATTCGCTTCGGCGGCCCTCAGGGCGATGATCCAATTAGTGGATTCCGAGACTGGTCCTCCAGTGATTCAATCCAATATCCTGGATCACAGATACACATAACGGGCGGCCACCACCGAACTGCGGAGATTGTACGGAGAATAGGAACAGGAGAGATGGATCCGAGCATCCTGATAGAATTTGCCATCCGGAGGTAAGCACATGGAACGGGTTCGACTGGGCGGCCCCCATGCCCTGATTGCAGAAATTATCCACGGCGATTCCGAGCAGCACGACCGAAATTGGGTTTGCATAAGGACTGAAAGCCCAACCAGTGCAGCCTGGATCAACTGCTGGTCCCAGTCGCCGGGCCAACAGGCCGAGCAAGGAATACAGAACCTACTGAGAGAACTGGCAGGAGTTTCTGACAACTGCGTCTCCATTGGCCCGCTTGGCCCTGTCCTCGGCGAACACCTATTCTTCCCCGGCTGGCAGTCATGGGGCCCCGGAACCCCTCTCCCTCTACAGGGACTGAAATTGGATGAGTAAAGGCGTCACGTCACCGAAATGGAGCCTCGATGGACTATTCGAAAGATCGAGAGTATCGATACGTAGGACCTGAAGAGCTTAATATTTGCTCAATCCCCGCAGGGGCCTCCATTTCCACGCTCCGCGAGCTGGATTCGTGGATCACCAGTAACTCACGGGACGAGCAGTGTGAGCCGTTCACCTATGTGGTCCACAGAGTCGGTGGTCTTGGACTGGCTCCCCGCCGGAGCGAGCACGTTGCGTGCGCAGGGGGGAAGCCGGTTCTCGGCGCAGGAGAGGTAACCTTTGGGAGATCGAACGGCAAGTGGGAGGTCCGCAGAGTAAACAATCTCTCCACCGGCTACTGTCCGGACGTCACCTCTTGGTCGCCAGTGAGGAAGTCCTTCAGAAGGATCAACATTCGCCACCCGGATAATTTCACAGAGACCTTCACATTCCGGCGTTGTCCCGCATGCCTCGAAACCAATCTTGTGAAGGATTCTTACTTCATTTGTGTCTTCTGCGGAACCAACCTTCCTCAACAGTGGAATATTGACACCTGTAGAGGGTCGAACTGACCGCATGGAAATGACTCGAACGGTCAAGTATCGCTTGCGCAGCCATATCGGCGGACTGGCGGCCGACCTCACAGCACATGCACGACCTTCCACCGAATCAGACCCCCCGGACGTGCAGATCCACGGCAACGTACGCCTAGCCATGCCATCCGGTGGACTGCACTGGAAAGATCTCGCATGGCTGTCCTTCGGCGTCGCTTTCAACGCACCGGAGTTGACCAAGAGATTTCCTCGCGGAATCACCATCCAAGTCATCTCGATCGAAGCGCCGTTGAGCGACTACCGCTCCGAAGTTTCGGCGCTGGCAATGAACCTCTGGCTGCGTGAAGAGTTCAAGCTTCCCTTCAACGACGTCGGCGCTGAATTCAATACATCGTCCGGAGATTACGAATTCAGATGGGGCCACGAAGGAGACCCCTTCTCCGACTCTTTGATTGAGCCGCAATAACTGGAGGATATGATCTGCTGGGCGCCGGCCGAAGCAGTCGACTGTCCAGGACCGCACCGCCTCCAACGCTCTCACCAAATTCGAAGACCCGCCCACCACCCAAGACGGAAGGTATTCAGGCCTCTCTGCTGACGGTTTGAATGGATTTCACATGTCGACCCGAAGTACGCATGCGATGCAAGTACTCAGCAGGTTTGGAGAACTCTCCTGGTTTTCTCTGCCTGCGGAGAAAAACCCTGTTTATGGATACCCACAGGTACCGTATATGGGGTGGCGCTACACATCTGCCCAAGAAGACGTCGCACGCCTCATCGAAGATGCCGTAGGAGCACTGCCAACAGAAATCGAATGGACACTCGACAGGACAAGAGGAAATTGGCTCCTGGTTCCAACCCGGATTCTGCGCGAATCACATGGGCTCGACAGCCCGGCATTCACCAACGTTGTCCACTCCGTAAACACCCAGGACCACGAATTTTGTTTCAGGGCGCTATCGGATCTCGACCTCATCCTCCAGCACCTGCAGCAGGTCCCGATCCCGAAAGAATGACGTCGCTACCGCACTGGCCCACCCCCTGGGCATCATGGAAAGCCAACGGGAGAGATCATCGAGAGCCCGGGATATGCGTGCGATGGCTGAAGAAATCAAGATCCGCGTCGAAAAAGGTGGCCGGGAGAACCAATGGAAGATAGTGGTCGAAGGGGAGGGCCCATGGACTCTTCGCCTCGAATCACCCAACAGGGTTGAGTCGACGGCGAGCGGCGACAACATCTTTGAAGCTTTGCGATCCATGCGAAGAGAACTCTCGTCAAGAAACATCTTGCTCTGCTGCAACGGAGCACGCGTTAACGTGAGACCTTCAGGCCTCTCTGCATCACACGGCGCGTGGATGGTTTACGTTCTCCACATGTGGCGCCCTTCAACAGTTCGAGATCTGGTTCCCGTCTTCGGATACGCCCCGCCCCACAAAATCGGCACCGTGGAAGAGCAGGATGCCTACTGGGAACGCCACCTCAAGAACAGAATGAATTGGCTTAACTTCATCAACCCGCTTTGGTGGATCTATTTTTTCACAAGTTCCTGGGGGAAGCCCAAGAGGCACGATTTCTGAGCTTGACATCCGACTCGGGACCCAAACGCCGGATTCGATGCGCTTGATGAGCGTGGTGAGGGAATCCACGACTCCTTCGCCCAAGAGATCGTCTCCCTGGCCCGCCCCAGGTGTCCGGTGCTCCAGCAGGTTCTCGCGGTTCGCGGTGACCAGCGAGGCAGGAGGACGAACGAGCCCTCACGCCCACAGATCACCGCCCCCGGCGGCGATGACGAGAACACCCGTCGCATCGGGCGCCCTTCGGCACTCGGGGGTGCGTTTGCGGCATCAAGGCTGAGGTTCCTCCAGCTCGACTTCGGTGACCTCTGCGCCGTGCTGTTCAGCACGGGGTGTGGGGAAAGGCGCCTGGTCTTCCACGACTTCCCCTTCCATCACCCGGCCCGACGGTTGCGCCAGCGGCAGGCCGGCGAGGTGCCTCTTCAGCCTCTTGGCCATGGGTAGGTAGGTAGCGAGGGTGAGCCCGCCGGAGACAGCGGCCCCTACGAGGGGGATGGCCTTCGAGACGGTCGTCGCGAAGGACTGCGTCGTCATCCTGACACCGAGGTAGCCCGCCACTCTCTTCACCATCGGGTAGACGACACCATGGGTGAGTGCCTTCTGCGGCAGCTTCTTGGCGACCTGCTCCGCCATCATCCCGGCGACCTTCCCCACCGCGACGTTCGCTGACTTGGTACCGAACATCACGCCGAAGAACAGCGTGAGCACTCCCTTGGTGGCGTCATCGACGTCATCACCCTCGTCGGAGAACAGATCGGGCCAGCTGTAGAGGTAGGCGAGTTTCTGCGCGATGCGCAGCATGTGGCCGACGTACTGTGCCGTGTCGGCGGGCACCGTAGCGGGAAGGGCCATGATGCCGGGAATCCCGGCAGCCGCGGAGAGTGCACTGACCTTCGCCGTCTCATAGCGGATGGAGTCGTTGGCCACCCTGTCGAGAACCTCGCCAGGGATGCCCGCCGCGGCGGGGGTCTCCTCTACCGCCCGGCGGATGTCGTCCTCGGAGCAGCGGCGAGACAGCGCACTTCGGAGATACGCCTCCCTGTTGATGCGCACTCCCGGAAGCTTCGCTGCCGCCAGCAACAGCGCGAAGAAACGCGACTCGGGGTTCTCGACCTCTTTACCCTGCTTCATGGCAAGAACGTACAGTAGCTCCGCATCCCAAGGGTTCAACTCTGCAAGTCCGTTGAAGCCTCATCTTGTGAGTGACGCTGACGCGTGGGCCGACTTCCCTCGCGATGTCGATCGACTCCCGGGAAGGCGACCTCCGCCGGGAGTCGGCCGTCTCACAAGGGTCCCTCAGGGAACGACTCCGCGTACGAGTAGCGTCCCGATGTGTCCAGGGTGAGGAGCGTCAAGGACCCGCGCGTCGGCTGTGGCGAATCCGGCCCGCGTGAGCAGGCGCTCCCACACAGCCGGGCGATAGCTGTAGCGGTAGGTGAACATCGCTTTTCCGGCGAAGCCTCCCTTGTACATGCCCTGTGGCCCGTACGCACCCGGAATGGCCGGCGGCTGCGAGAACACGAAGACGCCGCCGGGCCGGAGCCTTCGGCGGACCAGGGGGAAGAGACGGCCCGGGTCGGTGAACCAGGCGGCTCCGAAGATCGAGTAGACGGCGTCGTACCCGCCCTCGTGATCGCTCAGGTACTCCAGCACCTCGGAGCACACGAACTCCGCTCCGGTGCCTGCCCACTTCGTGGTGGTCTTCTCGACCATGACGGGAGACAGGTCCACGCCGCGAGCGGCGATGCCGCGCTCAGCGAGGTGGGCCAGGGCGCGGCCGGTGCCACAGCCGATCTCCAGGACGGAACGCGGGTTGCCCAGCAGCTCCGGGCCAGGTCCGTGACCGGCGTATTGGGTCCAGCAGAAACTCGGCTCCGCGTCGTCCTTGAAGGCGGAAGCGGCGAAAGTGTCCCACAGCTCCGTCTCAGCGGCGATGTCGTGTTGTGCGGGCAAGTCGATTCCTCTTCACAGGGGCTGGCCCCTGTCCTCCGGGGCCGAGGGCAGGGGCCAGGGTAGGGCCGCTCAGTGGCTGTCGGGGACCTTGTTGTCGCACGGCGAGCAGTCCGTGCCGTCGACCGCCCACAGCTCCTCGTCGATGTCGAAGTCGATGGACTTCAGGAAGTCCGCTGTGCGCAGGCACAGACCGTCACGGCGGCGCTGGATGAACGGGGCGTGGTGCTTGTAGCGGCCCTCGTTGTACGCGTCGCAGAGGGCCCACCACACAGGTGGGGGCCGGCCGACGGCCGGGCGGCGCACCGAGTCCGGCCCGCCGCGCCCCGGCCCCCGGCAGTACAACCCCTCGGCGCCCGGGGATGGACTCCTCTCAGGCTGTGATGACCTGCTGGGCGAGCAGCAGCGCCAGCGGTCCCCCCTGAAGCAGGAAGCGTCCCTCGGTGGCGGCCCGGATCGCGTCAGGCATCGGCCACCACATGAGCTTGAAACTCTCTTCACTGGGCGTGAGCTGCTGCGGGCCGCAGGTGAGGCCCTCTGCCAGGAAGAGGTGGATTCGGGCAGTGGAGTTGAGGGTGATGGCGTACGAGCCGAGGGCCTGCCAGGTCTGGGCGGTGACGCCGGCTTCCTCGCGCAGCTCGCGCCGCGCGCACTCTTCCGGTGTCTCGCCGTCCTCCCGGCGTCCTCCGGGCAGGAACACGTACTCGCCGCCGTGCTGGGGGAACTCGGCGGTCAGGACGGCGACCGTGCCGTCCGCGTCTCGGGCCACGATGACGGAGGCGTCGCGCACGGCCCCTCGTCGGGATGTGTCGCTCATGGCCGGGGAGCGTAGCCACCTACGCTGACAGCCAGGCCGCGAACGGCACGTTCAGCACGGTCGGGTGAGCGATGCCACGGCCGTGGTAGCCGTCCTCGCCGAAGGCGTCACCGTGGTCGGCGCACATGATGATCAGCCATCTCTTCCTGCCGGTGAGCCCGTCGACCAGGCGGCCGAGGTGTTCGTCCGCGTAGGCGAGTGCGGCGGCCTGGGACTGCCAGGAGTCGCCACTGTCGCCGATGTAGTGGCCGTGGGGGACGTGGGTGGCGGAGACGTTGACGAACAGGAACAGCGGCCGGTTGGCGTACTGCTCGGCGACGGTCAGGGCACGGTCGACCTGGTGGCGGGTGGAGTCGGGCTCCGGGGAGCAGAACTCGGGCCGCCAGTGGTCCTCGTCGAACATGTCGGGCAGCACCGACCCGAGCGGTGTCTCCCGCGAGAAGTAGGTCACGCCGCCGATGCACACGGTGCGGTAGTCGTGCTGGGCAAGCCCGGTGAGGAGGTTCGACGCGTCGAAGACGAACGTGCCCGCGTCGACCGTCTTGACCGCGGGCGGGCGGCACTCCCACAGCCGCGGCGGCTGTACGGGCTGCGGGAGCTTGGGCAGGAAACCGGAGAAGAACGCGATGTGCGCGGGGAGGGTGAACGTGCCAGGGGTGCGGCGTTCCTCCCACGCCCCGCCCGGCAGGATCTTCGCCAGACGCGGGGTCTGCCCGGCGTGCAGGGCCGCACGGGCGACGTCATAGCGCAGGGAGTCCAGGGTGACGAACAGGATGCTGGTGCCGCTTCGGATGACCTCGGCAGCGTCGATCACAGTGCCTCCACCAGATCTCGACGTTCGGTGATGCGGCCCTTGGCCTGCTCGTTCACCGGGAGGGGGACACGGTCAGAGGCGATCATCTGCCGCACTCTGGCGAGGCCGGTCTCCTCGGTGTCGTCTGGCCGTCCGCGTCGTAGAGGCGGATCGTGACGGTCCGCCGCCCACCGCCGTCGGTCGTGGTCAGCAGGGCGCCGGGGACGCCCCCGAGTTGTTTCATGGCGTGCAGGAGCTGGGCTTCGTCGGCCGTGCCGAGGCTGGAGACCTGGCAGCCGAAGTGCTCGGCGTTGATGGCCCCGCGGCAGAACCGCTGGTGGAACTCGGCCGTCGTGGGGTGGCTGTCGTGGGCCACGGCCATCTGCCGAGCCCGGCTGATCACGACGAAGCAGGCGGCGACCCACCAGGCGACGCCCTCGTGGATCTCGTCCGGGAACGCGCCGGCGACGCGGCCGTCACGGATGACGGCGTCGGTGTCGATCGGGTTGAGCACGCCTGCCCTCCAGGTGCTTGACGATGATGTCGGCCAGGTCGTCCGGGCTGCGGCCGTCGGTGGGGAGAACGACCATGCTCGGATCGGTCTCGGCGACGGACTGGAAGTTCTCCCGGAGCCGGGCAAGGCGGCCAGGGACGTCGTACAGGTCGGTGTCGTCCTGCTTCACGTCCGTCTTGGTGCTCATCCGCTCCTTCAACGAGTTGTCGGAACTGATGAGGTAGAAGGTGACGTCCGGCGCCACCAGGTAGGGCAGGAACGGGGCGATCAGCTCGCGCACCTGATCCAGGCCCACTTGGTTGACAGCGGCGTGGCAGGCCATGACCGAGGAGGCGTACCGGTCCGCGACCACCGGCCCCCTGCAAAGGTGCTGCCGTACGGCGTCGGAGACGTGCAGGAGATTTGCTCGCTGCTCGCCCAAGATTGCGGGAGTTTTCTCCTGAACCCTGCCCGGCTCTGTAGTGCCTGGCAGGCCCCCCGACCATGCTGAGGGGGTCAACACCCCGAGGAAGGGAGAGCGTCCATGGTTCGTCGGTTGCGCTTCACCGGCACGGACAGCAAGGTCGACGGTTGCCCCGCCCTGCACACGGACGAAGGCACCGGCGAGATCATCGTTCAGGGCACGCCCGTCACCGACCCCGAAGACCTCGCACAGCTCCGGCACTTCGGAGTCGACGAGGCAGCGGTGGCCGTGCCGCGCGAACTGCTTGTGAACTGGGGGCCGAAGGAGATGGAGCGAGTGCCGGAACTCGTGGACCGGGCCACCTTCCGCCGCCTGTTCGAGACCTTCGAGCACACCGCCTGGCGGCTGGAGACGCGGCGCGGTTACGCGTCGGACCGCCAGGACCCCGACTTCCAGGCGTTCCTGGCCACCGGCTCGGCACCCTGCGACCCCGACGAACCCTGGTTCCTCAATATCAAGGCCCAGACGGACGCCGGAAAGACAGTCGGCCGTGTACGTGTCGCCGACAACCCGCCCACCACGGAACAGCTGTTCCTGCTCGACTACGCCCGGCACAACGCCACCTTCGGCGAGGACATCCGGTACCTGTGGCGCGAGGACGCCGCGCGGGCCGGCCTGCCCGGCGAGGACTTCTGGATCTTCGATTCACGGCTGGTCGCCCTGCTGCACTTCGATGACGAGGACAACCTGCTCGACATCGAGCTGATCACCGAACCGGCTGAGGTCGTGCGGTACGCCATCGCGCGCGACGCCGCGATGCACCACGCGATCCCGCGCGAGCAGTTCGCCGCACAGGTGGCCACCACCGAATAGCACGTGACCGGTGAGCACCGACTACCAGCAGGCACGGGCGGCGTTGGGGGCGCGGCTGCGCGAACTCCGTTTCACGTGCCCCGGTGGTCGGCTCACCGGTCAGCAGCTCGCGCAGCGGCTCGGCTGGCCGGGCTCCAAGGTCAGCAAGCTGGAGAACGGCAAGCAGACGGCCACCCCCGAGGACCTGCGGGCGTGGGCCGACGCGACCGGGCAGCCGGGGGTGTACCCCGAACTCGCTGCCCGGCTGGCCGGGTTCGAGTCGCACATCAGGTCATGGCGTCGAGCGCTGGCGACCGGCTTCAAGCCCCTTCACGAGGGGCTGAGTGCCGAGATCGACCGCACCAGGGACATGTGGATCTGGGAAGAGTCGGTGATCGCCGGATTACTGCAGACCCCGGAGTACGCCCGGCACGTCATCCAGCGGTATGCGGAGCTGCTGGACGGACCCGGCGACATCGAGGCAGCCGTCCGTTCCCGGGTGCAGCGCCAGGAATGGCTGTACCGGTCCGGCCGCACGCTGCACGTGTTGATATGGGAGGCCGCGCTCCGGTCGCTGATCTGCCCGCCCTCGGTACTGGCGAGCCAACTCGACCGCCTCAACGGCATGATCGGTATGGACACGGTCGAGCTGGGTGTCATCCCCTTCACCGCGTCCGTCAAGATCGTGCCTGCCAACGGCTTCTGGGTGCTCGACGACCGGCTGGTCGTCGCCGAGGACTGGCACGCCGAACTGTGGCTGGACGACGCCGACAACATCACCCTGTACAAGAAGGTCTGGAAGACCCTCAGCGAGTCGGCGGTGCACGGGGCCGACGCCCATAACCTCATCAACTCGGCCCGCCGAGCACTGAATGCGCGTTGACGAGGTTGTGCGCAGGGCCCCTGGGCAAGCACCCGCCTGCCCAGGGGCCCTGCGCCTGTCAGAGTGCTGCGAACTCTACGAACGCGGTCCACGCCGTGGGGTCTACGGCAAGTGCGGTGCGGGTTGTGTCCTTTGAGTCGCGGACGTGGACGGTGCCCATCCCGGCCGCAACCTCAACACACTGGCCGCCGTCACCGGCACTGTAGCTGCTTTTGAACCATTTCAGGCCATCAGCGTCCGGCCCGGCCTTGTCCCCGCTCATCTCTCTCCCAGCAACTTCTCGATCAACGCCAGCGATTCTGTCGGAGTGTGGGCCTGCGCGCGAAGGATCCCGTACGAACGCTCAAGTTCTCGCACCTTCAGACGTTCCGTGTGGACACGGCTGTCGCTTTGTACCTCCGTGTACGCCATCCTGCGCCCATCCTTGGTCTCCATCAAGGTGAACGGGCCAGCGAGTCCCGCATGTTCCTGACGGGACAGCGGCATCACCTGGATCACGATGGTGCGCTTCTCCGCAGTCAGCCTGAGGTGCTCCAACTGGCCTCGCCAGACAGCCACCCCGCCGAGCGGCCGGAGCAGTACAGCCTCCTCGATCACAAAACTCAGATGGGGCGCCGGACGTCGAGAGAAGATCTCCTGCCGAGCCAGTCGCGCGGCCACCCTCTGCTCGATCAGCGCCTCGTCCAGAAGTGGCTGCCACATGGCAAACACCGCTCGCGCGTACTCCTCGGTCTGCAAGAGACCATTGACCAACTGAGTGTCGTACACATGAAGCTCAACCGCTTCGGACTCCAACTTGGCCGCGTCCCGGAAGAACGCCGGGTACTGAGCCCGAGCCACCTCCTCCTTGCTCGCACTCAACACGCCATCAGCCGCCAGCACTTCATCAGCGCGGTCGATGAACTTCGGCGGCGGGATACGTCTCGCCTGCTCGAACGACGCGATTGTCGAGGCCGAGTACCCGGTCAGCGAGCCGAGCGCCGCGCGGTCCATTCCCGCCCGCTCCCGGAACAGCTTCAACTGCCTCCCGAACACGCACAGCATGCCCGTTCCGACCTCGTACTCCGGCTGCTGAACCTCGTCGTCCACGCCGCAGCTCCTCTCGTACCACCGCCCGGTCGGCCAACTCGGGGCCCGGGAACCGGTCACGCCCACCACCACGTACAAGCGCACCGCCCGCGTGTACAGCCCGTACCCGTCAGCGCATCGCCCCTGGTCAAGCTACGCAGAGTCCGCGACCGTCTACCCCATGAAGTCAGCAACTCCCCCGAACGGGCATATGCCACGACGCCTCGCACCCGAACGCGAGTTCACCATGCGCTTCACCTCAACGCCACGCGGCGCCCGTCTCGCCCGCCGACTCGTCTCACACCGCCTGGACGACTGGGGCCACCCCTACACCACCCCGACCAACGGGACGCTCAGCCCGCACAGTACGAGCGTGGCTGCCTGCCCTGCGGCCGGAGCGGGAGGCCGGCTCGTTACGCGACTACGCACGGCACTACCCACGTCTGGATACGGCGCACCGAGAACGGAACGCCCCGGCCGTTTCCGCATACGGGAGGGCGCCCCGATCCGTAGTACCGTTTCGATTGGTAGAACGCGCCGTCACGAGAACCGGAGCCCAGCATGCCGGCGACAGGAGAGACCGAACGCGCCCCCAACGTCGGGAAGGCCGTATGGGAAGGGGCCGGCGAACGCGCCAAGAGCGAGGGGCTGCCTCTCATCTGGGTCATGAGCCGAGCCCTCACCGACTACGCCTCCGGAACCCTCCCCCTGCCCCACACCACCACCGGCCCGGAGGCCGGACCCCGCCGCGGCCGGACCGTCTTCGCAAGCGACATCATATGGAACGAAGCCGACAAGCGCCGCTCAAGGGACAAAGTCCGTTCGATGTCCGCGCTCTGCGAGATCCTTCTGAGCGCCTACGCCCGAGGTGAGATCCACCCGTACGCCCGCATGGTCACCACTGCCCAGCGTGACGGACTCAAGCAGACCACACCCACCCCCGCAGCCGCCTGACGGACGCCGTCGCCGCAAAGGAACACCCCTCATGACCACGCTCACCGACACACCGGCGGGGCCGCTCATCCCCATGCCGGACAAAAGCCCCGCCGCCCTCCGGGTCGCCGTCGCCCGTCTCAGTCCCGAGGCCCTGCCCAAGTTCGACGCGCACTGGGCCGAAGCCATGAACCAGGCACGCGACGAGTTCAGCCTCCTGCCCGGCCGCCACTTCGTCGATCACTGGTGGGCATGGGTCGCTGTCCAGCGGTGGCCCGAACGAGCCGCCCGCTTCCACGCATGCGAACACATCGTCGCCACCAGCGACGACAAGGACGCCCGCCGCGCCGCCTCCGCCGAACTCGGCCGCATCCTCGCCGACGCGGAGGCCGACGCCGCGTGAGTGACTGGACCTGGGAGTACAACCCCGACGCCGAACACGTCGTCGGCGACCTCCCCGAGGCCTACAGGCGAGACGTCGAAGACTTCGCCCGCCGCATCGCCGAAGCTGTCGGCGTCCGCCGCATCGGCCACCCTTTCGACATCCAGGAATCCGCCTCCGGCGTCAAGACGCACGCCGAAGGACCCGTCATGGTCTGGTACCAGGAGGACTACCGCGACGATGTCGTACTGATCCTCCGCGTACAGCACTACCTGGCCCCCGCCACGGACCCGAACGGCGAGGGCTGACGGGCTCGCACCGCGTATGCGCCCCCGCTCCAGGGTTGGAGCGGGGGCGCCTACGCGTGACGGGAGTGCGCGCGGAGTCCCCCGTCGATCACGCCACGGGTGAAGCTGGCCTACCCGTACGGCCACAACGCTGAGGCGGGCCTGTCGCGCCCGTCGGCGGTCCGGCCCCTGTCAGAGCGCCGCGAACTCTACGAACGCGGTCCACGTCGTGGGGGCCACGGCGAGGGCGGGGCGGGTTGTGTCCTTTGAGTCGCGGACGTGGACGCTGGCGAGGGAGGCGGCTACTTCGACACACTGGCCGCCCTCAGCGCCGCTGTAGCTGCTCTTGACCCAGACAAGCGCACGCGCGGGACCGCGCTTTGTTTCAGCGTTCATCTCTCTCCCAACAGCTTCTCGATGAAGGCCAGGGACTCACTCGGGGTGAGGGCCTGCGCTCGGATAATCCCATAGCGTGCGGACAGTGCATGGACCGCATCTCGCTCGGTGACCAGCGTGCTCCGACCTTGAGCCTCCATGTAGCCGACCTGCTGGCCCTGCCTTGGCATCAGCAAGGTGAACGCGCCATCCACACCAGCATGGTCCTCACGGTCGAGCGGCATTACCTGAAGCTCGACGTTCCGCTTCTGGCCGAGCAAGAGGAGCTGCTCAAGCTGTCCGCGCCACACCTGCTCACCGCCGAGCGGCCGCCGCACAACCGCCTCCTCCATGACGAAGCTCAGCAACGGAGCGGGCCACCTGTCGAAGATCCCCTGTCGTATGAGCCGCGCAGCAACGCGCTGCTCGATGGTCGCCTCGTCCAGCAGTGGACGCCGCATCCCCAGCAGAGCCCGCGTGTACTCCTCTGTCTGCAACAGGCCGTTGACCACGTGGGTCTCGTACACGTAGAGCTCCACCGCCTCGGCCTCCAACTTGGCGGCGTCCCGGAAGAACGCCGGGTACTGAGCCCGAGCCACCTCCTCCTTGCTGGCGCTCAACACCCCACCCGCATCCAGCACTTCATCAACCCGGTCGATGAACTTCGGCGGCGGGATACGTCTCGCCTGCTCGAACGACGCGATTGTCGAGGCCGAGTACCCGGTCAGCGAGCCGAGCGCCGCGCGGTCCATTCCCGCCCGCTCCCGGAACAGCTTCAACTGCCTCCCGAACACGCACAGCATGCCCGTTCCGACCTCGTACTCCGGCTGCTGAACCTCGTCGTCCACGCCGCAGCTCCTCTCGTACCACCGCCCGGTCGGCCAACTCGGGGCCCGGGAACCGGTCACGCCCACCACCACGTACAAGCGCACCGCCCGCGTGTACAGCCCGTACCCGTCAGCGCATCACTCCTGGTCAAAGCTACGCAGAGTCCGCGACCGTCTACCCCATGAAGTCAGCAACTCCCCCGAACGGGCATATGCCACGGCACCTCGCACCCGAACGCGAGTTCACCATGCGCTTCACCTCAACACCGCGCGGTGCCCGCCTCGCCCGCCGACTCGTCTCACACCGCCTGGACGACTGGGGCCACCCCTACACCACCCACGTCAACGAAACACTCACCCTCATCACGGCGGAACTCTCCGCCAACGCCGTACGCCACGGCCATGTCCCCGGCCGGGACTTCCACCTTCACCTCGTCCTGGGCGAGGGCATCGTCCGGGTCGAGGTGACCGACACCCGCGCCGAGAAGCAGCCTCCGTCCAGCGCTCCGGTGACCGACTCGCTGTCCGAGTCGGGCCGGGGCCTGCTCCTCGTCGCCGCCCTTTCGGACGACTGGGGCGTCACCCCTCGCCATGCCGCCCCGGGAAAAACCGTGTGGGCGGAGCTGCGCGTGCAGCAAGAGGGCCACCCGCGCACGCACCGGGTGGCCCCTGAACCGACGGACGTCGAACTACTCCTGGCTACGGCTTCGCTGCTGCGCGACGACCTCGGGTCGCGGCCGGAGGACGCCAGGCACGGAGGTCGTCGTCGGTGAGGCCGTGCTCGCCCTGCTTCTGCTGGCGGTAGCCAGCGAAGAAGTCGGCCGGGGAGCCGCTGTAGAGCATGTCGAACTCGTTGTGCCATTGGGACAGCCACGGCTGGAGTTCCAGCAAGCCGGCGAGGAAGGGCGTGATCTCCTCGGTGGACAGTGCGGTGTTGGTGAAGTAGGTGGCGAGGGCCTGCGCCTGCTCGCGGTGGTCCCAGCCGGCCCACCCATACAGCTCGGGGGTGGCGGCGTTGGCCTGCCCGTAGGAGATGAACCGCTCCTTGGGCACGTCGAGCTTGCCGCGCGCCCTCCAGTAGGAGGAGCGGAGGAAGTCGGCCGAGGTGTACTTCGGCGGTACGGGGATGGAGTCCCGGATCTTCCGCTTGGCGGGCTCGTCGGGAGCGGCGTCCTCCTTGCGCTGGAGGTCCCACACCTCTTCCCAGTCGGTGCGCTTCTTCAGCCCGGAGGGCTTGTAACGCAGGGCGGAGAGGAACGGCACGTGCTCGTCGCTGATCAGCTCGGCGACGACCTTCGCTAGTTCCTTGCGTGGCGCGTAGAGCTTTGCGACGGAGACGAAGTCCTCGTCACGGGAGAGTGCGTCGGTGAGGCGGGCCAGGGTGAGGATGGTTGGCTGACCGTTCTCGTCGAACCAGTGGTCGCGGTTCTCCATACGGTCGAGCAGCCAGGAGCGGAGGGCCTTCTCCTGGAGCGCGTCCCAACCTTCAGTGGCCCAGCGGCGCTTGTACTCGGGTCGCTCGACCATACCGATGGCACGGTTCGACTCAATGACGTCGATGCGCTTCTGGACGATCTCGCGGTAGGGGGCGGGCCAGTGAGCGGGGATCTCGGTGACGGGCACAAAATTGTGGTTGTGATGTGCAAACCACGACGTGTTGACCTCACCGCGTTCCACCTTGCGGGCCAGTACGATAGCGAAAGCTCGTTCAGCAGGGGCAAGTACAGGAATATTCTCAACGGGCGCAGTGATCTCCTGGTCGAGGAGACCGTAGAGAGCGTAGACCTGCCAGTCGAGTTCTTCTTGGGCGGCAACCATACGGCCGCGGATAGTCTCCCACTTCTCCCGACCTTCCCTCAATGAAGCCGCACTGGGTACACCCCCTGACACAATCACGGAGGGGCTAGTCGCAGCCAGCGCCGAAGAAAGGCCATCCAGGGCAGCCCCAGGTTCTGAGGGCGCCTCAACGGGAATAGGAAACTCCTCCAGCTTGGTTGCCGTGAACTCGAATCGGTGCTCCCACGGCTCATCGGCGCCTGCCACGTCCGCACCAGGGCGCCCCTTGTCGTGACTGACCTGCCTCAGCCAGAATCCGGCGGTGGAGCTATTGAGCAGCCCGAGCAATCGCTGGTACCCCTCTTCACTCACCCCCTCCCGCAACTTGATCACCGGGGCAGTTCGAATGAAGCCGCTTCGGTCACGACGCAGAGTGAACTGATTGTGTGTGGCAACAAACGAAAAGGCGATCAGAAAGGGGGACCAGTAACGTCTGCGGTTGAAACTGGAAAACTCGAACCATGTCAGCCCCTGCTCCTCTTGAGTTCCAGAGAGGGCCCTGCGCCGCCGAAGAAGCACACGATTGCACCAGAGAAGCCGCTCAGTCGCATCATCAATTTGCGCGGTCTGTGTGGCGTCGTCATAGGGGAACAAAGTGCCAGTGCCCTCTTGTACACCCCACTCCCTGACGGATGCACCCCCATAGAACGATCGGATAGACCTGGACGGGACGCCCAACCGCCGTGCGGCAGTCGCCCCGATCATGTAGGCGTCATCTTCTCGGGTTACGGCACAGAACCCAACACTCTCTGCTTCGGAAGAGAGTTTAGCCACCTGCGCACTCTCAATTTGAGCGTTCAACTCCAGACCGCCGTCAGTCAAGATCCACGGCTGGCGCGCGAAGTACCGCATTCGATCAAGGTCGTCCACGGATACCCACTGGCTTACTGATCCTGGCTTGTCGATCTGTTCAACGATCGCCTGCCAAACCAATCCCTCTTCGGCGTTCTCCGGCGCAGACGGCTCCCCTTGCACGCTGCGGACCGTACGAATCGTCGTTGACCGGCCACTCCCGGCACGGCGCTTGCCAACCAGAATGACCGTGGGCGTGCCGTGCCCGGGGATGTAGGCGCCAGAGGTATCAATGACCTCGGTGAGCTCGACTTCGTGGGCGAAGTAGTTCTCGATGAGCTTGGTGCCGAACTCCCGCTTCATGAATGAATTCGCGGTGATCTGTCCGACCAATCCGTACCCATTACCGTCGGCCTGCCCCCTCTTCGCCAACTCATAGAACCGCTGAGCAAACGGCACCGACAGCGCATACTGCATGGCACACGCGTCGTACAGATCCTTGTACAACGCATTAAGCTGCTTGTCCTTCACGGTGATGTAGGGCGGATTTCCCACGACCACGTGGTACCGACCTTGCTGCAGAATCCCGGAATGCTCATGCACGTCCTCCGTGGCGTACGCGAACCTAGCCAGCTCGTCCGTCTCCTGCCCCTCCAGTCCGTCGAACAGCCCCAGTTGCCGAGCCTTGATAAGCGAGTCCCCCACCGCCAGATGTACCGGCCACTCGTACTTCGCCGCCTCCCCCAGCGTCCGCACCCCACTAGCCGCCATAGCCGCAACCAGCAACCGGAACCGCGCAATAGCCACCGCAAACGGGTTGATGTCCACCCCATGCACAGAGTCCAGCGCAGCCCGCACCCGCTCATGCACATCACGCCCCGGCTGCCCCTCCCCCCAAAGCCGCACCAGGCGCCGAAACGCCCCCAGCACAAAGTGCCCCGACCCGCACGTAGGGTCGATCATCTTCAGTTCCTCGTACCCGAACTCCCGAACCGCAGGGTTCATCGTCCGGTCGAGGATGAACTCCTCCACGAACTCCGGCGTCTGGAGCAGCGCGTACGTCTTCCGCGCGGCCTCGCTCAGGTCCTGGTACAGGTCGCCCAGGAACCGCGTGTCCCACCCCTCCGTACCGTCCTCGTTCAGCGGGTCGGTGAAGTCGTGAACGAGGACGCCCGCCTCGTCCCTCCCCCGCCAGAACTCGACCAGCTCCCGCGCACCGTCATGCGACAGCGGAACCTGGTACAGCGGGTTGTGCCGCTTGTCGAAAAGCAGCCGTCCCGCCTGCCCCTGCCCCAGTTCCTCGAACGCCTTCTCCAGCCACCCCCGGTACGTCGGATCCTCGTCCGACTCCACGTACGCGTCGTACCGAGACTCCGCCAGCTCCCGCCGGTCACCGTCCGGCCCCGTCAGGTACGGCTCCGGGATCAGCCGGTTGTCCTCGCAGAACCGTACGAAGACCGTCCCCAGCACCCACGCCACCGCGACCTGCGTGACCCGCTCGTCCAGCCACGAGGTCCACGTCGCCGCCGTACGCCCCAGCTTGCGCGCCTGGTCGTACTCGGCCCTCAGCCGCGCACCGACCTCCCCCAGCGCCTTCACCTGTCGCCCGAGGTCGGTCTCGACCGCCTTGACCTGCTGCTTCAGGTCGTTCAACAGAGCCTTGCGGTCGATCACTTGACGTCTCCCTCGACACCACTGGCACTTGCACCCGCACTTGCCACGCCCTCGCCGGACCCCCGATGAGCGTTGCCCACCCACGTGTCCGGAAGCTGAATCCACTCCCCCAGGCCGGCCTGATACGGCACGGCCACCTGCCCGAGCCGGGGCTCACGCGACGGGTCGGCCTGCGGGACCAGGAGCCACAGCCCCCGCCCGCCCCGCCGGGCCGCCGACGCCAGCCGGTCCAGGACGCCCATCGCGTCGTACCGCGCGAACACCCCGGCCTCCGTCAGCAGCACAGGACCGGCAGGGCCAACAGAACCGGCCCCGCCCCCACCCCCGTCGCCCAGCAGCTCCGCCACCCGGGGCTCCACCGCGCCCCACGCCGTCCGCACGTACTCCGCGAACTTCACGGCACCCTTCGACCCCGGCTCGGCGGCGTCCGCCTTGAGCAGGGTCTCCCAGGTCGGCTTCGTACCCGGCGTGACCTGCGCGTGTAGCGCCTCCAGGAACAACTCCGTCACCGACACCGCGCCCGCGCCCAGCCGCTCCGCGCCCAGCTCCCGTACCGCGTCCCGTACCAACTGCTGCCGTACGGTCAGCACCCGGTACCCGTCCCGGCGGGCCGACGCGAGCAGCCGTTCCTCCGCGCGTACCGCGCCCGCGAGCTGCGGGTCGTCGGCGTACCGCGTCACCGCGCCCGCACGCGTCGACTGGCGCCACGCGCCCGTCGTGAGGTAGCTGGACGCGTCGTCCACCCGCGTCGGCAGGTAGCGCAGCGTGCCCGTGTCCTCGCGTGTGTTCAGCGACAGTTCGAAGCCCGCGTCGCGCAGGGCCTTGGTGAGCGGGCCGCCGGTCGGCAGTTCGTGGGAGGCGCCGCTCCGGCCGTCGACCACGACCAGCTCGGGGAAGCGGGCGCGCACCCGCTCGTGCACGTCCTCGCCCGTCAGGCCGGGTTGCCGCCCCTCCGGTACGCCCGGAATCCAGCGGACGAGCCCCGCCTGCGTGAGCCGCAGCGCCCGGACCAGCGGCAGGTCGCGCGGGTAGATCTCCAGACGCGGAGTGGCCGCGGCGTTCACGGAGGCCGCTGCCGCCAGCTCGACCATGCGCCGCTCGTCCCAGTTCACCGCGCCCGGCGGCACCGTCAGCGCGCCCAGCTCGGCCAGGACCGTCGCCGCCGTCGGCAGGGTGTCCAGCTTGGTCAGCCGGTCCGCCGTACGGCCGAGACGGGTCGCGTACTCCAGCAGGCCCGGTGCGGTCGGAGTGTCCGGGCCGTCGTCCTCCCGTACGTCGAGGGCGAGCAGGCCGGCGCCCAGGGACTCGTCCGTCGCCTTGCGGTTCGGCTGGTGCTGGAACTCGGCCTCCTGCGGGACCAGTTGCTCCACCTCGACCACGGCCCGTACGGCCGCCAGCGCCATCGCGCGCCGCTGCTCACGCCCCGCGAGATGCGTGCCGCGCCGGACCGCCAGGGCGTCCGCGATCTCCACCGCCGAGGCGACCCGCCCCATGCTCACCAGCAGGTCGATGATCTCCTCGCGCAGCGCCTGGACGGCGGGCTCCGCCTTCCAGCGCTTGCGCTCGTCCTTGAGTATCTGCGGGATACGGCCCTGGCTCAGCCCGAGAGCCTCCGCGACGTCCTTCTGCTTCGGCCAGACGCCGATGTCCGGCAGGACGCCGTGCTCGTCGGGCAGGCGCAGCAACAGCCGTACCATCTCCGCCTTGTTGCGGTTGGAGCCGTTGTTGTTGACGGCGGGTACGAAGACGGTGGCGAGGGTGTCGAGGCTGACCGAGCGCAGTGTGCGGGCGGGCAGCGCACCCGCCGACTCGCCCGTCGCGAGGTGGCCGACCAGGGCCGACTCGGCGGCCGTGAGCTGCTCCAGCTCCTCCTTGGCCTCCGCGCGGCCCTTCGGCGTGAGCGGCGAGACGGGGATCTCGCGCAGCCGCTCGCCCCACTCGCGCTGCCGCTGCTGGACCTCGTTGCGGGTCTTGGCGCCCAGGCCGGGGGCGTTGACGAGCTTGCGGCGGCTGTAGTCGAGGAGTTCGCCGACGGTCGTGATGCCCAGGCCGTACAGGAACGACTGGGCGGCGAGCGTGAGGCCGGAGACGGTCAGCGGGGTGTCCCGGGTGACCTCGGCGGCGAGCCGGTCGCGCTGCTGCTCGGCGCTCTCGGGTTCGGCGTCCGCGATCCCCGCCGCGGCGGCGCCCTGTGCGGGCAGGCCCTCCCCGGTGGTCGTGGGCGCCGGGGCCGACGCGCGGGCGCGGTGGCTGGACGGGACCGTCTGCGAGGCGTCGAGGAAGACCTTGCGCCAGGCGTCCCGCATCGGCTTCAGCTCGGGGTACCGCTGGGCCGCGTCGCGGTGCAGGGCCTTCTGGAAGAAGGCGACGAGGCCGTCCCGTACGGCCGGGTCGAAGGCTTCGGCCGCGATGGTCGGGTACGGCCAGTCCTTCGCCTCGGTCATGCGGGGCAGGACGCTGCCGTCGCCCCACTTGGGCAGCTCGCCGGAGGCCATCTGGTGCAGGGTGACGGCGACGGCGTACCGCTCGGCGTGCGAGTCGTACGAGCCGCGGGTGATGACGTCGACGAAGGGGTCGAGGTAGCCGTCGGTGCCCGCGTCGGTGCTCTTCGCCGGGTAGCCGGCGAGGGAGAAGTCGATGAGGACGAGTTCGCGGGTGCGGTTGGGGCGGATGCGGATGGCGATGTTGTCGGGCTTGATGTCGCGGTGCCAGACGCCCTCGCCCTCCAGGAAGTCGACGGCGCCGAAGAGGTAGTCGCCGTACGCCTCCAGCTGGTCGACCTGGAGGCGGCCGTTCTCGCGGAGCTGGCGGGCGACGGTCTCCTCGCGGCGGCGCGGGCGGGACCCGGCCTCGCCGCCCTGCCCGGTGTCGTCGCGTTCGTCGCCGACGTACTCCAGTGCCAGGACCGTACGGCCGCCGATGTGCAGCGGCTCGGGTTCGACGAGGCGGATGATGCCGGAGTGGGGGCGCAGGCGGCCCATGGCCTCGGCCTCGCGGGCGAGGATCTCGCCCCGGTTGTCGGAGAGGGCGACCTTGAGCACGGCCAGCGGGCGGGTCTTGCGGGCCTCGGCCTGGAGGTCGCGGACGAGGAAGGCGCGGCTGGTGGAGCCGGTGCCGAGGCGGCGGCGGATCGCCCACCGGCCGGCCAGCACGTCACCGGCTACGGCCTCCAGCGGGTCCTTGTCGGCGGGGGTCCCGTCCTCCTCGCCGGGCGCCTCCGTGGCGGTGGCCGCCGAGGCGGGGGCGGTGAGGGAGTCCTCGACGACCTCCAGCAGCTCCAGGAACTCGTCCACGCTGGACAGGCGCTGGCCGGGGCGGTAGGCGGTGGCGGCCTGGACCAGCTCGTCCACGTCCTCCGACAGTCCGTCCACGAGGGAGCTGGGGCGCAGGCCCTCCCCCGCCTCCAGGCGGGCCAGCAGCTCGGCCTGGCCGGCGGCCGGGGCCTTGCCGGTGACCAGGAGGTAGGTGAGGACGCCGAGCCCGTACACGTCGAGGTGGACCGGGTCGGGGTTGAGGGCGGTCAGCTCGGGGGCGAGGTAGGCGTCGGCGTCGTCGGCCAGGTGCATCGCGGACAGGGCGGTCGGCGCGAAGCGGGTCATGCCCTGGCCCTGCGAGGAGTCACCGCTGCGCTGGGTGGCGATCTGCCAGTCGGAGATCTGCAGCTCCGGAGTCAGCCAGGCGGCCTCCTCGCCGACGGCCCGGCCCTTGCGGCCGCGCGGGCGGGGGACGACGTGCACGGAGCGGGCGGCGAGCGCCCGGTGGTGGATGCGGCTGGCGTGCGCGGAGCGCATCGTCTCGGCGAGCTGGCGGACCAGCGCCATCCGGCCGAGGATGTCCAGCTTCTCGCCGTACTGGACCAGGTACTCGTCCAGCTTCAACGTGTCCGGGTGGTAGTCGAAGATCAGCGCGGGGCCGGCCGCATGCCCGGAGGGGAAGTACTGCTTGAGCTGGACGGCGCCCGGGTGCTTGAAGCGGCCCAGCACCGCGGCCTCGCGGCGGGCGGCGTTCTCGACGGACTGGCGCAGGGAGGCGTCGGAGCCGCGCTCGCTGAGGTAGATGCGGACGCGGGCGGCCTCGGGCAGGTCGCTGTGGCGGGCGAGGTAGTCCGCCCAGGTGGGCCCGGAGTCGAAGGACTTCCGCTGCAGCTCGTACGGGCCGACCTTGTACTGCGCGTCGCTCTTGCGGATGCCGATGCTCTTGAGGGCCGCCTCGATCTCGCGCGAGCCGATCGCCGTGACGCGGCGCCGCTCGTCACGCGGGGGTGCCTTGAGCATCTCGACCAGCTGGTGGACGGTGTAGACGCCGTTCTGGTCGTGGGCGGGCAGCCGTACGCGCAGGCCGTTGTCGGTGAAGCAGACGGCCTCGGCGACCCAGACCCGCTTGTGGCCGGGCAGCGCGAGCAGGCCGGCCAGTTCCTTGGCCTTGCGGTTGACCAGGTGCAGCGGGTTGCCGTGCGTACGGCGGCGGCCGCCGGGCGTGGTCTGCACCCAGGTGCCGTTCTCGGAGGTGACCGAGCCGTGCCAGTCCTTCAGCTCGATCATGCAGACGCCGCCGGGGGCCACGACGAGCAGGTCGACCTCGCGGACGTGGCCGGTGTTCGCGGTGAAGGTGAAGTTCGACCAGGCACGCCAGGGGTCGGAGTCCGGGAGCTTCTCCCGGATCGCCTCCAGGCCGCGGCGTTCGTGATCGAACTCGGACTCGGTGACCGTGACCCACCGGCCTTCCCGCATGCCTGTTCCCCGCTCGTCGTGTCCTGCAAGGGCCGCCGTTCCCCATAGTCAGACCCAGGGTCCAAATCCTAGTGGCCAGCCGTGCCGCGAAAAGAGACGGTGAAGGACGGGAGTACGGGACCTTCCGCCTTTATCACCCGAATTCGGCGACTTGCGGCGTGCGGACCACCCGCATTCTGGAGCCTCACCCATCCCCTCGGGTGGACATGCGCAGAATCCGCACAGCCGAGGCCATCGCGATCTACGCTGTCCGCCCGTCCGACGCCATCGCGTCCGGCGCCATCGCGTCCGGTGTCCGGACCGGACGCAGGAGCGTCCGAAATCGATCTGCTTCAACTGGCGCGTGCACTAACGTGGTTACCCGCTGCGCACCTTCCCGGAGGGTACGTCGGCGGTGTTCCAGGTGCCGATCCTCGGCGATGAGCGACGAGTGGTCTCCATCGCGTGCCTCACGCGGTGTGACTGCGGATGCCCGGTAGGGCGATCCCTGCCATTCCCAGCTCACGCTCTGGAGTGGAACCCGATGAACCCCGTTGAGTACAACCTTGCACGTCGTGACCGGATTCGTCAGATTCTGGTCGACGTCACGGTGGGAGTCATCACCAATCTGCTGGTGACGGCCCTTCTCGTGGTAGCGCGCCTGGTCTTCTGACCGGCAGGTGGCGGGCCCGGGAGCCCGCCACTCCACCTGTCGGGCCGCCGTTTCAGAAAAGACGCAGCTCTCCGGGCGGAGTGTCCTTCTTCCGACGCCGCCTACGGCGGCGGCTTCCTCGAGCGGGACGTGGCAGATGCGGCTGTCGCGCCTGCTCCGGCAGATTCTCCCAGGTGGGGCGCAGACCGTGGATCTGGACGTCGCCGACCAGCCCCTTCAGGTAGTCCCGGGTTTCCTCGTCAGTGGAGTAGAGCACGGTCGCCCGGCTCGCCCGGGTCATCAGCACGTGGTAGGCGTGCCGGACGAGGCGGGCGAACTCGTCGTCGTCCACGCTCTTCGGCTTCACCTTGGGATCGAACGACCCGGGAACGTCCACTCGCTTGACGCCCGCTTCCTTGTCCGCCGTCTCCTTGCCCCGGCGGAACACCCAGCGATCGCCCCGGCGGACCATGTCCTCGCCCATGATCACGCCGCACCAGTCCCACTCCAGGCCCTGCGCGGTGTACACACAACCGATCTGGCCGAGGCCGTTCTCGTGCACGGACCAGATCTTGGACGGGGGGACGGTCTTGTTCTCGCAGAAGGACTCACTGTCCGCGTTCCACGGCCGGTGCCAGTCGCCGATCCGGACGTCGGGTTCGAGCCGCTTCTCCTTGCCCAGGGGTTTCGTCCAGGGCCAGCAGTATCCGGCGACCATGCGCGCGGACGCTCCCGCCGCTGCCTCGGAACGGATGATCCGTTCGAGTTCCTCCGGGGTGTCGACGACCTCGACGTGCATCAGGCCGTCCGGGGTCCACGGCTCCGGCTCCGCGCCGGACACCCCCAGCGCGCCGCGCACCCAGCGGATGTAGGCGTCGCTGCCGCCGCACCGGAACTGTTCCCGCAGGCTGCTACGACGCAGGACGGCGCCGTAACGCCGTGCCGCGTCCTCCACGAGAGCGACGGTGCCGACCTCCTGCGGGCGCACGGACTGCCCCTCGTCGAGGAAGAACACGGTCAACCGGGAGGCGTCGAGGAGTTCGTCCACCTGGGGCTTGGTGCCCCAGTCCTCGGGTTTCCAGAAGCGGTTGGTGGAGCGGTCGCGCAGACGGTGTGCCTCGTCGCAGATCAGCACGTCCAACGGCGGGTCGGGCGGGGTGACGAAGTTGCTGAAGTAGGTGAACGCCTCCTTGAACTCCCGGTCGCCGAAGCCGACGTGCTCCTGGAGGGCGCCGTTGAAGGCCCTGCTACCGCTCGCGTACTTGACCGTATGGCCGTCCGCCTCCAGTTCGGCCTTGAGTTGGAGACCGATGGCGCTCTTGCCCGTACCGGCACCACCGGTGACGAGGAACACCACGCGACGCTCGTCGGGGACGAGGGCGGGCCGCCGGGGATCGGGTAGCACCTTGGCGGCGGTGCCGAGTATCTGGTCGGCGACCTTCTTCTGTCGGCCACGCAGGGTGAAGACCGTGTCCTCGCCGCTGGAGCGGATCATGGCGTCGAGCAACGGGGTGTTGCGCAGGCCCATGCTCCGTAACAGGATCTCGGCCGCCGAGTCGGCACCGTCGGCGGCGAAGCTGCTCCGCAGATCCGACAGCAGTTGGGGGCGGCGGTCGCTGGTGTAGACACGGGCGTAGGAACCGGTCGGCGCGTCCACGCCGACCAGGGGGAGCACTGCGGCGTCGGTGGCGTTGTGCAGATAGGCGAAGCCGCCGCACTCGTAGTCCAGCCCGTGCAGCGGTCCTCTGGCGCTCGTGAACGCCTCGTAGTACTCGCGCAGTTGCAGCGCCGGATGCTTCTTCCTCCCCATACCGGGCACATGCACCAGCTCCGCGGTCGCCCGCTCCACCCGGGTGACCGTCGACCAGCGCTTCAGTTCGACGAGTTGGACGGACAGGCCGTTCTCCTCGGGATGGTGGCCCACGAGGACGACGTCGATGAGCCGCGGGTCCCCGGCCCGGTCGGTCTCGTCGAGCGTGGCCGCGCATTCGACGACCATCTCGACGTTCCCACGGTCGGCGGCGACCAGGTCCTCGGCGAGATGCACCAGGCTCTCCGCCCAGGCGGAACGTTCAGTCAACGAGGCGTCGGTGTTGAGGAAGTGCTTCCACCTCGCGGCGAGGTGGGGCACCATACGGCGCCTCGAGTTCAGGTTCAGCAGATCCCGCGCCGCCAGTTTCAGCAGGAGCATGGACACGAGGTGGATCCCCCAGGGCACGAGTGACTCGTGCGGATGGGGGCATGTCCACGTGGGAAGCCCGTCGGGCCGCAATGACGCCTGGGATCTTAGAGAAGTGATCGTCTCCCCCGGCGCATATGACACGTCGGTCGGCTGGAAGCACAGCCTTCATGGCCGGATACAACGTGCTCACCGACGCTGAAGGGGCTCCTCGAACGCCGCAGGTCGTGACTCCGATCGGCCGGACACCAGTTCCCGGAGCTTGTCCCGGGTCTCCGGGTCGGTCGAGTAGACGATCGTGCCGACCATGCCCCGCGTCAGCAGGACCTTGTACGTGTTCCGGATGAGACGGTCCACGTCGGCGTCCGATGTGGACTTCTTGAACACCGGGTCCTTGGACGCGGTGCGGTCGGTGATCCAACGGTCACCCCGCCAGACGAGGTCCGGGCCGATGATGACGCCGGACCAGTCGTACTCGAAGCCCTGGGCCGTGTAGACGCAGCCGATCTGTCCGAAGCCCGCGGGGTCGGTGGCCCACAGCGCGGACGGCGGCGCACCGGAGACCGACCGGTCGCCGCGCAGGTTCCATGGCCGGGCCCAGCCCCCGATGACGACGTCGAGAGGCAGGGGATCGCCGGGCTTGGGCTCGGGGGACCACCGCCAGCAGTAGCCGGCGGACATCCGGGCACCGTACTTCTCGGCGCGGCGGGCGTCGAGGAACGCCTCCAACTCCTCGGGGCTCTCCGCGAGCAGCAGTTGCATACGGTCGTCGGGCTCCCACACGACCGGCCCGCCGGGCTCGAGGCCGAGGAGCCGCACCACCCAGCGCAGGTAGGCGTCACTGCCCCCGCAGCGGAACTGGCTGTCCAGGGGCACGACACGGCAGACGATGTCCCGTCTGGCCGCGGCCGCACGGATGTCGTCCACGGTACCCATCTCACCGGGCCGCACCACTTGATGTTCGTCGAGGAAGAAGACCGGTACGCGTGCGACGTCGATGAGTTCGTCGATCTGTGCCCGGCCGGTCCGCAGTGCCGCGCGGGTGTAGCGGTTGGCGGACGTCTCCCGGATGCGGTGCGCCTCGTCACAGATCAGAGCATCCAGGCTGTTCTTCTCCGTGGTCATGAAGCTGTTGAAGTACTTGAAGAGATCCTGGACCTCACGTTTCCGGGAGCCGGCCACCTTGCGCATGGTCTTGGTGAACGACTGCGAGCCGGTCGCGTGGACCGCGGCCACGCCCCTCCGGTAGAGCTCGCCGAGCAGTTGGAGCGCGATCACGCTCTTCCCGGTACCGGGGCCGCCGGTGACGATGACGACTTCCTTGCGGTCGGCTCGCTTCGCCCTCTCCACCGCGTTGAGCACCATGCGGTAGGCGACCTGCTGCTCGTCGAGAAGCACGAACTGCTGACGCTCGCGTACTTCCTCGGCGGCCACGGCCATCAGCTGCTTCGACGGCACCGTGGCACCCGAGAGCAGTTCGTCCGCGGCCCGTGCGCCCGAACGCTCGTCGCTCAGCCTCGAACGAAGGTGGTCGAGGAATTCACCACGGCGTTGCCCCGTGAAGAGCAGCCCGCGGCCGTCGCACTCGATGTCCCGCAGACCGGCCACGTCGAACTCCGTGGCGTTGTGCAGGAACGCCACTCCGCTGATCCGATGTCCGTGTTCGGCCACCGCTCCGTTGAAGTTGACCAGGTAGTCGCAGTAGCGCCGCACCTGCTCGACGGGGTTGAGGACCGGGTGGCTGTAACGCTCCACGTGACACAGGGTGGGATCGTCCTCGTGGGGCAGGACCTGGCTCCACTGTTTCAGCTCCACCACGACGTACGACGGCTCGCCCGTGACCGGGTGCACTCCCGCGAGGACGACGTCGGCGCGCTTGCTGTTCAGCGGGAGCGCGTACTCCAGCATGACCTCGACATCGCCCAGGCCGGCGTCGTTGAGCGCGGCGGCCAGCACGGGGATGCTGCGCTCCCAGGAACGCACCTCCGAGGTGCCTGGCCGATAGCCGTGCAGGTGCACGAACTGCTCGGTGAGGTGCAGGAACAGCGAACCGTCGAGTGCCATGACGGCGACCGTTTTCGCGGACGCGCGGAACAGCAAGGACTTCCCCCAGGCAGCACGAAATGACTCGTGCGGGTGGGGGCATGTCCTTCGAGACTCCACCGGGGTGGAGCGGAAGCCCGTCGGGCCGCGTTGACGTTGTGCCTGAGGGTACCTGGCGGTACTGGCAGTCGTGCTGTCGGTCGCGGCGGCAGCAGAAGCCCTACCTGGTCTCCCCTGCCACGGCCCGGATATCCACCGACGATGCGCTGGGGTGGACCCGGACCCCGTGCCGGTTTGCCGTTTCTGGTGCCACCCGGTGAACGTGGCCCGTGGAAATGTGAGGCTGCAGAAGAGTCAGGACTATTCACGCGGGGAGCCGCGCGGTGCGCTCAAACAGCTGCCGCCTCCTTCGCCTCTTCACCCCCCGGTTCGGCCCCGACCCCCGCCATACCGCGCCTCACTTCCCGAAGGGAGACCTGTCGTTCCTCGACGCCGTCCCGGCCATCGGCGCCAAGTTCGACGCACCGTCCGCGCTCGGCCCCAGCGGCGGCCCCACCGGTGCGACGGGCGACTACGGTCGAACCCTGTACCTCTCGTTCTCCCAGCAGCGCCTCCACGCCCTCACCGACGCCTCACCATGCGGCAGGGCCCCCTGCCGACCGGCGCTGCACACAGGTGCTCGACCTCACTTTCCCGAGGCGTGCGCCTGCTCCCACGACCGTGACGGCCGGTGCCGACATGCGCCTGGTTCGCCGAGGAGGAGCGCGACGGGCTGGTCTTCCGCTGCGCGAGGGTGCCCTTTCGGCGCGTCTCCCTCGCTCTCCCGGACGGCTTCCGCTTCCAGGAGAACTTCGTCGCACCGGACAGACCCTGACGACCCGCTCGCGCGCGCCCGCAGCAACACGATGGTCCAAGAGCGCCGAGATCGACTCTGCGCACAGTCGTACGATGCTTGGCCTCGCTGTCCTGCCATGTGTGAGCCGACCGCAGCCGGTGCCGTCCCCAGCGGGACCCGGCACCGGTGTCCTCCCGGGATCTGAGCCAGGACAGGCCCAGATCCTCGGGGGCGGGGTTCATCCGGCGGTCAGGGTGGTCCACTTCTGGTTGGAGCCGCCGTTGCAGTCCCACAGCACGAGCTGTGTGCCGTTGGTCGTGGAGGAGCCCGGAACGTCGAGGCAGCGGCCGGAGGCGGGGTTGCGGTAGCCGCCGTTGTGTGGCTGCCAGACCTGGTTGGCGCCGCCGTGGCAGGCCCAGAGCTGCACCTTGGTGCCGTTGGCGGTGGCCCCGCCGGCGGCGTCGAGGCACTTGCCCAGGGAGCGCAGGGTGCCGTCGGTGTAGGCGGACCAGTACTGGTTGGCACTGTCCCCGCAGCTCCACGTCTGAACGGCGGTCCCGTCGGCGGTGTTGGCGCCGTTGACGTCCATGCACTTGCCGGCGATGCCGGACTGCACACGGGAGGGCGCGGGGGCGGGGTTCTTCAGCCACCCGGCGCTGTCCGCGGCCTGAACGCCGCGGTGGAAGGCGTCGGCCATCTTCTGGTAGCCCGAGTCGTTGGGATGCAGGGGGTCGGCCAGGTCGGCCGTGGTCAGACTGCTCATGTCGACGAATGCGACGTGTTTGCCCGCCCCCTGTGCCTCGCTGACGATGTGGCGGATGGCCTGGTTGTACGTGCCCCGCCACTGCTCCTCCGAGCTGCTGGTGGACACGACCAGGGAGGCGACGAGGACGGTTGCGTCGGGGACGTCGGCGGTGATCCGGTTGACCAGCGACCTCAGCCGGGCGATGGCGCTGTCGACCTCGGAGGCCCCTTGGAGGTCGTTGGTGCCGATGTGCAGCGTCACGACGTTGGGCCGGTAGCGGGTCAGTGAGGCGTCGGCGAGTGCGGCGATCTGGTCGATCCGGTATCCGGAGTGGCCTTCGTTGTCGGGATCGGACATCGAGCCGTTCCGTACCGTGCCGACGAAGTCCAGCGGATGTCCGTCCGCCGCAAGCTGGTTCCACAGCGGACTCCGGTAGCCGTTGCCCGTGCTGCTTCCCACACCCCAGGTGATCGAGTCGCCCAACGGCATGACCCGCAGAGGCGTGTCGGAGGCGGCGGAGGCAGGGGTCACACCTGCCGCTGTGCCCCCGAGCGCGGTGGCGACAAGCGTGATCAGGGGTAGAATCCAAGACTTTCTCATGCGGTTTCCTCTGTTCTGCGAGTGATTGCTCAATCAGCGGGGCTGATCGCCGCCCGTCCGTACCAGGGCGTGATGCGTGACGACGCCTCTCTCGGCTTCCGGCTCTCCGAACACGTGCAGCCGGCCCATCCAGGGCGGGGCGTTTGAGGTGGGGTGGCGAGGACCACGCCGATGCCGCCTGCCTGCATCAGCTCCTTGGGCCTGCCCAGCCAGCCGAACTCCCGTGCGCCTGGGTGAGGTTCGCGCTTCGCCCAGGTCGGGTATCAGGCGGGCTCCCCGTACTGCACTCCGCGTCCATTGGTGGAGACGTAGACCCGGCCGTACACGCGCGGGTCACCGGTGATGGCGGCTCCGGTCCAGCCCCACTGGTGCTGGTCGTCGTTGATCCGCGTCCAGGTCTTGGCCTCGTCGTCGGAGCGGTAGATGGCGTTGAAGCTCTCGACGGCGCCGACCATGTAGATCGCCGGGTAGGAAGCGCCCCTGGCGGCCTTGCCGAAGCCCAGGGTGTGTGCGGCGTGGCAGCTGCTGACCTTGGCGAAGGTCACGCCTGCGTCGGTCGAGCGGTACAGCCCGTTCGCCTTGAGGCTGAGCCACAGGTCGCCGGTGCGGCCCGGAGCAGCCGTCAGCTGGAACTCGCTGTCGCCCGTGCTCAGGCCGGTGGCCCGCGCGGTGAAGGTCCGGCCGCTGTCGGTGCTGGCGAACACCGTGCCGGTCGTGGTGTCGAAGGCGTAGAAGCGGGTCGGGTCGACGGGGTCCGCGATCGGGGCGGCGCTCTTCGGGAAGGAGGCGACCTCGGACCAGGTGGCGCCGTTGTCGGCAGAGCGGTATCCGGGGTTCGCCGTGCCGAAGGACCACAGCAGCACGCTGCCGTCGGCGTTGGTGGCGATCGGCCCCGGCGCGTCCTTGGCGACGGCGGGCTGCGCCTCGAAGGGTGCCCAGGTCTTGCCGCCGTCGTTCGAGCAGGCGCCGTTGCCGTCGTTGCCCCAGCCCGCCCGGACCACATACGACGGCTTGGCCGCGGCCAGCGACAGGCCGGTGGAGGTGCCGAACACCGGGTTCGACGCCATGCCGCGCGACGGCGACGCCGTGAGCCGCTCGTGGTACATCACACCGATGTCCCCGGACCCGCTGAGCAGGTGCGCCTCACCGGTCGGCGGCGAGACCAGCTGGCGGATGGACGCCTCCTCCAGGCCGCGGATCTGCGGGGCCCAGTTCTTGAGGTCGCGGGTGCCGTAGATGGTCGCGCCGGTGCCGTGGACGACATGCTTGGAGTCGTACGGGTCGAGGGCGAGGGCCTGGATCCACCAGCCGAACTTGACCTTGTCCCCGCCCCACTTGAGGTAGGGGGTCTCGGAGACGTCGAAGACGGCCCTGTCCTTCAGGGACGTCCAGGTGCGGCCGCCGTTCGTGGATCGGAAGACGGTGTCGATCTCGGCCCACCGGTTGTTCGTGGAGACGACGAGCGTGCCGGGGCGGCGGGCGTCGACTGCGACTCCGCCGTAGCCGAAGGAGTCGGTCGACCCGTCCGTCGCGGTGCCGCCCGGCTTCACCGGGGTGACCTCGGTCCACTTGCCGTTGACGGTACGCAGTTTGTGCACGCTGCCGTCCGACTGGCCGTTGGGCCCAGGCGCGTCGGCGTACGTCACATACAGCTCACGCGTGTGCCTGTCGTAGGCGGCGCGGATCGGCACCTTGGCCGCGGTGCCGGTGGGCTGCCCGGGGACGGCCTCCCAGGTCGTGCCGTCGGAGGTGCGGTACAGGTTGGGCCGGCCGGCGGTGCCGTCGGAGTCGCCCCAGCCTGCGTAGACGGTGCGCCCCCCGGCGACGAGGAGCGTGACGCCCTGGCCGGTGGCGCTGGGGGCCGCCGGGAAGCCCACGGCCTGCCAACTGGCGCCCCGGTCGGTCGACTTGAGCAGCCCGTCATGCCGGGTACCCAGCCACAAGGTGTCACTGTCCCGCGGATCGACGAGCAACCGCTCCCCCGCACCCCGCCCGTCCTCGTTGCCGCCCAGTCTCACGGTCAGGTCGGTGCGCTTCCAGGTGGCACCGCGGTCCTCGGACCGCAGCACGGCCCCGTTACCGGCCCAGGTCTGGGTGTACGCGCCGAGGGTCAGGTACAGCCGGTTCGGGTGGGCCGGGTCGACGGCCATCGCCTCGACGCCGAGCAGGTTCCAGTCGTCCCAGCCGAGGTGATCGGTCAGCGGGATCCAGCGGTCGGTACGGTCGTCCCAGCGGTAGGCGCCGCCGATGTCCGTGCGGGCGTAGGCGAGACCGCGGCAGGACGGGTGGAAGAGGATGCCGGTGACGAATCCGGTGCCGCCCTGGACGGCGTTGCGCCAGCGGTAGGTGGGGGCGGCAGTCTCGGCGTCGTTACCGTCGGCATGCGCACGTCCCTGGAGGACCGGCAGGGTGGCGATCGCGGCGGTGGCAGCGGTCCCGGCGAGCACAGCTCTTCTTCCCAGATGGAACGTGCGCATGACATACCTCTTTCTTGTGCAGGACAAAGGGGAAGGTGACGCCCTCAGGGCGCGGGGCGGTATCTCTGTGCGGCTGCGCCGCGTGGGCGCGAACAGCCACAACGAAGCCACGGACAGGCGACCGACGGCTCTACGGCGCGGGCCGGGGCAAGGGCGTCACCCCTTGATCGCCCCGGTGAGCATGCCCTTCTCGAAGTGCCGCTGGACGAACGGGGAGGCGACCGCGACGGGGATCAGGGCGAGGACCAGGACGGCCGTCTGCAGGCCCGGCGCGGAGAGTTCGCCGGTATGGACCGCCTGCTGGAGGCCCCCTCGGGGCCTCGGCGTTCTAGTTGAAGATCAGGAGCAGGACGGTGACGGGCAGGGTCATCAGGATGAGCGTGCGGTCGCGGCGCAGCCGGATCCGCCAGGGCACCTTGCCCGCCTTGCCGGCCTTGCTCGTCCTGCGCGGCACCCGGTCCTTCGCCGCCGCGGCGGCGACCGCGGCTCTCCGTTCCTCGACGGCGGCGGGGGGACGTGTCCCGTCGGGCCTGCTCCCGGCCGTGAGAGACATCAGTCGCCACTGCCGTTCTTGTCGAGGAGCTCCTCGTACCAGTCGCGCAGCTTGTCGCTGCCGGAGGACTTCCAGGTGGAGATGGCGGCCTGCACGTCGGACAGCTTCTTGTGGCCCCGCACGTATTCGAGCTCCAGCTGCTCGAACTGGCTCCGGAGATTGGCGTAGCGGCTGGGCTCGACGATGGTCATGCCGTACGTGGACGTCTTCTTCATGAAGGCACCCATCCGCTACTGCCACTCGACCTGCTTGCGGGCCACGTCCGGGAAGTCCGGGTGGGCGACGTAGGGAGCCGGCGCCGCCGGCGACGACCAGGCGTTGATCACCTCGGAGTTGCCCCGGTCGTTCTTGACCGGGCCGCCGTCCTTGACCGTGTAGTGGGTGCCCTCGACGCCGTAGTGGACGAGCATCCGCTCCTTGGTGCCGTGGGGCGCTGCCGCGAAGTCGGCGGCGGCCAGCGCGTTCTCGATCGTCTCCTTGGAGGCGCCCTTGTGGATCAGCGACCAGAGGTCGGCGGGCCGGGCCGCCCACAGCGGTCGGATCGCCGCCGTCGGCACCGAAGTGATCCATGGCATCGATCTGGAACTCCGGGTTGGACTGGGCCTGTTCTGCGGTCTTGGTGTACCAGGCGGACATGTCGCTGTTGAAGACCAGGACCTCTCCGGCGGTGAACCGCCGGCTTACGTCGCCGGAACGCGCCTTGTTGTCGGGATGGACCACCCCGGCGTCGAACAGCTTGCCGACGCACGCCAGGGCCTTGGGGAACGCGGGCTCCTCGATGCGGTAGGTCAGCCTGCCGTCGCCCCCGATGTTCCAGCCGAGCGTCCCGGCCGGGCGGACGGCTGAGATGGCCTGCGAACTCCAGCTCATGTCACCGCAGGCGTACACCTTCGCCTTGGCGCCGGTGACGTCCTTGGCCCAGCTGAGTAACCAAGGAGGGACGGCGCCGAGTTTCTCGCCGTAGGTGTTGCCGTCCTGGTTCTGCCAGGTGACCTTGGTGCCCGCCGCGGCGTCCAGCACCGTGCAGTAGGGGTTTCCGGGCTTCGGCGGGGCACCCCGGAACGGGGACATGATCTTGAAGGGGGCGCCGGTGCCGAGCTTGTCCGGCACCGATGTGGCGAGGGCCGCGAGATCGACCTTGCCGGTGCGGCCGGCCGCCGAGCCGTTGCCGTCCGACCCACCGCAAGCGGTGAGCAGCGGCATCCCACCAGCCACGGCTGGGGCGGCGACCGCCGTGGAGGCGAGGAGGCTTCTCCGGCTCGGCACTGAGGACATGGAGGCGACGTTCGGCGTCATTGCGTCAACCCTTCATGGCGCACCCGGACACCCGGCGGTGGGCCGTCGGCTGCGGTGGCGTGACTTGAACCAGCTGACCTGAAAGCGGACATCCCATCACTGTCGACGCAGTATCAGTCGAAGCGCTTCGATGCTCTGCGAGGTTAAGTGAAGGCCCATGGGCACACAAGGGTCGCTTCAAAGATTCCTCCGAGGCACTGGAGGAGATCCTTCATGTTCTCCACTTGATGAAGGGTGTAGATCTCTTGACGCTCTCCCGGCGCCCTGACATGCATCGAAGCGCTTCGAAAGCAATCTCCGCTCCACCTCAGGCGAATCCCACATGTCTGCACGCACGACGCACACACCACCGCCGTTCCGCGATCACAGCCGACGTTCGCGAAGCGCATCGACGACTTTCCGGCGCGGCTCACCCTCGACGAAAGGATGGGATGCCTGCATCCGTTCACGCCCGCGGTCGGGCACCTGGGCATCGCGGCCTTGCACACAGGCCAGGAGGCCCCGCATCGCGTCGCCTGGATGGGCCAGGCCACCGTTCTCGCCCAGACGGTCGGCCTCGGTACGACCGGGAACACCGATCTCGTACGGTGTGCCGGCGAGGCCGTCTCCACGGAGACCCGCGCGATGCGTGCCCGCGACGACCGGGGGGCCTGAAGCTCAGGCCCCCGGAGACACCCTCGGTCGGCCTCTTCGTGGGTGACGGTCCGGTACTGCTGTCGGCCTGCTGCTCGGCGGCGCCCCCCTGAGTGGGGGAACCGCCTGCTATGCCCAGCACTTTGCCACTGTTGCGGTTCACCAGCTCGTAGTAGCCGTCCCCGGTGGGCTTCAGCTGCCGGCGGGGCGGCGAGTGTGGACGGTGGCCGCGGGTTCGCGTGCTGGTTTCCGATGTGTTTCATGAGGTTTGCGCGAGGCATTGACACCCGCACGGTCAGCTCCTACTTTTCCTTCACGCGAACCGGTTCGACGCCGGTAGCGAGCATTACTCCCACCTCTGCCTCTAACCGGTCCCCCTCTCCTCTGGAAGCATCGAACCGGTTCGATGAAGGAGTTCCGTGAACATCGGTGAAATTGCCAGACGGGCCGGTGTCTCGCGCAGCACCGTCTCCTATGCGCTGAGTGGCAAGCGTCGGGTGTCGGACGACACCCGGGAGAAGATCCAGCGGGTCATCGACGATTTGGGCTACCGGCCCAACGCGAGTGCACGTGCCCTGGCCAACGGCCGGACCAGCACCATCGCTCTCGTCTTCCCTCCAGCCGGGGAGCACTACACCGGGATGCAGCTCGACTTCATCGGCAGTGTGGTCGAAGCCGCGGCGGCGTACGACTACGACGTGCTGCTCTCCCCGAGCGGCGTGGACAGCGACCGCTCGTTCCAGCGACTGCTGGGGGAACGGCGGGTCGACGGCGCGATCCTGATGGAGATCAGGCTCCAGGACGACCGGGTCGACCACCTCCTTGCCGAGAGTTTTCCCGCCGTCTGCATCGGCCGCACCTCGCGGCCGGAGAGTGGCTGGTGGGTGGGCCTGGACCACACGGCGCTGGCGGCGGCCTGTGTCCACCACCTCGCGGACCTGGGCCACGACAGGGTCGCCTTCGTCAACCGGCCCGAGCGGCTGCTGCGCACCGGGTACGAGTCCGCGCACCGGGGGCTGGACGGCTTCACCAAGGCCGCCGCGGAGCGTGGGCTCACCGTCCGCACGTACAACTGTGAGGACGACGCACCGTCGGGTCAGGCCTGCCTGGAGCGGATCCTGTACGACGATCCCGACACCACGGCCCTCGTCACGTTGAACGAGGCCGCGCTCGGAGGTCTCTACCGGGGCCTGGCCCATGCGGGCCGCCATGTGCCGCGCGACTTCTCCATCACCGGTGTCGTGGCCGCCCGGTGGGCCGAGACGGTGACCCCGCAGCTCACGGCGGCCGACGTGCCATCGGCGCAGATGGGGCACCTGGCCGTCGACCTGCTCGTCGAGCGGCTCGACCACCCTGACGCGCCACCTCGCCACCAACTGCTCGCCCCGCCGATCTCGCTCCGCGCCAGCACCGGGCCCGCAGGCCCCCGCCCTCCGGGGGACACGCGCGGGATCCCAGGCACCGACTCGACCGCCTGACAGGCCGCCCTCCGCATCCCCTGTGGATCGGGAGCCCTGCTCCTCCCCCTCCTTCACCTCCCGTCCCGTCACCGTTCAACCGGCCGCTCCGCGACTCCGCCGCGCTGTTCAGCCTGCCCTGCTCTGCCATCCGTCCACCTCCCCTGGCATGCCCATGCCTGACACATACAAGGAACGCCCGATGAACAGATCCACCAGACACCGTCTCACCGCCACCGCCATGACCGTCGTCGCCCTCACCACCGTCACCACCGCATGCTCCTCCGGCGATGGCACCACGTCCGCGAAGGCGACAGACGGCGGCAGCTACACCATCTGGGACCCCTACCCGCAGTTCGCCAAGGACTCGGACTGGGTGAAGCTGCTGGACGGCTGCGGCAGCAAGGCCGGGGTCGAGGTCAAGCGAACGGCCTTCGACACGAGCGACCTGACGAACAAGGCGCTGCTGGCCGCTCAGCAGGACAACTCCCCGGACATGCTCATCCTCGACAACCCGGTGGTGTCGACGCTCGCCGAGGCGGGTGTGCTCACCACGACCGACGAGAACAAGGTGGACACCTCGAAGGTGGACCCCAACCTCCTCGCGGCCGGTCAGTCGGGCGGGAAGACCTACGGCACGCCCATCGGCGCGAACACCCTCGCGCTGTACTACAACAAGGACGTCCTCAAGGCCGCGGGCGTGGACATCGCCTCGGTCAAGGACTGGAAGTCCCTGACCGCGGCGCTGGCGAAGGTCAAGAAGGCGGGGAAGAAGGGCATCACCTTCTCCGCGATCGGCACGGAGGAGGGCAGCTTCCAGTTCCTGCCGTGGTTCTGGGGCTCGGGCGCGAAGCTGACCGAACTCGACTCCGCCCAGGGTGTGGCGGCCGTGTCCTTGTGGAGCGACTGGTTGAAGAAGGGCTACGCGCCCAACTCGGTCATCAACAACACGCAGACCACCAGTTGGCAGGAGTTCGCGAGCGGCGACTATGCCTTCGCCGAGAACGGCACCTGGCAGCTGGCCAATGCCGAGAAGGCCGGCTTTGGCTACGGCGTCCTGCCCATCCCCGGCGCGGACGGAGGAAACGCCGCTGCCCCGACGGGCGGTGAGTTCGTCACCGTCCCGGTCCAGAGCGACACCGGCCGCTACGCCACCTCGCAGAAGCTGGTCTCCTGCCTGACCAGCACCGAGAACCTGTACGCCACCGACACCACCCTGTCCTACGTGGCCCCCACCAGCGAGGTGCAGGACAAGCAGGTGGCGGAGAACGCCGAACTGAAGCCCTGGGTCGAGGCGGTCAAGGCGGCCAAGGGACGCACCAGCGACGACCTGGGCACCAAGTACCCGAAGATCTCGGAGCAGTTGTGGAAGGCGGTCCAGTCCGCCCTCAGCGGTTCCAAGTCGCCGAAGGACGCGCTGACCGCGGCGCAGGCCGCCGTCAAGTAAACCGTCAGCCAACCGCGATCCGGGGCTCCTTGATGAAGCACACGACACACCTGCCGGACCGCCGAGCGGTGCGTGATGGGAACGGGGCGGCGGCCGCAGCCGCCCCGCCCCCGGCCCGTACCGCGAACCGGCGCCGCCGTCCCGCTTCCCAGCTGGGGGTCCCCCCGGGCGAAGCCTGGGGGAGGGCCGCTTGGGCGTTCCTCGCCCCGGTCACCGTCTACCTCGTCCTCTTCTACGCCTATCCGCTCTACCGCAACCTCGACCTGAGCCTGCGCAACTACACCGTCCGCTCCTTCGTCCAGGGCAACGCGCCGTTCACCGGACTGGACAACTACCAGAAGGTCTTCGACGACCCGACCTTCGGTCCGGCACTCACGCACACGGTGGTGTTCACCGTCGTGTGCCTGGTCTTCCAGTACGCCATCGGCCTGGCCCTCGCGGTCTTCTTCCACCAGCACTTCCGGTTGTCGGTGACCTTGCGGGCCCTGTTCCTGGTGCCGTGGCTGCTGCCACTCATCGTGTCGGCCTCCACCTGGTCATGGATGCTCAACAGCGACTCCGGTGTCGTCAACGCGGCTCTGCATGCCGTCGGCGTCGGTCCGGTGAACTGGCTGACCTCACCGGAGTGGTCGCTGACGTCGGTGATCATCGCGAACATCTGGATCGGTGTCCCGTTCAACCTGGTCGTCCTCCACAGCGGCCTCCAGTCCATCCCGCACAGCCTCTACGAAGCGGCCGCCCTCGACGGCGCGAGCGCCTGGCGACGTTTCTGGAGCATCACCTTCCCCCTGCTGCGCCCCGTGTCCGCGATCACCCTGCTGCTGGGGCTGGTCTACACGCTCAAGGTCTTCGACATCATCTGGATCATGACCAAGGGCGGCCCGGCCGACTCGTCCACCACCTTCGCCACCTGGTCCTACCAGCTCGGCTTCGGCAACCTGCTGCCCGCCTTCGGCCCCGGCGCGGCCGTCGGCAACCTGCTCGTCGCCGCCGCCCTGGTCTTCGGTCTGGTGTACCTGAAGGTCCAGCGAAAGCAGTACGCCTCATGACCAGCCTCCGGACCACCCCGGCCACACGCCGCCCGAGACGCGGACGGACCACCTGGTGGAAGACGGCAACGGGCCTGATGTTCACCGCCGTCATGCTCTTCCCGGTCTACTGGATGCTCAACGTGTCCTTCACCCGCGACCAGGACATGCGCAAGTCACCGCCCGACATCTTCCCCGTCCACGGCACCCTGGACGGCTACCGCGCCGTCTTCGAGCAGCAGTTGCCCTATCTCGGCACCAGCCTGGTCATCGGGCTGGGCACGGTCGTACTGACCGTGGCGCTGGCAGCGCCCGCCGGATACGCGCTGGCGAAACTGCGCCCACGCGGCGGGGGAGTCCTCGGTTTCCTCTTCCTGGTGGCCCAGATGATCCCCGGCATCATCATGGCGATGGGCTTCTACGCCATCTACCTCCAGCTCGGCCTGCTCCAGTCCGTGCCCGGCCTGATCGTCGCCGACTCCACCCTGGCCGTCCCCTTCGCCGTCCTCATCTTCACCGCGTTCATGTCCGGCATCCCCGGCGAACTGCTCCAGGCCGCGCAGATGGACGGAGCCGGGCCGTGGCGCACCTTCCGGTCCGTGGTGCTGCCGATGAGCCGCAACGCGGTCGTCACCGTGTCGCTGTTCGCGTTCCTGTGGTCATGGTCCGACTTCGTCTTCGCCAGCACCCTCGCCAATGGCGGCGCCCACGAGCCGATCACGCTCGGCATCTACCAGTACATCGGCAACAACAACCAGGAGTGGAACGCCATCATGGCCACCGCCGTCGTCGCCTCGCTGCCGGCCACGGTGATCCTCGTCCTCGCCCAGCGCTACGTCGCCGCCGGCGTGACGGCCGGAGCCGTCAAGGACTGACCACCTCACGACCACCGCCGGTGACCCCTGCTGAAGAAACGAGTACCACGTGATGACCGCCGCCCGATCCGGCCCGGCCTTCTCCCTGCACGACATCCCGTTCAGCGCGCACGGCTCCTGGTTCGGCATCTCGCCCGTGCTCGCGGAGGAGACACGTGCCGAGGACCTCCACCTCGTCTCGCACCAGAACGGCATGCACGCCGTCCTGCGCTTCACGCCCCTCGACGCGATGACGGGCGAGCGCGCGTGGACCCGCGTCGAGGCGACTCCGGGCCTGCTCAGCTGGACCGGTGAGCAAGGGCGCATCCGCCTCGCCTACGCCTCACCGGAGACCGTCCGCCTGCGCGGCGAAGGACTGGGCCTGCGCATCAACGCGGCCGCCGACACGCTGACCCCCTTCACGGGCACCTACTTCTACCGCGACCCGGTGGACGGGGCGTACCTGTTCACCTCGTACGAGACCGGGCGCCGCTACCGGGTCACCGTGCTGTCGGGCACGGTCGCAGAGGTGTCCGGAAGCCAGACCCTCGGTACCGGCGAACGAGGCGTCGCCGTCACCGCGGCTCCCGGCGGAGTCTGGGAAGCGGCCATCGAGGAACTGGACAGCGCACGCCTGCCCTACACCTCCTCGGAGACGTTCGACACCATCGTGGCGACCGCGGAGCATGCCTTCACCGCCTTCGCCGACGCGGTCGCCCCCTGGCGCTCGTCCGGCACCCCGGCCGCCGAACTCGCCGCGTACGTCCTGTGGTCGGCAACCGTCCGCCCGGCGGCCCTCGTCACCAGACCCGCGGTGCTGATGTCCAAGCACTGGATGGACAAGGTCTGGAGCTGGGACCACTGTTTCAACGCCCTCGCCCTGGCACCCGGGGCCCCCGCCCTGGCCTGGGACCAGTTCTCCCTGCCTTTCGACCACCAGGACAAGACCGGCGCCCTGCCCGACTCGGTGACCCACTCCGAGGTCCTCTACAACTTCGTCAAACCGCCCATCCACGGCTGGACCCTTTCCCACCTGCGCAGACGTCTCCCCGAGCCCCTCAGTCGGACTGAACTCGCCGAGATCTACGGCAGATTGGCACGGTGGGCGGAATTCTGGCTCACCGCCCGCCGCGCACCGGGCGCCACCCTGCCCCACTACCAGCACGGCAACGACAGCGGCTGGGACAACGCCACCACCTTCGATCCCGAGCGCGTGGTTGTCACCGCCGACCTGGCCGCCTTCCTCGTCCTTCAGCTCCGCGAACTGTCCGTCCTGGCCAACGAGCTGGGCCTTGCCGACGAGGCCCGCCGCTGGACCGTCACGGCCGAGGCCACCCAGGCCGCGATGCTCGACGAGCTGTGGACGGGGGAGCGGTTCGTGGCACGTGGCGTGGACAGCGCGCAGACCTGGGAGAGCTCCAGTCTGCTGGACCTGATGCCGATGGCACTGGGCGAGCACCTGCCCGAGCACATCGGCAAAGCCCTGGCCGCCCGGATCGAGACCCACCTGACCCCGCACGGCCTGGCCACCGAACTGCCCACCTCACCCCACTACCTCGCCGATGGCTACTGGCGCGGCCCCATTTGGGCCCCCGCCACCGTCCTCATCGAGGACGGCCTACGCCGAGCCGGCCACCACCGCCTCGCCGACGAGATCAGCGCCCGCTTCCGCGCCCTGTGCGAAACCCACGGCTTCGCCGAGAACTTCGACGCCCTCACCGGCACGGGCCTGCGCGACCGCGCCTACACCTGGACCGCCAGCAGCTACCTCCTGCTGGCGGAGGCGCACGCACACCGAGACAGCCGCTGACCGGCCGTCTCCCCACAGCCCCGGGGACGTTCCAACCCCGGTCCTCCTCCCCGCTCACGTAGGAGCCGCAGCATGAAATCTCGCTGGACACTTCCCAGCCCCGCAACCCGCGCCGGACGCCGAGCGACCTCGTCCGTAGCCGTCCTCCTGGCTGCCCTGGCCGCGACTCTGGTGCCTGCCGGCCCGTCGCAGGCCGCGGACACCAGCGTCACCGTCGATTTCGCGACCGCCAAAGGCGCCCCCAGCTACCGCGCCTCGGGCATGATCTACGGGCTGTCTCCCGACGGGTCGCTGCCGCCGGACCACTTCTTCAAAGACATCAAGTGGCACTTGATGCGGGCCGGCGGTGCGCAGCTCAACGGTGGCGGCTACGCCACCAGCCTCGCCGACTACCAGACCCGCTGGAAGGCCACCCTCGCCCAGTACAAGCGCACCGTCGCCCTCGGCGGCACGTTCGTCATCCTGCCGCACGACCTGTGGGGCGCCGACGGCACCACCAGCCAGCCCTTCCCCGGCGACAACGGCAACTGGACGCAGTTCGACAACTTCGTCAACCAGCTCATCTCCGACGTCAAGGCCAACAACATGACGGTCCAGTGGGACCTGTGGAACGAGCCGGACCTGAGCGGCTTCTGGGACCGGTCCCAGAGCCAGTACCTGCAGATGTGGTCGCGGTTCCACGCCGCCGTGCGGGCCGACCTCCCCGGGCAGCTCATCGTCGGCCCCAGCACGGCGAACCCGCCCAACTCTTCCAACACCTGGTGGACCACCTACCTGAACCACATCAAGGCCAACAACGTCGCCCCCGACATCTACAGCTGGCACGCCATCCCACACGACCCCGTCCAGGCCGTCAGCAACGCCAACTCGGTCCTCGCCGCCGCGGGCCTGACCAACACCCGCCCCTACCAGATCAACGAGTACGCCGGGCGTGAGCAGCAGAACCCCGGTGGCGGCGGCTGGTTCATCAGCCGCCTGGAGCGGGCCGGCGCCGACGGCATGCGCGCCAACTGGGGATGGGGCCCCAACCTGCACGACTACGCGGCCAACCTGCTCACCAAGAACAGCTCCGGCCAGTACCTGCCGCTCGGCGAGTGGTTCCTGTACCGGTACTACGGCTCCCAGACCGGCAACATCGTCAACCTCACGCCCGGTACGAACACCGACGGGCTGGCGACCAAGGACAACACCGCGCGCAACGCGAAGATCCAGCTGGGCAACAACGGCAACACCGGCAACGTCACCGTCAACCTCAACCGCCTCGACACCACCTCCGTGGTGGAGAACAGCCGGGTCCGCGCGATCGTCCAGCGCATACCGAACAACAGCGGAGACGCGGTGACGGGTCCGGTGACGGTCTCCGACCAGACCCTGACCGTCAGCGGCAACTCGTCCTCGGTGAACGTGCCGTGGACGGACGCCGCGGACGGCTACACCGTCACGCTGCTGCCGCCGTCGAACACCACCGTCTCCACCGTCGCGGTGGTACAGCACAGCGGTCAGTGCCTGGACGACACCGACCTCAGCACCGCCGACGCCACGCAGTACCAGCAGTACCACTGCGAGGGCGGCTACCAGCAAATGCTCGACTTCAAGCCGGTCGCCGGACGGGCGAACACCTACACCATCGTGAACGAGCACAGTGGTAAGTGCCTGGACGTCTCGGGCGCTTCCACGGCCGACGGTGCCGCCGTCATCCAGTGGACCTGCAGCGGCAGCACGAACCAGATGTTCACCCTCAACCCCGTCACCGCGCTCGGCAACAGCAAGGACTACCAGCTGGCCGCCGTCCACAGCGGCAAGTGCGTCGACGTCAGCGGGATCTCGACCGACCCCCGCGCGAAGATCCACCAGTGGCCCTGCGACCCTGCGACCGACCTGACCTGGAAGAAGAACCAGATCTGGCGCCTGCAGGGCATGAGCTGACCCGCGTTTCTTCCATGGGGTCTCCCAGCACCGGCAGGAGCCCCCATGGGCTGCCGTCTCCCTGTTCCCGGACAGCCGCCTGAGCTTCGCAGGCCTCCTGCCAGGCGAAGCTCCCTGTGAACAGCGATCGGGGGCGGGCACCCCTTACGGGGGCCCGCCCCCTCCGTCGCTCCCGGGAAAGCCTGCCTCGGGCCTGGCAGCACCTCCCGCCGCGGAGGTCGGTGATCCGGGCGGCAGCCGCCAGTACGCGGTCTTCGCCGTGAAGGTGGTGCTGCTGCTCGCCCGGGGCTTGCGCGCGGCCCGCGCCGCCGGTCGCACGTAAGGCTCCGCCTTGAAGGCCGGCATCGTGGCGCATTGCGCGGGCTTGTCGTCGTGGTGGCCAACGCCCTCATCAAACCGGTCGGCGGGGGCGTCACCGAAGCCTGTCGGATGTTCCGCCTCCGGACGGCACCGAAGGATTCTGCGTATGACACAGACAAAGCCGCCGCAGGAGACATCGGCTCCGCAGGAGCACTCGCCTCCACGGCCACCGCGGCCTCGTCCGAGTCCGCCGGGCAGGTCTCGGGCGGCCCCTCGATCAGGTTCTCACTGAGCGAGAAGAGAAGAACAGCATTTCGATCGCCTCCAACGAGGCGTTCACGGGCTGGTCCAAGACGTTCACCGATCCGCGGCTCTGTGCGGCGATCGTGGACCGGCTCACCTTCAACCCCACCCTCATCGAGACCGGCACCGAGTCCTACCGCCTGGCCCGCACCAAGGCCAACAGGACCAAGTGAGCAGGCCGAGGCGCCGGCGACGAACGGGTCCGCATGATCCACGTGTCGCGCTGTCGGCGCGGTGGACAGCCTCTGCGGGTGACGAACGAGGACGTGCTGCAGGATCATGCTCACCGGCAGGTCGTGCGGATCGGTGACACCGTCCGCCGACCCGTCCAGCCCTGGACCGAAACGGTGCACGCACTGCTGAGCCATCTCGAAGCAGTGGGCTTCCCCTACGCTCCGCGGCCCTTGGGGATCGACGAGGAAGGCCGCGAGGTCCTCAGCTATATCGACGGAGAGTCGGGGCCGCCGGGGTGGACCAAAGTCGTGGAAGACGACGGCTTGACCGCCTTCGCCCGGCTGCTGCGCGAGTACCACGACGCAACCGCGGGCTTCACCCCGCCCGACAACGCCGCCTGGGCCGTCGGCGCGACGGAGTCCACTGACGGTGAGGTGATCTGCCACGGCGACTTCGGCCCATGGAACGTGATCTGGCGGGGACAGCAGCCGGTGGGCCTCATCGACTTCGACTTCGCTCGCCCGGCAGCACGCCTGCACGACATCGCCTATGCACTGCAGTACGTGGCACCGTTCAGGGACGACACCGAGTGCACCCGTTGGCTCCGCTATCCGCAACCGCCCGACCGCCGTCGACGCCTGCAGCGGTTCTGCACCGCCTACGGCCTCCTCCCCACCGCCGACATCGTCGACGCCGTCATCCGCGAGCAGCGGGAAAACGCCGAACGAGTACGCCGGCTGGCCGATGCCGGGCACGAACCCCAGGCAACCTGGGCAGCCGATGGCTACCTGCAGGACCTCGAAGACAAGTTGGCATGGAGCCAAGCCCACCGACACCTGTTTGAGTAACGCCTCACCTTTCCACTGCCCACCCGCAACCGAGCATCCCGGCACCGCCATGGGTGGTCCCAAATCAAACCGCCTACAGGAGCCGCATCACGACGCCTGATCTTCACCAATCACCCACAAATTGGGGCCTGCTGGAGTCGCCCTCGCGGGGCCGAAGGTGGACGCCCTAGCCAGGCGAAGGCCAGTTCCGCGGCGATGTCCCGGGACGTGGTGGTGCGGGTGGCCATGGCGTCACTCCTCTCCTCCTCCGCCCTCGATCAGATGGAAGACGCGGTCGTAGGCGGGCAGATCCGGCTGTGCGACCTCCGCTGCCGCGGCGACGGACCCGCTCCGGTGGTACGGGTGCCGCATCACGGTGGCGGCATCGGCGTGGTCAGGGTCGGTCAGCGTCTGGTGGCGAGCCCAGCAGCGCGCATGCTCGGCGACCAGGCGGCCGTCCAGATGAGCCCGCAAGGAGTGCCGACCTCCCAGGGACATCCAGCAGCCCCGCCACCAACCTCGCCTACAGGTGGTTCTGGGAAGAGTCTCCACACGCTCAGCCTGGTCCCCGGCAACCGTTCCGCCTGAGGGACGATGGTGGACATGCAGGCCGAGCACAACCATCTGCGCTCTGCATCAGACCTGCTCAACCACCCCAAACCAATATCATTTCTGGGACTTACAGCTCCGTCCGAGGGACATTCGAGGGACGTTTTGCCGCCTGACGTGGCAAGCCCGCGAAAGATCGGAAAGGGCCTCCGACGCAGGTCAGAGGCCCTTTCCAAGGCAAAGCCGCAGGTGGCGGCAGACGAGTCGGGCTGTACGCCAGGGAAAGTCATCGCAGCGCTACGACCTGCGCAAACATGTAGTGAAATCGCTTCTGTGGCTACCTAGACGGCTACGTAAGAAGAATCCCAGCCCATTGGAGCGGTCCGGGGCTGAGGCCACTGAGCGGTCGCCGCGCAGGTTCCAGGGCCGAGCCCACTCACCGATGACGACGTCCAGCGCGAGTGGGTCACCGGGCTTGGGTTCCGGAGACCAACGCCAGCAGTAACCTGCGGAGATACGGGCGCCGTAGCCCTGTGCCCGACGGGCTTCGAGGAACGCCTCCATCTCACGCGGGCTGTCGGCGACCAGCAGTTGCATGCGGTCATCGGGTTCCCAGACCGTTGGCCCGCCGGATTCGAGGCCGAGGAGCCGGACGACCCAGCGCAGGTACGCGTCGCTGCCGCCGCAACGGAACTGACTGTCCAGGGGAACGACATGGCACGGGATATTCCGCTTTGCCGCCGCAGCCTTGATCTCGGCCACGGTGCCCATCTCACCCGGCCTCACCACCTGGTGCTCGTCGAGGAGGAAGACGGGCACGTGCGAGACATCGATGAGTTCGTCGATCTGCGCCCGGCCGGTCCGGTGCTCGGCACGCGTATAGCGATTGGCCGAGGTCTCCCGGATCCGATGGGCCTCGTCGCAGATCAGGACGTCCAGGCTGTTCTTCTCGGCGGTCATGAAGCTGTTGAAGTACTTGAACAGGTCCTGCACCTCCCGCTTGCGGGAACCGGCGACCTTCCTCATCGTCTTGGTGAACGACTGTGAGCCGGTGGCGTGCAGGGCCGGCATCCCGCGCCGGTACAGCTCGCCGAGCAGTTGGAGGGCGATCACACTCTTTCCGGTGCCCGGGCCACCGGTGACGACGACAACTTCCTTGCGGTCGGCACGCTTGGCCTTCTCCACCGCGTTGAGCACCGTGCGGTAGGCGACCTGCTGCTCGTCGAGGAGCACGAACTGTTGCCGTTCGCGTACCTCTTCAGCGGCCACGGACATCAACTGTCTCGACGGAACCGTGGCGCCCGAGAGCAATTCGTCCGCAGCCCTTGCGCCTGAATGCTTGTCGCTCAGCCTCGAACGGAGGTGATCGAGGAATTCACCGCGGCGTTGCCCTGTGAAGAGCAGCCCGCGGCCGTCGCGCTCGATTTCCCGCAGACCAGCCACGTCGAACTCCGTGGTGTTGTGCAGGAACGCCACTCCGCTGATCCGGTGTCCGTGTTCGGCCACCGCTCCGTTGAAGTTGACCAGGTAGTCGCAGTAGCGCCGCACCTGTTCGATGGGGTTGAGGACTGGGTGGCTGTAGCGCTCGATGTGACACAGCGTGGGATCGTCCTCGTGGGGCAGGACGTGGCTCCACTGCTTCAGTTCCACCACGACGTACGACGACTCCCCGGTACTGGGGTGCACTCCTGCGAGGACGACATCTGCACGCTTGCTGTTCAGCGGAAGCGCGTACTCCAGCATGACCTCAACGTCGCCCAGGCCGGCGTCGTTGAGTGCGCCGGCCAGGACGGGGATGCTCCGTTCCCAGGAACGCGCCTCCGAGCCCCTGGGCTGATAGCCGTGCATGTGGACGAACTGGTCGGTGAGGTGCAGGAACAGCGAACCGTCGAGTGCCATGACGGCGACCGTTTTCGCGGACGCGCGGAACAGCAAGAACTTCCCCCAGGCAGCACGAAGAGACTCGTGCGGGTGGGGGCATGTCCTTCGAGACTCCACCGTGGTGGAGCGGAAGCCCGTCGGGCCGCGTTGACGACGTGCTTGAGGGTACCTGGCAGTTCTCAGGCTCGTGTCGGTGGTCGCCGGTGGCTACGGCGGGGATGATGACGTCGCGTTAGTCGCCCTGGACGGTTTCGAGGTTCTTGACGAAGAAACCGTCGAGTCGGCCTTCCGTGAAGTGGTGTTCGAGGTCAGGGCGGGCTGCCCTCGCCTTCTGAAGAAGACGCAGTGGCCGAGCGCGGCCGGAAGAGAAAAGGAGCGCTCCCACCGAACACTCTTCGGATGGCCCGAAACGGATATGCCCGACGGCCGGAATAGGTGCCCCCCCCTGGGACCGTTGGGATTGAGCGCGCCGGGACCGCCATGGCTACCCTCAAATCTTTGCTGGCTCCTGCGGAGGATTCGGTGCTCAATCAACCGGATCACCGCCCTCGCTCAAGCAGTCCTCACTCTCCATCCGACTACCGCAGACGGATGACGAAAGGGCCTCAGTAGAAGACTTTTTCATTCCCATTGGGCGCCTTCCGGGAATTACCCATAGGCTCGACCGCTACTTGCCGGTGTACTCGGTGAGGACGAGGAGGTTGCCCTCGCTGTCGGTACCGACTACCTGGGTGTAGCCGGGGAACCGTGAGATGCCGGCTTTCCCTTCGTTGATGGATGGGATTTCCGGAAAGCGTGAGCCTTCGCTGCGCATCCACTCATAAGTCCTCCTGGCGGAATGCACCCAAAAACTCACGTACCCGCTCGGCACGCCGCTGCGGGGGAGGCCGTCCTGGTCGGGGTCGGCGGTGTAGATGCCGAAGACTGATTCCGTACGGCTCCACCATCCTCGCCAGCCGTCGTCCTGGTAAGGCGACCCCCAGTCAAGAGTTTTACGGTAGAAGCGTTCGGCGGCTTTCAGCGAGGTCACCGGGTAGCCGGTGTAGTCGAGTTGTCTGGCCATGGCCTGAGAATTCTCGTCGGCAGTGGCGGGGGCAATGATGGTGATCAACGGTCTGTTGTCGGCGTCCAGGAGATGGGTGACCAAGGCGGTGTCTCGGAAGGGTTGCGGCCCCGTACCTGTCAGTCGCATCGTGTGCGTGACCACGGATCGCCGTCCGGCTCGCTGAACATGCAGGTTGTCTGCATGCAGTTCGGCGCTGAGGCCACGCGGGGAGCGGTCATAAGAACGCCAGTAGTAGGCATCGAGGGTGTGAGGCAGTTCCTGCCCGTCCTCCAGACCCCGCACGGCCGTACGGGTGCTGTCGAGCCATCGCCCGTTCCTGCCGTACAGGGTGCCGAGCGTGTGGGCGTCGGTGTGCAGCCATGCCTTGGCGATGCGCTTGGCCATGGCAGCCGCGGCGCCGGTCTCAGTGAAACCGCTCAGTTCGCCGGGTGCCGGGCCGTCAGTTGCGTAGTGGCGCTGAGCCAACACGAAGGGATTCGCCGATGAGCTGTCCAGGCCGATGGCGTACCGGTCAGGCCCCTTCTTGAGGAGTTCGGCGTCCGTGCCGTCGACGAACCGCACGCCGCGCCGGGCGAGCCGGTCCCGTTCTGCTGCCACGTCCCCGACATAGGTGACACCCCAGCCGTTGGGCAGCCCGGCAGCGAGGCGGGCACGCCCGCCCAGACGGTCGGCGTCGAGCACGAACTGCCCTCCTGGCATCTGGAAGCGCGCCGAATCGTCACCGACATGGAACGGCGCTCCGAGGAGCGGCGTATAGAACCGCACGGCCCGGCCCAGGTCGCGGACGGGGTAGACGAAGTCGAAACTGAAGACGTCTTGGCCCGGCTTCTGACGTTCCAAGTCGTAGTTCAGATCCCATACATCGGTGTGGTGGGCGATGCGCCACATCCCGCGGTGCTTCTTGAAGGTCTGCAAGACGAGGCCTTGGTCGTCGTAGGACCAGCGGGCATTGGTCGACGCGACCTCGAGCCAGTACAGAGCCGTCGCATGATCGCCCGTCTCGTCCACCCATAGTTCGACCCGCCGAGGGGTGAAGCGAGCGCTGATGGCCCCGTCCACTCTTTCGTAGGCCTCCCATTCCCGGGGAAGCGCTGCGGACACCGCCTTGGAGCCCCGCTGCGGCCGTCCCAGGCGGGAACTCGCACGGACGTGATCTGGATCGAAAAGCTCCAGGTATCCGCCGGCATCGAGTTTCCGGTAGCGCCGCCAGGACAGGGCGATGACTTTCAGCAGCGCATCCCGCTCAGACGGCGGGCCATCACACACCACGACGTCGTCCCCCGAGCACGAAACTGCCTCGCGGCTCCCACCAGTCACCCACGACTGCCTCAAGCCGTATGCCGCCACGCCCCCCGCTGCGACTGCTGCCGCGCCTGCAAGCATGTTCCGGCGTGTGAGGCTCTTGCTTTGACGCACTTTCGATTCCTTACTTACGACGGGTTTCCGCATCGATGCGGACGTTCTGCTACAGCTGGGGGAACTGGCAGCTCTGGGTCTGCTTGCGACCGGGGCATGTACATCTGGGACGTCGCGCAACCCGGCACTGAGGGGGCCTTCCACCTCGTTGCCGTCGATGAGGTAGTCGGTGACGCTCCCCAACCGGTCGCCATCGTCCGAGCCTCGGCTACCCGCGGCCAGGGCGGTGATCGGTCCTCTTTGACACCGTGGATACGGGATGCGCCGACCGACCGGCGCGCCGCCCCATGCATCGCTGTGAACCGTTCCGGGTTCCGTAGAGAGCTCAGATGTTGGGCGTGACCTGGGGTTTCGTGGTGCTGAGGTAGTGGTTTGCTTCGTACTCGACGGGCGGGATGTGCCCTATCTCACCGTGGAGTCGACTGTGGTTGTACCAGTCGACCCACTCGGCGGTGGCGAGCTCGACCTGGGAGAGCGTTCGCCACGGCCGCTGGGGCTTGATCAACTCGGTTTTGTAGAGTCCGATCGTCGATTCCATCAGGGCGTTGTCCAGGGCGTCCCCGACCGAGCCGATGCTCGCCGCGATGCCGGCGGCATCCAGATGGTCGGCCAGCTTGAACGACGTGTATTGCGACCCGGCGTCCGAGTGATGTATCAACTCGCCTCGAATGTGGGGGCGTTGGTCGCGGTCGCGTTGCCACAAGGCCATCTCCAGCGCGTCCAGGACGAGCCGGGTCTCCTTCGTGGTGGCGGCCGACCAGCCGACGATGCGGCGCGAGAAGGTGTCCACGACGAAGGCGACGTAGACGACGCCGGTCCAGGTCGCCACGTGGGTGAAGTCTGCGACCCAGCAGCGGTTCGGTGCGTCGGCGACGAAGTCGCGGTCGACCAGGTCCGGTGCCCTGGGTGCGATGGGGTCGGGGATCGTGGTGATCACCTTCTTGCCGCGGACGGCGCCGGTGATGCCGAGTTCGCGCATGAGGCGTTCGACGGTGCAGCGGGCCACGGAATGGCCTTGTCGGTTCAGGTGGCGCCAGATCTTTCTGGCACCGTAGACACGGTAGTTGGTGTCGTACGCCTCCTTGATCAGGGGCTTCAGTTCGGTGTCGCGGACGGTGCGGGCCGCGGGGGCGTCCTGGCGTTTGCGGTGTGCGTAGTAGGTGGAGGGGGCGATCTTGCAGTCGTGGTCGGTGAGGACCCGGCAGATCGGCTCGACGCCGCCGAAGCGGCCCTTGTGCTCGTCGATGAACGCTACGAGCGTGTGTGTGGCCGGTCGAGCTCGGCCGCGAAGAAAGACGCTGCTGCCTTGAGGATGTCGTTCGCCCTCTTCAGCTCAGCGTTCTCCTTCCTCAGCCGCTTCAGCTCCGCCGACTCATCCGTCGTCGTGCCCGGCCGGGCGCCGGCGTCGATCTGGTCCTGCCGCACCCACTTACGCAGCGTCTCGGTCGTGCCGATGCCGAGTTTCGACGCGACGGCTTTCATCGCGGACCACTCGGTGTCGTACTCCGGCCGCACCTCGGCGACCATGCGGACAGCTCGCTTGCGCAGCTCAAGCGGGTACTGGGAAGGGCGTGCCATGACTCGATCCTCTCAAATGATCGAGTCCCTACCGAACCCGGAACGGTTCACTGGTCTAAGCAGCTAGCGATCTGGTAGGAGCTTCAACGACCAGGACGTCCTGCCCTGGGGTCGACCAAAGTGGGGTGGTTCCGCTGTTCCTGACCAATGACGACCACCCCCAGTGGGGCTGGCGGGGCCGACGCGGCGAGGGTGCCGACGCCGTCCCCCGCAGGCTGATGCGGCCGCGGGAATGAGGAGAAGCGGCGTGTCTCGGTCTTGACCGCACAGCGGGGCGGTGCTTCCAGGCAATGGATGGCACCTCCTCGGCAGTACGATGTTGACGCCTCAAAGAATAAATTGAAACATCAATGTGTCAATAGAGGCACGGGAAGTTCTCTCGGATGCGCACAGACGCCACACTGGTACTGGACTCAGCGATCGCGGTGCTCGCCAAAGACAGGGGGGCGTCGATGCAGGCGATCGCCGCGCGCGCGGGCATCAGTCGCGCGACCTTGGTTCGCCTGTTCCCCACCCGTCAGCATCTGCTAGAGGCGATGGCCGGGAAGATCTTGGACGACTGCGAGCAGGCCCTCTCCCGGGCGGAGGTCGAAACCGCCCCCATGGAACAGGTTCTGGCTGCACTGGTGAGCGATTACGCCTCATTCGCCCAGTTGTGGAACTTTGTCTACGTCGAGCCGGACGTCCTAGGCGTGCCAGAGGCCAGCGCCCGGGCCGATGCCGTCTTCGACCGAACGGTCTCCATTGTTGAACGTGGTCAGACGTCTGGGCTGCTACGCAAGGACATGCCGGCCACGTGGCTGGCCTCGACCTACTGTGGCCTGGCCGAGACAGCATGGGAACTGGCACTCGAAGGGCACATGGGCCCCCGACAAGCCCCAGACTTCATTACCACCATCCTGCTGCACGGCGCGGCTGGCTGATGTCACTGAGGCGAGGGTGGACCGAGGGGGCCGAGTCAAAGGGAGGCGGCTTCTCGTCTCACGCAGACCAGGGCGCGGAGTCAGTTCCGGTCCCGAAAATTCGTGCGCGGGCTTGATCGCCACCGGATGGCCGGATCGATAGGGCGAGTCGGGGCAGCCGGTGACAACGCAGCCATGGAGTCCTTCTTCAGCCTGCTGCAGAAGAACGTCCTCGACCGCCGGAGCTGGACCACCCGCAAGGAACTGCGGATGGCGATCGTGACCTGGATCGAGCGGACCTATCACCGCCGCCGCAGACAAGCCTCACTCGGCCGGCTGACCCCCGTCGAATTCGAGACCGTCATGACCACGCCGGCCCTCCAGGCCGCGTGACTGACGCAGGTCAGAGGCCCTTTCCAAGGCAAAGCCGCAGGTGGCGGCAGACGAGTCGGGCTGTACGCCGGGTTCTGTTCCACTCAGGGAGCGATCACGCTCTGACCTGCATGTTTGTGGATATCCGGCGGCTGGTTCAGCCCTCTGGGACTTCTCAGGGACTTTTGGCCGAGTCCGTGAACCAGGCCTCGATGGCGGACAGTCCCCGCGCGCCGGCCTGCGGCATGAAGTGCGTGTACGTCCGGAGCGTGAACGCTGGGTCGGAGTGCCCCATCCACTTCGCGAGCGAGACGATCGACTCACCGGCTTCGAGCATCACCGAGGCGTACGTATGGCGCAAGACGTGGAAGCCGTGCTCGCGGCTGGGCTCCCAGACGCGCGACGGTTTCTCCCCCGGCTGTCGCTTGGGCAGCGGCGGAATGACTCCCGCAGCCGCGAGCGCGGGCTTCCACGCCTTGGTGTTCCAGGTTGTGCGGTTGATCGCGCCGCGCCGCCCGGTATAGGCAAGCAGCCGGACCGTCACCTTGCGCCGGTCCTCGCGCGCGAGGTCGGGTTCCTCGGGGTCGAGCCACGGCAGGGTGACGTCGATCGGTTCGAAGCGTTCCTGGTGCGTGAGGAGCCGCTTCGCGAGCACCTTCGGCAGAGGCACGTCGCGTTCCTTGCCGCCTTTGGGTGGGCCGAAGTACAGCTGCGACTTGTACATGAGGATCTGCCGCTCTATGTGCACGAAGTCGCCATGGATGTCACCCGGGCTGAAGCCGAACACCTCACCCTGCCGGAGTCCGCATCCGACGCCGAGGTCGAGCATGATCCGGTAGCGGTCGGCCAGTGCCTCCCGTACGGCGTCGACACGATCCTGCTCCCAGGCGCGAGCCTTGCGCTCCGGCTTCTTCGGCGGCTTGATCGAGCTGTTGCCCTTGCACGGGTTGCGGTAGAGCCGCTTGTCCTCGACCGCGGCCTGCATGATCGCCTTGAGGTACACCCACGCGACATAGGCCGTGCTCGACGCCACCGCCCTCTGCACGTCGGCCGACCACTTGCGCAGCTCCGCGACGCCGATGTCCCTGAGCGCCAGGTCTCCGAGCTGCGGCAGCACCTGCCCCCAGATCCGGTGCCTCATGCTTTCCAGCGTCTGAGCCGGATGCACCTGGGACGGCCACCAGTGCTTCTCGACGTACTCGCGAAGGCTGATCGCACCGTCCCGCGCGTCGACGAAATCCCCTCGACGTGTGTCGGTCTGTGCCTCGGCCAGCCACGCCTTGGCGTCCGCCACCGTGTCGAACGAACGGTCACGGACGCCCGGTATCCCCTTGACGCGGTAACGCGTGCACTTACCCCAAAGCGCAGTACGTTCACGCTTGCCCGTCTCCTTGTTCGGCCGCTTCTTGAGCCACCGGTCCTCGATGTAACCCGCCATGCGCATCTTCTCCTCGGCCTGGGCGCGGTTCTCTCGGCGCGACCTGCGCCGCGATCAGACACACAGACGATCTCCGTGTGCATGAAATTCCGAGTGCTGCTGAACTCTTCCGACCCGTTTTCCCAGGTCAGGCAGCCCGGCGACGCTCACGCTGCCGCGGGGCCCTGTTCAGCGGGTCGAGGGCCGGGTTCGACCGCGAGTCCGCCTGCTGCTGTTCGCTGAGCCACGCATCGAGCAGGTCCCGGCGGTACATGACCCTCCCGCCGGGCCCCATCCGGAAGCTGGGCGGCCCTTGTCGGCGATGGCGCCAGACGTAGAGGGTGTTCACCGAGATACCCATGTATTGCGCAGCGTTCTGAACGTTCAGGAACGCAGCCTTCACGGCGGGCTTGGACTGGTTGCGCATCGTGTGTCTCCGAGGTAAGGGCTGCCGAAGCAGCGGGTGTTACGCCCTCCCGCCTTCCGTATGGTGAAGACGTTCACCCTGCGGATAGAGGCTGGCGAGCAGGCTCAGAATCCGGAGAATCAGCGATTTGGTGCAGCCGTCCCGGCGTGATAGAGCGAGTAGACATTCATCCAGCGTCGCGCTGTCCCGTCTCGAGCGCTTTGCCACTGCGGGCTCTACTGGCGAACGCGTCCCAGGCCCGGTTACTTGAGCGGCCCAAGGTGAGCGGCCCGTCTGGTTCAAACTGTTGGCCGGGGCCTGCAGCCCTCCCCTTCTCGGTCCTCCTGAGGTTCCCCACGCCGGAAGTCGACCTCATGGTGTCCAGAGGGGGGCCGAACGAGGGTCCGGAGGAACTGACAACAGGGATGACACACCCCCGGGGACGCCGAGCTTCGCCAGAGCCCAGTTGAGCGAGACTGCCTCGGCATCGCACATGCGGGCGATTGTCAATGGCCTTGAAGTTCTCCCCGTAGGCGGCCAGGCTCGTCTGCTCGGGCAAGACGATCCTCCGGGAATCACGATGGTCTCGCGGACCCTGTCGAGGGGCAGTCCGCGCTGGAAGCCCTGTCCGGCGCTCGACGGGGCGCGTCCTCGTCCGGCGGGAGAGGCAGGCGTTCGGTGGGCTGCGTTCGAGACGACGATTCCAGCGACGTGGGTGTACTCCTTCAGAACGGGTCCAAGCAGGTCCGCGAGCGCGTCGGTCTTCGCAGCGAGCGTCATGTCGGCGAAGGGCGTAGGGAAGTGGAAGAAACCGCCCCTCGTGCCTTCCGGTTTGGGAATTCCTTCTGAGTAGCGACCCCGGCAGCATGATCAAGACAACGTGTTAATGATCTGCAAGCCCTTAGCCAGCTGCGTTATGGACCGTCACCCTTCCGCCAATTCACGCAAAATCGCCGATGAGCCACGCGAGTTGACGAGTACAACTGGGCGCATCCCCCGCTTAGCAGTGATGAAGTCAGTGGCGGCATGCTTTGCCGATGCCGTCACCACGACAAAAACGTCAGCATTGGCTGCCTGTGCGGCAAGTTTGCTGCTGCCGTCGTGTTCGGCGCTCGTCTCGATGTCGATCTTGGGTACCAGGATGCGCAGTATCTGTGCAGCCCGGGTGGTGGCCGACTCGGTCAGGGAGTACAGCACCACCTTTGAGTCCTGCAGGTAGCGGTACGGCGCTCCAGGGTCGGCGTCCTGTACCTGGTCGGCAAGCAAGTCTTCCGGGACGCCGACTCCCAGTTCGCCGGCTATGAGCTTGATGGCCTCAATGCCGGTTGGGTCCAGGGCCGTCTTAAACGGCCTCACCAATTTGGTGGTCTTGTAGAAGAAATCAACAGTGGCAGGGCTCGTTGCCGCTGCCGCTGTAGCTGTCGCCGTCTGCAGTATGTCGATCGCCCACGTCGTGGTCACAGCTGAGACGTTTGCGGAGACGATGAGATCGGTCCACTCGAGCGCCGAGGCGAACACCGCGGAGGCGGGGTTGGCAGACAGCAGATAGTCCAGCAAGGCTTGGGTCTGCACCCGAACGCCGGCCGAGTTCTTGCCGCTGAGCGCGAGACCGGCGAGGACACGTTCACTGAGTTCGGCCGCTCCGTCTTCAGTGAAGATGTCGCGGTGCGCTGCCATGAACTGGCCCCCGAGCTCACCGAGTTTGCCGAGTGTCTCGTCGGAGGCGTCGTGAAGCCATGCTGTCAGCGCACTGCTGCTCAGCGGCGTCCAGCCGTCAGTGATTTCGGGGCCGGCAGCCAGCGCTGCGCCGCCATGGTCCCCGTCCAGAGCATCCAGCCAGGTGCGCCAGTCCGGGTGTGGTCCGTCCTGGGTGAACTGCTCCAGCCAGGCAAGATCATCGCGCAGGCGTGCACTCGCTCCCTCGATCAAGTCGTGCAGGTGATGCGTGGAGATGTACTCAAGTGCCAACGTTGCTTGCTGCGGTGACTGCAGGTCGCGTGCACAGGTCAAGAGCAGGTATGCCGCGTGGAGGCTCGGTTCGAGCGTCAGTACGAGTTCGATGGCTGCCTGAAGTTCACCCCGGGCCATCATCCCGGTCGCGCGCTCGAGGGGTGATTCGCTCGGGGCGCCGGGCTGATCCAGGAGGGCGGGTGGCTCCGACGGGGCCGTGAGCTGAGGGGTTTGTTCCCGGTGCAGGTGCAGCACATTGCGCAGGTGGGCGGGGAGGCCGGGTTCGATCGTGCCGGCTTCGTCGAGGAGTCGGTTGAGTGTGTCGTCTCCCGCGTCTCCTTGGACCGCGATGAGGAACTCCACGACAGCCTGCGCCCGACTCGTTGTCGGTGTGCCCGAGAACAGCGGCCGCAATGCCGCGGGGAGCGCGGCAACGGCACCGAGTAGTTCCTCCTCTTTGCCTGCTGCGTCGTGCGGGGCGAACCATCTGGCGTAGACCGCCTGCTGGATCACTTGAGTGACGCTCAAGGGGCGACGCATGGCGAGGACGTGGTCGAGATCCCGGTCCCCGAGAACGGCCTTCCAGTCCTCGAGTCCAGCGAACAACCGCAGTCGCAGGAAGGCCAGGTTCGACCGGTCGAGATCGGCGGTCGCCTCAAGTTCGCGCAGGCAGGCCAAGGCGACCGTACGGTCGCGGGCAGCGATGGCGTGTCCGAGGTCGTCGAGGACCTCGACGGTAGTTCGGGGGGCGTCGAACTCCGAGGGCGGCCGACCGTTGAGGAGTTTACTGAGAACCAGCAGGGCGTCGCGTACCTGGCCTCGCGCGCGTTTCCAATCCTCCGAATCCGCTGTCGGGCGGGGCAGCACCTCAAAGCGTAGTGGCTTGACAGTTGCCTTTGCCAGTGCGGCATCGAACGGATCAGCCGGGTTGAGGGCACCACGGTGGCGGGGCAGGTCGCTGAAAGTGGGGCCGATCCAGCTGTCGAGGATGGCGAGTGTCTCGCGTTGCTGGCGTGCGGTGGGCGCAAAGCCGTACCACCACAGACGGCCGCCGGAGCTTCGCGGCAGGAATCCGATCTGGCGCTGCTGGATGCCTGCCATGAAGTTCTCGAGGATGAGTTGCAGGTTCGGTTCTACCCGTGTGGGCGTGATGTCGTTGCCTGGACCGAAGAATTCCTTGAAGTCGATGCTCATGGCAATTGGTACCTGTTCTGGTATTCGACCCAGGCGCGGGCGATCTGGTCGGGGTCGGATACGACGGTGACGCCTTCCTGGTTCACTTTCTGGCCGAAGAAGGTGAAGTTCATCGAGCCGTGAACGTGGAATCTATCGCTCACCATGCCTTTGTCGTGCAGTGTGTTCCGGATGAGTAGGGTCGGCCGTGGCCCCACCGGGGCGAGGTCGTTGAGGCGTTGTCCTGTGATGGCGTTGCGTGGATCGTCGCGCATGATCACTCGGACGTCCGAGCCACGGCGGGCGAGTTCGATGAGTACTTCCGTCAGCCGGATGGGCCGGGCCGGCAAGGCGGGGAGCACGCTCTTGAACTGTCCGGCTGCATTGTCGATGACGGCAATGTCGGAAATCCACGGGGACAGTACCCACAGGCGACTTGACGGAGCCAGCAACTCGGCCACCAGAAGGTTCTGCAGCAGATCGGTGAGCTGTCGGGTCTCGCCGGCCCCGACGGTGGTGATCCTTCTCATGCGGACACCTCGGCAAGTTCGAGGGTGGCCACGACGCTGCCCTCGGAGCGGTGGTCGATCTCGACGACTCGTGGGAACACCTGGAGGAAGTCCGTTTCGATGGCGCGGATCGACAGATCCACCAGCATGCCCGCCAAAACGGTTACGTCCTCGGGGAGTGCGATGAGTTGGGCGGATCCCTGTTGGGCCAGGCGTGTGCGCACCAGGTTGTCCGCGTCGGGATCTGTCACACTGATGAGGTCGTCTGTGGACGTGAACAGCCCCCGAAGCAGATCGGGTGCAGCCGGCCAATTGTCGAAGTAGGGGTTCCACGACTGCAGAGCTCCGGAGCGTATGGCCCATCCGCGTGGCCACAGTGCGCTTTGGATGGCGTCGATACGTTGGCGGTCTGAGGAGTTCGCGGACAGGTTCAGTCCGGCGTCCAAGTCGTACCTATGACGCATCAGATAAGCCCAGGTACGCGGCGAGATTTCAAGGCCCAGACGCTGCTCTTGGATCTCCCACTCGTCGATAAGGGTGTGAAGTGCCTGGTCCGTCTGTGCGGTCGATCCGGGCCGGAGCAGGCGGTTTGCCAGGCTCGAGACGACAGCCTGTTCCGCACCATGGATGCCTGAGGCGCGCAACTGCGCCCGTATGCGGTCGAGGTTTTTCACACGGTCTGCCTGCGTCGCCGAACTTCGGTACTGCGCAACGAGGTCGAGCCAGTCGCTGCGCTCAGTGGTGTAGCGCACGATCCGCCGCATGTGCGCGTCGACCAGTTCGCTGGTGGAGGGCTGGACGGCTCTCATGATCAGCCGCAGGAACCGCCGCGGATCGGGGCGGACGCGCGTTGCCAGCGCTTCGATGATTCCGCCGCCGCCGATCGAGGCTTCGGTGAGCCAGACCTGGCCGCGGCGCCATGTGCCGTCGGCAGCGTAGCCGGGCTCTACGTCGACGATGATGCCTTCAGGGTCGTGCTCGGGACAGATCTCCCGGGCGGCCCACAGGGCCGCCTGTCCAAGCGTGGCGAGGACACGCTGGCGCAGCCAGGCCTGGAACTGTGCAGGATCAGGGTTCCAGACCTGATCCGTAAGGTGGTCCAAGCGGGCGACGATGTCTTTGTCGGCGAGGAGTTGGCGCAGTCGCTCACCCACTCGACCGAGTGTGGCGGACTCGCTCTCCTCGACGTCCGAACTGCGGAACATTGCCCTCAGGGTGTCCGTCAGTCGGTCAGCGAAGGTGTCCCGCACCGTCTCGTAGGCGTGGGGAAGCGGCGTGCCGTCGGTCACGGCGGACATCAGCAGCATGCACTCGATGGTCTGGTGCAGCCATTCCAACTGGAACTTGTTCATCTGTTCCAGCAGTTCGGGGTCATTCGTCAAAACGTGCTGGAACCAGGCGCTGCGCAGGGCTGGGTCGAGGTCTCCCGGTGGAGTAATCACGTCTGGCACCGTGATGGTCAGGCGCAGGCCGTCCACGTCGTAGGTGGCTCCGAGACCGACCCGCTCGTCATCGAGCGAGAACTGTGCTTTGACGCGGGCTTCGCCGCCCCGGGCAAAGACCAAACTGGCCTCGCTCTGGACTGCAAGACGGCGGACCTCGACGTGGGCGTTTTGAGCGTGAAGGAAGAAGCGCGCTTCACCGATGAGGCCGCCGATGGGGTCCGACAGGGGAAGGCGGGCGACCAGGCCGAGGCCCCTCTCCAGGAACTGGGATCGCCAGACCAGGGCCGCGTTGGAAGCATCCTTGAGTTCTGGCGGTGCGAGTTGGAGTTCCACCCTGTCGGGACGGACGATCGGGATGGGGGTGGGGACTCCGCTGACTTCGACGGTGGCCGTCTCCTCCCGGTGGTGCGCCTGGAGGACAGGGGCGAGATCCATGACGGTCTCACGCTCCCCGTAGGGAATGGGGATCCAGTGCCGGTGCTCGAGGTTGCGGGTGGCGAAGCGCCGTGACACCCGTCCAGGTGCGTATTCGCGCAGCATCTGAGCCAGGCCCATCGCCTGGAGTTCAGGCTCCTTCTCCCACGGCTGCTGCGGGGGTATGACCACGTACCCTTCGGGAAGTGCGAGTTCGCTGAAGAGGTTCTCGGGGAAGAAGTCGGGCAGCGGGTTTCTGCCCATCATGTCCTTACCCTTGACGTACGTGTGGTCCTCGGCAATGGCCCACTCGTTGTCCAGTCGTCGTGCCAGGGTGGGCACGGCCGCCATTATGAGGGGGCGAGGGGGGTGCCACAGGATCTCGGCGGCCAACTCCTCCGGGACCTGGAGTGCGCCTTCGATCCACAGACGGAGGCTGCGCTGGCGGCCGGGGTCGCGCAGCAGGTCGCGCAGAATGGCGACGGCAGTCTGCTGAACCTTGCGGTTGTCCGGGTAGTCCGGATCGGCGAGATCCTTCAAGTCCCGCCACAGCTTTGCGTACTGGTGAACGGGTTGCAGTTGTTCTGCCAGCCAGTCAAGCATCGCCAGGGTGGCTTGTATGCGGAGGACCGCGCGGTTGCGGATGGGAAGCACCAGTTCGGGCAGGACGGGATCGAACAGTGCATCCCAAGCCTCGTAGGTGGCACGGTCACGCCCGTAGTCGGAGAGCACAACTACGGTGTACGGGCGCATGCGGCGGCTTCGGCCGGCTCGGCCCTTGCGCTGCAGGAATGCGGCGACGCCGCGGGGCGCCTTGTGCTGCAGCACGGCACCGACGTCTGGATCGTCGAAGCCGACCTCGAGCGAGGCCGTTGCGACGACGAGTTGGGAGGCTGTGTCGACTCCTGCGTCCTGCGAGGTGGTCCGGCTCACGTTCAGGCCCGGGCGGCCGAGTGCGTGGCCCAGTTTCACCGGCAGGTCCCAGACCTGGCCGGCGCGCCGCTGGTCGGTGAGGCCGTCTTGGCCGGGACGGCGCATGGATGCCAGGGGGTCTTTGAACTGCTGGGTACGGGGGCTGCGGTAGCGCTGGCCTTCCGCGTCGAGGAGGTAGAAGAAGAGCCGGTTGGTGACATCGAGGTCATCGGTGAAGACGAACGCCTTGGTGCCCAGAAGTCCCTGGGATGTGCGCTCTGCCGGGTGGTCGAGGACGCGCGGGAGGAGCATCGCTGTCTGGATGGTGGTGGACAGCACGGAGGCGCCGCTGGTCGGGTCGCTGCGCACTGCGACCATGTATTCGGCGCCCTCGTACTCCATTTCGTCTGCGCCCGGTTCGATGTTGGTGACGAGTCCATCGTCAACGCCCGTCAGATCGGCCATGTGGCGAACGGCGTTCGACAGCGTCGCGGACAAGCCGACGAAGGTGACCGGACTGCGCAGAGAGTGGTGCCAGCGCCGCAGGACGAGGGCTGCCTGGGCGCCGGTGGTGCCGCTGTAGGTGTGGATCTCGTCGAGCAGCATCAAGCGGGGTTTCTTGGCCGCGCCGACACCGAGCAGTTTGCCCAGCGACAGGTCGGACAGACCGCGGTTGAGCATCTCGGTGGTGGTGAACAGCACGTCCGGAGGCCGCTGGCTCATCCGCTGCCGGGTCAGGACCAGCACGGAGTCGTCGAACACGCGCGTGCAGGTGCCGCAGGTCAGGCGTTCCGTTCTGGTCCTGGCGTCCTGCTCGGACCAAAACAGTGTTCCCCCGCACACGGTGTATCCGTTGCCGGGACAGGTGAAGTGAGGGCACTGAAAGCCTTCAGCCCGCTTCGTCCATGCGGAGTAGGAGGCTGTCAGGCTTTTCATGCTGGTCGGGGTGTCCTTGTTGAGCACCCCGATGGTCATGGGCCGGCCGTTGGTCTTCGTCCACAGGTGGTCGAGTCGCCGGGCGTTCGCAAAAGCGGTGTTGAGTTGGTCCTTGAGGAGTTCATTGCGCGGGTAGACGGCCAGCGCGCGCGTCCATGCCGACTTGTCCTTGAGTCCCGTCAGGTAGGCGAAGGCCGGCAGGTAGAAGGCGAGTGTCTTGCCGCTTCCCGTGCCGGCACCCACGACTGTGGCGGTGGTGATGTTGGACTGCAGGGCCGTGAAGATCTGACGGCTGGCGCGGACCTGGAACCCGCTGAGGTCGGCGTGTTTGGGCCCTCGCCGGGTCATGGCATCGATGACCTGGCGGTAGAGGTCGTGGAGCGCATCGGTGCCGTCGATGACTGCGTGTCTGGCCTGGTCGCGCCGGGGGTAGGCACGGGGGCGCCGTGCGTAGCGGAAGTCCGAGACGAGAGCGGCACCTTGGCGCCAGGCCGTCGCCGGGTCGCCGGAGGGGAAGATCTGGCGCAGTCGGGCCAGCAGACGCAGCGTCTCGCCGTTACGGGTACGCCACCGTGACGGCGTGACCGAATCATCACGGATGATCAGGCCCTTGTCCTCGAGGTCCTCGATTGCCTCTTGGGCGGTGTCGAGTTCGCCGCACTTCATGAGGATGTCATCGATATGGGTGTGGAGTTCGTCGTCGGTGAATCCGCCGTCGACAACGCCCCAGGACAGCAGGGGGTCCTCATGTGCTTCGAGAACGTCGAGGATTTCACTCTCGGTTTCAGGAGTCACCGCAGCCTCACCCAGAAGCGGTCCAGGATTCCCAGCCTTGACAGCCCGGCAAGAACCTCGGGGGTAAAGGAGTTCAAGGGCGCCCCGGCTGCTTCCTGGGCACCGGTGATCACTCGGGCGAGGACCGGGTCAACGAGTTCGGAGATCTGCTTGCCGCATGCCTGGAGGCTCTCCAGCGCCGCGGCCAGCCTGGCGACGTCGCCCAACTCGGGGACGGCGCGGTTTTTCAGGACATTGAGCACGCCATGCGCCTTCTCGATCTTGATGCGGATCTCCTCCACGTCGATTCCGCTCTTGCCCAGCGTAGCGACGAGATCCTCATTGATCACCGGTACTTCACGGTTGCGTTCAGCAGTCCATGCCTGCTCGACGGACCCGCGGAGTCCCTTCACGAAACCATCGGCTGCTTTGACTTGCGCCTTCAGTGCTTGCGATGGGGTATCGGCGTCCTGACCGGGCAGCGATTCAGCGAGCGCGTGCAGGGCCGCGGCCAGTTGGGCGGCCTGCGGAGCGAGGTCTGCGTCCAAGGCTGCGTGGGCTGCGCGCAGTGCAGCCACGCCCTTTCTGAGGCGCTGGATCGTCGCAATGAGAGTCTCAACGCTCTCGGCCTGCCCAGCCAGCTCGCCGGTACGCCGCTTGATCTTGTCCTCGTCGTGGGCAGCGACTGCTGCCACACGCAGACGCTGAACTTGTTCGACGAGCGTCATACGTCCCCCTCGGGTCCGGCCACGTCCATGACCTCACGGCTCAAGGTCTCCAGCCCGGTAACGAGCCTCTCGAGGGTCTCGTCGTACTCACGGCGAGCTTCCGAGGCAGGTCCGGCCTGGAGCTTTTGCTCCAGTACCTTCACGGCGTCCAGCGCAGGGTCGAGCCAGGCTCGGATGCGCAGGGCCGGCCCTTCATCCAAAGTCACCAGGCGCAGGCGCTGATCGGCGGTGAGGGTGGGCCAGGCGTCAAGGCCCTCACTCAGGTCCCTCACCTTCTTCAGATCACCGGCTTTCACCGACTTCGCCGCGCCCTGGAGGGCGGGCGCGTTGATCGAGTTGGCTGACTGGCCAAGCGACGCCAGGTCGGAGAGCAGGGTGGTCAGGGCATGGGCCACCTCGGCGACGTCACCGCCGAGATCGCTCACGTCGGGTACCAGCCGTCGGGTTTCGTCGAGCAGCGGATCCAGCGTGGTGACGCGCTTCTCGATACCGTCCGCCAAGTTCCTGATCTGCTCGGGGACATGCTCAGGCCAGGGCGCAGCAGCCGCGTCATCGCGCACTACCCGCACAAGGCGCGGCAGATCAACGGCCAGCGGCTTGCCGGTGCCTTGGCGGTAGGACGTCAAGCGGAGCAGCCGCCGCTGAAGGAGGTTTCGATCCGCCTTCGGGTCAGCGTTGGCGAAGCGGTCCTGCAGTCGTCGCGTGTAGGGCCGTTGCGTGGCATCGGCCAGCCTCGGCGGGCTGGCGAAGAGCGCCTTAACCCGGCTGAGTGCGTCGCTCTTGTACGAGTCGGCGATCCCCAGGGCCCTGCTGACGGACAGAAGGGCGTGCGCAAGCCGGGCCAGTTCGGCGTCGTCACCTTGCGGAGGAAGGAGGAAAGCGGACACGCTGTCCGCCCATTCCTGGACCTTGTTCACGCACAGGCTCTGCAGTGCATCGCCCTGTTCCACGTTCTCCCAGGACTCCTTCGCGTTCACCCAGGCGAGGGCACGAAGAACGCGGACGTCCTCCACATTGCGGTGGTCGATCGAGATCAGCGCGGTCTGCAGGCCACTGCCGTCCAGCGCGATCGAGGTGTTCGCATCAAAGCTCGGCGCGAGTTCCGCCCTTCCCTTGGTCCAGTCTCCGCTGTCGCCTCCGTATCCGTCTTCGAGTCCCAGACAGCCGATGACGGCAGTGTGCACGATCTTCCGGAGTTCGTTGCGGTGGCTCTGAAGAAGCTTGCCGCTGTTGTGCCATTCGTCGACCGCCTGGACCAAAGGCGGCTTCGAAGCCGCCGGGGACGGGGGCGGCGGGGGAGGCGGGTCCGCCACAACGGATGCCTGACGCGTTTTATCCACGGGCAGGCTGGGCTTCTGCCGTGACGACTGATGCGGGAGAGTCTGCTGCTCTGTAGTGAGGTCAGGCAGGGGCGGGACGGCGAATGCTTCGTGGATCGCCGGGTGAAGGTTCTGCGGTCCGTGGCCTGTCCCCCAAAAGCGGACCATCCGGACGCGGCGCTCGGAGAGTGCGGGGTCACCTGGCGTGCGCAGCCGGACGTGGTCCTCGACGTTGTCGAGGATGTCCAGCGCGCCGATGTGGAAGTCGTTCTCGAATCCGGCGCTGGGAAAACGGCCTTCGTCGAGTTCGGTCTGGTCACGGTGGAGGACGGGGCGCAGGACGCGGGTCAGCACGTCGCGCGCGACAAAGGCATCACCCTTGGACTGGCTGCGGATGGCCCGGTCGAGTGCCGTCCTGCTGAACGGGAACAGACCGACGCCTTCAACCTCCCCGAACGCCTGGTGGCACTTGTCCCGGACGGGGCATTGCAGACAGTGGTTGGGCTCCGGGCGTTCGTCCGTGCGGTGCCTGTCGATCTCTTTGGAGCCGACGCGTACCGCGTTTAGGTACCGGGCGGCGAACCCTGCGGGGTCGAACGGGGCTGTCTTGTCCGCGGGGAGTTCGAGATCGAAGACCTTGTAGGTCCGCGTGTACACCGTCTCCGGCATCTGGTTGACGAAGTAACCAGTGGTGACGGCCATGACGACACGCATCGGGCACAGGGCAAGCGTCTCGGTGGGCAGCAAAGTGATCGCGTCGATAAGACCGCCCTGGATGCCTTGGAAGATCGAAAAGTCCTCGATCAGGAGGAGGAGTTCCAGCCCCTGCTTGTGCAGGTCGAGGCGTAGTTCGACGAGGAGTTGCTTGAGGTCGTCTCCCCCGATTCCGAAGACCTCGCTGACCGCCGGTCCGAGTTGCTCGTTGAGCATCTTCGCTGCCAGGTCCCGCAGGGGAGCATCGCTGGCGAGTGCGCTGGCGACACTGGCAGCGTCGGCGCCGGCCTTGCTGACATCATCGACCGAAAGGTCCAGGTCTGCTGCGCTGAAACCGAACGCGTCCTCCTTGTCCTCCGAACCCTTGCCGGAGAGCTTTTCCCGGACCAGACGCGCGATGGGACCGTTGTCGGCGAGCAATCGCCTGCGGAAGACGGGGTCGCCCAGCAGGGCGGGCAGGCCCTCCGCAGAAGCAAGGAAGGCGCGGAGATCGTTCTCCTCGGGCGTGCCGTCTTTATCTGCTCCGCGGGTCTCGACCAGGACAGCCAACTCGTTGCGCAGGCGAAGCTGTGCTGTGGTTTCGTCCGCGGCAGCATCCGAAGCAGCGGCAACCTTGGCACGCAACTCCTCGGCGCGTTCGCTGGTGGCGTGTTCCAGGATGAGTTCGAGGATCCCGCGCAGCGACATGCGGTGTTTGGGGACAAAGATCAGCCGCGTCGCGTCGTTGGGCTTCAGGTTGATGCGAAGCCAGCGGATCAGGTGCGACTTCCCTGTGCCCGACTTCCCGAGGATGGGGATGATGGGCTGGTCCGCTGGCAGTTCCTCGACGGCGCGCCGCAGGCTGTGCTCGTCGACGACGGTGCCGCCTATCGCGCTGTCCACCTGGTCGCGCAGGAGGATCGGGATCGAGCTGTGCGTGGCGAGGAACACCCCGTTAGAAGTGCTCTCTGCCTCAACCGGAATGATGGCCGGGGCCTCGCGGGCCTCCCAGCAGGCGGCAGGAAGAGTGCCCCGCCAAGTCATCGCTTTCCTCCTTGAACCAGCGTGACGTGCGTTTGACGTTGGCTGTCGAATCGCGACAGCCGAATGCCGTCGGCGTCCGGCAGGGTGTCGAAGACAAGCCGGCCGCGGTCCTGCAGGATGCGCAGTGCCTGACCTACCGAACTGTCGGCGCAATCTTGCGCGATGCCCGGGTCAGGGTCTCCGTCGGGAAGGGACGCCACGAGGGAGGCGCGGACCAGACCGCCATGCAGCACAGGCAGTTTGGTCGCCAGCTGGCCCAGGAAGTCACCGATGGGCACCTGTCCGGCAGGCAGTTCGTCCAAGACGTCGTTGATCGCCACGACGGGGAGGGGCACAAGTCCCGATCTGGCTTGCACAAGCGAAGGCGCCGTGAGGCCAAGTGCCGGTCCCCATCGGGTGACTGCACCCCATCGCGTGTCGTTGGTGATGCCCCAGGTGTCATTGTCCAGGTCCGGGAACTGCGCCTGCTGGAGGGCCTGAACGCCGCTGGTCCACGCCAGGGGACGCCCGAGCGCATCCTGCGCAAGGAACCACGACATCGCCCTCAGCAGATCACGCGCCCCACCGGTGAGGCTCTCCCCCGGGCCCGTCTGCCACGGGTCACCGTCGCGGTCCAGATCGAGGGCATGCCTTTGAAGCGCGCGGCGGAACGCCACAGGCGACAGTGTGCCTCCCCGGACAGCGACGCTGTCGCTCACGGTGATCACACCGTCCGTGTCACTGCAGAGCATCCCGATCGACCGGAAGGTGTAGAGGGTGTGCGCGACGCCTTCAAAAGAGGAGCTGTCCTCGTTCAGGCCCGGCGGTCTGAACGCCTCGATCAGCTCTTCCTCGGTCCAGGCCCGTCGGGATCCGGTGAGGAAGTTGATGATGGCGCGGCCAAGGGCCGGAAGGCTTCGCGGGGGGTTCAAGACAGCCATCAGAGTCTCCTGAGGAAGTCGTCAATGGTCCAGTGAGGGCTGCGGATGCTCTTGATGAGTGCATCTGGATAGGCCGGGTCGGGCATGTCTTCCGGGACGACTACGACGCGAAGTGGTCCACTGGTGGGGGCGAGCCATGAGATGGGCGGCGTCTCCCCGTGGTCCATCAGGATCAGACTCGGCACCGAAAGGCGCGCAGGTACCCCGCCGGTCCGCAGGGGGTCCACGGCAACCATGCCCTCGTCGGCGAACCGCGAGGCCGTACGGATGGCCGGGAGCCCGAGCAGCGAGGCCGAGGCGGCAATGCCGCGTACGCCGTTGGTGACGCATGACTGGATGAGGTTACTCAGGGCTGTTCTGAGACGTCCGTTGGGGTAGGTGACCACGATGCTGCGGTGGCCGGCGGCCAGGTTCGCCAGGGCGGTGCTGGGGCTTCTGCCGAGGTCGGGCATGAGCGCTTCCCCGACGAGCGGGCGCGCGGTGTGCAAAACGGGCTGGTGCACGTGGGCCTCTGCGGGGCATCCGGAGCACGCGGGCGCCACGTTCTGGCTGGCCCGCATCGCACCTACGTCCGTGTAGGTGTACTCCTCGCTCAGTACGCGTCCCCAGCATTCTCTTCTTGCCAGCAGGCGGGTGATGCGCGCCGTTGAGGCGGCTTCGGCGTTCTTGATATCCGCGCGGGTCCGCTGCAAGGCAGCCTCGAGGGTTTGCCGGTCCAGGTTGGCCACGTGCGATCTGAGCCGTACAGGAACGTGGCTTACGAAGGCAGTCCACTCCTTGCTGAACCGTGCTCGCCACGCCTGCTCGGACTCGCCGGGTATGCGTTCGACTACCGGCGGGTCCGGCCTCTCGATGGTGATGAGGTTGGCGCGTTCCATGAGGACGAGCGTGTTGCGGTTCCACAGTTGGTTGGCGTCCGAGGGCTCTTCGCCGTGCCCGGGTACGACTGTGGTGTCCAGGATCAGGCCCTTGCCCTCCTGCGGCGGAGGGAGGCAGTGATCGCGCATGGCTTCCCATCGGTTCCACGCCTTGGTGTTCCCGATCACGGTCGCGTTTTCGACTTGCTGGCCTTCGGCCGCGTCAGGCACGGCAGGAAGCCAGACCGACAGCGCCGCGTGGCCGTCGCGTCCCGCGCGGCCGACTTCTTGGTAGAAGCGGTCGACCGAAGCCGGGACGCACGCATGCACCACGGTACGTACATCGCTCTGGTCTACCCCCAGACCGAAGGCGCTGGTGCCGACCACGATGTCGGTCGTGGTCGGCCCGTCGTCGCCGGACCATCCATGCATGATGTCAAGACGCTCGGCAGAACCGAGGTCTCCGTGGAAAACGGCGGTGCGAGCAAACCCGGCGGCCCGCAGACGCTCAGCGATGATCCTGGCGGGCTCCTTCTTAGTGGTGTAGATGATCGCCGGCCGCGGGAGGTGGTGCATCGCTTCAATGAGGCGTTCGATCCGGACGCCGGAAAACGTGGTGGCGCCCAGGAAGTACCGCAGTTCGGAGCGCAGGAACGTCGACCCGACGAACAGTGACTCGGCGCTGCCTGCGAAGAGTTGATCGTTGAGTTGGAGGCTGGGCGCCGACAGCGTTGCGGACAAAAGTGTGACACGCGGCGGGGGGTGCCCGGCCCCGGTGGCGAGTTCTCGCAGTTCGCCCACGAGCGAGGCGACGATCTGGAACTCGGGACGAAAGCTCAAGCCCCACAGGCGCACCAAGTGCGCCTCGTCGATGACCAGGTTGGTGAGTTGGCCGGACGTCGCAAGGGTGCGCAGCGTCGCGGTGAATCCGCGTACGAGGGCTTCGGGTGACGTGAGAAGGATCCGCTGAGTTCCCTCGCGCAGGCGTTCCTTGATGGCTGCGCGTTCCTCGCTGAGGCGGCCACTGTGATAGGCCAATTCGCGAGGGAGCACGGACGTCGGGAAACGTTTGCGCAGGTGGCGTTCCTGGTCGAGCGCCAAGGCGATGGTGGGCAGCACCACGATGGTGGTTCCGCGTGCACGAAGCAGCCCAGGGGCCAGACCGACGAGAGATTTGCCCGTGCCGGTGGGCAGGACGACATGCAGGGTGGAGGCCGGATCGGCCAAGCAGGCCGTCCGAACTGCGCTGGCTTGGCTGCGTGAGCGGTAGCGGTCGATGTCGGGAGCGATCGCGTGCAGGGCTGGATCGACTGGCACCGGGCTGTTCGGGCGAGCGCTGGTCTCCACCGTCGTGTTGTCGGTGCCTACGAACGGCCCGGGGCTTGCGCAGGCGAGATCGATCCAGCGGGGGTCGCCGTGGAGCCAGTCAGGCGTCCAGGCGTCGCCGAGCCGCACGGTGTGCCGTGTGGCGCCGAACCGTTCGACACGCAGGTGCGCTCGCTTGAGCGCCTGCAGGTCGATTCCGCGTTCGTGGAGGTTGATCTCCAGTTCGTGGTGGCGCTGGCCCGTCACGCCCGCTTGATGGCGAAGCATCTGAGCCAGCAGAGCGGCAATGTCGCCGCTGAGGGCGGGCCCGGCAAGGCCGGAGCGCCAGGCGTCGGCGAAGCGCCGATGGGGGCCAGTGAGCTGATCCGCCGATGCCTCCCTTCCCAAAACAATGCGCTGAACGATGTCAAGTTGAGCGGTCACGCGCGACCGTCCTGCTCCAGGCTGCGGCCCGAGATCACGACCACACCGGTGCTGTCCAGGCGGAGCGAAGGCGTTTGGAGCGCTGTCATCAACTCCTGCCCCGCCAGCGCTTCCGTTTCCACTTCTTCCTCCAGTTCAGCGCGCTCGTTTCCCTCTGACCGCGCGGCACGCAGTCGCAACTGCCGTAGTCGGGTGGCTATATCGGTCTCGGCGAGGGCCAGGGCCCGTGTGCGGGTCTCGCTTACGGCGTCGTCGTTGTGGGCCAGGTGCTGAGCACTGTGCTCAGCAGCACGCCAGCGCGCCCCCCATTGGCTGGCCGGAATGAGTTCGTATGCGTGTTTGATGCGCTCTGAGTTGAGTGCGTAGTCGCCTCCAAGCTGCCCGGGTGCGGGCTTTGCATAGCGCGCCTGCAGGGCGTCGAGATGGCGCTCGTCGGTGATCGGTGTGCCGTCTGCGTCTGTCCACACAGTCACGATGAGCGGCGGGAAAAGCGCGTCGGCCCGGCGTCGCAGCGACGGCAGGTCCACCAGGTCGCTACTCCAGGCTGCAGCCAACTGGTCGAGTAGGTCGCTTTCCGGGCTGGCCTGCAGCGGTTGCGCTTCGACGGCGTAGTCGAAGCGGTAGGCGAAGCGCTCTGCGTAGGGCCAGGCGGGGATCCACCGCCACATGCCGAAGGCTCTCCCCCGGTCGTCGTTCCACAGGAAGTCGGACACGGCATCGATGAACTGATCGCCGTAGCGGTAGAGGCGGACGTCTTCGTGCTCGACGGCCACTTTGCGCACGAAGGTGCCGCGGTGTCCTGCAAGCGGCACAAAGTCACGCTGCAGTCTCGCAGCGGGTACCAGCGGGATTTGAACCTGTCCGGCGGTCGGCCGGCTGACGGGTTCGTAGCTGCCGATCGCATGGGCGGGGTCGCCGGCGGGTGCGAACCGAAGGTTCCCCGCCTCCCGCCGCGCGGACAGCAGCGCATCTGTAACGTCGGCAAACGAGGCTGCCTCGCTCTCCGAGGCCATCATCCGGCCGTACACGGAGCGCTCATCAGCAGGTGCTTCGATGCTGTCCAGAGCGTCCTGTTCCTGTACGCGCTTGACCTCGTCCTCGAGCATGGTGCGGACCGTGCGGATGGCCTCGGGTGCCACCTCAACACCGTGCTCGAACAGCATGTCCCAGGCAGTGTCTGTGGCGGCGTCCACCGCGTGCTGCAGGCTGGCTACGGACTTGTCGAAGACGGCGAACCCTTCGCTGAGGATGCGCATCCACGCTGCAGCAAACGAATGCGTGTCGTCCGTCTCCGCCACCCAGTAAGAGCGCCAGGCGCCGCCTTCGCGATGCGCGTCCCAGCGGTCGCATCGGCCGATACGCTGCTCGAGACGGTTTGCCCCGGGCGGCAGGCCCACGTGTATGAGGAGATCGGCGAACTGGAGGTTTCGTCCTTCTTCCGCTGAGTGGTCAGCAACGAGGACGGCTGCCGTCCGGCTCTGCTCAAAAGTCCGCACCGCCTGCTCGGACACTGCGGGCGAGTCGCTCGCCAGGTGCTGGTAGACAGTCTCCGGAAGCAGTTCCCTGAATGCGCCGGCCAACTCCCCTGCCAGTTGCGGTGTCGGGCAGAAGACGACCACCCGTTCACGTGTTTTGAACAGATAGGTCAGTGCATCGGCCAGCGGGCGTGCGATGTCGCGGCGGCGGCTGACGAACCGCAGGTCGCTCTCGATGCGGTCGAGCGCTTCCTGCTCGCCTTGTGCGGCTGCCGCCCGAGACTGCGTCCACGCGCGCAGGGCATCCGGGTCCAAAGACAACGCGACTGCCGTCGCGAAGGCGGACGCTGCCTCTCGGCGGGCTTCCCTGTCGAACTCACAAGCAGCAAGAGCCTCCTGGCGCCAGTTGTCCAGGAGGGAGGCAAGGCCGGCAAACGCGGACGAGGGAAGAACAACCTGCTGGGGGCGCAAACGCCCGGTGACCCTGTACGACTCGTGCAGCGCAGCGGTACGGCGGGTACGCAGCATCCGCCGGTGGACCCGGTACACCTCGGAGACATAGGTGCGCAGCGAGCCGATCGCGCCGGCCAGTGCATGCCGGTCCGGTCCTCCGACTGCCTGCCTGACCTCACTGATCAAGGCGGCGACTTCAGCGTCTTCAGGAAACGTGGCACCGATCTCAGTGAGGCGCTTGTTCAGCAGAACGCCAGGAAAGTGGGGCTGGAGTCCAAGGAACAGTCGGCCCAGCCCCGAACGCGCCTCCATACGCTGGCGCAGGTCCTCGGCCGTCGTATCCCGGTAGACGGCTGGGTCGAGCAGTTTGAGCATGGCCAGGAAGGCGCGTTCGTTGTGCAGCGCCGGCGTCGCCGACAGCAGCAGCAGGCGCGGGCTGGCTGTGGCAACCTCAGCAAGGCGCGCGTAGCGGCTGGACAGTTCGGGCTGCTCGCTGTACGCGAGGCGGGCCAGATTGTGCGCCTCGTCGACCACGACGAGATCAGCCGGTTCCCACGTGTCGGGTGCGTCATCGCGGGAGTACACGATGCGGGCGCCCGGGAAGTCACCCGTGCGGAACTTGCCCGACAGTTCGCGGCGCCACTGCTCCACGAGGAACGGCGGGAGAATCAGCTGCACGGTGAGGTCGGACTGGTCCAGCAGGAGTTCCCGGATGATAAGGCCGGCCTCGATCGTCTTGCCGAGACCGACTTCATCTGCTAGGAGGTAGCGCTGCACCGGGTCCTGCAGCACGCGCCACACGGTCTCCACCTGGTGCTCATACAACTCGATACCACTCGAGAGTGCTCCGCGCATACCATGGGCCGCCGAACGCTGCGTCAGGGTGCTCTGCAGGAAGGGGCGCCGCATGTCGGCCAGCAGAGGCGATTCCATCAGTCCGGCGCCGGCAAAGCCGACGGGGTCGGTCAGCGGCTGTGCCCAGCGGACATACAGGTCCTCTTCAGGGAGGTATCCCTCCCAGTTGCGCGCCCGCACGTAGATGTCCCGCTGAGCCGTGGTCTCGATGACACGCCCTGAACGCCACGTGGCGCCCTTCAGCCAGAACACCCGCATCTCTGGGGTCAGGGTGAGCCGCCCGAGCCCCTCCCTGGGGACGGTGTGACGACGGCGCTCACCCGCATGCTGTCCGGGGGTGTCGAAGTACTCAAGGACCAGGCCATCGCCGTCCTTGCCTACGAGTTTCCCGGCCCCGAGCATGTTGGCACTGGATACCAACAGGTCGCCCCGGCGCAGCGACAGGCCGCGGGAGGTATCGCTGCTGAGCATCGGACGGCTCACCTTCGGCGTGCGGGGCCGGGCCGGCGCCGCCTTGCCCGCGCCGCCGTCGATGGCCCGTGATCCACGGCACGCCGGGAACCGCGAACAGCCCCAGAAGCAGTTGCCTGCGTTAGGTCCCCGCGATGCGAATTGCATGACCATTTTGGCGCCGCACCGAGGGCACGCGGCAGGTTCGTCCGTCATGCCGCAGCCCCTTCCCGGTCGGCGATGCAGAGCGACAGTACCGGCAGGTAAGCTCGACCCCAGAGGCTCAGGGTGCTGCCTGCGGACCGCGACGGCAGGGCCGTTGAGCACGGGCCGACCCTGCCGTGCAGCCTGCCGCCTGACGCGGCACACAATGGCGCCTCCGGGCACAGCGGCATGCGGCGGCTCTGCACCGCCAATCCCCCATAGAAAACCGCGTGCCGCCACCGCCTCAGATATTCCGCCATCACCTCAAAGCGGATGAATATGACCTTCTCCCCCTCGGGCATTGCGTCGCACTCGCACGCCGAACAGCTGGCAAAGCGGATGAAATCCCCCACCCTCAGCCCCGACATTGCACTTCCTTCACAAGATGCTCACATCCAGCCGGTTGAAGCGTAAACCGCACCACCGACAACGCCCCCGCCAGGTGGACAATCTTGGGCGATCACGATTCGTCGACGCTAGGTCACCGCACCGAAGCCGCAACCCGGGCGGCCCGTCACCACTCCGTCCGGCACCGTCCTGCCGCCGCCCCACCACCCTTCCACGCCACCCCGCCGGGACACCGGGTATGGGATCACAATAAAGATGATCATTTAGCTTCATAACCCATGCAGTCGGTCCGGTCAAGACCGAGCACAAGCGATCAGTACCTGACGCTGCGGGAACACCGCGATGCCCGCGGTGCCAGGACGCTGCAGGCGCTGCGGGCCGAGGAGGAGACCTAACCTGCCCCGCCTGACGGGACCGGAAGGAGAAGGAGCGGCGCAGGACCTGCCGCACGGATAGATGCAAGCGTGGCGAGACGAGGTGTCAACCGGCCGGCGGCTACGTTCGAGTGACCCCGCTGCCCGTCATCGGGTTGACGACTGTTACCGAGTACTGCCGCAGGTTCATCAACACCAGCAACCAGGGCCTCGGTCCCGCGAGCGGCCCGGGCCGACACTCACCGGGGTCAGTCGGCATCCTCATGGGCTGGTGTACGACGGTGGAGCGCCGGCGGCAGCACCGCACGTGCAGCCGGCTGCTGCAGCCCTGAAAACGGATTTGCCCGCCACCGGATGCCGGCGGCGGGCGAATTGCCGTCATTCGCGGTGCCCCGGAGCTGGGGCACCGCGAACGGTCAGGTCAGCTGTGTACGGCGCGAACCAGTAGGTCGGTCAGGAGGCGGACGTCGTTGGGGGTGTTCTGCAGGCCGTTCCAGCGGCGCTGCTCGCCGTCGGCGAAGCGCCACATGCCGGAGGTCCAGGCGGTGATCGGCATCAGGCCCAGGACGGCGTTGCGCACTGCGTCGCAGTCGACGTCTTCGGCAGGCAGGCCGTCGGTGAGGCTGTCCATAACGAAGCCCATGGCCTGGATGCCGGCGCCGTGGGTGAGGCGGGACTGGCGAGGCGGGAGTTTCCAGGCGTCGCTGAAGGTGTCCTTGACGATGGTCCAGAAGGAGCGCAGGTGCAGCAGCATGCGGTCGACGTCGCCGGAGCCGTCTTCGGGGTTGCGGTACTGGTAGAGAGCGCCCTCGAAGAGGCTGTGCTCCAGCATGCGGAGAACGGCAGTGTCTTTGATGTTGCCGTCGGGTGAGGTGGGGCTGGCGATGCGGCCGTAGAAGGGGCCGTGGCCGTCAGTGTTGAGGCGGGTCATCAACTGGGCGGGCAGGCGCTTGCGGGCATAGGTGGGCGGGAGGTGGCCGCTGGTCTCGGGCAGAAGTTCGTGGATGAGGCCCTTGGGTAGCGGCTTGGTGGAGTTGACCAGGATGAACTGGGAGCGCTGATCGTCGTGGTTGTCGGCGATGAACCCGACGGCGGCGACGGGGAATTCGACCAGGTCAGCGTCGCGGATGGCGGCGCTGCGCTGCTGGCCGTCGACGATCAGGGCGGGCTTGTCCTCATCGGTAAGGGACTCGTCGACAGGGATCACCAACTCGCCGGGGACGGAATAGTCGACGCCGGCGGCCCGCCGCGCCCCACTCTCGAACCTGACGCTTTCGTCGAAGGCCAGGACCAGGGCGTTCGGGAGCATGGCGTTGTCGGACTCGAGGTAGCGGCGGATGCCGCGGATGTGGCTGAGGACCTCGGGGCGCTGGTAGCCCTGGAGGTTGCTGTCGCCGTCGCGGCGCACACGGGAGACCGCGGCGAAGCTGTGAAGTTTCTTGCCGTCGACGGCGAAGCAGTAGATCTTTCTGTCGCCCTGGCGGATCTCGAGCGCCGGGAGCCTGAGTTCGTATCGGTCGGCCATTGCATCTCCAGACATGTCAAAAGAAGAAAAGTGGGGGGTCACCCGAAGGTGAGGGAGCGCATTTTGGCCTCGAGCACGGTCAGATTGTGGAATCCTCGGCGCTTGTTCCGCTCGGTTCCCCGGAATATTGCGATCTCGATGCCATGTTTCTTGCACAGGGCGCAGGGGCAGGTGCGCCAGGGCGCGCCGCTGAGGGTGCGTTCGTAGTATGCGAGATAGCTCTTCTTCTTCGGGTCGAGGACGAGTGACTCGTAGGCGGCGAGGGCGCCCAGCACTTCTTCGAGCGAGTTCTCTCCGCGGTCGAATTCCCGCAGTGCGCGCAGGCAGGCCCGTTCCGCGGTGATGGCCTGGGCCTGGGAGACGCTTCCGGACAGGATGAGGCGTTTGAGTGCGGGGTTAGCGTCGACTTGGGGGACTCTGATGGCGGTGTAGGCGCCGGTGGCGGTGTGGTAGTTGTTGCGATCGTCCATGAAGGCCTGGCGGAAGGCGGAGGTGCTGTCGAAGCTGGTCACGCCGTGGCGGGCGAACTCCTCCATGCTGTCGACGCGGTTGATGCCGAGCAGGTGTAGTTCGGTGTCGTGGTTGCGTACTTCGTCGATGGCTCGCAGGCAGGCCAGGATCTCGTGGGACTTGAGGGGGACCATGCCGCCGAGGGCGATACGCCCGTATCCCATTTTCTGCAGTTGCGCGACGGAGTGGGCGTAGCTGTCGGGTCCCCATCCCTGGGCGGCGCCAACGGGTTCGAAACTGGCGCCGTGCTTTTTGGCCGTGGCGAGAAAGTTCTCGGCGAGTTCCAGGGAGATCTGTTGGCGTTCCACCCACGCCGCTTCAGGTTCCGTGTCGGATTCTTGAGGGATGTAGCCGAAGATGATGTGGTCGATGCTGATGCCGGCGTCGAATCCGCATCGGCCGTAGAAGTCAAGGACTTCGTCGACATCGTACGGGGGGCGTTCTTCGTCAATGTAGTTGAAGGCGCCACAGTCGCCGATGGTGGAGCAGGTGTCGGGGAGGCGGAAGAAGTTCCGCACACCCAGGCGGTAGAGCCGCTCGCGTTGTGGGGCGGAGTATTTCCCTGCACCCTTCATGGATCCGTCGACAACCGCCTTGCTGACGAGGATCCCGTCATACGGGATCGGCGTCACGGCCTGGTGGGCGTAGACGTCATCGCGCTGACGGACTCGGTAGGGCGAGTACTCGTCGTTGACGAAGTCATAGGTGGGGCTCACCAGGTCCTGACTGTCAGGGAAATAGAATTTCACGCGGCTTTTGCCTTTTCCTGCACATAGATACGGAGGAGGTAGTTCGACAGGGTGCTGATGTGGCGGGGGTTGTTCTGGAGTTCGTTCCAGGGGGTGTTCAGGTCGGGCCAGCGTCCCTGGGTCCAGCGGCAGTGCGGGGCGATCAGGGCGAGTTCGGCCCGCGCCAACGCCACAGCATGGGGTGAAGCGGGGTCGATGGCCATCATGACGCGGTCCATCAGGCGTCCCATGGAGCGGATGCCGACGCCGTGCATCAGCCGACTCCTGGTCGCCGGCAGCCCCCATGCGTCGGGGAAGGTGTCCCGCACCGCGGTCCAGTAGACGACGAGAATCTGACGGATGGTGGCCGTGTCGACCGTACCGTTGGACAGATTCTTGTAGGGAAAGAAGGCGCCTGACGGAGAGTTGAGGGATTCCTGGATCGCCATGGTGAGGCTGTTGTCCGTGACAACGGCGTCCGTCTTCTGCTCGGCCGTGGTGGACGGGCGGCGCACCAGGCCTCGAAAGGGTGAGTCCTTGTCGTGGTTGAGAGCCTCGACCAGCACGGCGGGGAGTTTGCGGGCGGAGAGCTTGGTCGGCAGCAAGGTGCCGACTTCCGGGAGGAGTTCGGTGACGAGGTTGGTGGGGAGCGGGGAGACCGTGTTCACCCGCAGAAACTGGTCGCGCTGGGTTTCCAGGTCTTCGGCAACGAAGCCGGCGATGGTCACGGCCAGGCGGGTGTTGCGGGTGCGGGCCAGGGCGAGGCTGCGCTGCTGGCCGTCGACGATCCAGGCCGGCCGCGGGGCATCGGGGGCGTCAGGCAGAGGGATTTCCAGCGTGCCCGAGGTGCACAGGCCGTCGCTGCTGCCCGGGCCCGGGCTGGACTTGAACCGCACGCTCGAGGGCAGCGCCATAATCAGCCCGTTGGGAAACAGGACCTCCTCGCCGTCGAGGTACTCGAGGATCTGCTTTACGTGCTGCTTCTTCTCGGGACGTTGATAGCCGATCAGTTTGCCGGCCTCGTCCCTCGAGATGCGTGCCACGTCGGCGACCTGGTGGACCTCTTCTGCTGCCAGGGTGAACACGTACAAGGGGATCGTGGGGTGCTGCTCGATCCGCAGGGCCCGGCGTTTAAGCACAAGGGAGGTCATCGAGGGCCAATCGTCGCTGTGTACAGGTTGGCGAAGCGCTTTTGTTCACAGGCCATTCCCTGGTCTCGCAGCAGGCGCAGCAGGCGGGTGCGGGAGTAGCCGGGGTGGCTGTCCTTCGACTGTTCGATGAAGTCGATCACGGCTTCGTCCGTCATCGGCCGGCGCTCGTAGCGTTCGGGGCGGGCGACCTGGGCGACCCAGTCTTCCCAACGCTGCCGTGCGCTGGGGGTGATGAGGTGGCCGGGCGTGCAGTGCTCGAGCCAGGAGGCCGCCATGCGGACGTTCAAGCTGGTGCGGGTGCCGCCCAGGGCGTGGCGCAGGGCGGCGTTGGCCGGCACGCGCACGATGCCGTCCAGATCGCCGGCGCCCCCAACCAGCACCACCTCGGCTCCCGTGGTCGCCAGCGCGGCAAGGTCGCGGTGCATGGCCCCTGCGTAGGTCTCGGACAGCACCACCAGCGCCCGGCCGGCAGCGGCTGCGATCTGGGGCAGTTGGCAACTGGCGTCCATGCGTTGCAGACGATCCCACCAGTCAGTGGCCTGCACGCTGGAGGAAGCCACGGAATCTGCGTGTCGGGGCAGGAAAGTCGCCGCGTAAGAGGGCGCAAGGCTGGAGACTGGCCGCAGGCCCAGACCGGCCGAGGCCACGTAGAGGCGGGGAACAAAACCAGCCCGAGATGCGGCTTTTGTGAGGACTTGGGCGCGCCGCCACTGGTCCCCCTGATACAGGTCCCCTAGCGCGATGCGCGGCCCTGGCACGGCGTGAAGGCGGCGGGCCCATTCCGCGGCCCGCTCCTCGAGGCCCGTCGCGGGCAGGGCGCGGGCCTGCAGAGCGGCCTCGGGGGGTGAGGCCTTCCGGTCCGTGCACGTAACCACGATGGGCAACTCGTTCACTGCGGTTCGACCTCTAGCTTCCGTAACTCGTATCTTGTTGTGGTTACTGTAGCCGGTAGTTAAGACGGTAGGCTGCACCTGTCTCAACGGAGGCAACTGGACTTCAGATTAGGGAGTGACAGCATGGACCGTCCCGCGATCGTGTTGCTGAGCGGCGGCCTGGACTCGACCACGGCGCTGGCCATCGCCAAGGACCAGGGATTCACTCCCTACGCGCTCAGCTTCCGCTACGGGCAGCGGCACTCCATCGAGTTGGAGGCGGCCCAGCGGGTCGCCAAGGCCCAGGGCGTGGCCCGGCACGTCATCGCCGACATCGATCTGCGGGTCTTCGGCGGCTCTGCTCTGACGGCCGACATCGAGGTACCCAAGCACGAGTCGCTCGCGGACGTGGAAGAGGCGGGGGTGCCGATCACCTACGTGCCGGCCCGCAATACTATCTTTTTGTCCTTCGCGCTCGCGTTCGCCGAGACGGTCGGCGCCAGCGACATTTTCACCGGGGTCACGGCTGTGGACTACAGCGGCTACCCCGACTGCCGCCCCGAGTACATGGAGGCGTTCGCCACCATGGCCAACCTGGCGACCAAGGCCGGCGTCGAGGGCACATCCAAGATCACGCTGCGCTCCCCCCTGATCGCGCTCTCCAAGGCCGACATCGTCCGCGAGGGTCTGCGCCTGGGCGTGGACTACTCCCTGACCTCCTCCTGCTATGACCCCGACGAGCAGGGCCGGGCCTGCGGCAAGTGCGACACCTGCCTGCTACGCCTGAAGGGCTTCGCCGAAGCTGGCGTCAGCGACCCCGTCCGATACCAGAGCGCCTGAGCATGACCTACCTGATCAAGGAAATCTTCTACACGCTGCAGGGCGAAGGCGGCCATACCGGCCGCCCGGCGGTGTTTTGCCGGTTTTCCCGCTGCAACCTGTGGACCGGCCGGGAACAAGATCGCGCCCGCGCTATTTGCCAGTTCTGCGACACCGATTTCGTGGGCACCGACGGCGAAGGCGGCGGCCGCTTTCGCACCGCGGAGGAGCTGGCCGATGCCGTCGAGGCCGCCTGGCCCACCACCGACCAAGCGCACCGGTTCGTGGTGTGCACCGGCGGAGAACCCCTGCTGCAGTTGGACGAGGCCGCCATCGAGGCCCTGCACGGCCGCGGGTTCGAGATCGCGGTGGAAACCAACGGCACCCGGCCCGCTCCCCGCGGTATCGACTGGCTGTGTGTGAGTCCGAAGATCGGCTCCACCCTGGCCCTCACCAGCGGCGACGAACTCAAACTGGTCTACCCCCAGGCCGGCGGCGACCCCGCCCAGTTCGAGCACCTCGACTTTCACCACTTCCGCCTGCAGCCGCTGGATGACGCCGACCGCGAGGCCCACACCCGTGCTGTCGTCGAGTACTGCATGAAGAACCCGCGCTGGACGCTCTCCCTCCAGACGCACAAGTATCTGGGAATTCAGTAATGGAAATCTTCCGCGAGTTCACCTTCGAAGCGGCCCACCGCCTGCCGCGCGTGCCCGAGGGCCACAAGTGCGCCCGCCTGCACGGCCACTCCTACAAGGTCACCGTGCACGTAGAGGCACCCGTCGATCCGGAGGCGGGCTGGGTGATGGACTTCGGAGACATCAAACAGGCTTTTAAGCCCATTGATACACAACTCGACCATTACTACCTGAACGACATCGAAGGCCTCGACAACCCCACCAGCGAGAACCTGGCCCGCTGGATCTGGGACCGGATGATCGCTGAACTCCCCGCACTGTCGGCAATCACCGTGCGCGAGACCTGCACCTCCGGTTGCACCTACCGAGGCGAGTAGCGGCATGCACGACATCCAAAACGAGGCCGACTCCCGCAACATCACCATCGACGAAGTAGGGATCAGCGGCTTGCGCTATCCCGTCACGTTCGATGACGGTCACACGCGCCAGCATGGCATCGCCGACATCAGCGTCACCGTCGGCCTGCAGGCCGACCGACGCGGCACCCACATGAGCCGCATGATCGCCATGGTGCATGAGGAAGTGGCCACCCTCGCCCCGCAGGACTTGCCCATCGCGCTCAAACGAGGGCTCGCCCTGCTTGAAGCCCCCACCCTGGCCATGACACTGTCCCTGCCCATCGCCACGACCGTGACCGCGCCCGCCAGTAAGCGGCAGTCGTGGCAAACCCACGACGTCACCATCACCGGCCGCATCACCGCCGACACCTGCACCGTCGCCACCACGGTGACCACCGACGTCACCAGCCTGTGCCCGTGCTCCAAGGCCATCTCCGACTACGGTGCCCACAACCAGCGCAGCGAGGTCACCCTCACGGTGACCGGGACCACCGACGCGCCCTACCCCTTGGCGATCCACGAAATCGTCGACCTGCTGCGCAGCGTCGGCTCCGCCCCTGTCCTCCCCCTCATCAAGCGGCCCGACGAACGCGTCGTCACGATGCAGGCCTACGACCATCCCGTCTTCGTCGAAGACATCATCCGCGACATAAGCCTTGCATGCCGCGAAAAGGGCCTGAAACACGCGATCCGTGCGAAGAATCTGGAAAGCATTCACAGCCACGATGCCATCGCCAGCTTGACCTACATCGACTGAAGCCCCGCACACGCCCTTGGCCGGGAAGGGGATGCCATCCCCTTCCCTACGCTGTGCCTGCGGCGGAGGTGTGCACGGCTCCGCCCGAGCCCGCGGGAGGCGTGGACGCAGACGTCCCCTCGCTCTGACTCGTTCTGCAAAGACGGCGACTACTGGGCACGGCCTGCTCCCGGAGTACCGCGAGGATCCCCGGGTTCGCGGAAACATGGCCAACGACGCCTACTGTCGGCGTACACGTGAACGTCCCCACCCGCGTACGGATGAAAAGGGACAGTTGCTGATGCGTTGAGGCCTGCTGCTCGGCACTCTGTGCTTGGTCGGTGAGAGGCGGCGGTGGGAGGTCGACGGTGGTCCTGGATCCGCATCGATGGTTGGAACTGCGGCGTTTCCGGAGTCTGCTGGAGTCCGGGGCGATCAGCCTGTCGGAGGTGGCCCGGGAGACCGGGCTGGACCGGAAGACGGTCCGCAAGTATCTGTCGGCACCGGGTCCGGCGACCCCGCCGCGCCGGTCGCCGAACGGGCGGTCGAAGGCGAGGGTGATCGACGAGTTCGCGCCACTGGTCGACTCGATGCTGCGGGCCGAGATCCTGATGAAAGCCGCGGTGATTCACGGGCGGCTGACCGCGGAGTACGGGTTCACCGGCAACTACCAGCGTGTCAAGCTCTACGTTCAAGAAGCCCGGCCTCGCATCGCCGAGGAACTCGGCATCACGCCGAAGGAACTTGCCGGTATGCACCGCCGCTTCGAGGTCATCCCCGGCGCCCAGGCCCAGGTCGGCTGGGGCGACGAGGGCAAGATCCTCGCCCACATGGGCATCCCGAAGGTCTACTCCTTCCACATGACGCTGTCGTACTCGCGCGACCCGTTCTGCTGCTTCACCACCAGCCAGGACCTCCAGACGTTCTTCGACTGCCACCGTCGCGCGTTCGCCCACTTCGGCGGCGTCCCGATGACGATCGTCTACGACCGGACCAAGACCGTCGTCCGCCGCCACGTTGCCCCGGGCGAGGCGGTCCCGCTGCATCCGGAAGCAGTCGGTTTCGCGGGCCACTACGACTTCGACATCGACGTCCTGGCCGCTTACCGGCCCACCGGCAAGGGCCGGGTCGAGCGGCAGGTCCTCATCGTCCGCGACCACGTCCTTACCGGCCGGTCCTTCTCCTCCATCGAGGAGATGGACGCCGCCTTCGCCACCTGGGTGCCGCAGCGACGAGCTCAGGCCCACAGGACTCACCAGCAGATCATCGGCGAGCGGGCCGCCCGCGACCACATGGCCCTCAAACCGCTGCCGGAGACTCCCTATCTGGTGGCCGAACGGCATCTGCGGCCGGTCGGCAAGGACTGCCTGGTCGCCTTCGGCGGCAACCTCTACTCGGTGCCCGCCCGCAAGGTCCGCCCGCGCCAGCTGGTCGAGATCAGGGCCACGAAATCGCAGGTCATGCTGCACTCCACCATCGCGGACACTGCTGGACAGACGCTGCTGGCCACCCACCCGCGGGCGATCGGCCGTGGGGCCCGCGTCGTCGAAGAGGCCCACTGGGACGGTCTGCCCACCGGCAAGGGACGCCGCACCACCACAGGCGATGTCCTGCCACGGCCTCGCCATGAGCGCCCTCTCGGCGAGGAGACCGGACCTCTGCAGGCCCTGCTGAGCCGGGCCGCAGCCACCCGCGTCGAGGTCGGCCGCCGTCCGCTGTCGGTCTATGACGAGCTGACCGGCACCCGTCCCTTCACCACCCGTCCGAGCACGAGGGAAACGTCTTGAGTGAGCTGGTCTCCACCCGCATCCGCAACACGGCCGGCAAGCTCGGCCTGCCTCACCTGGCCGAAACGATCAACGAGTACACGCGGCGGGCCGACGAGGGAAAGATGGGCTACCTCGACTTCCTCGACCTGGTCCTGTCCGAGGAACTCGCCGTCCGTGACGACCGCCGATTCCGCCAGGGACTGCGGCTCTCCCGGCTGCCGCACCACAAGACGCTCGACGAGTACGACTTCGCCTTCCAGCCCGAACTCGACCCGCGCAAGGTCAAGGACCTCGCCACCCTCTCGTTCGTCGACGGCAAGGCGAACGCCGCCCTGCTCGGGCCGCCCGGGGTCGGCAAGACCCACATCGCCGTCGCTCTCGCGGTCGCGGCCTGCCGGGCCGGCTACTCGATCTACTTCACCAGCCTCGACGACATGGTCCGCAACCTCAAAACCGCCGAGGCTGCCGGGCGGTTGACGAACAAGCTCGGCACCTACCTGCGGCCCAGCGTTCTCGTCGTCGATGAGGTCGGCTACCAGCCCCTCGAACGCGCGGAGGCGAACCTGGTCTTCCAGGTCATCTCCAAGCGCTACGAAAAGGGCTCGATCATCCTGACCTCGAACAAGACCTTCAGCGAATGGGGACAGGTCTTCGGCGACGAGGTCCTCGCCACCGCCATCCTCGACCGACTCCTCCATCACTGCGAAGTGATCTCCATCAACGGCCCCAGCTACCGGCTCAAGAACCGCCTCAAGGCCATCGAGCATGACACAGACGTGGCGTGATCAGGCACTTCGCGCTCCAGACCGAACTGGCTGGAGCGCGACAGCCAGAATGAGGGTGTGTTCAGACACGAGTTGCCGGAGCCACCGGCCGATGCCCGGCTTGACCGATACCGCCGAGCTGCCGCACATCTCATGGACGGAGACGAACAGGTCGGCGTGCTCGTGATCCGAGTGACCACCTGGTGGTGGAGAGAAGGGCCCTTCTGGCGGAGGCGGTGGGGCAATCCGCGAGAGCTTCCCGAGTGGGCGTTGTCCTGCGTCGCCCCAACCCAGCAGCTGCCCAACTTCGACGACGGGATCATCTCGGCCGACGAGCTCGACGAGGAGCTCGCCGACTGGTCAGAGGGGATCTTCCGACTGCGGGGCCAGCAGTTCAGCCTCGCCTGGCTTGGCGAAGAAGAAGCCGACGCCGCCCACCAGGAGCACGGCTGGACGATCGACTGATCATCCCTGCCTCACCGCGACGGAACTGGGGACGTTCATCCGTACGCAGCTGGGGAGGAAAGTCCGTACGCCGACACCTACCAGGACCGCAGGCTCTCCGAGGCCGGTTGGACCGTACTACGGTTCTGGGGATCCGACTTGATCGGGAACCTCCCCGCGTGCACCGAGCGTCTGCACACGGCCATCGCAGGGCGCTTGAAGTAGGTACCGCCTCCCACATTCCACTGGTATTTTCACTCACCCCTGCTGTCAGGAGCACGAAGCTCCCGACGAGGCATCATGCACAGGTACCCACTGTGGAATACCCACCGGCTGGTTTCGATTGCTCCTCCTGCAGTGATCGTGCGAGGGGGACGCTGGTGACCGACCTGAAGCTGTTCCGGCTGGATGCCGATGGCCGGGACGTCGAACTGCGGGGCTCGACGGTGGCGCTGGAAGTGGAGCTTCAGCGTCGGATCGAGGCGGGCATGGAGTCGATGCTCGGCATCCGCTTCTTGGCATCGGAGTACCCAACGGGGCCGTGGCACCGGGGCCGGATCGACTCGCTCGGCTTGGACGAGAACGGCACACCTGCGCTGATCGAGTACAAGAAAGGCGCTGACAGCGGTGTCCTGTCCCAGGCGGTCTCCTACCTGTCGTGGTTGGATTCCGCGCGTCACGAGTTCGAGGCACTGGTCAAGGAGAAGCTGGGCTCCGAGGCCGCCGAGTCGATCGACTGGCGGAACCCTCGGATGGTATGTATCGCCGCTGGCTTCTCGCACCGCGACCGAGTCGCGGTGCACCGTCTGCGCGAGCGGGTCGACCTGGTGCGGTACCGCGTCTTCGAGGGTGGGCTGCTGAGCCTGCTGCTGATCGAGTCCACTCCCGGATCCACGAGACCGGTCTCGGATCGTCGCCAGAGCCGCGAGCGGGAGGTCACGGCTGGCGCCGTCGGCGAAGGCGGGAAGACATCCGCTCAGGCAACTGCCACCGCGGGTGCGGTTCCCGCCTGCCTGCAGGACCTGTACGCCGAGCTGGACGAGGCCCTCACCGCCTGGGGCGAGGTCGAGGTGGCTCAGCTTCGGCACTACATCGCCTACCGCCGGATGGTGAACGTCGCCTCCGTCATCTTCCGACCGAAGCACGAGGCGATCCTGGTCTACCTCAAGGTCGACCCGGACACGGTCGAGTTGGAGGAGGGCTTCTCGCGCGACATGCGCGGTATCGGCCACCTGGGGACCGGCGACCTGGAGGTGCGTGTCGCCTCGGCAGCCGACCTGGAGAAGGCCGGGCCGCTGATCCGGCGGGCGTTCGAGGCGGCCTGAGGCAAGAGGAAGGGCGGCTGGTGCGTCGGTTTCTCGATGCACCAGCCGCCCTCATCCGTCTGCGGTCCGTCGGCCCCGGGCCTGTCGCTCTCACGCTCATGCCTCCGGTCCTGCCAGGGCGAAGTCGTCCTGGGTCAGCTCCGCGCGGAGCCTCGCCTCGGCGACGTCGGCGTAATGCGCGGAGAGCTCGACCCCCACGAACTGCCGGCCCTCGCGCAAAGCGGCGACGCCTGTGGAGCCGCTGCCGGTGAAGGGATCGAGGACGGTGCCGCCTTCGGGGCAGATCTGCACGAGCTGCTGCATGATCTCGACCGGCTTCTGGGTGATGTGGACGCGGTCCTTGCGGGGCTGGGAGGCGATGAAGTGGCCGGGCAGGTAGAGGTCCCGGTCCTTTTCGAGGCTGCCCTTGACGCCCCAGACGATGAACTCGGCCGACTGCTTGAACCCGCCCTTGCGGGGCCGGCTGGCGGGCTTGATCCAGGGGATCGTGCCGCTCCAGGTCCAGCCCGCCATCTGCAGGGCGTCGGTTGTGGTGGGCTCCTGGCGCCAGTCGGAGAAGACCATGGCGACGGAGTGCTCGGTCGCGGCCCGGTACGCCTCGGTGAGCAGTGCGGTCAGCCAGCTTCGATAGCTCCGCTGGTCGCGGTTCTCGCCGGGGAAGTTCTGCAGGTCGTGGGCCGATCCGGCCGTGACGTACTTGGCTCGGGCGGTGCGGCCGGTGCGGTCCGAGCTGGTGCGTCCGCCGGAGTTGTACGGGGGATCGGTGATGACGGCGTTGACGCTCTCGTCCGGGAGGGTCTTCAGCACGGTGAGGGCGTCGCCTCGGTGCAGCGTGTAGCTCATGTGCGGGGCCTCTTTCAGGGCACGGCGGGACTGGGCCAGCTCCGGAGGGCGGTCAACAGCACGCGGTCGGAGCGGGGTTGCGCCGGAGGTTAGCCGCGATTTCCGGCCGCTCCTAACGAGCCGGTGCCGTGGTTCGGGCCCGGTTCGGCGGTCGTTTGGTGCGGCCGGAATCTCGGTCTACTGTCTCGCCACGTCACCGAGGCGGGGTCCGGCTCCACCCCCGCTGACCTGTGCCGATCTGTGCTTCCGCGTCCAAAAACGCGGAGCGGAAGGCACGTTGACTCCCCGTTCCCGAAGCCGTGAGGAGACCCGGTGCACCGCCTGAGATTACGAGCGCGGCTGGCTGCCGCGCATGACCTGAAACCGGCGTCCGGGAGCTACCAACTCCCCTGACCCGGGCCCGCCCTGAGAGGCGGATGCACATCGGCGCGGTGCCGGCGGCTTTGCACGAGAAGTCGGCACCGCGCCTCCTACGAACCGAGGAGCCGCTGCGATGCAGCACGCCCTGATACGCCCACGCCCTGACCCAACACCGTTGCCTGGCCGGGTTCTCCGCGCCGGCGAACGGCGGCGGCGATGAAGAAGACCACCGGAGCGGTCGTCGGTCTCTTCGCCTCCGGTCCGCTCCTGCTGGCCGTTCCGGTCCTCGCCGTCGGGGCCGGGACTGCTACGGCCTCCTGCTCGACCGGCGGTACACAGGCTGTGGATACCTCGGCCGTTGCCGCTCAGGTGAAGGCGATCCTGAACGGCGGGGGCAAGGGCACGGTCTCCGTGCCGGGCCTGGCCGACCCGGCCGAGCAGATCCCCAACGCCAAGACCATCCAGGCCACCGGCGTCGCGATGAACATCCCGGCCCGGGGCCAGATCGTGGCCCTGGCGACCGCCCTGCAGGAGAGCGGCCTGCGGAACCTGACCTACGGCGACCGCGACTCACTGGGCTTGTTCCAGCAGCGGCCGTCGCAGGGCTGGGGCACCGCGAACGAGATCCTCGACCCGGTGCACGCCTCGACGAAGTTCTACGAGGCGTTGGAAAAGGTCTCGGGCTGGCAGTCCCTGTCCGTCACCCAGGCTGCCCAGGCGGTGCAGAGGTCCGGTTTCCCCGAGGCTTACGCGAAGTGGGAGCCCTTGGCCACCGCCTTGCAGCAGGCGATCGAGCCGCTGCTGTCGAAGGCCGGCGGCACGTCGCCGAGCCCTTCGCCGTCCGGCTCGGACAGCACGGCCACTGCTGCGTCGAGTACCGCGGGCGGCTGTACGGCCGGCGGGGACGGCACCGGCTTCGGAACCATCCCGCCCGGCGCGGTGCCGACCGGATACAAGATCCCGGCAGACGCTCCGCCGAAGGTCCAGACGGCGATCCGCTGGGCGCTCGGCCAGCTCGGCACCCCGTACCAGTGGGGCGGGAGCTGCACCGACTCCCACGGGAGCGACCCCATGGGCCGCTGCGACTGCTCCTCGTTGATGCAGCAGGCGTACAGGGCCGCCGGGGTCACCCTCACGCGGACGACGTACACGCAGGTCAAGGAGGGCAAGCCGGTATCGGTCGACGCTCTCCGGCCCGGTGACCTCGTCTTCACCGAAGGGACTGCCAAAGTCCCGGAACACGTCGGGATGGTCGTCGGCCAAGGCCTGATCGTGCACGCCCCGCGCACCGGGGACGTGGTCCGCCTCGCGACCCTCGCGTCCTGGAAGCCGCAGATTCTCGCGGCCCGCCGAGTCGTCTGACCGGCGCTTCTCCCTCTCCCCCTCCTGCACTGGCGCTTCGCCCCCTCGGGCCTTGGCGTGCACTAAATCAAACTGGAGTTCACAACTATGTACCTCGTCGACACGGTCGTCCAGCTCGCCTACGACCCCGGGATCAAGCCGAACGAGGGCGGGCTGCCGGGTCTGTCGGTCCTCAAGCAGGTGATGGGCTCGATCAACCTCTTCGGGATCATCGCCGTGGTCGGCGCGCTCGCCGTCAGTGCGGGCGTGTGGGCCTGGGGCCACCACTCCGGCGGCCACCAGGCCGAGGCCAACGGCAAGAAGGGCGTGCTGGTCAGCGCTGGCGCGGCCCTCCTGCTGGGTGCCGCGAACGGCGTGGTGGCGTTCTTCAGCACGCTGGGGAGCCAGGTCCGCTGATGTCTTCCCGCTCCACGAACCCCGGCGGCGCTTCTCGCGTGCGCCGCCGGGCGCTGCTCGGCACCGCTGTCCTGGCGGTGCTCGTCGCCCTCGCCGGCCTGGCCGCCTACCTCACCCGCGACGGCAGGACCTCATCCAAAGCTCCCGCACCACAGGTGAGTTCGGCTTCCCCCTCCGCCCCGACCGCTTCTGCTTCCGCCTCGTCACGACCGCACGGCAGCCGCGGCGAACTCCCCGTTCCCCCGTCCACGCACGACCCGATCGCCTTCGGCAAGGCGGCAGCCGCGGCGCTGTGGTCCTACGACACCCGCGCCTACTCCCAGCGCGAGCTGCTGGCTGCCCTGCGCGGGTGGCTGACCAGCGAGAGGAAGTACGCCGACACCGCCTCGGTCGACGCGCTCGTCCCCTCACGCGTGCTGTGGAAGGAGATGGCCGCCAACGGCCAGTTCGCCACCGCCAAGGTGAACGAGGCGCACTTCCCCGACTCGTTCACCCAGGCCCTCCAAGCGGACCCCGGGGCGATCACCACCGCGTACGTCTACGCCGTGTCGGTCTCCGGCAAACAGTCGATCGCCTGGAAGGGCTCGTCGCACGGCGGCGCCGAGAACCGCGTCACCACCCTCGCGGTCCAGTGCCGCCCCTCCCAGCCCTGCGCCCTGGCCGGTGTCCTGTCGGCCGTCGCTCCCTGACCCCCAACCCAGAAAGGAGGTACCTCCATGGGAGTCTGCGACTTTCCGCTGATGGACAAGGTCTGCGGCGCCGTCGACTTCGCCACCAACCCCGCCGGGACCGTCACCGACGGCATCGGGGCGTGGATCGCGAAGTCAGCTGGTGAGCTGGCCGCCAGTGCGGCCGATCTCGCCGCCAGGGCCGTCAACGAGACCACTGCCATCGATCTCAACGCCGGTTGGTTCCGGGACAACTACGAGCTGCTGTTGCCCATCGGTCTCGCCTTGACCGTCGGCACGTTCTGCATCCAGTTGATGCTCGCGGCCTGGCGACGGGACGAACGCGCACTCGCCCAAGCCGCGATCGGCACGATGACCGGCGTCCTCTTCTCCTTCTGCGCCGTCGCCTTCACCTCCGTCGCCATCACGGTGGTCGACGCCCTGTCCGCCGGCCTGTTCCAAGCGGCCAACAGCTCGGTGGACGACGCGATCCGCCGCGTCATCAAGGTCAACCAGTTGGGGCCGATGTACGCCCTCGGCTGGACCATCCCATCCCTGGTCGCCTTCGGCTGCGCGATCGGCGCGTTCATGTACTGGGGCGTGATGGTCGCCCGCAAGGTCGGTGTCCTGATCATGGTCGCCCTCGCCGTCTTCGCCGGAGCCGGTGGTGGCTGGGAGGTCGCCAAGCGCTGGCGGCGGGGGTGGATCGAGGCCACCGCCACCCTGGTCGTGTCGAAACTGCTGATGACCGTGGTCTTCCTGATCGGCGTCTCGGCCATGGGCAAGTCCGACGCCACGGACGGCATGGCCGCCCTCTCCGACGCGATGGCCGGCATCGTCGTGATGGTCCTGGTCCTGCTCTGCCCGTACGCCACCTACAAGTTCGTCCACTGGGCGAGTGACGGCGGCGGACACGACGACCTGCACCGTACCGGCGTCGCCGGCATGGCGGTCGCCGCAGGCGCGGCGAAGACCGCGGGCAGCCTCGCGATGCAGGCCGGCACCGGCACTCCTGCTCCGCAGGGGCCGAGCAAGGTCCCCGGCGCGGGCAGCGACGGTGTCGCCTCCGGCATCAACCCCACCGGCGGCAACCTGAGCAAGGAGGGCATCGACGCCGGACCCCCGAAGCCGCAGACCCGCTTCCGGTACGGCGAGGACCCGAACGCCTCCGGCGACAAGGGCCGCGCCCTGATCCAGCGCCCCGGTATCCCTGCGCTGATCACACGGCCTGCCGACAGCGAAGCAGGAGGCTCCGAGGGCGCTCCCTCCGCCCCTCAGCCCGCTGGCGCGTCAATTCCGGGCGGCAGCTTGACCCGCGTAGGTGCCGTTCCGCCCGGCGGTCCCGCCGCATCGCCGCCGCCCTCCACCGGTCCGTCGGCGACCGGCTCCCCGACTCCGACGAGCTGGGTCTACCCCGACCAGCCGCCATCAGGGTCCTGACCCACACCACCACCCGGGGGCGGGCTGCTTCCCTCCAGCCCGCCCCCTTCCCCTCGAACACCCCGAAAAAGAGTCCGGTCATGACCTCCAGAAGAGCGCGCCGCGCCTTCCGCCCCTTTCCGCCCGCTTTCACCGTCTGGAACCGCCATGTCTGACAACCCCCAGGCCGAAGCCACCACGGCCACCGTGAAGTTCCCGCACCGCAGCAGGCGCGGCATCCTGCTCGGCCTGACCGCCCCGCAGCTGATCGTCGTGAGTCTCACCGGCCTGCTCCTGCTCGCCGTGATCCTCGCCCATGGCGTGGTCGGCGCTCTCGAACTCATCCCTCTGTGGGCCGCCATCGCCCTGCTCGTCTTCGTCCGCCACCGAGGCCGGGCCCTGGCCGACTGGGCGCCGATCGTCACCCGGTACGCGCTCCGCCGACTGCGGGGCCAGTTGATCTGGCTCGTCCGCCCCTCCCGCCGCCCGGTCCGCGAAGGACTCCTCCACCTGCCCGGTACCGCCGCCAGCCTGCGCGTGGTCACCGCACCCGACCGCCGGTACGGCGCGGTCCACAACCCCCACACCGGCACGCTGACCGCCGTCGTCAAGGTGTCCTCCCGCGCCTACGCGCTGCTCGACCCGGGCACCCAGAACGCCAACGTCAACGGCTGGGGCCGTGCCCTCGCCGCACTGGCCCGCACCGGCCAGGTCGCCCGGATCCAGGTGATCGAGCGCACCGTGCCGGACTCCGGCGACGCCCTCCGCCGGTACTGGGAGGAGCACGGCCGGCCCGATGCCCCGGTGGCCGGGCAGGTCTACAGCGAGCTGATCCAGAGCGCTGGCCCGGCCGCTGCTCCGCACGAGGCGTACGTCGCGGTTTCGCTGGACGCCAAGGCCGCGCGACGCCTGATCAACCGGGCCGGTGGTGGTCTGACCGGGTCCTTCAGCGTCCTGGCGCAGTTGACCTCGACATTCGACCAGGCCGCGCGCACCGCCGGACTCAACCCCACCGGCTGGCTCACCGCCCGCGAGATCGCGGCAGTCGTACGAACGGCGTACGACCCCAAGGCCCTTTCCTCACTGGACCGTTGGTCCTCTTCCGGGCGCCCCGAGGCCGACGCAGCCGCGGCCGGCCCGGTCGTGGTCGTCGAGAAGTCGGACCACATCGCGACCGACTCCGCCGTCCACTGCACGTACTGGGTGGAGAACTGGCCCCGCACCGAGACGTCGGCGGGCTTCCTGCACCAGCTGCTGTTCACCGCCGGGGTGAGGCGGGCCCTGTCGCTGTCGTACGAGCCGAAGGGGCTGGACGCCGCACTGCGTGATGTCCAGCGCAAGAAGGCCAGCGTTATCGCGGACGCCGCCGAGCGGGCGCGGCGCGGTCAAGTCGACTCCGAGGCGGACTCCATCGAGTACCAGGACATCAAGTCCCGGGAGCGGCAGCTCATCGCCGGCCACGCGGATGTCGCCCTGACCGGTCTGCTGACCGTCTCGGCCGACTCCGAGGAGGAGCTTCGTTCCGCCTGCGCGGTCGTGGAGACCGCGGCGGTCGGTGCCCAGCTCGACCTCCGGCCGCTGACCTGGCAGCAGGCCGAGGCGTTCACCGCCGCCGCCGTGCCGCTGGCCCTCGCCGTCTGATGTCGGCCTTCCTCCTTTCCGAAAGAGCACCGCCATGTCCCGCACCGCCAGCCCGACCGCGCAGGACTTCGTGCCCTTCGCCACCGCCGCGCTCGACTTCCACCGCGCGCTCAATGTGCCAGGCGGTCCTCTCGTCACCACCCGCGCCGAACTGGACGCCCTGCACGCCCACCTTGTCTCGCTGTACGGCCTGCTCGACGCCCACGCCACCCGCACGGGCCGGCTCACACCGATCGAGGGCGACCAGCTGAGCGCCGCCCGCACCCGGGTCTGGCAGGCCGCCGACCACGTCCACGCCGCCTACCACGCGGCCCCCCGGCCCGGCTCCGGCGAGGTGCCCGACCGTGAGGCGTGCCAGGCCGGCCTGCCGGAAGGCGCACCAGAGCTGACCATCTGCCAGCGCCACCAGCGCACCGCTCACCTGGTCCGACGCCGTACCACCCCGGCCGACCTCCACGCCCCGTTCACCGGGCTCGTCCGCCACTGACCCTGCCTCCCGTCTGGAGAATCGTTCATGCCCCGTACCCGCGCCAGCGCCTCCCCCTTGTTCGTCCCCCGCAAGGCGTCGCGGGCCGAGCAGCGCGCCGCCCGCGCCGGTTTCGCCGAGGCCCGGCGCCAGGCCCGCCTCGCCGGAGCCCCGCCCAAGCGCCGCGGCGAGGAGACCTTCGACCCGGAGCTGCGGCCGACCTACCCGCCGTCCGGACGCCCCGGCTCCTCCTCGGCACGCGGCGGCAAGCTCAGCCTGCCCGCCCACCGGATGACCACCGCCACCGTGTCCGGGGCGTATCCCTTCCTCGCCGAGGGCGGACTGGGCGCGGAGGGCATCTTCATCGGCCGCGACGTCCACGCGGAGGCCGCGTTCTGCTACGACCCGTTCTCGCTGTACAGCAGCGGCCGGATCGAGGGCTTCACCAATCCCAACGCGGTCCTGGCCGGGATCATCGGCATGGGCAAGTCCGCGCTGGCCAAGTCCATCGCCACCCGGGCGATCGCCCACGGTTACCGGGTCTACGTGCCCTGCGATCCCAAGGGTGAGTGGACGGCCGTCGCGCAGGCTCTCGGCGGCTACAGCATCGCCTTGGGCCCGGGGCTTCCGGGCAGGCTGAACCCCCTGGATGCCCCGGCCCGGCCCGCCTCGGTGAGCGAGGACGACTGGTCGACCGAGGTCCGCAAGCGCCGTCTCCTTCTCCTGGCCGGCCTCGCGCGCACCGTGCTGAAGCGCGATCTCCAGCCGATGGAACACACGGCTCTCGACCTCGCGCTGGACCTGGTCGTCACGGAAGCCGAGGCAGGCGGCACCGTGCCCCTGCTCGGCGAGATCGCGCACACCCTCGGCTCACCCGAGCACCTTGACCGGGCTCTCGGCGACCAGACCGGGCGCATGGGGCCCGCCGCGCAGGACCTCGCGCATGCCCTGCGCCGTCTCGTCCACGGCGACCTGAGCGGCATGTTCGACGCTCCCTCCACCGTGGCCTTCGACCCGACCACCCCGATGCTGTCCATCGACCTCTCCCGCCTCGGCGGCTCGGGCGACGACACCGCGCTGGTCCTCGCGATGACCTGCGCGAGCGCCTGGATGGAGTCCGCGCTCGCCGACCCGGACGGCGGCCGACGCTGGGTGATCTACGACGAGGCATGGCGCGTGATGCGGCACGTCGGCCTGCTGGAGCGCATGCAGAGCCAGTGGAAGCTCAGCCGCGGGCTCGGCATCGCCAACCTGATGGTCATCCACCGCCTCAGCGACCTGCTGAGCGCGGGCGACGCCGGCTCACGCGGCCGGGTACTGGCCGAGGGCCTCCTCGCCGACTGCAGCACCCGCATCATCTACCGCCAGGAACCCGACCAGCTCGCCGCCGCCGCGTCGCTACTCGGCCTGACTGGTATCGAAACCCAGGCCGTGTCCGCCCTGACCAAGGGCCGTGGCCTGTGGAAAGTCGCAGGTCGGAGCTTCATCACGCAGCACATCCTGCATCCGGCCGAGCGCGAACTGTTCGACACGGACGCCCGGATGCATGCAGACCCCCGCGAGTTCACCGCAACTGACGGATCTTCCGTTCCTGGACCGGGCAGGGAGGCGCGGCAGTGAGCCCCCATGGGGTCTCGGGTTCCCGGTCCGGGCTCGTCCCCGGTCTCCGGTTCGGTGCGGTCGAGGACGCCGCCCCGCTCCAGCACCACCCAACGACCGCCCCGGCCACGAGTCCGGACGGCGGCTCACCGGCAACTGACGGGAACGACCGCCTCGCCGCAGCCCGGACCGAGGAGTTCACCGACCTGTTCCGCGAGGCCGTCACGGAGGACTTCGGCGCGGTGGCCCGCCTGCACCAGATGCTCGAAACCGCCTCCGAGTGGTGTCGCGTCCACGGTGCCCGAAGCAGCGCGTCCGAGTTGGACGCCATCGCCTCCCGGTTGACCGACCTCGGCGAGGAACTGCATCTCGTCGCGGAGAACGTCGACCACGAAATCCGGTCCCGGGCGCACCGAGCGGCAGCAGCAGCCCGTCTCTCGCCAGCGGCGTCAGCCCGGGGAACTTCCCCCGGCCAGCGAAACGACGCTCCGGCTCCGGTCCCACCATCCGTCACGCGCTCGCTGCCGCGTTCGCGGTGAGGAACCCGTACAGAAACGAGTAACGACCATGCCTACCTCTCCCGACTCCTCCGCCACCCCTGATCACCAGCCGCAACATGCCGACGAACAGGCGGCATGGCGGGCGCGTGTCCAGGCCCTGGCCTGCGCCGCCTACGGCATCAGGCAGGCTTCGGACCAGTGGGACGCGGTCTCCGACTCGTACTGCGACGAGGACGGCTGGCCCGTCGACGAGACCGGCTACGCCGACGGCAAGGTGGCCCGGGACGCCGCCGCCTGGGAGCACGTCGAGACCTTCCTGACCCACGGCCCCGAAGTCCTCGCCGGTGTCCGGGCCGCCGCGCAACCGGCCGACTACATGGACGGCCCGATCAGCGCCGACCTGCTGCGCCTGCGGGGGATCGACTCCGTACTGGAGCGAGCAGGCGAGATCCGCCACGAGTGGGATCAGGTCATCGCACTCATGGAGGGGTCGATGCCCGGGTCGCGGGAGCTCTACGAGGAACGAGCCCGCGAGATCCGCAACTCCGAAGGCTGGCACTACGCCGACGAACTCAGCTTCAGCGGAGCGGCGTTGGCCAGGGCTGCCGATCACCTGACCGACCGGATCGGCGATGACCAGTCCGCGCACACCTGGCGTGTCCAGGCGGCCCTGGCCCGATCCGCTACCGGCCAGCACGGTACCTCCGCCGCTTCGCCGCCCGCCTCGGCGGCGTCCGACCCCCCTGTCGCGCGGCGCTCGCGCTGAAGCCTCTAGCACCGACGTCCGGCGAGGCCAAACCGTCCGATCGCCGGATCCTCGACGAACGCCACCACCCTCACAGTCCCCCCGGCTGCGGCTTCCCGCCGCCGTCGACCGCTGGGGACGGCCGGCTACGGAGAAGCCCACATGCGCCCCGATCAGACCCTGGTCACCCTCCAGCGGGAGGGCACACGCATCACGGCGCGCACCAGCGAACCCTTCATCCAGGAAGCCACCGCTGGCACGCCGGAGCATGACCACCCGTACAGCCACCTGACCACGCCCCTTCGGCAGCGCGGACTGTCCTGCACCGTCGAGTACGGCCTCAGCGACCACATCGTCCACGCCGAACTTCCCGACGGCAGCGCCCTGATCATCTCTCCGCCCCAGGAACCACCCACCGACCACCCACCCGGATACCCGGAGAGCTGGTTGGTGACCCGCGGGCATCCCGACGACTCCACTCTCCACGAAGTGATCTACGACTCGGAGCCCGACGGTCCCCACGCCCGACACAGCGGCAGCATCCCCCACCTGCTCGACGCCATCGGCACCCGCCTGGACCAGCTCGGCCTGCCGCCCCGACCGGAACCACGGCGACCCGCCCACGAGAGCGGCGCCGACGCGGTGCTCCACCGTGCGGGCTTCGTCCCCGTCGTGCTGTTCCGCGAGCGCTTCCACCGGCTGCCCTCCGCCATGACCGACCCGGTCGAGCAGCGACAGATGGTGACCCAAGCCGTCGACATGCTCCAGGCCGAAGGCTTCGACGTCTCGTGCGATCCCAGCCTGCTCGACCCCAGCCTGCCGCCCCCTGACCATCAGGGGCCCAGCCTCGGCGACCGGCTCGGCCACCTGACCCAGTCCATCCAGTCGGCGGCGCACACGGGCGAAGTCGTCGCCGCGCTGAGCGAGCTGACCGCTCCCGACGACGGCGTTCTGCAACGCGTCGTGGAGTCCCTCAACACTACGGCCGACTGGTGGGAAGACCTGGGCGAACCCTCCGATCCCCACTACGCGAACCGGCTGCGCTACATCGCCCAGAAGCTCGACGCCTACGCGTTGGACATTCGGTCCATGCGCGGCGTGCTGGCCGACCGGCACACCGACCACCCCGGCATGCTCCAGGCCCCGGTGAACCAGGTCGCCCCGGAGGAACCGGCGGCGTCCCGGGTCGCCGCCGCTCTCGCGGTCTCGCCGACCGCACGGCGCACGACCCCAGCCGCGCTGCCGTCAGCTTCAGCCGCACCTCCCTCCTTGCCTCCTGCCCGGCCCTCGTCCGCGCCTGGTCGCTGACCGCCGCCCAGCTTGGAGCCCGCCATGTCCCGCACCAGCAGAACCGTCCCCGCCCTCGACCGCCCCACTCCCCCTGCGCCCATCGGATGGATCCGCCATGCCCACCCCCGAGCACGACCCGCTTCCCGACATCGCGGTCGGCCGCCACCCCGACTTCGGCATCGTCGCCGCCAACCCCAAGCAACTGGCGGCAAGCACCTGGATGTTGAAGGGATTCGACTTCCACCCCGTTCCCGACCACCCCAACCTGTACGCGCTGGCCGACCAGCAGAATGATGGGCAGGGCCGCACCACCCGGGCCGTCGCGCTACTGCGCAAGGCCGGCTACCGGGTCGACGTGGACGCCGCGTTCGACCCCTCGCTGACCTCCGGGCCAACGCCCGCCCCCGACCGGCCCCCGCGCGTCGAGCCGGACGTCGCGTTCGCCGAGCACCCGCAGCTCGGCGTGGTCGCCGCCACCGCCGACGGTTCCTCCGCTCTCGGCGGCCCGCTCATCCTGGAAGAGCACGGCTGGCGACACATCCCAGGCCTGGACATCTACACGCTGCCCATCACCACGCACCGCAGCGAGGCGCTCGGCAAGGTCGCCACCGCCACGCTGGCGATGCACCGGGCCGACCTCCAGGTGGCCGTGCAGCCCCTCCTCGCCCAGGACATTGCCGCACGCCACTCACCCGCGCCCACGACGGCGGCGCACCATCAGCACGTCCAGGGCTTCACCACTCACAGGTTCCCCATCAACGCCGCCGCGCTCGCCGCCAGTCCCGCCCGCGCCGGCCTGCTGGGTAAGGCGCCGGTCCCCACGCCCGCCGCCTCCGTCCCGGCTTTCCGCCCGGTGGACCCGCGCGTGGCGTTCTCCCGCACCCGCTGACACCCAACACGCACCCGAAAGGAAAAGCTCCCATGGCCGTGAAACCCATATGACACATCGACTTCTCGTGCGGGCACAGCGCCGCCCGTGACCTGTCCGACCGGGCGGCCGACCGCCGCGCGGGTTTCGCCGAGCGGCTCGCCAAGCAGGCGCGCACCGAACGCTTGGCCGCCCAGCACGACGAGATCCAGCGCTTCTGAGGTTTTCGCTTCGGGGTGACGTGGCCGGTATGGGTGGGTGCAGCCCGGTGCCATGAGGTATTCCGATGGGGACCTAACCGCGGTGGAGCGGGCCCAGCGGGAGCGGATGCGGTTCCAGGCCGCTGAGATGTTCATGGCCGGTATAAAGCCGCCGCAGATCGCGCGGGCGTTTCGGGTAGTCTTTGGCGTTTCCGATGGATCGTCAGGATAATGGGCCGACCGACAACCGAGCTCCGGGGGACGTGCAGTGGCAGCGGCAGGACAGAAGCGACTGTTGCACGACGCGGTGGTCGTCGTCCCTGGCATCATGGGCAGCGAGCTGGTCGATACGGCGACTGGCAAGGTGGTCTGGGGTGCGCCCCACCTCTTCCGGTACACGGCCCGGATGCAGCTCGACCGGTTCAGGTCGTTGGCCCTGACCGACGACGAACGTGCCGGGCGCACTGGGCGGATCAGGCCGGGGGGACTGCTCTCCGTCCACGAGTGGTTCCCTAACCTTGGCGGGATCGAGCCATACAGCAAGCTCGTCGGGGATCTCCGGGCCAATGCTGTCCATCCCCATGCGGTGGCGACCTTCGCCTATGACTGGCGGCTGTCGATCCGTCACAACGGGGCCATGCTTGCCGAGTTCGCGAACCGTCACCTCGCGGCATGGCGTGCCCATCCCGAGCACGGCAGGCACATGGTGAGCGCAGGAGAAGACCGGCCCGGGCAACTCCTCTTCGTCGCACACTCGATGGGCGGGCTGCTGGTCCGTGAGGTGTTCGCGACGCCGGGGGCGGCGGACGAGGTGGCCGGCGTGCTCACTGCGGGCACTCCCTTCGCCGGCTCCGTGAAGGCAGCGGTCGTCCTCAGCACCGGCCGGAACGGCGCCCCGTGGCTTCCCCGCGAGGAACTGCGCGGGATCGGCCGGACCATGCCGGGGCTGTACGACCTCCTGCCCGGCTACCGGTGTCTGTGGGACGGCGACGAGACCAGGCGTCTGGCGGCTGCGGACATCGTGGCGATCGGCGGCGACCCGGACTTGGCGGCCGACACGCTGTCCTGGCAACAGCAGCTGGCAGGCGTTCAGCTTCGTGACCACAGTCTGGTGGTCGGTGTCCGGCAGCCCACGCCCGCCAGCATGCACAGCGATTCCGGAGAAGCCGTCGCTTCCGAGGAACTGCCGAGGCGGAAGGACGGAATGCCGTTGCAGCATCCGGACGGTAGCCCGATGCGCCAGGTCCTGGGCGGCGACGGCACCGTCTGCACCGCCGCCGCACAGCACGGCGAGGCCCGCGAGATCCCCGTTGCGCGCAAGCACGGAACGCTGATGTCCGGCAATCTGGTGCGCAACATGGCGGTGTCCGCGCTCAGTCGCATCCGCGGAGTGGAAGAGCTCGGCGACATCCTCGGCGACGGCAAGTTCGGCCTCGATGCGCCCGAGGCTGTCAGGCTCGGCGAGGCGTTTACCATCCGGCTGGCAGGCACCTCGAACCCCGCTGCCGTGAACTGCACGGTGGAAGAGGTGACGGGATCCCGCGCCACCGTCCGCGCCGAGCTCCGCCGCGACTGCGAGAACGCGGACACCCTCTCCGCCGCATGCGCCCTGACGCAGCCCGGCCTCTACCGCATTGAGGTCTCCGGAGGCACCGAACCCGTCTCGCACTTCGTCATGGCCGCGGCGGCGGACGCCTGACCCATGCCCGGTACACAACCCGGCGCCGACGACGGCGACGCGTACACCGCCGCAGTCGGCACGATGCTCGGCAGCGGGTACGGCGAGGACCACGTGGCGGAGATGTCGATCTTCGCCATCCCCGTCGACACCTTCAACGGCAGACTGGTGAAGGACGTCGCCGCCACCGCGGAGGCTGCCCGCATCACAGAGCTGCTGGGTCAGGTGGGCGCGGTCGCCCGCCCGTGGGAACGGACGGTGCCGACCGACCTGACCGCCATCGATGACCTGCTAGCCGACTGGGCCGCAGGGGGCGGCGCCAGGACCTCGGCGCTGCTCTGGATCGGCCACGGCAGATCGCTCGGGCAGCGGGCCGAACTGCTCGTTCCGGCTCGGGCGGACAGCGAGCGGGACGCCGGATTCGTCCCGCAGAGCCTGGCCCGGCACCTCGACGACGAGTATCTGTCCCGGGAGGGCCGGCACTGGGCGCTGGTCATGGTGGAGGCCTGCGGCGCCGCCGGCTTCATGGACCAGGTGGAGGGTGAGCTCCGCTGGCTGCAACGGACCACGGGCAGGGACTTCGGCGCCCTGCTGATCGGGTCCGGAGAGAACCACGGCCCGGGACACCTCGGGACCCTGTACACCGAACTCGATCGCGTCCTGGCCGGCTACACCGACCACGACGCCGATATCCGACCGGCGGACCTCGCCGCCCGGCTCGACGGCAGCCAGGGGCTGATCGTCAAGCCGATCGGTATCGGCCGCTGCCTGCCGCTGCGCCGGCGCCCCGTGCGGCCGCTGCCGGTCACTGCCACGGTCGAGGACTACCAGCGCCTCCACCGCCTGCTCGACGCATCGGACGACAGCGCGCTCGCCCATTTCCTGCACAAGGGAGTGTGCAGTGGGTCCGCCGAGCTGTCCTGGGGATTCACCGGCCGCACCGCCGACCGGGAAGCAGTCGCCGCGTGGCTCGCCGACACCGCAGCACCGGACATCCTCGCCGTCACCGGCGACCCCGGCGTCGGCAAGTCAGCGTTCCTCGGCAACCTGCTGATGCACGCGCATCTGGAGATCGGCAAGGAACTGGAGACAGCGGGTTTCGGCGAAAGGCTCCAGCAAGGACTCGGACTGCCGCCGTTCGACGCGGTCCTGCACCTCGCCGGAGCCGATCCCCACGAGGTGATCGAACGGCTCGCCACCGTGTTCAGCACCCCGGACACCCTCGTGTCCGGGCTCTCCGCCGAGAGCCGCCTCATCGCACTCGAAGCCGCACTGCGCAAGCGCGGACCGGTGCACGTCCTCGCCGACGCCCTCGATGAAGCGGACGAGCCGCTGCTCGTCGCCGACCTGCTGCGCGAGCTGGCCCAGCTGCCCGGCGTCCGGCTGATCGTCGGCACCCGCCCCGACGCAGCACCGTCAGCACCGGGAGCAGCACCGGGGCGGACGCTGCTCGACGCACTCGGCGAGGGAACCGGGCAGGCGCGGGCGCACCGACTGGCAGGAGATCCGGCAGCGGCCCGCAGCTATGTCGCGGCGAGCCTGCAGGAGCTCGGGAATCCGGAGGCCGTGGCGTCCGTCGCGGAGACCGCGGCGGAACGCGTCGCGGACGGGTCCTGGCAGTTCCTTCAGACGGCGCTCGTCGTCCAGGAGATCGAGCACCGACCCGAGCTGCTCACCCCCAGCCTTCGCCCGGACCTCGATCGGCTGCTGACCCAGGACGGGCGCGGACTCCTGGACAGTGCGCTCGCGCGCATCACCGACGAATTCCCCGCCGCGGAACACCTACTCGCGGCCCTCGCCCACACCCGCGGCCGCGGCGTGCCACGCGCGGACCAGGTGTGGGCCACCATCGCCGGGGCATTCGCCCCGGACGGCGCCGCCCCCGCCGACACCGACATCACCCGCCTGCTCGACCGCGCCGCCGCCTACGTCCTGCTCGACGGTGACGAACGGCAGACCGTGCACCGGCTCGTCCACCGCACGTTCGCCGATGCGCTCAGGGCACAGTCCGGGGCCGGCCGCAGGGTCGCCGTCGTCCGCGCCCTGACCGAACTCGTCGAGCACGGCGCCGAGTTGTCCGACAGCCCGGCCAACGGCTACCTCGCACGCCATCTCTCCGGCCACGCCGCCGCCGCGGGACTCGCAGGCTGGCGCGAACTGGCGGCGTCCACGCGCGCCCTGGACGAGACGGCGCTACCCGATCTCGGCCGGGACGTCCTCGCGGCCCGCCTGACGCTTCCTGCGGGAGGCCTCGCCGAGAACCTCCCCCCGGAAGTGCTGGGCAGCCTGACCGCGGCCCCGCTGATCCGCGCCGCCCGGCCCGCCGACCGACCGGGACTGCGCCAGCTGGGTGCGCTGCGTACCACCGGTCGGCTGCCCCAGGCAGGTCCCGGGGCGTCGTGGTGGGTGAGCTGGGGGCTGCTGCGTCGCCACGCCCCGCACCTGACCCTCGGCGGGCACACTCGGCCGGTCCGCGCCCTGGCCTCCTGGAACGAAGGCAGCCCCAGGTTCGTCAGTGGGGCGGAGGACGGCTCGGTCATGGTCTGGGATCCGTGGTTCAGCCACGCTCCAATCGCGGTCGTACCAGGTCCGCCCCGCGCGGGACTGACGGCGCTGGCCGCCCTCCCCCCGACCGACAACGGCCGAGGGCCGCTGGTGGCCGTCGCCCACGGCAATCAGACCGTTCGCGTGTGGGATGTCTCCGCCGGACCGCAGAAGGTCGCCGAGTTCGACACGCCGACCTTCGTGACGGGCATGGCCGTCGCGCCGGGTGGGAGCGGGCGGTTGACGCTGGTCGGGCCGCAGCGCTACGTCGCCGTGGTCGACCTCGACGAGCAGGCGCCGCGCCCCCACCCTGCCCAGCCCTACGGCAACCCGCACACCGTCGTCGCGGTCGACGCGCGGCGCGTGGTCACCAGCACCGACACCCACCTCGTCCTCTGGGACGTCACGGGGGAGAAGCCGAGACGGGTGGCGAAGGTACCCACGGCCGACTCGCAGGTTTCGCTCACCCTGCTGCCCGGTGCCGGGCGGCCGGCACGTCTGGCCGGCGCCGACACGGCGAACGGCGCGCGCCAAGTGACCTTCTGGACCGTCGACGGGGACGACCGCTTGGTGCACGACGACGCTCCCATGGCCACCGGAGCGGCCGACCTGGTCACCCTCGCCGGTATCGCTGGCCCCGGCGACACCCCGCGGCTGCTGACCGCGACCAGGGACGGCGTCCTCCGGCTGTGGGACCTCACCACCCGCAGCAGCATCACCGAGATCCGTGCCGACGGACCCGTCGGCGGGGCCCGACTCGCCACCGTCGCCGGACCACCCGGCCTCGCGGAGGCCACCGCCCTCCCGGTCACGGCCAGCTCGCTGGACACCCGGATCCGGGTCTGGGACCCGACGCCCCACGAGGCGGCCGGCCTTCCCGTCGGAACCGCGGGCGGGCAACGCGTCACCCGCATGCTCGCCGCCGACGGCGAAGAACTGATCACGGTCCGCTGGGACGACGGCACGGAACGGACCTTCGCCGCCGCCGACGGAGCCGAGCGTCGGACCGACGGCGCCAGGCCCGCGCCGCTGCCCCCATGGGACGTCGGCCTGCCGGACAACCTGGGGGCACCCGTACGGGACCGGGCGGCACTCGACCGCGGGCGGACCGCCGTGGCGGTCGAGGACGGAGTGGTGGTGCTGGAGACGGCGCCGAACGAGCGGCAGGCATGAGGGGAGTCAGTTTCCGGATGGTGGCATTCGACGGCGCGAGCCCTCAGGAGATCATTGACAAGCTGTTCGTGGGGAAGGACGCGCCCTACGGCCCGTACGAGTGCGTCAAGACGCCCGAACCGATCGGCGACCGCATGCTGTGGGCCACGCTCCAGCGCCCCGGGGACGAGTCCGACCTCTTCGACGCCTTCCTGTTCGGCAACATCTTCGGCGTGGCAGGCGAGCTCTGGGAGCACGAGGTCCGCAACCTCCTGCGCCTCCAAGCGATCGGACACCCCGCGCTGCCGGAGATCGTCGACGGGGGACTCGACGCCGGACTCGGCGTCGCCTTCACCATGACGCGCCAGATCGGCACCCGGCTGAGCGAAGCCTGGGTCCGGGACGACTTCCCGCAATGGGTCAGGGACAACCGCAGCCTCGCCTTCGAGCAGTACAGCCTCCTCGTCGACGCGCTCAGCCAGTTGCACGGAGCCCGGATCCTGCACCGGAACCTGACTCCCGGCGCAATCACCATCCGCCAGAACGGCGATGGCCGGTACGCCTTCGCCCTCGGACGGTTCGAGATGAGCGCGCTGCTCGGCAACCTGGTCAGGACCCTGTACGCGCCGTCGAGGAACGACGAGTACCGCACCCTAATGAACGCGCTCTACCTGGAGCAGCCCGCCGGCATCGAACGCGCCCATCACCTGGCCTACCTCGCGCCTGAGACATGGCCGTCGCTCTTCGATGAGGTGCCCGAGCCCCGACGCGACTGGAGCAGCACGGACGTCTTCGGCCTCGGCGTCTTTGGCTGGGAACTGTTCTGCGGGTCGCTCGCCGAAACACTTCCGGAGTCGTACACGGCGGTCTCCACCGCCGGTCCGGGCGAGTTGCTCGGTGTCCTGGAGACCCTGCACACGAAGATGCGCCAGCATCTGCAGACCCAGTCCGGCCGGGGCATCCCCCGGGAACTGGTCCGGGTCCTACTCGGGATGCTCGACCCGGAGCCCGGCGCGAGGCGCTCCTCGTTCGAAGTGGCCCGCTCGTTGGAGGAGCACTGGGGGTCGATCTGCGGTCTATGGGAGGACATCGACCCCGAACGGCAGCCGTACCTGGTCGCATTCATGCCGGCCGAGTCCGTTGACACCGTGTACCGACAGCGCCAGTGGATCGCCCACAGCCCCGAGGAACCCACCGGACGCGACGAGCTCCGGGAATTCCTCAAGTGGGAGTTGCGACAGGCCGAACTGGTGTGGTCCCCGGGCGGCGCGAAGGGCTTCGTCTCCGGGCGCGAGGAGCGCCTGCAACAGGCCGAGTGGGCGCTGATCGGCGAACAGGCCGTCTGGTTCTGCGCGTTCCTCTACGACGAGACGCTCTCCGGGCAGATCCAGACCCGGCACACCCGCACACTGGTCATCAAGTACCTGGTCGACCGACGATTCGCCCAGGAGATCCTGGCGGCCCGGCCGCGACGCCGGATCGGCAGGATAGATCTCGTCGCGTACCGCGCCCGGCAGGATCTCAGCGCCCACTTCGAGGGCCGCCCCGACTGGATGCCGCTGACTGAGGCCGTGAAGGCCGGCCGGGCCGCTCACGACCCCAGGAACCAGCAGTTGCTGAGGTCCATGGAGTTCATGCTCGACTACCAGGGCGTCATGCAACGGGCCCGGCAGTACCCGTACACCAGAGTCGCGGAGGGCAGCAGCGGCAGCACCCACATCCTGCAGATCGATCGTGACCGCGACCCCGAGTACCGGCACAGCAACCCCTTGCTGACCGCCTTCGCGGCCGATCCCCGGCGGCGCCCGGCACTCGGCGACTTCGCGGCCTCCCTCCTGGCCGAGCAAGCGGAGAAGCACGGCGAGGTCGCCCTCGACGTGGTGGCCGGGGAGGGCACCCCGTACTTCGGCCGCGACCGGGTGCACGTCACCCTGGTCGGCCGCAAGGACGCAGACACCGTGGAGGTGCGTGCCTCCGACGCGCGGCGGCTTCCGCCCGTCGGCTGGCTGCGGCCCGCGCAGGACCGGGGCACGGCGATCCAGTTCAGCCGGATGGCGCGCGGCGTGGAGGCGATGCGGCAGAAACCGGGGCTGATGCGCGCCCTGCACTCGCCCTCGTCGATCACCATCAACCGGGGCCAGTGGCACCCGGATGATTCCGACGAGCGCCCGCAACTGACGGACAAGGCCCGGAAGATCATCGGAAGGATGCTGGAGACCCACCCCTTCTTCGCCCTCCAGGGCCCGCCCGGCACCGGCAAGACGACCGTCGCGACCCGCGCCGTCCAGCGCTACCTGCGGGCCGAGCCCGGGGCACGGGTCCTGGTGAGCGCGCAGTCGAACGGTGCGCTCGACCACCTCGGGCTGCGGCTCACCGAACAGCTGCGGACCGAACTCGACGAACGGCGAGTACTGCTGCTACGGGAAATCCCGGACTCGCGGGGATTGGACAGCCTGCCGCCGGCCCTCCAGCCGTACACGCTGACGCGACTCTCCGAGAGTCTCAGGGACGACATCCGCCAAGCCGCCCAGCGAATGGCGGCCCTCGGCCCGGGCGGGGCGGGCATCGGCCGGGCGGAGCTAAGGCTCGCCCAGGAGTGGGCAGACCTGGTCGACAACAACCTGCTGGAGGTCTCCGACAGGATCAAGGCCGGTGCCAACATCGTCCTCGCGACCTGCTCGATCGCCGGCACGCTCAGCGAGGAGATCCGAGACGCCTCCGACATCTTCGACTGGGTGCTCATCGAGGAGGCGGCCAAGGCCTGGCCCACCGAGATCATCATGCCGCTGGTGCTCGGCGTGCGGTGGACGCTCATCGGCGACCACCGCCAGCTCGGCCCGCACCGGGCCACCGACGTGCGCAACTTCCTCGAGACGCTACGGAAGAGCGGCAATGTACAGGTCGCCCGCCACGTCGAGATGGCCGAGAGCTACCTCGCCCACCTCGAGCTGTTCGGGACGCTCTTCAAGGAGGACGAGCAGCAGCATCGACCCGGCTCGCCCCTGGACAAGCTCGAGCAGCAGTTCCGTATGCACCCCGACATCGCCGAACCCGTGGCGCGGGCCTTCTACCAGCAACGCGGCGAGGACGGCGAGGTGAAGTACGACCCGACAGGCCTGCCCGAGACCTTCCTCGTCACCCCGCTCACCGGATACGCCAAGCGCCACGAGCTGACCACACCTCCGTACATCGCGGGCAGCCCCCTGGTCTGGCTCGACACCTCGCACCGCCGTGACTGCACCGACAAGCCGTACTGGAGGAACGACGGCGAGGCGAAGCTGGTCACCGAGCTCGTGGAGCAGCTCGCCGACACCGCCGACAGCGACTCCCTGGACCTTGCCGTGCTTACCCCGTACAGCCAACAGGTGCGCGTCCTAGGGCAGTTCGGAAACCTGCGGAATCGCGTGCACACGGTTCACTCGTTCCAGGGACAGGAGGCGGACCTGGTGATCGTCTCACTAGTCCGCTCCACCGTGCAGGGCCCGGACGTCCGCCACAACGTCGGGCACGTGGCGCAGGCCGAACTCGTCAACGTCCTGCTGTCCAGGGCCCGCAAACTGCTCGTCGTGGTCGGCGACCTGCCCCACTTCGAGGAGCACGGCGGCGAGGCCTGGAAGCACGTCACCACGGTCTTCCGCCGCATCGGAAAGATCAGGGACGCCGTGCAGGAGCCGCTCGGATGATTGTCACCATTGCTGTCCCCGTCCGCGCCGTCACCCTCACCCTGGTGCTCGGTCCCGAGCACGGCGCAACCACCCTGGAGGGACTGGCCGCCCGGGCCGTCGCCGCCGACCGTCGGACGGTCGCCGACCTTGCCGACCTGTTCACCCTGCCCCACCGGGTGATGCTCGACGTCGTGCACGGTCTGTGGACCAAAGGCTACGTCTCGGTGGACTTCTCCGAGGGCCGACTCGAACTCACCGACACCGCGAGGGACCTGATCGCCCAGGGCTCTGCCCTCGCGAGCGCGGGAGTCCAGCAGGAACAGCGGAAATTCGTCTACGAGCCGATCACCGGCAGCGTGTTCACCTACGCCTCGTCCCTGTCGTCCCCGCCCGCCGGAGCCATCGAGGTCCCGGTCCGCCAAGGCATCGGCACCGACGACCTGCCGCGCGGCGAACTGCTGCGCGCCGTGCGCTCGGTCATCCGGTACGACCGCCGCAGCCGCGGCCTCCGCCAGAACGTCCTCGACGTCTCCTTCGGCAACCCGCTGCTCAGCACCGACGGCTCGATGCGCTGGCTGTCCGTGCGCGGCACCGTGCACAGCGACTTCGACACAGGGCGTCTCTCCGTCGAGATCTCCGACGACTCCGAATGGAACCAGCAGGCCAGGGACCGGTTTCGGAACGAGATCGCGGTCCTTGCCGAACAGGACCCGCCCCACCCCTTCATCGACAGGCTCCGGGGCAAGGCCGAGCCTAGTCGTCCGGCCCGTACCGACCTCGCCTACCTCGGCAGCCGACTCACCCGGCTCGCGGACGCAGCAGCGGCCACATCGGCGACCAAGCTGAAGCTGGCCCACGAGGAACTCCAGACTGCCGCCCGCAGACTCGGCGAACGCATCGACTATCTGGCCGGGTTCCGGGCTGCGGCCGAACCGGTCTCGGTCGGCGAAGGAGTCCGTTGGACCAGGTCCGACCTCATCCGATCGGCCCACCACCAGATCGTCATCGCCGCCCCGACCATCGAGTACGGGCAACTCAAGGAGATCCTGCCGGACCTCGAGGACGCCCTCGAACGGGGAGTCACCGTCGTGCTCCTGTGGGGCACCGCGGTGAACGCAGCCCTCCCCGACAAGGTGGCCAACGCGCTCCACGACCTCAAGATCCGGTACGGCGACCAGATGATCTTCGGCGACCGCAGTGCCCGCATCCGAGCCAGCCTGATGGTCCAAGACGACGAACAGGCCTGCATCGGCTCCCGCAGCCTGCTGACCGGCGACCCCGGCGGCTGCGTGCTCGTCCAACGCGCCGAGGGCGCCGCCGAACCCGCACGGTGCGTCGTGGACCTGCTCATCTGGGCACGCCGGTTCTTCCCGCACTGGCAGACCGGCCGCCGGATCGCGTTCCGGCCGGAAGACCTCGGCCGGAACACCGGCACCGAGCCGGCCCCCGCGCCGGTCGCCCGCGGCCTGCCCGAGCTTCCCGAGGAAGCCACCCGGGACAGCGCAGCCGCCCGGATCCGCTGGGCCGCGGACTGGCGAGACACCGCCACGCGGCTAACCAATGCGATCGAGGGCCTCCACACCGGAGTTCCAGTGGTCCTGATGGCCGAGGACGCCGAATACCAGTCCTTGATCCACCAGGCGCTCCACTCCGACGCCCGCCGAATCGCCGTCACGGACGACGACGCCGAGCACGAAGCCTGCGGCGATGCCCTCGGACGCCACCTGCAGGCACAGCTCGACGACGGCGCGACCGTGCACCTCTTCCACCCGGTACCGGCCGGCCCCGCCACCTCCGAAGCCTTCGAGCAACTCACCGCCGCCGTCCGCCGCACAAGGACACTGCGCCACGGCAGGGCGACTACACGGTCGGTGGTGTGCGACCGGGCGGTCGTCGTCGGCAGCTGCTCACCGCTCGTCCGCCGATCCCACCGGACGGACGCCGACATGCTCAGCGGACACGTCGGCCTGCAGATCCTCAGCGCGGACTTCGCTGCCCGCCACACCCATGAACTCGGCATTGCCGACTGGTACGGCGCACCGGCCGAGGACGCGCCGACAGCACCGGCCCAAGCGGCGGAGGACCGCGCCTGGGCGGACCTGGAGGAACTCCTGCAGGCCCCGGAGTCATGGGTCGAACTGCGCGGACAGGCCGTCAGGACGCTCCTCTCCCGGTCCCAGGAAGAACCGCAATGGCAGCGCTGGGCGAACTGGCTGGTCGAGGACGCCTGGCGCCGCCACGCCTTCGTGGAAGCCCACCTGCTCGCGCCGCTGACGGCGGGCACGGGCCCGGTGTCGCCCGAGCTGAGCACCGTCGCCGTGCCGGTCGAATACGGCCCGACGGGAGATTCGCTCTACTACGCGGCGCTCGGCCTCCCCGCTCGGCGCGAGGAGCGGGCCGTGGGCCTGGCCGGGGCCATCGCCGAACTCCTGCTGTGGGGCGGCCCGGCGGGCGCGGACGTCTACGCGGAGCTGTCGGCGAATGCCACTGAGGTCCCCCTGCCCGCCGTCTGGCGCGAACTCGGCGAAAGAGCCGTCGCCTACCACGAGGCCACCGGACGGGCACTGCCGCTGCGACAGCTGGCCTCGGAAGCCGAACGCACCCGGCGCGCCGAGCAGGTCGCCCAGGCCCGGCACGTACTGGCGCAGCGCGTCGAGGACTTCCGCCCCGCCCGGCAGACCTTCGCCTTCCGCGGCGGCTACTACCTGCACGATCAGCTGTTCGCCGCGGACGGGCTGATGACCCGCATCCAGGCAGTTGCCGGAGCCCCAGGCCCGGGCACCGCCGACGCGTACGCGGAACTCGGGTCGGCCCTACCGCCCGGCCCGGACATCCTCCTGTACCTCGACGAGATCGTCGCCGATGGCCACCACCCCGCGATCCAGTGGACCAACTACAACCTGATGCGCTACGCGGATCGGGCCGGCGGCATCGTCGACAACGCCCGCGAGGTCGTCGCGCTCATGGAGGAACTCGCCACGACCCCGGACAGCAGCGCAGACACCGACGGTCACCATCACGAGGTCACCCGGCTCATCCGCGAGCGCTGGGACGAGCTGTTCCGGGAGGCGGAGGCCCTGGGCCCGTTGCACGCACAGCCCGCCCTCGCCCTGCTGCACCGCCTGCGCCCGCTGAATCGCGCCGCGGGAGTCGAATGAGAGAGCGGAGCCGGCCCATCGGAGTCATCAAGCGGAACGCGTCGCACGAAGCGGCGGCAGATCGACACAGGAGACAACATGAGCATGCCGCTGCGTGACCTGCTCACCGACTGGCCCGACCGATTCCGGCACCAGGCCGTTCTGGTCGCACTCGCGGCGGACACGGATCCCGACCCCAGGCAGTTGGCCATGGCCCTGCTCGACACCTACCACAGCCCGGCCACCCCGACCGAGGTGTACCACTGCCTTCTCGAGGCCGGCGAGTTCGAGCTTGCCAACGGCATGCTGACGGACTGCCGTGAGCTCCGCGACGGCGCCGCCCGCTTCCGGCAGGCACTCGGCAGCGCCCGCGCGGCGGCCGACGAAGCGGTGCGGTTGAAGGTCGGTGAACTGCAGCGGCGGGCCGAGGACGCGGACATCGCGCCGCCCCCCGGACTGGACATTGACGAGCTCAGAGAACGCGCGCGCCTCCGCACCGCCCCCGTCGCGACTCGGCTGGCGCAGTACGAGAAGATCCTGGACCAAGACATCGCGACCGCCGTCGACGCACTGCGTGGGAGCACCGGTGCCGACGAGCGGAGCCCTGCCCAGACCGCCTACTTGAACGACCTCCTCACCGCCGGCCAGCTGAGGGTCGCCCGCGCCGTACTGGAACGGGAGCCGCCCGGTGCGCTGCTGCCGGAGGCGGTTCCGCAACTCCCGCCATGGCGCGCGGCGTTCGACCCCGAGGTGGTCCGGCAGGTCCTGGTGGACCCAAGCGCCCCGCGGGTGGCGGAGTACCAGCGGTGGGAGCCCACCGACCCAGCTGCCCGAGCGCTGCTGGACGCTTACGACGACCTGATGTCCGAGATGGGCTGCACCCGGCAGGCAGTGGTCGCGTTCACCTCTGCGCTAGGCCGCTTCCTCGGGACAGGCGACCAGCTCGCGCCGGTCACCGCCCGCTCGGACGGCGCCGGATTCATGACCTCCTTCGACGGGCTCTTCGCTGAGGACCCGCTGCGCCACTTCCACGAAACTGGCCGTGTCGACCTGTTCGTCGCGGCACCGAACAGCCCGGGCCTGCCGAGCGACCTCGCCGGGCTGCAGCAGTGCGTCGCGGTCGGACGTGGCCTCGAGCCCTCGGGATACCTCGGCGGAGAACCCTGCGCCGTGCTGTCCACCCGCGACCTGCTGCGGCTGCTTCCCCTCACCGCACACCGGCCCATCGCGATGCTCCGTCTGCTGGCCAGGCAGTGGCCGCTGGCCGTCCTCGCCGGCCGGAGCCCCAAGGATCTCGATCGGCTACTGGGCAGCGGCGAGACCCGGTGGCAGCGCCTCCGCTGGATTGTCGACCTCGCGGGCCTCGGCGACGCCGTAGTCGTCGACGAAATGGAGTCGGCGACCGGCTTCGACACCGGCCTGCTGCACACCATGCTGCACCGGGTCGCGCCCGGCCAGCCCCGGACCGCCCTGCTCCCGGGCGGCCGCTTCGCCTCGTGGCAGGGCGACACCGACCTGGTGCGCGCGATGGAGGAGCACCTGGCGGGCCGCTGCCAGGACGAGGCCGCCCTGGCCACTCTGTGGGCGGCGCTGTACGTCGCGGAACCCGACGGCCGCGTTCGCATGGACGACGTTCGAGCGGTGGCCGCCATGGTGGCCACTGGGAAGGACACCGCAACCGCAGTGGCCGCCGGAGCGGCCGCACTGGCCGCCGACGGATTCCTCCGCCCGGACGGCGAGGACGACCTCCGGCTGCTGCCCCAGGCGAAGGTCCTCGGCATGCTCGCCCAGCGCGCCGAGGAACGGCTGACCCGTGCCATCGCGCGCCTTCCCGTCGCGACGGCCGCCGAACCCGCGGACGCGCAGTCGGCCCTGCTCGCGCAGCTCACCGGCTGGCACATCAACCGGCACCGCCTCGCCCCCGACTTCGCTGCCTACCAGTCCCTGACCGGAGCGGACTTCACGGACCGCGACGAACTGCTCTCCACCGCCCGCCGGGTGCTCGCCCAGACGGAGGCCGGAGACCGGCTCGCGCCTGACGGAACCTCACTGCTGGACCAGGTGCTCAGGGAACTGGCGGCCGAACTGAGCGCGGCCCACGCGCAGGTGGAGGTCGACATCCGCTGCCCTGCCGACGCGCACGCCGCCCTCTCTGCGGACGCCCTGCGAGTGGTCTTCTACGAAATCCTGGAGAACGCGGCCGAATCCGTGTCCTCCACCGGCGGCGGAACCGTACAGGTCATCGTCCAGATCGACGAACCCGACCTCGTCGTCGATGTCCTCGACAGCGGGGAGGGACTCGTAGGACAGTTCCAGGACCGCCCCACCCTGGTGTTCCGGAAGGGACGCACGACCAAGGGACCCGACCGGGGGCACGGGCTGCACCAGGTACGCAGCATCCTGGCCGACGTGGCCGAGGGCCCCGCCGAAATCACCCTCGGACCCGCAGGAGACGCACACCCGACCCTGCGGGGAGTGCATGTACACCTCGACCTTCCCCAACCCGCAGACAGGGCCGACCGGTGACGCCGACGCTCGGCCGCGTTGCTCGCGCCTGGGGATTCGCCCTCGTCACGTAGCGGGTCGGCCGGTCCTGCGGTGGAGGGGAGGTGCGGGTGGGGAAGGAAATGTGGTTCGTTCTCGTGTTCCGTGTCGATCCGGAGCCGCGCCGTTCGACGTAGCACTCCAGTGACAGTTCTTTGTTTGTCCTGGTCAGCGGCCTGGTGAGGGTGGGTGTAACCTGGGCCGCTGCGGGGCTGGAGGCGGTCTCGCGGGGATGCCACGCGAAGGTGTGCCCGCGCCGCATGTGGCGGTCGCCCTGTGGACAGCTCACCGGTGTGCAGAATGATCGCCCACGGAAGCCTGGGACCGGGAACTGAATGAACTGCTCCGGATGGAGCTGCAACCGGGCCACCCTTGCATGCACCCGGAGCGACATCCTCAACGTCGGGCATAGCTACTCACCCATCACTTTGAAGGGTATCTTCTGCGAGCCCCCGCCCGTCGCATCAACGCTGACACGGTTACCGATATCGGTGACGGCGCCACTCACACCGCCACCGGCAGGGGCATTGCGTGATCGCGAGTCGTCCAGTTCGGATGGCGTCCCCCCGAGTGGTGTAACAGCGATCACCGCGAAAGTGCAGGTCGGAGGCCAGATTCTGGCACCCGCCGACCGGACAGACCTGACGCTACGTCAGTTGGTCCCGCCTGCGGCACGGCGCTGCCGACCTTGACGCGACCTTCTCCGAGGCCAAGGCCATGGGCTCCGCGCCAGCCGCCTCGGCCAGGCCCCCTCACCTGATGGCCAGTCAGGTCGGCAAGAGTGTCGTGCAGGCTGATTGAGCACGTAACCTGCATCTTCGCCGTGATCGCTGCTACACCACATTGCGGGACACGACCCCAGTTCGCGGCTCTCGCGCATGGCGTGACGTCGTGACCGGTTTATGGATGGGTGGTTGGAGGAGCAGAGCACCGGGCACATCGCGTCCCAGCGGCTCACCTGGCACTGCGCGATCCGCAACACCACCGGCGTGGAACTCGACGACGACTGGTTCGAGCTGACGCGCGAGGTCCTCAACGCCACCGGCATCGAGCCGGACGACGACCCGGCCGCCTGCCGGTGGGCCGCCCTGCGCTACCAGGCCAACGGACTCGACATCGTCGCCAACGTCCCCCGCCAGGACGGCCGCTGGGCCCGGCTGCACAACGACGTACCTCGCGCACTCAACCTGCGCGGACTCCTCCTACGACCAAGGCCTCGACGAGCCGCAGTGAGCTCAGGCGTCTACCACCCATCTCCGGCCGGGCCAAATCGCGGATTCCGCGGATCCTCTCTCCCCGACGGCCCGACCACCCGGGCTCCCGTTCACCACTCCCCTTCGAGGTAGACGCCGTGATCGCCCACCTGCAGCGTGCCAGCCATACCGTCGGCCTCCTTGAGTACCTGTACGGGCCAGGCGAGCGCGGCAACCACACCAACCCCCGTCTGATCGCGGGGGACGGCCACGGTGCCCCGATCGAGATGCTCGCCCAGACCGACGCACCGGCGTACCTGGCCCACGCCCTCGACGCACCCGTCGAGCGCCTCGGGACCCGAGCTCCCGAGCGGCCAGTGTGGGTCTGCTCGGTCCGCTCCGATCCCCGGCACCCCGACCCGACCGACGCGCAGTGGGCCGACGTGGCCCGCCGGATCGTGGCGGCCACCGGCATCGCGCCGGAGGGCGATCCGGACGCCTGCCGGTGGATCGCCGTGCGCAACCAAGCACGGCAAGTGCACGTCGTGGCCACCCTCGCCCGCGAGGACGGCAGCCTCCACCTACCGCGACGCCTTCCGTCTCCAGACCGAGTGCCACCGCATCGCCAGCGAACTCGGCCACCTGCCCCCGACCCCGCGCCCGACACCCCGCGCCCAGGAGAACCACGTGTCTGCCCCCTACATCACCATCAGCGCAGAGCCCAGCGGCAGCGTCTCGGCGAAGGGCGCCAGCGACGACCTGTCCGCCACGTTCCTCAAGCACGCCGGTTTCCAGCAGATCGAGGACTGGTACGGCCGCCGCCACCGCCTGGCGACCACCACCCCGCAGGCTGAGCGCGTCGCCATCGCCTCCCACGCAGCCGAGATGCTCCGCGCCGCCCGGTACAGCGTCGATCTGGACCCCGACCTCGACACGAGCCGGTCGACCAGCCCGGCCAACCCTCTCGGGCCCTACACCGCCGGAGCCGAAGTCCTCCGGCTGACCGACCAGATCAGGGCCGCCGAGAACGGTGCAGGCCTTGCCCAGGCGGTCGATCACCTCCTTCATCCTGAGCACGGCGTCCTGGAACGCCTCCGGGAAGCTCTGGAGACGGCAGGCGAACAGATCACCGACCTCGACGACGAGGCGTACGCGCTCGCCGACCGGTTCGGCTTCGCCGCGGAGTTCGTCAGCGCGGCGCAATCAGAACTCGTCGGAGCGGGACGCGAACTGCACCGTGTCAACGACTCGCGGCAGGACCACGCCGGGGCGCAGACACAGTCCCCAGCCCCGCCCGACGCACGAAGTGCGGCTCTCGCCACGTCGCCCGCGGCGGAGAGGGCCAAGGCGTCTTCGGCGCTCGGGACTCCGTCTCCGGAGGGCGGTACCGCCGTGGGTGCGCCGCAGGTCGCCAGCCCTCGAACCCGTTAGACCGGCCAAGGTCCGAGGGATCTGTCCAACCCACCCGGCACCGACCCGACACCCCGCCCAAGGAGGAACAGTGCCCGAGTTCTACCCGAGCATCGGCGAGGCCGTAGGCGCCGAGATGCAGCACAACATCCGGCTTGCCTACGGCGGCAAGGCGTCCGGCCCCGACGCGTCCCTGCAGGCCCGACGCCTGCCGCACCCGTCGGTCGACCCGTACTCCGTCCCGGGGATGATCGCCCGGATCACGGAGACAGCAACTCCCCATGAGATCGCCGGAATCATCGAGAGGGTCAACGGAGCGCTCGGGGCCCTGCCCCAGCTGACCGAACTCGTGGCCGCAGCGGCCGACTGGACCCGAGCCCGTCTGACCTTCGAGAACCCGCACCACAACCCGGCCTTCGAGACGTGGACACGGCTGGCCGCCGCCACCCGCATGCTGCGGGACGTCCAGGAGGAGCTGGAGGTCGCCGAGGACATGATCGCCGCGTGCCCTGTGCAACTCAGCGACCCCAGGTACCGCGACGAGGTGCCCGCCCTGCGGACCAGGGAGCCGCTCAGCGATGTCGTCGGCAACGACGCGGTCGCGGACAACGAGCCGCCCGCCTCCCGGAACCCGGAAGCGGACCGACGCCGAGCCGCCCGTGCTTCCTCCCCACACGTCGGCGCTCAGCGGACCGCGCCCTCCGTCGGCGCGGCATCCGAACCACCCACCAGCGCCCTACCGCCCCGGCCGCCACGCACCCGATGACCTCGGCTTGACCCCCAACTGCCGTCCCCTGCCCCGACAGGAGCTGCCCGATGACCACCAGAAGAGCGCCGCGCGCCCCGCCCCGCCTTGTCCGCTCTCCCTCCTTGGACCCGCCATGTCCGCACCACGTACCAGCGCGCCCTCGACCACCACCGGCTCCGACGCGCTCCTTTACCTCCTGTTCGGCGTCCTCGGCGTCGGCATCGCCTTCGGTTCCCTCGCCTGGCTGACCGGCAACCTCACCAACTCTCTCGTCGGCACCGGCCCCTGGGCCCCGTTCGAGGCCACCAACGCGCTGTTGCACCCCAACGTGCTGTGGCCGCACCTGAGCCCCACCGCTCTGCTGGTCGGCGCGCGGCTCGTTCCCGGGCTGCTCTCCGTCTGCCTCACCGTCACCGGCCTGGTTGTGTGGCTGCGGCTGCGCGGCGGTGCGAAGAACGGCCTCGCCCGCAGGCGGGATCTCGCCCCTCTGATGAACAAGGAGATCGCCGCCAAGGCGAAGAGCCTGCGGCCGAGCCTGTCCGGCCTCGAACCGAAGGAGGTCGCTCCCGCGGACCGCGGGATCCTCGTCGGCACGCACTCCCCGGGCCGGGCCGAGGTCCGCGCCTCCTGGGAGGACGTGATCGTCGCGATCATGGCCCCGCGCTCCGGCAAGACGTCCGGGCTGGCGATCCCCGCGATCCTCGCCGCTCCCGGCCCGGTACTGCTCACCTCGAACAAGGCGGCGAACGACGCCTTCACCGCGACAGTGGACGCCCGCGCCGAGGTCGGCACGATCTGGACGCTCGACCCGCAGCAGATCGCCCACCACCCGCGCGAGATGTGGTGGGACATCCTGGCTGACGCCCGCGACCTGGCCGGGGCGAAACGTTTGGCCGGGCACTTCGTCGCCGCCAGCGTCGACGAGTCCAGCGGCGCCGACTTCTGGTCCACCGCCGCGAGCAACACTCTGGGCGCGCTGTTCCTGGCCGCCGCCAGCCACCGGCGCCCGATCACCGATGTCCTGGCCTGGCTCGCCTCCCCAGCTGACCGCACTCCGGTGGACCTGCTCACCGATGCCGGCCACGAGGCGGTCGCCGCCCAGCTCCAGGGCACCGTCAGCGGGGCCACGGAAACGCGGGACGGCATCTACGAGACCGCGCGGCAGTACGCGAGCTGCCTGCTCGACCCGGACATCGCCGCCTGGGTCACACCCGACAAGCGCCTTCCCGAGTTCAAGCCCTCCGCGTTCGCCACCTCCCGCGACACGCTGTACCTGCTCAGCAAGGACGGCGGCGGCTCGGCATCGGCGATCATCGCGGCGGCGGCCGACGCGGTGATGCGCGCGGCCGTGGTCGTCGCCGAGCGCTCCGGCGGGCGGCTCGACCCGCCCGCCCTGTGCGTCCTCGACGAGGCCGCCAACGTGTGCAAGATCTCCGATCTCCCCGACCTGTACAGCCACCTGGGCTCACGGGGCGTGATCCCGATGACGATCCTGCAGTCCTACCGGCAGGGCCAGCGCTGCTGGGGCGAGGCCGGCATGGACGCACTCTGGAGCGCCGCCACGGTCAAGATCGTCGGCTCCGGCATCGACGACATCGACTTCGCCGACAAGCTGAGCCGCGCGATCGGGGAGCACGAGGTACGGACCGTCTCCGTCTCCCACTCCGACAGCGGCAAGTCGACGTCCGTGTCCATGCGCACCGAGCGGATCCTCGCCCCCGACGCGATCCGTGCGCTGCCCAAGGGCAAGGCACTCCTGCTGGCCACCGGCCTACGCATCGCGCTGCTCGACCTCAAGCCCTGGTACAAGGAGCCGTCAGCGAAGACCATCGCGCCTGCCTCCGCCGCCGCCACGGCCACCATCACCGACCGCGCACTCGCGAAGGCGACCAACTCCGGCCTCGGGCGTGCGGCATGAGCGGGGTCTGGGACGTCCCCGCCGCCGAACGCGTCGCCGCCCTGCGGCGCGAAGCAGCCCACCACCCCGAGTCCGGAGCGCGGGAACTGTCGGATCTGGAACTCCTCAACCGGGCCTACGAGTCCGTCGTCCGCGACCGGATCGACACCCACGACGCCTACATGCGCTTGCTCACCGATCTACGCCACCACGACGACCACGTCCGCGCCGGGGCCGTGGCCGGCTTCCGCCCCCAGATCGACCGCATCGCCCGCCACGTCGTCAACGAACACCTCAAGCCCTACTGGCGATTGGTCCACCGCGTCGAACACCTGCCGGAACGGCTCTCCGCCAGGGACATCGAATCGCTGCGGTCCCAGGCGGCGTCGGTGCGGCACTGGCTACGCCAGGACGGGCCCGCCGAGGACCGGCTCGACCCCGGCGACGCCCGGGAACACCTCAGCGCCCTGCGCACCGTCCTCGCCGCGCTCAAGGGACGCCGGGACGTCTCCACGGACGACGCGCTGCGGCTCATGGACGCGGCTCTCAACGACGGACCGCTGCTCGACCTGTTCGAGGTCGGCACACCCGAACCGCTGCCCGAGCCCGCCCCACCCGCCTTCGTCGGACCCGGCTGGACAGTCCACGCCCACATGTGGACCTACCAGCCGGCACCCGACGACGGCTTCGTCACCGCCGTCCGGCTCGGCGACGAATGGCGTATCGACCTGTGGTCCCCCGCCGGCCCCCTCCTCGCAAGCGGCACCGCACCCGAGAACGACGTCGCCGCCCTCGCCGAAGCCCTCGTCGCCCGGGCGCCAGCCTGGACCGCGGACCGCTCCGACTACGCCTGGCGCCGCTTCACCGACACCGCCAACGCCCTCCAGCACACCGACGACACCTCCCCACGAGTCCGAGCCGCCACCACACGGACCACGACACCCCACCGCCCCACACAGCACACCCCACCGCCCGCCACGTCGTCCCTCCCGGCGTCCGCGCAGACGGCTCTCGACCGCGGCCGTCGCCGCTGACGGAGGCCACGCCGCTACTCGGCCCGGCGTATCCGCACCGCAGTCGCCGGCCTCTGGACCAGGCACCGATCGACCGGGGCACCGCCCACACGAGTGGTCCGGACGTCAGGGCGACATCTCCGACGCGCTCACGGACGCCGAACCGGAGAACGGCCATCCGGACGGCTTCCCGCCTGGTCCTGCCGCTCCGGCACCCCCGTCCGGGCCGACGTCGACCTCACGGCCTGCCCCTCCCCTCTACCTGCTCAGGAGTCCCCTCATGTCCTCGCGCACTCCGTCCCCTCCTCCGACGCGTTCCGAACGCCTCGCCCGGTCACCGGTCGTCCGACGCGGTGGCCAGTGGTGGCTCGTCACCGGTTCCGAATCGATCCTCGCCACAGACCCGACGTTCACCACCGAGCTGGACCGCTTCGCCGACGCGATGACCGCCGCCGACCAGGCCGTCGCCGATCTCCACTCGCAGCAGGACGACCCGCCGACTCCCCGCCCCGGGCGGCGGCGATGAACCCGCTGCTGAGTGCCGAGCAGGCGGTGCTCGGCGCGGTGCTGCTCGACCCCGGCCAGCTCGCGCACCTGGACTGGCTCGCGCCCGATCACTTCTACCGGCCCATCCACCAGGCGCTGTTCGCCGCCTTGCGCAAGCTCCGGACCGAGAACCATCCCGCCGTGGCGACCGGAGGACGTGTGCCGCTGTCCTGGGTGACGGACGCCGTCGCGGAGGCCGGCAACCATGTCCGGGGGCTGACGGTGGTGTATCCCCACACCCTGATCTCGGCCTGCCCGCGGCCCGAGCACGCCCCGGTGTACGGCCGGATGGTGCTGGAGGGAGCGATCCACCGCAGCGTGACCGCGCACGCGATCCGCCTTCACCAGGCAGCCCGCGCCGGCGCCCTCCAGGGTGAGGTGGAAGGGGCGCTGCACCATGCGGACGTCCTGGCCGGGGTGCTCGAAGACCTCGCGCGCCGCTGGGGGTCCGAACCGCGCCCGGCCGCCCCGACGACACCGCCGCCCACAGCTCCCGTCGCGCCGCCGTCGGTACGAGCGGAACAGGTCGCCGAGGACGAGCAGATCCTGCTGGCGGTCCTGGTCGAGCGGCCGAAGGCGATGGACGAAGTCGTCGGCTGGCTGCGACCCGGCGACTTCGCCGACCCCGCCCACGGCCAGCTCTACCGCTGCCTGGGAGCGCTGCACCACCGCAGCGAACCCATCGACCGGATCACCGTGCTGTGGGAAGCCCAGCGGCGCGGTCTGCTCGCCGACGGCACGCTGACCACCGAACAGCTCACCGCCATCTACGACGGCGTCGGCCCCGGCAGCGCCGAGTGGCTCGGCGAGCAGATCATGCGTTCCTCCGTCGCCCGTACGGCCGCCGCCTCCGCCCGCGCCATCCGCGCCCTGGCCGAGAACGAGACCCTGGCCCCCGGACGGCTCATCAGCCACGCCCTGCACGCGCTCGGGCCGCTCGACGAAGTGCGCGCCCGCTGGCAGACCGCGAACGGCGCTCCGGCGCCGCCCCCCGCGCCGCCGACCGAGGGGCCCCCGAAGGCGCAGGTCCACGCCGCCCTCGCCCGCAGCACGGCGCGACCGGCCGCACGGCCCTCGGAATGCCCAGGCTCTGCCTCCACATCATCAGCCGCACGACCGCCCTCGCGCACCCACGGCTGAGCCGTCCTCCGTCCTCGCCCACTCACCAACCGACCCAGCCCATCCGACTGTCCCCACCTTGGAACTCCCCATGGACAACACCCCACTCTCCGACGCCCTGGCCCTGCGCTCCACGGCCTCCGCCTTCGACGCCCAGCGCGGCAAGCTGCCGGTGCCGGGAGACCCCCACCGCTCACCCGATGTCGTCGCCGTCGCCCGCCAGATCTCCGAGCTCGGAAAGCTGGTCACCGATCTGGGCGACGAGGTCCTCTTCCGTGCCGCCGACCAGGACCAGGCGCCCCACACCGCTCGCGTGATCACTAACTTCGCCGCCGCCGTCGAGCCCGCGGGCGAAGCGGCTTCCGCCCTGGGAGCGGTGGCCCACCAACTTGCCTTCCTGAACCAGACCGAGAGTCTGCGCGACCAGCCCGACGCCAAGGATGCCCGGGAGGCAGCGGTACGGGTGATGGAGGAAGCACTCGCCACCGCCGGTGCGGCACTGCACGACGGGGCCAACTCCCTGTACGCCGCATCGGCAACGGTCTCTCCCCCGTCGGCGCGGCTCCAGGCTGCCCGCAGCCGGTCCGCGACCACCGCGCGTTCTTCGGGTTCGCCGCCGCCCAACGTCGCCACGGCGGTGGCGGCCCCCTCGGACCGAATCGCACGTGGCCGGTGACATGGAACCCACCACCACGCGAACGCCGTTGATCGGCTCGCTCTGCTCGGGTTACGGCGGTCTGGACCTCGGGGTCCAGACCGCGCTCGGCGGCACCGTGGCCTGGCACGCCGAGATCAACCCCGACGCAGCGCGCATCCTGGCCCGGCACTGGCCCGGCGTGCCCAATCTGCGGGACATCACCGCCGTCGACTGGGCCGATGTGCCTCGGGTGTGTGTCCTGACGGCCGGCTTCCCCTGTCAAAGACGTCTCCGTCGCCGGCCGCCGGGCCGGACTCAACCCCCACACCCGCTCGGGGCTGTGGCTGCACGTCGCCCGTGCGGTCGAAGCCCTCCGCCCCTGCTTGGTGGTGATCGAGAATGTCCGAGGTCTCCTCACCTCGCCCGCCGGTTCCCCTGGCGACGTGGAATTCTGCCCGTGGTGTCTGGGAGACGACCCAACCCAGCCTCCTGTGCGGGCACTTGGTGCCGTACTCGGCTCCCTGGCCGATATCCGGTACGACGCGAGGTGGCTCGTGCTTCGTGCCTCCGACGTCGGAGCCCCCCATCGTCGCGAGCGGACCTTCCTCACCGCCTGGCCCGCCGAGCACCCTGCTCAAGACCCCGACGAGCAACATCGGCAAGAACGGCGGCTCCCAGCACCCGTCGAAGAGGAAGAGCGGCGGCCACGGCCCGAACCTGGCCGACGAGGTGGAGTGGCTGCTGCCCACGCCGAAGGCGTCGGACGGGATCAAGGGCTCGCCGAACCAGCGGCACGGCAACGGGGACATGACGCTGCCGAGCGCGGCAGCGTCGCTGCTGCCCACCCCGAGGGCGAGCGACACCGGCACCCCGGGCCGCCGTCCGGGCAAGGGCTGGCGCCCGCCCCTGTCGGCCGTGGTCCTGCCGCTGTGGGCGGAGGCGGCCCCGGAAGCGGAGGTAACGACGGGCGATGGGGAGCGTACGCCTCCGCCATCGCCCGATGGGAGAACCTCACCCGCCCCGCGCCGGCGCCCACCGACGCTGCCGGACGTCTGCGCGCCGACTTCGTGGAGTGGATGCAGGGCTTGGCCCCCGGCTGGGTGACCGCCACTCCGGGACTCGGCCGACCGGCTCAGCTCACCGCGCTCGGCAACGGCGTGGTCCCCCAACAGGCCGCCCGCGCAGTGCAGTTGCTGGCACCTCCCTTCCCAGGCTGCCTCCGCTGCACCGCGCCGTAGCGCCCCATTACCCGGTTTCCCCGGCCACACCAAATCGCGGAATCTCCGCATCCTCTTGCCCATGCCGACCCGCGAAGGGAGCACCGCCGTGACCTCCAGAAGAGCGCGCCGCACTTCGCCCCCGCCCTGCTCGCTCACTCCCTTGGATCCGCTATGTCCGACCCCAGCAAGGCCACCCCCGAGCCCGAGCCGTTCCGCGTTCCCGACGGCGATCTCGACGATCTCGCCAGCACCCTCGCCAAGACCATGGCGGAGGTACGCCAGCACGGCGTCATCCTCGACCGCCTCGGCTCCGAGCCCGTCTCCACCCCTCAGCCCACCGCAGACGCCTCCACCGCAGGCGCTGCCGGCGCCGACAAGGCCGCCGCCCCGGCCTCGGTGTTCATCCTCGCCCTGGGCGGCGAGGCGTACGCCGTCGAGCTGGCCGCGCTCAGCGACTGGGTGAACCACCTGTTCCTGCCCGTCTACGGACGGGAGATCAGCACTACCCGGCCGTGGTGCGACCAGTGGCACGAGCACCCCGAGGCCGTTGCCCGGCTGCACGCGCTCTGGCTCGCGTGGCAGCAGCTCACTGACGCCGAGGCCGGCCTTACGGGTCCCTCAACGTGGCACCGCGACCACCTTGACCAGGCCCTGGTTCATCTCCGAGCCCCCGACGGCCCCTTCGCCGCATGCACGACGAGCCCGACCCGGCCCAACCACCGCGTACTGGCCACCCCGGCTCCCGAGCTGACGGGAGCCACACCGTGACCACCGGACTCGACTTCCGCCTCGCCGACTTCGAGCCTGCCGACGCCGCCTCCGAACTCGTCGAGAGCAGCATCTGGGCCGGAGACCTGACCGTACTGGCCGAGCACCACACCACCCCGGAGGGGACGCACAGCTACCTCGTCGCCCACGACGGGTCGGCGGCCTGGGGCGTCCCCGGCGAACCACAGCTCGTCGCCATCAAGATCACGCGGGACCTACGCGAGCGCACGTTCACCTTCGAGACCGCGAACCACGCCGGTCTGGCCTTCGCCCAGAACTGGCTGATCGAGCGTGGCTGCCCGCCCGAGCGGATCGCCCAGGCCGGCGGGGACTCCATGAAGCCTGCCGACGATCTCACCCTCTGGGTCGAGCAGCAGATCCGGGAGTCAGGCTCTCGCTACGAGGTCCTCGACAGCTGGACCTCGGACTTCGCCGCGTGCGAGACGTGGACGTTGACCCGTGACTCCAGCGCCGCTCAGGCACCGATTCGCGTCTTCCTCGAAGAGGGGAACCCCGACGCCCACACGTACACGATGCGCGAGGGCGCCTTCGCCGACGAGGCCGCCGCCCGGCACTGGCTGGAAGACCGCAGCAGTCCGCTGCCCCAGCCGCCGGACTACCGCGGTGAGGCCGCCGCCCGGCTGACCCGCGCCGCCCTCACCCGGTCATCGGGTGCCTCCGCGGTCCCGAAAGCCGGCCTCGACACGGGCAACGCGCCGTCGGCAGGAACGGGTCAGCGCCCGAACCCTCGGAGGCCGATGTGAGCCGCGCCCGCTTCGCCTTCGCCGCCCACCCGGACGCCATCGCGGACCTGCGCCAACTCCCCGACGAAATCCGCGACCTGGCACTGCTGGAACTGCAGAACCTGGTCCACGGCAGCGACGACTGCCTGCCGCTGACCGGCCGCCTCGCGGGCTTCCACAAGGTGTACGTCGACCCGGCCGTCTCCTACCGGATGGTCATCCAGTTCCGCCCGGCCCCACCCACCTCGACCCACAAACGCGAGATCTACCTCGTCGCGGCCGGTGCCCGGGAGGACTACGCGGTCTACCGCACGGCCCAGCTCCGCACCAACCGCACCGGCCCCAACCGGCACGAGGGCACCGACGCGGCGGCCGAGGCCCGAGTCCAGGCGGCCCGGTCCCGATCCCCCCACGCGATCGACCCCACCGCGTCCCTCCCGGCCACCGCGCCGGCGGCAGCCAACCCCGCCGCCCCGGCCGCTTCCCGAAAGGCCACCATCCGATGACCGCCGACCGTGCGTCCCTCGACCGCACCGAACTGGCCGGGCTGCTCACCGACGCCGCGCGGAGCGTTTCGGAGGTCCTCACGACCGAAATCCCCACCTCCGCCGGCCGCTCCTACCTGCATCCCGTCCTCGGCGCGCTTTCCGCCGGTCCCCGGGTGGTCCGCGAACTGAACGACCGGCTCGAAGAGTTCGTCGTCGAGGAGCCGCTGCCTTCCACCCCCGCCGGTCTGTTCACCCTGGCGTCCTACGCTTCCGCGCTCGGCTGGCTCACCGAGTCCCTCGCCGAGCTGACCGCCTCCGTGGACCAGATCTGCACGCGCGTCGGCATCACCGCCGAGCCGCCGGACCCGGCCTTCGTCGCACCCTCGCTGGCGGAGCAGGACGAGGAGTTCGACTTCGCGTTTAGCGCGCTGGAGTTGGCCGCCGTCCGCACAGCCGCCGAGGCTGCCGACCTCAGCCCCGGCGACTACGTCGAGGTGCTCTCCCGGTCCCTGCTCGCCGCCTCCCGGATCACCGACGCCTGCATGGAGATCTCCAGCGGCCTCCTCGAAGACGCCGCGTACGTCCTCGGCGAGGCAACCGACCATGTCCGAATCGGCGAGGGCCCCGACAGCCTGCCCACTCTGGTGCGCTCCCTGCTCGCCCGAATGGACGCTGCCGAATGAACCCCCATGACATGGCGAAGCGGCCCGGCGCGCACCTGGTCGCCGAGGAGTTCTGCGTCGAGGACCCCTTGGCGCTGAGGGACGGCCATCCACCCCGCGAACCGCGTTCCCCCGCCGGCACGACCGCCAAGCCCTCCCGCTCCCGCTGAAATCCCCAGAAGGAAGACCCCCATGTCCACCGTGATCTACACCCGCCACCTGGTCGAGCACCGGTACGGCCGCCCGCTGGAGGACCTCCGGCGCGACGGCGCGCACGACGGCTCGGGCGATCCCGTTCTGCCGATCGTGCTGCGGCGGCTCGGTGGTCTGGCCGAGACGAACGCCCATGCCCGTGCCGCCCGCCGCAATCTCGACGCGGTCTGGCAGCGCTGCCGCTCCGGCGAACACGCCCTCGACGACCTCGTGCTGCGGTACGCGGCCGAAGTCGTGGACCTCGAACGCCAGGAGCAGTCGGAAGCCGAGGCGGTCTGGGACCTGCTGGACGTCCGCCTCCTCCTGGACCAGCCTGCCGCCCGCCGGCCTTCGACCGCCCGGCGAACCGGCCCCGCGCCGGGCGATGAGGACCTCATGGCCGTAGCCCGCCAGGTCGCCGCCCGTCTGCCCCGGCTCAACCGCGAAGCCCTGCGCCAGGGCCTGCGCGCCCGCGGCGTCCACGTCAGCAACCGCCGCCTCGGCACGGTGCTCCAGCGTCTCCGCGCCGAACGCGACCTTCACTGATCCGCACCCCGCCGATCGATTCACCCTTCGCCATAACGGAGTTACCGCCATGTCCACCCCCGCACAACCCGCAACCTCCCAGATCGGCTTCGTCGACGCCCAGCGCGTCGAGAAGGCACTGTCCCTGATAGCGCCGAAGTGGACCACCTGGTCGGCACAGACCCTGGCCCAGCAGGGCGGCCCCATGCGTGTGCGTGATGTCGCCGCCCGCCTCCCCTTCGTCAGCGAGCAGTTCGTCGGCAAGCGGCTGGCCCAGATGCACGATGACGGGCTGGTGATCCGAGCCGGTGATCGCCACGGTGCCCCGTACCAGCTCAGTGGGTTCGGCAACGCCCTGTCCTCAGTACACCGGGCACAGTCCGACTGGTCCCACGCGCACCTGCCGCTCGGCAAGGTGGCCGGTGCCGAGCGCGTCGAGGACGCCGTGCGCCGGCTGCACCTTCGCTACTCGACCGCCGTGATCCAGGTCCTCGACGCGGGCGGGCCCAGGCGGTTCGTCCACATCGCCCAACAGGCAGGACTGGACAACAGCTTCACCCGGCAGCGTCTGATCCGGCTTCAGCTCGACGGCCTAGTCACCCGCACCGGACCGCGCCACGGCGATCCGTACGTCCTGACCGCAGCCGGACGGGGCACTGGGCCCGGTCTACGCAGCCATCGAGCACTGGAGCAACCCCGTCGCCGCACCACGTCCCGCCCCTGTCCGGGTCGCGGCGGCCACCCGCACCCACACGGGCATCCCGCCGGGGTCGGACGGCATCCGTACCTCAGCGGCCCTGCGGCGGAGCACCGCCGCGCCCCGCTCCCTGTTCAGCCACGCCCCGCAGCCACAACCGCGGGTACCGGTGGCCGTGGCCGCTCAGTCGGCCTCCTCCCGGGGCCGGTGATCCGGGTGGCACTGAGAGCCAGCCGCTTCACGCCGTTGCCACGGCGCCCCCGTGCAGTCCAGCCGTTCGTTCCTCTGCGCACGTAGGCGCGTTCCCCTCCTACACCTCGGAGTCTCGACCGTGAACACCCAGCCCTACGACCAGCATCCCTATCAAGAGGTACTGGTCAGCCCCATGTACCTGGCCGGCTCCAACGGGACCGGGGACGCTGGCTTCGCCCCTGTCAGTCACTGGCCGCACCACTATCTCGACGAGGGCCCCTGCCAGCTCCTCGTCACCTCGCCCGACCAGCGAATACGGATCGGCTGGTTCGGCGACGACTTCGAACTGTGGAAGATCACCGCCGCCGAGGACGCCGTCTCTGCACCCCGCTGGACGGCAACCTTCAACCACGTCACCCCGGCCGAGATCGTCGCCGGGCTCACCAGCGCTCTGGCCCGCGACTACGCCGAAGCCGAGGCCACCGAAGGCAACGCGCGCTTCTTGACGAGCCCGTCGTTGTACTGGGCTGGTGCCGTCCAGCCGCTGACCAATGCCGGCTGGACCCGCGACGGGGCGGCCGAGCGCGGCACTGTCGAGATCATCGCCCCCGACGGACAAGCGGGCGTTCTGATCGACAACCGCCTCTCTGACTGGGACGACGAAACCGTCAGGCTGTGGGCCGGTCCTCCGGGTTGGGGCACGCGCGCGGAAGCGGTCTTCACAGCCCGCACCCCGACCCACCTGATCGCGGCGACCGCAGCCGCCATGTCGGACTCAGCCCCGGCGATTCGTGAGCGGCACCAGATCAACCGCAAGGTGGAGCACCTGGTCACACTGGCCCCGGTCGGCCAAGCCGCCGATCCTCAGATCTCTCGTGCTCCGACCCCACTCGACGTGCGCCGCACCGCTGTCGCCCAGGCCGTCCACCGCGCCGCACGCGCCCCGCAGACAGCAGCCGACCTCCGCGTGGTGGCCGCTCGCAGTCGCACCGCGACTTCGACACAGAATCTGTCGGGCAACCTCGCACACGCAGCCGCGGCCAGGCCGCCGGCCAGCCCGTCGGCCCCACGGCACAGCCGCTGACTCCCGCCCCCAGCCCCTCCGAGACGTCGCCTCTGACCGAAGCAGCACCTCCGAATACCGGGAGTTCCGCCATGCCCGACGCCACCGCACTCGACCAGGCCGACGCGATGATCGAGAAAGCCTGGGGCCGCCCCATCGAGGCGCTGGAAACCCTCGCGGTCCGCCGCCCCGTCGAGGATCCGCTCCTGCGCTCGGCGATGCATATCCGTTCGAGCCTCGTCGTCTCGAACAACGCGGTCGCCGTCCACCAGGACCGCCTGCACGCCCTCACCCAGCCCGGTCATGTGTCGGCCTTCCACGACCTGGAGCGGATCACCAGCTCGGCGGTGGACCTGCGCGTCGCGCAGGCCGAGAGCCGCATAGCCCTGCAGGCGATCAGCCACGTGATCGAGGCCCGCGAAGCCGCCGTGACCACGGACCGGGCACCGTCGCTCAGCCTGGCCCAGGCCGCTGTCGCCCGCTCCGCGCACACGCCGCGTGCCCTGGGCCAACCACCGGACCAGCCCGCCCCGTCGGCCGCTGTCCGCCCCACGGTGGCCACGACCGGGCCCGGAAGGTAACCGGTCAGCGGGAGTCTTCGTCGCGATGGGCCACGCCGAACCGGGAGTCCATCGCGCGGGCCAGCTCCACCAACGTCAGCTCGACGCGCCGCCCGTCCGCGATCCGACGCTCCACCACGGCTTCCCCGCCACGCTGCCTCCGCGCCTGGATGCCCACGGCCCACTGCCCGTCGGCCACCATCGCTATGTCGCCCACCGTCCACGGCCGCCCGGCGCCACGGATCTTGCGCTCCAGCCCGGCACCGTCCCAGTGTCTGCTCGACTCCGCCATGACCTGCCCCTTCTGCTCTGTACGGCCCCGCGCCGCAATCCGGTTACGACAACCGGACGCGCCGATCCATTCCCCGGCCCGCAGGCCTCCTCCCCCCTCGGCGGCCAGTTCGCCCACGGCAGACCCCACCTTCCCCGAAACGACTACGTACTTCGGCACACCGCATGTCAACGTACGGACGTCGGGAAAACCCGCAGGTCAACGAAGGGACGCCCACTCGTGAACGCCTCCAGCACCCTCCTGCCAGCCGTCGTCCGCCCCGCCGTGGAGGAACGCGCCTGGCTCTCCAGCGACCACTGTGCGAGCCCGGTACTCGAACTGCTCGGCGGGCTCGGCTGGGCGATCGTCGACACCCCGGAGGCCAACGTGCACTGCACCAGCCCGGACGGTCGGGTGTACGTCGGCTGGCTCCCCGAGGACACCGCCGCCTGGAAGCGCGGCATCGTCTGGCAGGTCCGGGTCTGCCCCTCCGACGCCGAGCCCTGGATCCAGGAGTTCGGCCCCGATACCCCCTCCGAGGCCGTGGCCGGTTTCCTCGCCGCGCTCATCGCAAGCCGCTGAGCCACCCAGCAGCCGGTCTTGCGCGACCAACTCTGCTTCGACACCCCTGACGCTCTATCACCACACCGCTTCACCCTCGATCCCGGAGGCTCCCCGTTGCCCCAGCACCTGACCGTCGGCCACTTGCTCCGCCAACTTCAGAACCTCGACCCCGACCTGCCGATCCGCCTGGCCGTCAACCCCGACTGGCCCTTTGCCCACTACCTCGGCACCGACGTCGTCGTGGGCGACGGCATGGCGTTCATCGCCGAAGACGGCCAAGAGGGCTACCTCCCGGCATCGGTCCGCAACGCCCTCGCCTGGGCCTGACCCGCCGTACGGACCTGTCCAGGAGGCCCCGATCTCACCGCAACCCCACCCTTCCACCGCCTACCCGCTGCACACCCTCGCCGTGCGGCCCATGCCGCTGGGAGTGCGCGGCGCACTGGTCCAGCGCGTCTCCGCCCTCCCGGAGGGACCGCTCGACGTCTCCTGGCTCCCGGCGGGCACCACCGAACTCCCGCTCGGCCGTATCCGCCTGCACTGGGAGCCTGCCTCCCACGCGGGCTGGGACGTCACCGCCCACCTCGGCCTGGCCACCACCGAGGTCCTCCTCGCCTCCTGGCCCGCCGCCCCCGACGGCTGGCCGCGCCTGGTCCGCCCCACCGTCCACGAGGTGACTGGCCTGTGCGCCGCCCTCGCCGTCGCCACCAGCGCCCTGGACCTCTCCAACCGCCTCGCCGAGGTCTGACCGCCATCCGCAGAAGGCCGCCCCCGCCCACGGCAGGGGCGGCCTCCGCCGTACACCCGTCCAGAGGGTACGTACGCTCATCACCGGCGAGCGAGTAGACAGGACGGCCAACGACCAACGGCCTGGGGGTATCCGGAGGTGCCGCCCCCTGGGCATCCGCGCCCGGGCAGCCCGCAGCCGCAAGAGCCGGTGCAGTCTGCCGGAGCCCGACGTCAACAGCGTGCCCGACCGGCTGCGCTGGAGGCACGCCACCTTCCTGGACTGGCAGCCGGCCAACCGGGGTTCCACAGCAACCTGCACGGCACCGCCCGGCCCGACGGCATGGCATCCGGCTGACCGGCAGCCGATCCCACCCATAGGCTGCGGCCATGACGACCGACTCGCCGATGCCGTCCCCGCCGTTCCCCTCGCCAGACAGCGCCGTGCTCCGGCTGATTGTCGGCAACGCCATCGCGTCGGTCCGCAGCGGCGAAGCCTCGGTGGAGGAGGCGATCCTCCACGCAGCCGTCCACGGCTGGTACGAGGGCCATGTCCAGGGCGAGGACGAGTGCCCTGGCTGCGACTTCCGAGGCCGGCTTCCCAAGCACAGCAACCGCAGCTGAGGGCAGCCAACTAGTGTGGGTGGAAGCTGGGATTGATGTGGTTGCATCCCCGTCCACTATTTCCACTTCGTGGAGCGAGAGGATTGACTGGTGACCGACTATCAATGCGGGTCTTGCTCCTACGGGAGCAACGACCGCGATCAGCTTCAACAGCACTCGCACCAGACGGGCCACGTCGGCATCCGCGAGAAGAACGGCATTCTCGAGGAGGACGGCATCGAAACCGCCGAGGTCGCTGACGCTGTGGAAGAGGCCGAGCCACCCGAAGGCAAGTCCGGCAAAGGCAGGGTCGCGGCTGAGGTCTGCCTCGGCTTCCTAGCTGCCACCGCTATTGGGGTGCTCACCTGGAAGAACAAGGAACTGAGGTCTATGGCTGGCGGACTGCTGGTTGAGCTGGCGGAATCGGTGGCGGAGAACGAGTACCTGAAGTCGGCCAGCGGCGCCGGGACAACGCTCAATAGCTTTCGCGGGCGCTGAGGGTGGACACTGAATCAAGCTGCCTGAACCGGCACTGGATTCCGGGGCCCGCAGCTCGCCAAGCGTTCGCGCCACTCACCGCACCAGCATGGTCGACTTCGGGTTCTGTTCCACTCTGAGCGCGTAGCTGATTGGAGACCACCAAGCTGGGAATCGCGTGCCTCCGCCGTGGTTTGGCGCAGGGTTCGCGGCGGCGACCGCAAGGCTTCCTACAGCGATCGACACGTTGCCCGCCGGACAGTGTGAGGTTGCAGTGAGGGCAGTCGCCGACTGACACGGCAACGGGCCGGGAAGCCTCTCGTCCGTCGGACTCTCACCCCGTCAGCCCGCCGAGCGCTGCCGTCACGGCCGTGGCCAACATCAGCGTCGCGGCGAACGCGGCGGCTGCCCTGCCTACAGCCGCCGGATACGATGCCCCGTCCCGGCGGGCCAGATACCCGGCACCTATTCCGGCCAGCACTCCGAACAGCACCGCCAGCGCACAGCCGACCAGCACCATGAACACCTGCACAGACATAGCCCGTCGCTCCTTCACAATTTGTGGTTGACGAGTCGAATCTGGTGCACCAGATGTCCGTCATGGGCCGCGCGAACAATGACGGACAACGACCGACACCCAGCACAGCGCATCGCGAGGGGAAGCGAATGACCGACGACCAGCCGGAGGCGCAGGAGTTCGATGGCCGGGAATCGGCGCTTGCCGAACTACGTGACCGTCTCGATGCGGCCCGGGCCAAGGCCCAATGCGACCAGACGCAACTGGCCAAGCGAGCAAGCCTTGCGCGCTCGACTGTCAACCGGGCCCTGAGCCACACCGCGCCCGCCCCCAGCGTGAACACCATCACCGCTCTGGCACAGGCATTACGACTCGATCCAGACCCACTGCTCGCACTGCTGCGGACAGCCCGGAGCACGCCGTCTCCTGAGGTCCTCGGGGACTGTGAAGCTGACGGTGTCCCAGGACGCCCGATCGCGGAATGCGACCCGCTGGAACTCGAAGTCCATCCGGCAGCCGCCCCAGCTACGCCACGGGCCTCACATCCGAAGCGCGCAGGTCTACCGACGTACGTGCCCAGGCCGCACGACGATCGCCTTGCTGAGATCGTCCGCGAGGCGAAGGCCGGCCAGAGCCGCATGGCCGTCCTTGTCGGCACCTCCTCCACGGGGAAGACGAGAGCGTGCTGGGAGGCCATTCAGCCCCTTGCAGAGGAAGGCTGGCTGCTATGGCACCCCTTCGACCCCACCCGTGCCGAAGCCGCCCTCGCCGGACTGCAGCGCATCGGTCCCCGAACCGTGATCTGGCTCAACGAGGCCCAGCATTACCTCGGGGCCCGTCAAGGCTCAGGGGAACGTCTCGCCGCTGCACTCACCACGCTCCTCCAAGACCCTACCCGCGGCCCCATCTTGATCCTGGGCACGCTGTGGCCTGACTACGTCGACGCCTACACCGCCCTCCCGAGGCCCGACGCGGAGGACACACATCCTCAAGTCAGGGCGCTATTGAGCCACCGGCGACTCGATGTCCCGGACCGGTTTGACGCTGCCACGCTGGACAAGGCCCGGACGGCCGCGGTGAACGACGACCTGCTGCTTCAGGCGCTGGAGCGCGCGCCCGAGGGCTGCGTGACGCAGGACCTCGCCGGGGGTCCCGAGCTTGTCCACCGGTACAACTCGATAGCCCCGGCGGCCCGCGCCGTCGTGACCGCCGCCATGGACGCGCGCCGCCTCGGCATCGGCCTGCACATCCCCCACGACTTTCTTGCCGACGCGGTGGAGGGCTACCTCACCGACGCCCAGTACGACCTGCTCCCCGACAACTGGTTCGAACAAGCCTTGGCCGACGCAAACCAGTTGGTACGCGGCAACCTCGCCGCGCTGCGTCGCGTCCGCCCTCGACCGTCACGTCGGCTCGGTCTCGCCGAGGCGCCCACCCCAGACAGCACGTGCCCTGTGTATCGGCTCGCCGACTACTTGGAGCAGCACGGCCGTACCACACGACGCATGCAGTGCCCACCTGAGTCGTTCTGGCACGCAGCGTGGGTGCACATGGACAATCACGAAGACCTCGCCCGGCTGGCCGAGGCGGCTCTGGCTCGCTACCGGCTGCGCTGGGCCTTTCTTCTGCACCAACGCTCTGGCTGCTACCGCGACCTGGGCGAGGACTGCGTGGGTAAGTTCGTCGTGGCTCAACTGACGGGCGCGGCTGCTGAGGCCGTCGTAACGTGGGCCGCTGAAGAAGGGGAGACGTGGGCCATGCTCCATCTGGCGCGGGTTAGCTGGCGTGACAACGACCTGGAAACAGCCGAGGTCTATGCCCGACGCGCGGCCGATGCCGACGACCCCGAAGGCCTGTACTACCTGGGGCACATCCGGGAAGACGCAGGCGACCGTGAAGGGGCCAACGAGCTTATCTGCCAGGCAGCCGATCACGGACACGAACAGGCGCTCCTACTCCTTGCTGACGCCTTCCGCTCGGAGGGAGACACGGCCAACGAGATGGACGCTGTCCGTGAAGCGGCCGAGCAAGGCAGCCTCGCAGGCCTTGGGCGCTTCCTCACACTGCTACAAGAGGAAAGCGATGAGGAGCAGTTTGCGCAGGTCGGATGGCAGGTCGCTGTCGCGTGCGGCCTTCCTGGGATGCTCTACTACGCAGGCGTGCGGCGGGATGCCGACCGCACCAGTGCGCCTGAGGACCTGGTCCACCGCACCGTCGGTTGGCCAGGTCCCGTCACGCTCACCCGGATCGCTGAGGAGATGTACCACCGAGGGGACAAGACCGCAGCCGACGGCTTTGCTCTTGAGGCTACGGCGGCGGGGGAGGCAGAGGCGTGGGGCGAACTCGTCGATCTCCGCCTCGAGACAGGAGATGTCGCGGAAGCAGAGATATTCGCAAGGAAAGCGGCTGCAGCAGGCGACACGCTTGCCCTGCTCTTGGTAGCCGGGGCCCACGAGGAAGCAGGCAATCCCGCAGAAGCCGAGGCCTTGGCGCAGGAGGCAGCCGCCGCAGGAGACACCGACGGCTTGCTGACCCTGGCGGAGTTCCGGATGAACGCCGGAGACGCGGCAGGAGCCGAGGCGCTGGCCCTGCAAGCAGGCCGTCTGGGCAATGCCGAGGCGCTGCTGTGGGTCGCCGAGCAAAGCGAGAAATCGGGAGACATCAACGGCGCCGAGAAGTACGCGCGTCAAGCCGCTGACGGCGGAGTCTTTACCAACCCAGGTTACTCAGACGTGACATATGGCGAATGGCTGCCTGCCCAGGTAGCCGCACAATGGCCTTACGGCCTCGACCCGGACGGCACGCCCTCCCCTGCCTGGCACCTGTCCAGGTGACACCGACTCTCTCTCAATTCCAATCATCCTTGCCGGGCTGCCTGCGCTGTACCCACTCCAGGGGATCTTCGCGGGCGAGGGGCTGGTCTCTGTTGTATGGGGGACATCCTGCTCATTACCCCAGGTAGGTGCCGGCGAATGCGCCGTCGAAACCGAGTGCGATCAGGCCCTGTTCGACGCTGGGGTAGGTCGTGTCTTCCGGGATGGCGATCATGGCGTCGAAGTCGGCACGGCTGATCTCGGGCTCGAGCCACTGGTTGCCGCAGCGGCAGCGGACCCAGACGTTGCGGCCGTGGTTGATGAGCAGCCAGTCGCGCCGGGCCCTGCAGGCCGAGCACAGCACGGGGATGCCGCGCAGGGACAGCTCCGGCGGGTGGCTGAGGCAGCGGGTTGCGCCGGGTCCGCTGGGCGACTGTGTCTCGTATTGGAGTTGCGCCAGCGGATCGTTTCCGGCGGGGGCGGGGGGCAACTCTACGTGGTGGTCGGTCGTTCTGAGCACGAGCGTCATCTCCCGGTCGCGGGGCCTTCTCTTCATCCGTAACAGCCGGTGGAATCGGTTGTCCAGGGGTTTCGCACAGTCGGCGGGCCGGTGGCGGGCCTGCTGGTCAGCGGCGCGGCGGGCGGTTGCGCGGGTCCGGTGCGGTGGGCCTCGGCGAGGCCGGGGGCGCGGTCCGGACGCTGGCCGGGTTGGCGGGAGGCGTGGCGCGACCGGTGCCGACCTGCGGGCGTCGAGTGGCTTCGCCCGGGTGGGCGGGGAGCTGGGCGAGGCGGCGCAGTCGCCAGACCAGGACGTCGTTCACGTCCTCGGCCGTGTCGAGTTCGCGCATGGCGATGGCCTCCTGCAGGAGGGCCTTCGGGTCGTGGCCTGCCTGCTCGGCCTGAGCCAGGGTGGCGGCCAGGGCGTCGTTCTTCGTGCTCGTGCCGGGGCGGGTGCGGTTCCCGGGCAGGGCGGCGCGGATGGTGGTCTCGTAGGCGCGGCGCTGGGCTTCGGGCAAGGCTCGGCCCTGGTCGCGCAGGGCCTGCATGGGTGCGGCGGCGGCCTGGCGGTAGGCGGCTCGAAGGTGCTCGGCGGTCTGACGGGAGGCTTCGGCCTGCTGGGCGTGACCGCGTGCGGAGTGCCAGCGTGCTGCGGCCAGCGCCACCAGGACCAGGGTGGAGACGAGCATGGCGGTGGTGCCGCCGTCTTCTCCTCGGCCGAGCGCGCCTCCGGCCTGGATGATGCCCCGAGCCGCCGAGCGGATCGCCCGGGTGTCGGCGCGTTCGGCTCGGACGTGGCTGCGGGTGGCACGTTCGAAGGAGCGAGCGGCGGCGCCAAGTTCGGCGCGGGTGGCGGCCGGGGAGGTCTGGGCGACCGCGTCCAGGAGTTCGCCGACTCCGACGAGTTGGGCTGCGGCATCGTCGTCGTCGCTGTCCAGGAGGATCGCGGCGCGCTCGGCGACCCCGGTCGCGGTGCGTCGCCCCCGTGCGGGCGGCGACCAGTCCGACCGGACGCTGTCGGCTTCCGGCAGCAGCGGGCCCGTCTCGGGGGTTCCGTCGGCGAGGCGGCGCTGGATCTTCGGATAGGAGAGGTCGGGGGCCAGGGTCGAGCCTGCGAACCAGACCGGCTCACGGTCGCGGTTGCGGTCTCCGGGCAGCGCGACCGTGTAGCCGAGGACGTCCCCGGAGGGGGCGTGTCGGAGCTTGACGCGCAGGCCGGCTTCGCGAAGGCGGGTGAAGAACTCGGCTTCGCTGGCGGCTCCGGCGACGGCCTGGCGGACGGCTTCGCGCAGCGTCTCGCGCGGTGTCTCGGGTCGGCCGGTCCGCTCGGCTTTGAAGCGCTCGGCGCTGGTGGGTTTCTTGGCTCCGGTGCCGTCGCCGGGCTTGAGCCGACGCAGGCCCATCTCCTGTTCGATGCGACGGCATTCGGCCTGGGCCTTCTTGAAGTCGTAGTTCATCCTCGGCCGGCGCAGGTCGCCTCGGACCATGGTGGCCAGGATGTGGATGTGGTCGTCGGCGTGGCGCACCGCGACCCAGCGGCAGCCGTCAGGATCGCCCTCGGGGGCGAGGTTGACCGCGTGGACCAGGCGGCGGGCGACGGTGTTCCACTCGTCGTCGGTCAGGGTCCGGTCGCCGGGGTCGGTACGGACCGAGCAGTGCCAGACGTGTTGGGCCGGGGCCTTGTCGCCGGCCTGCTTTACCCGCAGGTCCAGGGCGGCGGCGAGCCGGGCCAGGGTGGCCTTGGGGTCGGGGTCGGGGCTCGTGTCGCGACCGGGGTCGGGGGCGAAGCCGTCCCAACTGCCGACGAGGTGGGGGTCTGTGTGCTCGTCGCGCTTGCCGGGGCCGTACAGATAGACGAGCAGGCCGTGGGTGCGCGAGCCGCGTCGGATTTTGGGGACCATCAGAGGCGCTTCTTCACCAGGGTGTCGGCCGTGTCGTCCACGCGGGTCAGGACGCGGTTCACGGTAGTCAGGGCGCGGTCGAGTTCGCCGGGGAGGGGCTGTCCTCCGGCGTTGTAGACGAAGGCGATCTGGTTGATGTTGTTGCCGACACGGGAGATGGCGGTGCGCAGGGCGGCCAGCTCGTCGATGGCGGCGTCGAGCTGTTCGTTGGTGTGCACGATGGTCGATCCGCGGGCGACGGCGAGGCCGGCGGCGGCGAGGAAACGGGCGACGGTGACGGCGCGCTGCTTGGCGGCAGCGGTGATCTCGGTCTTCTCGGTGTCGGACAGGCGGGTGGTCGTCTTGTGGGTGCGCTGGCTCGGGTTGCGGGTGCGGCGGCGCGGCTTGCGGTCGGGGAACGCAGGTTGGCTCGGGCTCTGCTGCTCGCGCGGGGCGCGGTCGTCTGCTTCTCCTCCCACGACGGGCGCCCCCTGGTGCCGGGAGTCCGGCTGGTCCCCGCGCGCCCTCGCTCGGGGACCAGCCGGACTTCCTCCGCTCCCCTGGGCGGGGGCAAGTGCATACGACGGGCCGTAGGACCGTCGTATGCGACAACTTGCTCCGCCTGAAGCCGAGTTGGGGTCACGCTGCGGTCCGGACGTGGTGGCCGCCGGGTCGTTGGCGGTCACCGGCCCGTCTCCGCGTCCTGCTGACGGATGTCGCGGACGATGTCCTCGATCCAGTCCATGGCCAGGACCGGGTGGTGCAGGGTCCAGGGGCGGCTGTGTGGGCACCGTTGCACGGTCCAGGTGTTGTCGGGACCGGATTCGGCGCAGTGGAGGTGGCCGCGCTGGTGCAGGACGGTCAGCCAGGTGTCCACCTCGGCGGGTGTCGCGGGTTTCGTGCGCATGGCAGTGCTCTCCGGTTCACGGGAGGACGTTGTGGGGCGGGCTGTCCGGGGCGGGTGACCGGCCGAGGTGTCCGGCTCGGTCACCGCCCCATGGGGTGTGCGGTCAGTTCCGGGGGGCGGTGACCGACTGGCCGTGCTGCTGGCGCAGCTGGACCATCAGGGCGGTCAGCGTGTCGCTGGAGAGCGGGATCTGCTGACCGCGGATCGCCTGGGCGACCACCTTGCGGGTCAGTTTGTCCTCGGCCCTGACCGCTGACCGGGCGATCTCCAGCAGCTCCTCGGTGTCCGGGTCAGGTCGCCGGCCACCGGTTGCCCGGGGAGTGCCGTCAGTGACCGGTGGCGGAGTGACCGGCCGGTCAGTCGCCGACGGGAGGTTGTCCGGGTGGCCGTTGACCGGCTCGGTGACGGTCTGTCGGTCACTGACCGCCGGGGTGGTGTCCGGCTGTCCGCCCAGGTCAGCAGCCTTGGGCTCCCTGTCGCGATGGCTGCTGTCCGGGATGCCGCTGTCCGCCGGGGCGCTGTCCCCGGTCAGTGTCCAGGTAACCAGGGTCTGCTTGTCCAGGGACGGGCGGGGCCGGTCGGTCAGGGCGGTGGCCGGCTGTCCGGCGCTGACCTGACCGGGCGACTGCTGCCGACGGCCGACCCGGTCAGTCCGAGTGACCGGGAGACGCTCGGGCTGACCGGGGTGACCGAGCTGACCGAGGCCATCACGGTCACTTCGGTCGCTGGCCTTGACCGGCCCCCGGGCGATGAGGATGTACAGGTGCACCGCTCCGGCCAGGGCCAGCGGGGCGATGGTGGACAGCACCGCGACCACCGTGTCTCCAAGCCGCAGCCCGGTGGCCGAGGTGTTCTCTTCGTTGAGCCTGACCGCGTGCAACGCGTTGGCCCAGATGCTGGCGGCGGTGGCCGTGCCGAAGAGCGTCCAGACGTAGAGCCGGGCGCGCAGCGGTGCGTCGCGCAGGACCAGCAGGGCGCGGATGCCGTACGCGATGAACCCGTCAATCACCAGGGGGAAGAGGTAGGTCAGCAGCCCCCGGACGTGGATGGCGACGGCCATCTGCTGCAGGGCGTCGTACGACAGGGCGCATCCCGCACCACCGAGGGCGATGACGACCGCGCGGTCCCACCCGGTGACATGCGCCGTGCTCGGCGCGCTCGCGATGGTCACGCCGCCGTCCCGAAGTCGTCGCGGCCCAGCTGCTTGCCGTCGGTCTCAGGGGGTGGGGTGTTCTGCGTGGTCTGCTCCAGGTCTCGGTTGCGCAGGGCTCGGCGGGTTTCGCGGTAGAGCTTCTGGGCGTGCTCCTCGCTGATCTTCAGGAGCCAGGCCAGGCGTTGTTCGGTGAGGCCGTGGCGAAAGGCAGCACGGACGACCGCTCGGCGCTCGGCCTTGGTGAGGTGGACGTCGCGCCCGGCGACGGTGGCGTTGACCCGGCTGTAGTCGAGTCGGCTGGCGATGTTCTCGTGCAGCGGACCGCGCTCCTCCTCGGTCATCCCGCCCCGTATGCCGTGGGTGTCGCCGCCTTCCAGGGCGGCGTCCAGGCAGGTGCGGCGGACCGGGCACTGGCCGCACAGCGACTTCGCTGCGGCGATCTTGGCGGTCTCGTCGGGCTCGGGGAAGAACATGTCGGGGTCCACCGGGTTGTACTCGGTGCTCTGGCAGACGGCCTGGTCCTGCCAGGTGTGGTCACCGAGCGACCGGTGGCGGGCAGGGCTGATCGTCGTGGTGGTCATGCGGGTTGCTCCGATCGCTCTCCGCGCGCAGGGGCGTCAGCGGAGGGGTGCGCTGGGTCGGGAGGTGCATGGGGCGACGCGCTGGAGGCGCGGCCCGGCGGTACGGCCGGCGGTGGGTCAGGCGGCGGGGCGGTGGCGTCTGCGGTCGACCGGCTCGAACTCGACCCGGGTGGTCATCTGCGCGAGTCGGGAGGTGACGCGGTCGCCGAGGTGGGCCCGGAGGTCCTTGATCGCCAGGTTGGTGGTGATCAGCGTCGGGAGCATGTGGTTGTACCGGCGGTTGATCAGCCGGTACGTCACTTCCTCGACCCACTCGGACGCCTTGGCCGCGCCGAGGTCGTCGATGATCAGCAGCGGGCACCGGCTGACGTCCGCCAGCTCCCGCTCGCTGTCCACCCCGGGGCGAGGGCGCAGGTCGGCGTACAGGTCGGCGGCCGTGGTCGCGCGCCACCGCACGCCCACCCCGGTCTGCACCAGCCGTCGGACCGCCCCGTACGCCTGGTGTGTCTTGCCCGCGCCGACCACCCCGGCCATCAGCAGACTCGGGCCGGTGGTGACCTGCCGCCGGGCTCCCAGGCTGGGTGCGACGGCCTGGTGGGCGACGTCCCGGACCCAGTCCAGGACCTGCGGATGGTCGGCGACCGCGCCCTGGTAGCGCGGGGGCATCGCGGCCAGCAGGGCGTCCAGCGGGGAGAAGGACTCGGGCTCGTCGACCAGAGCGGCGACGGCTGCCGGGTCGATGTTGCGGGCGGCCAGGATCCGGGCCATCCGGTCCAGGGTGCCTGCGCCGCCGAGCGTCTGCGGGTCGCGGGTACGGGTGCGCATCACAGCTCCTCGGCGTAGGCGGCGGCAGCGTCGACCGGGTTGGTCCACGCCTGGTGAGCGGGCACGTTAGGCCGGTTTCCCGGCCGCGCCAAACCGGCCGCTCGTGCGTTCATGGCGTCGTTGACCAGGCTCGGCAGGCGGCTGGGGTGGCCCTGGATCTCCGCGAAGCGCCGCAGTCCGGCGCGGACGTGCTCCGGGGCGATGCCCTCGCCGAGGAGCTTCTTGGCGATGCGGCCGAGGTGTCCGATCACGTCGCTGGGCGGTCGCTCGTCGCACGCGGCGACGTACTCGCCGATCAGGTCGTTGGCCGAGACGGTGGCGGCGGGCGCTGTGCGCCCCGTAGGGAATGAAGATCCAGGATCCAAGATCCTTGATCCAGGCGCCGAGCCCTCTCCGACGCTTCGGGGAGGCTTCGGGGAGCCCCCGGCGAATGCCTCCCGACCTGCGGCTTTCTCGTCACTGCGATCAGGGGTGCCGTCGAGGCCGACCAAGGGGTCCTGCCGGGCGGCCGGGGTCCCGCTCCGGGGCATGGGAGGCGTCGGAGCGGACTGCGCGGGCAGATCGAGGGTTCGGGGAGCGTTCGGCGAAGTCTCGGCGAGTCCTCGGGGAGGGGTGGGCCACGCTTCGGGGTGCCGAGTGCAGGTCCCCTTGCAAGGACCGCACCGGGCCCCCGCGTGGTGCTGCGGGCAGGAGGGCAGTCGGGACTGGCTGGGCTTGTCGATCTTCTGGTGCTCGGACCACGTCACGACATGGAGGTAGCGGCGACCGTCGCAGCCGGTGTACCTGCACAGCAGGCCGGCGTCGGCAAGCTGCTGGAGGTCGTCCTCGACGTGGACCGACGTGTGCTCGGCCCGCAGGGGCCAGAGCAGCCCCGCGATGATCGCGGCGTTGTCGCGATGTCGGCCGTGGTCGTCCGCCTGGGTGAGGAGGCCGAAGAACGTCCGCTCCGCCTCGACGCTCACCTCGGCGAGCGACTCGGAGAAGAACGCCTCCGGCTTGATGGTCCGGATCCGTGCCATGTCAGCGGCCCCGACCGACGAGATCGCTGCGGGTGAGGGTCGCGGTGATGAGGTCGAGGGTGTGAGGGCGGGTCCAGTTCGCGTCCGGCCAGACCCGCATGATCCAGCGTGCCGCGACCCTGGCGGTCGTCCGGCTCAGCTCGACCGTTACCCCGCCCGCGTCCTTGGCGACGGTGTGCGGGTGAGGCCACTTCTGCGCGGGGGCGGTGAGGCTGACGCGGATGGTGGCCGCCCCGGGGATCATGTCGGCGAGCTGGGCCGCGAGGCGGTGCTGGCGGGCCGTATCCGGGCATGCCAGGGTGCCGCTCGGCGTGGCGAGCATGCGATACTCCGTTGTTCGTAGGAGCGCGGTGTGGCGGTTCTCGTGCAAAAGCCCCGCTGCCCGCGAGATGTGAATCGGCGCCCCTCGGGGTGCCCGCCCGGCGTCCAGGAGTTGGTAGCTCCCGGGCGCCGGTGTAGTTCCGGGCTTATCCGGCCCGGTCGGTCTGCCCGTCTCGTATACGTGTCTCCTTCTTACCGTCGCCCCCCAGGCGGGCTGCCCGGCGAGCGACGACGAACATATGCGCAGGTCGCGCCAAGATCCAGCCTTATCCGGAGGCATCACGGAGAGACCGAAGGCGAAGATCGAGTAAGCGTGCGAAGCCCCCCGTTTTTCGCTAGGCTGAAGCTATTCCGACTCAACAAAAAAGTCAACGCGCCGATATTCCTTCGGTTTGACGAAAAACGAGGATGAGATGTCTGCTCGTCACTTCGACCGACACCGTGTGCGCACGGTGCGGCGAGCTGCCGAGATCTCGCAGGCCGAGGTGGCTGCGGCCCTCGGCGTGGCCGACTCGACGGTCGCCGGCTGGGAATCCGGGGATGCGATCCCCGATGCGGAGAAGTTGCCCGCGCTGGCCCGCGTCCTCAACCGAGAACTGAACGACCTGTTCCCGCGTACCGGACTGCCCGATCTGACGGACCTGCGGTGCGATGCCGGCTACTACCAGTACGAGACGGCAGCGCTGATCGGCACCAAGAGCGCCGGGCCGGTGGCGGGAGCCGAACGCGGCGAGCGGCGACTCAAGGACAAGTACGTTCCGGACCTGGCGGCGGCATACCGGGTGAGCGAGGAAGAGCTCCGGCGGGCAGAGGCCCGTTCAATCGCCAAGGCTCAGGAGACCCGAGGAGGCCAATCCGCCGAGGATGCGGGGATCGTCCCGGCCTCTGCGGGGGCGCCCGGCACGCTGAGCGAGAAGATCACTTTGATCCTGGAGCGCTCGTACCCCGGGCAGCAGGGGCCGCCGACGGACTCGGAGATCGCCGACGCCGTCAATTCTCATGCCGGGTCGAAGGTCATCACCTGGGAGGGTGTCCGGGATCTCCGGATCGGCGGCGCGGAAATGGCTTCGCCCGTCGTTCTTGAGGGCTTGGCCGCCTTCTTCGGCGTGTCCCCGATGTACTTTCAGCCGGACGACGCCGTGGCCCGTCAGGTCTACGAGGGCCTCCGGCTCCTGTCAGCGTCGAGGAGCGGGGCCGTGGGCCGGGTCAGAGGTCGGGGGACGGGCACCCAGGGTTTGCCAGCGAACGTCATGGAATTCGTCAACGACCTGGTCACGGAGCTGGAGCAGAGAGAACCGGAGGCGAACGAGTAGCGCCCTGTCCGGGACTCCGAAGAGCCCCGGACGTGCTGTCACCTACGGCTGTGCGGTCGTCTCGCGCGGCTCGTGCCGCTGCCCTGCGGCCACCACCGTCCGGACCGCCTTCAACGCGGTGAGATCCTCAAGGGGATCTCCGTCGACCACCAGCAGGTCCGCCCGGAACCCGTGAGCGATTCGCCCCGTCGTATCGCCCAGCCCCAGCGCGCCAGCTGCGTCGGCGGTCGCCATATCGAGGATCTTGCTGTTCGGCAGACCCAGGTGCGCGTAGAACGCCAGGGCAGGCACCAGTCCGTCGAACCCTGCGCGCTGGACTCCGGCGTCGGTTCCGGCGATGAGCTTGGCGCCGGCCTCGGCCATCTGCCGTACGAGGTCGAACATGGCAGCCGCGCGCTCCTCGCCGAAGAAGCGGGGGAGCATCTGCCAGTGAGGACTGACGGCCGGGCAGACTGCGATGTCCCGGTCGATGATCTGCTTCAGGACGTCCTGACGCAGGTCGAAGCCGTCGTTCGTCATCCACGTGCAGTGCTCGATCGTGTCGACACCTGCTTCCACGGCCGCGGCAATGCCGTCCGTACCGTGAGCGTGGGCTGCCACCGGCACGCCGGCCTGATGGGCCTCGTCCACCAAGGCCTGAAGTTCCTCCGGGGTGAACTGGCTCTGCCAGCTCTTCGGCCCGTCCTTGGTCAGACCGCCTCCTGTGACCATTGCCTTGATCACTCCGGCACCCGCCGTGACGTTGCGCCGTACGAGGTCGCGGACCTCGGCGACGCCGGAGACCTCGCCCCCGAGGAAGTGGCAGTGCCCGCCGGGTGGGGTCGCGGGCGTGCCCGCCGAGACGATCCGCGGGCCCGGAGTAATGCCGCGGGCGATCTCCTCGTCCAGGCGGAGGGCGAGGCCGTTGCGATCGCCGAGGTCCCGGGTCGTCGTCACCCCACTGTGCAGGAGCTGCTCCGCACGGCGCCGCATGTCCGTCAGCAGGGTGTCGTCGCTGGACTCGTGGAGCGTGGCCACGGGGTCCGCGCCTCCGTCGAACGCGAGGTGGACATGCGCGTCGATAAGACCAGGCACGATCGTGCCCTCGGGGAACGCGAGGCGCACCACGTCCTGACCTGCCTGCTCAGCGACCTGCGCGCGCGGCCCCACCGCCGTGATCGAATCACCCTCGACGAGAATGGCACCGTCGTCCAGGTACGTCCCGGAGCCGACGAGGACTCGGCCTGCGGTGATGAGCATCTGGTCTCTCCTTGATCTTCGTTGGTCAGGCGGACAGGCGCAGTGCGTCCGACACGGCGATCAGTTGGCGGACGTCTGCTTCCCGGTCGGCCTCCTTGGGCACCGCCAGCGGTACCGCCGGACGAGGCACAAGGGCTCCCTTTCCGATCGTGTCCACAGCGTGCCGAAGGCGGTCCGCCAGCACGGCCGGGGGCAGATCGAGCACTTCGATGCCCTCCGACGCGTCGGCCAGGTGCGGGCTGACATCGACCAGTCCGTCACGGCACTCCACTATCCGTCGGTGGTAGCGGCGGTGCACGCCGCGCGCCCGCCACCGGTCCCACAGCCCGGACGAAGCGGGCCGCAGCACGTTCTCGGGATATGCCTCGGCGAGCAGCTGCCACAGCGGAGCCAGCCGACGGTGGTCACGACGGCGCCGCATCCAGAGCCGCGCCGACGTCACCCTCGAGCGGGCCCCCGGATAGGTGACGCCCACGAAGAAGAGCAGGATGGACACCACGAGCAGGAACGCGACACCTGCCATGAGCGGCTGTGGCACGGTCCCGCCGCTCCACCGGATGGCGACGAAGACCGCTCGGACAGCGCAGGCCACCGCCATCGTGCTGAGGCCGACGGCGGCCATCCACAGACCCGTGGCGTGCGGTCGCCGTGACATGCGGGCATAGCGTCGGGTCCAGCGGCCGGCGGCGCCGAGGGCGTACATGAGGTACAGGCCGGCGCCGCCGTAGAAGAAGGCGATCTGCGGAATCGTCATGTCCGCCGTGCTGAAGGAGCCGGCGAACACGTTGTGCGGGACCGACAGCGCGGCGACCGTGATCGCCACTGCCACGGCTGCCACAAGGAGGGCTTCCCGCCTGGCGCGGAGCCGACCGGCCTGCCCGTCAGCCGAGTACAGGTAGAAGCACATCAGGAAGTAGACCGTCAGCAGAAGCAGCACGTTCTGCACCAGCTTCGCGGTGCCGTGCCCGGCCACGGTGTCGACGCCCGAGGCACCGCCAGGCATGGCCAGGGGATACGACAGCGCCGCGCTCAGCAGGCACAACGTGACGGAACGAAGCGGCGCGTCATGAGGCGCTCGCGACCACTGGTACAACTTCCACACAACGGCGACCGCGAGGCCCAGGAGGATCACTTCGGTCACGGGTCACAGCCACCCTCGCCGGTCACCCAGCGCCGCCTGAACCCGTCGAACGGAGGGATCCTCGGAGAGCGGGGTGACGTGATCAAGCACCGACGACCACTCCAGGATGATCGTGGCCGCGAGTTCGACAGCGCACTCTTCCCCGTCGTCGTACGAACACCGGCGGGCCACACGCCGGATCAGGGCGGGATCAAGCACCGGGATCATCGTGGCCCAGCCTTCGACGAAGTCGTCCGGAGCTTCCTGCCCCTCCTCGACCGGCTCGTCCTCGGCCACGATGATGTGGAACGCTTCGTGCAGGATGATGTGGTCCTGATGCAGGGGGGTCGTTTCCTGCTGGTAGAGGACCACGTCCATCTGCGGCATGTCGACCCACAGCCCCGATGGTCCGGGTTTCTCCAGTGGGAAAGGCCGCAGGACAATCGGGCGCCCACGCCTCTCGCCGAGCGCCCGGCACAACTCCTTCACGTCCAGCGGCGGCTGTATGCCGAGACTCTGAAGCTCTCGCCGTAGTCGGCGGTGCAGGTCTCGCTCCACCGTTCGCTTCGGAGCGGTACGCCACCGTCCCAACCGCCTGCGGCTCACTCCCTCCTCCGCAGGAGCCTTGGGCTGAGCTGCGTCGCGGTCACTTCTTCCAGGCCACATCGGTGATCCCTCCGTACCAGCCGTGGATGACTCCGAGACGGAGCCGGGCGACGGCCGCGCCGTTTCTACGATGTCCAGTCCCCGCTGCACCACGCAGCCGAGGTGCTCCGGGGAGCGAGAGCAGTACGCGGCCCTTGCCGCGAACACCCCGATCCTTGGACCACACGAGTGCGCGCCCAAGATTCACCTGGTGCCGAACGTCGCTAGCGTGAACAGTCGATGACACATCGCAAAGCGTCCGCAGCAGGCTTTGGGAACAGCATCGGAGACTACGCGAAGCCCACACCAAGACCTGACTGAAAAGCACCCCTCAACTGCGACCCAACAAATCGCACCAAAATAACGCACACGGCTGTAGATCATGCTTTTGAACTGGCAGTTCTCAGGGATGACGCGCCCACGCCAAGTGCACCGGGAGGCCTCAGGTTCGTTACCAATCCGAGATATTTTCACTGCTTACAAATCGGCCATTTAGTAATGGAAGGCAGTGAAATTCCCAGTCCACGCAGCAGACGACGAGATGTGGCCATGGCCACTTTCGGCCAGTCGGGACGTGATTCGCGATTACGCTTCCAGCCATGCGCACCGAGATGCAGAGCCAGGAAAATGGCTACGTGGAGTTCTGGAGCGAGTACCATCTGTGCACCCTGACGACGCTCCGGCCTGATGGCCGCCCCCACGTCGTGCCGGTTGGAGTCACCGTGGACGTCGACGCCGGTATCGCTCGGGTTATCACCCGCAAATCAAGCAGGAAAGTCGCCAACGTTCAGGCAGCGCTCCCCGGCAAGGCACGCGTCGCCGTCTGCCAAGTGGACGGAGGACGCTGGGCAACGCTGGAGGGCACGGCCGAAGTCCGCACGCACCCAGCCGCAGTAGAGGATGCTGTGGCGCGCTACGGGAAGCGGTACGGGCGGACGCCTTCTCCGGATCCGGAGCGCGTGGTGGTCGAGATCACGATCGACCGGGCCATGGGGCAGGTGAGCTCCTCCCAACCGGGGAACGCCAGAGCTGCCGCCTAGTTCTGCCGCATGCTCCAACCCATCTCCTCACCTGCAGGTCAGAGTCCCTTCACGACCATGCACGAGCGCGCCCGTGCCCCGATGCGGGACACGGGCTGCCGTGTGTCAATGCCTGGCGTCTACGCGTCGATGCCGTTGGCTGCGTTCAGGATCTCGACGCTCTCGGGGTCCTTCGGCGCCGAGCGTCGGTACTGGGGGTGGCCGAGGTCCATCTGGAGCGCCGCGTGGAGCGGAGCGGGGTATCGGGTCCGGTCTGACCAGGAGATGGCCTGGTGGCTGAGCCGGGCCGCGGCGACGGCCAGGATTTCCCGGTCGTAGCCTTTCCGCGTGTACATGGGGGTGATCTCGCGCGTGGTCATGCTGTACCACGGCGAGTTCAGCTCGTTCTCCCTGCGCTCATCGGCGTTCTTCGACGCCTTGCCCGGGTCGGCACGCCAGCGGGTCTTCCACTGTCCGTGGCGCTTCTTGCCGTAGTTGCGGGGCACGGTGAACAGGAACCAGGGGTGGCCTTCAGGCCGGTCTTCCGGGTAATACAGGTCGCTTGAGGTCTTGAGGGTGACGGTCTTGCCGTTCTTCTGTTTCTCGGTGACGGAGACCAGTCGCGGCATCTCTGCTTGCATGCAGTTCATCCGAAGGATGCTGACGGGGTTCCAGGAAAGAGGAAGCCCGGTTCCGGGAAGCCACAGGCGAGGGTCGTCGGTGTCCTTGCTGAGGCCCTGCTTCTTGTTCTGGAGGCCAGGCCATACGCGGCGGCATGCGTGGCCGTCGATCATCAGGGCATACGGGAGTCCGTCGAGTTCGTCGTGAAGGTTTTTGAGAGCCTCTTGGACGTCTTCGCCAGCCTGTGCCCAGCGCTGGAAATCGCTGTCCCCGTCCTCCGTGTGAAGGGGGTAGTTGGCGGCGTGGAAGTTGCTCTGCGCCAAGGCGTAGTGCTCCCACTCCGGGTGGATGTTGCTCCAGCCGAGCATGCGCCAGGGGCCGCCGGGTTCCCGGGAGGGGATGATCGCGCTGGCGCAGATGATCCTCTTTGGCTCTCCCTTGAACCTGCGATCGGTGGCCTGCTTGCGGATGTGGATACCGACGAACGCCATGCGGGGCAGCGGGTAGGGGTCGTCGTCAGGGTAAAGGGCTCGCTCGAAGCGGTCGTCCACGACTCCGCACGACCGGTAGAGATCCAGCAGGCCCATGTAGACGCGGTGGTCCTCAAAGGCCTTCTTGGGCCTCTTGACGATGCTGAAGGTCTTGGTGAAGGGGTCGTACACGCGGCCGACGAGGAACTGGGACGGCGCCGTGACCTTGGCCAGTTCGCGCACGACCTGGTGCTTGGCGTCGCTTTCCTCAAGGGCCTTCTTCACGTCGGCGGGCTTCATTCCCTCGTGCTCTTCGCCTCGCACGGGGATCTCAGTCTCGCACCAGGCGGCGAGAAGAACGCCGGGCTCCGCGAACCGGCTGGTGATCTTTTCTGTGTCCGAGGCCCGCTGGGTAGCGGGACCGTGTGCCAGAAGCTCCTCGGCGTTGCAGAAGACGACCTCGAAGCCAGGCGCGAGGGGGACGGATTCACCCTCGATGGGGTCGAGTTCGTCCGGGTCGAGGCCGTAGGGGTGGGCCAGGCCGTGGATCATCCGCATCCGGGTCTCGTCCCGGTACCACAAGCACAGGATGCGCAGGGTCTTGTACCCGGCCGTCTCGATTGAGCGACGGATGCTCTCGGGCGAGGGCTTGCCGACGAGATCGACGTACTCGCCGCTCTCCTTCTTCCGCGTCTTGTCCCTGCCCTCGGCGGAGGTGGCCGGCTCATGGGCTCGCTTGCCGAAGATGTTCCCCTTCGACTTCAGCTCAAGGGCGGACACCTTGTCACCAAGAGCACGACCGATGTGCTCCTGGAGCAGCGCCAGGTGGTGGGTGCCTGCGCCGGTGCCGACGGCGAAGGAGTCCGTCTTCGGCATCGTGGGCCGGATCGTTCCGGGCGGTGGCGTCAGGATGTCGATCCTTTTGCCGTTCTCGTCCCTGGCGTTGAGCAGGCTTCGCTCGTGGGTGACGCGTTCCTCGATGGCGTTGAGCGAGGTCCTGTCGGCGTCCATCTTCGCCAGGATCTCCAACGCGTGCCTGTTCGTCTGACGCAGGCCACGTCCGTCTAACGACAGGGAGAGCAGCGGCCGGTCCTTCCCCTGGTCCACCAGGACGGTGCTGGAGTGGATCACGGTGTTGTTGACACGGCGGATGTGCGCGTTCAGGTTCAGGACGGGGTTGGGTTCGGCCGTGTAGGTGGCCATCTTGACCGACAGGCGGGAGAGCGCGTACTGGACCTGTGCCCGGGTGGGGTTCTCAGGCCGGGCCTTGACCGCATCACCGAGGTCCACCGGGTGGGCAAGACCGGCGAAGACCGGACCGATGGGGTTGTCCCAGGCGATCAGGTCACCGTTGCTGACAGGTCGGTAGTCCAACGATGCGACGTTCCCTGAGGGCTGCCAGTCGACGGTCCTGTGCTTGGTCTCACCGTTCTTCCCCTCGTACTCCTCAAGGACCGGCTCCATCTCCCGGTCCTGGAACGACACGGAAGCCAGCTTCTTGGCGATGTGCCACCTCACCGCCTCGTAGGCCCAGCTGTCGGGGCTGGCGGGCTTGCCGTCGTCCTTGGGCAGGATGTTGTCGGCGAGACTCAGGCGTTGGGGAGTGGTCTCCGCGATGCGCTTGGCCAGGTCGGGGACATCCCTCAAAGGGATCTCGTCCACAGGAACCTTGCGGACGACTCCTTCCAGGTAGGCGAAGACATCCCTGAGGATCTCGGGCTTCACGGGGTTGAGCGTCACCATGAACGCCAGGTTCTTGTCCAGGTAGACGTAGCCGTCAGTGATCTGCTGGAGAACGGTGACGGCGATGGAGTACGGAACGAGAAACGGGTCGGATTCCTGTTCGTTCTTGATCCATTTGCTGTTCTGCGCGGCTGTACCCCTCAGTTCCCTCCACGCCCTGCGTGTAGGCGAGTGGTAGTCCCCGAAGTCCCAGACCATGGCAGTCATGCCGTCCAGGAGTTCCCTGGTGCACCTGATCGAGGTGGTGCGCGCGGTGAGATCCCGCTGGTTGTTGCTTCGCCCCATTGGGCGTTACCTCGTCTTTCTGGTCTTTCTCCCCGGGCAGAGGGAAGCGGTCGCAACTCCGTCTCGAAAAGGCGGAGACTGGCAGTGGGTGGTTCAAATCATGTCGCGGTCGAGTCCCGCATAGGTCAGGAATGCCTGAAGCGCTTGACCGTAGAGCTCGTTCATGATCTCGCGCTGCTCCGGATTCCAGTCGGCGTAGATCTGTTTGATGATCGTGGCCAGGTCCGAACTGAACTTCTTGTCGTGGATGGAGTGGTCCACGATGTGGAGGGTCATGTCGGTCTCGCCGCGGCGGGCTCGGCCGGCGAGTTGGATGAGCAGCACGAGCATGCCTGCCACGAGTTCCTTGCGGAGGTCGTGGTCCATGTTGGAGAACCGGGCCGGCGAACGAAGGATCTTGGAGAGCTGCTTCCACGAGGCTTCGCTGGCCTTCCGCAGGACTGGAAGCGGCTCATCACTGCCCTCTATGGGAAGGGCGTTGACTCCAGCGGCGTTGACGCTCGCATGCATCCAGTCGGTGTCCTCGATGCTGAGGACGGGCCGGACGCACAGGTAAATGTCGCGGACCGCCGAGCGGGTACCGACCACGATGTTCAGGCCTCGCCCGATGACTGCGAGCGGGGCGATCAGGATCTCACCGCGGTCGGGGAACTCCTTCAGCTCCTCCCGGACCATCCTGTCCACGTGGGCGGGGAGATGCTCCTCGTAGTTCTGCTTCTCCGGTTTCTTCACCAGCAGGCAGACCCGATGGTTCAGGCCGTCTGCCTGTGCCACCCCCGAGGCGAGGTAGGCGGCCTGCTCGTAGGAGTTGACAGCGAGGATGACGCGGGCTCGTTCCGGTTCCTGTTTCTCCAGGCGGGCGAGGCTCTTGGCGAGTTGCTGCTCGTACAGGCCCCTGCCGAGGTCGCGCAGAGCGTTGGGTTTCAGTTCGGGCGGGAGTCCTCCGATTCTCATGGCGTCGCCGTTGCGGCCTCGAACCGGGGTGGGGACGGTGACGATGGACTCGGGGCGGGTGTCGGGCAGCCACCAGCGCACGGGGGCATGGATGTGCTCCTGTACGGCCTGAGGAAGGTAGGCGGTCGCGGACAGGCCCATGACCGGTCGCTGCACTCCGGCGGTCAGCAGGGCGGTGAGGCCGCCGAGTTCGGAGACAAAGGTGTGCGGATCGCCACCGAAGGAACGGGAGAGGAGTTCCGCCTCCTTCTCCTTGTTGTCCATTCCCTTCACCTGGTAGCCGTGGATGGACCGGCCCAGCATCGCCAGGGGGTAGAGGGTGGCGACCGTACTGCTGCGCATGGTTTCGAGGATCTTGCGGACTGACCCGAGGTCCAGGTAACGCAGGGTCTGTGCCCGCTCGCGCAGACTGTCCAGCGCAGCGTCGAGTTCCCGGAGCACAGTACGAGTGACCAGTAGGTTCACCACCGCTGACCGCTTGTACGCATCCGGCACGATGCCTGCCAGGAGCTTACGCATCTCCTCGCGCGTGTCGGTGAGATGGTCTTGGCCCCGCTGGGCGGTAAGCACTGTCAGGGCTGTCTGGACGGCCTCCCAGTCGGCTCCCTCGGGGAGTTCGGTCTCCTCATAAAACTCGGACTCATGCCGGTGGGCGGGCATGACCTCTTCGAGAAGGGCGAAGAGGTCCGGGGGGATGTCCTCGCCGGCCGTCTGGTCGGGGAAGAGGAGCTGGAGGATTTCGCGGTCCCGGGAACGGGCCAGGCGCCAGCCGGTGTTGTCGCGGCTGGCTCCGTCGGGGTTGTCCGTCTCGTTGCCCGGGTTCAGCTTCAACCCGCTGCCGGAGCAGAGCCACAGCAGCAGCATCTCGGCCATCAGGCGGGCGTGGCTGACCGGAGACACCAGGTCCATCTCGTGGACGATGGGAAGGTTCTTGGCGTCCTGGTCGATCTCCCGAAGAGCGGTCGTCCGCTTCCGGGACGCCAAGGTGATCTCCGAGGTGCAGCGGCTGACGGCGGCCGTCTGGAAGGCGTCGATCTCGTCGATCAGCATCACGTCGCAGACCCGCAGCGTCATCTCCAGCACGCTCATGCCCCTCGTACCGCGCGCCTTGCCACGGAACTCCTGCCCGTCCAGCACGACGCCGATGCGGGTCCGGCCTTCCAGCAGGTTCGCGTGGTTGGTGACGATCACGGCCGCGTCGGCGGCCTGGTAGAACTGCTGGAACTTGCCGCACACCGGGGCGAAGGAGCAGGTGTGCCGGGTGGATCCGGTGACGGCGGAGGTCAGCGACGTGCAGTTCTCCTCGCCGTACGGGTACAGGTTCGGTGGGTCCATGAGGGCCCGCTGCGCGCAGCCGGCCGACAGGAGCCCGATGTCGGTCCTGGCACGACGATCCCACTGGTCGATCTGGGTGGAGGGGCTGAGGGCCGCGTAGTCCATGGCCCGTCGGTGCATGCTCGTCGGCGACATCAGAGGAGTGCAGTGAGCGGGCTCGGGGAGATGTCTCTCCCTGTGCAGGTAGGCCAGGTCGTTGTTGATGTCCCAGGCCATGTCGAGGGTTGCGCGGACGTCGGTGACCGCCAGGGCGATACGGACGTCGTTGAGCGCCGCCCAGGACGCCATGACCCGCACCAGGACCGTCTTGCCGCTTCCCGTCGGGGCGTTGAGGACCTGGAGGTCCCCCGAGGACAGGTCGAGTTCCGTCAGCGCGCCGTCGGTGGTCTTCATGCCCTTGAAGAAGCGCTTCAGGGTCTTGTGGAGGTAGGCGACGCTCTTGTTCCGGCCGCTGAGGATCTTGGCAACCTTCAGGAGTTCCTTCACCGTCGGTGCCACACGGTCGCGCTGCGGACGGGTCCTCACCTGTGGCAGAGCCTCGTGACCGGGCGCTTCAAGGAAGCCGGGGGTCTCCTGGATGTGGATGTCACGGCTGGTCGTGCCGTGCTCCTTGCCCAGGTAGGCGGTTCTCGTCCTGTGCGTGCCGGGACCGACGAACGCCTGCGCCTTGGGGCGCTTGCCGAAGGTGAAGAAGGGGCCGACAACACGCCGCGCATAGTCGAGGCAGTTCCCTCCCACCCGGGGAATCACGGCGTCGGCCGTTTCGGGTTCCCTGGTCGGCAGTCGCAGCGAACCACCTGTCCTGTCGGCCGTGTCGGCATCGGGAGCGAAGGCTCCGAGCAACGCGAGGGCCGCCGACTTGAGCTTCTTCGGGTCCGTCCACTCCGGCGACATCAGGACCATCACCTGACGGATGACGTTCCTCTCGGCCACCGGCAGGCCCGCCCATTCCGACCACGCCCGCGGCTTGCGGTGGGCGAAGAAGGAAGCCTCTTCGAAACCGGCCAGCACCCGGCCCTCGTCGTCCTTACGCGGAAAGTAGTGCGCCGCCAGTGCGAGTGCCCCCGCCAGACCGGCTTCCCGCCCTGTCATCTCCCCGCTCACACCCGGCCCTCCTTGACTCCCGTGATGACCATCTCGACGTAGTCGGTGGCGGTCATCGCCGCCTTCATCCCGTACGTGCGGCACACCATGTCGAGTTGGGCCACCTGCTCCTGGCGGTGGTCAGGCACGACCAGGTAATCCGCTCCTCCTCGGTCGCCACCGTCCATGTGGAGTTTGCTGACCAGATGGTTCACCCACGTGTAGTCCTTGAAGTCGGCGGGGAACGCCGGCTTCCCGCTGTTCGGGTGGGTGATCCAGTGATCGCACTGGTCTCCGTTGGGCCACAGGTGTGACGTCCAAGCCGTGCCCTCAAGGTCCGCTGAGACAGCCCGGTGAAGAGCCAGTTCGGGGAGGCCGGGGACCACGGTGTAGCGCCACACCGGCCGCACCAACGCCACGTACTCCTCGACGGGCTTGGCCTCCGGCACCTGCGGTAGAGCCCCGGTCCACAGTGCCGCGAAGCGTCCGGACGGGACTCTGCACCCAAACGTCGGGCTCAGGGTGGGTGCCGACTTCTTCCGAGCGGTCACGACGAACTCGTAGGACGCGCCGGTCTCCTCGTGCCAGGGATACAGGCACCGCACCCTGCCCTGGATGCGTGCACCAGAACGAGTGGCTGCCACCTTCATCGGCCACTGGCAGGCGGGACAAGGCCACCACCAACCGTTGTACTGCGCGTACTGGGAGATCGGCTTGTAGAAGTCGTTCGCCCGGGACGGCAGCTTGAGGTCGGGGAGACCGCCCTTCAGGACCGTCGGGTTCTCCACCAGCGTGGTGCGGTGCCTCTCGTAGAAGGGGCCTTTGATCGCGCTGAAGACGGCTTCCTGGCTGTACTCGTCATCCAGCTTGGGTTTCGTCACCTGGCCGCTGAACTTGCCGACCTTCTGCGCGGCCCGCATGACGCGCTGGGCTTCGTGCCGGAAGTCGAACCCGTCCTCGGTGGCGACCCCCTCACTGTCCATCAACCGCACGCCGGCGAGAGCCTGAGTGTCGATCCAGTCAGGCAGCAGCCCCTCCAGGGAGCCTGCCCGGTCACCGGTGAGCCTCCCCAGCAGTTCCTCGAAGCGGATCAGATGCCCGGGGCCGCACGCCGCCATCAGGATCCCGTGGGCCTCGATGAGCCGGTCCAGACGCTTCGGGCCGTCCAGCTCCTCGCTGGCCATCGCGTGCTCACACACGGCGAACGCCTTGACGATTTCCAGCAGGGCATGTGTCTGCTGAATGCCTGTCGTGTCATCAGCTTGCTTCACGAGCCGGAACCCTACGACAGGGCACTGACAGTGGCCCTTCCCCCGAAGACCTTAATCGAAAACACCTTCGAGCCCCTGGGTGTCGATACCGGGATACAGGGCACGGTAGGCGTCGAGGTGGTCGGTGATGTGGCGCCGACCGGAGTCGGTGAGAAGCCACCGGTATGGCCCGTGGGCCACTCCGTCCGGATGCCGAAGGACGATGAAGCCCCTGCTCGGGGTACGCCCGTCGGGGCTCTGCCCCACCGCGAGGTAGTGCGGTCCACGTCCGGCGAGACTGCCGTCCACTCCCTGCACCCCGGCGCGTGCGACACGGACCATGATCTTCCACAACCACGGCGACAGGAGCGGCGCGGGCGGTCCCGCTTCGCGGGAGACACCGAGCGCCACGCGGGTCACCGCCCTGCCACGCCGGGTCATCTCAACCCTGGTGCGTGGCACGTCCCCTAGTCCGTCGAGATGCACCCGGTCCCGGTACACGCGGATCAGGCCGCGTCGCTCCAGAGCAGCCACGGAAGATCCGGCTCCCGGATCATGCACCCCGGCCTCGCGCAGCCGCTCCTGAATGCGGGTGTAGCCGACAACGTCGGACGGGACGGAGAGGGCAAGCGTCATACGCCGCCACTCGACTGCCGGCTGGCGCCGTGCTCCCACGTAGCGGTTCTGCCGCTGCTCCTCCTCGGCCTCTTGGTCCTGATGGAAGATGCAGGTCAGGTAGGTGCGCTGCCGGTCGTTGAGACCCTGCCAGGCGGTCATCGATTCCTCGGACGGCCTTCGTGCCTGCCGCGCGGGAAGTACCGGGAGGGGGTCGTCCGGGCGGCTGCGGTGCCAGGCGTCCATCACCACCCGGACGGGAACCCCGTAGACCTGGGCCAATATGCGCGCCACCTGCCCCAGGGTTTCGGGAGAGCGCCACATCCAGCCGCGTACGTGCCGGCCGCGTTCCAGGTCCCGGATCTTCTCCGCGCTGAGATGCAGACCCTGTGCGCCCCGCTTGCGCCGCAGAACTGAGGCGGCCTCTTCCGTGCTGATGCCCGCGACGCGGCGCAGGTCCGCGAGGGTCTCGGTGCCTGGCTCGTTGCCCGTCAACTCCCGAGCATCACAGCGCAACACCTCCAGCAGCCGTCCGAAAGCCCGATCGCCAACGGCCCGTGCTCCCGTCTCCCAGTGGCGCACGGCACGTGACGTGACACCGACGGCCGCAGCGAGCTCCTCCACGCTCATGTCCCTGAACAGTCGCTGGCGTACCAGGGCCTGGGGAGAGATTGACTGCGCCATGCCCCTAGCAAATCTCAGTGAACAGTTCACTGCAACTGTCTTCTCGTCCGGGCCGCCAACGGCGCCGCGGCACTGTGTGCTCGAAGACGTATGCGCCCGCCGTCGGCCAACCCGATCTCGCGGAACTCCCTATCCGCACCGCCTGCTCAGAACAGGGCAGACTGATTTGGCTCGACGTGCTGGTCGGAGTTGGTCGGGGCGGGTACGCGCCCGGTGCGCTCGTTCTGCAGATCCCACAGTTCGCGGAACAAGCCTTCCTTCTGGGCCAGCAGCTCCTCGGGGGTGCCGTGCTGGATGACGCGGCCTTTGTCCAGAACGACGATGCGGTCGGCGATGGTCACGTTGGTGAGTCTGTGGGTGACCAGGACGACCGCGCGGTCGGCGGCAAGCCGACGCAGCCCGGTGAAGATGCGGTGCTCGGCCCTTGGGTCGAGGGCGGCGGTCGGTTCGTCCAGGACGAGCAGTCCGGCCGGCCGATGGAAGGCGCGGGCGAGCGCGATCCTCTGCCACTGTCCGCCGGACAGCTCCTGCCCACCCCACCATTCCTTGGCCAGCAGGGTGTTCAGCCCGCTGCGCAACCCGTCGATGACTTCGTCGGCGCCTGCGGCATGCGCCGCAGCGAGCACCGCGGCGTCCCCTTCCTCGGTGGCCTGGCCGAGGGTGATGTTCTCCCGCGCCGACAGGGGCCAGTTCGCGTAGGACTGCGGTACGACGGCGACACGCTCCCAGGTGGCGTGCGCGTCCAGGTCCCTGGTGTCGGTTCCGTCCCAGGAGACGGCTCCTTGATCGGGCAGGTACAGAGCCGAAAGGATCTTGCTGAGGGTGGTCTTGCCGGAGCCGTTTTCGCCCACCAGCGCGATGACTTCGCCGCGCCGGACCTCCAAAGAGACGTCGTCGAGGGCGGGACGGTCGGCGCTCGGGTACTGGAAGGTAATGTTCTCGGCGCATACGACGGTTGGGGCGGCCGGCGCCTGAGGGCCACGGTCGATGCGATGCCCGCCGGCTTCGTCGATGAAGTCCGCCCAGTCGTCCAAGTACATTCCGGTACGGAAGAGTTGGGCCCCGTAGCCGACGACCCCGTCCAGTCCCGCGCTGACGCGGCCCAATGCGAGGAACGCGGTGCCGAGGGCGGCGACCGAGATCTGCCCGGCGGACACCAGCAGCGCCAGGGCCACCCACACCACCGCGTGGGCGAGACCTCCCGCAGCCCCACCCACCAGGGAGATCCTGGCCGAGCGCCAGGTGGCCTGGTCGGTGGTCCTGTCGATCCGCGCCCCGGCCGTGCGGTACTTGTCGAGCAGGAACGGTGCCATGGTGCCGGAGCGGACCTGGTCGGCGATCTGCTTGTCGACCAGGTACCAGCGCAGCATGCCCAGCAGCCGCCGGTCCTTGGTCGTGGCGAGCGAGGCGATGTAACTGATGCGCGCCGCACGTACGCTGGCCACGCCCTTCGGCAGGGCCGCCAGGAGGAGCAGCGGCAGAAGGATCGGGTGCACAGCGGTCAGGACAAACGCTGAGGCGATCAGCGATGCCGATGCGGCGAGGATGTACTGGGCTTGGGTGAGGAGGTCCCTGGAGACTTCCACTCCCCGGTCGGCCGCATCCCAGCGGTCGTTGTATCCAGGGTTGTCGTACGCGGCGAGTTCCGCCTTGGTCGCCGCGTCGAGGAGCTCGAGTTCGGCCTCCCGGGCGATACGCGGGGCCAGCCGGGCCGACAGCGCGGTGGAGGCAATACCCAGCAGGGCGCGCAGACCGATGGCCCCCGACAGGACGACAAGGGAAGGTACGGCGGAGCGGAGCTGGTCGCCGCTGATGTGCTGCGAGGCGATCAGCGGCTTGATCACCCCGGTGGTGGCCATCAGCCCAAACGCTTCAAGTACCCCCGAGAGGAGTTGCACGCACAGCAGGGCGATGACTGCGGCGCGGTCGACCTGCCAGCCCAGTGCGAGGGACCGGCGGATCAGTTGGGGCAGACGCCGGGCCATCGCACGGGTCGTGATCGCGTTGGCGGCCTCGATACGGCGGTCGCCGGGGATGACGAACTTCAGTTCCTCATCCGAGACCTCCGCCTCGTCGGTCGGCGCGGTTGTCGCGGTGGGCTTCGGGATGGTTGTCATCGGCTCCGGCCCTCCGCCGAAACGCGGTGCCCGGCCAGGGAGGTCGTACGGAATCCCAGCGGATCACGCTGTTCGCGGATGAGTGCAAGGTGCAGACCGGTCGCGGTTTGATACGCCAAGACGTCCCCCTGTATGCCGTGTGTGGTTGAGGCTGTCGCTCGTCAGCCGTTTCGTTCAGCGCAGTCGGAAGGTGCTGGATAGTCAGGACGTGTCTCCGTTCGCCTCAAGGCCAGTGAGCTCGTCTTCGATGCCCTCAAGGTCACTGAGCAGGCGGCGGATGGTGATCTGACGCTCGCGCCAGTGCCGCTTCAGATCCGCCTCCGCTTCCCCCGGCAGGTCGTACTCGGCGGTCGTGGCGCCGTAGAAGCTGAACAGCATGTACAGCAGCGCGATCCGGGCGCATGCCCGCACCTCCCGCATCGGGAGGCTGGGGTGCTCCGAGCGGTAGGCCCTGGCCATCGCCAGTGCGCAAGCGGCCCAATCAGTGCTGGTGGCGACGGTGCGCGGGTCGAACGCCGCCCGCCCCAACTCCCAGGCCGGCATAGCGCTGGCGCAGCGGAAGTCGATGACGCCGGTGACAGCGTCGGCGAGGGTGATCAGGTTGGTGCGGCTGAGATCCGCATGCAGTGCCTGTTCCGCCAGCCTCTCGGGCAGATGTTCCCGCAACAGGTGGACGTGGGCCCGCAGGTCCCCACGCCGCTGGTCGAGGTCAACGCGTAGGTGGTCGAGACGGTCGTGGCCTTGGCGCGTGGCTCTGGCCATCACGGCGTCGCACTTCGCTACGGCGTCCTCGACGGGCTCGGTCCGCCAGCGGGTCTGCTGCACCCGCTTCGGCAGCGGGTACGCGGCGAGCACACGGTGCATGCGTCCCATGACGACGCCGATGTGCTCGGCGAGGGGGACCGTCATCGCCGAGGGGTTCACCCGTCCGGGAGCCTCGTCGACCACGGCCCATGCGCTGCCTCCCGCGATGGTGACCAGGTTGTCGTGGGTGTCGGGCCACACCCGCGGAACGGGGAGCTTCGCGGCCCGGCAGTATTCCGACATGTCCCACGCGTTGCGCGCCTCGTCCAGGTCGGCCATCAAGGGGTACTGCTTGACGTACAGCCGCAGCCCGTCGTCCGTCAGGACTCGCCGGTTGATGGTGTCCGTACCCATGTGCACCGGTTCGACGATGTCGGCGACCAGCCCGTACCGGTCTTCCAGCACGTCAGCGGTCAACGTCTCGCCCCAGCCTGCTTCGTCCACAAAGATCACAGGCCTTCGCGTGCAGAGGCACAGTGGGCGGTGAGGACGGTGAAGGCATCGCGACGATCGCCGAACAGGTGCGGAGCCGCGGACGTTCGAGCGAAGACGTTCACGTACGCCACCCGCCCCACACCCTCTTGCGGGTCTCCAGGCGAAGGTTCTCCAGCATGATGTGCGCCTCGTCGACCAGGCCGCCGTCGCGGTGCTTGATCCCCCAGTTCAGCGAGTCCAGAGCATCCAGTGCCCCGTAGGCCCGGCATGCGACGAGTTCCTCCGTGGTGAGGGGCCGACCGTATCCGTGGTGGAAGGCGGCGTTGAGGTCCGGGCGGTGGTGCAGGATCCGGTAGCGCAGTCGGCTCAGGTCCCGGTAGGCGGCGGGCAGAAGCTCGGCCCTTTCGAAGTCGATGATCCGCAGACGCTGTTCGGTCTCGTCCCACATCCAGTTTTTGGGCATGTAGTCGCCGTGCTGGGATACCTGGGGCAGGCTCGGAGGGACTTCCTCGGCGAGCGTGCGCACGATCGCGAGGTCGTACTCCGGCACGTACGCCGCCGTACGGTCCAGCAGTTGGGCGACCGCCTCGTCCCACGCCTCCTCCGTCGCTGCCGGCGTCGGCTCGTCGGCTGCCGCGGTGTGGAACCGGGCGAGCAGTTCGCCCGCCTGCTCGTAGGCCGCCCGTTCCTGCTCGGCCGGCAGGCGCAGGGTGTCGAGACCGCGTCCGGGCACGGCGGTGATCAAGGCGGTGCGCGTCTGCGTGTCCGAGGCGACCAGCTCGGGTGCACGGCCGGCGCCCAGCGCCACGGTCCACTTCTGGTACGCGGTCACCTCGCGGTGGTGGAGCTTCGCGCCCGCGTGGAGCTTCCCGAACCACCTCTCGCCGTCAGGCCCGTTGACCTCCCAGACGGAAGGCCGGATGTCGCCGGGCCTGGGGTGCTCGGCGACCACCGTGTACGTGTCGGTCACCGACTCCACCAGGTGGTGGAGTGCGCTGGACATGTCGGTCACGGTGCGCCCTTCCGCTCGCCGAGCCCTCCGACCGCGAAACGATGGGTGACGGGTCGGATGCACTCAGTGTCCTGTTGTGGGTGGGTAGCTTGCCAGGGGGCACTGACAGTGCGGCCTGAGCTGGTCATCTGGGGGTGGGAACGCGGAGGACGGTCCCGGAGGCCATCTCGGTCAGGGACTCATCGAGCACCTCACAGCTCCAGCCGAGCGTCACGAGGTGCGGGTCGTTCTCGGCCTTGACGCGCTCCCGCAGGGCCCTGGCCCGCGCCAGCGCGCTGTCACGGCTGATGCGGGCCCGGTCCGCGAACTCCTGTGACGTCGCACCGATCGCGACCATCCGCCACGTCTCGATCTCCGTTTCCGAGAAGACCTCCGGGGAGGCGGCCGTCTCGGGACGCTGGAGTTGCCCGGTGACGAAGCAGGCGTGGACGACGGCAGCCCTGCCTCTCACGCCAAGCTTCTGTCCGCAGTGCTTCAGCTGCACGTTGATCGTGCCGACGCTGATGGACAGCTCGGAGGCGATCGCGTTGGTGCTCTCGCCGTCCGCGACCTTCCGGACAATCCGAAGCTGTGCGGGTGTCAGCGGAAGCGTCGCCGGCGGGCGGGTCGGTCGGGCGTTCACAGCTGTAGATCCTTTCTGGGAGACGGGGCGGGCTTGTCAGGCGCGGGTCAGCCATCGCCGCCGCTCGGCATCGGTGACCGTCCGCAGGTCGTGGTCGAGTTCCAGGCGGGCGAGCCGGGCGCGATGCTCTATGACGTCATCGCCGAACGCCGCACGCGCGAAGGCACTGTTCTCGAAGGACGACAGGGCATCGGTGAGCGTGGCGGGCAGAGGGGCGCCGCCTGTGCGGTAGGCGTTGCCCATCTCTTCTGCTTCGAGGGGCAGCCGGCGTTCGATGCCGTGGTCCATGGCCGCCAGGACCGCGGACAGGGCCAGGTACGGGTTGGCGTCGGCGCCCGGTACCCGGATCTCCAGATGGAGTCCTTCACCGCGGCCGACGACGCGGACGGCACACGTACGGTTGTCCCGTCCCCAGCTGACAGTGGTCGGGGCGAACGAGCCAGGTGTGAACCGCTTGTAGGAGTTGACGTTCGGCGCGTAGAACGGGCCCAGCTCCGGCAGGCCGGCGAGCAGGCCGGCGATCGCGTACCTTCCGGTCGGGGAAGGCTCGAACTCATCATCAGGGGCGTGGAGTTGGCTGAGGTTCTTCGACCACAGCGACACATGCAGATGCATGCCGTTGGCCCGGCCGGTCTCGGGGGCGGCCATGAACGTCGGTGTCAGTCGGGCCCGTTGGCCCAGGGCTCGTACGGCGTGCTTGAACAGCAGGTGCTGGTCGCAGGCAGCCAGTGCGGGCCCGTAGGGGAAGGTCACCTCGACCTGGCCGGGGCCCGCCTCGGTTTTGATCGCCTCGACGGGCATGCCAGCCCCGGCGAGCGCGCGGTGCAGGCGGCGGAAGAACCGGTCGGAGACTGGATCGTGGTCGAGGGAGTAGTCCAAGTTCTCCGTCGATAGGGGCTGCAGGGCTTGGTATCCGGCCTGCTCAGCATCCATGTAGGTGCCCTTGTAGAGGACGAACTCGGTCTCGATCCCCGTCTTGGCGTGCAGGCCGTGCCGGGCCAACCGAGTCAGCTGATGCTGCAGGATCTGGCGGGGCGCGATACCGATGGGGGTGCCGCACTCGTGTACGGCGTGGCCGAGCACGACGACGGTGCGCGGCATCCACGGCACGATACGCAGGGTCGCCAGGTCCGGCCGCACCGTCAGGTCCTGATAGCCGGTCTCCCACGAGGTCAGTTCAAAGCCGTCCGCCGGGCTCATGTCGACGTCGGTCGCCAGGATGTAGGCGCACACCTCGGCGCCGTGATGCGCGACGCGCTGGAGGAAGTGACCGGCGTCGTACCGCTTGCCCTTCAACCTTCCCTGTAGATCGGGGACGGCGAGCAGCACCGTGTCGATGGCGCCCGACTTGACGAGGTTCCGCAGGTCGGACAGGGCGAAGGCTTTCTCGGAGCGCTCGCCGTGCTCGGGGACGGACGCGGCAGCCAGGCGTGCCACGGTGCCGTTGCCGCTCGTGGTTCTCGTCATCAGACGACCTCGTTTTCGTACGTGGCCGCCGAGCGGTCGAAGTTCTGGGCCGGCACTTCGTACGAGCTGCCCTGCTTCCGCCACCACGCCCATGCCAGCGCGAGGACGACGAGCAGAGCGATCGGCGCGTAGTTGAAGGTCTCCACGGACACCAGGCCGCCGTCGGCGGGGCGCGTCTGCGGCAGACAGAACAGCACCGTCACGAACACCACCCAGACAACGGCGATCGTGCCGACGGCCACGCCCCAGTTGCCGAGGTTCCAAGGGCCGGGCCGGAAACGATCTCGGTTCTTGACGCGCAGGTAGATCGGGATCGCGTACGCCGGGGTGATGCCGACCACGTTGATACTGGTGATCGCCGCGTACGCGACCGGGCTGTACAGGCTCGGCAGGGCCAGCACGGCGGCGCACACGACCGCCAGCAGCACGGCCATACGCGGAGTGCCGGTACGGCGATCGACCTGCCGCCACAGGTGCGAGCCCGGCAGCGCCCCGTCACGCGAGAACGCGAACACCATCCGGCTGGCCGCGGCGGTCTCGGCATTGCCACAGCACAACTGCGCGATGATCACCACCAGGAGCAGTGCCTTCGCCCCCGCCACGCCCAGGGCATCCAGGAAGATCTGGGCCGGTGGCACCCCCGTCGCCGTGCCCACGGTGCCCGCGTAGTCCTGGATCGCGAACGTGAGCCCGGCCAGCAGGACGAACCCGGCCAGCCACGACCAGCCGATCGCATGGATAATCCCGCGGGACGCGGACACCTGGGCGTCGGTGGTCTCCTCCGACAGGTGCGCGGAAGCGTCGTAACCGCAGAACGTGTACTGGGCCAGCAGCAGACCGAGCACCGCCGCGTAGAGGGGGCTCCAGCCGGTGTTGTTGACGAACTCGCCGAACACGAAGTCCGAGGACTGGTGGTGGGAGGGGACAATCGCCAGAGCGCCGACGATCACAGTGACGCCGCCGAGGTGCCACCAGACGCTGATGCTGTTGAGGATGCTGACCAGCCGGACCCCGAGCAGGTTCAGGGCCAGGTGCAGAGCAAGGATGCACAGGAAGATCACCATGATCTTGCCCGGCGTTGGCACGAATCCCCACTGCAGGTTGAACAGGGCGCCCGCGAACAGCGCGGCCCCATAGTCGATGCCGGCGATCGCCCCGAGCAGGCCCAGCAGGTTCAGCCAGCCCGTGTACCAGCCCCACTTCCGCCCGCCGAGCTGCTCCGCCTGGTAGTACAAGGCCCCCGAGGTCGGATAGGCCGAGGTCACCTCGGCCAGCGCGGCACCGATGAACATCACCATCGCGCCCACCACGACCCAGCCCCACAACATCACCGACGGACCGCCGGTGTTCAGGCCGAATCCGTACAGGGTCATGCAGCCGGACAGAACGCTGATGACGCTGAACGAGATCGCGAAATTCCCGAACGGACCCATCCGCCGGGTCAGTACCGGCTCGTAGCCAAGCTCCCGCAAGTACGCGTCGTCGGACTTACGAAACGACGCGCGATGACTGGCGCCCACACGAGACACAGGACCACCTCCATAAACTCAGTAAAAACAAGGCAGGGCAGGTTCATGCCAATCCGGGTTGGACGGGCACCCATCAGGGATGCGGTCCGGCACGCTGCCCGTGAGAGCGGGCGTAAGAGAAGGACTCGGCACGTGCTCGGAGCAGCAGAGCCTCTCCCGGGTCCGGACCGGTGACACCCTCGTGTACTGAGACCCACGGCTCCCGAGCCGCGTACGGACCCATCGCTGCGAACACTTCGGCCGCCTCCAGATACTGGCTCCCTGCCCACAACGCATATGCGAGACAGTTCAGATCGGCGACCGAACACAGTTCAGCGGGAATCTTGCGGAACCACTCGTAAAAGGCGCTCAGTGTGTAGCCGAGCGTCGAGTCCTGTGCCCACTGCTGACGCCACAACGGTTCAGCCCGGGATCGACGTCGCTGCTCGATCTGCGCGTACGCGGGCAGAAGCAGCAGCGGCGATCCCACTGGCCGCTGCGACGCCACCCATCTTGCGAAGTCGAAAACCGCGGCCAAGGAAGCACCCCCGGGTCCTTCAACGTCGAGCAGAAACTGCAGCACCCGGTGATAGGCCTCACGGTTGTACGGATCTCGCTGGTTGACCTCGTACAGCAAGCTCCACGGACCGTGCGGCAGCATGGGCTCGGCCGGCACGATGCGATGCTCGGAACGGACCTGTCGGGTGTCGATCTGCGCCAACGTCACGAGGCACACCCAAGGCAGGGGGTCGTACGGTGCACGGTTGGCGGCGAGCAGTGACTCACGTCTCGCCTTGGCCTCGAACTCCCAAGCATGGACGTGCTGTTGGCGATGCGCACGCAACGCGCGCTCGACGGCCACGCGCGCGCTCATCAGTTGCGCGTCGTAGCTGCCGGGCTCTTCGCTCAACCACACGCTGACCACGTCCGACCGAGCGGCAGCAACGGCCAACATTTGAGTACGCGACGTCCGCAGCGCCCAGTGAGTACCCGTGTCCAGCAGCAGCTTCTTGGCCGTTCGCCAGCGGCCCGCCTCAAGTTCCTCCAGAGCCACCCGCAGGGCATCGTCGTGACCAGCCGGGTGATACACAAGAGGCATCAAGAGCCCTCAAATCGCAAATGGTCACACCTCGAAGACCGGAAACCGCCGCCAATACTCGCCTCAAGGACGCGTGCAGCGCGATACAACCTGCGTTTTCGGTTAGGGGTCAATGTCATCAGAGAGCCTCGGGAGAATGAGGGAGGAACGGCACTCAATGGAAGAGGTTTGAGCCTTCAGCGCAACGCGGATTCGATGCGCGACCACAGAACGGGCCGACCTCAAAAACTAATCTGGCTGATCATCTCGGCAATTCCGGTGACGAAACGACTGATACTCGGGGCCATCGACGTACTCGCCAGGAAGAATCCGAACAGACTGCACACGATGGCGTGCGCTGCATTCAGTCCACTCTTCTTGACGAAAATGAAGACGAGAATGCCCAGGAGCACGACGGCGGAGATGCTAATGGCCACCGCACACCACCCAACGGCAGGGCGTTCCTGCCAGATAAGGTTCATGAGGTCGACCGTGGGGGGACAGCAGCGGGCTCGAGGACAGCGCTGTTCGTGTGGCGGAGGACAACGTGGACTCCGGGGGGGGGATCAACGACAGGTTCACGTTCCCCGTAGCGCGATGAGCATCAGGTAGACCGAATGATCACGCTCTCGGTTGGTTCGTCTCTACATCGCGCTGCGGGATCCCCACACTGGCGGCAAAACGTCCCACGTACACATTCCCAGGGTGATATCACTTGCGTGATTGCGGCTCCACCAGGGGTAATTGGGGCTGCAGTCGCTCACCACGGGGAGGCATGACGTGCGTCAGCAGTCGCTGCGAAACTGCGACCGTTGCGGCGGCCAGCTGAGCAGCTACAACACCGACACCCTCTGCTTCGCATGCGCTCGCTATCGGGTCCTAGAACAACACACCCCTCTTGTGCCGGAATACGTTTGGTTCGACCCAGACGTCCGCAGCGCGCTCGCCGCATGGGACTTCGGCCAAGCCAGCCGCCTCGTCCGCGAGAAGGCCGGCCTCCGGCAAGACGACATGGCCCAACTCACCGGCCTGAGCCAGGCGTTCCTGTCCATGCTGGAGGCAGGCGGCCGCCGCCTCACCAACATCGACAAAATCGTCGAGTTCCTGACGGGCCTGGACGTGCCTTCTGAACTCGTCCCACTCCCCCTTCCTCGGACCACAGCCCAAGCGTCGCAACCGTCCCCGCCCCAGTTCGCTGGTGACGCTGATCCGATCCTGCCCTGGACCACGGCCCGTATGGTGGCAGCACTGGAGACTGCGGTAGGAGGTAGCGCGATGGACCGTCGACGATTCCTCACCGCGAGCGGCATAGCGCTCACGGCCTTCGTGAATCAGTGGGACGCAGCCGAAGCCGAACCTCTTTACCGCGCGGCCGGGGGAAGCCGTCTCTCTCCCAGTCTGCTCAACGGACTCCAACGGACCACGGACAGCCTGCGGACCATGGACGCGAGCGATGGCAGTGGCACCCTCACCGCGCTGGGCGATAAGCACCTTCAGTTCCTCCAGCACCTCGTGGAGCAAACTTCGTACGACGAGGTGAGTGGACGGCAGCTCGCAGCGATCATCGCCGACACCGCCACCCAGGTGGGTTGGTTCGTCTTCGACTCCGGCCAACATGACCAGACGCTCGGGTACCTGTATGCCGCGCTCCGCGCGGCCAAGGCCTCGGGAGACATCCGACTCGGCGCCGGCGCCTTGTCCTACATCGCCATCCATGGCTACTCCACCGGAGCGCCGCATCACGCCGTCACAGCAGCACAACGAGCCCGGGAAAAGGTCAAGAATCTCGGCGTACCCGCCCTCGAAGCGATGCTGCTGACCCGGCAGGCCCGCGGCCACGCGAAACTCGGCGAGCGGCAAGCGGCCCTCGCCGCACTCGGACGAGCCGCCGAGCTCTGTGCTCAAGGACGCTCAGAGCACGATCCCCAGTGGCTGTACTGGATCAACGAGGGCGAGATCCAAGGACAGGCAGGCAGCTGCTATCTCGACCTCGGCGACCCCCGCAATGCCGTCGACAGCTTCACGAGGGCCCGGGAGGCACTCAACCCAGCGGACCACCGCACCAGGGGCCTGTTCCTCTCCCGCGCCGCAACCGCCCACGTCGAGCAGGGCGACATCGAAGCCGGCTGCGCCACGGCACACGAGGTCCTCGACCTCGCCGAGAAGCTTCAGTCGGCACGGTTCGACAGCCACGTCACGAGCATGATCCAACAACTCCAGCCCGTCGCCCACAGCCCGTACGCTCAGGACGTACTGGAGCGACGCGCCGCTGTGACGGCAGGAGGGAGCCGAACTTGACCAACGCCAGGCAGATCCTCGTTCTGTGGGACATCGACCGCACTCTGCTGTACGTCGGTGACATCGACCGGCAGGTGTACCGGGAGACCTTCGCCGAGATCGTCGGCCGCCCCGCGGAACGCCTTCCGGCCCGCGGCACCGGTGTCACCATGCCCCTAGCCATTCGATCCCTGCTCCTGGACAACGGCGTCCCCGAGGCAGACGTCCCCGGCCTGGTGCCGCGCATGGTGGAACTCCTGCCGCGGCGCCTCGCCGCACACACCGACGATCTGCGAGAGCAAGGCGTCCTCCTGCCTGGCGCCGTGGACGCCCTCAAAGCCGTGCACGCACTACCGGGCTGCGTTCCTACCGTCGTCACGGGAAACCTCAAGCCCAACGCGCTGCTGAAGCTCGAAGCCTTCCACCTCGACGAGTTCCTTGACACGGAAATCGGCGGATACTCCTCGGACGACGACCACCGCCCGGCTCTCGTCTCCGTCGCACAGGAGCGAGCCCAGGCCAAGTACGGAACCACCGCCTTCAGCCGCTCCAACACGGTCATCATCGGAGATTCCCTCGAAGACGTCCGTACTGGGCTTGAGGGTGGCGCTCCTGTGATTGGAGTCGCGTCCGGCAAGACCACTGCCGACGAACTCTCCACAGCCGGAGCCGACGTGGTCCTCGACAGTCTCGAAAACGTCCCACGGCTCCTGGACGCGATCGCCAGAACGGCCCTCGGCCGCGCCTGATCGCGGCTGCCCGCCAGCGCGCCTCAACTGCCCCTATTACATGAGTGATACCGGCATGCGCGCACCCCGCCTACGCTGTCGGGCGCGGACGAGAAACGGGGGTGCGATGCCAAGGCACGCTCGCGTATGCGCTGACTGCGGATGCCGCTTAAGCCAGTACAACGATGAGGACCGGTGTTCCGCGTGCGCGCGCGGCAGGCGTCTCGACACCCGCCTTCAGCCCCGCGTTCCAGACGCCGTCTGGCAGCATCCGGAAGTCCAGTCCGCCATCGCTGCCTGGGACTTCGGGCGGGCCAGCCGTCTCATCCGCGAGCGGGCAAAGCTCCGCCAGGGCGACATGGCCCACATGACGGGGCTCAGCCAGGGGTTCCTGTCCATGCTCGAAGCAGGAGCCCGCCGGCTGACGAACCTCGACAAGGTCGCGAGGTTCCTCAACGGCATCGAGACACCCGACGCCTTGCTCCCCCCACCGTTCCGTGAGCATCACGCAGCCCTTACGCCACTGCCGTTGCCGCACGCGGGACCACCCGCCGTCGATCTCCAGCTCGCAACCGGCGAGCAGGTAACAGACCTCCACGAGCTCGCGACACAAGCTGCGGCCCAGTCACTGCAGTTCGCGGAAGTGACCACGAAGAGCAACGTGAGCGACGTCGAGCTTGAGGGGCTGGAATCCAGGATCACCCGGATCGCGACGGACTACGTCCATGCTCCGCTGTACCCCCTCTTCCACGACCTGCTGACGACGAGAGACCAACTCTTCTCGCTGCTGAGCGGCCACCAACCCCCGCGCCAAACCCGCGAGCTGTACCTCCTCGCCGGCACGAGTTGCCTGCTCCTCGCCCACGCGTCACAGAATCTCGGCGACCAGGACTCCGCTGTCGCCCAACTCCAGACGGCCGGGACCCTCGCCGAGCATGCCGACCACGACGATCTCCGGGCATGGGTCAAGGGCACTGCGGCACTGATCGCAGAGTGGTCGACGCACCGGCACACCGCCCTCGAGTACACACAGCAGGCGATCCGATTCGCCCCCGTCGGCGAGACCCGGGTCAGAACCGCGGCGATCGGGGCCAGGGCCGCGGCACGCGTCGGAGACCGGAACACGGCCCTGGCAGCGCTCAAGGAACTTGAGCATGCCCGCGAGCAGCAGACAGACCCCAACGGACTCACCAGATTCGGGGGGTTGCTCACTTTCCCGGAAGCCAAGCAGGAGTACTACATCGGCGGAACGTACGCTCTCCTCGGCGAACACGAGAGGGCCGAGCAGCACGCTGCCGCCGCGATCGATCTGTACGAGATGGGCCCGAAGGAACAGCGGTCGTACGGTGACGAAGCACTGGCACGCCTCGACATCGTCACAGCGCGCATCACCGCTGGGGAGATCGAGGGAGCCGGCGAGCAACTCCAGCCCATCCTGGAGCTGCCGGTCGACCGCCGTATCCGACAGCTCGGCGACGCCGTGCAGGGAGTAGCTAGGCTTCTTGAAGAACCACGGTTCGCCCGGAGCCGGGTTGGTCGCGAGCTCGCCGACGCCACTCGCGGCTATCAGGTGATCGACACGAGAGCGAAGGCCCTCACCTCATGACAATGACGGTCTCTCCCGAGTCCGCCGCCCGCAAGGCCTGCCAGGCGTCAGGTCTGACAGACCGCTCCCTCGTCTCGCTTCACCACCACGCCACTTCCGTGTTCCTTCTTGCCACGGAAGGCGTTGTGGTGCGCGTCAGTCCCGCCTCACAGCAGCAACGCCTCGCGACCGCTGTCTCCCTGACGCGCTGGCTCGTCGCGAACGACTTCCCGGCGACAGAGCCTGTGGATGTACCCCAGCCTGTGGCATACGACCCATATGTCGTCACGTTCTGGCGTCACTACCCGCAACCTGAACACGGCGCACCTCCGCCCGGGCGGTTGGGCGATCTGCTGAGAACGCTGCATTCCCTACCGTCCCCGCCGGTGTCCCTGCCGCGGCACCAACCGCTTGCCTCACTCAAGACCACCGTGGAAGCCAGTACCTACCTGGCGTCGAACGAACGGGCGTGGCTCATGGAGCGCAGGCAGGAACTCCTCCACGCATACGAACAGCTGGATTTTCCCTTGGGGCACGGGCACATCCACGGCGACGCGTATCCGGGCAACACGCTCTGGGACGGCGAGGACGTCAGGCTCGGAGACTGGGACGAGGCGGCATTCGGCCCGCGAGAGATCGACTTGGCCAATACGTTCCAAGGAGTCCGCTTCGGGCGAAGCGTCGGACAACTGGATGATTTCAGCGAACGGTACGGCTACGACATCCGGCAGTGGTCTGGTCAATCGGTTCTCTGTGAAATCCGAGACCTTCACACACTCGGGTCCTTCATTCGACGTGCGGATCAAGGAGATACTGCTGCTGCCCAGCAGTTGTCGTATCGCATAGAGACGCTCAGAAACATGGATGCCCAAGCTCAATGGGGTGCCGCCTGAAAGAGCACAGAACTCTCGAAGGTCAGGCACCAATTCACGGAGCATTCATCGTGGCCACCATACCGACGATCTCGCGTGCGCAGCCCCACGACAGCGTGACGCCGCTTCCGCCGTGTCCGTAGTTGTGAAGCACGGTGATCCTTTTTCCGTGGTTCTCTGCCTCGACGCGCACTTCGGGACGAGTCGGCCTGGCCCCCACTCGGTGGGCGATGACGGGTGCTTTCGCCAGTTCCGGCCTGATCGAAGCACAGCGGTCCACAATGGCTCGAGCAGCTTTGGCATCGTCCTGCAGACCCGCCTCACCGTCGAGCGCGGTTCCGCCAAGTACCACGGTGTCGCCGTGCGGGTAGATGCAGAGGAGATCGGAAGACAGACCCGTGTCTTCGGAGAAGAACTCCGTGATGCCGGGGTTCTCCACGACCACGTGCTGACCCCGGATCGGTCGGACATCAAGGTCTCCAGCGAGATCCCCGCCTCGCAGACCGGCACAGTTAACGATCACGGAAGCATCTTCGACTTCGTCCAGTGAACAGACCGTCGCGTGCTGCACCGTCCCTCCTGCCTTCCTGAAGCGGCGGAGCAGGTACTCCAGGTAGACCGGCATATCGATGAGAGGCACTGTGAACCGGTAGCCGCTTGCGAAACCGGTGGGCAACTCGTCCGGTTCGCACATGCGGAAGTCGGGCAGCATCGTGCTCCACTCAGGCGCTGGCGTGGAATTGCGAGCCGCCTCGATCCCGCTGACCATGCGCACGCCGGTCGTGGGGTCGCCTGCGAGGCTTCGGAATTCGCTGAGCGAGGTGAGACTCCACTCGCGTACTCGTGCCCACGGTTCGACCAGGTACGGCCCCCACATCGCCCCAGCAGCGAGGGACGTAGGGCCGGGGACCTCCGCCGCCATCAGGCGTACGGACAACCCGGCTTCGAGGAGGGCAACACCTGTGGTCAGGCCAGAGACGCCCCCACCGACAACAGCGATTCTCGCGCCCACAGACATAGATCGACCGTAGCCTGCCGCCAGGTGCGGGCCCATCTGAGGCGGGGTGGACCGACGCTCAGGCCCGTTCCGCCTCTTCCGGTACGAGTCGGCTCGTGAAGCCGTCGCTACGCAACCGTTCGAAAGCCGCCGCCACGTCGTCGGGAATCTCCTGCTCGATCATGAACCCTTGTTGCGGGTACACCATGAGCCGCTGCTGGGCCCCCACCAGCATGTCGATGACCAGACGGGCATCCTGGATCGAATCGACGTACTCGGAGAGCGCCATGGGTGTGGAGGCGCTCACCCACTCGACATCCGGCCAGAGCTTTCGCGCCGTCGCGTAGGCCCGTCGCTCCTCGTACGGCTTGCTGACCAGCAGGACCGACGAGACGGGAACACGCAGTGCTTCGAGCAGAGCGCGGGAGAAGCGGATGTTCTGGCCCGTGTTCCGGGCCTTCGGTTCGACGATGATGGCGCTCTCAGGAACTCCGAGCGCCACCGCACGGTCCCTGTAGTGTTCGGCCTCACCTCGGGGCATCCGCTCACGCGTCGTACGGCTCGTTGCTCCGGTGAAGACGATGAGCGGCGCCATGCCACGGTGGTAGAGGTCCGCGGTCGTGTCGGCCACTCCCAGGTCGTGGCTGCCGAGTCCGATCGCCACGGAGCAAGGTCGCAGCTCGTGACCCATCTGCTGGAAGTCCCACAGCCGCCGGGCATCCGCCCATGCCTGCGTTGAGATCACTTGCTCTCGCCCTCCATGTTCGCCGAGGACCTGCTCCCCGCCGTTGCCCTCCGATGGGATCAGCCTACGTTCCAGATAACAGGCGCCCTCAGATGACGGTTCTCCTGTCCCGCGCGCTCACGCCGTGTGAAACTCGATCGGGCAGGCTGAGGGGAGCACGTCAATGCGGGGAATGACCGACCATCTTCCGTTCGGCAAGCGAGTCCGGTTCTACCGGAAACGCCGGGGCCTGAGCCAGCGGCAGCTCGGCGAACTTCTGGGACGCTCCGAGGACTGGGTGTACCGGATCGAGTCCGACCGCATACCGGTGAACAACGTGAAGATGCTCGCGGACCTGGCACACGCTCTGCGAGTGCACGTTGAGGATCTTCAGGGCACGCCGACGCTCTTGGACGACCGCGGTCGTCACGCGGCCAGCATCCCGGCGATACGCACCGCACTCATGCAGTCGCGACGGCTGGCGGGCTCGCTGTACGACGGCCGTGAAACCGTGCGCCTCGAACGTCTCTCCTTCGCAGTTGACGAAGCCTGGCGGCTCTTTCAGAATTGCCAGTTCGCACGCCTTGGAGAGTGCTTGCCCGGACTACTCGCGGACGCCCGGCTGGCCACACAGGAGCGCACAGCTGGCGCCGAACACGTCGAAGCACTCCGGTTGTTCGCACTGACCTGCCACGTGGCGGCGGTACTTCTACGAAAGCTGGGTGAGACCAACCTGGCCTGGACCGCTGTAGACCAAGGCGACATGGCGGCCGCAGAGTCGGAAGACCCCGCCACAATGCTCGCTCTGCGGCGAGGTGTCGCGCATGTTCAACTCGGCGCCGGCATGCCGGCAGAGGCAGTGAACGTCACCCTCGACGCGGCAGACGACCTCGAACCCGGTTGGTGGCGCTCCACGCCGGCTTCTCTCTCCTTGTACGGGACCCTGTTCCTCAACGGAGCCGTCGCAGCGGCCCGGATGCGGAACCGGGCGCTGGCAGATCACATGATGGGGAAGGCCCAAGAAGCAGCGGACCTGCTCGGCGGCGACTCCAACGCGATGTGGACCTCCTTCGGTCCCGGCAACGTAGAGATCCACCGGCTGGCGCTCGCCCTGGAATTCGAGGACGTCCAACTGGCCGTGGACGTAGCGCCGAGAGCCAGAGCGGCAGGATTGCCGGTAGAGCGACGAGGGCGGGCCCGACTGGATGTTGCCCGTGCCTATGCTGAGGCAGGGCGGACAGATGAGGCGATAGACCATCTCAAGCACGCCTACCGAACCGCTCCCGAGCAGATCAAGGCACACGAGTTCGCTCGGGACCTAGCTCGTCGGCTCCACAAGCGATCCCGCCGTCAGGATGTCCAGGACCTGGGCATGCGGCTCGGCGCGATCAGGTAGAGCCCGCTGTAGAGAGGTTCGTTGGCAGACCCGGAAAATTCCTCCGGGTCCGCCTCCCCATCGGCTCCTACGGTCGTTGCGACCAAGCCACTTGTACGGGGAAGCATCGGAGTGCCTGTGATCTATCGGCCGGATGATGGAGTCGGCCCCAAGAGCAGCAGTGCGGTGGTGCTCCGCTGGAGTCGCCATCCGCGCTGCGTCGGCCTTGCGCGTCGTGAACTCCGTAAAGTGCTTGGCGGTTGGGGCCTCGCAAGTATTGAAGACTCAGCTGTCCTCGTTCTCGCGGAGCTCTTAACCGACGCGGTACGCCACGGCAGTGTGCACCCGGGCGCAGAGATCGAGACGCGGTATCTGCGAGTACGAAGCGGCCTGCGAATCGAGGTGTCGGACACAGTCCACGAATTCCGCCAGTTGACGGCAAGTTCCTCGGAGCCAGACAGAGATCCCCGACTACGGCTCATAGACGCACTGGCCGACCGGTGGAAGATGAACGACACTTTCACGATCGGCACATCGGCGTGGGCAGAGCTCGACTTCCCGTCACAGACTGGTGCCCCCGATGTCGAATGATGCCGGCCATCGCTTTCCGCTCGCCTTAGCAGTTGACGAGGACACCCGCAGGATCCCGATACGCGCAGGCGCAACGGCGGTCGAGACGAGGGGCCGGGAGAGCAGCCCTTCGCCCTCATCCGCGACGGACACCGCTGAGCGGCATGCACGCCTGTGTCGATGGTGTCGACGACCTCTGAGCCGATACAACAACGAACCGTACTGCAGCGCTTGTTCGCGACACGTATCAGCTACCCCTTCGCCACCGCCCCAGGTGGTACCAGAGGTTTGGAAGCAAGTGGACGTCCGGGAAGCTCTCTGGGCCCGTGACTTTGGCCGAGTGTGCCACCTTGTGCGAATCGGCAGCTCACTACGCCAGAGTGATATGGCAGAGCTCACGGGTCTGAGCCAAGCCTTCCTGTCCATGCTGGAGTCAGGAGTACGAAGACTCACCAACATCGACAAGATCGTCGAACTGCTCGCAGGACTCAACACTCCGGCGGAACTCACAGGCCCCATGCTCCAACCGTCGACAGCGGAAGGCCGACCGTGCGGCCCATCACTCACAGGGAAGAAAGCGGGATGGCCAGCGTGACGCTCGGCCGGGTAGACCACTCCCAGCGACATCGAGATGGTGCTGTTCGCGTAGAAGGGAAGAAGGGCCTTTTGGTCACTTGCGTGGCCATGCCCGTCGGAAGGCGGCGCAGTTGGCTATTGTGCCCGGCACCCGAGGGTTCAAAAGAGATCGGCGAAGATAGTTGATAAGCCCGTTTGCCAGTTCGCACCGCCTTACGGCTCGCCGAGCCAGGCATCGATACCTTGCAAACCCCGTGTGAGGGACCTGGTCGGGCGCCCCGGACGACTGGATCGAAGCGCGGGGAGTGCGTGTCAGCGTCGAAGGATTGCAACTTAGCGTACTCACGTGATCCCGCGAATATCACCGCCGTGATATCACCCCCGAGATGTGCTCGCCCCGCGAATGCGGAGCACCCTCATCAGGGGCCCGAACTTCAGGCCTGCACAGCACGACGTTCAGATCCGAAATGCGCCGCGCCAGCGACAGGAGATGAGTGCCATGCCGACACCACGACGAAACAAGAACGATCACCTGCTCTACGCCGACGTCGTCGATTCCAAGCAGAAGGCCGGAGTCTGGATGGGCGAGCGTGACGCCTTCCAGGCCAAGCAGGCCGAGATCCTGGAAGCGGTGAAGGATCAAGCGGACTGGGTCCCGGTCGAGAACGCCATCCTGGTGGTCAGCACCGAGCCCGCCGGCATCACGATCATCGCCCCGAACCCGACCCTCCCCGGCGTGATCGTCCTCGCCGACGGAGGCTCGCCGGAGGCCTCAGCACAGCTGCAAGCCGCCGGCGAGGAGCTCGTCCGCAAGGTCATGGCCGAGCGTGGCATCCTCGAAGAGGAAGCCGCGTAACACAGGTGGTCACCTCACAGCTCCTGTGGGGGAAGTACATCCAGTACGTCCGGGATGGCGAGGGCGCCCTCCTCGACCCGGTCACGCTGGACAGTGTGTACCTCGACCGCGGGGAGGTCACCGACCTCTCCGCGGTTCCCCCGACCGCGACCCACAAAGCTCTCGCCGAGCTCGGCTTCACGCCCGACAGCCCTCGCGCTGATCAGCGTGAAGCACTCCATAACCGGCTCCACCAACTCGACCTGGATCCCGTCCCCGTACGGATCAGCGGCCTGCGCGTCGTCCTTACCGACGCCTGCAACATGAAGTGCAGCTACTGCTTCGTCGAGACCAACACCGGCAAGCCGGACATGACCGAGCAGGAAATCGCCGACGGCCTGACCTACCTCTTCGAGACGAACGCCGGTCGCGACGAGGTAGCCATCCAGTGGTTCGGCGGCGAACCGACGACCCGGTTCGACCTGATGCAGCATGGGGACACCCTCGCGGACTCTCTCGCCGCGCAGTACGACGTCAAACGGGTCCGCCGAACAGTCGTCACCAACGGGGCCCGCATCACCGACGCCATGATCGAGCACTTCGCCCGGTACGAGTACGGCGTCGGGATCTCAATCGACGGACCACCCGCCATCAACGCCGAGCACCGGCGGCTCCTGGGCGGGCAACCGGCCGACGGCCGGATTCGGCGCAACGTCCGCCGGCTCCTCGACGCAGGCGGCATCCACGTGGGCTGCAACCTCACCCCCACACCCGCGAACATCGGCCGCCTGGCCGAAACCGTCACCTGGATCATCGACGACCTCGGGTTGAAGTTCATCTACGCCAACACCCCGATACCCACCAGCGGACGCTGGACGGTCAAGGGCAGGGAGCTGGCCAGGGAGCTGTACCAAGCACGCCTCGTCGCCCTCGGGCGTGGCGGGATGATGTTCTCCGTCCTCGACCGGGCATTCCAGGCCCTCGACCGGCGCCGCCCCATGCTCTTCGACCACATCCAGAGCGACCGGACCCTGAACGTCGCCCTGCTGCCCGGCAACCGAGTCAGCCTCTGCGACATCAACTTCACCGCACCCTCCTTCCTGCACACCCTCGACGAACTGCGTGCGGACCCGAACCTGCTGGGCGGCATCGCCAAGCACGTCGCCCCCATCCCCGAGTGTGGCCAGTGCCCGGCTCTGGCGATCTGCGGGGGCCCCTCACGCAACGAACAACTCCTCATCGGCGGTGACCGGCCGGACCCACAGATGTGCGATTTCTACACGAGCACCGTGGAGATCGCCGTATGGGACAGCACGGGGGTGCAGTGAACACCGTCACCCACCCCGAGAGCCCACCCGCACGAGCCCGGCAGCAGTTCCGTTCCGCGCTCATCAGCACCTCCGGCCACTGCAAGATCGCCTGCGGATTCTGCTTCCGAGCCGACCGGGCCCACGGCTTCCTCGGCATCGCCACCTACACCCGGGCACTGTCCCGGCTGAAGGAGACCGGCGTCGAGGCGATCTGCCTGACCGGCGGCGAACCCGCGCACCACCCCGAACTACGCCAGCTCGTACGGCTCGCTCACCAGTTCGGGATTCCCGTGTCGATCGTCACCTCGGCCCGAGACCCCGACGACGTCGACCGGTTGGCCGACATCGCGCGCCTGCTCGCGAACGTCACCGTGTCCGCCGACTCGGCTGGTGCCATGGAACTCGGGCGCACCACCCGGTCCGTGGCGTCGGCGATCACGACGCTCGAGCAGGTCCCCACGGCAGAGAGAGTTCTCCACCTCACGTACTGGAAACTCACAGCCCAGGAGTGCCACGACGTCTACGAGCGCGTCCACAAGTCAGGAGTCCAGATCCAGCTCAGCCCGGTGGCACTCGACGACTCGGCACGACAGCGCGTCGGCTTCACCTTCTACAACTACCTGGCCCAGCAGCGGGAGGACGCCGACCTTCTCGGACGCTACTTCCAGCTCACCCCGCGGTTCCAGGAGTACCTCACCGCCCTGCGAGCCATGCATCTGTACCCCGAGCGACGGCCCTCCTGCGCGTCCGCGACGCTGTACGTGTCCGCAAGCGGCGAGATCCGCCTCTGCCCCTACGGCAAAACGGGGGTGAGCGTCCGCGCGCCCCGCGCGGAGATCAGTCGCTTTCTCCACGCCGAACCGCAGGACCGGACCACCCCAGAGTGCGCGGCCATCTGCCGCGCCGACGACACCCCGTGAGTGGACGATGACGACCCCAGTCACCACACCAGAAGAGTTCATCGAACGGTGGCGGATCCCTCCCAACAAGCGCGTCAGCAACGTCCTCACCCCCACCGGCTTCAGCCTTCCGCCCGCCCTTCACGTCCTCGACGCCGTCCGGCGGGACGAGGAGGTGCGCTTCACCATCCTCGGAGACGAGGACTGGTCCGTACGCATGGACCGTACGTCGGCCTTCCGCACAGCCCCGGTCGAAGAAGTGGCCACGTGGACGTTCCGCCTCGTCCACTTCAACCTCACCCGCTTCTATGACGGACTCCTCAGCGGATTCCAAGAGCAGGTCATGGTCCCCTGGCGAACCCGGCTGTCGAGCTGGGGGTTCACGTGGCAACGGTGCGCGCCGCTGCTGTTCATCTCCACGGGCGGTGCCTCATCGACGTATCACAACGACAACTCGCACGGGCTCGTGTGGCAGGTCGAGGGCACGAAGACCTTCCACAGCTACAGGAACCCCGACAAGCACCTCACGGCCGAGGCCGCTGTGGCGGGCGAGACCACCGCAGAGGAACCGCCCGAACACGACCCGGCCGACCGCGAGTCCTTACGGATGGGGCCCGGTGACCGACTGTGGAGCCACGCCCTGACCCCGCACTGGGTAACCACCGAGTCCCCGCTCGCGATGAGCGTCACCCTCTCCCACGGCGGTCTGTGCCACCAAGGCCGCTTCGCTGACCGTGAACTGGCACTCCGCGCTTACTGGGACCAGCACCCCGACGAGGCGTGGAAGCTCGATCTGCGAAACGTTCGCTACTGACCAGGCCTGGGCCGCTGCACCCTCCAAAGGGTGCAGCGGCCCAGGCTCTTGGCGTGACTACGGGGTGAGCCGGTTCGGGCCACGGAACAGGAACGTGGCCTCCCGAATCGAGTCGAGGCCGAGCATCACCATCAGGACCCGCCCGAGCCCCATGCCCAGACCGCCGTGCGGCGGGCATCCGTACCGGAAGGCGTTCAGGTAGTCCTGCATCGGCTCGGTGCTCATCCCCTTCTCCGCAGCCTGCTTCAAGAGCACGTCGTAGCGGTGCTCACGCTGCGCACCGGTGGTGACCTCCAGCCCCTTCCACAGCAGGTCGAAGCTGAGCGTCACACCCGGGTCGTCCGTCGGCCGCATGTGGTAGAAGGGCCGGATGCTCGTCGGATAGTGGGTGACGAACACCCACTCATGCCCTGTCTGTTCCTTGATGTACGAGGCGATCCCACGCTCGCCCTCTGGGTCCAGGTCCTCTTTCACGCCGGCCGGGTCCCAGCCCTTGGCCCGCAGGATCTCCTGCGTCTCGGCCATCGTGATCCGCGGGAACGGCGTCGTCGGTACCGTCACTTCGACACCGAACGTCTCCTGGATCGCCTCACCGTGTGCATCGGCGACTTTGGCGATGGCATGCGCGAGCATCTGCTCCTCGAAGGCCATCACGTCCTCGACTCCGTTGATCCACGCCAACTCCACGTCCACACCAGTGAATTCCGTGGCGTGCCGGGAGGTGAAGGACGGCTCAGCGCGGAAGACGGGCCCGATCTCGAAGACCTTGTCGACACCCGCCGAGATCGCCATCTGCTTGAAGAACTGCGGCGACTGAGCCAGGTAGGCGGAGCGGTCGAAGTAGCCGAGCTTGAACACCTCAGCGCCTGACTCCGAGGCGGTGCCCATCAGCTTCGGAGTGTGCATCTCCGTGCACCCCTGCCGATAGGCGTACTCGCGCATCCCTTGCTCGAGTGTGGTCTGTACAGCGAAAAGCAGCTGCGCCTGGGGCCGGCGCCGCACGTCGAGGAACCGCCAGTCCAGGCGGTGTTCGAGTCCGGTCTGCTCGTCGATGGGAAGTGGAGTCTCTGCCCGGTTCAGCACCTCGACCGATTCGGGGATGATCTCCAGGCCACCGAGCTTCACGATCGGGTTGTCGACCACGCGACCGGTGATCCGGACTGCGGATTCCGGCGTCAGCCCCTCCAGCGCGGTCTCAACCTCGTCGCCTTCGCCGCCGCGTTTGTGAGTGACCTGCACCATGCCGGTGTGGTCGCGCACGACGACGAACTGCATCTTGCGTTGCAGGCGGAGCGTGTTCACCCAGCCCGACACAGAAACGGTCTGCCCGACATGTTCTCGCAGGCCAGACACCAGTACACGGCTAGTCATGTGGATCATCGCAGCCCTCCAAGGGGCGTCGTCATGATCCCTTGGGGGCGCGGACGAGAAGGGTACTCGCGGTGCCACCGCGCCTTTACCGCAGCTCAGAGAGCCACGGCCTCATTCATGCCCGATGACGGGGGCCGGCCGGCGGGGCATTGGGCCTTCAACGAGGCCGTTCCTCCCCGCGCTCAGGAGGGTCTTCACCTTGGGACGCAAGACCGCCTTCCCAGCTACCGGCGGCTCTCTCTGCTCGCGTGATCCCGCGGCTACTCGTCTCCTTCAACGCGTTGCTGCTGAGCATAGCGGGGTGGGCAGGGATGCGACAGCAAGATCGTGCCAACGAGCGGCCTGTCGGAGCGGCGTGCGGCCGTAATGACGGTCAGCCGCCATCCAGAACTTCAGAGTCCCCTGTCCCAAGGCGTCGTCACGTATCAGATCCGGACGCCCTCAACGAGATACCCGGCAGGCCACTCTCTCTCCGCAGAGCCGACTACGCGAGAGGATTCGCCTCCATTTCATCATCGTATTTCTTGGGTGATATCACGGCGGTGATTTTTGGTCGACGCGATCGTGTTTTACGCTGCTTTGGCCAGGTCTTCGCATCGATTCGGCCCACGCAAAGAATAGAAGAATTTTCGTCGACTGCTTTCGCGATAGAGAGTCCATGCATTCACGAGCAATCGACGCATGTGAACACCAGTCACGAGATATCGTCCCGTTTCCCACCGACCCTGCACGAGTAACTCAGGGAAAGGAACTCCTTCAATGGAAGGAATATCCACGCCCGGAATTTCGGTCGAGGTCGTCTCAACTCTGCCATCGAAAGCACCCGACCGCAGCATCAAGCACGTCTTCAAAACGTCAGACATGGCTACCTTCGAAGCCGTGCAACTCTGGGAGGGAGAGCACCAAGCCTATTCTGTGTGCATGTCGGCCCAGGCGGGTTGCAGGTATGGCTGCGCACATTGCGCTACCACCTTCGCACGGACTCCCTTCGTTCGAAATCTGCACGCGGAAGAGATTGCCTCTGCAGTAGGGCAGCTGAAGCAACAGGTAGGTCCTCAGCAAGGCCCCCTCATCTGGGTCGACTTCGCTGGAGTCGGTGACGCTGCCGCCAACTGGAACCACGTCACCACCGCCGCGAAAACGATCGTCGACCAGAGAATGGCTCGACAGGTGAAGGTAACCAGCATCGCCCCGCAGGCCTGGGTGCGAAATCTCCTGAAGCCCAATTCCTGGCTGCCGGATCGCCTCATGTTCTCGCTGCACGGCGCCAACGCCGCTCAGCGCAGGGTGGTCATCCCCCGAGCGGACGACCCTTCGACCGTCTTGCCACTGTGGGCAGCTGTTGCTGAAATGCGCCCGGTGGTGCTGAACTACGTTCTCTGCGAGCACAACACGCGGCCCGATGACGAAGCAGCGCTGACCGAGCTGCTCGCTCCCTACGCCGGGCGCTTTCTCATACTGAGGCTCTCCAGCTTCAATCCCGTGCACGGCAGCCCGCTGCTCCCAAGCGCGAGGGAAGAGGAATTCATCGCCGCTCTCTCCCGAGATTTGACCGGCTGGACGGTGTCCCACCACTTGTCTGCTGGCAGGGAGACGGCCGCTGCGTGCGGGCAACTTCGGGCCGAAATCCTGGATCTCGCTCCGCCGACCAAACGCCCAGGCATCTGACGACGACACACGAGCACTTGGGCGAACTCCCCAGCAGCCACACCCAGGCCTGCCGTAGCCGGCCCTGGTGAAGAGCTGCCCTGTCCTCCGACCTCCCCGTAGCCGGAGGACAGGGCCTCACCACGGCATGCGTCAGGATGCTTCTGGCTCAACGTTGCGGGACGGCGCTGCCAGGAAACCGCCCGGGATCCACTCCCGCAGAACCTCGGGTACCGCCACGGTGCCGTCGGCCTGCTGATGTTGCTCAAGAAGCGCAGGCACGAGACGGCTCGTGGCCAGGCCGTAGGCGTTCAGCGTGTGTACGAACGCCTACCGACCCGACCGGGGCCGGTAGCAGATGTTGCCGCGCCGGGCCTGGTAGTCGCCGGCGTTCGACACCGGGCTGGCCTCGGCATACATCCCGATGCTGGGCAATCACACCTCTGGAGGCCAGCGTGTAGAAGACCGGCCGCCGACCCTCCACACGCTTCGCCGTCGCCTTGTGAGGCAGAGACGGCATGGTGAATCTCGCTGGCGGCCACGTGGCCGTTGGCCTCACGCTTGCGGAATGCCGATCGTCATCACCCCGAGGCCGCCGTACCACTCCACTGCCGCACGCCCCCAGTGGAACGACCTGCCCCAGCGTGTCCGCGAACTCATCGCCCGACGACTCGGGGGCAGCGTGGCCGCCCGACCGAGTGCCGGAAGCGGCTTCACCCAAGGCTTCGCCAGCGTGATCACCGGAACAGGCGGCACCCAGTTCGTCAAAGCCGTCAACAGCGCAGACTCTGCACACATCGCCGACTGCTACCGGCGAGAAGCCAAGGTCAACCGGGCCCTGCCCCAGGCGGTACCAGCGCCTCGACACCGGTGGAGTGAGGAACTGGATGGATGGGTGATCCTCGGGTTCGACGCCGTTGAAAGCGGCCGTATGCCCAGCTCGCCGTGGAGGACCCACGAGCTCGCAACCAGCCTCGACGCATACGCGACCGCAGCCGAGGCACTGTCCACACCACCCGCTGCATTCCAGCAGGTCGGCCTGAAACCACTCGGCGAAGATGGTGACTTCGACGACTGGCGGCTGCTTGCCGCCGGCACCACAAGCGCCACAGTCCTCCCCACATGGGTCCCGACAGGCCGACTGGACACCCTGGCCGAGCTGGAATCCCGGTGGCGGCAGGCCGTCGCTGGCGACGCAGTCCTCCACCACGACCTCCGCCAAGACAATATCCTCGTCGACGCCAATGGCAGTGCGTGGATCTGCGACTGGAACTGGCCTTGCCTTGGCGCTAGTTGGTTCGACCTCGTACTCCTCCTGGCCACAGCACACGCTGATGGCCACGACGCCACCACTGTGTTCAGGAAACACCCCACAGCTCGCGGAGTCGACAGCGATCAACTCGATGCCGCTCTGGCCGCGCTCTCGGGCTTCTTCCTGGTCTCCGGCGCACAACCCCCAGCCGATTGGTCGCCGCACCTGCGTCAGCACCAAACATGGTGCGGAGAGGTCACGCTGCGATGGCTGGCGGCCCGGCGCAAGTGGCTGCTATGACCCCACCAACTGATCAACCTGGCACACCAATCGGCTGACGAAAGCGGGGGTCGAGTCAGCACCAGAGCCCATCCCACTGCCGCCCATGCCGAACACGGCCGACGACGTGCTCCCGGAGGACGATTGACGGCAGCAGATGGTGCCCGATCTTGTTGAAATGGCCTCACGCGACAGCCGCATATGGGACCTGCGGCCACGTGGTTCCGCGAGTTTTGTTCCCGAAGAGGGGTTCTTCGATTCATGCCGGGTATCACGGTTGCGATGTGCACAGGGAATGGCGGGAAGTATCGTACAGCCCAAGAGCATCTTGCGCCTTGGGGTGTTGAAGTGGAACAGGTGGCTTTGGAGCTGGATGAGATCCAGACCACGTCAGTTGCGAAAATCGCGGAGCACAAGGCCCGGCAGGCTTACGCGGCTCTCGGACAGCCGTTGTTCGTCGAGGATTCAGGCTTCTATATTGAGGAGCTCGGTGGTTGGCCGGGACCGATGGTGAAACAGGCTCTGGAGGCTTTCGGCCCCGCCGGATTCACCCATCTCGCGGACCTCACTGAGAAGCGGACCTGCCGTTTCGCGAGTGCCGCGGTCTACGCGGACGCCGACGGCGAGTTGCACACCTTCGCGGACGACACCCGCGAGCCGGGAACGATCGCGATGGCACCAGATCGTGGGCACGGTTCACGATCCTGGTCCGATCTGTGGTCAATCTTCGTGCCGAAAGGAGCCACCGCGACACTGGCCGCTTTGCCGGAGGCTGAGCAGAACCGCGTGTTCGCCGAGTGGGGAAAGCGCTCGGTCGTCGCAGCCCTGGGCAAGTGGCTGGCACAGTCACAGCGGCATTACTGAGGTGATATCACTTCAGGGATAGAGAGCCAGGCTGCCTGTGGTCCATGGTGGACGTCCGCCGCCTGCCGGGCTCTTACTGGATTTCCCGGTTGCTCTGCCGGGCTGCTTGGTGAAGTCGGCGAGCGATCCATCCACTTGCGAGATCGCGTTGACACACTAGCTTCTGCCCACCGAGAGGTCCCAGCTATGTCGCGCCTGTTCGAAGAATCGCCCTACGCCTTTACCGTCCCGCCCCTGGTTGAGGCGGTGCCGGCTGCACGAGACAGAATTGTGAGCCGTGCAAGGCGGCTCGGGCTGGCCCTGAACGAGGAGCTGGCCCAAGACTTGAAGTTGCTCACCGGAGAACTGGTCGCGAACTCGGTCATGCACACGCGGGCCGCGTGCGTTGTGTCCGTACGGTGGACCGGACAGCGGCTCCGCGTGGAAGTCACCGACGTCGACCCCACTACGGTGCGTCTGTCTCAAGCTCGGTCCGCGGACGAGAATGGGCGCGGTCTCTTCCTCGTCTCAGCGTTGGCAACGGAGTGGGGATCACACCCCTGTGCGGCGGGGAAGAAGACCTGGTTCGAGCTGACGGTTCCCACGTCCGTGGAGGACACCAAAACCGGGATGCCCTCACACGATGAAGCACCTGCTGACCGCGCGGTCTTCAACCGCGCGGTAGACACCCACTCCGCCGTAACAGAACCCGCGCCAATCGCCAGTGCATGTACACGAGTCGAGGACCAAGCGGCTTGAGCTGCTTCGAACCAGGCAGAAGTGGTCAGCCAGCGAGTTCCTCGACAGCCGCATCGACCCGGGCCAGGATGCGATCCTTGCCGAGGACCTCCAGGGACTCGAAGAGCGGGAGGCCGACCGTGCAGCCCATTACGGCGACGCGTACCAGGGCTTGGGCCTTGCCCAGCTTCAGGCTGTGCTCCTCGCCGGCGGCCAGCACCAGCTCCTTGAGGGACTCGGGGCTGGTCCAGTCGGCCGCCCCTAACTTGGCGCGGGCCGTGGTCAGGAGAGCCACCGGATCGCCCTTCATCGCACGCCACCGATCACGGTGGACGCTCGCATGAAGTCGGTAGTACACCGTCTCACGCCGCCCCTCGTCGGGCACACCGTCGTGGTTGCCGACGTTATGGGCGAGCAGCACGCCGCCCGCGCTACCGAGACCTGTGACTCTGCACTTCAGACGGCGAGTTGAGCATTGGTGTGCGACTGGGCTCGCACACTACTGACTTCGGCTCGTCAGGGTGAATGTGGATCGTCGAGGGCCAGGCCGGTGCCTGCTATGAAGCCGTCGAGGATGCCGGACCGGTACTGAAGGCGCTTGAGCCGGTTGCGTACGAGGGCTTCGAGTCGGTCCAAGGCGACGACCGCGAGGTTGGCCAGGCTGCGCTTGACGTGCGCCCACACCCACTCCACGGGGTTGAGGTCGGGAGAGTACGCGGGCAGCAGGAACACCGTCAGCCACTCACGCTCGGCGATCAGCTCACGCATGGCGCGGGAGACGTGGGTGTTCAGCCGGTCCCACACCAGCACGATCGGCGCCTTGACGAGCTGGTGGACGCCGTCGATCAGCGCGATGAAGTCGCGCTCGCCCATGCTGCGGCGCTTGCCCTTGCCCGCGCGGTGGGTGCGCAGGCGATGGCACAGCCGGGTGCGGAAGCCGGGCCGCATGGCGATCAGCCCGGCCACGGACAGCCGTCCCGAGCGGCGGCCGCTGACGGTCACGACCGGGGTGTGGCCGCGCCGGCCCCAGGTGCGTCCCCTGGGCGGCCGGCGGGTGAAGCCTGCCTCGTCCTCGAAGCAGATGTAGCCCCCACAGGCCGCCCGGGCTCTTTTACCTCCGTCCAGGTCGCCTCCTTCCACGCGGTGACGGCCTGCTCGTCGCGTTCGGCGACCCGCCGTGCGGGGACCTGCGGGCTGAAGCCGAGCCGGTGCATCAGCCGCGTGGCACCCGAGACGCTGTAGGAAATGTGAAACTTCCTGCCGATCAGCGTGGCCACCCTCGCCGCGGTCCACACCTGATCCTCCGTCCAGCCATGCGCGGCCGGACCCTGCTCCAGATATCCGGCGAGCATCTCCAGACAACGCGGCGACAGGCGACACCGGCCCCCACCCGGTCCTCGCGAAAGCAGCTCGTCGACACCGCCTCGCCGCCACAACTGCTGCCACTGATAAGCCGACTTCAGACTCACACGCAGCTGCCGGGCTACCTCGGGCGGCTTGACCTGCTGAGCGAACAGCTCCGCCGCCTGTATCCGCACCGCTTCCCGGCGCCGCCGTGCTGCAGGCGTCAGCCCGCCCCCATCCGCGTATCTCACACACCACGGACTACCGACAACGCCACACCCACATCAGCAGGTTCAGCAAACATCACCCTAACGAGCCGAGATCAGTAATGCCCCCTCCCGCTGACGTTGCGGCGGTGCCAGAGTGGGTGGCATGGGCAAACGCCGTAAGAACGGCCCGCTCGGGCCTGGGTCGGGAACGCCGCCATCCTGTGCCGTGGCTCCGGGACAGGACAAGGCCTTGTTCGCCCGCGACGAGCTGGCCAATCGGCTCATCCGGGAGCTTGCGGACTGGCGCACCTGGGAGGCATACCGCGAGCGGTATCTGTGGGACGAGTACAACGACGGCATCACCGATCCTGACCCGTGCGAGTTGCGCCTGGTCGACCTCGTCGTGCCCACTCCCCTGGAGCACCCCTTCGTGGCTGCGCTGCTGCAGGAACTCGGTGTGTACGCCGCCGAATACGCCACAGGAGAACAGGCTGCTGTGAAGGCAGTGGCGGTGTACGACTCCTGGGCACCGCAGCAGCCGAAGCGGGTTGTCCGCATCCATGGCGGCTGGTGGAGCCTGATCACGCGGTACCCGCGCGCCGGCCTTAACGAAGTCGGGCCTGCGGTTGTGCTTATGGACGGCATCATCGACGCGCACGACATCAGTCCCGCACCGGCCCTGCCCGGATATCTAGAGACGATCATGGCTGCCGCTCCGGACCAAGGCCGCCCCGTTCCGGATGAGCCGGACGCCTGGTTCACGTGACGGCCCAGCGTGGTCGGCCGGTGCTCGGAGCCGCATGAACGGGCCGTGCTCAACCTGCCAACTCGCCGAATGAAGCGCTCAGCCACACTACCTGTGTCGGCTCGCTGAGCTCGATCTTCGGATAGGGGCCAGGTTCATCTCCTCGATCTGAGCCAGGGCGTCCTCGCCGCGTTCAGCGAGGTACTGCCCGAAACGCAGTTGGGTGCCCGGCCAGACCGACAGGTTCCCCCGGTGCCGCCGGCCGTGATCGGTGAGCCATTTGCCGGTCAACAGCGAGAACACCCCCGACTTCCGTCCGGTTCACCCGGCGTCAGGCCGTCGACGTGTGGCCCACCCGGCCGAGGCGGCCAGGGCGGGATCGTGGTGGCCACCTGCGCGAAATCGGGGTCCTGGACAGACAGATCCGTACGCAGTAGCTGGCAGGCGAGCTTCCCGGTGTCCATCTCCCAGCAGAAGTCGAGCTACCCATGGCGCTCAGCCCCGCCCCGCAACCTGATCTCGCTTCTGATTGCGCCTCAACCAGGCCAGGCCATAGGCAGAATGGGCCGATGGACGCTGGACTGGCCGCACTGCTCGGCGCCGCCGTAGGCTCACTTGCCACCCTCGGCTCCGCGATGGTCACCGGGCGCGCGGCGGCGCGCTCGCAGCTCGCCCAGTGGCGCCGGCAGCACCGCCGGGACGCTTACGCGAACTACCTCGGCGCGGTGTACGACCGTGATGTCGCCCTGGACGCAGTGCGCGACGCGCTGCGGGCGGACCGGCCGGATCTGCGGGACGTCGACGAGAAGATGGAGCGCTTCGCAGCCCAGGTCCGCACCGTCCACCGAGCCGCTGAGCTCGTCATCCTCGAGGGTCCGCCTTCCGTGGTGGATGCGCTGTACGGTGTGGTCCACGCGGCGGACGACCTCGCCGAGGTCATGCGACGGATGGTGCGTGATGCCCACGCGGAAGACACCTCCCGCAAGGCCGCGAACACTGCGCTCGCCGCCGAGCGGGAGCACCTGCTGTACCAGGCCGTGAAGGGCCTCCGAGCAGCGGCCGCCGACATCCTCGGCAATAGCCGGATACGCGTCTACTAGTCGCGCTCCTGGGCGCACCGGAGGTTCGCCAAGGGGGGTCGTTCAGTGCTGTGACCTGCTGCGCCGCTCGGTGCGGGCTGATCAGTGGAGTCGAAGACCAAAAACAGCCACTCATCGCGTAGCGACGCCGTATACGCCCTCGACGGGGCGGCACTGCCTGCACACTCAACAAACATGCTGGGCATCATCACCAGGCTTCGGCTGTCGGCCCGTTACGCGACCACGCTGCTGCGGGCGCTGCTCGTGCTTACCCACACCGAAGTCGCACGCCCTTGGGAGCAAACAACCGCCCGCGACCAGTACCAGTATGAGATCGCTGACTCGCACCAGCCCCAATGACCTGCGGGTTCGAAGTTGGAGGAGGCTTATTCCTCATCAGGCCGATTCACCCCACTCCAGAAGCGGCCTTGAGGTGGGTGGTGAGATCTTGGAGCGTGGTCCATGCGTCGGCCTCGGTTCCGTCCCCCAGGAGGTAGTGCAGGGCGGGGTGCCTGTGCGTGCCGAGTTGTCGCGGGCGCAGGGCGAGGGGTGGTCGTCGGGCGTGGGTGAGGCCGATGGCGTTGACGTCTCGGGCGCCGAGGGTGAAGGACACCGGGATGGGCGGGGCCTCCAGACGCGGGGTCAGCGTCAGGTCCGCGCGGGCTGCTCGGAGCGTGGTGAGCATCGACACCAGGCCGTGCTCGTCGACCAGTGCGGCTGCAAGGGATTCGACGGCGTCCAGAGGGACGTCCGCAGCGGAGGTGTATCCGAGGGTGAGCGTGATGTCCTGGGCGACGCTGGCCTTCGTACGCGCTGTGCGGAGTGTGGCGATGGACGGATGATCCGCTGCGCCGATCGCGACAAGATGAGTCGGAGCAGGCGACCGGTCGCGGGCCAGATCCGTCAACTGGCGCGGTGACCAGGGCAGGTTGACCGGCTCCGACGTACTCCACCCCAACGGCGCCGAGCCCGTCAGATGGCGCCAGGCGGTCTCCAGACCGCGGCCGAGGACCAGGTCGGCGGTGGGGGCGTGGAGCGTGCGGAACGTGAGGGTCAGCTGGCGTTCCGGGGTGGGCTCGGTGTGGCGGGTGAACGCGTCGGCGACCGTGGTGCCGGTCGGGAGAAATGTGCCCTGCTGCCAGGCGAGGGGGACACCGGACAGGCCGTCGTAGTAACCGCCGGCCGGGTCCTGGACCACCCACCGGTTGGGGGCGCCCCGCAGCGCCGTGCGCAGGGGGAGAGTGAGCCGGGCTTGGGGCGGGGTGACCAGGTGCAGGGCTCGGCTGGTGGCGCTCGTGGTGCGGAGTACTTCGGAGAGCCAGGTGGTGAAGGCGAGGACGGGGCGGTCGGAGATGACGACCGCCGTGGAGTCGGTCAGGACGTCGACCGAGGGAACGGTGGGAGCGGAGGGGGCGACGACCTCCTGTGCGTCATCGGCCGACTGGTCCTGCGGGATGGCCACCACGCGTGTCGTACCTGCGGCGCGTGGCCACACTGTCCCGCCGAGCAGCGTGGTCAGGCGTCCGCACAACGATTCAGCGAGAGCTTCTGCTTCGGGTACCGAGGTCGAGGCGCGCGTCTCGGTCCACCAGTACGGCGGCGGGGGCGCTGACACATCGGGGCCGAGGAGGCGTTCCGCTTCGCCGGGTATGTGGACCAGGAGCGGCGACTCGACGGAGACCAGCGGACGGCCAACGCTTGTGCACAGTTGAAGGACGCCGCCGTCACCGGTGGAGGTCAGCCCCAGGTCGAGGCCGCCTGCTGAGAGGCCGGCGATCAAGGAGCGGGTGTCCGGCATCTTCGGGGTGAGGGCTATGACGTCTTTGGTCACGTCGGGAACTCGCCCACCCAGGAGCGTTCGAGGAGGTGCTTGGGCAGGTACGCGGATTCGACGTCGACCGGGATGTCCGCGTCGAACGCCATGCAGGCGACGGCCAATGGGGCCAGAGCCACCAGGCCTTCGCTGCTCTTTGACCGTGTCTCGTTGTCGGTCCAGTACTCGCGATGCCAGGTGAGTGCTTCCGCCAGAGCCGTGTTGAACGGCTCCGGCTCCTGCCGCTGGTAGCGGTGGAAGATCTCCAGCGGCGGGTAGAGGATTTTCAGCATCAGTTCGGCACTGGCGATGTGGGGGGCTTCGGGGTCCGTCCCATCAATCGCGGCGGCCAGGGTGTTCCAGGTTTCCGGGCGGCCGAACCAGGCGTTCTGCAGGGTCTCCACCCAGGCGTAGATGTACTCGTCGAACTCCACACCTGATGCGCGCAGGAATGAGACGGGTACACGGGCGAGTTGGTCGAGACGCTCGTTCTCCCGGCAGATCACCGCCAAGTAGTACGTGGTGAGCCAGTTGCCGGCGTGCAGATACTCCTGCGGGCCGGTTGCCGGAAGGTTCTTGATCTCACCTTTTCCTCCGATACGGCATGGGACAGGGCCTTCCGCAGCCGCTCCAGAGATGAACAGGCCCGATCCGACCTGCATCGCGGTGACCCAGGTCTCCCACGTCGAAAATTCCTCACCCGAGGGATCCGTCAGGCAGTTCCATTTGGCGACAGTCAGTGAATAGTCCAAGGCATCGAAGCGATCGAACTCTGACGTTTCGAGTTCAGCAAGTGCTTCGTCGTTGCTTTGGACGATCGGCGCCATGGCTTCGGCCACGTTGTCCACGGGGAAGTCGTGACGGGAAATATGGATGACCACGCCCCTCCCTTTCTCAGTTGATTTTCATGTGTTCGATCACGACGCCAGCATAGAGGGTGCCGTCCGGCTCCTGGACCTTGACCAGGACGTACTGCAACTTCCTGTCCTTCAGCGCCTGTCTGAACTCTCGCGCGAGTTCGGCGTCCCGACCGCCACGTTTCGTCATCTCGCCCAGGATGGTCCGCAGGTACAGATACGTTCCCTGCTTCACTCGCATACCGGCCGCCCCGCCGTCGTCGCCGACGTGCGGTCGCCCAGGATCCTCGGGGTCGGCTCGTCCCTGTCGCCATTGGAGATCGTTTCCCGGCGCCTTGTCCTCAACGATCAGGATCTTGTCGTCCTCAAGCCTGTATGCGCCGTCGAACATGTGGGCCCCGGTGGGCGTCTTGGGGAGGTCGATCTCCTGAGCGTCCGGGAACTCCCGTCGAACGGCGTGGAGCCTGGAGGCGTCCTCACCCAGCTTCTCGGAGATCTTGCTGTTCGGAGGCACGTCTCCGAGCTGTTTTCCATAGGCCTTTTGAGCAGCGGCAAGGGCCTCGCGGTTCGATGTCGAGGGCGTCTCGTGGAAGGCCTTCTGCGCGTTCATGAGGTCCATATAGGCGCGACGGTCAGCGGTCCTTCTGTCGAGCCTCGGAAGAACGTCGTCGGGGGCGGTACTCCGCGGCAGCGGCTTCGCACCGAACCGGGTTTCGGACGGACCACTCGGCAGGTCGTGCTTGGCCACGAAGCGCCCTTGCGCATCCTTCGCGAGCTGGGGAAGTTCGACGCCGTCCACCAGTCCGATATGGGGTCTCCTGCGTCCGAGGGTGTCGTAGTGCTTCTTGCGCCACTCCGGGTCTTCGTTGGCCCTCCGGACATGCTCGTCCTGAATGGCCTTGCGCTCGGCAGGAGTCAGCTTCCGCTGTCCTTCGTCACGGGAGCCGTCGCCGTCCGCCCGATCCGCCCGATGCTCATCGGGCCCTGCCGACCGTGTGGCGCGGTCATGCGGCCCGCCATGTCCAGGTCCGGAACCGGTTGGGGTCCCCCTGCCCGTTCCTGGACCGTCTCCCGAACCATGCCCGACACCGTTGCCCGGAGCGCGCTCGCCCGTCCGGCCCACGTCGGCGACGGAATTCGTCCCCGCGTGAGCACCGACGAGTTCTGGCTCCTGGGTTCCTGTCACCGGGGCGCGAGACGTGGAGTCGTCCCCGGCGCGGGCGGCGGCCGACGGCTCGGCCTTGGCCTGGGAGGCGTGCTGGTGAAGGGTGCCGTCGGCGTTGAGCAGGTGGCCCTTGTCGGTGAGGTAGACGACCCTTCCGGTCGCGTCGTCGACGTACGGGATCGCGTTGTCGGGAACCTTGGGCGACCGGAGGGCATCGCCTCGCTCGAGCAGGTCCAGTGTTGCCCCGGAGTCCAGTCTCTTCAATGTGCTGAAGGCGTCACCGACTTTGACGTAGGCGAACTTGCCCGCCTTGCCGACATACGTGAACGGGTCGACGGCCCGGCCGACCTTGCCCACGACCGACACGGCACGAGCCGCAGCTCCGGTCCGGCCGGCGCCGGTTGCCGCCGCGCCCGCCCCTTCGGTGCCCAGCAGGCCCAGGACGTTGAAGCTGACGGCGCCGGCCGCGCGGGCCGGGTTGCTCTCCCACGTGTCCCAGGCGACGAATCCCTTGACGGTCTGCTTGTAGGTGGTGCGGGAATCGCGCAGCCACGAGGGGAGTTTGTCGTCGGGCACCAGCCACCAGGTGCCGAGGGTGGCGCTGGTCAGGAAGGAGGCAGTGCCGAGCTTGGCCAGGCCCGTCCACGCCTCGCCCGCCGCGTCCGAGCCGTCCGCGCCGAACAGGGTGCCCACGCCATGGACCGTGCCCATCACACCGTCGGTCCAGAAACCGTCCCAGACCTGCCCGGACGTGTGCGTGAACCAGTCCCAGCCCTCGTACTCCTGCTCGACAGCCGCGCCCCACGGGGTCTCCCCGGCGTGATCGAGGTCCTCGGCGCGATAGCCGTACATGTTCTCGCCGTGCGAACCGTCATCGACGGTGAGCGTGGTGCCGCCGACGAGGGCGGTGATCTTGTTGTGGCAGGCGCGTTCAGCGGCCTGGAAGGCGGCGACTGTCTGGTTTACCTCGCGCCATAAGCCATTGTTGGTGTCGACCTTGTCTTTGTCCTTGCGCCAGTCGTCGTCCCCCGCGACCGAGTCCACGAACGTCCGCGCGTCCGCCTTCAGGGTGGCCAACTTCTCCACCAGCGGCCTGACTTCGACACCATACTCATCCAACGCGCCAGCGACCTTCTCCAGATCGTCCGCGAACGCGTCCGCCTTCGCCTTCACCGGCTGCGTGGAGGAGAACAGGTCATGGGCCTCCGGGGCACGGTAGAAGGCCGACAACCCCTGGAAGGCGGTGTGCAGATCCGCGCCCGAAGCCCGGAACTGACCCGCGTTCGCGTACAGCAACATCACGTCGATGCCAAGGGTGGACAGATCCCCGAGGAACTGCGGTATCCCCGACGGGTCGATCAGCTTCGCCTCGTCCGCCATCACTGACCCTTGGCCGGCGAATCGACCCCAGGCAGCTCGACCTTCGGTTCCTTGGCCGCTTCACGCTGTGCGTTGGCCGCCAGAGTCAGGTCGCCCTCGACGTAGTGCCCGGTGGCCTCCGCAGCCCCGCTCAGCGACTTGGACGCCCGCTCGGCGATATAGAGCAGGTCACGGCTCCACTGCTGCAGAAACTCCCCCAGCGCCGCGCCCACCACGCCAACGGTGCTGGTGTAGGGCCCGTACTGACTGGTGATCATCCCCGCCGCCGAGGCGGCCTCGTCCAGGTTGCCCTGCATCGCCGAACCCGCCTCCGACAGGTTCTTCCCATGCGTACCCGACGTCTCCAGAACACCGCGCACCCCGACCGGGTCTATGTCCCACCCCGTCACACCGCTCTCCCAACCCCCGTACACGCCAAGAGCCACCCGATACAGAGCGTCAGCCCCTGCCGCCGCACCGACTGTCCCGACAAGACGAACGTCTCATCGATCATCGAACATGCTCTCGCGTACGCCACTGCGGACACAACATCGTGCTGCGGCATGAGGCTGGAACCAGTCACTTCACACGGCGAGAACGGGCGCCTGCTCGCCCCCCTTCAACCGAAGCGTCGCCACTACTTCGCCGACATCACGTTGTCTACACAGCGCCCCACCGTGCTCGCTTCGCCGCAAAAGCCGCGCAGTGTACCGCCGAGCAGCCAGTTCTGAGGCAAGTGCCGCCCGAACGGAGAGGCAGGTGCCTGACCTTGGCGAGGCTGGGTGACCACGAGGACCGAAGCAGCAGAACAGCCGTGCATTCGACAGTCGCGCCCACAGGCCAACGTCTCTGCCCCAGCCTTTCTGCAACAAGGAGAGAAGCGTGAGCATCATCGCAACAACAGCTACTGAGAGCGACGAGGACTTCCCCGCCCGGGCCCTCCAACTTGCCGACGCCCCCTCGATGCCCCCGACCGAGGCAAGCCTCGAGCCCAGTGACCGGCAGCCGTGCACTGTCCACCCAGACTGGTGCACAGAAACCGGCAACCACTACGACCACTTCGGAACCCTGCACACCGTCAAGGGCAATGACGGCCGGGAGCTGCTGAATGCGCACCTTCTGGATCTGTCTGGTTCGAAGCCGATCATCGGTCTGGCCGACACGGACACGACTGCGGCCGAGGCCCGCGTCAAGGCGACGGAGCTTCGCAGGTTCGCCGACGAGCTCGAGACCCTCGCGGACAAGGTGGAGGTCTCCGCCAGCCACGAGCCATCGGGCACTCCGCAGATGACCGCCTGCCCCGCCGGCGTCTCGTTCTGCGAGGAAACCCCAGGGACCACGAGGACCCGCGCGAACACCTCCACCACGGCCCGCTAATCGCCATGGGTGCTCACCGCCCTTACGCCTGTCAGCGCAGGGACGGCATCATGGCGTTCCAATTGTCCCAGGTAGACGACGAAACGCCCGGCCTGGACTTCGTGGCCGGCGGCGACTGGCCGACGCTCGACCTCGGAGAGGTCGACGAACTGATCAGCGACACGAGCGCGCACCTGGCGAAGCTCCGGGCCGCACGTACGCAGCTCGCGTGCCTGGTATCCGGGCGGACCGGCGAGACGGCCGCAGCGCTTGACCGCACCTGGATGTACGACGACAGATACGGCACCCGGCACACCGTCACCTGCCCGTCCTGGTGCACGACGGACCACACCTTTGAAATGAAGGGCAGGCCCCACCCGGCCGACGTACACCACCAGATGTACGGCGCTGTGGCCTCTGCCGAATACACCGAGGCCTACGAGGAGTACGAGTCCTGGCAGGTGCTCTGCGCACACCTCGCCGTAAGTCCGGACTCGACAGTCAGCCCGGCCTACCGAGTCCCGCACGTACTGGTCGAAGTAGCCGCCGACATGTACACCCGCCCGATGGGTCCGGACCAGCTGGCCGAGTTCATCGAAACGGTGGCCGGGCAGCTGGACGAGCTTCGCGCCATGCACCCTCGGCTCACCGCAGCCCGCGCCGAATGGGCCGCGCGGAACGACACGACGGCCGACGCCGAGGCCGCGTAACCCCGCCGGGCCAGGACCGCCACGATGCCCGCGGCTCCAGCGCCATGCTCCAACAGCTGTCGCGAACACCCAGCTCAGAGGCGTCGCCCGCCCCTCCGCTCCAGGGACTTTTCAGGGACTTTCAGCTCTGTCCGAGGGACTTCCGAGGGACTTTTTGCCGCCTAACACGGCAAGCTCCTGAAAGATCGGAAAGGGCCTCCGTCGCAGATCAGAGGCCCTTTCGCAGGCAAAGCCGCAGGTGGCGGCAGACGAGTCGGGCTGTACGCCGGGTTCTGTCGCCCGGCTGCCTCGCGGCGGCCGGGGAGACGGCCATCCATCTAGGGCCGGCGTTGCCGCCAGCCTCGTGCGGTCTACCCGCGGACTCGGGCGGGCAGCCCTCGAACGTCCGCGCAGGGCCGCTTTTCACGGCGGCCCCTCTTGACCTTGCTCCGGGTGGGGTTTACCTAGCTGCCCAGGTCACCCTGGGCACTGGTGGTCTCTTACACCACCGTTTCACCCTTACCGTGGACCGAGGTCCCCGGCGGTTTGTTTTCTGTGGCACTGTCCCGCGGGTCACCCCGGGTGGCCGTTAGCCACCACCCTGCCCTGTGGAGCCCGGACGTTCCTCGGGAAGCCCCCTAGGGGGACTCCACGCGGCCGTCCGCCCGGCTCGTCTGCCGTGTGGACCATGCTACCCGGCGGCCGCCACCCCTCGATGCCGGTGACGCCGACGACGCCGTCGCCAGGAACGAGCCCGCCAGGATCAGGGCGAAGGACGACAGGATCGCCGGGGTCAGCCGCTCGTCCAGGAACACGGCTCCCGCCGCCACCGCCACCGCCGGGTTGACGTACGTGAAGACCGTCGCCCTCGTCGGGCCCACCTCTCGGATCAGTTCCAGGAAGGCGACGAAGGCGAGGGCTGTGCAAATCACGCCCAGGGCCGCCAGGGAGATCAGGGCCGGGGAGGAGGGGAAAGTCGACGGGCGGGTGAGGGTCGCCGCGGGGGCGTAGACCAGCGCCGACAGGAGTAGGACCGGGGCTATCAGTTGGAGTGTGGGGACCTGCTTCAGGTGGCGGGCCATGATCAAGGGGGCCGTCGCGTAGCCGATCACCGTGATCAGGACCTCGGTGAGGGAGAGGACGTTTCCGCCGGTCAGGTGGGGGACGGTGAGGATCCCCACGCCTCCCAGACCCAGGGCCAGGCCCGTCATGCGGCGGGCTCCCAGGTGTTCCGTGTCGCCGAAGAAGCGGGCCAGGAGCACGCTCACGATCGGGACGCCCGCGATCAGGAGGCCGGCCGTGGAGCTGGAGAGGTGGCGTTCGGCGTCGGTCAGGGTCCACCACGGGCCGATGACCTCGATCACGGCGAACGCGAGCATCGGGCGCCAGTGCTGTCGGACCACGCGGGTCAGGTTCCCCTGGCGGATCGCGAAGGGGAGCAGGAGGGCCGCACCCAGGGCACAGCGTACGAAGACGACCATGGACGGGGAGACCTCGTCCACAGCTACTTTGATCATCAGGTAGGGGATGCCCCAGAGGACTCCCATCAGGGAGAAGAGGAACCAGCCGCGTGCAGTCATGGGGGAAGTTTCGGGCAGGTCAGCGGCGTCGGTCTTGAACGCTGTTGCGGTACGCCGCCGGGGTCACTCCCAGCACCTTCCTGAACCAGCGCGTCATGTGCGCCTGGTCCGCGAAGCCCACCTGGACCGCCGCTTCCGCCGGGCGGGCGCCCGCCTCCAGCAGGGCCCGGGCCCGCGCCACCCGGTGCTGGGCCAGCCACGCGTACGGCGGCATGCCCATCGTCGTACGGAAGGCGCGGAGGAGTTGGTAGCGGGAGAGGCCCAGGTCGGTGGCGAGGTCGGCGAGGGAGGGGGGAGCAACCAGCTCATCGGCGAGGCGGTCGCGTACGGCGAGGGAGATCGAGTCGGCGCCGGGGAGTCTGTCGGAGGTGAGGCGGGACGTCGAGTGGCGGCGGGCCAGGGCCGTGAGCAGCCAGGGCAGGCGGGACTCGGTCTCCAGCGGGTCGGGGCAGGTGCTCAGCTCGGCGTGGGCATTGCTCAGGGCGGCGGCGAGCTCGGGGTCGTGGAGGAGGGGGTCGCGGAAGTGCGGGGTGCCGCCGAGGATGCCGTCGGTGAGCAGGGCGGGGGCCGGGTAGAGGGCGCGGTAGGCGTAGGTGCCGAAGGCCGACTCGCCGGTGTGGACCTCGCCGGGGGCCAGGACGACGATCGAGCCCTCCCCCACCGTCAGGGCGCCGCCCCGGTAGTCGATGTACGAGGCGCCCCGGACACAGATGCCGATGCTGAATTCCTCGTGGGTGTGCGGGGCGTAGCGGTGGCGGTCGAAGCGGGCGGTCAGGAGGTCCAGGGGGCGGTCGGGACGGCCGAGGGTCGCACGGGTCCATCGGGTCTCACCACGTGTGCTCACCTCTGCCCCCGCTCCACTCCGCCTCGCCCCGCCCCGCCCGGTCCTTCAGGCTACGCCCGGCGGGGCAGGAGGAAGGGGTCAGAGGAGTCAGAGGAAGTCAGCGGACGTCAGAGGAAGTCCGAGGTCTCCAGGTCGAAGGCGAACGGTTCGGGGAGGGTGAGCGGCTTGCCGAAGGGGACGGTGCAGCGTTGGCGGTAGTCGTCGTCTCGGGGGTCGCTGAGGAGTGTCGCCTCGGACGTGTCGCGGTCGATGAGCAGGTAGAACGGGATGCCGCCACGGGCGTAGCAGCGGCGCTTGACCTCGCGGTCGGCTTTGGGTCGGGTGGAGGTCACCTCCAGCACCATGGCGACTCCCTGGCAGGGCATCCAGGGGTCGGCACCCCGGTAAAGGCGCAGTACCTGGGGCGCGAACGTGCCATCAGGAATCACATGCTCCTCCGGACAGCCCTCCGTCCTCCCGAGCTTCAGCCCCTTGTTCCCGCTGAAATCCATGTCGGTCCGGGAGCGCCTGATCACCTGCTTCATGATCAGATTGATGTAGTCCTCGTGATCCCCGTCTGGCGGCGGCGTCACAACGATCTCCCCCTCGACAAGCTCAGCCCGGAATCCCTCCGGGGTGTCCAGGGCGAGAAAGCCCTCCAGCAGGACGTCTTCCTGCGAGAGCGGCTCGTGGGCCATGGCACTCATGTCACGCCCCTCCTTCTTCGGTCGCTCGCCAGACTGGGACATCGGCTGATCACCTGGCCCTGAGATCGGGAACCGTTCCCTCGATCGTGGCACATGATCCCGGTCACTGTCCGTCGCCGGGCCCGACGCTTGACCCTGCCGCAGCGTCAACGTTTCTACTGGTCGTATGCGGATCGGAGAACTCGCCGCGGCCGTCGGGGTCACCCCGCGTGCCGTGCGGCACTACCACCATCTCGGACTGTTGCCGGAGCCGGAGCGGCGGGCCAACGGGTATCGGGACTACACCTTGCGGCACGCGGTCGTGCTCGCGCGGATCCGGCGGCTGACGGAGCTGGGGCTCGGGCTGGCCGAGGTACGGGATGTGCTCGCGGACGACGCCGGGCGTGAACTCGTCGAGGTGCTCGGTGAGTTGGACGAGGATCTGGCCCGTCAGGAGGAGGAGATCCGGAAGCGGCGGGGGCGGTTGCGCGTGCTGGTGGAGGACGCGCGTGCCGGGCGGCTGCCGGCCGAGGGGCCCGTTTCCGCTGAACTCGCAGCGTTGTTCGGCAAGTTCGGGTCCGCGCCGCACTCCCCGATGGCCGCCAAGGACCGGGAGGTGTTCGCCCTCCTGGAGACGTCCGCCACGCCCGAGGCTCGCGCAGAGCTGCTCGCCTCGCTGGAGAGCATGATGTCGGCCCCGGGCGCGGTGGAGCGGGTGCACGAGGCGTACGCGCTGCTCGACGCGCTGCTCGACGCCGAGCCCGACGACCCCCGGGTCGCGGAGGCCGCCCACGTCCTCGCCGGCCTCATCCCGCAGGAGATGGTCCCGCAGGACACCGGCATCGATCTCGACGACAGCGGTGGCACCGGCAACGGGACCGGCACCGGCAGCTTCCTTCGTGCCTTCTACGCCGATTTCGCCCCGGCCCAGGCGGAGGCCATCCGCCGCACGCTCCGGATACTGAGGGAGGACCGCCCATGAGGTCGATCGAGAGGATGTACAGGGTCGCGCGCTCTCTCGTGCGTCATGAACTTCTGCTTCTGGCCAGCCTGTTGCGCTGGGTGGCTCGGCGGCCGCACGGGGTCGGGGCGGAGGGTGCGCGGGCCTTCGGGTACGCGCGGGGGCAGGGAGCCATGATGTTCGGGTTCGGCTTCGTGTGTGTCGTCGAGACCGTGACCATGTCCGTCCTGCTGCGGGACTTTCCGCTCGTGCACTCCGCCTTCCTCGTCCTCGACCTCTATACGATCCTCATCGTCGCCGGGCTGCACGCCGCCTCCGTCACCCGCCCGCACGTCCTCACCAACACGACCCTGCGGCTGCGCCGCTTCGCCACCGTGGATCTGCGCGTCCCGCTGAGCACCATCGCCTCCGTCCGCCGCGAGTTGCGTACGACGCACGAGAAACAGGACGGCGAGCTCAACATGGAGGTCGGGTCGCAGACGACCGTCACCATCGAGCTGGTCGAACCCGTGGCCTACTTGACGTTCTTCGGCCGCCGCAGGGAAGTGCGCCTGGTGCGCTTCCACGCCGACGATTGCGATCACCTCGTAAGCCGGATCATGGATGCGCGGCTCGCGCCGGACCCCTGGCTTTCTTGAGCCCCGCCCCCCACCCCGTACGCTGTCGCGGAGCCCCGAGAACAAGGAGTACCCGTGCTCGTCCTGCTGCCCCCGTCCGAAGGCAAGGCACCCTCCTCGGGTGGCGCTCCCCTGAAGCTGGAGGGGCTTTCGCTGCCCACGCTCACGGGGGCACGGGAGGCGGTCGTCGGTGAGCTGGTGGAGTTGTGCTCCGGCGACGAGGACAAGGCACGTGAGGTGCTCGGGCTGAGCGAGGGGCTGCGCGGGGAGGTCGCCAAGAACGCGGAGCTGCTGACGGCGGGGACGCGGCCGGCCGGGCAGGTCTACACGGGCGTGCTGTACGACGCCCTCGGCCTGGCCACTCTGGAGACCGCCGCGAAGCAACGGGCGGCGCGTTCGCTGCTGGTCTTCTCGGGGCTGTGGGGCGCGGTCCGGGTGACGGACCGGATCCCCTCCTACCGCTGCTCGATGGGCGTGAAGCTGCCCGGCCTCGGAGCGCTCGGCGCGCACTGGCGTACGCCGATGGCGACGGCGCTGCCCGAGGCCGCCGGTGACGGGCTCGTCCTCGACCTGCGGTCCTCGGCGTACACGGCCGCGTGGAAGCCGAAGGGCGACGTGGCCGGGCGGACCGCGACCGTGCGCGTGCTGCACGCGCCCACGCGCAAGGTGGTCAGCCACTTCAACAAAGCGACCAAGGGCCGCATCGTACGGAGCCTGCTGTCCGCCGGGATCGCCCCCGAGGGCCCGGCGGAGCTGGTGGAGGCGCTGCGGGATCTCGGGTACGTGGTGGAGGTGGAGCCGCCGGCCGGTGCCGGGAAGGCGTGGACGTTGGATGTGCTGGTGGACGAGGTTCACTGAGGCCCCCCAGGTCGTTGCAGCATGCGCAATGGTCGTTGTGCATGCTGTTCCGCACGGGCAGGATGACGGCATGTCCTCATCGCCCCAGCCGTCGTCGCATGCCTCTCCGTCCTCGCGCGGCTCCGTCCTCGACCTGGCGCCCGTTCTGCCCGTGGTCGTAGTCGACGACCCCGCCGACGCGGTGCCGCTCGCGCGGGCGCTGGTCGCGGGCGGGTTGCCCGCGATCGAGGTGACCCTGCGGACGCCGGGCGCGCTGGATGCCGTACGGGCCATCTCGGCGGAGGTTCCGGGGGCGGTGGTGGGAGTGGGTACCGTCATCACGCCCACGCAGGTGAGCGAATCCGTCGCGGCGGGCGCGCGTTTCCTGGTCAGCCCGGGGTGGACGGAGAAGCTGCTGCGGGCGATGCGGGAGTCGGGGGTGCCGTTCCTGCCCGGGGTGTCGACCGCGTCGGAGGTCGTGGCGCTCCTGGAACGCGGGGTGCGGGAGATGAAGTTCTTCCCGGCCGACGCGGCGGGCGGTACGGCCTACCTGAAGTCGCTCGCCGGGCCGCTGCCGCAGGCGCGGTTCTGTCCGACCGGTGGGGTCGGGCCGGGCAACGCGCCGGAGTACCTCGCCCTCCCCAACGTCGGTTGTGTAGGCGGTACGTGGATGTTGCCGGCCGATGCGTTGGCCGCGCGGGACTGGGCGCGGATCGAGGGGCTGGCGCGGGAGGCGGCGGGGCTCCGGGACCGCCCGCCCGCCGCGGATCCTTCAGCGCAGATGTGACGTGTCGTTGAGGAGGCGGAGGCTGGCGTTGCCGTCGGCGTAGTACGCCAGGGCCGACAGGGACGCCGCCGAGAGTTCCATGCGGAACAGCGACTCCGGGGGTGCGCCGAGAGCCAGACGTACGAGGGTCTTGATCGGGGTGACGTGCGTGACGAGCAGGACCGTACGGCCCCGGTGCGTCGCGATCAGCTCGTCGCGGGTGGCAGCGACGCGGTGGGCGACGGCCTCGAAGCTCTCGCCGCCGCCGGTGGGTTCGGCGTCCGGGGAGGCCAGCCAGGCGTTCATGTCGTCCGGGTAGCGCTCCCGCACCTCGCCGAAGCTCAGGCCCTCCCACGCGCCGAAGTCCGTCTCGCGCAGCCCGTCCTCGACAGTGACCCGCAGTCCCAGCCGGGCCGCGACGATCGCCGCTGTCTCCCGGCAGCGGGCCAGCGGCGACGACACGACTTCTTGGATGGTGCCGCGGGCGGCTAGGGCCGCGGCGACCCGCTCGGCCTGGTACCGGCCGACCTCGGAGAGGGACGGATCCGAACCACCGCTCCCCGAGAACCGCTTCTGGGGGGTGAGGGGCGTCTCGCCGTGGCGCAACAGCACGAAGGTGGCGGGGGTGCCGAGATCGGGGGTGGCGGAGGCGACGTTCCTGGCAGCGCGGAGGTCGGCGGCGGTCTTGGCGGCCTCGGCGGCACGTGGGTCGGCGGCGGTCCGGGCGGCCCTTGGGTCGGCGGCCTGCCGATCGGCGACGCGTGGATCGGCGACGGGCTCAGCGGCACGCAGGTCGGCTGCAGGCGCGGCAGCGGTGCCGGTGGCGGCACCGCTGCCGGTGGCCGCACTGCTGCCGGTGGCGGCACCGCTGCCGGTGGCCGCACTGCTGCCGGTGGCGGCACCGCTGCCGGTGGCCGCACTGCTGCCGGTGGCCGCACTGCTGTCAGCACTGGTGCCGGAGGCGGCGCTGGTGCCGTTCTTGGCCGCGCCCGCGTTCCTGTCCGCCGCCCCGCCCCGGCCCTCCGCCAGCGCCGCCCTCGCCCTCGCCGCGCCCGCCGTCGCGTCCCCGGGCGGGCCCGACGGCTCGGGGACGGCAGCTGCCGCGGCGGACCGGGCCGCGCGTGTGTCCAGGTCCGCCGTGGACGCGGCGGCCGACCATTGTTCGCCCCGCTTGCCCGCGTCCATCGCCTCGTTGGCCAGGCGGTCTGCGTGCTTGTTCTGCTCGCGCGGGATCCACTCGTACGTCACGCGGCCGGGCGGGAGGACCCGCGCGGCCTCGGCGGCCAGCGGCTTCATGTCGGGGTGCTTGATCTTCCAGCGGCCCGACATCTGCTCGACGACGAGCTTGGAGTCCATCCGGACCCGGACGGCGGCCGCCGGGTCCAGCTCGTACGCCGCCTTCAGGCCTGCGATGAGCCCGCGGTACTCGGCGACGTTGTTCGTGGCCACCCCGATGTACTCGGCGGCCTCCACCAGCGTCTCGCCCGTCACCGCGTCGAGGACGACCGAGCCGTAGCCCGCGGGCCCCGGGTTGCCCCGGGAACCGCCGTCCGCCTCGACGATGAACTCCCGCATGCCGAAAGCCCTTTGCCGCTCCTGTGCCGCTCCCGGTCCTAGAGGCCCGACTCGGACGTACGGACCAGGATGCGGCCGCAGTTCTCGCAGCGGACGACCGTGTCGGCGGCGGCCTTGCGGACGTCGTTGAAGTCGGTGATCGACAGCTCCTGGCGGCAGCCCTGGCAGGTGCGCTGGTACAGCTTGGCCGCGCCGATGCCGCCCTGCTGGTCGCGCAGCTTGTCATAGAGCTTGAGGAGGTCCGCGGGGACGGACGCCGCGATGACCTCGCGCTCCTTCGTCACCGTCGCCACCTCCCCGTCGATCTCCTCGAACGCGGCGTCCCGACGGGCGGTCGCGTCGTCGACCTTCCCCTGCACGGCACCGACCCGCTCGGTCAGCTCGGCGACCCGCTCCTGCACGGACTCCCGGCGCTCCATGACCTCCAGGACGATGTCCTCCAGGTCGCCCTGCCGCTTGGCGAGCGAGGCGATCTCCCGCTGCAGGTTCTCCAGGTCCTTCGGGGAGGTGATCGCGCCCGAGTCCAGTCGCTGCTGGTCGCGGGCGGCGCGTTGGCGCACCTGGTCCACGTCCTGCTCGGCCTTGGTCTGCTCGCGGGCGGTGTCGCTCTCCTCGGTCTGCGCGGCCACGAGCAGGTCGCGCAGCTGGGTGTGGTCCTTCGTCAGCGATTCGATCTCGGCGTGCTCGGGCAGCGACCTGCGCTTGTGCGCGAGCTGCTGGAGGCGTACGTCCAGGGCCTGGACGTCGAGGAGTCGGATCTGGTCGGCGGGCGCGGCGTTCAGTTGGGGGCTCCCAGTGTTTCGGTGGCGGTGGAGGACGCCGCGTGGGCGGTCCAGGGGTCGGTGACCGTCTGGGAGACGTGGACGCGCAGGTCCCATCCCTCCCGGTCGGAGATCTCGTCGAGCTGGGCGGCGGCCAGCTCGCACCAGGGCCATTCGGTGGCCCAGTGCGCGGCATCGAGCAGCGCGAGAGGCGCGTGGGCGGCTTCCGTGGCACGAGCGACGGCCTCGGAGGCCGGGTGGTGGCGCAGGTCCGCGGTGAGGAAGGCGTCGACACCGGCCGCGCGTACGTCGTCGAAGAGGCTGTCGCCGGAGCCGCCGCTGACGGCGACCGTGCGGACGAGCGCCTCGGGGTCGCCGGCCACCCGGATGCCCTGCGCGGTGGCGGGCAGCCGCTCGGCGGCCCGCGCGGCCAGTTCCCGCACGGTCAACGGGTGGTCCAGCTCGCAGACCCGGCCGAGACCACGGCGCCCCGCGGGGTCGGCGGGGTCCGGCACGAGAGGGCGTACGACCCTGAGGTCCAGCGCGCCGGCGAGGGCGTCGCTGACGCCCGGGTCGGCGGTGTCGGCGTTGGTGTGGGCGACGTGCAGCGCGATGTCGTGCTTGATGAGGGTGTGCACGACGCGGCCCTTGAACGTGGAGGCCGCGACCGTCGTCGTACCGCGCAGATAGAGGGGGTGGTGGGTCACCAGCAGGTCGGCGCCCAGCTTCACCGCTTCCTCGACGATCTCCTGGACCGGGTCGACGGCGAACAGGACGCGGCCGATCTCCTGGGCGGGGTCGCCGCAGACCGTGCCGACCGCGTCCCACCCCTCGGCCCTCTCGGGCGGCCAGAGGGCGTCGAGCGCGGCGATGACTTCAGACAGACGGGGCACGCACAAAGGCTACCTGCACTCCTGCTCTCCCCTACCGGCCACGGGTCACTTGACCAGCCGCCCCTCGGCGAGCACATCCGTCGCCGTTCCCTCAGGCGAATCACCGGACGAACACCCTTATGTGTGAAGGGGGCGCGGGTTGTCCCACGTCTGTGCGTACGAAAACTAGCTTTGTCGCCGGAGGTGATCGAAAGATGACGGCCTGTACACCCCCCTCCCCCACCACGGGCCACGGGAACGACGTGGCACGGGAGAACGACGCGGCACGGGAGAACGACGCGCGGATCGCCGGCCAGGAGAGCGGAGAGCGGGCAGAGAGCGGCCGCGACAGCAGTGGAGGCCACCACAGCAGCGGCAGCGGGTGCGACACCGGAGGCGGCGGGCCGAGCGGCCACCGGTACGACCGCAGAGGCGGCGGCCCGGGGGAAGGCGGTGGGGGCGTCGAGCCCGCGCCGCCCGGTTGTGTGATCACCGCCGACGGGACGTACGCGGCGCGGCTCGCACTCGACGGCGAGTCCTGGTTCCCCGAGCGCTGGACCCTCGACGGCCACGAGCCGTACGCCGTCCCCCTGCCGGGCAACCAGCCGGAGGAGCCCGGCACCGAGGTGCTCCCCCTCACCGACGGCCGGGTCCTCATCCACCGGGTGGCCGCCGATCTGCACCTGTTCTCGCTCCTCTATCCCACCGGACCCGGCACGGGGGAACTCCCACTCGGCGCGGTCGAATGCGCCGACCCGGCGACCCGGGTGCGGCTCCTGCCGCCCTCGCCGTGCGGGGAGCGTGCGTACGCTCTCGCCCTGGGCCGGAGTGCGACGGCCGTGTGGCTGGTGGCAGGCGGAACGTTCGGCCCGGAGCTGCTGGCACAGGTGCCGGGCCGGTGCTCGGGCGGCGTCTGGCTGGACGGGGCGGGCCGGTTGCTCGCCCTGGACCAGGAGTCGGGCGGTCGGACGAAGTCGGTGGTCGTCGATCTGGAGCAGGGCGGCGCGGTCTCGCCGCTGTTGCAGATCGCGGACGACAGCGACGACCGGGTGCTGCTCGCCGATCCCGACAGCGGACTGCTCCTCATCCGCTCGGACGCGCCCTCCCCGGGTCAGCACCGGCTCGGCTGGGGGGTGTTGGGCAGCACGCTGCCGGTCCGTTTCCCGGAGTGCCTGCGGGTGCCGGGGGGCCATCGGATCACCCCCTTCGCCATCCAGCCGGGGCAGATCCTCACCCCCGAGAGCTGCGCGGTGGCGTTGCGCGTCGACGGCCCGCGCGGCAGCTGGGTCGGCGTCTGGCGCCCGGCCGCCCGCCGGATCCTCCATCTGCCCGCCCCCGAGGGCTGGTTGGTGGGGGCCGGGCTGTGGAGTCGGGAGGGCGTACTCCAACTCCCGTACACGACAGGGGTGGTGCGGTGCGGGGTCGCCCGGGTGGGGGTGCCTTGGGGGGAAGAGCCGGAGGAGGCCCGGGACGAGTCCCGGGAGGGGGAGGGGGTGTCGCCGTCCGGTCGCGGGTCGGCGGGCGCGGGGCTGTCGGGGGCCGGGGCGCCGGGGGCCGGAGGGACAGGGGGCGGAGAGGCAGGCACCGAAGCGTCGGGCACCGTGCCCCTCGACACACGGGTCGATACGCGGGTCGACACACGGGTCGATACGCGGGCGCGCGGCGCAGAGTTGGGCGGCGCGCAGTCGGCCGGTGCGGAACCTTCCGTGCCTGTCGTCGCCCGGCCCGTGCCGTTGCAGCAGGCGCCGTTGGAGGGGCGAGTGCCCGAGGAGGTGACCGTCGGGTGAAGGTCATGTGGGGGCAGCGCGCCAAGTGGGCGCGACGCGGGCGACACGCGCTCGGGCGGCTTCGGGGCGAGCGGGGCCGCCCGTTAAAATCACCCGCCGATAAGAAGATCATTCGACGGGGAACACTTCCAATGAGCGACGTGCACACAACCCAGCCGCCCACTGCCGACCCCCACGAGGCGGAAGGCCATGGCAGGCACCGGGGCCAGATCTCGGCCCACGAGGCCGAGAAGGCGAGCCCTCGCGGACGCCACCGCAAGCCGGCCGAACACACGGAGACGACGACGTCCGCCTGAACGGCGACGGCTCCCTCCTGGTCACCTCCGGAGAAACGTCAATTCGGCACCGGAAGCGACCTCACGATGGCACCGGCCCCGCCCGTCACCCACGGGCGGGGTCAGTCCTTTTGCTCTCCGCGCGTCTACGGGGCCCAGGTGCGTGTCTCTACGGGGCCCCCGGTCCGTGCCGCAGCCCCAGCACCTCCGCCGCCGCGAACGTCTCGCCCTCCGGCCGGGCCATGTAGTACGGCGTCAGCAGGCCGTCCAGCTCGTCGTACGTGAACGCGTCCTGCTTGGTGTCGAACTTGGCCTGGACGCGCGGGCGTTCGATGATCGCCACCATGCCGCCGTGGACGACGAGCAGCTGGCCGTTCACCTGCGCGGCGGCCGGCGAGGCGAGGTAGCCCACGAGGGGGGCGACGTGTTCGGGGGCGAGCGGGTCGAGGCCGGTGTCGGTGCCGCCGGGCGCCCCCGGCAGGCCCGCGAAGACATCCTCGGTCATCCGGGTGCGGGCGCGCGGGCAGATGACGTTCGCGGTGACGCCGTACTTGGCGAGCGCGAGTGCCGTGGAGGTGGTCAGCCCGACGATGCCGCCCTTCGCGGCGGCGTAGTTGGGCTGCCCGGCCGACCCGGCGAGGAACGCCTCGGAGGAGGTGTTCACCACCCGCCCGTAGACCCGTCCCCCGCCCTCGCCCGACTTCGCCCGCGCCCGCCAGTGGGCGGAGGCGAACCGGATCGTGTTGAAGTGGCCCTTGAGGTGCACCCGGACGACCGAGTCCCACTCGTCCTCGGACATCGAGAAGACCATCCGGTCGCGCAGGATGCCCGCGTTGTTGACGAGGATGTCGAGTCTGCCGAACTCGGTGATGGCCAACTCGACCAGCTCTCGGGCCTGTTCGTGGTCGGAGACGTCACCGATGTGCGCCACCGCCCGACCGCCGGCCGCACGGATCGACGCCGCGACCTCCTCGGCGGGCCCGGTGGACACCTCACCGGAACCGTCCCGTCCCGGGCGGCCGTAGTCGTTGACGACCACGGCCGCGCCCAGGCGGGCCAGTTCCAGCGCCTCGGCCCGGCCGAGTCCACGCCCCGCGCCGGTGACGATCGCGGACAGTCCTTCAAGGGGCAGTGCCACTGCCGAGTCCCTTCCGCCGAAGCCGATTCACTCGCGAGCCGGGCATGTGCCGGGCCGATCGAAGTCCCGTTGCCCGGCTCCGCGACCGACCCGCCACACTCCGGAACCGTCAGATCTCGATACAGGTGCGGAGCGCCACGCCCGTCCGCATCTGGTCCAGCGCCTCGTTGATGTCGGAGAGGGGCACCCGGTGGGTGATCAGCCCCGCGAGGTCGATGCGGCCGGCGCGCCAGAGGGCGATGGCCCGCTCGTAGGAGCGCAGGACGTCTCCGCCGCCGTACATGGAGGGCAGGATCCGCTTCTCGTCGAAGAACAGCTCGAACATGCTGAGCTGGAGGAAGTCGTCCAGCGCGCCCGCGCCCACCACGACAAGGGTGCCGCCGCGCCGGGTGGCCTCGTACGCCGTGCGGGCGGTGGCCGAACGTCCGACGACCTCGAAGACGTAGTCGAAGCCCTCGCCGCCCGTGACGGACTGCTTGGTGTCGGCCAGCTCGTCCGGCGAGATCGCCTTGGTTGCCCCGAACTTGAGCGCCGCCTCACGTCGTGGGACCACGGGGTCGACGGCGACGATCTCGGCCGCGCCCTTGAGCCGGGCACCCTGGATCGCCGAGATGCCGACGCCGCCGCAACCGATGACCGCGACCGACGAACCGGCCTCCACGTCAGCGGTGTTGAGGGCGGCGCCGAGCCCGGTGGTGACGCCGCAGCCGATGAGGGCGGCGATGTCGAAGGGCACGTCGTCCGGTATCGGCACGGCACAGCCCGCGTCGACCACGACCTCCTCCGCGAACGTGCCGGTGCCCGCGAAGCCGAAGACGTCCCCGGCGGGCCGCTTGAAGTTGGGCGTGCCGGCGTTGAGGAATCCGGCGAGGCAGAGGTGGGTCTGGCCGCGCTTGCAGGCAGGACAGGTGCCGCAGGCCGGGAGCCAGCACACGACGACGCGGTCGCCGGGCTTCAAGTGGCTCACGCCTTCCCCGACTTCGACTATCTCGCCGGCACCCTCGTGCCCGGGGACGAACGGTCCGGGCTGCGGCAGCACCCCGGCCATGGCGGACAGGTCGGAGTGGCACAGCCCGGTGGCCCGCACCCGGATCCTCACCCTGCCCGGCCCGAAACCCACCGCCTCGACGTCGTCGAGCACGTCCAGTTTGTCCTGGCCGATCTCGTGCAGTACGGCTGCGCGCATGGTGCAGCTCCCCTCGGAAATATCAGAAGTACCCGTGATCCGCTGATTCGCCGCTCATGCGTGGTAGGCCGTCTCGACGAGCGTGTCCGCGAGGACCGGGGCGTCGTCCCGCTCGACGGCGGTCACCGTCACCCGCACCGCGTGGTCGTCCGGCTGCCACATCCGGATGCGGAGGGTCTCGCCCGGGAAGACGACGCCCGCGAAACGCGTCCCGTACGAGCGGACCCGGCCGACGTCCCCGCCGAGGACCGTGTCGACCACGGCCTTCAGGGTCATCCCGTAGGTGCACAGCCCGTGCAGGATCGGCCGGTCGAACCCGGCGCGCCCCGCGAACTCCGGGTCGGCGTGGAGCGGGTTCCAGTCGCCGGAGAGACGGTAGAGCAGCGCCTGGTCCTCGCGGACGGTGCGCTCCACCTCCTTGTCGGGTGCGGTCGTGGGCGGTTCCTGGCGGGCGGACGGGCCACGGTCGCCGCCCCAGCCACCCTCTCCGCGGACGAAGATCTGCGCCTCGTTGACCCACAGCGGGCCCTCGGCGTCGGCGACCTCGGTCCGCATCACGAGGACGGCCGCCTTGCCCTTGTCGTACACCGCCGCCACGCGGGAGGTCGCCGTGGCCCGCCCCTCGACCGGGATCGGCCGTCGGAGTTCGACGCGCTGGCCGCCGTGCAGGACCTTGGCGAGGTCGACGTCGACACCGGGTGCGTTCAGGCCTCCGATCACGTCCGGTGAGCCGGCGCCCGCGACGGTCGCGAAGCTCGGCAGGACGTGCAACCGCGACTCCAGCGTGTAGCGCAGTTCGTCGGGGTCGGTCGCGGGGGTGCCGGCGCCGATCCCGAGGTGGTAGAGCAGGACGTCCTTCCGCGTCCACGCGATCTCAGCGGAACGGGGGTCTGCCGCGAGCGCCTTGGCTGCGTCGATGGGCATGGGGCTCCTGGGCGGTCCGGGGCGGGTGGCGTGGGCTGAGGAACCTCGGTACGACCGTCCGCACCAGCGGCCGCACCGAGGTCGTCACGGCCGACCCGGAACCCGCCCACCTAGAACGCGTTCCAGTCCGGCGACCCTCTGTATAGCCCAGCCTCGTGCACATGTGAAGCCTCCTGACAGTACGTCAGATCCGGGCATCAGGGAGGGACAGTAGGTCACCGGGTCGGCCGCCCACTGCGCCACTTCCGCCGACTGGCACTCGGCCCCGCCGGCGCCGGCGCCACGAACCAGCTCGCCCGCCGCCCGACACCCCGCCCCCGACGAGGTGCCCTCCCTGACGGCACGTCACTTTCCCATGGGCAGGTCAAGCTTTCGTTAGTCACTCGAAACAACGGAATAGTTGCCCAGGCACACGAGGTTCGGGTGGCATACACCCTCGCCCGGCCAGGAGGCCCCGCTCCATGACACAGCCGCACACACCGCCGACCCCCGAGGCCCCCACCACAGACGCCGGCCGAGCGATCGTCCCGGTGCTGGCCTTCGCGGGAATCGTGGTCGCGGTGATGCAGACCCTGCTGGTCCCGGTGATCAAGGATCTCCCGCAACTGCTGGACACCTCGCCCAGCAACGCGACCTGGGTCCTGACCTCGACCCTCCTCTCCGGTGCCGTGGCCACGCCGATCATGGGCCGTCTCGGCGACCTCTACGGCAAGCGCCGGATGCTGATCGTCAGCCTGGCCGTGATGGTGGTCGGGGCGCTGATCAGCGGTTTCACCAGTGCGCTCGTGCCGATGATCGTCGGCCGTGCCTTGCAGGGCTTCGCCATGGGCGCGATCCCGCTGGGCATCGGGCTGATGCGCGACGAGCTCCCCCGCGAACGCCTCGGCTCCGCCATGGCCCTGATGAGCTCGTCCATCGGTGTCGGCGGCGGACTCGCGCTGCCGCTGGCCGCCGCGGTCGCCCAGACCACCGACTGGCACGTCCTCTTCTTCGGCGCCGCCGGCCTCGGTCTGCTCTCCATCGTCCTCACCCTGATCGCCGTACCGGAGACCACGACGCGCGCGGCGGGCACCTTCGACCATCTCGGCGCCCTCGGCCTCTCCCTCGGTCTGGTCCTCTTCCTCCTGCCGATCACCAAGGGCAGCGACTGGGGCTGGACCTCCGCGACGACGCTCGGGATGTTCGCCGCGTCGGCCGTGGTCCTGCTGCTCTGGGGTGTCCTGGAGCTGCGTGTCACGGCGCCGCTGGTGGATCTGCGGACCACCGTCCGCCGTGAGGTCCTGCTCACCAACCTCGCCTCGATCATGGTCGGTGTCTCCTTCTTCGTCGTCTCCCTGGTCCTGCCGCAGCTCCTCCAGCTGCCCTCCGCCACCGGTTACGGGCTCGGGCAGTCGATGATCGTCGCGGGTCTGTGCGTGGCCCCGCTCGGGCTGACGATGATGTTCACGGCGCCGGTCTACGCCCGGATCTCCGCCAAGTACGGACCCAAGACCACCCTCATCCTGGGCCTGCTGATCATCGCTGTCGGCTACGGGGCCGGGCTCGGCCTGATGAGCGCCGCGTGGCAGACCGTGGTGGTGTCGGTGGTGCTGGGCGCGGGCATCGGGCTCGCCTACTCCTCGCTCCCGGCGCTGATCGTCGGAGCGGTCGATCCGTCCGAGACGGGGGCGGCCAACGGACTCAACACGCTCATGCGCTCCGTCGGTACGTCCGTGTCGAGCGCCGTCATCGGCATGGTGCTGGCGAACACCGCGAACGAGGTGGGTGGGGCCGAGATCCCCACGATGCACGGTTTCCGCCTGTCCTTCCTCATCGCCACGGCCGCGGTCGGGGTCGGGCTGGTGCTGGCCCTGTTCCTCCCCGGCCGCCGCCCCGCGCTGACCCTTCATGCGAGCGGGGATGCCGGCAAGACCGGGGCGGGCGACGTGGTCGCCGGGGAGGGCCGGGTGGTGGTCGCCTCCCGATAGGCATCCATGGGGCCGGGTGTTCGGCTGCGGGTCCGGTGGGGGCTGGTCGCGCAGTTCCCCGCGCCCCTAGGAGACCAGGCCCCTGCGGGCCTGAAAAGCACGGGGCACAGCCCCTGCTTTCAGGGGCGCGGGGAACTGCGCGAGAAGCCCCACCGGGCCCGCAGCCGAACACCCGGCCTCACCCGGAGCGCACCGCGTGGCAGCATGGGGCGCCCCCGCTCGTACGACCATCACACGGAGGACCCATGTCCGCGGCACCGCATCCGCACCCGGCCCCGCCGGCACCCGCGCCCGCGCCGGAGGTTCTCGGCGCCTTCGAGGGGGCCAAGGGGTTCATGCCGGTGGCGGAAGGGCTCGCGCTGTACGCCGCGGCCGTCGAGGCGGGCCGGCTGGGGCTGCCGCTGCTGGAGGTGGGGACGTACTGCGGCCGGTCCACGATCCTGCTGGCCGACGCCGCACGTGAGGCCGGGGTCACCGCGATCACGGTCGACCACCACCGGGGCAGTGAGGAGCAGCAGCCGGGCTGGGAGTACCACGACGAGTCCACCGTCGACCCCGAGGTGGGCCGCATGGACACTCTCCCCACCTTCCGCCGCACCCTCCACCGCGCGGGCCTGGAGGGCCACGTCGTCGCGGTCGTCGGCCGTTCCCCGCAGGTCGCCGCGTTCTGGGGCACCCCCCTGGCCTTCGTGTTCATCGACGGCGGCCACACCGACGAGCACGCCACCGCCGACTACGAGGGCTGGGCCCCGCACATCGCCCCGGACGGCCTCCTCGTCATCCACGACGTCTTCCCCGACCCCGAGGACGAGTTCACCGGCCAGGCCCCGTACCGCGTCTACCTCCGCGCCCTGGCCTCCGGCGCCTTCACCGAGGTCTCCGCCACGGACTCCCTGCGGGTGCTGCGCCGGACGGGCACCGACATCTGAGCCGCGGTTCCGGGCCCCGCCACGCCACGTCCATACCGTCCCGGGCCCCGCTACGCCACGTCTATGCCGTAGTCCTGCACCAGTTCCTCCAGACCGCCCCCGTACCCCTTGCCGCCCACGACGAAGTCCCAGTCGCCGTTGGCGCGGCGGCGGAAGGAGCCGAGCGTCAGGGCCGTTTCGGCGGCGCGGCCGTCGGAGACGTCCAGGCGGCCCTGTTCGGCGCGGGAGGGGTCCAGGAGGCGGATGCCGGCGTCGGTGAAGCCGGAGAGGTCGGCGTCGGGGTTCACGGCCGGGTCGATCGCGGCGACCAGGACCAGACGGTCCGCCGTCGCGGGCAGCGCGTCGAAGAAGACCTGGATCGCGGCCTTGTCGGGGGCGGTCGGCGGGACGGCGCGGACCGTGCCGTCGGGGGTGCGGAGGTTGTTGTAGAAGACGAAGTGGTCGTCGCTCAGGACGCGGTTGCCGTGGCAGACGAGCGCGCAGACGTCCAACGCGACGCCGCCCGTCCAGTACATGCCGAGCACGCTGTAGCCCCCGGGCGGAGCGTCCGGGGCGGGGCCCGCGTCCGGCGAGGTCCGCTGGGCGGGCAGCCTGGGGTCCGTCGTGGGCAGCACCACCGTCGGATCGGCCGTCGGCAGCACCACGGTGAGGTCGGCCGAGGGCATCACCACCGTGGCGGCGGTCGCTGACACCGGCGTGGGGCGCTCACCGGGGCCCAGGCGCCCCCGCAGCCCGTGCCGGTGCAGCAGGTCGACGAGTTCGCGGCCCGAGATCAGCTCCAGCGGCTTGCCGTTGGCGAAGGTGTGGGAGCCGGGGCCGAACTTGGACGTGGTCACCAGGACACCCTTGTTGGCGCCGGCGTCCTGGACCGTGCCGTAGAGGTCACGGACGGCGCTCGGCGGGACGGTGTTGCGGTAGCGCTTGACCTGGACGACGATCTTGCCGCCGCGGATCGGGGTCGGGTCGAGGGCGTCGACGTCCACCCCGCCGTCGCCCGAGCGCTGGGTGGTGACGGCCTGCATCCCCATGGCCCGGAACAGCTCCGCGACCAGCGCCTCGAAGGCGAGGGGGTCCATCTCCAGGAGGTCCGGCTCGTCCTCGCCGCCGTGGACGACGACGCCGTCGCCCACGTCGTCGGGCCGGCGTCCGGGGCGGACGGCGGTGCGCTGGTCCGGTCGCGCGGACAGCCGGCCCCTGAGGCCGTCCGTCAGACAGTCGACGGCGCTCACCTGTTCCAGGTGCAGGTCGGCGAAGACCGGCCGGGGCACCGTGACGGTCACCAGGAAGAGCTCGGCGCGGCGCCCGGTCACCGGGTCGTGGTCGTCCACGAACCCGTTCAGGACGACCGACTCCAGCGCGCCGAACTCGTCGGCGGCGAACAGGTCGTGCAGCACCAGGAGGGTGCACTGGGCGAGGACGTCACGGTAGAGGGCCCGCCGCTGGGTGACCGGGCGGGGGCGTTCCTTGTCCTGGTCGACGCTCGGCATGTAGACGACGCTCTTCGTCTCGGGGACGACGTCGTACCTGGGCAGTTCCCAGTCCAGGACCAGTTGCCGTGCCGCCGGGTCGTAGGCGGCGCGGACTCCGCGGGGAAAGCCCTCGGGCCAGGCGGACGAGGCGTAGAGGGCGGCGGAGAAGTAGTCGACGGCGGCTTCCGGGTCGCCTTCGCGCAGTGCGCTCGCCATCTGGGCGAGCCCGGCGTTGTGCCGCCGGATCTCCGTCCGCTGTCCTTCCGCCCACTGCTCGTACTGCCGCTGGTACTGGGCCAGTTGGTGCTGCCTCTGGGCCTCGGCGGCCTGGGCCGCATGCCAGTCGTGCTCGAACCGGGCACGCGCCTCGGCCTGCGCCTGGGCGCGTCGCTGGGCGGACCAACCGCCCTGCGCCTGGTAGTGGTTGGGGTCCGGCATGGGGACGGGCTGCCCGAGCGGCCCCGGGGAGAACGGCTCCAGGCGTTCGGAACGGGTGAGGGACGCGGCCCTGAACGCCGGGGCCCGGCAGCCCGCGACCAACAGCCCTTCCAACGTCCTTACCCAGGTGTCCAGTTCCTCCGTACGCCGCCGCGCCTCCGCCTCGCGCTGCTGCCGGTACGCCACCTGCTGCTCGCGCTGGCTGCGGGCCACCTCCCGCTGGTACGCGCGTTGTCGCCGCTCGTACTCGCGCTGCTGCCGGGCCCGCTCCTCCGACTGACGCTGCTGCTGGCGTTGTGCCTCGGCCCAGATGCCGGCCAACCCGTTGGAGCGACGACTCATGCGCTACAGGCCCTCCCACCGGGGCCCCCGACCGCACGACCAGGCCCCGCCCCCACAACCAGACGTAACCGCACGACTTTATCCCGCGACGGGGCGTCCGCCTACCGGTACCGCTACCGCTCTCGCTGGTCAGCCGCTCGTCGGTCGTAGGGCCTGCCCGGTGGGGGACCCGCCCGCAGGGCCTGCCCGCAGGACGGCTTCCGCCCGTCTAACCCATGTACCGGACCAGCAGATAGACGGCGGCTGCCACGACGACCACCACCGCGGCGACCGCCGCGCGGTAGGCCCGGGTGGGGAGGGGGCGGGGCGGCGTGGGCGGCGGAGTGCCCTGGCGCGGTGCGTGGGCGCCGCCGGCAGGGCTGCCGGAGATCAGGGGGGCCGGTAGGGGGCCGACGATCGGTGCCACGGGCGGCTGCCAGTTCGTCTCGTCTCCGGTGCCGGTCCCCCATGGCTGGAGCCGGCCCGTGGCCAGACGGCGCCAGCGGTTGCCGGAGGAGTCGGTGAACTCGACGGAGCAGAGCAGGGGCGAGGGCGGTGAACCGGTGGCCGACGTCATCGGGAGACCGACGGTGAGCCGGCCGCCTGCCGGAAGGATCTCCCGGCCGTCGAGGCGTTCGCCGTCGTAGTGGACGGCGACCTGGACGAGCGGCTGGTTGCTGGTGTTGACCGCTTCGAGGTGCCACCGTGCGTACCCGTCCGCGAGCACCGAGCGGCTGCTGCCCATGGTGACGTGCAGCAGCGACGACTGGATCAACTTCTCCCGCTGGTCCGCCTCGCGTTCCCGGTCCTCGATGCGGCGCTCCCGCTCGGCCAGCCGGACGGCCTGACGGACGTTGTGACGGTGCCCGGCGATGCTGACGACAAGCGCCGAAGCCCCTACCACGGCCCCGAGGACCGCGATCACCACCTCGATCATCCCCGTACTCTGACCTGTCGACGGCCGACGGGTCCAGCCGGCGCCGCCGAGCCCGGCGCGATGCCGCCCGGGGTGGCCCGCCCGTGCGCCACCCGACCCGTAAGGTGGCAGGCGTGTCGTACGTAGGCCCGGACTTCGATCCGCCCCAGCCCCGCCGTTCCGCCCTTGGCCGTCCGCTGACCGTGGCGGTGGCCGCGGTCGTGGTCGGGGCGGTGGCCGGGTGGGGGGTCTGGCAGGTCACCGGGGGCTCCGGAGGCGGGGACGGCGGGTCGGACAGCGCGAAGGTGCCGCAGACGCGGTCGGCGACCACTCCCCCGGCGAGCGGCGATCCCACCGCGTCCGCCGACGCCGGCGACGGTGACGGGGGCAAGGAGGGCGACGACGCCGAGAAGGCGAGCCCCTCCGGTTCCGCCTCCGCGCCGGCCGCGACGGGGCCCCTGAAGGGCAAGGTCGTCGTCATCGACCCGGGCCACAACCCCGGCAACTTCCAGCACACCGCCGAGATCAACCGCAAGGTGGACATCGGGACGCACGCGAAGGAGTGCGACACGACGGGGACGACCACCAACGACGGTTACCCGGAGGCCGAGTTCACGCTGGACGTCTCCCGTCGGCTGCGCACGCTCCTCCAGCAGCAGGGCGCCACGGTGAAGTTCACGCAGGACGACGACCGCGCGTGGGGTCCGTGCATCGACGAGCGGGCGCGGATCGGCAACGCGGCGAAGGCGGACGCGGCGGTGTCGATCCACGCGGACGGCTCCGGGTCCGGCAACCGCGGCTTCCACGTCATCCTGCCGGGCACGGCGGACGAGGGCGCCGCGGACACCCGGCCCATCGTCGCCCCGTCACGCGATCTCGGCGAGCGCATCGCGGGCTACTTCGTCCGCGCCACCGGCAGCGCCCCCTCCAACTACGTCGGCGACGGCACCGGCCTGGTCACCCGCACCGACCTCGGCGGCCTCAACCTCTCCACGGTCCCGAAGGTGTTCATCGAGTGCGGCAACATGCGCGACAGCAAGGACGCGTCCCTGCTCACCAGCGGCGCCTGGCGACAGAAGGCGGCCCGGGGAATCTCGGACGGCATCACGAGCTTCCTGAAAAATTGAACAACTTTCCTTTTCGGTAAAACAGATGGGACTGCGGACGTCGAGCGGAAGTACCCGGAATGACGTGCGCGCGGTCTCAATCTGTCAACGGTTCCCCCCGAGTTCATCGAGTGCGCGGGGATACGCGATATCCATGACGGGGCGCCGCTGACCAGCGGTGCCTGGCGGACAGGAAGCGCGCGGGGGAACCTCTGAGGGAATCGTGAGTTTTCTGCGCGGGTAGGGGGCGGGTCGTGATCGTCGCGTTGATCCCGGCGGACACCCACGTCGGTCGGACGATAAGGTCGTCCCTACGATGAGGGGCCACCCCCGCGCTTCCCACCACGGCCTGACGGCGACATGGTGTCGGCGACGCCTCCACCGATGACGAGACGACTGACGAAGGACCTGAAGTGAATATCCGCTCCCTCACCAGAGGCGACGGCGTCGTGATCGGAGCAGCGGTGTTGCTGTTCATCGCGTCGTTCCTCGACACGTTCGACGGCTCCGGCGACGACATCCCCAATGCCTGGGACAACCTCGGCTTGGTGATGAGCATGTACGTGGGCGGCATCATCGGCGCGGTGTTGATCGTCATCGCCCGTGCGCTGCCGCAGCCGCCCAAGGTCGTCGGTCTCGACCTGGGCCAGCTCGGGGTGGCCCTGACGATCTTCGCCGCGTGGACCTCGTTCTGGTCGATCATCGACCCGCTGGGCGCGATGGAGGAGTTCTTCGGCAGCTTCGGCGGCTCGGAGCCCGAGTCCGGCGCCGGTCTCATCCTCGGTCTGATCGCCGCGCTGCTCCTGGCCGCCGCCGCCGTCGCCACCCCCCTCGTCCCCGCTCTCAAGGCCGCCCTGGTCGGCGCCCCGCGGCCGGCCGCCCCGCAGCCGTACGGCGCGCAGCCGCCCGGTGGTTACGGGTACCCGGGCGCCGGTGCGCCGGGTCCCTTCGGTGCCGGTCAGCCGCAGCCCGGGCAGCCGGGCCCGGCAGCGCCGTTCGGTGGCGCTCCCCAGCAGGCGGCGGCGCCGCAGCCGCCGGCCAGTGACTTCTCGCCGTTCTGGTTCGCGGTGCCGGTGGCCCGTCCGCTGTTCGCGGAGGACGGTTCGCAGTCGACGATCGCCGAACTGGCGCCGGGCACCTGGTACCTGGCGGTGGAGCAGCGCGGCGCCAACCTGGTCGCCCAGACGCAGGACGGCCGTCGTGGTGTCCTCCAGGACACCAGCGGCATCCAGCGCGGCTGACCCTTACGCGATCCACCTCGCCGTACGACGGCCTGACGGCCCCTCGCTCTTCCGGGCGGGGGGCCGTTGCCGTACAGTCGCCTCCCGCCCCGTACAGCTGACGCACCGTCAGGAGGCAGGCGTATGCGGCTCGGTCTGGCACTCGGCTACTGGGGGCGCGGCCCCTCGGCGGACCATGTCCCGCTCGCCCAGGAGGCGGAGCGGCTCGGGTACGACTCGGTGTGGACCGCCGAGTCGTGGGGCTCGGACGCCTTCACACCGCTCACCTGGATCGCGGCGCGGACGTCCAGGATCAAGCTGGGCACGGCGGTCGCGCAGATGGCCGCCCGGTCGCCGACCACCACCGCGATGCACGCCCTGACCCTGGACCATCTCTCCGGTGGCCGGGCCATGCTGGGGCTCGGGCTCTCCGGGCCTCAGGTCGTCGAGGGCTGGTACGGGCGGCCGTTCCCGAGATCGCCGCTCACCGCGACCAGGGAGTACGTCGACGTCGTTCGCCAAGTACTCAGGCGCGAGGCTCCTGTTGAGCTCGACGGGCGCTATCACCCCCTACCCTACGACGGGCCGGACGGTACCGGCATCGGCAAGGCGCTGAAGTCCATCACCCACCCGCTGCGGGCCGGTCTCCCCGTCCTGCTCGGCGCGGAGGGACCGAAGAACATCGCGCAGACGGCCCGGATCGCGGACGGCTGGCTGCCGTTGTACTGGTCGCCGTCACGGACCGAGGTCTACGAGGCCTCGCTGACCGACGCGCCCGAGGGCTTCCTCGTCGCTCCCATGGCACGGGCGAGGGTCTGCGACGACGTCGCCGAGGGGCTGTTGCCGGTGAAGGCCATGCTCGGCTTCTACATCGGCGGGATGGGGCACGCCCGGCGCAACTTCCATGCCGACCTCATGGCCCGCATGGGGTACGAGGAGGAGGCCCGGCGCATCCAGCGGCTCTTCCTCGACGGGCGGCGCGAGGAGGCCGTGCTCGCCGTGCCGGACGCGTTCGCGGACGAGATCTCGCTGGTCGGGCCGCGCGAACGGATCGCGGAACGGCTGGAGTCGTGGCGCAAGGGACCGGTGACGGACCTGCTGGTGCTGGCCCCCGATCCGCACACGCTGCGGGTGCTGGCGGAGCTCAACTCCTAGGCGATCGGGGGGCGTCGAGGGGGCTCGCGACAGCGGGCGAGGTTTGGCCGGGGGATGACGGGCAACCCGTCAGGCATGTCTCGATATAGCGGTTCCAATCAGGCGGGCCGGGTCATCGCGATAGTCGCCGATGTCATGGCGTTCATCCTCGGCCTGTGGATCCTGATGTACCTGCTGGGCGCGAACGGCACGAACGACTTCGTGCAGTTCGTCCATGACGCGGCCCGCTGGCTCGCCGGCTGGTCGCACGACCTGTTCACGTTCGACGAGCAGTGGGCCAGGGTGGTGGCCGGGTACGGCCTGGCGGCCGTCGTGTACCTGTTCGTGGGGCACGCCATCGCCAATCGCATGCACCGCCATTGAGCGGGTTCGGGTACGCGGGAGGCTGACAAGCAGGGGGCGCAGCCCCCGCTTGTCAGGGGCGCGGGGAACTGCGCGAGAAGCCCCACGCACCCGCACCCGACGACGCGCCCCTCACTTCAGCAGCACTCCGCGTCCAGCCCGGAGGGCAACCGCTCCCCTCCGAACACCGCGCACGTCGCCTCGTCGCCCCCGAGCGCGGCCACGGCCAGCAGCAGTGAACCCGCGGTCCAGGAGGTGAGTTCCTCGGGCCAGACCGCCCCGTCCTCGAAGACGTACCCCGTCCAGTACAGGCCGGAGTCGGGGTCGCGGAGGTGCTGGAGGGACTGGAGTATCTCCAGGGCGCGGTCGGACTCGCCCATCGCCCAGAGCGCCAGGGCGAGTTCGGCCGACTCGCCGCCGGTCACCCAGGGGTTGGGGACCACGCAGCGGACACCGAAGCCGGGGACGACGAAACGGTCCCACCCCTCCTCGATGCGGGACTTGGCCTCGGCGCCGGTGAGCGCGCCGCCGAGCACCGGGTAGTACCAGTCCATCGAGTAGCGGTCCTTGTCGAGGAACCGCTCGGGGTGCCGGCGTATCGCGTGGCGCAGGGCACCCACCGCCAACTCCCAGTCGGGTTGCGGCTCCTCGCGCTGCTCGGCGATCGCGAGGGCGCAGCGCAGCGCGTGGTGGATGGATGAACTGCCCGTCAACAGGGCGTCGTTCACCGGTGTGCCGTCGTCCTCGCGCTTCCAGCCGATCTGCCCGCCGGGCTGCTGGAGCCGCAGGACGCACTCGATCGCCGCGTAGACGGCGGGCCACATGCGGTCGAGGAAGGTGTCGTCGCCGGTGGCCAGGTAGTGGTGCCAGACACCGACGGCGATGTAGGCGACGAAGTTGGTCTCGCGGCCCCGGTCGGTGACGTCGTGGGCGTCGCCGTCGGCGTACGCGGCGTACCAGGAGCCGTCCTCGTTCTGGTGCCGGCGCAGCCACTCGTAGGCGCGCTCGGCGGCCTCGTGCTCACCGGCGGCGTCCAGGGCCATGGCCGCCTCGGTGTGGTCCCACGGGTCGAGGTGGTGTCCGCGGAACCACGGGATGGCGCCGTCCGCGCGCTGCACCGCGAGGACGCCCCGCACGGTGGCGGCGGCCTCCTCCGCGGTGAGGACCCCGGGCAGGACCAGGTGTTCTGTCCGGGGCGTCGTCACTTGGCGGCCGCCCCGGCCTCGGTGCCGGCTTCGGCCTCGGTCCCGGCTTCCCCGGCGATCCGGGGCAGGTGCGGCTTGGTCGCGTAGGCCACGAAACTCTTGCCGATCAGGGGGTTGAGGGCCTGCTCGGCGACCCGCGTCGCCAGCGGCTTCTTCATGATGTCCCAGACCAGCAGCTTGTGGTACGCCTTCACCGGCAGCGCCTTGTCGTTGTCGACGCCGAACGCGCACTTCAGCCACCAGTAGGGCGAGTGCAGGGCGTGGGCGTGGTGGGTGCCGTACGGCTTGAGGCCCGCCTCGCGGATCTTGGCCAGCAGCTCGTCCGCCTTGTAGATGCGGATGTGACCGCCCTCGACCTCGTGGTACGCGTCCGAGAGCGCCCAGCAGACCTTCTCGGGGCCGTAGCGCGGCACGGTGACGGCTATGCGGCCGCCGGGCTTGAGCACCCGGACCATCTCGGCGAGGACGCCCTTGTCGTCGGGGATGTGCTCCATCACCTCGGAGATGATGACGACGTCGAAGGACTCGTCGGGGAAGGGCAGCGCGAGGGCGTCGCCCTCCATCGCGGTGGCGGTGGCGCCCTCGGGGGCCTCGCCCGCCTCCTTCATCGCCGCGAACCACTTGGCGACCTCGCGGATCTCCTCGGCGTTCTGGTCCAGGGCCACGACCTGGGCGCCTCGCCGGTAGCACTCGAAGGCGTGCCGGCCCGCTCCACAGCCGAGATCCAGGACCCGGTCCCCCGGGGCGAGCGGGAACCGGGAGAAGTCGACGGTCAGCACGTGGCCCTGCTTTCGCGGTTGGCGCTTTCGCGGTGTGTTTCTGCTGCTTCTTCGACGGCCTCGACGCCGTCGACGGCTGCGGCGGCTCCGGCGGCCGAGACGCCCTTGCGGGCGATCGCCTCGCGGTAGTGGGCGACCGTGCCCTCGGCGGCCTTGGCCCAGGTGAACCGCCGCAGTACGCGCTCGCGCCCCGCGCGGCCGAGCCGCTGCCGCAGGCCGGGGTCGCCGAGGAGGCGGCCGAGCGCGGTGGCCAGGGCACCCGGATCGCCCGGCGGAACCGCGAGGCAGGTCTCGCCGTCGGGTCCGGCGACCTCCGGTATGGCTCCGCCGGTGGTGGCGACCAGGGGCGTACCGGTGGCCATGGCCTCGGCGGCGGGCAGCGAGAACCCTTCGTACAGCGAGGGCACGCAGGCGACCTCGGCCGAGCGGACCAGGTCGACCAGTTCGGCGTCGGAGATGCCCTTGACGAAGTCGACAGCGCCTTCGAGGCCGTACCGTTCGATCGCCTGGGCGACCGGGCCCTCGGTGGGCCGCTTGCCGACGACGACCAGATGGGCGGCGGTGTACTCGGTGCGCACCTTGGCGAGCGCCTCCACGAGGAAGACGAGCCCCTTGAGCGGCACGTCGGCGCTGGAGGTGGTGACGATCCGGCCGGGCACCTGCGGCACTTCGGGATTCGGCGAGAAGAGGTCGGTGTCGGCGCCGATGTGCACGACGTGCATCCGGTCGTCGCGCACGCCGAGGTGGTCGACGATCTCCTGACGGGAGGTGCCGGAGACGGTGAGCACGGACGGCAGACGGCGCGCGACCCGCTTCTGCATACGGGTGAACGCGTACCAGCGGCGCACCGACATCCGCCGCTGCCGGCCCTCGGCCGCGTCGAGCTCCAACTGCCGGTCGACGGTGATGGGGTGGTGGATGGTGGTGACGAGCGGGGCCCCCACGTCCCCCAGCAGCCCGTACCCGAGGGTCTGGTTGTCGTGGACGACGTCGAACTCGCCGCGCCGGGCGCGCAGATGGCGGCGGGCGCGGAGCGAGAAGGTCAGTGGCTCGGGGAAACCGCCGGTCCACATCGTCGCCACTTCGAGGGCGTCGATCCAGTCGCGGTACTCGTCCCGCTTCGGGGTGCGGAAGGGGTCGGGCTGGCGGTAGAGGTCGAGGCTGGGCAGCTCGGTGAGGGAGATCCGGCCCGGTCCGTCGTCGGGGACGGCGTCCTCGTCGAGCACGGGGTAGGGCTGGGAGCCGATCACCTCGACGCGGTGACCGAGCCGGGCCAGCTCGCGTGAGAGGTGCCGTACGTAGACGCCCTGGCCCCCGCAGAACGGGTTCCCTTTATAGGTGAGGAGCGCGATGTCGAGCGGTCGCCCGCCGTCGGCGGCAAGGTCACGTCGGGACCCCGCCCGACTGGCCTCAGCGGTCACTCCTGGCCCCCTTCTCACTGCGATTTCCCGTGAGATTACGACGAGACGGTAATCTAGAACAAGTTTCAGAGTTGATCGTTCAAGAGGCTCTGAATCTACCGGCTGGTAGAACCGCTGTGAGAGATGGATCAGGTGATTCACGCCACGGCACACGCCCTGGCATGCTCTGTGATCGCATATCCTCACCGACCGTCACGACCGCCACGGAACGAGAACCATGCCTGCGGAAGCCAAGGTGGAGACCAAGCTGGAGGCGAAGGTGGAGGCGAAGATGGATGCCGGCACCGCGCGACCGGACTCGCCGCCCCTCACGGAGCGCCAGGAGGCACGCCGGCGCCGCATCCTGCACACGAGCGCCCAGTTGGCCAGCCGGGGCGGCTTCGACGCCGTGCAGATGCGCGAGGTCGCGGAGTCCTCACAGGTCGCCCTGGGGACCCTCTACCGCTACTTCCCCTCCAAGATCCATCTGCTGGTCGCCACCATGCAGGATCAGCTGGAGCACATGCACGGCACACTCCGCAAGAAGCCCCCGACCGGCGAGACGGCCGCCGAGCGCGTCGCCGAGACCCTGATGCGGGCCTTCCGGGCCCTGCAGCGCGAGCCCCACCTCGCCGACGCGATGGTGCGCGCCCTCACCTTCGCCGACCGCAGCGTCAGCCCCGAGGTCGACCAGGTCTCCCACCAGACCACCGCGATCATCCTCGACGCCATGGGGCTGGACGACCCGACCGCCGAGCAGCTCTCCGCCGTCCGCGTCATCGAGCACACCTGGCACTCGGCCCTCATCACCTGGCTCTCCGGCCGCGCGTCCATCGCCCAGGTGAAGATCGACATCGAAACGGTCTGCCGCCTGATCGACCTGACGGCCCCGAGAACAAGCAGCAAATAGAGCACACGGAAAGACCTACGAGACGGGTTCCCTGCGCCGGCATTACCCGGATCAGGTGCTGGGGTCGCCTTCCGGCCCTGTCCTGCTGCCTTCCGGCCTCTCAGCCCGACCGTCGACGTCGGCATCGGCGGATCTGCTACCTCGCGCCCATGTCGGCTACTCCGGTCGGCTCCCTCACTCGTCTCGTAGGCTGATTTCCACTTTAGAACTCTCATACGAGAATGCAACCCCTCATATGGGATTTTTTACCCGCAGAGCATGATCTTCGGCATCGCCCCTAGCCCATGATCTCCAGCCCGCTCCAGCTCCGCCCGATCGCCTTCTCGCCCGCCCACCGGTCCAGCAGCCGTCTCGCGTCCTCCTCCGGGGCCGCGAGGCGCACGCGCTGGGCGCCGGTGCGGGTCGGGGTCGCCTCCTTGTGGAGCGTGCCCTCGCTGCAGCAGGCGCAGTGCACGGTGACGCTGTCGGCGGTCTCCGCACCGAAGTCGTGGTCGCCGAAGAGAGCGAGGAGGGCCGCCAGGTCGGCGCTCTCGCCGACCGCGACCGTCACTTCGAGGGTGGGCAGGTCGGACCCCTCGAAGAGCAGCAGCTCGTCGAAGACGGGGAAGGTCGAGCCGTCGACGACGCGTTCGCCGTTGGGCTGGCCGTCGTGCAGGACGATCTCGCCGTAGCGGCGGCCGCCCGTCACGGGGACGTTCACCACGCGGCCGCGCGTCGGGCACAGCCGCTCGATCCACACCACCTCGTGCCGACCGTCGGTGTCCAGGCGCACACAGGCGTGACCGAAGCGGCCCTCGATCTCGCCCTCGCCGTCCGGGACCTGGATGCCGAAACCGGCCCAGGCGTCGCGCGCGACCGCCCAGTCGCGGCGGATCGTCGCCGCGATGCCGAGGTTCCAGAACGCGGGGTCGCCCTCGCCGCGTGGCGCGCGGGCGGCGGCCTGGACGCCCAGCTCGAAGGCCTTGTCCCAGTGGCACAGGAACTTGTGGCCGAGCGCGGCGTCGTACCACCACGCCGCGCTCGGCTTCTCGTCCGGGAAATGGGCGAGCACCTGTTCGTAGAGGTCGGCGGCGCGCTGCCACTCCTCGGCGTCCCAGGCCGCGTACGCCTGCTCGATCAGCCTCTTGGCCTCGGCCTTCCGCACTTCTTCCCGCCCCGCGTGTGTGTTCGTTCGTGTGCCGACCGCAGAGCGTAGGCCCCTACTCCTCCGGCGGGAACACCGGCTCCCCGCTCCCGAGCAGGGCGATGGAGATCGCCTCCACCGGGCACCCCTCCGCCGCCTTCAGGACGCGTTCGTGGGCGTCGGTCTCCGGTTCGGCGGGGTGGGACTGCATGGCGGAGTCGAGGCGGAAGGAGTCCGGGGCGAGGTGGACGCACTGGGCCGAGCCGATGCAGAGGGACCGGTCGACCTCCACGTGCCAGCGGTCGCCCATCATCCGACGCCCTTGCCCGCCGTGACGCCGGCGGGCGGCTCGTAGCCGGGCGGCAGGTGGATCATCTTGTGCTCCAGGTACTCGCCGTAGCCCTCGGGGCCGAACTCGCGCCCCAGGCCGGAGTTCTTGTAGCCACCGAAGGGGCCGAGCATGTCGAGGCTGAAGGTGTTGACGGAGTAGGTGCCCGTGCGGACCTGCCGCGCGATGTCGATGCCGCGTTCGTCGTCGGCGGTCCAGACGCTGCCGCTGAGCCCGTAGTCGGAGTCGTTGGCGATACGGACGGCCTCGGCCTCGTCGCCGTAGGGCAGGAGGCAGATGACCGGGCCGAAGATCTCCTCCCGGGCGATGCGCATGGAGTTGTCGACGTCGCCGAAGAGGGTCGGTTCGACGTACCAGCCGCGCTCCAGGTCCGCCGGACGGCCGCCGCCGGTGAGGATCTTGGCGCCCTCCTCCTGGCCGATGCGGATGTAGTCGAGGCTGCGGCGCTGCTGGCGGGCGGCGACGAGCGGGCCGAGTTCGGTGGCCGGGTCCAGGGGGTCGCCGACCTTCAGCGCGGAGGCGTAGGCGGCGAAGGCCTCGGCGAACTCGTCGTAGCGGGTACGCGGGACGAGGATGCGGGTCTGGGCCACGCAGGCCTGACCGTTGATCATCCAGGCGAAGGGGGCGATGCCGTTCACGGCGGTCTGCGTGTCGGCGTCGGGGAGGATCACGGCCGCCGACTTGCCGCCCAGCTCCAGGGTGACGCGGGTGAGGTTGCGGGCGGCGACCTCCATGACGCGTTTGCCGGCGGCGACCGAGCCGGTGAAGGAGACCTTGTCGACGCCCGGGTGCCCGACCAGGTACTCGCTGACCTCACGGTCGGCGGGAAGGATGGAGAGCACCCCCTCGGGCAGGCCGGCCTCGGCGGCGATCTCCGCCAACAGGTAGGCGTCCAGAGGGGTTTCGGGGGACACCTTCAGGATCGCCGGGCAGCCGGCGAGCAGGGCGGGGGCGAGTTTGGCGGCGGCGGTGAACTGCGGCACGTTCCAGGGGACGACCGCCGCGACCACACCGACCGGCTCGCGCCGGACCAGGATCTGACCGAGGACGCCGCCGCGCCGCTCCTCGTACGTGAAGTCGCGGGCCGTGGTGATCGCCGCGTCCCACGCCATCATCGACGCGAGGGCCTGCACCATCACGCTGGAGGTGAACGGGGTGCCGTTCTCGGAGCTGATGATCCGGGCGAACTCCTCGTGGCGCACGGCGAAGGCGTCCTTGATCCGGGTGACGACCTCGATCCGCTCGTCGAGGGTCGTCCGGGGCCAGGGGCCGTGGTCGAAGGCGTGGCGCGCGGTGGCCACGGCGCGGTCGACGTCCGCGCGCGAGGCGTGCGGGACGCGGCCGATGACCTCCTCCGTGTGCGGCGAGACCACCTCGATGACGTCCGTGCCCAGGGGGTCGGTCAGCTCCCCGCCGATGAACAGCTGTCCGTGTTCCACGAGTTCGGTCATGGCCGTTGCCTCCCGGAGCCACTTCTCTGACATACCGTCAGTTTCGAATAGGGAACTGATACCAGTTCCAGGAGAAGGAGTCCATGTCGCGAGCGGGCCGGTACGGACACCCGCGCGTTTTCACGCCCATCCCCGATGGAACTCGTTCTAGTTATAGTGGGCCCATGACACAGGTGACCGATCACGGCGGAGGCGTACGGTCCATCGAGGTCCCCATCCCGGACAACCCGCTCGGCCACACCCTCGTGTACGTCGTCGACACCGACCGGGGGCCCGTCCTCGTCGACACCGGCTGGGACGACCCGGCGTCCTGGGACAGGCTCGCGGCGGGCCTGAGCGCGTGCGGCACATCGGTCGCGGAGATCCACGGGGTCGTGATCACGCACCACCACCCCGACCACCACGGCCTCTCGGGGGCGGTGCGCGAGGCGTCCGGGGCGTGGATCGCGATGCACGCGGCGGACACGGCGATCGTCCGGCGCACGCGCGGGACCGGCCCGGAGCGCTGGTACTCCTACATGACGGACAAGCTCACGGCGGCCGGCGCGCCCGAGGAGCACCTCGCGCCCCTGCGGGCCCCGCGCCGCCCGCGCGCGCTGCCCGGGTTCTCCCCCGCGCTCCCCGACCGCGAGATCGTGCCCGGCGAACTCCTCGACCTCCCCGGCCGCCGCGTCCGCGCGATCTGGACGCCGGGCCACACACCCGGACACGTCTGCCTCCACCTGGAGGAGGCGCACCCCGCCCAACTCCCGGGCCAGGGGCGCCTGTTCTCCGGCGATCACCTCCTGCCCGAGATCAGCCCGCACATCGGCCTCTACGAGGACCCGGACGACGACACCGTCACCGACCCCCTCGGCGACTACCTCGACTCGCTGGAACGCGTCGGCCGCCTGGGCGCCGCCGAGATCCTGCCCGCGCATCAGTACGCCTTCACCGACGCGGCCGCGCGCGTACGGGAGTTGCTGGCCCACCACGAGTTGCGGCTCACCGACCTGCTCGCCCTGCTCTCCGCCCCCCTCACCGCGTGGCAGCTCGCCGAACGCATGGAGTGGAACCGCCCCTGGCCCCAGATCCCCTTCGGCTCGCGCAACATCGCGGTCTCAGAGGCGGAGGCCCATGTGCGGCGGCTGGTGAAGCTGGGCAGGGCGGAGGCGGTGGCGGGGACGGATCCGGTGCGGTACGTGGCGGTGTGAGGCCTCCGGCGGTGTGAGGCCTCCGGCGGTATGGGGCTTCCACTCAGGCCGCCGTCGCCGGATCCGCGAGCCCGCGGATCAACTCCTCGGCCGGTCCCATGAGTTCGTTCTCATGCACGGACATCGTCGGGTTGGCCGTCCGGCGTCGCCTCGCCTCGGCCAGCCCGTCCTCCGTCAAGCCGGAAACGCCCTCGGACCGGTTCGCGAGGAGGGAGACGAGGATGGCGTGGGCCAGGTGGGCGCGCGGGTCGGCCTCGTCGACGGCTACCTGCGCGAGGATCATCGCCGAGACACCCCAGTCGAGGCCGGGCGGCCCCTCCTCGGTGTTGTTCCAGTCGATGACCTGCGGACCGCACGGCGTGAGAAGGACGTTCTCCGGGTGGAGGTCCAGGTGAAGGACGCTGGAGGCGGGGCGATGCCGGGGCGGAAGGGCGTGGAGGGTCCGCAGGAGGCGGGCCAGGGTGGCTCCGACCTCCGCCGGGGCGATGCGGCCGCCGGCGCAGGCCTCCAGCAGGGTCGGCCCGGACAGCCGCTCCAGCACCATCTCCGTACGGTTCGCCGAGCGGACGCGCGGGACGGGGTAACCATGGCTCCGCACGTGCTCCATGACCTCGGCCTCGGCCGCCGCGTCACCCGACCCGTCCCGGTAGCGCCGCAGTACCCAGGGACCGTCGCGTCCGGATTGTCTGTCGGCTCCGTCACGGTCGGCGGGGCCGCCGGGGGCGACGGTCCCGGTGTCCCCGGCGAGGCCGCCGGGACCGTGCGGTCCGGACTCGCCCTCGTCGGCGTGGAGTTCGTACACGTCGGCCGTGCGGCCCGCGCCCAGCAGTCTCCCCGTACGCATGGCCCGAACCTATCGCGGCCCACGAACGGCCCTCAGGATCCTGGCTACCGGCAGGTAGAGTGACCGCGTCGTCATCACACCCGTACAGGGGGAAGCCGGTGCAAATCCGGCACTGACCCGCAACCGTGAGCCGCCCGCGACAGGGTGGCAAGTCGGACTGCCCTGGAGGGAATCGTGACCGGCTCGCGTCACCGGCGGCCCGCCGGTGCACGGCACCGTCGAGGAATACGGAGCCGAGCCGCCCGGCGCTCCGCCGTGCCGCCCGGCTCCCCGTCAGGGAGAGGCAGCCGCCGATCATGAATGTCCGCCGCAGCGCCGCGGTCGTCGCCGTACTGGTCGCCACAGCCGGGCTCGGCACCGGGACCGGTACCGGTTTCGCGTCGGCCGCCTTCGCCGCCGACACGGCGTCCGAGGCGTCCACCGCTCCCTCCGCCTCGCCCTCCCAGGCGATCCCCACCGGACTGTACGGATACACCGACCCCACGTACGACGGCGTATGGCGGCAGTCCCTCGCCCTGCTCGCCCTGGACACCGTGGGTGAGAAGCCCGGTGCCGGGGCCGTGGAGTGGCTGGTCGGGCAGCAGTGCGCGAGCGGGGCGTTCGCGGCGTACCGCGCCGACGCGACCGCGCGGTGCGACGCCGAGACGGCCGTCGACACCAACAGCACGGCCGCCGCGATACAGGCACTCGCCGCGGTCGGCGAGCAGGACGCCGAGGCCGGCCGGGCGGTGCGGTGGCTGAAGGACAACCAGAACGAGGACGGCGGCTGGGGCTACACACCGGGCGGGCCCAGCGACGCGAACTCGACGTCCGTCGTGATCGGCGCGCTGGCCGCCGCCGGTGACGCCCCGGAGAAGCAGCAGAAGGACGGCAACTCCCCCTACGACGCCCTGCGTTCCCTCGCCCTCCCCTGCGGCGACGGGGAGACGGGCGACAAGAACGGCGCCGAGGACGGCGGCGCCTTCGCCTACCAGCCCGACAAGAAGGGCGGTCTCGCCGCGAACGCCGACGCCACGGCCGCCGCGGTGCTCGGCAGCCTCGGCGAGGGGTTCGTGGTCGAGGCTGGCGGCGGCACGGGGAAGGACAAGGACAACGGCACGGACAAGGGCCAGGGGAAGGGCAAGGGGTCGTTCGGCGCCTGCGTCCCGGGGGACTCCCCGGAGGAGCTCGCGCACAACGGGGCCGTCCACCTGTCCGGTGCCCTCACCGCCGACGGCTATCTGAAGTCCTCCCTCGCGGGTGCGGAGGACCAGCCCGACCACGGCACCACCACCGACGCGGTCGTGGCGCTCGCCGCCGCCGGGAACCTGGCCGCCACCGACAAGCCGCTCGCCTGGCTGCGGAAGAACTACGGGGTGTGGGCGGCCAAGGCAGGGCCCGCAGCGTACGCCCAGCTCGTGCTCGCGGCGCACGCCTCCGGTGGTGACCCGCGTGACTTCGGCGGTGCCGATCTCGTCGCCCAGCTCAAGGACACCGGCCCGGCCGGTGAGGGGAGCGACTACTCCTCGGTGCCGTACGACGACACGACCGCCGGGGACGAGGCCGGCGACGGCCTCGGAGCGGGCGCCTGGTGGGCGATCGGACTCGGGCTGGTCGTGGTCGCCGCCACCGCCGGGTTCGTGTTGGTGAGGGCCGGCCGGAAGCGGCCGCAGGCATGACCGGGCGTCGCAGGGGAGCCGCACGGGGTTCGGCTGCCGTGACGCCGGGCGGCGCGCTGTCGCCGGTGCTCGTGTCGCTCGGCGCTCTGCTGCTCCTGCTGGGGAGTTCGGGGCCCGCCCACGCGGCCGCGTACCGGTACTGGTCCTTCTGGGAGCGGGACGGTTCCGCCTGGGCGTACGCCACCCAGGGGCCGTCGACCGCGCGGCCGGCGGACGGGGAGGTCCAGGGCTTCCGGTTCGCCGTGAGCCGGGACTCGTCGGACGCGGTCCAGCCGCGTGGCGCCGCCGACTTCGCCTCGATCTGCGGGGACACGGCAGCGCGGGGCGGGGAGAAGCGGGTCGCGCTGGTCATCGACTTCGGTACGGCCGCCGACGCGCCGGAGGGCGAGACACCTCCGAAGGCGCGTACGGCCTGTGCGCGGGTGCCGGACGACGCGACCACGGCCGAGGCGTTGGCGTCCGTCGCCAAGCCCCTCCGGTACGACACGAACGCGCTGCTCTGCGCGATCGGGGGATATCCGGTGCGGGGCTGCGGCGAGGCGGTCGACTCCGGTGCCGACACCGGCACCGACTCCGGTGCCGAGTCCGCGTCCACGTCCCCGTCCGCGTCCGGCTCCGACGGTCGTGCCGATGACCCGAGTTCGTCGGCCGACGGTGCCACCCAGGAGGGCGAGGGGCCGTCCGTCGGGCTGTTCGTGGGCGTGGGAGCGGTCGCCGTGCTGGGAGGCGCGGCGGTGTGGCGGGCGCGGCGGCGGGGATAGGGCGGCGCGGTGCGAGGGTTCAACACAGGGCGCCCGGATTCGGGGGCGGCCGGGCGCAGGGTGCGCGAGTCGGCGGTACGAGGTGGCGGGGTCGGGGTGCATCCCCTCGCCTGGTGGGTCTGGGCCCTCGGGCTCGGCACCGCCGCGTCGCGCACCACCAACCCCCTGCTCCTCGCCCTGCTCATCGCGGTGGCCGGATACGTCGTGGCCACGCACCGGACCGACGCCCCCTGGGCCCGCTCGTACACCGCGTTCGTGAAGCTCGGGCTGGTGGTGCTGGGCGTCCGGCTCGGGTTCGCCGTCGTGCTGGGGTCGCCCGTCCCCGGGACGCACGCCCTGGTCACGCTCCCCGAAGCGCCGCTTCCCGCCTGGGCGCAGGGGATCCGGCTGGGCGGCCGGGTCACGGCGGAGGGCGTCCTGTTCGCGCTGTACGACGGGTTGCGGCTGGCCACCTTGTTGATCTGCGTCGGTGCCGCCAACGCCCTGGCCAACCCGGCCCGCCTCCTCAAGTCCCTCCCCGGCGCCCTGTACGAGGCCGGGGTGGCCGTGGTGGTGGCGATGACGTTCGCCCCGCATCTGGTGGCGGACGTACAGCGGTTGCGGGCCGCGCGGCGGCTGCGGGGCCGGCCGGACCGGGGCGTACGGGGGCTGCTGCACGTCGGACTCCCGGTGCTGGAGGGCGCGTTGGAGCGGTCGGTGGCACTCGCTGCCGCGATGGACTCGCGCGGCTACGGCCGGACCGCCGAGGTCCCGGCACCCGTCCGCCGTACGACCGCCGCGCTCACCCTCGGTGGACTGCTCGGCGTCTGCGCGGGAACGTACGGCGTGCTGACCGCCGAGGGCGGCGGCTACGGCCTCCCCGTGCTGCTCGCGGGAGTGGCCGCCGCGCTGGCGGGACTGCGGCTGGGCGGCCGTCGCTCGCCGCGCACCCGCTACCGGCCCGACGCATGGGGGGTGCGGGCGTGGCTGGTGGCCGGGTCCGGGGTGGCCGTCGCCGCGCTGCTGATCGTCTGCGCCGCGTACGACCCCGCTGCCCTGCACCCCACCGTCGTCCCGCTCACCTCCCCCGACCTGCCCCTCCTGCCCGCCGCCGCGATCCTGCTGGGCCTGCTGCCCGCGTTCGCCGTCCCCGCGCCGACCGCCGCCCCGTCCGAGGAGGAAACCTCGTGATCCGCTTCGAGGATGTGTCCGTGACGTACGAGGGCGCGGCCGAACCCACCGTCCGGGGCCTGGACTTCGAGGTCCCGGAGGGTGAACTCGTGCTGCTCGTGGGGCCGTCGGGGGTGGGCAAGTCGACCGTGCTGGGGGCGGTGAGCGGGCTCGTGCCGCACTTCACCGGGGGCACCCTGAGCGGCCGGGTGACGGTGGCGGGGCGGGACACCCGTACCCACAAGCCGCGTGAACTCGCCGACGTGGTCGGCACGGTGGGCCAGGATCCGCTGTCGCACTTCGTGACGGACACGGTCGAGGACGAACTCGCCTACGGGATGGAGTCGTTGGGGCTCGCCCCGGACGTCATGCGGCGCCGGGTGGAGGAGACGCTCGACCTGCTGGGTCTCGCCGACCTCCGGGACCGCCCCATCGCCACGCTCTCCGGCGGCCAGCGTCAGCGCGTCGCGATCGGCTCCGTCCTCACCCCGCACCCCCGCGTCCTGGTCCTGGACGAGCCGACCTCCGCCCTGGACCCGGCCGCCGCCGAGGAGGTCCTGGCCGTGCTCCAGCGGCTCGTCCACGACCTGGGCACGACCGTGTTCATGGCCGAGCACCGCCTGGAACGCGTCGTCCAGTACGCCGACCGGGTCGCCCTCCTCCCGGCCCCGGGAGCCCCGCCGGTCCTGGGCACGCCGGCCGAGGTGATGGCGGTCTCGCCCGTGTACCCACCGGTGGTGGACCTGGGCCGCCTGGCCGGCTGGTCCCCCCTCCCCCTGACAGTCCGGGACGCCCGCCGCCGCGCGGAACCACTCCGAGAAACCCTCGCCCTCAAGGGGCGCGGGGAACTGCGCGATCAACCACGACTCACCCGCACCCCGCACACAACAGAAGCCCCCGAGCTCTCCCCGCCCCCACGATCCCCCTTCCTGCGGCGCCTCCTGGGCAAGCGCTCCCCCCTTCGCGCCCCCTCGTCCCCCACCGCTCCGGCGACGGTCACGGCCCTCGATGTCCACCGCGGTCGCGTCCACGCCCTCACCCACGTCTCCCTCACCGTCACCCCCGGCGAGACGATCGCCCTCATGGGCCGCAACGGCGCCGGCAAGTCCACCCTGCTGTCCGCGCTGGTCGGCCTGGTGGAGCCGACTGCCGGTTCGGTCCGGGTGAGCGGCCTGGTCCCCCACCGCACGGCGCCCCAGGATCTCGTACGCCGCGTGGGCCTCGTACCGCAGGAACCCCGTGACCTGCTGTACACGGACACGGTCGCGGCGGAGTGCGCGGCGGCGGACCGGGACGCGGGGGCCGCCCCGGGCACGTGCCGGGCCCTGGCCTCCGAGCTGCTGCCCGGGATCGCCGACGACACGCACCCGCGCGACCTGTCGGAGGGACAGCGGCTGGCCCTCGCGCTGGCGGTGGTCCTCACGGCCCGCCCGCCGCTGCTCCTGCTCGACGAACCGACCCGGGGCCTCGACTACGCGGCCAAGGCACGTCTGATCGCGCTGCTGCGCGGCCTCGCGGCCGACGGGCACGCCATCGTCCTGGCCACGCACGACGTGGAGCTGGCCGCCGAGCTGGCCCACCGCGTGCTGATCCTCGCGGACGGGGAGGTCGTGGCCGACGGGCCGACCGCCGAGGTGGTCGTCGGCTCCCCCTCCTTCGCCCCGCAGGTCACGAAGATCCTCGCCCCGCAGCCCTGGCTGACCACGGCCCAGGTACGACGCGCCCTGCGAGCGGCGCCCCCGGAGCCGGCCACCCCGGAGGAGCTCTCATGAGCAGCCCCTCGCGCGCCCGCCCCGTCCCGCTCTCCCCCCGTACCGTCGCCGCCCTCCTCCTCGTCAGCCTGGTCGGGGCCGCGGCCTTCGGCTGGCCCTTCTTCGCGGACCCCGGTTCGCAGGTGACCGCCCACGCGCAGGACGCGCCCTGGTTGTTCGCCGGGCTGCTGGTGCTGCTGGTCGGGGTCGTCGGCGCGACGCTCTCCGAGGCGGGGCTCGGGGCGAAGGCGGTGGCGATGCTCGGGGTGCTCGCGGCGGTCGGCGCGGCGCTGCGCCCCATCGGGGCCGGAACCGCCGGGATCGAGCCGATGTTCTTCCTCATGGTGCTCAGCGGCCGAGTCCTCGGCCCGGGCTTCGGCTTCACCCTCGGCGCGGTGACGATGTTCTCGTCCGCGCTGCTCACCGGGGGTGTGGGCCCGTGGATGCCGTTCCAGATGCTGGCGATGGGCTGGTTCGCGATGGGTGCCGGGCTGCTGCCGGGCGCCCATCGCCTGCGCGGCCGCGCCGAACTCGTCCTGCTCGCCGGGTACGGCTTCGTCGCCGCCTTCGCGTACGGCACGGTCATGAACCTCTACGGCTGGCCCTTCATCGACACCCTGGCCTCGACCATCGCCTACGACGCGGACGCGGCCCCGGCCGCCAACCTCACGCGTTTCCTCGCATACTGCCTGGCCACCTCACTCGGCTGGGACCTGGGCCGCGCGGTCGTCACCGCCGTGCTGACCCTCACTCTCGGCGCCGCCGTCCTCAAGGCGCTGCGCCGGGCCACCCGCAGGGCCGCGTTCGAGAGCGCGGTCACATTCGCCCCGCCCGCCCGGTGACGCTCGGGCGAGGCACCGTTCACCGTCCGTCGCGCGAGCCGTGAAGCACCCCACAGGACCCAGGTCACATACGAACCGGGCTCGTAGATCGAAGTGTTTGGCATGCACACGGCCTTACGGGCGCTGACCTGGGCTTTGAGAGCCACGTCACAGAGGGGGCCTTCGGCGCGGATACGACTACAACTAGCAAAAGGGGTCATTGCAGACGCCCGCTCCGGCTGTTTCTCTGGATGAGTCGCAACGGCGCCGACGTGCCCACCCGGGCCTCGGCGCCGACGTACGCCCCCACCGCACCTCATGTGGTGAAGGCATGCCCGCGACGACCATGACCCCGAAGAAAAGGATCCCCGTGACCCGCTCCGCTCTCCGCCGCATCGCCTCCCCGAAGAAGGCCCTCGCCGGTGCCACCCTGGCCGTCGCCGCCACCGGTGCCCTGCTCGCCGCCGCGCCCGCCCAGGCCGCGTCGGAGGCCTCCCAGGCCCAGGCTGTCGCGAAGAAGATGATCGGGAACTCGGCCCAGTACAAGTGCTTCTCCAACATCGTCGACCACGAGAGCGACTGGGACGTCAACGCGACCAACGCGTCCTCCGGTGCCTACGGCCTGGTCCAGGCGCTCCCTGGCTCCAAGATGGCCTCCGCCGGCTCCGACTGGAAGACCAACGCCGCCACCCAGATCAAGTGGGGCGTGGACTACATGAAGGACCGCTACGGCAGCCCGTGCGGCGCATGGAACTTCTGGCAGGCCAACCACTGGTACTGATCCGGCACCACCGGCGCGACCGAGCGCCGGCACGGACCGAAGGCGGCGGCCCCCGATCCCCGGGGCCGCCGTCTTCGTCGCGTTCCGGGGGCCGACCGACCCGCTCCTCTACCCGCACGCCCCGCCCGACTCCTGGTCCGGCAGGTACAGCGCCCTCTCCTGCCGGGTGAGGTCACGGTGGACGGCTCGGCAGAGGTGGTCGATCGCCTCGGCGGGCAGGGGCAGGTCGACGTCCCACAGACGGATACGGTCGCGGTGGTCACCGACCGCGAGGGTGCGACCGTCGGGACTGAACGCGAGCCTCGCCGCGCCACCGTCGGGGAAGGTCTCCCGGGCGTACCGGGTGGCGGTGTCCCACAGCCGTACCGTGCCGCCCCCGGCCGTGGCGAGCGTGCGGCCGTCGGGACTGAACGCGAGCGTGACCGGGCCCTGGGTGAGGCTGACGGTCAGCGTGGCGTCGAGGTCTCCGCTGCCGGTGTCCCACAGCCGTACCGTGCCGTCGGCCTCGGCGGAGGCGAGAGTGCGGCCGTCCGGGCTGAAGGCCATCGACTCCACCTGCCGGAACATCATGGCCGGGTTGTCGCGCGCCCCCTCGGGCGGAGCGCTGCCGGCCGGTTCCGTGAGCGTGCGGCGGACGCGTCCGGTATCGGGATCGCGCAGCCGGATCTGCGCCTTCCGGCCCCCGGTGGTGGCGAAGACCTCGCCCGTGGGGCTGAACGCCAGCGCCGAGCCCTCCTCGGCCTTGGGGAGTTCGGCGCGGGGGCGCCCGGTGCGGGGGTCGTAGAGGTGGAGGCCGTCGCCCACCGTCACCAGCGTGCGGCCGTCCGGGCTGAAGACCATCGCGTTGACGAAGTGGTCGGGGAGGGTGATCCGCGGTCGGCGGGTGCGGACGTCCCACAGCTGGGCCCGGATGCCGGAGGTGAGGGCGAGCGTCCGGCCGTCGGGGCTGAAGACGACCTCCCCGACGTGGGTCAGGCCGTCGTCGAGCACGGCGCGCGTACGGCGGGTACCCGTGTCCCAGAGCCGTACCGTGCTGCGCATGTCCCTGGGGTCGTCGGACCTCGTGCTGCTGCTGGTGACCAGGGTGTCGCCGTCGGGGCTGAAGGACATCGACCGCAGATCGTCGCCGGGGACGTCCAGCGTGGCCCGGGGGCGGTTCGTGCCCGCCTTCCACAGCCGGATCGCGACGTCACCGCCGCCGCCACCGCCGAAGGTGTCGGCCTGGTTGCCCGCGGCCAGTTCGGTGCCGTCGGGATCGAACGCCACCGACATGACGGGGCTGGTGTGACCGGTGAGGGTGGTGCCGGCACGGCCGGTGGCGAGGTCCCAGAGGCGTACGGTGCCGTCGTAGCTGCCGGCGGCCAGGGTTTTGCCGTCCGGGGCGAACGCCATGGACTCGACCCTGCTGCTGGCGCTGGTGAGGGTGGTCCGCTGCTCGCCGTCGGCCACGTCCCACAGATGGACGGTGCCGTCCTCGGTGCCGGTGGCCAGGGTCTTCCCTGCCGAGTCGAAGGCCAGTGAACTGACCACGCCGGTACCGCTCTTGAGGGTGTGGAGCACCTTCCCGGTCTCCAGGTCCCACAGTTGGGCGGTGTGGTCCCTGGTGCTGGTGGCGAGGGTGCGTCCGTCGGGGCTGAACGCGACCGCCATCTCCAGCCCGGTGGGGCCCTTGAGGGTGGTCACGACCCGGCCGTCGGCCACGTCCAGCACCTGCCCGCCCTCGGCGACGGCGAGCGCGCGACCGGCGCGGTCGAAACCGACCGCCGCCATGTTGTCGTCGTCGGGGTCGCGCAGGGCGACCGCGTCCCGTACGCGTCCGGTGTCCAGGTCCCACAGCCGCGCGTCGTCGTTGTGGCTGGTGGCGAGGGTCCGGCCGTCCGGGGCGAAGGCCACGGTGCGGACGAGATCGGGGTCGTCCGCGTCCGCACGGCCGGTGAGCACCGTGTTCGTCCGTCCGGTCCTGGTGTCCCACAGCCGTACCGTGCCGTCAAAGGCGCCGCTGGCGAGGGTCTTCCCGTCGGGGCTGTAGACCAGCGCGGACACGGTCTCGGTGTGTCCGGTCAGCCGGCGTTCGAGGGGGACGGCAGCGGCGGCGTACAGGCTCCGGGTGGCCTCGCGGGTGGGGCTCGTCCGGTACGCCTTGATGGCCAGCAGTGACGCGAGGTCGGTGTCGCTGTCCAGCAGGGCGGCGGACTGTGCGGCCAACTGGCGGGAGAGACCGTCGCGTTGGGCGTCCAGGGCGCTCTGGCGCTGCCAGTAGGCGACAGCGGTGGCGGTCAGGGCGAGGGCGAGCAGGCCGGCCAGGGAGGTGACGAGGACGCGCAACCGGCGGGTGGTGCGGGCCTTGGCGCGCTCCTCCTGCTCCAGCGCGCCGAGACCGGCCGCGAGGAAGGCGGCCTCCTGATCGGTCAGGTCGTCGGTGTGGCCCGGCCCCCCCGAAGTACTCCCGCGCCCTGGCGAGCCGGCTCCCCCGGTACAGCGCGCCCGCGTCACGGCCCAGCTCCTCCCAGGACCGGGCCGCCTCGGTCAGGTGCCGGTGGGCGCGCAGCCGGTCACGGTCCTCCTCGATCCAGCCGCGCAGCCGGGGCCAGGCGGTGATGAGCGCCTCGTGCGCGAGGTCCACGGTCGGGCCGTCGAGGGTGAGGAGGCGGGCCCGGGTGAGCGCCTCCAGGACCCGGGCGACCTCCTCCCGTCCGGTGCCCGTGGTCTCCAACTCGGCCCGTTCGGCGGGCCGGCGGGTGTCGGGGGTGCCGTCACCGGGCGAGATGAGCCGCAGCAGCACCCGGCGGGCGGTGGCCGCCTCGCTGTCGGTGAACCGGCTGTGGACGTCCTCGGCGGTCTTGGCGATCGCGCCGTCCAGGCCGCCGGCCGCCTCGTAGCCGGCGAGGGTGAGGGCCTTGCCCCGGCGGCGCCGCCAGGTCTCCAGCAGGACGTGCGACAGCAGGGGCAGCCCGCCGGGTGCGTCGGTGATCTCCTCGACGAGCCGGGTGGTCAGCGCCCGCTCCACGGTGAGTCCGGCGGCCGCGGCCGGCTTGACGACGACCTCGCGCAGTTCGGCCGGACTCATGGGCCCGGCCAGCAGGTTGGCGTCCCCGAGCGCCTCGGCCAGCGCGCGATGCTCGGCGCACCGGCCGTAGAAGTCCGCGCGCACGGCCAGCAGCACCCGCAGCCCACTGTCCGGTTCACGTGCGGTGAGCAACAGGTCGATGAACCGCGCGCGTTCGACCGGGTCGTGACAGAGGGTGAACACCTCCTCGAACTGATCGACCACGACGAGCGTGTCACCACGTCCGGGACCGACACCGGTACGGCCGGGGGCGGAGCCGACGCCGGTACGGCCGGGGGCGGAGGCACGGCCGGGGCCGGAGCCGGGGCCAGAGCTGAAGCCGGAGCCGGAGCCGGAGCCGGAGGCACGGCCGGGGCCGGAGCGGAGGCCGGAATCGGAGCCGGAGCGGAGGCCAGGCCCAGAGCCGAGGTCAGACCTGGAACCGGTGCCACCGCCGACGCCAGAGCCAGAGCCGAGGTCAGACCTGGAACCGGTGCCACCGCCGGCCCGTTTGCCACTACCGCTGTCGCCCCCGCCGCTGTCGCCGGTGTCGCCGCCCGTACCCCCTCCACCCCCGGTCGTCTCCCGCAGCAGTTCATAGGTTCGGGACAGTTGGTCGCCGGGGGTCAGGATGCGGATCGCGGACGGCCGTAGGGCCAGGTCCTCGGACTCCCTCAGGACCGGGATCAGGCCGGCGCGCAGCAGGGAGGACTTGCCGATGCCGGAGGGGCCGAAGACCGCCGCGAACCGCCGTCGGCGCATCAGGTCCACGAGGTCGGCGGTGAGGCGGTCCCGGCCGAAGAAGAGGCCGCTGTCCCCGGTCTCGAACCGGGCGAGCCCCCGGTACGGCGGCTCCGCCGCCGTCTCGTCGGCGTCCGGGTCGAAGGCCGCGGCCTCCTCGACCGCCTGCTGCCACCGGGCCTCCCACTCCGCCGGATCGCCCCCGCAGGCCCGTACGAAGGCCAGGGCCACCGGCAGCGTGGGCAACTGCTCGCCGCCCGCGGCCTGGGAGAGGGTGGTGATCGAGTAGCCCGCCCGTTCGGCCATCGCCCGGTAGGTGAGGCCGCCCGCCTCGGTCCGCAGTTTGCGCAACTCGAACGCGAACCGTTGCACCGGCCCGGCCCCCGGATCGACCGGCACCTCACGACGACCCGCCACCGCGCTGTTCCCCTCCCACCACACCCACACCGTCCGCCACCAACGTACGCATCCGGCCGCCCAAGCGGCGAGATCGCGTCCGGCCATTGTTTGGCAGCCTCGACCCCCCTGCCTAACAATGCGCGACCCGGTGAAATCAAGGGTGTGGGCGGAACGGGGGCCGCGCACGACGGGGGAACGGGCGGTTCGACCGGCCGCCACGGGGGAGTACGGCGGCACGGGGGACTTGCCGCCACGGGGGAAGGCCCTGCTGGTCGCGGGACGACCAGCAGGGCCCTTTTCCCTGCTCCCCCTCTTCCTCCTCCCCGCCCGTCAGAGCCGCTGGATGATCGTCCCGGTCGCCAGCCCGCCGCCGGCGCACATCGTCACCAGCGCGAACTCCTTGTCCGTACGCTCCAGCTCGTGCAGCGCGGTCGTGATGAGCCGTGCCCCGGTCGCGCCCACCGGGTGGCCGAGGGCGATGGCGCCGCCGTTGACGTTCACCTTCTCCAGGTCCTGGTCGAAGACCCGCGCCCAGCTCAACACCACCGACGCGAAGGCCTCGTTGATCTCCACCAGGTCGATGTCCTTCAGCGACATCCCGGCCTTCCCCAGCACGGCCTTGGTCGCGTCGATCGGCCCGTCGAGGTGGAAGTGGGGGTCGGAGCCGACCAGCGCCTGGGCGACGATCCGTGCCCTCGGTCGGAGCTTCAGCGCCCGCGCCATCCGCTTGGACGCCCACATGATCGCCGCCGCGCCGTCGCTGATCTGGGAGGAGTTGCCGGCCGTGTGGACCGCCGTCGGCATGATCGGCTTCAGCCGGGCCAGCACCTCCGCCGAGGTGTCGCGCAGCCCCTCGTCGTGGTCGACGAGCCGCCACATGCCCTGCCCGGCACCCTGTTCCGCCTCGGTCGTCGGCACCTGGACGGCGAACGTCTCCTTCTTGAACCGCTCCTCGGCCCACGCGACGGCGGCCCGCTCCTGGGACCGCAGGCCCAGCGCGTCCACGTCCTCTCGGCTGAGCCCCCGGTGCCGGGCGATCCGTTCGGCGGCCTCGAACTGGTTCGGCAGGTCGACGTTCCACTCCTCCGGGAACGGCTTGCCCGGCCCGTGCTTGGACCCCGACCCGAGCGGCACCCGGGACATGGCCTCGACCCCGCAGCTGATCCCGACGTCGATGACGCCGGCCGCGACCATGTTGGCCACCATGTGCGAGGCCTGCTGCGAGGAGCCGCACTGACAGTCGACGGTGGTCGCGGCCGTCTCGTACGGCAGGCCCATGGTCAGCCAGGCCGTGCGCGCGGGGTTCATGGACTGTTCGCCGGCGTGGGTCACGGTGCCGCCGACGATCTGCTCGACGCAGTCGGCGGGGATGCCGGTGCGGCCGAGGAGTTCACGGTAGGTCTCGCCCAGCAGATAGGCGGGGTGCAGGTTGGCGAGCGCGCCGCCGCGCCTGCCGATGGGGGTGCGTACGGCTTCGACGATCACGGGTTCCGCGGCCATGGGGAATCCTCTCGACGGTTACCCGCGCGGCGCGGGGCGTCCCGGCCCGACCCGCCACGCAGAACTAGTACGCGTTCTAGTTCTCTTCAGCAGTCTGCGGAGGGCCACTCCGACACCGCAAGGGTCGTGCGGCAATTGGCCGCCGATTGACGAGCCCGCACCCCTTGCCAGTTCTAGAACCCGTTACTACCGTCACCGCAATTCCTTATATCTGATGCTCCGTCAGGAGTTGCCGATGCCCTGTCCAGCGCTGCCCGACGGGTTCGACCTCACCGACCCCGACCTCCTGCACCACCGTGTCCCCCTCCCGGAGTTCGCCGAACTGCGCCGCACGGAACCGGTCCACTGGATCCCGCAGGCACCCGGCATCGCGGGCTTCGCGGACGAGGGCTACTGGGCCGTCACCCGGCACGCGGACGTCAAGTACGTCTCCACGCACCCGGAGTTGTTCTCCTCGACCGTCAACACCGCGATCATCCGCTTCAACGAGCACATCGAGCGCGACGCCATCGACGCCCAGCGGCTGATCCTGCTGAACATGGACCCGCCGGAGCACACCCGGGTCCGCCAGATCGTGCAGCGCGTGTTCACTCCGAGGGCGATCCGCGCGCTGGAGGACAACCTGCGCCACCGGGCCCTCACCATCGCCCGCGAGGCCGCCGCCCGTCCGGGCCCCTTCGACTTCGTCACCGAGGTCGCCTGCGAACTACCCCTCCAGGCCATCGCCGAGCTGATCGGCATCCCTCAGGAGGACCGCATCCGGATCTTCGAGTGGTCGAACCGGATGATCTCCTACGACGACCCGGAGTACGCCATCACCGAGGAGGTCGGCCAGCAGTCGGCGATGGAACTCATCGCCTACGCCATGAACATGGCCGCCGACCGCAAGCAGTGCCCGGCGAAGGACATCGTCACCACCCTGGTGGCCGCCGAGGACGAGGGGAACCTCGCCTCCGACGAGTTCGGCTTCTTCGTGCTGATGCTGGCCGTCGCGGGCAACGAGACGACCCGCAACGCCATCACCCACGGCATGCACGCCTTCCTCACCCACCCCGACCAGTGGGAGCTGTACAAGCGCGAGCGCCCCGCGACGGCCGCCGAGGAGATCGTCCGCTGGGCCGCCCCGGTCAACGCCTTCCAGCGCACCGCCACCCAGGACGTGGAACTCGGCGGCAAGCTCATTCGGAAGGGCGACCGCGTCGGCATCTTCTACGCCTCCGCCAACCACGACCCGGACGTCTTCGAGAACCCCGACGCCTTCGACATCACCCGCGACCCCAACCCCCACCTGGGCTTCGGCGGCGGAGGCCCCCACTTCTGCCTGGGCAAGTCCCTCGCGGTCCTGGAGATCGACCTCATCTTCAACGCGATCGCCGACGCGATGCCGGGTCTCCGCCTGGCCGGCGATCCCGACCGCCTGCGCTCCGCCTGGATCAACGGGGTGAAGCACCTCCAGGTGACCACGGGCTGACCCCACCCATCCCCCAGCACTCGGGCCGACGGCCTCCCGGCGCCGTCGGCCCGTCCGGCCGGAGGCAGGGGCCGCGCCCCCTACGCCCCGCCCCTGTCTCCGCCGTCTTCGGTCGTTCGTCCGCCCTCTCCGGCCGCTCCCCCGCCGTCGTGCCGGACGACCGTCGCGAGTCTGTCCGCCGTCTTCGGTTGCTCGCGCAGTTCCCCGCGCCCCTTTCGGGGCGCGGTGGTGCGCGGTCCCGTCAGGAGGTACGTCAGACCGAAGCCCGCACCCACCACCGCCGCCCCGCCCACCGCGTCCAGCACCCAGTGGTTGCCCGTCGCCACGATCGCCAGAACCGTGAAGAAGGGGTGCATCAGGCCGAGGACCTTCATCCACACCCTGGGGGCGACGATCGCGATCGTGAGGCCGCACCACAGGGACCAGCCGAAGTGCAGGGACGGCATCGCCGCGTACTGGTTGGCGACTTCGGTCAGTCTGCCGTAGTCCGGGCGGGAGAAGTCCTGGACGCCGTGGATGGTGTCGATGATGCCGAGGCCGGGCATCAGCCGCGGCGGCGCCAGGGGGTAGAGGAAGAAACCGACGAGCGCGAGGACCGTGGTGAAGCCGATGGCTGTGCGGGCCCAGCGGTAGTCGGCGGGGCGGCGCCAGTAGAGGAGGCCGAGGACGGTCAGCGGGACCACGAAGTGGAACGAGGTGTAGTAGAAGTCGAAGAAGACCCGCAGCCAGCCGATCCCGACGACCGTGTGGTTGAACCAGTGCTCGACGTCGAGGAACAGGGCCTCCTCGACGGAGAGAATCTGCCGGGCGTGCTCCTCGGCCGAGGCCCGGCTGCCGGTGGCCTCCAGCCGCGTGCGCTGGTAGGCCGCGTACACGACGCGGATCAGCAGCAGTTCGAGGAGCAGGTTCGGCCGGGTGGCCACCCGGCGCAGCAGCGGCGCCCGGCGGGGACGGGTCTGCGCCTTCGGGGCGTACTCCGTGGGCACGGGGGCCCGGTAGTACTCCGAGGTGCGGGACAGGAACGGCACGACGAGCGCGGCGGCGAGCGCGGCCAGCAGCACGACGTTGTCGCGGGCCGGGTACAGGACGTCCACGTTCGGGACCATCATCTTCGCCGGCAGGGTCATCACCAGGACGACGGCGACCGGCCACACGTAGCGCGAGGACTGCTTGGTGCCGACCCGGCCGACGGCCGCGAGCAGCACCCACAGCAGCTGGTGCTTCCAGGACGTCGGGGAGACGGCGACCACGACACAGCCGGTGATCGCGACGGCGAGCAGCAGCTGCCCGTCGCGGGCGTAGTGGACGGCCCGCCGCATGCCGAACACGGCGACGGCGGCGGCCAGCGCGAAGAAGACGACGATCTCCAGCGGGCCCGTGAGGCCCAGCCGGAGCAGCGCGCCGTGCAGGGACTGGTTGGCGAGGTCGTCCGCCCGGCCGCCGAGGCCGACGCCCCCGAGATGGTGCACCCAGTAGGTGAACGAGTCGTGCGGCATCGCGGCCCAGGCCAGCGCGGTGGCCCCGGCGAACGTGATCCCGGTGCTCGCGGCGGCCCGTCCGCGGCCGGTGAACCACAGCAGCGGCACGAACAGCAGCACGGTCGGCTGGAAGGCCGCGGCGAGCCCTATGAAGGCGCCGCTGGTCCGCTCGCCCCGCACCGCGAAGCAGCCCGCGAGGACGAGCAGCACGGGGATGATGCTGGTCTGGCCCAGGTAGAGGGTGTTGCGCACCGGCAGCGACAGCATCAGCAGGGTGACCGCGACGGGGGCCGCGAGCAGTGCCGTACGGCGGGTGACGGGCTGGGGCAGGGCGCGGGCTGCGACCAGACCGAGGGCGACGACCAGCAGGAGGGTGCCGAAGGTCCAGCCCCAGCCGAGGGCCTGTTCGGCCGTCCGGGTGAGGGGCTTGAGGACGAGGCCGCCGAAGGGGGTGCCGGTGAAGCGCGTCGAGTCGTACAGCGAGCCGTTCACGTGGAGGACTCCGCTGGGCCCGACCCAGGTCTCCAGGTCGGTGAGCCGCTCGCCCTTGGGGGTGTGGAGCACGACCGCGATCTGACGTACCGCCAGGACGCCGGCGACCAGCCACAGCACGGCCCGCAGGGCCCCCAGGCGCGCCGCCGCCGCACCGGTTCCCACGGCTCCGCCCGGTCTGCTCTGCTCCGTCGCCACGCGCTGTCGTCCTCCCGCCCCGTCGGCCGTCCCACCGAAAAGGCTCGCACTGTCCCGACGGTGAGACGCGGGCAACCCCGACTTCACCTGAGAGTCGCCCTCGCTTGTCCGGATGACGATAGTGCGCGTGGGGCCGTCGTCCCGCTCAAGGGCACGGCGGGGATCACGGATGCGCATCGCGGGCACGGTGGTGACAGACCACTGACAAACACCTGGAACCATGGGCCCGAGCGGTACGGCAGGTCAGCGGGGCAGTGGAAAGGCACGGGGGATGAAGGGTTTCGTACGGGGGCGCGCGCGTCCGGTACTGAGGGCGCGTGAGGGGCGCGGGATACGCGGACGGCTTGTGGTGGTCGTGCTGGCGCTGCTGGGGCTCCAGTTGGCCTCGCTCGTGGCACCGGCGTACGCCTGCGGCTGCGGTGCGATGGTGCCGGACGACCAGCGGAGTGTGTACGTGAGCCGCGAGCGGTCCGTGGTGCGCTGGGACGGCCGCGAGGAGCAGATCGTGATGAGTCTGACGGTCTCCGGCGACGCCCGGACGGCCGCGTGGATCATGCCGGTGCCGAACCGGGCGACGGTGGAGCTGGGCGACGCGGCCCTCTTCGACCAGCTCGACAAGGAGACCGCGCCCGTGTACGAGCGGCGTGAGTACTTCTGGCCGCGCTCGGACGACTGGCCCTTCGACATGTTCGAGGGCGACGGCGCGGGGGACGCGGCGGCCGGGGGCCCGCGGTCCCCGGTGGACGTCGTCGGCCGCGAGCGGCTCGGCCCGTTCGACGTGGCGCGGCTGACCGCGACCGACTCCGGAGCGCTCGGCGACTGGCTGGACGGGAACGGCTTCCGGCTCCCGGACCGCCTGGACACGGCGCTGGAGCCGTACGTCCGGCAGAAGTGGGAGTACGTGGCGATCCGGCTCGCGCCGGAGGACTCGGCCGGCGGCACCCCGCTGTCCGGCACCCTCGACCCGCTGCACCTCACCTTCGCCAGCGACGAACTGGTCTATCCGATGCGGCTGTCACGGCTGGCCGACACACCGCAGGCGCTCGGCCTGTACGTGCTCGCCGAGCACCGGATGGAGCCGAGCTCGGCGATCGGCGGAGACGAGCCGGAGGTGACGTTCGCCGGCCGGCTCGGCGCGCCGGTGGGCACCCTCGGCGACCTGGCCGCGGGCGGCACGGGCTTCCTCACCGCCGTCGAGCAGGACTTCCCGCGGCCGGAGCGGATCTCCGGCGACCACACGCTGCGGCGGGCCGCGGCCGACGACACCTATCGAGAGGTCATCCACGTGGACGAGATGTGGACCGTATGGGGCATCCCCGGCTGGCTGCTGTCCTTCGGCATCGGCATGGCCGTGCTGGCGGTCAAGGCGGTCGCCGTCGCGATCGTGCTCAAGCGCAACGCCAAGCGACAGCTGCCGCCCGTGCCGCCGCCGGGCGCCTTCATGCCGCCGGGCGCGTACCCTCCGGGGGCCTACCCGCCGGGCGCGCACATGCCGCCGGGCGCGCCGACGCCGCCCGGCGCTCCGGTGCCTCCCGGGGCCGGTCCGGCGCCCGCACCGGAGGCCGCAGCCGACCCCAAGTCCGCGCCGAACGGCTGACACACCTCCGGGAACCGCTGACAGGGAGCCCACACCGCGCCTATATTCATTAGCGCACCTACTTAGCTGCTCTAAGTAAGTACCCTGATGGAAGGCGCGGGAGGCACAGCTTCATGAGCGAGTCACGGACCTGGGACGACGTGGACGCCTACTTCTCCACCCACCTCGCCCCGAACGACGAGGCCCTGGCGGCGGCGCTGCGCGACAACGAGGCGGCCGGGCTCCCGGCCATCGACGTCGCCGCGGGCCAGGGTAAGTTCCTCCACCTCCTCGCCCTGATCCAGGGCGCCCGGCGCATCCTGGAGATCGGCACCCTCGGCGGCTACAGCACCATCTGGCTGGCCCGCGCGCTGCCCGCCGACGGCCGGCTGATCTCCCTGGAGTACAGCGCCCGGCACGCGGAGGTCGCGTGCCGCAACATCGCGCGCGCCGGGCTCGACCACCTCGTCGAGGTCCGGGTCGGCCCTGCCCTGGAGTCGCTGCCCAAGCTGACCGACGAGAACCCCGAACCCTTCGACCTGGTCTTCATCGACGCGGACAAGGCCAACAACCCGCACTACGTGGAGTGGGCCCTGAAGCTCACCCGGGCCGGCAGCGTCATCGTCGTCGACAACGTCGTACGCGGCGGCCGGGTCGCCGACGCCGGCAGCACCGAGCCGGACGTCCGCGGCACCCGCGCCGCCATCGAACTCATCGCCACGCACCCGAAGTTGTCCGGCACCGCGCTGCAGACCGTGGGCAGCAAGGGGTACGACGGCTTCGCCCTGGCCCGGGTGACCGACTGACGCCGTCGAGGGGAGCGGGCCCCGTCAGCCCTCGTGGTAGAAGCCCACGTTGACGCTGCGGGGAGCCGTGCGGTCGTGGATGACGAGTTCGCCGGAGCTGCCGTGCGGCAGCTTCGCCGTGCCGCCGTACGGCAGCGGCGAGGGCTGATGGCCCTGCAGGGTCAGCCGCACCTCGGAGGACGGGTCGGCGTGCGAGCCGCGCAGCCACGTGACCTGCCAGGTCCCGTCGGGGCCGCACAGGAACTCCAGGTGCACACGGGAGACGAAGAGCCAGTCGTCCGGTGTCGCGAGCCGGCACACCGCCCGATCGCGGCCCACCCGGAGCACGCCGCCCGGCTCGCTGGGCGCGTCGGCCATCTGCATGCCGGCCGTCGCCCCGGCGTCCGCCTCGGAGACCGAGGCCATGGTGAGTTCGAGCACGTACCGCTCCTAACGGGTCAAACTCCGATTGTCGCTGCGCACGGCACGTTTGGCACGCCGCCGCCGCATGATAAATCGCCGGATCGTCCTGTTGTGCGGGCTCCGGCACAATGGACGCATGACCGAGCGAAAGCCCCCCGGTGTCAGCTTCGAGTCGTTCGTCGACAAACAGATCCGCGACGCCGAGGCGCGCGGCGACTTCAAGAGCCTCCCCGGCGTCGGCCGGCCGCTGGAGGGCGACGACACCACGTACGACGAACTGTGGTGGATCAAACGGAAGATGGCCCGCGAGGGCCTGTCGGTCCTGCCCCCGACGCTGGCCCTGCGCAAGGAGGCCGAGGACGCGCTCGCGACGGCCGCCGAGGCCCCTTCCGAACGCGTCGTCCGCAAGATCGTCACCGAGATCAACTCCAAGATCCGCGACATGATGTTCAAGCCCCCACCGGGACCCCCGCTCGGCCTGAAGCCCTACGACGTGGAAGAGGTCGTACGGCAGTGGCGTGAGCGCCGAGAGGGACGGCAGCGCCAGGAGGGGTGAGCCCGCCGCCCGGCCGCCCGGCACCGGTGCGGCCGACCCGGTCCCCTGACGACCCCGGCGTCCCTATGGCGCCCCGCGCAGAAGACCGCGCCCCGGGGCACGACCCGGGGCGCGGTCTCGTCAAGTGCCGGTGTCGCTGTCGCGGTCAGAGGCGCAGCAGCCGTTCGGTCAGCTCGCGGTAGTCGCGCAGAGCGAGGCGGAGCTGTTCGGTGTCGGTGGCGCGGTCGTCGGCGCCGGTCTCCCAGGTGTTGCGGAGGGTACGGCGCCGCTGGGTCATCGCGTCGGTGAAGCGGGCGGTGACCTCCTCCAGGACGTGGTCGGCCTCCTCGACGGCGGAGCGGGGCTCGTCGACGAACCCACCGACCGCGTGCTGCAGCCGCAGCGTCAGCTTGTCGCTCTCGTCATGGGGCAGCAGGGGGGACCCGGCGGACCTGGAGCCGTTCCCGCCGGGGGCCCTGGTGGGGCCCTCGCCGCGGCCCGGCCCGGGGGTGTCCGCGCCCCGAACCCCGGCGGGCTCGTCGCGGACGCCCATCGTCCTGTGCTCGGTACGGCCGCCGGTGCGGCCGTCCGCGGTGTCGTGGCCGGCCACCAGCGGAGCCCCGGTGCCGCCCGTCGCCGAGTCGGCCGCGTCCGCCGCGCGGCTGCCCGGAGGGATGCCGCTCGCCCGCGTACCGTCCCGCCTCGCGTCGGCCTCGCGCGTGTCACGCGGACCGCGTTCGCGGATGCCCTCGCCCCTCGTCATGTCGTCGGTCATCCCCCTCAACTTCCTTTCGCGTGGCGCCTGGCCGGCGCCCATGGCAGATGGGACCGGTGACGGCCGTCGGCGGCCGCACCGTCGCGCACGTCGCGTCGCGCGGAGCCGTCGCGGTGGGCGCGGCCCGCGTGTCCGGCCGAGGCGTCGCGGTCCGCCCGCGCGTCCCGGCGGCTCGGCGTCACCAGGTCCTCGAACAGGGCCCGGGCCTCGATCATGGCCTCGCGCAGGTCCTCGGTGCCGGTACCGGGGTCGACACCGTTGCCGTCGAACGCTCCCGTGCGGCCCTGGGCGGTGTCGCCGGTGGTGTGCGCCGCGAGGTGCACCCGGCGGTAGCCGTGCACATGGTGGGCGTGGTGGACGGAGAGCGCCTCCAGCTGGGTCTCGTAGCGGTTCCCGTCCGGGAAGCCGCGAGCCTCGGCCACCTCGGAGATCAGCCGGTCCGCCTCGGCGACCGCCTCACGGGGCGAGTCGACGAAGCGCTCCTGGGCGGCGGCCCAGCGCGACTCGTACCGTTCGCGCTCGGCGCTCGGCAGCGGCCGCTTCTCCAGCGAGCCGTGCCGCTTGACCCGCTCCGCGAGTTCCCGGGCGGCGGCCCGCTCGTCACCGTCGTGGCGGGCCACGGTCCGGTCGTACTCGGGGCCGAAGCGCCGCTTCAGCGAGCCGCCGCCACCCGCGCCCCTACGGGCGCGCAGCGTCAGGACGGCGGCCACGACAACCACGAGCGCCACGATCACGATCAAAGCGATGATCAATCCTGTGGACATGAATGCCTTCCAGAGTCCTCGGCCCGGGCGTCTCGCCCCGTCGGGCCGTTTCGCACCGGGTTGCCCGAACCCGTTCGTTCAAACGGCAAGCGCGTGCGCGCGGGACGACTGCGGGACGACCGCGTGACACCCGGGGCGGCGGCGTAAATCGTTTGCGAGGCGCCCCGCCCCGCTCCCGACAATGACCGCCATGACCCGTTCGACACCCCCGTCGGTTCCGCAGCCCCCCACGCCCCGCACACCCCTCACCTCCGGCACGCCGGCTCCGGAACGCTGGTCCGTGGCCGCCGAGCCCCACGACTCCCCCGTGGCCGCGTCCCTCTGGCGCGCGTACTACACGGAGGTCAGCGACCGCTGGTACCGGCTCCACGAAGGGCGTGCCACGGACCCGGACGAACTGGAGCGGGAGGTCACGGCGGACACCGGGGAGTACCTCGCACCGCCGGGCGGACTCCTGCTGGTGGCACGGTACGAGGGCGAGCCCGTCGGCACGGCGGGGGTGCGGTTGGCGGACGCCACGACCGCCGAGCTGAAGCGGGTGTACCTACGGCCGCGGGCCCGGGGCCGGGGCGGCGCCGCGCTGCTCGTGACGGCGGCCGAGGACGCGGCCCGCGCGCTGGGCGCCGAACGGATGGTGCTCGACACCCGGAACGACCTGGTGGAGGCCCGCGCGCTGTACGCCCGGCTCGGCTACGCGGAGAGCGCCCCGCACAACGACCACGCGTACGCGGACCACTGGTTCACGAAGGCACTGACGGAGACGTCGAAGCCGTGGGCGGCGCGGGAGGTGTCGGCGGTGTCCCCGAGCCCCGCCCGCCGGCCGGCCGGCGGGTGATCGCCCCTGCGGAGTGCGGGCGTTCCTCGTCGGAGCCGCACAGCTCGGCGTTGAGTTCCTCGACGAGCCGGACGAGGTCGGTGGGGCGGTCGCGGCCCCACCAGTCGCCGAGGAACTCGGCGAGGGAGTCCTCGCGCGCCTTGGCGAGCCGGTCTGCGGCCTCATGGCCGGCGTCGGTGAGGACGAGGTCGATGCCGTCGCGACGGGCGAGACGGCACTCCTCGACCTGCCGGGTCGCGGCCATGATCACATCGAGCGGGACGGTGCTGCGCTCGGCGAGGACGGCGGGCTCGGCCCAGCCGTAGCGCCGGATCCGCAGCAGCAGCCAGCTCGTCGCGGGCAGCAGGTCGTAACCGGCCCGAGCGGTGATCTTCCGGTAGATCTCGCGGCGGCCCTCTCGAGAACCGAGCACCGACAGCGCCCGGCACACCTCGTCGTACGACGACCGCTCGACCGGGTTGCTGGCGAGCGTCTCCGTGGCGTCCGGCGCCGTCACGGACGCCCGCAGCCGGTCCTCACGCAGGAACCAGGCGAGGGCGAAGCCGAGCAGCGCGACCGGGGCCGCGTAGACGAAAACGTCGGTGATGGAGGAGGCGTACGCGTCGAGGACGGGCGGGCGCAGCGCGGCGGGGAGGTCGGCGATCTCGCGGGGGTCGGCCTTCAGTCCCTCCACGGTGACGCCGGCGGGCAGCGCGGCCCCGTCGAGCGCATCGGTGAGCTTGTCGCCGAGGTGGCCGGCGAAGACCGTACCGAAGACGGCTACGCCGAACGAGGCGCCGATGGACCGGAAGAAGGTGGCGCCGGAGGTGGCGACGCCGAGGTCCTCGTAGGAGACGGCGTTCTGCACGATGAGGACGAGGACCTGCATGACGAGACCGAGCCCGGCCCCGAAGACGAAGAGGTACGCGCTCATCTCGCCGTCGCCGCTGTCGGCGTCCAGTTGATGCAGGAGCAGCAGGCCCAGCGTGGTGACGGCCGTCCCGGCGAGCGGGAACACCTTCCAGCGGCCCGTACGGCTGACGATCTGCCCGGAGACCGTCGAGGACAGCAGCAGCCCGAACACCATCGGCAGCATGTGCACACCGGACATGGTCGGCGAGACACCGTGCACGACCTGCAGGAACGTCGGCAGATAGGTCATCGCCCCGAACATCGCGAAGCCGACGACGAAGCTGATGACGGCGGACAGGGTGAAGGTGCGGACGCGGAACAGCTTGAGCGGCAGGACGGGTTCGGAGGCCCGCCGTTCGACGGCCACGAAGACGACGACCAGCAGCACGGCCAGCACGGAGAGGCCGATGATCTGCGGCGAGTTCCAGTCCCAGGTGGTGCCGCCGAGGGAGGCGACCAGGACCAGACAGGTGGCCACGGAGGCGATCAGGAAGGTCCCGAGGTAGTCGATGACGTGCCGTTCGGAGCGGCGCGGGATGCGCAGCACGGCGGCGATGACGACCAACGCGACCGCTCCGACGGGCAGGTTGACGTAGAACACCCAACGCCAGCTCAGATGCTCGGTGAACAGCCCGCCCAGCAGCGGCCCGAGCACGCTCGTCGCGCCGAAGACCGCGCCGAACAGCCCCTGGTAGCGCCCGCGTTCGCGCGGTGGGACGAGGTCCCCGACGATCGCCATCGACAGCACCATCAACCCGCCGCCGCCGAGGCCCTGAAGCGCCCGGAATCCGATCAACTGGGGCATGTCCTGGGCCGCTCCGCACAGCGCCGACCCGATGAGAAAAATCACGATCGCCGTCTGGAACAGCCGCTTCCTGCCGTACTGGTCGCCCAGCTTCCCCCACAGCGGGGTCGCCGCCGTCGCGGCCAGCATGTACGCCGTGACCACCCACGACAGGTGTTCCAGCCCGCCGAGGTCGCTCACGATCGTCGGCAGCGCCGTCGACACGATCGTCTGGTCCAGCGCGGCCAGCAGCATGCCCAGCAGCAGGGCCCCGATGGAGACCATCACCCCGCCGGGCACCCGCTCCGACGTGGGGACGCCGTGGCCACGGGGTCCGGACGGGGGTGTGCGGCCGGCGGCGCCGGTGGGGACGCCGGTGGAGGCGGGCCCGTGCGAGGCCCCCTTCGTGGGCCCGTGCGCGGGCTCGTGAGGGCCCGGCTCGTGGCTGATGTCGTCGGTCATGCAGACCTCCTGAGGACCCGAGGGCCTCGTACAGCGCCCTCAGTCTCCTCTCCTTCTTCCTCTTCCTCCATGTCCGTTCCCATGGTGGTCGGTGTGACCGGTTATGGCCTGTCGAGGCTTTTCCGGAACCCGCGATTCCCGAAGTGTTCGGGAGATTCCGTGTCGACCCTTTGCCTAAACTCTGGAGTCTTCACGGGGAGGAACGACACGTGAGTGAACCGACCAGTCACATATGCCCGGAGTGCTTCACACCCCGGGCCTCGGACGGCACGCCGTCCTGCGCGTGCGCCCGCCGCGCGTCCGAGGCCCTGCTCAAGACCCGTACGGCCGAGGCGGCGGCCGCAGAGGACTTCGACCCCCTCCGGATACGGCCTTACGTGGAGCTGGGTGACGAGACCGACGTCCCCCGCGGCACCGCGCGGCACTACGGAACTGCAGGAGCCGCCGAAGCCCCCGGGCCGGCCCCCGACCGCACACCGACGACCACGATGCCGCTGACCACGGCGCCGACGACCGCGATGCCCTTGACCACGACGCCGCCAGCCACGACGACGATGAGCACGGCGACGTCGGCCGGGCGCGCCCGGGGCCGGCGCCGCCGCCGTGCGGGGCTGATGGTGGCCATCGCCGGGACGGCCGCCGCCGGGGTGATGGCCGCCGCCGGATTCGCGAGCGGGCTGTTCTCGTACGAGGCACCCGAGCGGGACCGTGCGCTACCGGACGACTGGCGGGCGAGCGTGCCGGACACGTCGCCCGACGGGGAGGCGTCGCCGGTGGAGCCGTCCGGGGAGCGCGGCGCCGACGCCGGGGGTGGGGTGCCCGTGCCCGCACCGTCGAGCGGCGGCGCGGGGTCGCCGAGCCCCTCCAAGAGCCCGTCGCCCTCTCCGTCGCCCTCGGAGCCGTCCGGCTCGCCGTCGCCGTCCGTGTCGCCGAGCCCCGAAGAGAGCGGGCCGAGCGCGGGCGCCTCCACCGGCTCCTCGGCCGCCGACGCGAACGAGGCGGACGACAGCCGGCTGAGGGGCCCGAAGACACTGCGCGCAGGCGACGACGACCCCGAGGTCACCGAACTCCAGCTCCGACTGCGTCAGTTGGGCCTCTACATCGGTGACATCGACCAGAACTTCGACGACCAGCTCGAACAGGCCGTCATCGTCTACCAGAACACCCGAGGCATCACGAAGGACAAGGAGGAGCCGGGCGTCTACGGCCTGGTGACCCGGAAGCGTCTGGAGTCGGAGACGAAGAAGCCGTGACGCAGCATGGGAACGCGGAACGGCTGTAGCACCGCTACGAGATCAAGGACTGTCGGCGCAGGCTCCGGATCGAAGGGACGTCGACCGGCGCCCGGTCGCGAAGGCTCTTCTCGGCTACGCCGCCCGAGGCTGATGACGCGTCGGCTCGGTACCGGGCACCTCAGATTTACCTCAAGCCTCAGAAGCCTCGTGATTCGCTGGACTAGCGTCCCTGTCCGTAAGCACTGGCCCAGTCATTGCTCATGCGGCTGGCCGGCGATCCCCTGGCCCCGAAGAGGCACACCGCAGATGAAGCACCGGATGAAGAGCCGTTCCAGGAAGACCGTGATCATTGCGGCGGCGGGCACCAGTGTGCTGGCCCTGACCGTGCCGATCACGGCGTTGGCGACCACCACCGAGCCCGGTTCGAAGACAGCCGGATCGCATTGCACCGTCGATGTATCCGGCGGTCCCGTGCAATGTTTCCCGACTTATCGGGCGGCCATCGCGGCAGCCACCGACGGCCGGGTCAAGGACGCTCCGCTGGACGTCCGCACAGCCGTCGCCAACCCGGCCTTCCGGAAGAAGATCGACGTCGCGGGCACCGCCGCCGAGTTGCGGGCCGATGCGGAGCCGACCGCGGAGTCTTCCGTCGTCATCGGCACCGAGTACCTGGACGCGAACCACACGGGCAAGTCCATGAGTTTCACCGCCGAGAGCAAGTGCACCCCCGACGGGCCGGGCTTTCAGGTCGACCAGGTGCCCGCCGCGTTCAACGACGCCATCAGCTCGTACCAGACCTTCAACGACTGCCAGGCCCGGCACTTCGCCGACCCCGGGCTGAAGGGCGACTCCACCAGCTGGCAGATCGGCGCTCAGCTCTCGGTCGGGGATGGTGTGGACAATCTGACCAGCTCCATCCAGTGGAGCTACGCGGAGTCGCCGACCGCCGCCCAGCTCTTCGCGGACTGCGACGAGAAGATCGCCACCTGCAAGTTCGAGCACAAGGGTGACGTCACCTACAGCTACGGCGGGGTCCACGAGGTGGCCCGCGCGTACAACTGCACCAGCATCGAGCAGCAGAAGAAGATGAGCTGGTGGGACACGACCGGCGGCAAGAACTCGCTCAGCGTCGAGCTGGGAGCCAGCTACAAGATCGGAAATGCCCTGGTCGGCGGGGAGTACAGCCTCAGCTTCAAGACCACTTACGGACACGAGTGGACCTGGGAGAGCAGGGTCTCCGACGAGACGGACCTCACCGTCCCGGCCGGGGAGGTCGGCTGGGTCAACCGGAACACCAAGATGCAGACCGCGGGGGGTGAGTACACGGTGACGTACAAGGACCGCAAATGGGGCCACTACATCTGGTACGTCCGTGACTTCGTCGCCACCGGTCCCGTCCCGCAGGAGATGGGTGTCGTCGACTGGGTCTCCCGCCCCATGACGGCGGCGGAAAAAGCCGACCACTGCAAGGACGCCTCCGCCGTGGTCACCGCCACTCCGAAGAAGGCCACGGCCGCATCCACCAAGAGCCTGCCCAGCACCGCTCACATCCTGTCCGGCCCGCGTTGATCCGAACGCCTGACCCCTGCGGCCGCCGGACCCGCTCCGACGTGAAGTCAGGATTCCGAGCCCGACGGGGGTGAACGTGTCCAGGTAGGGTTCCTCGACGCCGACCAATCGGACGCCGTGCAGTTCAGTTCGCGGATGATCAGCACGGCTTCAAGTGCACCCTGACGAGTGAGGCGCGAGAGCCCATCCGCGAAATGCCCGGCGATGTCCCAGCCCTTCGCCGTGATCAGGGCTTCACACTTGGTGCGCTGGGCTTCGGGGCTCGCCTTGCCGTCGTCCTCGCGTTGCTTACTCTGGCGGATGCAGCTGACGGCTCGCACGTCGTCCAGGTCAGGGCGCCACTCGGGCGCCCGCTTACTCAGAGGTGTCATGTGCCTAGCGTGGTAAAGATCAATGTCCTCACGGTTCCGGCCGAGCAGCGCGAGACGCTGGAGAAGCGGTTCGCCTCCCGCGCCGGGGTGGTCGAGAACTCCGACGGCTTCGAGTGGTTCGAGCTGCTGCGCCCCGTCGACGGGACCGACAACTACCTCGTCTACACCCGCTGGCGCGACGAGGCCGCGTTCCAGGCATGGATGGAGGGCCCCATGAAGCAGGCCCACCAGGGCGGCGGCGACCGCCCCAGGCCCGCCGCCTCCGACTCCTCCGTCTGGACCTTCGAGGTCCTCCAGCAGACGGGCCCGAAGACCGACTCCTGACCCCTGCACACGTACGCCCCCGCCCATGCCACCGCACGCGGGCGGGGGCCGCTGCCCCCCGCATCGGCGCTCAGGGCGCCTCGATGTAGGGCAGGGGGATGCCGTTGGCCTCCAGGGCCGTGCCGTAGCGGGCCAACAGCTCGTCGAGGTGGGCGAGGACGAGGGCCGCGGCCTCCCGCGCCTCGCCGATGTCCCCCTGGTCGCAGGCTGCCACGATCCCTGCGACGTCGGCACGGACGATCGACAGGGAATCGCCCTGGATCAGTACGCCCGGAAACCTGCGCGGGGGCAGACGCACCACCGCGTCGTTACCCGGATCCGTGAACAGCTCGGCCTCTATGCGTTCCATCCGGTCATCCAACCGCAACGCGACGGCACCCTCCTGCGTACGCAACCCGCCAAGCGCGTTCGGCGCCCCGAAGTACCCACCTTTTTGTGGGTACTTGGCGGCCGGTCGATGTCCGACGATCCTTGTGGTGAGGGAGCGGCCGACGGGGCGCGCGCCACTTGAGCAGGGACGGAAGACGAGAAGATGACGTGATGGGTGAGGCCTACGGCGACGACGTCGCCGACGGTGACGCTCCGGTGAGCGTCTCCAGACGCCGGTGCCCCCAGTCCGACAAGGGCCCGAGCGCCTCGGAGAGTTCACGGCCGAACAGGGTCAGCGAGTAGACGGTCTTCAGCGGCAGCACATCGTGCACCTCCCGGTGCACGAGCCCGTCCGTCTCCATCTCGCGAAGCGCCTGTGTCAGCACCTTCTCGCTGAGCCCCGGCAGCAGCCGGCGCAGCTCACCCGGTCGGTGCGGGCCGGATTCCAGCAGCCAGAGCAACGACGGCTTCCACTTCCCCTCGATCACGGCGATCGCCGCGGTCACCCCGCACACCTCCGTGTCCTGGGCACGCCTGCGCCTCATTTCCGCTCCCCCGTTCCCCTCAGTCGCGATCCGACCAATTCACTCATTTTCCACAGGAGTTACCGAGTCATGCCCGCACACACCGAACAGCACACGGCGACCACCGCCGCCCTCACCACCGCCGTTTCCGGCACGACCGGCGACAGCACCCCCGCTCCCGCCGTCACCGTACTGGGCCTCGGCCCGATGGGCCGGGCCCTCGCCGGTGCGTTCCTCGACGCCAAGGTGCGGACCACGGTCTGGAACCGTACGCCGGGCCGCGACGGGGAGTTGGTGGCGCGCGGCGCGATCGGCGCCGGCTCGGCCGAGGAGGCGGTGGCCGCGAGCCCGGTGACCGTCGTCTGCGTGGTCAACTACGACGCCTCTGACGCGATCCTGCGCACCCCGGCGGTCACCGAGGCCCTCAAGGGCCGCACGGTGGTCAATCTGTCCGCCGACACCCCGCACCGGGCCCGGGACACCGCCGCGTGGGCTGCCGAGCACGGCATCGGCTACCTGGACGGGGCGATCATGACGCCGACGCCGGCCATCGGCACCCCGGACGGTGTGTACATCTACAGCGGCCCCGAGGACCTCCACCGCGCGCACCGGCCCGTGCTGGACGCGCTGGGCGGCTCCCACACCCATCTGGGCGAGGACATCGGCCGGGCGGCCACGTACGACGTCGCGCTGCTCGATCTCTTCTGGACCTCGATCGCCGGTTACACCCATGCCCTGGCTCTGGCCCGGGCCGAGGGTGTCAGCGCGCGGGAACTGACGCCGTTCGCCCAGGGGATCGCCGCGATCCTGCCGCCGCTCTTCGAGGAGAGCGCGCAGGAGGTCGACAGCGGCCGGCACTCCGGCGAGGGCAACCCGCTCACGTCGGCGTTGTCGACCATGACCCACGTCATCGAGGTCTCCGAGTCCCACGGCATCGACGCGAGCGTCATGCGGTCGGCCGAGGGCTTCGTCCGCCGCGCCATCGCGCAGGGCCACGGCACGGACGGCCTCACTCGCCTGACGGAGGTACTCGACCTCCAGCACTGACACGACGCCCCTCGACCGGCCCGGAGGCCAGACGCCGATCCCGGGCCGGTCGAGGACCTCGCCCTGCCACGAGCCCCGCCCGACCGCCGATCTCGACGCACCATGAGCCTCGACCCACCGCGAGACCCGGTACCGATCTCAACCCACCGCGAGACCCCGTACCGATCTCAACCCACCCTGAGCCGGATCGGCCCGCCGTCCCCCGTGACCTCGACCCGTACCGCGGTCAAGTCCGGCACCACGACGTCCGGTCCATGGGGGCGGGCCCGCTCGCCGATGCCCACGACCCGCATCCCCGCGGCGCGCCCGGCCCGGATCCCCGCCTCGGAGTCCTCGAACACGACGCAGTCCTCGGGCGCGACGCCCAGTTCGGCGGCGCCCTTCAGAAAGCCCTCGGGGTCCGGCTTGCTCGCCCCGACGGACTCGGCGGTGACGCGCACGTCCGGCAGCGTCAGCCCGGCCGCGCCCATCCGGGCCGTGGACAGCGCGACGTTCGCCGAGGTCACGAGGGCGTGCGGCACACCGCCGGCGACGAGGGAGGCGAGGAACACGGGCGCGCCGGGTATCGGGACGACGCCGTCCACGTCGGCGGTCTCCTCGGCGAGCATCCGCGCATTGTCCGCGAGGTTCTCCTCCAGGGGCCGGTCCGGCAGCAGGACGGCCATCGTGGCGTACCCCTGGCGGCCGTGGACGACGTTCATGATGTCGGCGCCGTCCAGCCCGTTCCGCTCGGCCCAGCGACGCCAGACGCGTTCCACGGCGGCGTCCGAATTGACGAGGGTGCCGTCCATGTCCAGCAGGAGGGCGCGGGCGGTCAGCACGGTCGTGGCCGTCATCAGCAGCTCCAAGACGCGGAGAAGAGGGGGCCACGGGCGGGGTCGCACCCGGCGAGGCGGCCCGGAGGGAACAAGGCGGCCCCGCCCACCGGTCAGGGAATGCGGGCGGGAGCCACTTTGTTTCTCTACGGTACAAAACTATCCCGGCGCCCGCCACCCCTTCACCCGTACGGCTCACTCATCCCGCCACGGCCTCCCACAGACTCCACACACCGAGCCCCAGCATCAGCACGGCGGCGATCCGTGTGATCAGTGTCAGCGGCACCCGCTTCATCAGCGCCCTGCCGCCGACGATGCCGAGTCCGGCCACGGCCCACAGCGCGAGGACGGCCCCGAGCCCCACAGAGAGCGGGTCGTCGTACCGGGCCGCGAGGTTCGCCGTCATGATCTGGGTGAGGTCGCCGAACTCGGCGACCAGGATGAGCATGAAGCCGGCGCCCGAGACCTTCCAGAAGCTCTGGTCCTCGGGCCGGCGGATCTCCTCCTCGTCCTCGTCCTTCTTCATCAGCAGCACCGCCGCGCCACCGAGGAAGAGCACGCCCGTGAGCGCGTGCACGATCTGCTGCGGCAGCAGCGTGAGGACACTGCCGGCGGCCACGGCGAGCGCGACGTGCACGGCGAACGCGGCGGCGACTCCGGCGAAGACGTACGAGGCGCGGTAGCGCGTGCCGAGGACGAGTCCGGCGAGGGCGGTCTTGTCGGGGAGTTCGGCGAGAAAGACGACGCCGAAGACGAGCGCCGTGACACTGAAGCTGATCAAGGTTCCTCAATCGGTCGGGCCGCCCCACCGAGAGAAATCATCCGCTGTCGCGACACCTCGGCACGGCAGCACACGGTCGGCCCGTGCCGGGCGGCACGGACGGTGCACTGCTTGCCGAAGGTCTCGCTGGCGCGGTCCCGGTCATCGGGACCCGCCTCCGGGCGCCGGCTCAGACGAGCTGAGCAGTATGTCGACGGTCCGGCGAAGAGCTACTCCCCTTCTGCGGGGTCCATGGTACGCGCGGGGCGCGTCACGGCTCGGGGGCGGGGGCGGATCGGCGGCTGCGGCCCTGAAAGGCGCCGGGGCCGGGGGAGGAAAAGCGGGGCGCGGCCCCTGCTTTCAGGGGCCGCGGGGAACTGCGCGAGAAGCCCCACGCACCCGCACCCGCCGACGCACCCGCCGACGCACGCGCCGACGCACGCGCACCCCCGAGTCATCAGGCGCCCGGCCACAACCACGCCCGCACCCCTTGTCGTGTCATGCGCACGTCATTAAGTTCTCACCCGACGCACATCCGCCGGTAACACCACGACGCGACCCTTCAAGCGCTCGCATCGCTCACTCCCCAACACCCCCGGCTCCACAAGGAGTTCACATGCGCAGGTTCTACGCGCGTCGACGAGTCAGCATACTCGCGGCGCTCAGCGGATTGATAGCCTCCGCCGCGCTCTTCACCGCCCCCACCGCCTCCGCCGCCCTCCCCACCCCCGTCAGCGCCGCCACCGCCCGCTCCTACCTCGCCACCCTCACCGTGGCGACCGAGGACCGCACCGGCTACAACCGGGACCTGTTCAAACACTGGATCACCATCAGCGGCACCTGCAACACCCGCGAGACGGTCCTCAAGCGCGACGGCACGAACGTCGTCACCGACTCCGCCTGCGCCTCCACCAGCGGCAGCTGGTACTCCCCGTACGACGGCGCCACCTGGACACTCGCCTCCGACCTGGACATCGACCACCTCGTGCCGCTGGCCGAGGCCTGGGACTCCGGTGCCGACAGCTGGAGCAGCGCCACCCGTCAGGCCTTCGCCAACGACCTCACCCGCCCGCAGCTCATCGCGGTCACCGACAACGTGAACCAGGCGAAGGGCGACCAGGACCCCGCCACCTGGATGCCGTCGCGCACGGCCTACCGCTGCACCTACGTCCGCGCCTGGGTCCAGGTGAAGTACTACTACGACCTCTCGGTCGACTCCGCCGAGAAGAGCGCTCTGACCAGCTACCTGGCGAACTGCTGACACGCACGCGAGAAAGTGGTCCGGAACCTCCCCTTTCCCCTCCGTCGTTCCGTACCGTACGGGGCGACGGAGGAAGGTGATCGCTCATGACGGGGCTGCGTCTGGGACCACTGCTGAGATATGTGGACGGCTCGTCCGCAACCGTCTGGGTCGAGGCGAGCCGGCCCTGCGTCGCCGAGGTCCGCTGCGCCGGCGGCGGGGGCGGCGAGGCCCGCACCTTCCAGATCGCCGGCCACCACTACGCGCTGATCCCGGTGACAGGACTCGCGCCGGGCACGGTCTCGGCGTACGAGGTGCTCCTCGACGGCACGCCCGTGTGGCCCCTGCCGGACTCCGCGCACCCGCCCTCCGAGATCCGCACCCCCGCCGAGGGCGACACCGTCCGGGTCGCCTTCGGCTCCTGCCGCTGGGCCGCCCCGCCCGGCGGGGAGCCGGACCCGGTGGGGCCGGACGCCCTCGACACGCTGGCCGCCCGCCTGGCCGCCGAACCGGGCGCGGAGCGCCCCGACGTCCTGCTGCTCCTCGGCGACCAGGTGTACGCGGACGAGACCTCCGACGCCACCCGCCGCTGGCTCGCCGCCCGCCGCGACCTCGCGGACCCGCCGGGCGACCAGGTGGCGGACTACGAGGAGTACACCCACCTCTACTACGAGTCCTGGCTCGACCCCGAGATCCGCTGGCTGCTCTCCACCGTCCCCAGCTGCATGATCTTCGACGACCACGACGTCATCGACGACTGGAACACCAGCGAGGCGTGGCTCGCCGACATGAGGGCCACGCCCTGGTGGCGCGAGCGCATCCTGAGCGGCCTGATGTCGTACTGGGTCCACCAGCACCTCGGCAACCTCTCCCCCGCCGAGCTGGCCACCGACCCGGTCCACGCCGCCGTACGCGCCACCCCGGACGGCACGGACGCGCTGCGCGCCCACGCCGCCGAGGCCGACCGGGACCCGGCCTCGGTCCGCTGGAGCTACCGGCGGGACTTCGGCCGCGTACGGGTGCTGATGCTCGACTCCCGGGCGGCGCGGGTGCTCGACGAGGGCAACCGCTCGATGCTGAACCCCGGCGAGGCGCGATGGCTGCGGGACCAGGCGCTGGACGCGCGCGGCTCGTACGACCATCTCCTCATCGGCACCTCGCTGCCCTGGCTCCTGCCTCACCTCGTGCATGACGCCGAGTCCTGGAGCGCCGCGCTCTGCCGGGGCGAACGCGGGGACCGCTGGGCCCGGTTCGGGGAGAAGCTGCGCCGGGGCGCCGATCTGGAGCACTGGGCGGCCTTCCCCGCCTCCTTCGAGGCCCTGACCCGGCTGATCGCCGAGACGGGCGGCGGCGCCGACGCCCCGGCGACCGTCCTGGTGCTCTCCGGGGACGTGCACCACGCGTACATCGCCGAACCCGCGTGGCCCGAGGGCGGGTCGGGAGGGGCCCGGGGCCCCGACGCCCGGGTGCTCCAGCTCACCTGCTCCCCCGTGCACAACTCCATCCCGCTCTCCATAAAGCTCGGCTTCCGCTTCGGCTGGAGCGGGACGGGGCGGGCGCTCGGCCGGTGGTTCGGGCGGCACGGGCGGGGCGAGCGGCCCTCCATCGACTGGCGCAAGGCGGGCGGCCCGTGGTTCGGCAACCACCTCATGACGCTGACCCTGCACGGCCGTTCGGCGCGTCTGCGACTGGACCGCGCTCGGGTCCGGCGGGGCGGCAAGGCGCACCTCGAAACGGCGTCCGAGTCGGTACTCACCCCCTAATCCACCTATTGCGCACGGTTGTTGCCCCTGTTGTCCGAGATGCTCGTGAGGCATCCCACACCCGGCGCCCCGATGAGCCGCAAGGCCCTGTTCCCGTCGCGTACGACGGCATGATGAGGCGGACCGTCCGCTTACCGGCGGGCGGACCGCCGCACCGCGCCCCACGATGCGCCCCACACGCACGGGAGTTACCCCTTTGTCCGAACGGCCAGGGATCAGTGACATCGGCATCGCCCTCGTCGGAGCCGGCCCGCGCGGCACCAGCGTCCTGGAACGCCTCTGCGCCTCCGCCCCCGAGCTGCTCCGCCCCGGCACCCGTCTGACCGTCCATGTCGTCGACCCCGCCCCGCCGGGTCCCGGGCAGGTCTGGCGCACCGACCAGTCCCCCCACTTGCTGATGAACACCGTGGCGTCCCAGGTCACGCTCTTCACCGACGACAGCGTGGACTGCTCGGGCCCGATACGCCGGGGCCCGAGCCTGTACGAGTGGGCGAGCGGAGGAGCCGGAGCGCCGGGCGGGACCGGGGAGCCAGACGGGTCGGAGCCAAGGGGGCCGGAGCCGGACAGGCCGGAGCCGGACAGGCCGGAGCCGGACAGGCCGGAGCCGGACAGGTCGGGGCCGGCCGGGTTGGGGCCGGACGACTATCCGACGCGGGCCCAGTACGGCCGCTACTTGGAGTGGGTCTTCGCCGAGGTGGTGCGCGGCGCGCCGCCCGGCATCCGTGTCGAGGTCCACGGCACCCGCGCGGTCCGCCTCGACGAGGCCCCCGACGGCGGCCAGCGGCTCACGCTCGCCACCGGCCGCGTCCTCACCGGTCTCGCCGCCGTGGTCCTCACCCAGGGCCACCTCCCCACCCGACCGGACCGGGCCGAACGGGACCGGGCCGAGTACGCCGCCCGCCACGGCCTGCGCCACTTCCCGCCCGCCAACCCGGCCGACCTCGACCTCTCCTCGGTCGCTGCCGGCGAACCCGTCCTCCTGCGCGGTCTGGGCCTCAACTTCTTCGACCACATGGCCCTGTTGACGACCGGGCGGGGCGGTCGCTTCGTATACGACCCGGCGACGAACGGCCTGCGGTACGAACCGTCCGGCCGAGAGCCCCGTCTGTACGCAGGCTCCCGGCGGGGCGTCCCGTACCAGGCGCGCGGCGACAACGCGAAGGGGCCTTACGGCCGCCACACCCCGCTCGTGCTGACGCCCGAGGTCATCGCGGCGTTCCGCAAACGCGCCGACTCCGGCGAGGCACCGGACTTCCTGACGGAGATATGGCCCCTGGTCGCGAAGGAGGTGGAAACGGTCTACTACGAGACCTTGCGCGGCACTCCGGCGTACGGGCCGCCCCCCGTGCCCTCCCGCGATCTCTTCGGCGGAGCCGCCCCCTTCCGTGGCCGTTTCCTCGCCGCGCCCCACCGCTCCCCCCAAGAGGCCGCCGTACTGGACGAGTTCGGGATCGCGGAGGCGGACCGGTGGTCGTGGGAGAGGGTGTCGCGGCCGTACGCGGGGCGGGAGTTCACGAGCCCTGCGGACTGGCGGGGCTGGCTGCTGGAGTACCTGCGGGAGGACGCCGCACAGGCCGCCCTCGGGAACGTCGAGGGCCCGGTGAAGGCCGCGCTGGACGTGCTCCGGGACCTGCGCAACGAACTGCGGCTGATCGTGGACCACGGCGGACTGGCGGGCGCGTCACGCCGGGAGCACCTGGACCGCTGGTACACACCCCTGAACGCGTTCCTGTCGATCGGCCCGCCCCGCAGCCGCATCGAGGAGATGTCCGCGCTGATCGAGGCGGGCGTCCTGACCGTGCTGGGCCCACGGCTGGAGGTGCGCCCGGAGGACGGCGCCTGGCGGGCGCACTCGCCCGACGTGCCGGGGTCGGCCGTCCGCGTGACGACGGTCGTCGAGGCGCGCCTCCCGGAGCCGGACCTGCGCAGGACCGCCGACGAGTTGCTCGCCGGCCTGCTGGCGACAGGAGCCTGCCGTCCGCACCGGGTGGACGGCTACGAGACGGGAGGGCTGGACGTCACACCTCGGCCGTATCACCTGATAGACCGTCAAAATATGGTTCACACAAGGCGGTTCGCGTTCGGCGTGCCGACGGAAGGCGTGCACTGGGTCACGGCGGCAGGGGCCCGACCAGGAGTGGATTCGGTCACGCTTTCGGATGCGGACGCCGTGGCGCGAGCGGCTCTACGTGCGACGACACCCGCGCGAACCCCCCAAGCGCAGGTAAAGAGCTGGCCAGATGTTGAACTTGCAAGCATCGATTAGGCCTGCCTAACGTTAATGACTCACCGGTAAGAACCGTCCCCACTGGTCCCACGAGGACCGGGTCACTACCGAAGGAGTCCCCCACCATGACCGGACGCCTCAACAGCGCCCAGCCATACGCCCTCGGTCTCTTCCGCATCGTCGTCGGCCTGCTCTTCGCCAGCCACGGCGCCAAATCGCTCTTCGGCATCCTCGGCGGCGCGGACGGACAGGGCGGCGCCGCCGCCGCCGGCACCTGGCCCGGCTGGTACGCGGCTGTCATCCAACTCGTCGGCGGCACCCTGGTACTTCTCGGTCTCGGCACCCGCGTCGCGGCGTTCGTCGCCTCGGGCTCCATGGCCTACGCGTACTTCAAGGTCCACCAGCCCGAGGCCCTGTGGCCGCTCGAGAACGGCGGCGAGCTCGCGGCCTTCTTCTGCTGGGCCCTGTTCCTGCTGGTCTTCACCGGCTCCGGAGCGCTAGGCCTGGACCAGCTCTTCTCCAAGCGCCAGGCCGCGTCCGCGGACAGGACCGCCACGAACAAGGCCACCGTGACGGCCTGACGGCCTGACACACACCGGCGGCCGGCCGCCGCTCTCCTCCTCCCCCGGGCCTCTCCGACAGTCTGAATGAACGTGGCATGACGGACACATGAGCCCCTGTGAGCCGTCTGTCATACCCGGGGCGTACGCTGTTCGGCTGTCACGGGTCGCCGTGACGCCGGGGGAAATCAGGAGAGTGCTCGGTGCTTGAGAGTCTGGGTTGGCTGGCCGCCGGCCCATGGATCTACGCCGTGGTGGGCGCGTCCATCGTGCTGGACGTGTTCCTCCCGGTCCTCCCGAGCGGCGTCCTCGTCGTCGCGGTGGCCACGGCAGCCGCGGCGGAGACGGCGGCCGGCGCGATGGCCCGCGAGGTCCCCGACATCCTGGTGCTGATGCTCTCGGCGGCGACCGCGTCCGTGCTCGGTGACCTGGTCGCCTACCGGCTGGCCTGGCGGGGCAGCGCACGCCTCGACCGCGCCATCGCCCGCTCCCGCCGTCTGACCACCGCGCAGGAACGTCTCGGCGCCGCGCTCGTCCGTGGTGGCGGGCTCCTCGTCGTCGTCGCCCGCTTCGCCCCCGCCGGCCGCTCGGTCGTCTCCCTCGGCGCCGGCGCCGCGCGCCACCGCGCCCGCGACTTCCTCCCCTGGTCCGCCCTCGCGGGCATCGCCTGGGCCGCCTACAGCGTCGCCCTCGGCTACTTCGGCGCCCAGTGGCTCGGCCCCACCTGGCTCGCGACGGCGGTGTCCCTGGCCGCACTCTTCGGCGCGGGCGCGGCAGCGGCATACGTCATGCGCCGCCCCGGCCGACCGGCCCCGTAATCAACGCTGGTGCCACAAATGCCCTGCGAGGTCGGTCTTGGATCCGCATCGCTGGTTTGAGGGTGCGGTGTTTGCGTGGCTCACACTCGGTCATTCCTCCACGGCTGTGTCGCCGTAGCGCCGCGCGACCTCGTGGAACGCCTCCTTGGGTCTGCACGCGCCGTTCCCGGTCACCGCCACGAGTCCGAAGCCGGCCTTGTCGAGGTCGTGACGAGGATCGTCGTGATGCTCGAAGTCGGGCATGGCGAAGGTGAACACGAAGCAGCCGTGCACGCCCTCCGCGTCGTACTGGTCGATGAGTTCACCGAGGTAGCGGGCCTGGACGGCCTCGTCGCGGGGGTGGTCGCCGCGGATGCGCGGGGGTACGGCGAACCAGTTGACGATCCAGAAGGAACCGGCTCCTCGTTGATCGGCTCCGGTGAAGGCCCCGCACCCGAACTCGGTGATGACCACGGGCTTGTCGTGGTCGCGAACCAGGCCGCGCAGGCGGTCTGTGTAGGTGGCGTGGTTGCGTCGGGAGCGGTAGAGGCTGACGCCGACCAGGTCGAACAGCGACCAGTCGACGTGTTCCCACCCGGCCGCGGAGTAGGTGACCGGCCCGCCGAAGCGGCGCCGCGCGGTGGTCACGGCGGTGGTGAGCAGCTGGTGGAGCCGTTGGTCGATCCTGCGCCGCAGCAGGCGGTGGAAACGCACGATGAATTTCAGGCGCAGGAACGACCGAGGTCCGGGGGCGATTCCGGGCATGGTGTGGGAGAACTCGCCGCCCACCAGGAGCGTCACCCGGTCCGGGTGTTCCCGGCGAAGTCCTTCGGCCGCCTGGGCGACGGCGTCCAGGTGCTCCAGCAGTTTCGGCTGAGGCAGCTCGGGAACGTTGGGCCGAATGTAGACGCCGAGACCGGTCTCAAGGGCGATGCGGGCGGTATCGATCAACCGCCTCCCGTCGCCTCCGATGAGCATCACTGTGGTGCAGTGCAGGTCCCGGGCGATGACCTCCAGGTCCCGCCGTACGTCATCGGTGCTCGCCTCGCCGACCAGGTAGGAGATGCCGCGGACGGTCAGCATGCGCCCGGCTCCTGTCGACGCAGACGGTGGGCGGCCATGAGGAGAAGGACGGCGACACCACCGAGCATCGCGGCGTTGACCGCGTACTTCACCGTGTAATCCACGTTGGCGCCGAGCGGTTCGACCAGGAAGGACAACCCGGCACGGACGACGAGAGCACTGCCCGCGACGGCCAGTACGTGCCGACGGCCCCAGCCCCGGCGGCGCGACCAGCGCAACAACAACCAGCCCAGTACGACCATCGCGACGACGTTCACCGCCACCCCCGCCCAGGTCGCAGGCAGCAGCTGACTGGCACACCAAGCGACCCCTGTGACACCGCCGACCAGCCACCACGACGGCGCCTTCGCAGACGGCTGGGTCCTCGCAGGCCGGACGGTGAACGCGGCGGCGACCAGGGCAGCGGCGACCACTGCGGCGCCGATCAGCTGCGCCGGGTCGGCGGTGGAGTCCGCCGCTGTGTCGTTGAAGATCAGAGCGGCACTCAGCGCCCACAGCAGCACCATGACGCCGACGCCGACCGGGCCCAGCCACCGCCGGGTCGCGATGCGCGGGACGCAGGATTCGACCACCGCGATCGGAGCGGCGAAACTCCAGATCACATGCCCCCCGACATAGTTCAGCAAGCTCGCCGCATCGACCCCCAGGCCCGGGATGAGAGTGACCAGCTCCTCGGTCGCCCAGTCGGGGCCATCCGCGTCGACCTCATTGTCGAACAGACTCTGGTCGATCAAGCCGGCCTGGATCACCCCGAAGGCCGCGCTCAACAGCAGGATCGTCGGCCAGCCGCGACCGGTGCGCCGAGTGATCTCGCGGATGAGCACCGCGACGGTTCCGTAGAGCGGCGCGAGGATGAGCAGGCCCGCCAGCAGCTCCAGCGGTCGACCCGTGCTTTCGCCGTAGCCGATGAGGTACTCCGCGCTGATCGGGGACAGCACCAGCAGGCCCGCCACGGCGGCCCAGCGGTGTCGAAACCGCGGCAGTGCGGCAGGGGTGGACAGTGCGGGCATGAGAATCCTCTGCGTGGTTGTTCAGCGGTCCGGGTCGACGTCGGTCCGGTCGACACTAGAGAGACCGCCGACGGTCGGGCATCCGTCTTCCGTCCAGGAGCGCACGACTTTCGTCCACAAGTGCGCGGCCCCCGTCCATGCGCGGCTGACGCCCCCTCATGCCTGAACCCATGGAGATCTCACACAGGCGCGAGCCCTGGCCTGGTGGCGTGCTCGAAGAGCGGGACGAGTTCGTCCGCCCCACCACGAGAACATGCGGGCTTCGAAGCCGATATCACCGCGCCGCTCTTAAGCGGGTCGCAGCATTTCCGCACGCCCGGACAGCAGTGGGCGGTCAACTTCCGGGTGCGCGATTTCGATGCCACGGCGGCCCAACTACGGAGCGCGGGCGTCCAGGCCGATGTCCATGAGCAGGACTACTCCAATGGCCGGGTCGCCGAACTCAGCGACCCTGGGGGCACCCCGATCCAACTCGGACTGAGCTCCGGTCTCATATCCGGACACTCACTCCGGCGCCGGGCCAAACGCCCGGATCAGGTGGGAGCCCGTACACCGCTTCCCAGGACGCAACCACCTGCGGCCACTCAGGGACGAAGAGCACGGGGCGCAGCCCCTGCTTTTCAGGGGCGCGGGGAACTGCGCGAGACGCCCCCACCGGACGGACGCCTGGGGGTCAAAGGGGCGCAGCCCCTTGCGAGGACGGGACGGGTAGGGGCGGCGGGGGCGAAGAACTACCCGGCCCGCCGCGCGGCTCCCCGCACCTCCAACCCGGCCAACAACTCAGCCGTGGCCTCCGCGATCACCTCCACCGCTCGGTCGAAAACCTCACGATTGTGCGCGGCGGGCGCGCGGAACCCGGACACCTTCCGGACGTACTGCAGGGCGGCAGCCCTGATGTCGTCCTCGGTGGCCTCTTCGGGAAGGACGGGCGGTCGAAGCGTCTTGATACTGCGGCACATGCCCCCAGTCTCCCGCGAACCCCCGCCCAACCCCAGCCCCGCGAAGACAGCAGGTCACCGGGGGCCTTCCCCCAAACCCAAGCGAATCCTTGGGCATCAGCAAGTTCCTCCGAGGATTGACTGCACCCTCCCCCTTTGTGATCATCACCGAAGCCGGCTCGACCCACCCGGCGGAAACGAGGGGACGATGACGAACGAACGGCTCACGGTGGCGGTACTGGGCCCCGGAGGCGTGGGCGGACTGCTGGCCGCCCTGCTGGCCCGCGCCGGCCACCGCGTGATCTGCCTGGCCGGCGAACGGACCGCCGAGACCCTGGAGAAGGACGGCATCCAGGTCAGGCGCGGCCGCTTCGGCGACTTCACCGCCCGCGTCGAGACCGCGCCCGAACTCCGCGAACAGGTCGACGCGGCCCTGATCACGGTCAAGCACACCACCCTGGCGGCCTCCCTGGACCGCCTCCCGGCCGCCTCCCTGACCCCCGACACCCTGGTCGTACCGTTCCTGAACGGCGTGGAACACCCGGCACACCTCCGCGCCCACTACGGCGACGCCGTGGCCGTCGCCCCCGCCACCATCCGCGTCGAGTCGACCCGCGTCGCCCCGGGCGTCATCGAACACGGCAGCCCGTTCGCGGAGGTCGACCTGACCGGCGACGGCGTCCCGCGCGCCCGCCTCAACTCCCTTGCCGGGGCCCTGGAATGGGCGGGCGTGAGCACCCGCGTCCTCCCGGACGAGACGGCCGTACTGTGGGCGAAGATGTCCTTCCTGGCCCCGTTCGCCCTGCTCACGACCCGCCACGCCCTGCCTCTCGGCGAGATCCGCACCCGCCACCGCGAGGAGCTGACCGCCCTGGTCGAGGAGACGGCCGCGGTCGCCACGGCGGCCGGCGCCCCCGTCGACCCGGCCGAGACCCTCCGCCGCTACGACGCCTTCCCGCCCGCCACCAGATCGTCCATGCAACGCGACGCGGAGACCGGCCGCCCTCTCGAACTGGACGCGATCGGCGGCGCGTTGCTCCGTACGGCCGAACGTCACGGTGTACCGGTGCCGGTGGCCACGGAGGTGGTGGCGGACCTACGGGCGACGGAGGAGCGACGCACGGCCGGGTGACCCCGACCGGCGAACCACTGTACGGGCGAAGCCCCAGCCGGAACCCGGCCGGATCGCCACCTCACCCCTCCACCGCCCGCACCCCACCCCCCACCCGTACCGCGTGCCGCGCCACCGTGTCGGCGAAGGCGCGGGCCGGTGGTGACAGGGCGTCCCAGCGCCGTACGGCCCATCCGACGGTGAGCGGGGGCAGGTCGGGGACCGGGACGAAGCGGAGCCCGGGGTGGCCTGGGCCCGTCCAGCCCGGGAGCGCGGGGACCACGGCGTGGCCGACGCCGAGCTCGGCGAGCAGGATGGCGGTGTCCCAGTCGGCGACCCCGGCCCCGGAGGAGCTGACGGAGATGCCCAACTCCCGGTAGGCGGCGCCGAGATGGGCGTAGGAGGTGGAGTTCTCCGGCAGCCCGATCAGCCGCATCCCGTCCAGCTCGCGGCCCTCCACCCGCTCCCGCCCGGCGAGTTCGTCGTCGGCCCGCACGGCGAGCACCCAGGGCAGTTCCGCCACGGCCCGCTGTTCGATGCCCCGGACGGCGGGCCCCAGGGTCAGCCAGGAGAGGTCGAGGTCCCGGGACGGGTCGGCCAGCGCGTCACAGCACCCGGCGCTCGACCGCACGGTCTGGAACTCCAGGCCCACATCCGGGTACGAGCGCCGGAAATCGACGATGCCCTGCGTCATGAAGTGCCGCACGGTCGTGCCGCCGGTGGCGATCCGTACGACGCCGCCGTCACCGCGCACCATCTCGGCCAGCCGACGCAGCGCCAGGTCGAGCCCGGTGATGCCCTCGGCCGCCGCCTCCTGGAGGACCCGGCCGGCCCGGGTGGGCACGACCCCTCGGGCCTGCCGCTCCACCAGACCGACCCCGACCTCCCGCTCCAGCCGCCGCACGTGCTGGCTCACCGCCGACTGGGTGCACCCCAGCTCCCGGGCCACCGCGCTGAGGCTTCCGGCCCGGCAGACGGCGACGAAGACACGGAGATCATCGAGGGTCATGACGAGGAAGATACCCAAGGTCGAGCTTGGGTATAGGGGACCCGCCCCTCCTGAATCCCTCCTGAATCTCTCCCTCCGGAAAATGCCCGAAGGAACTCGCATCCCAAATTCGAACAGGCGTACCATTGCCGTGTGGCCAAGACCTATGACTTCCCAGACGACCTTCTCGCCGGTCAGGAGGAGCTGCATCAGGTCCGGGCCGAGCTCCTGGCACTGCTGAAGCGGCTGCCCTGGTCGGTCGAGCCCCTGGACGGTTTCAGCGACGACAACGGCTGGCGCAAGGTCGAACGCCCCGCCTCCCCAGGCTGGACGCCCGACGAGCAGGCCGAGGTCGAGAAGCTCCGCGAGCGCGAGCGGGAACTGGCGGTCTTCGTCAGCTGCCACCGCTTCTGGTCGGAGGTCGCCACGGAGGAGAGGGTCGAGGCCCGCACCCACCTCAAGCACGCACGGCACTCCTGAGGCACCCGGGCCCCGGAAAACACGAGGACCCCGGCCGCTGACGGCAGGGGTCCTCGTCTCGGTGGGCATGGACGGTTTCGAACCGCCGACATCCTGCTTGTAAGGCAGGCGCTCTACCCCTGAGCTACACGCCCGAGTACGAGTCGACAGCCTACATTGCCCGAGGGCGTGCCCAGCAAACCCATATCGAGGCCGTCCCTGGGGCTAGCCCCACCCCTCATCCGGGAGTGACCCGGATCCCCTCGAACTCCCTTGCTCCGTACGGTCGAAGGACATCCGAGGACCAGCCCAGGGGAGATCGTCATGACACGCACCGCACGCACCGAACGCACCGCACGCCCGGCTCGTACGGCTCGTACGGCTCGTACGGCTCGCGCGGCTCGCCGGTCCCGTGCGGGCGCGGGGGCGGTCGCCGGTCTCGCCGTCGTGCTCATGGCGTCCGTCGCCGGGTGCGGGGCGGACGCCGGGGAGGACCGGGACCCGGAGCACCGGAGCTTCGCCCTGGCGGGCCGGACGCTGACAGTCGACTCGGACGACTCCGCGCTCGAACTGGTCGCGGCGGACGTGGACGAGGTGGAGGTGACCCGGTGGTTCGAGGGGCGGGTCATGGTCGGCGGCAAGCCCCGGGTGACCTGGGAGATGGAGGACGACCGGCTGGAGCTGCGGCTGAAGTGCGACGGCCTGGTCGCCGACTGTGCGGCAAGGCACCGGATCGAGGTTCCGCGCGGGGTCGCGGTCGCCGTGCGCAGCGACGACGGGAGTGTGACCGCGAAGGGGTTCGCCGAGCCGCTGGAGGTCCGGTCGGCCGACGGTGCCGTGCGGGTCGGCGACACCTCCGGGCCGTTGGAGCTGCACACCGACGACGCCTCCGTGCAGGCGCTCGGGGTCGCGTCGCGGAGCGTCAGGGTGAGCACACAGAACGGTTCGGTCAAGCTCGAACTCGGGGTCGTACCGGACCTGGTGGAGTCCCGCAGCGACGACGGTTCGATCAGCATCGGGCTGCCGCGGGACACGTCGTACCGGATCGAGACCGGGAGCGACGACGGTTCCGTGGACGTCTCGGTGCCCCGTGACGAGGGCAGCTCCCATGTGGTGACCGCCCACACCCAGGACGGTTCGGTGACGGTCCGCACTGTCGACTGACGGGCGACCGTCAACCTCGAACCGCTCGGCCCGTGTTTTCGTCCTTGACCGGTGGGAGAATGGCACCGGTCAGGGTGGATGACAGCACGGGAGAGGGAAGTGACGGCGACACCGGCAGAGCCGTACACACCGTTTGTGCCGAGCGCACAACAACCGTTCCTGGGGACTGAGCATGAGTGAGTCCGCCCAGCCGCACGCCCCGAACGGTCTTGGGCGTACTGGTCCCCGGCGTACTCAGCCCCGGGGCGGCGACACGCATCCTGTACGTGGTCCGATCCCGGGAGGCCGGTTCCCTCACGACCTGGCCAGGTGGGTACGGACAGAGGGCGACGGAGAGGCCCCTGACCTTCTCTCCGGAGGAAAGGGGGCTCCGCACGCCGGCTCCGTTCCCGGTGTCCCAGATCGCCCGCTCACCGTGGCCCGAACAGCCCACACCGCCGCAAGCCCGGAAGCCGATCACCACACGATCGAGCTAATCCACCCTCGTACGCACTCCCCGGCAAGCAGTTGGCAACCCCGGAGCGGTGCACCACGACCGGCCGCCGACCCGGCCCCCGATGCGGCCACCGACCCCGCACCCCCACCAGCGGCACCCCACGACGGGCCCCCGCCACGGCCGGTGGCCCCCGCCACGTCGCATCCGACGAGCGGCCCCGCGCCGCGCCGGGCGAACAGCGGCGCCGCGCGGCAGCCCCAGAGCCCCTCGCCCCGGCCCCCGAGAGGCCGGCGGCGGTCGGCCGTCCGCGACGGTGCCGTGCTGCTCGCCCTTCCCCTCGTCGCCCTCGTCGTACTGCCCGCGGCGTTCGCCGGAGGCGGGACGCGGCGGTGGTTCGGGGGGCGGGCCGAGGGACAGCGGGCGGAGGCGCAGGCGGCGAAGGACGCCGCGGCGGCCGCGTTCTACGAGCTGGACACCGCGCAGCGGGATCTGCGGATCTCCATAGAGACGATCACAGCGGTGGACGACTCCCCGGGCGCCCGTCGCGCGGCCGAGGGCTTCGAGGCGCTGGGGCGGCGGATCGACGAGGTCAGCCACCAGTACATCAACGCCGTCGACGCCCATGACCTGGACCGCGACGACCTGGAGGCGTCCGCGGCTGCCCGGGCCCGCACCGAGCTGACGACCGCGAGGACCGAGCTGGACCGGGTCAAGCAGGAGCTGGACCGGTTCGCCCAGGGGCTCGGGCCACTGCTCGACAAGGCCGAGACCCAGCTGGCCCGGCTGGCCCCGGCGGTGGAGCGCGCCCGGCAGGGCCTGCTCGCCGCCTCCAACGCGTTGGACACCGCACGGGGCTCGGGGCTGAAGGCCGACGATCTCGCCGCCCGCCTCGCGGCCCTCGCCCCCGAGCTGACCAAGCTCAACCAGGGAGCAGGGCAGCACGGCGTCCGGGAGACGCTGGAGCGGGCCGACCGGGTCGTGCGCGAAGCGGAGGCGGTGCGCGCGGAGGCCGAGCGGCTGCCGGAGAGGGCCGCCGAGATCGACCACCGGCTCGTGTCGCTGCGTACCCGCGCGGAGGCGCTGGGCACCCGGGCCGAGCAGGTGCCGCAGGTGCTGAGCGAGCTGCGGCGGCGGTTCGTGGCGGCCTGCTGGCAGGACCTCCAGCAGGTGCCGGACCAGGCCGCGCGGGACGTGGAGCAGGCCCAGCTGAAGCTGCGCGAGGCGCGGGCCGCGCGGGACGCCCAGCGCTGGCCGGACGCGACCTCGCTGCTGTCGACCGTGAGGGCGCTGCTGAACCACACCGACGAGGCGGTCTCGGCCGCCGGGGACCGGCTGCGGCGGCTGAACGCCGTGCAGAAGGACTCCCAGCAGGAGATCGAACGGACCCGGTTCGCGATCCGGGACGCGCAGCGGCTGGCCATGGCCGGGCGGTCGACGCCCGATCCGCGGCACGCGCGCCCGCTGGACGACTCCGTGGCACGTCTGGACCGGGCGATCGCCACGCTGGAGGGACGGCACCCGGACTACTGGCACTTCCTGACCGAGACCGAGGCCGTGCGGCAGGCGGTGGCGCGGGTCGTGGACCAGATCCGCAAGGAGCGCGGCGCGGGCGCGACCTGAGACGCACGCCCCCGCCCACCCCTGCCGGGACCGGGACCCGGCCCGGGACCGCGGGGCACCCGGTTGCCCGGCGGAGCCGCCCGGCGGATGCTGAAGGGGTACGCAGGCCTCCGCGCACGCCCGATGGGAGGCGGACATGGCCACGCACGCCACGCACACACTGCGTCCGGGCAAGGGCCGGCACGCGGGTTCCCGGCGGCGGATCAGGATCGACGAGCACCTGCCCGTCGACCACCGCCTCAGCAGGGTCTACCGGATCGGGGCGGGCCTGATGGGCCTGTTCCTGCTCGTCTTCGGCATCCTGGGGCTCATCGACAAGGTGGGCTGGTTCGACACGGGCGGCGACGAGGTCGTGGGGCTGAGCACCAACGGCACGCTGAGCGTCCTGTCGATCGCCGTGGGGCTGCTGCTGCTCGTCGGCATGGTGATCGGCGGCAACTTCGCCTCCACGCTGAACATGACCCTGGGCGTCCTGTTCATCCTGAGCGGCTTCGCGAACATGGCCCTGCTGGACACCGACTCCAACTTCCTGGCGTTCCGCATCCAGAACGTCCTGTTCAGCTTCGTCGTCGGGATTCTGCTGATGACGTTCGGGATGTACGGCAGGGTCGGCACGGCGTTGCCGCACGACAATCCGTACTGGCGGGCCCGCCACCCTGAGGAGGCGGAGCGCGAGACGCGGCGCAAGGCCGGCGCGGGGATGGCGAAGCTGGAACGGGCCGACGCCCTCCCCGATGCCGCGGCGGAGACCGGATCGGACTCGGACACGGACGGGAAGGGCGCCGGCTGAGGCACCGTGAGGGCTGGGCTCAGGTGCGGTACGCGTAGTAGTTCGCGCCCGGGTACGAGGCGATGATGCTCGCGACCGAACGGCGGTAGGTGTCCGCGTCGTGGTACGTCAGGTACGGGACACCGCTGGCGCTGCGGTAGGTCGTCATCATGGAGTGGTCCTTGGACCCGTCCCTGTTGAAGTCGACCTGGAGCACGTCGCCGATGTCCATCTGGTAGACGTTGGCGAGCGGGGTGGTCCGCTTGGCGGTCTGGGTGAACCAGGACCACTCGTTCACGCCGATCCAGGCGTCCGCGGTGCCGTTGGAGGCGTAGTACCAGGTGTCGTACTCCTCCGGCGTGACCGTGGAGATCTGCTTCCAGCCACCCGCCAGGAGTCCCTGGCTGAGGTAGTTGGTGCAGTCGCCGCCGAGCGAGTTGTACTTGCGGTACGCCGGGTTGTAGTTCTTCCAGTACTGCTCGGTGTACGTCGCCATCGCCCTGTAGTTGTAGGCGCCGCCCGTGAGCGTCTTCGGCTTGGGGGCGGGGTTGCGCGTCGTGGCCGCCTTGGGCGCGCTGATGATGGCCATCGGCGTACGGCTGAGCTTGGCGTCCGCGGTCGCGGCGGCGGGCTCGTTGATCCGCGGGGCGCCACCGTCCGTGGAGCGCATCGCGGTGAGCTGCCAGGTGCCGTTCGCCTGGGCGGTGAAGGTGAGCACGTGGTGCGCGTCGAAGCCCGTGGAGGCGGGCTCGTCGCCGCGTATCTTCTTGTACTTCAGGGTCGTGGTCTCGGTGACCTTGACCGTGGCCTTCTTGCCCTTGACCTTGGCGCTGTCGACGGTGACCTTCGTGTCGGCCGACGTGTAGGCCTCGCCCAGGGACGCCAGGCGGGACCTGGTGTCCTTCAGGGCGGACAGCTTGCCGTCCTCGGCCTTCTTCTGGCCGGCGGACAGCTTGACGCCGCCGGTCGGCTTCAGCGACTTGCGCGCGGCCTTGCTGCCGAGCAGCACGGCCGTACGGTCGGTGAGCACGTTGTCCGCGACGCGACCGAAGGCGTCCTTGGTCGCCTTCGTGACCTTGGGCGTCGACGCGGCGGCGTTGGCCGCGGCGACGGGCAGCAGCGCGGAGGCCACGACGGCCGCCGCGAGGGTCGAGCCTGCGAGGCTCAACATCCTTGATCTCACTGGGAATCTCCTTGACCCCGAGTTGGTCGTACCCGGGCTCGAATCTTTACATGACCTCCTCAAGCAAAGTGAGGCCGGGGGGTGTAACAAGTGAGCAACACGGGTATCTGTGGGGCTATTTCACGACCGATGCCCAGTCGGCCGGTGCCTGGGCCGGGTCGAGTCCGCGCAGGTTCGCCAGGGTCTCCGGCGACTGGACGTCCATCCAGTCGGCGAGTTCGTCGAAGGACACGCACTTCACGTCCTTCTTCACGCACACGGTCTTGATGACCTCGTCCACCGCGTTCATGTAGATGCCGCCGTTCCACTGCTCGAAGTGGTTGCCGATGAACAGGGGCGCCCGGCTGCCGTAGTACACGCGGTTGAAGCCGGCCATGTAGGTGTCGATGGTCTCCTGCTGCCAGGTCGGGTACATGGCCGGATCACCGTCGGTCTTGCCCTCGGACTGGTTGTAGAGGAAGTTGAAGTCCATCGACAGGGCCTGGTACTCGTCGTTGTACGGGAGCATCTGCAGCGGGAAGTCCCAGATGCCGTTCTTCTTGCCCGGCCACACCTGGAAGGCGCCCGGAGAGCTGGCGTCGTAGCGGTAGCCGAAGTCCTTGACGGCCTTGACGAGGCTCTCCTGACCCTCCAGACAGGGCGCGCGGCCGCCCTTGACGGCGTCGACGGTGAAGGGCAGCGGGTCGAGATCGGTGGCGCCGGTGTTGGTCTTCCAGTTGGCGAGGAAGGAGTTGAACTCCTTGATCTCCTGCTTCCACTCCGCGACGCTCCAGTCGCCGCCGCCCTTCTTCCCGCAGAAGTGGCCGTTGAAGTGGGTGCCTATCTCGTTGCCCTCCTTCCACGCCTCGCCGAGCTCCGCCAGGGTGGTGCGGATGTGCTCGTCGGTGGGGTAGCTGATCGCGGCGGCGCCCTTGTCGTGCTGCGGCGGGTCGTAGAGGTCCCGCTTCTCCTTGGGCAGCAGATAGATGCCGGTGAGGAAGAACGTCATGTGGGCGTCGTACTTCTTCGCCATCTCGCGGTAGTGATCGAAGAGGTTGTCGTCGCCCGCCAGCGCGCCGTCCCAGGAGAAGACGACGAACTGCGGCGGCTTCTCGCCCTTCTTGAGCGGCACGGCCTTCAACCGGCCCTTCTGCGGGCCGGTGTAGGAGGTGGAGCCGTCACCGATGACCTTGGTCTTGCCGTCCCAGACGGGTTCCTTCCTGGTGGTCCCCTTGTCGCTGCCGCCGCCGGCCGACGAAGCGGTCGGCGCGGTGTCGGCCGACCGGTTCAGCACCAGGTAGCCGCCGACCAGGGAGGCCACCACGAGGAGCGCCGCCACCGTCAGGAACTGCGGACGGGTGGTGCGGCGCTGCGGGCGCGCCTTGCGACGGCGGCCCTTGTGCGGCTTGCTGCCAGACTTCATGTACGGCTCATTCTGCGAGGGTGGCGGGTGCGGGTGCTCATCGGTGGTCAGCCGATCCTCATCGCACTGGACCAGATGTCGTAGGGGACCCCGGCGTTGGGTGTTCCGGCGATCCCGTCGAGCGGCAGCGGCTCCAGGCTCTTGGCCAGGTCGATGCGGTAGACGACGACGGCGGTCGATACCTCGTCGGCCGTTCCGACGTACCAGGCGGCCTTGTCGTCCTGGGTGGTCCCGCCCTTGGCGGCCACTTCGAAGGAGGCGGCACCGGGCGAGTTGGGGTGGGCGGCGCGGTAGGCGTCGGTGAGCGCCGAGGTGACCTCGGCGGCCACCTTGCCGCTCATCGCGCGCTTCGGCTTCGGGTTGTCCAGGGTGACCTTGGACCCGTTGTGGGTCACCTTCCGCACGGAGTACGGCTCGGTGTGCTTGCCCAGCGCGGCGAAGGTGCTGTAGCCGCTGGCCATACGGATCGCGCTGGGTGTGGCGCTGCCCACGGACAGCGCCGGCACCTGTGCGCCGAAGCTGGAGGAGAGCAGTCCGGCCGCCTCGGCGGTGCTTCGCACCTTTGCCAGACCGGTGTCCATGCCGAGCTGCATGAACGGGGTGTTCACCGACCGGGCGAGCGCGTCGTGCAGGGTGATCGGGCCCCAGGACTTCTTGCCGTCGTTGCGGGCGGAGACCTGGTCGCCGCCCCGGTCCCAGTAGGGCCCCTCGGGGGTGGTCACCGGCACGCCGTCGTTGCCGTCGTAGATCGTCTGCGGGGTGACAGGTGTAGCCCCGCCGCCGCGCTCCTTGACGACACCGTGTTCCAGCCCCGCCGCGTAGACGAAGGGGAGGAAGGCCGAGCCGGCCGGGACGGTGGTCGCGTTCGACTCGTTGAATCCCTGTCTGCGGTGGTCGGGGCCGCCGTAGACGGCGAGGATCCGGCCGTCGGCGGCGACCGAGGAGGCGCCGAAGTGCGCGGTCCGCGCCTGCTTCGGGTTGTCCTCGCGGACTTCCTTGCGGGCCTTGGTGACGGCGTCGGTCAGCTCGTTCTGCCGGTCCTTGTCGAAGGTCGTGTAGATCTGGTAGCCACCCCGGTCGAACTCCTGATCGCTGAGGTTCGCCGCCTTCTTCGCGTACTGGGAGGCCAGCTGCACCAGGTAGTCGCTCTGCTTGCCGGTGTCGTACTGGCTCGACTGTTCGATCGGCTCGGGGAACTTCGTGTACTTGGCGCGCTCGGCCTTGGACAGCTTGCCGATGTCCACCATCCGGTCCAGGATCCACTCCCAGCGATCGACCGCCCGTTCCCGGTTGGCCTTGCTCAGGGTGGGGTCGTAGAGGCCCGCGCCCTTGAGGAGGGAGGCGAGGACCGCGGCCTCGCTGACGTTCAGCTCGCTGACGTCCTTGGCGTAGTACGCCTGGGCGGCCCGCTGGATGCCGTAGGTGCCGCGGCCGAACCAGCTGGTGTTGAGGTAGCCCTCCAGGATCTCGTCCTTGCTCATCTGGTTGTCGAGCTTGAGGGCGAGCAACGCCTCGTCGAACTTGCGGCCGAGCGAGCGGTCCTGGGTCAGGTAGACGTTCTTGACGTACTGCTGGGTGATGGTCGAGCCACCCTGGGTGTCGCCCTCGCCGACGGTGCGCACCAGGGCGCGGGTGATGCCGCTCACGGAGATGCCGGGGTCGGAGTAGAAGCTCGCGTTCTCCGCCGCGAGGACCGCCCAGCGCACGTCCTGGGGGACGTCCTTCAGGGGCATCGCCTGCCGTCGCACCCAGCCGGTACGGGCCATGGGGGTGCCGTCGGACCAGAAGTACACGTTGTCCTGCTGGGTGGCGAAGGTGTTGAGGTCCTCCGGTATGTCCGTGGCGGCGTAGGCGACGGTCAGGAACATGCCGCTGATGCCCACGGCCAGCCCGGCGGCCCCCAGCGACTGCCGCCAGGACGGCACCCAGCGACGCCAGTCGGCACGGCCCGGACGGGGGTACTGCGGGCGCATCCGGCGGGCGAAGGGAGCGAACGGGGCCAGTCGCGCGCCGGCGACCGCGGTGAATCTGGCCAGAACCGACGGCCTGGGCGCCTTGCGTCTGCCGCGTCTGCCCGACGCCGACGGCTCCTGCGGGAGGTCGAACGTACCCGGCTCCAGCACCCGCAGCTGCATGGTCTCGTCCGCCGGGGCCGGCGGGAGCTTCAGCTGCATGGTGAGGTCGGACTCCTCCGGCACCCCCTCCTGCTGCCCCTTCCCCTTCCCCCGGCTAGCCACGGCGGGCCCCCGTACGCGGACGGCCCGAGCGGTGCCCAGCAACGATTCGGCGGTGCGCGGCAACCTTCCGCCCGCGCACGGCGACTATCCGACCGGGAGACGTGTCTCCCGATCGACCAAGGACAGCGGTCATGACTGTCCCCCCCCTCCCCACTTGGCACCGCCGCGCGGATGGTCACGGCCGCCACATCCGCGGCAGTGAGCCCCTTGTTCCCCCGGCCTCCCGGTCTCCACACGGCGACCACAAATTATCAGTCACTTTCACAAACGCTTCTGTCGGTAGCGTGAAATTTTGGCCACTGTGACCGACCAGGCAGAACGCGGCGCCCTTGCCGCCTCCCGAACGCCGGTTAGCCTGACCCCATGCCTCGCTACGAGTACCGCTGCCGGACCTGCGGCGACACCTTCGAACTGAGCCGCCCGATGGCCGAGTCCTCCGCCCCCGCGGACTGCCCCGAGGGCCACTCCGACACGGTCAAACTGCTGTCGACGGTCGCCGTCGGAGGGTCGGCCGCCGCGTCCGCCCCGGCGCCCCGGGCGGGCGGTGGTGGTGGCAGGTGCTGCGGTGGCGGCTGCTGCGGTTGATCAACACACCTCGATCAACGGACCCCGCCCCCCGAACGTTCACGCACCCCTCAGGCTCCCTTCAGCTTCGTTCGCCTAGCGTGCCCCCATGACAGCCATGCAAGCGGAGTCGATGAGCGGCGCGCCCCTGTGGATCATCGGTCTGATGGATCTGCTGGGGGCGCCGGGCGCGGGCCTCGCCGTGGCGCTGGAGAACCTCTTCCCACCGATCCCCAGCGAGGTCATCCTCCCCCTCGCCGGCTTCGCCGCGAGCACCGGGCAGATGAACCTCTTCGCCGCCCTGCTGTGGACCACCGCGGGCTCCGTGGTCGGCGCCCTCGCCCTCTACGGCGTCGGCGCCCTCATCGGCCGCGACCGCACGATCGCCATCGCCGCGAAGCTGCCCCTGGTCAAGGTATCGGACATCGAGAAGACGGAAGCCTGGTTCCTCAAACACGGCACCAAGGCGATCTTCTTCGGCCGGATGATCCCGGTCTTCCGCAGCCTCATCTCGGTCCCGGCCGGCGTGGAACGCATGCCCCTGCCCGTCTTCACCCTGCTGACCACTCTGGGCAGCGCCATCTGGAACACGATCTTCGTCCTGGCCGGCTACTTCCTGGGCGCCAACTGGACAGAGGTCACGGCGATCGTCTCGACGTACTCGAAGATCGTGCTGGGGGCGGCAGCCATAGCGGTTCTGGCATTCACACTGGCCCGCTTCCTGAAAAAGGACCGCGGCAGCCAGGGTCAAGGGGCGCGGGGCGCTGACACATGCGGCTCCGCCGCGCGGGCGCGACAAGCCACAGAGCACCCGCGGCCCGAAACGCACAGCACCCCCACCCCCTGACCGGCACAGTCACCCCCCGGAGGTCACCGCTCCCGACAGGCCCGCAAGAACTCCCGAAGAATCCGCTCCCCGGCCAACACCCCCCGCTCGGGCAGCGCACTCACCCCCGGCCCCAAGAACCCCGCCTCGGCCAGCTCCCCGTGCCCGGGCCGCCAGGCCCGATCCGCCGCGAGCAACAGATCCTCGTCGAGCAGGGAGTCCCCCGCGGCCAAGGTCAACTCGACCCCCGTCCGCCGAGCGACCTCCCTCATCGCCGCCGACTTGGTGAGCGGCTTCGGCACGGCGTAGAGCTTGCGCCCCTGCAGCGAGACGGTCCACCCGCGGTTCTCGGCCCAGACCGCGAGGTCCTTCACCCACTCCTCGGGGAGCAGCTCACGCTCGACGACGAGATAGACGAACAGCTCCTCCGCGACACGGTGCTTGCGCACCCACGCCGGGTGCGCCGTGGTCTCCAGGTGGTCCCGCACCTCGGCGAGCGGCGCGCACTCGTCCGCGAGCCGGGCGGTGACCCGCGTGTGCCAGTCGAGGTCCGTGGCCCCGTCCACCAGCAGGTGTCCGCCGTTGGCGCAGATCGCGTACGTCGGCTCCGGGCCCGGCAGATTGATCCGCTGGTACTGCTTGCGCGTCCGGGTCGTGGTCGGCACGAACACCGCCGTGTCGCCCAGCTCGGCCAGCAGCCCCGCGGCTGTCTCCGTCATGTACGACAGCGGCCTGCTCTCGTGAACCTCGACGGTGAGCAGCCGGGGCGCCCGCGCGTCCGGCATGGTCAGCGCGAGCGCGGCGGACGAGTAGATGAGCGTACGGTCGAGATCGCTCGCGACGAGAACCCTGGGGCCCGGCATCAGACCGCCACCGCCTTGCCGTCGGCGCCGGTGGCGCCCCGCGTGAACTTCGGGTGGATCAACCCCACGCATGTGTACGGCAGTTCGGCCACCTCTTCCACCGGTACCCCTCTCTGGTCGGCGAGCAGACGTACGTGGTCGAGGTCCGCGCCCGCCCCGGCCCGCGCGAGGATCTTCCACGGTACCCGGCGCAGCAGCACCCGAGTGGTCTCGCCGACACCGGGCTTGACCAGGTTGACGTCGTGGATCCCGTACTCCTCGCTGATCCGCTCGACGGCGGCCCAGCCCTCCCAGGTGGGAGTGCGGTCGGCGGCGAGCAGTTCCTTGGTCCGGACGTCGACCGCGTCCTCGACCTCCGGGAAGCGGGCGGTTATGGCGTCCAGGAAGTCCACCGACACATCGACGCCGGCCAGCTCCCGGTAGAACTTGGCACCGTGGAAGTCGTCGGGCCCGACGAGGTCCGCACGCAGCACGGTCCGTGAGATCAGCCCGGAGACGGTGGAGTTGAGGCAGGCGGAGGGGATCAGGAAGTCCTCCCGCGTGCCGTAGGTCCGCACGCACGAGCCCGGGTCGGCGAGGACGGCGATCTCGGGGTCGAACCCGGTGATGACGTCGGACGCCTCGAACTCCTCGATGGCGGCGGCGAGTTCCCGGGTGATCGCGCCCTTGCCGGTCCAGCCGTCGACGAACACGACGTCGGCGGGGTCGTGACGGTCGGCGAGCCAGCGCAGCGCGTTGGCGTCGATACCGCGGCCCCGCACGATGGACACGGCGTAGTGCGGCACCTCGATGTCGTGGCGGTGCCGCGCCCATCGCCGCATCAGCACGCCCACGGGCGTCCCGGCACGGGCCAGCGACACCAGGACGGGCGGCGCCGACCGCTCGGCCAGCACGGTCTCGGTGACCACGCCCACGGCGACGGCGATGCGTTCGGCGGACGTGTCGAGCGCGCTGTGGAAGAGGGCCTGGTACTGCTCGCTCGGCTGGTACTCGACCGGCAGGGACTCGGCGTAGTGCGCGCCCCCGCTCTGGATGGCCTCCTCCCGCTCCTCGGTGGGCGCCTCCAGCGTCACGTCGGAGAGGTCTTGCAGCAGCCAGCCCACCTCGTCGGCGGCGTAGGAGGAGAAGTCGGGGCCGCGGAGGGGCTCGGGGAGCATGGCTGGCCTTTCGGGGAAGTGCGGGGTCGGGGGCGCCGGCACGGTCGGCGGGACGTACGACGGGACCACGGCGAGGAGTACGCCGGGCACGTGGGCGGCGAGGGTGGCCAGCAGGCCGGCGTCGGCGTGCAGTGCGGCCGTGTCCGCGACCGAGTCGACGACCGCGACCACCGCGTCGAAGCCGCCGCCGGCCACGTTGTAGGCGTACCGCTCCCCCGGCCCGTCCGCCGGGTCGTCGTGGGCCGGGAAGACAAGGCGGCTGCGTATCGCGTAGCCGGGGTCGTCGACGGCGAGGACGGGCGACCGCGTGGTGGTGGAGAACCGTATCTCCAGCCCTTCCGCGGCCGACTTCTCCAGCTCCCGGGCGAGCGCCAGCGGGGCGTACATCAGCTCCTCGAAACCGAGCACGAGCACCCGGCGGGCCCCCGGCGGCAGCGCCTCGGCGAGGCGCGCGGCCATCGCGGGCAACGCGCTCTTCAGCCGTGCCCGATGCGCAGGGGTGAAGCCGTGCCGCCCCCCGTCGGGCACGCCGACGGGCCAGCCCAGCTCGACCCGCGTGACCCCGGCCGCCGTAGCCCCAGCCGTGGCGACGCCCGTGCCCGTGCCCACGCCCGCAGCCGGACCGGCATCCGTGCTCGCGGCCGCCGCGCCTTCGTACATCGCCACGAGCGCCTGTCCCTTCTCCAGCACCCCCTCCGGCAGCCGCACGGTCCCCTTCGCCGCGGTCACCAGGTCGACGCGCGCCCCGATCTCCCGGGCGAACGCGGCCAGCCGCCCCTGGTCGGCGGCCGACCGCATGTCGACCAGTGCCACCACGACGTACCTCTCCCGCGGATACCGCTCGTGCAGCGCGCGGATGGTGTTGAGGACCGTGTTCCCGGTGGAGAACTCGTCGTCGACGAGCACCAGCGGCCCCGGCCCCGCGAGCAGCGCGGGGTCCTCCGGCAGCAGCAGGTGCGAGGTCGCGTGGGAGTGGGACTCCTCGAAGCCCCCGGCCTGGGCGACCCCCTCGACGGGACGCCGGGTGGAGTGGAGGTAGGGCGCCTCGCCCACCCCGTCCGCGACGGAGTGCCCGAGCCCGGTGGCGGTCTCGGCGTACCCGAGGACGACCGCGGCCCGCGCCCCGTCCTCCCCAAGCAGCTGCCGCACCCGGCGGCCGAGCGCGAACCCGTGCCCGTGGACGACGGCCGGGGACTGCGGCACATGCTTGCCGAGGACGTTCGACACCAGCAGATGCGCCCGCTTGGGATTGCGCCGCAAAGCGAGCCCCAGGAGCCCGGTCAGCTCCTCGTTTCCGACCAGTTCGACGCCGAGCCGTTCACGGACCCAGGCCCCGGACCAGACTCCGCCACGGGCCCCGGTCGTGTCGTTCGCTGCGTTGTTCATCGATTCCTTAGTCGGTACGGCGATCGGTACGGCCCGTGGATGGCCGGGCGAGTGCGGCGGTCAGTCGGGCAGGCCCGCGGCCAGCAGGTCCACGAACCCGATGTCCTCGTTGGCGACACCGAACACCTCGGCGCGCTGCAGAACCCTTTCCGCCCAGGCGCGGTGCGGCTTGACCTCGTTCATCTTGTTCCGGGAGGCCGAGCGCAGGACACCGCCCCCGTGGCGGTCGGGCCGCACGATGTCCTGGGCGTCGCCGTACTCCTCGTGGCTGACCACGGACAGCGCGTGCACCGGCAGCACGTGCGAGGGATGGATGCAGGTCTTGCCGAGCAGCCCGTTGGCCTGGTCGAGGGAGATCTCGCGCAGCAGACCGTCCAGCGCGTGCTCGATGAGCGACTCGCGCAGTTCCCCGGCCCGGTTCGCCAGGAAGGGGCTGGTGCGCAGCTGCGGCTTGAACATCCGCTCCTGGACCCGGAAGTACTCCCACACCGGCCCGGTCACCGTGAACCCGGTGCCGTCGGCGCGGCCGAGCACGTTCACCACGTCGGCGATCACGGAGGCGACGATCTGGACGTCGTACGCGGTCATGTCCGGTGCCCGGCGCAGCGCGTAGGAGGAGCAGAAGTCGGTGACGCCCAGACGCAGCGCGAGGACGCGGTCGCGGTACTTGTCGACGGTGTGGGCGATGCCCTGGAGCGCCTCTACGCGCGTCTCCCGGTACATCAGCTCGGGCGATTCGAGGACCGGCATCCCGAACAGCCGCCGTCCGCTCGCGGCCTCGGCGGCGGTGAGCGCCTCCAGGAAGGCCACGCCCCGTTCCTCGGTGAACTTGGGGAACACGAAACCGGACAGCAGCCGCACGGCCGGGCCGAACCGCCTGACCAGGTCGGGTATCTGCTCGGGGAGGCGGACCCTGATGAAGAGCAGCGGAAGCTCGACGTCCGGCCGGTCGGCGAGGTCGGTGAGGTCGGTGAACTGCCGGACGAGGTTCTCCTCGGCGCCCACGACCTCGGCGTCGTCGATGGAGTCCTCCAGGCAGAGCACCATGGAGACCACACCGCGACCGGCCTGCTTGACGATGTCGTCGGCGAGCCGCTCCCGGGTCGCCGGGCTGTAGAGCGTGGCACCGAGCGCGGCGGCGAGCACCCGGGCCGGGGAGTCGGCGTCGAAGACGCCGGGCTCCCGGTGGAAGAGACGCCGCCGCTCCTCAGGGGCTATGTGCCCGAAATGACGCATGTGGTTCCCCCGCGCTTGCTCGGCATCCGGTCACGATCGTGGCCGGTAATAGTACGTACAAATGTGTGACATCAGTTCCCGGCCGGCGTGAAGTTCTGGTAACCCGGCGGTGTCGGGCGCTGAACGTTCTCATCGGCGGTTCGCCGCCCCCGCGTTGTCGTGATCAGGACCGAGAGGGCAGGATGACCGCATGACGCACGCGATGCTGAAGGGGTCGAACGTCCCCGTAGAAGCCACGGCGGTCCGCGCCGTGCTGCGCTGGGCGCCGGGGCAGGACGCCCCGGACGTCGACGCCTCGGCGCTGCTCCTCGGCCCCGACGGCCGCGTACGGTCCGACGAGGACTTCGTCTTCTACAACCAACCACGCCACCCCTCGGGCAAGGTGTGGCGACTCGGCAAAAAGCGTGTGGCCGAGGGCCTCACCGACACCATCCAGACCGATCTGGCCGGTGTCGAGTCCGCCGTCGGCCAGATTCTCCTCGTGGCCTCCGCCGACGACGCCTCCGGGCAACCCGTCGCCTTCGGCCGCGTACGGTCCCTGCGCATTCTGCTGTACGACGCCACCGTCGCGGACGCCGAACCTCTGGCGTATTTCGACATCAAGCCGGAGACCGGCGACGAGACCGCCCTGATCTGCGGCGAGCTCTACCGCCGGGGCGGCGGCTGGAAGTTCCGCGCCCTGGGCGAGGGCTACACCAACGGCCTCCAGGGCCTCGCCATGGACTTCGGCATCTCGGTCGACGAGTCGGAGGCGGCGGCCGCGACGGCCGACGAGGCCGCCACGACCCAGACCCCGGCCCCGGAGATCTCGGCCCCGCTGCCCCCTGAGCAGCCCCCGACGGGCGTTCCGTCCCAGCCCGCGTACGGCTACCCCCCGGCGGCCCCGACCCAGCAGTCGAGCTACGGCTACCCCCACCCGCAGCCGACCCCCGCCACCACCAACGGCCCTGCCTACGGCTACCCGCAGCCCACGGCGGCGGCCCCGGACCCGAACTTCCGGCTCCCCCCGCAGGGCCCGCAGTTCATCGGCCGCTGAGGGGCCCCAGGGGGCGCGTCAGCGCCCGCAAGGGGCGCGGGGAACCGCTCAGGGCCCGTGTCAGCGCTCCGCCTTGGTCTTGTAGCCCCGCCCCCACTGCAGCCCCCACCCGTACAACCGGTCGAGCTCGGCCTGGAAGCCGTAGACGAACTTCACCTCCCGGCGGACGGTGATCTCGCCCTTGACGTTCTCGATCATCACCACCGCACAGGACCGGGCCTGCGGATGCCGCTCGTCCAGGCCTATCTCGATCCGCGGCCCGTTGCTCGGGTACAGCGTCACGATCGCGTGCGTACGGTCGAAGGCCGGCGTCTGGTCGTAGATGTAGACGAAGACCAGCATCCGCTTGAACTGGTCCCGGTGGTCCAGGTTGATGTACATCGTCTCGCCGGACCCGGAGCCGAACCGGTCGTCCCCGCTCAGCCGCATGTACGGCGCCTCGTTGATGTCGCCGAGGAAGCCGCCCAGCGGCTGGACGACCCCCTTGGTCCCGTCGGCCAGTTCGTAGAGGCAGCCGAGGTCCAGGTCGACGTTCACCATGCTCTGGCTGTGCGCCTGCACCTCCTCCGGCTTGAGCGCCTTGAAGGGGTGCCGCAGCACGCTCTGCCGCTTGGGCGCGCCGATGTCGGAGGTCCGCATCCGCCAGGACAGGTTGACCCGCAGATGGCCGGCGGCCGCGTTCTGCTTGGAGAGGGACACCTTCTGGTGCCGCTTGGTCAGCTCGATCGCGTTGGTCGCCGCGTTGCCCGCGTCGAACTCCGAGGCCCGCCCGCGCCACAGGTTGTCCAGAAAACTCATGCCCGCCCCACACCTGCCGTGTCGTCGCGTCAACCACCGACGGGGCGGCCGACGAGGACGCATCCTCGTCGGCCGCCCCGCTCAGAGCCTGCCCTCACCACACGGGTGATCACACCCCGGAGGAGACCTCCGCCTTGTCGGCGGCGTCAGCTTTTCCCTCTTCGGCCACCAGCGCCTTGTTGCGGCGGACGGAGGACCAGAAGGACCAGCCGATCAGGAGGACACCGATGAGACCGGTGATGATCTCGTTGATCTCGTACTGGATGGTGATGAGGAGGATCGCGGCGAGGGCGCCGATCGCGTAGTGCGCGCCGTGCTCCAGGTACACGTAGTCGTCGAGGGTGCCCTGGCGGACCAGGTACACGGTCAGCGACCGGACGTACATCGCGCCGACACCGAGGCCCAGTGCCATCAGGACGATGTCGTTGGTGATGGCGAAGGCGCCGATGACGCCGTCGAAGGAGAAGGACGCGTCCAGGACCTCCAGGTAGAGGAAGAGGAAGAACGCGGCCTTGCCCGCGAGGGCGACGGCCGAACGTGGCTTGCCGCTGCGGGCGGCCGCTTCCTCCTCCTCGTGCTCGCGCTCCTCGTCCTCCTCCAGCTTGTTCTCGAAGTAGCCCGAGAGTCCGCCGACGACGAGGTAGGTGATGAGGCCCGCGAGGCCGGAGATCAGGACCGTCTGTGCCTTGTCGACATGGGCGCCGCCGTGCTGGTGGGCGTTGGTCGCGAAGGTCATCGACGTGATCAGCAGGACGATCATGGCGATGCAGGCCGACAGCATGTCGATCTTGCCGAGCTTGGACAGCGGGCGCTCCAGCCAGGCGAGCCACTGGTACTCCCGCTCCTCGAAGATGAAGTCGAGGAAGATCATCAGCAGGAACATGCCGCCGAAGGCCGCGATCGACGGGTGGGCGTCGGTCACCAGCTGCTGGTACTGGTCCTTGTCGGTCAGCGCCAGGTCGACGGCCTCGATCGGCCCCAGTTTGGCGCTGACGGCGACGATCACGACGGGGAAGACCAGCCGCATGCCGAAGACGGCGATCAGGATGCCGATGGTGAGGAAGATCTTCTGCCAGAAGGCATTCATCTTCTTCAGGATCCCGGCGTTGACCACCGCGTTGTCGAACGACAGCGAGATCTCCAGGATGCACAGGATCGCGACGAGCCCGAGCGCCGTCCATCCGTCATAGAGAACAGCTGCTACCAAGCCGAGCGCGGTGACCGCGAACGACCAGCCGAAGGTTTTCAGAACCACTGGCTACCCAATCGTGTGTGTACGGGGTTCCCCCGCGCCGCGCGCGGCTTTGCGAAACTTTGAACCCGAAGTCTAGTCGGGCACCCCTCGCACCCCACACGGCCCCGGCTTTTGCGCATATAGCGCTACGAGACGTTCACCCCGAAGTCGAGGGCGATGCCCCGCAGGCCGGACGCGTACCCCTGTCCCACCGCGCGGAACTTCCACTCGCCGCCATAGCGGTAGACCTCACCGAAGATCATCGCGGTCTCGGTGGAGGCGTCCTCGGAGAGGTCGTAGCGGGCGAGTTCCTGGCCGTCGGCCTGGTTGACCACACGGATGAAGGCGTTGCTGACCTGCCCGAAGGCCTGGCCGCGGTTCTCGGCGTCATGAATGGAGACCGGAAAGACGATCTTGTCGACGGCGGCCGGCACCCGGGAGAGGTCGATGATCAGCGACTCGTCGTCGCCGTCCCCCTCGCCGGTGAGGTTGTCGCCGGTGTGCTCGACCGAGCCGTCCGGGCTCTTGAGGTTGTTGTAGAAGACGAACCACTCGTCCCCCAGCACCCGGCCGCCCTGGCACAGCAGCGCGCTGGCGTCGAGGTCGAAGGGGGCTCCGGTGGTGGTCCGGACGTCCCAGCCGAGCCCGACCAACACTTGTGTGAGGTTCGGCGCGGCCTTGGAGAGGGAGACATTGCCTCCCTTGGCGAGTGTGACGCCCATGGTGCTGGTCCTCCCCGATTTTCGAGCTGCAGTTGCTCAACTGTTCAGTTGTTCCGTACGCGGGCCCACCCGGGCCCGCGTACGAGCGCGTCCGGCGCCGCGGTCGGTGTCGACAGCGGCGCCGGACGCGGTGAGTCTGTGGCGCACGGGGGTCTTCCCCCGTGACTCAGACGTTCACACCGAAGTCCTGGGCGATACCGCGCAGGCCCGAGGCGTAGCCCTGGCCGATGGCGCGGAACTTCCACTCGGCGCCGTGCCGGTAGAGCTCACCGAAGACCATGGCGGTCTCGGTGGAGGCGTCCTCGGAGAGGTCGTAGCGGGCGATCTCCGCCTCGCCCGCCTGGTTCACCACGCGGATGAAGGCGTTGCGGACCTGACCGAAGGACTGCTGACGGTTCTCGGCGTCGTAGATCGAGACCGGGAAGACGATCTTCTCGATCTCGGCCGGGACGGTCGCGAGGTTGACCTTGATCTGCTCGTCGTCGCCCTCGCCCTCACCGGTGAGGTTGTCGCCGGTGTGCTCGACCGAGCCGTCCGGGCTCTTCAGGTTGTTGAAGAAGATGAAGTTGGCGTCGCTGCTGACCTTGCCCGACGCGTCCAGCAGCAGGGCACTGGCGTCCAGGTCGAAGTCGGTGCCGGTCGTGGTGCGGATGTCCCACCCCAGCCCGATGATGACCGCGGTCAGGCCCGGCGCCTCCTTGGTCAGCGATACGTTGCCGCCCTTGCTGAGGCTGACTCCCACGAAGTCCTCCGTTTGGTTTCAGGGGCGGGGAGCCCCTGCGTTGCATTGGTGTCGGATCAACGTGTCGATCCTAGTGACGGGTTCCCGTTCCCCGCAGGGTGTGGAACCGAAGAATCACAGGGTGTCGAGGGCCGCGAGGTACTCGTTCAGGTCGCGGGCGTCCGGCAGGGCGTTGACGACCGACCAGCGGACGAGGCCCTCCTTGTCGACGATGAACGTGCCGCGCACCGCGCAGCCCTTGTCCGCGTCGAAGACGCCGTACGCCCGGGAGACCTCGCCGTGCGGCCAGAAGTCCGACAGCAGCGGGTACTCCAGGCTCTCCTGCTCGGCGAAGACCCGCAGAGTGTGGATGGAGTCGTTCGACACGGCCAGCAGCTGCACGTCGTCGTTGACGAACTTCGGCAGGTTGTCCCGCAGCTCGCACAGCTCGCCCGTGCACACCCCGGTGAACGCGAAGGGGTAGAAGAGCACCACCACGTTCTTCTCGCCCCGGAAGTCCGAGAGCCGCACGGTGGCACCGTGATTGTCCTTGAGCTCGAAGTCGGGGGCCTTGTCACCGACCTGGATCGCCATGATCTACCTGAGTCCCTTCATGGACTGTTCGAGTGACCCAGCCTACGCACGGGAAACGACGCGCCCCTGGAGGGGTGGCCCCGAAGGGGCCCGCCTCCAGGGGCGCGGGGAACTGCGCGACAACCCACGACGAACGCGGCCGCCGTCGAGCAGCTCGTCCCGAGCTCTCAGGCGAACCTGCCGAGCCGAAGCGGCAGCGTTTACCTCTTGCCGGACTTCGCCGCCTTCGGCGTGACCAGCCGACTGCCACTCCAGTCCTTGCCCACGCTGACACTCTTCGACGCGGACAACCCCGCAGTCGTCGCGGCCTCCGAAATGTCGCTGGGCTCCACATAGCCGTCCCGCCCGGTCTTGGGCGTCAGCAGCAGGATCGAGCCACCTTCCTCGATGTACGTGGTGGCGTCCACCAGCACATCCGTCAGGTCGCCGTCGTCGTCTCGGAACCACAGCACGACGGCATCGGCCACGTCGTCGTAGTCCTCGTCGACGAGCTCACTGCCTACGACTTCCTCGATGGACTCGCGGAGCTCCTGGTCGACATCGTCGTCGTAGCCGATCTCCTGGACCACCTGCTCGGGCTGGAACCCCAGCCTCGCGGCAGGGTTCGTCCGCTCCTCCGCGTGGTCCGCGGTCGCGCTCACGGGTTGCCTCCTGATCATGTTCGGGTGGGGTCGCCCCCTGGGGAATCAGCCACGCGCGTGCGCGAAGCATTGGCCGTAGTCCACACGGGCGGGGCGGATCGCGCAAGTACCCAGCCTTGGAGACCGCCGAAACGGTGACGATCCGGGCCGTGTCACCGCAACTCTCTACGCGGATTCACAGCTTCACGTGACGCACGCCACACCGTTCTGCCCTTTTTGCGCATTCAGCAACCATCCGGGGGTACGAGCATCGAATACCTTTACTACCTTTGTCGAGCCGGTGACCGCCCTGGTTACCTCTCGGTAGAGATGACGTTTGCGTTCCCGAGGTACACGATGGGGGGCGGTGCAGGCACCTAGAGAACCCCCAGAAGAACCCCTGTGGAACCCCCAGAAGAACCATTGAAGAGCGGCCCTCTGACAGCTAAGGAACAGCGTGGCTTCCGGATCCGATCGCAATCCGATCATCATTGGCGGCCTTCCGAGTCAGGTCCCTGACTTCGATCCCGAGGAGACCCAGGAGTGGCTCGACTCGCTCGACGCCGCCGTGGACGAGCGCGGCCGTGAGCGCGCGCGCTACCTGATGCTCCGGCTCATCGAGCGGGCCCGCGAGAAGCGCGTGGCCGTGCCCGAGATGCGCAGCACGGACTACGTCAACACCATCCCGACCAAGGCCGAACCGTTCTTCCCCGGCAACGAGGAGATCGAGCGGAAGATCCTCAACGCGACCCGCTGGAACGCCGCCGTGATGGTCTCGCGCGCTCAGCGGCCCGGGATCGGCGTCGGTGGTCACATCGCGACCTTCGCGTCCTCCGCCTCCCTCTACGACGTGGGCTTCAACCACTTCTTCCGCGGCAAGGACGAGGGCGACGGCGGCGACCAGATCTTCTTCCAGGGCCATGCCTCCCCCGGCATCTACGCCCGCGCCTATCTGCTGGACCGGCTCGACGACCAGCAGCTCGACGCGTTCCGCCAGGAGAAGTCCAAGGCGCCGTACGGCCTGTCCAGCTACCCGCACCCGCGCCTGATGCCGGACTTCTGGGAGTTCCCGACCGTGTCCATGGGCCTCGGCCCGCTGGGCGCGATCTTCCAGGCGCGGATGAACCGTTACATGGAGGCGCGCGGGATCGCGGACACCTCCAAGTCGCACGTCTGGGCGTTCCTCGGCGACGGCGAGATGGACGAGCCGGAGTCGCTCGGCCAGCTCACCCTGGCCGCGCGCGAGGGCCTCGACAACCTGACGTTCGTCGTGAACTGCAACCTCCAGCGCCTCGACGGCCCGGTGCGCGGCAACGGCAAGGTCATCCAGGAACTGGAGTCGGTCTTCCGGGGCGCCGGCTGGAACGTGATCAAGCTGGTCTGGGACCGCTCCTGGGACCCGCTGCTCGCGCAGGACCGCGACGGCGTGCTGGTCAACCGGATGAACACCACGCCGGACGGCCAGTACCAGACGTACGCCACGGAGACCGGGGCGTACATCCGCGACCACTTCTTCGGTGACGACCACCGGCTGCGCGCGATGGTCGAGAACATGACCGACGACCAGATCCTGCACCTTGGGCGCGGCGGTCACGACCACCGCAAGATCTACGCGGCGTACAAGGCGGCGTACGAGCACAAGGGCCAGCCTACGGTCATCCTGGCGAAGACCGTCAAGGGCTGGACCCTGGGCCCGAACTTCGAGGGCCGCAACGCCACGCACCAGATGAAGAAGCTGACGGTCGACGACCTCAAGCGCTTCCGCGACCGGCTGCACCTGCCGATCTCCGACAAGGAGCTGGAGAGCGGCGCCCCGCCGTACTACCACCCCGGGCGGGACTCCGAGGAGATCCAGTACATGCACGACCGCCGCAAGGGGCTCGGCGGGTACGTCCCGACGCGCGTCGTGCGGGCGAAGCCGCTGGCACTGCCGGAGGAGAAGACGTACGCGAGTGTGAAGAAGGGCTCCGGCCAGCAGTCGATCGCCACCACCATGGCGTTCGTCCGACTGCTGAAGGACCTCATGCGGGACAAGGAGATCGGCAAGCGGTTCGTACTGATCGCTCCCGACGAGTACCGCACCTTCGGTATGGACTCGTTCTTCCCGAGCGCGAAGATCTACAACCCGCTGGGCCAGCAGTACGAGGCTGTGGACCGCGATCTGCTGCTCGCGTACAAGGAGTCCCCGACCGGGCAGATGCTGCACGACGGCATCTCGGAGGCGGGCTGCACTGCCTCGCTGATCGCCGCCGGTTCGGCGTACGCCACGCACGGCGAACCGCTCATCCCGGTCTACGTCTTCTACTCGATGTTCGGTTTCCAGCGCACCGGTGACCAGTTCTGGCAGATGTCCGACCAGCTGGCCCGTGGTTTCGTCCTGGGCGCGACCGCCGGCCGTACGACCCTGACCGGCGAGGGTCTGCAGCACGCGGACGGGCACTCGCAGCTGCTGGCGTCCACCAACCCGGGCTGTGTCGCCTACGACCCGGCGTTCGGGTACGAGATCGCGCACATCGTGAAGGACGGTCTGCGCCGGATGTACGGCGAGACCGCGGACGGCAAGCCGGGCGAGGACGTCTTCTACTACCTCACCGTCTACAACGAGCCGATCCAGCACCCGGCCGAGCCGGCGGACGTGGACGTCGAGGGCATCCTCAAGGGCATCCACCGCTACCGGGCGGGCGAGGCGGGCTCGATCCCCGCGCAGATCATCGCCTCCGGTGTCGCGGTGCCGTGGGCCGTCGAGGCGCAGGCGATCCTCGCCGCCGACTGGAACGTGAAGGCGGACGTCTGGTCGGCGACCTCCTGGAACGAGCTGCGGCGCGAGGCGGTCGAGGTGGAGCGGCACAACCTGCTGCATCCCGAGGAGGAGCAGCAGGTCCCGTACGTGACGCGGAAGCTGAGCGGCGCCGAGGGGCCGTTCGTGGCCGTCTCCGACTGGATGCGGTCGGTGCCGGACCAGATCTCGCGCTGGGTGCCGGGCACGTACCAGTCGCTGGGCGCGGACGGCTTCGGCTTCGCGGACACCCGGGGTGCGGCCCGGCGCTTCTTCCACATCGACGCGCAGTCGATCGTGGTCGCCGTGCTGACCGAGCTGGCGCGTGAGGGCAAGGTCGACCGCTCGGTGCTGAAGCAGGCCATCGACCGCTACCAGCTGCTCGACGTGGCGGCGGCGGACCCGGGGGCCGCGGGCGGCGACGCCTAGCATCCGGCCTGGATGTCAAGGGGTGGTGAACCGGTGGGTTCACCACCCCTTCACGTTTCCTACGATGCCGACATGAAGCAGCGATCGGTCTCGGCACAGCTCCTTTGGGAACAGCACACCCAGCGTCCGCTCTTCGGTCTGGCCCTGGTGTTCGCCGTCGCGTACGCCGTGCCGATCGTCCGGCCGGACGCGAGCGCGGACGTGCGGTGGTGGTGCGACGTCGCCGAGTGGGGGGTGTGGGGCGCGTTCGCGCTCGACTACGTCATCCGGCTCCTCCTCGCCGAGCGGCGGTGGGAGTTCGTCCGGACACGGTGGCTGGACCTGGCGGCCGTGGTGCTGCCCGTCATCCAGCCGCTGCGGCTGCTGCGGCTGGTGGCGACGCTGCTGCTGGTCGGGCAGCGGGCGCGGATGGCGTCGCAGATAAAGCTCACGACGTACGTCGGCGGGGCGGTCCTCGGGCTGCTGATGTTCGGCTCGCTGGCGGTGCTGTCCGTGGAGCGGGACGCGCCGGGCGGGAACATCGACACGCTGGACGACGCGGTGTGGTGGTCGTTCACGACGATGACGACCGTGGGGTACGGGGACCACGCGCCGACGACCGGACTGGGGCGGGTGCTGGCGGTCGGGCTGATGCTGTCCGGGATCGCGCTGCTGGGTGTGGTGACCGCGAACATCGCGGCGTGGTTCATAGCGCGGTTCGAGAAGGACGACGCGGAGGAGCGGCGGCAGACGGCCGCGATAGCGGAACTTGCCGAGGAGGTTCGGCTGTTGCGGGCAGAGGTGGCGTCGTTGAAGGGGGTGCCGGAGGGAGGCGGGTGAGGGTGGGGTGGGGTGCGTTGTCGGGTGCGGCTGGGTGGGGCTTCTCGCGCAGTTCCCCGCGCCCCTGAAAAAGCGGGGCTGCGCCCCTGCTGTTTCACGGCCCGCAGGGGGCCGTGTCTTTTGGGGGCGCGGGGCACTGCGCGAGAAGCCCCACCGGGCCGCACGCTCAGACGAGACCCGTTCCCGGCCCCGTCACACCCGCGAGCCAGATGATCGCCAGGATCGTGTCGATCGCACCCAGAACGACCGCGATGATCGCGGGGACGGGGCGGGCGCCGGACCAGGTGCGGTTCATGGCCAGCCAGCCGCAGAGGACCGCCACGGGTCCCAGGACGATGCTCAGGACGAAGAATCCGGCGACCGCGCAGATGACTCCGATGATCCCGAGGGTCGCGCGATCCGGCCCGGTCCGTGACCACGTCCGGCCACGTGAGCGGGGGTGCCTGCGCGTACCGTGTCCGAAGCCCGCCATAGTCGACAACTCCCTGAACCTCGCGGTCAGTTCGAGTACGAGATGGCGAGTACCCCGGCGGAGTGGTTGAAACCAGGGAGAGTTGACGGAGCCGTCTGCGCGCGCTGCCCCCCTCCGGCAGCGCGCCGCAGACCCCCGGGTCGCTCCGCGGTCGAACGACCAGGCCGTGCGGAGGACTTGACCCACTGTGACCTGCGGCGCGCACCGGGTGGAAGCGATCTTCAGCGTTGTCACCCTGATAGGCGAACGCGGGCGGAAACCCGCGCGTGAAGCAGTGGCGAAGCTGTTAGATGTGCGCCGCTCCGGCACCCGCCTCGGCGTTCGCGCCGCGCTTGGTCAGGAACGCCACGAGGACGGCGACCGCGGCCACCCCGGCGGCGACCAGGGACGCCAGGCTCATGCCGGAGATGAACGTGTCGTGCGCGACCGTGGTGATCTTCGCGGCGATCTCCGCCGGCGTGCCCTCGGCGACGGGGGCCGCGCCCTGCTGGACCGCCTGCTTGGCCTGGGCGAGCTGCGCCTCGTCGAGCGGCGGGAGCCCCGCGTCCTTCCAGTTGCCCGCGAAGTCGCTGTCCACCTTGGACGTCATCACGGCGCCCAGTACGGCCGTACCGAGGCTGCCGCCGATCTGCATCGCGGCCTGCTGGAGACCGCCGGCGACACCGGACAGCTCCAGGGGCGCGTTGCCGACGATGACCTCGGTGGCGCCGACCATCACCGGGGCGAGGCCGAGTCCGAGGAGGGCGAACCAGAGGGACATCACGACGCTGCCCGTGTCCGTCTCCAGGGTCGACATGCCGTACATGGCGATCGCGGTGCAGGCCATACCGCCGGCCAGCGGGATACGCGGTCCCGCCTTGGTGATCAGGGCGCCGGCCAGGGGCGAGCCGACGATCATCATGCCGGTGAGCGGGAGCAGGTGCAGACCCGCGTCGATGGGGCTCATGCCGTGCACGTTCTGGAGGTAGAACGTCACGAAGAACAGGCCGCCCATGAAGGCGATGGCCATCAGGACCATCAGGACGACACCCGCCGAGAGCGGTACGGAACGGAAGAGGGCCAGCGGGATGAGCGGCTCCTTCACCTTCGTCTCCCAGAGGGCGAAGAGGGCGAAGCCGACGACCGAGACGACCAGGAAGGTCCAGGTCTGCGCGTCGCCCCAGCCCCACTCCGGGGCCTTGATGAGCGCCCAGACCAGGCAGAACATCGCTCCGGACAGCAGGGCGATGCCCAGCACGTCGAAGGAGCGCGGGGCGTTCTCGGCGCGGTGGTCCAGCAGGATCCAGGTACCCAGGGCCACGGCGAGGACGCCGACCGGGACGTTGATCCAGAACACCGACTGCCAGCTGACGTTCTCCACCAGGAAGCCGCCGAGGATCGGGCCGCCCGCGGTGGAGGCGCCGATGACCATGCCCCAGATGCCGATCGCCATGTTCAGCTTCTCGGCGGGGAACGTGGCGCGCAGCAGGCCGAGCGCGGCGGGCATCAGCAGCGCGCCGAACAGGCCCTGGAAGACACGGAAGGTCACCACGAAGGCGACCGAGTTCGACAGGCCGATGGCCCCGGAGGCGGCGGCGAAGCCGACCACGCCTATGAGGAACGTCTGGCGGTGGCCGAAGCGGTCGCCCAGCTTGCCCGCGGTGATGAGCGTGACGGCGAGGGCGAGGAAGTACGCGTTGGTGATCCACTGGACGTCGGCCCAGGTGGCACCCAGATCCTTCGCGATGGCCGGGTTGGCGATCGCCACGATGGTGCCGTCGAGGGCGACCATCATGACGCCGACGGCCACGGTGAGGAGGGTGAACCAGGGATGGCCGCGCAGGCCCCGGCCCTGGTTCGTCGTCGGGTCCGACGGGACGTCTGGCGTCTTGTCCCCCGGTCCCGTCTTGTCGACAGTGGTCTGACTAGTCATGCGCGCGAGACTAATGACAGCCACTGACAGTTGACAAACCAATTCACAAGTCGGTAACTGTCACGTCACTCGCCGCAGGGGCGGGTGGAGACGAGGGTTCATGGACACTGCGACGGCGACGGCGGACGAGCGGCCCGGGCTGCGCGAGCGGAAGAAGCAGCGCACCCATGACGCGCTGCTGCGGGCGGCTCTGGAGCTGTTCACCACGCGGGGGTACGAGGCGACGACGGTCGACGAGATCGCCGAGGCCGTCAATGTGTCGCAGCGCACCTTCTTCCGCTACTTCGCGGGCAAGGAGGAGGCCGCGCTCGCGGTCGTGAGCCTCACCCACGAGCACTTCCTGGCGGCCGTGCGCGCCCGGCCCGCGCACGAGGCCCCGCTGGAGGCGATGCGCAACGCCGTCCTGGAGGGCTGGGACGCCTTCGGCGCGGCCGTCGGCCAGGTCGTCCCGCTCGACCTCCACCTGCGCGCGTACGGCATGGTCGAGTCGACGCCCGCGCTGCTGGCCGCGCATCTGCGCAGGGCGGACGAGGTGGGGCGGCAGATCGAGCGGATCATCGCCGAGCGCGAGGGACTGGACGTGGAGACCGACCCCCGGCCGCGCGTGGCGGTGGCGGTGTTCGCCGGTGTCATGCGCGTCACAGAGCGGCTGTGGGCGCTGGGCGGCGACCTCAGCATGGAGGCGATGCGCGAGCTGACCACCGCACACCTGGACGCCCTGCGCCCCTCGTTGGCCGAAAAGTGGCGCACTGACTGAAATACGCCAGTACGGGCATCAACGGGACCTTCTCTGCGCACCGTACGGAACGGGCGTGATCGAAACGTGATCCCCCTCACTCGGTTAACGCGAGACCCTTCCGTTCTCTTAGTGTGTCCTTTCAGTGACTTCCTTCGACTCCTCCCCGCAACTGAACGTCTGGCGCGCACTCCTGGCGCTGGCCGTGGTTTTCGTGATGCTGGCGACCACCGGCTGGACCGCGATCCGCAGCCACCGAGAGAAGTCGCCGCTCCAGGCGTCGCTCTCCGCGTGGCAGAGCGGACACCTCGACGGCCGTGAACTGCCGGACGCCGAATCGTCCCCGCACCGCCTGGCGGCCTTCTTCGCCTCGCTCACCGCGCCCCAGCGCACCCGGCTCGCCCACCGCTATCCACTCGCCGTCGGCAACATGAACGGCGCACCCGTGGAACTGCGGTACCGGGCCAACCGCATCGCGCTGAAACAGCAGAGCCGGCACGAACGGGAACGCACGCACGACAAGCGGCTCTCCGAGATCGGCCGGCACGAGGCCGGCCGCCGGATGCACCGCTTCGACATGCTGGCCGTGAAGAAACGGCACATCCTTGCGTTCGACCCCGAGGGCAACGGCCGGGTCGCCGAGGTCTTCGGCGACCTCGACAAGGCCGAGCGCGTCTCCGTCGTCGTCCCCGGCGTCGACACCAACGTGATCAACTTCCAGCGCACCAACCGCCGGTACTCCGCCCCCGTCGGCATGGCCGAGTCGCTCTACGACGCGGAGCGCGCGGCGAGCCGCGGGACGCGTACGGCCGTCATCGCCTGGGCCGACTACACCGCGCCCGACGGCCTGGGCCTGGACTCGGCGACCGCGCTGCGGGCCGAACAGGGCTCGGTCCGGCTGAACGCGCTGGTGCGGAGCCTGCCCGGCGGCTCCACCGTCGCGCTGGTGTGCCACAGCTACGGCTCCGTGGTGTGCGGGGTCGCCGCGCGCTCACTGCCGTCACGAGTCACCGACATCGCGGTCGCGGGCAGCCCCGGCATGCGCGCCGAGTCGGTCGGGCAACTGCGGACGGCGGCCCGGGTGTGGGCCATGCGGGACGCCGACGACTGGGTCCAGGACGTGCCCTACCTGGAGGTCGGCGGGCTCGGCCACGGCGCCGACCCGGTCTCCACGGAGTTCGGGGCGCGCATCCTGTCGGCGGCCGACGCCCAGGGACACAGCGGCTATTTCGAGCCGGGCACCGAGAGCCTGCACAACTTCGCCGAGATCGGCATCGGCGCGTACGAGTCGGTGCGGTGTGCGCCGGAGAACGACGCGTGTCTGACAGGTCTGTCCGACAGCGCTGCGGCCTGACGCGCGTAGAAGGGGGTAAAAGTGCGGTTCGCCTCGGTCGGGACTTCCCCGCGTCGCCCGCATACGATGAGCCGCATGGGTGACGTACTGGCCGGATTTCAAGCCGCCTGGGAGTTCGAGTCCGACTCCGTCCTCATCCGCTTCGAACGGGGGATTCGTACGCCGAAGCTCTTCCAGGCCCTCGGTGAACGGCGCATCCCCCTGGAGGCGATCGCGGGGGTCTCACTGACACCCGGGAAGCGGGGCACCGTCGTCCTGCGTGCCGTGCCGCGGCCGGGCGCCGATCCGCTGATGGAGGCGGCGGCGGACCAGCTCAAGGAGGGCTCCGACCCGTACCGGCTGGTGCTGCCGGCCGAGCGGGAGACACTCGCGGAGTACTACGCCGACGAGCTGCGGTCCCGGTTGACCGAGACCGGGCCGACGGAACGGTTCCTGGTGGCCGCGCCCGAGGCGCCGTTGCAGTTCAAGGCGTACGACGGGAAGGCGTCGTTCGACGGGCGCTCGGTGTCGTTCCGGTGGTTCTGGACGGGGGCGTCGTCGGCGAAGTGGAAGGCCGGGGACCAGAGTTTTCCGGTGAGTGCGCTCGGTGGGGTCGAGTGGCGGTCGCCGGAGCTCTTCGAGGGGTACCTGCGGTTGCTGCGGCGGGAGGCCGCCGGGGAACGTCCGGCTCAGCCGGACCATGATCCGGCCTCGGTCGTGTTCGGGCTGGGGTACGGACCGGTGCACGAGTCGTTGCCGTTCGCCGCCGCGGTCCTGGCCGCGGTGCGCTCCGCGGGGGGTGCGGGGGTGGCCCCCGCTTCGGTCGAGGCGGGGCCTCGGCGGGATCCGGCCGACATCGCCGACCGGATCCGGCACCTGGGGGAGTTGCACGAGGCGGGGCTGGTCACTGACGAGGAGTTCAGTGTGAAGAAGGCGGAGTTGTTGGCGGAGCTTTAGCCGATCGCCGTTCGTGGGGAGCTCCGTTCTGCACTGACGGTGCGTCGTGGCTTGTCGCGCAGCTCCCCGCGCCCCTATGGGCGCGCTGCCCTACTCCCTGCCCGCGGAAGTGAAGCGCATGTCCGCGTAGCGGTTGCCTGCCACCTTCGCCGCTATCGGTTCCAGGAGGGTCATGTCCTCCTCGCCCAGGACGATCCTCGTCGCCGCCGCGTTCTCCTCCACCCTTGCCGGCTTGCGGGTGCCCGGGATCGGGACGACCGGGAGGCCGTGCACCGCCGACTGCTGGTGGACCCAGGCCAGGGCTGTCTGGCCGAGGGTGGCGTCATGGGCGGCGGCGACCTCGCGGATCGGGGTCAGGAGGGCCGCGTTGGCCTCGGCGTTCTCGCCGGTGAAGCGCGGCTGCTGGCGGCGGAAGTCGTCGGCGGTGAGGTCCTCCGCCTTGGCGAAGGACCCGGTGAGGAAGCCCCGGCCGAGCGGGGAGTAGGCGACCAGGGTGACGCCCAGCTCGCGGGCCGTGGGGACCACGTTCGCCTCGATGTCACGGCTGAACAGCGACCACTCGGACTGGAGCGCGGCGATGGGGTGCACGGCGTGGGCGGTGCGCAGCTCGGCGGCCGTGACCTCGCTCAGGCCCAGCTGCTTGACCTTGCCCTCGCGGACCAGCTCGGCCATCACGCCGACCGTCTCCTCGATGGGCACGCCCACGTCGCGCCGGTGCATGTAGTAGAGGTCGATCACGTCGACGTCGAGACGGCGCAGGCTTCCCTCGACGGACTCCCGGATGTGGGCGGCGTCGTTGCGGATGATCCGTTTCGTCGGGTCGTCGGGGTCGATCGCCAGACCGAACTTGGTGGCGACGACGACCTCGTCACGGTGTGCCTTGAAGAACGGGGAGAGGAACCGCTCGTTCTCCCCGGCGCCGTACGCGTGAGCCGTGTCGTAGAGCGTGACGCCCAGTTCCAGCGCGCGCTCCAGGGTGGCCCGGGACTCCGCCGCGTCCGAGGGGCCGTACGCGAAGCTCATGCCCATGCAGCCGAGGCCCTGGACGCCCACCTCGGGGCCGCCCGCACCCAGCCGTGCCGTCGCGATCGTGCCGTTCGTCCCGCCGTCCGTCATGAGGCCCTCTCCGACGCCGGGGCGCGCCCGGCGTCAGCGTAGAAGTTGATCTTGCGGTCGAGCACGTTCAGGGTGTCCTGGAGCTCTGCGATCCGGGACAGGACGTCGTCCCGGGTCGACTTGAGCAGGTCGAAGCGCTCGGTGTAGGTGTGGTCGCCCTCGCGCACCAGCTCGGCGTAGCGGACCATGTCGGCCACCGGCATCCCGGTGAGCCGGAGCTTGCCCACGAGGTCGAGCCAGTCGAGGTCGCGGTTGCGGTAGCGGCGCTGGCCGGTGTGGGAGCGGTCGATGTGCGGCATCAGCCCGATCCGCTCGTACCAGCGCAGGGTGTGCGCCGTCAGCCCGGTGAGGTCGACCACCTCGCTGATCGTGTATCTGTCCTGCCCGTCCGGCCGACGCGGCTTGAGCGGCGGACCGGCGCAACTGTCGGTACCGGCAGCACCGTCGGCACTCGTCGTACTCGTGGTCTCCATCACCGTCATGACCACCACGCTAAAACCCTGGAGTGCGCTCGAAGCAAGCGAATCCGGTGAGAAAACACCGGGACATGACGTCGACCCGCTGGCTAGCGTGCGGACATGGGTCTCGTACGACGTGCCACGGCCGGGGACGCGGTCGAAGTGCTCCGGCTGCGCCAGGTGATGATCGACTCGATGGCGCCCCCGGGAGCGGGCGGTCCCACCGACTGGCACACGGAGTCCCTGCCGGTCCTGCGCCGCCGACTCGACGGTGCAGACAGGGAGTTCGCGGCCTTCGTCGTCGACCATCCGGAGCGCCCGGACGCGCTGGCGGCGCTGGTGGTGGGGACGGTCGACTACCGGATCGGGAAGCCCGGCAACCCGCTCGGCGCGGTCGGCCACGTCTTCAGCGTGGCCACCGATCCGGACTGCCGGCGCCGGGGTTACGCGCGCGCCTGTATGGAGGCCCTCGTCGAGTGGTTCCGCGAGGCCGGCGCCGGACACGTCCATCTGACGGCCTCCGCCGAGGCCGAGCCCCTGTACGCGTCGATGGGGTTCCGGCGCAGGCCCGACCCTCTGATGCAGCTGAACCTATGAGCCGCTTAGGCTCGTGGGCATGTCACTGCAGAGCCTCGCCCTGATCGAGAACTGGCCGGTTCCCACCGCCGCCGCCGCTGTCGTGCGGGCGGACGGCACCGTCCTCGGGACCCATGGGCCCCTCGGCCACCGCTTTCCGCTGGCCTCGGTCACCAAGCCGCTCGCCGCGTACGCCGTGCTGGTCGCGTACGAGGAGGGGGCGGTCGAGCTGGACGAGCCGGCGGGCCCGGCGGGGTCCACCGTGCGGCATCTGCTGGCACACACCTCCGGGCTGGCCTTCGACGAACACCGGGTGACGGGCCCGCCCGGGGGGCGGCGGCTGTACTCCAACGCCGGGTTCGAGGTGCTCGGGGACCATGTGGCCAAGGCGGCGGACATCCCGTTCGCGGAGTACGCGCGGCAGGCGGTGCTGGAACCGCTGGGCATGACGTCCACCACGCTCGACGGCTCCCCGGCGAAGGACGGCGTGTCGACCGTCGAGGACCTGGTGCGGTTCGCCGCCGAGGTACAGGCGCCCCGGCTGCTGGACCCGCGTACGGTCGCGGCGGCGATGACCGTGCAGTACCCGGGCACGAAGGGCGTCCTGCCGGGCTACGGGCACCAGAACCCCAACGACTGGGGGCTCGGCTTCGAGATCCGGGACTCCAAGGCGCCGCACTGGACGGGCACGTCGTCGTCGCCGGGGACCTTCGGGCACTTCGGCCAGTCGGGAACGTTCCTGTGGATCGACCCCGTCGCCGGGGTGGCGTGCGTCGCGTTGACGGACCGGGCGTTCGGGCCGTGGGCGGTCGAGGCGTGGACCCCGTTCACGGACGCGGTGCTCGCGGAGGTCGGGAAGGGGGCCTGATGCGCGAAGGAAGCGGCAACGGAGGAACCACCACCGAGAACTGACGGCCCGTCACCCGCCGAGCTCCCACACCAGCATCTCCGCCGGGGCGGCGACCGCGACCAGCTCCAGCCCCTTCTCGTCCGCGGCCCGCACCGCGTCCCCGGGCTCCAGCTCGTGCGGTCCGAAGCGCACCGAGCCCCGGACGACGTGCACGTACACCCGCGCCGCGTCCGGCACCGCGGTCCGCTCCCCCGCCGTGCCCAGCCGCCGGACATGCAGCATGGCCCCGGCCTCGGGGACGGCGTACGGGGTGGAGTCGGCGATGCCGCGCACGATCTCGTACGCGGGGTCGCCGCCCGGGTCCAGCGGGGCCAGCCACATCTGCACGAAGGTCAGCGGCGCGGAGCCGTCGTTGCGCTCGACGTGCCGTACGCCGCCCGCCGAGCTCAGCCGCTGGACGTCACCGGGGCGCACGACCGTCTCGTGGCCCGTGGTGTCGCGGTGCGTCAGCTCGCCCTCGACGACCCAGGTGACGATCTCGGTGTGGCTGTGCGGATGCTCGTCGAACCCGGCGCCGGGTGCGAGCTGCTCTTCGTTGCAGGCGATGACCGCGCCGAACCGCAGGTTGTCCGGGTCGTAGTGCGCCCCGAAGGAGAAGGCGTGCAGCGAGGCGATCCCGGCCTCCGGGTCCCCGCCGGGGTAGCGCGTGCCGGCGCGCCGTAGATCCATCACGGTTCCCAAGGTAGCGCCGACCGGCACCACCCGGCCTGGGCCCCACCACCCAGCCCCGGCCGGCACCACTCAGCCCGTCCGGCGTTTGAGGACGAGGCCGTTCAGGCCGATACGCGGGGGCGGAAGCCCCCGACGGGACGCACCCCCGGTGCAGACTCACCCCCGGCCCACACCCCTCCGGCGCAGGCAAGCGCAGCGATAAGGCAGTCTTGTCCCGTGCCCGAACCCGAAACCAGCAAGTCCGCAACCGCGCCGTACGCCCATCCGCACTCCGCGACGCTGAGGCGGCTGGAGAAGTCGTCCGGAAGCCTCGCCGCGCAGGCCATCACGCGGATGGACGAGACGTTGCCCTGGTACCGGGCGATGCCACCGGAGAACCGGTCGTGGATCGGGCTGGTCGCCCAGGCCGGTATCGCCGCCTTCACCGAGTGGTTCCGGCGTCCGGACGCCCCGCAGGCCATCTCGACGGACGTCTTCGGGACCGCGCCGCGTGAACTGACCCGGGCGATCACGCTCCGGCAGACCGTGGAGATGGTGCGCACGACCATCGAGGTCATGGAGTCCGCCATCGACGAGGTCGCCGCCCCCGGCGACGAGAGCGTGCTCCGCGAGGCCCTGCTCGTCTACGCGCGGGAGATCGCCTTCGCCACCGCGCAGGTGTACGCGCAGGCCGCCGAGGCCCGCGGCGCCTGGGACGCCCGGCTGGAGTCCCTGGTGGTGAACGCGGTGCTCAGCGGCGAGGCCGACGAGGGCGCCGTGAGCAGGGCTGCCGCGCTCGGCTGGAACTCCCCCGACCATGTCTGCGTGGTCCTCGGCACCGCCCCGGACGGGGACAGCGAGCTGACCGTGGAGGCCATCCGGCGCGCCGCACGGCACGCCAAGCTCCAGGTGCTCACCGGGGTGCTGGGCGACCGCCTCGTGGTGATCGCCGGCGGGAACAACGACCCGCTGCAGGTGGCGAAGTCGCTGATCGGACCGTACGCGGCGGGGCCCGTGGTGGCCGGGCCGATCGTGCCCGACCTGCTGGCCGCGACCCGGTCCGCGCAGGCCGCCGCCGCCGGACTCAAGGCATGCTCGGCGTGGCAGGACGCGCCGCGCCCCGTTCTGGCGGACGATCTGCTTCCGGAGCGCGCGATCGCCGGTGATCCCAGTGCGCGCGAGCAACTGGTGGAGGAGATCTACAGACCGCTTGAGGAAGCCGGCTCGGCTCTCTTGGAAACGCTCAGTGTCTACCTCGAACAAGCCTCGAGCCTCGAGGGCGCGGCCCGGATGCTGTTCGTCCACCCCAACACCGTGCGCTACCGGCTCCGACGTGTGACTGACGTCACCGGTTGGTCGCCCTCCGATGTACGCTCGGCCTTCACCCTGAGGATCGCGCTGATCCTGGGGCGTCTGGTGGATGGGGATCCCCAGCTCTAGGGTTTTGTCGGAGGGCTACAAAACCCCCTCGTGTTCTTCGTCCCTGTCCTCACGGGCGGCCTGAGCCGTCCCCAAGAGAGAGTGTGAGAGTGCTCGTACTCGTCGCTCCCGGCCAGGGCGCCCAGACGCCCGGCTTCCTGACTCCTTGGCTCGACCTCCCCGGTGCCGCCGACCGCCTCGGCGCGTGGTCGGACGCCATCGGGCTGGACCTCGCCCACTACGGCACCGAGGCCGACGCCGACGCGATCCGCGACACCGCCGTGGCCCAGCCGCTGCTCGTGGCGGCCGGACTGCTGTCCGCCGCCGCCCTGGGCGACGTGACGCCCGGCGCGGTCGCCGGCCACAGCGTGGGCGAGATCACCGCCGCCGCGTTCGCTGGTGTCCTCGACGACACGGCCGCGCTGACCCTCGTCCGCAAGCGGGGCCTGGCCATGGCCGAGGCCGCCGCGATCACCGAGACCGGGATGTCGGCGCTGCTCGGCGGCGACCCCGAGGTGACGATCCCGCACCTGGAGAGGCTGGGCCTGACCCCGGCCAACGTGAACGGCGCGGGCCAGATCGTCGCCGCCGGCACCCTGGAGCAGCTCGCCGTACTGACGGCCGAGAAGCCCGAGGGCGTCCGTCGTGTGGTGCCCCTGAAGGTCGCAGGCGCCTTCCACACGCACCACATGGCCCCCGCCGTGGACAGCCTCGCCAAGGCCGCCGAGGAGATCGCCCCCGGGGACCCGAAGCTCACCTATGTCTCCAACAAGGACGGGCAGGCCGTCGCCACCGGCGCCGAGGTGCTCTCCCGTCTCGTCGGACAGGTCGCCAACCCGGTCCGCTGGGACCTGTGCATGGAGACCTTCCAGGAGCTGGGCGTGACCGCGCTCGTCGAGGTGTGCCCCGGCGGCACGCTCACCGGACTCGCCAAGCGGGCGCTGCCGGGTGTGGCGACGGTGGCGCTGAAGACACCGGACGACCTCGACGCCGCTCGCGCGCTCATCGCCGAGCACCAGAACTAGGAGCCCCGGAGCTATGTCGAAGATCAGGCCTGGCAAAGGCGCTCCGTACGCGCGCATCCTCGGCGTGGGTGGCTACCGCCCGGTCCGGGTGGTGCCCAACGACGTGATCCTGGAGAAGATCGACTCGTCCGACGAGTGGATCCGCTCCCGCTCCGGCATCGAGACCCGGCACTGGGCGAACGACGAGGAGACCGTCGCCGCCATGTCCGTCGAGGCGTCCGGCAAGGCGATCGCCGACGCCGGGATCTCCGCCGAGCAGATCGGCGCGGTCGTTGTCTCGACCGTGTCGCACTTCAGCCAGACCCCGGCCGTCGCCACCGAGATCGCCGACAAGCTGGGCACGGCCAAGGCCGCCGCCTTCGACATCTCGGCCGGCTGCGCGGGCTTCGGCTACGGCCTCACCCTCGCCAAGGGCATGATCGTCGAGGGTTCGGCCGAGTACGTCCTCGTCATCGGGGTCGAGCGGCTGTCCGACCTGACCGACCTGGAGGACCGGGCCACGGCCTTCCTCTTCGGTGACGGCGCCGGCGCGGTCGTCGTCGGTCCCTCCCAGGAGCCGCACATCGGCCCGACGGTGTGGGGTTCCGAGGGCGACAAGGCCGGAACGATCAAGCAGACGGTCCCGTGGAACGAGTACCGGATCGGTGACCTCGAGAAGCTCCCGCTCGACAGCGAGGGCAACGTCAAGTTCCCCGCGATCACGCAGGAGGGCCAGGCGGTGTTCCGCTGGGCCGTGTTCGAGATGGCGAAGGTCGCGCAGCAGGCGCTGGACGCGGCCGGGATCACCTCGGACGACCTGGACGTCTTCATTCCGCACCAGGCCAACGAGCGGATCATCGACTCGATGGTGAAGACACTCAAGCTGCCGGAGCACGTCACGGTCGCGCGTGACGTGCGTACCACCGGCAACACCTCGGCCGCCTCGATCCCGCTCGCGATGGAGCGGCTCCTGGCGACCGGCGAGGCGAAGAGCGGCGACACCGCGCTCGTCATCGGCTTCGGGGCGGGTCTCGTGTACGCCGCGACGGTCGTTACCCTCCCCTAGGCACCCGCGCCGGATCTTGTGGTCCGGCGCGGGAACAGCACAACCTGCCGCTGACGCGGCGGGCCGCCCCACCCTCTCGAAACAGTCTGAAATCTACGAAGGAGCGCCTGACATGGCCGCCACCCAGGAAGAGATCGTCGCCGGTCTCGCCGACATCGTGAACGAGATCGCCGGCATCCCGGTCGAGGACGTCCAGCTGGACAAGTCCTTCACCGACGACCTGGACGTCGACTCGCTGTCCATGGTCGAGGTCGTCGTCGCCGCCGAAGAGCGCTTCGACGTCAAGATCCCGGACGACGACGTCAAGAACCTCAAGACGGTCGGCGACGCGACCGAGTACATCCTCAAGCACCAGGGCTGATCCGGCGGATCGGGTCCGGCCCGATCCTCCGCGGAGCAGTCCGTTTGCCCCGCCACCCGGCGGTGGCGCCGCTGAATCCTCGTAACCGTTGGAGAACATTCCCGTGAGCTCGACCAATCGCACCGTGGTCGTCACCGGTATCGGCGCAACCACACCGCTGGGTGGCGACGCGACTTCCACCTGGGAGGGGCTGGTCGCCGGCAAGTCCGGTGTCGGTCCCCTGGAGCAGGAGTGGGCCGCCGACCAGGCGGTCCGCATCGCCGCGCAGATCGCCGTGGAGCCGACCGAGGTCATCCCCCGGCCTCAGGCCCGTCGGCTGGACCGCTCGGCGCAGTTCGCGCTGATCGCGGCCAAGGAGGCGTGGGCCGACGCCGGTTACTCGGAGACCTCGGCCGACGACGGCACCGTCGACGCGGACCGCGTCGGCGCGGTCATCGCCTCCGGCATCGGTGGTGTGACGACCCTGCTGGACCAGTACGACGTGCTGAAGGAGAAGGGCGTACGCCGTGTCTCCCCGCACACCGTGCCGATGCTGATGCCCAACGGCCCGTCGGCCAACGTCGGTCTGTACGTCGGCGCGCGCGCCGGTGTGCACACCCCGGTCTCCGCCTGCGCGTCGGGCGCCGAGGCCATCGGCTACGCCATCGAGATGATCCGCACCGGCCGCGCCGACGTCGTGATCGCCGGTGGTACCGAGGCCGCCATCCACCCGCTGCCGATCGCCGCGTTCGGCAACATGATGGCGATGTCCAAGAACAACGAGGACCCGCAGGGCGCGTCCCGTCCGTACGACACCGGCCGTGACGGCTTCGTCCTCGGCGAGGGCGCCGGTGTCGTGGTCCTGGAGTCGGCGGAGCACGCGGCGGCGCGGGGTGCCCGGGTCTACGCCGAGGCCGTGGGCCAGGGCATCTCCGCCGACGGCCACGACATCGTGCAGCCGGAGCCGGAGGGGCGGGGCATCGCCCACGCCCTGCAGAACCTGCTGGACAGCACCGACCTGGACCCGGCGGAGATCGTGCACGTCAACGCGCACGGGACGTCGACGCCGGCCGGTGACATCGCGGAGCTGAAGGCGCTGCGGAAGGTGTTCGGTGACGACACCGACCACTTCGCGGTGTCGGCGACGAAGTCGATGACCGGGCATCTGCTGGGCGGCGCCGGTGGTGTCGAGACGGTGGCGACGGTGCTCGCGCTGTACCACCGGGTGGCTCCGCCGACGATCAATGTGAACGACCTGGACCCCGAGGCGGAGGCGAACGCCGACATCGTGCGGGGCGAGGCTCGCAAGCTGCCGGTGGAGGGCCGCATCGCCGCCCTCAACGACTCGTTCGGGTTCGGTGGGCACAACGTGGTGCTGGCGTTCCGGACGGTTTGATCGTTCGCTGACGCGCGTGTGGCCCGGGTCCCTTTCAGGGATTCGGGCCACACGTCGTTGTGTCGTGCGTTGTCGGCCGGGTGCGGGTCGGTGGGGCTTCTCGCGCCCGCGCGGCGGATCCGCATATCGAAAACAGCCCCGCGCCCCCAAAAGCAAAGGACCCGCGGGCCCCCGGCGCTGGGAAGGGTTACACCACCTGGTGGAGCCAGCGGACCGGGGCGCCCTCGCCTGCGTATCTGAACGGCTCCAACTCGTCGTCCCAGGGCTTGCCCAGGAGCTTGGAGAGGTCGGCCTCCAGGTCGGTCTCGCCTCGTTGGCTTCGGAGCAGCGCCGCGCGCAGGCGGTCCTCGGGGATGAGGATGTCGCCGTGGATGCCGGTGACGGCGTGGAAGATGCCGAGGTCGGGGGTGCAGCTGTAGCGCTCGCCCTCGGCGGTGGCGCAGGGCTCGGCGGTGACCTCGAAGCGCAGCAGGTGCCAGCCGCGCAGTGCGGACGCCAGCTTGGAGGCGGTGCCTGCCTGGCCCTGCCAGGAGAACTCGGAGCGCCAGGTGCCCGGGGCGGCCGGCTGGCGGATCCAGTCGAGGTTCACGCGGGTCCCGAGGACACCGGCGACGGCCCACTCGACGTGCGGGCACAGCGCACGCGGCGCCGAGTGCACGTACAGAACTCCACGTGTCGTCACCGGGGCCTCCACAGAGCAGGGCATCTTGTCGTTCTGACGGAACGGCAGTGGCAGGGCGGCCACGTGGCGAGGCTACCGTGCGGCGGGGCAAGGAGTGTGACGTACCGTCGGAGCCGACGCCAGGACGCGGCGCTGTTTCACCCGGGGGGACGCGTGTGCGGTACGGAACAGTTGCACCTTTCTCCGCACCTTTCACCGCGGCGTTCTCGTCGGTCTCCCGTGTCGGGAACTCCCGTGCGTTGTGATGGGTGGGAACTTGCACGTGCAGGACCGACGAGGGGACCAGGGCATGCGGAAGCGACGCCACCGATCGAGGGCGGTGTGGGGCGCGGTCTCGGTCGTGGTCCTGCTGGCCGTGACCGGGTGCGACGCCACCGGTGGCGACTCCCCCGGCCCCGAGAGGACGGGCCCGCGTGCCGCCGCGTCGCCCACGCCCACACCCGCCTGGGACAGCACCCCCGAGTCGCTGGTCGCCGTGGGGGATTCCATCACCCGGGGCTTCGACGCGTGCAAGGTCCTCTCCGACTGCCCCGAGGTGTCCTGGGCGACCGGCACCGACGTCTCCGTCGACAGTCTCGCCGTACGGCTGCTGGGGCGCTCCGGCGCGCTGGAGCGAAGCTGGAACTACGCGATCACCGGGGCCCGGATGGCCGACCTGCCGAACCAGATCGCCCGGGCGGTGACCCGTGAGCCCGAGCTGGTCACGGTGATGGTCGGCGCGAACGACGCGTGCCGCGCGACCGTCGACGCCATGACGCCGGTGGCCGACTTCCGCGCGGACTTCGAGGACTCGATGGCGACGCTTCGGGACGCCCTGCCCAAGGCGCAGGTGTTCGTGGCGAGCGTGCCGGATCTGAAGCGGCTGTGGTCCGAGGGCCGTACCAGCCAGGTCGGCAAGCAGGTGTGGAAGCTGGGCATCTGCCCGTCGATGCTGGCCGACCCGGACGCCCTCACCACGGCGGCCGGGCAGCGGCGCGACGCCGTCCAGGACCGGGTGGAGGCGTACAACGACGTGCTGCGCGAGGTCTGCGCGAAGGACCGCCACTGCCGGTACGACGGGGACGCCGTCTTCGACTACCGCTTCGGGCGGGCCCAGCTCAGCCAGTGGGACTGGTTCCATCCGAGCGTGGACGGGCAGGCGCGGCTGGCGGAGATCGCGTACCGCATCGTCAGCGCCAAGGAGTCGTGACCTAGGGTCTCGCTCATGAGCGAACCATTCGGCACACTTCCCGACGGCACGGCCGTGCGTCGGTGGACGCTGGAGCGGGGCGGGACGCGGGTGCGCGTGCTGACGTACGGCGGGATCGTGCAGTCCGTCGAGATTCCCGACCGGGACGGGCGGACCGCCGACGTGGTGCTGGGGTTCGCCGGCATCGACGGGTACCTGCGCCATCAAGGGCCGTTCTTCGGGGCGCTCATCGGCCGGTACGCCAACCGGATCGCCGGCGGGCGGTTCACCCTCGACGGGCGGACGTACGAGCTGGTGCGCAACAATCCGCCGAACTCCTTGCACGGCGGTCCGCTCGGCTTCGACAAGCGGGTGTGGGAGGCGGAGGGCGTCGCGGGCGGGGCCGGGGTGCGGCTGTCGCGGGTGAGCCCGGACGGTGAGGAGGGGTTCCCCGGGCGGCTGGAGGTCTCCGCCACGTACACGCTGGCGGAGGACGGGCGCGCGCTGCGGATCGCGTACGAGGCGGTCACGGACGCGCCGACCGTGGTGAACCTGACCAATCACTCGTACTGGAACCTGGCCGGGGCGACGTCGGGGCCTGCCGGTGGGCACGAGCTGCGGATCGACGCGTCGCGGGTGACGCCGGTCGACGCGGACCTGATTCCGGCCGGCGAGCCGACGGACGTCGAGGGGACCCGGTTCGACTTCCGGGTGGCGCGGAAGGTGGGGAGCGGGTACGACCACAACTTCGTGCTCGACAAGGGGGTCACGGAGGGCGCCGAGCCCGTCGCCGAGCTGTGGGAGCCGGGGTCGGGGCGGGTGTTGGGCGTGGCGACGACCGAGCCGGGGATGCAGCTCTACACGGCGGATCGTCTGGAGGGGCCGTTCGGGCCCGGAGACGGGATCGCGCTGGAGACCCAGCACTTTCCCGACTCGCCGAACCGGCCGCGGTTCCCGAGTACGGAGTTGCGGCCGGGCGGCGTCCATCGGTCGGAGACGGTTTACGGGTTCGGGGTGCGTGCGTAGGTGGGTCGGGCGCGGGTGAGTCCCTATGCCTCGACCGTCACCGTGATGCGGCGGTCGGCGATCGAGCGGCCCGCTGCCACCTCGTACGAACCCTCCACGTACACCCACGCGTTGGTGTTCTCGTCCCAGATCTCGAAGGCGCGGCGCGGGAGTTCGATGACGGCTTCCGCCGTCTCGCCCGGGGCCGCCTCCACCGTCGCGAAGCCCGCCAGCCAGCGGGTCGGGCGGTTCTCGTCCGGGGTCGTGGGGGCCAGGTAGAGCTGGATGGTCTCCCGGCCCTCGCGGGTGCCCGAGTTGCGTACCCTCACCGTGGCCGTCGTGCCGTTGACGTCGAGGGACTCGTACGTCCAGTCGGTGTAGCCGAGGCCGTGGCCGAAGGGGTATGTGGGGGTCCTGTTCTCCTGGTCCCAGGCCCGGTATCCGATGAAGACGCCCTCGTCGTAGGTGAGTTCGCCGGACGTGGGGGTGACCTGGGTGACGGGGGCCTCGGACAGGTCGCCCCAGGTGGTGGGGAGGCGGCCGCCGGGCTCGTGGGTGCCGGTGAGGACGTCGGCGAGGGCGGCGCCGCCCTCCTGGCCGGGGAACCAGGTGAGGAGGACGGCGGCCACCTCGTCGCGCCACGGGAGCTGCACCGGGGAGCCCGCGTTGACGACCACGACCGTGGCGGGGTTGGCGGCGGCCACCGCGCGGACCAGGTCGTCCTGGCGGCCGGGCAGGCGGAGGTCCGTGCGGTCGAAGCCCTCGGACTCGACGCGCTCGGTGGTGGCGACCACGACGACGGCCGTGTCGGCGGCGCGGGCGGCACGGGCGGCCTCGGCGATCAGGTCGTCGGGGTCACGCTGGGGGTCCCGGTGGCAGAGCGAGAAGGCGAGCATCGTGCTGGGGGCGTCGGGGGCGAGCTCCACGACATGGGTGAGGGAGACCCGCACCGGGGTGCCCTCGGTCAGGCCTACCTGGGCCAGGGGGACGGGAGCGCCGAAGAACGACACGAAGGGGTCGTCGGTGTCGGTGGTCTGGACGCCGTCGAAGTGGGTGGTGCCGTCGACGGTGAGGGTGTAGGCGCCGAGGCCCTTGATGCCGAAGGTGTGCGTGCCGGTCTCGCGGGGGGTGAAGGTGCCGGTGACCTCGACGGTGTGCAGGGTGGTGTGGGTGACGCCGTCCGGGAGGTCCGAACCCGTCCACTGGATGTGGCCGTTGGGCGCGGAGCGGGTGCCGATGACCGTGCCGGAGACGTCGCGGCAGACGGCCTGGAGGGTGAACCCCTTGTCGGCGACGGCCAGTTCCTCGTTGGGGTCCGCGCCCACGGAGTACGTCAGCGCACCCTCGGGGAGGGCCGCGGTGAGGCCGTCGAGCGGGGAGACGATGCGGGAGGGGAAGACGGTGGCCGAGCCACCGCCGAGGACGCGGGCGTCGCGGGCCGCGGCGCCGCTGAGGGCGACCGTCGAACCGGGCGCGAGGGGGAGGGCCGCCTGAGCGTCCGGTCGGCCGGCCGGTGCGTCGTTGCGGACGAGGACGAAGGAGCGGCGGGCGATCTCGCGGGTGAGGGCCTCGCCGTCGACGGGGGCGGGGGGTTCGGTGACCACCGGGTCGGCGCCTTCCAGGATGCCGACGCGGGCGGCCAGACGCAGAACGCGGCGGACCGCCTCGTCGAGTGCGGCCTCCGTGACCTCGCCGGCGCGGACGGCGGCGGCCAGGGGCTCGCCGTAGACGGTCCTCGGGCCGGGCATGGCGACGTCGAGGCCGCCGGTGAGGGCGTCGGTCGTCGAGCGGGCGGCCGTCCAGTCGGAGACGTTGAAGCCGTCGAAGCCCCACTCGCCGCGCAGGACCTCGTTCACGAGGTGGCGGTGCTCGGTCATGGTGGTGCCGTTGACCTGGTTGTAGGCGGTCATGATGCCCCAGGGGTGGGCGCCCGCCACGATCGCCTCGAACGGGGCCAGGTACAGCTCGCGCAGGGCGCGTTCGGAGACCAGGTTGTCCACCGTGAAGCGGTCGGTCTCGGCGTCGTTGGCGACGAAGTGCTTGACCGTGGTGCCGACGCCGCCGGACTGCACGCCCGTCACATAGCCCGAGCCGATCTCGCCGGTGAGGTACGGGTCCTCGCTGTACGCCTCGAAGTGGCGGCCGCCCAGCGGTGAGCGGTGCAGGTTGACCGTGGGGGCGAGCAGGACGTGGACGCCCTTGCGCCGGGCCTCCTGGGCCAGCAACACCCCGGCACGGCGGGCGAGTTCGGGGTCCCAGGTGGCGGCCAGGGCGGTCGGGGAGGGCAGCGCGACGGACGGGTCCTCGGCGGTCCAGCGCATTCCCCGGACGCCGATGGGGCCGTCGGACATGACCAGCGAGGGCAGGCCGATCTCGGGCAGCGCGGGCAGGGTCCACATGTCCTGGCCGGAGAGGAGCCTCGCCTTGGCGTCCAGGTCCAGCCTGGCGAGGGCCTTCTCCACGGCCGCTTCGCGGGCCTCGTCGGCCGGGGTGGGGCGGGTGCCCGGGGTTGCCGCCATCGCGGTGCCTCCTCTTCGAGTCACGTTCTCCGTCTCCGCCATCGTGCACGCACCACCTGTAGATCGGTAGGTTTCGTTATACTGCCGTTACATTCACTACGGTCCGGCGGGCTCGGATGCCGTACGGTGACGGCATGAGCGGCACCAGGGGAACCCGGAGCGTCAGGGGTGAGGAGCGGCGCGCGGAGATCGTGCTGGCGGCGCTGGAGGTGATCGCCGAGCGCGGTTACCGGGGCGCGAGCATGGCCGCGGTCGCCGAGCGCGTCGGGCTCACCCAGCAGGGGCTGCTGCACTACTTCCCCACCAAGGAGGCGCTGCTCGTCGCCGTCCTGCGGGAGCGGGACCGGTGGGACGCCGTGCCCGACAGCCCGCTGCGCCTCGATCTGCTGGGCTCCCTGGTCGAGTACAACGCCATGCGGCCCGGGATCGTGCAGACCTTCTCCGCGCTGCTCGGCGAGAGCGTCACCGAGGGGCATCCCGCGCGCGAGTTCTTCACCGAGCGGTACGGGCGGGTGCGGGGCTCCATGGCCGAGGTGCTGCGCGCCGAGTACGGCGACCGCCTCCCGAGCGGGCTCACTCCGGAGCGCGCGGCGCCGCTGCTGGTGGCCGTGATGGACGGCCTGCAGTACCAGTGGCTGCTGGACCCGGGCACGGTGGACATGCCGGGGGCGTTCCGGGACTTCCTGGCGCTGCTGGGCGAGGACGCCGACCGAGCCGATTGAGGTGCCCGGTCCGCCGGGCGTGGCGTGCGCCCCTTCCGTCACGCGATACTTCCGCCGTCCGGAGCGACACCCCCACGGCACCGAACAGCGACGGAAGGACCCGAACTCCTGTGATCTCCCTACTGACTTACCGGCGGGCACGCGGAGCGACGACAGTGCTGGCGGCCCTGCTCGCCGGGCTGAGCGCCCCCGCCTCCGCCTCCGCCTCGCCCTCGACGCCGGCAGCGGTCTCCGCTGCCGCGGCCCCCACCGTCGAGGAGCTGCGGCTCGACCGGGCCGTGCCCCAGGAGATCCTGCGGCGGTCCGGATTCGACACCGTGGCACCGGAGTTCGCGCGGGCCCTGGACGGGGCGCGGTCGTACACGCAGGCCGAGCGGATCGTCGCACGGCAGGGCGAACGGCTGTGGACCCGCGCCGTGGACCGGGCCCAGGGGCGGGGTCCGGCGGGCGGTGATCTGAGCCGGGACGACGACCGGCCGCTGTACTGGGCGCGGCTCGGCATGACACGGGAAGTACGCGGCTGGGAGCCGTCGTTCGAGCTGAGTGACAGTCGCAGGGCGCGGCTGCTGGACACGTTGGAGAGGACTTCGCGCGGACAGGACTCCCTGCGCTTTCCGCACGGCGGCAAGGGGGTGAAGCGGGTTCTCGTCACCGGATTCGATCCCTTCACGCTGGACCGGGACGTCCGCATCTCCAACCCGTCCGGGGCGACGGCGCTCGCCCTCGACGGGACGGTGATCCGGACCGCCGAAGGGCTCGCCCGCGTCGAGACGGCCGTCTTCCCCGTCCGCTGGCAGGACTTCGCGGACGGCACCGTCGAGCGCACGCTCGGGAGCCGGTTGCCCCGCGTGGATCTCTTCGCGACCGTCAGCCAGGGCCGGGTGGGCCGTTTCGACATCGAGCGGACCAACGGGGCGTGGCGCGGCGGCTTCGGTGACAACGACAACATCGGCGTGACCGGGACCGTCCCGGTGACCGACCCCGCCACCCAGCCCCAGTGGACCTCCACGACCCTGCCGTACGCGGACATCGTCGCCGCGCAGACCGGACGCTTCCCCGTCTACGACAACACGAGCGTGACCGAGATACCGGCCGGCGGCACGGCGGCGGTCGTCCGCCCGAACGGGCCGACGCCGGGCTCGACCGCGCGGGCCGGGGGCGGCGGCGACTACCTCTCCAACGAGATCGCCTACCGGGCGACGCTCCTGCGCGACCGGCTGGGGCTCGGCTCCTCGCTGCCGGGCGGGCATGTGCACACGCCCGTCCTGCAGTTCGGAACCGGCAACACCGACCCGGCGACCGGGACGGTGACCGATCCCGACTTCGTGCGGAACCGGGTGGACATCGTGGCCCAGGTGCGGGAGATCGTGCGGGTGGCCCTGGAGGCCTCGGTGGATTCCGGGGCGGGTACCTCGGCCGACGCTTCCGTCAGTGCGACGGGGCGAACGCGAGGCTGATGCCGAGGCCGGCCAGGACGGAGCCGATGGCCTTGTTCAGGATCTTCTGGCCGCGCAGCATCACGGCACGCATCCGGTCGTGCGAGAAGAACACGGCGACGACGCCGAACCACAGCAGGTGGGCGAGGGCCATGAACAGGCCGTAGCCCGCCTGCTGGACCAGCGGTGTGCCAGGGCTGACGACCTGGGCGAACGTCGAGACGACGAAGAGGGTCGTCTTGGGGTTGAGGACGTTCGTCAGGAAGCCGGAGCGCAGGGCGGCGAGCGGGGTCACGGCCACGGTCGGCTGTGCCAGGTCCACGGTGACCTCGTCGCGGGTGCGGAAGGTGCGGACGCCGATGTAGACGAGGTAGGCCGCGCCGACCAGCTTGATCACCGTGAACAGGAAGGTGGAGGAGGCGATCAGCAGGCCCACGCCGAGCATCGTGTATGTGACGTGCACGAGGACGCCGGCCGCGACGCCGGTCGCGGAGAGCAGGCCGGTCGTACGGCCGTAGAGGTAGCTGTTGCGGATGACCATGGCGAAGTCGGCGCCGGGGGCGATGACCGCGAGGACGGTGATGACGGCGACGGCGAGGATCTCGTTCACGCGCCGACCTCCGGCTTGCGGAACGCGGGCGGGGTGGCGGGGTGGTGGGCGGTGGGGACGCGGTTGCGTTCGTCCTCGCCGGTCGTCTCCTCGCCCAGCAGGTCACGGGCCATGAGGGTGGCGCCCGCGACCGCGCCCGGCATCAGGAACACGGCGACGAACGGCACCACGAAGGCGAGGCCCAGCGGGGTGCCGAAGCCCCAGATGAGGGTCTTGCGGGAGCGCAGGAGGGTGAGACGGTCGCGGAGTTCGACGCCGCGGCGCTGGAGGGCGACGGCGGTCAGCTCCTCGGTGAGGAAGAAGCCGGTGACGAAGAAGCCGATCACCGGGACCACCGTCTGGCCGATGAACGGGACGAAGCCGAGGGCGAAGAGCAGGATCGCCCAGACCAGCGCCCGCAGGAGGACCCGGAGGCTGTCCCGGGCCGAGATCCACAGCTCCCGCCACAGCGGCAGGTCGGACTCCGGGGCGGTGCCGTCCGGTGAGACGTCCCGGTCGACCTTCTCCGAGAGGTTCTCGTAGAAGGGCTGGCCGATGAGGAGGGTCACGGCGGTGAAGGTGATGACCGCGAGGGCCAGGGCCAGGGCGAACACGACGGCCGTGAGAAAGCCGCGGAAGAGGCCCGGCCAGGGGCTGGACCAGTCGTCCGCGAAGGGCGTGGCCCAGGTGACGAAGTCGGGGCCCCAGACGGCGAGGGCCACCAGGGCGGCTATGTAGAGGACCAGGGTGATGAGGCCCGGGATCAGGCCGAAGCCGTACTGCTTCCCGTGCCTGGCCACCCAGCGTTGGCCCTGGACGAGGTACTGGAAACCCACCCCTAGATCGCGCATGGGCCGAACTTTACCGAGGAGTGGTGAGGGGGCCTTCCCTGGGAGCGTGCGTGCGGGTAGTGCGTGGCTGGTCGCGCCCGCGCGGCGGAGCCGCATATCAATACAGCCCCGCGCCCCTTACGGGGCGAAGGCGCCCTCTGTCGTGAAGGCCAGCTCCGCGAAGCGTTCTCCGATCAGGTGGTGGGTCTCCGCGTCCGGATGCAGGTCGTCCGGGAGGGGGAGCGTGGTGGCGTCCTGCTCGCCGTAGAGCGTGAGGCCGTCGAGGTAGTGGAGGTGGGGGTCCTCGGGGGTGCGGTGGGCCACGATCGCCGCGAGTTCGTCGCGGATGACGCGGAGGGTGAGCCTGCCGGGGGTGAGGTCCTCCGGGTCGCCCATGGGGCGGAAGCGGAGGCGGCCCTCGGCGAGGCCGGTGAGGTCGGGGGCGCTGGGGCCGGGGGTGTCCTCGTGGATGGGGCAGAGGATCGGGGAGACGACGAGGAGCGGGGCGGTGGGGTGGCCCTCGCGGATCGTGTCGAGGAAGCCGTGCACGGCCGGGGTGAAGGCGCGCAGCCGCATCACGTCGTGGTTGACGAGGTTGATGCCGATCTTGACGCTGATCAGGTCGGCCGGGGTGTCCCGGATGGCGCGGGCGACGAAGGGGTCGAGGAGGGCGCTGCCGCCGAAGCCGAGGTTGACGAGTTCGACTCCGGCCAGCCGGGCGGCGTGCGCGGGCCAGATGCCGATGGGGCTCGCGGCGTCGGAGCCGTGGCTGATGGAGCTGCCGTGATGCAGCCAGACCCGGCGGTCCGGGTCGGGGGCGGGCTCGACGGGGGCGTCGGTGCGCAGGGCGACGAGTTCGGTGGTCTCGTTGTGCGGGAGCCAGATCTCGACCGTCTTGAGGCCGTCGGGGAGGTCGGAGAAGGCCACCGTGCCGGGCCGGCCCGGCCGGTGTTCCGCCGTACCGGTGGTCATGTCGAGGGTCAGGGTGTTGCCGTCCGGCACACTCCCCCGGGCCGTGGGACGGCCGTCGACGACCAGGTCGTACAGGCCGTCCGGGCGCGGTGGGGCGCCCACATAGGTCCGCTTGGTGCGCAGGGCGTCGAGTTCGACGGCGGTGGCGCGGGTGCGGAAGACCAGGCGCACGCCGGAGGGCTGGGACTCGACCATGGCCAGCTGCGGGTCGGCGCACTGGGCGCGGGCCCGGGCCGGCAACCGGTGCGGCAGGACGCCGTGTTCGGTGCGTTCCAGCTCCAGGGCGCCGCGCAGGAGGTCGGCGGTGATGGGGGTGGTGATCCAGGGGGAGGTCATGGCGCAACCTGACGATCGGCGGGGGGAGGGTGGGTTCGGCGGTGGTCGGCGGCGGGGCGCCCTCAGGGCGGCCGTTGCCGGCGGCGGGCTCGCGGAGGTCAACCGGGCGGCGGTGGCGGCCAGTTGCGCAGCAGGGCGTCGAGGGCGTCCAGGACGCGTTCCCAGCTCTCCTGCGAGTCGGGGGCGCTGTGACTGAAACCGCCGGCCGCCTCCAGGCTGACGTAGCCGTGGAAGACGCTGCCGAGGAGTCGGACGGCGTGCGTCTGGTCCGGCTCGGTGAGGTCGTAGCCGCGCAGGATCGCCCTGGTCATCTGTGCGTGGCGGCCGCCGGCGCTCGCCGCGGCCACCTCGGGGTCCAGTCGGAGTTGTGCCGCCGCGTACCGGCCGGGGTGCGCGCGGGCGTAGTCGCGGTACACGTCGCCCAGGGCCGCCAGCGCGTCCTTCCCGGCCCGGCCGGCGAGTGCGGTGGCGCCCCGGTCGGCCATCTCCTCCAGGGCGAGGAGCGCGATCCGGGTCCTGAGGTCCTGGGAGTTGCGTACGTGCGAGTACAGGCTCGCGACCTTCACGTCGAAGCGGCGGGCCAACTCCGAGACGGTCACCTCGTCGAAGCCGATCTCGTCGGCCAACTCGGCGCCCGCCAGGGCGAGACGTTCCGGGCTGAGCCCCGCGCGTGCCATGCCCTGGCCCCGTCCTTCCGTTCCGTTCGGCGGTGACGATTATGCAGTTTCCTAAATGTTTTAGGCAAGTTGAGATGCTCCCTAGGTTACGACGGTTTCCTGAGTGCCTGTGTCGTCTGTGCCCTCTTGTTGCCCGGGAGTCGAACATGTAGACCACCTGTGGTCGACCGGCCCGTGGCCGGCCGTTCGTCGTCACCCGCACCGGCACGTCGTAGGAACCGCTCCAGAAGGAACCCCACTCCAGGAGGTTGCGTGCGTCCGCCGAGACCCGGCCCGAGATCCGCACTGTTCAGCGTCGCCGCCGTCACCGTCACCGCAGGATCCCTGCTCGTCGCCCCGCATCCCGCGGGCGCCGACCCCAAGCCGCCGGTCCGCGAGGGCTCGGCCCTGCCGCGGGGCGCCGCCCAGGCCCCGGCGAGCGCGACCCGGCTGGCCCTGACCCAACCCGTCGCCGACCTCGCCGACACGGCCGGTTCCAGCCGCGGTTACCCCCGTGAGCAGGTCCTCTCCCCCGACCCGGAGAACCCCGCCGACAAGTCCCTCAAGCTGGGGCTCACCCCGTACCACGCCATCGCCCCGAAGCTGAACGCCCTCCAGCGGCTCGGTGACCGGGTGAGCGTGGAGATCGCGGGCCGGTCGGCCGGCGGCCACCGGCTCTACCTCGTCACCGTGACCGCCCCCGAGACCGCGCGGCAGGCCCGCGACCAGGCGCGGATGCGTGAACTCATCGAGTCGGCGCCCCGGTCGGCCGCCAGGAGCCCGGAGATCAGGAAGACGTACAAGGCGCCCGTCTTCTTCAACAACAACATCCACGGCAACGAGTGGGAGGGCACCGACGCGTCCCTGAAGCTCATCGAGCGGCTGGCGACCGCGACCGACGCCAGGACGAAGGACCTGCTCGCCCACTCCCGGCTGTACTTCAACCTCACCGCCAACCCGGACGGCCGGATCGCGGGCACGCGCGCCAACGCGGTCGGCTTCGACATGAACCGGGACTTCGTCACCGCCTCGCAGCCCGAGGTGCGGGCGATGCGGCGGATCCAGATCGACAAGCAGCCCGTCGTCATGCTCGACGTGCACGGGTACGTCAACGGCACGCTCATCGAGCCGACCACTCCCCCGCACGGCGAGAACTACGAGTACGACCTCTTCCTGAAGAACGCCTACGCGAACGCGCTCCGCATGGAGTCCGCCGTCAACGGCCTCGGCCACACCCCCGCCAAGGACGGCGTCGACCCGGCCCAGATCCCGTTCCGCGACTCGGAGGAGGGGTGGGACGACTGGCCGCCGATCTTCACCCCGCAGTACGCGGCCTTCCACGGCGCGGTCGCCGCGCACACCGTGGAGATCCCGCTCCAGGTGAACAACGCGGCCTACGAGTCGCTGCCGGTCGAGGAACTCCGCCGCCGGTCCGCGATCAACGTCGACGTGGCGGGCGCGGCGCTGCGCGCGACCCTCGACTTCGTACGGGAGAGGCGGACTTCGCTGGTCGCCGACCAGATCGAGGTGTTCCGGCGCGGTGCGGCGGGCGCCGCCCAGGTCCCGGTCTCGGCGGAGACCGTCCCCGGCGTGCCCGGCATCGGCCCCGAGGACGTCTACACGACCGACTTCCCGCGCGCCTATGTCGTCCCCGCGGGCGGCGGGCAGCGCTCCGCCACGGCCGCCGCGCGACTCGTCGACCACCTGCTCGCCAACGACGTCCGGGTGACCCGCGCGATCCGCGCCTTCCGGCTCGACGGCCGGTCGTACACGAAGGGGTCGTACGTCGTCGACCTGCGTCAGCCCAAGCGCGGCATGGCCAATGTGCTGCTCGCCGACGGCACCGACATCAGCGGCAAGGTCTCGGCGATGTACGACATCTCCGGCTGGAGCCTGGGGCGGCTGTGGGGCGCCACCGTGGTGGCGGCGCACAGCGGTCGTCCGTCCGCCGTGCCGGACCGGCCGGTGACGTTCGCCGCCCGCGTGGGTCAGGTCGCGCCGCGGGGCGACCTGCGCCTCCGGCTCGACTCCCCGCAGGAGATCGCCGCCCTCAACTCCCTTCTCAAGGACGGTGTTTCGGTACGCCGGGCGGCCGACGGCAGCGCGCTCGTGCCGTCCTCGGCGCGGCGGAAGGCCCAGGCGCTCGCCCGGTCCCACGACGTGGTCTTCGCGGCGGCCAAGGGCGCGTCGAAGGGCACGCCCCTGCGTCCGGTCCGGGTGGCTGCCGCCGTCACGGCGGGCGAGTTGTTCGCGCTGCGCGAGATGAACTTCGACGTGGTCCCGGTGTCGACGGCCGTCCTCAACGCGGGCTTCGACTGGTCCCGGGCCGACGTGCTGTTCGTGTCGTCGGGGCTGTCGTACGGCGCTCTGAACGAGTCCGCCCGTACGGCCCTCACCGGCTTCCTCTCCACGCACGGGCTGGTCGGCCGGGGCGCGGCCGGCTCGGCGCTCGCCACGGCCACCGGGCGGCTGAAGGTCACGGCGGTCCAGGGCAACGGGGACGCCAACGGCCTGGTGCGCGTGGTGAACACGGGCGGCGCGGTGACCGGCGGGGCGCCGGACCACAGCTTCGTCTACGCGCCCGTGTGGTTCACCGGGCTGGGCGCCGGGGTGCGGGTCGAGCAGTCGTACGGCGGTGGGAACCCGCTGGTGTCCGGGCACTGGCGGCCGTCGGAGGACGGATCCGGCGGCCCGGCGGCAGCGGCGGGCCGGGCGTCCGTGGTCAGCGGACCGCACGCGGTCCTGTTCGGTACCGAACCACTGTTCCGCGCCCACCCGAAGGGGGAATTCCCGCAGGTGGGCCGGGCGTTGCTGACGGTGAGCCGGTAGCGGGTGTCACGGTGAGTCAGTAGCGGGCGTCAAGGAAACGGGAGCGTGCATGACCGAGGGAAACCGGACGGCCGCCGACCACGGCACGACAGCGGTCACGGCCGAAGTGCACGGCACGGTCGCCGACGGCTTCGAGGCGGTGCGCGAGGAGTTCGCCGCGTTCGTGTCCGGTGAACGGGGCGACTACGAGGGCCAGTTGACCGCGTACGTGCACGGGCGTCGGGTCGTCGACCTGTGGGCGGGTCCCGCGGAGGAGGCGGCGACGGGCGGCGACACACTGCACGGCGTGTTCTCCTCCACCAAGGGCGCCGCCCATCTGGTCGTCGCGCTCCTCGTCCAGGACGGGGTGCTGGAGCTGGACCGCGAAGTCGCCCACTACTGGCCGGAGTTCGCGGCCGAGGGCAAGGGGGCGGTGACCCTGCGGGAGCTGATCTCGCACCGGGCGGGGCTCGTCGGCACCGATGCCGGGTTCACCCTGGAGGAGCTGGCGGACGACCGTGTGATCGCCGAGCGCCTCGCCGGGCAGCGCCCGTACTGGCGTCCCGGGGCCGCCTTCGGCTACCACGCGCTGGTCATCGGGGCACTCACCGGCGAGGTCGTACGGCGGGCGACGGGCCGCACGCTCCAGGAGGTGTACGAGGAGCGGGTCCGTGCCCCCTACGGCCTCGATCTCTTCCTGGGGCTGCCGGCCGAGCACGAGCCCCGCTTCCGGACCGTCCTGCCGATGACGCCGACGCCCGCGCAGCAGGCCGAGCTGGACGCCGTGCCGCAGGGCCCGCACACACTGGCGTCGATCGCGTTCAACAACCAGGTGCCGGAGCCGGGTGAGCTGACGGACTTCCCCAACGCACGGATCGTGCGGGCGAGCGGGCAGTCGTCGGCGGGCGGTGTCGGCTCGGCACGGGGGCTCGCCGGGATGTACGCGGCGGCCATCAGCTCGGTGGACGGCCGCCCGCCGCTGCTGAAGCCCGACACGGTCGCCGAGATCGGCCAGGTCCACTCCTTCGGCCACGACCTCGTCGCCCGCGCCCCGAAGGCGTTCGGGCTCGGCTTCCAGGCCACCGCCGAGCTGGTCCACCCGTTCCTCGGCGCGGGCACCTTCGGCCACAGCGGGGCCGGCGGCTCCCAGGCCTTCGCCGACCCCCGCAGCGGCCTCGCCTACGGCTACACCCGCCGCCGCATGGCCTTCCCGGGCGGGGCGGCGCCGGAGAACGCGGGACTGGTACGGGCGGTGCACACGGCGGCCCTGGCGCTCTGATCCCCGCCGAACCGGCGGGGCCGCACACGACGGAGTCCGCACCCCACGTCCAGGGGTGCGGACTCCGCGCTGTGCAACGACCGTGGACGGGCGGCCGTCACGGGGCGGGGACTCAGAGCTTGACGATCATCTTGCCCGTGTTGTCGCCGCGCAGGACGCCGAGGAAGGCCTCCAGGTTGTTCTCGATGCCCTCGACGACCGTCTCGCGGTACTTGAGCTCGCCCGAGGCGACCCAGGGGCCGACCTCCTGGACGAACTGCGACTGGAGGTCGTAGTGGTCGCCGACGAGGACGCCCTCGACGCGCAGGCGGTTCTGCAGGATCTTGACCATGTTGCGCGGGCCGGGGGTCGGCTCCGTCGAGTTGTACTGGGAGATCATGCCGCAGATCACGGCCCGGCCACGCAGGTTGAGCGCGCCGATCGCGGCCTCCAGGTGCTCGCCGCCGACGTTGTCGAAGTAGACGTCGATGCCGTCGGGGGCCGCCTCCTTGAGCTGCTCCCACACGGGGCCGTTCTTGTAGTTGAAGGCGGCGTCGAAGCCGTACTCCTCCACCAGCAGCTTGACCTTCTCGTCGGAGCCGGCCGAGCCGATGACGCGGGAGGCGCCCTTGAGCCTGGCGATCTGGCCGACCTGGCTGCCGACGGCACCGGCGGCGCCGGAGACGAAGACCGCGTCGCCCTCCTTGAAGGCGCCGACCCGCAGCAGACCCGCGTAGGCGGTCAGGCCGGTCATCCCGAGGACGCCGAGGTAGGTGGAGAGCGGCGCGGCGTCCGGGTCGACCTTCACGGCCTGCTTGGCGTCGAAGGTGGCGTACTCGCGCCAGCCGCCGAAGTGCAGCACGTGGTCGCCCACGGCGATGCCGTCGGCCGCCGAGGCGACGACCTCGCCGACCGCACCGCCCTGCATGACCTTGCCCAGCTCGAACGGGGCGACGTAGGACTTCGCGTCGCTCATGCGGCCACGCATGTACGGGTCCACGGAGAGGTACGTGTTCCGTACGAGGACCTCACCCGCGCCGGGCTGCCGGATCTCCGCCTCGACCAGGGCGAAGTCCTCGTCCTTCGGCCAGCCGACGGGGCGGCTCAGCAGGTGCCATTCACGGCTGGTGGCGGGGAGGGCGGGGGTGTCGGACATGGGGGTCGGCCTTTCTGCGCTGCGAGGGGCATGCCGTGGTGCGTACATACCGTGCGGTTACTTCAGCATCTGAAACAACCATGCTCCTGAATATTTCATGTTGTCAAGTAAAGGGGTACTCTCGGAGCCATGCCCACGCAGAGGACGACCCCCCGCATCGACCCGTTGACCATGGAGGTCGTCGAACTCATCGGCGCGGTGGTGGCCCGCTACCACGAGGAGTACGAGGACGCCGCCGCCGAACACAGCCTCACCGGCGCCCAGGCCCGTCTCCTCGGCCTCCTTTCCCTGGAGCCGCTGCCCATGCGTCGCCTCGCCCAGAAACTGCGCTGCGAGCCGTCGAACGTGACCGGCATCGTGGACCGCCTGGAGACGCGGGGCCTGGTGGAGCGCCGCCCCGACCCCAATGACCGCCGGGTGAAACTGGCGGCCGCCACCGCCGAGGGCCGCCGGGTGGCAGGCAGCCTCCGGAACTCCCTGGACTTCGCCCGCGAGCCACTGGCAGGCCTGAGCTCCACCGAGCGGGAGACGCTGCGGGAGCTGTTGCGGCGGATGCTCGGGGCGTAGGTGCAGCGGTCGGGCGTCCGTCCTACGCTGAGCAGGGGGGTCTTTGCTGGAGGTCGGGATGGCCAACGGGAAAGGCCTGCACGGTGCTGACGGTGCGGACGGCACGAAAGGGCCCCGCGACGGCGTCGCCGCAGTCGTTCTCCTGTGGATCGCTTCACACGTACTCCGGCGCGGACCCGCACCGGACCGGGAAAAGCCCTCTCATCACCTCCCCCGCTCCTCCGAGGAGATGTTCCGGGGGCACAGAACGGCCTGGCGTGAGCGGGCCGTCGCCCACATCCTCTCCCTCGAACAGCAGGCGGCCCGGGAGAGGTGCCGAGTCGTCCAGGACCCGACCGAGCAGTGTCAGCGGGAGAAGACACTGGACGGGATCGCACGGCAACTCGACGAAGCGCGCCATGCCGTCTCCGCGCGGCGCCGTCTCTTCACCGGAGCCGCGCCCCTGGAGCGAACCTGGGCCAATGTGCGCGCGACCGACGTGATGCTGCTCAACCTGTGTTCGGAGCAGGAGTTGATCGGCCGCAGTGCCGATGTGCTGAGCCACGTCGAGCAGCACCTCCGCCCGAACGACCCGCTGCGGGTGAAGGTGGCCGAGGCCGTCGGACGCGTGGAGGCGGGGGAACGACTGCCGGGCGACCGTGAACTGCTCGTCTCCGCCCTGAGCGCCTCCTACGAGGCGCTGGACGGCGAGTTCAGCAGGGTGCGCAGCCTCAGCATCATCCTGCGGGTCGCCATCGGCCGGTCATCGCCGGCCAGTCACCGCCGGCCGGTCACCATCGGCCAGTCACGTCGCCCGTCGCCCACCAGTCGGTCACGTCGGCCGCCGTCGGTCGGCCGCCGTCGGTCGGCCGCCGTCGGTCGGCCGCCGTCGGTCGGCCGCCATCAGCCCGTCACCCATCAGTCGATCACCGGCCGGTCGTTCCCGTTCGTGCGGGCGCGCTCGACGTCAGGCGCACCACCACAGGAACTTCTCGCAGGTCTCCGACGGCGACGGCTCGGGGGTCGGGTCGTCGGGGGTGGGGCCGGTGGTGGGTTTCGTCGTCGGGTCGGGGGCGGCCGTGGCGGCCGGGCCGGTGGGGGACGCGGGGCGGGAGCCCCCGGTCGCGGACTGGCCCTCGCGTTCCTTCTCCTGCTCGGCCTCGTCGTTGCCCTTGTCGTCCTTCTTCTCCGACTCGGAGGCGGACGGGGAGGCCGACTTGGAGGGCGAGGCGGACGGGGAGGCGTCCTCGCCGGAGCCGTCGGCCGTGTCGTCCCGCTCGGCCGACCCGCCGTCGGGAGAGGCCGAGGAACCGCCCGCGGACTCGTCGTCGGCCGCGCTGGTCGCCTTACCGGAGCCGGGGGCCTCGATACCCAGCTCCGCCAGGCTCAGCGCCCCGACGGCCAGCAGCAGCCCGGAGCCGATCAGCAGGACGCGCTTGCGGCGGCGCCGGTGGGCGGCGGCCTTGCGGTCGCGGCGGTTGGAGCGGGTCCCCGACGCGCGCTCCCGGCCGGCCCGGCGGCGCGAGGTGCGGGGGCCGGGCTCGCCCTCGGGCACCGGGGAGGTCTCCTCGGCCTCCTCGGCGTGTGCGTCGGCGTCGTCCGCGTACGCGGGTAGCTCTTCGACGGGGGTGCCGCAGCCCGGGCAGGCGAGGGCGCCGTTGAGGTGCCGTCGGCACGGGTGGCAGTAGTCCATGACGCGGGAAGACTAGATTCCGCACTGGGGCCGTTCCTAGAGGCTCCTGTGAAGGTTGTGTGCGGAACTGGCCTTTCCGGTTTGCCCAGTTGAGGTCAAGCCCGACTATTCGCCCCGATGTCGGCGCACGCCGAGCGGTCCGCCGCACGCCGGGTGCGACGGACCAGGGGAGCCGAGGGACGGGAACTGCTCGGTTCAGGTCTGTTTCCGGGCCGTCATGGCCCGCTGGATCAGGATGAACGCGCAGAGCAGCACACCGGTGGCGATCTTCGTCCACCAGGAACTGAGGGTGCCCTCGAACTGGATGATGCTCTTGATCAGGCCCAGCACCAGGACGCCGAAGAGGGTGCCGATGACATAGCCGGAGCCGCCGGTCAGCAGGGTGCCGCCGATGACCACCGCGGCGATGGCGTCGAGTTCCATGCCGACGGCGTGCAGCGGGTCACCGGACTGGATGTACAGCATGAACAGCAGGCCGGCCAGGGCCGAGCAGAAGCCGCTCACCGTGTAGACGGCGATCTTGGTGCCGCCGAGCGGGAGCCCCATCAGCAGCGCCGACTGCTCGTTGCCGCCGATGGCGTACACCCGGCGTCCGAAGCGGGTGTAGTGCAGGACGTAGAAGGCGGCGCCGAGGACGGCCAGGGCCACGAGGGCGCCGATCGACAGGTCCCCGAGTCCCAGCGGCACCCGGGTCTGGGCCAGGCTGCTCACCGTGGAGTCGCTGATGGAGATGGACTCCTTGCTGATGACCAGGCACAGGCCCCGGAAGAGGAAGAGCCCGGCGAGAGTCACGATGAACGGCTGGATCTCGAAGTTGTGGATCACATAGCCCATGAGGAAGCCGCCGAACGCGCCCACGCCGAGGGCGAGCGGGACGACCACGATCAGGGGCAGGCCCTGACGCTCCACCAGCCAGGCGGTGAACATGGTGGTGAAGCCGATCAGCGAGCCCACGGACAGGTCGATGCCGCCGGACATGATGACGAAGGTGGCGCCGACGGCGGCGACCAGCAGGTAGCCGTTGTCGATGAACAGGTTGAGGAACACCTGCGGTTCGGCGAACCCGTAGTTCTGGTACCGGCTCAGGCCGGTGATGTACATCGCGAGGAACAGGGCGGCCGTGACCAGGACCGGCAGCCGCCGGTCACCGAGCAGGCGGGTGATCGCGGACGTCTGGGACGCCGTCCCGCCCTCCGGGGCCGTACGCGTCTTGGTGGTCGCGCTCATCGCGACACCTCCATCTTCGGGGCGGCGTCGGCCGGGGTGGCGGGCTCCGCCGGGGCGGTGGGCTTCCCGCGCCCCTTGGCGCCGAAGACCTTGGCCCGGAACTTCGGGGACTGCAGCAGGCAGACGACGATGACGACGGCGGCCTTGAAGACCAGGTTGGTCTGGGTCGGCACGCCGATGGTGTAGATCGTGGTGGTCAGGGTCTGGATGACCAGGGCGCCGATCACGGTGCCGCCGATCGAGAACCGGCCGCCGAGCAGCGAGGTGCCGCCGATGACCACCGCGAGGATCGCGTCCAGCTCGATCCACAGGCCGGCGTTGTTGCCGTCCGCGGCCGAGGTGTTGGAACTGATCATCAGGCCCGCGATGCCCGCGCACAGGGCGCAGAACATATAGACCATGATCTTGATGCGCCGGGACCGGATGCCCACCAGGCGGCTGGCCTCGGCGTTGCCGCCGACCGACTCGACGAGCAGACCGAGCGCGGTCTTGCGGGTCAGCGCCACCGTGACGGCGACGACCGCGGCCACCACGAAGATGGAGAAGGGCAGCGTCAGCCAGTAGCCGCCGCCGATCAGCTTGTACGGCTCGCTGTTGATGGTGATGATCTTGCCATCGGTGATCAGCTGGGCGACACCGCGTCCGGCGACCATGATGATGAGGGTCGCGATGATCGGCTGGATGCCCATCCGGGCGACCAGGAAGCCGTTCCACAGACCGCACAGGACCGCGGCCACCAGGCCGATGCCCATGGCGAGGAAGACCCCGGCCAGCGCGTTCTGGTCGGCCTGGTCACTGATGTACGAGCAGGTCAGGGCGCCGGTGATGGCGACGACCGCGCCGACGGAGAGGTCGATGCCGCCGGTGGCGATGACCAGGGTCATGCCGACCGCGACCAGGATCAGCGGCGAGCCGAACAGCACGATCGAGACGAGGCTGCCGTAGAGGTGGCCGTCCGTCATCCTGATCGCGAAGAAGTCGGGGGTGAAGGGGACGTTGACGAGGAGCAGGGCCACCAGGACCGCCACCGGCCAGAACAGATGGTGGTGTGTCAGCGCCCGCCAGCGGGAGGTGGTGGCTGCGGATGGGGTGCTCACTGGTGTTCTCCGCTCGCGATGGTCTCCAGGATCTTGCTGGTGGTGATCTCCGGCCCGTTGGTGAGCCGGGCCACCAGCTTGCGGTCGCGCAGGACGCCGATGGTGTGGCTGAGGCGCAGGACCTCCTCCAGCTCGGCCGCGATGTAGAGGACGGACATGCCGTCCTCGGAGAGGGAGACGACCAGCTTCTGGATCTCCGCCTTCGCGCCGATGTCGATGCCGCGCGTGGGCTCGTCCAGGATGAGCAGCTTCGGCTGGGTGATCAGCCAGCGGGCGAGCAGCACCTTCTGCTGGTTGCCGCCGCTGAGCTGGCCGACCCGGGCCTCCGGGTTGGCGGGGCGGATGTCCAGCGCCTTGATGTACTTGGCGACCAGTTCGTCGCGCTGTCCGGCCGGGATGGGCCGGGTCCAGCCGCGGGACGCCTGGAGGGCCAGGATGATGTTCTCCCGGACCGTCAGATCGGGGACCAGTCCCTCGGTCTTGCGGTTCTCCGAGCAGAACGCGACCCCGGCGCCGATGGCGTCGTTCGGGGCGCTCATCGAGACCTGCCGGCCGTCCACGGTGACCTTGCCGCTGTCGGGCTGGTCGGCGCCGAAGAGCAGCCGGGCGAGTTCGGTGCGGCCCGAGCCGAGCAGACCGGCGAGGCCGACGACCTCGCCCTTCTTGATCTCCAGGTCGAAGGGGGCGATGCCGCCGGTCCGGCCGAGGCCCTCGGCATCGACGAGGGTCTCGCCGACATCGGAGCGCAGCTGGTGCTCGTGGAGCTCCTCCAGCTGGTCCAGGGCCTTGCCGATCATCAGCTCGATCAGCCCGACCTGGTCAAGGTCGGCCACCATGTGCTCGCCGACCAGGGTGCCGTTGCGCAGCACCGTCATCCGGTCGCAGATCTCGTAGATCTGGTCCAGGAAGTGCGAGACGAAGAGGATGGCGACGCCCTCGTCCCGCAGCCGTCGCATCAGACGGAACAGTTCGAGGACCTCGTCGCGGTCGAGGCTGGAGGTGGGCTCGTCCAGGACCAGCACCTTGGTGCCGGAGCCCTCGCCGTCGCTGTCGCCGTGGCCCACCGACCGTACGATCGCGACCAGTTGCTGCACGGCCAGCGGGTACGAGGACAGCGGGGCCGTCACGTCGATGTCGAGGCCGAGGCGGTCGACCATGTCCGCGGCGTCCTTGCGCAGCTGCTTCCACTGGATGCGGCCCGCGCGGGTGGGTTCACGTCCGATGAAGATGTTCTCCGCCACCGAGAGGTTGGGGCAGAGGTTGACCTCCTGGTAGACCGTGCTGATGCCGGCCTGCTGGGCCTCCAGCGGGCTGCCGATCCGCACGGACTCGCCGTCGAGGGTGATGGTGCCGCCGTCCAGGGAGTGGACCCCCGTCAGCACCTTGATGAGGGTGGACTTCCCGGCACCGTTCTCGCCCATCAGGGCGTGGATCTCGCCGGGGAAGAGCCGGAAGTCGACGCCCGACAGAGCCCGTACCCCCGGAAACTCCTTGACTATGCCCGTCATCTCCAGGACGGGCCGCGGCTCTGCCATGAGCAGCGCTCCTCTTGACATGGGTTCAGGCCCGCGGGGAGCCTCCGGGACCGGGGCGAACCCGGGTCCCCTGGAGGCTCCCTGCCGGTGCGGGAGGGTCAGTACTTACGGGTGGGGAGCGCGTCCTTGGCCTGGTCCTGCAGGAAGTCGCTCTCCTCGGTCTTGATCCAGCGCTCGACCTTCTCGCCGTCGTGGACCTTCTGCACGACCTCCATCAGCTGGGGGCCGAGCAGCGGGTTGCACTCGACGATCGCGTTGATCTTGCCTTCGGACATCGCGATGAAGCCGTCCTTCACACCGTCGACCGTGACGATGAGGATGTCCTTGCCGGGCTTCTTGCCGGCCGCCTCGATGGCCTGGATGGCACCGAGGCCCATGTCGTCGTTGTGCGCGTAGAGGACGTTGATGTCCGGGTTGGACTGCAGGAAGGCCGCCATGACCTGCTTGCCGCCGGCACGGGTGAAGTCGCCGGTCTGGCTGACGACGATCTCCCAGTCGTCCTTGTGCTCGGCGTCCATGATCTCCTTGAAGCCCTTGGCGCGCTCGATCGCCGGGGCGGCACCGGTGGTGCCCTCCAGCTGGGCGATCTTGACCTTGCCCTTGTGGCCCGCCTTCTCCAGGACCTTCTCCAGGATCTTGGCGGCGCGGCGGCCCTCGTCGGTGAAGTCGGAGCCCACCAGGGTGACGAACAGGGACTCGTCGCTCTCGACGGAGCGGTCGGTCAGGACGACGGGGATCTTCGCGGCCTGGGCCTCCTTGAGGATGGCGTCCCAGCCGGTGACGACCACCGGCGAGAAGGCGATGACGTCGACCTTCTGCGCGATGTAGCTGCGGATCGCGGAGATCTGGTTCTCCTGCTTCTGCTGCGCGTCGGAGAACTTGAGGTTGTAGCCCGCCTCCTTGGCCGCCGACTTCACGGAGTCGGTGTTGGCGCTGCGCCAGCCGCTCTCGGAACCGACCTGGGAGAAGCCGAGGGTGATCTTCTTGCCGCCGCCGGAACCGGAGTTGCCGCCGGAGCCCTCGTCCTCCTTGGCACAGGCCGCCAGGGTGCCCGCCGCCGCCACACCGATCGCCGCGGTCAGGAAGTTCCGTCTGTTGAGCATGTTTCTTCTCCTTTGAAGAGCCGGTCCGAGGACGGACCGTTGGTACTCAGGGGCCGGCCGCACCGCGTCCAACCTGTCGATCATTGTTCGAAATGTCGGCCATACTGAGGGGTGAATGACATTCGTTTGTTCGGGTGCCGCGTCAGCCCGGAGCGGTCCCCGCCAGGGGGACGTACGGGAAGGTGCTGGCGCGGACGACGAGCTGGGGTTCGATGGCGACCCGGGAGACGGAGGAGGCCCGCCCCTCGATGAGGTCCAGCAGGAGCGCGATGCTCCGCTGCCCCACCGTGGCGAAGTCCTGTCGGACGGTGGTGAGCGGCGGGGCGAAGAACTCCGACTCCGGGATGTCGTCGAAGCCGACCACCGCCACGTCCTGGGGGGTCCGTACGCCCGCCTCGCGCAGGGCTCGCAACACCCCCAGCGCCATCTGGTCGTTGGCGACGAAGACGGCGGTCAGACCGCGACCCACCCAGCCGGCCAGTTCCTGGCCCGCCCGGTAGCCCGAGAGCGGACTCCAGTCCCCCCGCAGCGGCTGCGGCGGTTCGACGCCGGCCTCCTCCAGGGTGGCCCGCCAGCCGGCGGTCCGGTCGGCGGCCTCCTGCCAGTACTCGGGTCCGGCGAGGTGCCAGACCTTGCGGTGACCGGCGGCGAGCAGATGGCCGGTGGCCAGCCGCGCGCCCAGGTGCTGGTCGACGTTGACGCTGGGGATCTCCGCGCCGGAGCCGGTGCCCACGGCCACCACCGGGAAGGGGTGGCGCAGTTCGCTGAGGGCGGCGACCGCCGAGCGCTGCGGGGCGAGGGCGATCACTCCCTCCACCCCGCCCTCGCTGAGACGGTCCAGGGCCTCGGACAGCGCCTCCACGGTCAGCTCCCGCAGACTGACCGTCGAGACGAGGTACCCCTCGGCCCGTGCCGCCTCCTCCAGCGCGAACAGGGTGCTGGCCGGACCGTAGAGCGTGGTGTTGGAGGCGACCACGCCCAGGGTCTGGGTGCGCCTGGTCGCCAGGGCCCGAGCGGAGAAGTTGCGGCGGTAGCCCATCTCCTCGATCGCGCGGAGCACCTTGGCCCGGGTCTCGTCCCGCACGTTGGGGTGGTCCCCCAGCACTCGGGAGACGGTCTGGTGGGAGACCCCGGCCTGGCGGGCGACGTCGGCCATGGTGGGCGGTCGCAGCTGCGAGGAAGTCACGGCCGCACCTCCTTGGCGGTCGTCTGCCGATAAGACCCGTCGTGCGGAAGCGCGCTCCCGTGCCGCCGGTTTCATACCGGAATTCCGGAACGCCCGAAGACATCCGGGGGGAAGGCGAGTTGACGCGAGTCCGACACGACGCTCGTACCTCCTTGGATGTTGCCGGGCGATGAATGGTGCGTTGCGGAGGTCATTGTGAGCGCTAACAATTCCTGGCGGTCAAGAGGGCTGCAGCAGAGAAGGCGGTCACGTTTGCGTAACGCGACGGGCGGCACGGGTCACGACGACGGCGACCGGAGGCACTCATCGGCCGCGCAACAGGCTTTTGGCCCGAACATGTTGACGCGAGCCACCTCGCGGCCCCGCGTCGGCCTCGACGTTCGACGCGACCTCCCTGGCAGGGGCCGCGTTCCGGCCCGGCGGCGGGCCCGTCGCGAGCCAAACCCGGCGCCCCCGGCACGGCCGGAACTCGCCGCACGGCGCCCAACCCACCCTGGACGCAACGGACATCACGCCCGCCACCAGGGGCTCTTGGACATCCACGCCCCCGTCAAGGACACCGCTCACATCCGTGCGCCGCGCGCCGCGTTCACTCGCGCCCGAATCACCACGTACCGTTCCCGGGACGCGGGCCGCGCGGGCCGCCTTGGACCGTTGTGTGTTCGACCCATTGACACTCCGACCGGGTCGTCCTTACTGTCGCGACCAGCATTTCGAACGAGCGACGAAATTTCGAACAGACTACAGAGGGCAGGGAGTACCGTGCGCATCACGGGAATCAGCACGCACGTGGTCGGGACGCCGTGGCGAAACCTGACCTACGTCCTCGTGCACACCGACGAGGGTCTCACCGGCGTCGGCGAGACCCGCATGCTGGGCCACACCGACGCGCTGCTCGGCTATCTGCACGAGGCGAAGACCAACCACATTCTCGGCTCCGACCCGTTCGCTGTCGAGGATCTGGTCAAGCGGATGAAGTACGGCGACTACGGGCGCGCCGGCGAGATCGTGATGTCCGGTATCGCCGTCATCGAGATGGCCTGCTGGGACATCAAGGGCAAGGCCCTCGGCGTGCCGGTCTGGCAGCTACTGGGCGGCAAGGTCACCGACAAGGTCAAGGCGTACGCCAACGGCTGGTACACCACCGAGCGCACGCCCGAGGCGTACCACAAGGCGGCGCGCGGGGTGATGGAGCGCGGGTACAAGGCGCTCAAGATCGACCCCTTCGGGACCGGCCACTTCGAGCTGGACCACCAGCAGAGCCTGTACGCCGTCTCGCTGATCGAGGCCGTGCGCGACGCCATCGGGCCGGACGCCGAGCTGATGCTGGAGATGCACGGCCGGTTCTCGCCCTCGACCGCCGTGCGGCTCGCCAAGGACCTGGCGCCCTTCAAGCCCGCGTGGCTGGAGGAGCCGGTGCCGCCGGAGAACCTGAAGGCGCTGGAGAAGGTGGCCGCCAAGGTCGACATGCCGGTGGCCACGGGTGAGCGCATCCACGACCGGATCGAGTTCCGGGAGCTCTTCGAGAGCCAGGCCGTGGACATCATCCAGCCGGACGTCGGCCACATCGGCGGCATCTGGGAGACCCGCAAGCTGGCCGCGACCGCCGAGACCCACTACACGCTGGTCGCGCCGCACAACGTGGGCGGCCCGGTGCTGACGGCGGCCTCCCTCCAGGTCGGCTTCACCTCCCCGAACTTCAAGATCCTTGAGCACTTCAACGACTTCGCGGACGCGGACATCAAGAAGGTCGTCTCGGGCGCCCCGGAGGTCGTGGACGGCTACTTCCACCTCTCCGACAAGCCCGGCCTCGGGGTCGAGCTGGACGTGGACGCGGCGGCGGAGTTCCCGCAGCAGCAGGCCCGCTTCGACCTGTGGGCCGAGGGCTGGGAGCAGCGCAAGCCCAAGGGGACCAAGTGAGTTCCTCCCCCGACGCGGCAGCCGCCGTCGTCATCGAGGCGCCGGGCGAGCACCGTCTCGTCCCGCACGAGGCCAGGCCGCCGGAGGCCGGCGAGGCCCTGGTCCGGGTGCACGCCTCCGGGATCTGCGGCAGCGACCGTGAGGTCTTCCAGGGCAACCGGCCGGAGGGGTACGTCCGCTACCCGCTCACCCCGGGCCACGAGTGGTCCGGCACGGTCGTCGAGGTCGGCGCCGGGGTTCCTTCAACTCTTGTAGGATGCAAGGTAGTTGGCGAGGGTTTCCGCAACTGCCAGGTGTGCGACCGCTGCCACGCGGGCGAGACCACGCTGTGCTCGGCGGGGTACGAGGAGACCGGGTTCACCCAGCCCGGCGCGATGGCCACGACGCTCACCCTGCCCGCCCGTCTGCTGCACGTCCTGCCTGACGACGCGGATCTGACGGCGGCGGCGCTGCTGGAGCCGGCCGCGTGCATCGCGGCCGCCGCGCTCAAGGCGAACGCCGTTCCGGGTGAGCGGGTCGCCGTGGTGGGGACCGGGACGCTCGGGATGTTCGCCGTTCAGTTCTTGAAGGCGGCCTCGCCCGCCGAGCTGCTCGTCGTGGGCACCCGGCCGGACCGCGCGGAGCTGTCGAAGCGCTTCGGCGCCACCGACTTCCGCACCAAGGATCAGGAGTTGCCGGGCGACTTCGACGTGGTCATCGAGACCGCCGGGTCGGCGGACGCGGCGCGCACGGCCGCCGCCCTGCTGCGGCGCGGCGGCCGGCTGGTCCTGACGGGCATCCCGGCGCCGGGCGCCGACGGGCTCGACCCGACGGACCTCGTCGTACGGCAGCTGGAGGTGCACACGGTGTTCGGCGCGGCGCCGGACGCGTGGGCGCACACGGTGCGGGTCTTCGGGGCCGGGCTGCTGGACCCGCTGCCGCTCGTCACGCACGAGCTTCCGCTGGCGGAGTTCTCGCAGGCCATCGAGTTGGTGGGGTCCGGAGACCCGACGGTGGGCAAGGTCCTACTGCGGCCATGACACACCCCTGAGCCGTACGCCGGTACGGGGTCCCTGACGACTGCGTACCGGCGTACACCCAAGTTTTGTGCACCAAGAGCCGCGAACCTCGTCCGAAATACCGAACATGAAGGACAGCTTGTGACCGACACCACCGCTCCGGCCCCGCGCCGACCCGGCGAGCAGGCCCTCGCCGCGCTCGGGCTCGACGCACCCGCCCTCCACCCGTCCGACGCCTCACCGCACACCTTCCCCGGTGGCGGCCGCTGGCGCACCGAGGTGCCCTCCGTGGAGGGGCCGGAGGCGCTCGCCGTGGTCCTCAAGGAGGCGTCGCGGCTCGACGTCCCGATCCACCGGATCAGCCAGGGCAGCGGTGTGTGGATGCTCACCGACGCCGAGATCACCGAGATGGTGGAGGCGACGGCCGAGCGCGACATCGAGCTCTGCCTGTTCACCGGCCCGCGCGGCACCTGGGACATCGGCGGCTCCACCCGCACCGACTCCAAGGGCGGCGGTCTGCGCGCCCGGGGCCACGACGCGGTCGCCGGCTGTGTGGAGGACGCCGTGCGCGCGACCGAGCTGGGCGTGAAGTGCCTGCTCGTCGCCGACGAGGGCGTGTTGTGGACGCTGCACAGGGCGCGGCTGGCGGGGATCCTGCCGGCCGACACGACGTTCAAGGTATCGGCGCTGATCGGACCGGTGAACCCGACCGCGTACGCCGTGTACGAGAACCTCGGCGGCGACTCGATCAACGTGCCGAGCGACCTCACGCTCGACCACCTCACGGAGATCCGGCGGGTGTCCGCCGCCCCCATGGACATGTACATCGAGGCGCCCGACGACCTCGGCGGCTATGTCCGGATGTACGAGGTCGCCGAGCTGATCCGGCGCGGCGCGCCGATCTATCTGAAGTTCGGCCTGTCGAAGGCCCCCGGGATCTACCCCTACGGGCACCACATGCGGGACCTCACACTGTCCACGGCCAAGGAACGCGTACGGCGCGGCCGACTGGCCCTGGATCTGCTCGCACGGCACGGAGCGGACGGCGACATGGCGCCGCTCGGCTCCCGACTGCCGGGCGAACTGAAGCGGTTCGGAACTCCCTCATAACGAACCGGACAACTGTCTTCACAGAAGAAGACGCAGTCACACAGAATCCCCCACGTCTTCTCTGGCAGCTTTCGGCTCATGAAGCGCCGACCTTGCCAGAACGATCCAGGCCTTCAAGACATCAAGGATGATGATCATGCGCACTCGCCGAGCCGCACTCGCCGCCATAGCCTCCGCCGCCTCGCTGGCCCTCACCCTCTCCGCCTGTGGCCAGAGCGGCGAGGGCGGCAGCAAGGAGGAGGGCGGCAGCACCGAGGGCGCCACCATCGGCATCTCGATGCCGACCAAGTCCTCCGAGCGCTGGATCGCCGACGGCGACAACGTGGTCAAGGACCTCAAGTCCAAGGGCTACAAGACCCAGCTGGTCTTCGGCGAGGACGACCCCGCCAAGCAGGTCTCCCAGATCGAGAACATGATCACGCAGGGCGTGAAGGCCCTGATCGTCGCCGCGATCGACAACAAGTCGATGAACAACGTGCTCCAGCAGGCCAAGGACGCCGACATCCCGGTCATCTCCTACGACCGGCTGATCCTCGGCACCGAGAACGTCGACTACTACGCCTCCTTCGACAACGAGAAGGTCGGCGAGCTCCAGGGCGACTACATCGTCTCGAAGCTCGGCCTCAAGGACGGCTCCAAGAAGGGCCCGTTCAACATCGAGCTCTTCGCCGGCTCCAACGACGACAACAACACCCGCTACTTCTTCAACGGCGCGATGAACGTCCTCAAGCCGTACATCGACAAGAAGCAGCTGGTCGTGAAGTCCGGCGAGACCGACATCACCAAGGTCACCACGCTGCGCTGGGACGGCGCCACCGCCCAGCGCCGCATGGACGACATCCTCACCAAGGACTACAAGAGCGGCAAGGTCGACGCCGTCCTCTCGCCGTACGACGGCATCTCCATCGGCATCCTCTCCGCGCTGAAGTCCGACGGCTACGGCTCCAAGGACAAGCCGCTGCCGATCGTCACCGGCCAGGACGCCGAGGTCGCCTCGGTGAAGTCGATCATCGCGGACGAGCAGTCGATGACCGTCTACAAGGACACCCGCGAGCTCGCCAAGGTCGCCTCGAACATGGTCGACGCGCTGCTGAACGACAAGAAGCCCGAGACCAACGACACCGAGACCTACGACAACGGGTCCAAGGTCGTCCCGGCCTACCTGCTTGAGCCGGTCGCCGTCGACAAGACCAACTACCAGAAGGTCGTCGTCGACTCCGGCTACATCAAGGCCGGCGACCTCAAGTAACCGCCGGCACCAACGGATTGGAAGGCACGACCATGGCGGGACCCGTCCTGGAAATGCGCTCGATCGTCAAGACCTTTCCCGGCGTCAAAGCGCTGTCGGACGTCACCCTGACCGTCCGCCAGGGCGAGGTCCACGCCATCTGCGGTGAGAACGGCGCCGGAAAGTCCACCTTGATGAAGGTGCTCTCCGGCGTCCATCCGCACGGCAGCTACGAGGGCGAGATCCTCTTCGAGGGAGAGGTCTGCGAGTTCAAGGACATCCGCGCGAGCGAGCAGCGCGGCATCGTCATCATCCACCAGGAGCTGGCGCTGTCGCCGTACCTCTCCCTGGCGGAGAACATCTTCCTCGGCAACGAGCACGCCAAGGGCGGGTTCATCGACTGGCGGGAGACCCTGCGGCACGCGAGCCAACTGCTGCGCAGGGTCGGTCTCGACGACCACCCGGAGACCCGGGTCGCCGACATCGGTGTGGGAAAGCAGCAGCTGGTGGAGATCGCCAAGGCGCTGTCCAAGAAGGTGAAACTGCTCATCCTGGACGAGCCGACCGCCGCCCTGAACGACGAGGACAGCGGCAAACTCCTCGACCTCATCCTGGAGTTGAAGAAGCAGGGCATCACCTCGATCATCATCTCCCACAAGCTCAACGAGATCCGCAAGGTCGCCGACTCGGTGACGATCATCCGCGACGGGAAGTCGATCGAGACCCTCGACGTCAAGGCCGAGGAGACCACCGAGGACCGGATCATCAGCGGCATGGTGGGCCGCGACCTCGACAACCGCTTCCCCGAGCGCACCCCGCACGAGCCGGAGGTGGGCGCGGCACCCGCCCTGGAGATCCGCGACTGGACCGTGCTCCACCCCATCGACCAGCAGCGCAAGGTCGTCGACGATGTGTCGATCAGCGTGCGGCGCGGGGAGATCGTCGGGATCGCGGGCCTCATGGGCGCCGGTCGCACGGAGCTCGCGATGAGCGTCTTCGGCCGGACCTACGGCCGCTACGCGGGCGGCACGGTCCTCAAGGACGGCACCGAGATCCGTACGAAGTCGGTCGCCGAGGCGGTCAAGCACGGCATCGCGTACGTGACCGAGGACCGCAAGCACTACGGCCTCAACCTGATCGACACGATCAACCGGAACATCTCGCTGACCGCCCTGAACAAGGTCGCCAAGCGGGGCGTCGTCGACGAGCACGAGGAACGCCAGGTCGCCGAGCGCTACCGCAAGACCATGAACATCAAGGCCCCGACGGTGTTCGAGCCGGTGGGCAAGCTGTCCGGCGGCAACCAGCAGAAGGTCGTCCTCAGCAAGTGGATCTTCGCCGGTCCGGACGTGCTGATCCTGGACGAGCCGACGCGTGGCATCGACGTCGGCGCCAAGTACGAGATCTACACGGTGATCGACAAGCTGGCCGCCGAGGGCAAGGCGGTCGTCTTCATCTCCTCCGAGCTGCCGGAGCTCCTCGGGATGTGCGACCGCATCTACACGATGGCCGCGGGGCGGCTGACAGGCGAGTTCTCGCGTGCCGAGGCCACGCAGGAATCGCTGATGCGCCAGATGACGAAGGACAAAGAGGTAACCCGATGAGCACGGATGTGACCGCCAAGAGCCCGGCCCCGGCGCCGCCGGGCGGCACCGGATCGGCCACGGGCGGCGGCCTGTTGCAGCTGATGCTGGACGGTATGCGCCGCAACATGCGGCAGTACGGCATGCTGATCGCCCTCGGCCTGATCGTCGCCTTCTTCGCGATCCTGACCGACGGCGACCTGCTGCTGCCGCGCAACGTCTCCAACCTGGTCCTGCAGAACAGCTACATCCTGATCCTCGCGATCGGCATGATGCTGGTGATCGTCGCGGGCCACATCGACCTGTCGGTCGGTTCGCTCACGGCCTTCGTGGGCGCCTTCGCGGCGGTGCTGACGGTGCAGCACGACATACCGTGGCCGCTCGCCGTGGTGCTCTGTCTGATGGCGGGCGCGGCCGCGGGCGCGGCACAAGGGTTCTTCATCGCGTATCTCGGCATACCGTCGTTCATCGTGACCCTCGCCGGCATGCTCGTCTTCCGCGGTGTCACAGAGATCCTGCTGGAGGGCCAGACCCTTGGCCCGTTCCCCGACGGCCTGCAGAAGATGGGCAACGGCTTCCTGCCCGAGGCCGGTCCCGCGACCAACTACCACAACATCACCCTGCTGCTGGGCTTCACTCTGATCGCCTTCGTGGTCATCCAGGAGGTGCGTGACCGCAAGCGCCAGCAGGAGTTCGCCCTCGACGTGACGCCGCGCAACATCTTCCTGCTCAAGCTGGTCGCCATCTCGGCCGCGCTGCTCACCGTCACCATGCTGCTGGCCAGCTACAAGGGCGCGCCGATCATCCTGCTGGTGCTGGGCGCGCTGGTCGTCGGCTACGGCTACCTGATGCGCAACGCGGTCTTCGGCCGGCACATCTACGCGATCGGCGGCAACCTGCCGGCCGCGAAGCTCTCCGGTGTGAAGGACAGGAAGGTCACGTTCCTGGTCTTCGTCAACATGGGCGTGCTCGCGGCCCTGGCCGGTCTGGCGATCGCCGCCCGGCTCAACGCGGCCTCGCCGAAGGCGGGTCTGAGCTACGAGCTGGAAGCCATCGCCTCGGCGTTCATCGGCGGCGCGTCCATGAGCGGTGGTGTCGGCACCGTCCTCGGCGCGATCATCGGTGGTCTCGTCCTCGGCGTGCTGAACAACGGTATGAACCTTCTCAGCGTCGGCACCGACTGGCAGCAGGTCATCAAGGGCCTGGCCCTGCTGGCGGCCGTCGGCTTCGACGTGTGGAACAAGCGCAAGAGCGGTTCCTGACACACCGGAAGGGGGGCCTCGCCGAAAGGCGGGGCCCCTTTTTTCGTGACCATGGAAGAAGAACAGGGAAGTGGGGCGTCACCCGTGAAGGAAGTCTTCGGCAAGCTCGCCGACGGGACCGAGATCCACCGCTGGTCGCTGGAGAACGGCGGCACGAGGCTGAAGGTCCTGTCGTACGGCGGGATCGTGCAGTCGTTGGAGGTCCCGGACGCCGAGGGCCGGTACGCGAACGTCTCCCTCGGGTTCGGCACCGTCGAGGAGTACGTCGCCGACTCCCCGTACTTCGGAGCGCTGATCGGCCGGTACGGCAACCGTCTCGGCGAGGGTCGCTTCACGCTGGACGGCACGACGTACGAGCTGTCCGTCAACGACGGCGCCAACAGCCTGCACGGGGGCGCGGGGGGCTTCGACAAGGTCGTGTGGGAGGTCGAGCCGTTCGAGCGGGACTCGGAGGTCGGGCTGTACCTGACCCACACGAGCGCCGACGGGGACATGGGCTACCCGGGCACGCTCGACGTGAGGGTGACGTACACGCTCACCGCGCGGGGCGAGTGGCGTATCGACTACGAGGCCAGCACCGACCGGGCCACGGTCGTCAACCTCACCCACCACGTGTACTGGAACCTCGCGGGCGAGGGCAGCGGCTCGGTCGGCGACCACCGGCTGACCATCGCCGCCGGTCGCTACACCCCCGTCGACCCCGGTCTGATCCCCCTCGGTGAGCCGGCCGGGGTCGCGGGCACCCCCTTCGACTTCCGCACGGGCAAGACGATCGCCGAGGACCTCCGCGCGGCCGACCCCCAGCTGCTGTACGCCAAGGGCTTCGACCACAACTGGGTGCTCGACAAGGGAGTCACGGCGGAGCCGGAGTGGGCCGCCACCCTCACCGACCCGGCGTCCGGCCGCACCCTGACGGTCTCCACGACCGAGCCGGGGCTGCAGTTCTACTCCGGGAACTTCCTCGACGGCACGCTCGTCGGACCCTCCGGGAGGATCTACCGGCAAGGGGACGCACTGTGCCTGGAGACCCAGCACTTCCCCGACTCGCCGAACAAGCCCTCGTACCCGTCGACCGTGCTGCGGCCCGGGGAGACCTACCGGTCGACGACCGTGCACGCGTTTTCGTGACGCGAACATGACGCAGAATCTTCGGTAAGATCTTCACAGCGCGCTCACAATTTCCCACGGGACTCTCAGTGGTTGAACAGCGCCACCCCAGCACGCGTATGTAGGGGCGGCCCGTGCTCCCCCGCGCGGGCCGCCCTTAGTCGTCGGGCCCGGTCGTCCCCAACGGGTCCGCCCCCTACGGAGGTTCCATGGCCGACAACGTCACCTCGTTGTTCCGCAGCACTGCGGCGCACAGCCCCTCGATGGCTGCGCTGACACGTGAGGGCGGCGACGGGGTGGGTCCGGTGGACTTCTGTATCCCCTGCAACCCCTACTTCCCCACCCCGGCCATGTTCGACGACATGGCCGGCAAGCTGCGTGACATCATCACGTACTACCCGAGCAGCGCCGACACCATCACGGCCGAACTGTGCAACCTGCTCCAACTGCCGCCGCAGTGCGTGGCGATGGGCAACGGCTCGACCGAACTCATCACCTGGATCGACCACCTGCTCGTCCGGGAGTCCCTCGCCGTCCCCGTCCCCACCTTCGGCCGCTGGACCGACCAGCCCATGGAGACCGGCAAGCGGGTCGACATGTTCCCGCTCCAGGAGTCCAGCGGTTTCGCCCTCGACCTCGCGCAGTACGCCGAGTTCATCCGGGCCCGCGGCACCAGGGTCGCCGTCATCTGCAACCCCAACAACCCCGACGGCGGCTTCCTCCACCGGCACGCGCTCGTGCAGTTCATGGACGCGATGGCCGACCTGGACCTGATCGTCATCGACGAGTCCTTCCTGGAGTTCGCCGACGCCGAGTCCGAGCCGTCCACGGTCCAGGACGCGGTCATGCGGCCCAACGTGGTCGTGCTGCGCAGCCTCGGCAAGAACTTCGGCCTGCACGGCATCCGCTTCGGCTACCTGGTCGCCAACCCGGCGCTCGCCGGGAAGATCCGCTCGATGCTGCCGAAGTGGAACCTCAACGCCTTCGCCGAGCACGTGGTGTTCATGCTGAAGAACCACGGCGCCGAATACATGGAGAGCCTGCACCAGGTCCGCCGGGACCGGCTGGACATGGCCCGCCAGCTCTCCGCCCTCCCCGGGCTGACGGTCTACCCGTCGCAGGGGAACTTCCTCTTCGTGCGTCTGCCCGTGGGCGCCGAGGGCACCGTGGTCCGCGACCGGCTGCTCACCGAGCACCGGATCCTGGTCCGCGAGTGCGGCAACAAGGTCGGCTCGTCCAGTCGCTTCCTGCGACTCGTGGTCCGGCCCCAGGTCGACGTGCGTCGCCTGGTGTCCGGCCTGGAGTCGGTTCTCTACGGGTCCAGGAGGGGAGCCGCCGTACCTGAGCTGAGCACCGGGACCAGCTACAGCTCGGGTACGGCGGCCGTGGACCGGCTGATGGGCGAGACCAGCGGGACCGGCATGCAGAACCTCGCCGCGCAGGCGATGAGCATGCCGACCCCGGCCCCCGCGTCCTCCATGCAGTTCGCGTCCCCGGCGCCCGCACCCGCACCCGCGCCGGCGCCGGCCCCGATGCCCGCCGCCGCCTCCCCGCAGTTCCCGTCCCCGGCACCCGCCCCCATGCAGTTCCCGGCCCCGGCCCCGGTGCCCGCGCCGGCTCCCATGCCGACGCCGGTGCCCATGCAGGCCCCGATGCCCGCCGCACCGGGGGCCGCCATGCCGGCCCCCGGGCTCCAGCCCGTCGCCCAGACCGGTATGCCGGGTCTCGCGACCGGCGCTCAGGGCCGCCGCGCCATGGGCGCGGCCCAGGGCCTCACCGCCGCCCAGGTACGCGGCCGCACCCAGCCGGAGCCCCTGGAGGAGCCGCAGGGGTGGCCGACGGCGGGAGCGGTGTACAACCAGGTGGGGTGAGGCTCGGCCCTCCCGGACGGACCGATCGATCGATCGCACCGGCAGACGCCCCCGACAGGCCCCGCACGGGCTCCTGTCGGGGGCGTCTGCCGGTCTACCGCCCCGCCGGGTGAGTGAACGGCGGGACCGCCGATTCCGTACTTCCTGTCGCCGGTGGGTCATCTCGGGCAGTTCGCCGCTCTCCGTCACACCGTCGGAATCAAAACGCAACGCCCACGGGCCCGTACGCACCGGCACACACCATACGATCAAGCCCGATCACAACTCCTGTACTCGCAAGTCTGCTGTACTCGCGCGTCTCCTGTACTCGCGCGTCTCGGACACGGCTGGAAGCCGGACGGAAGCTGGAAGTGGGTGGACCGTGCGCCACAACGCCCGGACGATCGTGGCGGTCACGGCCGCACTGGGACTCGCAGCCGGACTGTCCGGCTGCGGCGGCGACGCGGACGCGGAGTCGGGGACGGTGTCCCTGACGGTCGTCGCGACCAACTACGGCGACAGCGTCCGCAAGAACTCCGAGGGCTACTGGGACCGGGTGGCACTCGCATTCGGCGCCGAGCACCCGGGCATCGAGGTGAACGTCCAGGTCCACGACCCGGACGTGGTCGACGAGAAGGTCGCGGAACTCGTCGAGCGGGGCGAGGCACCGGACATCGTGCAGACGGACAGCTACTCCGAGTACGCCGCGCGCGACCTCCTCTACAGCGCCGACGAGGTGCTGTCGGTCCCGGTCCAGGCGTCCTTCGTACGGAGCCTTGCGAACGCCGGGGAGATGGACCGCGCCCAGTACGGCATGCCCTTCACCGCGAGCACCCGGCTGCTCTACTACAACAAGGACCTGTTCGCGGCGGCGGGCCTGGAGCCGCCGACGACGTGGGACGAACTCGTCGCCGACACACGGGTGTTGAAGGCGCGGGGCGTGAAGTACCCGATCGCCGTGCCGCTCGGCCCGGAGGAGGCGGAGGCCGAGACGCTGACGTGGCTGCTGGCCGGCGAGGGCGGCTACACCGACTCCACCAACCGCTACGACATCGCGTCCGCCGCCAATGTGGCGACGCTGACCTGGCTGAAGGAGAACCTGATCGGCGAGGGCCTCACCGGACCGGTCCCGCCCGGCGAGCTGAACCGGTCCGAGGCGGTCGACGCGTTCCTCACCGGTGAGGCGGCCATGGTCAACGCGCCGCTGTCGCTGATCCGCCAGATCGACGACTCCTCCGACTCCGTGCCCTACGGCGCCGTACCACTGCCGAGCCGCGACGGCGACAGCACGCCGACGATGGGCACCGCGGACTGGGTCGTCGCCTTCCGCAACGACGACCACCGGGCCGCCATCGGCGAGTTCCTCGACTTCCTCTACTCCGACAAGTACGTGACCGAGCAGGCCGCCCAGTACGAACTGCTGCCCGTCACCACGTCCGCCGCCGACGCGATGCGCTCCGACAAGGCCCACAAGCCCCTGTGGAACGGCCTGGACACCCTGCAGAACCTCCGCCTCTACCCCGTCGCCGAGACCAACTGGTCCGAGGTGGTCACGGAGATCCGCCGCCGCATCGGCAAGGCGGTGACCCCGGACGGGAACCCCCAAGAGGTGCTGGAGTCGATCGCGAAGACGGCGCGGTAGGAGGGCCGGTACGGCACTGGCGGTTGTCCTGGCGCGGAGAGGCGCCTCGGAGCCGTGGCACAGTGCGGAGAGCGCGGGGAAGCTGGCGATCCGCGTGCGCGTTGCACTGTCGCATGAGCCTGCGATTCTCGCTGATGGGTCCGGTACGAGCATGGCGCGACGAGGAGGAGATCGAGCTGGGACCGCGCCAACAGCGTTCGGTGCTCGCGGCGTTGCTGCTGAACAACGGCGTCCGGCTGAGCAACGACCAGCTGATCGGCATGGTCTGGGACGACCCGACACCGAGCGCGGTCATGGCGTTGCGGACGTACGTGTACAAGATCCGCAAGGCGCTTCCGGAGTTGGACCTGAGGACCAGGGACGGCGGGTACACGGCCCGCGCGGAGATCGTCGACGGCTGCGACGGCGAACCCCTGGAGGGCCTGCGGAGTGCCTACTTCGACGCGCAGCGGGTGCGGCTCGGCGACCACCGGCTCAAAGCGCGTGAGGACTGCCTGGAACGCGAGTTCGACGTGCTTCAGCTACAGGCTCATGTCTCCGCCTTCCCCCTCAGGGAGCGTCCCCGCGCCCTCCTGATGCGCGCGCTCTACCTGGAGGGCAGGCAGGGCGAGGCACTCGACCACTTCCACCGGGCACGCGCTCTCCTCCGCGAGGAGCTCGGTCTCGAACCGGGTCCTGAGCTGCGCACGGTCCACGCGCAGATCCTCAGCGGCGACCTCACCCCGCCGCACAGGCCGGAGCAGCTTCCGCCGGACCTGATCGACTTCACCGGCCGCGCCGAGGAGATCGCGCAGGCACTGCGGACGCTGCCGGGCACCGTGGGCATCACCGGTATGCGGGGCAGCGGCAGGACCGTGCTGGCCACCCGGATCGGCCATCTCGTGAAGGGCCGCTTCCCGGACGGGCAGATCTTCGTCAGGGGCGGGGACGTCGCCGGTGAGCTGTTGCGGGCGGTCGGTGTGGAGCACCCCGTCGGCGACAAGGCCACGCTGTGGCGGGAGAAGGCGCGCGGCAAGCGGTTCCTCGTCGTGGTCGACGACGTCCGGGACGCGGCTTCCGTGCGCGATCTGGCCACGCCCGGCTCGGCGATGATCCTCACGAGCGTCCGCCGGCTGCACGAACTGCCTGGGGTGAGCTGGGTGCAGATCGCCGGGCTGAGCGGGCAGGAGGCGCGGGAGTTCTTCCGCAGGACCATCGGACCGGCGCGCGCGGACGCGGAACCCGAGCACGTCGAGGTACTGCTGGAACATCTCTCGCGGCTGCCGGCCCCGATCAGGGTGGTCGGCGGCAGGCTAGGCTCGCGCCCCCACTGGACGGTCGAGATGTTTCTGCTGCAGATGCGGCGGGAGGGCAAGTCCGCCGACGCGCTACCGTCCGACTGCACCGCGATGCTGGCCCCGATGATCGCGGCCGATCAGGATCTCACCGATCCCGAACGGCACCTGCTCAGCTGTTTCGCGCGCCAGGACACCGAGGTGATCGACTGCCACGAGGCGGCACGGATGTCCGGGTCCGACCCCGGTGAGATCGAGCGGGTGCTGGAGTCGCTCGCGGGGGTCCACCTCATCGAGCCGTTCGTGCTCGGCCGCTACCGGTTGCCGCGGTTCGTGCGCTTCTACTTCGCGTACTTCGCGCTGAGTACACCGGCGCCGGTCGGCTGAGGGGCGAGTGAGGGGCGAGGCGAGGCGCAGCACGTCGAGACCGGGCCGCTTCCTTCCGCACGCCCTGACCAGTCGGTATATACGGAATTTATGCGCCGACGATCCTGCGGGGCCACGTTTGCAGACATGTCAACCAAGGAATTTCAGGGCAAGAAGGCACTCGTCACCGGCGCCACCTCGGGCATCGGCCGCGCGATCGCGGTCAAGCTCGCGGAGGCGGGTGCCACCGTCTATGTGACCGGGCGCAGAGCTGAACTCGGCAAGGAGACCGTCGAGCTGATCGAGCAGGCGGGCGGCACGGGCCACTTCCTCGTCGCGGACGTCGCGAACCTCGACGAGGTCCGCAGGCTCGCCGCGGAGGTCGGCGAGGTGGACGTGCTCGTGAACAACGCGGGCATCTTCCCGTCCTCGCCGACCCCCGAGCAGTCGCTCCACGACTACGAGCAGATATTCGACGTCAACGTCCGCGCGACCTACTTCCTGACGGCCGCGCTCGTGCCGGCCATGGTGGCGAGGAAGAAGGGTGCGATCGTCAACGTGTCGTCGATCGCCGGGCAGATCGGCACCGCCGTGGGCTCCGTGTACAACGCCTCCAAGGCCGCGATGGACGCACTGACCCGATCGTGGGCCGTCGAGTTCGGTGCGGCGGGCGTACGCGTCAACTCCGTGGCACCCGGTCCGATCCGTACCGACATGGCCGTCGACACGGTGGGCGAGATGTTCGAGGCGTTCAGCCAGAGCACGCCGCTCACCCGGGCCGGCGAGCCCGAGGAGATCGCCGAGGCGGTGGCGTTCCTGGCCTCCGACAGGGCCGCCTACATCACCGGTGCGGTGCTCCTCGCCGACGGCGGCTACATCGCGACCTGAGGCGTCGACCAGGCCGCCACCCTGGCCGTCGGCGCCGCCACCACGCCTGAAGCCCCCACCAGCGCGGCGGCCACGGGGAACACCACCCCCGTGGCCGCCGCGGCCGTCTGCACCCTCACGAAGGAGATGACCGAAGGCCCCCTCTACTGATCGACAGACGGAAACCGATCAACCGAGGCCGGGCGAATTCGATCACCATCCGATCGAATTCATACGGTTGCGACCAGGCGCGATGTCCTCTCGATCCGCTGGGTACTCATCGGGCGAGCACGGCTAGCGTGGGCGATGTGCGGCAGTTCGCCTTTGACTCCCGGCGCCCCGTGCCCGTACCCATCGACACCCATCGAGAGGAGGCGGCCGTGATGCCGGGCGGGGAGAGAAGCGGCGGAGCCCTCACGACCGGCGGAGCGGGCGGCGAGGCCCCCGCCCTTCCTCGCGCGACGCTGCTACTGAAACGCCACTTCACCGGAGAGAACCTGCCCCAGGTGCGGGCCCAGGTCGAGGACACGGCCGCGGCGGCGGGCCTGGGCGGCGTACGGCTCGGTGAGTTCACGCTCGCGGTCAGCGAGATCGCGGCCAACGCGGTCGAGCACGCCGGCGGTCAAGGCCGCCTCGAACTGCGCCTGCTCCCGCACGAGTTGGAGTGCCGCATCACCGACGACGGCCCCGGCTTCACCCCCGCCATCCCGGAACTCCCCGGCCTCACCGGCACCTGCCCCGGCCGCGGCCTCTGGCTCGCCCACCTGGTCACCGACCGCCTGACGGTGACGACGGACAGGGCGGGGGCGGAGGCGGGCACGGGCACGGGCACGGAAGTGACGCTGGCGATGCGGTTGGGGTAGAGCAACGATCCCGATGCCGAGCTAGGATCCAGAACTTTCCCCGAACACACTCGGGAACTGCGGCACCAGTCGTCCGCCCACCTGGTCTCCCTCGGCGCTGGCAAGCCGTTCGCAGCGGCCTCCGCGATGCTGGAGAGACTGCCATGGAACCGTGGCGAGTTGGCCGCGTCTGCCCCAACTCGGTTCGCCTGAGCGTCAGTTCGCCCGGCCGGTCGGCATCGCCGTCCAGGCTGGGGTGGAGTCCTTCGTGATACGTTCCTGTCGCCGTGCACTGCTGCGAACTGAGGAGGTGAGACCGATCAACGCTTTGACAGGTCGGGCCTCCCTCCCTCGCATGGCCTAGGGAGTTGCCCGCAGAGGCATCCCGAAAGGCATGAATCGCTATGCGCTTCATCTCTGAGACGTCGTCCGACGGCGTCCGCGAACAGCTCTTCACCCTCGGCGATATTCCTGGCGTGTTGTGGACGCCGGAAGAGGCCGTCGCCCCTCGTCCGCTCGTCTTGATAGGACACGGTGGCGGTCAGCACAAGAAGGCCCCTGACATCCTGGCTCGTGCACGCCGCTTCGTGACCGGCGGCGGTTTCGCGGTCGTGGCGGTCGACGTTCCCGCTCACGGCGACCGGCCGAAGGTCGAGGAGTACGACCGGATCGCGTCTGAGAACCAGGCTCGCGTGGCAGCCGGTGAAGAATTGGCCCCGCTGATCGCCGGCTTCCAGGCGCTCGTGGCCCGCCAGACCGTGCCGGAATGGCGGGCGGTCCTGGACGCGGTTCAGCAACTCGAGCACGTAGGCGCCGGCCCGGTGGGCTACTGGGGAGTCTCGCTGGGATGCGGACTCGGTGTTCCGTTCGTCGCTGCCGAAACGCGGGTCCGCGCGGCGGTACTGGGCCTCGGCGGGGCGCCGGCGTCGGCCGAGGTCGCCGCACGGATCACCGTTCCGGTGGAGTTCTTGATGCAGTGGGACGATGAGCGGGTGCCGCGAGCTCAGAGCTTGGCGCTGTTCGACGCCTTGGCGTCGGCCGAGAAGACATTGCACGCCAGCCCCGGCAAGCACGGGGAACTCCCGGCATCCGAGCTGGAGAGCGGCTTGAAATTCTTCGCCCGACACCTCGGCTGAGTCCACGGCCCGCCACGCGCCGATCGGAACCGGATCCCGATCGGCGCGTCTGCTGCGAAGCATCCGCAGAGGCGCCGGGTCAGTGGTGTGCACCGGCGGCGAGGCCTTGGTGACGCCCGGTCAGGCCGGCAGCACGCGTTTGCGTAGGCGTTCGAATCCTGCCACGGCCGAACAGCATCTCCCGGACCGGCGGGGCAGCCTGCCCTACGGTCGACTCCAGCGGATCCTGCCGGCACGGCGCGCTTCTCGGCCCACACCCGTCCCCGCGACTGAGCATCCGATATGTATGTCGCTGACCCCTACATCACTTTGCTCCGGATATCGTGCATGCGCCGACACGCCCGACCTCCGGTGAGCTCGGCGCGAGGATGGAGGAACCCGTGGTCCGAGCGGACGGTCGCCCTGGTCCTCCGGGCCCGAGGACCTGAATGAGAATCCTCGACTCCGCGGGACGCACCCGTCGAGTGCGGCTGCTGACGCCGCTGGCCCACCGCGACTTCCGGATTCTCTGGATCGGAATGAGTGTCTCGCTGCTGGGCGACGGAGTGCTGCTCGTCACGCTCGCATGGCAGGTCTACACGCTCTCCGGCAGCCCCAGCGCGATGTCCGTCGTCGGCGTGGCCCTGGCCCTCCCGCAGATCGCGCTCGTGCTGGTGGGCGGAGTCGTCAGTGACCGCTGCGACCGTCGCAAGGTGATGATCTCCAGCGATCTGGTCCGTGGTGCGTGCCTGGCGACGCTGGCGGTCCTCGCGCTGACCGGTGGCCTGCGACTGTGGCAGGTGATCTGCGTGGTCGCGGTGTACGGCGCGGCATCCGGGTTCTTCCCGCCGGCGTTCGACGCCACTGTGCCCACTCTCGTTCCCAGGTCGGAGCTGGTGGGCGCCAATGCCCTTGATCAGTTCGTCCGGCCGACAGCCGTGCAGATCGGCGGCACCGCCCTCGGCGGCGGGCTCGTCGCGGGAGTGGGTCCCGGCTGGGCCTTCGGGTTCGACGCCCTCACCTTCGCCTTCTCCGCCGTGTGTCTGGCCTGTCTCCGTCCTCTGCCCCCCGACGTCGACCAGGAGCGGGCCTCGCTGTGGAAGGACCTGCGCGCAGGCCTGAGCTTTGTCCGGGCCAACGCCTGGCTCTGGGCTACCTTCATGTCGGCCACCTTCGCCTACCTGCTCTTCCTCGGCCCGACCGAGGTCCTGTTGCCGTACATGGTCAAACACGTGTTGCACGGGTCGGCGACGGAGCTGGGGCTGGTGCTCACCAGCGGCGGTGTGAGTGCCATCCTCGCTGCGGTGATCGTAGGGCAGGCAGGACTGCCCGGTCGGTTCATCACCTTCATGTACTGGACCTGGAGCTTCGCTACCCTGGGGGTCGCCGGATACGGCCTCGCCACCAGCAGCTGGCAGCTCGCCCTCACCTGCGCCGTGGTCAACGGGCTGGAGACGGCCGGGATCGTCGCCTGGGCCACGGCGAAGCAGCGACTGGTACCCGCCGCGCTGCTGGGCCGCGTGTCCAGCGTCGACTGGTTCGTCTCACTCGCGCTCCTGCCTCTCTCGTACGCCCTTGCGGCTCCCGTCGCCGCGGCCGTCGGAGTGCGCGCCACCTTTGTCGGCGCCGGTGTCATCGGCGCGGTGGTCACCCTGGCCTTCCTCTATCTGCCGGGCGTACGTGCCGTGGAACGTGACCGCGGCCGCGACCAGGAGAGGGACCCCTCATGAACGGAAGGCGCCGGGGCTCGGATGCGGCCTGCCGGCGTCGATCCTAGAATTGTCACCGTGACATCAAGAGGTTACGGCGATGTCCCCTCATGGCCAGGCTGATCGAGGACTACGCCATCATCGGCGACCTGCAGACGGCGGCCCTCGTCGGCCGGGACGGGTCGGTGGACTGGCTGTGTCTTCCCCGTTTCGACTCGCCCGCCTGTTTCGCGGCACTGCTCGGTACGCGGGACAACGGGTACTGGCGGCTCGCCCCCGCAGGGGCGGGAACCTGCAATCGCAGGGCGTACCGGGGAGACACCCTGGTGCTGGACTCCTTCTGGGAAGCCGTCTCGGGTGCCGTGAAGGTCACGGACTTCATGCCGCCGCGCACCGGTTCGCCCTGCCTGGTGCGACGCGTCGAAGGCCTCGCGGGAACGGTCCACATGCGAGGAGAGCTGAGACTGCGTTTCCACCACGGGCGGGTGGTGCCGTGGACGCGCGCCACCGAGACGTACACCATCGCGGTGGCCGGCCCCGACTCCGTATGGCTGGGCGCCGATCAGCAGGTGCGTGTCCACACGGAAGGCGACCGCACGTTCTTCGACTTCCGCGTCTCCGCGGGCGAGCACCTGGCCCTGATGCTCATCTGGTCGCCTTCCCATCTGCCCATGCCCGGCCGGGGTGACCCGCATGCCGCGCTGCGCGGCACCATCGACTTCTGGGAGGACTGGACGGCCAAGTGCCGTTACCGGGGGCCCTGGCGCGAGGCGGTGGTGCGCTCCCTGATCACGCTCAAGGCGCTCACCTACGCGCCCACGGGCGGTATCGTCGCGGCGCCGACGACCTCCCTGCCGGAATGTGTCGGAGGTGAACGCAACTGGGACTACCGGTTCTGCTGGCTCCGCGACTCCACCCTCACCCTGTCCTGTCTGCTGCGCAGCGGGTTCCGGGACGAGGCGGTGGCGTGGCTGGCCTGGCTGCTGCGGAGCATCGCGGGCGATCCGGCGGATCTGCAGGCGCTCTACGGCTTGGCCGGACAACGCCGGCTCCAGGAGTCGGAGGCCGTGTGGCTGCCCGGATACCAGGGCTCACAACCTGTCCGTTTCGGCAACGCGGCCGTGAACCAGCTCCAGTTGGACGTCTACGGCGAAGTGCTGGACACTCTCCATCTCGCGCTGCGCGCGGGCATCCCCATCCAGCACCACATGTGGAGCCTGGTGAACTCGCTGCTGAGCTACCTCGGTGAGCACTGGCGTGAGCCCGACGAGGGCGTGTGGGAGGTACGCGGGCCCAGGCGTCATTTCGTCTATTCGAAGGTGATGGCCTGGGTCGCCGCCGACCGCGCTGTGCGCATGGCGCTCATGCTGAAGAGAGACGGTTCGGTGGGACGCTGGCGGGACATGCGCCGTGCGGTGCACCAAGAGGTGTGCCGGGAGGGTTGGGACGACCGACAGCAAACGTTCGTGCAGTCCTACGGCTCCCGGGCGCTGGACGCCTCGGCCCTGCTGATCCCGAAGCTCGGCTTTCTCCCCGCGCACGACGAGAGGGTGCTGGGGACCGTGGAGGCGATCAGGTCACTGGAGGACCACGGGTTCCTCCGCCGGTACGCCCACATCCGGCAGGGGATGCACGGCGTGGACGGGCTGCACGGGCCCGAGGGGACGTTCGTCGCGTGTTCGCTGTGGTTCGCCGACGCGCTCGCCGCGACCGGTCGTCCCCAGGAGGCGTGCGAGAGGTTCGAGAGGGTCCTCGACATCCGCAACGACGTGGGTCTGCTGTCCGAGCAGTGGGACCCGGAGCGCCGCCGGCAGCTCGGGAACACTCCTCAGGCGTTCAGTCACATCGCCCTGGTCGACAGCGCTTTCAGTCTGGGGAAGTCACTGGACTCTCCGGGTGGCGCGTCGGTGAGCACGCGGTACCGCGCTCCGTGGGAGGTGACTGCCGAGTTCTGACGGCTCGCATCAGGACCATGCCGGTGTCTCCGTAGTCGGGCAGGCTGGGGTCCGCGTCGATGCGGGTGAGCGTGAGCCGCTCGGTGTGGGGGGCGAAGACCCGGTGCACGACCGCCCGGTCCACCGGGCAGCCCGGCCAGCGCGACGTCACCCCTATGCGGTAACTCGGCATGTTCTCCATGAAGGAGGCGACGAGATGACCGCCCGGACGCACGGACATGGCGAAGGAGCGGCAGAACTCGGAGAACTCGTCCGGGTCCTCGGTGACGCTCTCGGCCACGAAGTTCATGGAGGCGAGGCCGTAGGTCCCGCGCGGGACGGATCGCGCGTCGCCGTGCACGATGTGCACCCGGGACAGCGCCTCGCTCAGCGCGGGCGGCAGCGCGGGGTCCAGCCGACGGCACAGCGCGTAGAACGCCTGCCAGCTCTCGTCGGGTCCGTCATCGAGCTGACGGGCCAGATAGGCGACGTTGCCGGCACCCAGCTCGACTGCTTCGATGCGGCGGCTGGCGGCGGCGGCCAGCATCAGTGGGTACAGGTTCGGCCCCGCACCGAATTCGAGGGAACGGTCGATGGACCGCGGGGCGAACTGCCGGTAGAAGCCCGAGTGGTGTCTGATCACGGCGGCATCGCAGGGATGGAGCTCGCGGTAGTTCTCGGCCAGGTACTCCTGGACCGGCCAGGTGTCCCAGTCCACGTCCCGGGTGCGGGTCGGTCGCCGACGCCGGGCGGAGGGTGGGCCGCTCATGCGTGCCCCGCTGTCCCGGGCTGGAATTCGAACCGCTCGGTCAGGGCGGTCAGCGCGTCGTTGAGCCGGCCGATGTCCTCGTCGGTGTTCAGCGCCGTCACCTGGATACGGAACCCGACACGGTGGCGGGGAACAAGGGGATACGCCGCCAGCGTGACATAGATGCCCCTGTCCCAGAGGAAGAGCGCGACCGCGTCGATGTCGGAGGGGTGGGCGAGCGGGAGCTCGATGATGGGCAGCCCGGAGACGTTGGGGGTGGCGAGGCCCAGCCGGTGCACATGGTTCAGGACGAGGGCCGTCTTGCGGTGGAGGTCGGCGCGAATGGCGTCCCCGCGCCGTTCGTTGACCTCGAAACCGGCCAGCACCGTGGCGAGGGAGGCGGTCGGTGAAGGCCCGGAGTAGAGATACGGCGCGGCGGCGACCTTGAGATGTTCCTTGAGCCAGGTGGGCAGGGCGACGAAGGCGAGGAGCGAGGAGTACGCCTTGGAGAAGCCGCCGACGAGAACGATGTCGTCGTAGGTCTCGCCGAGATGGCGCACGATGCCGTTTCCGCGCGATCCGTAGGGGGACGTCTCATCGGGGCCGCGTTCGCCGATGATGCCGAATCCGTGCGCGTCGTCGACGTAGAGTGTCGCGCCGAAGTCCCGGCACAGCCCGGCGATCTCGCCCAGGTCGGGCATGTTTCCCGTCATGCTGTTGACGCCGTCCAGGCACACCAGTCGGGCGGACTTCGGCGGCACGGCCCGCAGCAGGTCCCTGAGCTGGTCGGGTCGGTCGGCACGGAACCGCCGCATGGTCGCGCCCTGTCCACGGGCGGCCAGGCAGCCGTCGTACACCGTGCGGTGTGCCTCCGCCTCGACGAAGACGTGCCCGTCCTCCCCGGCCAGGGCGGGGATCACCGACGCGTGGATCAGGGTGATCGTGGGGAGGACCAGGGTGTCCGGTGCGCCGAGGAGTTCTGTGAGCCTCTCCTCGATCTGCGGGTAGAGCTGCGGGCTGCCGATCATCCGTGACCAGCTGGGGTGGGTGCCCCATTTCCTCACCTGCGGCTCGATCGACGCCATGATCTCCGGGTCGAAGTCGAAGCCCAGGTAGTTGCAGGACGCGAAATCGGTGAGCCAACGGTCACCGCAGCGAATCCGTCGTCCGTCGACCTCGTCCAGGACCGCGTCGCTCATGGGGCTGATCTGGCGGAGGCGTTCGAGGTCTCCCCATCTCGGATCGTGCCGTACGCCTCGTGCTTCCGAGGGCACGCCTTGTGCTTCCGAGGGCACGCCTTGTGCTTCCGAGGGCACGCCTTGTGCTTCCGAGGGCGCTTCGCGCATTCTTTCCTCATTCCCGTTCCCCCTGGGGGCGGCCTGCGGAGACTTCCGGCCGACGGCCCGAGATCCGGGCGGAAGGCCGCTCGGACGCTGCGGCGCCCTTCGGGCCGTCCTGTCGACCAGACCGGCGGTCCGGTGCTGTGTCCGGCCGAGCAGCAGCGCCTCCGCCTGGTCCGCCGTCATCGGGCGGGCGAACAGATAGCCCTGCCCGAAACGGCAGCCCATGGCGGCCAGCAACTCGCTCTGTTCCAGATCCTCGATGCCTTCGGCTGTGACCTGGAGGCCGAGCGTGTCGGCGATGCGGACGATCCCGTCGACGAGTGCCACCTGCTGGGTGTCCACGCCTATGTCGTCGATGAAGGATTTGTCGATCTTGAGTACATCGATCGGGAATTCCCTGAGATAACTCAGTGACGAGAATCCCGTGCCGAAGTCGTCGATCGCAATACTGACGCCGAGGTCTTTCAGAACCCTCATGACGCCCTGCATCTGTTCGTCCCTGCGCATCAGGACGCTTTCGGTCAGTTCCAGCACCACCGAGCCCGGCGCCAGACCACCGCTGTCCAGTGCGCGACCCACCTCGTCCAGGAATCCCGGGTCCCGGAACTGGCGTGCTGAGACATTGACGTTGACGCAGAGCGGGACCGGCCGGGGCACCGCCCGCTGCCACCGGGTGAGGTCCGCCGTGGCACGCTCCAGTACCCAGGCACCGAGCGGCATGATGTGTCCGGTTTCCTCGGCGAGCCTGATGAACTCGTGCGGTGGTACCAGACCCCGCTGCGGATGCGGCCAACGGACCAGCGCCTCGAAGCCGACGACCTGGCCGTCGCGGAGGTCGACGATGGGCTGGTAGCGCAGGGTGAAACTCTCCTCCGAGACCGCGGTGTCCAGGCTGGCCTGGAGTTCGTGACGTTCCAGCATGGCGGCGTGGAGGGCCGGCTGGTATCTGCGCCACTGCCGCTTCCCCGCGGACTTGGCCTCGTAGAGGGCGAGGTCGGCGTGTCCGAGCAGATCCTCCGCGCCCGCGCTGTCGAGTGCGGTGGCTATGCCCACGCTGGCCGACACGCTGACGACGCCGTCGGACAGCCGGAACGACTGGTTGAGACTCTGGATGACCTGGCTGGCCAGCACCTCCGCGTCGAGCGGTTCCTTCGCCCCCTCCATCAGCACCGCGAACTCGTCGCCGCCCAGGCGGGCCGCGGTGTCGCTGCGCCGCAGCGTCGAGGCGAGCCGCTCCCCCACCGCGGCCAGGAGTTCGTCCCCCACCGTGTGGCCCAACGTGTCATTGACGACCTTGAAGTCGTCCAGGTCGATGAAGAGAACGCAGGCGATGGTCGACTCCCGGCGGGCACGCGTCAGTGCCCGCTCTATACGCTCCAGGAGAAGCATGCGGTTGGGCAGGCCGGTCAGCGAGTCGTGGAACGCGTGGCGCGTGAGTTCGCGCTCCAGCTGACGCTGATCGGTCACGTCCCGCAGTGTGAGGACGAGTCCGTGGACTGTCTGCTCCTCACGCAGGTTGCTGCACCGGGCCTCGACGTCGATGCGCCGTCCGTCGAGGCTCAGCACCCTCCAGTCCTCGTGCATGTCCTGGTCACCCGTGGCCCGCATGTCCGCCAGCGCCCGGCATGCCGACTCCCGGTCCTGCGGATCGACCAGCGCGGTGAACGTCGTGCCGAGGAGGCTGTCGTGTCCGAACATGCCGTCGGCCGACGGGCTCGCGTACCGGACGGCGTTGTCGTCGTCCAGGATGAGGATCACGTCCGAGGCGTTGTGCACCAGCGTGCGGAAGTACGCTTCGCCGTTGCGGCGGTTCACCTCCTGGCTCAGTCCCACCCGCTCCATCGCCAGCGCCGCCTGGGAGGCCAGGATCTCGAGCGAACTCCACAGCTCCATCAGTTTGTCCTCGGGGCCTGCCACGAACAGGGCTCCGACGAGAGGATCCCCGGTCACCCGGTCCGGCAGGGCGAGGGGGCACAGCAGAGCGCTGTGCACGTCGTCCAGATCGCCGACCACGCGCCGTTCGAGTGCCCCGAGTGGCACCAGCCGGGTCTCGTGACCGCTGAGCCCGAAGAGCAGGTCGGGTCCGGCGCCGTCGGCTCGGCTGACCCTCCAGTTCAGCGCCTGGGCCTGCGTGCGCACGGCGTACAGCCCCGTGTCCCCCTCCACGGCCAGCAGGACCGTCCGGTGCGGTGCGCCGGGCCCGAACAGCGCGTTCACCGCCTTCTCGACGGAGTCGGCCACCTCGCGCGGCCTGACCGCCGTCAGCAGTGCGGCGGAGGCGACGCGCAGGCCACGTTCCCTGGCCAGGGCCTGGCGGTGGACTCCCACCACGCCCGCGAGCCGCAGAATGACAAGGAGGAACAGGGCGGTGGAGAACACGGCGATGACGCCCGCGTCACTGACCTCGCCGCGCAGGGCCTGATAGAGCAGAACACCGGGCGCGACGAGCGAGGCGACCGCGAGCAACGTGAGTCGGTGCTTGGGCGGGGACTCGGGCGAACCGCGCTGGGGCACCTGCTCGGTCAGGTCACGCATGGACGGATGGAGCGCGGCGAGACCCCACGCGGTGAAGAACACCACCCATCCCAGGTCCATGGGGGTACCGACCTGCCAGGTGCCCTTCAGCTGCAGCAGGCCGTAGAGCACGTCGGACGCGAGGATGCCCAGGGTTCCCAGGGTGAGCAGCAGCACACTGGGCGTGATGGCGACTCCCGAGGCGAGCAGACGGGCGAGCACCATCAGCATCACCACGTCGCCGAGCGGATAGGCGATCGAGATCGCGCGCTGTATCCAGGACATTCCCTCCGCCTGGCTCAGCGGCCCGATCAGGTTGACCCAGAGGAGGACGGCCAGACCGGCGGTGAGAATCAGCGCGTCCAGCAGGCTCGGCAGGTCCCTTCCCGGCCATCGGTAGTGGACGAAACCGATGAGCCCCGCCGCGAACAGAGGATAGGTGGACAGGTAGAAGGCGTCCGCCACCGAGGGGAAGGGGTTGTTCTGGTCGAAGAAGCTGTTGAGGACGTTGTACACGGTGTCGCCCGCGGTGAAGGCGAGGTTCGCGGCGGCGAGCGCCAGCCACGGCCAGCGACGGGCCGGTCGGTTGAGGTGAAGGCCCACCATGATGGCGGCGACACCGGCGAGCCCGATGAGGGCCCAGATGGTCGTACGCCGACTCGGGTAGGTCAGGTACAGAACCGTGAGCGGGACCACGAGTGAGAGATAGCAAGCCGTCAACCGGTGGAACCGCGTCAAGGAAACCGCCTCCTCACGCGGGCGGGGACAGGCAGGCGGGTCTCCTCCGCCCGCCGCGGGCGGAGGAGACCGCAGGCGGCTGGCCAGGGGACTCGCCGAGAGGCACCCGTGGCGCCCTGGCAGTCGCTGCAACCCTGGTTCGAGACTAGGCACGCCAGGCCCGGTGCGCATGCCGGGAGGCCCGTGGCGCATCGTGGTGCCCGCCCGTCGGGGCGCTCATGACGCCGGGCCGTCGGCGCGGCTCGACCCGTCCCTCTCCCTCACGGCGGCTCCGATCGGCATGGTCGTCCCCAGCGCCTCACCGAAGTAGTCCTGGCCGCCCGTATCGGTCCCGAACAGCGAGCGCAGGTCGAGGCCCTTCTCCGCCACGGGGTCGCACCCGGGCACCAACAGTGTGGCGTCGCCCGCCTTCTCGACGACCGGCGTTTTCCCGCCCCGGAAGCAGGGGTCGGCCTCGAAGCCCGTCTTCCGGCCGTCCGTCATCTCCTGACCGGTTGCGGAACGCCACTCGGCGAGGCCGGAGTAGGTCATGCCGGCCCATCGCACGGTCGGGCGGCCGGAGGTGGCGTAGTAGTCGTTCCCCTGCCACAGGACCCGTCCGGCCGGGAAGGCCGCGTCGGTCATGACGAGCAGTGAACCGTCCGTGACCAGGAGATTGTTACGGAAAGTGACGTCACGCGCACCGGCGAGCAGCCGGACCACGGGACCGGGCCGCACCGTGTCCGTCATCACCACGGTGTTGTTGTACACCTGAAGCCTGTTGATCGACCTTCCGTGTACATCGATGCCGCCTGTCTCCGGCCGTTTACGTCCGTCATTGCTGCTGATGTTGAAACGGAACACGTTCCCGTGATGGGCGTCGTTGTCCTTGCTCGTGTACGCGTGGAATCCGGGCCCGTCGTTACCGAATGCCAGGTTGTACTGAAGGGTCGAATCGGAAACGTTCGAGTCGAGGCCGAATCCCCCTCCGTCCACTCCTGACCCGGTGTGGTTGCGGTAACTGCGGTTGTGTTCCATGAGCAGGCCGGTGGAGTCGTAGCTCCAGATGCCGACCGGCCCCTCATGGGCTTCGGCGGAGGCGCGGCTCCCGTTGTCATGAGCGCTCGACCCCTGTATCCGCCCTCCCCTGACACTGCCGAGGATGATGCCGTTCCCGGTGTGCCGGTTGTGGGCCCGAGGGTCACCCGCGTTGTGGTGCGCCCGGACTCCCGAGACCACCACGTCCTCGTGGGCATACCCGGGGGTGCCGTCCGCGAGGGCCTGCGGGGCGTACGTCAGGAGCCCGATGTCCTTGTTGTCCCGTAGCACCGAGTCCTTGATCAGCACGTCTCGGAAACCGGTCAGCCAACTGACACTGCCGATCTCGATGCCGTTGCGGAAACCGGAGACCTCCACGCCGACGATCGACACATGCCGCAGCTTCCTGCCGTCGGGCCGGTCGTTGTAGACATGAACGCCTCCCTGACCTGTGTAGGCGCCGTGCCCGCCGACGATGGCCAGGTCCCGGATCTCCACCCCCGCGGTGTTGTGGACGCTGATGCCCGGCGTGTCGTGCGCGACGATCGTGGCCCGCCCGCCGCCGTAGCTGCCCACGACCACGGGCTCGTCCGCGCGGCCCGCCTCGCCCGCGCTCAGCATGAGCGAACCTTCGAAACGGGCACCTCCTCGCAGCAGCAGCCGGTCACCGGGTTCGAAGTCCCGTCCGTCGGCGCGCTTCAGCGACCGCCACGCACGGTCCGGGGAACGGCCGTCATTGTCGTCGTCGCCGTCCGGACTCACGTAGTAGGAGCGGTCCGGCGTGTAGTGCGGGGTGGCGACACAACCCGCGACGAATACGCCCGTGAGCGCGGCCGGCAGGGCCGCGAGGGCACACAGACGGCGTCCCCGGCGCCGTGCGGAACGGTTTCGCATCCCGATCAGCGCCCCACGGGCTCCCTGGCCGTTCGGCCCTCCGCAGTACCGTCGGCCCGCGACCTGAACCATCCCACGGTGTGCCGCAGCCCCTCCTCGATCGGCACCAGGGGGAACCAGCCGAGCCGGTGCTGCGCCCGGGTGATCACGGGACGCCGCCGAGCGGGGTCGTCCACGGGCAGCGGACAGAACTCCAGCCCCGATGACGACCCGGTCGCCTCCAGCACCAGGTCCGCGAGTTGGCGCACCGTCCGCTCGCTGGGATTGCCCAGGTTGAAGGGCCCGGGGAGATCCGAGTCGAGCATGGCGACCATGCCCCGGACCAGGTCGTCCACGTAGCAGAAACTCCGTGTCTGGCTTCCGTCCCCGTAGATGGTGAGCGGTTCGCCGTCCAGTGCCTGCCGGATGAAGGTGGACACCACACGGCCGTCGTGGGGGCGCATCCTCGGTCCGTACGTGTTGAAGATCCGCAGTATGCCGACGTTCGCGGCCAGACTGCGCCGGTACGCCGTGGACAGCGCTTCGGCGAACCGCTTGGCCTCGTCGTACACGCTGCGCGGCCCCACCGGATTGACGTTCCCCCAGTAGTCCTCCCGCTGGGGGTGGACCAGCGGGTCGCCGTACACCTCGCTGGTCGAGGCGAGGACGAAACGGGCGCGGTGACGGACGGCCAGCCGCAGGGCGTTCTCCGTCCCCCTGCTGCCCACGGCCAGCGTCGCCAGGGGACGGCGGTGGTAGTCGGGGGGCGAGGCGGGGCTGGCGAGGTGCGCCACGGCGTCGACCGGTCCCGGAATGTCGAGCGCGGCGGTGACGTCGGCGCGGATGAGCGTGAACCCTGGGCGTGCGCCCAGATGCGCGGTGTTCTGCGGGTCACCGGTCGAGTAGTCGTCCACGCACAGCACGCGGTCGCCTCTCTCCAACAGGGCCTCGCACAGGTGCGACCCGAGGAAGCCGGCACCGCCTGTGACCACCACATGCATGATTCCTCCTTGGGTTCGCGCCGTCAGGCGGCGTACGCGCCGTTGACCCGGGGACGACCGAGTGCGCTCAGCGTCCAGCCCGCCGACTGCCAGGACGCGGGGTCCAGGGTGTCCCGCGCGTCGAGGATCTTCCGATCGCGCACCACGGGACCCAGCTCGGTGGGGGAGATCTCGCGGTATTCGGGCCACGCCGTCAGATGCAGGACGAGATGCGCGTCCTCGCACGCCTTGGGCACGTCGTGGGTGTACTGCAGTTCGGGGAACCTGCGCCGGGCGTTGTAGATGGCTTCGGGGTCGTGCACCCGGACCTCGGCGCCCTCGCGCCGGATCGCCGACGCGACGGCCAGGGCGGGCGAGTCCCGCACGTCGTCGCTGTCGGGTTTGAAGGCCGCTCCCAGGACGGCGACGCGGCGGTCGGTGAAGGAGCCGCCGACCAGGTTCCGTGCCAGGTCGACGGTGCGCCGCCGCTGCCGGGTGTTGATCTCGTCGACCTGGTGGAGGAAGGCGATCGCGCTGCCGACGCCCAGCTCCTCGGCGCGCGCCGCGAAGGCTCGGATGTCCTTGGGGAAGCAGCTGCCGCCGAACCCGAGGCCGGGCTGCAGGAACCGGTGTCCGATGCGCGAGTCCTGGCCTACGGCCTCCGCCAGTGTCAGCACGTCGGCGCCCGTCGCGTCGCACACCTCGGCCATGGCGTTGATGAACGAGATCTTGGTGGCGAGGAAGGCGTTCGACGCCACCTTGACGAGTTCGGCGGTCGCGGGGTCGGTACTGAAGAAGGGGACACCGCTGACCAGCATGGGCTCGTAGATCTCCCGCAGGGCGGCCTCGGCGCGCTCCGACTCGACGCCCACGACGATCCGTTCGGGACATCTGGTGTCGGCCACGGCGAACCCCTCGCGCAGGAACTCGGGGTTCCAGGCGATCTCGCTGTGCGGTGCGACGTCCCGCAGCCGGGCGGCCAGGCGGGCGGTCGTACCGACGGGCACCGTGGACTTGCCGACGATCAGGCTGCCGGGCCGCAGACGCGGAGCCAGGCCCTCGAAGACGGCGTCGACGTGGCGGACGTCGGCCGCTTCACCACCGGGCACCTGCGGGGTCCCCACACACACGAAGTGCAGACGCGCGAACCGGGCGGCGTCGGCCGTGGAGGTGGAGAACCGCAGCTGTCCCGACCCGACGGTACGGGCGAGGAGTTCGTTCAGGCCCGGTTCGTAGACCGGCGCGTTGCCTTCGGTCAGGGCCGCGATCCGCTCTTCGTCGATGTCCACACCGAGAACCTCGTGGCCGATGTCCGCCATGCACGCGGCGTGGACCACTCCGACGTATCCGGTGCCGATGACTGTCATCCGCATGTCGTCGCTCCTTACTCCTTGATACGAGGCGCGGACGGGTCAGTCCGCGTAGCCGAGGGGATTGAGCTGCCGGAAACGCCACGCGTCCCGGCACATCGCGGCGAGGTCACGGGTCGGGCGCCAGCCCCATTCGTGGGCGACCTCGCCGGGATCGGCGACGAGCTCGCTGACGTCTCCCGGGCGGCGGTCCTCGACGGTGTACGGGATCTCCCTGCCGCAGGTCTCACCGAAGACGGCCAGCAGTTCCAGCACCGAAGTGCCCGCCCCGACACCGAGGTTGAACACCCGCATTCCGGGTGCGTCGTCGAGGTGCTCCAGCGCCACCCGATGCGCCTCGGCGACGTCCATGACATGGATGTAGTCGCGTACCCCCGTGCCGTCCCGGGTGGCGTAGTCGCCGCCGTACACGGTGACGCTCCCGCGCTCCCCGTCGGCGACCTGGGCCAGTCGGGGCATCAGGTTGATGTCGCCGCCGCGGGGGGACTCACCGAGCAGTCCGCTGGGATGTGCGCCCACGGGGTTGAAGTAGCGCAGGGACAGCACGCTGAACTCCGGGCGGAGCCGGCACACGTCGGCGAGTACCTGCTCGCATGCCCACTTGGAAGCGGCGTACGGGTTCGTGGGCCGAGCCGGGTCGTGTTCGCTGAGCGGCACCTTCCCGGTCTCGCCGTAGACGGAGCAGGACGAGGAGAACACCAGCTGGTGAACGCCGTGTTCGTCCATCGCGCGCAGCAGGGAGGTCGTACCGCCGATGTTGGTGTCGTAGTAGTCGATCGGCATCCGCATCGACTCGCCGACGGCCTTCTTCCCCGCGAAGTGCACCACCGCGTCCACGGAGTGGTGGTCCAACACGTCGGACAGCGCGCGTCTGTTGCGCAGATCCAGTCGGTAGACGGCGCTCAGATCACGGTCGGCGACCTTCTGCACACGGGAGAAGACCTGGGGCGAGCTGTTGGAGTAGTCGTCGACCACCACCAGCGCGTAGCCGTGGTCGAGCAGTTCGACACAGGTGTGGCTACCGATGAAGCCGGCTCCACCGGTGATCAGGATGGTTGACGGTGTCGGCACGGGCCTCTCCTTCGGGAACTCGTGCGGATGGTTGACCGCGGGCACGGCTCACCAACCGAGAACGGCGGCGGCGTAGGCCGGGAAGAACGTGATGGCCAGGGCGACAGGAACGACGGAGACGACGCTGACGAGCAGCGGTGTCCTGGCCGTGACGAGGGCGGCGCGGAAGCTGGTGCCCGCCGCACGGGACGTCTCGCGTACGTGCAACAGGGGCACGGCCAGAGCGACCACCCCGTAGCTCGCGGCGGCGAACAGCGTCAGGAAGACATAGCCCACCGCGGGACGCGTCAGCTCGCCGAACAGGGTGACGCCGGCGAGGGCCACCGTCAGGAAGGCGAACGGGAGCACCAGACGGGTCAGCAGGGGTTCGAGGCCGCTGCGTTGCTTGGGGGTGACCTTGAAGACCACCGGCCGCGGGCGTATCCGCTGGCGCACCGCTGCCAGCACGCCCCATACGACGTAGGGCCAGCGGGCGAGGACGAACAGGAACAACTCCCAGCTGACGACCGGGGCGTAGGTGGGGCGCAGCAGTGCGCGCCGCCGCATGAGGAGCATCGTCAGGAGGATCCAGACGGCCAGGAACCAGAAGTGGAGCAGGAAGTCGACGTAGTTGACGTTCATCCAGGGCAGCCCGGTGAGCACGGCGATCGGCGGCAGGCTCACTCCGGCGGAAACGGTCAGGGAGAGCAGCGGGTAGTAGCTCAGCGCGTACGCGAAACGCAGCCGCCGTGGGAACGGCATGCGGCCTATGTGGTGCGGGATGAGGGCGAAGAGCATCACGGTGAGGCTGCGTGACCACTGGTACTCCTGGGTGACCATGTCGGCGAAGGTGATCGGCCCGTCGCCGTGGGCCTCGGCGTCCATCGCGAACGCGCCGTGCCAGCCGGCCGAGTTGAGCAGCAGCGTCGTCGAGAAGTCCTCCGCCAGCTCGGGGCCTATGCCCCCGATGTCGCGCAGCGCGGTGGTACGGACCGCGTAGTGGGAGCCGATGCACATGGGTGCCAGCCCGTCGCAGTGGCCGAGTTGCACGGCTCCGTGCCAGACGGCCTCCCGGTGCAGCCGGCCCCGCGCGGACCAGGACTGTGGCGCGTTGACGTCGCAGACGCTCGGAGCGGCCACGTACCCGATGGCGGGGTCGGCGAACGGCCTCACCATCTCGGCCAGGTAGGTGGGGGCCGGAACGTGGTCGCAGTCGAGCTGGGAGACGACGTCGTAGTCGCGGTAGCCCCAGTGGTCGTAGAAGTAGGCGAGGTTGCCTTCCTTGCAGCGGGTACGCCGGGGCCAGGCGGTCCGGTGGTACGCGGCGACGCCTCGGCGGCTCGACACATGGATGTCATGGCGACGGCACCACTGGAGGATCTCCTCGGTCGGGTCCTCGTCGCACAGCCAGACGTCGTACGGGTGGGGGAAGATCTGCCGCGTCATGGCCTCGACCGTCCTGCGGACCGTGCGCCACTCCTCGGAGGGGGCACGGGTCACCACGAAGGCGACTGCCAGCGCGGGGATCGGCAGCGAGGGGTTCACCCGCTTCAACCGGTTGACCGTGATCATGAAGTACAAGGGGAGTGCCGTCAGGTACAGCAGCAGAACGCTGTTGACGATCAGGCCGGCCCATTCGACCCGGTGCTCCGGCCTCAGCCACCACATCCAGAACCAGACGAAAGCCAGGGCCCAGCTGATCGCCAGTCCGACGACGACTGCCTGGTCTTCGTGGGACAGCACGCGCACGAAGGTGTCGGGGCGTACGGACCGCGAAGGCGAGCGACCGCCGAAGACGGGGCCTTCCGCCGTGATCCGCGCGACCCGTCCGCCGGACAGGCGCCGGACCTGTTCCTCCAGCGGCGGCGTGGGCCCGTCATCGCGGATGCCACTGCCTTCACCGCTGTCGCTGGAGACAGCGAGGCGCCTGTCAGCCATGAGAACGCTCCGTGTTCGGTCGCGTTGCCGGGGGCGGCTCGTGCCGCCCGCTTCCGGTCGGGGTCGGCTTGTGCCGTGCTGGGCCTACGGCCGCGGCTTCGGCCGCGGGGGCCGGGGACTGGCGCAAATCGACGAGTGCGTATCAACCGCTATACGCGTACTTCGTATGTTTACGACGTATATGTACACCTTGCCCCGGGAGGCACGTATGGTCAAGGGGTCAAGACGCTCGTCCCGCCGTTGGAGGCGAGGCATGGCCAGGGAATCGGGGCAGGGCGCCGGCCGACGCGCCGGCGATCGAGGCCGCTACGGGCGACTGAACCGGGAGCGTGTCCTCGCCACCGCTCTGGAAGTGGTCGATCGTGAGGGGCTCGGGGCACTGAGCATGCGTCGGCTGGGCGCCGAGCTGGGCGTCGAGGCCATGGCGCTGTACCGGTACGCGGCGGGCAAGGAAGACCTGCTGGACGGCCTGGTCGAGGCGCTGTACCTGGAGCTGGAGGCGGTGCTGGCCGACGAAGCCGGGGCACCGTCCGCGAACGCCTCACGTCCCTCTGCCGCGTGGCGCGCGGAACTCCACCGCATCGCCCGCGCCACCTATTCGGTCGCCCTGCACCACCCCCACGCCGTGCCGCTGCTGGCGACCCGGATGCTGGCCGTCCCCCTCGCGCGCCGACCGGCGGCCGTGCTGCGGGACCACGAGCGGGTCCTGACCCTGCTGCGACAGGGGGGTCTGGAGGACGCCGCCGCCGCGAAAGCCCACCGGGCGTACACCGCGTGGCTGCTCGGCTACGTCTTCGTCGAACTCCGGGCCATGGTGGACGCTCCCGACGAGTCCGATCCGGCGTTCCGGCTCGGCCTGCACCGGATGCCGCCCCAGGAATTTCCCCGGCTCCGCGCGGCCGCCGCCGACCTTGCCGAGCGACAGGGCGCGGAAGGGCTCGCCACGGGCCTGGACGCCTTGCTCGACCGCTGCGTTCCGGACGGCGACGACTCCCCCACCGCCGAGGCCGGGGGCGACGGCTCCTCCACCGCCGAGACCGGGCCCGGCGACGGTCCGTCGCGGTGAACGCGGCTACCTAGCCGTACCGCGTCGCGGTACGGCCCTCTCGCCGGGACACCCGAAAGGGCCTCAACCGGCTTGCGCCCCCGGGCCAGCCGGGGCCGCCCTCCCCTTGACTCACCGCGCTCGGCAGCAGCGTCAGCGACGGTGCCGAGGCGACGATCACCGTCGTGGTGGACAGCGCCTGGCCACGAGGGGTCGCAGCGGCCGGTTCGGCAACGCGGCGCGCGTTCCCCCGCCAACGAAGCCTCCGCGAGAACGATGGCTCGGGCTGGGATGGTCGAGGAAGGCCGGATCCGTGAGCACATCCGTAAGGGCGGGGTGTGGCGTGACTCCAGCGTCCACGCGATGCTCGATCACGAGTGGGTCACTCGGATGCCGAGCTCTTGATGAAGATCGGCCGCGTCCAGCAGAGAGGGTGCTCGTGAAGACTTCGGGGGCGTCACTGTTGTCCAGGGCCTTGTCCCCGAACGTGTCCGCGAGCGTGAGATTCAGGGAGGGCCTATGGAGCCATCGGAGCTCCGCCGCGCGGCTGAGGTGGGACGGGCGACCGCTTCGGGCCTGGGCCTTCAGGTCGACGAGGTGGTCGTCGTCCACGACTCGGACCGCGTCGCGCTGCGCCTGACTCCTTGCGATGTGCTGGTTCGGATCGCGCCTGTGGGGCATCTGGCCGATTCCGAGTTCGAAGTGGAGGTTGCTCGCCGTCTCACCGAAACCGGGGCTCCGGTGGCGGAGCTTGAGCCACGGGTCGAGCCACGGGTCCACGTGCGTGATGCCTTCGCCATCTCGCTCTGGACCTACTACGAACCGGTGGGACCGGAGATCGCTTCTGCCGACTACGCAGACGCGTTCCTGCGGCATCATGCCGCCCTGCGCCGGATCGCTCTGGACGCACCGCATGTCACCGATCGAGTCGCCGCGGCTCTCAGAGAGGTGAACGACCGGGAGCGTTCCCCCGACCTGCCCGATTCCGGCCGGGAACTCCTCAGCGACACACTCAGTGGGCTGAGCACCGCCATCAGCGTCGAGAAGGCCGGCGAACAGCTACTGCACGGCGAGCCTCATCCGGGCAACCTCCTCAACACGAGGCGAGGCCCGCTTTTCGTGGACCTCGCCACGTGTTGCCGTGGGCCGGTCGAGTTCGACCTCGCCCACGCGCCCGAGGACGTGGCACAGCACTGCCCAGGGGCCGACCACAGCCTGATCAACCGGTGCCGCGCCCTGAACTGGGCGATGTTCTCGGCCTGGCGATGGCGCCGAGACGACCAGATGCCCGACCGGGGCCACTGGAGAGGGGAGGGGCTCAGCCGGCTTCGCGCCGCACTCGATCGCTGCGAACCGGGCTGAACTCAGGACAGCACCCAGAGGCTCCACTGTCCTCTCTCCCCTGTCCTCATTCCTCCTGATCGGCCGCATGAGTCCCCGCCGACCAGGCGTTATCGACGGGACGCCAGCTCCTCGTCGTGGCTCGTCACGCCGTCCCCCACCTCCCCGAGGGGCACGGGAGTGGTCGCCGCCCTCTCCTTCAGGTGCTCCCGGATCGAGTACGTCAGAGCCACCGCCCAGAGGGCGTACACGGCGAGGTAGACCACCGCGCTCACCGCCCCCGGCGCCGCGATCCAGTCGCTCTTCAGCAGCGTGCGGACATTGGTGGCGATGATGACGCCGCCCACCGCCGAACCCAGCACCCTCGGCGGGACCAGGCGGACCAGCCACGCGGCGATGGGGGCGGCGATCAGGCCGCCGAGGAGGAAGGCGGCGACCCACGCCCAGTCCAGGCCCTGGGAGCCGAGGGAGTAGAGGAAGCCCAGACTCGCGGAGACCGCCACGAGGAACTCGCTGGTGTCGATGGAGCCGATGACCTTGCGGGGTTCCATACGGCCGCCGGCCAGCAGCGCCGGTGTGCCCACCGGGCCCCAGCCGCCCCCGCCGGTCGCGTCGAGGAAGCCGGCGACCAGGCCCAGCGGGGACAGGAACCGCTTGCGCAGGGGTTGGCCGAGGCGTTCCTCGGGCAGGCCGCGCAGGGTGAAGCGGGACAGGACGTAGAGGCCGAGCCCGAGGAGGATCAGCGACATCACGGGGCCGGCGACCTCGGTCGACAGCGAGGAGAGGACCGTCGCCCCGAGGAACGCGCCCACCGCGCCCGGTACGCCGATCCTGGCGACGACCTTCCAGTCCACGTTCCCGAACCGCCAGTGCGAGGCACCCGACATCAGGGTCGTGCCGATCTCGGCGAGGTGCACCGTGGCCGAGGCGGCGGCCGGGTTGGTGCCCATGGCGAGCAGCAGCGTCGTCGAGGTCACGCCGTAGGCCATGCCCAGGCTGCCGTCCACGAGCTGCGCGCCCAGACCCGCCAGCGCGAGCAGTACCAGCGTCCGCATTCGTCCTTCGTCCCGTCTTCCGCCGCCGCTGTTTCCTGGTTTTCCCACCGGTTAAGTAGGGATATGCCGAACGGCAACGGTACGAGATCAAGCTGAGGAAAGACTGAGTAGGAGATAACGATCCTGTGCACGGGGACGGAGACAGGGCCTAGGGCCCTAAGGGTTCTCCCAGGCCGCCGGCTCCGCCGCCAGCTCCTTCACCGGCTCGGGCAGCGCGTCGGCCGCGATGTCGGCGACCGTGACGCCCTCCAGGATGCGGCGGACGTTGGCCCGCAGCGCGATCCACAGCGGCAGCAGCGGCTCGGCGGAGCCGGTGTAGGTCAGGCCCGTGGGCCGTTCGCCGCGCACCGACACGATGGGGCCGTCCACCGCCCTGATGACATCGGCGACAGTGATCGAGGCGGCGTCCCTGGCGAGCCGGTAACCGCCGCTGCCACCGCGCCGACTGGTGACCACGCCGCCCCGCCTCAGGTCCCCGAGGATGCCCTCCAGGAACTTGTGCGGAATCTCCTGCACGGTCGCGATGACTTCCGCCTTCACCGGACCGCTGTCCTGCCGTACGGCGACTTCCAGTACCGCGCGTACGGCGTAATCCGCCCGTGCCGAGATCCTCATGGCCAACATTGTCGGCCACACGGACGCCATGACGGTCCCGCACGCTCCCGCGCCCCGCGGAGGGGGCGCGGGACCGGGTACGTTCTCTCAGCCGAGCCGGATCACGTTCCACGACAGCGGTTCGAGGACCGCGCTGAGCACGCCGTCCCGGAGTGACGCCCCCTCACCCGCGTGCGGGGCGACCCGCTCGGGCTCCGCCAGCGTGTTCCGCGCGTCCGGATCCGCGTCGGCCAGCACGCTGTGCTCGACGACCCGGGTCAAGTCCAGCCCGTTCAGGGCGACTTCCACCGGCAGCGCCGCCGTACGGCCCCGGTTGACCGCGAACACGGTCACCGATCCGTCCTCGGCCCGCACCGCCGTCGCGTGCAGCAGATCCGCCTCGCCGTACTTCTTCGTCTCGTACGTCGGCGAGTCCACCCGTACGTCGAGCACCTCGCCCCGCCCGTGCCGGGAGGCCTGGGCGAAGGGGAAGAACGTCGTCTGCCGCCAGGCCGGTCCGCCCGGCTCGGTCATGATCGGGGCAATGACGTTGACGAGTTGGGCGAGGCAGGCGACGGTGACCCGGTCGGCGTGCCGGAGGAGGGCGATGAGGAGGGAGCCGAAGACGACCGCGTCGGTGACGCTGTAGTTGTCCTCCAGCAGGCGGGGGGCCACCGCCCAGTCCCGTGCGCCGGAGTTCTCGATCGCGTGCCACTCCGAGATGTACCAGACGTTCCATTCGTCGAAGGAGAGGTTGATCTTCTTCTTGGACTTGAGCTTCGCACCCACGTGGTCGGCGGTGGCGACCACGTTCTCGATGAAGGACTCCATGTCGACCGCGGAGGCCAGGAAGGAGTCGATGTCTCCGTTCTCGGGCTGGTAGTAGGCGTGCAGGGAGATGTGGTCGACGAGGTCGTACGTCTCCGTCAGGACCGTCGCCTCCCACTCGGCGAACGTCGGCATGGACTGGCTGGAGGAGCCGCAGGCGACGAGTTCGACGTTCGGGTCGATCTGGCGCATCGCGCGGGCCGTCTCGGCGGCGATACGGCCGTACTCCGTCGCCGTCTTGTGGCCGGTCTGCCAGGGGCCGTCCATCTCGTTGCCGAGGCACCACAGCTTGATGCCGAAGGGGTCCTTGTCGCCGTGGGCGGCGCGGAGGTCGGAGAGGGCGGTGCCGGCGGGGTGGTTGGCGTACTCCTGGAGTTCGAGGGCCTCGGCGACACCGCGGGTGCCGAGGTTGAGGGCCATCATCGGCTCCGCCTGGGGCCCGACCTTCTTCAGGAAGGCGATGTACTCGGAGAGGCCGAAACGGTTGGTCTCGGTGGAGCGCCAGGCGAGGTCGAGGCGGGTGGGGCGGTCCTCGGCGGGGCCGACGGAGTCCTCCCACTTGTAGCCGGAGACGAAGTTGCCGCCGGGGTAGCGGATCGTGGTGACGCCGAGTTCGCGGACCAGGTCCAGGACGTCGGTGCGCAGGCCCGCCTCGTCGGCGGTGGGGTGGTCCGGTTCGAAGATGCCGGTGTAGACGCAGCGGCCGAGGTGTTCGACGAAGGAGCCGAAGAGGCGGGGGTTGACCTCGCCGACCTTGAAAGCGGGGTCGAGGGTGAAGCGGGCGGTGCGGGTCATCGAGGGCGGCCCCTTCGGCGTTCGGTATTACGGATGGTGATCGTTGAGCCGAACGGGACGCTATGGTCGAAGGAGGGGCAAGTCAATGGGGCGTGGCGGCTGCGCCGGGCCGGGCGGGGTGGCGGCGCCAGGGGCTTCACGGTCTGTCCGCCGGGTGGGCCCCGCGGCTCACCGTCTGCCGGGTGCGAGCGGGTGCGAGCGGCGCCTCACCGACTGCCGGGGACGCCCGTCGGGCGGGTGAGGGTGGTTCGTGGTTGCCCGCGCAGTTCCCCGCGCCCCTGACGGGGCGTCCCTGCGGACAGTCCAACCATCGTTTCGTCGAAATTCAACGATCGTTGGAAGTTCATGGTGCCGACGGTCGGGGCCACGTAGGGTCGGCGCGTGCCTTCGCTGCCCGATGCCCTTGCCGAGACCCTGACCCGACTCGACGTCCGCATCGCGGAGACCGGTGCCGACCGGGGCCGGCTGCTCGACGCGGCGGCCCTGGCGGAGCGTACGGCCCTCGGCGAGGACGAGGTGCGGGTCCTGCTCGACGGGGGCGCGCGGGAGGCGGACCGGGTCGACGACCGGGTGCGTCGGCGGGTGCGGGCGGTGCACGAGGCGTACGTCGCGCGGAGCGGGAAGCGGGCCGGGGAGGTCGGCAGAGAGGTCGCGGAGCGGCTCTCGATCAGTCCCGAGTGGGCCCGCCAGCTGCTGCTCGGCAGAAAGATGCCGAACGTGCCCGATCTGACCGAACTCGCGGAGTTCTTCGGTATCGAGGAGGGCGTCCGATTCTTCACCGACCCGGCGGCGACCGTGCTGAACCGGGAACTCGGCCGTGTCCTGGCGGGACTTGAGGAGGACGGGGACGGGGACAGGGCCGACGACGGGCCGTTGGTCGATTTCGCCACCCGGCACGGGGTCGTCACGCTCGCGCTGCGCGGACAACGGCTCACCCGTCGCCAGCAGGAGGCACTCGCCGTCATGCTCGAAGGGCTGCTCGGCATCGACGACGAGGAGGCCCGGCGATGAGCCGTGGCGAGCGCACCGGGGCCGGTGGGCTGCGCGGAGTCCTCGGCAGGGTGCGGGGTGCGCTGGTGCCGTCGCGGTCCACCGCCGAGATGCGGAAGCTGACGGCCGGACTCAGCAAGGCGGTGCGGGGCAGGCTCGACACACCCGTCGGCGTACGGGAGTTGGGCGCGGCGCTGTGTGCGGAGATGAGCGCGCGGCGCGGCGGGCGGCCGGTGCAACTGCGGTTCGAGCGGTTCCCGGACGGGATCGGGGTGACCGGACTGTGGATGGAGTTCCCCGACTTCGACCTGGTGATCGTCGAGGAACGGGCCGAGGCCGTGCAGCAACTGGTCATCCTGGGGCATGAGTTGTGGCACATGCACGCTGGCCACTGCCATCACCATCTGCCTGGTACGGACGCCACGGCACTCGCGTCGGCGGAGCCGGGCAGGCCGGGCGGGACGGGTGGACCGGGCAGGCCGGGTGGACCGGGCGGGACGGGCGAACACACGTCCGCCTTGCCTCCGCTCTCCCCCGAGTTGTCGGCCGCCCTCGGGCAGGGCGGCACTCCCATCGCGGCCCGCAACGGCTCGCACGAGTCGGACGAGCAGGAGGCCGAGGACTTCGGCCACCGCCTGGCGACCGCCTTCCGTTCCTGGGTGGACACCGGGCCGAGCGGATCGGCCGGGGCCGACGACCCCGTCGGGCGGGCCATCCAGGCGTCCCTCGGCTATCGCCGGCACGGGAGATGAGGGGGACGGCCGTGCCCGCGACGACGACCGGGGCCCTCCACTCCACCGGCCCCGCCGACTTCTTCGGCGAGCTGTACATCTCGTTCTGGATCCCCACGGCCGTCCTGACCGCCGCCCTGGTGATCAAACTGCCCAGCATCGTCAAGCTCTGGCGGGACTCGCTGCTGCGCGCGGTCGGCGGACTGCTACTGCTCGCCTGCTGCGTGTTCGTGTTCGCGGTGCCCTCGGTCATCGCCTGGACCAACCGGGTCGTGGGCGTGCCGAACGTCGCCGCGCCCTGGGTGTACTCCCTGATCACCGCGTTCTGCGCATGCTGCCTGCTGATGATCGTCGCCTGGCGCAACGGCCCCGCCGACCGTTCCCCGGCGACCCGTCGGCTCATGCGGTGGGTGGTCGCCGTCTACGCGGCGGTGATCGTCGTCCTGTGGGCGCTGTTCGCGCTGGCGGACGTCCCCCGCGAGCGGCTGCGCGACCTGGACACGTACTACGCCACCACGCCCTTCATGCGCGAGGAGATCCTGCTCTATCTCGTCGCGCACACGGCGGCCTGTCTGATCACCTACCGGCTGATCCGGAACTGGGTCCGCGCGGAGAGCCTGGACGTGTGGCTGCGCGGCGGTCTGCAGGCGCTCGCCCTGGGCTGCGCGCTCAACCTGGTCTTCGACGCCGCGAAGCTCACGGCGGTGGTCGCCCGCTGGACAGGGCACGACCTGGACTGGCTGAGCACGGACGTGGCGCCGCCGGCCGCCGCACTGGCGGCCATCTGCATAGCGGTGGGCTTCATCCTGCCGCACAGCGGTCAGTATCTGCAGGACCGCTGGCGGGTGCGCACGAGCCATCGGCGGCTGCGGCCGCTGTATCTGCTGACCCGGACCGTCGACGACTCCCGCGTCCCCTTCGCGCTGCGCGCCACACCGGAGTTGCGGCTCACCCGCCGGGAGACGTTCATCCGGGACGCCCTGCTCCGGCTCACCCGTCACCTCGACGAGGATCTGCGGCGCCGCGCGTACGGCGCCGCGCTGGACCTCGGGCACGAAGCCGGCCGGGCGAAGGCCCTCGCCGCCGCCGTGGCGATCCAGGACGCGGTGGCGACGCGGCGGAGGTCGCCGGAGAACGGCGTGACGGCCACGCTCGTCGCGGGCCCTCTGGTCTTCCCCGGCCTCGGCACAGGCACAGGTGCGGGTTCGGGTTCGGCCGGGGGTTCAGGCGAGGGCTCGGGGGCGGGTTTGGGTTCGGGTTTGGGTTCGGGTGATCCGGCGGGGGCGCCCGGGCGGGCGGTCTTCCCCGAGTTCACGGTCTCCTCCGATCCCACCGATCTGCTCAAGGACATCGAGGCCGTGTCGCTGGCACTGCGCGAGCAGGCCGAGATCGAGGCGGTACGGGCACGCGCCGCCGCCTCCCCGGCGAAGAGCGGCGCACCCGCGCGGGAGTGAGTGCCGGACCCTCCCCCGGCATCATGTCCGGTACCTCCGGATCATGTCCGGTACCTCCGGCCGGCCGTCGAACAGTGGCGGACGATGCCGTTCGCCGGAGGCATGTCCCCGGTTGACCGACCGGCCCGCTGGTCCCGGGGCCCCGGCCCGTGGGCTCAGCCGGCGAACGGAGGCTGGGCGAGGCCCTTGCCCGCTCCCGGGACCACCAGCAGGGAGCCCGAGAGGGGGTGCGGGGTGTCCGTCCCCGTACGGGCCGTGGTGATGTAGAGATCGGTGAGGTCGGGGCCGGCGAAGGCACAGGCCGTGGGGCGGGGGGTGGGCAGGGTGATGACGCGGTCGAGGGTTCCGGCCGGGGTGTAGCGGCGGACCGCGCTCCCTTCCCAGAGGGCGACCCAGACACAGCCCTCGGCGTCGACGGTGAGGCCGTCGGGGAAGCCGCCGCCGTCCTCGATGGTGACGAACGGGCGCCGGTCGACGGGCAGGCGAACGCCGTCCCCGGTCTCCGCGTAGTCGAAGACGTCGATCCGGCGGGTCGGCGAGTCGATGTAGTACATGAGCCGGCCGTCCGGGCTCCAGCCCGTGCCGTTGCTCACGGCGACGTCGTCGAGGACGGTCGTGGTGAGGCCCTCGGCGGTGAAGCGGGCCAGGGTGCCGCCCCCTGGGGCCTCGTCGTAGCGCATGGTGCCGGCGAAGAGGGAGCCGTCGGGGGCGACGGCGGCGTCGTTGGCGCGACGGCCGGGAACCGGCTCGTGGTGCAGCCACCGGAAGGTGCCGTCGGGGTCGGTCAGGCCGACGCCGTCCCGCAGGTTCAGCACGAGGCCGCCGCCGGCGCGGGGCTTGACCGCGCCGATGTGCTGCTCGGTGACGAGGACCGAGCGGCGGCCGGAGGCCGGGTCGTAGGTGTGGACCCGGGAGCCGAGGATGTCGATCCAGATCAGGCGCTGGGCGGCGGGGTCCCAGGTGGGGCCCTCACCGAGGGCCGCGTACTCGCGGACCGCGACCTCGTACCCCGAGTGACTCGTGTGACCCGTGGGGGCGCTCATGCCACGCTCCGGTGGCCGAGGCGCTCGGACAGTTCCGCGGCACCCTTGGCGGCGAGCTGCTCCAGCTCGATCCGGCGCTCCTCGCTCCAGCGGATCATGGGGACGGAGATGGAGAGCGCGGCGACGACCTTGCCGGCGCGGTCGCGCACCGGCGCGGCGACACAGGAGACGTCCGGGTTGGACTCGCGGTTCTCCACGGCGAGACCCCGCTCACGGATCCGGGCCAGGGCCTCGCGCAGAGCGGCCGGGTCGGTGATGCTGTTGGGGGTCATGGCGACCAGGTCGGCGTCGTCCGGGATCCGGGCGGACAGCTCGACCTCGGGAAGGGAGGCGAGAAGCATCTTGCCGACGGAGGTGCAGTGCGCCGGGAGGCGGCGGCCCGCGGCGGAGACCATGCGGACGGCGTGCGTGGAGTCGACCTTGGCGATGTAGATGACGTCGGTGTACTCCAGGATCGCCACGTGCACCGTCTCGTCGCAGGTCTCGGCGACGGACCGGGCCACCTGCTGGCCCTCGGCGGCGAGGTCCAGCTGCTCGGCGTAGCGGCTGCCGAGCTGGTACGGGCGGACGCCGAGGCGGTAGCGGCCGGGCTGGCCCTGCACCTGGACGATGTAGCCGCGGGCGGCGAGCGTGGTGACCAGCTCGTGCACGGTGGTGCGGGGCAGTTGAAGTCTGCGCACGATGTCGGGGGCGGACAGTGTGCCGTCCCCGTCCAGGAAGAGCTCCAATATGTCGAGCGCCCGGGTCACGGCAGGTACGAGGCGTCCCACGGCCGGCCCCCTTCCTCTGTCAGTCGGTTACGTCTGCGGCGGTGTTCGAAATTTCAACGGTCGATCGGCATGACGAACACAGGCTAGTCATAGTGCGTTGACCGGGCAATAACCACGAACGATCGAGCGAGGGGGGAGGGGCCGGGGGGTGCGTTGTCGGGTGCGGGCGCGTGGGGGCTGCTCGCGCAGTTCCCCCCGCCCCTGAAAGACAGAAAAGCATGGGCGCAGCCCCTGCTTTTCAGGGGCGCGGGGAACTGCGCGAGAAGCCCCACCGGAGCCGCGCCCGCCCACCGAACCCGCACCCCCGAGCTGTCAGGCGCCCCCGGTCACCTCCGCCCGCGCGGATCCCCCAGCTCCCCCCGCAACCGCTGCGCCCGAAGCACCAGCTCCAACTCGAAGCGGCGATCGGGATCATCGATCTCGTCACCCCAGAGCTCACGTATCTGGCGAAGGCGATACCGCACGGTTTGCGGATGCACACCCAGTCGTGTCGCAATCTCCGGCGCTCCGCCCCGGGTCTCCAGCCACGCCAGCAACGTCTCCGCAAGCCGGCGGCCGTGCGTGGGACCGCAGTGCGCCAGCGGCGCCAGGCATCGCAGCGCAAGGTCGTCGATCAGCTCCTCGGGCTGGAGGAGGACGAGGGCCTCGGTGTGCTCGGTGCAGTGCAGCACCTCCCCGCCGGGCAGCAGTCGGCGTTCCATCAACCGCACCGCCGCCTCCGCCCAGCGCAGCGACTTCGCGGCGTCGGCCAGCGGCACCGGCGGGCCGATCGCGCCGGACCAGCCGGTCAGCGCGCGGTGCAGCAGCTCGGGGCGGCCGGCCGCGTCCGGTTCGGGGACGACCATACGGGGCTGCTCGTACTCCATGTCGAGCAGGACGCTCTGGCCGACGGCGGGCGCCATGGCCTCGCGGGCCGGGCGTAACAGGACGCCGACCGCGACCTTCTCCGGGAGGGTCCAGCCGATCCGGGCCGCGCGTTCGGCGAGCGCGTCGGCCGGGTCGCCCCGATGGTGCTCGGCGAGCAGCAACTCCATCAACCGGCGTTGCAGTCGCAGCCGCTCGCCCGCCTGCCGGGCCGCCGCCTCCGCGTAACCGCGCACCGACTGGTCCACCAGACCGTCCAGATACTCGTACCCGGCGTCGACGAGCTCGTACATCGCGGGCGGCGGGATCTGTACGCGCTGGCCGATCTCCGCGAAGCGGCGCCAGGCGAGGCGTACGCCGAGGCGGTAGATCGCCTGGAGCGAGTCGAGGCTGCGGCCGTTGAGGCCCTCGCCGCGCCCGAACTCCTGGAAGACACCGGGAGGGACGCGCGGGCGGCCCTCGGCGGTCTCCAGGTGCTGCACGAAGACCTCGATCGCGCGGCGGATGCCGATGAGGGCCATCGGTTCGCCGGAGTCGTCGAGGACGACGGGCAGGTGCGGGTACTCGCGGCGGATCTCGCCCAGGATCTCCTCGGCGAGGGCGGGCGCCTCGGCCATGGCGATCGCGGCGAACTCGCGCACCTGGAGCCGCGGTACGTCGTGCCAGGCGGAGCGGACTGTGACGGTTCCCGGGGTTCCGGTCACCCCTCAGCGCTCCCGACCGGCGTTCTCGTAGGTGATGAGCGGCGTGTTCGGCTGGTCCGGCGTCGCGTCGAGCAGCGCGACGACACCGAGCGCGGCCCCCACGGCGAGAGCGGCGGCGGCCGCCATGGTCAGCACGGCGGCGAGCAGTCTGGACATCGCAGGGTGAGCCTCTCGGTCGACAGGTCGTCCCCACCCAGGGCACCCCGCACGCGCACGTCGACGGGACCGACGGGCGGTCCCCCGGCCGACACCCCGTCCAGGCCGTCGGCTCCGGCCCAGTGTCAGCAATGCATTGACACTGCGTCAAGACTCCGCCTACGGTTCCCGGCCCATACGCAACCCGTCGGTAGCACGATGCGCAGCCCCTGCCCCGCCCCCTGCTCCGCCCTCTCCGCACGCGCACGTTCCCCGGGCGTGGCCTCCGCCCCGCGCCTGCCCGAGCCGCACCTCCCAACGCCAACTGGAGTGCCCGGATGCGCCGTACAGCCTCACCGTTGTCCCTGGCCCTGCTGGGCCTCGGCACCTTCCTGCTGGTGCTCGCGCCGCTGCTCGCGTGGTACGTGCAGCCACGGGCCGCCGTGAATCCGATCGACATCGACACGACCGCCGTCTACACCGGCACGGGCAGCGTCTTCGACGTGGAGCGGGTGAAGACCGTGCCGGACCAGAAGATCACCGTGACCCAGCGGGTACGCGGCGATGTGGCCGAAAGTGAGCGCAGCGGGGCCGCGGTGTGGGACGTGATCACCTCGGTCGACACCGACCAGTCGCTGCCGGCGGCCGACCCGCACGACGCGCTGGACTTCACCCCGCACCGCTGGGTCAGCGACCGGAAGACCAACCGGCCGGTGCACTGCTGCGACGAGAAGCCGTACATCGAGGGCGAGGCGTACCTGAAGTTCCCCTTCGACGTGCAGGAGCGCTCCTACCGCTGGTGGGACAACACGCTCGGCGCGACGGTGACGCTCCACTACGAGGGCCGGAAGAAGATCCAGGGCTACGAGGGGCTGCGCTTCACCGCGAAGGTTCCGGCCACCCGGACCGGCACCCGCCTCGTCCCCGGCGCCCTCGTCGACGAACCGAGCCGGCCGCAGGTGCTCGCCGAGGAGTGGTACGCCAACCACGGTCTCGAACTCGTCGTCGACCAGAGCACGGGCCGTGTGCTCTACGCGCAGACCGGGCCGCGCCGGACCCTGCGGGCACCCGGCGGCGACGAGGACGCGGCGGTGCTGCTCGACAGCCGGAAGCTCGCGTTCACCCCGGCGACGCAGAAGTTCGCGGTGGAGCAGGCGGAGAAGGACAGCGGACTGCTGCGACTGGTCGGGCGGACGGTGCCGATCGGTGCCGCTGTGCTCGGTTTCGTCCTCGCCGCGACGGGTGCCGTTCTGGTCGTACGCGGCAGGCGGCGCCCTGATACGCCCGAGTCGTCCCAGGATCCGATCACGATATGACAGGGCGTCAGTTCAATAAACCCCGGAAATTGTCACGCCGGTGAGTAGCAGCTTCGTACCGCTGGGCGAAAACTGTCCACCCACCCGAGCACAGCCCACCCACATCCCGCATACAAGCAACATCTCGCCTACAAGCCCCGCCCCGCGTACGAGCGACGTCCGCCATCTCCACCGGACAAGAGACCCGCCCGACCCGCCCGACCCATCCGGCCCCCCGCCCACCGGAACATCCCCCACAGCGAACGTCCTTCTCCCCGCTGAGTTCCGCACCCCGAGACGAGTTGGAGCACCCATGCCCCAGCACGTGCCGTTCTCGCTGGTCGAGGTGTTTCCGCGCCTGGACCAGCACCGTTCGGCAGGCTCCCCACAGCCGCGCCGGATCGTCTTTCTCGCCCGCCGTGACCTCGGTAATCCAGCGGCGGGGGGCTCCGAGCTCCTCGTCGACCGGCTCGCCGACGGACTGACCCGACTCGGCCACCAGGTCACCCTGTTGTGCGGCGGCCCCGCGGCCTACCGCGACTACCGGGTCGTCTCCGCCGGCGGTGACCTGAGCCACCATCTGCGCGCCAAGTCGACCTTCGCCCGTCAGGTCGGCGACTGCGACCTCCTCGTCGAGGTCTGCAACGGCATGCCCTACCTCGCGCCGCTCTGGCACCAAGGCCCCACGATGTGCCTGGTCAACCATGTGCACACGGATCTGTGGAAGCAGCGGTTCGGCGGCCCGCTGGCGCCCGCCGCCCGGCTCGGCCGAAGACTCGAACACTGGTCGCTGACGGCCGCGCAACGCCGGAACCTGCTGGTCGCCGTCTCCTCGTCCACGGCCACCGCGCTCCGCTCGATCGGGGTGGAGCGGGAGCGGATACGGGTCGTGCACAACGGCGTCGAGGAACCCGGGCCGCGTGCCGACCGCTCGCCCGAACCGCTGTTCGTGGCGGTGGGCAGGCTGGTCGAGTACAAGCGGATCGACCTGCTGCTGCGGCTGTGGGAACGGGTGCGGCCGGTCACGGGCGGACGGCTCGTGATCGTCGGCGACGGGCCCGAGCGGGCACGGCTGGAGGCGATGGCCGGGGCCGGTGTCGAGTTCGCCGGGCATGTCACCGAGGAGGAGAAGCACCGGCTGCTGTGCGCGGCCTGGCTGCTGCTGCATCCGTCGTCGGTGGAGGGGTGGGGGCTGGTCGTCACGGAGGCCGCCGTGCGGGAGACCCCCTCGGTCGCCTTCGACGTGCCCGGGCTGCGGGACTCCGTGGTGGACGGGGAGACCGGGGTGCTCGCCCGGGGGGAGTCGTCGTTCGCGGCGGCCTGGTGCGCGTTGGCGCTGTCGACCGATCGGCGGGTGCTGATGGGGAAGGCGGCGCGGGAGCGCGCCGCGCACTTTCGGTGGGATCGCACGGTGCGGCAGTTTCGTGCCGTGGCTGCGGAGGCGGTGCGGGGTTGGTCTCCTTGAGCGCCAAAGGGGGTGCCTCGACCGGCCGTCGGCGGCTGCGGGTTGTCCGTGGCTGGTCGCGCCCACGCGGCGGAGCCGCACCTGTCACAGCCCCGCGCCCCTTGAGTACCGGTGGTCACAAGGATCCCTCGCTACGCCGCTCCCTCACCCTCTTTCGGGCCTTCATGCGCGAGCAGGACGATCCCGAGTGCTGCTACTCCCTGCTCGCCCGGGATGCCGTCGATCAGGTGGAGGCGTACGGCGGGAGGGCCGTCGACGGGCTCACCGTGGTCGATGTCGGCGGTGGGAGCGGGTACTTCACCGAGGAGTTCCGAAGGCGCGGCGCGCAGGCGTATCTCTTCGAACCGGATCTGCGGGAGTTGGGGACGAAGCCGCCCGACGGGGCCGTCGTCGCCGACGGGTATCTGCTGCCGCTGGCCGACGGGGTCGCGGACGTCACCTTCACCTCCAACGTGCTGGAGCACGTCGCCGATCCGCCGACCTTCATCAGCGAGCTCGTCCGGGTCACCCGGCCCGGCGGGCTGATCTACGTGTCGTTCACGAACTGGCTGTCCCCATGGGGCGGTCACGAGTGGGCGCCCTGGCACTACCTGGGGGCGGAGCGGGCGCGGGCCCGCTATCGGCGCCGTACGGGTAAGGACGCCAAGCACACCCTCGGCGAGAACCTCTTCGCCGTGCACATCGGACGCACTCTGCGGCAGGTGCGCGGCCGGGACGACGTGACGGTCGTGTCGGCGCGCTCCCGCTACTGGCCGTTCCTCGCGGAGACCGTCGTGAAGGCGCCGGGCCTGCGTGAGTTCGCCACCTGGAACCTCCTCCTCATCCTCCGGCGGTGTCCACCATGACGAGCACGGTCCAGGCTCCACCTCCCGCGCCGGTACGGCCGCCGGGCACGACCGAGGGACCCCCTCCCGGGGGACCTCGGTCACGGCGCTGGCTGCTGGGGTTCTGGGCCGTGGTGTTCGTGCTGCTGGTCGCGGCGCAGCCGGGGCGGCAGACCTTCGACACCAAGCTCGGGGTCACCACCGATCCCTGGCAGTTCGTCTCCGACCTGGGCCAGTTGTGGCACGACCGGGGCGGGTTCGGCGGCATCCAGGACCAGTACGTCGGCTATCTGTGGCCGATGCTGCCGTACTACGGGCTCACCGATCTGGTCGGCCTGCCGGTGTGGCTGGCGGAGCGGCTGTGGTTGTCGCTCATCGTGTCGGTGGCCTTCTGGGGTGCGCTGCGGTTGGCCGAGCGGCTGGGGGTGGGGAGTTCCGCGTCCCGGCTGCTCGCCGCCTCCGCCTATGCGCTGTGGCCGGTGTTCACCACCGTCGTGGGATCGACCTCGGCCGCCGCGCTGCCCGGGGCTTTCCTGCCGTGGGTGCTGCTGCCGCTGACGGACGAGCGGTACAGCGCACGGGTGGCGGCCCTGCGGTCGGCGCTGGTCATCCCCTTCATGGGCGGCGTCAACGCCTCGGCGACCCTGGCCTCGCTGCTGCCCGTCGGCCTGTATCTGCTCACCCGGACACCGGGGCCCAGACAGCGCGGACTCATCGCCTGGTGGGTGCCGGGGGTGATCCTGGCGACCGCGTGGTGGGTGGTGCCGCTGCTGCTGCTCGGCTTCTACGGGGAGAACTTCCTTCCGTACGTGGAGAGTTCGCAGACCACGACGGCCACGATGTCCGCCACCGAGGCGCTGCGGGGCGCCGGGAACTGGGTGGCGTATCTGAACTTCGGTGAGCCCTGGCTGCCGGCCGGCTGGTCCGTCGCCGCCTCCGTGCTGGTGATCCTGTCGTCGGCGCTGGCGGCCGGGCTGGGTCTGGCCGGGCTCGCGCGGCGGGACATGCCGGAGCGGCGGTGGCTGGTGCTGACCGTGCTGGTGGTCGCGCTGGTCACGCTCGCCGGGTACGGCGGCGCCTTCGGGGCGCCGTTCCACGGGGTGGTCCAGGACTGGCTGAACGGGGGCCTCGCGCCGTTCCGGAACATCTACAAGTTCCAGACCGGGCTGGCGCTGGCGCTGGTGCTGGGGCTCGCGCACCTGGTGGGGGTGGCCGCGCAGGCGCGCGGGGCCCGCCCGGTGCGGGGGCGCCGGTTCGCACCGCTGATCGCCACCGTGCTCGTCGTGCCCGGGCTGCTGTGGCCGTACCTCAACGGGACTGTGCTTCAACCCGGTTCGTTCCGAGAACTGCCCAAGTACTGGCAGGCGACGGCCGATTGGCTGGAAAAGTACTCACCGGACTCGCGGGCGCTGGTCGTGCCGGCCACCGCGCACGGCATCCACACCTGGGGCACCACCGTCGACCAGCCCCTGGACGTCCTCGCGGAGTCCCGCTGGGCGCAGCGCGACTACGTGCCGTTCGGCACCCCCGGCAACCGGCGCGCGATGGACGCCGTCGAGCAGGCCCTGCTGACGGGTGCCGAAGTGCCGGGCCTCGCCGACTACTTGAGCCGGGCCGGACTGTACTACGTCGTCGTCCGCAACGACCTGGACCCCGACCAGATCGGTGCCGTACCGACCACGACCGTGAAGCGGACCCTGGAGCAGTCGGGGTACGAGCGGGTCACCGGGCTCGGGCCGGTCATGACCGGCGGGCGGATCGCCGAGGGCACCCCGCTCCAGGTCGAGGGACTGTACGCGCGGCAGCGGGCCGTGGAGATCTACCGGCCCGCCCAGGAGGTGCCGCGTCCCGGGCAGGCCGGGCTGAAGGCGATCGCGGACACGGCTGTCGTCTCCGGTGGCCCCGAGTCGCTGTTGCCGCTGGCCGCCGACCCGGAGCTGCGCGACCGGGCCACCGTGCTGACCGGCGACAACCATCCCGGTCTCGGCACCCCGGCCGTCCAGGTGGTCGGGGACGGGCTGCGCCGGGCGGACACCCGGTTCGGCCTGGTCAACGCCAACACGTCGTACACGTACACGGCGAACGAGCGGAACCCGAGCGGGAGCGTGCAGGACGCCGGTGAGCCGCCGAAGCAGATCCTGCCGGTGTCCGGGCTCGACCATCAGACGGTGGCCGAGCTGCGCGGCGCCAAGGCCGTGACCGCCTCGACCAGCGGCAACTGGCTGTTCCACCTGCCGCAGTACGACCCGGTGAACGCCTTCGACGGCGACCGGGAGACCGCCTGGGCGGAGGGCGCGGCCGGTTCGGCGAACGGGCAGTGGCTGCGGATCGACTTCGACGGCGGCCAGGACATCCCGGAGACGTTCGAGGTGACACCGCTGCCGCAGGACGGGGTGCGGTCGGCGCCGACGCGGATCAAGGTGGAGACCGAGCGGGGCTCGCGCTCCACGAACCTCCAGCCGGACGGCTCCACGCAGACCGTCAACGCCCGCCCCGGCGAGACACGTTGGCTGAAGATCACGATTCTCGACTCGGCGGAGCGGCACACCGGTCTGGTCGGCGCGGGCTTCGCCGAGGTCGACATCCCGGGCGTCAAGGTCACCCGCATGCTGCGGCTGCCGACCGACGCCCAGGACCCCGAGGGCACGGCCGCCTCCGCCGAGGTGGTCTCGCTCCAGCGGGCCGCCGACCCGACCGGCCTCTCTCCCACGGGCACCGAGCCCGGCCTGCACCGCACCTTCGCCACCGGCACGGCGGGGACGTACGAGCTGAAGGCGACGGCCGTGCCCGTGCCGGGCGACGAGCTGGACAAGCTGCTGTACGAGGTCGCCCCCGACCAGCAGACCCGGATGACGGCGACCGCCGACTCCACCGCCTCGCTCGGGGCCGGACTGTCGCCCCGCAACCTGACCGACGGCGACCTGACCACGGCGTGGATCGCGGGCGACGAGCCGACGATCCATCTGAGCTGGAAGGACAAGTGGCCGGTCGGCTCGCTCGTCCTGGCCCCGGCGGGCGGGCTGTCGGCCCGGCCCACCCAGGTCGAGATCAGCTCCCCGGACGGCGCGGTCGTCGCCGGGGTCGACGAGAACGGCTGGGTGCGCTTCGACCCGATCAACACCGACCGGCTCGACATCACCGTCACCGAGACGGCCCCGATGACCGTCCACAACCCCGTCGCCGACGACGACCTGCAACTCCCGGTCGGGCTCACGGAGGCGTACGTCCCGGCCCTCGACCAGTACCGCACACCGCAGCCCGCCCCGACCCGGGACTTCGAGCTGCCGTGCGGCGAGGGTCCGACGGTCGAGGTCGACGGGACCCTGTACGAGACGAGCGCGCGGGGGACCGTACGGGACCTGGTGGAGCGCCGGCCGATCGACCTGACGCTCTGCCAGAACGGGCGCGCGGGCGGCGGGTTGGAGCTGGACGCCGCCGACCGGCACACCTTCGAGTCCGAGGACACGGGCGCGCTGGCCGTCACGACCGTCACGCTCACCCGTGGGACGGTCACCGAACCAGCCGCCTCAGGACGGGAGTTGGGCATACGCGACTGGCTCGGCGACCGCCGCACGGTCACCGTCGGCGACGGCGCGGCCTCCTACCTGACGACGTACGAGAACTTCAACGACGGCTGGAAGGCCACGCTGAACGGCCGCGAGCTGACCCCGGTCAGGCTCGACGGCTGGCAGCAGGGCTGGCGCGTCCCCGGCGGCGCGGGCGGCACGGTCAAGCTGTCGTACGAGCCGTCCGTGACGTACGAGGCGGGGCTGATCGGGGCGGGCGTCGGCCTCGCGGCCCTCGTCGGGCTGGCCCTCTGGCGCAGGCGGGAGCCCAACCCCGACGCGCCGCAGCCGACGCCGCCGGGCCCCGGCCTCTGGCTCGGCACGGTCGCGCTCACCCTCGTCGGCATCGTCATCGCCGGCTTCTTCGCCCTCCTCGTCCCGCTGCTGGCCCTCCTCGCCTGGAAACGGCACACCCTGCTCGTGCCGATCGCCTTCCTGGCGCTGGCGGGTGCGGGGATCGTCGCCGCGTTCGGGGCGGGCGAGCCGGTCGCGGCCGACACGGGCGCGTTCGGCCCGATGGCCCAACTCCTTGCCCTCATCGGCCTGTTCGCGGCGCTGGTGAGTGTGGGCGCGGATGTCGCGACCGCGCCGGAACGGCCCGGCTCCACGCGGGAGTTCGAGCGTCCGCCGGGGGCGGAGGCGGCGACGGAGCCGTTGCCGCAGCGGCGGCGCGTGGGCAGGACGCTGAACGGCGGGCCGGGCGGCGAAGGGGGCGGCGCGGGAAGCGAAAGCGGAGGCGGCGGATCGGTCGCGAGCCCGACGATCTCGGCGCGCGGGCCCGGCGCCCCGCAAGGAGACCCCGACACCCCGACCCGCCGCATCCCCCTCACCAAGCCGAAGTCCAGGGCGACTGAGCCGGAGGACGAGGGCGGTACGGGAAGGGGGGAACCGGGATGACGGCGCTGGACCGGCCCGCGCGGGACGAGGCCGCACCGGGGCCCGTGCGGATCCCCTTCCCGGTGGTGGACGAGGTGTCCCGCCACTGCTTGCAGGAGGAGGAGCCCGAGACCGTCCACATCGAGGTCCACCTGCCCGGCCGGCTCGACCCCGACCGTCTGCGCACCGCCTTCACGGCGGCGCTCCAGCGGCACCCCCGGATCCTCATGCGCGAGGCTCCGGGGCGCTGGTACCGCCGCCGCTACGAGTGGGAGCTGACGCGGGAGCCGGAGGTGGAGGTGGTGACCTTCCTGCCGGCCGGGCCGCACGCGCTGCGGGACGCGCGGACGAGGGCGCTGATCGAAGCGCCCCCGCTGACGCTGTCCCCACCGATCCGCCTGGAGGTGGTGGAGGGCGCGGGCCCGGCGGTGGGCAGCGAGGCCTCGGACGCGGTGGGCCTACCACCGACCAGCCGAACCACGTCTTCCCTAACTGCGGGCAGTCGTGCCGCCACCTCCCCCTCCCCGTCTTCCGTAGCTGCGGGCAATCGTGCCGTTGGGGCGTTGGGGGTCCCCCCGCTCGAGCGCAGCCGAGAGTGGGGGAGGGCGGGCGCAGCGGCACCTCGCACCGCCGAGCAGCGGACCCCACCCCCGGCCGACCCCACCCCCGGGCACCCGAAAACCACCGGCACCGACACCGCCCCCACACCCACCCGCCCCAAAACCCCCGGCACCGTCCTCTTCCTCACCATCAACCACACCGCCCTGGACGGCCCCGCCTGCCTCCGTATCCTCGCCACCGCCGCGCAGCTCTACGGCGGGCAGGACAACGCCCCCACCGCCCCACCCGTCCGCCCCACCCCCGCCCAGGACGAACCACCCCAGGCCGAGACGACGACCCCCTCCAACTGGACCCGCCCCGCCCGCGTCGCCCCCGGCACCCCCGAGCCCTCCCCCGGCAACGGCCTGCTCGTCACCGAGCTGCCCGTCCCCCGCCGCCCGAAGTCCGCCCCCTACACCGTGAACGACCAGCTCATGGTCACCACGGCCCTGATGCTCGCCCACTGGAACCGGGAGCACGGCGCCCACCCCCGCCCCCTCCGCATCACGATGCCGGTGGACGACCGCCCCAGGGACACGGACATGCCGATAGGCAACGGCACCCGCCTGGTCGAAGTCCCCTTCTCGCCGACGGAGTTGAGCCAGAACCACACCCCCCTCACCACGCTCCTGCGCCGCACGGCGGACCGCACCCGCGCCCTGAAATCGCTCCCCCGCCCCCAACTGGGCCACGGGGCCTCACTGTTGACGGCCCCGGTGGTCCCCGTGTCCTGGCGCGCCGCCGTCACCAGGGGCCTGCGCCGGGCCGCCGCGCCCTGGACGTCGACCACCCTGCTCAGCAACATCGGCCGCGTCCCGTACGCGCTGGACTTCGGCGAGGAGGCGGGCCGCGCCCACGCCGTCTGGTTCTCCGCCCCCGCCCGTATGCCCCGCGGCCTCACCGTCACGACCGCCTCTACGGCGGGCCGCCTGCACCTGGCCCTGCGCTGGTCCCGGGCCCTGCTCAGCCACGGCGACGGCGCCCACCTCCGCGACCTCTTCGAGCACTACCTGCACGCGACGGAAGAGGACATCGAGTGATGCCGACCACCTCACCCACCCCCACGACAACACCGCCCCGCGTCAGAGGACTTCGCGACTTCTACGAGGACCCCTCCGTCCCGGTCGCCTCCGGCACCCCCCGCAGCTTCGCCCAGGCCCGCATGCTGGCGGCCGCCCTGGGCCCGGCGGCCCGCACCGGCCCCCGCACGATCCTCGACATCGGCTGCGGCGACGGCACGGCCGCGGCCACCGCCGCGCCCCTCCTCCCGGGTCACCGCATCATCGGCGTCGACTGGTCCCAGGACGCCCTCCGCCGCGCCCGCACCCGCGTCCCGTACGCGATCCGCGGCGAACTGGCCGACGGCGGCCTGCCGTTGCGGTCGGAGTCCGCCGACGCCGTCCTGTTCAGCGAGGTCATCGAGCACCTCGTCGACCCGGACGCGGCCCTCGACGAGATCCGCCGCGTCCTGCGACCGGGCGGCCATCTGATGCTGTCGACCCCCAACCTGGCCGCCTGGTACAACCGCGCCCTGCTGCTCGCGGGCGTCCAGCCGGTGTTCTCCGAGGTGAGCCTGCGCGGCATCCACGGCCGCCCGGGGACGGAGGTCGTGGGCCATCTTCGGCTCTACACCGCCCGCGCGCTACGGGAGTTCGTGGCCGCGTCCGGCTTCGAGGTCGTCCGGCTGCGCGGGGCGCCCTTCCACGGCGTACCGCGTCCGCTGCGTCCACTGGACCGGCTGGCCTGCGCGGCCCCCTCGGCGGCGTCGATCCTGCTGCTGCACGCGCGGAGGACATAGGCGATGTGGTGGGGAGTGGCCGCGGCCCTGTTGGCGAACGCGCTGTACAGCACGGGATTCGTCCTGGAGAAACGGGCCCTCACCGCGATGCCCCAGGTGACGGTCCGGGAGCCGTTCAAACTGTTGCGTCTTGTCGTCGGCAGCCCGCTGTGGATCGCGGGCTCCCTGTCGCTGGCCGCCGGGTTCGCCGCCCAGCTCGTGGTCTACCGGACACTACCGATCGCCGCCGCCCAGGGCATCTTCGTCTCGGGCCTGGTGCTGCTGGTCCTGCTGTCGGCGCGGCTGCTCGGGGAGGAGACGAGCGGCCGGGAGCGGTACGCCCTCGGGGCCATCCTCGCCGCCCTGCTGATGGTGGTGCTGTCCCTGGACGAGGGCACCGACACGGTCAGCCGCGAGGCGCCGTACGCACTGGTCCTCACGATCTGTCTGCCCGCGCTGGCGGCGGGGGTCGGGCTGTACCGGTCCGCCGAGCGGCGCGCCCGGCACCGGCACCGGCTGCCGACCACGGGCGTCGAGTACGGCGTGGCCGTGGGCCTGCTGTACGGCGTCAGCTCGCTCGCGATCAAGGGCGTGTCGAGCCATCTGACGACCAGTGCTCTCGGCGAGGCGGTCGTCGGCCTGCTGCGCTCCCCGTACCCGTACCTCCTGCTGTTCACCGGCGCGTTCGGTCTGGTGCTGTCGCAGGCCGCGCTCCAGCGCTGCCGGGCCTCGCTGATCGTGCCGGTCTGCACGACGGTGACCTGTCTGTTCACGGCCGTGCTCGGCACGCTGTCGTTCGGCGAGTCGCTGCCCGACGATCCGCTGCGGCTGACGCTGCGGCTCTCGGGCACGGTACTGGCGGTCGGTGTGCTGCTCAGCATGCCCAAGCACGACAGTCCCCCGCCGACCTCCCCATCCCCCGCACCCGCCAAGGAGTTGACCCCGCCTTGAACCCCGACGACCCGTTGCTCCAGATCCTGGCGTGCCCGCTGGACAAGGGGCCGCTGCATCTGGTGGTCCACGAGGAGGAGCGCCCCGGCGGCTCCGCTGCCGACGCCGACGCCGCCTCCGGGGCGCCGGAGTCGCTCTACAACCCCCGGCTGCACCGCCGTTACCCGATCGTCGACGGCATTCCGCAGCTGCTGCCGTCGTCGGGCGAGCAGGTGACGGAGGACGAACACGAGGCATTGCTCCGAAAGTTGAACTCATGACCACACTCGCCGCGCGGCTCGCGCCGCTCCTGCCGGACCCGCTGGTCGCCGCGACCGCCCGGCTCGTGTACCCGCGCTTCGAGCCGGAGCTGGCCCGGCTCGACGAGCTGTGCCCGCCGGGGTGCGGCACGGCCGTGGACGTGGGCGGCTGGTACGGCCCCTGGACGCGCCGACTGGCGGCACGCGCCGGGCGGGTGGTGACCGTCGAGCCGGTGCCCCGGCTGGCCCGGCTGCTCGTCTCGTCGGCCCCCGCCAACGTCCGGGTCGTCCAGGCCGCCGCCTCGGACCGGCCGGGCACGGCCCGGCTCTGGCTGCCGCCGGGCGACGACGGGGGGCGCGGGGTGTCGTCGCTGGTCCGCCGGGACATCCACGGCCGTGCGCTGGACGTCCGCTGTGTGACCATCGACGGTCTCGGTCTGACCGACGTCGGCTTCGTCAAGATCGACGTCGACGGCAACGAACTGGCCGTCCTGCGCGGCGCGTCCGGCCTCCTCGTCCGCGACCGCCCGGCGCTCTTCGTCGAGCTGGAGTGCCGTATCCAGCCGATCGCCCCGGTCGTCGACCTGCTCGCGGGCCTCGGCTACGCCGGCTGGGTCCTGCCCGCGAAGACCTGGCGGCGGCTGGACCCGGCCGCCCTGGAGGCCCACCAGGCGCGTACGTCGCACATGGCGTCCAAGGGGCTGCTCCGTCGGGTCCTGCCGTTCTCCGGGCCCCGCTACGTCAACTCGGTGCTGTTCCTGCCGGACGGGCGCCGCCCGGGTGAGCCGCGCGCCGCGTCCGGTGCCGTACGCGACCATGGAGGGCATGTCCTCCGCGAAGCGCCCCGGGCCGGATAGGCCCTCCGGTCCGTTCACCCCGCTCGACTTCCAGCTCGTGCTGCTGCGCCGGATGGCCGACCACAATCCGGGGCTCGTCGAGGACGCCCGGCGCGAGCTGGGCGTCTCGATCAGCGAGATGCGTGAGGCGAACCGACGGTGGCAGGCCATGGCGCGCTCGCCCCGGGCCCGGGGGTCGGCGTCGCGGTACCGGTCGGTGCTGGGCACGCCCGAGTCCGTGACCGGGCGCCGCATCGGGGACCTGGAGTGCGAGGCGTGGCTGTGGCCGGTGCCGCTGTGGGACGACCTCCGGTTCGAGGTGCTGCTGGCGCCGAACGGGGCAGTGTGGAACGAGTGGCTGGTGCGCGCGCCCGGGGCGGCCGGGCCCGAGCCGCGCGCCATGGAGGATCTGGTGCCGTGGTCCTGCACGGTGGACGAGGTGGCACGGGCGTTCGCGCCGGCCCGGCCGATGGAGGGGACGGCGCCCACGCGGTGGGGGTTGCGGTTCGTCGCGCCGGACCGGGACGGGGTGCGGCGGGAGTGTGTCGCGGAGTTCACGTGGGGGTTGTTGCAGAGGGTGGCCTAAGCAGAAAACACCCGGTCACCGCCGGTCGGGTGGCGCCCACTCTCGATCGAACTTCACTCCGACCCGCCCCGAAATCATCCCAAGCAGAAGATTGGCGATCATCCGGCCGTCGGGGGCGCCGACGGGCCTACTGTCCGTGCAGAGTCCTGATCCTCACGGGAAAGATCCTCACGGGAAGGTGCCCCCATGACGAGCCAGCACCCCGCGGAGCGAACCGTGCCCGTCGAGCGGCTGCGGCTGGGGGATCACGCCTGTATGGGGCCGAGGGACCCCGAGGGGGCCGACGAGTCACCGTGGAAGGTCTTCACCGCGTACACCCGGACGAGTCTGGCGCGCGGCGAGAAGGTCCTGCTGGTCATGGACCCCGACGATCTGAGCGACGACGAGGTGGTCGCACTGCTGGACCGGGGCAGCGGGCAGGTGGCGGCGGCGCGGGACGGCGGCCAGCTGTCGCTCAGGCGCAACACGGACATCTACGTGCCCGACGGCCGTTTCCAGGAGCGGCGCACGATCGACACCTACGCCGCCGAGGTCGACCGCGCCTGCGACGAGGGCTGGGCGGGGCTGCGGATCACCGCCGACATGAGCTGGGCGCCCCGGGTCAACCTCGGCCACGACCGGCTGCTCGACTACGAGGCCTCGGTGGCGCCGCTCTTCGCGGACCCGCTGTTCACGGCGATCTGCTGGTACGACCGCCGGCGCTTCGACGACGAGCTGACCTCCCGCGTCGGCAAGGTCCATCCGCTGCGGGTCATGGAACGCCTGGACTCCCTGGACGTCACCGGCACAGCGGACGGCGGTCGGATGGCCGGCACCGCCGAGCTGAGCACCCGCAGCGAGTTCGTCGAGGCGCTGCGCGAGGCGCTGGAACACCGTGACGACTCGGGGCCCAGCCACTTCGTCCTCGACCTCCGCGACCTCTGCTTCATGGAGGCCCACTGCGCCTGGCAACTGATCAGTCTCGCCGCCTCGCTCCCGGCCGGCAGCGAGGTCACCGTGCGCTGCGGGGAACTGCTGGGGCTGGTGCTGGAGCAACTGGGCGCCGACGAGGTGCCCCAGCTGCTGGTCCGCGTGGAGGGCGAAGGGGACGAGGAGGACGCCGGGTGAGCGGGGGGCTGCGACTGCGGATGGAGTTTCGTGGTCCCGAACTCCCCCTGGTGCGCGCCCTGGTGGAGGAGGCGTCCCTGCGCGCCCGTCTCCCGGCCTCCGTCAGAGGCGCCTTCGGGCAGGCCGCGGTGGAGTTCGCCACGGACGCCGCCGCCCGGGGCGCCGACCCGAGAGTCGTCGAACTCCGCTCAGGCGATGGTGAGTTGCTCTGCGAAGTGACGTACGGCGGTGCCGTCCCCCCGCCGGGACGGCCCGAGGGGCACGGCCCGGGCCTCGCGGAGTCGCTGATCGCCGGTATCGGCGCTCCCGCCCGGATCGACGTCCGCGGCACGCCCCACGGCACCACGGTCACCCTGTCCGCCCCGCTCCCCGGCCCGCTGTCGGATCCGCCGCCCGGCCCGCTGCCCGCTCCGTCGCCCGACCCGATGCGTACGCCGCCCGCTACAGCCCCGCCCGCGCGCTGAACCAGGCCGCCACCTGACTGCGGTTGTGGAACCCCAGCTTCACCAGGATGCGTTCGACATGGCCCTCGGCGGTACGGCGGGCGATGACGAGGTGGTCGGCGATCTGCTTGTTGGTGCGGCCCTGGGCGACGAGGGCCGCGACCTGCAGTTCACGGCGGGTCAGCGGAACCGGGTCGACGACGGGGGCGGTGACGGGGGCCGAGGCCTTCGCCGACGCCAGGGCGCGGGCCGGGCCCCCGGCCGTGAGGGTGCCCTCCCGGGGGCCCGAGGAGGAGCCCCGGGCGTTCCGGCGTACGGCGGACGCCTCCCCCGTACGCGGACCGGAACCCGAGCCGTCCAGCCCGTCGTCCGCGCTCGGCCCGAAGGCCGCGCCGTCACGCCGTCCGCCCGTGCGGGAGGCCGGACCGGCGCCGTCCCGTCGTCCGCCCCTCCGCGCGGCGGCCGGGCTCTCCTCCGGCTCGCCCAGGGCGTAGGCCACCGCCTGCTCGGGTGTGAGACGGCTGCCCCGGCGGTGGGCCAGGGCGTAGGCGTGGTCGCCGAGGGCGCGGCGGGCGTGGTGTTCGGCGGCGCGGGCGCGGCCGGGCTGGAGGGCCTCCACGGGGTTGCCGCCGATGTCGTGCCAGATCCGGTCGACTGCACCGCGCAGCACGCCGGCCCGCTCGGCATCCCCCGCCAGCGCCTCGGCGGCGGCGAGCAGATCGAGTGTGCGGGCGAGGCTCTGGTGCTGGCTCACGGTGTACGGCAGCCGCAGACAGGCGCGGGCGTGTTCGGCGGCCCGGTCGTACTGCCCGGCCGACCAGTGCGCGAGGGCGAGGGTGCGCAGCGCCCAGGAGCGGGCCCACTGTTCCCCGTGCGCCTCGCAGAGGGCGACGGCCTCGGCGCACAGCGGGATCGCCTCACCGGCGCGGCCCCGGCTGACGAGGGTGCAGGCCAGTTCGACGCGGGTGAGGACGACGAAGGCGGTGGAGGCGCGGGCCCGGCCCGGGGCGAGGGCGCAGGCCGGCACGGGCGGGGGCGCGGGCACCGGGAGTTCCGCGTCGGCGTCGGCCGCGGCCCGCACCGGATCGAGGCCGGCCAGGACGGCGGCGGAGCGGCTGTGCACCAGGGACGTCAGGGCGCCCGCCCACATGGCGCGGGTCAGGGCCACATCGGGCCGGGCACCGGCGCGCAGCGCCCCGTCCATCCAGTGCCGTCCCTCGCCCCAGATGCCGCCCGCGACCCAGTGGAACCACAGCCGGGCGGCGAGCCGCAGCCCGTGCTGCGCCTCGCCGGGGGTGGTGAGGCAGAAGTCCAGGGCGGCCCGGAAGTTGTCCTGGTCGATCCGGATGCGTTCGGTGATCTCCGTCTGGTCGGGGCCGAACCACGCCTGCTCGTACTCGGCTCCGAGACGCGCGAAGTGGTCCCGGTGCCGTCGCCGGGTCTCGGTCGCCTCGCCCAGGCCGTGCAGTTTCTCCAGCCCGTAGTCGCGCAGCGACACCAGCAGCCGGTAGCGGACCTGACCGGCGTGCTCCTCCCGGACGAGGACGGACTTGTCGACGAGCCCGGCGACGGCGTCCAGGACCGCGCACGGGGCGATCCGCTCCCCGCTCCTGCCGTCCTTCCCGGTCCCGACGTCCTTCCCGGCGCAGACGGCCTCGGCGGCGGCCAGGTCGAAGCCACCGACGAACACCGACAGCCACGCCCACACCAACTGCTCCTGCGGGGTGCACAGTTCGTGGCTCCAGTCGACGGCGGAGCGCAGGGTGCGATGGCGGGGCGCGGAGGTCGGGCTGCCACAGGTCAGGAGCTGGTAGCGGTCGTCGAGGCGTTCGACGAGCTGGTCCACGCCGAGGGCGCGCACCCGGACCGCCGCCAGTTCGATGGCGAGCGGCAACCCGTCGAGGCGGCGGCAGAGCCGGGCCACGGCCTGCTGGTTCGCCTCGCCGACGGTGAAGCCGGGGACGACGGCCGCCGCCCGGTCGGCGAACAGCCGCAGCGCGGGGAAGGACTCCGCCGCCGACGAACTCGCCGCCGAACCCGTGGACGGGCTCAGCTCCTCCGGCGCGGGCGCGGGCAGCGGCGGCACCTCGAACAGCTGCTCCCCGGCCAGCCCGAGCCGGTGCCTGCTGGTGGCGAGGATCCGTACGCCCTCGGTGCCCGCCAGCACCGTCCCCGCGAGGACCGCGCAACTGCGCAGCAGATGCTCGCAGTTGTCGAGGACGATCAATAACCGTCGCTCGCGCAGGTGGTCGACGAGGATCTCCAGCGGGGGCCGCACGGTCTCGTTGCGGACGCCGAGCGCGTCGTTGACGGCGTGCGGGACGAACGCCTCGTCGCTGAGCGCGGCCAGCGGCACGAGCCACACGCCGTCCGGGAAGGCCCGTGCGACCTGTCCCGCCACATGCCCGGCGAGCCGGGTCTTGCCCACCCCGCCGGGTCCCGTCAGCGTCAGCAGTCTGCCCGCCGACAACAGCCGCCTGACATCGGCCGCCTCGTCCCGTCGCCCCACGAAGCTCGTCAGCTCCGCCGGGAAACCGGAAGGGCGCCGCGACTCCGATCCGCCCACGATGCTGGTCACGCCCTCAGTTGTGGTTCCCGTACGCGCTGTTGTAACCCCGAAGGGTAGGCAGCGGGCACGGGCGGGACGCACGCTTCATGGATTTCCCGCCTCTTCGGGTGAGGGGGCTCGCGGGTGGGCGGGCCGCGGGTCAGGCGGTGGCGGTAGCGGCGGCGGCCAGGATCGCGTCCACGGTCCGGGGCAGCGAGTCCGGGTGCAGCCACAGGAAGAGGTTGGGCTCGACGAGCTCCAACTCCATCACGCACGGCTGCCCGTCGGCCCCGGTGACCAGGTCGACCCGCGCGTAGAGCAGCTCGGGCCGGTCCGGTACGGCGGCCAACGCCCGCTCGGCGACGGCGAGTTCGGCACCAGTCGGGGTCCAGGGCACCAGGTCGGGGTGGGCGGTCTTCTCGGCGTCGTACGCCATGTCGGGCGCGAGCACCGCGCCCTTGCGGCTGGCGTGCAGGAGCCGGCCGCCGAAGAACTGCAGGGCCCGCTCGCCCTCGGTGTCGATGCCGGCCACGAACGGCTGCACCATCGCGGTGAGCCCCTCGCCGTGCATCCGCTCGACATGTGCCGCGGCGGTCTCCCGCTGGTCGGGGGTGTAGCGGGCGGCGTACCGGGCGCCCGCGCCGGAGGTGGGCTTCACGACGTACGGGTGGGCCTCGGGCAGCCGCAGGGGGTCGCCGGGTGCGAGGTAGTCCGTGGGCACGACCGGCACCCCGGCCCGCGCGAGATCGCCGATGTACCGCTTGTCGGTGTTCCAGCGCACGACCTCGGCCGGGTTGGCGAGCCGGGTGGCCTCGCCGGTCTTCTCCGCCCAGGCCACGAACTCGGCCGCGCGCCAGCTGTAGTCCCAGGTGGACCGGATGACGACCAGGTCGTGTGCGGCCCAGTCGACCGCCGGATCGTCCCAGTGCACGGACACCGCGTCGGACCCGGCCGCCCGCAGCGCCTCCACCAGCACCGGCAGATCCCGGTCGTGGTTGATCCTGGGCCCGGGATCGTAGGTGGCGAGGGCTATACGGGGAGCGGCTGTGCGGGCCACGGGAACTCCGATCTCGTATGTCCAAGGCTGCGCCCCGACGAGGGGCCCGGAAGGCGGATGTCCGCCGAGGCTAACAACCTCGGACGCCATGAGGGGAACGGGTTTCCGCGGCCCCGTCCACGCCCCGATCGCAAGACCTGCTGGTCGTGTTCCCGGGGCCCCGCGGAGCCCTACGGCGGCTCACCGCGTCGCGGGGCGGGTCACGGCACCGCCGGGCCCGTGATGAGGCGGCCGTCGCGGTCGTACGGCCAGACGTTGGGGACGCAGCCCTTCATGCCCTTGATCTGCTGCATCATCGCCGGAGCGGGCTTGCCCTTGCCGGGGCACGTGACGTGGCCGTGGTCGAGGAAGTGGCCGACCTCGTGGTTGATGATCAGGGCGCGGTAGGCCTTGACGTCGTCGGCGTAGACGGGGGTCGCCAGCTCCCAGCGCTCCAGGTTCACCATGACGTCGTCACCGGCCCGGCAGTTGTACTCGCCCCGGGTGTTCAGCCCGGCCCGGCCGCAGACGTCGTCGACGGTGCCCGGGGTCGCGACCTTGACGACGAAGTCGGCGGGACCGTCGGAGACCCGCTTGAAGGCCGATTTTCCGTCGGCGGTCCAGCCGCGCGGGTCGGCGAGGACGGCCTCCACCTCCTCGGCGACGGCGGCGGCCGACAGCGACAGCCCCTTCTCTATGTCGACCCGGTAGCGCAGCGGCGTCCCCTTCCCCACCTTGCCGCTGCCCCCGGACGCCGTGGTGAACGTGCCGGGCCCGGTCCTGGGGATGGTGATCGACCCCGAGCCGCTGGGGGAGGGCGCCCCGGAGGCGCTCGGTGCGGAACTCGACGAGGAACTCGGGGACGAGCCCGGAGAGGAACTGGGCGAGGAGCTGGGCGAGGAGGGTCTTCCGGAGGGAGGTCCGTCCGCCTGGGCGCTCGGCCCGGACGAGCGCCCCGGGCGCTCGTCCGAGGACTCGGCGGACGCGCTGCCGCCGCGCTCGCCCGCCGACTCGCCCGTCCCGCCGTTCATCCACCCCACCGCGGCGAACCCGGCGACACCGACGACCGCCACCGCCCCGAGACCGCTCCACAGAGGCGCCCTCGCTCGCGACGCGGGAGCCTTACGCCGCCGGCGGCTACGGGTCCGACTGTGGCCGCGGCCGCGAGAACGTGGTGCCTTGTGCGCGCTCATGTTCCTTCAGAGCGTGATCGGTATGTGATCGGATGCGGCCGACTCGGTCACGAAAAGATAACGGATGATCGACTGGGCTCCGTACCACCGCTTGACCTTCACCTTCGGTGAAGCCCCAGCATCGATCGCGGAACGAGGAACGCCAGGACCGACGGGACCGACGGGACCGACGGGACCGACGGGACCGACGGGACCTGCGGGACCGACAGGGGGGAAGCATGCGGATGCTGACGATCGGGGCCTTCGCCAAGGCGTGCCGGCTGTCACCGAAGGCACTGCGGCTCTACGACGAACTGGAGCTGCTGCGGCCCGCCCGGGTCGACCCCGACACCGGCTACCGCTACTACGCAGCCGAGCAGTTGGAGCAGGCCCGGCTGGTGGCCTGGCTCCGTCGGCTCGGGATGCCGCTGGCCCGCATCCGTACGGTGTGCGCGCTGGAGCCGGGCCCCGCGGCCCGGGAGATCCGGGCGTACTGGGCCGGGGTCGAGGCCGAGACGGCGACCCGACGCGACCTGGCGGCCTTCCTCGTGGACCACCTCACCCACACGTCCGAGGAGGACACCGCGATGCTCGAACTCCGTTACGCCGCCCTTTCCGACACCGGCCTCGTCCGCGCCGCCAACCAGGACACCGCCTACGCCGGCACCCGCGTCCTCGCCGTCGCCGACGGTTTCGGCCCCGCCGGGGCGCCCGCGAGCACGGCCGCCGTGGAGGCACTGAAGACCCTGGACCGCGAGACCCTCCCGGCGGGCAGTGTGCTGAACCTGCTGGAGGACGCGGTACAAGGCGCGAGCGACGCCGTACGGGACCTCGCGGGGACCGGGGACGACGGCACGACCCTGACGGCGATGCTCTGGACCGGCTCGCAGCTCGCCCTCGTCCACATCGGCGACTCACGCGCGTATCTGCTGCGCGACGGCGAACTGTTCCGGATCACCCACGACCACACGGTCGTCCAGTCGATGATCGACGAGGGTCGGCTCACCCCGGAGGAGGCCACCGCACACCCCCAACCCGCCCTGCTCCTGAAGGCGTTGACCAACGGCGAGGCCACCGCCATACCCGACCTGCGCCTCCACGACGCCCACCCCGGCGACCGCTACCTCCTGTGCTCCGACGGCCTCTCCTCGGTCGTCCCCGACCCGGCCATCCGGCACACCCTGTCCTCGACCGCCGACCCCGACACCGCCGTACGCGCCCTCGTCACCGAGGCGAACGAGGCGGGCGGCCCCGACAACGTGAGCTGTGTGGTGGCGGACGTGGTGGGCCGACCGACCGGAGAGCGGTAAGGGACCGGGAGGGCCAAGGTGAACGACCCGGCACGCCTCAGTTCGAGGAGGGGTACCAGCGGTTCGCGGCCACGAGGCGGGTGGCGTGGCGCTGGCGGGTCTTGTAGTCGAGTTGGCGGCGGATCTCGCCGAATCCGGCGTCGGCGATGCGTCGGGCGAGGCGCCGGTTGCGGAGCGTGCCGGCGACGTTGAGGCCTTCGACCACGACGGTGCCGTACTCGGCCGCCACGCTGGTGGTGAGCTGGTGCAGGGCGTCTTCGCGGAGGTTCGCCACCCGGTGATGCTCGGTGATGTCCCGTACGAGGCCGTCAGCGGTCTCGGTGGGGTCGAGGACGACCAGGCGCCGCCCCGACGCCGACAGCACGGCTTCGAGGTGCTCGACGCCGAACCGGGCCAGCCGGTCGCGGTGCTCGACCACGATCACCGCGGCCTGCGGGTCGGACAGCACCCGGTGCAGCTTGCGCCGCCGCCCGTTCAGCCCCGAACCGACCTCGGTCACGACTTCAGCGACCGGCAGGCCAAGCCCGTTCGCCCCGTCCACCACCCGTGACGCCTGCCGGTCCAAGTCGGCTTTCTGGTCGGCTGACGAGACACGACAGTACGCCACCACCCGCCCAGAGACCGCGGAGACAGCCGGAGCGGGCTCGGCGACCAGCCACGTCCCGGACGGCGCTGGGTGACGGGAACGGGCATCTTGCCGTCCTTCACCCATCGCCAGGCGTCTGGTAACTCACGCCCTGCTACCGCGCCCACTCCGAAAGCTTCACAAGATCAAGATTTCCGGGACGTACGACTAGAAGTGACCACGAATGACTAGAAAATCCGTAGCAGCTTTCACCCCCCTTCTCCACCAACGGCGCCCTGGTCTCCTGGCCGCCACACCGGACATCGACCGCGAGCGCTATCTTCCGACTGCTGATGATCTACGGAGGGATCGTGGTGGCCGTGGTACCCGCCGTGGTGTGGCTGGTGCTGGTGGTCCCGGGATTCGGGTAACCCCATCGGGGAGCCCCGTCGATCGGGGCGCCCAAGGGCAGTGCGGTACCTCGAACGGCGAGGACCGAGACGACGACCCCGCCCACGAGCAGGGCGACGACCAAGGAGTGCAGAACGTGTCCTCTCTCTTCCCGGCCCTCACCGGCGAAGCCCGAACCCCCGACCACCCCGCCCTGCGCTTCGGTGAGCGCTCCCTGACGTACGCGGAACTCTCGGCCGTGACCGACGCGCTCGGCGCCCGGATCCGCGACGCGGGCCGCGTGGCCGTCTGGGCGACACCGACGCTGGAGACGGCGGTGGGCGTCGTGGCCGCGCTACGGGCCGGCGTCCCCGCCGTACCGCTCAACCCGAAGTCGGGCCAGAGCGAGCTGGGACACATCCTGAAGGACAGCGCCCCCGCTCTGATCCTCACCGCTCCGGACGCCGAACTCCCGCCCGCGCTGGCCGACTTGGAGCGTGTGGACGTCGACGTACGGGGCCGCTCGACCTCGCACCCGGCGCGCACGGAGGAACCGGCTCCCACGGCCCCCGCCCTCATCGTCTACACCTCCGGAACCACCGGCCCGCCGAAGGGCGCCGTCATCCCCCGCCGCGCCATCGCGACCACCCTGGACGCCCTGGCCGACGCCTGGCAGTGGACTGCCGACGACGTACTGGTCCACGCCCTGCCCCTCTTCCACGTCCACGGCCTGATCCTGGGCATCCTGGGCCCGCTGCGGCGCGGCGGCGCGGTCCGCCACCTCGGCAGGTTCGACACGGGTGCCGTCGCGCAGGAGCTGTCGTCGGGCGCGACGATGCTGTTCGGCGTCCCGACGATGTACCACCGCATCGCCGAGACCCTCCCCACCGACCCGGACCTGGCGAAGGCACTCGGCCGCGCCCGCCTCCTCGTCTCCGGCTCGGCCGCGCTGCCGGTGCACGACCACGAGCGGATCGCGGCGGCGACCGGCCGCCGGGTCATCGAGCGGTACGGCATGACGGAGACGCTCATGAACACCAGCGTCCGGGCCGACGGCGAACCCCGCGCCGGCACGGTCGGAGTCCCGTTGCCCGGCGTGGAGTTGAGGCTGGTCGAGGAGGACGGGACGCCCCTCACCGCGTACGACGGCGAGTCGGTCGGCGAGATCCAGGTGCGCGGTCCGAACCTGTTCACCGAGTACCTCAACCGGCCCGACGCCACCGCCGCCGCGTTCACCGCCGACGGCTGGTTCCGCACCGGTGACATGGCCGTCCGCGACCCCGACGGCTACGTCCGCATCGTCGGCCGGAAGGCCACCGACCTCATCAAGAGCGGCGGCTACAAGATCGGCGCGGGCGAGATCGAGAACGCGCTCCTGGAACACCCGGGCGTCCGGGAGGCGGCCGTCACCGGCGCACCGGACCCCGACCTCGGCGAGCGCGTGGTCGCCTGGATCGTCCCGCAGGACCCCCAATCCCTGCCCCCGGCGGCGGAGTTGGCGACCCATGTAGCCACCCTCCTCTCCCCCCACAAGCGCCCCCGCACCGTTCACTACCTCACCTCCCTCCCTCGCAACGACATGGGCAAGATCATGAAGCGCGCACTGAAGCCGGCCGAGTGAACCGCTGTGTGAACCGCTGTGTGAACCGTGTGAACCGCTGCGTGAAGAAGAACGGATGAGTGCACAGATGAACAGCCGAAGCCACTCGGCCCGAGACGCCATCGCCCTCCTGACGGACGACTTCGCTCAACTCCCCTCCCCGCACGGGGTCGCAGCCCCCGACGGCCCCCTCGGCTGGCCCGGTTACGACGCCTCCCGTGCCCGCGCCGCCGAGCGCACCGGGGAGGAGGAGTCGGTGGTGTGGGGGCGGGCGGCCGTCGGAACCGCACAAGCGGTCCTGATCTCCTTCGAGTTCGGCTTCCTCGGCGGCTCCCTCGGCGAACGCACCGGCGACCGCCTGGAAGCGGCCCACGTGTATGCCCGCGAGCACCGTCTCCCGGTCGTCTCCCTGATCGCGACCGGTGGCAGCCGTATGCAGGAGGGCATGCGCGCTCTCACCCAACTCCAGCGTGTGGCACGCCAGTCGGCGCTGACGGGCGAGGCGGGGCTGCCGCAGATCGCGGTCCTCCGCGATCCCACGACGGGCGGCGGCTGGGCCGCCCTCGGCGCCGCTGCCGACATCGTCCTGGCCCTCCCGGACGCCCAGGTGGGCTTCGCCGGTTCCCGCGTCCGCCCCCCGGACGCGGACCCGACGGCGTACACGGCGGAGGCCCAGCTCGCGGCGGGCTCGATCGACGCGGTGGTCCCCCCGACCGACCTGCGCGACACGCTGTCCCTCTGGCTGACCCTCCTGACCACCCCGTCCACAGAACCAGCGCCCCCACCCCCCGCCCTCCCACCCGACGGCCTCCCACCGAACGCCGCCCCTCACGAGGACCGCAGGCCCTCGAAGGGCGCGGGGAACGGCGCGCCCAGCCCCCACGAACCGACAGCCGCCAGGCAACCGAACCCCCCACCCCAACAGGCGCCCCTCCCCGCCCTCCCCACCACAGGCTGGGACGCCGTACAACGCGCCCGCTCCCCCCACCGCCCCCGAGCCGAGGCCTATCTGGACGCCTACTTCACCCGCCGCGCCCCCCTGCGAGGGGACCGCGCCGGCGGCACCGACCCCGGCATGCTGTGCGGCTTCGGCGAACACGAGGGCCGGACCGTCGCCTACGCGGCCCAGTGCGGTACCCCGACCCGCCCGGCGGGCTACCGCACCGCCGCCCGCCTCATCCGCCTCGCCGACCGCCTCGGCATCCCCGTCCTGACCCTGATCGACACCCCCGGCGCCGCGAACGACGCCGACGCCGAACGCGAGGGCGCGGGCCCCGCCATCGCCGCCCTCTTCACCACCGTCGCCACCGCCCGCACCCCCGTCACCACCCTCCTCATCGGCGAGGGCGGCTCCGGCGGCGCCCTCGCCCTAGCCGCCCCCACCGACACCTGGGCCACCCCCGACTCCTACTTCTCGGTGATCGCCCCGGAACTGGCGGCCGCGATCCTCAAACGCCCGGGGGACCAGGTGCGGGCCACGGCCGACGAACTCCGCCTACGACCGCAGGACCTGGTGGAACTCGGCGTCGTACGCGGAACAGTCACCCCCGCGACGACACCCGCGACAACCACAGCGACAACACCCGCACCCGACTGACGCGAAGAGGCGCGGCCGTCCCACCCCGCCGAACCACCCGTCCAGCCGCACCCCCACCCGGCCCACCCCAACAGGCACCCCACCCCCGCCCCCCGCACGATGCAAAGGGAACCCGGAACCGCCGACCGGCGGCGGTCCGTACGGTCCGTGCTCGGGAGGATCCGCAATGACCGCGATGACCGCCAGTCTGGAGCAGCTGCGCCGCTGCCACTTCGGCGTCGACCTCGGGGCCGCGCGGACCCGGGTGTATGTGAAGGGGGCGGGCCTGGTCGTGGACCAGCCGAGCGTCGCCGCCGTGAACACCCGGACGGGCGCGCTGATCGCGGTCGGGGAGTTCGCGGAGAAGATGACGGGCCGTACGCCCGACTACATCCGGGTCGTCCGGCCCGTCTCCGGCGGTACGGTCGTCGACATCGAGATGGCCCAGCGGATGCTGCGCCAGCTGCTGGGCGACCGGGTCCGCCGCAATCTGCGCCGCAAGCCCGTGCTGCGAGCCGCCGCCTGCACCCCGCACGGCGCGGGCCCGCTCGCCCAACGCGCCACGGTCGAGACCCTGGTGGGCCTCGGCGCCCGCCGGGTGGAACTGGTGGACACCCTCATCGCGGCGGCGGTCGGCTGCGGTCTGCCGGTGGAGCAGCCCGAGGCCACCATGATCATGGTGTGTGGTGCGGGGGCCACCGAACTCGCCGTCCTCTCCCTCGGCTCGGTCGTCAGCGCGGTACGCATCCCCGTCGGCGGCGAGACCATCGACCACGCGATCGTGCAGCACCTGCGTCTGCGCCACGAACTGACACTGCCGAGCCAGTCCGTACGGCCGCTCCAGCTGGCCCTCTCCGGCAACGGCCTCACCCCGCACGGCCCCACCTCCACCGAGATCCACGGCCTGGACGTGGCGACGGGGCTGGCCCGTTCCGTCCAGGTGGACACCGCGGCCGTACGGGACGCCATCCAGACCCCCCTCACCGCCGTGGTCGACGGCATCGGCAAGGTGCTCCGCGACTGCCCGCCCGACCTGGTGGCCGACCTCGCCGACCGGGGCATCATGATGGTCGGCGGCAGCGCCCTGCTCCCCGGCTTCGACCAGATGCTGCGCCACGCCACCGGCATGCCGGTCCACATCGCCGAACGCCCCGACGTCTGCGCCGCGCTCGGTGTCGGCGCCATGCTCGACGGCCGGATCGAACCCATCAGCCTGGACCCGGTGGGCGACTGACCGACGCGCCCCGGCCGCCGCACCCCCACCGGACCGCATCGCACCGCATCGCACCGCACTGGGACCGGACCGCCCCCCGCGCCGGAGGCCGCCCCGCCCCTCCCCCAGCCCTCCCTCGCCCCTCCTCCTACGAACAGTTCTCCGAACATGCCCACGAGCGGCAGCACCCGGGGCACACGAGGGCGGTCGGCACCACGTCGGTCACCCGATCGTCGCCCCCGTGAGCCCGTGACGCCCCCACCGAACGCCCGTACGTGTCGTTCTCGCCGAAGTTCCCCGCCGCTAGGGTTACTTGGAGGAACACGGCCAGGGAGGTGAGTGCGCGGATGCCAGGGCCCGTGACCCGGATCGGTATCACCGGACACCGGGAGATCCCGGAGGCCGCCCTGTCCGCCGTCCGCTCGGGCATCCGGGCGGAGTTACGCGGCCGCCCCTCCACCACCCGGGCCCTCAGCAGTCTCGCCGCCGGCGCCGATCAGCTCTTCGCGGAGATCGCCCTGGAGAGCGGACTCCAGCTCACGGCCGTGATCCCCGGCATGGACTACGAGACCCACCTCGGCGACGACCAGGTCCGCGGCGCCTACCGCCGCCTCCTCAAGTGCTGCACCGAACGCGAGCAACTGCCGTACGAGCGCACCCACGAGGAGGCGTACTACGCGGCCGGCCGCTACATCGTCGACCACACCGACCGCATGATCGCCGTCTGGGACGGCGCCCCGGCCCGCGGCCTGGGCGGCACGGCCGACATCGTCGACTACGCACGCCTCACGGGCGTCCCGGTGACGGTCCTGTGGAGCCCGGGCGTGCTCCGCGCCTGACCCCCCGCCCGGCCGGCGTACGCCGCCCCGTCAGGACCCGAACCGCACCAGCCAGTCCGTGTGCTGCGGCGACACCAGCCGCTCCGCCTCCGCGACCGCGTCGGCCCACCCGTCCTCGCTGACGGTCGTGATCATGGTGACGCGGTGCGTGTCCAGGTCCTGTTCCACCAGCTTGTGGGCGTACGTCAGCGGGCGGTGTCGTCGCACCTCCTGCCAGGCGACGCCGGCCGCGGCGGCGGCACTGAGGACACCGGTCGGGTCCAACCGGCTGCCGATCACCCCGGTGGCCCGCGCGACGGCGGTGGCCAGGGCCAGCGCGGTCAGGGTGGTGGTGACGCCCGACCAGCGCACGGACGCCTGGTGCGCCTCTCCGGCCTTGCCGCGATACCAGTCCAGCTGTTGCAGGACCCGGTCACGGAGATAGATGTCGCGCCGGGTGGCGAACGCCTTGGCGCGCACCGTACGCATCATCGGCGTGATCTGCCCGAGTCCGAGTTCGGTGACGCTCTCGCGCGGGTCCTGCCACCCGACCTTGCGCAGCTCGCTGAGCCGTAGTTCCAGCCGTTCGGCGAACAGCGCCTCGGGGTTGACGAGCCGGGAGTGGAAGGGCCCGCCGTGCACCATGAACTGCCAGGCCAGCGACTTGACCACCTCGGCCGCCGCCCTGTGCGCCTGCCACTGTGCCCGCGCCCGCCGACGGGACACATAGAAGCCGATCACTATCGTCAGGGCGTACAGCACGGCCGCGACGGCCGAGGGCACCCGGCTCCCGACCCGCTCGGCCAGCGAAGCGGTCGCGGTCGCGAGCAGCAGGACGACCAGTTGCATCCGGACGACCTTGAAGCTTTCACCCTGATGGGTCACCGCCTTCTCATCGCACACCTGGAACAACGGGGACAGATCACGATCACTCACCGTAGTGCTGGGGCCGGGCGTCACAGCCATGCAGACCTCATACGGATACCGGGAAGCCGACGGAACGGTCATGCTCTCGTCAATCTTGAATTCGCGCCAGGCCGCCTGTCGGAGAACACGGTCGGGCGCAGGCGCCCTTTACCGTCGGAGGCGTGCGTGGTAAAGGGCGTGCATGATAGAACCATGCCCTACAGTGTCGTCCGAACCTCAATGACCAGGCCCTTGCCACGGGATCTCGTCGGCCAGGGGCTGATGACGCATTGGTCTCCTGAGGAGGACGAAAAATCCATGAACGTTCCGGGCACGAAGCCGATCCGCCGACCGGGCGCGACTCGACCGGCTACCAAGCGGACGGCCACACTCGCGACGATCGACACGCGTGAGCCCCGCGTCCAGCGGTTCACCGGTCGTGTGACCGAGGTTCGCGAGTCGCGCCCCGCAGGAGCGGGCGAGTTCAACTCGTCCATCTGACTCCCGAGCACGACATCCGAGACCCCAACCTTCTTGATCAACAAGGGCGTTGGGGTCTCGCGCCGCCTCCACGGGGGCGCGTCGGCGCGTACACTTCCGGAAAGTGACGGACTTCCGCGGCCAGCGACCGATCCAGCAACTGGTCCTCAAGGTGCACAGCCGCTGCGACCTGGCATGCGACCACTGCTATGTGTACGAACACGCCGACCAGAGCTGGCGTGGGCGGCCGGTGGTGATCGCCGAGGAGACTCTCGGCCAAGTGGCTCGCCGCCTCGCCGAATACGCGGTCGAGAGCGACCTGGAATCCGTCGTCGTGATTCTGCACGGTGGAGAACCGCTTCTCGCGGGACCGGCCCGGCTACGGCACATGTGCGCGGAACTCACCCGCGTATTGGCTCCGGTCACGACATTGGACCTGCGCATTCATACGAATGGCGTACAGCTGAACAAGCGGCATCTGGAAGTGTTCCGGGAATTCGGTGTGAAGGTCGGAATTTCACTCGACGGTGATCGGGTGGCCAACGATCGGCATCGACTGGACCGCCGAGGTCGCAGCAGCTACGACCGGGTGTTGCGGGCGATCGGGCTCCTCCGCCTGCCGGAGTACCGGGACCTGTTCCAGGGCTTGCTGTGCACGGTGGACGTGGCCAACGACCCGGTCGCGGTGCACGACGCCCTGACCGCCCTGGAACCGCCCCGCGTCGACTACCTCCTCCCCCATTCGACGTGGGACAGCCCTCCCCCCGGACACGGCAGGGGAACGCCCTACGCCGACTGGCTGCTGAAGGTCTTCGACCGCTGGGAGGAGCAGGGGCGCCCCATGCCGGTCAGAACCTTCGAGTCGGTGCTCAGCACCCTGCGCGGCGGCCCCAGCCTGACCGAGGCGCTGGGCCTCGCCCCGTCCGACCTGGCGGTGATCGAGACCGACGGCACCTTCGAGCAGGCCGACAGTCTCAAGACCGCCTACGAGGGCGCACCCGCCACCGGCTACGACGTCTTCCGGCACGGCTTCGCGGAGTTCGCCGAGCACCCCGGCGTCCGGGCCCGTCAGCTCGGCATCGCAGGCGTCAGCGAGACCTGCCGCCGCTGCCCGGTCGTCACGTCCTGCGGCGGCGGCCTCTACGCCCACCGGTACAGCGGCGAGCGAGGCTTCGACAACCCCTCCGTGTTCTGCTCCGACCTGCGGGGCCTGGTCGAGGGCGTCGCCGAGCGGATCACCGAGCGCGCACTGCACCCGGCGGTCACAGACACCGGCAGCCTCCGGCTGGCCCAACTGGAGCTCAACCGGAGTCTGTTGGCCCGCGTGAACGCCGAGCTGTCCGGTCACCCCGACTGGGTCGCGACCTGGGACCTGCTGGTCGAGCTGGACTCCGACGCCGTCACCGCGCCCCACCTCGACACCGTTCTCGCCCACCCGTATCTGCGTACCGCGCTGCTGCGCGCCCTGGAGGGGCACGCCGACCTCGCGCGGCTGGCGGCGTCCGCCTCGGCGGCGGCCGTGCTCGCGGCGAGGGAAGCCGCCCTCACCTGGTGGCAGCAGGACCGGGACCTGTACCTCCCGACCCTCGGGACCCTGCGCCTCTCGGCACCCGGACGAGTCGAGTGCGCGATCACGGCGGACGGCCTCCAGGTGACCGGAAGAGGCCAGGACGGCGGCGAACTGCACGTCGAATGGCGCCCGTTGAAGTCGCTGAAGCCCACTGCCGGTCCGGCGCTCCTCATCGACGACGCCGACCCGTACCGCGACTGCTACCCGGCACCGGTCGCGGCCCCGCTGAACCCCAGCGACCTGGAGCTCTTCGCCAAACGGCTGCGCGCCGCGTTCGACGCGCCGGACGCACACGATCCGAGCCCACGGCCGGGCCCGGACGCCTCCCTCTGCACCACGATCACCCCCCTCGTGGCAGGCGCGGGCCTGCTGCCGGGAACGGGCACCCCGGGCGCCCTGGGGGTGGCCGTCGACTTCGAGCCCGAGGAACTGGCCCGCGAACTCCCCCTGTTGCTGCGGCGGTCCAGGCTCGCCGCCCTGCGGCAGGTCGCGGACCTGAACGTGCCCGGCACCGGCGCCGGACGGCTCCTCGACGAGGCGAGCGAGGCCATCGGCCGGGCCACCGTGTCGACCGACCGGGCCGCCCGCACCGAGGAACTGCTCCACGCCCGACACACCCTGGACCGGCTCGGCGCCCTGCCCGATGCCCAACTCACCGAGAGTGGAGTTCACTTGGCAGAGGAACTACGAAGAGAATGGGTGACGCTGCATGGCTGACGCCACTCGACCGCAGGGCCTGGCGGCCCGTCTCCGCGACGACCTGGCCGAGTGGGGCGTCCGCCCCGGAGGCGTCCTGATGGTGCACTCCTCACTGAGCGGCACCGGCCTCGCCCCCGTCGCCGTACGCGACGCGCTGCTGAGCGCCCTGGGCCCCGACGGCACACTGGTCGTCCCCGCCTTCACCCCGGAGAACTCCGACACCTCCCGCGAGTACCAGGCGTTCACGGAGGGCATGTCCGAGCGGGAGAAGGCCGAGTTCCGGGCGGGGATGCTGCCGTTCGAGAAGGACGCCACGCCCTGTCCGTCCATGGGCGCACTCGCCGAGTGCGTGCGGAGCACAGCGGGGGCCGTGCGCAGCGCCCACCCCCAGACCTCCTTCGCCGCCCTCGGCCCGCGCGCGGCGGAACTCCTCGCCGACCACGATCCGACCTGCCATCTCGGCGAACGGTCCCCGATGGCCACGCTCTACGCGGCCGACGCCCAGATCCTCCTGCTGCGCGTGGGGTTCGAGGTGTGCACCGCGTTCCACCTCGCCGAGTACCGGACCAGCCCGCCCCCGTCGACGCGGACGTACCGCTGTGTGCTGGAGGAGAAGGGCAACTGGTTCGAGTACGAGGATCTCGCCCTGTTCGACGGGGACTTCGGGGAGATCGGGACGCAGCTGCCGCGTGAGCTGTTCAGGGTGCGGGAATGGGCGGGGAAGCCCGTCCTCGTCCTCGACATGCGGGCCGCTGTCGACACCGCAGCTCTGCTCATGTCCGGATATCGCTGACAAATGACGTGAAACAAGCCATGCGGTCACGGGGGTGGTCGGGCACATTGTTGGTTCCGGCCAGATGACTCTCCGGCGGGGGAACAGAGGGCATCGACAGGCGGGGGGCGCGTGAACAGACATGTACGAGGGCGAGGCACACCGGACAACCGGCCCTACTTCTTTCTGAGCTATGCCCACACTCCGTCCGGCCCCGACAGCGGGGACCCGGACCACTGGGTGTACACGCTCTACAAGGACCTGTGCGCCGACATCCTGGCCATCACCGATCTGCCGGCGGGCACGCCCCCGGGCTTCATGGACCGGGAGATGCGCTCGGGAGAGGGCTGGCCCGTCCGGCTCAGCGACAACCTGGCGCACTGCCGGGTGTTCGTACCGCTGTACTCCCCGCGGTACTTCAGCAGCGAGGCCTGCGGCCGGGAGTGGTTCGCCTTCAGCGACCGCATACGTCAGGCCAGGGACGCCGGGGCCGGCGACATCCCGGCGATCGTGCCGGTGCTGTGGAGTCGCGTCGGCATGGACCGGCTGCCCGAGTCCGTGCGCCACCTCCAGGTGGAGCGGAACGTGTTCGGGGAGCGCTATCTGGACCACGGGATCTACGGGTTGATCAAACTCAAGCGGCTGCGGGACGAGTACGACGAGACGGTGTTCACGCTCGCCCAGCGCATCGTGCAGGTCGCCGAGGAGTCGCCGCTGCCGTCGAGCACCCCGAGACCCTTCGAGTCCACGCCGAGCGCCTTCGCTCCGCCGGGCGACGGGCCCCGCCGTATCCATCTGACCGTGGCGGCACCCGCCCGCCATCTGGTCCCGGAGTCCCGGAAGAACGGCCGCTACGGCGAGAGTTCCCTGCAGTGGAACCCCTACGGCGACGAGACTCCCCGGCCCATCGCCACACTGGCGGAGGAACTGATCCGGTCGCTGGACTACCGGATCACCGTGTCCGACTTCGACAACGAGGATCCGACCACCGACGAGCCGGCGGCCGGCGGATCCGACGAACACCCCGGGGCCGAGGAGCCCGAGCCCGGCCACCCGGCGATCCTGCTGGTCGACTGCTGGGCGGTCCTCGACGAGGACCGGCGGCGCAGGCTCAAGGCGTTCGACGCCAACGCCCGCCCCTGGGTCGGCGCGATCGTCCCCTGGAACCACAACGACGAGGAGTGTCACGGCGCGGAAGGACGACAGGTCAAGGCGAAGCTGGAACGCACCCTCCCCCTGATCCTGGAGCGGGGGCGCCGGACCGACTGCCGGATCGCGGCCAACGGCGTGCCCTCGCTCCAGGTGTTCGCCGACGTGCTGCCGGCTCTGGCGGCGCACACGACCCGGCAGTACCTCAGGCACGCGCAGGCGCATCCGCCCGAGGGCCCACAGTTGCCACAACCCCGTCTCATGGGCCCCACCTACCCGCAGCAGCCCGCCGCGGGTTCCGATCACGGAGGAGAAGCATGACGGCCGGGGAGCGTGGACGGATCATCACCTTCTATTCGTACAAAGGTGGTACGGGCCGCACGATGGCCCTGGCCAACACGGCGTGGATCCTCGCCGCGAACGGCAAACGGGTCCTGACGGTCGACTGGGACCTGGAGGCCCCGGGTCTGCACCGCTTCTTCGAGCCGTTCCTGGACCCCAACGTGCTCGCCGCCACCTCGGGCGTGATCGACATCATCACCGAGTACTGCTGGGCCGCGACCACCGGCGCGCCCCGGTCCGGGCCCTGGCACCGGGAGTACGCCCGTGTCGAGGACCACGCCATCTCGCTCGCGCCCGAGCGCCTCAACCTGGCTTTCCCGAAAGGCGGTTCGCTCGACTTCCTGTCGGCCGGGCGGCAGAACCGCGAGTACTCGGCGACCGTGTCGTCCTTCGAATGGGACAACTTCTACGAGCGGCTGGGCGGGGGCCTGTTCCTGGACACGCTCCGCGAGGACATGAAGGCGTCCTACGACTACGTCCTCATCGACAGCCGGACGGGGCTGTCCGACAACGCGGACATCTGCACCATCCAGATGCCCGACGTGCTGGTCGACTGCTTCACCCTCAGCGGCCAGGCGCTGGACGGCGCGGCCGCCGTGGCGCACAGCGCCGAGAAGGGGTACCGCAAGCGGTGGATCCGGGTGCTGCCCGTCCCGATGCGGGTCGACGAGGCCGAGAAGGAGAAGGCCGACGCGGGACGGGCCCTGGCCCGGCTGAAGTTCGAGGGACTACCCAAAGGGGCCGACCGTCAGGATCTGGCACCCGAGGAACTGAACGCGTACTGGGGCAAGGTCGAGATCCCCTACCGCCCTTACTACGCCTACGAGGAGACCCTCGCGACCGTCGGCGACAAGAGCGGCAACGCGAACTCGCTGCTGTCCGCCTTCGAACGGCTGACCTCGGTGCTCTCCGACGACGAGGTCACCACACTGCCGCCCGTACCGGAACAGGCGCGGCTGCGCTGCCTGGAGGCGTTCACCCGGCAGTTGCCGCAGACGCAGGCCGTGGAGGTCCTGGTGGTCCACGCGGCGGAGAACCGTATGTGGGCCGAGTGGGTGGAGGGCGTGCTCAAGCGGTCCGGATGCCGCGTCACTCTGCACGACGTGGCCCTCGGCCCTCCGGAGCCCCCGGCCCCGGACACCCGCGTCCTGCTGCTGCTGTCGCACGCCTTCGACAAGTCCCGGCACGCGGGCAGAGTCCGTCAGGCCCTCACCACTGCCGCGCCGAACGCCACGACCACCCTGCCGGCCCTGGCCCGCGTCGAGGAGGTCCGGCCGACCGGCGCCTACACCGAGGTGGTGGACCTGCACCGGCTCGGCGAGGCGGACGGCGCCGACGGACTCCACGAGATCCTGCGGCTGCGGGCCGAGCCCGGGGCCCCCGCCGGGGCGGACCCGAGGTTCCCGGGCCGGGCACCCGACATCTGGGACGCGCCCCAGCGCAACACCACCTTCACCGGCCGGAGCGTGATCCTCGACCAGCTCCGTGAACAGCTCCGCGGCGGCATCTCCGTCGTACTGCCGCGTCCCCAGGCTCTCTTCGGGCTCGGCGGTGTCGGCAAGACCCAGGTGGCGCTGGAGTACGTGCACCGCTTCATGGCCGATTACGACCTGGTGTGGTGGGTCTCCGCCGAGCACATCGACAACGTGGTGGCCTCGCTCGCCGAACTCGGTTCCCGGATCGGCGCCCCCGGTGGCGAGGACATGGCGCTGGCCTGCCAGGAGGCCGTACGCATGCTGGGCCGGGGGGTGCCCACCCAGCGCTGGCTGCTGGTCTTCGACAACGCGGACACCCCCGAGGAGCTCACCCGCTTCTTCCCCACGGGCGGCGGCGGGCACATCCTCGTCACCTCCCGGAACCAGGCCTGGGCGCAGCAGGGCGCGTCACTGCCCGTCGACGTGTTCCTCCGCCAGGAGAGTGTGGAGCACCTCTCCCTGCGGGCCCCCGGCCTCAGCCCCGAGGAGGCCGACCGGGTGGCGGAGGCCGTGGGCGATCTCCCGCTCGCCGTGGAACAGGCGGCGGCCTGGCTCGCCGAGACGGCCACTCCGGTCGAGGAGTACCTCGGCGAGCTCGCCGAACAGACCACCCATGTGCTCGACCTCAACCAGCCCCCCGACTACCCCACTACGGTGGCCGCGACCTGGAACATCTCCATCGCCCGGCTGAAGGAACGTTCTCCTGCCTCGGTGCGGCTGCTGCAGCTGTGCGCGTTCATGGCACCCGAGCCGATATCCACCCGTTTGCTCAACGGCAAGGAGATGCGGGACGAACTGCGCAAGGTGGACCCTGCCTTCCAGGAGACCCTGATGGTGGGCCGGGCCATCAGCGAGATCGCCCGGCTCGCCCTCGCCAAGGTCGACCAGGTCAACAACACCGTGCAGATCCACCGGCTGGTGCAGGCGGTCATCCGCTCCCAGCTCTCCGAGGACGAGCAGCGGCACGCCCGGCACGTCGTCCACACCGTGCTCGCGGGCGCCCGGCCCGACGACGACGAACCCACGGACAATCCCGAGGACTGGCCGCGGTTCGAGGCGATCTGGCCTCATCTGCGCGCCTCGGACATCCGTAACTGCGTGGAGGCGGAGCCCCGTCGGCTCCTCATCGACCGCGTCCGGTACATGTGGAAGCGCGGGGACTTCCCCGGTGCCCAGCGGCTCGCCGACGATCTGCTGACACATTGGAAGCCTGAACTGGGCGAGAACCACCGGCAGTACCTGTATCTGCGCTGCCAGCTCGCCAACGTGCTCCGCTCGCAGGGGCGTTATGTCGAGGCCGAGGAGATCGACCGGGATCTGCTGGACCGTCAGCGCCGGGTGCTGGGGCCCTCGGACGCGCACACGTACATCACCACGTCGTCCCTCGCCAGCGACTACGCGGCCCTGGGCGAGTACAGCAAGGCGGAGAAGCTGGCCCGCGAGGCACGGGAGGGCTTCAGCCGTACCTTCTACCCCTCGCACCCCCGGACACTGAGCGCGGCGAACAACCTGGCGCTGGCCCTGCGCATGGTCGGGCGCTACGACGACGCCCGGGACATCGACCAGGACACCTACTTCCGCCGCAAGGACGTGCTCGGCCCCGACCACCCCTACACCCTGTCGTCGGCCTCCAGTCTCGGCCGGGACCTGCGCGAGGTGGGCCACTACACCGAGTCGGTCACCCTGCTGTCGGGGGCGTACGAGGCGCACAAGCGGGTGCTCGGCAAGGACTTCCCCGGCACGCTCAGCTGCGCGAAGTCGCTGGCCGTGTCGCTGAGGCGGGCGGGCGTGTTCAAGGACGCGCACCGTCTGACGCAGGCGACCCGGGACCAGTACCACGCGCAGTACGACGCGCACACCCCCGACTCACTCGCCTGCGACCTGAATCTGGCGGCCGACCTGTACGCCGCCGACAAGCGGGAGGAGGCGCGCCGGATCGCGCTGGAGGCGCTGGCCGAGTACCGCAAGGTGCCGGGTGAGGAGCATCCGTACACCCAGGCCGCGCTGAACAACCTGGGTGTCTACCACTGGGGCTGCGGCGACGCGGAGGAGGCGGAGAAGGTGTTCCTGCGGGTGATGCTCCGCATGGTCGAGGTGCTGGGCGACCACCATCCCCACACGCTCTTCTGCCGCACCAACTACGCCAACGTGCTGGCCGAGCAGGGCCGCGCGGAGGAGGCGTGGGTGCTGGAGGAGCCCTCCCGTGAGGCCTTGTCGGAGGTGCTCGGTGAACACCATCCGGAGGCCCTGGCCGTGGTCGCCAACTCCACGCTGACGCTGCGCGCGCTGGGTCGGGTGACGGAGGCGGACCGGCTGCGCGAGCAGGTCTTAGCCGAACTGGCCAAGCTCAGGAGGCAGTTGGGCGAAGGCAGCGGTGTCACCCAGTTGGTGGCACAGGGCCGGCGGGTCTACCGCGACCTGGAACCACTGGCGGTGTGACGGCCCCGTGCACGGGGCCGCGCGCAGGTCAGACCGGCGGGGCCAGGGACAGCAGCATGCCCCGCTGGAGCCAGCTGAGGACCTCCGGCAGGGCGCGGAGCGAGGCGAAATGGGCGGCGGCGGGTTCGAGGACGGCGGTGGCGCGGGGGATGCGGTCGGCCAGCCAGGAGGAGTGGGCGGCCGGGGAGAAGACGTCCTTCGCGCCGTACCAGAACAGCACCGGCACCCGTATCTCGCCGGGCTCGAACCCCCAGGGGGAGGTCAGCGCGAGGGCGTCGTCGATCCATCCGTAGGGTGAAGTCCGCACCGCTTCCTGGTAGTTGCGCAGCAGCATCGCCCGGATGCCGTTGTCGGAGACGATCAGCCGGTCCTCGTCGGTGAGGTCGTCGCGCAGTTGCTCCAGCAGCCGCGCGGGATCGGAGCGGATCGCGGCGGAGCGCGGGATCAGCCGGGCGGTGAAGCCCTGGGGGTCGGTGTGCGCGGAATGGAACTCATGGACGTTGGAGGGGGCCATGCCGGCGTACCAGTCGAGTCCGGCGGCGTCCTGCGGCGCCAACGTCACCAGCGCCGCAGCCCGCGTCACCCGGTGCGGCAGCAGTGCCGCGCAGGCCAGGGCGTGCGGGGCGCCGCCGGAGCGGCCCACCACGGCGAAGCGGTCCACGCCCAGCGCGTCGGCGACGACGGTCACGTCCTCGACGGCGTCGACGACCCGGCGGCCGGGTCTGCGGTCGGATCCCCCGTACCCCGGGCGGTCGTAGCTGATGAGCCGGGTGCCCCGCTGGTAGAGGAACATCGGCCGCGGCCGGGGGCCGACCCGGCTGCCGGGCATGCCGTGGAACAGGAAGACGGGCCGCCCGGCCGGATCCCCCGAAGTCTCGACCCTCAGCAACCGCCCGTCGGGCGCCCGGACATGGGTCGGTGCCCGTGCCAGGTCATACACAGCGCTCCCCCTCCCTCGGCCCGTGGGCCGAGAACACGCTGCCGGAAGATTTCCCGGCCGCCCACCCCACGAAACGAACCGCGCCGGCGCTCCTCTCCCCCGGGGACGGGCACGCGTGCCTGCGGCTCGCACCCCACAAGCACCATGCCCGACGCGTGTCTTGACTTCACCATGCCTTCACGTCAGATTCGAGGCTCCGCACACAGCCCGGGGCTTACGGGAGCGTTGCCGCCGGGGGATCAGCACCGCCACCCGTCCCTTCGCGAGGCTGGAGCGTCCCGCATGTCCATGAGCGCGGATCCTGAGAGACGAACGGGGGCCGAGGCGGGCCCGAGTCGGCGGCGGGTGCTGGGGACGGCCGCGGGCGCGGGGGCCGCGCTCGCCGCGGGCGGTGGGCTCGCGGGGACCGCCGTCGCCGCCGCACCGCCCCTGCTCGGCACCTACGACGTGGTCGTCGTCGGTTCCGGCGCGGCCGGGATGACCGCCGCGCTCACGGCGGCGAAGCAGGGGCTGAGTTGTGTCGTCGTGGAGAAGGCGCCGACGTTCGGCGGCTCGGCGGCGCGCTCGGGCGCCGGGATCTGGCTGCCGAACAACAGCGTGATCAAGGCGGCGGGGGTGCCGGACACCCCGGCCAAGGCGGCGCAGTACCTCGCGGCCGTCGTCGGGGACGACGTGCCCGCCGACCGGCAGAAGGCGTTCCTCGACCACGGGCCCGCGATGCTGTCGTTCGTCATGGCGAACAGCCCGCTGAGGTTCCGCTGGATGGAGGGGTACAGCGACTACTACCCCGAGCTGCCGGGCGGGCTGCCGAACGGGCGGTCCATCGAACCGGACCAGTTCGACGGCAATCTGCTGGGGGCCGAGCTGGCGCGGCTGAATCCCGCCTATCTGGCCACCCCCGCCGGAATGGTGGTGTTCAGCGCCGACTACAAGTGGCTGGCGCTGACCGCCGTGAGCGCGAAGGGGCTGGCCGTCGCCACCGAGTGCCTCGCCCGGGGCACGAAGGCCGCCCTGCTCGGGCAGAAGCCGCTCACCATGGGGCAGGCGCTGGCGGGCGGGCTGCGGGCCGGGCTGCTCGGCGCCGGCGTCCCCGTGTGGCTCGACACCCCGCTGACCGACCTGTACACGGAGAGCGGGGCCGTGAAGGGAGTGGTCGTCAGCAGGAACGGCTCCCCCGGGCTCGTCCGCGCCCGCCGCGGCGTCATCGTCGGCTCCGGCGGCTTCGAGCACAACGCGGCCATGCGGGCGCAGTACCAGGAGCAACCCGTCGGGACACAGTGGACGGTGGGGGCCAAGGAGAACACCGGCGACGGGATACGGGCCGGTCAGCGCGCCGGTGCCGAGGTCGCGCTGATGGACGACGCCTGGTGGGGACCGGCCGTCGACACTCCGGGCCAGGCGTGGTTCTGTCTCGCCGAACGCACGCTGCCCGGCGGGCTGTTGGTCAACGGGTCCGGTGCGCGGTTCGTCAACGAGGCGGGCCCGTACAGCGATGTCGTCCACACGATGTACGAGAAGGACACCTCGTCCGCCTCCCACATCCCGGCCTGGCTGATCGTCGACCAGAACTACCGCAACCGGTACCTGTTCAAGGACATCGCGCCGACCTTCCCGTTCCCCGGCGAGTGGTACGACGCCGGGGCCGTCCACAAGGCGTGGACGCTCGACGCGCTGGCCGGCGCGATCGGCGTACCGGCCGCCGCCCTCCGCTCCACCGTCGACCGCTTCAACTCCCTTGCCCGGCAAGGGGACGACACGGACTTCGGGCGCGGCGACAGCGTGTACGACCACTACTACACGGACCCGTCCGTGCGCCCCAACTCCTGCCTGGCACCTCTGTGGTTGCCGCCCTACTACGCCCTGCGCATCGTCCCGGGCGACCTCGGCACCAAGGGCGGACTGCTCACCGACGCCCGCGCCCGTGTTCTGCGCCCGGACGGCACGGTGATCGCCGGCCTCTACGCGGCGGGCAACGCCAGCGCGGCCGTGATGGGCCGCAGTTACGCGGGCGCCGGGTCGACGATCGGGCCGGCGATGACCTTCGGCTACGTGGCCGCGCTGGACATCGCCGGGAAGCTGTAGCCGCGCACACGACAGGGCCTAGCCGAGGGCGGCGTCGAGCCTGAGGTCGATCCACGGGATCGTGTCGCCGTCCAGCAGATAGCGCTCGGTCTCCACGAAACCGTGGTCGAGCGCGAACCGCAGGCCGTCCTCGTTCGATGCCAGGACGCAGGTCTCGATCGCCCGCGCGCCCAGTTCCCGCGCCCGCCGCACGGCCCGCCCGTACAGCTGCTCGCCGAACCCCCGGCGCCGGTGTTCGGCGAGCACGCGCGCGATCACCGTGGCCGTGGCGCCGTCCCCCTCGGGCGGACGGACGGTGGAGTTGCCGACGAGGACGCTGTCGACGTACGCGAGTTCGAGGTGGTTGCGTACGGCGCGCTCGCGGACGTCGTCGAGGGAGAGGAGATGGGCCGGGATGATCGTGTTGTGCACGTGCCGCCAGGCTTCGAGTTCCTCGTCCCCGGCCGCACCGTCCACGCGCTTGATGTCGAGGTCGGTCACGGGGTCAGCCTAGACAGAGCCCTGGGGTTGGGGACATCGGCTTTGTTCGCCCAGGTCGACTTCGCCCAGATCGACTTCGCCCGCTCTCCGCCTGCTCGTCGAGGAGTGCGTACGCGCGTACCGGGAAGGTACCCATGCCCTCGACCGCCGGGGGCGCGGCGTGGAAACGGAAGCCCTGCGGGGGCAGCTGCTCCGGGCCCCGCAGGTGTTCGACGACGGGGACGCCGGCGGCGAGGAGGCCGGTGTGAGCGGGGCGGGTGCCGTCGTCGGTGTCGTCGATGTTGAGGGTGTCCATCCCGAGGTCACTCCGCGCCACGCCCACACCGCCCTGGAGTTCCCGACCTCGCTGGCCCTGGTGCGGGCGGGCCTCGGCGCGGCCGTGCTCCCCACCCTCGCCCTCACCGACGCCCCTCCCGCGACCGTGGCCCTGCCCATGGTCCCGGTTGCGGGCCACCGCCGCATCGCCGCCGTCCGGCCCGCGTCCCCCTCCGGCCCGCGGCCCCGGACCTCGGCCGTGGTCGAGGCCCTCCGCCGGTCGGCCGAGAACTTGGGGCTCACACCCGCGCCGTGACGGGTGCCCCGGTCGGCCCCGCGCGCCCCTTGCGAAAGCCGCGCCCCTCCCGACCCCACACCCGCTTCGGGTACCGCCGCCCGGACAGCTCGGCAACGGCCGTGAGCGAGACGCCTAGTGGGTCGACCCGGCGCGCTCCCGTACGCTCGCCGTCCCGGCCTCGCGCTCGGCCGGCTCGGCGTCCTTCTTGGCGAACCCCCACCGGCCAGGCAGGACCGCGAGGACGATCAGCGTTCCGGCGGCCATGATGATGCCGCCGACGAGACTGGTCTGGGCGACGCCGTGGGCGAACGCCTGGTGGACGGCGTCCACGAGGGCCTGGGCCTGCTGAGGACCCACGGACGGTTCCTGGGCGATGCGCTCGGCGACGGCCAGGCCACCACCCACCGAGTCCTTGGCCGTCTCCATCGTCTCGGCCGGGAGCCGGTTGCCGACCAGGTCGGTCAGCTCGTCCCGGTAGGCCGTGCCCAGCATCGAGCCAAGCACCGCGATACCGAGCGCACCGCCGAGCTCCAGCGCGGTGTCGTTGGCACCGCCGCCGACCCCCAGCTCGGACTCGGGGAAGGAGTCCATGATCGTGTCGGTCGCCGGGGAGACGCTCAGCCCGATCGCGAAACCCAGCATCATCATCGGCGCCAGGAAGTCGCCGTACGTCGAACCCTTGTCGATCTGGGTCAGCAGGAACACCCCCGCCGTGCCGATGACCATGCCGGTCACGACCATCGCCTTCACGCCCAGCCTCGGGGTCAGCCTCCCGGTCACCATGGCCCCGAGGAACACCGCCCCGGCCAGCGGCAGCAGCCGTACACCCGTCGCGAGCGCGTCGTAGCCGAGGACGAACTGCAGGAATTGGGTCGAGTAGTAGATCGCGCCGAACGTACCGAAGAAGAAGAACAGCACCGCGAGCATCGAGCCGCTGAAGGGCCGCAGCGTGAACTTGCGGACGTCCAGCATCGGGTGCGGGTGCCGCAGCTCCCAGGCGACGAACGCGGCCAGGCCGACACCGGCGACCACGGCCGCGGTGACGGGGCCGGCGCCCCAGCCGAAGTGCGGGCCCTCGATGGCCGCGTAGACCAGGGAACCGACGGAGACGATCGACAGGAGACCACCGACGTAGTCGATCCGGCCCATGCCCTCCGCCTTCGACGGCGGCACCAGGGCGAGCGCGCCGACGACGGCGACGACGGCGATCGGCACGTTGATCAGGAAGGTCGAGCCCCAGGCGTGGTCCTCCAGCAGCCAGCCGGCGACCAGCGGTCCGACGGCTATCGCCAGGCCGGAGGTCGCGGTCCAGGCGGTGATGGCCTTGACGCGCTCGCTCCGGGGGAAGGTCGCGACCAGCAGGGACAGCGTGGCCGGCATCACCACCGCGGCACCTACGCCCATGATCGCGCGGGCCGCGATGACCAGCGAGGTCTCGTCGACCATGCTCCCCATCACCGAACCACCCGCGAAGATCAGCAGCCCCAGGACCAGCGCGCCGCGCCGGCTGTACTTGTCGCCGATCGAGCCCAGCACCAGCATCAGCGCCGCATACGGGACGGTGTAGCCGTCGACGACCCACTGCAGATCGCTGCTGCTCAGGCCCAGGTCGGTGGTCATGTCGGGGGCGGCGACGATCAGCGACGTGTTCGCCATCACCACGATCAGCAGGCTCAGGCACAGCACGAGCAGCGCCCACCAGCGGCGTGTGTACGGACCGGTCATCCGCTCCACGGGGGTGTTCGCGAGGAAGGGCATCGGAAGCTCCTAAGAGGACGGGACGACGAGCGGAAGGACCTTAATTGCTCATCGATGTGCAGACTAGTTTGTTGCCCGCCGATGTGCAAATATTGTGTCGCCCCCTCCTCCCACCCGCTCCCGAGGTACCGCTGTGACCACCCGCCCAGCACCGCCGCCATCGGTACCGGCATCGGTACCGATACACCCCCGTGCTCACGCCCCGGCCCGGGCTCCCGCCGCTCAGCGCCGTGACGCGCGCGCCACCCGCGCCCGGATCCTTGAGGCCGCCCGGCGTGAACTGGCCCGCGACCCCGACAGCCGCCTGGAGGACATCGCCGCTGCCGCCGGTGTGGCCCGACGCACCGTGTACGTCCACTTCGCCGGCCGCGCCGCGCTCGTGGAGGGCCTGGCCTCCGAGGCCGCGGAGGCGATCCGGCTCGCGGTCACGGGCACCTCCGCGGCGACCGCCGACGCCGCCGCCGACCTCGCGCGATGCGTCCTCACGATGTGGCCCGTCGGCGACCGCTACCGCACCCTCATCCGGCTGGCCCGCGGCCACGACCTCCTCCCCGCCCGCGCCGACGAACTGCTGGCCCCCGCCCGCGACTTGATCACGGCGGTCCTCACCCACGGCGGTCGACAGGGCGTGTTCCAGACGACCGTCCCGCCCGCCCCGCTCGGCCGAGCCGTCGAGTCCCAGCTGCTGACCCTGCTCGACTGCGTGAGCCGCGGCATCTGGTCCGACGACGGCACCGGCGCCGCCACCGCCGCCCTGATCGCCGCCGGAGTCGCCCCCGACACCGCCGCCGCGAAGGTCGCCCACGTACGCGGGACCGGGTCGCCCCCGAGCCCCTTCTGAAACCCTGGGCCCGCGCCCTACTCGCACACCTCGGGTCTACCGGGCCGTTGCGCAGGTCCACGGCTCCACGGCTTCCCCGCGCTCGCGCCGCGGAACATCCCGGAAGGCCTGCGACCGCGCTCGGTCACCACCCACGGAGAACGGCTCACCGCACACTTCTCCGGCAGGTCGGTCACGTTACGCCGGGCCGGCCCGAGCCGACGGTAGGCCGGATCAGCCCTCGTAGGCCGGGTCAGACCTCGTCGGCCGGGCCCGCGCGCATCGCCGACGCGACCTCTCGACCACGACGCTCGCCCGCTTCTCCGGCACACCGGCCGCGATGAGGGTGGCCGTGGCGATGCCGTGCCCGTCGCCCTCCAGCGCCCCGGTGTTGACGGCCTTCACGAGAGCGACATGCATCGCCTCCAGCCCGGCGCTCTGCACGGCGGGCGGCAGCTGGGAGTGGAGCCCGCGCTCCAGGATCCCGGTGGCGGCCTCACGGGCCGGCGCGAGCACTTCGGCGACGCGTTCGGAGCCGAGGTCCCGCCGACGAGTGCCAGCAGCATCCGGTAACGGTCGCCCACGGGCCGCATCCGGAACGCGAACCGCGCCGGCGCCCGCTCGGCCGATTCCGCTGACTCCTCCGCCCCCGCCGCCACCCGGTGCTCGTGGTCCCACCGGGCCACGACGACCTGACCATCGCTCGTCCACCCGGGCGTGGACATCCACCTCTCGACCGACACGGACGCTGACACGGACACGGACACGGAAGATCATCTACGGATCAGACCCGACTCCCCCGCCCGTACGCCCGCTTGGAAGCGTGAGGGCGCGTCGAGGCTGATGAGCAGCTCCGCCACCCGGCGGCGGTAGGTGCGCAGCGACATGTCGATACGGGCCGACGACCTGTTCACCCGCGCCGCGCCGGCCAGGGTCGGATCGGCCGCGGAACAGAAGGTCTCCCGCTTGGTGTGGCTGTCCTCGTTCGGCGTCGGCGACACCTACGGGTCCGCGAGGGCCGTACAGAAGATCACGTACAGCACCTTCCTCCGCAACGTCTACGCGAACAAGGCGTTCCCCGAGAAGGCGATCCGCTCCAGCGGCCTGGACTGGACCCTGGTCCACCCGACGATGCTGGCCAAGGGCCCCTACCTCGTCGGCGAGCGGCTCCCGATGAAGGGCACCCGGCGATCAGCCGCGCCGACGTCGCCGACTTCCTGCACAAGGCGGCCCACGACCCCGCCTGGATCCACCGCGACGCCGCCATCTCGGACTGAACACCCTCGCCCCCTCAAGCCGCAAGTGGCCCCGACCAGGGGGCATTTCGTGAGATCTACGGGCGAGCGGGACCAGGCTCTGGCAGGCACCCTCCACTGCCCACTGAGGCCACCAGCTACAACGGGTCACAACATGGCCACACAGGGGTTGCCTCACCCCCGCCACGCGCATGATGCTGCCTCATAACCGCATCACAGGGAGCCCCATGCGCCGCACCGCAACCGTCCTGATCGCCGCCAGCCTGCTCCTCGTCGCCTGCGGCACCAGCGACGACACGACCGCCTCGACCCCCAGCAGCACCGCCCCCACGGGGGACGAGGCACGCTACGACGAGATCTGGAACGCCCGGAGCCCCGGGATGCAGGCAACCGTGTGCAAGCTGCTGGTGGCGGACGACCCGAAGGGCGCGGGCGATCTGCTGCGCGAAACCCTCGACGACTCGTCGGTGGACCTGGACGCGCTGACAGCGTACATAGACGACAAGAAGTGCTGAGAAGAGGCGGCCGCACGCTTCGGCGCCCGCGCCCCCGACATGTGTGACGGCCCGTCGGCTGACCGACGGGCGTCACACATGACTCGGCGATCCCTTCCTTCGGTGCGATCGCAGGGCAACGGATCAAGGCGGCGCTGACCGGCTCCGCGAAGCCGGGCCCGTACAGCTCCTACCACCGGGGCACCGGCCGCACCGATGTCGCCCGTGCGACGGAACAGACCGTCGTCGTCGAGCAGGGCCCGCTCGACTTCGGCCTGCGGCCGTGGCCGCACCACAACGACCAGCCGGTGACGAAGGAGATCACCTACCGCAACCTCGGCTCGGAGCCGGTTGTTCTCGACCTGTCCGCCGAGGCCGGCGGGGTGGACGGCAAGCCGGCCGCCGAGGGCATGTCCACGGTGGCGGAGCGACGGCTGACCGTCCCCGCGGGCCGTGAGGCGAGCACCACGGTGACCGCCGACACCCGCGTCGGCGAGACCGACGGCTCGTTCGGGGGCGCGGTGAGCGCGGTCGCGTCGGACGGCCGGATCTCGGTGCGCACCGCCATCGGTGTGGAGCGCGAGGTCGAGTCGTACAACCTCACAGTCACGTTCACCGGCGACGACGGACGGCCACAGGCGGTTGGGCGGCGGTCGACGGCCGGGACAGCAACTACTACGCGGAGCTGGCCGACGCCAAGGACGGTGAGGTCACCGTGCGCCTGCCCAAAGGCGGCTACGGGCTCACCGGGATCATCGGCGGCGACGAGACCAGGGCCCCCGCGTCCCTGCTGCTGGCACCGGCAATCCGCCTGACCAAGGACACCACGGTCGTGATCGACGCCCGCCAGGCCAAGCCCACCCGGATCACCGTCCCCGATGCGACGGCCGAGAACACCTACGCCCATCTCATCCTCGGCTACACCCGCACCGACCGGAGCACCATCCCACCGTTCCTCTTCGACTTCCCCGGGTTCGACAGTTTCAGGGTCGGACACCTCGGCCCCGAAGCCGCGCCGGAAGAGGCATACGCCCAGTACGCCGGCTTCTGGCAGCGCCGGACCGATGGCGAGCTCCCCGTGCACTACCGCCTGGCGTGCAACCGTACTGGTGATCTGGCCGGATTCACCGACGACATCGCAGCCAAGGAACTGGCCCGGATCGACCTCTCGGTCGGCGAGCCCGGAAGGGACACGACCGCGCAACTCGCCGCAGCACCCGAGCCCCCGCTCGGCGGCCCGGCGATCGACTTCAGCACCCCCACCGCCCTCGAACTGCCGCTGCGGACCACCGAATACGTCCTCGGCAACGGGGTCCGATGGCTGTACTCCGTACACCCGGGTCAGTCGGTGAGCAGCCTTTTGGGCGGGTACAAGGCATACACGGCGGGCAAGCGCTACACCGAGCGGTTCAACGTCGGCGTCTTCGGCCCGGCGCTGCCGAAGGGCCAGGACGAGCCGCGGTGGGGCAGCCCCGGCGCGGCGCGCAGCGGGAACACGATGCTCGCCTACCTGCCGGTGTTCGGCGATGGAGCCGGCCACGTCGGCATCGGCCCGGTCATCAGCGAGGAGACCTCCCTCCACGCCGACGGCAAGGAGATCACCCCAGACTCGCGCGATGGGAACGGCATCCTCCACTACACCCTCCCCGAGCAGCACAGCTGGTACGAACTGAACGTCGACGTCACCCGGGACCCCGAGCTGTTTCCCGTCAGCACCCGCGTACGGGCGCAGTGGACGTTCCGATCCGCGCGCACTTCCGAGGGCAGCTGGACCCGGCTGCCGCTCTCCGCGGTCCGCTTCTCGCCCCGACTGTCGCCGACCGGCACGGCGAAGGCAGGTGTCGGAAGCAATCCAGGGGGTGGATAGGCAAGATCCACCAGTTGAATGGCGTAGGGGCTAGGCGCCAGGGAGCAACTAGCCCCATAGTCGTGCAAGTCCTGACGCCCCTCTCGTTCCTCCGGGCGTCTCCCTGCAGTGCACTGGCGCTCTGCCGCCCGCACGGAGGCCTTACGTGCCCGATTTCACCTCCCCACCCGTTCCCACCGGCGGCTTCGCCGTCCGGAACACCGAGCCCATGCCCGATTCCGGGGGCGGTCTGCGCTTGGCGCTCCTGATGAGCGGGAGTTGTCTGCCGGTCATGGCCGGGGTGCTGCTCGCTCCTTTGCTGCCGGAGTTGCAGGAGCTGTTCAGGACGGTGCCGGACGCGGACGCACTGGTCCCGTTGATCCTGACGCTCCCCGCCCTCACGCTCGCCCTGGTCGCCCCCCTCGCGGGTCTCCTGCTCGACCGCCTGGGACGCAGGGTTCCGCTGGTCGTCGCGACCGTCCTGTACGCGCTGTTCGGCACCGCTCCGCTGTGGCTGGACTCGCTCGGCGCCATCGTGGCCAGCCGTGCCCTCCTCGGTGTCGCCGAGGCCTTCATCATGACCTCCTGCACGACACTGATCGGCGACTACTACGCGGGCCGGGCACGCGACCGCTACCTGGCCCTGCAGACGGTGTGCGCCACCATCTCCGCCACCGCGTTCTTCATACTCGGCCGCGCGATGGGCGCCTCGGACTGGCGCGCCCCGTTCCAGCTCTACGCCGTCGGGCTGCTCCTCGCCCCCGCGATGGCCGCTTTCCTGTCCAAGCCCGGGCCGGGCGCCCCCATGGACGAGGCGCTCACCGTCCGGCCTCGACCTTCCTCGGCCGGCCGGCTGGCCGGCATCTGCCTGCTCTCGGTGTTCGGTGGCATCGTCTTCTACGCCGTCCCGGCCGAAACGGCCTACCTGATGAGCGGCCTGGGCGTACAGTCCAGCGCCCTCATCGGCATGGTCACCGCAATCGCCAGCACCGCCACGGTCATCGGCTCCGTCATCTTCGCCTCGACCATGGGCCGGCCGGAGCGCAGACTGCCCGCGATCTTCGCCCTGTGCGCAGCAGGGTTCGTGCTGATCAGCCTGGCCGACAACGTGGCGGTTCTGATCTTCGGCACCTTCCTGAACTGCATCGGCACCGGCTTTCTGCTGCCTACGCTGCTCACCTGGGCCATGTCAAGGCTGGAATACCGCAACCGCGGCCGGGGCAGCGGACTGTGGATCGGGTCGTTCTTCCTCGGGCAGTTCCTCTGCCCGCTCTCCCTGCTCGCCCTCGAGTCCGCCACCGGCCACCTCACGACGGCCATCGGCGCCCTCGGCCTCGCCTCCGCGCTCGTGGCGGCCGGACTGCTGCCCCTCCTCCGTAGGACGAGCCCGCAGGAGCCCCTGCAAGCGTGAGCCGGGCCGGGCCATCCGCTTCCCGGCTCAGCACCGTGCGGCACATCACTGACTCCTCGCCACGACCGACCTGCCGCCCATCACCCTGCGGGACCTGATGAAGGAGACCCTGCGGCACTCCACCATCACGCTGACCTCGGACACGTACACGAGCCTGCTCCCTGAGCCGGACCATGAGATCACCGACAGCTGCCGGAGCGTCGACCGCGCCGGAACGACCGCTGCGGCAAGGACCGCGACAAGGGCTCGTCACGCGAGAAGAACTCCCGGCTCAGCCGCGCCGCTTCATCCGTGTTCGCCCAGACGACCGCCGGCTCCTCGTCGAGCACGTACGACAGATCGCCCTCGGTGGGGAGCAGCCGGTCGCCGCCGTCCTTGCCGGATTCCCGTCCGCCTCGGCCAGACGAGGTTCAGTCCGGTAGGGCGACCATGCAACGTGCCTTGCCGTTCCGGGTTCGGGTGCGCGTGAGACCACGCCGGCCGACATGCAGCTTCCCGGCCAGCCGGCCCGACGCGTGGGTAGCCCGAATCAAGGACTTCCCGGCGTTGAAGGCGCGGACCACGCGGTACGCCTGGCCGCCGACTCGACAGGCTGCTCGAGGACGTCACCGATGCCTGCTCCTTCGCGGCCGGCACCGCCGCCCTGACCTGCTCCGTCCGCGACGCCAACCCGCCCTGCCCGGACAAACGGTGCTGGATGCGAATATCCGCCCCAGTCCCACTCGAGCAGAGGAGCCGGGAACAGCCCTTCGTCGAAGCGGGCAGCGGATTCTGTCCGTTGGGCCAACGTAACCGCTCCCCTCTCCTGAAGAGACGCTTCCGCAGGCCACAGTCCTGCACTGGTGGGGCGGGTGGGACTCGAACCTATCCGGGTGACGCTCCTCACCTGCAGTTTTCCTGGCGAAGCCGACTTATCGGCCCGCTTCTCTCCTGCCGGGCCCGCCCTCCGTCACTATCAGTAACGGCGGCAACCTGTTGTCTCCACACCGGCAAAGGCAAACGCGTTCTCGACGGCACCCTGCTGCCCTCCCTGGCCGGGTTCCCGGCCAGGGAGGGCGCGTGCGGGCGGTCTGCCTGACGGACAGCTGCGGTGAGCTGCGGGTTCGTCACTTCCAGATGGACCCCAGCTGCCACGCCTTCAGCTGGTCGAGGGTGGCGGTGCCGCCCTCGGCGAAGACCTCGACGCCGGTACTGGAGGGGTCGGGGAGGATCTGGTCGGTGATCACGGCTTCGCCGTTGCCGCCGAAGACCTCGACGGAGGACGCGTCGACGAGGACGCGCAGCTTCACCTTCCCCTTCTTGGGCTTGAGTGGCGCGGTCTCGACGCCGGTGGAGAAGAGGTTGTGGAAGTCCACGGCCCCGGAGCGGGAGCGGTCCACGTACAGCTCGCGTGTCGTGGCGTCGTAGCCGATGACGGTCTCCTCGCCGCTCGCGCCGGTGCGGACCTTGAGGCCGAAGCGGTCGGCGTCCTTGAGGGAGAACGTGGCCTCGATGTCGAGGGCCTGCCCGTTGGCCGTGCGGCTGAGCAGGCGCTTGGAGGTGTTCTTGACGGTGACGCCGGAGGCCGTGGCCGGGCGCCTGTTGCGGAGGGACTCCAGGTTGCCTACCGGCTTGCTGGTCAGTCGGATCCTGCCGTCGATCGTGCGCAGGGCCATCTCCCGGGGGATGCTCTGTGCGCCGCGCCAGGGGGTGGTGGGGACGGAGCCTGCGTAGTCCCAGTTGTCCATCCAGCCGATCATGTAGCGCTTGCCGCCCGGGGCGTTCTCCCAGGACACGGCCGCGTAGTAGTCCTTGCCGTAGTCCGTCCAGTCGGCCCGTTGCAGGACGGACTTGGCCGGCTTGTCGGCGGTGGTGAACTGGTCGACCATGACGTGGCCCCAGCCGCCGGTGTTCATGTCGACGACCTGGATGCGTGCCTGCTTGCCGGCGTAGGGGCGCAGGTCGAAGGAGGCCCAGTCGAGGGTCTCGCTGTCGGTGCCGGTGGCGCTGCGGACGACCTCGCCGTCGACGATCAGGTTGACGGAGGTCTCCGTGGAGACGCGTGGGGCGGCGGTGTCGGAGAGCACGATGTGGTCGACGTTGAGGTGGCCCCAGCCGCCGGTGTTGTCGTCGACGATCCTGATCCGCGCCGTCTTGCCCGCGAGGTCGCCGACGTCCCAGGAGGCCCAGTTGAGCGCTTCGGCGTCCTTTCCGGTGGCGCTGCGGACGACCTGGCCGTCCACGAGGAGTTCGATCGCGGTGGGGTTGGCGGAGCCGGCCGGGTGGTTGCCGCCGCCGATGAGGAAGTTGACGTACTTCTTGTCGAGGGTGAACTCGGGCGAGGTGAGGGTGCCGGTGGTGGAGTCCCCGTTCAGGAACGTGTTCACTAGCCCGCCGCCCAGGAAGCCGGAGACCTGGCCCTGGTCGGGGAGGGTGCCGGCGGCCGGTGCGGTGCCGAAGGCGTCCCCGGTCGCCGTCCAGTCGCCGTACGCGCCGCCCTCGAAGTCGGCCAGGACCGTACCCGCGGGCGGCGACGCGCCGAGAACGGTTCCGGCTTCGTGCGGATGCCGCCCGCCACCGATCTTGAAGTTCAGGTAGGGGCTGTCGACGGTGAAGGAGGGCGAGGTGAGGGTGCCGGTGCCGCCGTCAGCGCCGTGGAAGCTGTTGGCGAGACCCTTGCCCTCGAAGCCGGTGACGGCCCCCTGCCAGTCGACGGATCCGGTGGCCGGTCCCTGTCCGAAGGCGGTTCCGGTCGTCGTCCAGTCACCGAAGCCCGCGCCCTCGAAGCCCTGCAGCACGGTGCCGTTGGGCGGGGTGTAGGTGCCCTTGTCCTCGGCGGTGAACTTCTTGCCGTCGAAGTCGCCGATGAAGTACTGCGAGCCCGAACCGCCCGCGATGCCCCCGGGGTTGAGGTTCACGACCAGGACCCACTTGATGTTCTTCTTGTCGCCGTCGACGGCGAGGGGGAACAGGTCGGGGCACTCCCACACGCCGCCGGTCGCGCCAGTGGGGCCGAACTCGCTGAGCAGGTTCCAGTCCTTGAGGTTCTTCGACGAGTAGAACTGCACCTTGTGCTCTTCGGACAGCGAGACCGTCATGAGCCAGCTCCGGGTCGGCGCGTACCACTGGACCTTCGGGTCGCGGAAGTTGCGGGAGCCGATGTCGATGACGGGATTGCCCTGGTACTTGGTCCAGGTGCGGCCGCGGTCGGTGCTGTAGGCGAGCGACTGGGCCTGTTTGCCGCCGTCCTTGTAGGCGCTGGTGTAGATCGCCACCATGGGCGGGTTCTGCTTCGTGCCGAAGCCGGTGGTGTTGTCCCGGTCGACGACCGCGCCGCCGGAGAACACCATCTCCTCGTCGTCGTGCGACAGGGCGAGCGGCAGCTCCTCCCAGTGCACGAGGTCCTTGCTCACCGCGTGCCCCCAGGACATGTCGCCCCAGGAGCTGCCGTTCGGGTTGTACTGGTAGAAGAGGTGGTACTCGCCCTTGTAGTAGACCAATCCGTTGGGGTCGTTCATCCAGTTCTTCTCCGGAGTGAAGTGAAACTGGGGTCTGTGGGGCTCGGTGTACGGCGGAGTGTCGGCGGCGGCGACGGCCTGGGGGGCGAGCGGGGCCGCCGACAGGGCGCAGACGGTCGCCACCGCCGCCATCAGCCGCATGCGGGCATGCCGGGATACGCGTGCAGAGCTCATGGTGACTCCTAGTCCCGCGGACCGTCCGCGCAGCGGTGACTGCGGCCCTGGCGCGGGCGGATCGAAATGTGACATTCCAGCGACGGCGACGTCCACGCAGCCGACCGGATGTCATCGTTGACTTATGTCATCGATGACAGCGAGTGTCCGATTATGAAGCGCCATCCGGCCAGTGCGTCAACGGTTCTGACGTGATTGCTCCGATACGGGCCCGCGCTTCCGGGGCGCCGCCGGCGCCCCGCGAACTGGGCCCGAGCGGCGAGGAGGGGTGCCTCTCCGGTCGCAAACATGCAGGTCAGAGCCCATCACGTCGGGTGCCGGTCCGTCGCCTTCCGTGGCATCGGCGAGGCCGAGACCGGTCGGCGAAGCGATTTGTTTCCGATGTGTTGACCCGTCGGGCCTCTCGGTGCTTCACTTCCGGAACCGGTACCGAAACCGGTTCCGGAACCGCTTCCGGTACCGGTTCCGAGGGTCGCTGTACGATCGGCCCTTCGGTGCGGGAGGACGTCTTCCGCCTCTACCGTGAGAGAAGGGAGGTGACATGGGAGTCACTATCGCCGACGTGGCCACGCGGGCCGGAGTGAGCAAGACGACGGTCTCGCGGGTGCTGAACGGCAAGGGCGAGATCAACGAGAACACCGTCTTGAGGGTCCGCCAGGCGATCTCGGACCTGGGCTATGTGCCGAGCGCCGGGGCCGTGGGGCTCGCCCGCGGCACGACGCAGATGATCGGCATGCTGGTCCCTGACATGGCCTGGGCCTGGGCCGGCATCGTGCAGGCGGTCGTCGAGACGCTGGAGACCGAGGGCTTCGGTCTGCGCATGCTGACCTGGAACCGCGGTGAGGAGTCACTGCGCAGACTGGGGCTGCAGGTCGCCGCCAAGTCGTTCGACGGTCTGCTGGTGATAGAGCCCGAGGGAGCCCTGGGGTACATCACGGAACTGCACGAAGCAGGGCTGCCTATGGTGCTGATAGACGACCGCTTCCACCGGCCTGGCTTCCCTTACGTGGCCACCACCAACAGGGAGGGCGGTGAACAGGCGGCACGCCATCTGCTGGACATCGGCCGTCGTCGCCCTCTGGTGGTGACGGGCCCCGAGGGGTTCGGCTGTACCGAGGAACGGCTGGGCGGCTTTGTCGACGTCTACGCGCAGGCCGGGATCGAGCTCGACCGGCGCAGCATCGTCTGCGGCGACTTCCTGTTCGACACCAGCCGGGCCGCGGTCGCGAAAGCGATCGAGGACGGTGTGGAGTTCGACGCGGTCTTCGGGCACAACGACCCCTCGGCGGCGGGTGTGCTCGCGGCCCTGAACGAGGCCGGCCTGCGTGTTCCGCGGGACGTGGCCGTGGTGGGGTTCGACGACGTCGAGATCGCGTCGTACACCTATCCGGCGCTGACCACCATCCGCCAGCCGATGCGGGAGATGGGGGAGGCGGCGGCCCGTCTGCTGCTGGACCACGTACGCAGATCCCCGGAAGCCGCCACCTCGCGCATCATCCCCACCAGCCTTGTGGTGCGTGGCTCGACCTTAGGGCCGAGCGCGAACTGACGCGCCTCACCGCGATGCGCCCCGAACGTCGGCGCTTCGTGGCCGGGCGGTGTGTCGTCCCCGCGTGACACACCGCCCCTGTCTTCCTGACACCGCGGCGGACCTTCTCCACCTCACCTTCCTCACAACTCCCGGCGGCTGCGCCTGCGTTCACGCTGCACCGCGCGCCTCCGCACCCTCCTTCTCGCGCGTTCCTGATCCGGGACACCGATCGATGCGCCGGGCACACCCCGCCCGGCCGCCACCCCACTGCGCGTCGGACTCTCCAGTCGCGATCCGCGTCGTGCGTCCGACCGTGCGTGCCTCTCTCTCACACCCGGCCCCACTTACGGGCCGACCCGGCCGAGCACCCGTGCCCTCCCGCTCTCCGCTGCTCGCCGGCCCACCCGCTTCCGTATCGCTCACTGGCAAGGAGCCGCACCCATGCGTATATCGACCCGTCACGCTGTCAGAACCGTCCAGGTCCTGTCCGTCACCGTCACGGCAGCCCTGGTGGCCACCGGCTGTGGCCGGAGCGAGGACTCCGGCCCCGGCAACGACGCACCCGCGAAGCTCGGTGCCGGAAAGGCCAAGGGCACGGTGGTCATGTGGTCCCTGGGCGACCCCGACGACAACCTGAAGAACCTGGCCAAGAAGTTCGAGCAGGAGAACCCGGACGCCACCGTCAAGATCACCGCGGTCCCGTGGAGCGCCGCCCACGACAAGCTGACCACCGCGGTCGCCGGCGGCAACACCCCGGACCTCTCCATGGTCGGCAGCACCTGGATGCCCGAGATGGCCGCCATGAACGCCTTCCAGGCCACACCGTCGTCGATCAAGTCGTCCGACTTCTACCCCGGCCAGTGGGACACCACCAAGTACAAGGACACCTCCTACGGCGTCCCGTTCAGCGCCGACACCACGGTCGTCTACTACCGGACCGACATCATCGAGAAGGCCGGCATCAAGGGCGCCCCGGCCGCCGACCGGGAGGGATACCTCAAGGACCTCAAGGCCATCCAGGCCACCGCCGGCAAGAAGAACCCCAAGCTGCGCCACGCCACCGGACTGGTGATGGGCTTCAACTCCTGGATCTTCTGGCTGCCGATGGTCTGGCAGCAGGGCGGTGACATCTACGACGCCAAGACCGGGGAGTTCACCTTCGAGACGCCCGAGGTCGCCAAGGCGCTGGAGTACTGGGCGAGCGTCCCGAAGCAGGGGCTGGCACCGACCGACAGGTCCGACAACGTCCAGGGATTCAGGGACGGGCTGCTCGCCACCTACCAGGAGGCCGCGTGGGCCGGTGGCAGCTTCCACAAGGACGCCCCCGAGCTGGACGGCAAGTGGAAGACCATGCCGGTGCCGTACACCAAGCAGCCCGCCGGGTTCGCCGGCGGCACCGACCTCGCGGTGTTCAAGGACGCCAAGAACCCCGACGCGGCATGGAAGTTCGCCCAGTTCCTGACCGAGCCCGCCAACCTCGCGGCCTACGCCAAGGTCACCGGCAGCCTGCCCCCCGCGCCCCGGGCGTGGACGGAGGGGAAGCTGACCGAGGACGAGAACATGAAGGCGTTCGAGGAGCAGCTCAAGGTCAGCAGGCCGCAGCCCGCCATCACGACCTGGCAGCAGATCGCCGACGCCATCGACGGCGAACTGGAGAAGCTGGCCCTCGGCAAGGCCACCGTCGCCGAGGTGCAGAAGGCGCTGCAGTCCAAGGCCACCAGCATCGGCACGGGCCGCTGAGCGCCGCAGATGAGGACCCCTCGTACGGACGGATGACATCCATGTCCACGAAAACGCTCCCCGATCGGGGCGACACCCACAAGCAGAGCACGGCAGGACCGGAACGGAGTGCCGGTCGCCGGAACTCCGGGCTCCGGAGCCCGGCGCGCGGCAGGCAGGCCCGGGCCGCCTGGATCCTCGCCGCCCCGTTCCTCGCGCTGTTCGCGGTCTTCATGCTGGTGCCGGTGGTCTGGTCGCTGCTGATGAGCCTGACCGACACCAAGAGCGCCGACCTGCGCACCCCGCTGAACGTGTCGTTCACCGGAATCGACACCTACGTGCGGCTCTTCCAGGACGACCAGTTCTTCACGGCCCTGCGCAACACGGGCGTGTTCGTCCTGGTGGCCCTGCCGCTGACGCTGGCCGCCGGGCTCGCCGCGGCCGTCGCTCTCGACCGGGGCATCCGCCGCTTCCGGGCCGTCTTCCGCGTCGGCTTCTACCTGCCGGTGATCACCAGCATCGTGGCCGTCGCCGTGGTGTGGAAGACGCTCCTGGAACCGCGGGCGGGTCTGGTGAACCTCGTGCTGGGCTGGTTCGGGATCGACGGTCCGGCCTGGCTGGCGGACACCCGCTTCGCCCTGCCCGTCATGATCGTGATGGCGGTGTGGCGCAACCTGGGCACGGTCATGATCATCATGCTGGCAGGTCTGCAGTCCGTGCCGCAGTCGTTGATGGAGGCGGCCGAACTCGACGGCGCCGGGCCCTGGCAGCGGTTCTGGCGGGTCACCTTCCCGCTCCTGCGTCCGGCGCTGCTGCTGACCGCCGTCACCACCGGCATCGGCTATCTGCAGTTCTTCGACGAGCCGTTCGTGATGACGGGCGGCGGTCCGCTGGACTCCACCTTGTCGGCCACGTTGTACGCCTACAACCAGTTCGGCAACGGCAACTACGACATGGCGTCGGCGGCCAGCTACGTCATCTTCGTCCTCATCGTGGCGCTGACCGTGCTGCAGTTCCGCGTTCTGCGATCCGTGGATTAAGGACTGATGCCCCATGAGCACCCTCGCCACCCTGCCGGCGGCAACCCCGGACACGGAGCGCACCCTGAGGCACCGCCGCGTCCGACAGACCTGGGGCCGGCCCTGGCTGTACCTGCCGCTCGCCGGCGCCCTCCTGCTGATGATCGCGCCGTTCCTGTGGATGCTGTCCGGCTCCTTCAAGCCCGAGGCCGACATCCGCCGAGTACCGCCGGTCCTGGTCCCGACGGCGCCCACGACCGCCAACTACGGTGAACTGTTCAGCACGCTCGACTTCACGAGCATGTTCGCCAACTCCGTGATCGTCGCCCTCGCCGTCACCGCGGGCAACCTGATCTTCTGCTCGATGCTCGGATACGCCCTGGCCAAGCTGGAGTTCCGCGGACAGCGCGCGGTCTTCCTCCTGGTCATGGGGACGCTCATGATCCCCGGCCTGGTCACCTTCGTACCGCTGTACGTGCTGGTGTCCAACATGCAGCTGACCGGGTCCCTGATCGGGCTGGTCCTGCCGTTCCTCGCCGGACCCTTCGGGGTGTTCCTGATGCGGCAGTTCATCTCCACCCTGCCCGACGAACTCATCGACGCCGCGCGGGTGGACGGCTGCCGCGAACTGGCCATCTTCGCGAAGATCATCCTTCCGCTGACCAAGCCGGCCCTCGCCACCCTCGGGATCATCACCTTCCTCGGCTCCTGGAACAACTTCCTGTGGCCCCTGGTCGTGGCCCAGAACGAGAGCCAGTACACCCTTCCCGTCGGCCTCGCCCTGGCCAGCAGCGGACAGTCCTTCACCCGCTTCGGCATCCTCCTCGCCGGCGCTGTGGTCGTGCTGCTGCCGGTGATGCTCGTCTTCCTCCTCTTCCAGCGCCAGTTCGTGGCCGGCATCGCCACCACCGGCCTGAAGTGACCTCCCGGCGCCCCGCCGCCGGACATCGACTCTCCGCCCCTCACCACTCATCACTGGGAGAACAACGTGGGACAGCCGGTCCGCACCGCCGTGTACCTGGACCCGGAAGCGACCGTGGAAGCGAGAACCGAGGACCTGCTGTCACGGATGACCCTTCCGGAGAAGGTCGGGCAGCTGCTGATGCTCGACGCGCAACACGGGGACCTGGAAGGCATCGTCTCGGCAAAGCTGTCCGGATCGGTCCTGCACGTGTCACCCGACCTGATGACGCAGGCCATGGAACTGGCCCGGCGGACACGGCTCGGCATTCCGCTGCTGACAGCTGACGACGGCATCCACGGGCACTCGTTCTGGCCGGGCGCGACGATCTTTCCGACCCAGCTGGCCATGGCCTGCGCCTGGGACCCCGCCCTGCTCCACCGCGTGGCCCGGGCGGCCGCGACCGAGATCGCGGCGACCGGGATCCACGGGACGTTCTCCCCCGTGCTGTGCATCACCCGGGACCTGCGCTGGGGCCGGATCAACGAGACGTTCGGCGAGGACCCGTACCTGATCGGTGAACTCGGGGCGGCGATGGTGCGCGGCTACCAGGGCGAGGGCCTCGGCGACCCGACCGCCGTGCTGGCGTACGCCAAGCACTTCGCCGGCTACTCCGAGACCCTGGGCGGGCGCGACGCGAGCGAGGCCGATCTCAGCCCGCGCAAGCTGCGCTCATGGTTCCTGCCTCCGTTCGAGCAGGCGGCCCGGGCGGGCTGCCGGGCCTTCATGCTCGGCTACCAGTCGATCGACGGGGTGCCCATCACCGCGAACGAGTGGCTGATCAACGATGTGCTCAAGGGCGAATGGGGCTTCAGCGGCACGCTGGTGACCGACTGGGACAACGTCGGCCGGATGGTCTACGACCAGCGGACCTGCGCCGACTACGCCGAGGCTGCGGCCGTCGCCGTCAACGCCGGCAACGACCTGATCATGGCCACCCCCGGCTTCTTCGAGGGCGCGCAGGAGGCGGTCGCCCGCGGCCTGGTCGAGGAGAAGCAGATCGACGACGCGGTACGGCGGGTGCTGCGGCTGAAGTTCGAGCTCGGACTCTTCGAGGACCCGCGCGTTCCCGACCCCGAGCGGCAGGCGCAGGTGATCGGCTGCCGCGCCCACGCCGACCTCAACCTCGAGACCGCCCGACGCTCCCTCGTACTGCTGCGCAACGACGGCACCCTGCCCCTCGAAGGAGGGCTGACCTCGGACGGAACCGGCCGCGCCGTGAGCCGGGGTACCGAGCGGACGATCGCGGTCATCGGCCCCAACGCCGACAGCACCGAAGCCATGCTCGGCGACTGGGCGGGCGCCACCGGCCAGGTCCCGTGGATGCCCGACGGCCATCCACGGGAGTCGGTGGAGACGGTCCTCGACGGCCTTCGCGCCGTCGCGCCCACCGGCTGGACCATCACGCACGCCCGCGGAGCCGACATCGCGAGCCCCCACCAGGACACCGGGTGGACCGTCGGCCCCGACGGCCAACCACAGCCGGACGTCTTCACCCCCGCCCCCGTCGACCAGGCACAACTCGGGCAGGCCATCGCCGCCGCAGAGGCCGCCGACTATGCCGTCGTGGTCGTCGGGGACACCATCGACCTCACCGGAGAGGTGCGCTCCACCGCCACGCTCGACCTCCAGGGAGGCCAGATCGCCCTGATGGACGCGGTCGCCACCACCGGCACACCCATGATCGTCGTACTCGCCCAGTCCAAGCCGAGCACCCTCCCGGACTCGGCACTGAACGCGGCCGCGCTCATCGAGGCGTTCAACCCGGGCATGCGCGGCGGCCGCGCCGTCGCCGAACTCCTCCTCGGACTCATCGAACCCAGCGGTCGGCTCCCCGTCTCCTTCGCGCGCCACGTCGGACAGCAGCCCGTCTTCTACAACCAGGTGCGAGGCCAGCACGGCAGCCGCTACGCCGATCTCACGCAGGACCCCCTGTTCGCGTTCGGCGAGGGCCTCACCTACACCACCGTCACCTACTCTGACCTCGTCGTGCACGACCCGGACATCCCCGCCGACGGCGCCGTCACCGCGACCGTACGACTCACCAACAGCGGCAGCCGTCCGGCCCTGGAGACGGTCCAGGCGTACATCAGCGACCTGACCACCAGCGTCACCTGGGCCGAGCAGGAACTGAAGGCGTTCACCCAGGTCGAGATCCCTCCAGGCGAAAGCCTGGACGCCACCGTCAGCATCCCCGCCGCGCAGTGCTCCCTCGTCACCGCCGACAACCGCCGCGTGGTCGAGCCGGGCGAGTTCGCGCTCCGCGTCGGGCCCAGCTCACGACGGGAGCAGCAGCTGAGCGCACGATTCCGCATCCGGGCCTGACGACATCCGAATCTGACAGCATCCGGACCTGACCGCGCCCCGCCCACAAGGCCCTGCGCGGGCTCGAAGACCCCCGCCCCGCCGACCCAGCCGCCCCGCCGCATCGAGGGCCGGCGGGGCGGGTCCAGCAAGACCGAAAGGCACGCGTGTGTCCACCACACCCAGCGATCCGCACCGCCCCGTGGCGCACCTGCGCCCGCCCCACCACTGGATCAACGACCCCAACGGCCTGGTCTTCCACGACGGCCACTACCACGTCAGCTACCAGTACAACCCCTACGGAGCGACCCACGCGAACCTGCACTGGGGCCACTTCCGCAGCCCCGACCTGCTGACCTGGGAGCCGCTGCCGATCGCCCTGTCCCCGACCCCGGGCGGCCCGGACGCCGACGGCTGCTTCTCCGGCAACGCCGTCTCCGACGGCGAACGGCTGGTGGCCTTCTACTCCGCGCACCGCGAGGACCGCTCCTTCCAGCACCAGCCGGTCACCTCCGCCATCTCCGACGACAGCGGCCGCACCTTCACCCCGCGGGGCGAACTACTCATCCCCGAGCTGCCCGAGGGCTGCACCATGTACCGCGACCCCTACGTCTGGCAGGACGGCGACCGCTGGCGGATGCTGGTCGGCGCCGCCCTCGCCGACGGCCGCGCCGCCGCCCTCCTGTACGACTCACCCGACCTGGAGACCTGGACCTGTCGAGGGCCCTTCGCGGCCCGCCGCCCGGAGCCCGTCGGCGACACCGCCCTGCACTCCGGCGAGGGCTGGGAATGCCCCCAGTACCTCCCGGCGGCGGACGGGCCCGGCGCCCTCATTTTCGGCACGTGGACCGAACCCACCGGCCCGCTGAGCGTCGCAGCCCTGATCGGCGAAGAACACGACGGCCGCTTCGAGGCGGGACCGGCGGTACCCGCCGACCACGGCCCCGACTGCTACGCACCGGCCCTGCTGCGCGCACCGGGCGGCCGGTGGCTGCTGTGGGCCTGGTCATGGGAGGCCCGCGACGAAGCCTGGGCCCTCGCGGACGGATGGGCCGGTGTGCTCACGCTGCCCCGCGAGATCCACGTCGACGACGACGGCACCCTGCGCCAGCAGCCCGCCGCCGAACTGCTCGCGCTGCGCGGCCGACACACCATCCACGCCACAGGAGCGACGGACGGCCCGTGGCCGGTGAACCTCGGCACCGTGGGCCGCGCCTTCGACCTGACGACACGTCTGGAGCCGACGGGAAACGCCGGCCTACGGCTGGTCACCACCCCGGACGGCTCCGAGTACCTCGACATCCTCCTCGACACCGACGCGGGTGACCTGGTCGTCGACCGTGACCACGCCTCACTGGACAGCAGAGCCCGCGGCGGTTCCTACCGGATGCCCTGCCCGGCGGACCAACCCGTCGACCTGCGCGTGGTCGTCGACCACTCCATCGCCGAAATCTTCCTGATCACCACCGGCCAGGTCCTCACCCTGCGCTTCTACCCCACAGGGCAGAGCCCCTGGCGACTGCGGGCCCGCACCGCACCGGGGACGCGCCTCGGCTTCGCGGTCGACGCCTGGGAACTGCACCCGCTCGTGATCAAGGAACCGAGTACCAGCGCCGCACAGTCGGCGCCGACGTCGCCGTAGCACCGATTCCGACCGGTCGATCCCCCACCTCGGCACTGTGTCCCACCCCCTCACCCAAGTACAGAACAAGCTGGTCCGAAGGAGGATCTTCCATGAGCTCGTACGGTCTCGGACGACGCCGGTTCCTGGCCACCGCGGTCGGCGTCGCCGCCGCGTGGACCCAGGTTTCCGGGAATGCCCTAGCCGCCCCGCGGCTGAAGCAGGCCCCACGTGACAATTCCGTCCGTGTGTGGCTGACGGACGTATCGGCCGACAAGTGGGTCGCCGGCCAGGACGATGTGCTGTTCAAGGCGAGGAAAGCGGCCAACCCGCTGACGATCAAGATCGACGACAGCGTCAAGTACCAGAAGGTCCACGGCTTCGGCGCGGCCATGACCGACTCCTCCGCCTGGCTCATCGACAAGCTGTCCCCTGCCGAGCGGGCCAAGCTGATGAAGAAGCTGTTCGATCCCTCGAAGGGAATCGGCCTCAGCCTCCTCCGCTCCCCGATGGGCGCCACGGACTTCAACGCGTCCGGCAGCTACTCCTACGACGACATGCCCGCCGGCCAGACGGACCCGACGCTGGCCAACTTCTCCATCAAGCATGACGTCCCGTACATCATCCCGGCCCTGCGGCAGGCCCTCTCCCTCAACCCGTCCCTCAAGGTCATGGCCAACCCCTGGAGCCCACCAGGCTGGATGAAGACCTCCGACTCCATGATCGGCGGCACCCTCAAGGGCGAGTACGTCTCCGCCCTGGCCGACTACTTCGTCAAGTTCGTCCAGGCCTACGACGAAGCCGGCGTGCCCATCTCCTACATCTCCCCGCAGAACGAACCCATGGGCACCCCCACCTGGCCCGGAATGTTCCTGTCCGCGTACCAGGAAGCCGAACTGATCAAGAAGGTCGGCAAGGCGTTCGAGGCCAACGGAATCTCCACGAAGATCCTCGCCTGGGACCACAACTGGGACGTGCCCTCGTACCCCGAGACGATCTTCAGTGACCCCGCCGCCTCCCGGTACACCGCCGGAACCGGGTGGCACATCTACAGCGGCGACCCGACCTACCAGACGCTGGTCCACAACGACTACCCGAGCAAGGAAACGTTCATCACGGAAGCCACCGGGGGCGTGTGGCAGGACAGCGACCAGACGGCGTTCACCGAGGCGCTGGGTACGTGGATCATCAACGGCACGCGCAACTGGGCGAACGGCGTGATGCTGTGGAACATCGCCCTCGACCCCGACCGGGGCCCGCTCAACAGCGACACGGCCGGCATCCCCATGCTGCGGGGCCTGCTCACGATCGACCCGGCCGACGGGCGGGTGTCCTACAACGTCGACTACCACGCCCTCGCTCACGCGAGCAGGTTCGTCAGGCCCGGAGCACGCCGGATCTACTCGAACACCTTCGGGGAAGGCAGCATAGAGAACGTCGCGTTCCAGAACCCGGACGGATCGAAGGTCCTGATCGCGCACAACTCGGGAAAGACGTCGAAGACCTTCAGCGTCGCGGACGGGACACACTCGTTCGACTACACCCTGAACGCCGGAGACGCCGTCACCTTCACCTACTCCGGGCCGGCGCGGAGCGGCAGCACCCCCGCAGCGGCCAAGGTCCCGGACCCGACACGCGACTTCGCGTTCAAGTCGGAGTCCGGTCCGGTCACCGTCACCTACGACCCGGCACTGCTGCCCCACCACAACTCCATCCGCACCGGAAACAAGCTGATCACGTACTCCCTGCCGATCGGAGCCTCAGTCCGCACGACCGGAAGGGCACTGAGCCGTACCAAGTGGACGGCCACGGCTTCCGCGCAGCCGGACTGGGGCAGGGCCGCGAACGCGATAGACGGCGACATCAACACCAAATGGAGCCTCGGGCACGGGACGACGAGCGGTGACTGGTTCCAGATCGACCTGGGGAGCCCCACGAGCTTCAACAAGATCGTCTTCGACACCGGCGTGAACAACTCGTTCGACTACGTCACGAAGTATCAGATCTACGTGTCGGACGACGGAGCCGAGTGGGGCAGCGCGATCGCGAGCGGCAGCGGGGGAATCGGGAAGATATCCGTCGCGCTGCCGACCCGTACGGCACGGTACATCCGCATCGTCAGCACCGCGGCCTCCGGCTTCTGGTGGGCCATCGGCGACATCGAGGTGTACGGGGCCCCGCGCGGAACCGGCTCCATCACGGCTCCGACAGCGGTGGCGAACGGCCTGCAGTCGAAGAGCTGGACCAGCAAGCAGGGGGACCAGGTCACCGTGGTCTTCAACGGGAGCGCTGACAGCAAGAGTTTCAAGATGTCCACCGACGGCTCGTACACCTATGAGCTGCCGGGTGGTACCTCGGCGATGTTCACGACCAAGAAGCTCTCGAGCTTCCCGTCGCCGGCCTTCAGCGAGCTGAAGCCGGAACGGGGCATAGCACGCTCCAAGTTCACGATTCACGGTTCCGGCTTCGGTGACTCGCAGGGGCTGGGCACGGTGTACTTCGGATCGGGCTATGCCGAGATAGACACGTGGTCGGACACGAGCATCAGCGCCTACGTACCGAAGGGACTTCCAGCGGGGAAGGTCACGGTTTCCGTGAAGGGAGCCACCGGAGCGGATGCCGGCGGCTCATCGTTCGACGTCATCGACCTGGGCCCCGCGCTGCCGCGCACGGGCTGGACCGCGACGGCTTCGGACGCCAGCCAGTGGGACGCGCCCGGCAACATGCTGGACGGTGATTCCGGCAACCGCTACAGCTCCGGAACCGGGCAGTACGACGGCCTCTGGATCCATGTGGACATGGGGCAGGCGCAGACCTTCGACAAGGTCGTCCTGGACGTCGGCGGAAGCATCGACGACTACGCGCGAAGCGCGGACGTGTACGTCTCGGAGGACGGAACCGACTGGACCAAGGTCTCCTCCGTGACGGACGGCCAGCGCGTCCAGGTGGTCTCCTTCCCCACGCGGACGGCTCGCCACATCAAGGTCGTCAACACCGCTGATGTCGCGAGTAACTGGTGGTCCATCGCGGAATTCAACGTCTACAACTGACCGAGCCCACGGTAGACGGCGTCTACGACTGACGGCGTCGAAACCGGGCGCTCCTTGCCCTTGCTGCTGGGCGGAGAGCGTGCGGCATGCCGGGTACGCGAGGAAGGGCCGGCTCGAGAGAGACCTTCTCTCGAGCCGGCCCTCCCGGTGATGCGGCTCCTTGTAGCTTCCCAATCCCCGCTCGGGGTGCCATCAGACCTGCTCGACGGATCTCCCCACCCGTTCCGGTCCTGTCCTGGGACGAGACTCCCCTGGCGAGGGGGCCCGATAGTCCGTCAGGGCCCGGGTGGTGGGTAGTTGCACATGCCGTAGCGGCATGTGGTGTCGTCGAGGGCACCACAGCACGAAAGGCCCTGTCTGCGATGTACCCCTCCGTCACACCTCCCCGTGAGGTCAGGATCGGCGATGCCGCCGCCTTCGCCGGAACCACCCCGCGTGCCATTCGTCACTACCACCAGATCGGTCTGCTGCCGGAGCCCGGGCGAGGCGGAGACGGACGCCGCCGCTACGGCTACGACGACATGATCCGCCTGCTGTGGATCCGCAAGATGTCCGAGGCCGGCATCAGCCTGGACGACATGCGGGCCGCCTTCGACGAAGCCCGGGACGTTGAGGACGTCCTGGGCCGACTGGAGGAGACCCTGGCCGCCCAGGAGGCCGACATCAAGCGTCAGCGCGCGGCAGTCCAGCGCCTGCGAGCCGTGGGCAGCCCCCTGGGCCTGCTCTCCCCGTTGGTCACGGACCGGCTCAGCCACCTGCCCTCTGGCGCACTGCGCCCCTCCGACCTGGACACCCTGCTGGTCACGGAACGGATCTTCGGGCCGCTGGGCGCCGCGATTCAGGCCAGTGTGTTCATCACCCTGGCGACCCATCCCGGCCTACGGGCCGAGGCAGACCGCCTCGACGCGGCCGACGCCGCCCTCGATGACACCGTCGACCCCCACGACCCGCAGGTCGAGGAACTCGCCGCCCGGCACTGCGCCCACCACAAGGCCCTGGAACAGGCCATGACAGCGGCCGGACTGGACGAGGCCGAGGAGAAACTCTTCGAGATCTACGACGCCGGGGCGAGCGGCGAGGACGACACCCGGATGAGTGCCTTCGAAGCGGTCACCAAGATGCCTCATGGCTTCTCCGCGGCCCGGACGCGGTGCATCGAACTCACGGGCCGGCTCCTTTACGGGGACCTCTCCGCAGGCAGCTGATCGCTGGTGTGGCCGTGCGTGAGGATCCCGGATCGGCCACCGACACGAAGCCGGTGTCTCGGCGTCTCGACACGGCCGCGAACAAGGGGTCTCGAACCCGCGCTCAACGGATTGGCCTACCAACGAGATGATGCTCCACCCCATGTCCCGGGTAGAGCATCATTCCTGACTTCGAGAAGCGAGTTGCAGACCGGACTGCGGGCAGACCTGGGTCGCGACGTTTCGATCGGATCAGCCGAGGACGTAGCTCTGATCACCGAAGTCGGCGACGATCTTCAACTTGCCGCCGAGCGCCTTGACGTAGGCGGCGAGGGTATCGACCTCGCTGCGCTCCAACTGGCCCTTAGTGAAGGCGAAATCCTCGGCCAGGTCTCCCCAGGCGACGGCCTGCGGGGCCTTGAGGTGATCAGTCATCGCGCCCCGTCCTTTCCATCGATTCGCTTCAGATGCTCCGCGTATGCCTGCTCCGCCTGCGGCACCGCGACGCTGTACCAGCCGGACCAGTTGCCCGCCTTGTCGCCGCCGACCAGAGTCACGGCCTGCCGGTCCGGGTCGAACACGAACAGCAACCGCACTTCCGTGGTCCCTGCCGAGCCGGGTCGAAGCTCCTTGAGGTTCGACAGCACCGAGCCCTTGATCGTGTCCACCAGAGGCCTACCCAGCGCGGGACCTTCTTCTTGAAGGGCAGTGACAGCCTGGCTGACCTGAATCAGAGTGTCACGGTCAGTGCGGCGCAGGCCGTGAGGCCAGGACAGAGCCGGCTCGACCACGACAATCTTCCAAGCCATGCACACGCCCCATTTGCAATTTATTACACTGGCGGCATACACCATTGACGTCATAATGGCAGATGTGAGGCCATGCTAGCCCGGTCGGGTTGGCCGACCCTCGGGTCTTGTACCGGGAGCCGGCGCGGATGCGACCGCCGTCCACTGAGTCAGGAAAGCCGGAATGGTTACAGTTGCAGCAGCCCAGGTGATGGGCCACTGCCATCGTCAGCGTCATTGACGGCCAGCTCCAGCACAGCTCCCGGCGCAGCTACCCGGGCCGGTGCAGATACCTCTTGCCCGGTCACAGCCCTCGACGCCCGCGCAACCCCCTCGACCTGCCGACTCCCTGAGACACCAGGTCTGCCCGGCCGCGCAGCACGGAACACCGCCATGATGGACGCCCTCATGGACCTCCACCCATGACCATCGCCGACCTGTTCGGCATCCACCCCAAGACAGCCGAACGCTGGGCCACCCTCGTCGGCGGGACCGGCCCGAATGTTTGGCCGCGCGACGGGCCGCACCGCAGGGCTAGGCAGTGGAGCAGGGCATTTGTTCCGAGTCTGATCGTTGCAGAGGCCCTAACAGAAGTTGTTGGTCATATGAATTTCTGGCGGCATCGGCCAACTGGCTTTGTTCACGAGAAGCGACAGCAGATATTCACCATTTCCGGAGGCGGTCACGAGGGCTGCAGCGTTCGAATTGTTCACGAGCTGCGGCAGCGCCATTGCCGATCCTCAGCGGCGGTACGCGGCTGTCGCGATCTCGATGAATGATCGGGTCAACGGGTTGGTGTCTCCTTCGTTGCACACCGCCACCACTCGGCTCGGCGCCATGTCGATCAGCGGCACCACGGTGAACTCCGCGGGCAGGTCGTGTCCGAGCGGGGCCAGGCCGACCGTGCCGTTCCACAGCACGGCCTGCAGGCATTCCTGGACGGCGCGCACCACTGGTCCCTCCCGCGGCCTGCCACCGTTCCAGTACGACTGCCAGATGGGGTCTGTGCCCTGCGGGAACTGGAACCACCGGCGGTCGCGCAGCTCGGCCAGCCGCAGCTCATCGCGGTGGGCCAGCGGATCGTCGGCGCGCAGGACCACGCCGACCGGATCGGTCCGCAGCGCACGCACCGTCAGGGCGGTCTCGTCGAACGGTGCCCGGGTGAGGGCGACGTCGACCAGTCCAGCGCGCAGTCCGCACGTCGGGTCAGTCAGATCGGTGTCGCGGATGCGGATGTCGACTCCGGGGTGGTTTCGGCGGTAGGCCGCGGCCAGCCTGGCCACTCCCGGGTCGGTGCCGTCGCCCAAGATGCCGACGGTGATAGTCGCGACGCCGGCTGCTGCGCTCACACGTACCCGGACGCGGTCGGCGTGGTCGAGTAGGGCTCGCGCCTCGTCGAGCAGCACCGCGCCCACTGGAGTGAGCGTGACGCCGGTGGTCGAGCGGGCGAAGAGCAGGACCCCGACCTCGGCTTCCAACTGCTTGATCGCCCGGCTCAGCGGCGGCTGACTCATATGCAGTCGGGTAGCGGCCCGGCCGAAGTGGAGTTCCTCGGCGACCGCCACGAAGTAGCGCAAGGTCCGTAGCTCCACGCTGCAACGATACCCATGAGGTATCGGCTCTGCTGAATGGGTCTTGGACACCGGTGGGGTCCCGGCGGTGCACTCGTGACCATGACCGAAAAAGCGAAGACCAGCGAGCCGCAGGCCGACCCCGCCGTATCGGTGGTGGGTCCCCACGACGGCGAGACGATCGTTCTGGGCGCCACGCGCATGCGCGTTCTGGAGGACGGCAGCCACACCGGGCACCGCCTCGCGATCGCCGAGTCCGTCCTCGCCCCGCACACGCAGGGCCCGCCGCAGCACCGCCATGGTCAACACGACGAGGGCTTCTATGTCCTCTCCGGCACCGTGCGGTTCACCGTCGGGGACAAGGACTACGACGCCGCCGCGGGGACGCTCGTCATGGTTCCGCCCGGCACCCCGCACACCTTCGCCAACCTGACCGACCAACCCGCCGTCATGCTCAGTACATTCACACCCGACCTGTATGTGCAGTACTTCCGAGACCTTCATGAGGTGCTCGCATCCGGGCAGCCGCTGACGCCACAGGCCAACATCGACACAATGAGCCGCTACGCAACACAGCCCGCGACCGACCTCGCCTGAAGTCGGCGGGACGGAACGGCCCGGCAGCCCTCCTTTCGGCCTCTGGGGCCGTGGCGCTCCCGCCTTTCGCCTCCGAACCCCTCGGACGAAGGACCGGCCGTCTCCAGGGGCTTCCCTGGCACTCGACGCAATCGACAGGACCCCGCGAACCGGGGCCCCGTGAACGGAAACCATGAACATCGCCTACTGGCTCGTCGCGGGACTGCTCGCGCTCTTCTACTTCTACGCAGGCACGCTGAAGGTGATCCGCAGCCGCGATCAACTCCGACCGATGATGGCTTGGGTCGACCGTACTCCCCTGCCCGCCCTCAGGGCGCTGGGGGCGGTCGAAATACTCGGCGCGGCCGGTCTGGTCCTGCCACCGCTGACCGGTACCGCTCCTTGGCTGGCGTCAGCCGCAGCCATCGGCTTCCTACTTCTGCAGACCGGTGCGATCGCCGTTCACCTGACTGGAGAAGACCGCCGGATCACACTCAATGTCGCACTCACCGCCACCGCGGCCGTGACCGTCTGGTTGGCCACCAGGCCGTGACCGTGGCTCAGTCCTCGACCGGCGGAGGCGACTGCTCGGCCAGCCGCCTCACGGCCGCCGTCACTTCTCATGAACATCGAACACGCCGCCGTCCACGCGCTGCGCGGTGAGGCGCACACCTGCTGTCGAAACTCGTGAACGAAGCCAGCCAACAGATCACTCGCGATGGCGGTCCGCGTAAGATCATCGCCCGAGGGGTGGTGGCATGGCCATGAGGAACTACCGGTGGCGCGTGGCGATCACGGCGGCACTGCTGCTGGCCGGCTGCGGCGGTGGCGCGGAGAGCGACAGCTGGAACGGCAAGGCGGTGGCGCTCACGAAGGAACAAGTACGGGAGACGTTGCCGGATGGCGGGGCCATGAAGCGTTGGAAGGAGTCGGCTCGGCCCACGACCGTTGAAATGGACAAGCTCAACTACCGTTCGGAGGCCTGCCCAATCAAGGGCAACGCGGGCTGCGAGAACTCCCGCTTCTTCGGCGGCTCGACTTTCCGGCGCAACGACAACGCCGCCAGCGTCACCTTTCTGATCATCGCCTACGACAGCGAACAGGCTGCCCGTAAGGCGTACGACGTGCTCTGGGACGGCTACTACGGCAAGAAGGCGGGACAGCGGGCCAAGACGTTCAGCCTCGGCCCGATCGGTGACGAGCGTGACGCCCGGTTCGGTTCCGCTGGATACTTCGGTGAGCCCGGCGCCGTGACCCAGACCCGGGTCGGCACGACGCTGCTGTGGACGCTGGCGGGTTCCATGGACAAAGACAAGGACGGCGTCAACGAGCACAGTGTCCGGGACCTAGCCACGGTGCTCGCCAAGCGGGCCCGACAGGCCCAGAACGGGGACGCGCCTTCCGCCGCGCTCGAGGGCTGACCGGGCGGCCACGCCGGGACCCGCCCCGCTTCTGGAGAGCAGAGGAGCTAATCCACCCGAACTTGGTCCCGCTGCACGAGCTCTTGACGGTCCTAACAGACGCATCCCGTGCACGGGTCAGATCCCCTGCGTTGTGGGCCTTCTCCGCCTCGGCCGCCAGTTCCTGAGCAACCGCCAGGTCCAGGCCTCGAACCCGCTACCGGAAGGACTGCCGATGCGCCCCGTAGACATCGATCACCGAGGCCAGAAACAACACACGTGCTCCTGCTTCCGGAGATCAGGCTCGTACGTCTCGCTGCTGGACCTCTTTGAGGACTCCGGCCACCGTCACGAAGTCATTGTCCATATGAAGGACGGTGTGCCCATGGTGCACAGATGTCGCACACACCAACAGGTCGATCGCTCCCGCCGCTCGATGCTGGCCCCTCTGGGTCAGTTTGCTCAAAGAGCTTGGGGGAGCGTGCCGGGCGCAGCGGGGCTGGGGACACCTCCCACGCCTTTAGGGCAGTGGGGGAGGGAGTTTGCCGACAGCCCCTAGAACGCCACGAACCACAGCAGGGCGAGAGCCCCCGCCCTGGCCGCCGTCATCAGCATGTTGCTGCGCTTGTGCCCCAGCCAGAGCAGGAGCACCGCGGCGGCGACATCGAGCACCCGCACCTCACCGTTGAACACGAGCAGCACCCCGAGAATCGCCAACGCCACCCACCTGGGTCCCCCTCCCCCGGCCTGCCGGTCTCCCTCCCCGAGGGCTGCCCACGCGAAGAGATCGACATCCCCCGAACCCCCTCGATCCGGGCGTACTCGGAGCGTGCGCGTGGCCTCAGTACCAGACGGAGAACGTGGCGTCGGCTCTGCCGGTGGCGGTGGAGATCGGGTCGATGCGCAGTTGGTAGGCATAGTGGCGGATGTAGCGGTCCGGGTGGCTGTGGGAGCGGAACGACGACCAGGACGGGTCGGCTAGCCCGGCGGTCCTGTGGAAGGTGGCGTCCTGGGCGAACCTCGTGGTCCCGTCGTTGGCGTCCAGCCGCAGCTGGTAGAAGGCGTGCCGCAGATAGCGGGTCGGCTGGTTGAGGGACTGGAAGGAGACGCCGGAGGGGTCGGCCAGCCCCGGCACCAGCTTCCATTGCGAGTCGGTGTAGGGGTCGAACGGGTACGGGTCGATGCGGCCGAGGGAATCGACCTGCCGCCAGTATCGGTCCGGGAAGTTGTAGGACTTCAGCCGGTTCCAGGCAGGCTTTCCCCACTTGGCGATCATGTTGTCGTACACCGTCTGGGGGATCGCCTTGATGTCGGCGTGTTTGGAGTTCAGCGGCTGGGTGTAGACGCGCCGGTCGGTGGCGGTCCAGGTGCCGGTGGAGAGGTCGTTGGTCTGCCAGGTGTAGAAGAGCGCGTTGGCGTCGCCCCACAGGTACCAGGTGCCGGAGGCCTCGGCGAGGATCGGGCCCTCGATGCCTCCCTGCGGCGCCAGGCCCGAGGTGAACTGGGTGAAGCTGCCGGGGGCGAGGGAGGTGGACCTCGCACCCACCAGGCTGTTGCGGCCCTTGTAGTACAGGTAGTTGACGCCGTTCACGCCCTTGGCCAGGGTGGCGTCGATGATGTCGTAGCCCGGGTCGAAGAAGACCTGTGGTGCCGTCACCGTCTGGAAGTCCGTGGTGTAGTTCACCATGATCACGTTGTGTCCGCTGCTGTTGACGGCCGAGTAGGTGAGGGCGTACTGGCCGCGGGAGGGGTCCCAGAAGGCTTCGGGCGCCCAGGTGTGGGTGGCCATGTCGTGCAGTTTCAGCAGACGGTAGTTGTCGAAGGAGCGCAGGTCGGCGGAGTCCCAGACGTGGATGTACGGGGTCTTCTTGGTCCAGTCGGTGCCCTTCAGATTGGTTGCCATGACGACGAAGGTGCCGTCCTGCTTGGGCAGGATGAAGGGGTCGCGCAGACCGCCGTCGCCCGCGGTCGGGGTCACGACGGGGTTGTTCTGGTTCAGCGGCATCCACTGCAGCGCGTCGGTGCTGACCGCGAGGTGCAGGCCGTAGTCCGTGCCGAGGTTTCTCGGTGACTGGGTGAAGTAGGCCATGACGAACGGGGAGGTCGTCGCGGCGCTCGCGGACCGGCTGCCGAGGGTCAGCACGCCGGTGGTGGACAGCGGCACGGCCGCGGCCATGCCGAGGAAGAGCCGGCGCGACGGGAGGGGTGTTGCACTCATCTGGCGCCTCCGGGGCGTAGGAAAGGTGCGGGCGGATCCAGGACCTGTGGGCGGCCCCGGCCTGGAGCCGCCCACAGGTTCGATCCCTCGCCAGCTCCAGGGAGCCGCGGTCAGCCAACTGGTGCCTGGGCCCACGCTCTCGTGTCGTCCTAGGCCTTGGTGCCGCCATGAGGGCCGTGCGGACGCTGGGAGGTGGGGTGATGACGCATCCGTGCGGGCGCCGCCCTGGCGGCGCCCGCGCTCCTGGCGATCCGGGTCAGTTCGTCACACGGAAGGTGGCGTCACTGCGGGCTGTCGCGGTGGTGATCGGGTCGAGGCGCAGTTGGTAGGCGTAGTGGCGGATGTAACGGTCGGGGAAGTTGTACGACTGGAACGACGACCAGGTGGAGTCGGCGAGGCCGGCGACCTTGCGGAAGGTGGCGTCCGCGGCGAACTGGCTGCTGCCGTCGTTGAGGACGAGTTGGAAGTCGTACCTGGCGTGGCGCAGGAAGTAGCCGGGGTAGTTCACCGATTCGAAGGAGACGGTGCCGGTGCCCGCCAGGCCGGGCCTGATCCGGAACTGGGAGTCCTCGACGGGGCTGACGTTCGGGTCGATGCGCACGTCGAAGTCGATCTGGCGCACGTACCGATCCTGGAAGTTGTACGACTGGACCCGCTGAGCCGGGGTGTTGGGCCAGCGGGCGAGCACGCGGCTCTCCTCGGCGGCCGTGAGGGTCATGATCGCGCCGTGGCGCTTGGCGGTGCCGCCCATGTCGTAGCTGGTCGTCGGCTGCAGCCGGTAGGTGCTGACGTCGGATGGGTCGGTCGTCAGGATCGGCCGGTACTCGCGTACGCCCTGCGCGTTGTTGTGGTCGATGTAGAGGGCCCACTCGTCGCGGTCCCTGAACTTCATCCAGACCGGGCCCTCGACCACGTTGCCGGTGAGGCCGATGCTGGAGAGGTTGCCGAGGTTCGTCCACGTCCCGAGGATCGAGTTGCTGCCCTCGACGTTGTTCTGGCCGTCGCCGGAGACCCTCAGGTAGCGGTAGGGGCCGGTACCCGCGGGCACCTCGGTCATCTGGGTGTCGACGACCGGGGTGCTGCCGGGCGGGTCGATCCAGATCTGCGGGGTGGTGATGGTGCGGAAGTCCTTGGTGCGGGCGGAGTAGATGCGGTACTTGAAGATGCCGTTCACCGAGGCGTTCGTCGCCCAGTACAGGACGTAGTCGCTGGTCTCGGGGTTCCAGATCGCCTCCGGCGCCCACGCGTTCTTTCCGCCGGGGATCAGTCCGGCGGCGCCGAGCAGCCACGGCTTCGACCAGGTCACCAGGTCGGTCGACTCCCACACCACGAAGTTGGGGCTGCCGTCCTGGTAGGTCGAGCCGCAGCGGACGCACAGGTCGGTCGCGATGATCCAGTACTTGCTGCCGTCGGGAGAGCGCACCAGTGCGGGGTCGCGCACTCCCTTCGTGCCGATCTTTGAGTTGAGGATCGGCGCTCCGCCGTTGAGGTCGTTCCAGTGCAGGCCGTCCGTGCTGTGCGCGAGGTACAGCATCTGACCGGTCGCGGAGTCGCCGGTGAAGTGCACCATCAGGTAGCCGGGGTCGGCGGCGACCGCCCGCTGGGGTGTGGTGAGGGCTTGGCCCGTGAAGAGGAGGCAGACGGCGAGCAATATCACCGTCAGCCTGGCGCGGAGCGCAGACATCGGATCTCCTGTCGGGTACGGGTGCCACCGCCGGGCGAAGGGGGAGCGAGGTGGCGGGGGGAACTTGGTCTCGGAGTGGGCGGGACAGGACCCGGACACCGCGTGGGCCGGAACGGGGGGATCCGAACGACGGTGTTTCACCGCTTCACCCAGGGCGCCGTGGTGACGGCGGGACAGGGCGCGCGAGCACGTGCGTCCGCCCAGGTAGGGCGGTTGCGGCACGGGCCGGCTGTCTGGGCTTCTCAGCGCCCGTGAAGGCGTTTCAGGTGGGCGGCGCTTCGGCCGGAAGTCTGCATGAGCAACTCACTGTCCAATCAGGCACGTTGAGCGATATATCGAACACTGTTCGCGAAATCGGGCAGAGGCTAAATCTGGAAAAGAGAGCGCGTCAATGCATCCGACACATCCGATTAACCGAACGCATGAATGAGCGATCCGGCACTCACCCGGCCCCCTGGGCGTGGCGCGCGACGGGAGACGCGACGCGGCACGTCCGATCACGACCGACGGGCGGCATGTCGTACCTCGCGGCCACGGCCCGGTGGCGCTTGAGACACGGTTGATCACGCATTCGACCGCATGCCGCTGTTTGTAGTCGGTCGTCGAGCATCGGTTGCCGACCGCCTCGGGAGCCGCGCCAGGTCTCCAGCTTCCGAGCCCCGGTCCCGCGGATGGCGGCTGGGGTCCGGTAGCCGGTCAGCAGGATCAGCGGGCCGTTACAGGATCAGCGGGCCGTTATTCGTGAGGTCCAGAGCCCGGCTCAGGGAGGGGAAGGTGCTGGTGAGGTGAGTGTGGAGCCGGTTGATCAAGCGGGCGGGTCGTCGGCGAGGTCGCGGCGACGACCGGTGTGGACCTTGATCTCGGGCCCCTTTCATCATCGGCCGCAAGGGTTGCAAGTCCCGGCAGATGCGGGCCTGGTCGGCGATGACTGCGGCGTCCTTGGCGTCGGTGTTGTCTTCACCTCGGTAGCCCTTGGAAGCGCGACTGAGGACTCGGCCGGGGATGCAGAGCGTGTGCTATCCGTGGTCGAGCAGCAGATCGATCAGCAGAGCGCGCCGCCGTCGGCCAGGTGGATGCCCTAGAAGGGGACCTCCAGAAGGAGCCGCGCGGCGGGATCTTCGTCGAGCCGGCCGACTACGGCCTCGTACGCTTCCGCGGCGGACTGGCCGACACAATCCATCTCGCGGTCGAGCAGGGGCGGAAGCCCTTGCCTGTCGTGGTCACGGCCGGGCAGCGGGGCGACTCCCCGCAGTTCGAGCCGATCCTGGAAGCCATCCAGGTTCCCCAGGCGGGGATCAGCAGCCCGCGCAAGCACCCGGATCGGGTCCGGGCCGACAAGGCGTGCGACTTGTCGCGGCGCGTGGCCTGGGTGCGTGTGGCAGTAGTGCGTGCGTGTGACGGTAGCGGGTGGTCGGCGGCGTTCGGGATATCGGTTTCGTTCGCCCCATTGACGGCGTCCCTGAGCCGCCTTTACGTTTCGTCCGCATCTCCGACCATTGTTCGCAGTTTCGAACGCGATTCGGCGCGGTCCACCTCGGCGGCGACTCCCCCCGTACCGTCAACGCCTCCACCGGCAAGGTCATGGACATCGCCAACCGCGGCACACCACCGTGTCCGACGTACGCCGGTGGAGCTGGCTCAGCACCAACTGTCGGCCGTGGCAGCTCGTCCCCACGCCCGTCTGATCCCGAAGGGCCGCAACAGAACATGAGACACCTCGCCAGACGGGTCCTGGTGGCCGCGGCGGCCGCGCTCGCCGTGCTCACCACCATGACCACCCCCGCCCAGGCCGCCGCACCCGCCTCCCCCGCCGTCACCTTCACCAACCCGATCGCGCTCCAGCGCGCCGACCCGCATATCTTCAAGCACACCGACGGCTACTACTACTTCACCGCCACGGTCCCCGCGTACGACAAAATCGTCATGCGCCGGTCCACCACCCTCCAGGGCCTCGCCACGGCCACCGAGACCACGATCTGGACCAAGCACGCCACCGGTGAGATGGGCGCCCACATCTGGGCCCCGGAGATCCACTTCATCGACGGCAAGTGGTACATCTACTTCACGGCCGGCTGGTCCAACGACATCTGGCGGATCCGCCCCTACGTCCTGGAGACCAGCGCCGCCAACCCGATCACCGGCACCTGGACCGAGAAGGGCAGGATCAGCCTGCCCATGGACACCTTTTCCCTGGACGCCACCACCTTCACCCACAACGGCGCCCGCTACCTCAGCTGGGCCCAGGAAGACCCGGCGCTCGGCCGCGGCACCAACCTGTACCTGGCGAAGATGTCCAGCCCCTGGACCATCAGCGGCAGCCCGGTCATGATCTCCAAGCCCGAGTACGCCTGGGAGAAGGTCAACGCCACTGTCAACGAGGGCCCGGCCGTCATCCAGAAGAACGGCAAGGTCTTCATGACCTACTCGGCCAGCGCCACCAACGCCAACTACTGCCTCGGCCTGCTCACCGCCGACGCCACCGCCGACCTGATGAACCCGGCTTCCTGGAGCAAGACCCCCACACCGGTCTTCAAGAGCAACGACAAGACCAGCCAGTACGGCCCCGGCCACAACTCCTTCACGGTCTCCGAGGACGGCAAGTCGGACATCCTCGTCTACCACGACCGCAACTACAAGGACATCGTCGGCGACGCGCTCAAGGACCCCAACCGCCGCACCCGCTACCAGAAGATCTACTGGAACGCCGACGGCACCCCCAACTTCGGCATCCCCGTCGCCGACGGGGTCACACCCGTCCGCTTCTCCTCGTACAACTACCCGGACAGGTTCATCCGGCACTGGGAGTTCCGGGCCAGGACCGAGGCCAACGTCACCAACCTCGCCGACTCGCAGTTCCGCGTCGTCCCCGGCCTGGCCGGCAACGACACCGTCTCCCTCGAATCGGCCAACTTCCCCGGCTACTACCTGCGCCACAAGAACAACGAGGTGTGGGTGGAGAAGGACGACGGCACCACCCTGTTCGACAACGACGCCTCGTTCCACGAGCGGGCCGGTCTCGCCGACTCCGCAGCCGGTGTGTCGTACGAGTCGTACAACTTCCCCGGCCGGTACATCCGGCACTACAACAACCTGCTCTACACCCAGCCGGTGACCACCACGCTCGGCCGGCAGGACGCCACCTTCTACAAGGAGTAGGACCGGCCGGACGCGACCCTGAAGGCCGCGGCAGCGGACAAAAGCGGGACTGGACGCCCCCCTTTCAGGGCCCGCATGTTCACGGAGTCGATCGCGCGGCGCGACCAGTCCAGATCTCCGCGCGAACCCAGCTCGTCGAGGATGAGGCGGTGCAGCTTCGCCCAGACACGGGCGGCGGTCCACTCAGTGAAGCGCCGGTGCGCGGTCGGCCCCGACGGGCCGAAGACCGGCGGCAGCTGTCGCCAGGTGCAGCCTGTCGTGGCCACGAAGATGATCGCGGCCAGCACCTCGCGCGATCCCATCACCTGGGCGGCGATCACCCTGATGACCCGCTGTCCCACCCGCAGTACCGCACTCGGCCGGGCAGCCTGACCGCGACGGGCCAGGTATGCGCCGCACCACGGCGTCGAGTTCCCCCAGATCGCGCTCAGGCATCGGTCGCCCCGGGACCCAGCCGACGACATCCTCGGCGACGACGCGTTCTGCTCCTCCCGCCGCGCAAGCTTCGCGTCGGCCGAGGAAACGGGCGAGACCTTGACCTCGCGGGATGAGGTCATATCAGCGTCCCAGGGGGCTTCACGGTCACACGCCGCGCAGGAGGATGTACGACGGCAGTGGCAGCCACAGGGCGTCCTGCGCTTTTTCAAGATCACCCCGAAGGGACACCAGCCCCTTCGTCGCCCGTGCGGTGCGTTCTTCCGAAATCGTCCTCAGGAGCGCTCACCTGCATAAATGATCAAAGGAGTACGGCCGCTGGGCCTGGCCTGATGGCCCATCTGTCCGTATGTGGGTTGCAGTCCTGACGGTCCGTCGGTTTCCTCATGAGTGGAGCACACCAGGACGCCGCGCACTCCGGCCGGCCACTGCTTCTCGGAGGAACTTCATGCGTATCAAGTGGGCAGGCGCCGGCATCGGCATCGGTTTCGTTCTCGGTATTGTCGGCCTCTCGAGCCCGGCCGCGGCAGCCGCGAACGGCCCCACCGGTGATCCGAGCATGCACATCAGCCCGCGCCACGCCGCCCCGGGCTCCACCGTCACAGTCAGCACCAGAGCCTGTGGCTCGGAGACCTATGGGAAGGGCGAGTCTGAGGCAGGAGGCAAGTTTCACCTCCTGCCAGGAGACCGGGAGGGTGTACTGACCGGCGAATTCAAGGTCCCGGGCGGCACCGAGGCCGGCGGTTACACCGTCACCCTGAAGTGCCCGCCGCGCGTCAAGATCACGGGCACATACTGGGTCGGCGCCGGTAACCCCAGCGGCGCGGTCGACGCTGGTTTCGGGGCGGCGAACGACAAGGGCACGCAACTTGCCCTCGGCGCGGTGCTGCTCGCCGGAGCCGCCGCCGGCGGCGTGATCAAGATGCGCCGCTCCCCGACCGGTGCCCGCGTTTGACGCTCTGCCCTGCCGGCCCAGCTCCCATGCCCGTGTCCGGGGGCTGGGGGGATCATCGCGAAGCGGAGGCTCCACAGCGATGGAATCGAGGTACGAGCCCTGCGGCCCTTCCCCCTCGTCCACCCCGTCCACCAAATTTCTCGCCTACGCTCTACTGGCGGGCATGGTGCTGGTGATCACGGCGCTCCGGGGCGAACGGCCTCCGCAACCTTCGGCCGCGCAGTCCTTCTCCTCCTCCGCGCCACCCGGGAACAGCAGCACCGCCTCGACCCGGTATCCCTCTGTGCCGCCCCTGCCCCCGTCGGCTCCAGTCCGGCTGCGCATTCCCGCCATCGGCGTGAATGCCCCAATGACGGAACTGAGCCTCAACGACACAGGAGCACTGCGCCCACCAGCGGCCAATATGCCCGGCTTTGCCGGGTGGTATGGCGCCGGTACACCTCCTGGCTCAGTCGGCACAGCCGTCACTGCGGGACACGTGGACACCCCGCAAGGCCCCGGGGTCTTCCACCGCCTCGGAGAACTAGCCAAGGGCGACACCATCGAGATCATCAGGTCAGACCGGCGCACAGCCGTCTTCACGGTCGACGCTGTAGAGCTCTACGACAAGAAGGCGTTTCCGGATGAGAAGGTCTACGGCAGTTCCCACCGGCCCGAACTGCGCGTCATCACCTGTGGGGGGCCATACGCCGAAGAAACCGGCTACCAGGGAAATGTCGTGGTCTTTGCGACGCTGACCGCGGCGTAGAACGATGGCATGCCGCTGAGCAGGCCGAGGTTCGTCCTCGCCTGCCTCCGACTCCGGGAACGCCTTCGCGTTGAGCTCGCGCATCGCGCGGGTCTGCCGCCGCACCGCTTGGGCGTGCTCGGTATCGCACGGGTGCAGGATGCGCAGGTCAGCGGTCATCATGCGGCGGCCGACCGGGCGGGTGCAGTCGTCGACGAACGCCTGCAGGATCTGTTCGTCCAGGCCGGGCCAGTGAGGTCGGCTGCGCAGGTCGTAGGAGAGGTGGCGGCTTGTCAGGCGTGGTCGTGGAGAGTGACTTGGCAGCCGTCGGGGTCGGCAAAGGTGAATCCCGGTGGCTGCCGACAAGAAGGTCAGCAAGGGCACCCGTCGCAGGTACGAAGGCCACATCCGCCACCGCCTTCGCCCCCGCAGCGGACCCGGGCTCGGCCTGACCGGACGGACGGGCCTGGGAACCTGCCGCGACCGTCCGTGATCGCGGTGTGGAAGGACTGGAACCGCCGACAACCGCGCCGGTCCGGCCCGCAGGCTCCTGACGGCCTCGGTCCGGGCCGGCCCCGGTCGCGGAAGGCCACTCGGCGCATTCTTCTTGCCGCTCCGGCACCAGAAGACCAGCTGCCCAAAGGGCCTGCCGTCCGAAGACGCAACGATCGCGAGGCCACCGGAGGGAAGCGTGGCTGACGTCTGGATCCTGAGGCAGGGCGAGAACGTACGCAAGGGCGAGAGGACAGCCAGGCTGATCCGTGCGGACGCCATCACATGTGTCACCACAACCATCGGTACCCAGGTCGTGGTGACGGACATGGTGTCGCGGGAAACCGTGGTGGTGGCCGACTGACAGGACGGCGTACACCGCGGCGGGCCTCCCCTGCCACCCAACTTCCACATCGCGCTGATGGCCAGGCTCGGTGAACTACGCAAGCAGCAGCGACCACCTCTCAGCACAGAGGAGGCCTGGCCTCGGTCGGCACTGGCCGGCGTTTGCAGGACAGGTACAAGGCAGCTACTTCCGATTCCCTGCGTCCCATCAGCGTCCCGGCATCCGCCCTCGCCCACCGATCAGACCATCGGCTCCAGCCCTCGAGAGCAAGCGCACGGGGCATACCCGCAGGTCAACGAAGCACCCAAGTGCGGACACCACATCGCCGTTGAACTCGCGAGCAGCGGATTCAGTCCGTTCGCCCAAAGCCCTGAATCCGCCAGCCCGCTGAGACGTTTCCCCAGGTCACAGACCTGCACGGTGGGGCGGGTGGGACTCGAACCCACGGCCGACGGATTATGAGTCCTTCGGGGATCTTGGCGATCCTTGCCGATCAACGCTCTTCTTTGACGTTTTTCCGTGGTCAGACGCGCTGCATGTCGCCACGTCATCGGGAGCGGTGGGCCGGATATGGGCGATGAGCAGGACCGCGTCGTCGTCGGCCTGCCCTACGCCGCCGGATCTTCCCGCTGTGCGCGGCCTGAGCGGTCGACTCGGCGAAGTCCGGCTCTCCCTGCGTCGCTTGCGGGCGACAGGGACGCCCGAGGCAGCATTCGTGTTCCTGCGTCGGGTCACCCGGTGGGGCGCGCTCCAGACGACCATACGTGGCGGGATACTTCCCCCATGAGCCCTTCCCCTGCCGCGCCGATGCCGGGACGCAGGGGCGCGCACTTTCGCGTGCTCGTCGTCTGCACGGGAAATCTGCACCGCTCCCCACTGGCCGAGCGCCTGCTGACGGCCCGGCTCGCCGCGTCTCCAGGAACATCGGGGAGTTTCCGGGTGAGCAGCGCCGGCACCGCAGCCATGGCTGGAACGCCCATGGACCCGACGGCGGCAACCCTCCTCGTCGAGTTGGGCGGGGATCCCCGCGGCGCGCTCGCCCGCCGGCTGACCGCAGCACTGGTGGAGGACGCCGACCTGGTGCTGGGTGCTGCCACGGAGCACCGCGAGGCGGCCGTGCGACTGTCTCCGCTGTGGGCCTTGCAGCGGGCCTTCACCTTGCGTGAGTTCGGCCGGTTGCTGAGGCCGGAGGACGCCGCGGGTGCGACGGACCCTGTCGAGCGAGCCTCAGCGCTGGTCAGGGGCGCCGCAGCCCGGCGTGGAACTGACGGCAACGGTGCGGACGACGATGACGTGGCTGATCCCTACGGTGCCCCCATGCGGGTGGCCCGGGAGACCGCGGCACGCATCGCCGAGTCGGTGGAACGGATCGCCGCGGCTGTACTGGGCCTTCCCCATGACGGTGAGCACCTCACGCTCGAATCCCGAGCCTGAGGGATCCCCGGGGCGGCAAGGCGACTGGGTGCCAAGAGCGAGGAACAAGCCGAGCGGTCAGTCACCACACGCCGGGTAGGGCCGCACCGTGGCCCGCAAGGGCCGCACCATCGGCTGACGCAGTAGCGACGGGGGACGGCTTGAGGGCTTCTCCAGCAGGCGCAACTCCAGGGAGCGGGTGGAACCTGCGGGCAGCTCCAGGTCAAGGGTGTAGACAGGGTGACCGTGCTCGGCAGCTTGGTTCACCATGACCGGTCGGCCGTCCAGAGCCGCCTTGGCCAGTCTCGCCCCCTTACTCGCGTAGTACGAAACCAGCAGACGGTTGTCGCCGGGCCGTGTCCGGTAGGAAGGGGCATCCACTCGCTGGGTGACATACAGGGGGAGTCCCGAGGCCGGTGCTCTGTTGGTGAGGTCCACGGTCACGGTGACCTCACGACCGGCCGCGACACACCGGCCAGGAGCCCACTCCAGACGCCGGTCCAGGTAGTAGTCCAGCTTGGTGCCGGCCGCGTTGTTGACGACCAGTCCGGCGAACGGGTCGGCGGTGTCGGGCAGGGTACCGCCGAACGGGCGTCGCCGGATTTCACGCTGCTCAGAAGGGTGGGCGCTCCACATCTTGACCCGTCCCGACCTCAGCTGCCCGTTGAGGGCGGCGAACAACGCGGGCTGTCGCGGCGGATCGTTCGCGACCCCCAGCAGCCTCTCCGCGACGGCGCGAGCCACGTTGAGGAAGAAAGCCTTGCGTTCCCGAGTGTCCGGGTAGGCCGCGTAGCTGCTGCGCTCGGTGAGATCCACGACATTGGCGGCGGTGACCGCGGTGCCGTCGGGCAGACGGGCGGGGCCGGATGCGGTGAGCAGCCCTGCCAGAGCACCGGGATCGAGGGCGAAGGCTCCGTCCGCCTTCTGACCTGTGTGATCCTCCCATGCGGCCGTCCAGATGCGGGCGGCGTACGGGAAGTGCGGGCTGAGGTTGGAGTTGACCCAGGTACTAGTGGGGGCGTTGTGCCCGTGCGACGCAGCGTACTCGTCGCCCAGGTCGACTGCCGCGACGGCGTCCGCCATCTCGGTGTCGTTGCCGAAGTATTCGAACGCCAGACGGCCCCGGTCCGCGCGGAGGACCGCGAACGCTCCGGGCAGCCCGCCGGTGCCACGCGCCTCGGCCGTGTTCTCGAACACCACCACATACCGCCGTGGGCTCCGCGCTCCCAGCATGGACGGCAGCACGCGCGCCGCCGCGGCGGCGTCGCCCGTGGCAGGGACGATGCGGTCGAGTTTCCGGGCAAGCTGGGCTCGGGCGCGGTCGACGGCGGGCAGCCAGGTATCGCTGGGCAACTCGTCGACCTCGCGACGCACATCGGAGGCGCTGCGCGAGGCCTGGTCGAGAGCCGGAGCGGCGCGGCGGAGCGCGGGGAGGCTCAGGTGACCACCGTCTCTTGCCGTGTCGGCGGTGAGTCGGGTGGCGGTGTCCGCCAGCGGGGAGATCACCTCGCGGGTCAACCGCTCAGCCGCCTCCGCGGCCCCGCGCACGGTGCGGACGGGACCACCGAGGACAGGCACGTGCGCGGCCGAGTACCAGGCCGGACCGGTGGTGAGACCGTGTGCTCGCGCAGCATGCGCGGCTGCTGCGCGCACGGCGGCGTCGGGCTTCTGCTTCACCGGTACGCCACTTCCCGTGGCCCCGTCCGCGAGGGGACCTGCTGCGATCTGTTGCCGCAGCGAGTTCAAGGCCTGTTGAGAGGCCAGCAGCTCGTCATGGGCGAGCAGGCCGGTGACGGCGATCCACCCGGCGCCGGCCAGAGGCAGGCCCGTGAGGGCGGCCACGAGCAGCCCGGCACGACGGTGACGGACCCATCGGACCAGGCTGTCGGCATTGTACGGTTCGGTGGACTTCCTGAGGCGCGGCATTCGCATGCTGCAGGCCGGCTCAGCCCTGTTCGGTGCGAGAGTGACGGCGCCGTACGACCGTGACCGCCTTGACGGCGATGGCGGCCAGCCCGGCAGCCCCACCCACCAGCGCCCAGTTCGTACCCGACCCGGTACCCGCCGGCACCGTGCCGCCACTCACGTGACTGGTCGCGTCGTAGCCGGCCAGAGCCTGCTGACTCGTCGTCCCGACGGAGCCGGGCTGCTCCCCGGCGGCACCGGTCCTCAGGGCGAGGGTCTTTCCGTTGCCGGCGACCTTGACGGTGCCGGGCCAACCTTCGGCGCCGCCCTCCAAGGGGAGGCTCGCCCCGTCCGCGCTACCCTCCCAAGGGCCGTGCCCGTTCCCGTACTCATTCCCGGCCCCGTTCTTCGCGGTCACCGTCAGGGGCGCGGAGACGCTTCCCGACTCCTCGCCGGTGAGCGTGAACAGGTAGGGCCCGGGAGGAGTCTTCTTGGGCACCTGGAAGCACCCGGACACCGTGCCCATCGCGTTGGCCTGGTAGGTCGCGTCCCGCCCCTTGCACTTGTCCCCGCCGCCTTCACCGTCCCCGCTGCGGGACGATCCGCTGAGGGCGGTCGAGAACTGCGGGACGAGCGCTGCGGTGACCACCTCACCAGGCTCGAACCCCTCTGCGACGAAGTAGATCACTCCACCCGCGGGCACCGTGGCAGTGCTCAACTCGGGCGGGTAGGGCTGGTAGACACTCGTGGGCGCGTCGGCATACGCGGCCTGCGCGGTCGCCAGCGGTACGACGGCAACGAAAGTGGCGGCTGTGGCAGCCAGGGCGGCCCGCCAAGGCGAGGACTTGATCATCTTGTACCAATCTCCCAGCTGATCTCATGTCCGGATGGCGGCGCCGCCAACAGATACCAATATCCTTCTATATATCCATATTCACTCCTGAATTGGCGCGAGACGCCTCAAGTTCCCCCCAATGGCTCACTCCCGAGATCCACGCGGCCACATCGGCCGCGGGGGCGGCTCGGCACCGACGGTGTCAGTACGCACCGTCACCGCGCAGTACGACAGGCAGCGTCCTCGCAAGGATGACCAGGTCCTTCCGGATCGACCAGGTGTCGACGTATTCCAGGTCCAGGCGCAGCGCGTCCTCCCATGCGAGGTCGGACCGGCCGCTGATCTGCCACAAGCCGGTGAGCCCCGGCCGGACCAGCAGGCGACGCCGCGCCTCCCCGGTGAAGTCCGAGTCCTCGACCGGCAACGGCCGAGGGCCGACCAACGACATGTGCCCCATCAGCACGTTGAGCAGTTGCGGCAGCTCGTCCAGGGAGTAGCGACGCAGCCAACGCCCCACAGGGGTGACACGGGGGTCCTCGCGAATCTTGAACAGCCGCCCGTCGGCTTCGTTTCGGTCGGCCAGCGCCACCCGCAATCCCTCGGAGCCGACCTGCATGGTGCGCAGCTTGAGGAGCTTGAACTCCTTGCCGCACCAGCCCGTGCGCCGCTGACGGAACAGTGCGGGCCCCGGAGTGTCTGCCCTCACGGCGACGACGGCCGCGAGGAGCACCGGCGCCGCCAACACGAGCAGCGCTACGGCCCCCACCATGTCGATGGTCCGTTTGGCCGCCCGCCCCGCCCGTCGCCGCAGGCGGCACACGTTTGACCAGCGGCGAGCCGTCTCCGCAGTGGGTGCCGACATTCCGCGCCCCTTCTCCTGGTGCGACAGACGAGTGAAAGGTGCTCCACCGCGAGGTGTTTCCACGCACTTGCCGTCACATTTAGCTCACGCCTGGCCAATAAATAGAAACACGGCATATGCCTGATTTTCGACAATGACACTGCGGGTTGCCCCGTCCACCAGCTCGGGCAGGGCCTACCGAGAGGACCTCCATGCGAGCGGTAGTGACGGGTGGCGCCGGGTTCGTCGGCTCCCACCTGTGTGAGCGACTGCTCCACGCGGGCCACGACGTGGTCTGCGTGGACAACTTCATGACATCCAGCGCCGACAACATCGAACATCTCATGGGCGAGCGACACTTCCAGTTCTGCCGCTGGGACGTCACTCAGGGGCTGGAGGTGCCGGGGCCGGTGGACGCTGTCCTCCACCTGGCCTCGCCCGCCTCACCCGCGGACTACCTGAGACTGCCCCTGGAGACACTCCGGGTGGGCTCGGCCGGAACCTGGCACGCTCTGGACCTTGCCGCCGCGAAGCATGCTCGGTTCCTGCTGACCTCCACCTCCGAGTCGTACGGCGACCCCCTGATCCACCCGCAGCCAGAGGACTACTGGGGCCATGTCAACCCGGTCGGTCCGCGGTCGGTGTACGACGAAGCGAAACGCTTCGGCGAGGCACTGACCATGGCGTACCGCAGGAGCCGCGGCGTCGACGCCAAGATCGTGCGCATCTTCAACACCTTCGGCCCGCGGATGCGCCTGGACGACGGTCGGGCCATCCCCACCTTCATTCACCAGGCGCTGCGCGGAGAGCCGATCACCGTCACCGGCGACGGGAGTCAGACCCGATCCCTGTGTTATGTCGACGATGTGGTCGACGGGTTGATGCGGATGCTCGCCAGCAGCCACGGAGGGCCGGTCAACCTGGGCAATCCACACGAGCTCTCCATGCTCGAACTGGCCCAGTGGATCAGCAAACTCACCCGGTCCAGCTCCGAGGTCACACTGGTCCCCCGTCCCGAGGACGATCCGGAAAAGCGGCGCCCGGACATCACCTTGGCCCGCGACCTCCTGGGTTGGGAGCCCACGACCCCGGTGGAGCGCGGCCTGTGCGACACCATCACCGACTTCCGACGCCGTCTGCCCTTCTCCGAGTTCGCCGAGCGCGACAACCGACCCGCCGCACTCCCGCTGAGCACCGAAGCCGCTTCCTCATGACCGCCCCACCAAGCTCACGAACGACAGGACCGACGTCGCCCGCTCCCGTGGTCGAGTGCCTGGGGGTGCCCATCACCGCGCACACCCGCGAGAGCGCGGCCCGCCACGTCGTGCGCCTCGCCCATCGGATCCACGCGGCACGCCATGGGGACACCGGCGGACCGGACGCCCACGGTGTCCCTCTTGGCAGCGATGTCCATCTGTCCAACGCGTACACGCTCGCCCTCGCGGACCGGGACCCCGAGCTGCACGGCATTCTGCGCTCGGCCTCTCTCAACCTCCCCGACGGACAGCCGGTCGTATGGGCCAACCAACTGCTCCACCGTGGTGCCACCCTGCCGAGCACTCGCGTCTACGGCCCCGACCTCCTGCTGGACGTCTTCGCCCTCACCCAGCACACCGAACTGAACCACTACCTGCTGGGCTCCACGCCCCAGGTGCTGGACGCGCTGCACCGGGAACTGCGACAGCGTTGTCCGGGGACACGGATCGTCGGCACCAGTTCCCCACCCTTCCGGCCGTTGTCCCCCCAGGAACTGCGCCAACAGGTGGAGGACATTCGTTCCGTCGCAGCGGACATCGTCTGGGTGGGACTCGGCACCCCCAAGCAGGACCGCTGGGCCGCCGACCTGTGTGCCGCACTTCCCGTGGTGGCCGTGGCCGTGGGCGCCGCCTTCGACTTCATCGCCGGCGCCAAGCGGCAGGCACCGCCCTGGATGCAGCGCAACGGAATGGAATGGCTCTTCCGTCTGGGATGCGAGCCACGCCGGCTGTGGCGGCGGTACCTGTTCGGCAACGCGCGTTTCGTTCGGGGCGTGGTACGCCAAGCGAGCCGCCCCCTGCGCACCGCCGACAGTGCGGTGCGCCCCGCGGCCGATGGCCTGAATTCGGGCCAACTCGTCGGCCAAGTCCAAAAGACTCCCCCGTGAGGTTCCTAGGGTACGGCCATGACGATCACTCCGGCGAAACCGTCGATGCGGGAGCTGCGAGAGCGTGAGCACCGAATCGGGCATGACTACGCAAAGGGCTACCCGCATATCCGCCACCACCTCCGGGCCGAGGGTCCGCGCGGACATCCCGCAACCTACCGAGTGGCGCTGGTACACAGCTTCTACTCCTCGCTCCAGCCCAGCGGCGAGAACACCGTCGTGCTCGACCAGGCGGAGGCGCTGCGCGTCGCCGGGCACGAGGTGACCATCGTCGCCGCGCATACCGACGTGTTGCAGGCTGAGCCGGGGTACACCCTGCGGGCTGCGATCCGAGTCGCCACCGGCCACGGTCGGTCGCCCCTGGCGGAACTGGAGCGACTGGCCCCTGATGTCGTTCACGTACATAACCTCTTCCCCAACTTCGGCACCAGCTGGCTGGAGCGCTGGCCTGGCGCCCTCGTCGCCACGGTGCACAACTACCGTCCGGCCTGCGCGGCCGGAACGCTCTTCCGTGACGGGAGGATGTGCACCGCATGTCCCGACGGAGAGCGGTGGGCGGGACTGCGGCACGGTTGCTACCGGAGCGCGCGCAGAGCGACGTTGCCCCTTGCGTGGGCCGGGAGAAGAGGTCCGGCAGCCCATCCCGTACTGCGTCGGGCCAACCGGCTGGTGGTGCTCTCCGAGTACAGCCGCGCCTTCTACCTTCGCTTCGGGCTGCCGGCGGAGAAATTCGCTCTGGTACCGAATTTCGTCAACGGCGCACGAGCCGTGCGCTCCCAGGACGCCTTGGAAGAACCGGGAGCGGGCAGCCGCTGGGTCTTTGCGGGCCGGCTGAGCGAGGAGAAGGGCATCATTCCGCTACTGGAACACTGGCCAGCGAGCGAACGGCTGGACGTGATCGGATCCGGACCGTTGGAGGTGGCTTGCCGGGAAGCCCTGCCCAAGGGTGGTCGAATCCTCGGCGCGCTCCCGCGTGAGCAGCTCCTGGACCGACTGCCCCACTACACGGGGCTGATCTTCCCAAGTGTCTGCCCCGAAATGGCACCTGTCATCTACCAGGAGGCCATGGCCGCGGGGGTGCCGGTGCTTGCCCTGAGCGGGTCAGCCGCGGCAGACAGTGTGCTTCGTGACGGTACGGGCGCGGTCTACCGGGGCGCCGACGATCTACCGCACGCGCTCGCAGCGGCTCGCGACCTCTTTCCCGCACTGCGTGAGCACTGCCGGGAAGTGCACACCGAGCGGTACGCCGCAGCGTCGTGGACAGTCGCCATGGCTGCCGTCTACGAGAGCGCGGTGCAGCAGGCCGCACATCGCCGGGCCCGAGGTGCCGGCACCCCCTCGTCGCACTGACGCTGCGGCCTGGGCCCCACTCCGGCTCTCTTGACCGGCACCCGCCATCCGAGCGTGTCTCAGCGTGTCAGTATGCGGACGACAGGCTCGTCAAGAATATTGGGCGCGGGCTCATCTCCGGTTATCGAGCCGCTTTCCAAGCGGGCATGGACAAGGAGAACCCATTGACGATCGGACGACCCACGATCGACATTCTCACGCCGAGTATGAACTATCGCCAATATATCGAGGACGCGGTGGTATCGGTCGCACGTCAGCGCTACCCCGGCCTCAGACACATCGTGCAGGACGGGGCGTCCACTGACGGATCGGCACAACTGCTGGAGGATCTTTCGCGACGGCACCCCCAGTTGGATCACAGGAGCATCCCCGATCGCGGACAATCCGACGCAATGAACCGGGCTGCGGCCCGTGCCACGTCGGACTGGCTCGGCTGGCTCAACGCCGACGAATTCTATCTCCCGGACGCCGTCGCGGTGGTAGCCGACGTGATCGCCGCCGAACCGGAAACCGATGTGGTCTTCGGGGACTGCGTATTCGTGGATGCGCATGGCCGGTACCTGAGGCTCCTCCCCGCACACCGTTTCTCGCACTTCACCTTGAGTAAGTACGGTTGCTTCATTCCGTCCTGCGCCACTTTCGTGCGCCGTCACCGCTTGACGCAGACGTCTTGGGACCCACGGCTGCGCAGGGTCATGGACTGGAATCTGTGGCTCTCCCTTGCGGCCGACGGAGCACGTTTTCGTTACCTGCCCCGCCCGTTGGCGGCATATCGGGTGCATGACGCTCAAGTCACGCAACAACCCGCCGAGAGGTACCAGGCCGAGTTCGATCTCATGTCGTCGGTACACGGCCTTCCCAGAACAGCGCTAGCGCGACGCACCTCCCGTCTTGTGGGCATGTCGGTGCACGCAGCCCAGAAGGTGGCGAGCCATGGATACACCAGGCAGCTGCGGGCCAATCGGTTGGCCCGGAGCAAAGATCTTCGCTGGTGGTTGAACGAAAGTGCCCTGCGTTGCGCCAAACAGCTGGTGGACGTTCGGGCTTCCTCTTGAGAGGAAACCGAAATTCCCACTGCGACCGAAAAGAAGAGGGTCCTGCATGATGCGTTCAGGCTGGAGCGGCTATGAAGCAAAGTTCATCGACGAGGAACGGGTGGAACGTTACAATCGCCAGTACGACGAGGGTAGCTACGACGACCATGTCTGGCGTCTTGAAAGGCCTGTCCTGCTGGACGTGCTTCGGCGTGAGCGGGCACGTCGCGGATGCCTCAGGGTTCTCGACTTCGCCTGTGGAACCGGCCGCATTCTGCGAGGACTGGAAGGTGTGGCGGACGAGCTGACGGGCGTTGACATCTCGGCGGAGATGGCCAAGCACGCGGCAGAGGCCAGCCCCGAAGCACTCATCAGGACCGGCTGCGTACTCACCGAGAACCTGCTGGCAGGCCCGTACGATGCCGTCACTGTCTTTCGTTTTCTTCTGAATGCGCCTGAAGAGGTCAGGGTACCTGTTCTCCGCAAGATCAGGCAGCACATGGAGCCAGGTGCTCTCCTCATCCTGAACAACCATGGGCACTGTCCCAGTCTGCGGTCCATCGCCGTTCGCGTGCCCAAGAGCAGGCCGGAGCGCCCGAACGAGTTGCGACACAGGGACATCATCGAGCTTCTGCACGCATCCGGATTCCGGGTCGAATCCCGCCGTGGCTTCTCGGCCTTCCCTCCCGTCCTGCACCGGAATCTGCCTGCTGCGGCTCTGAGAAGGGCCGATGCGGTCGCATGCAGGCCGCCTCTGCAGAGGATCGCTGGAGGACTGATGGTCGAGCAGCTCTACGTGTCGAGAGCTGTGAGATGACGATGGCGGACGTTTCGCAGTTCACCTGGCAGCGCGGGCTGTTGCGCGCCGGTCCACTGGGCCGGCGCATCGAGTTGCGGAGCACGGGCGGACGACACGGCACGGCAGCCGCGCGCACCATCGATCGGCCCTTGCGACCTGTCGGCCGTGCGGCCGCCCTCTTCGACCAGCTCGTGATGCGCATGCGGATCGGGCCCAAGGTCGACAATCCGCTGGCCTTCGCGGACACCCTCCTCCACGCGTTGCCCGAGGACGTCGACGGCATGGCCTTCATGCACTCGTCCACGCCGGGAAGATGCGTTGCCGCCCTCTCTGCTTCTGGCCGCCCTCGCTACGTGCTCAAGGTTGGCAACGGCGATGACCGGCGTCTCCAGAACGAAGGGGAAGTTCTCACAGAAATCCCCTCGATGGGGCTTCCGTTCAAGGTCCCCGAACTCCTCTTCGCGGACTTCGTGGGGGACCACTTCGTAGTGATGAGTCGGGCCTGGTCGAACTGCCGCCAGGCGGGACTGCTCTCCCGCGACGAGCTGCTGGGCATCACCGCGGCACTCGGCAGACCGGACAGCGGCACGTGCTCGTTGGGGCACGGCGACTTGGCGCCCTGGAACATCCTCAGAACTCCCCAGGGGCTGGGCATCGTCGACTGGGAGTGCGCGTCACTGACCCAGCGTCCCTTGCGGGACGTCATTCACTACCTCGTCCAGGCGGGTGGACATCTCCGATGGATCAAGGCGAGGGCTGTGGTTCGTGAACTGATTGAGCCGCAGGGGACCTTGGCGCAGCTTGCCACGCGAATCGGCTGCCCTCAGCCAGAGGTCGACCAAGCACTCCGGTCCTATTTCGCTTCGGCCCCCGCGGCGAGCGTCCGACGGGTAGGCGCATTCCGCGACCACGTCGCCTCGAAGCTGGGCCTCAAGGTCACCTGACTCCACGCGCCCGCGGAACACCCGTGTGAACGCCCGAGAAGACAGTCAACGGCTCCGCCGAGGCGTCGGGACGGCGTTCCGATGCCAGCACTACGCCGCCCTGCCACGACGACTGAAGACCCTGCGATGACAGGGGACGGTCACACACAGAAAGTGGGCACCGGCGGAGGCGAGCACAGGTCCTGCGGGTCCCATGAAGTAGGCCAGCGGAATCGACACCGCCAGGTTGACAACGGCCATGAGGGATGCACGCACAGCCTGGAAGCGGAGACCTGCCGGATCCGAGAACCACATCGCCACGGGGTAGTTCACCGCGTGGGTGAGGAGCAAGGCGGAAAAGGCAGCCATCAGCCCCGGCCCGACGGCAGCACGGTCGTGCAGCATCCAATTCGCCACGGTCGGGCCGGCCGTCACCAGCAGGACACTGATCGCTAGGCCGCCCGCGGTGAAATACGCAGTGAGTTGAAGCAGTTGGCGACGCGGTGCCTGCGGGGAGGTACGACGATGCCTACTGAACATTCGCCACAGCGGCAGCGCCGCCGCTGCAACGAGCGCGGAGGCAGGAGCGTAGAGCTGGGCTCCCGCCGAATAGACGGCCACGGCGACGGGGTGCGCAACGCTGCTGAGGACAAGGCGATCCGCCCCATAGGCGACGGCGGAGGTCACCTTGATCACAGCCATCGGTCCTGCAAGTTGCATGATTCGGGTGCCTGGGGAGCGACGAAGCGGAAAGAGCACGACACGGAGCAAGCGCAGGCTCAGCATGCGGCCAGCCAGCAACAGGCTGGCCGCTCCGGCGGCACACTGTCCGACAAGCACAGATGCGACGAAGACCGCAGGGGGCGCGTTATACGCGGCTCCGAGCAGTACGACGGTCAATGCGAGCACCGTGCCGGCTCCTTGCAGCAGCACGGCGAAGTGATAGCGGCCCAGGCCCGCCAGCACCGATCCGCCCAGGCTGAGAGGCAGGCTGCAGCCGAACAGCACGGCAACGACGGCGATGCAGGAGGCGACATCCGCTCCGGACGCGCTGTCGAGCAGTGAGTCGGTCGCTCCCGAGACGGCCGTCAGGACTCCGCATACGGCAATGGCTGAGCCCGCGCACAGAAGCGTCCGGGCGCCCGCGGTGATGGTGCGGAGCATGTGTTCACGGTCACGGCTGGAGAAGGCGTCAATCACGGCGGCTCCGACCCCGAGGTCACAGACCGCGAGCAGCGTCGGCAACGTACTGACCAGGGCGACGAGCGCATAGCCGGCAATACCGAGAGTCTCGACCACACTGCGCGCCGACAGCAGTGTGGCGGCTCCCCCCAGAACGAGCACAACGGCCTTTGCGGTTAACGATCTCAGGACGACCTGTAGGGAGGCCCTGGATCCGACTGCGGACACGTCGGGGGCCTCGGTCTCCGAGCTTTCACGGGGCGATGAGCTCATCGATGTCACTTCCTCTGGCCGGTCACCGCTGACGCACAGCCCGCGCAGTCGGCTCCATGGGGAGGGAAGGAGCCGACTCGGCCACCGCTGCCAGGGATCCGGCGCCCTCCGGAGGGGCTCCGATGAGGCGCCGCCCTCGGTATGGGACTGACGGGGCCACGTGAGCTGTTCTCGCCGAGGAGCGTCGCCGCTGATGGCGGCGAGCCAGGAGTACTCCCCCGGCCCAGAAGAAGGGGACTGCGCCGAACGGAGACTCCAGCACAACCCCCAGCATCGCAATGACGAACAGGGACATCACCACGAGCACACACATGAAGGTGAGTTCGTCCGGCTGATGCCGTGCCCACAGCTCCCTGATCGCGGCGGCGAGGACTGTGGCCAGAAGCGCAGCGATCACGGTCAGTCCGAGGAGACCGAGCCGCGCAAAAGCGGTCAGGAGGTAGTTGTGCGGGGAACGTACCCTCTGGTAGGTCTGCGAACCGAGCGTCAGATCGGCATCCGCGTCCTTCAGGAAGTCAGGTCCGAAGCCGACACCGATCATTACCCGGGCCGGTTCGGCGAGCGTGAATCTGATGACCCTTTCCCACGCCACCTTCCTTGCGTTCGAGGTCCCTTCGGCACTGACGGCGAGCGTCTGCGAGGCTGCTGTCCGGTCCACAGTCGCGATCAGGCGCTGAGCGGCCGGGCTGCTCGGAAGCAGCGCGATCAGCAGAATCACCGCCGACACACCGAGAGCCACCGTGCGAACCGAAGCCCCGGCGTTCCTGTTGGTACCGCCGGCCATGGCGGCCACGACGCAGATTCCGCAGGCAAGCAGACCTGCTCTGGAGTGCATGGTGAGAGCCAGAGCCACTGAGGCTCCGGCCAGCGATGCACTCATCCAGGTCCCCTCCTTGCGGCGGAACCGAAGGATCGACACTCCCGCCAGGATGCCGAGCAACGCTGTGTCGAGATCCGATCTCACTTCCAGGATCGGACCGCTCCAGGACTCGCTGAGCGCCGATGAGAGGTCGGGCACCAGAACCACGCACGCCACCCAGCACAAGTGGATCACCAGTGCACCGTGGACAAGCCGGGCCGTCCGCCGCCGGTCGGGCTCACCCGCAAGGAGATATCCCCTTGCCGAGAGGTAGGCGACGGCCACATAGACGAAAGGCGCCGCGTCGCGTGCGATCAGTAGCGCCTCCCCCTCGGACGGGATGACGCGAACCAGCGTGGCGAGAACCACCAGTCCGACCAGGACACCGGGCCCCTGGTTGCTACCCGAGTGGTGCTTGACCAGGAGGCGGGAACACACCGTGTGCAGAACGGCGGCAGCCAGCAGTACGTCGGTGATGTAGACGGGACCAGCCTCGATATGGGATACCCAGCGTCCCCCGGCCAGGAGCGTAATGACGGCCATAGTGCCTGCGATGGCATGATGTGTACGGCGGGAAGCCAGTGAGAATGGCCGACTCGCAGGAAGGGTTTGGGCCGCTGAGGCATTCGCCTCCTCGGCGTCGACGGGAGCCGCCCCGACAGTCACGCTCACTCCCTACCGGTTGCGGCTCTGCCGGGTGCTCTGCTGAGCGGTGCGAGCCAGCACCGCAAGCCAGCATGACCAGTACCCCTGGTGCCGTCGGCGGCCCGGTGTGCAGCGACTGCGCTCACCGGCTGCACGCACGGCACAGTGGCACACTGTCGTCCATGCTTCGCACCGCATCCAGCGCTGCCATCCTGTCGGCGAGGGTTGGAGCCGCCAGCAGTACGCAGCCGCGACGTGCGCCGGTTTCCTCGCCCGATGGACAGTTCGGCCAGAAGACCTTGTACTCCCCGACCGCATGGCCCAGGTATTCAACTGACAGTTGTGTCTCCGCGTATGTGTCGAACCCATAGCCGGGGTCATCGGGAACCTTGAAGTCGTCGATCAGGATCAGCGAGTCCGTCCAACTGTCGGTGATGACGGCCACCTCTTCTCGGAGGGGCAGATCATCTTCCCAGTGGGCGTCGAGATAGAAGAGAACGCGGGACTTCGGGAACGAGGAGTCCTCACGAAGTCCCTGGAGCGCCTTCCTGGAGTCCGACTTGATCACTCTGATGTCCGAGACGTTCCGGAAGCGTCGAGCTGCCAGACGAGCGAAGGCAGGCTCTTTCTCCACCGTGTACACGGGACGTCCGGAGACGTGCCACAGGAATTGCGTGGTGGCACCGCGGTACGTTCCGGATTCGAAGACGGCCTGTGGCTGGAGCTCCCGAAGCAGGGAGCGGAACATCTCCTGACGGAAGCGCTGCCCGTTCAGGGCCGGCCATGCCGGGTAGAGCCATGGGTGCATCCTGCGAATTCCCGTAATCGGCTTGCGGATGAATCCCAGCAGAGGGACGGTGGTCGTTCGGGTCGTCTGCTCGCTCTGGTGGATTGCCATGGGATGCGCTACTCCCTCGCTCATTCTCTGCGTCATGGGCTGCGGACCGATTGGTCTGGGGTGTGGGACTCACCCGGGTTCGGAGAAGGGCTGAAACCGTCACTTCCTCGCAACCAGCGATTGGGGAAGCCCGGCGAAGCGTTCGATCCAGATGCGGGAGGCGGGGAAATAGGACCGAATCTCAGTCACCGACAGAAGCTCGACTTCCTGAACCTGACGGAGCGCTTGCGCGCGTCCGGCGCGGGGGACGTCGCCGGTAGTGGCCGCCGGCGTGTTCAAGGACGGAGTTCGAGTAAACGAGGTCGAGTCGCTCGGCCGACAAGGGGGCCGGCAGGAGAGGATCGCACGCGTCTCCCGCAACCGGGATGACGCCGGGCTCTGCCTGCCAGGCGGTGTGCGGGTCGAGATTCACCATCACCACATGCGCCGGCCGGACGGGTTCGCTGCGCCATGAAGCCGGGGTCCCGCCGAGATCCGGAACGCGCGTCTCGGCCAGCTCGGGAAAGCAACGCAGCAGTTCGTGCCGCTGTTTGGCGCGAGCCGAGTGGGCGAAGGATCCGGGTCTCGAGGGGTCGGCGATCCCCGTCCTGAGCATGCTGCTTCCTCGCTGGCCGCGTCCCCATGTGGCGGTGCCCCTCACACTGGGTTCCTCTCTCCGGCAGTACCGGGGACGGGCGCATCGTGGCAGAGCCGTTCCATCCGCAGCATCGGGGCGGGCGCGGGCAGGCTGTCCAGCGCGGAAGGCACAGGTTCATGCGCCGCGATTTCGGCATCGACCATGAGACGGGCCAGCTCAGGGGCGCGGACTGTCGGGCGCCATCCGAGGACCCGCTCGGCTTTCGTGGCATCACCGACCAGGTCGTCGACCTCGGTGGGCCTCAGATAGCGGTCATCGAAACGGACGTGGTCGCGCCAGTCGAGACCGACATGGGCGAAGCAGTGTTCGACGAAGTCGCGCACGCTGTGGCTGGCGCCGGTGGCGACCACATAGTCATCCGGTTGCGCCTGTTGCAGCATCAGCCACATCGCCTCGACGTACTCGGCCGCGTACCCCCAGTCCCGTCGGGCGTCGAGATTGCCGAGGTAGACGACGTCCTGCAGGCCCGCCTTGATACGTGCGGCGGCCATGGCCACCTTGCGCGTGACGAAGGTGGGGCCGCGGCGAGGGGACTCGTGGTTGAACAGGATGCCGTTGACCGCGTACATCCCGTACGCCTCACGGTAGTTGCGGGTCGCCCAGTAGGCGTAGACCTTGGCGACACCGTAGGGAGAGCGAGGGTGGAAGGGCGTGTCCTCGTGCTGAGGCGGCGGGGAGGCGCCGAACATCTCCGAGCTGGAGGCCTGGTAGAAACGGCAGGGAAGGCCCGTCGTCCTGATGGCCTCCAGCAACCGCGTCGTTCCGAGCGCAGTGCAGTCACCCGTGTACTCGGGTTCGTCGAAGGACACCCGTACATGCGACTGGGCGGCCAGATGGTAGACCTCGTCCGGCTGTAGCCGTTCCAGCAGCCCCGCCATCCTGGTTCCGTCCGTCAAGTCGCCGTAGTGCAGGAAGAGGCGCGCCTCGGGATCGTGCGGGTCCCGGTAGAGGTGGTCGATGCGTTGCGTGTTGAAGGTCGAGGCGCGACGGACGATTCCGTGCACCTCATAGCCCTTCTGCAGCAGCAGCTCCGCGAGGTAGGAGCCGTCCTGGCCGGTAATGCCGGTGATGAGCGCTTTCTTGACAGTCACTTGCACTCCTTGCCGAGGGATGACGCAGATGATCGGATCACGCAGCAGCCGGATTCGCCAATTCGCCGGGATAGCGCTTATTGCCATCTTTGTCCACCTCAAGGCATATACCTCTCATTTGTTCATTGGTGTCGTACGGTAAGGGCGGCACTCACTTGATCCGATCAGGGACGGACGTCTTGGACCTGCGCGACTACCTACGAGTCCTCTCTCGCCGCTGGCGTGCCATCACTGTGCTGGCCCTGCTCGGAACGGCGGTCGGTGCACTCATCACCTACACGGCGAACCCCGAGTACCGGGCCACCGCGAAGCTCTTCGTGTCCGTGCGGGAGGGGTCCGACACCCTCCAGCTCGCACAAGGAAATGTCTTCACCCAGGCTCGGGTCCGGTCGTACGCGGAGGTGGCGGCGAGTCCTCTGGTGTCCCGGCACGTCGTGGAGGCCCTGGATCTCGACATGACGCCGCATCAACTGAGCCGTCGCATCAGCGCGACCACGCAGCCTGACACGGTGCTGCTCCGGCTCACCGTCACGGACACCCGGCCGGAGCGGGCTGCCCGCATCAGCAACGCTGTGGCCAAGCGCTTCGCAGAGGTGGTCCGCGGCCTTGAGCGCCCGGAGGACGCGAGGACGTCCCCGGTGCGGCTGAGCATCACCCAACCGGCCTCCGTGCCCTCCGCTCCCTCTTCCCCGCGCCCGGCGGTGAACCTCGCCATCGGGCTGATGGCCGGGCTGGCCCTCGGGGCCGGATTCGCCGTGGCCAGGGAGTCGATGGATCGCTCGGTACGCGGCCTTCAGAGTCTCACCGAGCTCCTGGCCGGGTTCGGCGGCCCTCCCGTGCTCGGGAGCGTCGCGCACGACCCGCGGACCACCCGCCATCCCGTGGCATTGCTAGACGACTTGCACGGACTGCGCGCCGAGGGCTTCCGGCAGCTGCGCACCAGTCTGCGGTTTGTGGACGTGGACCAGCCGCCGAAGGTGATCGCGGTAACCAGCCCGCTGCCTCGTGAGGGGAAGACCAGTGTCGCGATCAACCTGGCCGCGGCGCTGGCCGAGACCGGTGCCTCGGTGTGCCTGGTCGACGCCGACCTGCGCCGGCCTTCCACGGCCCGCGTCCTGGGGCTGGTGCGGGACGCCGGGTTGACCACCGTGCTGATCGGCCAGGCCGAGGTGCACCAAGTGCTGCAGTCCGGGGGCTCCTTCTCGGTGCTGACCAGTGGCTCGGTGCCGCCCAATCCCACCGAGCTGCTGGGCAGCGACCAGTTGAAGGCCGTGCTGCGCGACCTCGCCGAGAAGTTCGACCATGTCGTGGTGGACACCGCGCCGGTGCTGCCGGTGGCGGACGCATCCGTGATCGCCACCGTCGTGGACGGCTACCTGGTGGTGGTGCGGGCTTCACGCACCAGCCGCGACCAGGTCGGCGCAGCTCTTCGCACACTGCAGCAGGTCGGTGCTTCCGTGCTCGGTACGGTCCTGAACATGACGTCGTCGAAGGAGGAGGGCAGCACGTATGGCTATGCGTACGAATACCGGCCGCAGCACCGGACAGCCGGCCTATTCTCCAAGCGACGCGGCAGCGGGCACATGCCGCCCGCCGGTGGCGCTCCGGCCCTGCCGACTCCAGGCGGAGAGCAGGATGCCCAGGCCACGGGCACGCAGGAGGCACTCGACGGCGAGCCTCACGCCATGACCGCCGACCGGAGCGCTCAGCGGTGAGCTCCCCCGCCTCAGCACCGTGCGGGTACGCTCACCGCCCCCTCGACCGCTCCGCGCGCGTATTCGTGGCCGGAAGCCGTGGACTCGTCGGTTCCGCGGTGTGCCGGCATCTGGAGCGGGAGGGCTTCACCGACGTGGTCGGCCCCGGCTCCGCCCAACTGGACCTGCGCGAGCGCCGTGCCGTCCTCGACTGGTTCGCGGCCACCCGGCCGGATGTGGTGGTGCTGGCCGCCGCCCGGGTGGGCGGGATCAAAGCGAATGCCACCCGTCCCACGGAGTTCCTCTCCGACAACCTGCGTATCCAGGTCAACGTGCTGGACGCGGCCCTGGAACAGGGGGTGGAGCGGTTGCTGTTCCTGGGCTCCAGCTGCGTCTATCCGAAATTCGCCGACCAGCCCATTCGAGAGGAGGCGTTGCTGACCGGTGCCTTGGAGCCGACCAACGACGCCTACGCCATCGCCAAGATCGCCGGGCTCCTGCACGTGCAGGCCGTGCGGCGGCAGCACGGTCTCCCCTGGATTTCCGCCATGCCGACCAACCTTTACGGCCCCGGCGACAACTTTCATCCCGAGCACTCCCATGTCCTGGCATCACTGATCCGGCGCTTCCACGAGGCCCGAACGGCAGGGGCACGGCAAGTGGTGAACTGGGGTACCGGAACACCTCGCCGGGAGTTCCTGCACGTGGATGATCTGGCTCGGGCATGCCTGTACCTGCTGGAGCACTACGACGCGGACGGATCGGTGAATGTCGGCACCGGCACGGACCTGACGATCCGGGAGGCCGCCGAACTGGTGGCAGAGGTCGTCGGCTACCAGGGGGCCATCGAGTGGGACGCGGCCCTGCCGGACGGCACCCCACGCAAGGTCCTTGACGTCTCCCGGATCACCACTCTGGGATGGGCCCCGCGTATCGGCCTGCGGGAGGGGATCGCCGAAGCGTACGCCTGGTACGTGGAACACCGAGCGTCCGCCGCCCTGTGACACTCCGCGCCGCTCCGCGCACGAACTCGGCACCGCACGGCCACGGCGCTGCCGGGAGGACCATCTCATGCGGTGCTGATCGACCAGTGCGAGTGCACGCTCGGCGTAGTCGGATCGCGGTGAGCACACCGTCGCTCACCTCCTACGAATACGAAGGATCCAGAGCCGTACGGCGTAGACGGCACCTCGCGCACTGCATAGGCGGGGCGGTGGCAGCACTTCTTTGTCGCGGGCAGCGCTGCTGCCTACTACGCCAACACCGGCCAGGCAGCGCCACGGCCCCGCGCTGAGTCTGGCACATCGTTCACGCTCCCCGGCACGGACAGCAACGCCCAGGACCCAGAGCCGAGCACACCCGCCGAGCACCGCACGGACGTCACGACCGACACAGCCCCGGGTTCGACGTACTTCGCTGGTTCTGTGGTTCGTCACGGCGACCCGACAGGCGCCCCGCCGCCTCCGGAGTCCTCGAAGCGCACACGCCCAGCTGGCTGGCGACCGGTCGTAGCTCCGGACCCTGGTGGGGGAGCAGCAGGGTGTTCGGGCTTACGCCGAGTGCCGCAACGAGGGCGGTCAGGTCGTCGACGTCGACACGCCGGACGTTCTTCGGCGGCTCAGCGCCGGCCGATCACCATAACCGCGACAGTAACTGCCCATGCGCAGGACGGCCCCTGGCACACAGCCGGAGGCCCTCTCGCCTTCTGCTCCCGCCAGGCCGCGCCCGAACCGGGCGGCTGGACCGTGAACGTGGCGGGTTCCCGCTTCGGGTGAGCATCGGGCGAGCAAGCAATCTTGAAGGACGCAAGAAGGCCCCCGCAGGAGCAAGGGCCTTGACGTTTCCGCTGGTCACTGAAAAGGCGCTCGGCTGGGGTTACTCAGCCGAGCGCCTTGCATCGGCGGCGTTGAGTTCAGCGGTGACATGGGCGCGGGCCGGCCGGCGTTCCCGGACCGGGGCCTTCGCGGTGATGGTGCTCGCCGCGTGGCGGGCCGCGTCCGTGGAGGGCGGCAGGTCAGTCCGACGCGCGTGCGTGCGACTCCCGGTCACTACTTCTGGCGAGCGTCTCGGGACGCAGAGCGCGCCGGAGTTCGTCGGCGGCGAGCAGTTCCCGTGCCAGGACCACGTCGGCCACGGGCAGGTTTCTGTCCAGTGCCTCCTGTGCGACGGCACTGGCCTGCGCGTAGCCGATGACGGGGCTGAGGGCGGTGACGATCCCGATGGTGTTGAGCACGACCGCGCGCAGGTGCTCGCGATTGGCGGTGATGCCGTTCACGCAGCGGTCGGCCAGCGTCAGGCATCCGGCCTCCAGCTGACCGAGACTTTCGAACAGGCAGTGGGCGATGACCGGTTCGAAGGCGTTGAGCTGGAGCTGGCCCGCTTCAGCGGCCATGGTGATGGTGATGTCATTGCCGATGGCCTTGAAGGCGATCTGGTTGACGACCTCGGGGATCACCGGGTTGACCTTGCCGGGCATGATGCTGGAGCCGGCCTGTACGGCGGGGAGGTTGATCTCGCCGAGGCCTGCGCGGGGCCCGGAGGACAGCAGACGCAGGTCGTTGCAGGTCTTGGAGAGCTTGACGGCGATGCGCTTGAGCACCCCGGAGAGCTGGACGAACGCTCCGGCGTCCTGGGTGGCCTCCACCAGGTCGGCGGCGGTGGACAGGGGCACGCCGGTGATGGTGCTGAGGTGTGCGCAGGCCAGTGCCGCGTAGCGGGGGTGGGAGTTGAGGCCGGTACCGATGGCCGTACCTCCGAGGTTGATCTCCCGGATCAGGGTGGTCGCCTCGGCCAGGCGCTGTTCGTCCTCGGCCAGCATCACCGCGTACGCGCCGAACTCCTGGCCGAGGGTCATGGGTATCGCGTCCTGGAGTTGCGTGCGGCCGGTCTTGACGACGTCGGCGAACTCGTCGGCCTTGGCCCGGAAGGCTTGCCGCAGGGTGGCCATGGCCTGTTGGAGACGGTGAGTGCCTGCCTGCAGGGCCACCTTGACCGCCGTCGGGTATGCGTCGTTGGTGCTCTGCCCGGCGTTCACGTCGTCGAGGGGGTGCAGGTGGTGGTAGTCGCCGCGGTTGTGACCGAGAAGTTCCAGGGCCCTGTTGGCTATGACCTCGTTCGCGTTCATGTTGGTGGAGGTGCCCGCGCCACCCTGGATGACGTCCACGACGAACTGGTCGTGGAGCTCGCCGGAGCGGATCTCCTCGCAGGCGGCGACGATGGCCTCGGCCTTGTCGGCGTCCAGGAGCCCCAGGTCGCGGTTGGCCAGCGCCGCCGCCTGCTTGACGGCCGCCAGCCCGTTGACCAGGTCGCCGTGGGTGGAGATACGGGTGCCGGTGATGGGGAAGTTGTGCACCGCCCGGAGGGTGTGGATGCCGAAGTAGGCGTATCGGGGCACCGGAAGGTCGCCGAGGAGGTCGTGTTCGTAGCGGAACTGCTCGTCCATGAAGGGTTGTACTCCTGATCTGGGCGGATCACCGCTGGTCCTGCCACCGGCTTCGGGACAGGCCGGCTTCGGGACAGGCCTGTGGCGTGGCGGCTGAGTCGGGACCCGCGCCCCGTGGCCCGGTGGGCTGCGGTGGGTCCCGGGATTCCGCGCCCGCGCCGGTGTCAGAGCTGTTTGGCGAGCGCGCTGTCCACGGCAGCGGACGGCGGTGCGGCCGTGCCCTTGCCGGGCTCGCGCGTCACCTTTCTGCCCTTGCTGACCCGCCGCTGCAGCCAGTGCGCCAACGCGTCGAGCGCCGTGTTGATCGCGATGAATGTCGCCGCGACGAGCAGGGCAGCCGGGATCACGTTGGAGAAGTTGGCGGCGATGCCGTTCAGGCCACGGTCGACGAGTTCGTCGTAGCCGACGATGAATCCCAGGGCAGAGTCCTTCAGCAGGACGACGAACTGGCTGACGATGGCCGGCATCATGGCCACGATCGCCTGGGGCATCAGGACGAACACCATCGTCTGGCCCTTGCTCATGCCAAGCGCCCGTGCGGCCTCCGCCTGTCCCTTGGGAAGGCTGTTCACTCCGGCCCGGAGCGTCTCCGCGATGACCGACCCGTTGTAGAGGGTGAGGCCGAGGACCACGGCGGCGAACGGGGAGATGGTCGTTCCGGTGATCGCGAAGGAGCCGAAGAACGCGCAGAAGATGAGCAGCAGGAGGGGAACGGCCCGGAAGAACTCGACGACCGCTGCGGCGGGCACACGGATCCAAGCGTGTTCGGACATCCGAGCCGTCGCGAAGACCAGCCCGAAGGCGCCCGCGAGCACGATCCCCAGCCCTGCGGCCTTGAGAGTGCCTTCCAGGCCCGGCAGGATGAACGTCGTCCAGACGTCGGCGCGCAGCAGGGGCTGCCATTTCTCCGCCGCCCACTGGTCACGCTCGTCGAACCGCGCGTACACCACGTATCCGAGCCAGCCGAAGACGACGGTGATCACCGCCGCCAGCACCCGGTTGCGGATGATTCCCCGGCGGCCGGGGACCTCGTACAGATTCGAGTAGCCGCTCATCGGGCCACCGCCAGGCGACGCGAGAGCCAGCCGAACAGCAGGCCGGTCGGCAGGCACAGCACCACGAAGCCCGCCGCGAAGCCGAGGAAGATCTGGATCACTTGGTCGCCGTAGATTTCGATCATCTCCCGCATCCGGACGGAGGCTTCCGCCACCCCTGCCACGAGGGCGACGGTGGTGTTCTTGGTCAGCGCGATCAGAATGCTTCCGAGCGGCGGGATCACCGCCCGGAACGCCTGGGGCAGAACGACGGAGCCCAGAGTCCGACCGAACCCGAGCCCCACCGCCCGGGCCGCCTCCGCCTGCCCGACGGGGACGGTGTTGATGCCCGACCGCAGGGCCTCGCACACGAACGCCGACGTGTACGCGGTCAGGCCGAGGACGGCGAGCCAGTAGTTGTTGACGCTGATCTGTGCGGAGAACTCCACACCGAGATTGGCGCCCACGCCCAGGCTGGTGAACAGCAGGACCAGGGTGAGCGGGGTGTTGCGGGCCACCGTCACGTAGACCTGGGAGGCGGTGCGCAGCACCGGGAGGGGCGAGACGCGCATCCCCGTCAGTACGGTGCCGAGCACGAGTGAGCCGAGCGCGCTGACGGCGGTGAGCCGCAGGGTCATCCAGAACGCGGCGAGGATCGTCTCTCGCTCGGTGAACAGTGCGTCCATCAGTACCTTCAATCGGGGCGGGGCCGGGCGGTGCGGGTGAACCTGCTGCCCGGCGGCCCGCGGTTCGGCGTCGTCGTCAGTACCGCTCGAGGCGCGGGACAGTGAATCCGGAGGCGGGGAGGTTGGCGTTGAGCGCATCCCTCCAGGAGCCGTCGGAAGCCATCTTGGCCAGTGCGTCGTTGACGGCCTCCCGGCCCTTCTTGTCGTCCTTCTTCAGCCCGATGCCGTAGTTCTCCTCGCTGAAGGGCGAGTCGAGCACCCTCAACTCGCTGGGGTGCTGGGCCGCGTAGCCGTAGAGGATGGAGTTGTCGGTGGTGACCGCGTCCAACTGGCCGCTGAGCACCCGGTCCACGCATGCGGAGTAGGTCCGTTCCTCCTGGAGCTGCACCTCCTCGGCGTACTTGTCCTTGATCAGCTGCGCGGAGGTCGAGCCCGCGACCGAGCACAGCTTCTTGCCGTTGAGCGACTGCGGACCGGTGATGTCCTTGTTGCTCTTGCGGACCAGCAGGTCCTGGCCGGCGACCAGGTAGGGCCCGGCGAAGGAGACCTTCTGCTTGCGGGCGTCGTTGATGGAGTAGGTGGCGACGACCATGTCGACCTGGCCCTGCTGGAGGAACGCCTCCCTGTTGGCCGACACGGCCTCCTTGAAGGTGATGTCCTTCTCGTCGACTCCGAGCTCCTTGGCGATGTACTTGGCGACGTCGATGTCGAAGCCGGTGAAGGTCCCGTTCGGGGTGCGCAGGCCGAGCCCGGGCTGATCGGCCTTCACGCCGATGACGAGCTTCTTGTCCTTCGCGGCCCGGTCGACGACGGACGATCCGGTGTCGTCGCCGCCGTTTCCGCAGGCGCCGACGCTCAGTACGACGATCACGGCGGTGAGAGCGACGCTGATCAGTCTCTTGGACATGCTGAATCCTTCGATGGCAGACGGGAAGAGGTTCTGGATGTGCGGGTGCGCCCGGTCCTTGGACGGCCGGCGGGTCCAGGTGTCAGTGGGTGAGGATCTTGGCGAGGAACGACTGGGCGCGTTCGCTGCGCGGGTGGTCGAAGAACTCGTGGGGGGTGTTCTCCTCGACGATCTGGCCGTCGGCCATGAACACGACGCGATCGGCGGCCCGGCGGGCGAAGCCCATCTCGTGCGTCACCACGACCATCGTCATGCCGTCCCGGGCGAGGGCCGTCATCACGTCCAGTACCTCGTTGACCATCTCGGGGTCGAGGGCGGAGGTCGGCTCGTCGAAGAGGATCACCTTCGGGTCCATGGCCAGGGCCCGGGCGATGGCCACCCGCTGCTGCTGTCCTCCGGACAGCTGGGCCGGGTACTTGTGGGCCTGGGCCCCGATACCGACCCGGTCGAGGAGTTCGTGGGCGCGCTGCTCGGCGGCCCTCCGGTTCTGCTTCAGCACCTTGACCGGGGCGAGAATGACGTTGTCCAGGACGGTCTTGTGGGCGAAGAGGTTGAAGCTCTGGAAGACCATGCCGACCTCGGCGCGCAGTCGTGCGAGCTGCCTGCCTTCGGAGGGCAACGGCGTTCCGTCGACGGTGATGGTGCCGGAATCGATCGTCTCCAGCCGGTTGATGGTGCGGCAGAGCGTGGACTTGCCGGACCCGGAGGGACCGATCAGCACGACGACCTCACCGCGGCTCACGGCCAGGTCGATGTCCTTCAGCACATGCAGGTGCCCGTAGTGCTTGTTGACCTTGTCGAGCACCACCAGGTGGGTACCCGGCACCGCCCGCTGATGCGTCGCGGACATAACCTCGGTCATGGGAACACGTCCCTCCCTTCCTCGGATTCGCCGGCCGCAGTGCCGTTCTCGGCGGCGATGGCGTCACCGTAGGAGGAGCGCACTGCCGCGAAGGGCTTGTGCGCTTTGTGCTCAGCGGGACGGTGAGGAAATGGGGGGTGAGGAGGGGGACAGGGACGGCTTGGCCGTCTTCGCGGACACGTTCATCACGCCGATGGTGTCCCGGAATGCCTCGTCCCATCGGCCGTCGCTCACGTACTGCTGGATCAGCCCGTTGAGATAGTCGTGGAACTGGGTGTCGCCCCGGCGCACACCGATGGCGTACGGCTCCCTGCCGAACGGCCTGCCGACGAGTCGGACCGTGTCCGGATACTGGCTCATCAGGCCCAGCAGGATGGACTCGTCCGTGCTGATCGCGTCGATCCGCCCGTCGACCAGCGCCGACATGCACTCACTGTAGGTGTCGACGATCACCAGTCGGGCGCGCGAGACCTCGCCCCGCAACCGCTGCGCGGACGTGGAGCCCGCTGCCGTGCACACCTCCCGGCCGGCGAGGTCGGCGAGGTCACGGATGCCCCGTTCATCGCTGCGGACCAGCACGTCCTGCCTGGAGTAGTAGTACGGGTCGGTGAAGTCCACCAGCTTGCGGCGCTCTTCGCTGATCGAGTACGTCGCCACCACGATGTCCACGACACCACGGCGGAGGAAGTCCTCGCGGTTGCGCGGCATGGTCTCGATGAACCGGATGCTGCCCTCGCTGCCGGTGAGGTCCTTCGCCACCATGCGGGCGATCTCCGCGTCGAATCCGGTGATCCGCCCGGTCGAGGGATCTTTGAACCCGAAGAGCGGATGGTCGAACTTGATGCCGACGGTGAACACGCTCCGGTCCTCGATGCGGGCCATGGTCGAGCCCTCGGGGAACCGTGGCCCGGAGTCCGGCCCTGGTAGGCCGCAGGCGCCGAGCACCAGACAGGTCAGCGCGGCCAGTATCGAGCGGCGGGAGGTCATGAATCGCAGAAGCGGTAGCGGTGCTGCGGCCGCCCCGACGACCCGTAGCGCAGGTTCGCCACGACGTCCCCCCGGTCGGTGAGGTACTCGAGATAACGCCTGGCGGTGGCCCTGCTGATACCGACCGCCTCGGCGGTCTCGTGCGCCGACAGGTCCCGTCCCGCGGCGGCCAGCGCGTCGAGCACCACCTGCTCGGTGGCGGGCGAGATTCCGGTGGGACGGACCACCGCGTCGAGGTGCAGGGAACGGAAGACGCGGTCGATCGCGCGCTGCTCCACCATCTGGCCGCTGGCCGACAGATGGGCCGACGCTGCCGCGTATCTGAGGAGGGTCTGCTCCACGGTGCCCGTCCGGGCGGGCTTGATCAGGTAGTAGAGGGCGCCGCGCTGCATCGCCGCCTGTACGGCGGCGGACTCCCTCCTGCCCGAGATCACGATGACGTCCGTGGGCGGGTAGTCGGGACGCCGAAGCTGGTGGGCCACGTCCAGGCCGGGTATGTCGGGCAGGTGCAGATCAAGGAGCACCAGGCGCGGTGCGAACCGGCGCGTGGCGGCCAGCGCCTCGCGTCCGGTGTGGGCGACGGCCACGACCCGGAACCCGGAGATCCGATTGACCTGCGCCCGTAGGGCAGTGGTGACGACAGGGTCGTCGTCCACAATGAGAAGGGTTATCTCCTTCGACGCCATCGCCACGCTCCTCGTTTCGGCGACCGTCCAGACGACCCCATAGATTCCCAATCAACGCGGTGTCCCTCGGCATTTTGTGCATTGTGCTCACCGCATATGTCTCTTTCAACCGCTCAACCTACTATTTTTCCTTCCGGCAACCACTCTGTACTGCGGCGGCATCTCGATGACTCGTCTGTTCACTTGGAGGTGAGCGCACTGGGAGGGCGACTCTCCAGGACCGGACGGCGTTTCCGGTGGTCACCGCGCCGCGGTGACAGCGACCGGGGATGGTTGTTCGCGGTGGCCGCGCTGTGGGCCCTGCTCGGCTTGCTGCCGCTCGGGCTGCTGACCTCGACGAGCGTGACGCTGTCCGACCAGGCTGTCCGCAGCGAGGTTCGGGACCGGGTGGAGACGACCGCCGCGGTGAGCCGGGTGGTCGTGGAGCAGCAGATGGGCACGCTGAGGCAGCTCGTCAGCGCCTACGCCCAGCGGCCCGAGATACGCTCCTTGGTCACCTCGGGCAACCGGGCGGACGCGGCCGGTCTGCCCGACGCGCTGGCGGAACTGGCCCGGATGCGGCCCGGGATCAGCGGAGTGATCATGGCCGCGCCCGACGGCCGGCTGATCGACGCCCAGCCCTCGCTCAAGCTGTTCCAGGACGTCAGCGGAACTGACTGGTACCGCGCGGTGCGCAACGACATGCAGCCGTACGTGTCGCAGGCGTACACCCCCACCATGCGGGGCGTCTCCCGTGCCGTGGCCGTCGCGGCGCCGATCCCGGGCGAGGACGGCCATGAACTGATGGGCATCCTGACCGCCGTCTATAGCCTGGACGCGATCCAGGCGTACGCTTCGGAGGCCGCCGAGGCGCAAGGGATCCGGTTGCTGATCACGGACCGGGCCGGGGTTCTGGTGGCGGACCCGGCGGGCCGGCTGTTCGCACTCACCTCCCTGCGGGAGGACGCGCGGGTGGACGCGGCACTGGCAGGCCGCAGGGTTTTCACCAACTGGCGCGGTTACGAGGGGCCGGTGCTCTCGGCCTCCGAGCCCATCCCCGGCATCGGCTGGACGGTCACCGCCGAGGTGCCCGCCGCCGAGGCACTGGCCTCCGCGGCGCATCTGCGCAACCGGGTGCTGTTCATAGCCGCCCTGCTCACCGCCTTGATCCTGGCCGGGCTCGGCTTCCAGATCCACACCAGTCGTAGCCGTCGACGGGCGCAACGGACCCTGGCGCGGTACGCGGACGCGCTCGCCACGGCGCGGGACGAGGCGGTGTGGGCCTCGGCCGCCAAGTCCGAGTTCTTGGCCAAGGTCAGCCACGAGATCCGCACACCGATCAACGGCGTACTGGGTATGAACACCCTCCTCCTCGACACCCGCATGGACGACGAGCAGCGGCACTACGCGAGCACCGTGCAGGAATCCGCACAGAACCTGCTCCGCCTGCTGGACGACTTCCTCGATCTGTCGAAGGTCGAGGCGGGCCATCTGAGGATCGAGAAGGTGGCCTTCGACCTGCCCCGGCTGTGCGACGAGGTCGTGGCCCTGTTCGCCCCGCACGCCTACCGGCAGGGGCTGTGGCTGGCGCTCCACCTGGCCGAGGACCTCCCTCAGCACGTGGTCGGCGATCCCGTCCGGCTCCGGCAGGTGCTGAGCAACATCCTCGGCAACGCCATGAAGTTCACCGTCCAGGGCGGGATCGACCTGGAGGTCACCCTGGAACCCGACCGCGATCAAGGTGGCCCGTCCACCGTTGACCCGGCGACCTTGCGGTTCACCGTCCGCGACACCGGCATCGGCGTCGGCCCCGAGGATCGGGACCGGGTCTTCGAGACCTTCCGTCGGCTCGACTCCCCCATCACTCGCCGCACCGGCGGCAGCGGACTGGGGCTTGCCATCAGCCGGCAGCTGGTCGAGCTCATGGGCGGCAGGATCGGGCTGGACAGCGTGAAGGGCGTCGGCAGCCGTTTCTGGGTGACGCTGCCCATGGACGTCCTCGCCCGGACCGCCCCCGCCCACGAGGAACTGAACGGTCGCCGCGTCCTCATCGCCGACGCGGACGAGGAGAACCGGGAGCTGGCGCGCCGCATTCTGTCCGGAGCCGGTCTGGTGGTGGAAGAGACGGCGGACGCTGCCGCAGCCACAGCCGCACTGCGGGCCGCGGCAGCCGATCAGTCGCCGTTCGACCTGGCCGTCATCGATCTCCACATGTCACTCGCCGGAAACGGCACGCGTCCGGCCCGGCCTGATGACGGCGAGAACGGGTCGCTCGCCGACGCCGTCCTCGCCGATCCCGCGCTCCACGCGACCAACGTCATCGTGCTGATCACTCCGGGACGCACCGGTGCCGCATGGCCTGCCGCTTCCCGGACCAAGGACCGGATCGTCCAGTCGGTGACCCTGCCACTGAGCCGGCGCCGTCTGCTGGCGGCGGCGCAGAACGCGCTCGGCACGGCGGGAGCCCCCGAGCCCCCGGCGCTGCTTCCCCACCAGTACGACGGCGGAGCACAAGATCATGTCGGCGTCGCGGCACGCCCGGTCCGTGTCCTCGTCGTCGAGGACGACGACGTCAGTTCCCAGGTCGCACGGCTCGTCCTGCAGAAAGCGGGCCACCATGTCGACGTGGTCGACGACGGGCAACGTGCGGTTCGAGCCGTGCTCCGCGACCGGTACGACCTCGTCCTCATGGACTGCCAACTGCCGGGACTCGACGGCCTCGCCGCGACGGCCGAGATCAGGCGGCGCCGGGCCGGATCCGAGCGCGTCCCGATCATCGCCATGACGGCGGCGGCCATGCCGGACGACCGGACCCGGTGCATCGAGGCAGGCATGGACGACCACCTCACCAAACCGGTGGACTGGACGCAGGTGCTCACCCGCATCGCCGTCTGGACGGCGGCGGAACCGCCCACCGAATCCGTAGCACCGAACACCTCGTACATACCGGCGGAGCTCGACGGCCTGTCCGCCGACGACATCGCGGACATCGCGGACGCGTTCGCGGCCTCGACCCCCGAGGTCCTCAACCGGCTGCGGGAGGCGCTGGAGACCGGGGACTTCGATACGGCGCGCCTGTTGGCGCACCGTCTCAAAGGCAGTTGCGCGACCGTGGGAGCCACCCGCGCGGCGGAACTCTGCCAGGACCTCGAGGCCGCTGCCGACGCGCGGCGGCCGTGGACGGCTCGTGACGACGCTCCGCTCCCCGCGGTCCTGACGCGGTTGGCGGACGAGATGCGCCGGGCCACGCAGGAGTTGCGCAGTCGCTGCTGAAGATTGGTGTCCGCCCGCCGACGCCCAACCAACCCTGGATCGAGGGGGCGTGCCGGCATCTGGCGAAGGACCGGATGGACATCAGCGGTGCCCGCTGGGCCTGGCCGGGGCCGAGAGTGTCTCAGGCTCCGCACGGTGAGCAGCAACGGCGACTTCGAGGAGTACTGGAAGTATCACCCGCAGCGCGAGCACCTGCGGGTCAGGCCATCCGTTACCGCGACAGCCTCGCACTCGTGGCCTGATCACCGTCCCTCAAACAGAGATCTCTACACGTCTGCCACCGCAGGCCGTCCTCGGCGAGATCCTCGCCGGCGTCCACAAGATCAGGGGTCAAGGCTCGTCGAGGTCGAGACCGTGTTGCTGGACCACGTCGGGTACGTCGGCCACCCAAGCGGGAGATCGCCATCCCCCACCGGCACCGTGCCACCGCAGGTCCGCCGCTGATCGGCATCACGGGACAATCGCGGACACGACGGCACCGACTCTTTTCGCACGCTCGCGCCGACTCCGCACCCTCCGGGATGCCGCCGCAGCGCCGTTGCATCCATGCGTCTCCCCCGCGGGAAGTCACGGCCCGCTACCGGCGTCTGCGCGCACTCGAAGAAGCCCGTGAACTGGCGGCCGACGGCGCTCTCGACATGAATCTGCTGTTGGACAAGCGCGCGTACCGTCCCATGAGCACGGGCTCGGCAACCGAGGACCGCGTCACCGGAGCGGACGAGTGACCGTCGCCGACTACCTCATCGACACCTCCGCCCTCGCCCGCGTCCTGCTCCGCCGGAACACGGCCGAATGGGACGACAGGATCGGCGCCGGCCTCGTCGCGATCTGCGACCTCACCGAACTGGAAGTCCTCTACTCGGCTCGTTCGACCACAGACCGCGCCCGCCTGAAGGCGGCACTCGATGCCCACTACATCGGCTGCCCCATGCCGGACGGCGTCTACCGCCGCTCCCGCATCGTCCAGGAACAACTGACCGCCAAGGGAGAACACCGTAGCGCGGGCCCCGTCGACCTCCTGGTGGCCGCAGCCGCGGAAGAGGCGGGACTCACCCTCCTCCACTACGACCGCGACTTCGAAACCGTCGCCCGCACGACAGGGCAGCCGGTCCGCACGATCGACCTCAGACAGTAGAGCTCGCGCGGTGCCGACGGGCACCGCGCTTCTGACCGACCCGGCCGCCCGGCGGTCAGTCCGCGGCGGCCTGGGCCGTCTCCCGACACCCAGAGGTCACCTGGCGACACCACTTCCGGATCCTCGTGTCCAGCCAGCGTCCAGAATCCGGCGTCCAGACGCTCGCACAGCCCGCCCGAGACGCCATCCTCCAGCCACAGGCCTATACGTCTGCGCAGGTCTGAGTGATCCCAACGCACTCTGAAGGCCGCGGAGTTGAACTCACGAGCAGCGGATTCAGCCCCGTGGTTCGGCGTTCCGCCCGACTGTCCTCGCCGACGGTCTCGGAGGCGTCCACCGACTCACTGTCGATGACTCCCGCACTAGGCTGGGCTCGGCGCCTCGGCCTGAGCGTTCCCTCGCCGTGCGGCGCAGGCGTTCGTAGGACAGGGGCGGAGACGACAGTGATGCACCGGACGACGGGCTATGCCCGGCAGCCTGACCTGCGTCCTCAATTCGTCCTCACGGCCGCCGCACGGAAGATCGCCCGCGCGGCAGGCCCGGGAGACACTGTTCCCGTCACTCGCCCGAAAGGGGCGTGCGGTGGCCCCGGGATGCGCGGAAGACCCGATGGAGACCCGATGGAACGACGCCAGCTGGAATACTTCATCGCCGTGGTCGAGCACGGCGGATTCACAGCCGCGGCCGTCGCGCTCCATGTCGCGCAGCCCTCGCTGTCGCATGCGATCCGTTCCCTGGAGCGCGAATTCGGAGGAAGCCTGTTTCACCGTCTCCCGCAGGGTGTCGCCCTCACGGCGGCGGGTGAGGCGCTGGTCCGGCCGGCCCAGCAGGTCCTGCGCGACCTGTCCACGGCCAGTTCCCTGGTCCGGGAGGTCCTCGGGCTCAGCGGCGGCCGACTCGACATCGTTTCGCAGACGACCCTTTCCGTCGACCCCCTGGCCGACATGCTGGGGCGCTTCCACCGCGCGCATCCGAAGGTCTCCGTGCGCGTGGTCGACCCGGAGCGGGGTCCTGCCGTGGCGCAGATGGTCGCGGCCGGGCAGTGCGAACTCGGGCTGGTGGACGCCTCGGTGACCACGGGGGACCTGAACGGGATCGACCTGCCGGAGCAGGAGATGCACATCGTGCTGCCCGCGGATCACCCGCATCGTGCGGGCGACACCATCACCTCGCGTGAGCTGGCCGCACTGGACCTGATCGTGACACCGCCGGGCACCGAGACCCGGGCGGCGGTGGACGACGTGTGCACCGCGCTGGGCGTCGCACCGCGGATCGCGGTGGAGACCGCGCACCGCGCGATGATCGTGCCGCTGGTCCTCTCCGGCGTCGGCGCCGCCCTGCTGCCTGCCTCCATGGCCCGGGACGCCGCGCTGCGCGGGGCCCGGATGCTGTCCCACAGTCCGCGGCTGCTGCGTCACGGGCGGCTGGTCTGGCGGTCGGGCCCGCTGTCCCCCGCCGCCCAGGCGTTCGTGGACCTGGCCTCCTCACCCGCCGAGAACTGAAATCCCCTGCGGGTATAGAAATTTTCTATCGCCCTCATTCAAAACCGGTTCGCTCAAATCCAAGGCCTCTTGTTGACCGGTCTCGGCCGCGACTGACACTTTGACTGCGTCGCAGGCCAGGGCGCTACGGGCCGCTGAGTCCGGCTGCATTACACCCGTGATTCGGCCGCGACAAGAGGGTGTGACATTTTCCCGCCGGGCACCGAATCGGAGAAATACATGACTGGGTTCGACGCCGGACGGCACATACTTCCGCGGCCCGACACCCGCCGGCCGCTGACGACCGCGATGGACGTCCACGACCAGGAGACCGCCTTCACCCCCATCGGCCCGGTCCCTCCGCCCGAGGGCGCACCGAACGTGGTGATCGTGCTCGTGGACGACCTCGGGTTCGGCACCTCCAGCGCGTTCGGCGGACCGTGCGAGATGCCGGCCGCGGACCGGCTCGCGGCGGGCGGGCTGCGCTACACCCGCTTTCACGTGACCGCCCTGTGCTCGCCGACCCGGCAGGCCCTGCTGACCGGGCGCAACCACCACTCGGTCGGCATGGGCGGCACCACCGAGATGACCACCGCGGCCCCCGGCTACAACGGGTTCAGGCCGCGCAGCGCGGCGACGATGGCCCAGATCCTGCAGGGCAACGGCTACAGCACGGCCGCCTTCGGCAAATGGCACCAGACCCCGCCGCGGGAGATCAGCGCGGTCGGGCCGTTCGACCGCTGGCCCACCGGTGAGGGATTCGACACCTTCTACGGGTTCATGGGCGCCGAGATGAACCACTGGTACCCGCTGCTGTACCAGGGCACCACCCCCATCGAGCCGGACCGCCGCCCCGAGGACGGCTACCACCTGTCCGAGGACCTCGTCGACCACGCCATCGACTGGGTGCGCACCCAGCGCACGCTGACCCCGGACCGGCCGTTCTTCACCTACCTCGCGCTGGGTGCCGCACACGCGCCGCTGCACGTCGACCGCGCCTGGCAGGAGAAGTACCGCGGACGGTTCGACCACGGCTGGGACCGCCAGCGCGAGCTGACCTTGCGGTGCCAGAGGGAACTCGGCGTCGTACCCCCGGAGACGGAACTCGCGCGCTGGGCCGAGGGCGTTCCCCACTGGGACGAACTCACTGACAACCAGCGCCGGCTGTCGGCGAGGTTCATGGAGACGTTCGCCGCCTTCACCGAGCACGCCGACGCACAGGTCGGCAGGTTCGTCGACGCGCTGGCGGAACTCGGCGCGCTGGACAACACCCTTTTCCTCTACATCCTCGGCGACAACGGCGCATCGGGCGAGGGCGGCATCGAGGGGACGATCGTCGAGCACCGGCTGGGGCACGGCGTGGTGGACGACCCGGACGAGATGATCGGCCACATCGACGAGATCGGCGGCCCGCTCAGCTACCCGATCGCCCCGGCGGGATGGGCGCTGGCGCTGAACACCCCCTACCAGTGGACCAAGCAGGTCGCCTCGCACTTCGGCGGCACCCGGGACGGCATGATCCTGCACTGGCCGCGCGGGGTTGCCGAGCGCGGGGGGCTGCGTCACCAGTTCTCGCATGTGATCGACGTCCTGCCGACGATCCTGGACTGCGTGGGTATCCCGGCGCCGTTCAGCGTGGACGGGGTGCCGCAGCAGCCCATCGAGGGCACGAGCATGCAGCGCACGCTCGCCGACCCCGAGGCGCCCGAGCACCGCCGTACCCAGTACTTCGAGATGTGCGGCAACCGGGGCATTTACCACGACGGCTGGATGGCGGTCACCCGGCACGGCATCCCCTGGGAGATGGTGCCGGACAAGGGCCGGAGGTTCGCCGACGACGTCTGGGAGCTGTACGACCTCGGCACCGACTGGAGCCAGGCGCACGACCTCGCCGCCGAACACCCCCAGAAGCTGCGCCGGCTGCAGGACCTGTTCCTGATCGAGGCGGCGAAGTACCAGGTCTTCCCCCTGGACGACCGGGTCACCGAGCGGGAGAACCCGGCCGTGGCCGGCCGTATCGATCTGCTCGGCGACCGCACCTCCGTCACCTACCGCGCGGGGATGCGGCGGTTCACCGAGGAGACCACCCTCAACGTCAAGAACCGCTCGCACAGCATCACGGCCGACGTCGAGCTGCCGGAGACAGCGGCCGAGGGCGTGATCATCGCTCAGGGCGGCCGGTTCGGCGGTTGGTCCCTGTACTTCACCGAGGGCAGGCCCGCCTATGCCTACAACTACTTCGGCATGAGCCTGTACACCGTGCGCGGCGGCGAGCCGCTGGCGCCGGGACGGCACGAGATCCGGCTCCGGTTCGACTACGACGGCGGAGGACTCGGCAAGGGCGGCACGGCCGTACTCCTGGTGGATGGGGAGAAGCTCGCGACCGGACGGATCGAGCTGACCATCCCGTACTACTTCTCCTTCGACGAGACACTCGACGTCGGGGTGGACCTGAGCACACCGGTGACAGACGACTACCCGGTACTCGACAACGAGTTCACGGGGACCATCCACACGGTGCGCATCGATCTGGACGACGCCCGGAGCACCGAGTCGTCCGAGTTCGACGGCGGACTACACCGGCGCGTCATGGGGGCACAGTGAACTGCTGCGCGCCGTCCGGCGGCCGGAACGCGGACCGGGCGGCGCCCCCGCCGTCCGCCGTCCGCCGGGCAACATCCGAAGGCATGGTGGCCGTCCCCGCCTGCCAGTTCCTCATGGGCAGCCAGGACGCGCTCTCCTACCCGGCCGACGGGGAAGGCCCGGTGCGCACGGTGGACGTCGACGCCTTCTGGATCGACGCCTGCACGGTGTCCAACGCCCGGTTCGCGCGCTTCGCCGCCGACACCGGCTACCGCACCTCCGCCGAGCGCATCGGCTGGTCGTTCGTCTTCGCCGGGCTGCTCCCGGACGACTTCCCGCCCACCCGAGCAGTGGCGGCCGCGCCCTGGTGGCGACAGGTCGAGGGCGCCGACTGGCGCCATCCCGACGGGCCGCACTCCACCTGGGAGGACCGGGCGGATCATCCGGTCGTCCACGTCGACTGGGACGACGCCCGCGCCTACTGCGCCTGGGCCGGCAAACGCCTGCCCACCGAGGCGGAATGGGAACGCGCCGCCCGAGGAGGGCTGCACGCGAAGGTGTTCCCGTGGGGCGACGAGTTCGAGCCGGGCGGCCGTCCCCGGATGAACGTGTGGCAGGGCGACTTCCCGAACCGGCACCCGACGGCCGACGGCTGGTACGGCACCTGTCCGGTCGACGCCTACGAGCCCAACGGCTTCGGTCTGTACAACGTCACCGGCAACGTCTGGGAGTGGTGCGAGGACCCGTTCCTCCCCTCCCCCGGCGCTGGGCAGCGCGTCGCCAAGGGCGGCTCCTACCTCTGCCACGCCTCCTACTGCCGCCGCTACCGGGTCGCCGCGCGGCAGGGCCTCTTCCCTGACTCGGCCACCGGCAACCTGGGTTTCCGGTGCGCCCTGGACATGACGTGACCCCTTTCGACTCCCTCACTCGGACAACGGCGCGATACACCCGGTGCACCACAAGGAGCAGGATCATGGCGAAGCGAGCAAGGCAGTGGCGTTCCGGCGCGGCGGGGATGGCCGTACTCGGTCTCACCCTGACCGCCTGCGGCGGGGCGAAGATCGGCGACGACTCCGCCGCGGCGGACGGGGGCCCCGGCAAGTGCGGCACCTTCAACCTCGCGGTCAACCCGTGGGTGGGCTACGAGGCGAACGCGGCGGTCGTCGCCCATGTCGCGGAGAGGGAACTCGGCTGCAAGATCGTCAAGAAGGACCTGAAGGCGGAGATCGGCTGGCAGGGGTTCGAGACGGGCGAGGTCGACGCCATCCTGGAGAACTGGGGCCACGACGACCTGAAGAAGAAATACATCACGGAGCAGAAGACCGCCATCAACCTCGGCCCGACCGGCAACAAGGGAATCATCGGCTGGTACATCCCCCCGTGGATCGCGGAGAAGTACCCGGACATCACCGACTGGAAGAACCTCAACAAGTACGCGTCGAAGTTCAAGACCTCCGAATCGGGCAGCAAGGGCCAGCTCCTCGACGGCGACCCGTCGTACCAGACCAACGACGAATCCCTGGTGAAGAACCTGAAGCTGGACTTCAAGGTGGTGTACGCGGGCAGCGAGACCGCGCTCATCCAGGCCTTCCGGGACGCCGAGCAGAACAAGAAGTGGGTGATCGGCTACTTCTACGAGCCGCAGTGGTTCTTCTCGGAGGTGCCGCTGGTCCACATCGACCTGCCCAAGCACACGGCAGGCTGCGACGCGGACCCGGCGAAGGTCGCCTGCGACTATCCCGTGTTCGACCTCGACAAGATCGTCAGCACCCGGTTCGCGAAGTCCGGCAGCCCGGCCTACGACCTGGTGAAGAACTTCACGTGGACCAACGACGACCAGAACACCGTCGCCAGGTACATCGCGCTCGACAAGATGACCCCCGAGGCGGCGGCGAAGAAGTGGGTCGAGGCGAACCCCGACAAGGTCAAGGCCTGGCTCGGCTAGGGCCGGTCGGAAGTAGTGGCCCCGTCCCTCCCCTGGGTGTCCCCGCCGTACGGGTGTGGACACCCCGGGGAAGGTCAGTGTTCGAAGTACCAGGTGACGCACGGCTCTGCGGGACCCCGTTCACCGTTGGTCACGCGGACCGGATGAGAGATCCATCCGTGGCCGCGTCCTCGCTGTGCGCCGCGACACCACCATCGGCGATGACCTGCGTCAGTGGCTCAAGCGCAAGAAGAGGCTGGCTCGTACAACCCACCAGGCGTACAAGGAGCACATCGACCTGTACCTCCAGCCTCAACCTGGCCACATCAAGCGGCGTGACTTGAAGCTGCGCCACATCGAGGCCATGTACGACGCGATCGAGCGGGAGAACGCTGAGCGGCTCATCCATCAAGCCAAGGTGGCCGAACTGGAGGAAGCCCGCGACGCCGCCTACAGGGCCGGGGTACAGGCCTCAGGGAAGAAGGAAGAGCGCCGTGTCACACGCCGCGTGTACCTGGATGCGAACGCCGCCCTCCGCGAAGGCCGCAAGGGCAAGAGGAAGATCACCAGTGCCGCGACGATGCACCGCATCAACGCCACCCTCAGCTCGTTCCTCGGGAGCGGGATCAAGCGGGGCGAGTACTCGACCAACTGGGCCGCTCTCGTCGAGCTCCCCGCGGCCAAGCGCGCCAAGCCGTTGGTACGGACTCCGGAACGGGTCGAAGAATGGAAGCGGACAGGTGAGAAGCCTGGTCCGGTCATGGTCTGGGCTCCGGAGCAGACCGGCGCGTTCCTCGACTTCGTGAGCGACGACCGACTGTATGCACTCTGGCACACCTTCATCTTCCTGGGATACGGCTCCCCGTTCTCCTGGGTGAAGACCAGGTTCGAATCAACCCACGCCTTCTCGCCGGACCACTGCTCGCGCTCTTGTGCCTGCTTCGCCTCACCGCGCCGTCACCCAGACTGGATCAGTCGGCGGTTCAAGCGCCTGGTGGGAATCCACGATCTCGATGGTGCCGCGGTCCCAGCAGGAAGATCACGGACTGGGCAAGCAGCCCCTGCCCGAGGATGACGGCGAGGCCATGCAGAGCGGCGCCGAGGCCGAAGACGGGGGCCAGACGAGGGACTGCGTCCCGCCACGTGACCCTCGGCCTCAATTCTGCCTCGTGATCACGAAACCATGATCGCGAAGGGCCGCCAAGATCATTGCCGGCCGCAACCTCGCAGCAGGTTGCGGCCGACGCTCGTTGTGGCCTTGACGTGCGGGGAACGCGATCAGGCCCAGGGGCCGACCGTTGTGAAGGAACTGTCGGCGCGGAAGGTGGCGTTGTCCTGGAAGGGGTCGACGCGCAGCTCGTAGTTGTAGTGGCGGAGGTAGCGGCCGGGGTAGTTGTACGACTCCAGGCCGACCGAGCCGGTGGCCGAACCCGGCCGGGCGCAGTAGGTGGCGTCCTTGTTGAAGAGCGCCGTGCCGTTGCTCGCATCGAAGCGGATGCGGAGGTCCTTGTGGCGCAGGTAGCGACCGGACGCGTCACGGAACGAGTAGCAACTGCCGTCGGCCAGGCCGGGGACGACGGTGAAGGTGGCGCTCTGCTTGACCGCCGTGGTGCTGGAGGACGTCACCGGGTCGAGGTAGCCGAGGCTGTCCGACCGCACGACGGCGTAGCGGCCGGGGAAGTTGACCGACCGGAGCGAGCGGCTGGTGTTGGTCGGCAGGGTGGTGCCGCCGGAGACCGGGTCGATGCTGCCCAGGGTGGGGACGACCTTCTTGATCAGGCCGTCGGCGTCGAACTCCATCCTGTCGATGGTGGTTTCGCGGTGGGTGCCGTCACCGCCGGGGATGGCGAAGCGGTGGTAGGCGATGTACCAGTCGTCGGTGCCCGGCACCTGCACCACGGAGTGGTGGCCGGGGCCCTTTATCCCGAGCGAGAGGTCCTTCTCCAGGATCACGCCCCGCTTGGTCCAGGGGCCGGTGGGCGAGGAGCCTGTGGCGTAGGCCACGCGGTAGTTCTCGTCGCGGGTGTCGTTCTCCGACCACATGAAGTAGTAGGTGCCCTTGCGCTTGACGACGAAGGAGCCCTCTCTGTAGCCGCTGGGGGTGATGTTGGTGACCTTCGAGGCGTCGAAGGAGACCATGTCGTCGTTCAGGGGGACGACGTACGCCTGGCCGTTGGCCCAGTAGAGGTACGACTGGCCGTTGTCGTCGGTGAAGACCGCCGGGTCGATCATCTGGCCCGAGTAGGCGCCGCGGGCGATCAACGGCTTGCCCAGGGGGTCCGTGAACGAGCCGGTGGGCGAGTCGGAGACCGCGACACCGATGTTCCCGTCGGCGGAGTAGTAGAAGTAGTACTTCCCGTTCTTCGAGGTCATCGTCGGGGCCCAGGCCCGGCTGTTGGTCCAGCTGATGTCAGGACCGAGGTCGAGGATGACGCCGTGGTCCTGCCAGTGGACCAGGTCCTTGGAGGAGTACGCCTTGAACTGCGTACCGCTCCAGTTCGCGAAGCCGTCGGTGGTCGGGTAGATGTAGTAGGTGTCGCCGAACCGGACGATGTTCGGGTCGGCGGTGAGCCCGGGGAGGACCGGACTCTTCATGATCAGCGCATCGACCGTCCAGGTGCGCTTGGCGCCGTCGGAGCCGGTCACCTCGTACGTCACGGGCCTGGTGAAGTCGCGCGGGGTGCCGGAGGCGGGGCTGATGGACGCGCCCTGGACGAGGGTGAACTGCGGGGCGAGCGCGGTGAGGTCCGTGCCCTCCTTGACGGGCAGCGTGATCCTGCTGTTGGCGTCGTCGATAAGGGCGGCGATCTTCAGCGCGGGGTGGTTGGCCGCGGAGATGCCCGTGGTGTTCCCGCTCAGTTCGAGGACCTCGCCGGGCGCCAGCGCGCGGTTGTAGACCCGGAAGTCACGCATCCTGCCCTTGAAGAGCTTGTCAGCGCTGTAGAGCGACCTGCCGATGTGGTTGGCCGTGGTGATACCGGACCCGATGGAACCGGGGGTGACGGTGACCGACGTGTTGCGGGCCACCTCCACGCCGTTCTGGTAGAGGACGCCCGTGGTGCCGGTCTGGGTGTAGGTGATGTGTTTCCAGACCGAGCGCGGCAACGCGGCGGAGGTCCGGGTGTTCTGCTCGGTGGAGAAGCTCCCGGACGCGATGGCGGTCCGGAACGAGTCGCCGGTGGTGAACAGGTACCCGTTGCCACTTCCGTTGCTGGTGTTGCCGAAGCCGTAGAGGAAGTACGGCGTGGCCTGGGCGGGGTCGATCTGCACGTCCATCGAGACGGTGATCGAGTTCATGCCGCTCATGATGTTGTCCGGCACCTTGATGTAGGTGTCGGAGCCGTTGAACGTCAGCCCTTCCCCCGAACCCGACCAGCCCGCTGCGCCGTTGACGGTTCCGTTGCGGCCGTTGCCCGAGGCGTCCACTGCCACGGTGCCCGAGGTGGCGTCGAGTTTGTACCAGAGGGCCAGACCGTCGGTGATCTCCGCCGCCTGGGCCGGGACCGCCGGGCCGGCGACGCCGACCAGAAGCGAGACGGCGGCGGCCACGGCTGCCAGAGCGGCGGGCCGGGCTCTCCGGCGGCCCTGAGGTCTCACGCTGTGCATGGGTTCACATCCCGTGATGAAGACATGCCTGAGGAGGGGGCCCCGAGACCTCGGCCGAGGTGCTGACGTGCCGCCCGTATGACATCGCGCTGCGTGAGTTTGAAGTGAACCGCGAGTCAACGTCAATACTTACGAACAACGTCCGGCATGTCGAACAACTCCTTTCAGGGGCAAGGCCGTTCAGCGTCAGGCCCAGGGCGCCACGACGACGAAGGAGCGGCTGGCCCGGTACGCGGCCGTGTTCTGCGACTGGTCGAGCCACAGCTGGAGGTTGTCCCGGTGGCGGAGGTAGCGGCCGGGGTAGTTGTACGACTCCAGGGAGATCGAACCGGCCGTGGAACCGGAACGGGGGCAGAAGGTGGCGTCCTTCCGGAAGATGGCGGATCCGTCGTCGGTGTCCAGCCGGATACGGAAGGCGTAGTGCCGCAGATACCGGCCCGTGATGTCCCTGAGCGAGTAGCAGCGGGGGTCAGCCAGGCCAGGAACGAAGGTGAAGACGGCCGCCTGCCGGGTGGCCGCGGAACTGGTGGCGCCGACCGGGGCCAGGATGCCGAGTCGGCCGGACTGACTCACGTAGTCGCCGGGGTTGTCGACCGACCGCAGGGCATGCTGCCCCGAAAACCGCGCCTCAGCCGTCGTCGCCGGGGCTGCCGTCGGTGTCGATTTCGGCGTCGGGGTCGATTTCGGCGTCGGGGTCGGTGTGGGTGAGGCGGACGCTCTCGGGGACGGCGGCACGGACGAGACGGCGGGCGACAGCGGGGCCGCGACGGCGGGCCGTGGGGCCGTCTCGTGTGATCCCGTGATGGTGTACCAGGCCGCTGCGGCAGCCGCGAGCGTGACGGCACCTGCAGCTGCCGTAGCTGCGGGCTTGGCGGCCAGCCTCCCGATCGTCCGCGCCGCACGGCTAGCACCGCTCGCCGTACGCGCGCCCGAGCCCGCGCCAGTGCCCACCCCCGAGCCCGAGCCCGCGCCCGCGCTTGCGCTTGCGCTTGCGCTTGCGCTTGCGCCGACGGTCGCCCCGACCGATTCCGCCCCCAGCGCCCTGGCCAGCACCAGGCCGGCCAGGCCGACCGGCACCGGCACCAGCGCGAGGCCGGCCAGCAGCCCCTCCGCCGGTATCAGGTCGGACGAGCTCAACAGGCACTGCGGACAGTCGCGGACATGGCGTGCCAACCGCTTGCGCCACAGCCCGGACGGCCGCCCGTCCCACGAGGCGAGCACGACGGCCAGGACCGGACAGCACGGCGAGGCCGTCACGGCTCGTACGACGGTGCGCGCCGTCTCCAGCCGCTCCTTGACCCGCTGGATTCGGACCGCCGCGTGCTGCGGTGTGAGGCCGCAGGCCGCCGAGAGCTCACCGCGGGTCAGCTCACCGGCGCTCTCCATCCACCACAGCGCGAGCACCTCGCGTTCCTCGTCCTCCAGCCAGCGGGCCGCCTCCACCGCTTCACGCCGCTGGCCCGACAGCGCGAGCCGAAGAATCGCCAGGTCGGAGAAGTCGGCGTGCACGCATGTTTCGTGGGCGCTCTCTTCCAGAGGTTCCGCAGTGAGCCAGGTGCGCCCTCTGCGCCACCGGTCACGGATCTGTCGCACGGTGATGGCGACGAGCCAGGACCGGAACCGATCCGGTTGCTCCAGTCCGGGCAACCCGTCCAGGACCCGCACCATCGTCTCCTGGACCACGTCGTCGACGTCACTGTGCCCGTCCAGCGCCCGCCCGACGATGTTGTACACCAACGGCAGACAGTCCCGTATCAGCTGTTCCGAGGCCTGCCGGTCCCCGGCCCGCGCCGCCACGACGACGGCGACGTCCGGCCGTTCTTGCGTGTCCTGCGAGCGCACCTCGCCCCACCCGTCCCGTCGCCTTGCCGATGTGTCGAGGGCGACAGTGTGCCAGGAGTCAATCCGAGGATTCGCGTGGACCGCTTATCAGGTGCCGCCCCGCGCCTTGGTCCGTGCCGCGTTTTCCGTTATGCGCGACGCGCCGGCGCGTCTCCTGTACGTACGACCCCGCACCGAGGACAGAGGGAGGCAACGCTGCTTCTACTGCTTCACCCCTCTTGACACCCGCATTTACCCCGCTCTAACTTTTGGCCGAATTGACGAACGATGTCCGGCATATCGAACAAAGCGCCTGTTCGCCGGACCTTTTCGGCTTGCCTCCGCTTTCGCTCCGCGACATGGAACAAGGATGTCTCTGTCATGAGCATTGCTCCCGCCGCTGTCGGCGTGGAACAGATCGTCCGCCGGCCGTTCGCCACGGCGACAGCGCTCGCCGCCCTCGCCGGCGGCGCGACGGCCGGGACGGGGGCGGCCGCTCCAGTCGCGCAGGCAGCCACTACCGCGCTCCCGAACCCCCTCGACAGTTCCGCCGCCACAGGCATCAGCTCAGTACCCCTGCCCCTTTCGGCACGACCAGCAGGTTGCGCGGGTCGAGACCGACGGCTGTCACCGGCTCAGTGCGCACCCCGTTTCCACCCCCGTCCCGGCACCCGTAGATAGACAGGCATGCACATGTCAAGGCTGCTCACCCGGCTCGCGGCGATATTCGTCGCCGTCGGCCTCTTCTTCACCTCCCAATCCCTGGCCACACCTCAGCGGGCGGCCGCTGCCGACCCTGGCTATCTGATGCTGCACTTCACCGGGGAGGGGTCGACCGGTCAGCAGATGTACCTCTCGCACAGTACGGACGGCCTGCACTGGAACGACCTCAACGACGGAGCGTCGATCCTGCGCTCCACGGTCGGCACGCGCGGGGTGCGTGACCCCGCACTGGTCCGCTCCCCGGCCGGTGACAAGTACTGGATCATCGCGACCGACCTGTGCTGGGGCTGCGGCTCGACCGTGGACGGCTCCATCAACAACGGCAGCCGCAGCATCGTCGTCTGGGAGTCGACGGATCTGGTCAACTGGTCGCAGCCGTGGCTGCTGAACGTCGCCGGCGCGATCCCCGACGGGCGCAACGCCTGGGCACCGGAGGCGATCTGGAACCCCGCCACCAACGACTACGTCCTGTACTGGGCGACGAACGTGCCCCTCGACGGCAAGACGAAGCACCGCATCTTCTACGCCCGCACCAGCGACTTCCGCACCATCACCACCCCGCAGACCTACATCGACCGCCCCGGCACCCAGGAACTCATCGACACCCAGATCGTCGAGATGCCGGCCGGCGTCGGCAACTACCGCTACGTACGCGCCTCCGGCGACGGCCAGATCACCCTCGAAGGAAGCAACTCGATCCTCGGGACCTGGACGCACCTCGGCAACCTCTCCGGCATCGGCCTGACCGGCGCCCAGGTCGAGGGCCCGATGTGGATGAAGTTCCGCGACCGCAACGAGTGGACCCTCTACCTCGACCAGTACGCCTCCCGCGGCGGATACATGCCGGTCACAACGGCCGACCCCTCCGCCGTCGGCACCTACGAGCTCCCGGCGTCGGGCAGCTACAACCTGGGCGTCAACAAGAAGCGCCACGGCTCGATCCTGAACCTCACGGCCGCCGAGGAGAGCCGCGTGCTCGCCCGCTGGCCCAGCACCCCGGCCAAGCGGCTCCAGTCGTACAACTTCCAGGACCGCTACGTGCGCCACGCCAACTACGACGTCCGCATCGACCAGAACGTCAGCACCAGCCCGGACTCCCAGTTCCGGATCAGGCCCGGCCTGACGGGCTCCGGCACCGTCTCCTTCGAGTCGGTGAACTTCCCCGGCTACTTCCTGCGGCACTCCAACTACGACTTCCAGCTGGTCCGCAACGACGGCACCGCCCAGTTCGCCGCCGACGCCACCTTCAACCAGGTCGCCGGCCTCGCCGACTCCACCTGGTCCTCCTTCCAGTCCTACAACCACCCCGACCGCTACATCCGCCACTACGCCTACCAACTGAAGCTCGACCCGATCACCACCGCGACAGCACGCGGCGACGCCACCTTCCGCGTGACGAACTGATCCTGGAACCAACAGGGATGCCGCATCCCGCGGTGCGGCATCGCCCTGGCGCAGGCCGAGTCGGTGGCGACCGCCAGGGCGAGCCCCGCACACGGCCGCCACCCGAGCACGAAGCGGGGCTCTGCCAGGCGACGGGCCGACGATCCGGCCCAACCGCGGCCAGAGCACCCGAGCACCAGCGACAAACCTCAAGCTCTCAAGAACGAGACGCATCAGCCCTCGCCACGCAAATCGAGGCACCCGCAGAAGGACAGGTTTCGCACATGCGCATACTTCTCTCCCGGCTGGCGGCGATACTGGTCGCCGCCTGCCTGCTCTTCACCTCACAGGCGCTGGCCGCACCCGAGCGGGCCGCCGCCGCCGACCCCGGCTACCTGATGACACACTTCATCGGGGAAGGCTCCAACGGCCAGCAGATCTACTTCTCATACAGCACGGACGGCCTGAACTGGACCGATCTCAACGGCGGCGGCATAGCCCTCCGCTCCACGGTCGGCACGAAGGGGGTGCGCGACCCCGCACTGGTGCGGTCCCCGAACGGTGACAAGTACTGGATCATCGCGACCGACCTGTGCATCAGCTGCGGGCAGAACTGGGAGGCCGCCGTGTACAACGGCAGCCGCAACCTCGTGGTGTGGGAGTCCACGGACCTGATCAACTGGTCGGAGCCGTGGCTGCTCAACGTCGCCGGCGCGATCCCCGACGGACGCAACGCCTGGGCCGCGGAAGCGCAGTGGGACCCGGCCACCAACAACTACGTCCTGTACTGGGCGACGAACAAGCCCGTCGACGGCGTGAAGAAGCATCGCATCTACTACGCCCACACCAGCGACTTCCGCACCATCACCACCCCGCAGACCTACATCGAGCGGCCCGGCATGCAGGAGATCATCGACACCCAGATCGTCGAGATGCCGGCCGGCGTCGGCAACTACCGCTACGTGCGGGCCTCCGGCGACGGCCAGATCACCCTCGAAGGAAGCAACTCGATCCTGGGGACGTGGACCAACCTCGGCAACCTCTCCGGCATCGGCCTGACCGGCGCCCAGGTCGAGGGCCCGATGTGGATGAAGTTCCGCGACCGCAACGAGTGGGCGCTCTACCTCGACCAGTACTCCTCCGGACGCGGTTACATGCCGGTCACGACGACCAGCCCCTCCGCCCCCAGCACCTACCAGATTCCGGCGTCGGGAACCTACAACCTGGGCGTCAACAAGAAGCGCCACGGCTCGATCCTGAACCTCACGGCCGCCGAGGAGTCCCGCGTGCTCGCCCGCTGGACCGACATCCCGGCCAAGCGGCTGCAGTCGTTCAACTTCCAGGACCGGTACGTGCGGCACGCCGGCTTCGACGTGCGCATCGACCAGAACATCACCGGCCCCGACGCCCAGTTCCGGATCAGGCCCGGACTGGCGGGCTCCGGCACCGTCTCCTTCGAGTCGGTGAACTACCGCGGGTACTTCCTGCGGCACTCCAACTACGACTTCCAGCTGGTCCGCAACGACGGCACCGCCCAGTTCGCCGCCGACGCCACCTTCAACCAGGTCGCCGGCCTCGCCGACTCCACCTGGTCCTCCTTCCAGTCCTACAACCACCCCGACCGCTACATCCGCCACTACGCCTACCAACTGAAGCTCGACCCGATCACCACCGCGACAGGACGCGCCGACGCCACCTTCCGTGTGACGAACTGACCCGACCTCGACAGGGATGCCGGCGCTCTCCTTGAGGCGCCGGCATCCCCTTCCTTTGCTCCCGTGCCCTCCGCATGAAACCCGGGAAGGAAGTACCGTGATCCTCCGCCATCTCAGGTTGTGGTTGACCGGGGCCGTGGCCCTGCTCACGGCGCTGGCCTGCGCACAGGGCCCCGCCTCCGCGGTGGACGGCCGCCCCTACACGAACCCGCTCAAGTCGGTGAAGGGCGCCGATCCCTGGCTGGAGTACTACGACGGCAACTACTACCTCGTCACGACGACGTTCACCGGCGTCCTGGGCATGCGCAAGTCGCCCACCCTCGCCGGCCTCGCCACCGCTCCCAGCGTGCAGATCTGGTCGGACACCACCCCCACCCGCAACTCCAACATCTGGGCCCCGGAGATCCACTTCTCCGACGGCCACTGGTACCTGTACTACAGCGCCGGGCAGAGCGGCACTCCGTGCTGCGGGGCGAGCGGCACGCAGCGCACGCATGTCCTGGAGAGCGCGGGAACGGACCCGATGGGCCCCTACACGTACAAGTCCATGATCACCGGCCCCAACCTCTACCCGACCAACTGGCTGATCGACGCGAGCGTCCTGCAGGTGAACGGTCGGACGTACATGGTCGGCAGCGGAAGAACGAACAGCAGCACGCCACCCAGCCTGGTCATCGCCCCGATGACCAACCCGTACACCGTCAGCGGGAACTGGAGTGTCATCTCCACGCCGACCCTCAGCTGGGAATCCATGGGGGCAGCCATCAACGAAGGCCCGGAAGCTCTGCAGCGTGACGGCCGCATCTTCCTCATCTACTCCGCGAGCGGCTGCGACACCCCCAACTACCAGCTCGGCCAGCTGGAACTGACCGGTGCCGACCCCCTGAACCCCGCCGCGTGGACGAAGAAACCGACACCGGTCTTCAGCCGCAATGACGCGGTCGACGTCTACGGCCCCGGGCACAACGGATTCTTCACCTCGCCCGACGGCACCGAGAACTGGATCGTCTACCACGCCAACGACTCCACCACCGACCGCTGCGGCAACGAACGCACGACCAGGGCCCAGAAGTTCACCTGGAACGCGGACGGTACGCCCAACCTCGGCACGCCGGTGGCGCTCGGTACGACGTCGGCGGGCCCCTCCGGGGAGACGGGGGCCACACCGACCGCGTACACGCTTGTGAACCGCAACAGCGGCAAGTGCCTGGACGTCTCGGGCGGCAACACCGCCGACGGCACCAACATCCTCCAGTGGACCTGCAACGGCGGCGCCAACCAGAAGTGGCGGATCGAGGACCTGGGCAACGACACCAACCGGCTGGTGAACGTCGCGACCGGCAAGGTCATGGACACCGCGAACTGCGGCACGGCCGACGGCACGGACATCCGGCAGTGGTCCTGGCTGAACAACAACTGCCAGAAGTTCCGCCTGGTGTACACGGCCACAGGTGACTACGTACGGATAGTGAACGAGAACAGCGGCAAGGTCGCCGACGTCGCCAACTGCGGCACCGCCGACGGAACCGACGTACGCCAGTGGACCTGGCTGAACAACAACTGCCAGCAGTGGCGGCTGGTGCCGACCACCTGACCGCCGTCAGCGTCCACTGGATCTCGATCTACCGACCTGCCGAGGACGGCCGTACACGCCGAAGAGACCGGCGGCGACACCGAGCAAGGATCATCGCAGACGCCGTGCTGCCTCTGTCCCGGATCATCGGCCCCATCCATCGGCCGGCCCGGCAGAGGTCGCCGGCAGCCGTCGGGTGACGGAAAAGAAAGCATCTGCTCTGCCCCACCGCATGCGCGGGCAGAAGAAGCGGTTCCCCGGCTCGGACCTAGCCGATATATAAACGATCCGGTATCGCGATATACACGGTCGTCGGGCGGAGGAGGGCATCATGAGTCGCACGGTCATCGATCTCGACGACGAGGCGCTGGAGGAAGCAGCCAAGGAACTCGGCACCACCACCAAGCGCGACACCATCAACACCGCTCTGCGGGAGGTCACGGCCCGCTACCGGCGCCTGCGCGCACTCGAAGAGGCCCGCGAACTGGCGGCCGACGGCGCCCTGGACATGGATCTGCTGCTGGACAAGCGCGCCTACCGCCCCACGAGCGCGGGCTCGGCAACCGACAACCGCGACGGCGGAGCGGACGAGTGACCATCGCCGACTACCTCATCGACACCTCCGCCCTCGCCCGCGTCCTGCTCCGCCAGAACACGGCCGAATGGGACGACAGGATCGGCGCGGGCCTCGTCGCGATCTGCGACCTGACCGAGCTGGAAGTCCTGTACTCGGCCCGTTCGGCGGCGGACCGCGCCCGCTTGAAGGCGGCGCTCGACGCCCACTATGCCTGGTGCCCCATGCCCGACGGCGTCTACCGCCGCTCCCGAATCGTCCAGGAACAACTGACTGCCAAAGGGGAGCACCACAGCGCAGGCCCCATCGATCTCCTGGTGGCCGCCGCCGCGGAAGAGGCGAGACTCACCCTGCTCCACTACGACCGCGACTTCGAAACCATCGCCCGCACGACAGGGCAGCCGGTCCGCACGATCGACCTCAGACAGTAGAGCCCGCCCGCTATGCAGGTCAGCCAACCTCGATGGCGCGGATGCCGGCTACCCAGCAGGTACTCGTCGACACAAGGGGCGTCGCTGATCAACCACCCAGGTGGCGCAGTGCTCGTTCGGCGGCATGGGCGCCGCACATTCCGTGTGCGCCGGGGCCGGGTGGGGTGGCCGCGGAACACAGGTAGTGGCCGGGGACCCCGGTGTCGTAGGGCTGCAGCGTGGGGCGTGGGCCGAGTACGAGCTGGGGGATGTCTTTGGCACCGGTCATGATGTCGCCGCCGACGTAGTTGGGGTTGTACTCGGCGAAGCCGGGCGTGGTGCGTACCGCGGTGCCGATGATCCGGTCGCGGAAGCCGGGTGCGAATCGCTCGATCTGCGCGATGATCGCCGCGGTCGCGTCACCGGTGTAGCCGTTCGGGACATGGGCGTAGGACCACACGGGGTGGACGTCGCCGACGGACCGCGACGGGTCGGCCAGGTACTGCTGCCCGACCAGGACGAACGGCCTCTCGGGCATCCGTCCGGCATGGATCGCCCGCTCGGTGGCCGCGATCTCGGCGTACGTGCCGCCGACGTGCACGGTCCCGGCCCGCCGCGCCGACTCGGCCTGCCACGGGACTCCGCCCTCGACGGCGAAGTCGACCTTGAACGCGCCCGGGCCGTGGCGGTAGCGCCGGTAGGCGCGGGCGATCCGTGTCGGCAGCAGTTCGCCGAGGATGTCTGCCAGGGCCGTGGGCGCCACGTCCCATACGGTCGCGTCCGCGGGCGGAAGCTGGGCGACCGACCGCACGCGTACCCCCGTCTCGATCTTCCCGCCGAGGTCGAGCAGAAGTGCCGCCATGGCGTCGGTGATGCGGCGTGAGCCTCCCTCGGCCACCGCCCAGCCGTGGCAGTGGCCCGCGGTGAGGATGCCCAGCCCGATGCTCGCGCTGAGCGGCCGCTCCAGTGGGTGGAAAGCGTGCGCGGCGACTCCGCCCCACAGTGCCCTGGCCTCTTCGGTCCTGAAGGCCTTCGCCAGCAGCGACGCGGGGGCGAGTGCCGGTATGCCGAAGCGGGCGAGGCGGACAGGATGCCGGGGAAGGCGCATGAGCGGGCCCATGATGTCGTCGGCGAGGGCGTCGTACGCCTCTGAGGGCCCCTCGAACAGTCGGCGCCAGGCCCGTCCGTCGGCGCCGAGACCGGCGGCGGTCTCGGTCACCGAACGGTGCAGCACCCCGGCCGAGCCGCCGTCCTGCGGATGTACGCAGTCGATCTCCGGCCACGCCCACCGCAACCCGTAGTGGTCGAGGCCGAGCTCGTTCAGGAACGACGAGCCGACGGCCATGGGGTGGACGGCCGAGCAGTGGTCGTGCAGCAGACCGGGCACGATCGCCTCACCGGAGCGGGTGCCGCCGCCGATCTGGTCGGCCGCCTCCAGCACCGTGACCTGTACGCCTGCCCGGGCCAGGACGACGGCCGCGGCCAGACCGTTGGGTCCGGCGCCCACCACGGTCGCTGTGCTCATGTGGCTCTGCCTTTCCGGAAGGTGTTCTGTCCTTGCCCTACGGTGCCAGTCCCTCCGTGACACGAGTGCATGCCGCCGATGCCGTGGGCGTCTCTTCGCGGGTGAAGGTGACGTTCAGCGGGATCGGGCCGTTCGGCAGCCATGGTTGTTCCTTCACCGCGTCGGCGACCTTCCATGTGCCCCGCTCGATCACACCGAGGGCGGCGTCGATCACCTGATAGCTCTGAGTTCCGCGGTGGATGGGCTGTGACTCGACCCAGACGACGATCCACTCTCCGGGAGCGAATCCGATCCGGGCCTGCACGGCGTCGATGAGGTCGATGTTGTGCAGATGGCCGTCGCCGAAGTTGAATCCGATCAGCGAGTTGCAGCCGAACTCCGCCTCGCGCACGGTCCGTCGGTCGAGATCGGGGAGGTTCTTCAGCAGCACCGAGAACAGGCCACGGCCCTGGCTGTGCATGGATCGCCAGGCGATCGTCTGCTGCATGGTGATCTCGGCGACGGCCGGTGGGTACCCCATCGCCTGGAGCTGGTCGACCTGGTTTTTCGTCGGGCGGTGCGGCAGCGAGTTCAGCTTCTCCTCCGCGCCGGGCGCGAATACCCACAGTGCGGAGGCCCAGTTGCCCGCGTACTGCCGCATCGAAGGCAGGAACGACACCAGGTCGGGGCGCAGGTTGCCGAGGACCGGGAAGAACAGCAGTCCGGCTGCGAGGGCGGCGGCCAGCCAAGGAGAGGACATGTCGCCGACGCCGTAGCCGTCCAGGGCCGGGAAACCGAGGAACAGGAAGACGGTGAGGTAGGCGAACAGCAGGTTCCACTCCAGCGGCACGGCCAGCGGAAACGTGGAGACGATGAAGAAGTGGAAGACGACCATCAGCACCACCGCGGCGAGCGTGAGGCGGTGGTTCGTGGAGAACAGCAGCACCAGCGGGGTGACGATCTCCACGGTCGAACCGCCGACGTGTGCCATGAAGGTCGCGACCTTCGACGGGCGGATGTCCCGGGGGAAGTCGCGATAGTGCAGCCGCTTGACCCATTTCGCCGGGACGCACGGACTGTTGGAGACCATCGGTGATACGACATTGGTGAAGTGCCGCCCGAACTTCGACACCCCGGCGCCGACCCAGACCGCGCAGATCAGCAGCTTGGCCGCGATGATCATGTCGGTGAACGGCAGTACGGCGAAGAACAGCAACGCCGGCAGATACTGCTCACCCCGGGCGGCCAGGAAGATCGTCTTGTCCCGCAGGCCGTTCAGCACATACAGGACGATCGGCACCACCAGCAGGGCCGGGCGCACCAGCCCGGAGGTGTTGTGTGGCAGTGCCTCGGTGAGCGAGGCGCTCGGAGTGCCGGGCATCAGGACGGCCGACAGCAGGGACCCCAGGAAGGCCAGATAGAGAAGGACGTCGCCGACCGTGCGGCGGTCCCCGCGCGTGAACGGCACCCGCTTCCACGGCCGCAGCCGGATGGTGCCCGGCCTGGCCCAGAACAGGATCCCGCCGGTCATCGGCTTGAACTTGCCGGCGATCGGGCCCCAGGAGCCCGCGACACCGACGGCTTCCAGGAACACCGTCCAGAGCACCAGCTTCTGGTAGACGACCGGTTCGTCCCACCAGTGTGTGACGTCCCAGAAGGGGCCAGTGCCCGAGGTCCAGGTCGCCAAGGCCGTACCGCAGAGGACATAGAGGACGAGGACTTTGACGACGTAGGTCGCCGGAATCATCTTCGGTGTGCCGAAGCCGTATTCCACCCAGTGCAGGGACAGCGTCTTCAGCCGCTCCCGAAGCGGTTTATCCAGAAATGCATCTTGCTCGACGGGAGGAAAGTCGCCCGTTTTGAAGCCCATTGCCGCCACCTTTCCCTGCGGATTCTCATTCCCTGTTCTCAGGTGCTTTTCGGGCGCACCGGACCGCACCCGCGAGAATGCACGGGTGAACTGAGGGGTGATTTCTACGAGTTCGACATCGACGCGCGGAGGCGTCGTTTGTCGATCTTTCCCACCGGATTCCTCGGCAGCGCCTCGGTGACAGTGACCGCCACCGGCACCTTGATCCGGGCCAGCGAGCCGCGGCAGTGTTCGACAAGGTCGTCGGCGGTGAGCGTCGCTCCCGGCAGGAGTACGACGTGCGCGACCGGGACCTCGCCCAGCGTCGGATCGGGTGCCCCGACCACTGCCGCCTCCAGCACCGCCGGATGGGTGTGCAGGACGTTCTCGATCTCCTTGGGGTAGATGTTCTCCCCGCCTCGGATGATCATGTCCTTGATCCGGTCGACCAGGACGAGATAGCCGTCGCTGTCGAAGCGCCCGACGTCGCCGGTGTGCAGCCAGCCGTCGATGACGGTCCTGGCGGTCTCTTCCGGCAGCCCGAGGTAGCCGCGCATGACGTTCGGGCCCCGGACCACGACCTCGCCCTCCGCCCCGGCGTCCAGCAGGTTGCGCTCGCCGTCCATCACCGCGACCGTCTGTCCGGGCAGTGGCAGCCCGACCGTGCCGGGTTTGCGCAGGCCGGCCGGGGGGTTCAGCGTCGAGGCGCAGGTGCCCTCGGAGAGTCCGTACCCCTCGACGACCGGCACTCCGTACCGCTGCTCGAACCGGGCGATCAGCTCTGCGGGCATCGGTGCCGCACCGCAGATGGCGCGGCGCAGCGAGGAGGTGTCGGGCCGCACGTCGTCTGCCAGCGCGACCAGCATCGCGTAGATCGCCGGCACTGCGGAGAAATAGGTGGGCCGGGCGCGTTCGACCGAGGCGAAGAAGGTCGAGGCGCTGAAGCGTCCGGCAATCGTCGTGCACCCGCCCGCCAGCAGCGGCGACAGCACGCTCACCACGATCCCGTTGACATGGAACAGCGGCAGGACCAGGAGACTGTGGTCGCTGTCGTTCAAACCGACACCGTCGATGATCATCCGGCACATCGCGGCGATGTTGGCATGGTCGAGCATCACGCCCTTCGGGCGGCCCGTGGTCCCGCTCGTGTAGATGATCAGGGCGAGGGAGCCGGACGTGAGCGGGACCGCGTCCGCCGGGTCCGCGTCGTCCCCGGGCTCCGCGTACGGCACCTCGGACACGTCGAGCGTCCCGACAGGGCGGGAAGCGTTGTCGGATATCACCGCCTTCGCTCCGGAATCCTCGATCTGATGGCGTGCCTCGGCGTCGGTAAGTCCCGGATTCACGGGTGTGACCGCGGCGCCGAGATTCCAGGCCGCGAACATGAGGACGACGAGCTCCAGGCGATTAGGCAGAATCAGCGCCACCACGTCACCCGCACCGATCCCTCGTGTGCGCAAAAATTTCGTCGCGGCCCGCACGCGAGCGAGAAATGCCCGGTTGTTCAGCTGTTCATGATCGTCCGCAATGCAGGGTCCTGTGGGATTCCGGGCGGCCCTGGCATCCGGCAGTTCGGCGATGTGCTGCACGTTTCCTCACCGTTGAGTCGACCGTGACGGAGGTAGTGAGGAAAAGGTAGGAACGGCGCACCCGGCCGGCCATGGGCCGTCGCCCCAGCTCGGAAGGGCGGCTTTGTGCCGCCGTCACAAAGGCACGGGGTGCTGGGTACCGGGCGGGCCGGAATGACGAAGGCGAACATGGCGACGAGTCCTGTCGCGGACCCCGGACTTCCGGTTACCGTCAGCCATGAGCACCGACATGGACGGGACCGTGCGGGATGTCGCCAAGTACATCCAGGCCGATCTGGAGAGCCTCACCACCGAGATGACCTCGATGTTCGTCCACGTCATCCCCGAGTTCCGGCACGACGACGCGGTACGGCGACTCATGGTCGCCAGCACCGCGTCGAACCTGGCGGCCATCCTCGACATGCTGAGGCTGAGCATCTCGTTCGACGACATCACCGTGCCGCCGGCCGCCGCGGAGTACGCACGCCGTTTCGCCCAGCACGACCTGTCGCTGGAGGCACTGCTGCGCGCCTACCGCCTCGGCGAACACATGTTCGTGCAGTGGGTCATGACCTATCTGCGCCGCCTGGAGCTTTCCACCGACGAGGCGCTGGCCACGACCAGCCGGATCGCGCTCCTGGTCAACAGCTACATCGACCAGGTCATCGAGGGCCTGATCGACATCTACGAGAACGAACGCAGACGGTGGGACACCCGCTCGGATGCCGCCCGCGCCGCTCAGGTCCGCGCCGTGCTCGACACGGAAGGGCTCGACCTGGTCTCGGCCGAGAAGATGCTCTCGACCTCGCTGCGCGGATGGCATCTGGCCGCCATCATCTGGGCCGAGCCCGGTACATCCGCCCCGGCCGCGGCCGGGCTCCGGGCAAGCGCGGCGATACTGGGCGCGGCCACCGGCAAGGCCCCACTGACGATCTCCGCGGACGAACAGACATGCTGGGCGTGGATCTCCTCCGCCGGAAAGCCCGTCCTCGACGTCCACCGGCTCGAAGAGGAACTTGGCAGACACCCGGCCCTCCGCGTCGCCGTCGGCGACCCGTCTCCCGGACTCGACGGATTCCGGCAGACGTTCCGTGACGCGCAGCGTGCCCGCGACGTCGCCGCCACCGGGGCCGCCCCCGGTCGTGCGCTCTTCCTTCATGCCCAGGTCGGGCTGGCCGGGCTCCTCGTCGACCATCTCACCGATGTCAGAGCCTGGGCCGGACGCGTGCTCGGTGACCTCATGCGCGACGACGAGGCCACAGTCCGCCTGCGCGAAACCGTGCAGGTCTTCCTCGACGCACGAGGCAGCTTCACCGACGCCGCCGCAAGGATGCACGTCCACAAGAACACCGTCCACTACCGCGTGCGCAAGGCCGAGGAGATGCTCGGCCACCCTCTCACCGAACACCGCCTGGACATCGAGGTGGCGCTCCTGGCCTGCGCGCAGCTCGGGCTCACGTACACGCGGGGCGCATGACCGCACGATCAGCGGGCGGGCAGCCGGATCAGGGGCTCGATCCAGCTACCCACAGCTACCCGACCGAGCGCATGGGGCCGGGACCGCCCCCGAAGCAAGGTCCTCCGCGCGCACGAGCAGGCCAAGCAAGCGTTCGCCCGGCTCGACGCCGAGGAGCCGGGGCGGGCCGAGGACGAAGTGCGGAAGATCGAGAGCGCAATCGAGAGCCTCAAACAAGCAGGTCCACCTGTCCAGCCCCGTGCGAAGGCCGGGGCGAACCGGTCGGGCAACCACCCCGATGGGACAGTGGTTGTCAGGGGCGGACGCGACACCGACGTGCGCTGGTGGACCTGGGCCGACTACCGGGCCAACGCCACCCTGGCCACCACACTCACCACGATCGCCGATCCCCTCCAGAGGCCAACGGACACGTGCATCCGCCTTCGCGAGGACGCGACATCCGGAGAATGGAGGAAGGCCGTTTCGGAGGCCGCCGGTCAGCTGTGCCTTCCCGCAGTGGATGCGCGTGCGCTGAACGGCCTCAAGTTCAGCGCGGCACTGCCGACCCGGCTCGCGGAGTCGGCCTTGCCGCACGACTCACGGCTCTGGACGGTGCGGTGGCTGCGCTCAGAGGACAGACCAGGTTCACAGCTCTGGGGCAATGACTTGGGGCGTCGATCATCGAGAGGCCTGCAGACCGACAGCGTGAACTGGCTCCAGGAGATCAGACTCGTGCGTCTCGCTGCTGGACTTCCTTGAGAACTCCGGCCACCGTCGCGAAGTCGTTGTCCACGTGGAGAACAGTGTGCCCATGGTGCACAGCTGTCGCACACACCAACAGATCGATCTCCCCAGCCGCCCGATGCTGGCCTTGCTGGGTCAGTTTGTACTGGGCGGTGTCGACCCAACGCCAGGCGTTCTTCGGTACCGGAGAGAGCAAGCAGAGCGCGTCCAGTTCCTCTGCGAGCTCATCCCGATGGGACGGGCTGGTCGCCGAGTAGAGAAATTCGGCACGTGTCGGCTCGCAGAGGTGGAACCCCGGCAGCGATGTGTCCCTCCCAGGGCCGCAATGCGCCTGGGGTGCGAAACAGGTGCCACAGAGCCGAGGTGTCCACCAGATACGTGATCACTCGAAGGCCTCGCGTCGCGCACGCTTCTCCGCGTCATGCGCCGCCGCGGCCTGCTCGAACTCTCCACGCTCACCCCGCGCGACCAGCTTCTCCGCAGCCTCAAGCCGCTTGATCCGCGCCACGTAGTCCCGCAGGGCCGCGTTGACGGTCTCCTTCTTCGTCGTGACGCCCATGAGCCGCATGGCCTCGGCCAGCGCCTCGTCGTCGAGATCAATCTGCGTGACGGACATCGGACACCTCCAGCATCCACCAGCGACTCGACCGCGCCCGCGCGATGCTGCTGGGGCCGGATACGACGCTCAGAGCGTCAGCAGCATCGCGCTGCACGTCGGTTACAAGGATGCGTCCCACTTCTCCCGGGCGTTCATAGTCCCGCTTCGCGACCAGCCCCACCGCCTACCGAAGGAGGGCTGTGAGGACACCTTCAGGAAAGCCCTGAGCCGATCGCAGCCGGGGCGTACGCCCGCAACGGCCACAGCATGTCGTCGAGTGTCGGTGGGACCGAGGGCTTCTCCGGCAGCCGATGGACTTGATCATGGTCCTCGTTACCAGCGGGGCTATGACCGCGCGGCACGCCGCCGGGGCGGTCGGCGGAAGGGGCACGGTGCAGGACGGTTCGTGAACCACCGCCGCTCCCGCACCTACAGGAACAGCTCACCGTCGAACTTCGTCGAGGAGCTCACCCCATGGCCGGTGGCCGTGGAACAGCGTGTCGAGGAAGTGGACCGCACGCCCAGGACTTGACGGCACACGAAGAGCGGCCGGACCGCGTCCGGGTGGGCCGGCTGTGGGTTCCTTCCGCAGGGGGCAGGGATGGACAGGCGGGCCCCCGACGTCCCCGTGACCGTACGTCATCCGGACCGGATCGTGTCATCGGGCAACGGCGGTTCCCCGACCTCCTCGGGAGTGTCACACGGCGTGCTCGTGGTACCGGTGGACCGGTTGCGTGGGTGGGATCCGTAGCCGAAGGCGGCTACTGCCGGGGAGGTGATCGCGGTGGTGAGCAGTGCCATCAGTACCAGCATCGTGAACAGCTCCCGGCTGATGACACCGAGGTCCAGGCCGACGGTGAGCACGATGAGTTCCGTCAGGCCGCGACAGTTCATCAGCGCGCCAAGGGCCAGTGCCTGGCGCCAGGGGAGCCCGCTCAGCCGGGCTGCCGCGGCGGCACCTCCCCATTTTCCGGCCAAGGCCACGATGAGGATTGCGCCGAGCCACAACCACTGTGCCGGATCCGCCGCGAGGACTCCCACGTCGGCATGCAGACCGGCCACCAGGAAGAACAGTGGCAGCAGCAGCGGAACGACGACCGACCGCAGTGCTCCCACGGCCTTTTCGACCGTTTCGGACCCGCGCGGGGTGACGACGCCGAACGTGAAGGCGCCGAAGAGCGCGTGGACACCGATCATGTCGGTGACGACCGAGGAAAGGCACATGCCGCAGAACAGCCATACCAGGACGACCGGTGCGGGCCGCGACCGCAGCGCCTTCTCCAGCAGGGGCCGCACGAGCCGCAGCATCACCGCGGCGTACAGCAGCACCAGCGCCGCGGCTGTCAGAGAGTCGAGCGGTGTGCCACCGCGGCTGACTGCGACCACGAGGGCCAGCAAGCACCACGCGGTGATGTCGTCCACCGCGGCACAGGCCATGGCGAGGCTGCCCAGCGGGGACTGGTAGAGCCCGCGGTCGGTGAGGATCCGCGCCAGTACGGGGAAGGCGGTGATGCTCATGGCGACCGCGACGAACAGCGTGAAGGTACTCCGCTCGACGCCTTCGGGCGCCAGTGGGCCGTACAGGGCCAGGCCGAGGGAGCCGCCCAGCAACAGGGGCACCAGGATGCCGGCCTGGCTGACCGCGACCGCCGCGCGGCCATGGCCGCGCAAGTGCCGAAGGTCGAGGGTGAGTCCGGTGAGGAACATGAAGGTGAGCAGGCCTACTTGACCCAGGACCTCGATGTGGTTCAGGACGGTGGGCGGGAGGAGGTAGCTCTGCGCGTCCGACCGCTCTCCGCCGAGCAGCGAGGGGCCGATCAGGACACCGACGGCGATCTCGCCCACCACCGGGGGCTGCCCCAGCCGGCGTGCTGCCGCGCCGCCCGCACGGCAGACCGCGATGGCGAGCGGCAGGGCGAGCAGCAGGCGGGGCATCACCTCGGCGACGGTCACGATTCTCCCTTCCTTGGCGGGGCGCGCACCGCAGGTCGACGGTCCGGCGGCCGGTGTCACCCTCGGTCCGGAGCCATGGGACAAGCGTGGCCGGCAGCGGTTGCGCCGGAGCAGTTGACCACCCGCTTGTCCTGAGTGCGGGACCCCGATGTCCGCAGGGGCGCGGACCGCCGAGCAGCGCCTCCTCGTCGTGGCTATCGATCGCCCTTCGTGGTGGAGAGCGTCGTGGGCGTCTTGCGCCGCCCGCCGCGGAGCAGATGCAGCCCCTTCAGCCGCGCGGTGTCGGCCGCGTCCAGTGCGTAGCAGGCGAGAAACAGCGTCGCGAGTAGGGGAGCTCGTAGCTTGAGCACCAGCAGGAACCGTTGGGAGGCAGTCAACGGCAATGCGTTGACCCACGACCGTGCCCACGGCTTGCGCAGCTTTCTCGGGGCCACGAAGTCCGGCCCGGAGACTTCCACGCGTGCCGAGTCCGTCTTTCCGAGCAGCCGCCACATGCTCGGCAGGCAACGGGTCAGCGACAACTGGCAGAACACTGTCGGGCCGGTGATGCCGTGCTCGATCCGCCATCGGGCCCGTTCGCCGAGCTTGGTCTGGAAGCGTTCCAGGCGACGTCGGACCGCCTGCTCCGGCAGCCAGTGCCACGGCTGTCCCTTGGAATAGAACAGGTGGGTTTCGCAGAACTTTCGTGCTCTCCGGCCGGCCGCGTCCTCTTTGGACGGGTCGCCGCCGGTCGCCGCGAGCCAGTTCGTCCAGCGGTACCGGGCGGTCCCGGTCGACCAGATGACCGCCCAGTCGAGCAGGTGCGACAGCAGGAAGAAGCGAGGGTCAGCGATGACGCCGGTGTACTTCTCCCGGACGAAGTTCCTGATGATCAGCCAGTCCTCGAAGGTGGCCTTGTTGACCCGGTCGATGTAGCCGGTGTCGAGGCTGGTGTGTCTGACGTCCTTCTCGATGATGTTCGAGACGTGCCACATCGTCTGGAAGGACTGGCCCAGTCCCTGGCTGTAGTAGGCGTCGATGATCGACGACGAGTCGCCGATCAGCGCGTACCGCTTCGGGTGCACGAAGGTGTCCGTCACATGCTGCACGTTCCGGTACATGCGGAATTCGAGCAGGTTGTCCTCGCTGAGCACCCCGTCGAAGACGGGATATCCGGCCAGTGCCGCGAAGAACTGTTCCCGGGGGCTGCCCCCCTTCGGCAGCTTCCTCTGGTCGTAGGTGATGCCGACACTCACGCGGCCTCCCGCGAGCCGGATCACCCAGATCCAGTGGCCGTCGCCCCACAGGTGCAGGGTGAACAGGTCTCTGCGAGTGGAGGTGCCGTCCTCGGTGTTGTACCGCCACACCGGTTCGAACATCTCGTCCGTGATGCCCGAGAACTGTCCCCACAGGGCCGTGGTCTGGAAACCGTCGTTGAGCACCCGCGATTCGGCGCGGTGGCCGAGCTTGGTCGCCAGCATCCGGCTCCGGCCGGAGCAGTCGATGACCCAGCGGGCCTGGACACTGCCCTGTGTGTTCGCGGTGTGGTCAGTCCAGGTCACCAGGTGCGCGTCGGTGTCGCTCCCGGCGATCTCGACATCGGTGACCCGCGCCGTGTCGAGGAAGCGGATGTTGGGTTTGGAGTGCACGGACTTGCGCAGGAGGTCTTCCGTGTCGGGCCGGCATATCTGCTGGTCCACCGCCAACGCGCGGAAGGCCAGCTTGTTCTTGGCCTGTTTGTACAGGTAGTGGTCACGGTGGTCGTCGGACATCTCCTGGAGCGTGAACTCCGACATGGCGGCGACGACCCACTCCGACTTGGGGCGGAACTCCCGTTCTCCCTCGACGCCGTAGGTGAACCAGACGCCCAGCTTGACGAAGCACTGGTCGTTGAGGAAGTCGTCGAGCTCGCCGATCACGCGGGGAACTCCGGTGGAGACCAGGAACGACTCGCCCACCTTGTAGCTGCGCTTCTGGTTCACCACGTCATCGATGACGGTGACGTTCATCCCTCGTTTGGCCAAGCTCAGCGCGGCCAGCAAACCCACCATGCCCGCGCCCACGACCACGACATCCGTCTGGGACCCCGTTGTTCTCGGTTCCAGGTCGACATTACTGTCCATGTGATGCCCTCCTCATCCCCGGCCGTTGCGGGCGGCGTCGAGCACGCTGCGGGCATAGCGGTCCAGCGCACCGCCCTCGCGCAGGAACAGTCGGGGAGCGACCAGTTCGCACTCCAGCAGTTGCAGGCCGCCCTGCGGCGTGGGCAGGGTGTCGATACGTGCGTACCGCAACTGCTCGAACCATGAGCACAGCAGACCGTGCAGTTCCTCGGCCCAGGCGACATGGGCAGGGTCTGCGTCGACGCGGGTGTTGACCCCGCCGAAGGACTCGTGCGCGACCCAGCCGTTCTCCGCGACCGACTTTCCGATCGCATGGCTGAACTGTCCGCCTATGAACACGAAGGACGTCTCGCCACGCGTGGTGATCTCGTCCACGAAGGGCTGCACGCTCACCGTCGTCATCGCGGTCAGTTCGGCGAACCGGCGCTCGGCGGAGCTCACGGCTGCCGCGTCCGATTGATCGGGCAGCGTGAAGTGCGGATGGTCGGCGGTGGGGTCGGGATCCTCGACCGGGCTTTCGACCCGGGTCACCCGGAAAGCGTTCCAGCCCCGGGCTGACAGCGTGGGCTTGACCACGGCGCGTCGCCACCCGGTCCGGTCCAGGATGGCGCTGAGCGTGGTCGCCGTTCCCCGGCGCACCCACTCGGTCGGCACAACGGGCACGCCGGCGTCGACGAGTCGGGGAAGGTAGTCGAACTTGTCCAGCCCTCTGGCCACCAGTCCCGGGGGGTTGACCACCGGCAGGCCCCCGGGAACGTTCGCCTTCACCTGGGCGCAGAGAGCTTCAATGCGCGGGATCAGGTCCGGCTCCAGGTGGAAATAGCGCAGCATACGCAGGCTCAGCAGGTCGATGCTGTCCCAGTCGACACGGTCCGCCTCGGCGAGCTTGACGACCTCCACATCCGTGTCGTGCCGGGCGAACGCGGCCTCGACGTCTGACAGATCGTCATGGGGAACCGTGAGGCAGAGGTATGCGATTCGGCGTCGTCGAGTCATGAGATGCCCTGCGCCTTCCTGACGGGCCGTCGGCAGTGCACGCATCCCCTGAATGCCGCGAGGGCGAGCAGGGGGGTGACGGGGACGATCGTGGTGAGCGCGCGACGGAGGTCGCGTCCGGGTCTGGGACTCATCCGTACTCCCGTGGTGTGGGCCTGACTGCCGTGGTCCGCGTCGCTCGCGCTTCCGCGGCGGTCGGCTCTGTGCGGGCTGGTCCTGTGCCGCCCGAGGGTCGGGACGGCACGCGTAGGTGGTGGAGTGGGCTGTGTGGACCGCCGTCGTGGGGACGTCGCGGGCCCCCGTGGCTGACCGAGCGGCACTGTGGCCGGACGGTGGGAAAGCAACCCCATCGAAATAGATACTTGTGAGTCACTACAGCCTCGGATGCGAGGGAGTGTGGCACGGTCCGGTGGGCTTGAGGAAGGGGCAGTCGCAAAGAATTCGAGGTCGGCGAGGCAGAACTCCGGATTGGCGGTTGTTGTGGTGCCCGAGTGGCATCCCGAGTGTTGCCTCTGGTCGCGATAGCTAACTAAGCTCGCTCTAAAGTTTCTGGCGGAGGAGAGAAGATGGACGAAACGTCGGAGTCGGGCACAGTGCGGTGTCCCGAGCCCAGCGTCCAGGACTGCCTCGACGATGCGCGCTCATCGGATGCCCTCAGCGGGTCTCCTCTGCAGCGCCTGAACGACACGGTGAACTGCTCGACCATCGCCGACGCGATGGACGTCCTCGACCGTGACGGCGGAGTGACCGGACTGCGCAGGCTGACCGGCGAGGGAGTGGTCGTGGGACCCGCTTTCACGTTGCGCTACGAGGTCGTGACCCCGGATTCCCCGGGCACTCTCGGCGACTTCGTCGACGACGTGCCCGCCGGGGCGGTCATCGTGATCGACAATGCTGGCCGCGACTGGTGCTCTGTGTGGGGCGACCTGGTCAGTACGGTCGCCCATGCCCGCGGTGTCGCGGGAACGGTGATCGACGGAGCCTGCCGTGATGTCGCGGGCAGCTCCGGGATCGGCTACTCGATCTGGGCGGCGAGCACGTGCGTCAAGTCCGGGCGCGGCCGGGTCAGGCTGGCTGCCGTGCAGGAGCCGGTCATGGTCAGGGGAGTCAAGGTTCACCCGGGTGACTGGGTGTGTGCGGACGAGTCGGGAATCGTGGTCGTCCCGGCCAAGATGGCCGACGCCGTCGCCACCGAGATCCGCCGGATCAACGACATGGAGGAGCGGGTGCTCGCCGCGGTGCGGGCGGGCGCGCCGTTGTCCGAGGCCCGGGCCGCCAACGGCTACCTCAGCCTCGGTGCCCCCACGAAAGGAGATATGGCATGACAGTGGAAGCGGTGGTCACGGCGGACCGGCGATCCCAGCTCCTGGCCTTGCGAGAGACCTGGCCGCACGTGCACACGCTGATCGACGAGGAGCGGGCCTTCGGCTTCGAGGCCGACGAGGACCGCGATGACTTCGGTACCGCGCAGCAGGGAGGCAGGGGCGAAAGTTACGTCGCTGCCCAGCAGGCCCGCCCGGAGGCGCGGATCACGGGCATCCGGGGACTCATGAACCTGGTGGTCGGCCCTGCGGCCGGGGATCGGCCGGTGGTACTGGATCTGCTGGGCGGCGACGGGCTGCTCCACCGGGTCTGCCTCGGTCTCGACATGCCCGACACGACGATCGTGACCTGTGACGCGTCCTCGTTCATGGTCGCCAGCGCGTGGGCAACGGGCGTTCCGGCCGTCCGGCAGCGCGCCCAGCAGCAGGTGTTCCGCTCGGGAAGCGTCGACGGTGTGCTTCTCGCCTACGGCAGCCACCACGTCCCGGAGCCGGAGCGACAGGCCGTGGCCGACGAGGCGTGGCGGGTGCTGCGGCCCGGGGGCCGGTTCGTGCTGCACGACTTTGCTGAAGGGTCGCCCATGGCGATCTGGTTCCAGGACGTCGTGGACAAGCAGTCCGCGACCGGCCATCGCTACGCGCACTTCACCGCCGACTGGATGCGTGAGTGTCTCGCGCGCTCCGGTTTCCGCGGTGTGACGACGGACTGGATGTTCGATCCGATCGTGGTGACCGGGACGTCAGAGCAGGGCGCACAGGCCGCACTCGGTCAGTACCTGCTGCAGATGTACGGGTTGGACAAGCTGGTGCGGGCTCATGGAGAGCAGGGCGCAGCAACGGCGGCGTTCGAACTCGCCCTCGAGATATTCCGTTGGGACACGTCCACGGCTTTCGACGGCATGGGAGGCGCCGTCCGCGAGTGCGTCGTCGAGCGTCTCGGCCCCTCGACGTGGCAGTGCGTTCTGCCCCGTTTCGCCTTGGTCGCCGTCGGGGAGAAGCCGGAGCCGTGACACCTCCCCCGTGATCGTGGACACCCGGGGACCGGGATGTCTGAGCCCAGAGGAAGCAGTGTCAGTTGGAAGCAGCGTCGATGGCTTCCGGGTACGCCAGCTCATCCACGGCCCCACCGAGAACGACCTGCGCGTCACCCCAGCCGGAGAACTCCTCGTCCTGGCCCTGCCGATGGACGGCCCCGGCGCCCCACGCCGGAGGTCCTCGACGGCGCCGGCCTCACCGAGGACGAGATCGCGGTCACTGTTGAACGCGGCACCGATCACCGGCCGCTACTGCGGCGTCCGCCCCGTCGGCAGTGGCCCCGGCCTGGCCATCATCGTTGTACCCAAAGCATGCCTGCTGCCTCAGCGCGGTCGTGTCCCGCTTCGTGGTGTAGGCGACCTTGCTCGACGCGTTCCGGTAAGCCGCGCGTCGGCCGCCCCATGGGCACGGCTCCCGGGTCGCGCAGCGGCTGACCTGCCGTCAGCGCCATGCGCGGCCCTGAAGCACGCCGCTGCGGCGATGACCTGCGGATTCCGGCGCCTTGATCCGCCTACACCACCTGGCGGGACACCACCCTCAGCGCAGGCTTTGGCTGCCGAGTCACGCCCGCCGCAGGGGTCTGTGCGCCCGATGACCTGCCGAAGCTGCGGGCAGTCGGCCACACATCCAGGTGGGGCTGCTCGGCGTCGGCCGGTCGGGACAGCACAACCTCCGCCCGAGGAAGCGGCAGCACCGATTCGCCTTCGGAGTACTCGAACGCCCAGCCCTGGTCCACAGCGAGGTCAAGGACCGCCTGCCAGTCCTCCACCGACGCATCAGGAACGAACGCGTCCCGCCGCGTTCCCATGTCGACCGGGTCGAAGAACCACTTGACGTCATCCCACAGCAGATCAGCCACCCCGTCATCCTGCCTTCCCCACTGCCCTTCCCTGACCCGATCTCCTTGACGAGCCCTATGACAGCGCCCCCCCCAGGGCCGTTTTCTGTTGGGGCCGTTTCCTTGGGCGCCTACGCGCAGGGCCACAGACCCAGACGGTTGCTGCATCGAACGCCCTGAGGCACGCGCAGACGACTCGTCGGAGAACAGTCTCCGGGGTACTTCCCCGGTACCCCCGGCCTCAGGATGGCCTCAATAACATTGCACTGTCGCAGCAGAGCCGACCAGAACAGGTCTCATCAGCCACCCGTCAAGGTGCATACGTGCAGGTCAGAAGAACATCAGCCGCCGCAGACCAACCTGGCGCCACACTCGCGAGCAGCGGATTCAGTCCGTTCAGGCGAAGTTGACGCTCAGAGACCCAAGAGTGAACGTTTCCGCAGGTCAGGGCCCTGCACTGGTGGGGCGGGTGGGACTCGAACCCACGGCCGACGGATTATGAGTCCTTCGAGGATCTCGGCGGTCCTTGCCGATCAACGTCTGCTCACGACGTTCTTGCTGGTCAGACAGGGCCCACCGTGTCTACTGCCCTCCGTCTTTGCCGGTCTGTTCCTATCCTTGCGTCCCAACTGCGTCCCGACACCCCCCAGACGGCCAGGAACACCGGGCTGTCGGGCGAACACTCCACCTCTGAGGCGGTTTTCCAACCGGTCCGCGGCGGACTGCCGTTCCCATCACCACCGGCAGCGGGGGGGGCGCGGGACTCGCTGCGCACGCCCTGCGAGCAGGATCGGCTTCGAGTGAATGAATGACCGGCGACCTCACGTCACCGGGCTTCGGGTATTGCGTGGCCTACGACGCCTCGTGGTCACCATGGTCTTGTGAGGGGTGCTCGCATCACCAGTCAATCTTTCGGCGCGACATCGGTGCAATAGAGGTCCTTGCCCGGCAGGCGGCCGGTGGTCAGGAAGTCGACGGTCGCCCTGTCGGCGCAGGCGGAGCCCTCGTCGTAGACGTAGTGCCCGCCGTTGTCCACGCCGACGAAGGCCGAACTGCCACCGAGGGCCTTGTGCAGCCCTGTGCCGCCCTCCCACGGAGTGGCGTTGTCCCGGCGGTTCTGGAGGATCAGGGTGTTGCGCGGGCCTTCGTCGGTCACGGTGACGGGCCGCTCGGCCGGCTTCTTCCAGTAGGCGCACGCCCAGATGTTGGCCGGCATTCCAGCGGTGAGGGGCCACGCCTTGCGGTCGGCAGCGGTGCGGGTGGCGTAGCCGTCGGTGTCGTGGGGCCATTCGGCGTCGCCGCAGAGGAGAGCCAGGAACATGGTGGCCTGATTGTCCTCGGGGACGCCCGGCGCCTGCGGGGTGTCGGCGAGGATCTGCTGGAGAACCGCGTCGTCGGCGTCGGTGGCGCTGCCGTCGGCCAGGTCGGCGGAGGCTTTCCAGAAACGGGCCAGCGGTGCAAGCGTGTCGTTGTGCAGGAGCATGCCGTAGGTGACGTTCCGGAGCAGCGGTCCGTCCAACGACATCGACATGCCGGGCACCGAGACGGGCTCACGGTCGAGACGCTCGGCGAGGGCGAGGTAGCTCTGGGTCACCTGCCTGACGCTGTTGCCCAGCCCGAGGGCGCCGTCCTGGGCCGCAGCGACAGCGGCGGCATCAGGGAACCGGTCGGCCATGCCCTTGCCCCAGCGGTCCGCCACTTCGTCGGCCCACACCTTGGTGGGGTCGACGTTGCCTTCCAGGACCATCCGGTCGGTCCGGTCCGGGAACAGGGACCTGTAGACGGCGCCGAGGTAGGTACCGTAGGACTGGCCCCAGTAGGAGATCCTCCGCTCTCCGAGCGCCTGGCGAACGCGGTCCATGTCGCGGGCCGTGTTGGCGGTGTTGAAGTACTGCAGCTGGGCGCCCGCCGTGTCGGCGCACGTCTTGGCATCGGCCCTGGCGCGGGCCACGTTCTTGGTGATCGAGCCGTCCGCGGCGGGATAGGGGAAGAGCCCGGACACGCTGGGGTCCTTCAAACCGCAGCTCTGCGGCGTGCTGTGCTCGACGCCGCGCGGGTCGAAGCCGACTAGGTCGTAGCGGCCCAGCACGGACTTCGGCAGCATGGCCGCCATCGTTGCGGGCATGGAGAGACCGCCCAGGGCCGGCCCGCCGGGATTCAGCAGCAGGACGCCGCGCCGCTTCCCGGGTTCGGCGGTGGCCAGGCGCGAGACCGCCACCTCGATCTTCGTGCCGTTTGGATCACCGTAGTTCAACGGGACCTTCAGCGTCCCGCAGGTCAGACGAGAGTTTCGGGTCGTTCCCGGGGCCGGCTCCGGGCATGTGCCCCAGTCGATCCCTGCGTGGTCCGCGCTCTGCCCGGCGACCTGGGCCCGCGGCGTGTCCGCGGTGTTCCCGTCGCATGCGGCCAGCCCGGTTCCGGCCAGCGTCGACACGGCCACGGCCACGGCGAAACGGCGGCCACCGGGAAATGCGGACTTCCCGGACCTGCGCGTCATCCTCATGATGTCGGCCTCCTGCTGTTCGGCACGGTCGGGCCGTCGGCCCGACCGCTGCGTTGACAGTCACGGAGTCAACAGGCGGCCGCCGGTGCCCCGCGTCACCCCTGGGTGGACACATCAGGTAGCTCGCTCAGGGGACAACGCTTCTGAAGACAACGCCGTGACGGTCTCCCACCTGCCGAACCGGACCGTCAGGCTCTTCCCCCGCGCCCCGTCACGCCCGCCCGGTACGCCAGAACCACCGCTTGGACGCGGTCGCGGAGGTTCAGTTTGGTGAGGATGCGGGAGACGTAGGTCTTCACGGTCTCGGGGCTGATGACCAGTTCGGTGGCTATCTCGGCGTTGGACAGCCCCTCGCTGATGAGGAGGAGGACCTCGTACTCGCGGGGGGCGAGGACCTTGAGGCGGTCGCGTTCGGGGGACGCGAAGACGGCGGAGGGACGCACCCGTTCGGCGAAGCGGCCGATCAGAGCGCGGGTGACCGCGGGGGCCAGGAGGGAGTCTCCCCGAGCAACAGTGCGTACCGCGTTGACCAGTTCGTCCGGTGCGGCGTCCTTCAGCATGAAACCGCTGGCACCGGCGCGGAGGGCCTCGTACACGTACTCGTCGACGTTGAAGGTGGTGACGACCAGGATCTTCACGGGACTGAGGGAACCGGGACCGGCCAGGTGGCCGGTGGCCGCGATTCCGTCGAGCAGGGGCATGCGGATGTCCATGACGACGACGTCCGGCTTCAGTTCCTCCGTACTCCGGATCGCAGCTCGGCCGTCCACCGCCTCCCCCACGACCTCCATGTCGGGCTGCGCGGACAGGATCGTGACGAAGCCCGCGCGCACGAGAGCCTGGTCCTCACAGACCAGCACCCGGATCGCGGAGGACAGAACACTCACACAGCACCTCCCGTGGGGACACGCGCGTACACACGGAACCCACCCTCCGGGCGGGGCCCTGACGCGAACTCCCCGCCCAGCATCTCCACCCTTTCCCTCAGCCCGACCAGACCCCGGCCTCCCGGGACGTGGGGGCCAGTGTCGCGCGGGGCCGCAACCTCGCATGTGCCGTCGGCCGTGCCGGCGGTGGTGACCTCGACGTCGGTCCATCCGGGGGTGTGCGCGAGCCGTACAAGCGTTCGTCTGCCCGCAGCGTACTTCACGGCGTTCGTCAGGGATTCCTGCACGACGCGATACACCGTGAGATGGGCCCCTATGGCCATGTCCGGCTGCTCTCCGTCCTCGACCAGCTCGACCGGCTGACCGCTCGCTCGCGCCTGCTCCACCAGGTCGGGCACCCGGCCCGGCATCGGCGTCCGGGACGCTGAATCGCCGGTCGCCTCCAGCACGCCGAGCAGGAACCGGAGTTCGGCCAGCGCGCGGCGGCCGGTACCGTTGATGGCGACGAGGGCCTCGCCCACACGGCCCGGCGACTCGGCGACGTACTGCGCCGCGCCGGCCTGCACCACCATCGCGGTCACATGGTGGGTCACCACGTCGTGCAACTCCCGTGCCATGCGGCTGCGTTCCGCGGCAACGGCCGCCCGCGCGGACAGGAGCCGACGCTCAGCCTCGTGCCCCCGCCGCTCGCGGACCAAGACACCCAGGGCCCACATCGCCGCCAGGGCCATGTAGTAGACCAGATAGTCGGTCAAGCCGTTGGGCGATCCCAACGTGTGCAGGACGACGCAGAGGACCACGTATCCGCCCGTCGCCGCCAGTGGTACGACCCGCCGCAGACGTTCCTGGTGAGCCCCCACCGAGTACAGCGCGACGTACAGGCCGAGGCTGGCGAAGGTCGGCGGACAGCCGAGGGACTCGTGGACCGCGAACGAGGTCCCCGCCACCGCGAGACAGAGAGCCGGCCACCGGGTGCGCACCGCGAGCGGGAGGGCCTGCCCCAGGGTCAGCAGGACACTCGCCACGGACGCGTCCCGGGCGGGAAGAGCACCGAACTGCGCCCCGATCCGCGACAACGGCGCCACGAACGACAGCACAGTGACGATGAACGCGAACACCCGGTCCCTGGTGGCGGGGGCGCGTGATTCCCACCATCGCGTCAGCAGGCGGGGCCGGGCGGTTGCGGCGGGAACCGGGCTCGCGCATGCGAGGACCGCCGGGGTGGGGGTTGCGGAGCCCGATGGCTCACGGACTGCTTGGTCTTCCACCGTCCTCCATGATTCCGCGGGTCCGGCTCCGAGCGGATTGCGGACCCGGCCACGGCCCGGGAGTCGACTCTTTCGGTTCGCCCGTCCGGCGTCCGCAGCACACGGTACGGCAGGTGCACAGCATCACTCTGCTCGGCCCGGTCGTCGCCGACCACAGCAGCCGGACCAAGGCCGGTTCACCACGCCCTCGCGGCGACCGTCCAGGATCGAGCTGATGCAGAGTCCCCGGGTGACCTCGGTCGCCGCCCGGCCCGAGGAAGCCACGAGCGTGATCGCGTCCCGCTTGAACTCCTTGGTGTACTGCTTCGTGTACTTGCTTCCCACCTGGCACTGCTTCCTCTGGAACCTCAAGATCCCAGTCCTCAGGTGTCCGCCCCGACTCCGTGGACCATCGAACCCGCAGCCCGCAGAGGCTGACCACCGGGAAAGACATGTGGAGAGCCGGATGCGGTGAAAGTCGCAGGTCCGGTTCGGGCCGGCGGCTCGGGGAAACGGAACAGCGGCGACGCAGTCACCGCGCCCCGAGCCGACCGCACAGCTTCAATCTGCTGGCTTCGCCTCGCTCCGGACAAGAAACTGCACGGCCAGGGGCTCGGCACACGCCTCCTGACACAGGCACTCCAGAGCTGGTCGCAGTAGCGTCACAGAGGGCGGCAGGGCGCCTCGTGGTCGTGGATGCCATCGACGACCGTGGGGCCGAGTTCTGCCGAGCCCACGGCTTCAAAGACATGCGGGGGATCGCAGACGATCGCCCGCAACGCCTCTACCGCCCCATCGCCGACATCGTCGCCGACGTCACGTGGTCGTGTCCCGCAACGTGGTGTAGCAGCGATCATGGCGATGATACAGGTCACGTGGTCAATCAGCCTGCACGGCACCCTTGCCGACCTGACTGGCCATCAGGCGAGGGGCCTGGCCGAGGCGGCCGGCGCGGAGCCCATGGCCTTCCGCCTCGGAGAAGGTCGCGTCAAGGTCGACAGCGCCGTCCCACAGGCGCAACCAACTGACGTAGCGTCAGGTCTGTCCGGTCGGCGGGTGCCAGAATCTGGCCCACGACCTGCACTTTCGCGGTGATCACTGTTACACCACTCGGCGGGACGCCACCCGTCACGTGATGGCACAGGCAACAGCAACCAGAAGCCTCCGCCAGGCGCCGGCGAAGACTTCGAGCACTTCTGAGGAGCCATGGCAGCAGCGCCCCGTGGCCCCAGCACCGAACCCGCCGCCCACAGCCGGGGCAGCGTAGGCGAAGGGCCCCCGGTAGCCGCTTCTGACTACCTGCGTCCCATCAGCGTCCCAACTTCGACGTCCAATCGCTCGCACAACGCACGTGCGGCAGCCCGCCCCGGCAACGAATTGATACGCCTGCGCAGGTCAGAGCGTTTGCAACCGACGCTGGCTGAAGGCAGGTTGAACCCGCGAGCAGCGGATTCAGTCCGTTGACCCGAAGTCCTGAATCCGCAACTCCAGAAGAGACGTTTCCGCAGGTCACAGACCTGCATGGTGGGGCGGGTGGGACTCGAACCCACGGCCGACGGATTATGAGTCCTTTGAGGATCTTGGCGGCCCTTGCCGATCAGTGTCGATTCAAGGCGTTCTTGCAGGTGAGGCGCGTGCACCTGTGTCGGCCTTGGGCAGTCCTTGTCGGTTGGTTCCTGTCCTTGTGGTCCCTACGTGGTCCCTGCCGCTCCTTGAGAGACCTACCCGACACGGAATCCTGGTTGTCGCTCCGGCTCGGCAGACGCGGTTGCACCATGGCGCAGCGGATTTCCCTTCCACCGTGCAGAGGCTCCGCTCCGCGCTCGGGGTGAAGCCTCCGTGGCCGTTGTCGGAGGCCAGCGCGTGACTCCCACCGACACGGCGCTGACATGGCGCGCCTGGACCTCCCGGGGTGCATGCCTCCTTCCCCGTCGGATGGCCCGTCACCGAAGCGGTCCGGCAATCGAGACGCCGACCCGCCCCGAGCCCATCGGACCCGATGCGCCGCGTCGGTCGGGCGGCCGTGGCTTTTCCCTACCCCGTCACCTCCGTCGACTGCCTGCACGACATGGTCGACCCGATCGGCGCCGCCACCCACACGCCGACGGGTCTCGGCCCGGACGGAACCTGGTTGATCGTCGAGCTCCAGGCCACGACGGGTCGAGTTCAACCTCGTGTACAACCAGTTCCTCTGCCCATGCCCCCTGCATGCCTGCGTGCCTTGCCCCGACTCCACCCAGCCGGGGGCCAGAACCGAGATTTTCAGCAGCCTTCAAGGCCACGTGGCCTGCCTTCCGTCAACCGACGCGTTTGATCGGCGGGCAGTGCCACCGCGCGTCGACGACCTCGGGGCGCGGGAGGTACATGCGCAGCGCGACGTACCAGATGCCCTGCTGCGGCGTGGGCAGCCAGTTGGACTCCCGCTCGGACCCCGGTGAGTCCGACTGCAGGTAGAGATGCAAGCCCCCGTCATCGTCCATGACGAGCCCCGGGGTGCGGTCTCCGATGGAGTACCTGTTGATCGGATTCGGGATCAGGTTCCGTTCCTCGTCGTAGGCGGTCAGCGACCAGAACGCGTCGACCGGAGGCAGCATCCCCGCCTCGTAGTGCAACTCGTAGCGGCCGGTGGCCAGCGTCTCACCGGCGCCGTCGGTAAAGGCCGCCATATAGACCGCTTCCTCGGGATCGTTGATGGCGATCCCCACCAGGGACTGCTCCGCGGCCCGCCTGAGGAAGTCGTCCCCGAAGTGCCCGATCTGCGGGGGAGGATACCGCCAGCCGTTGATCAGCTCGCCCCACTGGCCGCTGAGTATCTGCTGTTCGAGCATGGGCACGGCGGTGGCGGCGGCCCGGATCAGGCCCTCCTTCACCGGCTCCGGTTGTGCCTCGACATCCAGCCCCGGGCCGATGCCGATCTCCGCGAACTGCCGGAGCAGGACATCGTGGTGCCTCGGGAGGGGATTCTCGGCCAGCACCGCGTTGAGTGTCTTCCACGGACCGAGCGGATCCTTGGCAGGGTCGACCGGTACCGGTACGTCGCGGCGTTCCGGGAGCGTGGCGCCCTCCTTGCCGAACAGATGGAGAGGCGTCAGCCGGTACTGCTGCTGCAGCGCGTGGACGGCCGGGAGGTCGTCCACGCCCTCGACGAGGGTCCGCCCGACCACCAGGACCCACGGGGTGGGGGCGGTCGCCGTGCGACGCACGCCCTCCGGGAGGTCCCCGCTCCAGCCCGGGCCGATGAGGGCGAAGTCACCGGCCTCCGATCCGGTCGCCCGCATGCCCACGTAGTCGTAGTTGTCGGAGGTGAAGGCGACCAGTTCGAAGGTGAAGTAGCGGTCGCCCATGTCCGGGTGCGAGAGAATGAGGGGTTCCTCGCGCAGGTCCACCCACGCCCAGGAGTACAGCGTGTCGTTGTTGGGGGACACGCCCTCCCGATCCGAGGCGTCCCAGACCCTGGTCGCATGCCAGAAGTGGTTGACGGCGGCGTAGGGCGTCGTTTCCGTCTCGGGCTTCTGGGTCACCCAACGGTGGCGGAGCTCGGCGTTGTAGATGTAGGGGAAGCCGTAGATGAAGGCCTGCTCTCCCAGCGTGTACGCGTACTCGCGGCGCCAGTCGTCCACCCGGCCGGTCAGCGTCGGCTTCACCGATCGCCATGCCACGGGCAGTGCCCGCGTCACCTTCCTGGCGCGGTCGATGGTGTCCCGCGGGTGACGTACGGCCGCCGCAGTGGCCTTTCCGGTGGAGGCCGCCGCCTGGCCGATGCCGGCTGCCGCCGCGGCAAGATCGTGGCGCAGACGTCGCCCGGGATGGTTGCTGTCGGCTGAGGATGCCATCACCGCGTTCCTCTCCTGAGACTGACCAGCACAGCCTGCAGCCACCACGCGAACTCAGCACGCGAACTGGGGAAACCGGCGACCGTCGACGACGTGCTTCCCGGCTCCTCCCGGTGCGCCACGCGGCGGCGTCTGCGCCATGCTTGGTGGGGTTACCGGGCCGGGTGCTCCCACACGCACCCGCTCTTCGAGTACATCAGCGCGTCCCTACCCCGGCAACCTGGCTCGCAGGTCACGACGGTCCCCCTCCGTCACTCAGCGCGTTCACGGCGTCGGTCACCGTCGGGTGGAGGCGATCCGGGCTGAGGGTCGCGTGCAGGGGGTGCCGGGACAGCGAGCGCGTGGGGCCGGCCCGGACCCGAGCCACATGGAGCTCGACTCCCTGATGGTCGAGGTCCGCGGCGAGGTCCGCCAGGGTGTCCAGGACGGGCAGGCCGAGCCGGTAGCTCGCCGTCAGGTCCACCACGACGGCGCGTGGCGGGCGGTCGGCTGCCGCTACCAGCTCCTTCACGGCCGTGCGGACGCGATTGACGTTGCCGAAGAAGAGCGCCCCGTCCGGCCGTGCCACGAGGATTCCCGGTGCGGCCACGGCTCGTGGGTGCTCCCGCAGGTCGCCCCACACGCCGGTGCCGGGCAGCAGCCCCAGGGCCGCCACACGCGGGGTGCTGGAATAGGCGATGAACAGCAGCAGCGACATCAGTACCGCGAGCAGCAGCCCGGGCAGCAGATCGAAGACCAGAACACCGATCAGGGCGGTCAGAGCGATCCAGAGGCTGGGCCGGTCGTGCGTGGCGTAGCGGCGCATTTCCCCGACACGCAGGAAACCCTTCACGGCCACGATCACGATCGCCCCGAGCACCGCATCGGGCAGCGAGGTGAACAACGAGGTCAGGAAGGCCCCGGTGAACAGCACCAGCACTGCCGCGACCAGGGAGACCATCGGGCTGCGGCCGCCCGCGCCCTCGGCGGCGGCGCTGCGCGACGCGCTGCCGGAGACGACGAAGCCGCGGAAGAAGCCCACCGCGAGGTTGACCGCGCCCACCGCGACCATCTCGCGGTCGGCCTTCACCTCGTCGCCGTGGAGGCGGGCGAAGCGGCCGGCGATGCTGTAGGACTCGGCGAAGACGACCAGCGCCACCCCGAGCGAGCCGCCGACGAGCTCGGCCCAGTCGGCGGACGTGATATCGGGCAGGTGAGGGACCGGCACAGCCGCCGGGATCCTGCCCACCGTCTCCACGCCGTGGGCGTGCAGGTTCAAGGCCTGGGAGAAGATCAGGCCGGCGGCCAGCACGATCAGCGAGGCCGGCAGCCGCGGCAGGAGGCGCTCCAGCAGCAGCAGCGAGGCCACGGCGGCTACGCCGACGGTGATCGTGGTCCACGACCAGTCGCCCGCCTGGCTCAGCAGCTTCGCCAGGCGCTGGAAGAAGTCGCCCTCCCCGCTGGAGACACCGAGGATCTTCCCCGTCTGCCGCACCATGATCGTCAACGCCATGCCGAAGAGGAAGCCGACCAGGGCTGGCTCCGCCAGAAAGTTGGTCAGGAACCCGAGCCGGGCCGCTCCGACTGCCACCAGCGCCGCGCCCACGATCACCGCCAGCGCCGCTGACAACCCGACGACGGCGCCCGGGTCACTGCTGACGCCTTTGACTGTGGACGCCGACAGCACGGCCGCGGCCGACGTCGCCCCCACGATCAGAAAGCGCGAACCCCCCAGCAGCGCGTAACCCGCGAGAGCGATCGGAGCAGCGTAGAACGCGTTCTGCGGAGGGACTCCGGCGATCTCCGCGTACGCCACCGACTCCGGCACGATCAACGCCCACACCGTCAGGCCGGCCAGTACGTCACCGCGCAGCGACTCCCGCCGGTAGCCGCGTACCCAGTCGGCCACCGGCAAGGCGGAGAAGCGGCGTCGGCCGGTCAGCCGACGCGGGTGACCGGCGGGCACTGCCAGCGCGCGTCGATGACTTCGGGGCGTGGGAGGTACATGCGCAGCGCGACGAACCAGATGCCCTCTTGCGGTGTGGGCAGCCAGTTGTTCTCCCGGTCGGAGCCCGGTGAGTAGGGCTGCAGATGGAGGGTCAGGCTGCCGTCCGGCTCGGTGACCAGTCCGCGGGTGCGGTCTCCGACGGAGTAGCGGTCGATCGGGTTGGCGATCAGGTTCCTGGTTTCGTCATAGGCGGTCAGGGACCAGAAAGCGTCGACGGGGGGCAGCGACCCGGCCCCGAAGCGGATCTCATAACGGCCCGTCGACAGCTTCTCGCCCTCCGCGTCGTCGAAGGCGACGAGGTACACCGTCTCCTCAAGATCGTTCGCGGCGACACCGAACAGGGCCTGCTCCGCGGCCCGCTTGACGAAGTCGTCGCCGAAATGACCCATCTCCGGCGGCGGGTAACGCCAGCCGTTGATCAGTTTGGCCCAGTCTCCGCTGAGCAGTTGCTCCTGCAGCATGGGCAGGCCGGCAGCGGCGGCGGCGATCAGGCCCTGCTGGACGGATTCGGGCTGCTCCTGCACATCGAGGCCGGCGCCCACACCGATCTCCGCGAACTGCCTGAGCAGGATCTCATGGCGCTCCGGAGGAGGGTTCTCGGCCAGCATCGCGTTCAGCGTCTTCCACGGCGCGAGCTGATCATGCTCCTGATCGACGGGCTCCAGCACGTCACGGCGCTCCGGCACGGCGGCGCCCTGCTTTCCGAACAGGTGGAGCGGCCTCAGCCGGTACCGGTCCTGCAGCGCGTGCACAGCGGGCAGATCGTGCTCACCGTCGACCAGGGTGCGGCCGAGCACCAGGATCCACGGGCTGGGGGCGGTCGCCGTACGACGCACTCCTGCAGGGAGTTCTCCCTCCCATCCCGGACCCACGAGGGCGAAGTCGCCGGCGTGCGGCCCCGTGGCACGCCGACCGACGTAGTCGTAGTTGTCCGAGGTGATGGCGACGAGTTCGAAGGTGAAGTAGCGGTCGCCCATCTCCGGGTGCGAGAGGATGACGGGCTCCGTGCTCAGGTCGACCCAGGCGCACGAGTAGAGGGTGTCGTTGTTGGGCGCCAGACCTTCCTGGTCGGAGGCGTCGAAGAGCGTCCGGGCATGCCAGAAGTGGTCGACGGCGGAGTGCATCCTCATCTTCGGGTCGGCCTGCTCTGTCACCCACCCGTGGCGCAGCTGGGCGTTGTAGATGTAGGGGAAGCCGTAGACGAAGGCCTGCTCCCCCAGTGTGTAGGCGTATTCGCGACGCCAGTCGCTGACCGATTGCGGCGCGGAGCTCGAACCTGCGGAAGCCATCACCGCGCTCCTCTCTGTGACTCAGCGGGACGCGTTACGGCCGCCCTCGGGCCAGGCCGCACGAGGCACTGCCGGCTCTTCGTGGGGGACGGCCACCAGAACCCGCCGTACCGCATCGGATACAAAGCAGGACGATTCATGCGATGTGGGCCTCCTTCGAGTAGATCACCGCAGCCACAGCCCGGCAACAGCACGTCATCGCGGCCGGATCCGTCCGGCAGCTTCGCGGCCTTCGGCGTCGGCGTCGGCGGACCGGGCAGCACAAGCGGCGTCCTAGGGTGATCCGGGCTGCCTCGCCCCCTCGGTCGAACTCCTCAAGCTGCGCCGTCAGTTCCGCGATACTTCCCCGGTGGCTTCGGCCTGCGTGGCGATCTCGCTCTCCCGCTCCTCCAGGTGCGGCGGCACCGCGCCAGGGTCAGTTCGCCGCCGCTCATGCGCCGCGTGGGGCGGGAGTGGCGGTGGCGGTGGCTGTGGCGGTGACGGTGACGGTGACGGTCAGCACCCTGGCCGTCCGGTCGCTCATGGCCCCACCCTCGACTCCGCCGAAGCGGTCCGGCGCTCCTGGTCGCGTACGAACAGCCCTTCTGCTCCGACCAGGTGTCGAGCCGCGTGCGTCGGCCCGGGGAGGACGGACCAGAGCGGTGGCTTGGTTACGGTCGGGGGGCGAACGGTCGGCACCGGCCGACGTACGGGAGGTGCTGCTGTGTCGGCTGCGGAACCGCGATCCATGGTCGCGCTCCTCCCGATCATCTCGGGGCTCTCCCTCGCTTTCACGATCACGGCCGTCGACCCGCTGGTCCTCAGCCTGAACATGCCGCAGGTCAGCCGGGCGCTCGACGTGCCGCCCGACGTCATCGGATTCCTGGGAGGCGCTGCGACGCTGGTCATGGCCGCCGCCGTGCTCGCCGTGGGCAGTCTCGGGGACACCTTCGGCCTCAAGCGGCTGCTGACACTGGGGCTGGTCGGCGACATCATCGTCAACCTGCTCTCCGCGATCTCCCCCGGCTACACGTTCCTGCTGGTGACGCGCCTCCTCGACGGCCTGACGCTGGCCGCGATCCTGGGCGTGTCGATGGCTCTGCTCAAGGTGTCGGTACCGCCGGAGAGACGGCCGGCGACCATCGGCATCTTCATGGCCATCGACATGGTGCTGTGCGGGGTGACCCCCGCGATCGGGGGCTGGGTGGTGGAGGCCGTCGGCTGGCGTTGGCTGTTCCTTCTCGCCCCGCTGCTGTCGCTGATCGCGCTCGGGCTGACGGCCCGTTACGTCACCGAGCCCCCCGTCCTGAAGCGCCGCGGAGTCGACGTCGTCGGTGTCAGCCTGGTCGGCGTCGCCCTGTTGACCCTCGTCCACGGCGTCGCCGAAGCGGAGAACGGGATCTCCCAGCTCCAGGCCTGGCTGCCGCTGGTGATCAGTGCGGTCGCCTGCGTGCTGTTCGTGCTCCGTGAACGCCGGACAGCGGAACCGGTCCTGGACCTGTCACTGTTCCGCAGCGGCCCGTTCGCCGTGGCCGCGCTGGCCAGCCTGACGCTCAACTTCCTCGTCGCGGGCTTCAGTTTCGCCCTCGGGCAGTTCGGCAGTGTGATCCTCGCGCTGTCCCCGCGCACGATCGGCCTGCTGTTCCTGCCCGGCACACTGGTGATCGCAGTCGCCGTCATCCTCGCCGGGCGCCTGATCGGGAAGTACACCCCCCGGCCGGTCCTCATCACCGGCCTGCTGGTGATGGCCGCGGGCGGGCTGCTGATGGCGGCCACCGCCACGCCCACGATGGCACTGTGGATCGTCGTACTGGCCACCTGGCTCACCAACCTCGGCTCGCTGGTGACCTCCTCCGCGGTGGCCGAGACCATCCTCTCGCACGCCCCGCCCGGAAAGTCCGGCGCCGTGGCCTCCGTCCAGCCGGCGTTCGGAATGACCGGCTACGCGCTCGGCCCCGCCGTCTACCTCCTGCTTCTCAACCTCTTCTTTCAGCGGCAGTGGCTCAACGACGCCGACGCGCGCGGGATTTCCGTCGCCGAGGCCGACCAGGCCGTGGACGCGACACGAAGCGCGATGGCGCGAAGTCCGGGCACCGCCGGATACGACCCGAACCTGCTCCGGCAGTCCGGACTGGACCTCGGGCTGGACTTCACCAACGGCCTGCGACTCACCATGCTGGTCGTGAGCCTCCTGCCGCTCGCCCTGGCTGTGGCGGCGTACCTGCTCATGCCCCGCCGGACTCGGACCGCACAGTAGGAGGCGTCCGGGTCACCAGGCGTCAGGTCACCAGGCGTCAGGACATCAGCCCGTCAGGCGTCAAGCGTCAAGCGTCAGGCGGGGCACGTGGGAGCGAGCCGAGCTTCGGCGCGCGGTCCGCTTCTGCTCGGCGCCACACACGTCCACACTGTGCCCGCCACGGGGCGTCACGTCACGGTGCACGCGTGCGACGTCTACGAGGTCAAGGACAACAAGATCAAGGAAGGCCGCGCCTATCTGGACACCGGCGCCATCATGAGCCAGCTGGGTCTGACCGAGCAGCTGCAGGGCTGACCGGAAGAAGCCCCAACGAGGGTCCACGACCGGGGCGACGGGGGCTTCGGCCCGCATGGCCACCTCCGCCTCGCACCGCAGTCGCCGGTCCGCCTCACTGCCCGTACCGGGACCCGTGTGCCGGATCTCCGCGCGGGACGTGGCCAGCCGGAGTTCCCGGGGCACCCGGTTCGGCCTCGGACTTCTCGGGGCGCGGCTCGCACACGGCGTCGGCCTGGACGTCGCCGGGACAGAGCCGACCGCACTCGACGTACTCGGCCCGCGCGGTGGCGGCCCGCGGTCTTGCGCGGGGACCGGCCCGGCGAACTGGTCAGCCTTGCGCCGCACACGCTGCTCGACGCACGCCCGGCACGGCTCGCTGGGTGTCGACCACGAACCCGTCTTCGCAGGACGGGACCGGGTAGCACGGGGTGGGGGCGATCTCAGCTCCAGGATGGTGCCGATCGGAGAACGCGGCCCCCGCCGCACAGCTCGGGTTCGAAGCCGTACGCCGTCCGCCAGCGGGCGATCCGCTCGGCGAGCCGGTCGACGCTGCTGGGGTCGAGGGCGGCGAGGACCGCCGGACGGTTCCGCTTCGGGATGTGTCCATACGGCCGCAGCGAGAGCAGGACCGGCGGGAAACAGCCTCGACGGGCACGGACGGCGGCGGCCGGCTCTGGGGTCAGCTTTCGGCCCCACCCCGCTGGGTGGGAACGCCGGTACTGCGGAGCGGCTGAACAAGGAGATCCGCCGCCGCACCGACGTGGTGAGGATCTTCCACCCCCGCGCCGCCCTGATCCGCCTGGTAGGCGCGGTCCTGGCGGATCAGAACGTACCTGTGCCGCCTCCGCTGCATGCCCAGTACTCGACCAGCCGTGCCACGGGTGGCAGCCCCATGCCCGCGCAGCAGGTGAAAGAGAAAACGATCAGCGCCAGGGCCCCGCCAGCGCGGGCACGTCAGCGCCGCCTTGGTCCCTGTCTGGTCCCTGAACCTTCGTTCCGAGCTCGAAAGCAGCCGCCCCGGAAGCCGGTGACAACCTTGACCACCCACTCCGCCGCAGGTCAGATGGGGTCGAAACCTTCCGAGCGGCGCGACGTGCGCGCGGTTCCAACGACGCGCGCAGCGGATTCTTTCCGTTGAGGCGGAGTTGACGCTCCAACACCTCACGAGGAACGTTTCCGCAGGTCATACGACGTTAAAGGTGGGGCGGGTGGGACTCGAACCCACGGCCGACGGATTATGAGTCCTTTGAGGATCTTGGCGATCCTTGCCGATCAACGCCCATCCATGACGTTTTCACAGGTCAGATACGGTTATCCGAGTTGGGGCTAGTCAGCCCTTGTCAGTCTGTTCCTGTCCTTGCGGCCTCAACTCGGCCTCAATGAGGCCCAGCAGGATCGTGCTCCAGAGATGGAGGACGATCCTGCCAGCTCATGGACGGGGGCTGAACCCGCGCGCAGCGGAGTCCCTTACCGATGCGCATGAGTCCCGGCTTCCCGGCTTGCCGCTATGCCCCGCCGCGCCGTGGTGGCGCAGCGGGACGCGATCCGCCGCCGTGATCGCCGTCCGCCGGGGCGCCCACTGCGTGCACCAGGCGGAGGTGGGTGACGGGCCGACGTAGAAGCAGTTGCTGTACCGGGTGGTCAGTGTGAGGCCGTCCGAGACGTTGACCTGCAGGGCCACGCCATGCGCTGCCGGGAAGCGGGTGTTGTTGGCGAGTCGCGGAGTCACCTGCGCGAGCTTCCCCGATGCCAGTCCGCTCACGCCCGTCTCCTGCCCGGGCGCCGACAGGGCGGGACCGCCGACGGTCATCCGGGTGGTGCCGGTGATCATGGGCGCGTTGTCGGCGGTCGCCGTGTAGGTCACCGTGCCGCCGTCGCCCGGCTCGACGCCGTCCCGAGGAGGACCAGCGGGTCGTAGCTCTCGCCGTCGCCGTTCTGGAGATCGCCGTACTCGCAGGTGTAGACCGGGCCCTCGGCCTCGCGCATGCGGTGGTCCCCGAGCCGGGCGACGCCCTCCAGGCCCGACGCGTCCACGACCACCCGCACATTGCGGGCTGGTGCCTTCCTTGTCCGGCTCGACGAAGACAGGCACGTGGAAGCCGTTGTTCGAGGCTTCGGCTCCCTCGTCCGCGTTGTACATGACGAAGGTCTTCTCGGTCTCGAAGCGCATCACGACGCGGTCCGTGCCGTCGGCGGCGGCTGTCCCGCCGATGCGAACACCGCCGCAAGGGATGCCAGGAGTCCAGGTATTCGTCTCCGTGAAGGCATCCCGGCACTATGCCACTCGTGGTCCAGTCCGGCACGACCAGCCTTGCCGAAAGCCGAGGACAGGTGGTTGCGGACCGTGGACTCCGGCACGCACAGCCGCGCCGCGATGTCGGGGGACGAGTTCTTCCGTGTACGGGCCGGCCGATCTCAGATCTGGGCGCCGACGCCCGACAAGGTGCCTTCGACCACGTCGCGGAGCTGTGACCGGGCGGTGATGCCCAGTTTGGGGAACACCCGGTAGAGGTGGGAGCCAACCGTGCGCGGCGAGAGGAAGAGTTTCTCTCCGATCTCGCGGTTCGTCAGGCCGCGGGCCGCGAGCTGGACGATCTGCTGCTGCTGGGGGCTGAGTTCGGTGAAGGCGCTGGGCACTACGCTGCCAGCGGCCTCGATGCCGGCAGCTCGCAGTTCTGCCTTCGCCCGCTCGATCCACGGCCGCGCGCCGAGCCGTTGGTAAGTGTCGAGTGCCGCGGTCAGCAGCGGGCGGGCCTCGGCGATGCGACGTTGCCTCCTGAGCCACTCACCGTAGTCCAGCCGCGTCTGTGCCCGCTCGAACGGCCACTGCTCACCCGCGTCGTCCGCCAGTGCCGCCCGGAAGTACGGTTCCGTGTGCTCCGGTTCAGCGAGCAGGGCGCGGCCTCGGTCTAGCAATGCGGTGATCCGTGCCGAGGCGCGCGTACCCAGACGCCGCGCCGACCGCTCCAGCAGTTCGGCGGCGTCCTCCTGCCTTCCTCGGCGGACGGCCGCCGCGGCGAGTTCGGCCAGGACGATGTAGGAGACGTGATAGTGCACCGGATCGCCGTCGTTGGTGAAGGCGGAGCGGAACTGCGTGTACGCGGTGTCGTAGTCGCCCTCGGCCACTGCCGCCAGGCCCAGGGCACGACGTGCGAAGACCGCGACGGAGCGGCTTTCCAGCGGGTCGACAAGGACCAGCGCCTGCTCGGCCCGGTGTCGCACGTCGGTCGCCTCGCCCAGCAGCGCGAGCACCGTCGCGTCGAGCGCCTGCGCACACGCCTCGGCGTGGTCCAGCGCGGCCATTGACGCCACCACCGAGATCTCGGCGGCCACCGAGCGGGCCTCGGCCCACCGGCCCTGCTCCAGATAGGCCCAGCCGACGACGCATCCCAGACCGTCCGGCAGCGAGCCACGGGCCTGCCACCGGTCGGACGCCTCATCGAAGGTCCTGGCGGCCAAGGCGGTCTCGTCCAGGATCCAGGCCACGATGGCCAGCGCGGTCAGAGCGCCGGCGTCGTCCTTGGCCTCGACGATCAGTGCGGGCAGCGCCGGGGCGAGAGAGGCTCCCGCGCCGCTGGGGTCGGAGACGGCCAGTACCCAGGCACGCAGGGCGCCCCTGGCGGTGGAGTCCGGCAGGGCGGTGAGCAGGTCCTCGATCTGTTGTTGCTGGGACTCTTCGCCCGAGTAGTAGCGGACCACCGCGGCCGCGGCGAGCGCGTCCAGCCCGCGAGGCGAGCGGGCGGCTGCCGCCTCGTCCGCGATGCGTGTCAGCAGGGCGAAGGCCGCCGCATGGTGCCGACGCAGGGTCATGAGCTGCCCGGCGGCCAGCGAGGCCCTGCTGATCAGCGCGGGGTCGTCACTCTGCTTGCGGACCTCGGCGGCCAAACGTTCCACCCAGCCGAGTTGACCGGTGAAGACGGCCATGACGGCGGCCTCGGTCAGCAGCCGCGCCTGGTCCGCGCGGTGCGAGCTCAACTGCGCGGCGCGCTCCAGAGCGGCGGCATAGCCGCCCCGGCGCCGCGCTCGGTCGGCCGTCTGCTGCAGGGCGGCCGACACGTCTTCATCGGGACGCGTAGTCGCAGCGGCGAGGTGCCAGACCCGGCGGTCGGGCTCCTCGCTCAGCAGCTCCGCGAGAGCGAGATGTGCTTGCCTGCGTTCCTCGAAGGACGCGCCATGGTAGATGGCCGAGCGGATGAGCGGGTGGCGGAAGGAGATCCGGGTGCCGTCCTGGCGCACGAGACGGGCCCGCTCCGCGGGTGCCCACGCCTTGTCGTCGGCCTCGGGAAGGCCCCGAGATGCCGTCGGCGCGTCCGTCGCATCAGCGGCCGCGAGCAACAGCAGGAGATAGCGAGTTGCTTCCGGCAGGAACTCCGCGTGCTCCGCGAAGATCCGCTCCAATCGCTCGGTGACCGGTAGTGGGCCCTCCACGCCGCTGCCGTCGGGCTGCCGGGTCGCGGTGGCGCGGGCGAGTTCGACCAGGGCCAACGGATTTCCGGCCGCCTCCTGCAGGATTCGCATGCGGGTCCGGCCGGTGGGTGGTGTCGGCTGTTGGTCGAGCAGCCGGTTCGCCGCGTCGCTGCTCAGCGGACCGATATCGAGGCGCTCGTATCCCTTTGTCGAAGCCGGGCAACGCAGCCGCGGCGCGCACACCCACCAGCAGTGTGACGGGTTCGCTGTCCATGCGCCGGGCCACGAAGGAGAGAACGTCCAGCGATGCGCGATCGATCCACTGGGCGTCATCGACCACCAGGAGCAGCGGTGCCGGTTCCGCCAGGTCCGAGAGCAAGGTGAGAACCGCCAGACCGACGAGCATGCCATCGGGGGCCTCGGTGCGTTCGTCCAGCCCCAGGACGGTCCGGAGCGCGGAGTGCTGCGGCGGCGGCAGGCCGTCCAGGTCGCCGAGCACCGGGCGGAGCATCCGATGGAGACCCGCGAATCCGAGGTGCGCCTCGGACTCGCTGCCGACCGCTCGCAGCACCCGCCTCCCCTCGCGCCGGGCGTGGTCGGCCACGAAGTCGAGCAGTACGCTCTTGCCGACACCGGGGTCGCCCGTGAGGATCAACACCTCGCTGTGGGACCGGTCGGCAGCGACCCGCCGCATGATTTCCGCGGTCTCGGTTTCCCGGCCCACCATCGGCAGTTCAAGACCGCGTGCCGGGCCCTGGTTCCCCTGAGCCCTTCCACCACTTTCCACGGATGCTCCAGGAATTGAGACTGCTCAGATACTAGCCTCCCCGTTTCCCTTGGGTTTGGCGGCTGGCGAGGCGGAATCGCGAAAGTGCCTTCCTGACCTGGGATGGTGATCAGACGGATGGCTTCGACGCCGTCCATGCCGGGCATCCGGATGTCCATCACCACTACGTCGGGGGTGAGTTCCCCGGTCAGCCGGACCGCTTCGGTGTCGTTTCCGGCTCCGCCCACGACCTGGACGTCCGCGGTGTCGGTGATGACCATCTGGTGCGCCGCCCCCGGGTGGCCGCGGCGATGTTGAGCGAGGCCACACCAGCTCGGAGCCGTGCCGGACGCTCAACGTGGAAGCCCTCTTTCTACGCCCGCCTTGTTCGTCGACGAACAAGGACCGGAATTCGTGCCAGAGCCCCCGGAGTCAGGCACATAACCACTCTTCGAGATGCGTGGCAACGAGGCCGATGGTTCACAAGACGCTGGGCGAGGTCGTCTGCTCGCCGGGCCCCGCGGGGAACAGGGGCCCGGCCGTCGCCGCCGATCCCGCCTGCGTCGCCAGTGAGGCTCAGGAATGCGCGGGTGCGCCGCCCCGAGCTTCGACGACCGCTCCCGTGACGTAACCAGAGCGAGGGGATGCCAGAAAAGCGACCACCTCGGCGATCTCACGAGGATCGGCGGCGCGGCCGAGGGCTGTAGTCGTTCTGCCGAGCGTGTCGGCCAGGTCGGCTCCGCGTGCCTGCATACCTCGGGTACGGGTCGGGCCCGCGGCCACAGCATTGACGCGTACGCCCGAGGGGCCCAGTTCGTCGGCCCATACACGCGTCAGGTAGTCGAGGGCGACCTTCGAGGAAACGTAGACCCCACCACCGCGCACAGGAGTGGACACGGCACCGGTGGTGATGTTGATGACCACTCCGAAGCCACGCTTGGCCATCGCGGGCGCCAACGCAGCGACGAGCAGCATCGGTGCGCGGGTGTTGACAGCCATGTGGAGATCAAACGCTTCGGCAGTGGCTTCGAGCATCGGCCCGAACTGAAAGACGCCCGCGTTGTTCACCAGCACGTCGACCGGTCCGGCCGCCTCAGCCAGCTTGTGTACGGCATCCGGGTCGGCCAGGTCCGCAGCGACGAACCGAGCGGTTCCGCCGGCCGCGCTAATCTCTTCCACCACCGAGGATCCCCGTTCGGCAGCGCGGCCATGCACGACGACGGCTGCTCCGAGTTCCGCGAGTGTGCTCGCGACAGCCCGGCCGATGCCGGCAGTGGCGCCGGTGATAAGGGCGGTCTTACCCTTCAACTCAAGGGACATGAATAATCCTCCTGTACTGCTGCGGATCGAGAAGTCGGTGGAATGGCGGGCGTGCGCTTGCCGCGCGCCCCACCTCGTCGGGGAGGGCATCGGCCCTCGGGAAGAGAGCCCAGCCCCGCCGGCGGCAGAGCGAGGGCGACGGGCAGTCGGCACGGCAACACCTCTGAGAGGCGTGCAGCCGGCGGAGTTCGTTGCGCGGTCGCCTGCGGAACCGGGCGTGGACTCAGAGAGCGGACTTCAGCTGCTCACGGTGGTCGATCAGCCAGTCCTCGAGCGTCCGAAGTCGCGGGTTGAGCGTCCGGACCAAGTCGAGATCGCGGTTGCCGACGAACGTCACGGCGGCCTCGGTGAAGAACTGGAACATGTTGCCGAGCTCCTCGGCCTCCGGGAATCCGGCGTTGCGCATCTGGTCGTGGGTCATCGGCCGGTAGGCGACCGGCTCGCCGAGCACCTTGGCGAAAAGCTCGGCCAGTTGACCGCCGGTGGCGTGAGTGCCGGCCAGCCCCACCGTGCGGCCGACGAACCGGGCTCCGGCCCGGAAGATGCCGTGAGCGGTACGACCGATGTCCTCGGCGGCCACGAGCGCCATAGTGCTGTCTCCCATCGGCAGGGAGAGCACCGCCTGACCGTCCGCCCCGCGACGCGGGCTCAGCCCGGCGAGGACAAACATCTCGTAGAAGAACGATGTCTCCAGGAAGGTTGTCGGCACACCCAACGCGGTGAAGTGGGCGTTTGCTTCGTTCTTGGCGTCGAGGTGCGGCACCTTGTAGCCGTCTTCGAGGGTCGGGACATCGCTGCCGAGGAACGCGAAGTGCGGACGCGTGTCCTCCAGCGTCGACCACACGACGTGCTTGAGCCCGGCGGCCTTGGCCGCACGCGCCGCATTGCTGACCTGGTCCAGCTCCCTCCGTGCACGGCTGCGAGCCGCTTCCTGCTCGGAAGTGAGCTGCTCACGGTAGTTGGTGACGACGAACGCGCCGTAAGCGCCGTTGAACGCGGCACGCAGGCTCGCCTCGTCATCGAGATCCACCCGGACCACCTCGGCACCGCGCGCGGCGAACTCCTTGGCCTTCGCCGAGTCCGGATTTCGGGTGAGAGCCCGTACGGTGAAGGGCCCGTTCCAGTCGCCCAGGACGGCGCGCACCAGGCCGCCTCCCTGCGAGCCGGTCGCCCCCACCACTGCGATGATCTTCTTATCGGTCATGACTTGCTTACCCTTCTCAAAATTTGGATTGACAGAAACGACAGAAAAGACAGATAGAGCAGCCCGGACCCCGGATATCAAGAATTTGGACGGGTCGGGCAACCGCTCGATCGATGCTGGATCAATAGCCGACGGCGAGCCAAGCGCGACGAATTCTCGGGGTGTCGATCTCGTCGGCGAAAGCGATGGCATAGTCCTCCACTCCGAGCACGGAGTGCCCTTCTTCATCGGTGACCTGTGCAGTGGCGCTCGTACGGTAGGAACCCGTGCGCACGCCCGGTCGGTGAGGGCCGAAATCTGCCGCCGGGACGAGACAGAACCAATCGATACCTTCAGGCGCCGCATCGAGTACGCCCAGCGTTCGCGCGTGCACCTCGACACGCGGAAGCAGCCAGGCGGGGAATCCAGGGGTGTCGACCTGCCGCGGCCCGCCCTCGAACAGCGGGAGCACCGCCGAGCCGCCGACCACTCCGAGGCGCGCCCCGGTCTCCCCGGCGCGTCGGAGAAGAGCCGCCACGCCCGTATCGAGTCCGCCGCCGTCGGCGATGGCCGGAAGCGCCGAAACAAGGACATCCGCACCGGCGGCTACCTCCTCGAGGAAGGCAGGGTCATGCACGCTGCCGACGCTTTGGGTGACGCCCTCCGGAATACCGGTTTTGAGGCGCCGCGAGACGGCGGTCACTTCATGTCCGCGCACGGTGAACTCCCGCACCAAAGCGCTGCCGACGAAACCGGTGCCGCATACGACGATTCTCATTCTTGCCTCAACTCACTGCTCGGTAGTCAATCAGAGATGTGACTACGGACCGACATCCCACTCAATAAGGGGAATGGATCACGGACAACTTCACGGGAGCAGAATCTGCCTGTGAACGTCGCCGCTCGAACAATGCGACTGAGGCATACAAAATCCAGCGCACAGCTACATGTGTTCAGCACGGTTCCTCAGAGGAACCGTGCTGAACTATCCTGCGATCAGCCCATAACGAGGTCAATAAGGCACATTCGCGTGCCCGGTTTCATGGAGGTAACCGTGAACGCCCGCCAAAGCCCCGCCGACACCGAGGTGTGCGACGTCCGTGAAGCACTGGATCTGGTGGCCGACAAGTGGTCCCTCTACGTCGTGTCCAACCTGAACGACGGACCTCGCCGCTTCAACGAACTCAAACGGGCTGTCCAGGGGGTCAGCCAGCGCATGCTGACCGTCACCCTGCGGCGCCTCGAACGAGACGGCATCCTCACCCGCACCGTCCACGAGGTCATGCCGCCCCACGTCACCTACCGGCTCACCCCCCTCGGCACCAGCCTGCTCCACGCAGCCGCTCCTCTCATCGCATGGAGCAGCGACCACCTCGCCGAAATCGCATCCGCCCGTGCGGAGCACGACCGAAGCCAAGGCCTCGAGTCGCCGACGGTGGGCGCTCGAAGCTGACACTCAACGGAGCCCGCTTCGAACGCGGCGTGCTCGTCGAACGATCCGACGGGCACGCCGCCTAGCCTGCCGCCGGCGGAGCCGGTCAGGGTCCTGTCCGGCGGATCATGGCCGACGAACGCTGCGAGCGCGTCGCTTCAGTGCTGAGTGCGCCGTGAATGGTGTGTGCCCGTTCTCGGTTCTGCCGGTTGTGTGTCTTGTTCAGCTCTGCGGACTCAGTCCCGCCACGGCCAGCCGGAACAGCCGGTCCGCCTGGGCGGCGGGGTCGGGGTGGTGTTCCGTGGCCAGGGCGATGCCGACGACCAGCGTGATCAGGTCGGCGACAGTGACGCCTGTCGCCAGCGCGTCGTCCTGCACTGCGCGGCGCAGCAGTGGACCTGCCGCCTCTTCCAGTGCCGCCGAGCAGCTGTTCTCGTGCACCGGGCCGTCGTAGGCCAGTGCGGCCGCCAGCCCCCGGGCGGAGACGGAGTAGGCGACGACGTCATCGAGCCATTCCAGGAGCGCGTTCCGGCTGTCGCCCTTGCCGGTCAGCTCATGGGCGCGGACGCACAGGGCCTCGATCCGTTTCCGGGAGACTGCTTCCAACAGTGCGCGGCGCGTGGGGAAGTGTCGGCGCACGGTTGCTGAGCCGACCCCCGCGGTGCGGGCGATCTGTTCCAGGGAGGCGTCGGCGCCATGGGCAGCGACCTCCTCCTCGGCCACGGCGAGGATGCGCGTGTAGTTGCGTCGGGCGTCCGCACGCTGATGCTCGGGCATGGCATCACCTCCAGGATTGATAAGTGGCGGGCCCCGCCGTATCGTAGCGGAGCATAAACGGCGTGGCTCGCCGTTTAATCGGCGAGCAACCCGAGGAAGCGCCATGTCCACAGATCCCGCACCCGTCCTGGTCACCGGCGCTACCGGCAGGCAGGGCGGAGCCACCGCCCGCGCACTGCTCGCGGCGGGCGTTCCCGTCCGCGCCCTGATGCGCGACGCAGGCACCGACCGGGCCAAGGCCGTCGAGGCATTCGGCGCCGAACTGGTCACCGGTGACCTTCACGACCGCGATTCCGTGATCCGGGCCGCCGAGGGCGTCTGCGCCGTCTTCTCCGTGCAGATGCCCGCCGTCACCGCGGAAGGCTTCGATTTCGAAGGGGAGGTGGCCCAGGGCGCCAACCTCATCGAGGGCGCGAAGGCCGCCGGAGTGCCGCAGTTCGTGCACACATCCGTCACCGGCGCCGGCCAGCACACCGAAACTCCCGGTTGGGCCGAAGGCCGCTGGGCTTCGATGGAACCCACCCTGGGCGCCAAGAGCGCGATCCAGGACCAGGTCCGCGCGGCCGGATTCCCGCACTGGACGCTCCTCAAGCCGGGCTTCTTCATGGAGAACTTCCTCCCGTCCATGGCGTTCCTGTTCCCACGTGGCATCGAGGGCGGCCTGGTGAGCGTTCTGAACCCTGAGACGCGGCTGTCCCTGGTCGCGGTGGACGACATCGGCAGGGCAGCCGCTGCGGCCATCACCGGGCCGGAGCGATTCGGCGGGGTCGAACTGGAGTTGGCGAGCGACTACCTGTCGATGACGGAGATCGCCGAGGTTCTCTCCCGCGCCCTGGGCACGCAACTGTCCGCGCCGGACATGACCGAGGAGGAGGCCCTCGCCGCCGGAATGCCGGCGATGGGCGCCACCCACGAGTGGCTGAACGTGGCCGGCCAGCCAGCCCGCCCGCAGTACGCGAGGGACCTCGGCATCCCACTCACCAGCTTCGAGGAATGGGCGCAGGCGCACATGCGGCCCACCGCCTGACCCGGCCCCGGGTCTCGCCTGGTCCGTCAGGAGGGCTAGTGTCCTGAGTCGAGAACTCGCTGCGTAAGTCGGGGGCTGGTTCGGCATGATGGCCGGGTGGCGAGGACGGGACGGCCGAAGGCCGAGCTGGTGCTGACCGATGACGAGCGCGAGACGTTGACACGTTGGGCGAGACGCCGGACGTCCTCCCAGGCGCTGGCTCTGCGGTGCCGGATTGTGCTGGAGAGTGCAACGGGCGCTTCCAACAAGGACGTTGCGGCCCGGCTGGGCGTGGAGGCGCATACGGTGAGCCGGTGGCGGGCCCGGTTCGTGCAGGACCGGCTGGAGGGCCTGACCGACGAGCCGCGTCCGGGCGGCCCCAGGAAGATCACCGACGAGCAGGTCGAGGAAGTGGTCGTCAAGACGCTGGAGGCCACGCCTAAGGACGCCACGCATTGGTCGACGCGGTCGATGGCCAGGGAAGTGGGGCTGTCGCACCTCGCCGGGGCGGTCGTCACCGCCGATGCTCTCCACGCACAGCACGCCCACGCCGCCTACCTGCGCAAACGCTGCGCCCACCACCTTCTCACGATCAAGAACAACCAGCGCAGTCAGGCCCGCCGACTCCACCGGCTGCCTTGGAAAGAGGTCCCGGTGATCCACCGTGACGACGCCCGCGGCCACGGCCGCCACGAACAGCGCCTGGTACAGGTCGTCACCGTCGACGGCCTGCTCTTCCCGCACGCCCGCCAGGTCCTGCGCATCCAGCGCAGACGCCGCCTGTACGGGGCGAAGAAATGGTCCAGCGAGACCGTCTACGCCATCACCGACCTACCCGCCGAACAGGCATCCGCCGCCGAGATCGCCGCCTGGGCCCGCGGGCACTGGACCGTGGAGAACACCGTCCACTGGGTGCGTGATGTCGTCTTCGGCGAAGACAAGTCCCAGATCAGGACCCGCAAACTGTCCTCGGTGATCTCCGACATCTTCGGGGTCTCCGGCCGCGCCATGCTCGAAGCCCTGACCGCGGGCGAACGCAGCCCCAGGGCCCTGGCCGACCTGGCACACGGCACCATCAAGGCCAGCCCTCAGGCCCTTCAAGAGGCACTGGCGGGCGGATTCGAGGAACACCACGCGTTCATGCTGCGGATGCTGCTGGACACCGTCGACCACCTCACCCTGCAGATCGACAAGCTCACCGCCCGCATCACCACCCGTCTGGCCGACCTGTCCACAACCCCCGACGACAGGGGCGGTGACAGGGACGACGACCGGCCCGGTCAGGGCATGCTGATGCCGCTGACCGACGTCGAGCGCCTGGACGAGATCCCCGGCGTGGGACCGGCCACCGCCCAGGTCATCCTCGCCGAGATCGGCACCGACATGAGCGTGTTCCCCACCGCCGACCGCCTGGCCTCCTGGGCCCGCCTGTCCCCACGCACCTTCCAGTCCGGCCCCAAAAACACCTCCGGACCCGCGGGCAAAGGCAACTCCTGGCTGCGCGGAGCACTCGGCGAAGCCGCCGTCTCCGCCGCCCGCACCGACACCTTCCCCGGCGCCCGCTACCGCCGCATCGTCAAACGCCGAGGCCACCTCAAAGCCCTGGTCGCCGTCGCACGCTCCATCCTGGTCACGGTCTGGCACCTTATGAACGACCCCACCGCCCGCTACCGCGACCTCGGCTCCGACTGGCACACCAAGAACCTCGATCCCGCCCGCAAGACCCGCGACCTCGTCCGTCAGCTCACCGCCCTCGGCCACGACGTCACCCTCACCCCGGCAGGCGCCTGACACACGACCGCACCGCCCCTCAACCCCGGCGGCACAGCTCCAGGGGCTACCTCGCCATGCCCGTCGAACCCTCGAGTTTTCCGGTCAGGTGCCGTGCGGCGTCTCGCCCTTACTGGGGCCTTCTCGATCCTTCTCGGTCCTTCCGTTCCCCCGGCGTTCCCCTTGGTTCCCCGGAAGGCCCCGCACGGAGCAGCTGCGCCAGCCGCCAGCCGTACTTTCGCTGGCAGGAGCGGAGGATACGAACCTTGGAGCTACGCACGTCCATTGAGGCGACAAGGGCTTCACGTCCCCTGCACCCGGGGCGGAGCATGTGACCGTTATCGCAGGTCAGCCGCGTAGTGGCAGTGTAGTGCAGCAGCCCTGGCCTATCGCTCATCCTCCGGAGCACCGACCTGGAAGATCCACTGCGCCGGAGCCCGGCATCAGCGTTGACGCCCAGGCCGTGCAGCCCTCGACCATCCCGGGCCGCACCGGCTGCAGCACTTCCTGTTCCGGGGAGTGGAAATACGACCTGGTGCGCATCCGGACGATCCCGGGCAGCGTGTACTGCCCACTGTGCCCCTGACGTTCCGCCGCCCCTGGGACGGGTCAGGTGACGAGGCCGTGGCGGTAGGCGTAGACGACTGCCTGGACGCGGTCGCGGAGGCCGAGTTTGGTGAGGATGCGGGACACGAAGGTTTTGACGGTCTCCTGGCTTATTACGAGCGTGCCGGCGATTTCGCTGTTGGAGAGCCCGTCCGCGATGAGGCGGAGGACCTCCATTTCGCGGGGGGTCAGCGGAATGTCGTGCGGGGTGCCTTCGGCGGGGCGGATCCGGGCGGCGTACCTGCCCACGAGCCGGCGCGTCACCTCGGGGGCCAGCAGCGCCGCGCCCGTCGCCACGGTCCGGATGCCGTGCAGGAGTTGGGCCGGTGGCGCGTCCTTGAGCAGGAAGCCGCTGGCCCCCGCGCGCAGCGCCTCGTAGACGTACTCGTCCAGGTTGAACGTCGTCACCACGAGCACCTTGACGGGATGCGGCACCCCGGCACCGGCCAGCAGTCGGGTGGCCTCGATGCCGTCGAGCACCGGCATGCGTACGTCCATCACCACGACGTCCGGGTGCAGCCGGCCCACGAGGTCGACCGCGGCCTGACCGTCGCCGCACTCGCCCGCCACCTCGAGGTCGGGCTGGGCGTCGATGATCGTCACCAGTCCGGTGCGGATCAGTATCTGGTCGTCGCAGACCAGGACCCGGATCGGCGTGGTCACGACGGGCTCCCCGCAGGTATTCGTGCCTGGACGACGAAGCCGCCGTCCGTCTCCGCGCGTGCGCTGAAGTCGCCGCCGAGGACGTCGACCCGTTCGCGCAGGCCGGCGAGGCCCCGCCCGCTGCCGCCGGGGGACGCGGCCCGCGAGCTGGAACCGTCTGTGCTGACCTCCACGGTGATCTCCTTCGTGCCGTGGTGCACCTGGACCGAAGTGCGGCTGCCGTGAGCGTACTTGAGGGCGTTGGTCAGGGCTTCCTGTACGACCCGGTAGGCCACGAGGTCGGCGCTGCCGGTCGACTCGGACTGCGTGCCCTCCTCGGTGAACTCCACCGGCTGCCCGGCCCGGCGCGTCTGCTCGACGAGCGTGAGCAGCCTGCCGACGGGCGGTGTCCTTGCCTCGGCGTGGTGGTCGGGGTTGAGCAGGTCGAGCAGGTGCCGCAGGTCGGTGATGGCCCGCCGGCCGGTGTCGGTGACGGCGGTCAGCGCCTGGTCGAGGCGGTCGGGCGCGGCGGTGAGATAGCGGGCCGCCTCCGCCTGCACGACCATCGCCGTCACGTGGTGAGTGACCACGTCGTGCAACTCGCGGGCGATACGGGTGCGTTCGGCGGCGCGCGTGTCCTCGGCGACCCGGCGGCGGCGTTCGGCCTCCGCGGCCCGGGCGGAGCGCAGCCACGCCCCGGCGCCCCAGCCAAGGGTCAGTACCAGGTAGAAGGTCACGAACCCGCTCACGGGCTCGCCCGAGCCGAGCCGGGAGAGCGCGAGGGCCAGCGGTACGTACGCCGCGGAGAACAGCAGCACGGTGGCGCGTCGATGCCGTTCCAGATGCAGTCCCGTGCTCACCAGCGCGACCAGCAGGGCGGTGCCCGCGACCAGGTGGTAACCGCGCAGCTGGTCGGCTGCGAAGCCGAGCGACACCAGGGCGAGGCAGCCGGCCGGCCACCGCCGGCGCACGGCGAGCGGGAGGCATTCGAGGACAAGGGTCATGGCGGCGCCCGCGTCGAAGGCGCGGTCCGGCACGCCGCCGAGCTGTGTCCCGTGTCGTTGGAACGCCGGCAGGAGTGATACGGCGAGGAGAAGCAGCCCGAGTGGGAGGTCCTGGACCGTGACGTCGAATCGTCGCCAGACGTCCGGGACCCGCCGAAGAGCGATCACCGGGAAACTGTAGCGGTCGCGTCAATCCGGGCGGCCTTCCGGCGGCGGGGCACCAGATGGCCGCGTCGTCGGGCCAGCCGCATGTATGCGATCGTCGCCAGCACGCAGAACAGCAGCGCGTACACGCTTGCCTCCGGGCCGAAGTGGCCGCCGGTGAGCAGCTGCGGGCCCGACGTTGTGGCGTCCAGCAGGCCCTGCTTGGTGCCGTTGCCCGAGACCTCGGTGCTGAAGAGGCCGGACTCGGCGAAGTTCCAGCCGAAGTGCAGGCCGATCGGCACCCACAGGCTGCGCGTGGCCACGTACGCTGCGCCGAGCATGCCGCCGGCCTCGATCGCGATGGCAAGGGCGCCCCAGAGACTGGCGTCCGGGTTGAACAGGTGCGCCAGGCCGAACAGCACACCGGTCAGTGTCAGCGCGACCCACGTGCCGACGCGGTCCTCCACGATCCGGAACAGGACGCCGCGGAAGAGCAGTTCCTCCGTGACAGCGGCGGCGGCCATGAACCCGACCAGCCCCACCGCGCCGCTCACCGACCCCAGACCACGGACCTCGTAGTCCCCGAGCCAGGCGAGGTTCACCATGACGGCCCCGAACAACGCCGCACCGATCAGCGCGCCTCGACCGAACGCGGCCCTGGCTCCCTCCCGGGCCACCTCCGTGGCCGGGCGGCGCTCGGTCCGCCGTACCACCCACCCGTAGACACGCACGGCGAGCACCGCGGTCAGAACGCCCAAGACCAGCGTGAGCCACGCGTTCCCCTGCACCGCGGCAACAACCTGACCGCCGATGAACGCGACCGCCGCAACGGCCGCGAACTGCCAGACCAGCCTCATGGAAAATCCCTCCGCCAGATCCGCGGCCGGAGCGCCGCGGCTGCCCTGAACGCTAGGGATTCGGCGGCCCGAGATCGTCACCACACAGTGGACACCTGCGCGTAGCTCGCACGGGGGACAGACCCCACGGCCGAAACTAAGTCTTCTGTTTCGACCGAGCTTTCAACCTGGTGCTGGCGTGGGCCGATCTGCCAGGGCAACCCTTCCCTGTGTGCGGCGGTCTCACTGGGTGTTGTGCTCAGCAGGGTGGCCTCTGGCGCTCCGTACGTACCTCTGCTGTCGATGCTCGTCATCCCGGCCGGACAGGTCGGCTTCCTGTTCTTCACCACCCTGCTCACCCAGCAGGTGCTGGGCTTCACCCCGATCCAGACCGGCCTTGCTCTGGTGCCCTTTACGCTCGGCCTGGTCGCCACCAACCAGCTCACCCCTCGGCTGCTGCCGCGACTTGGTGAGCGCGTCATCGGGAGCGCGGGTCTTACAGGGCTGGTGCTGGGTATCGCCTGGATGGCCCTCGTGGCCGCCGACGCCGACGCGAACACGTCGATCGCCACGGTGCTGCTGCCCTCGATCCTGCTCGGTGCGGGCGCCGGCGCCACCTTCGCCCCCGTCACAGCCATGATCATGCACCAGGCCCCAGCCGAGCACATCAGCGCCGCCGCCAGCCTCAACCAGGGCCTGCAGCAACTTGGCGGCGGCATGGGCCTGGCCGTCCTGACCAGCGTGCTGTCCGCCACCGGCGGCCTGGACAACGGCCTGGGCACGACGCTGCTCGCCAACGCCGCCTTCCCCCTGGTCGGCCTGCTCCTGTTCGGCCTCTGGGCGCGCCGCATCCCCGCCCCCGACACCACCTCCGCATGATCACCCCTGACCGACCAGACCTGGAGAGCCCCGATGAGTGACACCGACCCACGGTACGAAGCCGCATTCTGGGATCAGCGCTACAACCACCCCAACCCACTGTGGAGCGGGCAGCCCAACCCCGCTCTTGTCGAGGAAGCGACCGCGCTCGCGCCCGGGACGACGCTGGAGGCGGGATGCGGTGAGGGCGCCGACGCCATCTGGCTGGCCCAGGCGGGCTGGCACGTCACCGGCACCGACTTCTCCGCTCAGGCCCTCGCCCGCGCAGCCGAACACACCCCGACCGCGCTGGCCAGCCATCTCACCTGGCAGCAGGCCGACATCCGCACCTGGACGCCCGACAACGGTGCGCCCCGCTGCGACCTGGTCACCGCCTCCTTCCTCCACTTCCCCTCCCCGCTGCGACGCGCTGTCTTCGCCGCCCTCGCCTCCCGGGTCGCCCACGAAGGACACCTGGTGATCATCGGCCACCACCCCAGCGACCTGGACACCGCCATGCCTCGCCCGCCAGGGGCATTTCAAAGTCCCGGTGATCGTATGAGTCCGCAGGTCGCGGCGGTGCGAGGAGTACGGGCCGGGCCGTCACGAACGCATCGAAGCTCCGGTTGAACGGGGTGACCCTCCCAGCTGGACGAGGCGTTCCTCGTCCAGTTCGTGCAGCGCCGCCTCCTAGACGCCCGGGCCGGCCCGCAGGTCTTCTCCGAAACATGATCCCCGCCACATCGGCCGCGCGACAAACAGAACAGCGGTTCTGTATAGTGCCCCACAAGCAGAACCGTGATTCTTTTTGCAGGAGGTGTGGTGCCTCGACTCACCGACGCACGCAAGGAACTCCGGCGCGCCCAGATCACCGAGGCCGCCGTACGCTGCTTCAGCCGCAACGGCCTGGAGCGGACCTCGATCGCCGACATCACGGCCGAGTCCGGCCTGTCGACGGGCTCGATCTACGCCCACTATCGCAACAAGGCCGAGCTGGTTCAGGCCTCGGCCCACGCGGTGCTCGCCAAGCGCGCGGAGGTCCTCGGCGAGTACGCCGGGAGCGACACCCCGCCCGACCCCGACGAACTGCTCGCCCGCCTGATCGCCGGCATCGACCCGGTCGAAGCCCGGGTCGGCGTGCAGACCTGGGGCGAGGCGACCAACAACCCGGCCATCCACGGCATCGTCGTCGACACGATCGACCGGATGCGCGCGATGGTGCACGACAGCGTCACCGCCTGGCTGGTCAAGGTCGAACACCTCGAGTCGGCCGAGGCTCAGGAGCGCGCCACCCCGATCGCCCACCGGGTGCAGAGCCTCTACCTGGCCCAACTGCTGTATACCGCCCTGCAGTCACCGGCCCAGGAGACCGCGCCATGACCACCCTGACCGCTCCGTTCGCCGGCCGCACTGTCGCCCGGGTCGGCTACGGCGCCCTCCAGCTCGAACGCCTACACCGCGACCGCGGCGCGGCCGTCGCACTGCTGCGCCGCGCGGTCGAGCTGGGCGTCGACCACGTGGACACCGCCCAGTTCTACGGCTTCGGGTTCGCCAACCAGGTCATCCGCGAGACGCTGCGCCCCGAGGACGGCGTCCTGGTCGTCACCAAGGTCGGCGCCGACCCCGACCCGGGCGGGCCGATGCCGCTGCGTCTCGCGCAGCGGCCCGAACAGCTGCGCGCCAGTGTCGAGGACAACCTGCGCGCCCTCGGCGTGGACCGGCTCCCCGTGGTCAACCTCCGCCGCCTCGACTCCGGCCCCGGCCTGCGCCCGCACGGCGACCAGGTGGTCGACCTCGACGACCAGCTCGACGTGATGACCGCGCTGCGCGAAGAGGGCAAGATCGGCGCGATCGGCCTGAGCTGCGTCACCTTCGACGGCCTTCGCCGCGCCCTGCCGGCCGGCATCGCCTGTGTGCAGAACGCGTACAGCATCGTCGCCCGCGACGACGAGGACATGCTGCGGCTGTGCGCGGCAGAGGGCATCGCCTGGGTGCCGTTCTTCCCCCTCGGCGGGTCCTTCCCGGGCCTGCCCAAGGCGAGCGACGAACCGGTGGTGCATGCCGTCGCCGAATCCCTGGGCGTCACGCCCTCCCAGGTCGGCCTTGCCTGGCTGCTGCACCGCGCGCCGAACGTGCTGCTCATCCCCGGCACCGCCGACCCCGCCCACCTCCAGGCCAACACGGCGGCCGGCTCGATCACGTTCGACGCCGCCACCCTGGCCGCCCTCGACGCCATCGAGTCCCGCTCCGCCGAAGTCCCCATCGGCTGACCGGCATCCCCGAAAACAAGGACTGAATCGTGAAAACCATCATCCACCGCGACCACGGCGGCCCCGACGTTCTCCAGCTCGTCGACCGTGACCTGCCCGTACCCGGCCCCGGCGAGGTTCGCGTCCGGATCGCCGTGTCCGGGATCAACCCGACGGACCTGCAGGCCCGTTCCGGCCCCGCTCGCACCAAGCAGTTCTCCGAGGTCACCCCGCACCTGGACGGCGCCGGTGTGATCGACGCCGTCGGCGCGGGCGTCGACCGCGGCCGGGTCGGCCAGCGGGTCTGGCTGTACCTCGCTGCCGCCGGGCGGCCCACCGGCACCGCTGCCGAGTACACCGTCGTACCGGGCGAGCTGGCCGTGCCACTGCCCGACGAGGCCGGCTTCGACGTCGGCGCCGCGCTCGGTGTCCCCGCGATGACCGCACACCGCGCGCTCACCGTCGCCGAGGACGGCCCGCGCCGACTGCGGCCCGGGGCGCTGGACGGCGCGGTCGTGCTCGCCGCGGGCGGGGCCGGAGCGGTCGGGCACGCCTTGATCCAGCTCGCCCGCTGGGCCGGCGCCACCGTGATCAGCACCGTCAGCGGACCGGAGAAGGCCCGGCTGGCCGCTGCCGCCGGCGCCCACCACGTGGTCGACTACCGCGAGGGGGATCCGGCCGCCGAGATCCGCGGGATCGCCCCGGACGGCGTCGACCTCGTCGCCGAGGTGGCGCTCGGCGCGAACCTCGCACTGGACCTGGCCGTGCTGCGGGCGCGCGGCACCATCGCCACCTACGCCAACGAGGGCGGTCGGCCGGTCGAACTGGACGTGACGCGCCATCTGGTGCTCAACACGCGCCTCCAGTTCCTGGTGCTCTACACGGCCGGTCCGCAGGTGCGCGCCGCGGCCGCCGAGGACGTCGCCGCCGCGCTCCGCGACGGCGCCCTCCCGGTCGGCGAGGAACACGGCCTGCCGCTGACCCGCTTCCCGCTCCACCGCACCGCCGACGCGCACCGCGCAGTGGAGAGCGGCACAGTCGGCAAGGTCGTGGTGGACATCACGTCCTGACGCCACAGTGCGCCCCACCTCCCCGTGACGGCAGATCCCGCCCCGGACCGGCGCTGTCAGCCAGCGGCGGCCTCGGCAGCGTGAAGTGCGTCCAGGAGCGCGGTCTGTTGCTTGGTCAGCTTCCCTTTGGTGCGGGGCCTTCGCCTGCTTGCGCAGCCACACGCCGGGCCGGAAGGACGGGTCGTCGCCCAGGCCAGTGCGGTTGACCGGGCCGGTGACGGTGCTGCCGGCGGCGAGGTAGCCGAGCATCCGGCGGTAGGAGCGGTTCCAGTCGGAGTCCAGGCACCACAGCGGGTCCATGGCGGTGAGCTCGGCGTCCAGGCCGCGGTCGAGCTCGTCGGCCTTGCGCTGGCAGGTTCACTGCAAAGTCCCAGTGATCGTGTGAGTCCGCAGGTCGCGGCGGTGCGAGGAGTACGGGCCGAGCCGTCACGAACGCATCGAAGCTCCGGTTGAACGGGGTGACCTTCCTAAGTCACCTCGCACCACCGGAGCTTCGATGTGTCGCCAGTCTGCCACCGTCTGCCTGATCAAGTCGCCCGCTGTGGAAGGCGTGGCGGGATTGTCGCTGGTCGAGCGGCTGCGGGTGCTGCCGGATCCGCGTCGGCGTCGAGGGGTGCGTCACCCGTTCGTGGCGGTCCTGCTGGTTGCCGCCTCGGCGGTGGTCGCCGGCGCGCGTTCGTATGCGGCCATCGGCCAGTGGTCCGCGAACGCTCCGCAGCACACTCTGTCCCGCCTGGGCGCTCGGGTGGTGGGGGTGTTGGGCGTGCGCGTCGCTCCGAGTGCCGCCGCGATCCGGCGGGTTATCAGCCTGGTCTGCCCCGGTGGCCTGGCCGACCTGACCGGAGCCGATCCAGCGGGATCGGACTCGGTGGCCGTCGACGGCAAGGCCGCACGCGGCTCCCGGCACAACAACACGCCTGCCGCCCACCTGCTGGCCGCGATGACCGGCGACGGCCGTACCGTCACCCAGCTACGGGTCCCGACAAGACCAACGAAATCACCTGCTTCGCCGTGCTACTGGCGCCCTTCGACCTGGCCGGGGTTACCGTCACCGCCGACGCCTTATGCCGACATCGGCATAAGGCATCTTATGCAGACCTGTGGGTTATGCCGATCTGCTGTCCGGTGGCGGGGCTGGCAGCGGCGTCCCCGGACAGCAGGTCGGCATAGTCACAGTGCTTCGAGGAATGCCATGACGGTGTCGGATGGGCGGTAGCGTCCTGGTGCGGTGTCCAGCGGCGCGGTGCGGGCGCGTGCCTGTTCCTTGAGGGCAAGATCGGCGTGTAACGGTGGAGTCGGGTATTGGAAGTGTCCGAATGCCTGGCGGATCACGTGTTGCGGAGCTCGATTCGTGCCTCTCCCGGGGCTCTGGCGAGGATCTCGTCGACGGTCTGGGTGGGGGTCTGTTCGGAGGTGTCGATCCAGAGTCCGCGGCGAGGTGTCTCCTGCCGCAGAGCGTGATCGAGGGGGCCGATGGTCCACGCGTCGTAGGCGGTCTTGGATCTGGCGGTGTCGCGTGCGGCGATGGCGTCCGGGTGTGGGGTGAGGGCGATCACGTGGAGAGGGCGGCTGCGGATCTGCGCGATCATCCTGGCAAGGTGTTCTCCGAGGATGACGTCCTGGGCGACCACGGTGAAGCCGGTCTCGAAGTAGCTGTCGATGGTCTGTGCGGTCAGCTGATGACGCAGCCGGAGTTGTCGTACTGCTTCCTCGGACGGGTCGGCAGTCATCTCGGCTCGGCCGTTGATCACCATGCGCCGGAACAGATCTCCGCGCACGTGCACTGACCTCGGGAGCCGCTCGGCCAGCAGTTGGGCGATCGTCGATTTGCCCGCCGCGGGGATTCCGGTGATGAGGTAGATCTCCTGGCTCGTGGTCGGTCCGGTAGCCGTGGGCTGCTTGCGGTTCGCAGGTTGGTCGGTAGTGGTCGGGATCATGGGGCCGGATGCTCCTTGGTTCGTTGGCTCACATCAGCGGCGTAGGCAGCCCAGTCTCCGGCGGCGGCTCGCTGCCATTTGACGGCGACGGTGATGTCGATGCCGAGGGTGCGGGCGAGGACCGCGGCGGGCAGCTCGGTGGCGAGCTGGAAGAGTGCGGTCGAGCGGGCTTCCGCCAGCCGGATGCCGAGTTTGCGGAGTCGTTCGCCCATGGCCCAGGCGCTGATCGGGCGGCCGGGCTGGCCTCCGGGGAAGAGCCAGGGTGAGTCTGTTCGGGCGAGGACGGCATGGCTGTGGCGGACCGCGACTTGTTGGAGGGCGAGTTCAGCAACGGGTGCCGGAAGTTCGACCGGGACGGCGCCGAGGCGGATGCGGACGGCTGCGTCGGTCTCCTCGATGTGGTCGACGGTGAGCCGGGAGATCGCCGCGGGCCACTGGGCATAGAGGAGCAACAGCAGGCCGGCGAGGCGGTCTTCGGGCTTGAGGGTGTCGTCGTGCAGCAGGCGTCGGGCGGTGGCCCAGCGGGCTTCGTTGTCCATCGCCTGGGAGGGGCCGTTCCATCGCTCGGCCGGGAAGCTGAGATCCCGGGCGATCTTCTGGGCGAGGGCCCAGCGCACGAAGTGGCCTGCCTCCTGGCGAAGGCGGACGTCGTCGCTGGTCATCCAGCGTTCGAGGTCGGTCTGTCGGCAGGCGGCAAGGGTCAGGTTCTGGTCCTCGAGCCAGTTCAGGAGATAGACGGCCGCCCGCAGATGTTGTCGCGCGACCGTGAGCTGATAGTGCGTGATCTCTTTTCCGCGGCTGCGACGGCGAAGCCGGCGCAGGAGGTGCCACGTCGCGTACCGGTGCAGGACTTTCCGTCCCTCGGCCGTCGTATGGGAGGCGACGAGGTTCTTCACGTGCCGTTCGAGACGGACCATTTGCTCGTCCCGACTGGGTAGGACGCCGGTGGCGACGAGAACACTGCGGATGTGTTCGACGACCTTGTCTTCAGGCAGTTCGTCCAGGGCCTCGTGGGTGAGGGGACGGCGGCCGGAGCCGAGATCGGACAGGACCGTGGAGACAATGCCCTTGGAAAGCCAGCGCATCGCGGTGCCGGCCCGTTCAGCGCTGGCCAGGGCGTCGTGGAGGGGCTGCAGCTTCGGGGGTATAGAGCCGGTGCCGTCGCTGAGGATCTCGTGGAGCCGATGCTTGAGTGTGCAGCGAGGGCACGGACCCGGCGCGTGCAGCCGCTCGGCTTGTTTGCAGGTCGGACATGGACGCCAGAGTTCAGCGTCCGGTGTGGTGCAGGGGCCGCAGATGGGGGCGTCGGCGGTGCCGGAGTGAATGCCACGCATTCGTCCGCAGACAGTGCAGTGAGCTTGGCGCCTGTCACAGCCGCCGCAGCGGGGCAGGCCGGTGAGCTTCGAGAGCATGCAGGGTGCGGTGCGGCCGCAGATCGAGCAGAGCAGTTCGGGCAAGGGACGGCAGTTCGGACAGATCGGCCCGTTTGCGGTGCGGGAGTTGACCATGCGTGACTCGCCGCAGACGATGCAGGTCTCCAGGTTCGCCGGGTCCCTGACCAGGCAGCTCGGACACAGCGGGCGCCCCTCGGCGTCGCGGGTGGCCGGCTCGCGCCGGGCACCACAGCGTACGCATTCTTCGAAGCGGGACTTGGCGATGCAGTTGCGGCAGACCCGCTGCCCGTCCAGCGGCTTGTCGATGTGGACCACCCGGCGGCAGCGAGGGCAGGCGGGCCGGACGATCCCGGCGACACCAGCCTCGTGCAGCAGGTCAATGAACTTCAGGATGGCGCGCTGCGGTGCAAGATGTCCCTCCCCGGTCAGCAGGCGCGGGTTGTCCTCCAGGGCCCAGACCACTCGCTGGCGATAGTGGGGACGGTGGGGTGCCGTCCGGCGGAGGGCCTCGGCGACCGCGTCACGGTCGGCGCCCGGGGCGATCGTGGTGATCAGTTCGTGGACGACGGTGACGGGATCACGGTCGTCGTGGTCGGGACACATCGAGCAGCGGGGCAGGCCCTTGCGGTCCCGGAAGCCGACGCGTCGGATGTTGCCGCAGGTGGTGCACTCGGCCCTCTCCTGACCGCAGACTGAGCAGTACCAGTCCTGGCCCTTGCGGTGCAGGGTTCGCAGCTTCTTGCCGCACTCGGCGCAGACCGGCGGTGCGATCGCCGATGCCCCGGCCTTGCGGAGCTCGATGAGCAGATCGCCGACGGCCCGGGGCGCCGGAGAGCGGCCGTCGGTCAGGACGGCAGGCCGTATCGCCAGGTTCTTGGCCACGTTCCGCGACTTCGCGCGGCCGCCCGCGACCGAGGTGACCACGGTCCGGATGGTCTCGCTGTCGAGATCGTTCTCGACGTCGGCGACGAGGTCGGTGATCAGGCCGATCGGGTCGGTGACGGCGCGATCGAGCTGGTCCGCTGTGGTCATGACCGGTCAACGCCCCTGATCCGGGCCCGCTTTGGCCGCAGCCCGCCAAGTCCCTCCGTATTGGGTGCCGAGCCGCCGGAGGCTGCCTTCTTCGGCTTCTTCACGGCGCCCGCCGCCGCGATGGGCTCGATGAGGTCGTCCATGGTGCAGTCGAGGATGTCGAGCAGGGCCATGAGGATCTTCAGGCTCAGTCGCTCCGGTCGCTCGACGACGAGCCGGTAGACCTGGCTCGACGACAGGCTGATAGCGCGTTCGGCGAGCGGAGGGATGAGGTCGGTGGTAGAGAACATCCCGCGGTCCGCCATGACTTTGCGCAGGTGCCAGTGGTAATCGAGCTTGGCGGCCATCGCCGGGATCCCTCCTGTCAGGCCCCGGCGAACGCCGGAGCCAGTGCCTTGTGCAGGGAAGTGTTCATGAAGTCGTCGCTGACGTGCGTGTAGATGGCCAGGGAGCTGTCGCACTCATGGCCGACCTGCTGCTGGATGAACCGGCGGTCGACTCCGTCCTCGGTCAGATGCGTGACGTAAGAATGCCGGATTGAGTGGGGAGTTAGATCTTTTGGGATCTTTAGGGCGTCCCGGTATGCCTCGAACCGGTCGTTGATGGAGCCGGGCTGGAGACGGCCCCCGCGCTCGGTGATCCACAGAGCCGGGTGATCAGGGAATCCGAATCGCGGCCGGACGTTCTCGACATAGTCGGCGACCGCCTCGACGGCCCAGTCCATCACCGACAGCACGTTCCGCCGCCGCGGCGGCTGGCCCTTCTTCGCCTTGCCGTAGCGGACGTTGAGCGTGCCGTACCGGCCGAACTGCCGGGCCTGCGGATTGCGTCCGAAGTCGACCACATCGAGCTTGGAAGTCTCGGTCCGGCGAAGCCCCCACCCGTAGATGACCTTGAAGAGGGTGGCATCCCGGTAGGCGGCGAGAGCACCCTTGCGCTTGGCCTTCACGGCGCGTGCGACCTGGTCGTCGGCATAGTCGAGGAACCGCTGCAGCTCTTCCCTTGTGAACGGCCGTGCCTCCGGCTCGCCCTCGTAATCCTGCAGGTGAGGGAGGGTATTCCACTCGTGACAGATCGCCACCGGATAAGTGCCGAATGCTTCTTCACATGCCGGACCCCAGCCGTATCGGGCGTCGATGAGAAACTCGCTGAACAGGCGGACGTCACCCTGGTAGCTGCGGATCGTGGACGGCGCCAGATGCTTCTCGCTCGTCAGAGATGCCGACCACTCGTCCAGGTGGGCCGGCGTCCACTGCCACGGGTACTCGTTCGCGAACTCCAGAAACCGGCGGATCAGCCGTTCCCTCGGGTCGATCGTCTCGTCCTTCAGCCCTCGCGACTTCTGCTGAGCCCGCCAGCCCCTCAGCATCGCGTCGAACATCGCGTCCTCCGGACGCAACTGGACCACGCCGGAGACAAGCTCCAGATGAGCCGACCCCGCCAGGGCCGCCATGCGCTGATGCACCACTCCAGACCATCCCTTCTGGAGAGCAGATCATGCATCAGAAGGGATCATCTCGGCAACACACCTGTTCAGGCTGCCAGTTCGTACAGGGTACGGAGTCCTTCCGTCTCCCGCCGTGACCACGCGACCTGCGGCTTCTCGCCCGCCTGATGCAATTCCCGAGGGTTTATGTAAATCTGGGTGGTGGCGACGCTCTCGTGGCCCAGCCAGAGGGCGATGACGGTGCTGTCGACGCCAGCCGCGAGCAGGCGCATCGCTGAACCGCCCCGGGTTCGGTGGAGATCTCAGATCGTGGTGATGACCTGGGGTTTCTTCAGTTCGGTGTAGTAGTTGGCTTCGTATTCGACGGGTGGGATATGGCCTATCTCACCGTGGAGTCGGCGGTGGTTGTACCAGTCGATCCACTCGGCGGTGGCCAACTCGACCTGGGAGAGCGTCTTCCAGGGCCGCTGAGGCTTGATCAACTCGGTTTTGAACAGGCAATGCCGCGGAGTTAAGCCGTCCCGCATCACGTCAAGTTGATCAGCTTCCGGTCCAAGGCGACCATGAAGAACGGGACTTCTGCTACAGAGGTGAAGCCGACCAAGGTCTTCACTACTCCGAGCGGAGGTCCCGTTGCCCGACCAGTCTGCCACCACGACGGTGACTCGCAGCATCACCGTCGCCTCGGGCCTCTTCGCGCCCGGACATCTGGGGGAGCTCACGCAGCTTCTTCCCTTCGAACTGATCGACGACGTGCTGGAACACACCAGGGCGGTGCAGCGCAGGTTGCGCCTCATCCCCTCCCGCGTGGGGGTGTACTTCGTCCTGGCGATGTGCCTCTTCCCGGAAGCCGGATACCTGCGCGTCTGGAGCAGCCTGACTGCCGGGGTGCGTACCCTGGCCTCGAAGGTCCCTTCGGAGAAGGCACTTCGCGAGGTACGCCGCCGTCTGGGGACGGCTCCGTTCCAGGAGCTGTTCGAGACGGTGGCCGGCCCGCTCGCCCGCCCTTCGATGCCCGGAGTGAGTTACCGGCGATGGCGCACGGTCGCCTTCGACGGATGCAGCTCGCTGCAGGCTTCCGACACCGTCCGGGTCCGTGGGGTGCTGGGAAAGACCCGCCGCCACCGAGGTGTGGAGGGGTACCCGCACGTCCGACTGATGGCTCTGTGCGAGACCGGCACCCGCGGTCTACTTGGGGCCGTGTTCGGGCCGACGAGCACGGGTGAACCCGGATACGCCAGACGTCTGCTGCCACTGCTGGACGCAAGCATGCTGTTGCTCACCGACCGGAACTTCTCCGGCGACGAGTTCCTGAACGAGGCCGCCGACACCGGCGCCCAGCTCCTGGCACGGCTCACCTACCGCCGTCGTCCGGCTGTGATCTCCGTACTGCCGGACGGTTCCTACCTGACCCGACTGCGCGGCCGCACCTTCCGGATCATCGAGGCCGAGGTGACGGCGAACTGCGCCGACGGGAGCCGCGCCACGGACCGATACCGCCTGGCGACGACGCTCCTGGACCACCGGACCGATCCGGCCGACCGGCTGGTCGCGCTCTACCACGAGCGATGGGAGATCGAACTGTCCTTCCTTGCGCTCAAGGACACGCTGTTTGCCGGCCGGGTTCTGCGCTCGGGCGACCCGGTGGGCTTGCAGCAGGAGCTGTGGGCTCTGCTGGTCGTCTACCAGAGCCTTCGTCGTGCCATGGTGGACGCCGTCGAGTTCCGGCCGGGCACAGACCCAGACCGCGCCAGCTTCACCGTTGCCCTCCGCGCGGCGGCAGAACAGGTGATCACCGCGCGGGCGGTTCTCGAACCCGCCGACGGAAACGGCGGCATCGCGCAGGCCGTACTCGATGCTCTGCTGCCGCCGCGTCGGGCACGCACCAGCGCCCGGCTCGTAAAATGCCCGATCTCGCAGTACACCGTGGTCTCCCAGGAACGTCCCAGGAAGAGCCAGCTGATCACTTCCATGCACATTGCCGTCCACCGGCGTGACAAGACCGAGCCCGATGACCTGGGCTTCAGGGAGCGCACCCTCCGTCTCCTGCGCACTGATCCAGGACGAGCGTGGCGCACTGTCGAGATCAGCAAGGCCCTCGGCATCACGGTGAGGGCGAAGTACCGCAGTCTGTGCACGCAGATCAACCAGTGGGCCGAGCAGACCATGCTGATCCGGGAAGGACGAGGGAGATACCGGATCGCCCCCGAATGGCTCGCCCCTGCTGACTGAAACTGATCAACTTGACGTGATGCGGGACGGCTTAACTCCGCGGCATTGTTTGAACAGGCCGATCGTGGACTCCATCAGGGCGTTGTCGTACGCGTCACCGACGGATCCGATACTCGCGGCGATGCCGGCGGCGTCCAGGTGCTCGGCGAGGCGGAAGCTCGTGTACTGCGACCCGGCGTCCGAATGATGTATCAACTCGCCTGGCTGGATAGGGCGTTGGTCCCGGTCGCGCTGCCAGATCGCCATCTCCAGGGCGTCCAGCACGAACACCGTCTCCTTCACCGTGGCGGCCGACCAGCCCACGATCCGGCGCGAGAAGGTGTCCACGACGAATGCGACGTAGACGACGCCGGCGAAGGTCTTCACGTGCGTGAAGTCGGCTACCCAGCAGCGGTTCGGGGCGCCGGCGACGAAGTCGCGGTCGACAAGGTCGGGAGCCCGCTCAGCCTGCCCGCCGGAGATCGTGGTGATGACGCGTTTGCCGCGCACTGCGCCCTGGATACCGAGCTCGCGCATCAGGCGCTCGACGGTGCAGCGGGCCACCGCATGCCCCTGCCGGTTCAGCTCGCGCCAGATCTTCCTGGCTCCGTAGACACGGTAGTTGGACGTGTAGACCTCGTGGATCCTCTCCTTGAGCTCCTCGTCGCGCACGGAACGTGCTGAGGGAGTTTCGAGGCGTTTCTTATGGGCGTAGTACGTGGAAGGGGCGATCTGGCAGTCGTGTGCGGTGAGCGTTCTGCAGATCGGCTCGACCCCGCCGAAGCGGTCCCGGTGCTCGTCGATGAACGCTACGAGCGTGTGTGTGGCCGGTCGAGCTCGGCCGCGAAGAAACTCGCCGCGGCCTTCAGGATCTCGTTCGCCCGCTTCAGCTCGGCGTTCTCCTTCTTCAATGCCTTGAGCTGGGCGGACTCCTCCGTCGTCATCCCTGGACGCTGCCCCGCGTCAATCTCGTACTGCTTCACCCAGTTCCGCAGCGTCTCACGGGAACCGATGTCGAGCTTGTCCGCCACCGCCTGCAGGGCGGCTGTCTCGTTCGGATAGTCGTCGCGCACTTCGGCGACCATGCGCACCGCGCGACGGCGCAGCTCAAGCGGGTAACGGGAGGGTCGTGCCATGACTCAATCCTTTCACGGAATCGAGTCTCTACCTGACACGGGGCGGTTCACCTCCTGGTCACTCAACAGACCGCCAGCGCGACCGATCCTGTCTCCGCGGACTACATCTACAGGCGCTTCGATCGCGCCGGTCTGACTCTGCGCGCAGTTCGCGCCGACAGAATCCTGGACGAGGCCCGCGAGACCGAAGATCCCGTCCACCTCGTCCGTATCTTCGGAATCTCCATCACCACTGCCATGAAGTACATCCACGCTGCCCATCCCCACCGCGCCGGCCCTGTTCCTCACTGAGACTCCGCCAAGTTCGTTTCCGCAGTTCAGTGGGGCTGGTGTGATGCGCGGTGAGGTCCTCACGCTGACAGGTGGCGTGATCGTTAGCACGAGATCGTCCGGCGCGGGCGTTCTCGCGGGTTCTGGTGTGAGGTTCGGGGCTGCCGCGTAGGTTCCGCGTCGGGAGGGATGTTCATGACAGACGTGCTGACGTGGACGATCGGGCGGCGGCTTGAGCTGGCGAAACGTGCTGAGCTCCTGCGTAAGGAGCTGGGCGAACTCGAGCTGGAGGTGGCCCGGTTGGAGGCCGCCGAGGTGGTGTTCGGGCAGTGGGCCGAGGCCACCGACGGTGGACGGCGGCCGTCGGGCATCGTGTCGCCGGAGCCGGAGCCGGAGCCGGAGCCGGAGCCGGAGCCGGAGCCGGTCGCTGTGACGGTGGGCCCGGGCGCGGGCGGGATGCGGGTGGTCCCCGATCGTGTCGAGGGGATGGGGCTTCAGGCCCTGACCTCGGAATACCGTCGGATCATGGAGATCGTGGCCGGGTCGGACGGTCCGGTGATGGCCAAGGACGTTGCCGTCGGACTGGGCCGGGAGACGACGCCGGGGAAGATCGAGCCGGTCCGGGGTCAGCTGCGCAAACTCTCCGACCGGGGCTGGCTCGTCCGCACCGCATCGGGCCGCTACCGGCCATGCTGACCAGCGGTGTTGGCGGCCGGACGGGCCGATTCCGGCCGTAACGCGAGGGCCCCCGGCGGGAGTTGGTTGATGTGTGACGAAAAACCAGCCCGCCGAGGGCGCTCAGGATGTTGTCTACCAGGTCCGCCTCCCGCTGTCGAAGCGGACCATCGATCTCGTCGCCGGCCTGATACGCCGGCGCCGCAACCGGATGCGCTCTGTCTGGCGCAAGGCCGAACCCGGTAAGCAGGCCGTCATCGTGCTCGCCGTCCTGCGTCACGACCAGCGCCTGGCCGACATGGCCGGCGGCAACGGTGTCGGGGAGTCCACCGTCCGCCGCTGGGTGAAGGAAGTCGTCAAGCTGCTGGCCGCCCGCGCCCCACGCCTGGACCGCGCGCTGAAGAAGATCGCCCGCAGCGGCGGGGTCGTGGTCCTCCTCGACGGCACCCTGATCCGCACCCACCGCCGCACTGGGAAGGACGACAGGAAGAACTGTTGAGTCGGCACGGAGCGCGGTGCTGGTGTTGCCACCGGTCCGTTTCTCCGTGCCGCTCGCCGAACCCGGCGTGCGGCTCTCACCGCACCGGGCTCTCCACGGTCTCTGCCGTTCAAGCGTGGTTGAGTGTCCAGGGGCTGGGGATCGTGTTGCCCCGGTATCGGTAGCGGGTGACCGCAATCGAGACCATGGGGAACAGTTCGATCCCGTCCGCCGAGAGCTTGTGCCACCGGCCGTTGTGGTCGGTGAAGCGCCGACGGACGTCCTTCCACCTCCAGCGATGCAGCACCATCCACCAGCTGGTCACCCGTCGCCATACGAACTGGTCCAGGGCTTTCAGCGTGGTCTTGCATACCGCGTGCTTGAAGTAGTTGACCCAGCCGCGCAGAATCGAGTTGATCCTCTTCAGCACGGTCCCCGGGTCCTGCTGCGACGTTCTGTTCGTCAGGGCACGGATCTTGTCCTTCAGCTGCCGGATGGGCCTCTTGGCGATGAAGGTGTAGACGTACCACTTGTTCGATCCTCGCTTGCGGCGCCACTGGATGTGGAACCCAAGGAAGTCGAACCCGTCCGACATGTGCACGATCCGAGTCTTGGCCGGTGACAGCCTCAGCCCGAGAGGGTGCAGTACGTCGGCGATGTCCTCGCGCAGGCAGGCGACGTCGTCACGGCTGCCGTCGACCAGGACGACGAAGTCGTCCGCGTAGCGGACGATGCGCCAGTTCGCGCGGCCGTGAAGACGATGGTGCGCCCGCCTGCCTCTGGTGGACATCCTCCCGCCCGGCTCCCACGGCTCCATCACGTGCTCGTCGAGCGCGGACAGGGCAATGTTCGCCAGCAGCGGGGAGAGGATGCCGCCCTGCGGGGTGCCGGTGAAGGTCTCCTCGCGGCCGCCGCCCTCCGTGAGGACGCCGGCCTTGAGAAACGCCTTGACCAGCCGCAGCACGCGCTTGTCCTTGACTCTCGCGCGCACCCGGTCCATCAGGGCCGTGTGGTCGATGGAGTCGAAGCACGCCTCGATATCCGCATCCAGCACCCAGCGATAGCCGCTGGTGCCGTAGCGGTGGATCTCGGCGATCGCGTCGTGTGCGCGCCGCATGGGCCGGAAACCGTAGGAGACCGGCAGGAAGTCGGCCTCGAAGATCGGCTCGAACACCAGCTTGAGGGCTGCCTGGACCACCCGGTCGGAGACGGTCGGGATGCCGAGCTTGCGCACCTTCCCGCTTCCGCCGGGCTTGGGGATCTTGCGTTCGCGCACCGGCAGCGGGCGGAATTCACCCGTCTTCAGTACGCGTTGCAGGTCCTCAAGGTAGCCCGGGAGGCCGAGTTCCCGCTCGACGTTGACGACTGTGAGGCCGTCGACGCCCGGGGTGCGGGCTCCCTGGTTGCCCGCGACCCGTTCGAACGCCACGAGCAGCGTCGCCGGGTCGCATACGAGGTTGAACAGATCGTCGAACCTGCGGCCATGGTCAGCCGCCGCCCAACGGTGAAGCTTGGTCTGCATCCCCGATACTCGCTGGTGAGACCCCAACGGGGCCTCGGGAGCACCACTGTTCAGTGGTGCGTCTTTCGGCATTGCAGCCTCCTTCCCTTCTCGAAACCGCTGCCGCCCTTCCCCATGTGCCGGGCTCTCCCCGGCTCGGAGTACTACGGCGGCTCCGCCCCGTCCCGGCCCGATCGGCCGACGATGGACCCAGCCCTCCGCCCGAACTGGACGCGCGGCAGGAGGGCGGAACCGGGACGGTTCCCGTGTTCGCTCGCTGTTCGATCGTCGGAGTAGGAGCCCGGCTATACCCCCGCGGCCTCGCCACGGCTACCCCGCAGCACTTCACCGTGGCCTCCCCGCGCGACCGAAATAGACCACCCAGGAAGTTCCCCGCCAGCCGAATATCCAGCAGGGACGCACCGCATCCAGCCGTCATCCACCAGGTTCGAGCTGGCGTGCCTTAAGGAGGCGTAGACGCCGGTTCCTCGCGTACTCCTCTCCGTCTCGCTTGCCGGACCCGCACCATCTGGCAGTACTGGCACGTCCCGGCTTTGTCGGGGCTGCTTCCCGCCCTCCCCGGCACCTCCCGGTTCAGGCTGCCCCCAGCTTCAACCGCCCTGCTGCGACAGGGCGATGGTGGCGGTCTTTCACCTCCACTCGAACAACGAGCGCCTCACGGCGCACACTCGGGCAAGCACAAGGCCCATGGCCTGCTGTTTCTCGCACTGACCGACGAGAAGGGCAACCTGATCTGGATCTCCGCAGCCAAGCCCGGCCGGTCCAGCGAGATCACCACCGCCCGCCACAACAAGATCACCGAACACCTGCGGGAAGCCGGCCTCGGCGCCCTGGCCGACCTCGGCTTCGTCGGCCTCGACGACAAACCCGACGACGACCCGGTGATCATCACCGGCCGCAAGGCCACCCGCAACCACAAGCTGACCGCCGCCGAGAAGGAAGCGAACCGCCTGGTCAGCCGCGAACGCGCCGCCAACGAACACGGCTTCGCGAACCTCAAGAACTGGCGGATCCTGACCAAGCTCCGCACCGACACCCGGCAGGCCACCACGCTCCTGCGGGCCCTGCTCGTCCTGGCGAACAGCGAAGTACAGCGCTGACGGAGCGGGCGGATGATCTCGCCCCGACGATCATGCCACCTGTCAGCGTGAGGACCTCACCAACGCATCACACCAGCCCCACTGAACTGCGGAAACGAACTTGGCGGAGGCTCACTGAGGCAGACGGCCGCCCCCGGGAAGCACGTGCACCCCCAAATAGCGTCATTCCAGGACCCTGACCTGCCTTCACGATGGCAGCTCAGTGTTGAGTCTCTCGGCAGGCACTCGCTCGATGCGGATCCAGCCCCTCCAGCCCCGCTCCTCCAGGATCGCCCGGAGTCGCTCGGCGACCGGTGAGGAGTTGGCCGTGGTTGAGTCCAGCAGGTCGACGAACTGGTCGTCGATGCCGTCGTCGGCACCCACCTCGCCGGCCTCCTCAGCGCGAATCATCAGGCGCTCCATGATGTCGGCGACCTCGACGATCCGCGGGTCGTCGGCCGGCCAGTCGAGTGCCCCGCTGAGAAGGCTGTAGAGCTTCACCATGTCGGGGTCGTCCAGCTCCTCGTGCTTCTTGGCGATCACGGAGTCGATCGAGTGCGGCACCTGGGCGGCGATCATGATCCAGGCGTCCCGCTCCATCTCGATGTACCGCTCCTCAACGCCGAGACCGCGCAGCCGGTCGAGGTAGTCCACGACGCTCTGCGGAAGCGCCAGGTGCTCTCCGGCGGCGAGCCTGGCGAGTCGGCTGCGAGTGTCCTGCAGCCGCCGGATCTCGGCGCGCAGGGCCTTGTCGATCTCCTGGACGCCGCCGGCGAAGTCCTCCGGGCCGGCGTCAAGGAGTTCCTGTACCCGGGCCAGCGGCACGCCGGCGTCTGCGAGGGTGCGGATCCGGATCAGTCGCACGACCGCGGCAGCGTCGTAGGTCCGGTATCCGGACCGGTCGCGCTCGGGCTCTGGCAGCAACCCGATCCGGTGGTAGTGGCGTACCGCCCGCACCGTCACCCCGGCGTACGACGCAAGCTGGCTGATGGTGAGCATGGGTCTCAGACTGCCTCAGGCGATCTTCCGGCGATAGGCGGCCATCGCGAAGATGTACGCCACGACGAGGATGCCGACGCACCACGCGAGGGCGGTCCAGATGTCGTCACCGACCGGCTGCTGGGCGAACAGGTTGCGGATCGTGTTGACGATCGACGTCACCGGCTGATGTTCGGCGAACCAGCGCACCGGGCCGGGCATCGTCTTGGTGGGCACAAACGCAGAGCTGACGAACGGCAGGAAGATGAGCGGGTAGGCGAACGCGCCCGCTCCCTCGACCGAGGACGCGGAGAGCCCGGGGATCACGGCGAGCCAGGTCAGCGCCAGGGTGAACAGGAGCAGGATGCCGGTGACCGCGAGCCATGCTGACACTCCTGCCCCTGAGCGGAAGCCCATGAGCACAGCGACGCCCACGACGAGTACAAGAGCGATCAGGTTGGCGACCAGAGAGGTGACGACGTGGGCCCACAGCACACCCGAGCGCGCGATCGGCATGGACTGGAATCGTTCGAAGATCCCGCTTTTCACGTCGGTGAACAGCCGGTACGCGGTGTAGGAGATGCCTGAGGCGATGGTCATGAGCAGGATGCCGGGCAGCATGTAGTTCACGTACGAGACCGACCCGGTATCGATGGCGCCGCCGAACACGTAGACGAACATCAGCATCATGGCGACCGGCGTGATGGCGGTCGTGATGATGGTGTCCATGCTGCGTGTGACGTGGCGCAGGGTCCGCCCCGTGAGCGCGGCGGTGTCGCTGAAGAAGTACTCGGTCATCGTTGTCCCCCGGTTGTCGTGCTGGTGGCGGCGCTCTTGTCGCCACTGCCGATGACCGCGAGGAAGATCTCCTCCAGAGTCGGCTGCTTCTCGACGTACTCGACCTTGGCGGGCGGGAAGAGCTGCTTGAGCTCGGCGAGGGTGCCGTTCACGATGATCCGGCCCTGGTGGAGGATCGCGATCCGGTCGGCCAGCTGTTCGGCCTCGTCCAGGTACTGCGTGGTGAGCAGCACCGTCGTTCCGTGGCCGGCGAGCTCCTTGACCGCATCCCACACCTCGATGCGCGCCTCGGGGTCGAGTCCGGCCGTCGGCTCGTCCAGGAAAATCACCGGCGAATTCCCGATGAGGCTCATCGCAATGTCCAGCCGGCGGCGCATCCCACCCGAATACGTGGACACTCGCCGCGCGCCTGCCTCGCTCAGCGAGAAACGCCTCAGCAGGTCATCCGCAGTCGCGCCAGGGTCCTTGAGGTGGCGCAGCCTGGCGACCAGGGCGAGGTTCTCCCGACCGCTGAGGATCTCGTCGACGGCCGCGAACTGCCCGGTGAGACTGCTGGACTCCCGAACGTTCGCCGCTTGCGTGGCGACGTCGAAGCCATTGACGCTCGCCGCCCCCGCGTCGGCATTCAGGAGCGTGGCGAGGATCCTCACGGTCGTGGTCTTGCCCGCCCCGTTGGAACCGAGCAGGGCGAAGATGCTGCCCGGCACCACGTCGAAGTCCACACCGCGCAGCACTTCGAGCTTCCCGTACGACTTCTTCAGACCCTGCACGCGAATCGCCGGACCGGCGATCGATTGGGCTGCCATGGTCATCTGCCTCCTTCGCGGAGCTGTTCCAGGCGACTGCGCGGAAGCTCCTCCCGGAAGGATGGAGGGTTGACCCAGCGTCAAGGTCAAGCCCGTTCCGACCACGGCACTCAGATCGCCGACCGGGCAGACACACCGCAGCGATGACGGGCTGCTCGACCCGAGCTCGTTCGGCCGTGAACCCGCCATACTCATAGCTGTCGGTGAACCACTCACGCGTCGGTTGCTGCGACTCACCGGCCAGAAATCGACGAACCCGCCTGCTTCGCCCGGCGGTCACGTCGACCCCGGTGAGACGAGCCGCGCCGCTGCCGCCCGCGAGCTCGCCGAAGAGGCCGGCGTGCACGCGGCCCCCGAGGAACTGACCCAGCTCGGCGTGTTCGACGCCCCCGGCCGGGACCCGCGCGGCAGGTACGTCACCGTCGCCTACCAGCTGACCGTCATCCCCGGAACGATCACCGAGGCCGGAGACGACGCGACCCGCGCCGAGTGGTGGCCCCTGAACGCCCTGCCCCAGCTGGCATTCGACCACGCCAACATCATCGCCGCCGCCCTCACCAAGACGGAGCGCTGACCCATGGCCGACAACCCCGACATCCGGTTCGCGGACTTCACCACCGGCGAGAAGCTGCGCGTCATCGCCCTGACCGCGCGCATGGCCAAAAGGGGCGCCGGCGGTGACGGCGTCGACATCAGCGACCTGCAGCGGCGCGTCGAGCGGATCGAGAACCAGGCGCTCAGGCGCAAGAAGAAATAGCCACGCCCCGGGGACGGCGTCCAACCGCCAAGCCGTCGCCGCCCCCGGGCCTCCAGCCCCTCCGCAGAGAGACGGAACCGCCAGCATGACCGACACCATCAGGCGCATCAACGGGCACGCCGAACCGGCCGTGTCCCTCCTCAAGTTCGCCCCCGAACCGGAGCCCACCGACCCCCTAGAGGCCGACGTCGTCGAAGCCGTCGACCGCCCGGACAACCCGCTCGCCGACTGGCTCACCGTCCCCGACGCACCGATCCTGCCCGTCTGGGCCCGCTCCGCAGCGTCCATCAAGGCCAACACGGCGGCATTCTGCCGACTGTCCTGGTGGCACAGCCGCTACCACCTGCTCCGCGTCCCCAAGTACACGTTCCGGCTCGGCGGGCTGGCCACCAAAGGCGCGTGGCGGGGCGCCCGCGGCCTGTGGCCGACCCTCGCCGCCCAGGACCAGACAGCGGCCGTAAAGGCGCTGAGGGCGAAGTGCAAGGCCAAGCCCGAGGACGTCGACCTTGCCGTCCGGTACGCGCTGCTGCACCGGGAGCGCACCAAGTCCCGCCGCTGGCGGTGGGGTGCCGCCGCCGTCGCCGTCACCGCCGCCGCGGCCGGGTTCGCGCTGGCCGACCCGCTGCTACAGACAGCCATGGCCGCCGCCGTCATCGTGCCGCTGGCCTACCTCGGCCGTGGCGAGGACGTGCAGCTCCTCGACAACCCCACCCCGCCCCTGAAGGTGGACATGTCCGCGCAGCAGCTCAACGACGCCCTGCGCGCATCCGGGCTGCTCAAACAGGGCAAGGGCGACGACGAAGGACCGCGCAGCACCTGCGTCATGGGCCCCGTGAGGGACGGGCGAGGCTGGTCCGTCATCTTCGACCTGCCCAAGGGCGGCGGGAAGACCGCAGCCGACGTCCTCGCCAAGCGGACCGCGATCGCCGCCGAGCTCGGTGTCGACGAGATCCAGGTCATTGCCTCCCGCGTCCGCGCGGCGGCCGGCGGCAACGCGGGCCGGGTGTCGATGTGGGTCGCAGACGATGACCCGTATCTCGGGGACCCGAACCCGTCACCGCTGGTCAAGTCTGAGACGTTCACCGTGTGGGACCCGATCCCGTTCGGGCAGGACGCCCGCGGCAACCGCATCACCGTCCCCATCATGTGGCAGTCCCTGTTCTTCGGCGGCCTCCCCCGGCGGGGCAAGACGTTCACTCAGCGACTCATGACCGCCGCCGGCCTCCTCGACGCCTACGTCCGGCACTACGTCGCCGACGGCAAGGGCGGAGCCGACTGGATGCCCATGAAGGCCGTCGCCCACCGGCTCGTCATGGGTGCCGAGGATGACGCCGTCGAAGCGCTGAAGGCGATGCTGAAGGAACTGCTCGCGGAGATGGAGCGCCGGTTCGTGCTGCTCCGCGGACTCCCGGTGTCGGTGTGCCCGGAGGGCAAGCTGACCCCAGCCATCGTCGAGAAGTACAACCTGCCGGTCATCTTCGTCACGATCGACGAACTGCAGGAGTACTTCACCGCCATGGACAAGGACGACCGCGACCAGGTCATCAACGACCTGTGCCGGATTGCTCGCCGCGGGCCGGCCGCCGGGTTCATCAGCAACTTCGCCTCGCAGCGGCCCGACGCCGAGTCGGTACCCACCAAGCTGCGGGAGATCATCACCCTCAGGTACTGCACCCAGGTCGTCGACCAGACGTCCTCCGACATGGTGCTGGGCAAGGGCAAGGCCGCCCAGGGTGCTGACGCATCCGTGCTGTCCGAGGACCACCACGGTACAGGCGTCCTGGTCACCGGCCCTGCCTCGTTCGTGACCGTGCGCGCCGACTTCCTCGACGGGCCCGCGTTCGCCGAACTCTGCCAGCGCGGCCGTGCCCTGCGCGTCAAGCACGGCCAGCTCACCGGCGACGCCGTCGGCGACGTCAGCGCGGCCGCCGACCAGGCCGGCGTCACCATCGCCCCCGTGCTGTCCGACTGCCTCGACGTGATGCGGCACGCCGACCGTATGCACACCGTCGTCCTCCTCGACCGGCTCGTGAATGTCGACGAGGACCGCTACGGCGACTTCGACGCCGAGCGCCTGGCCGCCGAGCTGGAAGCCGCCGGCGTCGACCGCACCACGAAGCAGGTGAAGGTCGACGGGAAGAACCTCGCCGGCTACCGCAGGGCCGACCTTGAGGCCGCCGTGCCCGCCGAACTCCTCCTCGCCGCACGACAGGTAGAGGCCGCCCCCTCTACAGACCCGTCTACGGACACGGCCGTCGAGGACAGCGGGCAGGGCGCCTGATGTAGAGGGGGCCCGCTACCCCGGTAGTGACCTTGGTAGTGGCCCCCCACCTGTAAAGTAATGCCCGTAGAGGGGTGCAGGCCAACCCCCGAGGATGGGTTCCTCGGGGGCCTTTTCGTAGGCCCGAACGCTACGACTCGCACCCCACGCCGTCGCCGTCCCGGTCCAGGTGCCGCCCATACCCCGGCTCCCCGGCGTACACAGGTGCTGCCCCAGCAGCTCGCGCCTCGTCGCAGTTCTCGTAGTACACGTCCGCAGTCGTCGGATCCGCAGGCTCAGGCTCAACTGGTTCCGGCTCCGCAGGTTCCTGGTCCACAGTCTCAGTGATCGTTTCCTCTGGGACAGGAACTGCCGTGGCTGTCACCGTGGCCGTCTCCGTCACGGCCGGCCTCGTCGACGGCACACCAGGCGGGGAAGTCGTCGGCGAAACGCTCGACGGCGAGGGCGACTCTGGCGTCTCCTCCTCTCCAACCCCACACGACGAGAGAACCGCCCCCAGGGCAAGGAAGATCACGAGAAGGCCGATGACCACACTAACGATGCGCCCCAGCCACCCCATCGCCGCCCACCGCCGCCGAGCCCACCACGCAGGCCCTCGACCCCGTCGCCCGTCAGTGCCAGCCATAGCCACCACCACCGCCGTACCAAACAGCCACTGGCAATCAGTGCACCACGGCCCCGAGCACCCCGCACGTTGCACACTGGCGGCATGGAGTCGCTCATCATCCGGCCCGGCCACCTCACCGCCCACCAGACCGCGCAACTGCTCGGCATCACCCTCGGCGGCGTCCGCAAACTCGTCCAACACGGCCGCCTCACCCGCTCCGGCGGCACCGACCGGCAACCCTGGTACGCCGTCCCAGACGTCACCGCCCTCGCCGCCGAACGCCCCACCCGCAACGCCGCTTGACCGCAGGTCAGCCCCGTGTCACGATCCCGGTGTACAACTGTGCCCTCAACCGGCACCACAGACGCACGACGAAGCCCCGACTCGGTCCCCCCGGTCGGGGCTTCGTCGTGTCACAGCACAGTCACATCGACTTCACGTCGTCCTCACATGCCGCATGATGACCCCTCAGCAACAAAACGCCCAGGGGGGACCATGCGCACCCGAACCATCGCAGCAGCACTCGCCGCTGCAGCCCTGCTCACGCTCACCGCCTGCGAGGGCACCAGCGACAGCAGCTCCAGCAAGCCGGACACCACCGCCGAGGCCACCAGCAGTCAGACGAAACAGGACACCAGCCCCACCGAGACTGAAACGGACGCGCCCGCCACCGAGGCCGGCGCCGACGAGGCCGAGCCGGAGACCAGCGAGGTGCCCGACGTCGTCGGCATGAACCACGGCGAGGCGCAGAGCCTGCTGCGCAGCAAAGGCTTCATGGTCAACGAAGAGGACGCGTCGTCCGAGGGCCGCTGGGTCCTCGACAACAGCAACTGGAAGGTCTGCCGCCAGGACCCGGCGCCCGGCGCCACGGACGCCCTCCGCGTCGCCATCTACTCCGTCAAGCTCGACGAGTCCTGCTGACCATCCACAGGCGCACGACAGAGCCCCCGGTGACCTGAACCCGGGGGCTTTGTCGTGCCCGGCACAGGAGGGAAACCATGCAGCGCTCCGCCGTCATCGAGACGGAGATCCGCGACCTTCCCCCCGAAGACGGCTGGCGCGTCGTCGAGAAGACCGGCCGCGCGAGCGTCACATGCCCATGCGGCCTCAGCACCGGCCTCGTCGCAGCCACGGACGCACTGCGCACACTGCAGGAGCACATGGGGCACGGCCAGGGGCGCACAGCGCTCGCCATGGTCTGATGCCCCGTAAGGCCATGCAGGTCTGCCCCACACCAGGCTGCCCCACCCTCACCCCCGGGGGCCGCTGCGAGGCATGCCAGGGCAGGGCGCAGCGTGCGCGCCCCACAGCAGCGTCCAAGGGCTATGACGCGCGCTGGGCACGCACACGATCCGAGTACCTGAGAGCGCATCCGTACTGCGAGTGCGACGAGTGCGAGGCCATGCCCGCACTGCTACGTCCCAGAGCTACGGAGGTCAACCACCGTGACGGACTCGGGCCCCTCGGACCACGTGGCCACGACTGGATCAACCTGCAAGCCATGACCAAGGCTCACCACTCTCGCGAGACAGCGAAGCACCAGCCCGGAGGCTGGAACGACCGCCCAGAGTGACCAAATGGCATCGTTGCAGGTCAGAAGCCTGAGAGATTACAAAAGCCCAGGTCAGAGGCTTGCCAGGGGGTGGGGGGTGACCCCTGGCCAGTAGGGGGCCCAGAACGCCGGGGAGGGCTCCGGGGGGTCCGTCGGGTTCAGAAGGTCAGGATCGTCACGCAAGGTGACGGTGCCCAGTGCTGCGCAAGGCAGCGTGGAGGAGTGATCACCAATGCCCAAGGGTGGAGCCCGCGTTGTCTCCGGCCCGCCGCCGGACCCTCGCTCACTGCGGCAGTCCAGGCCGATGAACGCCGCCGGCTGGTCGACGCTCCCCGCAGAGGGCCGTCCCGGTCCGGCTCCGGAGTGGCCGCTGGTCACGCAGACCGATCGGGAGATCGTGCTGTGGGATGACCTGTGGTCCCGCCCGCAGGCCGTGGCGTGGGAGGCCCTGGACCAGCGCTACGAAGTCGCGATGTTCGTGCGGAAGCTGGCCGAGGCGGAGTTGCCGAAGGCGTCGGTCGAGCTGCAGAAGGTCGTCCGCCAGTACCTGGATTCGCTGGGCCTGTCCGTGCAGGGCATGCTCCGCAACCGGTGGAGGATCGCTCCGGCCGTCGAGGAGGAGCAGCCGGAGGAGCCGGTGGAGGCGCCTCGGAGGCCGAGCGCGCGTGACCGCTTGAGGGTCGTGCCCCGTGGCGAAGGCGCCTGACCTCGACGGCTTCGTCGTCGACTTCCCCACCCTGTGGATCGTCCCGGACTGGATCGAACGCCACTGCCCGGTGCCCGACGGCTTCCGGGCCGGCGAAGACCTGGAGCTGTACCCGTGGCAGCTGTGGTGCACGGTCAACCACTACCGCGTGAAGCCGACGGCGACCTTCGGGCAGCTGGCGCCGGCGTTCCACAACCGGCGCTCGCAGGTGGTGGCACCGCAGAAGACCGGCAAGGGCCCATGGTCGGCGACCATCGTCCTGGCCGAGGCCGCGGGCCCGGTCGTCTTCAACGGGTGGGCCCGCGGCGGCGAACGGTACCGGTGCGCGGATCACGGCTGCTCGTGCGGCTGGTGGTACGAGTACGAGGCGGGCGACCCGATGGGGACGCCGTGGCCGACCCCGCTGATTCAGCTGATGGCGACCTCCGAGTCGCAGGTCGACAACGTCTACCGGCCGCTGCAGTCGATGGTGAAGAAGGGCCCGCTGAAGGAACTGATGCGGGTGGGCGAGGAGTTCACGCGGGTCGGCGAGGACGGGAAGATCGAGACGGTCACCTCGTCGGCTCTGTCTCGTCTGGGCAACCCGATCATCTTCGCGATGCAGGACGAGTCCGGGCTGTACACGACGGCGAACAAGCTGCGGAAGGCGGCGGAGACGCAGCGTCGTGGTGCGGCGGGCATGGGTGGCCGGTCGATGGAGACGACGAACGGGTGGGATCCGTCGGAGGACTCGGTGGCGCAGACGACGTCCCAGGCCAAGGCGCGGGACATCTTCAAGTACCACCCGCAGGCCCCGAAGGCTCTGTCCTACGGCAACAAGCGGGACCGCCGGAAGATCCACACGGTGGTGTACGCGGGCTCAGCGCACGTCGACCTCGACGCCATCGAGGCCGAGGCCGCCGAGATCATGGAGAAGGACCCGGCGCAGGCCGAACGGTTCTTCGGCAACCGGTGCGTGGCCGGTTCGGCGGGCTGGCTGGACGGCACGAAGTGGGCGGCGAAGGCCAGGCCGCGCAGGGTGCGGCCGATGACGCGGATCGTCCTCGGGTTCGACGGCTCGGACATGGACGACTGGACGGCGATCCGCGCCGAGACGATGGACGGCTACCAGTTCACCCCGTTGTACGGGTCGAACGACGAGCCGACCATCTGGAACCCGGCCGACTACGGGGGCCAGGTCCCGCGCGCGGAGGTCCGCGCGGCAATGGACCAGCTGATGAACCGCTACGACGTGGTCCGGCTGTACGCCGACCCGCCGTACTGGGACACCGAGGTCGATGAGTGGGTGGATCTGTACGGCGAGGAGCGGGTGATCTGCTGGTACACGCGCCGCATGGTGCAGATGCATGCGGCGGCCGAGCGGCTGAAGACGGACGTGCTGAAGCGGAACACCGCCGACGGGCAGCGGGCGGCGGCGTTCACGCACGACGGCTGTGAGCTGACGCAGTCGCACATCGAGAACGCCCGCCAGGCCGAGCGGCCTTCCGGGCTGTACGTGCTCCGCAAGGCGAGCCCCGTCCAGAAGATCGACATTGCGGTGTCGTCGGTGCTCGCGCACGAGGCGCTCGGTGACGTGATCGCGGCGGGCCTGGCGGAGCAGGAAGTGTCCTACTACTACGGCTCGTGAAGGGGGGCGTTCTATGGCCACCCTGGGCGAGGCGCTGCAACTGGTGTCCCTGCTGGAGTCGGAGCTGATCCGCCGGCAGACGGAGATCGACCAGAACAACGACTACTACCGGGGCAAGCAGCCGCTGAAGTTCGCATCCGACGACTTCGCCAAGTTCCACGGGGCCGCTACAAGGACTTCAGCGACAACTGGGTGCAAGTCGTGGCCGATTCACCGGTCGAGCGGCTGACCGTGACCGGCTTCCAGGCCGCCGGCGAGATGAAGGCCGACGCGGACCTGTGGGAGGTCTGGCAGGTCAACGGCCTCGACGGCGACTCCCAGCTCGGCTTCCTGGGGGCGGTCAACAGCGCGCGGTCGTTCGTGCTGGTGTGGGGCGACCCCGACAACGAGGACACCCCGGTCGTCACGTTCGAGGACGCCGCGCAGTGCATCGTGGCCTACGAGCCCGGCTCGCGCGTGAAGCGGCGGGCAGGGCTGAAGCGGTGGCAGGACGGCAACTGCGACTACGCCACTCTCTACCTGCCCGGCCAGCTGTGGAAGTTCGAGCGGCCGCTGCTCAAGCAGAGCAAGTCCCCACAGATGGCGGACGTCGACGAGGCGATGCGGCTGTGGGTGCCGCCCGGGGCCGAGGGGCGGATGCAGTCGTGGCAGCCGCGCGATGAGGAGCGCCTCGGCGAGCCGAACCCTCAGGACAACCCGATGGGGCTGGTGCCGCTGGTGGAGCTGCCGAACAAACCGATGCTGGTGGGCGATCCGATCTCGGACGTCACGGGCGTGGTCGCGATGCAGGACGCGATCAATCTCGTGTGGGCGCAGCTGTTCACCGCCTCCGACTACGCGTCGTTCCCGCAGCGCGTTGTCCTCGGCGCCGAGCGGCCGATGATCCCAAAGCTCAACAGCGCGGGTGAGATCGTCGGCAAACAGCCCGTGGATCTGGCGAAGTTCGCCGTCGACCGGGTCGCGTGGATCACCGGCAAGGACGCCAAGATCGCCGAGTGGCAGGCGGCGAACCTCGCCGCGTACACGCAGATCATTGAGGTCGCCGTGGGCCACCTCGCCGCGCAGACCCGCACCCCGCAGCACTACCTCATCGGCAAGATGGCCAACCTGTCCGGCGACGCGCTGCTGGCCGCCGAGACCGGCCTGGTGAAGCGGGTCGACGAGAAAAAGTTGTGGTTCGGCCAGGCCCTGCGCGAGGTCGCCCGCCTGATCTACCTCGCGCGCGGCGAGGACTCGAAGGCGAAGGCGATGCGGGCGGGCGCGGTGCTGTGGGCCGACTCGGAGTCCCGCTCCTACGCGCAGCTCGCGGACGCCCTGGTGAAGCTGAAGGACATCGGCTTCCCCTTCGAGTGGCTGGCCCTGCGCTACGGGCTCACGCCGACGGAGGTCGCGAACGTGGTCGCGATGCGCGAGCGGGAGGCCGAGATGGACCCGATCGCCGCCGCCACCCAGGTGCTCGCCCAGCGCGGCCCCCGCGACGTTGAGGACGAGGACGTCGCCGAGGACGAGGACGCGGAGGAAGGGGCGCTCGTATGACGGTCCCGCCCGAGGCGCAGGCGCATCAGGCCGACCGTGCCGTCCAGGCCGCGGTGACGGCGGCCGCGGTGCGCGCGGTCTGGGGCTCCGTCGATCCGGAAAACCTCGAAGCGTCCTGGCTGACGCAGGCCGCCGTGGCCGCCGAGCTGATCCGCGCCGGCCAGCTCGCCGCCGCCTCGATGGCCGAGGCCTGGCTCACCCAGGAGACCGGCCCCGGCGAGGGCGCCGTCAACCCCGAGACGGCCGTCGCCGCCGCCGGTGACCTGACCGGGCCGCTGCTGTATCCGCTGCTGATCGCCCTCAACCGGCTACGCCGCGGGTTCTCGGTGGCAATGTCGATCCTGTCGGGGGCCGCGTTCCTGGAGATGGTCACCCGCTCCCTGGTCGCGGACGCCGGACGGATCGCCGACATTGCCGGGATGATCGCCCGCCCGCGCGTCGTGTCCTACGTGCGCGTGGTGCACCTGCCCGCGTGCGCGCGCTGCATCATCCTCGCGGGCAACGAGTACAGCCTGAGCGACGGATTCCTGCGGCACCCGCGCTGCGACTGCACGCTCGCCCCGCGCCGCCCCAGCGACACCTGGGAACTGGCCTCCCCCGGGGACCTGTTCGCAGAGATGACCGCCGCCCAGCAGCGTCGCGCGTTCGGCGAGGCCGGCGCGAAGGCCATCACCGAGGGCGCCGACATCGGGCAAGTCGTCAACGCCCGCCGGGGCATGACGACCGTCACCCGCTACCGGCGCACCGTCCAGGCCACCACCGAGGGCACCACCCGGCGCGGCTTCTACGCCTCCCGCCGGAAGAAGTTCGAGAAGGTCCCCGGCTCGAAGTACGCGCGCGCGAAGACGCCACGGCTGATGCCCGAGGAGATCTACCGCCTGGCCGACGACCGCGAGCACGCCATCCGGCTGCTCAAGCGGTACGCCTACATCGTCTGACCGGACGCAACGCCCGGCAGGTCCACCCGCAACGGGAGACATCATGCACGCACCCCTGCCCGTACACCCGCTCACCGGCCTCACGGCCGTCGGCTGGCGCAAGGCCCGCCCCGGCGAGGACGACGAGCGGTACCCGATCTGGCCCATCGTCGGCGGCGCCGAAGACGAAGACGACGACCAGGACGACGACGGCACCGGCGACGGTGACGACGACGGCCAGGACGAAGGCGCCGACGACAGTGAGGCCGGGGACGGCGGGGGCGGCAACGACGAGGACGAGGACGACGCGGACCCCGAAGGCGCCGACCAGCTCGGCGACAAGGGCAAGCGCGCCCTGGCCTCCATGAAGGGCAAGTGGCGCAAGGAGCGGGACCAGCGCCGTGACCTCGAACGCCAACTGGCGCAGAAGGGCCAAGGTGGCGATGACGACGCCGTGGCCAAGGCGACCGCGGCCGCAACGGCTGCGGCGAACACCCGCATCGTGAAGGCCGAGATCAGGGCGGCCGCCGCGAAGAAGCTCGCAGACCCGCGCGACGCGCTCAGGTTCCTCGACCTCGAACAGTTCGAGGTCGACGCGGACGAGATCGCCGAAGCGATCGAAGACCTGATCAAGTCCAAGCCCTACCTGGCCGCCGCACCGGCAAGGCCCAGGTTCCAGGGCACCGGCGACGGAGGGGCAGCGCGCAAGGCGGGCCGTCCGAAGCAGCTCACCGAGCGCGACCTGAAGAACATGTCCGCCGAACAGATCGTCAAGGCCCAGGACGAGGGCAAGCTCGACGACCTTCTCAGCGGCTGACCATAGGAGGGCCCCGTGTCCATCAACAACTTCAAGCCGCAGATCTGGAGCGCCCGGCTCCTGGTCGCGTGGCGCAAGTCCCTCGTCTACGGCGGGCCCATGGTGGTCAACCGGGACTACGAGGGCGACATCGCCGAGTCCGGCGACGTCGTCAAGATCACCTCCATCAGTGACCCGACGATCTCGGACTACGTGCCGAACTCGACGGTCATCACCCCGGAGGAGCTGACCGACGCTCAGCGCAACCTCGTCATCGACCAGTCGAAGTACTGGGCGTTCAAGGTCGACGACGTCGACAAGCGGCAGGCCAAGGGCAACGTCATGCCCGAGGCCATGAGCCGCGCGGCCTACCGGCTGCGCGACGTCGCCGACCAGTACGTCGCCGGCCTCTACACCGGGGTCGCCGCGGGCAACAACCTCGGCACGATCTCGGTGGTCGCGGCCACGCCGACGGACGCCTACGACGACGTGCTGATCCCGCTGAAGGTCACCCTCGACGACGGCGACGTGCCCACCGAGGGCCGCTACTGCGTGGTCCCGCCCTGGTTCACCGGGCGCCTGCTGCGCGATGACCGGTTCGTGCGCGCCGACGCCTCCGGCACCACCGACGCGCTGCGCAACGGGTTCGTCGGCCGGGCGGCGGGCTTCAACATCGTGCAGTCGAACAACACCCCGAACCCCACCGGTGACGACAACGTCATCCAGGCCGGGGTCAACGCGGCGATCAGCTTCGCGGAGCAGATCAACAAGACCGAGGCCTACCGGCCGGAGTCGTCGTTCTCGGACGCCGTCAAGGGCCTGGCGCTGTACGGGGCGAAGCTCGTGCGCCCCGACGGCATCGCCATCGCCACCGCCTCCCAGACCTGAGGAAGGGGAACCACCTGCCATGGCAACCACCCAGGTGCCCTACAGCAATCTCGTCGCGAACAGCAGCCTGGCGCAGCCCGCCGGGACGACGCTGGTCGCGGCGCCGACCAACGACATGCAGATCTCCGACGCCGTGCCGGAGTACACGGTGCTGCGGGTGTCGAACACCGACGACGACACCGACCTCGACATCACGGTGAAGGCCGGGGACAACCCGCCGGCGCTCGCCGCCGGGCAGGGCGACCTGGTCGTCACCGTCGCGTTCGGCACGACCCGGTTCATCGGGCCGTTCGAGTCGGGCCGGTTCATCCAGCCGGACGGCTCGATGATGATCGAGTCGGAGACGACGACCGGCACGATCACCGCCCTGCGTATCCCGCGGAGCGTGTGATGGCGGGAGCAGAGGAGTTCACGGAACAGGAGCTGGCGGCCGCGCTGCAGCTCCTGCGCAGCCGCCGCAGCGCGGCCGCCCGGGCGCGGCCCCCGGTCAAGGACGAGGGGAGTCGTCGGCGTCGAGTACGCCGACGCGGTCGTCGCCGTCGCCGTCGGTTTCGGTGTAGGTGACGAAGCGCATGACTACTTTCCGGGCTGCTGGTGTTCCGGAGCCGCCTGGAGTTCCGACGACATGCTGGCAATGAAGCCCCATGCTTCCGGCGGGGTGCCGGGCAGGGGGCGCCCGGCGTCGGCGAGCCGGGCGAGGACTGTTTCGGCCGAGGCGTCCGCCCGTGCGAGCAGGGCCGGAAGGTCGGTGCCGGTGAGGAGGCCGTCGCGCTTGGCGAAGCGGCCGGCGACCAGGACGTGGCGGACGTCGGCGGGGGTGGTCTGGAAGACGAGGGTGCCGGCCGGGTCGAGCTGCGGGTGCTGGGACATGCCGGGGCCGCCGGTCACGATGATGTCGGCCTGCTTGCCGGGGGTGAGGCTGCCGATGCGGTGATCGAGTCCGATCGCCTCGGCCGCGTTGACGGTGGTCCATGCCAGTGCCTCCTGCGCGGTGACGGTCACCGTCGTGGGGTCCCCGCCGGCGAGGTTGAGGTCCTCGGTGTCGGCCCAGCGTTGAAAGGCCAGACCCATGCGGGTCTGGGTGAACAGGTCGCCGGTGTTGAGGGAGACGACGTCGCAGGACAGAGTCGGTTTGATGCCGTGCCGGCGGGCGGCTGCGAAGGCGGGGCGGCCCATGCCCATGTTGAGTTCGGTCTCCACCGAGATCGACAGCTTGGCGCCGTGGTCGGCCAGCAGGCGCCACTCCTCGTCGGTGAGGGTGTTGCAGTGCACATGGACCTGGTCCGGTCCGAGCAGGCCCGCCGCAGCGAATTCGCGCACGCCGCTCGGCAGTGACCACACGCAGCCGGTGTGCGTGACGATCAGCGCGTCGTGTTCGCGGGCAGCGGCGATCTCGGCGCGGGTGGTGTCGAACGGCCGCGTGCCGTACTCGGTGAGTGCCACCCCGAGGGTCAGCAGCGCGTCCCGGCTCGGGAAGTGGGTGTCGGCGACGCGCCGGAAGTCCGCTAGGCGCAAGGCGTGATCGGTAAAGTGCGGCGGCTGGAGCGGGTTCGACTCGAAGAAGCCGTAGCCGAACACCGCGCGGATCCCCGCGTCCCGCAGCCCGGTGATCGCGGCGTCGGCGTGCTCGGGCGTGTTGTTGCAGTGCGAAAAGTCCAGGATCGTGGTGACGCCGGAATTCAGGGCGTCCAGGGCGCCGAGGTGATTGCCCAGGTGGACGTCCTCGGCGAGGTAGGCCGGTGAGACGCCGAGCCGGATGCCGAACAGGTAGTCCGCCAGGGTCCAGTCGGCACACAGGGCGCGCAGCTGCGTCTGCCAGGTGTGCCGGTGGGTGTCGATCATGCCGGGTGCCACGATGTGTCCCGTGACGTCCACCGTCTCCGCCTCCTCGACGGAGAGGTCCGGTGCCACCGCGGCGATCACACCGTCCTCGATCAGCACGTCGCCGCGGGACAGGTTCCCCAGACGCGGATCCATGGTGAGGACGGTGCCGCCGCGCAGCACAACGCGATGCCGAGCCATGATGATGACTCCTTCGTCATCCGAGCCACAGAGGCATTGCCTCCCGTGGACTCACCTCACCAGAGGAGGAAGCCGGGGATCATCAGCCGAAATGGTTGTGGACCGGCCGTAACCGAGGTGTTGACGGCTCGGTCTCCTCTGACGTAAACGGAAGCACCGGCAGCGCGGGCCGTACGGAGCGGGAGGCACGGAGGCACAGGCATGGACATCCGGGCGCTCCGCTACGCGGTGACACTGGCGGAGGAACTGCACTTCGGCAGGGCGGCGCAGCGGCACTACATCAGCCCCCAGCCCTTCGGCCGCCACATCCAGCGGCTGGAACGGGAACTGGGCACCCAGCTCTTCGAACGCACCAGCCGCCGGGTGACCCTCACCCCTGAGGGCGAGCGGCTGATCGCCGAGGCCCGGACTCTGCTCGACACCGTGGACTCCCTCACCAAACACCACCACCGCCGCCGCGCCACCGACGAAAAGCTCCTCACGCTGGGAGTCTTGGGATTCGGACTCGCCGAACGCTGGACGGACCTGACTGCGGCGGTGCACGGCCACGATCCCGGGATCGCATTCTCCTACGCCGAACTGGACCTGGCCGATCAGTACGAAGCGGTCCGCAGCCACCGGGTCGACGTGGGCATCGTCCAGTACGTCGGCCCCGTCGACGGGCTCGTCTTCGAGCACGCCCTGACCATGCCCCGGGTCGTGGTCGTCCCCGCCCGCTCCCCTCTCGCCGACGCCGACCGTCTGACCGAGGCCGACCTCGGTGACAGCCCGTGGCTGCCTACCGCCCTCGCTCATCCCGCGCTCGAAGCGTGGTCCGGCCCCGCCGCCGACGGATCCCACAGCCGTGGCGCCCTGCGCCACCCGGCCGCCATACCAGGAGCCGTAGCGACAACCGGCTGCATAGCCCTGCACGCCGAAGCCGCCGGACGCTTCTACCCACACCCGGACGTCCGGTTCGTCCCGCTCGACGGACCGCCCGTGGAGATCGCCGTCGCCACCCGCGCAACCGACGACCGCCACGCCATCGCCGCCGTCCGCCACGCCACGCGCCTTCTCGACAGGGTTCCGTGAGTCAGCCAGGGGAATCCGCGGTGGTGTTCCGCCGGCGCATCCCGGCGCGGGCTTTCGGCGCTGCCGCTCGCCTCGCTGGCGCCACAAGCGAAGAACAGGCGGTCGCGCCTTCCATGGTCTGCCTGCCGCCCGCTCAAAGAGTCCGGCGATGTCCACCGGCGCATTGGCGGAGTCCCTTGAAGGTCGTCTGCAGCCCTGCACGAGGTGAGTCGAACGATGTCGTCGAGGGCCCCGGTGGCCCGATGGCGATCGCTTGTGTGTTCCCAGCGCCGGCCGTCGCGAAGCGTTGCGCGGCCCGTGGGGACCTCGTGGTGCCGCCTGCGAACGGCGACGTGTCGCTAGTCCCACGGCAGCCCCGGAGTGATCGACCTTCCGTTGTCCGTTCCTGATCCCTGTGTCCCATCAGCGTCCCAACTCGGGAGCTCACCAGCCGGACAAACAGCCCGCCATGTATGCACGAACCCATGGACTCACCCATCGGTGCAGGTCAGTGACTCAGGGCGGCTTCGCCGCCCGCCGTGGGGCGGGTAAATGGGCGCAACAAACACCCCGTAGCCCTTGATCAACACCGCGCCGCGGGGTGGCAGCGCAGGAGGCGAGGTCAGCTACCTGCGGTTTTGCCCGCGCCGGACAGTATTTACGCGTCAGAAGGGTGCCAACCATCGCACAGAGAACCGTCGTTGAAGTCGCGAGCAGCGGATTCAGTCCGTTGGCCCAAAGTCCTGAATCCGCGCGCCCGCTGAGACGTTTCCGCAGGTCACAGCCCTGCGCTGGTGGGGCGGGTGGGACTCGAACCCACGGCCGACGGATTATGAGTCCGTTGGGGATCTTGGCGGTCCTTGCGTTTCTTCACTCATTTTTGGCGTTTTTGCAGGTCAGGGCTGTGAACCTCTGCTGGTCCTTCGCAGCCCTTGTCAGTCTGTGCCTGTCCTTGTGGCCTCAACGCGGCCTCAATGAGGCCCTCGGCGCCCGGAACGAAGGCAAGGGCGGACGGTCACTCCTCGCGAGCGGGCCTCGAACCCTGTCCGCAGCGGATCGCCCTTCCAACGCGCAGAGGCTCCGCCCCCGGGTCGGGGCGGAGCCTCTGTAGCCGTTTCAGCAGGCCAACGTCTTCGGTGCTGGTTATCGCTCAGCGACGACCTACCTGTGATGTCCGCAGGTCAGGAGGTACCGGTCGCAGCGGAACGTTTACCGGAGGGTGCCTGCCGGACCAAGAGCGGCTGAACCAAGTTCGGGCTGACTGCGGGTCACAGCGTCAGGTCCGCACGTCGCGTTGCTGGACCTCCTTGAGCACCCCGGCGACCGTTGCGAAGTCGTTGTCCACATGGAGCACGGTGCGCCCGTGATGCACCGCGGTCGCGCACAGCAGCAAATCAATCGCCCCAGCCGCCCGATGCTGACCTTGTTGCGTGAGCTTGTACTGGGCGGTCTCGACCCAGCGCCAGGCGGTCTTCGGAACCGGCGAGAGCAGGCAGAGAGCGTCCAACTCCTCAGCAAGCTCGTCCCGGTGAGCCGGACTGATCGCCGAGTAGAGAAACTCCGTTCGCGTCGGCTCGCAGATGTGGAACACCCCGGCAGCGATGTGCCCCTCCCAGGGCCGCAACGCACCCGGGATGCGGAACAAGTGCCACAGAGCAGAGGTGTCCAACAGGTACGTGATCATTCGAAGGCCGCTCGCCGCACACGCTTCTGCGCGTCACGCGCCGACGACGCCTGCTCGAACTCACCCCGCGCGCCCCGCGCAGCCAGCTTCTCCGCGGCCTCAAGCCGCTTGATCCGCGCCACGTAGTCCCGCAGAGCCGCGTTGACGGTCTCCTTCTTCGTCGTGGCACCCATGAGCCGCATGGCTTCCGCGAGCGCCTCGTCATCGAGATCAATCTGGGTCACCGACATCGGACACCTCCAGCATCCACGATGTACATGCCTACGATACAGCACCAACATAGGCGATCACGCTTCGGGCGGAACCGGTGGGACGGCCGGGGTCATCGAGCTCACAGTGGCGGAGGTTCGGCGACTCCTGGCAGCTTGTCGGCCCCGGCCCCCGCACCTGCGCGGGCACCGGGGCCGATGCCACGCGATGAACTGGTCGAACGGGCGTCGGCGACGCCAAGCAGTCGCCCGGCGCTGCCATTACCAGCGGCGACGGCACACGTTCGAGGGGCGGCCTCCCTAAGACCACCTCTCACCACTCCATGACCCGCTACACTCCAGCCGTCCAGCGAAAGGCGCAGGTCAGACAGCGAAATCCTGCTGGAGTACTAGTAGTGCTTGGTCAGGTGGGCTGTGCTGGTGCGTGTCCTTCGGGTCCGGTGTGGCGTTGAAGGGGGTGTGACTCCGGACGAGATGGCTGCGGTGCGTGGTGAGTTGGAGGCGTTCGCGGAGGAGGTGTTCGAGCCGTTCGCGCGCAGGGACCAGCGCCGGTGGGGGCAGGTCTACCTGCGGGGGCTGCTGACCGACGGCAAGCGCAAGTCGGTCGAGCCGATGGCCGCCCGGCTCGGGGCTGACGGCAACCGTCAGGCGCTGGCCAACTTCATCACCACCAGCCCCTGGGACGCGGCGCATGTCCGGGCCCAGCTGGCCTGGCGGATGGAGGCGGCCATCGGGCCCAGGGCCGTGGTCTTCGACGACACCGGGTTCCTGAAGGACGGGACCGCCTCGGCGTGTGTGTCGCGGCAGTACACCGGCACCGCCGGCAAGGTCACCAACTGCCAGGCGGGCGTCTCACTCCACCTCGCCTGCGACCATGCCTCGGTGGCGGTCAACTGGCGGCTGTAGCCCCCCGGGTTGTGCACGATCACGTTCATCCGGGTGGCCGCGTTGATCAGGGAGACCAGGCAGACCAGGGCACCGACCTGGTCGTCGTCGTAGTGCCCCCGCACCTCGGCCCAGGTCTCGTCGGACACGCCGTGGTCGCCGAGCCGGGGCCTTCCTCGGCGAGCGCCGGCGCGGCCCGCTCGGCCTCGGTGAACCCGGTGCTATGCCGCCAGGCGGCGACCAGGTTGAGCCGGAGCGCGGTTTCACCGGCGGCTGCGGCCTCCTTGGTGTTGACGTCGACGCAGAACCCGCAGCCGTTGATCTGGCCGACCCGCAGCTCCACCAGTTCCCGCAGGGCCTTCGGCAGCTCCGCGGTGCGGGTGACCCCGGCCCCGGCGCCGAACCCACCCCCCGCCCTCCTCCCTGGTCACCTCCGAGGTGCGGATGCCCTTCGTTCACGCGGGATCGTCGCGCCAGTCCACGGCGTGCGCGGCGACGCGGTCGGGCGGCAGCCGTACCAAGAGTTGCTTGCCGGTTGCCGGTTGCCGGTTGCCGTCCTGTGGGTGGTCAGTCGCTCCACTCGGGGTTCCTGCCGCTGGCGCCGAGCGCACGGTGGAAGGCGGGCGCGTCGAAGGCGACGGGTACGGGTGGGCCGAAACTGCCGTTGGCCCGGGCCTGGTCGGCGATCTGCTCGACCACGCCGAGGGCGACCTCGGCGGTCTCCTCGCCGACAGAGAAGGTCTGGCCGGTGGCGCGGGCCAGATCCCAGCCGTGCAGGGCGAGCTCCTCCAGGGTGATCGTGGCCGCGAAGGCGGCCGGCATCTCTCCCGGTCCGAATTCGGTCGTGCCCTCGTAGGCCGCAGGGTCGACCCAGGCCGAGGCCGCCAGCTCAGCGGCCTCGGCGACGGCAGCGGGAGACATCGACAGGGCGTCGCCCTCGCCGGCCTGTGGTTCTTTGCGGGCGGCGCGTGCGGACGACATCAGGGTTGTTCCCAGGTGGTCGAGGAGTTCGTGGACGGTGAACTTCTCGCACGGGGTGCGGTCGCCGAGCTGGTCGCCGCGGACGGCGGTCGCCGTGGCGGCGACCGCGGCGGCGCATTCCCGGATGGCGGGGTGCAGGGTGCTGTGCTGGGTGTTCATGAGTCTCTCCGTGAGATGAGTCATCGGATGGGTCGGTAGCGTCAGCCGGGGAGGTCGGCCGGGGTCAGCCGGTGAAGAAGGGCGCCGGTTTACCCGTCTCGGCGTAGGCCTTGAGCTGGGTGAACTTCGTCGCCCAGCCGTAGGTGAAGTCCCGATAGGCTCGTCGACGGCCGGGAAGCCGCTGTGCGTGAAGCGCAGCGTGACGTCGCCGTCAGGTCGGGTGAGGACCTCGTAGGTCTGGGTGGTGTCCGTCCAGGGGCCGTTCTCACCGGCCAGGACGAGCCGCTTGCCGGGCTCGGCCTCGGTGACCCGCAGTCGCCACGGTTCCGGCACTCCCGGGAAGCTCAGCTCGTGCCGGCCGCCCACGCCCTGGGCGGCGGTGGCGGTCGTGGTGAACCAGCCGTGGATGCCTTCGGTCGTGGAAATCGCCGCGTACACGGTGTCCGGGTCGGCCTCGATGTGCAGCCGCATCGCGATGTCCGCCATGACGTGTGCTCCTCACCTCTGCCTCGGCGCATTCTTTAGCCATGACTAAAATGACATGCCTTCGGCGGCAAATTCAAGTGGCGGCTAAAATGATGTTCATGGATGCGGTACAGGCGGTCGCCGAGCCCAGGCGGCGCGAGATCCTGCGCCTGGTCTGGGACACAGAGCTGTCCGCGGGCGAGATCGCGGAGCGTTTCGACGTCACCTTCGGGGCGGTCTCCCAGCACCTCAAGGTGCTCAGGGACTCCGGCCTGGTCAAGCTGCGCCAGGACGGCAAGAAACGCTTCTACCGGGCCGACCGCGAGGCCATGGGACCACTCGCCGACTATCTTCAGTCCATGTGGGCCGCCAAGCTCGACGCCCTCGCCGCACTGGCGGAGGCGGCCGAGCGGGCCGACGGAGCCGAACCGCCCGAGAACTCCTGAAGGGCCAGATCGTGAGCACAACAGGCGCAGTGACGGTCGAACGGCGCATCGCCGCACGGCCCGAGACGGTGTTCTCCTTCTTCGCCGACCGGGACAGGTGGCTGTCCTGGATGGGCAAAGACGGCGAGTTCAGCTTCGAGCCCGGGGGCTCCTACCGGACGAACGTCAACCGCGATCACGTCGCCGAGGGCCGCTTCGTCGAGATCGACCCACCCAAGCGGCTGGTCTTCACCTGGGGCTGGGCCGAGGACGACGAGATGCCCGTGCCGCCCGGTTCGACGACGGTGGAGATCACCCTGGAACCGGTCGACGGCGGCACTCTGCTGCGCCTGGTCCATCGCGGCCTGCCCACCCCGGAGGCGCGCGCCGCGCACGAGGAGGGCTGGGCCCATTACGTGGACCGCCTCGCGACCGTAGCGGCGGGCAGCGACCCCGGGCCCGATATCTGGATGTGATCCCTGCGCCACATCCACCGGGCCGTGCACCAGCCGAGTCCGGCGTACCCACGATGGGGAGCCTGTATAACCATCGTGCTTGGCCGAAACGCTCACCGACACCGCCTCAGCGAGGACGACCTCGCCCTGTTCCTCCCTCCCCGCCACCAGCCCGAAGAAGCTTGCGACACCTGGCACGCCGCCAGCGCGCGTCTCGTCGTCACCCCCGGCTCACGCGGCGCACTCGCCTCCCTCGACGGGCTCCGCGCCACCGTCCCGGCCCCGGCCGTTGACGTCGTCGACACCGTCGGCGCCTGGACTCCTTCACCGCGGGCCTGCTGCACCGTCTCGCCGCCCTCGGACACCTCGGCGGCCGACTCGATGGGCTGAGCTTCGAAGACGTCACCGACGGCTGCCCGTTCGCCGCTCGCGTCGCTGCCCTGACCTGTTCCGTCACGGGTGCGAACCCGCCCCGGCGGGCGAAACGGAGGCCGACAGCGAGCGGCTCCTGCCACACGCCTGAACGTGGCATGCCCGTTCCCGCGGACCGTGGGTGCGGAACGGGCACCGAGCAGGAGCCAGCTCAGAGCGGTCTTCTCGGGACGAGCAGCAAGGTGTTCCACTCCCCACGCCACTGAGGGTTTCCGCCGCGCCGACGCGCCCCCACCTGCGGAGGGCAACTCAGCAGAATCTGCTCGCATTGATAGATCTTGCGCCAAACGGCATTTCGCCGCAGCCCCGCTGGAGACGTCGGGCCCAGCAAGCTTTGCTGCTGCCCGTGCCAACCGATTCCCCGCGGCCTCAATCCGGCCTTGTCGGCGGTCTCTGAACCTGGGTTCTGGATCACTTTCCGTGCTGGAGCCACGGAGGGTTACCACGACCGCGATCATGGACGGCCTCACGCCGCGAGGAGGACGCGTTTGCGGAGCAGGTCGAAGTTGGCGCGGCCGAACATCTGCCGCTTGAGCATCTTGATCTTGTTGTTATGGCCTTCGACTGCGCCAGAGCTGTAGGGCAGGCTGAGCCCGGCGACGACGGCGTCGAGGTCCTGGCCGAGGCCGGTGACGAAGGCATGCAGGGCGGGCAGGTCATCGGCCTGGACACACTCGATCCATTGGTCCAGCTGCTTTCCTTGGCGGTTGTTCATCAACTCGGCGAAGGAACGTACGTGTTCGGCGGTGCGGCCGAGTTCGGGGCAGCGGGCGAGGATCGCCTTGAGCCGCTGGACCTGGTCGCTGTCGAGGCGGTCGGGGCGGCGGGTGATCCAGCTGGTCACGTCTCGCACGGACGGGTGCTTGCGGGGCGGATCGTCGTGCGGGAACGCTTCACGGAGCTGCTGCACGTACCTCTTCACGACGCTCTCGCCGCCGGGGTAGCCGCGCTCACGCAGTTCCTCGAACAGACGGCGGGCGACGGTGCAGCCCTCGGCCCACCGCTGATGCAGATAAGGCTTGTAGGGATCGAGGATGCTGCTGCGGCCGGTCCACTGTCCTACCAGCAGTTCGTCCGCGGTGGCCGCGCGGGCCAGGCGGCGCACGGTGTTGCGGGCCAGGCCGAGCCGGCGAGCGATCGGCCGGAGGCCGAGCCCGTCGTCGAGCAGGGCGTGGACGGCTGTGTGCTGTTCGCGGACCCGGTCCGACAGGCGGCCGGAGTGTCGCGGTTCGCCTGAGGGACGCGGCGGGAACCCCGTGGTGTTCACGGGTGTGTTGGTGCGGACCGGGCTGGTCTCCTCTGGCTCGCGCAGCAGGGCGCGGTGCTGGATGACCGTCTTCTCGACGGCCTCGACGAGGTTTTTCCAGATGTGCCACCGGTCCGCGACGTGGACCGCGTCCGGGGCGCCGAGCCGTCCGGCCTCGGCGTATGCGGTCGACCGGTCACGGCAGATCACCTCGACGCCGGGGTGGTCGGCGAGCCAGGCGGACACCGTGGCCGTGGTGCGGTCGGGCAGCAGATCAACCGGGCGGCGGGTGTCGATGTCCACCAGGATCGTGCCGTAATTGTGTCCCTTGCGCAGGGCGAACTCGTCCACTCCGAGCACCCGCGGCGTGTGCACCTCGGGCTCCGGGAGGCGGCGTATCAGCCGCAGGAGAGTCGACCGGCTCGCCCGGACCGCGAGTGTGTCCGCCAGGCGGGCGCCGGCCCGGCCCGCCAGCATCACGGCCACCCGTTGCAGCACCGTCTGCAGCCCGGTGCTTCGCCTCCCGTACCGGAAGGTCAGCCCTTCGACCTGCTCTGCGAACGTGGCCTGCGTGCAGGCGCGTTCACGGCAGCGGAACCGCCGGACCTGTAACTCGATCACCACAGGACGCCCGGCGACCGCGGTGTCGGTGAGGCGGCGTACGTATCGGCTGTGCACCCGGCCCGACGTCGTCCCGCAGGCATGACACGCGGCCTGCTCTGCCGACGCACGGGCCCGCACGAGCACCAACTCGCCATCCACTACTGCCTTTTCGATCACAACGCCTTCGGCCTTGTGGAACCACAGGCCCTGGAGGAACACATCACCCACGGCCGTCCATGATCGCGGTCGTGGTAACCCTCCGTGGCTCCAGCACGGAAAGTGATCCAGAACCACGGTTCAAGGAACGGCGACACCCGCCTTCCACCCGCCGTCCGTGGCCCTCATTTCACCCGTTGCCGACAGAGCACGGCACGGCCGAACGACTTCGTCGTCGTTGCGGGGCGTCGCTGCTGATCACTGGACTGGGCGGGGAGGACCCGGCACCGGCAGGAGGTCCGTCCGGCGAAGTCGTCGGCGCCACGCGTCTGACACGCAGGCCCACGGGCCTGCGGATACGTCAGGCGGCGGCACCTCACTGCTACCGCGCGTGCGGCCGAGCCCGCTTCCCGCTCCTCCGCCACCGCATCCTCCTGACATAGCTCCCCCGCATAGCGGTGAGGTCGGGGCCCTCGGCGGTGGCACATCCGCGGCGAGTAACCCAATGGTGCCCGTCTTCCCCCTCGGGAAGGGGAGGACGGGCGCCATACGTCATTCAGGAGGGTGCGGCCTCAGCTGCAGGACCGGTAGTTGTAACCGGCCTTCCGCCAAGCGCCGTCACCGTCGATGAACTCGTAGTTGCCGTCCGGAAGGCGCCTCATGGTGACGCCGCCGGCCACGCCGACGTAGCGCAGATTCAGGGTTTGGCCGGCGTCGGTACTACCACTCAGGTAGGCAATGTACCCGCCCGCCCAGGTGAAGGTGTACTCGCCGACCGAGCCGTCGACCTTCAGGGTGGCACCCCAGTCCTCGTTCTCGGATCGCTGCCAGGCGATGGTCGCGTTGTAGGTCTTGGTGCCGAAGACCCCGTCGATGTCGGAAAGGGAGGTGAGCTTGCCGTCCGCGTGCAGGATCGCCTGCCACAGGCATGTGGCGTTGGATGACGCGTGAGTGCTCCTCTGCAGGATGCCCTCGTCGTCCCAGTCGTCTGTGTACGGGCCAGTCCCGTAGACGTAGGCGCGCCCGCTGTAGGTTCCGCTCGCGGCAGCAGGTGAGGCCGTCACCATGGTGGCGGTCAGCATCGCCGCTGCGGCAGCCAGGACAGCCGCGGCTCGCCTGGGTTTGGATGAATTCGTCGACATGAACGACTTCCCTTCGAGTGATCGCCCGGAGTCGGTGATCGGTAGGTGACCCGTTCCACCGTGGTGCCGGAGATGGCTTGTCCGAGAGGGTTGGGGGCATCGGACAAACAACATCGGACAAAAACCGGCGACCACACGGCGGCGGCATGGCGAGGCGACGGGGGACGGAGCTACTCCCCGACTTCCACCGACACCCACCGATCTCTGCCGACCTGCATCGATGTGTCGAACTTGTGTACCGAATGCGGGCGTTGGCCCTAGCATGACCGCGGCCCTCCTAGATCACGCCGTCCGCTTCCGGGATCTCAGGCCGGGTCCTGGCGAAGGCATCCAGTGCCGTCCGACCCGGACGCCAGGTACGACGTGCGCGGGGGGTATGTGGTGGGGCGTCCGGAAAAGCCGCTGGATCCGGAAGCCGGCCCGGTCCAGCGCCTTGCGTGGCAGCTGCGCCGGTTGCGGGAGAGGGCAGGCAGTCCGAGCTATCGCGCCCTGGCCCAGCGGGCGCACTACTCGGCGAGCACGCTGGCGGAGGCCGCCAAGGGTGACCGGCTTGCCTCGCTGGCGGTGACCTTGGCCTACGTCGAGGCGTGCGGGGGCGACCAGGCCGAATGGCAGGCGCGGTGGGAGGCGGTGGCCGCCGAGGCGGACACGGCGGCCGCGTCGGAGCCTGTGCCGGACGAGGAGCGCTGCCCCTATCAGGGGCTGGCGCCGTTCCAGAGCGAGCAGGCGGAGTGGTTCTTCGGCCGTTCCCGGCTGGTCGACCGACTGCTGGAGCGGGTCGAGCGGCTGCCGCTCATCGGGGTCTTCGGGGCGTCGGGGAGCGGGAAGTCCTCACTCCTGCGCGCGGGGCTGCTGGGGACGATCGCAGGAGACGGTCAGCCGGAAGGACGGTGGCGGACCCTGCTGATGACCCCCACCGAGCATCCGCTGGAGGCGTTGTCCGACCAGGTGGCGAAGTTGTCCGGCCAGGATGTCCATGGTGTGCGGGAGGAACTGCGCAGCGATCCGGCCGCTCTGGACATCGCGATCCGTGGCGCCCTGGTCACCGGTCCGCCGGAGACCAGGGCACTGCTGGTCGTGGACCAGTTCGAGGAACTGTTCACGCTCTGCGCCGACCGGGACGAACGCCGCCGGTTCATCGCCGCGCTGCTGGACGCCACGCACGGCCCGCACCGCCGCACCACCGTGGTGCTCGGCGTGCGCGCCGACTTCCTCACCCGGTTCGCCCAGCATCCCGATCTTCTGGACGCGTTGGGAGAGGAGGCGATGCTCCTCGTCGGGCCGGCGTCCCCCACCGAACTGCGGGAGATCGTCATCAGGCCGGCCGCCCAGGCGGGGTGGGGCGTGGAACCGGACATGCTGGCTACCGTGCTCGCTGACGCAGCCGAGGAGCCGGGCGCGCTGCCGCTGGTCTCGCACGCGCTGCTGGAAACCTGGCAGCGGCGAGAGGGAGCGACCCTCACCCTGTCCGCGTACCAGGCGAGCGGCGGTGTGCGCGGAGCGATCGCCCAGACCGCCGACCGCGTCTACGGCGAACTCACCGTGGAGCAACGGCAGGCAGCTCGAAGGATCTTCCTCAGACTCTCCGCGCTGGGCGACGGTACCGGGGACTCCCGGCGGCCCATCGCCCGCAGCGAACTGGACGGTGTCGTCGAGGAGCCGGGGGCCGCCGAGATCCTGGGCCGCCTGGCCGCGGCACGCCTGATCGTTCTTGGCGAGGACACGGTGGAGATGGCCCACGAGGCGCTGATCCGGGCCTGGCCACGGCTGCACCGATGGCTCACCGACGACCGGACGAACCTCATCGTCCACCGACGGCTCACCGAGGCCGCCCACGCCTGGGAGTCACTGGACAGGGACGCCGGTGCCCTTTACCGGGGTGCTCAGTTGCTCGCCGCGCGTGACTGGGCCAGAGACCATTCCCGGGAGCTGAACCAGCTCGAGGACGCCTTCCTTCGGACCAGCAGTGCTCAGGAAGCCGCCGAGCAGGACAGCGCCCGGCGTCATGCCCGACTCCTCAAACGCCTTGTCGTGGGCATCTCGGTACTTCTCGTGCTCGCCGTGCTGGGCGGAGGGCTGGCCGTACGACAGCGGCAGGACGCCCGCCGCCTGCAACTGCAGGCACTCGCGGGCGAATTGTCCCTGCAAGCGCGGTCTCTCCTGGCCACCGATCCTGACCTCGCAGGACTTCTGGCCATCGAAGCGGACCGCCTGCACCCGGACGCCGAAACCCGGGGAAGCGTCCTGAGCGCCGCGGCAGCGCCACGGCGCACGGAACTCAACGTCAGCGGTCCCGCGGTGTACGCCGTCGCTTTCAGCCCGGACCACAGGCTGCTCGCCTCCTCGAACGGCGACGGCACGATCGGTCTGTGGGACCCGGAGCGCGGCACCCGGATCGCGTCGCTGCGAGGACACACCGGCCGGCCCATGAAGGTGGCTTTCAGCGGCGACGGAGAGCGTCTCGCGTCGACCGCGACAGACGGGACCTCTGGGTCGCTCATCGTCTGGGACGTCCGGACACGCCGGCCTGTGACCACCCTCGCTGAGGACCCGATCAGCTCCGGCATGGCCTTCAGCACCGACGGCAACAAGATCGCGATCGGGGTCGGGGACGGCGACATCGCCCTGCACGACCTGTCCGCCGGCACTCGCCGTCTTCTTCGCGGACAAGGGCATGGGTCCGCGGTCGGGTCGCTGAGCTTCAGCCATGACGGCGAACTCCTGGTGTCTGCGGACGGAACGCGGGACCCGGTCGTCTGGTCCGTGAAAACAGGCAGACAAATTGCCTCGCTGCCCTCCGAACACGTCATCCAGGTCGCCTTCGCCTCCTCAGGGCACACGCTCGCCGCAGCCGCCGACGACCAGGGGGTGTACCTGTGGAACCTCGACGGAGAGGAGCCGACCGCACTGCCGCGGCTGCCTCTGCCGGACTCGTTCGGATGGACCATCTCCGCTCCCGCCGGGGACAGGCTGGCCGTGGCCGACGAGAACGGCACCGTCACCATATGGGACCTGCGGCATCGCAGGTCCGTCCACACCTACCAGGACAGAGGCCGCACAGAGACGGTTTCGGTTGCCCTCAGCCGTGACGGCGCGATGCTTGCCTCTGCGGGATTCAACGGGTCCATCGTGCTGCATGATCTGCGCGACACCCCGTTCAGCGGATTCGACGCGCAGGTCAAGGACGTCAAGGTCAGCCCGGACGGGGACGTGATCGCCTCGGCCGGCGGCGACAAGTCGGTCCGCCTCTGGGACGCCCGGGGGAAGCAACTCGCCACCCTGGGCGGGCACCCTGACCAGGTCCAGGCCGTCGCGTTCAGCTCCGATGGACGCCTGCTGGCCTCGGTGACCCGGAACAACATCGTCACTCTCTGGGATGTCCAACGTGGACGGCGCGCGGCCAAACCATTCCCGACCCAGGGCGTCGGCGCCTCCACCGACATCGCCTTCGCTCCCGGCCGCGGCTCTCGTCTTCTCGCGGCTGCCACACTCGGCCTGTTCGTCTGGGACGTCCGCGAACCGGCATCACCGTCCCGAAGGACATCGGCGTATCCGCCCCGTCTCACCACCTCGCTCGTCTTCACCCCCGACGGCCGTCACCTGGTAGCGGCCAGCACGGGGGGCTACCTCAACGCGTGGAATGCCACCACGGGCGAGTTCCTCACCAGGGACGACACCGGGCAGGGTGCCGTGCAGGACGTCGCCGTCAGCCCTGACGGCAAGCTGCTCGCCACCGCCGGTGACAGCCGGACGATCAAGCTGTGGAGTGCCTCGGACCGCAGGGAGCTCGCCGTGCTCAGTGGACACACCGCCCCCGTACAGGTCATCACGTTCAGCCGGGACGGCCGTACCCTCGCCTCAGCCGGTGACGACCACTCGGTCATTGTGTGGGACATCGCCACCCGGCGCCCCCGCGCCACCCTGACCGGTCACAGCGCCAGAATCCGCGGACTCGCCTTCACACCTGAGGGAGCCCTGGTCTCCGGCGGCGAGGACGGCAAGATCATCCAATGGCCCCTGGATGTGCAGGACGTCAAGGACCGACTCTGCATGGCAGCCGGCCGCAGTCTCACCCGGCACGAGTGGGCAACCTACCTCCCTTCCCTTTCTTACCGGCCGACCTGCCGTCCGTGATCGCGGCGCTGACAGCACTACGCGGCCGCTGCCCCCGTTGAGTGGGTGGGTAACCCCGGACAACCCACGCTCCCGAGAAGGAGGACACGGGCGCCTTGGTGTGGAAGGGCGTCCGGGAACACAACGGCTGGCTCTGGTTCGGCGCCCGCGTGATCGCCCTCTGCCTCCACGGTGTGGCGGCCACCTTCCAGTCCGACGACAAACTTCGGGCGCATCCTCGCCGCCTACGGCGGGATCTTCGTGGCCGGGTCACTCGCCTGGGGCATGGTTGCCGACGGCTACCGCCCCGATCGCTACGCCGTCATCGGCGCTCTCGTCTGCTGACGGGCATGGCCGTGATCTTGTACGCGCCCCACAGCCACTGACCCGCTCCACGCCGAACTCTGGACGACGTCGCAGTGGAGGAGGACGCCTTCCGGTACTTCCCCGGTACCTCCGGCCTCAGGATGGCCTCAACACACAGCCCTGCCGCTGCCGAGCCGGCCAGAACACGTCTCACCGACCACGCGTCCGCGCACATCCATGCAGGTCAGCAGAGCATCAGCCAACGCAGACCAACCTGGCACCAAACTCGCGCGCAGCGGATTCAGTCCGTTCAGGCAAAGTTGACGCTCAGACAACCAAAAATGAACGTTTCCGCAGGTCACAGCCCTGCACTGGTGGGGCGGGTGGGACTCGAACCCACGGCCGACGGATTATGAGTCCGCTGCTCTAACCGGCTGAGCTACCGCCCCGTACGGCGTGTCGCGTACATGTGTGCGCGCCGTCTGCCGCAGCATAGCCGCTCATACGATCTCCTGCTTCGGATGGTCGGCCTTCGCATGCGCTTCTTGACCTTGAAGACCTCGGCGCGCCGCACACGGTTCCCCCCCGAACATGAAAAAGGACCCCCACGGGGTCCTCCCTCACTGCTCTCCCGACTGGACTCGAACCAGTAACCTGCCGGTTAACAGCCGGCTGCTCTGCCAATTGAGCTACGGAAGATCGAAGCTCCCCCGACTGGACTCGAACCAGTAACCTGCCGGTTAACAGCCGGCTGCTCTGCCAATTGAGCTACGGAGGATTGCCTCGCTGCATCGAACGTACCTCCCTGGGTATTCGCCAGGGGGCGTGCGCTCGCTGCGACACATACATTAGCGCAAGCAGGGGGGTGCTCCGCCAATCGGTATCCCCTGTGCCCGTCGCCCGCGCAGGGCACGCAAGGGACCGACGCAGACGTAAGGGAAGGGTGGTCGCCATGCGCTATCGGCTCACGTTCTTTGCCGGACTGGCCCTGGGGTACGTGCTCGGCACGAAGGCCGGTCGCGAACGCTACGAACAGTTGAAGAAGTCCGCCCGGCAGGTCGCACAGAACCCCGCCGTACGGAACACCGCCGAGTCGGCCGCCCAGCAGGGGCGGGTCTACGCGGGCAAGGCGTACCACGTGGTCAGCGAGAAGGTCGGCGACCGCATGCCCGATCTGGTCGCCGAGCGGGTTCGCTCCCTGCGGGAGCGCAACGCCAACGGCTCGGCCGGAGACGACTGGGGCACCAGCAATACCTAGAGACCACATCGCGCCGACCGGAGCAACGCGCGGCGCCCCCACCCCTTCCCGTGCGGCAGAATTTCCGCCATGGGGATAGTCGCCGGGCTGGACAGTTCGCCCGATTTTACGCGCATTGTCGTCTGTGACTCGGACACAGGGGCCGTGCTCAGGCAGGGGTATGCCCCGCACCCGTTGGAGCCGGCGGAGAGCGGGGGGCGCCCCGCCGACGTCGACCCGCAGGCCTGGCTGCTGTCCCTGGGAGAGGCGGCCGGCGGCGGGCTGCTGGAGGGCGTGCAGGCGATCGGGGTCTCGTCCCAGCAGAACGGGCTGATCGCGCTGGACGCGCAGGGCAACACCGTGCGTCCGGCGATGGTCGGCGGCGACAAGCGGACCCAGGTCGCGGCGGCCGACCTCGTCGACGCGCTCGGCGGGCGAGGGGCGTGGGCGGAGGCCGTCGGCTGTGTGCCGGGGGCCGCGCAGCCGGTGACCAAGCTGCGCTGGATGAGCCGTACGGAACCGGACGCCGCGATGCGGACGGCCGTACTGCTCCAGGCGCACGACTGGCTGGTCTGGCAGTTGCTCGGGCGGCCGGTCAGGAGGACCACGGACCGGGGCGGGGCGTCCGGGACCGGGTACTGGAACGCGGCGACCGGGCAGTACCGCACGGACCTCGTGGAGATGGCGCTCGGGCATCAGGTGATGCTTCCCGAGGTGCTGGGCCCCTCGGACGCCGCCGGTACGACGCCGGAGGGGCTCCTCATCTCCGCCGGCACCGGCGAGACCATGGCCGCCGCGTTCGGGCTCGGTATCGGCCTCGGTGACGCGGTGGTGTCGCTGGGGGCCTCCGGGTCCGTCATGGCCGTACACACCCAGGCGCTCGTCGACTCCTCCGGGATGATCACCTCGCTGGCCGACGCGACCGGGATGCATCTGCCGGTCGTCACCACGCTCAACGCCGTACGGACCCTGCGCGGGGCCACCGAACTGCTGGGCGTGGCCGATCTGGAGGCGCTGTCCGACCTGGCGATGAAGTCCACCCCCGGGTCGCACGGGCTGGTCATGCTGCCCTATCTGGAGGGCGAGCGGACGCCGAACCTGCCGCACACGGCGGGGACGCTGGCCGGGCTGCGGCGGGAGTCGATGAAGCCGGAGCACTTCGCGCGGGCCGCCTTCGAGGGCATGCTGTGCGGGCTCGCGGACGCGCTGGACGTGCTGCGGGGCCGGGGCGTGGACGTACGGCGGATCTTCCTGCTGGGTGCGGCGGCGGAGTTGCCGGCCGTGCAGGCGGCGGCGCCGGCGCTCTTCGGGGTGCCGGTGGTGGTGCCGCAGCCGGCCGACTACGCGGCGGTGGGCGCGGCGCGGCAGGCCGCGTGGGCGCTCGGGGTCTCGCAGGGGGCGCTCGATCCGCGTACGCCTCCGATGTGGCCGGGGGCGGCGGCGCAGGTGCTGGAGCCAGGTGACGAACTGGCGGTGGGGCAGGCGGTTCGGCAGCAGTACGTGGCGGTTCGGGAGCAGACCCACCCCGGGGCGTTCCGTGCCTGATGAGGTGCCCGAGCGGGGCGCCTGATGGGGCTCCTGCCGGTTCCCGATGGGATTGCCTTGCCGGTTCCGATGGGGTGCCTGCCGGTTCCGATGGGGTGCCTGCCGGTTCCGATGGGGTGCCTGCCGGTTCCGATGGGGTGCCTGCCGGTCGAGGACGCGCGGCGCGGGTCAGCTGCGAGATTCGGCCAGGGGACCTTCACCGTCGGGTTAATTCGGTTGAGGTAACGCGGGTGGAGTGTTCGACGATGGGGGGTGGTGCGTCCCGAACCCCGTCCTCGACTCCGAGAGATCTCGCGTGCTCATACGATTGCTGAGAAGTCATCTCCGTCCCTACCGGACACCGATCACCCTGCTGGTGCTGCTGCAGTTCGTGCAGACGTGCGCCACGCTCTACCTGCCCACGCTGAACGCGGACATCATCGACGAGGGCGTGGTGAAGGGCGACACGGGTTACATCCTGTCCTTCGGCGCGCTGATGGTCGGTATCTCGCTGGTGCAGGTCGTCTGCAACATCGGGGCCGTGTACTACGGCGCCCGCACCGCGTCGGCGGTCGGCCGGGACATCCGGGCCGCCGTGTTCGACCGGGTGCAGTCGTTCTCGGCGCGTGAGGTCGGTCACTTCGGGGCCCCGTCGCTGATCACGCGGACGACGAACGACGTCCAGCAGGTGCAGATGCTGGTGCTCATGACGTTCACGCTGGTGGTGTCGGCGCCGATCATGTGTGTCGGCGGCATCGTGCTGGCGCTCGGGCTGGACGTGCCGCTGTCGGGAGTGCTCCTGGCGGTCGTACCGGTGCTCGGGATCTCCGTCAGCCTGATCGTGCGCCGACTGCGCCCCCTGTTCCGCACCATGCAGGAGCGGTTGGACACCGTGAACCGGGTGCTGCGGGAGCAGATCACCGGCAACCGGGTGATCCGGGCCTTCGTGCGGGACGACTACGAGAAGGAGCGGTTCCGGAAGGCGAACGTCGAACTGACGGACGTGTCGCTGGGCACCGGGCGGATGCTCGCGCTGCTGTTCCCGATCGTCATGACGGTCATCAACTTCTCGTCGATCGCGGTGGTGTGGTTCGGAGCCCACCGGATCGACACCGGGGGCATGGAGATCGGCGCGCTCACGGCCTTCCTCGCCTATCTGATGCAGATCGTCATGGCTGTGATGATGGCCACCTTCATGTTCATGATGATGCCGCGCGCCGAGGTGTGCGCCGAGCGCATCCAGGAGGTGCTGGAGACCGACACGAGCGTGGTGCCGCCGGTCGAGCCCGTACGGGAGCTGCGGCGTCACGGGTTCCTGGAGGTCCGGGGTGCGGGGTTCCGCTATCCGGGTGCCGAGGAGCCGGTGCTCAGGTCGATCGAGGTCGTGGCCCGGCCGGGTGAGACGACCGCGGTCATCGGGTCCACCGGCAGCGGCAAGTCGACGCTGCTCGGGCTGGTGCCCCGGCTGTTCGACGTCACCGAGGGCGAGGTCCTGGTGGATGGCGTCGACGTACGGGCGCTCGACCCGAAACTGCTGGCCAGGACGGTGAGTCTGGTGCCGCAGAAGCCGTATCTGTTCTCCGGGACCGTGGCGACGAATCTGCGGTACGGCAATCCGGACGCCACCGACGAGGAGTTGTGGCACGCGCTGGAGGTGGCGCAGGCCAAGGAATTCGTCGAACGACTGGAGAACGGGCTGGACTCCCCCGTTGCGCAGGGCGGGACCAATGTGTCCGGCGGCCAGCGGCAGCGGCTCGCGATCGCGCGGACGCTGGTGCAGCGGCCGGAGATCTATCTGTTCGACGACTCCTTCTCCGCGCTCGACTACGCGACCGACGCCGCGCTGCGGGCCGCGCTGGCGCGGGAGACCGCCGACGCGACCGTGGTGATCGTGGCCCAGCGGGTGGCGACCATCCGGGACGCCGACCGGATCGTCGTCCTCGACGAGGGCCGCGTGGTCGGAGCCGGACGCCACCACGAGCTGATGGCGGAGAACGAGACCTACCGGGAGATCGTCCTCTCCCAGCTCACGGAAGCGGAGGCAGCCTGATGGCCGGGCCGTTGGCACGGATGGCGGGGGCCGGGGCCCCCGATCAGCACTCCATGGACTTCAAGGGGTCCGGGAAACGGCTGCTCGCGCAGTTCAGGCCCGAGCGGTTCACGATGTACGCGATGGTCCTGTGCGCGGTGATCAGCGTCGGACTGTCCGTGCTGGGGCCGTGGATCCTCGGCAAGGCGACCGACCTGGTGTTCGCGGGTGTCGTCGGGCGGGAGATGCCGGCGGGCGCGACCAAGGCCGAGGTCCTGGAGTCCATGCGGGAGCGCGGGGACGGCGCGATCGCCGACATGCTGTCGGGCACGGACTTCACACCGGGCAAGGGCATCGATTTCGAGGCCGTCGGCACAGTTCTTCTGGTTGCCCTCGGCATCTTCCTGGTCGCGGGGCTGCTGATGGCGGTGGCCACGCGGCTCTCCAACCGAGCGATCAACCGGACCGTCTACCACATGCGCGAACAGCTCCAGGCGAAGCTGTCGCGGCTGCCGCTGTCGTACTTCGACAAGCGGCAGCGCGGTGAGGTGCTGAGCCGGGCGACCAACGACATCGACAACATCGGGCAGACGCTGCAACAGTCGATGGGCCAGCTGATCAACTCACTGCTCACCATCATCGGCGTGCTGGCGATGATGTTCTGGGTGTCGCCGCTGCTGGCGCTGGTCGCGCTGGTGACCGTGCCGGTGTCGTTCCTGGTGGCCACGCGGGTCGGCAAGCGGTCGCAGCCGCACTTCGTCGCGCAGTGGCGGGTGACGGGCAGGCTCAACGCCCACATCGAGGAGATGTACACCGGGCACACGCTGGTGAAGGTGTTCGGGCGTCAGGAGGAGTCGGCGCAGCAGTTCGCCGAGGAGAACGAGCGGCTGTACGAGGCCGGGTTCAAGGCCCAGTTCAACAGCGGCATCATGCAGCCGCTGATGTTGTTCGTGTCGAACATCAACTATGTGCTCGTCGCCGTGGTGGGCGGGCTGCGGGTCGCGACCGGTGCGCTGTCGATCGGTGACGTGCAGGCCTTCATCCAGTACTCGCGGCAGTTCTCGATGCCGCTGACGCAGGTGGCGTCCATGGCCAACCTCGTGCAGTCGGGGGTCGCCTCCGCCGAGCGGATCTTCGAACTGCTCGACGCGGAGGAGCAGGAGGCCGACGCGGTGCCCGGGGTGCGGCCCGAGGAGCTGCGGGGGCGGGTGGCGCTGGAGGGGGTGTCCTTCCGGTACGAGGCCGACAAGCCGCTGATCGAGGATCTGTCGCTGGTCGTCGAGCCGGGGCACACGGTGGCGATCGTGGGGCCGACGGGCGCGGGCAAGACCACGCTGGTGAACCTGTTGATGCGGTTCTACGAGGTCACGGGCGGGCGGATCACGCTCGACGGGGTCGATGTCGCGTCCATGTCGCGGGACGAACTGCGCGACGGGATAGGAATGGTGCTCCAGGACACCTGGCTGTTCGGCGGGACCATCGCGGAGAACATCGCGTATGGGGCGTCCGCGTCGCGGAAGGTGACGCGGGGTGAGGTCGAGGAGGCGGCTCGGGCGGCGCACGCGGATCGGTTCATCCGGACGCTGCCGGACGGGTACGACACCGTGATCGACGACGAGGGGACCGGGGTGAGCGCCGGTGAGAAGCAGCTCATCACGATCGCTCGGGCGTTCCTGTCGGATCCGGTGATCCTGGTGCTGGACGAGGCGACGTCCTCGGTGGACACGCGGACCGAGGTGTTGATCCAGAAGGCGATGGCGAAGCTGGCGCACGGGCGGACGTCGTTCGTGATCGCGCATCGGCTGTCGACGGTTCGGGACGCGGACACGATTCTGGTGATGGAGAACGGTTCCATCGTGGAGCAGGGGGCGCACGAGGAGTTGCTGGCCGCGGGTGGGGCGTATGCGCGGCTGTATCGGGCCCAGTTCGCGGAGGCGGTGGCCGAGGTGGACTGAGGGGGTGGGGTGAGGGGGGTGCGTTGTCGGGTGCGGGTGGGTGGGGGCTTCTCGCGCAGTTCCTCGCGCCCCTAAAAGACACCGGCCCCTGCGGGCCCGTGAAAGAGCAGGGGCGCAGCCCCGCTTCTTCAGGGGCGCGGGGAACTGCGTGAGAAGCCCCCACCGGACCCTCACCCGACAATGCACCCCTCAGTCCAAGTAGCCCCTCAGCTGGTCAGCGAAAGCGTGGTCCCTGAGTTTGTTCAGGGTCTTGGACTCGATCTGCCGGATGCGTTCCCGGGTCACGCCGAAGATGCGGCCTATCTCCTCCAGCGTGCGAGGGCGGCCGTCGGCGAGGCCGTAGCGGAGTTGGACCACCTTGCGTTCGCGTTCGCCGAGGGTGGAGAGGACCGCCTCCAGGTGTTCGCGCAGCAACAGGAACGCGGCCGACTCCACGGGGCTCGCCGCGTCGCCGTCCTCGATGAGGTCGCCCAGGGCAACGTCGTCCTCCTCGCCGACCGGGGCGTGGAGGGAGACCGGTTCCTGGGCGAGGCGGAGGACCTCGCTGACGCGTTCGGGGGCGAGGTCGAGGTGTGCGGCCACCTCCTCCGGCGTGGGCTCGTAGCCCCGCTCCTGCAGCATGCGGCGCTGGACTCGGACGACCCGGTTGATCAGCTCGACCACGTGGACCGGGACCCGGATGGTGCGGGCCTGGTCGGCCAGCGCGCGGGACATGGCCTGGCGGATCCACCAGGTCGCGTAGGTCGAGAACTTGTAGCCGCGCGCGTAGTCGAACTTCTCGACGGCCCGGATGAGGCCCAGGTTTCCTTCCTGCACCAGGTCCAGCATGGTCAGGCCGCGGCCGACGTACCGCTTCGCCACGGAGACGACGAGCCGCAGGTTCGCCTCGATCAGGCGACGCTTGGCCATGCGGCCCATGACGACCAGCTTGTCGAGGTCGAGGGCCAGCTCGGTGTCGAGGTCGCGGGCGTTGCCGAGTCGCTCCTCGGCGAAGAGGCCGGCCTCGACGCGGCGGGCCAGCTCCACTTCCTCCGCTGCCGTCAGGAGGGGGATGCGGCCGATCTCGCGCAGGTACTGGCGGAAGAGGTCGGAGGACGGGCCGCTGGTGTCCGCGCGGGCGCGCGGCGGTTCCACGGGCTCGGGCTCCGGGGGGTCTGCCCTCTCCAGGGCCTCGACCACAGCGGCGGGCGGTTCGTCCAGGTCGGGCGGGCCGTCCGGGACCGCCTCGGGGTGGTGCGCGGCGCGGCTCTGGGCGGGCACCGCGGTGATGACATCGGTCTCCTCGGCCGGCTCCGAGCCGTCGGTACCGATGGTCGTACTGGCCGTACTGGTGTCGTTCTGTATGAGGGTCTGGGTCTGCACGGGGGCGACCTCCAGGAATGTCGCTGCCAGGGCGTACGACAGCGGTACGTCTGGGATGACGCGGGCGGCCTCGCCGCCGTCCATCCCGTACTCATCGAGCGGAACCGCGGGGATCTCGGACCCATGGGGGACGGGTCGGCCGCGCTCCGAGGACTCAGGCACCGCAACCCAGTGTGGAGTACGACACACAGCCGCCACGAGGGGCGTGCGGTGACTTTTTGCGTCCGGGCCGTGACCGCACGGTTACCGTGCTGCACGAGTGCGCTGCTGGGCGGGCCGCAAACAGCTTGAAGGCCGTACGGAGCGGGGTGGCTCCGGCGCGGATTGGCATGTGCTGCGGGGACGTGCGCGGCCGGGGGCGCGAACCGTCGCGGGGTCAGAGCGCCTCCGCGCCCCGCTCCCGCAATGCCTGGTCGTACTGCTGGAGGACCCACAACTCGTTCTGGACGGCGGCCAGCTGGGCCGGGTCGCCCTGGGCGGCCGCCCTCGCCAGGCTGCCCTGGACGTCGCGCACCCGGCGTTCGACGGCCCGGCGACGCACGGTGACCAGTTGTGCGCCCGCGTAGACGTCGTCGACCGTCTTGCGCATGATCGCCTCGACCGCCAGCTCGGTCACCATGGCCCGCACCGTGTCGTCCGGCGCGGCCTCGCGGACGCGGACCAGGTACTCCTGCGGGTCCTCTGCGCCGTACTCCACGCCGCCCGCTTCGATGATCGCCTCACGGACGGCCGCGTAGGGGGCGGCGGTGAACTCGTCGACGCCGTACGCGTCGAACGCGGGGGCGACCAACTCAGGGCGCTGGAGGGCGAGTTTGAGGAGTTCGCGCTCGGTGGCGAAAACCGGGTTGCGGAGGGTGAGGGCGGGGCCGGACGGGGGCCGGGAAGTGGACTCGTACGGCTGGGCGGTGCGCTGGGCGGAGGGGGCGGGGCCCTGGCCGCCCCGGTCGCGGGCCCAGCGGGCCAGCTGGGCGACGCGCTTGACGACGAACTGGGTGTCGAGGATGCCGAGCATGCCGGCGAGTTCCACGGCGACCTCGTGCTGGGCGCCGCTGTTCTTGATGCGGGCCACGATCGGCGCGGCCTCGTCGAGGGCGGCGGCCCGCCCGGCGGGGGTCTCCAGGTCGTAGCGGGCGACGATCTGGCGGAGGGCGAACTCGAAGAGCGGGGTACGGGGTTCGGTCAGCTCGACCACCGCGTCATCGCCCTTCGCGAGGCGCAGTTCGCAGGGGTCCATGCCGTCGGGGGCGATCGCGATGTAGGTCTCGGCGGCGAACTTCTGGTCGTCCTCGAAGGCGCGCAGGGCCGCCTTCTGGCCGGCCGCGTCGCCGTCGAACGTGAAGATCACACGCGCCGAGCCGTTGTCCATCAGCAGCCGGCGGAGGATCTTGATGTGATCGCCGCCGAAGGCCGTGCCGCAGGTGGCGATGGCCGTGGTGACGCCGGCGAGGTGGCAGGCCATGACGTCGGTGTAGCCCTCGACGACGACGGCCCGGCTGGCCTTGGCGATGTCCTTCTTGGCGAGGTCGATGCCGTAGAGGACCTGGGACTTGCGGTAGATCGCGGTGTCGGGGGTGTTGAGGTACTTCGGGCCGTTGTCCGCCTCGTAGAGCTTGCGGGCGCCGAAGCCGACCACGTCTCCACCGATGTCGCGGATGGGCCACATCAGGCGGCCCCGGAAGCGGTCGATCGGGCCCCGGCGGCCCTCCTGGGAAAGGCCGGACAGGAACAGTTCCTTGTCGGTGAAGCCCTTGCCGCGCAGGAAGCGGGTGAGGTGGTCCCAGCCCTGGGGGCTGTAGCCGACGCCGAAGTGGACGGCGGCGGCCTGGTCGAAGCCGCGCTCGGCGAGGAAGATCCGGCCGGTGTCGGCCTCGGGGCTGGTGGCGAGCTGTTCCGCGTACCACTCGGCGGCGATCTTGTGGGCCTCGACCAGGCGGATCCGTTCGCCGCGTTGGTGGGACGGGTTGTACCCGCCCTCCTCGTACCTGAGGGTGATGCCGGCCTGGCCGGCCAGGCGCTCGACGGCCTCCGAGAAGGACAGGTGGTCGACCTTCATCACGAATGTGATGGTGTCGCCGCCCTCCTGGCAGCCGAAGCAGTGGAAGAGGCCCTTGCTCGGGCTGACCTGGAAGGACGGCGACTTCTCGTCGTGGAACGGGCAGAGGCCCTTGAGGTTCCCGCCGCCCGCGTTGCGCAGCTGGAGGTACTCGGACACCACGGCGTCGATCGGGACCGCGTCCCGTACCGCCTTCACGTCCTCGTCGTTGATCCGTCCTGCCACGCGGAGATTCTACGGTGGTCCACTGACAACCATGGGGCACGGGCGGCGCCCCTTGAGGGGCGCGGGGAACTGCGCGAGCAACCACATACCACCCGCACGCCCTCGCGCCCCAGCCCCGCCGATGCCTAGGCGACCAGACTCTCCAACGGCACCTGGGGATTCGCGAGCGCGTCCACATCGACCCGCTCCCGGGACCGGATCAGCTTCTGGATCGGCTCAGTGACATCCCACACGTTCACGTTCATCCCGGCCAGTACCCGCCCCTCCTTCACCCAGAACGCGATGAACTCCCGCTTGCCCGCATCCCCTCGGATCAGCACCTGGTCGTACGATCCGGGCGGTGCCCACCCCGAGTACTCCATGCCCAGGTCGTACTGGTCGGAGAAGAAATAGGGCACCCGGTCGTAGGTGACGTCCTTGCCGAGCATCGAGCGGGCTGCGGCCGGCCCGCCGTTGAGCGCGTTGGCCCAGTGCTCCACCCGCAGCCGGGTGTCGAACAGGGCGTGCGGGAAGGAGACGACGTCACCGGCGGCGTAGATGGAAGGGTCGGATGTACGCAGCCCCACGTCGACCACGATGCCCCCGCCGTGCGCACGGCCGGCGATCTCCAGCCCCGCCGCCTCGGCGAGACCCACGCGCGGACCCGCGCCGATGGCCGCGAGGACGTCGTGCGCCGGGTGCTCCTCCCCCGTGTCCGTGCGGGCCGCCAGGACCATCCCGTCCTGGCCGACGATCTCCGTGAGCCTCGCACCGAAGTGGAAGCGGACGCCGTGCTCGCGGTGCAGCTCGGCGAAGAGGTTGCCCAGCTCGGGGCCGAGGACGCCGTGCAGGGGCGTCGGCTCCGGCTCGACGACGGTGACCTCCGCGCCGTACTCGCGGGCCGCCGCCGCCACCTCCAGGCCGATCCAGCCGGCGCCGGCGACCACGAGGTGGCCGTTGTCCCGGCCGAGGGCGGCGAGGACGCCCTTGAGGCGCTCGGCGTGGGCGAGACGGCGCAGATGGTGGACACCCGCGAGATCGGTGCCCGGGATGTCCAGGCGGCGGGGCTCGGCGCCGGTCGCGAGCAGCAGTTTGTCGTAGTGGACGAGGGTGCCGTCGTCACCGAAGCGAACGGTCCTCGCCGTACGGTCGATCGCGTCGACGGTCTGGCCGAGGTGGAGTTCGATGTCGTTGCTCGCGTACCAGGACGGCTCGTGGACGAAGACGGTGTCGCGCTCCTCCTTGCCGAGCAGATAGCCCTTGGAGAGCGGCGGACGCTCGTAGGGGTGGTCGCGTTCGTCGCAGATCAGTATCACGCGGCCGGTGAAGCCCTCCGCTCGGAGCGTCTCGGCCGCTTTCGCGCCGGCGAGACCACCTCCGACGATGACGAATGTCTGATCCGCGTCGACCACTTGATGCCTCCTCTTAAGGGTGCGTCCACATGCGAGCGTCCCGCACGGAGCGTGATGCGGGAAGGGGTAGTGACCCGATCAGGCCACGCAGGGTCACGTTTTCGTCACTTCCGCCCCGTCAGTCTCGCGTGCAGCGCGCGGGCGGAGGTGTCGGTGAGGGAAGCGATCTGGTCGACGATCACCCGCTTGCGGGCGCGGTCGTCCGGGGCCGAGTCGAACAGCGCACGGAACTGGGGTTCGAGCCCCTCCGGCGCCCGGGCGGTGAGCGCCTCGGCGAGTTCGGCTACGACGATCCGCTGGTCGGCGCGGAGCCGTTCCTGCTCGGCCCGCTGCATCACATAGCGGTCGGCGACCGCCTTCAGCACGGCGCACTCCAGCCGCGTCTCGCGCGGGACGACCAGTTCGGCGGCGTACCGGGTGAGGGGGCCGCCTCCGTACGCCTGCCGGGTGGCGCCCTCGGCGGCGAGGCAGAACCGGCCGATGAGCTGGCTGGTGGCGTCCTTCAACCGGGCCTGGGCGACGGCCGTCCCGTCGTAGCCGTGGGGCCACCACTCCTGGTCGAGGAGGCGGTCGAGGGCGGCGGCGAGTTCGGCCGGGTCGGTGTCCGCGGGGACGTACCGGCCGCGGGCGACCTCGAAGACCGCTCGGCGTTCGGGCTCCGCGTGCAGACAGCCCGGATCGATGTGGCCCGCGTGCAGGCCGTCCTCGACGTCGTGCACGGAATACGCCACGTCGTCGGACCAGTCCATGACCTGGGCCTCGAAGGTCGTGCTCGTGCCGGGGGCGTCCTTGCGGACCCAGTCGAAGACGGGCCGGTCGTCGTCGTACACGCCGAACTTGGGCGACTTGGGGTCGGTGGGGTGACCGCCGCGCGGCCAGGGGTACTTGGTGGCGGCGTCCAGGGCGGCGCGGGTGAGGTTGAGGCCGACGCTGACGAGGTCGCCGGACTCCGAGGACCCTACGAAGCGCTTGGGCTCGATGCGGGTCAGCAGGCGCAGGGACTGGGCGTTGCCCTCGAAACCGCCGCAGTCCTCGGCGAATTCGTTGAGTGCCTGTTCGCCGTTGTGACCGAAAGGGGGGTGGCCGAGGTCGTGCGAGAGACAGGCGGCCTCCACGAGGTCGGGGTCGCAGCCGAGGGCGGCGCCCAGCTCGCGACCCACCTGGGCACACTCCAGGGAGTGGGTGAGGCGGGTGCGGGGGCTGGCGTCCCAGACGTGGGTGCGGGTGCCGGGGGTGACGACCTGGGTCTTGCCGGCGAGTCTGCGCAGGGCCGCGGAGTGCAGCACGCGGGCGCGGTCGCGCTGGAAGGCGGTGCGGCCGGGACGTTTGTCGGGCTCCGGGGCGTAGCGCTCCACGGAGGGCGGGTCGTAGTCGGCCGGGGTGTCATGGCTCGCGGGGGTGTCGTGGGTGGGGGGTGTTGTGCCTTCCATGATTCGACAGTACGGGGCGGGTGTGACAAAAGGGTGCCTACTCGTCTGCCGGGTCCTGCCGTTTGGCGGGTACGGGTCGGTCGTGGCTGGTCGCACCCACGCGGCGGAGCCGCACATTCGACACAGCCCCGCGCCCCTGGAGGGGCGCTGTTGCGGGTCGGGAGTTTCGCGAGGCCCCTATGCCGACGCCAGGGCTCGTTCCACCGTTGTGCCGGGGGTGCTCAGTGCCTCGTCGTAGCGGTGCAGGACCAGGGTGGCCATGGACGGGTGGACTCCTAGGGGGGCCGCGGCGATCCAGGGGGCCGCCGCCGCGCATTCCGTCGCGAAGCGGCCCGGGGCCGTGAAGTAGGACGCCACCGCCACGTGGGTGTGGCCCGCGGCGGTGAGGGTGCGGACGGCCTCGGGGACGGTGGGGGACGCCGCGGAGGCGTAGGCGGGGAGGACCGGGACGCCCAGGCGGTCGGCGAGGAGGCGGGCCGTGCGGCCGGTGTCCAGGGCGGCCTCGGGGTCACGGGAGCCGGCGGCGGCGAGGACGACCGCGCTTCCCCGGCGCCGGGCCGCGCTCATACGGGTGCGCCAGCCGGCCTCGACGAGGCGGGCGTGCAGGGCGTCGACGAGGAGGGGGTGCGGGCCGAGGGGGGTGGCCAGGCGGGTGCGGGCCTCGGCGGCCGCGGCCATCTCCGGGATGTCCTGCTTGACGTGGTAGCCGCGGCTGAGGAGGAGGGGGACGAGGACGGCTTCCCGGTCGCCGAGGGCGGCGAGGGTGTCGGGGAGCAGGGGCTCGTTCAGCTCGATGTGGCCGAGGTGCACGGCGAGGCCGGGGCGCTGCTCGCGGACGTGCTCCATGAGGGTGCGAACGGTCGCCAGGGCGCGCGGGTCACGGCTGCCGTGCGCGACCAGGACGAGCGCCGGTGGGGCGGGGCGCCGGGTGCCGTCGCGGGAGACGCGGCTGAGCTGCGTGGCCAACTGGTCACTGATCAGGTTCATGATGTGCGCCGTACTGTCGAGGTCCGCGTTCGACTTGCTCGTCGTCGCCGTCATGCACCGATGGTGCCGGGAGGACGTTGCCTCCCCGTTGCGCGGTGGTGACGGGTGTTTTCCGGCACTTCACCGCGCGCGGTACGGGCGTGTGAACCTCCGCGACCTGGCCTTTTCACACGTTCGGGTGAAGCTTGTCACGCTGAGCGGTGAACCGGATCTCCGTGACTGACGTCTTCGTTGGTCGAGTGGGCGGGATCGGGGGCGGGATCGGGGGCGGGATCGGACGGGCTCGCCGGAAACAAGCAGGACACATGAGCGGATCCGAGGGGACGGGGGCGCAGTGAGGCGTATCGGGCGGATCGTGCGCGTCGTTCGGCTGCCGCGTACGCGGGCGGGGCGGCGGCGGGCCGTGCAGGCGGTGATGCTGCTGTGCGTGCTGGCACTGCTGCCCTCGACCTGGATGTACACGGCGGCCGCCGACCGGCTGCGGACCACGGCCGACGCGCCGCACACCGAGGTCGCGGTCGTGTTCGGCGCCGGGCTCTGGCGGGGCGAGCCGTCCCCGTATCTCGCGCGCCGGCTGGATGCGGCGGCCGAGCTGTACCGGTCGGGCCGGATCAAGGTGGTCCTGGTCACCGGGGACAACAGCCGCGTGGAGTACGACGAGCCGGACGCGATGCGCGGCTATCTCACCGAGCACGGCGTGCCGGACGACCGGATCGTCAGCGACTACGCCGGGTTCGACACCTGGGACTCCTGCGTCCGCGCCAAGAAGATCTTCGGTGTGGACCGGGCGGTGCTCGTCAGCCAGGGCTTCCACATACGCCGGGCGGTCGCGCTGTGCGAGGAGGCGGGTGTCGAGTCGTACGGCGTCGGTGTGCAGGACCGGCACGACGGAACCTGGTACTACGGGGCCACCCGGGAGCTGTTCGCGGCGGGCAAGGCCTCCCTGGACGCCCTGTTCGAGCCGGACCCCCGCTTCCTCGGACCGGAGGAAACGGGGGTCGAGAAGGCGCTCGCGTCGGCGGGGCGGGGGCCCTCGGAGGGGCAGTAGAGGGTGCGAAGAGGGCCCTGTGCGGGCCGTCGAAGCCTCCCCCTGGCGCACCCTCAGTGCTTGATGCTGCCCCACCAGCCCTGGTCCACCGCGCAGCCCCACTGCCTGTCGGCGGCGGTCTTGCCGCGGACGGTGAAGCGAACCTCGTAGGGCTTCTTGCTGTTGGTCATGTAGGCGCTGATGCGCAGACCGGTGGTGCCCTTCTTCTTCAGTGTCCTGGTGCGGACGGTGGCTACCTTCGAGGTGCGCTTGGTGATCTTGCTGCCCTTGGTGGGCGTGGCGTAGGTGAAGGTCAGGTTGACGGGCTTGCTGACGGTCAGGCTGACGTCCTTGAAGCTCGCGGTCTTGCTCTTGTTCCTGAGAGCGAAGTAGAGGCCGCCCTGCACCCGGTTCTTCGCGTCCAGGGTGAAGCTCTTGGGCGAACGGAGTTCGATCGGGCAGCCGGCGGCCCGGGGCGCGGCCGAGGCGGCTCCGGCGAGGCCGAGCTGAGTGGCGGTCAGGGCGCCGACGGCACCCAGGGCGGCGGCGGTGGTGCGCATACGGTCACGTGGTTGTCCTCTTCCCCCGGTGGCCCGCGCGCGGGCCGGGTGACAGGTCATGCGCCACACGGGGCTCGCGGCACGACCCCCGTGTCCGTGGCGCCCGTAGTTCTTAGCACGCGGGGCCCGAGCGGATGGACGGAAAGCGGCGATGTGACCACATACGGTGACGGAATCGCGACATCCGGCGGCGCTCTTCCTCACGCCGGGCCCGACGCCGCCGGGAGGTCCCCGTGCCGGTCGCGTAACGAGGGGCGTCCCGGCGCGTAACACGTGCGACGCACGCTGAGCGGTATGCCGAACTCCGCGACGCCCACCCACTGCCCGTACTGCGCCCTGCAGTGCGGGATGAACCTGACGCCCGGTGCGGACGGGACCGAAGGGGTCGTAGTGGTCACGGAGCGCGCGGACTTCCCGGTGAACCGGGGAGCACTGTGCGGCAAGGGTCGTACGGCCCCGGCTGTGCTCTCGTCCCGGGTCAGGCTGACCAGTCCCTTGGTCAGAAGGGCGGGCAACCTGGAACCCGCCTCCTGGGACGAGGCACTCGACCGGATCGCCGAGGGACTCACCCGCACGCGTACGGAACATGGCCCGGACGCGTGCGGAGTGTTCGGCGGCGGCGGGCTGACGAACGAGAAGGCTTATCTGCTCGGCAAGTTCGCGCGGATCGTCCTCGGCACCTCGCAGATCGACTACAACGGCCGCTTCTGCATGTCCTCGGCCGCGGCCGCCGGGACGAAGGCTTTCGGCCTGGACCGCGGGCTGCCGTTCCCGCTGGAGGACATCCCGAGGACGGGGTGTGTCGTCCTCGTCGGGTCCAACCTCGCAGAGACCATGCCGCCGGCGCTGCGCTATCTCACCGGGCTGAAGGAGAACGGCGGCAAGCTGATCGTCATCGATCCGCGCCGCACGCGTACGGCCGAGCAGGCCGATCTGCACCTGTCGCCGCGCCCCGGCACCGATCTCGCCCTCGCGCTCGGGCTGCTGCATCTGATCGTGGCCGAGGGGCGGGTGGACGAGGAGTACATCCGCGAGCGGACCAGCGGCTGGGAAGAGGCACGGGCCGCCGCCATGGCGCACTGGCCGGAGTACGTGGAGCGGATCACGGGGGTGCCCGTTCCCCAACTCCGCGAAGCGGTACGGCTGTTCTGCGAGCCCGAGCATGCGATGGTGCTCACCGCGCGCGGGCCCGAGCAGCAGTCCAAGGGCACGGACACGGTCGGCGCGTGGATCAACCTCACGCTGGCCACGGGGCGGGCCGGGCGGCCGCTGTCCGGCTACGGCTGCCTCACCGGGCAGGGCAACGGGCAAGGCGGGCGCGAGCACGGCCAGAAGGCCGATCAGCTCCCGGGTTACCGCAAGCTGGTCGACCCCGAGGCGCGGCGGCACGTCGCCGAGGTCTGGGGCGTGGACCCCGACAGCCTGCCCGGGCCGGGACGCAGCGCGTACGAGCTGCTGGACGCGCTCGGCGGTGACATCAAGTCGCTGCTGCTGATGGGCTCCAATCCGGTGGTGTCGGCGCCGCGCGCCGCGCACATCGAGGAGCGGATCAGGTCGCTGGACTTCCTCGCGGTGTGCGATGTCGTGCTGTCGGAGACGGCGGCGCTGGCGGACGTGGTGCTGCCGGTGACGCAGTGGGCCGAGGAGACCGGCACGACGACCAATCTGGAGGGCCGGGTGCTGCTGCGGCGGCGCGCGATCACGCCGCCCGAGGGGGTCCGCAGCGACCTGGAGGTCATGCACGAGCTGGCCGACCGGCTGGGTGTCGAGAAGGGGTTCTCGACCGACGCCGAGGAGGTCTTCGAGGAGCTGCGCCGGGCGAGCGCGGGCGGGCTCGCCGACTACTCGGGCATCACCTACCGCCGACTGGCCGAGGAGAACGGGGTGTTCTGGCCCTGCCCGGCGCCGGTGACGGTGGTGGAGGCGGCGTCGAGTGCCGAGGCGCGCCCTGCGCCGGGCGGCGGGACGGACTCGGCGACGGGCAGTGGAGCAAGCCCAGCCGCGGGCGCCGAGGCGGAGCAGGCGACGGGCAGTGGAGCAAGCCCAGCCGCGGGCGCCGAGGCGGAGCAGGCGACGGGCAGTGGAGCAAGCCCAGCCGCGGGCGCCGAGGCGGAGCGGGTTGCGGGTGGGGGTGGAAGTCCCGTGGAGTCCGCCGAGGTGCATCCCGGGACGCCGCGGCTCTTTCTCGACCGGTTCGCCACCGAGGACGGCCGGGCCCGGTTCGTGCCCGTCTCGCACCGGGCGTCGGCCGAGGAACCGGACGCCGAGTACCCGGTGCTGCTCACCACCGGACGCGTGGTCGCCCAGTACCAGTCGGGCGCCCAGACCCGGCGGGTCGACGAGCTCAACTCCGCCGCGCCCGGGCCCTTCGTGGAACTGCACCCCCGGCTGGCCGAGCGGCTCGGCGCGGCGGAGGGCGACCCGGTGGCCGTGATCTCCCGCCGGGGCCGGGCCGTCGCTCCGGCGCGCATCACGACCACCATCCGCCCGGACACGGTCTTCATGCCGTTCCACTGGCCGGGCGAGGGCCGCGCCAACACCCTCACCAACCCCGCCCTCGACCCCACCTCTCGCATGCCGGAGTTCAAGACGTGCGCGGTGCGGTTGGAGACGGTGGGGAAGTAGGGGCGGCGGGCGGCGGGGCCGGGGCACGCTCCCGAGATGGACCGGCGCGCGGACAGCCCGCCCCGACTCGCGGAGCAGCTCGTACGTCGGGCTGCGGGTGCATGCGGCCGGGGGCAGGCCATTGGGGCGACCGCGAGTCGGCCCGCGCGGCTGTACAGGCCCGTGAGTCGGTCGCGGGCCGGCCCCGTGAACCGGCCGCGAGATGGGGCAGGGTCAGCCGCGAGTCAGCCCGTGCGGTTGACGGTCGGCCGGTCCTCGGGGCAGGGCGTGGTCGGTACGGTTTTCGCGTCCTCCGCGTACTTCGCTGTCTCCTCGGCCGTGAACTCCTTGGGCTCCGCGAAGCCCAGGCCGACGACGGCGACCGCTTCGTGTGGTCGTCCGGGGCGAAGAGGGGCAGCGTGACCGACCCCCGTTCACCACGGCAGCAGGCAGGTTGCGCGCGGCGACGAGCACGAACCGCTCGACGAACTCGGCCAGCCACAGCCCGACTTCGGGACGGGCGTGCTTCAGGACGGTCTCGCTCCGTGCCACGGCATTCCTATGGGACTCCCCCTGCTCGCCTTATCGGTGCTGATGTCGCTGTGATGATCTGCATCGACACCTCGCCTGCTTGAACGTTCATGCTTTCGGATACGTAGATCCTGTGTGGTTGACCCGCCGCTTCGCACACGATGGGGACAGCGGACGCACAGCTCGCCGTGAACACTTGGGAGCCCAGCCGACCCGGGGGATCACATGTCGCAGCACGACAGTCACCAGTGGACCGACGCGTTCCCGTGGAGCCTCTCCTACCGTTGGGGCCACTCCGCGCTGACCGCCGACTTCGACCTCAGCGGAGAGACTCCCCGGCTGCTGCGCGTCCGTCGCCCCGACGACCCCGCGCCCGGCCCCAAGGAGACCAAGGCCGCCACCTCGCCGCCCCTGGTCGACCTGGTCCTGCTCGGCGACGGCACCGGCTGGGCCAGACCCCGCTTCACCGGCACGGCGATCGGCGCCCGTCTGAAGTACCGTGCCCATCACTCCACTTGCGATCCCGGGCCCGGCAACTCGGCTGCGGAGCACGGTGATTCGGCAGATGGTTCGGCTGGTGGTTCGGCCGACCGCGTGCGGTGGCATCGGCTGGCCTTCGAACTCCACGACTCGGCGACCGGGTTGACCACCTTCGTGGAATACGCCTCACCGGACGGCATCTCCGTACTGCGCTCCCGCGTCCGGCTGCGCAACGACGGCTCCGGGTCGGTCACCGTACGCTCCCTCGGCAGCCTGCTCCTCGGCGGACTCCCCTCCCCCGACGACCTGTCCGTCCTCCGCGCGCGCAACGACTGGCTCGCGGAGTGCCGTTGGTACACCGAGCCGCTGCGGAACTCCGTCCCCGACGTCAACCACGAGGTGCACGGCGGCACCGGGCACGCGGCGGCCCGGCTCGCCGGACGCGGCAGCTGGCCCACGGACGGGCATCTCGCGATGGGCGCACTCCAGCACCGTACGGACGACCGTTGCTGGCTGTGGCAGATCGAGTCGGCGTCCAGCTGGGTCTGGGAGGCCGGCGAGTCGGCGGGGCAGACATATCTGGCCCTCGGCGGCCCCACCCACGACGAACATCGGTGGCGCCAAGTCCTGCCGCCCGGCGCCGAGTTCACCACCGAGTGGGCCGCCCTCGCCCTCGGCGCCCGCTTCGACGGCGCCTTGGCCGCGCTGACCTCCTACCGCCGCGTCGTACGCCGCCCGCACCCGGACCACACCCGACTGCCAGTGATCTTCAACGACTACATGAACACCCTCATGGGCGACCCGACCACCGAGAAACTGCTCCCGCTGATCGACGCGGCGGCGGAGGCGGGCGCGGAGTACTTCTGCGTGGACGCCGGGTGGTACGACGACGCAGAGAGTGGAGAGGCCGGGCGGAGCGGACAGAGCGGCGAGGGTGGTGGTTCGCCCGGGGGCTGGTGGGACAGTGTGGGGGCCTGGTTGCCGTCGGTCCGACGGTTCCCCGGCGACCGTGGCATCCGGGGCGTGCTCGACCGGATCCGGGAGCGCGGCATGGTGCCGGGGCTGTGGCTGGAGCCCGAGGTCGTCGGGGTCCGCAGTCCACTCGCCGCCGGTCTGCCCGCCGAGGCCTTCCTCCGGCACGAGGACGGCACCCGGGTCACCGAACAGGGCCGGCACCAGCTGGACCTGACCCACCCGGCGGCCCGCGCCCATCTGGACGGGACGGTCGACCGTCTCGTCGACGAGTGGGGCGTCGGCTATCTCAAACTCGACTACAACATCACCACCTCCGCACCGGCCCACCTCGCCCACTCCCGGGCCTGGCTCGCCTGGCTGTCCTCGGTCCTGGACCGTCACCCCGGCCTGGTCATCGAGAACTGCGCCTCGGGCGGTATGCGCATGGACGGCGCCTCCCTCGCGGTGGCACAGCTCCAGTCCACCTCCGACCAGCAGGATCCCCTGCGCTGTCCGCCCATCGCCGCCTCCGCCCCCACCGCCGTGCCGCCGGAGCAGGGCGCCGTCTGGGCGTACCCGCAACCGTCCTGCACGGACGAGGAGATCGCCTTCACGCTCGGTTCCGCGCTCCTCGGCCGGGTCCATCTCTCCGGCCACCTGGACCGCATGACAGAACGTCAGCTCGGGCTGGTGCGTGACGCCTTGGACGCGTACAAGGCGATCCGGGGCGATCTGCGCACCGCCCTGCCGTTCTGGCCCCTGGGCCTGCCGGGCTGGTCGGACGACTGGGTCGCGCTGGGTCTGAGGCCGCCGGTGCCGGACGCGGGTCCGGTGTACGTGACGGTCTGGCGCCGGGGAGGGGACACCGCACGATGCTTCACGCCACCTGGCGGGGGCGCGGGGGACGTACGGGTGGAGGTCCTGCATCCGAGGGCGACGACGGCCACGGCTCGGTGGCACGGCGCCGAGCTGCGGGTGAGCCTGCCGGAGGCGCCCTCGGTCGTTTTGCTGAGGCTGACCCCGGTGAGGAGCTAACCTCGCAGACGCCAGTCCCCGCTCTCGATCAGCTTTCCCCTGGCCCTGAGTCGGGCCGCGACGGTCGGGGCGGCGACGTAGACCCAGACCCGTACGACCGTGCCGTCGGCGAGGACGGCCGGGCGCTCCACCCGCTCGTAGAGGTTCGTGGGGGCGCCCGGAGCGTACTCCTCCAACTGGTCCAGGACGCGGAGCAGTTCGGCGTAGTCCTCGGGGAGGGCCGTGACGACCTCACCGCTCACCTCGCCCACTCCCCCGTGACGTTCCCCGATCCCGGTCGCGTTCTCGGTTTCGGTCCCGGTCGCGTTCTCGGTTTCGGTCGCGCTCCCGGCTCCGGCTCCGGTTCCGGTCACGGTCCCGTGCGCGGCGCCGTCGCCGAGGCTCTCGACCGCGTACGGGTAGCCGGGGCCGTCGTAGAGCGCCATGCCGCGCATCCAGGCCGGTTCCTCCGCGACGGTGCGGCCGCGCAGGAAGAGGTCGTGGTTGGGCTCGCCGGGGCGGAGGGTGCCGTAGACGAATATGGGGAGCACCGTTCTCGTCTCTCCTCTCCAATCCAAGGGGATCGGGACTTTGTGTGAGGTGCCTGGGGCCGCGGGGCGCGGGCGGATGTGTCGTCGGCCGGTGCAGGCTTCAGCGTCGCTCGCGCCACCACCGGGTGAGGATCTCGGCCTTCAGGTCGAACTCCCGGTCCAGGAAGGACGTCGGGGTGCGCAGCGTGGCGCGGCGGCCGTCGGTGGTGTGGACGGTGATCTGCCGTACGCCGAGGACGCGACGGACCTCCAGGCTCCGGATGCCGGTCCAGGGGATCCGGCGCGTCCGCAGGCCGCGCGCCACGAGGGCGTCCTCGGCGAGGGTCACCTCGTCGCCCCGGCGCAGGACCGCGACGACCACGGTGGCGGTTAACACCCCCGAGACGCACTGTCGCAGCGTGTCGCCGCCCATGGGATCGGAGGTCAGGGCTAGGGCGACATACAGCAGTGCCGTCCCGCCCAGGAGCCCCAGTGCGACGGGCAGTACGGACTGGAGCAGGCCCGATCTGTACGTGATCGTTTCCACGCGTCTCCGAGTCTCCGAGTCAGGGGGCGGGTCGGTGGGCCAGGTCAGCGCGTGGGGGTGAGGGCGTCGGCGTATGCGTTGGGTGGGCGGGGGACCTTCTTGACTGTGTCGGCGTCGACAGCAGCCTCGGCGGAGCCCGTGCCGAGGGCGCCGGAGGAGTGCCAGGTGCCGGTGAGGGTGACCCAGGTGTCGGCGGGCGGGGGCGGGGTGCCGTGGACGCGCACCTTCACGAACTGGGCGTCGGCTGCGCAGCAACTGAAGATGGCGCGGGTCAGGTACCAGGTGGTCGTCGTCCCGTCGTCCCCGCTGTCCCCGCCGCCCCCGGCCGACGTGTCCTTGTCAGGGGTGACGAAGCCCGTCATCTCGACGGTCCGGCCGTCGATGGCCCGGTCTCGGTCCTGCTGCACCCGGCGGGTGAAGTCGGTGAGGGTGATCGGGAGCGGTGAGGTCTTCGGCAGCGGGTCGAAGTCGTCCTGGTCCGTGACCGTCACCGCCTTGGGCGCCTCCCGGGACGCGGTGTACGCGCCGATGGCCGGCGGGGCGTAGAAGAGCAGGCTCAGCGCGGGAAGGAGCAGGAGCCAGGCAACGCGGGGCGGGGTGGAGTGGTCGTGGCCGTGACCGTCGGGGGCGGTGCCTGCGCCGGTGTCGGCGGTGTCGGTTTCGGCGGTGTCGGCGGTGTCGGTGTCGGCTTGCCGTGCGTCTTGTGCTCGCGGTCTCCACAGCGACCATGCCTCCGCCGTGCCCAGGACGAGGAGCAGTGCGCCCGAGGCCACGAGGAGGGGGTGCATGCCCTGCTTGACGTATCTCAGGTAGTCGTCGGTGACGAGGGTCGCGTGCAGGAGGCCGAGGCCGCTGAGGAGCAGCAGGAGCGCCTGGAGGGGTCGTTTCACAGGAGTACGGCTCCGATCAGCACGCTGCACAGGATCGCGACGACGACCGTCGCGGCGGAGAAGCGGACCGCGAAGGCCCGGCCGAAGGTGCCCGTCTGCAGGGCGATCAGCTTCAGGTCGACCATGGGGCCGACCACCATGAAGGTCAACCGCGCGGTGGGCGAGAAGCCGGTGAGCGACGCGGCGACGAAGGCGTCCGCCTCGGAGCACACCGAGAGGAGGATGGCGAGCGCTGCGAGGAACAGCACCGACAGCCACGGCGAGTCGGCGAAGGTGTCGAGCACGGTGCGCGGGACGAGCACATTGAACGTGGCCGCCGCCATCGCGCCGACGACGAGGAAGCCGCCCGCGTGCAGGAAGTCGTGCTGGAAGCCGGTACGGAACTCGTTCCAGCGGCTCTGCCCGGGCCGGTGCCCGGTGTGCCGCGCGACCGGCTTGAGCCACTCCGCGCGCCCCAGCCAGAGCCACAGCCAGCCCATCGCGGCGGCGGTGACGAGGGAGGCGAGCAGCCGGGCCAGCACCATCGCGGGGCTGCCGGGGAAGGCGATGGCCGTGGCGGTCAGGACGATCGGATTGATGGCCGGGGCGGAGAGGAGGAACGCGAAGGCCGCTGCCGGGTCGACGCCCCGACGGATCAGGCTCTGCGCGACCGGCACCGAGGCGCACTCGCAGCCCGGCAGCACGACCCCGGCGGCGCCGGCGACCGGGACCGCGAGCGCCGGCCTTTTCGGCAGCACCCGGGTGAACACGCGCGCCGGGACGAAGGCGTTGATGGCGCCGGACAGGGCGGTCCCGAGCAGCAGGAACGGCAGCGCCTGCACGGTGATGGAGAGGCACACGGTCCGCCACGCCTGAACCGCCGGCTCCTCCATCCACCGCCCCACCACGACCAGCACGACACCGGGGACGAGGGCCGCGCCGAGGAGCAGCAGGGGCCAGTGACGGGGCCAGGGGGTCTCGGGGGTCTCGGGGGTCTCCGGACGCTCGGGGTGTTCGGGGTGTTCGGAGCCCTCGGAGTGTGGGGAGGTGGCGGCGCTCAGGTGTGCGCCGGTGTCGGTGTCATCGGCCTCCGCCCCAGCGAAGGCCGCTTCCGCGGTGGTGCTGTTCGAGGTTCTGCTCGCGGCCTCGGTCACGGTCTCTCCCCCAGCCCTGTCCGGCCGGCCGGTTCTGCTGTCGTCTGCATGTGCCCACTCCGAATATCCGGACGATCGGATCGAACATAGCGGGCGCTCCGGACCGACGCGTCAGACCCCACCCAGCAGAGAAGCCAGACCGTCGTCGAGCGCCGGTTCCAGGTCCTCGCCGCCGAGCGCGACGACGGCGTACGAGCGGTGCAGGAAGCGGCGGAGCGAGGAGGTGTCGAAACGGATCATGGCCATGCCGTGCGGGGAGTGGAGTTCCACGACGGTGTGCGCCGAGCCGCAGGGCCAGAGGTGCACGTCGCCGATACCGGCCGGGCCGGTCAGCCCCTCCGCGAGGAGCGTGCGGGCGAACGCCCACGTCACGTCGGCGCCATCGGCGGAGGAGCCGGAGGGGAAGTCGATGTGCACGGCGAAGGGGTCGTCGGGGGTGTAGCGCAGGGTGGTGCGTACCGGGATCTCGTCGTAGTCCGGGGTGATCAGGCGGGCGCGGGCGCACTGTTCGAGGGCGGGGGGCGTCGGGCGGGCGGGCCGGGCGGGGGGCATGGGCGGTCTCCAGTTCGGGCGCTTCAGGTAGGTCGTCAGGTATGGCGGCACTGCGGAAGCCGCGGATGCTTCAGCGGCTGCGGCTACTTCGGATGCTCGGTTGTTGTGGGTTCATGCGTTCGTCAGATGCTTCTTCGGGTCACACGCCCTGTCGACCGCGCCGAGCCCCCATGTATTACGCCGCTTTCGAAGTTACCCACTGTGACGCGTGTCACTTTGGGTGATTACTTGAGTTTTTTGTCATCTCCACATACAAAATCGTCGTCATTCCATCCACAGGCGACTGGAGAGCGTTTCCCGCCATGACCGACGGCCTGTCCGGGTCCGCGACCGCCGCGTACACCCGCATCTACGAGGAACAGCATCCGCGCCTGGTCGCGTACGCGCGCTCCCTCACCCGGAACTCCTGGACCGCCGAGGACCTCGTCGCCGAGGCGCACTTCCGCGTGTGGCGGCGGCTCTCCGGAGGGCACGAGATCGACAACGTGCCCGCGTATCTGATGACGACGGTGCGGCATCTCGCGGCGGCCGTGGGCTCCACCGCGACGCGGGAGACACCACTGGATCCGACGGCTCCCGAACGGGCCGAGGCCGACGTCCGGGTGGCCGACGCCACCGACCCCGCCGAACAGGTCTCCTCCGTCGATCTGTTGGTGCGGGTGCTGGGCCAGCTGCCGGAGCGGTGGGTGCAGGCGTTGTGGCTGGCCGAGGCGGAGGGCCAGCCGCTGGAGACGGTCGGGCAGCGCATCGGCGCGAAGCAGGGCGCGACGGCGGTGCTGCTGCACCGGGCGCGCGAGGGGATGCGCCAGGCGTTCCTGCGCGAGCAGCCCGGTGCGCCGATCGATCCGGCGTGCCAGGTGCGTTGGGGGCGCATGCCGGCGTATGTGCGCGGTACGGCGACCGCGCGGCAGTCCGAGCAACTGCTCAGCCATGTGGACGCGTGCGACGACTGCCGGGCGCGGCTCGCCGTGCTGATGCGCACGAACGACCGGCTGCCCGCGTTCGTCGGTCCCGCCCTGCTGGTCTTCGTCGTAGGAGGAGGTGGGGGCAAGCTGCTGATGGCCCTCACGGGTGGCTCCGCCGGTACGGCCGCGGTGCTCGGCTCCGCGGGTGGGCACGGGGGTGGCCAGGTGCTGCACGCCGTGCGGCAGGCGGCGGGTGGCGCGGGTGGGGTGAAGGTGCCCGCCGTCGCGGCGGTCGGTGCGGCTGCGGCTGCCGCCGCGGTCGTGGCCGGCATCGTGCTCGGGCCCCTCGACTCGGGGGCGGGGCCCGAGCGGCGGGTGCCGGTCGCGCAGGCGCCCGCGCCGCATCGGCCCGAGGTGGCGTCTCCCGATGTCGTCGAGCACCGGGGAGCGGTGACGGATGTGGTGGTCTCGCCTCGTGGGGAGGGTGCGGGTGGCGGCCGTGGGGGCGTGGGCCCCGGTGAGGAGGGGGGCGGGCTGGGGGTACGGGCGCCTGAATCGCCGGGGGGTGAGGGATCCGAGAGCGAGGAGCCGGGAGTTGACGGGCCTGGGGGCGAGGAGCCGGGAGTTGAGGAACCGAGGGGCGAGGAGCCGGCTGGGTCTGGGGTGGAGCCGCCTGTAGAGGAAGCCCCACCCGTGGTCGAACCCCCCACCGAGGAAGCCCCGCCCGCAGTGGAACCGCCCGCGGAGGAGGCCCCACCCGTAGTGGAACCCCCTGCCGAGGAAGCCCCACCCGTGGTCGAACCCCCCACCGAGGAAGCCCCACCCGTCCAGGAGCCCGTCGAGCCGTCGCCGGAGGATCCGGAAGGTGGGGGTGGGGGGCCTGGAGGCGGTTGTTGATGGTGAGGGGGTGGCGGTGGGGCACGTGGATTTCTCGCCCCCGCCGCCCCCACCCGTCCCACCCCCAGGGGCTGCGCCCTTTCTACCTCCCCCGGGCGCCTATCGTTCGTCCGCGGGTCGACTGGGGGTCCTCGCGCAGTTCCCCGCGCCCCTTTCGGGGCGCGGGCCGTCCTCCCGGTCCACGCGCCTCCCTGGTAGCGCTCGGGGTTCTCGCGCCGTTTCCCGCGCTCCTCAACCCCCGTACGGTCGCCTCTCCTTCGCCTCGCGTAGTGCGTGGCCCCACCAGGAGAGGTGGTCCAGCATCGTCCGGGCCGCCGCGTTCGGGGGGGTCGGCTCGTGGAGGCCGCCGGTGTCGTCGAAGGCGGCGTGGGCGTTGTGGAAGGAGACCGTGTCCCGGATCGTGGTCGCGTGGAGTTCCGCGAAGACCTGGCGCAGGTGCTCCGCCGCGCGCAGACCTCCTGAGACACCGCCGTAGGAGACCAGGGCCACCGGCTTGGCCTGCCATTCCTCGTAGTGCCAGTCGATGAGGTTCTTCAGGGCCGCCGGGTACGAGTGGTTGTACTCGGGCGTCACGACGATGAACGCCTCCGCCTCCGCCAGCTTCGGGGTGATCTCGGCCAGTCGTGCCGCCGCCTCGGCGGTCGGCGCGAACGTCGTCGGCAGGTCGGCCTCGGCTACGTCGACCACGTCGACCTCGAAGCCGCCGTGCTCCCGGACCCGGCTCAGCAGCCAGTCGGCGATCACCGACCCGAAGCGGCCGGTGCGGTTGCTGCCGATGACCAGCGTCACCCTCACCGGCGTGGCGGAGAAGGGAACAGGAGCCGGGGCGGGAGGGGGAGTAGGAGCGGGCGCGCGTGCGGAGGTGGGAGCCGGGGCGGAATCCGGGTGGGTGGTGTGCGTCGCGGTCTTCATGGGGCTCAGCGTGATACCTCAACGTTGCTTGAGGTCAAGCGGTGCCGGATCGCGCGGGATCTCGCGGGTTTCCCGTCCCCGGCAGACGGCTCCGCGTCCCCGCCCCCAATCACCCGTTCACACCCCCACCGGCCGCCCGGCGCGTTCCTTTTCTCCGCGCCCGCCGCGCGCACCCCCATGACCTGCCCAAACATCCGCCGGTCCGCCTTTCCCCGCCCACCCCCTGACACCCATTCACCTCATTTCTGACAGTCCGTCAGCAAGCGCGCGGAGCGGAGAGCCACTTACCTCGGAAGGGAACGGAGGACTCTAGGAGGAGGCAGCACGATGCGACGTACCGCCCGGCCGCTGGCCACGACCGCGCTCGCCCTCGCCTTCGCGGCCCTCACCGGCACACCCGCGTACGGTGATGCGGGCACCGGGCGGCTCGAACTGTCCCCCACCGGTGTCGTCCCCGGCGACGAGGTCACCGTCCGCACGGCGGCCTGCGGTGCGGACGGTACCGCCACGGGGGACGCCAGCGCGGTCGGCGCCGGCTCCTTCTCGCTCAGCCCGGGCGCGGGGCAGGGGCGGCTCGCCGGCAGGTTCGAGGTGCCGCCGAGCGCGCAGCCAGGGACGTACGAGATCGTCGCGACCTGTGCGGACGGGGTCTCCCGGGTCACCGGCGACCTGGTCGTCTCGCTCACCGGCACGCGGACCGGACAGCCGGCGTATCCGAGGGGAAGTGTGAAGACGGGGGTCGGTGGCGCACTCGGTCCCGATCCCGTGCAGACCGCGGCGGGTGTGGCGGCCCTGGCCGTCGCCGCCGCGGGCGGTACCTGGCTCCTGCATCGCCGGGCGAGAGGCGACGGGTTCTGACGGACACCCTCCGCCGTCCGTCCGCCGGTACCGCCGTCCCCTCCTCCCCTCCGGGTCCGACGCCCCTCGACCCGGAGGGGAGGAACAAGGGGCACCAGCTTGCGGCGCGCCCGAGGGGGTGCCCGTCGGCCCATGAGGAGGTTGAGGAGGTTTCTGTGCGTCGGCTCGCCAATGCCGTCATAGCCGGGGTCACCGTGGTGGCCCTCTGTTCGGGCGCGTGGTTGCTGCGCAGCGGGACCGCGTCGCACGCGCCGCCGCAGCCGTCGGCCGCGCAGGCCCACAGCCGGTCGAGCGGTTCGTCGGGCACGTCGAGCGGGTGGGGGGACGACGGGTCCGCGGCCGCCGCGCTGCCGGCCTCCCCGCCCGTCCGGATCCGCGTCCCCTCCCTCCGCGTCGACGCGCCGCTCATGGGGCTCGGCCTGACGCCGACCGGCAGCCTCGACGTCCCGCCCGCCGAGAGGAAGAACCTGGCGGGCTGGTACGAGGCCGGTACGACACCGGGTGAGCGCGGCACCGCGATCGTCGCCGGGCACGTGGACAACGCCGACGGGGCCGCCGTGTTCTACCGCCTCGGCGCGCTGCGGCGGGGCGCCACCATCGAGGTGGACCGGTGGGACGGCGGGACCGCCCTGTTCACGGTGGACGCCGTGGAGGTGTACGACGCGCGCGACTTCCCCGACGAGAAGGTGTACGGGGCCGCGCCGAGGCCCGAGCTGCGGGTCATCACCTGCGGCGGCGGATACTCACGGGCGACCGGCTACCGGGGGAACGTGGTCGTCTTCGCCCACCTCACCGGCAGCCGCGTCGCCTCCCTCACCGGCAGCCGCGACAGCAACCGCGCCGACTGATCACCGGCGCCCGCCCCCTGCGCGTCGGCCTGTCACGCCACCCACTGCTCGTACCCCATCTTCGCCACCAGGGTGAACACGACCGTCAGCAGGACGACACGGACGAAACCGCTGCCCCTCTTCAGGGCGGTGTGGGCGCCCACGGTCCCGCCGACGAGGTTGAAGACCGCCATCAGGGCCGCCAGTTGCCAGTACACCGTGCCCTTCCAGGCGAAGGTGGCGAGGGCACCCGCGTTGGTACAGCAGTTGACGATCTTGGCGGTGGCGGAGGCGCTGACCAGGTCGAGGTGGAGGACGGCGGTCAGGGCGAGGACCAGGAACGTGCCGGTGCCGGGGCCGACGAGGCCGTCGTAGAAACCGATGCCGACACCCGCGAGGCCGATCGCGGCGAGGACGCGGCGCGCGGAGACCGGGCCGGTGCCGGGGGCCGTGCCGAAGGAGGGGCGCAGGATCACGAAGGCGCCCACGGCGAGCAGGACCACCATGACGACGGGCTTCAGGACGTCGGTGCTCATGCCGGCGGCCACGAAGGCGCCGGCCGTCGAGCCCGCGAGCGCCGCGAGGCCGATGCGTACGGCGGTCTTCACGTCCACGGGGGTGCGCCGGGCGTACGTCAGCGCGGCGCCCGTGGTCCCGACGATGGCGACGGCCTTGTTGGTGCCCAGCGCGTACTGCGCGGCCGAGGCGCCGTTCGGCAGGCCGAGGAGAAGGGCGGGGAGGAGCAGGAGACCGCCGCCACCGACCACGGCGTCGATCCAGCCGGCCGCGAGGGCGGCCACGCACAGGACGACGACCGTGGTCAGCGATATGTCAGGCATGATCGGGACCCTATGCGGCAGGATGGGTGTGTCGTCCATCGACCTGAGGATCTTCTGAGGTCGGGTTCCCTGGATTGTTTCGCCGCGCCCCCTCGACCCCGCGCCACGTGACCTACGACACCGCCCGACGTGACCTACGGCACCGCGGCCCGGGGCGTCCGCGCCGGCCCGCGCCCCGGCCCGTCCTCCCGTATACGCCCGCACGACCCTCGTATCACCAGGTCAGCGCGGTGATCCCGGGTGTCCTCACACCCCACCCGGGCCTTTCGGAAACCCCTCACACACCGCTCGGGGCCATGGGGAGGGCAGCGTTCCTCATGGGAAACAGATGCGATGCGGTCGGGTAACACCGGCACCGCACGCTCAAGGACATGACCTCGAACGAGCGTGTGGTGGTGATCGGCTCCGGCCTCGCGGGTGTACGTCTCGCCCGGCGGCTGGGAGAGCTCGGCATGCCCGCCACGCTGGTGGGCGAGGAGGAGCACACACCCTACAACCGGGTGCTGCTCGCCGAGGTGCTGGCCGGACGGTACGCGCCCGAGGTCATCGCGTTGCCCGCCCCCGCCGAGCTGACGCGCGGCCGGGTGGTCCGTATCGACCGCGAGATGCGAGCCGTACATCTCGCGGACGGTGCGGAGATCGCGTACGACAGGCTGGTCCTCGCGACCGGTTCCAACCCGGTGCTGCCGCCGCTGCGCGGCCTCTGGGACCCGGAGCGCCACGAGTTCCCCGACGGGGTGCACGCCTTCCGGACCATGGACGACTGTCTGGGGCTTTCGAAGGCGGTCCGGCCGGGTGTGCGCGCCGTCGTCATCGGAGGCGGGCTCCTCGGGGTCTCCGCCTCCCGCGCGCTCGCCCTGCGCGGCGCGCAGGTGGTTCTCGCCCAGCAGGGCGAGCGCCTGATGGAGCGTCAGCTCGACCCGTCCGCATCGAAGTTGGTCCGCCGACACCTCACCGACCTCGGTGTCGAGGTGCACACCGAGACGCGCGTACGCGCCGTGCGCAGCGTCGGCGGGACCGTACGGTCGGTCTCGATGGCCGACGGATACGCCCTCGACGCGGACCTCGTGGTCATCGCCTGCGGGGTCCACCCCCGAGTGGGACTCGCCCAGGAGGCGGGGCTCGCGGTGCACAAGGGCGTCATCGTCGACGAGGAGCTGCGCAGCTCCGACCCTCGCATCCATGCCATCGGCGACTGCGCCCAGTTCGAGGGCACGGTGTACGGGCTCGCCACCCCGGCGCTCGAACAGGCCGATGTCCTGGCCGAGTTGCTCGCGGGGAACGCCGGTTCCCCGGCCGCCCGGTACACCGGCACCCGCGCCCTGACCCGGCTGACGCTCGCCGGAGCGGACTTCCTCGACCTCGCCGCGTTCGGCGAGCCCGAGCCCCTGCCCGGTGACGACGTGATCCAGCTGGCCGACGCCACACGCGGCACGTACCGCAAGGTCGTCGTCCGCGACGACCGCCTGGTCGGTGGAGTGCTCGTCGGCGAACTCGGCACCGTGGGCGCGCTCGCCCGCGCCTGGGAGGGAGCGGAGCCGCTCCCCGGAGACGGCGCTCCCCTGCTCCACCTGCTCACCAACGATGGAGGCTCCTGAATGTCCGCCACCCTGGGGGCCACCCCCACGATCGTGCTCGTCGGCCACGGCATGGTCGGCCAGCGCTTCCTCGAAGCGCTCGCCGAGCGCGGCCTGACCGCCACGCACCGCGTGGTCGTGCTCTGCGAGGAGCCGCGCCCGGCGTACGACCGGGTGGCGCTCACCTCGTACTTCGCGGGCAAGACGCCCGAGGACCTGTCGATGACCGACATGGAGTTCATCGAGACGCACGGCATCGAGCTGCTCGTCGGCGACCCGGCCGAGACGATCGACCGTGAGGCGAAGAAGGTCACCGCACGCTCCGGGCAGGTCTTCGAGTACGACATCCTGGTACTCGCCACCGGTTCGTTCCCGTTCGTGCCGCCGGTCCCGGGCAAGGACGCCACGGGCTGCTTCGTCTACCGCACGATCGAGGACCTGCTCGCGATCGAGGAGTACGCGAAGACGGCCGAGACCGGTGCCGTGGTCGGCGGTGGTCTGCTCGGGCTGGAGGCGGCCGGTGCGCTGAAGGGTCTCGGACTCACCTCGCACATCGTGGAGTTCGCGCCCCGGCTGATGCCGGTGCAGGTGGACGACGGCGGTGGCGCCGCGCTGCTGCGCACCATCCAGGACATGGGTCTGTCGGTTCACACCGGTGTGGGCACGCAGGAGATCGTCGTCGACGATTCCGGCGCGGTCACGGGCATGAAGCTGTCCGACGGCTCCGAACTCGCCACCGACCTGGTGGTGTTCTCCGCCGGTGTCCGCCCCCGCGACCAGCTGGCCCGGGACTGCGGTCTGACGGTCGGCGAGCGCGGCGGCATCACCGTCGACGAGCAGTGCCGGACCGTGAACGACCCGCACGTGTTCGCGATCGGCGAGTGCGCGCTGGCCTCCGACGGGCGGGTGTACGGCCTGGTGGGCCCCGGTTACGAGCAGGCCGAGACGGCCGCCGCGACCATCGCCGCCGACGAGGCCGCCTTCACCGGCGCCGACCTGTCCACCAAGCTGAAGCTCCTCGGCGTCGACGTGGCCTCCTTCGGTGACGCGCACGGCGCGACCGCCGACTGCCTGGACGTCGTGTACTCCGACTCCCGCTCCGGCATCTACAAGAAGCTGGTCATCGGCCGGGACGGCGAGTTGCTCGGCGGCATCCTGGTCGGTGACGCGGAGGCGTACGGCACGCTGAAGGCCTTCACCGGATCCGTCCCGCCGGTCTCGCCCGAGTCGCTGGTCCTCCCGGCGGGTTCCGGCGGCGGCGCCCAGCTCGGCCCGTCCGCGCTGCCGGACGACGCGATCATCTGCTCCTGCCACAACGTGTCCAAGGGCGCGATCCGGGGCGCGGTCACCGACCACCGGTGCACGACCGTCCCCGAGGTCAAGAAGTGCACCAAGGCCGGTACGGGCTGCGGCAGTTGCGTCAAGGTCCTCGGCCAGCTCGTCACCGCCGAGCTGGAGGCCAGTGGCGTCGTCGTCGACAAGGGCCTGTGCGGCTGCTTCTCGCAGACCCGCGAGGAGCTGTACGAGATCGTCCTCGCCCTGCGCATCAACACCTACCAGGATCTGCTGGACCGGTACGGCCGCGACGAGGCCAGGGGCGGCGACGGCTGCGAGATCTGCAAGCCGGCCGTCGGCTCGATCATCGCCTCACTCGCCCCGACCATCGGCGCCAGCGGCTACGTCCTGGACGGTGAGCAGGCCGCGCTCCAGGACAGCAACGACCACTTCCTGGCCAACCTGCAGAAGAACGGCTCGTACTCGGTCGTCCCGCGCATCCCCGGCGGTGAGATCACCCCCGAGGGCCTGATCGTGATCGGTGAGATCGCCCGCGACTTCGGTCTCTACACGAAGATCACGGGAGGTCAGCGGATCGACATGTTCGGCGCCCGCGTCGAGCAACTGCCCGTCATCTGGACCCGTTTGGTGGACGCCGGCTTCGAGTCGGGCCACGCCTACGGCAAGTCGCTGCGCACGGTGAAGTCCTGCGTCGGCCAGACGTGGTGCCGCTACGGCGTCCAGGACTCGGTCCGCATGGCGATCGACCTGGAGCTGCGCTACCGGGGACTCAGGTCCCCCCACAAGCTGAAGTCGGCGGTCTCGGGCTGTGCCCGCGAGTGCGCGGAGGCTCAGTCGAAGGACTTCGGCGTCATCGCGACGTCGAACGGCTGGAACCTCTACGTCGGCGGCAACGGCGGCGCCACCCCGCGCCACGCGGACCTGCTGGCCCAGGATCTCTCCGATGCCGAACTGATCAGGCTGATCGACCGGTTCCTGATGTTCTACATCCGCACCGCCGACCGCCTGGAGCGCACCTCGACGTGGCTGGAGCGGATCCCCGGCGGCCTGGACCACGTCCGGGACGTGGTCGTGGAGGACTCCCTCGGCATCTGCGAGGAGCTGGAGTCCCTGATGGCGGACCACGTCTCGCACTACGCCGACGAGTGGGCCGCCACCATCAACGACCCCGAGAAGCTCGCCCGGTTCGTGTCCTTCGTCAACGCCCCGGACACCCCGGACCCGGTCGTCGGCTTCGTCCCCGAGCGCGACCAGATCAAGCCCGACCTGCCCCTGCTGTCCATCGGCCTGCGGCCCGCCGATGTCCTGGAAGGAAGCGCCCGATGACCCTCGCCCCCGAGAAGATCGACGTCAAGGTCCAACTGCGGCTGGCAGACGGCTGGTTCACGGTCTGCGACCTGGCCCTGCTGATCCCGGGCCGCGGTGTGGCCGCCCTGCTCCCCGACGGCAACCAGGCCGCGCTGTTCCTCGACCGCGCGGGCAAGCTGTACGCCATCGACAACCGCGACCCCTTCGGCGGCGCCGCCGTCCTCTCCCGGGGCCTCACCGGCAGCCACCGGGGCCGCCCCTTCGTGGCCTCCCCGCTCCTGAAGCAGCGCTTCGACCTGGAGACCGGGCAGTGCCTGGACGACGAGGCCGTACGGATCACGGCGTACGAGGTGCGGGCCGCGTAGCACCCCACGGGCGGGTCGCCCGTCCGACCTGGCATCGGCGCGTGGCGCGCGGACGACCGTACGAGGGTACGGACGCCCGCGCGCCGCGCGCGTCGTCGCACGGAACGCCGGCCCCACCTGGCGGGCGCCCTCGGCGCGGCCCTGTGCGCCGCCCCGCTGGGCCGGGGCTGGGTACAGCGGGGGGGCGGCCGTGGCGGCAGTCAGGTCTTCAGCTCGTCGTACGTGACGTCGGTGAGGTGTTCGGAGGCGGTCCAGAGGCGTTCGCTCGCCCGGTCGTCCACGGTCCAGGGGGCCCGCGAGGACGGGGACGGGGCGCCGCGCCACATGGCGAACGACGGACCGATGAAGGAGTCGGGGCGCACGGCGGGGGCGGTCGCGGCGTAGAGGGTGGACAGGGCGCCGTCTTCGGCCGACTGGGCGAAGAAGCGGTTGCCGACCCGCATGAAGCGTTCGACACCCTTGCGGCCCTCGGCGCTGGGGCCGGCCGTCTGGAGGTTGGTCGACGCGTAACCGGGGTGCGCGGCCGCGGCGACGACCTCCGAGCCGCCGGCCGCCAGGCGCCGGGCCAGCTCGTGGGTGAACAGCAGGTTGGCGGTCTTGGAGCGGCCATAGGCGAGCCAACGCCCGTACTTACGCTCGCTGTTGAGGTCGTCGATGTCGATGTTCGCCCGTAGGTGCATCATGCTGGAGACGGTCACGACACGGGCGCCCGGCGTGGCGAGGAGGGTCGGCAGGAGCAGGCCGGTGAGGGCGAAGTGACCGAGGTGGTTGGTCCCGAACTGCGTCTCGAAGCCATCGGCCGTACGGCTCCGCGCCACGGCCATCACACCCGCGTTGTTGACGAGCAGATCCAGTCGGTCGCTCGCCTGCGCGTAGGCTTCCGCGAACTCCCGCACGGAGCCGAGGTCGCCGAGGTCGAGCCGCATCAACTCGACGCTGCCGTCCGGCACTTCGGAGCTCATCCGCTCCAGGGCGACGGCGCCGCGCTCCGCGCTGCGACAGGCGAGGACGACATGCGCGCCGCGGCGGGCGAGCTCCCTGGCGGCGGCGTATCCGATACCGCTGTTGGCACCGGTGACGACGGCGGAACGGCCACGCTGATCGGGCATGTCACGCACGCTCCAGCTGGTCATGACGCCGCCTTCCCGAGGGCTCCTGGGCGGTTTCCAGCGTAGACCGGGTGGGGGTGTTGCGGGAGGTGTGGCGACCGCGGTCCGGTGAGGCGGGGCGCGCAGTTCCCCGCGCCCCCGAAAGCCCGCGCCCCGCGCCCCCGAAAGCCCGGGCCCTGCGGGCCAGGGAGCCCACCGCCCTGAGGGCCGCGGGCCGGGACGAAAGGCGAAGCCGGGCGCAGCCCCGGCTTCGCCTTTCAGGGGCGCGGGGAACTGCGCGGCCCGCCCCCACCGGACCCGCACCCGCACCCCAGGCGCCCTCTCCCCTCACTCCCCCCAATCGCGCCCCCGGCGCAACAACGACGGCCGCTCCTCCGACACCCCCGGCATCGGCCGGGTGTCGAGATAGAACCACTCGGCGTCGGGCCCCGGCCCACCCCCGGCCCGGGCGCCGGCCCCGGCCCCGGTCGGCATCGGCCGCCCGGTGCCACCCACCGCCGCCGTACCGACCGTCGCGTAGTCCCACACCTGCGTCGACACCGGCTCCGGCTCCCGCTCCGGCTCCGCCGCCCCCGTGAACGCCGGCTCCTCCGCCACCGCCCCCTTCGGCTCGGCCGCCGCAGGCGACTTCGTGAGGTCCGGCATCAGCAGTTCCACCCGCAGCCCCGCCCCCCGCTGCTGCGCCACGAACTCCTCGATCTGGCTGCGGCAGGCATGGTCGAGGTGGGTCACCCCGAGCAGGTCCAGCCGGATGCGCGGCTTGCCGGAGGCGGCCGCGCCCTCCAGCGCGTCGATCAGCTTCGGCAGCCGCAGGAACGTCGCGTTGCCCGCCATGACGACCTTCGCCGTGTCGTCCTCGATGTGCTGCCGGATGACGGTCTGCGACATCCGCAGCGCGGCCAGCACCACCCCCGCGGCAAGCCCGAAGAGCACCCCTTCGAGCAGCGCGGTCGCCGTGATGACCAGCGTGGTCAGCGTCATCACCGCGAACTCGCCCCGGTCCTGCCGCCACATCTTCGGGAACTGCTCCGGCGCGAACAGCTTCCACCCGCTGTGCACGAGGACACCCGCCAGCACCGAGATCGGGATCAGCGCCAGCACCTGCGGCAGCAGCAGCGCGAAGGCGAGCAGCCAGAGGCCGTGCAGCGTACGGGAGAGACGGGTCTTGGCGCCGGCCTGCACGTTCGCCGAGCTGCGCGCGACGACCGCCGTGATGGGCAGCGCGCCGAGGATGCCGGCGACGGTGTTGCCCGCGCCCTGGGCGATGAGCTCGGTGTTGTACCGGGTGCGCGGACCGTCGTGCATCCGGTCCACGGCGGCGGCGGTGAACAGACTCTCCGCCGACGCGATCACGGTGAAGGTGAGGATCGCCGTGATGACCCCGGCACTGGCCAGCCCGGACAACTGTTCCGGCCCCGGCACGTCCACGGACGCCAGCAGATTGCCGACCTGGAGCGTCTTCACCTCGACGCCCGGCAACGAGGCGACCGCGATACCGATCCCGACGGCCACGAGCGCGGCCGGGATCTTCCTGACCGGCCCCGGCACCTGCTTCCACACGAAGCTCAGCACGATCGTGACGATCCCGAGTCCGGCCGCGATCAGCGTCTGCGGGTTCGTCACGGTGTCGGCGATCAGTCCGGGGACGCCCGCCATGTTGTCCAAGGGGGTGCCCGGCGCCTTGGAGTCGGACATGGGGTACAGCTGGCTGAACATCAGCGGCAGTCCGATGCCGGCGAGCATGCCCTGCACGACGGCGATGGAGATCGCCTGGAACATCCGGCCCAGTTTCACCAGGCCCAGCACGATCTGGAGGATGCCGGAGAAGAGGACGATCACGCCGAGCATCGCGACGCCGAACTCCATGGCCGTCTCCGCGACGAGCGCCGCGAGCCCGGCCGCCGGGCCGCTGACCTGGAGGGTGCTGCCCCTCACCGCGCCGACCACCAGACCGCCGATCACCCCCGAGATGATGCCCAGTTCGGCCGGTACGCCGGAGGCCACGGCCACTCCGATGCAGAGCGGCAGCGCGACCAGGAAGACGACGAGGGACGCGGTGATCTCCGTACCGAAGTCGATGCGCCCGGCGGAGGCTCCGGCGCGGGAGCGCTTGGGCCCGGAGGGCGGACCGTCCGGATCCGGGTCGTCCCGGCCCGCATCGACCCGACGACCCGCATCCTCCCGGCCCGGATCCTCCCGACCCGGATGCTCCCGACCCAGGGTCTCGGTGGCGGTCCGCTCCGGGAAGTCCGGGGCGTACGGGGGCGGGTCGGGTACGTATCCGGGTAACCCGGGTCCACCGTTTCGGCCGTTCCGGTGGGACCGGTGGGACCGGTGAGCGCCGCCGCCCGCCGCGTGCCGGCGTCCGTGCGCCCCGCTCATGAGCCGTGCACCTGGAAGTCGCCGTCCGCGTCGAGTTCGTGCACCTTGCCGGTGTCGACCTCGTAGTACCAGCCGTGCAACCGCAAGCGTCCGGCGTCGAGTTGCTGCCTGGCGACCGGGTAGTCCCGCAGGACGGCCAGCTGGTTGCGGATGTTGAGCTGGACGACCTCACGCAGGGCGGGATCCTCGGACGAGGCACTGTCCCTGCCGATGCTGTCACTGCTGGTGTTGTCACTGCCGGTGGCATCCCCCAGGACCGGTTCGAGCGCGGGCCTGGCGTAGTCGAGCCAGGCGTCCACCCGGGGCAGCCCGGACAGGTCCGCGCCGTACTTCAGTGCGCCCATCGCACCGCAGTGGGAATGACCACACACCACGATGTCCTGAACGTCGAGCACCTCCAGCGCGTACTCGATGGTGGCGGCCTCGCCGGAGGCGGCCCCGTACGCGTCGTGCGGCGGCACGATGTTGCCCGCATTTCGCAGCTCGAATATCTCGCCGGGCCGCGCCCCGGTGATCAGCGCGGGAATCACCCGCGAATCCGAGCAGGTAATGAACAGCGCCTCGGGAAATTGCCCGACGGCGAGTTTTCGGTATTCGTCGCTCTCGAAGTCGACCCGCCGTTTGAACGACCGGGCGCGATCCAGCAACGCCTTCATCGTGCCTCCCTGTACTGGTTCCTAGCTGTTCCAGCCTGCTCTGAACTGTCCTGACCTGTCCTGACCTGCCTTGACGACCGTAGAGGGGCGATGACCAGAGGAAGGTTAAGCGAACACTAAAACGACGCCAGATTTTCCACAGATTTCAGCCAGGCAGCCCTCCGCCGCAGGTCGGGCGACCGAATACAAGCGGTTTCTGAGGGTCATTTCACAATGCTCTGGATTCCCTGCACAGAGCTGTTCGTTCTCTTGTAGCGTGGCGCCCCACAGCACGGCTCTCGTGTTGTCCCGACTTTCTGGAGAGACAGGCGGCCATGGGCGTACGAGTGCTGCTCATCGAGGACGACGAGACGATCGCCGAACCGCTCGCCGACGGGCTGCGGCACTTCGGCCTGACGGTCCACCACGTGGCCACCGGAGCGGACGGGTTGAGAGGTCCGCACGGCGATGTCGTCCTGCTGGACCTCGGCCTGCCCGACATGGACGGCATCGACGTCTGCCGCGGGATCCGCCGGACCTCCGACGTCCCCGTCATCATCCTCAGCGCGCGCGGCGAGGAGGCCGACCGTGTGCTGGGCCTGGAACTCGGCGCCGACGACTACCTGGCGAAACCATTCAGCATCCGGGAACTGGTCGCCCGGATACGGGCGGTGTCGCGCCGCCACCAGCGCCCGGGCGGCGGAGCGACGGGCGGGGGCGCGGGCGGGACCGTGGGCGGCGAGGTGGTGGCCGGCGTCGTGGTGGCCGAGGCGGGCGTCGGGAGGCCGGCCGGGGCCGAGGACTTGGCCGGGGTCGGGCCCGGCATCGGGCCCGGGCGAGGGGCCGGGCGAGGGGCCGGGCGAGGGGCCGGGCGAGGGGCCGGGCCCGACGGAGCGGCCGATTTCGAGTCCGTGGCCGGGAGTTCGGCGTACGGCGGCTGGTCGGCGCCCGCACCGGAGCCCGCGGCGCACGGGGAGTCGGCGGCCGGAGCCGGCTTCGGGGACAGGCGCCGGGCCGGGAGCCGTTTCGGGGCCGACAACGACTTCGCGTCGGCCGGGGACTTCGAAGCCGAGGACCCGTATCGGGCAGGAGCAACAGGCGCGGTCCGAGCCCCAGGTGGAGCCGGAGACTCAGGTGGAGCCGGAGGAGTCGGCGGAGCCAGAGGGGTGAGCGGAATCGGAACCGGTGGAGCGGACGGCATCCGAGGAGCTGGTGGCCTCGAAGGAGCGGGCGGCTTCGAAGGAGCGGGTGGCGTCGGTGAAGGCGGTGGCGCCGAGTACGACTGGTCGGCCCCGTACGAGACGCCGGCGCACGGGACGCCCACGTACGCCGACCCGCCGCAGAACGCGCCCACCGTCGGGAGCCCCGCGCCCGGCGCTTCCGCCATGGGCGGCCCTGCGTACCGCACTCCGGCGTACGGCAGCCCGGTCCACGAGCCCCCGGCCTTCGAGCCCTACGAGCCCCCCATGTACGAGCAGGCGCCGCCCGCACCCCGCGCCCCTTCCGGCGGCGCGGCGGCCGACGTCGGTTCGGCCCCGCCGCCCGGTCCGCTCGTCGTGGACCGGCGGACCCGGCAGGTGTGGGTGGGCGAGGTCCCGGTCGCGCTGACGCCCAAGGAGTTCGAACTGCTGGCGCTGCTCACCGAGGACCCCGGCGCGGTCTACTCCCGGCAGCAGATCCTCAACCGCGTCTGGGACGACCACTACCAGGGTCCGACCAAGACACTGGACGTCCATGTCGCCACCCTGCGGCGCAAGTTGGGCGACCCGGCGTGGATCCAGACCCTGCGCGGTGTGGGCTTCCGGCTCGCCGTACGCGCTCCGGGGCCGGGCCAGGCGCACGGCGGCGGACGCGGACCGGGGACGAGGTCCGCGACGGAGTCGAGGGCGGGCACGGGGAGGCATCGCACGCCCGAGGCCAGGGCGTCATGACCCGACGTCTGCTGCTGAGTTACCTCAGTCTCGCCGCCCTGGTCCTGCTCGGCCTGGAGATCCCGCTGGGCTTCGTCTACTCCCGGGCGGAGCGCGAGCGGATCGTCAACTCGGCCAACGACGAGGCCGAGTCGGTGGCCGCGTTCGCCGCGCTGTCGCTCGCCGCCCACCGCCCGGGCGAACTCGCCGAACGGGCCAGGCACTGCGCCCAGCGCATCGGCGGGAAGGTCGTCATCGTCGACGCGGACGGTGAACTGCTGGCCTCCTCCCACTCCTTGTCCGCCGAGGAGAAGCGGTCCCTCGCCTCCCTCCCCGAGATCTCCGCCGCGCTGCGGGGGCGCGCCACCACGGACGTACGGACCACGACGACGGGCGGTGTCCACTACCTGTCCGTGGCGGCCCCGGTGGGTCACGCGACCGCGGACACCGACTCCGACAGGGACACGGGCTCCGACACGACCCCCGACCTCGACCCCGACTCCGACTCCGGCTCCGGCTCCGGCTCCGGCTCCGGCTCGGGAGACGACGCGGGCCCGGAGAGCGACTCGGGTATCGCCTCGGTGTCGTACGCGCGGCCCGTCTCGGAGCCCGGTCGGGAAACGGGCGCGTCGGCGCAGGGGGCCGTGCGCATCACGCTCCCGACCACCATGGTGCACGCCCGCGTGTTCGCGGTCTGGCTGCTGCTGGCGCTCGCCGGACTCGCCGTGCTCACCGGCGTCGCCGCCGTGGCGTTCACGTTCGCGCGCTGGACGGGGCGCCCCATCCGGCAGTTGGAGGAGGCCACGCACCGGCTGGCCGAGGGCGGTACGGCGACGAGCGTGGTGGTCACCTCGGGCCCGCCGGAGGTACGGAGTCTGGCGGCGGCCTTCAACACGACCGCGGCCCGCCTCGAGCATCTGCTGGCCTCCCAGCGGGCGTTCGCCGGTGAGGCCTCGCACCAGCTGAAGACCCCGCTCGCGGCCCTGCGGCTACGGCTGGAGAACCTGGAGCCGGACATAGCCCGGCGCGCCCGGCCGAGCCTCGACGCCGCCGTCACCGAGACCGACCGGCTGGCCCGGATGGTCGAGGGGCTGCTGGCGATGGCCCGTCTGGAGGAGTCGGCGGCCATTCCGGCACCGGTCGACCTGGGGGCTATCTGCGCGGAACGGCACCGTACGTGGGGGCCGTTGTTCGAACGCGAGAGGGTCTCCCTGGTCCTCTTCGCGGGTGCGGTGGGGCCGGTGACGGCCGTTCCCGGAGCCGTGGAGCAGATCCTCGACAACCTCCTCTCCAACGCCCTGCGCGCCTCCCCGGCGGGCAGCACGGTCACCATGGAGCTACGGCTCCTCGTCCCGGCCCGCAGGGCACTGCGCGACGCCCGGCCCCACTGGGTCGATCTGCACGTCACCGACGAGGGTCCCGGTATGACGGCGGAGCAGCGCGCCCGCGCGTTCGACCGCTTCTGGCGCGCCCCCGGCGCGCCCAAGGGCGGCACCGGGCTCGGCCTCTCCCTGGTCCAGCGGCTCGCCCACGCCAGTGGTGGTGAGGTGACGCTGCGGGAGGCGGCCACGGGCGGCCTTGACGCGGTCGTCCGCCTGCCGTCGGCCGAGCCGCCGGGACCGGTCCACAGCCACGGCCACGGGTTCGGAGGACGTCCCGGGCATCGACGTCGCGAGGCACCGCCGCTACCGGCCTGAGCGAAGGCCACGCAGCAGCCGGGAACCCGTCCCCGGACACCCGGCCGCACGAACTCGCGGACCGCGGACGGCGGACCGCGGACGGCGGAGTCTCGTACGCGTACTCGCGGAGCCGCGACGTCATGTGTTGTCCATGCACCGTCAACTCCGCTCCTCTAGGTTCCATCAGCGCGCAACCCCGCCGCCGACCGTGCGGCGGGCCGGTCAAGGCATCCCTTGGAGCGACTGTGGAACGTCGTACTCTCCTGCGCGCGGCCGTACTCGGCGGCACGTCGACCGTCCTCGGCGGCACCCTGTGGCGCGGCGCCGCGTACGCCGCGCCCGCCCAGCCCGGTCCCGGCCCCTACGGGGCGCTCGGCTCGCCGGACGCCAACGGCATCCGGCTGCCGAGCGGGTTCACGAGCCGGGTGATCGCCCGGTCCGGCCAGACGGTCCCCGGGACGTCGTACACCTGGCACAACGCCCCCGACGGCGGCGCCTGTTACGCGGACGGCAGCGGGTGGATCTACGTCTCCAACTCAGAGATCAATCCGTCCGGCGGCGCGAGCGCGGTGCGCTTCTCGCCGACGGGCGCGGTGACGTCGGCGTACCGGATCCTGTCCGGCACGCGCCAGAACTGCGCCGGCGGGCGGACGCCCTGGAACACCTGGCTGTCCTGCGAGGAGGTGGACCGGGGTTACGTCTACGAGACGGACCCGTGGGGCACGAAAGCGGCGGTCCGCCGGGACGCGATGGGCCGTTTCAAGCACGAGGCGGCGGCCGCCGACCCCACCCGGGGTGTCGTCTACCTGACCGAGGACGTCTCCGACGGCTGCTTCTACCGCTTCCGGCCCACGACCTGGGGCGACCTGTCGTCGGGCACGCTGGAGGTACTGGTGGCCGGTACCGCCACCAGCGGGCCGGTGACCTGGTCCCGGGTCCCGGACCCCACCGGCGCCACCGCCACCCGTAACCAGGTGTCCGGCGCCAAGCGCTTCAACGGCGGCGAGGGGTGCCACTACGCCGACGGCACCTGCTGGTTCACGACCAAGGGCGACAACCGCGTCTGGCAGTACGACGCCGCCGCGCAGACCATCGAACTCGCCTACGACGACTCGCTGGTCACCGGCGGAACGGCACCGCTCACCGGGGTCGACAACATCACGAGCACCGGCTCGGGGGACCTCTACGTCGCCGAGGACGGCGGCAGCATGGAGATCTGCCTCATCACCCCGAACGACACCATCGCCCCCTTCCTCCGCATCGACGGCCAGTCCGCCTCCGAGATCACCGGCCCCGCCTTCTCCCCCGACGGCCGCCGTATCTACTTCTCCAGCCAGCGCGGGACCAGCGGCAGTTCATCGGGCGGGATCACCTACGAGGTGACGGGGCCTTTCCGGTCCGCGTAATCGGAAAATCGGCGCCGCCGGAAATATCGAACTCATCACCACGTCAGATTAGTTCGATATACCAGCGCGCCGGTCCCCATCCCCGCCCCTCACGGGCAAGGCCGGCCGTACGGAGCTGACCGACATCGAGGGACTGATCTGCATCGAGGGGCGACGGGGCGGCGGCGCTGGGCCCGCCCGCCGCCCCTCGACGGCGGGTCACCATGCCTGCCGGGTCACCGCGCGCGGACCTCGCGGCGGCCGCTCTCAGTGGAACTCGTGCACGACCTCGATCTCGCCCACGAGGTGGGCGTTGAACTCCTCCAGCTCCTCAGCCGGCACCCAGAGTTCGAGGATCGTCTCCCCGCCCGCCTGCCGCACCGGGTACCGCCGCAGGAAGTCGGTCTCGACCTCGAACCGGGTGACGTACCCCGCCCCGTCGTGCTTGACGTTCCAGTCCCGAGCGATCTTGACGGCGTACTCCTCGTCGAGCACCGGATAGAAGATCGGCTGCTCCGGAAGCCGGGGTGGCCAGGCCCGCCATCCCGCTTCCCGCACCAGTCCCAGCTCCACGGGGCCGGTCGGCCGCCACAGGGTCGTCGTCTCTCGCTGCCCGCTCACGGAACGCATCACTCTCCGAACACGGCGACCGCGGTTCGGTCCGCCGGGCGGCGACACTACCGACCCCCGGCGGGAGAGGCACGGGAAATAGGCCCCGCGCCGAGCTCCCCGGAGGCTCACCGACGCACCACGCTCCCGTGACCCACGTCACACCCGACTCCTGTCAGGAATCGGGACGCCATCCCGTTCAGGAGGCACGCGAACGAGACAGGAGCATCGCCATGAAGCACCGCATCGTCGTCCTCGGCGCCGGATACGCCGGAGCCTTCGCCGCCGGGAACCTGGCCCGTCGGCTCTCCCCCGCCGACACCGAGATCACCGTGGTCAACGCCGCGCCCGACTTCGTCGAGCGGATGCGGCTCCACCAGCTCGCGAGCGGCCAGGAACTCACGCCCCGCCCGCTCGCCGACGTGTTCGCCGGCACCGGGGCGAGGCTCCGCGTGGCGCGCGTCACCGGCATCGATCCCGAGCGGCGGACAGTCACCGTGACGGAGGAGACCGGCGCGGCGGGGGCGATCGGGGCAGACCAGGCGCGCAGGGAGGCGGAGGCGGAGGCGGCCGACGAGGCCGGGGACCGCGAGCTCCCGTACGACACCCTCCTCTACGCGCTCGGCAGTTCCGTGGCCCACCATGGCGTGAGCGGTGTGGCCGAGCACGCCTACGACGTGACCGGCAGGTCCTCGGCGTTGCGGCTGCGTGAGCGTCTGGCCGGGCTGGGCGAGGGCGGCACGGTGCTGGTCGTCGGCGAGGGGCTGACCGGCATCGAGACCGCCACCGAGTTCGCCGAGTCCCGGCCCGACCTCTCGGTCGCGCTCGTCGCCCGCGGGGAGCTGGGCGCCTGGCTCTCCCCGAAGGCCCGCAGGCATCTGCGCCGGGCCTTCGACCGGCTCGGCGTCACCGTCCACGAGCACACCACGGTCGAAGCCGTCGAGCCGACACGGGCGATCACCGCCGACGGTACGGTCATCCCGGCCGACGTGACGGTCTGGTCGGCGGGGTTCGCCGTGCACCCGCTCGCGGCCGCGGCCGGCCTCCGGGTGGCCGAGACCGGCCAGATACTCGTCGACCGCACCATGCGCTCGGTGTCGCACCCGGACGTCTACGCCGCCGGTGACTGCGCCTACGCAATCGGGGAGAACGGCCGCCCGCTGCCGATGTCCTGCGCCTCGGCCGGCTACACCAACATGCAGGCGACTGCCGCGATCATCGCGCGTCTGACGGGCCGCGAGATCCCGACGGTCGGGCTGAAGTACCACGGCAACCACATCAGCCTCGGGCGGCGGGACGCGATCTTCCAGATGGTGGACGAGGAGGTCAGGTCGAAGTCCTGGTACCTGGGCGGCCGAACCGCCGCGCGCCTCAAGGCGAGCGTCCTCAAGGGGGCGGCGCTGGGCATCGCCCACCCGACCTTCGGAGTACCGAAGCGACGGCAGCGGCTGGCCGCCGGGGCCGAACGGGGTGGAGTGCGGGCGGCGGGAGCCGGCGTGGAGGCCGCCGGTGCGAACTCCGCGGCGTGAGGGCCGTGGTGCAAAAATCCTGCTGCGAAAGCCCTGTTGTGGAAGCGCTGTTGTGGAAGCGCTGTTGTGGAAGCGCTGTTGTGAAGGCCCTGTTGTGAAGACCGCCGCATAGGCTCCTGTGCATGGACACCGCAGCCATCGACCGATTCGAGGCCGGCCGGGGACGGCTGGCCTCGCTCGCGTACCGTCTGCTCGGCTCGGCGGCCGACGCCGAGGACGCCGTACAGGACGCGTTCCTGCGCTGGCAGGCCGCGGACCGGGACCACATCGAGGTACCGGAGGCATGGCTGACGAAGGTCGTCACCCATCTCTGCCTCGACCGGCTCCGCTCGGCGCAGGCCCGCCACGAGCGGGCGGTCGGGGACTGGCTGCCCGAGCCGCTCCTCGAAGGCGACCCGATGCTCGGCCCCGCCGAGACCGTGGAGCAGCGCGAATCGGTGTCCCTGGCCGTACTGACCCTCATGGAGCGCCTCTCACCGGTCGAGCGGGCCGCCTACGTCCTGCGCGAGGCCTTCGCGTATCCCCACGCCGAGATCGCCGGAATCCTCGACATCACCGAGTCCGCGAGCCAGCAGCATGTGCACCGGGCCCGGCGCCGGGTCGCCGCCGAGCGCCGCGGCGGCGACGCCGTGGATCCGGCGACCGCGCGCAAGGTCGTGGAGGAGTTCCTCGCCGCGGCCACGTCGGGGCGCACCGAACGGCTGGTGGAGCTGCTCACCGCCGACGCGATCGCGGTCTCGGACGGGGCCGGGCTGGCCAGGCGGCTGCTGCGCTACCGGACGCCCGAGCGCATCGCGTCCCTCGTGCGGGCCGGCTTCAGGCCGACTGCGGCGAAGCGGCGGATGGCGGGCGGCAACCCCACGATGCACCTCACGCTGCTCAACGGTTCCCCGGCCGTCGTCGCCGTGGTCGAGGGGCGGGTGGTGGGGGCGGTGGCGTTCGAAGTCGCAAGCGGCAAGGTCGCGTACATGTGCGGGGTCGCCGCCGCGCACCGGCTGGGTCGCCTGAACGAGGCGTGGCAGCGGTATGAGCCGGGGGCGCCGATCGCGAGCGCGTGGTGATCGAGGGCCGGTGACTTGGGCTGCGGCGGGACGGCGGCAGGCGGCGCCCCCGTCGGCGGCGCCGCCTGCCCGCTGTGGTCCTGTCGTTTCGCTCAATCCCGCCGGATCAGCTCCGGGTCGATCCGACGGCCGACGAGGGGCAGCGCACCGACCGCTGCCACGGCGACCGCGCCGAGGGCACAGGCCAGCAGCAGGGGGATGCCGGCGCCGTCCCAGAACGCCGTCGCGCATCGTGTAGCGGCTGTCCGCACGGGCCGCCACCTCGGAGTCGTGCGTCACCAGCACCACTGCCGTTCCTTGCGAACGGGCGAGGATCAGGAACTCCTCGAGTACGGCAGTGGCGTTGACACTGTCCAATGAACCGGTCGGGTCGTCGGCGAAGACGACCGCGGGGCGACGCACCAGGGCACGGGCCACCGCAATGCGCTGACTCTGCCCGCCGGACACCTGTGAGGGCCGACGCTCTCGCAGGTCCGCGAGACCTAGCCGGCCCAACACCTCTCCAGCTGCGGCAAGGGCCGCCTTCTTACGCTGTCCGGCAAGCCGCAACGGAAGCGCGGTGTTCTCCTCGACCGTCAACTCGGGCAAGAGTTCGCCGTATTGGAAAACGAACCCGAACCTTTCCCGACGAAGCTCACTGAGGGCCTCGTCGTCGAGATCGCCGAGAGAGCGCCCCTCGAAGCGGACTTCCCCCCGGGCCACCGGCAACACCCCGGCCAAGCAGTACAACAGCGAGGACTTACCCGAACCGCTCTGTCCCGTGATCGCCGCGACCTCCCCCCGCCCCAGGGAGATGTCGGCGCTCCGGACTGCGGGAGTCTCACCGTAGAGAAGGTCGACTCCCTTGGCGCACAATACTTCTGCCATCTTGATCTCGATCCCCAAAGAAGAGCACGAGCCCAGGCGAGGACGCCTGGGCTGTGCATGCCGGGTGGACTCAGCGACGCGTGTACGAGAAGCTGCGGGTGGGTGTGCAGTTGTCCGGCCGCAGGGACCCTCGGTCCCGGCACACCCGGAGTTTCGCGTCTTCCGTGTATTGCTGCGCGCCGCTCCAGTCGGAATGACGCATCTCCACCGTGGCCCCCTGCCGTCCGTAGTACCGGGCCCAGCCGTGGCCTTCGACACGGACCTGCACATACACGTTGTGGCCGTCTTCCGGTGCCGCGTCCTTGAGGCCGCCGGTCCACTCAAAGGAACCGTGATCAGTACCAGGGGGATTGAACTTGTACGTTCCCTTGGCGAATTGGACGCCAGTCGACCTGAGCATCGGGATCGTCCCCTTCTGGGCCGCCAGCGCAGCGCCCGCGCCCGTGAGGATCAACCCGGCCGCCACCACCCCGGCCATTGCCTTCTTCATACGCACCTCCGTGATCATCAGTAGCTCAGCCGCCACCGCTCATCACGGAATGTAACGCTCCGACTTCACACAGAAACGATCGATCTACTCAACCACCACCGAATCAGATGATCTTGAAGCACAAGAGGCACCGAAGGGTGCACAACCCGCCCAAAACCCAGAAGGCGGCACCCCCCGCACGGGGTGCCGCCTTCTGTTTCGTGGGCCGGAACCGCCGCCCATCGGTGAGGGTCGGTCGGGGACAAGCGGCGGTTCCGGGGCCGGGACGCGGCGTGGCCGCCGGAGGCTACCGGTGGTCACTCCCCGTCGACTGCGACGCAGCCCGCCCCGCCTCCAGGCGAGCCACGGGAATGCGGAACGGGGAGCAGGAGACGTAGTCGAGTCCGACCTCGTGGAAGAAGTGGACGGACTCCGGGTCACCGCCGTGCTCACCGCAGACGCCGAGCTTGAGGTCGGGGCGGGTCGCACGGCCCGCCTCCGCCGCCAGCTTCACCAGGGAGCCCACGCCGTCCTTGTCGATCGTCTCGAACGGCGACACCCCGAAGATGCCCTTCTCCAGGTACGCGGTGAAGAAGGACGCCTCGACGTCGTCGCGGCTGAAGCCCCACACCGTCTGCGTCAGGTCGTTCGTGCCGAAGGAGAAGAACTCCGCCGCCTCCGCGATCTGACCGGCGGTCAGCGCGGCCCGCGGCAGTTCGATCATCGTGCCGATCGACAGCTTCAGCGTCACGCCCGTCGCCGCCTCGACCTCCGCGATCACCGCGTCCGCCTCCTCGCGGACGATCTCCAGCTCCTGGACCGTGCCCACGAGCGGGATCATGATCTCGGCGCGCGGGTCGCCCTTCGCGTTCTTGCGCTCGGCGGCCGCCTCCGCGATGGCACGGACCTGCATCGTGAACAGGCCGGGGATGACCAGGCCGAGGCGTACACCCCGCAGGCCCAGCATCGGGTTCTGCTCGTGCAGGCGATGCACTGCCTGCAACAACCGCAACTCGTTCTCGTGCGGCTCCTGGCGGGACTCCGCGAGGGCCACGCGGACCGACAGTTCCGTGATGTCGGGGAGGAACTCGTGCAGCGGCGGGTCCAGCAGACGGACCGTGACCGGGAGGCCGTCCATCGCGGAGAAGAGTTCGACGAAGTCCTGCTTCTGCAGCGGGAGCAGGGCCTTCAGGGACTCCTCGCGCTCCGCCTCCGTGTCGGCCAGGATCAGGCGCTCGACCAGCTCGCGGCGGTCGCCGAGGAACATGTGCTCCGTACGGCACAGGCCGATGCCCTGTGCGCCGAAGCGGCGGGCGCGCAGCGCGTCCTCGGCGTTGTCGGCGTTTGCGCGGACGCGGAGCCGGCGCTTGCGGTCGGCGAAGGCCATGATCCGGTGGACGGCCTCGACCAGTTCGTCGGCGTCGTTGGCGCCGGCGTGCATCCGGCCCTCGAAGTACTCCACGACCGGAGAGGGGACCACGGGCACCTCGCCCAGGTACACCTTGCCGCTCGAACCGTCGATGGAGATGAGGTCACCCTCCTCCACCACATGACCGCCGGGGATCGTCATGCGGCGGCGCTTGGTGTCGACTTCCAGTTCCTCCGCGCCGCACACGCAGGTCTTGCCCATGCCGCGCGCGACCACGGCCGCGTGGGAGGTCTTGCCGCCGCGCGAGGTCAGGATGCCCTCGGCCGCGATCATGCCGTCGAGGTCGTCGGGGTTGGTCTCGCGGCGGACCAGGATGACCTTCTCGCCCGAGCGCGACCACTTCACGGCCGTGTACGAGTCGAAGACCGCCTTGCCGACCGCCGCGCCCGGGGAGGCGGCGATGCCGCGGCCGACCTGGGCGACCTTCGCGTCCTCGTCGAAGCGGGGGAACATCAGCTGCGCGAGCTGGGCGCCGGTGACCCGCTGGAGGGCCTCCGCCTCGTCGATGAGGCCCTGGTCCACCAGCTGGGTCGCGATGCGGAAGGCCGCGCCCGCGGTGCGCTTGCCGACGCGGGTCTGCAGCATCCACAGCTGGCCGCGCTCGATGGTGAACTCGATGTCGCAGAGATCCTTGTAGTGGTTCTCCAGGGTCTCCATGATCTGCATCAGCTGGTCGTACGACTTCTTGTCGATCGACTCCAGCTCGGCCAGGGGGACGGTGTTGCGGATGCCCGCGACCACGTCCTCGCCCTGGGCGTTCTGCAGGTAGTCGCCGTAGACGCCCTGGTGGCCGGAGGCGGGGTCGCGGGTGAAGGCGACGCCGGTGCCGGAGTCGGGGCCCAGGTTGCCGAAGACCATGGAACAGACGTTGACCGCCGTGCCGAGGTCGCCGGGGATGCGCTCCTGGCGGCGGTAGAGCTTGGCGCGGTCACCGTTCCAGGAGTCGAAGACGGCCTTGATGGCGAGATCCATCTGCTCGCGCGGGTCCTGGGGGAAGTCCCGGCCGGCCTCGGTCTTGACGATCTTCTTGAACTTGGTGACGAGCTTCTTGAGGTCGGCCGCCTCCAGCTCGGTGTCGACGACGACCTTCTTGGCCGCCTTGGCCGCCTCCAGCGCCTCCTCGAAGAGGTCGCCGTCGACGCCGAGGACCGTCTTGCCGAACATCTGGATGAGGCGGCGGTAGGAGTCCCAGGCGAAGCGGTCGTCGCCGGCCTGCTTGGCCAAGCCCTGGACCGACTTATCTGACAATCCAATGTTCAGAACGGTGTCCATCATGCCCGGCATCGAGAACTTCGCGCCGGAGCGAACCGAGACGAGGAGCGGGTCGTCGGCCTGGCCGAGCTTCTTGCCCATCTTCTCTTCGAGGGCGACGAGATGGGCGGTGACCTCGTCACGGAGCGCCGCGGGCTCGTCGCCGCTGTCGAGGTAGACCTTGCAGGCCTCGGTGGTGATGGTGAAGCCGGGAGGCACGGGGAGCCCGAGGTTGGTCATCTCGGCGAGGTTCGCGCCCTTGCCACCGAGGAGGTCCTTGAGGTCCTTGTTGCCTTCGGTGAAGTCATAAACAAACTTCACGCCCTCAACGCTCTGAGCTACGTGGCCTACGTGGGGATCTTTGTTTTCCGACACAGGTCCCAACTCCTTGAGGACGCGGTGGCTGCCCTGACGGCCAGGAACATACCCAGATCGAAGGCACCTGGGTACGTCCACTTGCGCGTCATGCGCCTGTAACCACCCGTCCGCCAAGAGATCGAAAGTCAAAGCTTGGCAAGGAAGACGGCCGGAATGTGTTCACCTCTTGAAGGGGGCAAGCCCCACCCGCACCTCATTTCGCTCACATGAGCGGCTATCGACACGCCTGAGTTCGCTCGATGAACGATCAAAGGGTGGCACCCAGTGCCACCCTTTGAAGTCGCAGAGCCGCCCATGATTCGCTCATCTGAGCGGAACCCCTATCAGGGGTGGCGAGAATCACGCAGTTCGAGGGAGCCCGATTTCACCATGCGGACCGCTCCACGGGACGGAAACGCCCCCGTCACACCCCGAGCGCCACCAACCGCTGCTCGGCCCGCTCCGGCGCGTAGAGGTGCTCGACGACCAGCGCACCCGCCCCCACCAGCCCCGCCCGCTCCCCGAGCTTCGAGGTCACCACGTCCAGGTGGGCCGTGGAGCGGGGCAGTGCGCGCTGGTAGAGCAGTTCGCGGACGCCCGTGAGGAAGGGGGTTCCGGCCAAATCGCCGGCGATCATCAGGACGCCGGGGTTCAGCAGGGTCACGACCGTCGCCAGGACGTCCCCGACGGCCCGGCCCGCCTCCCGCGCGAGGGCCGTCGCCCCCGGGTGGCCGGCGACCAGCAGATCCCGCACATCTGAGCCGGAGGCCGCCGGAACCCCCGCCTCCGCCAGTCGTCGGGCCACGGCGCCGCCGCTCGCGACCGCCGCCAGACAGCCGTACGAGCCGCACTTGCACAACGCCTCCGCGCCCTGCGGGACCCGGATGTGGCCGATGTCCCCGGCACCGCCGTCCACGCCCCGGAATATCGAGCCGCCGACCACGACCCCGGCGCCGATACCCGTGGAGACCTTGACCAGCGCGAACGCCGTGCAGTCGGCGTATCCCGCGCGCTGTTCCCCGTATGCCATGAGGTTGGCGTCGTTGTCGACGAGGACCGGTGTCCCCGCGGGGCCGCTCGCGTGGTCGGTAAAGGCGCGGGCCAGGCGGCCTCGTATGTCGTAGCCGTCCCAGCCGGGCATGATCGGCGGCTGCACCACACGGCCGGTGTCGATGTCGACCGGGCCGGGGACCGCGAGGCCGATCCCGCAGACGGCGGCGGCTGGGCGGCCCGCCTTCTCCAGCAACTCGGCGAACCAGCGCCCGAGTTCGTCCAGGACGGCGTCGGGGCCCTCCTCGATGAGCAGGACGCCGGCGTGCTCGGCCTGGATCTCGCCGGTCAGGGAGAGCACGGCGGCGCGGGCGTGGCGGGTGTCGAGGTCGGCGGCGAGGACGACCGCGTGCTCGTCGTCGAACTCCAGGGTGATGGAGGGGCGGCCGCCGAGCGGCGAGCCGACGGGGCCGCCGGCGCCCTCGCGCAGCCAGCCCGCGCGGAAGAGCCGGTCCAGGCGCTGGCCGACGGTCGCCCGGGAGAGGCCCGTGGCCTGCTGGAGCGCGCCCCGGGTGGTGGCCCGGCCGCTGCGGACCAGCTCCAGCAGATCTCCTGCCCCGGCGTGACTGCCCACCTTCACGGCCCTTCGCTCATGTCGTCCTCGATGCCGCCATTGTCGCGGCCCCATGGGAATTCGTTCCCCCGCACCCTCTTGCGCTCACCAACTCTGCATTACATATTGAGTTTTGCGTGTTAAGTAGACGTAACCCTACGGTAGCTACTGCCGAACCGGTCGGCACCTTGTCCTCAGGGAGCCCTGCGTGGACCGCACTACCCAGCTCACCGCCCGTCGACCAGGCACGACAACCCGTGTCCGGGACTACGTATACGATCCGCCCGGTTCGCCGCACCGCGCGGCGGCCGAGGTGCTGGCGGCCAACTGGACCGGGCGGTCCACCGTGCCGTCACGCACGCTGTATCCGCACCAGTGGTCCTGGGACTCGGCGTTCATCGCGATCGGCCTGCGGCATGTCTCGCCCCTGCGGGCGCAGACCGAATTGGAGACGCTGCTCGCCGCGCGGTGGGGGGACGGACGGATCCCGCACATCGTCTTCAACCCCTCGGTGCCGCTGGACGCGTACTTCCCGAGCCCCGACTTCTGGCGCTCCTCGACCGCGGGACGCGCCGCCGGCGCCCCACGCACCACCGAGACCTCGGGCATCGTGCAGCCGCCGGTGCACGCGCTGGCGGCATGGCTGGTGCACCGGGCCGACCCGGAGCTGTCCAGGGCGCGCGGCTTCCTGGAGCGGGTCTATCCGGGGCTTGCCGCCTGGCACCGCTATCTGCTGGACCGCCGTGACCTGGGCGGCGGCGGGCTGGCCTCGGTCGTCCACCCCTGGGAGCAGGGCATGGACAACAGCCCCGCCTGGGACGCGCCCCTCGCCCGGATCACCCCGGCCCCCGCCCGCTCCTTCCGCCGAGCCGACCTCGACCACGGCGCGGCCGAGGACCGGCCGACGGATCTGGACTACGGGCGGTACGTGCGGCTGGCGGCGGACTACCGGGACGCGGGGTACCGGGACCGGGTGGGTGAGCGGCCCGGGGGCAGGAGCGGGGCCGGGGAGGCGGAGTTCGCCGTCGAGGACCCGGCGTTCAACGCGCTGCTCATCGCCTCCGAGCACGCCCTCGCCCGGATCGCGAAGGAGTTGGGCGCGTCGGGGACGGCCCGGCACACGCGCGCCGAACGGCTGACGGCGGCCCTGGTGGAGCGGCTGTGGGACCCGGCGGAGGGCATGTTCCTCTGCCGCGACGTCACCACCGGCGTCCTCATCCCCGAGCGCGGCGTCTCCGGCCTCGTCCCGCTGCTGCTCCCGGGTCTCCCCCGGGACATCGCCGCCACCCTCGTCCGCACGATGCACGGCCCGCACTTCGGGCTCGGCGACACCACTCTGCTGGTGCCGTCGTACGACCTGACCGGCGAGGCCTTCGATCCGCACCGCTACTGGCGCGGGCCCGCCTGGTTCAACACCAACTGGATGCTGGAACGGGGACTCAGGCTGCACGGGGAGCGGGGGCGGGCCGACGCGCTACGGACGGCGCTGCTGGAGACGGCGGTGGCGTCCGGGTTCGCCGAGTACGTCGACCCGTACACCGGCGAGGCGTGCGGAGCGGCCGGCTTCGGCTGGACGGCCGCGCTCACCCTCGACCTGCTGCACCGGGACGACCACGGCCGGCCGCCCGCCCGCGAGCGGCAGCGCGCCCGGGAACGGCACCACGCACGGCACCACGCCACCGACGAAGCGGGATTCGGCAGGGACGAGGTGGAGTCCGGCACGGGCGGGGCCGGGTTCGGCAGGGACGAGACCAAGTTCGGTATGAGTGACCAGGGAGGGGAACGGGGATGACGGACCGGCATCACCTGCTCGTGCGCGGCGGGACGTTCGCCGCCGTGGGCGACGGCGGCGACATCAGCGGGGTGCGGGGCGGCAGTTCACCGGACGGGCTGTTCGTCCGGGACGCCCGGCATCTCAGCAGGTGGCAGCTGACCGTCGACGGCGCGGTTCCCGAGACGCTCGCACCCGTCGCGGACGGTGACGTCGCCCGCTGTGTGCTCGTGCCCCGGGGCGGGCGCCGGGAGCCGCCCGCGTACACGCTCTTCCGTGAACAGGCCATCTCCGACAGCGCGTTCGTGGAGACGCTGCACATCACCAGCAACCGGCCGGTGGCGACGACCGTCCGGATCGCGATCACCGTCGACGCCGACTTCACCGACCAGTTCGAGCTGCGCTCCGACTTCCGTACGTACGCCAAGATCGGTGTCGTCCGCAGGCGCGAAGTCCTGGACGACGGGGTGGAGTTCAGCTACCGGCGCGGCGAGTGGCGGTCCTGCACGACGGTGACGACCGAGCCCGCGCCGGACGCTGTGGAGGAGACCGGGACGGGGGCGCGGCGCCTCGTCTGGGCCCTCGATGTCGCGCCGCACGGCTCGGCGGAGCTGACCTGCCGAGTGATGGCGCGGACCCACGGTGACCGCCGGGCCCTGCGGGTGCCGAGCTCCCCTTCCGCCGTGCACGAACAACTCCGCGGTCTGGAGGACGAGTTCGTGGAGGGCGTGGCCTTCCCCACGGGTTGGCCGGAGCTGGCCGCCGCGTGCGAGCGCGGTCTCGCCGATCTCGCCGCGCTCCAGGTCCCGGCGACCGGCCCGGACGGGGAGACCCTGCGGGTGCCCGCCGCCGGGGCGCCCTGGTTCCTCACCCTCCTCGGCCGGGACGCCCTGCTGACCTCCCTCTTCACGCTCCCCTACCGACCGGAGCCGGCGGCCGCCACCCTGCTCGCGCTCGCCGCCGCCCAGGCGACCGAGGTCGGCGTCGACTCGGTGGCCCAGCCCGGCAAGATCGTGCACGAGATGCGGCACGGCGAGCTGGCACACTTCGGGCAGGTCCCGTACGGCCGTTACTACGGCTCGGTGGATGCGACCCCGCTCTTCCTCGTGCTGCTCGGCACGTATGTCGAGCAGACCGGGGACGTCACCCTGGCCCGCCGTCTCGAACGCCACGCGCGGGCCGCGATCGGCTGGATGCTCGACCACGGCGGCCTCACCTCGCGCGGCTACCTCGTCTACCGCGCCGACCAGGGCGGCCTCGCCAACCAGAACTGGAAGGACTCCCCCGGCGCGATCTGCTCCGCCGACGGCGGCCGGCCCGCCGGCGGGCCGGTGATGGCGGCGGGCGCGCAGGGCTACGCGTACGACGCGCTGCGCCGCACCGCCGTGCTGGCCCGCACGGTCTGGGAGGACGAGGTGTACGCGGCGCTGCTGGAACAGGCCGCGGGTGACCTGCGCGACAGGTTCCAGCGGGACTTCTGGATGCCCGGGCACGAGTTCCCCGCGCTGGCGCTGGACGGCGAGGGCGCGCAGGTCGACGCCCTCGCCTCGGACGCGGGGCACCTGCTGTGGTCGGGGCTGCTGGACAAGGAGTACGGGAAGGTGGTCGGGCGGCGGTTGCTGGAGCCGGACTTCTTCTCCGGGTGGGGCGTGCGGACGCTGGCCGCCGGGCAGCCGGCGTACCACCCGCTGTCGTACCACCGGGGGTCGGTCTGGCCGCACGACAACGCGCTGATCACCTTGGGTCTGGCGCGGTACGGGCTGCACGACGAGGCGCGGGCGGTGGCCGCCGGCATGGTGGACGCGGCGTCGGCCGCGGGGCATCGGCTGCCGGAGGTACTGGCCGGGTACGGGAGGGAGACGCATCCGGTGCCGGTGCCGTACCCGCACGCGTGCGTGCGGGAGGCGCGGTCGGCGGCGGCGCCGTTGGCGTTGTTGACCGCGGTGGGGGGTGCCTAGTAGCTCGGGGGTTCCTGTGCGATGGCGGGTGCGGGTCCGGTGGGGCTTCTCGCGCAGTTCCCCGCGCCCCTGAAAGGTGGGGGCTACGCCCCCCGCCTTTCAGGCCGGAGGCCCGCCAGCAGGGCTCCCGCTCTCTGCCTCGCCTCCGCCTCCGTCCACGCCCATGCGGTGGTCGGGGGCCGGTGGGTGGTCCAGGTGTCCCAGTAGCTGCGGGCCTTGCCGTAGCGGTCGGCGAGCAGGACGTGGGGAAGGCCCAGGAGGAGGGCGAGGACGTGGCCGTGGAGGCGGTCGGTGACCGTGACCCGGCCGGCGGCCAACAGGCGGCAGCCGCGCGCGAGTTGGAGGCAGGCGAGGCCGTCGTAGGCGGCGAGGAGCGCGGGGACGGCGCCGGGCGGGTCGCCCGAGGCGGCGCGGCACAGGGCGCGGGCCCGGCTCCGCCACAGCGCCTCCTTGGCCCGTCGCCAGTCGGTGTCCTCGCCCTCCCGGGTCCAGTCGAAGACGTACGGGCCGCCGCGCTCCTTGCGTGCCGTGCCGCGCCCGGCCGGTGGGCCCTTCGCCGACTCCTTGTCCTCCCTGGCCAGCCAGATCACGTCATGGGCGACCGTGCCGCCGATGAGCGCGTCCGGCGGCACGGCGAACGCCAGGTCGGGGGCGAGCAGCGAGGGGGCCTCGAAGACGGCGCGGCAGCGGTGCAGGCTGTGCCGGTCGCGCAGCAGCAGCGTCAGGTCGGGGTGGGCGTCGAAGACACGGCGGGCCCGGGTGAGGTTGGCGTGGTCCGTGAAGTGCACGGACTGGGGCAGCTGGACGATCCGGCGGTCCGGGAAGTCACGCAGGACCTGTTCGCGCAGGAGCTGGCTGGCCTCCCACAGGTCGCCGAGGGTGCCGCCGCCCGTCAGCATGATCGGACCGTCCGGGAGGCAGGCCGCCAACTGCCCGGCGTCGTACGACATCAGGTCGCAGGCGTAGCGCACGTCGGCGCCGAGCGCGTCCAGCAGGGCGCGCTGGCCGAGCCAGATCGCGCTGTCGCCGACGTTGGAGTTGAGCGGCGCACCGATGAGCGCGCACCGGGTGCCGGCCGGGACCAGCCGGTCCAGCACGGTCAGGACGTACGAGACGTAGTGGGCGCAGTGGGGGACGTAGGACGGGGGCGCCGAGGGTTTCCGCGTCGGCCGCTTCTGGGGCGTCTTCGTCGGCTTCTTCGGTGTCTCGTTCGCTCCGCACACCAAAAGGCGCTACCCGGACATTTCCGCACTCATTCCGAGATGACGGAAACCGGCCGCACAACGGCCGGAACACCGACAGAAGCGGGCAACTACCCCCCGGACGTGTCCAGTTCGGCTTCCTCGCCCACGCCCGCACAGTCGTAGGGATCCTTGAGCCAGCCGTCGGGCAGGACGACGCGGTTGTTGCCGGAGGTGCGGCCGCGCGGCCCGTCGGCGCCGGCGGGCCAGGGCTGATCGAGGTCCAACTCGTCGAGTCCGGCGCGGAGTTCGGCGAGGGATGAGGTGATGGCGAGCCGCTTGCGCATCTCGGAGCCGACGGCGAAGCCCTTGAGATACCAGGCGACGTGCTTGCGGAAGTCGACAACCCCCTTGGACTCGCCCCCGATCCACTCGCCGAGCAGACCGGCATGCCGGACCATGACGTCGGCCACCTCGCGCAGCGACGGACGCGCGATGTCCTCGGTACGCCCCTCGAAGGCCGCGACCAGGTCGGCGAAGAGCCACGGCCGGCCCAGGCAGCCGCGCCCCACGACCACGCCGTCGCAGCCGGTCTCGCGGACCATGCGCAGCGCGTCCTCGGCGGACCAGATGTCGCCGTTGCCGAGGACGGGGATCTCGGGGACGTGCTCCTTGAGGCGGGCGATGGCGTCCCAGTCGGCGGTGCCGCCGTAGTGCTGGGCGGCGGTGCGGCCGTGCAGGGCGATCGCGGTGACGCCCTCCTCGACGGCGATCCGGCCGGCGTCGAGGTAGGTGATGTGGTCGTCGTCGATGCCCTTGCGCATCTTCATGGTGACCGGGAGGTCGCCGGCGCCGCTCACGGCCTCGCGGAGGATGGCACGCAGCAGGTTCCGCTTGTACGGGAGGGCCGAGCCGCCGCCCTTGCGGGTCACCTTGGGGACCGGGCAGCCGAAGTTGAGGTCGATGTGGTCGGCGAGGCCCTCCTCCGCGATCATGCGGACGGCCTTGCCGACGGTCGCCGGGTCCACGCCGTACAGCTGGATCGAGCGCGGCTTCTCGGTCGCGTCGAAGTGGATCAGCTGCATGGTCTTCTCGTTGCGCTCGACCAGCGCCCGCGTGGTGATCATCTCGCTGACGAACAGCCCCTTGCCGTCGCTGAACTCCCGGCACAGGGTGCGGAAGGGCGCGTTGGTGATCCCGGCCATCGGGGCCAGGACGACGGGCGGGGTGACGGTGTGCGGGCCGATCCGCAGCGGGGCCGGGGCGAGGGACACGGGCGTGGACATTCCCCCATTGTCACGCACACGGACGCATGCTCGCCATTCATTAGTTAGGCGCACTATCGAGTCGGGCGTACGATGGGGCGCATGCCGGAGCTCAGCCGCCGCCACCGTCTGCTGGTGCTCGCGATCTGCTGCACCAGCCTCCTGATCGTGAGCCTGGACAACACCGTCCTGAACGTCGCCCTGCCCTCCATGCAGCGCGACCTGAACGCGAGCCTCGCGGGGCTCCAGTGGACCATCGACGCCTACACCCTGGTACTGGCCGCGCTGCTGATGCTGGCCGGCTCCACCGCGGACCGGATCGGCCGCAAACGGGTCTTCATGGTCGGCCTGGTCGTCTTCGCCCTCGGCTCCCTGCTGTGCTCCCTCGCCCCGAACCTCGAATCGCTGGTCGCCTTCCGGATGGTGCAGGCGGTCGGCGGCTCGATGCTCAACCCGGTCGCGATGTCGATCATCACCAACACGTTCACGGACCCGCGCGATCGGGCCCGCGCGATCGGTATCTGGGGTGCGGTGGTGGGCATCTCGATGGCCGCAGGGCCGATCATCGGCGGACTCCTCGTGGAGTCGGTCGGCTGGCGCTCGATCTTCTGGATCAACCTGCCGGTCGGTCTGGCCGCGCTCCTGCTGACCTGGCGGTACGTCCCCGAGTCCCGCGCCCCGAAGGCCCGCCGCCCCGACCCCGTCGGCCAGCTGCTCGTCATCGCGCTGCTCGGCTCCCTCACCTACGCGATCATCGAGGCGCCGACCGCGCCGGTCGCCGAGACCCTCGCCCTCGGCGGTGTCGCGCTCGCCGCGTTCCTCGGCCTCCTGCGCTACGAGCCCCGCCGCGCGGAACCCCTCATCGACCTGCGCTTCTTCCATTCGGCACCGTTCAGCGGGGCGACGGTGACCGCGGTCAGCGCGTTCGCCGCGCTCGGCGGCTTCCTGTTCCTGTCGACGCTGTACCTGCAGAACGTCCGGGGCCTCGACGCCCTGCACGCCGGCCTGTGGATGCTCCCGATGGCGCTGCTGTGCTTCGTCTGCGCGCCGATCTCCGGGCGGTTGGTCGGCAGCCGGGGCCCGCGTCTGCCGCTCCTGATCGCCGGGGTCGCGATGACCGCGAGCGGGGTGCTCTTCGCCGCGTTCGAGGCCGAGACCGGCGACGTCACCCTCGTCATCGGCTACGTCCTCTTCGGCCTCGGCTTCGGCTTCGTCAACGCGCCCATCACCAACACGGCCGTCTCGGGCATGCCGCGCGCCCAGGCCGGTGTCGCCGCCGCGGTCGCCTCCACCAGCCGCCAGATCGGCCAGACGCTGGGCGTCGCGGTGATAGGAGCGGTGCTGGCGGCGGGCATCGGCTCCTCCTCGTACGCCGACTCCTTCGTCGCGGCGGCCCGCCCCGCCTGGTGGATCGTCGCGGTGTGCGGCTTCGCCGTCCTCGTCCTGGGCGCGGTCACCACGGGCGCGTGGGCACGGGAGACCGCGGCGCGGACGGCGAAGCGGCTGGAGTCACCCGAGGTGAGGGAGGCAGCGAGAGTGAGGTCGTAGAGGCGGCGGGGTCTTGGGGCGCGTCGGCGGGTACGGGTGCGTCGTGGTTGCTCGCGCAGTTCCCCGCGCCCCCAAAGACTCTGGGCGCGCCCCGTGCTTTTCAGGGGCGCGGGGAACTGCGCGAGAAGCCCCACCGGGTCGCACCCTTCTCCAGTGGCCCGAGGTAACGCCTGGGACAACTCCTCGGTCGATCCCCCCTGTTGATGTTGGTCTTGCCGCACACTCCTCACGGGCCTCACGAGCCTCGCGGACCGTACGGCTGGAGACGTCATGCAGCAGATCAACACGAGCAAGGTGACCCGCTGGGACCAGCACGGCCGGGAACACACCGTGCGGGTCCAACGCTCGGGGGTGCAGCGCACGATCAGATGCGACACCTGCGGCTGGCGCCGGGGCGCGCAGTTCCTGCCGTGGCTGAAGGCCGAGGAACACCTCGCCGAGGCCCACCAGGCGACGGTGGACCCGACGGACTCGGACTCGTGACCGCCGTAGGTCCACGGGCCCCTGCCGTCACGCCAGTTGGTCGAGTGCCTCGGCGACCCGGTCCATCACGTGCTGCCAGTGGGCCCGTTGGCGTTCCCGCTCCTCCGGGCCCGCCAAGCGCTCCTGGTGGAAGACGAGCACCGATCTGCCGCCACCGGCCGCCGAGACGGCGACCTGGACGGTCGTGTCGCCGTAGGTGACGCGGATACGGTCACCGGGGCGGTAGCCACGCACCTCACCCGTGGCGCCCGCGTCGGTCTCGTACCCGGCGCCGCGCTCGGGAGTGAGCCGCGCCCCGGCCCCGAGCCACAGCTCCAGCCCGCGCGGCCCGCTGATGAACTCCCATACGGTGGCGGGCGATTGGGGCAGGGTGCGGGAGACACCGACCTGCCAACCGGCGTCCTTGGTGAGTCCGGTGGATCGAGCGGACATGGGGATCACCCTCTCTGGGACTTCTGCCGTTCTCCAGGGCTTCTGCCGCTTTCTAGGGCTCCTGCCGTTCGCTAGGACTTCTGCCGTACGCGGTGGGCGCGGACCTTGTGGCGGTTGCCGCAGTGCTCCATCGAGCACCAGCGGCGGCGGCCGGGGCGTGAGGTGTCGACGTAGAGGAGATAGCAGCGGTCCCCGGCGCACATCCGGACCCGTTCCGCGTACGGACCGGTGAGGAGGTCGACCGCGTCGCGCGCGACGGTGGACAGGAGCTGCGCGCCGGTCGCCGTGCCGGCTGCCCAGCCCCGGGTGCCGTCCGCACGGATCGCCGGGGCCAGCGGGGGGCGGGCCGCGGCCTCGTTGACGAGGTCCAGGTCGGCGGTGTCCGCCGGGGCGATGCCCAGCTCGGGAAGTCCGGCGCCGCCCACGACATGGGAGACGACCGTACGGGTCAGCGCGTCGCGCAGCCGCCGGGCGTACGTCACGTCGTCCGCCGTCACGTGGAGGGTGGGGGGCGTGGGGGTGAGCCGGGACTGTTCGACCCATTCGAGCAGGTCACCGGGGGTGTGCAGCACCTCGTGGCGGGTCAGGGCGCCGGGGCCGCCGGTGACGAGCAGCTCCAGGCACAGGGCGCCCGGATCGAACCGGTAGACGTGCCCGGAGTAGGACCGGAGCCGGATGCCACCCGGTGCCGAATCTCCCGACACTCCCGACACCCCCTGCGCGACCGATGCCCTGGACGTCGTACCCATGTAACCAATATAACCGGTTACATGGCTTCGACCACCGCACTGAACTGGAAACTGGTCATCGACACCCGAGACGCCCAGCCCCTGGCCGACTTCTGGGCCGCGGCGCTCGGATACGAGGTGGAGGACCCGAGCACCCTGATCACCCATCTCCTCTCGACGGGCGACCTCCCCGAGGCGGCGGTGGCCGAGCATCACGGCCACCGCGTCTTCCGCGGCTACGCCGCCGTGCGCCACCCCGACGACCCGTACGACCCCTTCACCGGCATCGGCAAGGGCCGCCGCCTCCTCTTCCAGGACGTCCCCGAGCCCAAGACGGTCAAGAACCGCCTCCACATCGACGTGCACGCGGGCCCCGACGGCCTGGAGGCCCTGGCCACCCGCCTGGAGACCCTGGGCGCCACCCGCGTCGAGGAGTTCGACCGGGGCCCGGCGGGCCACTGGTGGGTCATGCGCGACCCGGAGGGCAACGAGTTCTGCGTGGCGTAGCCCGCGCGGGCACGGCGCCCCGGTCGGGGCGACGGCCTCAGCGGGCCCGCAGCCCCCGGACCACCAGGTCCACGACCGCCTCGAACTGGGCCTCGATGTCCGGCTGACGCCAGGTGGGCGCGTAGGAGGGATCGTGGAAGCGGGCGGTGGCGTGGAAGACGGCGCGGGCGGTGCGGGCCGGGTCGGTGGGCGCGAACGTCGAAGCGTCCACACCTGCGCGGACGATGTGCGCCAACTGGCCCGTCAGATCGGCGATGTGGGCGCCCACGGCCTCGCCGTTCTCCTCGGTCAGGACCTGGTAGGTGGCGAACAGCTCCGGGTCGTCGCCCGCCTTGCGGCGCTTGGCCTCGAAGAGCGCGGCCAGCCAGGCGCGCAGCCGGTCCTCCGGGTCGCGGTCCTCGGCGGCGAGGGCGGTCAGGGTGGCCGTCGTACGGTCCAGCCAGCGCTTGGTCACCGCCTCCCGCAGCAGCGCCTTCGTCCGGAAGTGGCGGTAGACGCTGCCGTGGCTGACGCCGAGGGCGCGGGCCACGTCGACCACGGTGGCCTTGGCGGGCCCGTGGCGGCGCAGGACCTCCTCGGTCGCTTCGAGGATGCGCTCGGCGGTCAGGATCTCGGAGGTCGGTGCCATGGTGGGAACCGTACCCGGCGGCGGGATCAGTGCTCGCTGTCGAGGTGTGCCATCTGGGCGGCGGGGTAGCGGTCGCCGGCCGCCGCGTCGGCCGGTACGGCGCCCTCGATCGCGGCGAGGCCGGCCGCGTCCAGGGTCACCTCCAGCGCGCCCAGCGCCTCCGTGAGGCGATCCCGGCGGCGGGCCCCGACGAGCGGGACGATGTCCTCCCCGCGCGAGAGCACCCAGGCGATCGCGATCTGGGCCACCGACGCCCCCTTCTGCTCGGCGATCTTCCGCAGGGCGTCGACCAGGTCCAGGTTGTGCTGGAGGTTCTCCCCCTGGAAGCGGGGCGAGAAGGTCCGGAAGTCTCCCGGCTCCAGCCGGCGGTCGCGGGTGAAGTGGCCGGAGATCAGGCCGCGGGACAGGACGCCGTACGCCGTGACCGCGATGCCCAGTTCGCGCGTGGTCGGCAGGATCTCCCGCTCGATGCCGCGCGAGATGAGGGAGTACTCGATCTGGAGGTCCGCTATCGGGGCCGTGGCGGCCGCGCGGCGGATCGTGTCCGCGCCCACCTCGCTCAGGCCGATGTGGCGGACGTGCCCCTTCTCGACCAGCTCCGCGATCGCGCCGACCGTCTCCTCGATCGGCACGTCGGGGTCGACCCGAGCGATCCGGTAGACGTCGATGTGGTCGGTGCCGAGACGCTGGAGGGAGTAGGCGGCGAAGTTGCGCACCGCCGCCGGGCGGCCGTCGTATCCGGACCAGCCGCCGTCCGCGTCCCGCAGCGCGCCGAACTTGACGCTGGTCAGGGCCTGCTCCCGGCGGGCCGCGGGCGCGGTGCGCAGGGCTTCGCCGATCAGGAGTTCGTTGTGGCCCATGCCGTAGAAGTCGCCGGTGTCCAGCAGGGTGACCCCGGCTTCGAGGGCCGCGTGGATCGTCGCGAGGGACTCGGCCCGGTCGGCGCCCGCGTACAGCGCGGACATGCCCATGCAGCCGAGGCCGAGGGCGGAGACCTGGGGACCGGTGGATCCGAGGGTGCGGGTCTGCATCGTCGTCGTCATGGCTCCACGATGACATGACAGCTGACAGATTTCAATATCTGTCAGCTGTCATGTGTCAGCCGTCCCGCTTCCGCAGATCGATCACCTGTCGCCCGGCGCGCTCATGTCCGGGCGTCCGTCAGCCCTGTCGCAGCGGTATCGCCAGGTCCACCACCTGGCGGCTCTTCGGGAAGGTCCCCGCCGAACTCGCCTTCCCCGTCAGCAGGTTGACGACGAACAGCCGCGCCCCCGTGACCGCGTACCCGGCGTTCACCCCGCTTCCCGCCGAGCTGTAGATGTCGAACCCGGCGTTCAGCGGGGCGTCGACGCCGAGCTTGCCCGTGGGGGCGAGGTTGCCCGCGTTGGCCGGGGACTGGACGGAGATCTGGTCCTGGGCGGTGTCGAGGTCGAAGAGGGTGGTCGCGGTTGCCGCGTCGAGGTCGTTGTTCGTGTACGCGGCCCCGATCACTCCCCGGGCGGTGACGCCGGCCGTGGCGGGCGGCACCGGCGGGTTGACGAGGGTGCCGTCGACGGCCGTGGTGCCGGCGGCCGGGGCGCCCTGCGGGTCGTCGAGGTTGTGGCGGAGGTTCTGGCCGGTGTCGCTGATCACCCGGAGCCGGTTCGCGGTGGGGTTGAAGTCGACGCCGTAGGCCGTGCCCTGGAGGGCGACGGTGAGCTGGGAGACCTTGGTGGCCTTGGCGCCCACCTCGCGCAGGGTGTAGACACCGCCCTTGTCGCCGACGCCGTACAGCTTGTTGTTCTGGACGCGGTAGTCGATGCCGACGAGCCGGGTGTCCCCCTTGAGGCCGCGGACCTTGCCGAGCGGGACGACGGCGGCGGGCTTGTCGACGCGGAAGACGACGAGCCGCTGGTCGGTGGTGAGACCGACGGCCTTCAGTACGCCGGGCACCTTCGCCCCGCCGCCGAGACCGCCGCCCTTGGACTCGATACCGGTTCCGGCACCCGTGCCGGTGCCGGAGGAGTCGCTGCCCGCGACCCCGGTCGACGCCGACGATCCGCCCAGCGCCCCGGATTTGACCGCGCCGACCGTCCCGATCGCCACCGCCATGGTCAGTACGCCGATGACTGCTTGCTTGCGCATGTGCGCCCCCGTGAGATGCGCGGCCCGCCCCCTGCGGGCCGTATGCCCCCTTCTTCGGACCGGGGGAACGTCCGGATTGGTGGGTCGTACGAGATTTTTCCGGGCACTCCGGAAGCTTCCATGGTGTTCCAGAGGTTCCATGACATTCCGTTGGACACCATTCGCCCGCTCTCGGACAATTCGAGGTGCCTGTCAGCCCGTCAAACCCCGTCAGCCCGTCACCGGCCGCGTGGCCCCAGGAGGGCGTATGACCATCCGTATCGCCACCTTCAACGCCGAGAACCTTTTCCGCCGGCCGACGGTGTTCGGCCTCGACGACGAGCGGCGCAAGGAGATCCTGGACGACTTCACCGAGTCGGCCGGTCGCCTCGACAAGAAGATCCACCAGGAGGCGGACAAGGAACGGATCGCCGCGCTGATCGTGAAGCACGGCGCGCACGACTTGGACCCGGGCAGCCGCCGACCGTTCTTCGTCAACCAGCCCCGTGGCGGCGCCAAGCTCTGCACGGTGTCCACCTTGCTCGCTGGACAGGGCGCCTGGTCCTTCAGGTCCGGGGTGAATGCCCGTTCCCACGTAGCGGGGCAGGGGAGGCCGAATCGCCGCCGGGGCGATTCGGCGTCTCGGGAGGGAAGCCGTTGGTGGTGGCGGGTTGAGGGCCCGGTGGTCGGGGGTTGCTCTGGAAGGCGAGAGCGTGCTGGTCACTCTCAGGCGTGATGTTGGTCGAAGTCGTGGGCGGTAGGGGAACGAGGTGCCTAGGTTCGGGGCATGTCACGTTTCCGGATGTATCCGTCGCGCGCGCAGGCCGAGCAGATGCTCACGCACTGCGCACACGCGAGATACGTCTGGAACCTCGCCGTTGAGCAGCATGCGCACTGGCGCCGGTGGCGCACGTCGGCGCCCGGTTTCGCGGAGCAGTGCCGTCAGCTCACCGAAGCCCGGCGGGAGAGCGAGTGGCTGGGTGAGGGGAACGCGGATGTGCAGCAGCAGGCGTTGAAGGATTTCGCCCGGGCCAAGAGCGCCCGGTTCACTTCGGGGTTCGGTGAGCCGACCTGGCGCAGGAAGCATGTGCACGAGGGCTTCCGGGTCATCGGCACCGACCGCGTACCGGAGTATCACGTGGACGGGTCGCCGAAGCTGAACGCGAAGACCGGCAGGCAGGTGATGGGCCGGTCGGTGGTCGTGCAGAGGCTGAACCGGCGGTGGGCGCAGGTCAGGGTGCCCGGCTGGGTCCGGTTCCGCCTCAGCGTCAAGGGCAAGGGTGCGAAGCTGCCCGACGCGAAGACGTTCCGGGTCAACTTCCGCAACGGGCAGTGGCACATCGCGTTCGCGGTCATCCCCGAGCCGACCCCGGTACCCGGCACGGGTGAGGTGATCGGCATCGACCGGGGTGTCACCATCACTGCCGCCCTGTCGGACGGCCGGACACTGAACTGCCCACAGCCCACCGTCAAGGAATGCGCCCAGGTCCGAAAGCACCAGCGGCGCGCGGCACGGGCGAAGAAGGACAGCCCTCAGAAGGCGGCCGAGTACGCGAAGGCCGCCAGACTCAAGGCGCGCGAAGCCGACCGGCGCAAGGACTGGTGCGAGAAGACCAGCACCATGCTCGCCCGCTCCTACGGCCTCATCCGGTTCGAGAAGCTGAACATCAAGACGATGACCCGCTCCGCGAAGGGAACCGTGGAACGGCCCGGCAGGCAGGTGGCGCAGAAGTCCGGCCTGAACCGGGCGATCCTCGCCCAGGGCTGGGGCCTGCTCCGCCAGCGCACCGGACACAAGGCCCCCGGCCGGGTCGAAGACGTTCCCGCCCCCGACACGTCTCTGCGGTGCAGTGCCTGTGGGTGGATCGACAAGAACTCGCGCAAGAGCCAAGCCGGGTTCGTCTGTTCCTCCTGCGGCTTCACCTGCAACGCCGACACCAACGCAAGCATCAACATCGCGGCAGGACAGGGCGGCATCCCCCGCCCCCGGCGCACAGCCGGTGCCGGAGGGACGACACCGCCCAACCAGCGGCCGAGCGTCCGTGAACCTCAACCCACCCGGGTTGGAATCCCCCTTCGAGGAGGGGGAGGATGTCAATTCAAGAGCAAGGGCTTCGGAAAGGCCTCCGAGAACGACAAGCGCCGCAAGGCCCAAGCGAAGCGGGTCAGGGAGATCTAGGAGGCCACCCTCGAACGCTCCTCACGGGTCGTCGTGGCCGGCGACCTCAACGACACACTGACCAGGCCCCCATCAAGCTCCTCCTCGACGCGGGCCTGCGCGAGGCCATGACCCACGACAGCTACGGCACCCAGCCCCCGGGCACCCACGGCACCGGCAAGCGCGACGAGCAGAAGCTCGACTACCTCATGTTCAGCCCGGAGTTGTGGGACCGGGTCACGCACGTGGGCGTGGAACGCCGGGGCATCTGGGCGCCGAGGACCTTCCCGTCCTTCGCCACGGTCACCTCGAAGGTCGACCAGGCCTCCGACCACGCGGCCCTCTTCGCCGACCTGGACCTGTAGAACGCCGAGTTCCCCGCGCCCGTAAGGGGCGCGGGGAACTGCGCGACCAGCCACGAACGACCCGCGGCGGTCAACCACTCGAGCCAGGCAGACGCGAACCCGGCCCTGGCATCACGCGCCCACGAGCCGAGCGGCGAGGTACCCCTCGATCTGGTCGAGAGACACGCGCTCCTGCTTCATCGAGTCCCGCTCGCGCACGGTCACCGCGTTGTCGTCGAGCGTGTCGAAGTCGACGGTCACGCAGTACGGCGTACCGATCTCGTCCTGGCGGCGGTAACGCCGACCGATCGCACCCGCGTCGTCGAACTCGATGTTCCAGTTCTGCCGCAGCGCCGACGCGAGCCCCTTCGCCTTCGGGGACAGCTCGGGGTTGCGGGACAGCGGCAGGACGGCCACCTTCACCGGGGCGATCCGGTGGTCGAGGCGCAGCACCGTGCGCTTCTCCAGCTTGCCCTTGGCGTTGGGCGCCTCGTCCTCGGTGTAGGCGTCGAGGAGGAACGCCAGCATCGTGCGGCCGACACCGGCCGCCGGCTCGATGACGTACGGCGTGTAGCGCTCGCCCGCCTCCTGGTCGTAGTACGACAGGTCCTGGCCGGAGGCCTTGGAGTGCGCGCCGAGGTCGTAGTCGGTGCGGTTGGCGACGCCCTCCAGCTCGCCCCACTCGCTGCCGCCGAACTGGAAGCGGTACTCGATGTCGGCGGTGCGCTTGGAGTAGTGGGAGAGCTTCTCCTGCGGGTGCTCGTACCACCGCATGTTCTCTTCCCGCAGACCCAGGCCGGTGTACCAGTTCCACCGCTCCTGCATCCAGTACTCCTGCCACTTCTCGTCCTCGCCCGGCTTGACGAAGAACTCCATCTCCATCTGCTCGAACTCGCGGGTGCGGAAGATGAAGTTGCCGGGCGTGATCTCGTTGCGGAAGGACTTGCCCATCTGGGCGATGCCGAAGGGCGGCTTGCGGCGCGAAGTGGTCTGCACCTGGGCGAAGTTGGTGAAGATGCCCTGGGCGGTCTCGGGACGCAGGTAGGCGATGGAGCCCGTGTCCTGGGTGGGGCCGAGGTGGGTGGAGAGCAGACCCGAGAACTGCTTGGGCTCGGTGAACTGGCCCTTGTTGCCACAGTTGGGGCAGTTGATGTCGGCCAGGCCGTTCGCCGGGGCGTAGCCCTTCTTCTCCTCGTACCCCTCTTCCAGGTGGTCCGCGCGGTACCGCTTGTGGCACGCGGTGCACTCGGTGAGCGGGTCGGAGAAGGTGGCGACGTGGCCGGATGCCACCCAGACCTCGGAGGCCAGGATGACGGACGAGTCGATACCGACCACGTCCTCGCGCGACGTCACCATGTAGCGCCACCACTGACGCTTGAGGTTCTCCTTGAGCTCGACACCCAGCGGTCCGTAGTCCCAGGCGGCACGCTGGCCGCCGTAGATCTCGCTGCACGGGAATACGAAGCCACGGCGCTTGCTCAGGCTGACGATGGTGTCGATCTTGTCGGCGGCCACGGTGCTCTCTTCATTACGACGACGGGCGACGAAGCGATGCGCTCCTGGAGGAAGCGGACGCGCTTCAGAGCGAATGCTTCAGGTTACCGGCGCGGCCTGCCCTCGGATCAAATCGGTTCGAAGAAGGAGACGGCCGATGCCGGACAAACGCCTTACCAAGGGCTTACCACCCGGCTTGTTGACAATCGTTTCCAGACAAGATGAAAATGACTGTCATGAACGTAGTACGACGACGCCTTCTGATACCCGCGGCGGCGACCGCGGCCGCCGCTCTCGGCCTCACCACTCTCACCGCGTGCGGCGGCGACACCGCCGCCGCGGGCAACACCGACAAGTTCGACGTCGTCGCGTCGTTCTATCCGATGGCCTTCCTCGCCGAGCAGATCGGCGGGAAGCACGTGAACGTCACCAGTCTGACCCAGCCCGGCCAGGAGCCGCACGACCTGGAGATCAGCGCCAAGCAGACGGCCGCGCTCCAGGAGTCGGACGCCGTGCTCTACCTCAAGGGCCTGCAGCCCTCCGTCGACGAGGCGGTCGCGCAGTCCGGCCACGAGACGAAGATCGACGCCGCCACGCTCACCGACATGGAGCACCACGGCAACGAGGTCGGCGGCCACTCGGCCGAGCACGACGACCACGAGAACGAGGAGCTGGAGGGCAAGGACCCGCACATCTGGCTCGACCCTGTGAAGTACGCCGAGGTCGCCAAGGGCGTCGGCGCCGCCTTCGAGAAGGCCGACCCGGACCACGCGGACACCTACAAGACCAACACCGAGGCCCTGGTCGAGAAGCTGGGCGCGCTGAACGACCAGTTCGTGGACGGGCTGAAGGACACGAAGACCAAGGTCTTCATCACCACCCACGCCGCCTTCGGCTATGTCGCCGAGCGCTACGGCCTCACCGAGGAGTCCATCACCGGTCTCGACCCCGAGTCCGAGCCGAGTGCCGCCCGGGTCAAGGACCTTGAGAAGATGGCGAAGGCCGACGGTGTGACCACGGTGTTCTACGAGACACTGGTCAGTGACAAGACCGCGAAGACCATCGCCGCCGACGCGAACCTGAAGACCGACGTCCTCGACCCGATCGAGGGCATCACGGAGAAGTCGCGCGGCAAGGACTACTTCGCGGTCCAGGAAGCCAACCTCAAGGCCCTCCAGACGGCCCTGGGAGCCAAGTGACCTTGTTGATCATCCGGAGGCAGCAGGCATGACCGAGCCCGTCATCACGTTGCGCGGCGTCCGCGCCGACCTGGGCTCGCGCACCGTCCTGCGCGGCATCGACCTCACCGTGCGCCGCGGTGAGGTCGTCGCGCTGCTCGGCGCCAACGGCTCCGGCAAGTCCACCGCGGTCCGCACGGTGATCGGGCAGGTGCCGGTCAGCGCCGGCGAGATCGAGCTGTTCGGCACCCCCCGGCGCCGCTTCCGCGACTGGCGGCGCGTCGGGTACGTGCCGCAGCGCACCACGGCCGCCGGCGGTGTCCCGGCGACGGTCACGGAGGTCGTGACCTCCGGCCGGCTCTCCCGTACCCGCCTCGGCATCCTGCGCAAGGCCGACCGCGAGGCGATCCGGCACGCCCTGGACATGGTCGGCATGGCGGACCGTGCCAAGGACTCGGTGAACGCCCTCTCCGGCGGCCAGCACCAGCGCGTCCTCATCGCCCGTGCCCTCGCCTCCGAACCCGAGCTGCTGATCATGGACGAGCCCATGGCGGGCGTCGACCTGGCCAGCCAGGAGGTGCTGGCCGCGACCCTGCGCGAGCAGGTCGCCCACGGCACGACCGTGCTGCTGGTCCTGCACGAACTCGGCCCTCTGGAGCCGCTGATCGACCGCGCGGTCGTCCTGCGCGACGGCTGTGTCACCCACGACGGCCCGCCCCCGAAGGCGGTCGGCCAGCACGCGCTGCCCGGCCACGACCACGTCCACCCGCACGCGGCACCGGGCGCCGAGCCCGTCCGTACGGGTCTGCTGAGCTGAGAAGGCACCCACGATGCAACTCCTCGACTACGCCTTCATGCAGCGGGCCCTGCTCGCCGCCGTCCTCGTCGGCATCACCGCTCCCGCCATCGGCATCTACCTCGTCCAGCGCCGTCAGGCCCTGATGGGCGACGGCATCGGCCATGTCGCGATGACCGGCGTCGGCCTCGGCTTCATGCTCTCCTGGTCGCCGGTCTGGATGGCGACGCTGGTGTCCGTGGTGGGCGCGGTGCTCATGGAGCTGATCCGCTGGTACGGCAGGACGCGCGGCGACATCGCGCTCGCCATGCTCTTCTACGGCGGCATGGCCGGCGGTGTGATGCTCATCAACCTCGCGCCCGGCGGCACCAACGCCAATCTGATGTCGTTCCTCTTCGGCTCGCTGTCGACCGTGTCACAGGAGGACATCACCGCGATCTGCGTGCTCGCCGCGTTCGTGATCGTGATGACGCTGGGGCTGCGCCGGCAGCTGTTCGCGGTCAGCCAGGACGAGGAGTTCGCCCGGGTCACCGGTCTGCCGGTGCGGGCGCTGAACCTGCTGACGGCGGTCACGGCGGCGGTGACCGTGACGGTCGCCATGCGCGTCGTCGGACTGCTGCTGGTGTCCGCGCTGATGGTCGTGCCCGTCGCCGCCGCACAGCAGCTCACCCGCAGCTTCGCGGCGACGTTCGCGATCGCCGTGGCCCTCGGGGTGACCGTGACGATCGGCGGCACGGTCACCTCGTACTACCAGGACGTGCCGCCCGGCGCGACGATCGTGCTGCTCGCCATCGCCGCGTTCATGGTGCTGACCGCGCTGGCGACACCGCTGGCCAAGCGCCGCGCGCGGGCCCTGGAGACGGCGCCCGGGGACCCGGCGGAGTGCGGGGTCCCGCAGGCCCTGGAGGCCGCCGGGACGGGTGTGGCGAAGGACACGGTTCCGGCCGCCCGGGGCTCCGCCGAGGGGTCCGCGAGCTGACCGGCGGCTGAACGGGGTCGACGGGGGCTGGCACAATGGCCCCCGCAAGACCGCTACGTGAGGAGGCAACGGTGACGACCGCCGGACCTGTACGAGGTCGTTCCACCCGGCAGCGGGCGGCCGTGGCCGCGGCACTGGACGAGGTCGACGAGTTCCGCAGCGCGCAGGAACTCCACGACATGCTCAAGCACAAAGGCGACTCGGTCGGGCTCACCACCGTGTACCGCACGTTGCAGTCCCTCGCCGACGCGGGCGAGGTCGATGTCCTGCGCACCTCCGACGGCGAGTCCGTGTACCGCCGCTGCTCGACCGGCGAGCACCATCACCACCTGGTCTGCCGGATCTGCGGCGCGGCCGTGGAGGTGGAGGGCCCCGCGGTCGAGAAGTGGGCCGACGCGATCGCCGCCGAGCATGGCTTCGTGAACGTCGCCCACACGGTGGAGATCTTCGGCACCTGCGCGGACTGCGCGGCCAAGACGTCGTAGGGCGCGCGTCGGCGGGTGCGGGTGCGTGGGGGCTTCTCGCGCAGTTCCCCGCACCTCTGAAAGGCCGGGGCTCCGCCCCCTACAGCCGGGTCAGGCCCTCGCGGGTCAGGACGGCGCGGAGACGGTCGGCGTCGGCGGGGGTCGCCAGGCCGCGCTTCGGGAGCACGGTGAGACGGGGTGCGTGGGCGCCGCTGAGCAGGACGAAGGTGTGCGGGGTCTCCGCGTACCGGGAGACCTGGGACCAGCGGGCCGGGCGCTCGGTGCCCCGGTCGTGCGCGACCGTCACGCCCCACGGGTCCAGCACGGCGCGATGCAGCCCGAGGGCCGCCGCCCGCCGGTGCAGGAGGCGGGCCTGGAGCCGCGGCAGCAGGACGAGGCCGCCCGCCGCCACCGGCGTCATCAGGGCCCGTGCGTCGGGCAGGGCGCCCAGGGCGAGCGTCACGACCGTGACGAGCAGGCCCGCCCCGGCGGCGAACAGCAGCAGCGCCCGGCCCCACCGGCCGGCGGCCGAGGCGCGCGCGGACACGCGTACCGCCTCGCGGAAGTCCCCGACCGCCGCCCGGTACACCAGCTCCACGTTCTCCCCGCCGGCCCGCGTCACGGTCAGCCCTCCGTCCGGCCCTCCATCGCGGCTTCCATCGCGAGGAGTTCCTCGTTCGGGACGGCACCGCCGAAGCGGCGGTCGCGGGAGGCGAACTCCACGCACGCCCGCCACAGGTCACGGCGGTCGAAGTCGGGCCACAGCACGTCCTGGAAGACCATCTCGGCGTAGGCGCTCTGCCAGAGCAGGTAGTTGGAGGTGCGCTGCTCACCGCTGGGACGCAGGAAGAGGTCGACGTCCGGCATGTCCGGGTAGTAGAGGTACTTCGCGAAGGTCTTCTCGGTGACCTTGGAGGGGTCGAGGCGGCCCGCGCGGATGTCCTCGGCGAGGGCCTGGGCCGCGTCGGCGATCTCGGCCCGGCCGCCGTAGTTCATGCAGAAGTACAGCGTCAGCAGGTCGTTGTCCTTGGTCTGCTCCTGCGCGACCTGCAGTTCCCTGGCGACCGACTTCCACAGCTTCGGCATCCGGCCCACCCAGCGGACCCGGATGCCGAGTTCGTCGAGCTGGTCGCGGGTCTTGCGGATGAAGTCGCGGTTGAAGTTCATCAGGAAGCGGACCTCGTCGGGCGAGCGCTTCCAGTTCTCGGTGGAGAAGGCGTAGAGGGAGATGTTGCGGACGCCGACCTCGATCGAGCCCTGGAGGACGTCGAGCACGCGCTCGGCGCCGACCTTGTGGCCCTCGGTGCGCGGCAGCCCGCGCTCCTTGGCCCAGCGGCCGTTGCCGTCCATGACGATCGCCACGTGCTCGGGGACCAGCTCGCCGGGGAGCTTGGGCGCGCGGGCGCCGGACGGGTGCGGCGTCGGCGCCTTGTACTCGCGGCGCTGACGCCCGAGGAACCCGCGTACCACCATGTGCTTCTCGTCTCCTTAGGGGTGCCGGTGGGTCGGTCGTGCCTACGACTTCTCCACGTACCGAAGGGAGCGCAGGCCGCGCTCCAGATGCCAGTGCAGATAGGCGGACACCAGCCCGCTGCCCTCCCTGACGTGCCGCGGCTCGCTCGCGTCCGCGGTCTCCCAGTCTCCCGTAAGGAGCGCCGCGAGCAGTTCCAGCGTCTGTGGCGAGGGTACGACGCTGCCGGGCACCCGGCAGTCCACGCAGACGGAGCCTCCGGAGGCGACGGAGAAGAAACGGTTCGGGCCGGGCATGCCGCACTTGGCGCAGTCGCTGAAGGTGGGGGCGTAGCCGTTGACGGCGAGGGAGCGCAGCAGGAAGGCGTCGAGGACCAGGTGCGGGGCGTGTTCGCCGCGGGCGAGGGTGCGCAGCCCGCCGACGAGCAGCAGGTACTGCTGCACGGCGGGCTCGCCCTCGTGGTCCGTGAACCGCTCGGCGGTCTCCAGCATGGCCGTCCCGGCGGTGTAGCGGGCGTAGTCGCTCACGATGCCGCCGCCGTAGGGAGCGATGGTCTCGCTCTGGGTGCACAGGGGCAGCCCGCGCCCGACCAGCTCGCTGCCGCGCGCGAAGAACTGCACGTCCACGTGGGAGAAGGGTTCGAGCCGCGCGCCGAACTTGGACTTGGTCCGCCGCACCCCGCGCGCCACGGCCCGCACCCGCCCGTGCCCACGGGTGAGCAACGTGATGATCCGGTCCGCTTCACCCAGCTTCTGGGTGCGCAGCACGACACCGTCGTCCCGGAATAGGCTCATGCCGCCCATTCTCGCCTACGGCCGGTGCGCGGCGGGACCTCGTCCGGCGGTCATCCCTTCAAGGGACCTCGCCCCGGCTGCGTGCGTTCTCGTAGGCCGTCGCGGCCCGCAGCCGTTCTATGGTCGTCGCGGTCCGTACGACCTCGGGGGCGCAGTCCCACTCCCTTCCGCCGCCGACCAGCCGGAGCTGTACGTAGGGCCCCTCGTGGCCCATGACGCGGCCGACGTGCCCCGTGCGGGTGTCCACCGCATAGGTGCCGATCGCCGGTCTCCTCCCGTTGCCGTTCACCGCAGGGCCGCCGCCGAGAGGCCCGGTGACGGCAGAACAATTCCCGCCCTTTCAGCCGTCCGCCGCAATTCCTCCACCGATTCCTCCGCCTCTTCGACGCGCCCGCCGAGTACCGTCCCCCGAGCCTTCTCCACCTGCCTTCACGGTGCTCCCCCGCACCATCGAATTTCACTCTTCGCATCTCCTCGATGACCCAATGTATCTAAACTCGCCTGGAGTCTGTCCCGCACAACTCCGGTTGCGCACGGATGCGTTGAATTCGCCCGACGGCCCCCGCGGGCCGGTAGACACATCCCGTGAATTCGTCGCGCTCCACCGATCCGCTGACCGCCGTCACCGACCCGCCACTGCGCCCCCTGCCCGAGCGGGCCGTGACGCTGCTGCGAAGCCTCGGCGCCCCGCCCCGGCTCGCGGCACACCTACGGCTCGTCCACGACGTGGCACACGAACTGACCGCCTGGTTGGAACAGCGGCACCCGCGGCTGCCGTTCGACCGCGCGGCCGCGCTCTTCGGGGCGGCCACGCACGACATCGGGAAGATCACGCACCCCGGGGAGCTGTCGGGCCCCGGCTCCGCGCACGAGGAGGCCGGGCGCCGACTGCTGCTGGAGCACGGGGTCGAGCCGGAGTCGGCCAGGTTCGCGGCCACGCACGCGGCGTGGGCGGAGCCCGGCGTCGGGGTGGAGGACCTGCTGGTCTCCCTGGCCGACAAGGTGTGGAAGAACAAGCGGGTGCGGGAGCTGGAGGACCTCTTCGTCGGCCGGCTGGCGGAGGTGAGCGGCCGGCCCGCCTGGGAGGAGTTCCACGCCCTCGACGACCTCCTCGACCCGCTCGGTGCCGGCGCGGACCGTCGGCTGGCCTTCCAGGCGTCGTACCCCGTACACCCGTAGCCCGGCGGCCCTCGTAGCCCGGCGGTCCTCACAGCATCGTCACAGGTGGTCCTCACACACGTGGGGAATCTCCGCGTCGTCCACCTAAGATTCCCTTCGGTGGCCCCGTTTTCCGACAACTCCGCGGCGCATCACGCGGCATGGGAAACCACTCGCCGTACACGAGCGTCGAACGGTGCGTGAGCAACCGCTGTCCCGGCGGTCCGACAGCACGGAAGATGGGGACCCGTGGAGCTGGAATTCCGACTGCTCGGCCCGGTAGAGGCATGGCACGGTGACAGACCCCTGCGGCTGGGCGGCCCGAAACCGCGCGCGCTGCTGGCCGTGCTGCTGCTGCGGGCCGGACAGGTGGTGCCCGCCGACGCGCTCGTGGACGTGGTCTGGGGGGACGACCCCCCGGACACGGCACGGGCGCTGGTGCAGACGTACGTGTCGGCCCTGCGCCGGGCGCTGCCCCCTCAGGCGGCGGAGGCGATCGAGACCCGGCCGCCGGGATACGTGATGCGGCCCGGCGTCGGCCGGGTCGATCTGGCGGAGTTCGAGGCCCGCACCGCCGACGGGCGGCGGGCCGCCGCCGAGGGCGACCCCACGGAGGCCGCGCGGCTGCTGCGCCAGGCGCTGGAGCTGTGGCGGGGCCCGGCGCTCGGCGGGGTCGGGGAGGCGCTGCGGGGTGAGGCCGGGCGGTTGGAGGAGGCCCGGCAGGCGGCCCTGGAGGAACGGATCGCCGCCGAGCTGGAGACCGGCGGGCACGAGGCGGAACTGGTCACCGAACTGACCGCGCTGGTCGGCGCGCATCCGGCCCGGGAACGGCTGCGCGGGCAGCTGATGCTGGGCCTCTACCGGCTCGGCCGGCAGGCCGACGCGCTGGCCGTCTACGCGGAGGGCCGGACCGTGCTCGCCGAGGAGCTGGGCCTCGACCCGGGCCCGGAGCTGAACCGCCTGTACGAGGCCATCCTGCGGGCCGACCCAACCCTGCTCGCCGCGACGGCGGCGCCCGCGGCTCCGGGGCCCGTCGGCACGGCCCCGCCCCGGGCGGTGTCGCTCCTGCCGCCCGCCATCGGCGACTTCACCGGTCGGCAGGAGGAGCTGGCCCGGGTCGTCGAGGGGCTGACCGCCGCCCGGGAGGCGATGCCCGTCGTCGTGGTCTCGGGGGCCGCCGGGGTCGGCAAGTCCACGCTCGCCGTGCAGGCCGCGCACCGGGTCGCCGGTGCGTACCCCGACGGGCAGCTCTACGCCGAACTGCACGGCTTCAGCGAGCCCGTGCCGCCCGCCGAGGTTCTGGGCCGGCTGTTGCGGGCGCTCGGCGCCGACCCGCCGGAGGACACGGCCGAACGCGGCGACCTGTTCCGCAGTCTGGTCGCCGGACGCCGGATCCTGCTGGTCCTCGACGACGCGAACGGCGAGGCCCAGGTACGGCCCCTGCTGCCGGGCAGCGCCAGCTGCGGGGTCCTGGTGACCTCACGGGCCCGGCTCGGCGGGCTCGTCGGGGCGCGCCGCACCGACCTGGACGTCCTGGACGACGCCCGCGGACTCGAACTGCTCACCAGGGTCACCGGCCCGGAACGCACGCCGGACGACCCGAGCGAACAGGCCGCGGCCCGCCGGATCGTCGAGCTGTGCGGCGGGCTGCCGCTGGCCCTGCGGATCGCCGGCGCCCGCCTCGCGACCCGGCGGCACTGGACGCCCAGCGTCCTCGCCGAGCGGCTCGCCGACGAACACCGCCGCCTGGACGAGCTGTCCGTGGGCGACCTGGAGGTCCGGGCCGGGCTCGGCCTCAGCTACCAGGCGCTCGACGAGTGCGCCCGCCGCGTCCTGCGCCGTGTCGCCACGCTCGGTTCGGCCGACGTGGCCGTGTGGGCGGTCGCCGCGCTCTCCGGCATGACCGAGGACGGGGCGGAGGAGGTCCTCGAACGACTCCTGGACGCCCAGCTGATCACCTGCCCGGGCACCGACCAGATCGGCCAGCCCCGCTACCGCCTGCACGACCTGGTCCGCGTCTACGCCGCCGAACGCGCTGAGGCCGAGGACCCGTCCGACGACCGCACGGCGGCGGTGGGCAGGGCGCTGTCGGCCGGCCTGTGGCTGATGGACCGGGTGACGGAGCAGTCCCCATCAGGCGCGGTGACTCTGAGACAGAGGCTCACCCCTAAGGGGCGCGGGGAACTGCGCGAGCAACCACACACGGCCGAAAGCCGCGACACAGCAGACCCCCCCACCCCAGTAGGCGCACGAACCACCCGCCGAGCCCTCGAAGACCCCTTCGCCTGGTTCGACGCCGAGGCCGACACCCTCACCGCCGCGGTGGAACGCGCGGCAGCGATGGGCCTGCACGCCCTCGCCTGCGAAGCGGCAGCGGCCCTGTGCTCCTCCTCGTTCGCCATCAAGAACCGCTTCGACGCCTGGTGGCGCAGCCACGACGCCGCCCTCGCCGCGGCACGCCGGGCCGAGGACCGCTCGGGCGAGGCCCTGCTGATCATCGGCCTCGGACAGCTCCGCTACGAGCAGGACCGCATCGCCGAGTCCCAGGAGTACTTCCGCACCGCCGAGCGCATCTGCACCGAACTGGGCGACGTCCGCGGCCGCTCCGCCGCCCTCGCCGGCCTCGGCAGCGCCTGCCGCGAGGTCGGCGAACTCCGGGACGCGGAACGGGCGTTGACCGACGCCGCCGAGGGCTTCCGCCGGGTCGGCGACGACACGGGCGTCGGGGTCGCCTGCCGGTACGGCGGTTCCGTACGCCTCGAACTGGGCGACCAGAAGGGCGCGTTCCCGCTGCTCGACGAGTCGCTGCGGGCCTATCGGCGGCTCGGCAGCCGACGCGGCGAGGCGCTGGCGCTGCGCACGCTCAGCCTGGTGCACCGCTCGCTCGACGCGTACGAGGAGGCCGCGCGCGTGGCGGAGCAGGCGCTGGAGATCCTGCGCGACCTCGGCGACCCGCACATGGCGGCGTACGCGCTGCGGGCCCGGGCCAAGGCGCGGCTGAGGCTCGGGCACGTGCGGGAGGCGGAGACGGAGCTGCACGAGATCCTGGAGGTCTGCCGGACCCACGAGGACCGCTTCGGCGAGGCCCTGACGCTGCGCACGCTCGGCGAGTGCGCGCTGGCCGACGGGCGGCTGACGGACGCGGAGGGGCTGCTGACGGCCTCCGCCGCGCTCTGGGGCGTCCTCGCCCTGCCGCTGCCCCGGGCCCGCGCCCTGCGCAATCTGTCGGTGGTCCGGGCCGCGCTCGGGGACCAGGCCGGCGCGGAGGAGCTGCGGGCCGAGGCCATGGCGGTGTTCAACGCCTGCGAGGCCCGCGAACGGAACGAGCCGTGGCCGTGGGTGTGATCTCCCCGGGCGCGTGAGCCGGGTGACGCAGGCGCGTTCCGGACGGTCGGGCAGGCCGAAACCCGCTTGCGGCGGACTTGCAGAGAACTTCCAGCGGAGTCCGCCATTCTCGTTGTTCTCGGGGGAACAACGGATCGGCCGGGCGACCACCGCCCGGCCGGTCGGCCCACCGGAGCGCACAGGGGACGGACCGGTGGGAACGTGACAACAGTGGAATCGCACGAGCAGGACGGGCTGGGGGGACGCCCGGAGCCAGGCCACGAACCACCACTCAAGGGGGGAAGCCCCCGGGGAGGGACATCAGGGGATCAAGTCCCTCCCCGGGGTGCTGCCACACACCCCGACGCAGCACAGCTCCCGCCCGGTGGAAGACGACGCATGCCTTCGATCATCCTCATGAGCGACCCCGAGGTCGCCGGTGTCCCGGTCCAGGAGTGCGGTGAGCCCCTCGTCGATCTGAGGGAGCTGCCCTTCGTGGTGGTCGACTCCCGTCAGGCCGACCCCGAGGGGGCGTACGCGCACCTCCGTGAGGGCGTCGCCTGGCGTCTCGCACGGGCCGCCCGGCTGCTGCCCGACGGGCTGCGGCTGCTGGTCACCGAGGGGTACCGGCCGCTGGCCCTGCAGATTCATTACTTCGAGCGGTACGCCGCCGAACTGCGGCAGGCCAACCCCGACTGGACGGAGGAGTTCCTCCACGTCCAGACCAGCCGTTCGCTCTCCCCGCCGGAGATCGGGCCGCATGTCGCCGGCGCCGCGGTCGACCTCACCCTGTGCACGGCCGCCGGGGAGGAACTCGACATGGGCACACGCCTGGACGCCAGCCCCGAGGAGAGCGACGACGCCTGCTACACCGACGCGCCCAACATCTCCGACACGGCCCGCCGCAACCGGCGCACCCTCTCGGCGGCGCTCACCACGGCCGGGCTGGTCAACTACCCCACCGAGTGGTGGCACTGGTCGTACGGGGACAGGTACTGGGCGCTGATGACGGGCGCGCCGAACGCGCTGTACGGGCCCGCGAGCACCGGCCCCTAGCCGGACCGGGCCCGGGGTGCTTCCGTCCCCGCCGCCCCTACCCGTCCCATCCCCGAGGGCTGCACCCCGCCCCCGTTGTCGCCTCGGCGGCGAACCCCGTAGCGGGGCCAGGGGCAGCACCCTGCGGATGGGGCGGGCAGGGGTGGCGGGGAGGAGGGGCCGCCGTCCTCAACGGACCTTCGCCAGAACGGCGTTCACCGACTGCTCGGAGCCGTCGACCTTGGCGCCCGTGTAGGCGAAGTCCAGCGTGCCGTCCGACAGCGGGGTGAGGGTGATCCGCCCGCCCTTCACACAGTTGCCGGTCCGGATGTACTCGCCGAGGGAGAGGGCCTCGCTGACCGGGTCCACCGCCAGCAGGGTCAGGTCGCCCTGGCACCGGGAGTCCCGCATCTCGTAGTGGACCTCGCCGATGTCCCCGCTGACGGCGCCCCCGGTCAGCTCCAGCCGCACGCGGTAGGAGTCGGTCGAGTCGCTGTTGGACTCCGTGGCGGTCCCCACCCAGGTTCCGGCCCACTCCGGTGCCGGACGCTCCGCCTGGACGGTGGGCTGCGTGGGGGTGGGCGTGGGGGGCGGGGTCGAAGGTGGTGTCGAGGGCGGGGTGGATATCACGGAGGGGGTGGGTGTGGGGTCGGCGGCCGGGGTGGGCGACTCCACCGGCGCCGTCGCCTGGACGGATCGCCCGGCCTCGGACTCGGTCTTCTCGGAATCGGCGCCCATCAGTCCCGCCGTGACGGTAGCCGCCGCGGTGATGACGGCCGCGACGATGATCCCGACGGTGTGCCATCGGGAGTCGGACGGGGCGGGGGGCGTGGGCGGAGAAGGTGGTGTCGTCACTGACGGCCTCAGAGGTGAGTTCGACGGGCGTGTTCGGGCCGGATCAGCAGAGTGATCTCCTGCCTCATGGTGCCGCCCTGACCTCCCTCATGGACCGCTTTCCTCGGATTACCTGCCGAATATCCGGAAAGGATCATGAGGAAACGATTTGCCCGCTCCGGCCCCTCCTCCCGGGCCTCCCGACGCTCAGCCGAATCTCCGCACATACCTCCGCTGCCACGGCGTCTCCACCGCGTGCCGGTCGTAGTGCCGGCGCACGTACGCCACGGCCTCCTCGGGCGGGACGCCGTCGAGAACGGCGAGACAGGCCAGCGCCGTACCCGTGCGGCCCTTGCCGCCACCGCACGCGAGCTCGACCCGGTCGACGGCGGCCCGTTCCCAGGCGTCCCGCAGCACCCGGTCCGCCTCCGCCCGGTCGCCGGGCAGCCGGAAGTCGGGCCAGCGCAACCAGCGGGACTCCCAGGGGACTTCGGGCGGCTCCTTGCCGAGGAGGTACACGGCGTAGGTGGGGACCGTGCCGTCGGGCAGCGGCCGGCGCAGCCCCCGGCCGCGCACCAGCCGCCCGGAGGGCAGCCGCAGCACACCGGCGTCGGCGGGGTCCCACGGCTCGGCCGGGTTCTCCCCCATGGCCTAGCCCACCCCCCGCGAGGCCTGCGCCGCCCTCGCCTCGATGCCTCTGAAGTGGTCGGACATCGCCCGCTGGGCGCCCTCGACATCGCGGGCGCGCAGGGCGGCCACGATGTCCCGGTGGCGGCGGACCGTCAGCTCGGGGGTGGGGTCGTCGGTCCAGCCGCGGGCGCCCGCGACCCGCAGGAAGACGGTCCAGAAGGCGCCGAGGAGCTGCGGGATGAGCGCGTTGCCGAGGGAGGCGTAGAGGAGTTCGTGGAAGTCGCGGTCGAGTTCGGCGACGGGTTCGCCCGCCTGCCCGGCCGCCTCCATCCGGTCGACGACGGCCGCGAGCGCGTCCAGTTCGTCGTCCGTGAGGGTGCCCGCGACCCGTCGCACGAGACCGTCCTCCAGCACCTCGCGGACCTGGAGGATCTCGGCCAGGGCGGCGGTGTCGCCGTCGGGCCGGGCCAGGGTGCGGAAGGTCAGGCCGTCGACGAGGGGAGTGAGGGAGGCCTCGCCGACATAGGTGCCGTAGCCGTGCCGGATGTCGACTATGTCGAGAGCCTGGAGGGCCTTGAGGGCCTCGCGGACGGAGTTGCGGCTGACGCCGAGGTCCTCCATCAGCTCCGTCTCGGTGGGCAGGGGCGCGCCCGCCCGGAGCCCGCGGTCGAGGATCAGCTGCACGACCTCGCGCTGGATCTGGCTGCCCACCCGCCGCTCGGGCCGGCGCCTGCTCCCGCTCTCCTGAGACATGCGCCGCATCGTACGCTCACCGGACATCCGACGTCCCACCTCCGGACGGGAACCACGCGAAAGGGCCAGGGGAACGCCAGGTTAACGTCCCGTGATCACCCCGGGAAACCCTCTCCTAACGGACCCTCAACTGTCGTTATGTCACACCGGCGTTGATCCGTCATTGGTCGCACCTCTGGCACGTACGCCATTCGTGTGCGATCTCTTGACCGCCCCCACGGGCGCTCCTAAGGTCACGCTGCTCCCTGCAGGACGTAGGACGTCGTATCTCCTCTCCCTCCCTGGAGGAACCGTGCGCGACGTGATCCGTGACGCCCCGGCGCCGAGCCGCCGGTCGCTCCTGAAGTACTCCGGCGCGCTGGGCGCGGCCGCCGCCGTCTCCTCGTCGCTGGCCGCCTGTTCGGCGGGCCCGGAGTCCACCAACGACACCGGTGACCGAGGCGGCGGGAACGGCACGCTGACGGCCGTCATCGGCTACGGCAACGACGGCAGCTGGGACCCGACCCAGACCGCGTCCGCCTTCTGCATGGCCGCCAACAACCACATCTACGAGGGCCTCCTCGACACCGACCCCATCTCGCGCGAGCCGTACGCGGCGCTCGCGACGGCCGTACCGGGCGACGTCGACGGCACGTCCTGGACCTTCGAGCTGCGGCCCGGCGCCACCTTCCACGACGGCCGGCCGGTCACCGCCGACGACGTCGTCTTCGTGTACGAGCGCATCCTCGACCCGGGCACCCAGACCCTCGCCAAGGGCTTCTTCGCGAGCTGGCTGAAGGAGGTCAGGAAGATCGACGCGCGGACGGTCGAGCTCGTGCTCAGGTTCCCGTTCCCGGACGGCATCGCGCGGCTGACGCTGGCGAAGATCATGCCGAAGCACGTCTTCTCCCGGCCGGGTGCCTGGGAGGAGGCCATCAAGGGCAAGGCGATCGGTTCGGGGCCGTACCGGCAGACCGCGCACCACCCGAAGTCCAACACCACCTTCGAGGCGTACGCCGACTACAACGGGCCCCGCCCGGCCGCCTTCAAGAAGATGAACTGGCTGACCATCGTGGACGCCGCCCCGCGCGTGGCGAAGATCTCCGGGGCGAGCGCGGGCGCGCAGATCGCCGACAACATCCCCTACGCCAACATCGGGCAGCTGGAGAAGGGCGGCATGTCCGTCCAGGGCGGCTCCGGGATGAACAACCTCTTCCTGATGTTCAACACCCGGCGCGAGCCCTTCGACGACGTCCGGGTGCGGCAGGCACTGCACCACGCGATCGACCGCGACAAGATGATCGAGGTGGCGCTCAAGGGGCACGGGAAGCCGGCGAGTTCGTTCCTCGATGAGGGGAACCCGAGTTACCGGCCGGCCAAGAGCGTGTACACGTACGACCCCGACAAGGCGAAGGCCCTGCTGGCGAAGGCCGGGGTGAAGGGGCTGCGGGTCGAGATCCTGGCGGTGAACGTCAGCTGGATCCTGGACTGTCTGCCGACGATCAAGGCGTCCTGGGACGCGATCGGGGTCGAGACGACGCTCTCGCCGCAGGAGACCACCGCCGTCTTCACGAAGATGGACCAGAAGCAGGACTACCAGGTGGTCGCCGCCGCCTCGAACCCCAACCAGTTCGGGCTCGACGCGGATCTGATCATGCGATACAACTACGGCCCCCAGAACCTGTGGATGCGGTACGCGCGGTGGGCCGACGACCCGGTGGCCGAGGCGCTCTTCAGGGACATGGACCGGGCGACGCGGGAAGCGGACGCCGACCGCAAGAGGACGATGGTCCAGGACTGCATCGACGTCGTCGCCGAACAGGCCGTGCTCTACCCGGTGGTGCACAACGAGCTGATGACCGCATGGAACCCGAAGCGGCTGTCGGGGATAAGGGCACAGCCGTATCCGGGGATCAATCTGCTCCAGGCCAAGTGGGTCTAGCGTGGTCGCCGTCCTGCGCATCCTGCTGCGGCGGATCGCCCTGCTCGTTCCGCTGCTGCTCGGGATCATCCTGTTCGTCTTCGTCGTCATGCGGTTCTCGGACGTCGACCCGGCGTCCGCGTTCTTCCAGGGCGCCAATCCCACACCGGAGCAGCTGCACGAGTTCCGGGAGGAGAACGGGCTGCTGGATCCGCTGCCGGTCCGCTACGCCGGCTTCGTCGGCGATCTGCTGCACGGGGACCTGGGGATCAGCGCGCTCACCCGGGCACCCGTGGTCGACCAGGTGACGACCGCGCTGCCGCTCACGCTCCAGCTGACCTTCCTCGGGCTGGGGATCGCGGTCGTGCTGGCGCTGCTCGGCGGGGTGACGGCGGCGATCCACCGGGACCGGGTGCCGGACCAGTTCATCCGGGTGGTGTCGCTGACCGGGGTGGCCGCGCCCGGGTTCTGGCTGGCGCTGCTGATGATCCAGTACCTGGCGGTGGACCTGGGCTGGTTCCCGACGGGCGGGTACGTCAACCCGGCGGACTCCTTCACTGGGTGGCTGCGGACGATGACCCTGCCGGCGCTCGCGCTGTCGCTGCCGGTGGCGGCGCAGCTGACCCGGATCGTGCGGACGGCGGTCGTCGAGGAGCTGGACAAGGACTATGTGCGGACGGCGATCGGCAGCGGGCTGCCGCCCCGGGTGGTGGTGGGCCGGAACGTGCTGCGGAACGCGCTGATCAACCCGCTGACCGTGCTGGGGCTGCGCGTGGGCTATCTGCTCGGCGGCGCGGTCGTCATCGAGACGATCTTCTCGCTGCCCGGCATGGGCAAGCTGATGATCGACGCCGTGAAGAACGGCGATCCGGCGGTCGTCCAGGGGGTCGTCCTGACCACGGCGGTCGGCTTCGTGGTCGTGAACCTCGTGATCGACGTCCTCTACCTGCTGGTGAACCCTCGTATCAGGGAGGCGAGTTGACGCCCTCCGAGGGACGTGGACCGTGGGCCGCAGCCCGTGTACGGGCGCTCGGGCGGGAGCTGATGCCCTGATGTTCGGTCTGATCGTGACCACGCGCAGGCGCCTGACCGAGGCCCTGTCCCGGCCCGGTGTCCGGCCGCGCCCTTGGCGCGGGCTGCCGCCGCTGTCCCGGATCGCGGTGTGCTTCCTGGCGGTCGTGGTCCTCACCGCGCTCCTCGCCCCGTGGCTCGCCCCGCACGACCCGCTCGACCAGCAGAGCCTGGTCGACGGCACCGGCGCGCCCTCCGCCGACCACTGGATGGGCCAGGACAGCCTCGGCCGGGACATCCTGAGCCGGCTGATGTACGGGGCCCGCTGGTCGCTGGCGATCGGACTCGGCGCGACCGCGCTGGCCCTCGTCGTGGGCGCGCTCGTCGGCGCCGTCGCGGCGACCTCGCGCAAGGCGGTCGACGAGACGCTGATGCGCTGCCTGGACGTGGTCATGGCGTTCCCCGGCATCGCGCTCGCCGCCGTGCTGGTCGCCGTCTTCGGCGGCGGGATCACCGTGCTGATCTGCGCGATCGCGTTCCTGTTCACCCCGCCGGTCGCCCGGGTCGTCCGGGCCAACGTCCTCGACCAGTACGGCGAGGACTATGTGACCGCCGAGCGGGTGATAGGAGCCCGCACCCCGCACATCGTGCTCCGGCACGTGGCGATCAACTGCGCGGCCCCGGTGCTCGTGTTCTGCACCGTCCAGGTCGCCGAGGCGATCGTCTTCGAGGCGTCGCTGTCCTTCATCGGCGCGGGCGTACGGCCGCCGGACCCGTCCTGGGGCAGTGTCATCGCGGACGGCAAGAACATGGTGCTCACCGGCGGCTGGTGGGCGACCGTCTTCCCCGGCCTGCTGATGCTGGTCACGGTCCTCTGCCTGAACATCCTCTCCGAGGGCGTCTCCGACGCGTGGGCCGCACCGGCCGCGCGGGACACGGGGCCGGGAGGGCCGGAGCCCCTGCAGGGGGCGGACCGACCGGAACCACGGGAGGGGGCCGCCGCCCGGCTGGAGCCACGGGAGCGGGCCGGCCGACCGGAACCACAGGAGCGGAGCGACCGGCTGGCGCCACGGGAACAGGCCGACCGACCGGAACCACGGGAGCAGGGCGACCGACCGGAACCACTCGAGCGAAGCGACCGGCTGGAGGTCACCGGGAGCGGTGGTGGCGCGGAGGCGGTGGGCGGAGAGGCGGTGGGCGGCGGCGAAGGTGCGGAGCTGCCCGGTCTGGCCGAGGCGGCCGTGCGGCTGCGCTCCCGGGCCCGTCCCCTCCCCGAGGGCCGGCCCGTGCTGGCCGTGCGGAACCTGGCGATCGGCTTCGACGAACGGCACCGGGGCGTGGACATCGTCGACGGCATCAGCTTCGAGGTCCGCCCCGGTGAAGTGCTGGGCCTGGTCGGCGAGTCGGGCTGCGGCAAGTCGCTGACCGCGCTGACGGTGATGGGCCTGCAACCGAGGGGCGCCCGCGTACGCGGCCAGGTCCTCTTCGGCGAGCGGCAGTTGGTGGGCGAGCCGATGCGGGTCCGGCGCCGGCTGCTCGGCCACGAGATGGCGATGGTCCACCAGGACGCCCTGTCCTCGCTGAACCCGGCGATGACCGTCCGCGCCCAGCTGAAGCAGGTGGTGCGCAGGGGCGGCAGGCGCCCCGCGCCCGAACTGCTGCGCCTGGTCGGCCTGGACCCCGACCGCACCCTGCGCAGCTATCCGCACGAACTCTCCGGCGGCCAGCGCCAACGCGTCCTCATCGCGATGGCCCTGTCCCGCGACCCCCTGCTGATCGTGGCCGACGAGCCGACGACCGCGCTCGACGTCACCGTGCAGGCCCAGATCATCGAACTCCTGCTGCGGCTGCGCGCGGAACTCGGCTTCGCGCTGATCCTCGTCTCCCACGACCTGGCCCTGGTCGCGGACGTGACCGACCGGGTGGTGGTGATGTACGGCGGACAGATCGTGGAGACGGGCGTGACGGCGGACCTGGTGGAGCGGCCCTCCCACCCCTACACGCGCGGGCTGCTGGGCAGCGTCCTCTCCCTGGAGTCGGCGGCCGAGCGGATGACCCAGATCAGGGGTGTCGTCCCCGCCCCCGCCGACTTCCCGGCGGGCTGCCGCTTCGCCGACCGCTGTCCCCGGGCGAGCGAGGTCTGCCGTACGACGGCCCCCGCCCTGCTGGGCGGCCGTACGCACACGGCGGCCTGCCACCACCCGGTGGTGGACCTCACGGGCGGGAGGGAGACGGTCGGATGAACGCGCTCGTGGAGGTCTCCGGCGCCCATGTCGTCCACCGGGCGCGCGGTGGCGGGTTGTTCACCCGGGACCGGGTGTACGCCCTGACCGGCGCCGACCTGGTGATCGCGCCCGGTGAGACGGTGGGCGTGGTGGGCGAGTCGGGGTGCGGCAAGTCGACGCTGGCGAAGCTGCTGGTGGGGGTGGACCGGCCGACGTCCGGGACGGTGGCGTTCCGGGGCCGGGACCTGTGGTCGATGTCGCCGGGCGAGCGCCGGGCGACCGTCGGCGGCGGCACGGGCATGATCTTCCAGGACCCGTCGACGGCCCTGAACCGCCGGCTGCCGGTCCGCCGCATCCTCCGGGACCCGCTGGACGTGCACCGGCGCGGCACCCCGGCCGAACGGGAGGACCGGGTGCGGGAGTTGTTGTCCCTGGTCGGTCTGCCCCCGGCGCTCGCGGACGCTCTGCCCGGACAGCTCTCCGGCGGTCAGCGGCAACGCGTGGCGATCGCACGGGCATTGGCGCTGGAACCGGAGCTGGTGGTCGCGGACGAGCCGACGAGCGCGCTGGACGTCTCGGTCCGCGCCCAGATCCTCAACCTGCTCCTGGACCTCGGGGAACGCCTCGGTCTGGCGCTGGTCTTCGTCTCGCACGACATCCAGACGGTTCGGCGGATGAGCGACCGGGTGGTCACCATGTATCTGGGCCGGATCGTGGAGGAGACCCCGGCGGCCCTGGTCACCGGCCGCGCCCGGCACCCGTACACCCGCGCGCTGTTCTCGGCGACGCCGGGCCTGCTGAACCCGATCGACCCGATCCCCCTGGTGGGCCCGGTCCCGTCGGCGACCCGGCCGCCGAGCGGCTGCCCGTTCCGTACCCGCTGCTGGAAGGCGGACGGCGTCTGCGCGGAGATCATGCCGGACTTCGCGGCCGCGTCGGCCCCCGGACACCGCTTTCGCTGCCACCATCCTGTGCAGGAGACGGACTCGACGCGGGACCTGGTCGCCCAGGCGGTGGCCGCGCCCGCGCCGGACTCCGTCCGCGATGCCCAGCGACGTCCAGCGAAGTCCAGCACCAGGGAGCCGCCATGACCTTCCCCGCCCCGCTGACCGGTGTCATCCCGCCCGTCTGCACGCCTCTGACACCGGACCGCGAGGTGGACGTCCCCTCACTGGTCCGGCTGGTCGACCATCTCGTGGCGGGCGGGGTGGACGCGCTGTTCGTGCTGGGTTCGTCGTCGGAGGCGGCCTTCCTGACGGACGCGCAGCGGCAGCGGGTCGTTAAGACCGTGGTCGCTCACGTCGGCGGCCAACTCCCGGTCCTCGCCGGGGCGATCGACATGACCACGTCGCGCGTCCTGGACCACGTCCGCGCCGTGACCGCCGCCGGAGCGGAGGCCGTCGTGGCGACCGCCCCCTTCTACGCGCGCACCCACCCCGCGGAGATCTCCCGCCACTACCGGCTGCTCGCCGCCGGCTCCCCCGTCCCCGTCTTCGCCTACGACATCCCGGTCGCCGTCCACTGCACGCTGCCCGCCGAGGTGGTCCTGGAGCTGGCGGCGGACGGGGTCCTCGCCGGCCTGAAGGACTCCAGCGGCGACCTGGCCGCATTCCGCAGGGTCGTCACGGGTGCGCGCACCGATCCCGCCGTCACCGGCTTCAGCGTCCTCACCGGTTCCGAACTCCTCGTGGACTCCGCGCTGGCCCTGGGCGCCGACGGCGCGGTGCCGGGGCTGGCGAACGTCGATCCCGCAGGGTACGTCCGCCTCCACCGCCTCTTCCGGGCCGGCGACCTGGACCGGGCGCGCGCCGAGCAGGAGCGCCTGTGCGCCCTCTTCGGCATGGTCGGCGTCGGCGACCCGGCCCGCATGGGCGGCTCGTCCTCCGCCCTCGGCGCCTTCAAGGCCGCCCTGCACCTGCGCGGCGTCATCGCCTGCCCGGCCACGGCGGAACCCCAGATCCCCCTCTCCGAGGCGGAGACCGAGCAGGTCGGCAAGTACCTGGCGGCGGCGGGCCTGCTCTGAGGGCCCCAGGAGCCGGGGGTCCTCAGATCGCTCCCGGGGGTACCCTCGCCGACTGGCATAGGGGGTGTCCTTCTGGAACGGGGTCCCGCTGAGTCGGGGGCCGGGTCCGGTCAGGACGGCGTCCGGGCCGCCGCGAGGAGGCGGGTCACGTCGTCGGCGCAGATCGTGAGCGCCGCTCCCACCGTGGCCAGCGCGTCCCGTTCCGCCGGGGTGTACGGCCCGTCCGCCAGGGCGATCCGCGCGCCCTGGAGCAGGATCGCCTCGCGCCCGGTCGGGGCGAGGTGGGGTGCCAGCGGGTCCAGGGCCTCGTGGAGCTCTATGGCCAGACCGGGGCCGCAGGGTTCGCCGTGGATTCGGCCGGTGTCGGCGGCCAGGGCCTCGACCAGGGCGCCGAGCTGGTCCTCCGTGCAGTCGTCGAACCCCGCGGAGCGGACGGCGCCGGCGGCGACGGTCAGCGAGGTGCGCGAGCAGGTGCCGCCGGCCGCGAGCACGGCGAGGGCGACCGTGTGGACGGCGTCGCGGAGCATCGCGGAGAAGCGGGTGGTGGTGGGGTGGTCGAGGACGTCGAGGGTGTAGTGGTGGCGGCAGGCCGCGCATTCGACGACGGGCCCGGTCTCGCCGCGGGGCAGCACGGGGACGCCGAGGAGGGTGAAGCGGCGGCGGCCGGTGAGGCGCTGGTAGTTGCGGTCGCCTCCGCAGCCGGGGCAGAAGAACTCGCCGTCACCGACGCCCGTCCACGCGATCCGGATCCCCAGCACACGCGAGAACCCGGTGGCACGGCTGGTCCGCCCGTCGCGGGCGAGCGCGGCGGCACGGCCGATCGGGTCCCGTCCTGGCAGCACGTCGCACCTCCGTAACTCCCCCACACACGGCCCCTTGGGCGCGGGAAGTGCCCCCTCGGCAACATTGCCGCGCTTGCGTGATGTTAGCCACATCGGTGAGGCGCAGTCAGTACTCCGGACGAGGCCTTCCCGCGACCTGCACACGGTTTGGCCGGTTAACGACGGGTCCCGTTCGCCGGAATCCGGTGAACGGGACCTTCAAACCGCCGGTCAGGCTGGTCAGCGGGCCGCTCGGTTGACGGCGGAGACGACCGCCTTCAGCGACGCACGCGTCGTGTTCGCGTCGATCCCGATGCCCCACAGGACCTTGTCCTCGATGGCGACCTCGATGTACGAGGCGGCCTGCGCGGAGGCGCCCTCGCTCATCGTGTGCTCCTGGTAGTCCAGCAGACGCGCGTCGATGCCGATGCCCTGCAGCGCGTCGAAGAACGCCGAGATCGGGCCGTTGCCGGTGCCGACCAGAGTGGTCCCGACGCCGTCGACCTCGGCCTCCACGGTCAGCGTGTCCACGCCGTCCTTGTCGGTGGTCGACTGGTTGTTGCGGACCTGGACGCGGCCCCACGGGTTGTCGGGGTTGGGCAGGTACTCGTCCTGGAAGACCGCCCAGATGTCGGAGCCGGTGACCTCGCCGCCCTCGGCGTCCGTCTTCGCCTGGATCAGCTTGGAGAACTCGATCTGCATCCGGCGCGGCAGGTCCAGCTTGTGGTCGTTCTTCAGGACGTACGCGATACCGCCCTTGCCGGACTGCGAGTTGACCCGGATGACGGCCTCGTAGGACCGGCCGACGTCCTTGGGGTCGATCGGCAGGTACGGGACGGCCCACTCGATGTCGTCGACCGTCTTGCCCTGCTCCTTCGCGGACGCCTCCATGGCGTCGAAGCCCTTCTTGATGGCGTCCTGGTGGGAGCCGGAGAAGGACGTGTAGACCAGGTCGCCCACGTACGGGTGGCGCGGGTGGACCTCCATCTGGTTGCAGTACTCCCACGTGCGACGGATCTCGTCGATGTCGGAGAAGTCGATCTGCGGGTCGACGCCCTGCGAGAACAGGTTCATGCCCAGGGTGACCAGGTCGACGTTGCCGGTGCGCTCGCCCTGCCCGAACAGACAGCCCTCGACGCGGTCGGCGCCGGCCATCAGCGCCAGCTCGGCCGCCGCGACGGCGGTGCCGCGGTCGTTGTGCGGGTGGACGGAGATGCAGACGTGCTCGCGGCGGGAGATGTTGCGGCCCATCCACTCGAAGCGGTCCGCGTGCGTCGACGGCGTCGAACGCTCCACCGTGGCGGGCAGGTTGAGGATGATCTCGCGGCCCGGACCGGGCTGCCAGACGTCCATGACCGCCTCGCAGACCTCCAGGGCGAAGTCCAGCTCGGTGTCGGTGAAGATCTCCGGGCTGTACTGGTACCCGAACTCCGCCTCCGGGCCCAGCAGCTTCTCCGCGTACTCCATCACCAGCCGCGTACCGTCCACGGCGATCTGCTTGATGTCGTCCTTGGAGCCCCGGAAGACGACCCGGCGGAAGACGGGCGCGGTGGCGTTGTACAGGTGGACGGTGGCCCGCTTGGCGCCCTTCAGGGACTCCACGGTCCGCTCGATCAGGTCCTCACGGGCCTGGGTCAGTACGGAGATGGTGACGTCGTCCGGGATGACGCCCGGCTCCTCGATGATCGACCGTACGAAGTCGAAGTCCGTCTGTCCGGACGCGGGGAAGCCGACCTCGATCTCCTTGTAGCCCATCTTGACCAGCTGGTCGAACATCCGGCGCTTGCGCTCGGGCGACATCGGGTCGATCAGGGACTGGTTGCCGTCGCGCAGGTCGGTGGAGAGCCAGCGGGGGGCGACGGTGATCCGGTTGTTCGGCCACGTGCGGTCGGGGATGTCGACCTGCTCGTACTGCCCGTACTTGTGGATCGGCATGGACGTGGGCTGCTGGCGGTTCGCCATGGTGCGTGGGCTCCTCGATGGTCCGGAAAGGACGGCCGACGACGCAACGCCAAAGCACCGCGGGGAGGGGGTCGGCCTCGACTACAGGCCCTCGCCGCGGCAGCTAAGGAGAAGCAGCCCGAAACGCATGATGCGGAGCAGCCTAGCCGAGTCCAGCGCGGTGCGGGGGGCCGTATCAGTATGCGGGACCGAGGCAGATCAACGGACAAAAGGTGCGCAATGCCACACCGAGCACGACAGCGCGCCCCATCAGGGGCGCGGGGAACTGCGCGAGAAGCCCCCACCCACAGAAAGCCCGCCCCCAACCCTCAGTAACACGACGCGGACGATACGCAACCCATACAGCCACATTTCACCAATCATGGTTGCCCCCAGTGACAGTCCCCGAACGGAGTGCAATCGTGCGGGACATGACCACCAACGGGGGCCACGAGCCCGTCTTCTGCACAGTCGTCCCACCCCACGTCCTCGACAAGCTCTCCCAGGCCGAGGACCCGGTGCTCGCCGGCGCCGCGCGCAAGACCCTGGAGCGCGACGCCCTCGAACGCACCCACCGCCGCCTGACCACGGTCGTCGGCGCCCCGTCCGTCACCGCGCCCCTCGGCGCCGAGGCGGGCACCCCGCACCGCACGATCCACGACGCCCGCCACGGCACGGACCTGCCCGGCAGGAAGGTGCGCGGCGAGGGCGACACACCCGGCAAGGACGCCACGGTCAACCGCGCGTACGCGGGCCTGGGGGCCACGTACGAACTGTTCTGGAAGTCCTTCGCCCGCGACTCCATCGACGGAGGCGGGCTGCCGCTGGACGCGACCGTGCACTACGAGCGCGACTACAACAACGCCTTCTGGAACGGCGAACAGATGGTGTTCGGCGACGGGGACGGGGAGATCTTCCTCGACTTCACCATCCCGATCGACGTCATCGGCCACGAACTCAGCCACGGCGTCACCCAGTACACGGCGAACCTCACGTACTTCGGCCAGCCGGGCGCGCTCAACGAGTCGATGTCGGACGTCTTCGGCGCCCTCATCAAGCAGTACACGCTCGGCCAGACCGCCGCCGAGGCGGACTGGCTGATCGGCGCCGGCCTGCTGGCGCCCCGCGTCACCGGGGTCGCGCTCCGCTCGATGAAGGCCCCGGGCACGGCGTACGACGACGACGTCCTCGGCAAGGACCCGCAGCCGGCGACCATGGACGACTTCGTCCGCACGGGCCGCGACAACGGCGGTGTGCACATCAACTCCGGTATCCCCAACCACGCGTTCTACCTCGTGGCCACCGCGCTCGGCGGCCACGCCTGGGAGCGGGCCGGACAGATCTGGTACGACGTCCTCACCGGCGGCCAACTGGACAAGCAGGCCCTCTTCGTCGACTTCGCCACGCTCACGGTCAGGGCGGCGAAGGACCGCTACGGACAGGGCGACGAACTGACGGCGGTGTTGAAGGCCTGGGAGCAGGTGGGTGTGCGGACCCTGTAGGGCGCGGCGGGCGGCGGCGGTGCTGCGCCGCGGCCCCGATCCGTACTAGACAGGACCCATGCGGATTGAAGTGCGGCGCACGGGCGGTTTCGCGGGCATCGAGCGGCACGCGGTGGTGGACACCGCCGGGCGGCCCGATGCCCCCGACTGGCACGCCCTGGCCGAACGGGCCCTCACCACCGGCCGGGGTTCGCCGGGGCTCGGGGTGCCGGACGGTTTCTCGTACGAGATCACGGTGGACGGCAGGGTCGTGCGCTGCGCGGACCCCACGCTGTCGGAGGAGCAGCGGGAGCTGATCAGAAGGGTGCTCAAGGAGGGTGCGTGAGCGCGCCGACGGCGGTGCTCCGGGTGCGTAACGGGCACTTCACCCTCGGGCGTTGACTTCCGTTACCCGTGGTACGGATGATCCGCCCATGGCGACGAACGCGACCAACCCGATACCCCAGTTCCCGGCAGGCTTCCTGTGGGGCGTCTCGACCTCCGCGCATCAGATCGAGGGGGCCGCGGGCGAGCGCGAGCCGTCCGTGTGGGACACCTTCTCGGCCGAGCCGGGCCGGATCAAGGACGGCTCGACGGCGGCGGTGGCCTGCGACCACTTCCACCGCTACCCGGAGGACGTGGCCCTCCTGCGCGACCTGGGTGTCGGCGCGTACCGCTTCTCGATCTCCTGGCCCCGGGTGAACACCCCGAACGGGCTGGACTTCTACGACCGGCTGGTGGACGAGCTGGTGGGCGCCGGCGTGCGCCCCGTGCCGACCCTCTTCCACTGGGACCTGCCGGCGTCGCTGGCGGAGACCGGCGGCTGGCTCAACCGGGACACGGCCGAGCGGTTCGCCGAGTACGTCGCCGTCGTGGCCGCCCGGCTCGGCGACCGCGTGGGCAAGTGGATCACCCTCAACGAGCCCGCCGAGCACACGCTGCTGGGCCACGCCCTCGGCACCCACGCGCCCGGCAAGCAGCTGATGTTCGACGCGCTCCCCGCCGCCCACCACCAACTGCTGGGCCACGGCCTGGCCGTACGGGCGCTGCGCGCGGCCGGCGCCACGGACATCGGCATAGCCAACTCGCACGGGCCGACCTGGGCCGCGTCGCAGGAGCAGGCGGACGTCGAGGCCGCCGGCTTCTACGACCTGCTCCTCAACCGCCTGTTCGCGGAGCCGGTCCTGCTGGGCGAATACCCCGAGGGGATAGGCGAGTTGATGCCGGGCACGGACATCGACTCCGACCTGAAGACGATCTCCGAGCCGATCGACTGGTACGGCGTCAACTACTACGCACCGACCCGGGTGGGCGCCCCCGAGGGCGAGGACATCGAGTTCGGCGGTATCTCCATCCCGGCCGAGCTGCCCTTCACCGTCAAGCAGATCGAGAACGTCCCGACCACCGACTTCGGCTGGCCGGTCGTCCCCGAGGGCCTCACCGAACTCCTCACCGGCTTCCGCGACCGCTACGGCGACCGGCTGCCGCCCGTCGTCATCACCGAGAACGGCTGCTCCTACGAGGGGATCGACGACCAGGAGCGCATCGCCTACCTGGACGGCCATGTGCGCGCGCTGCACGCGGCGTCCGAGGCGGGCGTCGACCTCCGCGGCTACTTCGTGTGGTCCCTGCTCGACAACTTCGAGTGGGCCGAGGGGTACGCGCGGCGGTTCGGCCTGGTCCACGTGGACTTCGAGACGCAGCAGCGGACCCCGAAGGCGTCGTACGCCTGGTACCGGGACCTGCTGCGGGCGCAGAGCAGAGCATGACGACCACACGGCCGACGGAGGCCCTCGCCGAGCCCGTCGAGCGGGTCGGCGGGGGCTGGACCTCGGCCCTGGCGCTGGCCAACGCGGCGATCTGGGTGGGCTGGTACGGCCCGCTGCAGATTCTGCTGGCCTCCCAGGCGGAGGACTTCGCACCCGGCGCGAGCATGTCGAAGGAGTCGGTGCTGGCGTGGGTGACCGGTGCCGGGGCGGTCGTCTCGCTGCTGGCCACGCCGCTGTTCGGGGCGCTGTCGGACCGTACGACGTCCCGCCGGGGCCGCCGTACGCCGTGGATCGTGGCGGGGTCGGCCGGCGGGGCGGTGTCGCTGCTGCTGCTCGCGGGCGCGGGCGGGCTGTGGGCCATGGTGGTCGGCTGGTGTCTGGTGCAGCTCACACTGAACGCGTCCTGGGCGGCGGTCACCGCGGCGGTCCCGGATCAGGTGCCGCGGCTCCAACGGGGCTCCGTGGGCGGCTGGTTGGGGGCGGCGCAGATCCTGGGCGTGGTCGGCGGCACCGGGCTGGCGACACTGGGCGGGGGCGTCGGCGCGGGGTACGCGGCGTGTGCGGTGTTCACGCTGGTGGGCGTGTTGCCGTACGTGCTGGCGCACCGGGATCCCCCGCTGCCGGTGGGGGCCCGCCCGGAGTGGTCGTGGCGGGGGTTCCTGGCGGGCTTCTGGCTGAGCCCGCGGCGCCATCCGGACTTCGCGTGGGCCTGGCTGACGCGCTTCCTGATCAATCTGAGCAACGCCGTCGGCCTGCTCTACCTGCTGTTCTACCTGCGGGACCGGGTCGGGTACCCGGATCCGGAGGAGGGCGTGCTGATCCTCACGGTGGTGAACGCCGCGACGCTGCTGGCGACGGTGGTGGTCTCCGGGGTGTGGTCGGACCGGGTGGGGCGGCGCAAGCCGTTCGTGTACTGGTCGGGGCTGTTGATGGCGGCCGCGACCGGGCTCATCGCCCTCTGGCCGACCTGGCCCGGTGCGCTCGTCGCCTCGGCTCTGCTGGGCCTGGGCTTCGGGGTGTTCACCTCGGTCGACTTCGCCCTGATGACCGACGTCCTGCCGAAGGCCCTCGACCGGGGCAAGGACCTGGGTGTCATCAACGTGGCCAACTCGCTGCCCCAGGTGGCCGCTCCGGTGCTGGCGGCGCCGATCGTGACACACCTCGGCGGCTACCGGACGCTGTACCTGGTGGCGGCGGTGATCGGACTGGCGGGGGCGGTGCTCGTGGGGCGGATTCGCGGCGTGGAGTAGGCGAGGTCGAGCGCGCGCCCGCCCACAGCATGCGGGGCGCACCCCGCCACGGCGCACGGCCCGCGCCCGGCCACGGCATGCGGCACACGCCCGGCCGTGGCGCACAGATCGCGCCCGGCCAGCGCCGTTCGCAGCCGACGTGCGGCAGATCACTGTTTCACAGGCGCCGCACAGACAACGGATTCACGCTCTCGTCCGTCTTCAGTGCTGACCACGCTCGCCGCCGAAGGGACGCTCTGTGCCTACGCGTTCAACCAGACCACTCCGAACCCGCCCCGCACGGCAGGCGATAGCCGTGCTGGCGGTGTCCGGCACGCTCCTCGCGACGCCCTCGCTGGCGGTGCCCTCGGCGTTCGCCGCCGGGGCGCCCCCGACCGATCTGCGCGTGGACACCAACCGCGACGGCAAGGTTGACGTCACCGGCACCACCGACACCTCCGGCGAGAACGGCTGGACCGTCGCCCGCGGCGCCCTGATGCTGCCCAACATCGACGACGACTCCCGCCGTTGCCCGGCCACCGGCCCCCAGGGCAAGCCCCTGACGGACGCCAAGCTGGCCGCCTGCAATGACGCCTCCGACACCAAGGTGAACGGCACCGCCGACGCCGCCGACCTGGCCCGCGTCCGGTCCGTGCCGATGCGGAGCGTGCCGGCCGGGGCGCAGGGCAGCGTGAAGGTGACGGCGGGAGCCGCGCAGACCCGGGTGTTCGTCAAGCGGGGCAAGAAGTGGGAGCCGGTCACCACCAAGACCCGGCTGTCGCGCGCCGAGCTGAAGGCCGGTGTGGAGTTCGGCGTCGAGGCCAAGGACGTCATCCGCGACACCGCCAAGTGGGACGGCCTCGCCCGGATCCGGCTGACGGTGAAGTCCTCGGCCGGCACCTCCGCCGACTCGGTCACCCTGCGCGTGGCCCCGCTGCTGACCCACCACCATCTGCAGAACGCCCAGCAGTTGCTGGTCACCAAGATCTCCGGCGGCAACTACGGCAAGCTCAACGCCGCCTTCCGCAAGGGCCTCGACGAGGCGGCCAAGGACGCCGGCATCACCCGGCCGACGGTGAACTTCACCAAGTACGGGGACATCTGGGCGCAGGACTTCGTCGAGCCCGCGTACGTCAGCATGACCGGCGCGGACGGCAAGCGGCAGTCGATGCGCGTGATGCTGCGCTCCGCCCAGCTGGACCGCGAGTCCGGCCGGGAGCTGTTCGAGAAGCTGCGCGGCCCGAACATCGGTGCCGTGCAGGTGACGGGCGCCAAGGACTCGGAGGAGTGGACGCTCAACTCCATGGGCAACCTGGAGACCATTCCGCCGTACGCCCACGGCGAGCGCTCCTTCCCGGCGGGCCGGATCATCATGGGGCAGCGCCCGGATGTCGGCTCCAAGCCGGCGAAGGTGATGCGGACGTTCCTGAAGTCCCAGGGCATGCAGAACCCGCTGTTCCTCGACACGTCGTGGCTGCACGTGGGCCATGTCGACGAGTTCGTGCAGTTCCTGCCCGCCGACACCCCGCGCGGCTGGAAGATCGCGGTCGCCGACCCCGAGGCGGGGCTGAAGCTGCTGCGCGACGCGAAGGCCGCCGGTCACGGCTCGACGAGGATGTTCTCCCTGAAGCTCGGCCCCACGGAGACCATCGCCAAGGCCCTCGCCTCGAAGAACCTGGTCTCCGACAACAACCTCGCCACGCGCAAGATCGAGGCCAACCTCGCGGTGCTCCAGCGCGAGACGGGCGTCACGGACGCCGAGGTCGTCCGTGTCCCGGCCCTCTACACCCAGGGCACGGAGATGGTGGGCGAGACGCAGTCGGGCGACGGCAAGACCCGCCTCCCCCGGCTGACCCGTCTCGGCGCCGGCGCCGAACTCCCGGACGTGGCACGGGACTACGGCCAGCAGCGTCGTCTCGACGAGACGACGGCGGACCAGGGTGCGAAGGGCCGGGAGGGCTTCGGGGCCGCCTCCCCCGCGGCGCCCGCGCCGTCGGTGATGACCAGCGCGTACGTGCCCGGCGCGGTCAACGGCATCGTCCTCAGCCGCACGAACTACCTGGCGCCGCGCCAGTGGGGCCCGGTCATCGGCGGCAAGGACATCTTCACCGAGGCGGTGACGGCCGCGTACACGAGCGCCGGCATGAAGGTGTCGTACCTGGACGACTGGGAGACGTACCACCTCGGCATGGGCGAGATCCACTGCGGCACGAACACCCTGCGGAACACCTCCGCCGCCTGGTGGACGCGCTGACACCGGCCCCCGCCGGCCCCCGCACGACATGACGGCCGCCGCCCCGGAGGACCGGGGCGGCGGCTCTTCTCACGTCTGCTCCCGGCCCCGCAGGTCTGCGAATGATGTCCGGTAGCACGTGCTGAAGGACTGGGCCGGCTCGTACCGCTTCAGGCCGAAGAACTGGAGCTCGATGCCGCCGCGCACCACCACGGCGTACGGATTGGGGCTGCGCTGCCGGAAAGCGACTTCGAAGCCGAGGGCCTCGTAGAAGTCGAGGAGGGGCTGGAGGGTCTGACACGGAAGGATCGGAATCGTCTTCTCGCCCATGACGCCACCCTAGTCAAACTTGACCAGAGCGTGCGGCCGAATGGACACCACCCTCAGGGAGTCTCGCCGGCCCTCAGAACCCCAGCTTCCGCAGCTGTCGGGGATCGCGCTGCCAGTCCTTGGCCACCTTCACATGGAGGTCGAGGAAGACCGGCGTGCCCAGCAGCGCCTCGATCTGCTTCCTCGACTTGATGCCGACCTCCTTCAGGCGCTTGCCCTTGGGGCCGATGATGATGCCCTTCTGGCTGGGGCGCTCGATGTAGACGAAGGCGTGGATGTCGAGGAGGGGCTTGTCGGCGGGGCGGTCCTCGCGGGGGAGCATCTCCTCCACGACGACGGCGATGGAGTGCGGGAGCTCGTCCCGGACGCCCTCCAGGGCCGCCTCACGGATCAGCTCGGCGATCATGACCTGCTCGGGCTCGTCGGTGAGATCGCCCTCGGGGTACAGGGCGGGGCCCTCCGGGAGGAGGGGGACGAGCAGGTCGGCGAGGAGGTCCACCTGCTTGTCGGCGACCGCCGAGACGGGCACGATCTCGGCCCACTCGAAGCCCAGCTCCTTGCCCAGCTGGTCGATGGCGATGAGCTGCTCGGCGAGCGCCTTGCTGTCCACCAGGTCGGTCTTGGTGACGATCGCGATCTTCGGCGTCTTCTTGATGGACGCCAGTTCCTTCGCGATGAACCGGTCGCCCGGACCGAGCTTCTCGTTCGCGGGCAGACAGAAGCCGATCACGTCGACCTCGGCCCAGGTCGTGCGGACCACGTCGTTGAGGCGCTCCCCCAGCAGGGTGCGCGGCTTGTGCAGCCCCGGGGTGTCGACCAGGATCAGCTGCGCGTCCGGCCGGTGCACGATGCCCCGGACCGTGTGCCGCGTGGTCTGCGGCTGGTTCGCCGTGATCGCCACCTTCTGGCCGACCAGAGCGTTCGTGAGGGTGGACTTGCCCGCGTTGGGGCGGCCCACGAAGCAGGCGAAGCCGGCGCGGTGGGCGGCCTCGGCCGGCTGCTCGGATGACTGGGTACGGACGCTCATGGCGCCCATTCTCCCTGATCCCCGGAGCCCTGCCGCACCCACCACGGACCGTGAGCTCTCCGAAACCCTGGGCGGGCTCGCCCGGCTCGGCACGAGCACACCGGTCTCGACCTTACGGTGCACGCCGAGACGGCATACGATCACGGCGTCCCGGGCCACGGCGCCCCGGTCACCTCGTCCGCTCCCTCCCCAGAAGGCCAGGGCATGAGACTCATCACCGCGATCGTCAAGCCGTACCGCCTCGACGCGGTCAAGACCGCACTCCAGGAGATGGGCGTGCACGGTCTGACCGTCAGCGAGGCCAGCGGGTACGGCCGGCAGCGCGGCCACACCGAGGTGTACCGGGGCGCCGAGTACCAGGTGGACCTCGTCCCCAAGGTCCGGATCGAGGTCGTCGTCGATGACGCCGTGTCCGACGACGTCATCGACGCGATCGTGAAGGCGGCCCAGACCGGGAAGATCGGCGACGGCAAGGTGTGGGCGCTGCCGGTCGAGACGGTCGTACGGGTGCGGACGGGCGAGCGGGGTCCCGACGCGCTGTAGGCGGGAGCGGGGTGAGGGGTGGTACCGCCGGGTGCGGTACCACCCCTCACCCGTTCACTCAGGTACGGCGAGGGATCAGTCGAAGACGAACGGGCCCGGCGACTGCGGTCCGCTCGCCGTGCAGGTCACGGGGAAGCCGAAGACCACCATCTGCAGGGAGCCGCCGAACGCCTCCAGGCTGTCGCCGGGGGCGACGGTGCCGGTGAGCGGGCCCACCACCATGCCGTCGCCGGCGGCCAGGGCCGGGTTCTCGGTGCCGGTGAAGGCCGTCGTGCCGCCGCTCGCCTTGACGAAGGTGAGCGTGGACTGGATGGAGTCCTCGGCGAGGGCGATCGGTGCGGTGATCCCCTCGGAGGAGAGGGTGACCGTGGCGGACGTACCGCTCTGGGTGGCCGTGAGCGTGGCCTCGCCGGAGCCGCCGATCGTGCAGCTGGCGTTGATGGTCGCGGTCTGCGGGGTGACCGCGAGGGCGGTCGGCGCGAACGCGAGGCCGGTGACGGCCAGCGTCCCTGCCGCGAGCGCCGATCCCACTCCGAGTCGTATGCGTCTCATCGTGCGAATTCCCTTCCCTGGTACGGGAGGCACGGGGCCTGGGGAAGCCCCGTCCGTCCCGGTACGGGCGTTGCCATGTGGGGGCGGTGCAATGCGCGGCCGCGCGGCAGAATGTGACGGTCCGCCAAGAGAACGGCTCCATTGAGACGTGCGCGGGCGGAGATTGCAAGAGATGCTCCGGTGGCCGCGCCAGGGTCGGCGAAAGTGGCCGAAGCCGTTCGCCGGCCCCGTCGGCGAACTCCCCGACACGGCCGGGGCGGTGAACCGATCTGTCCCGTGCCGCGCGGTTTCGCCGGTGGCGCGGCCCGAGCGTCCACTCGCCCGCGCAAGATTTTCACGCAGCTCGGACGACTGTTACCGGCCGTAACACTATGCCGTGAGCGTGGCATGGATACGCCGCAGCCCGGGTTGCAGTCTGACTCCTCGCCCTGGTCCTGCTGATCCACTCGCACCCTGCGGAAGAACCAGGGGCTCGGCACCGGAGGGGGCCGGACGGACGCGCGTCCGTCGCGCCCTCGGCCGCCCGAACCGCCGGCCCTCAGCCCGCCGTCACCGTCGCGCGCACCGATCCGTCCGGCCCGGCCAGCAGGACCGGGGTCTCCGGTCCGCCGAGGTCCCGCACGGCGGTCCGGTCCTCGTCGGAGACGGTCTCGGCGGCGGTCACCACGGCCGCCGCCTCCAGGGACTTCGCGCCGGAGGCCACCGCCATGGCGACGGCCGTGCGCAGCGCGCTGAGCCGCAGCGACTCCAGGGCCACGGTCCCGGCGACATACGTACGGCCCGTCTCGTCCCGTACGGCCGCCCCCTCGGGCACGCCGTTGCGGGCCCGCGCGGAACGGGCGAGGGTGACGATCTTCCGGTCCTCGGGATCGAGGTCGAGCGCGCTGCTGTCGGTCATGGGCCGAGCATACGTTTCACGCCCGGTCGAACCGGAGCCGGTCCCCGCGGGGCAGTCCCGCCACCACCAGGTCGTACGAGTCCTCGATCAGCTCCTCGACCAACCGGTCCGGAAGACCGGCGTCGAGGGTCACCGTGTTCCAGTGGCGCTTGTTCATGTGATAGCCGGGGGCGATGAGACCGGGGTGTTCGGTGCGCAGCCGGACCGCGTCGTCGGGGTCGCACTTGAGGTTGACCTTCAGGGGCTGCCGCTCCGCCCAGCTCAGGGCGAACATCTTGCCGAGGACCTTGTAGACGGAGATCTCGGGACTGAAGGGGCAGTCCTCGACGGCCTCGTCGAACGAGAGGCAGAAGGCACGCAACTCCTGTGGCGTCACTCGGACTTCTTTTCCTCCTCCGGCACCTCGGCGGGGCCGATCGGCTCCACCAGCACCGTGACGATCTTGTTCCGGCGGCCGGCTGCGGCCTCCGCCGTGAGCCGCAGTTCACGCTCATCGGGCAGGGCGACGACGGAGGACGCGCCGGCGATGGGGACGCGTCCCAGCGCCTTGGCGAGGAGGCCGCCCACGGTCTCCACGTCCTCGTCGTCGTAGGCATCGAGCCCGTAGAGCTCGCCGAGGTCGGTGATGTCGAGGCGGGCGGTGACGCGGTAGCGGTCGTCGCCCAGCTCCTCCACCGGCGGCAGCTCCCGGTCGTACTCGTCGGTGATCTCGCCGACGATCTCCTCCAGGATGTCCTCGATGGTGACGATCCCGGCGGTGCCGCCGTACTCGTCGATGACGACGGCGACGTGGTTGCGCTCCTGCTGCATCTCGCGCAGCAGGTCACCGGCGTTCTTGGTATCGGGGACGAAGACGGCCGGGCGCATGGCCGTGGACACCAGTTCGCTCTCGGCATCCCGGTTGATGTGCGTCTTGCGGGCCAGGTCCTTCAGGTACACGATCCCGACGATGTCGTCCTCGTTCTCCCCCGTGACCGGTATGCGTGAGAAACCGGAGCGCAGGGCGAGGGTGAGAGCCTGCCGGATGGTCTTGTACCGCTCGATGGCGACCAGGTCGGTACGCGGGACCATCACCTCGCGGACGAGGGTGTCGCCCAGCTCGAAGACCGAGTGCACCATCCGGCGCTCCTCGGCCTCGATCAGGGACTCCTTCTCCGCGAGGTCGACCAGCGCCCGAAGCTCCGCCTCGGAGGCGAACGGGCCCCGGCGGAAGCCCTTGCCAGGGGTCAGCGCGTTGCCGATGAGGATCAGGAGGTTCGGGATCGGGCCCATGATCCGGGCCAGCGGCAGCAGGACGTACGCCGCCGCCGTGGCCGTGTTCAGGGGGTGCTGACGGCCGATGGTGCGCGGGGAGACACCGACGGCCACGTACGACACGAGAACCATCACGCCGATCGCGACGACCAGGGCCTCCCAGGTCGCGTCGAACTCCTTCAGGCAGGCGTAGGTGACGAGCGCCGCGGCGGCCATCTCGCAGACCACGCGCACCAGGAGTGCGACGTTCAGATAGCGGGTCGGGTCGGCCGCGACCTGGGCGAGCCCCGCGCTGCCGCGCCGCCCGGCCCGTACGGCCTCCTCGGCACGGAAGCTGGAGACGCGCGCGAGGCCCGCCTCCGCGCAGGCGGCGAGCCAGGCGACGACGACCAGGGCGACGGCGCCACCGATGAGAGTCGCGCTCATGACACGGTCGGTGCCGGGGAGGGGCCGGTGAGGCCCTTCTCCGCACGCCAGCCGTCCACGATGGCGGCCTGGAGACCGAACATCTCGGCCTTCTCGTCCGGCTCCTCGTGGTCGTAGCCCAGCAGGTGCAGCACCCCGTGGACGGTGAGGAGCTGGAGCTCCTCGTCCATGGAGTGCTGCGTGTCGGCTTCCTTGCCCTGCTTCTCGGCGACCTCGGGGCACAGCACGATGTCGCCGAGCAGACCCTGCGGCGGCTCGTCGTCGTCCTTCGACGGCGGCCGCAGCTCGTCCATCGGGAAGGACATGACATCCGTCGGACCGGGGAGGTCCATCCACTGGATGTGCAGCTGCTCCATGGCGTCGGCGTCCACCACGATCACCGAGAGCTCGGAGAGGGGGTGGATGCGCATCCGCGTCAGCGCGTAGCGGGCGATGTCGAGGATCGCCTGCTCGTCGACCTCGGTTCCGGACTCGTTGTTGACGTCGATCGACATGGTGCTGTGTCTGTCTACTTCCCCTTGGGCCCGGACTGCCTGCCCCGGCCGCCCTTGTGGGAGCCGTTCTCGGTGCCGTGCTCGCTGTCGTACTTCTCGTACGCGTCGACGATACGGCCGACGAGCTTGTGCCGGACGACATCCTGCGACGACAGCCGGGAGAAGTGCACGTCGTCCAGGCCCTCCAGGATGTCCTGCACCTGGCGCAGACCGGACTTCGTGCCGTTCGGCAGATCGACCTGGGTCACGTCACCCGTGATCACGATCTTCGAGTCGAAGCCGAGGCGGGTGAGGAACATCTTCATCTGCTCGGGCGAGGTGTTCTGGGCCTCGTCGAGGATGATGAAGGCGTCGTTGAGCGTGTTGTGCGTCAGCAGGTAGTCCTGGGTGACGTAGAGGGAGTCCTCGGCGGCCACCTGGATGCAGACGGTCTCCTCCCTGCCCGCGGGCTCGATGCTGTCGATGAAGCGCATCGGGCGTCCGCCGCCTCCGGCCGCGTGGTACTTGTCGCGCTTGCGGTCGAGACGGAAGGGTTCGATGCCTTCGGGGAGGCGGATGTCGACGATGTGGGCGTCGTATCGGTGGCCGACCTCCCGACCCTTCGCCAGGCCGGGCCTGCGCCCCTCGGCCACCCGTCGGCGGGTGTACGCGACTCCGCCCAGTGACCGCACGAGCGAAATCACGTCGTCCCGCAACAGGATCGACGTCGTCGTGTACTGGATTCGGCAGGTGCGATCCTTCTGCGTGACCGGACCACCGTCGGAGTCGAGCAGACCCTGCAGGACAGCCAGGCGCACCTCGGCCGAATTGCGCAGGTAGTCGTCCGGGACGAACTTGCTGTGTGAGCGAGTGCGCAGCAGATCCAGCTCACGTAGGACCCGAGTCGCCGGGTTCTCCAAGGTGACCACGTCGCCGGGTGACTTGACTCGGTTGAGGACGTAGTCAGGCCCACCTCTGTGCCGGGCGGTGACGCCGGGCAGGACGGCCACCAGTGCTTCCGCTAGTTCCGGGTCCTCCGTGGCGAAGGACGGTGTGGTGGAACCCGTGAGGCAGCCGTCGCCCAGGAGCAGCCCCAGGGCGTACGGATCCATGGGGACCTGGCGCTCGGGGAAGCAGACCGGCGCAGTCAGGAGCGGCAGCTCGTACCGGCGCGCGTGGGCCGCACGCAGGTTGCCGATCATCTCCTGGGTCTCCAGAACCCGCCACGGCTTGTTGCGACGCGCGTCGTCACGAGTCCTGACCGTCCACAGGTGCTCGCCGCAGCACAGGGTCCAGGAGCCGTCCTGGGCTGTGACGCGGTAGATGTCCCGCTCGCCCTGCGGGTAGACGCCCAGAACCGGGGTCGGCTCACCGTTGGAGCCGATGACCAGGTCACCGACCTGGAGGTCACCGATGGGGCGCCAGCCTTCTGGCGTCAGCACATTGGTGAAGAGCGGCTGTGACCGGCCCCGCATGTACGCCAGCGGCGCGACCTCGATGGTCCCGGCGGCCATCAGCCGGGGGATCGAGTCGGGGTCGAGCATGTCGTGCAGCGCGTCGTAGAGCGGGCGCAGATAGGGGTCGATCTTCTCGTAGAGGGTGCCGGGCAGGAAGCCCAGGCGCTCTCCGGCCTCGACCGCCGGGCGGGTCAGGATGATGCGGTTGACCTGCTTGGACTGCAGGGCCTGGACGGCCTTGGCCATGGCAAGGTAGGTCTTGCCGGTGCCGGCCGGGCCGATGCCGAAGACGATCGTGTGCTTGTCGATGGCGTCGACGTACCGCTTCTGGTTGAGCGTCTTGGGGCGGATCGTGCGGCCACGCGAGGACAGGATGTTCTGTGTGAGCACCTCGGCCGGGGTCTCCTGGCCTTCGCTCTTCCCGTTCTCGCTCGCCCTCAGCATGGCGATCGAGCGTTCCACCGCGTCCTCCGTCATCGGCTGTCCGGTGCGGAGCACCAGCATCATCTCGTCGAACAGGCGCTGGACGAGAGCGACTTCGGGGGCGTCGCCGACCGCGCTGATCTCATTGCCCCGGACATGGATGTCGACCGCCGGGAAGGCCTTCTCGATCACGCGCAGGAGGGAGTCGCCGGAACCCAGCACGGTCACCATGGGGTGTGCCGCGGGGACGGTGAACTGCGCTCTCGCCTTGCCCTGCGCGGGGGTGTGAGCTGTGCGTGTCTGAGTCATGGGCCGGCTCTGTAGGCCGCGGTTCCTCCTCTTGGCCGTGGGGCTCGTGTTGCCCTTTTCCAGAGTACGACGCGGCGGTGACAGTGCCGTAGGGCTTTTACCGGGGGAGCTCGGGGGGTGGCTGCCGTTCGCGGGCTGCGGGTGCGGTGGGGCTTCTCGCGCCCACGCGGCGGAGCCGCATGTCGACACAGCCCCGCGCCCCTGAAAAGGCACGGGCTGCGCCCGCTGCTTTTCAGCGCCACACGGCTGGGCCCGCCGCTCCCGGTAGGAGACGACGCGGCGCCATTGACCGGCCTTGTTCGCCTATCTAACCTCCATCTCTATACGTAGACGACTGTAGTGAGGACTGTACGTGGATGACCTCGTGTCGACGACCGTAGGAGCCGCCCCCGTGACCGCGACCCGTGACCTGACCATCGCGCAGGTCCGGCTGACCCCGATCCTGGTCGCCGACCCGCCGCTGCTGAACACGCAGGGGGTGCACCAGCCGTACACTCCCCGACTGATCGTGGAGGTGGTGACCGCCGACGGCACGACGGGGGTGGGCGAGACGTACGGCGACACCAAGTACCTGGAGCTGGCCAGGCCGTTCGCGGCGAAGCTGGTGGGCCGCCGGGTCAGCGATCTGAACGGGCTGTTCGTGCTCGCCGACGACGTGGACGTCGACGGGCCACGGGTCTCCGGGAAGGTCGACGTGGGCGGGCTGCGCGGTGTCCAGACCGCCGACAAGCTGCGGCTGTCGGTCGTGTCCGCATTCGAGGTCGCCTGTCTCGACGCGCTCGGCAAGGCGCTGGGGCTGCCCGTGCACTCGCTGCTCGGCGGAAAGGTGCGGGACACCGTGGAGTACAGCGCGTACCTCTTCTACAAGTGGGCCGATCACCCCGAGGGCGTCGTGGGCGAGCGGGACGACTGGGGGGCCGCCGTGGACCCGGCCGGGGTCGTGGAGCAGGCCCGGCGGTTCAAGGAGCGGTACGGGTTCACGTCGTTCAAGCTCAAGGGGGGTGTCTTCCCGCCGGACGAGGAGATCGCGGCGATCCGCGCGCTGGCCGAGGCGTTCCCCGGGCATCCGCTGCGGCTGGACCCGAACGGGGCCTGGTCCGTGGAGACCTCGCTGAAGGTCGCGGACGCGCTCGGGGACGTGCTCGAATACCTGGAGGACCCGGCGCTCGGGACGCCCGCGATGGCCGAGGTGGCGTCACGGACGTCCGTACCGCTGGCCACCAACATGTGCGTGACGACCTTCGCGGAGATCGAGGAGGCGTTCACGAAGGGGGCCGTACAGGTCGTCCTCTCCGACCACCACTACTGGGGCGGGCTGCGCAACACGCGTGAACTGGCCACGATCTGCCGGACGTTCGGGGTCGGGGTGTCCATGCACTCCAACACGCACCTGGGGATCAGCCTCGCCGCGATGACGCACGTGGCGGCCACGGTGCCGGGGCTCCACCACGCCTGCGACTCCCACTACCCCTGGCAGAACGAGGACGTCCTCACCTCGCGGCTCACCTTCGAGAACGGGGCGGTACGGGTGTCGGACGCACCGGGCCTCGGGGTCGAACTGGACCGGGGCAAGCTGGAGTTCCTGCACCAGCGGTGGCTGTCGGACGACGGTTCCCTGCGGGAGCGGGACGACACGGCGGCGATGCGCGCGGCCGACCCCGGCTGGGTGACGCCGCGGATGCCTCGCTGGTAGTCGTCGGGTGCGGGTGCGGGTGCGTGGGGGCTGGTCGCGCAGTTCCCCGCGCCCCTGAAAGCCCAGGCCCAGGGGCGCGGGGAACTGCGCGAGAAGCCCACCGGACCGGAACCCGACAACACACCCGAGCCCCCCACCACCCCGACCCGCACCCCGAGCGGAGCGGCGTGGTGCAGACTGGCTGGATCCGCACCACGCCAGGGAGCACATCGTGACCGCGTTCAAGGGAGAGCGACCGCACCGGCCCCAGGTAGATCCGCTGCGGGCCCTGCGCGCACCGAATGACCCGCCCTGGGACGTCTATCTGACCGGCACCGTCTTCCTCGACATCATCTTCACCGGCCTGGACTCCGCCCCGGTGCGCGGGACGGAGTCCTGGGCACGTGGCATGGGGTCCAGCCCCGGCGGCGTGGCGAACATGGCCACGGCCCTGGCCCGGCTCGGCCTGAAGACCTCCCTCGCGGCGGCCTTCGGCGACGACCACTACGGCGAGTACTGCTGGGACGTCCTGGAGCAGGGCGAGGGCATCGACCTCTCCCACTCCCGCACGGTCCTCGGCTGGCACTCCCCGGTCACGGTCTCCATGGCGTACGAGGGCGAGCGCACGATGGTCTCCCACGGCCACGAGGCGCCCCCGGAGGAGTCCGCGCCGGAGTGCCCGCCCCACGCTCGCGCCGCCGTCGCCTCCCTCACGCCCGGCGTACGCGCCCCCTGGATCGCGCAGGCCGCGAGCAAGGGCACCCGGATCTTCGCGGACGTCGGCTGGGACGAGACCGGTGCGTGGGACCTGGCGGGGCTGGCCGATCTGGCCCACTGCGAGGCGTTCCTGCCCAACGCGGCCGAGGCGATGCGGTACACCGGCGCCGAGTGCCCCCGGGCGGCCGCCCGCGCCCTCACCGAGCATGTCCCGGTGGCCGTGGTGACGCTGGGTGCGAAGGGCGCGTACGCCGTGGACGGGCGGACCGGTGAGACGGCGGAGGTGCCGGCCATCGCGGTGGAGGCGTTGGACCCCACGGGCGCGGGCGACGTGTTCGTCGCCGGGTTCGTCACCGGCACGCTGGCGGGCTGGCCGCTGGCGGACCGGCTGGCCTTTGCGGGGCTGACGGCGGCGCTGTCGGTGCAGGAGTTCGGCGGGTCGCTGTCCGCGCCCGGGTGGCCGGAGATCGCGGCGTGGTGGCGGCGGGTGCAGTCGGTGGACCGCCAGGAGCCTGCGGCGCTGCGGCGGTACGCGTTCCTGGAGGAGTTCCTGCCGAAGGACCAGGCCAGCCCGTGGCCGCTGCGGCGGGCGGTCCCGACGATCGGCTTCCGCCGGTCGGCTTGAGGCGCGGCGCCTCATAGCTCGGGGGTGCGGGTTCGGCGGCGGGTGCGGCTCCGGTGGGGCTTCTCGCGCAGTTCCCCGCGCCCCTGAAGAGCAGGGGCTGCGCCCCGTGCTTTTCATCCAGCAGCCCCGTCGCTTTTCATCCGCGCAGCCCCGTCGCCTTCCGGGCCCGCGGGGGCCGTGGTCTTTCAGGCCCGCAGGGCCTGGTCCTTCACCCGGCTCGCCGCCCCAGCGGCCACCGCCCAGACCACCCGGGAACGGGGCCCGCTCCCCCACCCGCGCCACGGTCTGGCCCTCGCCGTCACCCTCCTGCTGTGGTCCCTGGCGCAGAACTCCCTCTGGGGCGTGAGCGGCCGGATCGGCACCACGCAGGGCCGGGCTCTCCGAGGTCACCGTCGGCGCCGTCTTCGCGACGGCGCTCGGCGCGGGCCTGCTCGGGGTCGTCGGGGCGGGCGCGCTCGGCGTGCGCTTCGGCCGCGCGCTCCCCATCGGCGCCGGCACGGCGCTCATCGCCGGCTGTATCGCGCTCAGCGCGACCGCGACCGACCTGCCGACCTTCGCCACGGGTGAGATCGCCTGGAACGCGCTCTACCCGGTCGTCCTGTCGTATCTCATCGGCCTCGCCGCCTCCCTCGACCCGCGTGGCCGCTGGGCGGTGCTGATCGGCTCGGCGTCCTCGCTCGGCACGGCCGCCGGGCCCCTCGTCGGCAGTCTGCTCTCCGCGCACGCCGGCTACCCCGCGATGGGCGCGATCCTGGCCGTGGGCCTGCTTCTCATCACGGTCCCCATGACCTGGGTGGCCCTGCGCACCACCACGCCCACGACGGAACACGCCCGCTACCAGGAGCAGGCGACCGCCGGGCAGCCGGAGTACCGCCCGGCGGCCTGAGCCCGCTCGCCCGCCGCTGCCCCTCCACCCGCCGCTGCGACGCGCGCTCCCGGCTCATCCGAAGTCGTACGCGTCCACCTCGGCGAGATACCGGGCCCGCCGCTCCTCGTCGTGCTCCAGGAAGGACGCGGTGAAGGAGTTGCGGGCCAGCTCCCTCAGCCGGTCCTCGCTCAGGCCGAGCGTCCGGCGCACGGCGTCGAAGTTGTCGCCGGCGTACCCGTCGAAGTAGGCCGGGTCGTCGGAGTTGACCGTGCAGAGCAGGCCCGCGTCGAGCATGGCGGGCAGGGGGTGGTCGGCGAGGGTGTCGACGGTGCGCAGCCGGACGTTGGAGAGCGGGCAGAGCGTCAGCGGGATCCGCTCGCGCACCAGCCGTTCGACGAGGGCCGGATCCTCCATGCAGCGCAGCCCGTGGTCGACGCGCTCGACCCCGAGGATGTCGAGGGCCTCGGTGATGTACTCCGGCGGGCCCTCCTCCCCCGCGTGCGCGACGCGCCGCAGCCCGAGCGCGGCGGCCGCCTCGTACACCTCACGGAACTTGACCGGCGGGTGCCCGACCTCGGCGGAGTCCAGCCCGATCCCGACGATCCGGTCGAGGTACGGCTTCGCGGCCTCCAGGGTGGAGAGGGCCGACTCGGCGGACTCGTCCCGCAGGAAGCACATGATCAGCTGGGTGGAGATGCCGTGCGTCTCCTCGCTCCCGCCCAGCGCCCGCCACAGCCCCTCGACGACCGTCCCCATCCCGACGCCCCGCGCGATGTGGGCCTGCGGGTCGAAGGAGATCTCGGCGTGGCGTACGCCCTGGGCGGCGGCGCGGGCGAGATAGGCGTCGGCGAGGTCGGCGAAGTCCTGCTCGGTGCGCAGGACCGCCATCAGCTCGTAGTACAGGTTCAGGAAGGACTGGAGATCCTCGAACTCGTAGGCCTTGCGGAGCGCTTCCGTGTCCGCGTACGGCAGCGCGACGCCGTTCCGGGCGGCCAGTGCGAAGGCCAGCTCCGGCTCCAGGGTGCCTTCGATGTGCAGGTGCAGTTCAGCTTTGGGGAGGGACATCGAAGCATCGTACGGCCGCTCTAGCGCCGTTTCGGAAGCGCCACCCGCAGCAGGTCGTGCGCCACCGTCAGCTCTCCCTCGAACCCGGCGGCCCGCGCCTGCCGTTCGAACTCCTCGGGTTCGGTGTACCGCTGGCTGAAGTGGGTGAGGACGAGATGCCGTACCCCGCAGTCGCGGGCGACGGAGGCTGCCTGACCTGCCGTCAGATGGCCGTGGTCGACGGCGAGTTCGATGTCCTCGTTGAGGAAGGTGGACTCGATGACGAGCATGTCGGCCGCGTCGGCGAGGGCGTAGACCCCGTCGCACAACCGGGTGTCCATGACGAACGCGAACCGCTGTCCGCGCCGCAGTTCGCTGACGTCCTCCAGGCGGACGCCGCCGATCGCGCCCTCGCGCTGGATCCGTCCGATGTCCGGCCCCGCGATGCCGTGCGCGGCGAGCCGCTCGGGCAGCATCCGGCGCCCGTCGGGTTCGACGAGGCGGTACCCGTAGGACTCGACGGGGTGCGAGAGCTTGTGCGCGTCGAGGGTGTAGCCGGGGGTGACGGCCAGCGCTCCGCCCTCGCCCTCGACCGGCGCCTCGATCAGCTGGACCGTCTCGCGGTACGCGGTGGCGTACCGCAGCCGGTCGAAGAACCGCTGCCCGGAGCGCGGGTAGTGGGCGGTGATGTCGTGCGGGACCCGGTCGAGGTTGATCCGCTGGATCACCCCGGCCAGCCCCAGCGAGTGGTCGCCGTGGAAGTGGGTGACGCAGATGCGGTTGAGGTCGTGGGCGGCGACCCCGGCGCGCAGCATCTGCCGCTGGGTGCCCTCGCCGGGGTCGAAGAGAAGCCCCTCGGCGTCCCAGCGGAGCAGATAGCCGTTGTGGTTGCGGTGCCGGGTCGGGACCTGGCTGGCGGTGCCGAGGACCACCAGTTCACGTACGGACACGGCTCGTCACCCGGGGGGCCACTGCAGGCCGCGACCGCCGACGACGTGGGCGTGCGCGTGGAAGACGGTCTGGCCGGCGCCGGTGCCGGTGTTGAAGACGATGCGGTAGCTCTCCAGCTTGTCCTCGTCCGCTACGGCCTGTGTCTCGCGCAGGACGTCCGCGGCGAGGCCGGGGTCGGCGGCGGCGAGTGTCGAGGCGTCCGCGTAGTGCGCCTTCGGGATGACCAGGACGTGGGTCGGTGCCTGGGGGTTGATGTCCCTGAACGCGACCGTCGTGTCCGTCTCCCTCACGATCGTCGCGGGGACGTGGCCCGCGACGATCTTGCAGAACAGACAGTCGTCCTGCGGCTCCCCAGCCATACGTTGCCTCCCAGCCACCGGTGATCTTCTTCTACCCGGGCATGCTATCGAGCGAATTCCGCCCCCGCCGCCCCTACCCGTTCCCGTCCCCAGGGGCTGCGCCCCTTCGACCCCGCTCGCTTGTCGGTCGTCCGCGGGCCCGGTGGTCCTTCTCGCGCAGTTCCCCGCGCCCCTAATAGGGGCGCGGGGAACTGCGCGAACGGGGTCCGGGGCGGAGCCCCGAGTCTTTGACGCGGGTCGAAGGGGCGCGCAGCCCCTGGGGACGGGAACGGGTAGGGGCGGCGGGGCGAGGAAAAAGGCCGGTTACGACTCCGGCAAAGCAGGCGGCGTCTTCGCCGGCGTCGACTCCAGCCCCTCCAGCGCGATCCGGATCGCCTCGTCGAGCTGCGGATCACGCCCGGCCGCGTAGTCCTGGGGAGCCTGCACGACCTCGACGTCGGGATCGACCCCGTGGTTCTCGACCCCCCACCCGTACCCCTCCAACCAGAACGCGTACTTCGGCTGCGTCACCAACGTCCCGTCGACCAGCCGGTACCGACTGTCGATCCCGACGACCCCGCCCCACGTCCGCGTACCGACCACCGGCCCGATCCCGAGCGCCTTGATCGCCGCGTTGACGATGTCCCCGTCCGACCCGGAGAACTCGTTGGCGACGGCGACGACGGGCCCCCGGGGCGCGTCGTCGGGATAGCTGCTCGCCCGCATCCCCCGCGGCAGGTCCCAGCCGACGATCCGCCGGGCCAGCTTCTCCACCACGAGCTGGGAGGTGTGCCCGCCCCGGTTCTCCCGGACGTCCACGACCAGCCCCTCCCGCGCGACCTCGATCCGCAGGTCGCGGTGGAGCTGGGCCCAGCCGGAGCCGACCATGTCGGGGACGTGCAGATACCCGAGGCGGCCGCCGGACTTCTCGTGGACGTAGGCCCGCCGGTCCGCGACCCACGCGTGGTACCGCAACGGCTCCTCGTCGGAGATCGGCACCACCACGGGATGCCGGAGATCGCCGCCCCCGGCCGGCAGCACGGTCAGCTCGACCGCCTTGCCCGCGGTGCCGACGAGCAGCGGCCCGGGCCCGGTCAGCGGGTCGACCGGCTGGCCGCCGACCGCGATGATCGCGTCCCCGGCCCGTACGGCGACCCCGGGCGCGGCGAGCGGCGAGTGCGCGTCCGGGTCGGAGGTCTCCGACGGCAGCACCCGGTCGATGCGCCACAGCGGCGCCCCCTGGGGTCCGTCCTCGTGCCGGGAGATGTCCGCCCCGAGCAGCCCCTGCCGCCGGTCGCCGGAGCCGCCCCGGCCGCGCGGGGTGACGTACGCGTGGGAGGTGCCCAACTCGCCCTGTACTTCCCAGAGCAGGTCCACGAGGTCGTCGTGGGTGGCCACCCGTTCCAGGACGGGGCGGTACCGGTCGAGGACGCCGGGCCAGTCGACGCCGCCCAGGTCGGGCCGCCAGAAGTTGTCCCGCATCAGCCGGCCGGTCTCGTCGAACATCTGGCGCCACTCGGCGGCCGGGTCGACGGTCCGCCGGACCCGGGAGAGGTCGACCGTGATGTTGCTGTCGCTGTCGTCGTCGCCCGAGGCGCGCCGGTCGCTCGGGACGACCTTGAGCTTGCCGTCGGTCCACAGCAGGACCCGCTTGCCGTCGCCGCTGACGGCGAAGTGGTCGGCGTCGGACGCCAGGTACTCCAGGCGCCGCTGGACGAGGTCGTACCGCTCCAGGGACGTCTTGGGGTCGGGGTCGTCGGGTGTGGCCCGCAGATGGCCGAGGACGCCGGTGACGGGGTGGCGCAGCCACAGCACGCCGTCCTTGGCGGCGCGCAGCGTGGAGTAGCGGGCGGCCTCGACCGGGAAGGGGACGATCCGGTCGGCGAGGCCTTCGAGGTCGATCCGGGTGGCCGGGGCGCCCTCGCTGTCCGGGGTCTCGTCCTTGTCGGGCGCCTCGAACGGCCGGCCGTGGCGCTGCGGTCCGAAGGGGGACGGGGTGGTCGCCGCGAGCGTGATGAGGTGCGGGCGGGCGCCGCTGACGAAGTGCAGGTCGAAGACGTGCTCGTCGTAGACCGGGTCGAAGGCGCGCGCGGAGAGGAAGGCGAGGTGCTTGCCGTCGAGCGTGAACGTCGGCGAGAAGTCCTGGAAGCGCAGCGGGGTCGCCTCGGTGACGGACAGGTCGGCGGTGTTGGCGAGCTTGAGCTGGCGCAGCGGGCGCGGCCCGGGGTGCGACCAGGCCAGCCAGGCCGAGTCGGGCGAGAAGACGAGCCCGGTCACCTCGCCGTCCTCGCTGCGGTCGACCTCGCGTACCTCGCCGGTCTCCCGTTCGACGAGCAGCACCCGGCCGTCGTCCGCGGAGACGGCGACCCGGCTGCCGTCGGGGGCCACGGCGAGCCCGAGGACGCGGCCCAGCTGTCCGGCGGCGAGCCGGCGCGGGGTGGCGCCGGGGCCGACGCCGGTCGACGGGGCGAACTCCAGCGCGTCGTCGCCCTCCGCGTCCGTCACCCACACCACCCATTCCTCGCCCTCCACGCGGAAGGTGCGGGGCAGCCGGGCCCGTACGCCGTCCTCGGCGGCGAGCGCGCGGGCGGGGCCGGAGCGGTGGGTGATCCAGTGGATCGAGCCGCGCACGGAGACGGCGCTGCCGCGGGCGGTGTGGTCGGGCGAGGCGGAGCCGAACCAGCGGGAGGCGTTCACCGGGAACGGCTGGAGGTCGACGCGCTGCCCGCCCAGCCGGATGTCGAGCCTGCGCGGCTCGGCGCCGTCGAGGTCGTCCAGCAGCCACAGTTCACCGGCGGACGCGTACACGACGCGGGTGCCGTCGGTGGCCGCGTGCCGGGCGTAGAACCCGTCGACGGGGGTGTGGCGGCGCAGGTCGGAGCCGTCGGCGAGGGAGGAGTAGAGCGCTCCGACGCCCTCGTGGTCGGAGAGGAACGCGATCCGGTCCCCGACCCACATCGGGTATTCGAGGTTGCCGTCCAGCTCGGTGTGCAGGCGTACGAACTCCCCGGCCGCCCCAGCGCCGTCACCGCCGTCACCGCCGTCTTCGGACCGGTCGATCCACAGCTTGCCCGCGGTGCCGCCCCGGTACCGCTTCCACCAGGCGGCCTCGCGGCCCATCGGCGCGGACAGCAGCACGGTGGCGGGCCCGTGGGCGACATCGCCGACGGGCCCGTAGGGGAGGGTGGTGGCCGGTCCGCCGTCGAGCGGCACGGCACGCGCCCAGCTCCGCCGGAGGCTGGCCTGACCGTGGGTGCTGAGCGCGAGGACCCTACCGTCGGATGTCCAGCCGCGCACCTGGGTGCGCCAACTCCCCCAGTACGTCAGGCGCTTGGCGGATCCTCCGTCGACGGGCGCGATGTGCACCTCGGGCGCGCCGTCCCGGGTGGAGGTCCACGCGACGGTGGTGCCGTCCGGAGAGATCCGCGGATGGTTGACGGGTACGTTGTCCGCGCTGACCCGCCAGGCACGGCCGCCGTCCAGAGGCGCGACCCACACGTCGTCCTCGGCGGTGAAGGCGACCAGGTCGCCGTGCAGGTGCGGATACCGGAAATACGCGAGCTGAGTCACCCAGTCACTTTAAGCAGCGCTCGGTCCGATGGGGAGGGGTTTGGATCATGTCCCTCGCACCGGGCCCGAGTTGCCGACGGGCGGGCCCGGTCCGCTCCGGGCCGGGCCTCACTTGCCCTCGGGCACGCACGCCGGGTCCTTCTGGCACCAGATGGTCTGGGTGACGGTGACCGTCACGGTCGGTCCCGGCTGACCGGGCCGGCCGGGCTGGTCGGACTCCGGGGCGTCGCAGTTGCCGAGCCCCTCCACGTGGAACCACTCCTTGCCGCCGACCTTCGCGGTCAGATCGCCGCGTACGCACCTGCCGTTGACCTCTTTGGTCACCTTCCCGGTGACGGTGATCTCCCGGCCTTCCTTGTCCTCGCCGGTGCAGTCGACCTTCGCGACGGTGGCGACCGAGGAGGACGGCGACGCGGTTTTCCCGCCGCCCTTGCCGTCCTTGGAGTCCTTGGCGTCCTTGCCGTCGCTGTCGTAGGAGGCCGTGCAGGTGAGCCACTGGACGTCTAGGCCCTCCCGCTCCAGTTCCTCGGTGGCGAGCTGGTCCGTGGTGAACGCGACCGCGCCGGTGTTGAGCCCGCCGCCCTCGCAGGCCACCAGACCCACGACCGCGCAGACACCGAGCCCGGCTCCCAGCAGGAGCCGACGCCCGCCCGACCGGTACGCCCTGACACGCCTCCATGCCCGCATGTCCGGCAGCCTGCCACCGCCCGCGGCGGCGGGGAAGACCGCATGCGGACAAGCCGCCGGGACCGGGGGACGCGGGCGAGGGGTGTCAGCCGCTCATCAGCAGCCATTCCTGCAGCTCGACCAAGTTCCCCTCGGGGTCCTTGAGATGGGCCACCCGCATACGGTCGGTCATACGTGCGGGACCGGGCAGGAGCCGTACGCCGAACGAGGTGATCCGTTCGCAGTAGGCGTCGAGGTCGTCGACCCGTAGGACGACCAGCGACCGGTGGCCGTTCGCCTCGTCGGCCAGTTCCCCGAGCACCTCGGCCATCATCGCCCGGTCCTGCAGGGCGATCCCCGCGGACCCGACGGCCGGGCTGAACTTCTCGTACGGCCCGTCGACCGCACCGGACTGTGGCTTCAGCCCGAGCACATCGGCGTAGAAGCGGTAACACACGGCGAAGTCGGTGACGAGCAGTCTCACTTGGGCGAGTTCCACGATGCTCCCAGCGGGTTCGGGGACACCGGTCGGGACCGGGTGGCGGTCAGGACCAGCGTCCGGTTCGGCCCAGCAGCAACGCCCCGGCCGCCGTCCCGGCGGTCGACGTGCGCAGCACACTGGGCCCGAGTCGGTACGCCCCCGCGCCCGCCTCGCCGAAGAGCGCCAGCTCCTCCGGCGACACGCCCCCCTCGGGCCCCACGACGAGCACGATCTCCCCGGCCGCCGGCAGCTCGGCCGTGGCCAGTGTCTCGTCGCCGCTCTCGTGCAGGATCGCGGCGAAGTCGGCCTTCGCCAGCAGCTCCGCGACCTGCTTGCCCGTGGCCGCGTCCGCGACCTCGGGGAACCGTGTCCGGCGGGACTGCTTGCCCGCCTCCCGGGCGGTGGCCCGCCACTTGGCGAGGGCCTTCAGCCCCCGGTCGCCCCTCCACTGGGTGATGCAGCGGGAGGCCGCCCAGGGCACGATCGCGTCGATCCCGACCTCGGTCATGGTCTCGACGGCCAGTTCGCCCCGGTCGCCCTTGGGCAGCGCCTGGACGACGGTGATCCGCGGCTGCGCCGGGGGCTCCTCGTGCACGGTCTCCAGGTCCGTGACCACGAGCCGGTCCTTGCCCTCGGCGGCCTTGACGATCCCCTCCGCCCAGCGTCCGCGCCCGTCCGTGAGGACGACGTCCTCACCGGCCCGCAGCCGCTTCACGGAGACGGCGTGCCGCCCCTCGGGGCCGTCCAGGACGAGCTCGCCGCCACTGCCGCCCGGCAGGTCCAGCGAGTCGACCACGAACACCGGTGCGGTCATCGTCCCGCGCTCCCGACCTGGGCGGAAGCCTGCGCCGCCTGCGCGGCGGCGATCTCGGCGGCCAGCACCTCGACCAGTTCCCCGGCCGGCAGTTCCCGTGCCATCCGGTGCCCCTGCCCGGCCCAGAGCGCCATGCCCTGCGCGTCCCCGGCCTTGGCGGCGGCCTTGCGCAGCGGCGAGGTCAGGTGGTGGACCTCCGGGTAGGCGGCGGGAGCGTACGGGCCGTGCTCGCGCAAAAAGCGGTTGACCAGGCCCCGGGCCGGACGGCCGGAGAAGGCCCGGGTCAGCTCGGTGCGGACGAAGAGAGGGTCGGTCAGGGCCCGCCTGTGCACGGCGTGCGCGCCGGACTCGGCGGTCGCGAGGAACGCCGTGCCGAGCTGGGCCGCGCTCACCCCCGCCGTGAGGAGGGCAGCGATCTGACTGCCGCGCATGATGCCGCCGGCCGCGACCATCGGCAGCGCCACGGCCTCGCGGACCTGGGCGACCAGGGAGAGCAGGCCGATGCCGGCGCAGTCCCGCTCGGGGTCGTCGCGGTGGGTGCCCTGGTGGCCGCCCGCCTCGACGCCCTGCACGATCACGGCGTGGGCCCCGGACCGCTCCACGGCCTGGGCCTCCTCCGCCGAGGTCGCGGTCACCAGGGTGAGCGTGCCCTTGCGGGCGAGGGACTCCATGACCTCGGGGGTCGGGCAGCCGAAGTGGAACGACACCACCGGCACGGGGTTGTCCAGCAGCACGGCGAGCTTGGCCTCGTAGCCGTCGTCGCGTCCGCTGTCCGGGTCGCCCAGCTCGGCGTCGTACCAGGTGGACTCACCGGCGAGCTGCTCCGCGTAGACCTCGACGGCGGCGGGCTCGGCGTACTCCGGCTGCGGCATGAAGAGGTTCACGCCGAAGGGGCGTGAGGTGAGCGCCCGGAGCGCCTTGATCTCCTGGTACATCCCGTCGGCCGTCTTGTACCCGGCGGCGAGGAACCCCAGCCCGCCGGCCTCGGACACGGCGGCGGCCAACCGCGGCACGGACACACCGCCCGCCATCGGGGCCTGCACGATCGGGAGCGGGACGAGATCGGTCAGTGCGGAGGACATGACGGCATGGTGCCATGCCCTCCGGGAGGAGCCGAATCGGGGACGGACGGTTGTTCGTCGGGTGCGGGTGGGTGGGGGCTTCTCGCGCAGTTCCCCGCCCCCTAAAAGACCAGGCCCTGCGGGCCTGAAAAGCACGGGGCGCAGCCCCGGCTTTTCAGGGGCGCGAGAAACTGCGCGAGAAGCCCCACACACTCGCACCCGACAACGCACCCCACTCAGCGCCCGTTGAACGCGTCCTTCAGCCGGGAGAACAGACCCTGCTGCCCGGGCTGGAACTGCCCCGTCGGCCGCTCCTCACCCCGCAGCGCGGCCAGCTGCCGCAGCAACGCCTCCTGCTCGGGGTCCAGCTTCGTCGGCGTCTGCACCTCGACGTGGACGATCAGATCCCCACGCCCACCACCGCGCAGGTGCGTGACACCACGCCCGTGCAGCGGGATCGACTGCCCGGACTGCGTGCCGGGCCGGATGTCGACCTCCTCCAGCCCGTCCAGCGTCTCCAGCGGCACCTTCGTACCGAGGGACGCCGCCGTCATCGGGATCGTCACCGTGCAGTGCAGATCGTCGCCGCGCCGCTGGAACATCGGGTGCGGCAGCTCGTGGATCTCGACGTAGAGGTCACCGGCGGGACCACCACCGGGCCCGACCTCGCCCTCACCGGCCAGCTGGATGCGCGTGCCGTTGTCGACACCGGCCGGGATCTTGACCGTGAGCGTCCGCCGCGACCGCACCCGCCCGTCGCCCGCGCACTCGGGGCACGGGTTCGGGACGATCGTGCCGAAGCCCTGGCACTGCGGGCAGGGCCTGGAGGTCATGACCTGGCCGAGGAAGGACCGCGTGACCTGCGAGACCTCACCACGACCACGGCACATGTCACAGGTCTGGGCAGTCGTACCCGGAGCCGCGCCCTCGCCGCTGCACGTCGTGCAGATGATGGCGGTGTCGACCTGGATGTCCTTCGTCGTGCCGAAGGCCGCCTCGTCGAGGTCGATCTCCAGCCGGATCATCGCGTCCTGGCCCCGGCGCGTACGCGACCGCGGACCCCGCTGGGACGCCGTTCCGAAGAACGCGTCCATGATGTCCGAGAAGTTCCCGAAGCCACCGGCGCCGAAGCCGCCCGCGCCTCCGCCGCCCGCCTGGGACAGCGGGTCGCCGCCGAGGTCGTAGACCTGCTTCTTCTGCGGGTCCGACAACACCTCGTAGGCGGCGTTGATCTCCTTGAACCGCTCCTGGGTCTTCGGATCGGGATTGACGTCCGGGTGCAGCTCGCGAGCGAGCCTCCGGAACGCCTTCTTGATCTCGTCCTGGGACGCGTCGCGGCGCACGCCGAGCACGGCGTAGTAGTCCGTGGCCACTTAAGACTCCGCCAGGATCTGTCCGACGTACCGTGCCACCGCTCGTACCGCTCCCATCGTTCCCGGATAGTCCATGCGCGTAGGTCCGACCACGCCCAGCTTCGCTACTGCCTCGCCGCCCGAACCGTAGCCGACGGAGACGACGGACGTGGAGTTGAGTCCCTCATACGCGTTCTCATGACCGATGCGTACGGTCATGCCCGAATCCCCGGCTTCGCCAAGCAACTTGAGGAGGACGACCTGCTCCTCCAAGGCTTCCAGAACGGGCCGGATCGTGAGGGGGAAGTCATGTCCGAAGCGGGTGAGATTGGCGGTTCCGCCGATCATCAGCCGCTCCTCGCTCTCCTCCACGAGTGCTTCGAGGAGGGTGGAGAGCACGGTCGCGACCGTCCCCCGGTCCTCGACGTCGAACGCCTCCGGCAGGTCCTCGACCAGCCGGGGCACGTCGGTGAACCGGCGGCCCGCGACCTTGCTGTTCAGCCGGGCGCGAAGATCCGCGAGTGACGTTTCCCCGAACGGCGCCGGGCAGTCCACCAGCCGCTGTTCCACCCGTCCGGTGTCCGTGATCAGCACGAGCATCAGCCGGGCAGGGGCCAGCGACAGCAGTTCCACATGCCGGACCGTCGACCGTGTCAGCGACGGATACTGCACGACGGCGACCTGCCGCGTCAGCTGCGCGAGCAGCCGTACGGTCCGTGCCACGACGTCGTCCAGATCGACCGCGCCGTCCAGGAAGTTCTGGATGGCGCGCCGCTCCGGCGGGGTCATCGGCTTGACGCCCGCCAGCTTGTCGACGAAGAGCCGGTACCCCTTGTCGGTGGGGATGCGGCCCGCGCTGGTGTGGGGCTGGGCGATGAAGCCCTCGTCCTCCAACGCCGCCATGTCGTTACGGACGGTCGCCGGGGAGACCCCCAGGTTGTGCCGCTCCGTGAGCGCCTTGGAACCGACCGGCTCCTCGGTGCCCACGTAGTCCTGGACGATGGCGCGCAGCACTTGCAGCCTGCGTTCACTGAGCATTCGCGCACACCTCCAGCTCGACTCTCTCGTGCGACTCCCCCTTGGCACTCACCCCGGGCGAGTGCCAACACTCCCCGCCCAGTGTACGGCGGTGGGGTACGCCCCCGGCAAGGCCGGTCCACCCACGTCATGCCGACGTGTACCGACCTGTCCGGCGATGTCGGGCCCCGGTCCGACCACCACCGGGGCGCGTGTCGGCGCACTTCCTACCGACGGGTACGCCCGCGCGTGGGCGTCTCCGAGCCGCCCACGGCGATCACCTCGGTGGCCCGCACCACAGCCCGCCCCCGCCTGCTCAGCGGCTCCCGGCGGCCGTCGACCGGGTTCACTGGGGCTTCCCGACCACTGCTCGGCGACCTCCCCGGCACCTCCCCCGCACCCTCCTTCACCGGCCCGTGCGGTGCTACAGCTAGCGTCGGCGCATGACGGTGACTTGGGAAGAGTGCGGGTGGCAGGGATTGACGCCCCGGGTCGGACGGTGCCGCCTTCCCGGCTGGGACTGCACGGTCGGACTGGTGGCCGGGGACGGTGCGGCCCTCATGATCGACGCGGGTTCCAGCGTGCGGGAGGGCGCGCGGTTGCGTACCGAGGCGGGCCGGCTCCTCGGTGGCACCCGTGTGACACATCTCGCGCTCACCCACCCCCACTTCGACCATGTCTTCGGGGCGGCCGCGTTCGCCGGGGTGGAGGTCTTCGGTGCGGTGGGCGTCGACGGCGTCCTGACCCGTGACCGCGACGCCCTCCGCGCGGACGCGGTGCACCACGGTCTGCCCTCGGCGGACGCCACCGAGGCCGCCGGCCTCCTCGCCCTCCCCCGCCACCTGGTCTCCGGCGAGTGGACGCTCGACCTGGGCGGCGGCGTCCGGGTGCTGCTGGCGAACGTGGGTCCCGGCCACACCGGCCACGACCTCGCGGTCCTGGTGTCGGAGGGTGCTTCGGAGGTGGTGTTCTGCGGGGACCTGGTCGAGGAGTCCGGCGAACCGCAGGCGGGCCCGGACGCGCTCCCGTCCCGCTGGCCGGCCGCCCTGGACCGGCTCCTGGCGCTCGGCGGCGAGGACGCGCAGTACGTCCCCGGGCACGGCGCGGTGGTGGACGCGGCGTTCGTCCGGGCCCAACGCGACGCGCTGGCACGCCGCTTCGGCGTGTCGAACTGAGTGCGGGGGCATCCGGGCGCGGCTTCTCCTATCGTCACTCGAATGCGCCAGTACTCACCCGACCTGACCCCTCCCTGGAAGAAGCCCAAGCCCGCCCCCGAGGTCCCGGCCGACCCCGGCCTGGTCGTCGAGGAGCCCACCACCGGTTTCTGTGGTGCGGTCATCCGCTGCGAGGCGGGCACGGTGACGCTGGAGGACCGCTTCGGCAAGCACCGGGTGTTCCCGCTGGAGCCGCGGGGATTCCTGCTGGAGGGCCGCGTGGTGACCCTGGTCCGCCCCGCCGCCTCGGCCCCCGCGCGGCCGAGTCGTACGGCATCCGGCTCGGTGGCCGTCCCGGGCGCCCGCGCGCGTGTCGCCCGCGCCGGGCGCATCTACGTCGAGGGCCGCCACGACGCCGAACTCGTCGAGAAGGTGTGGGGCGACGATCTGCGCATCGAGGGCGTGGTGGTGGAGTACCTGGAGGGCGTGGACGACCTGCCCGCGATCGTCGAGGAGTTCGCACCGGGGCCGGACGCGCGGCTCGGCGTCCTGGTCGACCACCTCGTCCCCGGCAGCAAGGAGTCCCGCATCGCCGCGTCGGTCACGAGCGAGCACGCGCTCGTCGTCGGCCACCCGTACATCGACATCTGGGAGGCCGTGAAGCCGTCCTCGGTGGGCATCGAGGCGTGGCCGCGCGTGCCGCGGGGGCAGGACTGGAAGACGGGGGTGTGCCGGGCGCTGGGGTGGCCTGCGGAGAACACGGGGGCGGTGTGGCAGGCGATTCTGGGGCGGGTCGGTTCTTACAAGGACCTTGAGCCGGAACTGCTGGGCCGGGTGGAGGAGTTGATCGACTTCGTCACGGATAGCGGTGGGGCCTGACGTCGGGCAACGTTGCGAAGTCGCTCGTGTCCAGTTCGACTCCCAGAATCTCCAATGCCACCGGGTCACCGAACTTGGTGATCTGCTGCGTCAGGTAGTTCGCTTCTTCACCCACGCCCTCGGGCCGCGTCAGCAGAACGCATTGCCCCATGATCGGGTCGAGGATGAGATACGCGGGCACTTTGCCCGCCGCGTAGATCGACCTCTTGACCTCGTAATCCTGATGAACGCTGGACTTGGAGACGACTTCCACGACCATGGTGACGAGCTGGGACGGCAGCAGACGACCCGAAGAAGGCAAAAGGTCCCGCTCGACAACCACCAGATCCGGCACAGGCTCACTGGGCTCGGTCACGACGTCGATGTCCTGTGTCTGAAGACGAGACCAACGCGATCGCGGAATCTGGTCCTGCACATCGGCAACGATCCTGTTGTGCACGATGTCAGGGCTGGCCACCATCACGATTACCCCCCGGAGAAGCTCGACCTTGACGCCCTCGGGAGGCTCAAGCTCCTCGAAGTACCTGGTCATGTCGCGTTCGTCCACAGCGGTCATCTCCATGGCCTCCATATCCGCCGCGTGCTGTCGGCGGCAGCCTACGAATCAGGTTAGGTACCGAACCCCCGTTCCGCACCGATTCACCCACCCGAGTGATCAGTCCACCAAGTCCCGCACCACCGCGTCCGCCAGCAACCGCCCCCGCAGCGTGAGCACCGCGCGCCCCTCCTCGTACGGCCCCGCCTCCAGCAAGCCGTCGGCGAGTGCCCGACCCGCCGCGGCAAGCCCTTCCTCCCGGAGCAGGGACAGCGGGCAGCCCTCCCGGAGCCGCAGCTCCAGCAGGATGCGTTCGACCCGGCGGTCCTCGGCCGACAGCAGCTCACGCCCGGCGCCAGGGGAGCGCCCGGCCGCCAGCGCGCCCGCGTACGCGCCGGGGTGCTTGACGTTCCACCAGCGGACGCCGCCGACATGGCTGTGGGCGCCGGGCCCCGCGCCCCACCAGTCGGCGCCGCGCCAGTACAGCTCGTTGTGCAGACACCGCCCGGCCTCGGACGTGGCCCAGTTGGAGACCTCGTACCAGTCGAACCCGGCGGCCGAGAGCATCTCCTCAGCGATCAGATACCGGTCGGCGTGGACATCGTCGTCCGTCATCGGGACCTCGCCCCGGCGGATGCGCCGCGCGAGCTGCGTGCCCTCCTCCACGATCAGCGCGTATGCCGAGATGTGGTCCGGCCCGGCACCGAGCGCCGCGTCCAGGGAGGCCCGCCAGTCGTCGTCGGACTCGCCGGGTGTGCCGTAGATCAGGTCGAGGTTGACGTGGTCGAAGCCGGCGGCGCGCGCCTCCGCCACGCACGCCTCCGGGCGCCCCGGTGTGTGCGTACGGTCGAGGATCTTCAGCACATGCTGCCGCGCGCTCTGCATCCCGAAGGAGAGCCGGTTGAAGCCGCCCGCGCGCAGCGTCTCCAGATACGCGGGGTCGACCGACTCCGGGTTCGCCTCGGTCGTCACCTCCGCGTCGTCCGCGAGCCCGAACTCCTCCCGGATCGCCCCCAGCATCCGTACGAGGTCGTCGGCGGCCAGCAGCGTGGGCGTGCCGCCGCCGACGAAGACCGTCCGGACGGGGCGCGGATCGTCGCCGAGGACCTTGCGGGCGAGGCAGATCTCGTCGACGACCGTGTCCGCGTAGTTGTCGCGGGAGGCGAGGACGCCGCCGGTGCCGCGCAGCTCGGTGGCGGTGTAGGTGTTGAAGTCGCAGTAGCCGCAGCGTGTGGCGCAGTACGGGACGTGGAGATAGAACCCGAGGGGCCGCTCGGCCGCGTCGGCCAGGGCGTGCGCGGGCAGCGCCCCGTCGTCGGGGACGGGCTCACCGTCGGGGAGTGCGGAAGGCATGTCCTCCATTGTCCAGCACGGCCCGGCCGACGGTTCCCGTCGCCGGCTGCGGCGGTCGTCACTCCGCCCGCAGCACCAGCAGTGCAAGGTCGTCGTCCGGTGGCCGTTCCCCGAACTCGTGCACGAGGCGGCGGATGCGTTCGGCGACCAGCTGGGCGTCGAGGCCCGCGCAGTCGGAGAGCGCGGCGGCGAGGCCGTCCCCGTCGTCGAACATGCGCGGGCCGCTGCGGCGCTCGGTGACCCCGTCGGTCACGCAGAGCAGCGTGTCGCCGCAGCGCAGCTCGAACGTCTCGGAGACGTACTCGGTGTCCTCGATCACGCCCAGCAGCGTCTGCGGCTCGGCCACGGTCCGGACGTCGCCGTCGGGGCCGAGGAGCAGGGGCAGCGGGTGCCCGGCGGAGGCGAGGGTGCAGCGGACGCCGCCGGGGACGGGGACGAGCTCGCCGTAGAGGAGGGAGAGGAAGCGGGTCTGGGAGGCGTCGGGGTCGACGAGGCCGGGGTCGCCGGCGGTGACCAGGGCGCGGGCGGCGGCGTCGGCGGCCTCGGTGGCGTCGTCGAGGAGAAGCTGGTTGAGGCGGTCGAGCACGTCGGCCACGCCGTAGCCCTCGCGGGCGAGCAGCCGCAGCCAGGGCCGGGCGAGACCGATGACCACGGCGGCCTCGGGGCCCTTGCCCTGGACGTCGCCGATCGCGAAGCACCAGCGGCCCCGGCCGGCGGGGAACAGGTCGTAGAAGTCGCCGCTGGGTCCGCCCTTGTCGCACGGCTCGTACACCAGAGCGCTCGACACCCCGGGGATCTCGGCGACCGCGCCCGGCAGCAGGCCGCGCTGGAGCACCCGGCTGATGGTCACCTGGCGTGCGTACTGGCGTGCCGCGCCGATGGACAGCGCGATGCGTCGGCTGAGGTCCTCGACCAGCCCGGTCACCTCGTCCGGGAACCGGAGCAGCCCGGCCCGCCCGATGACGAGCGTCCCGAGCGGCCGCCCCCCGGCGATCAGCCGATAGGCAAGCGCGGCCCCACCTTCACACGCCTGCGCGGGCCCGCCTTCAGGGTCCCGCGCGGGCCCACCTTCACAGTCCCGCACGGCCCCACCTTCGGGGTCCCGCGCGGGCCCATCGTCACGCTCCCGCACGGGACCGCCGCCCTGCCCGCGCTCGAACCCGCCGGCACGCTCCCGCAGGGGTCCGCCGTCACGCTCCCGCAAGGGCCCGCCGGCAAGTTCTCGCTCCGACCCGCCGTCAGGCTCCTGCACCGGCCCGCCCGCACTCGCCCTCACCGGCCGGTCCTCCTCATCCGGTTCCGGCCACGGGACGGGGACCGCCCTCGACCGCACGGAATCGGGCAGTCTCGGTGGGTTCCTCTCCAGGGCCCGGCGCAGTTCCTCGATGCGGTTCTCGCTGCCGTGCCAGACGCGGGCGAGCCGGGGCGCGGGGCCCGGCGAACCGTCGCCGCCGCGCCAGCCCAGCCCCTCGTCCTCCAGCCACACCGCGCACCAGTCGGCCAGCCTCGGCACCAGCAGCTGCCCGGCGAGCGCGGCGACCAGATCCTCGTCGAGTTGCCCGGCGAGCAGGTCGGACGCCTCGGCCAGGAAGGAGAGAGCGCCCCGGTTCAACCACTCCCGGTCGCGCTCCCCATGTTGCCGGGGCTCGGGCGCGACCAGATCGAGCGGGTCCGGGCCCTGCTCACGGGCGCCCTCGGCGCCGTCTGCGCCGTCTCCGACGCGACCTGCGTACGCCCGCGCACCGCCGGACTCCCCCGCGTCCTCCACACCGGCGTACGCTGGCGCATCGTCGAGCCCCCGCACTTCCTCGTCGCCGGCGTACGCCCGCGCGGCCTCGGCCCCCACCCCGGACACGTCACCGCTGTACGCCCCGTACGCGTCCTCCACCGCCATCGCCCCGTCGACCGACAGCCGGGCCCAGACGGTCTTCATGGCGGTCCGGTAGGTGATCCCCCAGGCTTCGGAGAGCGCCGCGACGAGCCGCAGGCCGCGTCCGTACTCGGCGGCCCCGTAAGGCCGTTCGACGAGGTAGGGGCGTTCGGCGCCCTCGTCCCGTACCGCCCGGGAGGGATGGTGGTCCGAGACCTCGACGAGCAGCCACCCGGCGGAGGCCGGGTCGTCGCGCCCCAGACGGCAGAGCAGCTCGACATCCGTGCCCGCGTGGACGACCGCGTTGGTGACCAGCTCGCTGACCACGACGAGGGCGTCCTCGACGAGGCGGGCGGAGAGGGCCGCGGTGCCCGGCAGGTCGAGCTCGGCCCACTCCGCGAGCGCGCTGCCGACGAAGCGCCGGGCGGCTCCCGGCGCGAGCGGTCCGCCGGGCAGAGACACATGCACCACCGCGCGCCGGTCCGCGCCCGCGTACGCGGGCGCGGCAGACAGCGCCTCCGCCCCGACGCGCGCGGGCGCATCGGGCGCGCAGGACGCGGTCTCCCGTTGCGTCGGAATGGCCCCCACTGAGCGGCTCCCGGAGAAAGTTCGGACGAATAGGCCTCAGACGGCACGGACAGAGTGACAGACTGACCACGCCCATAAGCGCCGAGTTACCGAAGTGGGCCACCATGAGTGAGAACAGTGCTACGCGGGTGCTCCGAGACGGTCAAAAAGACAGCCAAACGGACGTTCTGATCCGGGCATCCGATCTCCGCGCGCTGACCGCGGCCATGACCGCCGCCCGCGACGGCAGCTTCACGAAAGTCCCGGAGGCGGGCCCCACCCCGGTGGCGGAGCTGTGCGCCCTCTTCAACCAGATCATCGACCGCAGCACCCACTTCAGCACCGAAGTGCAGCGTGTACGGCGGGAGTTGGTCCGGCACGGCCGCCTCGACGAGCGACTGTCGGCCAGCCCGGGCCAGGGCGCCTGGGCGACCCGCGTCGACGACGTGAACCAGACGCTCGACGCCCTGGTCGCCCCCGCCGCCAACGCCACCCGGGTCCTGGACGCGGTGGCCGGCGGCGACCTCACCCAGCGGGTCGACCTGCATGACGGCAACCGTCAACTCCGGGGTGACCTGAGGCGGTTGGGCCGCGCCGTGAACAAGATGGTCGACCAGCTGTCCCTGTTCACCGGCGAGGTGACCCGGGTGGCCCGCGAGGTCGGCACGGAGGGCCGACTCGGCGGCCGGGCCAAGGTCCGTGGTCTGTCCGGGAGTTGGCGGGACGTGACCGAGGCGGTGAACACCATGGCCGCCCGACTGACCGCGCAGGTGCGGGACATCGCCCTGGTGACCACCTCGGTGGCGCGCGGCGACCTCACCCGTACGGTGACGGTCGAGGCGACCGGCGAGTTGCTCGAACTGAAGCTCACCGTGAACACGATGGTCGATCAGCTGTCCGCCTTCGCCGACGAGGTCACCCGCGTCGCCCGCGAGGTCGGCACCGAGGGGCAGCTCGGCGGCCGCGCGCAGGTCCGGGGCGTCTCGGGCGTCTGGAAGGACCTCACCGACAACGTCAACTTCATGGCGTCGAACCTGACCTCCCAGGTCCGCAACATCGCCCAGGTCACGACCGCCGTCGCCAACGGCGACCTCAGCCAGAAGATCACGGTCGACGCGCAGGGCGAGATCCTGGAGCTGAAGTCGACGATCAACACGATGGTCGACCAGCTCTCCGCCTTCGCCGACGAGGTCACCCGCGTCGCCCGCGAGGTCGGCACCGAGGGCAACCTCGGCGGCCGCGCGCAGGTCCGGGGCGTCTCCGGCGTCTGGAAGGACCTCACCGACAACGTCAACTTCATGGCGGACAACCTGACCTCCCAGGTCCGCAACATCGCCCTCGTCTCCACGGCCGTCGCGCAGGGCGACCTCGGCAAGAAGATCACCGTCGAGGCCAAGGGCGAGATCCTGGAGCTGAAGTCGACGATCAACACGATGGTCGACCAGCTCTCCGCCTTCGCCGACGAGGTCACCCGCGTCGCCCGCGAGGTCGGCACCGAGGGCAACCTCGGCGGTCAGGCGCAGGTGCGGGGCGTGTCGGGCGTCTGGAAGGACCTCACCGACAACGTCAACTTCATGGCGCTGAACCTGACTTCGCAGGTCCGCAACATCGCCCAGGTCACCACGGCCGTCGCCAACGGCGACCTCTCCAAGAAGATCACCGTCGACGCGCGCGGCGAGATCCTGGAACTGAAGGACACCGTCAACACGATGGTGGAGCAGCTGCGGGCCTTCGCCGACGAGGTGACGAGGGTGGCCCGTGAGGTCGGAACCGACGGCGCGCTCGGCGGCCGGGCCCAGGTGCTGGGCGTGTCCGGTGTCTGGCGGGACCTCACGGACAACGTCAACTACATGGCGGACAACCTGACTTCGCAGGTCCGCAACATCGCCCAGGTCACCACGGCCGTCGCCAACGGCGACCTCTCCAAGAAGATCGACGTGGACGCGCGCGGCGAGATCCTTGAGCTGAAGACCGCCATCAACACCATGGTGGACACCCTCTCCTCCTTCTCCTCCGAGGTCACCCGGGTCGCCCGCGAAGTCGGCTCGGAGGGTCAACTCGGCGGCCAGGCACGGGTGGAGGGCGTCTACGGCACCTGGAAGCGGCTGACGACGAACGTCAACGAGCTCGCCCTGAACCTGACCACGCAGGTCCGCGCGATCGCCGAGGTCGCCTCCGCCGTGGCCCAGGGCGACATGTCCCGCTCCATCACGGTGGAGGCGCGCGGCGAGGTCGCCGAGCTGAAGGACAACATCAACCTGATGGTGGCGAACCTCCGTGAGACGACCCGCGCGAAGGACTGGCTGGAGTCGAACCTCGCCCGGCTCGCCGCCCTGATGCAGGGCCACCGCGACCTGATGGAGGTCGCCGACCTGATCCTGCGCGAGCTGACCCCGCTGGTGAACGCCCAGTACGGCGCGTTCTACCTGGCCGACCCCGACGAGGACGGCGCGGCCCCGCTCCCGGTGGCGCCCACCAAGGGCCTGGCCTTCATCGCGGGCTACGGTGCGGCGCAGGGCGCGACCGTCGAGACCGGTGGTCTGCCGGTGCACGGTCTGGTCGCGCAGGCGGCCCGCGAGAAGAAGCGGATCCTGGTGGACGAGGCCCCACCCGGCTACATCAAGATCAACAGCGGCCTCGGTGAGGCCTCGCCGTCCAGCGTCGTCATCATCCCGATCCTGTTCGAGGACAAGCTCCTCGGGGTGATCGAGCTGGCGTCCTTCTCCCGCTTCTCCGATGTCCACCTGGCGTTCTTCGACCAGTTCGTGAACACCATCGGTGTCGCCATCAACACCATCATCGCCAACTCCCGTACGGAGTCCCTCCTCGGCGAGTCCCAGCGCCTCGCCATGCAGCTCCAGGAGCGCTCGGACGAACTGCAGATGCAGCAGGCGGAGTTGCAGCGATCCAACGCCGAACTGGAGGAGAAGGCAGCGCTGTTGGCCACCTCCTCGCAGTACAAGTCGGAGTTCCTGGCGAACATGTCCCATGAGCTGCGCACCCCGCTGAACTCCCTGCTGATCCTGGCGCGGCTGCTCTCCGACAACCCGGACGGCCATCTCACCGACCAGGAGGTCCAGTTCGCCACCACGATCCACCGCTCCGGCTCGGACCTCCTCCAGCTGATCAACGACATCCTCGACCTGTCGAAGATCGAGGCGGGCCGGATGGACGTACGCCCGAAGCGCCTGCCGCTGATCAAGCTCCTGGACTACGTCCACGCGACGTTCCGGCCGCTCACCCTCGACCGGGGCCTGGCCTTCGAGGTGACGGTCGGCGAGGACGTCCCCCGCGAGATGTACTCGGACGAGCAGCGCCTCCAGCAGATCCTGCGCAACCTCCTCTCCAACGCGATCAAGTTCACCGCGTCCGGCCGGGTCGAGCTGACCGTCAGCCGAGTCAAGGACCCGGAGCACCGCTACACCCGCGAGGACCACGACGAGGTGATCGCCTTCGCCGTCTCGGACACCGGCATCGGCATCGCGGCCGAGAAACTCCCGGTGATCTTCGAGGCGTTCCAGCAGGCCGACGGCACCACCAACCGCAAGTACGGCGGCACCGGCCTCGGTCTGTCCATCAGCCGCGAGATCGCCGGCCTGCTCGGCGGCCGCATCATCGCGGAGAGCGTCCCCGGCAGGGGCTCGACCTTCACCCTGTACGTCCCGGTCTTCAGCCCGGGCCACGGGGTGACGGGCCCGGTGATCGAGGAGCACGGCAGCCTCGTCCCCGAGCAGCTGACCACGGAGCCGTACCCGGCCGCGCATGACGACGAGGTGCACGACGGCGACGACTCCTGGCCGGCGCCCACCAAGCTGGAGGCGTGGAAGGTGGGGCGCGCGGGCGAGGTGCTGCCCGGCCGCCGGGTGCTGATCGTCGACGACGACATCCGCAACGTCTTCGCGCTCACCCATGTCCTGGGCCGGGTCGGCATGCCCGTCCTGTACGCGGAGAACGGCCGCGAGGGCATCGAGACCCTGGAGCGCAACCCGGACGTCGAACTCGTCCTGATGGACATCATGATGCCGGAGATGGACGGCTACGAGACGATCTCCGCCATCCGCCGCACCCCGCGCTGGGCGGGTCTGCCCATCGTCGCCCTCACCGCCAAGGCGATGCCCGGCGACCGCGAGAAGTCCATCGCCCGCGGCGCCAACGACTACGTACCGAAGCCGGTGGACGTCGACCAGCTGCTCACGGTCGTCTGCGCGGTCCTCGACCCGGAAACCCCCCAGGGTCCGCAGAGCGCCGAGCCGTCCCCCGGGAAACGCACCGAAGAGAACGAGGCACCCTCCCCATGACCCCTCAGGACCGGACCGACCAAAGTGCGGGCATCCTCCTCGTCGACGACATGGAGGACAATCTGCTCGCCCTGGAGGCCGTCCTGGCATCCCTCAACGAGCCGCTCGTCCGCGCCCGTTCGGGCGAGGAGGCGATGAAGGCCCTCCTGCGGCACCGGTTCGCCGTCGTCCTCCTCGACATCCGGATGCCCGGCATGGACGGCTTCGAGACCGCCGCCCACATCAAGCGCCTCGACCAGACGAAGGACGTCCCGATCATCTTCCTCACGGGCACGGACGCCGACACCGGCTACGCCTTCCGCGGCTACGCCACCGGCGCCGCCGACTACCTCACCAAACCCTTCGACCCCTGGGTGTTACGGGCGAAGGTCAGCGTCTTCCTGGACCTGCACCGCAAGACCCGGGAGCTGGAAACCCTGCGGGCGGTCCAACGGGAGCACACGGAACAGGTCGACACCCGCTTGGCGGCGCTGGAAAAACAACTGGCCTCACCCACACCGGACTTGACCGAGCTGCGCATACAGATACGCGACCTTCGAACCCTGATGGAGACCAACCGCGCCCTTTAGGGGCGCGGGGAACTGCGCGACCAGCCGCGACGAACCCGCAGCTGAAGACGGCCCGCAGTTCCCCGGCTTTCACGCGGAGCGCTACGCCTCGCGCGCACCGGCGTACATGTCCTCGATCAGGTGCAGGTACTCCTTCTCCACCACCGGCCGCTTCAGCTTCAGGCTCGGCGTGAGCTCACCGTGCTCCACATCGAGGTCCCGCGGCAGCAACCGGAACTTCTTGATCGTCTGCCACCGCTGCAAGCCCTCGTTGAGCTGCTTGACGTACCCGTCGACCATCTCGACCGTGGCGGGCGCCGCGATGATCTCCTCGTACGTCTTCCCGGCCAGCCCGTTCTCCGCGGCCCACCCCTGGAGGGACGGCTCGTCGAGGGCGATGAGGGCCGTGCAGAAGTTCCGGTCCGCGCCGATCACCATCACGTTGGAGGTGAAGGGGCACAGCGACTTGAACTGCCCCTCGATCTCGGTCGGCGCGATGTACTTGCCGCCGGACGTCTTGAAAAGGTCCTTCTTCCGGTCGGTGATCCGCAGGTAGCCGTCGGGCGACAGCTCCCCGATGTCACCGGTGTGGAACCACCCGTCGGCCTCCAGCACCTCCGCCGTCTTCTCCGGCAGCCCGTGGTAGCCCTCCATCACACCGGGGCCGCGCAGCAGGATCTCGCCGTCGTCCGCGATCCGCACCTCGCAGCCGGGCAGCGGCTTGCCGACCGTGCCGGTGCGGTAGGCCTCGCCGGGGTTCACGAAGGACGCCGCCGAGGTCTCGGTCAGGCCGTAGCCCTCCAGGATGTGGATGCCGGCGCCGGCGAAGAAGAAGCCGATGTCGGGCGCGAGCGCGACCGAACCGGAGATACAGGCCCGCAGCCGGCCGCCGAACGCCTCGCGGAGCTTGGCGTACACCAGCGTGTCGGCGATCTTGTGCTTCGCGCCGAGCGCGAACGGCACCGAGGCGGTGCCGGTGCGGCGGAAGTTGTCCTGGCTGGCCTTGGCGTACTCGCGGGAGACCCCGGCCGCCCACTGGAAGATCTTGTACTTGGCCGGGCCGCCCGCGCGGGCCTTGGCGACGACGCCGTTGTAGACCTTCTCGAAGATGCGGGGCACGGCCGCCATGTAGGTCGGCCGCACCACCGGAAGGTTCTCGATGATCTTGTCGATCCGGCCGTCCACGGCGGTGACGTGCCCGACCTCGATCTGACCGCTGGTGAGCACCTTGCCGAACACGTGCGCGAGCGGCAGCCACAGGTACTGCACATCCTCCGCGCTGACCAGCCCGGTCGCGGCGATCGCCTTCGCCATGTACGACCAGTTGTCGTGCGGCAACCGGACACCCTTGGGGCGCCCGGTGGTGCCGGAGGTGTAGATGAGCGTGGCGAGCTGGTCCTTGGTGATCGCGCCGACCTTCTCCTTGATCAGGTCGGGCTTCTTCTCCAGGTACGCGGTGCCGCGCTTCTCCAGCTCGGCCAGGGAGAGGACCCAGTCCTCCGAGAGGTCCGCACCCTCCGTGTCGATGACGACGACATGCGTCAGGTCGGGCAGCTCGGCCTTCTTCTCCCGGGCCTTGGCGAGCTGAGCCGCGTCCTCGGCGATGAGGACCCGACTGGCGGAGTCCGCGAGGATGTACGCCGACTCCTCGGCGTTGGTCTGCGGATAGACGGTCGTGGTGGCGGCGCCGGCGCACATGATGCCGAGGTCGGCGAGGATCCACTCGATGCGGGTCGACGAGGCGAGGGCGACGCGCTGCTCCGGCTGCACGCCCAGCTCGATCAGCCCGGCCGCGACGGCGTACACCCGTTCGGCCGACTGCGCCCAGCTCAGCGACTTCCAGTCGGAGGGCCCCTCCCCGGAGGCCGGTGGCACCGGGTAGCGGTAGGCCTCGCCGTCGGGCGTGGCCGCCACGCGCTCGAGGAAGAGGGCCGCCACCGAGGGCGGACGGTTCTCGATCAGGGTCTGTGTGTCGCTCACGACATCCTCCGGGGCACGCGACAGTACAGCTGGCTCACGGACTGTGCGGCTGGCTCAAAGCGGCTGTTGTTTAACTCGCGAGTAACTATCGAGTGGTGATCAGGGTAGAGCGCGGTCGGCCGGTTGGTAAGGGGCGGCGGGCAGTCACTTTCCACCGAGAACTACCGTACGGACACGCCCCGACGCCTCTGGGAAGACTTGCGGGCCCGCCGCGCCGAAACGCGACGGGCCCGCATTGTGCCCGAGTTTCCGCGGGTAACAGTGGCTACCCCGCGGTCGGCGACCACCGGTCGCCGTTGGCTATTTCTTGCCCTTGCCGCCGCCGGCGCTGTCGTCGCTGGACAGTACGGCGATGAAGGCCTCCTGCGGAACCTCCACGGAGCCCACCATCTTCATCCGCTTCTTGCCTTCCTTCTGCTTCTCCAGCAGCTTCCGCTTCCGGGAGATGTCACCGCCGTAGCACTTGGCGAGGACGTCCTTGCGGATGGCGCGGATGGTCTCGCGGGCGATGACGCGCGAGCCGATGGCCGCCTGGATGGGCACCTCGAAGGCCTGCCGCGGGATGAGCTCGCGCAGCTTGGCGACGAGCCGCACCCCGTAGGCGTACGCCGCGTCCTTGTGCGTGATCGCGGAGAAGGCGTCGACCTTGTCGCCGTGCAGCAGGATGTCGACCTTGACGAGGCTGGAGGTCTGCTCACCCGTGGGCTCGTAGTCCAGCGACGCGTACCCGCGCGTCTTCGACTTCAGCTGGTCGAAGAAGTCGAAGACGATCTCCGCGAGCGGCAGCGTGTACCGGATCTCGACCCGGTCCTCCGACAGGTAGTCCATGCCGAGCAGGGTGCCGCGCCGGGTCTGGCACAGCTCCATGATCGAGCCGATGAACTCGGTCGGCGCGAGGATCGTGGCCCGCACGACGGGCTCGTACACCTCGTTGATCTTGCCTTCGGGGAACTCGCTCGGGTTGGTGACCGTGTGCTCGGTGCCGTCCTCCATGACGACGCGGTACACGACGTTCGGCGCGGTGGCGATGAGGTCGAGCCCGAACTCGCGCTCCAGCCGCTCCCGGATCACGTCGAGGTGCAGCAGCCCGAGGAAACCGACGCGGAAACCGAAGCCCAGCGCGGCGGACGTCTCCGGCTCGTACACGAGCGCGGCGTCGTTGAGCTGGAGCTTGTCGAGCGCGTCACGCAGCTCGGGGTAGTCGGACCCGTCCAGCGGATACAGACCGGAGAAGACCATCGGCTTGGGGTCCTTGTATCCCCCGAGCGCCTCGGTCGCCCCCTTCGCCTGGCTGGTGATCGTGTCACCGACCTTGGACTGGCGGACGTCCTTCACGCCGGTGATGAGGTAGCCCACCTCACCGACGGCCAGCCCGTCGGCGGGCAGCATCTCGGGCGAGTTGGTCCCGATCTCCAGCAGCTCGTGCGTGGCGCCGGTGGACATCATCCGGATCCGCTCGCGCTTGTTGAGCTGCCCGTCGATCACACGGACGTACGTGACCACGCCCCGGTACGAGTCGTACACCGAGTCGAAGATCATCGCGCGGGCGGGCGCGTCCTTGACGCCGACCGGCGCCGGAACCTCGGCCACGACCCGGTCGAGCAGCGCGTCGACCCCCACACCCGTCTTCGCGGAGACCTTCAGCACGTCCTCGGGATCGCAGCCGATGAGGTTCGCCAGCTCCTCGGAGAACTTCTCGGGCTGCGCGGCCGGCAGGTCGATCTTGTTCAGTACGGGAATGATCTTGAGGTCGTTCTCCATCGCCAGGTACAGGTTGGCGAGGGTCTGGGCCTCGATCCCCTGAGCCGCGTCGACGAGGAGGACGGTCCCCTCACAGGCCGCCAGCGACCGCGACACCTCGTACGTGAAGTCGACGTGCCCGGGGGTGTCGATCATGTTGAGGATGTGCGTGTTGCCCGGATCGGCGGTCGGCGCCCAGGGCAGACGGACCGCCTGGGACTTGATCGTGATGCCGCGCTCACGCTCGATGTCCATCCGGTCGAGGTACTGAGCACGCATCTGCCGCTGCTCGACGACACCGGTCAGCTGGAGCATCCGGTCGGCGAGCGTGGACTTGCCGTGGTCGATGTGCGCGATGATGCAGAAATTGCGGATCAGAGCCGGGTCGGTACGGCTCGGCTCGGGCACATGGCTAGGGATCGCGGGCACGCAGGGTCCTGATTCTTGAGGCGTCCGCAGCCGTCTGCGGTCTCGGGTCGGATCGGGTCTGGCGGGGCTGTACGTAGGCACCATGGTCCCACGGGTGGAGGGCTGGGACCGGTTTGGGCCGACGCGAGAGCTGCTGGTAACGTGGGCGGCTGTGTCTCATGCCCTCTCTGCAGGAGGCACATCCCAAGGAAAACCAAGCTGAAAAGGCTCATTCGTGGCGAACATCAAGTCCCAGATCAAGCGGAACAAGACCAACGAGAAGGCGCGCCTTCGCAACAAGGCCGTCAAGTCGTCGCTCAAGACCGCGGTCCGCAAGGCCCGTGAGGCCGCTGCCGCGGGTGACGTCGAGAAGGCCACCGAGTACCAGCGCGCTGCCGCGCGTCAGCTCGACAAGGCCGTCTCGAAGGGCGTCATCCACAAGAACCAGGCCGCCAACAAGAAGTCGGCGCTTGCTTCCAAGGTCGCTTCCCTCCAGGGCTGAGCTTCACCTTTGATCTGATCGTCGGCTGGACCCAGGGCGGGCCCTCTCTCATCCGCTCCCACCCGACACCCCGGATCCGCACGCGGCCTGCGTTCGCCACGCGGGTGCGGATCCACCGTCTTGAACCGAAGGCCCCGTCGCCCGCCCCTTCCCGGGGCGGCCGACGGGGCCTTCGGCATGCCGCAGGTGAGCACGCCGGAAGCCGGGGTCACTCAGGAGCGCCGGGCGACCGCAGGCTCTTCAGGGGCGCGGGGAACTGCGCGAGAACCCCCCACGCACCCGCACGCACCCTGCCGCCACTCCTCCTCGACCCGGGGTCGAAGGGGCAGCGCCCCTGGGACGCGACGGGTAGGGGCGGCGGGCGAAGAGTCACCCCCGACGCGACCGCGCCGCCCGCGCGATCACCACAACCGCCTTCTCCAACGCGTACTCCGGATCATCTCCCCCACCCTTGACCCCCGCATCCGCCTCCGCCACCGCCCGCAAGGCGACAGCCACCCCCTCCGGCGTCCACCCCCGCATCTGCTGCCGCACCCGATCGATCTTCCACGGCGGCATCCCCAACTCCCGCGCGAGATCCGCGGGCCGCCCACCCCGCGCCGACGACAGCTTCCCGATCGCCCGCACCCCCTGGGCCAGCGCACTCGTGATCAACACCGGCGCCACCCCCGTCGCCAGCGACCAACGCAGCGCCTCCAACGCCTCCGCCGCCCGCCCCTCGACGGCCCGATCGGCCACCTCGAAGCTCGACGCCTCGGCCCGCCCCGTGTAGTACCGCCCGACCACCGCCTCGTCGATGGTCCCCTCAACGTCCGCCACCAACTGCGACGCCGCGGACGCCAACTCCCGCAGATCGCTCCCGATCGCGTCGACGAGCGCCTGGCACGCCTCGGACGTCGCGGACCGCCCGAGCGTCCGGAACTCCCCCCGCACGAACGCCAGCCGATCGCCCGGCTTCGTCATCTTGGGGCACGCCACCTCCCGCGCCCCCGCCTTGCGCGCCGCGTCCAGCAGCCCCTTGCCCTTGGCGCCGCCCGCGTGCAGCAGCACCAGGGTGATCTCCTCGGCGGGAGCCCCCAGGTACGCCTTCACGTCCTTGACCGTGTCGGCCGACAGGTCCTGCGCGTTGCGCACGACCACGACCTTGCGCTCCGCGAAGAGCGACGGACTGGTCAGCTCGGCGAGGGTGCCGGGCTGCAGCTGGTCCGAGGTCAGATCCCGCACGTCCGTGTCGGCGTCCGAGGCCTTCGCGGCGGCCACCACCACCTGCACAGCCCGGTCGAGCAGCAGCTCCTCCTGCCCCACGGCCAACGTCACGGGGGCGAGAGGATCATCGTTCACAGTCTTCTTGGCCATCCCGGACAGCATCCCACGGCCCACTGACAACCCGACCGCCCCAGCGACCGGGCCTCCCCCCTCAGCGCACGGAACCGCGGCGCGGGACCACTACGGCTCCTCACGCCATCCCTCCCACTCCCCCGCGAACTCGTCCAGCGCCACCGCGTCGAGCCGCTCCCGCTCGTCCCGCAGCACCACCAGCCACTGCGCGTCCTCGGCGTCGTCCTCCCCGGCCAACGCGTCCCGCAGCAACTGCGGCTCCTCATCCAGCCCGAACCGCTCCCGCAGCGCCTCGACCACTTCCTCCGCGGCATCCCGATCCGGCAACACCAACACATGCCTCACATCACTCACACCCCCATCTTCCGCCACCCCCTCCCCTCCCCTCCCCTCCCCCCAGAGGGTCTACGACCTGGCAATCTCCTGCCGGAGCTGGTGGGTGAAGCGACGCAGGAGGTCCAAGGTCTCCCGGAACTCGGCCCGGCGGTCGTCCCTGCCGTCGGTGGGCCGCGTGCTCCAGACCCTGACCGCGAGGGCATCGGCGAGGTCGACGGTGTCGCTGGAGCAGAGCAGGTAGAGGGCCGAGCGTGCCTCCTGCATCCGGTTCACCAACTCGTCGGCCCCGGGACCGTCGTCACTCAGCCGTGTCTGCTTCAGGTGGTCCAGGAGCTGAACGACGGCCGTGTTGAAGCCGATCCCGGCTTTGAGCTTCTGCTCGCGGAGCCACATGCGGTCCTGCCGGCGCGCGGTGAACCACGAACCGAACACCGCCCCCATGAGACCGATGGCGGCCCCTATGGCCACGGGCAGGACGCTCTCCACGGTCAGCTCCCCCGTCGTACGGTGCCGTCAGGCTACAGGCCCTCGGAACCTCCCTCGACGAGCGCGCCCACACGCTCCTCACGGCCCTTCCCCACCTCCGGCACCCGGTCCAACTCCAGCCCGAAGCGGTCTCGGTACGTCGCCAACACCTCCGCGTCCGAGCCCAGCTCGGTCACCTCACGGGCGCCATCCGCCGAGGTGACGGTGAACGTACGACCGCTGAGGGTGATGCGGCCGCCGTCCTCCGTGAGCAGGGAGCAGACGAGCGAGCGGGTGAAGTGGGAGGCCGGCGAGGTGCTGTGCCACCACGCCCCCGCCGCGAAGTCCCCGAGCGCCCTCGGTCGCGTCTCCAACCGGTACTGCGGCTTGCCGTTGCGGAACACGTCCAGGTCCCCGAACTCCCGGCCCCCGCTCTCCCGGTCCACCTCGGCCACCCGGAACATGCCGCCCGGATCCTCCTGCTCCGTCCGGTTCCCGAACTCCAGCGGATAGTGGCTGTTCGCCCCGAACCCGACATCGGCCAGCCAGTCGCCCCCGTCCACCGTCCGCACCCTCAGCGCGAGATGGTCGTACGGGATGCCGACCTGTCCCTCCTCCCCGTACACCCGTGCCGCGAGCAGCGTCACATCGAACCCGAGCTTCGAGAGCAACGCCCCGAACGAGCCGTTCAGTTCGTAGCAGAACCCGCCCCTGCGCCGCCCGACGACCTTGTCCAGCAGCCGCTTCTCCTCCAGGACGATCTCCTCCCCGAGGTGGATCGACAGATTCTCGAACGGCACCGCCCGCAGATGGCGCAGGTGCAGTTCGCGCAGTACGTCGACGGTGGGCCAGGCCTGCTGCTCGGCCCCGAGGCGGCGAAGGTAGGCGTCAAGCTCTGCGGTGTCCATGCCCTCAGTCTCTCGCCACGAGCAACTCCTTCGCCGTACCCGCGACGGCGACCGCGCCGTCCTCGTCCGTACGCAGCACCGTGGCACCCCCGGCCCTCAGCGCCGCGACCGTTCTGGGCGCGGGATGGCCGTACGGGTTGTCCGCGCCCACGGAGATGAGCGCCAGCCTGGGGGCCATGGCCCGTATCAGTCCCGGATCCTGGTAGGCCGACCCGTGGTGGGCGACCTTCACCACATCCACGGCTCCCAGCGCGGCCGCTTCCGGGGACCTCGCCAGCTCACGTTGGCCGGGCGGTTCCAGGTCGCCGAGGAGCAGCAGGGTCAGCCCTCCCGAGCGGACGAGCAGGGTCACACTGGCGTCGTTCGGGCCGTCCGGCGTGACCGCGTCACCCGGCGGCCACAGCACCCGCCAGGCGAGACCGCCCGTGCGCCGCTCCTCCCCGGCCACGGCCCATGTCAGCGGGATCCCCCGGGCCGCCGCCTCCCCGCGCACGAACGCGGCCTGCTCCACGGGCTCCTCGAACCCCGTCGTCGCGATCGCCCCCACCGAGCGCCCCCGCAGCACCCCCGGCAGCCCCACCACATGGTCGGCGTGGAAGTGGGTGAGGACCACGAGCGGGACCTCGGTGATGCCCAACGAGGTCAGACAGCGGTCGACCAGGACCGGATCGGGACCCGCGTCCACGACCACCCCGGCCCCCTCTCCCGCCGCGAGGACGGTCGCGTCCCCCTGGCCCACGTCGCACATCACGAAGCGCCAGCCCGGCGGCGGCCACCCCGTGATCACCCTGGTCAGCGGCGGTGGCTGCACCACGACCAGCAGGAACGCCATCAGGCAGGCGCCCACCAGCCACGGATGGCTCGCCAGCCGCCGGCCGACGAGGACGACGACCACGGTGACCAGGGCGAGCAGCAGCGCGCCGGTCCAGCTGCCCGGCCAGTCCACGCCCGCGCCCGGCATCGAGGCCCCGGTGCGGGCGATGTCCGCGATCCAACCGGTCGGCCAACTCGCGCACCAGGCAAGGCCCTCGGCCACGGGCATCGCCACCGGAGCGGTCGCCAGGGTGGCGAACCCGAGCACCGTCGCCGGGGCCACCGCGAACTCCGCCAGCAGATTGCACGGCACCGCCACCAGGCTCACCTTCGCCGACAGCACGGCCACGACCGGCGCGCACACCGCCTGCGCGGCCCCCGCCGCCGCCAGCGCCTCGGCCGGACGCGGTGGCACCCGGCGCCGCTGGAGCGCCGCACTCCAGCGCGGGGCGAGGGTGAGCAGGGCACCGGTCGCGAGGACGGAGAGCAGGAAGCCGTAACTGCGGGCCAGCCACGGGTCGTACAGCACCAGCAGCAGCACCGCCGTCGCCAGGGCCGGGATCAGGGACCTGCGGCGCCCGGTCGCGATGGCCAACAGAGCGATCGAACCGCATGCCGCCGCCCGCACCACGCTCGGGTCCGGTCGGCACACGATCACGAAGCCCAGAGTCAGTGCCCCACCGGCCAGCGCGGTCACCCGCAACGGGATCCCGAGCCGGGGTGCCAGCCCCTTCCGCTCGGCCCGTTGTGCCAGCCCCGGCGGGCCGATGAACAGGGCCAACAGGATCGTGAAGTTCGCACCGCTGACAGCCAGGAGATGGGTGAGATCGGTCGCCTTGAACGCCTCGTCCAACTCCGCCGGAACCCGTGAGGTGTCCCCGACGACGAACCCGGGCAGCAAAGCCCGCGCGTCCGGGTCCAGCCCGTCGGTCGCCTCCCGCAGCCCCGCGCGCAACCGCCCCGCGACCCGCTGCACGGCGCTCGCCTCCTCCACCACGGCCGGCGCCCCACCGCCCCGCACCCGCAGCACGCCCGCCACCCGGTCTCCCCCGGCCATGGCCGGCACGGCCTGCGCCACCACCCGCACCCGCGTGGACGGCAACAGCGAGAGCCAGGCCGCCCGACCGGCCCCCGCCGCCACGTCGACGACGACCAGCACCGGGGTCCGCGTGTCGGCGACCGACCCGTCCGGGCTCCGCACACGCCGCACCTCGGCCTGGAGGAGTACCGCGGCCGGGGCCGCGCGGTTGCCCTGGATCCGGGGGCGGGTGAGGCGCGGGTCGGAGGTGAGCTCCACCTCCGCCGTCACACGGGCGTATTCCTCGGCCAGGCCAGGCACCGGCCCTCGCCGCAGATCCGCCCCGTGCAGCCCGGCGGAGGCGGCAGCCGCGCCCGCACAGAGCAGCACGGCGGCGACGGACACCTTCGTCCACGCAACGCCCCCACGCCCCCGGCGATACCCGAGCCCCCGCCCTTGCCCTTGCCCTTGCCCTTGCCCTTGCCCTTGCCCTTGCCCTTGCCCTTGCCCTTGCCCTTGCCCTTGCCCTTGCCCTTGCCAGGCGAGCAGAGCCACGCCCACCACCGCACAGAGCACGGCCACTCCCGTGACCCACCCCGGCGAGGCGTGCACCGTCAGCGCCGCCGTCGCCCACGCGGCCAGCGCCGGTGGCACCAGGCGCAGGTCAGTGGGCCCCTCCTGCCTGGGATGTGGGTCACCGAGCCGACTGCCGGAGGCCACGTGCACGGCGGGCCGCGGCGGACCACCCCGCACCCCGGCCCCCGCCGGCACCCTCTCTTCCTCTCCCGTCGCCCTCATGGCCGTACGAGATTCCGTAGGTCGGCGAAGCGGCGGTCTCCGAGAGGATGATGGGTATCTAGCAAAGGGCAAAGATACGGCCCCCGGCGGTGTTGGAAGCACCGACCGAGGGCCTGACGGACCTACCTGACTAGACCAGGAGACCGCTGATGCAGAAGTGTGCCATCCGTCGTGAGCGCCGCGCTACGCGCCGCGTCCTTCGCGCCGCCCTCCGCTCCCGTTCGGCTGAGACCCGTCTCGCCGCGAGCTGCCGTCGCCGCCCGCGCTCTCTGGCCACCGTCGCCCTCGCGGCCGGCGTCGCCAAGGACACCGTGACCGGCGTCACGAACGGCCTCCGCAGCGTGGCGAAGCGCCTCGCCGTCACCCCCGCCGAGCAGGCCCGCACCCGCCGCACCGTCGCCGGTGGCCGCGCCCGCCAGACCCGCTCGGTCTCCCGCTTCACCCTCGCCCAGGTCACCGGCCTCGTCGCCGCCTACCGGCCGCGCAAGCCGGAGTACCGCGCCGCCGTCGCCCTGATCGCCGCCTTCACCGCCGCCGCCTGAGCCGAGGGGACCGAACACCATGAAGAACAGCATCCGTATCCACGCCGGTCTGCTCGCCACCACTGCGGGCTGCGTCCGCGACAGCAAGCCCCGCGTCAAGATCGACCCGACCCACCCCCACATCAAGGCCGCGACCAACACCGTCAACATCGCCACCGCAGCCGACAACAAGGCGGAAGCCACCCGGCGCCGCATGCTCGACCAGTGGAACGAGGTCGCCGAACTCGCTCGTGCCCGCGGCGTCCACACCCCCGCCGTCGAGCGCTTCCACAACGAGATGGCGCTCCTCCTGGCCGTCACCCCCGACCCCGCCGCCACCCTCGACCGGCTCCTGCAGGTGTTCACCCGCGAGCGCGCCAAGAACACCCCCGGCGCCTGCCACGTCTACCCCGGCCTGTGCACCTCCGTGGATGGCGAGGACGGCAACGAGGTCGACGAGCACGGCCGACACTACGACCACGGCGGGCGCACCATCTCCGTGCCCGGCCTGGAGAACGAGCACGACCCGGAGATCTGGGCCGAGTTCATCCACCTCTCCTCCAGCACCCCGAAGATCGGGTTCATGGGCGCGGACCTCACCCCCGCTCAGGTCCGTGAGAAGGCGGCGCAGCTGCGGCAGTTCGCCGACGAGGCGGACGCGCTCGCCGATCAGGTCGACGTGGCCATCGCCGCCGCCGAGCAGGCCGGGGGCGACCGGTGAGCTTCACGCCCGCCGAGCAGGCGCCCACCCTCCCGGGGGTGGGCGCCCTGCCCGAGCCCTCCAACCTCGCCGTCGCCGCCCGTATCGCGCAGCTGCTCCTCGCCGAGCACGAGCACGTGGACCACCAGGACGTGTTCGCCCTGAACCGTGCCCACGGCGCGCTCGTCGAGACGGTCCGGATCCTGCTGCGCGCCGTCGGCGCCGAACCGGCCGAGGCCAAAGGGTCCGCATTGGTGCGGACCCCTGGCGGTGACAAGCGCTGCCCGGCCGCTCACCCCGACGACCCCACCCCGTGCACTGGTCCGCCCACGGTGACCGTCCTCGACGCGCACAACGCCGGCGCCGACGGATGCCAGCACCACGGCGCCCGGCTCCTCGCCTCCCTCGACGGGGGCAGGGTGTACGGCCTGCCGCACGCCACCCCCGGCACCGCCATCCGTGTGTTCCAGGCCGCGGCCGGCCTCCGCCCCTTCTGCTGGGTCGAGCGGGGTGAGCACCAGTGACCGAGCCCGGCACGATCACCGTGCACACCCTCGACCACGGCCCGGTCTCTCTGCCCGAACCCGCCTGGTGCATCGGCGGCCACGAGGACGGCGGCCACCGCGCCGACATCCTCCACACCGGCCCGGACGTGGTGCTCGCCTTCCACGGCCGGCACATCACCGCCGCTGGCCTCGTCCAGTCCCCGTTCGCCGGGGACGCCAGCCCGGAGCTCGGCGGCCGTACGCCCGGCGTGTCCGTGTCCGTCATCGGCCGCACCCTCGACCCGGTCGCCGTGTACGAACTCGCGGCCCGCCTCGACGCGTACGCCGACCAGCTGCGCGGCCTCGCCGACCAGTTGACCGACGTTCTCGGGGGCGACCAGTGAGCGGCCGTAGTCGTATCGCCCGTCCGACGGAGGTGGCCGCCATCCGCGCGGCCGCCCGGTCGGCTCGGCGCAGCCCTTCCGTTCCCGCCCTCATGGCCGCGCTGCTCGACGCGAACGAGCGCCGTGACCGTGAAGGCACCGTTCTCTGCGCGCACCGAATCGTGCGCGCCTCTGAGCCCGAGGTGGGCGAATGACCAGAACCACTACCCGCGAACTCACCTGGGGGCAGGTCGCCGTCCTCGGCGGCGCGGCCATCGCCATGGTCGCCGTCGGAGGCTTCGGCGCCTGGGGCACCTACAGCAACGCCGTCGCCGAATTCCACCGCCAGGCCACCGCCGCCGGTGTCGTCGCCGCCGGCGAAGGCCTCACCCTCATCCTCGCCATGGTGATGCTCGGCCGGACCATGCTCGGCCAGTCCTCACCCGCCGTCGTCCGGGCCGGCATGTGGCTCGCCCCCATCTCCGCCAGCGGCATCGGTATCACCATCGCCAGCGACGTCCGCGAGGCCGCCGTGTACGCGGTCACCCCGCTCGCCATGTCCGGGGCCGCCGAAGGCCTCGGGTTCATCGCCCGCTCGATCGTCGTCTACCGCACCGGCGTGGACGCCGAGGTGATGCGCCGCAACGCCGACGCCGCCCGGCAGCTCGCGTTCCAGCGCGCGGTCGCCGACGGCCACCCCGGCGAGTGGCGCCGCAAGCTCGCCGTCCGCCGCTACTGGTCGCTGGCGAAGTACGTCGGCGTCGGGGACACCGAGCTCGGCGCCGGCCTGGTCGACGTCCAGCGCGTCCGCGTCCGCGAGGGAGCTGATGCGGCCCTCGCCACCATGTACGGCGCACAGACTTCCCCGAAGGCAGTAAGTCCCGCCCCGACCCGGTCGGCGCAGGAGGTGCTCCGGGCCAAGTTCGCCGAGATGGACCCCGTCGACGTCATCCGGATCGCAGCGGATGCGCACCCCGATGCGCCCCCGCCCGAACTCGCCGCCCTCCTCGTCTCCTACGGGGTCGTCGTCGACGCCGTACAGGTCGCCGTCGTCCTCGGCCAGCAGCCCGACGAGTACCAAGTGGACCGCCCTGATACGCCCGCGCATCAGCAGGTCAGCGACCCCGTCGCCGCCCTGGAACCGGTCACGATGGAGGCCGCCGTCGTCGAGGCCGCATCCACCCTCGGCCCGGACGCATCCGCCCGCGAGATCGCCGAGCACGTCGCCCTCAATCGGCGTCTCGTCGTCACCGAGCCGTACGTCCGTACCGCCCTCTCGCGGGCCTCGAAGAAGGCCGAACCGGAGACCCCGGCCAGCCCGATGGAGGGTGGATACGCATGATGAGGCTGATCTTCGGGGCCGTCCTCGGGCTCCTCGTCGCCTACCCGTCTCTGCTGTCCGTCGTCCTCGCCGTGGCCGCCGCAGCCGTCTCTCAGCCGGTCGCTCTCGCGGTCGCCGCCGGGATCATCGCCTGGCCGCGCATTACCCGCCGCATCAAGAGGTGGGCCCGATGAGCGACGCTCTCGACAAGGCCGAGCAGGCGGTCCGCGCCGCCGAGACCGACACGGCCGCCGTACAGCTCGCCATGGCGGCCATGGAGCTGGCGAAGCTCGCCACCCAGCAGCAGGCCCAACAGAGGTCCCCGCAGGACCCCTGTCACCACGACCACCACAAGGCCGGCCGCAGCAGCGGGGAGTGGATCGGCATCGCCTGCGCGGTGTGCGTCGGCTCCATCGGCTTGGCGTTCGCCTCGCTCGCGCTGGCCATCCTCGGCGGGGTCGCCGCGATCGTCGTCCTCGTCCTGCGGGACATGTGGCGCGACATGCAGCGCAAGGGCCGCTGACCTGCCCTTCCGTCCTCCGCCAGTCGTGTCCGTCTCGGGCACGACTGCGGGGGTGCGGTGGGGCCGGACAGCCCGGCCTACAGCCCACGGAGGAACCCGTGACCAGCCGCCAGGAACAGATCACCCTCGCCGCCGAGGCCGCCGCCCGCGCGTCCGACCTCGCCAAGGAGACCGAGAGGGCCGCCAACCACCCCGACAAGCGCAGCCTCGTGCAGAACCTCGCCGCCGCCAGCACCGCATGGTCCGACGCCGCCCAAGCCCACGCCGCGATCGCCGCGCTCCTGCCCGAGACGGAGCCCACCGATGGCTGACGACCTGAAGTTTTCCGACTTCACCGGCGGCGAGCGGGTGCGTATCGCCGTCCTCGTCGCCCGCATGGCCAAGCGCGGTGCCGGCGGTGACGGAGTCGACATCTCCGACCTCCAGCGGCGCGTGGAGCGCATCGAACGGCAGGCCGCCCGACGCAAGAAGAAGTGACCACGCCCCGGGGACGGCCCATCCCGCCAGGTCAGCGACCGTCCCCGGGCCTCCCGCCGTTTGGAAACCAAACAGGAGACACCCAGCATGACCGAAACGATCCCCACCCAGGTCAACGGGCACGCCAAGCCGAACATCTCGCTCATCAAGTTCGAACCCGAACCGAAGCCCGACACCGTCCCCGAGACGCCGGCCGCCGTCGCCGACAAGCCGCGCCCGCGCCGCCGTGTCCGTATCGACCATCTGCGGCGCGTCGTCGTCGAGGCCCGCGAGCACGGCACGTACCGGGCCGTCGTACGACACGGCTCCTACCTGTACGGCGGCGCCCGCATCCTCACCCGACGGGCCTGGGACTCCCGCACCACCGCCCGCCACGAACGCATGATGCGGGCCGCCGAAGCCGCAGGTCAGGAAGACGTCGCCCGCGACTGGGAACAGCGCGCCTACATCTTCCGGCAGTCCCGCCACCGCCGCCGCATGGAACTCCTCCAGCTCGCCATCAACGCCCCCAAAGCCATCGGCTCCGCCACGGCCACCGGCATCGGTGCCCTGCTCATCCTCGGCGTGCTGATCGCCCTGGGCACCGAGGACACCAGCGACATCTTCACCCCGATCAAGGCTGTCATCCAGTTCGTCACCTGGGTCGCGTTCATCGCCGGCGTCATCTGGGACCCACTCCTCGTCGCCCTACCGTTCATCGCCCTCGCCGGAGTCTGGGCCGTCGGCCGGCACCGGCAGACCGCCCCCGCCTGGGCGCTGCCCGGCGACCCCGAGCAGCGCGACGTCGTCCCCGACGAGGGCGCCATCATCCGCGCCCTCGGCAACCTCGGCATCGCCCCGCTCAACAAGGCTCTGAAGGAGGGCTGGCAGCCTCGTTGGGTGTCCCCGACCACCCGGTCCGGGAACGGCTGGCACACTCAGGTTCAGCTGCCGCTCGGCGTCTCCGTCGAGATGATCGCCGACAAGAAGTCGACGCTGGCACACAACCTGCTCCGCAAGCCTGTCGAGGTATGGCCGACCGAGCCGCGCGACCAGGCCGGCGTCCTCGACCTGTGGGTCGCCGACCCCGGTGTTCTCACCAAGCCGGTACCGCCGTGGCCGCTCCTGACGGAGGGCACGACCGACTTCTTCAAGGGCGTCCCGGTCGCGCTCAACGCCCGCGGTGAGCAGGTCATCGGCCGGCTGATGGCCGCCAACTACCTGATCGCCGGAATCATGGGCTCGGGCAAGTCATCGCTGGTCGTCTCGCTGCTGCTCGGCGCGATGCTCGATCCGCTGGTAGAGATCGACGTGCACGTCCTGGCGTACAACAGCGACTACGACGCGATGCGGCCCCGCCTGCGGAGCCTGGTGAAGGGCGACGACGACGAGCACGTGGTCGCGGCCATGGACACGCTGCGGCGCCTGGCCGGCGAAGTCTCCCGCCGCGGGCAGGAACTGGAACGCATCGGCACGGACACCAAGGTCACTCGCGAGATGGCGGAGCGCGACCCGTCCATGCGGCCGCGGATCGTCGTGTTCGACGAGGTCCACGAGTTGTTCGGGCACCCGGAGCACGGCAAGGAAGCCAAGGAACTGGCCTTGAAGGTGACCAAGAAGGCCCGGAAGACGGCCATCATGCTGCTGTGGATCACCCCGGATGCGGATGCGGCGAGCCTGCCGCGCGGGATCTCCAAGACCGTGTCCCACCGGGTGGCGTTCGCGATCAACGACCACCAGGGCAACGACGCGATCCTCGGCACCGGCATGCACAAGAACGGGTACTCGGCGACGACTCTCGTCGCAGGTGAAGACGTCGGTACCGCCATGGCTGCAGGCTTCGGGAAGACTCCCGGACTGATCCGCTCCTACTACGTGCGGAAGGAGGCAGGCGTCGACGAGGTGACCCCGGTCGTCGAGCGCGCCATGGCCCTGTACGAGGGCACCGCAGCCCCCGAGGCGCCCGCCTACGCGCCGGCCGACCACCTCGCCGACATCCTGACCGTCCTCGGCCACGAGACAAAGGCGCGCACTCAGGACGTCCTCCGCCGTCTGGCCGACCACAACCCGGGCGAGTACGACGGCTGGTCGTTCCGCGACCTCAAGCGCGTCCTGGACGACGCCGGGCACGGCGAGTACAAGACCGGCGGCGTCATGCACGTCAGTCGGCAGCGCATCGCCGAAGCCATCGCCGACCGCGAGGACACCCCCCGGGACGGCGACGAGTAGGGAGGCACCCGGATCTCGGGGAGTTCTCCCTACCCGGCTCCCTGCCCTGCCTCCCTCGGTGTGACCTGCGCATATGCCAGTCGAGGGAGGCTAGGGAGGCAGGGGAGGTACACGCCGGGAAACGGGAAACGGGCACCTCAGGCTCCCCGTCCCGCCTCCCTTCCTCAGGCTGCCTGTCGGCCCAAAAACGGACCCCCTGAGGTAGCAGCACCAGGGCACAACAACGAGTCTGGGCATCCACTGGCTATAGGGGGTTTACCCTGCAATCGCTACTCGATCAGCGGAGAACCTGGGGTACCAACAGGAGTCGTACAGGTTGGCGTGCCAAACTGGGCCTCGTGAGCACGCCGGAACCGACAACGCCGCAGTCTCTCCTGCTGAACCTCGTCTGGCCGCAGGAGCAGCCGAAGCCTGAGTTCGTGAACCAGTTCGCGATTGCCTTGGGTGTGCCGAGTGATGAAGCCGTGCCTGAGATCTTCTACCTGAGCATGGGCCACGCGTCACCCCCCACCATAGTGGTCGGATCGGACGGCCAGCTGGACATGCCGGAGGGGGCACCGCCCGAGGTCACTGTTGACGTCCATGGGCGCTACCTCTTTACTCGAAGTACGTTGGACGAATTGATTCGCCTGCTGCAACAGGCGGCGAACAAACACGATCGACTCACTGGGGGCGAGTGACGTGGACACGAACGCGACAAGTTCCGGCCAACTCGGCGTCTACACAGCCTCCACCACTCATAGCCAGGTCAAGGCCTTCGCCTGGGTGACCAGCGGAAGCGCTCAAGCCTCTGGCGGCAACGACGAGCACAGGTACCGAGACATGGTCAACAAGCCCCTGTCTCGCGCTACTGTGGTGGCGCTACGTGAGCGCCTGAAAGACGGCACTGCGCCGACTCGCACGGTACGGAAGAGGGATTGACGGAACTCTCGTGGCGACTGGCTACGAGAGCAGACCGAACCCTGCTGCAAGGCTTCACCTGCACTGTGCCCGCCCGTCGCCTACCCAATAATCGAACATTGCGGCACCATCTGCCTTGGGAATCTGACGTCCAGAAGTGGTTCCGCAATGGCGACGCGTTGGCGGACGCCAACACAGATAGTAGTCACGACGGTCGGTTGCTCCTCGGTATGGACAGAGAGCGACTGGCCGCTTGTGCCTCGCATGCAAGGCTCCGGAACCCAGGCATCGAGACACCGCTCCGTAAGGAGATCGGCTTCGATGGTCCGATCAGGAACCTGAAGGCGGTGGCTGTCGCCTGCGCCGATCGCGGCCAAGGCGGCACCATCGCCGATCAGGTTATGGAGGATGTGCTGTACGACATCCAAAACCGTGAGGCTGGCGAGAGTACGTTGGTCGTCTCGCGCATCAACAAGTCCAACAAAGCAAGCGAGCGCTTTGCTGTCCGAAATGGCTTCGGCCTGCTCGAAGACATCCCAGACCCGGACGACGAGCGAAGCTGGTTCCTTTTGCTGAACCAAGTGCCTGCTGCAGATGTTGAGAAGCCCCTCGTAGCTGCCTGACGCATGCGGCCAGGATCTCTCCCCCTGACGCCCAGTAGTGCGCGCCTCTGCGGCACAACGAGCGTCTTGGGTCGCACGTCGGCCTCCATCCATGGAGGCGCCTGCCTACGTCAGCGCTCCCACACGTCCGGCCCGCCGCCGCGCCAATCGATCAGCCCGGACGACGCGACGTACGCCTCGTCGGCGTCCTCGATCCCGGCCCGCCGCAGGAACTCGGCAACGTCCCGCAGGCTGTACGCCCGGCCGAGGATCTCGCCGTCGACGCGTACGCGCCGGCCACCGTCCTCGTCGGGCGGGTACACGATCACGGGCATCGCAGAAGCCATACGCCAGCGTCGCCCATACGGCGGCATCCGGCACCTTGATGCCGCCACCCGGGTGGCATGCCCTCAGCAAACCGCACGATCAGGCGGGGCACGGCCACCGCCACGAGGGCAGCCATGCCCCATGAACACACCAGCCAAGCGAACGAAGCGTGAGCGCCGCGTCCCCCTCCCGGCTGGCCTCGTCCCCCTGCTGACCCAGCGCGAGATCGAGACGTACTACGGCGTCTCCACCTGGCAGATCGACCAGTGGCGCAAGGCCGGCATGCCGGCCGAGCCGTTCGCCGGCCAGGGCCGCCGCTACGACCTGGCCAAGTGCCAGGAGTGGCACGCCCGCCACGCGACGGACGCCCGGTCCTGGTCGGCCGCCGCATGACCCGCGAGGAGCGCCGAGCGCTTCTCGGTGACGCGGTCATCCAGCACATCCGCGAAGAAGTCGACGAAGCCGTCCGCGACTTCATGAACGCCCCCGCCGAGGACAGGGCCGACCTGATCGGCCGGCTCCGGCCGATCCTCGCGCCAGCTGCGGCCCGCCTGCAGGCCCGCCGGGCGGCCGAGCGGGATACGGCGTGCCCCCCCGCCGGAGTTCTCCCTCAAGGAAGCGGAGCGCCGACTCGGTCCGGCCGCTGTCGAAGCGGCTCGCCGTCTGGTCGATGCCGCGCCGCGTCTTCGGCCGGAGCAGCGCGAGCAGTTGCGGGCACTGTTCGCGTCGGCTCGTACGGAGAAAAGGCCCGGTGGAACATGACGCGCGAGCTCGTGCGCAAGCGCTGGCACTACGTGCTGACCCTCGCGTGGGCGAAGGGCAAGTATTTCGAGCTGGCCACATTCGAGGGCAGCGTGGCGCCTCTGCCCGGGCACAGCAGGCAGCAACTGTTCAACCACCTGTACGACAGCTCCGTGAAGCGAGCCGATGAGGGGGATGACGCCTTCGTGATCTTCTTCTCCTTGGAGCCCGACGAACTGGTCTCGGACGAGTGACCGCCCACGCAGACGGGAGAAGGAGCGCTGTCTCTGGGACGCCAGGAACTCCGCTCAACTGCGATGCTTCCTCGGTCCTACAGCCACGGTGCCCGAACGTATGCCGAACTGGCAGCTTCCCCCGTTTAGCTGCGGCTGGCGGGCAGGGCTACGGGAGCGCAGCTGTACTGCTGCTGACTTGGGGGCTCGCGCTTGGAAGGAGACCTCTGTGCATACCCCGATGCCGCGTTGGGTGGCTCCCACGTTGGCGATCATCGTTTTGCTCATCTTCGGGATCCTTGCTGGCCTCGTCGCCTTCGGCGCGAACGATCCCCCGAGGCTCGGCGACCCCGTGCCGACGGTTGCGCCCACGCCGTCGGGTGGCAACCTGCCGCCGCAGGCACGGGGAGGGTACGACCCGAACGCCCGCCTCATCGCGGTACTCGCCATTGTGTCGCCGCTGCTGACGGCGATCGTCGCCTTCTTCTTTGGTCAGCGGGCTGGTCAGGCCACTGGCGAAGCAGTGGCGAAGACGGAAGTGGTGAGGACACAAGCCAGCATCGCATCGACCTTGGAGGCCGAGGGAGAGCAGGCCGCAGTAGAGAAACTCAACCGGCGAGGCTTGCTCGGCGACGAATAGTTCGTCGGCCATCGGCAGCGGCGCTCCGGCCAGGAGACGGTACCGGTCGGTGCCTGGTCCCGCCCGCCCCAGGTCTCACGGGGTGCAGGGACGGGCGGGGGTCTATCAGTCCGTGGCGGGCTGGACGGTGCCCGCGCAGACCGGGCATGCGTACACCTCGACGCTCAGATCGTGGGCGCCCGCCCGGCCCTGCGCCCGGCCGGCACTGACGGCACCGCGGCGCAGCTTCCTGCCGCAGAAGCAGCACGCCCACCCGGACGACTGCGCCCGCGTCAGCTCGACGACGGGCGGCGGCTGGGGGAGATGTCTCACAGCTGATCGGCCAGCGGTACGAGGTCGTGCGCTACCCGGCAGCGCTCGCACGCGAACAATTTCCCGGTCTCGCCCACCTGTATCAGCCGGACGGTGTCAGACAGGCCGTCGTGCCAGCCGCACCAGGCGATCGTGCGCGGAGCCGCGGTGTCCTGTGCGGTATCCACGGACTACCGCCTCCGCTTCCGGCGCGGCACGTGGTGCGCCCGGATCTCCACGTTGAAGTCCGACACCCTCGACAGATCACCCCGCGCTCTGGCCTCGGCGCGTTGCCGGACCAGTGCCGCGCACACACCGCAGTCCGCCGGCGGCGTCGGCTCTTCCAGCGGAGGGCCGAGGGTGACGGGCGGCTCGGGCATGGTCTGCTGGCGGTTCATCCGGATACCTCCGCGGGGAGTCGGCCGCCCGGGCCGAAGCAGGCGCCGAGCAGGGTGGGATCCGTCAGCCGTCCGCTGCTGTGCGGGCGTTCGATCCACACGCGGCCGTTGGTGGGGCGGTTGACGGGCGGGCAGTACAGCGGCCACCCCGGCGGGCGCACAGTGAGCCGGGCGACGTCGTCCAGGCATTCGGCGGCGTCGGTCGGAACGAGCCACCAGGCGCGCTCGGCAGCCGGGTGGGCGAGCACCGGGCCGAGGGGGTCCGGTGGCATGCGCTGCATCGCGTCCACGCTGCCCAGGAGGGGCGCCTCGACGACGAGCCAGTGGTCCCCGGAGGGCACGAGGGCGAGTTCGCCGGACGACCAGGCCCGGCGCACGGTATCGGGGTCGGGGGCGCAGTCGGCGAGCCAGTCGCGGCCTGCGTAGCGCGTGCCCGGATTGCGGGTCCGTGTGGCCATGGCCAGGACCGTAGGGAACCTGATTGCGCGGCCGTGTGCCGATTGCGCGGGATTGCGCGGGCCGGTGGAGGGCTTGCCGCGGATTGCCTACGCGAGGTCGAGAGAGGCCCGTGCGCGGCCGATCAGACGGCGGGCTGGCGGGCCGTACTCGGCGGACTCGGCGAGCCAGTCCCACGCCCGCTCATACAGGGCGATGTCGTCCTCGCCGGTGAGCCAGAGTTCTTCGCTGATCGTCTCGACGATCACCAACCGGCGGTCGTAGATCCAGAAGGCGTGCGGGGCGGTACGCCGCAGCTGCGCCCCGAACGGCAGGATGCCCAGCTCGATACGGCGCTGGCCGACGAGGTTGTACAGCCGGTCGAGCTGTTCGGCCATCACCGCCACGGGGCACGGGCGGTGGTACAGGGCGGCCTCGCACACGAGGAACCGGAACGTCTTCTCGGGGTCGTACAAGGCCTCTTGCCGCCGCATGCGCGCCTCGACCGCGGCGTCGGTCGTCGGGGTGATGCCACGGAACTCGGCGTTGCTGTCGAAGATGACGCGCGCGTACTCCGGGGTCTGGAACATCCCCGGGATGCGGGACACCTCCAAGCCCCGGATGGCCTGGGTGGCGTCGGTCTGCCGTACGGCGATCTCCTGGCGGCCGCGGTGTCCGCCGGCCAACTGCCGTCGCCACGAACGGTGCCGCTGCTTCATCTCCAGCCCGGCGAGCAGGCCGTGCAGCTCGCCCTCGGCGTCCGTGCGGTCGATGGCCCGAGCCCAGCCGGTGAGGTCTTCTCGGGTCGGGGTCTGCTTGCCGTTCTGGAGCCGGGACACCTTCGACGGCTGCCAGCCCAGCCTGGCGGCGAGGTCTTTGCCTTCCAGGCCGGCCTCGACGCGAAGCTCACGCAGGCGCGCGCCGAGGGCCTCGCGGGCGGTCTGGTAGTCGGTGGTCACACGACGGAACGTACCCGCCCGGCGAACTCCGTTGTAGGCACTGCGTGATGCCATGCGGCGTCGCGGGCCTGGCAGGCGGCGAGGACTTCGGCGGGGTCCTCGGTGACGTACACGCCGAGGGTGTTGTCCTCGACGTCGAACGCGAACCGTGCGACCACCTTGGAGTCGAAGAGCCAGAAGTCGTAGTCGGGCAGCCGCAGCTGTACGGCCTGGGCACGGGTGAGGTTGCGGATGTCCTCCCCGGCGGCCACGTTGGACGGGGCGCTGGCGAGGAGGAACCGCTGGCCCTCGGTGGGCGGGGTGTCGACGAGGCGGACCCGCTCGAACCGCTTCCCGGCGGCGGTCTGTGCGGCGACGTTGTCGCGCCAGGAGTTCGCGGGCTCGGCCGCGATGTCCTCGCCGTCCTCCCATCGCTGCCACTTCGAGCTGTTGCGGTCGGATGCGTAGCCGCGGCGGGTCTCCAGCCGCCAGGCAGTGTGCCGGAACTCGCGGAACAGGTGGGCGATCGAGGTGAACGGCTGGAGCTCGGGTGCCTCGGCGCGGGGTGCGTAGCGGGTGAGGAGGGAGCGGGGGACGCGGACGAACGTCTCGGACGGCTTGACGTCGCGCAGCTGCACGAGGTGGGCGGGGTCGGTCTCTCGGTCGCCCTGGACGAGGATCTCGTCGGTGCCGTCGATCTCGTACAGGGTGGGGCAGTCGCCGTCGTCGCTGGTGGTGCCGAGGAACCTGAGCGTCATGCCGCCTCCGCTGTCGGGTGGTTGGGTTCCCAGAATGCGCAGGATGGCGCAGGACCGCCCGACGATTGCAGCAGATTGCGTACTGGTGGCGGCTTCGGTTGATTGCGCGCAACAGGGCCGCAGCCGTGCCCGACCAACGAGAAGGGTCATCACTGGTGAGGACCCTGGCGGCCAACTGCCGGGCATCACACCCGAGGGTCACAGGACGGCCATACCGGCCCGTACGTTCCCCACTGGCCTCATGATGCTCTCCACGCACACGTACGTCCTTGGGGGGACCATGAGCGACGCCACACCGCCGTCCACGCCTGCTGCGCCACCGGCACCGCAGCAGCCGAAGCGCAACCACACGAACACGATCATCATCAGCACAGCCGCCGTACTCATCGCCGGCATCGTCACCGCAGGCATCGTCGTCTCCAACTCCCGCAACGACGACCCCACACCCACTGTCGTCAAGGCCGCCAGCACACCGTCGGCCAGCAGCACGAAGGCAAGCCCGTCACCCTCGCCCAGCCAGGAGACGCTGAAGCTCGGCGACAAGGTCGACATCGACGCAGGCGGCAACAAGTTCTCCGCCGCCGCGCTCACCCACAAGGACAAGGGCCTCAGGAGCCCGACAGGCCTGTTCCAGGACGGGCAAAAGCTGGCCCTCGTCGAGGTGAAGGTGTGCAACGAAGGCGAGGAGCCGATCACGGTGGCCCCGTTCACGTGGTCCCTGGCCTACGAGGACGGGTCGAGGCTGGAGCCCTTCCACATGACCGGGAGCGAGTTGCCGCCGCCGGTGTATCCGATGGATGCGAAGGTCAAGGGCGGAGACTGCGTGCGCGGCAACGTCCTCTTCGAGGTGCCGAAGGGGTTCGGCCGGGCGGAGCGGGTGTTGTACTCGCCGGGGGATTTGGATGAGCCGGTGGAGTGGCAGATCGGCAAGTAAGGGAGGAGCCCCCGGCACAGGCCAGACGGCCACGCCGGGGGCTCTGCCGGTCACTATCGCCGAGCAGGCGGCCCGTACCCGAGGACGGCCTGCGCATCCCCGCCACGGTTACGGACAGCCTTACGCAGGAGCTCGACGAGCAGATCATCCACCTTCGAACCACCCGACTTGATCTCCAGCACCACAGTGGGAGCCGGAGCCCGGCCACCGCCAGCCCGGCCCGTAGCAGCGGGCATGGTGGTGCGGGGCTGGTTGAGCATCGACTCCCAGGCCGGGGTGATGCTGCGGTTCTTCCGCATGCCGAGAGCGAAGCCTTCGGCGGTGTAGTCGCCGACCTGCATCATCACCTGCGACGGTGACTTGATGCCGAGGGCCTTCTTGATGGACTTCTCCATCGCCTTCGCGATCTTCATCATCTGCTTCTCGATCGCTTTCTGCTGCTTCTCCAAACCGGCGATCAGCCCCTCGCCCGCCTTCATTCCGGCCCCGTACATGGCGTCCGCCGCCGCGTTCCCCGCGGACTTCGCTGCGGACCCGATCTGCTTTTGCAGGTCGTTCAGTTTCTTGATCTCCGCGGTGCCGCCGCCCAGGATCGCCGCCGCAGTCTCCATGCCGCCGCCCTCGATACCTGCGGTCGCGATCTGCTTGACGAGATCCCCGGACAGGCCCTTCTTCCGCAGCTGCGTCAGCATGGACGAGAACTGCTTGGTGTTCGCCGCGGACCCGGTCATCTGCGACAGGAGGGTGTTGATCGTCACCTGCGAGTCGGAAGCATTCGCACTCTTGACGATCCCGGCCTCGCTCTTCAGGCCGGAGGAGACGTCGTCACGGAGGGCCTTCGCCTTCTCCAGGGTTTTCGACAGCTTGTCGTGCTGCTTCTCGTACTTCATCAGCGCCGAACCCGCACTGTTCAGCCGCTTGAGGAGGCTGTTCTCCAGCCCGCCATGGGTGGCTTTCTTGATGATGGAACGCCACTTGTTCAACGCGGAGGAGAGTTCACCCAGGCTGCCCGGTGAACCCAAAGCGTTGGCGAACTCGGTGTTCTTGTACCCGGCCCGCCGGCCGAAGTGGGAGATCGTCAGGTCACCGCGGGCGTCCTTGCGGGCTTCGCGTTCGGCCTTTGTGACCCCGCCCCTGGCGTACTGCTCCAGCCCGTACCCGAACTGCTCCGCAACCTCCGACAGGATCGCCACTGAACGCGGACGTTTCGCCTGCGCGAGCGGAATGTACGCCTCGCCGCCGGTCTCCGGCTCGCCCCACACCCGCCAGGATCCGGCTGGCGCGATCTGTGCGACGTGCTGCTCGCGGCCGCCGTCCGCGAAGAACCGCATCACGCCGCCGTCCGCCTGCCTGAACGTCGGCGACGCGGACGAATCCACGTTGCGGTACTGCACGTTGATGTACGACGTGCCCAGCACCCGGCCCGCGATCCCGCGGACACCCGACCAGAAGCCGCCCGTGTCGGCAACGATCATCCCGGTCTTCTTCGGGATCGACTGCTGCTTCACCCACCGCATCGCGTCCGCGAACGGCCCCGAGTCCGCGTCCAGCTCCGCCTTCGCCTTCGCCTTGTCGAACGCCGCCAGCTCCCGCTTCGCCGCCGCCAGCTCGTCCTCGGCATCCTGCTTGTCGGCGGTCAGCTTCGCCTTCCGCTCCTTCGTCAGCTCCGGGTCCTTCAGCTGCTGCTTGATGTGCTCCAGACTCGCCTCGGCCTGATCCACACTCATCGTGATCTGCGCCCGGTTCAAGCGCGGGACCGCCTCGTCGACGAGCGAGTCGATGCTGCCGCCTATGTCGGCCATGTTGTCGCGGAACCCACCCGCCACCTCATCGAACGACGTATTCCACTCCTTGAACGTGTCACCGATCACCGGCAGATTCCCGAACGTGCCGGCCAGCGTGGACACCAGACCATCGACGCCGAGCAGGATGCCCTCAGCCACCAGCTCGAACGCGCTGAACAGCTTCGGCAGCGCCTCGACACCGGCCGTCACCATCGACGTGATGGACTGCGCCACCCCCAGCATCGCCGACCGGATACCGCCCTGATTGTCCTTCACCCAGTCCGACAGCCCACGGAAACCGTCGTCCAACTCCGACACGTCGACACCGGCCACAGCGGTCAGCGACTCGAACAGTGCGCCGCCGACCTCCTTCGCGAAACTGCCGGCCACCGACGTACCGATCGCCGCGAGCTCGTTGAACGCACGGAAGGCATCTGCGCCCACATTCGCCAACGGCTCCAGCGCCTCAGCCGCACCATCGAACAGCGTCGCCAGCCGCGACACCTGATCGCCCGCAGTGGTCAGCATCTCCTTCGTCAACGGACCGAAGGAATCCGCGAACGACCCGGCGACCTTCCCCAAGCTGGGCAGCAACGAATCGTTCACCAGATAGGCCAGGCCGTCGACGACGTCCGCCGACCCGTCGATGCCCTGCTCCAGCTCCTTGAACATGGACGGCATGCCCCGGCCCAGCGCGCCGCCGACGAGGTTCTGCAACGCATCCACGGTCGGCTGACTCTTCGTGCCGAAGTCCAAGAACGACTGGGTGAAGGCGCCCATGTTGTCCGCGAAGTCCTTCACGAACTCGGAGCCCATCTCCACGTTCTTGATCAGCGCACTCTTGAACGCCGGGCTGTCGGCGAACTTCGCGGCCGACTCCGCGATCTCCCCGAACGCCTTCCCGCCGGTCTTGATGACCGGGGTGAGATCCTTCATCGCACCCTTGAGGGTGTCGACGGCCTTCGCTGTGCGCGGAAGAACGACCTTCTCCGCGGCCTTCCGCCAGTCGTCCAGCGGGCCCTTCAGTTCCTTCGCCTGCTTCTTCATGCCGTCCATGGCGAGCGCCGCCGCGCCACCCACACCGGCCAGGCCGAACAGCATCGGCGACAGTGCGCCGATCGACGGCAGCACGGAAGCGCCGAGCACGGCACCGACACCCGCCAGGGACCCCGCCAGGCCGCCACCACCGGCCGCCCCACCACCGCCGCCACCGCCGAGCGCACTCGAAGCGCTGTCGCCCGCCACGGCCAGCCCGCGGAGGTCGCCGCGCAGGTCCCCGAGGCCGCCGTTGACGCCGTCGATGCTGCCGCCGAGATCATCCATGTCGCGGCGCAGCGTCGTCGTACGGCCACTCAGATCACCGAGACGACTGTCCGCCGCATCCAGCCGTGTGATCAGCGTCCGCATCGACGTGCTCGCACCCATACCCGCCGTACGGAAGTCCCGCAGCGCGTTATCCGCCGCCGCCGTACGCCCCCGCAGCGTCGTCAGGGAACGGTTCAGACCCTCCACCGCAGAGTCGAGGATGCGGACGCCAGCCGCCGTAGTGGCCGCCCGCGCACGCAGGCCGTCCATAGCGCGGTTGACGTCGCGGAACGCACGCTGCGCCTGCGAGCCGTCCGCCGTGACTGTGATCCGAACACTGTCGCTCATGACGCTCCCTCACCGTCGAGAAGACGCGCCACCGCGGCATCGTCGTCCGCCCGCCACGTGCCCGCGTCGACAAGCCCGAGCAGATCGGCGGCCTTCAGGAAGTCCGCCTCACCCCACTGCGACGGGTCGAGGTCATGACCGATCGCGGCAGACGTCGCCTCGACCAGCCGCCAGATCTCCTTCGCCTGGAAGTCACCGGCCTGAGCCTTGGCCTGAGCCCGCCGGTACTCGTCCCCGGAGAAGCCCGGCAGGACCACCTCGACGGCAACACCTGGCGCGGCCTCGATCCGAACCGTCACCCGGCCACCAGGGCGCTGTCTGCGCGGCTTACGCGGCTTCCGGCGGCTCACCGGACACCCTCACCCTCAGAGCCGCTCAGAGGGGCGAGGAGCGCCGCGAGGACCGGACTCGTACGCCGGTCCCGGTCCGCCACCGTGAACGCCGCACGCGCCTCGTCCAGGCGCAGCGACATCCGCCACGCCTCCATGCCCACGCCATCGTCGGACGGGCCACCCGCGCCGAACTCCTCGGCGAACGGATCCCCGCTCACCGCCCGGCCGCCCGCGCCAGCAGCTCGGCCCGCGCCTGAGCCTCCACCAGACCGCCCATCTGCCCCCACCGAGCCTGAGCGAACACATGCCGCCGATCATGCGCAGCCACCGCGGCCTGCATCACCGCCGCAACCAACGAACCCGGATCCGCCGCCCGCCACGTCTCGCCACCCAGATGGACCGTGCCAGCCGCCGTACCACCGTCCACACCGCCGTCACCCGCCCGCAGACCCGCACCGAGCAACTCGCCCGACACCTGACGCACCACGGCGCCGTACCCGGCCACCGCCGCCAGCGCCACAGCCGCCGCCTTGTCGAGCGCGGCGACCGCGTACGCGGCCTCGTCACGGGCATCCGCCAGCTGCTGCACCAGCGCCTCCCGCTTCCGCTGCGGATACACCGCCTCAGCAGCCGCCCGACGCGCCTCGTCCGCCTGCTCCTTCGCCCACGCCGACTTCAGCCGGCGCAACCGGTCACGGGCATCGTTCGCATCCGCGCGAGCAGCCCGCAGCTCGGTCACAGCAGTCGGCGAACCAGCCGTCGCGTGATGCGCCTCGGCGGTGTCGAGCCTCGACTCCGCCACCTCGACCGCACGCTCGGCCTCGACGATTTCCTGTTCGGTCACCACAATGCGTCTCCCTCGCTCGATGGCCGCTATTCACGTCACGGCAGACCGAATAGCTGCAAGCATTCTACGCCTTTCACCTGCACAAATGGTCTAGAATGGGATCGCGTTCGAAGGTGTGGTCACGGCAAAAGGCCCGGTCCCTGTCTCCCAGGGCCGGGCCTCCGCCTTGTCTAGTACAGACAACAAGCGCCGTCGACTACGCCACCTCCACCACACGACGAGCACGCTCCGCATCCCGCTGCTCCGCCGTCCAACCACCCCACACACCGGACAGCTCCCGGTTCTCCAGCGCATACGCCAGGCACGGCACCACGAAAGCGCAGCCCCGACACAACCCCTCAGCAGCCTCGGGCGACGTGCCGCGCTGGTGATACGCCTCCGGATCCGAACCGCACCGCAAACGCCCCTCGGCAGCCCGCACGAACAAAGGCGCAACCGAACCCGCCGGCCACTTCAGCCTCACCGGCCCTCCGCCTCCCGAAGCGCACGCATCCCCCGAGCGATCGCACGCGCCGTCAGCCGCTCGACCCGCCGCGCCGACGCACCCGACGGAATCGACACCGTCACATGCCACCGACCACCCTCCACCCGCACCGGAGAACCCGGGCGCAGCCGCCGCTCCACCTCGTCCATGTGGTCGAGCAGGGCCAGGCCGTCGTTCGACTTCTCCACCCACACGGCGCGCATCCGCTCGACCTCCGCCGCGAACACGGGATCACGGCGCCACCGACCGACCGTTCCCGGCGCGACACCCGCCGCCTCAGCCGCAGCCCGCTGGGACTTGCCCGCCGCGAGCCACAGCACAGCGCTCGCCTTGTCGCGGGGGTTGGTTGCAGTCATCGATCAATTCCCTTCTCGGTGAAGCGGTCCGCCGGGGCCGTCAAGTTCGGCGATGAACGGCCGGCCACGGGGGCAGGCTCGGGTGCCGCGCTGCGGCGGGAGGCGACGAGATCGCAGGCCGTACTGCTCGGGAAGCAGCCAGTCCAAAACGAAGTGATAGCGGCGCCAAGCAGTCGTCAGGCTCATCCCGAGGACCGCAGCGGCCTGACGGAACGTCCGCCCCTCACCGAGCACCAGCTCCATGACCGCCAAACCCTGGGTCGCCTTCGTGGAGAAGTCCGTCCTCAGCCGCGGATATGGCCCGCCCCGCTGCGACGGCCAACGCAACGCAGAAGGCGAAACAGGGCGGACCTGCGCAGCAGCCCGACCCATCGAAGCGTCGTCCGGGGGCGGACCTATCGAAGCTGCCATGACGGGTGTCCTTCCTTCGCGCGTGGGTGATCGAACTGGGCCCGGCCGCCGGGTGACGGCCGAGCCGTTACGGCTACGCGTGACCGTCTCTGGCGCGTCGTCGGTACGCCTTCTGTCGGCAAGCGCTCCCGCAGTACCGGGAGTCCGCGCGGCCGGTCGTGATCGGCTCCCCGCACGTCTCGCACGGGCGCCCGCTCCCCTTCCCCCCGTTACGGCTACGGGTGAGAGACACCGAGCAGGAGCGGGAGCAGGTGACCCGCTTCAGGAGGGGGTCTCCGTTGCGCACCACCAGCTGCCCGCACGCTGCACACGGGGAGGGGGGCAGCGACTTGCCCCGGCCGACGAGGTTGATCCACTGGTGCCGCGCCGTCCGCTGGGCCGCATAGCCCAGGGTGAGGCCGGTCTCGGGGTCGATTCCGCGGTCGTAGCAGGGCTGGCAGATGAGCAGTTGGGCGCGCCACCACGTGCGGCGGTGCTTGGTGGCGCCGTCGACGAGGTAGCCGGGTCCGGTGAGGGCGGTCTCGCACATGGGGCAAGCTCTTTCACGCATAGCCGTAACGGTATCGATGGGGCACCTCCTCTGTCACGCATAGCCGTAACGCTTGTCGTCGTCCTGGTCGTCGTCGAGGTCGTCCTCGTCGGCGCCGTACGGGCCGAAGGGTCCGGTCTGGCCCGGTGCGGTCGCGCCGAGGGCTGAGGCTCCTCGTACGCGGTGCAGGGTGCGGTTCACGGCGCCTCCTCGGACGGCTCGTCGAGGCGCTGCTGCTGCGCCCGCTGCTCGGCCGCTGCGAGGGCGCGGAGCTTGGCCGCATGCCGTCGGGCGAGGCCGTGCTTACGGGCTTCGGCGAGTTCGGCGCGCTGGCGGCGCATGTCCTCGGTCCGGCGCTTCGCGGCCTGGATGCGGGCCGTCACCGCCTGCTCGACGGCGGACGTTGACTCGCTCATGAGGGCTCCGATCCGACCGACTTCGGGGCTCGGTGGGTCAGACCGAAGACGGCCCACTGGTCCTCGGTCATGTACCGGTAGAAGTTCGGGACGTTGCTGGCGACAGTCGTATTGCCGTAGCTGCCGATGTAGTGACCGACGAGTCGGCCGTCCTCGCCAACGGTCCAAGCGATCAGCGGACGGGGGTAGTAGAGGGTCCTGCCGCTGTCCGTGTCGAGGGTGGTGAAGACGGCGACGTAGCCGCGCGCGGGGATGAGGTCTGCCATCGGTGTCTCGCTCTGTGGTGGGTGGGGCGCACGTTTCCACCCCTCTTTAGAGGGGGTGGAAAACGTGCACTTAGCGTGCGTGCGCTGCGTGCACCTATGCGTGCACCTGTGACCTGCGGCTTTCTGTGGAACGTGCACCCCGTGTGCGGTGCGTGCGGGTGCACGCCCAAAAAGGCGCGTGCACCCTTCCGTGCACCTCACGGCTAGCCCTGCTCGACGAGGTAGTACGAGACCGAACCGCCCTTGAAGATGGGCTCCATACGCGTGAGCAAGCCTTGATCCACGGCCTTATCCAGCTTCCGGCGGGCCTTCTCCTTCTGCGCTCTCGTGGGCACCTTGGCCTCGAAGAGGGCCTCAGCCGCCTTGAGCGGAGTCAGGCCGTCAGGCCCGCTGCGACGTACGAGTTCGTACAGGTCGACGCTCTCCTCGACGGACGTCGTGCCGCGCTCGTGGTCGTGGACGATGTTGAACGGGCCGACCTCGTTCATCGGCTGCTTTAGGTGCCGCAGCCTTACGACGGGATCGCCGGCCTCGCCCCACAGAGAGATGACCGACCCGGCGCCGGACGGGATCCACACCGACCCGTACACGTCGGAGAGGGTGTTGGGCTCTCCGCCGTTCGCACCCGCCTTACGGTTGTGGTGCAGCTCCAAGACCTGCACACCCGCCGCGAGGGCCTTCTGCCGTGCCCGGTTCCAACCGGCGCCGACTGCGTCCTCCGACAGGCCGACAGCGGCGTCCTTGACGGAGTCGATGATGACCGTGTCCGCCTTGGCCTTCTCGCACATCGCGGCGAGGATGTCGGTCTGCTTGGCCAGGTCGAACGGAGGCGGCCCCTCCCACACCACGAGGTGCTTGTTCAGGTAAGCCGGGTCGTCGTGGGCGAAGATCCGATGCCCGGCCCTGCGGCTCTGTGCGGGCCTGTCCATCGCGAGCAGCAGGACGACGCTGCCCGGTACGACCGGGTAGCCCAACACCGTGTCCTGTAGGCCCAGACGGGCGCGGATGAGCTGATGGGCCAGGGTCGTCTTGCCGACACCCTGAGGGGCGGCGATCAGTAGCGCCTCGCCCTCTGCCCAGAGCACGTCTCCGCCCGTACCCCACACGGCGGAAGGGTTCTCGGGGACGTCGAGGAAGAACGACCCGCCGGGCTTGAACAGGCTGGACGCGTCTTCGGCCGGATCGGGCTGGACCTTCTCGTCCAGGTCGCTCCAGTCGATGCTGTCCGGGGCGTGCGGCGGGGCCGCGGGGCTGTCGCCCTGCGGCCTCACCTGCTCGTGGTACGTGGTCAAGTGCGGTTCTCCTGACCGGGTACGGCGACCTTCGGCCACCGAGGGTTCGGGGTGATACGGGCCCGCTCGCGCGCCCACATGTCTGCGGCTCGTTCGCGCACGCTGCGCCATGCCTCGTCGAGTTCGGTGCGGGTGCGGCGGGAGGCCAGCGGCTCGCGGACACGGGATGCCTCGCGGAACCAGCGGATCAAGCCCTCCTCGTCGCCGTACTTGCGCCACTTCTCGGCGGCGGAGATCACGGACGCGAACCGCTTCGGGTCGTCGGGGTGGAGTGCGAGCCACGAGGGCGAGCCGTACGGAGGGAAGTCCTCGGCGAGGTACAGGGTGCGGGCCTCTGCCCAGAGTGCGACCGTGTCCGTCGGGTCGGTACCGGAGAGCTGCGGCGCCGGGCGGCCGAAGGTGCGGGTGCTCATGCCGGCCTCGCCGTGAGGCGGAGTGCGTGCAGCTCGGCGCGGACCTGGTAGCGGCCCGGAACCTGCGGGTCGTGCAGCGGCGGCTTCGGCGGCACGCGCCGGTCGCCCCGCCGGTTCGGGCGGAAGCCGTGGCGCTTACGGCCGACGGTCCTCTTCCGAGTCGGAGCGCCGTCGCGCTGCTCGATGTCGCCGGTAGTGGCTACCATGGCGATACGTCCTTTCACGTGTGAGACGTCGCCCTCGGGATCAGTCGCCGGTCAGCGACCCGGGGGCTTCGTCGTCAGTGGATGGATGTCTGGCCCTCTGCCTGGCCGTCGGTGCGGCTAACACCGGCGCCCAGCAGAGGGCCGTCTCATGCGGCCGGCGTCTTCCGTTCCGGCCGCTCGCTGCTGCGTCGCGGCTGAGCAAGACCGAGCAGGGCGACGATGCGCCGCGCCTGGGCCTGAGACAGGCCGTCGGGATACAGGTCAGCGAGAGTCTTGGGGCGCGGGTTTCGGGGTGCCTCGTTGGCCATCACGAGGCCTTCGCCTCGATACCGAGAGCGTCAGCCCAGCGAAGGGCATGCGCGCTCCGCGGCTGCGTCGCGCCCCGCTCCCAGCGGTAGACGGTCAAGGGGCTGACGCCGATGGCGTCGGCGATTTCTCGGAGCATGAGTCGGCGGTTCTCGCGCTGCTCGCGGGCCTTGCCAGTGGCGACAAGCGCACGAACTTCGCTGATCCGCCGAAGGTCTTCGGGGCTCATGCCTCCATCATAAAGGCTTCCCGTCACCTTTCGGAAGTCGTTCACGAACCTTTCGAGATCCGATCCTTCGCATTGCAATTGACTCTGTCGGCGGGCACGATGTACGACATGACCACCCCGCCTCAACACCGCGTCCGGATCACCGATCCCGAGCCCATCGAGGGCGCCCCGGACGGCCTCAGCCAGGTGTTCGTGTCTCTCGTCCCCGCCAGTTACCCGCACGTCCTCGTGCGGCTCCAGTACGTCATCCGTGACGATCGGAAGGTGGAAGGGCCTTACGCGATCCGGGTACAACAAGATCCGGATACACCCGTTGAGGAGTGGAGGCCGGTGGGTGCCACCCTCATCCGGGACCTCCCCATCACGAAGCTGGAACGCGTCGCCCGGATGATGCTCACCTTCGGGCTACGGACCCCGGAGGGGGCGCCGCTGGACCTGAGCGCCGGCGTGTTTGCCCAGCCTCCGTCAGCTGACGAGATCCCGGCGCGCGCCGAGGAGATGGTTCGCACCCACCACCCGGACGTGAACCCCGACCACGGACCTGGCGCCCTGCGCCGCTGGAACCGTCTCATCCGGCTCGCTGAGGTGCAGCTGGAGTACAACGCAGCTGCGGCGCAGGGCGAGAAGGCGCCCGCGACTGTCGTTGCGGAGAAGCGCGGCGTATCGCCCGCCACCGTGAGCACGTGGCTGCATCACGCGAAGAAGGAGGGGCTCGATGCGCAGATGGCCCCGGATCTCTCCGTCGTGGCCGTCGCCCCTAGTGCAGACGAGTAGGTCGCAAGACACAGAGGGCCCCGCACCAGCACGGATGCTGGTGCGGGGCCCTTTCTGCGTGTCCCGTCAGGACGCCTCCGGCTCTGGCCACTTCATCGGCACCAGCCGGCCCGGGTTGAACTTGTTGCCATAGCTCCGATCGTGGGGCAGCACCTCGTAGCCCGGCAGCAGCGACAGCACAACCTCCCGCTTATCCGCCGGCGTCAACGCCAACCACCCGGAAGCCACGTCCCCCGCGAGCAGCCGCCGCAGCACCATCGGCGCCCGGGAATGGAGCAACGCCCGCGACTCCTTGACCCGGGCCTCGATGATCCGGCGCCCCTCCTGGAACTCCGGGAACGTGATCTCCCTGCGGGCGAACATCCCGGCCATCAGCTTCAGTTGCGCCTCGTCCTCGGCCAGCTCGGCGCGGGCCTCGTCGGTCGTCTCGGTGTCGGCGACGGTACGCAACTGCTCCAGGACGCGCGGCATGCCGAGCAGCTCCAGCACTTGGCGCTCCACCTCGTCCTCGACGAACGACGCCTTAACCGCGATCTTTCCGCAGCCACCACCCTTCCGGTCGCACCAGTAGCGGGGACCGCCATTGCCGTGGCTGCCGAGAAGCAGGTGCCCACACAGGGAGCACTTCAGGACGCGACTCAGCCACCGCTGAAGCGTCAGGTCCGTGTCCCCCGCGCGCATGGCCAGGCGCTCACAGATCCGCTCCCAGCGCTCCGCCGGGATGATGGCCGGCCACGCCGCCGGTCCGACCACCTCGCCCTTGTGTGCGCGCAGACCCGCGACAGACGCCTTCGAGACGGCGGAACCCACGCTCCGGCCAGACCACGGGACTCCCGTGGCGGTGGGCACCTTGCGCCGGTCCAGGTCGGCTGCGATCGAGTTGAGGGACTCCCCCATCTCCGGATCGATCAGCTTCCTCTGCTCGTTGGTCCAGCCGTCCCAGTCGCCGAGGATGCGCGCGCCGATTTCCCGGAGGGTTCGAGCCTCGTCTTCGATGACTTCGTACTTCTCGGTGTAGCCGTAGCCGCGGAACCCGCCACCGCCTGGCCTGCCCTCGGCGGCGAGTTCCTCGTGCTTCCGGGCGACACGGCGCGCGGTGTCCCTGGACGACTTGTTGGCGACGGCGACCATGACCCTGGCCATGGTGACGTCCGCGTCGTTGGCCAGCCGGAGTGAGCCCGTGACGGACTCGACCGGGATGCGTGGCCGGCGGGACTCCACTACGTCGATTAGGTCTTCGAGGTCGCGGGGGTCGCGGGCTACGCGGTCGAGGTCGTCGGCGATCAGCCCGTCGAACTCTCCGGAGGCGAGCCCGTCGAGGGCGGCACGGAATCCGGGGCGCACGGTGCGCAGTGCGGTGGTCCCGTCGGGGAGCTTGATGATGCGCCGCTTGAAGGCGCTGGTGTCGTCTTCCGGGATCACCCGGGCGATCGTCCAGCCGAGCCGGGCGGCGAGGGCGCGGCCGTCTTCTTCCTGCCGGCCGATGCCCTTGCTGACTGCCTGCATTCGGCGGGTGGCCGCTGTTGGGTCGTCGCTCTGCTCGGCAGCTTCCTTGGCTTCCTCCTCGGCCTTCCGGTAGCTGATCCGGAGGAGGAGGACTGCACGCTGTGGGGTCATGTTCGTAGATTACCATTGACATCTCGGATCGCCGATGCCGTTCACCTCGCGGAGCTCGTCCACCGAGCGGAAGCCGCCGTGCTGAGCGCGGTAGTCGATGATGTGCTGGGCGAGGACCGGGCCCACGCCGGGCAGGGTGTCCAGTTGGTCGGCGGTGGCCGTGTTGAGCGACACGGGGGTCGTGGGCGCCGATCCGGCGACGGCTGCGCCTGCCCCGCCCGCACCACCGCCACCCGCCCCCGCGCCCGCTCCTGTCCCTGGCGGCGCACCCGGTCCGGCCATCGGCGCCGGAGTGCCCACCAGGACCTGTTCGCCGTCCACGAGGAGCCGGGCGCGGTTGAGCCCGTCGGTGTTCGCCCCCGGCCGCACCCCGCCCGCCGCCCGCAGCGCGTCGGCGACCCGCGAACCGGCCGGCAACTGTTGGACGCCCGGTCTGCGCACCTTGCCACTGACGTCGACCACGATCGTGGGTACGGCCGAGGGAGCCCCCAGCCCTGGCGAGGCGCCCGGCACCGCCGCACCGCCGTGCCCGGGCTCACCGAACGGTGCCTGCCCGCTCCCTGGCGTCGGTGAGGCACCCGGAGCTCCCGCCCGCACCACCTCGGGCGCGCTCACCGGCTGGGGCCGGCCCGCCCAGAAGTGCTGTGCCGCGAACACCGCCGCGACGACCAGCACCACGCTCAGCGCGACCACGCTCTTCCGCTCGATGCCGCACCGTGCCTGCAACCACACCGGCAGCCGCTCCCGGACGGCGGGCCCCACCCGCTCACGCCACGCAGGGCTCGCATCACGACCGCGGGACCCGTCCTCGTCCGCGGAAGACTCCGGCGGCGGCCCATGCCCCAGCTCACGGGGCTCCCAGGTCCTTTCGGGAAACAGCGTCTCCGCGCGCAGGCGGAGCGTCTCCGCCGACGCCTGGTGGCGGCGGCCGGCCCTGCCCCGCGGCCGCCGAGGGCGGGGGTGACGGGTACGCCCGTCGGAGGAAGGGCCCCTGCCGGGGCCGCTGGTGACCGTCGCCGTGCGTGAACGTGATCGAAGTGCCATGCGACGAGGATCGGGCAGAGGCACCCGCCTGCGATGATCTTGCTCAATTCCCGTGGATTACTACCCAGTTGTGGATAACTCCGTCACCCGCACGAGCGAACAAACCGAGCCGAGAACAGCCGAGCCGACCCAAACCGAGCCGTGGCGTGCTTCAACAAGCCGAGCCGACCCAAGCCGCCGACCCCGGCCGGACCGAGCCAGGACAAACCCGCCTCGCCACCTCACCGAGGCGACGCACGCCTCATCGAGGCGACACGATCACGCCCAGCAACCCGGGCCCCGTGTGCGCCCCGATCACCGCCCCGACCTCGCTCACATGCAGATCGGCCAGCCCGGACACCCGGCCCCTCAGCCGCTCCGCGAGCGCGGAGGCCCGCTCGGGCGCCGCGAGGTGGTGAACGGCGATGTCGACCGGCGCCCCGCCCGCTCGCTCGGCGACGATCTCCTCCAGGCGGGCGATCGCCCTGGACGCCGTGCGGACCTTCTCCAGCATCTCGATACGGCCGCCGTCCAGCCGCAGCAGCGGCTTGACCGCCAGCGCGGATCCGAACAGCGCCTGTGCCGCACCGATCCGTCCGCCCCGGCGGAGGTAGTCGAGGGTGTCGACGTAGAAGAACGCGGACGTCCCGGCGGCCCGCTTCTCGGCGGCTGTGACGGCCTCGTCCACCGTGCCGCCCGCCTCCGCGGACTCGGCGGCGGCCAAAGCGCAGAACCCGAGCGCCATCGCGACCATCCCGGTGTCCACGACGCGCACCGGCACGGGTGCCTCGCGGGCCGCGAGCACGGCCGCGTCGTACGTGCCCGAGAACTCGGCGGAGAGGTGGAGCGAGACGATGCCGGTGGCGCCCGACTCCGCGACCCTGCGATAGGTCTCGGCGAACAGCTCGGGGCTGGGGCGGGAGGTGGTGACGGACCGTCGTTTCTGCAACGCCTGGGCCAGGGAGCGGGCCGAGATCTCGGTCCCTTCCTCGAGCGCCTGGTCGCCGAGGACCACGGTCAACGGCACCGCGGTGATGTGGTGACGCTCCATCGCCGGCGGCGGCAGGTAGGCCGTGGAATCGGTGACGATCGCGACATGGCGGGACATGAGCTGGAGGTTACCCGCCGAGCCGCGTGGACGGCAGCCCGGCCCCTGTCACCCGCGACCGCGTGGAGCGGTCCGACCGGGCCGAGTGGCTCAAGTGGTGCTCTCCGGACGGTGCTTCTTCTGCCACGGGTAGGTCGGCCGCGCGCTCGGCGGCGTGATCGCGGGCCTGGGCGGCTCCTGACCACCACGGGACTCCCCGTTCCGGGACGTGGCCGCACCGGACTCGGCACCGCGCGACGCGCCCCCACCCGCCTCGGGAGTCTCCTGCCAGGTCTGCCCCGTGGAGGCGGTCGGCTCGGGCTTGGGCGCCTCGGGCCACACCGCGGCGGGTTCCGTCGTCCAGTGCCGCAGCGCGCCCGCCTCGACGTCGATCTGCGCGCTGAGCGTGTCCAGGTCGTCCTCGGCGAACTTGCGGGCCCGGTCGTGCGCCGCCCAGCGCAGCGAGTCGGAGGACTCGATGATCCGCTCCGCGCGCTCGCGCAGCGCGGGCAGCCGCTGGGCCAGCTTGGCGCGGTCGGACTCGGGCTCCAGGCGCCGCAGCTCGTCGTCCAGCTCCCGGCCGTGCTTGCTGAGCTGCTCGAAGAGGGCCAGGGACTCCTTGAGCGACTCGTCCTCGCCCACGCCCGCGCGCAACGCCTCCTGGGTGGCCCGCATGGAGGTGCGCAACTTCAGCCGCAGGTCGGCCAGTTGCCCGGCCGGGCCCGGCTGGGCCAGGCTTCTGGCGCGCAGGGTGGTGTCCTCGACGGTCCGCTTGGCCTGCGTGATCGTACGGTCCACGCCGCGCTTGGCCGCGCCGACCGCCTTCACCGTGGCGTACGCGCCCAGCACCACGAACAGCACGAAGAACAAGGCGACGACTGCGATGACGGCTTCCACGACGCGCTCCTTCTCCGACCGGCACGGGCATGTGCAGCGGCGCTCTTCCACGGTAAACGCAACAGGCAGGTCCCAGGTTCCATGGGAACCCGGAACCTGCCCGTAGGGGACGCCCCCGAACCGCCACCGGCGACAACGGCGCGCCTACCGGCGGCTACCCCGGGTCACCGCAGACCCCGCCGCACGCCGCCACACTCACGGCGCGGCGCGCCGCCGCGCTCACGTGACGATGTTCACCAGCTTCGGCGCCCGCACGATCACCTTCCGGATCGGTGCCCCGGCCAGCGCCGCGACCACCTTCTCGTCGCCCAGGGCCACCTTCTCCAGCTCCTCCTCGGAGATGGTCGGCGGCACCTCCAGCCGGGCCTTGACCTTGCCCTTGATCTGGACGACACAGGTCACGGCCTCGTCGACGACGTACGCGGGGTCGGCGACGGGGAAGTCCTGGTGCACGACCGAGTCGCCGTGCCCCAGCTTGCGCCACAGTTCCTCGGCGATGTGCGGGGCCAGCGGCGCGACCAGCAGGACCAGGGCCTCGGCGACGGAGCGGGACACCGGGCCGCCCACCTTGGTCAGATGGTTGTTCAGCTCGGTGACCTTGGCGATCGCGGTGTTGAACCGCAGGCCCTCCAGGTCCTGGCGGACACCGTCGATGGCCTTGTGCAGCACCCGCAGGGTGTCCTCGCCGGGCTCCGTGTCGACGACCGTCACCTCGCCGGTGGCCTCGTCGACGACGTTGCGCCACAGCCGCTGCAGCAGCCGGAACTGGCCCACCACCGCGCGCGTGTCCCACGGCCGGGAGACGTCCAGCGGGCCCATCGCCATCTCGTACAGGCGCAGCGTGTCGGCGCCGTACTCCGCGCAGATGGACTCGGGAGTGACCGCGTTCTTCAGGGACTTGCCCATCTTGCCCAGCAGGCGGCTGACCTTCTCGCCCTGGTAGTAGTAGGCGCCGTCGCGCTCCTCCACCTCGGCGGCCGGCACCGCGAAGCCACGGCTGTCGCGGTAGACGAAGGCCTGGATCATGCCCTGGTTGAACAGCTTGTGGAACGGCTCGGCCGACGAGACGTGCCCCAGGTCGAACAGGACCTTGGACCAGAAGCGCGCGTACAGCAGGTGCAGCACGGCGTGCTCGGCGCCGCCGACGTACAGGTCGACGCCGCCGTGCGGCTGGCCCTCGCGCGGGCCCATCCAGTACCGCTCGATCTCGGGGTCGACCAGCTTCTCGGAGTTGTGCGGGTCCAGGTAGCGCAGCTCGTACCAGCAGGAACCGGCCCAGTTGGGCATGGTGTTGGTCTCACGGCGGTACGGGCGCGGGCCGCGGCCGTCACCCAGGTCCAGCGTGACGTTCACCCAGTCGGCGTTGCGCGACAGCGGTGTCTCGGGCTGGGTGTCGGCGTCGTCCGGATCGAAGGTGCGGGGGCTGTAGTCCTCGACCTCGGGCAGCTCCAGCGGCAGCATCGACTCGGGCAGCGAGTGGGCGACGCCGTCCTCGTCGTAGACGATCGGGAAGGGCTCGCCCCAGTACCGCTGGCGGCTGAACAGCCAGTCGCGCAGCCGGAAGTTGACGGTGCCCTCGCCGATGCCGGTCCGCTCCAGCCACTCGGTGATGCGCGCCTTCGCCTCGACGACGCCCAGGCCGTCCAGGGACACGCCCTCGCCGCTGGAGTTGATGATCTTCGCGTCGTAGGAGGCGAAGGCGTCCTCCCAGGTGGAGGTGTCGGTGCCGCGGCCGTCGGTGGGCTCGACGATGCAGACGATCGGCAGTTCGAAGGCGCGCGCGAACTCGAAGTCCCGCTGGTCGCCCGCCGGGACGGCCATGATCGCGCCGGTGCCGTAGCCCATCAGGACGTAGTCGGCGATGAAGACCGGGATCCGCTCCCCGTTGACCGGGTTGGTGGCGAACGAGCCGGTGAAGACGCCGGTCTTGTCCTTCGCCTCGGCCTGCCGCTCGACGTCGGACTTGGAGGCGGCCTGCGCGCGGTAGGCGGCGACGGCCTCGGCGGGGGTCGCGTGCCCGCCGGTCCACACGTCGTGGGTGCCCTCGGGCCAGGCGTCCGGGGTGAACTTGTCGACCAGCGGGTGCTCGGGGGCCAGCACCATGTAGGTCGCGCCGAACAGGGTGTCGGGGCGGGTGGTGAAGACGGTGATGCGCTCCCCGTCGATCGGGAAGTCGACGCGGGCGCCCTCGGAGCGGCCGATCCAGTTGCGCTGCTGCAGCTTGATGGCCTCGGGCCAGTCCAGCTCGTTCAGGTCGTCCAGCAGACGGTCGGCGTACGCCGTGATCCGCATGTTCCACTGGCGCAGCTTGGCCTTGAAGACGGGGAAGTTGCCCCGCTCGGAACGGCCGTCGGCGGTGACCTCCTCGTTGGCCAGCACGGTGCCCAGGCCGGGGCACCAGTTGACCGGCGCGTCGGAGGCGTACGCCAGGCGGTACTCGCCCAGGACGTCGGCGCGTTCGCCGGCGCTCAGCGCGCTCCAGGAGCCGCCGCCGGGCAGCGCGCGCTCACCGGACTCGAACTGGGCGACCAGCTCGGCGATCGGGCGGGCCTTCCTCGCCTCGTCGTCGTACCAGGAGTTGAAGATCTGCAGGAAGATCCACTGGGTCCACTTGTAGTAGTCCGGGTCGATCGTGGCGAACGACCGGCGCTTGTCGTGGCCCAGGCCCAGCCTGCGCAGCTGGGACTTCATGTTGTTGATGGCGGCCTCGGTGGTGACCCGGGGGTGCTCGCCGGTGGCGACGGCATGCTGCTCGGCGGGCAGGCCGAAGGCGTCGAAGCCCAGGGTGTGCAGGACGTTGTGGCCGTTCATCCGCTGGTAGCGGGCGAAGACGTCGGTGGCGATGTAGCCCAGGGGGTGACCGACGTGCAGGCCCGCACCGGACGGGTACGGGAACATGTCCATGATGAACTTCTTGGGCCGGGCGGCCAGTTCCGCGTCGCCCGCCAGGTCGCCCGTGGGGTTGGGCGCCGCGTACGTGCCGTCGGCGTCCCAGAAGTCCTGCCAGCGTGCCTCGATCTCGGCCGCGACGGCTGCCGTGTAGCGGTGCGCGGCCACTTCGGCGGCAGCGGGGTTCGTCTCGCTCATGATCCTCAAAGCTCCATCGATCGTCTCTGCCAGCGGGCTGTTCGTCCAGGAAACGAAAAATCCCCTCACACAGGAGGGGACGCCGCGCTGATGCCGACCACGCCGTCAACGGCGGTCGGGACTGATCAGCGCGGCTCGCTAAGCAGAAGGCGTACGGCACGCATGCGATCAGGGTACCGCAGCCCCGATGGACAGGGACCCGCCGCGTGTCGGCCACAAGATCCGGTCAGAAAAGTTGAACTTTATTCAAATCTTACTTCGCGTAACAGCCGCTAAGGGACATCCCTGATGTGAGATTGGCCCTTGATAACAGCGCAATAACTCAAACCTCGTACCGCCCGGTATTGGCACCACTTACAGTTCGACGACGGGACCGCTTTCCCGAACTGTTCGGAGTTGCCCCATGAACCCTCGTCGCAGCACCAGCTCGATACCTCGGCCGGGCCGTTCGGCCCACGGGGTGGCGACGGCTGCCGTGCCCCCGACCGCATCCTTCTTTCTGACGGCGGGGGGTCTGTCATGACGGCGGACGACAACACCTTTGTCGACTCCCTCGCGGAGTTCCTCGACTTCGGTGCGGGCGTCCTCTCGCTCGTCTCCCTGACCTGCTCGGTGATCTGGGGACTCATCGCCCAGGACCGGATGCTCCTCAATACCCGCGAGCGGATCATGGCTCAGGGCATTCATCGGGTGTCCGCGGTGGCCTCTCTCGCGTTCCTCCTCGTACACATCGGGATCAAGCTCGCGCTGGACCACGTCGACTTCCTCGCCGCGCTGATCCCCTTCTGGCTCGTACTCGTCGGCGACGACTTCGCCGGCGACGAGGGCCAGGGCACCGCCTTCCTCATCGGCTGCGGTTCGTTGGCAGCCCTACTCATGATCTTCGTGGGCATCACCGGCATGCTGCGCAACCGGTTCGCGTCCCCGGCCCCCGTCGCGGCCCGCTGGCGGGCGATGCACATGCTGGCCTACCCGGCCTGGTGTTTCGCCCTTGTCCACGGACTCTACGCGGGTCGAGAGGCCAAGCCCTTCTTCGTGATCCTTTACTCACTGGGCCTGCTCGCCGTGGCCGGCGCGCTGCTGCTGCGCGCCGCCCCCCGCCCGTTCAAGCGCCAGGTGGTCGAGCGCATCACCGCGATTCTGGGTCCCTCCGGCCAGCGCCCCCCCGAGGTCGACGAACTGGTGAAGTCCCGCTCCGTCCTGCAGGGCATGGACGAGACCGGCGGACAGCGCGAGGGCGGGCGCCGTGAGGGCGGCCGGCGCGAGGGCGGACAGCGCGAGGGCGGACAGCGCGACCAGATGCGGGACACCGGCCAGTTCCCGCTCCCCGGCTTCGGCGGCGGTCAGGGCAACCCCCCGCTCGGCGACCCGCTGGTGCCCCCGCAGCGCGGTGCTGCCGCTTCCGCCGACAGCGGCCCCGGTTTCGCGGCCGCGTACCGCGCGGTGTCGATGACCCCGCGCGCCCAGGAGCCCACGGCCCCCTATCTCACCCAGCAGCAGCCGCCGCTGGACATGCAGCCCACGCAGGCCATGCCCCGCATGGACGACGGTTCGACCACGGGCAGCACCCGCTGGCCGGCCCCGTCCCCGCCGCCGGTAGGTGAGGCACCCCCGTCCTCGTACGACCCGATGCAGGACACCTTCGCCGGACAGCCGCTGGGCGGGCAGTCGTTCCAGGGCCAGACGTATTCGGGCCAGACCTACCAAGGCGAGACGTACGACACCGGGGCCAACCCCGTGGTCTCCGAAACTTCCTACGGAACGGCTGAGTCGAACGCCCCCTACGGCACGTACAACCCGAACGACACGTACAACAGCGGTCCCGCCACTGATGCGCTGTCCGGCTACGACGACTACAACCAGCCGGGCTCAGGCGAACCCTGGAACGCGCCTTCCGGAGGATTTAAGTGAACGAGGCCCTTCCCGACGTCCCCGAAGTCCGCGTGGTGGGTCTTCCCCAGCTCACCTCGGGCTTCGACCTCGTCGAGAGACTCGACCTGCCCATGCACCTGAAGGTGCACGGTCCGCTCGAACCGATGGGCGGCGAAGAACTCGCCCAACTGTCCGAGCGGATCAGCCTCAAGGGCAGGGGCGGCGCGGGCTTCCCGTTCCACAAGAAACTGCGCTCGGTCGCCGAGTCGGCGATCAAGCGTGGCATCCGGCCCGTCGTGGTCGTCAACGGCAGCGAGGACGAACCCGCCTGCCGCAAGGACACGGTGCTGATCAACCGTGCCCCGCACCTCATCCTCGACGGCGCCCTGCTGGTCGCGGAGGCCCTCGGCGCCCGCCAGCTCGTCATCGGGGTGACACGTGAATCCACCCAGCGTTCGATGGAAGCAGCCCTCTCCGAGCGCGGGCTGAGCAACCGCCGCGGCGCCGCCATCCGCGCGAGCGTGCAGCGCAACCCGGTCCGCATGGTCACCGGTGCCGCCGGTTCGCTGATCCGCTCCATCGACGGCGGGCCGCCCATCCCGCCCGGCCGCAAGACCAGCGCGTCCAAGAGCGGTGTCGGCGGCGCGCCGACGCTGCTCTCCAACGCCGAGACGTTCGCCCAGCTCGCCATCGGCGCCCGCATCGGCTCCGAGCGGTACGGCAACACCGGCCTGTACGACGAGCCGGGCACCGTCATGCTCACCGTGTCCGGCGCGGTCGCCCGCCCCATGGTGATCGAGGCGCCCACCGGTGTGCCGCTGCGCTACATCCTCCAGCTCGCCGGCGCGCCGCCCGTCCCGCAGGGCGTGCTGACCGGGGGCTACCACGGCAAGTGGATCGACGCGGCGACGGTCAACGAGACGGTCGTCTCGCGCAACTCGCTGGACGCGGTGGGCGGTGCGCTCGGCGCCGGCGCGATCCTGCCCATCAGCCAGGAGACCTGCCCGCTCGGCGAGTCGCTGCAGGTCGCCAAGTGGCTCGCCGAGGAGAGCGCGGGCCAGTGCGGCCCCTGCTACCTCGGGCTGCCGGCCGCGGCGCGCGGCCTGGAGGACATCCTCAACGGCGGCGGTCCGGCCGCCCTGGAGGCCCTCAAGCAGGTCGCGAAGAACGTCAAGCGGCGTGGCGCGTGCTCGCACCCGGACGGCTCCGCGATGTTCCTGGAATCGACCATCAAGGCGTTCACGGACGACCTCGCCGCACACGTCCTGGGCAACGGCTGCGGCAGGCCCGTGGAGGGCGTGCTGCCGCTGTTCGAGGGTGGCCGTATGCCGACCGGCATCCCGGGCGGCGCGGGCGCGGAGGAGAGCGGCGCGAGCCGCCAGAAGATCTTCGTCGACTGGACGCTCTGCCGGGGCCACGGCCTGTGCGCCGACATCCTCCCGGAGGTCTTCCAGCTCGGTGCCGACGGCTTCCCCACCGTCGCCCAGGCCAAGGTCCCGCAGTACGCCGAGGCGAAGGCGATGCGCGCGGTACGCCGCTGCCCCGCGCTCGCCCTGCGCATCGAGGAGGACAACCGTCCCTCCGCCCCCTCCCGCAACCTCCCGGTCCTCTCCCAGGGCCGCGGCCGCCGGGCCCTGGGCAGCGGTCGCTGACGCACGGACGTACATGAGGAAGGGCGGGCCACCCCGAGTGGGGTGGCCCGCCCTTCCTCATGTACGTCGTCGCCAACAACGCGAAGACCCCGTCCACTTGGACGGGGTCTTTTCTGTGGAGCTAAGGAGAATTGAACTCCTGACCTCCTGCATGCCATGCAGGCGCTCTACCAACTGAGCTATAGCCCCTTGCGGTGTTCTCCGCCGGGTCTCCCTGGCGACGACGCCAACATTACCGGTCTCCCACGCACACCACCAAATCGTTTCCATCGGCCGCGAATTATGGATGGATCGGTACCCTTTTGCCGGATTTTCAAGAGGTAGCCGCCCAGCCGCCGTTCACGCTCCCTCCCCGACGGCCGTCACGAGGCCGCTGGGGCGCCCATGGCGGCCCGGATACGGGCGACGGCCAGGGACGGGCGCCGAGTTGACGCTCAGGCCGTCACGAACGAGTAGAAGCGTTTGAGTGTGCAGTGCTCTTCGAGGAGCCGGCCGTAGATCGGCTCGCCCTCCAGCTCGCGGTACGTCTCGATCGGGTCGCCTTTTATGATCAGCGCCCGGGCGCATTCCTCGCACCAGTACTGGTAGTCGGCATTGACGGGCTCCATGTCTCGAACGATGGGGGTGCCGCTGCCGCACCAGTCGCACTTCCTCCTGTGTGCACCCATCGATCAGCTCCAGCTGTGGCCGCAGGCCGTGCACACGTAGGAGATCCCTCCGTTGTCACCGAGGACTTGGGCAACGTGGAGCGAGCCGCAGGAAGGGCAGAGGAGGGTGGTCTTGCTCCGCATCACCACCGCTGCGGGAAGGTCGTGGACCCTCCCGCGGATGCTCGCAGGCATCGCTTCTCCCTCCCGTCGGGCCGCGCCCCCTTCCGGCCGTTTGATTCTGCCACGGCCGGACCAATACGGTCAGCGACGCCTTCGTACCAGTCCCAGCACAGAGCGGGAAAGAAGGCCGTCCGCAGAGGTATACGCCTCCAGGGCCGCACCTGCTCAAGAAGGGACGCAGGTCACACACGAAAAATCCCGCTCCCTCGCGGGAACGGGATCTTCTGTGCCGATCTGTGGAGCTAAGGAGAATTGAACTCCTGACCTCCTGCATGCCATGCAGGCGCTCTACCAACTGAGCTATAGCCCCTCGCACCACACCGACGGTGGTCGCTCGGTGTTTCGCCCCGCTCGGCGGGGCGAACAAGAAGAACTTTAGCCTGCGACCAGCCGGAAAGTGAAATCCGGGTCCCGAGCGGTGTGACCAGGCCTCTTACGGGGCTCAGTCGTCGTCGCCGAGCACCGGCTCGGGGAGCGTGCCGGCGTTGTGCTCCAGCAGTCGCCAGCCGCGGGCGCCCTCGCCGAGGACGGACCAGCAGCAGTTCGAGAGGCCGCCGAGGCTCTCCCAGTGGCGGGGCTCCAGACCGAGCAGGCGTCCGATGGTGGTGCGGATGGTGCCGCCGTGGCTGACCACCACCAGGGTGCCGTTCTCCGGGAGCTTGTCGGCGTGCCGGAGCACCACGGGGGCCGCGCGGTCGGCGACCTCGGTCTCCAGCTCGCCGCCGCCCCTGCGGACCGGCTCGCCCCGCTTCCACGCGGCGTACTCCTCGCCGTGCCGGGCGATGATCTCGTCGTGCGTGAGGCCCTGCCAGACACCGGCGTAGGTCTCGCGCAGGCCCTCGTCGTGGCTGACCTCCAGCCCGGTGAGCGCGGCCAGCTCGGCGGCCGTGTTCGCGGCGCGCATGAGATCGGAGGCGACGATCGCGTCGGGCTTGAGGGAGGCCAGCAGCCGGGCGGCGCGACGGGCCTGGCCGAGGCCGGTCTCGGTCAGCTCGACGTCCGTGGTGCCCTGGAAGCGGCGCTCCACGTTCCACGAGGTCTGGCCGTGCCGCCACAGGATGATGCGGCGGCCCCGGCCCTTGCGCTCCGCGGAGTCGATGCCGGCCGTCACCGCAGCTCCCCGCCCAGCTCGGCCTCCTCCTCGGCGGCCCGCAGCTTGGCGTGCTCCTCGCCCTTGCCGCGGGTGGCCTTGGCGTCGGCGGGCAGCTCCAGCTCGGGGCAGTCCTTCCAGAGCCGCTCCAGGGCGTAGAAGACCCGCTCCTCGCTGTGCTGGACGTGCACGACGATGTCGACGTAGTCGAGCAGCACCCAGCGGGCCTCGCGGTCGCCCTCACGGCGGACCGGCTTGGCGCCGAGCTCCTTGTTCAGCCGCTCCTCGATCTCGTCGACGATGGACTTGACCTGGCGGTCGTTGGGCGCGGAGGCGAGCAGGAAAGCGTCCGTGATGGACAGCACGTCGCTGACGTCGTACGCGATGACATCGTGCGCGAGCTTGTCGGCGGCCGCCTGCGCGGCGGTGTGGAGGAGCTCCAGGGAACGGTCGGTGGCGGTCACTGCACGGCTTTCGGTCGTCGGTCAGGAACCCTCGCGGGCTACTGCAAGGATCTCACGCCCCACCGACACCGCCCCACGGGTTAACGGATCAGGCCCCGGAGCAGCGTCGATACGGCGGCTCCGGGGCCTGCTGACGGCCGGGCGGTCCGGTCAGCCGGTGGTGCCGGTCGTGCCGGTGGCCCCGGTCGCGCCTGTCGTGCCTGTCGTCTCGTAGTCCTGGCCGAGGAGGACGGAGACGTCGGCGTTGGACGTGGTCTCGCCCTTCTTGACGGCGCCGGTCGGCAAACCGAGGGTCTTGGCGACCTCGATGGCGTCCTGCTTGCGGGCCGCGTCGGAGTAGGTGACCCGGGAGGTCGCCCGGGCGGTGGCGGTGGCGCCGGCGTCGAGGAACGTGAAGCCGCCGTTGAGGACGACCACGCGGGCCTGCTCGGTGGCGTCCTTCTCGCCGGTGGCGTTGCGGATGCCGACCCGGACGGCGTCCCCGGCGTCGGGGCTCTTCGCGGCGCCGCCGAGCAGGTTCTTGACCACGCTGTCGGAGTCCTCGGCGCTGAGCGTGCCGTCCTGCTGGACGGGCAGCAGCTCGGTCTCGTAGTCGCCGCCCTTGGCGTGATCGGCGAGCTTGGCCAGGAAGGTGCCGAGGTCCTTGTCGCTGAGCGAGGGGTCGAGGATCTGGGCCAGCGTCTGCACGGTGACGGTGGCGGCCTGGGCGTCGGAGGACAGCTTGCGCAGCACGTCCTGCATCACCTGGCCGAACCGCTTCAGCTGCGCGTCCTGCGACTCGCCGGAGGCGCGGTAGGTGGCGTAGGCGACGGCCATCTTGCCGCTGAGGGTCTGTGCCTTGCCCTTGGTGACGAGGGGGGCGGTGCCCTTCTTCTTCGCCTCGGGGTCGGGCACGTCCGTGTTCGTGTCGACGTCGATGTTGCCGACAAGGCCGACGAGGTTGTTCAGATAGGGGGTGTCGAGCCGCCAGGTGCCCTCGATGTCGGTGCCGAGGACGGTGTCGAGGGCGTCGCGGGTGCCGGAGGAGCCGTCGTCGTCGACGGACTTGGCGAGGGTGGTCGTGGTGCCGTCGTCGCCGGTGAGCGCGAGAGCGTTGGGGATCAGGACGGTGGCGCCCCGCTCGGTGGTGGTGTTGTTCACGAGCAGCGCCGTGGAGGTCCCGCCGCCCTTGGTGTCGTGCAGGTGGACGACGATCACGTCGCGTTCCTGGGCGGCCGCCGAGGTGGTGGTGCCGGTCCGCTCGTCCGAGGACGCCCCGGGCAGCATGCCCGCCCACCACAGGTAGCCGACGCCGCCGACCGCGACCAGGGCGAGCACCACCACCAGGGCGACCATCCGGCTCTTGGCCCGCCGCTTGGCCTCCTCGCGGCGTTCGGTGCGGTTCTCGGTGAAGTTCAGCCAGTCGATGACGTCCTCGGAGTCACCGTCGGGTTCCTCGACGAAGGCGAACTGCTCGGTGCGGTACTCCCGTTCCCCGGAGCCGCTCTCCGGGGGGCCGTCGTCGGCGAGGTGCCCGCTCTCCCCGGCGGTCGTCGGCGGTGCCGACTGCTGGGGGATGTAGGCGGTCTGCTCCGGGACGGGGGTCTGCAGGCCGGTGGCGGCCGTCTGCCCGTAGGGGTCGTACGGGTCGTAGCCGGGCCCCGTCGCCTGGTGGCCCGGGTCGTAGCCCGCGCCGCCCGTGCCGTACCCCTGCGGGTACTGCTGCTGGGTCTGGCCGGTCGCGTACGGGTCGTAGCCGTAGCCCTGGCCGTACCCCTGTCCCTGGGGCTGCTGTGTCCCGTAGGGGTCGTACGCCTGTTGCTGAGGCACCTGCTGGGCGGGCGCCAGTCGGTACACCGGCTGCCCGTACTCGTCGTAGCCGACGAGTTCGTAACTCTGGTCGCCGCCCCCGTAGCCGGCGTCGTATCGGTCGTTCACCGGTGCCCCTCTCGGCTCACTCGCCGCGGTACAGCTGCCGCTTGTCGATGTAGCGCACGACGCCGTCCGGCACCAGGTACCAGACGGGATCGCCCTTGGCGACTCTCGCACGACAGTCCGTGGAGGAGATGGCGAGCGCCGGGACCTCGACCAGGGAGACCCCGCCCGCGGGCAGGCCCGGGTCGGCCAGGGTGTGCCCCGGACGGGTGACCCCGATGAAGTGCGCGAGGGAGAACAGCTCCTCCGCGTCGCGCCAGGTGAGGATCTGGCCGAGCGCGTCGGCGCCGGTGATGAAGAACAGGTCCGACTCGGGGTTGAGTTCGTGCAGTTCGCGCAGGGTGTCGATCGTGTAGGTGAGGCCCTTGCGATCGATGTCGATGCGGCTCACCGAGAAGTGGGGGTTCTCGGCCGTGGCGATGACCGTCATCAGATAGCGGTCCTCGGCCGCCGAGACCGAGCGGTGGGACTTCTGCCAGGGCTGGCCGGTCGGCACGAAGACGACCTCGTCGAGACCGAACTGGGCGGCGACCTCCTGGGCCGCCACGAGGTGCCCGTGGTGGATCGGGTCGAACGTGCCGCCCATCACGCCGAGGCGGCGCCTACCGGGCTCCGACGGGCGGTTTCCCGGTGCGCCGGAGGCGCTGTCGGCCCGGCCGTCCGTGGTGTCGTTCGCCTGGTCCGCCGCCTTGTCGGGCTCCGGACCGGTAGGCATTTCCTGCTCTCCCATGCGTGGAGAGCCTACCGGCCCGGCAGGCGCACACCGTTCGAACGTCCTTTTGCGCGGATTAGCGATCGCGGTTGAAGCGGGTGGTGATCCACAGCAGCAGCATCAGGGCGACGAAGGCTCCGCCGCCGGTCAGGTAGGGGCTCAGGCTCTCGTGGTTGCCGCCGTGCTCCCCGCCGCCCTCGGCGGCGAGAGTGACCAAGTCGGCAGCGGTGCTGTGGAAGCTCATCGTCGGCGTGACCTATCCGGGTGTGGGATCGGGATGAAGACCCGCCCATCGTAAGCGGGGGGTCCGTCGGCGATCACGCCGACTCCGCCCAGGAGTGAACGGGGGCGCCGCCCGGCGCGTACTTCACCGACGAGCAACCGTTCACGCGCGCCGTACGTCCTTCCCGTCGGCGGGCGTCAGTCGTCCCGCTTGTAGCCGCGCAGCAGGAACCACGCCATCAGGACGGAGCCCAGGACCATCACGATCAGCACCACACGCAGCAGATTGCCCGCTCCCTGTTCCTTCGCGGCGACGTCCGCGGCCTCGGTGAGCCAGGCGGACGCGGGCGGGTGCGGGAGATGTCCCATGGAGATCGCTCCTTACGGTTGATGCCCTGCCACGGTAACTCCGCCTAGGCTGGACCCCGCTTCGGGGGCAACATGGGCAAACAGAGCATGGGGGAAACATGCCGGACGACAGCCACGAGCAGAACGGGCACGAGAACGTGCCGAGCAGGCAGCGCAGGCGCTTCGAGGGGATCTCCTCCCGGGCGTACGAACACCCCGCGGACCGCTCGGCGCTGGTGGCGCTGCGCAAGCTCAGCGGCTTCGACACGGTGTTCAAGGCGCTCAGCGGTCTGCTGCCGGAGCGCAGCCTCAGGCTGCTGTTCCTGTCCGACTCCGTACGGGTCTCGGACCAGCAGTTCGCCCACCTCAACGACATGCTGCGGGACGCGTGTTACATCCTGGACCTGGAGAAGGTCCCGCCGATGTACGTGAACCAGGACCCGCAGCCGAACGCGATGTGCATCGGTCTGGACGAGCCGATCATCGTCGTGACCACCGGGCTCGTCGAGCTGCTCGACGAGGAGGAGATGCGGGCCGTCGTCGGTCACGAGGTGGGCCACGCGCTCTCCGGCCACTCGGTGTACCGGACGATATTGCTGTTCCTGACGAGCCTCGCCCTGAAGGTCGCGTGGATCCCGCTGGGGAACCTCGCGATCATGGCGATCGTGACCGCGCTGCGCGAGTGGTTCCGCAAGTCGGAGCTGTCCGCCGACCGCGCGGGCCTCCTGGTCGGCCAGGACGTCCAGGCCTCGATGCGCGGCCTGATGAAGATCGCGGGCGGCAACCACCTGCACGAGATGAACGTGGACGCGTTCCTCGCGCAGGCCGAGGAGTACGAGGCCGGGGGCGACCTGCGCGACTCCGTCCTCAAGATCCTCAACGTGCTGCCGCGCTCGCACCCCTTCACCACGGTCCGTGCGGCCGAGCTGAAGAAGTGGGCCGAGTCCCGCGACTTCCAGCGGATCATGGACGGGCACTACCCGCGGCGCAGCGAGGACAAGGACGCCTCGGTGACCGACTCCTTCCGCGAGTCCGCCTCGCACTACACGAACAACGTGAAGAACTCCAAGGACCCGCTGATGAAGCTGGTCACCGACATCGCGGGCGGCGCGGGCGACCTCGGCAGCCGGGTCCGCCGCGGCTTCGGCGGCGGCGGTGCGGCTACCGCGCAGGAGGACCGGCCGCGCGACGACGAGTAGGTGGTCGGGTGCGGGTGGGTGGGGTGCAAGCCGAAAAGCATGGGGCGCAGCCCCTGCTTTTCAGGGGCGCGGGGAACTGCGCGAGAAGCCCCACCCACCCGCACCCGCCAACGCACTCCCGGCCTCACACCTTCGGCTGCGCACTCTCCGCCAGGGTCCCGCACAGCGCGGTGGCGGCGCCCGTGTTGTACGGGTCGGTCCCGGCGGACGGCCCGCCTGCCTTCGCCGTCTGCCCGGCCAGCAGCGGCCGCAGATGGTTGGTGACGTCGTCGGCGCAGGCCAGCGGTCCGGCCTGGACGTAGGAGACGACGACCTCGGCCCGGTGGGTGCGCAGGTCGTCCTGGTCGAAGCGGAAGTGCAGTTCCCGCCGGACGGTGAACAGCGAGGCGTCGGCCTCGCCTCCGGCCGGCCGCAGCGCGTACACGAGGGTGTGGGCGGCGACGACCTCCAGCGTGCCGGAGTCGAATTCGGCGGTCTGGAGAGTGCCCTGGACGCGGATCCGGCGGTCGGCGAGTTCCGCCCGGGAGGGGTCGAAGCGGACCAGCCAGCCCGTGGGGGCGTGCCGCCCGTCCGCCGCCGGCTGATCGAAACTCTGCTCGAACTGGTCGAGCTGCTCTGAGTCGAGCAGCCGCCGCACGGGCTGGACGGTGCCGCCGCCGAGGACCTCCGGGTCGAGCGCGGAGGCGACCAGGTACTCCTTGGCGATGGTCAGCGCGGACACGACCTGACTGTCGGTGAAGTGCGCGGTGCGCCGCGTGGCCGGCATCGTGATGCCCTCGGCGCCGATCCGGAACTGGGCGGCCGGACTGTGCGCGTACAGCGCCTCCGCGTTCTCCGCGCCGGGCACCGCGGACTGCGGGGACAGCGGAATCACGGTCATTCTGAGCGGTTCGGTGGGCTTGGCGGCCGGGGTGCGGGACGGGTGGCGCACACCCATGTAGATCGCGGTGCCGAAGGCGAGGGCGATCAGCAGGACGAGGACCAGCGCCTGCCGGGAGAGGCCGCGGCGCACGGGCGGGCGGCGGCGTACGGCCGGGGCGTGGTCGGAGAGGCGCTCCTGGGCGGAGAACTCCTGCAGGCGGGCAGCGCGGACGAACGATTCGTCGAAGACGACGGATCGGTATTCGTCCTCTCCACCGCCGGGGGCGCCCTCGGGAGTCCCCTCAGGTGGGTTTCCTGGCCCGCCCATACTTGGAGAGTAGGTCTTCCGGAGCCTCGATAAACGCCTTGGTACACGACAAGTTCTGACAGGTCCTCATCAGTTCGCGCAGCGTCGCCCGACGGCCGGGCCTGGGTCGTACGGGGCCCGGTCAGGGCAAGCGGGGGTCGGCGGAGACCGCCGGCGGGGAATAGTCGGCGGAGGCGGAGGGCCCGGTCGGGGGATTCTGTTCGACGCCGCTGGTCGCGGGCGGCGGGGTCTCGCCCCGGCCGGCGGAGGCGCCCCGGTAGACCGCTGTGAAGGCCAGCGCGACCATGCCGATGCCCATCACGAGGGCGAGGATCCAGGCGACGGGCCGGTGCCAGCGGGTCTGCTTGTCGTACGGCCTGCCGTAGGGCCCGTCGGGGCCGTAGCGGCCCTCCAGGATCTCGGTGTCGTCGTAGTCGTCCAGGTCGTCGTCGCGGCCGTGGCCGAACCTGGGGCCGTCCGGGCCGAAGCCGTCGTCGTGACGGTCGTCGTCGCCGCGTACGCCTCTGCGGTGGGCCCGGCGGGCCTCGGCCTCCTGGGCGGCGGCCCGGGCCTCCGCCGCTGCGAGCAGACGTTCGACCGCGGTCGGCTCATGGACCACGGCCGCCCGGACGAAGTCCTCGTCGAAGACCACGGAGGCGAACTCTTCGTCCATACCCCCGCGGTCGCGGTCGTCGTCGGGCTCCCAGCCGTCAGGGAACGGCGTGCCCCCCACGTCCTCCGGCACAGGATCCAGAGTAGACCGGGGTGGTCAATTTGGGCAGACGGTAAGGAAATTCATCCGTTGGGCGGGCCGGGCGCCAGGCTGTTCACAGGAACGGACCGACGCCCCCACGGGCGGGCCCGCATCTAGCGTCGGACGTGTCCGTCACCGGTGACGATGTACTTCGTGCTGGTCAGCTCGGGTAGGCCCATCGGGCCGCGGGCGTGCAGCTTCTGCGTGGAGATGCCGATCTCGGCGCCGAATCCGAACTGACCGCCGTCGGTGAAGCGGGTCGAGGCGTTGACGGCGACCGTCGTGGAGTCGACCAGCTGGGTGAAGCGGCGGGCGGCCTGCTGGGAGGTCGTCACGATGGCCTCGGTGTGGCCGGAGCTCCACAGCCGGATGTGCTCCACGGCCCGGTCGAGCGAGTCGACCACGGCGGCGGCGATGTCGTACGACAGGTACTCGGTCTCCCAGTCCTCCGTGGTGGCCTCGATGACCGTGGCCCGGGAGTCCTTGGCGTAGGCCATGACCCGGTCGTCGGCGTGGACGGTGACCCCGGCGTCGGCGAGCGCGTCGAGGGCGCGGGGCAGGAACTCGGGGGCGATGTCCTGGTGGACGAGGAGGGTCTCGGCGGCGTTGCAGACGCTGACGCGGTGGGCCTTGGAGTTGATCAGGATCTCGACGGCCGTGTCGAGGTCGGCGTTCGCGTCGACGTAGACGTGGCAGTTGCCGGTGCCGGTCTCGATCACCGGGACGGTGGACTCCTCGACGACCGTGCGGATCAGGGAGGCGCCGCCGCGCGGGATGAGCACGTCGACCAGGCCGCGGGCGCGCATCAGCTCGCGCACAGACTCGCGGCTCTCGCCGGGGACGAGCTGGACGGCGTCGGCGGGCAGCCCCGCGCCGCCGACGGCGTCCCGCAGGACGCGTACGAGGGCGGTGTTGGACTCGTAGGCGGAGGAGGAGCCGCGCAGCAGGACCGCGTTGCCGGACTTCAGGCACAGGGCCGCCGCGTCCACGGTCACGTTCGGGCGGGCCTCGTAGATGATGCCGACGACGCCGAGCGGGACGCGGACCTGGCGCAGGTCGATGCCGTTGGGGAGGGTGGAGCCGCGCACGACCTCGCCGACCGGGTCGGGCAGCGCTGCGACGTCGCGGACGTCGGCGGCGATGGCGCGGATCCGCTCCGGGGTGAGCGTCAGCCGGTCGATGATCGCCTCGCTGGTACCGGCCTCCCGGGCCTTGTCGATGTCCTTGGCGTTGGCCTCGACGATTTCACTCGTACGGACTTCCAGGGCGTCGGCGATGGCGAGCAGCGCGTCGTCCTTGTCGGCGCGCGGGAGCGGCGCGAGGTCGGCGGCGGCGGCCTTGGCGCGGTAGGCGGCCCGGGTGACCGGCGTCATGGAGTCGTACGGCGAGAGCGAGGTCATACAGGAAGGGTAGTCCGCCCGGCGGAGGCGCCCCTCGCGTGTTCCACAGCGCGAGACACCCGGGCGAAGGACGCGTTTCCGGCGGGACTGGTGCGCGGGAGGTCAGTACGGGTGGACCCCTACGTGTGTGGCGGGGGCGGGTCCGTAGCCCTCGGCGATGCGCTGGTGGTACGTCTGGCGGTCGATGACCTCCAGGCCGACGATCTCCCAGGGCGGCAGCCCGGCCGTCCGGCGGTGTTCACCCCACAGGCGCAGGGCTACGGCGGCCGCGTCGTGGAGGTCGCGGGCCTCCTCCCAGTAGCGGATCTCGGCGTGGTCGTGGGCGTAGCGGCTGGTCAGCAGGAAGGGGTGGTCGTGGGCGAGCTGTTCGAGTCCGCGCCGCACCTCCTTGAGGGGGGCCTCGGGTCCGGAGAGGCTCAGCGTGACGTGCCACAGCCGGGGCAGGTCCTGCGGCCTCTCGACGCTGTCGCCCTCGTACGTGTCCGAGGCGGCGACGCTGGTCAGCGTCCGCTCCTCGCCGGCCGCACGGGAGGAACCACCACCACGGGACGCCGCGGCCCCGGGGCGCACTCGTCTCACGACGGCCTCCTTCGCAACGATGTCGTGCCTCGTCAATGGGTCGTGCAAGGGGTCCTGCGGAATCTCCCTGAGACAAAGTTGAGCAGGCTCAGGGGGCTTCGCGTGGCGGTTTTACGGAACGCGCACCGCCGGGGCGCGTGCTCCGGGCCCTCCCGGGGGGCCGCTGGTCAGGGACGCAGGAGGACGAGGTCGTCCCTGTGTACGACCTCTCGTTCGTACGCGGGACCCAGCTCGCGCGCCAGTTCCCGGGTCGAGCGGCCGATCAGCTGGGGGATCTCCTTGGCGTCGAAGTTCACCAGTCCGCGCGCGACCGCCCGGCCCGTGCCGTCGCGCAGCTCGACGGGGTCACCGGCGGTGAAGTCGCCCTCGACGGCCGCGATGCCGGCCGGCAGCAGTGACGTACGCCGCTCGACGACCGCGCGGACGGCGCCCTCGTCGAGGACGAGCGCGCCCTGCGGGGTGGAGGCGTGCTGGAGCCACAGCAGCCGGTCGGCGGACCGCTTGCCGGTGGGGTGGAAGTACGTGCCGGTGTCGCCGCCGGAGAGGGCGTCCGCCGCGTGGACGGCGCTGGTCAGGACCACGGGGACGCCCGCGCCGGTGGCGATCCCGGCCGCCTCGACCTTGGTGACCATGCCGCCGGTGCCGACGCCCGCCTTGCCGGCGCTGCCGATCTCCACGTGCGCGAGGTCCTCGGGGCCCCGTACCTCCGCTATCCGCGACGTGCCGCGCTTGCCGGGGTCGCCGTCGTACACGCCGTCCACGTCCGACAGCAGGACCAGCAGGTCCGCCCGGACGAGGTGGGCGACGAGGGCGGCGAGGCGGTCGTTGTCGCCGAAGCGGATCTCGTCCGTGGCGACGGTGTCGTTCTCGTTGACGACGGGCAGCGCACCCATCGCGAGGAGCTTGTCGAGGGTGCGGGAGGCGTTGCGGTGGTGGGCCCGGCGGCTCATGTCGTCGGAGGTCAGGAGCACCTGGCCGACCCGGATGCCGTACCGGGCGCAGGAGGCCGTGTAGCGGGCCACCAGCAGGCCCTGGCCGACGCTGGCGGCGGCCTGCTGCCGGGCGAGGTCCTTGGGTCGGCGGCGCAGGCCCAGGGGCGCGAGCCCGGCGGCGATGGCACCGGACGAGACGAGCACGATCTCCCGCTCGCCGCCGCTGCGGGCCCTGGCGAGGACGTCCACCAGGGCGTCCACCCGGTCCGCGTCGAGGCCCCCGGAGGCCGTCGTCAGCGACGAGGAGCCCACCTTGACCACGATCCGGTGCGCGTCCCGCACGCCCTGCCTTGCCGCTGACACCTGTATCCCCAATGTTCCGAACCAGCCCGGTGTGTGCACTGCGCAATCTACGGGAGCGGGCGGTCCGGACGCGTTCTCATTTCGAGGGGCGGACGGGCGGGCCCCGGGCGGAAGGGCCGGTCGGGCTCGGAGCCCTTTATGAGGAGATGGTGTGACGTCGCTCAAGGTTCCAAGCGTTTTGTCCGACTAGCGGCTATTGCCCTCGCGGGAGATTGCTCGCCGGCCTCCCTAGGTCATACGGTCAGGGATCGGCCTCCTCAGGCCACCCCCAAGACTCACCTTCCCCCCTTCGTCCGTCGCACCCTCCGCAGGAGCCCAGCCCGTGCCCTCCGCAGGCCTCGCACCCCGCCGCATCGCGCAGCTGTCAGCGCTGATCGCGATGTTCGCGCTCTTCACGGCCCAGATCGCCTCCGCACTGCTGCCGAACATCCCGGTGTTCGTCGCCGCCGGCGCGGCGGGCCTCCTCCTGGACACGTTCCTCCAGTACCGGGATCCCGGACTGCTCGCGCTGCTGAGCAAGGTCCGCTTCGACGCGCTGGTGCGCCAGCTGCTGCGCGACATGCTGATCCTGGTGGGGCTGCTGCGCATCGACGGCGTCGATGCGCAGCGCGAGCAGGCGCCCCTCCTGGTCGCCCTGATCGCCTTCTACGCGCTGCACTTCGCCTGCCAGGCCGTCTCGGTGCTGGTCCGCCGAACCCGGACCCTGCCGATCGTCACCCGCAACGTCGACGCATCCGAGCTGCGTCTGACGGCCGCCCCGCCGCGCATCCTGGCCCGCCGCCAGGCCCACCGGCTGCTGACCTTCTCGCTGCCCGTCACGGCCGGCCTGATGCTCACCGCGGCCACGCAGGACGCCCGCTGGGGCTTCGCCGGCGCCGGCACCGGGCTCGCCCTGCTCGTCCTGGGCACCGTCCACCTCGCGACCTGGCTGCTGCCGAAGAAGCGCGCGAAGAGCGAGCAGCAGGTCATGGACTGGCTGGACCGGTGGCTCGCCGACTACCGGCCGACCACCGCGATGTACTTCTCCGGCGGTACGACGTCGGCCTACCAGGCGAACATGTGGCTCTCCACGCTCTCCCAGCTGGAGAAGCCGCTGATCGTGCTGCGTGAACGCTTCATGGTGCAGAAGATCGACGCCACGGACGTCCCGGTCATCTGCTTCCCGAAGGTCTCGACGATGTTCTCCCTGGAGAACTCGACGCTGAAGATGATGCTGCACCCGGCCAACGCCGCGAAGACCTCCCAGGTGCTGCGCATCCCCACGATCAAGCACGCCTTCATCAACCACGGCGAGAGCGACAAGCTCTCCTCCTGCAACCCGTACGCCAAGGCGTACGACGAGGTGTGGGTCGCCGGTCCCGCGGCGCGCGAGCGGTACGCGCTCGCCGAGGTCGGCGTGGAGGACAAGGACATCGTCGAGGTCGGCCGCCCGCAGCTGGCGCCGATCCGCCCGTACGCGGGCCCGCCGACCGGCACGTACACCACCGTCCTCTACGCCCCCACCTGGGAGGGCTGGGACGGCAACCCCGGCAACACGTCCGTGGTCCTGGCCGGCGAGAACATCGTCCGGCAGCTCCTCGCCGACGACAAGGTCCGGCTGCTGTACAAGCCGCACCCGATGACCGGCTCGGTCGACCCGCGCGCGGGTGCCGCGAACGAGCGGATCATGGCGATGATCCGGGAGGCCAACACCAAGCGGTCCGGGGCTCGCCCCGGCGCCGAGGCCGCCACCGAACTCGCTCGCCGTACGGCCGAGTTGGACAAGCTGACCTCGACGTCGTTCCGGTCCAGCGCGGACGAGATGGAGCGGATGCTGCTGCAGGGCACGCCGAGCGGGGACCGTGAGGCGGCCATCGCCGAGGCGACGCTGGCCTGGGAGAAGGCGTACTGGGCGTCCTTCCCGGAGTGGGAGCACCGGATCATCACCGAGGCGCGGCCCGCGATCTTCGCCTGCTTCAACGCGTCGGACCTGCTGATCAGCGATGTCTCGTCGGTGGTCTCCGACTGGCTGTCGAGCGAGAAGCCGTACTCGGTCGCCAACACGTCCGGGCTGCCGGAGGTGGCGTTCCGGGCGGCGTTCCCGACGGTCTCGGCGGGTGTCGTGCTGACGCCCAAGGCGGGCGGGGTGCCGGCGCTGCTGGAGTCGGTGCGCAACCCCGAGAAGGACCGTTTCGCGCAGGCCCGCGCCGAGCTCAAGGAGCAGTTGCTCGGCCCTTCGGACCCGCCCTCGCTGGTCCGCTTCGATCTCGCGGTGAAGGCCCTCTGCGCCAAGGCCGACGACCGTCGCGCCCGCATGGACTCCCGTCTCGCCGACGAGGTTCCGGCGCCCCGGAAGGCGCGGGAGTCGAGCGACGAACTGTCGGAGGGCGAACCGACGGAGGCCCTGGCCTGACGGCCAGCAGCGACGAAGGGCCCCTGTCCGGTTCATCACCGGACAGGGGCCCTTCGTCATGTGCACGTCGGCCAGGGCCGCCCAATGGCTCGGGCGCTGAGCTTGTGCGGCGACTGCGGCAGGTACGTAGTCGCCCGCGCAGTTCCCCGCACCCCTGGCGCAGGGGCCCACCCCGCCGCACTCAGCTGCGGGCAGTCGTGCCGCTGGGGCGGCACAGGTGGGCGCAGGCGGCACCCTGCAAGCGCCGGTGAGCGAAACCTCGCCCTCGCCTAGCATCAGCTGAGGGCGCCGAGGGCACCCCTGGCTCCGCAGAACCCCAGGCCCTGTCGTCACATTCCCGTCGTCGCCCGAAGGGCGGCCCCGCGGCGTCGTGGGGGTACCTCCCGGTCGAGCGCAGCCGAGACCGGGGGAGCGTGCTCTCGGCGTGCCGGGCACTGACCCGCGTACCGGACGTACTCGGGTCGGTGCCCGGCGCGTCGAGAGCGCGTGCATGGCGCCGCGGGGCAGGCGGGAATGTGACGACAGGGCCTAGTAGTGCTTGGTCAGGTTCACTCGCCGGTGGCGTGTCCGTTTGATCGCTTGTTCCGTTGACCTGTTGTGATGGGTGGGGAGCTTGCCGCGGTCCGATGTGATCTGGAGGACTTCGCGGCAGAGATGTTCGAGCCGTTCGCGCGGGCGGATCAACGCCGGTGGGGAACGGTCTATCTGCGGGGCCTGCTGCTGGACGGGCGGCGCAAGTCGGTGGAACCGATGGCCGCCCGCCTGGGCGAGGACGGCAACCGGCAGGCCCTGGCGAACTTCATCACCACCAGCCCGTGGGACGCGGCGCATGTCCGCGCCCGCCTGGCCTGGCGGATGCAGCAGGTGGTCAAGCCGACCGCGCTGATCGTGGATGACACAGGCTTCCTCAAGGACGGGGACGCCTCGGCGTGTGTGGCCCGGCAGTACACCGGCACCGCGGGCAAGGTCACCAACTGTCAGGCCGGGGTGTCCCTGCACCTGGCCTCCGACGACGCGTCGGCTGCTGTCGACTGGCGTCTGTTCCTGCCCGAGAGCTGGGATCCCGCCTCGTCCAAGGCCGATCCGGGCAAGGTGGCCCGCCGCACCACGTGCGGCATCCCCACCGACGTCGGACACGTCGAGAAGTGGCAGCTGGCCCTGGACATGATCGACGAGACCAGGTCGTGGGGCATCGACGTCCCGATCGTCGTCGCCGACGGCGGTTACGGCGATACCGCAGCCTTCCGGCTGGGCCTGGAAGAACGCGGGCTCGGCTACGCGGTCGGCATCTCCACCACGACCACCGCCCACCCGGAAACGGCACGGCCGCATACCCCGCCCTACGGCGGTCGCGGCCCTCGGCCCCAGCCGGTTTATCCCGAGGCGGCCAGGACGGTGAAGAAGCTGGTCATCGAGGCCGGCAAGCAGACAGCCCGGCCGGTGCAGTGGCGGGAAGGCTCCCGCCCGGGCAGCGGCCGCAGCGGCGTCAAGCGCATGTACTCCCGCTTCGTGGCCCTGCGCGTGCGGCCCGCCGGACGCGAGATCCGCAAAGCCTGCGACGGCCCGGAACTGCCCGTCTGCTGGCTGCTGGCCGAATGGCCCGCCGACCAGCCCGAACCCGTCCAGTTCTGGCTGTCCAACCTTCCCGCCGACACGGCGCTGGCCACCCTCGTGCGCACCGCGAAACTACGCTGGCGCATCGAGCACGACTACCGCGAGATGAAGCAGACCCTGGGCCTGGCCCACTTCGAAGGCCGCACCTGGCGAGGCTGGCACCACCACGTCACCCTCGTCTCCGTCGCACACGCCTTTTGCACCCTTCAGCGCATCACCCGGTCCCCAAAAGAGACGGCGCCGGCCTGAGCCTCTACCAGGTCGCCCGCGAACTGCAGCTACTCCTCGCGGTCTGGACCGGCGCCTGCCCCACCTGTCACCGCAACATGCCAGAACCGATACCGACCTGACCAAGCACTACTAGAAGCGTCCTGAAGATCTCGAAAATGCGCCCGGCTTGCCCTACTTGATGGCGATTGACATTTACCGGCAATCCAGGGTGAGTCGGGCGGCCAGAGCAAGATCTTCAGCGGTCTCCTAGGGCGCCCGACGCCCCCGCAACCCTAGAACGGCTCGAAGTCGTCGTACTCCTTCTGGAGCTCGTCCCGCTCCGCCTGCCGGTCACGGCGGCGCTGGACCGCCGGCCGGGGCGCCTCGAAGCGGTGGTCCTCACCACGCCGCCCCAGCATCTCCGCACCGGCCATGACGGTCGGCTCCCAGTCGAAGACGACCGCGTTGTCCTCGGGCCCGATGGCGACGCCGTCGCCGGAGCGGGCGCCCGCCTTCATCAGCTCCTCCTCGACACCGAGGCGGTTGAGCCGGTCGGCGAGATAGCCGACCGCCTCGTCGTTGTTGAAGTCGGTCTGCCGCACCCAGCGCTCCGGCTTCTCGCCCCGCACGCGGTAGAGACCGTCCTCCTCGCGCACGACCGTGAAGCCCGCGTCGTCGACGGCCTTGGGCCGGATGACGATCCGCGTCGCCTCCTCCTTGGGCCTCGCGGCACGCGCCCGGCCGACGAGGTCGGCGAGCGCGAAGGACAGCTCCCGCAGCCCGGTGTGGGCGACGGCGGACACCTCGAAGACCCGGTAACCGCGGGCCTCCAGGTCCGGCCGCACCATCTCGGCGAGATCCTTGCCGTCGGGCACGTCGATCTTGTTGAGGACGACGATCCGGGGCCGGTCGCCGAGCCCGCCGTACTGCGTCAGCTCCTCCTCGATGATGTCGAGGTCGGAGACGGGGTCGCGGTCCGACTCCAGCGTCGCGGTGTCGAGGACGTGCACGAGGACGCTGCACCGCTCGACGTGGCGGAGGAATTCGAGCCCGAGCCCCTTGCCCTGACTGGCACCGGGGATCAGGCCCGGCACGTCGGCGATCGTGTAGACCGTCTCGCCGGCGGTGACCACGCCCAGGTTCGGGACGAGGGTTGTGAAAGGGTAGTCGGCGATCTTCGGCTTGGCGGCGGACAGGACCGAGATCAGCGAGGACTTCCCGGCGCTGGGATAGCCGACCAGCGCCACGTCGGCGACGGTCTTGAGCTCCAGGACGATGTCGCCCATGTCGCCGGGCACGCCGAGCAGCGCGAAGCCGGGCGCCTTGCGGCGGGCGGAGGCGAGGGCCGCGTTGCCGAGGCCGCCCCGGCCGCCCTGCGCGGCGACGAAGGAGGTGCCGTGGCCGACGAGGTCGGCGAGGACGTTCCCCTGCCGGTCGAGCACGACCGTGCCGTCCGGGACCGGCAGGACCAGGTCCTGTCCGTCCTTGCCGGAGCGGTTGCCGCCCTCGCCGGGCTTGCCGTTGGTGGCCTTGCGGTGCGGGGAGTGGTGGTACTCCAGGAGGGTCGTCACCGACTGGTCGACGGTCAGGATGACGTCGCCGCCCCGGCCGCCGTTGCCGCCGTCGGGGCCGCCGAGCGGCTTGAACTTCTCCCGGTGGACGGAGGCACAGCCGTGGCCTCCGTTACCCGCGGCGACATGCAGTTCGACGCGGTCCACGAAGGTGGTCATGGTGGGGTGCCTCCTGGGGGTTCCCCCGACCGACGGCCGGGGGTGGTACGGGTTCAGTTATTGGGTAACACGCGAAAGGCGGACCCGCCTTCCCGCACGGGAAGTGAGGTCCGCCTCGCGAAAGACTGTCCGAAGACTTTTCCGATCAGCCGACCGGAACGATGTTCACGACCTTGCGGCCACGGGCGGTGCCGAACTCGACCGCACCGGCGTTCAGCGCGAACAGCGTGTCGTCCTTGCCGCGACCGACACCCGAGCCCGGGTGGAAGTGCGTGCCACGCTGGCGGACCAGGATCTCACCGGCGTTGACGACCTGACCGCCGAAGCGCTTCACGCCGAGCCGCTGAGCGTTGGAGTCGCGACCGTTCCGGGTGGACGATGCGCCCTTCTTGTGTGCCATCTCTCCTCAGTCCCTTACTTCGCAGCCGCGGGGATCTCAGTGACCTTGATCGCCGTGTACTGCTGGCGGTGGCCCTGACGACGGCGGTAGCCGGTCTTGTTCTTGTAGCGCAGAATGTCGATCTTCTGCCCCTTGTGGTGGTCCACGACCTCGGCCTGGACCTTGATGCCGGCAAGGACCCACGGGTCACTGGTCACGGCGTCGCCGTCGACGACGAGCAGGGTCGAGAGCTCGACCGTGTCGCCGACATTGGCGGTGGAAATCTTGTCAACCTCAACGATGTCGCCGACAGCAACCTTGTGCTGGCGACCACCGCTGCGCACGATGGCGTACACGCGGATCTCACTCTCTCGCTCCGGAACGGCACCCCCGCAGTCCAGCCGCCCGACACGCGGACGGCCTCTCCCACGGCGCCGGGCGCGCGGAAGGAATGAGGTTTACGGGGATGTGACGCGTCGCTACCTACGGACACGCCGACGGTCAAGGTTACGGGGCCGCGCCCGAAGGGGTCAAACCGAGCCCCTCCCCGCTAACCGGCGGGCTTCTCGCCGTCCGCCGGCAGCGGCTTCACACCCTTGCACAGGTCGGTGGTGTCGGCCTTGCCCGGATAGGCGACGCCGATCACCTTGTCGAAGTGCGTCCGGTACATGTCGTGCACGGCGTCGTCGTCGACCTTGACGATCGCCTCGTCGTTCTCGCGCAGCGCGGGCCCGGTGTAGTTGCCCGACCCGGTGAAGCTGATCTTGTTGCGCACGCCGTCGTACTGGCCGTCCACGAGGATGTACTTGGTGTGGATGATGTACGGCGTGGTCAGTTTCTTCCCGGGGTTCAGCGGGTCCCGGTCGTCGTTGTAGCACCGCACCGTCGGCCCGCCGGACGTGTGCATCTTCTCCCACGTCCCCTTGGTCCCGCCGCTGCTCTTGGCGCTGTCGGACTCGGCGTACACGATGCTCACGTTGCAGCCGGCCTTCTTCAGGGCGACCAGCTTCTCGGCGATCGCCAGCCGGGTGATCTTGAAGATCGCGACCCGCACCCAGGTCTTCCGCGCCACCCCGGTGCTGTCCTTGTACGAGCACTGCACGTTGTTCAGCACCGAGTACACGGTGTCGGTGGCCCGGGTGTTCCCGGCCCGGGGGAAGAAGTACGCCTTGTAGAGGCCGTTGCTGACGGTCCGGTACTCCCAGGCCGCCCAGTCCCGGCCCACCATCGTGTCGAAGTAGTCCGCGTACGCGTCGTACATCGTCGGGTTGTCCGGCAGCAGCAGCGCGTCGTTGAAGAACTTGGTGTGCGCGGAGGGGGTCGAGTTCGACGTGGTCTGCACGACCACATTGGTGGCGCCCTCGACCGCCGAGAACAGCCAGAACTTGTTGTGCATGATCGACTGCCCGTACTTCGGATCGCCGAGGCAGGACCTGTCGACGGCGCAGGACGCTATGTACGACCCCTTCGTCCGGTCGGTGCCGAGCGCCGCGACCAGGCTGCCGTACGCGGTGTTCGTGGGGCGGTCGCTGACGCTCGACTCGTCCAGCAGGACCTGGACGCGCACGCCCCGGTCCTTGGCGGCCACGAGCGCGTTGACGACGGACGCCTCCCACACGTGGTAGACGGCGACCTTGATGGTGGAGCCGGGGAGCGCGGCGTCCGTCAGCTCGACGAGCCGGGCGCGTATCGCGAGTTGCGCAGCCTCGTCACCCAACGGGTCGTTGAAGAGCGGGCCTTCGGTCCAGGTCGGCGCGGCACGCGCGACGTCCGCGGCCGTCACCTGCACACCGGCCGCCGCCAGCACGGTGGCCAGCGCCACCGCCCCCCGCCCACGCACGCGCGCCATGCGATCCCTCCCCGTTCCCACCCTGCCCGTATGTCCACGACAGCGCTCACACCAACGCTCACGCGATCGCTCACGACTGCGTAGATGACTGCGAATTCGACTACGTGAGTGTTACAGGCGCCCGAGGGTGCTCAAGGGGGAAGGGGGTACCGGTGAGACGGCAGAGAGGAGGAAAACTCCGCAAATCTCCCCACTCGGTGTGAAGTTGCTCCCCCGGAACGGACCGGTGCCCCCACCGGATGGTCAAACCACCCGGCGGGGGCACCAGTTGGAGCGGATCGACGTCCGCCCCGTGGGGCTCAGCTCTCGTCGGTCGAGGCCGTCACCGTGGCCGAGGACTGCTCGGCGGCCACCGTGGTCTTCTTCGCGGCCGACTTCTTCGTGGCCGCCTTCTTGGCCGTGGCCTTCTTCGCGACCGTCTTCTTGGCGGCCGCCGTCTTCTTCGTGGCGGCCTTCTTCGCCGTGGCCTTCTTGGCCGTCTTGCGCGCCGCCGTCTTCTTGGCGGGCGCCTCGGCCTCGGTCTCGGTCTCCTCGGCCGCCGGAGCGGACTCCTCGACCGGGGCCTCGGCCGCGTCCTCGACCGGGGCCTCGGCCGCGTCCTCGGCCGGAGCCGACGGGACCACGACCACGGCCGCCTCCTCGGACGCGGTGGGCGCGGTCGCCTTGCGCACGGCACGCCGACGCGGACGGGCCGGAGCCGCGCTCTCGGCGACGGCGGCCGCCTCGGGCTGTGCGGCGTCCTCGGCCACGGGCTCGGCGACCGGCTCGGCCACGGGCTCCGGCGCCGGCTCGGCGGCCGCCACCGTGACCACGGTCTCCTCCGCCGCCGCGCCTGCCGGAGCGCCCGCCGGAGCGGACACCTTCCGGGTCGCCCGACGACGCGTACGGCCCTTGGGAGCGGCCTCCTCTGCGCTCGGCTCGGCCGCCGGCGCCTCGACGACCGGGTCCTCCACCGCGACCGGCTCCGCCTCGGCGGCCTCCCGCGACTTCGGGGCACGGTCCTCGGAGACGGTGGTGACGGCCACGGCCTCACGGGACTCACGCGAATCACGGGTCTCGCGGGACTTCGGGGCACCGGAGGGCGCGGACGCCCGACGGGTGGCCCGACGACGCGAACGGCCGCGCCCGACCGCCGCCTCGGCCTCGGCGACGCTGCTGTACAGCTCCTCGTCCGGCTCGAACTCGGGGGACGGCAGCGCCACGGGCTCGGCCACCTCGGCGGCGACCTCGGCGGCCGCCTCGGTCTCGACCGGCTCGGCCGGCTCCGCGGGCTCGACGGCCTCGGGAGCGGACACGTGCTCGTGGTCGTGCTCGGCACCGCCACGCCCGCGCTTACGGCGCTTGCCGCCACCGCCGGGAGCGGTCGGCTGGTCCATGTGCACGATCACGCCGCGCCCGTTGCAGTGGACACAGGTCTCGGAGAAGGACTCCAGCAGGCCCTGGCCGACCCGCTTCCGGGTCATCTGCACCAGGCCCAGCGAGGTGACCTCGGCGACCTGGTGCTTCGTACGGTCACGCCCCAGGCACTCCAACAGGCGCCGCAGCACCAGGTCCCGGTTGGACTCCAGGACCATGTCGATGAAGTCGATGACGACGATGCCGCCGAGGTCGCGCAGCCGCAGCTGACGCACGATCTCCTCGGCCGCCTCCAGGTTGTTCCTGGTGACCGTCTCCTCCAGGTTGCCGCCCTGGCCGGTGAACTTACCGGTGTTGACGTCGACCACGATCATGGCCTCGGTCTTGTCGATCACCAGCGAACCACCGCTGGGCAGCCAGACCTTGCGGTCCAGCGCCTTCATCAGCTGCTCGTCGATGCGGTACGTCGCGAAGACGTCGACCTCGGAGGTCCACTTCTGCAGCCGGTCCGCCAGGTCGGGCGCGACGTGCGAGACGTACCCGTGGATGGTCTCCCAGGCGTCCTCGCCGCTCACGATGACCTTGGAGAAGTCCTCGTTGAAGATGTCGCGGACGACCCGGACGGTCATGTCCGGCTCGCCGTACAGCAGCGTCGGCGCGTTGCCGTTCTTGGCCTTCTTCTGGATGTCCTCCCACTGCGCCTGCAGTCGCTCGACGTCGCGGCGCAGCTCGTCCTCGCTCGCGCCCTCGGCGGCGGTGCGCACGATGACGCCCGCGTCCTCGGGGACGATCTTCTTGAGGATGGTCTTCAGCCGGGCCCGCTCGGTGTCGGGCAGCTTGCGGCTGATACCGGTCATCGACCCCTCGGGGACGTAGACCAGGTAGCGACCCGGCAGGGAGACCTGGCTGGTCAGACGCGCGCCCTTGTGCCCGATCGGATCCTTGGTGACCTGGACGAGCACGGACTGGCCGGACTTCAGGGCGGACTCGATCCGGCGCGGCCCGTTGGCCATGCCGAGCGCCTCGAAGTTGACCTCACCGGCGTACAGGACCGCGTTGCGGCCCTTGCCGATGTCGATGAAGGCGGCCTCCATCGACGGCAGCACGTTCTGCACCTTGCCGAGGTAGACGTTGCCGACGTACGAGGTCGACTGCTCCTTGTTGACGTAGTGCTCGACGAGCACGTTGTCTTCCAGGACGCCGATCTGGGTGCGCTCGCCGCTCTGGCGGACGACCATGACGCGCTCGACGGCCTCGCGGCGGGCGAGGAACTCGGCCTCGGTGATGATCGGGACGCGCCGACGTCCCTGCTCACGGCCTTCCCGGCGACGCTGCTTCTTGGCCTCCAGCCGGGTGGAGCCCTTGATGGACTGCACCTCGTCGGACGGCTCGGTCTCCTTGGCGCGCCGCTCGCGCGGCTCGCGGACCTTGACGACCGTCCGCTCGGGGTCGTCGGAGGCCGCCTCGGCCTCGGTGCCGGAGTCCCCGGCGCGGCGACGACGGCGACGGCGACGACGGCTGCTGCTGGAGCCCGAACCGGACTCCTCGCGGTCGTCGCCCTCGTCCTCGGCGTCCTCGTCCAGCTGCTCGGCGGTGTCCTCGGCGTCCTGCTCGGCCTGCTCTGCGGCGAGCTCGTCGCCCTCGGCGGCGTCCTCGGCCTCGGCCGACTCGCCCCGGCGACGACGACGGCCACCCCGGCGACGGCGGCGCCGCGCCCCGGTGGACTCCTCCTCGCCGTACTCGTCCCCCTCGGCGGCGTCCTCGGCGCTCTCCTCGGACTCCTCGGGCTCTTCCGGCTCATCGGCCACCACGGTGGCGGCCGCGGGCTGCTCGGCCTCGGCCGGCTCACCCCTGCGACGACGGCGACGCCGCGACCCACCGGTGGACTCCTCCTCGGCGAACCCACCCAGGCCGGTGGTCCCGGCGTTCTCGGCAACCTCGGCCGGCTCGGGCGTCACGGTCTCGGCCTCCGCCTCGGCGGCGGCCTGCGCGGCGGCCCGCTCCGGCGTCTGGAACATCGGCTCGGTGAACACCGGCGCCTGGAACACGGCCACGGCAGGCCGGGACGGACGCGACGGCGCGTCGTCCGCGACTCGCGCCGCCGGCTCGGAGAAGCCAACGGCCGCCTTACGGGTGGCCCGACGACGGGCCCGACGCGGACCCGCGTCCTCGGCCTCCGACTCGGCGGCCGCACGCGGCGCCTTGACCGGCTCGGGCTCGGCCACCGCGGTCGCGGGGGCGGCTTCGGCGGCGGGCGCCTGCTCGGCCGGGGCCGGCACGGTCTCGGCGGCCACGGCCTCGCTCACGCGGTCGTCGGCGGACTCGCCCTCGGGCGCACCGGCGGGCGCGGCGGCCCGGCGCGTGGCACGCCGACGGCTACGGCGGGGCGCGGCCTCCTCGGCCGCCTCCACCGGCGCGCCCTCCTGAACAGCGGCGGGCGCGGTCTCCGTCGGGGTCTCGACAATCTCGGCGGCCTTCGGCTCACCGGCGGGCGTGGACGCCCGGCGTGTGGCGCGACGGCGCGGGCGCGGCGCGGCCTCCTCGGCGGCGGGCGCCTCGGCGACCGCGGCGGGCTCGGAGGCGGCCTCGGTCTCGGCGGGGGTCTCCTCGGCGGCCTGGGGGGCACTCGTGGGCGCGGAGGCGCGCCGGGTGGCGCGACGGCGCGTACGCCCGGCGGGCGCGGCCTCCTCGACGGCGGCGGGCGCCTCGGCGACGGCGGCGGGCTCGGCTGCCGCCTCGGCGGAGGCGGCCGGCGCCACGGTCTCGACGACTTCGACGACCTCGGCGTCCTTGGGCGCACCGGCGGGCGCGGAGGCGCGGCGGGTCGCACGACGGCGCGTACGCCCGGCGGGCGCGGCCTCCTCGACGGCGGGCGCCTCGACGACGGCGGCGGACTCGGCCTCTTCCGTCTCCTCGGCCTCGGTGACCTGCGCGTCCTCACCGGTCACGCCGTCCTCGACGGTCTCGGTGGTTTCGGTGGTCTCGTCCGTCTCGGTCGGCTCGGCGGCCGCGAGGTCCTCGGACTCGGCGGCCGGTATGGCCGGCGCGGTGGTCTCCGCGGCCGCTTCGGCGGCGGACGGCGGTCCCGCGGGACGGGACGCGGCACGGCGGCGACGGCGCGGCGGCAGGGTGTCGCTCGGCGTGTTGTGGTCGGAGCCCTGCGCGGGCTCGGCGGGTTCGATCGTTTCGGGCATGCGGGCGTTTCTCCCGTCAGGCTCCCGGGCGCCGCACCCGGTCCGGTGTGGCCGGTGACGTCCGCGGCTCGCGTCGTACGCGACTGCCGCCGTCCGGGGCGCGGGCGCCGCACGGGAGCTCTCTGTGTCCTGTCTCGCCGGTTCCGTACGCCATGTTGCGTACGGCCTGGCGAAAGTCTTGTGGTCGGTGCGCTGCCCGACCCAGGGGGCTCCCGGATCAGAGGGCGGCGCTACGACGTCCGTCCTACGCGGGGCCTACCGGCGCCGACGCCTTCGCGGCGGCAGCGGGTTCGGCCGTTGAGGGGGCCGGCGCTGCCTCGCGGTCGGGCGCGAGCGGGTCGGTCACCGTGCCGGTCTCATCATCGAAAAGCCCCTGCGCCAGCCTGGTCACCGCTGCGGGGACCGGCGGCGCCAGGTCGGCCACGGCGCGGAGACCGGACAGGACGTCGTCGGGTCGTACGGCAGGCGTCACGTGCCGAACTACCAGCCGCAGTATCGCACAGGGCTGGTCCGTCGGCCCAGCAAGGGGCGCGGCGCCGGCCGCTCCGGTGGAGCCGACGCTTGCGGCGGGCTGTGGACCGGCCGTCTCAGAACCGTTCGCTCCGGCGCTTCCGTCACGTCCATCACGTGCGTCATGGCCGTCACGGCTGTCGAGGTCGACGACGGCGGCACGGGCGTCGAAGGTCCGTACGCCGTTCTTGGTCCTGCGCTGGACCTCGACGAGGTCCGACGCCTTGAAGGCCTCGACCGCGCGCGCGGCGTCCTCGGGGTCCACGCCGTCCAGGCGCAGCTCCCATTCGGAGGCCGTGAGCCGGTCGGCGAGCCCGGAGGTGCGGGCCTCGACCGCGTCGACGATGTCGAGGCCGGGGGGTAGCGACTCGTCGAGCAGGATCCTGAGCTTCTCCGGATCACGCGCCGCGGTGAGCGCGATCTCCAGATACTCCGCCTCACTGCCCGTGCCGGTGGGTGCGGCATTGGCGTACGACACCTTCGGATGCGGCGTGAACCCCGCCGAGTACGCCATCGGCACCTCGGCACGGCGCAGCGCACGCTCGAAGGCGCGCTGGAAGTCACGGTGGCTGGTGAACCGGAGGCGGCCGCGCTTGGTGTAGCGCAGTCGGATGCGCTGCACCGCGGGTGCGGGCGGCGGGCCTTCGGGCTGTCGCTTGCCCAGTGTCGTTCAGTCCTTCGTGAGAGCGGTCGTACTGCTACCAAGAGTACGTGCCTCGGCGGCCCTCGGTTCCCGCCTGTGGACGGGCTTCGGTTCCGCCCGTTGTCCGAAGAGGGCCGAGCGCACGCTCGCGCGGGCCTGGCGGACGGTCTCGCGGGCGGTGCTCAGGGCCTGCCGGGTGGTGCGGCCCACGGCCCGGCCGACCGCCGCGACCGGCTTCCACACCGCGTCCCGCACGAAGTGCCCGGCCGGTGTGAGGACGGTCCGGTACACCCACCGGGTCGGCTCTACCAGGAGCCACCGGAACAGGTTCGCCAGGAACCGCCCGACGGCGAGGGAGATCCGCCCCGCCACCCGCCACGCGTGCCCGAGGGCCTCCCCGATCTCCCGGCCGACGGCGGCGAGGAACCGTCCGACGGGCGCGAGCACCCAGCGCCACACGGCGAGCGCGGGCAGCACCAGCAGCACGCGCAGCGTCCAGTACACGCCGAGCCAGAGCCCGGTGAAGATCATCCGTACGAGCCACACGGCGCCCATGGCCACCCACGCGATCGCGTGCCCCACGGGTGTCAGCACGTACCGGTACAGCCACCCGGCCGGCACGACGAGGAGGTGGACGACCAGCCAGGCGATGCTCCGCCCGACCGGCACCACGGTCCACCGGTACAGCCACCGGAGCCCGGCCAGGACACCGCGGGCGACCCAGCCGCATCCGGCCCCGACACCGGCCGCCAGCCAGGAGATCGCGTGCCCCACGGGTGTCAGGACGTACCGGTACGTCCACACCGCCGGGACGACCAGCAGCCGGTACCCCAGCCATCCGAGCCCCTGGGCGAGCGGCACGACGACGTACCGCCACAGCGCCACACAGGGCCACACGAGGACGACCCGGCCGAGCCAGAGCGCCGCACGGCCCGCAGGCCGCAGCACGGTGTCCGTCAACAGCCGCCCGCCCGCCACCAGTGCGTCCCACAGCATGCGCACGGGCACGACCAGCACGAGCACCACGATCCGCACCGGAATCCGGATCGCGACGACGAGACACCCCTCGGGCGCCGACTGTGCCTGATGGGCGGGCCTCTTCTCCAGGTCCATGACGACGTAGACGCCTCAGAGTGTCGCCCGGATCCAGCCATCACCAACGAGTTCCCACCGCTTCCAACCAGGCGGCCGCCCGCGCCCGCTACCGCTTGCGCCCGGAGGCCCTCGCGGACTTCGCCGCCGACTTGCCGGCCCGGGCGGCCTTGGGGCGGCGCACCACCGCGGGCAGGTCCGACGGTGCGGCGTGCGGCGCGGAGAACTCCCGGTTGATCTCGACCTGGCGGCGGACGCGTTCGGGCAGATCCCGCATGGCCAGCAGACGGTCGCACGCCCCGAGCGCGGCCGCGTGGTCGCCCACCCAGTGGGCGGTGATGGAGAACTCGAACAGCAGGCCCCACCGGTAGACCCAGGGCTTGGTGAAGAGCAGGTCGTCCGGCGCGGGCCGGTCGACGACGTCGACGACAAGGGCGTGCGCGGTGTGGTGGCACCGCCGGAGCCGAAGGCGGGAGGCCAGCTCGTAGCAGGCTTCGAGCCTTGTGGGGCGTGACTCCCAGGCGCGGGAGAACGTGTCCATGGCTCCCGGCCAGTCCCCTTCCTCGTCCGCCCGGAGGATTCCCGCCTCCAGGAGCGAGCAGTAGACCTCCTCGCCCCAGCCGCCCATCGCCGCACGTCGCTCGTACAGGTCGATCGCCTCCCGGGCGTGGCCGAGGTCACGTTCGGTGTTGGCCAGGTAGAAGACGGTGCGGGGGTTTGTGGGGTCGCGTTCCAGTTCACGTCTGAGCAGACCCGCGTCGCGTTCGAACTTGTCGCTGCGGCAGCCGCCGTCCGCGTGGTCCTCGATGACGAGGGCGTCCAGGTTCTCCTGGACATCGGGCCCGTCGGTGCACGGGTACTCGTGGGTGACCCCTTCGTAGCGCCAGAGCCGGTCCCCGCGCATCAGGTGCTTGAAGCGGTGCTGGGTGCCCGGTGTGTCATAGCGCAGCATGTACGAGGTCCCCGTGAGCCGGGGCAGCGGCGCGTCCTGACGCAGTACATGGTCGGCATCGACGGTGAGCAGGAAGTCGGCCTTTCCGCGGGCGTGTTGGATGTTCCGCGTCCGGTTGTGACCGAAGTCGACCCAGGGCTCCTCGCGCAGTTCGCCGGGGATGCCGTCCAGCGCCGCGCGGATCAGGTCCTGTGTGCCGTCCGTGGAGCCGGTGTCGGTGATGACCCAGGTGTCGATCAGCGGCCGGACAGCGGCGAGGCAACGCTCGATCACCCGCGCCTCGTTCTTGACGATCATGCAGAGGCAGATGGTCTGGGGCTTCACGGCTCACCGGTCCAGGTGTGTGGGAACGCCGCCCCGACGGCCGCGTGACGTATCACCTCATATCGCAGGAATACCTTTCACTGGCACCGAATTAGCCCACCCGTGAGACCCGTTGAGGCTGATTTGATGATCTCCATCCCCGTCCGGTCCCGCTCGCTGGTCGAGTCGGTTGACAGGGGCGAGGCTCACGATCGAGTGCGAAGAAAAGCCCCGAACCGGTCGAAACTAGGAGCCCGTAGATGAGTCCTGGCGCAGGACGATCTCGCTGATAGGCCCGCTGGCACGCCACAGGATCACCAAGGTCAGCACGTGTGCCTCGCTCGCACTGGCGGTGACCGCCGGACTGGCCGGCCCCGCCGCGGCGGCAACGCTGAGCGTGTCCGAGCACTCCACCGTGACGAGGGGCGGCAACGACGAGTGCCCGCCCGCCGACGATCACGGTGATCAGCACCACACCGACGCCGGGCAGCATGAGGACCAGTACGACGGATCGTCGCCCGACTGGTACGACGATCAGGACCAGAACCGCACGGCGGCACTCGGTGGCAACGACGACCACTGCGAGGTGGGCCCCGCCGGCCCGACCGGACCCCAGCGTCCGACCGGCGCCAGGGGCGACACCGGTCCTCAGGGCGAAGTCGGCCCCGAGGGCCCCCCAGGTGACACCGGCGAGACGGGCCCCACCGGCCCGACCGACCGGAGCCACTGGCGCGACCGGCGCGGACGGCGCGGACGGTCCCGCCGGCCTCACTGGTGCGACAGGTCCCACCGGCCCCACGGGAGCGGACGGGCTGACGGGCTGACGGGCTGACGGGCTGACGGGAGCCACCGGTGCCACGGGCGCCACGGGGCCCGCCGGTCCCTGCGCCGACATCGACGCGGTACAGGACTCCAAGAAGCGCGAGTTCCGGGTCGTGCTGAGCGACGGACGGGTCTTCGCCGGCATCCGCGACCTCCAGGGCGAGGTCGCCCACCCGTTCCTGTGGACCGACCTCAACGCCCACCCCAACTTCCCGGCAGGCGGCCGTGATTCGCGGGACCGCTACGTCGGCTTCGCGTGCGGTGTCTCGGTCAACACGAGCGGCCACGGCGAGGGCCACGGGCACGGGCACGGGCACGGGCACGGGCACGGGCACGGGCACGGGCACGGGCACGGGCAGAAGGAAACCGGCAAGGAGCACGGTCAGGGCCAGGGCCAGGGCCAGGGGCACAGCCAGACCGGCCAGGGCCAGGGCCACGCCCAGCAGACCGGGCAGAGCCACAGCCAGGGGTCGAGCAGCGGTCACACCCAGGACACCGGCAAGGACCATGGCGGCAGCTCCGGCACGGACCACGGCGAGGACAAGGGCCAGCCCAAGGGTGAGGAGGCCGACGCCTCGAAGGGGCTCGTCAAGTTCAATGTCGTCACCACCGTGGGCCAGGCATGGGAGACCACCTGCGTGCCGGTGGACACGCAGCCCCACGCCACCCTGAACTGCGACGACGAACAGGGCAACCCGCGGCCGTGGTACCGGGTCGAACTCCAGTCGGCGGACAACATCGTCAACGGCGGCTCGACCGTCACGCCGCGCGTGACCGGCCGGTTGTACGTGAGAAGGGGTGCCCGGAGACCGGCCGAACGGCCCTCCGGACACCCCTCTACGACCTGCCGGCCTCGGCCGGGTCAGTGACCGTGGCTGTGCGGCGCACTCCCCACCGGCTGCTTGACCGACAGCGGCAGCAGCTTCTTGCCCGTCGGGCCGATCTGGATGTGGGTGTCCATCTGCGGGCACACGCCGCAGTCGAAGCACGGTGTCCAGCGGCAGTCCTCGACCTCTGTCTCGTCGAGGGCGTCCTGCCAGTCCTCCCAGAGCCAGTCCTTGTCGAGGCCGGAGTCCAGGTGGTCCCAGGGCAGGACCTCCTCGTAGGTGCGCTCGCGGGTCGTGTACCAGTCGACGTCGAGGCCGAAGTCCGCGAGGGCCTTGTCCGCGCAGCTCATCCAGCGGTCGTAGGAGAAGTGCTCGCGCCAGCCGTCGAAGCGGCCGCCGTCCTCGTAGACCGCGCGGATGACGGCGCCGATGCGGCGGTCGCCGCGCGACAGCAGGCCCTCGACGATGCCCGGCTTGCCGTCGTGGTAGCGGAAGCCGATGGAACGGCCGTACTTCTTGTCGCCGCGGATCTTGTCGCGAAGCTTTTCGAGCCGGGCGTCGGTCTCCTCGGCGGAAAGCTGCGGCGCCCACTGGAACGGTGTGTGCGGCTTGGGGACGAACCCGCCGATCGAGACCGTGCAGCGAATGTCGTTCTGGCCGGAGACCTTGCGGCCCTCGGCGATCACGTTCATCGCCATGTCGGCGATCTGGAGGACGTCCTCGTCGGTCTCCGTCGGCAGGCCGCACATGAAGTACAGCTTCACCTGGCGCCAGCCGTTGCCGTACGCCGTGGAGACCGTCCGGATCAGGTCCTCCTCCGAGACCATCTTGTTGATGACCTTGCGCATGCGCTCGGAGCCGCCCTCGGGCGCGAAGGTCAGACCCGAGCGCCGGCCGTTGCGGGTCAGTTCGTTCGCGAGGTCGACGTTGAAGGCGTCCACGCGGGTCGAGGGGAGGGACAGACCGATCTTGTCCTCCTCGTACCGGTCCGCCAGGCCCTTGGCGATGTCGCCGATCTCGCTGTGGTCGGCGGAGGAGAGGGAGAGCAGGCCGACCTCCTCGAAACCGGTCGCCTTGAGGCCCTTCTCGACCATCTCGCCGATGCCCGTGATGGAACGCTCCCGCACCGGGCGGGTGATCATGCCCGCCTGGCAGAAGCGGCAGCCGCGGGTGCAGCCGCGGAAGATCTCCACCGACATCCGCTCATGGACCGTCTCGGCGAGCGGGACGAGGGGCTGCTTGGGGTACGGCCACTCGTCGAGGTCCATGACGGTGTGCTTGGACACCCGCCACGGGACACCGGACTTGTTGGGCACGACGCGGCCGATACGGCCGTCGGGCAGGTACTCGACGTCGTAGAACGCGGGGATGTACACCGAGCCCGTCTTCGCGAGGCGGAAGAGGACCTCCTCGCGGCCGCCGGGCCTGCCCTCCGCCTTCCAGACGCGGATGATCTCGGTCATGTCCAGCACGGCCTGCTCGCCGTCGCCGATGATCGCCGCGTCGATGAAGTCGGCGATCGGCTCAGGGTTGAAGGCCGCGTGGCCGCCGGCCAGCACGATCGGGTCGTCGAGCGTGCGGTCCTTGGACTCCAGGGGGATTCCGGCGAGGTCCAGGGCGGTCAGCATGTTGGTGTAGCCCAGCTCCGTGGAGAAGGACAGACCGAACACGTCGAACGCCTTCACCGGGCGGTGGCTGTCGACGGTGAACTGCGGGACGCCGTGCTCCCGCATCAGCGCCTCCAGGTCCGGCCACACGCTGTACGTACGCTCGGCGAGGACGCCCTCGCGCTCGTTCAGCACCTCGTAGAGGATCATGACGCCCTGGTTGGGCAGACCGACCTCGTACGCGTCCGGGTACATGAGCGCCCAGCGGACGTCCGCGGACTCCCAGGGCTTGACGGTGGAGTTGAGCTCACCGCCGACGTACTGGATCGGCTTCTGCACATGCGGGAGCAGGGCCTCTAGCTGTGGGAAGACCGACTCGACAGACATCGCGGGGGTTACCTTCGTGAGCTGACAGGGGGTGACCATCTAGCCTAACGCCCCCGGAGACACCCCTCGCACTCCCGATTAGCGGCGGGGCTCACCTGCGCAGCTCAGAAGGGCATGTCCGCGCTGATCCTCTTCCACTCCCCGGGCAGCTCCGCCTCCGCCAGCTCCGCCCGGCGCTCCTCCCTGCCGTACAGCAGCCCGTACGTGAAGGCGCTCTCCCCCGGTGCCGCGTGGGCCTGGTGGGCAAGGTCGCGCAGGGCCTCGCGGGCCATCACGCTGTCCTGGTGGTCGCCGAGGAGGGTCTGCAGGGACTTCATGTCCTTGACGAGTGCCTTGGCCGGATTACCCAGGAGGGGACGGGCCGCCTCGGCCGCGTACCGGGTCCGCTTGGTCTTCTTGCGGGCCTCGTGCATGGCGAGGTCGCGGTCGGCGCCGGGCGGCTGGGCCAGGGCCTCCTCGACGAGGGCCGCCACCTTGCCGAAGTCCTTCTCGACCGCCTTGGTGATCACTTTCTCGGGATCGCCGTGGGCGGCCTTGAGCAGCGGCGGGTCCGCGATCACGGCGTCGAGGGTTTCCAGCAGCTCCAGATAGCGCGGTCCGTCCAGGGCCTCGATCAGTTCGGTCCGGGGGCCGGTACCTCCGTCCTTCCGCGACCAGGCGCGCAGCCGTGCGTGGACCGGGCCCGTCACCAGGCTCTCGGGGAGGCCGTCCAATGCCTCGGTGAGGCGCTCCGTCAGAACCTCCTGGTCACGGTCGACGCCCAGCTCCCCCGCGAGCCACTTCAGCTCCTCGCCGATCGGGTCCGTGACCGCCCGGTCCAGGACCTTGCCGAACGACTTGAAGGTGCTGCGCAGGCGACGCGTGGCGACCCGCATGCTGTGGACGGAGTCGAAGACGTCGCGGCGGACGGCGGGGTCCAGCTCGACGATCGCGTCCCGCTGGGCCCGGATGTACGCGAGGACATGGTCCCCGGGCGTGAGCGGCTCACCGTCCCCCTTCCCCTTCGCGCCCTTGCCGCCTTTCTCGCTCTTGCCGTCCTTCCCGTCCTTCTTGGCCTTCTTCCCCTTCGCAGGAGCCGTCTCCTGGAGGGCCCTGGCGAGCTTGGACGGCGAGTCCGACGGCCGTACGCCCGCCTTGCGCAGCTTCTTCTCGACCTTGTCGAGGAACGCGGGGTCACCGTCGTCGGCGAGTTCGACCTCGATCTCGGACCACTGTGCGGTCCGGCCCTTCTCGGTGAGCCGCTCGGCGACCACGGCGTCCACGCTGGCCTCGGCGAGGAGCCTGCCGTCGGCGTCGAGCAGCTCGCTGACGGCTCGGGTGGAGAGGAGACGGACCAGCGGGACCAGCTTCGCCGCCCGCACCCGGGAGCGGACCAGCCCGGCGAGTTCGTCGGGCAGCGTGTCGGACAGCGGAGCCCGGATCTCGTCCCGTACGCCCGAGGAGACGGGGAACTTCAGATGCCAGCCCGCGTCACTGCCGCCCGTACGGCGACGCAGGGTGATGGAGGCGGCGGCGAGGCGTTCGTCGGAGGTGTCGTAGTAGACGGCGTCCAGCTCCGCCACACCCTTGTCCATGACGGTCGCGACCCCGGCCACACCGGTGAGGTCCGGCAGGCCGCTCTCGTCGGACTCGTACTTCCGCTCGATCTCGCGCTTTGTGTCCGCCATGAAATGAATCTAGTCGCATATTCGGTAAAGGGGCAGACCATCGCCCCCATGGAGGGAGCGGAGGCCTGCCCCTGAGGAGCACCGGGACCTTACGCCGACATCGGGCGCTGCACTCTGATGGACTGCAGCAACCCCACCGCCACCCACACCGCGAACATCGACGAACCGCCGTACGACACGAACGGCAGCGGCAGGCCCGCCACCGGCATGATGCCGAGGGTCATGCCGATGTTCTCGAAGGACTGGAAGGCGAACCAGGCGATGATGCCGCCGGCGACGATCGTGCCGTACAGCTCGGTGGTCTCGCGGGCGATCCGGCAGGCCCTCCACAGGACGACACCGAGCAGCACGATGATCAGCCCGGCGCCCACGAAGCCGAGCTCCTCCCCCGCCACCGTGAACACGAAGTCGGTCTGCTGCTCGGGCACGAACTGTCCCGTGGTCTGCGAGCCCTTGAACAGCCCGGTGCCGAGCAGCCCGCCGGAGCCGATGGCGATCCGGGCCTGGTTGGTGTTGTAGCCCACGCCGGCCGGGTCGAGTTCGGGGTTGGCGAAGGCCGCGAAGCGGTTGATCTGGTACTCGTCAAGCACCCCGAGCTGCCAGACGGCGATCGCGCCGACCGCGCCCGTGCCGATGAGGCCTAGGACCCACCGGTTGGAGGCGCCGGAGGTGAGCAGGACGCCGAGCACGATGACCACCATGACCATGACCGAGCCGAGGTCGGGCATGAGCAGCACGATCAGTATCGGGACGGCTGCGAGCCCGAGGGCCTGGACGACCGTGCGGTGGTCGGGGTGGGGTTTGTCGCCCGCGTCCACCCGGGCCGCCAGCAGCATCGCCATCCCCAGGATGATCGTGACCTTCACGAACTCCGAGGGCTGGAGCGAGAAGCCGCCGCCGACGACGATCCATGCGTGCGCGCCGTTGATGGTCGCGCCCATCGGGGTGAGCACCAGCAGGATCAGCAGCACCGAGATGCCGTACAGGATGGGGACGGCCGTGCGTAGGGTGCGGTGGCCGAGCCAGACCGTGCCGATCATCAGGGCGAAGCCGATGCCGGTGTTGAGCAGGTGCCGGAGCAGGAAGTAGTACGGGTCGCCCTGGTTGAGCTCGGTGCGGTTGCGGGTCGCCGAGTAGACGAGGGCCGCGCCGATCAGGGAGAGCGCGATGGCCGAGAACAGTATCGGCCAGTCGAGCCGGCGGGCGAGCGAGTCACGGGCGAACAGCCGGGTCCAGCCGGTGCGTTCGGGCCCGTACCCGGAGACGGAGAAGCTGTTGCCGGTCATCCGGACCTCCTCCGTCCCCGACCACCGCGGCTGCCACCGCCGCCTTCACCGCGACTGCCACCGCCGCCGCTGCCACTGCCACTGCCACAACGGCCGCTGCCGCAGCGGCCTCCGCCGCCCCCTCGCCGTCGACCTCGATCGTCGCGTCGGCGGGCGGCGCGGTTGGTGCCGCCGCCCCGTGTGTCGAGGATCGCCGCCGGGACGTCGAAGGAGACCGGTCGGGCGCCGGGCCCCGCGGCGACCACCTGGGTGCCGTCCTCGGCGGCCTCCTTCTTGGACTTCTTCGGCGGGTAGGACTCCAGCTTCGGGGAGTCGATCGAACCGTCGGACTCGATCTTCGGCAGGCCCTTCTGCGGGGTGGGCAGCAGTGCCTTCTTCCTGTCGATCTTTCCGTCCTCGGAGACGCCGTAGAGCGCGTTGTAGAGCTTGCGCACGGCGGGTGCCGAGGCGCCGGAGCCCGTACCACCCTGGGAGATCGTCATGACGATCGAGTAGTCCTTGGTGTACGTGGTGAACCAGGAGGTCGTCTGCTTGCCGTAGACCTCGGCCGTACCCGTCTTGGCGTGGATCGGGATCTCGTCCTGCGGCCAGCCCTGGAAGCGCCAGGCTGCCGTGCCTCGGGTCGCGACTCCCGCGAGGGCTTCGTCTATCTCGTCGCGGGTCTTCTTCGTCATCGGCAGTTTGCCGTGCGACTTGGGTGCGATCTCCTGCACGTTCTTGCCGTCGGCGCTGATGATCGCCTTGCCGACGGTGGGGTCGTAGAGGGTGCCGCCGTTGGAGATGGCCGCGTAGATGGTGGCCATCTGGATGGGGGTGACGAGGGTGTCGCCCTGGCCGATGGAGTAGTTGACGGAGTCACCGGCACGCAGGCGGTTGCCTTCGAGGCAGTTCTCGTACGCGATCTGCTCGGCGTACGAGCCGCCCTTCTTGCCGTACTTGCACCAGGCGTCCTTGTTGTCCTCCCAGTACTTCTGCTTCCACTGGCGGTCCGGGATGCGGCCGGTGACCTCGTTCGGCAGATCGATGCCGGTCTCGGCGCCGAGGCCGAACTGGTGGGCGGTCTTGTAGAACCAGTCGTTGGCGCCCTTCTTGGGCTTGATGCCTCCGTCGCGCTTCCACTCCTCGTGGGAGAGGCGGTAGAAGACGGTGTCGCAGGAGACCTCCAGCGCCTTGCCGAGGCTGATCGCGCCATGGCTCTGGGACTCAAAGTTCTTGAAGACCTGGCCGCCGATCGAGTACGAACTGGAGCATTGGTACGGGCCGTTGAAGGAGTAGCCGGCGTTCACCGCGGCGGCCGTCGGGATCACCTTGAACACGGAGCCGGGGGCCGACTGGCCCTGGATCGCGCGGTTCAGCAGCGGGTAGTTGGACTTCTTGCCGGTGAGCTTGGCGTAGTCCTTGGCGGAGATGCCGCCGACCCAGGCGTTGGGGTCGTAGTCCGGGTTGGAGGCCATGGCGACCACACGGCCGGTCTTGGCCTCCATCACGACGACCGCGCCGGAGTCCGCCTTGTAGTTGGTCCCGGTGTTGCGGTCGTTCTGCTTGCGGGCTTCCTTCATCGCCTCGTTGAGTTCGTACTCGGCGATGCGCTGCACGCGGGCGTCGATGCTGGTGACGAGGTTGGCGCCGGGCTGGGCGGGGTCGGCCTCGGCCTCGCCGATGACCCGGCCGAGGTTGTCGACCTCGTACCGGGTGACGCCGGCCTTGCCGCGCAGTTCCTTGTCGTACTGGCGCTCCAGGCCGGAGCGGCCGACCTGGTCGGAGCGCAGATACGGCGAGTCGGTGTCCTGGGCCTTGGTGATCTCCTCGTCGGTGACCGGGGAGAGGTACCCAAGGACCTGGGAGGTCTTGGAGCCGCCAGGGCTGGCGTAGCGGCGGACGGCCTGGGGTTCGGCGGTGATGCCGGGGAAGTCCTCGGAGCGCTCGCGGATCTGCAGGGCCTGCTTGGCGGTGGCCTCGTCGGTGATGGGGATCGGCTGGTAGGGCGAGCCGTTCCAGCAGGGCTGGGGGGTCTCCGAGTCGCAGAGGCGGACCTTGTCCATGACGTCCTTGGGCTTCATGTCCAGGACGCCTGCGAGCTTGGTGAGGACGGCCTTGCCGTCGTCGTCCATCTTGAGCAGGTCGGTGCGGGAGGCGGAGACGACGAGGCGGGTCTCGTTGTCCGCGATCGGCACTCCGCCCGCGTCCAGGATCGAGCCGCGTACGGCGGGCTGGACGACCTGCTGGACGTGGTTGCCGGAGGCTTCCTTGGCGTAGGCGTCGCCCTCGCGGATCTGGAGGTACCAGAGGCGGCCGCCGAGGGTGCCGAGGAGGGAGAAGACGAGGATCTGGATGATGACGAGCCGGATCTGGACCCGTGGGGTCCGCCCGGTCTCCGGGATGTTGGTCACTGCCTGTCTCCCCCTCTCAGTGCGTGTGCGGGTGATGCGTGTGCGGGTGGTGCGCGTGGTGCCGGTACATGGGGTACACCGCTCGGCGGTGATCGGTTCCGCTGTCCGATTGCCGTGCCGTCACAGCCGCTTTACCCCCTTGATGCGTCCCGCCCTGGCCATCCGTGAGCGCGCGGCCTTGATGCGGAGTCCGCCGCGCTGGTTGCCGATGCGCAGGCCGGTGCCGGAGGAGAGCCAGCCGGAGGCGACGTCGGTCGCCTTGGCGGCGCTGCCGGTCTCGGCGAGCGGGTCGTTCTCGGCGCGCCGGGCGAGCGCGATGACGCCGGGGACGACGAAGGGCGCGAGCAGCAGGTCGTAGAGCGCGGCGGTGAACAGCAGGCTGGGCAGGCCGACGTGGCGGGCGGCGTCGTCTCCGACGAGGGCACCGACACCGGCGTACAGGAGGGTGGAGCCGAGGGCGGCGACGACGACCACGACCATCGGTCCGGTCGCCGACTTCAGGCGGCCCGTCTCGGGCTTCGCCAGTCCCGCGAGGTAGCCGATGACGCACAGGACCAGGGCGTACCGCCCGGCCGCGTGGTCGGCGGGCGGCGCGAGGTCGGACAGCAGCCCGGCGCCGAAGCCGATCAGGGCGCCGCCGACATGGCCGTAGACCAGGGCGAGGCCGAGCACGGTGAGGAGCACCAGGTCCGGTACGGCGCCCGGGAGATGGAGTCTGGCGAGGACGCTCACCTGGATCACCAGGGCGACGATCACCAGGGTGGTGGAGAGCAGCATCCGGTTGAAGCGCATCAGGGGGTCAGCTCCTACTGTCCTACGTCTACTGCTCTTGCGACTGTCCGTCGGCGCCGTCGCCCGGTTCGTCCGCGCCCGGTGTGACCGTGACCGTCACGGTGGGCGTGGGGGTGGCCTTCGGCTTGGCCGGCAGGACGGTGTCGCGAGGGTCCTTGCGCGGCGGCTGGACGACGACGCCGACGATGTCCAACTGGGTGAAGGCCACGAACGGCTTGACGTAGATCGTGCGGGTGAGGTCGCCGCCGGAGGGGTCGACGCGGGAGACGACACCGACCGGGACGCCCGGGACGAACGGCTTGTCGGCCTGGGAGCCGAAGGTGACGAGACGGTCGCCCTCCTTCACCTTGGCCTTGCCGTTGAGCAGTTCGACGCGCAGCGGCCGGTCGCCCTGGCCGGAGGCGAAGCCGAGTTCGTCGGTGGCCTCCATCCGGGTGCCGACGGTGAAGTCGGGGTCGTTGGCGAGGAGGACGGTCGCGGTGTTCGGCCCGACGGTGGTGACGCGGCCGACCAGCCCGTTGCCGTTGAGGACGGTCATGTCGCGGGTGATGCCGTCCTCGGTGCCGATGTCGATGGTGACGGTCCAGGAGAAGCCCTGGGCCGCTCCTATGGCGATGACCTCGGCGCCCTTGATGCCGTACCGGCCGTTCGCGGCGGTCTTCAGCATCTTGTCGAGCTGTTCGACCCTGCTGCTGTTGCGGTCGTCGCTGCCGAGGGCCGCCTTCAGTTCGGCGTTCTCCTTCTCCAGCGCGGCGAGGCGGTCGTGGCGGGAGCCGGAGTCGCGGACGGCGCTTATGGCGTTGCCGATGGGGTCGACGGCGGTCGACACACCGTCCTCGATCGGGCCGAAGACGGTGGCGGCGGCACGTCGGGCACCGTCGACCGGTGAGTCCTTCCCGCCGCGGATGTCCACCGTGATCAGCGCGAACGCGACGGCGATCAGCAGCACCAGGAGCAGCCGGCTCTCTCGTGTGTCCCTCACGTGCGGCGGCCGTGCCTTCCTCATAGGAATTCAACAGGAATTGGGGAATTCGGGTAGCCCCTGGGAATCCCGGCACGGGAACGACAGGGGCGCTTTGTGGAGCTTATGCCTCAATATCAACGATCCGCCGCACGAGAGGAGAACGTCCCGTACGGCGGAATCGAAGCGTTACGTCATCTGCGGGGCTGGGCGTCGAGCACCTGCTGCAACGCCTCGAACTCCTCGACACACTTGCCGGAGCCGAGCGCCACGCTGTCGAGCGGGTCCTCGGCGATATGGATCGGCATTCCGGTCTCCCGGCGCAGCCGTTCGTCGAGACCGCGCAGCAGGGCGCCGCCGCCGGTGAGGACGATGCCCCGGTCCATGATGTCGCCGGAGAGTTCCGGGGGGCACTTGTCGAGGGTCGTCTTGACGGCATCGACGATGGCGTTGACGGGCTCCTCGATCGCCTTCCGCACTTCCCCGGCGGAGATGACGACGGTCTTGGGCAGCCCGGACACCAGGTCCCGGCCGCGGATTTCGGTGTGCTCGTCAGCGTCGAGGTCGTACGCCGAACCGATCGTGATCTTGATCTGTTCGGCCGTCCGCTCACCGAGGAGGAGTGAGTACTCCTTCTTGATGTGCTGGATGATCGCGTTGTCCAACTCGTCGCCCGCGACGCGGATGGACTGGGCGGTGACGATGCCGCCGAGGGAGATGACCGCGACCTCCGTGGTGCCGCCGCCGATGTCCACCACCATGTTGCCCGTGGCCTCGTGGACCGGCAGGCCGGAGCCGATGGCCGCGGCCATCGGCTCCTCGATGATGTGCACCTGACGGGCGCCTGCCTGGGAGGACGCCTCGATGACGGCGCGACGCTCGACACCGGTGATGCCGGACGGCACGCAGACGACGACCCGAGGACGGGCGAGATAGCGCCGCTTGTGGATCTTCAGGATGAAGTAGCGGAGCATCCGCTCGGTGATCTCGAAGTCGGCGATGACACCGTCCTTCAGCGGACGTACGGCAACGATGTTGCCGGGGGTCCGCCCGATCATCTTCTTCGCCTCCGCGCCGACCGCGAGAATGCCACCGGTGTTGGTGTTGATCGCGACGACGGACGGCTCGTTCAGTACGATCCCGCGACCCCTGACGTACACCAGCGTGTTGGCGGTCCCGAGGTCGACAGCCATGTCACGGCCGATGAACGACATTGAGTTCCCCATCAGGATTCGTGTGGCCTTCCCAAGCGGAGCACTGACGGCTTTTGAGGGCTTTTCAGGGCTTTTTCGGGTCGGCGAAGTGGGTGCTGTGACGTGAAGGCTTACATCGTAGTCTCGCCCGCACGAACACTGCGCGAGGGTCTTCGCCATTGTGGGCATGCGATGCGCCGCCTCGCCTCTGGAGACGGTCCATCGGGGGTGTGCGTTCCCCCGATCGCCGCGCATATGCCGTTGTACGGCCCAATTCTAGGCGGGGTTGGCTGATCAGCCGGGGTGTAGGCCGTGTGGGTGGTGGCCGGGTGTGGTGGAAGTGTCCCGGGGGTTCCGGAGGCTTTCCCGGTCCGCCAGGGGTCGTTCGGGTCTTCCAGAGGTGGTGGCCGGAGTCCGACGGTGGTGGCCGGTGTCCAGCGGTGTTCGCTCGGCGGGAGCGAGCGACTCGCCGGCCCCCGCCGTCGCGAACGCTACTACGCGCGCCCGGGGAAGAAGATCTTGACCTCGCGCTCGGCCGACTCCTCCGAGTCCGACGCGTGGATGAGGTTCTCGCGCACGATCACTCCGTAGTCACCACGGATGGAGCCGGGCGCGGCGGCGATCGGGTCGGTCGGTCCGGCCAGCGCGCGGACTCCCTCGATGACCCGCTCGCCCTCGACGATCAGGGCGACGACCGGACCGGAGGCCATGAACGCGACGAGCGGCTCGTAGAACGGCTTGCCCTTGTGCTCACCGTAGTGCTGCTCCAGCGTCTCCTGGTCCAGGGTCCGCAGCTCCAGCGCGGTGATCTGCCAGCCGGCCTTGCGCTCGATACGGCTGATGATCTCGCCGGTCAGGCCCCGCCGGACGGCGTCGGGCTTGAGCAGGACGAGGGTGCGCTGGCTCACTGTGGTGACTCCTTCGTTTCACGCGGGTGCGGAGCTCAGAGGCTACAGGGCGCGCCCGGCACCGTATTACGCAGCGTCATGATGCTCCGGAGGACGCACCGGCCTCGGTGGCGGCCTGCGCGGCGAACCGGGCCTTGGCCTCGTCGATCTTCCGTCCGTAGTGGATCGAGGCCCACCACAGGGCGGCGAAGACCGCGCCCAGGAAGAACATCGTCGGGACGAAGAACCCGGAGAGGATCAGCGCGATCTGGAGCGCCCAACCGAGCTGGGTCCCACCGGGCCTGGTGACGAGACCGCACAGCAGGACGCAGAGGAACATGGCGATGCCGCTGACCGTCCAGACCGTGGTCATGGCCAGATCCGGGTCCTTCATGGCGACCAGCCCGGCGAAGCCGATGACGAAGAACTCGCCGATCAGCGTCGAAGCACAGAGAGTACGCATGTCGTGGAACTCAGCCCTTCCCCAGCAGCAGCCGGGCCTCGCCGACGGTGATGACGGAACCGGTGACGAGGACGCCACCGCCCGCGAACTCGCCCTCCTCCTCGGCGAGCGTGATCGCCGCCTCCAGGGCGTCGGGCAGCCGGGGCTCGACCTGCACCCGCTCCTCGCCGAACACCTCCACCGCGATACCGGCCAGCTCGTCGGCGTCCATCGCCCGGTGGCTGGAGTTCTGCGTGATCACGACCTCGGCGAAGATCGGTTCGAAGGCCTCCAGGAGACCCCGCACGTTCTTGTCGCCGCTCGCGCCGACCACACCGATCAGCCGGCTGAAGTCGAACGCCTCACCGACGGCCTCGGCCGTGGCCCGGGCGCCCGCCGGATTGTGCGCGGCGTCCAGCACGACGGTCGGGGACCGCCGTACGACCTCCAGCCGGCCCGGCGAGGAGACGGTCGCGAAGGCCTTGCGAACCGTGTCGATGTCGAGCGGCTCGGGCCGCTGCGAACCGACGCCGAAGAACGCCTCCACGGCGGCGAGCGCGACGGCCGCGTTGTGCGCCTGGTACGGGCCGTGCAGCGGAAGGTAGACCTCGGGGTACTCGCCGCCCAGGCCTCGCAGGGTCAGCATCTGTCCGCCGACGGCGACCTGACGCGAGACGACACCGAACTCCAGACCCTCGCGGGCCACGGTCGCGTCGACCTCCACGGCCTTCTTCAGCAGCACCTGCGCCGCGTCGACCGGCTGCTGCGCCAGGATCACCGTCGCGTCCTGCTTGACGATGCCGGACTTCTCCACGGCGATCTCGGCGGGCGTCTCGCCCAGCCGGTCGGTGTGGTCGAGGCCGATGGGGGTGACGACGGCGACGTCCCCGTCGATGACGTTGGTGGCGTCCCAGGTGCCGCCCATGCCGACCTCGACGACCGCCACGTCCACGGGCGCGTCGGCGAAGGCGGCGTACGCCATCCCCGTGAGCACCTCGAAGAAGGAGAGCCGGTACTCCTGGGCCGCGTCCACCATCTCGACGTACGGCTTGATGTCCTCGTACGTCTCGATGAACCGCTCGGCGGAGATGGGAGCGCCGTCGAGGCTGATGCGCTCGGTGATCGACTGGACGTGCGGGGAGGTGTACCGGCCGGTGCGCAGTTCGAAGGCGCCGAGGAGGGCCTCGATCATGCGGGCGGTGGAGGTCTTGCCGTTGGTGCCGGTGATGTGGAGGGACGGGTACGAGCGCTGGGGCTCGCCCAGGACATCCATCAGCGCGGCGATCCTCGTGACCGAGGGCTCCAGTTTGGTCTCGCCCCAGCGGGTCGCGAGGTCGGCCTCGACGTCGCGCAGGGCCTTGTCGAGGGCCGGGTCGGCGGGCCTGGCCGGCACGTCGGCCTGCGGTGCGCCGCCCTGGGCACGCAGGGTTCGGCTGCCGGCCTCGATCACCGCGAGGTCGGGATCCCGGTCGGTCTCCGCGGCGATGATCTCCTCGAACGGGTCGGTCGGGTCGACCGGGTCGGGCTGCTGGTCACTGCGTTCGCTCACGGGGCCCAGTCTACGGACCGGGCGCCTGAGAACTCGGGGGTACCCGCGGTAGGGCGACTGCGGGTGGTGTGTGGCTGGTCGCGCAGTTCCCCGCGCCCCTGAAAGGGCTGCGCCCTTTCCCCGCCCAGCGGAAGGCCCCGGTGCTTCTCAAGCACCGGGGCCTTCCGCTGGGCCTACGAAGGGCTACGCCTTCGGGAGGCGTTCCAGTTGGGCGGTGATGCGGGTGATGTCCTCGTCCGCCTTGGCGAGGCGGCCCCGGATCTTGTCGACGACCTGGTCCGGCGCCTTCGCGAGGAACGCCTCGTTGCCAAGCTTGGCCGTGGCCTGGGCCTTCTCCTTCTCCGCGACCGCGAGGTCCTTCGCGAGGCGCTTGCGCTCGGCGGCGACGTCGATGACACCGGAGAGGTCGAGGGCGACCTCGGCCCCCGCCACCGGCAGGGTCGCGGTGGCCGCGAAGCCCTCGCCCTCCGGCTGCAGGCGCAGCAGTTGACGGATCGCGGCCTCGTGCGGGGCCAGGACCGTACCGTCGAGGGTCAGCCGGGCCGGGACGCGCTGGCCGGGCTGGAGGCCCTGGTCGGCACGGAATCGGCGGACCTCGGTGACGACCTGCTGGACCAGCTCGATCTCGCGCTCGGCGGCGTCGTCACGGAAGCCACTGTCCTTGGGCCAGTCGGCGATGACGAGGGACTCGCCGCCGGTCAGCGTCGTCCACAGGGTGTCCGTGACGAACGGGATGACCGGGTGGAGGAGGCGCAGGGCGACGTCCAGGACCTCGCCCAGGACGCGCTTGCTGACTTCGGCCGGCTCGCCGCCCGCCTGGAACGTGGTCTTGGACAGCTCGACGTACCAGTCGAAGACCTCGTCCCACGCGAAGTGGAACAGTGCGTCGCTGAGCTTGGCGAACTGGAAGTCCTCGTAGTACGCGTCGACCTGCTCGACCGTCTCGTTGAGGCGGGCGAGGATCCAGCGGTCGGTCGCGGAGAGCTGCGAGGCGTCCGGCAGCGGGCCCTCGACCGTCGCGCCGTTCATCAGCGCGAAGCGGGTCGCGTTCCAGATCTTGTTGGCGAAGTTGCGGGAGGCCTGGACCCAGTCCTCGCCGATCGGGACGTCGGTGCCCGGGTTGGCGCCGCGCGCGAGGGTGAAGCGGAGCGCGTCCGAGCCGTACTTGTCCATCCAGTCGAGCGGGTCGACGACGTTGCCGAAGGACTTCGACATCTTCTTGCCGCGCTCGTCGCGGACCAGGCCGGTCAGCGCGATGGTCTTGAACGGGACCTCCCCGTCCATCGCGTACAGGCCGAACATCATCATCCGGGCGACCCAGAAGAAGATGATGTCGTGGCCGGTGAGCAGGACGTCGGTGGAGTAGAACTTCCGCAGATCCTCGGTCTGTTCGGGCCAGCCGAGCGTGGAGAACGGCCACAGGCCGGAGGAGAACCAGGTGTCCAGGACGTCGGTGTCCTGGGTCCAGCCCTCGCCGGTGGGCGGCTGCTCGTCGGGGCCGACGCAGACCGTCTCGCCGTTCGGGCCGTACCAGACGGGGATGCGGTGGCCCCACCAGAGCTGGCGCGAGATGCACCAGTCGAACATGTTGTCCACCCAGTCGAAGTAGCGCTTCGACATGTCCTCGGGGTGGATCTTGACCCGGCCGTCGCGGACCGCGCCGCCTGCGGCCTTGGCCAGGGGCGCGACCTTGACCCACCACTGCATCGACAGCCGCGGCTCAACGGTCGTCTTGCAGCGGGAGCAGTGGCCGACGGAGTGGGTGTACGGGCGCTTCTCGGCGACGATCCGGCCCTGCGAGCGCAGCGCGCCGACGATGGCGTCACGGGCCTCGAAGCGGTCCTGGCCGAGGAAGGGGCCGTGAACGGTGATGACGCCGTGCTCGTCCATGATCGTCATGGACGGCAGGTCGTGGCGCTGGCCGATCGCGAAGTCGTTCGGGTCGTGGGCCGGCGTCACCTTGACGGCGCCCGTGCCGAACTCCGGGTCGACGTGGGTGTCGGCGACGACCGGGATGGAGCGGTCGGTCAGCGGCAGCTTGATCAGCTTGCCGATGAGGTGCTTGTACCGCTCGTCGTCCGGGTGGACGGCGACAGCGGTGTCACCGAGCATCGTCTCCGCGCGGGTGGTGGCGACGACGAGGCTGTCCTCGCCCTCTCCGTACCGGATGGAGACCAGCTCGCCGGCGTCCTCCTGGTGCTCGACCTCGATGTCGGAGATGGCCGTCAGGCACCGCGGGCACCAGTTGATGATGCGCTCGGCGCGGTAGATCAGCTCGTCGTCGTAGAGCCGCTTGAAGATGGTCTGGACGGCCTTGGACAGGCCCTCGTCCATGGTGAACCGCTCACGGTCCCAGTCGACCCCGTCGCCGAGCCGGCGCATCTGGCCGAGGATCTTGCCGCCGTACTCCTCCTTCCACTGCCAGACGCGCTCGACGAACTCCTCGCGCCCCAAGTCGTGGCGGGACTTGCCCTCTTCGGCGAGCTGCTGCTCGACCTTGTTCTGCGTGGCGATACCGGCGTGGTCCATGCCGGGGAGCCAGAGGGACTCGTACCCCTGCATGCGCTTACGGCGCGTCAGGGCGTCCATGAGGGTGTGCTGGAAGGCGTGCCCGAGGTGCAGGCTGCCGGTGACGTTCGGCGGGGGGATGACGATGGTGTACGCGGGCTTGTCGCTCTTGGCGTCGGCCGCGAAGTAACCACGCTCTACCCAGCGCTCGTACAGCGTCCCCTCTACATCGGCCGGCGCGTACTGGGTCGGCAGATCGGTGGCGGGCGCTGGAGGCTGCTGCTGAGCGTTCTCGGTCACGCGCTCAGTTTAGGGGTGTCACGGGGTGGTCCCGAAACCCGATTGTTCGGTAACGGTGTGCACCCCGATGCGCGGCGGCCATCGAGATTGCGCCAGGATGTCAGGCACACATAAGCATTCTGGAGGGGAACCCAGAGCATGAGTCACAACCAGCCGGGCCCGTACGGCGGGCAGCCCCAGCAGCCCGGACCGTACGGACAGCCGGGCCCCTACGGCCAGCAGCCGCCGCAGGCCGCCCCCCAGCCCGGCTACGGCTACCCGCAGCAGGCGCCGCCGCAGCAGCCGGGTTACGGGTACCCCCAGCAGGCTCCCCAGGGCGTGCCGCCCCAGACCTCGCCGTACGGCCAGCAGGCCCCGTACGGCGGCCAGCCGGGCTACCCGACCGTGCCCCAGCCCCCGGTCGCCCCCGGCGGTGGCGGCAAGAAGGTCGGCATCATCCTCGGCGCGGTCGCCGTGGTCGCGGCGGTCGCGGTCGGCGCGTACTTCGTCTTCAGCGGAAGCGGCGGCGCGGACATCGCCGACGACGGCCCGCACAAGCTGACCACGCCGGCGACGGTACTCAACGACGAGTTCAAGAAGTCCAGCAGCGCCGACAGCGGTGGCTTCAGCGAGGACGACATCAAGGAAGCCGAAGACCACGGTGTGAAGAACGCCAAGGACGTGAGCGCGGGGTACCAGGCTGGCGACGAGAGCAACCCGCTCTCCGCACAGATGATCAACTTCATGGGCGTCTACGGCGAGATCGACGACCCCGAGTCGGTCGTCGACGCCATGTTCGCCGACATGAAGAAGGAGGCGAGCAAGGATTCCTCGGACACGGGTGAACTCGTGGGCACTCCGGAAACGTTCACGCCCAGCGCGCTGGACGGCGCCGTCCTGAAGTGCCAGGAGACCAAGTTCGAGGGCGACTCCTCCTCCGGCGGTCCAAGCAAGATGAGCGTGCCGATCTGCATCTGGGGCGACCACAGCACGATCGGCGTCGTGATCTACGCCGACATGGCGTCCGCCATGGCGGGCAAGAGTGCGGACCTGAGCGGCGCCGCCGACAAGGCAGCCAACTTCCGTAAAGACGTGCGCGTCAAGGCGTAGCGCTTCCCGCTCACGGTCAGAGCCTCGGTCGTTCGCGACCGGGGCTCCGCTGTTGCATCCCCGAACAACTAAGTCGGCCAGCACGCGCCGAATGGCCGACACAGAGACTGCGCCCGTCGAAGGAATTCCCTTGATCACGCTACGTTTGACATGACCACGACGATCTATTTGGAGAGTCTGATGCATAAACGCATAGCGGGGTCATGGCGGCCGTAATCGCCGCTACTGGCATAGTCGGCCTGACGGCATCACCAGCGGGGGCAGCAACCTGCGGACACCGGGTACTTGAGACCGTCCAGGTGCGATACGGGCCGGGGCACCTTGAGTATCCGGCGCATGGGACCCTCGCAAGAGGCAGAACCGTCTGCATCTACGCCCACGCAACTAGCGACAGCATCCATACAGCGTGCGGCATCCGCTCCAGCCACTGGGTACGCATATCGACCGCCCTTGAACTCCCCCCGAAGTGGGTTGCAGGAGCATGCATCGCTAGCTGAGATTGAGTAAGTGCCCATGTCATAGGCGCGCGGTAGCCGAAAGGGACGCCCGGCTCTTCACCGGACGCCCCTTTGCTTCGTCGTATCCGACCGCTTACGCCGTCTTCTGCTCCCCCGGCCCCCGCCCACGCGCGTCGCGCGGGATCAGGGTCGGGTTCACGTTCGAGTGGACGACGTCCGCTGTGATGACGACCCGGGCCACGTCCTTGCGGGACGGGACCTCGTACATCACCGACATCAGGACTTCCTCCATGATGGCGCGCAGGCCGCGCGCGCCGGTCTGGCGGAGGATGGCCTGGTCGGCAATGGCTTCGAGGGCCTCGCGCTCGAAGTCCAGCTCCACGCCGTCGAGTTCGAAGAGGCGCTGGTACTGCTTCACCAGCGCGTTGCGGGGCTCGACCAGGATCTGCAGGAGCGCCTCGCGGTCCAGGTTGTGGACGGAGGTGATGACCGGGAGGCGGCCGATGAACTCCGGGATCATGCCGAACTTGACCAGGTCCTCCGGCATGACGTCCTCGAACTGGTCCTTGGACTCGAGTTCGCGCTTGGAGCGGATCGTGGCACCGAAGCCGATGCCCTTGGCGCCGGCGCGGGACTCGATGATCTTCTCCAGGCCCGCGAAGGCACCGCCCACGATGAACAGGACGTTCGTCGTGTCGATCTGGATGAACTCCTGGTGCGGGTGCTTGCGGCCGCCCTGGGGCGGGACCGACGCCGTGGTGCCCTCCAGGATCTTCAGCAGGGCCTGCTGGACGCCCTCACCCGATACGTCGCGGGTGATGGACGGGTTTTCGCTCTTTCGGGCCACCTTGTCGATCTCGTCGATGTAGATGATCCCGGTCTCGGCCTTCTTGACGTCGTAGTCGGCGGCCTGGATGAGCTTCAGCAGGATGTTCTCGACGTCCTCGCCAACGTAGCCGGCCTCCGTCAGCGCGGTCGCGTCCGCGATCGCGAACGGGACGTTCAGCATGCGCGCGAGGGTCTGGGCGAGGAGGGTCTTGCCGGAGCCCGTGGGGCCCAACAGGAGGATGTTGGACTTCGCCAACTCGATGGCGTCCTCGCGGCTTTGACCGCCGCCGTTCTCACCGGCCTGGACGCGCTTGTAGTGGTTGTAGACCGCCACGGAGAGCGCCTTCTTGGCCGCCTCCTGGCCGACCACGTACCCCTCGAGGAACTCGTAGATCTCGCGGGGCTTCGGGAGCTCCTCCCAGCGGACCTCACTGGTCTCCGCGAGTTCTTCCTCGATGATCTCGTTGCAGAGGTCGATGCACTCGTCGCAGATGTACACACCGGGCCCTGCGATGAGCTTCTTGACCTGCTTCTGGCTCTTGCCGCAGAACGAGCACTTGAGCAGATCGCCGCCGTCACCGATGCGTGCCACGGTGTGCTTCCCCTTCGCCTGGGAGACGCCTGGACTATTGGAATCCAGCGGCTCCTGGTGCTGCCTTATGTCGACGGTACCTTGCCGGGCCCCCCGTTCGGGCCCCCCTTGGCACGGTTCGCTTTGTCGTGCACCTTGTCGTGCACTGGGTCAAACGGTGCCAACCGTGCCAAGGGGCGGCAGACATTACAGCCTTTTCGCGGTCAGCGGACGCTGTTGTTGTTCATCTTCCGCGTGGAGATGATCTGGTCGATCAGGCCGTACGACAGCGCGTCCTCGGCCGTGAGGATCTTGTCGCGCTCGATGTCCTCGCGGATCTTCTCGATCGGCGTGGTCGAGTGCTTGGCCAGCATCTCCTCCAGCTGCGCACGCATCCGGAGGATCTCGTTGGCGGCGATCTCCAGGTCGGAGACCTGACCGCGGCCCGTCTCGCTGTACGGCTGGTGGATCAGGACGCGGGCGTTCGGCAGCGCCATGCGCTTGCCCGGCGTACCGGCGGCCAGCAGGATCGCGGCGGCGGAGGCCGCCTGGCCCATGCAGACCGTCTGGATGTCGGGCTTCACGAACTGCATCGTGTCGTAGATCGCGGTGAGCGCCGTGAAGGAGCCGCCGGGGCTGTTGATGTAGACCGAGATGTCCCGGTCGGGGTCCATCGACTCCAGGCACAGCAGCTGCGCCATGACGTCGTTGGCAGAGGCGTCGTCGATCTGCACGCCGAGGAAGATCACCCGCTCCTCGAAGAGCTTCGCGTACGGGTCGTACTCGCGGATGCCCTGGGAGGTGCGCTCGACGAAGCGCGGGATGACGTAACGGGACTCGGCCGTCGGACCCGAGTACTGGGAGCGTGCGCTGTCGTGGAGGCCGCTGCCGGGGAAGTCGTTCACTTGTGTCTCCTGGGAGCCTGAGAGGGGCTGAGGCGGTCGGCTGGGGGCGTTGCGGGGGTGTGCGTGCCGGCGGGTGCCGTCACGCCTGCCCGGCCCCGGTGCCGCCGCCGCCCGGCATGCCCGCGGCGGTGGCGATGACGTCGTCGATGAGGCCGTAGGCCTTGGCCTCGAAGGCGTCGAACCAGCGGTCGCGGTCCGAGTCACGGGTGATCTGCTCGACCGACTGGCCCGTGTGCTGGGAGGTGAGCTCGGCCATGCGCTTCTTGGTGTGCAGCAGCCGCTCGGCGTGGATCTTGATGTCCGAGGCGGAGCCCGCCAGGCCCGCGGAGGGCTGGTGGATCAGGATCTCGGCGTTCGGCAGCGCGAAGCGCTTGCCCGGGGTGCCCGCGCTGAGCAGGAACTGCCCCATCGAGGCCGCCAGACCCATGGCGATGGTCACCACGTCGTTCTTGATGTACTGCATCGTGTCGTAGATCGCCATGCCGGCCGTGATCGAGCCGCCCGGGCTGTTGATGTACAGGTAAATGTCCTTGTCCGGGTCGGCGGCAAGGAGCAGCAGCTGTGCGGTGATCTTGTTCGCGATGTCGTCGTCGACCGGCTGGCCGAGGAAGATGATCCGCTCGTTGAGCAGCCGGTTGTAGACATGGTCGCCGAGGCCACCGCCGATGGAAGGCTCGCCGGCGGCGGAGGGCATCAGATTCGTCACGTATCCACCTGCTCGTCTTACGACGGCGCCGGGCCGTCTTCACGTTTCCCTTCCGGGGGCCGAGCCGTTTTCCCGACGGCTCCGCCCTCGTATTCATGGACCCTAACGCGGTGGCTCCGCCGGTGAATCCCGCAGAGGGAACTGTTCGCTGTCAGCGCATGCGTGTGCGCTCCGCTGGTGGGGCGGGCACTGGTGGCCCCCGGCCGCCGAAGGGGCGCGGGGAACTGCGCGACCGGCCCTCCACGAGCCGCAGGCGCGTCTGCCACGTCAGGTGTATCGGCGGGTGCGGCTCGTACGGGGCCGGTCGCGCAGTTCCCCGCGCCCCTGGGTAGGCCGACGGGCCCCCGGGTCATGAGTGACCCGGGGGCCCGTCTTCGAGCCTGCTGTTCGCGGGGTGATCAGGCCTCGGGGGCCTTCTCCTCCGCCTCGACCGCGGCGGGGGCCTCTTCGGCGGAGCCCTCGGCGGAAGCGTCCTCGTCCTCGTCGTCGTCCAGGTCGACGATCTCGCCGTTGGTGTCCTTCACCGTGGAGGACTCGACGACCAGGGCCAGGGCCTTGCCGCGGGCGACCTCGCCGACGAGGAGCTGGACCTGGTTGTTCTGGACGACGGCCTGGGCGAACTGGTCCGGGGACATGCCGGAGGAGGCCGCGCGGCGCATGAGGTGCTCGGTGAGCTCCTCCTGGTTGACGTTCAGCTTCTCCTTGGCGACCAGCTCGTCGAGGACGAACTGGGTCTTGATGCCCTTGACGGCCGCTTCCTTGGTCTCGGCGTCGAACTCCTCGACCGTCTTGCCCTGGATCTCGAGGTACTTCTCGAGGTCGAGGCCCATCTGGCCGAGCTGGTGGTGCTCCAGGTTGTGCTTGCGGGTGTTGATCTCGTCCTCGAGCAGCTTCTCGGGGACGGGCACCTCGACGAGCTCCAGCAGCTTCTCCAGGACGCGCTCCTGGGCCTGCGTGGCCTGGTCGTACTGCTTCATGTTCTCCAGGCGCTTGCGGCTGTCGGCGCGCAGCTCCTCGAGGGTGTCGAACTCGGAGGCGAGCTGGGCGAACTCGTCGTCCAGGGCCGGGAGTTCACGGGCGGCGACCTGGGAGACCTTGACGGTCACCTCGGCCTCCTTGCCGGCCGCCGAGCCGCCCTTGAGCTCGGAGGTGAAGGTGGCCTCGCCACCGGCCTCCAGGCCCTTCACGGCGTCGTCGATGCCGTCCAGCAGCTCGCCGGAGCCGATGGTGTAGGAGACGCCCTCGGCGACGCCGTCCTCGAGGACCTCGCCGTCGACCTTGGCCTCCAGGTCGAGCGTCACGACGTCGCCGTCCTCGGCGGCGCGCTCGACCGGGGAGGTGGAGGCGAAGCGCTCGCGGAGCTGCTCCACCGCCTTCTCGACGTCCTCCTCGGTGACCTCGACGGCGTCGACCTCGACCTCGATGCCGGAGTAGTCCGGGATCTCGATGGTCGGGCGGACGTCGACCTCGGCGGTGAAGTTCAGCGTCTCGCCGTCCTTCAGCTCCGTGATGTCGACCTCGGGCTGGCCCAGGACGTTGAGCTCGGCCTCGTTGACCGCGTCGGTGTAGAACTTCGGAAGCGCGTCGTTGACCGCCTCCTCCAGGACCGCACCGCGGCCGAACCGCTGGTCGATGACGCGGGCCGGGATCTTGCCCTTGCGGAAGCCCTTCACCGTGACCTGCTGGTTGATCTTCTTGTACGCCGCGTCGAGGCTGTCCTTGAGCTCCTCGAAGGGCACCTCGATGCTGAGCCGAACCCGGGTCGGGTTCAGGGTCTCCACGGCGCTCTTCACGGTTCGGTCTCCTTGGGGGCTGACTTCTTGGGGTTCTGCTGACGTCCCCCGCCGGTGCGGCGGGGTTTCAGCGGATTAGCGGCCCTTGAGAGACGTGAGAGTGCAGACACACGGGCGCGCAGCTTGCATAGTAACCGCAGGCGGTACACGCCCCAAAAGGCGATCTTGCCGGTGGGCGGGCGCGCCGTACCGGCGCGGTGGTCGGGGTGGCGGGATTTGAACCCACGGCCTTCCGCTCCCAAAGCGGACGCGCTACCAAGCTGCGCCACACCCCGTCTGGTGCGACACGTAGGGTACATGCCCGCAGGCCATACGGTTGCCGGATTTACCGAGTACGCGGGCGCGTGCGACGGCGGGCGCGGGGCGCGGCCCGAAAGCGGTGTGCGGCGGAGCCGCCCGACCCGCTACGATGCCTTCAGTGCCGCGGTCCTGCAACCTGCGGCGCGCGTTGTGCGGGCGTAGCTCAATGGTAGAGCCCTAGTCTTCCAAACTAGCTACGCGGGTTCGATTCCCGTCGCCCGCTCCATACCGCTCAGGGTCAGGCCGGAGAATCTTCTCTCCGCCTGGCCCTGATCGTTTTTCATCACGGTCGGAGAGAGCCTTGAGGAGGTTCCCTGCCATGCACCGCTCGGTCGCCGTGGCGGTCGGTGTCGCGACCGCCGCCCTGCTTGTCGGCTGTGGCTCCGGGAGTGCCGGGGAGGCACCCGCGCCGCCGTCGAAGAGCGGTACGTCCGTCTCATCGGGGGCCGACGGCTCGTTCGACGTCGAGGCGGCGCTCGAGAACGCGGATCCGGCGCCCTACTCGGCCGAGGTGCGGACGGAGACCTATGCGGGCTCCACGCTGACGGTGGTCATGACCGGCCGGATGAACTTCAACGCGTCGAGCCCTACGGGTCGGCTGACCGCGGCGGCCTCCGACAGCGTCCCGAAGGACCAGGCGTTCGAGGCGGAAACGATCCTGCTGGAGGACGCGACCAACACGCGCACCGTGGGGGGCGACGGAGCGGCCGGTGAGTGGCGCCGTACGGGACGGGGCTCCTCGGGTGCGGAGGTGGCCGACTACGGCGCTTACGCACAACTCCTCCTGGACCTCGGGCCGAAGGCTCGCAAAGGCCCGGAAGAGGTGAACGGGATCCGTACGTATCGACTCTCCGGCGAGGTCACCCAGGACCGGCTCCGGACCGTGGACCGTCGGCTGTACGACAGGATGCGCGCCACGGGCACCAAGGAGTTCGCCTGCGAGGTGTGGGTCGACGAGGCCGGCCGGGTCGTACGGTTCGAGCAGCGGCTCGAGGTGTCCGGCGACGCGGCGCGCAACGTCGTGACCCTCAAGGGCTTCAGGGGCCCGGTGACCGTGAGCGCGCCCGAGTAGCTTCAGGCGATCACCTCGCCCTTCCGAGGCGGCACATGGCGCCCGAGGCGGCCCATGGTGGCTGACGACATCGCGCGAAAAGGCCGAATCGCGACCTATTGGGATTCGGCCGGATTCGCTCACACTCGGCTTTATGGGGGGGTGCGAGTCGGGATGGCGACCGGTCGGCATGCGATGAATACGGGGAGACCGGTGTCAGCGTGGGCGAGCGCGGGCGGTTCCGGCTTCTGGCGTGGCTCCGCGAGAGGTGCTGGAACACCTTCGCCAACGAGATGGCCGCGACCGACGGAGCCACGGCTGCACCGAGACCGGACCCCGGCCCCGATGACGTGACGTGGATCGAACCGCCGGTTTGCCCTGAATGCGGCGCCTTGGTCCGCATATACCCGACGAACTACGACCGTTGGGTCAGTCTCGCCATGATGGAGCTGCCCGCCAAGGACGTGCCGGAGGCCTTCCGATGGCGTCTGACGAGGGTTCCGGACCCCTCTCCCGTCCCCACGGACGTCGTGGCCGTACGAGTGCGCGGGATCGATCCACTGCCGGGTGAACCCGTCGCGCCGGCCCACCGCATGGTGTGCGTCGGGGGCCCGGGTTCACCGTCTCGCGGTGAGCGGTCGGGCCGGCACTAGAACTGGATCGAGTTGATGGTGTCCGCTATCGAGTTCAGGAAGCGTTGGATGTCGTCGGCCATGCCCGTCGAGGCGAGGAAGAAGCCGAAGAGGATGGCGACGACGGCCGGGCCGGCCTTGATCGTCCCCCCTCGCATCAGAACCACCAGGATGATCCCCAGCAAGAGCACCACTGACAGCGAAATGGCCACACAGATCACACCCTCGGTCGGTCCGCACTCCCGGCCCGGGGCGCCGACCCCACGCGCACCCCGCCAGAACCATCGTGCCACCAACCAGGCCGTCATATGCAGCGGCTGAGGCAACGTCGACCACGGCACCACACCCGCGCCACCCCCGCCCCCGGTCAACGGGAGGACCTCGGAGGTGAATTCGACGTGATCGTTTCCGTGCACACACAACCCGAGCGCAGGGAATTCGAATTGTTGCCACAGACACACCAAGGGGCCCACCCAGGACGGTAATTAACCGGACATTTCACCGGAATCGCCTGCGCTCGCTATGCACCATTTAGTCGGGATGAATACGGACAGACCGGTGCGGTTCATGTGCCTTGGGGTGTACGGACGGTGATGTTCCGCGTGAGGCACACTTCACCGAATCCCGGGTACCCGTGAGTGACACGTACCCCTCAATACAGGATTCACGTCGGTGGTTTTACGAAATCGCACAGACAACGCTAGGGTGCCTCAGATGTTCACCGCTGCCTCGTCCCCCGCTTGCGCAGCGAGTGCTCGGGCCGTCCCCCGGAGTTCCCGGCGGGAGGGTCTGTGACGAACTCGCTGCGACCGCACGGCCGGTCCAGGGCGCCGCTCCCGCCGGCACAGTCACCACAGTCGCCGGCCGACGGAGTGCCGAGTCCGCGCTCGCTGAAGTCCTCGTCCCCTCACCCGACGCCGGGTGGCGCCTCCCCGGAGGCCAGACCGGCCAAACAGCGTGACGCGTTCTTCGACAACGCGAAGTACCTCGCCATCGTGTTCGTCGCGATGGGGCACGCGTGGGAGCCGCTGACCGATCACAGCCGCGCCGCCGAGGCGCTGTACATGGTCGTGTACACGTTCCACATGCCGGCCTTCATCATCATCTCCGGCTACTTCTCGCGCAGTTTCGACATGCGTCCCGACCGGCTCCGCCGGCTGATCACCGGCATCGCCGTGCCGTACGTCCTCTTCGAGATCGCGTACTCCTTCTTCAAGCGGTACGGCAACGACGACCCCTCCCATCCGATCAGCCTGCTCGACCCGTGGTACCTCACCTGGTTCCTGATCGCGCTGTTCGTGTGGCGGCTGACCACCCCGCTGTGGAAGGTGGTGCGCTGGCCGATCCCGGTGGCGCTCGGCATCGCGGCGCTCGCCTCCGTCTCGCCCGACATCGGCGACGACCTGGACCTGCAACGCGTCCTTCAGTTCCTGCCCTTCTTCGTCGTCGGTCTCTTCATGAAGCCCGCGCACTTCCAGTTCATGCGGCGCCGTGAGGTGCGGATGCTGTCCGTGCCGGTGGCGGCCGTCGCGCTGGCGATGGCGTACTGGGTGGGGCCGCACATGAACTCGGCGTGGTTCTACCACCGGGACAGCGCCCAGGAGCTGGGTGCGCCGTGGTGGGCCGGGGTCGTCATGACCTTCGCGCTCTTCGGCTGCTCCATGGTGCTCACCACCTGCTTCTTCGCCTGGGTGCCCCGGCGGAAGATGTGGTTCACCGTGCTGGGCGCGGGCACGCTCTACGGCTACCTGCTGCACGGGTTCCTCGCGAAGGGCTCGCGCTTCTGGGACTGGTACGACGCCAACGCATGGGTGTACCAGCCGCTGGGCGAGCTGGTCGTCACGGTCTTCGCCGCGGCCGTCATCACCGTGCTGTGCACGCCGCCGGTGCAGCGGATGTTCCGGTTCGCCATGGAGCCGAAGATGGAGTGGGCGTTCAAGAGGGACGCCGCCGAGTTGGCTCGGGAGCGGGGGAAGGCCGGGGCCAAGGTCTAGCTCCCCCGGGCCGTTTCACCTTCATCCCCGCTCTCGGCGGGTGCGTCACGTCGCCTCCTCGGCCGTCGGTTCGTCCGGCAGGCCGAGGAGGTTTCGCATGTGGGCGTACTTGGCGGTGAGGCGGGTGCGGGTGGGAGCGTCCAGGACGGCCAGGCGGGCGGGGTTCGCGTTGTGGGCCAGGTCGGACTGTTTGACCAGGAGGGCGCCGGGGGTGGTGAGGATGCGGGCGGCGTAGGCCTCCAGGGGTTCGCCGGGGTGTTTGGTGAGGGCCCGGACGATGGCCTTCGTGCGGGGAGTCAGAGGGGCGGTGGTCAGCCATTCCTCGGTGAGGGCGTGGTCCTCGATGGCGTCGTGCAGCCAGGCTGCGGCGATCTGGTCTGTGTCGCCGCCGCGGGTGGCTACGCCGTGGGCGACCGCCTGGAGGTGGTCGGTGTAGGGGTGGCCGGCCTTGTCTGTCTGGGTGGCGTGGGCGGCTCGGGCAAGAGTCTCAACTTCGGGGAGGGTGAGGTGGGTCGGGGGCATCGTGGGGCTCCTTTGTGGGTTTGCGGGTCCGCGGGTCCGTTGGGTTTGTGCTGGTTTGCCTGCTCGCGAGTTCACTGGTTGCGGTCTTGGGGGTCGCCCCCGCCGCCCCTACCCGTCCCGTCCTCCAGGGGCTGTGCCCCTTCGACCCCCTTGGGTGTGTGAGGGGTTCGGGGGACGGTTGGGCGGGTGGGCGGGTGGGCGAGATTTGGGTGGGGACGGGTGGGGTGTTGGGTGCGGGTTCGTCGTGGTTGCTCGCGCAGTTCCCCGCGCCCCTGAAGGGCGCGCAGGTCCCCTGCGGGCCGATACACGACGCTCGAACTCCGCGGGCCGATCTGCGATGGTCAAGCCCCGCTCCCGAGCCGATCGACGACGCTCAAACCCCCGCCCCCGCCCCGCCCCGCGTCGATCGGCGACGGTCGCACCCCTGCGGGGCGATCTGCTTCGGTCGAGTCGTCGCGCTGCTCGGCGGGCTGCGGCTCTCGTGTGGCGGCGTGGTTTGCGGGTCGGGGTGGGGCGGTGGGGCTCTACCTCGTCGGGGTGGGGCCTTCTCGGCAGATCAGCAGGAGGGCTCGGTCGTCGTTGACGTCCTTGGCCACCGCTTCGATCAGGTGCCAGGCAGCGCCGTGGAAGCCACCGGCGACGTAGCGGTCGGCCTCGCCCGTGAGGCGGTCGATGCCTTCGACGATGTCGCGGTCGGACGTCTCGACGAGGCCGTCGGTGAAGAGCATCAGGACGTCGCCGGGGCGCAGGGAGCCCTTGACCGGGTCGAACTGGGCGCCGTCGTAGACGCCGAGGAGGGGGCCCTCGGCGGCCTTCTCCTCCCAGCGGCCGGTGCCGGCACTGAGTTGGAGGCCCGGCGGGTGGCCGGCGGAGAAGAGTTCGTAGTCGCCGGAGTCGAGGTCGAGGACGAGGTGGATGGAGGTCGCGAAGCCCTCGTCCCAGTCCTGGCGCAGGAGGTAGCCGTTGGCCGCCGGGAGAAACGCGTGCGGGGGGAGCGAACCCAGCAGGCCGCCGAAGGCGCCGGAGAGGAGCAGGGCTCGGGAGCCCGCGTCCATGCCCTTGCCGGAGACGTCGGTGAGCACGACTTCCAGGGTGCGGCCGCCGTTCGTCCGGGCGGCCACGACGAAGTCGCCCGAGAACGACTGGCCGCCCGCCGGGCGCAGCGCCATCTCGCGGTGCCAACCGGTCGGCAGCTGCGGCAGCTTGCTCTGCACGCGGATGCGTTCGCGCAGGTCGAAGAGCATGGTGCCGCCGCGCCGCCAGGGGACGCCGACGCGGCTGCGGAACTGGGCGATGAGCAGACCGAAGAAACCGCAGGCGGCGACCACGAGCACGGTGCCGGGCGTCACCCGGGCCGGACCATCGGTGTACGGGCCGAGCTTGACGGACTCCACGATGAGGGCCGTCGCGGCTGCGGCGTAGAGGCCGAGGAGGCTGGCGGGCCGGAGCAGCAGACCGCCGGCGACGATGGGGAGGACGAGGACGGCGGGTGAGAACCACACCTCGTTGATCATCGTGAGACAGGCGATCAGCGGGATCGTCAGCAGCAGACCGGCCAGGGCGATCCAGTCGGAGCCGTCCCCGCGGAAGTAGTCGACGGCGGATTTGCGCAGGCCGGTGCGGGCCCGGTGAACCAGCTTCTTCATCCGGGCCGTGAGCGTATCGGCCGCCGCGCGCCGCTCTCGTCCTGCTGCCATTGTTCGGGACCTTATCCATCGGACCAGCCCCTGTGCACAGGAGGTCCTACTTGTCCCCCTTCCGAGGGCCGGTTCACGACGAATCTCACACAGATCTCACACCGGAACGCGCTCTTCGGCCCCCGTGCGCCCTCCGTGCGGCACCTGGGAAGGATCCCACGTCGAACGGCGACGCGCGGGGCAAATTCGTTCGCTCGTACTGGATTGCCCTGCTAGGCATGGCGTATGACGACTGAGCTGCGGGCGCTGCGCAAGGAAGACTGGAACGTCTGGTACGACAACCTCGTCCGCGCCTTCGGCGGCACCCCCGAACCCCCCGAGGAACGGGAGTTGTGGAAGGCGCTCACCCCGTACGACCGCTCGATCGGTGTGTGGGACGGCGATCAATGCGTCGGCACGGCCGGGGCGTTCGACTTCCGGATGACGGTGCCCGGGGGCGCGGTCGTCCCGACGGCGGGCGTCACGATGGTCGGCGTCGCGGCCACGCACCGGCGGCGCGGGGTGCTGACGTCCATGATGCGGCGGCAGTTGGACGACATCCGCTCCTGGGGCGAGCCGCTGGCCGTGCTGACGGCGTCCGAGCCGGTGATCTACGGCCGCTTCGGGTACGGCCGGGCCACGCATCGGCTCACCGCCGACATCGACACCACCCGGGTACGGCTGTCCGTGCCGCCCGGCACCGATGACGTACGGCTGCGGTACGCGGATCCGGCCGAGGCGCTCGACGTGTGCGAGGAGGTGTACGCCCGTCTGGTGCCGGAGCGGCCGGGGATGATGGAGCGGCGGCCCGGCTGGGAGCGGGTGGACCTGCTCGACACGGAGCGCCACCGGGAGGGGGCCTCGCCGTTGCAGTGCGTGGTGGCCGAGCGGGCGGGTGAGGGGGCCGGTTCCGGGGTCGTGGGGTACGCCCGTTTCCGGATCAAGTCCGACTGGGGGCACGCCGGGCCGGAGGGGGTCGTCCAGGTCAGCTCGCTGCAGGCCGTGGACCCCGCCGCGCGGGCCGCGTTGTGGCGGTTCCTCTTCGACATCGACCTGACGCGGTGCGTGGTGGCCCACCGGCTGCCGGTGGACGAGCCGGTGCTGCACCTGGTGTCGGACGTCCGCCGGTGCGGACTGCGGGTCAAGGACGATCTGTACGTGCGGCTCGTGGACGTCGGTGCCGCGCTGCGTGCGCGGACCTATCAGGCGCCGCTGGACGTCGTGTTCGAGGTCGAGGACGCCTTCTGCCCCTGGAACGAGGGACGTTGGCGGCTCACCGGCGACGTCAAGGGCGCGACCTGCGAGCGGACCGCCGACGCCGCCGATCTCTCCCTCTCCGCAGGGGAGTTGGGGGCGGCCTATCTGGGCGGGGTGAGCCTGGCCTCACTGGGCACGGCCGGGCTGGTGCGGGAACTGCGGGAGGGGGCGCTGGCGGAGGCGTCCACCGGCTTCCTGTCCTCGGGGCTCGCGCCCTGGCTGCCGCACGGGTTCTAGGGCCTGCCGTTTGGATCACGCCGACTTCGGGAGGCGGGGCCTTGATACTGCCGGTGAGCGGGGCCTGGTGCGTACAGCTGCAAGGCGGAGGAGGGAGTCAACGGCGGAGCGTTGGAGACCGACGACAACGCGGCAGATGTGCGCACCAGGCCCCGCGGCCCAGGCGTGATCCAAAACGACAGGCCCTAGGACGCCCGGGCAACAGCGCGCGGTATCAGCGGTGTTGGCAGGACGGGCACCAGAAGAGGTTGCGGGCGGCGAGATCGGCGGTGCGGATCTCGCCGCCACAGATGTGACAGGGCAGGCTCGCCCTGCGGTACACGTACACCTCACCCCCGTGGTCGTCGACGCGCGGCGGACGGCCCATCGCCTCCGGGAGGTGATCGGGGCGGACCGTGTCGATGCGGTTGTGGCGTACGCCCTCGCGCATCAGGGCGACGAGGTCGGCCCAGATCGCGTCCCACTCCGCCGGGGTGATGTCCCTGCCCGCGCGGTAGGGGTCGATGCCGTGCCGGAAGAGGACCTCCGCGCGGTAGACGTTGCCGACGCCCGCGATGACCTTCTGGTCCAGGAGGAGCACGGCGATGGTCGTACGGCTGCGGGAGATCCGGGCGTACGCGCGGGCCGGGTCGGCGTCGGGGCGGAGCGGGTCCGGGCCGAGGCGGGCGTGTACGGCCCGTTTCTCGGCGTCCGTGATGAGGGCGCAGGTCGTGGGGCCCCGGAGGTCCATGTACGACGTGTCGTTGCGCAGCCGGAGGCGGACGGTCTCCGTGGGCGGGGGCGCGGGGGCTGGACCGAAGGTGACCTTGCCGAAGAGGCCGAGGTGGATGTGGACACGTTCCTCGGCGGCCGCGTCGCCGAGGTGTAGGAAGAGGTGCTTGCCGTGGGCCTCGGCCGCGTGGAGGGGGGTGCCGGTGAGGAGGGCGGCGGCGGCGAACTTGCCCTGGGGGCTGGTGACGTGGACATTCCGGCCGACGCCGTGGCCTTCGGGGCCGTCGCCCTCCGGGCCGAAGTGGGTGCGGCAGTCTTCGGCGAGGCGGTGGATGGTGTGCCCCTCCGGCACGGGGTCCTCCGGGGGTTCGGCAGGGGGTGGGGGTGGTTGGGGGTGCGTCGTCGGGTGCGGGTGCGTGGGGGTTGCTCGCGCAGTTCCCCGCGCCCCTGAAAAGCCGGGGCTGCGCCCCCTGCTTTTCAGCCCACAGCCCCGTCGGCTGCGCAGCCGACGGGGTCTGCTTGCCCGGTGACTACGGCTGCGGGTGGTGCGGCGGGATCGGCGGCAGGTCGCCCGTCGTCTCGTAGGACGCCAGCATGTCGATGCGGCGGATGTGACGCTCGTCACCGGAGAACGGCGTGTTGAGGAAGGTCTCGACGAACTTGGTCGCGTCCTCCTCGGAATGCATCCGGGCGCCGACGGCGACGACGTTCGCGTTGTTGTGCTGACGGCCCAGCGCGGCCGTCTCGGCGCTCCACGCGAGGGCCGCGCGGACGCCGGCCACCTTGTTCGCGGCGATCTGCTCGCCGTTGCCCGAGCCGCCGATGACGACGCCGAGGGACCCGGGGTCCGCGGCCGTACGCTCCGCCGCGCGGAGGCAGAACGGCGGGTAGTCGTCCTGGGCGTCGTAGATGTGGGGCCCGCAGTCGACGGGCTCGTGGCCGGCGGCCTTCAGCCACTCGACGAGGTGGTTCTTGAGTTCGTATCCGGCGTGATCCGAGCCGAGGTAGACGCGCATGGTCCGAGTGTGACACGCGTGTTTCGGCGCGGCACGACGGGGTGCGGGACCAGGAAAGCGCGAGCCGGGCCGCGAAACCTCAAGTAAATCTCAAGTAAAAATCTGGATTCAAAGGTTCAGGATTCCTTTCACCTCCGATTCGCTGGATCGATCTTTACGGCGGTCCATCCGGCCCCCAGCTGTGCACTCTCGTCTCCCGCTCTGACGAGAGTCGATCGGGTGGTCCTTGGGCAGACGCACGGAAGTCCCCACAACGGCGCAAAGGAAACCTCCCCCCATGACCTCCCAGCCGACTCTGGCGGACCAGGCAGACACACCGGGCTCCTCCTCTCCCCCCTCCCCCGGTCTGCACGCCGGCCTCAAGAACCGTCATCTGTCGATGATCGCCATCGGGGGTGTCATCGGCGCCGGCCTCTTCGTCGGGTCCAGTTCCGGCATCGCCACGGCCGGCCCCGGCATCCTGCTGTCGTACGCGCTCGTGGGCACGATGGTGGTACTGGTGATGCGGATGCTCGGTGAGATGTCCGCCGCCAACCCGACCTCGGGTTCGTTCTCCGCCCACGCCGACCGCGCGCTCGGGCGCTGGGCCGGGTTCTCGATCGGCTGGCTGTAGTGGTTCTTCTGGGTCGTCGTGCTCGCGGTCGAGGCGACCGCGGGTGCGGTGATCCTGGAGGGCTGGATCCCCGCCGTACCGCAGTGGGGCTGGGCGCTGATCGTGATGATCGTGCTGACCGCCACGAACCTGGTGTCGGTGGGCTCCTACGGTGAGTTCGAGTTCTGGTTCGCCGGGATCAAGGTCGTCGCGATCGCCGCGTTCATCGTGGTGGGCGGACTGGCGGTCTTCGGGGTGCTGCCGGGGGCCGAGACCGAGAAGGCCGGGCTCGCGAATCTGACGGACCACGGCGGGTTCCTGCCCAATGGCGCGGGCACCATCCTCATCGGTGTGCTGCTGGTCGTCTTCTCGTTCATGGGCAGCGAGATCGCCACCCTGGCCGCCGGGGAGACGGAGAACCCGCAGAAGGCGGTGACGAAGTCCACCAACAGCATCATCTGGCGGATCGGCGTCTTCTACCTCGGCTCGATCTTCGTCGTGGTGACCCTGCTCCCGTGGAACGACCCGTCGATCAAGGAGAAGGGCTCCTACGTGGCCGCCCTGGACTCCCTCGGCATCGCGCACGCCGGGCAGATCATGAACTTCATCGTGCTGACCTCGGTGCTGTCCTGTCTCAACTCCGGTCTCTACACCGCGTCGCGGATGGCGTTCTCGCTGGGGACGCGCGGGGACGCGCCGCGCGCGTTCGGCCGTACGAACGCGCGGGGTGTGCCGATGGCGGCCATCCTGTCCTCGGTGGTCTTCGGGTTCGTCGCGGTCATCTTCAACTACTTCTTCCCCGAGGGTGTCTTCCTCTTCCTGGTCAACTCCTCCGGTGCGGTCGCCCTGTTCGTGTGGCTCGTCATCTGCTTCTCCCAGCTGCGGATGCGGCGGATCATCAAGCGGGAGACGCCGGAGAAGCTCGTCGTGAAGATGTGGCTGTACCCGTATCTGACGTGGGCCACCATCGGGCTGATCCTCTTCGTCCTCGGCTACATGCTCACCGACACCGAACACGGCAACCGCGAGATCCTGTTGCTGTCGCTGCTGGTCGCGGCGGTCGTGGTCGGCATCGCGCTCGTGAAGGAGAAGGTCGGTGGCGGGAAGTCCGCCGCCGGGTCCGCCGCCGGGTCCGCCGAGAAGGTGTCCGACACGGTGAGTTGACCGTGATCGGCTCGTAGGTCCGGATAGGGGTCCGGTGGTGGTTCTTCCGCCACCGGGCCCTCTTTTTCGTGCCCACGGTGGGATCTACAGCGGAGTGAAGCTCTCCTCGACCTTCTCGTAGATCGGGAGGGCGCGGTCCTCGATGTCGGGGTGGTACCAGGTGGTCAGCTGGTACGACTTGCCGCCGGTGTTGAAGCCCAGGGAGCGGACGTGCCAGGGCAGTTCCTGGGCGGTGACGGTGTACTCCCACACGACGGCGGGCCTGCCACGGAACTCCGTCTCCTCCAGGCGGATTCGCTGGTATCCCGGCCCCTCGCTGGTGCTCTTCTCCTTCTTCCGCCACTGCTCCAGCAGATCACCGCGCGCGAGCGAGGCCTTGCCGACGATCTCCTGCCGGGCGTCCGGCGAGGTGTAGTGCACCTCCGCGCCGGCGTGCACCTCCCGGGAGAAGCCGTCGGGCGGGACCCAGGCGAACACACCGGCCTCCGTGCGGGCGCCCGGCAGCAGCTTCGGTGGCCGGGACGTGCCGGCGACGGTGGGGGACGGGGAGGAGGCGGAGGGCGAGGCCGTCGTCGACGACGACGCCTTGTCGTCTTTGCCTCCCTTGTCGTCGGGCGAGCCGTTCACCGCAGGTACGACGACCGCGGCCACGGCGGCGGTCACGGCCACGGCGGCGGCAGCGACGAGGCCGATACGGCGGTTGCGCCGACCGCGGCCCTCGGGGCTCGTGGGACCGTCCGGCTCCGTATGCCGGGACGGCACGGGCGGGCCGGGCAGTTCGCCGGACGGCATGGGGGTGGGAGTGGGAGTGGGGTGCGCTGCGGGGGTGGGAGTCGAGGTGCGCCGGGGCCTGGTCGGTAGGTCGCTGTGAGGGGAGCGCTCGGGCGCCGGATCGGGGTCGGACTCGGGGAGACGGGGGTCTGCCGGGGGCTGAGACGCGGGAGGGGAGGGAGGGGTGGAGGGAGGGGTGCCGCGGAGGACGGGCGTGGTGGCTCGGTCGGGTTCCGGGATGGAACGGACTGTGGGGGTGCGGTGTGCTGGTGGAGTCGGGTGGGGTGCGGGCGTGGGGTGTCGTGCGGGGGAAGGGGGCGTCGCCTCCGCTTCCGGGGCGGGGCCGGTCGGCGGTTGCCCGTTTCCGTCCGGTGGCCCCGGCCTCTCGTCGGGCGTCGGCATCAGCGTCGGCGTTGGCAGCGGCGTCGGAGGGCTCGCGGTCGGCTGGTCGAGGTCGGCGGCTACGGATGCCGCACTGCCGGGTGCGGTGGCGTTCGGTGTGGTGATACCTGATGCCGTGGTGCCTGATGCCGTGGTGCCTGATGCCGTGGTGCCTGATGCCGTGGTGCCTGATGTCGAGGTGGCTGATGCTGCGATGCCTGGTGCTGCGATGCCCGACTCCGCGTCATCGCGGCCCGCTTGGGCGTGGTCGGCTCCAGGGTCCCCCTGGGCCGGTTCGCTCGGCTCGCCGGTGGGCCGGGGTTCCTCCGACTCCGGCGGTGCCGGTTCCGTCGGCCTCCTGGCCGCCTGTGGGGCGGCCGCCGGGGGTGTGGTGACGGCACGCAGTGCCTCGATGAGGTGGGGCAGGCCCGGTCGGGCCTCGGGGGCCTTGTCGAGGAGGGCGGCCAGGAGGTGCTGGAGGGGGCCCGCGGCGGCGGGGAGTTCGGGCTCCTCGTAGAGGACGGCGTGGAGGGTGGCGAGAGTGGTGGAGCGCGAGAAGGGGGAACGTCCGCCGAGGGCGGCGCAGAGCGTGGCGCCGAGGGACCAGAGGTCGGAGGGCGGGCCCTGGGGGCGGCCGGAGACCCGCTCGGGGGCCATGTAGTCGGGGGAACCGACGAGCATGCCGGCCATGGTGAGGGCCTCGGCGTTCTGGAAGGCGGCGATGCCGAAGTCCGTGAGGACGGCCCGGTGGATGCCCGTGCGCCTGATCAGGACGTTGGCCGGTTTGATGTCGCGGTGCAGGACCCCCTGGGCGTGCACCTGGCCCAGCGCGTCGACCAGTTCGAGGCCGATCCGGGCCGTGTCGTGCGCGTCCAGAGGGCCGTCCTCCGCCACCAGCCGTTCCAGGGAGCGGCCGTCGACCAGTTCCATGACGATCCAGAGCCGCTCACCCGCGTCGACGACGTCGTAGACGCGTACGACGTTGGGATGGTCGATCCGGGCCGTGGCCCTGGCCTCGCGCAGGGTCCGCTCGCGCCGGGTGCGGCTGTCCTCCGGGTCCTGACCGTCGATACGCATTTCCTTGACGGCGACCTGCCGGTCGAGTATTTCGTCGGTGGCCCGCCAGACCCGCCCCATTCCGCCTTGACCGATGCATTCGACCAGCCGATAACGGTCGGCCACGACAAGACCAGGAACACCGCCCCGCGTTATTTCCGGCACCCCCATGCCCCCCTTCGACAACCCTTTCACAAATGACCGCACGCGCCTCAGAAGAACCACATCGTCGCGCATTGGTCACACTTCGTGCCGCACCAGCATAGTGCTGGGAAATCTTGTGGTACCTCTTCATAGGCCGTGAATTCAGGCACGGCCAGGGGGACGCAAGGGGGATGGAACATGAGTTCTCATCGTAAGACTGCCATCGCCGGATCGCTGCTCACCGCGTCGTTCACGTCGGTGATGATCCTCGGCTTCACGGCCTCGGCGGACGACGAGGGGGGATTGAGCAATCATGGAGGAAAGACCGTGGACGCGGCACCGGCGGACGTGAAGCTCTCGACGCTGCTGTCCAAGGAGATCAACGTCGACAACAAGTCCGGGGAAACCGATATCACCGGCGTCGTGAAGAACGAGGGAAGCAAAGCGAGTGGCGAAATCCGATTGCTCGTGGTCGGTTTCGACGGCATGACGGTCAAGAATGTCCAGGGTTGTTCGGCAATTCCGGAGGGAGATCTTCCCGACGGCGCGAACAGCGGTTTCGCGTGCGCGATCGACGATCTGGCGGCCGGAAAGTCGAAGACCTATGCGATCGATGCCACGTACGACCTGAGCAAGCAGGGCAAGATCTGTCTGCCGGTGCAGAACGCCGACGGGTCGAAGACGTACTGGCAGCAGGGGCCGGTCCCGTTCGGTACGACCAACCAGGCACCGAACGAGCCCGCGACCCCGCTGCTCCTCGGCACCGACAACAGTCCGGTCACCCCCGGTGGCGGAGACGATGACGGGGGCAGCGGCGGTGGCGGTGGTGGTGGTGGTGGGAAGGACGACACGCCGGACGAGCTGCCGCAGACCGGTCCGGCCGACCGGGTCCTGCCGCTGGGCCTGGCGGGCGCCGCGCTCGTCTCCGCCGGTGCGGCGGGCCTGTGGTGGAACCAGCGGCGGGCCCGGCAGGAGTCCTGACCCGGGAGGCCCGAACACGGGAAGCGCGAATGTCTGAACACAGGTGCCGCGCACGCAAGAACACAGTTGGCGCGCACGCATGAATGCCGAAGAGGCTCGCCGTGGTGCGGTCGGTGGACGACGACCCGGCGAGCCTCTTCGGGGGCGGCGCCCGCTCAGTGGCGGGGCGTCACCTGTGTCACTTCTTGAGCAGCTTCCACGCCGTCGGCAGCAGGCCCATGGCCAGTACGACCTTGAGGGCGTCGCCGATCAGGAAGGGGGTGAGGCCGAGCGCGACGGCGGAGGAGAGGCTGATGTCGGCGGTGGCCGCGAGGTACGGGACACCGACGGCGTAGATGATCGCCTCGCCGACGAGCATCGTGCCGGCCATCCGCAGCGTGGCCCGGTCGCCGCCGCGACGGGCCAGGGCACCCACGGCGGCGACCGCCAGGACCATTCCGAGGATGTAGCCGAAGGAGACGCCGACGCCGGACGTGCCGTTGGCGAACCACGGCACACCGGCCAGGCCGGCCAGCGCGTACAGGGCGAGGGCGGCGACACCGCGGCCCGCGCCGAGGGTGGTGCCGACGAGCAGGGCCGCGAAGGTCTGGCCGGTGACCGGGACCGGCGAACCCGGCACGGGCACCGCGATCTGGGCGGCGAGCCCGGTGAGCGCGGCACCGCCCACCACGAGCGCGATGTCGCGGGCGCGGGCGCCGGAGAAGGGCAGACGGTCGGCAAGGACCTCGCCGGGGCGGGCTGACGTGGCGACGGCGGTGCTCATGTTGGGGCTCACTCCGGCGGGTGACGGGGGCGGGGACACGGTGACGCTATCCCAGCCGACTCGGGCCGGACATCATCAGCGCTCGACAAAGGCATGAACGACGGCTTGGTTGACTTCGAACAAAGGATGCTGGTTACACCTGGTACGGCGTGACACCGGTCACTGAGGTGAAGCCGCTTGGGACCTGACGGGGCGTCGACTCGCATCTGTAGGGTTTCACCAATCGGGTCGACGGGGTGCACAGGTGCCGTCTCGCCCGTCGGTCGCCGCCCGGGCAGCGGTGGGCTCCGCTTTGCCGGCTTCGGACGCATGGCTGCCCGGGCCCGGCACGTAGCCGCGCAGTCACCTTCCGTACCGGTCGCGTCCGGATAGCGGACAGCCTCTCCGTGCGTATGGAGGGGCTGTTCAGACTGTCGGCGCTTTTGCCGTCTCACGCATCGGACGAACCGCGCCCATGCCCAGCACCTCCGTCAAGGCTCCACAAGAGTCCGACGCGTCCCTGTCCCACGGCCTCAAGCAGCGCCACCTGTCGATGATCGCCCTCGGCGGTGTGATCGGCGCGGGCCTCTTCGTCGGGTCGGGGGCGGGCATCGCCGCCGCCGGTCCCTCGATCGTCCTCGCGTACGCGCTCTCCGGGCTCCTCGTCATGCTGGTGATGCGGATGCTCGGCGAGATGTCCGCCGCGTATCCCTCCTCGGGCTCTTTCTCCGCGCACGCCGAACGCGCCATCGGTCCGTGGGCGGGCTTCACGGCCGGCTGGTCGTTCTGGGTGCTGCTCTGCACGGCCGTCGGCCTGGAGGGCATCGGCGCCGCGAAGATCGTGGCGGGGTGGCTGCCGGGGACGCCCGAGTGGGCCTGGGTGGCGCTGTTCATGCTGGTGTTCCTGGGCACCAATCTGGCCGCCGTGAAGAACTTCGGCGAGTTCGAGTTCTGGTTCGCCGCGCTGAAGGTCGGCGCGATCTCCCTGTTCCTGGTGCTGGGCGTGCTGGCCGTCGCCGGTGTCCTGCCCGGCACCGAAGCGCCCGGCCTCGCCAACCTGACCGGCGAGGGCGGTCTACTGCCGGGCGGCACGGACGGCCTGGTCATCGGCCTGCTGGCGTCGATCTTCGCGTACGGCGGTCTGGAGACCGTGACGATCGCGGCGGCCGAGTCCGAGGACCCGGTGAAGGGCGTGGCCACGGCGGTCCGTACGGCGATGTGGCGCATCGCCCTCTTCTACATCGGCTCCATGGCGGTCATCGTCACCCTCGTCCCGTGGGACTCCGAGGAGGTCGTGGAGAAGGGCCCGTACGTCGCCGCGCTCGACCACCTGGGGATCCCCGGCGCCGGTCAGGTGATGAACGTGGTCGTACTGGTGGCCCTGCTGAGCGCGATGAACGCCAACATCTACGGCTCGTCCCGGATCGCGTACTCCCTGGTGGCGCGCGGGCAGGGCCCGAAGGCGATCGGCTGGGTGTCGGGTGGGGTCCCGCGGATCGCGGTCCTGGCCTCCAGCGTCTTCGGCTTCCTCTGCGTCCTGCTCAGCTACTGGCGCCCCGACGACGTATTCCCCTGGCTGCTGAACATGATCGGGGCGGTCGTCCTCGTCGTCTGGATCCTCATCGCCGTCTCCCAGTTGCTCCTGCGCCGCCGTATCGAGCGGGAGGCCCCGGAGCGGCTGGTCGTGCGGATGTGGGCGTTTCCGTGGCTGACCTGGGTGGCGCTCGCGGGGATGGCCGCCGTGTTCGTCCTCATGGCCCGGGAGCCGGGGACGCGGACGCAGTTGTACTGGACCGGCGGGATGACGCTGATCCTGGCGGCGGTCGGGTACGCCCGGCAGCGGGCGCGCGCCGCGCGCTGATCCCCCTCACACTTCAGGGCCCTCGCGCGGAGGACGGACGGTCGGTTCACGCGAGGGCCCTTTGGCGTGCCCGGACAGGCCCCTACAGTCTCTTGCTGCTAGTGTGCACTTGCAAGTAGCTTGCAATAAGAGGTCGGAGGGGACCCCCATGCCCGTCTACACGCTTCCTGAACTGCCGTACGACTACGCGGCGCTGGCACCCGTGATCAGCCCCGAGATCATCGAGCTGCACCACGACAAGCACCACGCGGCCTACGTCAAGGGAGCCAACGACACCCTGGAGCAGCTGGCCGAGGCGCGGGACAAGGAGAGCTGGGGGGCGATCAACGGCCTGGAGAAGAGCCTGGCCTTCCACCTCTCCGGCCACATCCTGCACTCGATCTACTGGCAGAACATGACCGGCGACGGCGGCGGCGAGCCCTTGGAGAAGGACGGGGTCGGTGAGCTGGCGGACGCCATCGCCGAGTCCTTCGGCTCCTTCGCGGGCTTCAAAGCCCAGTTGACCAAGGCCGCCGCGACCACCCAGGGCTCGGGCTGGGGCGTGCTGGCCTACGAGCCGCTGAGCGGGCGGCTGGTCGTCGAGCAGGTCTACGACCACCAGGGCAACGTCGGCCAGGGATCGACCCCGATCCTGGTCTTCGACGCCTGGGAGCACGCCTTCTACCTTCAGTACAAGAACCAGAAGGTCGACTTCATCGACGCCATGTGGGCCGTCGTGAACTGGCAGGACGTGGCCCGCCGTTACGCGGCGGCCCGGTCCCGCGCGGATGTGCTGCTGCTGACCCCCTGAGCCGGCGGCCGAGACGCCCTGCTCGTGATCGTCTTCTCAACCTTCACCGGGCAGGCGGGAAAAGGGAGAACCCCCGCGAGGACGTGACTCGCGGGGGTTCTCGCCCTCCGACCGCCGGAACACGCCACGGCAGGACGCATTCCGGTCTGACCGCTTCCTCATTTTTCGCCCTATGCTCCCGTTTCCGGCCGGATTCCCGATCCGGCGGACCGGACCGACGGGAGGTCGCGTGGACACGAGCTACAAGCACTGCCCGCCGTGCGGCGGCGGCAAGCCCCTGCCGTTCTACAAGGCGGACAAGGAAGTACGGCAGTACCTGGAGTCGCTGGGCAAGAACCCGGCCGGCTGGTGGCGCTGCGGCAACCGCGGCGAGAAGGGCCGCTGCCTCTTCGTCCAGCCGTACGGCAACCAGAGCGAAGGCCTGACCCTCCCCGAGTCCTTCCGGTGAGCTTTTCCCGGTACTACGGCACCACCAGTCACCGAAGGGCGACTGAGCCGACGGTCACCCACGGCGAGTGAGCCGAAGGGGCGCGCCTGTGTCGAGAGCCCGATCGCGCGCAGCGCCCGACGAAGGAGGGCCGAGCACGATCGGGCTCTCGGCACAGGCACAAGCGCCCCGGAGGCGAACCGAGCCTCAAGAAATCAGGAGGGCCGAGCACGATCGGGCTCTCGGCACAGGCACAAGCGCCCCGGAGACGAACCGAGCCCTAAGAAAGCAAGTTGCTGAAGTCCGGGCCCTTGGTGCGGGTGCGCTTGATCTCGTAGAAGCCGGGGACCGACGCGACGAGGAGGGTGCCGTCCCAGAGCCGGGCGGCCTCCTCCCCCTTCGGCGCGGGGGTGACGACCGGCCCGAAGAAGGCGATCTGCTCGCCGTCGGCGCCGGGGACGGCGATCACGGGGGTGCCGACGTCCTGGCCGACCTTGTCGATGCCCTCCTTGTGGGAGGCGCGCAACTCGGCCTCGTACGGGGTGTCGTCCCAGTGGTCCATGAGGGACTCGGGCAGGCCGACGTCCTTCAGCGCGGCGGCGACCGTCTCCTTCTCGGGGCCCTCGCCCTGGTTGTGGATCCGGGTGCCGAGCGCGGTGTAGAGGTCGCCGAGCACCTCGGGACCGTGCTCCTGCTGGGCGGCTATCACGATCCGCACCGGGCCCCAGGCCTTGGTGGCCAGCAGCTCGCGGTACTCCTCGGGCAGCTCGTCGATCTTGGGCTCGTTGAGGACCGCGAGGCTCATCACGTGCCAGCGGACCTCGATGTCCCGGACCTTCTCCACCTCCAGGACCCAGCGCGAGGTCATCCAGGCCCAGGGGCACAGCGGGTCGAACCAGAAGTCGACAGGGGTCTTGCCGGAGGTCTGCTCGGACATGGTTCTCCTCGAAAGGGCTTGAAGGCGCTTGAAGGGACTTGAAGGGGCTACGAAGGCGGAGTCGTGCGGGCGCGGTCCACCGGGCAACAAACCGGCAACACCGAGGACCGCCCCGGCCATTCCCGCGGTGCATGGCAGGATCAGGCTGTCCGCATACTGAACACCACCCCGAGGGAGTGCCGCCCGTGCCCGGTGAGAATCTGACCCGTGACGAGGCCCAGGAGCGGGCCGCGCTGTTGTCCGTCGACGGTTACGAGGTCTCCCTCGACCTGCGGTCCGCCGTCGGGGAGTCCGGTGACCTCGCCGGCGAACCGCGTACGTTCCGGTCGGTGACGACCATCCGCTTCCGGTGCGCCGACCCGGGCGCCACGAGCTTCGCCGATCTGGTCGCGCCGCGTGTGACGGCCGTCTCCCTCAACGGCAAGGACCTCGACCCGAGCGAGGTCTTCGACGGCTCCCGGATCACCCTCGACGACCTGGCCGCCGAGAACGAGCTGGTGGTCGACGCCCAGTGCGCCTACTCCCGCACCGGCGAGGGCATGCACCGCTTCGTCGACCCCGAGGACGGCGAGGTCTACCTCTACACGCAGTACGAGCCGGCCGACTCCCGCCGAGTCTTCGCCAATTTCGAGCAGCCGGACCTCAAGGCCCCGTACCGCTTCGAGGTGCGCGCACCCGAGGGCTGGGTCGTGTGGAGCAACGGGGTCGGCGAGCGGACGGACGGGGTGTGGCGGTTCGCGGAGACGAAGCCGATCTCGACGTACATCACGGCGGTCGTCGCGGGCCCGTACCACTATGTGACGGACACCTACGAGCGGGTCTTCGAGGACGGTACGCGGCTGGAGATCCCTCTCGGCGCGATGTGCCGCAAGGGTCTCGCGCCCTACTTCGACTCCGACGACGTCTTCGAGATCACCAAGCAGGGGCTGGACTTCTTCCACGACCACTTCGACTACCCGTACCCGTTCGGGAAGTACGACCAGGCGTTCGTGCCCGAGTACAACCTCGGCGCGATGGAGAATCCCGGACTGGTCACCTTCCGGGAGGAGTTCATCTTCCGCGGCAAGGTCACCCGGGCGTCGTACGAGCGGCGGGCCAACGTCGTCCTGCACGAGATGGCGCACATGTGGTTCGGCGACCTGGTGACCATGGTGTGGTGGGACGACCTGTGGCTGAAGGAGTCCTTCGCGGACTTCATGGGCTCCTTCTCGATGGTGGAGGCCACCCGTTTCACCAACGGCTGGGTCACGTTCGCCAACAACCGCAAGTCCTGGGCGTACCGAGCCGACCAGCTGCCCTCCACCCACCCGATCACGGCCGACATCCGTGACCTGGAGGACGCCAAGCTCAACTTCGACGGGATCACCTACGCCAAGGGCGCGTCCGTACTGAAGCAGCTGGTGGCGTACGTGGGGCGCGAGGCGTTCCTGGAGGGCGCCCGGCGCTACTTCAAGCGGAACGCGTACGGCAACACGAAGCTGGGCGACCTGCTGTCGGTGCTGGAGGAGACCAGCGGCCGGGACATGGCGTCCTGGTCGCGGGCCTGGCTGCAGACGGCGGGGGTCAACTCCCTCACTCCGCAGGTGCTCCTGGACGCCGAGGGCCGGATCGACGAGCTGGCAGTGGTGCAGGAGGCGGCGGAGTCGCATCCGGAGCTGCGGCCGCACCGGGTGGCGATCGGTCTGTATCGGCGTACGGACGCGAACGGGGAGGGCGGCTCGAACGGCGAGGGCGGCTCCGGCGCGCTGGAGCGGTACGCGCGCGCCGAGGTCGATGTCGACGGGCCGCGTACGGTCGTGGCCGAGCTGGCGGGGGCCGAGGCGCCCGCGCTGGTGCTGGTCAACGACGACGACCTGACGTACTGCAAGATCCGGTTCGACGCGGCGTCGCTGGACACGCTGCGGGCCGGGCTCGGGGACATCACCGATCCGCTGGCGCGGGCGCTGTGCTGGTCGGCGCTGTGGAACCTGACGCGGGACGCGCTGCTGCCGGCGCGGGACTTCGTGGACCTGGTGCTGCGTTTCGCCGGGCGGGAGTCCGACATCGGGGTACTGCAGATGCTGCACGCGTGGGCGAGCTCGGCGCTGACGCACTACGCGGCGCCCCAGTGGCGGGAGACCGGGGGCCGGCTGCTCGCGGAGGGTGCGCTGCGGGAGCTGCGGGCCGCCGAGGTGGGGAGCCAGCACCAGCTCACGTGGGCCCGGTTCTTCGCGTCCGTGGCGTCGGACGAAGCCGAACTGGCGGTTCTGCAGGCGCTGTTGAACGGCAGCGAGAAGGTCGACGGGCTGGAGGTCGACCAGGAGCTGCGGTGGGCCTTCCTGGAGCCGCTGGCGACGCACGGGGTCGCCGACGAGGGCGCCCTGGCCGCCGAGTTGGCGCGGGACGACACGGCCTCCGGGAAGCGGCATCAGGTGCGGTGCCTGGCGGCGCGGCCGTCCGCCGCAGTCAAGGCGCAGGCGTGGGCGTCGGTCGTGGAGTCGGACAAGTTGTCCAACGCGTTGGTCGAGGCGACGATCGCGGGGTTCGCGCGGCCGTCGCAGCGGGAGTTGACGGCTCCGTACGCGGTGAAGTACTTCGAGGTGATCGAGCGGGTGTGGGCCGAGCGGTCCATCCAGATCGGGATGGACGTGGTGCGGGGGCTGTTCCCCTCGCTCCAGGACTCGCCGGGGACGCTGGAGGCGACGGACGCGTGGCTCGCCTCGCACGAGTCGGCGGCACCGGCGCTGCGGAGGCTGGTGATCGAGGCCCGGGACGACCTGGCCCGAGCACTGCGGGGTCAGGAGTGTGACGCGGCGGCGGGGTAACTGCCGCGAGGGCGTGACCCTTTGAGGGGCGCGGGGGAACTGCGCGAGCAGCCCCCGCGGCCGCCCGAGCGCACGCGCCCCCGAGCGCATAGTTCGCCGGGCCCGGTTCAGGGTTACGAAATTCGGGTAATCAGAGCCGTAACCTTTTTCGGCCCCCGTCCGGACCAGCGGATATCGGCACTCGAACGCACGTACTTTAGTGCGGTCTTGTCCGGATTTGTCGACGGGCGTGTAACAGAGGTTCATGGGCGCGCCCGACGCGGGAACCTCCGGGTCATGACGCACAACACCCCGCTCTCCCCCCGCCCCCTCCGTCGCCTCTCGGACGTCACGCGCCGGGTGCTGACGGCCGCGCAGCTGCGCGCGCAGGGTGTCACCGCCGCCGAGACGAACGAGCAGTGCCGGCCCGGTGGCTCCTGGCAGCAGATCCTGCCGGGTGTGTTCCTGCTGCACCCGGGCCCGCCCACCTCGGAGGAGCGCCTGCACGCGGTGCTCTCGTACGCGGCCCGCTCCCCGTTCCGCGAGTCCTCCACCGGGGCCGGCGGCGTCGCCGGGGTCCCCGCCCAGCCGAACGCCGACGAGCCCCGCCCGGCGGCGGCGACACCCCGTTACGCGGACGCGGTGATCACCGGGCTCGCCGCCCTGACGCTGCACGGCTTCGCGTCCGCTCCCCCGCTCCCGTCCCTCGACACGATCGACGTCCTGGTCCCGCGGCTGCGCCGGCTGCGGACCGTGGGCTGCGCGCGGATCGTGCGTACCCCGGCCGTGCCGACCCCGTCGTACGTGACCGGCCTGCCCGTCGCCCCCGTGCCGCGCGCCCTGGCGGACGCGGTCGGGGAACTCTCCGACGCGGCCACCGTGCGCAGGATGCTGACGGAGGCGGTGCGCGGCGGGCACACCGAACCTGCTGCCGTCATCCGGGAGTTGACGGAGGCGCGGCTGCTGAACCGTCCGCACGTGGCCGACGCGGTGGAGTCGCTGCTCGCGGAGGGGCGGGCCGTCGCGGAGGACCACCTGTACCGGATGGTCCGTGAACACGCGCTCCCCGACCCCGTCTGGAACGTGGACCTCTGCCTTCCCGGCGGCCCGCACCTCGGCGGCCTCGACGCGTACTGGCCGGAGCAGGCCGTCGCGGTCGAGCTGGACACCCGGGCCCCGCGCCAGGAGGACGACGCGCTGTGGTCCGAGTACGCCCGCAAGCGCGAGGTGCTGGAGCGGCTCGGCATCACCGTCGTGCACGTCCCGCCCCGCAAACTGCGTGACTCGCTGGAACAGCAGGCGGCCGTCGTCCGCACCGCGTTGATGGCGTCGTACGACCGGGATCCGGCGGCGTACGTCGTGGTGCTTCCCCGGTAAGCGGGCACTCGGACCACCAGGAGGGGAGGGGAAGGGCCGCCGATCGCTTCGGCGGCCCTTCCTCATGCCTTCCTCATGCCAGGGTCGGCGACGCGTCTACTTCGTGCAGAACTCCGCCTCCATGATCGGCAGGCTGTCTCCCGCCCAGTCGCTGTTGAAGTTGTAGGTGAGGGTGTGGCGGCCGTCGGCGGTGGTGGCGGTCTCGGAGAGGGAGCCGTGGATGCCGCCGCTGTGGCCCCAGAGCCGGACACCACAGGAGAGTGTGTAGGTGATGAGGCCGAGGCCGTAGCCGCCGCGGTCGCCGTCGACGGGGACGACCGTCTTCATCTCGGCGAGCTCCTTCTTCGGGAGGAGCTCGCCGCGCAACAGGGCGGAGTAGAAGCGGTTGAGGTCGTCGGCGTCGGAGATCATCTCGCCCGCCGCGCCGGCGATCGAGGGGTTGAGCTTCGTCGCGTCGTACGTCCTGCCCTCCGTCGTCTCCGCCAGCTTGGAGTAGGCGCGGCTGTGCGGGCCGGGGAGGGTGGGAACGGTCCCGGGGACCTTCGTGTCGCGCAGACCGAGGGGTTCGACGATCCGGGCGCGGACCGCGTCGCCGTACGGGTTGCCGGTGGCTTTCTCGATCACCAGGCCGGCGAGGACGTAGTTGGTGTTGGAGTAGCTCCAGTCGGTGCCCGGGGCGAAGGTCGGCTCGTGCTTCATGGCGATGCCGACCAGTTGGCGCGGGGTCCAGGTGCGGTAGCGGTTCTTGAGGAACCCCTCGGCGAGGAACACGTCCTTCACGAACTGCTCGTCCGAGGTGTACTCGGCGATTCCGCTGGTGTGGTTGAGGAGTTGGCGGAGCGTCACCTTGCGCCCGTCGTGGCCCTTGCCGCGGACGACGCCCGGCAGCCACTTCTCCACCTTGTCGTCCAGGGACAGCCTGCCCTCGGCGGCCAGTTGGAGCAGCACGGTGGCGGTGAAGGTCTTGGTGATGCTGCCGACGCGGAAGTGGTCGTGGGCCGAGCGCGGCTTGCCCGTGTTGAGGTCGCCCACCCCCGACGTCGCCTTCCAGACGCCGCGTCGGTCCCTCGCCTGGACCGCGATGCCGACGACGCCGTCCTCGACATTGGCGTCCATGGCCTTCTGCGTCGCGCGGTGGTCGCCTCTGGCCGACGCGGCGGCGGGTGCCGCCGCGACCGCCGGAGCGGCGAGCGCCAGCGCCGCGACGACCGCTGAGGCCGCCACGAGACCCGTGCGTGCCGTACGGGTCCTGCGTCCCGTGCGGGCTGTGCGGACCGCGGGTGCGGTGCGTGTCGTACCTGCTGACATGTGCTTCTCCCCCTTCGCCCGGCTCTCGGTGACTCCGAGAACGTCCGGTCGCGAAGGGGGACACGGCATCGCACACCGGGGTTGATCGGGTGAACGCCGGTTGAGCGGTTTTCAGCCCTTGCGGAGGACCAGCTCCGTGTTGCGGTCACCGGCCTTGCCGGTGAGGGTGTCGCGGCGGCCGGGGGCGTTGTAGGACAGCTCGCGGTAGAGGGCGGCGAGGCCGGTCTGCGAGAGGTCCGTGAAGTCGGTGGTGTGCGGGGCGGCCGATTCGATCAGGGTGGTGAAGACGGAGAGCGTGCCGTCCTTGTTGTCCACCAGCTCGATGACGCGGGCGAGTTGGGGGAAGTCGATGTGGGAGGCCGTGGAGATCTCCCAGAACGAGCCGCCCCCCGATGCCGAGTGCGGGGTGATGCGGTTGCGGTGGCTGTGGCCGTTCACCCAGGCCAGAACGTTGCGGTGGCGGCCGAGCAGCGCGAGCACCTTGTCACCGCCGTGGCGGGCCTCGGTGGGGCGGGCGGGGTCCTTGCGCAGGTTCCGCATCGACTTGCTGGTGTGGTGGCTGAAGACGATGACGTACGAACCGTCCTTGGCGGCCTCCTTCAACGTACGCTCCAGCCACTTGAGTTGGGCCGTACCGAGCGAGCCCTCATAATGCCCGCCGGGGTCGGTGGAGTCGAGGCTGACGCCGATGACGTCGTCGGCGACGCGGAAGGCGTAGTACTGGGTGCGGGCGTCGAGGTTGGCCTGCGAGTAGCCGTGGCCGACCGGGCCGGGGCCGGTGTGGGCCGGGTCCAGGTGGGCCCGGAGGTACTCCTGCGGGGTGAAGGGGGCGCGGTTCTCGTCCGGGGTGACCGAACGCATCTTCTTCGCCTGGGCCTTGAGGACGGCCTTCCAGTCGGCGCCCTTGGGGTCGCCGCCGCTCTTGACGTTGTCCCAGAGGGCCTTGCCGACCTGCTCGTCCAGCGTCATCAGCTTCTTCCCGCCGACCGCGAAGTCCGCGAAGAAGGAGTCGCCGGGGGCGTAGCAGCCGCCCGGGAGGGAGTCGTGGTTGCCGACCGTGGAGTACCAGGGGACGTTCAGGCCGGGGCTGTTGACCTCGCGGATCGCGGCGGCCAGGAAGCCGTCCAGGCGGGGGAAGCCGAGTTGCTTGTCGGCGTCGCGGAGGGCTGCGTCCGGCTGCCAGTAGAGCTTCAGGCCGCTGTTCTGGACGCCCTCGTAGCGGCGCGGGTCACCCGAGTTGGGGGTGACCCGGCCGCCGCTCATCACCTTCAGGAACCAGTCCAGTTCCGTCCGGGAGTTGTTGTCGGTGTTGTCTCCGGTCGTCATCACGAAGTGGAGCGGGGAACCGGTCACCGGGGCCCCGCGCAGCGCGTTCACCCGCTCGACGAGCGAGACGGCGCCGGCCACGGACAGCGCCTCCTGGGGCCGCCACGCGCTGGCGGTCTGGGCGCGCAGGTACTCGTAGCGCAGCGGGTGCTGGACGTCGACCACGTGCAGGTCGGTGAACTGCACGAAGGACGCCAAGGTCGTACGGCGCTTCTCGCGGCCGGCCTTGGGGGTGGCGAGGTCGCCGCGCACGACCCGCGCCCAGGCCGGGCCGGGGCCGAGGCGGCGGTAGCCGGAGGAGCCGCGGGGCGCGGCGACCGAGGCGAGGGTGGTGCCCCGGGTGTACGGCGCGAGGGGTGCGGCCGGGGCCTCTCTGTTCGAGAGGTTGGCCAAGGGGACCTCGGTGGCCGTGGCGCGTTCGGCGGCGGAGGCGGCGTGCGCTTCGGTCTCCGGCCGCAGGGCGAAGCCCACGCCCGCGGCGAGACCGACGGCGCCGGTGGCGGCGAGGAAGGCCCGGCGGTCAGGGTTGGTGGCGGCGGCAGCGACTGAGCGTATGCGCGACATGGCGCGGTCTCCCCGAGTGCGAGCGCGTCGGAAGTGGTCGCGGGGCCGCTCCGCGGTGGGGGCCGGAGTGGGGTTCCCGCTCTTCCTCGATGCTTGGCAGCGGGGGTGGCCTGGACGTTAACGACGTCGCAACGGGCGGCGCCGATCACCGTACGTCGATCTCCGGGGACGGGGTGCGTTCACTGGGGGTTCCCGAATGTGAGGAGGAGGGACGGGAAGGGGTCACTCCTTGTTCATCTGACGGGGTACGGCACCTGTTCGCCGCAGCGGCTTCGGTGATTCGGTGGGTGCGGGTGCGTCGTGGTTGTTCGCGCCCCGCGGCGGTAGCCGCATGTTCAGTCCTGCCCCGCGCCCCTATGGGGTCGCCGGTGGTTCCAGGTGGCCGTTCTCCGGGCGCTCGCGCCACAGGCGTATGCCCACGTCCACCAGGCCCACCCGCTCCAGGGTCGGGATCTCGTCCAGGGGGTGCCAGGCGGCCATGTCCGTGGAGCCGTTGGTCTCGTGGCGGAGGTCGCCGCCGGCGACGCGGGCCTCGTAGACGATGCGGAGGGCCTGGTGGTCGGCGCGGGTGCCGAGGCGGCGGGGGTAGGTGCGCCGGCCGGTGTCGATGCCGAGGAGGACCGTGGGCTCGACGGTGTAGCCGGTCTCCTCGGCGGCCTCCCGGACGACCGTGGCGTAGGGGTCCTCGCCGTGGTCCATACCGCCGCCGGGCAGGGTCCACTTCCTCTCGCCGCCGTCCCGGGAGACCCAGCGGGCCAGCAGCAGGTGTCCGTCGCGTACACAGACGGCGTAGGCCGCCACCCTCAACTCCTCACGCATGCACAGACGTTAGCCAAAATGTCCGCTCATGCACGGTCATCGCCCCCCTGGCCGGTGGCGGATTTACGCCATGACACAATCCCGCCGCGGCCAACACTCCCCAAACATGTGTCACTTCGGTAAGGCTGAGCGATCATCCGGCACCGCATAACGGACCGGACCGATCCGAACCCGCCGCTCGGATCATCAATGTTCGTTCTCACCTGAATTCCTTACCTACAGGGATGCTGATGACCCTCACCCCCCACCCCGGCTCTGGCCCGGGTGCGAGACGCGTGGCCCGGATAGCCGTGGCCGCGGGACTGGTCGCCGCGCTCTCCGCGGCCGGGCCGATACCCATGGCCTTCTCGGCGGACGACCCGTCCGCCGCCGTCCCGGCGGACGGCGGCGTCAAGTCCGCGCACGACAAGCTCGGTTCGACCGACGCCGATCTGCTCGCCGAGGCCAAGGCCGACGGCGACAAGAACGTCACGATGATGATCGCCACCACGCCCGGCAAGACCGAACAGGTCGCCGAGCAGCTGGACGCGGTCAAGGGCGGCTCCGTGGGCCGCACCTACGACAAGCTCGGCTACGTCCGCGCCACGGTCCCGACCAAGAGCGCCGACTCGGCCATCTCGGCCGCCGCGAAGCTCTCCTCCGTCCAGGGCATCGACCTGCGCCAGGAGATCGTCCTCGACGACCCCTCGCCGGTCGCGGGCGCCACGGACGCGAAGTCTGGGGCCAAGGCGGCCAAGACATACTCGGGGCCCAGCAAGAAGACCCCCGCCGAGAACCCGTACAACCCGTCCTTCGAGACGGGCGCCGTCGACTTCGTGAAGCAGAACCCGAAGGCGGACGGCCGGGGTATCACCATCGGCGTCCTGGACTCCGGCGTCGACCTCGCGCACCCCGCGCTGCAGAAGACCACCACCGGCAAGCGCAAGATCGTCGACTGGGTGACGTCCACCGACCCGATCGTCGACGGCGACGGCAGCTGGCGCCCGATGACGAACTCGGTCGCCGGTCCCACCTTCACCTACAGCGGCCAGACCTGGACCGCGCCCGTGGGCTCGTACTCCGTCAACCTCTTCCGTGAGTCGATCACGGCGGCCGGTGACGCGGCGGGCGACGTGAACCGCGACGGTGACACCACCGACGCGTGGGGCGTGCTCTACGACGCGGCGGCCGGCACGGTCACCGTCGACGTCAACCAGAACTTCGACTTCACCGACGACAAGCCGATGAAGCCGTACAAGGACGGCCACCAGATCGGCTACTTCGGCACCGACGACCCGTCGACCGACGTCGCCGAGCGCCAGCCGTTCGTCGTGGAGTACCGCAAGGACGTTCCGATGGACCCCTTCGGGGGCGACTGGGTCGGCAAGAAGGCCGACTTCGTCAACATCGGTCTCATCTCCAGCGAGCACGGCACCCACGTCGCCGGCATCACCGCCGCGAAGGGCCTGTTCGGCGGGAAGATGAACGGCGCCGCTCCCGGTGCGCAGATCGTCTCCTCCCGCGCCTGCGAGTTCGGCCCCGGCTGCACCAACGTGGCGCTCACCGAGGGCATGATCGACCTCGTCGTCAACCGCGGTGTCGACATCGTCAACATGTCGATCGGCGGCCTCCCGGCGCTGAACGACGGCAACAACGCGCGCGCCGAGCTCTACACGCGCCTCATCGACACCTACGGCGTCCAGCTGGTCATCTCGGCCGGCAACTCGGGCCCGGGTGCCAACACGATCGGCGACCCCGGCCTGGCCGACAAGGTCATCTCGGTCGGCGCGTCCGTCTCCAAGGAGACCTGGGCGGCCAACTACGGCTCGAAGGTCACCAAGAAGAACCAGCTGTTCAACTTCTCCTCGCGCGGCCCGCGTGAGGACGGCGGCTTCACGCCCACCCTGGTCGCCCCCGGCGCCTCGATCAACACCACGCAGACCTGGCTGCCGGGCGGCCCGGTTCCCGAGGCGGGCTACCCGCTCCCGGCCGGCTACCAGATGCTCAACGGCACCTCGATGTCCTCCCCGCAGGCGGCCGGCTCCTCCGCGCTGCTGCTCAGCGCCGCGAAGCAGAAGGGCATCGACCTGACGCCCGTGAAGCTGCGCACCGCGCTGACCTCGACCGCCGACCACATCAGCGGCGTCCAGGCGTACGCCGAGGGCGCGGGCCTGATGAACATCGTCGACGCGTGGAAGTCGATCAAGAAGGGCGCGACCGCGCACGAGTACTCGGTCAAGGCACCCGTCGACACCGCGATCGACTTCGCGCTGAAGACGCCGGGCTTCGGCACCGGCATCTACGACCGTGAGGGCGGCCTGAAGGTCGGGCAGAAGAAGACGTACGAGGTGACCGTCACCCGTACCTCCGGCGCCGACAGGGCGATCCGCCACGAGCTGCACCTGGAGAACAACCGGGACCGCACGTTCCGGATCGTCGGCGACGACGAGATCTCCCTGCCGCTGAACAAGCCGGTCACCGTGAAGATCGCCGCCAAGCCGAAGAACTCCGGCATCAGCAGCGCGATCCTGGAGATCGACGACCCGAGGACCGTCGGCATCGACCGGCAGGTCCTCAACACGGTGGTCGCGTCCACGCCCCTGAAGTACACCCACTCGGCGTCCGGCAAGGTCCAGCGCAACTCCTTCAAGTCGTACTTCGTCACCGTCCCCGAGGGTGCCAAGACCCTTGAGGTCGCGATCAGCGGGCTGAAGGGCAAGAGCCAGACCCGGTTCATCGCCAACCACCCGTACGGCCTGGCGGTCGAGAGCACCAGCTCGCTGACCTGCTACAGCAACTTCCAGGACGGCGGGGGCTGCAAGCCGGACGTGCGCTCGTACGCCAACCCGCAGCCCGGTGTCTGGGAGATCGAGGTCGAGTCGCGCCGTACGTCGCCGCTGCTCGACAACCCCTACAAGCTGAACTTCGCGGTCTACGGCGCGAACTTCGACCCGGAGGTCGTCACCGTCCCCGAGGCCAAGGTCGGCACTCCGACCGCCGCCACCTGGAAGGTGACCAACGCTCTCGCCCCGGTCGACGGCAAGCTGGCGGGCGGCCCGCTGGGCTCGGCCAAGACCGACCGGCCGACCATCGCGACCGGTGACACCCAGACGACCACGGTCGAGGTGCCCGCGGGCGCCGAGTCCCTGGACGTCGCCATCGGCAACACGGCGGACACGGGCGCCGACCTGGACCTGTACGTCTACGACGCCGCGGGCACCCAGATCGCGAGCTCCGCGGACGGCGACTCCGAGGAGTCCGTCTCCGTCCCGAAGCCGGCCGCCGGTACGTACACCATCGAGGTCGTCGGCTACGCGGTACCGGCCGGGTCGACCGCGTACGACTACCGCGACGTGTTCTTCTCCTCCGCCCTCGGCGAGGTGAAGGTCGCGGACACCGCCGTCAAGCTCGGTACGGGCGCGTCGGTCACCGTCTCCGGTGACGTCGTCGCGGCCGCCGAGGCCCCGGCCGGCCGGGAGTTCTTCGGCCAGGTGCAGCTGGTGAACGCGCGGGGCACCGCCGCGGGCACCGGCAGCGTGCGGATCGAGAAGGTCACGCCGTAGTGCGCCGGTAGTGCGTGAGCCGTACTGAGGCGAACGGAGGGGCGGGTGTCCGGCTGGACACCCGCCCCTTCGCTCTGCTCCCCTCCCGCTCTCCTTCCGGCTCCCGGTCGTTCAGCGGGTCAGTCGCACTTGATCCGCTTCGAGTCCGGCAGCGCCGCCTCGATCCAGGCCCGCTCTCGGGCGATCTCCGCCTCCTTCGTGGTCCAGATGTCCGGCTGCGCGCTGTCCCGGGGGATGCCGAGGAGGACGTGGTCGCCCTCCTTCAGACGGGGGTCGACGTCCTGGCTCATCGGGAAGACGATCCGGTCCTCGCCCTTGTCGGGCTTGATCCAGTGGTCCACCTCCACCGTGATCCGGTCCTGCTCGGCCCCCGGCACGGGTTCGATCTCGGTGACGGTGCCCTCCACGATCGCGCGGGCGCAGGCCACGTACCCCTCCCGGCTGAGCGAGGCGGACGCGTCCCCCCGGTCGCCGTAGTCCGTGTTCCCGGTGTCCCCGCTCGACTGCTCGGAGACACTGGCGTCGCGCGCCTTCGTGCTGCTCGCCCCGTCACCGGTCTGCATGACCCCCCAGCCGATGGCGAGGACCACGGAGGCGGCGGCCGCGGCGGCGAGGGTGCCGCCGGTGATCCGCAGGGCGCGCCGGGCGCGGGACGGCCGCGACGGCAGGGGGGTCACCGACGCGGTGGGGGCCGACGCGGGCCCGGACACCGGCCCGGGGTCCGTCTCGGCACCGGCCGTGTCCCCCGGCCGCGCGGCCCCCACTCGCCCCGGCGCGACCCCGGTCACGGCGTCCTCGTCCGGCGCCGCCAGCGCCTCGCCGATCAGCCCCAGCTGCTCCCGCAGCAGCGCGAGGTCGGCGACGGCCGCCTCGTGGGACGCCACGTACTCGGCGTCCCGCAGGGCGTCCTCGGGCAACGGTTCGTCGAGAAGGGCCGCCATCAGCGCGTCCATGCCGTCGTACGTGGGCTCGTCGTACGTGGGCTCGTCGTGCGTGGGCTCGTGGTACGCGGCGCCGTCCTGTCCGTGGCCGTCGTGGCCGTGGCCGTCCTGTCCGTGGCCGTCCTGTCCGTGGCCGTCCTGTCCGTGGCCGTCGTGGCCGTGACCACGCTCTCCGGAGCCGTCGGGCGGAGGGCCCTCGTGGGCGCGGAGCGCCTCCTGCTCGGTGTCGCGTCGGCTGTCGTCCCGGGCGGTCATGTCACACCACCTCGTCCTCGTGCAGGCGGGTGCGCAGGGCGCGGACCGCCGAGTGGAGCCTGCTCTTGACCGTGCCCTCGGGGATGCCGAGCTCGTCGGCGATCCCCCGTACCGGCAGGTCGGCGTAGAAGCGCAGGACGAGGACCTGGCGCAGGGCGTCGGGCAGCTCGTCCAGGCCTCGGGCGACGGCGAGCGAGAGCACGCTGGAGTCCTCGCCCGAGGGGTGCTCGTGCTGGCGCAGCGAGGCGAGCCGCTCCCCCAGGCGCTCCTGGCGGCGCTTGGCGCGGTGCCAGTCCATCGCCAGGTTGGAGGCGACCACCGCCGCCCACGCGGACACGTCCCGCGGCGCCTCCCGGCCGCTCGCGGCCCGCTCCAGCAGCCGCAGCCGTACCTGCTGTACCCCGTCCAGCAGGTCCGACTGCGGCACACCTCCGAGCGCGAGCACGGCACGCACCCGCCGCTCCTGGGCCGCGTCCAGTGGGTCGTCCGGCTCCTGGACCCCCTGGACGTGGCGCGCCTTTCTGCGCAGCACAGCCACCCCTCCCCTCCCGCCCTCCCGCGTTTCCCCTACGACGCCGCCGCGGGCCGAAACGTTCGGCGGGTTCGGCACGACTTTCACGGTTCGGCGCAGAGGCGTACGTCACACCTTCGCGTGCACCCGGTCGGTGTGGGCAGGGTCGAGGCAGCACAGCTTGCGGCACGGAGCCGCCGTAGGGCGAATTTCTCCAGCTCAGCAGGGGTGCCACCCGAAGAAGCGGCTCCCCTGCCGGGGGCGGGGCCGTCCCGTCCCTCGGGCCTTGCGGTCAAAGGATTGGACAGGCGGACCCGGGCTGACCGCATGATGGAAAGGCCTCGGCCATGCCGCAGACACACACAAGCCACGTCAAAGGAGTCGCCGTGAGGGTCGGAATCGTCGGAGCCACCGGTCAGGTCGGCACGGTCATGCGCAAGATCCTCAAGGACCGCGACTTCCCGACGCGCGAGCTGCGCCTGTTCGCGTCCGCCCGCTCGGCCGGTTCGGTCATCGACGGCGTGACGGTCGAGGACGCGGCGACCGCCGACTACTCCGGCCTCGACATCGTCCTGTTCTCCGCGGGCGGCGCGACCTCGAAGGCGCTGGCCGAGAAGGTGGCCTCGCAGGGTGCGGTCGTGATCGACAACTCCTCCGCGTGGCGCCGCGACCCCGAGGTGCCCCTCGTGGTCTCCGAGGTGAACCCGCACGCGATCGCGGACCGCCCCAAGGGCATCATCGCCAACCCGAACTGCACGACGATGGCCGCGATGCCGGTCCTGCGTCCGCTGCACGAGGAGGCGGGCCTCGAAGCGCTGGTCGTCGCCACCTATCAGGCGGTCTCCGGTTCCGGTCTGGCCGGCGTCGCGGAGCTGCACGGTCAGGTCCAGAAGGTCGCGGCCGACGCGGACAAGCTGACGCACGACGGCTCGGCGGTGGACTTCCCCGAGCCCGGCGTCTACAAGCGGCCCATCGCCTTCAACGTGCTCCCGCTCGCGGGGTCGATCGTCGACGACGGTCTGCACGAGACGGACGAGGAGCAGAAGCTCCGCCACGAGTCCCGCAAGATCCTGGAGATCCCCGGTCTCAAGGTCTCCGGCACCTGCGTCCGCGTCCCGGTCTTCTCCGGGCACTCCCTGCAGGTCAACGCCCGCTTCGCCCGTCCGATCAGCGTGGAGCGCGCGACGGAGCTGCTGGCCGGCGCCCCGGGCGTGGCCCTCTCCGACATCCCGACCCCTCTCCAGGCCGCCGGCCAGGACCCCTCCTTCGTCGGCCGCATCCGCGCCGACGAGACCGTGGACAACGGCCTCGCCCTGTTCGTCTCCAACGACAACCTCCGCAAGGGCGCCGCGCTGAACGCGGTCCAGATCGCGGAGCTGGTGGCGGCGGAGCTGAACGAGAAGTAGACGGACGACATGCGGAAGGGGCGCCCACCGGATGCCGGGGGCGCCCCCTTTGCGTGCCTCAGAGAGCCAGATGTCGCCGTAGGGCTACGTCGATCTCACTCATGCGCTGGCGCGGGACCGAACCGATCGGTCGCAGCAGCCGCTCCGGAGCCAGAGCGCGAACCTGCTCGCACTGCACCTTGGAGTCCTTCGGAAGGCCGCACTCCTGGGCGGGGAGCAGGACCTGGAACGGAAAGACGCGAGCGGTGTTCGTGGTCAGGGGGACCAACGTGATCACGCCCCGGCCGGTCCGCGCCGCGGCCGCGTTGGCACCGTCGTTGGAGACGATCACCGCCGGGCGGGCCTTGCTCGCCTCGCTGCCCCGTGCCGGCTCGTAGTCGACCAGATAGATGTCACCGCGCTTCATCGGACAGCCCGTCCCCCGAGAACTGGTCCCAGAACGCGGCGTCTTCGCTCCCGTCCCACTCGGCGAAGGCCTCCGTGTACTCCTGCTCCAGCTGCGCTTCACGCAGGAGTTCGATGGCGGCGTGTATGACGGCCGACCGGGAATCGGCATCCGTACGCGCGGCGTACTCGTCGACGAAGGTGACATCCTCCTGCGGCAGGCTCACACTAATTTTCATAAACTTGATACTACCCAGGGTAGCCAAACATTGGCTACCCCAAACGGGCCCCCGCTCATGGAAGGATGGCGCAACCCACACATACCGAGGAGATGACCGCGTGCCTGGCACAAACCTGACCCGCGACGAGGCTCAGCAGCGGGCGGCGCTGCTGAGCGTCGACTCGTACGAGATCGATCTCGACCTCTCCGGCGCGCAGGAGGGCGGCACCTACCGGTCCGTCACCACGGTGCGCTTCGACGTCGCGGAGAACGGGGCGACGTCCTTCATCGACCTGGTGGCCCCGACCGTCCACGAGGTGACCCTCAACGGCGACGCGCTGGACCCGGCGGAGGTCTTCGAGGACTCCCGGATCGCACTGCCCGGCCTGCTGGAGGGCCGCAACATCCTGCGGGTCGTGGCCGACTGCGCCTACACCAACACGGGTGAGGGCCTGCACCGGTTCGTCGACCCGGTCGACGAACAGGCCTACCTGTACACCCAGTTCGAGGTGCCGGACGCGCGCCGGGTCTTCGCGTCGTTCGAACAGCCGGACCTGAAGGCCACCTTCCAGTTCACCGTGAAGGCCCCGTCCGGCTGGACCGTCATCTCCAACTCGCCGACGCCGGAGCCCAAGGACGACATCTGGGTCTTCGAGCCGACGCCCCGGATCTCGACGTACATCACGGCGCTCATCGTCGGCCCGTACCACTCGGTGCACAGCGTGTACGAGAAGGACGGGCAGAGCGTGCCGCTCGGCATCTACTGCCGCCCGTCGCTCGCCGAGTACCTGGACTCCGACGCGATCTTCGAGGTCACCCGGCAGGGCTTCGACTGGTTCCAGGAGAAGTTCGACTACGCCTACCCGTTCGAGAAGTACGACCAGCTGTTCGTACCGGAGTTCAACGCGGGCGCGATGGAGAACGCGGGCGCGGTGACCATCCGCGACCAGTACGTCTTCCGCTCGAAGGTGACGGACGCCGCGTACGAGGTCCGCGCCGAGACCATCCTCCACGAGCTGGCCCACATGTGGTTCGGCGACCTGGTGACGATGGAGTGGTGGAACGACCTGTGGCTGAACGAGTCGTTCGCCACCTATACGTCGATCGCCTGCCAGGCGGACGCCCCCGGCTCGCGCTGGCCGCACTCCTGGACCACGTTCGCCAACTCCATGAAGACCTGGGCGTACCGGCAGGACCAGCTGCCGTCCACGCACCCGATCATGGCGGAGATCAACGACCTGGACGACGTCCTCGTCAACTTCGACGGCATCACCTACGCGAAGGGGGCTTCCGTCCTGAAGCAGCTCGTCGCGTACGTCGGCCAGGACGAGTTCTTCCGGGGCGTGCAGGCGTACTTCAAGGCGCACGCGTTCGGCAACACGCGCCTGTCCGATCTGCTGGGCGCCCTGGAGGAGACCTCCGGCCGCGACCTGAAGGCCTGGTCGAAGGCGTGGCTGGAGACGGCCGGTATCAACGTCCTGCGCCCGGAGATCGAGACCGACGAGCACGGCGTCATCACCTCCTTCGCGATCCGTCAGGAGGCCCCGGCGCTGCCGACGGGCGCGAAGGGCCAGCCGACGCTGCGCCCGCACCGCATCGCGGTCGGCCTGTACGAACTGGACGACGACAGCGGCAAGCTGGTCCGCGACGAGCGCGTCGAGCTGGACGTCGACGGCGAACTGACCGCCGTGCCGCAGCTGGTGGGCACGCGCCGCCCGGCCGTGGTCCTCCTCAACGACGACGACCTGTCGTACGCGAAGGTCCGCCTCGACGAGCAGTCCCTCGCCTTCGTCACCGAGCACCTCGGCGACTTCGAGTCCTCCCTGCCCCGCGCCCTGTGCTGGGCCTCGGCCTGGGACATGACCCGCGACGCCGAACTCGCGACCCGCGACTACCTGTCGCTGGTGCTCTCCGGCATCGGCAAGGAGTCCGACATCGGTGTCGTGCAGTCGCTGCACCGTCAGGTGAAGCTGGCGATCGAGCTGTACGCCGACCCGACGGCCCGCGAGGCGCTGCTGACGCGCTGGACGGACGCCACGCTCGCGCACCTGCGCGCGGCCGAGGCCGCCTCCGACCACCAGCTGGCGTGGGCCCGCGCGTTCGCCGCGACCGCCCGCACGCCCGAGCAGCTGGACCTGCTGGAGGCCCTGCTGGAGGGGACGCAGACGATCGAGGGGCTGGCCGTCGACACCGAGCTGCGCTGGTCGTTCGTCCAGCGGCTCGCGGCGGTGGGCCGCTACGACGAGGCGGAGATCGCCGGCGAGTACGAGCGCGACAGGACGGCCGCCGGTGAGCGTCACGCGGCCACCGCCCGTGCCTCCCGCCCGACGCCCGAGGCCAAGGCCGAGGCCTGGTCGCAGGTCGTCGAGTCGGACAAGCTGCCCAACGCTCTCCAGGAAGCGGTCATCGGTGGCTTCGTCCAGACCGACCAGCGTGACCTCCTCGCCCCGTACACCGACAAGTACTTCGAGGTCGTCAAGTCCATCTGGGACGCCCGCTCCCACGAGATCGCCCAGCAGATCGCGGTCGGCCTCTACCCGACCGTCCAGGTCTCGGCCGACACCCTGCACAAGACGGACGCCTGGCTCGCCTCGGCCGAGCCGAACGCGGCCCTGCGCCGCCTGGTCTCGGAGTCCCGTTCGGGTGTCGAGCGCGCCCTGAGGGCCCAGGCCGCGGACGCGGCGGCGCCCTCGGACTGACGAAGGCCGCCGCCATGACGGCGGGGGGCGCGCGGTGACCTCACCGGGCGCCCCCCGCCGTTGTCGTCGGTCGGGGTGAGCGGTGGTCCGTGGCGGTCGCCGTCGGTCGGGGTGAGGCGTGGTTCCTGGCCGGCCCGGTCCCGGGCGCGGTCGGGCGCGGGCGGAGCTGGCCCAGGACGGTGGCGCCGAAGGCGATGGCCATGCCCAGGAGCTGGAGGGGCGTGAGGGCCTGGCCGAGCGCCGCCCAGCCGACCACGGCCGCCGTCAGGGGCGAGAGGGGGCCGAGGAAGGTGACCTGGGTGGCGGACAGCCGGCCGATGCCCCGGAACCAGAGCCAGTAGGAGACTGCGGTGTTGGCGAGGGCGAGATAGAGGTAACCGCCGATCGCGCGCCCGTCCAGGGCCGGGGGTGCGCCCTCGACGAGCAGGGCGAGCGGGGCGATCAGGAGGCCGCCCGCGGTCAGCTGCCAACCGGTGAGGGCGAGGGGTCCGACACCGGCCGGGCGGCCCCAGCGCTTGGTGAGAACCGTGCCGGTGGACATGGAGGCGGTGGAGGCCAGCGCCGCGACCAGACCGACCGGGTCCAGCGCGCCCGCCGCCTTCAGGACGACCAGGCTGACGCCGAGGGCCGCGGCGATCCCGGTGAGCAGGGTGCGTAGGGTCGGCCGCTCCCCCAGCAGCACGGTCGCCAGGCCCGCGACGAACAGCGGGCCGACCGAGCCGACGACCGCCGCCATTCCGCCGGGCAGCCGGTAGGCGGAGAGGAAGAGCAGCGGGAAGAAGGCGCCGATGTTCAGCGCGCCCAGCACCGCGGCCTTCCCCCACCAGATCCCGCGCGGCAGCGTGCGGGAGACCGCCAGAAGCAGCAGACCCGCCGGGAGCGCCCGCACCAAACCCGTGAACAGGGGACGGTCGGCCGGCAGGAACTCCGTCGTCACGGCGTAGGTGGTGCCCCAGGAGATGGGGGCGAGCGCGGTCAGAGCGATGAGGGGGAGCCGGCTCTCGGCGGGTGCGGCGTACGCGGTGTGCCCGGTGTGCGCGGTGCGCGCGGTCATGGGACGCGTCCTTCCCGAGGATTTGACTTGCTTTCCAGTAGCTTAACGCTAAGCTACTTTCCGTCAAGCTACTTTCTTGCGGCCGACCCATCGGCGTCCGATACTCACCTCATGAACCCGCGTTCCGAGCCCGACCAGCCGCTCCGCGACCCCGTCGACGCGATCATCGACCAGTGGGCGGCCGCCCGGCCCGACCTCGACACCACCGCGATGGCGGTCTTCGGCCGCGTCAATCGGCTCTCCCGGACCCTCGGCGACCTGATGGAGAAGACGTACGGGCGGTTCGGGATCTCGCGCGGCGAGTTCGACGTGCTCGCGACCCTGCGGCGCTCCGGCGAGCCGTTCACGCTCTCGCCGCGCCAGCTCTCCGCCACGCTCATGCTCACCACCGGCGGCATGACCGGCCGCCTCGACAAGCTCGAACGCGCGGGTCTCCTGCGCCGCTCCCCCGACCCGCACGACCGCCGCGCCCTCCAGGTCACCCTCACCGAGGAGGGCCTGAGCCTGATCGACGAAGCCGTCGGGGCGGGCGTCTCCGTCCAGACCGAGGCGCTCGCCCACCTGAACGACGAACAGGCCGGCCAACTGGCCGACCTGTTGAGGCTGCTGGTGGTGGGCACAGGGTCGTGAGCGGGTCCCTGGGCGGACCTGACGGGTCCTGATCGCCGCCCGAGCCGCCCGCTAGGCGGCCGCGCCGACCCACTGTGCGAGCGCCTCCTCGACCGCCGCGTCGTCCGCGTCCTCCGCCGCCCAGGCCACGTAGCCGTCCGGACGGACGAGGACGGTGGTGCGGCGGTCGCTCGTCCAGGTCGCCGAGGTGAGGCGGTCCTTGCGTGCGCCGAGGACGAGGGGCTCGTCCGCACCCTGTGGGCCGACGAGGGCGGCGGGCCGGTCCGCGCCGCGCGGGCCGACGAGGACGAAGCGGCCACCGCGCAGGGCCTCGTAGAGGCGGCCGGTGGACAGGGCGACGTCCGGCACACGGGTACCGACCAGGCGGTGGGCGCCGCGCGGGGCGGGGTACTCGTAGCCGATCCCGGTGATCTGGCCGATCGCTCGGGTGCGGGCCGGGGGGACGTGGTCGACGAAGGTGGTCAGGACGGTGCGGAGCGCCAGCATCCAGGGGGACTTGGCCATGGCGAGACGGACGATGCCGCCGCTGCTGCGGAGCACGGCCCGGCCGACGGGGTGGCGTTCGGCCTGGTAGCTGTCGAGAAGGGCGGGGTCCGCGTGGCCGCCCAGGACGGCGGCCAGCTTCCAGCCCAGGTTGGCGGCGTCCTGGAGCCCGGTGTTCATGCCCTGCCCGCCGGCCGGGGTGTGCACATGGGCGGCGTCACCGGCGAGGAAGACCCGGCCGACCCGGTACGCGGGGGCCTGACGCTCGTCGCAGTGGAAGCGGGACATCCAGCGGGCGTCCCGCATGCCGTAGTCGCGGCCGAGCGCGAGCCGGGTGATCTCCCTGACCTCGTCGAGGTCGAGCGGCTCGCTGTCGGGGACGTCACGGCCCCGGTGCCAGCCGATGACCCGGTGGTAGCCGTCGCCGAAGGGCGCGATGAAGGCAAAGGCGTCGCCGACGGCGTTCGCGGTCAGCACCTCCTCCGGCTGTTCGTCGAGCCGTACGTCCGCGAGAACCACGGAACGGATGACGGACTTCCCCGGGAACGGCAGCCCCACCGCCTCGCGGACCGCGCTGCGGTGCCCGTCCGTCCCGACGACGTACGCGGCGGTCAGCCGGTCGGTGCCACCGTCCGCCGTCCGTACGTCGACCGCGACACCGTGCGTGCTCCCGGCGCCGCCCGCGCCCTCGCCTTCGCCTTCGCCTTCGCCCTGCTGGATCGCCGTCACCTCCGTCTCGTACCGGAACCGCACCCCGGCCTCCACCGCCCGCCGCTCCAGGACCTCCTCGACCTCGTACTGCGGGATCACCAGGAGGTGGTTGAAGCGGGAGGGGAGGGTGTCGAGGCGGACGGAGAGGCGCCCGAAGAGGGCGATGCGGTCGAGGCGCCGGCCCCTGGCCTCCAGCTCGTCGGCGAGGCCCCGGGCGTCGAGCTGCTCCAGGGTGCGGGCGTGTGCGACGAAGGCCCGGGAGAGGTTGCTGATCCGGTGCTCGCGCTTCTCGACGAGGGTGACGGGGACGCCGGCGGCGGCGAGGTCGCCGGCGAGCAGCAGTCCGGTGGGACCGGCGCCCACCACGACGACGCCGCGGGGGTCGTGAGCGTCCTGGGCGACCTGGGCTTTCTGGGGGCGAAGGGTGCGGGTGGTGGTGTCGTCGTCGCGCTTGCCGTTCATGGCGGCCTCCTGCCAACACGTGTTGGTCAACGGTTGTTGGCCAACGCTTGTTGTCAAACGTAGGGACGCGACCCTGGACTGTCAACAGCTGTTGGCCTACGTTTGTTGGCATGAACGACACGGCACCACCCGCACCCCGCCGGTCCGACGCGACCCGGCACGCGATCCTCCGGGCGGCGCGCGAGCGGTTCGCGGCCGACGGGTACGACGGGGCCACCATCCGGGCGATCGCCAAGGACGCGCGGATCGATCCGTCGATGGTCATGCGGTACTACGGCTCGAAGGAGGGGCTGTACGCCGCCGCGCTCGACGTCGACCTGCGGCTGCCGGACCCGGGCGCGTTCGACGCGCGGGAGGTGGGCCGGGTGCTGGTGAGCCATTTCCTCGACCTCTGGGAGGAGAACGAGATGCTCACCGCGATGCTCCGGGTCGGCACCACGAACCAGGCGGGCGCCGAGCGGATGCAGGGGGTCTTCCGGGACCAGTTGCTGCCGCTCGCCCGGCATGTGTGCCCGCGCCCCGAGGAGGCGGGGACCCGGGCCGCGCTCTGCGCGTCACAGGTGCTGGGGCTGGCTCTGACGCGTTACGTCCTGCGGTTCCCGCCGACCGTGGCACTGAGCCGCGAGGAGATCGTGGAGTGGATGGGGCCGACCGTGCAGCGGTATCTCACGGCTCACCGGGCGTAGAACGCGACGAGGGCACCCTCGGCGCACTGGTGTGCGGAGGGTGCCCTCGGCGATACGTGTTGAGGAAGGTGGGGCGGAGGCGGTCAGGCCTTCGCCTTGGCCTTCGGCTGACGGTCCGTGGACCCGTCCAGGACCATGACGAGGCCGGTGATCACCGCGAACAGGGCGAGCGGCGCGACGACGAAGAGGCCGAGCGTCTCGATCACGCTGAGGCCCGGGCCCGGGTCGTCGCCGTCGTCGGGCACCAGCGCGAGGGCGGGGGACGACATGAGCAGCATCATCAGCGTCGTACCGGCAGCCAGGGCGCCGGCGCGCAGGGCGTTCTTCTTGTCCACGCGCTAAAGGTAACGAACGCGGGTGGGCCGCGCGCGGGCGGGGGGGCGCCTTCTGACTCGGGCAGGGGGCGCCTAGTAGCTCGGGGGTACCGGTTTCGTGTGCGGGTGCGGGTGCGTCGTGGTTGCTCGCGCAGTTCCCCGCGCCCCTGGAAAAGCAGGGGCTGCGCCCCGTGCTTTTCCCCCACGGCCCCGGCGCCTTCCAGGCCCGCAGGGCCTGGTCCTTTAGGGGCGCGGGGAACTGCGCGAGAAGCCCCACCGGAGCCGCACCCGCCGACGAACCCGGCCCCCGAGCTATGAGGCGCCCCCACCCACCCCCCGCAGCACATCCACCAACGCGTGCAACCGGGGCGACGCAGCCAGTTCCTCCAGCGTCACCGGCCGCCCCGCCGCGTCAGCGATCGGCAGACGCCAGTTCGGATACTGATCCCACGTCCCCGGCAGATTCTGCGGGCGCCGGTCGCCGAGCGCGTCGGGGAGCCAGAGACCGATCATGCGCGCGGGGGTCCGGAGCAGAAAGCGGTGGAGGGCCTGGATCTGCGCTTCCTCGGAGGTCGTGGAGATACCCCCGCCGGCCCCGTCCAGCAGCCCCAGCCGGGCGAGGAGGGCCAGCCACTCCCCCGCGTCGGCGGCCGCCTCCGCCCGCTCCTCGTCCAGGGAGCGGGTCAGCAGACCCAGACCGTGGCGGAGGTCGACGTGGTCGCAGGTCAGCCGGGAGGCGGTCGGCGGCAGGTCGTGCGTGGTGGCGGTGGCGAGACAGTTCGCGCGCCAGCGTTCGGGCGGGAGGGGGCGGCCCGTGCCCTCCCAGTCGCGTTCGAACCAGAGCACGGACGTGCCCAGCACCCCGCGGGCGTCGAGGGCCTCGCGGACGCCGGGTTCGACCGTGCCCAGGTCCTCGCCGATCACCAGGGCGCCGGTCCGCTCCGCCTCCAGGACCAGGATCGCGAGCATGGCGTCGGCGTCGTAGCGGACGTACGTGCCCTCGGTCGGGGCCTCGCCCTGCGGGACCCACCAGAGGCGGAACAGGCCCATGACGTGGTCGATGCGGAGGGCGCCCGCATGGCGCAGCAGGGCGCGCAGGAGGCGCCGGTAGGGGGCGTACCCGGACTCGGCGAGGCGGTCGGGGCGCCAGGGCGGCAGGCCCCAGTCCTGGCCCCGGGAGTTGAAGGCGTCGGGGGGCGCGCCGACGGACATGCCGGCCGCGAAGTACTCCTGCTGGGCCCAGGCGTCGGCACCGCCGGGGTGGACCCCGACCGCCAGGTCGTGCACCAGGCCGATGGGCATGCCGGCGTCGCGCGCGGAGCGCTGCGCGGTGCCGAGCTGCGCGTCGGTGAGCCAGGCGAGGCGGGTGTGGAAGTCGACGCGGTCCATCAACTCGCCGCGCGCGCGGGCGGTTTCGGCGGAGCGCGGGTCGCGCAGGGCTTCGGGCCAGCGCGACCAGTCGGAGCCGTGGACCTCGGCGAGCGCGCACCAGGTGGCGTGGTCCTCCAGCGCCTGGCCCTCCTCGGCGAGGAAGTCCCAGTACGCGGCTCTCCGCCCGGGACCGAGCGGGACGGCCCGCACCAGCTCCAGGGCCTCCCGTTTGAGGTCCCACACCGCGTCCCGGTCGATCAGCTCACCCTTGGCGAGCACGGAGTCCCGCAGGCGCGCGGCCCGCTCCGACAGCGCGCCGAGGCGGTCGCGGTCGTCGGGGGACGAGGCGGCGGCCTCCGCGAGGGCGTAGGGGTACTCGGGGACGTCCTCGACGCGCAGGTGGACGGGGTCCGGGTAGCGGCGGGAGGAGGGGCGGTACGGGGAGGGGTCGGTGGGGGCGCCGGGTACGGCCGCGTGCAGCGGGTTGACCTGGACGAATCCGGCGCCGAGGGCGCGGCCGGCCCAGGCGGACAGCTCGGCGAGGTCACCGAGGTCGCCCATGCCCCAGCTGCGCCGCGAGAGCAGGGAGTAGAGCTGGACGAGGAGGCCGTAGGTGCGGCCGGGCGGGGCGGGCAGCCGGGCCGGGGCCACGACCAGGTGGGCCTCGGCGGTGCGGCCGTCGGGGGCGGTGGCGCGCAGGGCGTGCACGCCCGGGGGCAGCTTCTCCGTCGTCGAGCGGAGTTCGCCCTGTTCGGTCTCGACGCGCAGCCGGGTGCCCTCGGGGAGGGCGGCCAGCGCGGCCGGAGGCCCGCCGTCGGCCCACTGGACCAGGGTCGGCGGCAACAGCCGTGCGGACAGCTGCCGTTCGCGTGCGGCGAGGGCGGTGCGCACGGCCTCGGGGGTGCTCGCGTCGACATCGAGCGCGGCGAGGACGGCCACGACCGCGCCGTCCGAGGCCGCGACCGTACGGTCCGGTGAGGGGCTGTAGGAGGTGGCCACGCCGTGCAGGGCGGCTAGCCGGGCCAGCGGGGTCTCGGGCGCCGGGCCCGAACCCCCTGGGTCTTCTGTCATCTAGACCCCCGATGCGGCGCCGTGGGACGTGGGTTCACTGGTGAGGGGAGCCGCGTCGGCGAGGGGCGGCTCGCTGGTGAGGGGAGCCGCGTCCGGGAGCGGCGGTTCGCTGGTGAGCGGGACGTCGGCGCAGGGCCCTTCGGCGCTGAACACACAGACGTGCGGCTCGTGGAGCTCGTAGGGCTCCGCCTCGCGTTTGGAGCGGGCCTGGGTCGGCAGGGGGGTGGTCGTGGCCACGGGGGCCTCCTAGTCGTCGTACGGCGATGGGGTGCGGGTCCGGGGTACTCCAGCCCTACCCAGCGCGCGCCGCCGCAGACGTGGGCGGGCGGACATCGTGGGGTTGTTCACTTCCTCGCCGGATCCGGAACATACTCCGGGGCCGCTCCAGGGCCAGCTATTCACTCAGTACATATACTCAGTGCATACTGGGGGCATGAGCACCCGTCACATCCTGTTGGGGCTGCTCGCCGGCGGGCCGAGCCATGGCTACGACCTCAAGCGACGCCACGACGAACGCTTCCCGCAGGCCCGTCCGCTGGCGTACGGGCAGGTCTACACGACCCTGCAGCGGCTGGTCCGCGACGGGCTCGCCGAGGTCGACGGCACCGAGGCGGACAGCGGCCCGGAACGGACGATGTACCGCTCGACGGACGAGGGGGCGCGCGAGCTGGCCAGGTGGGCCGGGGAGATCACCGCGCCGGCGCCGTTCGTGACGAACGAGATCTTCGCCAAGCTCGTCGTCTCGATCCTCACCGACGGCGACCCGGCCGCCTACCTGCGGGGGCAGCGCACGGCGCACATGGCGCGCATGCGGGAGCTGACCGCCGTGAAGACCGCGCCGGGCGCCGACCTCTCGACCGTGCTCGCGGCGGACTACGCCCTCAACCACCTCGACGCCGACCTCCGCTGGATGAACACCACCGCGGCCCGGCTGACCACCCTGACCGCGGAGGTCGACGCAGCATGACCGAGAAGAACACCCGTCCCTCGCCGGTGCTCACGGCCCGCGGACTGGTCAAGGAGCACGGCAGGACACGGGCGCTGCGGGGTGCCTCGCTGGAGCTCCGGGAGGCCGAGATCCTCGCCGTCACGGGGGCCAGCGGCAGCGGGAAGTCCACTCTGCTGCACTGTCTGGCGGGGATCGTCCGGCCGGACGAGGGCTCGGTGGCGTACGCCGGGAAGCGGCTCGACCAGCTCCCCGAGAAGGAGCTGAGCGAACTGCGCCGGACGGACTTCGGGGTCGTCTTCCAGTTCGGCCAGCTGATACCCGAGCTGACGGCCGTCGACAACGTCGCACTGCCGCTGCTGCTGGCCGGCACGGATCGCCTGACCGCGCGGGAGCGGGCCGGCGAGTGGCTGGAGCGGTTCGGGGTGCGGGGGCAGGAGGACCAGCGGCCCGGAGAGATGAGCGGCGGCCAGGCGCAGCGGGTGTCGCTGGCGCGGGCGCTGGTGACCGGGCCGAGGGTGGTGTTCGCGGACGAGCCGACCGGGGCGCTGGACTCGCTGGCGAGCGAGCAGGTGATGGCGGCGCTGACGCACGCGGCCCGGGAGTCCCGCACGGCGGTGCTGCTGATCACGCACGACGCGCAGACCGCGGCGTACGCGGACCGCGAGGTCACGCTGCGGGACGGGGTCGTGGTGTCGGAGGCGGACGCGGGCACGAGCGCGGGCGCGGGCGCGGGCGCGGGCGCGGGCGCGGAGCTGGAGGTGTCCCCGTGAAGGGGCTGGTGAGCGATCTGCGGCTGGCCCTGCTGCTGACGCGGGGTTCGGACCGGCGGGAGTGGTGGCGGACGGCCCTCACGGGGGCGGGGGCGGCGCTCGCGACGGGCTTCGGCCTGGCGGCGGGAGCGCTCGCCTCCCTGGCCGGTCACCATCGGTTGGGCCTGGCCGCCGGGCTGATGGACAACCCCGGTGAACGCGCCGGGGTGATCACCACCCTGCTGCTCCTGCTGGTGCCGGTCCTCGGGTTCCTCGGTCAGTGCGCCCGCGTGGGGGCCGTCCACCGGGACCGGCGGCTCGCCGGGCTGCGGCTGGCCGGCGCCTCGGCGGGCCAGGTGCGGCGGATCGCGGCGCTGGAGACGGGGGTGGCCTGTCTGGCGGGTTCGCTGGTCGCGACCCTCGCCTTCGTGGTGTTCCTGGTGAGCCGGTGGCACAGCCCCGGCCCGGTGACGTGGCTCGTGATCGTGCTGGTGGCGCTCGGCGTGCCCGCGTCCGGCGCTCTCGTGAGTGTGCTGGCGCTGCGCCGGGTCGTGGCCTCGCCGCTGGGCTGGGTACGACGGGTGCGGCCGGGCTCCGGCCGGGGGCCGATGTGGGTGTTCCTGGGTGCGATCGGAGTGCTGGTGCTCGCGGCCCTCCTCGCCGTCGCCGGCACCACCCGGAACATGCCCGACCAGAAGGCCGGGCAGGCCCCGCTGACACTGTGCGGCGCGCTGCTCGCGGTGGGCGCGGGCGCGGTGCTGCTGTCCGGCGCCGTCTCCAGGGTCACCGGCCGGCTGCTCGCCTCGCGCACCGGGAACCCGGCGGTACTGATCGCCGCCGAGCGGCTGCGCGACGACCCCTGGGCGGCGGCCCGCACCCATGCGGCCGTCCTCCTGGGGGTCGTGGTCGGCAGCGGGTACCTCGGCGTACGGCAGGCGCTGCTCGCGCACATCGAGGGACCGGCCCAGCTGGCCGGGAGGGACGACTTCTACCTCGCCGGTCTGAACTTCACCGCCGCAGCCATCGTCGTCGGCTTCGCCATCACCCTCTTCGGTCTGGCCGTCGGCACCGCCGAGTCCCTCGCCACCCGCCGCCGGGGCCTGGCCGCGCAGGTCGCCGCCGGGGTGCCGTACGAGGTGCTGCGCCGGGCCCTGCTGCTGGAGACGGCCCTGCCCCTGGCGCCGTCGATACTGGTCGCCGGCCTGGGCGGCACGGCGATCGCCGTCACGTACGCCACCTACGTGGGCGGTGCCCTGTCCATCCCCTACGGCGCACCCCTGGTCCCTCTCGCGGTGTACGGCGCCTGTCTGCTCGCCGCGGCCACCACCCTGCCTCTGCTCCACCGCACGATCCGGCCGACGGAACTGCGGTACGTGTAAGGCCGAAGGAACGGCGTCCCAGGAGACACGGGGGTGCTCCTGGGGAACCGGAGGAGGCAGGAAGAAATGGGGGCGTCCGGAGAGATCCGGGCGCCCCCGCAGTCACGCACGCCCCCCCCCCGCGCGCCCTCGCTCTACTTGGGCACGGCCGAGGGCGCGATCGGTGTCGCCCGTTCCGACTGGGGCGAGGTCGTGTTGGCGTAGACGGACGGGGCCGACACGCCGGCCGTCGGGTCGGCGTCCTCGTCGGCCGCGGGGGCCGGGCCGCCGCCCACGATGCGGATGTCGGCGGCGTCGAAGGCCTTCTTGATGCGCCAGCGCAGCTCCCGCTCGACCGTGAGGGCCTTGCCCGGCATGGTCTTGGCGGAGACGCGGACGACCATCGAGTCCAGGAGCACGTCGTCGAGGCCGAGGACCTCGATGGGGCCCCACAGGAGCTCGTTCCAGGGCTCCTCCTTGCTCATCGCCTCGCCGACCTCGGCGAGGGTGCGGCGGACCTTGTCGAGGTCCTCGTCGTAGCGGACGGTGACGTCGACGCCGGCCGTGGCCCAGCCCTGCGACAGGTTGCCGATGCGCTTGACCTCGCCGTTGCGGACGTACCAGATCTCGCCGTTGTCGCCGCGCAGCTTGGTGACGCGCAGGCCGACCTCGATGACCTCGCCGGAAGCGACGCCCGCGTCGACGGTGTCGCCGACGCCGTACTGGTCCTCCAGGATCATGAAGACACCGGAGAGGAAGTCCGTGACCAGGTTCCGGGCGCCGAAACCGATGGCGACGCCCGCGACACCGGCGGAGGCCAGCAGCGGGGCCAGGTTGATCTCGAAGGTGGCGAGGACCATCAGGGCGGCCGTGCCCAGGATCAGGAACGACGCGACCGAGCGCAGCACCGAGCCGATGGCCTGGGAGCGCTGGCGGCGGCGCTCGACGTTGACCAGCAGACCGCCGAGGGTGCCCCCCTCGACGCCCGGCACGGAGCGGTTCATCCGGTCTATGAGCTTGGTGATGGCCCGCCGGACCACCACTCTCAGCACCGCCGCTATCACCACGATCAGCAGGACACGGAGACCGATGGCCAGCCATGTGGACCAGTTCTCCTCCACCCAGCTGGCGGCGTTGGTCGCGCTCTCCTGTGCGTCCTCCAGCGACGGCACGGCCGGTGTCGTCGCCGTCTCCGAGGGGGACGGCGACGGCGCGGCGGCGGCCAGGAGGAGGGACAGGGAAGAAACGGACGGCACGGCAGGAACCTCCAAGGTGCGTTATCTGCCCTCCGGCACGGCGGTCAAGATCCGTCGGGTCACGGAAAGGTCACCGGACGGGCAGGTCCACCACACTAACGGGGCATTGTGTGGAGGTCGCCGCCATGTTCGAGGGAGACAAGGCGCTCACCAGGGAGTGAAGGGCGCACACGGCGGGGGATGAATGAGGTGTGGTCGAAAACACTCCCAGCCCGTTACCGGGACATGGTGGCGCTTCCACCAGGCCTGAGGGGAGACTGACTACGGATCGTCCACGGCGCGAGCCACGCGCCGCCGGCGTACAAGGAGGCATCCGTGCCGCACGTCCTGGTCCTCAACGCGTCGTACGAGCCGCTCGGCGTCGTACCGCTCCGCCGCGCGCTCGTCCTCGTCCTGGAGAACAAGGCCGTCTCCCTGGAAGAATCCGGCGCCTATCTGCACAGCGCGACCGTCACAGTCCCCGCACCCAGCGTGGTCCGGCTCAAGCGATTCGTCCGGGTTCCCTATCGGGGGCCCGTTCCTCTGACCCGTCGGGCGCTGTTCGCCCGCGACGGGGGCCGGTGCATGTACTGCGGTGGCGTCGCAACCAGCGTCGACCACGTCATCCCGCGCAGTCGCGGGGGCAAGCACGTCTGGGACAACGTCGTCGCGTCGTGCCGCCGCTGCAACCACGTCAAGGCCGACCGCCATCTCGTCGAGATCGGCTGGCGGCTCCGCCACAAACCCGCACCGCCCACCGGGCTGGCCTGGCGCATCATCGGCACGGGGCACAGGGACCCACGATGGCTGCCCTACCTGCAGCCGTTCGGCGCGGACGACGCGTTGGCCCGGATCGACGGCATCTCCGCCTGACGGTCCGGGTTTTTGCATGGCCGGGTGCCCTCGCCGCAGGGGCACCCGGTACGCGTCGCAGGGGCACCTGGCACGTATCTCTGGGGGCGCCTGGAACGCTCACATCCGCTTGACCTGCGCCTTCGGAACTGTCTTCACAGGTACCCCGCATTCCCTTCGCACACATGATCGCTTAGTGTCACCCCCACAGCGGGCCCTTGTTCTGGAGCGCAACGCCCAGGGGCCCGCCACGAATGTGGGGACTCATGCGCAAGCTCGCCATAGGCGCCGCCGTGTCCGGCGCCCTGGCTCTCACCGGCCTCGCCGCGCCCGCCGCGCTGGCCGAATCGCCGGCTCTGACCTTCGGCACCATCACGGTCAACAACGGCAAGCCGATCACGGTCGGCACCAAGGCCGCGGTGACCGTGCCGGTGACGTACAGCTTCACCCGGCCGACCGATCTGGTCATCGACTACAAGAACAACTTCCTGATCGTCGCCCTCTACCGGGGTTCGCTGGCGGAGACCGACAACGCCATCGAAGCGAACTCGATGCCCGTCTGCACCACGACCGCGACGACCGACACCACGGTGACCGAGTCCTGCGCGGCGAAGCTCACCATCGACCCGCGGGACAACCTCTACACCGCCGCGGACGCCACCACCTGGAAGGCCGCCGCCCTCTACAGCGAGACGGCGATCGACCTCGACGAATCCGACGACCACATCAGCGCGCACACCGGCCTCGACATCTGGGGCAGCCTCGGCACCGCCAAGCTCCAGCGGGTCTCCAAGGTCACCGTGAACGCCACCCCCGAGCCGGTCGTCAAGGGCAGGACCCTGACCGTCAAGGGCGCGCTCACCCGCGCTGACTGGAACACCGGCAAGTACGCCGGCTACAAGGGCCGGCAGGTCACCCTCCAGTTCAAGGCGAAGGGCGCCGCCGCCTACACCGACGTGAAGACGGTGACCTCCGGCACGGGCGGGGCTCTCGCCACCACCGTGAAGGCGTCGAAGGACGGCTCGTACCGCTACAAGTTCGCCGGTACGTCCACCACCGCGGCGAAGACGTCCGCGGCGGACTTCGTCGACGTGAGGTAACGGCACCGCAGCCCGGCCCCCGGACGGTGACTCCGCCGCCCGGGGGCTTTTTTCATGGCCGGTTATTGACGCTCGCCTGGTCTAGTCCTATCGTCCTGGCATCCGATAGGAAACTTTCCTAACAGTTGGGCAGGTGGCGGACCCATGGCAGGAACCCCTCGCGTACTGCGCGCCATGAACGACCGCGCCGCACTCGATCTGCTGCTGGAGCACGGCCCGCTCTCCCGGACCCGGCTCGGCAGGCTGACAGGGCTGTCCAAGCCGACCGCCTCCCAGCTCCTGGCGCGCCTCGAAGCCGCCGGCCTCGTGGTCGCCACCGGCACCGGCGCGGACGGACCCCGCGACGGCGACCCCGGCACCGGCGGGTCCGGTACGGGCCGACCCGGCCCCAACGCCCAGCTCTACGCGGTCGACCCGACCGCCGCGTACGCCGCCGGCCTCGACGTCACCCCCGAACGGGTCCTGGCCGCCGTCGCCGACATCACCGGCCGCACCGTCGGCGAGCACGCCGTCCCCACCCCCGGACGCCGTGCCGCCCAGCCGGTCGTACGGCAGGTCACCACCGCCCTCGACGGGGCGGTCAAGGCCGCCGGACTCACCCGGTCCGACGTGCACCGGCTGGTCATCGGCACACCGGGCGCCTTCGACCCCACCACCGGACGACTGCGGTACGCCTCGCACCTGCCTGGCTGGCACTCCCCCGCACTCCTCGACGAACTCGCCGCCGCGCTGCCGATGCCGGTGGAGTACGAGAACGACGTGAACCTCGCCGCGCTGGCCGAACAGCGACTGGGCGCGGCCAAGGGCCACGCCGACTTCGTACTGCTGTGGAACGAGGGCGGTCTCGGCGCCGCGGTCGTCCTCGGCGGACGGCTGCACCGGGGGTTCACCGGGGGCGCCGGCGAGGTCGGCTTCCTGCCGGTCCCGGGCGTGCCCCTGGTCCGCCATGTCACCAAGGCGAACAGCGGCGGCTTCCAGGAGCTCGCCGGCTCGCAGATCATTCCCCGGCTCGCCCGCGAGCTGGGGATCTCTCCGGTGCCGGAGGGGCCGTACGCCGAGGTCGCGGCGGCGCTCGTGGCCCGGGCGGCCGAGGTCGACTCCGGGGCCCACCGGCAACTTCTGGCCACGTACGCCACGGGGCTCGCGACAGGTATCGCCTCACTCGTGGCCGTACTCGATCCCGAACTCGTCGTCCTCAGCGGTACGGCACTGACCGCCGGCGATGAGCCGCTGCGGGCGCTCGTCGAGGCCGAGTTGGCCGAGCTGGCGGCTTCCCGGCCGCGGCTCGTGCTCGGTGACGTGCGTGAACACCCTGTGCTGCGGGGCGCGTTGGAGAGTGCGCTCGCGGCGACGCGTGACGAAGTCTTCAACACGTTGACGCTCCGCTGAGTTCGGCCGTCTTTCAGGTCGTTTGAACACTGCCGGCCCGTCGTGGCTGGTCGCGCAGTTCCCCGCGCCCCTGGGGTTGCCCGGGCGCGCCCCATTCCTCGCAGATCCCCATTCCTCCCTCAGGAGACCCTGCCATGTCCGGAATATCCAAGAACGCGGCGGTCGCCCTCGCCGCCACCGCCTCCCTCGCCCTGCTCGCCACCGCCTGTACGGGGCAGTCCGGGGCCACCGCCTCCGACGACCCCAACGCCAAGACGACGATCACCTTCTGGCACGGGTGGAGCGCGCCCGGCGAGGTGAAGGCGATCCAGGCGAATGTGGACCAGTTCGAGAAGGAGCACCCGAACATCACGGTGAAGGTCGTCGGGAACATCAACGACGACAAGCTCAACCAGGCGCTGCGTGCGGGCGGTTCGAAGGGGCCGGACGTGGTGTCCTCGTTCACCACGTCCAACATCGGCAAGTTCTGCTCCTCCGGGGCCTTCGCCGATCTGAAGCCCTTCGTCGAGAAGTCGAAGCTCGACCTCGACAAGATCATCCCGAAGCCGATGCTCGACTACACGCAGTTCGAGGGCACCCGGTGCGCGCTGCCGCTGCTCGGGGACGCGTACGGGCTGTACTACAACAAGGACGCGTATCGGAAGGCCGGCATCGAGGCGCCGCCGAAGACGTGGTCCCAGTTCGCCGAGGTCGCGAAGAAGCTGACCAAGTCGAAGGGCGACAGCTACTCCCAGCTGGGCTTCATGCCGAACTACCACGGCTACGAGACGGTCGTGGACCACTACATGTCGCAGTGGGACCACGCCTACTTCGACGCGGACGGCAAGTCGAACATCGCCAAGGACCCGGCGTTCGCGGAGATGTTCACGTACCAGAAGAAGCTGGTGGACTCCCTCGGCGGCTTCGCGAAGCTGGAGAAGTACCGCAACACCTTCGGCGACGAGTGGGGGGCCAAGCACCCGTTCCAGACGGGTCAGGTGGCCATGCAGCTGGACGGCGAGTGGCGGCTCGGAATGGCGAAGGCCGCCGGGACCGACTTCGAGATCGGCACCGCGCCGATGCCCGTGGCCGACGACGAGGTGGACGAGTACGGCAAGGGCTTCCTCTCCGGCACGATCATCGGCATCGCCCCGCAGAGCAAGAAGCAGAACGCGGCCTGGGAGCTGGTGAAGTACCTGACGACCGACACCGAGGCCGTCGTGTCCTTCGCCAACGCCATCCACAACGTGCCGTCCACGTTCGCGGCCCTGAAGTCGCCCGACCTGAAGGTGGACGAGGGCTTCCAGACCTTCCTGGACATCGCGCAGAACGAGCACTCGAACACCCCGCCGGCCTCCGTCAACGGCTCCACGTACCAGACGACGCTGCAGGACTTCGGCTACCAGTACGAGTCCGGCAAGGTGACGGACCTGCGGAAGGGGCTGGAGAAGACCGCTCAGCAGATCGACACCGACATCGCGCAGGCGAAGTAGCGGCAGCGGTATCCGTCGGATGTCCACGCACTCTCTGCGCGTGCCCTCGCACACGCTCCGTTCGAAGCGCCGCCGGTCGGCGCTTCGGACGGTGGCCTTCCTGTCCCCCTGGCTGATCGGGTTCGGCGTCTTCTTCGCCTACCCGCTGGTGTCCACCGTGTACTTCTCGCTGATGAAGTACGACGGATTCGGCACCCCGGTCTTCCGCGGCCTCGGCAACTGGTCCTACGTCTTCGACGACTACCCGATGTTCTGGCCCGCGCTGCGCAACACCCTCTGGCTGGTGCTGGTCATGGTCACCTGCCGGGTGCTCTTCGGGCTCGGCGTCGGTCTGCTGATCACCAAGATCAAGACCGGGGCGGGGGTCTTCCGCACCCTCTTCTATCTGCCGTACCTCGCCCCGCCGGTCGCCGCGACCCTGGCCTTCGTCTTCCTCCTCAACCCCGGGACGGGCCCGGTCAACGCGATCCTGGGCGACCTGGGTCTGCCGACGCCCGGCTGGTTCACCGACCCCGCGTGGTCCAAGCCGGCGCTCACCGCGCTGGCGCTGTGGGGCGTGGGCGACCTGATGGTGATCTTCATGGCCGCGCTGCTCGACGTACCGAAGGAGCAGTACGAGGCCGCCGAGCTGGACGGGGCGTCGGCCTGGCAGCGGTTCCGGTACGTGACCCTGCCGAGCATCTCGCCGATCGTGATGTTCGCCGTGGTCACGGGCGTGATCCAGACCATGCAGTACTACACGCAGCCCCTGGTGGCCGGGAAGGTCGCCTCCGGCATCATCGGCGGCTCCGGGCAGCAGTTCGAGCCGGGCTACCCGGACAAGTCGACCCTGACCCTGCCCCAACTCGTCTACAACCTGGGCTTCCAGCGCTTCGACTACGGCTCCGCCTGTGTGGTCGCCCTCGTGCTGTTCGCCCTGTCGATGCTGTTCACGGCGCTGCTGATGCGGCGCCGGGGCGGACTGATCGGAGCGGGTGACTGATGACCCAGGTACTGGACGTGCGCGAGGAACCCCTCGCGACGGTGGCCGCACCGGACAGCGGGCGTACCGCCCGCCGCCGGGCCCTGCTGGAGTGGATCGCCGTCCACTCGCTGGGCGTCGCCGCCGCGCTCTTCTTCACCCTGCCCTTCGTCTTCGTCGTGCTGACCTCGCTGATGAGCGACCAGCAGGCGCTCACCCGCGATCTGCTCCCGGACACCTGGGAGTGGGGCAACTACCGCCAGGTCCTCGACACCCCCGGTTTCCTGACCTGGTGGCGCAACACCCTGGTCTACGCGGGGCTCGGCACGGTCCTCACCGTCGTGTCGTCCGTCCCCGTGGCGTACGCGCTCGCCAAGTTCCGCTTCCGCGGCCGTAATCTGGCGCTGATGCTGGTCATCTCGATGATGATGCTGCCGCCGCAGGTCGTGGTGATCCCGATGTACCTGTTCTGGGCCAAGCAGATGGACCTGTCCGGTTCGCTGTGGCCGCTGATCATCCCGATGGCGTTCGGGGACGCGTTCTCCATCTTCCTGCTGCGGCAGTTCCTGATGACCATCCCCAACGAGTACCTGGACGCGGCCCGGGTCGACGGCTGCGGCGAACTGCGCACCCTGCTGCGGGTCGTCCTGCCGATGGCGAAGCCCGGCATCGCGGCCGTCGCGCTCTTCCAGTTCTTCTACGCCTGGAACGACTACTTCGGACCGCAGATCTACGCCTCCGAGAACCCGGCCGCCTGGACGCTCAGTTACGGCCTGGAGTCCTTCAAGGGCGCGCACCACACCGACTGGAACCTGACCATGGCCGCGACCGTGCTGGTCATGGCCCCGGTGATCCTCGTGTTCTTCTTCGCCCAGAAGGCGTTCGTCGAAGGCGTCACCCTGACCGGAGTAAAGGGTTGATACGGCTATGAAGCTCACTGTGGTCGGCGGAGGCTCGACCTACACACCCGAACTCGTCGACGGGTTCGCCCGGCTCAGGGACACGCTGCCGATCGAGGAGCTGGTGCTCGTCGATCCGGCCGCCGACCGGCTGGAGCTGGTCGGCGGCCTGGCCCGGCGGATCTTCGCCCGGCAGGGACACTCCGGCCGGATCGTCACCACCGGTGACCTGGACCGGGGCGTCGAGGGCGCGGACGCCGTGCTCCTCCAGCTCCGCGTCGGCGGCCAGGCCGCCCGTGAGCGGGACGAGACCTGGCCGCTGGAGTGCGGCTGCGTCGGACAGGAGACCACCGGCGCGGGCGGCCTGGCCAAGGCGCTGCGCACGGTCCCGGTCGTCCTGGACATCGCCGAGCGGGTGCGCCGGACCAACCCGGACGCCTGGATCATCGACTTCACCAACCCGGTGGGGATCGTGACCCGCGCGCTGCTCCGGGCCGGTCACAAGGCGGTCGGTCTGTGCAACGTGGCGATCGGCCTGCAGCGGAAGTTCGCCGCGCATCTCGGCGTGGCCCCGGCCGAGGTCCACCTGGACCACGTGGGCCTCAACCACCTCACCTGGGAGACCGGGGTCCGCCTCGGCGGCCCCTCCGGCGAGGACGTCCTGCCGAAGCTGCTGGCCGACCACGGCGACACCATCGCCGCCGACCTGCGGCTGCCCCGCCCGGTCCTGGACCGGCTCGGCGTGGTCCCGTCCTACTACCTGCGCTACTACTACGCCCACGACGAGGTCGTACGCGAGCTGGGCACCAAGCCCTCCCGGGCTGCCGAAGTGGCCGCGATGGAGCGGGAGTTGCTGGAGATGTACGCCGACCCGGCGCTCGACGAGAAGCCCGCGCTGCTCGCCAGGCGGGGCGGGGCCTTCTACTCGGAGGCGGCCGTCGACCTCGCCGCGTCGCTGCTGGGCGACGGGGGCAGCCCGTATCAGGTGGTGAACACCCTCAACGGGGGCACGCTGCCGTTCCTGCCCGCCGACGCGGTGATCGAGGTGCAGGCGGCCGTGGGTCCGGACGGCGCGGCCCCGCTGCCGGTCCCGACCGTGGACCCGCTGTACGCGGGCCTGATGGCGAACGTGACCGCGTACGAGGACCTGGCCCTCGACGCGGCCCTGCGCGGCGGCCGGGACCGGGTGTTCCGGGCCCTGCTCTCCCATCCCCTGATCGGCCAGTACGAGTACGCCGAGGCCCTGACCGACCGGCTCCTCGCCCACAACCGGGAGCACCTCGCGTGGGCATGAGCGACGGCGTGCGCGAGGGGTCGACCGCGGGTGCCCAGGCCGATTCGGGCGCGGGCGTGCGCGGGCATGGCGCCGGGTCCGGCAGTGTGCTCGCCGTCGACGCGGGCAACAGCAAGACCGACGTCGCGGTGATCGCGCCCGACGGGGAGGTGCTGGGCGCGGCGCGCGGCGGGGGGTTCCAGCCGCCGACGGTCGGGGTGACCACGGCGGTCGACGGCCTGGCGGAGGTCGTACGGCGGGCGTTCGCCGAGGCCCGGGTCGCCTCGGTCGACCATGTCTCGGCCTGCCTCGCGAACGCCGACTTCCCCGTGGAGGAACAGGGCCTGGCGGCGGAGTTGCGCACGCGCGCGTGGGGCACGACCGTCGAGGTCCGCAACGACACCTTCGCGATCCTGCGGGCCGGTGTGGCCGAGCCCCGGGGCGTGGCGGTGGTGTGCGGTGCCGGCGTGAACTGCGTCGGCATGCGCACCGACGGCCGCACCGCCCGCTTCCCCGCGCTGGGGCGCGTCTCCGGTGACTGGGGCGGCGGTTGGGGCCTCGCCGAGGAGGCGATGTGGCACGCGGCCCGCGCCGAGGACGGCCGGGGCGGCCCCACGGCACTCGCCCGGACGCTGCCCGCGCACTTCGGCCTGGACTCCATGTACGCCCTGATCGAGGCCCTGCACCTGGGGCACATCCCGGCGGTCCGCCGGCACGAGCTGACCCCGGTCCTCTTCGCCACGGCGACCGGCGGCGACCCGGTGGCCCGCGCACTGGTGGACCGGATGGCCGAGGAGGTGGTGGCCATGGCGACGGTCGCCCTGACCCGCCTGGACCTCCTCGGCGAGGAGACTCCCGTCCTCCTCGGCGGCGGGGTCCTCGCCGCCCGGCATCCCCTCCTCGACGCCCGGATCCGCGAGGCGCTGGCCGCCGCCGCGCCCAAGGCCGTCCCCCGGGTGGTCACGGCCGCCCCGGTGCTGGGCGCGGCGCTGCTCGGCCTCGACCACGTGGGCGCGCCGCGCGACGCGCACGCGCGCGTGCGGGCGCACTACGAAAGAGGCTGACCCCGCCCCGCGCCACCCCCGGATCTCCCCCTCGAACGCGTTCGAACCCCCAGGGAACCGAACCCGAACCAACCGCGTATTCATGGGCAGGGGGTGGTGCGGGAAGCCTTGTGCTACGCCGGAATTCGACCCGCACGGTGCCTACGGACACGATCGGGGAACAAGATCGAGTCAGGGTCTGTGCGTCGTCAGTCCCGACGGCGATACTTGCGGCCGTGCACCTCTGTCCGCGCGAGCGGGCGGTAGCGATGGACGGATGACCAGGGGGAGGTCAGGTGACATTCACGCCGGAGGGCAGCGCGGCACCGACGGCACCACCCACGGGCCCGGGCCCCGCCGTGCCGTCGCAGGCCGCACCCGTACCGAGGTCCCCCGAGCCGGCCCCGGCCCCGGACGGCGGGCCGCCGCGCCGGACGGCGTTCGCCGAGGGCGTCGACCAACTGCGCGCGGCCGCGACGACCGAGCCCGGCCGGCTGCGCATCATCGGCGCCGTCCTCGCCCTCCTGGTCGTCGCGTTCGGCTCGGTCACCGCCTGGCAGATGAACGACCGCGCGGCCGCCGCCGACGACGTCCTCCACGGCAGCCAGCCGCTCAGCTCTGCGGCGGCGGAGATCTACAGCTCCCTGGCCGCCGCCAACACGGCGGCCTCCAGCGGGTTTCTCGCGGGTGGGCAGGAGACCCCCGAGTCGCGCAAGGTGTACGAGCGGGAGATGAGGGACGCCGCGAAGAAGCTGGCCTTCGCCGCGACCGCGTCTGAGTCCGGCTCCGACTCCGAGCAGCGCATCGCCAAGCTGAACGCCCTGCTGCCCGAGTACAAGGGCCTGGTCGAGCGGGCCCGCGCCAACAACCGGCTGGGCTACCCGCTGGGCGGCGCCTATCTGCGCTACGCGAACGACAAGATGCAGAACATGCTCGGCGAGGCACAGAGCATCTACGACAACGAGAACGAGCGGCTCCGCGACGACTACGCGGACGCCACGGCGTATCCGTGGGCCGCGCTCGGCCTCGGCGCCCTCGCCATCGGCGGCCTCGTCTGGGCCCAGCGGCGCAACTACCGGCGTACCAACCGGGTGTTGAACCACGGCCTGGTCGCAGCGACGGCCGCCTCCACCGTGGTCCTGTTGTGGCTGGCCGGGGGCCACACCCTCGCCCGTGCGGGGCTGAACGACTCCTACGAACACGGCGTACGGTCGCTGACCGTCCTCAACGACGCCCGCATCGCCTCCCTCACCGCCCGGGGCAACGAGAACCTGACGCTGATCAGCCGGGGTGCTCAGTCGATCAAGATCATGGTCGACGGCGAGGAGACGAGCGTGGACGAGTTCGACCACAACTTCAAGAAGGAAATGCGCAACCTCGAGGACCGGTTGGCCGCCGCCGAGCGGCTGGCCGACGACAGCGGCGGTGCGAAGCCCGTGCGGGCCGCGGGCCTCGCCATGGAGGAGTGGAAGGCGCGGCACGACAAGGCCCGCGACGCCGATGACAGGGGCGACTACCAGTGCGCTCGGGACCAGGTGATCGGCGGCAAGGCCACGGACGACTGCCCGGACGGTGACAGGCCGACAGGGCAGTGCTTCGACCAGGTCGACACGAATCTGGGCCTCGCGAGCGCTTACGAGTGGAACGAGTTCAAGACCGCTGCCCAGAGTGGCCGTGCCGCCATGCTCGGACTCCCGGTGGGCGCCGCCGTACTGGCCGTGCTGGGCGCGGCCGGCGCGGTGCTGGGGATCGGACGCAGGCTTTCGGAGTACCGGTGACGGCGGCGGGAGGAGGCACGGTGGAAGGGCTCGCGACACATGCGGTACGGCGCCTGCGGGCCGGCCTCAGGGGCTGGGGCGGCGTGGGCGCGATGGCGGTCCTCTGCGCCCTGACCCTGGTCTTCGCCCTGGTGCTGCCGGTGAAGAGCACACGCGGGGACGGCGGAACGGGCACCGGAGGTCAGGGCATGGCCCGGGGTACACAGGTGCGGGCCGACGACTGCAAGACCATGAAGGACCCGGAGAACAAGAGCCTGCGGCCCTCCTCCGACGCGTCCGACAAGGCGATCGAGCGCATCGAGAGGAACGACTACATCACGGTCGGCGTCGACCAGAACAGCTACCGCTGGGGCTACCGCGACCCGAACAGCACGAACGACGACGCCCAACTGGAGGGCTTCGACATCGACATCGCGCACCGCATCGCCGAGGAGATACTCGGCGACCGGGAGAAGGTGCGATTCAAGGCGATTCCCACCAGCCGACGCATCCCCGCGCTCCAGGAGAAGGAGGTCGACATGGTGGTCCGCACGATGACGATCAGCTGCGACCGCATGCAGCAAGTCGCCTTCTCTCAGCCGTACTTCGAGACCGGGCAGCAGATCCTGGCCCCCAAGTCGACGACGATCGAGGGCTACGGCAAGACGCTGGCGGACAAGAAGATCTGCACGGCGGACACTTCCACCGCCTGGTCCACCCTGAAGGCGGGGAAGGAGTCGGGCAAGCTGCCCGACTCCACCGACATCTCCCTGACCGTTCCCAACCAACTCGACTGCCTGGTAAGGCTCCAGCTCGGCCAGGTGGACGCCGTGGTCACCGACGGTGCCCTCGCCGCGAGCCAGGCGGCGCAGGATCCGACCGTGAAGCTGGTGGGCGAGCCGTTCACCACCGAGTACTACGGCGTGGCGATGCACCAGGAGGACACGGATCTGGTACGCCGGGTCAATCAGGTGCTGGTGGAGTACCTCAAGGGCGGCTGGCAGGACTCCTACGACAAGTGGTTGTCCGAGACCCTCGGGCCGGACTTGGCGCGGTCCAAGCCACCCGCCCCCCAGCAGTACCGAGACTGACGTGCCGGGACCGACGTACAAGGACCGCATTCAACTGACGGACACCGACAGCAGCGAGAGGTGATCGATGGGCGTCGCGGGATCCACCGGGCCGGTGATGGACCGGGACGAGGTGGACCGTGCGCTCGCGCGGCTCGGCGCGGAGCACGAGGCCATCGAGACCTCGCTGCTCGCCCTCCAGGACCACGCGGGCCGCAGGCTGCTCGAAGGCGCCGAGCTGACCGGCGTCACCAAGGAGCGCTGGACCGCCGCCGACGCGTCGATCACGCTGCTGTGGGCGTACTTCGACGCGTACACGGACGCGTTGCACAGCGCCCGGCAGATCCGTTCGCGGCGCCGCTGGTCCAGCCGTGAGGACCTGGTGGAGCTGACCGAACTGCTGCGCGGCGAGGCGGTCACGGTCGCCGGCTCCGCGACGGCGATGGCGAACGCGCCGACACTGCAGGGCACGAACCGGCTCAGCGAACAGTTCTCGCTGGTCACGCTCGTGGACCGGATGAACGACCTGTACGCGTCCTCGCTGGACATGGTCGTGGCCGCCGACGCGGTGTGGTCCGCGCTGCCCGCCAGAATCGATCTACTGGCCGCCGAGCTCCAGCGCACCCGTCAGCTCGCGCACTCCGTGGGCGTACGCCCCGGCGAGCATCCGGCCGGGGACGACCTGGAGCGGATCACCCGCACCCTGACCCGGCTCCGTGAGCAGGTCGTCTCGGACCCGCTGGCCTTCTGGGTGCCCGCGCCGGGCAGTTCGGCGCCCGGTGGCGGCCGCCCGGACACCTCCACGTACGACCGTGAGGCACGGGCCCTGGAGGACGTGCGGCGGGAGATCGAGGCCGTGCTGACGGTCCGGCAGGACGCGGAGGCCCGGTTGGTGAAGCTGCGGGACGTCCTCAGCCGTGCGGACCGCACGCTGGCCGAGGCGCGCAGCGCGCGCGGTGAGGTGCTGGCGAAGATCGCCGCGACGGAGGTGCCCGTGGTGAGCGGCCCGCCGACGGTGCTGCAGGAGCAGTTGGCGATGGCGGCCGAGTACCGCAGACACGCGCAGTGGCACCGGCTCTCCCCGCTCCTGGAGTCGTTGGAGCAGAAGGCGGACGACGAACTGCTGCGGGCCCGCGAGTCGTTGACGGCGGTCACCGCGCCGCTGGCGGTCCGCGCGGAGCTGCGCGGCCGCCTCGACGCCTACAAGGCGAAGGTCGCGCGGCACGGCTTCGCGGAGGACTCGCTGCTGGTGGAGCGATACGACGCGGCACGCCGCATGCTGTGGAGCGCCCCGTGCGACCTGCGGGTCGCCGAGATGGCGGTGCTGCGCTACCAGCAGGCGGCCACCGAACTGCTGGGCCAGTCGGTGCCGGTCCCACGTGCGCCGCAGGACCGGAGGGAGGAGCAGTCGTGAGTCAGACGCAGGAGAGCCCGGCGGGTGAGGAGACGCCGCGGCAGTCGTGCCAGCGGCCCGGTTGCTCGGGTGCGTACGAGGACGTGGGCGGCGGCGAGCTGTACTGCGACGAGTGCGGTCTCGCGCCGGTCGTCTCGGCGAGCGGCATGGTCAACTCCCCGCCCACCGGCATCACCGGGGGCGGGCGCGGCTCGCGCGGCTCCGGTTCCAGCAGTTCGCGCTCCTCGCGCACGTCCGGGCGCTCCTCGCAGTCCCGGCGCTCGGTCTCCGGGCGGCTCTCCCGTGCCCTGTCGGGGCGGTCGACGGGCCGTTCGGTGTCGGTGCGCAGCTCCGGCAAGACCTCCGGCACCTCGGGGCGGGCGCGGCTCGGCGTGGGTCTCGTCCAGGTCCCGGACGTGCCGCGTCCCGACCCGCGTTCGATGGTGCTGGAGACCGCCGAGGTGCCCGAGCGGAAGCGGTTCTGCTCGCGCTCCGACTGTGGGGCCCCGGTCGGCCGGTCGCGCGGTGACCGGCCCGGGCGCACGGAGGGCTTCTGCACCAAGTGCGGCCACCCGTACTCCTTCGTGCCGAAACTGCACGCGGGCGACATCGTGCGCGGCCAGTACGAGGTGGTCGGCTGTCTCGCGCACGGCGGTCTGGGCTGGATCTATCTGGCCATAGACCGGGCGGTGTCGGACCGCTGGGTCGTGCTGAAGGGCCTGCTGGACACGGGCGACCAGGACGCGATGGCCGCAGCGATCTCCGAGCGCCGCTTCCTCGCCGAGATCGAGCACTCCAACATCGTCCGCATCTACAACTTCGTCGAGCACCTCGACCAGCGCACCGGTTCGCTGGACGGGTACATCGTCATGGAGTACGTCGGCGGCAAGTCGCTGAAGGAGATCGCCAACGGCCGCCGCACGGCGGACGGGCGTCGCGACCCCCTCCCGGTGGAGCAGGCGTGCGCGTACGGCATCGAGGCCCTGGAGGCGCTCGGGCACCTGCACAGCCGGAACCTGCTGTACTGCGACTTCAAGGTCGACAACGCGATCCAGACCGAGGACCAGCTCAAGCTGATCGACATGGGCGCGGTGCGCCGGATGGACGACGACGAGTCGGCCATCTACGGCACTGTCGGCTACCAGGCTCCCGAGGTCGCCGACGTGGGCCCGTCGGTCGCCTCCGACCTGTACACGGTCGCCCGCACGCTGGCGGTCCTCACCTTCGACTTCCAGGGCTACACGAACGTGTTCGTGGACTCCCTGCCCGACCCCGACAACATCGAGGTCTTCCGTCAGTACGAGTCCTTCTACCGGCTGCTGGTACGTGCCACCGACCCCGACCCGGCCCGCCGGTTCGCCTCCGCGCAGGAGATGTCGGAGCAGCTGACGGGTGTGCTGCGGGAGGTCGTCTCCCTCCAGACGGGCCGGGCCCGGCCCGCCCTGTCGACGATCTTCGGGCCTGAGGTACGGGTCACGGACACGGAGTTGTTCGCGAAGCTCGACGGGGACGTGTCCCGGCTGGGGGTGCGGCGCGACAAGGTCACCGGGAAGAACGGCGGTTCGCCTTCCGGTTCCCTTGCCGGGAACGGCGGTTCGCCTTCCGGTACGCCCGCCCTGCTGACCGGCGGCGCGGCCGTCCCCGCCCGGCTCACCCGGCAGCTCGACACCGCCGCCGCGGCCCTCGCGCTGCCCGTGCCGCGCGTGGACCCGGGGGACCCGAACGCCGGGTTCCTGGCGGGACTGATGACCTCCGCCCCGACCGAGCTGATCACGGCGCTGCACGCGGCCCCCAGCGGCTCGCTGGAGCTGCGGCTGCGCGAGCTGCGGGCCCGGCTGGAGATGGCCGAGTTCACGATCGCCCTGGCCACCCTGGACGCCCTGGAGCGGGACCACCCCGACGACTGGCGGGTCGTCTGGTACCGGGGCGTGGCCGCGCTCGCCACCGGCGACCACGAGAACGCCGCGCTGTCCTTCGACGCGATCTACGACGCCTTCCCGGGCGAGCCGGCCCCCAAGCTGGCCCTCGGCCTGTGCGCCGAGGTGCTGGGGCAGTTGGACAACGCCGCCGAGTACTACCGCCTGGTGTGGACGACCGACCCCAGCTTCGTGAGCGCCGCGTTCGGGCTCGCCCGGGTGCGGCTGACCGCCGGGGACCGGCAGAACGCCGTGCGGACCCTGGAGTCCGTACCGGAGGCGTCCATCCACTACACCGCCGCCCGGGTCGCCGCCGTACGGGCCCGCCTCAGACACCGCGCCGAGGCGACGCTCGGAGCGGGGGCCGGGGCGGTCGGAACCTTGGCGGGCGGAACCGTGGCGGCGGGGACGGTGACGCCGGGGACCGTGACGGCCGGGACCACGCCTCCTGGGGCCGACCCGTCCGCAACCGCCCGGTCTGCGGCCGGAGCGTCCGGAGCCGTCCCGACCGGGGCCGTGCCGACCGGAGCCTCGCCCGAAACGGCCTTCCTGGACGACCTGACCGCGGCCGCCGGGCAGGTCGAGGCGCTCGGCGGGTACGGTCTGGACGCCGTGCGCCGCGAGCAGTTGTCCACAGAGGTCCTCGGCTGCGCCCTGGACTGGGTACTCTCCGGAGGCCAGGGCGCCCGCCCCCCGGCCGGCGAGCGGGTGCTGCTGGGCAGCACGCTGGACGAGCGCGGCCTCCGCTTCGGACTGGAGCGGTCGTACCGCACACTGGCCCGGCTCGCCCAAGGCGGCGAGGAGAGGATCGACCTGGTGGAACGTGCCAACCGTTACCGCCCCCGGACGTGGGTGTAGTTGATGTCGCAGATGCCCCAGCCGACCGCGCTGACGAAGTGCCCGATCTGCGAGTGGCCCCTCGCATCGGACGACCGCTTCTGCGGTGCGTGCGGCCATGACCTCTCGGCGGCCCCCGCACGGCCGCAGGACCAGCCGACCCTCACCATGAACGGGACGTCGGGCGCCGCGCCCGACGAGGTGGCGCCCGTGGACTGGCCCGTCGCCTCCGAACCCAGCACCGACACACCCCCGCCGGTGGTCCGCCCCACCGACATCCAGGGCACCGACTCCGGCGGTGGCGAACTGCCCGGACCGGGACGGGGCGTACGGTTCGACCGGCCCCGCGAGCCCGACGAGTACCCGCTGGCCGCGCCCCAGCCGCCGGACCCGCGCACCACCGACCTCGCCACCCCGCCGGCCGGCATGAAGGTGTGCGTGGCCTGCCGCGCGGGCCACGTCGACCGGGACGGCTACTGCGAGAACTGCGGCCACGCCCAGCCCCGCGAACGCGACCACATGGAACTGGAGTTGGGCGCGGTCGCCGCGGTCAGCGACCGGGGCCTGCGCCACCACCGCAACGAGGACGCGTTCGCGATCTCCTCGACCGCGCTGCCCGACGGCTCCCCCGCGGTCGTCGCGATCGTCTGCGACGGCGTGTCCTCCGCGACCCGCCCCGACGACGCCTCGCTCGCCGCGGCCCGCGCCGCCAACGAGACGGTCCTGGAGTCGCTGCCGCGCGGCACCCACCCGCAGCAGGCCATGCACGACGCGATCGTCGCCGCCGCGAGCGCCGTCAACGCGCTCGCGGAGGAGCCGGAGACAGCCCAGGAGCATGCCCCGCACCAGAACGCGCCGGCCTGCACCATCGTCGGCTCGATCGTCACCCCGAGTCTGCTCGTCGTCGGCTGGGTCGGCGACAGCCGCGCCTACTGGGTGCCGGTGGACCGCAGCGCGCCCCCGGCCCGGCTCACCGAGGACGACTCGTGGGCGGCGCAGATGGTGTCCGCGGGACTGATGAACGAGGCCGAGGCGTACGCCGACGAGCGCGCCCACGCGATCACCGGCTGGCTCGGCGCGGACGCGTACGAACTGGAGCCGCACACCGCTTCCTTCAAACCGGACCGGCCGGGTGTAGTGGTGGTGTGCACCGACGGGCTGTGGAACTACGCGGAGGCCGCCGAGGAGATGGCCCAGGCCGTGCCGCTGGACGCGGCCGCGCGGCCGTTGCGCTGTGCGCAGGTCCTGGTGGGCCGTGCTCTCGACGGAGGTGGCCACGACAACGTAACAGTGGCGATCCTGCCGTTCCCGGCCCCTCCTCAGGGGGCAGGATCGGCCTGAGGGTGCGCGCGGGCCGGATGTTCGCGGGCGCCCCGGTGGCCGGACGGGAAGGGCCGACGGACCGGAGGGGACCGGTCCGGGTATGGGCACGCACGATCATCACCCCACGTGCTGTGGGGCCGCTAGGGGGATCAGAGTAGGCATGGCCAATTTCTCGAAGTCGAACGTGCCGCAGTTCTCGGTCGAGGTGTACCAGAACGAGTACCTGCCCGAGGGCGGCCGCGAGGTGAACGCCATCGTGACGGTCAGCGCGACCGGCGGCGGCACCATCGGCAGCGCGGTCGCCGCGCCGCACCTGTACTCGCCCGGGCAGGGGCCCTCCGCCGCCGTGGCGCTCATGGTCGACTGCTCGGGGTCGATGGACTACCCGCCGACCAAGATGCGCAACGCCCGGGACGCCACGGCCGCCGCGATCGACACCCTGCGCGACGGCGTCCACTTCGCGGTGATCGACGGCACCCACGTGGCCCGGGAGGTCTACCCCGGCGGCGGCCGACTCGCGGTGGCCGACTCCGCCACCCGGGACCAGGCCAAGCAGGCTCTGCGCAGGCTCAGCGCGGGCGGCGGCACCGCCATCGGCACCTGGCTGAAGCTCGCCGACCGGCTGCTCGCCTCGGCGGACGTCGCCATCCGTCACGGCATCCTGCTCACCGACGGCCGCAACGAGCACGAGTCGCCCGAGGATCTGAAGGCCGCGTTGGACGCCTGTGCCGGACGGTTCACGTGTGACGCGCGTGGAGTGGGCACCGACTGGGAAGTGAAAGAGGTCACGGCCATCGCCTCCGCACTGCTCGGCACCGCCGACATCGTGGCCGACCCGGCCGCCCTGTCCGCGGACTTCACACAGCTGATGGAGGCGGCCATGGGCAAGGAGGTCGCCGACGTCGCTCTCCGGGTCTGGACCCCGGTCGGGACGAAGATCAAGTTTGTGAAGCAAGTGGCTCCCACGGTCGAGGAGTTGACCGATCGTCGCACCGAGGCGGGACCGCGTGCCGGGGACTACCCGACCGGCTCGTGGGGGGACGAGTCCCGCGACTACCACGTGTGCGTCGAGGTCCCGGCCGCCGACCTCGGCCAGGAGATGCTGGCCGCCCGGGTCTCCCTCGTCATTCCCCAGCCCGACGGAAGCGCGCAGAACCTCGGCGCCCAGGGTTTGGTGAAGGCCGTGTGGACCGACGACATGGTCGCGTCCACGTCGATCAACCCCCAGGTCGCGCACTACACGGGTCAGGCCGAACTGGCACAAGTCATCCAGCAAGGTCTGGATGCCCGTAAATCCGGCGATTTCGACGGAGCAACGGCCAAGCTGGGGCGGGCCGTTCAGCTCGCCAGCGCCTCGGGGAACGCGGATACTGCGAAACTGCTTGCGAAGGTGGTGGACGTGGTCGACGCGGCGACAGGTACTGTGCGACTGAAGGCGAAGGTCACAGAGGCCGACGAGATGACTCTCGAGACACGGTCGACAAAGACTGTTCGTGTAAAGAAGTAGCTGCAAGCAAACAGGAAACACCCGGAAACACCGCTGCCCAGAGCCTGGCTCCCCCACCGGGGATCCGGACGGAAGCGGCCACACCGGCCCGTCGCGGCCACAGGAACCGGCCGTGAGGCCGGAAAGGAGAGGGGGAAGCGCCGACATGCCGACCTGCCCGAACGGACACCAGTCGGGTTCCGACGACTGGTGCGAGGTCTGCGGTCACCGTATGGCCGGTGCCGTACCCCCGCCGCCTCCACCGCCGCCCCCGGGCGCCGGTTACGGTTACCCGCCGCCCGGCTCCCCTCCCCCGCCTCCCGGCGCGGGCGGCCCGGGGGGTCCCGGCGGCTCGGGGGGTCCCGGCGGCCCGGGACCTGGCGGTCCAGGGGGCCAAGGGGGTCCCGGTGGACGCCCGCACCTCGCCGCCGAGCCGGAACTCTGCCCGCAGTGCCGCACGCCCCGCGAGGGCGGCGCGCCCTTCTGCGAGGAGTGCCGGTGGAACTTCCTGACCAACACGGCGACGACGTACACGCCTGCCGCCCCGAGGCCCCCGGCTCCCGGGCCGGGTCCTGGTGCCGGCGGTCCCGGTCCCGGCGGTCCCGGCGCCGGTGGGAACCCGGCGCTCCGCTTCCAGCAGCCGCCTCCGCCCTCCTACGGCGGCGGTGACGGGTACGACTACCAGAGCTCCCGCCCCTCCCAGGTGAACCGTCCCGCCGAGCCGATCCCGCCGGGACCGCCGTTCGGCGGCGAGCCGTCGGGCCAGGGTGGGCACGGCGGGCCCGGCGGGCACGGCGGGCCCGGCGGGCACGCCGGTCAGGGTCCCGGTGGACCCGGACGACCGGGTGGTCCCGGTGGACCGTCGGGGCCGGGAGGCCCCTCCGGGTTCGGCGGCGGGCCTTCGGGCCAACCGGGTCCCGGCCAGGGCGGTCCGTCCGCGTTCGGCGGGGACCCGTCACGCCCCGGGGCCTCGGCCTTCGGTGGTGACCCCTCGCGGCCCGGCCCCTCGGGCTTCGGCGGCGATCCCTCCCGTCCCGGGCCCTCCGGCTTCGGCGGCGACCCCTCACGACCGGTTCCGCCGCCGCCCGGGCCCACGCCGGGTGGCCCCGGCGGACCTGGCGGACCTGGCGCTTCCGGTTTCCCCGGCGGCCCGGGTGGTCAGGGGCCCGGTGGCGGTCAGGGCCCCGGTGGCGGTCCCGGCGGCGGCGCGCCGCAGGCGTTCCAGCAGGCAGGAGCCACCGCTCCGCCCGCCTTCCCGCAGGAGACCCGGCGCCCTCAGCCCGGCGGCCCGGGTTCCGGTGGCGGCCCCTCGTTCGGCGGTGACGACGACTGGGTGATCTCCCCGCCGTCAACCGGCCCGGGCGGATCCGGCGGCCCCGGCGGTGCGGGTGGCCCCGGCGGTCCCGGTGGCGCAGGTGCCCGTCCGGGTGGCTACGGCTATCCGCAGCCCGGTGCCACCCAGGCCCCGCCCGGCCCCGCGTACCCGCAGGCGCCGACGACCTGGAGCGCGACCATCGGCCCCGACCGCGACTACTTCATGGCGATGATGCAGCGCTCGGGCCCGGAGGCCGCGGGCCTGAACCTGCCCGCGTACTCCCCGGAGCAGCGGCGCGCCCTCACCGGCAACCAGATCACCATCGGACGGCGCCGCCACTCCACCGGCGACACCCCCGACATCGATCTCTCGGTGCCGCCGGAGGACCCGGGCGTCTCCCACCAGCACGCGGTACTGGTGCAGCAGCCCGACGGCAGCTGGGCCGTCGTCGACCAGAACTCCACGAACGGCACCACGGTCAACGGTTCCGAGGACCCCATCCAGCCCTTCGTCCCGATCCCCCTCCAGGACGGGGACCGGGTCCACGTGGGCGCGTGGACGACGATCACGATCCGCCGGGGCTGACCCGCCCCACCGACAGTGCGACACCGCTCAGGGCCGACCGGACACTTCGGTCGGCCCTGAGCCGTCTGCGTCGACCCGGCGACGGCCACCGGCCGTCGCCGCCCCCCGGGATGCCGGTCAGGGCAGCGGCCAGGCGTACGGGCCCTCCGGGTCGTCCAGCCAGGCCCAGGCACGGTCTCCGCGCACCGTGATGCCGTACCGCTCGCGGGACGGCATCCCCTCGCGCTGCCACAGGGCGAGTGCCTCGTGCGGGTCGAGGCTGGCCGCCGTGAGGGCCAGCAGGAACCGGAAGAGCTCGTGGTCCCTGGCCCGGTGCGGCAGGCCGCCCAGATGCGGATGGACTGCTTCCGGTTCACTGCTGCCGCGCAGGGGCACGAAGTACGCGGAGGTGTGCAGGAAACGCCCCTCCGCGGTCTCGGCGTCCTCGACCCGAAGCCGCACCAGCCCCGTGGCCAGCGGCGACAGGATGCGCGCGCCGGGGGTGCACTGGGCGAGCCAGGCGCGCGGGATCGAGTGCAGCGTGCAGGTCGCGATGATCCGGTCGTACGGCGCCCGCTCGGGCACTCCGCGTGCGCCGTCCCCGGTGACGACGGTCGGGTGGTAACCGGCGGCGTCCAGGTGCCTGCGCGCCGCCTCGGTGATGTCGGCGTCCAGATCGACGGTCGTGACCCGGTCGTCCCCGAGCCGGTGCGCGAGCAGGGCGGCGTTGTAACCGGTGCCGGCGCCGATCTCCAGCACGCGGTCGCCGTCCTCCACCTCCAGCTCGGCCAGCATCTTCGCCATCAGCGACGGCTGGCTGCTGGAGGAGATCAGCTCCCCGTCCCGCACCCGCGTGGCGAGCGGCGTGTCCGCGTACGCGCCCCGCACCCAGCGCTCCCGCCGCCTGGGGTCGCGTTCCTCGCCCCACAGCCGCTCGAAGCCGCCCAGGGCACCCACGTAGTAGTACGGGACGAAGAGATGCCTGGGGACGCTCTCGAACGCCTTCCGCCACTGAGGGTCGGCGTCCCAGGCCCCGCTCGCCTCGATCTCCCGCACCAGCGCCGATCGGGCCTCGGCGGCGAGGCGTTCCAAGTCGTGGTCCACAGTGTGCGTGCCCATAACTCCACTGTGCGGCCGGACGCCCCCGGAGGCGAGCACCCCGGCGCTTCGGACCGGAATCAGCCGGTCCGCGCCCTTTCGGGATGGTCCTAAGCCTCAAGACCTCCGCCGCCGCGTCTGAGACCATGGGGAGCGTGAATGAGATTCGGCGCGGCACGCTGCAGGAGCAGACCTTCTACGAGCAGGTCGGTGGCGAGGAGACCTTCCGGCGCCTCGTGCGCCGTTTCTACGAGGGTGTCGCCGAGGACCCGATCCTGCGGCCCATGTACCCCGAGGAGGACCTGGGCCCCGCCGAGGAGCGCCTCACCCTGTTCCTGATCCAGTACTGGGGTGGCCCCACCACGTACAGCGAGAACCGGGGCCACCCCCGGCTCCGCATGCGCCACGCCCCCTTCACCGTCGACCGCGCCGCCCACGACGCCTGGCTGAAGCACATGCGCGACGCCGTCGACGACCTCGACCTCTCCGAGGAACACGAGCGCACCCTGTGGAACTACCTCACCTACGCGGCCGCCTCGATGGTGAACGCCCCGGGCTGAGCGGGTTCAGCGGACGCTGACGCCCAGCGTTCCCAGTCCCGCCCTGCGCACGGCGATCGACCCGTACGGTGTGCGCAGGCGGAGCCACGCGCCGGACGAGAACAGTCCCGGTGTCGCCATCCCGGTCGTGCCGGCCGCGCGCGGGGGGCGGAGGAAGCCGAGTGACTGTGCCGCGTGCACGGCCCGCACCGGCAGCGGCGTGTCCCCGACCGTCCGGGACCAGATCTCCCGCCCGATGGCGTCCAGCTCGGCCCTTGTACGGCGCTCGGGCGGCAACTCCTCGGTGCGGGACCGGAATTCACGTACCGCCGCGGAGACCATCGCCGCCAGCGCGTCCGGTGCGGGCAGGCCCGCCTCAGGCCGCCAGCCGCCGCGCGGGGGGAGCACCCCGGCCCACGGCGGTCCGGTCACCGCTGCCGGGACGACCGCCGTGGCGCCCGGCTCGTCGATGGACTCCAGGAGTTCACCGGCCGACACGGTCACGTCGAGGGTGACGTCGAGCCCGCTCTCGTAGGGCTTGGCGAGGCGCACGGCCCGGATCGCCAGGACCTCGAAGGACGGTGGCCGACCGAAGACGGCCAGGGCGGTGCCGGCGGCCTGGAGGCGCACCGCGGCTCCACGGTCGTAGTGGAGCAGCCGGGAGAGGAAGGCCGCGAGATCCGCCGCCTCCCCCTCGTCGGCGAGGTGGAGCACCGTCATGCGGCGACGGCCTCCTCCTCGTCATCCCTGTACCCCTCCAGGAACTCGCGTTCCTCGGAGGTGATCCGGCGGGGCCGCTGCGTCGCGAAGTCGAACGGCACGATCACCGTGGAGGCCCGGACGTAGACCTGGTCCGGGTCCTTGACCTCGTAGGTGATCGTGAACGACGCCGCTCTTATCTCCGTGACCCACAGCTCGATGTCCACGGGCTGGTGCCGGTGGACCAACTGCCGCTTGTAGTCGATCTCATGGCGTGCCACCACGGACCCCTGCTTGAAGTCCCTCTCCGGACGGAACAGGAAGTCGATACGGGCTTCCTCCAGGTAGCGGAGGAAGACCACGTTGTTGACGTGGCCGTACGCGTCCATGTCCGCCCAGCGCAGTGGGCAGCGGTAGATGTGCCGCAAGATCGATCAGCCCCGGGTCAGCTTCTTGTAGGTGGCGCGGTGCGGACGGGCGGCGTCCGGACCGAGACGCTCGATCTTGTTCTTCTCGTACGACTCGAAGTTGCCCTCGAACCAGAACCACTTGGACTCGCCCTCGTAGGCGAGGATGTGCGTGGCCACCCGGTCCAGGAACCAGCGGTCGTGGGAGACGACCACGGCACAGCCGGGGAACTCCAGGAGCGCGTTCTCCAGCGACGACAGGGTCTCGACGTCGAGGTCGTTGGTCGGCTCGTCGAGGAGCAGCAGGTTGCCGCCGAGCTTGAGGGTGAGCGCCAGGTTGAGGCGGTTGCGCTCACCGCCGGAGAGCACCCCGGCCGGCTTCTGCTGGTCCGGGCCCTTGAAGCCGAACGCGGAGACGTAGGCGCGGGAGGGCATCTCGACCTGGCCGACGTTGATGTAGTCCAGTTCGTCGGAGACGACGGCCCACAGCGTCTTCTTGGGGTCGATGTTCTCGCGGCTCTGGTCGACGTAGGAGATCTTGACGGTCTCGCCGACCTTGATCGAACCGGAGTCGGGCGTCTCCAGACCCTGGATCATCTTGAACAGGGTCGTCTTGCCGGCGCCGTTAGGGCCGATGATGCCCACGATGCCGTTGCGCGGCAGCGTGAAGGAGAGGTCGTCGATGAGGACCTTCTCGCCGAAGGCCTTGCTGAGGTTGTTGACCTCGACGACCACGCTGCCCAGGCGGGGGCCCGGCGGGATCTGGATCTCCTCGAAGTCCAGCTTCCGCATCTTGTCGGCCTCTGCCGCCATCTCCTCGTAGCGGGCCAGACGCGCCTTGGACTTGGCCTGACGGCCCTTGGCGTTGGAGCGGACCCACTCCAGCTCTTCCTTGAGCCGCTTGGCGCGCTTGGCGTCCTTCTGGCCCTCGACCTTGAGACGGGTCTGCTTGGTCTCCAGGTACGTGGAGTAGTTGCCCTCGTAGCCGATCGCGCGGCCGCGGTCGAGCTCCAGGATCCAGCCCGCGACGTTGTCGAGGAAGTACCGGTCGTGGGTGACGGCGACGACGGTGCCGGGGTACTTCGCGAGGTGCTGCTCCAGCCACTGCACGGACTCGGCGTCCAGGTGGTTGGTGGGCTCGTCGAGCAGCAGCAGGTCGGGGGCCTCCAGCAGCAGCTTGCACAGGGCGACGCGGCGGCGCTCACCACCGGACAGGTTGGTGACGGGCCAGTCGCCGGGCGGGCAGCCCAGGGCGTCCATGGCCTGCTCCAGCTGGGTGTCCAGGTCCCAGGCGTTCGCGTGGTCCAGGTCCTCCTGGAGCTTGCCCATCTCGTCGAGGAGCGCGTCCGAGTAGTCGGTCGCCATGAGCTCCGCGACCTCGTTGAAGCGCTTGAGCTTGCCCATGATCTCGGCGGCGCCGTCCTGCACGTTCTGCAGGACCGTCTTGGACTCGTCGAGCGGGGGCTCCTGCAGGAGCATGCCGACGGTGTAGCCGGGCGACAGGAACGCGTCACCGTTGGACGGCTGCTCCAGGCCCGCCATGATCTTGAGAACGGTGGACTTACCGGCACCGTTCGGGCCGACCACACCGATCTTCGCGCCGGGCAGGAAGCTCAGCGTGACGTCGTCAAGGATCACCTTGTCGCCGTGCGCCTTGCGTGTCTTGCGCATCGTGTAGATGTACTCAGCCAAGAGAAACCGTCCGGCAACTTGAGATCTGGCAGTGGGCAGTACCACCCATCTTGCCGCACGGCCAGCCCTCGACGGAAACCGGATGGTGAGCCCCCCTCATGAGCGACGCGGCCCCGGCGCCTGGGAGGCGTACCGGGGCCGCGTAGAACGCACGTGTCACCGCGCGGTCACTCACTGTCGAGTTGTCAAGGAGCTCTCTTTCTCCGACAGACCGCTCGCCGTTCCGCGACAGACCGCTCGCCGTTCCGCGACAGACCGGCCGCCGTTCCGCGACGGGCCTGCCGCCGTTCAGCGTCCGGCGACCCCTCAGGGGTTCCGCTTGCGGATGAGGATCATCACAGCGCCGCCGATCACGACCAGCCCGATCGCGATGCCGCCGATCACCGGCGTCGCGCCGGAGCTACCGGTCTCGGCGAGGTCGTTCCCGGTGTCGGTCACCGTGCCTCCCCCGACAGTCGCCGGGCTCGGCTCGCTCAACGTCTGGACCGAGTCGCCGCCCACCCCGGCCTCGGTCTCGGTGCGGCAGTCGAGCACACCCCGGAACTGCTTCGCGTAGCCGTTGGGGCCCTCGATCGTGAAGTCGTACGCCTGGTCCTCCTGCAACGGGATCGTCACCGTCCGGGTGCCGCCCGCCTCGATGGTGTACGTGATTCCCATCAGGTCGAAGGTGAAGGGCTTGTCGCCCTCGTTGGCGGCCGTGATGTCCAGGCCGCCCTCGGCGCAGTTCTTCTCGGCGGACAGTGCGGGTATCGCGCCCTTCTCGGCCCAGTGCGCGGTCGCCGTCGCGGAGACCGTGGACTCGCTGGAGCCCGCGAGGATCTGGGTCTGGCTGCGGGTCTCGGACGCGAAGGCACGGCCGACCGGGACGGTCGTGGAGGCCTCCACGGTCAGCTCGGCCGTTCCGTCCGCGGTGTCCTCGGGAACCTCGAAGTACAGCTCGCTGCCGTCCCCGGCCGAGGTCACGGCCTCACCCTCGGCGTCGACGACCTTCACACCGTCCGCCGTCGCGTCCGAGGGCGGGGTCACGGTCACGCCGTCGGCGTTGGTGTGCACCGTGACCGGGCCGAGCCGCTCGCCGGCCCGACCGGAGACCGCCGGCGGGTCGAGGGTGAGGGAGGCGGTCGGCTCCTGCAGGTTCCGCGCGTTCTTCTGCAGATAGTCCGCGAGCTTCTCCGCCTCCGGGTCCAGGGCCGTCACATCGGCTCCGTCGGAGTACCGCCAGATCGCCACCTGGGTACCGGTCGCGGCGTCCTGTTCCGTGAGGCCCTTGGCCCCCGCCTTGTCGGCGAGCGCCGCGAGGTCGTTCACCTGTGGGTAGGAGTTCTGCAGGATCCAGCGGATTCTGCCCGCGTCCTTGTTGACCCCCAGCGAGGTGCCGCTCCAGGGGGTCTCCTGGTACTTGGCGTCCTTCTGGGTCGGGTTCTGGACGTCGACGCAGTAGGTCTGCAGGGTGCCGCCGCCGTCGACGAACATCTCGAAGAGCCCTGCGGGGAGCTGCTGTTCCTGGCCTTCGTCGGTACGGAGCACGGCCGTCCCGTACGTCTTGAGGCCGCCTATGGTCGCGGTCGCCCCACCGGAGCTCTGCGGTGTCTCGTCGGCGGCGGCCGGGCTCGTGGTGGCGATCGCGCCCGCGACGACGAGGCCGGACACGAGCGACACGGCGGCGATTCGGCCGGCCTTTCGCCTGCGTGCGGCCCGCCCGGACCCACCGGAGATCGACGCCGAGAACCAAGAAACCACAGAAATTCCCTTCGAGCAGGACCCGTTGACGTGGGGGGTGTGGTCCCACCAGCAGAATCAGAAGCCCCGTGAGCTATGCCCGGCATCCTAGGGATGCGGCGCACCACTCTTCCCAGTCGTATCGCCGGACAACCGATCCGAATCGGAATCGTTATCGGTCGCACAGCTCGCGAACAGCATTTGTCGACAAGTCGATGAGAGGTGCACACAGGCTCTTCACAGCGTGTCCGTCGATGGACGACGGGACCGATGTACCGACCCGCCACGCCTGTTCCGCGAGTGCGATCCGACGTCACGTCACCCCTGCGGGTTCCGGGCGCAGTTCGGTGGCTGCGTCGAGCACGCTGCCGGGCGGCGGGGTCTCCCAGGCCGGCTCCGGCCGGGACGGGGAGTGGGCCGCGATCGCCACCTCGCCCCTGACCGTCCGCCGGAACGCGGACGTCCCCCGCGACAGATCGTGGCCGACTGCGACCGCGTCGACATCCGCCGAGACCCGGCTCTGCCCGTCGCGCTGTTCGGTGCGCACCTTCAACCGGCCGTGCACCACGACCGGATCACCCAGTGCGACGGACGACGCCACGTTCGCGGCGAGCGCCCGCCGGGTCCACACCGTGAAGAAGTTGGTGTGCCCGTCGGTCCACTCGTTCTTCTCCCGGTCCCAGTGGCGCGAGGTCACCGCGAGCCGGAAGCGGGCCGACGATCCCGTCGCCAACTCCTTGCAGACCGGCTGGGTCGCCACGTTCCCCACCACGCACACCATCGTCTCGTTCATCTCGCGAACCCCTCCTTCACACCGGCGTCGGACGCCGCCGGCATCGGACACGCGTACGGGCCCGTCCCGTACGGCTGCTGCGTCCGTCGTGCGGCGGTCCTGCGATCGCCGCGAATCCAGACTGCCGCCGCCGGGTCGAGCCCGCTGAGCCCTGTGTGCTACTCGCCGGTTGTGGAAAACTCCGTCACCCGAGGGGGTGAAACGCCGAGCTCGTCTCACCTCACCTCACAGGCGCCGCCCCCAACACCCGTCCGTACTGCTCCCGTACCTCCCGATACCGCAGCAGTTCGGCGGCCACCGGATCCAGCACCCGGGCCCGGCCGCACCCGGCGGCGGCCTCCCGCAACCGCCGTTCCGCCTCATCGCCGTAACGCCGTGCCGGACCGCGTGCCGCCAGCCGGCATCCCCACTCGACGGCCGGACCGCCGACGATGCCGATCACCATCAGCAGCACCGGCACCCCGAGATTCGGTGCCATGAACCCAATGATCTGCCCCAGCAACCACAGCCCTCCCACGACTTGGACCAACGTCATGGAGGCCTGTGCGAGCACCGCCGCCGGCCACCAGCTCGGCCGCGGCGGCCGCTCCGTCGGAGCCCCGGCCCGCACCGCCAGCTCGTCCAGCGCCTCGGGCAGCCCCTGCGCCCCCCGTACGGCCGCCTCGCGCACCGCCTGGGCCCAGGGCTCGGGCAATCCCGTCGCCGCGCGCTCGGACAACGTACGTACGGCCTGTTCGACGCGCTGTCGGGCGGTGGCCTCCTCGTCCACGGGCGTCTTCAGGGCGAGCCGCCCCGTCGGGGGTTCGCTCAGGTCCTGGTACCAGCGCCACAGCCGCAGCCAGGGCGTCCCGCATGCGCGGTTGGCGTTGCGCAGCCAGGCACGCTCGGCGGCCTCGCCCGCAGCGGTGGCGCCGACAGCGTCCGCGAGGCGCCCGGCGAACTCGTCGCGCGCCCTCTCGCTGAGCCCTGCGCGCCGCTGATTGGCGTACACCGGCCACAGCCGCGCCGCCGCTGCGTCCAGATCGGCGCGGACCCGGCGGGCGGGGGCGCCCCGCTCGGCCACGAACTGCTCCAGCGCGTCCCGCAGTTCGCCCACGCCGTCCCCGGTGAGCGCGGACAGCGCGAGCACGGTGGCCCCGGGTTCGCCATGTTCCCCCAGTGCGACGCCGTCCTCGTCGAGCAGGCGCCGCAGATCGTCGAGCACCTGGTGGGAGGCCTCCCCCGGGAGCCGGTCCACCTGGTTGAGGACGACGAACATGACCTCCGCGTGCCCGGCCAGGGGCCGCAGGTAGCGCTCGTGGAGGACGGCGTCGGCGTACTTCTCCGGGTCGACGACCCAGATGACGGCGTCCACCAGCGCCAGGATCCGGTCGACCTGTTCGCGATGCTGCACGGCCGCCGAGTCGTGGTCGGGCAGATCCACGAGGACGAGGCCGCGCAACTGCGCCTCCGCCTCGGCGCTCTGCAACGGCCGCCGCCGCAGCCGTCCCGGAATCCCCAGCCGGTCGATGAGGCTCGCCGCTCCGTCGCTCCAACTGCACGCGATGGGCGCGGCCGTGGTGGGCCGCCGGACGCCCGTCTCCGAGATCGCCACTCCCGCGAGCGCGTTGAACAGCGTCGACTTGCCGCTGCCGGTGGCGCCCGCGATGGCGACGACCGTGTGCTGCCCGGAGAGCCTGCGCCGCGCCGCCGCCTCGTCCAACACCCGCCCCGCCTCCGCGAGGGTGGCGCTGTCCAGCCGGGTGCGGGACTGTCCCACCAGCTCGCGCAGCGCGTCGAGCCGCGACCGCAGTTGCCCGTCGTAGGCGAGTGGGACGACCGATTGCGCGACCGGGACCCTGGTCTCCACTGCCGTGATCCGCTCGGCGGGCCCCGCCTCGGTCGCACGCCGGGCGATGAGCCCGTCGTCCCAGGGGTCACCGGACTCCGTAGGCACGGCGCCCGATTCCGCACGCGCGGACGCGCCCCGGAACCCGTCACCGGGCGTTCCGGGGAGTTCACGGCGGGACGCGCCGCCACCGGAACGGTCGTCCACGCGCGCGTGGAGGTCGTTCTCGCCGTCCCCCGGACGCGGCTCACGGTGCGGGCGCACCGACGGAGCGGCGGTGGTCCTCTCCCGCCCTCCGATCGCGCCCCGTTCCCCGGCCCCCTCCGAACGCTCGGCCCCGGCGGCAAGGCCGTTGGCCCGGTCCTCGCCCTTCTCATCGACCATCTTGCCGACCTTCTTGCCGAACTCCGCGCCGACGTCGTAGCCGAAGTCCTTGCCGAACTTCCCGTCGATCTCCTTGCCGAACGCCTTGCCGAACTCCCTGCCGGGCTCCTGACGGGCCGGTCTGACGTCACCCTTCTCGGGAAGGTCGTCCCCGGTCTGATCCGTGTGATCAGTGACGGCGGTCACGACGGTCACCTCTCCTTCTGCAGTACGGACAGGGCGGCGATGAGTTCGGCCTGCGGGTCGGGGTGCACCTCGAGGGCGTCGAGCGGGGCGAGCCGGCGGTCGCGCTCGGCATCGAGCGCCCGTTCGAGGTAATCGGTGAGCAGCCGTCCACCGCGGTCGCGCAGCCGCAGCGCGCCGTGCGCCCCGATCCGTTGTGCGAGCCCCTCCCCGGCGGACCGGGCCCGCCGGCCGCCCAGCAGGGCCGTGGCGCCCAGGGCGGCCACCACCTCCGTGTCCGGGGCGACGCTCCGGTCGAGGTCGCGCACCTCTTCCTCGGCGTACTCCTCCAGGACGCGCCGCCAACGCCGTACGGTCATCCCGATGCGGTGCTCGACGCTCTCCCCCGTCGTGTCACGCTCCGTCAGTCCAGCTGCCACGGCCGCCGGTTCGCGGCTCCATGCCTCGCTGATGCGTTCGTCGGCGGCGGTGACCGCGCACAGCAGCAGGGTGCCGAGGCTCTCGCCCAGGGCGTCGAGCAGTTCGCCGGCGGTGCAGTCGAGGGGGTAACTGCGCCATCGTTTGAGGGCGTCACCCGCGAGCACGGCCCCCGCCTGCAAACGGCCCTTCACGCGCGTGTGCTCGCTGTCGTACGCCGTGTCGACGGCGGCGGTGAGCCGGAGGGCGGCGGAGTACTGCTGGGCCGCCGCGCTCGCCAGCTCGGGCATCCGGGACCGCAGCGAGTCGAGGACCCCGTGCGCGGTGCGGGCCATGGCCTGGTGACGGGCCGCCGGATCGGTCGCCTGCTGGATGAGCCAGGTCCGCAGCGGCGCGACGGCGGTGCCCGGCAGCAACCCGCCGCCCCAGGCGGACTCGGGGAGTTCGGGGACGGTGAAGCGGGGTACGTCGCCGAGTCCGGCCTTGGTCAGCAGCGCCCCGTACTGGCGGGAGACCTCGGAGACGACCTGGTGGGGCACCCGGTCGAGCACGGTGACCAGGGTCGCCCGGTGTTCCTTCGCGGTCCGCAGCAGATGCCACGGCACGGCGTCGGCGTAGCGGGAAGCCGTGGTGACCATCACCCAGATGTCGGCGGCGCAGATGAGTTCGGCGGCGAGGACCCGGTTGTCGGCGTCCAGGGAGTCGACGTCGGGTGCGTCGAGGAGGGCAAGACCGGGCGGCAGGCTGTCGGCGGTCTCGATGCGCAGGAAGCGCTCGCCCCTCTTGCCGCCGCCACCGTCGCCGTCCGGCGGGAACGCGTCGTCGTTCGAGTCCTGACCGGGGTCCCGCGGCGGCGCCCAGGCGCGCGTGAGGTTCGGCAGGACCCGCATGCCGCTGAACCAGTGATGGTCCTCGGGATGGCAGATCAGGACGGGCGTGCGGGTCGTCGGCCGCAGTACGCCGGCCTCGCTCACCTTCCGTCCCACCAGGGAGTTCACCAGCGTGGACTTGCCGGCTCCGGTGGACCCGCCGACCACCGCCAGCAACGGTGCTTCGGGTTGTCGCAACCGGGGCACCAAGTAGTCGTCGAGTTGCGCGAGCAGTTCGTCGCGGTTGGCACGCGCGCGCGGGGCTCCTGCCAGGGGCAGCGGGAAGCGCGCGGCGGCGACACGGTCGCGCAGGGCGGAGAGCGCGTCGAGCAGCTGAGGCCGTACGTCCAAGGTCACCACATGCGAAGAATGCCCAATTTTGTGGACTTTCTGAAGCATATAAGTACGTCTGCGCGCCGACAGGACACACGGGACGGACGGGACGAGAGGGGCGCAGGCATAACGAGTGCACAACACCCGGGGTCCGAGGCGGCAAAAGAGGTGCACGATTCGTACCTGCCTGCGATTATCAGGACCGCTTCACCGAACCTCCACATTGAGCCACGGAGGCGAAGCAACAGGGACAAGGACTCGGGAGCCCTATCCTTGTCCCCGGCAACGTCACGGATCAGCCCACACCCGGGCACCAAGACAGAGGCCACCACACCCGGCCCCCGTAGCTCAGTGGATAGAGCAGGCGCCTTCTAAGCGCTTGGCCGCAGGTTCGAGTCCTGCCGGGGGCGCCCACACCCCGCCCTCCTCCGGGAGGGCGTTTTTGCTGGTCAGACGCCATACCGGGATCCGACAGAAAGCCCCGGAGACCCCTGCATGGCCGAGGGTGGGATTCCGGGGCTGTACGGCTGTCAACGGGATTCTGCGGGTTGCCGTGTCGAATACGTGTCGAAGTTCTGGGCTCCGATCAGGACGACTTCCGGCGAGCCCCAGGGGAATCAGCGCACTGATCTTCGACAGGATCCGGCAGGTCTCCAGAGGTTTCGAGCCGCCGTTTCAGGTCAGGCAGCTGCCCGTCGACGCACCGGGCGTAGGTGGCCAGCAACACGGGCACGCTGTTGCCGGCCCACTCGGCGACCTGAGCGGGCGGTATTCCGCCGTTGAGCCACTTGGTGAGGCGTGTGTGGCGATTGTCGTAGACCCGCCTGCCCGTCGGCGAGTCGAAGACGTGCGGTGGCAGCACGGCTTGCCGAGCGCCGCGCCAGGCCCGGCGGATGACGGATCCCGCGAGGATGCCGCCGTTCTCCCCTGGAAGAGGAGGCCGGGCTTCAGCTGCGCGTCCTCGATGTGCTGGCGCAGAATGCGGGTCAGGGCGGGGTGCCCCGGCACCGTGCGTGTCTCACCTTCGGCCCGGCCCTTGAGGTCGCGCCGTTCGTGGATGTCCCCCTTGTCCGTCCACTGCTTGCCGACTTCCGGAGTCGCGCTGTGGATCACCAGTTCGCTCCACTGGTCGGCGGCATCGCTACCGGGCAGCTTCACATCGGCCACGCGCATGGCCACGGCCTCTTCCGGACGCGGCCCGCAGTAGTACAGCGTCGCGAAGAACGCGTGCAGCCGCTTGCCTCCCCGGGACCGCTTCCAGACGTGGCCGAGGAGTGCCGGCGCTTGATCGGCGTTGAGGAGGCAGCGCTTGTCCACGGCATAGCTCGTCCTGGTGACGGCCTTCGCCTCCTTGCCCTTGGGTAGAGGGTTGTCCCGGAGGAGGCCGCGCCTGATCGCGTGCTTCATGGCGAGGTCGAGGATCCTGCGGTGCCGCTTGCGGGGCCAGGCCGCCGCCCTCAGCCCCGTTACCGCGACAAGCCGTCCCCGGTGGCCGCGCTCGTGGCGGGCCAGGGGCGGCAGGCCTTCACCGAGGTGACCTGGCGGGAAGGCTCCTGCGGGCCGATGCGTTCGCATTTCCTGATCCCTGCGGGTGCGACCGGCCGGGGTCAAGTCCCGACGCCTGGCCCAGGCCGGCGCCACAGACGAAGACTGCTGGGACGGCGTCCTGCCCGACGTCAGGCTGCTGGTCGAATGACCTGCCGGCGCCGAGGCGCACACCGGCTACTGGCTGTCCAACCTGCCCGACACACTCTCCCTCGCCGAACTGGTCCGACTGGCGAAGATCCGCTGGCGCATCGAACACGACTACCGCGAACTCAAGCACGGCCTCGGCCTGGACCACTTCGAAGGCCGCTCCTGGGCGGGCCGGCATCACCACGTCACCCTGGTCACCGCCGCCCACGCCTTCCTCACCGAACAGCGCCTGACCCCAAAGGCCTATACAGCAGGCTCACCCTCTACCAGATCCTCGACACCATCCAGGACCTGCTGAACTGCTGGACCGGCACCTGCACCACCTGCCACCGCCCCATGCCCAGAACGTCCACCACCAACCCGAACCCAAGGGCCAGAGCAACTTAACGAAGTCCTACTAGAACCCGCGAATTACGTCGAACCCGGGACAACCTGACGAGACAGAACACTCGTCGGGTGCCGTGGCGTTGCCGGCTTCGTTCCGCTCGACAGACCCCGGCGCGGGCCACGGCGCGCCATCGGCCGCGCCTTGGATGACGCGGTTGTCACCACCCCGTCCGGCCTCGCGCGAAGCGGAGCCAGGACAGATCAGGCCCGTGAGAGGCCCACCCGCAGGCGGTCGCGTCTGCTACACGTAGCGGTAGACCGCGCTGTGATCCTCCAGTTCGTCCGGAGTCACGTCCCACGGCGGCATCCTCTCGTGCCGCGCGACGATCCGGCCGTGCTGGGCGTCCTTCGGGCCGGGGGGCTTCGCGGGGAGATAGCGGGCGTTCCGGTGCCGCCGCTGCCAGCGGGACCACACCAGGTCGACGAAGGCGTGGTGCATCCAGAAGACGGGGTCGTTGACGGAGGCGCCGCTCACCATGTGGCCGCCGACCCACCGGTGGACCCGGTTGTGGTTGCGCCAGGACACGGCGCCGCGCCCCTGCCCCCACCCCTCCAGCTTGTTGCGGAACCCCTTGGCGGACGTGGAGTTCCAGGGGGCGGTGTCGTAGACCGGGTCCGCGAGCGCGTCCTCCACGTCCCGGGCCGTGGGCAGGGCCATCGGGTCGCGTGGACGGCCCAGGTCCCGCATGAGGTACTCGACGTCGGTGATCCCCTCATTGATGGTCCACCGGCCGTGGCGATAGGCGAAAGGACCGGTCATGACCTGCCGGTCGGAAGGCCGCCCGGTGCCGCCGAGAAGGTCCTCGGTCCACGGCACGGCCGTCGAGGCACGGTCGCGTGTCCAGTCCCAGTACGGCACGGTCACCGACTCGTCCACGCGACGCAGCGCCCTCTCCATGTCCAGCACGAACCTGCGGTGCCAGGGCAGGAAGGAGGGTGCCATGTGAGCCGTGCGCGGGCCGTTCTCACCGTCGGGAAGGAAGTACTCGATGTGCATACGGACGAACTCGTCGTACTCACCGCGGCGTTTGACCTCGATCAGCGCGGCGACGAACCGGCGCCGCTCGGCAAGGGTGAGTGTGCCGACGTCCCTACGCGTGTACACCATGTCGGTGCTCCCCCTCGATTCCCTGGCCGCCGTGCGGCGTACCGCCGGCGTCCGTGCGGCCGGCGGTTGCGTTTGCCGCGCCCAACTGCGCGGTGGGGCCGAGTTCGTCCACGGCGGCGCGCGCCGCGGCGAGTGGCGTCGGATACGACTGGTAGTGGTCGACCATGGTCATCCAGCTGCCGTCGACACGGCGCATGAGGTGAAGCGGCCGCCCGTCCACGGTGACGTGCCACCCGCCGGAGGTGTCGTCGCCCAACAGCCCGGCGCCGTCCGGGACGACGACGATGCGCCGTCCGCGATACGTCTCCCGGAAACTTGCTCTCTCCGGCCCGGCCGTCCCCGAGGCCACCAAGAAGGGAGCAAGTGCCATCCCGGCCACTGACGCGGACAACCCCCGCAGCATGTGCCTCCGCCCGGCGAACTCCGTGGAGTCGACGGCGAGCGACGAGCAACCGGCCGCGGTGTCCACCGACCCGGTCACGGCCTTTTCGGGGACTCTGTCGGAGATTCTCATTCTGGACCTCCTGCTCGACTTGCACGTCGGCATCAAAATTCTCCACCACATCCAATTCTCCCCGGGCTCCTTGCACATCACCTGAACAAGAGATTTCAGCATCGCGATTGCAGTCACACGGGCAACACGGAGGCCGACACCGCACGCGCGGAATCGGCCTCTGTTGAGCAACCACCGGGTAATGCCAGAAACGCCGGTCAAGACGCGGCCAGCATCGCGGCTGGAGACGTTCTCACTTCTGCTGCGGCAGACCGCCCAGCAGTGGGGTGCCGTTTCCCAGGGCGGTGGACGTGCGCTCGACCGTGGTCAGCAGTGCCCCCTTCTTCTTTCCCTTCCCCTTGGGGTCGAGCGCGCCCCCCCTCAGCGGCTGCGTCTGGACGGGGCCCTTGTCGAGCGTCCTCACCGCATCGTTGAGGTTCTTGTGCACCACCTCGGTGGCGCTCTGGGCGAACGCGGGCGCGGCGGCACCGGCGATGATCAGGGACCCAGTGACGACGGCAGCAGCTTTCAGCGACTTCATGTGCGTTCCTTCCTTCGGCAACCTGGGTAGCCGGGGTGGATTCTGACATCGAGCACAACGAGCGCCGACCGGTCTGGAAACCCGCGTGCGGGAGATCGCCGAGTACTCATATGAAACCTCTGAAGGATTTGCCTCCGAAAGCCGGGAGGGGCCACCAGTAAGAGCGGAAACCTGCGCCGACGCGGTTCGTCCGGTGGCCCCCACCCGCGCCACCGAACCTGCCGAACTGCCGAGGCGTGCGGACGCGACACGCCGTGGCTTCAGGCCATGCGCCCAGGGCCCGTCAAGCGGCAGGGCCGCTCCGGCGGGGTACCCGACGTCGCGTCGGACACGGCGCGTCCCGGGGGGTACGGCCGGTGAAGAGAAACCAGAAAGCTCCCTACTTCACCAATCCGACACACTTGCACCATTTGATTAGTTTATGTCCCACGAAGGCTAGAGTTTGCGCACGCCTGGACGCGTCCCGACAGCACGCACATCGCTTCTGGCTCCCCCTGGCACTTCCGCCTTCCCGAAAGGACAGCGCCGGTCATGCGCTACTCCCTAGCCCTTCTGCTGCGCCGTACGACGGTGGGCGCCCTCGCGCTCGCCGGGATGTGGGCTCCCACCGGTGCCCTGGCGCTCGCGCCTGTGGCAGCCTCCTCGCAGGAGGCCGGCAGTATCCCCTTCGCCCAGCGGTACCACGCCCTCCAGCACGGCGGGATCGTCCGTGCGGCCAACGTCTCCATCACCTGCCGTTCACCACTGCCGAGCCACCGGTTCCCGCCGTCCACAGCACCTTCCTGCCCAGCCGCCCGGGAGGGCGCGACCGGGGTGAACGGTGACTTCGACATGACGTACGTCGACGTCGACAAGGACCCGAACACCTACAACTCCTCCCGCGCGGAGGTCCGTGTACCCGAGGGCTCACGGGTCAGCTACGCACGGCTGTACTGGGGCGGCAACCTGCGCGTCGGCGAACAGAAGCCGCCCAAGGACAATGGACGGGTGCTGGTCGCCGAACCAGGCGGTGAGTACAAGGAGGTCCTCGCGGACACGGTCGTCGGCCACCGTGTGGCACACGGTGCGGACGCCTTCCAGGCCTCGGCGGACGTCACGAGACTGGTGCGGGAGAGCGGGCCCGGTCTGTACACCGTGGCACAGGTCAACGTGGCGATGGGAAGGTCGACGGCCGGTGCGTGGGGTGGCTGGACACTGGTGGTGGCGTACGAGAACCCGGAGCAGCCGTTGCGACACCTCGCCGTCTGGGACGGCTTCGACGAGCTGAAGTCCGGTGCGGGGCAGGAGATCCGGCTGCGCGGGATGCGTTTCCCGGCAGGGGCGGGCGGCCGAGCGGGCCTGGTGACGTACGACGGCGACCAAGGCGCGACCGGCGACACCCTCACCCTCACGACCGCCCGCGCGTCCTCCGCCCCACACCGCACCGAGGTCACCGCCCTCACCGACTCCGCCAATCCCCGCGACGACGTCCTGAACTCCACGATCAGTGAACCGGGAGCGTCAGGGCCGAAGCGGGTGCCGGCGTACGCCCGCACCCTCGGCTACGACTCCGATGTGTTCAATCTCGGAACTGGCCTACGCCGCGGCGGCGATCAGCTGACCTTCCGAGTCGTGTCACAGCGGGACCGGGTCTGGGCCGGCGTGCTCTTCGTCGCCGTCGACGCCCTGCGGTAAGGCGCCTTCCTCCCGTCCCGAGCGTCCCGCGCGCGAGGAGATCACGCATGCACACGTCAACAACTGCCTGTCGGCCGCGGGTCCTGCACCTCACCCAGCCCGTGGAGGCCGGAGTCGCCCGCGTCGTGACGGACCTGGTGCGGGCGCAGCTCACGGCCGGCCTGGCCGTCACGGTGGCCTGCCCCGACGGGGCACTCACCACAGGCCTCCGGCAACTGGGGGCGGACGTACGGCACTGGCACGCGACGCGGTCACCGGGTCCGGCGCTCGTGCGGGAGGTACGACATCTCGCACGCGTGATCGATGACGTACGCCCTCACCTGGTGCACGCGCACAGCGCGAAGGCCGGGCTCGCCGGACGGCTCGCCGTCCGGGGGAGGATCCCCACCGTGTTCCAGCCGCACGCCTGGTCGTTCGAGGCCACCGGCGGGGCCGCCTCGGCGCTCGCGCGGGCCTGGGAGCGGTGGGGGGTGCGTTGGGCCTCCCAGGTGGTGTGCGTGAGTGAGGCGGAGCGCATGACCGGCATGCGCGCCGGGATCAGCGGACGGTGGTGCGTCATCCCCAACGGCGTCGACCTACAGCGCTTCCGCCCCGCGTCCGCCGGTACCGTACGGGCCGGCCTGAGGCCGTTGCGCGAGGTCGATCCCGCCGCGCCGCTCGTGGTCTGTGTGGGGCGGCTGTGCCGGCAGAAGGGCCAGGCCGTACTGCTGAGAGCGTGGAGTTCCGTCGCCCGGCGGGTGCCCGGCGCGCGTCTCGTCCTGGTCGGCGACGGGCCGGACCGCGACCGGCTTCGGGCGTGCGCGCCGGAATCCGTGCTTTTCACGGGTGCAGTCGCCGACGTCGTCCCCTGGTACCAGGCCGCGGACCTCGTCGTCCTGCCGTCCCGTTGGGAGGGCATGGCGCTGGCCCCGCTCGAAGCGATGGCCTGCGGCCGGCCGGTGGTGACCACAGACGTCGACGGTGCCCGCGAGAGCCTGCCCCTCTCCCTCGCACCCCACTGCCTGGTCCCGCCCGAGAACCCGGCGACGCTTGCCAGGGCACTTGCCGACCTTCTGCTCGACCCGCCGCTGCGCGCATCGCTCGGCCGCCAGGGGCTCCAGTACGTCCTGTCCTCGCACGACGTGCGGCACACCGCCGAGGCAGTTACGGACGTCTACCGCCATCTGATCGGCGTGCGACCCGATCCCCGCGTCGCACCCCCGCAGCATAGGGAGTCCATCCACTCGTGACCGCGGACAGTACCATCTCCTCCCCCGCCACACACCCCCACGAACACGGAGCCCCGCCCGTCTCGGTCATGCCGACGCGCGAGGCCGTCCCGAGCGCCCTGCGACCCGCCGGCAGGCCGCGGCCCCCGGGGTCGGCGTCGCCGGTATCCCTGCTCGTCGCGGACGGCACGGCCGCCCTGCTGGGTGTCCTGACCCTGACCGGGCCTCAGCTCCATCCGCTCGCCTTGGCCTTGCTGGCCGCGTTTGTGCTGCTGCGCCCACATCGCACGTGCCTGCCGCTACCGGGCGTCCTCGACGAACTGCCCGCTCTCTGTGGCCGGACCGCGGTGGCCTGGCTGGCGCTCGCCGCGCTGGCGGCGGCCCACCGGCCGGAGCACGCATTGTCCGCCGGCACCCTGTTGGTGGGCTTCGCCGTGCAGGCCGCGGCGAGTTGCGCGCTACGCGGCATCGTGCACGCGTGGTGCCGCTCCGCGCTGCTGCGCAACCCCGGCGCCGCGCTCGTCATCGGCCCGGCGGCGACCGCGCAACGCGTGGCCGCCGCCCTGCTGCGCCACCCCCGGTGCGGGCTACGGCCGGTGGGAGTCGTGGCCGAACAGCAGGACGGCGCCGGGGGCCTGCCGGTTCTGACCACCGGTGAAGAGGTCGCGAGGGCGGTCGTCCAGAACGGCGTTCGGGCGGCGCTGGCCGTCGACCCTTCCGTACGGTCCCAGCAGGGACCGCTGCTGAGCGCGCTGGCCGAGTGGGGCTGCGCGGTGTGGGAGGTGGACGCGGACTCTCCGTCGTACGCGACGAAGGAGCAACTGGCCGGGTTCTCCTGTCGGCTTCTGCAGAGGTCCGCGACCCCACTCGCCAGTGCGGGCAAACGGGCATTCGACGTCCTTGTGTCGGCGACGCTGCTGCTGCTGGTCAGTCCCCTGTTGCTGGTGTGCGCGGTGGCACTGCGGATCAGCGACGGGCCGGGCGTGGTGTTCCGGCAGGAGCGCATCGGCAAGGACGGAAAGCCGTTCACGCTGTTGAAGTTCCGCACCCACCGTCCCCTCGACGAGCACGAGGCGGCGACCCGGTGGAGCGTGGCGAACGAACACGAGATGCGCGGTTTCTGCCGCATGCTGCGGCGCACCTCGCTCGATGAGCTCCTCCAGCTGTGGAACGTGCTGCGGGGCGACATGAGTCTGGTAGGGCCTCGGCCGGAGCGCCCCTACTTCGTCGGACAGTTCAGCGAGTCCTACCCCGGCTACGCGGCTCGCCACCGTATGCGGACCGGCATCACCGGCCTCGCCCAGGTCCATGGACTGCGTGGCGACACGTCCATCGAGGACCGCTTCCGGTTCGACAACGTCTACATCGACAACTGGTCGCTGTGGCAGGACGTGTGCATTCTGTTGCGCACCGTGGGCACGCTCACGCGCCCGACAGGAAGCTGAGCGCATGAGCCTCGCAGTGGCACCGCTCGCGCGCCGCGGCGCCGTCCTGACGCCGGTCCTTCCCGTGGTGGCCGTGCTCGCCCTGCTGGCCTTGCCGCTCGACCCGAGCGGCGAGGGCGGCCCTGGTCCAGCCGACGCGATGTCCGGATTCCTGGTGCTCTTCTGTGTGATCCGCCTCGTACGCGACCGGCGACGCCCCTTGCCACGTACGGCCGCCGTGGTGCTGGGCCTGCCGGTCCTCGGGCTGGCCGTCGCTGCCCTGGGGGCATACTCACCCGAGGCCGGGGTCACCGGCATGGGCCGGTATCTGCAGATCTTCGTGCTCGTCCCGGCGGCGGTCCTGCTGCTGATCCGCGGCCTGGGCGACTTCCGGCTGCTGGCCTGGTCGTTCGTAGCGCTCGCGGGCTGGCAGGGGGCCGTCGGGGTGCACCAGTACGTCACCCGGACCGGCGCCTCCTTCCAGGGCGAGCAGATCCGGGCCGTCGGCACGTTCGGGCCGCAGGACGTGATGGGGATGGCAACGGTGGTGGGCCTCGGCCTCGTGTGCGCGTTCGCCCTCGCGCTCGGGCGGACCTCCGTACGAGAACGGGCAGTCGCCCTCGCGTGCGCGTTGGCGCTGCTGCTGCCGCTCGCGCTGTCCTTCAGCCGGGGCGCCTGGATCGCGACGGCTGTGACCTGCACGGTGCAGCTGATCCTGGCCGGGTTGCGGCGCGCGCTCAAGGTGGCTGCGGCCGTAGTCGCGGCGGGCGTGGTCCTGGTGGGCGGACTCGGTGTCGGCACAGCGCTGCTGGAGGAGCGGATCGAGAGCATCACGCAGGTCGCCGACGCCCCCGACCAGTCCGTCGCCGACCGGTACACGATGTGGGCGGCCGCGACCGACATGTGGCGCGAACACTCACTGACCGGCGTCGGGTTGAAAGGGTTCCCCGAGTACCGGGACACGTACGCCTCGCTGACGCTGTCGTCGGGCAGCGACACCGACGGCGCGGGGGCCGCGTACCGGAGGCAACCGCTGCTGTCACCGCACAGCATGTACCTGCTGGTGCTGAGCGAACAGGGCCTGCTCGGGCTGACGGCGTTCGCCGGAAGCTGGCTGACGCTGCTGGTGTGTGCGCTGCGGGCGACCGTGCGGGCACGCGCGTCGGGGCCGCACGGCCTCGGCTGCGGGCTGGTCGCCTGCGGACTGCTGGTCTGGCAGCTCACCGACTTCGCGTACGCCGACATCGGCGGCCCCTCCACCGTGCTGGCCGCCGTGGCCCTCGGGATGGTGGCGTGGTGGGCGCTGGCCGGGAACGGCAAGGCGCAGGCCGCCCCGGCGGTTCCGGTACGCGCGAACGCGCCTGAGAGCGTGACGCGATGTCCATGACGCCGCAGACTCCGCCTGCGCCCGTTTCCGGGACCGACGCGGCGGCCGTACCCGCGGCACGGGCGGCCACGCAGGGCGCGGTCGGCACCGACTCCCCTGCGGCCTCGGGGAAGTTCATCGCGAGGGCCACCCTGATCACGGCGTCGCTGTCGGTCGCCGGGGCACTGCTCGGTCTGGTGCGGGATCAGGCACTGGCCCAGCTCTTCGGAGCGGGCATCGAGACGGACGCCTTTCTGGTCGCGTGGACCGTACCGGAGTTCGCCGCCACGCTCCTCATCGAGGACGGCCTGGCCATCGCGATGATCCCGGCTTTCAGCCTGGCCCTGGCCCGGCGCGCCCAGGGTGTCTCCGGCGACCCGGTCCGCTCTCTCGTCACCGGCACCCTGCCCCGCCTGGCCCTCGGCTTCGTCGCCGTATCCGCGCTGATCATCGTGGGAGCCCGCTACCTGGTCGAGGCGCTGGCACCCGGGCTCCCCGACCCCGGTCTCGCCGCCGACTGCACCCGGCTGACAGCGACCTGTGTACTGAGCTTCGGGCTCGCCGGGTACTGCAGCGCGGCTCTGCGGGCGCACCGTCGCTTCCTGGCCCCGGCCACGATCTACGTGGCGTACAACACCGGCATCATCACCGCGATGTTCCTGCTCGGCGAGCGCTGGGGCGTGCGATCGGCGGCGGCCGGTGTGGCGATGGGCGGCTGCCTGATGGTCGCGGCCCAGCTGCCCTCCCTGCTGCGTCTGTTCAGGACTCGCGGCCCGGCCGCTTCCGGCAGCGGCGTCGAAGTATGCCCGATGAACCTCGCCCTGATCAGCAGCGTTCTCATCTTCGCCATGTGCCGCCAGTCCCAGGTACTGATCGAACGCCTCCTCGCCTCCACCCTTCCCGCCGGGGCCATCTCGCACCTCAACTACGCGCAGAAGGTGGCCCAGATCCCGATGACGCTGTCGCTGATGCTGTGCACCGTCACCTTCCCGGTGATCGCGCAGGCGCTCGCCGACGGCGACACGGAGCGGGCCCGCGCCCGCGTGGAGCGGGACCTCGCCCTGGCTTGCCGCCTGGTGCTCTTCGGCGCGGCCACAGTGGTCGCCTGTGCGCCGCAGATCATCGAGATCCTGTTCCAGCGGGGTGCGTTCACCGCACAGGACACGGTGGCGACAGCGGAGGCCCTGCGTGTGTACGCCCTCGGGCTGCTCGGCCAGACGTTGGTGGGTGTACTGATCCGCACGTACTTCTCGGCGGGGCGGCCCACCTGGTATCCGATCGGCGCCATGACCGCGGGTGTCATCGCGACCACCTGGATCGGGGTGGCGACCGTGGACTCCGGAGGTGTGCTGGCGATCGCCGGCGCCAACGCCGCCGGCATCACCGTCACGGCCGTTCTGCTGCTCGTCGGCCTCGCCCAGAAGCGGGACGGGTGCGCCCGTCCCGAGAGCACACGGCGAGCCGGAAGCGCCACGGGACCGAGTTCGTTCGCCTTCTCGACTTGGACCGCGGCCCGTCGGCGTCGGCCCGCGCAGCACGGCGGGCCACTCGGGGTCCGCCTCCGTACCCGGCACGTGCTGTCCGACCTGGGCGGGCCGCTGCGGGCGGCGGTGACCGCCACTGCGGCGGGCTGGTACGCCTCCGGCGTGCCGGGGTCCCCGATGCTCGGTCTCGCGGTCGGCTGCGTGACCGTGACCGCCGTCTTCCTCCTGCTCGACCTGGCCATGGACACCCAGGGCCGCACATCCGCGCTCCATTCCGTAGGTGCCGTCACTCGGAGGCTGAGGCATGGTCGTTCCAGTTGAATCAATCGGCACGGGCAGACGCTCGGCCGGGCGCCCCCGTCCCGTCCCGTGGGTGGCGATGTACCACTCCGTGGGCGACTGCTCCGACGACCCGTACCGCATCACGGTCACGCCCGAACGGTTGGAGCGGCAGCTGGCCTGGCTGCGCCGGCACCGGCTGCGCGGTGTGTCGCTGCGCGAACTGCTCGCCGCCCGCGCCCGGGGCAAGGGGAGGCGCCTGATCGGTCTCACCTTCGACGACGGGTACGCCGACTTCCTGGGGCACGCGCTGCCGGCGCTGCGCCACTGGAACTGCGGTGCCACCCTCTTCGTCCTGCCCGCCCGCCTCGGGGGCGTCAACGAATGGGACCCGCTCGGCCCGCGCAAGCCGCTGCTGTCAGCGGACGGTGTCCGGCGGGCGGCCGACGCCGGCGTGGAGATCGGTTCGCACGGGCTGACACACGTCGATCTCACCCGGGTCGACGATGCCACTCTGCAGGCCGAGGTCAGCGGCAGCAAGGCACTGCTGACGGAGCTGATCGGTGCTCCGGTCGACGGCTTCTGCTACCCGTACGGCACGATCGACCGCCGCGCCGTGGCCGCCGTACGCGAAGCCGGATACACCTACGCCTGCGCCATCGATCCCGGCCCCCTGACCGGCCCGCACGCCCTCCCCCGTCTGCACATCGGTCAGAACGACACAACCTGGCGGCTGCACCTCAAACACCGGCTGCATCGGCTGCGCCGGCGCCGAGTGGAGGGTGTGTGACATGAAAGCGCTGCACGTCATCACCGGTCTGGGCGTCGGCGGCGCCGAACAACAGCTCCGCCTGCTGCTGCGGCACCTCAGCATCGACTGCGAGGTGGTGACCCTCACCAACCCGGGCGCCGTCGCCGACGGGCTCGCTGCCGACGGAGTGCGCGTGCACCACCTCGGTATGGGCGCCAACCACGACCTGTCCGCACTCCCCCGCCTGACCCGACTGATCCGCACCGGTGGCTACGACCTGGTCCACACCCACCTCTATCGCGCCTGCGTCTACGGCCGGTTGGCCGCCCGACTCGCCGGCGTCCGGGCCGTGGTCGCCACCGAACATTCCCTCGGCGACTCCCAGATGGAAGGCCGGAGGCTGACGGCGGGCGTCCGCGCGCTCTACCTCGCCAGCGAGCGCCTCGGCTCCGCCACCGTCGCCGTCTCCCCCGCGGTGGCCGACCGTCTCGAACGCTGGGGCGTGCCCTCCCCACGCATCGAGGTCGTTCCCAACGGGATCGACCTGGCTCGTTTCCGCTTCGACGCCTCCCAGCGCCACCACACCCGCCGACGCCTCGGACTGCCGGAGGACGCCTACGTCGTCGGCGGGATCGGCCGCCTCACCGCGGGCAAGCGCTTCGACGTCCTCATCCGGGCGATGGCCCTGCTGCCGGCCGACCACTGGCTGTTGCTGGTCGGTGGCGGCCCGGAGGACAACGTCCTGCGCCGTACCGCCCACGAGGCGGGCGTGGCCGACCGCGTCCTGTTCACCGGCGAGCGCCCCAACGTCCCCGACGCCTCCTCCGGCCCCGACGTGCCCTCACTCGCGTTCGCCATGGACCTGCTCGCCTCACCGTCCCCGGAGGAAGCCTTCGGGCTGGCGGTCGTGGAGGCCCTGGCGGCCGGCCTGCCCGTGCTCTACACATCCTGCCCGGCGATGGAGGACCTGCCCGCGCAGGCCGCCACCGGTGCCCTACGCGTGCGTGGCGGCCCCGTGGCGTACGCCCGTGCCGTCGCCGCAGTGCGCGCGGCCGGCCCGCGGCCCCGTACGGCTGCGGAGGCCGCGCACCACTACAACATCTCCCACAGCGCCGCACAGCTGATGAACGTGTACACGGCAGCGATGTCCCACTCCATGCCCACCTCACTCCAGGAGGCCGGTTCGTCATGACCGACAACCCCACTCGATTTCGCCGGCAGCCCGGCCAAGCGGGCCGCGCCGGCCTCCTGCGGCCCTGGTTGCTGCTCGCGACCGGCATGCTCGTCGGCGGCCTGGCCGGCGGTGCCTACGGCGCGCTCAAGGCCCCGACCTACACGGCGACCAGCTATGTCGTCGCCGTACCCAGCAAGAATTCCGACCCGACCTCCACACTCGGCTTCGCACAGGCGTACGGCCGTGCCTCCACGCAGCTCGCGGTGCTCGGGGACGCGCAGTCGTCGGCGGGCGTGTCGGCACGGACACTGCGGCGGAATGTGCGGGCCGCCACCTCGCCGGACGCGCCGATGATCGCCGTCTCGGCCACCTCTCCTCGACCCGGCCTCGCCTCCGGCATGGCCAACGCGGTCACCAGCGCGCTGACCCGCCACGCGAACAGGACCAAGGACAGCACCCACGTCGAACTCGTCCCGTTCTCACCGGCAGTGCGGCCGACCGAGCCGTCGTCCGCGTCACCGGTGGTGACCGGTCTGGTCGGCACGAGCGCGGGCGGCCTGCTGGGCGGCCTGGCGCTGCTCGTGCGGCCGAAGCGGACGGAAAGCGACGACACCCCCATCCTCCCCGCGGCGGTGCCCGGCCCGGCCGTCGCCGCCGACGTACACGGACAGCTGTGACGACGCCGTACACCACGGAACTCGTCACCGACGCGCGTGCCTTCGCCGAAGTGGCCCCCGGTTGGGGGCGACTGTACGAGCGGTGCGGTGCGGCGACCCCGTTTCAGAGCCACGCCTGGTTGCACTCATGGTGGCTCTCGTACGGCAGGCCCGGCCGGCTGCGTCTTGTGCTCGTGCGCGAGGGCAGCGAACTCGTGGCCGCCGCGCCCTTGATGCTCCGGCGCGGCCCGGTGCCCAGGCTCGTACCGCTCGGCGGGACGATCTCCGACTACGGGGACGTCCTCATCGACGACGAACGCGCGGACCGGGCGGCCGCCGTGCTCGCCAAGGCGCTGTCGTCCGCGGCCCGCACCGCGCTCATCGACTTCCGCGAGGTGCGGCCGGGCGGAGCGGTCGAGCACGTCTACGAGCGCTGGAGCGGGCCGCGCCACCGGCTCCAGGACTCGCTGTGCCTGGAGCTTCCCGCCGTGCCCATGGACGAACTGGTGTCCCGGCTGGCGTCCGGCAAGGCCCAGCGGATCCGCGCCAAGCTGCGCAAGCTGAGGTCGCTCGGCGTGGAGCGGCACGTCGTAACGCCGGACCGGGTGGGCCCGGCGCTTCAGCGGCTGCTCGAACTCCACCGGCTGCAGTGGCAGGACCGGAACGTGACGCCGGAACACCTGCAGACACGCTTCTGCGAGCACCTGACGCGCTCCGTGGGGCCGATGGTGAGTTCCGGCGACGCCGTGGTCACCGAGTTCCGGCTCGACGGCGACGTGGTGGCCGTGGACCTGACACTGCTGTCGCGCCGACTCGCGGGCGGCTACCTGTACGGCGCCCACCCACGCCTGCGGGAACGCAAGGCCGACGTGGCGGTGATACTCCTCGACGCCTGCACTCAGCACGCGGGTAACCGGAGACTGCACACACTGAGCCTGCTGCGCGGCGACGAGCCCTACAAACACCACTGGCGCCCCGAATCCATCACCAACCGGCGGCTGCTGCTGGCCCGGCGGCGCACGGCCCCGCTGATGTCGGCGGTGGTCGGCGACGTGGCCGTGCGGCGGCGGGGCAAGGAGTTGCTGCGTCGCTTCCGATAGCGACCACGGACGGCGGGGCCCGCGTGGGTCCCGCCGCCAGTGGTCACTAGCGAGCCCTCCACCACAAGTCGAGACGCAGGCACAGCCGTCCGCCGAGCCAGTACTCGCCCCAGTCGCCGAGGCGCAGCGGCGGGCAGTTCCTGTGGGGCGACGGCGCGGTGGGCGCGGTGGGCGCGGTGGGCGCGGTGGGCGCAGTGGGCGCAGTGGGCGCAGTGGGCGCGGTGGGCGCGGGCGGCACGGACGGCTCGGGCAGGGTCGCCGGTTCGTCCGCACGGCCGAAGAGGGCGGACCGGTAGACCAGGGAAGATCTGGGATTGCCCGCACACTGCCAGACTCCGTGCGGGCAGTAGTCGGTCAGCGTGTTGTACAACGGCTTGTGCTCGTCGATCCAGGCGAGCATCCGCCGCATGTATTCGGCGTTGTCACCGTTGCGGAAGAGTCCCCATTCGGGATAGGAGATGGGCTTGTTATGGGATTTCGCGAAATCCACCTGCGCTTGCAGCCCGTACGGTTCTTTCACCTGCTCGTCGAAGGTGACTCCTCGAGGCTGGTCGTACGAGTCCATTCCGATGATGTCGACCGTGTCGTCCCCGGGGTAGCACTGCGTCCAGGGAACGGCGTCCCGGCCCCGGCTCGGCGTGAAGTCGAACCGGAATTCCTGGCCCGGCACCGAACGCATGGTGGTGACGATCCTGTTCCAGTACGACTTCCATGCCGTCGGGTCGGGTCCACAGCGATGGGTGTAGGTCGTGCCGTTCATCTCCCAGCCGAGCACCAGTACCGTGTCCGGCACGTCCAACGCGACCAGCCGCTCGGCGAGTGCACGGAAGTGATGGTCGAAGTGCCCGGCCGCGCCCTGCCGCAGCAGCGACCTGACCTCGGCGTCGGAGACGCCCTCCTCGTTGCGCTCCTGCATGGGCACGTTGAGGACGAAGATCCGGTCGTCCTTCGCCGTGCGCCAGCGCGCCCACGGCGCGAGGAAGCGGTGCGTGCCCTCGATGTTGCTCCAACGGTCCCCCGGCAGATAGGTGTGGCCGACGCGCAGTTCGGCGCCACCCAGCCACCTGCTGAGTCCCGTCATGGCGTACACGCCCCGGACTCCGGAGTCGAGGAAGGCGCCGAAGGCGGGGCGCTCACTGCCGGGCGACGAGGTCGTCGGCGCGGCGGCCGAAGAACTCGACGGGGCCGGCTTCGACGGCTCGGTGAGAGGTGCGGGCGTGAGGTCCGGAGCGACCGCGGATGTCTGCGGTGACTTCGGCGACGACTGCGCGGCCGGTGGGTCGACCGGCAGCGTCGACACCGTCGGTGCCGGGGTGGCCGCCATCGGAGCGGGAGGACCGGCGATGGGCCCCGTCCCCGCTGCGAAGCCGGTACCGGAGGCCAGCGCGGCCGAAATGGCCACCACCGCCGCGACGACCGCCGGCCGCCTGGTCCGGGCCCGACATTGCTGTAGAAACATGTCTGCTCCGCTCTCCGCACTCCTGCTGTTTCAGCCCTGGTGTTCCCGCTGCCGCTGTTGGTCTTCTGCGTCGCTTTCCGTATTACTGACACTCCGTATTACTGACATCCAGTCACATGAAATGGCGTGACGCCACTGTGGTTACGACTTCCGAGTGCCTCGCTCGCCCGCACGGGTGAGCCGATCCGAAGGAGTGAGGTCCGTGCAGCTGCTCGACACCCGCGTCCCCGCCGTTGTGCTGCGGATCGACCGGAATATCTTTCACCACGGAACGCTGGGTGCTGTTCGTTCGCTCGGCAGAGCGGGAGTGGAGGTGCATGTAGTCGCCGATTCCACGGGAAGCCCCGTAGCCAGATCGCGATTTCTACGGGAAATGCATCCCCCGCCGCCGCCCGGGTCGTCCCCCCGCGAGATCGCCGCCGCGCTGCGCCGGGTGGCCACCCGGATCAGGCGCCCCGCCGTCCTGGTGCCGATGGACGACGCAAGCGCGGTCGCCGTGGGCCGTATGCGTGAGGAACTCGCCCCCTCCTATCTGCTGCCCTCGCCCGGCACTCTGCCCGAACGCGCCGCCGACAAGGCCGACCTGGCCGCCCTGTGCGCGTCCTTGGACATCGCGCACCCGGTGACCCTGGTCCCGGACAGCCCGTCGGAGGCCTCCGACGCCACCCGGCGGCTGGGACTTCCGCTGGTGGCGAAGTGGAGCCGGCCCTGGCTGGTGCCCGCCGGCAGCACGCTGCGCAGCACGGTGCTGGTGAACTCCGCTCAGCAGGCCCGGGAGCTGTATCTGCGCACCGAGGAGGCCGGCAGCCCGCTGCTGCTGCAGGCGTATCTGCCGCCGGGTCCGGACCGCGACTGGTTCTTCCACGGATACGCCGACCGCTCCGGTGCTGTGCGCGCGGGCGGGTCGGGCCGCAAGCAACGGGCGTGGCCACGCGGGGCGGGCCTGACCGCCGTCGGCTGCTGGACGGCCAACCCGCAGGTGCAGGCACTCGCCGAGCGGCTCACCGGTGAGCTCGGCTACCGCGGCATCCTCGACCTCGACTTCCGCCGTTGCGGTGCGACGGGCCTCTACCACCTGCTCGACTTCAACCCGCGCCCCGGCGCCCAGTTCCGGCTCTTCTCAGACTCCGCCGGGCTGGACGTCGTACGCGCCCTGCATCTCGACCTGACACACCGTCCGCTGCGGGCGGCCGCACCTCTGTTGGGGCGGTCGTTCGTGGTGGAGAACTACGCGCCGCTGGCCGTGCTGCGGCCCGCGCCGCGCGGACGCGAACTGGCCTGGCACGACACGGACGATCCCGCTCCCGGCAGGGCGATGTGGTCCCTTTGGTGCCGCCACGTGTCCCGTCGACTGGGGGAGCGGCTGCGCGCGGTCCGGTCGGCACCCGCATCGGCACGCGTGGCCCGTCAGGCGGCCGCACAGCCCCTCATCGACGAAGAGAAAGCGAGCAGTTGCTGATGCACGACCTGCTGGTGGTGGGCGCAGGCCCATACGGCCTGTCCATCGCGTCGCACGCCGCGGCCGCCGGGCTGGACCTGCGCGTCCTCGGGCGGCCCATGGCGTCCTGGCGGGCCCACATGGCTCGCGGCATGTTTCTGAAGTCTGAGCCATGGGCCTCCAACCTCGCCGCCCCTGAGGGCCGTTGGCGTCTGGACGCGTACTGCGCGGCCTCGGGGCTCACGGCGCGTCATGCGGAGCCGATCCCGGTGGAGACGTTCGCCGCGTACGGCCTGTGGTTCGCGCGCAACGCCGTGCCCGAGGTCGACGAGCGCATGGTGAGCCGGGTGTCGGCCGGTCCGGTCGGCTTCGAGGCGGTCACCGAGGACGGACAGGTGCTGCGCGCCCGGACGGTGGCACTGGCGGTCGGCGTCATGCCCTTCACGCAGGTGCCTTCCGTCCTGCGCGGCCTGCATCCCGCACTCGTCACGCACAGCAGCGACCACCGTGACCTCGGCCGTTTCCGCGGCATGGACGTCACGGTGATCGGTGGTGGCCAGGCAGCCCTGGAGACTGCGGCGCTCCTCGCCGAACAGGGCACGCGCGTACGGCTGCTGGCTCGGGCACAACGACTGCGCTGGAACGACGTACCGCCGCCCTTGCAGCGCCTGTGGTGGCAGTCGGCCCGCACCCCGCACAGCGGTCTCGGCTGCGGCTGGCGCAACTGGTTCTACGCCGAGCGTCCCGACCTCTTCCGTCGCCTCCCCGAGGCGACCCGCACCCGTATCGCGGCCACGGCGCTGGGGCCGGCGGGTGCCTGGTGGGTGCGGGACCGGGTCGAGCCGGTGGTGGAGACGATGCTCGGCCGCGAGGTCGTCGCGGCCCGCGCGGTGCCGGGTGGCGTACGGCTGGAGACGATGAGCCGGGCTGGGGAGCTGAGCTCCGTGGATACCGAGCACGTGATCGCGGCCACGGGGTTTCGCGCGACCCGCGACCGGCTCGGCCTGCTCTCCGAGGAGCTGCGCGCGAGTCTCACCACGACATCCGACGGGTCCCCGGCTGTCGGCCGGACCTTCGAGTCCTCGTGTCACGGACTGTTCCTGGCAGGCCTGTTGACGGCCTCCACGTTCGGCCCCGCCATGCGCTTCGTCCACGGAGCGACCTTCACGGCGACAACGCTCGTACGAGGAGTACGCCACCGACTGCGCACCGCCGCCCCGCCCGCCCGGGCGATCCCCGTACCGGTGGGCCGCGGGCACGCGGAAACACCCTGAGAGACGCACCGTCGCCGAAGGGGATGCCGGGTGCCGGAGGTACTTCCTCCGGCACCCGGAGCGGGACGCTATCGGCCGGACCCGGCCCGGCCCCGTCGATACAGGATGGCGCCACTCGTCAGCAGCAGCGCGGCGATGCCCGATGCCGCCAGTACCTGCTCACCGGCGCCGGTCTCGGGGAGGGCGGGCGGTCGTGCCGGGGGCGAGACCGGTGGCTTCCGTGGCGGGACGCCGACCGAGGGGGGCTGGTGCGGTGACCCAGGCGGTGACATCACCGGCGGCGTGGTGGCGGGCGGTGACGTCGGCGGCGTGGTGGGTGGCTTCGTAGGAGGTGTGTCGCCGTCGTCACCGTAGCCGCCGTAGCCGCTGTCGTCGTCACCGTAGCCGCTGTCGTCGTCACCGTAGCCGCCGTACCCGGCAGCCTCGCCATGACGCCAGTGGTCGACGACGCCGCCATCACCGCCGTCGTCGCCGTACCCGGCAGCCTCGCCATGACGCCAGTGGTCGACGACGCCGCCATCACCGCCGTCGCCGTCACCGTAGCCGCCGTCGTCGCCGTACCCGGCAGCCTCGCCATGACGCCAGTGGTCGCCGTGCTGACGGCCGTCAGCCGGGGCGAACTCACGGGCCGCAGCCCGCGTCCCGCTGAGGTCGGGGCCGCTGATGCGGGACTTCACGGTGGACAGGTCGGGCGCGGTGCTCTTGTCGCTGTGCTTGGGGCTGGCGCTTGCGGGACCGCCCTCCTGGGTGCGGAGGGCACTGTCGCCGGGCAGAGCAGCAGGCGCGCCGGGTGAGCCCCCCGGGGTCTTCTCGGAGGGCGCGTCCGCGAGGGCCGGCGTGCCGTACAGGGACAGAATGCTCGTCGCGGCGGCGGCCACGACCATTCCCCTGCTCAGGTTCTGTCGCAATCTCTTGTCTTCCTGGTCGAGCCATGTGGAAATGCCCGCTCTGGAACCGGAACGGGTCCAGAGCCGGCCCGTGCCGCAGCCGTTCCGCTGGTGGTGCGCGGCTCCTGTTCGAGTCGTCGCACCGGACGCGCCGACGCCGACCGCGGGACCGCGGCGGGACGAGGTCCGGCGACGACTGCACACGTGGGCGACGCCGACCGCGTACGCGTCAACTCCTCTCCCTCTTCCCGCGACTGCGTCGGGGAGCGGCTTCACGCCTGCCGTGGTTTCTCCGCCGCTTGATTTTCTGACTGGTGAGATGATGGGATCCTGTGAAGTGCCAATACCGACAGCCGGGGCACCGGTAGATCCGGTCCGGAATCTTTTCGATCAGCGGTTGCCTGACAATCCAGAGACGCGCCTCACCCTCACTACGAAATGAGGCTTTCCCTGTATCCGGACAACGCGGCAGGACGCTCATGTCACTCATTCCGCTCCGATGGACACGATTTTCCGATCACCTGCGGTATGACTATTTTTCGATGATCGAATCTGAATCAGAGAAAGAGAAAGCGCCTCTCCCGTGGTGGATGAGAATGTTTCCTCATCCGCCCTTCAGGGAAAGACGCTTTCAGGATGGAACACGATCCCTCAGGGAATCGAGAACGGGTACCCCTGACTGCCGCACCGGATTTGGACGGTCACGAAGCGGAACCGGGGACTCCGTTCAGTCCCTCGATGTCAGGCGACGGGAAGGATTTCCTCGATGGCGTCCCCGAGGAGAGAGAGGTCCCCACCCTCGTTGTCGTCGCTCTCCGAGTTGTTGTTGTAGATGTTGGTGTAGCCGACCTGGCAGTTCGGCACCGGGCCGTTGCCCGTCGCCGACGCCTGCGCGTCCGGGCCCTCAGCCCCGGTCTCGGCCACGGAGTTGCCGCAGATGTACGGGTCGTCCGGGTGGCCCCCACCGAAGGCGGTCGCAGCCGTGGCGGAACCCGCAACCAGGGCCACCGCAGCGAGGGTCGAGGCGGCGCCCAGCTTCATGGTCTTGCGCATTTATATCTCCGTTTCTCGGTTCTTTCCGTTCGGAAGAACGGGACCGATACTGCCCCAACCACCCGAGCCCGCACCACTTGAGAGGGCTCCGGCCCCGGATATTCATCCATACGGCCCCGAATGGCGATTGATATGAATTACAGAATGCCCAGGTCAGGCCGGACCGGCCATCGAGTGGAGTAATGGCACAGCACCTGGGAATCGAGCTGAACAACCATTCAATCCCGATCCCCCGACCGAATATGCATACAAACGAGCGCCGCCGCCCGTCCGGGTCCCGACATTGGGGGGACGGGCGACGGCGGCCGTTTCGGTCAGGCGGGTGCCGGCAGACGAACTGCGGCAGGGACGCAGACGGTGGTGGTCTGGCCGTTGGCCAGCAGCGCGGCACAGACCTGGGGGACCCTGGGCACCGTGACGGTGACCGCCTGCCGGACATCCGCCTGAACGGTCTGCTGCAGGCTTGCGAGCTCGACGCCATTCGCGGTGATGCTCACACCGACGGTCTGCGTCTCCTGGCAGTGGACGCTGACGGTGATCGCACTGGTCGCCGCGTCGTCGACCTTCTGCAAGCCGACCGAGCAAGGGAAGGCTGACTGCTGTGCGGCGGCCTGAGCCGGCGCGGCGGCGAAGAGCGAAGCGGACGCCAGCAGCACGGTGGCCGCTGAGCTGAGCATGCGGTGAGACAAAGGTCCTCCCAGGTACTGGGGCAGCCGCCAACGGGCAGCCGGCCCTTGATCGCGGCACCTGAATGCCCTTTAGGTGCCTTTCCTGGATGATGCGACCATAGGGCCCTGAACCACGCAAAGCGGGTGCTCCGGTCAGCCGAAGAGCCGACGCCGGTCCCGAGGGTGTCAGCCGCGGTAGAGCGCCTCGATCTCCTTCGCGTACGCCGCCGTGACCGCGTGACGCTTGACCTTCATGGACGGGGTGAGCAGTCCGTTCTCCTCGCTGAACTCGCCCTCGACCAGCTTGAACTCACGGATCGACTCGGCGCGGGAGACGGCCCGGTTGGCGTAGTCCACGGCCTTCTGGACCTCGGCGCGCATCCCGGGGTCGGCGACGACCTCGGAGAGCGGGGTGTCCGGGGACATCCCGCGCACGTGCAGCCAGTGGCTGACGTCCTCGGGATCGAGGGTGATCAGGGCGGCGACGAAGGGCCGGTTGTCGCCGACCACGATGCACTGGCCGACCGGCGGGCGGCTGCGGAGGCGGTCCTCCAGGACGGCCGGCGAAACGTTCTTGCCGCCGGAGGTGACGAGGATGTCCTTCTTGCGGCCGGTGATGGTGAGGTAGCCGTCGTCGTCGAGGGCGCCCAGGTCACCGGTGGCGAACCAGTCGTCGGTGAGGGCGGCGTCGGTGGCGACCGGGTCGTTCCAGTAGGCGCCGAAGACGATGCCGCCCTTGATGAGGACCTCACCGTCGTCGGCGATGCGGATCGCGGTGCCGGGCACCGGCCGGCCGACTGTGCCGGGGCGGGGCCCCAGCGGCGGGACGATCGTGGCGGCCGCGGTGGTCTCGGTGAGGCCGTAACCCTCGTAGATGATGATCCCGGCGGCGTAGAAGAAAAGGTTGAGGTCGCGGTCCAGCGGGGAGCCGCCGCTGATGGCGTAGCGCATACGGCCGCCCAGCTCGCTCCGGATGCGACGGTAGACCAGCGTGTCGTACAGGGCCCAGGCGGCGTACAGGCCGGGCGTGGGGCCGGGGCCCCGGTCGAGGAACTTGTCCAGGTAGGCCTTGGCAAAGCGGACGCCGACGCGGTGGGCGCGGTCGAAGGAGGCGCCACGGCCGATGCGTTCGGCGGTGGCGCGGCCGGTGGCGCGGATCCGCTCGAAGAGGTACGGGACGCCCACCAGGAAGGTGGGCCGGAACTTCTTGAGCGCGGGCCGCAGTTCGTCGGGCGTGATGCTCGGGCAGTGGCCCAGCTCGATCCGGGCCAGCAGGCAGGCGATCTGGATGGTGCGGCCGAGGATGTGGGCGAGGGGCAGGAAGAGGAGCGTCGAGGCGACCTGGCCGGTGATCTCCTTGAAGATCGGGTGGAGCAGCTCGACCGTGTTGGCGGCCTCCGCGTACAGGTTGGCGTGGGTGAGGACGCAGCCCTTGGGACGGCCGGTGGTGCCGGAGGTGTAGCAGATGGTCGCGGCCGTGTCCGGGGTCAGGGCGGCGCGGCGCTTGGCGACCTCGTCCTCGGGGACGCTCCGGCCGAGGTCGGCGAGGACGTCGAGGGCGCCCTCGTCGAGCTGCCAGACGTGCGGGGGCCGGGAGTGGCGGGCAGTGGCGGTGGCGACGGCGGCCGCGTTCTCGGGGGTCTCCACGATCACGAAGTGGGAGCCGGAGTCGCGGACGATCCACTCGATCTGTTCCGGTGAGGACGTGGCGTAGATCGGGACGGACTGGCCGCCGGCCGCCCAGACGGCGAAGTCGAGGACGGTCCACTCGTAGCGGGTGCGGGACATGACCCCGACCCGGCCGCCCGGTTCGAGGCCGGCCGCTATCAGCCCCTTGGCGGTCGCGGTTACCTCGCGGGCGAAGTCGGTCGCGGTGACGGGGTGGAACGTGCCGTGGGCGTCGGCGCGGCGCAGGATCACCGCGTCCGGGGCCTCGGTCGCGTTGCGGAAGGGGAGGTCGGCGGCGCTGCCGCCGGCCTGCCGGGGCGCGAGGGCGGGGGTGTGGGCCTCACGGACCACGCCCTGTGCGTCCCTGATCACCTCGACCGTGACGCGGTCGGCGAGGTCCGCGCGCCGCTTCGCCTGGTTCAAGTCCTTGCGTACACCCATCACGGCTCCCCGAGGCCGGCCACCGATTCATTACCGACGAGTCAACTTACCGGTAAGTAAGGATTTTTCAATGGTTCGGATTTACTTCGGTGAACCGTCGGGTTCGCGTGGTAGGCGTGGATCATGCGCCCCCACCGCCTCAGGTCCGTCCTGATATCCGTCTGTGTCACGTCCGCAGTGGCTCTCTCCGGTGCCGTACCGGCCGCCGCCCGGTCACCCGACGCTCCCCCTCGTACGGTTGCGGGGGCCCGGTCGCTCACCGTGCTGACCGATCTGTTCGCCGAACGGCTGCTCGTCGCTGACAAGGTCGCGGCGGCCAAGTACGGCACGAGCACGCCGATCGACGATCCGGTGCGGGAGAAGGCGATCCTCGACGACGTGGCCGCACGGGCGGTCGGGCTCGGCCTCGATCCGGACGCGGTGACCGCGGTGTTCCGGGACCAGATCGAGGCGAACAAGCTGGTGCAGCGCGGCCTGTACGCCCACTGGGACGCGCACCCGGAGGAGCGGCCGACCGAGCGGCCGGACCTCGTGAAGGAGGTACGGCCGGTCCTCGACCGGATCACCACGCAACTGCTGACCGCGCTGGCGGACACGGAACCGCTCCGGGCCGGGGCCTCCTGCGAGCCCCGGCTGCGGCTCGCCGCGATCCGCTCGACGTACACCCACCACCTGGACCTGCTCCATGGGGAGGGACTGGTCCGGGCGCTGCCCTCGGTGTGCGGGGAGCGGTCCTAGCCCATCAGGGTGCGGGCCGCCGCTATCGCCTCGGACAGGTCGTTGAGCTGCTTGTCCTCCTTGTGCCTGTTCAGTTCGCGGACGCGGGAGGACAGTTCACCCAGAGTGGGGGCGGCCGGGAGGTCGGTCCAGCGGGTGTCGTCGCGGCGCAGGGCGTCGGCGAAGTAGGCGGCCGCAGCGGCGACCTTGAGGCCCCGCGGGGCGGTGGACCACAGGTCGCCGTGGAGGGCCGACGCCTCGATGTCCGCGGACTCCTCGTGCGGGGTGCGGCTGTCGGGGTCGAGCCAGCGGACGGTGGCCGTCGCGAGGTGGCCGGCCTCGGTGCCGGCCCGGGTGCGGACGGCGTAGAGGGCGGTGACGGTGTGGCCGGGGCCGACCTCGCCGCCGTCCACGCTGTCGTCGCGGAAGTCCTCGTCGGCGACCTGCCGGTTGTCGTAGCCGATCAGGCGGAACTCCTCCACCGTCGCCGGGTCGAAGGAGACCTGGACCTTGGCGTCGCGGGCGGTGAGGTCGACGTGGCGCGGGAGTTCCTCGCAGAAGACCTTCTCGGCCTCCTCCTCGGTGGAGACATAGGTGGTGTGGCCGTCGCCCCGGTCGGCGAGCTGTTCCATGAGCTCGTCGCCGTAGTCGCTGCCGACACCGACGCCGAAGAGGGTGATGCCGTGTTCGCGGCGCTCGCCGGCGATGCGTTCGAGGATGGTGTCGGCGTCGGTGGCGCCGGTGTTGGCGAGGGCGTCGGACAGCAGTACGACCCGGTTGGTGGCGCCGTCGCGCAGGCCGTCGACGGCGGTCTCGTAGCCGGTCTCGACGCCCGCCGCGAGGTTGGTGGAGTCGGTGGGCTCCAGACGGTCGACGGCGTCCAGGACCTCGTCCCGGTCGTCGTCGAGGCGGGTCATCGGCAGGACGGTCTCGGCCTCGTCGCTGAAGGTGACGATGGCGACCGAGTCGTCGTCGCGCAGCCGGTTCGTCATCGTGCGCAGGGCGTCCTGGGCGAGGTCGAGGCGGCCCGGTTCGGCCATGGAGCCGGAGACGTCGATGACGAAGGTGAGGGCGGCGGGCGGGCGTTCGCTGTCGCCGCCCGCGGCCCGGGTGGCGAGTCCCACGCGGACCAGGGACCACGCGTCGTCGCCGGTGCGGGCGCCGTCGACGGACACCGAGAAGCCGTCGCCGTCCGGGCGTGCGTAGTCCTGGCGGAAGCTGTTGACGAATTCCTCCGGGCGGACGGTCGACGGGTCGGGCAGGCTGCCGTCGTCCAGGGTGCGGCGGGCGTAGCCGTAGGAGGCGGTGTCGACGTCGAGGGCGAAGGTCGACAGGAAGTCGTCGGGCGTCGGGGCGATGTCCCGGGACTCCTCGTCCGTCTGCCCCTCGCGCTGCTCCCGGGGGCCGGTGCCCTCGGGTGCGGGAGCCGGGAAGCCGTCCTCGGGGCGGCTCTCGCCCCTGCCCCGGTCGTACGAGGAGGAGTCGCCCTGCCCGTCGGCGCCGCCGCTGCACCCGGCGAGGAGGAGGGCGCCGGCCGTGCCCAGGGCGAGGAGCGCGGTGCCGAGTCGTCTCCGGGGTCGTGGTGTCGTCGGCCGCGGCCTCGTCGTCGGACTGGTCCTGCGATACGTGTGCATCCGGGCCCCCTAGCCACGTCATCCGTCGCCTTTCCGTGGGCGACTGTTGTGACTGTGACGGCGCGGGGGGCCCGGATGTGCGCTACGGGGAGTTGCGGATGCGTCTCGAAGCGGCCACGGCGGGGGCCCGTCGAGACCGGTGGGTGATCTTCCGTTGACCTAGGAGACGACGTCCTTGCGGCCGAAACCCCGGAAGGCCAGGGCGAACAGGATGAGGGCGTACGTTATGGAAATCGAGACGCCCTGGATCATGTCGGTGTACTCGGGCTGCGGGCGGACGACGTCCAGCCAGGCGTACTGCCAGTGCGTGGGCAGGAAGTGGCGCCAGTCGCCGAGGGCGGTCACCTCGTCGAGGACGCTGCCGACGATGGTGAGGCCGACGGCGCCGCCGACCGCGCCGAGCGGCGCGTCGGTCCTCGTGGACAGCCAGAACGCCATGCCGGCGGTGACCAGTTGGGACACGAAGATGTACGCCACGGTGATCACCAGGGCCTGCGCGGCGGCACCGGCGGCGAGTTCGCCGCCGGTGGGCAGCTCCAGCGGGCCCCAGCCGTAGGCGGCCGTGCCGACGGCGAGGGCGACGACCGGCAGCAGCACCAGCGCGGCGAGGCTGAGGGTGAGGCCGACGACGAGCTTGGACCACAGCAGCCGGGCGCGGGGCACGGGCGCGGCGAGGAGATAGCGCAGGGAGGACCAGCTGGCCTCCGAGGCGACCGTGTCGCCGCAGAACAGCGCGATGGGGATGACCAGGAGGAAGCCCGCCGCGGCGAAGAGGTTCACCGCGGCGAAGTTCGCGCCGGACGCCGTCGCCGTGTCCATCAGGTTGACCCGGGTGTTGCCCTCGCCCGGTGTGCCGCCGACCTGGAAGGCGATCAGCAGCACCAGCGGCAGGGCGAACAGGATGCCGAACATGACCATCGTGCGGCGGCGCTTCAGCTGGCGGACCAGCTCGACCCTCAGGGGGAGGGTGCGGCCGGCGCGGTAGCCGTCGGCGACCTCGACGGGCCGCGTGGTCCCGGGTTCTGCGTGCTCGGCACGCTCGGTCAGCGTGCTCATGCGTGCTCTCCGATCAGGGTGAGGAAGGCGTCTTCAAGGCGGCGGTGGGGGCCGACCGACGACACGGGGACCTCCAGCCGTACGAGTTCGGCGACCAGGCGCTGGGCACTGCCGTCGGCGTCGAGGCGGACCACCAGGCCGTCGTCGGTGCGGACGGCCGAGTCGACGCCCGGCAGGGCGGCGATCTTCTCGACGACCGGCTCGTCCACGGGCTCGTCCGTGCCGACCAGCAGCGTGTCGCCGGAGCCGACGATCTCGCTCACGGGGCCCGCCTGGACGAGCTGTCCGTGGTCCATGACGACCAGATGCGTACAGGTCTGCTCGACCTCCGCCAGCAGGTGGCTGGAGACGATGACCGTGCGGCCGGCGGCCGCGTACCGGATCATGACCTCGCGCATCTCGCGGATCTGTGGCGGGTCGAGGCCGTTCGTCGGCTCGTCGAGGATCAGCAGGTCGGGCAGGCCCAGCATGGCCTGGGCGATGGCCAGGCGCTGGCGCATGCCCTGGGAGTAGGTGCGGACCGCGCGGGCCAGCGCGTCGCCGAGGCCGGCGATCTCCAGGGCCTCGTCGAGGTGCGCGTCCTCGGCGGGGCGGCCGGTGGCGGCCCAGTACAGCTCCAGGTTCTCGCGGCCGGACAGGTGCGGGAGGAAGCCCGCGCCCTCGACGAAGGCGCCGACCCGGGAGAGGACCGGGGCGCCCGGCACGATCGCGTGGCCGAAGACCCGGATCTGGCCGCCGTCCGGCTGGATGAGGCCCATCAGCATGCGCAGAGTCGTCGTCTTGCCCGCGCCGTTCGGTCCGAGCAGACCGAGAACCTGGCCCTTCTCCACGCGGAAGGAGAGGTCGCGGACGCTGTAGCGGTCGCCGTTCTTGTACTTCTTGCTCAGGTCGGTGATCTGGAGGGGGACCTCGGCGAGCACCGGGTCGGGGGCCGGGGTGACGATCCGGCGTCGGCCGGTGACCAGCAGGATCGCCGCGATCACGGCGCCGGCGATCGGCAGGTACCAGACCCAGGCGGGCAGCACGTCGCCGCGGTCGGCCCGGCCGAGCGGCGTGGGCACCGCCAGGTCGCTCTTGAGGGAGACGGTGTACGTCGCCGGCGTGGTCGGGGAGGCGTAGCCGAGGTCGGTGGAGGCGAGGACCAGGCGGAGGCTGTGACCGTCGTCGAGTTCGTGGTCGACGGCGGGGAGGGTGAGCGTCACGTCCTTGCCGGACTCGGCGCCCTCGACGCGCAGCGGCTCGACCAGCTGGGACGGGAGGACCTGGGACCTGCCGTCCGGGCCGACGTCGTACACCTTGGCGAAGAGGACGGCGTCCTCGCTGGTCGACTTCACATGGACCGTCGCCGTGGGCGAACCGGTGATCTGGAGGTCGTCGGTGACGGGCTTCGACTGGAACGCGGCGAACTGGCCGGGGAAGTCCAGGGAGATGCCGACGCCGAGGGAGGAGAGCTGGGCGAGGCCGCCGGCCGCACCGAGGCCCGGCAGGGCCGAGATGCCGGGCGGGTTGGCACCGGCCGGGTTCTCGAAGCTCTGCTCACGGCCGGCGAGGGCGATCTTCGTGGGGTCGTCCTCCAGGCCCGGGTAGGTGTCGTCGGTGGTGCCGGCGAGACGGGGTTCGCCGTCGCCGGAGCCGGTGCCGAGGGTGCGGGTGACGCGGAACGCGGAGCCGGTGTCGACACCCTTGTCGTCCTTGAGGTAGCGGTCGAACCAGGCCTCCGTCCGGGCCTGGATCCGGCTCGTCTCCATGTCGCCGCCGTCGTGGCCGCCTGCGATCCAGTCGACGTCCACGGGCGCGCCGTTGGCCTTGATCGCCTTCGCGGCGGCGTCGGCCTGGCCGAGCGGGAAGAGGGAGTCGGTCTGGCCCTGGCTCAGCAGGGTGGGCACCTTGATGCGGTCGCCGACGGCCTCGGGGCTGCGGGCGTCCAGCAGCTTCACGGCCTCCGCGTCGGGCTCACCGGACTCGGCGACCCGCTGGTACATCTCGCACAGCTGGGTCTCGAACTTCTCGCAGCCGCCGCCGGTGTTGACGAAGAGCCCGGCCCACAGCTTCTTGAAGACGCCGTTCGGGAAGAGGGCGTCCGCCAGGTTCCAGTACGTGATCGCGGGCGCGATGGCGTCGACGCGGTCGTCGTACCCGGCGGTCAGCAGCGCGATCGCCCCGCCGTAGGAGGCGCCGGCCATGCCCAGGCGGGGGTCGCCCTTCTTGTCGAGCTGTACCTCGGGGCGGGTCGCGAGCCAGTCGATCAGCTTCGAGACGTCGGCGACCTCGCCCCGGGGGTCGTTCAGACCGATCTTGCCGGTCGATCTGCCGAAACCGCGGGCGGACCAGGTCAGCACCGCGTAGCCGTCGCGGGCGAGGTCCTCGGCCTGTGCACGGACGTCGTTCTTGCTGCCGCCGAAGCCGTGACCGAGCAGCACGGCCGGGCGACGGCCGTCACCGCCGGAGGTGAAGTACGAGGTGTCGATGCGCACGCCCTCGGCCGTCCCTATGGCCCGGTCGGTGCGTTTCACCGGCGCCGCTTCGTCCGAGGCGGTGGCCGTCCAGGTGCCGGCCCCGGCGAGCACGACGACGGCGGCCGCGGCCGCGACGGTCCGCCGCGGCCTCCGCCGCAGCGCTCCGCGCAGGCGCGGGCCGGTCAGTCGAAGATCCATGCGTCAACGGTACGGGGCCCTGCCGGTGCCCCGAGGCCCTCTCAGGGGGGAGGAGTGGGGCATCCCACGGTCGTACGGGAGGAATTCGGCATACAGCGGGTGCGGTACGTCGTTGGCTGACAGCAACCTGATAAGTCGCCCCCTGCCGCCCCTACCCGTCCCTTCCCCCAGGAGCTGCGCCCCTTCGACCCCCTTTCGCGCTCCGCGCGGGGTGGGTGGGGACGTGCGGGTTCGGTGGGGGCTTGTCGCGCCCACGCGGCGGAGCCGCACGTCGACAACAGCCCCGCGCCCCTGAAAAGCGGGGGCTGCGCCCCTCGCTCTTCAAGGACCGGTGTGCGGCTCAGTGGTTGCGCGGGAAGCCCAGGTCCACGGCCGACGGGCCGTCGGCCGGGTCGGGCCAGCGGGTGGTGACGACCTTGCCGCGGGTGTAGAAGTGGGTGCCGTCGTTGCCGTAGATGTGGTGGTCCCCGAAGAGGGAGTCCTTCCAGCCGCCGAAGGAGTGGTAGCCGACGGGGACCGGGATCGGGACGTTGACGCCGACCATGCCCGCCTCGACCTCCAGCTGGAAGCGCCGGGCGGCGCCGCCGTCACGGGTGAAGATCGCGGTGCCGTTGCCGAACGGGGAGGCGTTGATGAGGGCGATGCCCTCGTCGTAGGTGTCGACGCGCAGGACGGTCAGCACCGGGCCGAAGATCTCGTCCTGGTACGCCTTCGCCGTGGTCGGGACCTTGTCCAGCAGCGAGATGCCGATCCAGTGGCCGTCCTCGTAGCCGTCGACCGTGAAACCGGTGCCGTCGAGGACGACCTCGCAGCCCTCGGCCGCCGCGCCCGTGACGTAGGACGCCACCTTGTCGCGGTGGACGGCCGTGATCAGCGGGCCCATCTCGGAGGTCGGGTCGTTGCCGGGGCCGATCTTGATCTTCTCGGCGCGCTCGCGGATCTTCTCGACGAGTTCGTCGCCGATCGCGCCGACGGCGACCACGGCGGAGATCGCCATGCAGCGCTCGCCCGCCGAGCCGTACGCCGCCGAGACCGCGGCGTCCGCCGCCGCGTCGAGGTCGGCGTCCGGGAGGACCAGCATGTGGTTCTTGGCGCCGCCGAGGGCCTGGACGCGCTTGCCGTTCGCCGAGGCCGTGGTGTGGATGTAGCGGGCGATCGGCGTCGAGCCGACGAAGGAGACCGCCTTGACGTCCGGGTGCTCCAGGAGGCGGTCGACGGCCACCTTGTCGCCGTGGACGACGTTGAAGACACCGTCCGGCAGGCCCGCTTCCGCGAGCAGCTCGGCGATCTTGATGGAGGCCGACGGGTCCTTCTCGGACGGCTTCAGCACGAAGGTGTTGCCGGTCGCGATGGCCATCGGGAACATCCACATGGGGACCATCGCCGGGAAGTTGAACGGCGTGATGCCGGCGACGACGCCCAGCGGCTGGCGGATGGAGGAGACGTCCACGCGGCTCGCGACCTGCGTGGACAGCTCGCCCTTCAGCTGCACGTTGATGCCGCAGGCCAGCTCGACGATCTCCAGGCCGCGCGCGACCTCGCCGAGCGCGTCGGAGTGCACCTTGCCGTGCTCGGCGGTGATCAGCTCCGCGATCGCGTCGCGGTTGGCGTCGAGCAGCGCGCGGAACTTGAACAGGATCGAGGTGCGCTGCGCCAGCGAGGACTGCCCCCAGGTGAGATACGCCTCCTTGGCGGTGCGGACCGCCGCGTCGACCTCGTCGACGGTCGCGAAGGCGACCTTGGTGGTGACCGCGCCGGTCGCCGGGTCCGTGACCGGCCCGAACGTACCCGACGCGCCCTCGACGGTCTTGCCGCCGATCCAGTGGTTGACGATCTTCGTCATTCCAGAAACTCCTTGCTTACAGATGGCGGCGTCGGGTTGAGACGTGCCGGTCGTACTCCTCGCGTGCCTTGACCGCCGACGCGCGGGTCGCGGTCTCGGCCACAGGTACATCCCACCAGGCCTGCGCGGGAGGCGGGCCCGACACTGTGTCTGCCGTTTCGGTCTCCACGTAGACACAAGTGGGAGTGTCGGCCGCCCGTGCCTCGGCGAGGGCGGCGCGCAGGTCACGGACCGTCTTGGCGCGCAGGACGCGCATGCCGAGACTGGCCGCGTTGGCGGCGAGGTCCACGGGCAGCGGGGTGCCCGTGAACGTGCCGTCGGCGGGGTTGCGGTGCCGGTAGGCGGTGCCGAACCGCTCACCGCCGACCGACTCCGAGAGGCCCCCGATGGAGGCGTACCCGTGGTTCTGCACCAGCAGCACCTTGATCGGGACGTTCTCCTGGACCGCCGTGACGATCTCGGTCGGCATCATCAGATACGTGCCGTCGCCGACCAGCGCCCACACCGGGCGCCCCGGGGCGGCCAGCCGGACACCGATGGCGGCCGGGATCTCGTACCCCATGCAGGAGTAGCCGTACTCCAGGTGGTACTGGTCCCGCGACCGGGTCCGCCACAGTTTGTGCAGGTCACCGGGGAGGGAACCGGCCGCGTTGATGAGGATGTCGGACTCGTCGACGATCTCGTCGAGGAGGCCGAGGACCTGGGCCTGGGTGGGCCGGGTGTCCGGTTCGTCGGCCTCGTAGCAGGCGTCGACGCGGTGCTCCCAGCGCTGCTTGTCCTCCGCGTACTCGGCGGCGTACGCGTCCGCGACCCGGTGGCCGTGCACCTCCAGCGCCTCGGCGAGCGCCTCCAGACCCGACCGCGCGTCCGCGATCAGCGGCAGGCCGGAGAGCTTGTGGCCGTCGTAGGGCGCGATGTTGAGGTTGAGGAAGCGGACACCGTCGGCGGCGAAGAGGGTGTTCGAGGCCGTGGTGAAGTCCGTGTAGCGGGTGCCGACGCCGATCACCAGGTCGGCGGTGCGGGCCAGTTCGTTGGCGGTCGCCGTGCCGGTGTGGCCGATGCCGCCCACGTCCTGCGGGTGGTCGAAGCGCAGCGAGCCCTTGCCGGCCTGGGTGGAGGCGACGGGGATGCCGGTGGCGTCGGCCAGCTCGGCGAGCGCCTCCTCCGCGCGGGCGTGGTGGACGCCGCCGCCGGCGACGATCAGCGGGCGGCGGGCCGCGCGGATCGCGTCGAGCGCGCCGGCCAGTTCGGCGACGTCGGCCGCCGGGCGGCGCACGTTCCAGGTCCGCTCGGCGAAGAACTCCTCCGGCCAGTCGTACGCCTCCGCCTGCACGTCCTGCGGCAGGGCGAGGGTCACGGCGCCCGTCTCCACCGGGTCGGTGAGGACGCGCATCGCCTGGAGTGCGGCCGGGATCAGCGCCTCGGGGCGGGTGATCCGGTCGAAGTACCTCGACACCGGACGCAGGGTGTCGTTGACGCTGATGTCGCCCGCGTACGGCACTTCGAGCTGCTGGAGGACCGGGTCGGCCGGCCGGGTGGCGAAGATGTCGCCGGGGAGCAGCAGCACCGGCAGGTGGTTGATGGTGGCGAGGGCGGCGCCGGTGACCAGGTTGGTCGCGCCGGGGCCGATGGATGTCGTCACGGCGTGCGTGGAGAGCCGGTTCGACTGCCGGGCGTAGCCGACGGCCGCGTGCACCATCGACTGCTCGTTGCGGCCCTGGAGGTAGGGCATGTCGTCGGCGTACTCGACCAGCGCCTGACCGAGGCCCGCGACGTTGCCGTGGCCGAAGATGCCCCAGGTGGCGCCGATCAGCCGCCGCCGCTCGCCGTCGCGCTCGGTGTGCTGGGCGGAGAGGAAGCGGACCAGCGCCTGGGCGACCGTGAGTCGGGTCGTGGCCGGGGTCCTGTTCGAGGTCGGGGTCGTGTTCGAGGTCGGGGTCGTGTTCGAGGTCGGGCTCATCGGTACCCCTCCGTGTGGTCGGGGTGGAAGCAGATCTGCCACTTCCGCTCGGGGCCGGGGCCCGCCATCACGTTCAGGTAGTACATGCTGTGGCCGGGCTGCGCGATGGACGGGCCGTGCCAGCCGTCGGGGACCAGCACCGTGTCACCGGAACGGACCTCGGCGAGCACCTCGGAGCCGCCCTCGCGGGAGGGCGACACGCGCTGGTAGCCGAAGCCGTTCGGGCCGTCGATCTCGAAGTAGTAGATCTCCTCCAGCTCGGTCTCCTCCCCCGGCCGGTTCTCGTCGTGCTTGTGCGGCGGGTAGGAGGACCAGTTGCCACCGGGGGTGATGACCTCGACGGTGATCAGCTTGTCGCACTCGAAGGCATCGGCGGAGGCGAAGTTGCGCACCTGGCGGGCGCAGGTGCCGCTGCCCCGGTCCTCGACGGGGACCTCCGGCGCGGGGCCGTAACGAGCGGGGAGTCGTCGCTCGCACTTCGCTCCTGCCAAAGCGAAGCGGCCTCCCGCGCCGGAGGCGATCTGTACCCGGGCGTAGCGGGGCGCGTACACGAAGTCGGAGACTCCGGCGAACACGCTCTCCCTGCCCAGGATCTGAAACTCCGTGACGCCGCCACCGTCTGAATTGCCCGGTTCCTCCGACACCTGAACCGTACAACCGCCGCCCAGGGACAGCACGATCCACTCACTGTCCCCGGTCGTGAACGTGTGCGAGCCGCCCGGCTCCAACTCCACGATCCTGAGGCTGCTGTGGGTCCATCCGGCCCGCTTCGGGTCGATGTCCACGGCGTATCGGGCGTTCGCGGTGGCGCCCTTGGGTACGTACAGCTCGGTCTTCTGTGTCATGCGGCCCTCACAGCAGTCCTACGGCGGTGTCCACGGCGGCGGTCACGTCGTCGTCCGCCGGGTAGAGCAACGAGCGTCCGACCACCAGGCCCTGCACGGTGGGCAGTTGCAGCGCGCCGCGCCACTTCTCGTACGCGCCCTCCTGGTCCTCGCCGACGTCTCCGCCGAGCAGCACGGCAGGCAGCGTCGCGGTCTCCATCACCTGGGCCATGTCGTCGGGGTTGTCGGTGACGGGCACCTTCAGCCAGGTGTACGCCGAACTGCCGCCCAGCCCGGCGGCTATGGCGATCGACTTGGTGACCGCCTCGGCGCTCAGGTCGTTCTTGACCTTGCCGGTGGCCGGGTCGCGGCGGCTGATGAACGGCTCGACGAACACGGGGAGTCGGCGCTCGGCCATGGCGTCCACGGCACGGGCGGTGGACTCCAGGGTGGTGAGGGAGCCCGGGTCGTCGTAGTCGACGCGCAGCAGGAGCTTGCCGGCGTCGAAGCCGAGGCGCGCCATGTCCTCGGGGCGGTGGCCGGTGAAGCGGTCGTCGAGCTCGAAGCTGGCGCCCGCGAGGCCGCCCCGGTTCATCGAGCCCATGACGACCTTGCCGTCGAGCGCGCCGAGGAGCAGCAGGTCGTCCAGGATGTCGGCGGTCGCGAGGACGCCGTCCACGCCGGGGCGGGACAACGCCAGGCACAGCCGTTCGAGGAGGTCGACGCGGTTCGCCATGGCGAGCTTGCGGTCGCCGACGGAGAGGGCGCCACGGGCCGGGTGGTCGGCGGCGACGATCATCAGCCGGCCGGAGTCACCGATCAGGGGGCGCCGGGTACGACGGGCGGCGGCCTCGGCGATCGCCTCGGGGTGGTGCACCCGGGTGCGGACGAGGGCGGAGACGTCGACGGGGCCGAGGGGGCTCGCGCTGTCGGACATGGGGTGCGTGGGCTGCGTGGGGGTCACAGGACCGCTCCCGCCGCGACCGCGGTCTCGATCTCGTCGACGGTCGGCATCGCGGAGGAGCACTCCAGGCGGGAGGCGACGATCGCCCCGGCCGCGTTGGCGTGCCGCATGATCTTCTCCAGGTCCCAGCCTTCGAGCAGGCCGTGGCAGAGGGAGCCGCCGAAGGCGTCACCGGCGCCGAGGCCGTTGAGGACGTCGACGGGCAGGGGCGGGACCTCGGCGGACTCACCCTTGGCGTTGAACGCGAGGACGCCCTTGGGGCCCTGTTTGACGACCGCCAGTTCGACGCCGGCGTCGAGCAGCGCGCGGGCCGCGGCCTGCGGTTCGCGGACGCCGGTGGCGACCTCGACCTCGTCCAGGTTGCCGACGGCGACGGTCGTGTGCCGCAGGGCCTCCTCGTAGAACGGGCGGGCCTCGGCCGGGTCGTTCCAGAACATGGGGCGCCAGTCGAGGTCGAAGACCGTCGTGCCGGCCTTGGCCCGGTGGGCGAGCGCCGCGAGCGTCGCCGTACGGCTGGGCTCCTCGCTCAGGCCCGTGCCGGTCACCCAGAAGATCCGGGTCCCGGCGATGGCGTCGAGGTCCAGCTCATGGGCGTCGATCTCCAGATCGGGCGCCTTGGGCCTGCGGTAGAAGTACAGCGGGAAGTCGTCCGGCGGGAAGACCTCGCAGAACGTGACCGGGGTCGCGAGGCCCGGGACCGGGGTCACCCAGCGGTCGTCCACCCCGAAGTCGCGCAGAGCCTGGTGCAGGTAGTCGCCGAAGGGGTCCTCGCCGGTGCGGGTGATGACGGCGGTGGAGCGGCCGAGTCGGGACGCGGCCACCGCGACGTTCGTCGCCGATCCGCCGAGGAACTTGCCGAAGGACGTCACCTGCGGCAGCGGGACCCCCGTCTGCAACGGGTAGAGATCCACACCGATCCGCCCCATGGTGATCAGGTCGTACGCCATCGAGTTCCCTTCACGCGCCGGTTCCCGTCAAGGTCTAGTCCCGTCGGAGCGACCCTGTCAATACTTTGTCCAGACATTCGGACTACCTATTGACACCCTCCACTTCGAGGCTGAAGCTGACTCCCATGACGTCGTTGTCACCTCAGTCTCAAGTTTCCGGGGTCTCGCGCATCCGAGTCGGCTCGGCGCCCGACTCCTGGGGCGTCTGGTTCCCCGACGACCCCCAGCAGGTCCCCTGGCAGCGCTTCCTCGACGAGGTCGCCGCTTCCGGCTACGAGTGGATCGAGCTGGGCCCGTACGGCTATCTGCCGACCGACCCGGCGGTCCTCGCCGAGGAGACGGCCAAACGTGGCCTGAAAGTGTCGGCCGGCACCGTCTTCACCGGCTTGCACCACGGTCCGGACGTCTGGGAGAAGACCTGGGCGCACGTGGCCGACAACGCGGTTCTCGCGCAGGCCATGGGTGCCAAGCACCTCGTCGTCATCCCGTCGTTCTGGCGGGACGACAAGACGGGCAAGGTGCTGGAGCCCAGCGAACTGACCGTCGAGCAGTGGCGTCACCTCACGCAGCTGACCGAGCGGCTCGGGCGGGAGGTGCGGGAGAAGTACGGCCTCCAGATCGTCGTCCACCCGCACGCCGACACCCACATCGACAGCGAGGAGAACGTCGTCCGCTTCCTGGACGGCACCGACTCCTCGGTGGTCTCGCTCTGTCTCGACACCGGGCACTACGCCTACTGCGGCGGCGACAGCGTCAAGCTGATCGAGACCTACGGCGAGCGCATCGGCTATCTGCACCTCAAGCAGGTCGACCCCGAGATCCTGGCCGACGTCCGCGCGAACGAGATCCCGTTCGGGCCGGCCGTGGCCAAGGGCGTCATGTGCGAGCCGCCGAAGGGCGTGCCCGAGCTGGGGCCGGTGCTGGCCGCTGCCGCGAAGCTGGACGTGGATCTGTTCGCGATCGTCGAGCAGGACATGTACCCCTGCGAGCCGGACGCTCCGCTGCCGATCGCTCAGCGGACGCGGGCGTTCCTCAGGTCCTGCGGGGCGTAGCCGCTCCGCCGAGAACCGCACCGGGAAGCGTCGGGGAACTGCGAGTCGCGGCGGGCCGCGGGTGGTTCGTGGCTGGTCACGCAGTTCCCCGCGCCCCTTTTTGGGGCGCGGCTGCCCGACTTTTTGGGGCGCGGCTGCCCGACCCCGGTTACAGGGCGCTCCAATTCATCACCGGTGTCACAAAAGTCACCCTTCTGTCACGTGCGTCACGCGTACGCGGGCCTTCCGTCACACGTGATCCACAGGGCCTCGCGGCGATCGCTGAGGGTCGTTGACCGGTCACAGCTTTGTGATCGCCAGCGCAGTGCCCGGCTCCCCCTGCGGTCTTCCCGGCCGCCGCCGTGGTGCGCGCGCAGGGAGGTGCCACAGATGACGACCGACCGGCTTCTCTGGTCGTACAAGGACATCGCGGCGCACATCCGTGTGCAGCCCGACACCGTCCGCTCGTACCGCAAACACGGGCTGCTGCCGTCGCCCGACCACGTCGAGAGCGGCAAGCCCTACTGGTACGCCGACACCATCCGCACCTGGGTCGCCTCCAGACCGGGCAACCGGGGGCGCAAGATGGAGTGACCCCCCTCTCTCACCACGCCTAGCTCCACGGTTCGATGACCGTCACCCCACCGCCCGGGGCCGTGCCGAGCGCCGCGAGTGCGGACGGGGCCTCGTCCAGCCCGATCGTCGAGGACACCAGGAGGTCGGGGCGGAGGACGCCCGCCTCGACCAGCTTCAGCATCGTGGGGTAGGCGTGGGCCGCCATGCCGTGGCTGCCCAGGAGTTCGAGTTCGAGGGCGATCGCCCGGGCCATGGGGACGGGGGTGGTGCCCGCCTCGGAGGGGAGCAGGCCCACCTGGATGTGGCGGCCCCGGCGGCGGAGGCCGTTGACGGAGGCCGCGCAGGTGGCCGGTGAGCCGAGCGCGTCCAGGGAGAGGTGGGCTCCGCCGCCGGTGAGGTCACGGACCGCTTCGGCCGTGTCGTCGACCGCCAAGGCGTCCACGCACTCCACCGCCCCGAACTTTCGGGCCAGGTCCAGGGCCCGGGCCGATACGTCGACGGCGATCACCCGGGCCCCGGAGGCCGCCGCCACCATCACCGCGGACAGGCCCACACCTCCGCAGCCGTGGACGGCGACCCACTCCCCCGCCGCCACCCGGCCCTGCGCGACCACCGCGCGGAACGCCGTGGCGAAGCGGCAGCCGAGCGAGGCCGCCGTGCCGTACGACAGCTCGTCGGGCAGCGCCACGAGGTTCACATCGGCGTGGTCCAGCGCGACGTACTCGGCGAACGAGCCCCAGTGCGTGAAGCCCGGCTGGGTCTGCCGCTCGCACACCTGCTGGTCGCCGGCCGCGCAGGCGGCACAGGTGCCGCAGGCACAGACGAACGGGACGGTGACCCGGTCGCCGGGGCGCCAGCCCGTCACCGCCGCGCCGGTGGCCTCCACGACCCCGGCCAGTTCATGGCCGGGGACGTGCGGGAGCGTGATGTCCGGGTCGTGGCCCTGCCAGCCGTGCCAGTCGCTGCGGCACAGGCCGGTCGCCTCGACGCGGACGACGACACCGTGGGGGGCGGGCGTGGGTGGAGGAAGCTCCTTCACCGTGGCCGGCTCTCCGAACCGCTCGAACACCACCGCGCGCATGTGTCGCCCTCCGCTCCACTCATCGGCCTACGGCCTACGGACCGTCTTCTGCCTACGGTCTACCGACCGCCTGCTGCCCACGGCCTGCCGACCGTCCTCTTCGGAGCGAACGCTAGCCAGAGATCTCCACCTTGTCGTCGTCGCGCTGCTTGCCCGGAGCAGGCACGTCGGGTGTGGCGGTCTCGGAGTCCGTACTCCCCGTCGCGTTCGCCTTCGCCGCGGGCGCCGACTCCCCCTCGCTCAGGCCGAACCTCTCGTGGAACCTCCTCAGCGGAGCCGGGGCCCACCACGTCGCGCGGCCCGTCAGGCGCATGACCGCCGGGACCAGGAGACTGCGGATCACCATGGCGTCCATGAGGACGGCGAGGGCTATGCCGAGGCCGAGCATCTTCGTGTTGGTGACCCGGGAGGTGCCTATGGCGATCATGACGACGGCGAGGATGACGGCGGCGGCGGTGATCAGGCCACCCGTGCGCTGGAGCCCGAAGCGGACCGAGGCTATGTGGTCGCCGGTGTGGTCGTACTCCTCCTTGATGCGGGAGAGCAGGAACACGCCGTAGTCCATGGAGAGCCCGAAGGCCACGCAGAACATCAGGACCGGGAGTGTCGTCTCGATGGAGCCGGGGCTGGTGAAGGCGAGCAGGCCCGAGAGATGGCCGTCCTGGAAGACCCAGACCAGCGCGCCGAACATCGCCGTCAGGCTGAGGGCGTTCAGCAGGACCGCCTGGAGCGGGATCAGCACGCTGCCGGTGAGGAGGAAGACCAGGATCAGGGTGACGATCGCGATGAAAGCGAGGGCCCAGGGAAGGCCGTCCCCTATCGCCGCCTTGGTGTCCACCAGGACGGCCGCCGTGCCCGTCACCGAGGTGTCGAAGGGAGCGTCCGTCGCCCGGATCTCCTTCACCAGGCGTTGGGCGCCCTCGTCGACCGCCTCGCCCTTCGGCTGCACTGTGAAGTAGGCCCAGTCGCCCTTGACCAGGGGTCCTTCCACCCGGAGCACCTCGGGGAGGTCCGCCAGCCGCTCCTTGTAGGCGGCGTACTCCGCCTTCGTCGCCTCGCCCTCCGCCAGGACCTCAAGGCCGCCTCCGGGAGTGCCCGGGAAGCCCTCGCGCAGGTGCTGTTGCACGACGTGGGACTCGGCACTGGCCGGGAGTTGGCGGTCGTCGGCCGTGCCGAACTTCACCCCCAGGAAGGGGAGGCCGAGCAGGAGCAGACCGGCGGTCGTGGCGACGGCGAAGAAGGGGGCTCGGCGCATGACGAGGGCCGCCGTACGGCCCCAGGCCGCGCCCTCCTCCACGGCCGGCGAGCCGTCGCCCGTGGTCTTCGCCTTGCGACGCTTGAACAGTTTGCGCAGGTCCAGGGAGTTGACGCGGTCGCCCAGGAGGACGAGCGCGGCCGGGAGGAGGATCAGGGCGGCTGCCGCCGCCAGGAGGACCACGGCGATGCCCGCGTAGGCGAACGACTTCAGGAAGTACTGCGGGAAGACCATCATCGCGGCCAGGGAGACGGCGACCGTGAGGGCGGAGAAAAGGACCGTGCGGCCGGCCGTGCGCAGGGTGGTGGCGACGGCCTTCAGGGAGTCGGCGCCGGTGGACAGCTCCTCGCGGAAGCGGCGCACGATGAACAGGGCGTAGTCGATCGCGAGGCCCAGACCCATGGCCGTGGTGAGGTTCAGGGCGAAGACCGAGACGTCGGTGACCTCGGTGAGGCCGCGCAGGATCGCGTTGGTGCCGAGGATCGCGACGACGCCCACGCCGAGCGGCAGCAGGGCGGCGACCGCGCTGCCGAAGACCATGACCAGCAGCACGAGGGTCACCGGCAGGGCGATCATCTCGGCCCGCAGCAGGTCCTCCTGGATGATCGTCTGCATCTCGTGGCGCACGGCGAGGATGCCGCCGACCTTGACCTCGACCGGACCGTGCGTGCCGCGCAGTTCGGGGGCGATGCGGTCCAGGGTCTTGTTCACGGCCGTGTCGTCGCCGGTGAGGCGGGCCGCTATCAGCGCCTCGCTCCCGTCCTCCGAGCGCAGGGTCGGTGTTCCGGTCCGCCAGTAGGAGCCGACGCCCGTGACGCCCTTCTCGGCGGCCAGCCGCTCGGTCAGCTTCTTCGCCTCGGCGGCGACGGCCGGGTCGTCGACCGAGGCCTCGCCCGCGTCGACCAGCAGCAGGAAGTTGGGCTGGGAGTCGGGGAACTCGCGCTCCAGGGCCTTGGTCGCGTAGGTGGACTGGGCGGCCGGATCCTCCCAGCCGCCGCTGCCGAGACGATCGGCGACATCGCTGCCCGCGACGACCGCCAGGGCGGTGAGCACCAGGGCGACGAGCAGGGTGAGCCGGGGGCGGGCGGTCACGAACCGGGTCCAGCCTCCCCGGCGGGGCGGCTGGTTGACTTCGGTCATGGTGCGGTGTCCCCTTCACTCTGATCACTGTGGTCCGTGCTGTGCGCGGCCGGGCAGCATGGAAGCGCCAAGCCATACACTGGCAAACACGAGAGATCGCTCGCGTTTCTCCAGAATGCGAGCGACCACTCGCGTTTGTCAATCACGTCCGGAAAGCTGGGGATAACCGCGTGCCCACCCACCAGGAGAAGGAACAGCCCCAGGCCGCAGAGCAACCCCCGCCCCCGGCCGGTGAGCAGCCCCAGACCAAGGAGCAGCCGCGCCGTCGCCAGGCCCGTGGCGAGCGCCGTATCGCCCAACTCCTCGAAGCGGCGGCCTCCGTGTTCTGCTCGACCGGGTACACCGCGGCCAGCACCAACGCCATCGCCCGCGAGGCAGGGGTCTCGCCGGGCACGCTCTACCAGTTCTTCCCGAACAAGGAAGCGATCGCGATCGAGCTGAGCGAGCGGCTCATGCTGGAGATGCGCGAGACGTACGGCGAGGCGCTCGCCCCGGTGGACCCGGCGACCCCCCTGGAGACGGCCGTGTCCGCCGCCGTCGACCGTTTCATCGACTTCAACTGCCGCCACCCCGTGGTCTACACGCTGATGCACGGCCCGGACGCCCCCGGCCGGATCGCCGAGCAGCACGACGCCCTGCAGACGGCCCTGGTCACCCGGATCGAGGCCCTGCTCACCCCGCTCCTGCCCGGCGCACCGGCCGCCGACATCACCCGCACCGCACACGTCTGCATGGCCATGTACAAGGCGGGCCTGGAGCTGACCCTCGGCCGCGAGGGCGAGGAGCGCGAGGCCTACGTCCAGGAGCTGAAGAACGTCCTGCTCCGCTACCTGGAACCCTTGGTGGGCGACCGCCCGCCGGTGGACCCCTAGCGCCCCCGGCGCCCCACCTCCCCACGCGGACCCCTCTTGGATTTATACCCCTAGGGGGTATAAGATGGATGCCCTGAAGGGGTACCCGACCCCGACGCAGTCCCCACACGCCCCGATGAGGAGTACGACATGACCACCGACACCGACACCCAGGGCTCCGTCACCGCCGTCTACAAGGTGAGCGGCATGAGCTGCGGGCACTGCGAGGGCTCCGTCTCGGGCGAGATCAACCAGCTCGACGGCGTGTCCTCGGTGAAGGCCGTCGCCTCCACCGGCGAGGTCACCGTGGTCTCGGCCGCCCCGCTCGACGAGGAGGCCGTACGCGCCGCCGTCGACGAGGCCGGCTTCGAGTTGGTCGGCAAGGCCTGAGACCAGGCACGGCCACGGACGTACGGGCACGGACATGACGAGCACCACCGCGGCAGCCGCCACGAGCGACACCGTCCACGAGGTCGAGCTGACCATCGGCGGGATGACCTGCGCCTCCTGCGCGGCCCGCGTGGAGAAGAAGCTCAACCGCATGGACGGGGTCACCGCCTCGGTGAACTACGCGACGGAGAAGGCGAAGGTCACCTACCCCTCGGGGACGGAGGTCGCCGACCTCATCGCCACCGTGGTGAAGACCGGCTACACGGCCGAGGAGCCACCGCCCCCGGCCCCGCCGCGGTCCGAGCAGGCAGCCGTCGCCGCGGAGGAGACGGACCCCGAACTCGCCTCGCTGCGGCAACGGCTCACCGTCTCGGCGCTGCTCGCGGTACCCGTCGTTCTCATGGCCATGATCCCCGCCCTCCAGTTCGACAACTGGCAGTGGCTCTCGCTGACGCTGTCCGCGCCGGTCGTCGTCTGGGGCGGGCTGCCCTTCCACCGGGCCGCGTTCACCAACCTCCGGCACGGCGCGGCCACGATGGACACCCTCGTCTCCGTCGGCACGCTCGCCGCCTTCGGCTGGTCCCTGTGGGCTTTGTTCTTCGGGCACGCGGGCATGCCGGGCATGCGGCACGGCTTCGAGTTCACCGTCTCCCGCACGGCGGGCTCGTCGACGATCTATCTCGAAGTGGCCGCAGGGGTGGTCGCGTTCATCCTGCTCGGCCGCTATCTGGAGGCCCGCTCCAAGCGCCGCGCGGGCGCCGCGCTCAAGGCGCTGCTGAGGTTGGGCGCCAAGGACGTCTCGGTGCTCCGGCAGGGGCGGGAGGTGCGCGTCCCGGTCGGGCAGCTGGCCGTGGGCGACCGTTTCGTCGTGCGCCCCGGTGAGAAGTTCGCCACCGACGGCACCGTCGTGGAGGGCGCCTCCGCCGTCGACGCGTCGATGCTGACCGGCGAGTCGGTGCCGGTGGACGTGACCGTCGGCGACGCCGTCACGGGCGCGACCGTGAACGCCGGCGGGCGGCTGGTCGTCGAGGCGACCCGGATCGGCGCGGACACCCAGCTGGCGCGGATGGCGCGGCTGGTGGAGGACGCGCAGAACGGCAAGGCGGAGGTGCAGCGGCTCGCCGACCGCGTCTCGGCGGTGTTCGTGCCGGTCGTCATCCTGATCGCGATGGCCACCTTCGGCACCTGGCTCGGCGCCACGGGCGACGCCACCGCCGCGTTCACGGCGGCCGTCGCGGTGCTGATCATCGCCTGCCCGTGCGCGCTCGGCCTCGCCACCCCGACCGCCCTGCTGGTCGGCACCGGTCGCGGCGCCCAGCTCGGCATCCTCATCAAGGGCCCCGAGGTCCTGGAGTCCACCCGCCGCGTCGACACCGTCGTCCTCGACAAGACCGGCACCGTCACCACTGGCCGGATGACGCTCCAGCGGGTGTACGTCGCCGGGGCCGGCATCGACACCGAGGCCGAGGCCGGCCTCCTGCGTCTCGCCGGCGCCGTCGAACACGCCTCCGAACACCCGGTGGGCCGGGCGATCGCCGCGGGCGCCGAGGAGCGCGTGGGCGCCCTGCCGCCCGTGGAGCGCTTCGAGAACGTGCCCGGGAGGGGCGTGCGCGGCCTGGTGAAGGGCTACGACGTCCGGGTGGGCCGATTCCACGACGAGCCGCTCCCCGAGGCCCTGCGGCGCGCCAAGGAGGCCGCCGAGGACGAGGGGCACACGGCGGTCGTCGTCCTCCGCGACGGTGTGGCACTCGGTGTCGTCACGGTCGCCGACGCGATCAAGGAGACCAGCGCCGAGGCGGTACGGCGGCTGCGGGCGCTCGGACTCACCCCGATGCTGCTGACCGGGGACAACGAGCGCGTGGCCCGGTCCGTGGCCACGGCGGTCGGCGTCGCCCCCGAGCATGTGATCGCCGAGGTGCTGCCCGAGGACAAGGTCGACGTCGTACGCCGCCTCCAGGGCGAGGGCCGTACGGTCGCGATGGTCGGCGACGGCGTCAACGACGCCGCCGCGCTGGCCGTGGCCGATCTGGGGCTCGCCCTGGGCACGGGGACGGACGCGGCGATCGAGGCGGGCGACCTGACGCTGGTGCGCGGGGACCTGCGGGTGGCCGCCGACGCCATCCGGCTGTCGCGGCGGACCCTGTCCACGATCAAGGGCAATCTGGCCTGGGCGTTCGGATACAACGTGGCCGCGCTGCCGCTGGCCGCCGCCGGATTGCTCAACCCGATGATCGCGGGGGCGGCTATGGCCTTTTCGTCCGTTTTCGTGGTAACGAACAGCTTGCGACTCAGGACATTTTCGTGACCGCCGGGCAAAAGTCCCTCTAGAGTCCGGAAGTAGCCTCACATAAGCTCTTCACAAGGCTCGCGCATCATCCTTACGCTGGGGCCTCGGTCGCTGAATCAGGTCTCTTGCGCATCTTCAGGACATTTCGCAGGAGACGCAGATCACAGTGATGTGAACGTAACCACTGAAGGGGTTCGTGAGTCTAAGTTGGCGATGTCAGAAGCGTCTTGGGGGGCGTGACTGGCATCTGGGGATGTCTTGGGGGACGTTCCCGGAATTGCGTTGCCGGGGCACGTGCACCGGGGAGCTTTGAGCGGCCCTCCCGTACGTACGCGTCCCGGCAGACCGCACACCGCCGCTCTTCAACCGCATACAGGTAGGACGACGAGTTCTGCTCGTCGAGCTCAGCGATTCAGGCGCTGTGCCCACCAGACGCCCGGCCGGATCCCGTGGGGGGAATCCGTACCGGGACATGGGAAGGCGCCCTGCTCGCCGGCCCGTGGGGGGACCAGCGGCGCAGGGCGCCTTCTCGCTATTTTTTTGGGCTCGGTTCGCCTCCGGGGCGCTTGTGCCTGTGTCGAGAGCCCGACCGTGCTCGACCCTTCGGGCCTCCGCGCGGTCGGGCTCTCGACACAGGCGCGCCCCTTCGGCTCACTCGCCGCAGGGCGCCCTCTGCTGCCGTGAGGCAGTGAGGAGGCCCAGAGGCAGAAGCCGTGCGGCAGTGAGCGGGCCCCAGAGGGAAAAGCAGTGGGCCCGTGCGGACGGCTCTCCGTACGGGCCCTTGCTACGCGTACTCGGTCAGCGCGCCTCGACCGGGACGAAGTCGCGCTCGACGACGCCCGTGTAGATCTGGCGGGGGCGGCCGATGCGGGAGCCCGGCTCCTTGATCATCTCGTGCCACTGGGCGATCCAGCCCGGAAGGCGGCCGAGGGCGAAGAGGACCGTGAACATCTCGGTCGGGAAGCCCATGGCGCGGTAGATCAGACCCGTGTAGAAGTCCACGTTCGGGTAGAGGTTGCGCGAGACGAAGTAGTCGTCGGAGAGCGCGTGCTCCTCCAGCTTCAGCGCGATGTCCAGCAGCTCGTCGGACTTGCCGAGGGCCGAGAGGACGTCGTGCGCGGCGGCCTTGATGATCTTGGCGCGCGGGTCGAAGGACTTGTAGACCCGGTGACCGAAGCCCATCAGGCGGACGCCGTCCTCCTTGTTCTTCACCTTGCGGATGAAGGAGTCGACATCGCCGCCGTTGGCCTGGATGCCCTCCAGCATCTCAAGCACGGACTGGTTGGCGCCGCCGTGCAGCGGGCCCCAGAGCGCGGAGATACCGGCGGAGATCGACGCGAACATGTTCGCCTGGGACGAGCCGACCAGGCGGACCGTCGACGTCGAACAGTTCTGCTCGTGGTCGGCGTGCAGGATGAGGAGCTTGTCGAGCGCCGAGACCACGACCGGGTCGAGGTCGTACTCCTGGGCCGGGACCGAGAAGGTCATGCGCAGGAAGTTCTCGACGTAACCGAGGTCGTTGCGCGGGTATACGAACGGGTGACCGATCGACTTCTTGTACGCGTACGCCGCGATGGTCGGCAGCTTGGCGAGCAGGCGGATCGTGGAGAGGTTGCGCTGCCGCTCGTCGAACGGGTTGTGGCTGTCCTGGTAGAACGTCGACAGGGCGCTGACCACGGAGGAGAGCATCGCCATCGGGTGGGCGTCCCGGGGGAAGCCCCGGTAGAAGTTCTTGACGTCCTCGTGCAGCAGGGTGTGCTGCGTGATCTCGTTCTGGAACGTGGAGAGCTCGTCGACGGTCGGAAGCTCACCGTTGATCAGCAGGTACGCCACCTCGAGGAAGGTGGAGCGCTCGGCCAGCTGCTCGATCGGGTAGCCGCGGTACCGAAGGATGCCCTGCTCACCGTCGAGATAGGTGATGGCGGATTTATAGGCAGCGGTGTTGCCGTAGCCGCTGTCCAGGGTGACCAGACCGGTCTGGGCCCGGAGCTTCCCGATGTCGAAGCCCGTGTCGCCGACGGTGCTGTCGATCACCGGGTAGGTGTACTCGCCGTCGCCGTACCGCAGTACTACAGAGTTGTCGCTCACGTCATCCCTCACCGACGTAGTGCCTCTTCTTCGAGGTGCCCTGACTGTCTCTACCATCCCCCAATTGGCTCTGGAGAGTGCACTCGGGGTCGACCATCGGGCCCATCGGCGGCACTCAGTGCCGCCAACTTGCTCATCCTGCCCCCTCCGTCCGACATCTGGAAGGGCTGTGTGACCTTTACGACTCATTTGATCGATCAAATTTCACTCACGAGCCGCCGGAACGACGCGAGAGGTTCCCCCGAAGTGGGCCCTGGACCTACAAAACCCGTGGTGCGAGCCGGAAGTCGAGGGCCGTGCACCGGCGGCCGGCGGAGACCGTGCGGACCGCCTGGCCGATCGCCTTGCGGGAGCCGACCAGGACCACCAGTTTCTTCGCCCTGGTCACGGCCGTGTAGAGGAGATTGCGCTGGAGCATCATCCAGGCTCCGGTGGTGACCGGGATCACCACGGCCGGGTACTCACTGCCCTGGGACCGGTGGATCGTCACCGCGTAGGCGTGCGCCAGCTCGTCCAGTTCGTCGAACTCGTACGGCACCTCCTCGTCCTCGTCGGTGAGGACCGTCAGCCGCTGGTCGACCGGGTCGAGCGCGGTGACCACGCCGACGGTGCCGTTGAAGACGCCGTTCTCGCCCTTCTCGTAGTTGTTGCGAATCTGGGTGACCTTGTCTCCGACGCGGAAGACCCGGCCGCCGAACCGCTTCTCGGCGAGGTCGGGGCGGGCGGGGGTGATGGCCTGCTGGAGCAGACCGTTGAGGGTGCCCGCGCCGGCCGGGCCCCGGTGCATGGGCGCCAGCACCTGGACGTCCCGGCGCGGGTCGAGCCCGAACTTGGCCGGAATACGACGGGCCGCGACGTCGACCGTGAGCCGCCCCGCCTCCTCCGTGTCGTCCTCGACGAAGAGGAAGAAGTCCTTCATGCCGTCGGTGACCGGGTGCTGCCCGGAGTTGATCCGGTGCGCGTTGGTCACCACACCGGACTGCTGGGCCTGGCGGAACACCTTGGTGAGACGGACGGCGGGGATCGGGCTGCCGTCGGCCAGGAGATCGCGGAGGACCTCGCCGGCGCCGACGCTGGGGAGCTGGTCGACGTCCCCGACGAAGAGGAGGTGCGCGCCCGGCGGCACCGCCTTCACCAGTTTGTTGGCGAGCAGGAGGTCCAGCATGGAGGCCTCGTCGACGACCACCAGATCGGCGTCCAGCGGGCGGTCCTTGTCGTAGGCCGCGTCGCCGCCGGGCTTCAGCTCCAGGAGGCGGTGGACGGTGGAGGCCTCGGCGCCGGTCAGCTCGGCGAGACGCTTGGCGGCCCGGCCGGTGGGGGCGGCGAGCACGACCTTCGCCTTCTTGGCGCGGGCCAGCTCCACGATCGAGCGGACCGTGAAGGACTTGCCGCATCCCGGGCCACCGGTCAGCACGGCCACCTTCTCGGTCAGCGCGAGGCGTACGGCCGCCTCCTGCTCCGGGGCCAACTCCGCGCCCGTGCGCCCCCGCAGCCATGCCAGTGCCTTGTCCCAGGCCACGTCGTGGAAGCCGGGCATACGGTCGCCGTCGGTGCGCAGGAGGCGCAACAGCTGGGCGGAGAGGGAGAGTTCGGCGCGGTGGAAGGGGACGAGGTAGATGGCCGTGACAGGGTCTCCCCCGTCCTGGCCCGGCACCTTCTCGCGTACGACGCCGGGTTCGCCGGACTCCTCGTCGGGCAGGGCGAGTTCGGCCAGGCACTCGATGACCAGGCCCGTGTCGACCTGGAGGAGCTTGACCGCGTCGGCGATCAGACGTTCCTCCGGGAGGAAGCAGTTGCCCTGGTCGGTGGCCTGCGAAAGGGCGTACTGCAGGCCCGCCTTGACGCGCTCCGGGCTGTCGTGGGGGATGCCGACGGACTGGGCGATCTTGTCGGCGGTGAGGAAGCCGATGCCCCAGACGTCGGCGGCGAGCCGGTACGGCTGGTTCTTCACGACGCCGATCGAGGCGTCGCCGTACTTCTTGTAGATGCGGACGGCGATGGACGTGGAGACCTCGACCGTCTGGAGGAAGAGCATGACCTCCTTGATCGCCTTCTGCTCCTCCCAGGCGTCGGCGATCTTCTTGGTGCGCTTGGGGCCGAGACCGGGGACCTCGATGAGGCGCTTCGGCTCCTCCTCGATGATCTGGAGCGTGTCCAGGCCGAAGTGCTGGGTGATGCGGTCGGCGAAGATCGGACCGATGCCCTTGACGAGGCCGGAGCCGAGGTAACGGCGGATGCCCTGGACGGTGGCCGGGAGGACGGTGGTGTAGTTCTCCACCGTGAACTGCTTGCCGTACTGGGGGTGCGAGCCCCAACGGCCCTCCATCCGGAGGGATTCGCCGACCTGTGCGCCGAGGAGGGCACCGACGACGGTCAGAAGATCGCCACCGCCCCGGCCGGTGTCCACGCGCGCGACCGTGTAGCCGTTGTCCTCGTTGGCGTACGTGATCCGTTCCAGGACGCCTTCGAGCACGGCTAGTCGCCGTTCACCGGGGGGACTGCCCGCCTGTTGAGCCATGATCCGACGGTACCGGGGAGGTATGACAGGCCACCGCCTGCCGAAGAGATGCTAATGTCACTGATCGCATATATATGGTCTCAGGCAGTGAAGTCGGCTGCCGCGGCACGTCGATGACAGGAGCCGACTTGACGCCTCGTAAGCGAACCGGCCGGTGCGCCGCCCTTCTGTTGACTGCCGCGCTGGCGACCGGAGCGCTCACCGGGTGCCGGCCTCTCGCGGATGCCGCCTCCGCCTCGTGCGAGGACACCGGGAGCCGCGTCGATGCGCTGAAGTCGTACGACGTTCTCGATTCCCGGCCCCCGGGGACGATCGTGCCCCAGGGCTTCGAGGACCTCCAGGCAGGCTGCTGGGAGGACAGCGGCGAAGCGTGGCTGTACGCCGACCGGACCTACGTCTTCCCCGGCGACAAGGCCGAAGTGATCCAGTACTACGAGGCCGCGGCGGAGCGCGAGGGGTGGAAGCCGTCCAAGGCCACGCGACAGGCGCTGAAGGAGAACCGCTCCGCGAGCCTGTGCTTCACCCGTGGCAAGACGGACGACGCCACGACGCTGGACGTCTACTTCCTGACCAAGGAGATCCTGGACGCGGAGGAGACGAAGACCGGGCCCGACTTCGACGCCGGGTTCGGCTACCGCGTGGCCGTCAACTCAACGGCCGACGGCTCCGCGGCCAGTTGCTCGGACTGAGGCCGCCCGGACCGAGTGGCGATGGCTGGTAGCCGGTAGCTGGTAGTCAGCTCACTTGCTTTCCGCCAACTTTGGCTGGAAACAAGCGCTTTGCATGCGGCGGATTGACTTCCGTGAGGACCTCATGAAGATCTTCAGGTTCTTGCGGGAAGATTCCGCACCGTTGCAAGGAGTGAGCTTGATAGCCACCTTCCTCAGACAAGGGTGGAGATCGGACAGACCGTCCGTCCAGCCCTTCCTCCCACCGGCCCGGCGAAGACGCCTGCGCTCGGTGGCGGCGACCGTCGTCCTGGCGATGGCGTTCGAGACCGCCGTGATCGTGGGAACCACCAACGTGGCAGTGGCCTCGGGCCGCGAAGCCCCGGCTGCCGACCGGAACAAGCCGGCGAAGGACCTCGGGTCCGCGACCGCCGGATCGGTGGCCGCCGCCCGACTGAAGGCGAAGATCCAGAACCGTCGGATCGAGGCGCTGGACGCCCGCACGGAGACGTCCACGACCTACGTCAACCCGGACGGTTCGGTCACCCAGACCGCGTATGCGGGACCGATCCGGTTCCAGGACGACCAGGACCGGTGGCAGGACGTCGACGTCTCCCTGCGGAAGCTCTCGGACGGCTCGCTCGGCGCCCGGCGGCATCCGCACGGACTGCGCCTCGCCGGAAAGAGCAAGGCCCCCAAGGGGCTGAAGGATGTCGGGGAGAGCACCGGTTCGGCCGGCGTCCCCCTCGTGACCCTGGAGGGCCGGACCGGGCAGCGGATGGAGCTGGGCTGGTACGGGACCCTGCCCACGCCGGAGATCGAGGGCGCGGAGAAGAACATCGCCCGCTACCGGAGCGCTCTGCCCTCGACGGACCTCCTGATCGAGTCGACCCGTACCGGCTACGAGCAGTTCCTGGAGCTGAAGGATCGTTCCGCCGTCGACGCGAGCGGGGCGATCGCCTACAGCCTGACCGCCAAGGGGCTGACCGCGAAGGAGAAGGCGGACGGCTCGGTCTCCTTCTCCGACGCCAAGGGCAGGACCGTGGGGGTCCTGCCCGCGCCGGTGATGTGGGACGCGCAGGTGGACGCCAGGTCCGGTGAGCACAAGCGCACCGCGCCCGTCGCGGTGAAGGTGGCCCAGGACGGCGACACGGTCACCCTGACCCTGACACCGGACGCGAAGTTCCTGGCCGACGACGCGACGCGGTTCCCGGTGACGATCGACCCCGCGATCAACGTGGGGGCCAGCTTCGACGCCTTCGTGCAGGAGGGTCACACCGCCGACGAGTCCGCCTCCACCGACCTCAAGCTCGGCAACAACGGTTCTTCTCAGGTGGCGCGGTCGTTCCTGTCGTTCCCGATGAAGAACATCACGGGCAAGCAGGTCTCCGCGGCGAAGCTCAATCTGTTCGCCTACCACTCGTGGTCCTGCACCCCGAAGAGCTGGGAGGTGTGGTCCACCGGAGCCGCGAGCACCGCCTCGCGCTGGACCTCGCAGCCGGCCTGGGAGACGAAGCACGCCACCAGCACCCAGACCAAGGGCTTCTCCAGCGCCTGCAACGACGGGTGGGTGTCCGCCGACGTGACCTCCCTGGCGAAGGCCTGGGCGAGCAGCGGCAACGGCACCAACCACCTGGGCCTGCGGGCCACGGACGAGACGGACCCGTACGGCTGGAAGCGCTTCAACTCCGGCAACGCGGCCTCCAACACCCCCTATCTGTCGGTCACCTACAACTCGATTCCCGAGCAGCCGACTCTGCTGGCCCCGCTGAGCGCGGCGGCCACCAACGACACCACGCCGACCCTGTCGGCGAAGGCCCTGGACGGTGACGGCTCGCAGGTCACCCTCGACTACGAGGTGTGGACGTCCACCGGAACCTCCGCTCTGCGCACCGGTTCCAGTGCGGCGGTCGCCTCCGGAGCACAGGCCAACTGGACCCCGGCCGCGCTCGCGGCGGGCTCCTACAAGTGGCGGGTCCGCGCGGGAGACGGCTCCGCCACCAGTGCCTGGTCGGCTTTCCGCACCCTGACGGTGGACACCACGTCCCCCGCCGCGACCTCGATCGCCTCCGGCGACTTCCCCGCCGGGCAGTGGTCCGGCGCTCCCAACGGCAGCGGCGACTTCACCGGAAGCTTCACCCTCACCCCGCCGTCGGCGGACGTGAAGGAGGTCCAGTGGCAACTGGACGGCGGAGCCTGGCAGACGATCGCCACCGCCGGCGCGGCGGTGACGGCCAAGCCGGTGTTCCGCGCGGGCAAGCACATCCTGACCGCCCGCACGAAGGACGCCGCCGGCAACGCCTCCGCCCAGACCACCTTCACCTTCTACGCGGGCTCGGGCGCCGCACTGCTCTCCCCGGCCCAGGGGGACCGCCCCGCGCGGCGGACCGTCCTGTCCGGCCAGGGCAAGACCGCCGACACGGGGGTCCGCTACCAGTACCGGCGCGGTGAGACCGACACCTGGAAGGACGTTCCCGTCGCCGATGTGCGACGCAAGTCGGACGACACGGCCGTCGCCACCTGGCCGGTGAAGGTGACCGGTGGCGTGCCGGACGAACTCGTCTGGAACATCACCGGCACCCTCGGCGAGGACGGTCCGCTGGACCTCCGCGCGGTCTTCACCGACGGCTCCAGCACCGACGCCTCCCCGGCCACCTCCATCACCGTCGACCGCGACGCGGGCGCCGCGCCGACCCAGGCCGCCGGCCCGGGCGACGTGAACATGCTCACCGGTGACTACACGGTGTCCGCGACGGACAGTTCGTCCTTCGGGCTGACCGCGAGCCGCACCGCCTCCTCACGCCGTCCCACTGCCGGTGGGCAGCAGGAGGGGCAGGTCGCCATCTTCGGTCCGCAGTGGACCGCGGGTACCGCCGCGGAACTCAGCGACTCCCAAATGCTGTACATCCGCAAGACGTCGAGCACCTCGGTCGCGTTGGTGGACGTCGAAGGGGAGGAAACCGGGTTCACCGCGACGAGCGGCGGCGGGTGGAAGCCCGAGGAGGGGGCCGAGTCCCTGACCCTCACCGGCAGCCTGACGGGCTCCTTCACCCTGAAGGACACCGAGGGGACCACCTCGCAGTTCACCAAGATCGACACGGCCGCGACGACCTGGCAGCTCTCCAAGAGCTCGCTGTCGACGGAGAACTCCACCACCTCGCTGATCTCGGAGAAGGTCACCGTGGGCGGAGCCGTGCTGGCCCGGCCGAAGTACGCGATCGCTCCCTCGTCCGCCGTGAGCAACGAGACCTGCGCGAACGCCCCTTCGACCAAGGGCTGTCGGATCCTGGAGTACCAGTACGCCACCACGACCACGGCGACCGGCAGCACGCTGGGCGACTACGCCGGGCAGGTCTACCGCATCCGCCAGTGGTCCACCAACCCGGGCGCGGCGAACGCCACCGCCACCGTGGTGTCCAGTTACGCGTACGACGCCTCGGGCCGCCTGCGTGAGCAGTGGGATCCCCGGATCTCCCCGGCGCTGAAGACGACCTACACCTACGACAGTGCGGGCCGGGTGGTCACCCAGACCCCGCCGGGCGAGTTGCCGTGGACGTTCGAGTACGGCAAGGCGGGCGCCAGTTCGGTGGCCGGTGACGGCATGGTGCTGTCCGTGTCGCGGCCCACGCTGAAGCCGGGCAGCAAGGACGAGCCGGACGGCGGCAGGGCGACGCTCTCCCTCGTCTACGACGTTCCGCTCTCCGGCACCAAGGCGCCGAACCAGGTGGCCCCGGTGGACACCAGGACCTGGGCGCAGACGGACGCGCCCACGGACGCCACCGCCATCTTCCCCACCGATCAGGTGCCCGCCTCGCACAGCGGGAACGATCTCGCCGCGGGGGACTACGACAAGGCGACCACCACCTACACCAACGCCTCGGGGCTCCAGGTCAACACCGGTCTGCCCGGTCGGCACCTGACCACCACGCAGTACGACGCGTTCGGCAACATCGTCTTCGAACTGGGGGCCACCAACCGCGAACTCGCTCTCGGCAGCGAGGAATATCAGGTCAACACCCAGAGCGAACTCGGCATCCGCTCCGATTCGACGGCCGAGCGTGCCCAGAAGCTGGCCACCGTCGCGAAGTACTCCAGCGACGGCAGGCGGATGGTGGACCAGCTCGGACCGCTGCACCTGGTCACCCTGACCAAGCAGCTCCAGGGCGACGCCGACAGCCCCGACATCCCGGCCCGCACCCTGGTGCCCGCGCGGGAACACACCGTCACGCGGTACGACGAGGGCCGCCCCACCGACGGGTCCGCTCTGGTCATGGACCAGCCGACCACGACGTCGACGGGTGCTTTCGTCGAGGACTACCCGGCCGACGGCGACGTGCGTACCAGCACGACCGCCTACGACTGGGCCAAGGGCCTGCCGGTCAGCAGCGTCACGGACCCGACCGGGCTCAAGCTGACCCGGGCCTCCGTCTACGACGCCCAGGGGCGCATCACCAAGAACAGCCAGCCCAAGTCCAACGGGTCCGACGCCGGAACGGTGGTGTCCCAGTACTGGTCCGCCGGCGGGACCGGCGCGTGCGCGGGGCGCCCCGAATGGGCCGACCTGCTGTGCTCCAGTGGCCCGGCAGGAAAGATCACCGGGGGCGGCTCGAACCCCGACGAGCTGCCCACCAAGACCCTCGAGTACGACCGCTGGGGCAACGCCACCAAGGTCACCGAGACCGCCAACGGGGTGACACGCACCACCGTCACCACGTACGACGCGGCCGGCCGGGGCAAGCAGATCCAGATCAGCGGGGGCGTCGGCACGGCCGTACCCACGCAGACGATCACCTTCGATCCCGCCAACGGCCAAGTGGCCACCATGTCCGACGGCGCCACCACGATCCGCCACGGCACCGACAAGCTCGGCCGCGAGATCTCGTACGACGACGGCGCGGGCAACGTCACGCGCACCGAGTACGACGCCCGCGACCGTGTCACCAGGCGATCCGACTCGGCTCCCTCGGAGACCACGTACGACTACGACAGTCTGACGGGCCTGCCGACCCGGATGCACGACTCCGTCATGGGCGGCATCGGCGACGTCACCGGTTCCTACGACTCCGACGGGCGCCTCTACAAGCAGAAGCTGCCCTGGAACATGGACGTCGAGTTCAACCTGGACCCGACGGGCAGTGAGACCTCGCGCTACTGGCACTGGGAGTCCGGCTGGACGGTCCAGGGCGAGTCGATCAGTGAGAACATCCACGGTCAGGTCGTCTCCCGCACCACGTACACGGGCGGTGGGGCGTACCAGGAGTACTCCTACGACGCGGCCGGTCGCCTGACCAAGGCCGACGACACCCAGACGGGTGTCACGACCCACCGCGGGTACGGGTTCGACGACAACACCAACCGCACGTCCCTGGTGACCACCGTCGACGACGTGGACGGGGGTGCCCCCACCAGCAGGACGGTCAACTCCACCTACGACAGCGCCGACCGGCTGATCGGGACCGGCACCGCCTACGACGCCTTCGGCCGCACGACCACCCAGTCGAGCGGCGCCCAGTACTCCTACTACGCCAACGATCTGGTCCGCCAGATCACGGCGCGTGGCGAGCGCACCACCTGGAGCCTCGACGCGGCCGGGAGGCTCGCCTCGTCCACGACCGAGAGTCAGGACGAGGGCGGGACCTGGGCCACCACGGCGACCGTCCGCAACCACTACGGGGCCGACGGGGACAATCCCACGTGGTCCGGCGAGAGCAACAACAAGATCACCCGCAACCTGTCGGACCTGACGGGGAGCCTGATCGCCACCACCGGCGCCGCAGGTGACGTGGTTCTCCAACTCACCAATCTCCACGGCGACATAGCCACCCAGATCCCCCTGGCGGACGCCACCACTCCCGTGGTCAACACCTACGACGAGTACGGCAAGCTCCTGCCGGGAACGGACGCGTCCCGCTACGGCTGGCTCGGCGGGGAGCAGCGCTCGTCCGAGACGCCCAGCAGCGTCACGCTCATGGGGGTCCGCCTCTACGACGCGGACACGGGGCGGTTCCTCTCCGTCGACCGGATCGTCGGAGGCAACGCCAGTTCGTACGACTACTGCTTCGCCGACCCGGTGAACTGCTACGACATCAGCGGGAACTACAGCATCAACGGCCTCGTGCCGGAGGCCGCGATCTGCGCCCTGTTCCTGCTGTGGTGCGCGGACATGGCCTACATCACCTACTGGGCCCTGGGAGAGGCGAAGAAGCGGTACTCGCACGGGGCGAAGCAGAACGCCTACCGCCACTGCATCTGGCAGGCGATGCTGACCTGGGCCGTCGGTTCCAGCCTGGCCAAGGCCCTCGGGAACGCCCATGAGAGGAACGCGGGAAGCTCCGCGGCGGCGAAGCGCGACTCCAAGGCCGACCAGTACAACAACAAGATCGGAAGAAGTCTGGGAGGGAAGATCACGGCCTGGACGTACAAGAAGGCGAAGGAGACCGCCTGTCGCTTCTGCAAGGACAAGGTCAAGAAGCACAAGCTGAAGTCCAACGCGGCAGGCAAGACCTGGGTCTAGGCCGTCTCTGACGGCTCCTGGACCCCTGCCCGGACGGATCGGGGTCGAGCGGGGTGGTGCGCGGGTCGCGCGCCACCCCGCTCGGCGCGTCTCGGGTCGGCCCCGCGGTCACGTGGAATTTCGGCCACTGCCCCCTCCTTGCCCGGGCGGCGATGGCGGGCATCAAGGATGTCGCGGCCGAGGCGGGAGTGTCCGCCGCCACCATGTCGCGGATCGATGCCTTCAGGGACGCCCTGGGCGAGCACGGGCTGCCGCTGCCGGACGACTGCACAGGGGCAGGGCGACATCCAGGCCGAGAACGGGCACCGGGTGACCGAGGGGTTCCTCGACCTGGCCGAGCCGCCCGAGGTCGTCTTCGCGGCGGACAACCTGATGGCGCTGGGTGCGCTCGACGCCATCCGCGCGAGAGGGATGCGGGCTCCGCAGGACGGTGCGACGACGCGAAGCGGGCAGCGTCGGGGGACGCGCATAACTGGGGGCTCGTCCCCCATGTCCCTTCACCGCCTGGCGCGGACGCTGAACCCATGCGCCGCCGCTTCGACCAGCGGTCGGCACGAGCGTTCCAACGACAGGAGCAGCATGGCTATGTCAACCCGCAGGGGATTACAGGCGGCAGCGGCGGCAGCGGGTGCCGCGCTGCTGGTGTCCACCGGCCCGGCGTCTGCCGCAACGGGGGCGGTGCAGGCAAGCGCGACGGTGGTGCAGGCCAACGACGCGTTCATCTTCGTCAACGCGGCGGCCGGGGAGAGGAACAGGATCTTCATCAACCCGTCCGGGAGCACCGTCACCGTCATCGACACCGGGGCGTCCACTTCCGCGGGAGTGGGGTGCACGCCCAACAGTGACGGTTCCGTCTCCTGCCCGGCCGGCACCCGGACGATCCTCGTCGTGGCCGGCGACCAGCAGGACACCATCGCCCAGAGAACCGGCCTGCGTGCCTCGCTCGACGCCGGACCGGGCAACGACACGGTGTACGCCCAGGACGCCACCGGCCGTCAGTCCATCGCGGGCGGAGAAGGACGGGACACCCTGTTGAGCGGCAGCGGCGCGGACGTCCTCGTCGGGGGACCGGGCGTCGACCTTCTGAGCGGCGGGGCGGGCAACGACATCCTGGACAACGTCGATCAGGCTCCGGGCGACTCCGCCCAGGGAGGGGACGGCAGCGACAGCTGCACGTCGGACTCCGGAGACCAGGAGCTCGGCTGCGAGTCCTGACCTGGCCTCCGGCCGGTCCGGACCCGCGCCTGTGACAGCACCTGACGGCATTCGCTGAACCCGCCGTCAGGCCTCATGCCCTGCCCGAGATGGGCCGTCCGCTCCGGCTGGCGGCCCATCTCGTCGGGGCGTCTGCGGGGCGGCGCGCCGCGGTACGACGGAACTCGTTGACAAGGGCCCGCTCCGGCACCCCTGGCCAGGCTGAGGCCCACCCTTGTCCGGGGGGGGCCTACACGCTCCTTGTCGACCTCTTGAGGGCACTGATGAACGCGGTGAAGGAGGGGGCGAGGAAGGTGAGGGTGGCCCGCGCTGGAGCCTTGGAGTCTCGGACCGCTGTGTGGGTGGGGGTGACGGCTATCTCCACGCAAGTGTCGCCGTCACCGTCGCCGGAGTAGGACGACTTTCGCCAGTTGCTGGGGTCGGTCATGAAGTGCCTCACAGCTCCTTTGCCAGACGCCTGATGAATTCGTGCGACTGCTCGGGGTCGAGCGCCCTCGCGCTCACCTGTCGGAAGCGAGCGCGATATGTGGCCAGTTGGTCCTCCGCATCAATGTGGAGCGCACCCGTGGGGCCGTCTCGGATCACCGTGTCCAGTCTGGTCACGCTGCCGCCCACGTAGGTCATCGAGCTGCCGGCCCAGGAGAAGCCCTCCATGTCGAAGGGGACGACCCGCACACCGATGTGCTCCGCTTCGGACACTTCCAGGAGGTGGGTGAGCTGTCCTCGTGCTGTGGCACGAGTGCCGACCATGATGCGGAGCGCCGCTTCATGGACAACGGCGTCGAGGCGGATCGGTGAGGGGCCTTCGAGGATCGCACGACGTGCCATACGGTGGCGCACACGCAACTCCAGCGCCTCTTCCGTCAGTTCGGGAATTCGTGTGGCGTATACGGCACGAGCGTAGGCCTCGGTCTGCAGGAGACCCGGCGCATACAGGATGGCCAGGTTGTGCTGGAACCGGGAGTGATGCTCCAGCTCAGCCAGGTCCAGGAACGACGCGGGCAGCAGATCCCGGTACTCCTCCCACCATCCACATGTCCGTTCCGTGGCCATCTTGACCAGAGCTTCGATGAACTCCTCATCGGTACAGGCGTAGTGGGATGCGAGGTGCCGGAGTCGTCGCTCACTGACGCCCGTGAGTGCGGACTCGATGTGGCTCAGCTGGACGCGTCCCACACCGAGCCGCGCCGCCGCCTCGGTCGCACTGAGCCCGGCCGCATCACGAAGCCTGCGCAGTTCGGTCGCCAGGCGCATCTGACGTGCGGTTGGCTCGCGCCTCAGAACCACTGCTCACTCCTTGGTCCAACTCCCGCCGAGGCGGCTCGTTCGGAGCCAGATTACGCGATCAGGTTGCTTGGGATGAATTGTTAGGCCTACTGTCGGTGACGCAGAGAACACGCTACGGAAGCGCACCGCCCCGTCCCGCCATGACGGCGCCGGCAATGCCACCGTGCGCGAAATCCCCCCTCAGCCAACGGAGTTGACGACCCGTGCCCGAAACCTGGGACTACACCCTCCTGATCCCCAACGACCTCAGAGCCGTGACCATCTGCCGTCGCACCCTGCGGCTGATCCTCACCATGCACGGTCTCATCGGGCTGGTGGACACGGCGGAGTTGCTCGCGACCGAGCTCGTCTCCAACGCCGTACGGCACACGAAGGGGCCCGCCGCTCTCCGGGTACGGCGGTCGGCGGAGGGAGTGGTGTGGATCGGGGCATGGGACGCCGATCCCGAACCGCCGCAACCGCCACAGCCGCTGGAGTCGGTGGGCGAGCAGGAGGACGGACGCGGCCTGGGTCTCGTCGTGGCCTGCACGAAGTACTGGGGGTGGATGCCGTCGGCCAGGTTCGGCGAGCGGGGCAAGTACGTGTGGTGCGAGCTGGCGGCGGCGTAGGGCCATCGGCGCCCGCACCCTCCATCACGCGGCCTGTCGACCCCACCACCCTCCCGGTCACGATTGGATTTCGGCCACTGCCGACCCCTTGCCCCACCCTCGTGTAATCGATTCCAATCCTCCCGTACACATCGATGTAATCGATTCCACGAGGAGGTGGGCCGGCGATGGCGAGCATCAAGGATGTCGCGGCCGAGGCGGGGGTGTCCGTCGCCACCGTGTCCCGGGTGCTCAACGACCATCCGTCGGTCAGCGCGGAGGCGCGGGCGCGGGTGATGGCCGCCGTCGAGACGCTGGGGTACCGGCCGAACGCCGTCGCGCGGTCGTTGCGTACGGATCAGACCCACACGCTCGGGCTCGTCATCAGTGACGTGATGAACCCGTACTTCACCGAGCTGGCGCGGTCCGTCGAGGAAGAGGCGCGGGCGCTCGGGTACAGCGTGATCATCGGGAACGCCGACGAGCGGCCCGAGCTTCAGGATCACCATGTGCGGAATCTGCTCGACCGGCGGATCGACGGCCTGCTCGTGTCGCCGACCGACGGTGGTTCGCCGTTGATGCTGGACGCCGTGCGGGCCGGGACGCCGATGGTGTTCGTGGACCGGTGGATCCCGGGCGTGGACGTGCCGGTGGTGCGGGCGGACGGGCGCGCGGCCGTGCGGGATCTGGTCGCTCATCTGTACGGGCTTGGGCACCGGCGGCTCGCGATCATCGCCGGGCCGGCCGCGACCACGACCGGCCGGGAGCGGGTCGAGGTCTTCCGGGAGGCGCTCGCCGAGCACGGGCTGCCACTGCCGGACGCGTACATAGGTCAGGGCGACTTCCAGGCCGAGAGCGGGCGGCGGGTGATGGAGGGGTTCCTCGATCTGTCCGAGCCGCCGCAGGTCGTCTTCGCCGCCGACAACCTGATGGCTCTCGGTGCGCTGGACGCCGTCCGCGCGCGCGGGATGCGGGTTCCTCAGGATGTCGGGCTGGCCGCGTTCGACGACATCCCGTGGTTCGTGCACACCGATCCGCCGATCACGGCGGTGGCCCAGCCGACGGGCGAGCTGGGGCGGGCCGCCGTGCGGGCTCTGGTCGACCGCATCGAGGGGCGGCCCCCGCAGTCGGTCACCCTCCCCGCCCGTCTCGTCGTACGCCTCTCGTGCGGCGAGGAACACGCACAGAACAGGAGCACGTCGTGAGCGACCCTGACGAGTTGCTGCGCATCGAAGGCATACGCAAGACCTTTCCCGGTGTGGTCGCGCTGGACGGCGTCGACTTCGAACTGCGCCGGGGCGAGGTGCACGTCCTGCTCGGTGAGAACGGCGCGGGCAAGAGCACGCTCATCAAGATGCTCTCCGGCGCCTACACGCCCGACGCGGGGCGGGTCCTGGCAGCCGGCGAGGAGGTGCGCATCCATGGTGCGCAGGACTCCGAGCGGCTCGGGATCGCCACCATCTACCAGGAGTTCAACCTGGTGCCCGATCTGACCGTCGCCGAGAACATCTTCCTGGGGCGGCAGCCGCGCCGCTTCGGGATGATCGACCGGAAGCGGATGGAGGCCGACGCCGCCGAGCTGCTGGAGCGGGTGGGGGTCAACGTCTCGCCACGCGCGCGCGTGCGTGAACTCGGGATCGCCCGGCTGCAGATGGTCGAGATCGCCAAGGCGTTGAGCCTCGACGCGCGTGTGCTGATCATGGACGAGCCGACCGCCGTGCTGACGACCGAGGAGGTCGAGAGGCTCTTCGCCATCGTGCGACGGCTCCGCGAGGACGGGGTCGGGATCGTCTTCATCACCCATCACCTGGAGGAGATCGCCGCCCTGGGGGATCGCGTGACCGTCATCCGGGACGGGAAGAGCGTCGGGCAGCTGCCCGCCACCACCCCGCAGGACGAGCTCGTACGCCTCATGGTCGGGCGGTCCATCGAGCAGCAGTACCCGAGGGAGCGGGCGGACTCCGGCGAGGCGTTGCTCGTCGTCGAGGGACTCACACGGGACGGCGTCTTCCACGACGTCAGCTTCGAGGTGCGGGCCGGTGAGGTCGTCGGCATCGCGGGGCTCGTCGGGGCCGGTCGTACGGAGGTCGTGCGGGCCGTGTTCGGCGCAGATCCGTACGACGAGGGGGCTGTGCGGGTCGGTGGCTCCGCCGTGCCCAAGGACGACGTGGTCGCCGCCATGGCCGCCGGGATCGGGCTCGTGCCCGAGGACCGCAAGGGCCAGGGGCTGGTGCTGGACGCGTCCGTGGAGGAGAACCTCGGCCTGGTGACGCTGCGGGGCGCCACCCGGGGCGGGTTCGTCGACCTCAAGGGGCAGCGGGCGAACGCGGCCGGGGTCGCCGAGCGGCTCGGGGTACGGATGGCCGGGCTGCACCAGCACGTCCGCACCCTCTCGGGCGGCAACCAGCAGAAGGTCGTCATCGGCAAGTGGCTGCTGGCGAACACCAAGGTGCTGATCCTCGACGAGCCGACGCGCGGGATAGACGTCGGCGCGAAGGTCGAGATCTACGAACTGATCAACGAGCTGACGGCCGCCGGTGCCGCCGTGCTGATGATCTCCAGTGACCTGCCCGAGGTGCTCGGTATGAGCGATCGGGTGCTGGTCATGGCCCAGGGGCGGATCGCGGGTGAACTGCCCGCCGCCGAGGCCACCCAGGACGCGGTGATGGCACTCGCCGTCTCCCACCCCACCACCCCTGCGACGGAAACGGAGGCCCCCGATGGCCGCTGACACGCTCAAGAGCACGACGGGCGCGAGTGGCGCCTCGGGAGCATCGGGGCTGCGCCGGCTCCTGCTCGACAACGGCGCGCTGACCGCGCTGATCGTCCTCGTCGTCGGGATGTCGGTGCTGTCCGGCGACTTCCTGACGACCGACAACCTGCTCAACATCGGTGTCCAGGCCGCCGTCACCGCGATCCTCGCGTTCGGTGTGACCTTCGTGATCGTCTCGGCGGGCATCGACCTGTCGGTCGGCTCGGTGGCGGCGCTGTCGGCCACCGTGCTGGCCTGGAGCGCGACCTCGGAGGGCGTACCCGTCCCGATAGCCGTGCTCCTCGCCATCGTCACCGGCATCGCGTGCGGTCTCGTCAACGGCTTCCTCGTCTCGTACGGGAAGCTGCCGCCGTTCATCGCGACGCTCGCCATGCTGTCGGTGGGCCGCGGTCTGTCGCTGGTGATCTCGCAGGGCAGCCCGATCGCCTTCCCCGAGTCGGTGTCGCACCTCGGTGACAACCTCGGCGGCTGGCTGCCGGTGCCGGTCCTGGTGATGCTGGTCCTCGGTGCCGTCACGGCCGTGATCCTCGGGCGTACGTACATCGGGCGTGCCATGTACGCGATCGGTGGCAACGAGGAGGCGGCCCGGCTCTCCGGGCTGCGGGTGAAGCGGCAGAAGCTCGTCATCTACGCGCTGTCCGGGCTGTTCGCCGCCGCCGCGGGCATCGTGCTCGCCTCCCGGCTCTCCTCCGCGCAGCCGCAGGCCGCGCAGGGCTACGAGCTGGACGCGATCGCGGCGGTCGTCATCGGCGGTGCCTCGCTGGCCGGCGGTACGGGCAAGGCGTCGGGGACGCTGATCGGCGCGCTGATCCTGGCGGTGCTCAGGAACGGCCTCAACCTGCTGTCCGTGTCCGCCTTCTGGCAGCAGGTCGTCATCGGTGTGGTGATCGCGCTGGCGGTGCTGCTGGACACGGTGCGGCGGAAGGCGGGGGCGACCCCGGTGGCGGCCGGTGCGGGCGGCTCCGGGGACCGGAAGAAGCAGGCGGTGACGTACGTGCTGGCCGCGGTGGTCGCGGCGGCGGTCGTGGGCGCGACCTCGTTCCTGCACACCGGGTCCTCGGCGGCGAAGAGCGAGAAGATCGGGCTGTCGCTGTCGACGCTCAACAACCCCTTCTTCGTGCAGATCCGGGCGGGCGCCCAGGACGAGGCGAAGAAGCTGGGCGTGGACCTGTCGGTCACGGACGCGCAGAACGACGCCTCGCAGCAGGCCAACCAGCTGCAGAACTTCACCAGTGAGGGCCTCGGCACGATCATCGTGAACCCGGTGGACTCCGACGCGGTGACCCCGGCGGCCAAGGCCGTCAACAAGGCGGACATCCCGCTGGTGGCCGTCGACCGCGCGGTGAACGGCGCGAACACGGCCGCGCTCGTGGCCTCCGACAACGTCAGCGGCGGCGAGCTCGCCGCCAAGTCGCTCGCCGAGAAGCTGGGCGGCAAGGGCGAGATCGTCATCCTCCAGGGCCAGGCGGGCACCTCCGCCAGCCGGGAGCGCGGCGCCGGCTTCGCCGAGGGGCTGAAGGCCTACCCGGGCATCAAGGTCCTCGCCAAGCAGCCCGCCGACTGGGACCGCACCAAGGGCCTCGACGTGATGACGAACCTGCTCCAGGCCAACCCCGACGTCGACGGTGTCTTCGCGGAGAACGACGAGATGGCGCTCGGCGCGATCAAGGCGCTCGGTGCCAAGGCCGGGAAGTCGGTCCAGGTCATCGGCTTCGACGGCACCGCCGACGGGCTGAAGGCCGTCGAGGCGGGCACGCTGTACGCGTCGGTGGCGCAGCAGCCCGCGGAACTCGGCAGGATCGCGGTGCGCAACGCCGTCGAGGCCGCCAAGGGCGAGAAGGTCGAGAAGTCGGTGATGGTGCCGGTGAAGGTGGTCACGTCGGAGAACGTGGCCGAGTTCAGCGGCTGACGGCGGCGGCGAGCCGGCCGCGCATACGGTCGAAGGCCGCGTTCGGCGGCTGACGGCGGCGGCCGGATCCGCGGTTGACCACGAGGACGCACGAAGGAGCACGCATGTACGACTACGACCTGCTGGTCGTGGGATCGGCCAACGCCGACCTGGTGATCGGTGTCGAGCGGCGGCCGGGGGCCGGGGAGACCGTGCTCGGCTCCGACCTGGCCGTCCACCCCGGCGGCAAGGGCGCCAACCAGGCGGTGGCGGCGGCCCGGCTCGGGGCGCGTACGGCGCTGCTGGCGCGGGTCGGCGACGACGGCAACGGCCGCCTGCTGCTGGACTCGCAGCGGGCGGCCGGGGTCGACACGGCCGGGGTGCTGGTCGGCGGGGCGCCCACCGGGGTCGCGCTGATCACGGTGGACCCGTCGGGCGACAACAGCATCGTGGTGTCGCCCGGCGCCAACGGGAAGCTGACCCCCGGGGACGTACGCGCGGCGGAGGGCCTGCTGCGCGCGTCCCGGGTCGTCTCCGCGCAGTTGGAGATCCCGTTGGAGACGGTCGTGGAGGTCGTGCGGCGGCTGCCGGAGGGGACCCGTTTCGTCCTGAACCCGTCGCCGCCGAGGGAGTTGCCCGCGGAGGTGCTGGCCGCCTGTGATCCGCTGATCGTCAACGAGCACGAGGCCCGGGTCATCGTCGGGGGCGAGCTCGCGGGGTCGCCGTCGCCGGAGGACTGGGCGCGGGCACTGCTGGCGCTCGGGCCGCGTTCGGTGGTCGTGACGCTGGGCGCGGAGGGGGCGTTGGTCGCGACCGCCGAGGGAAGTGCGCGGGTGGCGGCCGTGAAGGTGGACGCCGTGGACACCACGGGTGCCGGGGACGCGTTCACGGCGGCGCTGGCGTGGCGGCTGGGGGCGGGCGCGGAGCCCGCCGAGGCCGCCGCGTACGCGGCCCGGGTGGGGGCCGCCGCCGTCACGAAAGCCGGGGCGCAGGTCTCGTTCCCGACCGCCGAGGAGGTCGCGGCGCTGTGAAGCGGGCCGGGATACTCAACCGTCATCTGGCGGGCGCCATCGCCGAGTTGGGGCACGGGCACGGGGTGCTGGTGTGCGACGCGGGGATGCCGGTGCCCGAGGGGCCGCGCGTGGTCGACCTGGCATTCCGGGCCGGGGTGCCGTCCTTCGCGGAGGTGCTGGACGGGCTGCTCGACGAGATCGTGGTCGAGGGGGCGACGGCCGCGTACGAGGTGCGTGAGACGAATCTGGAGGCGACGGCGCTGCTGGAGGACCGCTTCCCCGAGCTGGAGCTGGTCCCCCACGAGGAGTTGAAGGAGCTGTCGGCGGGCACGCGGCTGGTCGTACGGACCGGGGAGGCGCGGCCGTACGCGAATGTGCTGCTGCGGTGCGGGGTGTTCTTCTAGCGACCCTTGCGGGTGTTCTGCCAGCGACCCTGCCGGCGAGTTCTGGCGATCCTGTCGGCGAGCACGCCGGAATGTTTCGAGGGGCCCGGTCCAGTGGACCGGGCCCCTCGGGTTTTCCCCTCCGTACCAGAACCCCCGCGATCCCCCCAGATCCCCCTCCGAGAAGTCCTGATGCCAAGTACGACCCGCGAGGTGGGGGGAGGGTTGCACGGCGGTTCAGGAATTTTTCTCGGCAGCGGTGAGGCGCCACAAGGGTGTTCGAGTTGTGTTCCGATGGTGTCACCGGCCCGGCAAGCGCGTTGCGGGTGCAACGCGTTGTGGGAGACCATGTTCGAGACGTAGGTGACCCAGACACACGGGGGTGGACACGACGTGAAGTTCGACATGGGGGCGACGACCCTGGCGGAGCTCGGGAAGAGCACGCTCGGTTCGAGCGACGACCTCGGGACGCTGATCCAGCTGCTGATCAGCGCGGCGGAGCCGCTGGAGGGCAAGTTCAACGGCGCGGGCAAGGTGGCGTTCGACTCGTTCAAGAACCGCGCGGACGAGATCACCGCCGACCTGAACGGCTCGCTCGCCGCGATCCTGGGCGGCCAGTCGGGCATGGACAACGCGTTCGGCACCGGTGACGTGGAGTCCCAGGACAACGCCAACCAGAACATGGGCCTGGCCAACTTCGACGCGGCCCGCTTCGGCGCCCGATAGGCAGCGACGAGCAGGAACGAGTAGGAACGAGGGGGAAGTACTCATGGCTCAGAACCAGGACCGCCGTTCGTACGACACCGGGGCCTCCGGCGAGGTGCAGACCGCGCTCGGCACGATCGTGGGGCAGCTGGAGCGGGTGCTCGGCGACCGTGACGCCGCCGTCAAGGCCGCGATGACCGAGTTCCAGGCGGACGGTGTCTCGGACGACTACCACGGCAAGGAAGAGCGCTGGAAGAAGGCGGCGGGCGAGGTCCGCGAGATCATCCGCCTGGTGCGCACCACGCTCGAACAGAATGACGGCACGGCCCAGTCGACGCTGGCCAAGGCCCGCGCGGCGGTCGACCAGATCGGCTGACGGGCCGGCTCCGAGAGACGAAGTGAACGGGGTCCCGTAGCCGTGGCAGCGCAGGAGTACGACAGCCAGTTGCTGGAGTCGGTGTCGGTGCGGCGTCGACGGCTGCGGGACGCCCTGCTGTTCGGGGCGCAGCGGCAGCGGCGCTCGGTGGACGAACGGGTCGGGAAGGTCTTCGCCGGGATCGTCATCGCGGCGGTGTTGTGCGCGGGGTGTGTGGGGTGGTCGTTCGTGTCGAACCGCATCATCGGCAAGAGTCCGTACGGGGGTTCGGTGCAGCCGTCGTTCACCCCGTCCGCCACCCCGTCCTCCACGTTTTCCACAGGGTTTTCCACAGCCCCGACCGGCAAATCCACCCGGTGATAGGTTCGATCACGTGATGGCTACGGGGACGTTGGGGCAGGTCACGGGTGGTGCGCGGACGGCGCTCAGCCGGGTCACGCTGGTCGGTGAGCGGCGGCGGGTGGACCTCGTGCTGCCGTCGCGGGAGCCGGTCGGGCTGCTGCTGCCGGAGATCATGCGGCTGCTCGACGACCGGGTGGGCGAGCGGCCCGAGTTGCGGCATCTCGTCACGGCGGACGGATCGGCGCTGGCGCACGACAGCACCCTGGAGACGGCCGGAATACCGGACGGCGCGGTACTGCGGCTCGTCCGGGCCGAGGACGCGCCGTCGGCGCCCGTCGTGCACGACGTCACGGACGAGGCCGCCGAAGATCTCGATGCCCGGGGCCTGCGCTGGGGGCCGGCCACACGCCGGATCACCGCCGGGCTCGCCACGGTCGGCTGGGCCGTCGCCGCCGGACTGTTCGCACGGGACGCGTACGAGCCCGGGGTCGTCGCCGGCACGCTCCTCGCTGTTGCGCTGGTGGTGGCGCTCGCGGGCGCGCTGCTGGGGCGGGCGGGGAAGCGGGGGCTCGCCACGACGCTGATCGTGACGGCCGGTGCGCTGGGGCTGCTGGGTGCGTCGACGTGGGCGGAGGCGGAGCGGTGGACCGGGATGCCGCAGGTCGCGGCCATGGCTGCCACCGGGGTCGGCACGCTCGCGCTGCTCGGGCCGTTCACGCCGCTCGGGCGGGGCGGGCTGGTCGGGGCGGGGGCGCTGGCCGGGGTCTCGGTGTGCTGGCTGGGGGTCGCCGTCGCGGTGTCGGGGACGGTGTCGTCGTCGGTGCCGGAGCAGGCCGAGGTGGGGGCCGTGCTGGCCGTGGTCTCCGTGGTCGTGCTCGGGCTGCTGCCCAGAATGGCGCTGATGGCGTCGGGGCTCTCCGGGCTCGACGACCGGCGCTCCGGGGGTGCGTCCGTGAGCCGCTTCCAGGTGTCGGCGGCCCTCACCGCCACGCACCGGGGGCTGGCGCTGGCGACGGTCACGATGGCCGTGTCGGCGACCGCCGCCGGAGTTTTCGCGCTGCGGGCGCCCACCAAGTGGACCGTGCTGCTGGCCGTCGTCACCATGGTCGTCCTCGCGTTGCGCGCACGGGCGTTCCCGCTGGTCGTCGAGGTCGTGGTGCTGCTCGGTGCGGCGGCCGTGCTCGCCGTGCGGCTGGTGTCGGCGTGGCTGGACCACTCCGGCGAGGCGGCCGGTCCGCTCGCCGTCCTCGTCCTGCTCGCCGCCCTGCCGCTGCTGGTGCTCGCCGTGCAGCCCGCCGAGCACGTCCGCGTACGGCTCCGGCGCTTCGGCGACACCCTCGAATCGATCGGCGTCATCGCCCTGTTCCCGCTGCTCATCGGGGTGTTCGGCGTGTACGGACGACTGCTCGACACGTTCGCTTAGGAGCTGGGGGCCGCACATGGCGCAGGCAGGGGACTGGCAGCGGGATGTGCTGCGCGAGCTGGGCCGAGAGGAAGCGGTCGACGGGGGCGACCAGGCAACCCCCGAGCCACCACACCCACCGACCCGCCGGGCCGAGCCGACGCTGAGGTTGGTGCGCTCGGTACCGTCGGAGCCGGCGGGACCTCCGGAGCCTCCGGAACAGCCGAGCACAGCGGGCACGCCGGGCACGCCGGAGGGCGGCATGCCTGTGGGCAGGCCTGAGGGGCCCGAGGCGCCCGCCCAGGGCATGCCGGCCGCGCAACCGCCGGTGCAGGCCGTGCCCGGAGCGCAGCCGCCGGTGCAGGCAGCACCCTTCGGGCAACCGCCGGTGGAGCTCACGTCCGGCGCGCAACCGCCCGGCGTAGGGCCGGCGGTGCCGCACGCCCTCACGGTGGATCCTCGGACCGGGCTCCCCCTGGCGGCTGCCCCGTCGTCGGCAGGCGCGCCCGGTGGGTGGGCCGGTGACGCGGCTGGACCAGGGCTGCCCGGTGGAGTGGCCGGGCCGGGCCGTCCCGGTGTATCGGCCGGGTCCGGACAACCCGGCAGTCAGCCTCGCTTCGCAGCCGAACCCGCCGGGGCCCGGCGCCCCGCCGAAGACCCCTACCCGATCCCCGGGACCTCCCCCGCGCCCGGAGAGCACACCGCACCCGGGGGCTCCCCTGCCCCCCGGACCCCTCACACCCCGCAGACCCCCCTGCACGCCCCCGATTCCGTGCCCACCATCGATCCTCGGCTGGCGCATGCGCTCGGGCGGCCTCAGCACGGGGAGTCCGTGGCCCGGCGGACGGGGCGGTCCCTTCGGAAGCTGGCCGGGTCGGCCGCGCAGGACGTCGCCGAGGAGACGCGGATCGCGCGGGAGTTGCAGCAACCGGTGACCACCGGGCGGGTGATCGCGGTGACGTCCATCCGGGGCGGCGTCGGGAAGTCGACGATGGCCGCGCTGCTGGGCCGGACGTTCAACCACTACCGGCACGACCCGGTGCTGACGCTGGAGGCCGACGCCGCGCTGGGCACGCTGCCGGTGCGGATGGGCGCCGACTCGGTGCGCTGGGCGGCGGCCGACCTCGCGCGGATCCTCAACCCGGCCATGCAGCTCACCGATGTCACCGGTTACCTCGTGCCCGTCTCGGACGGCGGCTGGCTGCTGCCCGCCAGCCAGGGCCGGGTCGGGGCCCCGCTGGACATCCGTACGTACCGCACGGTGACCCTCGCGCTGCGGCGCTACTTCGCGGTGACCGTGGTGGACTGCGAGACCCTGCCGGGCGAGGTGGCCCGTACGGCGATGGACACCGCCCACGCGCGGGTGGTCGTCGCGCCGATGACCGCCGAGGGTGTCAACGGCACCCGCCAGGTCCTGGACTGGCTGGGCCAGTTGCCGCACTCCGCGCTCTCCTCGACCGTCGTCGCACTGACCGCCAACTCCCCCGACGTCACGCTGGACCGCGCCACGGCCGTCGCCCACCTCAAGGAGTCCGGCGTCCATGTCGTCACCGTCCCCTACGACCGTCACCTCGCCCAGGGCGGCCCCATCCGCACGGCGCTGCTGGGCCAGGAGACCCGCGCGGCGGCGATCACCCTGGCGGCGGAGGCGATGACCCGCGCGGTGAGGATGCGATGAACGACCAGTCGTGTGCGGAAGGGGCCCGTCCGTGACCCAGGAGTTGATTCACCGGCCCGCTCGCAGCACCCGGCCGCTCGGTGCCGCCGGTGCCCGCACCATCGAGCCACCGCCGAACCTCCCGGAGGGCAAGGCGGGGACGGCCGCCACGGCGCTGCTGCCGATGGCGGGGGTGATGGGCTCCGTCGTGATGATGACCGTGATCCGCAACAGCCAGTTCGCGGCCATCGGCGCGATGGTGCTGGTCATCGCGCTGCTCGGCGCGGTCGCCCTGTTCCTCTCCCAGCGCGGCAAGGCCCAGCGCACCCGGCGCACCCAGCGCGAGCGGTACCTGGAGTATCTGGAGGAGCTGCGCGAGGAGTTCGGGGCCGAGGAACGGGAGCGGCGGGCACTCGCGCGCGTGCTGAATCCGCCCCCGGAGGCACTGTACGACCTGGTGCGCGACCCCGCCCGGCTCTGGGAGCGGCGGCGGCAGGACGTGGACTTCCTGCGGGTACGTGTCGGCACCGGTGACGTACCCGTGGCGGGTGTGGCCATCGGGCAGAACCAGGGCGGGGTGATGACCCCGCCGGACCCGTTCATGCTGAACGAGGCGCGGGCACTGCTGGCTCGCTACTCGGTCGTGGGCGGCTGCCCGATCACCGTGCCGTTGGACCGCGCGGGCAACGTCAGCGTGGTCGGCGACCGGGAGGGTGTGCTGCGGGTGGCCCGCGCGCTCCTCGTCCAGGTCGCCGTCTCGCACGCGCCCGACGACGTGGCGGTGGCGCTCGGTGTGCCGGGTGAGCGGCTGGCGGACTGGGAGTGGGCCAAGTGGCTGCCCCATGTGCTGGACGGACAGGAGCACGACGGCCCGGTGGCAGCCCGCCGGATCGCGCCGAGCCTGCCGCAGCTGGCCCGGCACTTCCGGCACGAGCTGGGCCGGCGCGCGTCGTACGCGGCGGAGGTGCGCCGGGGGCTCGCCGACCGCAAGGCGCTCGGGCTGGCGTCCCGGATGCTCGTCGTGAGCGACGAGTACGGGGAGACGGCCGTCGAACTGCCGCGTCCGGACACGGCGGTGGGGCTCGCGGACATGGGCGTCACCGTGCTGCACCTGCTTCAGGAGCAGGTGCACGAGCCCGATCAGGTGTCGGTGCGGATCACCGTGCGGGGCGACCGGGTCGTGGTGGAGGACCTGCGCGCCCCGGACCCCTTCGCGACGGCGGAACCGCACACCGTCCCGGCCGCGCACGGTACTTCCGACCAGGTCACCGCCGCCGGTGCCGAGGGGATCGCCCGGCTGCTCGCGCCGCTGCGGCTGTCCGCCGAGTCGGCCGCCGAGGGCACCCCGGTCACCGGGCCCGTCGACTTCCCGGGCCTGCTCGGCATCGACGACCCGGCCCTGCTGAACCTGCACGACCTGTGGGCGCCGCGCGGCGAGCGGGAGTTCCTGCGGGTGCCCATCGGGGTGACGGACCGTCATGAGCCGGTGCTGCTGGACCTCAAGGAGTCCTCGGAGCTGGGCATGGGCCCGCACGGCCTGTGCGTCGGCGCGACCGGCTCCGGCAAGAGCGAGCTGCTGCGCACCCTCGTGCTGGCGCTGGCCGCCACCCACTCCCCCGAGGACCTGGCCCTGGTCCTGGTCGACTACAAGGGCGGCGCGACCTTCGCCCCGTTCACCGAACTCCCGCACGTGGCCGGTGTGATCACCAACCTGGAGAACCAGGCGGGGCTCGTCGAGCGCGTGCACTCCAGCCTCGCGGGCGAGGTCAAGCGGCGGCAGCAGGTGCTCAAGGACGCGGGGAACGTGGCCGACATCGGGCACTACGCCGCCCTGCGCGCCACCCGGCGGCCCGACCTCGAACCGCTGCCCCACCTCTTCGTTGTGATCGACGAGTTCGGTGAACTCCTCACCGCCAAGCCGGACTTCATCGACCTGTTCCTCTCCATCGGGCGCATCGGCCGGTCCATCGGCGTGCACCTGCTGCTGTCCAGCCAGCGCATCGAGGGCGGCAAGCTGAAGGGGCTCGACACCTATCTCTCGTACCGGCTGGGGCTGCGCACCTTCTCCGCCGACGAGTCGCGGACCGTCCTCGACACCACCGACGCCTTCCATCTGCCGCCGCTGCCGGGCTTCGGCTATCTGAAGGTGGACACCTCGACGTACGAGCGGTTCAAGGCGGGGTACGTGTCGGGCGCGTACCGGGGTCCGGCGCCGGCGGCGCAGGACGACGACACGCCGCTCGCCTGGCCGTATCCGACGTACAACACGCTGGAGAGCGCACCCCCCGCCGGCGAGGTCGCCGACGAGCCGAAGGCGACGAAGCGGGAGACCGGGCCGACCGTGATGTCGGTGATGGTGGACCAACTGGCCGCCGCCGCCCGCCCGGTGCGGCGGATCTGGCTGCCGCCGCTGCCGGACGCGATCACGCTGGACGCGGCGGCGGGCCCCGTACGGGTGGACGAGCGGGGGCTGCGACTGGCCACCGCGGAAGGCCCTTTGCGGGTGCCGCTCGGCGTGCTGGACGACCCGGCGAAACAGTGGCAGGGGCACTGGGTGCTCGACCTGACGGTCGCGGGCGGGCACGCGGCGGTGATCGGCGGCCCGCAGTCCGGCAAGACGACCCTGCTGCGGACGCTCGCGCTGTCGCTGGCCACGACGCACACCCCCGCCGAGGTCGGCATCTACGGCCTCGACCTGGTCGGTGGCGGGCTCTCGGCCCTTTCCGGGCTGCCGCACGTCGGCGGGATCGCGGGGCGGGCGGACCGGGAGCGGGCCGCGCGGACGGTCGCCGAGGTGCGGACGATGCTGATCGAGCGGGAGGAACTGTTCCGCGAGCACGGCATCGACTCCGTCGACCAGCTGCGGCAGCTGCGCCGGCAGGGCCGGCTGCGGGAGCTGGGTTCGACGGACATCGTCCTGCTCATCGACGGGTTCGGCGCGCTGCGCGACGAGTTCGCCGAGCTGGACGACACGGTCGTGGAGCTGCTCAAGCGCGGCGGCGGGTACGGCATCCATGTCGTCGGGGGCATGCTGCGCTGGAACGACGTGCGGATCGCGACGCAGTCGATGTTCGGGACACGGGTGGAGCTGCGGCTCAACGACCCGAGCGATTCGAGCGTGGACCGCAAGCTCTCCGAGACGCTGTCGCCGGACACCCCGGGGCGCGTGCTGACCGACGGCAAGCTGTTCGCGCAGGCGGCCCTCCCCCGCCTCGACGGGCGGCCGTCGACGGGTGATCTCGCCCCGGCGCTGGAGGACGCGGCCCGCACGATCCGCTCGACCTGGCACGGTGAACTGGCTGCTCCGGTACGGGTGTTGCCGACCAGGCTGCCCTCGGACCGGCTGCCGTCGGTGGTCGCCGAGCCGCACCGGGTGCCGATCGGGGTGGACCAGGACGCGCTCGCGCCCGCGCTGCTCGACCTGTTCGGCTCGGACCAGCACCTGCTGATCCTCGGCGACAACGAGTGCGGCAAGACGAACCTGCTGAAGCTGGTCGCGGCGCGACTCGTCGAGCGGTACTCGGACGAGGAGCTGGTCTTCGGGGTGTTCGACCCGAGGCGCGGACTGCGGGGCGTGATCCCGGAGCCGTACCGGGGCGGGTACGCGCACAACGCGAAGCTCGCGGCGGGGCTGTCGAACGGGATCGCGAGCGAGCTGGAGAAGCGGATGCCGGAGAGCGCCGACCCGGACGCGCTGACCGACGAACCCGCGTTCCAGGGCCCGCGGATCGTGATCCTGGTCGACGACTACGACATCCTGACCACCGCCGGGCAGCAGCCGCTGGCCCCGTTCCTGCCGTATGTGTCGTCGGCGCAGGACATCGGGCTGCACTTCGTGATCACGCGCCGGGTGGCGGGCGCCTCCCGGGCGATGTACGAGCCGCTGCTGCAGACCCTGCGCGAGACCGGTACGGCCGCGCTGCTGATGACCGGCGAGCGGAGCGAGGGCCAGCTCTTCCCAGGCCTGTACGCCTCGGCGCAGCCGACCGGGCGGGGCACGCTGATCCGCCGGGGCCGGCCGCACCAGCTCATCCAGACCGCGCTCGACAGCGCTTCCGACAGCGAGGAGGGCCACCGCCCGTGACCAGGGACGTCATCGCCCTCACCCCGAAGATGCCCGACGTCTGGGCCCTCATGGCGAGCCTGTACGCCGGCGGCTCCGACCTGGACCTGTCGGCGGCGGCCGAGGGCGCGGTCGTCCAGTTGCACGGGCCCGGTGGCCGCCCGCTGGTGTCCGTGGAGTCGCCGGTGCTGGTCCAGGTCCCCGGTGAGGCGGAGCGGCTGCTCGGGCAGAGCGCTGCGCCCCCGTACTGGTGGACGGAGGCGCGGGCCTCCACGGCCGTCCCGGAGGCGGAGCGGCTCGCGGGAGTGGTGTGCGGGCGGCTCAACGCCCTGCTGGGCGGCTCGACCTGGCCGCCCGGGGCGGCGAGCACGAAGGTGGTCGACGTGTCCGCCGTGCCGTCGGCGGGGTCGGGGCAGCCCGCCGTGGACGTGGTGACGGAGAACGCGGCCGTCGTCCTCATCGACCGGCCGGTGGTGGCGCTGACCAGCTGGCTCGCGGAGATCATGCGGACGGCGGTGGTGTCCCGGAGGTCCCTGCAGATCGTCACGCCGGGCGGCGTACGGCTGACCCCCGCCGCCCGTACGACGCTGGCGCGCGTCCCCAACCGCTGGGTGGTCCAGGACCCGGAGTGCGGGTACTACGACGGGCTGTCGGGGGCGGTGCTGCGCTGGCGGGACGGCGCGTTCTCGCCCGCGTTCGCGGAGGACGGGACGGCGGCGGTGGCGGCGGCGTTCACGCGCGGGACCCGGGGCGCGGCGGGCGCCCCGGCGAACCGGACGGCGGACGACCGGACGGGAGGCCCGACAGGAAACACGAGCGACGCGACGGCAGTGGCCCCCCACAACGCCCCGGCGGACGAGGACGCTCCCGGCCGACAGCTGATCGTCGCCCTCCGCACCGTGCACCGGGCCGACGAGCATCTCCTGCTGGGCGGCGCCCTGGAGGCGGCCTGGAAGGCGTTGACCGGCACGGCACCGGCGGGCTGGGGCACGGCCGAACCGGTCAACCTCCCCTGGTCGCCACGGCAGTTGACGGATCTGGCCCGGGAGCGGGCGCCCGAGCCCTCGCAGCTGCTCGTGGTCGGCACCCCGGACCGGCCGGCGATGGCGACGGTCCGGGTGACCCGGACGACGAAGGGCGTGGAGGAGGACACGGTCCTCACCCTCGGATACGCCGCCGACGAGGACCCGCCGCTGGACCGGATCGAGGCGCTGGCCGACACCCTGGTCCGCGAGCACGGGCTGCGGACCATGCTGACGTCGGTGCGCGCGGCCCGCGCCGACCTGACGACCGCGCCCCGGTTGGAGGGCCCGCCGATCCCGCACGCCTTCACGCTCGGCCCGGACGATGTCCACACCATCGGCCTGGACCGTGCGCGCCGGCCACCGGTCCAGGTGCTCCCGAAGCACCTCGGCCCGACGACGCGTCCGGCGTTGCACTACCCCCTCGGGGACGGGACGGACCCCGGGGCCTGGGAGCGGCTCCAGCAGCTCACGGCACATCTCAAGGGCGATCATTCTCGGCCAGCCACCCCTGCTCAGCGAGGGTGACTCGCGTCACTAACTCAACGACCAATACGAGCAGTAAGAGCTCTGACGGGTGAAGGATTTACCGGCCTGACCTGGATCCCTAACCTCCCGGCAACAGCTGCCACACGGCACGCGCCAGGAGGAGAACCATGGCCAGATCCAGCCAGACCAGCACTCGACGCATCGTCGTCACCGCGTGCGCCGCGACGCTCGCCCTCGGCACCCTGGCCGCCTGCGGCGGTGGCGAGACCGACGCGCCGAAGGTGGCGGAGAACAAGATCTCCGCGGGCAAGGTGCCGGACTACTACCCGGCGGACTACGCCGACCTGATCGCGGCCGCGGAGAAGGAGGGCGGCAAGCTCACCGTCTACTCCAACCTCGGCGACGAGAACATGGCGCCGATCGTCCGGGACTTCAAGAAGAAGTACGACTTCATCAAGACCGTCTCCGTCAACGAGCTGGACAGCGACGAGCTGTTCCAGAAGACCCTGTCGGAGAACGCGGCCGGTTCCTCCCCGGCGGACGTGCTGATCTCCAGCGCGGCGACCGCGTGGTCGAACTTCTCGGCCCGCAAGGACACGGTCCTGGAGTACAAGTCGCCCGAGCTGGAGGAGCTGGGCGAGAGCGCCGAGCTGCTGCCGAGCGTGTACTCGCTGTCGCAGGACCCGATGACCATCGCGTACAACACCTCGCTGATGGAGACGCCGCCGACCACCCTGACGGACTTCGCGAAGATCGTGACGGGGGACGAGGCCAAGTACAAGAACAAGGTGACGGTCCGCGACCCGGAGGGCTCGTTCGGCTTCACCATCACGCGGGCGCTCACCGAGGGCAACCCGGAGGCGTGGAACGACCTGGAGAAGATTCTTCCGCTGACCCGCCCGGAGACCTCCTCCGGCACCCAGCTGGAGAAGATCGTCGCCGGTGAGTACACGGCCGGCTTCCTGATCAGCGCCTCCCCCGCCTACCCGGTCGTCGAGGACAGCGCGGGCCTGGTGAAGATCGTCTTCCCGAAGGACGGCACGGTCGTCCTGCCGCGCGGCATGGGCATCTCCGCCGAGGCGCCGCACCCGGCCACCTCGAAGCTCTTCATGGACTTCGCCCTCTCCGAGGAGGGTCAGCGCGCGGTCGCCGAGGGCGGTCTGGCCTCGTACCGCGACGGCGTGAAGGGCGAGGGCCTGCACACCTACCAGGAGGTCGTGGACGCCGTCGGCGAGGAGAACATCATCCACGTCAAGTACGAGCAGGTCTCCAAGGACGACGCCGCGGCCTGGCTGGAGCGCTTCGACGGACTCCGCAAGTAGCCGGACTCCGTAGGCAGGCAGCTTTCAAGGACGATCGGAGTCAGCTCAGATGTCAACCCTCACCCAGCAACCCCGCACACCGGCGGACGAGACACCCGCGGAGACGTTCCGGCCACCGCGCTACCGCCGCCCCTTCGGCATCGGACGGGACACGGCCGTCCAGTACGCGGTCCTGGCGTTCCTCGCCGTGCTGGTGCTGGCCCCGATCGTCCCGACCCTCTACCAGAGCATCCGCAACCGCCCGCTCTACGAGGCGGGCGGGGCGTTCACCCTCAGCGGCTACACCGACCTCTTCACCAAGGCCGGCTTCGGTGAAGTCGCCCTGAACACCCTGCTGTTCGCGTCGCTGACCACCATCCTCAGCCTGGCGATCGCCATCCCGATGGCGATCGTGGTGGTCCGTACGAAGCTGCCGGGCGGGCGGCTGATCGCCCTCGCCATGCAGTGGCCGTTCTTCATCTCGTCGCTGATCCTCGGCTTCGGCTGGATCATCATGTACGGCCCGGCCGGGTTCGTCAGCGTCAAGGTGCAGCAGCTCTTCGGCTCGGTGCCGTGGAACCTGTACTCGATCCCCGGCATGGCGCTGACGGAAGCCGTGGCGCTCGCCCCGATCGCGTACGTCTTCTGCGCCAACGCGCTCAGGCAGTCCGACGCCTCCCTGGAATCGGCCGCCCAGGTCTGCGGGGCGGGCCCCTTCCGGATCCTCGCGCAGGTGATCGTGCCGCTGCTGCGGCCGCCCATCGTGTACTCGGCGATCCTCGTCTTCTCCGTCTCCATCGAGACGCTGAGCGTGCCGCTGCTCTACGGCCAGCCGGTCAGCATCGACGTCTTCTCAACTTTCCTCTACCACAACGGACTTCAGTCCGTGGACCCCGACTACACCATGCTGGGCGCCGCCTCGACCGTGATCCTCGTGGTCACCCTGAGCCTGGTCGCCGTGCAGGCGAAGCTGCTGAAGGACGCGGCCCGGTTCGTGTCCGTGCGCGGCAAGGTCACCCGGCCGCGCAAGCTGGACCTGGGCTGGCTGAAGTGGGTCAGCATCGCGTGCATCTGGTTCTACGTGATCGTGGGCGCGCTGGTTCCGATCGCCGGCCTGGTGATGCGGTCCTTCACGCTCGTCTTCACCCCGCTCCAGTCCCCGTTCCGGACGGTGACGACGAAGAACTACGAGATCGTCTTCGACTCCGACAACTACGTGCAGTCGCTCTACAACAGCATGATCGTGGCCGGTGTCGGCTCGGTCGTCGTCTCCGCCCTGGCCGTGTTCGCGGTGATGGTGGCCCGGCGCTCGACGTTCCGCTTCGGCCGCGCGGTGGAGTACCTGGCCCTGATCCCGCAGTCCCTGCCCGGCATCATCATCGGTATCGGCTTCTTCTGGGCCTTCGCGCTGGCGCCCTTCGGGATGGGATCGGTCCTCCAGGGCACGATCTACGCCGTCATCATCGCCTTCGGCATGCGGGCGCTGCCCAGCGCGTTCGGCTCGGTCGCCCCGGCGATCATGCAGATCGGCGGTGAGCTGGACAACGCGGCCCGCGTCTCCGGCGCCGACTGGCTGATGACGTTCTTCCGCGTCCTGCGGGCCCTGATCACACCGGCGTTCGCGGGCGCGCTGATCCTCACCTTCGTGATCATGCTCAAGGAGTACTCCCCGGCCGTCTTCCTCTCCTCGGCCGACAACAACATCCTCGGCACCACCATGCTCAGTCTCTGGACGCAGGGCAGGGCCGGATCCGTCGCCGCGCTGGCCACCCTCCAGATCGGCATCACCGCGGTCTTCGTCGCACTCGCTGGACTGCTCATGAAGGGAAAGCACCATGCCTGAGGTGACCGTCAAGAACCTCGCCAAGACGTTCGGCGACAACTCCGTCCTGCGGGACGTCACCTTCACCATCAAGGACGGCGAGTTCTTCACGCTGCTCGGCGCGAGCGGCTGCGGCAAGTCGACCACGCTGAACTGCATAGCGGGCCTGGAGCAGCCGACGGAGGGTTCGATCGCGGTCGGCGGCCGGCCGTTCGTGGACGCCGCCGCCGGGGTCTTCCTTCCGCCCGAGGAGCGCAACCTCGGCATGGTCTTCCAGTCGTACGCGCTGTGGCCGCACATGACCATCGCGAAGAACCTGGCCCTCCCCCTCAACATCCGCAAGGTGCCCAAGGAGAAGCAGAGGACGCTGATCCACGACGCCCTGGACAAGGTGGGCCTCGCCGCGCTCAGCGGCCGCTACCCCCACCAGCTCTCCGGCGGCCAGCAGCAACGCGTCGCCCTGGCACGGGCGTTGGTGTACTCCCCGACGGTCCTGCTCCTCGACGAGCCCCTCTCCAACCTGGACGCCAAGCTGCGCGAGCAGGCCCGTGCCTGGCTGAAGCGGCTCCAGGAGGAGCTGGGCATCACCACCGTCTACGTCACCCACGACCAGGACGAGGCGCTCGCCCTCAGCGACCGGATCGCCGTGATGGAGGGCGGCAACATGATCCAGATCGGCACGCCGCACGAGATCTACGAGAAGCCCGCCGCGCCCGCCGTGGCCGCGTTCGTCGGCCGCTGCAACTTCCTCACCGGCAAGGTGGTGAGCGTGGACGGCACCCGGCACACCGTGCTCCTCGACGCGAGCGGGGAGGTCGTACGGGTCGACAGCGACCGGCGCGTCCCGACGGGCGACTCGGTCACGGTCGCGGTCCGCCCCGAGCGCCTGGAGGTGGTGGCCTCCACCGAGACCCCGGCGGGCATGAACCGCCTCGACACCCAGGTCATCACCAGCTCCTACGTCGGCTCCCGCTACGAGTACGACGTCCGCCTCGGCGACCAGGTGGTGCAGGTGCTCAGCTCCAACGGCGGCCTGGCGGGCGAGGTGGCCCTGGTCTTCGACCCGGGGCACGCGCTGCTGTACGCGGACAAGGTCGAACTTCCGGAGGACCAGCGGGACTTGCTGACGGTGACGTCGTAGCCGCCTGCTCCGTGCTTCGCTGCCGGACCCCCGCAGCGAAGCACGGAGCGAGGCTGCCCGACGCCTCCGTTGTCTGCCCGGTCGTCGCCGCGTGAAGCTGTGGCCATGAGAATCGGCGCGACACTGCTCACGTTGTCCCTCGCCCCGTTGCTGGCCTGCGTCCTGGTGTTCACCGTGTGGCTGCCCCGGGACAGGGATCGCTACGAGGCGTACGGGGCGGCCGTGCCGTGTGCCGCCGGGGTCCCGGCGGCGGCGTGGGAGGACTGTCTGCGGACGCTCCCGTTCACCGTCGACGGCACCCGCAACAAGCCGGGCAGAGGCAGCAGTTACGAGGCGACGCTGTCCGGCGCGCCCTTCTGGAACGGAACCGTGGCATTCGGCGACCCTGACCCCCTGCTGGAGCGACTGCGGCCCGGGGACCGGGTCACCGGCACCGTCTGGCGCGGGGACGTCGTGGTGCTCAGCCGCGGAGACAACCGGCAGAGCACCTCCGACGAGCCTCGCGACGAACCCCAGATGACGGCCGCGATCGGCACGTTCGCGGGACTGCTGGCGGCCCTGGGGTTCTGGCTCGGCGCGATGCGGCTGACCGGCGCCCGCGAGCACCGTACGTGGGCCGCGTACGGCAAGCCGCTGCTCCTCGCGCTGCTCGTCGCGTGCTTCGGTGTGGGGCTGCCGTCCGTGTGGCTCGGCCTCCCGTGGTGGCTGGTGCCCGCCGTCGTCGTCCCCGTCATGGTGTACACGTCCTGGCAGCTCCACCGGTACCGCGTCGCTTCGGCGGCCGGCGCTCCGGAAGGCGCTTGACCAGCGTCAGCCAGCGCGGCAGGTCGATCTCCACCAGCACCGTCTTGCCGGGCGGCACACGGTCCTGGACCTCCCAGCGGTCGGCGAGGGCGTCGACGAGGATCAGGCCGCGCCCCGATGCGGCGAGGGGCCGGGGCGGCGGTACGGCGCCGGGGCCCGGCGGCAGGCGTTCCGCCCGGGTGTCGGTGACCTCGATGCGGAGGGAACCGGTGGGCAGGGACAGGCGGAGTTCGAAGTCCCGGCCGGGGACGCGGCCGTGCGTCACCGCGTTCGCCGCCAGCTCCGCCACGACCACCGCCGCCCGCTCCGACGCCTCCGAGCCGTAGCGGATGCCCCAGGCGTGCAGCTGGTTCAGGGCCAGATGTCTCGCGAGGCGCGCGCCCAGCGGGGTCGAGCTGAAGCGTTGCGTGAACGTCGGTGCCGTGAGCGGGTGTCGCGCGGCGGGCGGTGCAGTCATGCCGCCAATGTGACCTGCGAGGACGCCCGTTCGCCAGCTCCGCGCCGCGTACGCTGCGCGAGCGTACGTGGTTACGCACTGGATACGGTACTGGTTACGTGCCGTAATCATGAGCGTTGAACGGTGTGGTCCGGTGGGCGGGTGCGCGGGAGGTGGCCGATGGCGGCCGACAGCGGCGGCGTGGTGGGGATCGGCGGAGTTGCCGGGGGCGGCGAGCCGGAGTCGTCCGACAGTCTGCGGACCTTCGGGGCGATGGTCCAGGCGTTGCGGGAGCACGCGGGGCTCAGCCGGGAGGAGTTGGCCGAGGTCATCGGCTACTCCAAGCACATGGTGGCCTCGGTGGAGCTGGGGAGGAGGATGCCGGACGCGGCGTTCGTGGAGGGGGTGGATCGGGCGCTGGGCGGTACGGGTGCACTGCTTGCGGCGGCTCAGCATCTGGGACGCCAGCCTGGGTTGGCGGCTTGGTTCCGGAAGTGGGCGCGGTTGGAGGCGGGCGCGATCGTGCTCTATACGTACGAGTGCCGCCTCATTCCTGGGCTGTTGCAGACGGAGGGCTACGCCCGAACGTTGTTCAGGAACCAGCTGCCGCCGCTGGGGGACGAGCAGATCGAGGCGCAGTGGGCGGCGCGGTCGGAACGACAGCGGCTGCTGAGGGAGCGACCGAACACGGCGTTCGGGTTCATCCTGGAGGAGGGCGTGTTCCTTCGGCGAACGGGCGGGGCGGAGATCACGAGGGAACTCATTGATCACGTACTGGAACTTGGCGAGTTGCGGAACGTCGAGATTCAGATCATGCCGCAGATGCAGGAGACTCACTCCGGCCTCGACGGCCCCATGCAACTACTGGAAACACCAGAAAATCGCCACCTCGCCTACTGCGAGGGGCAGGAAAGCGCCCAGCATCCCTGACCGCAAAGTGGTCAGCATGCTGCAGATGCGGTATGCCAGGATGCGCTCACAGGCTCTCACTCTCACAGACTCCAAGAGCCTGTTGCAGCGGATGCGAGGGGACCTATGAGCACCACCGAACTGGCATGGTTCAAGAGCAGCTACAGCAGCGGCGGCTCCGGTGACTGCGTCGAGGTTGCCTGGTCCAAGTCCAGCCACAGCAGCAGCGGGGACGGCGACTGTGTAGAAGTAGCCGCCGCCCCCTCCGCCGTCCACGTCCGCGATTCAAAGAACGTGGCCGGGCCTCAGCTCACCCTCTCCCCCGGGGCCTGGGCCGACTTCATCCCGTACGCCTCCCGGGGCTGATCCCGCGCCGGCGCATCCACCACACCAGCCCGCCGCCCACGGCGGCCAGCGCTGCCGCGAGCGCCGCGAAGAGGCCCACCGGGGTGTCCGAGCCGGTGTCGGCGAGGTCGCCGCCCGGGGGCTTCGGCTTGTCGCCGGTGTCGCCTGGGCCCGGGTCCTGTGACGGCGTCGGGTCCGGCTTGCCCGGGTCGGTGGGCTTGTCGGTCGGAGTCGGGTCGGGGTCCTGGGTCGGCGGCGGCTCGGGGGTGTCACCACCACCGGAGCCGGTCACCTTGCCGCCGCCGAGATAGAGCGTGTCGGTGTCCCGGTAGGACGTGTCGTCGGACTTCCGGGAGTTGACGGTGGTGTTGTCGAGGTCCCGGTTCTCGACGTTGAACTGCGTGCGGGTGATGTTCCGCTTGGGCTGCTTGGAGAAGTCCACGCCGCCGACGATGTAGACCCGGACGCCCTGCGCGGTGTCCACGTCGTACGTGAACTCGCCCTCGGTGTAGATCTTCCGGTACTTGCGGAACAGCTCGTCCTTGTCCCAGTTCTGGTGGGGCTCGCGCAGCGGCCACGCCTTGACGTCGTCGCTGTTGATGATCGACCGGAAGTCGGTCGGGTTCTTCGCGTCCTGCTGCCGGATGTACTCGGCGGCGACCCGTGAGGTGTAGACGCGGCGCAGGTCGGCGTACTGCGGGGCCGTGTTGATCTGCTTCTCGACCTCGGGGACGATCATCGAGTCGATGACCGCCTGGGCGGCGGCGATCTCGGCGTCGTTCGGGTCGCAGATCGGCTCGCCCGGCCCCTCGGTGACGGTCTCCTGCGCGGTCGACTTCAGCGCGAGGGGGGCGTCGAGGATGTAGATGCCGCCGTCCTGCTCGCGCACCTGCGCGGGCTTGGGCTCGATCCAGTTGCGCAGGCCCGGCATGCACGGGTTGCCGTTCTGCTTGGGCAGGGCCGCCCAGTACCGCCTGCCGAGGTCGGTCTCGGGGTCCATGGCCTTGTAGAAGTCGTGCTTCATCTGCAGGTCGGCTTCGAGCAGGATGCGCCCGGCGTCGGTGGAAGCGAACTTGGAGTCCATGACGCGGTCGGGCTCGTCCGGGTTGAGGTTCACCCAGAACTTGTCCGGCGTGAGCGCGAGCCAGGTGAACATGGCGTCGGAGGCGAGCTGCATCTTGGCCTCGCCGCCCCAGCCGGGGTTGTTGTCCGGGTCGGGCATCTGGTCGGCGCGCATGCTGTACTGCATGCCCTTGCCCTTGCCCAGGCCACCGACGTAGCGCAGTTCGAGGCTGGTGAAGTCGATGCCGCCGGGGCCTCCCCTGGGGAGGGTGCCGCGGGTGTCGAGGCGGCGGGCCTCGGCCTGGATCTGCTTGGCCTCCGCGGGTGTGCGGCCTGATTGCAGGGCCCGCTGGTTGGCCGGGCCCCGGGTGCCGCAGCTGTTGGCGGAGGCGACCATGGTCTGCGCGCCGCCGCCTGTCTGGCAGCCGGGGGCGAACCAGCGCTGGTGGTCGGAGTACCCCTTGATGGGAGTGGTCCTACCGACCGGGTTGTAGATGCGCTGGTTGCCGCGTACCTGGTTGGGCTTGCCCCGCTCGCGTTCGAGTTCGCGGTTGAAGTCGTCTACCAGCCCCTGCTGGCCGGTGGTGAACTTCTTCGCGCCGGTGAAGCGGAAGGTGTGGTCAGGCATGGAGCGGGCGACGACCCGGTCCTTGGCGATCTGGTCCGCCCTCGGCTTGGAGTTCGACTTGAACTCGTTGAACTCCTTGGTTCGCTTGTTGTAGGCGTCGTAGCGGCGCTCGCCGACCTTGTCGCCATTGGCGTCGAAGAGCTCGACGTAGACCTCACACAACCAGTCGGGGCCGACGAGCTTGTAGTCCCGCACGAGCTGGCGCTCGAACCCGGCGCCCTTGTTCACGTTGGTCTGGTTGCGGATGTAGACCTTGTCGAACCACGTCTTGAAGGGCCGCTTCTTGCCGGTGTTCAGCCAGCGGGCGTAGATCTCCATCGCCCGGTCGGCGGGCTTGCCGGAGGCGTCGGCGATCTTCCGCCAGGCAGTGACGTTCTTCTCCGTGTCCCCCGGGACCTTGGAGAGGGCCTTCTCCTCCTCGGCCGCCGTGGGGGCCTGAAGCCCGTCGTACGCCAGGCCGGGAAGGTCGAACTCGTAGTTCCTCGGAAGGTCGTCGGCCTTGTGGAAGTTGCCGAGCGGGCTGTTGGGGAAGCCGGAGTTCGCCGGAGTGCTGCCGGCGGCAGGCAGCTTGTTGCGGACGTCGCAGCGGCGGTCGCGCTTGTCCCAGCCGGGCTTGAGTTTGGCCGACACCGCCGGACCGGCGGAGGCGGTGTCGACGGGTATGCCGGGCAGGCCGGTCAGGGTGACGGCAGCGGCCAGACCCGCGGCGGCCGTGAAACGCGCAGTGAGCCGCCACCGTCTGGGCATCTGGAGAGCTCGATTAAAGATGACGTCTTCCCTCGTTGTGGGGGGCACTGAGGGGGTGTGGGTGGCGCGCGAGGCCCCCGTGACGTGTACGCGCCGGGGCTCACCATAGGACCCGAAGTCGGCGTAATCAGGGGTTTGTTGGCGTTGACGGCGTTGATGATGTTGTCAGCGGAGCGTCAATTGTGAGCGAAGGGTGGGGAGTTGACTTCACCGGACGTTGTGGTCCGGCAAGAGGTGCCTCGTCAGGGGCATCCGCCCGGTGCATCGGGTGAATACACCGGGCATCACAGCTGCCACACAACACTCTTACAGGACCGGACTGCCGCAGGGCCCCGACTACTGACCGTCGACGAAGTACAGCTCTTCCATCCTGGACGTGGCGGACTCGCTGTGCCGTACGCGGAAGGCCGTGATCCCCAGGTGCTTCTTGCCCCAGGGGTCGGCCTTGCCCAGGGCCAGGGCGGCGAAGCCGGACCATTCGATGTCGGCCGGGTCCTCCTCGTCCAGGCCGAGTTCCTCCAGCGTCTCGGCGGGGATGCCGAGGGCGGCGGCGATCACGGCCGGGTCGCCCGTCACCTCGAACGGATCGTCCCCGGGCCAGCCGGTGGCGTGGAACAGGGCCCCGTCCGGCAGCCAGACGAGGTCCTCGGTGTGGTCCGCGCCCCCGTGGAAGTGGGCGCGGCCGACGATACGGGCCTCGGGATGGCGCTCCCGCAGGCGGCGGGCCTCGCGCAGGACGGGGGTGTCGTTGCCGTTGTCGGCCAGTGCCGGGCCGCTGAAGCCGAGGACGTGGCCCCACGCGCCGGCGTGCACGATGTCCAGGTCGGCCCGGGTGTCCGTATAGGGCGGCACTTCGATGACGGGCCGGGGCCCGATCTCCTCCAACACCTCGTCGACGGTGCCGAGGGAGGCGGCGAACTCGGCTGCCCGGACCGGGTCGTTGACGGGCAGCGTGAGCGCGTCCACGTCGAACGGCGGGAGCAGGACGGTGATGTCGCAGTGGCCCATGGATCCGCGCACCACTCGGTCGGGCGGGAGGGTCCAGAAGCTGTCGTCGGTCATGCGGGCCACCGTAGAGGGTGCGCGGGACGGGCTTCGCAGGTGCACCCGGAGGTGAACCGGACCCGCTCGTGGGGCGCTGTGCCAGGATGCGGGCATGCGCGCCGACGAGCTGAACCGGGGGCTGCGCCCTTGACTCGACCGGGAGTCGGCCCCGCACGATCGGAACGGAGTTCCGGAGCGACGACGTGCCGGTGAAGCACCGGTTCGACTCCTGGTGCGAGTTGATGCACCGGGCGATCCCGCCCAGCCTCATGAGCAGCGAGTTCGCGGACGACTTCTGGGCGCGGCAGCGGCTGATGGAACTGGGGCCGGTGCTGGTGGGCGACGGCGCATCTGGCGACGGGGTTCCGGCGCACCGAAAGCTGGTGCGGCAGTCCGACCCGGAGATGTACCACCTGTCGCTGGTGCTCGGGGGCGGGCGCTGACCACCCGGATACGGGCGTTCGTCCGGCAGAACCTGCACGACCCGGAGCTGACGCCGCCGGTGATAGCGGCGGCGCACCACATCTCGCTGAGCTATCTGCACCGGCTGTTCCAGCAGGACAGCCCCGGGGAGACGGTCGCGGCCTGGATCCGCGCCCAACGCCTCGAAGGCGCCCGCCGCGACCTGGCGGACCCGGCCCTCGCCGCCACGCCCGTCCACACCATCGCCGCCCGCTGGGGGATGCCCCGCCCCTCCGACTTCACGCGGGCGTTCCGGTGGGCGTACGGGGTGTCGCCGACGGGGTACCGGGTGCGGGAGCGGGCGTCCCGGGGGCCGGACCGGGCCCACCCGCCTGCATGATGCGCCACCACATCCGCCGGTCAGCGTCTCAGGTCCATGACCCCGACACCGAGTCCGTCGTACGCGTGCGGCTCCACTGTGGCGATCAACGCCCCCGCCGGAATCATCTGGTTCGGCTTCGCGGCGTGAACGGCGGCCGAGGCGTCCTGGCTGACCCCCGCTCGTCCCAGTTCGGCCACCGTCACGGCCATGGCGTAGTCGTCGTCGATCACGGACAGCACGTCGACCAGGACACCCACGTGGTCGACCATGCCCGGACGACGGCGCTCGGCCTCCAGCAGACACAGGACGGGCACCCACAGACGTACGTCGTCGCTCGCCGCCGCCGCGTGGATGAGGCCGGAGACCTGCTTGTCACCGCCCAGCGCCACGAGGGTGGGCGCGTCGAGGACATAGTGTTCGATCTGGCTCAAGGTGACGGCTCCACCTGCGCGAGGGCGGCCCTGTGGGCAGCCGTGGCCTCCCGCATCTTGCGCCGCATCTCCGCCGACTCCTCCTTGGACACCTCGTGCCCGAAGCGTTCGGCGAGCAGGGCCCGGGTGCGGTCGGCGCGTTCCCTGATCTGCTCGGGTGTCAGTGTCTGAGCGGCTATGTCCTGCATGAGGGCGCGAAGACTCGTCCCCCGGGCCTCGGCCACGGCGGCGAGCTGGTCACGGACTTCGGCGGGCACACGGATCATGACGTCGGACATACAGCGAGTATACGTGACGTATACGCCCACGTTCGTCGGCGGCGAGCCGGGCGCCGACCTACCACCCGGCTCGCCGCCCGGGTGTCAGGCCGCGTGCTCCACGAACCGCTGTGCCGTCTGCGCGAGCAGCTCCCGGCCGTCGCCCGCCCACAGCTCGTCGTTGAACAGCTCCACCTCGATGGGGCCCGTGTAGCCCGCCGCCTCGACGTAGGACTTCCACTCGCGCATGTCGATCGCGCCGTCGCCGATCTGACCCCGGCCGGTCAGGACGCCATGGGGCAACGGGGTGATCCAGTCGGCGAGTTGGAAGGTGTGGATGCGGCCGGCGGCGCCCGCGCGGGCGATCGCGGCCGGGGCCGTGTCGTCCCACCAGATGTGGTAGGTGTCCACGGTCACGCCCACCTGCTCCGCCGGGAAACGTTCCGCGATGTCCAGCGCCTGCGAGAGCGTCGACACCACGCAGCGGTCCGAGGCGAACATGGGGTGGAGGGGTTCGATGGCCAACCTCACCCCGTGCTCCGCCGCGTACGGGCCCAGCTCCGCCAGCGCGTCCGCGATGCGCTCCCGGGCGCCGTGCAGGTCCTTCGAACCCTCCGGGAGGCCGCCCGAGACCAGGACCAGGGTGTCCGTGCCGAGCGTTGCCGCCTCGTCGATCGCCTTGCGGTTGTCAGCCAGCGCCGCCGACCGTTCGGCCGGGCCGATCGCCGTGAAGAAGCCGCCCCGGCAGAGGGTGGTGACCGACAGACCCGCGTCGCGGACCAGCTTGGCCGTCGCCTCCAGGCCGTGCTCGGCCACCGGCTCACGCCAGAGGCCCACACCCGGGATGCCCAACTCCCCACAACCATTGACCAGTTCGGGGATCGACAGCTGCTTGACGGTCATCTGGTTGATGGAGAAACGCTCAAGTCCGGTACTGGGACTCGTACTGGTACTGGTGCTCACTGGGCCACTCCGTACAGGGAGAGCAGGTTCTTCATCCGGGTCTCCGCCAGCGCCGGGTCCGGGAACAGGCCCAGGCCGTCAGCGAGTTCGTAGGCGCGGGCGAAGTGCGGGAGGGAGCGGGCCGACTGGAGGCCGCCGACCATCGTGAAGTGCGACTGGTGGCCGGCCAGCCACGCCAGGAAGACGACACCCGTCTTGTAGAAGCGGGTGGGGGTCTGGAAGAGGTGGCGGGACAGCTCGACGGTCGGGTCCATGAGGTTCCGGAAGCCCTGCACGTCGCCCGTGTCCAGGACGCGGACCGCCTCGGCCGCCAGCGGGCCCAGCGGGTCGAAGATGCCGAGCAGCGCGTGGCTGAAGCCCTTCTCGTCGCCGGCGATCAGCTCGGGGTAGTTGAAGTCGTCACCCGTGTAGCAGCGGACGCCCTGCGGGAGCCGACGCCGGATGTCGATCTCCCGCTGGGCGTCCAGCAGGGAGACCTTGATGCCGTCGACCTTGTCGGGGTGCGCGGCGATCACGGCGAGGAAGGTCTCCGTCGCCGCGTCCAGGTCCGACGAGCCCCAGTAGCCGTCGAGGGCCGGGTCGAACATGGGGCCGAGCCAGTGCAGGACGACCGGCTCGGCGGCCTGGCGCAGCAGGTGGCCGTAGACCTCCAGGTAGTCCTCGGGGCCCCGCGCGGCGGCGGCCAGCGCGCGCGAGGCCATCAGGATCGCCTGGGCACCCGACTCCTCGACGAGCGCCAGCTGCTCCTCGTACGCCTTGCGGATGTCCGGCAGGGAGGCGGGGCCCGTGAGCTGGTCCGTGCCGACGCCGCACGCGATGCGGCCGCCCACGCTCCGAGCCTCCGCCGCGCTGCGGCGGATCAGCTCCGCCGCGCCCGCCCAGTCGAGGCCCATGCCGCGCTGCGCGGTGTCCATCGCCTCGGCGACGCCCAGGCCGTGCGACCACAGGTGGCGGCGGAAGGCGAGGGTGGCGTCCCAGTCGACGGCGGCGGGCGAGTCCGGGGACACGTCCGCGAAGGGGTCCGCGACGACGTGCGCCGCCGAGAAGACCGTCCGGGAGGTGAGCGGGGTGCCGGGGGACACCGCCAGGGGCTCGGTGCGCGGGGTGTAGGCCCGCAACTGCCCTGTGGCCCCGGGGAGTCGGATCGTCACAGCTGGATCTCCGGTACGTCGAGACGGACGCCCTCGGCGGAGGACTTCAGGCCCAGCTCGGCGAGCTGGACGCCGCGCGCGCCGGCCAGCAGGTCCCAGTGGTAGGGCGCGTCGGCGTAGACGTGCTTGAAGAACAGCTCCCACTGCGCCTTGAAGCCGTTGTCGAACTCGGCGTTGTCCGGCACCTCCTGCCACTGGTCGCGGAAGGAGTAGGTGGCGGGGATGTCGGGGTTCCACACCGGCTTGGGGGTGGCGGAGCGGTGCTGGACGCGGCAGTTGCGCAGACCGGCCACCGCCGAACCCTCGGTGCCGTCGACCTGGAACTCCACCAGCTCGTCGCGGTTGACGCGGACGGCCCAGGAGGAGTTGATCTGGGCGATCGCGCCGCCGTCCAGCTCGAAGATGCCGTACGCGGCGTCGTCGGCCGTGGCGTCGTAGGGCTTGTCCTGCTCGTCCCAGCGCTGCGGGATGTGCGTGGCGGTGAGCGCCTGCACGGACTTCACGCGGCCGAACAGCTCATGCAGGACGTACTCCCAGTGCGGGAACATGTCGATGACGATGCCGCCGCCGTCCTCCGCGCGGTAGTTCCAGGAGGGACGCTGGGCCTCCTGCCAGTCGCCCTCGAAGACCCAGTAGCCGAACTCGCCCCGGATGGAGAGGATGCGGCCGAAGAAGCCGCCGTCGATGAGGCGCTTGAGCTTCAGCAGGCCCGGGAGGAACAGCTTGTCCTGGACGACGCCGTGCTTGATGCCGGCGGCGTTCGCGAGCCGGGCCAGCTCCAGGGCGCCGTCGAGACCGGTGGCGGTCGGCTTCTCGGTGTAGATGTGCTTGCCCGCCGCGATCGCCTTCTTGATCGCCTCTTCGCGGGCCGAGGTGACCTGGGCGTCGAAGTAGATCTCGACGGTCGGGTCCGCGAGGACCGCGTCGACGTCGGTGGAGATGTTCGCCGGGTCCAGGCCGTGCTGCTCGGCGAGCGCCTTGAGCGCGTGCTCGCGGCGGCCGACGAGGATCGGCTCCGGCCACAGCACGGTGCCGTCGCCGAGGTCGAGACCGCCCTGCTCGCGGATGGCGAGAATCGAGCGGACGAGGTGCTGGCGGTAGCCCATGCGCCCCGTCACGCCGTTCATGGCGATCCGAACGGTTTTGCGTGTCACGGCCGGTCCCTTCGTTGGTGTGCGTTCGTTTGTGCGTACGCGTCGGGCGCCGCGTACGCCCGACGAAAGGGTGAGCGTCACAGCAAGCGCTTTCTATTCGATAAGAAGCTAGCCTCTGAGCAGCGGTCCGGACAAGACCGCGAGGGGGTCGAGTTGTTCGAGGGGGCGAACGGCGATCGCGGTCGTATGGTTCCCCGACAGCCCGAACGAGACGCGCACCGGAGGACGAGAAAACGATGACTGTGACCCTGGCGGACGTGGCGGCCCGTGCGCAGGTGTCGCCGGCGACCGTCTCCCGGGTGCTCAACGGGAACTATCCAGTGGCCGCGTCCACGCGCGAGCGGGTGCTCAAGGCCGTCGACGAGCTGGACTACGTCCTCAACGGTCCCGCCAGCGCGCTCGCCGCCGCCACCTCCGACCTGGTCGGCATCCTGGTGAACGACATCGCCGACCCCTTCTTCGGGATCATGGCCGCGGCCATCCAGTCCGAGATCGGCGGGCCGGGCGGGCGCGCGGGCGGGGAGCGGCTGGGTGTGGTGTGCAACACGGGCGGCTCCCCGGAGCGCGAGCTGACCTACCTCACGCTGCTGCAGCGGCAGCGGGCTGCTGCCGTGGTGCTGACCGGCGGGGCCATCGAGGACCCGGCGCATCTGGCCGCCGTCGGCAACAAGCTGCGGAAGCTGGCGGAGGCCGGGACGCGGGTGGTGCTGTGCGGGCGGCCGCCGGCACCGGAGGCCATCGCGATCACCTTCGACAACCGGGGCGGCGGTCAGCTGCTGACCGAGCACCTGATCGGGCTGGGGCACCGGCGGCTCGGGTACATCGCCGGGCCGGAGGAGCGGACGACGACACGGCACCGGCTGGAGGGGCACCGGGCGGCGCTGGCCGCCGCCGGGATCGAGGACGATCCCCGGTGGACCGTGTACGGCCGCTACGACCGGCTCTCCGGGTACGAGGCGACGCTGGAGCTGTTGCGCCGGGACCCCTCGCTGACGGCCGTGGTCGCCGCCAACGACACGGTGGCGCTGGGGGCTTGTGCGGCGCTGCGGGACTCCGGGCTGCGGATCCCGGACGACGTGTCCGTGGCCGGGTTCGACGACCTGCCGTTCAGCATCGACGCGGTGCCGGCGCTGACGACGGTGCGGTTGCCGCTGTCGGACGCGGGGGCCCGGGCCGGGCGGATCGCGATGGGGCGCGAGGAGCCGCCGCCGGGTGGGATCGCCACGGTTCGGGGGGAGTTGATGGTGCGGGGGTCGAGTGGGGTGCCTCGGGAGGGGTGACGGGGGCTCCGCCGGGGGGTGGGGGTTGGGGGTTGGTTGGGTGCCTGCGCCTCGGCCGGGTTCGCTGTTCGGGTGCGGGGTCGGTGGGGGTTCTCGCGCAGTTCCCCGCGCCCCTGAGAGGGCGGACCGTACCTCCGCAAGGTCGTGGGCGGGCGCGGCTTCGGTGGGGGCTTTCGCGCAGTTCCCCACGCCCCTGAAAGACCGGAACGTACCCCGGCAGGGGCTCGCGGTCCGGTGCGGGTCGGTGGGGGTTCTCGCGCAGTTCCCCGGGGCGCCGTGGCTGATGTCCCTGGAGGACGGCCGCGTCGGCGCCGCGCAGCTGAGAGAAGTCGAGCGCATGGGGTTCGGCTGAGCACGGGGTTTCACGGAACGTGACGCTTCGACGCGCGAGCGTCACCGGACGGTCGTACGTTGGGCGGGAAAGTCACCCCCCACCAAGGAGGAAACCATGGCTGCCAAGAACAAGGGCAACATGGACAAGATCAAGGGCAAGGCCAAGGAGATGACCGGGAAGGTCACCGGCGACCGCGCCCAGCAGGCCGAGGGCAAGATGCAGCAGGCCCGCGGCGAGGCGAAGAAGATGAAGGGCAAGGCGCAGGAGCGCGTGCAGGAGCGCACGCGCGAGTCGCAGCGCCCGGCGGGACGCGCCGGCATCTGACACCGCCGCCCGAGCGCGACCGGCGGAACCGGTGCGAGGCCGCGGCCCGCGGGCACGCCCCGCGGCCTGCGGCCCCTGGCCTCCGGTGGCCGGTGGACGGCGGGCATCGCCCATGGGCTGCGCCCCTTGGCCGACGGCCGGTCGGCATCAGCCCTGGGCCAACGCCCCTGGGCAGCGCCCCTGGACTACGGCCCGTGGCCAGCGACCGGTGGGCATCGCCGACCTACGGTTCTCGGCCGACAGCCGGTCGCACCGGGCCCTGGGCCAACGCCCCTGGCCTGCGGCCTGCGGCCAGTGCCTGGTTCTGCCACACCCGTGCCCCGGAGGCTCCGGTCCCTGGGTCGTCGGCCTTGGTCGCGGGGCGGGTGTGGAAGGGGGCTCCCCTCCGAGGGGAGCCCCCTTCGCTCGGGCTGCCGGTGAGTAGCTCGTGGTTCGCGGGTACTCGGCGCGCATGGAGACCCAGGTGGCAGGGCCGGTGTTGCCGGAGAGCAGGGGGGCGGTCTCGGCTGCCGTCACGCGGTTCCTGCGGGGCGAGGGGGCGCCGCCCGGGAGCCGGGAGATCGCCGGGGCCGACCCCTTCGGCGACGACCTCCAGCTCGCCCTCTACCTCTGCTACGAACTGCACTACCGAGGCTTCGCCGACGTCGACGCCGACCTCGAATGGGACCCGGAGCTGCTGCGCTGCCGGGCGGCCCTGGAGTGGCCGTTCCTCGAAAGCCTGCGCGACCGGGCCACCCGGCACGTGAGTGCCCGGGAAGCCCTGGACGAGCTGCTCGTGGAACCGGCGGGCGGCGACGGCGGCGGGGTCGGCGACTTCCTCCAGGACGAGGGCGAACTGTGGCAGGTGCGCGAGTACGCGGCGCAGCGGTCGCTGTACCACCTCAAGGAGGCCGACCCGCACGCCTGGGTGCTGCCCCGGCTGTGGGGGCGGGCCAAGGCGGGCATGGCCGCCGTCGAGTTCGACGAGTTCGGCGGGGGCCGCGCCGAACGCGTGCACGCACGCCTCTTCGCCGACCTCATGACCGATCTCGGGCTCGACCCGACGTACGGCCGCTATGTGGACGCCGCCGGGGCCGAGGCGCTCGCCCTGGTGAACCTGATGTCCCTCTTCGGCCTGCACCGGGCCCTGCGCGGCGCCCTGGTGGGCCACTTCGCGACGGTCGAGATCACCTCCTCCCCCGGCTCCCGCCGGCTCGCTGGCGCCATGCGGCGGACGGGGGCCGGCGCCGCCGCCGAGCACTTCTACGACGAGCATGTCGAGGCCGACGCCGTGCACGAGCAGGTCGTACGGCGGGAGGTCGTCGCCGGGCTGCTGGAGGAGGAGCCACAGCTGGACGCCGACGTCGCCTTCGGCGTCGACGCCACCAGCCACCTGGAGGACGCCCTGGCCGACCGTCTCCTCGGAGCGTGGCGAGCGGGCCGGTCGTCACTTCGTACACCGGTCTGAGGAGGACGGATCATGCCCCCCAGGGGGCGGAGGGCCACGTCGATGGCACGACGGTCGACGGTACGGCGGTACGGCGGTCGACGGGCGGGTCTCCGGGAGTGTCCGTGAGAAGGAAGAGTTGGTGATCATCCGTGTCGAACGTTCCCGCCGGACGCCGCCGCGTCACCCTGCAGCGTGGTCCCGGTCCGCTTCTCGTCGAAGGGCCGGTCGAGGTCACGCTGGAGGACGGGAAGACCGTGTCGTCCGACCGCTTCTGCGTGGCCCTGTGCACCTGCTGCCGCAGCCGTATCTACCCGTGGTGCGACACCAGCCACCGGCGCCGGACCGCCGCCGCTGAACGCGGGCCCACCAAGGGCACCGCCCCCACCGGCACCGACCCCACCGCAGACTCCGCAGCCTCCGCCGACGACCAGCGCCGTACCCAGCCGCCGTCCGACTGAAGGGCCCCCGAGTCATGCAGCACAAGCAGCAGCCGGAGCAGAAGTCGTACTGGATCGAGAGCGCCCCGCAGGAAGGCGCGTACCCGGCGTTGGACGGGGAGCTGGTCGTCGACGTGGCGGTGGTGGGGGCGGGGATCGCGGGGATCAGTACGGCGTGGGAGCTGGCGCGGCGGGGGCGGCGGGTGGCCCTGCTGGAGGCGGACCGGGTCGCCGCCGGCGTCACCGGGCACACGACCGCCAAGGTGACCGCCCAGCACACGCTGATCTACGACCGGCTGCGGCGGACCCGGGGCGCGGAGGCCGCCGCGCTGTACGCGCGGTCGCAGACCGAGGCGATCCGGCACGCCGCCGAGGTGGTGGAGGAGCTGGGGATCGCCTGCGACTGGGAGGACGCGGCGTCCTACACGTACGCCGAGGACGAGGGGGGCGTCGCGGAGCTGCGGGCCGAGGCGGAGGCGGCTCGGGAGGCCGGGCTGCCGGCCGAGTTCGTGACGGAGACGGGACTGCCGTTCCCGGTCGCGGGGGCGGTGCGGGTCGCGGAGCAGGCGCAGTCGCTCCACGCCGTCTCCGCCCGCTGTACGCACATGGGCTGCCTGGCCGGCTTCAACCGCGCCGAACGCGCCTGGGAGTGCCCCTGCCACGGCTCCCGCTTCGACACCGAGGGCCGCATCGTCCAGGGCCCGGCGACGAAGCCGCTGGAGCGGCGGGACATCTGAGGCGGCCGGGCATGCGGGCCACACCGCGTGAGTGCGTGCGGGGGCCTCTCGCGCAGTCCCTCGCGCCCCTGAATGCGTCGGGCCCGGCGGCAGTTCGGCCGGCGCCGAACACCTGCGCGCCCACCGCCCGCGCGACAGCGGTGTCCGCCGTACGGCGCCCCTCGGCCCGCCCACCCCCGGCGGGGTGCCGCACCGTACCGGCCGGCGTGTACGGTGCGAAGGCATGAAACTCGCGTTTTCCACCCTCGGTGTTCCCGGTCTTCCCATCGCCGACGTCGTGCGGCTCGCCGCGACGCACGGCTATCACGGTGTCGAACTGCGTGCCCATCCCGAGGAGCCGGTGCATCCGGGCATCGGGGCCGGCGAGCGGGCCGAGGTGGTGGCCGAGTTCAAGGCGGCGGGCGTGGAGATCCTCGGGGTCGCCGGTTACGCGCGGGTCGCCGCGCCCGGCGAGGACGGTCCCGTGCTGGACGAGATCCGCGCCCTCCTCGACCTGGCCCGGGACCTGGGCGCCCCGTTCGTCCGTGTCTTCCCCGGCGCCGACCTGGCCGGCGGTCAGAGCGTGGAGGAGGCCGACGCGATCGCCGCACGGCGGCTCGGCACGGCGGCCGAGGACGCCGCCGACCGGGGCGTACGCGTCCTGCTGGAGACCCACGACTCGCACCGCACCGGCGCCGACGCCATCCGGGTGCTCGGTCCGGTCGGCCACGGCAGCGTCGGCTCGCTCTGGGACGTGATGCACACCTGGCTCGGCGGCGAACAGCCCGCCGAGTCCTACGCCGCCCTCTCCCCCTCCCTCGGCTACGTCCAGGTCAAGGACATCGCCTCCGCCGACGACACCACCCCGCTCCCGCTCGGCGCGGGCGTGCTCCCGCTCGGCGAGTGCGTCGAGCTCCTCTCCCGCAAGGAGTGGGACGGCTGGCTCTGCTGGGAGTACGAGAAGCGGTGGTACGAGGCGGCCGCGCCGCTGCCGGAACTCCTTGCGGCGGGACGGGAGCACCTCGGGCGGCTCCTCAACGACGCGGCGTAACACCGACCACCCGCCGTCAAGCCATGGCCTGAGCTTGAAAAATCAAGCTCAGGCCATGTACGTCGCGGATTTTGACCGCGAATCAGTATCGAGTCACCCAAAGCCGATCACCCGCCGAGCAGATACCGACAGTAACTCTTGGAAAACAGAGCGCTCCGGTACGCGCTTGCAGCAGACTTGCCTCCCGCAACCAGCCACTGCGCAACTGGCCATGTATCGGGGGAATTTGGCATATGCAAGGCACGGTCGACGGTTTCAGCTACGGTGCGGCCACCCCGGTGGCCGCCTATGTCATGGCCTGCCTGGGCGCCGCGCTCGGACTGCGCTGTGTGGTCAGGTCGGTCTACAACGAGCGCTCCTGGAAGCCCGGTTGGCTGGCCCTGGGGGCCGCGAGCATCGGCTGCGGCATCTGGACGATGCACTTCATCGCGATGGTCGGCTTCCGGGTGAAGGAGAGCCCCATCCACTACGACGTCGGACTGACGGTGCTCAGCCTCGCCGTCGCCATCACCGTCGTCGGCATCGGGGTGTTCGCCGTGGGCTACCGCGGCGTCAGCAGGTCCACCCTCTGCACGGCGGGATCCGTCACGGGCCTCGGCGTGGCTGCCATGCACTACCTGGGCATGGCCGCCATCCAGTTGAACGGCTACATCCAGTACGACATCGCCGTCGTCGCCCTCTCCGTGGGCATCGCCATCGTCGCCGCGACCGCCGCGCTCTGGGCGGCCGTGTCGATCCGGGGCTTCCTGACCAGCCTGGGGGCCAGCCTGGTGATGGGGGTCGCCGTGTCCGGCATGCACTACACCGGGATGGCCGCGGTCGGGGTGCACCTCCACGGCACGACCGGCGGCACGTTCACCGGCGAATCACCCACGTCGATCCTCCTGCCCATGCTCATCGGGCCGGTCATCTTCCTGCTCCTCGCGGGCGTCGTCGTGATGTTCGACCCGCTGCTCGTGCTGGGCGAGGGCGAGTGGGACCGGTCGGCCGGCCGGCAGCGGGAACGGGAACGCGAGCGGCCGGAGCCCCGGGAATCCCGGCACCCCCGGCAGTCCTGGCGGGCCGACCGCCCGGACGTTCCCCTCCAGCACCCCGACGACTCCGCCCCCGCGTCCCTCTTCGAACCCCAGCCCCGCCGCCCCCGGGAGCAGCCGCAGGGCGCGGGGCGCCGGGTACGGGAGTGGTGAGGCAGTTTCATGACCGGGTGGTGAGGTCCTCGTCCGTGATGGCGCGGACCACCCGGCACGGTGTACCCAGCGCGACGGTCATCGGCGGAATGTCACGGCTGACGACGCTGCCGGCGCCGATGACCGAGCCGTAGCCGATCCGGACGCCGGGCAGGACGACCGCATTGCTGCCGATCCAGACCTTGTCCTCGATCACGATCGGCTCCGAGAAGCGTCCGAAGTCGGCGCGGCGCGAGGGGTGCACGGGGTGCCCCGTCGTCGTCAGCGTCACGCTGGGCGCGATCATGACATCGTTGCCTATGCGGATGTCCACGTCGTCGACGAACGTCAGGTTCACGTTCCCGAAGAAGTCGTCGCCGATGTGCACGTTGCTGCCGAAGCCCGCGTGGAACGGCGGCAGCAGCACCGTGCGCTCACCGATCGACCCGAAGATCTCGACGAGCAGCGCGCGACGCCGCTCCGCCTCACCCGGTGGGGTCTGGTTGTACGCGAAGATCTGATCCGTACGCCGTCGGGACGCCTGGAAGGCCGCCTCGGACTCGGTGTAGACGAGGCCCCCGGCAATCCGGGCCAGAACTTCTTCCTCACGAGAACCCGACACCGCTGGGCACTCCCTTCCTCGACGTGCTGCTACGACCGACGCGGCTCGGGCAGGAGCCGCGGCGTGACTCGTTCCTCCACCACCGTGTCGCCGTCGCGGTGGACCATGTACGCCCCCTTGTCGGGGAGTTCGGCGACCGCCTCCACCAGGCGTGTGCCCCGGTAGACGAGCCCGACCCCGTCGTCCGTGCAATGGGTCTCCGGCAGCGTGCCGTCGGCGACGAGGCGGTGCACCAGGGGCCGCCGCCCCTCGTCGCTGTCGTAGTGCACGCCGTTGCCGTACGGCAGGTACGCCAACGCGTCCGTCACCGGGCGGAGTCGGGGGCCGAAGGAGTCCGTCGTCCCGCCCCGGAACCAGCAGATGGAGCCCGCGCTGACGCCGCTCAGGACGACGCCCGACCGCCAGGCGCGGCGGAGTATCCGGTCGAGGCCGTGGACGCGCCAGACGGCCAGCAGGTTGGCGACCGAGCCGCCCATGACCCACACGACGTCCTGTTCCAGGACCGCCGACTCGATGTCCTCGATGTTGGGCATCGGGAAGAGCGCGAGCGGGGTCAGATCGAAGCCCGCGACCCGCGCGGCCTCGCTCATGCGCGCGGTCATGTGCTCGGAGTCCCCGACCGCCGTACCGACGTACATGACCTTCGGCCGCCGCCCGTTCACCCCCGACAGTTCCACGGCGTGGTGCACGAGCGAATGGAAGGTCACCCGGGTGCGGTCACCGATGCGGTGGCCGCCCGAGGTCGCGACGATGGTGGGTTCGGGGGCGGTCATGCCCCGGAGCGTAGCGGCAGGGCCGCGAAGGTCCCCTTCTCCCCCGCCCCGTCGTCTTCCAGGCCCGCAGGGCCTGGTCCTTCAGGGGCGCGGGGAACTGCGCGAGAAGCCCCACCGGAGTCGCACCCGCCCACCGAACCGCACCCCCAGAGCTATGAGGCACCCCACCCACCCCACCCGCACCAACTTCCGAAATCGCCCCCTCCCCGGGAACCCGAACCCACCCCGCCCCGTCCAACCCCCATGCCGCCGGATGAGTCTCCGCAGTGCGGTGTCGGCCTCGCTGCTGGCTGCGAACGCTGACCAACCCTCTCCGCCGCCTGCGGCCGGCCGCACGCCGTCACCGGCGCGCCCCCTCCACAGCGCCGGTGACGGCCCCTCAGTCCCCGCCACCCGCCCGCGTCGCGTTCCCTTGACCGGAAGAAACTTCCCGGATAATCGTGACACCTTGGAAGTTTCCTTCAGTCCTCCGGATCTCCGGAAGGAGCGACGCACGTGCCCTCCAGACGTACCGTTCTCGCCGCCACCGCAGGCGTCACCTCGGCCCTGGCCCTCGGCACCGACGCACAGGCCGCCTCCCCCCACCGCCCCGACAAGAGACTCCGCGCTCTCATCGCGCGCATGAGCCTGGAGGAGAAGGTCGGCCAGCTCTTCGTGATGCGGGTGTACGGGCACTCGGCGACCTCACCGGACCCGGCCGACATCGATGCCAACCTCCAGGAACTGGGCGTGCGCACGGCCGCCGAGCTGCTGGCGAAGTACCGGGTCGGCGGGATCATCTACTTCTCCTGGGCGCACAACACCCGCGACCCGCACCAGATCGCCGCCCTCTCCAACGGCATCCAGCGTGCCTCCCTCGCCCTCCCCCGGGGCCTGCCCGTCCTCGTCTCCACCGACCAGGAACACGGCATCGTGGCCCGCGTCGGCAGGCCCGCCACCCTGCTGCCGGGTGCGATGGCCCTCGGCGCGGGCGGCTCCCGCACGGACGCCCGCGAGGCCGGACGCGTCGGCGGGGCCGAGCTGCGGGCGCTCGGCATCCGGCAGGACTACGCCCCGGTCGCCGACGTGAACGTCAACCCGGCCAACCCCGTCATCGGCGTCCGCTCCTTCGGCGCCGACCCGCAGGCGGTCGCGGGGCTGGTCGCCGCGCAGGTGCAGGGGTACCAGGGGGCGGGGGTCGCGGCGACCGCCAAGCACTTCCCGGGTCACGGGGACACGGCCGTCGACAGTCACTACGGCTTCCCGGTGATCGAGCACACCCGGGAGCAGTGGACGGCCCTGGACGCCCCGCCGTTCCGGGCCGGGATCCGCGCCGGCATCGACTCGATCATGACCGCGCACATCATGGTCCCCGCGCTGGACCCCACCGGCGACCCGGCCACCCTCTCCCGCCCGATCCTCACCGGCATCCTGCGCGAGCAGCTGGGCTACGACGGGGTCGTGGTCACCGACTCGCTCGGCATGCAGGGCGTACGGGAGAAGTACGGGGACGACCAGGTGCCGGTGCTGGCGCTGAAGGCGGGCGTTGACCAGCTCCTCAACCCACCCTCGATCGACGTGGCGTGGAACGCGGTCCTGGCCGCCGTACGCTCCGGCGAGTTGACCGAGGCTCGGCTCGACGAGTCGATCCTGCGGATCCTGCGGCTCAAGGCGAAGCTCGGGCTGTTCGAGCGGCCGTACGTGAGTGAGGCCGGGGTCGACCGGGTCGTGGGGATCCGGCGGCATCTCGACGCCGCCGACCGGATCGCGGAACGGACCACCACGCTCCTGGTCAACGAGGGCTCGCTGCTGCCGCTGTCCCGGCGTACGCACCGCAATGTGCTGGTGGTGGGCGCCGACCCGGCCTCCCCGTCGGGCACCACGGGACCGCCCACGGCCGTCCTCGCCGCCGAACTCACCTCGCTGGGCTTCTCGGCCACCAGCCTGTCCACCGGTACGGCCCCCACCCCGGCCCTCGTCGACCAGGCCGTGGCGGCGGCCCGGGGCAAGGACGCCGTGGTCGTGGGGACGTACAACGTGACGGCGGACAGTACCCAGCGGACCCTGGTCGCACGGCTGCTGGCCACCGGGGTGCCGATGGTGGCGGTCGCGATCCGCAACCCGTACGACGTGGCCCAACTGCGGGACGTGAAGGGCTACTTGGCCTCGTACTCCTGGACGGACGTCGAGGTCCGGGCGGCCGCGCGCGTGCTGGCCGGGCAGGTGGCGCCGCGCGGGAAGCTGCCGGTGCCGGTGCAGCGGGCCGACAAGCCGGCGGAGGTGCTGTACCTGATCGGACACGGCCTGACGTACGGACCGGCCTGACGTACGGATCCGGCCACGGACCCTGACTACGGACCCTGGTGTAAAGCTCCTGACGTACGGGGCCTACGCCGCACACCTCGCGCACCACCCCCAAGTGGCGCAAAGCACACGGTATGTCTGACGTGGCCCTCGGCACGGGGTCACGCTGGACGGGGGTTCATCGGGGGGTGTTCATGCGGCGTGTGTGTCTCGTTCGACAGGTGTGCACAGGGGTGCTCGCGGTCGCCGTCCTGCTCGCCGTCGCGGCGCTCGCCGGGTGTCAGGCCTGGTCGGGCGGGGTCGGCGAGGAGTCCGGGGAGCGGGCGGCCGCGACCGCGACGGCCGCGCCGACCCGGCCGGCCGGGTACGGGACGGTGTTCCTCGGGGTGGACGAGTGCAGTTCGTTCGGGACGACCAGCTTCAGCGAGGTGCCCTGTGCGAGCGAGCGGGCCGCCGCCCGGGTCGTGGCCCGGCACGACGGCCGGGTCGGGCAGGGGCCGTTGTGCCCGCCGACCACCGACTTCGTCCTCCACATCAGCGAGTCCGCCGACGACCGCAACGGCTACGACGAGGACGGCGACGGTTCCGTCCCGCAGGGCTACGCCTGTATGCGCAAGCTCCAGCCGCCGCATCCGGGCGATCCCGGCGGCGGGGGCGGCCCCCGCACCATCGTCGGCGACTGCGTCTACGGCGCCGGGCGGGGCGAGGTCCGTGAGACCGCCTGCGACGGCGGGGGCAAGCACGCTCCGGAGTACGAGGTGACCACGGCCGTCGACAGTGAGGCACGGTGTCCGGCCACGACCGACCTGTACGTACGGCTGGGCGGCAGCCGACCGGTGGGGTGCGCGGTGCCGGTGTGACAGGGGTCGAGCCCCGGTGCCGCTGTTCGGCGGCTCCGGGGCTCGGCTCACTGTGACGCTCAGGCGCTTGGCGCGCTACGGCCTCAGCGCGGGCTCCCGCTCGACGTCACGCTTGTCGAGCTTGGAGTCGAACTTCGCCAGCGGCTTCGCCTTGCTCGGGTCCGCCTGGACGGCGGCCGGGGCGACACCCGCCCACTTCAGGATCCGGGCCGTGGCCAGGTCCTTCTGCGCCTCGACGAGACCGGCGACGTTGGCGCCGTGGTTGGCGCCGGGGGCCGTGAGCACGTACGAGTCACGGGCCTTCTTGCCCAGGTGGAACGGCTCGGCGCCCCACGGGTCGTTCTGCCCGTAGACGAAGAGCATCTGCTTGGCGTTGTTGCGGACCCAGGTGTCGACGTCCCGCATCGCCTTCGGCTGGAACTTCATCTTGATGTCCCGGGGGACGAAGTTCCGGGGCGGCTGGTAGCCGTAGCGGATGTACTTCTTCTCGATGTGCGGGAACTTGATCGTGGGCGCGCCCAGCTGCGTACCGGCCTGGTAGAAGTACGGCGTGTACGGCGCGAGGCCCTGGTCGGCGTAGAAGGAGAAGCCGGAGATCGTGTCGATCGACGTCCAGATCTCGTCGTCCGTGGCCTTCTTGGCGTCCTTCGGGATGACGTCGCTGTCGCAGTCGGCGAGTGTGCTGTACTGCCAGAAGCCCCAGACGTAGTCGAGGACGACCGCCTCGTACGCCTTGTCGAGGCTGCCGACCGTCTGGAAGGTGAAGCCCTCGGCGGCGGCGACCTCCGCGTACTTCTTCTCCAGCGGCTCACGACGGACGAGGGCCTCGCGCTGCACGGCGTTCAGCCGGTCGCGGCACTCCTTGGTGCCGACCTTGGCGAAGAACCGGTCGTACGCCGAGTCCTCCTTGTTGACGACGTCGTTGGGGGCGACGTACGCGACGACGCCGTCCATGTCCTTCGGGTAGAAGCGCTCGTAGTAGGTGGCCGTCATACCGCCCTTGGAGCCACCGGTGGAGATCCACTTCTTGCCGTAGATCTTCTTCAGCGCCTTGAAGATCCGGTGCTGGTCGCTGGCCGCCTGCCAGATGTCGAGCTTGGACCAGTCGGCCGGGTCGGGCCGGGACGGGTTGAAGAAGCGGTACTCCATGGAGATCTGGTTGCCGTCCACGATCTGCGTGGGTTCACGGCGGCCGGGGTTGGTGGAGACGTTGTAACCGCCGGTGTAGAAGACCGTCGGTCGGGCCGTGTCCTTGTGCAGCACGGTGATCCGCTGCTTGAACGTCCCCTTCTTCGGGTTCCTGTGGTCCACCGGCTGGGTGAAGCCCAGGACGAAGAAGCGGTAACCCGGGTACGGCTTCTCCTCGATCAGGCTCACCCCCGGTATCGCGAGCAGCCGGTCCTTGATGTCACCGGCGTCCGACCCCGCGGCGTGGGCCGTCCCCGCCGTGCTCAACGTGCCGATGAGCACGACGAACGACAGCACCCATCCGAGTGCTTTGCGCATGCGTTCTCTCCCCTATGCAGCGGCTGTGCGCCGGAAGCTATCGGAGCGAGTGCCGGGGCACCAGGGAAGAAAGGGGCCAACTGGACTGCTTTCGGCCGCAGATGGGAGCGATAGGGAAAACCCTGTGCGGCGGGGGATGTTCAGCGCAGGATCCAGCCCGAGTCGAAGGTCTCGCCGCCGGCGCGGGCCTTGATCCGTACGGCGCGGCGGCCGGCGTGGACCGTCACGGGGCCGGCGGGGCGCTTCTTGTTGAGGACCCACTGGCCGCCCCGGGCCCGGATGCGGACGGTGCCCTTGCCGGCCTGCTTCCTGGGCACGAGGACGGCGCAGACGTAGCGGCTGCCCTTGCGGTAGACCTTCACGGTGCCGGTGTCGAACGTCAGGGTCCGCACCTTGCGCCCGGGGCACGACGCGGCGGCCTCCGCGCCGGCCGCCGGGCCCGCCAGGGTCAGCAGACCGGCGATCGTCAGTACGGCCAGCACGAGCGCCGTCGGCCGACACGTCCCCCGTCTGCTCACCCGCTGCCCCTCCCGTCACATGGCCGTACTGATGTACGGACGCACGCCCCCAGTCGAACGGTTGCGCGCGCGGGTCGAAACACCCCGAAGGTCCCCTATGGCCGCAGTTATGAGCGCAGCGCCGGCTCGCCCACGAAGGTGCGCCAGAGGGCGGCGTACCGGCCGTCGCGGGCCAGCAGTTCGTCGTGGGTGCCGTCCTCGGCGACCCGGCCGTGGTCCATCACGACGACGCGGTCGGCGCGGGCGGCCGTGGTGAGGCGGTGGGCCACGACCAGGGTCGTACGGCGGCCGGCGAGGCGGTCGGTGGCCTGGCTGACCTGCGCCTCGGTGGCCAGGTCCAGGGCCGCCGTCGCCTCGTCGAGGAGCAGGATGTCGGGGTTCACCAGCTCCGCGCGGGCCAGCGCGATCAGCTGGCGCTGGCCGGCGGAGAGGTTGCGGCCGCGTTCGGCGACCCCGTGCAGATAGCCGCCGTCGAGCGTGGCGATCATGTCGTGGGCGCCTACGGCACGGGCGGCGGCCTCCACCTCCGCGTCGGTGGCCTCGGGGCGGCCGTAGGCGATGGCGTCCCGGATCGTGCCCTGGAAGAGGTACGCCTCCTGCGGGACGACGCCGAGCCGGTGCCGGTACGAGGTGAGGTCGAGGTCGCGCAGGTCGGTGCCGTCGACCGTGACCCGGCCGCCGGTGGGGTCGTAGAAGCGGGCGACCAGCTTGACCAGCGTGGACTTGCCGGCGCCGGTCTCGCCGACGAAGGCGACGGTCTGTCCGGCGGGGATGCGCAGGGCGACCCCCCGCAGAGCCGCTTCCTCCTCGCCGGAGCCCCCGTACGCGAAGTCGACGTCCTCGAAGGCGATCTCGCCGCGCAGGGAGAGCACCTCCAGGGGTTCGGGGGCCGCCTTCGTCGAGGTCGGCTCCTGGAGGAGCTCCTGGATGCGGCCCAGGGAGACGGTGGCCTGCTGGTAGCCGTCGAAGACCTGGGAGAGCTGCTGGACGGGGGCGAAGAAGAGGTCGATGTAGAGGAGGTAGGCGACCAGGGCGCCGGTGGTGAGGGTGCCCGCGTCGACCCGGTGGGCGCCGACGATCAGGACGGCGGCCGCGGCGGCCGAGGACAGGAACTGCACGAACGGGAAGTAGACCGAGATCAGCCACTGGCCGTGGACGCGGGCCCGACGGTAGCTGTCGCTGCCGGCCGCGAACCGCTCGCCGCCCTCGCGCTCGCCCCGGAACGCCTGCACGATCCGCAGCCCGGCCACCGACTCCTGGAGGTCCGCGTTGACCACGGACACCCGCTCGCGGGCCAGCTCGTACGCCTTCACGCTCGCCCGGCGGAAGTAGACCGTGCCGACGATCAGCGGCGGGAGCGTGGCGAAGACGACGAGGGCGAGCTGTACGTCGATCACGAGCAGGGCGCCCATGATGCCGAAGAAGGTGACGACGGAGACGAACGCGGTGACCAGTCCGGTCTGCAGGAAGGTCGAGAGGGCGTCGACGTCCGTCGTCATCCGCGTCATGATGCGGCCGGTCAACTCCCGCTCGTAGTAGTCGAGTCCGAGGCGCTGGAGCTGGGCGAAGATCTTCAGGCGCAGGGAGTAGAGGACGCGTTCGCCGGTACGGCCGGTCATCCGCATCTCGCCGATCTGCGCCGCCCACTGGGCGCCGACCGCGAGCAGCCCGAGCAGGGACGCGGCCCAGACCGCGCCGAGGGCCGCCTGGGAGACGCCGTCGTCGATGCCGTGCCGGATCAGCACCGGCAGCAGCAGGCCCATGCCCGCGTCGACGGCGACCAGGGCGAGACTGAGGGCGAGGGCCGCGCCGAAGCCGCGCAGCAACCGCTTCAGGCCGTACGACTCCTCCGGTGCGACCGCGCGGGCCTCGTCGATGCCGGGGGTGTCGGTCGCCGGGGGCAGCGCCTCCACCTGGGCGAGGAGTTCGGGGGTGGCGGGGGTGCCGTCGAACGCGGTGTCCCGGGGCTCCCGGTCGCCCGTCCACAGCCGGGGGGTGATGCCGCGCTCGGCGTCGAACTCGGCGTCCAGCTCGTCCCGTATCGAGTCGCGGACGGTGGTGTCCTCGGCCTTGGTGAGCGAGGTCGGCGGGGTGTGGCCGGGTGAGACGCCGCCCAGTTCGTCGGGGTCGGTGAGCAGCCTGCGGTAGAGGGCGGAGCGGCGCTCCAGCTCCTCGTGGGTGCCCAGGTCGGCGAGGCGGCCGTCGTCGAGGACGGCGATGCGGTCGGCGAGGCCGAGGGTGGAGCGGCGGTGGGCGATGAGGAGGGTGGTGCGGCCCTCCATGACGTGCTTGAGCGCCTCGTGGATCTCGTGCTCCACGCGGGCGTCGACCGCCGAGGTCGCGTCGTCGAGGACGAGCAGGCGCGGGTCGGTGAGGATGGCGCGGGCGAGGGCGACGCGCTGGCGCTGGCCGCCGGAGAGGGTGAGGCCGTGCTCGCCGACCTTGGTGGCGTAGCCGTCGGGCAGTTCGTCGATGAAACGGTCCGCCTGGGCGGCGCGGGCGGCCGTCCGGATCTGTTCGTCGGTGGCGTCCGGGCGACCGTACGCGATGTTGGCGCGGACCGTGTCGGAGAAGAGGAAGGAGTCCTCGGGGACCAGGCCGATCGCGGCGCGCAGCGAGTCGAGGGTGAGTTCGCGGACGTCGTGGCCGCCGATGAGGACGGCGCCGCGCGTCACGTCGTAGAAGCGCGGCAGGAGGAGCGAGACGGTCGACTTGCCGGAGCCGGAGGAGCCGACGACGGCGAGGGTCTCGCCGGGCCGGATCTCGAAGCTGAGGCCGTCGAGGACGGGGCGGATCTTGCCGGAGGCGTCCTCATATCCGAAGGACACGTCGTCGAATTCGACGGTCGCGGGCGCGTCGGCGGGGAGCGTCTTCCTGCCGTCGGCGAGCGTCGGCTCGGTGTCGATCAGCTCCAGGACGCGTTCCGTGCCGGCGCGGGCCTGCTGGCCGACGGTGAGGACCATGGCGAGCATGCGGACCGGGCCGACCAGCTGGGCCAGGTACGTGGAGAAGGCCACGAACGTACCGAGCGTGATGTGGCCCCGGACGGCCAGCCAGCCGCCGAGCGCCAGCATGGCGACCTGGCCGAGGGCGGGGACGGCCTGGAGGGCGGGGGTGTACCGGGAATTGAACCGGATGGTGCGCAGCCGCCCGGCGAACAGCCTCCGTCCGACCTCCCGGAGCTTGCCGGTCTCCTGCTCCTCCTGCCCGAACCCCTTCACCACGCGTACGCCGCTGACGGCGCCGTCGACCACGCCCGCGACGGCGGCGGCCTGGGCCTGGGCGTACCAGGTGGCGGGGTGCAGCTTGGTGCGGCTGCGCCGGGCGATCCACCACAGTGCGGGGGCGACGGCGATCGCGACCAGGGTGAGCGGGACGGACAGCCAGGCCATGATCACGAGGGAGATCAGGAACAGCAGGATGTTGCCGATGGTCATCGGCAGCATGAAGAGCAGGCCCTGGATCAGCTGGAGGTCGCTGGTGGCGCGGCCGACGACCTGGCCGGTGGACAGCTCGTCCTGGCGGCGGCCGTCGAGGGCGGTGATCGTGCCGAACATCTCGGTCCGCAGGTCGTGCTGGACGTCGAGGGCGAGGCGGCCGCCGTAGTAGCGGCGGATGTAGGTGAAGACGTACACGAGGAGGGCAGCGCCGATCAGGGCCGCCGCCCAGGGGGTCATGTCCCGGGTCTTGTCCCCGATGACGTCATCGATGATCACCTTGGTGATCAGGGGGACCAGCGCCATCACGGCCATACCGGCCAGGGACGAGCCGAGGGCGAGGACCACGTCCTTGGGGTAGCGCCAGGCGTATCCGGCCAGTCTGCGCGCCCAACCTCGGTCGCCCCCCTGTTGCGCTGCCACGCCGGTGCCCTCCGTTCGTCCTGGTCTCCGCAAGTGACCAACACGGCGGGAGTGGGATTTCATCCCGCCGCGATATTTGGGGCCGGGGCGCCTAGTAGCTCGGGGCCGACTGTTCGGAGGGCGGGTGCGGGTGCGTGGGGCTTCTCGCGCAGTTCCCCGTGCCCCTGAAAGACCAGGCCCTGCGGGCCTGAGAGTCGACAAGGCTGCCGGGTGAGAAGCACGGGGCGCAGCCCCTGCTTTTCAGGGGCGCGGGGAACTGCGCGAGAAGCCCCACCGGAGCCGCACCCGCCCTCCGAGCAGTCGGCCCCGAGCTATGAGGCGCCCTACGCCGCAGCCCCCTCCCGCTCCTCCTCCGCGGTCTCGACGGCGGCAGCCGTCTCGTCCCCGCTGAACAGACAGATCGCGGCGCACCCGGCGGCGATCAGCGCGGCGATGTACCAGTTCGCGCTCGGGACGTCCCAGGACAGGGCCAGGTCGAAGAGGATGCCCGCCAGCAGGGAGCCGATCATGTTGCCGGCGCTGCGGAAGAAGTGCATCGCGCCCATGGCCTTGGCGAGGCGGTCCGCCGGGACCTTGCGGGCGACCCAGATGTCGAAGGAGGGGACGAAGAGGATCTCGCCCAGCACCACGGTGAGGCAGCCCACGGCCACCCAGGGGACGGTGCGGCCCGCGCCGAACGCGGTGAAGGCGACCGTCACGCCCGCCAGACCGAGCGCCGTCACGGCCCCCGGGCGCAGGTGCTTGATCAGGAACTTGAACAGGGGGTACTGGAGCACCAGCACCGTCAGCCCCGTGATCCAGAAGGGGGCCGACGGGGCTCACCCGGACGCGTACTCCTCCATGTGCAGCGGGATGCCGACCATGAAGCCGATGGAGAGGAACCAGACAGCAACAGCCGTGCCCAGCTCGCCTATCTCACGGCGAGGAGCGGGCTGCTGGAGGACGGCGCGACGACCGACTGCGGCTGCGAACAGCGGAGTTGACGGCCCGACGCCGGTGGCGGAGCCGGGCGCCGAGGATCCGACCGCCGGCGCGCGTCACCCACACCGGCGTCCGGGCGTGCCTCAGACGGTCCGGATCCGGAGGGGGAGCGAGAGGGAGAGGGAGTAGAAGCGGGTGGTCTGGACGGTGTTCTGGTTGTCGTCGCTGACCAGCAGCACCTCCAGCCGCCCGCCGGGCCGTGCGGCCCCGGTGACGGTCATGCCCTCGATGTTGTCGAGCAGCGGGTTCGGCTGGGGCTGCTTGGCCGTGGCGCCGAGGCTGGGGCAGTCCACGAGATCGGCGAGCAACGTCTTGCGGACGAGCCGCACGCCGTCGGTGTCGGTCACGCGAAGGGTGCTGCTCGTCCGACCGGTGGCGGTCGTGCGGCGAAGGTCGATCGCGCGGCGCGTGTCGGCGGCGTAGAGGCGGACCGTGTTGCCGACCCCGGCGGTGAATCCGCGCTCCAGCACGAGCAGCCGTCCGCCCGGGAGGCCGGCCACCTCGACGACCCCGAGGCCGGCGTCCACTCGGTAGCCGTACTGCGCGGAGAGCCTGAACTCCGCTGCGCCGCCGTGCCGTTGCCATGTCTGCAGACGGACCACCCCGGCGGTGTCCCCGGTGAGGGTGCCCTCCATCGAGGCGAGCAGGGTGCGTCCGCCGGGCAGGAGGGTGAGCCCCTCGAAGGTCTGGTTGGCGACCGCCCGACCGGCCGGGGCGACCGCCAGCTCGTCGGGCACGGGCAGGCTGCCCAGGATCCGCCCCCGCCGGTCGTAGCGCCGTACGGTCGGCTCGGTCTCGGAGGCGACGAGCAGGGTGCCGTCCCGGTCGACGGCGACCGCCTCGGAGTCGAGTGCGGCGTCGCTCTGTGTGGCGAGCGGCAGGACGCCCTCCGGTGCGAGCGTGCGGCGGTCGAGGGTGAAGAGGGCCGACCGGTCGGAGACGGCGAGGAGCGAGCCGTCGCGGTCGACGGCGAGGCCGGAGAGGTTCCCGACGAAGGTGCCCGCGTACGTCGTCTTGTCGAGGGCGTCGGAGTACTTCTCGATCGACACGGACGACGAACAGGCGTGGCCGCGCGCCGAGTCGGCGTGGACGGGTCCGGCGGCGGCGAGCGTGGTGGCCGCCGCCGCCAGACCGGCGGTGAGGGTCGCGACGAGGCTTCTCAGAGGCATGGCGTCACGGTAGGGCGACGCCGGTGAGCCGCGGATGGCCTCGCCGTGAACGTCCGGATGTCATCGGGCGCTGCCCCCTGGAAAGGCAACGGGCGCAGCCCCTGCCTTTCCAGGGGCGCGGGGAACTGCGCGAGAAGCCCCACCGGGCCCGCAGCCGCCGACGCGCCCGCAACCCCGAGCTATGAGGCGCCCTCCGGCACCGGCACCGTCGCTTCCTGCGGCCGATCCGTGGGCTCGTACCGCTGCGCACTCGCCGTGCCCGAGGAGCTCTTCGGGGCGGGCACGAGATCCTTGTGGATGGCCTTGGAGACGGCCTGGATCGTGTTCACGCCGTACTGCATGTCGGGGTTGCCGTGGGTGAGGACGGTGATCGTGTAGTCCCGTCCGCCGCCGTTGAACGTGCCGACGCTGTGCACCCGCCAGCCGTGCGTGGCGCGGGACAGCCACCCGTTCTTGACGTGCACCTTCACGGTCGAGGGCGCCCCGGCCGGGGTGCCCCAGCGCTGCGAGGAGACGACCTTGTTCATCAGCTTGAGGACGTACGCGCGCGCGTTGTCGCTCAGGACCGTGTTCTTCGCGGTGAGCAGGGCGAGCAGCCGCTGCTCGTCGCGGACGGTGATCTGGGTGAGGCCCCAGTAGTTGTTCGCGCCGGGCTTGGTCTGCGTCATCTTGGCGACCGTGAGGAACGCCTTGATCTTCTTGACGCCGAGCTGCTTCCACAGGGTGCTGGTGGAGGCGTTGTCCGACTTGGTGATCATGGCGGTGGCGAGCTTGGTCTCACGGTCGGTGAGATACCTGTTCGTCTTCTTGGCGTCGTACAGCAGCGCGGCGAGCACGGTCACCTTCACGACGCTGGCCGAGTCGAAGGCGGTGTCCCCGCGCAGCGTGCAGGTGGTGTTGGTCGCCCGGTCGTACAGGCCGACCGCCACCGTGCCCTTCCGCTTCGCCAGCGCCGCCGTGATGTCCTTCTGCAGCTTCTCGGCCAGCCCGGCCTGCTTCGACGTACACGTGACCTGCGGTGCGGCGACCGCGGCGGGCGCGAACGCCGCCGCCGCCGACGTGAGGACCATGCCGGCCCCGAGCCCCGCCGCGACCACACGCGTCCGCCTGGACGCCGGCGACACCCGGGATACCCCCGATATCCGGTGAGTCATCAAACCTGTCCCATCCCCCTGTGCGACTGGAACCCGCTTCTGACGGATTCACCCCAGTCGACTCGCGACGACGATCGATAGTTGTACATCAGTTCCCTTGCCCCCGGTTCCCCTGCCCCCAGTTCCGTTGTCCCCGGGTCGGGGTAGGGAGGGGGGGAGAAGCCCGTCGGGCCCGATGGAGAAGGAGAGCCGGATTGGCCGACACACAGCCCTCCCCCGCCTACCTGTGCGGTCAGCTCTACGCGACGCTGCACACGCTGCAGGCCATCGGCAAGCGCGACCGGCGGCTGGGGAACGACAGCTTCCTGAGCCAGGCCAAGCAGCGTCCCGGCCCGGCGTTGCGTGAACAGCTGAAGAAGGCGGGTGAGCAGTTGCTGGCCGCGCGCACCCGTGGTCCCAAGCACGGGAAGGCCGCCGGCGAGGTGTTCCGCGCGATAGCGGACTTCGTTCCGCCCAGCGGCAGGTTGCCCGACTATCTGGACACGAGTTCCCAGCTCGATTTCCTCTCGGGGTACCACACCCAGTCCGCCGCTTACGCCGCCCACGACACGCTGATGAAGTGACAGTAGCCTCGCCCCATGACCACCACCCTGCAGACGATCCACGACGTGCCCGTGCTGATGTGTGACGCCGAGGGTGGGGTGATCGGGGGTGAGGGTGACGCCCTGGACCTCGTCGGTGATGCCGGGTACCAGGGCGCCGCATGGGTCGCCGTCCCCGTCGAGCGGTTCGACGAGCGGTTCTTCCGACTGAGCACCCGCGTCGCGGGCGACATCATCCAGAAGTTCGTGCAGTACCGCGTCGGCCTCGCCGTCGTCGGCGACATCTCCCGGCACACGGAGGCCAGTTCGGCCCTGCGCGACTTCGTCCGGGAGTGCAACCGGAACCGTCAGACATGGTTCCTCACCGATGTCGACGAGCTGCGGGAGCGGCTCAAGGGCTGAGCCCTCGCCGGGGCCGCCGCTCCCTCCGCCCGCTCACACCAGCTCAGGATGCCGTTCCGCCCGCCGCTCCGGCTGTCGCGGCGACGCGGCTTCCGGCGTCCAGCGTCGGTCGACACGAACGTAGCCGTATACGACCGAGCCCATCACCATAAGGAGAAGCGGCCCGTACACCCACGGGTGTCGGGCCATTTCCACCGGCAGATAGCGATACGCCAGCAGAAGCCCCACGAACACGGCCGCACCATGGACGACGAGCGCGATTCCCGCCCGGTCCCAGCCGCGGTCGTACGCCCGCAGCGCCGCCTCGATCGTGAGGGTGAAGACGACACCGGCGATGAGATCCACGCCGTAGTGATATCCGAATCCCAGCGTCGCGGAAAGCGTGGCGATCAGCCAGAAGGTTCCCGCGTATCGCAGAGCGCGCGGGCCCCGGCGCGAGTGGATGAATATCGCGGTGGCCCACGCCGTGTGGAGGCTGGGCATGCAATTGCGCGGGGTGATCTCGTCGTACACCATCGGGTGCGGCGTGGTGAGCGACGGTGGCGTGTCGGGCCAGATGTCGGCCAGGGCCCAGTGCTCGCCGCCGGTGCCGAACGCGCCCGTGCCGTAGGCGAAGACCGGTCCGACCACCGGGAAGATCATGTAGATGCTCGGCCCGAGGAGGCCGATCACCAGAAAGGTGCGCACCAGGTGGTGGCGCGGGAAGCGCCGTTCGGCCGCCACGTGCCGCAGCTGGTAGAGCGTCACGATGACCGCCGCCACCGCGAGCTGGATGTAGACCCAGTCGAGCAGATGGGTGCCGACGGGCCCGGTGGCCCTGACCAGCCGGCCCACCAGCCACGAGGGGTTGCCCAACGCGTGGTCGGCGGTGGCGAGGTACTGGTCGAGCACCATGGGCCGCGTCTTGGACGTGATCAGCAGCCAGGCGTCGCCCGTCTTGCGGCCGGCGACCAGGAGCAGACCGAGCCCGACGCCTTTCAGCAGGAGCGCTCGTTCACGGCCGGTGCGGCGGGTGACGGCGACGACCGCGCAGCCCAGGATCACCCACAGCGCGCCGTTGCCGAACATCATTTTGGCGTCGAGAAACCATCTGACCAGAAAGAAGACGATATCGATTCCGACGGCGACACCCGCCGCGATGAACCGTTCGCGCCAGGTGAGCACCACCATCGTCAACGCCATACTGGCGTAGAGCAACGGCCCTGATTTCGGGGCGAATATCACCTCGCCCGCCTGATTGGTGATCGGCCCCGGCACACCGTATCCCCGTGCGGCGACCTCCAGCGCGAGCATGAATCCGATTCCCACGACCACCGCCGCGATCCACAGAATCACCCTCGGCCGACGCCACTTGACGGACGCGACCGTGCTGCGTATTCGCGGGAGCGCCCGCGAGAATATGGATATCAATTATCCGGCCGTCGTCTCGTGCGAGCGGCCGGATCTCTTCTTGGTGGGCAACATGACTTTCCGGTGTGGGTGCCGACGGGTGGACGACGGACGGGACTGACGGGACGGAATGGACCCGCAAACGGACAGACGGACGGGCGGACGAACGATCGGACGGACGGACGGGCGGACGGGCGGGCGGGCGGACGGACGGACGGACAAGTCGACGGGCAGGTGGGCGTGCAGGTGGGCGGGCCGGTCGGCAGACCGGGATCACACCAGACGTCACCCCCCTGAAGAAGACCGTTCATCCCCCGTTGAGGTTGCTCTGCACCCGACAACTACGCAAGACCGCTCACCGACCCAGCACGCCGAAATCCGCACGTCAATGAGGGTCTCCCCTTGAATCGAGGCAGGTGAAGGGGGGTTGAGGCACAAGAGTTGCCCCATTGGCCGAATCGTCATCGGATCGCCTTCCACTTGTAACACCTCGACTGACCCGTCCATGCCAATCTCTCGGTTACCCACACAGTCAACCCGCGTAGAACGAGACTCCCCGAACCAACTCCTCGTCCTGCGCGGCCCTCTGGGAAGGGACACCCCTCATGCCCGCTGCGCGGATACGCAGTTGGAAGTCGGTCGCTCTCGCGACGTCGGCCGTGCTCGTCGGTATCGTCCTCCCGGCAGCCACCGCCACCCCCGCCTCGGCGACGACGACCGCGTACGACGACACGTACTACGCGAGCGCGATCGGCAAGTCCGGTACGGCCCTGAAGTCCTCGCTGCACTCGATCATCGACGGTCACACGACCATCTCGTACTCGGCGGTCTGGAACGCGCTGAAGGTCACCGACCAGGACCCCAACAACAGCAACAACGTGAAGCTGCTCTACAGCGGCATCTCGCGCAGCAAGTCCCTCAACGGCGGCAGCTCCGGCAACTGGAACCGCGAGCACGTGTGGGCCCAGTCGCACGGCGACTTCGGCACCTCCGCCGGCCCCGGTACCGACCTGCACCACCTGCGCCCCGAGGACGTGGCGGTCAACGCCCGACGCGGCAACCTCGACTTCGACAACGGCGGCAGCAGCTTCACCAACAGCGGCGGCAGCCTCGTCGACTCGAACTCCTTCGAGCCCCGGGACGCGGTCAAGGGCGACGTGGCCCGCATGATCCTCTACATGGCCGTCCGGTACGAGGGCGACGACGGCTGGCCCAACCTGGAGCCCAACGACTCCGTCAACAACGGCGGCACCCGCTTCCACGGCCGCCTGTCCGTCCTGAAGGCCTGGAACGACGAGGACCCGCCGGACTCCTTCGAGGAGCGCCGCAACGACCTCATCTACAGCGACTACCAGGGCAACCGGAACCCGTTCATCGACCACCCGGAGTGGGTCGAGGCGATCTGGTAGCCGCACGCCGAGCGCGGTGAGCACGGTGAGCCCCCGGACCGCACGGGCCGGGGGTCCGCCGTTCAGTTACGTACTCATGACATTCGGACGCACAACCGACGAACTCCTTGTCGAGTCGGACTACATGGACGCGGCGGTTCCGCCCGCCGGAGCAGGATCTCCACCGACCCGAAAGGCACGTGCATGTCACGAGCACGAGCAGCAGCACGACGCACCCGTACGGCACGCGTGAGCGCCCCCTTGGCAGCGGTGGTACTGCTGGCCGGAGGCCTGACCGCACTGTCGCTGGGCACGGCCTCGGCCGCCCCCGCGGAGGTGGGTGTGGCGGACGACTTCAACGGTGACGGGTACGCCGACCTGGTCGTCGGCGCCCCGAACGCCACGGTGTCCTCGAAGGCCAAGGCGGGCTACGTGGCCGTCCTGTACGGCTCGAAGAGCGGCATCTCCCCCACCAAGAAGAAGCTGATCAGCCGCTCGACGAGCGGTGTGCCCGGCTCCGCCACCGCCAACCAGCGCTTCGGCTCGACCTTCACCAAAGGCGACCTGGACGGGGACGGCTACGGCGACCTGGTGATCGCGGGCGGCACGGCGGGCTCGGTGGTCCTCTGGGGTTCGTCGACCGGGCTGACCGGCGGGACGAGCATCGCCCAGTACGGGGCGGCCCCGCAGGCGGGCGACTTCGACGGCGACGGCAAGACCGATCTCGCGCTGTTCTCGGCGCAGTCCGTCGGCGGCGACGACCCCGAGGGCGCGCCGGCGGCCCTGTGGAAGGGCCCGATCTCCCGCGCGGGCAAGCCGGCCGCCGTACTGAACCTCCTCGACAAGTCCCTGTGGTGGGGCTGGGAGGAGGACGACGCGTCCTGCGCGACCGGCGGGGGCTGCGAGGACGGGCCGTCCTCCATCACCGGCCCGGTCGTCTCCGGCCAGGTCGGCGACGTCAACGGCGACGGCCGGGACGACATCGTCCAGTGGCACTACACGGGCGACGGCACGTGGGGCAACCGCCTGCTCCTGGGCGGCGCTTCGGGCTTCACCCGCGGCTTCACACCCGGTGACGACACGAGCCGCGACCCGGCCGGCACCGGCATCGGAGACGTGAACGGTGACGGCTACGACGACGTGGTCGTGGGCGCGGACGGCTGGTCCGACCAGGTCCGCGTGGCCTACGGCTCGCCCACCGGCACGTCCGAGTCGAACGTCCAGACCTTCGACCAGAGCCTGCCCGGCTTCCCCGGCGCGCAGGAGGACGGCGACCTGGTGGGCTCGGCGGTCTCGGTCGCCGACGTCACCGGCGACGGGTACGCCGACATCGCGCTCGGCATCGCCTACGAGGACGTCACGGACATCACCAACGCGGGCTCGGTCGCCCTCGTCCCCGGCACCGCCTCCGGTGTCACGGGCGCCGGCACCAAGGTCTTCCACCAGAACACCGCCGGGGTCCCCGGAGTCGCCGAGGCGGAGGACAAGTTCGGCACCACGACGGCCCTGCTGGACTTCAACGGCAACGGTCACCCCGACCTGGCCGTGGGCGCCCCCGCCGAGAACAGCGACAACGGCGCCGTCTGGGTCCTCCCCGGCACCACCACCGGCCTGACCACCACGTCGGCCCTCGCCTTCGGTCCCGGCGACGTGGCGGGCCCGGTCACGGACGCGATGTTCGGAGCGACACTGCGCTGAGCGTGCCGCTCCGCGCGGGGACCGGTCGCCGCGCGCTGGGCCTGTCGCTGGGCGCCGGGACCGGCCGCCATGCGTGAGGACCGGTCGCTCCGCGCCGAGGACCTCGGCCCGCGCCGGGACCGACAGCGGCGCGCGTGCCCGGCGGTGCCGGGTACGCGCGCCGCACCACGTACAAGATCACGACCGAATGTCGCCCATCCAGAGTCGCCGCCCCAGCTCGTCGAGGTCTGCCCGCCGCTCTTCGTACTCGGGCAGCGCGGTCCGCAGCAGCCGCCAGAAGTCCTCCCGGTGCCCGGACACTTTCACGTGGGCCAGTTCATGGGCGATGACGTAGTCGATCAGGTGCATGGGCAGCTGGAAGAGCGGCCACCCGAGACTCATCAGCCCCTTGACGCCCGCCCCGGCCTGCGGCGGCCGGTATGAACCCCACCGGTCTCCCAGGTCCCGTACGTCGAGTTCCGGCTCGGTCACCCCCATGCGGGCCGCCCAGGGCTGAAGCCGCTGTCCCGTCCAGTTCCGGCCGGCCCGGCAGTACCAGTCGACCAGCGCCGCCCGACCCGCCTGCGGCTCCGCCGCCAGATCCAGGCCCATGACGAGCCGCCCCGCGATCAGCCGGACCCCTCCGCCCGCCCCCTCCTCACCGGAAACGGCCAGCCGATACGTCCGCCCCAGGTAGCGGAAGACCTCTCCGTCGGCGAGCTGCTTGACGGGGCTGAGCGGGCGAGTGCGCTCCCGCTCCCGCCGCTTGGTCAGCAGCCAGTCCCGGTGCGCGCGGACGAACACCGGGGGAGATGACGGGAACGAAGTCGATCCGCCGCAGCAACGCCCTGAACTGGTAAGCCTGGTGGAGATAGCGCTGCCTGACGGACAGCTTCTCCAGTGGTGTACCCGTCACCGACTCCGGGTCGAACTCGGCCAACTGCGCCAGCAGTTCGTCACGCGCCTTGCGCAGGGCGTGGTGGTACTGCACGGCCGCCTTCCGGCTGACGGCGGCGACCTGTGCCTTGAAGCCGCCGGGCAGCACCGTGGTCACCCAGTGCTCCAGCATGTCCTCGGCCTTCGCCTCGATCATGGGAACGGACTCGGCGACGTCCCGCTCGGTGGGCCACTTCGCGAGAAGCTCGGCCTCCTCCTTGAGGGTGCGGTCCCGGACGAGGTCGGCGAACTTTTCGTCGAGGACCTCCCCGTCACATCCATTCTGCGTCCAGGGGGCGGGGTGAGGGGAAGGGAGCGAGGCACGGGACGTGCACGATCGTGCGGACGTACGGAACTTTGCGCCGGTACGTCCGCACGCTCGGCGGAGGTGGGTGGTCAGGCGCCGGAATCGTCCTCAGAAACCTCGTCGTCATCGTCGTCCGGGACGGGAAGGCGGGCGCCCCGGCTGCGGGCGATGCGGTGCACGTCGTGCAGGGATTCGGTCAATCGGGCCGTGAGGAACCGGAGTTGAGGCGCGGTGGCCTTGGCGTCGTCCAGGAGATCGGCGGCATGGCCGAGAAGGTCGCCGGCCATGCCGAGCTGGACGGCCTCGACGTTGTCGGCGACGCGGGAGAGAGGACCGGTGCGGGAGGCGTCGGCGACGAGGTAGCAGGGGTTGCCGTCGGGGCTGGACCAGGGGAGGAGGCGGGGGCGGGTGGTTGTGGTGGCGGCGATGTCGTGGCTCTCGTAGATCATGCGGCGACCACCTTGTCGCCCCGGATTCGGCGAGAGCCCACGTCGACACCATGGATGTGCCGTGGCCCTACGTCGATACCGTGCACGGCGAGCCACAGGGTCCGACGGCGGGCGCGTTGCTGCTTGGCCTGCACGCGTTGTTCGTGGGCGAGGAGGTAGGGGCGAACGAGCGGGGAGTCCTCGCCACGGAGGATGGCCTCGTGCGGGGAGGGGCGACGGCGGGGTGCGACGGGGGTGGCTGGTACGGGGTTGGCCCGCACCCCTTCCCCTGCGCGGTGCCGGTTCCGCTGGCGTTGGCGGTGCCGCCCGGAGGGGGGCCACAGCAGTCGCAGCAGCGACTCGACGAAGCGAGCGATAAGGTGCAACACGTTCTCAACTCCACAGTGGTTGAGGGCCATGCCCCCGGGCCGTCGCAAGCGGTCGCGGGGGTCCTTGCTTTCGGCCGAGATCACTCGGCGCATGTGCAAGAGGTAACCGCTCGGACACCCTCCGCAGGTACCGTTGAGAGACGGTGGGACCGTGAACACCGTGAACGCCGTCGTTGAACACCATGCAAGCCGTCGGGAGTTGAGGACATGGCACGGAAGCGCACCCCCAACCGCGCCCTGGACAACCTGCTTGACCAGGCACGATGGACCAGGACCCAGCTCGCACAGCAGGTGAACCGCCTCGGCCCTCAGGCAGGACTCGACCTCACGTACGACCGCACCGCAGTCGCACACTGGATTGCAGGGGTCCAGCCAAAACCTGAGGCCAGGGCGCTGATCGTCGAGGCCCTCTCGGCACGGCTGGGACGCCCCGTCACCCACGCGGAAACCGGCCTGGAACCTGCACCGTCACTCATGGGCTCCCAAAGCGCTGACACTGTCGAGGAGTTGATCGACCTCGGAAGGGCAACCATGGATCCGTCCCGCCGCAGCGTGCTGGCTGCCACGGTCTTCTCCGCCGCACTGTCGGTTCCGGCATTCGCCCTCCCCGCACGAGCGGCGGACGCATCGGTGACGCCTGGCAAGAGAACCGTTCGCATCGGCTCTTCACAAGTGCAGTCGATTCGCACCATGACCGACCGGATCGCGGACATCCTCGACGAACTCGGTGCCGGGCACGCGATGCCCATGGCGTCCGCGTTCCTCGTCAACACCGTCGGCCCCTGGCTCCAGGCACAGGCCACGGAACCGGTCCGCAGGGACATGCTGGCCGCCGCGTCCGACCTCACGTATCTGACAGGCTGGATGGCCATGTACGAGAAGGCCCACGGTCTCGGACAGCGCTACTACGTCCAAGCCCTTGGCCTGGCGCGCGAGGCGGAGGACCACGTCACCTACTGCAGGACCCTACGCGGCATGTCCCTCCAGGCCTCCAACCTGGGCTACGGCCCCAAGGCCTTGGAACTCGCGGACTCTGCAGCAGAAGCAGCCCCCTCTGCGGGTCCACGTCTCGTGGCGTTCCTACGCGGCCAGCAGGCCCACTCCGCGTCCATGGTGGGGCTGAAGCAACAAGCCCACGCCCGCCTGAGGGAAGCGGAGGACGCACTGTCGAAGGCTGACAACAACAGGGATGCGATCGGCGGCTACGACCAGACCGCCTACCTCTTCCACGTCTCGCACGTCCTGTACGAGGAGAAGGATTTCGCAGGCTCGATCAAGGCCCTGAAACAGTCGATCCGACTCCAGCCGAAACAGGAACGCCAAGGCCGCGTACACGCCTACGCGCTCCTAGCGCAACGTCAGCTACGTGTCGGCCACTTGGACGCGGCCTGCGAGAGTTGGTCACGTTTCCTGGACGAGTACGAACACGTCTCATCCAATCGCGGTGACGACCACTTCCGGGCGATGAGCGCGGAACTGCGCCGACACCCAACTGCCGTGCCCGTGCGGGAGCTTGCGCTTCGTGCGCGGGGCGTGGCCGCGGCCAAGGCGGCGTGAGCTCGCAGAACTTGTCGAGAGGGTCGGCACATTTCGCGGGCGATAGTGCAGGCTCGCCCATAGCGAGGCCCTGATGTTCCTTCGTTCAAGCCGCCACAGTAGTTGCCGCAACCCGTCCGGACAGCGGGTCATCCGTAAGCTCCTGCTTGAGGCTACGAAGCTTGACCGACTCGTCCTTCATCGCGGCAACTTGGTCTCGATAGGTCTCCCATAGACTCACCAGAGCAGCCTGAGCGCTACGGGAGACATCGGGTACGGTCAAAGGTCGCAGATCTTGAAGGTTGATATTCCGCTGAGCGCTCTGAGGTGCCTTCCCTTCCAGGTCGCTCTTCACCCGATGCAAGCAGATTTCGAGAAAACGAGGATCAACACCATCGTTGGCCACCACGCCCACGACGCTGCCAGGAAAGCACATAGGCAGCCCCAAAATGGCCGTTTCTCCAATGGTTGCCGCAATGGTCACAACAACCGTTCCTGCTGGAAAGACCCTACTCACGGCCAGTCCAGCGTCATTCAGGTGCTGAGAAGCACGCCAAATCACGCCACGCCGAGCCGAGGACACGTCACCTGTAGTGCGCGAGGCGCCACACCTCGAAGCACGGATGCGAGAAAGCGACTCCGATGCCCGCCGCCTTCGCCTGCTCCAGTGCGTCGCGGACGTACTTGTAGTTGTCGTGGTCGAAGAGGCACCAGACCTGAGGCAGGTACTTCGCCTCCAGCTTGGCCCGCTTCGCCTTGCGATCCTCTTCGCGCTTCAGACTGATCGCCTGCTCGACGAGGTCGAGCGGCTTGCGTCCGCTGTCGGCCCTGCGGTTGGCGATGTGCATCTCCACCGGGACTTCGCCTGCGAGAGGGACGCCCTGGTCCTTGAGGATGTCGAGATACGAGGGCTCGGTCACCTTGCCCTCGGTGAAGATGAAGACCTGGCGCTTGCGCTGTCCACCCCGCCGGGCCGGACGCTCCCACGAGTCCCTGCCCTTTTGCGCCCGCCCCATCAGTCGCGCCCCGCCCCGTCCGCTCGCTCGCCTGTCTCGTCGTACGTGCCGGCCTCGCGCGCCACCAGCAGCCGTCGCGCGATCTGCCCCTCCAGAAGGGCCGGAACCCCGCCGAAGGCCCCCGCGAGATAGGACTGCGTGAGGTCCTCGTCCTCGCCCGGCTCCGCATCGGTGAGCGGATACAGCGCGGTTGCCCCGTCCTTGTCTTTCTCCGTCAGCCACACCTGCGCCGGGTCGAGGAGCCGCTCACCGCTCGGGGTGGTGAGCACCGTCGCGTCGTGCGACGTGAAGACCAACTGAGCGCCCTTGGGATTCGCGTACGGGTCGTGGAAGAGCCGGACGACCTCGGCTGCGAAGCGGGAGTGCAGGCTGGCGTCGAGTTCGTCGACGAGCAGGACCGCGCCTTCGTCGAGGGCGAGGAGCAGCGGACCGAGGAGGGCGAACCAGGACCGGGTGCCGTAGGACTCCTCCTGCCAGTCGAAGGACACGTCCCCGGCGGCCGAATGGTGCGTCAGCTTCACCGCGTCCTGACCCGGGCCGTCCTGGACGACCGTCGCTCCGGTGATGCCGAGGTCGGCGACCCTCAGCAGCTCCTGGATCCTGGTGGCCCTCGGACCGGACAGTTCCCTCGTGGTGTACCGCGCGCGCTCGTCCCGCTCGGCCTCCGGGTTGATCATCCAGAAGTTGCGGCGGAACCAGTGGAAGAGCGGGGAGAGCTGGGGTGGTTGTCCGTGCCGGCCGTGGAGAGCAGCAGTGCGTTCGGCCGCGTACGCCGTACGAGCTGGGCTCGGTCCCTGACCCGTCCGCCGGGCCACCTGAAGACATCCGACCGGGAGGCGTCGCGGTCGAGCCATTCCTGGCGGCGGCCGAGCGGGTAGCTGTGCAGCCATTCGGACTCGACGCGGGTGGCACTGAGCTCAAAGCCGTACGTCCAGCGGACCGAGTCGATGACGACGTCGACCTCGAAGAAGGCGGGTTCGCTCTCGCTCTTGGGGTCCAGGGCGAAGACCTGGCGCGGGATGCCGTCGTAAGAGGCCCAGCGCGCATAGGAGTTGAGGACCGCGTTGCGCATGTCGGTCATCGCGGTCAGCACGTTCGACTTACCTGAGGCGTTGGCCCCGAAAATGCCGATCAGGGGGAGTACGGAGACGGATCCGCCACCCGCGAGATCCACCGGGTTCGCCGATCCACCCTGCTCGTCGCCCGGCGCGACGAAGGACAGCTCCTGCTCGTCTCGCAGGGACCGTACGTTCGCGACGCGGAACCTCAGCAGCACGCTGTCCTCCTCTCCGGGCTCAGAGTAGTGGCCGCTTCTGACATCGGCCCGACCGGAACGCCTGTGACCGCACGGAACATATCCCGTGCAGGTCACCGCGAACAGCCGATCGGGTGATCAGCCCGAGCCCAGGTGAGTCGGCGCGAACATCCGCAGCACCGCCGGCAGGACCAGCACCGACGGGCCCGGGGAGGTCAGGGCCTTCGCCAGGTCCGTTTCCAGGGTCTCCGGGGTCGTCCGTACGCCCGGCACCCCGAACGACTCCGCCAGGGCCACGTAGTCGGGGCGGGACAGCTCCGTGCCGGTCGCCTCGCCGTACGCGTCGGTCATGTACTCGCGCAGGATGCCGTAGCCGCCGTCGTCGACGATCAGCCAGGTGACGTTCAGGCCGTACTGCCGGGCGGTGGCCAGCTCGGCGATCGAGTAGAGCGCGCCGCCGTCGCCGGAGACGGCCAGCACCGGGTGGGTGGGGTCGGCCGCCGCCGCGCCGAGGGCGGCCGGAAAGGCGTAGCCGAGGCCGCCCGAACCCTGGGCGGAGTGCATGGTGTTGGGGCCCTCGGGGTCGAACGCGGCCCAGGCCCAGTAGGACAGGATCGTCATGTCCCAGAAGGAGGGCGCGCGGGGCGGCAGGGCTCGGCGGACGGACGCCAGCAGGTCCTGTTCCAGGGTGAGTTGCTGCGCGTCGATGCGCTCACGGACCTTCCCGAGCACTTCCCGTACCCGCTCCGGCGCCGACGCGTCCTCCCGCGGCTCCTCGATCGTCTCCAGCAGCGCCGTCAGCGCCAGGCGCGCGTCCGCGTGGATGCCGAGCGCCGGGTGGTTGGACTCCAGCTTCCCGAGGTCCGCCTCGATCTGGATCACCCGGCCGCGCGGCGCGAACGTGTGGTAGTTCGAGGACAGTTCACCCAGCCCCGAGCCGACCACCAGCAGGACGTCCGCGTCCTCCAGGAAGTCGGTGGTGTGGCGGTCCTCGATCCAGGACTGGAGGGACAGGGGGTGCGTCCACGGGAACGCGCCCTTCCCCCCGTACGTCGTCACGACCGGCGCCGACAGCCGCTCCGCGAGCTGCCGCAGCTTGCCCGAGGCGTCGGCCCGGACGACCCCGCCGCCCGCGATGATCGCCGGGCGGGCGGCGGTGGACAGCAGGTGGGCGGCCAGCGCGGTCAGTTCGGGGCGCGGGGGCAGCTCCTCAGGGAAGGCGTCGCCGCCCGTCACCACCGGGATCAGGGTCTCGGCCGTCAGCACGTCCTGCGGGATCTCCACCCACACCGGGCCGTGCGGGGCCGACAGCGCCGACTTCCAGGCCGCCTCGATCGCGGACGGGATCTGCGACTGCGTACGGACCGTGTGGACGGACTTCACCACGCCCCTGAACGAGGCGGCCTGGTCGGTGAGTTCGTGTAGGTAGCCGCGGCGGCCCCCGCCCAGGCCGGCGGTCGGAACCTGGCTGCTGATCGCCAGCACCGGCGCCGAGGCCGCCGCCGCCTCCTGGAGCGCGGCCAGTGACGTCAGCGCGCCCGGCCCGGTCGACAGCAGCAGCGGGGCCGCCTCGCCGGTGATTCGGCCGTACGCGTCCGCCGCGAACCCGGCGTTGTTCTCCACGCGGAGCCCGAGGTAGCGCAGGTCGGAGCGGCGCAGCGCGTCGAACAGCGGCAGCGCGTGCTGGCCGGGCAGCCCGAAGACCGTCGTCGCGCCGAGCCCGGCCAGCGTCTCCACGACCAGGTCCCCGCCGTTGCGGCCGGGGGGAGGGTTCAGCGCGGCCTCCGTCTGGGCGGCCGACGGGCGGAGTACCAGGTCGTGGTCGTGGGTCACTGCGCTGCCTTCTCCTTCTTCTCCTTGTCGCGGATCACTGGCCCGCGTTCTCCGTACGGGCCGCGGCGATCTGGCGGGACATGATGGTGGTGAGTTCGTACGCCGTGTGCGAGGCGGCCACCGCGGTGATCTCGGCGTGATCGTACGCGGGCGCCACCTCGACCACGTCGGCGGAGACCAGGTGGCAGGAGGCGAGGCCCCGCAGGATCTCAAGGAGTTCGCGGGAGGTCATGCCGCCCGCCTCCGGGGTCCCCGTGCCCGGCGCGTGGGCCGGGTCGAGGCAGTCGATGTCGATGGAGATGTAGAGGGGGCGGTCCCCGATCCGCTGCCGCAGCTGGTCGGCGATCTCGTCCACCCCGCGCCGCATCACGTCCGCCGACGTGACGATGCCGAAGCCCATCTTCTCGTCGTCGGTGAGGTCCTGCTTGCCGTACAGCGGCCCGCGCGTGCCCACGTGGGAGAGGGCGGACGTGTCCAGGATCCCCTCCTCGACCGCCCGCCGGAACGGGGTGCCGTGCGTGTACTCGGCGCCGAAGTACGTGTCCCAGGTGTCGAGGTGCGCGTCGAAGTGGAGCAGCGCCACGGGGCCGTGCTTCTTGGCGACCGACCGCAGCAGCGGCAGGGCGATGGTGTGGTCGCCGCCGAGGGTCATCAGCCGGGCCCCGGTCCCGAGCAGCTCGTCCGCGGCCGCCTCGACCGTCTCCACCGCCTCGTTGATGTTGAACGGGTTGGCGGCGATGTCACCGGCGTCCGCGACCTGGGCGAGGGCGAAGGGGGAGGCGTCCTGGGCCGGGTTGTAGGGGCGCAGCAGCCGGGACGCCTCACGGATCGCGTTGCCACCGAAGCGGGCGCCCGGCCGGTAGGAGACACCCGAGTCGAAGGGCACGCCCACGACCGCGACGTCGGCCCGGCCCACCTCGTCCAGGCGCGGCAGCCGGGCGTAGGTCGCGGGCCCGGCGTACCGGGGGACACGGGAGGAGTCGACGGGGCCGCGGGGCGTCTGGGCACTGCTCATGGGGTGAAGCCTTCTTTCCTACGCTTCGTCGCGTATGTGGTGCTTGCTGACGACTCTACTGGTGAGTCGGTACGGGTTCGGTCACAAGTTCGGGGGTCCGCCCGGCCAGACGCTCGCGCCAGGCGTCGAGCACGGCGGCGTCGGTCGCCGGGGTCGCCAGGGAGACGGCGACGTACGCGGCCAGGGAGGAGAGCAGGCCGTAGTAGACGGGCTCGTTGGCGAGGATGCCGTAGGACGCCATCAGGCCGATGACCGCGAGGCCGCCGACGACCACCGAGGCGAGGGCGCCCTGAGCGGTGCCGCGCCGCCACAGCAGCCCGCCGAGGATCGGCACGAGGAGTCCGCCGACGAGGAGGTTGTACGCCACCGTCAGCGCCTCGACGACGTTGTTGAGGGCGATCGCCGTGGCGATGACGGCGAGCCCCATGACGAGGATGAAGGCGCGGTTGCCCCGTACCTCGTCGTGGTCGCCGTCGGCGGTCCGCCCCCGCAGCCGCGACCAGATGTCGTTGTTGGCGACGGTGGCGCAGGCGATGAGGGCGCCGGAGGAGGTCGACATCACGGCGGCCAGGGCGGCGGCGAGCACCAGCCCCCGTACGCCGAGCGGGAGTTCCTCCTTCACGACGGTCGCGAAGGCGTCGTCGGCGTTGGCCAGGTCGGGGAACAGCACCTTGGCCGCCGTGCCGATGACGGCGCCGGCGAGGGCGTACGCCAGGCAGTAGGTGCCCGCGACCGTGCCGCCCCACTTGGCGGTCCGGTCGCTGCGGGCGGTGAACACGCGCTGCCAGATGTCCTGTCCGATGAGCATGCCGAACGTGTAGATCAGGACGTAGGTGAAGATCGTCTCGCCGCCGATGCCCAGCGGGTCGAAGTACGAGGTGGGGAGCGCGTCCCGCATCTCACCGAACCCACCGGCCTTGACGACCGCGATGGGGAGCAGGAGCAGCAGCACACCGACCGTCTTCACCACGAACTGGACCATGTCCGTCAGCGTGATCGACCACATGCCGCCCAGCGTCGAGTAGGCGACGACGATCGAGCCGCCGAGGACGATCGCGAGCGTGCGGTTCATGTCGAACAGGACGTCGAAGATCGTGGCGTAGGCGATGGTGGAGGTGACGGCCAGCATGAGGGTGTACGCCCACATGACGAGCCCGGAGATCACGCCCGCCCGGCCGCCGTAGCGCAGGTCGAGCATCTCGGAGACCGTGTAGACCTTCAGCCGGGCGATCCGGGCCGAGAAGAAGACGGAGAGGGCGAGCAGCCCCAGCCCGATGGTGAACACCATCCACGCGCCGGACAGCCCGTACCGGTAGCCCAGCCCGACCCCGCCGATGGTGGAGGCGCCGCCGAGGACGATGGCCGCCATGGTGCCGGAGTACATCGTGGGGCCGAGCCGGCGCCCGGCGACCAGGAACTCGCTCTTCGACCTGGCGCGGCGCATGCCCCACCAGCCCATGGCCAGCATTCCGGCCAGATAGAGGACGATCACGGTGTAGTCGACGGCCATGGTGAGAGGCCTCCTTCGCGCACGCTCGGTGGCGGGTGATGGGCACTGACACTAGGTGGCCGGAAAGCGACTGCGAAGTGTACGTTTCATCCATTGGAGCCGTGCCGGATGGAAGGAACGCACACCATGCCGGACCCGTCCGCCCCACCGGCCCCGTCGGTCCCGCCCACCCCGCCCGTCCTCCTCTCCGCGCTGCTGGCCCGCGACGACCTGGGCCTGCGGCAGATCGCCGGGCCGGTGGACGCGGGCGCGGCGGTCCACTGGGCGCACACCTCGGAGATGTCGGACCCGTATCCGTATCTGCTCGGCGGCGAGCTGCTGCTCACAGCCGGCGTCCACATCCCGGAGGCGGCCGGGTCGGGCACCTACTTCGACGACTACGTCTCACGCATCGTCGCGGCGGGCGGCGCGGCCCTCGGCTTCGGCGTCGCCCCGGTCCACGACAGCGTCCCCAGAGCCCTGGTCGCGTCCTGCGACTCCTACGGCCTGCCCCTGATCGAGGTCCCGCCGCGGACGACCTTCTCGGGCGTGGCCCGCGCGGTCTGGCAGCTGATGGCCCTCGCCCGCCACGCCGAGCTCCGCCGCGTGACAGAGGCCCAGCAGGCCCTGGCGGCAGCCGCGTCCCGCCCCGACCCGGTCCACGCGGTCCTGCGCCAACTGGCCCGGCGCGTCTCGGGCCGAGCGGTCCTGTACGGCCCGGAGGGCACGGAACTGGCAGCGGCAGGGCGGGAGTACGGCGAACCCGTCCACCAAGGCCTGGCAGCCCTGGCAACCGTGGTCCGCCCCGGCCCACCCAGGGGCGCGGGGCCGCGTCATATGCGGCTCCGCCGCGTGGGCGCGACCAGCCCCCACGCACCCGCACCCGCCAACGCACCCCAGCCCCTCTCCCCCTCCCCCTCCCCGCGCACGCCACCCCCCACCTCCGCGACCGACACGGTCAACGGCACCCACCTCGCCGCCTACACCCTCACCACCGGAGGCAACGGCTTCACCCTCGGCGTGGCCACCGCGCACCGGGCCCCCGGCGACCACACCATCGCCTCGGTCGCCGCCGTGCTCCTCTCCCTCCTCACCGGCGAACGCCAGATCGGCACCGGCGCGGCCCGCACCTCGGCCCTGGTCCGACTCCTGCTCGGCGCCGAACCGCAGGAGGCCGCGCCCCTCCTGGGCCCAGGCACCCACTGGCACGTCGTCCACGCCCGCCTCACCGACGGCACCCCCCGGCCGGAGGCCCTCGCCGCGGCCTCGCTCGGAGCCGCTCTCGGCTCGCCCCTGGTCGACGCCCACGGCGACGTCGTACGCGTCCTCGTCCCCGCCGACCGCGAGATCGCCGAGCAGCCGGGCTGGATCTGCGGCGTCAGCGCCCCCGCCGAGCCGCACGCGTGGCCGACCGCCGACGTGCAGGCGGCCCGCGCGCTGGCCCGCGCCAGGGCCACCCGGACGGCGCTGGTCCGGCACGGCCTCCCGACGACGCTGGCCCGACTCGTGCCGCCGGACGAGGCGACCGCCCACGCCGAGGCCCTGCTGGCCCCGGTCACCGCCGCCCCGGGCGCCGCCGCGCTCACCGAGACCCTGCGCACCTGGCTGTCCCTGCACGGCAGTTGGGACCGCACGGCCGTCGCCCTGTCCGTCCACCGCAACACGGTCCGCCAACGCATCGCCCGCTGCGCCACGTTGCTGGCGGCGGACCTCGACGACCCGGACGTCCGCATGGAGTTGTGGTTCGCGCTGCGCGACGGGTGAGACGAGAGCCGCGTGCGGCGAGCAGCCGCGGCCGAGGGGAACCTAGCCTGGGCGGCATGCGCAGATACGTACTCACCGGCACTCCCGGCGCGGGCAAGACGACCCTCCTGCGGGGCCTGGCCGCATGCGGTCACACGGTCGTCGAGGAGGCCGCCACCGATGTCATCGCGTGGGCGCAGGCGCGCGGCGAGGACGAGCCGTGGACCCGGGAGTCGTTCGTCGACGAGATCGTCGCGCTGCAGAAGCGGCGGCAGTTGACGGCCCCGACGGCCGACGCCGTGCAGCTGTACGACCGTTCGCCGCTGTGCACGCTCGCGCTCGCCACCTACCAGGGCCGGGTGCCGTCCTCGGCGCTGACCGCAGAGGTCGAACGGGTCACCACCCAGGGTGTTTACGAACGGCAGGTGTTCTTCGTCCGCAACCTGGGGTTCTGCGAACCCACCGCCGCACGCCGCATCAGTTTCCGGCAGTCGTTGGAGTTCGAGCGGATCCACGAGGACACCTACCGCGCCTTCGGCCACGAGCTGGTCGACGTTCCCGCCGGTGACCTCGCCCGACGGATCGCCACGGTCGAGGCGGTGCTCCCCGAACGCCGTGCGGAGTGACGCGGGTCGCAGCGGGCGGGACGCCCGCGACTCCCGCTGTCGTCTGCCTCACAATGGACGCATGCCGATATCCGGGACCCCCAGCCGCGCCGAGCTCGTCGAGCACCTCGTACGGACGCGTATCGCGGGCGACGTCGCCACGCCGCGCGAGAACAACCTCTCCCACTACCGCGAACTGGCCAACGGCAACCGCCACTACTGGCTCGGCCTGGAGCTCGGGGACCGCTGGACCGATGAGCAGGACGTGCTGGCCGTGATGGCGGAGCGCGTCGGTGTGAACGACGACCCGGGGCACCGCTACGGCCAGGACACCATCGACCCGGATCTGACGGTCGACGCGCTGGAGCGCATGGCGGCGCGGCTGCGCAAGGCGGCGGAGGGCGGGCAGCGCGTGCTGCTGGCCACCGGACACCCCGGCGGCCTGCTGCAGGTGCACAGCGAGACCGCGCGGGCACTGCGCGCGGCCGGCTGCGAGATCGTCGTCATCCCGGACGGCCTGCAGACGGAGGAGGGGTACGTCATGCAGTTCGCGGACGTGGCCGTCCTCGAACACGGCGCCACCCTGTGGCACACCCACTCCCCCGAGCCGATGCGCGCCATCCTGCGGGGCCTGGAGGGCGCCGGGCACCCGCTGCCCGACCTGGTCGTCGCCGACCACGGGTGGGCAGGCTGCGCCGGCCAGCTCGGCATCGATTCCGTCGGGTACGCGGACTCCAACGACCCGGCCCTCTTCCTCGGCGAGTCCGAGGGCACCCTCCAGGTCGTGGTGCCCCTGGACGACCACGTGGTCAGCCCGCGCCACTACGACCCGATGTCGGCGTACCTGCTGGAGCAGGCGGGGCTCAGCGGGGAGTAGCCCCGGGCTCCCCCGGCTCCCTCGGCTCCGCCGGCTCTTTCGGCCGCCCTCTCGGGACGCGGACGACACCCTCCTGGATCACGGAGATCGCGAGTCGGCCGTCCTGGGTGTAGATCCGGCCCTGGCCGAGGCCCCGGCCGGCCGCCGCCGACGGTGACTCCTGGTCGTACAGGAGCCATTCGTCGGCGCGGAAGGGCCGGTGGAACCACATGGCGTGGTCGAGCGAGGCGCCGACGACGTCCCCGACGGCCCAGCCGCCGCGTCCGTGCGCGAGCAGGATCGAGTCGAGCAGCGTCATGTCGGAGACGTAGGTGGCGAGCACGACGTGCAGCAGGGGTTCGTCAACAACACCGTCGAGCTTGCCGTTGGCGCGGAACCAGACCTGGGAGTGGGGTTCGCGGGGCTCGCCGTAGCGGCCGTAGGGCGGGTCCTCCACGTGACGCAGGTCGACGGCGGCGCGGGCCTCCAGCATCTTCTCCACCACGGCCGGGTCGAGGCCGTACGCCGGGAGGCGTTCCTCGGCGGTCGGCAGGGTCTCCGGGTCGGGCGCGGCGGGCATCGGGGCCTGGTGGTCGAGGCCGTCCTCGTACCGCTGGAAGGACGCGGAGAGGGCGAAGATCGGCTGGCCGTGCTGGACGGCGACGACGCGGCGCGCGGTGAAGGAGCGGCCGTCGTTCATCCGCTCCACGGTGTAGACGATGGGCGCGCCGGCGTCGCCGATGCGCAGGAAGTACGCGTGGAGGGAGTGCGGCAGTCGGTCGGCGGAGACCGTCCGGCCGGCGGCGACGAGCGCCTGGGCGGCGACCTGCCCGCCGAAGACCCGGGGGACGATGGCGGGCCGGGACTGGCCGCGGAAGATGTTCTCCTCGATCTGCTCCAGGTCGAGCAGATCGAGGAGAGACTGAAGTGCTGGCTGACTCATGGGGTCAGTTGTACTGTGCAGCGGTTTCCGGTGCTTTACAGACCCGGTCCCTACAGACCCATGTCCTTGGCGATGATCGTCTTCATGATCTCGCTGGTGCCGCCGTAGATGCGGTTGACGCGGTTGTCCGCGTACAGGCGGGCGATCGGGTACTCGTTCATGAAGCCGTAGCCGCCGTGCAGCTGGAGGCAGCGGTCGATGACGCGGTGGGCGACCTCGGTGCAGAACAGCTTGGCGCTGGCGGCCTCGGCGGGTGTCAGCTCACCGGCGTCGAGGGCCTCCGTGGCGCGGTCGGCGACGGCCTCGGCCGCGTCGACCTCGGCCTGGCAGGCGGCCAGCTCGAACTTGGTGTTCTGGAAGGCGGCGACGGGCTGGCCGAAGACGACGCGCTCCTGCACGTACTGCTTGGCGAACCGTATGGCCGCCTTGGCCTGCGCGTAGGCGCCGTAGGCGATGCCCCAGCGCTCGGAGGCGAGGTTGTGGCCGAGGTAGTAGAAGCCCTTGTTCTCCTCGCCGAGGAGGTCCTCGACGGGCACCTTGACGTCGACGAACGCCAGCTCGGCGGTGTCGGAGGTCTTCAGGCCGAGCTTGTCGAGCTTGCGGCCGACCGAGTAGCCCTCGGCCTTGGTGTCCACGACGAAGAGGGAGATGCCGTGGCGGCGGTCCTCCTTGGTCGGGGAGGACGTACGGGCGCACACGATCATGCGGTCGGCGTGGACGCCGCCGGTGATGAAGGTCTTGGCGCCGTTGAGGACGTAGTGCGTGCCGTCCTCGGAGAGCTTGGCGGTGGTGCGCATGCCCGCGAGGTCGGAGCCGGTGCCCGGCTCGGTCATCGCGATGGCCCACATCTCCTCGCCGGAGCAGAACTTCGGCAGGTAGCGCTTCTTCTGCTCGTCGGTGGCGAGCAGCTTGATGTAGGGCAGGCCGAGCAGCACGTGCACGCCGGAGCCGCCGAAGGTGATGCCCGCGCGGGCGGTCTCCTCGTACAGGACGGCCTCGAACTTGTAGGAGTCGATGCCGGCGCCGCCGTACTCCTCGTCGACGCGGATGCCGAAGACGCCGAGCTCGGCGAGCTTGTAGTAGAACTCGCGCGGCGCCTGGCCCGCGGCGAGCCACTCGTCGTAGACGGGCACGACCTCGGCCTCGATGAAGGCACGGAGGGTCTCCCGGAACGCCTCGTGATCCTCGTTGAACACCGTACGGCGCACGCCGTCACCTCCACCTGAGTGCTTTCGGATGTGCCCAGCGCCCCACCGGACGCATCCGAGTCGGCTAAGCGCTTGCTCAGGCAACCGTACCGGCGGGTAGGGAAGCCCGTCCAGACCCCTCCCCCCGTAACGCTCGTCACTCCTGCGCAGCAGCGGCCCCGAAGGCCCCCCTCGCCATCCGGTGCAGCAGCTCCGCCATGGCCGTCCGACCCGGGAGGGAGCCGGGGCGGCCAAGGTGCGGCGTGGAGTTCAGCAGGCCGAAGACCGAGTGCACGGCCGAGCGGGCGGCCGGCTCCGTGAGGCCCGGGTGGACTTCGCGCACCACCTGCACCCACAGCTCGACGTACTGGCGCTGGAGCTGGCGGACCAGCTTGCGGTCGCTGTCGCGCAGGCGGTCCAGCTCACGGTCGTGCAGGGTGATCAGGGGGCGGTCGTCCAGGGCGAAGTCGATGTGCCCCTCGATGAGCGAATCGAGGACCGCCTCGGGCGGCCCCCCGTCGGCCTCCGCCAGCCGCCGCTTCGCACCCGTCAGGAGCTGCCCACTGATGCCGACCAGCAGCTCGGCGAGCATCGCGTCCTTGCCGGCGAAGTGCCGGTAGAGACCGGGACCGCTGATCCCCACGGCGGCGCCTATCTCGTCGACGCCGACACCGTGGAAGCCGCGCTCGGCGAAGAGCCGCGCGGCCTCCTTGAGGATCTGCTCGCGACGGGTGGGGGCGTCGGTTCTGGTGGTCATGGGAGCAATTCTAGACAGGGAGGTTAGCGGTCGTTAACCTGAAGGAAATGCGTTAACGCTCATTAACAAGGTGAGGGGTTCGCAGGATGCACGAGGCACCGGAGCTTCACAGCGCGGACGATCCCGCGTCGGAAGCCTGGCGGGCCAACGAGGAGGCCCACCGCGCGCTGGTGGACGAGCTGCGCGGCAAGCTCGCCGCCGCCCGGCTCGGCGGCGGCGAGAAGGCGCGCGCCCGGCACACCGCACGCGGCAAGCTGCTGCCGCGCGACCGGGTCGACACCCTCCTCGACCCCGGCTCCCCGTTCCTGGAGCTGGCGCCCCTGGCCGCCGACGGGATGTACGAGGGGCAGGCACCGGCGGCGGGGGTGATCGCCGGGATCGGGCGGGTCGCCGGCCGCGAGTGCGTGGTCGTCGCCAACGACGCCACCGTCAAGGGCGGCACCTACTACCCGATGACGGTGAAGAAGCACCTGCGCGCGCAGGAGGTGGCCCTGGAGAACCGGCTGCCCTGCCTCTACCTCGTCGACTCCGGCGGCGCCTTCCTGCCCATGCAGGACGAGGTCTTCCCCGACCGGGAGCACTTCGGCCGGATCTTCTACAACCAGGCCCGGATGTCGGGCGCGGGCATCCCGCAGATCGCCGCCGTGCTGGGGTCGTGCACGGCGGGCGGCGCGTACGTCCCCGCCATGAGCGACGAGGCCGTGATCGTCCGGGGGCAGGGCACGATCTTCCTGGGCGGTCCGCCGCTGGTGAAGGCCGCCACCGGCGAGGTCGTCACCGCCGAGGAACTGGGCGGCGGCGAGGTGCACTCCCGGGTCTCCGGAGTCACCGACCACCTCGCGGAGAGCGACGCCCACGCCCTGCGCATCGTGCGGACCATCGTCTCCACCCTGCCCGCCCGGGGCCCGCTGCCCTGGTCGGTCGAGCCGGCCGTCGAGCCCAAGGTCGACCCGTACACGCTGTACGGCGCGGTGCCGGTCGACTCCCGCACCCCGTACGACGTCCGCGAGGTCATCGCGCGCGTGGTCGACGGCTCGCGGTTCGCGGAGTTCAAGGCGGAGTTCGGGCAGACCCTGGTCACCGGTTTCGCCCGGATCCACGGGCACCCGGTCGGGATCGTCGCCAACAACGGCATCCTCTTCTCCGAGTCCGCCCAGAAGGGCGCCCACTTCATCGAGCTGTGCGACCAGCGCGGCATCCCGCTGGTCTTCCTGCAGAACATCTCCGGCTTCATGGTCGGCCGGGACTACGAGGCCGGGGGCATCGCCAAGCACGGCGCCAAGATGGTGACGGCGGTGGCCTGCACCCGCGTCCCCAAGCTGACGGTCGTGGTCGGCGGCTCGTACGGCGCGGGCAACTACTCGATGTGCGGCCGGGCCTATTCGCCGCGCTTCCTGTGGATGTGGCCGAACGCCAAGATCTCCGTGATGGGCGGCGAGCAGGCCGCGTCCGTCCTCGCGACCGTGAAGCGGGACCAGCTGGAGGCACGCGGCGAGGAGTGGACGGCCGAGGACGAGGAGTCCTTCAAGGACCCGATCCGCGCCCAGTACGAGCGCCAGGGCAACGCCTACTACGCCACCGCCCGGCTCTGGGACGACGGGGTCATCGACCCCCTCGACACCCGCCAGGTCCTGGGCCTCGCCCTGACCGCCTGTGCCAACGCGCCCCTGGGTGACCCCCAGTTCGGCGTCTTCCGGATGTGAGGGGACGGACGAAGATGTTCGAGACAGTACTGGTGGCGAACCGCGGCGAGATCGCCGTCCGCGTCATCCGCACCCTCCGCGCGCTCGGCGTCCGTTCCGTCGCCGTGTACTCCGACGCGGACGCCGACGCCCGGCACGTCCGCGAGGCCGACACGGCGGTACGGATCGGCCCGCCGCCGGCCGCCGAGAGCTACCTGTCGGCGGAGCGGCTGCTGGAGGCCGCCGCCCGCACCGGCGCGCAGGCCGTCCACCCCGGGTACGGCTTCCTCGCCGAGAACGCTGCCTTCGCGCGGGCGTGCGCCGACGCCGGCCTGGTCTTCATCGGTCCGCCCGCCGACGCCATCTCCCTCATGGGCGACAAGATCCGCGCCAAGGAGACGGTCCGGGCGGCCGGCGTGCCGGTGGTGCCGGGCTCCAGCGGCAGCGGCCTGACCGACGGGCAACTCGCCGACGCCGCACGGGAGATCGGCATGCCGGTGCTGCTGAAGCCCAGCGCGGGCGGCGGCGGCAAGGGCATGCGGCTGGTCCGGGACACGGCCGTGCTGACCGACGAGATCGCCGCCGCCCGGCGCGAGGCACGCGCCTCCTTCGGCGACGACACCCTGCTCGTGGAGCGGTGGATCGACCGCCCCCGGCACATCGAGATCCAGGTCCTCGCCGACGGCCACGGGGGCGTGGTCCACCTCGGCGAGCGCGAGTGCTCCCTCCAACGCCGCCACCAGAAGATCATCGAGGAGGCGCCCAGCGTCCTGCTCGACGAGGCGACCCGTGCGGCGATGGGCGAGGCGGCCGTCCAGGCGGCCCGCTCCTGCGGCTACTTGGGCGCGGGCACGGTCGAGTTCATCGTCCCCGGCGGCGACCCGTCCTCGTACTACTTCATGGAGATGAACACCCGTCTCCAGGTCGAGCACCCGGTGACCGAGCTGATCACCGGTGTCGACCTGGTGGAGTGGCAGCTGCGGGTCGCGGCGGGCGAGCGGCTCGCCTTCGCGCAGGAGGACGTGACGCTGACGGGGCACGCGGTCGAGGCCCGCCTCTGCGCCGAGGACCCCGCGCGCGGCTTCCTCCCCTCCGGCGGCACGATCCTGCGCCTGCGCGAGCCCCAGGGCGACGGCGTCCGCACGGACTCCGGCCTCAGCGAGGGCACGGAGGTCGGCTCGCTGTACGACCCGATGCTCTCCAAGGTCATCGCGTACGGCCCCGACCGCCCCACCGCCCTGCGCCGGCTCCGGGCGGCCCTCGCGGAGACAGTCACCCTCGGCGTCCAGACGAACGCGGGGTTCCTGCGGCGGCTGCTGGCCCACCCGGCGGTGGTGGCGGGCGAGTTGGACACGGGGCTGGTGGAGCGGGAGGTGGCGGGGCTGGTCTCCACGGAGGTCCCGGAGGCGGTGTACGAGGCGGCGGCGGCCGTACGGCTCGACGAGCTGCGGCCTCGCGCGAGCGGCTGGACCGACCCCTTCTCCGTCCCGAGCGGGTGGCGTCTCGGCGGTGAACCCCTGTCGCCGGCCTTCGACCTGCGCGTGACGGGACTCGAACCCGTCACCCACCGCCCGCGCGGCACCCACACCGTCACCGACGACCGGGTCGCCGTGACGCTGGACGGTGTCCGCCACACCTTCCACCGCGCCGCCGACTGGATCGGCCGCGACGGCGACGCCTGGCACGTGCGCGACCACGACCCCCTGGCGGCGTCCCTGAGCCGGTCCGCGCACGCGGGCGCCGACTCGCTCACCGCTCCCATGCCCGGCACCGTCACCGTGGTGAAGGTGGCCGTCGGGGACGAGGTGACCGCCGGTCAGAGCCTGCTGGTGGTGGAGGCGATGAAGATGGAGCACGTCGTCTCCGCACCACACGCCGGGACGGTCGCCGAACTGGACGTCACCCCGGGCACGACCGTCGCCATGGACCAGGTGCTGGCCGTCGTCGTACCCCACGCGGAGCACGAGGAGCACGAGGAGGGGGCGCGGTGACCCTGCCCATGACGGTCCCCGAGGCCGGCCTGCCGGCCCGCGTCCGCATCCACGAGGTCGGCGCCCGGGACGGCCTGCAGAACGAGAAGTCGACCGTGCCCACCGAGGTCAAGGCGGAGTTCGTCCGCCGCCTGGCCGACGCGGGACTCACCACGATCGAGGCCACCAGCTTCGTCCACCCCAAGTGGGTTCCCCAACTGGCGGACGCGGAGGCCCTGTTCCCGCTCGTGAGCGACCTGCCGGTGGCCCTGCCCGTCCTCGTCCCCAACGAGCGCGGCCTCGACCGCGCCCTCGCGCTCGGCGCCCGCCGCGTCGCCGTCTTCGCGAGCGCCACCGAGTCCTTCGCCAAGGCCAACCTCAACCGCACGGTCGACGAGGCGCTGGCGATGTTCGCACCGGTGGTGGCACGGGCGAAGGCCGAGGGCGTCCACGTCCGCGGCTACCTCTCCATGTGCTTCGGCGACCCCTGGGAGGGCGCGGTCCCGGTCCCCCAGGTCACCCGGGTCTGCCGCGCCCTGCTCGACCTGGGCTGCGACGAGCTCAGTCTCGGCGACACGATCGGCGTGGCGACCCCGGGCCATGTCCGGGCACTGCTGACCGCACTCACCGCGGACGTCCCCGTCGAGAAGCTCGGCGTGCACTTCCACGACACGTACGGCCAGGCCCTCGCCAACACCTACGCGGCGCTCCAGCACGGCGTCACCACCGTGGACGCCTCCGCGGGCGGCCTCGGCGGCTGCCCGTACGCGAAGTCCGCCACCGGAAATCTCGCCACCGAAGACCTCGTGTGGATGCTGCGCGGACTCGGCATCGACACCGGCGTCGACCTCGGCCGTCTAGTCGCCACCAGCGCGTGGATGGCCGAACACCTGGGCCGACCCAGCCCGTCCCGCACCGTACGCGCCCTGTCCCACGAGGACGACAAGGGCCACGAGGACCCAAGGAGCACTGACGTCTCATGAACCACCGCCTCTCCCCCGAGCTGGAAGAACTCCGCCGCACGGTCGAGGAGTTCGCGCACGAGGTCGTCGCGCCCAAGATCGGCGACTTCTACGAGCGGCACGAGTTCCCGTACGAGATCGTGCGCGAGATGGGCCGCATGGGGCTGTTCGGACTGCCGTTCCCCGAGGAGTACGGCGGCATGGGCGGCGACTACCTTGCGCTCGGTATCGCGCTGGAGGAGCTGGCCCGGGTGGACTCGTCCGTGGCGATCACCCTCGAAGCGGGGGTGTCCCTGGGCGCGATGCCGATCCACCTCTTCGGCACACCGGCGCAGAAGGAGGAGTGGCTGCCGCGGCTCTGCTCCGGCGAGATGCTCGGCGCGTTCGGCCTCACCGAGCCCGACGGCGGCTCGGACGCGGGGGCGACCCGGACGACGGCCCGCCTGGACGAGTCGACGAACGAATGGGTCATCAACGGCAGCAAGTGCTTCATCACCAACTCGGGCACGGACATCACGGGGCTGGTCACGGTCACGGCGGTCACCGGCCGCACCCCGGACGGCAAGCCGCTGATCTCCTCGATCATCGTCCCGTCCGGCACCCCGGGCTTCACGGTGGCCGCCCCCTACTCCAAGGTGGGCTGGAACGCCTCGGACACACGTGAACTGTCCTTCTCCGAGGTCCGGGTCCCGGCGGAGAACCTCCTCGGCGAACAGGGCCGCGGCTACGCCCAGTTCCTGCGCATCCTCGACGAGGGCCGGATCGCCATCTCCGCGCTCGCCACCGGCCTCGCGCAGGGCTGTGTGGACGAGTCGGTCAAGTACGCGAAGGAGCGGCACGCCTTCGGCCGGCCGATCGGCGCCAACCAGGCGATCCAGTTCAAGATCGCCGACATGGAGATGAAGGCCCACACGGCCCGCCTCTCCTGGCGTGACGCCGCCTACCGCCTCGTCGCCGGTGAACCCTTCAAGAAGGAGGCGGCCCTGGCGAAGCTGTACTCGTCCACCGTGGCCGTCGACAACGCCCGCGACGCCACGCAGATCCACGGCGGCTACGGCTTCATGAACGAGTACCCCGTCGCCCGTATGTGGCGCGACTCCAAGATCCTGGAGATCGGCGAGGGCACGAGCGAGGTGCAACGGATGCTGATCGCACGGGAGTTGGGGTTGACAGGGTGATATCTTCCGCGTTCGCCCGCGCGGGGTCAGCCGAACCAGCTCACCTGTACCAGCACGATCCGCTAGCCCCGCACGTCCGTCAGACAGGTGAGCATGAGCAGACCTCGGCTCTCGGTCCGCACGCCAGGCCCCGGTCCGGTGTAGGCGGCCCCTTCCAGAAAGACCATGGATTCGCGTACGGCGATTTCGTTGGCCAGCCGCTCGGTCTCGGCACGGGCGGCTTCGGGAAGACCGTCCAGCAGATCGTCGCAGAACAGCTCCCAGTGCCAGTCAGCCACCGGCAACGTCACGATGCGCGGCGCGCACGATGTCACCGGCTTCACGGATCGCGCGCTCCCGCACGACGGGATCCGGACTGCTGATGGCCTGTTCGGCGGCGGGCAGTCCCGGGGTGCCGCTCGATCTCGACGACGACGGCCCAGTGCCGGTAGAACATCCGGATCGGTACGACGCCGTCCTCGTCCCCGGCTCTGACGAAGGCCTTCTGAAGGTCCTCGAAGAACTCGGGAAGCCGGGAGGGGACAACCGTGGCGACGGCCTGTCGCAGGTTCGGCAGAGCGAGCTCGGGTCAAGGAATGAGCGGACCGTCCCCATCCGCATACGGCATGGTCATCGGCCATCCCTTCCATTGATCCAGCGCCCCACCGGCACATGCCCACGCTAGCGCCACTCCCGTCACACCTTCACGTCCACGTGCGGAACGGACGCGCCCCTCGCCCGTTCGCCGGGCAGAGCCCGGGGGTGAGCCTGATGACGGTTAAGGTCGGTACGGATCCGAGTACGCGAGCGGGCCAGGGGGTCGTCCACCGGCGGGGCGCAGCTCATGTGGAAGCTCACGCGACGCCCCGCCTCTCGACCTTGTCCGTGACGAGCCTCTCCAGCAGCGCTTCGACCTCCGGGTCGGGCACGGCCTCCAGCATCCAGTGCCGCATGAAGGCGCTGATCTCCTGCACACCGGCCTCGTTGATGGCGTGGTCGAACGCCTCTCGGCGCTCTGCGGGGAGGGTGGCCCTGATGGCGGGGATGCTGTCGGCAACTGGTTCGCAATGGTGACCTGCTGTGGCTCTACTTCGGAGCGCCCGACAACCGACTCGACAGCGACCGGGAACCCCTGCTGATCGGCACCGAGGGCTGGGCGAAGTCCACGCTCATCGCCCCCGGCAACGTGCGGGGGGACGAGCGGGTCGACCTGATCTCCCGCAACACCGAGACCGGCGACCTCTACATCCACACCGGCACCGGCGACAACGGTGACGGCCTCGCGGACCAGTCGACCAAGATCAAGACCGGATACGGGTTCACCGCTGGGAGGGCCCCACTGGTGACCTCTCCCGGGGACGCCGACCACGACGGAGTCCCAGACCTGTGGACCGTCCTTGAGACGGGCCACCTGTGGTTCGTACCCCGGATCTCCAAGGGCGACCTGCCCCTCAGGGATCTGGGTGCCGGTTGGAGCGGCTACCAAGCCCTCAGCTGAACCACCGGCGCCGAGCGGCCGGGTTCCGGGGTCGGTTCCTCCTGCGGCTCCGGCCCACGGACGCCGGTGACATACACAACGTTTGAGCCGACGCCAGGTGGGTGACTCCCACTTGGCGTTCGGCCGAACCGCCGGGCGGAGCATGCGCGCAAGATGAGTTGCTTTCGGCCACCGACGGACGGGGCCGTTCGATTGTCCGAACACCCGAGGGGCCCCAAAGGGGCATCGGCTGCGGGTAGTTGGGGCTGCCACCGGTCTTGGGGCCGTTCGGGGCAGACCTTCCCTTTCGCGAGGCGAATGACCGATTCAGGGGCCCTCACCCTCCCGCGCACCCACCCAACCTTCGATTCACAGGAAACTCAAAGGTCGCAGCGGCAGTGGCTCCAGGCATTCCGCTACCCGGAACACCCCCCTGGACAACCAGTGAGGTTAGGCTAACCTACCTTCGAACTCGCCCTCGGGCGGCACTCCGCCCCGTTCGAAAGTAGCCATACACATGTCCAACGCCAGAGCCGCTCACCTCACCCGCCGTGGCATCCTCGCCGCCGGTGGCGCACTCGGTCTCGGTGCCGTGCTCGCCGCCTGCGGGGACGAGAGCTCGACGAGCAGCGGCACTGGCTCCGACAAGGAGACGGCCGCCGCGAAGGGCCCCTGGTCGTTCAAGGACGACCGCGGCGAGACCGTCAAGACCGACAAGGTGCCGTCGAACATCGTCGCGTTCGTGGGTGTCGCCGCCGCACTCCACGACTACGGCATCGGCGTCAAGGGCGTCTTCGGCCCGACGAAGACGACGGACGGCAAGGCCGACGTCCAGGCCGGCGACCTCGACATCAGCAAGGTGGAGATCCTCGGCAACGTCTGGGACGAGTTCAACGTCGAGAAGTACGCCGCCCTCGCCCCCGACGTCCTCATCACGACGCTGTTCGACGACGCCGGCACCCTCTGGTACGTGCCCGAGGCATCCAAGGACAAGATCGCCAAGCTCGCGCCGAGCGTCGGCATCTCCGTGTACGACCGTCAGCTGACCGAGCCGCTGCAGCGCATGCTGGAGCTGGCCAAGTCGCTCGGCGCGGACACGGAGTCCGAGAAGATCACCGCCGCGAAGAAGCGGTTCGAGGACGCGGCCGCCCGGCTGCGCGCGGCCACCAAGGCCAAGCCCGACATCAAGGTGCTCGCCGGCTCCGCCAGCCAGGACATCTTCTACGTCTCCGGTTCGAACCTCTCCATCGACCTGGAGTACTTCAAGGCCCTCGGCGTGAACTTCGTCGAGCCGAGCGCCGCCGCGCTGAAGGCCAGCGGGGGCTGGTTCGAGAACCTCAGCTGGGAGAACGTCGACAAGTACGACGCGGACGTCATCATCATGGACAACCGCACGTCGGCGATCCAGCCGGACGCGATCGAGGAGGCGACATGGAAGAAGCTTCCCGCGGTGAAGGCCGGCCAGGTCATCGGGCGTAACCCCGAGCCGATCCTGTCCTACGACAAGTGCGCGCCGCTCCTGGAGGAGCTGGCCGAGGCGATCGAGAAGGCGAAGAAGGTCAGCTAGGGCGAAGGCCCGGGGGGGGCGGGTGCGGCTCCGGTGGGGCTTCTCGCGCAGTTCCCCGCGCCCCTGAAGGCAACGGCCCCTGCGGGCCGTTGAAGAAAGCACGGGGCGCAGCCCCTGCTTTTCAGGGGCGCGGGGAACTGCGTGACCAGCCCCCACCAGACCCGCACCCGCCCACGAACCCCCACACGCTCCCGCCCCCCTACCCAGGAGCCCCCATGACGACGGCCGTAGCCGCCCCCTTCCGTTTCTTCTCTCTTCAGGTCGTGCGGACGGAGCGGCTGGGGCCGTCTCTCGTGCGCGTCTCGTTCGCGGGGGACGATCTGCGGTTCTTCCACTCCGACGGCAGGGACCAGTCGCTGTCGTTGTTCCTGCCGCATCCGGGGCAGGAAGTCCCGGCCGTCCCCTACGAGTTGGGCGACGGCTGGTGGCAGGCGTGGCGGGAACTACCGGACGACGTACGGGCGGTGATGCGCTCGTACACCCTGCGGGGGCTGCGCTCGGACGTCCACGGGGACACCGTCGAGATCGACATCGACTTCGTGCTGCACGGGGTCGAGCCGGGTGCCGCCGTGCCCGCCGGACCGGCCTCCCGGTGGGCCGCCCAAGCCGCCCCCGGCCACCGGGTCGTGCTGCTCGGGCCCGCGATCGCCGACAACCGCGCGATCCGCTTCCGGCCGCCGGCGGACGCCGACGCGGTGCTGATCTGGGGTGACGACACGGCGCTGCCCGCCGCCTCGGCGATCCTGGAGTCGCTGCCGGCCGGCACACGGGCCCGGGTCTGGCTGGAGGTCCACCACGCGGGGGACATCCAGGACCTGACCACCGCGGCCGATGCCGAGATCACCTGGCTCGTGCGGAGCGAGGGCGCGCCCACCGCCCTCGACGCCATCCGCGCCGCCCGACTGCCCTCCAGCGAGGTGCCGTACGCCTGGATCGCCGGCGAGTCCGGCCGGGTGAAGGAGCTGCGCCGCCATCTCGTGCGGGAGCGCGGGATCGACAAGCGGCGCGTCACGTTCGTCGGGTACTGGCGCGAGGGTCTGACGGAGGAGCAGTTGCGGGAGCGGGGCGAGTAGTTCGCGGCAGCGGAGACGCCGGAGCGCCGGAGCCGGCCCCACTGGCGTGCCCAGAGTCAGTGAAGTGACCACGGTCACGGACGAGCCCGGAGCCCCCTCAAATTAATTAGGTTAGGCTTACCTAAGTTGGACGATGTGATGTCACCCCCCCCACTCACCTCTCCGTCCCACCCGGACCGCCCCGCTCGGAGGACCTCCCCATGCGCTCGCACCTGCTCAATGACACGACCGCGGAGCGGTACCGCCGCACCGTGACCGAAGGCGTGGAGCGGGTGGCGGCCAAACTCGCCACCACCGACCGACCGTTCACCGGTGTCACCGTCGATGCCCTCTCTCCCCTCATCGAGAAGATCGACCTCGACAAGCCGCTGCACGACACGGCCGCCGTCCTCGACGAGCTGGAGGACGTGTACCTGCGCGACGCGGTCTACTTCCACCACCCGCGCTACCTCGCCCACCTCAACTGCCCGGTCGTCATCCCGGCCGTGCTCGGCGAGGCGGTCCTCTCCGCCGTCAACTCCTCCCTGGACACCTGGGACCAGTCGGCCGGCGGCACCCTGATCGAGCGCAAACTGATCGACTGGACAGGCGAGCGCATCGGCTTCGGTCCGGCCGCCGACGGCGTCTTCACCTCCGGCGGCTCGCAGTCCAACCTCCAGGCCCTGCTCCTCGCCCGGGAGGAGGCCAAGACCGACAGCACCGCCACACTGCGGATCTTCGCCTCCGAGGTCAGCCACTTCAGCGTGAAGAAGTCCGCGAAACTGCTGGGCCTGGACCAGGACGCGGTCGTCTCCATCCCGGTCGACGGCGACAAGCGCATGCAGACCCTGGCACTCGCCCGGGAGCTGGAGCGCTGCAGGAACGACGGCCTCGTCCCCATGGCCGTCGTGGCCACCTCCGGCACCACCGACTTCGGCTCCATAGACCCGCTGCCCGAGATAGCCGAGCTGTGCGCCCAGTACGACACCTGGATGCACGTCGACGCGGCCTACGGCTGCGGCCTCCTCGTCTCACGCAAGCGCCGGGACCTGCTGAACGGCATCGAGCGCGCCGACTCCGTCACCGTGGACTACCACAAGTCCTTCTTCCAGCCGGTGAGTTCGTCCGCCGTCCTGGTCCGTGACGGGAGCACCCTGCGCCACGCCACCTACCACGCGGAGTACCTCAACCCGCGCCGCGCGGTCACCGAGCGCATCCCCAACCAGGTCGACAAGTCCCTGCAGACCACCCGCCGCTTCGACGCGCTCAAACTGTGGATGACGCTGCGCACCATGGGCGCCGACGGCATCGGCCAGCTCTTCGACGAGGTCTGCGACCTGGCGGAGGAGGGCTGGAAGCTGCTCGCCGCCGACCCGCGCTACGACGTCGTCGTCGAGCCCCGGCTCTCCACGCTGGTCTACCGCTACATCCCCGAGGCCGTCACCGACCCGGCGGAGATCGACCGCGCCAACCTGTACGCCCGCAAGGCCCTGTTCGCCTCCGGCGACGCCGTGGTCGCGGGCACCAAGGTCGGCGGTCGCCACTACCTGAAGTTCACCCTGCTCAACCCCGAGACCACGGCCGAGGACATCGCCACCGTGCTCGATCTGATCGCCGGCCATGCCGAGCAGTACCTGGGAGAATCCCTTGACCGCGTCGCTTCCTGAACCCGCCGTGAAAACAGCTGTGAAAACCTACGACTTCATCGGCATCGGACTGGGACCCTTCAACCTCGGCCTCGCCTGCCTCACCGAGCCCATCGCCGAACTCGACGGACTCTTCCTGGACTCGAAGCCGAACTTCGAGTGGCACTCGGGGATGTTCCTCGACGGTGCCCACCTCCAGACCCCGTTCATGTCGGACCTGGTCACCCTCGCCGACCCGACGTCCCCGTACTCCTTCCTGAACTACCTGAAGGACTCGGGCCGTCTGTACTCGTTCTACATCCGCGAGAACTTCTACCCCCTGCGGGTCGAGTACGACGACTACTGCCGCTGGGCCGCCGGCCGGCTGAGCAACGTCCGCTTCAGCACCACGGTGACCGAGGTGACGTACAAGAACGACGTGTACGCCGTGCGCACGGCCGACGGGGACGTCCTGCGCGCCCGCCGGCTGGTCCTCGGCACCGGTACCGTCCCGTACATCCCGGAGGCCTGCCAGGACCTGGGCGGCGACTTCTTCCACAACGCGCAGTACATGCACCGCAAGGCGGAGCTGCGGTCGAAGAAGTCGATCACGATCGTCGGCAGCGGCCAGAGCGCCGCAGAGATCTACCACGAACTCCTCTCCGAGATCGACGCCCACGGCTACCAGCTCAACTGGGTCACCCGATCCCCGCGGTTCTTCCCCCTCGAATACACCAAGCTGACGCTGGAGATGACGTCCCCGGACTACATCGACTACTTCCGCGCGCTGCCCGAGGAGACCCGCTACCGGCTGGAGAAGCAGCAGAAGGGCCTGTTCAAGGGCATCAACGGGGATCTGATCGACTCGATCTTCGACCTGCTCTACCAGAAGAACGTCACCGCCGGCGGCCGTCCGGTCCCGACCCGGCTGCTCACCAACTCGTCCCTCAACAGCGCCACCTACGAGGACGGCCGGTACACCCTCGGTCTGCGCCAGGACGAGCAGGGCAAGGACTTCGAGATCGAGACCGAGGGCCTGGTCCTGGCCACCGGCTACCACTACCGGCCGCCGGCCTTCCTCTCCTCGATCAACGACCGGCTCGTCTTCGACGGCCACGGCCGCTTCGACGTGGCCCGCAACTACGCGATCGACACCACCGGCCGCGGGGTCTTCCTGCAGAACGCGGGCGTCCACACCCACAGCATCACCTCGCCCGACCTGGGCATGGGCGCGTACCGCAACGCGTCCATCATCCGCGAGCTGCTCGGCACCGAGTACTACCCGGTCGAGAAGACCATCGCCTTCCAGGAGTTCGCCGTATGAGCCCCGTCAGCGCCATCGGCGGTGGGCACTTCACCTTCCGCCCCCTGGACCCGCTGAGCGACGCCGAGCTGCTGCACCGCTGGGTCACGCACCCCAAGGCGGCGTACTGGATGATGCAGGACGCCCGGCTGGAGGAGGTCGAGCGGGCGTACATGGAGATCGCGGCCGACCCGTACCACCACGCCCTGCTGGGGCTGCTGGACGGCGAACCCGCGTTCCTCATGGAGCAGTACGACCCCGCCCACCGTGAACTCGTCGGCCTGTACGAGCCCGAGCCGGGCGACGTCGGCATGCACTTCCTGGTGCCGCCGACGGACACCCCGGTGCACGGCTTCACCCGGTCCGTCATCACCGCCGTGATGGCGCACCTCTTCGAGGACCCGGCCACCCACCGGGTCGTCGTCGAGCCGGACGTGTCCAACAAGGCGGTCCACGCCCTCAACGAAGTCGTCGGTTTCGTCCCCGACCGCGAGATCGACAAGCCGGAGAAGCGCGCACTGCTGAGCTTCTGCACGCGAGAGCAGTTCTTTCGCAGCCAGAGCCTGGCTGCCCGAGGAGTAGCCGTATGACCCTGTCCGACGCCGTAGCGCATCTGTCCCCCCACCGCTGGGCACGGGCCAACCGCCTGCTCGTCCGCAAGGCCCTCGCCGAGTTCGCCCACGAGCGGCTCATCACGCCTGAGGCCACCGCCGACGGCCGCTTCGAGGTCCGCAGCGACGACGGTGCGACCCGCTACGGGTTCACCGCCGTCCGGCGCGCCCTCGACCACTGGCAGGTCGACGCCGACTCGATCACCCGTCGACGGGACGGCGTCGACCTCCCTCTGGCCGCCCTGGACTTCTTCATCGAGCTGAAGCGGTCCCTCGGCCTGAGCGACGAGATCCTCCCGGTCTACCTGGAGGAGATCTCCTCCACCCTGGCCGGCACCTGCTACAAGCTCACCAAGCCGCAGACGCCGGTCGCCGAGCTGGTGGACGCCGGGTTCCAGGCCATCGAGACCGGGATGACCGAGGGCCACCCCTGCTTCGTCGCCAACAACGGCCGCCTCGGCTTCGGCGTCCACGAGTACCTGGCGTACGCCCCCGAGACGGCGAGCCCCGTCCGCCTGGTCTGGCTGGCCGCGCACCGCTCACGGGCGGCGTTCACGGCGGGCGTCGGCATCGATTACGAGACCTTCTTGCGGGACGAGCTGGGCAAGGAGACGGTCGACCGCTTCCACTGCGTCCTCACCGACCTGGAACTGGACCCCGCCGACTACCTCTTCATCCCCGTCCACCCCTGGCAGTGGTGGAACAAGCTCAGCGTCACCTTCGCCGCCGAGGTCGCCCAGCAGAACCTGGTGTGCCTCGGTGAGGGCGACGACGAGTACGTGGCCCAGCAGTCGATCCGCACCTTCTTCAACAGCTCGGCCCCCGAGAAGCACTACGTCAAGACGGCGCTCTCCGTCCTCAACATGGGCTTCATGCGCGGCCTGTCGGCGGCGTACATGGAGGCCACTCCGGCGATCAACGACTGGCTGGCCGGTCTCATCGACAACGACCCGGTCCTGAAGTCCACCGGCCTGTCGATCATCCGCGAGCGGGCGGCCGTCGGCTACCGGCACCTGGAGTACGAGGCCGCCACCGACAAGTTCTCCCCGTACCGCAAGATGCTGGCCGCGCTGTGGCGCGAGAGCCCGGTGCCGTCCCTCCAGGAGGGCGAGTCCCTGGCGACGATGGCCTCCCTGGTCCACGTCGACCACGAGGGCAGGAGTTTCGCGGCGGCACTGATCGCCCGCTCGGGCCTGACCCCCACGGAATGGCTCCGCCGCTACCTTCGGGCCTACTTCACCCCCCTCCTCCACAGCTTCTACGCCTACGACCTCGTCTTCATGCCGCACGGCGAGAACGTCATCCTCGTCCTGAAGGACGGTGTCGTCGAACGGGCGATCTACAAGGACATCGCCGAGGAGATCGCGGTCATGGACCCGGACGCGGTCCTCCCGCCGACGGTCGAGCGCCTCCGCGTGGACGTCCCCGAGGACAAGAAGCTCCTCTCGGTCTTCACGGACGTCTTCGACTGCTTCTTCCGCTTCCTGGCCGCGAACCTCGCCGAGGAGGGTGTCCTGGACGAGGAGGAGTTCTGGCGCACGGTCGCGGAGACCGTCCGCGACTACCAGGACGCGATGCCCGAACTCGCCGACAAGTTCGCCCAGTACGACCTGTTCGCCCCGGAGTTCGCGCTGTCCTGTCTCAACCGCCTGCAGCTCCGCAACAACAAGCAGATGGTCGACCTCGCGGACCCGGCGGGCGCGCTGCAGCTCATCGGCACCCTGCGGAACCCCATCGCGGGCCTGTAGCCCCCGGCACGGCCCCACCCGGACAGACGGGCACCTCGGAGTACGGTCCTCCGAGGTGCCCGTCGCTGTCCCGCCGATCGCTCAGCTGCGGCCCGGTGGGGGCTGGTCGCGCAGTTCCCCGCGCCCCTGAAAGCAACGGCCCCTGCGGGCCGAAAAGCACGGGGCGCAGCCCGGCTTTTCTGGGAACTGCGGGAGAAGCCCCACGCACCCGCACCCGCCGACACACAGGCACCCCCACCCCCTACCGCGCCGCAGGCCACGGCACCCCGGGCGCCCGGAAGTACCCCACCCCCAGCGCCTCCCACCGCGGCCCCTGCGCAGCAAGCCTCCCCCGATACCCGTCCCACCCGTGCGTGGACACCGGCGACCACCCCAACTCGGCAACCCCCGGCAACCGCGGAAACACCATGTACTCAACATCCGCAGAGGAGGTGATCGTCTCCGTCCACAACGGCGCCTCGACCCCCCGCACAGCCGCCGCAGGCACCCCCGCCAGATACGTCCCCGGATCCCAGTCGTACGCCCGCCGCACATCCACATACCCGGCCCAGTCGAGCCCGAGCGGCGTGTCCTTGTCGTACTTCATGTCGAGGTAGATCCGGTCCGCGGGCGACAGCACGACCCCCGTCCCGTTGCGCGCGGCCGCAGCCACCCGCTCCTTCTCCTCCGCGCCCGTGCTGTCGAGTCCCCAGTACTGCGCGAGAGCGCCCCGCGTCGGCGTCGCCCCGGTCAACTGGTGCCAGCCGACCACGGTCTTCCCGTACCGCTCGACGACCGGCTGCACGCGGTCCATGAACTTCACATAGTCCTCGTGGCTGGTGGAGTGCGCCTCGTCGCCGCCGATGTGCAGATACCGGCCCGGTGTCAGCGCGGCCAGTTCCCGTACGACGTCGTCGACGAAGTCGTACGTCACGTCCTTGCCGACGCACAGCGAGCTGAAGCCGACCTCGGTGCCGGTGTAGAGCGGGGGCGCGACGCCGTCGCAGTTCAGCTCGGCGTAGGAGGCGAGCGCCGCGTTGGTGTGGCCCGGCATGTCGATCTCGGGGACGACTTCGAGGTGGCGCGAGGCCGCGTAGCGGACGATCTCGCGGTAGTCGGCCTTGCTGTAGTGGCCGCCGGGGCCGCCGCCGACCTGGGTGGAGCCGCCGTACGAGGCGAGACGCGGCCAGGAGTCGATCGCGATGCGCCAGCCCTGGTCGTCGGAGAGGTGCAGATGCAGCTTGTTGAACTTGTAGAGCGCCAACTGGTCGATGTAGCGCTTGACCTGGTTCACGGTGAAGAAGTGGCGGGAGACGTCCAGCATCGCGCCGCGCCAGCCGTAGCGCGGAGTGTCCTCGATCGTGCCGCCCGCGATCAGCCAGGGGCCCGGCCGCACGGAGTCCTCCTCGACGGCGGCGGGCAGCAGTTGGCGCAGGGTCTGGACGGCGTGGAAGAGCCCGGCGGGCGCGCGGGCGGTGAGGGTGACGCCGGACCTCCCGCTCCGCAGCCGGTAGCCCTCCTGGCCGAGACCCGTCTCCCCCGCGGCCAACCGGAGGCGGATTCCGGCCTCCTGACGTTCGGTGACCGGCAGCCGGTACCCCGTCGAGGGCCGCAGGATCCCGGCGAGGTACTCCCCCACCCGACGGGCCTCGGGCCCGCCGTCCACGACGATGCGCGTACCGCTCGTCAGCCGGTACGGCGATCCGTCGGCCCGGACCGAGGCGGGAGCCGGGATCACCTGCCCGAGCGGAACCGGGGCGGCGTCGGCAGGGGCGTTCTCGGACACGGGTGCGGCTCCCACGGCGAAGATCCCGGCCGCCACCAGCAGCAGCGAGCCGAGAAGGCGGGTCGATCTGTGGTGCGATCTCACGACGAGCTCCCTCCACGTATCGAACGATGCGCTCCCCACCATCGCCCCTCCGCCCCCTCCAGGTCTAGACCACCTCTCCCCGTGGCCGGTGAAAGAATCCCCGCATGGCGGAAATCCTCCAGCGGGACGGCACGTGGACCTTCGACGGCGACACACTGCGGCTGACCCCCGGCCGCGACAAGAGCGTGAGCCTGCTCCGCAAGACCCTGGGTGAACTGGCCGTCCCGCTGGGCGCGTTGGCGGGCATCTCCTTCGAGCAGGGCAGGAGGTCGGGGCGGCTGCGGCTCCGACTGCGCGACGGCTCCGACCCGCTCCTCCAGGCGACCGGCGGCCGGCTCACCGACACCAACGACCCGTACCAGCTGAGCGTCGACGCCGACCGGTACGGCGTCGCCGAGTACTTCGTGGACGAGATCCGGAGCGCGCTGCTCCTGGACGAGGTCCCGACCGACGCGGTCGACTCCTACCTCCTCGCCGGCCCGGCCGTCCCGCTCTCCGTCTCCGCCGGGGACGGCACCGCGAGCTTCGACGGCGACCACGTACGGCTGGAGTGGAACTGGAAGACGGAGGACGCGAAGGCCGCCGCCGGGGCACGCACGCTCTCCCTGGCGGACATAGCGGGCGTCGAGTGGCACCCCTCGGTCGGCCTGGAGAACGGCTACCTCCGCTTCACCGTGCGGAACGCGCCGACCAAGGCCCCGCCCAAGTACGACCCCAACTCCGTGGAGCTGTGGGGATTCAAGAAGGACCCGCTGATGGCCCTCGTCGCGGCGGCCGTGCAGGCGCGGCTCCCGCACCCGGCGGCTGCGGCGCCGAAACAGCTGCCCGCGCCGGCCGCGGACCGGCCCGCCCCCGAGGAGGACCACGACGCCCTGCTGCGCCGCCTGCGCGAGCTGGGCGACCTCCACCGGTCCGGAGTACTCACGGACGAGGAGTTCACCCTGGCCAAGCAGGCGGTCCTCAAGCGCCTCTGACGTGCGCGAGGACCGCCCGCCCGGTCACCGGGGTCACCTGGCGCGGCATGCCGCCGCCGGGGTGCGAGGAATGTCCATGGTGTCCAAAAGTCGTCGCCTCGGGCGACGGGCTGCGGGACCCCGGGGGGCGGCACGCGAACAGCCCCTCATAACACGATCAGCGTTCCCTCAGGGGTCGGTAACAGCACCCTGCCCGATATCGGGCAGGATTCTTGCGAAACGCCCTCCGGTACCCCAGGATCTACCGAGTGCACGACGAACTCGTTGATCACCTGACGCGATCCTCGCCCCTCAGCCGGGGCGAGGCGCTGCGTGTGATCCAGGACGTGCTCGCCTACTTCGACGAGACGACCGAGGAGTACGTCCGTCGCCGCCACCGCGAGCTCCAAGCCCAGGGCCTGGTCAACGCGACGATCTTCGAACAGATCGAGGCGGACCTGAAATACCGGGCGGTCGCACCACCGGAGCTCACGCTCAGGCAACTGCGCCGCATCGTCTACGGCTGAACATCCACAGCTAGGGGATACGTATATATGTGCGGGATTGTCGGTTACATCGGCAAGCGCGACGTCGCGCCGCTGCTCCTGGAGGGCCTGCAGCGCCTGGAGTACCGGGGCTACGACTCCGCGGGCATAGTCGTCACCTCGCCCAAGACGGCCGGCCTGAAGATGGTCAAGGCCAAGGGCCGGGTCCGTGACCTGGAGGCCAAGGTCCCCGCGCGCTTCAAGGGCACCACCGGCATCGCCCACACCCGCTGGGCCACCCACGGCGCCCCGTCCGACGTGAACGCCCACCCGCACATGTCGGCCGACAACAAGGTCGCCGTCGTCCACAACGGCATCATCGACAACGCCTCCGAGCTGCGGAAGAAGCTCGAAGCGGACGGCGTCGAGTTCCTCTCCGAGACCGACACCGAGGTCCTCACCCACCTCATCGCCCGCTCCCAGGCCACCACCCTGGAGGAGAAGGTCCGCCAGGCGGTGCGCATCGTCGAGGGCACCTACGGCATCGCCGTCATGCACGCCGACTTCAACGACCGCATCGTCGTCGCCCGCAACGGCTCCCCCGTCGTGCTCGGCATCGGCGAGAAGGAGATGTTCGTCGCCTCGGACATAGCCGCTCTGGTCGCCCACACCCGCCAGATCGTCACCCTCGACGACGGCGAGATGGCCACCCTCAAGGCCGACGACTTCCGCACCTACACCACGGAGGGCACCCGCACCACGGCCGAGCCCACCACCGTGGAGTGGGAGGCCGCCTCGTACGACATGGGCGGCCACGACACCTACATGCACAAGGAGATCCACGAGCAGGCCGACGCCGTGGACCGCGTGCTGCGCGGCCGGATCGACGACCGCTTCTCCACCGTGCACCTCGGCGGCCTCAACCTGGACGCCCGTGAGGCGCGCCAGATCCGCCGCGTCAAGATCCTCGGCTGCGGCACCTCGTACCACGCGGGCATGATCGGCGCCCAGATGATCGAGGAGCTGGCCCGGATCCCCGCGGACGCCGAGCCGGCCTCCGAGTTCCGCTACCGCAACGCGGTCGTCGACCCCGACACCCTCTACATCGCCGTCTCCCAGTCCGGCGAGACCTACGACGTGCTGGCGGCCGTCCAGGAGCTGAAGCGCAAGGGCGCGCGGGTGCTGGGTGTGGTGAACGTCGTCGGTTCGGCGATCGCCCGTGAGGCGGACGGCGGCATCTACGTCCACGCGGGCCCCGAGGTCTGCGTCGTCTCCACCAAGTGCTTCACCAACACCACGGTCGCCTTCGCCCTGTTGGCGCTGCACCTGGGCCGCACCCGCGACCTCTCCGTCCGCGACGGCAAGCGGATCATCGAGGGCCTGCGCAAGCTCCCCGCCCAGATCTCCGAGATGCTGGAGCAGGAGGAGGAGATCAAGAAGCTGGCCGAGCAGTACGCCGAGGCCCGCTCGATGCTCTTCATCGGCCGCGTCCGGGGCTACCCCGTCGCCCGTGAGGCCTCGCTGAAGCTCAAGGAGGTCTCCTACATCCACGCGGAGGCCTACCCCGCCTCCGAGCTCAAGCACGGCCCGCTGGCGCTCATCGAGCCCGCCCTCCCGACGGTCGCCATCGTCCCCGACGACGATCTGCTGGAGAAGAACCGCGCCGCCCTGGAGGAGATCAAGGCCCGCAGCGGCCAGATCCTCGCCGTCGCCCACCAGGAGCAGGAGAAGGCCGACCAGACGATCGTCGTCCCCAAGAACGAGGACGAGCTCGACCCGATCCTGATGGGCATCCCCCTCCAACTCCTCGCCTACCACACGGCGTTGGCCCTGGGCCGCGACATCGACAAGCCGCGCAACCTCGCCAAGTCGGTCACCGTCGAGTAAAGAGGCCGTACGACGAAGACGGACCCCCACGTGATGCCACCGCTCACAAGGGGGTCCGTTCCATGACGCCGGGGTCGCCCAACATCCCGGCGCCGCTGCCAACTACCGTGGCCGTCACACCACTCCGTGCGGCATCACGCGGGTTATGCCCTTCACAAGGCCACAAACACCCCTACGCGCCAGTAGACTTGCGCGTTCTCGAACTCGAACTGGTCAGGGAATGACGATGACCGGCCGCTGCGCCCGCTTGGCGAGCCGCCCGGCGACGGACCCGAAGATCCGCCCGACGATCCCGTGCGTCGACCCGACGACGATCGCGTCGGCCTCGTACTCCCGCCCCACCTCTTCGAGTTCGTGGCAGATGTCGCCACCGCGCTCGACGAGGATCCAGGGCACTTCGACGAGGTAGTCGGCGCAGGCGAGCTCCAGCCCCAGGACCTCGGTCCGGTGATCGGGTACGTCGACGAAGACGGGCGGCTCGCAGCCGGCCCACACGGTCGTGGGCAGCCGGTTGGCGACGTGCACGATGATCAGGCCCGAACCGGAGCGGCGGGCCATGCCGACGGCGTACGCGAGGGCACGCTCACTGGACGTCGAACCGTCGAAGCCGACGACGACGCCGTGCTTGAAGGCGGGGTCGCAGGAAGGACGCGCCTCTTCCGCCGCAAGGGGCTCTGCCGCCGTGGGATCGGCGACGGGCCGCCGCTTGCGGTCCGCGGAGTCGAAGAATTCGTGACCGGCCATGGGTGTCTCGGCGTTCGGATCCTCGTGGATGGGACGACGTGGATGGGACGTCGGTGCGCGGCGGAGCCGTGTCCGGGAAACATCTTCCCAACCCCATACCCTCAAGGGTACGACCGCACGCCTCCTCCGCCCAGACCCCGCACCGGCTGCGCGGGGTTCCAGGGAGCATGCACGAGCACCGCCCCGTAACGCAATGGTTGCTGCCACGTACAGCCGGTTTGGACAGGAAGGCGGCTGCCGGGCGCGGGCGGCACCGACGGGGCCCGATGAGGCAGCGCCGACGGCAATCCGATCAGGCAGCATCGACGACAACCCGATCAGGCAGCACCAGTGACCGACGGGTCGAACACGCGTTGAACCCCCGTAAGCCGACCCCGAGGGAGCCAGGAGGGAGCCCGCAGTGCCCGCCCACCGCACAGCACACCGGACCGCACCCCGCACCCCCGCACCTCAGTCCGTCCGCCCCCCTGCCCCCGCCCCCGAGGCCGAAGCCGGACCCGACGGCACCGCCCGGGGCTCGATCCCGGCGCCGCCCCCGCCTCCCGCGCCCGTCCCCGCCGACACCGCCACGGACGTGGTCCGCTGGGCGGCGTTCAGCTGCGTCCTCGTCCCGGTCGTCCTCGTCTGGTACGGCACCTCGCTCGCCGGCGCGACGGGCGCGGCCCTCGGCCTCGCCGCGGTCACCGGCGTCTGCCGCGTCCTGCTCCGCCAGTCCGAGCGCGGAGCGGCCCTCACGTCCCGCACCACCGCCGCCCGTTCGATGGCCGAAGATCGCACCCCCGCACGCGGCCTACGCGGACACTCGACCTCAGGGGCGCACGGGGGCGGACGCAACTCCGGCACGAGTACGCCGGTCGACTGACCGGTTTCCGCGCACACCCCCGTATCTTTTCAGCCAACTTCGGCCACCTGCGCGTTCCTTGGTCGAACACCCCTCCACCCCCCGTTCGACCTGCACTGAAAGGGGTCCTGGGGCCTCGCGCACCCTACGTGGACCGGCCACTGGGACAAGGCGCACTTCCCTGCGCGGCCCACGAGTGCAACGCTTCGTGATCGAATGCTTTACGCCAAGTTGCCATGTCGACAATGTGCCGGTTGGCGATCTGGTCACGCCGGCACCACGGGACACAGTAGATTCGATCATGACTGTCTTACGGCGGGGGACTCGTGCAGGACCAAGGGGAAACGTGCAGGAGCGACACAACCGAGGAGCCGCGACCACCGAGGGGGGCTTAGCAGTATGAGCCACGACTCCACCGCCGCGCCGGAAGCCGCGGCCCGGAAACTGTCCGGGCGACGCCGCAAGGAGATCGTCGCGGTGCTGCTGTTCAGCGGCGGTCCCATCTTCGAGAGTTCCATACCACTGTCGGTGTTCGGGATCGACCGCCAGGACGCCGGCGTACCGCGCTACCGCCTGCTGGTGTGCGCGGGCGAGGAAGGCCCGCTGCGGACCACAGGGGGCCTGGAACTCACCGCACCGAACGGCCTGGAGGCGATCTCGCGGGCGGGCACGGTGGTCGTGCCCGCATGGCGTTCGATCACCTCACCGCCGCCGGAGGAGGCGCTCGACGCACTGCGCCGAGCGCACGAAGAGGGTGCCCGCATCGTCGGCCTGTGTACCGGCGCATTCGTGCTGGCCGCCGCCGGCCTGCTGGACGGCAGGCCCGCGACGACGCACTGGATGTACGCGCCGACGCTGGCCAAGCGCTATCCGTCCGTCCACGTCGACCCACGAGAGCTCTTCGTGGACGACGGGGACGTACTCACCTCGGCCGGTACCGCGGCCGGAATCGATCTCTGTCTGCACATCGTGCGGACAGATCACGGCAACGAGGCGGCAGGGGCCCTGGCCCGGCGTCTCGTCGTGCCACCCCGTCGATCGGGCGGCCAGGAGCGCTACCTCGATCGATCTTTACCCGAGGAGATCGGCGCCGACCCGCTCGCCGAGGTCGTCGCCTGGGCGCTGGAGCACCTCCACGAGCAGTTCGACGTGGAGACGCTCGCGGCACGGGCGTACATGAGCCGTCGTACGTTCGACCGCCGGTTCCGCTCGCTCACCGGGAGCGCTCCCCTGCAGTGGCTGATCACTCAGCGCGTGCTGCAGGCGCAGCGTCTGCTGGAGACGTCGGACTACTCGGTGGACGAGGTCGCGGGCCGCTGCGGCTTCCGTTCGCCGGTGGCGCTGCGCGGGCACTTCCGGCGGCAGCTGGGTTCGTCCCCGGCGGCGTACCGGGCGGCGTACCGGGCCCGGCGGCCGCAGAACGACAAGCCCGGCGACCACCACGACGGACCGCACGGCCTCCCGGGGGCGTCCTCGATGGCGCCGGAGCACGCGCCGGTGCCGCTGCAGGCGCGGCGCACGGCCGCGGCGAGCGCCCTGGCGCCGTCGGCGTCCATGTCCACGGAGGGCGCCAAGCCGGAGCTGTACGCGACGAGCCGCCTGCCGGGCCAGCGCAGCGCGCCGTAGCGAGGCAGCCGTGTGCCGCGTAGTGGTGTAGTTCACGTACCGGCCGTACGGCCCGGTCCCGCACCTGATCACGCCGTGATCACCCTGGTGCAGGACCGGGCCGTACGGCTGTCACGGGCCGTAAGGTGAGACACATGAACGATCGCATGGTGTGGATCGACTGCGAGATGACCGGCCTCTCGCTGTCGGACGACGCGCTCATCGAGGTGGCCGCCCTCGTCACCGACTCCGAGCTGAACGTGCTCGGCGAAGGAGTCGACATCGTCGTCCGCCCGCCGGACTCGGCGCTGGAGACGATGCCGCAGGTGGTGCGCGAGATGCATACCGCATCCGGCCTGCTGGACGTCCTGGCCGGCGGCACGACGCTCGCCGACGCCGAGGAGCAGGTCCTGGCGTATGTACGGGAGCACGTGAAGGAACCGCGCAAGGCACCGCTGTGCGGCAACTCGGTGGGCACGGACCGGGGCTTCCTCCTGCGGGACATGCCGACGCTGGAGGAGTACCTGCACTACCGCATCGTGGACGTCTCCTCGATCAAGGAGCTGGCCCGACGCTGGTACCCGAGGGCGTACTTCAACAGCCCGGAGAAGAACGGCAACCACCGGGCCCTCGCCGACATCCGTGAATCCATCGCCGAGCTCCGCTACTACCGCGAGGCGATCTTCGTCCCGCAGCCCGGCCCCGACTCGGACACGGCCCGCACGATCGCCGCGAAGCACGTCCTGCCCGGTCGGTAGCCCCGCCTCCCGGGGCCCGGGCGGCCCCGGAACCGCCCCCACCGAAACGCGTGCGCGGGCACCCCTTCGGACCCTGTACACTTTTTCTCGGCCGGTCGGTGAAACCTTCGGACGAACCGCCGGTCATGGTGGGTGTAGCTCAGCTGGTAGAGCACCTGGTTGTGGTCCAGGATGCCGCGGGTTCGAGTCCCGTCACTCACCCTGAACAACGAGCCCTCCGACCTGGGAACAGGTCGGAGGGCTCGTTCGTGTGCGCTGCACCACCATCGATGAGCAGAGCCGGCGGTTTCCAGCGGTCGTTGCAGCACGCTGGTAGTGGTGTGGCGCCGGCTGCGGAGTTCTTGCTTCACTTCCCGTCGGTGTCGGTGGGAAGTGAAGCGCCTTCGTGTGTCGGGTCTTCGGTGGAGGTGCGAAAGCGGCCCATGCTCGCCATGATCAGAACGGCTCCGGCCGGGGCCGCGAGGCCGTAGGCCAGGGGGAAGCTGTCTTTCACCAGGTTGAACAGAATGAGCAGGCCGGCGAGGCCGGTGATCAGCACGGGACGTCGGATGATGTGTCGCACGATGATCTTCAGGCGCCGGGTTCCGCGGGCGCGGGTGAGTCGTTCCCATTCTGACGCTGCCATGCCATCAGCTTAGGTCCGGCATGCGCGGCAGGTGCCTGATCTACCGCTCCGCCGGACGTTCAGAGGAGTTGACGCAGACGCTCGGCCGGGGTTTCCCAGCCGAGCGTTTCGCGTGGGCGGCCGTTGAGTTCGGAGGCGACTGCGGCCAGGTGTTCGTGGCTGTGGACCGCGAGGTCGGCGCCCTTGGGAAAGTACTGCCACGAAACCGCCTATCGGCTGAACCGGTTCGTGGCGGACCCCGCGCGTGTTGGACCGCGAGTACTCTGACCATTGATCTTGTGGCGGGTCGAGGCAAGTTGACGGAAGGACCTCAGCTACGCAGCCAGGCTTCCCTGAACTCCTTCACGCCCGCGAAGCGTTCACCGGGGTCGGGGTGCGTGGCCCGCTCCAGGACGCGCAGTTGAGCCACCGTGCCCCGCCAGGCGCGCTCCTCGTCGCCTGCGTCGAGCAGCAGGCGTGCGGTGCGGCCGAGCGCGTGGACCGTGGTACGGATGTCGATCGTCGCGCCGCGCTCGTACTCCTCCGGCGCCATGAAACGAGTCGACCCCGGCAGCCTCTCGGCATCCAGTACGAAGGGCCCCGGCCGGTACTCGTCGAGGTCGACCAGACTCATCTCTCCCGCCGCGAAGTCGTACAGCAGGGCCCCGTCGTAAAGATCCACGGCGCCGTACCCGGCGGCCTCGACTGCGAGGTGGGCGTCGAGGACGCGGGCGAAGGCCGCCTCGATCCGGTCGACGGACAGGGAGCGGAAGCGCGCCATCGGACTGTCTGGGTTCGTGCGGTCTCCTCTGCCGCGCTCGGCGGGGTCGTACAGCACCTCGCCGTCCCGCCAAGGCATGGCCACGGCCGACCCGTCCCGCAACGCGATCCGGTGCACCTGCGGAACGATCACCGGGTGCCGTACGGCCTGGTGGAAACCCCACGCCCGCTCCAGCGACCGCCGACCCACGGCAGTGACCGCCGTCTTCACGAACCACCGCTCATCGCGGTCCCGCAGCCGAACGCCGTAGGCCATGCACCCCGAGTCCTGTTTCCCGAACACCCGGAAGACGTCGCCGACCCGGGACAGGTAGGCCCCGAGGGGGCCCTCGACCCGGTCGACGTCCAACAGCGGGTGATGTCCCGTGCTTTCCCCGTCGCCGCCAAGCTTCTCCATGAGAGCCAGGCTGCCAGCAGCACGGGTCGGCTTCGCCGCCGCCTCGTGGGCCGACGGGCACGAGCCCACGCAGTCGCACAGGCCCGCGTCCACGGTGACCTCCCGTCAGGAAGAAGCCCGCGCCACCAGTTCCGTGGGCAGCACCACCTGCCGCCGTTCCAACCCCCGCGACACCGCCGGGCGGCGGTCCGCGATCTCGTCGAGGAGGAGGTCGATCATGGCGCGGCCCATCTCCTCGATGGGCTGGCGGACACTCGTCAGCGGGGGATCCATGTGGCGGGCGATCGCCGAGTCGTCGTAGCCGACGAGGGCGACGTCGTCCGGTATGCGGCGGCCCGCCTCGCGCAGCACCTGGCGGGCGCCCGACGCCATCACGTCCGACTCGACGAAGACCGCGTCGAGGTCGGGGCGGCGGGCCAGCAGTTCCTTCATCGCCCTGCGGCCGCCCTCCTCCGTGAAGTCACCGGGGACGATCAGCCGCTCGTCGACCTCGCGCCCGGCGTCGACGAGGGCCTCGCGGTAGCCGACGACGCGGCGCTGGGCACCGTAGACGTCGAGGCGCCCGGTGATCGTGGCGATCCGGGTGCGGCCACGAGCGATCAGGTGCTCCACCGCCGAGCGGCCGCCGCCGTAGTTGTCGGAGTCGACGGACGGGAGCGTCTCGTGCTCCGAGCGGGGGCCGCTGATCACCGCCGGGATCTCCAGTTGCGACAGCAGGTCGGGGAGCGGGTCGTCCGCGTGCACGGAGACCAGGAGGACCCCGTCGACGCGGTGCGCGGCCAGGTACTGGGCCAGCCGGCGGCGCTCCCGGTCGCTGCCAGCGAAGATCAGCAGAAGCTGCATCTCCGTGTCGGAGAGCTGGGCGCCGACGCCCTTGAGGATGTCGGAGAAGTACGGTTCCGCGAAGAAGCGGGTCTCCGGCTCGGGCACGACCATCGCGATCGCGTCCGTACGGTTCGCCGCGAGCGCGCGGGCCGCCGTGTTGGGGACGTAGCCGAGCTCCGCGACGGCCGCCTCGACCGCCGCGCGGGTCGCGTCACTGACCCGGGGCGAGCCGTTGATCACCCGGGACACCGTCCCCCGGCCCACACCGGCCCGTGCGGCGACCTCTTCCAACGTCGGCCGCCCACCGCTCCGGCCCCGTGCTCCGTGGCCTGCCACCATGGTCGCCTCCCGTTCACACCGCGCTGGCGTGGAATCTAACAGTCCTGATCCTCGTACGACGTCCGGAAGGCGAGCCTTCGGCTTTCGGCGCGACCGGCGAGACGACTGGTTACACGAGTCCAACGGTCCCACAGGTCCTTCACGCCAACCCCGCCCCCGCTCTCGTCGGCCCCCGCCCCCACTCCCATCGGCCCTCGGGTTAGTTAACAGCCCGATAACCGAAGACAAGTCTCCGCGCTCGCTCCCTTGACACCCCCGCAGGAACCGACGACTCTTCAACACATCACTTGTGGGAGCGCTCCCACGGTACCTGGCACTTACACAACCCGCACGTTCCCCGCCCGAGCCGCAGTATGAGATAACGGGCCCAACAACGCCGTTGGCCGGGGGGTCGGCACGTCAGGGCATCAGGAGGACGCAATGCGAGCACGTACCCGAACCGCCCGCAACACGGTGGTCCTGGCAGCCGTCGCCGCCCTGGGCGCCGGGCTACTGGCCGGCTGTTCCGAGGACCCGGACGACGGCACGTCGAACGAGGGCGGCGGCAGCAGCGGGGGCAAGACCACGCTGACGGTCGGCACCTTCGGTGTCTTCGGCTACAAGCAGGCCGGCCTGTACGACGAGTACATGAAGCAGAACCCGGACATCGTCATCAAGGAGAACGTCACCACCAAGACGTCGGTGTACTGGCCCAAGACGCTCACCCGGCTGCAGGCCGGCTCCGGCACCGACGACATCCAGGCGATCGAGATCGGCAACGTCACCGAGGCCGTGCAGACGCAGGGCGACAAGTTCGTCGACCTCGGCAAGGAGGTCGACAAGTCGCAGTGGCTGGACTGGAAGAACCAGCAGGCCACGACCAAGGACGGCAAGCTCATCGGGCTCGGCACCGACATCGGTCCGATGGCGATCTGCTACCGCAAGGACCTGTTCGAGAAGGCCGGCCTGGAGACGGACCGCACCAAGCTCGCCGAGCAGTGGAAGGGCGACTGGAGCAAGTACGTCGACCTCGGCAAGGAGTACATGAAGAAGGCGCCCTCGGGCACCAAGTACGTGGACTCGGCCTCCTCGGTCTACAACGCGGCCCTCGGTGGCGCGACCGAGCGCTACTACGACAAGGACGGCAACGCCATCTGGGACAAGTCCACGGGTGTGAAGGACGCCTGGGACGCGGCCATGTCCGTGGCGACCAGCGACATGTCGGCGAAGCTGAAGCAGTTCGAGGCGCCCTGGGACCAGGGATACGCCAAGGGCTCCTTCGCCACGGTGGCCTGCCCGGCATGGATGATCGGCTACATCCAGGAGAAGTCCGGTGACGCCGGCAAGGGCAAGTGGGACGTGGCGGCGGCGCCGACCGCGGCCAACTGGGGCGGCGCGTTCATCGGTGTGCCGACGGCGAGCAAGCACCAGAAGGAGGCCATCGCACTGGCGAAGTGGCTGACCGCTCCCGAGCAGCAGGCCAAGGTCTTCGCCAAGCAGGCCAGCTTCCCGTCGACCCCGTCGGCGTACCCGACCCTCAAGCCGAGCCCCGACACCACCTCGTACTTCTCCGACGCGCCGCTGACGCAGATCTTCTCCGACTCGGCGAAGACGATCCCGGTGCAGCAGTTCGGCATCAAGGACCAGCCGATCGGCACCGCGATCGCCGACATCGGCATCGTGCAGGTCGAGCAGAAGGGCAAGAGCCCTGAGGAGGGCTGGGAGGCCGCCAGCAAGGAGATCAAGGACGTGCTCGGCCAGTGACCAGCTCCAAAGAGGCACTCGCGCATTCCGCGGCGAGCGCCGAGACCGCGCCCGGCGATGAGCCGGGCGCGGTCCGGGGCGCTCAGGGGCGCGGTACGCCGCCGACCGGCACCGACTCATGGCGCAGCCGGCTGTACCGCTGGGACATGAAGGCATCCCCGTACGTCTTCATCTCCCCCTTCTTCCTGATCTTCGGGGCGTTCTCGCTCGTCCCGCTGCTCTACACCGGCTGGTACTCGCTGCACAGCGTGCAGCTGGCCGACCTGGACAACCAGACCTGGGTGGGCCTGGACAACTACCAGAACCTGCTGTCCTCGGACTTCTTCTGGAACTCCCTGTGGGTCACCTTCACCATCGGCGTGATCGCGACCGTGCCCCAGCTGATGGTGGCGATCGGTATCGCGCACCTGCTCAACTACCGGCTGCGCGGCTCGACCGTGTGGCGGGTCATCATGCTGACCCCGTACGCCACGTCGGTGGCGGCGGCCACGCTCGTGTTCGTGCTGCTGTTCTCGTGGGACGGCGGCATGGTCAACTGGCTGCTCGACTTCATCGGGATCGACCCCGTCAACTGGCGTGAATCCGACTGGGGTGCGAAGTTCGCGGTCTCCACGATCGTGATCTGGCGGTGGACCGGCTACAACGCGCTGATCTACCTCGCGGCGATGCAGGCGATCCCCTCCGACCTGTACGAGTCGGCCTCCATCGACGGGGCGAACCGCTGGCAGCAGTTCATCCATGTGACGATCCCGCAGCTGCGGCCGACGATCCTGTTCACGGCGGTCGTCTCCACGATCGGCGCGACCCAGCTCTTCGGTGAGCCCCTGCTGTTCGGCGGGGCCGACGGCTCCAAGGGCGGATCCGAGCACCAGTACCAGACGCTCGGCCTGTACATGTACGACCAGGGATTCATGATCGGAAACCTCGGCAAGGCGTCCGCCATCGCCTGGTCGATGTTCCTGATCCTGCTGATCGTGGCCGCGATCAACCTGCTGATCACCCGACGGCTGAGGAAGTCCCCATGACCACGAGCGAACTGACCCGCCCCGGGGCGACGAAGCGGGCCCCGGAGACGAAGGCCACGCGCCGCCGGGTGATGGGCGCTGGCAGGCAGATGCACGCGGGGCCGCTCACCTACGTCGTCCTGACCGTCTTCGCCGTGGGCTCGCTCGCACCGCTGGTGTGGACGGCGATCGCGGCCTCGCGCACCAACCAGCGGCTCGCCGAGGCCCCGCCGCCCCTGTGGTTCGGCGGGAACCTGTTCAAGAACCTGGAGACCGCCTGGGAGCAGGCCGGGCTCGGCACGGCGATGCTCAACACCACGCTCGTGGCCGGCACGATCACGGTCGGTACGGTGCTGTTCTCCACGCTCGCCGGGTTCGCCTTCGCCAAGCTGCGGTTCCGGTTCTCCAGCGTCCTGCTGCTGCTGACCATCGGCACGATGATGATCCCGCCGCAGCTGGCGGTGGTCCCCCTGTACCTGTGGATGAGCGACCTGAACTGGTCCAACCAGCTGCAGACGGTCATCCTGCCCACGCTGGTCAGCGCCTTCGGTACGTTCTTCATGCGGCAGTACCTGGTCCAGGCGCTGCCCTCCGAACTGATCGAGGCGGCACGGGTCGACGGCGCGAGCAGTGTGCGGATCGTGTGGCACGTCGTGTTCCCGGCAGCGCGGCCGGCGATGGCGGTGCTCGGACTGCTGACGTTCGTGATGGCCTGGAACGACTTCCTGTGGCCGATCCTCGCGCTGAACCAGCAGAACCCCACGGTCCAGGTGGCCCTCAACGCCCTCGGCACCGGCTACATCCCCGACCAGTCGGTGATCATGGCGGGTGCGCTGCTCGGCACGCTGCCGCTGCTGATCGCCTTCCTCCTGTTCGGCAAGCAGATCGTGGGCGGCATCATGCAGGGCGCGATCAAGGGGTGACCCGGCTCGCGCCGACCGCCCCACCACATGAACCCCCTCGGGGGCTGGGCCACCGCCGTCCCGGCCCCCGTTCTCTCCTCCCCCCACCCGCCACTGTCGGTCTCCACGACCACTATGGGAGCGCTTCCATGCCTGAACCCGTGAACCCGGCCACCCCGGTGACCTTTCCTCCCGCCTTCCTCTGGGGCGCGGCCACCTCCGCCTACCAGATCGAGGGAGCGGTGCGGGAGGACGGCCGTACGCCCTCCATCTGGGACACCTTCAGCCACACCCCGGGCAAGACCGCCGGTGGCGAGACCGGTGACATCGCTGTCGACCACTACCACCGCTACCGCGACGACGTGGCGATGATGGCCGACCTGGGCCTCAACTCGTACCGCTTCTCCATCTCCTGGTCGCGGGTGCAGCCGACGGGCCGTGGCCCCGCGATCCAGCGCGGCCTGGACTTCTACCGGCGGCTGGTCGACGAGCTGCTGGAGAAGGGCATCAAGCCGGCCGTGACCCTCTACCACTGGGACCTGCCCCAGGAGTTGGAGGACGCGGGCGGCTGGCCCGAGCGGGACGTCGTGCACCGGTTCGCCGAGTACGCGCGGATCGTGGGCGCGGCGCTGGGCGACCGCGTCGAGCAGTGGATCACGCTCAACGAGCCGTGGTGCACCGCGTTCCTGGGCTACGGCTCCGGGGTGCACGCGCCGGGCCGTACGGATCCGGTGGCGTCGCTGCGCGCGGCCCACCACCTGAACGTGGCGCACGGGCTGGGTGTCGCGGCCCTCCGCTCGGTGATGCCGTCCCGCAACGCGATCGCGGTGAGCCTGAACTCGTCGGTGGTACGGCCGATCACGAACTCCCCCGAGGACGTGGCGGCGGCGCGGAAGATCGACGACCTGGCCAACGGTGTCTTCCACGGTCCGATGCTGCACGGCGCGTACCCCGAGACCCTGTTCGCCGCGACCTCGTCGCTGACGGACTGGTCGTTCGTGCAGGACGGTGACGTGGCGACGGCCAACCAGCCGTTGGACGCGCTGGGGTTGAACTACTACACGCCCACGCTGGTGGGCGCGGCGGACGCGGACCTGAAGGGCCCGCGTGCGGACGGTCACGGGGCGAGCGCGCACTCGCCGTGGCCGGGCGCGGACGACGTCCTGTTCCACCAGACCCCGGGCGAGCGCACGGAGATGGGCTGGACCATCGACCCGACGGGCCTGCACGAGCTGATCATGCGGTACGCGCGGGAGGCTCCGGGGCTGCCGATGTACGTGACGGAGAACGGGGCCGCGTACGACGACAAGATGGACTCCGACGGCCGCGTCCACGACCCCGAGCGCATCGCCTACCTCCACGGCCACCTGCGCGCGGTCCGCCGCGCGATCGCCGAGGGGGCGGACGTCCGCGGCTACTACCTCTGGTCCCTCATGGACAACTTCGAGTGGGCGTACGGGTACGGGAAGCGGTTCGGTGCCGTGTACGTCGACTACGCGACCCTCACCCGTACGCCGAAGTCGAGCGCCTACTGGTACGCCCAGGCGGCGAAGACGGGCGCCCTGCCGCCGCTGGTGCCGACCTCGGCGTAACGGGCCACAGGGGTGGTGACGCGGCGGGAACCCTCCACGGGGTGCCCGCCGCGTTCATGGCCGAGGGAGCGAAGCGCTCAGCTCTCGCAGCTGTCCTCGCGGTCGTTGATGTCCCCGATGCAGGTGTCGTTGCCGGAGTCCCCGAAGGAGCGGTCGTTGCCCTGTGAGGAGTCGAGGGCGTCCAGGCGGTCGTTGCCGTTCCTGCCGAACATGACGTCGTCTCCGAAGCCACCGGTGATTCGGTCTGCCCCGCCACCGCCGAAGATGGTGTCGTGCCCGCCCTGACCGTCCACGGTGGTCCCCGCGGTGGCGGCGGGGTCGAGCGTGATGACGTCGTCGCCCGCGCCGGCGGTGATGTTGGCGGGCACGCTGCCCGTGATGGTGACTATGTCAGCGCGGTCCCCCGAGTCGAGGGTCAGGGTGCGACCGTCGAACGGGCACCGGACCGTGTCGACATCGACCTGGGTGCAGCCGGATCCCGCGGTGACGGTGTCGCCGTCGTCGCTGATGAAGACGGAGTTGTTGGACCGGGTGATGGAAAGAGTGTTCGCCTTCCCCGCTACGGCGTTGACGTAGATGCGAACCGTGTCCAACCTCACGCCGGTCGCCGCGTGCGCCTGTCCGGCCGACAGCACCGTCGCCGCGCCCAGCACCATGGTCGTCACGCCGGCTTGTACCGCTCTGCGCATGGACGTCTTCAATGCTCCTCCTCTTCTCCCTGATGGACACTGGCTGGTCTTGCCGTGATCCACCCTGGGGCCTGGGTGGTGACAGGGCATGGGGAGAGAACCCCCAATTATCTTCTGCCTTGCGGGAGTTCGGGGTGATGGTGGCGCCCCCGGGGGACATGAAGGGCGGGACACGGGGCGGCAGCGCGTCCTCACCAGCGGCTCACCGCTCACCTACCGCGCGTTCCGTGCCCCGGGCGCACAGGTCGGCGAAGGCGTGCTCGCACAGGGCGGTGCCGGTGCCGTCGCCGCGGTGGCGTTCGTCCGCGGCGAGCAGGGTGATCTCGCCGTGGTGGCGGGCGGGGTCGGCCTGCCAGGCGACGTGGCCGGCGATCAGGCCGTCGGTCTCGGCGACCGCGACGTACTTGTGCCGGTCGGGGTCGTGCAGGGTGGGGACGAGCGCGCGGTAGTCGCCACGCCGGTCGGCGTGCAGCGTGCCGAGGACGAGCCTGTCGAGCACGGGTCCGACGGAGTCCTCGAAGAACTACCGGAACGTGTCGATGGAGTGAACCTCTCGGAACCTGAGGGAGACGAGGGGGAAAGGACACCTCTGGCCCGCCGGTCGTCCATGACGCGCCGGCGGGCCGACCCTCAGTGGCGGGTACGCCAGGAAGCGAAGCACTCCATGCACGGCATGCTAGCGGCCTACGAGAGGACAGGTCATATGACTTTGCTGGTCGCCGCCGTCATCGTCCACGACCGGGACGCGGGGCGGGTCGCGCTCCTCCAGCGGGGCGAGAACGCCAGGTTCGCGCGGGGGAGATGGCATCTGCCGGTCGGCAAGAGCGAGCCCGGGGAGCCGATCACCCGGACCGCCGTGCGCGAGCTGTACGAGGAGACCGGGCTGACCGTGACACCCGAGGCGCTGGAGGTCGTGCACCTCGTCCACGCGGCCCGGGGCGTCGACGCACCCGACGGCTTCCTCACCGTCGTCTTCGCCACCCGCGAGTGGAGCGGAGAGCTGGAGAACCGGGAACCCCACAAACACGCCCAGGTCCGCTGGACCGACACCGGCGCGCTCCCCGATGACTTCGTGGAGGGCGACGCGGCCGCACTGCACGGCTATCTCGACGGCGGACCACGGCTGTCCCTGCACGACTGGGAGTAAGGCACGCGCAGGGCCGTGGCCCCCCCGGAAGGGGCCACGGCCCTGCGCCTCTGTGCATGCCCGGTTGCGAGGGGTCGGGCGTCACGGGTCGGCCCGGCGTCAGCGTGGTTCGCGGACGACCGCCACGTCCCCGGGCTCCACCCGTACCGTTGTCGAGTCGGCGTTCGTGGTGATGCCCTTGCCCGTCAGCAGTTCGGACGCGTCCGTGGAGATCGCGACCTCGGCCGCCGTCCCACCGTGGTTGATCAGGAAGAGGTAGTCCGCGTCGGGGCCCCGGCGCACCGCCGCCTCCACACCTTCCGGGGTCGTCCGGACCGGCTCCACGCCCGCCTCGGCGCGGATCCGGTCGAGCAGGGACGTCAGGGTCGTCGGGTCCGGGCGGGTGGCCAGGTACCAGGTCGTGCCCGAGCCGTGGGTGTGGCGGGTGACCGCCGGTACGCCCGTCAGGGGCCCAGAGGTGTACGTCGTGATCGGCTCGGCGCCTGCCAGGGCGACCCGTTCCGACCAGAGGGAAGCCGTACCGCCGTCGCTCAGGTCCACCGACTCCCCCGGCAGCAGCGGGAAGAGTTCGTCCGTGCGGACGCCCAGGGCTTCGCGGAACGCGCCCGGGTAACCGCCCAGCCGGACATGGCAGTTCTCGTCCACCGCGCCGCTGTGGAAGCCGACGGCCAGCGTGCCGCCGGCCTCCGCGAAGCCGGTCAGGTTGGCGGCGCCCGCGTCGTCCACCAGGTACAGGCTCGGCGCCAGCACCAGCTTGTACGAGGTGAGGTCCGCGTCGGGACGGACGAAGTCCACCGCCACGCCCGAGCGCCACAACGGCTCGTACCAGGCGCGGATCAGTTCCTGGAAGCGGAGTTCACCGCTCGGCTGGGACGGCAGCTCCACCGCCCACCACGCGTTCCAGTCCCACGCGATCGCCACCTCGGCGACGCCCGTGCTGCCCCGCACCTCCGCCAACGACCGCAGATCCGCGCCCAGTCGGACGACGTCCCGCCAGATCTGGCTGTCCGTGCCCGCGTGCGGCAGCATCGCCGAGTGCCACTGCTCGGCACCGGCCTTGGCGGCCCGCCACTGGAAGTACGCGATGCCGTCGGCGCCCCGGGCCACATGGGAGAGCGCGTTGCGGCGCAGCTCCCCCGCCGTCTTGGCCCGGTTGACCGGCTGCCAGTTGACCGCGCCGGTGGAGTGTTCCATCAGCAGCCACGGGCTGCCGCCCGCCAGGGAGCGCACCAGGTCGCCGCTGAGCGCGATGTCGATCTGCGACTCGGGGTCCGTCGACTGGAGGTAGTGGTCGTTGGAGACGATGTCCAACTCCGGCGCCCAGCGCCAGTAGTCGAGCTTGTCGAAGTTGAACATCACCATGAAGTTGGTGGTGGCGGGGGTGGCCGGGGCCGCCTCCAGCAGCACCTCACGCTCCGCCTTGCACAGCGACAGCAGCGCGTCGCTGCAGAAGCGGCGCCAGTCCAGCTGGTGGGTCGGGTTCGGGACCGCGCCCGTCGCACGGGGCGGGATGATCTCGTCCCAGTCGTAGTACCACTGGCTCCAGAACGTCGTGCCCCAGGCGTGGTTGAGCGCCGCCAGGTCGTCGCCGTACTTCTCCCGCAGCCAGACCCGGAACGCCGCCGCGCTCGTGTCGCAGTGGCACTCGCCGTTGTGGCAGCCGTACTCGTTGTGGACGTGCCACATGACGACGGCCGGGTGGTCGGCGTACCGCTCGCCCAGGGCGCGGGCGATCCGCAGCGCGGCCTCCCGGTAGGCGGGGCTCGACGGGCAGAAGGTCTGCCGGCTGCCGTACGAGAGGGTGCGGCCGTCCCGGTCGACGGGCAGCGCCTCCGGGTGCTTGACGAAGAACCAGGCCGGCGGGGCGGCCGTCGGGGTCGCCAGGTCGGCGGCGATGCCGTTCTCGTGGAGCAGGGCGAGGATCTTGTCGAGGCGGGTGAAGTCGTACTCGCCCTCACGGGGCTCCAGGAGCGCCCACGCGAAGATGTTGACGCTCACCATGTTCACGCCCGCCTCACGCATGAGGCGTACGTCCTCGGCCCAGACCTCCTCGGGCCACTGCTCGGGGTTGTAGTCACCGCCGTAGGCGATGCCGGGGACCTTCAGTTCGCGCTTCATTCGGCGGCCTCCAGGCCCTTGGTCAGCAGTCGGCGGGTCGTCTCCACGCCCCAGGTGTCGAGCGACAGCAGTCGGTCGCTGGACCCCATCAGGCCGCCCGTCGCCTCGACATGGGCCGCCCAGCGCTCACGGGTCTCCACGGCGGGGCGGGCCATCAGGCAGTCGGGGTCGTTCACCCAGAGGCGGCCATGCTGCCACTGGCGGCCCGCGCCCGTGAACTCGGCGGCGTCCTGGCCGGGCTGGCTGTGGTCGTCGGCCTCCGAGCGGCGATGCGGGGCCGTGTCGGGGCTGACCCGCATCGCGTCGAACAGGCCGATGGAGGGGAGGATCGGTGCGCCGCAGCCCAGGAGGTAGGCGTCGGGGCCGATGGCGGAGCGGATCAGTTCGATCCCGGAGCGGTACGCGGTGAGCGCGTCCACGTCGGCGTGGCGTACGCCGTCCAGCGCGCCCGCGTACAGGAAGTCGACCTTGAAGTAGTCGTAGCCCTCGGCGCGCAGGGTGGTGAAGACCTCGGTGAGGTAGGCCGCCGCCTCGGGGTGGGTGGTGTCGAGGACGTACAGGTCGTGGCCCCAGTTGCGGCCGGCGTGGGTGAAGCCGCCGTTGTCGTCGCGCACCAGCCACTCGGGGTGCTCGGCGGCCAGGGTGCTCGCCGGGTCGACGAGGAAGGGGGCCGTCCAGATGCCCGCGCGGCGGCCCCTCGCCCGGATGACCTCCGCGATGCCCGCGCGGGAGCGGAAGCGGCCGGAGAGGCTGAGCCAGTCGCCCAGGGCGTTCTGGTAGCCGTCGTCGATCTGGACGACGTCGATGGGCAGGTCGAGGGTGTCCATCGCACGGAGGTTCTCGTGGATGTCGTCCTCGGTGACGGAGGTGAAGTACTCGTACCAGGAGCACCAGACGGTGGGGGCCGGGCGGGGGGCCGCGAGGCCGAGGCCCGCCGCCCACTCGCCCAGCACCGCCTGGATGTCCGTGCCGGTCCACTCCTTCACCGGGCCGTCGGCGCTGACCTCGGCGATCCCGTCCCGGACCACCAGGCGGACGGACGGGACCTCGCGCACGGGGTCGGGGGCGGCCCACAGGCGGACCGGTGAGCCGTCGCCCGGGTCGAGGGCCAGCAGGCCCTCGCCCTGGAAGGTGCCGGCTGGGGCGGTGACCCCGGGGCGGTAGCAGACGGTCGCCCAGTTGTCGTTGGTCGGACGGTACGGGGTCGCGTCGAGGGCGTAGGAGCCGCTGGGGCTCCAGGACTGCCAGCCCTCCTCGTGGACCCGTGCCGTACTGGTGTCCACGGGCACGGAGACCACGGGGGTGAAGGGGTGGTGCACGAAAGGATCTCTCTCAGAAGTGGCCGGTCAGCCCTTGTTGGCGCCGAGGGTGAGGCCGCTGACGAACTGGCGCTGGAGTGCGAAGTACACGATCAGCGTGGGGATGGCGGTGAGCAGGGCGCCGGCGGCGACGAGGTTGGGGTCGGTGAAGTACTGCCCGGAGAGGTTGTTCAGGGCCGAGGTGATCGGCATGTTCTCGCCGGTGGAGATCAGGACCAGGGCCCAGAAGAAGTCGTTGTAGATCCAGATGGACAGCAGGGTCGCCAGGGCGGCCATCGCGGGCTTGCACAGCGGGAGCACGATCTGCCAGTACAGCCGCCACACCGACGCCCCGTCGACCAGCGCGGCCTCGGTCAGTTCGTGCGGCAGGGAGCGCATGTAGTTGCTCAGCACGAAGGCGCAGAACCCGGACTGGAAGGCCACGTGGATGAGGACGAGTCCGAGGGCGGAGTCGTACAGTTTGCCGCTCATGGTGATGCCGGGCAGGTCGATGAGCAGGTACATCCGGTACAGCGGGGTGATGATGACCTGCTGCGGCAGGAGGTTGCCGGCGGTGAAGACCAGGAGCAGGAAGAGGTTGACGCGGAAGTCGAAGCGGCTGACGTAGAAGGCCACCATCGACGACAGGAACAGGGTGAGCAGCACCGCGGGGACGGCGATGATCAGGGTGTTCACGAAGTAGTGCGTCATGTCCGACTGGGTGAACGCGTTCGTGAAATTGTCGAAGCCGAGGGTGTCGGGCCAGGAGACGTAGCCCTTCTCGGATGTCTCCCCGTAGGGGCGCATGGCCGCGTACAGCGCCCACAGCAGCGGCGCGAGCCAGGCCAGGGCCATACCGGCCAGGAACAGGTGCAGCAGGATCCGGGCGGGGCGGACGGGCGTGCGCTCCTTGCGGGCCCCGGCGGCGGGCGCGGTGGTGGTCTCGACGGTGGTGCTCATGCGCGCCGCTCCTTGCGGAAGGTCGCGATCAGGTACGGGATGATCACGGCGAGGGAGATGACCAGCAGGACGACGGCGATGGCCGAGCCGTAGCCGATGCGGCTGGACTCTCCGATGATGTTGTTGGTGACCAGGATCGACAGCAGCTCGGTGCCTTCGGCGCCCTTGTTGAAGACGAAGACGAGGTCGAAGGCGCGCAGGGCCTCGATGATGGTGACGACCAGGACGACGGTGTTGGTGGGGCGCAGGGTGGGGAAGATGACGTTCTTGAACGTCTGCCACTCGTTCGCGCCGTCCAGGGCGGAGGCCTCGCGCAGCGAGGGGTCGACGCCCTTGAGGCCGGCCAGGTAGAGGATCATCATGTAGCCGGTGTGGCGCCAGGACGCGGCGACGAGGATGGCCCACAGGTTCAGGTCCGGGTCGCCGATCCAGTCGATGTAGTGGCCGGGCTCGTTGGCGCCGATGAGGCTGTTGATCAGGCCGGTGTCGGGGTTGTAGATCAGCTGCCAGACGAAGCCGATGACCGCCAGCGACATCACCACCGGCAGGAAGAACGCGGTCTGGTAGACGCGGCTGAAGCGGATCTGCTTGTCCAGCTGCACGGCCAGGAACAGGCCCAGCGGTGTGGGGATCAGGATCAGCGCCACGAACCAGACGATGTTGTGCTCGACGGCGGGCCAGAACTGCGGGTTGTTGCTGAACAGTTCCTCGAAGTTGTGCAGCCCGACCCACTTGATGGAGTCGAAGCCGATGCCGTCCCAGGTGGTGAAGGCCAGCGCGATCGAGGCCAGCGCCGTCACCCACACCAGGGCGACATGCAGGAAGGTCGGAAGACCCGCCATCAACCCCAGCGTGAGCCGGTCATGGCGGGTCAGGAGCCGCCGGTGGCCCTGGGGCACCTTCGTGGCGGTCGTGGCGGTCTTTGCGGCAGGGCCGGAGCCCGGAGGCGGCGTGGCCGCCTCCGGGCTCTCGGTGGGGGTGGTCGTCATGTCAGGAGGTCATCCAGTCGTGAGGACGGTCGGTCGTGAGGACGGTCGGTCGTCAGGACGCGAAGATCGTCTTCTTCTGCCGCTCGATGGACGAGAGCAGGCTGTCGACGCCCTTGGGGTCGCGGATGAACTTCTGCAGCGCCGGCTGCATCACCGTGGAGGTGAAGTCCGGGCGGCTGTCGCGGTCCATGAACTGGGTGAGGCTCTTGGCGCCCGAGATCATCTCGTACGCCTTCTTCTGCAGCGGCGTGTACGAGGAGGTGTCGGCCTTGGTGGAGGCGGCCACCACGTTCGGGTCGGCCTTGAGGTAGATCTGCTCCGCCTCGGGGGTGCCGAGGAACTCCATGAGCTTGACCGCGCCGGACTTGTTCTTCGGGGCCTTGCTCATCATGAAGCCGTCGGTGGGGGCCTCGACGGTGTCCTGGCCGTACGCCGGGTCGATCTCCGGGAAGGCGAAGAAGTCGAGGTCGTCCAGGTCCGCCTTGTTGGAGAACTGCTGGCCCACGAACGAGCCCAGCAGGTACATGCCCGCCTTCTTCGACACCAGCGTCTGCGCCGCGTCCTGCCAGGTGCGGCCGACCGCGCCCTCCTGGTGGTACGGCAGCAGCTCGGTCCACAGGTCGAACGTCTTGCGGACCTTGGCGTCCGTCCAGGCGACCTTGCCCGCCATCAGCTCGACGTGGAAGTCGTAGCCGTTGGTACGGAAGTTGAGCTGGTCGAAGGTGCCCATCGCCGGCCAGGCGTCCTTGTCGCCGAAGGCGATCGGGACGAGCTTGTCCTTCTGCATCTGCTTGCACAGGGCGATCAGCTGGTCCCACGTGGTGGGAACCTCGTAGCCCTTCTCCTGGAAGACGCTCTTGCGGTAGAAGAGCGCCCAGGGGTAGGTGTACAGCGGCACGAAGTAGGACTTGCCGTCCTCGCCCTGGCTGAGCTTCTTCATCGCCTCGGGGAAGTTGCCCCCGATCTTGTCCCACACGTCGTCGATCGAGGTGGCGAGACCCTTGGCCGCGAAGAACTGCATGCGGTAGCCGGCGAACCAGTGGAACACGTCGTCCGGGGTGCCCTGGAGGTAGGAGTTGATCTGCTCCTGGAACGTGTTGTGGTCCTTGGTGTTCACGTCGACCGCGATCCCGGACTGCTTCTTGAAGGCCGCGTAGATCTCGGCGAACGCCTTCTTCGGCACCGCGTCCGACGCGTTGGAGCCGACGGTGACGGTCTTCGGGTCGGCAGCCGTACCGCTGCCGCCACAGGCGCTGAGCAGGGGGACTCCAGCGCCGAGTACCGCGGCCCCGCCTATGCCGCGCAGCAGGGTGCGGCGGCTCGTGCCGGGGACGGAGAGACCGGAAGGTGTGAGATGCATGTACGGCTCCCTGGGGACAGGTGGTTCGGTCTCAATGGCCCTCGCCGGCTACTGATCGAAAACAATCAGAAACCAACTCGACCGAACACGGTGGCCGCCATAACAGCTCTATGTCATGTCATGCGTCAAGACCTCTTGTCCCCCTTTGTTGAAACGTAATCCCTGGTTGTCGAAACGTGACCGTCACACACGTGAGCCACATCACCCACGGACATGCATCCACATACGGGACACAGCGCCCGAACAGGCGATCGCACAGGCCCGATCACGACGAGACGCGCGACTGCCCGGGGGCGAACAGGGCCCTGGTGTGTTTGCGCCGGCGTATGGACGCGCCCCGGTGTCCCCGGCGAGCCGACGGCCCGCCGTCCCGGCCCGCGCCCCCGTTCAGCTGGATCCAGATCCGCACCTCGGTCCCGCCCAGCACCGACGACCCGATCCGTACATCGCCGCCGGTCGACTCGGCGAGGCGGCGCACGATGTCGAGGCCCAGACCGGTCGAGCCGGCGCTGCCGGAGCCCCTTCCCCGGGCCATCGCGGCCTCCGGATCAGCGATCCCCGGACCGGCGTCGGAGACCAGAACGATCACCGCATCCTCGCCGTTGTGAACGTCGACCGCGAACGCCGTGCCTTCCCCCGTGTGCCGGAAGACATTGCCGAGCAGGGCGTCCAGGGCGGCGGCCAGGTCCGCCCGGGCCACGGGTATGCGCACCGGGCGCTCGACCCCGGCCACCCGCCACTTGCGGCCCTCGTCCTCGGCGAGCGCCGACCAGAACGCCATCCGCTCCCGGACCACCTCGGCCGCGTCGCACCCGGCGCCCGGCCCCGCCGCGGCCGTCTGCGGCTTGGCCTCCCGTGCCGTGCGGATGATCGTGTCGACCTCACGCTCCAACTGCTCGACCGCCGCCCGGGTCTGCTCGGCGGCCGGCCCGTCGCCGAGGGAGGCCGCGTTGAGCCGGAGCACCGTCAGCGGGGTGCGCAGCCGGTGCGACAGGTCCGCCGCCAGCTCCCGCTCGTTCGCCAGCAGCTGGACCACCTGGTCCGCCATCGCGTTGAACGCCACCGCCGCCAGCCGCAGCTCCTTCGGCCCCGTCTCCGGCACCCGCGCCCCCAGCTGCCCCTCCCCCAGCTCGTGCGCGCTCTCGACCAGCCGCCGCGCGGGCCGGACCATCCGTACCCCGAGCCGGTCGGCCACCGCGACCGAACCGACGATCAGCAGCACGCCCACCCCGGCGAGCACCGCCCACGCCGTGGCGACCCCGTTGCTCACCTCCGACTCGGACACATACACCTCGACGACCGCTATCTCGCCGGAGCTGAGCGCGGTGGGCTGCAGCAGCGTGGACCCGCCCCGCACCTCGGTGGTGGAGGCACGGCCCAGCTTCCGCACGGTCGCGATGTCCTCGTCGGAGGCCCGCTGCCGGCCCAGGTCGAGCGCGGCGGCCCCCGCGCCGTCCGCCGGTAGGTGCACTGCCATCCCGTCGTCCGCCCCGGCCGAGGCGACGACCCGCTCCAACTGCTCGCGGTCGGTGGTGATGGAGAGCGCCGGGGCGATCGCGGCGGCCTCCCGCTCGGCGCCCGAGAAGGCCCGGTCCCGCGCCATCTCCTTGACGACCAGCCCCAGCGGCACCGCGAAGGCCACCACGACCATCGCCGTCACCGCCAGGCACACCTTGACCAGCGCCCACCTCATGGCCGCACCGCCCCGCACGTCCCGACGGGCGCCCGCCTCATGACCGCGCCCCCGGCGGCTCCAGCTTCACGCCGACGCCCCGCAACGTGTGCAGATAGCGGGGCCGCGCCGCCGTCTCCCCCAACTTCCGGCGCAGCCAGGACAGATGCACGTCGATGGTCTGGTCGTCGCCGTAGGACTGCTGCCACACCTCCGCGAGCAGTTCCTTGCGCGCGACGACGACACCGGGGCGGCCGGCGAGGAACGCGAGCAGGTCGAACTCGCGCCGGGTGAGGTCGAGCCGTACGCCGTCCAACTCGGCCTGGCGGCGCAGCGGATCGATCGCGAGGCCGCCGACCCGGATCACCGTGGACGGCGGCACCTCGCCGGCCAGGGCCCGGGAGCGGCGCAGCACGGCCGCCATCCGGGCCGACAGGTGCTCGACCGAGAACGGCTTGGTCACGTAGTCGTCCGCGCCCGCGTTCAGCAGGCGGACGATCTCCGACTCGTCGTCCCGCGCGGTCGCGATGATCACGGGGACGTCCGTGATGCCGCGCAGCATCTTCAGTGCCTCCGAGCCGTCGAGGTCGGGCAGCCCGAGGTCGAGGATGACCACGTCGAAGCGGACGTGCGCGACCTCGCGCAGCGCCTCCAGTGCCGTACCGACGCTGCGCACGGTGTGGGCGGCGTCCGTCAGATGCCTGATCAGCGCCGAGCGTACGAACTGGTCGTCCTCGACCACGAGCACACTTGCCATGCGCCGCACCGTACGCCAAACGGGCCGGGCCGGTCGGGGCCTGTGGACAACTCACGCGACCCCGGCTCGGCCACGACACCACCGGGGCTGGTGGGGCAGTATGGCCGCGATGCGCAGCGGACTCCTACACGTACTGGCCTGGCTGCTCGCCACGGGCGCGGCGGTCACGCTGACGTGGTGGGCTGTCCACACGGTGATGACCGGCACCGCCTACGACCCGCCCCGCGCCCTGCCCATCACGGCCGCCGACACCCAGGGCCGGGGCGCGCCCGCGTCGATCACGCCGACCGCACTCCCGGAACCGTCGCGCAAGGCCGGCGAGCAGCGGCAGGACGACGGCGACGAGCCGTCCCCGACCCCGTCCGAACCGTCGAAGTCCGCGAAGCCCGGCCCCCGTCCGGGCACCGGAGCCCCGACCGGGTCGGGCAGCCCGGCCGACCCGGGTGAGGTCAGGTCCTACGACACCGAGGGCGGCCGGGTGGTGTTCTCGCTGGGCGAGGAGTACGCGACTCTCGTGTCGGCGACGCCCGGCTCGGGTTGGTCGATGCAGGTGTGGAAGACGGAGACGTGGATCCGGGTCGACTTCGCCGCCGGTGCGGACCGGGTGTCGGTGTTCTGCACCTGGCACGACAGCGCGCCCCGGGTGGACGTCCAGAACTTCTGAGAGCCCGTCGGGGCGGTGGCTCAGCGGAACACCGACGACGGCGGCGCCGGTGAGGCGGTCGCCGCCGCGTCCGTCACCGGCACCGCCCCGCCCGTGAAATCGGTGAGCGCGCGGCCGTGTTCGACGCGGCCGGGGTGCGGGTCGGAGGCGGCGCGGCGGGTCAGTTCGGCGACCGGGAGCGGTTGGTCGGAGGCGACGAGGACCGCGTTGCCGAATCGTTTGCCCCGCAGCACGGTCGGGTCGGCGACCAGCGCCAGTTCGGGGAAGACAACGGCCGCGGTGGCGATCTGCGCACGCAGATGGGCCAGCGGTGGGCCGTCGGCGAGGTTGGCCGCGTAGTAGCCGCCGGGCTTCACCACCCGCCGTACGTCCGTGAGGAACTCCGTCGTCGTCAGGTGCGCCGGGGTGCGCGCCGCGCTGAACACGTCCGCGATCACCAGGTCCGCCCACCCGTCGGGCACCTTCGCGAGCCCTTCGCGCGCGTCCGTCGACCGCACCCGGACCCGTGCGTTGGGATCCAACGGCAGCTCCCGCCGGACGAGTCGGACGAGAGCCGCGTCGCGCTCGACGACCTGCTGGGTGGAGCGAGGCCGGGTGGCGGCGACGTACCGGGCGAGGGTGAAGGCGCCTCCGCCGAGGTGCACGGCGTGCACAGGCCGTCCGGCCGGGGCGATCAGGTCGATCACATGCCCGAGCCGCCGCTGGTACTCGAAGGACAGATACGCGGGATCGTCGAGATCGACGTGCGACTGCGGCGCCCCGTCCACCAGCAACGTCCAGGCCCGGGCCCGCTCCCGATCGGGAAGCAGCTCGGCGAGCCCCCCGTCGACCTTCTCGACCACGGCGTCGGCATCCTGCCCCCGCCGCCCGCGCCCCTTCTTCGACCTGCCCACCAGTCCATTATCGGGCGTGGGCGGACCTGTGCGCGCCGGGCCCCAGGAGCGCCCCGACAGGGGCGCGGGGAACTGCGCGACAAGCCACGACGAACCCGCGGCCGCCGACGCACAGAACCCCTACGGCGACCGGGCACCACCTCACCGACGGTTGTCCGCGGCCTCGATCAACCGCGCCGCCTCACCCAGCGCGGCGCGCAGCACCGCCGGATCCGTCGCGAGGTCCACCTCACCCGGCGGTAACAACCACCCCGCTCCCTCCGGAGGAGCCAGCACGGCCCCCCGCCCGTCGCTCTGCGTGCACGTGCTCCCCGGCACGTCCCACGCGTCCGCCGTACCGGGCGGCACCAGGAACCCGAGGGTGTCGCACGTGTCGTCGTGGAGCACGGGCCCGACCGTCATGACAGGCCCCACCGCGTCGAGGGCGCCGCGGCGGAGGATGTCGACCGCCTCCAGTCCCTGCCGCGCGGGCACGGTCACCAGGTCGCAATCGGAACGAGGTTCGAGGTTCTTCATCCGGGCCTCCCACGCCTACCAGCGCCCTGCCCAACGCGCCGCCCTGTCAACGGCTACGGCGAAACTGCGCCGCAAAGGATGGCAGTTCATGGCAGATCCAGGATGAGATATCCGGTTTGTAGCCAAACCTCGCGTGGGGGCCCCGATGAGGCGGGTACGTTCTTGCCCCGCCGGACACAGCGGAACCAACCGTGCACCAGGCACATAAGTCCTACTGAATCCGGCACGGTTCGACGGTTCGCGAGAGAGGGCCCGGCCATGACGTCGTCATCGGTGACCTCGTCCCAGTCCCCCCGTCCGCAACGACCGAATCTCGTCTTCAGGCAGCTGCGCGGGCAGCGTTCGCCGGGCGAGTTCGCCGCTGCGGTACGACGGGCCGCGCGTGAGATCGGCGAGCGGGTGAGCTGTGACGCTCGGTACGTCGGACGGGTCGAGGCGGGCGAGATCCGCTGCCCCAACTACGCGTACGAACGGGTGTTCCTGCATATGTTTCCCGGCCGAACGCTGACCGACCTGGGTTTCGCGCCCCGCGCGGAGGTACGCGGTCGGGGGGCGCGCCCCACCGACGAGGCGCCCTCCCCTCGCAACAAGAGCCGCTCGCACTCCTCATACGGAACGGGGGGTGAGACGGAAGGTGCGTACGAGCCGTATGACACGCAAGAGATGTACGACATGCAGGACCCGCGGGGCGACACGGGCTACGTGCGCGGCCGGCGGGGCACGCAGCAGGCGTACCAGAACGACGAGGAGAGCGACGTGCAGCGTCGCGCGTTCATGACCGGAGGTACCGCCGCGGTGGCGGCCGCCTCCTTCGGCCCCTTCACCCTCGGCGGCGCGGCCTCGGCCGCGACCCGGCCCGTGCACCGGGCGGGCACGGGGGAGGCGGGGGCCCTCGAAGCGGCCGTGCGCAAGATCCGGCTGCTCGACGACCGGCACGGGGCGGACGGGCTGTACCGCAGGGCCTCGGCGCCGCTGCGGGCCGCGTACGCGCTGCTCGACGCGGGCACCACCCGGCAGACCACCGCCGACCGGCTCTACACGGGGGCGGGCGAACTCGCCATCTCCGTGGGCTGGCTGGCGCATGACTCGGGGCGGTTCGACGACGCCCGCTCGCACTACGCGGAGGCACTCGCCACGGCCCGGATGTCCGGGGACCCGGGTCTCGAGGCGCACGCGTTCTGCAACACGGCGTTCCTGGCGCGGGACGCGGGCCGCCCGCGTGAGGCGGTGCGGGCGGCGCAGGCCGCGCAGCGGGTGGCCCGGCCGCTGGGGTCTCCGCGGCTGATGTCCCTGCTGGCGCTGCGGGAGGCGGGCGGCTGGGCGGGGCTCGCCGACCGCACCGGGTGCGAGCAGGCGCTGGCCCGGGCGCACGCCCTGTTCGGGCGAGGGACCGCCGAGGCCGACCCGGAGTGGATGAGCTTCTACGGGGAGGCAGAGCTGGAGGGCCTGGAGGCGCAGTGCTGGTCCACGCTGGGCGACTGGCCCCGGGCGGCCCGGCACGCGCGCCGGGCGGCCGGTCTGCAGAACCCGCACTTCACACGGAACATCGCGCTCTACACCGCCGAGCTCGCGGACGACCTCGCGCGCGGGGGGCGTCCCGACGAGGCCGCGGCCGCCGGTATGCGGGTCCTGGACCTCCTCGACGAGGTCCAGTCCTCCCGCGTCCAGCAGATGCTGGCCGGCACGGCACGGGTGCTGCTGCCGCACCGGCGGGCATCGGGGGTGTCGGCGTTCCTGGAACGCCACGCGGGGGTCGCGCGCACGGCCTAGGGCGGGGAGGACTCCCAGGGCTACCGATGATCAGCCCGCCAGGTGCCCCGTGTCGTTCCAGGACTCGATCGCGGGGTCGCCGTAGGCCCAGCCGAGGACCGACAGGGATGTCGGGTTGAGGCGGACGCGGGCGGCGAAGTCGAGGTCCAGGCCCAGCCAGCGGGCGGCTATGGAGCGCAGCACATGGCCGTGGGCGAAGACGAGCACGTCACGCTCGGCGGACCGCGCCCACGCGACCACCTCGTCCGCGCGCGCGGAGAGCTGCCGAAGTGTCTCCCCCTCGGGGACGCCGTCGCGCCACATCAGCCAGCCCGGCCGGAAAGCCTGGATCTCGGCGGGGGTGAGCCCCTCGTACGCCCCGTAGTCCACCTCCATGAGCGTGTCCCACTCGGCGGCGCGGTCGCCGAAGCCGGCCAGTTCGCAGGTCTCACGCGCGCGCGAGAGGGGACTCGTACGGACGTCGACACCGGGCAACCCGTCCAGGGGCGCTCGGTGCAGACGCTCCCCGAGGAGCTTGGCGCCGCGCCGGCCCTCTTCGAGGAGCGGGATGTCCGTCCTGCCGGTGTGCTTGCCGAGCAGGGACCATTCCGTCTGTCCGTGCCGGGCCAGCAGGATGCGCGGTGCCATGAGCGACCTTTCCGGGGACCTTCTGCGAGAAGGGAGAAATGGGAGGCGGATGCTTCCATCATCGCTCACGCTGTCGTGGGGCAACCTGACAGGCGATCCCAGCGTCTTGGACATCGTCTTGCTCAAGGGCCACACCAGCACCACACACAGATGAACATCGACGCGTCGACGCGCACAGACGGGGGAGGACGTTCGGATGCCGCAGACCGAGGCGACCGAGGCACCGGTTACCAGAAGGACCGGTGCACCGGTTACCGAGGCGACGCCGGGCACGCGGCTCCGCTGGTGGACCGAGCTACCGCTGATCCTGCTGGTGTACGGGGCGTACTCGGCCGGCCGGCTGCTCGCCCGCGGCGACACCTCCCACGCCGTCGACCACGGTCTGGCGATCCTGCGGATCGAGAAGACGTTCCGGCTCAACGCCGAGCATCCGCTGAACCGGCTGTTCACCCGCGAGCCCTGGATCGGGATACCCGCCGACTTCTGGTACGCCTCGCTGCACTACCTGGTCACCCCCGCGCTCCTGGTGTGGCTCTTCCGGTCCCACGCCGTGCGCTACCGCGCGGCCCGCACCTGGCTGCTGACCTCCACCTTCATCGGTCTCATCGGCTTCACCCTGCTGCCCACCTGCCCGCCCCGGCTGCTGAACCCGGCCCACGGCTTCGTCGACACCATGGCGTACTACAGCTCGTGGGGCTGGTGGGGCGGCGAGGCCAGCGCGCCCCGGGGCCTGGGCGGTATGACGAACCAGTACGCGGCCATGCCGAGCCTGCACGTCGGCTGGGCCCTGTGGTGCGGGGTGATCCTGTGGCGCTTCGCGGGAAACTCCCGGCTCGTGCGGACCGCGGCTGTCGCGTATCCGCTGATCACCACGATCGTCGTGATGGGCACCGCGAACCACTACTTCCTCGACGCGGTGGCGGGAGCCGCCGTGATGGGGGCGGGCCTGCTGGTGACCCCGCTGGTGCTTCGGCTCGCGGACCAGTGGCGGGACTCGCTCGGCCTCTCCGCCGCGGCCGCGAGCCGGTTCGACGGCGGCGGCCCACGGCCCGTGGCGGAGCCCGCGGTTAAGGCCACCGCCGTCTCACGGGCCTCGGTTTCCCCGATTGTCAGTGGTGAGTGCCAGACTTCCCCGGGTGAGCGAATTCCACGGCAGCGGATCACCGACCCCGAGCCGGGTGCCGCCCCCTCGCAGACAGAGGACGGCGCTCCGGCAGCGGCTCGCTGAGCTGCGCGGACCCGAGGTCCCCCCGAAGTCGCTGGACGCGCGCGCCCTCGCCGCGCTCGCGGCCAACCCGGGCTGTGAGCGCCGCGCGCTGCTGGACGGCGCGGGGGTGAACAAAGCGGTGCTGGCGGACGCGCTCGGCTCGCCCTCCGCCTTCGGCCAGTCCCAGTTCGCCTTCATGCGGGGCAACGCCTTCGAGGCCCGGGTCAAGGCCGACGGCGGCGCCGAACTGCTGCGGCTGGTGCACGAGAGGCTGGACCCCGGTGCCGAGCCGCCGGTCTCGGCCTCGGTCCCCGACCTCGCCGCCGTCGGCCCCGAGGGCCGCGCCGCCCGTACGGCACTGGCGTTGCGCGACGCCACGGACGCCGGCGGCTGGACGCTGCTGGACCACCCCATGCTCGCGCTCGACGTCGCGGGCTCCCCCGCGTTCCTGGAACCGGACGCGGTGGTGGTCCACCCGGACGGCACCTGGTCGGTCGTCGAGATCAAGTCCTTCCCGATGCTGGACGGTTCGGCGGACCCGGCGAAGGTGGGCGCCGCCGCCCGTCAGTCCGCGGTGTACGTGCTGGCGCTGGAGGAGGTCGCCGCCCGGCTCGGCGGCGAGGCGCGCGGCGACGCCCCCGCGCCCGAGGTGCGCCACCGGGTCCTGCTGGTCTGTCCCAAGGACTTCACCAACCTCCCCACGGCCGCGGCGGTGGACATCCGCAAGCAACGCGCGGTCACCCGCCGCCAGTTGACCCGGCTGACCCGGATCGAGGAGATCGCGGACGACCTCCCCGAGGGCACCTGTTTCGCCCCCGACCTGCCCCGGGAGCAGCTGACCACGGCCGTCGAGGCACTGTCCGCGACCTACGCGCCCGAGTGCCTCGCCGCCTGTGAGCTGGCCTTCCACTGCCGGACCCGTTCCCGTTCCGAGGGTGCGGTGACGTCCCTGGGCCGGGCCGCGCGCGCGGAGCTGGGCGGTCTCACCACCGTCGACGACGTCCTGGCGGCGGCCCACGGCCTCGCCGGCGACCCGGACGACCCGGCCGTGGCCGCGCTGCGCAGAGCGGCGGAGCTGCGGGCGGAGGCGCTGGGGGCCGCGGCCGCGCGCGGGTCCGCCGCCGCGCTGCCCGGCTCGGCGCCCGAGGGGGTTCCGTGTCGCTGATCGCCACCCTCGCCCGTCTCGAAGCCGTCAGCTCGGGCCGCGCCCAGCCCGCCGCCACCGTTCTGCACCGGCATCTCTCCGCCCGCCCCCTCGTCCTCGTGCCGCTGACCACCGCCGGTGAGGCCGGGGCCCCGCTCGGCGCACTCGTCGGCACCGACCGGGACGCGCCCCGGCTGCTGGTGGTGCCCCAGCCCCGCGACCGTGACCTGCGCTTCGCGTTCCTCGCCGAACTGGCGGACATCGTCCTGCCGTACGTGGACGGCTACGCCGACGCGGTGGAGGCCGCCGAGCGCAACGAGACCGACCCGGAGACCGGCAAACGCGTCAAGGTCGAGGTCGAACTGTGCGCGGACGCCCCGCAGTTGATCCTGCCGAGCCGGACGGGCATCGACTTCGTACGGCTCCTCGGGCGTTCCATGCGGTTCAGGCGCACCGCGGAGCAGGACCCGGAGGCACCCCATCCGGCGCCTCCGCGCGTGCCGTTGCTCGGGCGATGGCTCACACACTTCGGGGAGCGGGCGCGGGTGCCGGGCTCCTCGCTGCTGCTCGCGCTCACCGATCTGTTGTCTCGGCACTGGGCCACCGGCCAGTCCGGGGTGGAGGACCAGCACCTGGCCTCGCTGCTCGCCTGGATCGACCCGCCGGAAGGGGAGTCGGGCGAGGCTGCGGCGCGGCGGGCCGAGCTGGCGCGGGACGCCGAGGGCCAGTTGCTGTGCCCGCCCGCCGGGCCCGCGACCGACCCGGCGTTCGACAACAAGCTGCTGGCCCCGGCCATCGAGCGGTACGACCGGGCGCGGCTCGCGCTGGCCGCCGCCGAGGACGGCCTGGAGGCCGACGACCGGCTGGGGGCGCTGACCGCCGCCGAGCGGGAGATCCGCGCCCTGGTCGAGAGCCGCACCCGGCCCACCTGGGACGCGGTCTGGCACGGCCTGGATCTGCTGCGCGCCCTGCCGGAGGGCGCCCACGCGGCCGACCGGTGGACCCGCGACCGCTGGTCCTTCACCGGCCACCGCGACCGGATCGTCGCAGGGGAGCCCCCGCAGCCGCGCGTCGACGACGCGGTCACCGCCGCGAACAAGCTGGCCGCGCGCGAGCGCGAACAGGCCCGCCTCGACGCCCAGGAGGCCCTGGACGACCCCCTCGTGATGGCCGGGCGACGGCTGGCCGGGGAGGCGTTCGCCGGCGAGGTCGTGGACGTCGCGATGGCGTACAGCGAGGGCAAGCGCCCGAGCCCGCGGCCGCTGGTGACCCTACGGACACGCGACCGGCCGCATCTCGGGGAGCGGGCGAAGGTGTACCGCTCGCTGGGCGGGAAGCCACAGACGGCGGAGTTCGTCGGGCACGAGCCGGGCGGGCCCGACGGGGCGGCCGACGCGGGCGAGACCCTGCTGGTGCTGCGGATCATGGACAAGATGGGCCGGGGCAAGGAGCCGGAGGTGGGGTCCGTCCCCGAGAAGGGGGACCGGCTCTGCTTCACCCTCTTCGAACACGACCAGCGGGGCGGGGCGAAGCTGCCGGACCCGGAGGAGACACCGTGGACGCACGGCGGGCCGCCGGGTGAACCGGACGCCGTACCGCTGCCGGACCCGGTGACCGAGGAGGACATCCTGTGACCCCCACCGAGGCCGTGCTCGATCCCGGGGCGGCGGCCGGCCGCGCGACCGACGCGATCCTGCGCGACACGCTGCACGGCGACGCGCGTGGGGTCGTCGTCGACTCGCCGCCCGGTGCCGGGAAGTCGACGCTCGTCGTCCGCGCCGCGCTCGAACTCGCCGCGGCCGGGCGCCCCCTGATGGTCATCGCGCAGACGAACGCGCAGGTCGACGACCTGGTGCTCCGGCTCGCCGAGAAGGACCCGGAACTCCCGGTCGGCCGACTGCACAGCAGCGACAGCGACCCGTACGACAAGGCGCTGGACACCCTGCCGAACGTACGGAAGTCGACGAAGGCCGCCGAGCTGGCCGGGCTGGACGTGGTGATCTCCACGGCCGCGAAGTGGGCGCACGTCAAGGGCGTCGAGCCCTGGCGGCACGCGATCGTCGACGAGGCGTACCAGATGCGGTCGGACGCGCTGCTGGCGGTGGCCGGGCTCTTCGAGCGGGCGCTGTTCGTGGGCGACCCGGGGCAGTTGGACCCGTTCGCGATCGTGGGCAGCGAGCAGTGGGCGGGGCTGTCGTACGACCCGTCGGCCTCGGCTGTGACGACGCTGCTGGCCCACAACCCCGACCTGCCGCAGCACCGGCTGCCGGTGTCCTGGCGGCTCCCGGCGTCGGCGGCACCCCTGGTCTCCGACGCGTTCTACCCCTTCACGCCGTTCCGCAGCGGCACGGACCACGGGGACCGGCGGCTCGGGTTCGCGGTGCCGGCGGACGGCTCCGGCCCGGACCGGGTCATCGACGAGGCCGCCGAGTCGGGGTGGGGGCTGCTGGAGCTGCCGGCCCGGCACACCCCACGGACCGACCCCGAGGTGGTACGGGCCGTCGCGCTGGTCGTACGGCGGCTCCTCGACCGGGGTGGGGCGGCGACCTCGGAGCGGTCCGAGGAGCCCGTGCCGCTGACCGCCGACCGGATCGCCGTCGGCACGGCCCACCGTGACCAGGCGGCCGCCGTGCGCTCCGCGCTGGCCGAGCTGGGGGTCGCGGACGTGGTGGTCGACACGGCGAACCGGCTCCAGGGGCGGGAGTACGACGTCACTGTCGTCCTCCACCCGCTGTCCGGGCGCCCCGACGCGACGGCGTTCCATCTGGAGACCGGGCGGCTGTGCGTCCTCGCCTCCCGGCACCGGCACGCCTGCATCGTGGTGTGCCGGGCGGGCGTGACCGACCTGCTCGACGACCACCCGTCCACCGAGCCGGTCCAGCTGGGGGTGACCGTGAAGTTCCCGGACGGCTGGGAGGCGAACCACGCGGTGCTGGCGACGCTGGCGGAGCATCGGGTGAGCTGGGAGCCCTAGGGAGCGGGGCCGGTCGGCGTGGGCCGGGGTGTCGCGGGGGCGCGGGTGTGCGAGGGCCGGCGTGTGGGGCGCCGGTCGGGCTCGATGCCCACTTGCGCGGTCACGAGAGAATGGACGGTGGCCCTCCACCCGGGACGCCCCGGGGGTCGGCCGACTGAACCGTCGTACGAGGAGGAGAAGACATGGCGGAGCCCACGTCGCGTCGGAACGAACCGCGGCTGCGGCCCGCGCCCCTGCTCTTCGAGCCGGCGGAGGCGGCCGGCGACCCCGAGCACTTCTTCGATCTGGAGTCGATCGACGATCCGCGGGCGCTGCTGTCGCGGGCGACGGAGTTGACGCAGGCGTTCCGGGCGGCGGCGGACCGGGCCGTGGAGTTCCAGGCGATCGCCGCGGCCCAGCTCGCCGATCCTCGGCGGCTCGATCGGCTGACCTCGGCGGACATCGCGGAGCGGGCGGAGTGGACCGAGGACTACGCCAAGAAGATGGTGGAGTTCGGGCGGGATCTGTTGCGGGGGCGGGATGTGAGCGGGCCGGAGTCCATCTGAGGGGCTGGGCGGGGGCCGCTGAGCTGGGCGGGGTGGGGGTGGCTTGCGCGTTGCCCGGGGTCGGGGGCCTGTTTCGCTCACCGGCGCTTGCACGGGTGCCGCTGCGCCCACCCTCCCCCATCGCCCCAGCGGCACGACTGCCCGCAGTCACCTAACCCGGCGGACCTGAAACACCGTCTGGCATATGCCGGGTGGGCAAGATACCCCACTTGCTTATCTCGTGTACCAGTTTCCGGTAACTGCTCGGGGGTGCGTGGTCACGGGCGGTAGACCTGGACGCATGAGCGGTGGAGTGGGGACGGGCAGGTATCCGGAGGACGGGGTCGATATCGCCGGCGTCACGGCGGAGGGGGCCGCTTGGCTCGCCTCGGCAGGAACGTATCCGCGGAGCACGCTGACGCTGTGGGAGGAGAGGCCGACCGCCCCCGTGGTGCTGCCGTGCGGCTCCGTCTTCGATGTCGTCAGCGTGCCGGCGCTCTTCGGGCGGCGCATGCTCGACCGGTTATGGGCCGAGGGCCCCGGCTCCGGACCGGTCGCCGTCTACCGCGGGCGCGTGCTCCTGTTCGGCGCCCCCGGCACCGCCCAGCGGCTGCCCACCCTCCTGGAGTGGGAGGAGTGGGGCTCCCCCGGCCGTACCGGTGCGGTCCCGCCCCTGCTCTGTCACGGCACCGGCGACGCGGTCACCGTCCCGCCCGTGCTGGCCCCCGAGGGCTCCCGCGGCACCGACGGTTCCCCGGCCGCCCGGACCTCCGACACCCCCGGTGTCACCCGCCTCGGCTCCCGCTGGCTCGTCGCCCCGGACACCCGGCGACCTTGGCTTCCGGGGCCCGAGGTACTGCTCTGGGCGGCGGTGCGGGCGGCCCGGTCGAGGGCCTCCGCGACCGTGCGTGTATCGATTTTTCCTCCCGCCGATCAGGGTGCTAAGGTCTACGACGTCAGCAGGCGCCGCTAGCTCAGTTGGTTAGAGCAGCTGACTCTTAATCAGCGGGTCCGGGGTTCGAGTCCCTGGCGGCGCACGACACGGAAGAAGCCCCTCGCGGAAGCGAGGGGCTTCTTCTCGTATGCCGCCACGCGGGCCCTCCGCCCCCATGCACAGCGCCTCACCGCCCCGTCGTGATCCGCACGGTCCACGCGCCGGACGCCGTACGCCCCTCCACGTCCACCCGCACGGCCTCCCCCGGCACCGTGAAGCTCTCGCCCACGCCGACCGGCGCGTCCGCGAGGGGCGGGTAGACGGACTCCTCCCAGCAGGCCTCGGTGCGCGGGTGGGCGTCGAGGACCTCCATGGGGCCGCCGCCGGACTCGGCCCCGCTGCGGATGCGGTAGACTAGGACGCCCTGCGTGCAGACGGAGGCGTCGTTCCCGACCGCGCCCCGCGCCTCGATACCGAGCGCGCTGTCGGGACCCGTACGCACGACCGCCAGCTTCACACCCCGGCCGGCGCCGAACCCTCGCACCCCGGCCGCCACGCCGGTGACACCTCCACCACTGGTGCCGACACCGGGACCGGGAGCCGCCTCACCGGCCTCGTCACGGGCACGGATATCGGCCCTGGAACCGGCACCAGCACCACGCCGCCCCCCTCCGCCCGCGTGCCCCACCTCGCCGGCACCGGTCTCCGCGCCCTCCTCCGTCTCCCCCTCGTACGCCCCCCGCGGGCCCGCCCCCACCGCCTCCAGCGTCAACCGGGTCGTCCCGGCGCCGTGCACACACGTCACCTGGTGGGGTTCCAGCCAGCCCAGCTTCCACTTGTGCCAGGCGAACAGGTCCGGGGCCAGGGCGAACTGGCTGCCCATGAGGTCCCAGTCGCCGACGTGGGTGTCCCAGTCACCCTTGCCGTCGGCGGGGCGGTGGTAGAGGTCGGGGAGGTCGAAGACATGGCCGGTCTCATGGGCGAGGACGAGGCGGTCCGGCGGATGCCGTTCGAACACGGTGACCACCCGGCGCAGACCCGTGCCGTCGACCTTCAGCGGGGTCTGGAGGTTCACCACCTTCGTCGCGTCCGAGTCGACGCCGGGCGCGTGCGGGTCGGCCACGAAGTACACGATGTCGTAGCGGGAGAAGTCGACGTGCGGGTCGGCCGTGGCGAGGGCGTCCCTGAGGTAGGCGGCCCGGTGCGTCGCATTCCAGTCACGGCGTATGGCGTACGCCGTCGACGGCTGGGGCATCTCCAGCCACTCGCGGCGCGGATGGGAACGGAGGGCGAACTTGCCGTACGACGCGCGTTCGAAGAACTCGCTGGTGGCCGGAAAGTGATCTGCGGTCAGCTCGGCCGGTGTGGTGAGAGGGGCCGCGTCCGGGAATGACAAGAATACGAGTACGGCGTCGAGGTCGCGGGTGGGGCGTGGATACGCGGAATTCCAGGTGTCGAGGCCCTCCGAGTGGTGTGCCTGGGTGCGCCGCAGGGTGCACGGCTCCGACAGCGGTACGGCGGAAGGAGCCGTGATCAGGGAGGTCGCGGCGAGTGCGGTGAGGGAGGTGAGCATGGCCGCTGTGCTGCGCAGCACGGGCGCCCGGTCGCCGAGGAGTTCCTTCCAGGGGAGCGGACGCTGCACGGGGACCTCCGGATGCGGATCTTGGGGACGCCGCGTCCAGATTTTCGGAATTTGTAGTACTACGCCCTGTTTGCCTGCACCAGAAGGGTGAAGAGCGGTCGCTCGACCCCGCCCGCCCGCGCCTCGGGGTACGGCCGCCGACACCCCGGGTGCTCACGGAACGTCACAAGCGATCCACGGAACGGGGAAGCCGTTCAGCTCGGGGCAGAAACGATCTGTCAGATCAGGTCGTTGTTCAGGGAGACTGGAGAGTGGCTAGAAGGCCCTGGGGTCAGCCTCTATGATCGGCACACTTTCCTGCACGGACACGGCTTGAGCGCCCCTACGTACCAGGTTCGGCCGCTCCGACGAGACATATGAGATCCGTACGAAAACGAGTGCACTGCGGGAGCGAACGGTGAGCGGAACGTCCCAAGGGCCGGCGCCCGCGGCAGATCTCGTCCGGCCGGCAATTACAGAGCGTCACGCCAATGCCTCAGTTCAGTCGTCTGAGTCGCCCCAGCCGCCTCAGTCGCCCCAGCCGTCTCAGCCGCCTCAGTCGTCGGAGGAGAGTCCCACGACACCCGCCGCCTTCTCCCTCGCGCCGCTCGCCATGGCCGTCGTCGACCGGGACGGGCTGGTCGTCACCGCCAACGGGGCGATGGAGACCCTGCTCGGGACGGCCTCCGAACCACTCGTCGGGCGGGTCGCCGCCGACCTGGTGGACCTGACCTCGGACACCCGCACCTGGCACGCGTACCGCGAGGTGCTGCGCGGACGCCAGGCCAGGCTGCGCTGTACCCGACGGCTGAAACAGCCGGACGGGACCTGGTTGTGGGTGCAGGTCTCGGTGGCGCCGCTGCCCGAGGAGGAGCGGGCGGTCCTGCTCTCGGTCGCCGACATCAGCGCGAACCGTCAGCTTCAGGCCAGGCTCCGCCACTTGCAGATGCACGACCCGGTGACCCGCCTTCCCAACCGCACCCTGTTCTTCGAACAGCTCTCCGCCGCCCTCGAACGGGAGGCGTACGACGAGGCCGGCACCGGCCGTATCGGCCTGGTCTACCTGGACCTGGACGGGTTCAAGGCGGTCAACGACACCCTCGGCCACCGCGCCGGCGACCGGCTCCTCACGGCCGTCGCCGAGCGGCTCACCCGCTGCGCCGACGAGGCCGCGCTCCTGCGCACGGCCGGAACGGCGGCCGGGGCACCGCTGGTGGCCCGGCTCGGCGGTGACGAGTTCGCGCTGCTCGTGGAGGACTCCACCGGCACCGAGCAACTCGCCGATCTGGCCGACTCGGTCCTCAAGGCGCTGCAGGCGCCCTTCGACCTGGCCGGTCAACGGCTGTCGGTCTCCGCCTCGATCGGAGTCGTCGAACGGCAGTCGGCGAGCACCACGGCGACGGGGCTGATGCAGGCCGCCGACACCACGCTGTACTGGGCGAAGGCCGACGGCAAGGCCCGCTGGACGCTGTTCGACCCGGAACGCAACGCCCACCGGATGACCCGTCAGGCCCTGTCGTCCACGCTGCGGGCGGCCGTCGGGCGGGGCGAGTTCGTCCTGGAGTACCAGCCGTTGGTGGGCATGGCGCAGGGCGAGGTGCGCGGGGTCGAGGCGCTGGTGCGCTGGCATCACCCGCAGTTCGGCCTGTTGACGCCGAATCGGTTCATCTCACTGGCCGAGGAGGACGGTTCGATCGTCCAGCTCGGACGGTGGATTCTGGCCACCGCCTGTCGGCAGGCGCGCCGCTGGCAGACGGACCATCCCGACCGGGCCCCGATCTTCGTCAGTGTGAACGTGGCCGTCCGCCAGGTCTGGGACTCCGATCTGGTCGCCGACGTCGCCGAGATCCTCGCGGAGACCGGCCTCGCCCCGCACCTGCTCCAGCTGGAGCTCACCGAGTCCGCGCTCATGGGCTCGGCCGGACGCCCCCTCCAGGCGCTCAAGGCCCTCAGCGACATGGGCGTCCGCATCGCCATCGACGACTTCGGCACCGGGTACTCCAACCTCGCCTACCTCAGCCGCCTGCCCGTGTCGGTGCTGAAGCTGGACGGCGCGTTCGTCCGGGGGTTCCAGTACGAGGACGGCGAGGAGGGCGGGGCTCCCGGCGGGGCCGGGGCTCCCGCCACCGCCGGTGACGTCGGGGACGCCGGACAGCCCAACCCCGCCGACGAGATCATCGTCGAGGCACTGGTCCAACTCGCCCACCGGCTCGGGCTGTCCGTCACGGCGGAGGGCGTGGAGACCGACGCGCAGGCCTCACGGCTGCGCCGGCTCGGCTGCGACACCGGGCAGGGGTGGTTGTACTCCCGCGCGGTGCCGCCGGAGCGGATCGCGGAACTGCTGGGGGCGGCGGCCTGCCCTCAGGCCTGACCCCCGGTGCGCGGCAGGTCGTAGGCGTCCGCGATCAGGTCGTACGAGCGCAGGCGGATGTCGGCGCTGTGGGCGTGGGTGGTGAGCATCAGCTCGTCGGCGCCGGTGCGCTTGTGGAGGTCGTCGAGGCGGGTGCGGACCTCGTCGACGGTGCCGTGCACGACGTCCGCGTTCCAGGAGTCGATGAAGTCCTGTTCGACCACGCTGAACTCGTACGCCTCCGCCTCCTCCGGCGTCGGGACGAGACCGGGGCGGCCGGTGCGCAGCCGGACCATGTTGAGCGCAGCGGCCCTGACCTGGCGGCGGGCCTCCCTCTCCTCGTCCGCGGCGAGGGCGGAGACACCGATCAGCGCGTACGGGGCGTCCAGGACCGGTGAGGGGCGGAACGACTCGCGGTACAGGTCGAGCGCCGGGATCGTGTTGCGTGCGGAGAAGTGGTGCGCGAAGGCGAAGGGGAGGCCGAGGGAACCGGCGAGACGGGCACTGAAGCCGGAGGAGCCCAGCAGCCAGACCGGGGGCCGGTGCGGGGACTGGACTCCGCCCGGTGAGGTGCTCTGGATCGGGCCCGGGACCGCGTGGATACGGCGGTAGGGGTGGCCGTCGGGGAAATCGTCGTCCAGGAAGCGGGTGAGCTCCGCGAGCTGCTCGGGGAAGTCGTCGGCACCCTCGCTGAGGCGGGCCGAGCGGCGCAGGGCGGCGGCGGTGGCGCCGTCCGTGCCGGGGGCGCGGCCGAGGCCGAGGTCGATACGGCCGGGGGCCATGGCTTCCAGCGTGCCGAACTGCTCCGCGATCACCAGGGGGGCGTGGTTGGGGAGCATCACGCCGCCCGAGCCAAGGCGGATGCGGGTGGTGTGGGCAGCGAGGTGGGCGAGGATCACGGCCGGGGAGGAGGATGCGACGCCCGGCATGGAGTGGTGTTCGGCGACCCAGTAGCGGTGGAAGCCTCTCCGCTCCGCTTGGTGGGCGAGGGTGACACTGGTACGGAGGGCGTCCGTGGCGGTGCGGCCTGCGCCGACGGTGACCAGGTCGAGGACGGAGAGGGGGAACTGGGCCGTGCCCTTGGTTTCGCCTCGTATCTCGTCTGTGGTCACGGTGGGGCCTCCTGGGGGCGTGCGGGGTCGCGGGGTGCGCGGGCGCGTACAGGGTGGGTAACAGGAGGGTGGCTCCGGTTATTCCTCGCCCCCGCCGCCCCTACCCGTCCCGCCCTCACGGGGCTGCGCCCCTTCGGCCCGCCGGGTCGATGCCTGTCCGCGGCCCGGTGGGGCTTCTCGCGCAGTTCCCCGCACCCCTGAGGAACCGGCCTTGCGGGCCTCTTCCTCAGGGGCGCTCGCCCGGTGCTATGCCTGCACGATCGGTTCGCGGGTGAACAAGGTGCCCAGTTCGGGGGCGTTGACCCTTCTGTCGGCCAGCCTCAGGGCCTCCCAGAGGGTGACCTGGTTGGCGGTGAGGACCGGTTTGCCGAGTTCCTTCTCCAAGGTGGGGATGTGGGAGGCGGTGTGCAGGGCCGTGTCCGGCAGGAGCAGGGCGTCCGCGTCGGGGTGGTCGGCCGCGCGGGCGAGGGTGAGGACGTCGTCCAGGGTCCACGTCCCCACCTCCGCCGCCGTGACGATGCCGGCGCCCCGGACGGAGAGGACCTCGATGCCGGCCGCCGCGAGGAAGTCGACGAAGAGACGGGCCACGTCGTCGGGGTAGGTCGCCGCGACCGCGACCCTGGTGGCGCCCACCTCCCGGGCCGCGTGGGCGAAGGCGAAGGACGTGGAGGAGGCGGGGAGGCCGGCCGTGCGGGCGAGGGAGCGGATCTGCTCGTGCGCGCCCTCGTAGCCGTGGACGAAGCTGCCGCTGGTGCAGGCCCAGACGACGGCCTCCGCGCCGGACAGGCGGAGGGCCTCGCAGCCGGCGGCGAGGCGTTCGGGGGCACCCATCTCCCGCAGGGCGTCGACGCGGTGGGCGTCCTCGCCGATGTCGGTGTGCACCACGTCCACCCGGATGTCGCTGCCGAGCAGTTGCTCCATGCGCGGATAGTCGTCCTCGGCGGAGTGGCCCGGATAGAGGAAACCGAGTGCGGTCATGCCCAACCTTCCTGTTCTTCCGGCAGTACCGGCGGTGGCGGAACAGGTCCCGCACCGAACGTCTGCCTGGCCGACTCGTCGAGCAGAGCCTGGTACGGACCCACCGCCCGAGTACCCAGCTGACGCAGTGCCGCCCATATCGTCACCTGGTTGGCCGAGATCACCGGCATCCGCAGTTCCGCTTCCAGCTGGGGGATGACGTCGTAGGTGGGGAGGTTGGTACAGGAGATGAAGAGGGCGTCCGGTGCGGTCGCCCGTACCGCGCGGTGGGCCATGGCCACCACGTCGCGGTACGGGACCTTCCAGATGTGCCGGACCAGGCCGAGCGAGGCGCGGCCGGTGACCAGGATGCCCGCCTCGGCGAGGTACTCCTCCAGGGACTGGGTGACGGAGACGGTGTACGGGGTGACCAGGGCGATGCGGTGCGCGTTCAGCTCGGCCAGGGCGGCGAGCATCGCGCCGGAGGTGGTGACGGCGTGCGCGGCGCCCGCGCGGATCATCGCCTCGCCCATCGCGCGCTCCCCCGCGACCCCGCCGACGAAGCTGCCGCTGGTGCAGGCATAGGCCACCACCTCGGGCGCGACCTCGTTCAGGGCCCGCACCGCCTCGTGCAGCGTCTCGTGCTCGGAGACCAGCCGGGCCAGGTCGAGGCTCACCTCGACGGGGACGTACGGAGTGCGGGTGAGGTGCAGGGAGACGTCGTCCGGCACCCAGCGCCAGAGCTCGCGGTCGAGGGCGAAGTCGAACGGGGCGATGACACCGACGCCGCGCTGCGGACGGGGTCCACCGAGGAAGGAGACGTTCATGACAGCCACCGGCCTCACGGAGAGAGATGTGCGGACGACAGAACGTGCGCAAGTCCGTGTTGACGAAGGTAGGTTCGGGTGCGAGCGTGGTCAATCAGTGCATGTCACACGCATCTCCAACGGCCACGTCTCGCCCCGGGGGCCTCGCCCATGACCTCGTCCCAGCGTCCGCGTCTCCTCGTCCTCGACGCCGAACCGCGTCCCCGGCTCGGGCGGCTCACCGGGCAGGCGACGGTCGAGTACGCCGACGCCTCGACGCTGGCCGAGCGGCTGCCGTACGCCGATGTGCTGCTGGTGTGGGACTTCACCTCCCGCGCGGTGCGCGCCGCCTGGCCGGGGGGCGGGCCCCGGCCGCGCTGGGTGCACACCGCCAGCGCGGGCGTCGACCATCTGCTCTGCCCCGAACTGGTTGCCGCCGAGGACACGGTGGTCACCAACGCGCGCGGCGTGTTCGAGGCGCCGATCGCCGAGTACGTGGCCGCGCTCGTTCTCGCCATGGCCAAGGATCTGCCGCGCAGCTGGGAGTTGCAGGGGCGGCGGGAGTGGCGGCACCGGGAGGCGCTGCGGGTGGCGGGCGGCCGGGCGTGTGTGGTGGGGTCCGGGCCGATCGGGCGGGCGATCGAGCGTCACCTGGGGCTCCTCGGTCTGCACACGGCCCTGGTCGGGCGGGTCGCGCGGCCCGGTGTCCACGGTCCGGAGGAGCTGAACCGGTTGCTGGCCCGCGCCGACTGGGTGATCGCGGCCGCGCCACTGACGGAGGCGACGTACGGCATGTTCGACGCCCGGCGGTTCGGGGTCATGCAGCCGTCCGCGCGGTTCGTCAACGTGGGGCGCGGGCAGCTCGTGGTGGAGGACGCGCTCGTGGAGGCGCTGCGCAAGCGGTGGATCGCGGGGGCGGCGCTGGATGTCTTCGAGCGCGAGCCGCTGGGCCCGGACGACCCGCTGTGGGACGTCCCCGGGCTGATCGTCTCGCCCCACATGAGCGGGGACACGGTGGGGTGGCGGGACGAACTCGGCGCCCAGTTCGTGGAGTTGTTCGAACTGTGGGAGGCGGGAAAGCCGCTGCCCAACGTGGTCGACAAGCAGCGCGGGTACGTGCCCGGGCATTGAACTCCCCTGGGAGGGGCCGGATGTCGGAGCTCACGGAACTGTCCGCCGTACGACTGGTCGAGGGGTACCGCAAGGGCGAGTTCAGTCCCGTGGAGGTGACCCGGGCGGTGCTGGAACGGGCCGAGCGGGTGCAGCCGGACGTGAACGCGTTCGTCCGGATCGACACCGGGTCGGCGCTCGCGCAGGCGCGGGAGTCGGAGGGGCGTTGGCGGCGCGGGGAGCCGGCCGGGGCGGTGGACGGGGTGCCGGTCACGGTGAAGGACATCCTGCTGATGCGGGGCGGGCCGACCCTGAAGGGCTCCAGGACCATCGCGGAGAAGGGGAGTTGGGACGAGGACGCGCCCTCCGTGGCCCGGCTGCGGGAGCAGGGGGCCGTCTTCCTGGGGAAGACCACGACGCCCGAGTTCGGCTGGAAGGGCGTCACGGACTCGCCGCTCAGCGGGGTGACCAGGAACCCGTACGACCTCTCGCGTACGGCCGGGGGTTCGAGCGGGGGCGCGGCGGCGGCCGTCGCGCTCGGGGCGGGGCCGCTGGCGCTGGGCACGGACGGGGGTGGCAGCGTGCGGATTCCGGCCGCCTTCTGCGGGGTGTTCGGGCTGAAGCCGACGTACGGGCGGGTGCCTCTGTATCCGGCGAGCGCGTTCGGCACGCTGTCGCACGTGGGGCCGTTGACCCGGGACGCGGCCGACGCGGCGCTGATGCTCGACGTGATCTCCGGACCTGACGCGCGGGACTGGTCGGGGCTGGGGCCGGTCCCCGGATCGTTCGTGGACGCGCTCGCGGGTGGGGTGCGGGGGCTGCGGGTCGCGTACTCGGCGACGCTGGGCGGGCAGGTCGCCGTGCGGCCGGAGGTCGCTCGCGTGGTGCGGCGGGCGGTGGAGGGGCTCGCCGGGCTCGGGGCGTACGTGAGTGAGGCCGACCCCGACTTCTGTGATCCGGTGGAGGCGTTCCACACGCTGTGGTTCAGCGGGGCGGCGCGGGTGACGCAGCGGATGGGGGCGGGGCAGCGGGCGCTGCTGGATCCCGGGTTGCGGGAGATCCGGGACGCCGGGGCGCGGCTGTCGGCGCTGGAGTATCTGGCCGCGGTGGATGTGCGGATGGATCTGGGGCGGCGGATGGGGGCGTTCCATGAGCGGTACGACGTGCTGGTGACGCCCACGTTGCCGGTGACGGCGTTCGAGGCGGGGGTGGAGGTGCCGGGGGGTTCGGGGCATCGGCGGTGGACGGGGTGGACGCCGTTCACGTATCCCTTCAACCTGACGCAGCAGCCGGCGGCGAGTGTGCCGGTGGGGGTGGACGGGGGTGGGTTGCCGGTGGGGCTTCAGGTGGTGGCGGCCCGGCATCGGGATGATCTGGTGCTGCGGGTGGGGCATGCGTTGTACGCGGCGGGGGTGGCGGGGGTGCCTGCGCCTGCCGTCGGTGGCTCCCGCGTTTGATTCGCCCCCGCCGCCCCTACCCGTCCCTCCCCCACCCAGGGGCGCTGCCCCTTCGACCCCGAGGGGGTGGGTGGGTGGGTTGTCGGAGGGGGTGGGGGGGCTGGGGTGGTTGGGGCGTGTGCGGGTGGGTGGGGGTTGCTCGCGCAGTTCCCCGCGCCCCTGAAAAGCAGGGGCTGCCCCCCGTGCTTTTCATCCCGCGGCCCCACCGGACCGACAGCCGCCCACGCACACGGACCCCCGAACCATGAGGCGCCCCCTACGCCCTGCTGAACCGGAGTGTCTCCCCCGCCGCCCCTGTTCTCCACAGGTCGTTGCACGCGGCCGCCATCTCCTCCAGGCCCTCGACCACCTGGCCCCAGACGATTCCCGGTACCCAGCCGACGTCGCCGTTGAGGAGCAGGTTGTTGCGTTCGTAGAAGAGGGCCAGGTCCACCAGGGTGGTGTCGGGGCGGACCTGCGCGTCGTAGCCGTACGCCTGCGTGGCGAGTTCCGTGCCGGCGAAGGAGAAATAGCAGAGGTCGCCGGGGATGGGGGTGACGGTGGGGTTTTCCAGGGGTGGCTCCTGGGGGGCGAAGGGCGGGAAGAGGGCGTAGATCTCGTTGCGGGCGTACTTGGCGTGGTAGACGTCCCCGGACAGCGGCAGGGCGTCCCAGACGGCGGCGCACGTGCGCGGCGCGCGGTCGTCGAGGAGTTTCGCCCGGCACACGACCTGACGCTTGAGCAGGGAGATCTCCAGATAGCGGTCGGTGGTGTCCGTCATGTCTTCCATATGTCTTCCATGGTGCCGTCGGGGTCAAGGGTGCCTCCGAGGGGCGGCAGGGCCCGGCCCGGGTGTGTGCGGGGGTCGTGAAGGGCTCCGCGGTGACGTGAATACATCGCATCGGGTCGGGTAGCCGCGCGCCCATGGCTCCAGCAACGAAGACCTCCGGGAGAACCGGGAAGACACGCGACCCCAGCCGCCGGTCCCTGCTCGTCGGCGCCTCCGCGCTCGCCACGGCGGGCGCGCTGGGCGCCGCCGGGTGCAGCAGGGTGGCCACGGCCTCCGGCACGGAGGGGGGTGAGCTGCTGGACCGGCTGCGGGCGCAGGGCGTCGTCAGGCTCGGTATCGCGGGCGAGATCCCGTTCGGCTACATCGACACCGACGGAGAGCTGACCGGCGAGGGGCCGGAAGTGGCCAGGGTCATCTTCAAGCGGCTCGGCGTGGAGCGGGTCCAGCCCGTGCCCACCGAGTTCGGGTCACTCATACCCGGGCTGAACTCCCAGCAGTTCGATGTCGTGTCGGCCGGGATGTACATCAACCCCGAGCGCTGCGCGGAGGTCATCTTCTCCGAGCCCGACCACCAGATGCTGGACGCGTTCGTCGTACGGAAGGGCAATCCGAAGGGGCTCAACGACTACGCGGACGTGATCCGGGCCAAGGCGAAGTTCGCCACGGGGTCGGGGTACGCGCAGATCACGCACGCCGTCGAGGCCGGGTACTCCGAGAGCGACATCGTCATCGTGCCCGACCAGGTGGCCGGGCTGAACGCCGTGGAGGCGGGCCGGGTCGACGTGTTCGCGGGGACCTCGCTGACCACCCGCGAGGTGGTCAAGAAGTCCCGCACGACGGAGGCCACGAAGCCCTTCGCCGCGCTCGTCGACGGCAAGCCGCGGGTGGACGGCGCGGGCTTCGCGTTCCGGCCGACCGAGACCCGGCTGCGGGACGCCTTCAACGTCGAGCTGCGGAAGATGAAGGAGAGCGGCGAACTGCTGCGGGTGCTGCGGCCCTTCGGGTTCACCAAGGCCGAGATGACCGACCTGACCACGAAGGAGCTCTGTCGCGCATGACACCGGGACTCTGGGAACTGGTACTGCGCGGTGTCTGGGTCACCCTCCAGCTGCTGGTGTTCGGCGCGCTGCTGGCCACGGCCGTCTCCTTCGTGGTCGGGGTCGCCCGCACCCACCGGCGCTGGATCGTCCGCTTCGTCGCGGGCCTCTACACCGAGGTGTTCCGCGGTACCTCCGCGCTGATCATGATCTTCTGGGTGTACTTCGTGCTGCCGCTTGCCTTCGGCTGGCAGCTCGTCCCGATGTGGGCGGGCGTCCTCGCCCTCGGACTGACGTACGGGGCGTACGGCGCCGAGATCGTGCGCGGCGCCCTGACCGCGGTGGATCCGGCGCAGCGCGAGGGCGGTATCGCGCTGAGCTTCACCCCGTGGCAGCGGATGCGGCTGATCCTGCTGCCGCAGGCGGTCCCCGAGATGATCCCGCCCTTCGCCAACCTGGTGGTCGAACTCCTCAAGGGCACGGCGCTGGTGTCGGTCATGGGCATGGGCGACCTGGCGTTCAGCGGCAGCCTGGTGCGGCTGGCGCTCCAGGAGAGCGTGGAGATCTACGCGTATCTGCTGCTCATCTACTTCGTGATCGCCTTCCTGCTGACCCGGGCCATGCGGGCGCTGGAGCGGCGGTTGAAGGCCGGGGTGGGCAAGGCCCCGGTGAGGAAGGCGGCTGTGCCGTCGGCGCGTGTCCCCGAGGGCGCGGGCGCGGGAGGTGGTGCCTGATGAACTGGGACTGGAACGCTGTCACCGACTTCCTGCCGCACTTCCGGGACGGACTGCTGGTCACGCTGCAGGCGCTGGCCCTGGGTTCGGTCGTCTCCTTCCTGCTCGGCCTGGTGTGGGCGCTGCTGGTGCGGACGCCGACCCGCTGGGTGAGCTGGCCGGTGGGCGTGGTCACGGAGTTCATCCGGAACACTCCCCTGCTGGTCCAGCTGTTCTTCCTCTTCTACGTACTGCCGGAGTGGGGTCTGACCTTCTCGGCGCTGACCACGGGCGTCTTCGCGATCGGCCTGCACTACTCGACGTACACGATGCAGGTCTACCGGGCCGGTATCGAGGCGGTGCCGACGGGCCAGTGGGAGGCGGCCACGGCGTTGAACCTGCCGCTGCGACGCACCTGGACGGTGGTGATCCTGCCGCAGGCGGTCCGCCGGGTGGTGCCCGCGCTGGGCAACTACGTGATCTCGATGCTCAAGGACACTCCGATCCTGATGGTGATCACGGTCCCGGAGATGCTGAGCGAGGCACGGCTCTACGCCCAGGAGACCTTCCGCTTCACCGAGCCCCTGACCGTCATCGGGGTGGCCTTCATCCTCATCTCCTATTCGGCCTCCCTGATTCTGCGAACCCTGGAGCGACGCCTTGTCCGCTGACACCCCGCTGATGAAAGAACCCGAGTCGCCCGGCGAGCGCGTGGCGGACACGAGCGAGCTGATCCGCTTCGAGAACGTGACCAAACGATTCGGCAGCAACACCGTCCTCGACCGGCTGGACTTCTCCGTCGACGCGGGCAAGCACGTCACGCTGATCGGCCCGTCCGGCTCCGGCAAGACGACGATCCTGCGCCTGCTGATGACCCTGACCAAGCCCGACGAGGGCACGATCACCGTCGGCGGGCAGCGGCTGTTCCCGGCGAGCGAGAAGCAGTGCCGTGAGGTCCGCAAGAACATCGGGATGGTGTTCCAGCAGTTCAACCTCTTCCCCAACATGAAGGTGCTGCGGAACATCACCGAGGCGCCCGTCACCGTCCTCGGGCTCTCCAAGGACGAGGCCGAGGCGCGGGCCCGGGAACTGCTCGACATGGTCGGGCTCGCCGACAAGTGCGACGCGTACCCGACCCAGCTCTCCGGCGGGCAGCAGCAGCGGGTGGCCATCGCACGGGCCCTGGCTATGCGCCCGCAGGTGCTGCTCCTCGACGAGGTGACGTCCGCGCTCGATCCCGAGCTGGTCGCGGGCGTGCTCGACCTGCTCAGGGACATCGCCCGCACCACCGACATCACGATGCTCTGCGTGACCCACGAGATGAACTTCGCCCGGGACATCTCGGATCAAGTTCTGATGTTCGATTCTGGCCAGGTGATCGAGTCGGGCAGCCCCGAGAAGATCTTCGGCGATCCGTCGCACGAACGTACGCGGGAATTCCTCGGCGCCGTCCTCTGACTACGGCACGTGAACGACTGATCACGCGGGAACACCCGAGGTCCATCTGCCGGGCCATGCCTCTGGCATGTGCCAGAGTGCTGGTCCGGCTGTTGGGAGGCCCGGTGATACCGGCATTTTCTCGCGAACAACCCCTCCACGTACGCTTCTTGGCCCGTATCGTGGGACACGGCAAGCTGTCCGAAAAACGGCCCGAGAAGCGCAGGGGGAAACCGTGGCGCTCAAGCACGAGCCGACCGCGCCGTACCACTCGGCCCAGGACGCGCTGCGCGTCCTGGAGACGGTGGCGCGGCACGCAGGTGGCGTCGCCGACGCCGAGATCGCCCGTCGCACCGGCGTCGACAGTGAGCGGTTGACCGCGCTCCTGCGAATGCTGCGTCGCGAGGGGTACGTGGAACAGACCACCGACGGCGCCTATGTCACCGGTGCCGCACTCGCCCGGCTGGGCTCCACGCAGGGTCATGACCAGGCTCTGCGCGAGCAGCTCCAGCACACCCTCGACCGGCTGCGCGACTCCGTGGGCGCGGCCGTCTACGTCACCCGCTATCTGGACGGGGAGATCCAGGTCACCGGCTGGGCCGACAGCCCGGCCATGCCCGCCGTCCACGAGTGGGTCGACTTCCGTTCCTCCGCCCATGCCACCGCGTTCGGCAAGGGCCTGCTGGGCCAGCTCGACCTCAACGGCCGCCGCGACCACCTCTCGCGGCACCGCCCGGCCCGGCTCACCGCCCGTACGATCACCAACGAGAAGGTGCTGCTGAGCAAACTCGACGCCCAGACCCCCACGGTCCCGGTCCTCGACCTCCAGGAGTACGCGCCGGGCACGGTCTGCGCGGCCGTCCCCCTCACCGCGGGCTCCGCCGTCGGCTGCCTCGCCCTGTCCCTGCCGCTGCGGCAGGCGCACCGGCTGCGGGCGGCGGCGAACTCGCTGAACCGGGGAGCGGCGCCGGTGCTGCTGTCGTTGGCGATCTAGACACGCAGGAGACTCCCGACTCCCGACACCCGACATCCCGCAGAGATCCAGCTCACGTTTAAGTGGTCGAGGGCACCCCTGCGGACCAGGTAGTATTTTCTCTGTCGCCAGCCGCGAAAGCGGAAGAGCGACGGAGTCTGCGCCGCTAGCTCAGTTGGTTAGAGCAGCTGACTCTTAATCAGCGGGTCCGGGGTTCGAGTCCCTGGCGGCGCACAGAAGGAAGGCCCCTCGCTTCGGCGAGGGGCCTTCCGCGTTACGCGCGCAGGTAGGCGAGGACGGCCAGCACCCGCCGATGCGTGTCCTCCGCCGGCGGCAGGTCCAGCTTGCCCAGGATGTTGCCGATGTGCTTGCCGACGGCCGCCTCGGTGACGACCAGGTCGCGGGCGATCGCCCCGTTCGACTTCCCCTCGGCGACCAGCTCCAGCACCTCCCGCTCGCGCGGGGTGAGCGCCGCCAGCGGATCACGCCGGCGCCGCAGCAGCTGCCGTACGACCTCGGGGTCGACGACCGTGCCGCCGGCCGCGACCCGCCCCACCGCCTCCGCGAACTGTTCGACCTGGCCGATGCGGTCCTTGAGCAGATAGCCGACGCCGGTGCCGTCCCCGGTGTCCAACAGGTCGGCGGCATAGGCCCGTTGGACGTACTGGCTGAGGACGAGGACCGGCAGGGCGGGGTTCGCCGCGCGGAGTGCGAGCGCGGCGCGCAGGCCCTCGTCGGTGAGGCCGGGCGGCATGCGTACGTCGGTGACGACCAGGTCGGGGGCGTACGACCGCACGGCCGCGACCAGCGACTCCGCATCCCCGACCGCCGCGACGACCTCGTGGCCGAAGCGGGTCAGGACGCCGACCAGCCCTTCCCGCAGCAGCACGCTGTCCTCGGCGAGCACGATCTTCAGCGCTGCGGGCACGGGATCTCCAGGGACAGGGCGGTCGGGCCGCCGGCGGGGCTGTGGACGGTCAGTGTCCCATCGAGCACGGCGAGCCGGTCGGCGAGCCCGGTGAGCCCCGTGCCCCGTGCGGGGTCGGCGCCTCCCGTGCCGTCGTCGCGCACCTCCACCCGCAGCCGTCCGTCGGTGTACCGCCCGGTGATCCACGCGCGCTCCGCCCCGCTGTGGCGACCGATGTTGGCGAGCGCCTCACGGACGGCGAAGTAGGCGGCCGATTCCACGGACTCGGCGAAGCGGGGCAGGTCCACGTCCAGTTCCACGGGGACGGCGGACCGGTCGGCCGCGTCGGCGAGGGCGTCCGGGAGGCCGTAGTCGGCCAGCACCTGGGGATGGATGCCGTGGATCAACTCCCGTAGTTCGCCGAGGACCCGGTCGGCCTCCCGGTGGGCGGCGGCGAGCCGGTCGGCCAGTTCCGGTGGGGCGTCGAGCCGGGCCAGGCCCAGGGTCATGCTCAGGGACACCAGGCGCTGCTGGGCCCCGTCGTGCAGATCGCGCTCGATGCGGCGCCGCTCGGCCTCGAAGGCCGCCACCAGGCGGGCGCGCGACCGGGTCACCTCGCCCAGGCGCCGTTCCGCCTCCGCCTCGCTCGGCGCGAGCAGCAGTCGGGCGAGCGCGGCGCGCAGTCGGGCGTACCGGACCAGGGGCCACAGCAGCGCGAGGAGGAGGACGACTCCGGCGGCCGTGCACAGCAGGGCCTGGCCGTAGGAGTCGATCAGCCAGAGCTTGGCGATGCGCGCGTCACCGCTCGTGCTGCTGGTCGTCGCCAGTTGCACGGGCGCCGCGACCATCGCCGCGGGCACGACCAGCGCGACGAACAGCACGACCACGTCCAACGGCCACAGCACGAACGCGAACAGGGCGGTGTACGCCAGCTCACGCCAGGTCGACCGCTCGGTCAGCCGCAGCCGGGCCCAGGCGGCGAGACCGGGTTCGGCCGGGGTGGCGTGCGGGTCGGGCGGCGGCGGGGTGCGGGTGAGGGCGAGCCGTCGTCGTTCGAGGGCGCCGACGGGGATGCCCGACAGGACGGCCACGGCGAGCAGCGGCAGGCCCACGAGGACGGGGGCCAGGGCGAGGCCGAGGGCGCCCAGGACCAGGAGCACCACCAGCAGCGTGGCGCCGAGAAGGACACCGCTCAGCAGGTAGGCCACCGCGCGCGGCACATCCCGTACGACCGTTCGGATCATGGGGTCACGGTAGGCGGGGGTTGCCGGCGGCGGCCATACGCCCAGGTGGTGTTCGGGAGGTAGGGCCGGCCCTACCTCGTCAGCAGGTCCTCCCGTCCGCGCGCCCGGTACTCCGTCACCAGTCGCGCGAGGTCCACCGCCGAGAACTTGCGGTACGCCCACTTCCCGGGCGGGCGCCACCAGACCGGGTCGGGGCAGCGGAAGCCCTCGCGGCGGAGGGTGGCGCGCTGGATCTTGTTGGTGGCGGTGACCGGCATGGACCGGACGACCCGGACGAAGCGCGGGGTCATCTTCGTGCCCAGGTCGGGCTGGGACAGCAGGAACTCGGCGAAGCGGCAGGGGTCGAAGGTGCCGGCGACGGTGGCCATGACCTGGTCCCCGGCGACCGGGTCGGGGACCGCGTACACGGCAACGGCCTCGGCGCCCTCGTAGCGGGCGAGGATGTTCTCGATGACGGCGGCGGCGAGGTTCTCGCTGTCGACGCGGAGACGGTCGTCGGTGCGGCCTGCGAAGTAGAGGAAGCCGTCGGTGTCGCGGTAGAAGAGGTCGCCGGTCCAGTACCAGCCGTCGCGGCGGCGGGCGGCGTCCGCCTCCGGGTTGCGCCAGTAGCCCTCGAAAGGGTTGGGGCCCCGGTTGACCAACTCCCCTATCGCGTCGGTGCCGTTGAGCAGTCGGCCGTCGTCGCCGAAGAGGGCCGGCGGGCACTCCTTCCGGGTCTCGGGGTCCACCACCGCGAGGTCGTCGCCGGGTGCCGCCCGTCCGATCGCGCCCGGCGGCGCCCCGGGCGTGCGCTGGATCGCCGCCCCGCCCTCGGACGACCCGTACCCCTCCACCAGCCGCACCCCGAACCGTTCCTCGAACGCCGCCGCGTCCACCGCGCCAGCCTCCGTGCCGAAGCCCATGCGCAGCGGTGTGTCCCGGTCGTCGGGGCGGGGCTCGGTGGCGAGGAGGTACTGCACGGCCCGGCCGACGTAGGTGAAGTATGTGGCCCGGTAGGCCCGTACGTCGTCCAGGAAGCCGGAGGCGGAGAACCGGCGGCGCAGGGCGACGCCGGCCCCGGCGACCAGGGCGGGGGCCCAGTCGGCGATGACCGCGTTGCCGTGGAACATCGGCATGCAGACGTAGTGCACGTCGTCCCGCCGCACCCCGAAGCGGTCCACCAGTGCCCGTCCGGCCGCCGCGAGCCGCCCCTGGGAGCAGATCGCGGCCTTGGGCGCGCCGGTGGAACCGGAGGTGAAGTAGAGGAGGAGACGGTCGGCGGGGGTGGCCCGGGTGGGGTCGGGCTCGGCGCCCGCGTACGGGGCGAGGAGGTCGGTGTAGGGCTCGGTGTCCGTCACCAGGACGCGTACGCCGGGGAGTTCGAGGCCGTCGAGGAGCGGGAGGTGGGCCCGTTCGGTGATCAGCAGGCGGCACTCGGTGTGCAGGATGTCGCGGGCCAGTTCGGGGCCCCGTCGGGTGGGGTTGACACCGGCGACTGCGGCGCCCGCCAGGGCCGCCGCGCTCAACCAGAGCGCGAACTCAGGGGTGTTGTCGAGGAGGACGCCGATGTGCGGATGGGCGTCCGGTGGCAGGAGGTCGGCGAGCAGGGCCGCGCGGGCGGCGGCCGCGGCGGCGACCTCGTGGTGGGTCAGGACCTGTTCCTCGAACCACAGCCCGGGCCGGTGGTCGCCCCACCGGTCGGCGACGAGCTGTGCGACCGTGCGCCTCGTGGACTCCATGTCGGCGCACGGTAGTTGACATGCCGTCAGTTGAGGAGGGTCACGGCGTCGGGAACGACGGGTCCGTCGAGAACTGGTGGTAGGTGACCATGAAGAAGACACAGAACGCGAAGGCCACCCCGAGGAAGGCGAGGAGGCCGACACCGGCCGCCGCCTGCTTGACCCGCTCGCCGGGGGCGTGGGCGGTGGCCACCACGTTCGGGCCGTCGGTGTAGTGGACGCTGACGAAGTCGCCCTCGACCGTCGTCAGGGGCCCACCCTCCTCCTCGAACCGGATCCGGCGGCCGTCATGGGTGCTGAACTCGTACACGTGGTGGATCGTGGTGTGCACCGAGCTGTGATCCCCCGCGCCCTTGCTGACCGTCGTGAACGCCTTCAGACAGCGTGCCTCGGCCGTCAGTCCGCTGTTCCAGGCACGGCGGATCCGCAGCCAGCGGCTCAGCACGCGGTAGGCCATGAACCCGATGAAGGTCATCATGACCGTGGGAATGAGGTAGAAGAAGACGTCCATGATGTTCCCCCGAAGTCCGGCCGCCACCCTGGTCGGTGGCGTGAGGGGAACGTACCCGGGTGGGGGCCCCGCGCAGCTCAAGGGATCCTCAGAACTGGCGGGGCCGGAGGGGAAGCCGCTCAGAAGGTGACGTCCGAGCAGGCGTAGAACGCGTTGGTGGTGTCGGCGATCGTCCAGACGGCGACGATCACATGGCGGCCGCTCAGCCCGGACGGCAGGCGTCCCGTGTGGGAGAGCGTGGACGGGGGGCGCTGACCGTTGTAGGGGACGGTGAAGAACGGGGTCAGGTTGAGGTCGGAGCGGGCCAGGGCGTGGTTCTGGTTCCAGCCCGCCTTGGTGACGTAGTACTTGAAGTCGGTGGTGGCGTGCATGGCCGTGAACTGCCAGCGGAACGTGTAGTTCTGACCTCCCGTCACCCTGGTGGTGGGCCAGGCGCCGCCGCCCGGCTTCGTGGACGCGTTGAGCTGGTTGAACCTGCTGTTGCCGCCGGAGCAGATCTGGCCGTCAGCCGGCCCTGAGCCCGGGAAGCCCTTCGGCCCCTCGACGCTCTGCGGTTCCCACTGGATGTCGCCGCAGTTGGTCACGGTGCCGTTCTGACAGAGCTTCTGCCGGCTGACGGGAAGGTCGGTGTAGCCGTGGCCGGTGGCGCCACCACTGGAGAGGACGAGCGCTCCGGTGGTGGCGAGGCCGACCCCGACGGCGTACCACTTGGTCCTGCTGTGCGTGCGTGTGCGCATGCTGCCGCTCCCTGGAGTACGTGGGGGTGTTTCCAGGTCTAGACCAAGTCCCAGATTATGCGTGCGGATTGAACATGTCCATACCAATTCCCGGGCTCACGGGGACACTTCGCGGCGCCCTGTATAGAACGCCACCGTCAGGTCCTTCACCAGCGCCTTGCGCTCGTAGTCGTCGAGTTCGACCAGACCGCGTACGGTCAGCCGGGTCACCGTGTCCTCGACGGAGTCGACGACCGAGGTGAGAACGGTGTCCCGGTGCTGGGCGTCGAGCGCGGCGATCCGGCGGCGCTGCATCACGGCAGCCACCTCGGGCGCGTACTCGATCCGGACCGGCTGGACCGAGAACACCTCCATCCCGACCGGCGCCGTGTCCGCCGCCACCAGCCGGGTCAGCGCCTCCCCCACCGCCTCCGTGTTGCGCAGCGTCGAGTCCCGCACCAGCGCGCCCGGCGCCACGTCCGCCGGCAACTGCGACAGCACCCGGGAGACCGCCGCCTCCACGCACTCGCGCAGATACCGCTCGTGGTCCTCGATCCCGAGCAGGGCCCGCGCGGTGTCCCTGACCCGCCACGCCACGAGAACGACGACCCACAGCGCCACCCCGTTCGCGTCGACGGCCGCCATCGGCTCGCTCCGCCAGTGCCGCAGCCGTACGTCGACGCGACGGCGCAGCACGAGCGGGTTCACCCAGAGCAGTCCGGTGCGGCGGACCGTCCCCCGGTACCGGCCGAACAGCCCCAGCACCCAGGCCCGTCCGGTCCGTCCCCGGGCCAGCCCGCCGAAGCCGAACATCGTCAGCGCCCCGGCCCCCGCGTACGCGGCCCACTGCGCCGGCCCGAGCCCGGCGCCCGCGTACGCGGCCGGCAGCCCGAGCGCCCGTACCGCGAGGCCCGGCAGCACCCCGGCCCACCAGGAGGTGAGCACGCACCCGGCCATCCCGCACGCCCCGCCCAGCACTCCGACCGTCCCGGGCACCACCCGCGCCGGGCGCTCGGCCAGTTCGGGGTCGACCTCGACGGTGGGACGCGGCTTCATGGACGCGGGCCCCTGCCGCGCCCTCGGCTGCTCACCGGTGCCGCGCCGACGGCCCACGACGGCGGGGGTGACCGGTACGGAGACCGGGGCGGGGTCGTCGCGGAACAGCAGGTGGACGGGGATCTCGGTGGTCGTCTCGTTCTGGATGAGCCGGGCGGGCCGCGCGGCCCCCTCGGGCTCCGGGGTGTGTGAGGTGGTCGTACTCATACGTGCCTCCATGCCTCCGCGCAGGAAGAACCGTGGTGAGAGTCGGTGAGGGGGAAAGGGCGAGGGGTGAGAGGCGAGGGGTGAGGGGGCTGGAACGAGGGTCAGGAGAACAGGCGGCGCCAGGTCTCCGGACCCGGGTAGCCGTCCGCCGCGCCGCCCCGCCACCCCTGGGCGCGCTGGAACGCCTCCACGTTCCGCCGGTCCGACTCGCCCCAACGCGGCCCCGGACCCGAGGTGTAGTACTTGCCGAACCCCTTCTCGACCAGCCGCTTCCCCAGCCGCGTGACGAACGCGTTGTCCGCGCCCGGCCGGAACATGCCGCGCCCCGGATAGCCGCGGACACCGTGCGAGGCGGGTGTCAGGGGGGTGCCCACGGTGTCCGGGGCACCGGACTCGACGGGCACCCCGGACGAGCCGGGCATGGTGGACGAGCCGGGCCCGAGGCTCGACCCGGGCCTCACGGACGACCCGGGCTTGAGAGGTGAGCCGGGTCGGAGGGGTGAGCCGGGATCGTGGAGGGAGCCGGGCTTGTGGGGTGAGCCGGGCCTGGCGGACGGGCCCGGCCTGTCCGGTGCTCCCGGACTCCCCGTCGGGCGGTGCACCACGGGGGGCCTGGGCCGGCCGGCCGGTGCGCCCTGGGGGCCGGGGCTTCCGGCCGGCGCCGGCGGGATGTCCCTGCCCCTCCCGGTGACCAGGTACGACCAGGTCAGCGGCCCCGGAATCCCGTCGGCGTGCCGGCCGGACCAGCCCTGCGCCCGCTGGAACGCCCGGGTGGCCCTGCGGTCGCTGTCCGACCAGATCGGTCCCGGGCCACCGGTGTAGAAACGGGCCCCGCCGCGTGCCACCAGCATCTGCCCCAGCCGGGCGACGTGCTTGTTCCGCGCGCCGGGCCCGAAGGCGGCGGCGCCGGGGAAGCGATCCCCGGCGGACGGCCCGGCGGCCCCCTTCGCGCCGGGCTCGCCCCCCGGGGCGGCGGGTGCGCCGGCGCCCACGCCCTCGATGCCGCCAGAGCCGCTGGCGGAACCGCCGCCGGTGGAGCCGCCGGAGCCGCCGGAGCCGTTCGTGCCGTCCGTCTCGTCGTCCGGAGAACCCGCGCCGTCGGGGACCAACCCCTTGTAGCGGTACGGCACATAGCGGGTCGCGTTGTTCCAGTACCCGTACGGCGTGGCCTGCCTGCGGGCGTACGGGCGGGCCGACTCGTAGGCGATGTATTGGGTCCGCGCACGGTCCGTCCAGCCGCCGAAGATCACGACGTGCGAGCCCTGCTGCGGGTCCTTCGGATTGTGGAAGAGCAGAATGTCGCCGGGTTCCAGCCGGTCCTTGGAAATCCGCTGCGCGAACTTGTCGAGGCTGCCCGTCCATTCGTTTCCGGGGAGGTTCCAGGCCATGGAAACGAACCCCGAGCAGTCCTGGCGATATCCGTCGGACCAGTACTCGCGCATGCTGTACGGCACCTCGTCCGCGATCCACTTCTTGGCCCGCTCGATGATCTCGGCGCGTGTGGTGGGCGGTGTCCTCACCCCCTTCAGCGGCTTGCCCCCGCCCGTCGGACGCCCGCCGGGGCCGTGCAGCGGCGCCTTCTTCCCCTGCGGGGTCTTCGGGTCCTCACCTTCGGGAACGGCAGCGGGGACGGTCGGGCCGTGGACCGCCGCGACCGCCGGCACAGCATGCCCCGCGCCGAGTGCGGCACCGGCGGCGGTGGCCACGACGAGGGCGCTCCGGGCGGTCCTGGCCGCCGGATGACTGAGATGGGCGTACCGGGTCGAGTACGGCATGACCCGCCGCCAGTGGACACAGCCGGGGCATTCGCAATCGGCTCCCGGATCGACCTCCTCGAATACCGGAGTCCCCATACGATTCCCCTCGCGAACCGACCGAAGAATTCCACGCTTCTGCACGCCCGTCAGTTTCGCAACTGTCCTCCCGTGTCGCATGTTGACGGTCCAAATGATGTACCCGGCCGCCGCGGACGACGCCCCCGGCCGTTCAGCCGGAGCGCGCGTGGTCGGGAGCACCCCCGCCCCTCCGGTAAAGTTCTTCTCGCGCGCCGCTAGCTCAGTTGGTTAGAGCAGCTGACTCTTAATCAGCGGGTCCGGGGTTCGAGTCCCTGGCGGCGCACAGACCGGAGAGGCCCCTCGCGAGTGAATCGCGAGGGGCCTCTCCGCATGTGCGCATCACCCCGGGCGCTCCCCTCGCCCCCCTCGCACTCCCCTCCCACTCCCTACAGATTCTCCATCAATGCACCCATGTCCGCGTATGACCGGTAAACGCCGTGTTTCGCACCTTGCGATCAAGATGAACACCATAGAACCCTGGGCCGTAAGAGACTGCGGATACATGGCGGTTGGGGAGCCTTGGGCGCTTTGCGCCCTGGGATGGGGATCTGGGGCCCTCGACGAGGTGCGCACCGTACGCGCTCAGGCACAAAAGATGCCGAGGGGGCATCAATGCAACCGGATGGTCTTCGTCCCGTGTCTCCATGGTGTAGATCACATGGTGACGATAACCCACTGATGCGTCCGTAACGGTCGAGGGGGACCGATTCGGACGAAAGACCGACGAACACACACTCGACGTGTGTGCGGGGGGGATGACTCATGACGTCGACGCCGACGGGCGCCCGGCACAACCACGACCCATCCGATACGACCCGGCTCAAGGTGCCGTCACACCGCACCGGAGCCCTGCGCAAGCTCAGGAAGGCACTTCCGAGATACGACTACGAGCACTACAGCCGCCTCGCCGGCCCGCTCACCCAACCCGACCCGACCAAGCCCTACAAGGTGCAGTACCGGTCGCTGATCTCCCAGGAGCCGCACCGCCTCAGGGTCGCCCTGATGCTGGCCGCCGCGCCGCTGCTCTCCCTGGTCCTGCTGGCCTGGCTGCTGCAGCAGGAGCACTGGACCAAGCGCGACTACGTCGAGTACGAGTTCCTGCCCGCCCTCGACCTGGTCATGCTGATCTCGATCGGCCTGATCGAGTTCTTCCGCTGCATGAACGTGCTGTCGAACGCGCACGCCACCCTGGTCGCCCGCGACCCGATCCCGGTGGTGCCCGAGACCGGCACCCGAGTCGCCTTCCTCACCTCCTTCGTGCCCGGCAAGGAGCCGCTGGAGATGGTGACGAAGACCCTGGAGGCCGCGGTGCGGCTGCGCCACCGCGGACTGCTGCACGTGTGGCTGCTCGACGAGGGCGACGACCCGGATGTGAAGGCGGTCTGCGCACGCCTGGGCGTGCACCACTTCTCCCGCAAGGGCATCGCGAAGTGGAACCAGCCCAAGGGACCGCACCGCGCCAAGACCAAGCACGGCAACTACAACGCCTGGCTCGACGCGCACGGCGACGACTACGACTTCTTCGCCTCGGTCGACACCGACCACATCCCGCTGCCCAACTACCTGGAGCGGATGCTCGGTTTCTTCAGGGACCCGGACATCGGCTTCGTCATCGGCCCGCAGGTGTACGGCAACTACGACAACTTCGTCACCAAGGCCGCCGAGTCCCAGCAGTTCCTGTTCCACGCGCTGATCCAGCGCGCCGGCAACAAGTACGGGGCCCCCATGTTCGTCGGCACCTCCAACGCCGTACGGATCAAGGCCCTCAAGCAGATCGGCGGGCTGTACGACTCGATCACCGAGGACATGGCCACCGGTTTCGAGATCCACCGGCACAAGAACCCGGCGACGGGCCGCAAGTGGCGTTCGGTGTACACCCCGGACGTCCTCGCGGTCGGTGAGGGGCCCAGCGCCTGGACGGACTTCTTCACCCAGCAGATGCGCTGGTCGCGCGGGACGTACGAGACGATCCTCAAGCAGTACTGGAAGGGCTGGTACTCACTGCCGCCGACCAAGCTCTTCAACTACACGATGATGATCATCTTCTACCCGATGTCGGCGCTCAACTGGATCCTGGCGGCGCTGAGTTGTGCCCTGTTCCTGGGCCTCGGCGCCTCGGGCGTGAACATCGACCCGGTGGTGTGGCTGATGCTCTACGGCAACGCCTCCGCGCTCCAGATAGGCCTGTACGTCTGGAACCGCCGGCACAACGTCTCCCCGCACGAGCCGGAGGGCTCCGGCGGTGTGGCGGGCATGGTGATGTCCGCGCTGTCCGCGCCGCTCTACGCGAAGGCGCTGATCGACTCGGCGCTGCGGCGCAAGAGCAAGTTCGTGGTCACGCCCAAGGGGGACTCGGCGAGCCCGGACCGGTGGTTCGGCACCTTCCGGTACCACTGGTACTTCATCGTCATCTTCGGTGCCTCGATCGCCGCCGGGTTCGTCTTCGGCAACGCGCACCCAGCGATGATCATCTGGGCCACCTTCGCCATGATGATCACCGCCCTCCCCATCTTCGCCTGGCGCTACATGCTGCGCCAGGACCGGAAGAAGGCCGCCGCCGCGGCCGAACTGCAGGGGTCCATGGTGGCGCCGCCCGAGGCGGCTCCCGCACCGTTCGCGCCACCCCGCGCACCGCACGCCCCACACGCGCCGCACGCTCCCCAGCACAAGCCGAGCTGGGCGGCGTCCGGGTCGGGCGGCGGGAGTAGCGACCAGACCATGCAGATCGCCCTGGGCGGACTTGGGGGACGTAAGGAATGAAGGACCGTGCAGGCCGCCGCCGTGCCCGTCGCCTCGCGATCGGCGCGGCGGTGGTCCTCGCGCTCGCCGGGATGAACGGGCCGTGGGTGTACCGCTTCAGTACCGAGAAGTACCACGAGTACAAGATCAACAGACCCGAGTACAAGGCCGACAACGGGCACTGGCAGATCGTGGAGTTCCCGGAGAAGTACCGTCAGAACACCATCCACGCCGCCCTGTTGCACACCGGCAAGATCCTGCTGATCGCCGGCTCGGGCAACGACGCCGAGAACTTCGACAAGAAGAAGTTCGACACCCGTGTCTGGGACCCGGTCAAGCAGACGATCAAGCGGGTGCCGACCCCGGCCGACCTGTTCTGCACGGGTCACACCCAGCTGTCCAACGGCAATCTGCTGATCGCGGGCGGCACCAAGCGCTACGAGAAGCTGAAGGGCGATGTCACCAAGGCCGGCGGCCTGATGATCATCCACAACGAGAATCCCGACAAGGGGATGAGGCTGAAGGCGGGGACCCGGTTCGTCGGCAAGGCGAACGGCAAGACCTTCGTCCTCAAGGACACCGTCGAGCTGAAGAAGGCCGTCAAGACCTTCGATCCGGACACGGGCAAGTTCACCGGCAACGAACCGGGGATCGCCCGCGCCTACGTCGAGGCCGAGCGCAGCGGCAAGCGGTACGAGACGGGGACGGAGGACAACTACAAGGTCGTCGGACTGACGGGCGAGGACGCGCGGAACACGTACGGCATCGCGCAGAAACTCGCCCTCGACAAGAAGGACTTCCAGGGGATCAAGGACGCCTACGAGTTCGATCCGGTCGCCGAGAAGTACATCAAGGTCGACCCGATGAACGAGGCACGCTGGTACCCCACGCTGACGACCCTGTCGGACGGCACCGTGCTGTCGCTGTCCGGCCTCGACGAGATCGGACAGCTGGTCCCGGGCAAGAACGAGATCTACGACCCCGGAACGAAGAAGTGGACCTACACGAAGGAGGAACAACAGTTCCCGACCTACCCGGCGATCTCCCTGATGCAGAACGGCAAGCTGTTCTACTCGGGCGCCAACGCGGGGTACGGGCCGGACGACATCGGGCGCGACCCCGGGATCTGGGACCTGAAGACCAACAAGTTCACCAAGGTCCCCGGGATGAGCGACAGCAAGCTGCTGGAGACCGCCGGGACCGTGCTGCTGCCCCCGGCGCAGGACGAGAGGTACATGGTCATCGGCGGGGGCGGGGTCGGTGAGTCGGAGCGGTCCAGCAAGCGGACCCGGGTGATCGATCTGCTGGACGACCGGCCGCGGTTCGTGGACGGGCCGCGGCTGGCGAAGGGCACGCGGTACCCGCAGGCCTCGATCCTGCCCGACGACACCGTCCTCATCTCCGGCGGCTCGGAGGACTACCGGGGGCGCGGCGACTCCAACATCCTCGAAGCGCGGCTGTACGACGCGCGGACGGGCCAGATGCGACGGGTCGCCGACCCGCTGGTGGGCCGGAACTACCACTCCGGGTCGATCCTGCTGCCGGACGGACGTGTCGTCTTCTTCGGATCCGACTCCCTGTACGCCGACAAGGCCAACACCAAGCCGGGAGAGTTCGAACAGCGGATCGAGATCTACACGCCGCCGTACCTCTTCCAGGACGCCCGGCCGACATTGACGGGTGGACCGAAGACGGCGGCGCGCGGCGGGAAGGCGACATTCGGGACGCGGCACGGGTCGTCGATCGAGTCGGCGCGGTTGATCCGGCCCAGCGCGTCGACGCATGTGACCGATGTGGACCAGAAGTCGATCGAGGTGGACTTCGAGGTGACCGGGGACGAGATCACGGTGACCGTGCCGAAGAACCGGAATCTGGTGCAGTCGGGCTGGTACATGCTGTTCGTCACGGATGACGCGGGGGTGCCGAGCAAGGCTCGGTGGGTGAAGGTGCCGTAGCGCTCCGCTGGGTTTCGCCGTTTTCGGGTGCGGGTGCGTGGGGGCTGGTCGCGCAGTTCCCCGCGCCCCTGAAAAGCACGGGCTGCGGCCCGTGCTTTTCGCTTTCAGGGGCGGGGGGAGCTGCGCGAGCAACCACACCCCGCCCGGAGTCGCCCGAACAACCGCAGCCCACCCCGTGGGGCGTGCCGACCGTCAGTCGGACGCCTTCGCCAGATCCAGCGCGTACTCCGGCCACCACTCGCCCGCCTTGGGCCCGCCCTTGCACTCCCCGTCCGACTCCCCCGGGCGCTTGACCCAGAGGTACGCGTCCACGAGAGGGTCCGCGGTCTTCGTCGTCGGGGTCTCCCCGAGGGCCCGCCCCGGCGGATTGCACCAGCGCTCGTCCTCGTCGCCCTCGTTCCAGGGGCCGTTGCCGTTGCGGCTGGTGTCGATGACGAAGGGCTTGTCCCCGATCTTCGCGGAGAGTTGCCTGCCGTACTCGATGGAGTCCTCGGTGGTGTAGAAGTTCGAGACGTTGACGGCGAAGCCGTCGGCCTGTTCGACACCGGCCCACTTGAGGGGGTCGTAGATCTGCTCGGGGTCGCCCCAGCCCGCGTTGCCCGCGTCCAGGTACACCTTCGTGTTCTTCAGTCCGCCCAGCGTCTCGATCGCGCCCTTCAGCAGGTCGTACCGCTCCTCGTGGAACTCCTCCGGCGTACAGCCGTCGACCACGTGCAGCACCGCGTCCGGCTCCAGCACGATCGTGGCCGGGCGGTCCCCGATGCCCCGGGCCACGCCGTCGATCCACGCCCGGTAGGCGTCGCCGTCGGCGGCGCCCCCGCCGGAGTACTGGCCGCAGTCGCGGTGCGGGATGTTGTAGAGGACGAGCACGGCGTCCCGGTCGGCCTCCTCCGCGGCGACGGTGAAGCCCTTGGCCTCCCGCTCCGGGTTCTCCGGGCCGATCCACTCGCCGGTCGGCTGCTCGGCGATCCTGCGGATCAGCTTGGCGTCCTTGTCCTTGCCGGCCTTCTCGTAGGCGGCGACCTGCGCCGCCGCGTTCCCCTCCGGGTTGACCCAGAACGGGTCCGTGCCGTTGGGCTGTTGGGTGATGCCGGAACCGGAGGCCCGGTCCTTCCCGCCGTCGCCGTCGTCCCCGTCCTCTCCCCCGGAACAGCCGGCGAGCAGTAACGCCACCCCCATCACCGCCCCGCATGCCCGAACCCCGGCCCCCCTACCGCCGTACATCCAACTCCCCCTTGGGTGCACCGTGTCGTAAGCCCCAATCCTGACATAAGTCCCGCCTCGCCCACGAGGTCATCACCATCCGCCCGGCGGCACCGCCGGGAGCACACGCACCGGAACGCGCCCGCACGGCCGCCACCTGCCTCCATCTGCCTCCATGTCAGAGAGCCACGATCCGTCGACTTGGCGCCAAACAACCGCTGGCGGGTGCCGCCCCCACGCCCTGAAGTCGCAGTCGAACGGCCCCCGGTCGGCGGCCCCAGGGGGAGCGGGTCGCCGACCGGGCCGGGAGCACGGTGTCTTCGCAGGTGCCGGGGTTCCGTACCACCGGGGGCTGCGCGTGGATCGCTTTCCGGTCAAAGTCCCGCCCGTCACAGCGTCGTGCGGGACCAAGCGCTGTGGCGGTCAGGGCCTCGTTCCGCTCAGGTACGCGTTGACGACGACGTTCGCCGTGTAGGTGCGGCTCGCCTTGTCGAACGTGCCGCCGCAGGTGACGAGTCGGAGTTCAGCGCGCCCGGACTGCCGTACGCCGTAGGCCTGTCGGGCGTCGAACTCGTCCCGCCCGATGACCCGCACGTCGTCCACGGTGAACTCGGCCATCCGCCCGTCGCTGCGGGCCACCCGGATCTTCTCGCCGACGCGCAGCGCGCTCAGCTTGTAGAAGACGGCCGGTCGGGTCTCGGTGTCGACGTGCCCGACGAACAGCGCGGCCCCCGCCGCGCCGGGCCGCGCGCCGCCCGCGTACCAGCCGACGACGCCCGGCTGACCGTACGACGGCGGCTCGACCGCCCCGTCCCGGTCGAGGCCGCGCGCCACGACCGGCGCCTGCACCCCCATCGAGGGGATGTCCAGCCGCTGCGGCCGCGCGCCTTTCAACGGCTCTGCGGCGGGCGGCAGTTCGGCCTGGGCGGGCCGTCCCACGGCGGCCACGTCCCCGGTGGTCGGCGCGGAGCCGCCCTGCCGCACGTCGGTGACCTCGCGGCCCCACAGCCACAGCCCGAGCAGCAGTACGGCCCACGCGACACCGGTGACGACCCGGCCGGTCCCTCCGCCGGACCCTCCGCCGAGACCGCGTTCGCCGACGCCGCCGTAGTCGTAGCCGTTGTCGGAATAGTCCCGTCCGGACACGACGGCCCCCTATTCCGTACGGCGGTCGCGGCCCCGGCGCGCACCACGCGCCACGACCGCCACCGCCGCGACGCCGGCGAGGACCAGGCCGACCACCGCGTGGCGGGCGCCGGGGCCGGTGTGCCGGGCGTCGTCCATGGAGTTGGCCGGGTCGGCCGAGCCGCGCGCGCCCACCGGGTCGGCAGCCGCGAGGTGGGCGGCCGCTCCGCCACCGCCCGCACGGACGGGGGCGATCGGGGAGGAGGGCGCCGAGGGCTGCCGGCCGGCGGGGCGCTCGCCGGCGGGCCGCTCGGCCACCGGTGAAGCTTCGGTCGCGGTCGGCCCGGTCACGGGCGGCCTGATCCCGGACGGCTTGGCCGTCGGGAGCGTGATGCCGGTCGGTGGTCTGAGATCTGTCGGTGGTCCGAGATCCGTCGGGAATCTGAGATCCGTCGGTGGTGCGAGGCCCGGCGGGGGTCTGAGGCCGGTCGTGGGCTTTCCTTCGCCGCCGACCTTGATCGTCCCCGTGACCTTGTCCTCCCTGCCGTCGCACGTGATCCGTACCACGTAGGTGCCGGGGTCGAGCGAGGAGCGGACGCGGGTCTCCCCGGCGAGCGTGCCGGGGCTCCTGCCGGTGAGCTGGGTGAGCCGCGCGTCCGCGACGAACGCGGCCGAGACGGCCGTTCCCGTCTTCCCGCCGCAGCCCCCGGCCCGCACCTGGATGTCGGTGCCCGGGACCGGCGAGGCCGGCACCACCGAGACGTTCTCCGAGACATTTCCCGAGGTGTTTCCCGGGTCGGTCGCGTGGGCCGGGGGTGCCGACGCGGCTAGCGCCGCCGCGGCCACCACCCCGGCACAGAGAGTGACTCGCACTGAGCCCATGGTGAACCTCCAGACACCCCAGAGACTCTCCCGCCGGGCGCCGGGACGCATCCGGGGAGGCGCCCCGACTGCTCCGTACGGGTGTCAGGGGGTTTATCCGGGGCCGGGCACCCGGCGGCCTCGCCGGGATGGTCGGCCGACCATCCCGACCGGCCGGGCCGACCATCCGAACGGCCGAACGACCGACCGGCCAACCGGCCAACCGGGCTCAGAGACGGTCCACGAGGTCCGCGATCGAGTTCACGACCTTCGAGGGGCGGTAGGGGAACTTCTCGATCTGCTCAGGGGTGGTCAGACCGGTGAGGACGAGGAAGGTCTCCATCCCGGCCTCGATGCCCGCGAGGACGTCGGTGTCCATACGGTCGCCGATCATCGCGCTGGTCTCGGAGTGCGCGCCGATCGCGTTGAGCCCGGTGCGCATCATCAGCGGGTTCGGCTTGCCGGCGAAGTACGGCTTCTGCCCGGTCGCCTGGGTGATCAGCGCGGCCACGGCCCCCGTCGCGGGCAGCGGGCCCTCGGTGGAGGGCCCGGTCTCGTCCGGGTTGGTGGCGATGAACCGGGCGCCGCCGTTGATCAGCCGGACCGCCTTCGTCATGGCCTCGAAGGAGTACGTGCGGGTCTCGCCCAGGACGACGTAGTCGGGCTCGTGGTCGGTGAGGACGTACCCGATGTCGTGCAGCGCGGTCGTCAGCCCCGCCTCGCCGATGACGTACGCGGTGCCGCCGGGCCGCTGGTCGTCCAGGAACTGGGCGGTCGCCAGGGCGGAGGTCCAGATGTTCTCCACGGGCACGTCCAGGCCCATGCGGGAGAGGCGGGCGTGCAGGTCGCGTGGGGTGTAGATCGAGTTGTTGGTGAGCACCAGGAAGGGGCGGCCGGAGTCGCGGAGCTTCTTTATGAAGGCGTCGGCGCCGGGGATCGGCACGCCCTCATGGATGAGCACCCCGTCCATGTCGGTGAGCCACGACTCGATGGGCTTGCGCTCTGCCATGTGCGATCTCCTGCCGGCGTCTGTCGATACCTGCCGTACGTCCGTACCTCCGTACGTCCGTACTTCCGTCGCCCGTACGTCCGGGTCGTCCCAACCCTAGTGAGCCCTGGCCGAAAAGAGGAGGCCGATCTTGGCCGCTGAGACCGGGGTCGCTTCAGGTCAGCGGGGGCGTGGGGGGCGTGGCCGCCATGCACGGGTGGACGTCGGGGGCGGGTGTCGGTCTCGTGTCGTCAGCGGGCCCGTCTGCGGACCGTGGCCGTCAGTAGGCCGCCGGCGACCAGGAGCAGGAGGCCGGTGACGTACGGGAGGGCCTCGCGCATGCCCGAGGCGGCCAGTTCGTCGGGGTACGGCCGCCGCTCGTCCGGTACGGCCGTCGTGCCGCCCCTCTCCTTCGCCGCCCCACCGCCGTCCTGGCCGGCCTCCGTCCCGTCCTCGTCCTCCGCCCCGCCGCTGTCCTGGCCGGCCTCCGTCCCGTCCTCGTCCTCCGCCCCGCCGCTGTCCTGGCCGGCCTCCGTCCCGTCCTCGTCCTCCTCCTCGTCGGTGATCCGGAAGCGGTAGTCGTTCGACTCCCCCACCCACGTGCCGTCGTCGCCACGCCGCTCGACGACGGCCGCGTTCGCCACGACCTCGTTCGGCGCGGTCGCGTCGGAGGTGAGGGAGAGGCGGACCTTGACGGCGAGGGTGCGGCCGGGCAGCACGGTGAAGCCGGTTCCGCCGCCGTGACCATCCCCGCCGAGAACGCCGACGAGTTCGTCCGCGTCGGTCCGTTCGAAGGTCACCGGCCGGGGGGTGGTGTCGTCGGCGTCGTCGTAGAACTCCAGCTGCAGCTGGCTCCGCTTCAGTGTGCGCGCGCTGTCGGCCAGCACGACGACCGGGTGGATGTTGCCGCAGGTCCGGGAGGTGGTGTTGGTGAGCTCCACGGCCCAGGTGTGGAAGCCGCCGCCGGCGACGTAGGTGGTGGGGCCGCCGCGGATACGGGTCCGGATGGGGAAGGCGCCGCTGTCGTCACCGACGCAGCCGGTCCGCAGGGCGTCCGACGCGGGCGCGGGCACGGTGGCCGCCGCCGCGGGACCACTGACGATCGCGGCTGCGGCGGCGAGGGCAAGGGTCAGGCACGTACACAGTCGCATGAACACATGACCATGCCACCCACCCGCCCCGACAAGCCCCGCCACGCCCCGAGGCCCCGGGATCAGACCCGAATATCCGCTCGATCAGCGGAGCCCCCGGCTCGCTTCGAGAACCGGGGGCACGAGAAACCGCGGGCCATCGGGCGGGCACGAGAAGCCGCCGGCCACTTTCAAACGCCGGCTGCGCACACCCCCGGTCGATTTTCAGGGGCGCGGGGAACTGCGCGAGCAACCCCACACAACCCGCAGCCGCCCGCCAACCGCCCCCCACGGCACCCCGGCGCATCCCCGTCACTCCCTCACCGGCGCCCCCTCACCGGCGCCCCCGTCACCCATCCTCCCGTCCGAACAACGGCGCGAGCAGCAGCTGAGCCGCCCCCTCCGCAACCGCCGACACCCCACCCCCGGCAACCCGCACCGGCACAGCCGGATCCTCCCCCTGCAACCGAGCCCACTCGTCGAGCACGAACCCGACCCCCCGCACGAACTCCTCCGGCCGGGCCTCGACCGTACGCCCGCCCAACAGCACGACCTCGATGTCGAGGAGCCCCACGAGGTTGGCGGCTCCCGTCCCGAGCACCCGCGCCGCCGCCTCCACGTCCCCCCGCGCCATCGCCGCGAGGCACAGCGCCTCGATGCACCCCCGGTTCCCGCACTCGCACCTCGGCCCGTCCAGCTGAACGACCTGGTGCCCGAACTCCCCGGCACGGGTCCGGGCCCCCCGGTGGACGGACCCGTTGATCACGAGTCCGGCACCCAGCCCCGTACCGAGGTGGAGGTAGGCGAAGGACCCGTGCGCCCCTGCGGCCGCCGCGAGCCTCAGGGCCGCCGCGTTGGTGTCCTTGTCCACGACCACCGGCATCCCCAGCCGCCGCGCCAGCGCCGCCCGCAACGGAAACCCGTCCCACTCCGGAAACCCGGTGACCCGGTGCAAGACACCGTGCAGATGATCGAGAGGCCCGGGCAGAGCGACTCCGACACCGAGCACGGGGAGGAGAGGGGGACCGTGAGGATCGGAGCCGGAAGCCACGGCGGCCACAGACGCGGCACCGGTGTCGGTGTCGGTGTCGGTGTCGACGCCGCCATCGGAACCGAAACCGAAACCGGAACCGGCGTCGGCATCGCCGCCGTAGTCACCGCCCCGATAGCCCCCAGCCCCCACCCCCCGCCCCTCACTCGCCTCCGCCAGCAACGCCTCCACCTCACGCGCCGCGCCCTCGACCACGTTGTCCGCCCCGGCGCCCAGATCCAGCGGCGCCTGTCGCAGCGCGACCACCGCCCCGGTCAGATCGCAGAGCACGGCCGTCAGCTCGTCGCGGTCGAGGTGGAGGCCGATCGCGTGCCCGGCGTCGGGCACGAGCCGCAGTACGGTGCGCGGCTTGCCACCGGTGGACGCCCGGTACCCCGCCTCCGTCGCCAACCCGTCCGCCCGCAACCGTGCGGTGATCTTGCTGACGGCCTGCGGAGTGAGCCCGGTCCGCTCCGCCAGCTCCAGCCGGCTTATCCCGGCCGCCCCCGCCCTGCGCAACAGATCCAGCACCAGCGCCCCGTTGTGACTACGCAACGCGAGCAGGTTCACTCCCGCGACACCACCGGTCCGCCCGAGACCGCCCCCGTTGCCGCCGCCGTTACCGCCGCCATTGCCGTTCTGGTGCCCTTGACCGATCCCGTCGCCCGCACCGCCCCGGTCGTCCCTGTCGCCGCCACCGCCGGCGCCGCCGTCGTCGATCCCCTCGCCGAACCTGTCGCCGAACCCGTCACCGATCCCGTTGCCGTCCACACCCCCATTGTCCCTCGTGCTTGCACTTTGGCAACAGCGTTGCTTAAGTGGGTGGTATGACAGGTACCAGCACCGACAGGCCCCGGCGCGTCGCCCTCGTCGGCTACGGCCTCGCCGGCTCCGTCTTCCACGCCCCGCTGATCGCCGCGACGGAGGGTCTGACCCTCGACACGGTCGTCACGTCGAACGCGGAGCGCCAGGCGCAGGCCCGCGCCGAGTTCCCGGACGTACGGTTCGCGGCCACGGCGGACGAGCTCTGGTCCCGGGCGGACGAGCTGGACCTGGTCGTCGTGGCCTCCCCCAACAAGACGCACGTCCCGATCGCCACCGCCGCCCTGGAGGCGGGCCTCGCGGTCGTCGTCGACAAGCCGGTGGCCGGTACGGCGGCCGAGGCGCGCGAGCTGGCCGCCCTCGCGGACGCGCGCGGTCTGTTGCTCTCCGTCTTCCAGAACCGCCGCTGGGACAACGACTTCCTGACCCTCCGCCGCCTCCTCGCCGACGGCGAACTGGGCGAGATCCGCCGCTTCGAGTCCCGCTTCGAGCGCTGGCGCCCCCAACTGAAGGGCGGCTGGCGCGAGTCCGGCGACCCCACGGAGATCGGAGGTCTCCTCTACGACCTGGGCAGCCATGTCGTGGACCAGGCCCTCACCCTCTTCGGCCCCGCCACCCTGGTGTACGCGGAGTCCGACCTGCGCCGCCCCGGCGCCGAGACGGACGACGACACGTTCATCGCCGTGACGCACGCGAACGGCGTCCGCTCCCACTTCCACGCCTCCGCCGTCACCCCCCAACTCGGCCCGCGCTTCCGCGTGCTGGGCTCCGAGGCGGGTTACGTCAAGTACGGCCTCGACCCCCAGGAGGCGGCCCTCCGCGAGGGCGAGCGCCCCACCCCCGACGCCGCCTGGGGCCAGGAGCCCGAGGAGTTCTGGGGCCGCGTCGGCGCCGGCGACTCCCCGCTGACCGACGGCGGCCGCCCCGTCCCGACCCTCCCCGGCGACTACCCCGCGTACTACGCGGCCGTGGCCGCCGCACTGCAGGGCACCGGCGAGAACCCGGTCACGGCGTACGAGGCCGCCGCCGCGCTCGACGTACTGGAGGCGGCCCGCAAGTCCGCGAGCGAGGGCGCGGCGGTGAGGCTGTGACGACCCACGACACCCCGACCATCGAGGAACTGGAAGCACAGGAGCGCCAGTTGGTGCTCCCCCGCTTCACCCACGAGGACGCCTGGACCCTGGGCTCCCTGCTGGTGGAGCTGGCCCGCGAGCGGAACGCCCCCGTGGCCATCGACATCCGCCGCGGCCCCCAGCAGCTCTTCCACGCCGCCCTGCCCGGTTCGGCCGCGGACAACGACGCCTGGATCGACCGCAAACGCCGGGTCGTGGAGCGCTACGCGAGCTCCTCCTACCTCGTCGGCGCCCGCTTCCGCGCCAAGGGCACGACCTTCGAGGAGTCCTCCCGCCTGGACCCGGACCAGTACGCCGCACACGGCGGCTCCTTCCCCCTGACGGTGGAGGGAACAGGCGTGATCGGCACGGTAACGGTCTCGGGCCTCCCCCAACTGGAGGACCACGCCATGGTGGTGGAGGCCCTGCAACGCTTCAAGAGCACCTGACAACCGCCGGGTCCACCCGCGCCCTCAGGGGCGCGGGGAACTGCGCGACAAGCCCCCACGCACCCGCAGCCGCCAACAAACAGCAGCCCCCCACCCCTTAGGCACTCGCCCCCAAGCGGAGCGCCTACGCGTTGCCGAACTCCTGCCGCTGCCGCCCCAGCCCGTCGATCTCCAGCTCCACGACATCCCCGGCCCGCAGGAACGGCTTCGGCTCGGGCTCCCCCAGAGCCACCCCCGCCGGCGTCCCCGTATTGATGACGTCCCCGGGATACAGCGTCATGAACTGACTGACGTACCTGACGACTTCACTCACCGCGAAGATCTGCTCCCCGGTCGTGCCGTCCTGCTTCAGCTCCCCGTTGACCCACAGCCGGAGTCCCAGCTTCTGCGGGTCCGGCACCTCGTCGGCGGTGACCAGCCACGGGCCCAGCGGGTTGAACGTCTCGCAGTTCTTGCCCTTGTCCCACGTCCCGCCGCGCTCCAGCTGGAACTCCCGCTCGGACACGTCGTGCGAGACGGCGTACCCGGCGACATGCTCCAGCGCGGCCTCGCGCGACTCGACGTACCGGGCGGTCCGCCCGATGACGACGGCGAGCTCGACCTCCCAGTCGGTCTTCGTCGACCCGCGCGGCACGAGCACCGTGTCGTGCGGCCCGACGACCGTGTCCGCCGCCTTGAAGAAGATCACCGGCTCGGCGGGCGGCTCGGCCCCCGTCTCGCGCGCGTGGTCGTGGTAGTTCAGCCCGATGCAGACGATCTTGCCGATCCGGGCGACCGGCGGTCCGATGCGCAGCCCCGCCGCGTCCAGCACGGGCAGCGCCCCGCTCTCGGCCGCCTCGCGGACCCGCCCGAGCGCCGCCTCGTCCGCGAGCAGCGCGCCGTCGATGTCCGGCACGACCTCCGAGAGGTCCCGCAGGACCCCCTCGGCGTCGAGCAGCGCGGGCCGCTCCGCACCCGCCGTACCGACTCTCAGCAGCTTCATGGTCGCCAACTCCCTCGATCGTCCGCAGCCCGACCGATGGGTGCGGCCATCGGAGGACTGGTCGATCGTCCAAGGTCATGGTCCACTCCGCAAGACCCGGTTCACGGACTGGACCGCCCGCCCCGCGCCTCGGATCACTACCGCTTGGTAGCAGCCGCCGACCTACCCGGCCTCCCAGATGTCTTGGCAGCCCCAACCTTGGTGGTCTTTGCGGCCCCGTCGGTCTTGGCGGTCTTGGCAGTCTTTGCGGCCCTGCCGGTCTTGGCGGCCGCCACCTCGGCCCCGGCCCCGGCGGCCCCGTCGGTCTCGGCCTCCGGCAACGGATACAGCACCGCCCGCTCCACCGCCGTCCACGTCGTGCTGGTCACCACGTACAACGCGGCCGCCAGCGGCACCACCGCCACGGTGACCAGCGTGAAGAAGGACAGGAACGGCATGAACTTGCTGACGGCCCCCATGCTCGCCGCCATCCCGGGCAGCTGCTCGTCCGACACGGCCGGCACCCCGGCCGTACCGGCGGCCATCATCCGCTTCGTACGCCGGAAGTTGAAGGCCGCGACCCCCGTGACGATCACGAACAGCCCGACGTAGACGAGCCCCTGCGCCCCGAGAACGCCGCCGTGGGCGAGCGCGTCGGCCCAGCGGTCGCCGAGCGGGGCGGCGAAGAGCCGGTGGGTGAGGAGGGCGTTGGCCTCGCCGCCGATCGTGGTGTTGGAGAACAGGTGGTAGAGGAGGAAGAAGGCCGGCAGCTGGCAGAGGCTAGGCAGGCAGCCGGACAGCGGCGACACCTTCTCCTTCGTGTGCAGCTCCAGCAGTGCCTTCTGCAGCCTCTCGGGGTTCTTCGCGTGCTTCTTCCGCAGCTCCGCGATCTGCGGCTGCAACGCGATGCGCGCCCGCTGTCCCCGCGCCGCCGCCCGCGACAGGGGGTGCACGAGCAGTCGTACGAGCGCCGTGAACAGGACGATCGCGACGGCGGTCGCAGAGGCGTGGAACAGCGGCTGGAGCAGATCGGCGAGGTGCGCGACAAGGTCGGCGAATACGGACATGGGTGTGAGCCCTCCAGGGGTCTCGTCGGGCCGGTGAGAAGTGGTCGGACGACCGGAAAAGTGGTCGGACGACCGGACTCGGCGCGACGGCCCACGTGCGGAGCACGGACCTCAGCCAAAGAGAGAAGAGAATCGGGGTGCGGGTGTGCCCTACGCGGTGGCCGTCAGGAGGGCATGTCCGGGCGCGCGAGGGCGCGTACGCCCGCGTGCGTCGGGATCGCGTTGGGGCAGGAACGCCGTACGGCGTTCACGGTCCCGGATGGCCGTACGGACGCGCGTACGGGGGACGACGGGCGCGCAGCGCGCGGTGATCAGCGCGCAGGCGGCGAACGCGGAGCCGGCCGCGGCGGTCGCGGCGAAGGCGACGGCGGCGGAGAGCGTGCCGGTGTCGAGGACGGCGACCTCGAAGAGGAGCAGCAGCAACATCGCGGCGGGGCGAAGACTGGCCCAGCTACGGATCACGGCTCCCCCTCTCCAACAGCTCTCGCAACTCTCGGGACTCCCGAACGACTCTCGCACACATGCTCTCATCTGAGGCGCACAGAGCGCAGCTTCCCCCAGACAACGAGCCGGTACGTGGAGGTGTACGCGGGCGTGCAGGTGGTGAGCGTGAGGTAGTGCCCGGGCTCGCGATACCCGTACGACGGCCGCACGTCGCTGCGCGGGACGGGCCGCAGGACCCCGCCGTCGCCGGGCGCGGTCTGCGGGAGCGTGCTGTCGACGACGTACGTGTGGACGGCGTCCCGCGTCTCGACGCGCACCTCGTCACCGGTGTCGAGCCGGTCGAGGTGGCGGAAGGGCTCGCCGTGGGTGGTGCGGTGCCCGGCGAGGGCGAGGTTCCCGGGCCGACCCGGCAGCGCGGTCCCCGGGTAGTGCCCGACGAACCCCTTGTCGAGGACCTCCGCCCTCCCGACCCCTTCGACGACGGGTGCCCGCAGACGGAGCCGGGGGATGACGAGCACGGCGTAGGCCCGAACGACCCCTGACCCCACGCTCCCCGCACCGCCCTTGCCGCCCCCATCGCCCCCGTCGCTCCCCTCGGCCCGTACCGCCCACGCCCTCTCCGGTCGTGCCTCCTCCGCCCAGGCGCGCTCCAGCGCGGCCACCTCCCGGGCCGCCCCTTCCTGGGCCTGCCGATTGGTCCACCACAGCTGATGGGCGACGAAGAGAAGGAGAACAAGCCCGAGGGTGACGGCGCCCTCCGCGGCCACCCAGAGCGGGCGGGCCCGGCCCGACAGCGTCGCCTCACGCACTTTCATCTCCCCTTCTCACAACCCTTGGAAGAAAACGGAGAAAGCGCTGTCAGACCTCTCGACAACCTCACCACTCACCCCTGACTCTTCCGATGTCCCCACTCAGCAGTCCGGAAGGCGACGGATGCCCGTCCGTTCTCCCTTCCCTCTCCTCGGCACCCGCACCCCCCGGAGCTGACATGACCGCATCCCCCGACCCCACGAACGACCGCCAGAGACCGGCGGAGTCCCCGACCCCCGACAGGACCGCGGGGCACTCGCCCGCCTTCGGCCGCAGAGCGCTCCTGGCGGCGGCCGGCGGCGCGGTCGTCGGCACCGCATTCGGCACGGGCACGGCGAGCGCGGACGCGACGATCGCCGTCAACCCGGCCACGAAGTACGGCACTTGGGAGGGCTGGGGCACCTCCCTCGCCTGGTGGGCCAATGTGTTCGGCGCCCGGGACGACTTCGCCGACCTGTGGTTCACCACGAAGACGACGACGTACAACGGCACGGCGCTGCCCGGCCTGGGCATGAACATCGCCCGCTACAACCTCGGCGCGTGCAGCTGGAACACGGTGGAGGGCTCGGCCATGGTCAAGTCCCCGAACATCCCCGCCTTCAAGCAGATCGAGGGCTTCTGGCAGAACTGGACCAACGAGGACCCGGCGTCCTCGGCCTGGAACTGGAACGCGGACGGCAACCAGCGCGCGGCCCTGACGAAGGCGGTGGCGCGCGGTGCGACCACCGAACTCTTCGCGAACTCCCCGATGTGGTGGATGTGCCTGAACCACAACCCCTCGGGCGCCTCCGGCGGCGGCAACAACCTCCAGTCCTGGAACTACCGCCAGCACGCCTCCCACCTGGCGGCGACGGCCCTGCGCGCCAAGAACAACTGGGGCGTGAACTTCGCGACGGTCGACCCCTTCAACGAGCCGGCGTCGTCGTGGTGGACGGCGACCGGCACCCAGGAGGGCTGCCACATGGACCCGGCGGTCCAGGCCGCCGTACTCCCCCACATGCGCAGCGAGCTGGACAAGCGGGGCCTGACGAACATCCGTATCACCGCCTCCGACGAGACGAACTACGACACGGCCCGCTCGACGTGGAACTCCTTCAACGCGTCCACGAAGTCCCTGGTCAGCCAGGTCAACGTGCATGGCTACCAGGGCGCGGGCGGCCGCCGGGACCTCCTCTACACGGACGTGGTGACGACGTCCGGCAAGAAGCTGTGGAACTCGGAGACGGGCGACAGCGACGGCTCGGGCTGGACCCTCGCCCGCAACCTCTGTTACGACTTCCGCTGGCTGCACCCCACGGCCTGGGTCTACTGGCAGGTGATGGACCCGACGGCGGGCTGGGGCATGATCAAGTACGACGCGAACACGCTCCAGCCGGGCGCGATCGAGACGAAGTACTACGTGATGGCGCAGTTCAGCCGCCACATCCGCCCGGGGATGACGATCCTGGACGCGGGCTCCAGCTTCACGGCGGCGGCGTACGACGCGGCGGCGCGGCGCCTCGTGATCGTGGCGATCAACACCGCGACCACGGCCCAGACCTTCACTTTCAACCTCTCGAACTTCACGACGGTGACCGGCGGCACGAACGGCCTGGTCCCCCGCTGGAACACCCACACCTCGGGCGGCTCCGACCGCTACCGCGCGTACTCGGACACGTTCCTGAACGGCAAGTCGGTGGCGGTCCCGTTCGCGGCGGGCGCGGTGCAGACACTGCAGATCGACGGGGTGACGATCTAGCGGGGTGGAGGTGGGAGCGTGCGCGCCCCGGCGGTGGCGCCCTCCCACCTCCCCGCCTCCACCCGCACCTCGCCTCCGCCCCCTTTCCGTCGCCCATCGGCAGTACGGTGTCGTCCATGCGCCCCGACACGCCTGCCGAGAACGTCGACCACACCGCCGAAGCGGCACGCCTGGAGCGGACCGCCGACCTCTACCCGGAGGACACCGAGCACCTGCTCCTGCAGGCCGCGGCCCACCGGGAACTGGCCGGCGACCGCCCCACCGCGACAGCCCTCTACGACCGCCTGCTGTCGTCGTCCGCCCCTCTCGACAACCCCCACCTGGTACGCGCCCTCAAGGCCTCCAACCTCTGGGAGTACGGCCACGAGGCCGAGGCCCGCGCGATCATCGACGGAGTCCGCGCGGCCGCCCCGCGCGACCCGGCCCCGTGGGTGATCGTCGCCGAGGCCCTGGAGGCCCACGACGAGCTGGAGGCGGCCCAGGACACCTTCACCGCAGCCGTGACCCTCCTCCTGACGGACGTGGCGGAGCCCCCGTACTCCACCCGCCCCCTCCTCTTCGGCCGCCACCGGGTCCGCCGCATGCTGGGCGCGACGCACGACAACTGGGACGCCGTGGCGGACACCCTCCACTCGTCCTCGATCTCCCTGGACGAACTCCACGACCCGAAACGCGTCTGGTCCCTGGGCTCGGACAACCCGGCGGAACTCCAGGCCGAGATCTCCCGCCTACGAGCAGAACTGGGCGCCTACCGCGAAGCCCTGTCCCGCCCCTTCCCGGTGGCGGTCCTGCACTGGCCGGCCCCGGAACTGGCGGAACTGGTGGGCGCGTACCCGGGCCTGACCGCGGAGTACCCCTCGCACGAGGAGCACCTGGCGACGATAGAGGCCTCGCTGCGGGAGCTGGCGACCTCCGGCACGCCGAACCTGGGCATCGTGACGGGCACGGTCCCGTCGTACGAGGCGTTCGCGGCGTCGGAGAGCGCATCCCCGGACGACGTGACCCTGCTGCCGCAGTACGCCACGACGCTGGCGGCGCGGGGGTTGGCAGTCTCGTGGCCCCCACAGAGGGGAAGCGCGTGCTGGTGCGGTTCGGGGCGGGCGTATGAGGGGTGTCACGGGGCATAGCCGCGAACCACGCACGGGCGCGACCGAACCACCCGCTACTCACGGCAAGCCGCTGAGCCGACCCGCCCTGCATGCGAGACGAGCACGCGCCCACAACCCGGCCGACCTCCACCTGAACTCGGCCGGGCCACCCACCCTCCCGGGCCGCTCGCTCGTTTCTCTCCCAGTGATTCCGCGGCCCGGGTCAAGGGTGGCCCGCAGGGCCATCGCCGAAGGCGACGCGCAGCGCCCTTGAGGCGGGCCGCGGAATCACGACACTGCCAAAGAAGCGAGTGGCCCTACGGCCACTGCGGAGCAGGCAGCAAGAGAAGGCACGGGCAAGCCCAGCAGCACCGCCGCCTGCCCACCAGGGTCTGCTCGCTTGGAGGGGCACCTCGGTGTCCTACCTTTGCAGTACGGTCAGACTGATCGTCTGAGTCTGAGAGGCTCGCCTCTCATCAACAAGCCAGAGCGGCTTGCCCAACAGCGCCGCGATTCAGCTCAGTTCACCCAGGGGGATTGCTTGCTGCCATTCGACGATATCCATGCTGCACAGAACCTCGTCGTAACCGAGGAGCTGAAGCGTGACACTGAGCTCCTCGCGGTGCATGCGGAGTTGCTGGATATGGATCCCTTTGGCGAACGATTTGCCAGCGTGCTCCGGGACACCATTGATCAGTTGCTGAACGGCGAGATCACAGGTCGCTACGATTGGGCAAATCTGAACAAGACCGAGAGAACCCATGCCGGCACCTTGGTCGAGATCAACCTGCAACGCGAGTTCAGGTTCGCCGATGGCCAGGCCATGGATTACAGAATCAGCGGCATCGAAGTGGACTGCAAGTATTCTCAAAAGTTCAGCGGCTGGATGATCCCACCGGAGGCGATAGGACACCTTTGCCTCCTTGTCTGGGCTGACGACTACCAGAGCAGATGGAGCGCTGGCCTGTTCCGGGTAAGAGAAGAATGGCTAAACCTGGGCAGAAATCGCGATGCAAAGCTCACCGTGAAAGCCGAACACCGCAACAAGATTCTCTGGCTATGGCGAGACTTCGACCTCCCGGAAAACGTTCTTCTCCATATGCACCCAGCTGACCGTGCTGCCGTCTTTGCACAGAAGTCCGGGCAGCAACGACTCAACGAGTTGTTCCGACGGGTGCAGGGAAGGGGAATAGGCCGCAACGTCGTGCGCACAGTCGCACAACAAAAAGACTACATGAAGCGCGTTCGCGGTAACGGAGGTTCTCGCTCAGCACTCAGACCTGAAGGCATAATCATTATGGGCGACTACGACAGCCACCGAGCTGTGGCAGAGCAACTTGGACTCACCCCTCCCCGCGAGGGCGAGTTCGTGAGTGTACGCGTGGCCTCGGTGCAAGCAGGTCAGAATGTGAAGCCCTACGTGTACCTGGATGGCCGACACTGGGCAGTCGCCAATGATTACGACCCTGCCGAAATGGCCCCAAACCTACCGGCAACCACAGCTCGTCCTTAGCAAGCCAACGCCAAGGCGATTTGATAGTCACCTGCCCGGAAAGCATTCCATGCCTCTCGAACCCACTCACAAAGCCCTGATTGAAAGTTATCTAGAGGACCCGGAAGCAATTAGTGCGATTTTTCTCGGACTATGCTGGAATGAATCCATTCTCGCCAGCGAAGCACGACTGGATCTACATCCAAATGAATCGCTATCAGATGCCAGCCTGCGTCACAAACTGGGCTGGAATCCAGCTTGGCTAACAGAAGCCGGGTTTACTGCCTATGACTCGGCAGGGACCGCACTTGAGGAAGAAAGTCACACTCAAGGACAGATGCATTGGGATCCCCCCGTGCGAACTCATCGGCTAGATGACAAGGTAAAAGACACAGCTACCGGCCACAGTAAGCGGCGGCGAATCGGCGGAGAAATCGCAGTTCTTTCACTATGGACGCATGTCGTGACCAGCCGGAATGTAAGCATCGAGAGACCATGCAAGCTGGACAGGAACCTGCGCGGGGCTCGCTTCCGGGACCTGTTGATTCACTTTCTTAGCAAAAGCCTGCCGACCGGTTGGCAGGTGCGGCATGAGGTTCCTCTCACCCATATCCGAGGGCTTCATATGCGTCGTGATGTAGGCGACCGCAAAAGCGACATCCTGATCATCGACGAAGGTGGCCGCCTAGTCGCTGCCCTGTCGTCCAAGTGGACGTGGCGCTCCGACCGCGGTACTGAGGCCGCTCAGATGGTGCCGCTCACCCGCTACAGACCTGACGTGCCTTATGCGATGGCAACAGCCGAGTTCCCCCGGGCAGCAGGCGTTGCGCGCGAGAGCATTGAAGATCGCACCTATCACATCTGCCCTGGTTGGGTTGGATCGTGGATGGCAGTGAACGAGCTTGCCGCCGACGCTTCGGCACTGGCACGCTGGCCGGACTTGGCTGCCCTGAAGCAAGAAGGCATCAACCGGGCTCAAACGCTCGCACTCAACGGACTAGATGTCCTGGTCAAAGATCTCAGGAACAGCGGCGACATCCTGTAGCCGAGACGGGAGAACTTCAGATGTCCGAAGACCCGTGGGAGCCACCCAGCGGCTCCTGGGCATCGTCCGCTGCTCGCCGCCGCAATATGCAGGCCATCCGCAGCCGGGATACCACGCCTGAACGACTGATCCGGCAGCTTATCCACGCGCAAGGCCTCCGCTACCGGGTAGCGGCCCGACCGCTACCCAAGCTTCGTCGGACGGCAGACATGGTCTTCCGTCCGACGAAGGTTGCCGTGTTCATTGACGGTTGCTACTGGCATGGCTGTCCAGAACACTACGTCCCGCCGAAAACCAACCAGGGCTACTGGTCAGACAAGGTTGCCCGGAACATGGCCAGAGACCGGGACACCGACCAGCGGCTAATGGAGGCCGGCTGGACGGTGCTCCGGTTCTGGGAGCACGAATCGTCTTCAGAGTGTGCGGCGCAGATCGCGGCAGAAGTAGCAATGCGTCGCGCTGAAGCACGCCGGGGCAAGAAGAGCGGGTAGTAGATCAGCCCTTCTTGCTGTCCCGCTCACGCGCTGCCCTCAAGACATCTGCAATCGATTGACCTACCACCTTGGCGACCGGGGGCGGGAAAGCGTTGCCCACCTGCCGGTACTGTGCAGTCTTGCCGCCCGCGAACTGCCACTCTGGCGGGAAGCCTTGGATGATTGCAGCCTGCTGCACAGTGAGCATTGGCCCGTCCGGACCGAAAAGGTCCCGATCCTCACTTTTCTTTTTCTTGCACGTCTCCGGATCGTTAGCAACGCCCAGGCCACTGACGCCGAGTTGCTTCCACGCTGCCTTCGCACGGCTTGGGCCAAGATCGGCTCCTCCGTGCTTCTTCGAGCCACCGACCAACGTGGGCGCGATACCGCCACCCTTTTCGCGAAGCGCTTCGTGACGCAGCCGAGCTGTATCAAGCCAGCGCTCGTACGCCTTGCGGGCTCGGTCGGCATCCGCACCCTTGAAGTACGGCTGATACCGGGCTTTCATGGATTCTTCAAGTGCCTTGGCAACGCTGACGTGTTCGTCGTGAGTGGCGGCGGGCCACTCATACTTAACGTCTTTCAGGACGTCGCTGCGGAATGCAACGAGGATGGCACGAGGGCGAAGCTGCGGAACTCCGAAGTCGCTGGCCTCCAAGACGTCCCACTCACACACCTTGTAGCCAAGACCCTCTTCCCAGACCATCTGACCGTCGTCGCCCCGGTACCATCCGCCCTGGAGCTTCGCTTCGATCCAGCCACGGTAGTCTTCGAACTTTGGGTCCTTGATCCCGCGCACATTCTCGATCATCACAGCCCGTGGATTGAGCTTCTCGACGAGGTCCAACATCTTCGGGAACAAGTCGCGCTCGTCATCCTTGCCAAGCTGCTTACCAGCATGCGAGAAGGGCGGGCAAGGGACGCCGCCGGCCAAGAGATCGAGCCCTCGGCGCTGGAACAGTTCCTTGCTCTTCTTGAGATGCTTGTCCCGCTCGAAGTCATTGACGTCCGTCGGCGGCAGAACGTCACAGTTCTCTCTCTCCCAAACCCACCCAGGATGAGACTCAACGTTCGCCTTCAGCGTCGCAGCCGCGTACGCGTCGATCTCTACCAAGGCTAGGTGGCCAAACCCGGCCTGGTGCAGCCCGATAGCCTGCCCCCCTGCTCCTGCACAGATCTCGATCGAGGTGAACTCGGGCTCCTCGATCTCCTCCGCAGAGCGCTCGGGTCCATTCACGTGGGTCATGCCCCCTCCTTGCAGCCGTACAGCGGCAGACACATCTTGCAATCCACCATCACTGAGGGTGACAGACCCCACTGACAACGCGACCTGCCCCAGTGTGCAGCACGGCCGACTGATCGCTTAACGCACCCTCCGCCGCAGCGAACACTCATACGATATTCTTCATGCGAAGCCCTGCGTGGACTGAGGATGAACTTGTACTGGCCGGCGCGCTCGTCGTGAAGAACGGCTGGCGTGAGCTGCGGACTGGCGACCAGAAGGTGCATGAGCTGTCCGAGCTGCTCCGCTCGCTGCCGCTGCACAGTCCAGAAGCACGCGCGCTGCCCGAATTCCGGTCGCCGGACAGCGTCAGCCGCAAGACCAGCGACTTCGCCACGAACTACCAGTCTTATTCCGGCAAGGGCACCAAGGGCGGCGAGGGTACCCTTCGGATGATCAAGGCGTTCACTGAGCGTGAAGCTGAGATGCTCCAGGCGGCCGAGGCCATCGTGGAAAGCATGGGCTCGGGCGAACTTCAGCTTCTCCCACAGCAGCCCGATGAGGTTGACGACGACGGGTTGACCGCCATCGAGGGACGGCTGTTGGTCCGCCGGGCACTCGTCCGCGAACGGGATCGGAAGCTGCGCAAACTGAAGATCCAGCAGGTCCTCAACAGCGGCGAGCCGTTGCGGTGCGAGGTCTGCCTCTTCGACTTCGCCCGTATCTACGGCAGTATTGGCGAGGGCTTCATCGAAGTGCATCACGTCACCCCCCTCTACATTTCGGGCACCCGGAAAACAAGACTCGACGACCTTGCTTGCCTGTGCGCCAACTGCCACCGCATGTGCCACACGAGCCGACCAGGAGAATCCTGGCGCACTCCCGACGACCTCCGGGACGAGATACGGAAGGCCGCACAGCTCGGGACCCACTAGGCAGCGTCCGCTTCGGCTTCGTAGCACGTCTGAGCGAGATCAAGGACGTCGTCCGGATCACAGCCTAGGGACGTGGTCCAGTGGAGGAGGTCTGCGATCAGCTCGACGGCTGACTCCTCAAGTCCGGCCGACTTCCGGCCACCCGGCGTGATCGCTCGCCCGCGTACTCGCCGATAGCCCGACAACGCGGCGACGGCTCGCGCGATACGGCGACAGTAATGAGCGGGGTCAAGAAGAACCTCGCACCATACTGCCTTGCCCCCGGCCGTGTGTTCCGTACCCCAGTCCAGAGCAAGGGCCGCCAACAGGTGAAGGCCACGACCACACTCCGCTGCGCAGTCCAAGCCTCTGGGGGACGGGACCACACGGCTCTTGTCGTGAACCTCTAGGCGGAGCCGCTCACTCCTCGTCTCAAGGATCAAGGTCGCCGACGCACCGTCCCCGACGTGTTTGAGAACATTCGTCGCCAACTCCGTGACCAACAGCGCCACTTCCTCGACATTTCCTTCCATACCCCACCGCTTGAGCTGCGCGGTAGCTGCCTTACGGAGCAGAGATACCTCCGTCGGCGCCGCCTCAAAGGGCAGCACGCATCGAAGCTGAGGTTCGGTGACTTCGTAGCCGGGCACGGCCACTCCTCCCTCTCAGGCCACACAGGCGCTGCACCAGCCGTACTCAGACGGCTGCACTGCGTAGCGGTCTGCGAGAAGCATGGCACAGAGAAATCTCTCTATGTAACTTCTCACGCGTATCTATCGAGTGAACCGGCTGGTACTTCAAGCCCGGCGCTGCCTAGCCTGCTTGCGTTCCCGGACAGCCGTCCGAACTGACGCAGAGGAGCACGATGTCCGTCCGGACCACGACCCGCCGCCGCCAACTGGGCGCGATGTTGAGGAAGTTGCGAGCCAGGAAGGGGCTAACCCTTGAGGAGGCAGGGCGACTGGTGGGTGTGTCCAAAGCCACGGTCAGCCGGTACGAGACTCAAGCAGGTCCGGTCCGGTGGATCGTGGTTGAGGCGTTGTGCCGCGAGTACGAGGCCGCAGAGGACGAGCGAAAGGCCGTCGTGAATCTCGCCAAGGACGCCAAGCAGCAGGGCTGGTGGAGCTCCTTCGCTGACTCCATCCCGGAGAGCATGAACCTTCTCCTCACCCTTGAGGACGAGGCAGTTCATGAGAATCACTTCTCCTGCGTGTACGTCCCCGGTCTCTTGCAAACGCGTGCCTACAACACAGCACTTCAGAAGGCTAACGAAGTGCCTCTGGAGCCGGAGGAGATCGAGCGGCTCGTCGACATCCGCATGAAGCGGCAGGAGATCCTCAGACGCCCGAAGCCGCCTCGCCTCTGGGCCATCCTCGACGAGTCAGTGATCCGCCGGGTCGTTGGCTCACCGGAAACGATGAAACAGCAGCTCAGTCGGCTGCTTGAAGCGAACGAGTCTCCTCACATCACCCTCCAGGTGCTGCCATTCTCCAAGGGAGCACATGCGGCCGCTCTCGGAAGCTTCGTAACTTTCGGAGGCAGGGAGCCGGCCCTCGACGTCGTGTACGTGGACTTCCACACCGGGTCCCTCTTCCTGGAGAAGGAGGAGGAACTGGAGCGTTACCGACTTGCGTTCGAGTACCTCCGGGCACAAGCGTTGGACATGGAGGCTTCCTCCTCCCTGATCCATCGGATCCGTAAGGAGCTTTGAATGCCAGTCCCCCCGGCCGATCCGGAACGTGCATGGTTCAAGTCGTCCTATAGCGGAGCAAACACAACTGAGTGCCTAGAGGCTGCTTTCGTCCCGGCTGGCGTACTGATACGGGACTCCAAACGGCCAGACTTCGCTCACCTCACGGTGTCGACGAAGGCTTGGGGCAGGTTCGTGGCTGCCGCACTGAAGTGAACCCGTTGCGGCAGCCAGCTGTTCGCTCGCGCCGGTGCTGTGCACCCTCGAACCCGACCTAGCAGGTGTGGCTCGCACACCCGACAGACCCTCGCCTCAGCCCCAGTCCCCCGACGCGCAAACTAGCTAGTGACACTAACGGGAGACGCTCCGCGTCCCCATGCGCCGCCCCGCTGGAGGTCGGCACCCTCCCGGGGGGCATGCCGTTCACTCCACCGCGGCCTGTCGGGCTGAGGCACTTGTGGCGGGAGATGGGCGCCGGTAGCCATGCGCGATGCCGTGCGCAATGAGCAGTTGTTTCAGGGCTACCGCAGCTCAGGATGACGCAATTAGGCCATAATTCCTCGACTCGCCCTGAGCTCTTGACGTTCGTAGCCTTCTTCGAAAACGTCTCACGCAAGAATGCGCAACCTACTTGATCCGGGAGGGCACCATGGACCTACAGTTCATCGGGATCGACCCGAACACGGGGGGCGAGGGGTCGCCGACGGTGTGGGTGGAGGATGAGACGGCTGACCTGGTGCTCCAGGGTGTCAGGGCCGACGAAGTGCTGGAGGCGCTGGTCAGCGGTACGGAGTGGGTCGTCGGTCACGCGGTGGGGATTCCTGCTCATGAGACGGTGATCCGAATCCCCGCCCGCATGGTGCCGATTCTGAGGGAGGCGTGCGATGTCGCAGAGCGGCGTGCCGAGCTTCGCTGAGCTGCTGGCGGGTGCGCGTTGCAGCGCGGTGCATCTGGAGATGCGCGACGCGTACGGAGTCGGTGACGAGGCCGCGGAGTTCGAGGAGTTCAAGCGCACCGGGCAGGTCCACCTCGACCCGACGGCGCGCTGGTGGCCCAGTTGGCTGGGCCTCGTACGGGAGGCCGTGGGTCGTGGCGTGGTGATGCGCCGGGCCAGAATCGTTTCCGAGCCCGTGACGGACTACATCCGCTGGGAGCACGCCGCCACTGCTCTGAATGTCGAGGCAGGCGAACGGGTGCGCTGGCTGCCCCGTCGGCAGGCTGTGGACCTCGCCCTGCCGGGGGCCGACTTCTGGCTGATCGATGACCGTCTGGTGCAGTTCAACATCTTTACCGGAGACGGCGACTGGGCAGATCCGCCCAAGGAGTTCAGCGAGGACCCCGCAGTGGTCAAGCTGTGCTCCAACGCGTTCGAGGCCGTATGGGAGCGGGCCGTCGACCACGCGAAGTACACCGTCTGAGCCCCTGCCGCCCCATGCCCGCCTCCCCTTCGTCCAGCGCTCAAGCGGCCCGCGAGGCGCTCGCCGTGCGCCTGACGCACCTGCGCAAAGACGCCGGCCTCACCGGGAAGGAGCTGTCGGCCCGGTGCGGCTGGCACCCAGCGAAGACCACGCGCATCCAGAAGGCCGAGGTGCAGCCCACCGACGCGGACATCCGCGCTTGGTGCGCCGCTTGTGACGCCGCCGGCCAGGCCGACGATCTGATCGCCACGGCCCGTGCCGTCGACTCGATGTACGTGGAGTGGCGGAGGCGCCACCAGACCGGTATGCGCAAGACCCAAGAGGGCTTCTTCGACCTCTACGCGCAGACGGCCGTCACTCGCGCCTACGTCTCCAACGTGGTACCTGGCTTCTTCCAGACACCTGCTTACGCCACAGCCCTGATGGAGGCCATCACCGACTTTCAGGGCACCCCCAACGACGTCTCCGAGGCGGTCGCCGCCCGCGTCGCCCGAAGCCGGTTTCTCTACGAGGGCGGACACCGGTTCGTCGTACTCATGGAGGAAAGCGTGCTGCGCTATCGCGTCGGAGACGCCGAGACGATGACCGGCCAGCTGAGGCATCTGTTGACTGTGATGCCGCTCCCCTCGGTCTCCCTGGGCGTCATCCCCTTCACAGTTCAAAGGACCATGTGGCCTCTGGAAGCGTTCTACCTCCACGACGGCACACGCAGCGTCGTGGAAACTCTCACAGCCGAGATCAACGTGGTCCAGCCGCGCGAACTCACCGACTACCGCACGGCATTCGGGGAGCTGATGAAGATGGCGGTCCACGGCAACGCGGCACGGTCCCTGATCAACACCGCGATCGACTCCCTCGGATGACGCTTCGCAACTTCCCGCAATCTCATTGAGGCCATACTCCGGCCTTCCTTAGGGTCGTTGGCGTCACAAGGCCGCCCTCGGGCCCGGGATGGCACGCCCCAACCCCCGTCACGCCACGACAGGCGAATGTGCCGGCCGCCTCTGCCGTACTGCCCAAACCAGGCAGGCACGGACGCTCCAACCGCCACGTCTCCGACGAAGGAGTTGCACGTCGTGTTCGAGCATCGCGCCCTGACCGGCATCAGAGACCACGTCCCCGTCAGGGTCACCATGGACCGCACTCTGCGGGTGAAGGTCATCGACGCCTGCGGGATGACCTGTACGTTCTGCCACAACGAGGGCACGCCGGTGGCCGCCGACAACCATGCTCAGGTCGCCGGCGAGTTCGGTGCCGTCGGCCGTTCCGAACGTGTCTCCATCTACCTCGCGACCAATGGAGCACGCTTCACGGCAGCGCCCGTCTTCCCTGACGAGACGTTCCGCACTGCGTTGCGGGAGCTCCGTGACGCCTTGGGGTTCGAGGAGGTTCATCTGACAGGGGGCGAACCGACGCTGCATCCCAAGCTCCCCGCGATCGTGGCCCTGGCCAGGGAGGAGGGGTACAGCGTGGGGGTCACCTCCAACGGCGAGAACGGCGCCAGGATTCTTCCTGGCTGCGCGCAGGCCGGGTTGGACCGGATCAACTTCTCGGTCTTCGGCACCACACCGGAGGAACTGGCGCAGGTGCAGAACGTGCGGTACAAGTCGGCCTCCCTGGCGAGACGCAAGATCGAAGCCCTGGAGCAGTCGATCAAGGTGGCGGCTGACGAAGGAATCGATGTGCGTGCCAATGTGGTGGTGCCCGACCACAGTCACGTCGAGCGCGTACACCGTCTTCTCGATCGATACACCCCACATGTCTCGTTACGGGTCCTGTCCTCGCTTGCGGACGGCGTCGTGTCCTTGGACGCCATCAACCAGCTACTCGTCGACCTCCGAGCCGTGCCGCAGGAAATCCATCTCATCGCCGGAGCATCAGGGTTCCGCGTCTCGTACCGGCTGCCCGACGGGAGGTTGATCAAGGCCAAGCACATTCGTCAGGTACGTCTGCCGGAGACGTGCGCGAGTTGTCGCTTCAACAACCCGACCGACTGCCAGGAGGGCTACTACGGGGTCCGCCTCTACCGAGACGCCAAAGGGACCTTCCACGTAGGAGTCTGCATTCAGCGCATGGACCTGTGTCTGCCCTTGGACCAGTTCCTGGACAGTGCCGTCTGCAGCGAGATCACCAAGATGCGCGAGCAGGAGTTCCACGACCTGACGCGTAGAAGCTGTCATGTGTGAAGGAGAACCGTGCCGCAACACGAGTACGAGGCGAAGTTCCTGAAGATCGACGTGCAGGCCACTGTCGGCGCGTTGCGTGCCGCCGGGGCCGAACAGGTCTTCCCCAGGACCATGTTCACCCGCCTGATCTTCGAGAATGACGCTGTGCAGGGGGAACAGTGGCTGCGGCTGCGGGACGAGGGCGGCAGGACCACACTCACCCTGAAGCAGGTCACCGACGCCACGCACATCAACGGAACCACCGAGATCGAGATCGAGGTCGACGACCTGGCCAAGACCGCGGAGCTGCTCGCGGCGCTCGGTCTGCGGCAGGTCCGCTATCAGCAGAACTACCGCGAGGAATGGCAGCTGGACGGCGTCACCTACGACTTCGACACCTGGCCGGAGCTGGATACCTTCCTGGAGATCGAGGGTTCTTCCGAGGCGGCGGTGCGGGGCGCCGTAGCGGCTCTGGGCCTGGACTACGCCCACGCCCGCTTCGGCAGCATCGATCTGATCTACAAGAGCGAACTGGGGCGGGACATTCTCGCCGAGCCGAACCTCCTCTTCAGGTGATGTCCAGTCCGGCGTCCTGAGTAGTGAGCGGACGCCATCGCCGAGGCTCGGGTGTCAGTGGTGTGCCTCATGCTCCAGCGCATGGATGAGAACACCTTCTGGCAGTTCATCGACGAGCGCCGGCCCGAGGGGCCCGACCCCGATGCCGAGGTCCTTGCGGACGCGTTGGTGGGGCGGCTTGTGGGTGAGCCTGTTTCGGTCGTGGTGGGGTTCGCGGAGCAGTTGGCGTGGGCTCTCTATCGGCTGGATCGGAAGGAGTTCGGGGACGATCTCTCCGGTGACGGCTTTCTCTACACGCGCGCGGCTGTCGTGGCCGAGGGGCGTGACGTCTACGAGGCTGTGCTGCGGGATCCGGCACGCTTCGTCCCGTACGCCACGGAACTCGTCTGGGCGGAGCCGCTGCTCTACGTGCCGGATCTGGCGTACGAGTGGATCACCGGCCGGGAGTGGGACCGGGGGACCCGGTACTCCTACGAGACCGGGTCGAACGCGGAGGGGTGGGGCCGGGAGGGGTGAGGGTAGTCGGGCCGGCTGGGCCCGTCGGGGTCAGCGTCGGTCCGTGGCTCTCGGGTGCCCGGTGTCGGCGAAGGTGATCCAGCACGTGTCGTTCGCTGTGTCCAGGAGGTACCAGACGCGGCCTCCGCCGGTCACCTCGATCTGCCACTGCTCGCAGGTCTGCCCTCGATGGGTGCCGTGTGCCAAGGCGCCCTTGAGTCGATGGTGCCGGGGTGTCTCGATGGTCGGCCTCGGGGTGGTGCGCATGGTGATCCGGGCGCGGTAGGTGTTCTCGCGGGCCTGTTGCGCGAGGCTCTCCCAGCCCTTGGCCGACGCCGCGTCCGCGAAGCGGACTTCCCAGTGCCCGTGGGGCGTCGGTGGGGCGGCGCGGTCTCCGCGGCCCCCGGTCATGCGATGTTCCTGGGGTCGGGTACCGGGCCGTAGTCCTCGGAGTGGTGCCGGGTCAGCGCGGCCAGGAGTTCCGCGTCGGAGTAGACCTCCGCGGTGTGCTGCCAGGCGATGAGCAGCTGGGCGACGGAGGCGCTGTTGCCCACCGAGTCGGCGGCCCGCATGGTGTCGACCAGTTCGACGGCGAAGGCGTGGAGATCGGGCTCGGACAGGAAACGGACCCAGGGGAACGCCTCCGGCAGTATGTCGAGGAGCAGTTCCATGCTGCCGGGCTCCCGGCGAGCCATCGCGGCCAGCATCCGAGTCGCCGCGGACACCACCGTCTGGTCCTGCTCCGCCCGCGCCGCGGTGGTGAGGACCAGATCTTCCCCGTCCCGGCGGTGCAGGAGCAGTCTCGGCGATTCCTGGAGCCGAGCGAGTGTCTGCTTGTTCTTGTTCACCAGCTCGGAGAAGTTCACGGCGGCGCTCTCGGTACCCATGACTTTGAAAGTACTTCGAAATTCGTACGCCCGCCATCACTCGGAGGAGTGGAAGAAGTGGTGGGCGAGGTGCGGCAAGGAGCGGGGCCCCGTCAATCGGCGGGGAGTACGCGTGTCTCCGCCGTGGCCGGGAGCGGCTTGGTCCACCAGTGGTCGTGGCGGCGGTACGGGGTGGGGTCCGAGCGGGCGGTGAGGAAGGCGTGCAGGGCGGTGGCCTCCTCCGTGAGGGCGTCCCAGGCAGCGGTGGGGAGGGGGTGGAAGGCCGTGGCCTCGATGGAGTCGGGCAGGGGGCGCCAGATGCCGGCCACCTTGCCGTCCACCAGGAGGGTCGGGAGTACGTCGCCGTTCACGCGGGTCACGTACGGGCGGTACTCGGTCGGGAGGAGGCGGCCCCGGTCCGCGTAGGCCAGGAGCGTGCTGTCCCACATGGGCAGCAGGCGGGGTGGGGCGGGGGTGTCCTCCGAGGGGCGTGGGGCGCCCGGGATGTCGTACAGGGTTTGGCCGGTGTCCGTGGCGTGCAGGGTTTCGAGTTCCTCCGGCATGGCGGACAGGGCCGTTTTGATGCGGCGCTGTGGGATCAGTGCGAACTGGGCCATGTCCGCGACCGTCGCCGGGCCGAAGCCCTGGAGGTAGCGGCGGATGAGGGTGCGGAGGCCTTCGGCGGCCGCTTCCGGGTCCGTGAGGGACGGTCGTGGGGAGGCCGCCACGTAGGACTGGCGGGCGTCGAAGGACCAGGGGCCGCCGGTCGGGGCGTGCCACAGGGGCGCGTAGTGACGGAGCATGCGGTGGGCGGCGGTGTCCGCCGGGGTGGCGGTAGTGCCCAGGTGGTCTTCCAGCCAGGTTCTGAGTTCGGCTGCTGTGCGCGGGCGCGCTTCGGCGTACGTCAGGAGGTGTGGGAGGAAGGCGTCGGTGTCGGCGGCTGTCAGGCCGGAGGCGCGGTAGCGGGGGTCGCCCAGGCGGGAGCCTCGGAGGGTCGGTTCCATCGCCTCGCGGAACGGGGTGTAGTCCTCCGCGTGGACCGTGTGGACGGTGACGCGCATCAAGGTCGCCCGGACGAGGCGCTGGTCGGCGAGCGCCGCGTCCAGGGTGGTGGGGTCGAAGGGGGACAGGCGGTTCCACATAGCGATGTACGGGGAGGCCGGGTGCTGGGCCTGGAGGGCCACGATGCGTCCCATCGCCGTCGGCACGTCCAACTTGACGCGGCTGAGGAGGAGTTGGCGGGCGAGTGTCGCTCGGTTGAGGGCGCGGGCGGTGAGTTTCGTGGTCCCCATGAGGGGATTCTCTCCCGTCGCCCGCCGCGCCCTCCGCGGTTCCTGCGCCCTCTTCGGTCTGAGCCGTAGGCCCTGCCCTTTCCGTCGGGAGGAGGGCAGGGCCTACGGGTCACAGGGAGGCGGGCGCGCCCTATGGCGTCTTCGCCTCGCCCTTCGTCAGGAGCCACTCCTCGTGCAGGGCGCCCAGGGGGATCTTCGTCTGGAAGATCGGTGTGCCGAAGATGGAGAGCTGGAGGTTCAGGGTTCCGGTGAGGTCGATGCCGCCGTACAGGGCCCAGGAGCCCTTCGCCGAACCCGTGCCGTCCGCCGAGCCCTCGGCGGTCGCGTCGGCCTCGGCTCGGAGGTACGGGGCGATGTCGGCGGTGACGCCGACCGTGCCGTAGAGGCCGACCGTCGCCTCCGCGCCCATCGCGGCCTTGACGTCGCCGACGGCCGTGACCGTCGTCTTCAGGGGCTCTCCGGTCATGTTCGACTCGCTCACGCCCTGCCAGCCCTTGGCCCAGGTGAAGTTGCCGCCGACGCGGAAGTCGCCCTTGAGGTCCTGCTCGACGTCGACCGTGACGCGGCCGTCTGCGTCGACCTGGAAGTAGCAGACGAGGTCCAGGTTGACGACGATCGGGACGGGGCCGACCTGGATGACGGGATCGGCATGCAGTTCGGCGAAGGGGATACGGATCGGCTTGCCGTCGGTCGAGCCGGCCGCGCGGCCCTTCAGCGACCACTGCGAGGCCCAGTCGCCGGTCAGGCCCAGGAACGCGCCGCCCGGCGACGAACCCGTGCCGGCGCCGGAGCCGTCGTACGAGAAGGCGACCTCGGGGGCGAGTTGGACGAAGCCCTCGACCGACGCGGCGGCCGAGGCGGGGGCGCCCGGCGCGGTCTCCACCGCCGCACCCACGTCGATACGCAGGCTGCCGAGCGGGAGCTTCGCGCCCTCGGGGCCGAAGGTGAGGTCGCCGGTCTTGGCCCAGGAGACCTTCACGCCCTGGACGAGCGGGTCGACGTCCAGGGTGGAGGGGTCGACAGGGACCGTGCCGTCCGCCTTGCCCTCACCCAGCACGGAGTTGAGCTTGGCCGGCTCCGTCTCGACGGTCGTGCCGCCGTCCGCCGCCGTGCCGACGATCTCCGTCACCTCGGCCAGCACGCCGTCCGGGGCGCCGGGGGCGGGTGCGCTGGCTATGACGTCGCCGACGGCCACGGCGGGCTTCGGCTTCGGCTTCGCACCTGTTCCGGTACCGGGGTCGGTGCCGGGATCGGTTCCGGGGTCGGTTCCGGTATCGGCCTCGTCGGAGTCCTGGGAGGCGGAGGGGGTCCTCGACGGAGTCGCGGACGGTTCGGCGTCCGACCCGGACGATGGTGCCGTGATCACCGCCCGGCCGCTCTTGCTGTCGTACGACGCGACCTTGAGCGCGGACCTCTTGGCCTTGCCCTGGTCGGCCGCGTTCGCGTCGGCCACGGCGGTGGGGGTGGCCTCACCGGTGGGGGCGGACACGACGGCGAGTTGTTCCTCGGCCCCGCCGGACGCGGGAGACTCGACCGTCGTGGCGGCCGCCTTGTCGGCGGTGGAGGGGGAGTCGGTGGAGCAGCCGGTGATCAGCAGGGTCGCGACGGTGATCGCCGACAGTGCCGACAGCTGGGTGTGTCTTCTGAGCTTGTGCACGCGTGAGTCCTCGGGAGCGGTGACAGGGGGGTGCGCTTCAGGAGGGGGAGAGAGAACGAGGCGGCGGAGGGCGGGCCATGGCGGCACACATGCCCTCACGGCAGCACGCACGCGGCGGTTACCCCCCAGTAGCCACGCATGAGCATGCCAGGCCCAGGGGATGCCGTGGACCACTTCCCCCACAGCCGGCCTGTGACCTGGCTCACGCTACTTGCTCTTGTTGCACGTCCCAACTTCCTTTTCCAGGAGGAGAGTTGAGGAATCGGGGCGCATCGCCGCGTGCAGGCTGCACGGCTGGTCCAGACGCACGTCGTGGCCCGCGTCCTCGACGACGGTGAGGTCGTGCGGGTGCCCGGGGAACGACCGCTCGGCATCCTCGCGGCTCGGGGGCCTCGGGGCGCCCGGCGGGTGGCGGCGCAGTAGCCTCGGGCGCGACGGACCTGGCGTAGGACGCGGGAGGCAGTGATGGCGAGGGTTCCGACGGCGGCGGTGGCCGCGAGCGGACTCATCGGCGGGTACGGGGTGGCTCGCTGGACGAAGAAGCGGCCCCTGGGCGGGGCGGTGCTCGCGGTGGCGGGCGCCGCGGCGGCCCAGCAGTGGCAGAAGGCGGCGGGCGGCAGGGCCGCGGGGGCGCTGACCGCCGGGTACGTGGCCGCGTTCGCCGGGTCGCATCCGCTGGCGAAGAAGATGGGGGCCTGGCCGGCGGTGTTCGGGGTCGCCGGGGTGGTGGCGCTGGCGTCCTGGGTGGTGGCCGACCGGAAGGGGTAGCCGTGCCCGGAAGAGGTAGCCGCCGCCGGAAGGGTAGTCGTCCCCGGAAGGGGTAGGGGGTCCGGCCGGTCGGGGGCCGCGGGTCGTCCGTGGTTGCTCGCGCAGTTCCCCGCGCCCCTGACGGGGCACGGCCCCTAACACGGCACAGCTGGGGAGGGGCACGGCCCCGAGTGCCGCGGCCTTGGAGGGCTGCGCCCCCTTTAGCTCCCCCGCGGCCCACTCCCCTCCCCCCGGAACGCCCTCCGGTACGCGTACGGGCTCGTTCCCACCACCCTTGGGCATCGCGGTGCCCGTGCTCGGGTTCGCCACGGCGCTGAGCATGGGGGTGCTGAAGGACGCCTGGCTGATCGTGTCGATGCTGCTGACCGCCCTCGCGGCGATGGTTCTGCTGGCGCTGGTGCTGCCCCGGCAGGAGGAGATCCTGGAGGGACTCGGCGGCACCGCCGTCGGCACCGGCACCGGTGCCGGTGCCGGTGCCGGTGCCGGTGCCGGGGCCGGTGCCGGTGCCGGGGCCACCGTCCGACTCGCCATGTTCACCGGCGTGTTCGACCTGCTGTGGGCCACGGTCACGATCCTGATGATCGTGCGGCCCGGTTCGACCACGGGCGCCTGACTTCCCAGCACGGCTCTGGCGGGTGCATGATCCCGCCATGCATCCTCAGCAGACGCCCTCCCAGACCTACCTCGCCTCCGTGGCCGCCCGTCTCGCCGCCGACGAGTGCCGTACCTGGTGGGAGGAGTGGGCCGGGGTGCCCGTGCTCGTCGGGCGCCGGGCCGACTTCCGGTGGAGGTGGATGGGGACGAAGCTGCACCTGTTCACGGTCGCGGCGGCCGTCCAGGAGATAACCATCCCGACCATCGAGACCTTCACCGACCAGGTGCTGACGTACGCGAAGAAGACCAAGGGCGGTCTGCCGGCCGGGATCCAGAACGGCATCGGCGCGTTCCCGGTGCTGGTCAGCGACCGGGTGGACCCGGCGGCCGTCCGCTGGGCGGAGGCCCAGCAGCGCAACAAGTGGGCGTGCATGGCCCGCCCCGTGGTTGTCGACAGCACCCAGCAGTACGTGGGCTCGTACCGCGGCACCCCGGCCATCGGCCTCGCCTACTCGTCGTTCTTCGAGCAGAAGGCCCGGCAGTACTTCTACGGCTGACGGGCGCCCGCACGGCGGCCCGGCGGCGGCTGCTCGGCGAACCGGGCGGTGACCGAACCGTCCTGGGACCGGCTACCGCCCTGGGACCGGCTGTGGATCAGCCACCGCTCGTCCACCGGATCCGTCCGGAACCGGCGTGCCACCGAGGACGCGACCAGCACCCACGCGCCGAGCACCAGCGTGAAGAAGGCCCAGGACAGCGGCCATACGTCCGCGTCCGGAGGCTCGGGGGGCGCGTGGAAGGACACGTACATCAGGGCGGACGGCGGGACGGCGACCAGGAGCAGGGGCCAGGCCAGGGCGTCCCGGTGGCCGAAGTAGGCCGCGAGGAGCAGCAGGACGAGGGCGAGGACGACGACGCCCGTGACGGTCACGGGCGTCGTCTCCGTGAGGGAGCCCTCCAGCTCGGGGCGGTCGCGAAGATCCCAGGGCAGGCACAGGCGGTACGCGGCCGCGGCGAGCGCGGCGCCGAGCAGGCGGGTCAGCCAGCGTTCCGGCCAGGGGCGCGTGCGCAGGGGGCGGAGCAGCTTCTCGGTCATGCGTACGAGGTTTCCGGCCCGGGAGCCGACCCGACAGAGTACGGATACTCAGACCGCCCTACTCCCCCATACCCAGAAGACGCCGACCGGAGCCGCGCCCAAAGGGGCGCGGGGAACTGCGCGACCGAACAGCGGTTACGCCCCCAGCGCCCGCGACACCGTGTAGATCAGCAGCCCGGCCAGCGAACCCACCACCGTGCCGTTGATCCGGATGAACTGCAGGTCACGGCCGATGTTGGCCTCGATCTTCTTCGTGGTGTGCTCGGCGTCCCAGCTCGCGACGGTCTCGGTGATGAGGGAGGTGATCTCGGCGCGATAGGTGGTGACGACGTGCACGGCCGCGCCCTCGACCCACTTGTCCACCTTGGCCTGCGCGCTCGGCTCGGTGGCCATCCGCGTCCCCAGCGACAGCAGGGACGCGCGCACCCGCAGCCGCAACTCGCTGCGCTCGTCCTCGGCGGCGGACACGATCATCGCCCGTACGGCCGTCCACGCGGAGGCGATCAGGTCCTGGACCTCGCTCCGGCCCAGCACCTCGCCCTTCAGCCGCTCCACCCGCGCCCGGGTCTCCGTGTCGGACTGCAGGTCGGTGGCGAAGTCGGTGAGGAAGCGGTCCAGGGCGCCGCGCGCCGGGTGGGTGGGCGAGTCGCGCATCTCGGTGGCGAAGCGGAGCAGTTCCTTGTAGACGCGCTCGCCGACCTTGCGGTCCACGAACCGGGGGGTCCAGCCCGGGGCGCCGCCCTCGACGGCGTTCATGACCTGCGTGTCGTGCAGGACCAGCCAGTCGTGGGCGCGGGTGCAGATCAGGTCGACGACCCGCCGGTGGCCGCCGTCGGTGACGACCTTCTCCAGCATCTTGCCGATACCGGGCGCGATCTCCTGCGCGTTCGCCCGCCGGGTGATCGCCTCCCCCACCACGGCCTGCACGTCCGAGTCGCGCAGCACGGTCAGCGCGCCCCGCAGCGCGGTCGCCAGTTCGGCCGTCACCCGGTCGGCGTTCTGCGGCTCGGCGAGCCACGCACCGAGCCGGCTGCCGATGCCGACGGCCCGCAGCCGCTGTCGTACGACGTCCTGGGAGAGAAAGTTCTCGCCGACGAACTCACCCAGCGAGACGCCCAGTTGGTCCTTCTTGGTGGGGATGATCGCGGTGTGCGGGATGGGCAGCCCGAGTGGATGCCGGAACAGCGCGGTCACGGCGAACCAGTCGGCCAGCGCGCCCACCATGCCCGCCTCGGCCGCCGCCGCGACATAGCCGGCCCAGGCGCCCGCGCCCTCGTGCGCGGCCCACTTGGCCAGCACGTAGACCAGCGCCACGAAGAGCAGCAGTCCGGCCGCGATGAGCTTCATCTGCCGGACGCCGCGCTGCTTCTCCTCGTCGGCGGCGCTGAAGGTGGTCATGGTGCGGTGCGAGGCGCGCGGCCCGGCGCCCGCCGCCGCCCCGGGCTGCGCTTCTTCCGCTTTCGTACGGTCCATTCACTCCACCCGTTCCCTGTCCCCCGTACACATTGTCCCGTTTCCCGTCTCTTCACCGCTCGGTGACGTGATGTGGACTACTCCATGACCGACTCCCGGAACGGAACAGGAGTTCCCCGCGTCTGTCCGGGCGGGGGAACCGATGGGGGTTCTCGCAAGCAACCCCCATCCCATGACGCATCATGGGGTGATCACATCGGAGCCTCGGGGCTCCACAGCCCGAGGAGTCACACACCGCATGACCAAGCAGCACGGTTATGCACTTCTGGCGGCCATGGCCGCCCTGATCGTGGCCGTCTCGGCCGCGATATACGTCGGCGTCGGCATCGACGACGGCACCCCGCGGCAGGAGACCTTCGCCCGCACGCCCCGCAACAGCGCCGCCCCCGCCTCCACCGGCGTCTGGGTCGGCGCCTGGGCCGCGTCGCCGAGCGGGTCCGAGCCGGGCACCGAGCGGGACGGACTCGCCGGCCGCTCGGTGCGCAACGTGGTGCACACGACCGCCGCCGGTACGAGTGCCCGCGTCACCCTGTCCAATCTCTACGGCCAGCAGCCGTTGACCATCACTCACGCCTCGCTCGCCGTCGCCGCTTCGAGCGACACCCCGGCCGCGGCGGCCGAGACCATGCGCCGCCTCACCTTCGCCGGCAACCCGACGGTCGTCATCGCGGCCGGCCGGCAAGTGGTGAGCGACGCCGTACGGGTGCCGATCCCGCACGACAGCGACGTACTGATCACCACCTACTCCCCGACCCCCTCCGGCCCGGCGACCTACCACGCGCACGCGCGGCAGATCTCCTACACCGCCGAGGGCGACCAGGTCGCGGACGCCACCGGTGAGCCGTACACCACACAGACACTGCACTGGCGGTACGTCACCGCCCTGGACGTGCTGAGCAACGAGTCCGAGGGCACGGTCGTGGTCCTCGGCGACTCGCTCACCGACGGGGTCAGCTCCACCGTCAACGAGAACCGACGCTGGACGGACGTCCTCTCCGGACGGATCCGGGAGGCCGCCGGCTCCTCCGACGCGCCCCGCTACAGCGTCGTCAACGAGGGCATCAGCGGCAACCGCGTCCTGACCGACGGCAACGGACGGCCCGCCGAGAACCCCAGCGGCCTCTCCCGCTTCCAGCGCGACGTGCTCGGCCGTACGGGTGTCAAGGCCGTCGTCATCGACCTCGGTGTCAACGACATCCTGAAGAACCCCGGCCGGGCCGACCCCGTGGCCATCACCGACGGCCTCCGCCGACTCGTCGAGCAGGCGCACGCGCGGGGCCTGCGCGTCGTCGGCGCCACCCTCATGCCCTTCCACGGCCACCGCGGCTACTCCGACCAGCGCGAGTCCGTCCGCCAGGCCGTCAACGCCATCATCCGCTCCGGCGACGTGTACGACGCCTACGTGGACTTCGACAAGGCCCTGCGCGACCCGTACGACCCCCGCAGCCTGCGCCCCGACTACGACTCGGGCGACCACCTGCACCCCAGCGACAAGGGCTACGAGCGCATGGCGGAGGTCTTCGACCTGGAGCAACTGAAGGGATCGGCACCGGCGAAGCTGTGACGGTCACTGCGACACGGGGGGGCGCGGCCCGTCAGGGGCGCGGCCCGTCAGGGGCGCGGGGAACTGCGCGAGCAACCACGACGCGGCCGCACCCGGCAGACGGCTCAGTCCCCTCTCCCCCGCCGCCGCCGCTCCCGCTCCGCGTCCCGACGGTCCCGCAGGGCGTCCCGCACCTGCTCCATCGCCTCGCGATGCGCGTCACGCATCTCATGCGCGTGATCGCGATGCGACACGTGCAACTCGCGCCGCGCTGCACGGCGTTCCAACCGCTCCTGCCGGCGCGCCTCCTTCAACCGCTGGCGCTCGGCCTTCGGCACCTTGCGTTCCACCCCGACCCCGCCCCAGAACGCGAACCCGGTGAGAACGACCCGCGGAGCGCCCGGCTCCCCGGGCACCCCCTCCTCACTGTGGTCGAACCCGCCCATGATGCCGATGCCCCGGACCACGACCTCGACGCCGGGCGGCACGATCACATTGATCCCGCCCATGATCGCCACGCAGTTGATGACGACCTCACGCTCCGCGAAGTACGCGTCCCGCAGGTCCAGTTCCCCGCCGCCCCAGAACGCGAAGCAGTCGAACCGCGCGGGCACGGTCCACCGCCCCTTGCGCTCGAACCCGGACATGATCGCCACACCCCAGGTGGACGACCCGTCGCCCCCGACGATCCGCTCCGGCCAACTCGCTTCCGCCGCGGACCCCTTGACCAGGGACACGGGCGGCTGCGGCACGGCGGCCGGCGGGGCCACCGCCCCCGCGCCGGGCAGATCCCGGGTGATCGGCGCCAACTCGCCGTAGGTCCGCGCCTTGTACGTCGCGTCCAGCCGCTCCTCGAACTCCTCCATGTCGAGCCGCCCCTCCGCGAGGGCGTCCCGCAGCTGCTCGGAGACTCGTTCACGATCGGCGTCGGAGGCGCGAAGGTCCGCGGCGGCCGGAAGATCCGGCAGGTCGTCCGTCATACGAATCAGCCTACGAGGAACCCCGTACGGGGGCTACGACACAGCCGCCCCGGGCTCCCCCACCCCTCCCTCCGTCCCCTTCCCCACCCGCTCCGCCTGCTGCGCGTACATCTGGGCGATCACGGCCTCGATGTCAGGCTCCCGCACGGAGAGGTCCACCAGCGGATACGCGGACGCGATCCGGGCCACCAGCGGGGCCGCCGACTCCGACGCGGGGAACGCCAGCCACTGCCGGGGCCCCTCCACCCGGACGACCCGGGCGGGCGCGGCCTCGATCGGCGGCAGCTCCCGCTCCAGGTCCACGACGAGCGTCCGCTCGCTCTCGCCCACCTCGTGCAGCCCGGTCAGCGGGCCGTCGTACATCAGACGCCCATGGTCGATGACCATCACCCGGCGGCACAGCTGCTCGATGTCCTGGAGGTCGTGCGTGGTGAGCAGCACGGTCGTGCCCCGCTCGGTGTTGAGGTCCTTGAGGAACTCGCGGACCTTGGCCTTGCTGATGACGTCGAGCCCGATCGTCGGCTCGTCCAGGTACAGCACCTCCGGGTCGTGCAGCAGGGCCGCCGCGATGTCCCCGCGCATCCGCTGCCCGAGCGAGAGCTGCCGTACGGGCACGTCCAGCAGCTCGCCCAGTTCGAGAAGTTCGACGCACCGGTCGAGGTTCTCGCGGTAACGGGCGTCCGGGATGCGGTACATGCGGTGCATCAGCGCGTACGAGTCGATGAGGGGGAGGTCCCACCACAGGGTCGTCCGCTGGCCGAACACCACCCCGATCCGCCGGGCCAGCCGCGTCCGTTCCCGGGACGGGTCGATCCCGGCGACCCGCAGCCGCCCCCCGCTCGGCGTCAGGATCCCCGTCAGCATCTTGATGGTGGTGGACTTCCCGGCACCGTTCGGCCCGATGTAGCCGACCATCTCGCCGCGCGCCACCCTGAACGAGATCGAGTCGACCGCCCGCACCTCACGCCGCTCCCGGCGCAGGAACCCGGTCTTCCTGCGGACGTCGAAGACCTTCTCGACACGGTCGAGTTCGATGAACGCGCCGTCGGCCACGAACGCGCCGTCTGTCGCAAACGCGCTGTCTGTCACGCTCAGCTCCCTGTACTTCGATACGAACGCAGCCCCGCCCGCCAGGCGACCCCCGCCAGGGCGCAGCAGGCCACCCCGACCAGCGGGGGCGCGAAGGCCAGCCAGGCCGGCAGGTCGAGGGGGTAGGGGCGGCCCAGGACGTACAGTCCGGGCACCCAGTTGACGAAGGCGAGCGGCAGGACGAAGGTCACCCCGCGCACCAGATCCTTGGCGAAGAGCGCCGGCGGGTACTGAAGGAGGGTCACGCCGCCGTACGTGAAGGCGTTCTGCACCTCGGAGGCGTCCTGCGCGACGAACTGGAAGGCCGCACCCGCGACGAACACCGCGCCGAAGATCAGCCCGCCGCTGCCCACCATCAGCGGGATCATCAGCACCTTGGCCGGGGTCCACGCGATGTCGAGGGTGACGAGGGCGTAGCCGAGGACGAACAGCCCCTGGGTGATCCGGCCGAGGCGGCGCAGCGCGAACTTGTCGGCGGCGACCTGGGCGAGCACCGGCACGGGGCGTACGAGGAGGGTGTCCAGCGTGCCGTCGCGGACCCGGCGCCCGAGCCGGTCCATCGAGCCGATCATCAGATCCGCGAGGCCGAAGGCGACGGCGGAGGTGCCGTAGAGCAGGGCGATCTCGGGCAGGGTGAATCCGCCCAACTCGTCGACCTGCGAGAACATCAGCAGGATCGCGACGAAGTCGAAGGAGGTCGCCGCGAAGTTCCCGAACGTCGTCATCGCGAAGGACGCGCGGTAGGCCATCGTGGAGCGGATCCACATGGCGGCGATCATGCGGTAGGCGCGCAGCCCGTCGCGGACACGGCTGTACGTGCCGTACTCGGCGAACGGGTCCTCCCGCTCGGCGCCCGTGACGGGGCGCTCGTCCACGTCAGCCACCCTGGACCACCACCTTCCGGGTCGCCGCCGACTGGATCAGCCGTCCGACCGCGAGCAGGGCCGCCGCCCAGGCGAGCTGGAAGGCGTACGTCCCCAGCGGGTCGGCCTCGCCGAGCAGGACGTCCGCCGGGGCCTGGAGCAGCGCGGACCAGGGCAGGACGCGGGCGAGGTCGCCGAGCGCGCCGGGGAAGACGTTCAGCGGGAGGAGCATCCCGGAGAAGAAGACTCCGGTGAGCCAGGTGATCTGCATCGCTCCGGCGCCGTCGAGGAGCCAGAAGGCCCACAGCGCGACGATGTAACGGATCGCGAAGCTGACGAGAGCGCCGAGGGCGACCGCGACGAGACAGGCCAGCCACGGCAGCGGGCCGGAGGGCAGGGCCAGGTCGAAGAAGAGCGCGCCGCACAGCATGGGCACGAGACCGCGTCCCAGCAGCTGGAACAGGGCGCGGCCCATGTCGGCGGCGAGCCACCACAGCTGGAGGTCGACGGGCCGGTACAGGTCGACCGCGATGTCACCCGTCCGGATCCGCTCGATCAACTCCTCCTCGAAGCCGACGCTTCCCAGCACCATGACCGCGAACATCGCCTGGCCGACCCATACATAGGTGAGGGCCTGTGCTTGGTCGTAGCCGCCGAGGTCGGGCTTCTCCTGCCAGAGGGCCAGGTAGGTGTATGCGAGGATGAAGCCGAAGACGGTGTTGGTGAACACCCCCGCGGCGGTGGCCACCCGATATGTCGCGTACCGCCTGAAACCACCGGCGGCGACGGCGGCGTACAACCGCCCTGTGCCCACGAGGAAACCCCCATCCGCTGCGAAGAGTTAGGCGAAAGGCCGAGGCCTGGACCGATTCGGGCCGAAGCGAAGAAGCCTAGTCCGCGGCCGGAGGGGCCTGCCACGCGTTTCCGGGGCGGACAGCGGGGCGGACGGTGGCGCTCATGAGGCGTGCGGGGCACGTGCCGGGATCCGGGAACGGATCGCACGGTACGAGAGTCTTCACTCAGGGGCGCAGAACCGGCCCGGAGTGGGCGCAAAGCGTACGAGTCCGTACGGAAATGAACGTACGACGCGGAAACAGGAGCACGGCAGCACGATGAGCGACGAGCCGCAGCCGAAGCGGACCGGCCCGGGCTGGGCACCGAGAGACCCGGAGCCACGCACTCCGGGCACACCTCAGGGACCCGGTGCCGACGCCGACGCCGCCAGGAAGACGCCCACCGGCGACGCCGGCCCGGCCTCCGGCAAGGGAGCCGCGTCCGACGGACAGCCGAACGGCCGACCTCCGGCGACCTCCGGCGCCCGCCCCGGAGCCCCCTCCGAGGGCAACCCCACCCCGCCTTCAGGCCCACGCTCCGGCACGGCTTCGGGCGCGTCCGGCGGCCCTGGCACTTCCGGCACTTCCGGCGGCGGGAGGCCCGGCGCGGCACCCGGCGGACAGCCCGACCCGACTTCCGGTTCCGGCGCACGCTCAGGCAAAGCAGCCGGTGCTTCCGGTGCCTCTTCCGGTGCCTCCGGTGCCGGCGGGAGGCCCGGCGGCAAGCCCGGCTCCGCCCCTCCCGCCTCGGCATCCGGCGGGCAGACCGGTGCAGCGGCCGGGCAGGCGCCGCAGACCGAGTCGGCGTCACCCTCCGACGGCGGGTCCACCGGCGCGCGCGACGGCCGGCAGACCGGCGGTCGCGGCGGCCGGCCCGCAGGCGCTCGGGACGGTCAGTCCGCCGGAACCCGGGACGGTCAGCCCACCGGTGCCCGCGACGGCCAGACCGGTGGCGTGCGCGGTGGCGACTCCGCAGGCGGCCGTGACGCCGGGCGCGACGGCAAGGCGGCCGGGGTGCCGGACGCCCGGGCCGCGAGGGCCGCCCGCGCGGCCCGCGCCGCCAAGGCCGCCGGGCTCGCCGAGTCCGCAGGGTCCGCAGGCGTGGCCGACGGCGGCACACCGGCCGGCCCTCGCGACGGCGACACCACCGCGACCTCCGCCACCAAGTCCACCGGCGCCCAGACCCCTCGTACCCCCGGTGCGGCGCCGGGCGGGCACGCTGACGACACCCCCACCACCACCCTGGGGATCACCCCGGCCGCCCGGAAGTCGACCCCCGCCTCCGCCCGGCCCGGCGCCGACACGCCCACGCAGGCGCTCGGCGTCGTCTCCGCCGAGAAGGCGGCCCCCGGGACCGGCCCCACGGTCGCCACCGCTGCCGCCACCGCGACCGCCGCCGCACCCGCCGCCGTGCCCGACATCACCCCGGCCCCCGCGGGCGGCGGCAAGGGCAAGAAGCCCAAGCGACCCAAGCGCACCGGCTTCAGGCGCCTGATCCCCACCTGGCGCATGGTGCTCGGCGCCTTCGTGGTCGGCATCATGCTGATCGTCGGCGCCTTCGTGCTGGGCTACAACATGGTCCACATCCCCAAGCCACAGGACGCCGCGACCAAGCAGAGCAACGTCTACCTCTACGCGGACGGCACCCAGATCGCCCGCGACGGCGAGGTCAACCGCGAGAACGTCCCGCTGTCGAAGGTCTCCAAGGCCGCCCAGCACGCCGTACTGGCCGCCGAGGACCGCGACTTCTACTCCGAGCCGGCCATCGACCTCAAGGCGATGGTCCGCGCCGGCTGGAACACCGCGACCGGCAAGGGCAAGCAGTCCGGCTCCACCATCACCCAGCAGTACGTGAAGAACTACTACCTGGCCCAGGACCAGACCGTCACCCGCAAGGTGAAGGAGTTCTTCATCGCGATCAAGCTGGACCGCGAGGTCACCAAGGACGAGATCCTGGAGGGCTACCTCAACACCAGTTTCTTCGGCCGCAACGCCTACGGCATCCAGGCCGCCGCCCAGGCCTACTACGGCGTCGACGCCGACGAGCTCACCGCCGAGCAGGGCGCGTACCTCGCCGCGCTCGTCAACGCGCCGAGCATGTACGACGTCGTCGCCCACCCGGAGAACAAGGGTGCGGCGGTCGCCCGCTGGAACTACGTCCTCGACGGCATGGTGAAGGAGGGCTGGCTCAAGCAGTCCGAGCGGACCGGCGCCAAGTTCCCGATGCCGAAGCAGGCCATCACGCCCAGCGCCTTCTCCGGCCAGCGCGGCTACCTCGTCGAGGCCATCAAGTCGTACCTCTACGACCACAAGATCATCGACGAGGAGGCGCTGGAGAACGGCGGTGGCTACCGCATCACCACCACCATCCAGCCCAAGATGCAGAACGCCTTCATCAAGGCCGTCGACGACCAGCTGATGGACAAGCTCGACAAGAAGAACCGCAAGGTCGACAACTACGTACGCGCCGGCGGGGTCTCCATCGACCCGAAGACCGGCAAGGTCATCGCGATGTACGGCGGCATCGACTACACCAAGCAGTACGTCAACAACGCGACCCGCCGCGACTTCCAGGTCGGCTCCACCTTCAAGCCGTTCGTGTTCACCGCCGCCGTGGAGAACGCCTCCAACACCCAGAGCGGCCAGGCGATCACCCCGAACACCGTCTACGACGGCACCAACAAGCGCCCCGTGACGGGCTGGCCCGGCCCGGCGTACGCCCCCGAGAACGAGGACTACGTCAACTACGGCAACATCTCCGTCCGCCAGGCCACCGAGAGTTCCGTGAACTCGGTGTACGCGCAGATGGCCGTGGACGTCGGCCCCGAGAAGATCGAGAAGACCGCGATCGACCTCGGGCTGCCCAAGAACACGCCGGACATGAACCCGTACCCGTCCATCGCCCTGGGCACCGCCACCGCGAGCGTCCTCGACATGACGCAGGCGTACGCCACGCTCGCCAACCACGGCAAGCACGGCACGTACACGATGATCGAGAAGATCAGCAAGGACGGCGAGGTGATCAAGCTCCCGAGCACGGAGTCCACCCAGGCCGTCAGCCGCAAGGCCGCCGACACCACCACCTCCGTCCTGCGGAGCGTCGTCCAGAACGGCACCGCCACCGCCGCGCAGGCCTCCGGTCACCCGGTCGCCGGCAAGACGGGCACCGCCGAGGAGGACAAGGCGGCCTGGTTCGCGGGCTACACCCCCGACCTCGCCACCGTCGTCTCCGTGATGGGCCAGGACCCCAAGACGGGCATCCACAAGCCGCTCTACGGCGCGATGGGCCTGCCCCGCATCAACGGCGGTGGGGCGCCCACCCAGATCTGGGCGCAGTTCACCAAGGCCGCCCTGAAGGGCAAGAAGGTCAAGGAGTTCGACCTCGACCTCCAGGTCGGCGCGGACGTCGTGATCACCCCGCCCAGCACCCCGGCCGAGGAGCCCAGCGCCACCGGGGACGAGGAGACCGGCGGCCCCACGGGCGACGACGAGACCGGCGGCCCGACGGACGACAGCACCGACAACGGCACCACCACCGGCGGCGGCACACCCACGACCGACGGCGGCACGAGTTCCACGGGCGGGGCGACGACGGACGGCGGAACGGCCTCCACCGGCGGCACCTCGACCGACGGCGGAGCGACCTCCGCCGGCGGAGGGACAGCCGACGGAGGAGCCTCCTCCACCGGCGGAGCCACAGCCGACGGAGGAACGGGAGACGGCGGAGCGAACTCGGGAGGCGACACCTCCGTAGGACCGTTCGGGTAGCCCAAGCAGAAGGCGGTGGGGGCTGGTGACCATGCTCACCAGCCCCCACCGCCTGTCACAGCCTGCGAATCAGAGACGCATCGCAGAGATACATCTCGGAGTCATGGATACATCTCAGAGACGCATCTCAGAGATACAGGCCCGTGGAGTCCTCCGACCCCTCGAACCGGTCCGCGGCCACGGCGTGCAGATCGCGCTCCCGCATCAGGACGTACGCCACGCCCCGCACCTCCACCTCGGCACGGTCCTCGGGGTCGTAGAGCACCCGGTCGCCGGGCTCGACGGTCCGGACGTTCTGGCCTACCGCGACGACCTCGGCCCAGGCGAGACGCCGGCCGACGGCCGCCGTCGCGGGGATCAGGATGCCGCCGCCGGAACGCCGCTCGCCCTCGGCGGTGTCCTGCCGCACGAGCACACGGTCGTGCAGCATCCGAATGGGCAACTTGTCGTCGTGCTGGGTCTTCTCGCTCACACCCCGAACCTACCTGTCCCCGTCAGACCCGACGACGCCGAGTGCCGAGGGCGAGGAGCCCCACCACCGCGACGACCACGAGGGCGACGGGCACGATGCGCTCGACCCGGGGCGCGCCGTCCTCGTCGACGAACTGGCCCCTGACGTCACTGACCACACGGTTGACCGAGACGTACGCCGCGCCGAGGGTGTGGTCGATGTTGGAGGCGACCTTGGCCTTGGCGTCGCCCACGATGGTCCTGGGATGTACCCGGACGCCGATCTCGTCGAGCGTCTCGGCGAGGTTCTCACGGCGGCGCTTGATGTCCGCCTCGATCTCGGCCGGGGTCCTGATGTCCGAGCTCTCCGCCACCGCGCGGCCTCCCGTAGTCGGTTGTCCCTGAAATCCCTTGGTTCCGCACAGTCTGTCAGCTCCACCCGGCACGGGACCGCCAGGGCCCGCCATTACGCTGGACCGATGAGCGAGCGACTCCAGCCCGGGGACGTGGCCCCCGCCTTCACCCTCCCGGACGCCGACGGCAACGAGGTGTCCCTGTCCGACCACAAGGGCCGCAAGGTCATCGTCTACTTCTACCCGGCCGCCCTGACCCCGGGCTGCACCAAGCAGGCCTGTGACTTCACCGACAACCTGGAGCTCCTCGCGGACGCCGGGTACGACGTGATCGGCATCTCCCCCGACAAGCCCGAGAAACTCGCCAAGTTCCGCGAGAAGGAGTCCCTGAAGGTCACCCTTCTCGGCGACCCGGACAAGACGGTGCTGGACGCGTACGCGGCCTTCGGCGAGAAGAAGAACTACGGCAAGACGTACCTGGGCGTCATCCGCTCCACGATCATCGTCGACGAGGAGGGCAAGGTGGCCCACGCCCTCTACAACGTCCGCGCGACGGGCCACGTGGCCAAACTCATCAAGGACCTGGGCATCTGACCCCGCCCCCCTCTCCACCCGAGAACGGCCCGTACCGCTTCCCCGGTACGGGCCGTTCCGCATTCCGGGCGTGACTGTCCGATTTACGGCTCGTTACTCCGTACGAGCCACGAACGGGCGGCCGGAACGGAGGGGTGCAGGGAAGTGCCGAGCACATCGAAACGATCGGATGCATACAGCAGGGAACGGCTCGCGCCGGAGGTTGCCACGGCCCGTAACTGGGCTGATCTGCTGCGGCGGCTCGGCCTCAAGCCGAGTGGCGGCCAACGGCGGGTGCTGCAGGAGCACGTAACGCGCCACGGACTTGGCACGGGCCATTTCGCGAAGCGCAGCCCATGGCGCAAGTACCCCGACGCGGTCATCGCGGAAGCAGCCGCCTCATCGTCCTCGCTGCGGGAAGTGGCCCTGAAGCTGGGTGCCGCTCCGGCCACAGGGACTCTCTCCCACATCCGGCGCCGCATTCACGCGGCTGGCATCGACATCGGTCATTTCCCCGGCATCGATCGCCCCGAATCGGACCTGCCCTTCACCTCGGAGGAGCTCAGGGCGGCCGCAGTCGCAGCCACGAGCGTTCGGGGCGTGGCACGGACCCTGGGCGTTCCCGATGACAGCCGCTCCCGGGCGACGCTGAGTCGCATGCTGGCGGCCCAAGACATCGACATCAGCCACTTCTCTCACCGGCGGACGGCGATTCCCGAGGACGAGTTGACGATCCTGGTACGGACCGCCACCAGTTACGCCGACGTCATGCGCGGTCTTGGCATGGAGATCAACGACACCAACCACCGACGCGTACGACGCGCCGCCTCCCGCCTGAATCTCAACACCAGCCACTCCAAGCGCCGGTCCTGGGGGCGGCCCGAGCGCCCGGCGCCTGCACCCAGCGGGCATCGAGTGCTGGTGGTCCTGCCGGAGCAAGCCGGACGGAAAACAGGAGCCGCCTCCACCAGGCCCTGACTGAGATCGGGGTGCCCTACGCATGTGTGGAGTGCGGCAACACCGGGGAGTGGCGGGGGCGCTCCATCACCTTGCAGATCGACCACGTCAACGGGAACTGGCGGGACAATCGCCGGGAGAACCTGCGATACCTGTGTCCCAACTGCCATGCCGTGACAGAAACGTGGTGCCGTCAGAAAGGCCGAGTCCCCCTCGCCGGGTAGCCGACAGCCCCGTACACTGAGTGCCGCCGGTCGAGCCTGATGACCGTTTTTGAGCGGCCGTGATGGAATTTGGCAGTCATGCTGGGTTTAGGTCCCAGTGGGTTCACACCCGTGTGGGTTCGAGTCCCACCGGCCGCACGCACGCAGAAGAGGGACCGCACAATCTGGCGGTCCCTCTCTTGCGGCTCAGCCCAGCAGCTCCCGCAGCACCGGCACCAACCCCCGGAACGCCTGCCCCCGGTGGCTGATCGCGTTCTTCTCCTCCGCCGTCAGCTGGGCGCAGCTCCTTGTGTCGGCCTCCGGCCGGAGGATCGGGTCGTAGCCGAAGCCGTTCGTGCCGATCGGGGAGTGCAGCAGGACGCCCCTGAGCCGGCCCTCGACCACTCGCTCCGTGCCGTCCGGCAGGGCCAGGGCCGCCGCGCAGGTGAAGTGGGCGCCGCGGTGTTCGTCGGCGATGTCGCCGAGCTGGGCGAGGAGCAGTTCCAGGTTGGCCTTGTCGTCGCCGTGGCGGCCGGCCCAGCGGGCGGAGAAGATGCCGGGGGCGCCGCCGAGGACGTCGACGCAGAGGCCGGAGTCGTCGGCGATGGCGGGGAGGCCGGTGGCCTGTGCGAGGGCGTGGGCCTTCAGCAGGGCGTTCTCGGCGAAGGTGACGCCGGTCTCCTTGACGTCGGGGACGTCCGGGTAGGCGTCGGCGCCGACGAGGTCGTGGGTCAGACCGGCGTCGGCGAGGATGGCCTTGAGTTCGGTGAGCTTGCCGGCGTTGCGGGTGGCGAGGATCAGGCGGGTCATGCCCACCAGTATCGCGATCCCCGCCGCCCGGCTCCGCCGAGTTTCACCGGGTCCAGCCGAGTTCCGCCTCCGCCGAGTCCGGCTCCGCCGGGTTCCGCGGGGTTACGACGTGCAGACCTTCGTCAGTTCGCCCGCCGCGTCGGTGATGCCGCTGATGTCGGGGGTGGTGTCCCCGTTCTCCACGGCGGTCTGGGTGTCGGTGACGGCCTTCTGCAGGGAGTCGACGGCCTTGTTGACGTCGGCGTTGTCGGTCTTGTCGCCGATCTCGTCGAGGTTCTTGTCGATGGAGGCGAGGGACTCCTCCAGCTGCGTGGGGTCGTCCGCCGCGTTCTGGACGGCCTGCTGGAGGTCGTTCACGCTCTGGGCGATGGCGTCGGCGGTCTGGACGCAGTCCAGGGCCTTGTTCACGGCGTCGCAGCCGGTGGTGAGCCCGACCGTCAGGGCGACGGCGGCTACGGCTCCGGCGATGGTGGTCGTACGACGTCGGCGACTCGCGGCCATGGAACGGTCCTCCTGGAACTGGGTGCAGGCCTGACGGCCCCCTGTGTGGTGCATGAACGGCTACTGCGGTGTGGCCGGGTGCACGGTGGTGTGCCGTGCACCCGTATGTGCAGGGACGCGGGCGGGGCCGCGGTGGTTGCCACCGGCGGCCGTCACCCTTGGGGCGCCCTTTACCCTTCTTTACCTTTCGAGGACCGTATCAAGCGCCTTGCGCTGGAGGGCAGCCAGTTCGTCACAGCCGGAAACGGCAAGATCCAGCAGGGAGTTGAGCTCCTCACGGGCGAACGGCTCGGCCTCGGCGGTCCCCTGGACCTCGACGAAGCGGCCGTCGCCGGTGCAGACGACGTTCATGTCCGTGTCGGCCTTCACGTCCTCCTCGTAGCGGAGGTCGAGGAGGGGGACGCCGCCGACGATACCGACGGAGACGGCCGAGACGGTGCCGGTGAGGGGCTGGCGGTTGGCCTTGATCAGTTTCTTGCCCTGGGCCCAGGACACGGCGTCGGCCAGCGCGACGTACGCGCCGGTGATGGCCGCCGTGCGGGTGCCGCCGTCGGCCTGGAGGACGTCGCAGTCGAGGACGATGGTGTTCTCGCCGAGCGCCTTGTAGTCGATGACGGCGCGCAGGGAGCGTCCGATGAGGCGGGAGATCTCGTGGGTGCGGCCGCCGATCCTGCCGCGTACGGACTCCCGGTCGCCGCGGGTGTTGGTGGCGCGGGGGAGCATGGAGTACTCGGCGGTCACCCAGCCCTCGCCGCTGCCCTTGCGCCAGCGGGGGACGCCTTCGGTGACAGAGGCAGTGCAGAAGACCTTCGTGTCGCCGAAGGAGATGAGGACGGAGCCCTCGGCGTGCTTGCTCCACCCGCGTTCGATGGTGACCGGGCGGAGCTGTTCGGGCGTGCGGCCGTCGATTCGAGACATGCCGCTGAGCTTAGGGGGTGTCGTGCGACACCCCCTCATCGCGTTCGGGGCCTACATCATGTCCTCGATCTCCGCGGCGATGGGGTCGGCGTCGGTACCGATGACGACCTGGATGGCGGTGCCCATCTTGACGACGCCGTGCGCGCCGGCGGCCTTGAGGGCGGCCTCGTCGACGAGGGAGGCGTCATGGACCTCGGTGCGCAGGCGGGTGATGCAGCCCTCGACCTCGTCGATGTTGTCGAGGCCGCCGAGCCCGGCGACGATCTTCTCAGCCTTGGTGGCCATGGCGTCTCTCCCTGATGACCGTTGCGAATCGTTCGCGACTGGTCTACACCACGCGGGGCATGCCCGCCAAGCGGGCCCGGAAACAAGGGGCGAAGTCCCGGCGACATCACGAAGGCATAAAGCGGGAATCGCGGGTTCCTTGGCCACCCCCCACCGTGCTACAACAGGTCTACACCACTGAATGGTGTAGACCTCTCCGTGCTGCCCCTCCCCCACTCTCCCGTCCCCGGGCGGCGCCCTGCTCTCATGGAGGAAGTTGTGACCACGGCCAGCGCCGCTCCCGCGGCCGCAGACAACAAGGGCCCCAGCTGGGGCTCCCGCACGATGGCTGTCATGCAGCGTATCGGCCGCAGCCTGATGCTGCCGGTCGCCGTCCTGCCGGCCGCAGCCCTGCTCGTCCGGCTCGGTACCACGGACATGCTGGGCAGTGACTCGTTCCCCGGGTTCATCACCAAGTTCGCGAGCTTCATGGCGGCCGGCGGCGGTGCCATCCTCGACAACATGCCGCTGCTGTTCGCGGTCGGCATCGCGATCGGCTTCGCGAAGAAGTCGGACGGCTCGACCGCCCTCGCCGCGGTCGTCGGTTACCTCGTCTTCCAGAAGGTGCTGGGCACCTTCACCGACTCCAACCTCCCCCAGAAGGCCACGGTCGTCGACGGCAAGGTCGTGATGGTGGACGCGTCGGTCAACGCCGGTGTCCTCGGCGGTGTCGTGATGGGCCTGGTCGTCGCCCTGCTCTACCAGCGCTTCTACCGCACCAAGCTGCCCGACTGGGCCGGCTTCTTCGGCGGCCGCCGCCTGGTGCCGATCCTGGCCGCCCTGGCGGGCCTGCTCATCGGCATCGTCTTCGGTTACATCTGGCCGGTCCTCGGCGCGGGTCTGCACCACTTCGGCGAGTGGCTGGTCGGCTCCGGCGCGGTCGGCGCGGGCGTCTTCGGTGTGGCCAACCGTGCGCTGATCCCGGTCGGCATGCACCACCTGCTGAACTCGTTCCCGTGGTTCCAGGCCGGTTCGTACGAGGGCAAGAGCGGTGACATCGCGCGCTTCCTGGCCGGTGACCCGACCGCCGGACAGTTCATGACCGGCTTCTTCCCGATCATGATGTTCGGCCTGCCGGCCGTCTGTCTCGCGATCTACCACGCCGCCCGCCCGGAGCGCCGTGCGGTGGTCGGCGGCATGATGTTCTCCATGGCGCTGACCTCGTTCGTCACCGGTGTCACCGAGCCGATCGAGTTCACGTTCATGTTCATCGCCCCGGTCCTGTACGCCATCCACGCCGTGCTCACCGGTGTCTCCATGGCCCTGACCTGGGCGCTCGGCATGAAGGACGGCTTCGGCTTCTCGGCCGGCGTGATCGACTTCGGCCTCAACCTGGGCATCGCCACCAAGCCCTGGGCCCTGCTCCTGGTGGGCCTGTGCTTCGGCGCCCTGTACTACGTGATCTTCCGGCTCGCGATCGTCCGCTTCAACCTGCCGACCCCCGGCCGGGAGACGGACGAGGAGCTCGCCGAGCTCCAGAAGGCGGAGGCGAAGTAGCCGCCACGGCTCCCCCGAGCACGAGGAAGGCCCCCGGAGTCCGCTCCGGGGGCCTTTCGCGTACGTCGTGCTCGGCTCCTCGCGTACGTCGTGCTCGGATACCGCGTATCGCCTGCGGCGTCCTCAGATCTCGTACGACACCCTGGGCACCGCCAGCTCCACCGGGCCGTCGTACACCGCGCGGGCATCGACGAGGTTGACCTGGGGGTCCGTCCACGGCGGGACGTGGGTGAGGACGAGACGGCGGGCGCCCGCCCGGGCGGCCGTCTCACCGGCCTCGCGGCCGTTGAGATGGAGGTCCGGGATGTTCTCCTTGCCGTGCGTGAAGGCGGCCTCGCACAGGAACAGGTCTGCGTCGCGCGCCAGTTCGTCCAGGGTGTCGGTGACGCCGGTGTCCCCGGAGTACGTCAGGACCCGGCCGCCGTGTTCGATGCGGATGCCGTACGCCTCGACGGGGTGGGCGACCCGTTCCGTGTGGACGGTGAACGGGCCGACCTCGAACGTGCTCGGCTTGACCGTGTGGAAGTCGAAGACCTCGCTCATGGAGGAGGCGGACGGGGTGTCTGCGTAGGCCGTGGTCAGGCGCTGCTCGGTGCCTTCGGGTCCGTAGACCGGGATGGGGTCGCAGCGGCCGCCGTCGTGGCGGTAGTACCGTGCGACGAAATACGCGCACATGTCGATGCAGTGGTCGGCGTGCAGATGGCTGAGGAAGATCGCGTCGAGGTCGTAGAGACCGCAGTGGCGCTGCAGCTCGCCCAGGGCACCGTTGCCCATGTCGAGGAGCAGCCGGAAGCCGTCGGCCTCTACGAGGTAGCTCGAACAGGCCGATTCCGCGGAAGGGAACGACCCCGAGCAGCCGACGACGGTGAGCTTCATGAGAGCTGGAACCTCCGCGCTGGCGTGAAGTCGTGACAGTCGTGTCAGTCGTGACGTGCAGACGGGTTGCGTATTGCGGGTGGCGGGGTTGCGAAGGACGGACATGGGTGCAACACGAGTGGTGCGGTCCGTTGAGCGTAAGGCGCAAAAGGGTGGGTCGCTCCTCCGCCAGGGGCCGTTGTGGGCGAACTCACCTGTGCTGTCACCGGTTCGGCTGGTGGTGGGGCCGTTCCGGGGGGCGGAAGGGGGCGCGTTGTCGGGTGCGGGTGCGTGGGGGTTGCTCGCGCAGTTCCCCGCGCCCCTAAAAGATCAGGCCCTGCGGGCCTGAGAAGCCAGGGGCGCAGCCCCGGCTTTTCAGGGGCGCGGGGAACTGCGCGAGAAGCCCCACCCGACGCACCCCAGGCCCCGCCCCGGAACGCGCCCTCACGCCCAGAGCTGGCCCTGCAGTGTCTCGATGGCCTCTTCCGTCGTCGCGGCGGTGTAGACGCCCGTCGACAGGTACTTCCAGCCGCCGTCGGCGACCACGAAGACGATGTCGGCCGGCTCGCCGGACTTGACCGCCTTGTTGCCGACTCCGATCGCGGCGTGCAGCGCGGCCCCCGTGGAGACGCCCGCGAAGATGCCCTCCTGCTGCAGCAGCTCCCGTGTGCGGGTCACCGCGTCGGCGGAGCCGACGGAGAAGCGGGTGGTGAGGACCGACGCGTCGTAGAGCTCCGGCACGAACCCCTCGTCGAGGTTGCGCAGCCCGTAGACGAGGTCGTCGTAGCGCGGCTCGGCAGCGACGATCCGCACATCCGGCTTGTGCTCGCGCAGGAAACGGCCCACGCCCATGAGCGTCCCCGTCGTACCGAGACCGGCGACGAAATGGGTGATGGAGGGGAGGTCCGCCAGGATCTCCGGGCCCGTCGTCGCGTAGTGGGCGCCCGCGTTGTCGGGGTTGCCGTACTGGTAGAGCATCACCCAGTCGGGGTGCTCGGCGGAGAGCTCCTTGGCGACGCGTACGGCCGTGTTGGAGCCGCCGGCGGCCGGGGACGGGATGATCTCGGCGCCCCACATGGCGAGCAGCTCACGCCGCTCCTGCGAGGTGTTCTCGGGCATGACGCAGACCATGCGGTAGCCCTTGAGCTTGGCCGCCATGGCGAGGGAGATGCCCGTGTTGCCCGAGGTGGGCTCCAGGATCGTGCAGCCGGGGGTCAGCCGCCCGTCCTTCTCCGCCTGCTCGATCATGTACAGGGCGGGCCGGTCCTTGACCGAACCCGTCGGGTTGCGGTCCTCCAGCTTCGCCCAGATCCGGACGTCGGCGGACGGCGACAGCCGCGGCAGGCACACCAGAGGGGTGTTGCCCACCGCGGCCAGCGGGGAGTCGTAGCGCATGGGTGATCAGGCCATACCGCCGGCCACGGCCGGCAGGATCGTCACGTTGTCGCCGTCGGACAGCTTGGTGTTGATGCCCTCCAGGAAGCGGACGTCCTCGTCGTTGAGGTAGACGTTGACGAAGCGGCGCAGTTCACCGCCGTCCACGATGCGCGCCTGGATGCCCGTGTGACGGCTCTCGAGGTCGGTGAACAGGTCGGCGAGGGTGTCACCGGCTCCCTCCACCGCCTTCTGACCGTCGGTGTACTGGCGGAGGATGGTGGGGATGCGGACCTCGATGGCCATGGTGTGCGGCTCCTGTCGGGAGTGGTGGGTCGGTGGCGCGCGGCAGCGCGGAGTGCGTGGTCACACAGGTGTCGGCGCCGCGGCTCACGGCCGTACGGCGGCAGGGGTCGGCGTCAACAGATGGCGCTGGCAAGCCTGCACAGGTCGACGTGCAGCCGCGCCACGAGCAGTGCGCCCGGCGTCTTCTCGCTCACGTCGTCAAAAACCATGCGCTCATCGTATCGATTCCCGGTCCGGGTCCCGGAATGTGATCCCACATGCCGGACGGTTTCGGGCCGGGGAGTGAGACCACGCACCTCAGTGGCTGTTCAGTCACACGTCAGGCGGACTGCCGTACGACGAGTCGCGTCGGGGTGACCACCGACGACCGGGGGCCGGGCGCCGTCGCCCCGCCGTCCGTCGGGCCGTCGTCGCCGTGGCTGAACAGCAGCCGGGCCATCAGCCGGCCCATGCCCTCGATGTCCTGGTGGACGGTGGTCAGCGGCGGATCGGTGTGCGCGATGGGCGCGAGGTCGTCGAAGCCGACCACGGCCACGCCGTCCGGCACCCGGCGGCCCCGCTCGCGCAGCACCTGGAGCGCGATGTCATGGCGTCGGCCCCGCCCTGCCGGGTGTGGTCGGAGTGTTCGATCAGGAGGGGCGAGGCGTCCGGCAGGACGTCCCGGTAGCCGTCCAGGCGGTCGAGCGCCGAGGCCTCCCGGACGACGGGGCCGGTGATCGTGTGATCGTGGCGACGCGTTCCCGGCCTGGGCGACCAGGTGGCGGACGGCCTCGCGGGACCCGCCCCGGTTGCCGGCGTCGACGTACACGCGGTCGTGCGCGGGCTCGCCGTCGCGGACCAGCGGCCGGCCGCCGAAGACGGCGGGCAGCCCGAGCCGGTCGATCATGCCGGGCAGCGAGTCGTCGGCGCGCAGGGAGAACAGCAGGGCGCCGTCGACGTGGCCGCCGCCGAGGAAGTCACCGACCCGGGGGTACTCCTCGGGCTCCTCCAGGAAGAGCAGGACGGGCTGGGCGCCGTGGGCCACCAGTTCCTTGCGGATGCCCCGGAGGTGGAGGTCGAAGAAGGGGTCGATGAAGAGCCGGTTCTGCGGCTGGCCGGCGACGACGGCGATGGCGTTGTTGCGGCGGGTGACCAGCTGACGGGCGGCGGAGTTCGGGACGTAGCCGAGTTCGGCGATGACCTCCCGGACCCGTTCGACGACCTCCGCGCGCACCTTGTCCTCGCCGTTGATCACCCGTGACACGGTGGACTTCGAGACACCCGAGCCGCGTGCCACGTCGTCCAGGGTGGGGCGCCGGCCGGGCAGTCGTCGCGTCTGTTGTGTCAACACCGTGTCCGTCACGGGCAGTTGGTGCGTGCGCGCGCGTACGCCTGGGCAGGACCACCGTAGCCGCGAACGTGGTCCGTCGACGGTCCGGTACGCGTCGACGGTTCAGTACGCCTCGACGATCCGCACGTCCTCCTCGGTGACCTCGCCCTCGACGATGCGGTACGAGCGGAACTGGAAGTCGCCGAGGCCGTCGGTGTCGGCGGTGGAGACGAGGACGTAGTGGGCGCCGGGCTCGTTCGCGTAGGAGATGTCGGTGCGCGAGGGGTACGCCTCGGTGGCGGTGTGGGAGTGGTAGATGACCACGGGCTCCTCGTCGCGGTCGTCCATCTCGCGGTAGAGCTTGAGCAGGTCGCCGGAGTCGAACTCGTAGAACGTGGGCGACATGGCCGCGTTCAGCATCGGGATGAAGCGCTCCGGGCGGTCCGAGCCCGCCGGTCCGGCGACGACGCCGCACGCCTCGTCGGGGTGGTCCTTGCGCGCGTGGGCGACGATCTGGTCGACGAGGGCCTGGGTGATGGTCAGCATGTTCGTCAGGATAAGCAGAGGGCCGTCCCGTACCGAAGAGTGGTACGGGACGGCCCACATGCTGGGCGGGGAGGCTCAGTCGAGCGCCTTGACGGCTGCCTGGGTCTCGTCGGCTTCCGGCAGGCCGGCCTTGCGGCGCTTGACGAACTCCAGGAAGGAGTTCAGCTCGCGCTTGACGACCGGGGCCAGCAGGTAGAGGCCGATGATGTTGAAGACCGAGAGCAGGAACAGGGCCGAGTCGGCGAGGCTGATCAGTGAGCCGAGGGACATCAGGGCGCCGAGGACGACGAACGCGCTCCACAGGGCCTTGAAGGTGACCTCGCTGGCCTTGCTGCGGCCGAAGAGGTACGACCAGGCCTTGAGGCCGTAGTAGCCCCAGGTCAGGATCGTGGAGAAGGCGAACAGCAGCACCGCGACGGTCAGCAGGTGCGGGAACCAGGGCAGCGCGGTCGCGAAGGCGTCGGAGGTGATGGTGACACCGCCGATTTCCCCGTTGCCCGCGGCGCGCTCGGCCCAGCTGTCCGGCTTGGCGATGATGATGGTCAGCGCGGTCATGGTGCAGATGACGACGGTGTCGATGAACGGCTCCAGCAGAGCGACCAGGCCCTCGCTCGCGGGGTGCTTGGTCTTGACCGCGGAGTGGGCGATCGGGGCGGAGCCGAGGCCCGCCTCGTTGGAGAAGGCGGCTCGCGTGAAGCCGACGATCAGGGCGCCGATCACACCACCGATGACGCCCTGGGGTTCGAACGCGCGCTGGATGATCTCTTGGAAGGCGCCCGGCACCGCGGTGACGTTGCCGATGATGACGACCAGGCAGGCCACGATGTACATGCCGGCCATCGCCGGGACCAGCTTGCTGGTGACCGAGGCGATGGAGCGGATGCCGCCGAGCAGCACCAGGCCGACCAGCGCCGCGACGACCAGACCGAAGAGGACGGCACCGGCGGACGAGGCCAGGAATCCGTCCTCGCCGCCGAAGGTCGAGGCGACCTGGGCGTAGCTCTGGTTGGTCTGGAAGAGGTTGCCGCCGAAGAGGCCGAAGAAGAGGATCATGACGGCGGCGGGGACGGCGAGCACCTTGCCGAACTTCGCGCCACGGCTGCCGAAGCGCTCGGCGAGGCCCTTGGGCAGGTAGTGCATGGGACCGCCGGAGACGGTGCCGTCCGCGTGCTGCTCACGGTACTTCACACCGAGGGTGACCTCGACGAACTTGGTCGCCATGCCGAGCAGACCGCACAGGATCATCCAGAAGGTGGCGCCGGCCCCACCGATGGAGACGGCGATGGCGACACCGGCGATGTTGCCGAGGCCGACGGTGCCGGAGACCGCGGCGGTCAGGGCCTGGAAGTGGTTGACCTCACCGGGCGAGTCGTCCTCGTCGTACTTGCCGCGTACGACTTCCAGGGCGAGCTTGAACTTGCGTACCTGGATGAGCCCGAACCAGCTGGTGAAGACCAGGCCGGCGATGACGAGCCAGGCGACGATGAGCGGGAGCTCGGTGTCGCCGACACCTACGGTGTAGAAGACGACCTCACCAACGCTTTCGGCCACGGGTTCGAAGAACCCGCTGACGGCGTCGTCGATGGAGTTGGTGATGGATTCGAGTGACATCGAGTTACCTCGGTGGCGCGGGGACGTTGCTGGCGGGGTGCAGCAGCGGTGCGGGCTGTGATCGTGGCGCGAACGCCGTTGTCCGGTCGGCGACCGGGCGGTGGCGGCCTGCGGCCCCGCCCGGTTCACTTTCGGTCTTGCACGCCGACGATTGCCGGCCTTCTTTCTCACGGCGAGGGGAGGCGCCGCAAATGGATTTGGGAAGTCCTACCACACGCTTTACTGCCGCTTGAGTGACCTGCCTCACACAGATCCGGTCCTGGGCACAGAAGCCCAGGACCGGTGACGGGATCGTTATCCGGATTTGAGTGTTCTCTGAGCGAACGAGCAACGAATCCGGAGAGACAGAAAGATGAAAAGGCCACGTCGAAACGCTTCACCACCACCTCGGCGACGAAGGGTCCCGGTCGCGTTCCCGGGTCTCAGGGCATCAACGTCTCGACGAGCGAGTCCTGGAGGCCGCCCAGCCACAGGTACGCCATCACCATCGGCTTGCGCGGGTCCTCGTCCGGCAGGTGGTAGAGGAGGTCGGTGTCCTCCTCGTCGACGACGTCGAGGCGGGAGCCGATGGCCAGCCGCAGGTCGTTGAGGCAGCCGAGCCACTGCCTGGACTCCTGGGTCGACAGCTTGAGCACGGCCCCGCCCTCACCGGTCGCGGCCAGCGCGTCCAGGGAGTGGATCACCGCGAGGGCGTTGTCGCGCTTGCCGGCCCGCAGGTCGTTCTCGGTGAAGCGGCGGAACTCCGAGGAGTACGCCCGCTGCTCCTCGGCCTCCCGGGCGGTCGGGGTGCCCTCGGGGTCGCTGTAGGCGTCCGGGAACAGCCGGAGCAGGACGGGGTCCTTGGGCGGTTCGCTCGGGCCGTCGGCGAAGAGTTCGGCGAGCGGGTCGTCGGGGGCGTCCTCGGCGGGCCCCGGCCCGATCAGCTCCAGGAGCTGCACCGCCAGCGAGCGGATGATGGAGATCTCGACCTCGTCGAGCGCGACGGCCGCGCCGCCGCCGGGGAGCGATTCGAATTGTCCTGGCATCAGGTGCGTCGCTACTTCCGGTCCTGCTGGAGGGTGGCCCACAGACCGTAGCCGTGCATGGCCTGCACGTCGCGTTCCATCTCCTCGCGTGTTCCGCTGGAGACGACCGCGCGGCCCTTGTGGTGGACGTCGAGCATGAGCTTGGTGGCCTTGTCCTTCGGGTACCCGAAGTACGTCTGGAAGACATACGTCACGTAGCTCATGAGGTTCACCGGGTCGTTGTGGACGATCGTCACCCACGGCACGTCGGGTTCGGGTACGGCGAAGACCTCCTCCGCCGACTCGGTCTTCTCGATCTCCATGGGTACGGCTGCCGTCACACCGCCCATGCTGCCACCACAGGGGGGTGCCCGCACAAATGCGGGCCTCCGACCTGGGGCTACGAGAAACGGTCCGGCGCGGATCGGCCAGCGATCGACCGGAGGCCGACCGGAGACCGACCTGAAATCGTCAGACTGACGAAATGGGAGTACGATCCCTTGCCATGAACACAGCGGACCTTGGTTTGCCGGTCGACGTTCCCTCGACCGCGCTCTTCACGGACCACTACGAACTCACGATGCTGCAGGCCGCCTTGAAGGCGGGCACGGCCGAGCGGCGATCGGTGTTCGAGGTCTTCACCAGGCGGCTTCCGGAGGGACGCCGGTACGGCGTGGTCGCCGGCACCGGACGGGTGCTGGACGCCGTGGAGAACTTCCGTTTCGACCCGGGCGTCCTAGGCTTCCTGCGCGAGCGTTCCATCGTCAACGCCGAGACCCTCGACTGGCTCGCCGGCTACCGCTTCGGCGGGGACGTGTGGGGCTACCAGGAGGGCGAGGTGTACTTCCCGGGCTCGCCGATCATGCGGGTCGAGGGCACCTTCGCGGAGTGCGTGCTCCTGGAGACCGTGATCCTGTCGATCCTCAACCACGACTCGGCGATCGCGGCCGCCGCCTCCCGGATGTCCAGCGCCGCCGGGGGGCGCCCGCTGATCGAGATGGGCGCCCGGCGCACGCACGAGCTGGCCGCCGTGGCCGCCTCGCGCGCCGCGTACGTCGGCGGCTTCACCTCCACCTCGGACCTGGCCGCCGGCTTCCGCTACGGCATCCCGACGGTGGGCACCAGCGCCCACGCCTTCACCCTGCTGCACGACCGCGAGCGGGACGCCTTCCAGGCCCAGGTGGACTCGCTGGGCCGCGACACCACGCTGCTCGTCGACACCTACGACGTCACCGAGGCCGTACGGACCGCCGTGGAGATCGCCGGGCCCGAGCTCGGCGCCGTGCGCATCGACTCCGGCGACCTGCTCCTCGTCGCCCACCGGGTGCGGCAGCAGCTGGACGAGCTGGGCGCGACGGACACCCGGATCATCGTGACCTCGGACCTCGACGAGTACGCCATCGCCTCGCTGGCGGCGGCGCCCGTGGACGCGTACGGCGTCGGGACGCAGTTGGTGACCGGGTCGGGGCACCCCACCTGTTCGATGGTCTACAAGCTCGTCGCCCGGGCGGAGTCGGCGGACCCCACGGACCCGCTGGTGCCGGTGGCGAAGAAGTCCAGCGGCGGGAAGACGTCCGCCGGGGGCCGCAAGTGGGCGGCCCGGCGGCTGGACGAGCACGGGGTGGCGGAGGCCGAGGTGATCGGCACCGGGCCGGTGCCGGACGACCTCCGGGACCGTCAGCTGCTGGTCCCGCTGGTCAAGGACGGGCGGGTGCTCTCCCGGGAGCCCCTGGACGTCGTCCGCGAACGGCACACGACCGCGCGGGCCGGTCTGCCGCTGTCGGCGACGCAGCTGTCGCGCGGCGAGGCGGTCATTCCGACGGAGTACGTCTGAGCCGCTCGGGTACGTGAGGGGCGGCGGGCGGCGGGCGGGCGCACGCTGGGGGTGGGCCGGAGTGAATGTGTCCGGTGCGCTCTCTTTGCGAGCCCCCTGGCGCCCGCGTGGTGGGCCCGTGCTCCGGCCCGCGCATCGGGCGAGCGCCGGATGCCCCCTCCCGAACAGCTCTCGAAGTCTCTAGGCTCGGAAGTTCGCAGTTTCCCATCGCACCCGTGACCCGCACTCACCCCACACCCGAGAACCGAAGAGTCGTAAGGACACCGACACCATGCGCCGCGCCTTGATCGTCGTCGACGTGCAGAACGACTTCTGCGAGGGGGGCAGCCTCGCCGTGGCCGGCGGTGCCGATGTGGCCGCCGCCATCACCGAGCTGATCGGCCAGGCGGCCGGCCCCGGCTACCAGCATGTGGTGGCCACCCGTGACCACCACATCGCCCCCGGTGGCCACTTCTCCGACAACCCCGACTACGCGCACTCCTGGCCGGCGCACTGTGTCGCCGGTACGGAGGGGGTGGGCTTCCACCCGAACTTCGCCCCGGCGGTCGCCTCCGGCGCGGTGGACGCCGTGTTCGACAAGGGGGCGTACGCGGCGGCGTACAGCGGTTTCGAGGGCGCCGACGAGAACGGCGCGTCCCTCGCCGACTGGCTCCGGGCCCGTGACATCACCGAGGTCGACGTCGTCGGCATCGCCACGGACCACTGCGTGCGCGCCACCGCCCTGGACGCCGCCCGCGAGGGCTTCCGCACCCAGGTCCTCCTGGACCTGACGGCCGGAGTGGCCGAGGAGACGACCGAGCGCGCCCTGGAGGAACTCCGCGAGGCGGGCGTGGAACTGTCGGGCAAGCCGGTGGTGTAGCGGTCGGTGGTGTAGCGGCCGGTTCGCGCCCCTGCCCCGGCAAGCGCCGGTGAGCGAGCCACCGGCCGAGCCGCGCCCCGGCCGCCGGTGACTCCGCGGCCACCGGCCGGCCCGGCACCGCCGAGATCCACCGTCATGGCTGATCGCCGCTGCGGCGGACAGGAGTGGCCGAGGAACCCCACGGGACGACCGTGGCCGCGGTGCCCCGTCGGCGGAGCGTGGCCGTGAGATGCCGCCGGCCGCGCTGCGGTCGGCGGCGGCGGCGGCGGTCACACCCGTACCGTCGGCCTCCTCAGAAGCGCTCTGATCGGGTGCCACAGCTCCGGGGTCGTGGAGGCCGGGCACACCGGGGACGTGCGCCATATGAGGCCGTCCGGGTGGTGCAGGACGGCCGTGATCTCGTCCGGGGTCGGAGGCGCCGCGTTGCCGCGGAGGTAGACCGCTCGCATGCCCAGATTGCGGAGCCGGGTCAGGGCCCGGGCCCGGTTCGCGGCGAGGACCAGGACCCGTACGGAGCCGTCGTCCACCGGGGCCCAGCTGGTGCCCGGCGTGCCCGGCGCCTGCGCCCCCGGCAGGTTCAGGGCGACGACGACATTGCCGTCCGGCAGTTTGCAGAAACCTCCTGCGGCCATGCAGGTCACACCCCCGTGAGCGTCAGAGTCGATGTCGGTGTCAATAAGAAGACCACACCCCGCACCTAAACACGTCCGGCCGCGACCCGCCAAGAGGGTCACGGCCGAACATGCTCTGACCTGCGAAAATGCTGTTTACTTCACCGCGGGGCCCACCTGGACCGAGATCGTGGAGCCGTCCTTGGCCTCCTTGACGATCTTGATCTTGGTGTTGGTGTCAGTGATCTTGACGCCGGCGAGCGGGGTCGCCTCGTCGTAGTAGGTGTTGGTCCGGTCGTTGAACGTGGACACACCCTTCGACGACGGGATCTTCGTCAGCACGTCCGCCTTGTGCAGCTTCAGACCGTCCGTGCGGTAGAGGCTGAAGGGCGAGTCGTAGGACTGGATCCGGCTGCGCATCACCGTGCCGTCGGCCCACTTCAGCGCCGCCGGGTGCGAGTCGACCGGCAGGAGCAGACCCGTACCGGGGTGCACGCTGGTGTTGTTGTCCGCCTGCGAGGTGTCCCACTTCCAGATCAACAGACCGTTCTGGTACGGGAAGTGCTCCACCCAGGACGGACGCGTGGTCGAGAAGCCGAAGTTGTACGGGCCGACCTTCAGCGTCTTGTCGTACGACACGTACTGACGGTTCTCGGCGATGTAGTACTGCGCGTAGTCGTCCGTGATCGACGCGCCGATGCGGGAGAAGCCCTTGGCGGTCCAGCCGGCGTCCGCGCTCTCCGCGTCGTCCGAGAAGACGGCGGAACCGTCGGCGGTCACCGTGATCGAGTCGGCCGCGAAGCCCTTCGGCGCCACACCGCCGTCGGTCTGGTAGCGGAAGCGGAGGTCGAACTTCTGGCCCGCGTAGGCGTCCAGGGAGTACGACAGCTTCTTGTACGCGGCGGAGGAGCCGGTCAGCGCGGGCTTGCCGCTGGCGTCGCGCGGGATCGCCGTGCCGTCCACCGTGCCGTCGACGGCGGTCCAGTTGGCGCCGCCGTCGGTCGACACCTCGGTGTAGAGGTAGTCGTACTCGGCCTCGATGTCGTACCAGCCGTCCAGGGTCAGCGCGGCCGAGGACTTGCCCGTGAGGTCCACGGAACGGGTGAGCGTGTTGGCGAGGTTGTCACCGCTGCCGCTCCACCACTGGGCCGACCCCTGCGCGGGCTCGACGATCTCGGTGGTGACCTTCTTCTTCGGCAGCTCGACCACGAGGGCCTGCTTGTCCTTGGTGTTGTACTCCGCCACACCCAGCTTGTGCTTCGACTTCGTCGCGGCCTTGGCCGTGTCGTAGTTGAGCCAGCCGAGCTGGAGCTTGTCCCAGGCGGTCATGTCGCCGGGGAGGTCGCCGATGGCCTCCTTGCCGGTGCCGAGCCAGGAACCGGAGGACATCAGGGTCCAGAAGCCGGTGGAGTTGTCGCCGCCCTGGGTGTCGTAGTGGTCCGGCAGACCGAGGTCGTGGCCGTACTCGTGGGCGAAGACACCGAGTCCGCCGTTCTCCGGCTGGATGGTGTAGTCGCCGACCCAGATGCCGGTGTCACCGATCTTGGCGCCGCCGAGCTTGTTGCCCTCGGGGCCCGTCGCGCCGGCGTCCGAGCCGAACGCGTACCAGCGGTGCGCCCAGATGGCGTCCTCGCCCTGCACGCCGCCGCCCGCGGACTCGTCCTCACCGGCGTGCACGATCTGGAAGTGGTCGATGTAGCCGTCGGACTCGTTGAAGTCGCCGTCGCCGTCGAAGTCGTAACGGTCCCACTGGTCGAACTCGGCGACGTCCGCCTTGATCTCCGCGTCGGTGCGCCCCGCTGCCTTCTGCTGGGCGACCCAGGAGGTGAGACCGTCGCTGACCACGTTCCACACGCTGGAGCAGGTGCTCTGGCCGCAGGCGTTGTTGCCGTAGCGGGCCTCGTTGTAGGGGACCTTGACCCAGTCCGAGACCTCGCCCTCGATCGAGTAGCGGCCCGAGGACTGCTTCTCGTAGTACTTCTTCATCGACTCGGTCTTCTTGCCGGTGCCGAAGTACAGGTCCTGGAAGTGCTTCTGGTCGTAGTCCGCCTGCCAGGCCGTGGAGTTGTCCTGGGTGCGGTCCGGCTCGGCTATCTGGTTGTGCAGCGGGCCGGGGGTGCCTCCGTAGCGGCTGTCGATCTCGTCGCCGAACTCGACCAGGATCGTGAAGATCTTGTCGGTCTTCTCGCGGCCGAGCTCGACGTACTTGCTCTTGCCCTTCTTGCTCTTCAGCTGCACGACCTGCGAGCCGTCGCGGTCCTTGACCGTGGCGTCGCCGGATATGACCTGCTGCAGGGCCTCCTCGCGCTGGGCCTCCTGAGTTTTGCTCAGGGGCCCTTCGAGGTCGTGGTCGTCGGCGTGCTCGCGGTCCGCCGGGTCGTGCCGGTCGGCGGACGCCGCCGGAGCGGTGTCCGAGGCCTGCGCCACGGTGAACGCGGACATGGTCGCCGCCGCGGTGGCGACCGCGACACCGATCGCCGCCGCTCTGTACGTCCAGGGTCTACTGGTCACTTGAGTTCCTCCCCCGCGTACCGTTCGCGCGGAAGGGGGATGGCCCCGATCGTGGAGGAGTCCGCGCGCGGTATACGCGTGTAGTCAAGTGGCGCCATTCGACCGGAGTTTCGACTGAAAAAACAGATCTTGACTTGGTCAGGTCAAGTGGATTATCGGCGTCCAGGGGAAGCGCTTGTTCGTTATCCGGTCGTTACGCGTGCGGCCGTCCACCGCTCGCCCGCCCTCTCGTCCGCCGCTCGAACCGGCGCGCATATGCGTCCACTTGCCGGACCCCATGAATCCGTGCGCCCCCTGTGCACCCGGCACCGTGTGTCAGGTCACGCTTACCCGTCGTTCCACTCGGGCACCCTGGCGAATAGAGTCGATTGGCGGAACGCCGGAGGTCGGCAGAAGCCAAGCCGACTGCACTGCTTCACCTTTGATTCCCACCCGAGGACACGATTGCCATGCCTCGTCCGACGACCGCACAGCTCGCCTACGGCTCCTGCACCGTGATCTTGTCCACCCTCGCCATGCTGCTGCTGTCACAGACGAGTTCCGGCGCGGGCATCGCGGTGATCGCCCTGTCCGCCCTGGCCCTGGGCCTGCTCGTCGCGCTGACGGTGCCGCTGCCCAAGTCCGCGCCAGGCGCCTCCGCCCGGCCCGCGGCACGCTCCAGGGCCTCCGCCGCCGCCCCGGCCCGAAGCCGGGTGACCGCGCGGTCCGAGGCCGTACGGGAGCCCGTGCACGAGCGAATGGGTTCCTGAACCGGCACTCGGTGACAAGCTTGATGAAACGCTTCGGCGGGCCCGTGGTCCACGGACCCGCCGTCGTCGTGCGCCCCCGTGCCCGCTCGCGCCGCTCAACCGGTGCTGACCACCACCGTCTTGGCCGCCTTGTCGTGCAGGCCCTGCTTGTAGGGCTTGTCGAAGAAGCTCCAGCCGCCCGCGATCGCCGTCCAGATGCAGGCGCAGCAGAAGGCGAAGGGGATCCACAGCACGGCCGCGCGCAACAGCGCGGTCTGCACGGAGGGCGTGGAGCCGTCGTTGAGGTTCGCCACCCGCAGGCGCAGCAGCTTCTTGCCGAGCGTCTGGCCGTTCCGGACGGTGAAGTACGTGTCGTAGGCGATGTAGAGGACCGCCGCCAGCGCCTCCTGGACCAGGGACTTGCCGAACTCGAAGTCGTCCGAGTCCACGGTGTACTGGCTGATCCGGAACGCCCAGGCGAGCAGCCCCACCACGATCCCCACCAGGATCATGTCGAGGATCCGCGCGAGCACCCGCTTCCCGCTGTCGGCGAGCGGCGGCATGCCGGAGAGCGGGTCGTTGGAGTACGGCCCGCCGCCGTAGGGGTCACCGCCGTAGGGACCGCCGCCATAGGGACCGCCGCCGGGGGGAGGCGGCTGACTGCCGTAGGGCGGTTGCCCGGCGCCTCCCCCGGACGGCGGCTGCTGGGGCGGCGGGTCGTACGGGGAGCCGCCGCCCTGCCGCGGCGGGGGCTGCTGCTTCCTGAACGGGTCGTCGTCCGGGGACTGACCGGAGCCGAAGGGCGGCGGTTCGGTACTCATGGCCCGAGTCGACCGCGAACCCCCCGGCTCCGCATCCGGCACGGGGCCGTCCGGAGTACGGTTCCGGCGGGGAGGCCGGAGCTGGGGTGGCCCCCCGCTAGGGTCTGTCGTTTGGATCACGGCGGCTTCGGGCGACGGCGCCTGACGGCTGCCGGTGAGCGGGGCTTGGTGCGTGCAGCTGCAAGGCGGAGGAAGGCGTCAACGCGGAGCGTTGGCAACTGACGACAACGCGGCAGATGTGCTTACCAAGCCCCGCGGCCCAGGCGTGATCCAAACGACAGGCCCTAGAAGCGTCCTGAAGATCTTGAAAATGCGCCCGGCTTGCCCTACTTGATGGCGATTGACATTTACCGGCAATCCAGGGTGAGTCGGGCGGCCAGAGCAAGATCTTCAGCGGTCTCCTAGTCGCCCGCCACGAACGTGTGGGCCGCCTTGTCGTGCCAGCACTGGCGCCACGGCTTGTCCCACACGCACCACAGCACGCCGATCACACCGATGCCCAGCAGCCCGGAGACGGTGTGGACGAGCCAGCGCCGCAGTGAGCCCATGAAGGACGGTGGCTCGTGGCCCTCGATGTCCCTGACCTCGATGCCGAACACCCTCTTGCCGAGGGTGCGGCCCCACTTGGCGGTGGGCAGCACCTCGTAGAGGGCGCTGACGAGGAACAGGACGCCCAGGATGATGCCCAGGTGGACGGAGGTCGTGCCGTCGACCAGCCAGACGGTGACCCGCTCGCCGGAGAGCCTGGCCGCGTCGATCTTCTCTTCGATGTGGTCGACCGCCTTGGTGCCGAACGGCACGGCGGCCACGGCCGTGACGCCGCCGACGACCAGGCTGTCCACCAGCCGGGCCGCCAGCCGTCTGCCGAGCCCCGCCGGTCTGGCCTCGGCCTGCCGCCGCGCGGCCGCCTGGAAGGGGTCCTCGACGACCGGCTTCCACGGCGCGACCGGCTGCTCCCCGTCGCCCCCGGCCAGCTGGTGCACCTGCTGGGCCCAGGAGGGCTGCCCGCCGCCGAGGCCCACGGCCATCGGGGTGTCGGCGGACTGCGGGGCGGTGGACTGCGGGGGCACACCCGGCGCGAGGTTCGAGGCCGGGGCCGCCTGCGGAGACTGCGGGGCCGGCGGGAATGCGCCGCCGAACGGGGGCTGCTGCGGGCCCGGGACGGCAGGGGCGGCCGGGGCCGCCGGAGCGGTGGCCGAGGGAGCCGGGGGCGGGGCGGAGGCCGCTGCCGCCGGGACCGCTGGGCCAGAGCGCGGACCCTGCGGCGGCACCGACGGGTCCTGCGCGGCGGGCGGCGTCTGCGGGCCCTGCCGAGGACCGGACGGCGCCGATGTGGGCGACGAGGACTGCGGGGCGAGCCCCAGGGCCTGCTGGGCGGCGACCTGGGCCGGGGTCAGGGGCGCGCCGAAGGCGGCGGGGGCCGCGGCGGCGGCCCCGTCCTGCTGCCCCGCGGGCGAGGACGGACGGAACGTCATGGTGCCGTCCGACGGCGCGGGTTCCGCGCTCTCGGCCGCCTCCGGGCGCCCGGAGGCGGCCGGGCGCCGGAAGACCACCGTGCCGGGTGTGGCCCCGTCCTCGTCCTCGGCATCCGCCGGCGGGATGGTCGCCGTGCCGTCCGTGCTCGCCGTCCGCCCGGGGTCGCCGAAGCCCGGGGAGCCGACGGGCGCGGCCGGGACGGCGGAGCCGTCGGCGGCGCCGCCCGTGTCCCCCGGGCCGGCCGTGAGGGAGAGGCGGGGATCGGCGCCGCGGGCGGACCCCCAGGACACCCGGCGGTCGTTGTCGCCGCCGAAGCCGGTCTGCCGGGAGCGGTCGGCGCCCCATGCGGAGGCGGGCTCGGGGCGGGAGCCGTGCAGGGCGCTGTCGGCGGCCGGCCGCCCCGCGTCGCCCGCGGGGTCCTCGTCGAAGAAGTGCGGGCCCGTCTCCTCCACGGCGCCGGACGAGCCGGAGCCGGGCGGCGGGGCGAGCGGCTCACCGTCCGAGGGCGCCGGACGGCTCGTACCCGGCACCCAGGCCGCGCCGTTCCAGTACCGGACATATCCAGGAATGGACGGGTCCGGGTAATACCCTTCGCGGGGCCTGTCGTCGCCGGGGGCCGGGGTTGGGGCGCTCATGTCCGTCGTCCCGTATCTGCTCGTGGGTCGGGTGGAGGCATCCAGATCTACCAGACGTCGGCCCGGTCCATGACCGCTGCCTCCGGACCCGCCCCATTCGCCCACGGATCTGCTACGGCGGAGCGGGCGGCATGGGCGCCCGCGGGCGGTCGGTGGACTCGTCCGGAAAAGAGTTTCGCGAACCCGCGTAATGCTTCGGGGTCCACGCCCCTCTCACTCGTACGGGCCCGAACACGGAGCCCTCTACGAGAGAGGAACGATCACCATGCGGCACACCGTCGTGGAGCGCGAACTGGAGCTCAGACTCGTCCTGTCGCCCGAGCGCAGCGTCCCCGTGCCGGCCAAGCTGGTCTACCGCGGCGACGACCCGTACGCCGTCCACATCACCTTCCACGTCAACTCCGACCGGCCGGTGCACTGGACGTTCGCGCGGGAGCTGCTGGTCGAGGGGGTGTTCCGGCCGTGCGGGCACGGGGACGTGCGGGTGTGGCCGACGAAGGTGTCGGGCCGCGGCGTCGTCCTGATGGCGCTCAGCTCGCCGGACGGGGACGCCCTGCTCGAAGCGCCGGCGGCCGCGGTGTCGGCCTGGCTGGAGCGGACCCTGCGGATGGTCCCGCCGGGCGCGGAGTTCGACATGCTGGGCATCGACGACGGCCTGGCCGAACTCCTCGCCCAGTGAGGCGCGTGCCTCGGGAACACGGACGTCAGAACAGCTTGCCCGGGTTGAGGATGTTCAGCGGGTCGAAGACGGACTTCACCGCCCGCTGCATCTCCATGCCCACCGGGCCGATCTCCCGGGCCAGCCATTCCTTCTTGAGGATGCCCACTCCGTGCTCGCCGGTGATCGTGCCGCCGAGTTCCAGACCGAGGGCCATGATCTCGTCGAAGGACTCGCGGGCGCGCCGGGACTCGTCGGGGTCTGCCGCATCGAAGCAGACGGTGGGGTGCGTGTTGCCGTCGCCGGCGTGTGCGCAGACCCCGATGGTCAGGTCGTACTTCTCGGCGATGCGGTCGACGCCGTCGAGCAGCTCGCCGAGCCTGGAGCGCGGCACGCACACGTCGTCGATCATCGTCGTGCCCTTCACCGCCTCCAGCGCGGTGAGCGACAACCGCCGTGCCTGGAGCAGCAGTTCGGATTCCGCCGCGTCGTCCGCCGGGACGACCTGGGTGGCGCCCGCGGCCTCGCACAGCGCGCCGACGGCGGCGAGGTCGGCGGCCGGGTCCGGGGTGTCGAAGGCTGCGAGCAGCAGCGCCTCGGTGGTCTCCGGCAGTCCCATGTGCGCCAGGTCGTTGACGGCCTTCACCGTCGTACGGTCCATGAGTTCGAGCAGTGAGGGGACGTGCCCGCCGGCCATGATCCGGCACACCGCGTCGCAGGCGGCGGCCGCCGACGCGAACTCCGCCGCCAGTACCAGCTGCTGGGGCGGCCGCGGCTTGAGGGCGAGGGTCGCGCGGACGACGATGCCGAGCGAGCCCTCGGAGCCGACGAAGAGCCGCGTGAGGTCGTAACCGGCGACGCCCTTCGCGGTGCGCCTGCCGGTGGACATCAGTCGGCCGTCGGCGAGCACGACGTCCAGGCCGAGGACGTACTCGGCGGTCACCCCGTACTTCACACAGCACAGGCCGCCGGAGGCCGTGCCGATGTTGCCGCCGATGGTGCACATCTCCCAGCTGGAGGGGTCCGGCGGGTAGGAGAGGCCGTGCTCGTCGACCGCGCGGGAGAGGGCGGCGTTGACGACACCGGGTTCGACGACGGCGATGCGGTCGACCGGGTTGATCTCCAGGATGCGGTCCATCTTCGTCAGGGACAGCACGATGCAGCCCTCGGAGGCGTTGGCGCCGCCGGACAGGCCGGTGCGGGCGCCCTGCGGGACCACCGGGACGCGCAGTTCGGTGGCGGTGCGCATGACGTGCTGCACCTGTTCGACGGTCCGGGGCAGGACGACGACCGCCGGGACACCGGCCGCGCAGAAGCTCGCCATGTCGTTCGCGTAGGAGGTGGTGACGTCCGGGTCGACGAGAACCGCCTCCGGCGGCAGGCCGCTGAGCAGTCGGTCGACGAGGTTGCCGGTCGTCTCGTCGGGCGGGGCTTGGATACGGCTCATGATCACAGGTTCGCACTCGCGGCCATCGGTGTGAACCCGTCGGCGCGAGCGTTCGGGTGCCGGATATGGTCGTCGTATTGACGCACAGTGACGGCATGTCTGAGGAGAACGAGGAGCGGGCGGGTCGGGCTGCTGGTGCGGGGCGGGCGGTGCGTTCGGTGCCGTGGCCGGGGTGGGTGGCCGACCGGGGGCAGGCGTGGGGACGGGTCCGGCGGCGCGGTGGAGGCGTGGTGGCAGCCGTCGTCGGGTGTTTCGTGCTCGGGGGTGTGCTGATGGTGGTGCCGCCGGACGGGGGTGACGCGGGTGACGGGGTCGGCGGTCGGGAGGCGCGGGTCGTGGGGGCGGCCGGGGCCGAGGGCCGGCGGGCCGGGGCCGTCGCGGCTGCCGGGGCGCCCGCCCGCTTGTCCGCCGGGGTACCCGCCGCGCTGCCCGACGTGGTGGCGACCGTGCGGGAGCGGGAGGCCCGGGTGCGGGCCCGTCCGGGGGACCACGTCTCCTGGGCGGTGCTCGGCGTGGCGTACGTCGAGCGGGCCCGCCGGACCGGTGGCGTCACCGACTACCCCCGGGCCGAACGCGCCCTGCGCACCTCGCTGCGGCTCCGGCCGGGCGGCAACGCGGACGCCCTCGAGGGCCTCACCGCCCTCGCGGTGGCCCGCCGTGACTTCCGGGCGGCGGAGCGGTGGGGCGAGGAGGCCGTAGGGGTGGCGCCCGGGCGCTGGACCTCGTACGCCCTGCTCATCGACGCGTACGACGGGCTCGGCCGGTACAAGGCCGCCCGCGCGACCCGGGACAGGATGCTCGCCGTCGACTCCGGGCCGGCGGCCAGGGCGCGGGCCGCGCGGGTCTCCTGGGACCAGGGGGCGCGTGAGGACGCGGCGGCGGCGCTCTCGGACGCGGCGGCAGCCGAGACCTCGGCGGCGGGCCCGTCGGCCGCGGGGGCGGCGTGGTGGGTACGGGCCGGGGAACTGGCCTGGGAGCGGGGGGACGCGGAGCAGTCGCTGCGGTACTGCGAGGCCGGTGGGGCCGCCTCCGCCGGGGGTGAGCCGGAGGCCGGGGCGTGCCGGGCGCGGGCGCTGGTCGCGCTGGGGCGTACGGCGGAGGGGGTACGGGCGTACCGGGCGGCACTGGCGCGGCGGCCGTCCGCCGAAGTCGCGCTGCGGCTGGGGGAGTTGTACGAGTCGCTGGGGCGGCCGAGGGAGGCGCGGAAGCAGTGGGGCGTGGTGCGGGCGCTGGTGGCGCGGTCCGCCGCGTCCGGGGTGAACGAGTCGCTCGTCCTCGGGGCGCTGGAGGCGGACCACGGGGATCCGGCGGAGGCGGTGCGGGTGCTGCGGACGGAGTGGGAGCGGCAACCGGGGCTGCGGGTGGCCGACGCGCTGGGGTGGGCATTGCACCGGGCCGGGCGGGACGGGGAGGCGCTGCGGTTCGCGCGGCGGGCGACGGATCGGGCGCGGGGTGGGGAGGTGCGGAGTGCGGCCTACGCGTATCACCGCGGGGTGATCGAGCGGGCGGTGGGGTTGGAGGCGGCGGGGCGGCGGCATCTGGAGGAGGCGCGGCGGTTGAATCCGTATGTCGGGGAGGGTGGGCGGTTCGCGTAACGGGGCGGGGGTTCGGGTGCGTGGGCGGGTGCGGCTCCGGTGGGCTTCTCGCGCAGTTCCCGCGCCCCTGAAAAGGAGGGGCTGCGCCCCGTGCTTTTCATCCCGCGGCTCCGCCGCGTTTCAGGCCCGCGGCCCCGCCGCCTTCCGGCCCGCAGGGCCGTGGTCTTCAGGCCCGCAGGGGCCTGGTCTCTTAGGGGCGCGGGGAACTGCGCGAGAAGCCCCACCGGAGCCGCACCCGCCCACGCACCGCACCCCCGAGCCATCAAGCGCCCGACCTACAAGTTGCCCCTCTTCTCCTGCTCCCTCTCGATCGCCTCGAACAGCGCCTTGAAGTTGCCCTTGCCGAACCCCGTCGACCCATGCCGCTCGATGATCTCGAAGAAGACCGTCGGCCGGTCCTGGACCGGCTGGGTGAAGATCTGCAGCAGGTACCCGTCCTCGTCCCGGTCTGCCAGGATCCTGAGTTCACGCAGGGTGTCGACGGGCACCCTGGTCTCCCCGACCCACTCCCCCAGCGTGTCGTAGTACGAGTCGGGCGTGGCGAGGAACTCGACCCCCGCCGCCCGCATCGTCCGTACCGTCCGCACGATGTCGTCCGTGTCGAGCGCGATGTGCTGGACCCCCGCGCCGCCGTAGAACTCCAGGTACTCGTCGATCTGGGACTTCTTCTTGGCGATGGCGGGCTCGTTGATGGGGAACTTGACCTTGAGCGTGCCGTCCGCCACGACCTTCGACATCAGCGCGCTGTACTCGGTGGCGATGTCGTCCCCGACGAACTCCTTCATGTTGGTGAAGCCCATGACCCGGTTGTAGAACTCCACCCACTCGTCCATGCGCCCGAGCTCGACGTTGCCCACGCAGTGGTCGATGGCGTGGAACGTGCTCTGGGCGGGCGGCTCGACGAGGGGCTCGGAGGCGACGTACCCGGGGAGGTACGGCCCGTCGTAGCCGGTGCGCTCGACGAGGGTGTGCCGGGTCGTGCCGTACGTGGCGATCGCGGCCAGCACGACCGTGCCGTGCTCGTCCTTCACCTCGTACGGCTCGGCTACGGAACGGGCGCCGTGTTCGACGGCGTAGGCGTACGCGCGGCGGGCGTCCGGGACCTCGATGGCGAGGTCGACCACGCCGTCGCCGTGCTCGGCGACGTGCTCGGCGAGGAAGTGGCCCCAGGTGGTGGCGGGTTTGACGACCGAGGTGAGGACGAACCGGGCCGAGCCGTTCTCCAGGACGTAGCTCGCCGTCTCGCGACTGCCGGTCTCCGGGCCGGCGTAGGCGACGAGGCGCATGCCGAAGGCCGTGGAGTAGTAGTGGGCGGCCTGCTTGGCGTTGCCCACCGCGAAGACGACCGCGTCCATTCCCTTGACCGGGAAGGGATCAGCCTGCCGTGCGGTGCGCGGGACGTCGTGGGTGCCGTGGGTGTGCGCGGAGGTGGCTGCCATGACCGCAGCGTCCTCCGCGCCCACAAGGTGTGCAACAGTTGGCGGATCCGTTGGACAATCTGTTCAGCGGCAGGCGCGTCGGGCGGCGCGTTCCGCACAGCATGCCCACCCCGGGAGGTCTGGTGGCGATCGATCATCTGGACGGGCGGTTGATCGTCCTGCTCGCGCGCGAGCCCCGGATCGGGGTGCTGGAGATGTCGCGGCGGCTGGGGGTCGCGCGGGGCACGGTGCAGGCCCGGCTCGACCGGCTCCAGTCGAACGGCGTCATCCGCGGCTTCGGCCCCGAGGTGGACCCGGCGGCGCTCGGCTACCCGGTCACGGCGTTCGCGACCCTGCAGATCCGACAGGGGCAGGGCGCGGACGTACGGGCGCACCTGGCGACCGTGCCGGAGGTGCTGGAACTGCACACGACGACGGGCAGCGGGGACATGCTGTGCCGGCTGGTGGCCCGTTCGAACGCCGATCTCCAGCGGGTGATCGACCGGGTCGTCGGTATCGACGGCATCGTCCGGGCCGCCACGGCGATCGTGATGGAGAACCCCGTTCCGCTGCGGATCATCCCGTTGGTGGAGCAGGAGGCGCTCCGCGAACGCACCGACGGACGGACCTCGGGGGACGACGACCTGAGGGCCTGACCAGCCTGACCGGCCTCACTGGCATGACCGGCATGACTGGCCTGAAGGCTTGAAGGGCCGCCGTCAGCAGCTGGGTACGGACCCCTTGCCCGTCTCCAGCGCGACGAGGGAGCCCACCGCGCCCTTCAGGGTCGTCACCGGGATGAGCCGCAGCCCCTTGGGCAGTTCGGCTTTCGCGTCGGCGCACTCGGCCTTGGGGACCAGGAACACGGTGGCGCCGTCACGCCGGGCGGCCTGGGTCTTGAGGGCGACCCCGCCGACCGCGCCCACCTTGCCGGCGGTGTCGATGGTCCCCGTACCGGCGATGACCCGGCCGCCCGTGAGGTCGCCGCCGCTGCCGTCGCCGTCGAGCTTGTCGATGATGCCGAGGGAGAAGAGCAGGCCCGCGCTGGGGCCGCCGACATCGGCGAGCCGCAGGGTGACCTCGATGTCACCGGAGTCCTCGCCGAGGTAGGCGAGCGCGGCCTCGGTGGCGGTGTCCTGGGACTCCTTCATCTCGGCCGCGTTGTGCTCCTGGATCTCCTCGGTGGTGTCACCACTGGGGTAGACCGCTTCGCGGGGCATGACGGCCTGGTCGCTGCGGAACCAGCCGTCGAGCACGTCGCCGAGGCCGACCCGGGCGTCCGGTCCCGTCGCCTCGATCGTCGTCATCCGCAGCTGGCCGCTGGTCTTCCGGGCCTGGGCGCCGCTGATCGTGATCACCGGCTCACCCTTGTTCTCACCGAGCACGTTCGCCGTCATCCCCGGCTGCGCCACGGAGAACGGCAACGGCGCGACCGCCACCGTGACGAGCAGCCCCACCACCGGCAGGGAGCTCACGGCTACGGCGACAGGACGCGAAAGACTGGAGAGACGAGAGAGCACGGAGTCAATCTAACGCGAGGGGTACTTCCGGCCAGGGGGCGGTGGTCCCCCTCGGGCCCGCGACGGGCGGCCAACGTGGTTCCGGGCGAGTGGCCGAGCCCAGCCATCAGTTGACGTCCACGTCCTCGAAGAGTTCGAGGAGCTGCGTCAGCACCCGTACGCAGGAGTCGACGTCGGCCGCCGTCAGATCGCCTCCGGCCTGTTTCAGCAGCACGCTCTCCCGGGCGACCAGCGCGTCGATGGCCGTACGGCCGGTGTCGGTCAGCCGGATCAGCGAGGAGCGCTGGTGGGCGGGGTTGGGGATGGCCTCGACGAGGTCCCGCCCGGCCGCCTCGTTGACCATTCGCTGCACGAACTGCCTGCTCAGCGCCAGTGTGCGCCCCATCTGCGGCACGGTCATCGGCCGCTCGGCCATGCGCAACAGCTCCAGGACCGCGCGTACGCCGACAGGGAACCCCTCCTTCCGTTCCTTCAGCTCCAGCGCGCGGGTCGTCCTCCGGTAGAGGGGCCCCAGGACGGCGAACACCTCGGACAGCCGCCCGGCGAGCGCGTCGGGCGGCAGCGGCTCATTGGTCTCTGTCACGGGCTCATTGTCTTCCACGCCCCCACCGCTCCCCAGAATGACAACTGAGTTGTCATCTTCTCGCCAACATGACACCTTGGTTGTCATGACTGATGCCTCGCAGGCCCGCCCGCACACGTTCCCCTCCGACGACGGCCCCCTCGCCTACCTGGACACCGGCTCCGGCACCCCGCTCGTACTGCTGCACGGCGGCTTCACGGACCACACCATGTGGCGGGACCTGGTACCCGTGCTGACGGCGGCCGGTCACCGGGTCATCGCCCCGGACGCGCGAGGGCACGGCGCCTCCGCCAACGCGAGCAAGCCGTTCCGCTTCGCCGACGACCTCGCCGCGCTGCTGCGCCACCTGGACACGGGCCCGGCGATCCTGGTCGGCATGTCGATGGGCGGCGGCACGGCGGTCGACACGGCACTGGAACATCCCGACCTGGTACGCGCCCTCGTCGTCAGCGGCGTCGGCACCAGCGAGCCCGAGTACACCGATCCCTGGACCAAGGACAGCGTCGCCCGGTACTACGGCACGCTGATGTCAGGCGACCTGGAGGGCTGGCTCGAAGTGGTCGCCGAGGCGGTCGCCGGTCCGCACCGCGAGGTCGACGACGTGGACCCCGGCATCGTCCGGCGAGTACGGGAGATGAGCCGCGCCACCGCCCTCAAGCACACCGTCGGCGAGCGGGACTGGCACGTGCCGGTCACGGACACCTGGGCCCGCGCCGCCACGATCACGGTCCCCACCCTCGCGGTCAACGGCGCCCTGGACGCCCCCGACCTCATCGCCATGGCCGAACGCCTGGTCACCACGGTCGCCGCGAAGGGCCACACCGTCGCCGTCGAGGGCGCCGGACACTACGTGAACATGGAACAGCCGGACACCTTCACCGCACACGTGCTGGACTGGCTGAACCGACTGCCCTAGGGACTGCCGGAGGGCGTGCACGTCACCGAAAGGGCGTCACGTCACCGGAAAGGCGTCACGTCACCGAAGCGCGTCGGCCACTTCCCTGGCCGCGTCCATCACCCGCGGGCCGACCCGCTCCGGCACCGCGTCGGCCAGCATCACCACGCCCACGCTGCCCTCGACACCCGTCACCCCGAGCAGCGGGGCGGCGGCCCCGCTCGCCCCGGCCTCCAGCTCGCCGTGCGTGAGCGCGTACCCCGGCCAGTCCCCCGGCTGCTGCCGCCCCGACAGGATGGCCCGCCCCGCGGCCCCCCGGTCCAGCGAGTGCCGGAAGCCGGCCCGGTACGCCACGTGGTAGTCCGTCCACGTCGGCTCGACGACGGCGACGGCCAGTGCCTCGGTGCCGTCGACGAGCGTGAGGTGGGCGGTCGCCCCTATGTCCTCGGCCAGCGACCGCAGCGCGGGCAGCGCGGCCTCCCGCACCAACGGGTGCACCTGCCGCCCGAGCCTCAGCACCCCCAGCCCCACCCGGGCACGTCCGCCCAGGTCGCGGCGGACGAGGGAGTGCTGCTCCAGGGTGGCGAGCAGGCGGTAGACGACGGTCCGGTTGACCCCGAGCTTGTTGGACAGTTCGGTGACGGTCAGCCCGTGGTCGGTGTCGGCGAGCAGCTTGAGGACGCGCAGTCCCCGATCAAGCGTCTGAGAGGTCTCCGCGGTCACGACGCCCACTCCTTCTTGGGTGAGGGCGGCGACCCCTGTCACGGCTGATGCGTCACCGGTCCCGTTCGGCGACGCGCTACAGAGGCCGCCGATCGGCTGAACCCGGATGATCCGGGCGGAGTCGCTTCACGGCTGCGCTCCGCGGCGGCGCTGCCACGGGGCGTGTGCGTAGCGGGACAGTAGACGAGCCGGTTCGCTGAGCGGAAGACTCCGTCCAGAATCCGGTCAGTGACCGGTACGGACTACTTCGCTTTGTCGCGAAATGTACGGGCGCACGACGTACGCCTCACACCCCACAAGACAGGCGCACGCCACCCTGGAGCGCCCGTTGAGCACGCAAGCCGGGGCGCCCACTCGGCACGCGCCCCGGTACGCACCCCTCACTTCATCCGGGTCGCCCACTCCTGCACCTTGGCGATCCGCTGGCGCAGCTGCCCCGCCGTGGCCTCGGCGCTCGGCGGTCCGCCGCACACCCGCCGTACCTCGGTGTGGATGACCCCGTGCGGCTTGCCGCTCTGGTGGGAGTACGCGCCGACCATGCCGTTGAGCTGTTTCCGCAGCTCGAGGAGTTCCTTGTGGGTGACCACGGGCCGCCGGTCGGCCGGCAGCTCCACCAGGTCGGCCTCGGCGTCCGGCTTCTTGCGGCTGTGCGCGATCTGCCGCGCCTGCCGCTTCTGGAGCAGCAGCTGCACCTGGTCGGGTTCGAGGAGCCCCGGGATCCCGAGGTAGTCCTGCTCCTCCTCGCTCCCCGGGTGGGCCTGCATACCGAACTCGGCCCCGTTGTACATGACCCGATCGAACACGGCGTCGGATTCCAGCGCCTCGAAGGGCAGCATGTCCTGCTCGCCGGTGTCCTCGTCCTGCTGCTTCTCCGCCTCCGCGAGGAGCTTGTCCTCCTCGGCGTACGGGTCCTCCTCGCCCGCCTTCTTCGGCTTGTCGAGGGCGTGGTCCCGCTCGACCTCCATCTCGTTGGCGAAGGTGAGCAGGTCGGGCACGGTCGGCAGGAACACGGACGCGGTCTCGCCGCGCCGCCGGGACCGTACGAACCGGCCCACGGCCTGGGCGAAGAACAGCGGGGTGGAGATGGTGGTGGCGTAGACCCCGACGGCCAGCCGGGGCACGTCGACGCCCTCGGACACCATGCGCACGGCGACCATCCACCGGTCGGTGCTGTGGCTGAACTCGTCGATACGGTCCGAGGCACCGGAATCGTCGGACAGGACGACCGTCGCGCTCGTCCCCGTGATCTCCCGGATCAGCTTCGCGTAGGCGCGGGCGGAGTCCTGGTCGGTGGCGATGACGAGGGCGCCGGCGTCCGGGATGGCCTTCCTGACCTCGGTGAGCCGCTGGTCGGCGGCGCGCAGCACGCTCGGCATCCACTCGCCGCGGGGATCGAGCGCCGTACGCCAGGCCTGGCTGACCGCGTCCTTGGTCATGGGTTCGCCGAGGCGCGCGGCGATCTCGTCGCCCGCCTTGGTGCGCCAGCGCATGTTGCCGCTGTAGGAGAGGAAGATGACGGGCCGCACGACGTTGTCGGCGAGGGCGTTGCCGTAGCCGTAGGTGTAGTCGGCGGAGGAGCGCCGGATGCCGTCCGCCCCCTCCTCGTACGTGACGAAGGGGATGGGGTTGGTGTCGGACCGGAAGGGCGTACCGGTGAGCGCGAGCCGGCGGGTGGCCGGCTCGAACGCCTCCAGGCAGGCCTCGCCCCAGGACTTGCTGTCACCGGCGTGGTGGATCTCGTCGAGGATCACCAGGGTCTTGCGCTGCTCGCTGCGGTTGCGGTGCAGCATGGGCCGTACGCCCACACCCGCGTAGGTGACCGCGACCCCGTCGTACTCCTTGCTGAGCGGCCCCGCGCTGTACTCGGGGTCGAGCTTGATCCCTATCCGCGCCGCTGCCTCGGCCCACTGCTTCTTCAGGTGCTCGGTGGGGGCCACGACCGTCACCTGCTGGACGACGTGGTGGTGCAGCAGCCAGGACGCGAGCGTCAGCGCGAAGGTCGTCTTACCGGCGCCCGGGGTCGCGACCGCGAGGAAGTCCCGCGGCTGCTCCTGGATGTACTTCTCCATCGCCCCCTGCTGCCAGGCACGCAGCTTGCTGGCGGTACCCCAGGGGGCACGGCCGGGGAAGGCGGGCGAGAGGTGGTGGTTCGAGGAGGAGGTGGCGGTGGTAGTCACGGTCTCCGGTGGGGGTCGAGCGGCTCGGCGGGCAGCCCGGGTGGCTCGCGCAGCGACGCGGACACCTCGGCTACGTATGACAACCGGGCCACCCTACCGGCGGGGCGGGCGCGCCAACGCGCTCATTCCGCCGGGCCGCCCAAGGATGGGACCGAGGTCACATCGCTACTCGGCCAGGTCTCGCAGCGCCTCGGAAATGACCTTGACCTCGTCGAGAGCGCCGGTCGAAACGGCGATGACCAGGCGCTCCGCCGCGTCGATGTCCGGCCGCAACTGCACCTCGTTCATCGCGAGGAACACGACGCAGGACACCCAGGCCGTGCGCTTGTTCCCGTCGAGGAAGGGGTGGTTGATCGCCAGCGACTGCAACAGCGCGGCCGCCTTGTCGAACACGTCGCTGTAGGCCTCCTGTCCGAACATCGCAGCCGATGGGCGGTGCACGGCGGACTCCAGCAGGCCGGCGTCGCGTACGACGACGGTCTGGTCGTCCACCGCGTGTTCGGCGATGGCCAGGACGTCCTCCGCCGAGAGGTAGACACAGCTCACTTCAGCCGCTCCAGCAGCTCGGCCCACTTGACGGTCTGCTCCTTGGCGGCCTTGCGGACCAGTGCCTCGTGAGCCGTCCTGGCCAGGTAGTCGTCCACGGCCCGCAGCAGTATGGCGTGCATGCTCGTGCCCTCCTCCTCGGCGCGCAGCTTCAGAGCTTCCGTCTGGTCGTCGCGGAGACGCAGGTTCATAGCCATACCAAAACGGTACCACCGGGTGGGGTCACATCGGTACCAGATTCAGCTAGCGCGCCCGCAACCGCGTCGTCACCCAAGCCCCCAGCAGCGCCACCCCCGCCATCGGCAGGAACACCACGACGAAGGCGGCCGGGTGGGACGCGGCGGCGGTCGTGGAGGCCCCGTGCCCGACCGCGCCACCGCCCAGCGCGGCGAACGCGGCGCCGCCCGCCGCGAGGAGGAGCGCGTTGGACAGACCGTCGGAGATCTGGAGGGACGCGGAGTTGGTGCCGGCCTCCTCCGGGGCGGAGAGCTGGAGCAACAGCACGCTGGTCGAGGCGATCACGAGCCCCATCCCGAAGCACCCGAACGCCCAGGCGACGGCCACGGTCCACACCGGGACGGAGTCGACCAGCACACCCGGCAGCGTGGTGATCGCCGCCGCCACCAGCACCATCCCCACCGTCATCAGCCGCTCCCGGTACGGCTCCACCCTCGCCCGCGCCTGCACCCACGACCCCAGCGCCCAGGTCGCCCCGCCGGCCGCCAGCGAGAATCCGGCGAGCGTCGGCGACAGCCCCCGCTGGGTCACCAGCATCAACGGCACGAACGACTCGGCCGCCACGAACGAGCCCGCCGCCACCCCGCGCAGCAGCACCACCGCCGGCAGCCCCCGCACCGCCCGGTACGTCCCCCTCGGCAGCAGCCCCGACACGGCCGGCACGAGGAGCGCGACCCCCACGACCGCCGGCACCAGCGACCACCACCGCAGATCCTGAGCCGCGTACTGCAACAGCCCGGCCCCGAGCGAGATCCCGAAGGCGAGCCGGATACGACGGCGGTCGAAGGAGGGGGCGGAGGCGGAAGCGGAAGCCGACGCAGAAGCCGGGGCGGAAGGAAGAGCGACCGGCCCGGAAGCCGAAGCATCCGGCCCGGAAGCCGAAGCGACCGGCCCGGCAGCGCGCCGTCGTATCTGCGGCAGTGCGAGCCCCAGCGGCAGGACCACCAGCGCGGGGATCCCCAGGAACACCCACCGCCAGCCCAGTTGTTCCGTCACCGCGCCAGACGCGAGGGGGCCGACCACGGAGGGGATGACCCAACTGGCCGCGAACGCCGCCATGATCGAGGGCCGGAGCCGCTCCGGGTACGCGCGCCCGACCACGACGTACAGCGCGACGATCACCAGCCCGCCGCCGAGGCCCTGCACGGCCCGTCCGAGGATGAAGAGCCACATCGCGCCGGCCGTCCCCGACAGTACGAGCCCGGCCGCGAAGGCACCGATCCCCGTCGTCAGCGCTCCCAACGGCCCCCGCCGGTCGGCCCACTGACCCGCCAGCACCATCCCGAACAGGCTGGTCGTGAAGTACGCCGAGAACGCGAAGCCGTACACCGGGATCCCGTCCAGCTCACGCGCCGCGACCGGCATCGCCGTACCGACCGCCATGGCCTCGAACGCGATCAGCAGCACGACCGAGACGATCCCGATACTGAGCCCCCGATAGGAGCGGCTCAGCACGCTCTCCCCACCGTCGGCGACAGGCGTCGGGGCAGGGCTCTGCGCGACACCAGCGCCACGCGGTTCGGAAGCGGCCATGCGAGCCAGCGTAAGGGGCACAGCGGACTTTCGCCCCTGTCCGAAGTCCCTCACCCCCAGGACTTTGGTCGTACGTCCACCACGCCCAGCCCGAAGACCCCCGCCGGGAGACCCCACCCGACGACCCACCCGTGCGCCCGCCCCGGACCCTTCATGAACGGCGTATGGCAGTCCCGTTGCAGCACCCCCACCACCCTTGAGCCCCCGCCCACCCCCCGCCTACGGTCGACACATCGAGTTCGGAGCGACAGGGCCCCACCGGCCCCGCCCCCAACCCGGCCGTGTGCCCGAGTGGCTTAGGGACTCGCCTGCAAAGCGAGTTACGCGGGTTCGATTCCCGCCACGGCCTCCCTACGGCGACGGGCCGACCGCTTCTCCAGCGGTCGGCCCGTCGCCATGTGGCACGGCGGCCTCGCGGCCCGGCCCGGCAGGGTCAGAACTCCGCGCACGCCTCGTTGCGCAGCCGGTCCACCCAGCACCCCGTTGCCGATTTCTCGTGCTTCTCGCGATGGAGGAGCCAGAGGGTGAAGGCGAGGGTGGAGAGGTCGGCGTCGAGGGGGCAGAGGGTCGACTCGGGTTCGCTCCAGTTGAGGACCGCGCCGGTGGTGCCGTCCACCACGACGCTGTTGCCCTCGACGAAGTGACCGAGGCGGATCAAGTGGGCCGCTCTGGAAGGGAGTCGGCCGGGGGTGAGGGCGTCGGCGCGCTCATGCGCGTAGTACTCGGCGAGGGTCGGCAGCGGGATGTCCGTGTCGAGGTGGAAGAAGCCGTGGTCCTCGGGCAGACCCATGTCCCGCAGGAAGCGGCGGGTCGGCTCGTGGGTGAGCGTGGCCGGGAAGTCGAAGTCCTCGAAGCGCCACACCCTGCTCTGGCCGAACTCCTCGTCCAGCAGCCGGGCCGGCAGGTCCAGCGCCAGTCCGGAGCGGGTGACCGGGCCTCCGGTCAGCACCGCCAGGTCGTTCGAAAGGGTCGGATCGCGCAGGTCGTTCAGGTCCGTCAGGCCCATTGTCCCCATCGTCATTGTGCTCATGGCTCCCCCCGGCACGTGCTTCTCGGCGTGCGTCCCCCAGCGGCGGGGACCACGGCACCGCCGAACAGTCGCCGAGCGGTCGTCGTCCCCACTTCCAAGAACCTTACGCCGCCCCACTGACAACACCTGCCGTACGCGCGAACACGCACCTCAAGGGCGGTGCCGGAGGCGGCTCGCGGCCGCCTCCCCCGGCCCTACGCCCCCGTCACCACCGCCGCCTGCGGGCGGATCGGCAGCCGGTTCACGGGGCGTCCCGTGGCCGCCCGTACCGCCGCCGCGATGGCCGCCGGCGAGGTCACCACCGGCACCGCGCTGGCCGCCTTCGCGCCGAAGGGGGCGACGACGTCGCGTTCCTCCACCAGCTTGACGAGCTGGATGTCGGGGACGTCGAGGGCGGTGGGCAGGGCGTAGCCGGTCAGGTCGGGGTGGCGGACCAGGCCCCGGGGGGTGCGCAGGTTCTCGGTCAGCGCGATGCCCACGCCCTGGGTGACGCCCGCCTCGATGCGCGCGGCGAGCTGGTCCGGGTTGAGGATGCGGCCGACGTCCTGGGCGACGGCCAGCTCCACGACCCGTACGGAACCGAGTTCGATGTCGACGTCGACGACCGCGCGGATCGCGCAGAACGCGAGGCCCACGAACGCGTCGCCCTGTCCGGCCTCGTCCAGCGGTTCGGTGGGGTGTGGGCGGCACTGGGCGGTGGCCCAGAGCTCCTTGCCGTCCATCGCCTCCGCGACCGTGGTGGACAACACACCGTCGTACGACGTGATCTTGCCGTCGGTGATCTGCAGCAGCTCCGTGGACATGCCGAATTTGTGGGCGAGCGGTTGCAGCAGTTGCGTGCGGACCATCTTCGCCGCCCGCTCCACCGCGCCGCCCGAGACCCAGGTGTGGCGGCCCCGGCAGCTCGGGCCGGCCGGCGGCTGGTCGGTGTCGACCTGAGCGATGTGCACCTCGTCGATGCCGAGGGTCTCCTGGACGATCTGCCGGGCGAGGGTGGAGAAGCCCTGGCCGGTGTCGACGGCCGCGCACAGCACGGTCGCGATGCCGTCGTGGACCTTCACGGTGGCCGTGGACACCTCGTCCGCACCCTCGGCGCCGAGCATGTGGACCATGCCGAGGCCGTACCCGACGCCGCGCCGGACGGCTCCCGGCTCGCCCGCGCCCTCCGGGCCTCCCGGGAGCAACCACTCCTCCTCGGGGGTGTCCTTGGGCAGGGCCGGCAGCGGGAACTCCTGGACGGCCTGGAGGAGTTCGGCGACCGGCGCCGGGCAGGTCACCGACTGGCCCGTCGGCAGCATGTCGCCCGTGGACATCACGTTGCGCATGCGCAGGTCCGCCGGGTCGATGCCCAGCTTCTTCGCCAGCTTGTCCATCTGCGCCTCGTACGCGGCGCAGACCTGCATCGCGCCCTCGCCGCGCACATGGCCGGAGGGCGGGTTGTTGGTGCGGACCGCCCAGCCCTCGATGAAGGCGTTGGGGACGACGTACGGGCCGCAGGCGAAGGAGACGGCGGCGGCCAGCGCCTCCGAGGAGGTGTCCGCGTACGCGCCGGCGTCGAGCAGGATCTGTGCCTCGACCTTGACGAGCTTGCCCTCGGCGTCCGCGTGGTGGCGGTAACGCAGCAGGGTGGGGTGGCGGTGCGCGTGGCCGAGGAAGGACTCCTCGCGGGTGGCCGTCAGCTTGACCGGGCAGCCGGTCTTCAGGGCGAGCAGTCCGAGCGGCAGCTGGAAGCCCTGGTCCTCACGGTCGGCGGTGGCGCCGGGGACCCCGGTGACGACGATCTTGACGCGGTCGGGCGGCAGGCCGTAGCAGGCGGCGGCCGCGTCGCGGTCGGTGTGCGGATCGGTGGAGGCCACGTACAGCTCGACGCCGCCGTCGGGGCGGGGCACGGCGAGGCCGGCCTCGGCACCGATGGGGGCCGGGTCCGCGCGGCCGATGCGGTACTGCCCCTCGACGACGATCTCGCCGGCCGCGTTCGGGTCGCCGTGGCGCAGCGGGATGTGGCGGATGAGGTTGCCGTCGGGGTGCAGGGGCTCGGCCTCGAAGGCCTGCTCCGGGTCGATCACCGGGTCGAGGACCTCGTACTCGACGATGACGGCGGCGGCGGCCATCCGTGCGGTGTCGGGGTGGTCGGCGGCGACGGCCGCGATGGGCTCGCCGTGGTGGCGTACGACCTCGGAGGCGAACAGGGGCCGGTCGGCCTTGCCGCGGCCGTGCAGGGCGACGCCCGGCACGTCCTCGTGGGTGACGACGGCCCGTACGCCGGGCATCTCGCGGGCGTGGGTCGTGTCGATGGACACGATGCGCGCGTGCGGGTGCGGCGAGCGGAGCACGGCGGCCCACAGCAGGCCCTCGGCCCACAGGTCGGCCGCGTACGGGAAGGTGCCCTCCGACTTGGCCCGGGAGTCGGCGGACGGCAGGGACGCGCCCAGGCCGTGCGGCAACTGCTCGGGTGCGGGCGCGGTCTCGCCGGGGCCCGCGGGCGTCGCGATGACGGTTTCGTTGCTCACGCCTGGCCTCCGTCCTGGCCGAACGACCGGCCCTGACCGCCGTACGAGTCGTCCTGACCGCCGAAGGACTGCCCTTGGCCGCCATAGGTGTCGCCCTGCCCGGCGAAGGACTGACCCTGACCGCCGTAGGTGTCGCCGGGACCGCCGAACGACTGGTCCTGGCCGAAGGACTGGTCCTGACCGCCGAACGACTGGCCCTGACCGCCGTAGGTGTCACCGCTGCCGCCGAACGACTGGCCCTGACCGCCGTACGAGTCGTCCGGGCCGGTGAACGACAGCCCCTGGCCGCCGTAGGACCGGTCGGCGTCGTGCGGGGCCGACGGGGGTGTCCGCTGGGCGTCGTACGCCGCCGGGTTGACGCCGCCCGCGCCGGGGCCGGCCTGGTGCGGGATGCGGGCCTCGTCGGTGTCGGCGGCGGCCTCGTTCTCGGCGGCCGTGTGCGCCTCGCGCTCGGCGACGACGTCACGGACGGCCGCGAGGACGCCCCGGTAGCCGGAGCAGCGGCAGAGGTTGCCGCAGAGGGCCTGGCGGGTCTCCAGGTCGGTGGGGGCGGGGTTGCCCTCCAGGAGGTCGTGCACGGTCATCGCCATGCCGGGCACGCAGAAACCGCACTGCACGGCACCGCACTTGGCGAGGGCCCGCTGCACGTCCGAGGGCCGGCCGTCGGCGGCGAGGCCCTCGACGGTGCGCACCTCGCTGCCGGCGGAGGTGACCGCGGGCACCAGGCAGGAGGCCACGAGACGGCCGTCGACCTGCACGTTGCAGGCGCCGCACTCGCCCTGCGAGCAGCCGTCCTTGGCGCCGGCCAGGCCGAGCCGCTCGCGCAGCACGTAGAGCAGCGACTCGCCGATCCAGGCGTCGCTGACGGGCCGCTCGGTGCCGTTGACGCGCAGGACGTAGGAGGCGAGGGGGTGGTCGTCGTGCGGGGGCGGGGTCGGGGCGGATTCCTCGGCCCCGGAAGGCTCGACGGACTGGACGGAGTCGGCGGGCCCGGTGGCCCCCGGCGCGTCGGCGCCCGTCTCCGGCTTCTCGGTCCGCTCGGGGCCCGAGGTCTCCGCGTCGTCGGCCCCGCCGGTCGGCCCAGCGGGCTCCTGGGCGCCTTTCGGGGCCTCCTCGGCGCTCTCCGGCCCCTGACCGGCGTACGCGGCCCCAGAGCCCTCGGAGCTCCCGGCAGCCGCGGAGGGCTCACCGGACGCGTCCGGCGCCGCACCCGGCGCGCTCCCGTCCGCCGCCGGACCCTCGGCCGGACGTTCCCCGCCAGGGTGCTCATCGGCCGGGGGCTCCTCGGTCCGTGCGGGGGGCGGCGGCGCGGTCCACGCCGTGCCGATCTCCTCCGTCGCCCAGGGCGCGGCGGCTCCGCCGGGGAGCGTGGCGGGCGGGGTGCCGCCCCACTGCTCGACCAGGGCCGAGGTGCTGAACTCACCGGATTCGTCCGGAAGATCACCACCGGCGACCGGAATCGACCACTCACCGGTCACATCGTGACCGGGAGCGGCGCCTTCCGGGGCGGCCGGCTCATCGAACGTCCACTGCCCGGTCGAGCCGGGGTCGTACGTGAACCCGTGCTGTGTCGGCGGCGAGGGCCGCCCGGCGTTCGGGTCGTGCCACTCGGCGCCCCCGGCCGGCATCGTCCAGGTGCCTGGGACGGACGGGTCGGTACCGGCGGTGTGGGCCGTGTCACCGACCTGCCCCGGGTGCACCGGGACCGGGTTGGCCGCGTGGATGGAGTTCGTCGCTATCTGCGGCGGCACGTAGCCGTGGCCTGGCGCGGCCAGCGGGCTGTCGGCGGCGAGCAGCGCGTCGATGCCCCCCTCGGGGAGCTGGACGAAGGTGGTGGCGCCGTCGTCGTAGTCGCCCTGCGGCAGCCGCTCCCAGCCGCCCTGGCCCCCCTGCTGCGGGGTGCCCTCCCCGTGCTGGTCGTCGGTCACGACAGCGCCCTCCCCAGTGCTCGTCGGGCCAGCGCGGCGACGGTGCGCCGCAGGTGCAGTACGGCGGGCGGAAGCGGTGCCACGGAGCCGTCCACCTCGGGGGCCGGGTCCGGGATGCAGGCGGCGGCCACGTACTCGCCGAAGGCCTGGAGCGCCTCGGGCACCAGGGCGCGCTCGCCGTCCCAGTCGATCAGTTGGCCGACCCACGCCTCGGCGTCCAGCGGGCGCAGCGGCATCGGCGCTATGGCTCCGACGGCGCACCGCACCCCGCGCCGGGCGGGGTCGAGGACGAGGGCGACGGAGGCGACCGCGCGGCCGGGGCCGGTGCGCCCCGTGGCCTTCAGGAAGACCTGGGGGGCGTGCAGCAGCGGCACGCGCACGAAGCCGATGAGTTCACCGGGTCGCAACATTTCCATGCCTGCCAGCAGGTGCGAAACGGGCATCTCGCGGCGGGCCCCGCCCGGGCCCGCGATGATCAGCGTGGCCTCCAGGGCGGCGAGCACGGGCAGCGCGTCCCCGGTGGGGGCGGCCGTCGCGATGTTGCCGCCGAGGGTCCCGGCGTTGCGGATCTGCGGTGGTCCGGCGGCGCGCGCGGCGGCGGCGAGCGCCGGAATGAGCGCCGCGAAGTCCGGGCGCCCCATCCGGGCGTGCGTCAGTCCCGCCCCCAGGAGGGCATGCCCGTCCTGGTACTGCCAGCCGCGGATCTCGCTGATCCGGCCGAGGCCGACCAGTGCCGCAGGCCTGAGCTGCCCGGAGTTGACCGCGGCCATGAGGTCTGTGCCGCCCGCCACCGGAACCGCCCAGGGCATGGCGGCGAGGGCCGCCACGGCCTCGTCCAGCGAGCCGGGCAGGGTCACGGCCTGCGCCGCCTGCGGTGCGTGCGTGGTCAAACCGGCTACCCCTTCCCACTGCCCCACCTGGTCCGCCTGTGTTGCCGTACGGTACGTGCTGACAGGGTGGACGTGGCAACTCTGGCACATTCTCGCGAGGCCCGAACGCGGGGGTCCGCTAGGAGGCATTCGCCCGCCTCACTCGAGAGATGGTCCGATTTGATACGGCATCGCCCATAGGCGCACATCGGTACCTTCCGTTGACTCAAGCACCTCTTGTCCCACTCGTTCCCCGAGCGGCCACCGTCGCAGGGCACGCGCTTTCGGTCCTACGTCTTCGCACCCGCCTCACACGTTCGGGGGCGCCCCCTCGATCGGACGTCCGAGCACCCCGGGTCGCCGCTGCCACGGGCGCGGGCCCGAAGGCGGCCGATAACCGACCCCCAGGGCGTCAAGTCGCGCGTAGTGGGCCGTCATCCGCCGCTCGAAGTCGCCGAAGTCACGCTCGGCGGGGGCCGGCAGCCGGCTCCAGACCACCTCGGCGAAGGCCGCCAGGCGCGGGAACGTCTGGTAGTCCACGCGGGCGCGGTCCTCCATCACCTCGGTCCACACGTTGGCCTGGGCGCCCAGCACGTGCCGGGCCTCGTCGGCCGTCAACTCCGGTGGTACCGGCTCGAACCGGAAGACGTCCTCCAGAGTGCGGACCCAGCCGATGGGCACCGGCTCGTCGGGGCCGCCGTCCTGACGGTGGTCCAGATACACCTGCTGCTCGGGGCACATGACCACGTCGTGGCCCATGCGGGCCGCCGTGACCCCGCCCGCGTACCCCCGCCAGGACGACACGGCAGCCCCCTGCGCAAGGCTGAATCTTGTCGCCTCACCTCCGGGCGCACTGATCCCCTGTCGACTCCCCCAGCCTCCGGCCGGGGGCGCCCCCACCTCGTCGAGCGGTCGCTCCGCTCCCTCCTCCTCGTCGCTTTCGACAGGGGCGCGCCCTTCGGCTCGGCTCCCGCCCTCCAGGATCTCGTCCCATCCGATCAGGCGACGCCCACGCGCGGTCAACCAGTTGTCGAAGTGCCGGACGAACCAGGACTGCAGCGCGTCCTCGTCCGCGAGCCCCAGCTCCCGCATCCGGGCCCGCGCGGCGGCGGATTCCCGCCACTGGTCCTTGGGGCACTCGTCGCCGCCGATGTGCACGAACGCCGAAAACCCCGAGGACACGACGGCGTCGGCCGGAAACAACTCCAGGAGTTCCTCGAACACCCCCTCGTAGAAGCGCAGGGTGTGATCGGTGGGGGCGAGGACGTTCTTGTTGACGCCCCAGGTGTCCCACACGCCTAGGGAGGCCGTGTCGACGACATCGGTGTTGCCGAGTTCCGGGTACGCGGCGATGGCGGCCTGGCTGTGCCCCGGGACGTCGATCTCGGGGACCACGGTGATGTGCCGCTCCGCCGCGTACGCGACGATCTCCCGGAGGTCGTCCTGGGTGTAGTAGCCCCCGTGCGGTTTCTCCTCCCACAGCGGTGACGCCCGGTGGCCGAATTTCGTACGCGCCCGCCAGGCGCCGACCTCGGTCAGCCGGGGGTACCTCTTGATCTCCACCCGCCAGCCCTGGTCGTCCGTCAGGTGCAGATGGAGGACGTTGAGTTTGTGCGCGGCCATCAGGTCCAGGTAGCGCAGGACCCCGTCCTTGGGCAGAAAGTGCCGGGCCACGTCGAGCATGAGGCCGCGCCAGCGAAAGCGGGGGGCGTCCTCGACGGTGACGTACGGCACGGTCCAGACGCGGTCGCGGTCGACCGGCGCCCTGCGGTACGCCTCGGGGCCGAGGAGCTGACGCAGCGTCTGGACACCCCAGAAGACACCGGCCGCGCCACCGCCCTCGACGAGGACCCCGGAGGCGTCGCTGACGAGGCGGTACTCCTCGGGGCCGAGTCGGGGGTCGAGCCGGAGCCCGATGCCGTCCCCGTCCGTGTCGTCGAGGTCCCGCGCCTCACGCAGCGGCAGGCCGGTGGCTTCCCGCAGGGCGGTGCGCAGCCAGTGGCCGACACCTTCGGTCCCCTCGTCGGCGTAGAGGCGGGAGCGCGCCGTCAGCCGTACGCCGCCGGAAGCGGCGTCGACGGCGCGGGGCGCCGGAATCAGGTCCGCGTGCATCGCGTCAGTCCTTCACCGCGCCGCCCAGTCCGGAGACCAGGCGCCGCTGTACGAGTACGAAGAAGATCAGCACCGGCACGGTCATCACCGTGGAGACGGCCATCACACCGCCCCAGTCCGGCTCCTCCGGCTTGTAGAAGACCAGCAGCGCCATCGGCAGGGTCGACTGGGAGGTGTCGCTGATGATGAACGACTTGGCGAACAGGAAGTCGTTCCAGGTCGAGATGAAGGAGAAGACGCTGGTGGCGACCAGGCCCGGGAAGACGAGCGGGAAAAGGATCTGCCAGAGGAACCGGGAACGGCTCGCCCCGTCGAGATAGGCGGCCTCCTCCAGGGCCTCCGGTACGGCCTTCACGAAACCCCTCAGCATCCAGATCGCGAACGGCAGCGAGAAGGCGATGTGCGGCAGGATCAGCGCGCCCAGGGTGTTGAGTTGACCGAAGTCCCGCATCTGGAAGAAGAGGGGAATGGTCAGCGCCTCCACCGGAACCATCTGGGCCACCAGGAACATGATCAGCAACGTGGTCCGGAATCGGAAGCGGAATCGGGTGACCGCCGTCGCGGCGAGAAACGCGATGAGCGCGGAGGCGACGACCACCGCGCAGGCGACGATCAGGCTGTTGGCGAAGTACCGGCCGAATTCCTGCTGCCCGAAGACACGCCGGAAGGAATCCAGGGTCGGCGCGAGGGTCCACGGCCGGGGCTCGGACGACTCGATCTCACCCGCCGGCTTGAAGGCGCTCAACACCATCCAGTACAGCGGGAACGCCACCACGACCGCGATGACCAGGGCGGACGCCTCCGCGGCGAGCCGCCAGGGCCGCCGCACGAAACCCGGTGAATTCACAGCTCCTCCCCTTGCCTGCGCAGCAGTCGCAAATACACCAGGGTGATCGCCAGCAGAATCACCAGCATCACCACGCCGATCGCCGAACCGAGGCTGTACCGGGAGGACGCGAAGGCCTTCTGGTAGGCGTACACGTTCAGCACGAGGTTCTGGCCCGCGATTCCGCCGCCGCCCGTCATCACATAGATCTGGGTGAAGACCTTGAAGTCCCAGATGATCGACTGAATGGTGACGACGACCAGGATCGGGCGGAGCATCGGCGCGAGGACCGACCGCCAGATCCGCCACTGCGAGGCGCCGTCCAGGGCCGCGGCCTCCAGCACTTCCGACGGTACGGAGCGGATGCCCGCGTAGACGGTCACCATCACGAACGGGAAGGAGCACCAGACCACTTCGAGCAGGACGAGGAGGAAGGCGCTGTACCGCCCGTACGTCCAGGAGTGGTCGCCGAGGCCCAGGACGCGGTTGACCGGCCCGAAGTCCGGGTCGAACAGCAGCAGCCACACCGTGGACCCCGTGATGGCCGGGGTCGCCCACGCACCGAGCGCCGCCAGCATCAGCGCGAGCCGCGGCACGGCCCGTACTCGTGTCAGCAGCACGGCGAGCGCGCACCCGACGGCGAGCGTGGACACCACGCACGCCGCCGCGAACACGACGGTGGCCAGCAGCACCTGCCAGAACTGCCCGTCCCCGAACAACTCGGCGTAGTTCCCGAGCCCTCGGAAGGACGTCGGCTCACCACCACTGACCTGCGCCTGCGTGTACTCGAAGAACGAGATCAGCCCGAGCTGGTAAACGGGATAAACAAGCAGCCCACCGAGAACGACAAGCGCCGGGCCGAGATAGAGCCAGGGGGTGACTGCGGCGCCCCCACAGGGGCGCGAGGCGGTGACATGTGCGGCTCCGCCGCGTAGGCGCGACAAGCCACGACGAACCCGAGGCCCCCCACGCACAGCACCCCCCACCCCCTCAGGCGCCCCCCGCTCAACCGGCGGAGCCGAACGCATCGTTCATCTGCTTCGCCGCGTCCTCCGACGCCTCCGCCACGTCCTTCTTGCCGCTGACGACCTCCTGGAACATCGTCGGCAGCACCAGCGACGCGTCGATCTGCGCCCAAGCCGGGGAGGCGGGCACGAACTTCGTGCCGGAGGCCAGCGTCTTCACGAACGGCTCGATGAAGGGCTCCTCCTTCGCCGCCTCCGCCCGCACGTCCGTGTAGGTGGGCAGGAAGCCCATCGCGTCGAAGAGTTCGCCCTGGGTCTCCTTGGACGCCAGTCGCTTCATCAGGTCGACGGCGAGCGTGCGGTGCGTGGTGCTCTTCAGGACGCCGACGTTGTTGCCGCCCGCGAACGCCGGGGCCACCGAGCCGGACTTCACCCCCGGCAGCGGTACGACCGCGTACTTGCCCTTGACCTTGCCGGCCTCCACGGCCGCGTGGCTGAAGTCACCGGCGATCGCCATGCCCGCCTTGCCGGCGGCGAACGCGGTGACCGTGTCGTTGCCGCCCATGCTCGCGCACTTGGCGGCGGGGCAGTTGTCGTCACCGAAGAGCGAGGTGTACGCCTCGATGCCCTTCCGGGCGGCCACGCTGTCGATGGTCGAGGCGTACGAGCCGCCCTTGCCCTCGGCTATCTCCCCGCCGTTGGCCCAGACGAAGGGCATGGCCCCGTAGGTGTAGGCGCCGCCGACGACGAGGCCGTACAGGTCCGGCTTGGCGGCGCGGATCTGCTTGGCGGTGGTGGCCAGCTCGTCCAGGGTCTTCGGGGGTTCGAGGCCGAGCTCGTCGAAGACGTCGGTGCGGTAGTAGAGGGCGCGCACGCCCACGAAGAAGGGCGCCCCGTAGACCTTCCCTTCGACCGTCACGGAGGTCTTGGCGGTCGGATCGGAGTCCTTGGCCTCGGACCAGCCGTTGAACTCCGTGGTGACGTCGGCGAGTCCGCCGTCCTTCACATAGCCGGCGGTGTCCGTGTTGCCGTACTCGATGACGTCGGGGGCGCTCTTGGGGTCGTTGAAGGCGGCCTTGATGCGCTGGGCGCGGGTCTCGACGGGGATGTACTCGACCTTGACCTTCGCGCCGTCGTGCGCCTTCTCGAAGGCGGCGACGACCTTGTCGACGACCTTCTGCTTCGGCTCGTTGCTCACCTCCTGGAAGAGCCACACCCGCAGGGTGCCGGTCTTCTCGTCCTCCCCGGTGGAGGAGTTGTCGGAGGTCTGGGGGGCACAGGCGGTCAGCCCGGCGAGGGCCAGTGCCGCTACGGGCGCGGCGAGTCGGGCGGCGAGCTTCATCGAGCGAATCCTCCGGAGGGGGAGCGGAGCGTTGCATTCTCTGCAACGGGCGTTCTGCTCTACACAACACACCGGAGGCTATGGAGTACATGAACATGACCACAAGAGGTCTCAACCACCTTGTGATCCAGAAAAGCGCGCCACAAAGCTCGGGAGCACGGATTCGTCGGCGGGTGCGGGTGAGTGGGAACTGCGCGAGCAACCACACACCACCCGCACCCGCCGAGGAACCGATGACCCCCGAGCAGATCGCGCCCGGCTACTTCTTGCCGTCGCCCTGGTCGTCGCCGCCCGCGCCGAGGGACTCGAAGATCTCCTTGCACATGGGGCACACGGGGTACTTCTTCGGGTCGCGGCCCGGGACCCACACCTTGCCGCACAACGCCACGACGGGCGTGCCGTCGAGGGCGCTCGCCATGATCTTGTCCTTCTGGACATAGTGGGCGAAGCGCTCGTGGTCACCATCGCCGTGCGACGTCTGCGGCGTCGGCTCGACGAGGGTCCCCGTACCAGTACCGCGCTCGGGCTCAAGAGTGCTCATGAGCTCCAGGGTACTGAAGCGCACGCGCGTCAGTTGAGCGAAGGGTCGTCCGGATACGTGGCCACCATCGCGAGCTCGTTGCGCTGGCGGCGCAGGACCTCGCGCCAGAGCCGTTCCGGGCAGGGCGAGGAGACGTCGCCGGGTTCCGACTCGACGACGTACCAGGCGCCCTCCGCCAGTTCGTCCTCCAACTGGCCGGGACCCCAGCCCGCGTACCCGGCGAAGATGCGCAGCGAGCCGAGCGCGGAGGCCAGCAGCTCCGGCGGGGCCTCCAGATCGACCAGGCCGATCGCCCCGTGCACGCGCCGCCAGCCGAGTGGCGCCCGGTCCACGGAGCCCCCGCCGGGGATCACCGCGACCCCCAGCGCCGAGTCCAGCTGCACCGGGCCGCCCTGGAAGACCACCCCGGGTTCGCCGGCGAGGTCCGCCCAGCCCTCCAGGATGTCGCCGACGTCCACCGGGGTGGGCCGGTTGAGGACCACGCCGAGCGAGCCCTTCTCGTCGTGGTCGAGGAGCAGCACGACAGCGCGGTCGAAGTTCGGGTCCGCCAGGGCGGGCGTGGCCACGAGCAGCCGCCCTGTGAGCGAGGACACCTCGGTCATGCCAGACATGATCCCGCATCCTGCCCGGGTACGGGGAGCCAATCCCGCCAGCGGTGTGCGCGCAGCTCAGGGCGCACCGGCGCGCACCCCGCGCACGGGCGTCACGGTGACCCCCCGTGGCCGGTGGTGAACGGTTCGTGTTGTGGCCAATCCATGACGTGGTTGAGAGGCACTTGGGCTTACGGAAGGGGGGTGGGCGGCGATTACGCTAGCTCTCCGGCTCGCGCCGCGCCGGCCCCCGTACAACGGGTCCGTCGGCCGTCCGCACACGCCGCACACACCTCTGCCCAACTCCACGGAACGCGAGATCCATGACCGTCAACGGCTCTGACGACGTACTGCTTGTACACGGCGGCACCCCGCTCAGTGGCGAGATCCGTGTCCGCGGTGCGAAGAACCTCGTACCCAAGGCCATGGTCGCCGCGCTGCTCGGCAGCGGTCCGAGCCGGCTGCGCAACGTGCCCGACATCCGCGACGTACGGGTCGTGCGCGGGCTGCTGCAGCTGCATGGCGTAACGGTCCGCCCGGGCGACGAGCCGGGCGAGCTGGTGATGGACCCGACGAACGTGGAGAGCGCGAACGTCGCCGACATCGACGCCCACGCGGGCTCGTCCCGCATCCCGATCCTCTTCTGCGGCCCCCTGCTGCACCGCCTCGGCCACGCCTTCATCCCCGGTCTCGGCGGCTGCGACATCGGCGGCCGGCCGATCGACTTCCACTTCGAGGTGCTGCGGCAGTTCGGCGCGAAGATCGAGAAGCGGGAGGACGGCCAGTACCTGGAGGCGCCGCGACGGCTGCGCGGTACGAAGATCCAGCTGCCGTACCCGTCGGTGGGCGCGACCGAGCAGGTGCTGCTCACGGCCGTCCTCGCGGAGGGCGTGACGGAACTCGCGAACGCGGCCATCGAGCCGGAGATCGAGGACCTCATCTGCGTCCTGCAGAAGATGGGCGCCATCATCGCGATGGACACCGACCGCACGATCCGCATCACCGGTGTGGACTCGCTCGGCGGCTACAACCACAAGGCGCTCCCGGACCGCCTGGAGGCCGCCTCCTGGGCGTCCGCCGCGCTGGCGACCGAGGGCGACATCTACGTCCGGGGCGCCCAGCAGCGCTCGATGATGACGTTCCTGAACACCTACCGGAAGGTGGGCGGTGCCTTCGAGATCGACGACGAGGGCATCCGCTTCTGGCACCCGGGCGGCCAGCTGAAGTCGATCGCGCTGGAGACGGACGTCCACCCGGGCTTCCAGACCGACTGGCAGCAGCCGCTGGTGGTTGCCCTGACGCAGGCCACGGGTCTGTCGATCATCCACGAGACGGTCTACGAGTCCCGCCTCGGCTTCACCTCCGCGCTGAACCAGATGGGCGCGCACATCCAGCTCTACCGCGAGTGCCTCGGCGGCTCCGACTGCCGCTTCGGCCAGCGCAACTTCCTGCACTCGGCGGTCGTCTCCGGCCCCACCCGGCTGCAGGGTGCCGACCTGGTCATCCCCGACCTGCGCGGCGGCTTCTCGTACCTCATCGCCGCCCTCGCGGCCCAGGGCACCTCCCGGGTCCACGGCATCGAGCTGATCAACCGCGGCTACGAGAACTTCATGGAGAAGCTCATGGAGCTCGGCGCGAAGGTGGAACTGCCGGGCAAGGCGCTGGGCTAGAACCGCGCCCCTGGAGATATCCCTACGACGATGGGGGCGGCACCCGGAAGACCAGGTGCCGCCCCCATCAGGCGTCCTACGTGCGCCCCATCGTCCCGTGAGAGACAGATGGCAAGGTTACTTGCCCTTGGCCGCTTCCTTGAGCTTGCTGCCCGCGGAGACCTTCACGCTGTAGCCGGCGGGGATCTGGATCGGGTCGCCGGTCTGCGGGTTGCGAGCGGTGCGAGCGGCACGGTGGGTGCGCTCGAAGGTCAGGAAGCCGGGGATGGTGACCTTCTCGTCGCCCTTGGAGACGATGTCGCCGACAGTCTCAGCGAACGCGGCCAGCACGGCGTCGGCGTCCTTGCGGGTCACCTCGGCGCGGTCGGCCAGCGCGGCCACCAGCTCACTGCGGTTCATGTTGTTACTCCCGTGTTCTTCTTGCCGTTGAGGCGGACCCGGGTCCGTCGTCAGACCCTCGCGCCCAGAAACGCATCCTGCACTCACCTGCGGCGGGAAAGCCAATCCAGCACCCCTGGGAGTCACACGAACACCCCTGGGAGTCATATGAACACCCTTGGGAGTCGTGGCAGGCCTGAGCTTGGCCGCCACACTAAAGGGCGGCGCAAGCCCTCCGGCCCCGCGACGCGCCGATGGGGCGGGCCGTGGCCACCGTCACAGCGGGCCTCAGGCCGACGCCGCCGCCTTCGCGGCCTCGCGTACCGCCCCGGCGACCGCGCCCGCGACCTTGTCGTTGAAGACGCTCGGGATGATGTAGTTCGGGTTCAGCTCGTCCTCGGTGACGACGTTCGCGAGCGCGGTGGCCGCGGCGAGCATCATCTCCGTGTTGACGGTCCGGGACTGGGCGTCGAGGAGACCGCGGAAGACACCCGGGAAGACCAGCACGTTGTTGATCTGGTTCGGGAAGTCGGAGCGGCCGGTGGCCACGACGGCCGCCGTCTGCCGGGCGACCGCGGGGTCGACCTCGGGGTCGGGGTTCGCGAGCGCGAACACAATGGCGTCGTCGGCCATGGCGGCCACGTCGTCGCCGTCGAGGACGTTCGGGGCCGAGACGCCGATGAACACGTCGGCGCCGCGCACGGCCTCCTTGAGGGTGCCCGTGAGGCCCTCGGGGTTGGTGTTGTCGGCGATCCAGCGCAGCGGCGAGTCGGTGGCGGCGTCGACCAGGTCGGCGCGGTCGCAGTGCACGACACCGTGGATGTCGGCCACGACGGCGTTCTTCACACCGGCGGCGATCAGCAGCTTGAGGATGGCCGTACCGGCCGCACCGGCGCCCGACATGACCACGCGGATGTCCCCGATCGCCTTGCCCGCCACGCGAAGCGCGTTGGTGAGGGCGGCGAGGACGACGATCGCGGTGCCGTGCTGGTCGTCGTGGAAGACGGGGATGTCGAGGGCCTCGCGCAGGCGGGCCTCGATCTCGAAGCAGCGGGGCGCGGAGATGTCCTCCAGGTTGATGCCCGCGAAGCCGGGGGCGATCGCCTTGACGATCTCGACGATCGCGTCGGTGTCCTGGGTGTCCAGGCACAGCGGCCAGGCGTCGATGCCGGCGAACCGCTTGAAGAGGGCCGCCTTGCCCTCCATGACGGGCAGCGCGGCCTTGGGGCCGATGTTGCCGAGGCCCAGCACGGCGGAGCCGTCCGTCACGACCGCAACGGAGTTGCGCTTGATGGTGAGGCGGCGGGCGTCCTCGGGGTTCTCGGCGATCGCCATGCAGACGCGGGCCACGCCCGGGGTGTAGATCATCGAGAGGTCGTCACGGTTGCGGATGGGGTGCTTGGACGCCATCTCGATCTTGCCGCCGAGGTGCATCAGGAACGTACGGTCGGAGACCTTGCCGAGCGTCACGCCCTCGATGTGGCGCAGCTGCTCGACGATCTCGTCGGCGTGCGCCGTGGAGGTGGCGGCGATGGTGACGTCGATGCGGAGCTTCTCATGGCCGGACGCGGTCACGTCGAGGCCGGTCACCGAGCCTCCGTGGGACTCGACGGCTCCGGTGAGCTGGGAGACCGCGGTTCCGCTCGCGGGCACCTCCAGCCGGACCGTCATCGAGTAGGAGACGCTGGGCGCCGTTGCCATGGCCGACTTCCTCTGCTTTCGCGTACTTCTGCTACTGCGTTTGCTGCGTTTTGCCGTCCGATCGTCGCACCTACCGTCGAGTAGGCGTTAGCCGTCCGGGGTTGAGAACGTTTTGTTCTCAACGAGAAGAGGTCCACGTCACATTCGACGTGGACCTCTTCGTACGGTCAGTGGCACCGACCCGCCATGCTCGCCTCGCGGCAAGTGGTCGCTCGTAGCGACGAAGGTTGGGCCCGGGGGCTTGGATCGAGCCGGTGCCGTCGTCAAGGCTAACAGGCGCCTCGGAGTTCGGGGAGTTGATGGTGCGTCGGCGGGTGCGGGTGGTGTGTGGCTGCCCGCGGACGACCGACTACCCACTCAGTCGCGCAACAGGTCCGGGACCCCCATCGCGTCCGGGTCGTCCCGTTCCGCCGAGACGACCGTCAGCTGCTGTGTCGCCCGGGTGAGTGCGACGTACAACACACGCAGCCCCGCAGGGGACTCGTCCGCGATCTCCGCCGGAGAGACGACCACCGTGGCGTCGTACTCCAGGCCCTTCGCCTCCAGGCTGCCGAGGGCCACCACCCGGTCGCCGAGGCCGGCCAGCCAGCGGGCGGCCTCGTCCCTGCGGTTCATGGCGACCACGACGCCCACCGTGCCGTCCACGAGGTCCAGCAGGCGGGCGGCCTCCGCGCGGACCGCGCGGGCCAGGGTGTCGCGGGCGGCCGTGACGAAGCGGGGCCGCACTCCGGTGGAGCGGACCGCCGACGGGGACTCGGACCCCGGCATGGCCAGGGCCAGCACCTTCGCCGCCAGCTCGGCGATCTCGGCCGGGTTGCGGTAGTTGACGGTGAGGGTGAAGCGGCGGCGCGGGCGGGTGCCCAGGGCCTCGTCGCGGGCCTCGGCCGCCTCGTCCGGGTCGGACCAGGACGACTGGGCGGGGTCGCCCACGACCGTCCAGGTGGCGTGGCGGCCGCGGCGGCCCACCATCCGCCACTGCATCGGCGTCAGGTCCTGCGCCTCGTCGACGATGACGTGCGCGTACTCGGTCCGCTCCTGCGCCAGCCGCTCGGCCCGCTCCCGCTGTGTCTCCTCGCGTACGGGCATCAGCTCCTCCAGGCCCGTGAGCTGGTCCAGCGGGTCGAGGTCGCGCCTCTTCCTGGGGCGGGCGGGGAGGCCGAGGATCGCCTGGAGTTCGTCGAGCACGGCGACGTCGTGGACGGACAGCCCGTCCCGTTTCAGGGAGCGGGCGACGCGGCGGACCTCACCCGGGTTGAGGATGCGGCGCGCCCAGCGGCCGAGGCGGCGCTCGTCGGCCATGGCGGTGAGCACCCCACGCGGGGTCAGCTCGGGCCACCAGGCGTCGAGGAAGGCGATGAACTCGTCCTCGGTCGTGATGTCCTCGTCGAAGGAGGAGCGCAGTTCGGCGGCCAGCTCGGGGTCGCTGTGGCGGCCCGCCGCGCCCGAGCGGTCCCACAGGGCGTCCAGCAGCAGCTTGCGCGCGCGGGGGCGCAGCAGGTTGACCGGGGCCGTGCCGCTGAGCGCGGTGCGGCGGACGCGGTCCAGGTCGGGGGCCTCCAGCTCCAGGCGGCGGCCGAAGGCGACGACCCGGAGGCGGGTGGGCGCGTCGCTCGACTCCAGGGCGCCCCGGGCGGCCTTCCGCAGCACCTTGAGCATGCGGTACGAGCCCTTGGCGCGGGCCACGGACGGGGAGTCGTACAGCGTGGCCTCGGCGCCGTCGACGAGTGAGCCGATGGCGCGGATGGCGACCTGGCCCTCCTCGCCGAGGGAGGGCAGGACACCCTCGGTGTAGGCGACGAGCAGCGGGGTCGGGGAGACGATCAGAATGCCGCCCGCGTAACGGCGCCGGTCCTGGTAGAGGAGGTAGGCGGCGCGGTGCAGGGCGACGGCCGTCTTGCCGGTGCCGGGGCCGCCCTCGACGTAGGTCACGGAGGCGGCGGGGGCGCGGATCACCAGGTCCTGTTCGGCCTGGATGGAGGCGACGATGTCACGCATGGTGTGGCTGCGGGCCTGGCCGAGGGCGGCCATGAGGGCTCCGTCGCCGATGACGGGCAGTTCGCCGCCGTCGAGGTGGGCCGTCAGCTCGGGGCGCATCAGGTCGTCCTCGACGCCGAGCACCTTGCGGCCCTTGGAGCGGATGACCCGGCGGCGGACGACGCGGCCGGGGTCGACCGGCGTCGAACGGTAGAAGGGGGCGGCCGCCGGGGCCCGCCAGTCGATGACCAGCGGGGCGTACTCCGAGTCCAGGACGCCGATCCGGCCGATGTGCAGGGTCTCGGCGATGTCTGCGGTGTTGTCGGGGCGCACCGCGCCCTCGGCGGGTTCGACGGCGGTGTACGCGCCGTCCGGGCCCTTCTTGCCGTCCTTGCCCTGCAGCAGGTCGATCCGGCCGAAGAGGAAGTCCTCGAACTCGTTGTTCAGACGGTTCAGGTGGACGCCCGCCCGGAAGACCTGGGCGTCCCGCTCGGCGAGCGCGCCGGGGGTGCCGACCTGACCGCGCTTGGCCGCGTCGTTCATCAGGAACTCGGCCTCGTGGATCTTCTCCTCAAGGCGCCGGTAGACCCGGTCCAGATGTTCCTGTTCGACGCCGATCTCCTTCTCACGCACCGAGTCGTGAGCGGAGTCGAGCGTTTCCTGCTGAACCTGAGCGGCCACCCGGGCCCCCTTCTGACGTGCTGGGCAGCCGTCCACCGTACGCGAAAAGGACCCCGACAGGCTATGTGCCCGACCGAGGTCCGTCCGCTGTTCGCCGCGAGCGTGTCCGTTTCGCCTGGACGCGTTACGCCTTGACCGAGACGAGCTTCTTGCCGCTGAAGGTCAGGATCTCGAAATGGTCGATCTCGTCGGGGGTGAAGGCCGCGCCGCCGTGGACGTAGAGCGGGTTCTTGGCCTGCTCGGTCGTGGCGTTCTTGATGCCGTAGCCCCACTTCGGGACGGACCAGGAGGTGACCGTCTCACGCTCGCCGTTCTTGCCGACGGCGATGAGCGAGCACTTCTCCGGACCCTTGACGTTCTTCAGCTCCAGCACCGCGTGCGTGCCCCAGGCCTTGGTCTCCATGCCGACCGTGGCGGTGACCTGGGTGGAGGCGTCGGTGGACGAGACCTTCTCGTTCGCCCCCATGTGTGTGAAGGACTGCTGCGCCGTACTGAGCGTTTCGGCGTCCTTCGCCCCGTCGTCCCCGCCGCCCGTCGTCGCGAACACCGCCGTCGGGCCGCCGACGATCAGGGCCACGCCGGCCGCCAGCATGAAGAAGTTCCGTCGGCTCTTCTTCGCCCGGTGCTGGACCACCTCGCCGACGAGCCGGTCCGCGAGACCGGTGGTCGGTTTCACGGACAGGGACTCGCCGATCGCGGGCGTTCCCTGGGCCGCGGGCAGGTCCGCGAGCGCGGCCAGCATCGGCTCCATGCCGGCCAGCTCGTCGAGCTGTTGTCCGCACCACTCGCACGTGGCGAGGTGCATCTCGAACTGTGTGGCCTCGGCGTCGTCCAGTATCCCGAGGGCGTACGCGCCGACGGTCTCGTGGATGTTGTCGCCGGAACCTTGGGCTCCTTGCACAGATCCGGGCATTCCCGGTCCATACCCCCCGTAGATGTTGCTCATGCCGTCACCCCGCGCTCCTCTAGAGCCAGCTTCATCGACCGCAGGGCGTAGAACACCCGGGAGCGGACGGTGCCACTGGGGATGCCAAGCGTCTCGGCCGCCTCATTGACCGTACGCCCTTTGAAATAGGTCTCGACCAGGACCTCCCTGTGGGCAGGGGTCAGGTCGTCCAGCGCGTCCGACAGTGTCATCAGCCACAACGCCTTGTCGATCTCGTCCTCCGCGGGGATGACCTCCAGCGGCGACGGGTCGACCTCTTGCGGCCGGGCCTGCCGGCTGCGGTGGCCGTCGATGACGATGCGGCGTGCGACCGTCACCAGCCAGGGGCGTACCGATCCGGTCGCTCGATTGAGCTGACCGGCGTTCTTCCAGGCCCTGATGAGAGTTTCCTGCACAACGTCCTCGGCACGCTGGCGGTCGCCCGCGACCAGACGCAGCACGTACGCGAGCAAGGGTCCAGCGTGCTCGCGGTACAGCGCGCGCATCAGCTCCTCGTCTGGCTCTGAGGGCTGTGATGCGCGATGTCGTGCCCTGTGCGGGCGTTCATCGGCCACAGCGGAATCCTTGCGCACGGCTACCTCCGGTGTCCGGGGGTTCCCCCAGTCGGTCGCTCACATCGGGATACGTAGGTAACCAGTTGTGTGTTCAGAGTTGAGCCACAACTTTCTCGATTAAACGTGGGAAGGATGAGGCAGGCGGGGGACAAGTATTGCCATATCCGTGCTTAAACCGGCACGCAGGGGCGGGAATTGTGAAGACACCCGCATGGCGATGTGAAAAACAGCACTGCTGCTTCTTTACGGCTACCCGGGGTATGCCCAACCATCGGGCGGGGTAAGGCGGATGGGCATTTTGGTCCCAACTACGCGCGGGCGCGGGCCAGATCGGCTCGGCGGCGGTGCCGGGCCACGCGTTCGCGGTTGCCGCAGATCTCGCTGGAGCACCAGCGGCGGCGCCGGCCGCGGGAGGTGTCGACGTACACCACGGGGCAGTTGTCGCCGGCGCACTGGCGCAGGCTCGCGCAGGCGACCGGGTCCGTGAGCAGCTCCACGGTGTCGCGGGCCAGCACGGCGAGCAGGGCGGCGCACTCGGGGACGCGGTCCAGCGCGCGGGTGAGGGTGCCGTCGGGGGCGCGGACGGCACGGAGGGCCGGAGTCGCCGCGCGGGCCAGGTCGTTGACCCTGGCCAGGGAGATGTCGACGGCGCGGGGGTCCAAGGCGCGGTCGGGGGTGGGGCGCACCAACTGGTCGATGTGGCCGCGGAGTTCTCTGAAGCCGACCAGCCAGTGGGGGGTGATGTGGTCGAGGGGGGTGGCCTCGGGGACCAGGTGGGCGGCGGTGGCCCAGGTGCGCAGGCCGGTGAGGGTGTCGAGTTGTTCCTCGGGGTGGGTGGTGGTGAGGAAGTCCAGGCAGAGGTGGCCGCAGTCGAAGCGAGGTGGTTGGGGGTGTGCCATGTGCCTGTCACCGCCCTGGGGTTGTCGGCCGGCAGGGGTGCGTTTGAGGGGTACGTACCCCTTACAGTGCCTGGGCTCACGTGGCGGGGGAAGCCTCCGGTTCTTGGCCGGTTCCTCCGCCCCCGCCGCCCCTACCCGTCCCATCCCAGGGGCTGCGACCCTTCGCCCCCCAGACGTCCGCCCGGTGGGGGCTGGTCGCGCAGTTCCCCGCACCCCTGAAAAGCAGGGGTGCGGGGAACTGCGCGAGAACCCCCACGTACCCGCAGTCGAAGTCCCTGCCGCGCCGTTCCCGCCTACGCGTCGTACTTCGCGTCCGCCGCCGGGTCCAGAGCCAGGCGGTAGCCGCGTTTGACCACCGTCTGGATCAGTTTGGGCGTGCCGAGGGCCGTGCGGAGGCGGGCCATCGCCGTCTCCACTGCGTGTTCGTCGCGGCCGGCGCCGGGCAGGGCGCGCAGGAGGTCGGAGCGGGGGACGACCCAGCCCGGCCTGCGGCAGAGCGCGCGGAGCAGGGACATGCCGGCCGGGGGGACGGGGCGCAGAGCGCCGTCGACGAGGACCGCGTGGCCGCGGATCTCCACCCGGTGGCCGGCGATGGGCAGCGTACGGGCGCGGCCGGGGAGTTCCTGGCAGAGGAGTTGGACGAGGGGCCCGAGGCGGAAGCGTTCGGGCTGGACCGTGTCCACACCGTGGGCCTGGAGGGGGAGCGCCGTCACCGGGCCCACGCAGGCGGGCACGACGTCGTGGTTCAGCGCGTTGAGCAACTCCGGGAGCATGCCCCGGTCCTCGGCTCGGGAGAGCAGGGAGGCCGCCGCGGGGGCGCTGGTGAAGGTGAGGGCGTCGAGGCCACGGGCGATCGTGGAGTCGAGGAGGCGGTCGACCGGGGTGATGTCCTCGGGGGGCATCCAGCGGTAGACGGGGACGCCGACCACTTCCGCTCCCCCGGCGCGCAGGGACTCCACGAAACCGGGGAGCGGTTCGCCGTGCAGCTGGACGGCGACCCGACGGCCCTCGACGCCGTGCTCCAGCAGTCGGTCGAGCACCTCGGCCATGGATTCGGAGGAGGGGGACCACTCCTCTGTGAGCCCGGCGGCGCGGATCGCGCCCTTCACCTTCGGTCCGCGGGCCAGGACCTCGACACCGCGCAGCCGGTCGAGCAGGGCTTCGCCCAGGCCCCAGCCGTCCGCCGCCTCGATCCAGCCGCGGAAGCCGATGGCCGTCGTCGCCACCACGATGTCGGGGGCCTGGTCGAGCAGGTCCTTCGTCGCGGCGAGCAGTTCGCTGTCGTCCGCGAGCGGCACGATGCGCAGGGCGGGGGCGTGCAGGACCGCGGCTCCGCGGCGCTGGAGCAGTGCCCCGAGTTCGTCGGCCCTGCGGGCAGCGGTGACGCCCACGGTGAACCCCGCGAGCGGCCCGTGTTCGGTCCGCGCCTCCCGGTCCGTCCGGTCCATCCGATCCATCAGAACCGTCCTGTCTGGTCGATCGGCTCGATCTGATCGCTCGGGTCGCTGCTGTTCGTCGTACATGGCTCTCGTCCCGCAGTCGAGTCGTTGCACTCAGTCGAAGCTCTGTGCGTGCGGGTGCACCGATTGGCGGACCCACATGCCGAACGAGCCTGTCAACGGCGCGTGACAGGCTCGGTTCGGCTTGATGTCGCTGGTGTTACGTCGCCCGTGTCACGGCATGGGCGATGTCACACCTCGGCGTAGCTGAGCTGCGGCTTCGATTCCGTCGTGGCGGTGGTCGCAGCCGTGTTCGAGACCGTACGGCGAAGGTATACGGCCCAAGTCACCGCGAAGCAGAGCCCGTAGAAGGCGAGGAAGGCGACGAAGGCGCCGGTGCCGGAGCCCACGGAGAGGAAGGACTGCCGGAAGGCCAGGTTGATGCCGAGGCCGCCGAGGGCGCCCACCGCGCCGATGAGCCCCATGGATGCACCGGACAGGCGTCGACCGTACGCGGCGGCGGCCTCGCCCGTCAGACCCATGGCGACGGCCTTGGTCTGGAAGATGCCCGGGATCATCTTGTATGTCGAGCCGTTGCCGAGCCCGGTGAGCACGAACAGCGCGATGAACGCCACGCTGAACAGCGGCAGCGACTCCCGCATGGAAGCCACGACGATCACACCGGTGGCCGCCATCATGGCGGCGAAGTTCCAGAGGGTGATCTTCGCGCCGCCGAAGCGGTCGGCGAGCCAGCCGCCCACGGGACGGATCAGCGAGCCCAGCAGCGGGCCGATGAAGGTGATCGAGGCCGCCTGCAGAGGTGTACGACCGAACTGCGTCTGCAGCACGAGGCCGAAGGCGAAGCTGTAGCCGATGAAGGATCCGAAGGTGCCGATGTAGAGGAAGGACATGATCCAGGTGTGCCCGTCCTTCACCGCCTCCAGGGCAGCTCCGGTGTCGTTCTTCACCGACGAGATGTTGTCCATGAAGAGGGCGGCGAAGAGGGCGGAGATGAGGATGAGCGGGATGTAGATGCCCAGCAGCAGCCGCGGGCCGCCGCTCGCCCCGATGACCGCGAGCCCGATCAGCTGCACCACCGGCACGCCGATGTTGCCGCCACCCGCGTTGAGACCGAGCGCCCAGCCCTTCTTCCGCAGCGGGAAGAAGCTGTTGATGTTGGTCATGGAGGAGGCGAAGTTACCGCCACCGATGCCCGCCAGCACCGCACAGAGCATGAACGTGGAGTACGAGGTGCCCGGCTCCATCACGATGTACGCGGCGATGGTCGGGATGAGCAGCCCACTCGCCGTGATGATCGTCCAGTTGCGGCCGCCGAAGCGGGCGACGGCGAAGGTGTACGGCACGCGCACGAGCGCGCCGACCAGGGTGCCCATGGCCACGAGGAAGAACTTGTCGGCGGGGGTGAGCCCGTACTCGGGACCCATGAAGAGGACCATCACCGACCAGAGGGTCCAGATGGAGAACCCGATGTGCTCGGAGAGCACAGAGAACCAGAGGTTCCGCCGGGCGATCTTCGCGCCTGTCTCGTTCCAGAAGGCCTCGTTCTCCGGATCCCAGTGTTCGATCCAGCGGCCTCCCCTGCTTGCGGCGGGGGCAGTGCTCGGGGCTGTCATGACGCCTCCACGTTCTCCGGGCTCCGGTGTCGCGATGCGGTGATGAGGGGTGATGAGTCCCGAAGGTAGGGAGAGCGCGTTTCCTGGCTGTGGCACCGGGTGACCGGAAAGGAACTTTGCTCTCACGAGCGGGGGGACCGGCCGGTGAGGAATCGGTGAGCGGGGCGTCATACCGGGTCGTCACCTGGCGGATACCCGGTGGTCACGCCACCTTCGGCGCGGCCCTCATGCCAATGTAGGCGCACCGCGTGCCGTCGCTCAGCGTGGCGAAGACCACAGGCATCCAGTCCTCCGCGAACGAGGCACCGCCGCCGGCACCGGCGAACACCGTCTCCGACAGGGGCACGAGGTCCATCTCCAGGTCCGGCGAGTAACCGACCATGCCGTCCACGAAGGCGTACGTGAGGTGCGGTGTGCCGTTCCTCTCGCCGATCGTGATGACGACTCCCTCCCTCTTGTACGTACCGGTCCAGGGCGTGATGTCGACGGTGAGCGGCTCGGCGGGCGGGGCGAACGGGGCGGGCAGGGTGATTCCGGCCAGCTCCGCCAGCAGCTCGCGCAGCAGGTCGGCGTAGAGGAGGCGGGAGGAACCGCCGTTGGTGAGCAGCGCGACGGCGACGCCCCGGGTGGGCACCACGCGCAGGAAGGCGTACTGGCCGGTCGCGGCACCGTCGTGGCCGTAGCCCGGGACGCCGTCCCAGTCGTAGAGCGTCCAGCCGAGGCCCCAGCCGTCGGCGCTGACCGTCCACTTGTCGGGGACGTCGGTCTCGCGGGTCTGCATGGCCGTCACCGTCTCGGGGCTGAGGACGCCGGCGCCGCCGTCGAGGTGGGCCTTGGCGTACCGGACGACGTCTCCGGCGGTGGCGAGCACCCGGGCACCCGGGCCGGCCGCGCGCGGCATCAGGTCCCAGACCGGGGCCGGGGTCTGCGTCCCGTCCTCCCCCGCGAGGTGACCCATCGCCGCACGGAACGGCAGCGCCTCCTCCGGCAGCGTCATGGAGTGCGTCAGACCGAGCGGCGCGAAGACGCGCTCCTTGAGGGCCTGGTCCCAGGTCAGCCCGGTCAGGACCTCGACGATCCGCCCGAGGACGACGTACCCGATACCGCTGTACGACACCGCCGTGGCCGGCGGGCAGTCCATCGCCACACCCTTCGCGGCCTCGACGTACTTGGCGATCGCGTCGTCGCCGCGCCCTGTGTCGATGTGGAAGTCGCAGGTCAGGCCACTGGTGTGGGAGAGCAGCATGCGGGGCGTGATGACCTCGGTGGCGGCCGGGTCGACGGTCGCGAACTCCGGCAGCACCTTCACCACCGGGACGTCCAGGTCGAGTTCGCCGGACTCCACCAGCTGCATGACCAGGGCGGCGGTGTAGACCTTCGCGATCGAGCCGAGCTGGAAGACGGAGTCGGTGGTGGCCTCCACGCCGGTCGCGCGGCTCAGCACCCCGCTCGCGAGTTCGTGGACCTCACCGTCCACGACGAACGCGAGGCTCGCGCCGGGCACGTCGTGGGTGGCGCGGAGGGTGTCGAGGCGGCGCTGCCAGTGGGCGAGGTCGAGGGCGGGGGCGGCGGGCTGGGACATGGCGGAACCTCCGGGAAGCGTGGGTGCGAGGCCGCCGCCGCGTCCTGCGCGGCGACCCAGAACACTGTACGCACTGCGAACAGTGTGCGCAAGAGAGAACGGCGTACCCAGGTGGGCGAGCAAAAGGCCGCGCCCGGCAGTCGCCGTGCGCGGCCTCGGGGGTGGGGGGAGCCAACGGCTCCGGCCTGGCGGGCGGTCAGTCCCCCGCCCGGCCGTTCACGTCCGGCTCCGTGCCGTGTCTGAGTCGCTCGGTGATCCGGACGAACGCCGCCCGGCGGTGTTCCGGGATGCCCAGCGCGGTCGCCGCCTGCTCGGCGGAGAGGGCGTTGCCGCCGGGGGCCGTGCCGGGCCCGGGCGGGGCCGGGGGCTGGGGCAGGTCCTGTTCGGTCAACTTGCCCGAGCGGATCAGGACGTCGCGCACCGGGACACCGAGCGCCCGGGACAGCCCACGCATCGTCTCCAGATCGGGCATGCTCCGCCGCTGCAGCAGCCGGGTGATGGCCGCCCGGTGCACCCCCGCGTCCTCGGCCAGCCTGGTCTTCCCACCGCCCCGCGGACTGTCGATGTCGTACCCGCGCGCCCGCATCACGCCCTCCATCCAGGCCGCGAACGCGTCGATGTGTCCGGCATCGCTCTTCATGACCGACGCTCCTCCTCCGACCGGAACCGGCCCCGAGCCGGCCCTCCGGTCGATGTAGTCGTCACCGCTCCGCCGCTTGGTTGCCCCGGGACACAGCGGTGGGGGTGGGTCCCCGACCGCGGCCCACCCCCACCGAGGTAACCCGGGCGCGTCAGCTCGACGACTCGCCCACGTAGCCGAGTCTGTCCGTGCCGCCCTTCTCCCAGGTGATGATCACGTCGTCGCCGGAGCGGCGGACCGTGGCGAAGGTGACGTCCTCGTCGCTGACGTCCTTGGAGGCCATGGGGGTCAGCGCCATACGGAAGTTGTTGTCGTCGCGGTAGGCGCCGACGCCGGTCAGGATGCCCTTGCCGCCGACCATGTCTATGTAGGAGAGCGGGTGCTGGCCCTTGCCGTCGCCGCTGGTCTGCTCGGCGCCGATGGTCAGGGTCCGGGCGTCGTCGTCCTGCCACTGGCCCTCGACGCCCTTGGCGGGCGCGGTGGTCGAACCGCCGTCGTCCAAACCGCCGTCGGGCGTTCCGAGACCCTCGTCGGTGGCGTCGTCCGTAGCCTCCTCCGTCGGGGTCGCCGCGTCGGTCTCCGAGGCCGAGACGCTCTGCCGGGGCTTGGCCGTGGTGTCGTCGTCCCCGTCGCCGGTGAGGAGGAAGATGCCCCCGCCGATCACCGCGAGCGCCGCCACGGCGGCCACGACGATCATCGCGACTTTGCCACCGCTACCGCCGGAGGGCGGAGGCGGAGGCGGGTAACCCCCGTACTGCGGGCCGTAGTTCGGCGCCCCCGGTGCCCCGTACAGCGGCTGCCCGCCGACCCCGTACGGCTGCTGCGGAGCCGTCGCGTACGGGTTCGGCGGCTGGCCGGGCACCTGGCCCGGGGGCGGCTACGCCCCCGGGTACGGCTGCTGCGGCGGCTGGGCTCCGTAACCGTCGTACGGCGGCTGGCCGGGAGGCTGGGTCATCGGCGGGCGTCACTCCTTGAGTCGCTTCGGCGAGGCGAGCAGTGCGCGGAACACCTGCCTCAAGCGAGCCCAACATCCAACACCCGGTCAGTCGTACGCAAGTGCGTATCCCGGTTGGTTACCGGGTCAGTACACGGCGGCTCGGCCACCATCGGGGTCTGCGCCGGGCCGCCAGGTCCTCCGCCCAGCCGAAGGCGACGACGCAGACGGCGATCAGCAGCCAGGTCACGACCAGCACGGGCCAGACGCTCTCCAGCAGCCAGGGCACGTGTCGTTCGAGGAACACCACGCTCCACAGCCGGTCCCACTGGGTCGCGGCGATCAGGATGCAGGTGTTGTGCCAGAGATAGATCGTCACCGCACGGGCGTTGAGCAGGGTGATCAGTCCGTCCCAGCGGCGCAGCCGGTCCGGCCACTCCTGCCACGACGGGCTGATGTGCAGCAGCAGCGCCACCGTGCCGACGGAATAGAGCGCCTGGGCGAACGGCATGCTGTCCAGGTCGTTGCCGGTGCCGAAGTCGTGGTTCAGGGCGTACCAGAGGCCGGCCAGGGCCACCGCCGGGGCCACGGAGGGGACGAGGTAGCGCGGCAGGCGCGCGAGGATGCCCTCCTGGTGGGCCATGCCGAGGATCCAGCAGGCGCCGAAGGTGCTGAAGTCCGTCAACCCCGACGCGAACCGCTCGCCCGGCAGTGGGAGCAGGCCCAGTTCGAAGACCCCTGCCAGCGCGATCGGCGCGAGGACCGTCACTGCCGGCACCGCCCGCAGCGCGCGGAGCAGCAGCGGGGAGAGGACGACGTACCAGACGTAGGCGCGGACGTACCAGAGCGGTCCGGCGAGTTCCGCGGCCCAGTCGGCGCCGATGAGGCCGTGCACTGCGGGCAGGCCCTCGGCGTACGGCGGGTCGCTGATCGGGAGGATCCAGAACGTGAGGTGGAACCACCACCAGGCGGGGTGCCCGTCCGCGTCCGGCCCCCATCCCTGGACCACCATCGCCGTCACGCCGACGACGCCGAGCAGCCACACGGGCGGCAGCAGTCGGCGCAGGCGGCCGCGGACGACGCCCAGGGCCGGGCGCTTCAGCGAGCGCGCCATGAGGTTGCCGGCGAGGGCGAACATCACGCCCATGGAGGGGAAGAGGAGCGGCAGCCAGGCCCAGCCGGTGAGGTGGTAGAGCACCACCCGGAAGAGAGCGAGGGCCCTGAGGAGGTCGAAGTACCGGTCCCGGCCGGGGGCGCGGGCGGGCGGGTCCTGCGATCCGGCGGCCTGCGGGGGCACGCCCGGCGCGGTGGAACCGGACTGCGCAGGGTCGGACTGCGTGGCGTCCGGTGGTGTGGAGTCCGGTGGTGTGGAGCCGTGTGCGAGGGTGCTCATCCGACGGGCCTCCGCTCGCCCGACTGCTGCTGCGGCACGGCCGCCCCGTCCGCAGGCGCGCCGGGCAGCCCCACGGCCCCCGTCCGCCGCAGCTTCTGCCAGCGCAGCCGGCCGCCGGTCAGCGCCGTGATCCATGACTGGAGCAGGACGACGTACATCAGCTGGCGGTAGAGGAGTTGCTGCAGCGGGAGGGAGATCAGATGGGTCATGCGCTCCTTGTCGAGGTGGAACGCGAGGGCCGCGCAGACCACCTGGACGGCCAGGACGCCCAGCCAGGCGCCGATGGTCTTCTCCGTGGGCCCGAAGATCAGCCCGTAGAGCAGGAAGACGTCGATGAGCGGGGCCAGCAGGGGCGCCACGACCATGAAGAGGGACACCAGCGGCAGGCCCACACGCCCGAAGCGGCCGGAGGGGCCCCGGTCGAAGAGCGAGCCCCGGTGCTTCCAGATCGCCTGCATGGTGCCGTACGACCAGCGGTAGCGCTGGGACCACAGCTGCTGGACGGATTCCGGTGCCTCGGTCCAGGCGCGCGCGTTCTCGGCGTAGACGACGTGCCAGCCGTCGCGGTGCATGGCCATGGTGATGTCGGTGTCCTCGGCGAGGGTGTCCTCGCTCATCCCGCCGACGCGTTCGAGGGCCGTGCGGCGGAACGCCCCGACCGCGCCGGGGATGGTCGGCATGCAGCGCAGGATGTCGTACATCCGGCGGTCGAGGTTGAAGCCCATCACGTACTCGATGTGCTGCCAGGCCCCGATGAGGGTGTCCCGGTTGCCGACCTTGGCGTTGCCCGCGACCGCGCCGACGCGCGGGTCGGCGAAGGGCTGGACCAGTTCGCGGACGGTGGACGGTTCGAAGACCGTGTCGCCGTCCATCATGACGATGATCTCGTGCCGGGCGTTGGCGATGCCCCGGTTGAGGGCGGCGGGCTTGCCCGCGTTGAGCTGCCGTACGACGCGGACGCCCGGCAGGTCCTTGCCCAGTTCCTCGACGATGCCGGCCGTGCCGTCGCTGGAGCCGTCGTCGATGACCAGCACCTCGATGGGGTGGTCGCTCGCCACCAGGGAACGGACCGTCTTCTCGATGCACTTGGCCTCGTTGTACGCGGGGACGAGCACCGAGACGGGTTCCGTGACCGGCCCGTCCGGACCCCAGCGGAAGTTCCGGCGGCGGACCCGGCGGGCGTGTACGAGGGACAGGACCAGCATCAGGCCGAAACGGGCGAGGACGAGGACACCGACGACCGCGAGGGCGACGACGAGGACGCTCGTCGTCTTCTCCGAGACCTGCACCAGGGTGACCCAGACCTTGCCCTTCACCAGGCCGAGGCCGGTGACCGGGGTGTGCGCGCTGGGGGCCTTCAGGGCGCCGGTCAGGGTGTCGAACTTGTAGCCCTTGACCTGGAGTTGCGGGATGTAGCGGTCCAGCGCGACGACGGTCTGCGAGCGGTCGCCGCCGGAGTCGTGCATCAGCACGACCGCGCCCTCGCCGCGCTCGGGCGTGGACCGGCGGATGATCTCGGCGACGCCCGGCCGCTTCCAGTCCTGGCTGTCGGTGTCGCTGACGACGGTGATGTAACCGCGGCTGCCGATGTACCGCGTCACCGGCCAGGTCCGGTTGTCCATGCGCTCCGAGAACGACGAGTACGGCGGCCGGAACAGCGAGGTACGGATGCCGGCGGCGCCCGCGAGCGCCAGCTGGTTCTGGGAGAGCTCCCAGTCGATGCGGTCCTTGGTCTGGAGCGAGAGGTCCGGGTGGTTGAAGGTGTGCAGACCGATCTCGTGGCCCTCGTCGACCATCCGCTGGACCAGGTCCGGGTAGCGGGAGGCCATGGTGCCGGTGATGAAGAAGACGGCCTTGGCGTCGTGCTTCCTCAGCGTGTCGAGGACCTTGGGGGTCCACTTGGGGTCGGGCCCGTCGTCGAAGGTCAGCACCAGCTCGTAATCGGGGACGTCGAGGGCGAGCTGCCGTCCGGAGCGGGTGTCGATCACGGGCCCGCCGTTCACTATCTTCTTCGGCACCCGGTCGTTCGAGATGGGCGGCCCGACCCGGTGGTCCGCGAGGATCTCGCTGTGCACGTATCCGCGCAGCATGAGCATGGCCATCAGGGCGAGGAGCAGCACACAGGGCAGCAGGTAGCGCAGCGGCAGGCGCCGCCCGGAGCGCTTCTTCGGGCTCTTGCGCGACCGCTTGGCCTTCGCGGAGCCGTTCCCCGGGCTGTCGGCGGTGCCGCCCGTACCTGTGTTCGAGGATTGCGGTGGACGGGAGGGGCGCTTGGCGGCACTCGAAGGCGTACCGCCGCGCTGGGAGCGGGTCATCAGGCGGGGGTCTCCGGGTTCTGCGGGTCCTCCTGCGGGCCCGCCGGCTCCTGCGGGCTCGGAGAGCTGTCCGAGGTCGCCGGGGCCGGCTCGACGGGTGCCGGGGAGGCCGGACCGCCGGCGACGGTGTCCGTGCCGCCGCCGTCCGGAGCGGGACCGGGGTCGGTGGTGTCCGAGGGCGCTGGCGAGGGCGAGTCCGAGGGGCTGGGGTCGACCTTCGGCGGCTCGGACTCGGAGGCGGACGGCTCGGGGTCCTTGGCGCTGGTGCTCGGCTTCGGCTGCGGGACCACTCCGGCGCTGGGCGCGGCCGAGGGTTGGGCACCGGCGGACTTCTCCGGTTGCCCGGCCCGGCCCGACGCGCCGGTGGGCGACTTGCCACCGGGCGAGACCGTGGCGCCCGCGCGGCCGCCGCCCTGACCGGCGTCCGGGACGAAACCGTCCGCCGTGTCGGACCGGTCGTCCGACTCGGCCGGCTCCGGAGGCGTGTCCACCTTGCCCGCCGGCTTGTCTCCCTTCTGCATCGGCACCGGCAGCCAGGGCGCGTCGGAGTTGCCCGACACCAGAGTGCCGACGATGACCACGGCGTACGCCGCGCAGGCGGTGCCGACGGCGATGCCGAGCCGCCGGTAGAGGTTGCGGCGCCGTCCCGACTCGTCGACGAAGACCGGCCCGTCGGAGTCCTGACCGGCGCCCGCCGCGTCCCCGTTCCGGCCGGCGTGCCTTCCGGTCCCTTCCTCCACCTCACGCCCGACGCCGTCGAGCTGCACGGTCACCTCGTGCGGATCGTGGTTGCGCCCGGGCTGGTCGGGCTGCTCCCAGGGCCTCGCCTCCACCTGGGAGACGGTTCCCGTTCTGCCGGCGGCGTCGGGCCAGACCACCTCGTCCGACGAACCGCTGCCACTGCCACTGCCACTACGGCCCGGACCCGGGCCCTCGCCCTCGGTCCGCTTCGGCTGAATGCCCTTGGGCCAGTTGTCGACGTGCACGCACTTCCCCCCACGGGATCGTTCCGAGCGCGTGGTCGATGCCGGACTGTCGCACTTTTCTGTACCGGACCGGGCCCCCACCCGATCCGGGGCGCCCCACCCATCACACGCACCCGGGCCAACGAATGTATGGGCGGAAAAGATGTGTATGTGTATGACGTCAGGTGAAGGTCATCATGATGAGTGCATCTGTGGGCGGAATCCACCCGTCCTCCGGATGTGCCAGCCATACTTCCGCCCGCGCCAGCTCGGCGGCGGCCCGCCGCAACGCGTCGAGCCCCGGATGACGGAACCCCTTGCGCCACACCAGCGAGACCGGGGACAGCGGCACGGGGTCGACGAGCGGCCGCGTCACCGTGCCCGGCATGGGCGGGAAGTCCACCACCGCCAGCACCGGCGCCCTCATCTTGGCCATGATCCGCTGGAACTCCTCCTCCCCCACGGCCAACGGGGCGGGCGCCGCGACCTCGATGCCCCGTCCCTCGAAGAGCCGCGCCGCCAGATCCGTCCACTCCGGCGTACGGGAGTTCCCTGCGCCCGCGTACACCCGCTCGCCCGCGAGTTCCGCCAGCGGTACGGCGTCCAGCGCGGCCAGCCGATGGTCGGCGGGCAGGATCACCGTCATCGGCGCGTACCGCACCGGCTGCTGCGCGAGTCGTGCCCGCACCCCCGGTTCGAGCCCGGCGAACCTCCCGAACGACACGTCCAGCCGCCCGGCGAGGATCTCGGCGGCCGCGTAGGTCAAGCCGCTCTCGTAGCGGGCCATCAACTCCAGCTCCGGCGCGAGCTCCCGGGCCCGCCGCAGCACGCGTGCCCCGGTTTCCAGTCCCGGCGAGTTCAGGTCCACCAGCAGGGGCCGCACCTGCCGGAACGCGGCCATCAGCTCCTCGTGTGCGGCCAGCACCCGCCGCGCGTGGGGCACCAGCCGCTCCCCGTCCCCCGTCAACACCACCTGCCGGGTGCTCCGCACGAACAGCTCCACCCCCAACTCCCGCTCCAGCCGCCGCACATCCCGGCTGAGCGCCTGCTGGGCGACGTAGAGCCGGGCGGCGGCCCGGGTGAAGTGCAGCTCTTCGGCGACGGCGAGAAACCCCCGCAACAACCGGGGCTCGACAGCACGGGGCAGGGAGGACATCCGCCGAATTTACAACCAGGCCGCGTGAATCACCACGGACCAGGTGTTGGACGGTGGATCATGACCGGAGCGAGGGTTGCGCCATGCCGCACCACGAACCCGCCGAGCAGCACAGCCCGCTGCTGACCGTCACAGCCGACACACTCGTGGCAGCCGACTTCCGCCCCCGCCGACCAAAGGGGCGCGGGGAACTGCGCGAAAACCCCCACCGGCCCCGCACCCGCCGACGCACAACCACCCCCACCCCATCAGGCGTCACCACCCCCTACCGCGCCCTCTTCCAAATCCCCGGCACCCTCCGCTTCACCGCCGGAGGCATCCTCGCCCGCCTCCCCATGGGCATGTTCGGCATCAGCGCGATCCTCATGATCGCCGGCACCCGCGGCTCCTACGCCCTCGCCGGCGCCGTCGTCGCCACCGGCCTCACCGCCACCGCCCTGGTCGCCCCCTGGACCGCCCGGCTGGTCGACCGCCACGGCCAGGCCAGGATCGCCGTCCCCGCCACCGCCGTCGCCCTCCTCGGCGGCCTCGGCCTGATCGCCTGTGTCCACTGGAACGCCCCCGACTGGACCCTGTTCGCCTCCTACGCGGCCACCGCCACGGCCCCCAACACCGGCGGCATGGCCCGCGCCCGCTGGGCCCACCTGCTGAAGGACGACCCGGCCGCCCTGCACACCGCCAACTCCTTCGAACAGGCGGCGGACGAGCTCTGCTTCATGCTCGGCCCGGTCGTGGCCGCCTTCCTCTGCACCACCCTGTTCCCCGAGGCCGGCACCCTGATCGGCGGCATGCTCTGCATGACCGGCGTCCTGCTCTTCGCCGCCCAGCGCGCCACGGAACCACCGCCCACGGGCCGTACGACCGCGAAGTCCCCCCTCAGGACCCCCGGGATCCCCCCGCTGCTCGCCGTCTTCCTCGCCACCGGCGCGGTCTTCGGCTCCCTGGAGGTCGTCACCATCGCCTACGCGGACGCCCGGGGCCACGCCTCCTCGGCGGGGGTGATCCTCGGCCTCCAGGCGGCCGGCTCCTGCGCGGCTGGCCTGGCGTACGGCACGCTGCGGGTGACGGGCCCGGCGGAACACCGCTTCCGCAGGTGCCTGGCCGCGATGACCGCCCTGATGGCGCTGCCCTGGCTCACCGCCGCCACCACCGGCTCCCTGCTGTTCCTCGCCCCGGCCCTCCTCCTCGCCGGCATGGCCACCGCCCCCACGATGGTCACCGCCATGGCGCTGGTCCAGCACCGCACCCCGCAGGGCCAGTTGAACGAGGGCATGACCCTCGCCGTCACCGGTCTGCTCGGCGGGATAGCGGGCGGCTCGGCCCTCGGCGGCTGGGTCGCGGAACACGACCCGGCGGCGGGCACCGGCCTCGCCCCCGGCGTCACCGGCTTCGCGGTACCGGTGGCAGCGGCGGCCCTTGCCCTGCTGATCGCCGCGATCCGGACGAATTCCCGCCCGCCCATTGACGCGCTCTGAGCCCACCCTTACCTTCCGTCGAAGCGCTTCGACTTCATTCATCGAAGCGATTCGACCACACCGTTCGACGATCGGGGCCCCGAAGGGGCTTCGCTTCCTCCCTCGGCTTGCGGCGGGGGCATCCACAGAGGAGGGCCCCATGAAGTTCACCGACGGCTACTGGCTGCTGCGCGAGGGTGTCACCGCCGCGTACCCGGTCGAGGTGCTCGACGTCACCGCGACGGACGGCGGCGCCCTGGAGGTGCATGCCCCGACCCAGCCCGTCCGCCACCGCGGCGACCTGTTGAAGGGACCGGTCGTGACGATCAGCGCCCACGCACCGATGCCCGACGTCATCGGTGTCACGTTCACCCACTTCGAGGGCGAACGGCCCCGCGGCCCACGCTTCGAGCTGTCGAGCGAGGAGTTCACCCCGCACACCTCCTACGACGACGAGCACGCCACGCTCACCGCCGGAGAGCTGTCGGTCCGGGTCTCCCGCACCGGCCCCTGGCACGTCGACTTCCTCGCCCACGGCCGCACGCTCACCTCCAGCGGCCCCAAGTCGATGGGCATCATGCGCGAGGCGTCCGGCGCCCACTACCTGCGCGAACAGCTCAACCTGGGCGTCGGCACCTCCGTCTACGGCCTCGGCGAACGCTTCGGCCCGTTGGTCAAGAACGGCCAGGTGGTGGACATCTGGAACGCCGACGGCGGCACGGCCACCGAACAGGCCTACAAGAACGTGCCGTTCTATCTCACCGACGCGGGCTACGGCGTCTTCGTCGACCATCCCGGCAAGGTGTCCTTCGAGGTCGCCTCGGAGGTCGTGTCCAGGGTCCAGTTCAGCGCGGAGACCCAGCAGCTCACGTACTACGTCATCTACGGTCCCACCCCGAAGGACATCCTCCGCAAGTACACGGCCCTCACCGGCCGCCCGGCCCTCCCGCCCGCCTGGTCGTTCGGCCTGTGGCTGTCGACGTCGTTCACCACCTCCTACGACGAGGAGACGGTGACCTCCTTCATCGAGGGCATGCGGGAACGCCGGCTGCCCCTGTCCGTCTTCCACTTCGACTGCTTCTGGATGCGCGAGTTCCAGTGGTGCGACTTCGAGTGGGATCCCCGGGTCTTCCCCGACCCGGAGGGCATGCTGGCCCGCCTGAAGCGCCGGGGCCTGAGGATCAGCGTCTGGATCAACCCGTACGTCGCCCAGCGCTCCCCGCTCTTCGCGGAGGGCAAGGCCCTCGGCCATCTCCTGCGCCGACCGGACGGCAGTGTCTGGCAGTGGGATCTGTGGCAGCCCGGCATGGCACTGGTCGACTTCACCAGCGCGGCGGCGCGCGAGTGGTACGCGTCGAAGCTGGAAAGGCTGCTCGCCCAGGGCGTCGACTGCTTCAAGACCGACTTCGGCGAGCGGGTGCCCCTGGAGGTGACCTGGTCCGACGGCACGGACCCGGAGCGGATGCACAACTACTACACCTACCTGTACAACCGCACCGTCTTCGACGTCCTGCGCAAACACCGGGGCGAGGGCGATGCGGTCCTCTTCGCCCGCTCGGCGACGGTCGGCGGCCAGCGCTTCCCCGTCCACTGGGGCGGCGACTGCGAGTCCACGTACGAGTCGATGGCCGAGTCCCTGCGGGGCGGCCTGTCGCTGGGCCTGTCGGGCTTCGGCTACTGGAGCCACGACATCGGCGGCTTCGAGGGCACCCCCTCGCCCGCCCTCTTCAAACGCTGGATCGCCTTCGGCCTGCTCTCCTCCCACAGCAGGCTGCACGGCTCGTCGTCATACCGGGTCCCCTGGCTCTTCGACGACGAATCGGTCGACGTGCTGCGGAAGTTCACCCACCTCAAGCTCAGCCTCATGCCCTACCTCTACGAGGCCGCGCGCACCGCCCACACCGAGGGGGTGCCGATGATGCGGGCGATGGTGCTGGAGTTCCCGGACGACCCGGGCTGCGCGCACCTCGAACGCCAGTACATGCTGGGCCCCGACCTCCTCGTGGCGCCCGTCTTCGACGACGAGGGGGACGTCACGTACTACGTCCCGGAGGGCACCTGGACCCGCTTCCCGGACGGCGGGACGGTCACCGGCCCCCGCTGGGTCCGCGAACGGCACGACTTCCTGAGCGTGCCGCTTTTGGTCCGGCCAGGGGCGGTCGTCCCGGTCGGCGCGAGGGTCGACCGCCCGGACCACGACCACGCCGACGGGGTCACCCTGCACGCGTACGGCCTCACACACGGCGCCCAGGTGACGGTCCCGGTGGGCGCGGTGACGTTCACCGTCGTACGGGAGGGGAACGTGCTGCGGGCCTCCTGCGGCGACCCGGCGGCGCCCTGGGGACTGGCGGCGGACGGGCGTGAGGTCCGGGCGGAGGCGGGCACGGGATTCCTGACGCTGGACCTGGACGGGGAGTCCGCTCCCGCGGAAACGAGGTCGAAGTGACAGTGAAGATCACGGACGTGGCCCGGCACGCGGGCGTCTCCCCGAGCACCGTCTCGTACGTGCTGAGCGGCAAGCGCCCGATCTCGGCGGAGACGCGGGCGCGGGTCGAGGCGTCCATCCGCGAGCTGGGGTACCGCCCGCACGCGGGTGCCCGCGCCCTGGCCGGCCGCAAGTCGAACGTGCTGGCGATGGTGGTGCCGTTACGGGCCGGGATCCATGTGCCGGTGGTCATGCGGTTCGCGGTCTCGGCGGTCACGACGGCCCGCGCGCACGACCACGACGTCCTGCTGCTGACGCAGGAGGAGGGCGACGAGGGCCTGCGGCGGGTGGCGGACTCGGCCCTGGTGGACGCGTTGATCGTGATGGACGTCCAACTCCACGACCCGAGGCTGCCGTTGCTGCGCACGCTGGAGCGCCCCTCGGTCCTGATCGGCTTTCCCGCCGACCCCTCCGGCCTGACCTGCATCGACCTGGACTTCAGGACGGCGGGCGAGCTGTGTGTGGAGCATCTGGCCGGCCTGGGCCACCGGGTGGTGGGGCTGATCGGCTCGCCGCCCGAGGTCTACGTCCGCCAGACGTCGTTCGCCCAGCGTGTCGTCCAGGGCTTCACCTCCGCCGCCACCCGCAACGGCATGGCCTCCACCGTCCACCCCTGCGAGGCCACCCCGGCGGCGGCCCGCGCGGTCGCGGAACGGCTCCTGCGCGAACAACCGGCCCTCACGGGTGTGGTGATCCACAACGAGGCCGTCCTGGAGCCTCTCGTCGACGCCTTCGAGCACCTGGGCCTGCGCGTCCCCGCCGACCTCTCGATCACGGCCCTGTGCCCGGACGACCTCGCCACCGCCCTCCCCGTCCCCGTCACCTCGATCGGGATCCCGGCGGCGGAGGTGGGCGAACAGGCGGTGACCCTCCTGATGAAGAAGCTCTCCGGCACGCCCGTCCCGGAGGCCACCCTGCTCGCGCCCCGGCTGACCGTGCGCGCGAGCACGGCCCGCCGGGTGACGGGATGACCGGGTGTCGGTGCCCGCTGAGAAATGACGAGAGCCCCGCTGCCGTCATGGCAGCGGGGCTCTCGCCCACATGGGAATTGTGGAGATGGCGGGAATCGAACCCGCGTCCAACGGTGTAGAACCAGGGCTTCTCCGTGTGCAGTTCGCTGTGATTTTCTCGGCCCCGGCGATCACGCGAACAAGTCGCCGACGGGCCCAGTCACTGTTTGTTTTCCCATTGAACCCCGTGACCGGGCTCAATGGTTTAGTTCCCTAGATTATGCCAGGATCCGGGCCGGGAACGCTCCCGGGCTGACACCCATTAGGGCCTTCGATCACTGCTTATCAGGCAGCGAGAGCGAAGGTCTGGGAATCGCGCTTGGTGTTGGCGATTATTTGGTGCGACATATGGTTAACGAGATCATTGCCGCTTCCTCGACACGCTTCCCCTGCCTCAACATCCGCTGTCGAAACCGATCATCCCCATGTTGTTTTTTCAACGCCCCCCGAAGGGGGCCGGCGCACCCGCTGTGAGGTGCAGAGCCATCGTACGTGACCAACGCGAGCGCGTGCCACCGTATTCCCGGCGGCCTCGCCCTACTGGCCCCGCTGCCTCCGCTTGGCCGCCGCGATCGCCCGGTCCGACTCCCGCCGGTCCTGCTTCTCCCGCAGCGTCTGCCGCTTGTCGTACTCCTTCTTGCCTCGCGCGAGCGCGATCTCGGCCTTGGCCCGGCCGTCCTTGAAGTACAGGGCGAGGGGCACGATCGTGTGACCCGTCTCCTGCGCCTTGGACTCCAGCTTGTCGATCTCCTCGCGGTGCAGCAGCAGCTTCCGCTTGCGGCGCGCGGAGTGGTTGGTCCAGCTGCCCTGGTGATACTCGGGGATGTGGGCGTTGTGCAGCCACGCCTCACCCCGGTCGATCTGGACGAAGCCGTCGGTCAGCGAGGTCCGTCCCTCGCGCAGCGACTTGACCTCGGTCCCCATGAGGACGAGCCCGGCCTCGTAGGTGTCGATGATCGCGTAGTCGTGCCGGGCCTTCTTGTTCTGGGCGACGATCTTCTTCTTGCCGCCCTTCTCGCCGTCCCTGGCCTTGGCGGCCGCCCCGCCCTGCTTGGGCTGGGACTCCTTCGGTACGTACATTCCCTTGCTCATAGTGCCGTCCATTTTCGCACCACGGAGGGGGTGCGGGGGAAGCCGATTAACGGGCGTGATCAGCGTGCACGGTCAACGAGCACGATCAACGGGCGTCGCTCACTGCCCGAGGCCGCTCAGCACCGTCTCGGCCCGCCGCAGGGCGTCCTCGTCCGCTTCGAGGTCGGGGGTGATGCCCCGGCCGTCGACGCCCCGGCCGGAGGGGGTGCGGTAGTGGCCGACGGTCAGCTCGGCGACGGAGCCGTCGGGGAGGCGGCTCGGCATCTGCACCGAGCCCTTGCCGAAGGTCCGGGAGCCCACGACCACCGCGCGGCCCCGGTCCTGGAGGGCTCCGGTGAGCAGCTCGGCCGCGCTCATCGTGCCGCCGTCGACCAGGGTGACCAGGGGTCTGGTGGTGTCGCCGCCGGGTTCGGCGTGCAGGGCCCGCTGCCTGCCCTTGACGTCGTACGTGGCGACGAGGCCCCCGTCGAGGAAGGCGGAGGCGGCGGTGACGGCCTCGGAGACCAGACCGCCGGCGTTGCCACGGAGGTCGAGGACGAAGCCGGCGGCGTCGGCGGACTGCTCGACGGCGGCACGTACGAGATCGCCGGAGCCCTTGGTGAACGCGTCGACCGTGATGACGCTGACCCCGCCCGCGGTACGGCTCACGGTCACGTCCTCGGTGGAGAGGCGGGCCCGGCGCAGGGTCGCGGACCAGGTCCGGCCGTCGCGCTCCAGCTCCAGCCGCACCTTCGTACCGGCGGCCGCGCTCTTCGGGGTCCCGGTGCTCCCGGTGCCCTCGTCGATCGCGTCGCCGCGGAGTAAGGAGACGACCTCGGTGACCGGGCGGCCGTCGACCTTCTCGCCGTCGACGCGGACGAGGCGGTCGCCGGCGCGGATCCCGGCGCGGGCGGCGGGCGAGCCGTCCTGCACCCGGGTCACCTCGATCCGGCCGTCGCGCTCCAGCCGGGTCCAGAGGCCGACGCCGGTGTACTCGCCGTCGAGGGCCTCCTCGAACTGCTCGTACTCGCCCTCGGAGTAGACCGCGCCCCACCGGTCGCCGCTGCGGCTTACGGCCCGCTCGGCGGCCTCCACGGGGGACTTGCCCTCGGCCATGGCCTCGGCCGCGGCGTCGGCGACGTCCTGCTCCCTGTCGGCCGGGGTGGAGGCCGGATTGGAGCGGGAGGGGTTCGCGACGGCCGTGGTCTCCCGGCGCGGATCGTCGAAGGAGCCGGTCGCGGCGCCGGTGGCGAGCACGCTCGCGAAGACCAATGTCAGAGCGGCCCCGCGGCTGATGCGGCGGGGCTGGGAGAACAGGTCGCGGCCTGACATGTCGGCGAGTCTAGGACAACGCGAAGGGCCGTACCGGCCCTTGCCCGGTACGGCCCCAGGGGCATGCGTCACACCTTCAGGTACTTGCGCAGCGCGACGAACGCGGCCAGCGCCGGCATCAGGAAGCTCACCGTGAGGATGAGCGGCAGCTTGATGAGGACCGCGTCCCAGCCGACGAAATTGATCAACGGCAGGTTCTGGGACAGTGACACACCGTTGTCGATCACGAAGTACTGGCCGAGCGCGAGGAAGGCGCAGGCGATCACACCGCCGATCACGCCGGCGACCGCCGCCTCCATGATGAACGGCGCCTGGATGTAGAAGCCCGAGGCGCCCACCAGCCGCATGATCCCGATCTCACGACGACGGCTGAACGCCGAGACCCGCACCGTGTTGACGATCAGCAGCAGCGCCACGATCAGCATGACCGCCATCACACCGCGCGCCGCCCAGCTCAGATAGCCGAGGAGCCGGAAGAGGTTGTCCAGGATGCCCTTCTGGTCCTGCACCGACTGCACACCGTCACGGCCGTTGAAGGCGCTCGCGATGACCTGGTACTTCTCCGGGTCCTTGAGCTTGATGCGGTACGACTCCTGCATCTGGTCCGGGGTGAGGCTGCTGGCCAGCGGGGAGTCGCCGAACTGCTCCTTGTAGTGCTTGTAGGCCTCGTCCTGGGACTCGTGGGCGACGTTCTCGACGACCGCCATCTTGCCCAGGTCGGACTTGATCTGGTTCTTCTGCTCGGTCGTGACGGCGCCCTTGGCGCAGTTGGGGTCGGACTCCGCGTCGCTCCTGTTGCAGAGGAAGATCGACACGTTGACCTTGTCGTACCAGTAGCCCTTCATCTGGCTGACCTGGTCGCTCATCAGCAGCGAGCCGCCGAACAGGGCGAGGGAGAGGGCGACGGAGACGATGACCGCGAAGGTCATCGTGAGGTTGCGGCGGAGACCGACACCGATCTCCGACAGGACGAACTGGGCCTGCATGGCGTCTCGATGAGCCTTTCGTGGACGGGGGCGGTCAGTGCTGGTAGCCGTAGACGCCGCGTGCCTGGTCGCGGACGAGGCGGCCCTTCTCCAGCTCGATGACGCGCTTGCGCATCTGGTCCACGATGTTCTGGTCGTGGGTCGCCATCACCACGGTGGTGCCCGTCCGGTTGATCCGGTCGAGCAGCTTCATGATGCCGACGGAGGTCTGCGGGTCGAGGTTGCCGGTGGGCTCGTCCGCGATGAGGAGCTTGGGCCGGTTCACGAAGGCCCGCGCGATGGCCACCCGCTGCTGCTCACCACCCGACAGCTCGCCCGGCATCCGCTCCTCCTTGCCGCCGAGGCCGACCAGTTCCAGCACCTGCGGCACGGACTTGCGGATCTCGCCGCGCGACTTGCCGATGACCTCCTGCGCGAAGGCGACGTTCTCGCCGACCGTCTTGTTGGGCAGCAGCCGGAAGTCCTGGAAGACCGTCCCCAACTGGCGCCGCATCTGCGGCACCTTCCAGTTGGACAGCCGCGCGAGATCCTTGCCCAGGACGTGCACCTGTCCCTGGCTGCACCGCTCCTCCCGGAGGATCAGCCGCAGGAACGTGGACTTTCCGGAGCCGGAGGAGCCGACCAGGAAGACGAACTCGCCCTTCTCCACCTCCAGGGAGACATCCCTGAGTGCGGGGCGGGTCTGCTTGGGGTAGACCTTGGACACGTTGTCGAATCGGATCACGGATGCACCACAAGCCGTCGGGGATGGATGGACGAGACTGTACCGCGCCATGTTCCTGGAGAGGGCGCAGCCCGGTGCGGGGAACTGCGCGACCAGCCCCCACCGACCCGCAGCCCTCCGACAACCGCACCCACCCCTTTCCGAGGCCCCCGCGCAACCTCCGGCGGAACCTGGCACAGTGGTGTAGAGGAACGGTCCGGCTGCGCGAAGCGTTGAGGTATGTGTGAGGCCATTGCAAGGAGGGCGAGGCGCATGACGTACGACCGGTTGGTGTGCGCGAACTGCGCGTCCCCCGTCGCCGAGGGCCGCTGCCATGTGTGCCGGGCCAGCCGCGAGCGACTCCAGCAGGAGAACCCCTTCGCGAGCCTGAGCCCCATGACACTGATCGCCCTGCTGGCGATCCTCATAGCGGCTGTGGCCCTGCTGGCGCACCAGACGGCATAGGGGCGCCTCGCCGACACGCGGCGTACGCGGGACGGACGGGACGGACGACGAGAACGACGAGGGCCCGGGGCTGGCTGCCCCGGGCCCTCGTCGTACGTGTGCGGTGCTGTGCCCGATCCTCTGGGATCAGGCGGCCGCGCCGCGGCCGGCCATCAGGCGCGGCAGCAGACGGAAGCCGATACCGCCGACGATCATCGTGGCGGCGCCGACCAGCAGGAACGTGGTCTCGGCGGCACCCGTCTCGGCCAGCTCGCCGGTGCCGACGCCCTGGGCCTCGGCCTCCGAGCCGGTGTCGGTGAGGGCCGAGGAGCCCTCCTGCTGCACGGACTCGTCGTTGCCGCCGTCGGTGTCGGGCCCACCGGAGATGGAGCCGCCGTCGGAGGAACCGCCGGAGGTGGAGGAACCGCCGTCGGACGAACCGCCGGAGGTGGAGCCACCGTCGGAGGAACCGCCGGAGGTCCCGTTGGAGGTGGAACCGCCCGAGGTGCCGTTGGACGTGCCGTTGGAGGTGGAACCGCCGGAGGTGCCGTTGGAGGTTCCGTTCGAGGTGGAACCGCCCGAGGTGCCGTTGGAGGTTCCGTTCGAGGTCGCGCCACCGTCGGTCGTCGCACCGCCGTCGGTCGTCGCGCCACCGTCAGTGGTGGCACCACCGTCGGTCGTCGCGCCACCGTCGGTCGTGGCACCACCGTCGGTCGTCGCGCCACCGTCAGTGGTGGCACCACCGTCGGTCGTCGCGCCACCGTCAGTGGTGGCACCACCGTCGGACGTGGCACCACCGTCAGTGGTGGCACCACCGTCGGACGTCGCGCCACCGTCGGACGCGCCAATGCTGGTGTTGCCGGTGTCGTTGCCGGTCTGGACCGAGACATCGGCCTCGATGGAACCACCGTCGTCGGTGCTGACACCGACGCCGACTCCGAGGTCCAGCGCGGAAGCGGCGCCCGCGGCGGTCAGCGACGCACCGGCGGCGATCACGGCACCCGCGGCTATGCGCGCCACGCGGATCCGCGTCTTCTTCGTCATATGGCTGCTACCCCCAGTAGCTATCAGTAAATGGAGCAGCGCCCGGGGCCGCGATCAACGGGAGCAGTCGGTTGGGTCGAAGTCCCCCGGTTCACATGCGCCCCAGTAATGCGCATGCCATACGCCAACCTTCCCAGTTTTCCCAGTAACGTCAAGGTCGTTGCGTACGCGATGTCCCGTTCACCGCTTTTGACCTCGTCACGAACATGTGAGTGTGACGTAAGACCCAGACATCCCCCCACAGACAAGGCAACTGCCCTCCAGTGGAGGGCAGTTGCCTTGTCGACAAAGCGCTGAATTCCGGGGCCTTACTTCTCCTGCTGCTTGCGCCAGCGAATTCCGGCCTCCAGGAACCCCTCGATCTCGCCGTTGAACACGGCCTCGGGGATACCGACTTCGTACTCGGTGCGGAGGTCCTTGACCATCTGGTACGGGTGCAGGACGTACGAACGCATCTGGTTGCCCCAGGAACTGCCGCCGTCCTTGAGGGCGTCCATCTTGGCCCGCTCCTCCTGACGCTGCCGCTCCAGCAGCTTCGCCTGGAGCACGTTCATGGCGGTGGCCTTGTTCTGGATCTGCGACCGCTCGTTCTGGCAGGAGACGACGATGCCGGTGGGGAGGTGGGTCAACCGCACCGCCGAGTCGGTGGTGTTGACGCCCTGGCCGCCGGGGCCGGAGGAGCGGTAGACGTCGACGCGCAGCTCGGACTCGTCGATCTCGATGTGGTCGGTCTGCTCGACCACGGGCAGCACCTCGACACCGGCGAAGGAGGTCTGGCGCCGGCCCTGGTTGTCGAAGGGCGAGATGCGGACGAGCCGGTGGGTGCCCTGCTCGACGGAGAGCGTGCCGTAGGCGTACGGCACCTGCACGGCGAAGGTGGTGGACTTGATGCCCGCCTCCTCCGCGTACGAGGTCTCGTACACCTCGGTCTTGTAGCCCTTCTGCTCCGCCCAGCGCAGGTACATCCGCTGCAGCTTCTCGGCGAAGTCGGCGGCGTCGACGCCACCGGCCTCGGCGCGGATGTTGACGAGGGCCTCACGGGAGTCGTACTCGCCGGACAGGAGGGTACGGACCTCCATCTCGTCCAGCGCCTTGCGGACGAGGACCAGCTCCGACTCGGCCTCGGCGCGGGTGTCCGGGTCGTCCTCCTCCTCGGCCATCTCGAAGAGGACGGCGAGGTCGTCGATGCGACCGCGCAGCGTCTCAGCCTTCCTGACCTCGGCCTGGAGGTGGGAGAGCTTGCTGGTGATCTTCTGCGCCTCGTCCGGGTTGTCCCACAGGGACGGCGCGGCCGCCTGCTCCTCGAGCACGGCGATGTCTGCCCTCAGCTTGTCGAGGTCCAAAACGGCCTCGATCGACTCCATGGTCGAGGAGAGGGACTTCAGCTCTTCGGATACATCGACGACTGCCACGCCCCCAGCCTAACGGCTCCGCCGGGTGACCATGGTGGGGCGCCCTCGGCCCGGGGCGGCAGCCGGCGGTGACCTCGTCCCTCACCCTCCGACCACGGCCCCCTCGTCCTCGGTTCCGGTCGGGTTGACGGCGTCGAAGAGGATCTTGTTGGAAGCGCGGTCGAACCAGAACGTCGCTGTGTACAGGCCGGCTGTGATCTCCTCGTTCACCTCGGGGCTGGTCAGCCACTCGGCTTTCTCGGACGTCGAAGCGCCGAGGGCATCAGGGATGTCCTCGGGCTCGGCCTTCTCGAACGTCCTGTCAGGGGCGTCCAGGACGGCCTTCATGTCCTCGGCCGTGGTCTCGAAGTAGCCGACCATTCTGATGTCGCTCGGGCCGGGGACGCGGGACGAGCCGCCCGCGAGGTCCATCGCGCACCACTCCGTGGTGACGACCTCGCCCAGCGCGGAGAAGCGGTCGGCGACCTGCTGGGTGGCGTCACGGACCTCGCAGCCCGCCGAGGCACTGTCCGTCCCGGGGGTGGGCTCCTGCGGTTCCACGGAACCGCAGGAGCCCACCGAGACGATCGCGGCGAGGACCAGTACGCCCTTGAGCGCGGCCCCGGCTCGTGCGCCTCGGGCGATGAGGGGATCGGCCCGGCCGAGGGTATGGAATCTGCCGCCGACCTCGTCGGGGGTTTCGCTCGCGATGTCGTTCATTTCCTTGCTGCGAGTCGCAGGGCGCCGGTGTTCCTGTCACGCGGAGGATGCGCGATGTGCACGTCACATCACGGCGATGTCGGCGTGGAGTTGTTGGTGTCCTTGGACCCGCCGTCCGAGTCGCCTCCGGATGTCGCCGCCCAGGTGCCCACACCCGCTGCGACCACCAGCGCGACCGCCGCGGCCCCGAGCGTGATCCGTCGGCGTCGGGCCATCGCCCGACGGCGGGCCGAGCCCGGCCGGGGCGCCCCCGAGGCCCTGGGCACCCGTGCCGTCCCCCGGGCCCCGCCCGCCAGCTCCTCCGGCCCGGGCACCCTCATCGACGTGTGCGTGTCCCGATTGGAGTCCGGCTTCGCCCCGGGCACCAGCGGTACGGCCCCTCGCCGCGCCCGCTCCCCGGGCACCACCGCCACGATCTGCTCCTCGGCCGCCTCCTCCGTCTCCGCCCCGGGCTCGTCGACGTCCAGGGGCGGCATCCCGGCCAGCAGCGGCAGCTGCTCGCGCAGTCGCGTCGCCAGTTCCGAGGCGCGCAGGCGGGAGGCCGGGGCCTTCGCCAGGCACTGGACGAGGAGCTGCCACAGTTCCTCGGGGATGCCGGGGAGGGGGACCACGGTCTCGGTGACATGGCGGCGCAGGACGGCGCCGGGGTGGCCGCCGCCGAACGGGGTGAAACCGGCCAGCAGCTCGTACAGCACGGTCGCCAGGGCGTAGATGTCCACGGCCGCGCGGGGCGGCAGGCCCTCGACGATCTCGGGGGCGAGATAGTCCGGTGTTCCGATGATCTTCGTGGCGCGGGTGCGCCGGGGGGAATCGATCAGCTTGGCGACGCCGAAGTCGGTGAGGAGGGCCGGGTGCGCGCCTCCGGGGCCCAGCGGGCCCTGCATGTCCAGCAGCACGTTCTCCGGTTTCACGTCCCGGTGGACGACCCCGGCCGCGTGCGCCGCCGCCAGGCCGTCGGCGATGTCGGCCACTATCGCGACCGCCGCCTCGGGGGCCATGCGGCGCTCCCGGTCGAGGCGGGTGCGCAGGTCCGTGCCCCGGACGAGGTCCATGACGAGGGCGAGGTCGTTGCCGTCGACGACGAGATCGCGTACGGAGACCACATTCGGGTGGTCGAGGCCCAGCAGGGCGGTGCGCTCCTGGACGAAGCGTCCGACCAGTTCCTCGTCGGACGAGAGGTCCTCGCGCAGCAGCTTGATGGCGACAGGGCCCTCCGGGCCCTCACCCAGCCACACCGTGCCGGCGCTGCCCCGCCCCAGAATCTGGTTCGCGGTGTACCGGCTTCCGATCTTCCGTCCCAAGACTGCTCCTACAGGCCGCGTGTTGGCGACAAAGCTACGCGCCCGGGGACCCAAGGTTCACCGCCGAGGCGGAAATCACCCCTCGGATGTCGACAAGTCCCCAACGTGGGACTCCGTCTTGGGGCGGGGTGCGCGGAGGGGGTGGGGTGGATCGGTGCGTCGGCGGGTGCGGGTGGGTGGGGCTTCTCGCGCAGTTCCCCGCGCCCCTGAAAAGCAGGGGCTGCGCCCCGTGCTTTTCATCCGCCGCGCCCCCGTCGCCTTTCAGGCCCGCAGGGCCTGGTCTTTCTCTTTCAGGGGCGCGGGGAACTGCGCGAGACGTCCCACCGGAGCCGCACTCGCCAACCGGACCCGAACGCCCGAGCCATCAGGCGCTCTACTGCCCCGAGCCCCCCGAACCGGACCCGTTGCCCAGTTCGCCGATCCACTTGCCCACTTCGCCGACCCAGTCGGACAGCTGTCCCCACCAGCTCTTCCCCGTGCCGACCCACTCCTGCAGCGGCGTGAACTCCCAGATCAGCCAGCCGCCGACGACGAGCAGGACGATCATGAACAGGCACCCCTTGAGGCACCCGAGCCCAGGGATCCGCATCGGATTGGCGCTGCGCTGACGCGGCGGCCGGGGCTCCCGCTGCGGCCGCGGCGCCGGCTGCTGCGGCTGCGGCGCGGGCGCGTACCGCTCCGGCTGCCGCCGCTCCGGCTGCCGCCGCTCCGGCTGCCGCCGCTGCGGCTGCGGCTGCGGCTGCGGCTGCCGCGCGGGCGCCGGGGCGTACGGCTGTTGCTGCTGCGGGTGGCCGTACCCGGGGCCGGGCCCGCCCTGCGGCGGCCGCTGCTGCCGACGCGGCGGCTGCTGGGGCTGCTGGGGCTGCTGGGGCTGCTGCCCACGGCCCGCCTGCCGCTGGGGCCGGCGCCGCAGCGGGTCCTCGCTGGGGTCGAGGTACTGGACCTGGGTCTGTTCGTTGCGGTCGCGGGCCGCGCGGAGCTGGTTCTGCCAGGGGTGCGGCTGCTCGGGCGGCTGCCCGCCGGGGTCGTGCGACGGCACCGGCGGCATGACGGACGTCGGGTCGGCGCCGGAGGTGTGCGGGAGCACGGTCGTGGGGTCGCCCGAGCCCGCCGGCCCGGAAGTGTGCGGGAGGACGCTCGTCGCGGCGTTCGGGTCGTACGCGCCCGCGCCGTGCGGCAGCACCTGCGTCGGGTCGGCCGAGCCGAACGGCTCCGGGGAGCCCGGCACCTGCGCGGGCGCCGGGTCGGGGGCGAGGATGTGGCCCACCCCCTCGGCGGCGGCGATCTGCATGGAGTTCGCGTGCACGCCGACGCCCTCGGCGACGATGCGCAGCGCCCGGGCGAGATTGACGGCGCTGGGCCGCTCGCGCGGGTTCTTGCGCAGACAACGCTCGATGACCGTCCACAGCGGGTCGGGGACGGTGGAGGGGCGGCGCGGTTCGGCGCTGAGGTGCTGGTGCAGGACTTCGAGCGCGGACTGGCCGTTGAACGGCGGGCGGCCGGTGACCAGTTCGTACATCAGGATGCCGGCGCCGTAGATGTCGACGGCGGAGGTCTGCGGCTGGCCCTCGGCGGACTCGGGGGCGACGTACGCGGGCGTGCCGACGAACTCGCTGGTGCGGGTCAGGCCCGGGGAGTCGGCGAGGCGGGCGATGCCGAAGTCCGTCAGCATCGGGTGCATCTCGCCGCCGCCCTGCTTGAGCAGGACGTTCGCGGGCTTCAGGTCGCGGTGGACGACGCCGTCGGCGTGGCTGGCGGCGAGCGCGTCGGCGATCTGGGCGGTCATCAGGGCCGCGCCGACCGGCGAGAGCGGGCCGCTCTCCCGGAGGTAGCGATGCAGGTCGGGGCCCTCGACCAGGTCCATGACCAGGGCGAGCAGATCGCCCTCGACGACGAGGTCCCGGACGCGCACGATGTTCGGGTGGGTGAGCCGGAGCAGGACGGAGCGCTCCCGCAGGAACCGCATCACGATGTCCGCGTCGCTCGCGAGCTCCTCCTTCAGGACCTTGATCGCGACGGTCTCGCCGGGGTGGCCCGGCACGGCCGCCTCGGCGCCGGCGGTCTCCCGCTGGCGGGCGCGCCAGACAGTGCCTGTGGCGCCGCGTCCAATCGGCTCCTCAAGGAGGTACTTACTGCCTACCGGCCGCACGTCATGCGCTCCCTGTTGCTTGCTTGCCTGGTCACGCCCTGGACTCACGCGGACGTTCCGACCACTGTAGTGCGGCCGTCCCCGGGACCGGGCTGTTCACTTCCCGACTCTTCCTGCCCACTCTGTCCGTTCACTGTGGGTCGAGTACGTACGGGTACCCGTGTGCGTTCGGTGGAAAGACGCTCCCTCGTGGGCCTTGGTTGCCGTGCGGGGGTATGTCGGGTTCCGGATGCGGACGTGACCGATCCCGAATGCGGCCGCGCTGCGGACGTGACCGATCTCAAGTGATCAACTGGCGAGCACTGGTCAGGCATTTTTGTGGGCAGAGCCGACCAATCAAGATCACTTGATGCCGGGCGGCGGGCGAGTTGTCAGTGGCAGGTGCGAGGATGCCTCCAGTACTGGCCGACGTGCCCGTGAAGCGGTGGGGGAAGTCTGCGGTGGGGACCGCGCAGTCTCGTCCTCGTCGTCGCGGGTGCCCGCGCGGAAGGGACCGCTGACGGCGATGCAGATCCGGCTGACCGTCGTAGACCCGCTGGGACCGCCCTCCGAGCCGCGAGGACGTGCCACGGCCTGCGACGTGCTGGTCACGGCGCCCGCCGGGACGGCTCTCGCCGCCGTGGCCTCGGGCCTCGCCTCCGCCGTCGGGGAGGGCGGTGCGGAGCGTCTGGAGCGCAGCCGGGAGGTCGGCGGCGGACAGGTCGTGCTGTACGCCGGTGCCGAGCGCCTCGACGTCCAGCGGTGCACCCTCGGCGAGCCGCCTCTCATAGACGGCGCCGTGCTCTGCCTGGGCGCCCCCTCCGAGCCGGGCCCCGAGGTCGACGAGGCCGCCGCGCAGCTGCACGTGGTGGCAGGCCCTGACGCGGGCGGCGTCCATCTGCTGCACGGCGGCAAGATCCACATCGGCCGCTCCGCCGACGCCGACGTCCCGCTCGACGACCCGGACGTCTCCCGCCTGCACTGCGCGGTCACCCTCTCCGCCGACGGCCGTGTCTCCGTCGTCGACCTCGGCTCCACCAACGGCACCACCCTCGACGGCACCCGCGTCGGCGACCGCCCGGTCCGCCTGGCCCCGGGCGCGTTGCTGCGCATCGGCGAGTCCGCGCTCCGGCTGGCCTCGTCGTCGGGAGCGCGTGGGGTCGGCACGACACCCGACGGCGAGGGACATGTCCGGGTCGCGGCGGGGGCCGGGGCGGCGGCAGGTGACAGCGGCTCCGGCGGCGGCTCCGGGTCCGGCGGCGTGGCACGTGGGAGTACGGGAGCGGCGGGGGCCGGGAGTTCCGGGCAGGGGCGTGCCGAGCGGCGGACGGTGCCGGGGCAGGGCGGGGTGCCCGGCATCGAGCGGACGACGGGGAGCACGGGGCCCGGCACGACCAGGGGCACCGGCCGGGAGGCCGCGCCGAGCGCCGGCCAAGGGCCGGTGCCGCCGGTGCGCGAGGGTGCCGGTGCGGGCGGCGGGAGCGGGGTCGGGGCGGAGAGCCACGGCCGTCCCCGCGACGGCCACGAGCCCCTCGGCGGTGCCGCGGGCTCCCGCGCCGCCGACGCCCCGCACGGCTTCGACGACCCACGCGCCGGTGAGGCCCGGGGCCACGGCACCTCCCGCCGGTCCCACGACTCCCGCGCCACCGGTGAGCCCGGCGGGCCGGGTACCGGTGCCGGCGGACCCGGGGCCGACGGACCCGGTGAGGGCGGTCTCGGGCACGGCGGTGAGACCCCCGGGGGCGGTACCCGCAAAGGCACGCCCCTTCGGGGCACGGACGTGCCGCGTGGGGTGCGCAAACGGGGTGGGCTCGGCGCCTGGGCCCGGCGGCTGACCGGCGGGCGGGCACAGTCGGGGGCCGTGCACGACCCGTACGAGTACGACGCGGAGTACGACGAGGACGAGCGCGGGGCGCTGGCCTCGGTGCTCCCGGCGGCCGGGGAGCGGCTGCCGGAGACCTGGCCGGACCTCGCCGCGCTGCTGCTCACCGCGCTCGGGCCCGGCGCCCGGCTGTGGGAGCGCGGGCCGGGGCATCCAGAGGCGCTGGCGGTGCGGCTGGGCACGACGGACCGGCCCGCGCCGGACGGATCGGGTCTGCTGCCTGCCGTGCCGGTGACCACCGGGCTGCGGGAGGTCGGCGCGCTGGGGCTCGCCGGACCGCGCCCCCGGCTGATGGGGCTGACCCGCGCGGTCGTGGCTCAGCTCGCCGCGCTGCACTCCCCCGACACCCTGGAACTGGTGCTGATCAGCGCGGACCGCGCCCGGCCCGCCGAGGAGCGCACCACCGACTGGTCCTGGCTCGGCTGGCTCCCCCATCTGCGCCCCGCGCACGGCCAGGACTGCCGTCTTCTCCTGGCCTACGACCGTGAGCAGACGACGGCCCGGCTGGACGAACTGCTGCGGCGCGTGGAGGACCACGCGGCGGACACGGCGGGCCACGCGCCCGGGAGCACGCCGGGCGCCGACGGCGGACGTACGACGACGGGCTGGGCCACGGTCTCGGCCGACCCGGCCGATGGGGGTACCGGGGCGGCCGACAGCGGCTCGGCCCGGCGGAGCGCGCGGCGGCCGTCGTGGGCCCGGGAGGACGAACCGGCGGGCGGCGGCTTCGCGGGGCCGTACACGGTGGTGATCGTCGACGGGGACCCCGGGGGCGCGGATGTGCGTGAGGCCGTGGTGCGGCTGGCGCAGGAGGGGCCCGTCGCCGGGATCCATGTCGTCTGCCTCGCCGAGACGGAGTCCGCGTCGCCCGCCTCACCGGTGACCGAGACGTACACGGCGGCCTGCGAGGTCTCCCCCGCGTTCCGCGCGTGCGGGGCCGTCGCCCTGCTCAGCGGTGACGTCGCCACGGCCCTGCGGCTGCTGCGTGTCACCTCCGCCGGGTACGCCGGGGGGAAGGGTTCCGGGACGACGAACGCGATGAACGCGATGAACGTGACAGGCACGACGAATACGGCTGGTACGGCGTCCACGGCGGGTGAGGCCGGGCGGGCGGGGTCGGGCGGTCTCCCGTCGCGCGAGGCCGCGGACCACGCGCGCGGTACGGCCTCCCACGCCTCACCGGGCCGCCCCCGCCCCGACCACACGGAGCCCATACGGCCCGGCCGGGCCCGTGGCTCCGCACAGGCGGACCCCGCCGTGGTGAGCCGCACGCACACCGCCCTCGACCTCTCGGAGAGCGCGCTCACGGGTGCCGACGAGCGGACGCGCCCCGGCACCCGGGACATCCCCTCGCTCGACGCGCAGGAAGCGCCCGGCCTGCTGAACCACGGCACGGTGGCCACGCTCGACGCGGTCTCGGCGGCGTGGGCGGAGCGGTTCGCGCGGGCGCTGGCGCCGTTGCGGACGGACGGGGCGGTCGGCGACCGGCAGGCTCGGGTGTCGGCGCCGTTGCCGCAGTCGGCGCGGCTGCTGGACGAGTTGGGGCTCGCGCGGGCCACACCGGCGTCGCTGATGGCGCGCTGGGCGGACGCGGGCGACGACACGACGGCGCTCGGGGGGCGCGCCTGGGCCGTGCTCGGCGCCGGGCCGCGTGGGCCCGTCTCCGTGGACCTCGTCGCCGAGGGTCCGCACCTGTTCATCGAGGGGCCGGTCGGCAGCGGCCGTACGGAGCTGTTGCGGGCCGTCGCCGCGTCGCTGGCCGCCGCCGAGCGGCCCGACCGGCTGGGCATCGTCCTCGTCGACGGGCGGGACGGCGGCGCGGGTGGCGCCACCGGTGGCGGCGCGGGCCGCGTCGGGGAAGGGCTCGGCGTCTGTACCGACCTGCCCCATGTGGGGACCCATCTGACCGCCAACGACCCCGTCCGTATGCGGGAGTTCGCCCAGTCACTGATCGCCGAGCTGAAGCGTCGGTACGAACTGCTCGACGGGCTCGGGTTCGTGGAGTGGCACACGCGGCGCGAGGTGTCGGGCCGTATCGTCCCGCAGCGCTCCGCGACCTCGACGACCTCGGCGACGTCGGGGTCCGGGGCGGCGAAGTCGGCCGCTCCGGGGTCGGGTTCCTCCGGGCCGGGCGGTTCGGGGGCCGGGGCCGGGGCCGGGCAGGCCGCGGCGGCGGTCGGGGCCGCCGATCTCGACTCGTCGTCCAGCTCCACGCTGCGGCTGCGGCCGAGTCGGCGGAACACCGAGCAGGACGGCAGGGGTGGGGCCGGTAAGGGCCTCGCCTCGGAGCTGCCCAGGCTCGTCGTGATCGTCGACGACCTCGACGCGCTGCTGTCACCGCCCCTGGGTTCCACGGGGCGGCCGGCGGCGGGGTCGGTCGTCCGGGCCCTGGAGGCGGTGGCCCGGGAGGGCGAGCGGCTCGGGGTGCATCTCGTGGCCACGACGGGCGGGGGCGGACGGAAGAGCGAGAGCGAGCTGGGGCGGGCGGCCGGCGGGCGGGTCGTCCTGAGCGCGCCGGTGCCGGGTCCCGACGAACCGGCAACGGGGCGCGGCGAGTTGCTGGGTGAGGGAGGTCGTGCGACCGCGTTCCAGGCGGGACGGGTGACGGGCCGCATTCCGCGCACGGCCACCCTCAGGCCGACGGTCGTTCCGCTCGACTGGACGCGGATGGGCGACCCGCCCGCGCGGCGCCCCGTACGGGAGTTGGGCAACGGCCCCACGGACCTGGCCCTCCTGGCCAGCGCCCTGGACCGAGCGGCCCGCGAGGTCTCGGCACCGGCCGCCCCGTCCTTGCTCTGACGGCGCCCCCCCAACGGCACGACTGCCCGCAGGGGGAGGGAGTCGGGCGATGGGGCCGCAGGCCCCTCCAGGGGCGCGGGGAACTGCGCGAGCAACCACGACGAACCGGCCACCCGCCAACGACGAACTCCCCCACGGCCCATAGGCACCCGGCACCCCGCACCCGACAGCTCCCCCCTCGCCAAGCCATCGCTCTGAAGGATGGGGCCGCAGGCCCCTCCAGGGCCCCGGGGAACTGCGCGAGCAACCACGACGAGCCAGCCACCCGCCAACGGCGAAGTCACCCACGGCGCATAGGCACCCGGCAGCGGCAGCGCCCCGTCGCCGAGTCATGGTCACGACGCGGTCACGATCAAGACGTTGACACCGCAGGCGCTCTTGCCGCTCCCGAGCACCCGGCGTAGACCAGAGCCCACGGGACAGCGCTCTACGTTCGACGACGCACGGAGAACGGGGTCAGAGATGCGCAACATCCACCGCATGGGTCGCATGCTTCGCACACGCAAGCCCACTTCCCTTGACAAGCCCACCCATCCCCCCACGTCCAGGGCCACCACGCACAACGCTCCCGCCGCCAGGGCCGTCGCGGCTCTCGCCGCCGGCGTCCTCGCCCTCTCCCTCACCGCGTGCGGCGGTGACGACGACAAGGGCGACGGCGCCGACAACGGCAACGACGGCGGTAACAAGGCCACCGTCCAACTCCCCAAGCTGGACGGCCAGAAGCTGGAGGTCGCGGCCGTCTTCACCGGCCCGGAGCTGGACAACTTCCAGAAAGTGCTGGACGAGTTCGAGAAACGCACCGGCGCCTCGGTGACGTTCGTGCCGACCGGCAACAACACGTCCACGTTCCTCGGTACGAAGATCGAGGGCGGCAAACCGCCGGACGTGGCGTTCCTGCCGCAGGTCGGCGTGTTGCACCAGTTCGCCGAGAAGGGCTGGGTGAAACCGCTCGGCAGCGAGGCCCTGGCCCAGCTGGACAAGAACTTCTCGGACGGCTGGAAGGACCTCGGCGCGTACGAGGGCAAGCAGTACGGCGTCTACGCGAAGGCCGCCAGCAAGTCCCTGGTCTGGTACAACACCGCCGCCTTCGAGGCGGCCGGGATCACCGAGGAGCCGGGTACCTGGGACGAGTTCCTGCAGACCGCGCAGACGCTCTCCGACGCCGGCTCACCCGCCGTCTCCATCGGCGGCGCCGACGGCTGGACGCTCACCGACTGGTTCGAGAACGTCTACCTCTCGCAGGCGGGCCCGGAGAAGTACGACCAGCTCGCCAAGCACGAGATCAAGTGGACCGATCCGTCCGTGAAGGACGCCCTCACGACGCTCGGCGAACTGTGGGGCAAGGACGAGCTGATCGCGGGCGGGGCGTCCGGCGCGCTGCAGACCGAGTACCCGAAGTCGATCACGCAGACCTTCACCGGGGACGCTCCGGCCGGCATGGTCTTCGAGGGCGACTTCGTGGCCGTCACCATCAACGGGGACACGGATGCCAAGATCGGCGCGGACGCCAAGGTCTTCCCGTTCCCGGCGGTCGGCGACGACTCCCCCGTGGTCACCGGCGGCGACGCGGCCGTGGCGCTGAAGGACAGCAAGGGCGCGCAGGCGCTGCTCACTTTCCTCGCCTCGACCGACGCTGCGGAGATCTGGGCGGCCCAGGGCGGCTTCCTTTCCCCCAACAAGGAGATGGACCAGGGCAGTTACAAGGACGATGTGACCCGGGAGATCGCCAAGGCGCTGCTCGCGGCGGGTGACGACTTCCGCTTCGACATGTCCGACCAGGCCCCGGCGGCGTTCGGCGGCACCCAGGGCGTCGGTGAGTGGAAGGACCTCCAGGACTTCCTGAAGAACCCCGACGACGTGGCCGGCGCCCAGAAGCAGCTGGAGACCGACGCGGCCAAGGCCTACGGGAACGGCTGACGGCGACTCATGTCGTCCGCCGTGACGAAGACGGCGGGGGGCGCCGGCGCGCTGCCGACGCCCCCCGCCGCACCGCGCAAGAGCGTGACGGGCACCCGGCTGTGGGTGGCGGTGCTGTTCCTGCTGCCCGCGCTGGTGCTGCTTGGCGCGCTCGTGGTCTACCCCATCGGGTACTCGGTCTGGCGGAGCCTGTTCGACGCGGACGGCTCGGGCTTCGTCGGCCTCGACAACTACGCGGAGATCTTCACCGACGACGCGACCCTCGTCGCCGTACGCAACACCGCGATCTGGGTCGCGGTGGCCCCGGCGGTCGTCACCGCGCTCGGGCTGATCTTCGCGGTGCTGACCGAACGGGTGCGCTGGGGAACGGCGTTCAAGCTGATCGTCTTCATGCCGATGGCGATCTCGATGCTGGCCGCGGGCATCATCTTCCGGCTGGTGTACGAACAGGATCCGGACCAGGGGGTGGCGAACGCGGTCGTGACGTCCGTGCACGACATCTTCGTGGACGAGTCCGTGTATCCGAAGGCCCGGCCCAACGCGCAGGTGAGCGATCTGAAGGCGTCCGGCGGCGGGTCGTTCACCACGGAGGGGACGGTCCGGGCGGGCACCCCGGCGCTCCTCCCGCTCGTCGGGATCGCGCCCAACAGCCTGCCCGGTGACGCGCGGGACGCGAAGGCCCCCGGCGCCGATACCGGGGACGGTGTCACCGGCACCGTCTGGCTGGACTTCCGGCTCGGTGGCGGCGGTGAGAAGGGCGTCGTCGACCCGGGTGAGAAGGCGCTGGAGGGCGTCGAGGTCGAGGCGGTGAAGGACGGCGCGGTCGTCGCCACCGCGACCAGCGGCTCCGACGGCACCTTCAGCCTGCCGGAGTCCGCCGACGGGTCCCGGCTCCGGCTGCCCGGCTCGAACTTCGCCTCGCCCTACAACGGCATCGACTGGCTCGGCCCGACCCTGGTCACCCCGGCCGTCATCGGCTCGTACGTCTGGATGTGGGCCGGCTTCGCGATGGTGCTGATCGCGGCCGGGCTGGCCGGGGTGGACCGCAATCTGCTCGAAGCGGCCCGGGTCGACGGCGCGAACGAGTGGCAGGTGTTCCGGAAGGTCACCGTGCCGCTGCTGGCGCCGGTCCTGGTCGTCGTCCTCGTCACGCTGATGATCAATGTGATGAAGGTGTTCGACCTCGTCTACATCATCGCGCCCCAGCCCACCCAGGACGAGGCCAACGTCCTCGCCCTGCAGCTCTATCTGGTGTCGTACGGCGGCGGGGGCGACTTCGGTCTCGGCAGTGCGATCGGTGTGGTTCTGCTGCTGCTCGTGCTGCCGGTGATGTGGGTCAACATCCGTCGCCTCAGGAAGGAGCGCCAGCGGTGACGACTGTCGAGGAACGCTCCACACCTGTCGAGAAGCGCTCCGTCGCCGCCCGGCTCGCGAGCGGCGCGGCAGGGGGCGCGTTGCGTGTGTTCCTGCTGCTGGTGGCGCTGTTCTGGCTGGTGCCGACCTTCGGGCTGCTGGTCTCGTCGTTCCGCGACCCGACCGACATCTCCGCCTCCGGGTGGTGGAAGGTGTTCTCGGCTCCGGCCCAACTCACCACGCGGAGCTACGAGTCGCTGCTGGAGAACGACGGCATCACGGACGCCCTCTTCAACACGATCTGGATCACGGTGCCGGCGACGCTGCTGGTCGTCCTGATCGGCGCGATGGCCGGATACGCCTTCGCCTGGCTGGACTTCAAGGGCCGTGACTGGTGGTTCATGGGCGTGGTGGGGCTGCTGGTGGTGCCGGTGCAGGTGGCACTGATCCCGCTGTCCGGGCTCTTCCGGGACCTCGGGATCTTCGGGGACATCATCGGCGTGGTGCTCTTCCACGTCGGCTTCGGACTGCCGTTCGCGATCTTCCTGTTGCGGAATTTCTTCGCCGAGATCCCTAGGGAGTTGCTGGAGGCGGCGCGGCTGGACGGGGCGGGTGAGGTACGGCTGTTCGCGACGGTCGTCCTGCCGCTGGCCGCACCGGCGCTCGCGTCCCTCGGGATCTTCCAGTTCCTGTGGGTGTGGAACGACATGCTGGTCGCGCTGGTCTTCTCCAGCTCCGACTCCCAGCCGCTGACGGTGGCACTCCAGCAGCAGGTACGGCAGTTCGGCAGCAACATCGAGGTCCTGGCGCCGGGCGCGTTCATCTCGATGGTGATCCCGCTGGCCGTGTTCTTCGCGTTCCAACGGCAGTTCGTGTCGGGGGTGATGGCCGGGGCGGTGAAGTAGCGGCCATCCAAGTGGGGGCGTGCGCACCGCGGAACACACCCGTGCGCCCCCAACTCCCGTGAGAATCCCCCGTATGGAACACGCAACGTAACCAAATCATCCCATCGGCCGTTTCCGGGCAGTATGCCCGCGCCGACCCATGGATGTCCTCCTTGCCCAGGTTCAGTGTCATCGTTCCCGCGTACAAGGTTCAGGCGTACCTGCACGAATGCCTGGATTCTGTGCTGTCCCAGTCCTTCACCGACCTCGAACTGATCGTCGTCGACGACGCCTCGCCCGACAACTGCAGTGCGATCGCCGACGAGTTCGCCGCCCGCGACCCCCGGGTGCGCCGCACCGTGCGCCTGCGGGAGAACGCGGGGCCCGGTGCCGCCCGCAACACGGGGATGGAGCACGCCAGGGGCGACTACCTCCTCTTCCTCGACGGCGACGACACGTTCACGCCGGGCGCGCTCCAGGCGATCGCCGACCGTGTCAAGGAGACCGGCGAACCGGACGTCCTCGTCCATGACTTCGCGCGTGTCGCGTGGACGGGCGAGCCGGTCCACGACGCGCGTGACCGCCGACTCACCGAGCAAGGCCCGGCCCCGTTCCGGCTCGACGACCGCCCCGGCCTGCTCACCGTCCGCCCGGCGGTGTGGAACAAGGCCTGCAAACGGGAGTTCGTCGAGGACCACAGCTTCCGGTTCCCGTCCGGCGTCTACGAGGACACGGCCTGGACGTACCCCGTCCTGATGACGGCCGAGTCCGTCGCCACCCTCGACCGGGTCTGCGTCCACCACCGCCTGCGCCGCCACGGCAGCCTCCTCGGGGCGACTACGTACGGTCACTTCGACGTGTTCGGGCAGTACGACCGGGTGTTCGCGTACGTCGACGAGCGGCCGGAGCTCGCGCAGTGGCGACCGGTGCTGTTCCGGCGCATGCTCGACCACCTCACCTCCGTGTTCTCCCGGCGCCACCGGCTGCCGCGCGAGGCGCGCGCCGAGTTCCTGCGGGCGGTCCGCGCGCACCGCGCCCGCTACCGCACACCCGGCGTGCCCCTCCGCGCCCGCGCCCGGCTCCGGCACGCGCTCCTGCGGCTGGGCAGCCCGCGCCTCTACCGCGCCCTGTGGGCCGGAGCGCGGCTGGGCCGGGCGGCCGGGCGCCTGGTGCGGGGCGTGGTCGGTCTGTTCCGCTCCGCCGGTCTGCGCCTCCACTACCGCGTCCAGCGGCTGCTCCCGCTGCGTGCGGACCGGGCGGTGTTCGCCGCGTACGGGGGCCGGGGCTACGAGTGCAGCCCGGCCGCGCTGGAGAACGCGTTCCGGACGTACGTCCCCACGATGCGCACCTCCTGGGTCGCGCGCCCGGAGCACCACCACACGCTGCCGGTGGCGACCCGGCGCGTGCTGCCCGGCTCGATGGCGTACTGGACGGCGCTCGCCCGCTCCAAGTACCTGGTGAACAACGTCGACTTCGACAGGCGACTGGTCAAACGGCGCGGTCAGGTGCTGCTGCAGACCCAGCACGGCACCCCGCTCAAGCACATGGGGCTCGACCTGCGGGACCGGCCGGCGGCGGCGCGCGGCACGGACTTCGAGGACGTCCTGCGCGGCAGCGACCAGTGGGACTACGTCCTGTCCGGCAACCGCCACTCCACGCTCGTCTGGGAGCGGGTCTACCCCTCCCCGTTCACCACCCTCGAATACGGCTCGCCGCGCAACGACGTGTTGCTGAGGGCGAACTCGACGGACGTGGCCCGGGTGCGCGAGCACCTCGGGGTGCCCGAGGGCGCGGTCGCCGTCCTGTACGCCCCGACGCACCGCGACTACCGGCACTCGCAGCGCGCCCATCTGGATCTGGAGCGGGTGCTGCGCAAACTCGGGCCGCGCTTCGTCGTCCTGGCCCGGGCGCACCACGCGTACGACTCCCCGCTGACCGACCTGGCGCACGGCCGGCTGCTGGACGTCACCGGGTATCCGAGCGTGGAGAACCTCTGCCTGGCCTCGAACGCCCTGATCACGGACTACTCGTCCCTGATGTTCGACTACGCCAACCTCGACCGGCCCATCGTGATCCACGCGGAGGACTGGGAGGCGTACGAGGCGGCGCGCGGCACGTACTTCGATCTGCGGGCGTGTGCGCCGGGCGCGGTCGCGCGCAGCGAGGACGAGCTGATCGACATCTTCGCGACCGGGCACTGGCGGGGGTCGCGGTCGGCGCAGTTGCGGGCGGCGTTCCGGGAGCGGTTCTGTCCGTACGACGACGGGCGGGCGGCGGAGCGGGTGGTGCGGCGGGTGGTGCTGGGTGAGTGTGTGCCGCCGGGGGATGTGGTGCCGTTGGGGGAGCGGCGGCCGGTTCCGTCGGCGTCGGGCATCCGCCCGGGTGCGGATGACTTGCTGGGCACGTAGCCGGATTCCTCGCCCCAGGGGCTGCGCCCCTTCGACCCCCAGACGTCCGCCCGGTGGGGGCTGGTCGCGCAGTTCCCCGCGTCCCTGAACAGCGGGGGCTGCGCCCCACGCTTTTCAGGCCCGCAGGGCCGAATCCTTCAGGGGCGCGGGGAACTGCGCGAGAAGCCCCCACTGGCCCGCACCCGACCACGCACCCCCGACAACGCACCCCCCGAAAGGAAAGAATGCCCCGCTTCAGCATCATCGTCCCCACCTACGGCGTGGAAGGGCGGCTGCCACTCGCTCTGGAGTCGGTGCTCGGTCAGCCGTTCGGTGATTTCGAGCTGATTCCGGTGCACGAGACGGCGGCGGACTCACCGGCCGGGGCGATCAGTGCCGCGTACGCCGTCAGGGACACCCGCGTCGCTCCGGTCGAGTCGCCGCCGGCGGGCGGCCTGAGCGCCGCCCGCAACGCGGGACTGGCCGCGGCGCACGGGACGTACGTCCTCTTCCTCGACGGGGACGACACGCTCGCGCCCGGCGCGCTGCGGGCGATCGCGGACCGGCTGGACGAGACCGACGACCCGGACGTCCTGCGCTTCACGCACGAGCGGGCGCACTGGTGGGAGGGCGGCACGACGATCGTGCGCCCGGTCGGCCCGGACGCCCCGGCGTGGAGCGCGACCTACCTCCGGGACTTCCTCACCACGCGCCAACTCACCTTCCCCATCGGCCACTTCACCGACGTCGGCTGGAACGGCCTGGTCGCCCTCGCCGCCGACCGCACGGCCGAACTGCCGGGCACGGTCTGCGTGCGCCATCTGCTGCGCCGGCAGGGCAGTCGGCTGTACGCGCCCGGCGCCCACCACCTCGAACTCCTCGACCAGGTGGAGCTGGTGCTCGCCCGGGCAGCGGCCGGGCAGGCGCTGACGGAGGCGTTGTTCGGGCGGCTCTTCTCGATCGTGCTGAGGAGTCTCGCGCACCCGGAGCGGCTGCCCGCCCACCACCGTCGGGACTTCTTCCGCCGCGCGATGCACCTCTACGGCCTCCACCGCCCGACCGGCTTCCAGGTGCCCGCCGGCCACCTCGGACTCCAGCACCGGCTGCTCGCGAGCGGCTCGTACGGAGGATTCCGGGTCCTGCACGCCGCCCGTCGCGTCACCGTCGGCGCCCTGGCGGCGCTCCCCCGCCCCCGCACGCCCCTGGCCCGCGCCGTCTGCGCCGTGCGGCGCCGTCTGCCGCTGGACCCGAACCTCGCCGTGTACCGCACGCACCGGGTGCGCGGTGTCGGCGGCGACCTCGCCGCGCTCCACGCGAAGGCCCGTGAACTCGCCCCCCGGGTCCGTTCGGTGTTCCTCGTCGCGGCGGACGCGGTGGACCGGGTCCCGCACGGCGCGGAGCACGCCGTGCTCGGCAGTCCGCGCGCGGGGCGGCTGCTGGCCCGCGCCAAGTACGTCGTCGACGACGCCGATCTCGACGACCTCACCGATCTCGGCGGTATCGGCGGTATCAGCGGTCTCGGCGACACCGTCGTCGAGCGTCCCGGGAGCGTCCACGTCCGGATCTCGCCCGGCACCCCGCTGAAGGCGACGGGCCTGGACCGGTCCGCGTATCCGGCGGTGGCCGCCGCGTCCGGTGGGCCCGGCGGGCCCGCCGCTTCGGCCGCCGCTCTCCTCGGGCGCGTGGACCGCTGGGACTTCGGCCTCTCCGCCAACCGGCACTCCACCGAGACCTGGGAGCGGGCCTTCCCCGGGAGGTACGAACAGCTGGAGTACGGCTGCCCGCGCAACGACGTCCTCTACACGGCGACGGCCGAGGACGTGGCGCGCGCCCGGCGCGCGCTGGGCGTGCCCGAGGGCAGGAAGGCCCTCCTCTACGCCCCGACCCACCGCGACCACTCCCCCGGCCACGAGCCCCGGTTCGACCTGGAGGCGTTCTGCGAGGCGGTGGGCGAGCAGTTCGTGGTGCTGCTGCGGACACACCACCGCTCGGCCGCCGGTACCCCGCGCGCGAGCGGCGGACGGATCACCGACGTCACCGCGCACCCCCGCGTCGAGGAGGTGTGTCTCGCCGCCGACGCGCTGATCACCGACTACTCGTCGCTGATGTTCGACTACGCCCACCTCGACCGGCCCGTCGTGATCCTCGCGGAGGACTGGGAGGTGTTCCGGGAGACCCGGGGTGTCTGCCTCGATCTTCCGGCCACGCAGCCCGGTCATGTGGCGCGCACCGGGCGGGAGTTGGCGGAGCTGTTCCGGGACGGCTCGTACGCGGACGTGGCGGCCGACGCGCTGCGGGCCGTCTTCCGCGAGCGGTTCTGCCAGTTCGACGACGGTCGGGCGGCGGAACGGGTCGTACGGCGGGTGTTCCTCGGCGAGCGGCCGGAGGCGCTGCCGCCGGTCCTGCCGCTCGCCGAGCGCACCCCCGCCCCGCCGTTCGCCGTTCCGGCGCCCACGGCCCCGACTCCCGCGGCCCCGGCACCCGCCGTCCCGACACCCGCCGCCGCGACCCTCGTGAGGAGCTGAGGACATGCCTCGTTTCAGTGTCGTCGTGCCCGTCTTCGAGGTCCGGGCGTATGTGCGCGAGTGTCTGGACTCGGTCCTGGAGCAGTCGTACGGGGACGTCGAGGTGATCGCCGTCGACGACTGCTCGCCGGACGGAAGCGGCGAGGTGCTCGACGCGTACGCCGCCCGCGAGCCGCGGGTGCGGGTGCTGCACCTGCCCGCGAACGTGGGCCCGGGCCGGGCCCGCAACGCCGGACTGCCGTACGCCACCGGCGACTTCGTCCTCTTCCTCGACGGCGACGACACGCTGGTCCCGGGTGCCCTGCGCGCGCTGGCGGACCGACTGGAGGAGGCCGGGGACCCCGATGTGCTGGTCTTCGACCACGCCCGGACGTACTGGTGGGGCGAGACGCGGCGCGACGCCCACGCGCACCTCCTGGGCGCGGCGGGCGAGGGCGCGTTCACGGTGGCCGAGCGGCCGGAGTTCCTCGGTCTGCCGAGGGTCGTGTGGAACAAGGCGTACCGGCGGGAGTTCCTGGAGGCGCACGGCTTCCGGTTCCCGCCGGGGCACTACGAGGACACGCCGTGGACGTTGCCGGTGCTGCTCGGCGCCGGGCGGATCGCCACGCTGGACCGGATCTGTGTGTCCTGCCGGCAGCGGCCGCGAGGCACCCTGCTGTCCACCACCGGCCGGGGGCACTTCGATGTGCACGACCAGTACGAGCGGGTCTTCGCCCATCTGAACTCCCGTCCGGAGCTGACGGGTTGGCGTGGTCGGGTGCGGGAGGCGATGGCGGACCACTGTCTGGAGATCCTCGCCGCACCGGACCGGGTGCCGTCCGGGGACCGGGCCGAGTTCTTCCGGCGGACGGCGGAGCTGTACCGCAGGCACCGGTCGGGCGACGACTCCCCGGCCCCCGCCCGCCAGGTGCTGGAGGGCGGCTGGGCCGCCTACCGGGCCCGGCTGTGCGCGGCCCGCGCCCGTAGCGCGCTCGGCGTACGCGGGGAGCGCCTGCGAGCCGTCGGCGCCGAGTGGATCGGGCGGGGCTGGTCGCTGGCCCACGAGCGGCTGCCGCTGGACCCTCATCTGGCCCTGTACTCGGCGTTCTCCCATCGCGGGGTGCTGGGGGACCCGGCGGCCGTGTACCAGGCCGCCCGTGAGTTCGCGCCGCACGTCCGGGGAGTGTGGGTGGTGCGCCCGGAGCGGGTGCCGGCGCTGCCGCCGGGCGTGGAGTACGTGACGCCGGGCTCGGCCGAGTACCGTCGACTGGCCGCGCGGGCGACGTACTTCGTCGGCAACGCCGACTGGCCAGGCGCCCTCACCAAGCGGCCGGGCAGCGTGCACGTGCACACCCACCAGGGGACGCCGCTGAAGTTCATGGGCGCCGACCTGCTGCACAAGCCGGGTGCCCGGCTCGGCGTGGACGTGCCGGGCGTGCTGCGGGGGGCCGACCGCTGGGACCACAGCCTCGTCGCCAACCGCCACTCCGAGCTGGTGTGGAGCAGGGCGTACCCGTGCGGTTTCACCTCGCTGCGGACCGGCAGCCCGCGCAACGACGTCCTGGTGAACGCCGGGCCGGAAAGCGGCGCGGCGGTCCGTGAGCAGCTGGGCGTCCCGGCCGGGCACACGGTCGTGCTGTACGCGCCCACGCCCCGCGACCACCGGCGCGGCGGCCACGCCGAGCGCATCGACCTCGCCCGGTTCACCGCCGGCCTGCGGCGCAGCCTGGGCGAGGCGCTCACCCTCGTCGTACGGCTGCACCCGGCGCTCGCGGACGGGCCCGCGCGCCGGTTCGGGCTCGCCGAGCTGCACCGGCGGGGTGTCGTGGTGGACGCGACCGACGAACCACATGTGGAGGAGCTGATGCTCGCCTCCGACGTCCTGGTCACGGACTACTCGGCCCTGATGGTCGACTACGCCAACCTGGACCGGCCGATCGTCGTCCACGCCGACGACCTCGACGCCTTCACCGCGAGCCGGGGCATGTACCTCGACATCACCGCCGACCCGCCCGGCCATGTCTCCCGGTCCTACCGGGAGCTGGCCTGGCTGTTCGACTCCGGGCAGTGGCGGGACAGGGAGTCGGCGCGGCTGCGGGCGGGGTTCCGGGAGCGGTACTGCGAGTTCGACGACGGGCGGGCGTCGGAGCGGGTCGTCCGGACGCTGATGCTGGGGGAGGCGGCGGGGGCGGTGCCCGCGCCCCGGCCGGCCCCGTCCCCGGCGGCCGCCGCCGCTTTCCCGTCGTCGTCATGAGGGCGCCCACGGCCGGCGGGCGGGCGCACATCCTCGCGACGCGCGCGCGGGCGTGGGTGCTGCTGTCCGCCGCTGTTCTCGCGCTGCTCCAGCTGGCGAGCGTCACCGGTCGCGCACACCCCCGACACCAAGAACTACGTCTCGTACGCCCTCACGCTGGGCGGTGCGAGCGTGCGGGAGTCGGCGGCCGGCACCATCGACCACTACTGCGGGAGCCGGGCGGCGACGGCCGAGCGGAAGCGGAGCGTGGACGTGGTGCGGTTCCGGGCGCCGTCCCCGTCCGCGCCGGTGGCCGAGGAGTGCCGGCGGGAGCTGTGGCGGAAGGTGGACCGGCGGCTGGCGGCCGGGCAGTCCGGCGTCCCTGTCGCGCCGTTCGCCTCGGAGCGGTTCCTGCGGATCTTCGAGGTACGGCCCGGCTACCCGGTGCTGCTGGCCCCGTTCGTCGCGGTGTTCGGGGTCCTGTGGGGGGTGTGGCTGGCGAGCGTGCTGATCGCGGCGGCGGGGGGCGTCCTGGCCTTCCTCGTCCTGCGGACCGTCCACGCCCCGGTCCCCGTCGCCCTCACCGGCCAGGCCCTCTACTACGTGCTGCCGTGCGGCGCGACTGCCATGCGGCCCATGACCGAGGGGGTGCTGCTGGCCCTGACGCTGACGGCGCTCTGGGGGTGCGCCCTGGCGCGAGAGGGCCGCGTGCGGGCGGGGGCGCTGCTGGTCGGCGGTTCCCCGGCGGCGCTCTTCACGGTGAAGCACTCGCAGGCGCTGTTCCTGGGGGTGTGTCTGGTGGGGGCGTGCGCGGTGGTCGCCGCACGGCGCGCACGCGGTGGTGAACGAACGGGGCGCGGGCTCGGGCCGGTCGTGGCCTGGGTGCGGGCGGTCGAGCCGGGGGTCCTGGCGGTCGGAGCCGTGTCCGCGGGCGCGGCGGTGTGCACGCCGGCGCTCGCCTCGCTCCTGCACTACCCGGCGGCCTCGGAGAGCCTCCAGGATCTGCTGACCGATCACTTCACGCGCCCCGACCGGGCCCGGCCCTGGGCGGAGTTCCTGAGTCTGGAGGCGAACTTCTGGGCGGAGTGGGGGCGTCGGCAGCCGACCGAGCCGCTGTTCCTCGCCGCGCTGGCGGCGGGCGCGTGGGGCGCGCTGCGGCAGCGGCCGGTGTTCGGCTGGTTCGTGCTGGCCGCCGCGTGCACGGGGATCCTGAACCAGGCCGGGCATCCGGACATCACCATCTGGGGTGACCGGCTGATCGTGGTGGCGTGGCTGCTGCCCGTGCTGGGGCTACCGCTGCTGCTGGAGCGGATCACCACCACCCGCGACTCACTCGATGTGGTGACCGCGAGCTGAGCCGTTGACCGGTCCCGCCATACCGGGAATACACGGCAAATGCCCCGTACAGCCCAGAATTTTCCCGGTTCCGGCCCGGATCCGCGCGTTCGACCCCACGCCGGTCCCGATCCGCGCGCCCGGCGCCGTCGGCGTGGCGCGCTCGGGGTCACCGCGCTGCGCGGCGGCCGCACCCGGCTGTCCCGGCGGCCGACGCCGTACCTCGTCATGGGCGCGCTGTTCTGGCTGGTCATCACGTTGGCGTACTGGCGGGTGCCGCTGTGCTGCGACGCCGGTCAGCACGCGGCGGTCGTCGAACGGCTGCGCTGGGACCTGCTGCACCCGGCCCACCCGACCGCCGCCCTACCGGGCGCGGGCAGCCCGTACTACTCCCCCTACGCCGTCGCGCAAGGCGTGCTCGCACGGCTGACCGGGCTGAGCGGCTGGTCCCTGGTGAAGCTGGCCGGACCGGTGAACCTGCTGCTGCTGCTCACCGGGATCGGCCGCTTCGTACGCGTACTGACGCCCCGGCCGTGGGCGCCGGTCCTCGCGGTGCTGTTCATGACGGTGCTGTGGGGCACCGAGCGGATCCTGTGGAGCGGCTTCCTCGGGCTGATGTCGCTGACCCTGAACCTCGGCTATCCGTCGGCGTTCGCCACCGGGCTGACGTTCTGGGCCTGGGCGTGGACGGGGGCCCGCGCGCGCGGCGGCGGTCCTGCCGGGCGGGTGCGGTACGTCGGACCGAGCGGCCTCGGCACCGTCTGGGCGTACGCCGGACTCGGGGCGCTGTACGGGTTGATCACGCTGGTGCACCCGATCACGGCGGTGGCCTCGCTGGCCGGGGCCGTGGCGATCGTGACCGCCTGGCAGCGGGGTTGGTCGCGCCCGGTGGTGGCCCGGTGGGCGGCGGCGGGCGGGACCGCCCTCGCGGTGGCGGTGTCCTGGCCGTACTACGCCGTCCTGGCACTGGCGGGGCACACGGGCGTGGACGGGATGCACCGTCTGCTGTACGAGAGCGCGACGGGGAACCTCTGGCTGGCGCTGCTCGGGCTGCCGGCGCTGTGGGCGCGGGGTCGCCGGTCGCGCAGGGACCCGCTGGTGCTGATGTGCGCGGCGGAGTGCCTGGTGGTGGCGTACGGCTGGGCCAGCGGGCACTACACGTACGGGCGGGTGCTGGCGCTCGCGGCGGTGCCGGCGCAGTTCGCGCTGGCGGTGGAGCTGGCGGCGCCCCGGCCGTGGGGGTGGGCCCGGCGGGTGCTGGGCGGGGCCGCCACAGCCGGGGTCTGCGTGGGTTTCCTGACCGCCCAGGCGGGGGCTGTCGTGCCCCGGGCGCTGGACCCCGTCGGCTTCGAACAGCCGCCGCGCTGGCCTTCGTACGACTGGGCCGCACGGCATGTGCGGGCGGGCGAGGTGCTGATCAGCGACGGGTACTTCGCGATGCGCGCGCTCGCCGGGTACGGGGTGAACATGGCGGCGCCGCCCTGGCCCGATCCCGCGCTGGAGGAGGGAGAGCGGGTCGAGCGGCACACCGAGGTGCGGGCGTACCTGGATCCGGCGTCGACGCGGGACCGGCGTGCGGCCGTCGCGCGGCGCTACCGGGTGCGCTGGCTGCTGCTGACGCGGCGGCAGAAGGTGCCGGAGGAGGCGGTGGTCGTGGACTGGAGTCCGCGGACCGGGGAGGTGCTGGCGCGGATCGCTCCGTAGGGGGAAGGCGCGGAGCGATCCGCGGGACGGCCAGGGGCCTGTCACGTCCCAGGCGACGGGGACGCGCGGAGGTGTTACTCGACGACCAGCTCGACCGGCATGTTGCCGCGGGTGGCGTTGGAGTAGGGGCAGACCTGGTGGGCCTGCTCGACGAGCTTGCGGCCGGTGGCCTCGTCGACGGTGTCGGGGAGTTCGACGCGGAGGGTGGCCTTCAGCGCGAAGCCCTCGCCCTCCTTGCCTATGCCGACCTCGGCGGTCACGGCGGCGTCGCTGACGTCGACCTTGGCGGCGCGGCCGACCAGGCCGAGCGCGCTGGCGAAACAGGCGGCGTAGCCGGCGGCGAAGAGCTGCTCCGGGTTGGTGCCCTGGCCGTTGCCGCCGAGCTCCACCGGGAGGGCCAGGTCGAGGTCGAGCTTTCCGTCGTTGCTGACGGCGCGACCGTCGCGGCCGTGGGTGGCGGTGGCGACAGCGGTGTAGAGCGCGTCCATGGAAGAACCATCCCTTTCACAGGTCAAGTCAGGTCGAGTCGAGTCGGTTCGAGCCGTGTCCGGCGGTCCGGTCCGGCCGCCGTTCACGGGCTCCAGTAGAGCACACAATTCAATTGCCAACAACTAAATGGTGGACAGGGGTTACCCTGGAGGCATGAGCACGAGTGCCACCCCTACGCCCGAGGGGATCTCCCAGGAGATCTCCGGGCAGGTCGCCGGACAGGTCTCGGAGGAGGACTTCCTCCGTCTCGACCGGCAGATCTGCTTCTCCCTGCACGCCGCCTCGCGCGCCTTCAACGGTGTCTACCGCGTGGTCCTCAAGGACCTCGGCATCACCTATCCGCAGTACCTGGTGATGCTGGTTCTCTGGGAGCACGGCGAACTGCCCGTGAAGAAGCTGGGCGAGCACCTCCGGCTCGACTCCGGGACCCTCTCGCCACTGCTCAAGCGCCTGGAGACGGCCGGCCTCGTCCGGCGCGAGCGCAGCGCGCGCGACGAGCGCTCGGTGGTGGTGCGACCGACCGAGGAGGGCGCGGCCCTGCGGGAACGCGCGCTGGCGGTGCCGCGCCGGATCGTCTCCGCGACCACCTTCGACCTCGACGAGATCCGCGATCTGCGCGACCGCCTGGACCGTCTGACGGCCGCGCTGGACGAGGCGGCGCTCACGGAACCGGCCGGGTAGCCGCCGGCACCCGCACAGAATTCAACAACTCCATACGGAACCCGGGCCTCCCACCCGCCATCTTCCCCACGGGGCCGCGAAGCCGCCCGTAAGGGAAGATTTGCACATATACCTCTCACAGGTGCGGGGCAACCATGGCTCTTCAGCAGGCGCAGGTCTCCGTCGTCGTCATCGGGTACGACGACGCGGCCCATGTGACGGACGCCGTGCGCTCGGCGCTCGCGCAGGGGCCGGCCGTCCGTGAGGTGATCGCCGTCGACGACTGCTCGACCGACGGCAGCGCGGACGTGCTGGAGCGCCTCGCCGGGGACGAACCCCGGCTGCGGGTGGTCCGGCGCCCGGTCAACAGCGGCGGCTGCGGCACCCCGCGCAACACCGGGCTGGACGTCGTGACCTCGCCGTACGTCATGTTCCTGGACAGCGACGACGTGCTGCCGCCCGGCGCCGTGGACGCGCTGCTGGGGGCGGCTCTGGAGCACGACGCGCCGGTCGCGTCCGGGTTGTGCGTGCGCAGGGAGCTGCCGTCCGGCCGCGAGACCCCCTGGCAGCCCGAGCTGTACGCCCGGCGCACGCTGCTGGAGCACTCCTCCCAGCGCGCACACCTGGTGCACGACACCCTCTGCGTCAACAAGCTGTACCGGACCTCCTTCCTGCGCGAGCGCGCCATCCGTTTCCCCGAGGGCCGCTTCCCGTACGAGGACTTCGTCTTCGGCGCGCGCGTCCTGGCCGCCGCACCGCGCGTCGCGCTCGTCCCCGACCCGGTGTACGTCTGGCACGTGCGCCGATCGGCGGCCCGGCTGTCCATCTCCCTGGACCGCTCCGACATCACCAACTGGCGGGCCCGCCTGGACGCCGACCGACTGTCGTACGACATCCTGCTGGGCGCCGGTGAGAAGGGCCCGGCACGGGCCGCACGGACGCGCTTCCTCGACCACTCGCTGCGGATGTACGCCCGCGAGCTGGGCCTGCGCGGCACCGAGTACCAGCGCGAGTGGTGGACGCTGACACGCGCCTACCTGGCCACCTTCGACGAGGGCGACTTCGCGCCGGCGCCCGCGCCCGGCCGGGTCGTCGCCCGGGTGATCCTCGCCGCCGACGAGCCGCGCGACCTGCCCCGCCTCAGGGAGATGGCGGCCCGCCCGGCCCGGCTGACCCCGCCGTACGCCCGCGGGGCCGACGGCTCGCCCGTCTGGTCGGCCGATCTGCCGCAGGTGGAGCTGGACCATCTCCTCGTCCGCCCCGTGGAGCTGCTGCCCGCCGCCGTCGACGCGGAACTGCGGCCCCGCGCGCGGGGGACGGTGCTCCGACTGCGGCTCCACGAGCTGTACGGGCGGATGGCGGAGGCGGGGCCGGTGACCGTGCAGGCGGAGTTCACAGAACGGAACGACGGGCGGGTGGGCTTCGCCGGCACGGCGCCCCTCCTGGCCGAGGCGGAGGGCGACAGCGGCGCGGAGGAGCCGGACGTCGACAGCTGGACGGCGGACGTACCGCTGGACCTGGCCGCGTTGGGCAGCGGCACGTGGGACCTCCGGCTACGGCTGCGGTTCGCGGACGGCAGCCGTCGGGAGACCACCGCACACGCCGTCGCGGGCGCCGGGCTCCTCCGCCGGAGCGCACTGTTCAGCGCGCGCCATGGAGTGCTCCTGGTGCAGCCGTACGCGACCCACGCGGGGGCGCTCGCGGTGCGACTCGCGCCCGGTTGGCGAGGATTGACCGAGGTCGTCCGCCGACGCCTCAAACGCCTGCTTCACTGAGACCCGACGCGGGCACGGCCCCGCGCCTACGCGACTACGACTACGACGGGACGGTCGTCCATGACCTGGCTGATCACCGGTGGCGCGGGATACATCGGGGCGCATGTGGTGCGCGCGATGCTCGACGCGGGCGAGGAGGCCGTCGTCTACGACGACCTGTCCACCGGCGTCGCCGAACGGGTGCCCGACGGCGTCCCGTTGGAGGTCGGCTCCATCCTCGACGGGGAGCGGCTGGCCCGGGTGATCCGGGACCGGCACGTCACCGGCGTCGTGCACCTCGCGGCGAAGAAGCAGGTCGGCGAGTCCGTCGAACTGCCGCTGCACTACTACCGGGAGAACGTCGAGGGCCTGCGCACCCTGCTGTCCGCCGTCACGGACGCCGGGGTCGCGTCCTTCGTCCTCTCGTCCTCCGCCGCCGTGTACGGCATGCCCGACGTGGACCTCGTCACCGAGGAGACGCCGTGCCTGCCGATGAGCCCGTACGGCGAGACCAAGCTGGTCGGCGAGTGGCTGGTCCGGGCCACGGGCCGGGTCACCGGGCTGTCGACGGCGTCCCTGCGCTACTTCAACGTGGCCGGCGCGGCGACCCCCGAACTGGCCGACACCGGCGTCTTCAACCTCATCCCCATGGTCTTCGAGAAGCTCTCCGAGGGAGCCCCGCCACACATCTTCGGCGCCGACTACCCGACCCCCGACGGCACCTGCGTCCGGGACTACATCCATGTCGTCGACCTCGCGGAGGCCCACTTGGCGACCGCGCGGCTGCTGCGCGAGGCGCCGGGCACGGACCTCACCCTCAACATCGGGCGCGGGGAGGGCGTGTCGGTGCGCGAGATGGTCGACCGGATCACCGCGCTCACCGGTCACGACCTGCCGCCCGTGGTCGTCGACCGGCGGCCCGGGGACCCCGCGCGCGTGGTCGCCTCGGCGGACCGGATCGCCGCCGAACTGGGCTGGAAGGCGCGGTACGGCGTCGAGGACATGATCGCGTCGGCATGGGCGGGGTGGACGGAGCGGCCGCAGCACCTGTGACGGAATCGACGAGCAGTGGGAACTGTTCGGTGCCGTTTGCTCGTGTGTACTAGGGGAGGCGAAGGACGAGCAGACCACGCGTACGGGTACGGGTACGGGTACGACAGGGCGTTACGGGGGTAGCGACGATGCCGGCTTGGGACATCGATCCGATCAACGTGCAGACCACGCTGAAGTCGACCGGTGAGGCGGCCGGCGGCCTGGAGAAGGCCGCCAACTCACTGGTGTCGAACATGGCGAGCGCGGCCGAGTCGGCCGGTACGGCCGTGCCGGGCGGGCAGTTCAACGGACCGATGATCGGGCCGGTGGTCGCGGGCACGCCACGGGTGCCGGTCGGACCGGTCGCGGCGGCGCTGAGCACGTACCTCCAGGAGCGGCAGCAGAAGCTGGCGTACATGGCGCAGCGGACCATCGACTCCGTGCAGGGCGCGGCCGATGCCACCAACGCCTACGTCACCGGCGACCTGGACATGGCCGCCACGCACCAGGCCAACGCGCTCAAGGCGACGGTCGTACCGCCACCGCCGGGTGTCGACGGGAACGGCGGGCAGGGGCCGAAGTGAGCGACGACATCCCCGTCATCCCGGAGGAGGTCCCTGAGTTCACCGGCAACCTGGAGCTGCTCGACCAGCACATCGCGGGCGTCCGTTCGGCCGGTACCTCCCTGAAGGACTCGGGCTCGGCGATCCACACCCGCTTCGGCGGCCTCTCCGCGTACTACAAGGCGCCCGAGGCGGAGGCGCTGTTCGCGACGACCGCTCCGGTGGCGGCCAAGGGCGGTGAGTTCGCGACCGAGTTGGAGACCGTGGCCTCGGCGCTGGACACGTACGCCGCCGCCGTCGGCCCGCTCAAGCAGAAGTTCGACCAGCTCCGCCGGGACGCGATCGCCTTCCGCGCGAAGATCGAGGGCGACGACGAGTGGCGCGCCGACGGCGACCTCGTCGAGGAGAACAACAACCGCCGCTCCGACATCAACGCCGCGTACGCCGCGTTCCAGGCCGCCGAACGCGACTGCTACAACAAGATCGTCGGGCTGGTCGGCGGCGAGGCTCTCGTCGTCAACGACGGCTCGAACAAAGAGAACATGTACGGCTACCGGGGCGAGGACCTCGACAACGCCGGTGGTCTGCCCTGGGGCGACCCGGTGGAGGAGTCCAACCCCTGGTACTACATCCACGAGCACGCCTGGGACTTCGCGGTCGGCTTCGTCGTGGACGGCGTGTGGGGCACGATCAAGGGCCTGGGCACGCTGGTCGGCTTCAACGGCTGGGACGCGGCGGGCCAGGCGTGGGTCGGCCTCGGCAAGCTCGCCACCGGCATCGTCATCACGGCCGTACCGGTGGTGGGCGCCGCGTACTGGCTGGCGCCCGACGACAAGCTGCCCTCCTGGCTGCGCGACTCCCGCACCGCCGTCGTGGAGACCGGCAAGGCGCTGATCGCGTACGACGAGTGGGGCAAGAACCCCTCCCGGGCGGCCGGGGCGGTCACCTTCAACGTCCTGACCACGATCTTCACGGGCGGCGCGGGCGGAGCGGTCTCCGGCGCGGGCAAGGCGGGTGCCATCGCCAAGGCGATCTCCTTCGCGGGCAAGGCCGGCAAGATCGTCGACCCGATGACATACCTCACCAAGGGCGTCGGCGCGACGGCGGTGAAGATCAGCGACGTCATGGCGAGCCTGCGCGGCATCACCGACGGCACACACATCCGGCTCGGCGAGGGCACGTACCAGATCGCCGACCCGCCGAACGTCGCCGACGAGCTGCCGGCCGGCCTCACCCCCGAGAACAGCGTCCGGATGGAGACGCCGCAGGGCGAGGTCGTCTACCTCGACACCCAGACACTCGTCGTCCACAACGCGGACGGCACGGTACGGGAGTCCCTGGACGCCATCCGGCACGAGGGCACGGCGGCCGAGCGGGGCGTCGACGCCACGCGACCCGAGACCGAGCTGGTGGGTGCGGGGGCGAAGGTGGGCGACGGCGGCACGGCTGTGGGGCGCGTCGGCGACGACCGCCTGCCGTCCGCGAACCATGAGACGCCGGGTGGCAACGGAGGGCCCGGCGGTGACGGCCGGACCGGTGGTACCGGAGGCGGCCGTACGGAGACCCCGACCGGCGGCCACACCGAGACCTCGGGCGGCGGCCACACCGGGGCTCCCTCCGGCGGTGGTCACGGCGGGACACCGGGCGGCGGCCACACCGAACCCCCCGTCGGCGGGCACGGCGGCACCCCGGGCGACGAAGGCACGGGGGCCCCGCACGAGCCCTCGGAGGGAACGACGGCCCCCGAGCGCGGCAACGAGCCGCCGCCGGAACTCACCCCGCAGCAGAAGGCGGACCACTGGGACCACCTCGACGAGGTCGAGTCCCGTAGTCCCGATGAGTTCGACCAGCTCCAGCGCGACCCCGACAAGAACGGCGGTATCTCCGAGCCCTCCAAGGACGAGGCAAGGGTCGGCCTGGACCTCGCCGAGCAGGGGCGTCTCCCGGACGACATCCAACGCCCCACGGAGGCGGACCGCGGGGAGTTCTACTCACCGAGCACCGGACGCTACTACGACATCAAGGGCGTCCATTCCGACTGGCCCCCCTTCAACAATGTCCGGGACAAGTCCCTGCCGTTCAAGGGAGCTTATGACCCCGCCAAGAACGAACGCTGGGTCAAGAAGCTGGCGGAACAGATCGTCGAGAAGCAGCGTGTCGTTATCCTGGACATGCGCAATGCGAATCAGGCGGCGATCGACGACATCAAGTCCATCGTCGAGAAGAATGGCTGGGAAGACGATGTCATCTGGTACCCGTAGGAATTGGGCACCCCGCGTGTTCCCGACGGATCCGCAGGCGAAAGCCCGTCTGGAGGAGTGGCTGAGCGCGGGGGGCGAGGGCGCCCTCGATGTCATCGGGCTCGATCTGCGTGACGCGGACCTCTCCGAGGCGAACCTCCAGGAGTCCTGGCTCACCGACGCGAAACTGGCCGGGGTCAAGCTGGTGGGGGCGGACCTCTACCGTTCAGACGCCGAAGGGGCCGATCTCACGGGAGCCGATCTGACGCGGGCCTCGCTGGTCCGTGTCAACCTCGACGACGCCGTGCTCCGGGGCGCGATCCTGGATGGCGCGGATCTGGTCAAGGCCTCGCTCTACGACGTCGACGCGACGAATGCCTCCTTGCGTGGCACACGCGTCCTGGGCGCTTCCCTCCTCCATGTGGATTTCCGCGGTGCGGACCTCTCCCATGCCGTTCTGCGGGAGAATTCCTTCAAGGTGACCGTCGATCACCGCACCAAGGTCGAGGGCCTTTCGGGAACCGTCTTCGGCCCTGTCCGGGTGATCGACGATCAGGGCGTGGAGCACGAAATCGCGGGAGCGGCACTGGAACGTTGGGTGAGCGAGCGAGGCGGATCCGTCGAGGTGCTTCCCGTCTCTGACGCAAAGCGCGGCCTGTGACCGGGATTCACCGGCGGCCCCAGGTGCTCCCGGACGCAGTCGACCCGCGGCGCGCCCTCGGGGCGGTGCTCGGCTCCGCCGTCGGGGACGCGCTCGGCGCGCCCTTCGAGTTCGGTCCTGAAGGCGCCTTCTCCGCGCGCTTTCCGAAGGCCGGGCACGGCGGAGAGATGTGCGGGGGTGGCGGATGGGACCCCGGTGAGGCGACCGACGACACCCAGATGGCCGTCCTCGTCGGGGAGTCCCTCGTCGAGCACGGTGGGCTCGAACTGCCCGACGTCTTCCGCAGGTTCCAGCGCTGGGCGGCCTCCGGCCCCAAGGACATCGGCATCCAGACCGAGGACGTCCTCACCGGCAGCGACCCCTGGGACCTCGCCGCCGCGCTCCACTTCCAGGTGAACCTACGGGCCGCGGGCAACGGCGCGTTGATGCGGGCCGCCACCTCGGCCGTGTTCTTCGCGCCGTACGGGCGCGGCCCCAGTATGGACGCGGCCCGGCGCCTGTCCGCCCTCACGCACGGCGACCCGGCCGCCTGGGAAGGCACCGCCGTCCTCCACGAACTGGTCCGGATCGCGCTGGCCGGCGGCGACCCGCTCACCGCGCTCCCCGACACCCTGGCCGCGCTCCACCCCGACCACCGCCCCCGGTACGAGGTCGTCCTCGCCCCCGACTGGCACCCCGACCGCGCCACGGAGTTCAACGGCGCCGTCTGGCCCTGCCTGGGCTCCGCCGTCTGGGCCGTACGGACGACCGACTCCTACGAGGACGCCGTACGCGCGGCGGTGGACCTCGGCGGCGACACCGACACGGTCGCGGCGGTGACCGGCGCGCTCGCGGGCGCGGTGCACGGGGTCGAGGCCATCCCGGAGCGCTGGCTGGAGCCGCTGCACGTGCCCCTGCCGGGGTTCGGGGAGCGCGTCCTGCGCACCCCGGAACTCATCTACCTGGCAACGGAGTTGGCGACTCGGCACGACGCCCGCTGACCCTCGTTCTCAGCCCGCACCCGGCTTGTAGCCACTGATGACGTACTCCGCCTCGTCGTCGATGGCGTTCTCGTCCACGTCCAGGGTGATCCGTGCGGGATGCCCACCGGGGGCGTACTGGATCTCCGCCGTGTCCGCCTGCTCCTGCCAGGCCTTCTCCAGCATGTCCAACAGGTCGCCGATCTTCGGTATGCGGTCGGGCCCCTGCTCCACCACCGACCGGCTGCCCTCGTCGAGGCCGACCGCCTCGGTCACCTTGCCGTCCCGGACCGTCACCCGGAACGTCCCCGCCAGGACCATCGAGGTCGACGTGAGGGTGTAGACGTACGAGGAGGGCTCCTCCCAGGTGATGGGGGTCCCCGCGGTGGTGCTGCTCTGCTTCGGCGAGGCTCGCCCCTTCGGTTCCGAGGACGTCCCGCCGTCGCACGCGACGGTCGTCCCCGCCGTCCCCGCGATCAGCGTGGCGGCGAGGAGCACGGAACGAACACGGGAGCATAAGAGAGTCACGGCGACCCCCATTCCTGAGCGGCTGTGACTAAGACGCGATCCGCCGCTGGAACGTTCGGTCCGCGGCGCGCTCGATCTCCGGCGCTTCCGGTCCCCGGCGCGGCCTGGCTTCGGCACGACCGGCCCCCGGCGCATTCGGACTTCGGCACGACCGGCCCCCGGCGCATTCGGACTTCGGCGCGTTCGAGTCGTGTCGCCTCGCTCCGGCGCCCCCGGGCCTCCGCCCCTACAGCGCCCGCAACGCCCCCGCCGTGGCCCGCGTCAGGCTCTCCAGATAGCCCTTCGGCAGCTTCGGCGCGCGGACGACCACCGAGCGCCAGTACAGCGGGCCCGAGATCACGTCCAGGGCCAGGTCCTCGTCCACGCCCGCGCGGACCTCGCCCCGGGCGACCGCCGCCGCGACGATCCCCGTGGCCACACTCTGCTGCCCCTCCCTCAGCGCCTTCTGCATCGCCTCGGCGATCTCCGGATTGCGGGCGGCCTCGGCCTGGAGGTCGGGGATGATCTGGCCGGCCACCGGGTGCCGCAGCGCGCGGGACGTGACCTCGTAGAGCAGCCGGAGATCGCCCTCCAGCGAGCCCGTGTCCGGCATGGGCAGGCCCTGGACCGCCACTGCCGAGACCAGGTCCAGCACCAGGTGCAGCTTGGAACGCCAGCGGCGGTACACCGCCGTCTTGCCGACGCCCGCGCGGCGCGCGATGCCCTCGATGGACATCCGGGCGTAGCCGACGGCCGCCAGTTCCTCGAAGACCGCCGCCCGGATCGCCTCCGTCACGTCCTCACGGAGCACGGCCGCCCCGGCGGGGGCCCGGCGGCGCGGCCGTGGCGGCGGCTGCCCCTCGGAGGGGTCGGCGTTCGTCGTCATGGTGCACAGCATAGGCCGCGACGACGAAACGGTTGCGTTCCGACGTCGAATCGACTTAGGCTCACGTTGCGACGATACGGTCCCGTCCCGACGTAAGAGCAGGGCAAGGGCGCCGTAAGAGCCCGACCAGCGCGGCCGAGCACGCGGGACGCCCCCCACCAGCGACCTCACTAGCGAAAGCAGCGGATGTGAGCCAGGTCCTCCACGCACCGCCCCCGACCAGGGCGGACACCCCCCGAAGCGCCCCCGCCGCCGAGACCCCGGCCCAGCTCGCCGAGCGGTACGGCCTCAGCGTCAGCGGGGCCCGCCCCTCGCTCGGCGCGTACGTACGGCAGCTGTGGGCGCGGCGGCACTTCATCACCGCGTTCGCCACGGCGAAGCTGACCGCGCAGTACAGCCAGGCGAAGCTCGGCCAGGTCTGGCAGATCGCGAACCCCCTGCTGAACGCGGCGGTCTACTACCTGATCTTCGGCCTGCTCATGGGCACCAAGAAGGGCGTGCCGGACTACGTCCCGTTCCTCGTGACCGGCGTGTTCGTGTGGACCTTCACCCAGAGCTCGATCATGGCGGGCACCCGCGCCATATCCGGCAGCCTCGGCCTGGTCCGGGCCCTGCACTTCCCCCGGGCCTCGCTCCCCCTGTCGTACTGCCTCCAGCAACTCCAGCAACTGCTGTTCTCCATGGCCGCGCTGGTCGTGATCCTGCTGGCCTTCGGGGTACCGGTCGCCGCGTCCTGGCTGCTGATCGTCCCCGCGCTGGCGCTGCAGTTCGTGTTCAACGCCGGCGTGGCGATGGTGTTGGCGCGGATCGGCGCCAAGACGCCCGACATCTCGCAGCTGATGCCGTTCGTGCTGCGTACCTGGATGTACACCTCGGGCGTGATGTTCAGCATCGACCACATGCTCGCCAAGAGGGACATCCCGGCGTTCGTGCATCTGCTGCTGGAGTGCAACCCGGCGGCCGTCTACATCGACCTCATGCGGTTCGCGCTGATCGACAGCTTCCACGGGGGCCAGCTGCCGCCGCACGTCTGGGCGATCGCGGCGGGCTGGGCGCTCCTCGCGGGCGTCGGCGGGTTCATCTACTTCTGGAAGGCTGAGGAGACGTACGGCCGTGGCTGACACCATCATCAACCCCACCGTTTCCGGCACCCGGCGGACGGCCGACCAGGCCACCGACACCGGCACGGGCACCGGCACCGCCGCCCCCGAGCCCGTCCCGACCGTCGTCGTCGACGGTGTGGACATCGTCTACCGCGTCAACGGCACGGGGGCCGGTCGTGGCACCGCCACCGCCGCGCTCAACCGCATCCTGCGGCGCAAGAAGGCGGAGAAGGCGGCCGGCGTCCGCAAGGTGCACGCCGTGCGGAACGTGTCGTTCACCGCGTACCGGGGCGAGGCCATCGGGCTGATCGGGACGAACGGCTCCGGGAAGTCGACCCTCCTCAAAGCCGTCGCCGGGCTCCTCCCCGTGGAGAACGGGCGTATCTACACCGACGGCCAGCCGTCCCTGCTCGGTGTCAACGCGGCCCTGATGAACGACCTCACGGGTGAACGGAACGTCCACCTCGGCGGGCTCGCCATGGGCATGTCCCGGGAGCAGGTCAGGGAGCGGTACCAGGAGATCGTCGACTTCTCGGGCATCAACGAGAAGGGGGACTTCATCACGCTCCCCATGCGGACGTACTCCTCCGGGATGGCGGCCCGGCTGCGGTTCTCCATCGCCGCCGCCAAGGACCACGACGTGCTGCTGATCGACGAAGCGCTGGCGACCGGGGACCGCTCGTTCCAGAAGCGCTCCGAGGCGCGGATCCGTGAGCTGCGGAAGCACGCGGGGACGGTGTTCCTCGTCAGCCACAACAACAAGTCGATCCGGGACACGTGCGATCGGGTGCTGTGGCTGGAGCGGGGGGAGCTCCGCTTGGACGGGCCCACGGACGAGGTGTTGAAGGAGTACGAGAAGTTCACCGGCGGGAAGAAGTAGGTCGCCTGAGAACTCGGGGGGAGCTGTGGTTCGGCGGGTGCGGGTTCGTCGTGGTTGTTCGCGCAGTTCCCCGCGCTCCTTCGATGCTCACCTCTCCAGAAAAGTGAACAGGGCCTCCCACCTGTCCACGATCTCCTCCGTGCCGTAGCGGCGGATGTTCTGTCTCGCCTTGTCGCCCATGCGGTCGCGCAGGGTCTTGTCGGTCATCAACCGGTCCAGTTTGCGGGCCAGTTCACCCGTGTTGCCGGGGCGGACGAGAAGGCCGTCCTCGCCGTCGCGCACGATCTCGTGGACGCCGGGCGCGCAGTCGAAGGCGACACAGGGGACGCCCATGGCCATGGCTTCCATCAGGGCGAGGGGGAAGCCCTCGCCCCGGGAGGACAGCGCGAAGACCGAGCCGCCGCGTAGCACGCCCGGCACGTCGTGCGTGCGGCCCATCCAGGACACCGAGCCATCGAGACCGAGGGCCGTGCACTGCTTCCTGAGGAGTTCCTCGTCCTCGCCGGAGCCGTAGACGAGCAGCGTCCAGTCCGGGTGCCGGGGCGCCACCTCGGCCCAGGTGTCGAGGAGCATGTCGACACCCTTCTCGTCGCTGAGCCGACCGATGCTGACGACGGCCTTCGCGGTGCGCGGCGAGGGCTCCTCCGGAATCCAGGGCACGGCGTTGGGCAGGTACGAGGCGTTGTTGAGGCCCGCCCCGATCCACAGGTCGGCGTCCTCGCGGGTGAGGACGAGCATGCGGTCGACGTCCCGGTAGTACGTGAGCACCCGCCGGAAGCGGGAGGAGCGGCGGGAGGTCTCGAAGGACTCGTGGCTCATCCCGATGACGGTCAGACCGCCGGTGTCGGCGAGCCGCACCCACTCCATCGCCCACACCTGGGTCACGATCACGACCCCGCCGGGGCGCGCGGCCCGGAACAGGCCGGTCAGCACGGTCGCCCGGTCCCGCATGCTCGCGTCCCGCGCCCGGCCGGGGGGCGGCGGCTGGCCGTCGTACAACCGGGTGGTGGGGTAAGGGAGTTCACCGAGGGGGTGCGGGTCCTCGGGGGTGGTGATCCCGATGACGTGGACGCGGTGGCCGCGTTCGGTGAGGAGCCGGGCCAGATGATGGGACCAGCTGGTCACACCGCCCGTCTCGTCCACGCTGTTGGACACCAGGAAGACGTCCCGCGCCCCGGACACCCGTGCGCCGTCCCGCCCGGCATCCCTGGCCTCGTCCCGCACGACAGCCCTGTCCCGGCCGATCACTTGCGCCTCCACTCGGAGAAGAACTGGTCGACGACGCTCCGGGCCGCCGTCCCCTTGTCGTACTCGCCGAAGGCGGCCGTGAACCGCTCCCGCGCGGCGGCGTACTTGAGCGTCTGCTCGTCCAGCGAGGAGTCGCGCAGGACGGCGTGCAGCTCGTCCTCCGTGCGCACGATCGGTCCCGGCGCGCGTTCGAGGAGGTCGAAGTAGGTGCCGCGGCCCTCGTGGACGTACTCCTCGTAGTCGTAGGTGAACAAGAACATCGGGCGGTCGAGCAGCGCGTAGTCGAACATCACCGACGAGTAGTCCGTGATCAGCGCGTCCGCGAGGGCGAGGACGGGCGTCACGTCGTGGTGGTCGGACACGTCGACGACGCGGCCCCGCACCGACGGCGGGAGCACGACGTGGTTGAGGTAGTGGGCACGGACGAGCAGTACGTACTCGTCGCCGAAGGTCTCCGCGAAGCGCTCCACGTCGAAGGGGAGGGTGAAGCGGCGCTGCCCCTGGTGGCGGAAGGTGGGGGCGTAGAGCAGGATTTTCTTGTCCGCCGGGATCGCGGAGATCTCCGGGATGCCCAACTCGGCGGCGAGCCGCGCGCGCTGGTCCGCCCGGTCCGTCTCCCGGGCCCGGACGAGCTCGTCGTTGCGCGGATAGCCCACCCGCAGCAGCACCTTCTCCCGCAGCCGGAAGGCCTTCGCCAGGGTGCGCACGTCGTGCTCCGAGCGGATCAGGAAGTGGTCGAAGCGGTCGAGGGTGCGCTGCTGCTCGGCCTGCTCGGCGCGGGACTTGAGCTTCCAGCCGGGCTCGTCGAAGCCCATGCGCTTGAGCGCGGAGCCGTGCCAGGTCTGGAGGTAGGTCGTGCCGGGACGCTTGGTCAGCTTGAGCGGGAAGCTCTGGTTGTCGATCCAGAACTCGGCGCGGGCCAGCGCCCGCAGATACGGCAGCGACCAGCGCCGGACGAGGGTGGCGTCGGCCGGGAACCCCTCGGGGCGGCCCGTGTACGACCACACCGCCTCGAAGTCGAGACCCTGGCGGCGCATCTCCTCGTAGATCGCCCGGGGGCTGTCGCTGTACTGCCGTCCGAGGTGGCTCTCGAACACCACCAGCCGCCGCTGCTTCGGCATGCGCTGGAAAACCTCGCGGTAGAGGCGGATTTTGGCGTCTCCGGAGGTGGCCTGCTTGCGCAGCGCCTTCGCCTTGCGGTAGCCGGACTTGGCGAGCCTGCCGGGCGCCCCCTGGAGGCCGCGGGTGACGAGGACGGTGGCCTTCTTGTCGGGGACCAGCCGGAACGCGAGGTGACCGCGGGCGGAGATCTGCGGCTCGACCCGGTCGGCGACCAGCCGCGTGAGCCGCGGCCGGACCGGCAGTTCGCCGCCCGCCAGCCCCGGTTCGGCGGCCGTCAGCCGGCTCGTGGTGCGCTCGCCGTCGACGTCGAGGTGGAGGCGCACGTCCCATACGGCGTCCACGATGCCCAGCGGTCGGAGCGTCCGGGAGATGTCGGCGTCGGCCCGCCACGTGATGTACGGACCGTCGTGCCGGACGGTGGCCACCGGCACCCGGAAGGTCTGGAACCGCACGCCGGGGCGGCGGGCGTAGAACTCCAGCGAGGCGGAGAGCCGGGCGTCGGCCGGAATGACCCCGAGCGGGTTGGTGACCCGCCCGGCGAGACGCACACAACCGCCCCGACCGGCGCCGACGCCGGTGCCTCGTCCCCGGCCCGCCTCCGCCGCGTCTGGCGCGTGCCCCTCGTACTCCTCGTACTCCTCGTACTCCGTCAGCTCGTTGCGCAGGAACAGCTTCCGGACCGGTCGGGCGTGGTAGCCGAGTTCGGTGACGTCCAGGATCCGGCGCGCGAACTCCCCTTCCTCCCCGGGGGCGTGCAGGTGCTCGGCGCACCAGTAGATCCGCCCGTCGCGCTCGACCAGGGGCGCGGAGACCTTGTCGCGGTTGGTCAGCGTGTCCACGGCCGGCAGCAGGTTGTCCCAGTCGCCCATCCGCAGCAGATAGGCGCAGACGGCGTGGATGGGTTCGACCTCGTCGTACGCGGCCGGGTCGATCGACGCCAGATAGGCGCGGGCCAGTCCGGCGAACTCCTGACGGTAGGCCGCGTCCCGGAACGGCAGGTCACGCAGATGCAGCACCAGGTCGTGCTTGAGGAACTTGACGTCCTTGTGGAACTTCAGCTCCGCCATGCCCTGGGCGGCGAGGAGCCGGTCCACCCGGCGGTGGATCTCCATCCGGTGCGCGAAGTTGGCGATCTCGGCCCGCCGGTTGCTGATCGACTTGGCCCGCGCCTTCTCGGCCACGTTCCAGTCGTAGACCCGGTTGGGGATCAGGGTGATGCGGCGGGCGGCCGCGTACGCCTGGGCGGAGAAGAAGAGGTCCTCGTAGTGGATGCCGACGGGGAACAGCAGCCCGCCCTCGACCAGAAAGTCCCGGCGGTAGCACTTGTTGGTGGACAGGGTGTCGTAGACCAGCAGGTCGGGCAGCTCGGAGACGGAGTCGAGGGTACGGGTGCGGGTGTACAGCCACGGGTACCACGGGACCTCCTTCCGGTTGCGGGTGTCCACGTGGACGCGGACGCAGAGACCGGAGACGAGATCGGCCCCGGTGCTCTCGGCGGCCTCCAGCAGGTTGCGGCAGGCGTTGCGCTCCAGGACGTCGTCGCTGTCGAGGAAGACGACGTACTCGCCCCGGGTCTCCCGGATGCCCGCGTTGCGGGGCGCACCGCAACCGCCGCTGTTCTCGGGCAGCCGGTACGCGCGCACGCGGTCCGGGTGCTCGGCGGCGAGGCGGGCGGCCACCTCGTAGGAGCCGTCCGTGCTGTGGTCGTCGACGATCACGACCTCGACGCTCCGCAGCGTCTGCTCCAGCACCGAGCGGACGGCCGTGGGCAGCCTGGCCTCGTCGTTGTAGACGATCACGACGACGGATACGGCGGGTCGCTGGTCCACGTCCGTGTTCACCCCATCAATCCCGTTCGTTCCGTACATCCCTGACATCCCCGCTTCTACCCTCTATAGACCGTGGTGCGGTTGAGGGCCACTCGGGTAGATGTCCTCGGCGGTACGCGGGTTGCCTCGCCGGCCTCTGACGGCTCCCTGCCGCGATACCCTCCGAGGACGTGCTGAGCGGAGGGGGCGGTCGATGCGTGGGGTGGTACCTGAGCCGCTGCGGACAGAGGATCCGCGGGAGATCGCCGGGTATCCCCTGTACGCCCGGATCGGTGAGGGCGGCATGGGCACCGTCTATCTCTCCCGCAGCCGGGGCGGCCAGCCGGTCGCGCTGAAGCTGGTCCGCCCGGAGTACGCGGACAGCCCCGCCTTCCGTGAACGGTTCGCCCGCGAGGTGGCCGCCGGGCGCCGCGTGTCCGGCTACCACCTGGTGCCGATCGTCGACCACGACGCCGGTGCCGAGCGGCCCTGGCTGGCCACGCACTACGTCCCGGGTGTCCCCCTCGACCAGGCACTGGAGACCCACGGCCCGCTCCCGGTCGCCACGGTCCTGCAACTGCTGGCGTGCGCCGCGTACGCCCTGGACGCCGTGCACACCGCCGGGGTGATCCACCGTGACGTCAAGCCCGCCAACCTGCTGCTGGCCGCGGACGGGCCCTGGCTGCTCGACTTCGGCATCGCCCGGGCGGCGGGCGCGGCGACCCTCACCACCGCCGGACGCCTCATCGGCACCCCGCGCTACATGTCCCCCGAACACGCGCTCGGCCGCCGGGTCACCTCCGCGTCCGACGTGTTCGCGCTGGGCCTGATCGCCGCGGTCGCGGCGACCGGCAGTCACCCGTACGGGCGCGGCAACCCGCTGGCCATCGCCACGCGCATCGCCGCCACGGACGTTTCCCCACCCGTGCTGGACGGCATCGGGCGCCCCCTGGTGGACGTCATCCGCCGCTGTCTCACCGCCGACCCGGTGTCCCGGCCCTCCGCGGCCGCCGTCGCCGAGCACTGCGCGGGGGCGGCGCGGCGGGACGTCCGGGACTTCGCGGGCTGGCTGCCGGGGCCGGTGGCCACGTCGGTGGCCCTCATCGAGACGGCCTTCCGCACGCTGTCCCTGACGGAGGCGCCGACGGCTCCGACGCCGCACATCTCGGAGGCGCCGACGGCACGGCGCCTCCCGCCGACGGCGCCGATCACTGTGCGGGACGAGGAGTGGCGGCGCCGGGTCCGCCGGGATCCGTGACTTCGGGTGCGCTGTCAGGTGCGGGTGGTTCGTGGTTGCTCGCGCAGTTCCCCGCGCCCCCTGAAAGACCAGGCCCTGCGGGCCTGAAAAGCAGGGGGCGCAGCCCCGGCTTTTCAGGGGCGCGGGGAACTGCGTGAGAAGCCCCACCGGACCCGCACCCGCCGACGAAACAGGCGCCCCCGAGTTATGAGGCGCCCCCGCCCCCCGGGAACCGCAACACCCACCCCAAGTGTCATAAGTGCCGTATAAGCTTCGGACCGCTCCAAGTGCCCACACCGGCACCAGAGTTCGGCACCGCACCGGGGGAGGCTCCCATCAGCACCAGCACCAGCGACATCCTGAGCCCTCTGGGACCGCAGGACCCACGAGAGACGGCCGGCTACCACCTGCAGGCCCGCATCGGCGAGGGCGGCATGGGCACGGTCTACCTGTCGCACACCCGCGGCGGCCAGCCCGTCGCCCTGAAGGTCATCCGCCGCGAGTACGGCCAGGACGCCGACTTCCGCCGCCGTTTCGAGCAGGAGGTCCAGGCCGCCCGCCGCGTGCAGGGTTACCACATCGTCCCGGTCGTCGACCACGACACCACCGGCGAACTCCCCTGGCTGGCCTCGGCGTTCATCGCCGGCATCCCCCTGCACGACGCCCTGGTCGCCTTCGGCCCGCTCCCCCTGCCCGCCGTCTTCCAGCTCGTCGGCTGCGCGGCCCGCGCCCTCACCTCGATCCACGCGGCCGGAGTCATCCACCGCGACCTCAAACCCAGCAACATCCTGCTGGGCTCCCAGGGCCCGTACGTCATCGACTTCGGCATCGCCCGAGCCGCCGACGCCACCCATCTCACCCAGTCCGGCGGCCTGATCGGCACGCCGCAGTACATGTCGCCGGAACACGCCCTCGGCGAGCAGGTCACCCCGGCCACCGACGTCTTCTCGCTCGGCCTGATCGCGGCGGTCGCCGCCACCGGACGCCACCCGTACGGCGACGGCGGCGCCATCACCATCGCCGCGCAGATCGCCAACACCTCCCAGCGCCCGCCGAAGCTCGACGGCTACGACCAGCGGCTGCGCCCCCTGCTGGAGCGCTGTCTCACCGCCGACCCGGCCGAGCGCATCGGCACCGAGGAACTGGCCGCGCTCTGCCAGGAGTCGGCGGGCCGTGGCATCGGCGACTTCACCGGCTGGCTCCCGGAGCCGCTCACCGCCGAGATCGCCCGCCGCGAGCAGTCCGCCCAGGCCCCGCCCCAGCCGACGGCACCCCAGATGCCGGCCGCGCCCCCGGCGGCGCCCCCGACCACCGCCCCGTCGGCTCCCGCGCCCCCGCCCCACGACCCGACGCCCCAGGGCCACGCGTACACCCAGGGCGTACCCCAGGCCGCCCCGACACCGCCGCCGACCGGCTTCGGCCCGCCGGCCCAGGGCCAGGCCCCGACCCCCGGCTACGGCTACCCGCCCCCGGCCACCGACACCTACAACCTCAGCCCGCAGGCCCCCAGCCCGGCCCCTCCCAAGAAGAGCCGCCGCGGCCTGAAGGCGGCCCTGGTCGCCCTCGCCCTGGTCCTCGTGGCCGGCTCCGGCGCGGCCGCCGCCGTGTACGTGATGGGCAAGGACGACGACGGCAAGAGCTCGGCGAGCAACGGCACCAAGGACAGCGGCAAGAAGGACGGTGCCGACGGCGACAAGGGCGCCTCCACACCGAGCCCGTCCCCGACGAAGGCCGACACCGGCTCCGGCGACCAGGGCGGCGAAGGGGACGGAACAGACCCGAGCACCTCCCCTTCCATCCCCGCGAACGCCCAGTACTCGGCGATCTTCGAGGGCAAGTCCTTCACGCTCCGCACACCCGCGGGCTCGGCCTACGTCAACGTCGACTTCGACAAGCCGGAGGTCGACACCGAGGACGAGATGGTCGACACCCTGAAGGACATGTACCTCGACAGCAGTTACTGGTACTTCGACACGACGATGGGCAAGAGCGCGGGCACCACACCGCAGGAGTGCGCCGAGGGCACGGGGACCGATGTGCTGCCCTCCAGCCTGGACTCCGGCGCCTTCGGCGAGGAAGCCGAGATCGACAAGGGCGTCAGGCTCTGCACGATCACCAAGCAGGGCAACCTCGCCATGTACGAGATCACCGGGCTGACCCCGGGCGAGTACAGCTGGGAAGTCCCCACGGTGCAGGGCAAGCTGACCCTCTGGGAGATCACCGAGTAACCCGGCGCGACCCGCACGCGGAAGGGGGCGCACCACAGCCGTGGAGCGCCCCCTTCGCCATGCTCGGCGTACGCGTACCTCTACGAGTGCGAGCGCAGCAGTGTCCGCATGGTCCGCATCGCCACCGACAGGTTGGCGAGGTCGAACGCGTCGGAGCCCTGGATCTCCTCCAGGGTCGTCCGCGCCCGGCCCAGCAGCGCCGCGTTCTTCTGCTCCCACACCTTGAAGCGCTGCTCCGGCGTGGAGGAGCCGTTGCCCGCCGAGAGGACCTCGGCGGTGAGGGAGGCGTGGGCCGCGTACAGGTCCTCGCGGATCGCCGCGCGGGCCATGGACTGCCAGCGGTCCGCCCGCGGCAGTTCGATGATGCGGTCCATGAGCTGGGTGATGCGCAGCCGGTCGGCGAGGTCGTAGTACACCTCGGCGACCTCCATCGGCGTCCGCCCGACCCGGTCGGCGACCGCGACGATGTCGAGCGTCGGGAAGGCGGAGGAGAAGCCCGCGACGCGCGTGGCCAGCTCCTCCGGGACTCCGGCACCCGTCAGCTCGTCGTAGATCTTCTGGTACCACTCCAGGTCGGCGCCGCGCAGCAGCTTGGGCAGCTCGCCCCAGACCAGGTGCACGCCCTCGGAGAAGAACGCGATGGTCTCGCTGAGCTGCAGCGGCTGCGGCCGGTTGTTGAGCAGCCAGCGCGTGCCGCGCTCGACCAGGCGACGGGAGTGCAGCCGGATCCGGGTCTGCACGGCCGCGTCGACCTTGTTGTCCAGGCCCTCGACCGCGTCCCACACGGCACCCGATCCGAAGATCGCGCGGGACGCGGTCTGCGCCCTGACGATCTCCTCCAGCGAGGCCCCGGTCTCCTCGCGCAGCCGGTGCAGGAAGCTCGTACCGCCCGTGTTGACCGTGTCGTTGACCAGCAGGGTCGTGACGATCTCACGGCTCAGCGGGTGGCTGTCCACATGCTCGGGGAACCGTTCGTGCAGCGCGGCCGGGAAGTACGCGTGCAGCAGCTTGCGCAGGTAGGGGTCGTCCGGCAGCGAGGTGTGCAGCAGTTCCTCGGCGACCGTGATCTTCGTGTACGCCAGCAGGACGGCCGTCTCGGGGCCGGTGAGGCCGTGCCCGGTGTTGAGGCGCTCACGGACCTGCCGGTCAGTGGGCAGAAATTCCAGCGCCCGGTCGAGGTGGCCCTCCCTGACCAGGTGGCGCATGAAGCGCTGCTGGGCGTGGAGCATGTCCGGGGACTGGGCGAGGGCGTTGGCGATCGCGGTGTTCTGCGCGTAGTTGCTGCGCAGGACGAGTCGGCCGACCTCGTCGGTCATCTCGGCGAGCAGCTTGTTGCGCTGCTTGACGGTCATGTCGCCGTCGGTGACCAGGCCGTTGAGCAGGATCTTGATGTTCACCTCGTGGTCGGAGGTGTCCACGCCCGCGCTGTTGTCGATGGCGTCGGTGTTGACCCGTCCGCCGTTCTGCGCGAACTCGATCCGGCCCAGCTGGGTGAGGCCCAGGTTGCCGCCCTCGCCGACGACCTGGACGCGCAGGTCGGCGCCGTCGACCCGGATGGCGTCGTTGGCCTTGTCGCCGACGTCGGCGTGCGACTCGGACGCGGCCTTCACGTACGTACCGATGCCGCCGTTCCACAGCAGGTCGACCGGGGCCTTGAGGATGGCCTTCATCAGGTCGGCCGGGGTCATCTTGGCGACCTTGTCCTCGATGCCGAGGGCGTCGCGGATGTGGGCGTTGATCGGGATCGCCTTGGCGGTGCGCGGGAAGACGCCGCCGCCGGTGGAGATCAGATCGGTGTCGTAGTCGGCCCAGCTGGAGCGGGGCAGCTCGAAGACGCGGCGGCGCTCGGCGTAGGAGGTGGCCGCGTCGGGGCTGGGGTCGATGAAGATGTGCCGGTGGTCGAAGGCGGCGACCAGCCGGATGTGCTCGCTGAGCAGCATGCCGTTGCCGAACACGTCACCGGACATGTCACCGATGCCGACGACCGTGAAGTCCTCGGACTGGGTGTCGACGCCCACCTCCCGGAAGTGCCGCTTGACCGACTCCCAGGCACCGCGGGCGGTGATGCCCATGCCCTTGTGGTCGTACCCGGCGCTGCCGCCGGAGGCGAAGGCGTCCCCGAGCCAGAAGTTGTAGCTCTCGGCGACCTCGTTGGCGATGTCGGAGAAGGTCGCGGTGCCCTTGTCGGCGGCGACGACGAGATACGTGTCGTCCTCGTCGTGCCGTACGACGTCGGCCGGCGGTACGACCTCGCCCGCGACCATGTTGTCGGTGATGTCGAGCAGGGCGGAGATGAAGGTCTTGTAGCTGCGGATGCCCTCGGCGAGCCAGGCATCCCGGTCCACGGAGGGGTCGGGCAGCTGCTTGGCGACGAAGCCGCCCTTGGCGCCGACGGGCACGATGACGGTGTTCTTCACCATCTGCGCCTTGACCAGGCCGAGGATCTCGGTCCGGAAGTCCTCGCGCCGGTCCGACCAGCGCAGCCCGCCCCGGGCGACCTTCCCGAACCGCAGGTGCACGCCCTCGACGCGCGGCGAGTACACCCAGATCTCGAACGCCGGCCGCGGCGCCGGGAGATCCGGGATCGCCTGCGGGTCGAACTTCATGGAGACGTAGTCGTGCGGCTTGCCGCCGGCCGCCTCCTGGAAGAAGTTCGTGCGCAGCGTCGCCTTGATGACGGTGAGGAAGGACCGCAGGATCCGGTCCTCGTCCAGGCTCGCCACCTGGTCGAGCGCGGCGTCGACCTCTTCGAGGAGCGCGTCGACGATCTCCCGGCCCGCCCGCTGCCGGTCCGGCGACATCCGCGCCTCGAACAGCGACACGAGCAACCGGGTGGTGTGGACGTTGTTGCGGAGGGTGTCCTCCATGTAGTCCTGGCTGAAGGTGGAACCGGCCTGCCGCAGGTACTTGGCGTACGCGCGCAGCACCATGGCCTGCCGCCAGGTGAGGCCGGCGCTCAGCACCAGTGCGTTGAACCCGTCGTTCTCGGCCTGCCCGGTCCAGGTGGCGGCGAAGGCCTCCTGCACCCGCTCCCGGGCATCGTCCCCGGCGTAGTCCACGCTCCCGGCCTGGGCCCTGGGCATGCGCAGCCCGAAGTCGTAGATCCACGCGGTCGTCCGGTCCGAGCAGCGCAGCTCGTACGGCCGTTCGTCGATGACCTCGACACCGATGCGGTTGAGGACGGGCAGCACCGCGGAGAGCGAGACGGAGCCGCCCTTGCGGTAGATCTTGAAGCGGCGCTCGTCGGGCGCGGCGCCCACCGGCTCGTACAGGCTGAGCTCGAAGTCCTCGTCCTGGTCGAGGGCTTCGAGGCGGCAGAGGTCCGCGACGGCGGAGCGGGGGTTGTGGTCGGCCTTGTACCCCTCGGGGATGGCGCCCGCGTACTTGCGCAGCATCTCGGCCGCGCGCTCCTCGCCGACCTCGGCGTTCAGCGCCTCGGCGAAGCCGTCGGACCAGGACCGGGCGGCCTCGACGAGCTTGGCCTCCAGCCGGTCCTTGTCGGCGTCGCTGAGGTGCGGCAGTTCGGTGCCCGGCTGGACGCGGACCACGAAGTGCAGCCGGGAGAGGATCGATTCGGTGTTCCAGGCGGTGAAGTCGACGCTGATGCCGCCGAGTTCCTCCTTCAGGATGTCGATGATCCTGAGGCGTACGCCGGTGGTGTAGCGGTCGCGCGGGAGGTAGACGAGGGCGGAGTAGTAGCGCCCGTACTCGTCCTGGCGCAGGTAGAGCCGCAGCCGTCGGCGCTCCTGGAGGTAGAGCACGGAGGTGACGATGGACCGCAGTTCGTCGGCCGATGTCTGGAACAGCTCGTCGCGCGGGTAGGTCTCCAGGATCTGGAGCAGGTCGCGTCCGTCGTGGCTGTTGGGCGAGAACCCGGCGCCGACGAGGACCTCGTCGACCTTGCGGCGGATGACGGGCACCCGGCGCACGGACTCGGTGTAGGCGGCGGAGGAGAACAGTCCGAGGAAGCGCCGCTCGCCGATCACGTTGCCCTTGGCGTCGAACTTCTTCACGCCCACGTAGTCGAGGTAGGACGGCCGGTGGACGGTGGCCCGGCTGTTGGCCTTCGTCAGGACGAGGAGCTTGTGCTCGCGGGCCTTGGCGCGGGCGTCGGCGGGCAGCCGCTCGAAGGAGGAGCTGACGGGGTGGTGGTCGTGCCCGGCGTGGTGCGGGTCGGCGCGCAGGATGCCGAGCCCGGTACCGGGGACGGCGGCGAGCGAGTCGTCCTCGCGCAGCTCGTACTCCCGGTAGCCGAGGAAGGTGAAGTGGTCGTCGGCGAGCCAGCGCAGCAGCTCGCGAGCCTCCTCCACCTCCTGTTCGCGCAGGTCGTCGGCGGTGTGCTCGGCGGGCAGGCCGTCGGCGATCCGGACGGCCGCGTCCCGCATCTTCTCCCAGTCCTCGACGGCCTCGCGGACGTCGGACAGGACGCGCAGCAGATCGTTGTTGATCTGCTTGAGGTCGGCGCGGTCGGTCTCGCGGTCGATCTCGACGTGGATCCAGGACTCGATGTGCGCGTCGTGCGGCAGCGTCTCCCCGGCGGCCACGGCGGCGGACGCCGCGGCGACGGCGGCGGGGTCGACGATCAGCTCGACGAGCTTGCCGGTGACGTCCCGCCGGACCACGACCTGGGGGTGGATGACGACGTGGATCCCGCGTCCCTGCCGTGACAACTCGTTGGTCACGGAGTCGACGAGGAAGGGCATGTCGTCGGTGACGACCTCGACGACGGAGTGGCTGCACGTCCAGCCGTTCTCCTCGACGGTCGGGGTGTGCACCCGCACGTTGGCCGTGCCCTGGGGGCGGTTCTCGGCCAGCCGGTAGTGGGAGTGGGCGGCTCCGAAGACGTCGACCGGGTCGCGGCCGCTGAGGTCCTCCGGGGCGGTGTGCAGGTAGTAGCGCTGGAGGAACGCGAGCACGGTCTCCCGGTCCGGGATGTCGGACGTACTCTCGCTCGTCGTCCCAGTCGGTAGATACCCCCCGACCGGGCTGTTCTCAGCTACCCGGGCGGCCCGTTCGAGCAGCTCGGCCTTGGCTTCGTCCAGCTTGGTCTGCATTGTCCTCTGGCTCCTGTCGCGCGCCGTTGCGTGACGTAGAAGGAAGTACGAACTCGCCCCCTCCGAAGCGCCACCACGACACGGGGTGTCCGGTCTGTCTCGACGCTATGCCGCAGGGGGAGATGAGCGGGGGGTAATCAGCCATTCTCGGCGCCCGGCAGGGGTGTGACGCTGCTCTCGGCACCGTCCGTCCCGTGGGTGCGCCCGGCCTCCCGGGAGCCTCGGTGGCCCCCTCCCGCCCGCGAGGACCAGCGACCGCCGCCCGGACACGGATGTCGTCCGTGCTCACCGGGCGCAGGGCAGGGACGACGATGTCCCCGCGAGCTATCGCGCTGATCACGCCACAAGGCTATCCCTCCGGACGGGGGGCACGTCATGAGCCGTATGTGTACAAATCCGAGGGTCGAACTTTGACGTTCTGCACAGTACCCACCGCGCACTTTTGAGCTTACCTCCGCGCAGGCGAGCCTATACGCGCCGCTGGAGAAGCCATAGCCTGACGAGGAGAACCCTGCTGCAGCGAGGGGAGCCCACCATGACGGCCAAGATCCTGATCGTGACCGGCGACGCGGCGGAGTCGCTGGAGGTCCTCTACCCCTACCAACGCCTCCGCGAGGAGGGGTACGAGGTCGACATCGCAGCCCCCAGCCGCAAGACGCTCCGCTTCGTGGTCCACGACTTCGAACCGGGCTACGACACCTACACCGAGAAACCCGGCTACACCTGGCCCGCCGACCTGGCCTTCTCCGAGGTCGACCCCGGTCAGTACGTCGCCGTGGTCGTCCCCGGCGGCCGGGCCCCGGAGTACCTGCGCAACGACCCCGAGCTGCGCAAGATCCTCAAGTCGTTCTTCGACACCGACAAGCCGGTCGCCCAGATCTGCCACGGCCCGCTGCTCACGGCCGCCGTGGACGCACTGTCGGGACGCCGCGTCACCGCGTACCCCGCCCTCGAACTCGACATGCAGACCGCCGGCGCCACCTTCCAGGACGCCGAGACCGTCGTCGACGGCACCCTCGTCTCCGCCCGCGCCTGGCCGGACCACTCCGCCTGGATGCGGGAGTTCCTCACGGTGCTGCGGGCGAAGGCGCCGGTGACGTGAAGGGCGGGGGGCGAGGTTGGGCCGGGGGTCAAGCGGCGAGCCGCTCGGCCTCCTCGACGGCCTCCTCCAGGGTGTCCACGACGGGCACGCCGACCCCCTCCAGGCTGGCGCGGCTGTGGGAGCCGCCGGTGTAGAGCACGGCCTGTGCGCCCACGTGCCGGGCGGCGACCGCGTCGTCGGCGGCGTCCCCGATCACCACGGTCCGTCTCGGCTCGACCCCCACGAGCCGACGCAGATGCCGCACCATGTGCTCGGTCTTGCTGCCGCCGGAGGGCCCGGTGCGCCCGTCGACCCGTACGAAGTGGGGCTCGATCCCGAAACCCCGCACCAGCGGAACCAGCTCCTCGTGCACATACATGCTGAGGATCGACTGGCTGCGCCCGCCGGAAACCCACTCGGTGAGCAGCCCCGGCACCCCCTCGGTCAGCCCGCAGGCGACACGATGCTCGGCGTAGTACCGATGAAAGACCACATCCATGGCCTCCCACTCCTCGTCCGTGGGCAGCCGCCCGATCAGCCGCTCGTAGAACCTCGGCACCGGCACGCAGTACAGCTCCCGGTACCGCTCCAGCGTGATCGGCTCGATTCCCAGCTCCGCGAACGCCGCGTTCGTCGCCCCGATGATCGCCTCGTTGTCATGGAACAGCGTCCCGTTCCAGTCCCAGACGATATGAGCCCCGACTCCGTTCATCCCCATACCCGAAACGTACCCCGCCCCACCGACAGGCCAGTCCTGCCCCCTGACCCGCTACAGCCAGCCGCCACAGCCAAGGGCAGCCCTGCCCGGACAGCGACGCGCCGCCCTGCCCGCTTCTCGCTGCGGGCAATCGTGCCGCTGGGGCGATGGGGGCACCTCCCGCTCGAGCGAAGTCGAGAGTGGGGGAGGGTGGGCGCAGGCGGCACCCCGCAAGCGCCGGTGAGCGAAACCCACCCCCGCTCAGCCCCAGCAGAGGGCACCGCACACCCAACCCGCCCGAACGCTCACCCCACCCGGACCCGCTCAGCCCCCCAACCCCACCAGGTTCGGAATCTCCTGCGTCGCGTACCAGAGCAACTCATGATCATCAGCCCCGTCCACGATGAACTGCGCATCATCGTCCCCCTGATCCGCCGCCCCCAACGCATCCGCGGCCTCGCCGACCTCCCCCTCGGCCTCCTCCGAGTCGACATGCACGGCCGCGGCCTTGCTCAGCGGCACCGGCCCAGCCACTCGCACCTCCCCGAGCGCCACCGGATCGAGCCCCCGATCGGGATCGGCCACCGCATCCCGGTCGGCCACATCCACGGCCACCACGACCCGCCGCCGAGCCGCCCCCGGATCCACGGCCACCAGCCGCAACGACGCGAGCGCCGCCCGGTTCAGCGCCGCGTACTCCAACTCCTCGATGTCGTCGGACAGATACCACTCCCGCAGAGCGGGGGTGACGGCGTACGCGACGAACGCCCCCTCCCCCAGCTCACCCGTCTTGTACGCCTCGGCGAGCCCGGGAAGGGTCAGGGGGACGTAGACGCGCATGGCAGTCCGCTTTCGTAGTCGTTGTTCTCGGGTCACGCTTCTCGGATCACGTCGGAGGACGTCGGAGAGGACGTCGGAGCACTCTCCGCGCGACGCACAGCATGTCGACGGTCCTAGCGAAGCCTCCTCCAAAGGACCCTCAGGATACGTGCGGGCGTCCCCTTTCGAGCCCCCGCCCAGCCCTCCGGAGGCGTCCACCCCACGCCCTCCGAGTCACCCGGTACACCCCCGCCCCGCCGGACCCGCTCCCCTTCACGGTCACTCTGATAGGTGAACATTTCGCGGCCCCCACCGCCCCGTCGCGCTCTCTTGCGAGCGCCCCCTCCACCCTCGTAACAAGATCCCCAACGCCAAGTTACCGACTGGTACCCGGCGGCCTCACCGACGAACGGGGATCCCCGATGAACAAGGTCATGACCAGGACCAAGCGCCACCCCGGCACCCGCCCGCCCGTCCGCCACGACCCCCGCCGCCCCGGCCGCACCCCGGCCCGCACAAAGCCGGCAGGCGGCCGCCTCGCAACGCCCCAGCACCCGGCACCCCCTGCACCCACCGCACCCACCGCACCCACGACACCCCTGCCCCCACCCCTCACCGGCCCCGTCCCCCAGCCCCGCCCCACCGACCGCTTCGCCGACCTCCTCCTCGCCGTACTCAGCGGCCGCCGCCCCGTCCACAGCATGCTGCGCCACACCGCGGGCAGGGCCTACGACGAACTGGCCTGGCTCGCCGAACGCGGCCCCCTGCGCAGCCCCCACGGCACCCACCCCGTCGTCCGGGACATCGGCTACTACGTGGCGGCCCCGGGCGCCCTGGAGGTCTTCGCCCGTATCGGCGCGGGCGACCGCGTCCGCGCCATGGCCTTCCGCCTGGAACACGGCCCCGACCACCGCTGGCGCTGCACAGCGCTGGAACTCGACGGCCCGAGGCTCCCCCTCCCGCACGACGACTGAACCGCGCGACGACTGAGCCGAACGACGACTGAGACGCGCGATACCCCGGGCCGAGACAGCAAAAGGGCCGGGCACCCGAAGATGCCCGGCCCTTCACAGCCTCACGACCTGCCGCTCACCGCGCGCCCCGCACGAAACGTTCACGCACGAAACGTCCCGCCCGGAGCGTCCAGCGCGGCGCGCGTTCGCCCCTCCCGGAGCGAACCCTCACTTCTTGCGGCGGCGGCTCGCCTTGCCCTGCTGCTTGCGGCGCTCCGCGCGGGTGAGACCGTCGGCCTCGGAGCGGATCGGCTCGTCCTCGGGCAGGTCGCCCTCGACGATGCCGCCCTCGCCGTCGACCGTGGGAGCGGAGAAGTGCAGACGGTCACGCCGCTGCGGCGCCTCCAGACCCTTCGCCCGGATCTCCGGCCGCGAAGCACCCGCCTGCGCCGGCACCGCGTCGCTCTTGTCCAGGGACGGCTTCGCGTCCTCGACCGGCACCTCCTCGACCTGCTGCTCGACCTGGACCTCCAGGTTGAACAGATAGCCGACGGACTCCTCCTTGATGCCCTCCATCATGGCGGTGAACATGTCGAAGCCCTCACGCTGGTACTCGACCAGCGGGTCCTTCTGGGCCATCGCGCGCAGGCCGATGCCCTCCTGGAGGTAGTCCATCTCGTAGAGGTGCTCACGCCACTTGCGGTCCAGCACCGACAGCACCACACGGCGCTCCAGCTCACGCATGATCTCGGAGCCGAGCTGCGCCTCACGCGCCTGGTACTGCTCGGTGATGTCGTCCTTGATGGACTCGGCGATGAACTCGGCGGTCAGCCCGGCCCGGTCCCCGGCGGCCTCCTCCAGCTCCTCGACGGTGACCTTCACCGGGTAGAGCTGCTTGAAGGCGCCCCACAGCCGGTCGAGGTCCCACTCCTCGGCGAAGCCCTCGGCGGTCTCGGCCTGGATGTAGGCGTCGATGGTGTCGTCCATGAAGTGCTGGATCTGCTCCTGCAGGTCCTCGCCCTCCAGGACGCGGCGACGCTCGCCGTAGATGACCTCGCGCTGCCGGTTGAGGACCTCGTCGTACTTGAGGACGTTCTTCCGGGTCTCGAAGTTCTGCTGCTCGACCTGCGACTGGGCGGAGGCGATCGCGCGCGTGACCATCTTGTTCTCGATCGGCACGTCGTCCGGCACGTTCGCCATGGACATCACGCGCTCGACCATCTGGGCCTTGAACAGACGCATCAGGTCGTCGCCGAGCGACAGGTAGAAGCGGGACTCGCCCGGGTCGCCCTGACGGCCGGAACGACCGCGCAGCTGGTTGTCGATCCGGCGGGACTCGTGCCGCTCGGTGCCCAGGACGTACAGACCGCCGAGGGACTCGACCTCGTCCTTCTCGGCCTTCACCGCCGCCTCGGCCTTGGTGAGCGCCTCGGGCAGGGCGTGCGCCCACTCCTCGATGTGCTCCTCGGGGTCGAGTCCGCGCTGGCGCAGCTCCGCCTCCGCGAGGTCCTCGGGGTTGCCGCCGAGCTTGATGTCCGTACCACGGCCGGCCATGTTCGTCGCGACGGTGACAGCGCCCTTGCGGCCGGCCTGGGCGACGATCGTCGCCTCCCGGTCGTGCTGCTTGGCGTTGAGCACCTCGTGCTGCACGCCGCGCTTGCTGAGCTGCTGCGACAGGTACTCGGACTTCTCGACCGACGTCGTACCGACGAGGATCGGCTGGCCCTTCTCGTGCTTCTCGACGATGTCGTCGACGACCGCCTCGAACTTCGCGACCTCGGTGCGGTAGATCAGGTCGGACTGGTCCTTGCGGACCATCGGCCGGTTGGTCGGGATCGGCACCACGCCGAGCTTGTAGATCTGGTGGAACTCGGCGGCCTCGGTCATCGCCGTACCGGTCATGCCGCACAGACCGGGCTGTTCCTTGCCGTTGTGGTCGTGGCGCTTGTAGAGGCGGAAGAAGTTCTGCAGGGTGATCGTGGCGAGCGTCTGGTTCTCGTCCTTGATGTCCACCCCTTCCTTCGCCTCGATCGCCTGGTGCATGCCCTCGTTGTAGCGACGGCCGGCGAGGATACGGCCGGTGTGCTCGTCGACGATCATGACTTCGCCGTCCATGACGACGTAGTCCTTGTCCTTCTTGAAGAGCTCCTTGGCCTTGATGGCGTTGTTCAGGTAGCCCACCAGCGGGGTGTTCACCGACTCGTAGAGGTTGTCGATGCCCAGCCAGTCCTCGACCTTGGAGACACCGGCCTCGTGGATGGCGACGGTGCGCTTCTTCTCGTCGACCTCGTAGTCGCCGGTCTCCTCGATGCCCTTGAGCTGGTTGCCGGGCTCGCCCTTCTTCAGGCGCGTGACCAGCTTGGCGAAGTCGCCGTACCACTTGGTCGCCTGGTCGGCCGGGCCGGAGATGATCAGCGGCGTACGGGCCTCGTCGACGAGGATGGAGTCGACCTCGTCGACGATCGCGAAGTTGTGGCCGCGCTGGACGAGCTCGTCCTTGGACCACGCCATGTTGTCGCGGAGGTAGTCGAAGCCGAACTCGTTGTTCGTGCCGTAGGTGATGTCGCAGTTGTACTGCTCGCGGCGCTGGGCCGGCGTCATGTTGGCGAGGATGCAGCCGACGCTCAGACCCAGGAACTTGTGGACGCGGCCCATCATCTCGGAGTCGCGCTCGGCCAGGTAGTCGTTGACCGTGATCAGGTGCACGCCCTTGCCCGCCAGCGCGTTCAGGTACGCGGGCAGCGTGCCGACGAGAGTCTTGCCCTCACCGGTCTTCATCTCGGCGACGTAGCCGAGGTGGAGGGCGGCGCCGCCCATGATCTGCACGTCGTAGTGGCGCTGGCCGAGAGCGCGCTTGGCGCCCTCGCGGACGGTGGCGAACGCCTCGGGGAGCAGGTCGTCGAGGGTCTCACCGTCGGCGTACCGCTGCTTGTACTCCTCGGTGAGGGCTCGCAGCTCGGCGTCGGAGAGGTCGACGAAGTCCTCTTCGATGGAGTTGACCTGGTCCGCGATGCGGTGCAGCTTGCGCAGGATTTTGCCTTCGCCTGCACGCATGATCTTCGAGAGGACGGACACGGGGGTTTGTCTCCTTGCCGGTCGGGCCTGGGACGGTCGGTTTCAATGACAGTTGGCAGTTTTCAATCACAGCTTGAGCAACGGCCATCGTAAGCGAGGACCCCGCCGTGCCGGGAGGTCTGGCAGTGACAGCTACCAGGACAACGGGTGGGCTTCGTGGATGGTGCCGCGTTCCACTCACGAAATGCGCGAATTGTGACCGCCCCTTCACGGCACGTGCCGCCGCGCCCGCCCTCCACAACGTCATGGCGCCCTTCCGCTCCGGCGAGCAGAATCGCCCGATGGACCCCGTCACCCTGACCACCGCGCGCCTGCTGCTGCGCACCGTGGACCGGCGCGACACCGACACGGTGTACGCCGCCGCGCAGGACCCGGACATCCAGCGCTGGACCACGATCCCCTCCCCCTACCGGCGGGAGCACGCGGTGGGTTTCGTGGAGCAGGCCGTTCCCGAGGGCTGGGCCACCGACTCGATGTTCACCTTCGGCCTCTTCCCGGCCCCGGGCGAACTGGCGGGCATGCTCGGCATCACCATGCGCTCCCCCGGCACCGGCGAGATCGGCTTCTGGGCCACCAGGGAGCACCGTCGCCGCGGCTACATCGCGGAGGCCACCCGCGCCGCCGCCCACTGGTCCTTCACGGCCCTCGCCCTGGACCGCCTCGAATGGCGCGCCGAGGTGGGCAACACCGCCTCCCGCGCGGTCGCCGAACACACCGGCTTCACCCTCGAAGGCACCCTCCGCTCCGCCCTCGACAACAACGGAGTCCGCCGCGACTGCTGGATAGCCTCCCTACTCCCCTCAGACCTGGGCCTCCCTTCGCCGACGCCCTACCTACCGGCCCGCCCCTGAGGAGCGGCCGCAAATGACCGTCCCGTCCCACCTGCGGGCAATCGTGCCGCTGGGGCGTGGGGGCACCTCCCGCTCGAGCGAAGCCGAGAGTGGGGGAGGGTGGGCGCAGGTGGCACCTCGTAACCGCCGAGCAGCGGGACCCCACCCCGCTCAACCCCACTCCCGGGCGCCGCGTCCCAAGGCCCCGCCTCCCCGGTCCCAAGCCCCCAGCCACCCGCCCCCACCCATTTCCCCAGCTCAACCCCGCCTGTCAGTCCCCTCCCCTACCCTGCGGAGCATGACCTCCCTCCCGTGCCCCACCACAGAACTCACCGCAGACGAGGCCCGCCGCATAGCCCTCCGGGCACAGGGCTTCCTCGGCGCCCCGGACCGCAGATCCGGCGTCCGCGGCGTCCTGCGACACCTGGGCGCGGTCCAACTCGACACCATCTCGGTCCTCGCCCGCTCCCACGAACTCATCCCGTACGCCCGCCTCGGCGCGGTGGGCCGCGCCACGGTCGACAAGGCCTACTGGTCGACGGCCGCGACCAACACCTCGCCGGCCCGCCCGCACGCCTTCGAGTACTGGTCCCACGCCGCCTGCATCCTCCCCATCGAGGAATGGCCCCACTTCGCCTTCCGCCGCCGCGCCTACCGGGCGCGCCCCCAGTGGGGCCACCAACTCCCGGACGGCGCCTACGACCGCGTCATCAAACAGCTCCGCGCGGAGGGCCCCCTGACCGCCACGGAACTGGGCGGAGCAAAACGCACCAGCGAGTGGTGGGACTGGTCGGGCGAGAAGGTCGCCGTCGAACGCGCCCTGATGTACGGCGAGGTGGTCTGCGTGGAGCGCCGCGGCTGGAAGCGGGTGTACGACCTCGCCGAGCGGGCGATCCCGGCGGACCTCCTCCACGACGAGCTGGACGACACCGAGTGCGTACGCCGTCTGGTCCGCCTGGCCGGCGAGGCCCTGGGCGTCGGCACCCGCGCGGACATCGCCGACTACCACCGGCTCAAGGGCGAGCAGTTCGACGCGGTGGTCGCCGACTCGGGTCTGGTCCCGGTGACGGTGGAGGGCTGGGCCAAGCCCGCCTGGGCCGACCCCGCGGCCCTGGCCGCACCCCCGCGCGGCCGCCACCGCACCACGCTCCTGTCCCCGTTCGACTCCCTCATCTGGGAACGGGCCCGCACGGAACGCATCTTCGGCTTCACCCACCGCCTAGAGGCCTACGTCCCCAAACAGAAGCGGATCCACGGCTACTTCGCGATGCCGGTCCTGTCCGGCGGCCGTCTGGTGGGCCGCGTCGACCCCGCCCGCGACGGTCGCACCCTGGTCGCCAAGCAGGTCACCCTCGACGGCCCCAAGGCGATCCCGGCGGTCGCCCAAGCCCTACTGGAGGCCGCAGCCTGGGTCGACTGCACCGACGTACGCGTGGAACGCGTGGACGCCCCGGAACTGCGCGAGCCCCTGCAGCGAGCACTCGCCTAGGGTCTAGCGGATCTCCAGGATCTTCTCCCGCATCGCGTACACCACGGCCTCCATCCTGGAGTGCAGCTGCAGCTTCTCCAGGATGTTGCGCACATGGTTCTTCACGGTGTTCTCGGAGATGAACAACTCCTTGGCGATGTCCCGGTTGTTCATCCCGGTCGCCACGAGCTTGAGCACTTCCAGTTCCCGGTCGGTCAGCCGCGGCGCCGGCACCAGACGCCGCTCGTCCGTCCGCTGGATCATGGACTTGAACTCGGTGAGCAGCTTCGACGCCATCGAGGGGCTGATCTGCGACTGCCCGTCGGCCACCGCGCGAATGGCGGTGGCCACCTCGTCCGTGGAGATCTCCTTGAGGAGATAACCGGTCGCCCCCGCCTTGATCGCGTCGTAGAGGTCGGCCTCCTCGTCGCTGATCGTCAGCATGATGATCTTCGCGCTGGGGGCCACCTCCTTGATGGAGGTGCACGCCTCGATACCGCCGCGCTTGGGCATCCGTACGTCCATCAGCACGATGTCGGGCAGCAGATCCGCGGCCTTGTCGACCGCCTCCGCCCCGTCACCGGCCTCGCCGACGACCTGGATGTCCTCCTCGGCCGCGAGCACGATCTCCAGACCGCGGCGGAAAAGCGCGTGATCGTCCACCACGAGAACGCGGATCGGTTCCTTGCGCGGGGAGCCCGCGGCGGATCCCATGCCGACGGAGCCTTCGTCGGCATCCTGGTCACGCATCGGTCCGAAACTGCTGTCCGCCATCGTTCCTCCCCCTGAAGGCCGTGGCCTGTCTTTCTGTGCCATCGCCAACCCAAGGCAACGGCCCGCCGGTTGGGGCCGGTTCGGCCATGATTTCATGCCCCGCCGACACCGCGGTGACAGAGCGGGCCACAAGGGGTCGCACACCGGTGCCCCTGGGGGCGCACAAGCGCTCCAGGGGCACCAGCACAGCTGTTACCCGGCGCGGTCAGCCGCCGAGCACGCCGCCCGCGGCGTCCGAGTGCGCCTGGGCGACCATCGGGTCCGTGCTGAGGTGGATGACGCCGTAGTCGTAGGCGTGCCGCCGGTAGACGACACTCGGTTCCTTGGTCTCGGAGTCGACAAAGAGGTAGAAGTCGTGTCCGACCAGCTCCATCTCGTAGAGAGCCTGGTCGAGGGTCATCGGGGAAGCGACGTGGGTCTTCTCGCGGACGATGAGGGGGCCTTCGCCCTTCACCTCGAGCGAGCCGATCTTCTTGGTGGGTACGCCGTCCGGCTGCTCCTCGTCGGCGACGTATCCGTTGCCGTTGAGGGTGGCCACGCCGGGGACGTGGTCGGCGACCTCCGCGGCCGTGAGCCTGCGCGCGCCTCGGCGCGTGTAACGCTTGTCGTGCTGCTTGCGCAGCCGGGCTTCGAGCTTGTCCGCCGCCAGGTCGAGCGCCGCATACGGATCGCTGGCCGCTGCCTCCGCCCGGATCACCGGTCCGCGTGAGTGGAGCGTGATCTCCACCCGGTCACTGCGGTCGGCCTGTCGGGGGTTGGGCTCCTTGGACACCTCGACGTCGAGGCTGATCACCTTGCCGTCGAGCTTCTGGATCTTCTCCAGCTTCAGCTTCTCGGCCACGTGCTTGCGGAACCGCTCGGGCACCTCGGTCTTGCGGCCCTTGACGACGATGTCCACGCAGAACTCCGTTCCCGGATCGCTCCGCTCCACTGGCGGAGCATCTCCCTTGTGCACCAGGTTCCGGCGACTCCCGGAACCGCGGACTCGGTGACTTCCACCTCCTCCTCCCCCGTGGGCAAGATCTCCACCCCACCGGCGCGGGGTGATTCAGAAAACCCGCAGCACAGCATTCGGATATGTGGTGAACGGCCGGGGCCATTCCCTCACAACCGAACATATCTCGCTCGGACGGATGTCGTCACCCTCTACCGAGACGTACCTCCGTTCAGGTGAATTGACCCTCTCATTACCTGCAACGATGCAAGTCAGCGGTCAGTTCCGGTTCATTTGGAAAGAGTCGGGAGGCGCGGCGACCACCGCCGCCCGGAGCCCGTCCTCGGCGTCTTCCGGCCGGGCCCTTCCCGTCACCCCTCGTGTTCGCGCCGTCTCCTTTCTCTTCGCTCCCGCTCCGCACACTCCCGACACCGACACCGACACCCGCGGGTCCCTCGCCGCCCGCACCGCCCGGGCCGCCTCCGCGAGCGAGGCACCGGTCGTCATCAGGTCGTCCACGAGCACGACCGCGCCACCGTCCAGCAACCGGGCACCCCCGGCGGCCACCTCCAGGGCGCCCGCGAGGTTGTCCAGCCGCTGCCGGGAGTCCAGCCCCGACTGGTCGGCCACGGCCCGCCGCTGCCGCAGCACGCCTGCCACCCGGGCCGGTGTCCCGGTGCGCCGCAGCACCCCGGCCGCCGCGAGCGCGATCCGCCGCGCCGGGTCGTGCCCTCGCGCCCGCACCGCCCGTCGCGCGGACGGCACCGGAACCAGCAGCACCGGCCCCTCACCGCCGCCCGCCTGCACGGCCCCCGCCAAGGCCGTGCCGAGTGGTCCGGCGAGCGCCAGCGCACCTCGTTCCTTGTGCGCGATCAGCGCGGCTCGCACCGCGTCCTCGTACGGCGCCACGCCGTGCACCACCGGCAGCCCGGACGGCTCCGGCTCCGGTCGCACCCGACACGGCACGGCCCCGGTCAGAGCCGCGCGGCACTCCGGGCAGAGCACCGCGCGAGGCCTCCCGCAGCCTCCGCACTCGGCCGGCAGCACCAGATCCGTGAGGTCCTGCCACCACCCCCGCATGCCCACCACTGTGCCAACGCGTGCGGCCCCCTGCCACCCCTGTGGACAACCACCTGTGGACAACTCACCGCAACGACAGAGGGGTTGTCACCCACACGAACGACGGGTGCCCGAAGAAGACCGAACGCCACCCCAAAATGACCAACCGCCCAAAAAACGGCCACAGCCGAACCCACCACCGGAGACCGGGAGACCGGCAGGAACCGACCCAGCCAAGCCCTCCGGTCGCCCCATCGGCCGACAGTCACCGCCCTGGCCGACCCGGCCGACACCGCGCCTTCACCACCGCAGTCCCGAAGGCCACGTGGCGAGCCCACGAACCGGCGCCGACTCCGACGAGACGAGGCACGGTCACCCGGCCCTCACCCCGGATAGACCGGCGCCGACCCTTCCTTGACCACCGTCTGCCACTGCTGTCCCGGCGACAGCCGCACGATGCCGTCGGCCGAGTGCACGACCAGCGGCTGGCTCTCGTCCTCGGACGCGGCGATCTCCTCCACGCCGGTGAGCGCGGAGGGCCCGGAACCCGGTATCGGGGAGCCGTCGACCCGGACGTACCGCATCTGCTGCACCCCACCGGGTTCGCGCCCCACGACCACGAGCTGGCTGTCGCCGGCCCACGACATGGCGGTGACGTCCTCCAGGTCCGGCGTCACGGACCGCAGTTCGACGATCGAGACGGTGGTGCTCTCCGCGTCGGCGTCCCGCTCGATGCGCCCGATGTAGAGCGCCCGCTTGCCCTTGCTCTCCAGGATCAGCGCGATGCGCACCCCGTCGGCGGCCACCCGCACCGCCTCGATGCGCCCGTCGAGGTTGGGCGTCCGGACCTCCAGCGGCTCACCCATACCGTCCGCCAGGACCAGCAGCCGCGGCTTCTCGGGATCGCGGTCGGCCACCCACAGGTCGCCCCGCCCGTCCCAACTGGGCCTCGTCAGCCGGTCCTTCGCGGTGGCACCACCGCTGCGCAGCACGGGATCGCCGAGCGTGCCCCCGGCCGTCAGCGGTGTCACATACAGCTCGATGCCGTCGGCCGACACCCCCGCCGCCCGGTCCTCGCCACGCGACACGGCCGCGGACCTCAGCTGCTTCTCGCCTTCACCGAGCGCCCCGGGAACGGGCGACGGCGTCGTCACCGGATCCCGATCGGACAGCCGCACGAGCTTGTGGTCACCGTCGATGAGGTACTCGTACCCCGCGCCCCCGTCGACGCCGTGCGAGGCGACCGTACGGGCGTCGTTCTCTCCGAGCGCACACAACAGGGCGCCGTTCGACCGCTGCAGCTCCACCTCGTCCACACCCGTGGGCATGTAGTCCTGGAGCGTGAACAGGAGTTGGGCCGCCATCTCCCGGCACCTGCTGTCCGAGACTCGGTCGGCCTTCTTGTTCAGCGGCACGACCAGCCTGTTCTGGTCGTCCGGCGTCAGAGCCTTCGTGCCCTTCAGCAGGGCCGTACCGGACGGGAAACTCGTCCTCGCGACCGGGTTGAGCCAGCTGGTGGGGCCCTTCAGCAGATCCCGGACCACCTGGGTCACCGGGTCGACCTGGCTGCGCACGTAGACGGGGTCGGCGACCGTCCCCGGCTCACCGGACTGCGCGGCGGAGGTGAAGTAGTACTTGTTGATGGACTCGTAGTTGCGCTCGAAGTCCGAGCGGCCGAGCACCACACCCTGCGGCAGCTCGTCGATGCGCCACTGCCCGGTCTCCTTCACGCGTGTGAGGTGCACGGGCTTGCGGTACTGACCGCCGGTGGGCGTGTACGCGTGCTGCCCGTCGACCCGGGCGACGTTCTTCCCGGACAGCTCGAACCCGTACTCGTCGGCCTCCGGCCGCTCCCCCGTGACCCGGGTGAAAGCGGTGGGTGCCTCGTCGAGGACGGTGGTCGACCCCTCCGGGTCCCAGGTCTTCAGCGCGTCACCCGTGAGGTACTTGCGGGCCGTCTCGTAGTTCACATCGTCGCTGGTCAGGGCCTCCAGGAAACCCCGCACGATCTCCTGCGGCTCGGCATCCGGTGCGGGCGGCAGCGCGAAGACCCGCACCTTGGCGTCCTGCCTTGGCGTGGACTCGACATCGCCCATGTTCCCGCTGTCCGGCATCGAGGCGCACCCCGCCAGCAGTACGGCACCGATGCCGACGTACGCCGTCGCCCGCACCGGACGCCCGCGTTTCGCGCGGTCAGCGTCCACGGAATGCCTCCCCCTGATCGTGCTGCCGCTCCACGGCGCTCTCGGCCGGCTGCTCCTCGGCGCGGCCCTCGCGTCCTTCGCCGTCCCCGGTCCGCCGCGCGGGCACCGCCGGGGACGGGGCCGCGGACGGTGAGCCGGGCCGGGGCACCACACGCGCGCCGCTGCCCGGCAGTGCCGTCGGGTCCGCCGTAGGAGCCTGTCCGGCGCCCGGCCGGGGCCCTATGGCCGCCCGCGCGCCACCGTGCTCACCGGCCTGGACCGGCACCGTGGCGAGCTTGCCGCCACCGCCGAGCGGCAGACCGGCGTCGCTGAGTCCGCGGTTGCGCCGGGAGTCCTTCGGTTCCAGCGGTATCGGGGACCCGCGCAGCGGCTCGTCCGCCGTCCTCGGCAGCGTGAGCCGGAACTGGGAACCGCCGCCCGGCTCACCCCACGCCTGCAGCCAGCCCCCGTGCAGCCGGGCGTCCTCCAGGGCGATCGACAGCCCCAGACCCGTACCACCGGTGGTACGCGCGCGCGCCGGGTCCGCACGCCAGAAACGGCTGAACACCCGCGTCGCCTCGCCCGGCTTGAGGCCCACTCCGTAGTCCCGCACCGCGACCGCCACCGCGCCGCCGGCCGCCGCGAGCTTGACCACGACGTCCTTGCCCTCGCCGTGCTCCACGGCATTGACCACGAGGTTGCGCAGCACCCGCTCCACCCGTCGGGCGTCGGCCTCGGCCACGACGGGCTGCTGGTCCCCCAGCACCCGTATCCGGGTCCCCTTGCGCTCGGCGAGCGGCTCGGCCCCGCTGACGACCTTCCGCACGACCTCGCGCAGATCTATCGGCTCGGCCTCCAGGGCCGCCGCACCCGCGTCGAACCGGCTGATCTCCAGCAGGTCCGCCAGCAGTGACTCGAACCGGTCCAACTGATCGGCCAGCAGCTCGGCCGACCGGGCGGTCACGGGGTCGAAGTCCACGCGCGCGTCATGGATGACGTCCGCCGCCATCCGCACCGTCGTCAGCGGCGTCCGCAGCTCGTGCGACACGTCGGAGACGAACCGCCGCTGCATCCGCGACAGGTCCTCCAACTGCTGGATCTTCAGCTGGAGGTTCTGCGCCATCTTGTTGAAGGCCTCGCCGAGCCGCGCGATGTCGTCCTCGCCGCTGACCTTCATCCGCTCCTGAAGACGCCCGGCGGACAGCCGCTCGGCGATCCCCGCCGCCATCCGCACGGGCGTGACCACCTGCCGCACCACCAGCCAGGCGATCGCCCCGAGCAGCACGACCACGAACAGCCCGGCCGTCGCCAGCGTCCCCTTGACCAGACTCAGGGACTTCTCCTCCTGAGTGAGCGGGAAGAGGTAGTACAGCTCGTACTGGTTGCTCTTGTGGTCGCTGACCTGCTTGCCGATGATCAGCCCCGGCTGGGACTCCTGACCGTTGTCGTAGTGGATCCGCGTATAGCTCTGGACGGCACTGGTGCCGTCGTCGACCCGCTCACGCAGCTCCACTGGCACACTGAGGTCCCATTGCACACCCCCGGAGGCACGCGGTGCGAGCCCCCCGGTGTCGCCGTCGGCGGAGGCGGGGCTGAGCGTCACGACGTCGAACGCGCCCTGGCCACCACTGGAGAGCGAGTCCACCAGGGTGGTCATCCACTCGACGACGTTCTGCGACCGGTCGCCGCCCGGCTCCGTGCTGTCGTTCCCCGTCCCGTCCGCGTCGCTGACCGCCTTCTGCTCGGCGACGGTGAAACCACCGGTGGCCTGGCTCTGCGAGGCTTTGACCTTGGCGTCCAGCAGCCCGTTACGGACCTGCCCGATGACGACGAAGCCCAGCAGCAGCACGACGCTGAGCGACATCAGCAGGGTCGTCACCACGATCCTGAGCTGGATGTTGCGTCGCCACAGCCGCATCACGGGCAGCAGCGGTCGACGCACCCAGCGCATGAACAGCCTCAGGACCGGGCTGCCCTGGACCCCGCCCTGCAGCAACCCGCCGTCGAGGAGACGCCCCCAGCGGGAACCCGTCTTCCGGCCGACAGGCCGCTCCGCGCGGGTCCCCGGCTGGCCGGGCGCCGAAGCGGCACTGTCACCGGACATGTCAGCTGGGCCCTGCCTTGTATCCGACACCACGGACGGTCACCACGATCTCCGGCCGCTCCGGGTCCTTCTCGACCTTGGAACGCAGCCGCTGCACGTGAACATTCACCAGCCGGGTGTCCGCCGCGTGGCGGTACCCCCAGACCTGCTCCAGCAGGACCTCACGGGTGAACACCTGCCACGGCTTGCGCGCCAGCGCGACCAGCAGATCGAACTCCAGCGGCGTCAGCGCGATGGACTGCCCCTCGCGCTTCACGGAGTGCCCGGCCACATCGATGACCAGGTCACCGATGGCGAGCTGCTCCGGCGCCGGCTCCTCCGACCTCCGCAGCCGGGCCCGGATCCGGGCGACCAGCTCCTTCGGCTTGAAGGGCTTCACGATGTAGTCGTCCGCGCCCGACTCCAGGCCCACGACCACATCGACGGTGTCGCTCTTGGCCGTGAGCATCACGATCGGCACCCCGGACTCCGCCCTGATCAGACGGCACACCTCGATTCCGTCCCGGCCCGGCAGCATCAGATCCAGCAGCACCAGGTCCGGTTTCGCCTCACGGAACGCGGCCAGCGCCTTGTCGCCGTCGGCTACGAAAGACGGCTCAAAACCTTCACCACGCAACACAATGCCGAGCATCTCGGCCAGTGCGGTGTCGTCGTCGACGACAAGGACTCGTCCCTTCATGAATGCCATCATCCCATTAACTAAATCGTTACCTGGCGTGACCTGTCACACAGCCCTGCCAGCGCCTCACCGGTCACTGGCGAAACAACCCCCTCCTCGGTGACGATCGCCGTCACCAACTCGGGCGGCGTCACATCGAACGCCGGGTTGTACGCCTGGGTCCCCAGGGGTGCCACCGCGATCCCACCTCCCGCCTCCGCTCCCGCCACCGGCACCTGCGGTGCCGTGATCTCCGTCACCTCATGCCCCGCGCGCTGCTCCACCTCGATGGACGCCCCGTCCGGGGTGCCCGGATCCACCGTCGTCACCGGCGCCACCACGATGAACGGCACATGGTGGTACCGGGCGAGCACTGCGAGCGGATAGGTCCCGACCTTGTTCGCCACCGAACCGTCGGCGGCGATCCGGTCGGCACCCACCAGCACGGCGTCCACCTCACCCGCGGCGAACAAGGAGCCCGCGGCATTGTCCGTGAGCAAGGTGTACGCCATTCCGCTGCGCGCCGCCTCATAAGCGGTCAGCCGGGCGCCCTGCAGCAACGGCCGCGTCTCGTCCACCCACAGCCGCCGCAGCCGCCCCACCCGGTGCGCCGCGAGCGCCACCGCGAACGCCGTGCCCTCACCACCCGAGACCAGCGCCCCGGTGTTGCAGTGCGTGAGCACCCGGTGCCCACCGCCCGGCAGCAGCTCGTCGAGCAGCGCCAGCCCGTGCGCGGCCATACGGGTACTGGCCTCGGCGTCCTCCCGGTGCAGCGCCCGCGCCGCGGCGAGCGCCGCCTCCGCGGCCTGCTTCTGGTCCCCCGTGCGACCGAGCTCGGCCCGGTGCGCGGCCCGAGCCCGTCGCACCCCGACCGCGAGGTTCACCGCGGTGGGCCGGGCGCCCTCCAGCGCGTCGGCGGCGTCCTCCACGTCGAAGCCCCGCGCGGCGGCGAGCGCGACGCCGTATGCCCCGGCGATCCCCAGCAGCGGCGCCCCGCGCACGGCGAGCGAACGGATCGCCTCCACCAGCGCGGGCGCGTCCGTGCAGACCAGCTCGACCTCCTCGGCCGGCAGTCTCGTCTGGTCGAGAAGGACCAGGACGGGGCCTTCGGGTGGCTCGTCCCAACGGATCGCCGGTATCTCGGTCGGCCCGATGTCGTCGCCGGATCGCGCGTACTGATCAGCCATGCGGTCAGTCTGCCCCGTATCCGTCGGACAATTGAAGGTGCGCAGCGGATACGGCCCCCGGTCACTTCCCGGACACCGCGTGGCACGATGGGCGCCAACCTGCCGCCGCGACCGCGGACGAGCACCGTGAAGGAGCGACGATGAAGGACACTCCGGGCTGGGCCTCGCCCGGATCCGCCCCCTCGGGCGGCGAGCAGCCGGACCAGCAGGACGCCGCACAGCCGACGGACACGACCGGCACCGGCCAGGCACAGCCGGCGGACCGGCCCGGCACGGACCAGGCGCAGCCGCCGTCCAAGTGGTCCAAGGCCCAGCCGCCGCCCGCCCAGTGGTCCGCTCCGAACCCGCAGGCCCCCGGCCAGACCTCGCCACCACCCCCGCCCGTCCCGGGCTGGGGCGGCCACCCCGGCCCCCAGCATCCCGCTCCCGGCGGCTACGGCCCGCCCGGCGGCCCCGGAGCCCCCGGCGGCCACCCCGGATACGGCGCCCCCGGCCCCGGATACGGCGCTCCCGGCTGGGGCGGCGGCTGGGGAGGCCCGCCACCCGCCGCGAAGCCCGGTGTGATCCCGCTGCGCCCGCTCGGCATCGGCGAGATCCTCGACGGCGCCGTCTCCACCATGCGCACGCACTGGCGCACGGTCCTCGGCATCTCCCTGACCGTCGCGGTCGTCACCCAGATCGGGGTCATCCTGCTCCAGGGCCTCGTCCTCAACGACACCGCGAGCACGGACGCCCTCAACGACCCGACCGCCACCCCCGGCGAACTGGGCCGCGCCCTCGGCGACACCCTGCTGAGCACCTCCGTCGTCATGGTGATCTCCCTGCTGGGCACCATCATCGCGACGGCCCTGCTCACGACCGTGACCAGCCGCGCCGTCCTCGGCAAGTCGGTCACCACCGCCGAGGCCTGGCGGGACGCCCGCCCGCAGCTCCTGCGCCTGGGCGGCCTGACCGTCCTGCTCCTCGTGATCGCCGGCCTGATCATGACCGTGGGCATCACCCCCGGCGTCCTGGTCGCCGCGGGCGGCTCCACCGGAGCCGGTGTACTCCTCGCCCTCCTCGGCGGCCTCGGCGCCTTCGTCCTCACCGTGTGGCTGATGATCCGCTTCTCCCTCGCCTCTCCCGCCCTGATGCTGGAGAAGCAGGGAGTCCGCAAGTCGATGAGCCGCTCCGTCAAGCTCGTGCGCGGCTCGTGGTGGCGCGTCCTCGGCATCCAGCTGCTCGCCGCGATCATCGCCTACGTCGTCGCGTCGATCGTCGTGATCCCCTTCTCCCTCGCAGGCGCGGCCCTCGACGGCGACGGCATCTCCGGCCTCCTCTCCACCGGCGGAACCGCTCTGGGCTGGACCTACCTCGTCATCAGCGGCGTCGGCGCGGTGATCGGCTCCACGCTCACCTTCCCGATCAGCGCCGGTGTCACCGTGCTCCTCTACATCGACCAGCGCATCCGCCGCGAGGCCCTCGACCTCGAACTGGGCCGCGCCGCCGGCCTCCAGGGCTACGGCGACGCACCGGGCGCCACCCCGGGGAGCTGATGGGGTGACACGGTCGGGGGGAGCACTGACAGCCGTACCGATGTCGTGGCTCACGGCGGACGAGCCGCCCATCACCCTCCCGCGCGATCCCGCGCGGGAGGCGGCCCGACGCGAGCTGTCCAAGGGCATGTACCACCAGAACGACCCCAGCTGGTACGAGCGCGCCCTGGACGCCTTCTGGGACTGGCTCGACAAGGTGTTCGGCGCCGCCTCCACTGCCACACCCGGCGGCACACTCGGCCTCGTCGTCATCGTCCTGGCCGTCCTCGCCCTCCTCGGAGCACTGTGGTGGCGCCTCGGCACCCCGCGCCGCGCCCCCACCTCCTCCGCCGTGCTCTTCGACGACCGGCCCCGCAGCGCCACGGAACACCGCGCCGCCGCCGAGGCCCAGGCCGCCCAGGGCCACTGGAACCAAGCCGTCCAGGAACGCATGCGCGCCGTCGTCCGCTCGCTGGAGGAACGCGCCCTGCTCGACGTGCGCCCCGGCCGCACCGCCGACGAGGCGGCCTCCGAGGCGGGCTCGGTGCTCCCCGCCCACACGGACCGACTGCGCACCGCCGCCCGGGACTTCGACGACGTCACGTACGGCGGCCGCTCCGCCACCGAAGGAACGTACCGCCGCCTCGCCGACCTCGACACCGACCTGGAGCGCACCAAGCCCGACCCGGCGCGCAGCACCTCCAGCACCGCGAGCACGGCCCGGAACACCCACCCGGGAGCCGCCGAATGACCACCGGGACCACGCCCCCCTCCACCTCGGTCTCGCCCACGGCCCGTCAGGTGTGGACCCGCGCGCGCGGTGTCGTCCTCGCGGCGGTCGTCCTCCTGGCGGCCGCAGCCGTGATCGCCGTGATCCGCTCCGGCGCCGAACACGGCCGCCTGGACCCCCGCTCCGCCGACACCGACGGCAGCCGCGCCGTCGCCGAACTCCTCGACGACCGGGGCGTGTCCACCCGACTGGTCACCACCCTCGACGAGGCACGCGCCGCCGCCGGCCCCGACACCACCCTCCTGGTCGCAGTCCCCGACCTGCTCACCGACTCGCAGCAGCGCAGCCTTCGCGAGGCGACCGAGGCCTCCGGCGGCCGCACGGTCCTCGTCGCCCCCGGCCCGCCGTCCGTGCACACCCTCGCCCCCGGAGTCACCGCCGACGCGGCCCTCAGCCTCGACTCCACCCTCAGGCCCCGCTGCGAACTGCCCGCCGCCCGCCGAGCGGGCAGCGCCGACACCGGCGGGCTCCGCTACCACGTCACCGCTCGCGCGGCCGACGCCTGCTACCCCGAGGACGGCCTGCCCACCCTGGTGCGCGTCCCGGCGGCCGAGGGAGACGGCGACACCGTCGTCCTCGGCGCCCCCGACATCCTCCTCAACAGCAGCCTCGACGAGCAGGGCAACGCCTCCCTCGCCCTCCAACTCCTCGGCTCGCGCCCCCATGTGGTCTGGTACCTCCCCTCGCTCTCCGACGACTCGGCCGCCGACGCGGGCAACCGCAGCTTCTTCGACCTGCTCCCCTCGGGCTGGTTCTGGGGCACCCTGCAACTCTTCGTCGCCGGAGCCCTCGCCGCCCTCTGGCGGGCACGCCGACTGGGCCCCCTGGTGCCCGAGAGACTCCCCGTCGCGATCCGCGCCTCCGAGACCGTCGAAGGCCGCGCCCGCCTCTACCGCAAGGCCAACGCCCGTGACCGCGCGGCCGCCGCTCTTCGCTCCACCACCCGCACGCGCCTCGCCCCCCTCGTAGGTGTCCCCGTCTCCCGAGCTCACACGCCCGAGGCCCTGCTCCCCGCCCTGTCCACGCACCTCCACGGCGACGGACAGCCCCTGCACACCCTCCTCTTCGGCCCGCCGCCCGGCGACGACAAGGCCCTCATCGCCCTGACCGACCAACTCGACGCCCTCGAAAGAGAGGTACGCCGTTCATGATGGACCCGACCACTGACAACGCCGGGACCACCGGGGACCCGGGCACCGCCCGTGCCGCCCTGGAGGCCCTGCGCGCCGAGATCGCCAAAGCCGTGGTCGGCCAGGACCCCGCCGTGACCGGTCTCGTCGTCGCCCTCCTCTGCCGCGGACACGTCCTGCTGGAAGGAGTCCCCGGGGTGGCCAAGACGTTGCTCGTGCGGGCTCTCGCATCCGCGCTCGATCTCGACACCAAGCGCGTCCAGTTCACCCCGGACCTGATGCCGAGCGACGTCACCGGCTCCCTCGTCTACGACACCCGCACCGCCGAGTTCTCCTTCCAGCCCGGCCCGGTCTTCACCAACCTCCTCCTCGCGGACGAGATCAACCGCACCCCGCCGAAGACCCAGTCCTCCCTGTTGGAGGCCATGGAGGAACGCCAGGTCACGGTCGACGGCACCCCCCGCCCGCTCCCGGACCCGTTCCTGGTCGCCGCGACCCAGAACCCCATCGAGTACGAGGGCACCTATCCCCTCCCCGAAGCCCAACTGGACCGTTTCCTCCTCAAACTGACGGTCCCCCTCCCGTCCCGGCAGGACGAGATCGACGTCCTCACCCGGCACGCCGAGGGCTTCAACCCCCGCGACCTGCGCGCCGCCGGCGTACGCCCCGTCGCGAACGCCGCCGACCTCGAAGCCGCCCGCACCGCCGTGGCCAAGACGACGATCTCCCCCGAGATCACCGCCTACGTCGTGGACATCTGCCGCGCCACCCGCGAATCCCCGTCCTTCACCCTCGGCGTCTCCCCCCGAGGCGCCACGGCTCTCCTCGCGGCATCCCGCGCCTGGGCCTGGCTGACGGGCCGCGACTACGTCATCCCCGACGACGTGAAGGCACTCGCACTTCCGACCCTGCGCCACCGCGTCCAACTCCGCCCCGAGGCCGAGATGGAGGGCGTGACGGCCGACTCGGTCATCAACGCGATCCTTACCCACGTCCCCGTGCCCCGCTGATGGCCCCCACCGGACGCGCCGCACTCCTCGCGGCTCTCGGCACCCTTCCCGTAGGCATCTGGGAACCCAGCTGGACGGGCATCCTGGCCGTGAACGCCCCGCTGGCCCTGGCCTGCGCCTGCGACTACGCCCTCGCCGCACCCGTGCGCCGCCTGGGTCTCCTGCGCTCCGGCGACACCTCCGCACGCCTGGGCGAGAGCGCGGACGTCACCCTCACGGTCACCAACCCCTCCGGCCGCCCCCTGCGCGCCCACCTCCGCGACGCCTGGCCCCCCAGCAGCTGGCTCCCCGGCACCGAAGTGACTGCGTCCCGCCACCGGCTCACGATCCCCCCGGGCGAGCGCCGTCGCATCACCACCCGCCTGCGCCCCACCCGCCGGGGCGACCGCCAGGCGGACAGGGTCACGATCCGCTCGTACGGCCCTCTCGGCCTCTTCGCCCGCCAGGGCAGCCACCGAGCGCCCTGGACCGTACGGGTGCTCCCCCCGTTCACCAGCCGCAAGCACCTGCCGTCCAAACTGGCCCGCCTGCGTGAACTGGACGGCCGCACCAGCGTCCTGACCCGGGGCGAGGGCACGGAGTTCGACAGCCTCCGCGAGTACATCCCCGGCGACGACACCCGCTCCATCGACTGGCGCGCCACAGCCCGACAGTCCTCGGTGGCCGTACGCACCTGGCGTCCCGAACGCGACCGCCACATCCTCCTCGTCCTGGACACCGGCCGAACCTCGGCGGCCCGTGTGGGCGACGCCCCCCGCCTCGACGCCTCCCTGGACGCGGCCCTGCTCCTGGCCGCCCTGGCCTCCCGCGCCGGCGACCGCGTGGACCTGCTGGCCTACGACCGTCGCGTACGCGCCCTGGTCCAGGGCCGCACAGCGGGAGACGTCCTCCCGTCCCTGGTCAACGCCATGGCTCTGCTGGAACCCGAGCTCGTCGAAACGGACGCCCGGGGCCTCACCGCCACCGCGCTCCGTACGGCGCCTCGCCGAGCCTTGATCGTCCTCCTCACCACCCTCGACGCGGCCCCCGTCGAACAGGGCCTCCTCCCCGTCCTGTCCCGCCTCACCCAACGCCATACGGTCGTGGTGGCCTCCGTGGCAGATCCGCACATCGCCCGCATGGCGAACTCCCGAGGCACCACGGATGCGGTCTACGAGGCCGCCGCGGCCGCCCAGGCCCAAGCGGACCGCCACCGCACTGCCGATCAACTGCGTCGCCACGGCGTCACGGTCGTCGACGCGACACCCGACAACCTGCCGCCGGCTCTGGCAGACGCCTACCTGTCACTGAAGGCTGCCGGGCGCCTCTAATTCCCATTTCATTTCATTCCCCGTGGAGGGGGACGCCCGGCAAAAACCAGCCGTAAATGCAGAAAGCCCCTGCCGGTAACCCGGCAGGGGCTTTCTCAAAAATTGTTCGGCGGCGTCCTACTCTCCCACAGGGTCCCCCCTGCAGTACCATCGGCGCTGTAAGGCTTAGCTTCCGGGTTCGGAATGTAACCGGGCGTTTCCCTCACGCTATGACCACCGAAACACTATGAAACTATGAATACCGCACCTTCCCTCATGACACATGAGAAATGGGGTTGTTCGTGGTTTCAGAACCAACACAGTGGACGCGAGCAACTGAGGACAAGCCCTCGGCCTATTAGTACCAGTCAACTCCACCCGTTACCAGGCTTCCATATCTGGCCTATCAACCCAGTCGTCTACTGGGAGCCTTAACCCCTCAAAGGGGGTGGGAGTCCTCATCTCGAAGCAGGCTTCCCGCTTAGATGCTTTCAGCGGTTATCCCTCCCGAACGTAGCCAACCAGCCATGCCCTTGGCAGAACAACTGGCACACCAGAGGTTCGTCCGTCCCGGTCCTCTCGTACTAGGGACAGCCCTTCTCAAGACTCCTACGCGCACAGCGGATAGGGACCGAACTGTCTCACGACGTTCTAAACCCAGCTCGCGTACCGCTTTAATGGGCGAACAGCCCAACCCTTGGGACCGACTCCAGCCCCAGGATGCGACGAGCCGACATCGAGGTGCCAAACCATCCCGTCGATATGGACTCTTGGGGAAGATCAGCCTGTTATCCCCGGGGTACCTTTTATCCGTTGAGCGACGGCGCTTCCACAAGCCACCGCCGGATCACTAGTCCCGACTTTCGTCCCTGCTCGACCCGTCGGTCTCACAGTCAAGCTCCCTTGTGCACTTACACTCACCACCTGATTGCCAACCAGGCTGAGGGAACCTTTGGGCGCCTCCGTTACCCTTTGGGAGGCAACCGCCCCAGTTAAACTACCCATCAGACACTGTCCCCGATCCGGATCACGGACCCGGGTTAGACATCCAGCACGACCAGACTGGTATTTCAACGACGACTCCACCCGAACTGGCGTCCGAGCTTCACAGTCTCCCAGCTATCCTACACAAGCCGAACCGAACACCAATATCAAACTGTAGTAAAGGTCCCGGGGTCTTTCCGTCCTGCTGCGCGAAACGAGCATCTTTACTCGTAGTGCAATTTCACCGGGCCTATGGTTGAGACAGTCGAGAAGTCGTTACGCCATTCGTGCAGGTCGGAACTTACCCGACAAGGAATTTCGCTACCTTAGGATGGTTATAGTTACCACCGCCGTTTACTGGCGCTTAAGTTCTCAGCTTCGCCACCCCGAAGAGTGACTAACCGGTCCCCTTAACGTTCCAGCACCGGGCAGGCGTCAGTCCGTATACATCGCCTTACGGCTTCGCACGGACCTGTGTTTTTAGTAAACAGTCGCTTCTCGCTGGTCTCTGCGGCCACCCCCAGCTCACCGAGTAAATCGGATCACCAGGTGTGGCCCCCCTTCTCCCGAAGTTACGGGGGCATTTTGCCGAGTTCCTTAACCATAGTTCACCCGAACGCCTCGGTATTCTCTACCAGACCACCTGAGTCGGTTTAGGGTACGGGCCGCCATGAAACTCGCTAGAGGCTTTTCTCGACAGCATAGGATCATCCACTTCACCACAATCGGCTCGGCATCAGGTCTCAGACTATGTGCCAGGCGGATTTACCTACCCGACGTCCTACACCCTTACCCCGGGACAACCACCGCCCGGGATGGACTACCTTCCTGCGTCACCCCATCACTCACCTACTGCAAGTCTGGTTCGTCGGCTCCACCACTCCCCTTCACCCGAAGGATCCGGGACGGCTTCACGGACTTAGCATCGCCTGGTTCAATGTTTGACGCTTCACAGCGGGTACCGGAATATCAACCGGTTATCCATCGACTACGCCTGTCGGCCTCGCCTTAGGTCCCGACTTACCCTGGGCAGATCAGCTTGACCCAGGAACCCTTGGTCAATCGGCGCAAACGTTTCTCACGTTTGTATCGCTACTCATGCCTGCATTCTCACTCGTGAACCGTCCACAACTCGCTTCCGCGGCTGCTTCACCCGGCACACGACGCTCCCCTACCCATCCCAGCGGGCGTTGGCCCTCATGCTGGAATGACACGACTTCGGCGGTACGCTTGAGCCCCGCTACATTGTCGGCGCGGAATCACTAGACCAGTGAGCTATTACGCACTCTTTCAAGGGTGGCTGCTTCTAAGCCAACCTCCTGGTTGTCTCTGCGACTCCACATCCTTTCCCACTTAGCGTACGCTTAGGGGCCTTAGTCGATGCTCTGGGCTGTTTCCCTCTCGACCATGGAGCTTATCCCCCACAGTCTCACTGCCGCGCTCTCACTTACCGGCATTCGGAGTTTGGCTAAGGTCAGTAACCCGGTAGGGCCCATCGCCTATCCAGTGCTCTACCTCCGGCAAGAAACACACGACGCTGCACCTAAATGCATTTCGGGGAGAACCAGCTATCACGGAGTTTGATTGGCCTTTCACCCCTAACCACAGGTCATCCCCCAGGTTTTCAACCCTGGTGGGTTCGGTCCTCCACGAAGTCTTACCTCCGCTTCAACCTGCCCATGGCTAGATCACTCCGCTTCGGGTCTTGAGCGTGCTACTGAGTCGCCCTGTTCGGACTCGCTTTCGCTACGGCTACCCCACCCGGGTTAACCTCGCAACACACCGCAAACTCGCAGGCTCATTCTTCAAAAGGCACGCAGTCACGACGCACTGAGTAAACTCAATGCGCGACGCTCCCACGGCTTGTAGGCACACGGTTTCAGGTACTATTTCACTCCGCTCCCGCGGTACTTTTCACCATTCCCTCACGGTACTATCCGCTATCGGTCACCAGGGAATATTTAGGCTTAGCGGGTGGTCCCGCCAGATTCACACGGGATTTCTCGGGCCCCGTGCTACTTGGGTGTCTCTCAAACGAGCCGCTGATGTTTCAGCTACGGGGGTCTTACCCTCTACGCCGGACCTTTCGCATGTCCTTCGCCTACATCAACGGTTTCTGACTCGTCCTGTTGCCGGCAGACAACAGAAGAGAGATCCCACAACCCCGTATACGCAACCCCTGCCGGGTCTCACACGCATACGGTTTGGCCTCATCCAGTTTCGCTCGCCACTACTCCCGGAATCACGGTTGTTTTCTCTTCCTGCGGGTACTGAGATGTTTCACTTCCCCGCGTTCCCTCCACACTGCCTATGTGTTCAGCAGCGGGTGACAGCCCATGACGACTGCCGGGTTTCCCCATTCGGAAACCCCCGGATCAAAGCCTGGTTGACGACTCCCCGGGGACTATCGTGGCCTCCCACGTCCTTCATCGGTTCCTGGTGCCAAGGCATCCACCGTGCGCCCTTAAAAACTTGGCCACAGATGCTCGCGTCCACTGTGCAGTTCTCAAACAACGACCAACCACCCATCACCCCGAACCAGTAGATTCGAGTGCACCGGGGCCGGCACTGAAGGCAGCCACACGGCCGTGCCCTCAGACACCCAACAGCGTGCCCGACCGGATTCCGTCCGGAGATCATGTTTTCCACGCTCTTGCGAGCAGTACTAACAGCCTCCGGCCCGTGAAACCGGCCGAATAATCAACGTTCCACCCATGAGCAACCACCGTCGGACGTTCGCCGACGTTGTGGCCCTGGATCTCTTGCGAGATCTAGATGCTCCTTAGAAAGGAGGTGATCCAGCCGCACCTTCCGGTACGGCTACCTTGTTACGACTTCGTCCCAATCGCCAGTCCCACCTTCGACAGCTCCCTCCCTTACGGGTTGGGCCACCGGCTTCGGGTGTTACCGACTTTCGTGACGTGACGGGCGGTGTGTACAAGGCCCGGGAACGTATTCACCGCAGCACTGCTGATCTGCGATTACTAGCAACTCCGACTTCATGGGGTCGAGTTGCAGACCCCAATCCGAACTGAGACAGGCTTTTTGAGATTCGCTCCGCCTCACGGCTTCGCAGCTCATTGTACCTGCCATTGTAGCACGTGTGCAGCCCAAGACATAAGGGGCATGATGACTTGACGTCGTCCCCACCTTCCTCCGAGTTGACCCCGGCAGTCTCCTGTGAGTCCCCATCACCCCGAAGGGCATGCTGGCAACACAGAACAAGGGTTGCGCTCGTTGCGGGACTTAACCCAACATCTCACGACACGAGCTGACGACAGCCATGCACCACCTGTACACCGACCACAAGGGGGCGACCATCTCTGGCCGTTTCCGGTGTATGTCAAGCCTTGGTAAGGTTCTTCGCGTTGCGTCGAATTAAGCCACATGCTCCGCTGCTTGTGCGGGCCCCCGTCAATTCCTTTGAGTTTTAGCCTTGCGGCCGTACTCCCCAGGCGGGGAACTTAATGCGTTAGCTGCGGCACCGACGACGTGGAATGTCGCCAACACCTAGTTCCCACCGTTTACGGCGTGGACTACCAGGGTATCTAATCCTGTTCGCTCCCCACGCTTTCGCTCCTCAGCGTCAGTAATGGCCCAGAGATCCGCCTTCGCCACCGGTGTTCCTCCTGATATCTGCGCATTTCACCGCTACACCAGGAATTCCGATCTCCCCTACCACACTCTAGTCTGCCCGTATCGAATGCAGACCCGGGGTTAAGCCCCGGGCTTTCACATCCGACGCGACAGACCGCCTACGAGCTCTTTACGCCCAATAATTCCGGACAACGCTCGCGCCCTACGTATTACCGCGGCTGCTGGCACGTAGTTAGCCGGCGCTTCTTCTGCAGGTACCGTCACTTTCGCTTCTTCCCTGCTGAAAGAGGTTTACAACCCGAAGGCCGTCATCCCTCACGCGGCGTCGCTGCATCAGGCTTTCGCCCATTGTGCAATATTCCCCACTGCTGCCTCCCGTAGGAGTCTGGGCCGTGTCTCAGTCCCAGTGTGGCCGGTCGCCCTCTCAGGCCGGCTACCCGTCGTCGCCTTGGTGAGCCGTTACCTCACCAACAAGCTGATAGGCCGCGGGCTCATCCTTCACCGCCGGAGCTTTCCACACTCATCGGATGCCCGAGAGTGTCGTATCCGGTATTAGACCCCGTTTCCAGGGCTTGTCCCAGAGTGAAGGGCAGATTGCCCACGTGTTACTCACCCGTTCGCCACTAATCCCCACCGAAGTGGTTCATCGTTCGACTTGCATGTGTTAAGCACGCCGCCAGCGTTCGTCCTGAGCCAGGATCAAACTCTCCGTGAATGTTTACCGGTAATCCGGTGCACACACACGAGAGCGGAACCACCGGAGGAATAGTCCGATGGTTCACAGCATCCTCGCTGTGTTTGTTTCAAAGGAACCTCGCCCCAGCCGAGATCGGCCAGGAACGGGGTATCAACATATCTGGCGTTGATTTTTGGCACGCTGTTGAGTTCTCAAGGAACGGACGCTTCCTTTGTACTCACCCGAGCTGTTCTCAGGCTTTCCTCCGGGCAGTTTCCCTTCGGTCTTGCGTTTCCAACCCTACCAGATCCGTTTTCCGTTCCGTTTCCGGTCGGAATTCTTTTCCGGCGGCCGCTGGAGGGCCTTACCTAATTGATTGCCTTGCGGCTTTCTTTCGGCGAGTCCGACTTTATCAGAAGTTTTTGACCGGACTGACCGGACGTTCATTCCTGATTCATCGGGTGGACTCGCTCGGCAATGTTGCATTCACGAGGAGTCGGTAGATTTTTACCGCCGCCCTGGGGTATGGCCACCTCTGGGCAACTGTTCTAATCTACCTCCCCACATCGGCCGTGTCAACGGCTCCTGCGGGAACGAAGAGGAGACTAACAGCCCGACGGGGGTGGACGCACATCAGGCGGCGGTGGGGACCGCGGCGCTGCGTTCGTGCTCCTCGACATCGCCCGTGTCACCGGCACGGACGGCGCGTCCGCCCAGGATGTAGACGTACCCGAGGAAGGCGAGTTCGGCGAGGACTCCGATGGTTATGCGGGCCCAGGTGGGGAGGCCGGACGGGGTGACGAAGCCTTCGATGGCGCCGGACACGAAGAGGACCAGCGCCAGGCCTATCGCCATCCCGAGGGCGGCTCGCCCCTCCTCGGCCAGGGCGGACCGGCGGGTGCGGGGCCCTGGGTCGATGACGGTCCAGCCGAGCCGCAGCCCGGTGCCGGCGGCCACGAAGACGGCGGTCAGTTCCAGCAGGCCGTGCGGGAGGATCAGGCCGAGGAAGACGTCGAGGCGGCCGGCCGAGGTCATCAGGCCGATGCCGACGCCCAGGTTGAGCATGTTCAGGAGCAGGATCCAGAGGACCGGTAGGCCGAGGAAGATCCCCAGGACCAGGCACATCGCGGCGGCCTGGGCGTTGTTCGTCCACACCTGGGCCGCGAAGGACGCAGCGGGATGGCTGGAGTAGTACGTCTCGTACTGACCACCGGGTCGGGTCATCTCGCGGAGGGCGTCCGGGGCGGCGATGCCGGCCTGGACTTCCGGGTGGGTACCGATCCACCACCCCAGGAGCACGGCGACGAGGGTGGAGAGCAGGGCTGTGGGGACCCACCAGTGACGGGAGCGGTAGACCGCTGCGGGGAAGCCCTGGGTCAGGAAGCGGGTGACGTCGCGCCAGGAAGCGCGCCGGTTTCCCGTGACGGCGCTGCGCGCGCGTGCCACCAGTTGGCTGAGGCGCCCGGTGAGCTGCGGGTCCGGAGCGCTCGACTGGATCAATGAGAGGTGGGTGGCGGTGCGCTGGTAGAGGGTGACGAGTTCGTCGACCTCGGCTCCGTCGAGACGGCGCTGGCGGCGGAGCAGGGCGTCGAGGCGGTCCCACTCGGCACGATGGGCGGACACGAAGACATCGAGGTCCATCGGGTGTGCTGCTCCTTGTCCGTCTCGCACTGCGTGCCGGCTTGTCGCGCTGGTCCTACTGATCGCAATGGTCGTACTGGTCGTACTGGGGCGCGATATGACCTCAGCTTGGCAGACTGGCCACTCTCGGGGCAGGTCAGGGGATGAATCCGGAAGGGACTACGGGTGTGAGTGAGCTAGTGACGGGCGAGGCGGTGGCGCTGGAACTGCGTCCCGCGAAGCTGCCGAGCCGAGCGCTGGCCGTGCTGCTCGACCTGGTCGTGGCCGTGGTCGTCTACCTCGCGGTGGTCCTGATCCTGGTGCTGTCGACGGCCGGTCTGGACGAGGCGGCGCAGACGGCGATATCCATCGCGAGCTTCCTGCTCGTCCTGGTGGGCGGGCCGATCGCGGTGGAGACGCTGAGCCATGGGCGTTCGCTGGGGAAGCTCGTCTGCGGGCTGCGGGTGGTGCGGGACGACGGGGGTCCGATCCGGTTCCGGCACGCGCTGGTACGCGGGGCGGTCGGGGTGGTCGAGATCCTGATGACGTTCGGGGTCGTCGCCTGCATCGCCTCACTCGTGTCGGCGCGAGGGCGTCGGCTGGGTGACGTGTTCGCGGGGACCTTGGTCGTGCGGGAGCGGGTTCCGGCCGGACGGGCGGCATTCGTGCCTCCGCCCCCGCCGTGGCTCGCGGGACAGTTCTCCGCGCTCGACCTCTCCGCCGTGCCGGACGGGCTGTGGCTGGCCATCCGCCAGTACCTGACGCGGATGCGGCAGCTGGACCCGCACGTCGGTGCGGCCATGGCGGAACGTCTCGCCTCGGACCTCGCGGCCCGTACCGGGGCTCCGGCGCCCTACGGGGTGCCGCCGGGCGCGTATCTGGCGGCAGTGGTGCACGAGCGGCAGGCCCGGGAGGCTCGCCAGGCCTTCCAGGGCAAGGCCGGGGTGGGTTCGGGTGCTGGTGTGGGTGCGGTTGCGGGTGGCCCGGCCCCCGCTGCCGGCGGCTTCGGGTACGCGCCGCCCGCCGGAGCCGCAGGCCCCGCACCCGTGCCCCCATCCGCTCCCGCACCCGGGCCCTCCGGCGTTCCCGGTCCGGCCGCTCCCGGCATCCCGCCCGCCCCCGAGCCGCCGCACACGCCGTCTCCCGAGCGGCCACCGAGCACCGGGTTCGCCCCGCCCGCCTGAGTCCCGGGTCCGCCCGGGGGCGCTGCCGCACAGCGCCGGGTCGGTCCGTCGGTCGTTCACCGGCCGGCCACGCGGGGCGGACCGTGCCTCAGTCGAACGAGGACGGCGGTGTCTCCAGGTGCTCCAGCTCGATTCCGGGTGCTGCCAGGACGACGTCGCCCGCGATGTGAACGGTGTGCCGCTCGCCCGTGTCCAGGGCTGTGACCTGGTATTCGTCCACCACCAGGGGGCCGTTGTCAGTGGCGTGTGCTTCTCTTTCGATCAAGGCCCAGGACTGGTCGAGGGTGCGCGGGGCCAGGACCGGGTCGGTGAAGGCGACGAGGCGTACGCGAGTGGCCGGGGCGGAGGGGGTGAGGCGCAGCAGGCGGGCGGTGGCGATCAGGAACGCCGGGGAGGTGCCGGTGAAGGCGTGGGCGCGGACATTGCCTTCGGTGGCCTCCGTGCCGGTGGGGTCGGTGCGGACCCAGGTGACGCCGTCGAGGGCGGCGCCGCGGACCTGCCAGCTGGCGGCGTGGAGTTCGAGGCGGATGGGGCGGCCGAGTTCATCGATGGCCAGGTCGACGGAGCCGGCATGGTCGCCGGAGGGGGCGGTCAGTTGGGAGACGTAGCGCCAGCCGGACGGGCCGGGCGCGCAGTGGAAGTGTTCCTCGGCGAGGAGGGTGTGGTCGTGCGGGTCTTGGAGCGAATACCGGCCGCGGGGCATGGGGGTCCTGGGTCTTGACGGGCGGGTCCGGCCGACGGGACTGAGGCGCCGAACGGGCAGGCCCCCGGCACGGGGGTGCGGGGGGCCTGCCTGGGTGCTTCTGCCTGGGTGGGTGCGTCGAGGTGCGACGCACCCACCGCCGGGCGGATCAGTAGCGGTAGTGGTCCGGCTTGTACGGGCCCTCGACCTCGACGCCGATGTACGAGGCCTGCTCCGGACGGAGGGTCGTGAGCTTCACGCCGAGCGAGTCGAGGTGGAGGCGGGCGACCTTCTCGTCGAGGTGCTTGGGCAGCGTGTACACGCCGATCGGGTACTCGGACTGCTTGGTGAACAGCTCGATCTGGGCCAGGGTCTGGTCCGCGAACGAGTTGGACATCACGAACGACGGGTGACCGGTGGCGTTGCCCAGGTTCAGCAGACGGCCCTCGGACAGCACGATGAGCACCTTGCCGTCGGGGAACGTCCAGGTGTGGACCTGCGGCTTGACCTCGTCCTTGACGATGCCGGGAATCTTCGCGAGGCCGGCCATGTCGATCTCGTTGTCGAAGTGGCCGATGTTGCCGACGATGGCCTGGTGCTTCATCTTGGCCATGTCCGAGGCCATGATGATGTCCTTGTTGCCGGTCGTGGTGATGAAGATGTCGGCCTTGTCGACGACCTCGTCGAGGGTCGTGACCTGGTAGCCGTCCATCGCCGCCTGCAGGGCGCAGATCGGGTCGATCTCGGTGACGATGACACGGGCGCCCTGACCGCGCAGGGACTCCGCGCAGCCCTTGCCGACGTCGCCGTAGCCGCAGACCACGGCCGTCTTGCCGCCGATGAGGACGTCGGTGGCACGGTTGATGCCGTCGATCAGGGAGTGGCGGCAGCCGTACTTGTTGTCGAACTTCGACTTGGTGACGGCGTCGTTCACGTTGATCGCCGGGAAAAGCAGGACACCGTCGCGCTGCATCTCGTACAGGCGGTGGACGCCGGTGGTGGTCTCCTCGGTCACGCCGCGGATCTCCGAGGCGAGCTGGGTCCACTTCTGCGAGCCCTCGGTGATGGTGCGGTTGAGGAGTTCGAGGATGACGCGGTGCTCCTCGTTCTCGGCGGTGTCGACCGCCGGGACCTCGCCCGCCTTCTCGTACTCGACACCCTTGTGCACCAGAAGGGTGGCGTCACCACCGTCGTCGAGGATCATGTTCGGGCCGCCTGTGGGGCTGTCCGGCCAGGTCAGCGCCTGCTCGGTGCACCACCAGTACTCCTCCAGCGTCTCGCCCTTCCAGGCGAAGACCGGGACGCCCTGGGGGTTGTCCACCGTGCCGTTCGGGCCGACCGCGATCGCGGCGGCGGCGTGGTCCTGGGTGGAGAAGATGTTGCAGGAGGCCCAGCGGACTCGGGCGCCGAGGGCGACCAGGGTCTCGATGAGAACAGCGGTCTGCACGGTCATGTGCAGGGAGCCGGTGACGCGGGCGCCGGCCAGCGGCTGGGACTCGGCGTACTCCTTGCGGATCGCCATCAGACCGGGCATCTCGTGCTCGGCGAGGGTGATCTCCTTGCGGCCGAACGCGGCCAGGGAGATGTCGGCGACCTTGAAGTCCTGCCGGTTGTCGACAGTCGTCATTGCGAACTGCTCCTCGGTGTCGGGTCGAGGGTGGGTAGGGCTGGTCTGCGCGGCGGCGGACACAGGGGTGCCCCGAAGGAGACACGGGCATGCCCGCGTGCGCGCAGCGCAGTCCGTCGGAGGCCCTCTCTCCCTCGGTCGGTCCGCGGTGGGACCGCCCGACCGCCATCAGCAGCGACGTCTGGCTCCGTCCCAAGCTACACCGGTTGGCTCTGCCTGCCCCAGTCCGCCTGCGTACAGATCGAGCCGAAGAGAGCGGTCCGGCGGGGAACGGGCAGGGGCCCGTCGCGGTCGTTCGTGCGACGGGCCCCGGTGTTCGGTGCCTGGTGGAACGGCCCGAACGGGCCGGTGGGTCAGTGCTCGGCGGGAGCGGTCGGGCCGCCGGGCGCGGCCTCGGGGTCGGCGCCCTTGACGGCTTCGGCCTCGCTGTAGATGTCGGGCTCCAGGTAGATGACCCGGGCGATCGGGACGGCCTCGCGGATGCGGGCCTCGGCCGCGTTGATGGCGTTCGCGACCTCGGTGGCCGTGTCGTCGTGCCGGACGGCGATCTTGGCGGCGACGAGCAGCTCTTCGGGGCCGAGGTGGAGCGTGCGCATGTGGATGACGCGGGTGACGGTGTCGCCGTCGACGACGGCCTGCGCGATCTTCTCGACGTCCTCGGCGCCGGCGGACTCGCCGAGGAGGAGGGACTTGGTCTCGGCGGCGAGGACGATCGCGATCAGGATGAGCAGGACGCCGATGCAGAGGGTGCCGATGCCGTCCCAGACGCCGTCGCCGGTGAGCAGGGCGAGGCCGACGCCGCCGAGGGCGAGGATCAGGCCGACGAGGGCGCCGAGGTCCTCCAGGAGGACGACCGGCAGCTCGGGGGCCTTGGCGTGGCGGACGAACTCGGTCCAGGACTTGTTGCCCCGCAGGACGTTGGACTCCTTGATGGCGGTCCGGAAGGAGAAGGTCTCGGCGATGATCGCGAAGACGAGGACGCCGACCGGCCAGTACCAGGCCTCGATCTCGTGCGGGTGCTTGATCTTCTCGTAGCCCTCGTAGAGGGCGAACATGCCGCCGACGGAGAAGAGGACGATGGAGACGAGGAAGGCGTAGATGTAGCGCTCGCGGCCGTAGCCGAAGGGGTGTTCGGCGGTCGCCTCGCGCTTGGCCTTCTTGCCGCCGAGGAGCAGCAGGGCCTGGTTGCCGGAGTCGGCGAGCGAGTGCACGGACTCGGCGAGCATCGACGACGAGTTACTGAAGAGGAACGCCACGAACTTCGCTACCGCGATCGCGAGGTTGGCGGCGAGTGCCGCCACGATCGCCTTGGTGCCGCCTGACGCGCTCATGTGTCCGAGGTGTCCCTTCGCCTACGCATACGTCTGTGCGCGGGATGGGTACCCACGCTTCGGTCCGTCACCGGCCGGGCTTTGCCCGCCTTTTGCAGGGGGCATTGTTGCAGCCCGGCCCGGTGTCGGTGCATCGGGTCGTGGATAGGGAGGGGACGTGGATCGGAAGGGGTCGTGGATCGGGAGTGCGTCAGGCCGTCACGCGAGCACGGTCGCGCGGAACAGCGTGCCCGGGCCGGACACCTCGGCCTTCTCGTCCGCCGGTACGAAGACGGACTCGCCGGGGGCGAGGGTGTGTTCGCCCGCCCGGACCGAACCAGCCGTGCAGAGAAGGATCTGCGGGGTGGCGCGAGTGAGATCGTGCGGGGCGGCGGCCTCGGGGAGGACGAAGCGGGAGAGGCGGAACTCGTCGATGGGCGTCTCGTAGACCTCTTCGCCGTCGGGGGACGCCTCCGGGCGCAGCACGCCCGGGTCGGTCGCCTCGAAGCGGACGATGCGCAGGAGTTCGGGGACGTCGACGTGCTTGGGGGTGAGGCCGCAGCGCAGCACGTTGTCGGAGTTGGCCATGATCTCGACGCCGAGGCCGTTCAGGTACGCGTGCGGGATCCCGGCGCCCAGGAACAGGGCCTCGCCGGGCTGCAGGCGTACGTGGTTGAGGAGCATGGCGGCGATGACGCCGGGGTCGCCCGGGTAGTGGTGGGCGATGTCGGCGTAGGGGGCGTGGGCGCCGCCGAGGCGGGCGCAGGCGGCCGCGGCCTCGGTGACGGTGTGGGCCATCTCCTCGGGGTCGGCGCCCAGGACGGCGGTCAACACCTCGCGCAGCGCCGCCTCTTCGGGGTGGGCGTGCAGGAGGTCGACGTACGGCTTGAGGGAGTCGACGTCGAGGGCGGCCAGCAGCTCGGCGGCTTGCAGCGGTTCGCGGAAGCCGCACAGGCCGTCGAACTCCGTGAGGGCGCAGATCAGTTCCGGCTTGTGGTTGGCGTCCTTGTAGTTGCGGTGTCCCGCGTCGATCGGGATGCCGCGCCGCTCCTCGTCCTCGTACCCCTCCCTGGCCTGTTCGAGGTCGGGGTGGACCTGGAGGGAGAGGGGCGCGCCGGCGGCGAGAAGCTTCAGGAGGAAGGGGAGGCGGGGGCCGAACTTCTCGACGGTCCGGGTGCCCAGCTCGCGTTCCGGTGCCTCGTCGATCACCTCGGTGAGGGGGCCGCGTCCGGTGCGCGAGGGCGCGCCGGGGTGGGCTCCCATCCACATCTCCGCCTGCGGCTCGCCCGTGGGGGCCACTCCGAGGAGCTCCGGGATGGCGGTGGTCGAACCCCAGGCGTAGGGGCGGACGGTGTTGTCGAGGCGGTCCATGGTGTGTGTTTCTCCGTACGTGGGGAGCCGGCCGGGCCCCGGTCGAGGTCGGGCCCGGTCGGGATCGGGCTCCGCGCGGGTCGGGCTTCGGAAGCGTCCGTGAGGATCAGGCTCCGGAGGCGAGCGACAGGTAAACGGCGGCGAAATCGGTGATGGCGATCATCTCCGCGAGGGTCTCCAGGTCGGTGCCCTCCTCGGGTTCCAGCTCGCTGATCGCGGTGTCGTGGCCGAGGGCCAGCTCGCGGGCGGCCGGGACGGCGCTGAGGCCGCCGGTGGGGCGGTCGCGAAGGAGCACCACGCGCGCGTGGAGGGCGGGCGGTTCCTCGACGCGGTCGCGGAAGAAGTCGTCGGGGTCGGCGCTCGCGGCGAGCGGACCGGACAGCAGCACCGTGTGCGAGGCGAGCGCCTCCGGCAGCTGGGCGGCGAGGGCCGGGCGCCCCGCCAGCTCGGCGAGCGCGGAAGCGAAACGGCGGCCCACGGGGGCCGCTGCCTGGCCCTCGGTCCAGATCACCGGGAGGGCGTCGGCCAGCTCGGCGGCGAGCGTCTTGGCCGGATTGCTGTAGGTGGCGATGGCGGGGCCGCAGCGCTCGGCGACGTGGTCGAGGCGGTCGGCGACCTTCTGCAGGGCGTCGGGCGCGGCGGCGACCAGGCCGGTGCGGTCCAGCAGCGCGAGCATCGGGGTGAGCAGCGCCCACAGCACGCCGGGGGCGGCGGCGCCGAGGGGCACCTCCTGCTCGTACGGGCCGGTCGCCATCGGTACGAAGAGTCCGTGGGCGCCTTCCATGGCCTCGGCGACCGGGGTGCGGGGCGGGGCGACGGCGACGACCGTGCAGCCGCGGCGGTAGGCCTGGTCGATCAGGAGCGCCAGGCCGGGTTCGGCGCCGTCGGCGGTGGCGATCAGGAGGAGGTCGACCGAGCCCGCCCAGCCCGGGAGGTCCCAGCGCAGGGCACCCGCCGCGGGGGCCACGCCGGTGGGGTGCAGGCGGGTGAGGGGACAACTGGATCCCGCGAGGGCGCCGAGCAGGTCGGCGACGCCCGCGGAGGCCATGCCGGGGCCCGCGATCAGGAGAGCGCGGGGCCGGCCGTCGGGTTTCAGGTCGGGGATACCGGCCTCGGTGCCGAGACGGATGGCCGTGCGGACCCGGGCGCCCGCCTCGGCGGCGCCGCGGAGCAGGTCGCGGCGGTCCGCCTCCGACAGGGCGTCGGGGGTGTCTAGCAGCGATTCGTCGAGCATGGGCGGCAGCCTCCGATCACCAGGTGCCCTGATGCGCCTTTTGCCGGGTTTCCCGGCTCGTGCGGGGTTACGCCTTGCGCGGGAGCGTGATCGCGCGGGACCTGCAGGTCGGGCGGGTCAGGCGGGGCGGCGGGCCTCGTCGACGAGGAGTACGGGGATGCCGTCCCGGATCGGGTAGGCGAGGCCGCAGTCCTGGCTCGTGCAGGTCAGCTCGGTGTCCTCCTCCGTGAGGGGGGCGTGGCACGCCGGGCAGGCGAGGATCTCCAGGAGGCCGGCTTCGAGCGGCATGTCGGGGTCCCTTCGGGGGGCGGGTTCGTGCGGTGCGGCCTGGTCAGAGTACCGCCGTGCGGGGGTTGGCGCCGGGGTTGGGGGCCGGTGCCGTTTGCGCCCGCGCCGCCCTTACCCGTCCCTCCGCAAGGGGCTGCGCCCCTTTGACCCCCACACGTCCGCCCGGTGGGGCTGCTCGCGCAGTTCCCCGCGCCCCTGGAAAAGCAGGGGCTGTGCCCCGTACTTTTCCAGATCAGGACCTGATGATCGCCAGGACCTCGTCCCTCACCTTTGCCATCGTCGTCTCGTCCCTCGCCTCCGCGTTCAGTCTCAGGAGGGGTTCCGTGTTGGAGGGACGGACGTTGAACCACCAGTCGGGCGCGGAGACCGTGAGGCCGTCGAGGTCGTCCAGGGTGAGGTCCTCGCGGTTCTCGTACGCGGAGCGGATCGCGGCCAGGCGGTCCGACTGGTCGGCGACCGTGGAGTTGATCTCGCCGGAGCCGGCGTAGCGGTCGTACTCGGCGAGGAGGCCGGAGAGAGGGCCGTCCTGGCCGCCGAGAGCGGCGAGGACGTGGAGGGCGGCCAGCATGCCCGTGTCGGCGTTCCAGAAGTCCGCGAAGTAGTAGTGGGCGGAGTGCTCGCCGCCGAAGATGGCGCCGGATCTGGCCATCTCGGCCTTGATGAAGGAGTGGCCGACACGGGTGCGCACCGGCGTCCCGCCGTTCTCGCGCACCACCTCCGGGACGGACCAGGAGGTGATCAGGTTGTGGATGACCGTGCCCTTGCCACCGTGCTTGGCGAGTTCGCGGGAGGCGACCAGGGCGGTGATCGCGGAGGGCGAGACGGCGTCGCCCCGCTCGTCTACCACGAAACACCGGTCGGCGTCGCCGTCGAAGGCGATGCCGAGGTCGGCGCCCTCCTCGCGGACGCGCTTCTGGAGGTCGACGATGTTCGCCGGGTCGAGGGGGTTGGCCTCGTGGTTCGGGAACGTGCCGTCCAGCTCGAAGTACATCGGGACCAGGTCCAGCGGCAGGCCCGCGAAGACGGTGGGGACGGTGTGGCCGCCCATGCCGTTGCCCGCGTCGACGACGACCTTCAGGGGGCGGACGGAGGTGAGGTCGACGAGGCCGCGCAGGTGCGCCGCATAGTCCTCCAACGTGTCCCGGTGGGTGATCGTCCCCGGTGTGGCAGCCGGGGCCGGGGCTCCCGACTCGCTCCAGGCCTCGACCAGCTCGCGGATCTCGGCGAGACCTGTGTCCTGGCCGACGGGGGCGGCTCCGGCGCGGCACATCTTGATGCCGTTGTACTGGGCGGGGTTGTGGGAGGCGGTGAACATCGCGCCGGGCAGGTTCAGCACGCCGGACGCGTAGTAGAGCTGGTCCGTGGAGCAGAGGCCGATCTCGGTGACGTCCACGCCGAGCGCCGCCGCGCCGCGGGCGAAGGCGCGGGACAGGCCGGGCGAGGACGGCCGCATGTCGTGGCCGATCACGACGGCGTCCGCGCCGGTCACCTGGGCGAAGGCCGCCCCGAAGAGCTCGGCCAGGGGCTCGTCCCACTGGTCCGGGACCACCCCGCGTACGTCGTACGCCTTCACGATCGTCGACAGATCAGCCGCCATGGCCACACCCTCCTGAAGTCCCCACCGGATCACCCCAAACTACTCGGGCGCACCGACAGCCGACGGTGGTACCTCCGAGTGGCCGCCCGGGACGGCGCCGGTCCGGCCGGAGGGCCCTCAGGGAAGCATCCATTCCAGTACGGGCGTGCTCTGCCCCACCACGATCAGGCACATCACCAGCAACAGCCCGAGGCTCCATGGCAGCACCTTGCGCAGCAGGTCTCCCTCGCGCCCGGCGAGGCCGACGGCGGCGCAGGCGATGGTGAGGTTCTGCGGGGAGATCATCTTGCCGAGGACCCCGCCCGAGCTGTTGGCGGCGGCGAGCAGTTCCGGCGACAGGCCCGACTCGCGGGCCGCGCTCACCTGGAGGGCGCCGAACAGGGCGTTGGCGGAGGTGTCCGAGCCGGTGACCGCGACGCCGAACCAGCCGAGGACGGGCGACAGGAAGGCGAGTCCCGCGCCGGCCGCCGCCACGAAGTGGCCGATGGTGGCGGCCTGTCCGGAGAGGTTCATGACGTGGGCGAGGGCGAGCACGGACGTCACGGTGAGGATCGCGAACCGCAGTTCGTGGACCGTCGCGGCCCACTCCCTGACCGCCACGCGCGCGTGGACCCCCAGGACGACGGCCGTGCACACACCGGCGAGCAGCACGAGCGTGCCGCCGGTGGACACGATCGGCCAGGTGAAGACGTTGCCTCCGACGGGGTCGCCGACGGGGTCCGTGACGTTCAGGAAGGGCCAGTCGTACGTCCGCGTCGCCCCGGCCAGCCAGTCCTTCACCACCGGGATCTGGGCGACGGAGAAGATCACGACGATCAGCGCGTACGGGGCGTAGGCGCGCAGGACTTCGCGCCGGGGGTCCCGCTCGTCGAGGCCGTCGCTGCGTACGCCGGTCAGGACGGTGGCACGTACGGGCGCGGCGGCGGGCCGTCGGGCTTGCGGTACGGCGACGAGGGCGCCCGCGCCCAGCAAGGCGGCGCCGATGTCGGCGAGTTGCGCGGAGACGTAGTTGGAGGCGATGAACTGGGCGACGGCAAAGGCGAGTCCGCATGCGAGGGCGGGCGCCCAGGTCTCGCGCAGCCCGCGCCGCCCGTCGACGAGCCAGACCAGGACCAGGGGCACCACGAGGGCGAGCAGCGGTGTCTGGCGGCCGACCACGGACGCGACGGTGTCCAGGGGCAGTTCGGTGACCTGCGCGAGCGTGACGACCGGGGTGCCCATGGCGCCGAAGGCGACGGGCGCGGTGTTGGCGACCAGGGCGACCACGGCGGCCTTCACCGGTTCGAAGCCGAGCGCGACGAGCATGACGGAGCAGATGGCGACCGGCGCGCCGAAGCCGGCGAGGGCTTCCAGGAGCGCGCCGAAGCAGAACGCGACGACGAGCGCCTGGATGCGCGGGTCGTCGGAGAGCCGTCCGAAGGAGCGGCGCAGGATGTCGAAGTGCCGGGTGTGGACGGTCATCCGGTACACCCACAGGGCGTTGACGACGATCCACATGATCGGGAAGAGGCCGAAAGCGGCCCCCTGGGCAGCGCTGGAGAGCGTCTGGCCGAGCGGCATGCGGAAGGCGAGCCAGGCGACCAGAAGGGCCGCCAGAAGGCCGATCAGGCCTGCCAGATGGGCTTTCAGTCGCACACCGCCGAGCAGGATCAGGACGGTGACGAGGGGCAGGGTCGCTACGAGGGCGGACAGGCCGAGTGAACCGGCCACGGGTTCCAGTTGCTGGACGTACACGGAGCCTCCCCGGATTCCGCGATACGGAAGCGGCTTCTCATGGCACGGGCACCCGGAATGATCGCGTCCGCACCGACAGGACGTCAACGGGTGTGCACCACGGAGCGGAACGGCGCGAACGGAAACAGCCACGACGGGACGGAGGGCGACGGGAGGGATGCACGGACTCGCGGATTCTCGGCAACGAGCCCGCGTGGGGCTCTAGTTCGCGGGGTGCGTCCGGGGGTCGGCCGCCGGGGAGCGTGTGCTCAGTTGTCCGGTGAGCGCAGCACCCGGAGATGGCCGCGGCGGGCGACCTCCATCGGGTCGGCCGTGCGGGCGCCGCCACCGGCCTCGGCCGCGCGCTGCTGCGGGCGGGCCGCCTCGCGCACGGCGTTGGCAAGGGCCTCCAGGTCATCACCGCTGGGGCGCGCGGGGGCCGAGGCGTCCAGCAGCCGTACGACCTCCCAGCCGCGTGGCGCGGTGAGGCGCTCGGAGTGCTCGGCGCACAGGTCGTAGCAGTGGGGTTCGGCGTAGGTGGCGAGAGGGCCGAGGACCGCGGTCGAGTCGGCGTAGACGTACGTCAGCGTCGCGACGGCGGGGCGGCCGCAAGCGGTGCGCGAACAGCGACGTACAGGGCTCACGACGTTGGACGGTACCGCACTCTTGAGCGGGCCGCGACGACTCTGCACCAGGTCACCCCCCCGTGTCGTGCTGTGAAACGCCCCACACGCCCCTCCGAACCCACGGCGTTGACCTGCGAGTAGCCGCGCGTCCGCAATGCCGAACGACGCCGAACGCGATCAATTTTCCGCACAAACCAGTCCAATTGGCGCGAGTTCGCCGGTCTCGCGGAGATACGGAAACGAGCCCAACCTTGGCTGGAATGGTCATCCGGCGACATGCCAACCGGCGCGCCGGAGTAGCGCCGTACGGCGCGCCGGTTGGACATGCCAGGTCAGCCGGTGCGGGTCCGGAGACGCGGCCGGGAGTGTGGAGCCGGGCGGGCGGACCGTCCGGGGACTACGCTTCACAGGTGATGGACGACCTCGTACCGCCCCGCGCCGCATCCGCACCCGGGCCCCGCCGCCGTGATCGGCACGGCAGGGGGATGCGCGGGCCGATCGCGCCGCCGCAGGTGCCGCTCGCGGCGAGCCGCGCGGACGTGTTCGCGGATCTCGTGCAGGACTCCGTGGAGCGGCTGGAGCGGCGGTGGCCGCAGCTGGCCGACATCGACTTCCTCGTGCTGGAGGTGCCGCGGCTCGACGGGCCGTCGGACGGGGCGTGGAACGACGAGGCGGTGCCGCTCGGGGGGATCGTGGGGGCACGGGAGGGGCGGCCGGCCCGCGTGGTCGTGTATCGGCGGCCGGTGGAGATTCGTACCAAGGGGCGGGAGGAGCGGGCCGCGCTGGTGCATGAGGTCGTGGTGGAGCAGGTGGCCGAGTTGTTGGGGCTGAATCCGGAGACTGTGGATCCTCGGTACGGGGAGGACTGACCGGGGGTGGGGGTGCGCCCCGGAGGGATGTCGCCCCGCCGCCCCATCCTCAAGGGGCTGCGCCCCTTCGCCCCCCAGACGTCCGTCCGGTGGGGCTTCTCGCGCAGTTCCCCGCGCCCCTTGAGGGCCTGCGGCCACTCAGGGGCGAAAAGCACGGGGCGCAGGCCCCGCTTTTCAGGGGCGCGGGGAACTGCGCGAACAACCCCCACCCGCACCCGCTAACGCTGCATGATCGACAGGTCCTGGTGGGCCTTCGGAACCGCTACCGTTCCCCGGTCGTTCGGGAGGGTTTGGATGGTGAAGGCGGGGATGTTGTCGAACTTGGATTCCAGGGTGCGGGAGGCGTAGACGGGGCCGCCTGACGTCGACTCCACGGTGAGTGCGTAGGCGCCCTTGAGGCCGTTCGGGGCGGGCATCTCCACGTTCTGGGTGGTGCCGGCCTTGATCGTGAAGGTCTTCGTCGCGGCCTCACCACCCCCGCTGCCCACAGACGCGGTGATCTTGACCTTGGCCGCGGCGGTGGGCGCGGTGAGGGCCAGGGTCGTGCCCTTGGCGCGGTTGTCCGTGACCGTGGCGCGCGCGCCGACCGGGCGGGTCGCCGGGATGAACGCCGTCTCCTGGCTCGCGCCCTTGCCCCGGACGACCCGGAGCGCGGCCACCACCGGGACCGAGTCGCCGGTGGGGGTGAGAACGAGGGACCCGGGCTCGCCGCGTGTGATGTCGCCCAGGTCGGCGGTGGCGGTCATGCCGCCCTTGACGTGCAGCGTCTCGTTGCCGGCCGGGGTGATCGGGCCGTTGGGCGAGGTGAGGCGGAGCTTCAGGTCGGCGTCGGTCTCGCCGGGGGTGAAGGCGACCAGGGTCACGGAGGCGGCGTCCTTCGGGATGCCGGGGAAGACGAGGCTGCCGGCCGGGTCGGCCGCGGCGGACAGCCAGTCACCGCCCTGCTTGTCGTCGAGGGCCTGGACCGCGGCGGCGACCCGGCCGCTGCGGACGTTGACATGGACCGTGAGGTCGGCCTCCTTCGCCGTGGCGAGCGTCGACAGCAGGACCGGCTCGTCGGAGCTGGGCTGCACCGTGATGCCGTCGCCGACCGTGGACTTCAGGGCGCCGTCCTTGCCGAAGAGCTCGATGTCCACGACGGCCGCCGAGTCGTCCGGGTTGACGAGGTGGACGTAGTCGGTGCGGCCCGCGGCCGTGCTCGCTCCCGGGAACCAGAACTCCGTGTCGGGGGCGGCACAGTTGACGCCGAGCAGACCGCGGCCGGTGCCGGCGGCGACCTCGGTGGTCTCCTGGACCGTCCAGCCGGGCGCGAACTTCCCCTCGGCGGTGCCGATCAGCGCGGGCGAGTCACCGCCGTCGGTGCTGTCGGCGACGGGCTTGCCGGGCTCTTTGACCTCGATGACCGGCTTGACGGCCTTGCCCTTGCCGCTGTCGCCGCCCTTGTCGGGAGCTGTCGATCCCCCGCCCGCCGCGACGAGTTCCGCGCGGCCCTCTTGGCCGGTGCCCTCGGTGACGGGGGTGAATGCGGTGTACGCCGTCTCCGCGACGTCGGAGGTGCTGGGCCGGGGGCAGAGCAGACTCGTGCGCTGCACGGGAAGTTGGGCGGCCGCCTTCGCCGTGGTGTCGCCGCCGGAGGCGTCGGGCGCGGAGAGCGTGGCGAAGCCGGTGACGGCGGCGAGGGCGGTCGCGCCGGCGATCAGGGACAGGGTCTGGCGGTTCACTGCTGGCTCCCGTCGGGGCGCTCGGTGTCGGCGCCGGTGCGGTGCGACGGGTCGTACGTCGCGTCGTAGCCCTGGGCGTACGTCTGGTCGTACGAGGCCGTGTGGTTGCCGTAGGTGGCGTACGGGTCGTACTGGGCGCCCTGGTAGGGGTCGGCCTGGTAGTGCTGCTGGTCGTAGGTGCCCGCCGGGTACTGCTGGCCGCCCTGGTAGGCCTGGTCGTAGTGGCCGTACTCGGCGCCCGACTGATCCGCGGTCGCCCACTGCCCGTACGGCTGCTGCTGCGGGACGGGGGCCCCGGCCGGGACGTCCTCCGCGGGGGACGGGAGGCCCGCGTCGGTGGGCTGTTCGGCCTCCGCCTCCGCCTGGGCGCGCAGCCGGCGGGCGCGACGGCCGTCACCGGTGAGGTCCTGGGCGGGCACGGCGACGGGCTCGTCGGGGAGGTCGTCGTCGACGTCCCGGCGGCGGCCCGGCAGGGCGAGGACCACGAGGACGACGGCGAGCGAGCCCTGGGTCCACAGCCAGCCGGTGTGGGTCACCGGGGCGTCGAAGGTGACGTCCAGCCTGCCGCCGTCGACGGGCAGTTGGAAGCCCTGGGCCCAGCCGTCGACCGTGGTCGGGGTGAGGGGCTTGCCGTCGAGGGTGGCCGTCCAGGCCTCGTCGGCGGTGTCGGCGAGACGCAGGACCCGGCCCGAGCCGCCGGCCGGAATGGTGGTGTGCACCTCGACGGGGCCGGCGGCGACGGCCCGGGGGGCGCCGGAGGAGGCCTCGATCGTGACGCGCGCGACCTGGCGGTCCACCCGCCACAGGGCGCTGCCGTCCTGCTGGCTGAGCCTGCTCAGGCCGGGGGTGGCGTCCAGGACGCGGCTGACCTCGCGGGGCGCGCCGGGCCGGACCAGGACGTAGCGCACGGCGAAGCCGCCGAGTTCGTCGGTCTGGTCGGCGCCGGAGCCCGCCACGAGGTTGGCGACGACCTTGTCGAGCTGCTCGTTCTCCCCGGCTCCGGCGGTGAGTTCGGCGTCGCCGAGGCGGACGCCGGAACCGCGGACCAGGGTGTAGCCGACCTCGGCGGTGGAGTCGCTCTCGAGGACCAGGGTGCGGGCCTGGTCGCGGGTGCCGCTCTCCTCGGCGACGAACGCGGGCACCTGGACGGGATCGCGGCGCACCAGAGGGCCGTCGGCGCCGCCGAGCACCCAGCCGGCGGCGGCCAGCAGCGGGCCGACGGCGGCGGCGAGCGCGATGAGCACGGCGACCGGCTGGCGCCAGCCGAAGCTCTGTTCGGCCACGCGGTGGCGGGCTCCGTCGGCGCCCAGGGTGGCGGCGGTGAGGAGGGCGATGCCGTAGACGAGGGTCGCGGGGCCGGCCCAGGTGGAGCCGTTGGAGAGGACCGCGAGGACGAGGGCCACCAGGGCGGCCGTCCAGGCGGTCCGGATGGCCGGCTGCCGTTCCGCGCGCAGCAGGGCGGCCAGGGCGGCCAGAACGACGCCGATGAGCGTCAGTCCGCCGACCGTGCCGGGTCCGCCGGGGCTGATGCCGAGCAGATCGGTCGCCGAGGCCGTGCCGGAGCCGTACTCCAGGCCGGCCTCCTCGAAGAAGCCGAACGGCAGCAGCGTCAGCGACCAGGGGGCGAGGAGCAGCAGCGGTGTGCCCAGCTGGGCGAGGAAGCGCAGGCCGTAGGCGGTGATCTCGCGGCGGCGCACGGCCAGGAGCCCGAGGCCGAGGAGCAGCGCGATGGGCCACACGATGGGGGTGAACGCGGTGGTGATCGTCAGCAGCAGCGCGTACGCCCAGGTGGCGCGCCAACTGCCGCGCGCCCCCGTGCTGTTCGTGAGCCCGGCGGCCGCGGCGCCCGCGCGGGCGATGAGGGGCAGCAGGATCGCGAGGACGGCGGTGCCCAGACGGCCGGTCGCGAGCGCGCCGGTGACGGCCGGCAGGAAGGCGTAGACGATCGCTGCCCAGGCGCGCAGCAGCCGGGACTCGACCAGGCGGCGGGAGGCGAAGTACGCGGTGAAGCCGGCCAGCGGCACGGAGGCCACGAGGAGGACGGTGACCGCGAGCCCGGTGGAGCCGAACAGCAGCGAGGCGAGCAGGGCCACGACGGCCAGATACGGCGGAGCGGCCTCGGCGTCGCCCGCGCCGACCGGGTGCCAGGCGTCGAGGTAGCGCGACCAGAGCTCGGCGGAGTCCGCGGGCGCGGGCAGCAGGGCGCCGCCGGCCAGCGCGCCGCCGCCGAGCAGTCCACGGCAGGCGACGAGCGAGGCGAGGAGCAGGAGGGCGAAGAGGACGGGGCCGGGGGCGCGTGCGACGCGCTTGAGCCGGGCGAACTGCTCGACCTGGAGGAACTCGGCGTCGTCGTCGCCGGGGCCCGACTCGATCGCGCCGCCGTGCCGTCCGGCCGGGGAGGTTTCGGTGTCGGAACGGCCGAACAGATCACCGGCGGCCTGTTCGACGGTGGCCCGGACGGTCGCTCCGGGCGGTGGGAACAGCGGCCGCAGCTCGCCCTTGTCCAGCTGCGGACGGCCTCGTCTGCGCCGCCCGGCGATGATCCGCTCGGGCCGCAGCAGCACGCTCAGCAGGCCCCGGACCTCGTCGACGGCCTGTCCGGGGACCTTGCCGACGAGATACGCGACGACCCTGAGCAGGGTGCCGAGAACGACGCGCAGCAGCACCCAGGGGAGCTGGGCCGTACGGGAGTTGACGAGGAGGGTGTAGACCGCGCCCGCCTTGTCGACCATGTGCGGGGAGGCGGCGCTGCGGCCCACGCAGTCGACGGTGCGGCGCTCGCGCGAGGAGGCCTCGGCGTGCCGGACGACGGCGTCGGGGGCGACCAGGACACGGTGTCCGGCGGCGGTGGCGCGCCAGCACAGGTCGACGTCGTCCCGCATGAGGGGCAGCCGGCGGTCGAAGCCGCCCAGCTCGTCGAAGACGTCGCGGCGGATCAGCATGCCGGCGGTGGACACGGCGAGGCTGGGCCTGACGTGGTCGTGCTGGCCCTGGTCCTGCTCGCGGCGGTCCAGGCCGGTCCAGCGGCGGCCGGAGGGGGCGATGGTGACGCCGACCTCCAGGAGCTGACGGCGGTCGTACCAGCCGCGCAGCTTGGGGCCGACGACGGCGACGTCGTCTCGGCCCAGCTCGCGCTCGTTCTCCACGGCCCGCAGCAGCTGGGCGAGGGCGTCGGGTTCGGGGGCGCAGTCGTCGTGCAGCAGCCACAGCCACTGGACCGGCTCGCCGTGGGGGAGCTCGGGCATGTCGTACGCGTCGTCGCGCCAGCTGCGGGTGACCGGGTCCCAGCCGCTGGGGCGGCGGAGGTAGGCGAGGTCGTCCTCGGTGAGGACGCCCGCGGTCCGGTTGGCCTCCTCGACGGCCTGACCGAAGCCGGTGCGCCGGGCGAGGTGCAGGACGCGGTCCGCGCCGAGCGCGTCGGAGAGGAGCTGGGCGGAGTCGTCCGCGCTGCCGGTGTCGGCCGCCATGGCGCTCTGGACGGGACGCTCCTGGCCGAGCAGCCCGGCGAGCGCGTCGGGCAGCCAGCGCGCGCCGTCGTGCGCGACGAGGACCGCGGTCACCACATGACGTGGGAATTCGGGCGTGGCAGCGTCGTGGTGGGCTGCGGTGTGGCTGTGCACGGACATCGAGGTACGGGCCCCGGTTCGGTGGACTGCGGTGGACGTCTGTGTCCGGCGAGGACAGCGGGACGTCTCGGACGAGGGCCCACACTAACGGCTGAGCAGCACGGCGGCCCGCCGCCTGTGGACAACCCACGCGCGACGGGCCGGACATGTTCGGTTGCTTCTGTTCGACTGTTCCCGGGACGGGTCGGGTTCCGGGACGGGTCAGACGGCCGCCTTCTTGAGACGACGGCGCTCGCGCTCCGACAGGCCGCCCCAGATGCCGAACCGCTCGTCGTTCGCGAGCGCGTATTCGAGGCATTCGGAGCGGACCTCACAGGCGAGGCAGACCTTCTTGGCCTCGCGGGTCGAGCCGCCCTTCTCGGGGAAGAAGGACTCGGGATCGGTCTGGGCGCACAGCGCGCGCTCCTGCCAGCCGAGTTCCTCGTCCGCGTCGTCGACCAGCAGTTGCTGCACGAGCTCGGTCATGTGCGCCCCTCGTCCGTCTTTCGCGTCCCCGTCGTGCGGCCGTTACCGATTTCGGCTGAACGACACGAGTGAAATTACAAGTGTGCTGCTACGGGCGAGTCAAGCCGAGATCTGCTATTGAGCCCCTTATTCACTCTGCGGAACCAAGGCTATGCGGAAAGTGTTCAAATCGGCATAAACCCTGACAGCAGCGCGGCCGCAGAGGGGAGTTCTCACCGGATCACCCTTCCTTACGGGGAAAGACGCCCAGGAGTTCGATCTCGTTCCGGCCCGATCCGACTCGCTCGTTCCGGGTTGTGCGCCATGTGTCCCCGACTCCCCCAGCACAAACCTTTCGCCGCGCGGATGTACCGAAAGAGGTGAACGGTCATCCACATACCGGACGCGAAGTTGACAGCGGAGGTGTGAACCGCTGTGCTTGTGGGCATGCTCGCGCACTTGGCACTCACCGCTACCCGGACCGCCGGGTCCCACGGTGCTGCCCGCTGCCGCTGTAGCTGTTGCTGTCCCAGCTGTTGAGCCTTCCCCGCTCCGGCTGCCACTGAGCCCGTCCCGGCTCGGCTGCTGTTCCCGCACGCGAAACCCAGCCCTCCCCCACGCACTCATCGTCGAGGACCACCTCACTTCATGAACAGCGACAGCGACCTCCAGATCGCCGGCGACCTCCTCGAAGTACCGCACCTCCTCCAGGCGCCGCGCCAACACCCCGTCACCGTGGCCGAGTTCGCCGGCCTGGCCCGTTCCCTCGCCGACGACCGCTCCCGGTGGGAGCACCTCGTCGAGTACGACGCGACCACCCGCTGGTACCACCGGCTGCAGACCGGCCCCGGGTACGAGGTGTGGCTGCTGTCCTGGGTTCCGGGACAGGGCACCGGGCTGCACGACCACGGGGGCTCCTCCGGCGTGCTGACCGTGCTCGACGGCGCGCTGACCGAGCGCACCGACCGGGGCACGCGCGTGCTCGGCGCGGGCGCGCAGCGGGTGTTCGCGCCGGGATACGCGCACGAGGTCGTCAACGACACACTGGAACCGGCCGTCAGCCTGCACGTCTACTACCCCGGCCTGACGGAGATGCCGATGCACACGAAGGCCTGCGCGGCGCGGACGGCGACGGTCACGGCCTGAGCGGTCGCGCGGGCCCCGCCGAGCCCGCGGGGCCCGTCTCTCACCGGGACGGCGCGAAACCGGCCGTGATCGCGGCCGGGGGACCCGTTGTCGCACCCGCCTGCGAGACTGAGTGCCATGCGCATTGTGGTTCTGGCAGGCGGCATCGGTGGTGCCCGGTTCCTGCGCGGTCTGAAGCGGGCCGTGCCGGACGCGGACATCACGGTCATCGGCAACACCGGGGACGACATCCACCTCTTCGGGCTGAAGGTCTGCCCGGACCTCGACACGGTGATGTACACCCTCGGTGACGGCATCGACGAGGAGCAGGGCTGGGGCCGGGCCGACGAGACCTTCCACCTCAAGGAGGAGCTGGCGGCGTACGGCGTCGGTCCCGAGTGGTTCGGGCTCGGCGACCGGGACTTCGCCACGCACATCGTGCGGACCCAGATGATCGGCGCCGGATATCCGTTGAGCGCCGTCACCGAGGCACTGTGCGACCGGTGGAAGCCCGGCGTGCGGCTCATCCCGATGACCGACGACCGCGTCGAGACCCATGTCGCCGTCGAGCAGGACGGCGAGCGCAGGGCCATCCACTTCCAGGAGTACTGGGTACGGCTGCGGGCCTCCGTGCCGGCCGAGGCGATCGTGCCCGTCGGTGCCGAGCAGGCGAAGCCGGCGCCCGGGGTCCTGGAGGCGATCGCCGAGGCGGACGTGATCCTCTTCCCGCCGTCGAACCCCGTCGTCTCCGTCGGCACCATCCTCGCCGTGCCCGGCATCCGGGAGGCGATCGCCGAGGCGGGGGTCCCCGTCGTCGGCCTCTCCCCCATCGTCGGCGGCGCGCCCGTGCGCGGTATGGCCGACAAAGTCCTCGCCGCCGTCGGCGTCGCGTCCACGGCCGCCGCCGTCGCCGAGCACTACGGCTCCGGGCTGCTGGACGGATGGCTCGTCGACACGGTGGACGCGGGCGTCGTCGAGCGGGTCGAGACGGCCGGGATCCGGTGCCGGGCCGTGCCGCTGATGATGACCGATGTGGACGCGACGACGCAGATGGCGCGTGAGGCGCTGGCGCTGGCGGAGGAGGTGCGCGGAGCGTGAGCGACGGGCTGAACGACGGGCCGCGCGGCGGGCTGCGCGGCGGGCTGCGCGGCGCGCTCGGGGATGCGGGCGGAGAGGGTCGGGCGGCCTCGGACGGCCTGCCCGGTCCCGCCTACCGGGTCTGGGCGCCGACCGGGATCCCCGAGGTCCAGCAGGGGGACGATCTGGCCAAGCTGATCGCCGCCGCCGAACCTCGGCTGGCCGACGGGGACGTGGTGCTCGTCACCTCCAAGATCGTGTCCAAGGCGGAGGGGCGGGTGGTCGAGGCGGCCGACAGGGAGGCCGCGATCGACGCCGAGACCGTGCGGGTGGTGGCCCGCCGCGGGCCGCTGCGGATCGTGGAGAACCGGCAGGGGCTGGTCATGGCCGCCGCCGGGGTCGACGCCTCCAACACCCCCTCCGGGACCGTGCTGTTGCTGCCCGAGGACCCCGACGGCTCCGCGCGGGCGATCCGGGACGGCATCCGGGACGCGCTCGGCGTCGAGGTCGGGGTCCTGGTCACCGACACGTTCGGACGCCCCTGGCGCAGCGGGCTGACGGATGTCGCCATCGGCGCGGCCGGGGTGCGGGTCCTCGACGACCTGCGCGGCGGCACCGACGCGCACGGCAATCCGCTCAGCGCGACCGTCGTCGCCACCGCCGACGAGCTGGCCGGCGCCGGTGACCTGGTGAAGGGCAAGGCCGCCGGGTTGCCCGTCGCCGTCGTCCGGGGGCTCGCGCAGGTGGTGGCCGAGGACTCCGGCGAGGGGACACGGGCCCTGGTCCGGGGCGCGGCGGACGACATGTTCCGGCTCGGCACCTCCGAGGCCGTACGGCTGGCGGTGACCCAGCGGCGGACGGTCCGGGCGTTCACGGACGAGCCGGTCGACCCCGGCGCGGTGCGGCGGGCCGTGGCCGCAGCCGTGACCGCGCCGGCGCCGCACCACACGACGCCGTGGCGGTTCGTGCTGCTGGAGTCCGCGGAGTCGCGGGTGCGGCTGCTCGACGCCATGCGGGACGCGTGGATCGCGGATCTGCGACGGGACGGCAAGAGCGAGGAGTCCATCGCGAAGCGGGTGCGGCGCGGGGACGTGCTGCGCAACGCGCCGTATCTGGTGGTGCCGTGTCTGGTGATGGACGGCTCGCACGTCTACGGGGACGCGCGGCGGGACGCGGCCGAGCGGGAGATGTTCGTCGTCGCCACCGGGGCCGGCGTGCAGAACTTCCTGGTCGCGCTGGCCGGGGAGCGGCTGGGGTCCGCGTGGGTGTCGTCGACGATGTTCTGCCGGGATGTCGTACGGGAGGTGCTGGGGCTGCCGGCGGAGTGGGATCCGATGGGGGCGGTGGCCGTGGGGCACGCGGCGGGGGCGCCTCCGGCTCGGGGGGAGCGGGATGCGGGGGCGTTCATCGAGGTGCGGTGAGAGGTGGGGCCGGGCGCCTATGGTTCGGGGTGGCTCGGGTTCGGTGGGCAGGTGCGGGTGCGTGGGGCTTCTCGCGCAGTTCCCCGCGCCCCTGAAAGGCCCCACCCTCTAGGCTCATAAGGCACCGCTTCACCATCCAGGACTTCTCGTGGCCGGACGTTTTCCTCAACGGCCCACTCGTACGACCGTGCGGGGTGGGCATGTCGTCGTGCCCGGTGGGGTGCCCCGGCAGGGGGCCGTGGCCGGGCGGCGGCGGACCTGGGTGCCCGAGGGGGCACTCGATCTGGGGCTCGTGCTGGGGCCGCTGCGGCGGGGGCCCGGGGATCCGACCTTCCGCGCCATGCCGGACGGGTCCGTGTGGCGAACCAGTCGTACGCCGGTCGGCGCCGGGACGCTGCGGGTCGCGCTGCGGGGCGGGGTCGTCGAGGCGGAGGCCTGGGGGCCGGGAGCCGAGTGGCTGCTCGACCAGGTGCCCACGATGCTCGGCGCGTCGGACCAGCCCGAGGCCTTCGCGCCCCGGCACCGGATCGTGGCGATGGTCTGGCGGCGACGGCCCGGGTTGCGGCTGACGCGGACCGGGCTGGTGCTGGAGTCGTTGATTCCGTCGGTTCTGGAGCAGAAGGTCACGACGGACGAGGCGTATCGGGCGTGGCGGCTGCTCGTACGGCAGTTCGGTGAGCCGGCACCGGGGCCCGCGCCGGGGCGGATGTGTGTGATGCCGAGGGCCCGGGAGTGGGCGCTGATCCCGTCCTGGGAGTGGCATCGGGCCGGCGTCGACGACAAGCGGGCGTCGACGATCCTGCGGGCGGTGCGGGTGGCGGGTCGGCTGGAGGAGGCCGTGGGGATGTCGCCGGTGGAGGCGCGGGCGCGGTTGGAGTTGGTGCCGGGGATCGGGCCGTGGACCTCGGCGGAGACCGTGCAGCGCAGTCATGGGGCGGCGGACGAGGTGACCACGGGGGATCTGCATCTGCCGGGGATCGTGGGGTTCGCGTTGGCGGGGGATCGGGATGCGGACGACTCGGTGATGTTGTCGTTGTTGGAGCCGTATGCGGGGCAGCGGCATCGGGCGGCTCGGTTGATTCTGTTGTCGGGGCGGGTGCCGGGGCGGAGGGTGCCGCAGATGCCTCGGTGGGACATCGGGAAGTTGTAGCGCCCCCGCCGCCCCTACCCGTCCCTCTTCAAGGGGCTGCGCCCCTTCGACCCCCAGACGTCCGCCCGGTGGGGGCTGGTCGCGCAGTTCCCCGCGCCCCTGAAAGGCAGGGGCTGCGCCCCGTGCTTTTCGGCCTGAGGGCCGGAGGCCCGAAAGGGGCGCGGGGAACTGCGCGACCAGCCCCCACTCAGCCGCAGACGACGAACGCACCCGGCAGTTACTGGTCCGACGAGAAGCGGAGCGCTCCCGTGGGGATTTGGGCGTCGCACCAGACTCGGACGCCCGTGCGGAGTTCGTTGTCGGCGCCGATGATCGCGCCGTCGCCGACGACCGTGCCCGTGAGGACGGAGCGTTCGCCGATGCGGGCGCGGGCGCCGATCAGGGAATCGGTGATGACGGCGCCGGGTTCGACGACCGCGCCCGCCAGGACCGTGCTGCCGGCGACCCGGGCGCCCTCGCCGACGAACGCGCCCTCGCCCACCACCGTGCCGCCGGTCAGCTTGGCGTCGCCCGCGACCCGGGCGGTGGGCAGGATCAGCCGGTCGCCGCAGCGGCCCGGGACCGCGGGGGACGGGGCGCGGCCGAGGACCAGGTCGGCGGAGCCCCGGACGAAGGCCGCGGGGGTGCCGAGGTCCAGCCAGTACGTGGAGTCGACCATGCCTTGGAGGTGGGCGCCCGCGGCGAGGAGGTCGGGGAACGTCTCGCGTTCCACCGAGACCGGGCGGCCCGCCGGGATCGTGTCGATGACCGAGCGGCGGAAGACGTACGCCCCCGCGTTGATCTGGTCGGTGACGATCTCCTCGGGGGTCTGGGGCTTCTCCAGGAAGGCCAGGACCCGGCCGGTCTCGTCGGTGGGGACGAGGCCGTAGGCGCGGGGGTCGGTCACCTGGGTGAGGTGCAGGGAGACGTCCGCGCCGGTGGACCCGTGGGTGGCGACCAGGCGGCGGATGTCCAGGCCGGTGAGGATGTCGCCGTTGAAGACGAGGACAGGGTCCTCGGGGCCGGAGTGGAGATGCGAGGCGGCGTTGCGGATCGCGCCGCCCGTGCCCAGCGGCTCCTCCTCCGTGACGTACTCGAGGTGGAGGCCGAGGGCGGAACCGTCGCCGAAGTGGGGTTCGAAGACCTCGGCGAGGTAGGAGGTGGCGAGGACTATGTGGTCCACGCCCGCCGCTCTGGCTCTCGCCAACTGGTGGGTGAGGAAGGGGACTCCGGCCGCCGGGACCATGGGCTTGGGAGTGTGCACCGTGAGCGGACGCAGCCTGGTACCTCTGCCGCCGACCAGGAGGATCGCTTCTGTCACCTGTCGTCTCTGCTTCCTGCCGGGACCGGCCGAACTGTCATTCGACCGGCCAGTGTATGCAGGCCGTTCCATGGCGCCTTCGCGGCCGTGCGTATAGCTGTTGACGTGCCATGAGGCACGTCAACGGTGGTGTGCGTCGAGGGCGCGACGGGCGCGCCCTCGACCTGTGCTGTGCGTCGTGTACGCATGACCTCCGGCCGGTCACCGGCCCTGCAAGCGGGCCGCCTCCGAGCGGGCCGTACCGAGCTTTCCGTAAAGGCGCCCCCCCGGGCACTCGGTCGCGAACCCGTCACGGTGACCGGAGATCACGTTCAGTCGTACCTTCTTGCCTTTTGGGTAGAGATTGCCGCCACCCGAGGTGAGGTATGTCTTCCCCTTCGGGTTCGCTCCGTAAAGACCCAGTTTCCAGGCTGTTAGTTGCGCGATCGCCTTGACCGTCGCAGCGGGCGGCTTGGTGCTGCTGAAACTGCCGATGACCGCGGCACCCATGCTGTTCGTGTTGAAACCGAGGGTGTGGGCACCCATGACGGCCTTCGCGACACCACCCGCGCGTCCCTCGTAGATGTTTCCGCACTTGTCGACGAGGAAGTTGTAGCCGATGTCGCGCCAGCCGCTGCTCAGGACGTGGTAGCGGTAGATACTGCGGATGACGGAAGCGGCCTGCGCGCACTTGTAGTTGTTGCCCGACGCGGTGTGGTGCACGAAGGCCGCGCTGACCCGATTGGTGTAGCGGAAGTCGCGCTCGCGCAGCGTCTCGTCGGCTCCCCAGCCGGCCCGCGTGACGATGCGGGGACGCGGCCCGATGTACGGCTTCGCCCCGGGCACCGCCGTCGCCAGCCGCTCCACCGTCTCCTTGCGCGACAGCGCCGGGATCGCGGTGGAGCCGAGCGGCGCGAGATCGGCGTTCACGGCGGAGGCGGCGGCCGACTCGACGGTCAGCGTGCCCAGCCTGGGGGCGTCCACGGTGCCGACGGGCGGGGGTTCCGCGATGTGCGCGGCACCCGTCACGGCAGCCGGTCCCGCCGCGCCGCCGGGGGCGCCGACGCCGGGGTCGACCAGCTCCAGACGTAGGCCGTCCGGGAGCAACTGGACGCCCGGAGCGGCCGTACGGCCCCGGGTCTCGGCGCGCACGCGCACCTCGACGCCGTCCGAGTCGCCGACCCACAGCGGAGCGGTGGAGCCGCGCACCCGGCCCGAGGAGCGTTCGGCGGTGTCCGGGTCGGCGGCGTGCTCGTGGTTGTGCGTCTCGACGTCCTGCCAGCCGGACCAGCGGGCGGTGTCCGTCGCACGGGTACGGACCTGGACGCGGCCCTCCAGCTCGGCGTCCGGGTTGTCCCAGACGACGCCGACGAGGGAGAACGACCGCACGTCCCGCTTGCCGAGGCCCTTTTCGGGGGCGGCCGGGCCGAGGTTGCGGTCCGCTCCCAGGGGGACGAGGGGGAGCGACTGGGTGCTGCCCGCCGCGGGGGCGAGCGAGAGCGGACGGGTGGGGGTCGAGGATCGCGCCAGGGTGTGGACCGCCGCGGAGGACGAGTCCGTCGGGGTCGCCGCGGAGGCCGTCGCCGGGAGGGCCGCCGGGAGGGCAAGTGCCGCGGCGCAGGTGACGCCGATCGAGGACGCGAGGAATCGTGATCTACGCATGCTTCCGATCCTGGACATAGTCATACATATCTGTCCATCGCGGGATTGACGGGTCGTCGGCTCCGCTCCGCCGAACCGGTTAGCTCTCGGGTCCGCCGGGAACCACGGGCGCGGCGGTCCCCGCGTACCCTTACGCGGATGAACACCACCGACCGCACCCCGGCCGACCTGCTGCGATCCGCGCTGGCCGCGGATCCCGCGCGCCCGCTGGTGACCTTCTACGACGACACCACGGGCGAGCGGGTCGAATTGTCCGTGGCCACCTTCGCCAATTGGGTGGCCAAGACCGCGAACCTCCTCCAGGGCGAGTTGTCCGCCGAGCCGGGCGACCGGGTCGCGCTGCTGCTGCCGGCGCACTGGCAGACGGCGGTGTGGCTGCTCGCGTGTTCGTCGGTCGGGGTGATCGCCGAGGTCGGCGGGGACCCGGCGGCGGCCGACGTCGTGGTGAGCGGACCGGACACGCTGGACGCGGCCCGGGCGTGCTCCGGGGAGCGGATCGCTCTCGCGCTGCGGCCGCTCGGGGGGCGGTTCCCGCAGGCGCCCGCCGGGTTCGCGGACTACGCCGTCGAGGTGCCGTCGCAGGGGGACCGGTTCGTGGCGTACGCGCCGGTGGATCCCGAGGACGCGGCGCTGGTCGTTGCCGGGCGGGAGTTCAGCGGGGCGCAGGTCGTGGAGCGGGCCCGGGCCGAAGCGGCCGGGCTGGGGCTGACGGGGCCGGGGTCCCGTCTGCTGTCGGGGCTGGGGTACGACACGTGGGAAGGGCTGGCCGCGGGGTTGTACGGGCCGCTCGCCAGCGGGGGGTCGGTGGTGCTGTGCCGGCATCTTGAGCGGTTGGGCGAGGACGCGCTCGCCAAGCGGATCGAGAGTGAGCGGGTCACTTCGGTCTCGCGGTGACGTGTTCTCGGTGACTGTGCGCGCTGACGCCGCGGGGCCGCGGTAGCGGGGGTCCGGCTCGCGGAGCCGCCCTGGGGAGTGAGGTCCGTCGGCGGCCGCGGGTGCGTCGTGGTTGCTCGCGCAGTTCCCCGCGCCCCTTCGGGGCGCGACCATACCCCGTTCGGCCTAGCACCGGCCGCCCTCCACCCCCGTCCCGCGCCATCGTCGTAGGAGCAACGACTCGCTCGTACGCCGTGAGGGGTGGCCGGAAGTGGACGACGTCGGAGGGCAGGCGCGTGGGCTGGGGCCCGGTGCGGGCGGTTCGCCCACCCGGCTCGGACCCCGGCGTCGCCGTCGGCGTCGGTGGGCGCGATGGGTCGGGGCCGGCGCCGTCCTGGCGGTCGCCGGCGCGCTGGGCGTGGGGTGGGCGGCGTACCAGAAGCTGGACGGGAACATCACCTCGGACCGGACGGCGGCGGACGAGCTGGCGCGGTACGAGAAGGAGCGGCCGACGGCGCTGGTGCGGGGCGCGCAGAACATCCTCGTCATCGGGTCGGACTCGCGGTCGGGGGGCGAGAACGGCGAGTACGGGCGGGACTCGGGCACCGAGCGGTCCGACACGACGATCCTGCTGCATCTCGCGGCGGACCGGCGCAGCGCGACCGCGGTGTCACTGCCCCGGGACCTGATGGTGGACGTGCCGAGCTGTCGGCGGCCCGACGGCAGTCACACCAAACCAGTGTTCACCATGTTCAACTACGCTTTCCAGAGCGGCGGTTCGGCCTGCACGATTCGTACGGTCGAGCGCATGACCGATATCAGGATCGACCATCACATCGTGGTGGACTTCAGCGGCTTCAAGGAGATGGTCGACGCCGTGGACGGGGTGGAGGTGTGTCTCACCGAACCCATTCACGACAAACAGGCCGGCCTGCGGCTGCCCGCGGGCAGGGTGAAACTCGACGGGGAACAGGCCCTGGGATATGTGCGGGCCCGCAAGTCACTGGGTGACGGCAGCGACACGGAGCGGATGGACCGGCAGCAGCGGTTCCTCGCGGCGCTGGCGGCGAAGGTGCGCGGCAATGACGTCCTGCTGAATCCCGTGAAGCTGTATCCGGTGCTCGACGCGGCCACCTCGTCGCTCACCACGGACCCGGGACTGGCGAGTCTGCGCGGGCTTTACGACCTGGTGCGCGGCCTGCGCACGATCCCCATGGAAAAGGTGCAATTCCTGACCGTTCCACGAAAGTCGTATGCGTACGACGTCAATCGTGACGAGCTCGTCGAGCCGGCGGCGCGGAGCCTTTTCGTACGGCTGCGCGCCGACGCGCCCGTGGCGGTGGCCCGCGAACTCCCCACGGGGACACGGGAAGGGCATGCGGAAGAGCTTTCGGGAAGCCTCTCCGGGACACCCGATCCCGTACCGACTTTCCGCGGCAGCACGGCCGCCGAGAAGGACTGCGGATGACTCCGGAGGGGTTCCGCGGGTAAAGCGCACGTCAACACAAGGAACAAATGCTCTAGGAAATGGGCGGATTGCCCGGTTGTAGGGACGTGCAATTTGTCACCGCCGTCGCTGGACGCCTGATCGTGCGGCTAGTGTGAGCGATCCGGTGTGTCAGGCCTATCGGTCACGCACCACTTGCAGCGAGACCCGAGCGTCTTTTGAGGGGGAAGACGCCGCGTGGCCCCGACGGAGGAATCAGACAACCGTGGACGCGCAAGGCCGTGGGCGGGCGGACGACATCGACCCCGCAGACCAGTGGGTACTCAACCCGAGCACCGGTGAATACGAACTGCGACTGACCCCTTCCGCACCGCAGTCGGCGGTGCCGAGGCCGCGCCGGGCCACGCCCGCGGCGGCGGGGGCCAGGGCCGCGGCCGGCGGAACGTCCGCGCGCTCCGCGTCGGCGGGCACGGACACCCGGGAGATCCCCGACACGCTGCCGGGACCCCGGCGCCGACGGGGCACGCCCGAGGAGGACCCGCTGCCGGGCCGCCGGGGCGGCCGGGGCAAGACGAAGCCCAAGAAGAAGTCGACGGGCAAACGGATACTGGTGTGGACGGGCGGCACGCTGGCGTTCGTACTGGTCGGCGTCACTGGCGCCGCCTACCTCTACTACCAGCACCTCAACAACAACATCCAGAAGATCTCGGACGACGGCGCGGGCACCGGCGGCTTCAGCAAGGACCGGGCGATCAACCTGCTGGTGATCGGCACGGACAAGCGGACCGGCGCGGGCAACGGGAGCTACGGCGACAAGGACAGCGTCGGCCACGCCGACACCACGATCCTGCTGCACGTCTCCAAGGACCGTACGAACGCGACCGCGATGAGCATCCCGCGCGACATGATCGTGGACGTCCCCGACTGCCCGACCACGCAGGAGGACGGCTCCAAGAAGAACATCGCGGGGACGCCGAACGTCCGGTTCAACACGAGCCTCGGCCAGTACGGCCGCACGCCGAGCTGCACGGTGCGCACCGTGGAGGAGCTGACCGGCATCAAGTCGGACCACTTCATGGTCGCCGACTTCAACGCGGTGAAGACGCTCTCCACGGCCATCGGCGGTGTCGAGGTGTGCCTGGAGAAGGACATCAAGGACTCCAAGTCCAAGCTGGACCTCACCGCGGGCAAGCACACCATCGAGGGCGAGGAGGCGCTGGCGTTCCTGCGCACCCGCTACAGCGTCGGCCTCGGCAGCGACCTGAGCCGGATCGAGCTGCAGCAGCAGTTCCTCAGCTCGATGATCCGCCAGATGAAGTCCAAGGACACGCTGACCGACCCGACGAAGGTGCTGGACCTCGCGGAGGCCGCCACCAGCGCGCTGTCGGTCGACTCCAAGATCTCCGACATCAAGGTGCTGGCCTCGCTCGGCCAGGAGGTCGGCAAGGTGAAGACGAAGAACATCACCTTCACCACCGTGCCGGTCGTCGACAACACCGACGGCGCGACCGTGCTGCCCACCCCGGGCAAGGCCGAGCAGCTCTTCGAGACCATCAGGAACGACGTCTCGCTCACCGAGGTGAAGAAGCAGAAGAAGGAGAAGGAGGCCGCGAAGCTCAAGGGCTCGCGCGCCGACGCCTCCGAGGTCCGGGTCAGCGTCTACAACGGCGGTGCCGAGGCCGGCAGCGCACAGGCCACTCTCAACTGGCTGCAGAATGATGTCGGCGTGACCAAGTCCAGCCAACTCGGCAACGCCGACAAGACGTTGACGAAGACGACCCTCGCGTACGACCCCGACCAGGCCGACCAGGCGCGCAAGCTGGCCGACCTGATGGGTCTGTCCGCGTCCGCGCTGAAGCCCGGCAAGGGCAACAGCGAGACCAACTCCCAGGGACTGCCCTCGATGGTGCTGACCCTGGGCGAGGACTTCAAGGGAGCCGGGGTGCCGCTCAGCGGCGGCTCGGCGGCGGATCTGGACGTCCAGAAGAACACCGCGGACAAGGAAAAGTGCGCCAGTTGATGACCTGAGGGGGTCATGGCGCGTCCTACCGGACGCGAGCAGTACAGGACAGCCGAGAGATCCGGTGTTGTACCGGGCGGGCGCGACGACGCACCCGCCCGGTCGGTTCTGAATGTCGTCGAAAGTGCCGTGGGGCGGTACGTGCCCCCGCGCCGACCCGTGTCCGCATGTCATCCGGTCGGAACACATGACGCGTTCAACAGAACATGAGTACATCCAGGTTGGGTTCTCGACGGTCCAACAGGAGGCGGGGACGGCCCCGCCACGGCAGGGTGGGGAGGGGCAGGGAGATGGTACGGAGCGACGTGCGCGGGGACGGGGGGCGACCGCGTGTCGAGGAACCCGGCGAGCAGGACGGAGACCTGGGTCCGAAGGGGGACCTGGATCCGAGGGGCGAGGCGTCCGGCTCGGACGGCGACACGGACGTCAGGGTGCCCGCGCAGGGCGGACGGAAGCGCCGCGACGGCTCAGGCGGTGGCCGGGGGCGCGCGAAGGCCCCCGAAAGGCCCCGGCGCAGACGGGTGTTGCGCTGGTCGGCGATGGTCCTGGCGGTGGTGATACTCGGCACCGCTGGTGCCGGCTACCTCTACTACCAGCACCTCAACGGCAACATCAAGAAGGAGAAGCTGAACCTCGGCGACACGAAGATCGCCGAGCCGACGCCGAACGCGGCCGGCCAGACCCCGCTGAACATCCTGCTGATCGGCTCGGACGCGCGGGACACCGCCGAGAACCAGAAGCTCGGCGGCGCCAAGGAGAACTTCAACGGACCGGCGCTCGCCGACGTCCAGATGCTGCTGCACCTGTCCGCGGACCGCACCAACATGTCGGTCGTCAGCATGCCCCGCGACACCCTGCTGGACATCCCCAAGTGCACCGACCCGGACAGCGGCGAGGTGTACGAGGCGCTCACCCATGTGATGACGAACCAGTCGCTGGAGCGCGGCGGCCCCGGCTGCACGGTCGCCACCTGGGAGAAGCTGACCGGCATCCGCATCGACCACTTCATGATGGTCGACTTCTCCGGCGTGGTGTCGATGGCCGACGCGATCGGCGGCGTGCCCGTCTGTGTGGACGCCAACATCTACTCGCACACCAGCGACGGCAAGGGCTCGGGGCTGAAGCTGGAGAAGGGCACCACCTACATCAAGGGCAAGCAGGCCCTGCAGTGGCTGCGCACCCGGTACGGCTTCGAGGACGGCAGCGACATCGCGCGCGCCAAGGCCCAGCACCAGTACATGAACGCCATGGTCCGCGAGCTGCGCGAGAACGCCACGATCACCAACCCGAACAAGCTGCGCAGGCTCGCCGAGGAGGCCACCGACGCGCTCACCGTCGACGAGGGCCTCGGTGACGTCGCCAAGCTCTACGACCTCAGCACGGAGCTGCGCAAGGTCGAGCCGGCCCGGATCACGATGACGACGATGCCGTACACGTACGCCGGCGCGCGCGTCGTCCCCAAGGAGGGCGACGCGGAGAAGCTGTTCCGGCTGGTGCGCGAGGACATCTCCCTGGACGGCAAGGACAAGAAGAAGGCCGCCACCGAGGACGCGACGTCCGACGACCCGGCTGCGGCGAAGGACGAGATCGGGGTGCTGGTGGTCAACGGCACCATGACCTCCACCCTCGCCCCGGTCGCCGGCCGCGCGCACACGGTGTCCCAGCTGCTCGTCGAGGAGGGCTTCGCCAAGTCCTCGTCCGACGCGACCACCGCGACCGCCGAGGACAAGACGGTCGTGCGCTTCCCGAGCGCCGAGCTGGAGGGCGACGCCCAGGCCGTCGCCAAGGCCCTCGGCATCCCGCTGGGCCAGGTGGAGAAGTCCACGAACGTCAGCGGTGTCACGCTCGTCGTCGGGGCCGACTGGCGGGAGGGGAAGACGTACCAGGCCGAGAAGGAGGACGACACGACTCCCGAGTCGGCGGACGCCCTCAACGGCGCCAACAAGAAGGCGTGCATGAAGGTCAATCCGGGGTTCACCTGGTGACTGACCGCGCCGACCGCCCGTACCTGAGCCGGGCAGCGAGCCGTCCGTAGCCGAGCAGGGCCCCTCACGTCATCGACGTGAGGGGCCCTGCTCGTCCGTACGGGATGCTCAGCCCTCGGTCAGCACCGCGGGGCGGCGGGACGCGATGACCTTCTTCGCCAGGGACCGGGGGCTGGTGAGGAAGCCGAAGCCCCAGGACATGTGCATGGTGGCGAGGGCGACAGGGATCTGGAGGCGGGCCTTGAGCGGCAGTCCCTTGCCCGCCGGGATCGAGCCCGCGACGATCGCCGCGAGATAGCCGCCGGGGACGACGAAGCCCAGCGGGTTCACCAGGGCGCCCACCAGGGTGCCGGCCACGATCGCGCACACCGCGGTCGGCGGGGCGAGGTAGCGCAGGTTGATGGAGCCCTCGTGGTAGCGGGCGACGACGTGCCGCCAGCGCCCGTAGTCCTTGTACTGCTTGGCGAGCGCCTTCACGCTGGGGCGGGGCCGGTACGACACCCGCAGCTCGGGCGAGAACCAGATGAGGCCGCCCGCCTCACGGATCCGGAAGTTCAGCTCCCAGTCCTGGGCGCGGATGAACTCCACGTTGTAGCCGTCCTGCCGCTCCAGCGCCTCACGCCGGAAGACACCCAGGTAGACCGTCTCGGCCGGCCCCGCCTCGCCGCCCGTGTGGAAGGCGGCGTTGCCGACGCCGATCTTCGAGGTCATCGCGGCGGCGACCGCGTGCTCCCAGTCGTTCTCGCCCTCGGCGTGCATGATGCCGCCGACGTTCTGCGCGCCGGTCTCCTCCAGGAGCCGGACCGCAGTGGCGATGTAGTTCGGGGAGAGGATGCCATGGCCGTCGACCCGGACCACGATCGGGTGGCGGGAGGCCTTGATCGCGGCGTTGAGGGCGGCGGGCGTCCGGCCGGTGGGGTTCGGGACCGTGTGGACGCGCGGGTCTTCGCGTACGAGCTCGGCGGCGATCTCGTCCGTGCGGTCCGTGGACGGACCGAGGGCGATCACGACCTCCATCTCGCCGGCGTACTCCTGCGCGAGGATCGCTTGGACGGCTCCGCGCAGATGCCGCTCCTCGTTGAGGACGGGCATGATCACGGACACGGCGGGGAGCTGCACGTCGGGCTTGGCGTTCATAGGGGGCTCACGTTACCGCGAACGGGGGACACCAACGCGCGCCGCCCGGGCGCGTGCGCGGGGCGCGGAGGCCGGGACCCTACGGTGCTCAAGGTTCTCTGACTTCTCCCCCTTCCCCTGACCGGTCTCGCGGAGGTGTCCCCCGTGTCCACACCGCCCCGCCGTCCAGCCCGTCCGCAGCAGCCCCGGCCCCCCGTGCGCCCCCGGCGGCGGGGCTGGGCCATGCAGGCGGTGACCACGCTCTCGGTGGTGGTGCTGGCCGCCGCGGGCATCGGGCACGCGGTGGTGACCCGCCTGGACGGCGAGATCAAGCGGGTCGACGCCTTCAAGGACATGAAGAACCGCCCCGAGGCGGGCCACGGCATGAACGTGCTGCTGGTCGGCACCGACGGCCGCAACCGGATCAGCGAGGAGGAACGGCGCAGGTACCGGCTGGGTGGGGCCCCCTGCCACTGCACGGACACGATGATGATCGTGCACATCTCGGAGGACGGGGAGCGCGCGAGCGTCGTGAGCCTGCCACGCGACTCGTACGCCGAGACGCCCGAGCACACCGACCGCGCCACCGGCAAGGTCTCACGCTCCCACCCGATCAAGCTGAACGCGGCCTACTCGGAGGGCGGGCCGCAGCTGACCGTGCGCACGGTCGAGCACATGACCAAGGTGAAGATCGACCACTACGTCGAGGTCGACTTCACCAGCTTCATGCGGACCGTCGACGTCCTCGGCGGCGTCGAGATCTGCACCACCCGCCCCCTCAAGGACTCCTACACCGGCCTCGACCTGGACGCGGGCACCCATGAGCTGGACGGCGGCGAGGCCCTCCAGTACGTCCGTTCCCGGCACGCCGACGGCTCCTCCGACCTGGGCCGGATGAAGCGCCAGCAGCGGTTCATGGCGTCCCTGATGTCCCAGGCCACCTCCTCCGGGGTGCTGCTCAACCCGATGAAGTTCCGGGACATCACCCAGGCCGTCCTCGGTTCCGTCCGCGCCGACAAGGAGTTCGGCACCGGTGAGCTGATCGACCTCGGCCGCGCGATGCGCAACCTCACCCCGGCCTCGTCGGAGTTCACCACCGTGCCCATCGGGCGCATGGGGTACGCGGTGGAGGGCGTCGGTTCGACGCTGAAGTGGGACGACGCCAAGGCCGCCCGCCTCTTCGACGCCCTGCGCGACGACCGCCCCCTCGCCCCCTACAAGGCCGGCGGCTCCTACGCGCTCGTCGACGTGGCCCCGCAGCAGATCCGCGTCCAGGTCGAGAACGGCACCGCCGTCCCTGGCCTCGGCAAGAAGGTCGACCGTCAGCTGGCCGCCACCGGCTTCCGCACCACGAGGACCCCGGTCAACGCCGCGCAGCCGAACGCCACCCGCACCCTGGTCCTCCACGACCCCCGCTGGGACCGCTCCGCCCGCTCCCTCGCGGCCGCCCTCCCGGGCTCGCAGCTCCGCCCGGTCCGCGCCCAGGGCCCGGTCATGAAGGTGGTCGCCGGCACGGACTTCAAGGGCGTCCGCAAGGTACGGGCCGAGGACCCCGAGCGCGGCGAGTCGGGAGTGGTACGCGGCGACCAGGTGACGTGCGCCCCGTAAGCCACACACGACCCGCACCCGCCCTCAAACCGCTCCCCCAGCTCAACAGGCGCCCCGGCCCCCTACAAAACCGTGCAATTTGTGTCGGCTTCGCAACAGCCTCGCCTTTGTTTTTCATCGACCCTTGTAAAGCCCACAGCCCGACCCGGCACACTGGGGCGCATGAACGATTGGCCCGAGGGATGGTCCGGCAACAACCGCGGCGGCGACTACGCCCAGCCCGAGGGACCGCGCGTGATGCGCCAGGTCCGTCGCGGCCCGTCGGCACCCCCTCAGGGTGGCGTGCCCCAGCAGCCGTCGTACGGCGACTCGTACGGTGACGGCTACGGCAACAGTGGCCCCGACCAGCAGCAGTACGGCGGCTACAACAGCGACTACAACACCGGCCAGGTCTACGGCGCCGGCGGCGTGGGTGGCGGCGGTCACGGCGGTGGCCGGGGCGAGCGTGGCACACCGAACTGGGGGCGCCGCATCAAGCTGACCGCGATCACGGTCACCGTCGTACTGCTCGCCACGACGATCGGCACCTACTTCTGGGCCGACTCCAAGCTGAACCGCGAGGTCGACCTCTCCAAGGTCATCGACCGGCCGGCCGAGGGCGAGGGCACCAACTACCTGATCGTCGGTTCCGACAGCCGCGCGGGCCTGTCCGACGAGCAGAAGAAGGAGCTCCACACCGGGTCCGCCGACGGCAAGCGCACGGACTCGATGATGATCCTGCACACCGGCTCGGGCGGCCCGACGCTGATCTCGCTGCCTCGTGACTCGAACGTCGAGATACCGACGTTCGTGGGCTCGGAGTCCGGCAAGACCTACAAGGGCACCGGCCGTCAGGTGAAGCTGAACGCGGCGTACGCGGAGGACGGGCCCGAGCTGCTCGTGCGTACCGTCGAGGCCAACACGGGACTGCGCATCGACCACTACGTGGAGATCGGTTTCGCCGGCTTCGCGAACATCGTCGACGCGGTCGGCGGGGTCGAGATCGAGATCCCGAAGGGCGGCATGAAGGACACCAAGTCCGGTGCCGACTTCGAGGCGGGCAAGCAGACCCTCAACGGCGAGCAGGCCCTCGCGTTCGTCCGGACCCGCTACGCCCTCGCGGGCAGCGACCTGGACCGTACGAAGAACCAGCAGAAGTTCCTCGCGGCCCTCGCCAGTCAGACGGCGACGCCGAGCACGGTGCTGAACCCCTTCAAGCTGTATCCGACGATGAGCGCGGGTCTGGACACCCTGATCGTCGACGAGGACATGAGCCTGTTCGACCTGGCCGACATGTTCTGGGCGATGAAGGGCGTGACGGGCGGCGACGGCAAGTCGATGAACATGCCGATCTCCGGCAACTCCGCCAACGGCAACCTCCAGTGGGACACCGCGAAGGTGAAGCAGCTGGTGGAGCAGTTGAAGAACGACGAGACGGTGACGGTGTCGAGCAACTGACCCGGCGGCCGGCGTGACCGAGGGGCACCCCCTGATCCATGGGGGTGCCCCTCGGTCGTTGGTGCGTTCGGGTCGTGCGGACGTCTCGCGCGACGCGTCAGGCGGTCGCGCCCGCCATCGTCCGGCACATCTCGGAGCAGCGGCGACACGCCTCGGCACAGCGCATCATCTGCTGATCGTCCGGCATGGACATACACGCCTCGGCGCACATGTCACAGGCGCGGGCGCACATCGCGCACATCTCGGCGGACAGCGGCGAGCGGCGCATCATCATGTCCGCGCACATACGGGTCATCTCGGCGCAGTCCATCAGGGCGCGCATGATCTGCATCTGGGCCTGACCGCCGGCCTGCATGCAGGAGCTCATGGTCTCCTCGCACACGCTGTGGCACGTCATGCAGGCGTTGACGCAGTCCTGCATCTCCTTGCTCATCGCGGTCATGTTCCCGGCCTGCTGCGTCATGGCTCCTCCTGGGGGTGGTGGGAGAACGGGATCCGGGGCCGGACCCCGCGCACCTTCCGTCCTACGCCTCCCCGCCCCCGACCGCCATCGGGCGGACGGAAACAGTCCGCCCCATCAGCCCCGTACGACAACAGCCTTCGGCGGGTGCTGGGGGCCGAGCACGGAATGCGCCGGAGGGGTTACGCAAGGCGCGCAAGACCGTGCACGCCAGCCATCGGCAACGAACCCGCCAACTCACCCCGGAGCCGCTCCACTTCCCCCAACCTCACCTCGGGAAGTCGCCCACGGGCAACCGAGACCACCCAGCGTGACGAAGCACTGCCAGGCCGTTTAGAGCCTCGCCGTGAGCTCGTCCAGACATGCCTCCCAGCCTCCGGAGGCGCCGTCGGCGATCGAGGGGTCGGCCAGGACATGCGTGAACACCAGCAGGCAACCGGAGTCTTCGTCGCGCAGCTCGATCCTGAGGTGGTCGTCGAACTCGCGCTTCTCGCCGTCCGGGGCGTGCTCGTCGAAGGCGAACAGCCGCAGCGGCTCGAAGTGCGTGACCGTGGCCGTGTAGACCGTGCCCTCGCCATCGTCGAGGGCAATCCGACCGCCGACCCTGGGCTCCAGCTCCGTCACCCGCATCGGGTACCACTGGCTCAGATGGCGGGGGTCGGTGACGGCCGACCAGACTTTCTCCCGGCTGTGCTTCAGATGACGTTCGAATCGCAGGGCAGGTCGGCCGTCGACGGTGATGGTCCTGGTCGGGCTCATCTCTTCACTGCTCCTCAGCCGCCTGACACGGCTGCTCGGGGACGTCGGGCATCCTGTCCAGGTGCCCTTCCAGCGCATCCAGGCGTCCCGTCCAGAGCCGACGATACGGAGCGAGCCAGGAGTCGAGGTCGGCCAACGGCTCCGGACGGAGCTCGTACCAGCGACGCTGCGCTTCCGCCCGTACCGTGACCAGCCCGGCTTCACGCAGCACCCGCAGATGTCTGGACACCCGAGGCTGACTCATCTCCAGCTCATGGGCGATCTCACCCACGAGACGGGGACGCCCGAGCAGCAGCCCGAGCATCCGCCGCCGCGTGGGGTCGGCCAGCGCATCGAAAGGCAGGGACACACCCTCAATATGCACCTAGCGTTATATAACCGCAAGGGCATACACGAGGAAGGTGCTGATCGGCGTACGGGAACAGCCCCCGACCGTACGCCGGGGGCTGCGCCGTTCGCGCGGGTCATCGGCCGTTTGTCAGCCCGCATCCGCACCTGACCCGCAAGAACCTGCTAGGGAAGGTTCCTGGCCATCACGATCCGCTGCACCTGGTTCGTGCCTTCGTATATCTGCGTGATCTTGGCGTCGCGCATCATGCGCTCGACCGGGTAGTCGCGGGTGTAGCCGTAGCCGCCGAGGAGCTGGACGGCGTCCGTGGTGACCTCCATGGCGACGTCGGAGGCGAAGCACTTGGCGGCGGCGCCCTGGAAGGTGAGGTCCTTGTCGCCGCGCTCGGACTTGGCGGCGGCCTGGTAGGTCAGGGCGCGGGCGGCCTCGATCTTCATGGCCATGTCGGCGAGCATGAACTGGATGCCCTGGAAGTCGGCGATCGGCTTGCCGAACTGCTTGCGCTCCTGGACGTAGCCCTTGGCGTAGTCGAGGGCGCCCTGGGCGACGCCGAGGGCCTGGGCGGCGATGGTGATGCGGGTGTGGTCCAGGGTCTTCATCGCCGTGGCGAAGCCGGTGCCCTCCTCGCCGATGATGCGGTCGGCGGGGATGCGGACGTTGTCGAGGTAGACCTCGCGGGTCGGGGAGCCCTTGATGCCGAGCTTCTTCTCCGGGGCGCCGAAGGAGACACCCTCGTCGGACTTCTCGACGACGAACGCGGAGATTCCCTTGGAGCGCTTCTCCGGGTCCGTGACGGCCATGACCGTGTAGTACTCGGAGACGCCCGCGTTGGTGATCCAGCGCTTGACGCCGTTGAGGATCCAGTGGTCGCCGTCGCGGACCGCGCGGGTCTTCATCCCGGCCGCGTCGGAGCCCGCGTCCGGCTCGGAGAGGCAGTACGAGAACATCGCGTCGCCCTTGGCAAGCGGGCCCAGGTACTTCTTCTTCAGCTCCTCGGAGCCGGAGAGGATCACGGGCAGCGAGCCGAGCTTGTTGACGGCCGGGATGAGGGAGGAGGACACACAGGCGCGCGCCACCTCCTCGATCACGATGACCGTGGCGAGCGCGTCGGCGCCGGCACCGCCGTACTCCTCGGGCACGTGCACGGCGTGCAGGTCGTTCGCGACCAGCGCGTCCAGCGCCTCCTGCGGGAAGCGGGCCTCCTCGTCCACGGCGGCGGCGTAGGGCGCGATCTTCGCCTCGGCGAGGGAACGGATCGCGTCACGGAGCATGTCGTGCTCCTCCGACGGGCGGTACAGGTCGAAATCAGCCGATCCGGCCAAGGTCTCTCACGCTCCTGACGCTAACTACCGTTAAGTAACTCAAATTTTAAAGGTCTGGCCACGCCACTGGTACGTGAGTTTGACGACAGGGGCGACGGGCCTCGCCCCTCTCCGGGGGAATCTGCCCGGTCAAGGACTCGAACAGGCCCCAGACTATGCTCACGTGCACGCCCGCACGCGGCTGTGCGGGCGTGCACGCCCCCCTCAGCCGGACACCCCAGGAGCACCCATGGCCCTCAAGATCACCGTGATCGGCACCGGCTATCTCGGCGCGACACACGCCGCGGCCATGGCCGAGCTGGGGTTCGAGGTGCTCGGGCTCGATGTCGTCGAAGAGAAGATCGACATGCTCCGGCGCGGTGAGGTCCCGATGTACGAGCCGGGCCTGGAGGAGCTGTTGCGCAAGCACGTCGCCGGGATCGAGGGATCCAGCGGACGGCTGCGCTTCACGACCGACTACGCGGAGGTCGCGGCCTTCGGCGACATTCACTTCGTCTGCGTGAACACCCCGCAGCGGCACGGCGAGTACGCCTGCGACATGAGTTACGTCGACGCGGCCTTCGCCTCGCTCGCCCCGCATCTGACGGGCCCGGCCCTGGTCGTCGGCAAGTCGACGGTGCCGGTGGGGTCCGCCGACCGGCTGGCCGCGTATCTCGCCGAGCACGCGCCCGCCGGGGAGGACGCCGAGCTGGCCTGGAACCCGGAGTTCCTGCGCGAGGGCTTCGCCGTGAACGACACCCTGCACCCGGACCGGATCGTGGTCGGGGTGCGCAGCGAGCGCGCCGAGAAGCTGATGCGCGAGGTGTACGCGACGCCGGTCGGCGAGGGCTCGCCCTTCGTCCTCACCGACTTCCCGACCGCCGAGCTGGTGAAGACCTCCGCGAACTCCTTCCTCGCCACCAAGATCTCCTTCATCAACGCCATGGCCGAGGTGTGCGAGGCCGCCGGGGGCGATGTCGCCAAGCTGGCGGAGGCCATCGGGCACGACGACCGGATCGGGAAGAAGTTCTTGCGCGCCGGCATCGGCTTCGGCGGCGGGTGTCTGCCCAAGGACATCCGGGCGTTCATGGCGCGCGCCGGTGAGCTGGGCGCCGACCAGGCCCTGACGTTCCTGCGGGAGATCGACTCCATCAACATGCGCCAGCGCGGTCAGATGGTGGAGCTGGCCCGGCAGGCGCTGGGCGGCGGCTCCTTCCTGGGCAAGCGGGTCGCCGTGCTGGGCGCCACCTTCAAGCCCGACTCCGACGACGTACGCGACTCCCCCGCCCTCAACGTGGCCGGGCAGATCCACCTCCAGGGCGGCCAGGTCACCGTCTACGACCCCAAGGGCATGGACAACGCGCGGCGGCTCTTCCCGACGCTCGGGTACGCCGACACCGCGCTGGACGCCGTGCGCGGCGCGGACATCGTGCTGCATCTGACGGAGTGGAGCGAGTTCCGCGAGCTGGACCCGGCGAAGCTGGGCGAGGTCGCGTCGACGCGGCTGGTGCTGGACGGCCGCAACGCGCTGGACCCGGAGCTGTGGCGCCGGGCGGGGTGGACGTACCGGGCGATGGGGCGGCCGACCGCGTAGGGCCGCGCCGGCAGGGCTCAGGCCCCCGCGGAGGGCAGCGGAAGGTGACGCCGTTCCGGCCGAGGCTCAGTCGGCCGGAACGGCGTCTTTTCCTATTGTCCACGTTCCGGCGCCCGGCGGGGGCGAAGCGCTTACTTCGCCCGGGGCCGAAGCGTTCACTTCGCTCGGTAGCGGCGCATCTTCGCACGGGCTCCGCACACCTGCATCGAGCACCAGCGGCCGCGGCCGGCCGGGCTGCGGTCGTAGTACGCCCAGTGGCAGTCGGGTGCCTGGCAGGCCTTGAGGCGTTGCCAGGTGCCCGCCGTGAGGGCCTCGGCGACGGCCGCGGCCACGCGGGAGAGCAGGGGAGCGGGGTCGGCGGCGGGGCGCAGGCTCGCCGAGCCGTCCTCGGCGGAGACCGCGACGACGAGCGGTGCCGCGGTCAGGAGGGTGCCGAGCGGCGTCACCGTGCGGTGCGGGGCATGACCGGCGTGGGCCAGCAGGGTCGCGCGGAGGGACTCCCGCAGCTCGCGCACGGCCGTGAGGTCCTCGTCCGCCGCCAGGCCCAGGCCGGCGCGCGCCTCCGGCGTCTCCAGGCTGTCGGCGCCCGTCTCCACGTCCAGCGTGTTGACCAGGCTCTCGACGAGGGCCAGGCCGCCGGGGGCGGACGCTCTCTCACTCATGCCGGGAGGTTACCTCTTAAGGGGTACATGAGGTAACGGTTACCGGTTACTCTCCTCTTCAGGTAACTGAAGTTCGGATGAGCAGAGAACGAGCAAGGAGAAGGCCATGGCCATCGCCACGCTGGATGTCGTCGTTCTGGACTGTCCCGACCCGGCCTCCCTCGCCGGGTTCTACGCCGAGGTGATCGGCGGGAAGGTCAGCGGGGAGGGGGACTGGGTGGATCTGGAGGTGCCGGGCGGGGGTGCGCGGCTGGCGTTCCAGAAGGCGCCGGGATTCGTGGCGCCCGAGTGGCCCTCGGCGCAGCGGTCGCAGCAGTTCCATCTCGACCTGAACGTGGAGGACATGGACGCCGCGGAGAAGGAGGTGCTGGCGCTGGGGGCGACGGTGCTGGACGCGGCGGACCGTGAGCGGGGGTTCCGGGTGTACGCGGATCCGGCGGGGCATCCGTTCTGTCTTTGCCGCGCCTGAGCTCCGCTGCTGCCGAGTTCGCGGTAGGGGGAGGGGGTGCGGGGAGCTGAGCGGCCGGCGGTCGTTCGTGGCTGGTCGCGCTGGTCGCGCAGTTCCCCGCGCCCCTGAAAGGGGCTACGCCCCCTTTCAGCCGTCCAGTTCCGCGATCCTCGCCGTCGAGGCTTCCCGGCGGTCGCGTGCCGCCCTGGCCGTGAAGTCGGCTGTGCGCAGGACGCGTTGGACGTTGCCCCAGGTGAGGAGGGCGAGGTCGGGTTCGGACCAGCCCCGGTGCATGAGTTCGGCGACGAGGCGGGGGTAGCACGAGGCGTCGGTGAGGTCCCGCGGGTGGGCGGCACCGGAGTCGTAGGTGCCGGAGAGGCCGACGCACTCGGGGCCGGCGATCGCTCGGACGTGGTCGAGGTGGTCGGCGACGTCGCGGACCGAGGGACCGGTCTGCTCGGCGGTGAGCGGCACCATGCACAGGCCCCGCGCCTCGCCCAGCGCGGCGAGGATGTCGTCGGGGAGGTTGGCCGGGTGGGACCGCAGCGCGGCGGCCGCCGAGCGGGTGCACACCACCGGGGCGCGGGAGACCGCGAGCGCCCGGCGGACCGTCTCCTCGCAGGCTCCGGAGAGGTCGGCGAGGACGCCGATGCGGTTCATCTCGCGGACCACCTCCTCGCCGAACCTGCTCAGCCCGGACTCGCCCGCCCAGGACGCGCCGGCGAGGGTGAGGGCCTTCAGCCCGAGCGCGTGCAGGGAGCGCAGGATGGCGAGGGAGTCGCCGATCGCCGGGGCTCCGGCGGGGCCCAGCAGGACGGCCACCCGACCGCAGTTGCGGGCGTCGGTGGTCTCGCCGGCGCTGTGCGTGAGCCGCAGGCCCTCGGGGTGGGCGTCGACGACCGTCCTGACCAGGTCCAGCTGCTCCAGCGTGGCTCCCACGGCCCGCTCGCCCGCGAGGCCCTCCGGGAGGTGCAGCGACCAGAACAGCGCGCCGATGTGCCCCTTGCGCATGCGCGGCACGTCGGTGTCCACGCCACCCTCGCCCAGCTCCAGGTCGTAGCGGGGCAGCTGACGCAGCACCCACGGCAGTCCGCTGTAGCCGTCGGCGACGGGGTGCGCGACGAGGAAGGCGTCCGCCTCGGCCAGCTCCGAGGAGGGCGAGGACGGCGAGGGGGAGGGGGATGCGGCGGGTCCGGCCACCACGAACGCTTCGCCGTCGGGGGCCCCGGGGACGTCCGCTCCACCGCGACGGACGTCATCCGCTCCACCGCGACGGACGTCGGTCGCGCCATGGGGGCGGACGTCGTCCGCCTCGCCGTCGTCGGGGTGGCCGTCGGCGCCGGGGGGTATCGGCTCCGCCGCCGGTGGGCGCCTGTCGCGCTTGCGCGCGGGCTCGGCGCGGGTGGGGTCGGGGGGCGTGTCGAGTTCGCCGGCCTCCCCCGCGGCTTGCAGTTCGTCCTGCAGATCTGCCATGGCAAACCTCCGTAGCCGTTGGGTGATCGCAGTACTCGTCACCGTGGCACGGAGGCCGCCCGCCTTCCTGGTGGGTGGGGCGTTCGGGTTGAACGGCCGTCGCGGGGCCGCCGCTACGCCACCCGGGTGAGACCCGGGCGGCGCCCGGCGTCACCCGTCCGGCGTCACCCGTCCAGCTGTTCCAGCGTCGCGTGGGACGGGCCCGTGCGGGCCTGGAGGTCCCGGGCCACGTCCTCCGCCGCGCCCAGCACCCGTACCGCGTTCCGCCAGGTCAGCTTGGCCAGGTCGGTCCGCGACCAGCCCCGGTCGAGCAGCTCGGCGATCAGGTTCGGGTAGCAGGAGACGTCGCCCAGACCGTCCGGGGTGAAGGCGGTGCCGTCGTAGTCGCCTCCGATGCCGAGGTGGTCGATGCCGGTGACCTCGCGCATGTGGTCGAGATGGTCCGCGACCGTGGCCACCGTGGCGACCGGACGGGGGTTCTGCTCCTCGAAGGCGCGGTGGACCGCCATCGCCTCGGGGGTGGTGTCGAGGTGGTGCAGACCGTGGACCCGCATGTTCTCGTCGGCGGCGGCCGTCCAGTCGACGGCGGCCTGGAGCACGAACTTCGGGACGAACGTCACCATCGCCACTCCCCCGTTGGCCGGGAGCCGCTCCAGTACGTCGTCCGGGATGTTGCGGGGGTGGTCGCAGACGGCCCGCGAGGAGGAGTGGGAGAAGATCACCGGGGCGACGGACGCGTCGAGCGCGTCCCGCATCGTCGTGGCGGCCACGTGCGAGAGGTCGACGAGCATCCCCTCGCGGTTCATCTCCCGCACCACCGCGCGGCCGAAGTCGGTGAGGCCGCCGACGGCCGCCTCGTCCGTCGCGGAGTCCGCCCAGGCGATGTTGTGGTTGTGGGTGAGCGTCATGTAGCGGACGCCGAGGGCGTACAGCATCCGCAGCGTGGCGAGGCTGTTGTCGATGGAGTGGCCGCCCTCGGCGCCCATCAGGGAGGCGATCCGGCCCTCGGCGCGGGCGGCCTCCATCTCGGCGGCGGTCAGCGCGGCCCGCAGCTCCGCGGGGTGACGGTCGAGCAACCGCCGTACGCAGTCGATCTGTTCGAGGGTCGCGGTGACGGCGCCCGGCCGGTCGGAGGGGACGTACACCGACCAGAACTGCGCCCCCACCCCGCCCGCGCGCAGCCGCGCCAGGTCGGTGTGGAGGAAGGCGCTCTGGTCGCCGGTGATGTCCCGCGCGTCCAGGTCGTAGCCGACCTGCTCACGCAGCGCCCAGGGCAGGTCGTTGTGCCCGTCCGCGACCGGGAACTCCCGCAGCAGCTCCCGGGCCGCCTCCAGCGATGTCATGGTCATCTCCCCCGTGTCCCCCGTGATCCCCGTCATGTCGGTCACGTCCGCTTCTACGTCTACTTCCCGAAGCCGAAGCCGCCGCCCGATCCCTCGACCTTGGTGCGCAGGCGCTTGCCCTTCTCGGTCGCCTGGTCGTTCAGCTCCTGCTGGAACTCCCGCATACGGCCGAGGAGTTCCTCGTCGTGCGCGGCGAGGATGCGCGCGGCCAGCAGGCCGGCGTTGCGGGCGCCGGCGACGGAGACCGTCGCGACGGGCACACCGGCCGGCATCTGCACGATCGACAGCAGGGAGTCCATGCCGTCGAGGTACTTCAGCGGCACCGGCACGCCGATGACCGGCAGCGGGGTCACGGACGCGAGCATGCCGGGCAGATGGGCGGCACCGCCCGCGCCCGCGATGATCACCTTGATGCCCCGGTCCGCGGCCTCCTCGCCGTACGCGATCATCTCGCGCGGCATCCGGTGCGCCGAGACGACGTCGACCTCGTACGCGATCTCGAACTCGTCGAGGGCCTGCGCGGCGGCCTCCATGACGGGCCAGTCGGAGTCCGACCCCATGACAATGCCTACGACGGGGCTCACAGGGCTCATTCGGTGATCGTGCCTCTCAGGTATCCGGCGGCGTGACGGGCGCGCTCCAGCACGTCGTCGAGGTCGTCGCCGTAGGTGTTGACGTGACCGACCTTACGGCCGGGCTTCACGTCCTTTCCGTACATGTGGATCTTGAGCCGCGGGTCGCGGGCCATGCAGTGCAGGTACGCCGAGTACATGTCCGGGTAGTCGCCGCCGAGGACGTTGACCATGACGGTCCACCGGGCGCGGGGGCGCGGGTCGCCGAGCGGGAGGTCGAGGACGGCCCGTACGTGGTTGGCGAACTGCGAGGTGCTCGCGCCGTCCTGGCTCCAGTGGCCGGAGTTGTGGGGGCGCATCGCCAGCTCGTTGACCAGGATGCGGCCGTCCCGGGTCTGGAACAGCTCGACCGCCAGGTGGCCGACCACGTCCAGTTCCTTGGCGATGCGCAGCGCCATCTCCTCGGCGCGCAGCGCGAGCGCCTCCTCCAGGTCTGGCGCCGGCGCGATCACGGTGTCGCAGACGCCGTCGACCTGCCGCGACTCCACCACCGGGTAGGCGACGGCCTGCCCGTGCGGCGACCGTACGACGTTGGCGGCCAGCTCCCGTACGAAGTCGACCTTCTCCTCCGCGAGGACCGGGACGCCGGCGCGGAAGGGCTCGGCGGCGTCCTCGACCGAGCGGACGACCCACACGCCCTTGCCGTCGTAGCCGCCGCGGACCGTCTTGAGGATGACCGGAAACCCGTCGCCCTCGGCGCCCTCGGGGAGGCCCTCGGCGGCGAACGCGGCCACGTCGACGGGGTCGGCGACGATGCGGTGCCGCGGGCAGGGCACTCCGATCGCGTCGAGCTTCGCCCGCATCACCCCCTTGTCCTGGGCGTGCTGGAGCGCCTCCGGGCCTGGGCGCACGGGGATGCCGTCCGCCTCCAGCGCCCGTAGATGCTCGGTGGGTACGTGTTCGTGATCGAAGGTGATCACGTCGCAGCCCTGCGCGAACGCACGCAGCGTGTCCAGGTCGCGGTAGTCGCCGATGACGACATCACCGACGACCTGCGCCGCGGAATCCTGAGGGGTGTCACTGAGGAGCTTGAACCTGATGCCGAGCGGGATGCCCGCCTCGTGTGTCATACGAGCGAGCTGGCCACCGCCGACCATGCCGACTACCGGGAACGTCACGCCCCCAGGGTATCGGCCACGGAATCGGCCACTCCCGGGTGCCCGATTTCCCCGCCCGTCTCCCCCCTGGACCGGCCCGGACCTCCTCCGTGTCCGGGCTGTGAGGTTCTGCACAGGCATGGCCCAGGGGCGCTGGTTAGCATGGCTGAACCAGTGGATGTCGACGGAAGATCAATTCTTCTCCGGTCATCCAGATCTTTTCGGACGGGACAGCGACCCGGCTGACCACCGGCACGACACCGACCGGAACCGAGCGACGGGGGCCGCACACGATGGGAAGTACCAGCTCGGGGCTTGATACGAGGCCCCGCGGCGCCCTGCGCCGCCGACTCGACCTGCTGGTCCGTGAGGTCGCCAAGTTCGGCGCGGTGGGCGGTGCGGGGCTGCTGGTGAACCTCGGGGTGTTCAACCTCGTGCGCCACACCACCGAGCTCCAGGTGGTCCGGGCCAGCGTCATCGCCACGGTCGTCGCCATCGCGTTCAACTACGTGGGCTTCCGCCACTTCACGTACCGGGACCGCGACAAGAGCCGCCGCACGAAGGAACTGACACTGTTCCTGCTGTTCAGCGCGGTCGGCCTGATCATCGAGAACGGCGTCCTCTACACGGCCACGTACGGCTTCGGCTGGGACAGCCCCCTGCAGTCCAACATCTTCAAGTTCCTCGGCATCGGCGTCGCGACCCTCTTCCGGTTCTGGTCGTACCGCAGCTGGGTGTTCCGGGCCCTCCCGGCCCGCGAGACGGTGGCCGACGCGGAATCGTTCCTGGAAGCGGAATCCGCCCACCCGCGGACGGTCACGGGCAAACGCCGCTGAGGGGGGCACGCCCTGCTTTTCAGGGGCGCGGGGGACTGCGCGAGAAGCCCCCGGAAGCCCCGGAAGCCCCACCGGACCGGCAGCCGCCCGTGCTACGGCCCGGAAGGCCGCGGCTCATCCGCGAACCCTCGCACCGACCGCCGGGTGCCGCCGCCGAGTGCCGAGGCGCCGCCGCCGAGTGCCCGAGTGCCCGAGTGCCCGTCGGTCTACCTGACCGGCCGGTGCTCGCCGGCAGGCGTGCGCACCGGCGTGCGCGACAGGAACAGTCCGAACACCGGCGGCTGCGCCTGGAGCATCTCCAGGCGGCCGCCGTCGGCCTCGGCGAGGTCGCGTGCGACGGCCAGCCCGATGCCCGTCGAGTTGCGCCCGCTGATCGCCCGCTCGAAGATCCGCGCGCCGAGGTCGGCCGGTACGCCGGGCCCCTCGTCGGTGACCTCGATCACCGCCTGGTTCCCGGTGACGCGGGTGCGCAGCGCGACCGTGCCGCCCCCGTGCATCAGCGAGTTCTCGATCAGCGCGGCCAGCACCTGCGCGACCGCGCCGGGCGTGCCCACGGCCTGGAGGTGCCGCTTGCCGGAGCTGACGACGGCCCGCCCGGCGCTGCGGTAGGCCGGCCGCCACTCCTCCAGCTGCTGCTTGATGACCTCGTCGAGTTCGAAGGAGACGGCGGAGCCGTTGCGGGGGTCGCGGGAGTTGGTCAGGAGCCGCTCCACGACGTCCGTGAGCCGCTCGACCTGGGTGAGCGCGATGTGCGCCTCCTCCTTCACCGTGTCGATGTCGTCGGTGAGGGTGATCTCCTCCAACCGCATCGACAGCGCGGTCAGCGGTGTGCGCAGCTGGTGGGACGCGTCCGCGGCGAGGCGCCGCTCGGCGGTCAGCATGCGGCCGATGCGTTCGGCGGAGGCGTCCAGGACGTCGGCGACCCGGTCGAGTTCGGGGACGCCGTAGCGCTTGTGGCGGGGGCGCGGGTCGCCGGAGCCGAGCCGTTCGGCGGTCTCGGCGAGGTCGGTGAGGGGGGAGGCGAGGCGGTTGGCCTGGCGTACGGCGAGGACGACGGCCGCGATGACGGCCAGCAGGGCGACGGCCGCGATGATCAGCAGCGTCCGGCCGACCTCGCGGCTGACCGCCGAGCGGGACTCCTCGACCGTGACGACCTCGTCCTTCTCGCCGGTGGCCTGGTGGCTGATGACGTCGCCGACGGGCTTCTCGCCGATCTCGATCGTGGACTGGCCTGGGATCTCGATACGGGCGTAGCGCTCGTCGCCGACCTGGTCGCGGAGGACCTCGGCGGTGATCCTCTCGTCGCCGATGATCCGGCTGTCCACGATGCTCGTCAGCTGGACCGCCTCGGACTCCACACGTTCCTCGGCGCTGTTGCTGATCGTCCGGGTCTCGACGATGACCAGGGAGACGCCGAAGACGGCGATGACCACGAGGACCACGGCGAGGGTGGACTGGATGAGACGGCGACGCACGGTTGCCCTCCGGGCGGGCGGGTGTTCCTGGACCTCTGATTGTGCGGCACCCGGCGCCCGCCGCGGAGCGGGGGCGGTGCCGGGGGCGAAGCCCCGCCAGGGGCGCGGGGAACTGCGCGACCGGCCACGACGTGCCCGCGGCCGCCCCACGACCCCGTACCCCGAGCCGTGAGACGCCCGGCTCAGCCCTCGGCAGGGGTCAGTTCTTCTCGAACCGGAAGCCGACCCCACGCACCGTCGCGATGTACCGCGGATTCGCCGCGTCGTCGCCCAGCTTCTTGCGCAGCCAGGAGATGTGCATGTCGAGGGTCTTCGTCGAGGACCACCAGGTCGTGTCCCAGACCTCGCGCATCAGCTGGTCACGGGTGACGACCCGGCCGGCGTCGCGCACGAGCACCCGCAGCAGGTCGAACTCCTTGGCCGTGAGCTGGAGTTCCTCGTCCCCCATCCACGCCCGGTGGGACTCGACGTCGATCCGCACGCCATGGGTGGCGGGCGGCTGCGCCGGCTCCGCCGAGCCGCGCCGCAGCAGGGCCCGCACGCGGGCGAGCAGCTCGGCGAGCCGGAAGGGCTTGGTGACGTAGTCGTCGGCGCCCGCGTCGAGGCCGACGACGGTGTCCACCTCGTCCGCACGCGCGGTCAGGATGAGGATCGGCACGGTGTGGCCCTCGGCCCGCAGCCGTCGGGCGACCTCCAGGCCGTCCATGCCGGGCAGCCCCAGGTCCAGGACGACCAGGTCGACGCCACCCTGCATTCCGGCGTCCAGCGCGGTGGGGCCGTCCTCGCGGACCTCCACCTCGTACCCCTCCCGGCGCAGTGCGCGGGCCAGCGGCTCCGAGATGGAAGCGTCGTCCTCGGCGAGCAGTACACGGGTCATGGGGTGATGGTAGTCCGCCAAGAACCGCAGGTGGAGGGTGATCGGCAAGCACGATTCACACCTTGGTCCAACGGTTCTCCTACTCTCCCGGGGCATGATCCACTGCGCTGGGCGTTTCGTCCGTCACCGGTGAAGATCCGCGTCGCCGCGTGGAGATGGCGGCCGGGTCCGATGAGGATCCCGCGCCGGTCCCGTGAACAGTGCGTCGCCGCGCCGCACCCTGTGCGCTCCTTTCCTGCGCCTGCCCGACCTGAACCCCCGACTTACCTTCGAATATGCGATCACTAGGACCTTCTTACCTGTGATCCGACTCTCAAGCCCTTCCGGATCCTGCATCCTCCTGGCGTATGGTGACGGAACGCCTGTAGCTACATGTGGGGACCTTTAGCGGCATATATGCGCTGAAGGTTTCTTTTATGTGCGAAACCACCTGTGGGCGCGCGCCCCCACGTGCGCCGTCCCGAACTGCAAGGAACAACCATGGCGTCCAGCCTGACGAAGGACTCGGCCGGCCGGGGAACCCCCGGCACCGAGGGCACCTTCTTCGGCCACCCCCGCGGACTGGCCACACTCTTCATGACCGAGATGTGGGAGCGATTCTCCTACTACGGCATGAAGGCTCTTCTCCCGCTGTACCTGGTGGCCCCGAGCGGCCTGAACCTCGGCGCGGCGACTGCGATCACCGTCGGCTCGGTGTACGCGTCACTGGTGTACTTGCTCACCCTGCCCGGCGGATGGGTCGCGGACCGCTTCCTCGGCCCTCGCCGGACGGTCGCCCTCGCGGGCCTGGTCATCATGGCGGGACACCTGACGTTGGCTCTGCCGTCGGCCGGAACCTTCTACATCGGCCTGGCGCTCGTCGCGATCGGCTCGGGTTTGCTGAAGGCCAACATCTCGACGATGGTCGGCCACCTCTACGACGGCCCCAACGACCCGCGCCGGGACGGCGGCTTCACCCTCTTCTACATCGGCATCAACGCGGGCGCCTTCGCCGCGCCGCTGCTCATCGGCACCGTCGGCGAGAAGGTGAACTGGCACCTCGGGTTCGCTCTGGCCGCGCTCGGCATGGGACTGGGTCTGGCGCAATTCCTGATCGGCAGCCGCCATCTGAGCGAGCGCAGCGAGATCGTCCCGACGCCGATGTCCTCCGAGGAGAAGTCGACCATCCTGCGCAAGGGTCTGCTGTGGCTGGCCGTCCCGGTGATCTTCTACGCCGTCGTGGGCTTCGCCGGCCTCTACACCCTCAACTGGGCGATCATCCCGCTCACGGCGATCGGCCTGATCATCCCGATCTGGGTCATCGCCCGCATCAAGCGGGACCGCGCCCTGGACTCCGTCGAGCAGTCCAAGATGTCGGCGTTCATCTGGTTCTTCGTCGCCGCTGCGGTCTTCTGGATGATCTACGACCAGGGTGCCTCCACCCTGGCGATCTTCGCCAAGGAGTCGGCCGACAACAGCGTGCTCGGCTGGGAGTTCCCGGTCTCGTGGTACCAGTCCCTCAACCCGGTCATGATCATGGCGGCGGCGCCCGTCTTCGCCTGGTTGTGGGTGTGGCTGAACCGGCGGGGCCAGGAGCCCAGCACGATCGCCAAGTTCGCCACAGCGCTGCTGCTGATCGGCGCGTCCTTCTTCCTCTTCCTCGCCCCGCTGGCGATCGCCGGGGACGGGCAGAAGGCCGCCGCGTCGTGGATCGCCGCGATCTACTTCGTCCAGACCCTCGGTGAGCTGACGCTCTCCCCGGTGGGTCTGTCGGTCACCACGAAGATGGCACCGGCGAAGTACGCCTCCCAGATGATGGGAGTCTGGTTCCTCGCGGTCACCGCGGGCGACTCGGTCACCGCGCTGCTCTCCAACCCGGCCGTCGGCGGCGTCAACCTCGACCGGAGCGGCTTCGTCGCCGTCGAGGCCACGCTGGCGGCGATCGCCGGTGCCGCACTGTTCCTGTACCGCGGCAAGGTCAAGCGGCTGATGGGTGACGTCCACTGAGATCGACGGCTTCACGGGGCCCGGCTCGCCCGGAAACGAGACGTGCCGGGCCCCGCGACGCATGACGCGCACGAGCCGTTCGTGAGGGCTACTTCCTCCGCGTCTCCACTCCGCCGCCCATCAGGAAGTTCTTGAAGCCGCAGCGGACGGTGGACTTCTTCTTCGGCGAAGCCCAGTCGCCGTACAGCGTCCACTGGACCACGTGTTCCCGGGCTCCCTGCACCTGTTCGCAGACGATCTTGGCGCGGTGCTGGTTCAGCGCCTTGCCCCTACGGCTCCTCCAGCACTCGGAACATGCTTCGGGCCGCCCCAGCTTGTCCAGTTGGAAGTACGCCTTGCACTTGTACCTGACCGGCGCGGCCTCGGCGTACCCCGTCGTGGACAGGTACAGGCCCCACATCATGAGTACGGCCGCACACGTTCCGGCCGCTACCCGCTTCCCCGGATCATTCGTTCCTCTTTCGCACGCCGCTCCGCAACGGATGGCACCATCACTACCACCGGCCTGTTCTCGCGACGGACAGCCCGTTGCCTCGATCGTCTGCGCGCCCGTGGAATCCCAAGGGTTCAGGGCTGCCGCAGCGAGCTCAGGTGTCACCCTTTCGGGTTCGGCCCGCCGCGGCCTCCGAAACCTCCGTCTGCATGTCCGTGTCGGGGGTGAACCACGGTAGGGGCGCGGATGTCGTGCGTGGTGGGGGTGGTGGGGTACGGGGCTGGGCGTGGGCCGCGGTCGACGGAGGCGGCTTGGGAAGCCAGGCGGGGAGGGCGGCGAGGCGGCGCCTGCGGCGTTTCCGCGCGGGAGCCTCGCGCCCCGGCCGCACGCGGTCCACCACCGCCATGCCGATCCGGAACAGCGCGGCGGGCACGACGAGGCAGAGCATCAGCCAGAAGAGGGTGACGCCCCAGGGGCGGCCCACGCTCCATGTCTGCTCGGTGAGGACCCTGCCGCCGTACTTGAGAGAGACGGTGTAGTCCCCGTGGGCCCCGGCCGCGAGGTCGACGGGCAGAGTGATGCGGGCCTCGCCGCCCGGCCGGACCGTGCCGCGCCATCGCTGTTCCTCCCAGCGCGGCGCGAACACGCCGTGGGAGGTGCCCACCTGGAACACCGGGTCCTTCACCGGGGAGGTGCCGACGTTGCCGACGGTGAGGACCAGTTCACGGGCGGGCGGTGCACCGAACCAGGTCAACAGCCCGCTGGAGCCCGTCAGTCGGCCGTCCGTCAGCAGGGACAGCCGTCCGCCGGCCGCCTCCCGCGGCAGCGGCTCGACCGAGTGCCCCGCGACCCGGAACGCCGCGTCGGCCTCGGCCTTGGGGCCGGTGATGGTGGAGACGTGCACGACGCACGGGCACGGCACCGGGGGCTCCGCCACCGGCAACTCCCGGCGGAACGCGCCCTTGTCGTCGACGGTGACGGCCCGTCCGTCGGCGTTGGCGCAGGAGTCGGTGCCCCCGGGCACCCCCGTCGACGGCGTCGACCGACCGCAGATCAGCACCATCAGGATCGCCCTCGGCCGCCAGCCGCTGCCGGTCACGGCGACCGAACCGCCGGTCCCCGCCTCCGACTTGGACAGCTTCACGGTCTGCTCCCCCGCGGCCGCCCGCGCCCGCGCCTGCGCGGGGCCATCCGCGAGGGATGCCGGAAGCCCCATCACGAGGGCGAGCACCGTCACTGTGAGCACCCGTGCGCACGACGCCGGGATCCGCCTCCGCCGCCTACTGATCACGTTCGGCTCCCGTCAGCGACGTACCGCCTGGTTCCTGCGCGTCACCCACAGCACTCCGGCCGTGCCCGCGAGCAGCACCGTGCCGCCGAGCGTGCCGAGAGCGACCGCCGAGTCCAGGGGCCCGGTCTGCGGCAACTCGCCGCCCGAACCACCCGTACCGCCCGTAGTGCTCGACCCGCCCGAGCCCCCCGTGTCGGCCCCGCCCCCCGAACCGCCCGCGGTGGTGACGTCGAGGGTCAGGGACGGCCCGGGATCGTTGCCCGGCGTGCAGGTGGTCACCGTGCCGAGGGCCTTGATGGTGAGCACACCCGCCGTGAACTCGACCTTGCCGGTCTCCTTCGGGGTGTACGTGCCGCTCAGGTCGTTGATCTTGATCGGGGTGTTGGCCGGGATCGCCTCCTGGTTCGCCGGCCCCGTCACCGTGAGCGTGCCGCTCTCGGCCCCGCCCAGTTCGATCGTGGCGCTCGGCGTCATCGCGCCCTTGCCCAGCTCGACCGGGCTGGACGAGACGCCCTTCTGCCACGACATCGTGATCTTGTAGCCGTCGCCGCTCTCGACGCCCTTGATGTCGATCGGCGACACCGCGGACTTGTCCCCGATCGGCGTCTTGCAGTTGTACTCGACGTCCACGACCTCGGCATGGGCCACCGGGGCGGCCATCAGCACCGCCGAGCCGGCCAGGGCCGCGAGGGTCGCGAGCACGGCGGTTCGTTTCTGGTACGTCCGGTACGACACCTCGGCACCCCACATTCTGACGGAACATCAGATCGGCGGCTCAAGGTACGCCGGGGCCCTTGGAGAAGGAAGACACGCGCAAGTGTCGGATGTGTTCGGATGCGTGTCGACGGCTTCGGCGCACGCCTCGACGGCGGCACGCGGTTCACGAAAGGGAGGGCGCGGCCACCACGCGGGTGGCTGCTACGCGGGTGCTCCCAGCTCCGCCCACACCGTCTTCCCGGACGCCCCGGGGGCCCGCACGACCCCCCAGTCCAGGCAGAGCCGCTGCACGATGAACATCCCGTGTCCGCCCGGCCGTCCGGCCCGATGCGGTGTGCGCGGCGCCGGGCTGCCCGTCCCCCGGTCGGACACCTCGATGCGCAGCACCTTGTTGTCGCACCCGATGCGCAGTTCGGCCGGACCCCCGGCGTGCAGACAGGCGTTGGTGACCAGTTCGGAGACGACCAGCAGCACGTCCTCGGCCGCGGCCCGCTGGTCCGCGGTCGCGGCCGGCAGCCACCCCCACGCGTACAGCGCCTGGCGGGTGAAGTCACGGGCGAGCGGCACCACGCCGCTCTCGCCCTCGAAGTCGAGTCGACGGGGAAGTCGGCTCGCGGCGGGGGCCTCGGGCGGATCCCCGCCCGGCATCCCGGAAGCGCCGCCGGCACCCGGTTCCGGGCCGCGGTCGCCCGGCGAGACAGGCCGGGTGGTGCTCATCAGCGCTTCACCTCACCGATTCACCAGTTCACGATTCAGGACTTATCAAGGGTGCGGGACGAAGACCCGCGGTGCATGCCGTTCTCTGCTGTCATCCGTCGCGCCATCCGTACTTCCGTCACACCTCGCGGTGCACCCGTGCCACCGGGCCGCGACCCCGTCGTATCCGGGTCACCACCGACGCGTCCAGGATGTCTCCTGCCCGAGCGAACCGTCAGAACACCCACGTTTTCGGCACAGAACCTGTGACGCGAATAACCCGACGATCGGCGTGCGACACCTGGGGTACGCCCCGGAACGTACGAGCGGCCAAGGCCGCCGACCCGACGCCGTCGACCGTCACGGTCGACGGCGCCCATGACGGAGGTCACGGGCGGGCCGGTCGGCGGCCTAGTCACCCAGGGCGGCCTCAAGGCTGTCGTGGACGGTGAACACCGCGTCCGCCCCGGTGATCTCGAAGACCCGCGCCACCGCCGGGAGCATGCCCGCCAGATGGACGCCGCCGCCCGCCGCCTCCGCCCTGAGCCGCACGCCCAGCAGGACGTTGAGCCCGGTGGAGTCGCAGAACTCCAGGCGTGAGCAGTCCACCACCAGACGGGTGAACCCCTTGTCCAGACAGCTCTCGAGTGGCTCACGCAACAGATCGGCGGTGTGGTGATCGAGCTCACCCGCCGGGGTCACGACGGCGCTGGGGCCCTCTTCCCGCACCTCGACCCGTAGTCGGCCCGACTGTGCGCTGCCGACCGTCCCACGGTCCATGCCGTCCCTCTCCCGACCGTCGTGACTGCTGACTCGCCCTCGAACACTACGCCTTCTCCACACTCTCCAACACCCGAACAATCGCCCACAAAGGGACATTTCACCACAGGAGGCACTTGCGACGACGTCGGGAAACCGGGTAGGGCTAGTAGTGACACCAATCGACACGGCCGGCTTTGGAGGCGCCGCACACCGCAGTGCACGTATTGGCATCGGCGGCCATATGCCGAGAACGATGGAGGACATCATGTCACCCCGGCTCGACGAATCGCATACCCAGAGGGCGACGTCGGCATCCGCCCCGGAAGAGACGCAGGACGACCTCGCCCATCATCCGGGCGACGCGCTCACCGACCTCCCGGAGATCCCCCCGTACGACGAGGTGGGACCGGTGGACGCACGAGCCCTGTCCAAGACCCTCTTCGAGCGGCTCGAATCCCTTGAGGAAGGCACGTACGAGTACTCGTACGTCCGCAACACCCTGGTCGAACTCAACCTGGCGCTGGTGAAGTTCGCCGCCTCCCGGTTCCGCTCGCGCAGCGAACCCATGGAGGACATCATCCAGGTCGGCACGATCGGCCTCATCAAGGCGATCGACCGCTTCGAACTGAGCAGGGGCGTCGAGTTCCCCACGTTCGCGATGCCGACGATCGTCGGCGAGATCAAGCGCTTCTTCCGCGACACGAGTTGGTCCGTGCGGGTGCCGCGCAGACTCCAGGAGCTCCGACTCGACCTGGCCAAGGCCGGTGACGAGCTCGCTCAGAAGCTCGATCGCGCTCCGACGGTGGGAGAGCTGGCGGAGCGCCTCGGGCTGACGAACGACGAGGTCGTCGAAGGCATGGCGGCGTCCAACGCGTACACCGCCTCGTCGCTGGACGCCCAGCCCGAGGAGGACGACTCCGAGGGCGCCCTGGCGGACCGGATCGGCTACGAGGACCACGGCCTCGAAGGCATCGAGTACGTCGAGTCCCTGAAGCCGCTGATCGCCGAACTGCCGCCGCGCGACCGGAAGATCCTGTCGCTGCGGTTCGTGGCCGGCATGACGCAGTCCGAGATCGGGGACGAACTGGGCATCTCCCAGATGCACGTGTCCCGGTTGCTGTCGCGCACGCTGGTGCGTCTGCGCAAGGGGCTGACGCTGGAGGAGTGACCGTCCGGACCGTCCGTCGCGACGTAGAGCGAAGTCGGCCGGGTGTGGTGGGAGTTGCGACACTCCTGGCGTACCCGGCCGAACCGTTCCCGGCTCGACCCCTATCTCCTCCCCTCCCACCCCCTTACCGCAAGAAACCCCTTCCCCTCGGTTCACCTTCAGCCACTATGGTCACGCGCCAGACTGTTCGGTATGCCTGAAGCCGACGGGTGGACACACGGGGGTGCGAGGAGGCACGAGGATGACTCGGGCTCGGGACGAGCGCCCCGGCGGCAACGACGGCCATGAGGACCACCGGAACACCGGCGCGCCGGGTGCACGCCCCGACGACGGGTCCGAGCACCGGTACGCGAACGCGTCCGACACCCGGCTCACCGCGCTGTTACGTTCCGACTCACCGACCGCGTACGCGGCCCTGCGCGAACTGCGCGAGCGCCACCACCTCTCGGTCCTCGCCTACGCCAGGCTGTGCGCCGCGAGCGAGTCCGCGGCACGGGAACTGGCCACCCAGGCGTTCACGGTCGCCACCAAGGAGACGGCCCGGGGCGTCGAACCCACCGTCCCCTGGCGCCATCGGCTGCTCCTGCTGACCGCGCGGGTCGCCGTCGGCTGGTCCACCGACGGCGGTGCGACCGGTCTCGCCCCCGCCCTGCGGGCCGTGCTGGACACGACGGGCCCCGGAGGCCGAGTCCCGCCCCTGCTCGCGGCGTTCGAACAGCTGCCGCCCCGGCCGCAGGGCCTCGTCTGGTACGGCGCCGTGGAGCGGGAACCGGACGACCGAACGGCCGTTCTGCTCGGCCTCACCGCCGACGACGTCACGTACAAGCGGGAGTCCGCGCTCCACGCCCTGCGCCAGGCATGTCTGCGCGTGCGGCTGGCCGCCTCGGACGACCCGCGCTGCCAGGACTTCCGCCGGCTGATCGAGGAGTCCGTACGACCCGACACCCCTCGCCACAGCACCGATCTGCAGGCCCACATGGAGCACTGCCCGCACTGCGCCGGCGCGTACGAGGAGCTGTGCGCCCTGCGCGACAACCCGCGCGCGACCCTCGCGGAGGGGTTGCTGCCGTGGGGCGGTACGGCGTACACGCGGGGCGCGACCGGGACGCGGGCCGAGGGCTCCGCCGGGGCGGGGGCGGAGACGGGCTCAGCAGCTGCGGCCGAGGCGGTGGCCGAGGCTCGGGCCGCCCTTCCTGCCGGCCCTGGTTCCAGTTCCGATTTCAGTTCCGGTGCCGGTTCGGGTTCGGGTGCCGTTCCGGGTTCGGGCAGCGGATCCGATGCCGGGGGTGGGGAGCGCGCGGCGAGTGGCGCGGGAGCGGTTGCCCCGGATGGGTCGGCCGGGTCGGACGCGGCGTGGCTCGGGTCCGGCATCGATGGCCGAGGCGGTGCGGGGAGGGGTGGCGGGCCCTGGATCGGTGCGGGGGCCGGCGGAGAGAGCGGCGGTGGGGCGGCCCGGAGTGTGGGCTGGAGCCGTTCGTTGCGTCCGAGTGGTGGGGAGGACGAAGACGGGGCCTCGGGCTCCAAGTGGTCGTCGTCGCGTCGGGTCGCGTTGACCTCGGTGGCGCTCGGCGTGGCGTTGGCGCCGCTGTTGGCGTTCCTGGTGTTCTCGGGGTCGGTCGGCTCGTCGTCCGACGACGAGGCCGGCTCCGGCACCACGCCCGCCGTTCCTCCCCCGGGCGCGGTGCCCCCGGGCGCGGTGCCCCCGACCGTCCCGCCGAGCCCGACACCGTCCCCGACCCCCTCGGAGACCGAGAGTCCCTCGAAGCCCCCGGAGAAGGAGAAGCCGAGCAAGAGCCCGAGTCCGGATCCGTCGACGCCCGGCCCGGCGAAGCCGTCGTTGCCGTACGGGCCCCCGCTGAACGGCGCCTACACCCAGGTGGTGAACGTCGCGTCCGGCCTGTGCCTGGACATCCGGGGCGAGTTGGAGAAGGGCACCGACGTCGTCACGGCCACCTGCTCCTCGCGGGCCACCCAGCGCTGGCGCCTCGACTCCAACCGGGACGCCCTCCAGTCGTTCGCCGATCCCGACCTGTGCCTCGACAGCCGAGGGGCGACCGACGACGGAGTGGGCATCTGGGACTGCGACTCGCTCGACGGGGACAACGGCGACAACCTGCGCTTCGAGGTCGACTCCCGCGGCATGATCCGCCCGGCGGTCGCGCCGGGGCACGCCGTGACCCCGGACGCCCTCGGCTCCGTCTCCTTCACCGAGGTGTCCGGACACGACGGGCAACGCTGGCGCGCGGGCGCGGGACCGGTCCACAGCTGACACCGGCACCGTTGCCGGCACCGGGCACCGCCGCCCGTGCCCCGCTCCGGTCCGCCCGCGCAGGCCCGCGCCCGGCTGTTGGTCAGGCGACGCGCGCTCCCCTGCGCCACACTCCGCTGACCAGGGGTACGCCCGGCCGGTAGGCGAGGTGGACGTGGCTGGGCGCGTCCAGCAGCGCGAGGTCGGCGTACGCGCCCGGCGTGAGGCGTCCGATGTCGTCGCGGCGAAGTGCCCTCGCGCCCCCGGCCGTGGCCGACCAGACGGCCTCGTCCGGCGTCATCCCCATGTCCCGCACGGCGAGCGCGACACAGAAGGGGACGGACGAGGTGAAGGACGAGCCGGGGTTGCAGTCCGTGGAGAGGGCGACGGTGACACCCGCGTCGAGGAGGCGCCGGGCGTCCGGCCACTCGGCGCGGGTGGAGAACTCGGCGCCGGGGAGCAGCGTGGCGACCGTACGGCTGTTCGCGAGGGCGTCCACGTCGGCGTCGGTGAGATGGGTGCAGTGGTCCGCGCTGGCCGCGTCCAGTTCCACGGCGAGCCGGACGCCGGGGCCGTAGGAGAGCTGGTTGGCGTGGATGCGCGGGTGCAGGCCCCTGGCCTTGCCTGCCGTGAGGATCGCGCGGGTCTGGTCGCCGTCGAAGGCGCCCTTCTCGCAGAAGACGTCGATCCAACGGGCGTACGGGGCGCAGGCGTCCAGCATCTCGCCGGTGACGAGGGCCACGTAGGCGGCGGGGTCCTCGGCGTGATCCGGGGGGACGATGTGGGCGCCGAGGTAGGTCACCTCGTCCGTGTGACGCGCGGCGATGCGCAGCGCCCGTGCCTCGTCCTCGACGGTCAGGCCGTAGCCCGACTTGGTCTCGAAGGTGGTCGTGCCCTGGCGGAGGGCCTCGCGGAGGTAGCGGGTGAGGTTGGCCTCCAGTTCCTCGTCGGTGGCGGCGCGGGTGGCGGCGACGGTCGTGCGGATGCCGCCCGCGCTGTAGGCCCGGCCTGACATCCGGGCGTTGAACTCGGCGGTGCGGTCGCCCGCGAAGACGAGGTGGGAGTGGGAGTCCACGAAGCCCGGGATCACCGCCCGCCCACCGGCGTCGACGCGATTGTCAGTGGCGGGTGCTTTGCTTTGATCACCGGTCCACGCGATGCGTTCACCGTCGATGACGACGGCCGCGTCCTGGATCAGTCCGAGGGGGGAACCGTCGCCGAGGGAGGGGTCGTTGGTGACCAGGGCAGCGATGTTGGTGATGAGCGTGCTGGCGGTGCTCGCCGAGTGGGCGGGGCTGTCGGTCGTCGGGCTGCTCATGGCGTCCTTGGTTGCCTGGTCGGCGGTCGGGTCGGGTTCGGGAGCGAAGTGGGGTTCGCGGGCGGAGTCGGAGCCGGGTTCGGGGGCGGGTCGCCCGCTCGTGCCACCGGGGGTCATCCGCGCAGTGCGGCGACGGCGTCCGCGAGGGCTTTCGGCACATCCGGTACGAGCGCGTGCGCCCCGTCCCGTACGACGTGCCGACCTCCCACCACCGTGTGCGACACGTCTGCTGCCGACGCGGCGAATACAGCCGTCTCCGCGCCGAGCCGTGGAGGCGGCCCCGCTGTCCTGACGGAGTCGAGCGCGATCGTCGTGAAGTCGGCGAGCGCTCCCGTCTCCAGGGTGCCGGCGTCGTCCCAGCCGATCGCCGCGTGGCCGTCGGCCGAGGCCGCCCGCAGCAGGGCAGCCGCCGTCCAGTGTCCACGCGTACGGGTCCGCAGCCGCTCGTTCAGCTCCATCGCGCGCGCCTCTTCGAGCAGGTCGACGACGGCGTGGCTGTCGGAGCCGAGGGAGAGCGGGGAGCCCGCGCGCTGCAGGGCGACGGCCGGTCCGATGCCGTCCGCGAGGTCCCGTTCGGTGGTGGGGCACATACAGGTGCCGGTGCCGCTGCCGCCGAGGAGGGCGATGTCCCCGTCGGTGAGGTGGGTGTTGTGGACGCCGGTGGTACAGGGGCCCAGCACACCGTGGTCGGCGAGGAGCCGGGTGGGGGTGCAGCCGTGCGCCGCGTGGCAGGCGTCGTTCTCCGCCGTCTGCTCCGACAGGTGCACATGGAGCGGGGCCCGCCGTTCCTCGGCCCACCGCGCCACCGTCGCCAACTGTCCCGCCGGCACGGCCCGTACGGAGTGCACGGCCGCACCGATCCGCGCGTGATCCCGGTCCTTGAGAACTGAACAGCGTTCGGCCCAGGCCTCGGCCGTGCCGTCGGAGAAGCGGAGCTGGTGGGGGTCGGGGGCCTTGCCGAAGCCTGCGGAGAGGTAGGCCGTGTCGAGGAGGGTGATCCGGATGCCCGCCTCGGCGGCGGCCTCGATCAGCGCCTCACCCATGGCGTTCGGGTCGGCGTAGGGGGTGCCGCCGGGGGCGTGGTGCACATAGTGGAACTCGCCCACGGCTGTGATCCCGGCCAGCGCCATCTCCGCGTACACGGCCCGCGCGAGCGCGTGATAGGTGTCCGGGGTCAGCCGGTCCGCCACCCGGTACATGACCTCGCGCCAGGTCCAGAAGGTGCCCGAGCCGACCTGGACGGTACCGCGCAGGGCCCGGTGGAAGGCGTGGCTGTGGGCGTTGGCGAGACCGGGCAGCGTCAGGCCGCGCAGGACGACCGCGCCCGGGGGCGGGGTGGGCGTGCCGGTGCGCACGGCGCCGACGCGGCCTTCGGTGGTGACCGTGAGGGTCACCCCCGGCTCGACGTTCGTGCCGAGCCAGGCGTGTTCGAGCCAGTAGGTCGTCTCCGTCACCTGCGGGCCAGCCCTTCCAGTACGTCGGCGAGCGCGGTCACCCCGGCCAGGCAGTCGTCCTCGGCGGCATGCTCGGCCGGGGAGTGCGACACGCCCGTCGGGTTGCGTACGAACAGCATGGCGGTCGGGACTGTCCCGGAGAGGATCCCGGCGTCGTGTCCGGCGCCGGTCCCGAGCACCGGCACCTTCAGGTCGGCCGTGTCCTGGCCCAGGATGCGGGCGATCTCGTCCCGCAGGGCGTGCTCGAACTCGACGACGGGGGTGAAGGACTCCCGGACGACGTCCAGTTCGACGCCGTGCTCGTGGGCGACATCACGGGCCGCCTCCTCGATCGCGCCGACGACCGTGTCCAGCGTCGTCTGGTCCTCGGCACGGGAGTCGAGCCAGCCGCGTACGAGGGAGGGGATGGCGTTGACGCCGTTCGGCTCGACGGAGATCTTGCCGAAGGTGGCGACGGCTCCGGCGAGCCGGGCCTCACGGCGGGCGGCGAGCACGGTCTCCGCGTACGACAGCATGGGGTCCCGGCGGTCCACGAGCCGTGTGGTGCCCGCGTGGTTGGCCTCGCCGCGGAAGTCGAACCGCCACCGGCCGTGCGGCCAGATGGAGCTGGCGATGCCGACGGCGTCGCCGGAGAGGTCCAGGGCCCGGCCCTGCTCGACGTGGAGTTCGACGAACGCGCCGATCCGTGCGAGCCGTTCCGGGTCCGGGCCGATGCCCTCCGGGTCGTACCCGGCCGCCTCCATGGCCCGCGGCAGAGTGACCCCGTCCGCGTCGGTCAGCCGACCCGCCTGCTCGACGGTCAGGTGCCCGGCGGCGAGCCTGGACCCCACGCAGGCCAGCCCGAACCGGGCGCCCTCCTCGTCGCCGAAGTTGACGATGGCGAGCGGCTTGTCGAACCGGGCGCCCCGGGCGCGGAGTTCGTCGAGCGCGGCGAAGGACGACACGACGCCGAGGGGGCCGTCGAAGGCGCCGCCGTCGGGCACGGAGTCGAGATGGGACCCGGTGACGACAGCGTCCCCGGCGGCGGGATCGCCGAGCCAGGCCCACTGGTTCCCGTTGCGGTCGACCTCGTAGTCCAGCCCCCGGTCCCGGGCCTGCTCCTCGAACCAGGCCCGGCACTCGGCGTCGGCCCCGGTCCACGCGAACCGGCGGTACCCGCCGGAGTCGGGGTGGCGGCCGATGGGCCGAAGCTCCCGCCACATCGTATGAAAGGAGGCCCCACCGGCGACGGGCTGCGCACCACCGCCACCGGGCACGGCCGCCGGCCGGCGGCCGCCGCCGGCCGCCTCAGGCTGCACCCCGTCGGACCGGTCACTTCCCCGTACAGGCTGTGGGCAGTCGTTCCGCAGGGCGGAACGGGTGGGCGCAGCCGGGCCCGCAGTCGGCGACGAGGCATCAACCCCCACCGGGGAGTCTCCGCTTCGTCCGCCCTCGCTTCGGGTCACGCGTCGCCACCCTCGCGCATCGGCACCCGTACGCCCCGCTCGTCGGCGACGGACTCCGCGATGTCGTACCCGGCGTCCACGTGCCGGATGACGCCCATGCCGGGGTCGTTGGTCAGTACCCGGCGGATCTTCTCGCCGCCCAGCTTCGTGCCGTCGGCCACGGTCACCTGGCCGGCATGGATGGAGCGGCCCATGCCCACGCCACCGCCGTGGTGCAGGGACACCCAGGACGCCCCGGAGGCCACGTTGACCATCGCGTTCAGCAGCGGCCAGTCGGCGATCGCGTCGGAACCGTCGAGCATGGCCTCGGTCTCGCGGTAGGGGGAGGCGACGGAGCCGCAGTCGAGGTGGTCGCGGCCGATCGCGAGCGGCGCGGCCAGTTCTCCGGAGGCCACCATGTCGTTGAAGCGCTCGCCGGCCTTGTCGCGTTCGCCGTAGCCGAGCCAGCAGATGCGGGCCGGGAGGCCCTGGAAGTGGACGCGCTCGCCCGCCATCCTGATCCAGCGGTGCAGGGACTCGTTCTCGGGGAAGAGGTCGAGGATCGCCTTGTCGGTCTTGGCGATGTCGGCGGGATCGCCGGACAGAGCCGCCCACCGGAAGGGGCCCTTGCCCTCGCAGAACAGCGGCCGGATGTAGGCGGGGACGAAACCGGGGAAGGCGAACGCCCGCTCGTAGCCGGCGAGTTGGGCCTCGCCCCGGATGGAGTTTCCGTAGTCGAAGACCTCCGCCCCGGCGTCCTGGAAGCCGACCATGGCCTCGACGTGCCGGGCCATGGACTCGCGGGCGCGCGTGGTGAAGCCGGCCGGGTCCTTGGCCGCGTACGAGGCCATGTCGTCGAAGTCGACGCCGACGGGCAGGTAGGCGAGCGGGTCGTGGGCGGAGGTCTGGTCGGTGACGATGTCGATGGGGGCGCCCATGGCGAGGAGCTGCGGGACCAGGTCGGCGGCGTTGCCGAGCACGCCGATGGACAGCGGGCGGCGGGCGTCACGGGCCTCGATAGCCAGCTGGAGGGCGTGATCGAGGGAGTCGGCCTTGACGTCGAGGTAGCGGTGCTCGATGCGGCGCTCGATGGCGCGGGGGTCGCAGTCGATGCAGAGCGCGACGCCGTCGTTCATGGTCACGGCGAGGGGCTGGGCGCCGCCCATGCCGCCGAGGCCGGCGGTGAGGGTGATCGTCCCGGCGAGGGTGCCGGAGAACTTCTTGGCGGCGACGGCTGCGAAGGTCTCGTAGGTGCCCTGGAGGATGCCCTGCGTGCCGATGTAGATCCAGGAACCGGCGGTCATCTGCCCGTACATGGTCAGCCCGAGCTGTTCCAGTCGGCGGAACTCCTCCCAGTTGGCCCAGTCGCCGACGAGGTTGGAGTTGGCGATGAGGACGCGGGGGGCCCACTCATGGGTCTGCATGACGCCGACGGGGCGGCCGGACTGGACCAGCATGGTCTCGTCCTGCTTGAGCGTCCTCAGGGTGCGGACCATGGCGTCGAAGGAGCGCCAGTCGCGGGCGGCCTTGCCCGTGCCGCCGTAGACGACCAGCTTGTCCGGGTGCTCGGCGACCTCGGGGTCGAGGTTGTTCTGGAGCATGCGCAGGGCGGCTTCCTGCTGCCAGCCCAGGGCGCTGAGTTCCGTACCGCGCGGGGCTCGAACGGGGCGGGGTCCTGACACGGGTCTGCCTCCAGCTCTATACAGCAACTATTCACATCCTGACTTGCTGAATAGAGCTAGTCAATACGCCCGTAGGGCCAGCGGCGGCGCGCCGTGGATGTTTGGCTGGACACACTGGCCCTATGGGTGCGGACGACGACACGACAACGGGGGAAGAGATGGGAGACGTGACGCACGGGACCGAAGGGGAGCGGCCCTGCGGTCTGCACGACGAGGAGGAGGCCGAGCGCACGCTGCGGCTGTTCGACACCGACGGCGAGCGGGTCGCGCGACGGGACGAGGCGGTACGGGCGGCTGTGGAGCAGGGGCTGCTGGGCCCCGGCGAGCCGGTCGTCGCCCTGCTCGACGTGACCGGGATCCGGGCGTCGGCCGGGGCGCTGCGCCGGGCCTTCGACGCGGTGACGGCGCCGGGGACGCCGGTGCTGCACGCGTTCGCGGTGAAGGCGACGCCGCTCGTGCCCGTGCTGCGGCTGCTGCGCGAGGCGGGGATCGGCGCGGAGGTGGCCAGCGCCGGGGAGCTGGCCCTGGCGCGGGCGGCCGGGGTGCCGCCCGCGCTGACCGTGCTCGACTCCCCCGCCAAGACGCCGGCCGAGCTGCGGGAGGCGCTGGCGCTGGGCATCGCCGTCAACGCGGACAACCCGCAGGAGCTGGACCGCATCGACGCGCTCGTCCGGTCGGCCACCACCCGCTCACCCGTCGGCATCCGGGTGAACCCGCAGGTCGGCGGTGGCGCGATCGACGCGTTGTCCACAGCGACGGCCACCTCGAAGTTCGGGGTGGCACTCCTCGACGAAGGCGCCCGGGAGTGGGTCGTACGGGCGTATCTGGAGCGGCCGTGGCTGAGCTGGCTGCACGCGCACACCGGGTCGCAGGGGATCCCGCTGTCGCTGATGACGCGGGGGATCACGGAGACGTACGAGCTGGCGGAGGAGATCAACCGGCGGATCGGGCGGCGGCAGATCGACACGATCGACATCGGCGGCGGGCTGCCGGTGAACTTCGCGTCGGAGGCGGCGGCACCGACGTACGAGCAGTACGCACGGCTGCTGGCGGAGGCGGTGCCGGGACTGTTCGACGGGCGGTACGGGCTGGTGACCGAGTTCGGGCGGTCGCTCCTGGCGAAGCACGGGACGGTCGTCGCCCGGGTGGAGTACACGAAGAGCGCGGGCGGCCGGGCCATCGCGGTCACCCACGCCGGGGTGCAGGTGGCGACCCGGACGGTGTACGCGCCAGGGTCCTGGCCGCTGCGGATCTCCGCGTACGACGCGAAGGGCCGCGTGAAGGAGGGCCCGGCGGTGCCGCAGGACGTGGCGGGGCCCGCCTGTTTCGCCGGGGACCTGCTGGCGGAGGGGCGTTCGCTGCCGTTGTTCGAGCCGGGGGACTACGCGGCCGCGCTGGACACCGGCGCGTACTACTTCGCGCACCACTACGCGTACAACTCCCTGCCCCGGCCCGGGATCTACGGGTACGCGCCCGGGGAGGGGCAGATGCGTTTCGCGGTGGTGCGGCGGGCGCAGACCGTGGAGGAGATCGTGGCCGAGGCGGGGGGAGCGGAGCGGTCGGGACTGCTGAGGCTCTGATCGGCACCTGCCGACTCGCGCCCGTGAAGGAGTTGCTCGCGCCCCGAGTTCGCAAAAGCTCCCTCTCGCACGCCCCTCGCGCCCCTCAGAATGGTGGATGCGCGGCGTTCCGTCCGCGCCCGCCATGCAGGTCGGCCGCATAGGTCCACCTCAGCGCGCCGGGCCTGTTCCCGGGCCCAACAGCGGCGAAAAGCAGGCAAGTCGACCCACCCTAGTCACCTGTCCGCATGTTCCGCTGGAAAATGCCAGATCTCTCACCCCTCGCGCACACGTTGCGTAGCGTCTGCGTCACTCAGCCGAACCGCAGGCAGGAGGGGAGCCACGGTGCCCGGAATCGACGAGTGTCTGGTGGAAGCCATGAGGCTGCCCGGTGCCTTGGGCGCCGCGGTGGTCGACTGGACCAGCGGACTGGCGCTGGGCACGGTCGGGGAGGCACCCGGCGGTGACCACGAGACGACCGCGGCGGAGGCGGCGGAACTCGCGCGGCTCGCGGCGGAGCACCGGGCGTTCGCGCCGGAGGAGGGTTCCGACTGGTCCGGGGCGGATCTGCCGGTCGAGGACCTGATCGTCAGCAACCGGGACACGTACCACGTGCTGCGGTTCGTGCGGACGACGTTCGACAGCAGTGTGTTCCTGCACCTGTGGCTGGCGCGTACGGACGGCAACCTCGCGCTGGCCCGGATCCGGCTCGGTGAGATGGCCGGACGGCTGGTGCTGGCATGAGCGTGATCACCACACCGGCGCCCCCGCTGCCCGTGCGCGGAGAACACTTCCGGCAGGCCGTCTCCCCGATGCTGAGCAGGCTCGCCGCCGAGCGGGCCACCGGCGTCCTGCTGCGCGAGAGCGGGTCGCTGTACCTGTCCGAGGGGAAGGTCGTGCACGCCGAGAGCCCCCGCTCCCCGGGCCTCGACGTCCTGCTCGCCACCGGCGGCATCCTGGACTCCGACGGCTGGCGGGAGGCGGTCGACACGGCCGGGGCGGGGCTGCGGGTGGGGCGGTTCCTGGTGGACAGCGGCCGGGTCGCCCGGGGCGCGCTGGAGCTGTGCCACTCGGGCGCGCTCTTCGACGCGGCGTACTTCGTCCTCGGCCCGAGCAGCGCGCCGGCCAGCTTCCGTTACGGTGCCGCGCACTGGCTGGGGCCGATCCGGCCGGTGCCGGTGGCCGCCGTGGAGCGTGAGGCCCGGCGCCGCCGCGACCTCCTGCACCGCATCTGGCCCGACCCGGCGACGGACGAGGCTCCGCTGGTCAGAGCGGTCGGCCTGGACGCACCGCCGGTCCCGGCCCGGCAGGGAGCCGTGCTCGGGCAGGTCGACGGCTTCCGCACGGCCGCCGAGATCTCCCGGAGCCTGGGACGCCCCGCCTTCCACACCCTCGTGGACGTGCGAAGACTGGCGGCGGCCGGCCTCATATCCACGGCCCGATGCGGCCCTGCCCCGGTACCGCCGGCTCCCACAGGGCGGGCTTCCACACCATCGGCTGCCACACCGCCGGCCCCTGCAGGGCAGGCTCCCGCACCCCTGGCTCCCGCAGGTCCGGACCCCGCCCCCGGCGCCCGCCGGGACCCCGTTCCCGCCGCGCGCCGGGAACGCGCCCCCGTGCCCCACCCGGGCCTCACCCCCGCCCGCCCACCGGGCCCTCCCCCACCACCACCCGGCCCGGACCACTCCCCGCTGCCCCACCCGGAGCACCTCCCCCCGGCCGACGTGAGGCACCACACGCCGACGGCCCCGGGCGGCCTCACATTGGCCGACGCACGGCACCTCGCACCGGTCGAGTCGGGCCACCCCGCGCCACTCGACCCGCACCGGCTCCCACCGGCCGACCCCGGCCGTTCGAGCCCGCTCGCACCACCCGCCCCCGGGTACCTCACCCCGGTCGTCCCCGGGCACCCCGCACCGTGCGACACCGGCCGTGACCCGTCGGCCGGGCTCACGGCCGGTGTCGAGGCGCCGCCCCTCACCCCACCTTGGCCGCTCACCACCCCCGACCCCGAAGTGGCTCTACTGCAAAGGCTCAGGGATGCGCTGGAGGCCCTTTGAGCGGCAGCGGGAGCGTCCCGCCGAGAGGAGACTGCTCATGGTTGCGGAGGCCGAAGTCCTCGACGAACTGCACCGGTTGAGGGCCCGTGTGCCCCAGTTGACCGGCGCGCTGGCGGCCAGCGTGGACGGGCTGGTCCTCGCCCACGACACCCCCGGGGTGGAACCCGAGGGCCTGGCGGCGCTCACCGCGGCCGCGCTCGGCGTCGCCGTACGGATGACGGACGCCGCCGGGCGGGGCGATCTCCGTGAACTGCTGCTGCGCGGCGACCAAGGCTATGTGGCGACGTACGCGGCGGGTTCCTCCGCCGTACTGACGCTGCTGACCCAGGACCGCGTCAACGTGGGCCGACTGCACCTGGAGGGCCGCCGGGCGGGCGGCCGGATCGGCGAACTGGTGGATGCCCTGCCACGGCCCGACGAGCAGGCCGCGGCGGGCGCCAGGGCGGTCACCAGGAACCCGGCCCGGTCCGTGGCCAGGACCAGCGGGGCACTCGGCGCCGACGCGACCACGGCCGCGACCTCGCCCCAGGCGCCGGCCAAGGCCACGGTCAGGTCGACGATGCCCCGCCGGACGCCTCGCGCCACCACCCCCCGAACCACTCCCAACACACCTACCACCAGTGAGAGTTGAAAGGACACCGCACACCATGGCCAACACCGAGACCGCGCTGAAAGAGGCCCTCGCGACCATCGAGGGCGCGACCGGCGCCGCCCTCGTGGACTACACCAGCGGCATGGCACTGGGCACGATCGGCGGCAGCAAGGGGTTCGACCTCACCGTCGCCGCCGCCGGGAACACCGACGTCGTCCGCGCCAAGCTGCGCACCATGGAACACCTCGGCCTCAAGGGCGAGATCGAGGACATCCTGATCACCCTGACCGACGCGTACCACCTGATCCGCCTGATCACCGGGCGCGGCGGCAACGGCCTCTTCCTCTATCTGGTGCTCGACGCCAAGCGCGCCAACCTGGCCATGGCCCGGCACCAGTTGCGGCGGATCGAGGCGGAGTTGGAGGTCTGACCGCCCTGACCCGACGGCTCCGGCGGCGCCCCCCCCCACCCGGGGAGCGCCGCCCGCGCACGCCTCGGCTACCGTGTCCGACCTCGAACGACAAGGGGTGGGTGACCGTGGGAAGAGCCGTACGGGGGACGGCGCTGGCGCAGCTGGCCTTGCTGGCCGGGGTGCTGACGGGGTGCTCGGAGCCGGCGGGGGACGACGACGCGAAGCCGTCGGCGAGCACCAGCGGCGCGGCGTCCGCCGAAGGGAAGGACACCGCCGCCGGCACCGGGGAGGCCGCGAAGAGCGGCGGCAGTGTCGGCGCGGCCGGCTCTTCCTGCCCACTCCCGGTCACCTTCGACACGGCCGAGGAGTGGCGGCCGGAGGCCGTCGAGACCGGCACGCCCGGCGACGGCGGCGGTTCGGAGGAGGATCAGCTCGCGGCCGAGCTGGCCGAGGGGCTGCTCCGGCAGGGCCCGTTCACCGCCGCGTGCGAGATCGACGCCAAGCCGGCCGGGAACATCGGCTTCATCCGGGTCTGGACGGGCGAGAAGGGGGCCGAGGCGGGTGACGCGGAGGCGCTGCTCAAGGAGTTCGTGGCGGCCGAGGGGGAGACGAGCGAGGCGAAGTACAGCGAGTTCACTTCCGACTCCGACGTGCGGGGCACCGAGGTCGAGTACCTCTACACCAGTGAGGCGCTGTACGAGACCAAGAAGGAGCGGGCCTTCGTCGCCGTGACCCCGGACGGGCCCGTCGTCGTCCATCTCGGCGGCCTCGACACCCAGGAGCACGAGCAGATGCTCCCGGCGTACGAGCTGGCCAAGCGGACACTGAGCACGACCTGATCATCCTCCCGGCCCCGAGGCCCGGTCGCGCAGGCATCCACGGGCCGCGACCGGGCATGAGTCCCCCGGACGGATCACCGACCGGGGGAGGTTCTCTTGTCCACTGCCGAAGGCACCGCCGCGGCACCCGCGCCCGCCGAGGAGACCGGCCTCAAGCGGGTGCTCGGCCCCAGGCTGCTGATCCTCTTCGTGATCGGCGACATCCTCGGCACCGGCATCTACGCGACCACGGGCAAGGTCGCCGGGAAGGTCGGCGGAGCGCTCTGGCTGCCCTTCGTGATCGGCTTCGTGGTGGCGATCCTGACGGCGGCGTCGTACGTCGAACTGGTCGGCAAGTACCCGAAGGCGGCCGGGGCGGCGCTCTACACGCAGAAGGCGTTCAGGGTTCCCTTCCTGACGTTCATCGTCGCGTTCATGGTGATGTGCTCCGGCCTGTCCTCCGCGAGCGCCGCCGCGCGTGCCTTCAGCGGTGACTATCTCGACGAGCTGACGAACGGGGCCTTGCCGCCCACCCTCGTCGCCATCGCCTTCATCGTCCTGCTGGCCGCCCTGAACCTGCGGGGCGTCTCGGAGTCGGTCAAGACGAACGTGGTGCTGACCCTGGTCGAGCTGACCGGCCTGCTGATCATCCTCACGATCGGCGCCTGGGCGGTGTTGAGCGGTGACGGCGAGCCGTCCCGGCTGACCGAGTTCGAGGCGAGCGGCACGGGATACGCCCTGCTCACCAGCGTGCTCGGCGCCACGGCCCTCGGGTTCTTCGCCTTCGTCGGGTTCGAGGACTCGGTGAACATGGCGGAGGAGACGAAGAACCCGACCCGGACCTTCCCCCGCGCGATCTTCATCGGGGTGGCGGTGACGGGCACGATCTACGTGCTGGTGGCTCTGGTGTCGTCGCTGCTGGTCGACGCCGGGACCCTGGAGGGCTCCAGCGGTCCGCTCCTCGAAGTGGTGAAGGCCGGCGGGGTGGACTTCCCGCACGGACTCTTCGCCCTGATCGCCCTCTTCGCGGTCACCAACTCGGCCCTGATCAACATCATGATGGCCTCCCGCCTCTGCTACGGCATGGCCAACGAACGCATCCTCCCGCGCGGCATGGCACGCGTCCTGCCCCGCCGCCGTACGCCCGTCGTGGGCATCGTCTTCGTCACCCTCCTCGCGATCGGCCTGGTCTCCACCGGTGAGATCGAGGGCCTCGGTGACACCACCGCGTTCCTGTTGCTCTGTGTCTTCGCGGTCGTCAACATCGCGGTCCTGGTTCTGCGCCGTGACCGCGTCGACCACGCCCACTTCCGGACGCCGACGGCCCTGCCGGTGCTCGGCGCCCTGACGGCCCTGATCCTGGCGAGCCCGCTGGCCGACCGCCCGGCCGACGTCTACATCCGCGCGGGCGTGCTCCTGGCCATCGGCATCGCTCTGTGGGCGGTGAACAAGCTGGTCCTGCGCACGCGCGGCGAGTAGCCCCGCACCGCCCCACCGAGCCCACAGCCCCACCGGCGCGAGCCCGTGCGCCCGCGCCGGAGCAAGCCCATGAGTCCCACCGGAGCAAGCCCATGCGCCACGCCGGAGCGAGCCCAGCGGAGCCCCGCCGACGTCGGGCGGCGGCCCTACGCCCGTCGGCCGCCCCCGGGTGCCGCGTCGCCCGCTTCGATGCCCGTGAGCCGGTAGCCGGGCACCCGCTTGCCCGTGGGGCGGCCGGCCCGTGCGGACAGCCAGTCCACCCGGACCCAGAAGAGCTGCCCGGCGGCACGTTCACGGCGGCCGAGCCAGGCGGCCTTGAGCCGGAGGCCGGTGCCGAGGCCGGCGAGGAGCAGGCCGCCCGCCGCGGGCAGGGCGAAGGAGGAGCCCAGGGCGGCCGCGAAGCAGAGCAGCAGCCACCAGCGGTGGCCCCGGCGCCAGGCGCGCAGCGTCACGGCACGGTCCTGGAGGACATCGTGCTTGCCGGCGCGCACGGCCTCCCGCGCGGGCGCGAGATACCGGCCGCGCCCCACCCACGCCACCACCGCGGCCGCGACGATGAACACGGCGGCCCCCGCCAGCACCCCGATCCGCCGCCCGGTCAGCCCGGACGGCAGGACCCCGATCCCGGCCGCGAGCACCCCCAGCCACCACAACGGCGCCGCCCCGGCCCGCACCACGACGGCCACCCGAGCAAGCCCCTGCCCTCCGCGCGCCACGCTCCCCGCCTCCCATGAACCCCAGGTCGTACGACAGTCGCGGGCACGCTAGCGGGAGAACGTGAAACGCGCCTGAGAATCGCGAACCTCGGCCGATCGCGCGGACTGCTCCACGACGCGGTCTGGTCCACGACGCGGTCTGCTCCAGACGCGGACTACTCCACGAACAGTCCCCTGGTCGCGGCCTTCGCGTCGAACTCCTCCAGCCGGGCCTGGGCCTCCGGCAGGTCGTCGCACATGGCCTCCAGGAGCACCCGGCCCAGCAGCATGGGGGCGCAGGCCGTGTCGAAGGCGAGCCCGGTGCCGACGGCGGCGGGCAGCAGCAGGTCGGAGACCTTGGCGACGGGCGCGAAGGCGGAGTCGGCGACCGTGACGACGAAGAGCCCGGCCTCCTTGGCGTACGCCAGGCTCTCGACGACCTCGCGGGGATGCCGGGGCAGCGCGAAGCAGAGCAGCGCGGTCGCGCCCCCGCGCACGGCCGCGTCGATGCGGTCGTGGAGCATGCTGCCGCCCTCGTGCAGCAGCCGTACGTCGGGGTGGACCTTCGCCGCGAAGTACGCGAACCCGTACGCCTGGGAGGCCGCCGCCCGCAGTCCGAGCACCGGCAGCGGCCGGGACGCGGCGAGCAGCCGCCCGGCCCGGGCCACCGGGGCGGGGTCGGCGAGCACCTCGGCCAGATGCCGCAGGTTCTCGATCTCGGCCTCGACGGCCTGCTGGTACTCGTTGTACGTGGTGGTGTCCGGGGCCGGCTCGGCGGGCCCGACGTCCCGCAGGTGCCGACGCAGCGCCGGGTAGCCGTCGAAGCCCAGCGCCACCGCGAACCGGGTCACGGACGGCTGGCTCACCCCGGCCAGCTCGGCCAGTTCCACACTCGACAGGAACGGCACGTCGGCCGCCCGCCGCACCATGCTGTGGGCGATGCGCCGCTGAGTGGGCGTCAGCCGGTGCCCCTCGAAGAGCGTCTGCAGCCGCGCGGCGGGACTGTCCGTCACGCCCGTGCCCTTGTCCGCGCTCATGACGCGCTCCCCCTCAGTGGGTTCGCCTGGACGTCCGTCCAGATCTGGGTGAACCGATCGAGCAGTACGGCCGCCGCGCCCACGTCTGCCGTCAGCGGCCGGTCGGCCGGGTCCGGGTCGAGCACGGCCTCCGCGAGTTCCAGCGCGCGTCCGACCGGCAGCCCCGGGTCCGGCCGCAGGTCCCGCTGCCGCAACGCCCGTACGGCCGCGACCAGTTCACAGCCGACGACGAGCCGGTACGCGCCGCACGCCCGCAGCGTCTGCCGGGCGGCGAGCGAGGCGAAGCTGGCCTGTTCCTCGACGCCCCGGGAGAGTACGGCGTGGCCGAGCGACGCGGGCGCGGAGAAGGCCCGCAGGTCACCGAGGGCGGCCCCGGCGGCGTACTCCAGGATCATCACGCCCGAGGAGGCGGGCTCGTGGTCGGCGAGGAAGGGCCGCAGCCGGGTGTACGCGGGCTCGTTGAGCGAGGAGAGCCGGGAGGTCGACAGCCGGGCCACCTGGGTCACGGCGAGCCTGAAGTGGTCGAGGGCGAGGGCGAGTTGGGCCTGGTAGAAGCCTCCGTGGTGGTACGCGGCCATGTCTTCCGGGATGATCAGCGGGTTCTCCGCCGCCGCGTTGATCTCCACCTCCAGGACGCCCTCCAGCGCGTCCGCCGCGTCCAGCGCGGGGCCGTGGATCTGCGGCAGGCACCGGAAGCCGTACGGGTCCTGGATCCGCCCCAGCGGGGGTGTGGGCCGGTCGGCCGCCCCGATCAGCTCCCGCATGCGCCGGGCCACCTCGCGCGACCCCCGGTGGGCGCGCGCGACGTGCACGGGCGCCGCGTACGCCTCGTGCGAGCCGTCCACGGCGAGCAGCGAGAGCGCGGCGACGACCTGCGTGGCCGCGATCAGCCCGCGCAGCTCGTGCAGCGCGAGCGCGGCCTGCCCGAGCGTGAGCGCGTTGCTGCTGATCAGCGCGAGGGCGTCATTGTTGTCCAGCGGCTGCGCCTCGGGCACGCCGACACCCGGCCTGGGCCCGCCCCCATGCTCCGACCGCGCCTCCGGCACCCCAGGCACCCGCCACGGATGCTCCCCCGCCAGCGCCAGCCCCACCTGGGCCAGGGCCGCGATGTCGCCCGTCCCCACCGAACCGAACTCGTTGACCACGGGGTGCGCCCCGCTCTCCAGCGCGGCGCAGAGCGCGGTGACCACGCTCGGCCGGAGCCCCGCGCCGCCCGCGAGCAGCTGGTTGGCGCGTACGGCGAGCATGGCGCGCACCTGCCGGGCGGGCAGCTCCTCCCCGATGGCCCCGGCGTGACTGCGCAGCAGCCGCAGGCCGTGCTCGGCAGCGGCCTCGGTGGGCACGTCCTCGGTGCGGTTGGCACCGACCCCGGTGGAACGGCCGTACACGCGCCCGGCCGCCGCGATCAGCCGGGCGGCCTCCCAGGAATCCTCGACCCGCCGCACCGCCGCGCCGTCGGGCACCGGCCGTACGACACCGTCGGCGAGCCGGACGACATCGGCGACCCCCAGCGCACGCCCGTCGAGGACGACGAGCCCGGCCTGCCCGACCTGCCCGGTGACGGCGGCGGGGACGTCCGTCACGCCCATGATCCGAGAGGACATACCCGTAGCCTCCTCAGCTCCGACGGAACCGCATATTCAGACACCGAGAACTCTGCATGAGACTATGCAGGCCGGGCAAGAGCGGCCGGACGGGAAACAGGGAGAGCCGTACGACGACTGGGGGGCTAACCCCAGTGCCGGACGGCTCCCGGCTCCCTACCGTGAAGAGCATGACCGGTATGGATGCCCGTGACGCGCAGCTCGGCGAAGCCGAGCTGAAGAAGGAACTCGCCGCCACCCTGCACGCCCGCAGAGAACTGGGCGAGGACTACGAGTCCGCGCTCGTCGACTCGTTCCTGGAGAAGGTCGACCAGCGCATCGACAGCGCGGTCGACCGCCGGGTCCGGCGTCAGGTGGCCGAGCAGCAGGTGGTGGTGGCCCGCGGCAGCCGCTCCCCCGGCAAGTCCACCGACAGCTGGGGCGAACGCTACGGCTTCGGCGTGGTCTCCCTCGTCGCCGCCATCCCCCTGTCGGGCATCGGGGGCGGAGTGGCCGAACTGCCCGGCCTGTTCGTCACCTGGGCGGGCATCGTCGGCGTGAACGTGGCCTGGGCCCTGCGCAACTCACCGACCCTGGGCAGGCGCCGGGGCAAGAGCGGGGAATCGGACTGGCAAGGGTGACTTCCCCGCGTTCCCGGAGCGCGTTCCCGGAGAAGGCGGAGGAGATATGCGCGGGGACCGCCGCACCCCCGTGTGACGGGGGGCGGGACGACGGCGGTCCCCGCGAGGGACGCGGGCCGGGTCAGGACCGGGCTGGCGCGTCCTTGGCGTCCATGGAGGTCCGGGAGCCGCTCCGGAGGTCCTTGACGCCGTTTCGGTTGCCGGCCGGGGCGGGGAGCCGCTCCCGCCCTGCCGACACCCACTAATGTGCCGGACCCGTGTTAAGCGGGTGCTGCGCGGACGTGACGCGCTCGTACCACTTCTGCGAAGTCAAACCCTCGACTCGCGCAATTCTTCGACGAAGAAGGGCCCTTCCCGGGATTTTTCCCCCCAATCAGGCGCCCCACCCGTCGGCAGCGGCCCCTCCCCTCAGGCAGCGGCCCCTCCCTCAGCCCGGCGCGGCCGGCAGCCGCCCTACTGCTTGACCCCGCCCTTGGCGAGGAACGCGAGCAGGTCCTGTCGGCTGACCACACCGGTCGGCTTGCCCTCGACCAGCACGATGGCCGCGTCCGCCGACCCGAGCACGGTCATCAGGTCGCCCACCGGCTCACCGGAGCCGACCTGCGGCAGCGGCGCCGACATGTGCTTCTCCAGCGGGTCGTCGAGCGAGGCGCGCTGGGTGAAGAGGGCGTCCAGCAGCTCGCGTTCGACGACGGACCCGACGACCTCGGCGGCCATGACGTCCGGGTGGCCGGCGCCCGGCTTCACGATCGGCATCTGCGAGACGCCGTACTCGCGCAGCACCTCGATCGCCTGGCCGACCGTCTCGTCCGGGTGCATGTGGACGAGGGACGGAATGGCGCCGTGCTCCTTGTGGCTGAGGACGTCGGCGACGCGCGCGCTCGGTCCCTCGTCCTCCAGGAAGCCGTAGTCGGCCATCCACTCGTCGTTGAAGATCTTGCTGAGGTAGCCGCGCCCGCTGTCGGGCAGCAGGACGACCAGCACGTCGTCCGGGCCGAGCCGCTTCGCGACCTCCAGGGCGGCGACGACGGCCATGCCGCAGGAGCCGCCCACCAGCAGGCCCTCCTCCTTGGCCAGCCGCCGGGTCATCTGGAAGGAGTCCTTGTCGGACACGGCGACGATCTCGTCGGCGACGGTCCGGTCGTACGCGGTCGGCCAGAAGTCCTCACCGACGCCCTCGACGAGGTACGGCCGCCCGGACCCGCCGGAGTACACGGAACCCTCGGGGTCGGCGCCGATCACCTGGACGCGGCCGTCACTGACGTCCTTCAGGTACCGGCCGGTGCCGGAGATGGTGCCGCCGGTGCCCACGCCCGCCACGAAGTGGGTGATCCGCCCCTCCGTCTGCTCCCACAGCTCAGGGCCGGTCGAGTGGTAGTGGGAGAGCGGGTTGTGGGGATTGGAGTACTGGTCCGGCTTCCAGGCGCCGGGCGTCTCGCGGACCAGCCGGTCGGAGACGTTGTAGTACGAGTCGGGGTGCTCGGGGTCGACCGCCGTGGGGCAGACGACGACCTCGGCGCCGTACGCCCGGAGCACGTTGATCTTGTCGGTGCTCACCTTGTCGGGGCACACGAAGATGCACTTGTACCCCTTCTGCTGGGCCACGATGGCGAGGCCCACACCTGTGTTTCCGCTGGTCGGCTCGACGATCGTGCCGCCGGGCTGCAGCTCCCCGCTCTTCTCCGCCGCCTCGATCATGCGCAGCGCGATGCGGTCCTTCACGGAACCGCCGGGATTGAAGTACTCGACCTTGGCCAGGACGGTCGCCTGGATGCCCTCGGTCACGCTGTTGAGCCTCAGCAGCGGGGTGTTGCCGACGAGGCTGATCATCGAGTCGTGGATTTGCACCGTTGTCTCCGGAGCCGCAAAAAGGGATGGTCGTAATGTCCAGCCAGCCTAAGCCCCGTCCTCACTGTTCTCCTCCCTGTTCACCTTCTGCCGGGATTGGCCGAGGGCCTGTACGGGGCAAGGAGTGGGTGTACGGGTACGAGGAGGTGGCGGCGACGCATGACGAGCATGTCCAGAGCAAGGGTGGCCCGCCGCATCGCGGCGGGCGCGGCGTACGGCGGTGGCGGCATCGGGCTGCTGGGTGCGGCGGCGGTGGGTGTGCTGCTGGCCGAGGTGCGGATGGCCAAGCGGGTCGTGGGCAACGGGCACAGCCCGCACCCGCCGAGCGCGGAGGGCGTGTACGGCCACACGCACGGCAGCCGGTACGGCCGCGCGTACGGCTACGGCTCGTACGGCAGTTCATACGACGTCCCCGACGATCCCCCGCTTCGGCTCGTCATGCTCGGTGACTCCACCGCCGCCGGCCAGGGGGTCCACCGGTCCCGGCAGACCCCGGGCGCGCTGATCGCCTCGGGGCTCGCGGCCGTCGCGGAGCGCCCGGTGCTGCTGCGCAACGTCGCGCTGCCGGGCGCCCAGTCGGACGACCTCGACCGGCAGGTGGCGCTGGTCCTGGAGGACCCGGCCCAGGTGCCCGACGTCTGCGTGATCATGATCGGCGCGAACGACGTGACTCACCGGCTGCCGCCGACCCGCTCCGTCCGCCACCTCTCCGCGGCCGTACGGCGGCTGCGGACCGCCGGGGCCGAGGTGGTGGTGGGCACCTGCCCCGACCTCGGCACGATCGAGCTCGTGCAGCAGCCGTTGCGCTGGCTCGCCCGCCGGGCCTCGCGGCAGCTGGCGGCCGCCCAGACGATCGGAACCGTCGAGCAGGGCGGCCGTACCGTGTCGCTGGGCGACCTTCTCGGCCCCGAGTTCGAACAGAACCCCCGGGAGCTGTTCGGGCCCGACAACTACCACCCCTCCGCCGAGGGGTACGCGACCGCGGCGATGGCCGTGCTGCCGACGGTGTGCGCGGCGCTGGGTCTGTGGCCGGCGGAGGAGGAGCGGCCGGACGTCAGCCGCCGCGAGGGCTTCCTGCCGGTGGCCCGGGCCGCCGCGGAGGCCGCGTCGGAGGCCGGTACGGAGGTCACGGCGGCGATGCCGACGGGGCCGCGCGGGCCGTGGGCCCTGCTGAAGCGACGCCGTCGCCGGCGGGTACCGGCATCGGACCCGACCCCGGCCACCCCTGCGGATGCCCAACCGGGCGCCTCATAGCTCGGGGGTGCGGCGGGTGCGGGCCCGGGCGCCTCACAGCTCGCGGGTGCGGGTTCGCCGACGGGTACGGGCCCGGGGCCTCACAGCTCGCGGGTGCGGGTTCGCCGACGGGTGCGGGCCCGGGGGCTTCTCGCGCAGTTCCCCACGCCCCTGAAAAGCCGGGGCTGCGCCCCTGGCTTTTCCCCGCCGCCACTCGCCTCGCAGTCCACCGCCACTCGCCTCGCAGTCCAGCGCGGCTCGCCTCCCGGTCCGCCGCCGCTCGCCTCGCAGTCCACCGCCAGTCGTCAGTTTCCTTGGGCCCGCCGCCGTGGCCTTTCGGAGCCGCCGCGGGGCCCGGATCTTTTAGGGGCGCGGGGAACTGCGCGAGCAACCACGAAGCACCCGCAGTCGCCCGGTCACAGGCACCCCCAACCCCCAACGCGCCCGAAGGCACCCCCGCACGCCCCACCCCACAAAGCAAGCGCTTAGAAAAGTGCGGTCGGCGTCACACCCTCTTGCCCGTGACCCGGACCATACGTACGGGTAACTTCCCCCACAGCCCCGCTTTCCGTCGCATGCCAATGGAGCCGTGATGCCCGAAGCCGTGATCGTCTCAGCCGCCCGCTCCCCCATCGGCCGCGCTTTCAAGGGCTCGCTGAAGGACCTGCGCCCCGACGACCTGACCGCCACCATCGTCGCGGCCGCCCTCGCGAAGGTCCCGGAGCTGGACCCGAGGGACATCGACGACCTGATGCTCGGCTGTGGCCTCCCCGGCGGCGAGCAGGGCCACAACCTGGGCCGCATCGTGGCCGTACAGCTGGGCATGGACCACCTGCCGGGCTGCACGATCACCCGTTACTGTTCCTCGTCGCTCCAGACCTCCCGCATGGCCCTGCACGCCATCAAGGCCGGCGAGGGCGACGTCTTCATCTCGGCCGGCGTCGAGGTCGTCAGCAGCAGCGCGCGCGGCACCAGCGACATCCCCACCGCCCGCAACCCGCTCTTCGCCGAGGCCGAGGCCCGCACGGAGGCGGTCTCCAAGTCGGTCGGCGCCTCCTGGCACGACCCGCGCGAGGACGGCCTGCTCCCCGACCCGTACATCTCGATGGGGCAGACCGCCGAGAACCTGGCCCGCCAGTGGGGCGTGACCCGGCAGGAGATGGACGAGTTCGGCGTCCGCTCGCAGAACCTCGCCGAGGAGGCCATCGGCAAGGGCTTCTGGGAGCGCGAGATCACCCCGGTGACGCTGCCCGACGGCACAGTCGTCAGCAAGGACGACGGCCCGCGCGCCGGCGTCACCCTGGAGGCCGTGCAGGGCCTGAAGCCGGTCTTCCGCGAGGACGGCCTGGTCACCGCCGGCAACTGCTGCCCGCTGAACGACGGCGCCGCCGCCCTGGTCATCATGTCCGACACCAAGGCGCGGGACCTCGGGCTCACCCCGCTCGCCCGGATCGTCTCCACGGGCGTCTCCGGCCTCTCCCCCGAGATCATGGGCTACGGCCCGGTGGAGGCGTCGAAGCAGGCCCTGTCCCGCGCGGGTCTCACCGTCGACGACATCGACCTGTTCGAGATCAACGAGGCCTTCGCCGCCCAGGTGATCCCCTCCTACCGCGACCTGGACATCCCGCTGGACAAGCTGAACGTGAACGGCGGCGCCATCGCCGTCGGCCACCCCTTCGGCATGACCGGCGCCCGCATCACCGGCACGCTCATCAACTCCCTCCAGTTCCACGACAAGCAGTTCGGCCTGGAGACGATGTGCGTCGGCGGCGGCCAGGGCATGGCGATGGTCATCGAGCGCCTCAGCTGACCGAGCGGCCCCGTGCGCGGCCGTGACCACACGGACGCGCACGGTGATGCCGTGGCCCGGAGTCCCGGAAACCATGGGGCTCCGGGCCGTTTTGTGATCCAATCTCCCCCAGGATGTGACCTATCTCCCCCCGGAGAGCGATTTACGCAGGTCAGAGCCGTTTCAGCACCAAACATCGGGACAAGTTTCCTGCCCGTTTCGTGACGTTACGCACTGACAGCTGGTTAGTCCGCCCTTCAAGCTGATGTAGGAAGTCGGGGGTCGACTTTGAACCGGGAGTACGTCAGTGAGCGCTATGCCGATCGCCTTGCTGCTCACCACGGCCGCCACCGCCGCCGTGGGCGTCGCCGTCCTGCGCACCCTTATGGGTCTGCGCCGACAGGTCGCTGCCTTGCGCACCGAGCTGGCCGAGAGCCGGGCCGCCGGGACGCGCGCCCTGGTGCCGGCCGCCCGTCCGGCGGCTGACACGGAGGAGATACGCGCCGCCGTCGCCGAGGCCCTCGCCGAGGAGAGGGAGCGTGAGCTCGCCGAGGCCCGGGCCTTCTGGGCCGCCCAGGAGTCCCGTGACGTGACCGACACGCCTCCGCTGCTGGGTCTGCCCGAGAGCGACCTGTTCCTGCCCCGGCAGTCCGATTTCGCGGGCCTGGAGCACCTGGAGCCGGTGATCGAGACCGGCCTGGAGAGCGACGACTACGCCGGGGACTCCGCCGAGCTGGCCGCGGCCCGCCGCCGTCACCCCTCGCACCCCGATTTCGTACCGGTGCAGTCACCCGTCACCAACGACCACGAGCGCACGGTCGCCTGCCTGGAGGACCTCGCCGCCTCCCGCACGGAGCTGGCCGACGTCCGTCCGGGCCCGCTGGGCACCCTCGACGTCTACGTCTTCGCCGACGGCACCACCCTGTGCATGACCCCCGGCCACCGTGAGACCGCCGAGCGCCTCGCCACGGCCCTCCAGACCGGCGACGTCCCCGTCCTCCTGGGCGGCTCGGGCATCTCCGGCGCCTACACGCTCACCTTCGAGTGCGGCGAGGACATGGTCTACATCCTGGCGGACAGGGTGATCGCGTCGCTGTAGGGCGGCGCCTCTCACGCCGCCGGGTGGTGCAGCGCCCTTCAGGGGCGCAGGGAGCCGCGCGAGCCCCTCACACCCCGGCCCGCCGCTGAGCCTCCTCCACAAGGGCCACCGCCTCCGCCAGCGCGTCCTCGTCCCCCAGCACCAGCGCGAGATCGTTTCCGGCGACGGTCACCTGGTCGGCCGCCGCGAACATGCCCACGTCCGGCATCTCGTGGAACGGCCCCTCGGGCGTCTCCAACCGCTGGGCGCGCAGTGCCAACTCCCTGGCCAGCGCCAGCGCCTCCGCGGCGGCGCTCCGCTGGAGCCGGCTCTGCGGGGCCGCCCGCAGCCGGTCGGCGAAATGATCCACGGCACTGGTCAACGGCGTCGTATCAAGCACGCCGCGAGAGTACGCGCCTCCGCCGGACTGTTGCCAACAGGCCGCCACTCAGGCAACGTGACCTGAAGGACCGGCTTACATTCCCTTTCGTCCGGAGGCGCCGATGTCCCAAGTCTTCTCCGAGGAGACCCATCGCAACCTGCTCGCCCGCATCCCCCACTGCACCGGTCGTGAAGTCTCCGACTGGATCCGCAAAGTCGACGAAGGCCCCGCTCTCTTCAATTTCGAGGAGAAGGTCAGCTGGCTCCGGCACGAGTACGACCTCGCGTACGGCCACGCCAAAGCGATCATTCACGAGTACGACCTGAGGAGGGCCGCGCGGAAGCTCCGGTGAAGCCGCCGAGAACTACGAAGGGCCCCCGAACCGCGAGGTTCGGGGGCCCTTCCACGAGTCCACGAGGGGGAGGCGGCTGGGGTCGGTCCCGGCCGCGCTCGTCACTCCTAGTCGTCGCCGCTGAAGATGGCGACCAGGCGGAGCATCTCGATGTAGATCCACACGAGGGTCATGGTCAGGCCGAACGCGGCCAGCCAGGCCTCCTCGCGCGGGGCGCCGTAGGCGATGCCATCCTGGATCTGCTTGAAGTCCAGGGTCAGGAAGAACGCGCCGAGCAGGATCGCCAGGATGCCGACGATCGCGCCGAGCGGGCCCATGCTGCGCAGTCCGCCGTCGGGGGCGAGCCCGAAGACGACGAGCAGCAGGTTGACCGCCATGACCAGGATGAAGGCGATCGCGATGGTCATACCGATGCGGGCGTACCGCGCGGTGACCCGGATCCAGCCCGCCTTGTAGACCAGGAGGGTGGCTCCGGAGACGGCCATGGTGCCGAGCACCGCCTGGAAGGGCGCACCGCTCCACTGCGCGTTGAACATCTCGCTGAGCACGCCGAGGAAGACGCCCTCGAAGGCGGCGTACGCCAGGATCAGCGCGGGCGACGCCTTGCGCTTGAAGGACTGCACCATCGCGAGGACGAAGGCGATGAGCGCGGCGCCGATGGCCAGGCCGTAGCTCGTGGGCGACACCGGCAGGAGGGCCCAGGCGAGGACCGCGCCGACGACGACCGTGCCGAGCGTCATGGCCGAGCGCATGACGACGTCGTCCATGGTCATGGCGCCCGTGCGGGCCGGGGCCTGCGGCGGGGCGCCGTGCTGGACGCCCTGCTGGGCGTACGGGTTCGTCGCGTACGGGTTGCCGCCCTGCTGGGCGTAGGGGTTGCCCTGGGTGCCGACAGCTGCTCCCCCGGCCTGCGGCGCGGTGTTGAATCCCGCGTAGCCGTTGTCGCGGCTGAACCCCCGTCGCGAGAAGACCGGGTTGCTGCTCCTCATTTCACTCCTCCATGGCCACCCTGCGTGGCCTTGGCTCAAGAGTAATAGGTAGGCAAAGGATTGACCCTAGTGCTTGGGAAGGATCTTTTCCCCTGCCCTGACATCGAACACGCTACGCGTCCCCATGATTCCCCGCCCCACCCCCCTCAACCCGGACCCACCTCGCGACACCCCTGTAACCTCCCGGAGACCTGCCGCGACCCACGCGTCACCCGACCCGCACCCACGGCCGACAGCCACTGGTACTGAAGGCCTTGTCGCTCTCCTTGATCGTGACGGTGTCGGGCCCCGAGCCGCCGTTGGCCGCGATGGTGTCCCCGGCCTCGTGGGTCGCGTCGTTCAGCCGTGTCCAGGAGCAGTAGGTGACGTCCCCGCCCTGCGGCCCGTCGCTGCGATAGACGCCGGCCTCGATGTCCTCCCCGACGATGAAGGTGCCGCCCCCGGGGAACTCGTCGTCCGTGGGCTTCTTGGTGGCCGGTGCACCGCTCGGAGTCGACGCCACCTCGGGGACGGTCGAGGCGTTCGCCGTCACGGTGGCCGTCGCTGTGGCTCCGGCGGCGTCGCCTCGCTCGGAGTCACCACCGGAGGCGAACCCGACGCCCGCCCCGATCGCCAGACCGAGGAGAACGGCCGCCGCGTGCGTGAGGAGGCTTCTGCGCGTCGACCCGGGTCCGCCGGACGGTGTGGTGCTCCGGGAGGGCCACTGCGATGCCCGATGTTCGTGCAGCGGGCCACCCGGGGGCCCGCTGCAGTGCCGGGGCTCATGGGGACAGCGTGCGCCCGGCGAGTGAGAGGCGCACCTTGCCGCTGGGGGGTGTGTGGGGGTTTGAGAGGGAATGGGTTGGTTTGATCGGAGGTGCCCGGAACCGGACTTGAACCGGTACGCCCGCGAGGGGCAGCGAGGTTTAAGCTCGCCGTGTCTGCATTCCACCATCCGGGCAGGCCATGGGCTCCGCGCTGAGGTCCCGAGCCTATCGGGACGCTTCCCCCGAACAGTCGAAGAGCGGACCGATGTTGTCTTATTTTATTGACGTCTGAGGGTGCATCAGCCCACGGAACACACCATCCGCACTTGCCAATAGCCTTACGGACGGCAAGACCGCCCGTGTGCGGAATGACGGAATTTCACCGCCCGAACGAGCGGTCCCTCGTGTGACACGCGCGGTGACGCGGTGACTCGTGTCGGTCAGGCCCCGCCACTCGGGTCGGAGCCCGCCGTCATTCCCAGGTATGACGCGACGCCTGCCGGTCAGTCAGAAGTCGGCCCCCGGAACCGGAACAGCGGCTGACTACACGGCGCCCCCGCGCCGAGACGATGGAGCCCCCCCACGAAACGAGCAGCGAACGGCCCCGGCATGCCCTCGGCGCGCGCCACGAACCGGCCCGTCGCCCGGCCCGCCCGGCCGTTCCCGCACACCCCAAACGCCGTCGTCCCGACAGGAGTTCCACCCGTGACCACCACCCCTCTCGCCGCCCGGTCCACCGCCGTGGCCGCCCGCGCCACGGAACTGTCGAAGGTCTACGGACAGGGCGAGACCCGAGTGGTCGCGCTGGACCAGGTCACCGTCGACTTCCGGCAGGCCCAGTTCACCGCGATCATGGGCCCCTCGGGCTCCGGCAAGTCCACGCTGATGCACTGCGTGGCCGGCCTGGACACCTTCTCGTCCGGCTCCGTCCGCATCGGCGAGACCGAACTGGGCTCGCTGAAGGACAAGCAGCTCACCAAGCTGCGCCGCGACAAGATCGGCTTCATCTTCCAGGCGTTCAACCTGCTGCCGACACTGACCGCGCTGGAGAACATCACCCTCCCGATGGACATCGCGGGCCGAAAGCCGGACAAGCAGTGGCTGGACACCGTGATTCGGATGGTGGGCCTGGCCGACCGGCTGAGCCACCGGCCCGCCCAGCTCTCCGGCGGCCAGCAGCAGCGCGTCGCCGTGGCGCGGGCGCTCGCCTCACGGCCGGACATCATCTTCGGGGACGAGCCCACCGGAAACCTCGACTCGCGCTCGGGCGCCGAGGTGCTGGGCTTCCTGCGCAACTCCGTACGGGAGTTGGGGCAGACGGTGGTGATGGTGACGCACGACCCGGTGGCCGCGGCGTACGCGGACCGGGTCATCTTCCTCGCCGACGGGCGCATCGTGGACGAGATGCACGAGCCGACGGCGGACCTGGTGCTGGACCGGATGAAGAGGTTCGACACCAAGGGGCGTACGAGCTGAGGGAGTTCGCCACCCCGGCTCACGTCCCCCGCGCGCATCCCGCACACCGCGCACCCGCGCCCACACCCACACCCGCTCCGCCCTGCCCGCCCCGACCCCAGGACCCCTTCATGTTCCGTACCGCCCTGCGCAACGTGCTCTCGCACAAGGCCAGGCTTCTCATGACCGTGCTCGCGGTGATGCTCGGCGTGGCCTTCGTGTCCGGCACGCTCGTCTTCACCAACACCATCTCCGACGCGCTGCAGAAGAGCTCGGCCAAGGGCTTCGACCAGGTGGACGTCGCGATCCGGCCGGGGTACCAGCCGGACGAGGGCGACACCGTCGCCGACCAGCCCAAGCTGACTCCCGAGGTGCTGGAGAAGGTCGAGCGGGCGCCCGGCGCCGAGTCGGCGATCGGTGTGGTGAGCGGGTTCACCGCCCTCGCCGGCAAGGACGGCAAGCTGATCGGCGGCGGCTTCCAGTCGCAGGGCGGGAACTACTGGGGGACCGACGATCCCCGGTACCCCATCCGGGACGGCGGCCGCGCGCCGAAGGGCGCGGACGAGGTCGCGATCGACTCGGAGACCGCGAGGCGGGCCGGGTACGAGGTGGGCGACACCGTGCGGCTGTCCGTCGACGGCCCGGTCCTCACCCCCACCGTCAGCGGCATCTTCACAACAAACGACGGCAATGTCGCCGCCGGAGGCAGCCTCACCCTGTTCGACACGGCGACCGCCCAGAAGCTCTTCCACATGGAGGGCGAGTTCGACACGATCAACGTGACGGCGGCGGCCGGCACCAGCCAGGCCCAGTTGCAGAAGTCCGTCGAGGACGTCCTGCCGAAGGACTCCGTCCACACCACCACCGGTCAGCAGCTCGCGGACGACCAGGCCACGCAGATCGCCGCCGAGATGAGCGGGCTGAAGAACGCGCTGCTGGTCTTCGCCGGGATCGCCCTGTTCGTGGGCACGTTCATCATCGCCAACACCTTCACCATGCTGGTGGCCCAGCGCACCAAGGAGCTGGCGCTGCTGCGCGCGGTCGGCGCCTCCCGCCGCCAGGTCACGCGCTCCGTGCTGATCGAGGCGTTCGTGGTGGGCCTGGTCGCCGCGGTGACCGGCCTGGCCGCCGGTGTCGGGATCGGCGCCGGGATGCGGGCGCTGATCAGCAGCCTCGGCGAGACCGTCCCCGCCGGCCCGCTGGTGGTCTCCCCCGGCACGGTCGCCACCGCCCTGCTCGTCGGCGTACTGATCACGATGCTGGCCGCCTGGCTGCCGGGCCGCCGCGCGGCGAAGATCCCGCCGGTCGCGGCGATGAGCAGCGTGCACGCGGCGGCGACGACCAAGTCGCTGGTCGTACGGAACACGATCGGCGCGCTGTTCGCCGGCGCGGGCGTGGCCACCGTGCTGTACGCCACCACCATGGACGGCTCGGACGGGCAGGCGCCGATGGGCATCGGCGCGGTGCTGCTGATCATCGGTGTCTTCGTCCTCACCCCCCTCCTGTCCCGCCCGCTGATCGCGGCCGCGGCCCCCCTCATGCGGGTGTTCGGGATCTCCGGCAAGCTCGCCCGGCAGAACTCCGTACGCAACCCGCGCCGCACCGCCGCGACCGCCTCGGCGCTGATGATCGGCCTGACGCTGATCACCGGGATGACGGTGATGGCGGGCAGCCTCCAGACAGCCATCGGCAAGATGGCCGCCGACGCGATCAAGGCGGACTACGTCGTCTCGATGGCCAACGGCAACTATCTCTCCCCGGACGTGGAGAAAAAGCTCTCCACCACCGAGGGAGTCACCGCCGTCTCACCGCTGCGCAACGCCGAGTCCCGGATCGGGGCAGAGACCGAGTACCTCACGGGCGTGAACGGCACGGCCATCGGGAAGCTCACCAACCTGCCGCTGGACAACGGGACGTTCAAGGTCGGCGGCGGCCAGGTCGTGGTGGACGCGGACACCGCCGAGCGGCGCGGCTGGAAGGCCGGTTCCGAGTTCACCGCCGGGTTCGAGGGCGGCGAGAAGGAGAAGCTGACCGTCTCCGGGGTCTACGAGAGCAACGAGCTGATCCGGGGCATCCTGCTGGACAACGCGACGCTCACGAAGCGGCTGCCGGCCGGCGCGGACCCGGCGGACATGATGGTCATGGTCAAGACCTCGGCCGGCGCCTCCGACGCCACCAAGGACCGGCTGGAGAAGGCCCTCGGCGAGAACCCGGCGATCAAGGTCCAGAGCGGGCAGGACCTCTCCGACGACATCGCGCAGATGTTCACGCTGATGCTGAACATGCTGTACGGCCTGCTGGCGATGGCGGTGATCGTGGCCGTCCTCGGCGTGATCAACACCCTCGCCATGTCGGTGTTCGAGCGCTCGCAGGAGATCGGCATGCTCCGGGCGATCGGTCTCGACCGACGGGGCATCAAGCGGATGGTCCGTCTGGAGTCCCTGGTCATCTCTCTCTTCGGCGGTGTCCTCGGCATCGGCCTGGGTGTCTTCTTCGGCTGGGCCGCCGGCGAGCTGATCGCCAGCCGGATGCCCACGTACGAACTGGTCGTCCCCTGGGCCCGGATGGCCGTCTTCCTTCTCCTCGCCGCCACCGTCGGCATCCTGGCCGCCCTGTGGCCGGCCCGCCGCGCGGCGAAGCTGAACATGCTGGCCGCGATCAAGTCGGAGTAGCCGCGCGGGAGACAGCCGCCGCCCGGCGGGAGACATACGGACGGGGGCGCGTACTTGGCCGTACGCGCCCCCGTCCGGGCGTTCAGGCCCCCCAGGTCCGGGCCCTGAGCGGGAGGCCCGACGCACCCCCTTCCGGCGGGCGTACGGCCAGTACCTGGTTGACGCCGAGGTGGTTGCGTTCGAAGCCGAGGGCGGAGGCGGCCATGTACAGGCGCCAGACACGGGCGCGACCGGGGCCGACCAGGGCGACCGCGTGCGCCCAGCGGGCTTCGAGGTTGGTGACCCAGGCGCGCAGGGTCAGGGCGTAGTGCTCGCGCAGGGACTCCACGTCGCGGACCTCGAACCCGGCGCGTTCGAGCTGGGTGACGGTGGTGCCGATCGGGGCGAGTTCGCCGTCCGGGAAGACGTACGCGTCGATGAAGCCGTCGACGGAGTACGCGCTCTCGTCGCGCCGCGGCCGCCGGGAGATCTGGTGGTTGAGCAGCCGCCCGCCCGGGGCGAGCAGCCGGTACAGATCCTCGGCGTACTCCAGGTACCGGTCCGCGCCCACGTGTTCGGCCATGCCGACCGAGGAGATCGCGTCGTAGGGCCCGTCGGTGACGTCGCGGTAGTCCTGGACACGGATCTCGACGCGGTCGGTGAGGCCCTCTTCGGCGACGCGTTTGCGGGCGTAGGCGGCCTGCTCCTGGGAGAGGGTGACGCCGACGACATGGACGCCGTACTCGTGGGCGGCGTGCACGGCCATCGAGCCCCAGCCGCAGCCGACGTCCAGGAGCCGCTGCCCGGGGCGCAGGTCGAGCTTGCGGCAGATGAGGTCGAGCTTGTCGTGCTGTGCGGCCTCCAGGGTGGTGGTGCCGTCGGAGGCGGCCCAGTAGGCGCAGGAGTACACCATCGACGGGCCGAGGACGGCCTCGTAGAAGTCGTTGCCCACGTCGTAGTGGTGGCTGACGGCACGTCTGTCGGTGCGTCTGGTGTGCCGGTGGCGGCTGCGGACCTCCTCGCGGGGCGGTCCGGGCGGGACCAGGGCCGCGGGGCCGGCCAGCTTCAGCAGCTCCTTGACGGCCGTCCGCGCCCGGGGGTCGCGCAGGACGTCGGCGAGGCTCCGGGCGTCCTCGTCCCGCTCCCACACGTGTGCGGCCACCAGGTCCAGTACGGCGTACAGGTCGCCGTCGACCCCGAGGTCACCGGCGACCCAGGCGCGGGCCAGGCCCAGTTCGCCGGGCTTCCACAGCACTCGGCGCAGGGCCCTGCGGTTGCGTACGACGAGGGCGGGGGCCTCGGGCGGTCCCGCCGTCGATCCGTCCCAGGCCCGCAGGCGGACCGGGAGCGGGGCCCCCGACAGCTGCTCGAACAGGGTCTTCAGCCGCGACGCGGCGTCCTGCATGGCGCACACCTCCGTGACAACAGATCCCGGAATGTCCAACGTCACGGTAATCACCTGGGGGGCCTTGCCGTATTCCCCGCGCGAGGTGTGTTGTTCGGGTGCGGGTGAGTGGGGGCTGGTCGCGCAGTTCCCCACGCCCCTGAAAGACCAGGCCCTGCGGGCCTGAAAAGCACGGGCGCAGCCCCTGCTTCTCAGGGGCGCGGGGAACTGCGCGAGAAGCGTCACCGGGCCTGTGGTCGCCAACGCACCCGCACCCCCGAGCTCTCCCGCGCACGCCGAAGGGCCCCCCGCACCACGGATGGCGGGAGGCCCTTCGGATGGGTCAGGAAATCAGGAGGCCTTGGCCTTTTCCCCGGTCTTGCTCGCGGCAGCGACCGGCGCCGGCTTCGCCGCTTCGTAGAACTCCTCGCGCGGAGTCTCGATCGCGCCGAGGGAGACGACCTCGCGCTTGAGGAACATCGCGAGCGTCCAGTCGGCGAAGACCCGGATCTTGCGGTTCCAGGTCGGCATGGCGAGACCGTGGTAGCCACGGTGCATGTACCACGCCAGGCGGCCCTTGAGCTTGATCTTCATCTTGCCCATGACGATCATCGCGACGCCCTTGTGGAGGCCGAGGCCCGCCACCGCACCCTTGTTGGAGTGCGCGTACTCCTTCTGCGGGAAGCCCCGCATACCGGAAACCACGTTGTCGCCGAGGACCTTGGCCTGACGCAGGGCGTGCTGCGCGTTCGGCGGGCACCAGGCGTTCTCGATGCCGGCCTTGCGGGCGGCGACGTCCGGGACCTGCGCGTTGTCGCCGGCGGCCCAGATGTAGTCGGTGCCGGTGACCTGGAGGGTCGGCGAGGCGTCCACGTGACCGCGGGGGCCGAGCGGCAGGCCGTAGCGGGAGAGGACCGGGTTCGGCTTGACGCCGGCGGTCCAGACGATCGTGTTGGAGTCGACTTCCAGGCCGTTCTTCAGCACGACGTGGCCGTCGACGCAGGAGTCCATGGAGGTGTTGAGGTAGACCTCGACCCCACGGCTTTCCAGGTGCTCCTTGCCGTAGCTGCCGAGCTTCGGGCCGACCTCGGGGAGGATCTTGTCGGCGGCGTCGACGAGCACGAAGCGCATGTCCTCACGGGACACGTTCTTGTAGTACTTCGCGGCGTCGCGGGCCATGTCCTCGACCTCGCCGATGGTCTCCGCACCCGCGAAGCCACCGCCCACGAAGACGAAGGTCAACGCCTTGCGGCGGACGTCCTCGTCGGTCGTGGAGTCGGCCTTGTCGAGCTGCTCGAGGACGTGGTTGCGCAGGCCGATGGCCTCCTCGATGCCCTTCATACCGATGCCCTGTTCGGCGAGGCCGGGGATCGGGAAGGTGCGGGAGACCGCGCCGAGCGCGATCACCAGGTAGTCGAAGGGCAGCTCGTACGCCTCGCCGACCAGCGGCGCGACGACGGCGACCTTGCGGTCCTGGTCGATGGTGGTGACCCGGCCGGTGAGGACCTCCGCCTTGGGGAGCACGCGTCGCAACGGGACGACGACGTGTCGGGGGGAGATGCTGCCGGCGGCGGCTTCGGGGAGGAAGGGCTGGTAGGTCATGTACGACCGGGGGTCGACGACCGTGACGGTCGCCTCGCCGTAGCGCATCTTCTTGAGGATGCGCCGAGCTGCGTACAGGCCTACGTACCCACCGCCTACTACGAGGATCCTGGGACGCTCCGTGGTGCTCATGCCATCGAGTATGTACCCGCCATACGGGGGTCGCTCGTGCGCCCCTTCACAAGCTTCTCCACACCCTCTGCTACACTCCGCGCTCCCTCTGGCCGGGCCCACCGCCCACCAGGGAACCGGCCGGGGGGTTTGACCGTTGTCAAGGCCGCGTGAACTGCCGTTCCGGCCTCTCGGGGACCCTGGACCACCCTTCCGTTTCACACGGACGAGGCCCCAGCGAAAACCCTTCGGAGGCGCCCTGTTGACCCCTTGGAGCCCCGGAACGCTCTGCGGAGCCTCAAAACATCGCTCAACAGGGGCGATTCTCTTGTGAAGAACTTCACGAACTTTGTCGGCGCCGGGTCGACGAGAGATACCGGAGCACCCCTCGGACGCGCTCATACGTTATCCGAACAGCTCAAGCGAGGGCTACCGGCGAGTAGTAAACACTTGCTCACAAGTGCCCGCGGGCCGTCGGGAGGACCCCGGCGGCCACACCCGGACCACGCCACGCGCTACGCCACGGACCAGGCGATTCCGTCCAGAATGTCGTGTTCGCTCACCACGACCTCCGTCGCCCCGATCCGCTCCATGATCGACAGCAGCACGAGTGCGCCCGCCGCGATCACGTCCACCCGCCCGGGATGCATCGACGGGACCGCCTCCCGCTCGGCGTGCGTGGACCGCAGCAGCCACTCGGTGATCTCGCGGACCCGGTCGTGGGCGATCCGCGAGTGGTGGATGGCCGCCGAGTCGTACGCCGGCAGGTCCTGGGCGATCGCGGACAGGGTGGTGACCGACCCCGCCAGCCCGACCAGGGTGTGTGCCTCGCGCAGCGGCACGTCCCGCTCGGCGAGGTCGAGGGCCGCCTCGATGTCGGCGCGGATCGCGGCGATCTGCTCCGGCCCCGGAGGGTCGACGACCACCCCGTCCCGGACGAGGTGCCGCTCGGTCAGCCGTACGCAGCCGATGTCCACCGAGCGGGCGCCGCGCACCCGCCCGTCGCCGACGACGAACTCGGTGGAGCCGCCGCCGATGTCCACCACCAGGTACGGCGTGGTGAGGTCGGTGCGGCCCGTCAGCTCCTTGGTGGCGCCGGTGAAGGAGAACTCGGCCTCCCGGTCGCCGGAGATCACCTCGGGCTCGACGCCGAGGATGTCGAAGACCCCGCGCACGAAGTCCTCCCGGTTCTCGGCGTCCCGGGAGGCGGAGGTGGCCACGAAACGGATCCGCTCGGCGCCCAGCTCCTTGATGACGGCCGCGTACTCACGACAGGCCGCGAAGGTCCGCTCCAGCGCCTCGGGGGCCAGCCTGCCCGTACGGTCCACGCCCTGGCCCAGCCGCACGATGATCATCCGCCGGTCCAGCTCGACGAGCTCACCGGTGGCCGGGTCGGCGTCGGCGACGAGGAGCCGGATGGAGTTCGTACCGCAGTCGACGGCGGCGACCCGGGTCACTGGTCCTCCTCCTGCTCGGTCTTCTCGGGCGCCGACGCCGGCACGACGCACGGGCCCTTGGCCCACCACTCCGGCAGCATCGCGATCGCCTCGTCGCCCAGCGGGTTGACGCCGGGACCGGCGGCCAGCGAGTGGCCGACGAGGACGTGCAGGCACTTCACCCGGTCCGGCATGCCGCCCGCGCTGGGGAAGCCCTCCAGGACCTCGATCTCGTCACGGCGGGCGATGTAGTCCTCGTGCGCGGCCCGGTAGGCGGCGGCCAGCTCCGGGTCGGTCCCCAGCCGCTCCGTCATCTCCTTCATCACGCCGTTCGCCTCCAGCGTGCCGATCGCGGAGGCCGCGCGCGGACACGTCAGGTAGTACGTCGTGGGGAAGGGCGTCCCGTCCGGCAGGCGCGGCGCCGTCTCGACGACGTCCGGCTGTCCGCAGGGGCAGCGGTGCGCGATGGCGCGCAGCCCGCGCGGCGGGCGCCCGAGCTGCTGCTGGAAGGCCTCGACGTCGGCGTCGGTCGGCTCGGTGCGCGGGGTGGGCGGCGGAGGGGTCTGCATAACCTGCTACTCAAGTCCTCGGTGTGGCTCATCGGTTGACGGTCACGAAGGTGGCCGTTCAGCTGTCGGCGGCGTCGGCCTTGTCGACCCCGTCCCAGACATTGGTGTACCAGGGACGGTCGGCCGCCCCCTGGGTCGTACGGGACTGCTTCGCCGCGTCCGGGTCGATCATCGTGTAACCGGTCTCGCCCGGCATCACATAGTGCAGCCGCTCGCGGATGCGCTGCTCGGCGTACGCGTCGTCCTGCCAGCGCGCCTTGAGGTCGCGCAACTCCTCGACCCGCTCGCGCGCCTCCTCCCGCTCCCGCTGCATGTCGGCGATCTCGGCGCTCTGGGAGACGTACTGCCTCATGGGATAGGCGAGCGCCACGATCATCGAGCAGAGGACCAGGGCGAGCAGCGCGGCCCGGCCGGTCAGCCGGGAGCGGCGGACCTGGCGCTTGGCCTGGGAGCGGTAGACCCGGGCGGCCGTCTGCTCACCGAGCACCTTCAGCCGGGTCGCGGTGGAGAAACGGTCCCGGTCCCGGTCCTTCACGGCCATGTCCCGCTTCCCCTTCCGCTTCTGCCTTCTCCCGCGCGCACGCGCGTACGTCCCCGCACACGGTACGGGACCGGTACGGGGACGTACGTACGACGCTTCCTACTGTTGCCGTCAGCCCTTGAAACGGGGGAAGGCGCTGCGGCCGGCGTACACCGCGGCGTCGTCGAGGATCTCCTCGATGCGCAGCAGCTGGTTGTACTTGGCGACGCGGTCCGAGCGGGCCGGGGCGCCGGTCTTGATCTGGCCGCAGTTCACGGCGACGGCGAGGTCGGCGATGGTGACGTCCTCGGTCTCGCCGGAGCGGTGGGACATCATGCACTTGAAGCCGTTGCGCTGGGCCAGCTCGACGGCGTCCAGGGTCTCGGTCAGCGAACCGATCTGGTTGACCTTGACCAGCAGGGCGTTGGCGGAGCCCTCCTCGATACCGCGGGCGAGGCGCTCGGGGTTGGTGACGAAGAGGTCGTCGCCGACGATCTGGACCTTGTCGCCCAGCTTGTCGGTGATGGTCTTCCAGCCGGCCCAGTCGTCCTCGAACAGCGGGTCCTCGATGGAGACGAGCGGGTACGACGCGACGAGGTCGGCGTAGTACTCGGTCATCTCGGCGGCGGAGCGCTCCTTGCCCTCGAAGGTGTAGACGCCGTCCTTGTAGAACTCGGAGGCGGCGACGTCGAGCGCCAGGGCGATCTGCTCGCCGGGGGTGTAGCCGGCCTCCTTGATGGCCTCGAGGATGAGGTCCAGGGCGGCGCGGTTGGACTCCAGGTTCGGGGCGAAGCCGCCCTCGTCGCCGAGGCCGGTGGACAGGCCCTTGGTCTTCAGCACCTTCTTGAGGGTGTGGTAGACCTCGGCGCCCCAACGCAGGGCCTCGGAGAAGGACTCCGCGCCAATGGGGGCGATCATGAACTCCTGGATGTCCACGTTGGAGTCGGCGTGCGAGCCGCCGTTCAGGATGTTCATCATCGGAACGGGCAGCAGGTGCGCGTTCGGGCCGCCCAGGTAGCGGAAGAGCGGCAGGTCGCTGGCCTCGGAGGCGGCGTGGGCGACGGCGAGGGAGACGCCGAGGATGGCGTTGGCGCCGAGGGAGCCCTTGTTGTCGGTGGCGTCCAGGTCGAACATCGCCTGGTCGATCAGGCGCTGCTCGGTGGCGTCGTAGCCGACGAGCTCCGGGCCGATCTGCTCGATCACGGCGAGGACGGCCTTCTCGACGCCCTTGCCGAGGTAGCGGTTGGGGTCGCCGTCGCGGAGCTCGATGGCTTCGAAGGCACCGGTGGAGGCGCCGGACGGAACGGCGGCACGACCGGTGCTGCCGTCGTCGAGGCCGACCTCGACCTCGACGGTGGGGTTGCCTCGCGAGTCGAGGATTTCCCGGGCTACGACGACGTCGATGGACGGCACGAGCATCTCCTTCATGGGATGTGACGCGGAAGTGCGGGGCCCGCGGGCCTTGCGACTAGAGCCTAACCGCCCCGGGCGCGTCGGCAGCCGACCGACCGTCCCGTGGACAGACAGACGGTACCTATTGTTTCCGCCCGGAACAAAGGGGGGTGGGCGAGAAAGTGAACGGGAAGGGTCCGGAGGAGCCGCGCGCATGAAAAAACCCCGCCCCGGTGCGTACGGGGGAATGCGCACCGGAGCGGGGAGCCCGTGGGGACGGGGGGACGGCCCTCACGAGGTCTTCACTATGGAGGACACGGATGTGAGCGGGCTGTGGTTCAGCCGGGAAGCGGCCCGATTTCTCGGCCCGGCCGAACCCGCCCCGCCTGCCCGGCCGTAGGGGCGACCGTGGGGGCGGCAGGCGTGCGGTGGCCGTCGCCTACGCCGGGGGTCAGCTCAGGTGGAGCTGCTGGCCCGGGTAGATGAAGTCGGCATCGTCGATGATGTCCTTGTTCAGCTCGAAGAGCTTCTCCCAGCCACCCTTGACGTTCTTCTTCTCGGCGATGGCGCTGAGGGTGTCGCCGGTGACGACCTTGTACTCGCCGTCACCCTTCTTGACCTTCTTGCCGGTCGGGGTCTCGACGGTGGCGCGCTCGGAGGAACGGGAGGCGCGGGTGTCCTCGGTGCTCTTCTTGCTGCTCTCCTGGGTGCTCTTCTGCGAGGAACCGGAGTTCGAGGAGGCGGCGGCGCCGTCGTACGAGGCGCTGGACAGGCCCTTGCCGCAGACCGGCCAGGCACCCTTGCCCTGGCCCGCGAGGACCTTCTCGGCGATCGCGATCTGCTGGGCCTTGGTCGCCTGGTCGGCGGTGGAGGCGTACTGCGTACCGCCGTAGCCGGCCCAGGTGGAGGCCGCGAACTGCAGGCCGCCGTAGTAACCGTTGCCGGTGTTGATGGACCAGTTGCCGCCGGACTCGCACTGGGCGACGGCGTCCCACTCGGAGGCGGTGGCGGCGGAGGCGCTGCCGGCGGCCATCAGCGGGGCGGCGATGGCGGCGGCGCCGGTGACACCGGCGACGGCGACGGCACGAGCGGCCTTGGACGGACGGCGGTGCTTGCCCTTGCTGGAAAACAGCATGGAGAGATCCCCTCACCGACGCCTGCGAGGTGAGCTGTCGGGTTCGGGCCGGTTGAGTTGCCCGGCCGCGCCCGCTCGCCTCTCGGCTCACGTGGCACGGCTTCACCCCTAGCCGGTTCCGGACGTACGCCCCGAAGGGCCGCAACCACCGGACCCGGCACTTACCTTGGGTCCCCCGCTCCTGCCTACGGCGCTTGACGCGACGACTGTTCCTTGCGGCCGTTGGCAGGATTCGGCGTACCGACCGCAGGGGCCCGCTGTGGCGAGCGGTCACGACCGTAAACAGGTGATTGCCCGAATTTCAAAGACGATCAGGGGATCTGTGATTCATCTCCCACGGAGATCAAAACGGGCATTCAGGGGCGAACGGTGACCCGAACTCTCGCTACTTTTCGCCCGTTTCGGCACCGACTTCGAGGGTCTGACCGGGAAGGATGAGGTCCGGGTCAGTTCCGACCGTGCCCTCGTTCTCGGCGTACAGCCCGCGCCACCCGCCGGCCAGGTCCAGCGAGTCGGCGATCCGCGTCAGACTGTCGCCCGCACGGACCGTGTACGCGCCGTCCGCGGCCGCCCGCGCCGTGTCGCCGCCACGGGAGGCGTGACGGCCGGAGGGGGCGGGGTCGGCGGCACGGGAGCCCGCGGCCGCGTCCGTGGCGGCCTCCGCGTCGGCGGAGGCACTCTCGTCGGCGCTGGCGCCGCGGTGGCGGCCGGTGCCGGCCTCGCTCTCATCGGCCGAAGAGCTCTCACCCTGTGACGACTTGCCCGATTTTGCACCCTCGGAGTTCGCAGAGTCGTCCGTGCCGGCCTCGGCCCTGGCAGAACCGTCGGCGCCGCCGGAGGTCGAGCCGGCCGAGTCGGAGCCGTCGGCCTTCCCGGCCGAAGTGGACGAACCTGACGAATCCGAAGAATCCGAAGAATCGGATGAGTCGGATGAGTCGGATGAGTCGGATGAATCGGTGGAATTGGAAGACTCGGAGGAATCACCCGACTTCGCCGAGTCGTCCGCGACGCCCGTGTCCACGTCGGCCGAACCGGAGTCGCCGCCGAGGTTGTGCAGCAGACCGCACGTGGCCCAGACATCGACGCCCTGGTCGGCGAGCACCTTCTCGGCGACGGCTATCTGCTGCGAACGGCTGGCCTGGTCGGCGCTGGTCGCGTAGTCGAGGCCGCCGTACTTCTCCCAGTTCGCCTGAGTGAGCTGGAGGCCGCCGTAGCGCCCGTTCCCGGTGTCGGCGCTCCAGGAGCCACCACTCTCGCACTCCGCCACCTGATCCCAGGTGGTTCCGCTGGCCGCGCTCGCGCCGGTGGCGCCGAGCAGGGGGATCGCGATGGCCGAGCCGGTCACTCCGGCCGCGACGAGGAGGGCGGGCGCCTGACGGGGGCGACGGTGACGACCGTTCCCGGAGAGCATGCGGTTGCCTTTCACACGACAGCAGTGACCGGTGTGAAGGGTGTGATGACCCCTTCGCACTGACGTGTGAACGTAGCCGCAGTCGATCAGTTGTCACAAGTTAATGCAGCGCAGATCACGTGGAGATCACAGAGTTGAGCGAGTGTCACTTTTCGCCATGGAATGCGATAGGGCTACGGGCTGCCCGGGTACTACTACGTACCGTTCACGCGCCACCCACGAACCGCCCCTGCGGGGCGAATTGCACCGGAAGCGTGCGCAATCCCCGCATGATGAGCCCTCCTCGCCATCTCAAATCGGCTGAATCCACCGCGAGTCGAAGGTCGGGGAGACGGGTGAGGAGCGTCGCCAGCGCGGTCTGGCCTTCGAGGCGGGCGAGGGGGGCGCCGAGACAGTAGTGGATGCCGTGGCCGTAACCGAGGTGCTGGTTGTCACGGCGGGAGAGGTCGAGGGTGTCGGGGTCCTCGAAGCGGGCCGGGTCGCGGTCGGCGGCCGCGAGGACGACGAGGACGGGGTCGCCCGGGGCGATGTCCTGCCCGCCGACGGTGAGGGGGTGGGTCGCGAAGCGCCAGGTGGCGAGTTCCACGGGGCCGTCGTAGCGCAGGAGTTCCTCGACGCCGGTCTCGAGCAGCGCGGTCTCCCCCGCGGCGAGGGAGGTCTGGAGGCGGGAGCGCTGCTCGGGGTGGGTGAGCAGGGCGTAGGTGCCGTTGCCGATGAGGTTGACGGTCGTCTCGAAGCCGGCGAAGAGCAGGATGAACGCCATCGCCGCGGCCTCGTTCTCGGTGAGGTGCTCGCCGTGGTCGGAGGCGCGGATGAGGCCGGAGATGAGGTCCTCGCCGGGGGCGGGGTGCGCGGTGAGGGCTTCCCGCTTTCGGTGGATGAGGTCGGCGAGATAGCCGCGCATCTTCTTGACCGAGCGCGCGACACCGCCCCTCGGGCCGCCGCCGTGCCGGATCATCATGCCCGCCCAGTCCCGGAAGTCGTCCTGGTCCTCGCGGGGGACGCCGAGCAGGTCGCAGATGGCGTGGATGGGCAGGGGGAAGGCGAAGTCGTGGATGAGGTCGGCTTCGCCCGTCTCCGCGAAGCGGTCGATGAGCTGGTCGGTCATCTCCTGGACCCGCGGGGCGAATTCGGCGACGCGGCGGGGTGTGAACGCCTTGGAGACGAGGCGGCGGAGCCGCGTGTGGTCCGGCGGATCGATGTTGAGCAGATGGGTCATCAGCTCGGCCTTGCGCTCACCGGGGATGCCGGTCTTCCCCTTGGCGTGGGCGGGCTCGGCGTGGTGCGCGGGGTTCTTCGACAGGCGCGCGTCGGCGAGGGCCTGCTTGGCGTCGGTGTAGCGGGTGACCAGCCAGGCCTCCACACCGCTGGGCAGCCGGGTCCGGTGGACCGGCGCGTGCTCCCGGAGCCAGGCGTACGCCGGGTAGGGATCGGTGGCGAACTCCCAGGTGAACAGGTCGGGCGCGGGGGGCGCCGCGGGAGTGCCGGTGGGGTTGGGTACGGGCTGCTCGGTCACCCGTCGACGGTAGCGGGCGCCCCGGGCGACCTCCCTCCCGGCCAGGGTCTTGTCGTCCGCGCGCCCCGCGGGGGTCGAGGGGCCTCAGTCACCCAGCACGCGGACGCGGTCAAGCGCGGGGTCGAACCCGAGCACCGGGTGGTCGTACGCCCCCTCCGGGCACATCACGACCGGCTTGCCGAGGTGGCGGCCGAGGTCACACAGAAACCCACAGAACGCGTCGAGCCGGTCCTGGCCCTGGATCTCCCGCAGGTCCACGTCGAAGTCGATCTGCTCGTCCGAGAGGAATCGGAAGATCGCGAGTATGCCCTCCGTCGGCCACACCCTCAGCTGGGGGCATTCGGCGCCGGGCGGTCGCGCGAGTGCGCGGGCGGCGCTCGGCACGGCCAGGGGCGCGGTGCCTTCCAGGTACTCGTGCTGCCAGCCCCTGTGTGCGACGAGATCGAGGAGCGCCTGCCAGTGCCGTGCCGAGGTGTTCGGGACGTGCAGGTCCGGTAAGGCGCCCATCAGTTCGGGGTCGAAGTTCTCCTTCACCTCGTCCCACAGCAGGTCGGGAGTTTCGTCGCTCCGGGGCATGTCAGTCCGTGTCCAGGCCCTCCGCGGTTCGGATCGCGTCGCGGTAGGCGCGGGACGCTGCCCGCAGGGCCGCTTCGGGGTCGATTCCCTCGGCCTCGGCTCGGGCGGCGAGGGTGAGGAGTTCGTAGCCGATGCCGTGGCCCTGGGGCGGCGGGACGGCGAGGCCGGCGGTGCGGACGCGGGAGGCGAGCTTGGCGGCGAGGGCGAGGCCGGGCTGGCCCAGGGGGATGCCGTCGGTCACGGACTCCCGGCGTTTCTCTATCGCCTTCGTGCGCAGCCAGTGCGCCTTGACCTCCTCCGGGGTGGTGGCCGTGGCGTCGCCGAAGACATGGGGGTGGCGGTGGATGAGCTTGGTGATGATGCCGGCGGCGACGTCGTCGATGGAGAAGGGGGCGTCGGGGTCGTCCTCGGCGATACGGGCGTGGAAGACGACCTGGAGGAGGACATCGCCCAGCTCCTCGCGGAGCTCCTCGCGATCACCCTCCTCGATGGCCTCGACGAGTTCGTACGCCTCCTCGATGCCGTACTTGGCGAGGCCCTTGTGGGTCTGCTGCGAGGACCAGGGGCATTCGGCCCGGATGCGGTCCATGACCTGGACGAGGTCGAGCAGGCGCGCGCCGGGGAGGTCGTAGGAGGCGGGGAGCAGCTCCAGGGACGGCATCGTGAGGCGGCCCGAGCCGGCGAGGCGGGCGAGGCCGTCGGTGAGGCGGGGTTCGCCCTCGGCGGTGGCCACCACGACCACGGTGCGGCCGCCGGCGCAGGCGTCGACCAGTTCCTCGGCCGTCGGGGTCGCCCGCTCGACCGTGACGCCGGCCTCGCGCAGATAGGGGAGCTGCGGGTGCGCCTCGTCCGCGCAGAGGACGCGGTCCGCCCCGTGCAGTGCCTGCCACGCGGGCCAGGACAGCAGGCCGGGCGCCACCCGGTGGCTGGTGGTGAGCAGGACGACTCGGCCGGGGTCGGGGGACGACGTCTCGGGGGCCGTGGGGGCGGGGTCGCCGTCGGGGCGGTGTGCGTTCACCCCACGAACGTAACCCACGCCACCGACGGCCCCCGAAGCACCGGTTTCGCCCAGCGCTACGCCGACTCCTGCGACCCCGCTCCCGTGACTTCCTTCAGCCACGGGGTCTTGGCCTCCAGGAGGCCGACGCGGCCGGAGGCCTTGTCGACGCCCCAGCTGCCGTAGCGGGGGTTGAGGTCGACGTCGAGTTTCTCGGAGGCCGTCGAGAGGGCCTTCCAGAAGACCGTGCCGCCCTCCGGGCTGTTCAGGTCGGCGCCGAGGGCGGCGGCGAGCTTCTGGACCTCGACATCGCTGCGGAGGCTCTCCTCCAGCTGTTCGGGGGCGACGCTGTAGCGCTGCAGGTAGGCCGCTTCGAGGGCCGCGGCGCCGCCGGCCTCCGTCTCCAGGCCGGAACGGTACTGCTGGATCTCCTTGCGGGTGACGGTGACGCCCGCGTCCTTCAGCGCCTGGTCGAGGACCTTCTCCAGGACCATGCCGTTCAGGGTGTTGCGGGTGAGGGCGCTGGTCTGGGCGACGGCCTGCTGGTACTGGCTGTCGTCCTTGCTCGCGGCGCGCTGGGCGGCGCGCACCTCGTTCACCCGGTTCTCCAGCTGCGCGACGGTGATCCGGTCGTCGCCGACGACGGCCGCCGCGCCGGGATGCGCGTCGCTTCCGCAGGCGGTGAGGAGCGGGGCCGCGGCGGCGATCGCTGCGGAGAAGAGGAGCGCGGTGCGACGGCGGCGGTGCAAGTGAGCCTCCCGAGGAGATTGTGCGGCGGAGCACAAAGTCTTGCGGTGATCGATGGTAGGCAGTGGCCCTGCTCTCGGCCAGCCATTCGACCAACGATTCACGTCGACTTCCGGCACCGCCTCGTGCCACGTCCGGCTCAGCCCCGCACTTGCCCCAGCCACTGCAGGGTGCGCCGCACCTCGCCCGCCAGCGGGTGGCCCGGTCCCCGCAGCCGTTCCACGTCGAGCAGCAGCCGGCCCAGGGTCTCGTGGGCGGCGCCGCGGTCGCCGAGGGCGAGGAGCAGGTGGCCTATGCGGCGGCGGACGTCGAGGGAGAGTTCGGGGTCGCCGCCGACGTACTGGTTCTCGTAGTACGGCAGCAGGGAGCGGTACTCGGCGAGGGCCGCGGCCGGTTCGCCGAGTTGTTCGAGGCACTGGGCGGAGTCGTAGCGGTAGCGCAGTGCCTGGGTGTCGGCCTGGCCGGCCTCGGCGGCGCGCTCGTCGGCGAGACGGCGCAGCTCGGGCAGGGCGCGGCGGTACTGGCCGTCGTCCATCAGCGTGGCCGCGTACTGCTTGCGCAGGGTGCGGACGACGGGTGAGTGCTCGCCGTGCTGGGCGGCGGCGGCCGGGAGGATCGCGCCGAGGATGTCGACGGCCTGGGTGATGCGGCCCTCGCCGAGGAGGCGCTTGACCTCGTCGACGGCGCCGGCCACGTCGGGCTTGTCGGCCGCGGGCGCGGGGTCGGGCGCGGCGGACGGCTGGGGCGCGGGGATGCGGGCGCGGTCCGGCCAGGGGGCGTGCGGGCGCAGGAAGGGGCGCGTGGGGTCGAGCGGGGAGCCGGTGGGCACACCGCGGGCGGGCAGCAGCGGGCGGAGTTGCTCGTACGTCTCCTGGGCGGAGGACGGGCGGTGCTGCGGGTCCTTGGAGAGCAGCCGGAGGACCAGGGCCTCCAGGTTCTCGGGGACCTCGGGGCGGATGCGGCGGACCGGGACCGGCGGCTCGTAGAGGTGGCGGTGGAGGACGCCGAGGGCGGTCGAGCCGGTGAACGGCACGTTCCCGCTGAGCAGTTCGTGCATCAGCACACCGAGGGCGTACAGGTCGGTGTAGGGGCCGACCGCGCCGCCCATGGCCTGCTCGGGGGCCATGTAGGCGGGGCTGCCGATGGGTGAACCGGTGTGGGTGAGGCGGGTGGTGTCGGTGTCCATGACGGAGGCGACGCCGAGGTCGAGGACGGTGACCGTGCCGTCCTGCTTGACCATGACGTTCCGCGGCTTGAGGTCGCGGTGGATGATCGGTACCGCGTGCACGGCGGAGAGCACGGCGCACAGCTGGGCGGCGACGGAGACGGTCCACTGCCACGGGTACGGGTCGTGCTCGGCGAGGTGGTCGGCGAGGTCGGCCCCGTCGACGTACTGCATGACGAGGAACAGCTCCTCGCCCTCGCTGCCCGCGTCGTGCACGGTCACCAGACCGGGGTGGTCGACCTGGGCCGTGACCCGGCACTCGCGCACGAAGCGGCGGCGCAGTTCGTCGGCCTCCTGGCCCGCGACCTTGTCCGGGCGCAGCAGCTTCACCGCCACCCGCCGGTCGAGGCGCTGGTCGTAGGCCGTCCACACCTGGCCCATGCCGCCCTGTCCGATGAGCGTGGACAGTTCGTAGCGGCCGGTGATCAGGCGGCCGGTCCCCCGCCCCTGGGTCACCTGTCTCCCTCGTGGTTGCGGAGATAGTCACTGAGCTCGTCCAGCTCGGCGCGCACCTGGTCGATACGGGCCGGCCCGGGGCGCTGCGGGTCCGGGCCCTGCTGGTGCTGCGGCGGGGGCTGCTGCACGGGCGGCTGCGGGACCGGCGGGGTCGGGGTGTAGGGCTGGGGGGCCTGGACCGGCGGGTAGCTGTAGCCGGACTGCTGGGGGTTGTAGCCAGGGGGCTGGGTGTTGTAGCCGGTCTGGCCCGAGTACGCCGTGGTCTGGGCGAACGGCGACGGTGGGGCCGTACGGGCGCGGCTGAAGTGACGTATGTCCGCGGACAGGTAGTACGCGACGATCGCCACGAGTCCGCCGAAGAGCAGCCCCATGCCGACGTCACCGCGCCAGGTGGTGAACTCGTCCTTGCCCGGGTCGGTGCCGATGATGTACAGCGTCACGACGACGTGGACGAGCGCCAGGGCGAACAGCCACCAGTCGCGGGGCCTGCGGGTGACCGAGGCGAGCCGCAGCAGGCAGGCCCAGGCGAGCAGGCCACAGCTCATGACCGCGACCACCACGAAGATCACACGGAGTGTGATCTGGCCCCCTTGATCGGGGCCGGGGGGCGGTGTCGGCGCGTAGCCGTGGCCTTGCATGGCTGCTCCTGAGGGCCTGGTGAGAGTGGACGTGCGATGTCGTCCCGAGGGTATCGGTCGACCGCGACATGAGGTCCAGGGTTGTGGCCAACCGTTGTAGTACCGCAGTGCTGGTCACGCCGACCCGGGCCGGAGCGGTTCCGTCCGTTAGGCGTGGAAACGGGCGGCGCTCGGGAGTTGGCGGCGCGGGGTGGGCCGTGCGCCGGCTCAGTCCGGGGCGACCGTGCCGTCCGTCAGGCCGTCGTACATGCCGCGCACCAGGCGTTCGCCGAGGCGGCCGGCCTGCCTCAGGGCGTCCTCGAAGGCGGCGAGGACACGGAACCGTTCGCCGTAGCGGCGCTGCTGTTCCAGGGGCAGGCGGGGCAGTTGGAGGCGGCGGACGTCGAGCCGGGTCGCGGTGGAGGCGTAGCTGCTGGCCTGGCGGCTGTTGGCGGTCGAGCGCAGGAACCCGGCGACGAACCAGGGGTCGAGCGCCGCCGTGTCGGGCCGCAGCAGGGTGAGGTTGCGGCCGAGGGCAGCGCCTGCGGTGTCCTCGTCGACGACCCGCGCGATCCCGCCGCCGCCGAGGACGGGGACGACGACGTCGCCGGGCGCCACGAGCACGGGCGCCTCGCCGGCGGTCTCGGGCAGCGTTCCGGAGGGTGCCGTGCCGGCCAGGACGTCGTGGTCGGTGAGCACGCGCGCGTGGGGGCCGTTCCCGCCGGTGCGCAGCAGCAGGGCACCCCCGCGCGCGAGTTCGCCGACCGTGGTGAGCGGCCAGCGCGCGAGCCGCGCCTCCCCGGGGAGCGGGGGTGTGAGGTCGGCGGTCAGCCGGAGGGTCTCACCGAGGCGTGCGCGCACGGCGGTCAGTTCCTCGGCGCCGCCGCCCACGGCCGGGGGCGGCAGGTGCCGGGCGGGGGCCAGGTCCACGTCGTCGTCGAGCAGGTCGATGACCGGCAGCGCACGGCTGAGCCCCGGCCGTTCCACCGCCTCGCCCGCGCGGTCGAAGGGCCGCCAGGCGTCGAGCACGGCGGCGCGCACCGCCGCCCAGTCGAACCCGCTCCGCCCCTCGGGCACGAGCCGCCCGGTGTCGACGAGCAGCAGCCGCGGTGGCACGGCCGCCCTGCCGGGCCTGCGCAGCACCCACAGGTGCAGCGGGATGTTGTACGGGGGTGCCGCGCCGACCGGCAGGGCGATCACGGCGCGCAGGGCGCCCCGGCGCAGCAGGTCGGCGCGGATCCGGCGCCCGGAGCGGCGGCTCGCGGCGGCCGGCGGCATCAGCAGCACGGCGGTGCCGCCGTCCTCCAGACGGGCCAGCGCGTGCTGCACCCAGGCGAGTTCGGACTCCGTACGGGCCGGGAAGCCGTACTCCCAGCGCGGGTCGTAGGCGAGTTCGTCGTGGCCCCAGTTGCGCTCGTTGAACGGCGGGTGGCACAGGACTGCCTCGGCCCTGAGGTGCTCGTACGCGTCCGCGCGGAGGCTGTCCCCCGGGGCGGTGCGGACGGTGCCGCCGGTGCACAGGGCGAGGCGGAGCGCAGTGAGGGCGGCCAGTTCGCCGGCGCTGTCCTGGCCGTACAGCTCCTGGCCGGGGCGGGCGGCGACGGCCCGCAGGAGGGCGCCGGTGCCGCAGGCCGGGTCGAGCACCGACCGGGCGGGTCCGGCGAGTTCGGCCATCAGCTCGGCCAGTTCGCCCGGAGTGAGCGTGTACTGGCGCGGGTTGGCGTCGAGGTGCCGGGCGAGCAGGAACTCGAAGGTCTGCCGCGCCCCGAGGTCGGCGGCGAGTTCGGTGGCGCCGCGCAGGAGCGGGATCGAGGGCAGGAGCTCCGCGGGCAGCGGCCGGGGTACGGCGGGCTCACCGGCCGGTCCGAAGCGCGGGGTGAGGACCTCCCCCAGCGGCTCGGGCAGCAGCCGGGCCAGTTCCCCGTCGTCGGCGACGGCGCTCAGCTCCAGCCAGGTCAGGGGCCGGTCGTGCAGGAGGAGCAGGGCGCAGCCCGCGTGCACGAGGGCGGTGACGGGGCCCTCCGGGTGGCCGGCGACCTGCTGCCAGACGCGCTCCTTCAGGGGCACCTCGGCGAGCTTGCCCTGGTCGCGCAGCCACTCCTCGACCTCGCTGAGCGCGAAGGCTGGGCTGGTCTCGGTGCCGCCGACCGGTTTGGGGAAGTCGGCGTGCCGACGGCGCCAGTTGCTGACGGCGGCGCGACCCACCCCGGCGAGCCGCGCGATGTCCGCGGCCGTGACCTCTGTCTGGTTCCCCTGCACGCGCCCGGCTCCCCTCGTACCTGGTGGTGTGACGTCGAGCATACCGACGTACGCAAGATCTACCCCTTCACGCCGTGAACAGGCTGGATTCCGTGAACCGTGTTGACTCGGTTCACAGGCTCTGCTCTTATTGACCCATCGAACGGCGGACCGCCCGATCCAAGCGATCACACGTCTGCGCGCTGCGTAGTGACGCCCGCCGCTCCGCTCACCCATCGATTCCCAGGGGGGAACTCCCATGCGTCGCACCGCTCTCGCCGCTCTCTGCATCGCCGCCGCGGCGACCCTCTCGCTCACCGGCTGTCTGCCCGGCGAGGAAAAGGCCGAGGGCCCCTTCGCGGGCCTGACCGGCGGCGAGATCGCCGACAAGGCCGTGAAGGCCACCTCGGACGCCGAATCGCTCCGGATGAAGGGCGAGATCGAGGACGAGTCCGCCGGCGGCACGGTCCAGATGGACATGGCGATGAACAAGAAGGGCGACTGCGCCGGCACCATGAGCATCGGCGGCGCGGGCCAGGCCGAGCTGATCAAGGTCGGCGACACCCTCTACATGAAGTACGACGAGGCCTTCCTGCGGGCCCAGTCGAAGGACTCCTCCAAGGAGGAGGCCGACATGGTCGTCGACATGCTGGCCGGCAAGTGGACCAAGACGTCCGCGACCGCCGCGGACTCCAAGGACATCGCGAGCTTCTGCGACCTCGACACCGTCCTCGCCGACTTCGAGGACGTCGACTCCGACGCCACCCGCGGCAAGACCGCCGAGGTCGACGGCACCCCTGCCTTCACCCTGAACGAGAAGGACGGCAAGGACCGTTACACCCTGTACGTCGCCACCGAGGGCAAGCCGTACCTGCTGCGGGTCGTGAGCAAGTCCGCCAAGGAGCCCGGTGACCTCGTCTTCACCGACTTCGACGAGCCGGTGCCGGCCAAGGCCCCCAAGGGCAAGGTCATCGACCTCGACGAGGACTTCAGCTGACTCGTCCCGCCTCCGTGAGGCGGCACCGTCGAGGCGTCAGTCCGCGTGGAAGCGGGCCGGCGCCTTCGTCGGGTTGCCGCCGGTGGGCAGCTTCTGCTCGGGGCAGGTGCTCAGGACCCGCTTCATGGCGTCCTGCTCGGCGGAGGTGACCCACAGGCCGTACTTCGCCTTCACCGCTACCTGGGCGGCCACATAGGTGCAGCGGTAGGCCTTGTTGGGCGGGAGCCCGGGGTCTCCCAGTTCTCTCTGGGCGGGCTCTCTTCGGCCGTATGCCATGAGCTGCTGTACGGCATTCAGCAACGCGACGCGGCCGGGATCAGTCTGGTCCCGCAGCGCATCCGCCGCATCGTCGCCGGACTCCCCACAGGGCTGCTCTCACTCCTGGACCTCGACGAGAGTTTCGTACGCGGTCTTCCCCCCGCTGCCGCCGGGGTTCTGAACGGCATCCTCACTCACGTCCGCCGCGCACGGCTAGAGTTCGAGGGTGCCGATCCGACGTCAGGCGACGTCTGGGAGTGCTCCCTCGTAGGACTCACCGCAGGACGTGGAAGCGGGCGCAAGTACATCGCCGTACACGGCGCCATCGACTTCCGGCCGATTCGGCAGGGCTGGTTGCGAGAGCTGGTCAAGGAGTACGGACGCGCGGTCCGTCCCTCCGTGCTCGATCTGAGGCAGGCCGTGTACGCCGCGTCAATCGCCTCCAAGGCCCTGGCCAACCGGCCGTGCGGCAATACGCCGGATGAATTGTCCATGGCGGACATGAGCGCCGTGGTGGACACACTCCGCATCGCGAAGCGCCCTGAGGACGGCCACGACTACTCGACCAGCCACCGCCGGGCGCTACTCCGCGCCTGGCGGGCGTTTCTCGAGTACGCACGGCAGGCAGGACTGATGGACCATGTACCCGGCGGGTTCGCCCTGAACCCCAAGTTCCACGCCATTGCCGCCGTCGAAGCGTCCGAGGACGACATCGGCCGCGCGATCCCCGAGCATGTCATCGCCCGGCTCGATGCTCACCTCCCTCAGCTCGGCACTTCCACCGCCTACGAGAGCGGTGGTTGGAGAGCTACCGACTTCGCGCGGATGTACCAGGTGGCGTACACAATCCTCCGGGACACCGGCCGTCGTCCCGGCGAGGTCACCAGCCTGCACCGAAGCTGCCTGGAGTGGGTCGACGGCAAACCGACTCTCCTCTACGACAACCACAAACGGCGTCGTCACGGCCGCCGTCTTCCCATCAGCGAGGTGACTGCCAAAGAGATCGAGTCCTGGCAAAGGGAACTGGACCGGCTGCCTCCCGTACCCAGTTGTGAACAGTGGCTCCTCCCTGCCCCGGGCCAGCGCAACCGTCCTCGGCGTGGCCACATGACCACACCGAACTTCTGCAACAGGATCTTCCGGGCCTGGGTCGACGAACTGATTCCGGATCTTGTCGACGACCGGCTGGACGACGACGGCAAACCATGCGCCTACGACCGCACGCAGATCGTCCCGTACGGCTTCCGGCACGCCTACGCCCAGCGGCATGCGGACGCCGGGACCCGTCCGGACGTCCTCCGGGAGCTCATGGACCATCGTTCTCTCGACGTCACCATGGGCTATTACAAGGTCTCGCTCAGCAGAAAGCAGGATGCCGTCAAGACGGTGGCGAGGCTCGCGGTCGACCGGCACGGTACCCCTCAAGGCTTCGGCGACGCGCTGGCCTACGAAGTCGAGAGCGTTGCGGTGCCATACGGCGGCTGTACCGAGCCCAGCAACGTGAAGGCGGGCGGCGGCCACTGCCGAATCCGCTTCCAGTGCGCCGGTTGTGACTTCTACCGGCCCGACCCTTCCTACCTCCCGGCCTTGGAGCAGCAGGTGGCAGATCTTCGGGCCGACAAAGAGGCGGCCGTGGCTATGGACGCCGCCGACTGGGTCGTGCGCAACTTCGACGACCAGATCCGTGCCTACTCGAAGTCGGCCGACGAGATGCGGCACAAGCTGGACGAAATGCCACCGGAGGAACGGGCCACAGTCGAATCGGCCTCGCGTGAGCTGCGTAAAGCTCGCTCGGCCGCAGCCTTCTTCCCGGTGCAGGCGCTGACGACGCGGAGCTCCGAATGAAACACCTCGCCATCTCCGGCTCCGACGGCCGGGCCGCTCGGGTCGAACGCTTGCGAGCCGCCCGCGCCCGGGACAGCGAGGCCAAGACGGCACGCGCGATGGAAGCAGTACGCGGCCTCCTCAGCTCGGGTCAGCGCGTCACCGTTGCCCGGGTGGCCCGTGACGCCTCGGTGTCCACCTGGTTCGTCCACAACCAACCCCGGGTGCGGGATGCCGTCCAGGCCGCCATTCACGAGCAGCGGGAGCACGGCCGCCAGACCTCTCCGGCGACCCACGGACAGCAGGTCACTCCCGCCGGTCTGCGCACCGAACTCGCCCTCGCCAGGGACGAGATGAAGGATTTGAGGAAGGAGCGTGACCGGCTCCGGGAGCGTGTCCAACTCTCCCTGGGTGCAGAGCTCGACGAAGTCGACCGAGGTCAGTTCGTGCGACGTATCCAGGAGTTGGAGCAGCAGAACACCGACCTGAACCGTGACCTGTCAGACGCCCGAGACCGGCTGGCCTCTCTGGAGTGCCGACTGCGGGAATCAGAGGACGACCTCATCGCCGCCAGGGCCGGCCTCCGCCGAGCGATGCGGGCCGTGCCCTCCAAGTGATCTCGTGCCAAGCAGTCGCACTGTGTATCCGGCCGGTCTCTCGGATCCGGCCGCACAGACATACCGACGGCGTCCAGCTCAAGAGGGCGCGATCCGGTGGCGCTGTTGGCGGCCAGTCAGTTGGTCGCCGAGAGAGCTTCGGCGGTACAGAACCTGCCGTCCGTCGCGAGCCCGGGTGACCAGACCCGTGGCATGGAGCACGCGCAGGTGCTGGGACACGGCGCTCGGGGTCACACGGAAGCGTCGGGCGATCTCAACTGTGGCGAGCGGCTCTTCGAGCAGGGTGAGCAGCCTTGCCCGTGGTGCACCGAGCAGCGACGCAAGAGCCGTCGCATCGACGGTTGGCGGGGTGGCCCACAGTGTGGCCACCCCGCGGACCGGATAGACGAGCCGGGGCGGCTCTTCCGGACCGACCGGAGGCGCCGGCTTGTGCGCGAACACGGACGGCAGGAGCAGGAGGCCTCGACCGGACGCAGCGACACGGTGCCTGCTGATCATCTTGTCGATGTGCAGTACGCCGTTGTGCCAGCGCAGGTTTGGGTGCATGTCGGCGAACAACCAGCGGGCGCCTCCCACTGCCAGTTGCCGTGCTCGGTAGGTCATATCGGCTTCAAGGAGCAGCCGCATCTGCCGCCACTCCGGCTCGATGGCCACCTCCCAGAACTGCCGCAGAAGCTCGCACACGGCATCGCGAAGTCTGACGACGGATATGTCGTCGGCGACAGTGGCATCATGCAGGGCTGCTGGAAGCGGGTCAGGAGCGTGCGCGGTCAGCAGGTCATGGCGAACCCGCGCAGGTGACGCCTGACGGACGACGGCCAACTGCTCGTCGAAGGTCGGCGCGAAGCTCGTGGGCTGCGGGGTAAGGAAGTCGGGGATGGTGCGCCTGCGGGCGACCAGCGCCATCAGCAGTTCGGTATCGAGCGGGCCGATCCTGCCGACCACGGACCTGCGCCAGGGGATGTGCAACGCGGACAGCCCCGGGTCTTGCAGCACCCGCAGGCTGAGCAGAGTCTCGTGCAGTGGTGACACGGCGAAGCGCGTATCTGCAAGGTCCTCGACGCCGAGCACAAAACTGATCATTAAGCCATACGCTACATCGATTGGCCCAGGAACGTCGATGCAGTGGACTTCTGCGCATGACACACCCAACTCAGGGACAGCACACGGCAATTGTCACTGGTGCGGCACGCGGAATCGGCGCCGCGGTGGCCAGACGGCTGGCGCACGACGGACTGGCGGTGGGCGTGATCGACCTGGACGAGGCGGCCTGCGTCGCCACCGTCGAAGCCATCACCAGCAACGGCGGATCAGCGACAGCAGTCGCCGCCGATGTTTCCGACGAAACTGCGGTGACGACCGCCATGGCCTGGATCGCCGCCGAACTGGGGCCGCCGACAGTCCTGGTCAACAACGCCGGCATCGGCCCCCGTGCCGAGCTCGTCGAGATGACCACGGAGCAGTGGGACACAGTCACCGGGACCAATCTGCGCGGCCCGTTCCTCGCCACCCGTGCCGTTTGCCCACACATGATCTCGGCCGGCTGGGGACGGATCGTGAACATGTCGAGCATCTCCGCGGTCGGCGATGCCGCCCGCGTCGACTACGGCAGCGCGAAGGCCGGTCTGATCGGCTTACCAAGTCGCTCGCCCTTCAACTCGGACGCCACGGCATCACCGCCAACGCCGTCGCCCCGGGCTTCGTCGTGAGCGAAATGACCAGGGCATCCGCCCGGCGACTCGGCCGCGACTTCGAGGAATTCCGGCGCAGCGCGGCGAAGGCCATCCCGGTCGGACGAGTCGGCGAGCCGGAAGACATCGCTCACACGGTGTCCTTCCTGGTGAGCCGCGAGGCGGGATTCGTCTCCGGCCAGGTCATTTACGTCGCCGGCGGACCGGTGGACTGAGGATGAGCCGTCGGATGGCCCTGCTCCTGGCCGTGACCTGCGCCGTGGCCGTGGGCAACATCTACTTCCCGCAGGCGATCATTCCGCTCGTCGCCGCAGGACTGCACACGTCGCCTGACGCGGCCTCCCTGGCCGTGACCGCCACCCAAGTCGGCTACACGGCCGGAATGTTCCTGCTGGTGCCGCTCGGTGACCGGCTCCCGTCCCGCTCGTTCCTCGTCGTCCTGCTCGCCCTTACCGGTCTGGGCCTGCTCACCGCAGGCTGCGCTCCAACCCTGCCGCTCCTCATCGCCGCCAGCGCCCTCACCGGCCTCACCACCGTGGCCGCTCAGGTCGTCGGTCCACTGGCGGCCGGACTCGTGCCCGCCGACCGCCGTGGCGCGGTGATCGGCACCCTGCTGAGCGGGTCGATCGGCGGCATGCTGCTTGCCCGGGCTTTCAGCGGTTCGCTGGGCGAATGGCTGGGATGGCGGGCCCCCTATCTGGCGGCCGCGGCCCTGACCCTGCTGCTCGCAAGCATTGTGGCTCGCACGGTGCCCGTCGCGACCCCGCGCTCGCGTCAGCCGTACCCAGCGCTCCTGACCGAGTCACTACGTCTGCTGCGCACCGAGCCGGACCTGCGTCGCTCCTGCTTCTACCAGGCGACGGTCTTCGCGGGGTTCTCGGCCGTGTGGACCTGCCTGACGCTCCTCCTCACCGGTCCGGTCTACGGCATGGGCGCCCAGGCCGTGGGACTGCTCGCCCTGGTCGGCGGCGCAACCATGCTCTGCGCCCCGCTCGCCGGACGCCTGGTGGACCGCCACGGCCCGGACCCGGTGAACCTCGTCTGCATGCTCGCGGTCCTCGTCTCAGCCGCGGTCCTGACTGCCGGCGCCTGGGGCGACGTACCGGGGCTGACCGCGCTGGTCGTCGGCACGCTGCTGCTCGACGTCGCCATGCAGTCCGGCATGGTCGCCAACCAGGCCCGGGTCTACGCCCTGCGCCCCGACGCCCGCAGCAGGCTCAACACCGCCTACATGACCTGCGCCTACCTGGGCGGCAGCGCAGGATCATGGCTCGGGGTACGCGCGTACGGCAGGGCCGGGTGGTGGGGCGCGTGTGCGCTCGTGGCACTGCTCACGGTGCTCGCCCTCGCCCGCCACCTGGTGGAGCTGCGCAGCCGGAGGCCCGGAGCTACGAGAAGCCAGTCACGGGCCACTGTCGCGGATCAGCCGATCCGCCCTCGTTGAGATACCCGTGCTGCTCGTCAACCGCCGCACTGGCGCAGCATGATCTGCTTGTCCGGGGCCGTCACCGGCATCTCGTACTTGACGGCGACCTGGGCGAACCGGACCGCGTACGCGCACCTGATCTGCTTGTTCGGCGGCAGCCAGGTCGCGGGTCCGGAATCACCCTTGGCCGAGTTGGCCCGGCCCTCGACCGGGATCAGATTGAGCACGTCGTTCGCGAGCTGCTTGCGCTTGCTCACCGGCCAGCGCGACGAACCCATCTGCCAGCTGTAGGACAGCGGCACCACATGGTCTATCTGCACCTCGGACGCCTTCGCCTTGCGCCACTCGATGGTCGTCCCGGTGTACGGATCGTGCAGCGTCATCGCGATGACCACACAGTCGGAGCCGGATCGGAGGCGGAGGTTCTGGCCATCGCGATGGATGAGATCGTTCCGCGTGTCACACCCGTTCCTAGCGAGCGGCACTCCGTCGGCCGTGTCCATCCAGGCATAGCCGAACTTGTCCCGCGCGTAGCCCGTTTTAGGCCCCCGCCCTTTCGTGGCCAGCTCCTCAATGAGCTTTCGGGCGGCGGCTTTGTCCGCGTCCGTGGTCACGGGTGCGAGTCCCGGCTTCGTACCGTCCGGATTCTTGAGAGGACTGATCGCTCGCCCATCCGGCGCAGGTGGACCCGACCCCGTCGAGGAACTGCCCTCGTCCAGCCCCTCGCATCCCGAGACGAGGAGTACGGCGACTGCTGCCGTCGCTGCGGCGCGAAGGAAGCGCGTGCTCCCAGCACCCCTGTGCCTCATGTCCCACTCAGTAAGCACAGCCCACCACCCCCTGTATGAGCTGCACAAACGTCTCGGTCGCCCACCGAACCATAGAGATAACGCGGGTATCACAGCTGTTGGAGTCGGTGTCGGCCCAGGGGCTGCCGAACTCGTCACGGTCGTAACCGGTCCTGGGCGCCCGGCCCTTGACGGTCAACGCCTCCGCCGCGGCGAACGCGGCACCGCCCCCGCCGGGAACCTCCTGCGGTCCGGCCGCGCCACCCGCGTTGTCCAGTTCGCAGCCGGTCGCGGCGACCAGCACCAGAGCGACGGCGGCAACCCCACCCCTCAGACGCACCACGCGACACCCCTTTCCTCTGTCTGTGCTCCCACGCGGTCCTGCGAGGGTTCCCCGTCCCCCCGGCCCGACACCGCGGCCGGCCGGGGGGACGGGGCACGAACCCTACGACACCCAGGACCGACCCCTACGACCCCAGGATCGACGCCAGGAACTCCCCGGTCCAGCCCAGCAGTTCCCGTCCGACCAGCGGCTTCCCGCCCACCTTCGCCGTCTTCGGGCGCGGCACCAGTACCTGGTGGGCGGCCGGCTTGATGACCGTGCCCGGGTACAGCCGCTTCAGGCGCAGCTCCTGCGACTCCCGCAACTCCACCGGGGCGAAGCGGATGTTGGTGCCCTGGAGGACGATCTCGCCGACGCCGCAGGCGCGGGCCAGCATGCGCAGCCCGGCCACCAGCAACAGGTTCTCCACCGGCTCGGGCAACTTGCCGTACCGGTCGACGAGTTCCTCGCGCACGGCGGCGATGTCGGCCTCGGTGTTGACCGAGGCGATGGCCCGGTACGCCTGGAGCCGCAGCCGCTCGCCCGGCGCGTAGTCGTGCGGGACGTGCGCGTCGACCGGCAGCTCGATCTTGACCTCGAGCGGCGGCTCCTCCTCGATCGCCCCGGTCTCCAGCTGCCGCCGGTAGTCCGCCACCGCCTCGCCGACCATCCGCACGTACAGGTCGAAGCCGACGCCCGCGATGTGGCCGGACTGTTCGCCGCCCAGCAGATTGCCCGCGCCGCGGATCTCCAGGTCCTTCATCGCCACGTACATACCGGCGCCCATCTCCGTGTGCTGGGCGATGGTCGCGAGCCGCTCGTGGGCTGTCTCGGTCAGCGGCTTCTCCGGCGGGTAGAGGAAGTACGCGTAACCGCGCTCGCGGCCCCGGCCGACGCGGCCGCGCAGCTGGTGCAGCTGCGACAGGCCGAAGGTGTCCCCGCGCTCCACGATCAGCGTGTTCGCGTTGGAGATGTCGATGCCCGACTCCACGATCGTGGTGGAGACGAGGACGTCGAACTTCTTCTCCCAGAAGTCGACGACGACCTGCTCCAGGGCCTGCTCCGACATCTGGCCGTGGGCGGTCGCGATCCGCGCCTCGGGGACGATCTCCCGCAGCCGGGCCGCCGCCCGGTCGATGGACTCCACCCGGTTGTGGATGTAGAAGACCTGGCCCTCCCGCAGGAGTTCACGGCGGATCGCCGCACCGATCTGCTTCTCCTCGTACGGGCCGACGAACGTCAGGACCGGGTGGCGCTCCTCCGGGGGCGTGGTGATCGTCGACATCTCGCGGATGCCGGTGACCGCCATCTCCAGGGTGCGCGGGATCGGGGTCGCGGACATCGTCAGCACGTCGACGTTGGCGCGGAGCTTCTTCAGCTGCTCCTTGTGCTCGACGCCGAACCGCTGCTCCTCGTCGACGATGACCAGGCCCAGGTCCTTGAACTTGGTCTCGGAGGAGAACAGGCGGTGGGTGCCGATCACGATGTCCACGGCACCCTCGCGCAGGCCCTCCAGGGTGCCCTTGGCCTCGGTGTCCGTCTGGAAGCGGGACAGGGCCCGGACGTTGACGGGGAACTGCGAGTACCGCTCGCTGAAGGTGCCGAAGTGCTGCTGCACCAGCAGGGTCGTGGGTACGAGGACAGCCACCTGCTTGCCGTCCTGGACGGCCTTGAAGGCGGCCCGCACCGCGATCTCCGTCTTGCCGTAGCCGACGTCGCCGCAGATCAGGCGGTCCATCGGGACCGTCTTCTCCATGTCCTCCTTGACCTCGGCGATCGTCGTCAGCTGGTCGGGCGTCTCGGCGTACGGGAAGGCGTCCTCCAGCTCCCGCTGCCAGGGCGTGTCCGCGCCGAACGCGTGACCGGGCGCCGCCATCCGCGCGGAGTAGAGCTTGATGAGGTCGGCGGCGATCTCCTTGACCGCCTTCTTCGCGCGCGCCTTGGTCTTCGTCCAGTCGGCGCCGCCGAGGCGGTGCAGCGTGGGCGCCTCTCCACCGACGTACTTGGTGATCTGCTCCAGCTGGTCGGTGGGGATGTAGAGGCGGTCGCCGGGCTGGCCGCGCTTGGCGGGCGCGTACTCGACGACCAGGTACTCGCGGGTCGCGCCCTGCACGGTCCGCTGGACCATCTCGATGTAGCGGCCCACACCGTGCTGCTCGTGGACGATGTAGTCGCCCGCCTCCAGGGTGAGCGGGTCGATGGTCTTGCGGCGGCGGGCGGGCATCCGGGCGCCGTCCTTGCCGGCCGCCTTCTGGCCGGACAGGTCGGTCTCGGTGAGGACCGCGAGCTTGAGGGCGGGGTCGACGAAGCCGTACTCGATCGAGCCGCACGCCACGTGCACGACCGACGGGGAGATCTCCCCCAGCTCGGCCTCCAGCCGGGCCGGGACGCCCTCGCCGCCGAGCACCTCCACCGTGCGGGCGGCCGGGCCGTGGGCCTCGGTCACGAACACCGTGCGCCAGCCGTCGGCCAGCCAGCCCTTGGTGTCGGCGAGCGCCTTCGCGGTGTCGCCGCGATAGCTCTCGGTGGCGTGCATGCCGAGCTTCAGGGTGTCCGCGTCGAGCTCTTCGTCGGCGGCGAACGGCGACACCGACCACCACATCATGTCCAGCTCACGGGCCCGGTCGCGGACGTCCGCGATGGACCACAGGGAGGCCGCGTCGACGTCGATGGGGGCCTCGCCGCCGCCGGCCGTGGCCGCCCAGGACGCCTGGAGGAACTCCTGCGAGGTGGCCACCAGGTCCGCCGCGCGCGTGCGCACCCGCTCCGGGTCGCACACGATCGCCATCGCGCCCTTCGGCAGGACGTCGATCAGCAGTTCCATGTCGTCGACGAGGACCGGGGCGAGGGACTCCATGCCCTCGACGGCGATGCCCTCGGCGATCTTGCCCAGGAGTTCACCCAGCTCGGGGTGGCGCTCGGCGAGGTCGCGAGCGCGGGCGCGTACGTCGTCCGTGAGGAGGAGCTCACGGCAGGGCGGGGCCCACAGGCCGTGCTCGGCCACCTCCAGCGATCTCTGGTCGGCGACCTTGAAGTACCGGATCTCCTCGACGTCGTCGCCCCAGAACTCCACCCGCAGGGGGTGCTCCTCGGTGGGCGGGAAGACGTCCAGGATGCCGCCGCGCACGGCGAACTCCCCGCGCTTCTCAACCAGCTCGACCCGGGAGTACGCGGCTGCCGCCAGGGCCTCGACCGTACGGTTCAGATCCGCCGTCTCGCCCGTGCGCAGCGCAACCGGCTCCAGGTCGCCGAGGCCCTTGACCTGCGGCTGGAGGACCGAGCGGATGGGCGCGACCACCACCGACACCGGGCCGGTCTCCGGGTCGTCCGGGCGGGGGTGGGTCAGACGCCGCAGGACGGCCAGACGACGGCCCACGGTGTCGCTGCGCGGGCTGAGGCGCTCGTGCGGAAGGGTCTCCCAGGCCGGGTACTCCACCACGCCGTCCGGGGGCAGCAGGGAGCGCAGGGCCGCCGCCAGGTCCTCGGCCTCGCGGCCCGTCGCCGTCACGGCGAGCACGGGGCGGCCGGCGTCGCGGGCCAGGGCGGCCACGGCGAAGGGGCGGGCCGCCGGGGGGCCCACCAGGTCGATGTGGGTGCGGTGGCCGTCGGACGCCGCCCTGATCGCTTCCGCGAGGGGGGCGTCCTTGACTACGGCGTCTAGCAGACCGTGGAGGCTCATTCGGGGCGTTTCCCGTCCGGGTGGGCTCGGCTGTGGGGCGGCGGATTGGGCTGCGGATCGGCTGCCGGGGGCAACACGAACGCCCGGACTCGTGTGAACGGCCGGGGGTGTCCAGGGTACGACGAGCGGTGACGGGGTTGCGGAGGACTTTCCTCGCCCCCGCCGCGGTGGCACTGCCGCTTCGGCTCGGAGCGCTAAGGGCTCGTTCGTACCTGCGGGTGCGTCGTGGTTGATCGCGCAGTTCCCCGCGCCCCTAGAAGCAGGGGCTGCGCCCCTGTAATCGGCGGCCGCCTACCCTCATAGGGCACCCCTGCCCCCCACCCGAACGTGAGTGCCCATGGTTCCGAGCGCCCCGTCCACGAATCCGTCGGCGCTCATACCAGCGCCGGTCACGGCTTCGGGCGCGCCCGGTGGCCCTGGTCGGCGGTTCTCCCTCGCGGGCCGGGAGCCGTACGTGCTCGCGGCCCTGCTGTTCGCGGCGTACGCGACGGTGTCGGTCGGGCGGTACCTGCGGCTGGGGACCCGCTCATACGACCTCGGCATCTACGAGCAGGCCGTGCGGGCGTACGCGCACCTCCAGGCACCGATCGTCGAGCTGAAGGGGCCGGGCTACAACGTCCTGGGCGATCACTTCAGCCCGGTCACCATGCTGCTGGCGCCGTTCTACCGGGTGTTCCCGTCCCCCGTGACCCTGCTGGTGATCCAGGCCGCGCTGTTCGCGCTGTCGGCGGTGCCGGTGACCCGCGCGGCCACACGGATGCTGGGGCGGGCCCGGGGGCTCGCGCTCGGGGTGGCGTACGGGCTGTCGTGGGGGCTGCAGAACGCCGTGGACTTCGACTTCCACGAGATCTGCTTCGCGGTCCCGCTGATCGCGTTCTCCCTGGAGGCGCTGCTGCGGCGGCGCTGGCGGGCGGCGCTGCTGTGGGGCCTGCCGCTGGTGCTGGTCAAGGAGGACCAGGGGCTGACGCTCGCGGCGATCGCGGTGGTCGTCGCGCTACGGGCCCGGCGGGAGGGAGCGTCCCGCGTGGTGCCGTACGCCATCGGCGTCGCGTCGTTCGGCGCGGTCGCCACGCTGCTCACGTTCACCCTGCTCATCCCGGCCTTCAACACCGCCGGCTCCTCCGACTACCTGGCCAAGGTCGGCGGCTCCGGCCCCCTCGACGGCCTCGACGTCAAGATCCGCACCGTTCTCTGGCTGCTGATCCCGACCAGCGGACTGCTCGCCCTGCGCTCCCCGTTCCTCCTCGCCGTCCTGCCCACCCTGGGCTGGCGGTTCGTCTCCTCCGACGACAACTACTGGGGCACGGCCTGGCACTACAGCGCCGTCCTGATGCCGATCATCACGCTCGCGCTCGTCGACGCCCTCCCGGCCGCCCGGCGCAGCTCCCGGCCGTGGCTGCGCTCGTACGCGCTGCATCTGCCCGCCGCCGTCCTCGCGGCCTCGCTCGCGCTGACGACCGCGCTGCCGCTGGGCGGCCTGACCAAGGCGGACGCCTATCGGGTGCCCGCCGAGGTCGGGGCGGTCGACAAGATGCTCGACACCATCCCCGACGGGGCGACCGTCGAGGCCAACATCGGCCCGATAGCCCGGCTGACGTCCCGCTGCCGGGTCTTCTGGATCGGTCGCGCGAAGGGGCTCGCGCCCGACTACATCGTCTTCAACAACCGCTCGGGCTGGGTGAAGGACGTCCCCGCGTACGCCCGTCAGCTGCACCCGCGCGACACGTACGTCCTGCGGGGCGTCATCCAGGGGTTCGTGCTCCTGAAGCGCACGTCCCCCGCCACCACGCCCCCGTCCTCCTGACACGGACGGAGCCCGGCGCCCGGAGGCTTCCGCCTCCGGGCGCCGGGCTCTCCCCCGGTTCCCCCCGCTCCCCCGTGCCGGGTGGCAACCGGTGGCTACTCGGTGGCGATGGCGTTCAGGACGTTCATCCTGCCCGCCCGGAACGCCGGGACCAGCGCGGCGAACAGGCCCACGAAGGCCGAGCCGATGAAGACCCCGATGATCGTCGGCCACGGGATGTCGAGGACCTTCAGGCCCTCCAGGGCGAGGAGCTGCTGCGCGGTGGCGCCCCAGCCCATGCCGAGCCCCAGGCCGAGGAGCGCGCCGAAGAGGGCGATGACGACCGACTCCAGCCGGATCATGCGGCGCAGCTGGCGGCGGGAGAGGCCGATCGCCCGCATCAGGCCGATCTCCCTCGTCCGTTCGACGACCGACAGGGCCAGCGTGTTCACCACTCCCAGGATCGCGACGATGATCGCCAGGGCGAGCAGGCCGTAGATCATGTTGAGGAGCTGGTCGATCTGGCCCTTCAGGGCCTCCTTGTAGTCCGTCTGGTCGCGGACCTCGTACTGCGGGTAGTCGTGCAGCGCGTCCTTGAGGGACTTGTACGCGGCCGCCTCCTGGCCCTCCTTCGCCGAGGCGAAGAGCAGCTGGTCGAGGGGCATCTTCTCGGCCGGGACGTACGTCGCCATCGTGTCGATGGAGGTGTACATCGCCCCGGCGTCGATGACGACGTCGCTGCTGGTGATGGCGCGGACGGTCAGGTCGGCGGTGCGGCCGTCCTTGAAGTCGACGGCGATCTTCGAGCCGAGCTCGACGCCGTGGTCCTTCGCGAACTTCTCGTGGACGGACATCGAGTCGGGCCTGTAGGCGTCGGCCAGCTTGCCCGCGACGACCTCGGTGGCGAGGTCCGTGGCGTAGCTCGGGTCGGCGGCGGTGATCGCCGTCTTCTCCAGCGTCTTGCCGTCGGGGGTGGTGAAGTCGGCCTGGGTCCACTTGTACTCGGTGACGCTCTTGACGCCCTCGGCGGACTTCGCTGCCTGCACGGCCTGCGGGGTGATCAGCTGACCGGTGTCGGACTGGATGATGAAGTCCGTGCCGACCGTCTTGTCGAGCTGATCGGTGGCCGAGGCCACCATGGAGGAGCCGACGACGGAGAGACAGGCGACCAGAGCGAGACCGATCATCAGGGCGGCGCCGGTCGCGCCCGTCCGGCGGGGGTTGCGCAGCGCGTTGCGCTCGGCCATGCGGCCGACGGGTCCGAAGGCCCGCAGGAGGACCGCCCCCAGCACCCGCACCACCGCGCCCGCGAGCAGCGGGCCTATGACGACGAAGCCGATGAGGGACAGGACGATCCCGCCGCCGAGCCACATCGAGCCCTCGCTCGCCTTGTCGGCGGCGGAGGCCAGGTAGAGGCAGTAGCCGCCGGCACCGGTCAGCAGCAGACCGATCACGGCCCGGACGAGACCCGCCTTGGCGTCCAGCGGGGCGCCGGCGTCGCGCAGGGCGGCCATCGGGGAGACCTTGCCGGCCCGCCGCGCCGGCACATAGGCGGCGAGGACGGTGACGACGATGCCGAGGAGCAGACCGACCGCCGGGGTGGTCCAGGCGATGGTCAGGTCGTCGGTGGACAGGTTCATGCCGGTGGCGCTCATCAGCTTCATCAGGCCGACGGCGAGGCCGACCCCGCCGGCCACACCGAGGACCGAGCCGAACACGCCCAGGAGCAGGGCCTCGACGAGGACCGACCGGTTGACCTGGCCGCGGCTGGAGCCGATGGCCCGCATCAGGCCGATCTCCCGGGTCCGCTGGGCGACCAGCATCGAGAAGGTGTTGATGATCAGGAAGATGCCGACCAGGAAGGCGATCCCGGCGAAGCCGAGCATGGCGTACTTCATCACGCTCATGAACTCGCCGACGTCCTTGGCGTTGGCGTCCGCGATCTCCTTGGCGGTCTGCACCTTGTAGGCGCCGCCGAGTTCGGCGGAGACGTTCTTCTTGACCTGCGCGTCCGTGAAGCCGGTGTCCGCGGTGATGTTGACGTTGGTGTAGACGCCGGTCTCGCCGACGAGGGCCTTCTGCGCGGTCTCGGTGTCGAGGTAGAAGATCGCGGCGCCCGGGTTGGTGACCTGGAACTCGGCGATGCCGGAGACCTTCGCCTCGTGCGTGCCGACGGCGCTGATGACGCCGATCTCGTCGCCGAGCTTCAGGTCGTGCTTGTCGGCGGTGTCCGCGTCGACCACGATCTGGTCGGGGCCGCGCGGCGCGTTGCCGGACGCGATCTTCATGGTGCGGGCGTCGTTGGCGTTCCAGTTGCCGACGATGGTCGGGGCGCCGCTGGTGGGCGAGAGGTTGTCCTTGTCGGCGTCGACGACCGTCACCGAGGTCGAGAACACGGTGCCCTCGGCCGACTTCACGCCGTCCGCGCCGCCCACCTTGTCCACGACCGACGCCGGCATGACCGGCGGCTTGCCGTTGCCGGACTGCGTCTCACCGCTGTCCGAGGCGCCCTTGGCGCTGACCGTGACGTCGGAGGAGGTGGCCGCGAAAAGCTTGTCGAAGGTGGTGCCCATCGTGTCGGTGAAGACCAGGGTCCCCGTCACGAACGCCACCGACAGCAGGACCGCGATGGCCGAGAGTGCCATGCGTCCCTTGTGCGCGAAGAAGTTGCGCATCGAGGTCTTCATGACAGTCATGACGTACGCCCCCGGGCGTCGAAGTCCTTCATGCGGTCCAGCACGGCGTCGGCGGTCGGCTTGAACATCTCGTCGACGATGCGGCCGTCGGCCAGGTACAGCACCCGGTCCGCGTACGAGGCGGCCACCGGGTCGTGGGTGACCATCACGATGGTCTGGCCCAGTTCGTCGACCGACCGGCGCAGGAAGCCCAGCACTTCGGCGCCGGCCCGCGAGTCCAGGTTGCCCGTCGGCTCGTCACCGAAGATGATCTCCGGCCGGGCGGCCAGGGCGCGGGCCACGGCGACGCGCTGCTGCTGGCCGCCGGAGAGCTGGGTGGGCCGGTGCTTCAGGCGGTCGCTCAGGCCGACGGTCTCGACGACCCGGCCCAGCCACTCCTTGTTCGGCTTCCGGCCCGCGATGTCCATCGGGAGCGTGATGTTCTCTATCGCGTTCAGCGTGGGCAGCAGGTTGAACGCCTGGAAGATGAACCCGATCCGGTCCCGGCGCAGCTGCGTGAGCTTCTTGTCCTTGAGCCCGGTGATCTCGGTGTCGTCGAGATGGATCTGACCCGAGGTCACGGTGTCGAGTCCGGCGAGGCAGTGCATGAGGGTGGACTTGCCGGACCCCGAGGGGCCCATGATCGCGGTGAACTGGCCCCGCGCGATGTCCACGTCCACGTGGTCGAGGGCGACGACGCGGGTCTCACCGGACCCGTACGCCTTCACGACCTGCCGCGCCCGCGCGGCAACGGCCGTAGTCCCTCCAGTACCCCCGTGCCTGGTGATGGTCACAGCCGATGTCACGGTATGTCTCCTAAGTCGGGCAGCGGATGGTTACGCCGCTCGGTGGACGATCCGGGTGAGCCGTAGGAGCGGCTCGACTTGGTATGCCGATGAGTCTGGCCCCCGGACGGGGCCCGGCGCGCTGGTGCCCAGCGCAGTCTTCTGCGGGGGTAAACCCCACCCTCGCGGGTCCGGTACGCCGCCCCCCAGCGGCGTAAAGCCAGATTAAGGACGGACGGCGTCCCGTCTCGTCCTCCGGCGGTACGAACCGGCCCCCAGCAGTAGTACGGAGGTACCCCTAAGGGATCTCGCCCCTGGGGAGGAGACCGTCTCGGGGTCCACCTCCTCCCTCCGTCCCCCACCGGCACGACCAGGCTGCACCCTGCCGTGGCGTGAGGGTCAATGGCATCGTGGTCGCCGGCGGATAGGTGCAAGGGGAAGGCATCCGGTGGACGACGATCGGACGGACGGCGACCAGGCGGGCGGTGATCAGGCGAGCGACGGTCGGACGGGCGACGGTCGGACAGCCGGGGGTCAAGGCGGCGACCGGACGGGCGGAACACGGCCGGCGACACGAGACTCGGCACGGCCGACCGGAGGGAACGGGCAGCACGTCGGAGGAGCCCGACAGCCGACCAGGGCGGTGAGCCGGCCCACCGAACGCGCCGGACAGCCGACGGGCGGGGCCGGACAGCCCGGCGAAGGGGCTGGGCCACCCGCCGGGGATACCGGTCGCCGCAGCGCCGTCACCGTCGCGTTGATGCTGGCCATGGGGCTGGCCGCGCTGGACGCCACGATCGTCTCGATCGCCGTCCCGCAGATCGTCGCCGACCTCGGTGGCTTCTCCGTCTTCTCCTGGCTCTTCTCCGGCTATCTGCTCGCCGCCACCGTCACCCTCCCGGTCTACGGCAGGCTCTCCGACACATTCGGCCGCAAACCGGTCCTCGTCGTCGGCGCCGCCGTGTTCCTGCTGGGCTCGCTGCTGTGCGCGCTGGCCTGGAACATGGCCGCCCTGATCGCCTTCCGGATCGTGCAGGGCCTCGGCGGCGGCGCCCTCGCGGGCACGGTGCAGACGCTGGCGGCGGATCTGTACCCGCTGGAGGAACGACCGAAGATCCAGGCCAAACTGTCCACGGTGTGGGCGGTGTCGGCGGTGGCGGGCCCAGGGGTGGGCGGTGTGCTGGCCGCCTACGCGGACTGGCGCTGGATCTTCCTCATCAACCTGCCGCTCGGCGCGGTGGCGTTGTGGCTGCTGGTCCGTCATCTGCACGAGCCGCCGAGGGAGTCGACGGGCGGCCGGCCCCGGATCGACTGGGCGGGCGCCCTGACGATCCTCGCCTGCGGAGGGGCCCTGCTGACGGCGCTGGTGCAGGGCGGGGTGGCCTGGCCCTGGCTCTCCTGGCCCTCGATCACGCTGCTGGGCACGGGAGTCGCCCTGATCGCCGTGCTGGTGCTCGTCGAACGCCGGGCCGCCGAGCCGATCATCCCGGGCTGGGTGTGGCGCAGGCGCACGATCGCGGCGGTGAACCTGGCGCTCGGCGCGCTGGGCCTGTTGATGGTCGCGCCCACGGTGTTCCTCGCGACCTACGCCCAGTCCGTACTGGGCCTGGCTCCGGTGGCCGCCGGTTTCCTGGTCTCGGTCTGGACGCTGACCTGGCCGTTGTCGGCGGCCCTGAGCCAGCACGTCTACCGCCGTATCGGCTTCCGGAACACGTCGGTCCTCGGGATCACGGTCGCCGCGCTCGCCCTCTTCTCGTTCGCCTTCCTCCCCTACCCCGGCGAACCCTGGCAACCGACGCTGCTGATGCTCCTGCTGGGCGCCGCACTGGGGCTCTTCCAACTGCCGCTGATCATCGGCGTGCAGTCGTCGGTGGAGTGGGAGGAGCGGGGCACGGCCACCGCCTCCATCCTGTTCTGCCGCCAGACCGGGCAGACCCTGGGCGCGGCGGTGTTCGGGGCGGTCGCGAACGGGGTGCTGGCGTCCCGGCTGGGCGGCTCGGGCAACCTCGACGCCGTCACCCACGGCCTCGGCACCGGAGCGGCGGCCGAACCGTACCGCCACGCGATCGCGGACGCGGTCCACACGGTCTACCTGGGAGCGGGCTGCGCGGCGCTGGCTGCCCTGCTGGCGCTGCTGGCGCTGGCGCCTCGGAGGTTTCCGGTACTGAAGGACTGAGCCCCGGAAAGGGAGTTGCCCCGTCGACGGATCCGTCGACGGGGCAACCGGGCTATCGAATCGTCACTTCGCCCAAAAGATCATCCGACCGTATGAATCGAGCATCGTCGGATCCGGGTGCCCCACGTGAATGCGGCTCTCGATGAGGGGGTGCTCCTCGGAGAACAGGGCGTCCAGTTCGAAGACGGCCTGGTCCACGTCCTCCTCGATCTCGGGCGTACGGCTGCGGACCCAGAACGTCAGTTCCACGCGTTCCGTCTCGACGAGGACCGCGACGGCGACGACGTCCGCAGAGATCAGACCCAACAGGGCCTGAACCGCGTCCAGGACGATGGCGTTCTCGCGCCGCAGCGCGTCCGGGCCGGTCACGGGGCACTCGCGTTGGGATTCATCGGCACCACACTCGGACTCTTCGTTCCCTTGATCATGAAGATGTTCGTGGCCACGCCCAGCCGGCCGGCCCGCGGATTGTTGTCGTACCCGGTGACGCTCGAAACCCTGATCTGAATGTGTCCGTTCTTGGTCACGCCCATCACCTGCGCCTGGCCGCCGTGGTAGGCGTCGAGCACCTTCTGGGCATCGGCGTGCGAATTGAAGTAGCCACCGCCTCGGTATCCGTTTCCGTTGAGAATGTGGCGATCCTGCTTCTGCTTGCTGATCGTCTTCTGAACCTGCGGAAGTTCGACGACATTACCGGCCTTGTCGACCATGAACCTGGGACAACTGGAGTTGTGGACCAGGACCGGGGTCTCGCCGGCCAGCACGTAGTACGTGTGCAGGTCCGCGACCGTGAAGTTGTACGTACGGGCGTGCCGATCGAAGGCGCGGTTGCCGGTGACGACGACCGTGTCTCCTTCGTCCGTGCGCAGGGTCATGCCCGCCCGGAGGTCGCGTGCCTCGATCCAGTCCCGCTCGGACGGCGACCAGAACGGGTGCTCATGGGTCGCCGTGAGCTGCTCGACGCCGTCCTCGGTGGCGATGGACAGTTCGTTGAAGTGCTTGTCGTTCTCCGTGACGATGAGACGAGTGACCTCACGGGCACCTGTCTCACCGGTCTCAGGATCCGTGGCGAGAACCTCGTCGCCGACCTCGACGTCCTCGATGTCCTTGGTCGAACCGTCAGCCATCCGCACGCCGGTGCCCGCCAGGAAGCACTGGGTGCAGTCGGGCTTCGGGGCCTCCACGTCCTTCGCCGACTTCTTGCTGGTGTTCTTCACCAGCTTCTTGGCCAGCGACTTGAAGACGCCTCCGATGCCGGACAGCCACCCCGCCACCTCGGCGGTGTCGTCGCCCGCGTCGTACGCCTGGGAGTCCTCGTCGACGCCCTTGCCCTCGACGAAGTCGTCGTACATGTCGGTGGCGCCGCTGCAGTCCTCGAACCAGCAGCCGGGGCTGAACTCGGACATGGCCTCGATGCCGGAGAGGATGTTGTGGCCCGCGCCCGCCGCGAAGTCCTTGAACGACCCCTCGGCCCTCGGATCCTCCGGCTCCTTGTTGTCGCAGATGCCGTAGTTCCGCTGGACCAGCGAGCAGCTGCTGCCGCCGCCCGACGAGGAGGCGTAGTTGGCGCTGCCCATCGTGGACATGCCGCCGGAGCCGTTCGACGACGAGGACCTGCTGCTGACGTAGTTGTAGAACGCGACGATGAACTTGACGATCGCGATGAACAGCGCGACCAGGGCGAAGAAGAACTTGCCGTCCGGGTCCGCGAAGGTGACCGGGTTGTTGTTGCTGTAGGCGTAGCCGTTGATCTGTTGCGGGTCCTTGAGGTCCGCCACCGGGTCGACGCTGAGGAAGCGCCCGGTGGTCGGGGCGTACTCGCGGGCGCCGAGGTGGGTGAGACCGGTCGGGTCCTCGATGCCACCCACGAAACCGCGTTCGCCGACCCACGCGGGCGCCGCCGTGCCCCGGTCCTCGCCGAACGGCTTCGTCTGCCGCCGCGTGACCTGCTGGGTGGCCGCGTCGACCTGGACGTTGGCCGTGCCGTTGTGGTCACCCGCGATCCAGGACAGCCCCGTCACGGTGCGTACCGCGACCGTGTCGCTGCCGTGGACGTAGTAGCGGGTGGCGGACACGTTGCCCGCCTTGTCCAGCCGCAGTTCGGTCTCGCCCAGGTAGAGCGTGGCGCCTGTGGCGTCACGGCGGATGAGCCGGTTGCCGCTCGCGTCGTTGAGGTACTCGGATGTCGACTTGTCCGCCTCGGTGACCTTCTCCAGGCTGCCCTCGGTGTTGAAGTCGAGGTCCTGGGTCCTTCCGCCGACGGTCCTGAGGTCGGTGTTGCCCGCCTTGTCGTAGGTGTAGCCGGTGGTGGCGGTGACCTTGCCGTCCTGCTTGGTCTCGGTGGAGGCCAAGGCGTGCGGGCGGGTCTGGTCGGCCGTCTTGTAGGTGTACGAGGTGGTGGCCCCGGACACGTGGTCGGTGGCCGTCTTGCGGTTGCCGGCGCTGTCGTAGGTGAACGACTGCCAGTACTTGCCGGGTCCGCCCACGGTGGCCTTGGCGGGCGCGGTGGCGCAGTCGGCCGTGGTCGTCCAGGCGGACTTCAGCCGGCGGTGGCCGTCATAGGTGAAGCACTGCCGGTCGGTGGGGCTGGTGGCCTTGTCCTCGATCTCGACCGGGTTCCCGGCGAGGTCGTAGCGGTAGTACACGTCCGCGTCGGTGCCGGTGTGGGTCTCGGAGACCACGTTCTGGCGGGCCAGTCGCTTGGTGCCGGTCTCGTAGGACCGGTTGACCTCCGTCCAGTCCGCCGTCGAGGAGACGCCCAGTGTGGTGCGGATCTGCTCGCCGGCCGGCAGGTAGTCGGTGTTCTGGACGATGCCGGTGAGGCCCTTGAGGGTGTCCGGCATCCGCTGCTGGGTGTAGCCGTACTCCAGGATCTCCTTGCCGAGGCCGCCCATCGCGGGGATGGTGCGCTTCTGCAGGGTGCCGTCGAGGTTGTAGACGTTCTCGATGGTCCAGGTGCCGTTGGTGCCGGCCAGGGCTCCTTCGGTCTTGCTGATCGTGTACTGCTCGTTCTGGACCCGGTAGGCCTTGTCGTACTTGGCGTTGGTGAGCGCGTACACGCTGCCGGACTTGCCGCCGACGTACCGGATGGCCGAGGTCAGCCGGCCCTTGGCGATCGAGTCGTACGTCCAGCGCGCGAGGTACTTGGCGTCCTCGGGCGCGGGCACGCCGTTCACCACCGGAACCTTGCCGTCGAGCTTGCCGGTGGTCCGACCGAGCGCGTCGTAGGTGAAGCCGATGGTCTTCTGCCGGGCGTCGGTGGTGGCCACGACCTGGTCGAGGTCGTCGAAGTCGGAGATGCTGGCGCCCGCGTCCGGGTCCGAGGTGCTGGTCTGCCGCCCCAGCAGGTCGAAGCCGTACGACCAGGCGTTGCCGTCGTCGTCCTTGACGGAGGTCAGCCGGTCGGCGTGGTCGTAGCCGTAGGTGAGGCGGCTGAAGGCGCCGGTGGCCTTGTTGCCGTCGTACTCCAGCTTCTCGGTCAGCCGGCCCCGGGCGTCGACCTTCTCCCGGACCGCCGGGGCGCCGGTGGGCGGTTCCACCGTGGTGGTGTCACCGGTGTAGGTGTGCGTGGTGCGGGAGAACTCCTTCTCGTTGGTGAGGATCTTCTCGATCACCGGTCGCCCGGCGCCGTCGTACACCGTCTCCGCACCGGCGGGTGCCGCCGTCAGCAGGTTGGCGAGCTTGCCGGAGGGCGCGGTGGTGTCGATGTAGTCGGCCGAGGACGACACGGCCAGGCCGCGGGTGTCGTACTTGGTCTCGGTGATGACGCGGCCCGTGCCCGAGGCGGCGGGCGTCTGGGTCTGGCGCGGCCGCAGCAGCGCGTCATAGATGGCGTACTCGGTGCGGTACGTGGTGCCGTCGTTGTTCAGCGACTTGGTGGCGACCCACGACGCGTCCGTACTCTGGATCTTGTACTCGAACTTGTGCGTGGGTGACTTCCCCGCGCCCCGGTCGCGGTCGGCGAGCCATACGTCGGTGAGCCGGCCGAAGCTGTCGTACGCCAGCTCCGTACGGTTGCCGTTCGGGTCGACGGTCGCGGTCCGCACGCCCCAGTCGGGCGCGTACTCCGTGGTGGTGGCGTGGTCCAGCGCGTTGGTCTCGACGATCTTGGTCAGCGGGCCGCCCGCGGCCGGGGTGTACTCGGCGTGGTTGGTCCGGGTGCCCTTGGTGTCCCAGCTGTCGGTGAGCCGCCCCAGCGCGTCGTACCGGGCCGTGGTGACGGTCTGGAGCCGGGCGTTGCCGTCGGTGCCGTAGCCGGTGACGCGCTCCTGCCGGGTCGAGTCTCCCTTCGTCGGCGGCTTCCCGTACGCCTGCCCGTCGTAGGACATGCGGACGTCCGAGATCGCATCGGTCGTCTTCGGGTCGTTCGTCCGCTTGGGTGTGGCGTCGCAGGCCGTGGAGACCTTCTCCACCCGCTTCGGCAGGGACAGGATCCACGCCGTCTCGTTGACGGCGTACTCCGTGACGACGCAGTCCTTCTCGCCGGCCGCGTCGGTCTCCTCCTTCAGGGCGAGACCGCTCGTCGGGTCGTACGTCGTCGACTTGGTGGAGGTCAGCGTGGTGCCTCCGGTCACCGGGGTGCGGGTGACGGTGGAGGCGGTGCGGACCATGTACGCGTTGACCGTGCCGTAGGAGTGCTTGTCCGTGGCGGTCGTGCGGGACCAGGGGGTGTTGATGGTGCCGCTGGTCTCGGGGCCGTCGACGCCGTTGTACGTGATCTGCTCGCGGGCCTGGCCGGCGAACTGCTCGGAGTCCGTCACCGCCTTGCCCGTGGAGTCGGTGACGGTCTCCTTGCGGGTGGTGTCCCCGGACTGCTTGTCGCCGTCCATGCCCCGGTAGTAGAGGGTCGTCGACTTCGAGCGGATGCCGGTGGGCTCGCCGGTGGTCGTGGTGACCTTCTGGTAGCCGCGCCAGATGTTCCAGGTGCGGTACTTGGCCTGGGTGATGGGCGACTCGTCGTCGTACGCCCACGCGCCGCCGCCGCTGTAGGTGTAGTCCGTCTGCTTCAGCGGGGCGCCGCCGTACGGGTCGGACTCGGTGACCTGGGTGACGACGTACTTGTGGAAGAAGTCGGTGCGCGGCTTGGGGTCGGTGCCCGGCGTCGGGTTGGACGGCGGGATCCACTTGACCGGGTAGCAGCGCCGGGTGTTGGAGTCCAGCTTGGAGGGGACATCGCTGCCGGCGACGCAGTCCTCCTTGGAATAGTTCACCGTCAGCTTGGAGCCGGTCTCCGAGAGGACCGAACGGACACGCCACTTGATGAAGGGGGCGACGTCGTCGCCGGTGCGGTCGACACGGTTGTGCAGCTGGACGCCGCTGAAGGTGACCGAGGGCAGGGAGGCGTCGGTGCCCACCTTGCCGGTGCGCTTGATGGAGTCCAGCCACAGGCCGGCGTCCGAGCCGTCGCCCGGGTCGGGGAAGGTCTGCCCCAGGTGCCAGGCGTTGACCGCGCGGTAGTCGCTCTCGGCGCTGCCGGCACCGTCGTACACCTGGGTGGTGACGTCGGTCAGGCGCTTGCGGGTGAAGAACGACGGGCTGGGCTGGTCGGTGCAGGGCTTGTCGGCGGCGCAGATCTGGTCGAACGGGACGTCCGGCCAGGCGTTGCGGTTGGACGAGGTGAGCGAGCCGCAGCTCTCGCCGCCGGAGACGGGAAGGCAGCGCTCGGCGACCGTGAACTTCACCCGGGCGGCGGCGGGCTGGGTGGTGGAGAAGATCGTGTCGGTGCGCTGGCCGTAGTCGATGCGCTTGAGCCAGCCGCCGCGGACGTACGCGGTGCCGTTGCCGGTGGTGCCGTTCTTGGCGTAGTGGTTGAGTTCCTTGTCGTACCAGTACGTCATGACGTTGCCGTGCGGGTCCACGACGTAGTCGAGGTTCCACCGCCAGGCCTGCGTCTTGGCGCGGCCGGAGAAGGAGTCGCCGGAGGAGTACCCGGGCTCACCGGAGTCGTCACCGAAGACCGGCAGCGTCCACACCGAGTTGGTCTCCGGCTTGCCCGAACTCCAGCCGGGCAGCCGGTTCTTGCCGAAGACGTACTGGGTGCCGTCGGTCGAGGTGACCGTCCAGAACTCGCCCTTGTCGCCCTTGTCCCCGCTGTCGCCGTCGTCGCCGTTGGTCGCGCCGGTGTCGTGGACGACCCGCTCCCCGTCGTCGCTCTTGGGCCGCCACTTACCGTCGGAACCCTTGAGCAGCGGCGTCGACTTGCCGTTCAGGACGAGGGAGGCGTTCTCCTCCTTCCAGCACTGGTCGTACTTCTTGTCCTGGCCGTCGTCCTCACAACTGCCGTACGCCCGCTCGACGTACGAGGTCGACAGGTCGAAGCCCTCACCGATCCAGGACGACTGCGCGCTGGTGGAGGAGGTACGGCCGTCCACGCTCTGCGCGGAGTAGCCGATGGACAGGTTCGGCGCCGGACCCGCCGGGGCCGGCGGCGTCTCGAAGGGGTAGTTCCAGGTGAAGTCGCCGTTGGAACCTCCGGCCGACCAGGTGGAGGAGGCCGCCAGCGGGGTGGCCTCGTACGTGCCCTGGTCGGAGCCGGCCGCGGCGGACAGCGCCATGACCATGGCGGCGGGCTTCGCGGCCCCGCCCGCCTTGGCCTTCGGCGGGGCGACCCGGGCGGTCACCGTCTCCGCCTCGGCGTCGTTCTCGGACGCCACCGGTGTGGTCCTGCGGCACTCCGCCTTCTCCGGCGTCGTCAGGGCGCACGCGGGGAGCTGGACGAGACGCAGCCGGGAGGACCAGTTGCCGCTGTAGGCGTCGGCGAAGGAGCTGTAGTCGACGGTGGTGACGGCCTTGGTTCCGTCGCCGCCGGAGACGGTGAACACCAGGCCGTCGATGCCGAGTCGACCGGTGGCCTTGCGGCCGAGGACCCGCACCTCGGGCGCCTGGGGTGACTTGAGTGCCTGGGATGACTTGAGTGCCTTGGGTGCGGGTGCCTTCGACGGCTTCACCGTCACGGCGGACTCGTCCGGCCACGTCACCTTCGCGCGGGCCTTCGCGAGCGTCTCGCGCGCGGCGGCCACGGTCGGGTCCTTGACCTTGGTGACCTTCGGGTCGAAGGGCCGGGCCTTGCCGTACCTGGCCCTCTGCAGGGCGGTGTGGTCGCGCTCGTCGTCGGCGGCGAGCGCCGGGGCGGCGCTCAGCAGCGTGGCGACGATCGCCGTGGACAAGGGCAGCACGACGGACGCCAGTCGGCGTCGGCCCGCTCTGCTCCATGCCCAGCTTTCGGGCAGCAGTGAGCTGTTCCTGGACAACACGTGAGGGGTTCTCCTGGATGAAGGGATGAGGAAAGAGAAGAGGGTCGGAGGCGTGCCGGGCCGAGGCCCGGCACGCCGTGAAGGAGGTGGCGCGCCCGGCCCAGCCGTGGCCCGCCGGGCGGACACGCGGCGCGTGCGGCGCTACTCGATCGGTACCGGTGGCTCGTCCACCGTCGCCAGCTGTGTGATCTCCGCGTCGGACAGCACGCCCGCGTAGACGCGCAGGTCGTCGAGGCGGCCGGGCAGCGGGTTGCCCCATTCGCCGTTGTCGTGGCGGCGCGAACCGCCGACCATCAGCGGCCCGGCGGGCTGGTAGGTGTCCTCGCTGAGCACACCGTCCTCGTCACCCTGCCGCTGCCCGGAGACGTACAGCTTGATGGAGCTGTTCACCGAGTCGAAGACGGCGACGACGTGCACCCACCCGCCGGGCGCGTTGACCTCGTCGGAGGTGACCGTCGCGGCCGGACCGAGCAGGACGTCCGTCTCGTACCGCCCGAAGTTCCAGTCGCCGACGCTCTGCCCCTCCGGCTGCCGGTACCAGAGGCGGAAGGAGTTCCGTTCGGCGCCCGGGTGGGAGAAGACGGTCGGCGAGTGGGCGATGTTCAGGTTCTCCAGCCTCGACTGCGCGGCCAGGTCGACCCAGCCGGCCAGGGTGTAGCTGCCGGACTCGTCCAGGGGCACGGGCGAGGTGGCCCGCGAGTACTGGGCGGCGTCCAGCTCCAGGACACTGCCGTGGGCGGGGTCGTCGGTGGTGGCGAAGGCCGCGCCCTGTTCGAGGGTCAGGCCGTGGCCCCGGCCGGTGGCGTCGGCCGCGACGGTGCCGGAGGTCTCGTCGAAGCCCCAGTTGGCGAGCAGCGCGGGCTGGGTCTGCCCGGTGGCCGGGTTCTCGGCGTTGGCGATCGCGCCCATCTCGTGGTCGAAGACCACCCGGTTCCAGACCTGGATGTGGTCGAGGTCGCCCTCGAACCACGACGAGTACCGGCCGCTCGCCTTCATCCGGCCGACCTCGAAGGTGCCCTTGGCCGCCCACGGCGTGGTGAACTCGGTGGCCGCCTGGAGCTGTCCGTTGACGTAGAGCCGGATCTGCTTCTTGTTGTGGTCGTAGACGCCCATGACATGGGTCCACGCGCCCACCACGGGCGGCTTCTTGGACTGGGCGCGCACGATCGTCGGCGCGTCGGCGTCGGTGGCGTACCGGTTGAAGACCCAGCGGTCCAGCGACTGCGAGAAGTACAGCTGGAAGGCGCCCGCGCGGGTGCCGCTCTGGGTGGCCACGGTGGAGATGTGGTCCTTGGAGGTCAGCCGTACCCAGCCGCCGACGGCGAAGCTGTTGGTGGTGTCGAGCACGGTGGACGCGGTGACACCGCCCTGTCCTCCGATGTTGGCGGTACGCAGCCCGCCGCCGAGGCGCGCCTTGTCCGTCCAGGTCGTCGACGTCAGGGTGAGCGTGCGGTTGTTGCCGGAGGAGTCCGCGGCGGTCGTCCCACTGCCGTCGTCGAACTTCCAGCTCGCGACCGGGTCGGAGCCCTTGGCCACCCGGAACTGGTAGTCGGCGTGCGGGCTGGCGTTGCCCGCCCCGTCGTACGTCTGCACGCGCAGGGTGTTGGTGAGCCGCTTGTCGGGCGCGGCCTCGATCTCGTACCTGGGGGTGTTGGTGGTGAACGACTTGCTGCCGAGCTTCACGCCGTTGAGCCACCAGTCGTAGCGGCGTACGTCGCCCGCGCCACCCTCGACCTTGAAGCCGGCGGTCATGCCGACGCTGCCCTGCTCCGGGTCGGCGGCGTCACAACTGGTGCCCGCGCACTCCTTGTAGACGGTCGAGGAGACCTTCGGCAGGAGCGGGCCCTTGGAGTCCACCGTGAAGTAGCAGTAGCCCGACCACGGCCCGTAGAGGGAGTGGGTGTCGCCCTTCCAGGTGTACTTGTACTCGGTGCGGGCGCGGAACTTGTACGTGACCTTCTCGTCCAGGGTCGCGGTGACGGAGGTGCCGGCCGTGCCGCTGTCCGTCCAGGTGGTCGGCTTCAGCGAGGTCGCCGTGGTCGCGCTGCCCCTGTAGAGCTCGAAGTGGGGGCGCAGCGAGGCGTTGGAGGCGTCGCTGGACGTTGGGGTCGCGGTCAGCCGGGGCGTGGCGTCCCGGATCTGCGCGGGTGCCGAGGAGGCCGAGCAGGCGATCTTCGGGTCGGACATCTTCACCGACGACGGCTTGCTGTTCGGCGGGGTGACGTAGGTGATGGACAGCCGGGGCTTGCGCGCGGCGGTGGCCTCCGGGTCCAGCGGCGACATGAACTGCTTCCAGGCGATCGGGTCGCCCTCGTCGGCGCGCAGCCCGAGCGTGGTCAGCGTGTCCTTGGCCTTGGCGGTGTACGCGACGGCGGCGGTGGCGTCGAACTCGATGTCACCGTCCTTGCACTCCACGGAGTGGCCCTTGGCGGCGGAGACCGTGTCGACCTTCGCGTGCCACTTCAGCGACCGCTCCTGCGAGTTCCAGGTGGTGGACGAGGAGATCTGGCTGGTGCGGTACAGGTGGACGTCGCGCTTGTCGCAGTTGGCCGACCAGATCGCGTACGCCGTGAAGGTGGCGTCGAGGATCTTCTTGCCGGCCGCCCTGCGGGTGTCGAACTGGAACAGCGAGCGGGACTTCTTGTTGTCCACGAACGCGTCATAGCCCACGCCGAGGGCGTGCTTGGTCTTCCAGAAGCTGGTGCCCGGCGAGTTGGACCACAGCGCCGTCCAGCCCGTCAGGGTCGCCTTGACCGCGGGCGGGTCGATGACCACCGGGTAGGTGGTGTCCCGGTCGGTCAGGAAGTCCTGGTCGGGGACGACGGTCAGGGTGCCGTCGGTGACGGCCGTGTCCATGACGGCCGTACGGGAGGTGGCGTCGGCGCTGAGCGCGTCGGCGACGGCCTCGGCGGAGCCCGACAACGATGCCGAGGGCGCCACGGCGGCCGAAGAGACCGAGGGAGCCACGGCGGCCGGGGAGGCCGAAGAGGCCGTGCCGGGCGCGGAGTTCTTCCCGGCCGACATGGCCTTCCGCACCGGGGAGTCCGCCGACGGCTTCGCCTCGCTGCCCGCGTCCCACATCAGCGCCGAGCCGCTGGAGACGACCGCGTACCCCGAGGCGTCCACGAACGAGGCGGCCCCGGAGTCGTCCGTGCGCACGGACAGCCCCTCGGTCTCGACGGGGAAACTCACCTTCCGCAGGGCCGGGTCGGTGGCAGCCGCACGGCTGTGGACCACGAGGTGGTACGTGAACCCGTCCGGGTGGGCCTGCACGGCGAGGTCCACGTCGGGCAGCACCGACCGGTACACCGCCGACGAGCCGTCGACCTCCGGCTTCGGCAGCTCCCACGGGGAGGAGACCGCGTACTCCTTGCCCGCCAGCACCATCCGGGCGAGCGGTTCGCCGGTGCCACCGCCGGAGAAGCGGATGTCCTCGGCGGCGCGCGGCGCGAGGGAGCCGTCGGCCCGGGTGACGAGCGTCGTGTCGATGGCGGTCCACTCGCCGTCCTTGCGGACGCGTTCGGGCGAGGTCGCCGTCTCGGCGGTGAAGGTGCCGTCGGGATGGGCGACGACCCTGCTGGTCGACGACGTCAACTCGTCGACGGTGACGGACTTTCCGGAGGCGACGGCCCGCTCGGAGGCGCGTGCCTCGGCCGTGGCGGCCGGCAGCTCGTCGTCCTCCCAGAAGTCCTTGCCCCGTGCCCCGTCGTCGGCCGTGCGGCCGGTGTTCCCCGTCCTGTTCCCCGTGTTCCTGTTCCCCGTGTCCTGGTCCGTGCCCGTCGCGTGCGCCGGAGCGGCTTGTAGCCCGCCGGCCAGCACGAGCACCGCGGACGCGACGGTCATCGCTCCGCGCATGGCTCGACTGCGACTGTGTGGTCGCACTCTTCCCCCGCTTTTTATTTTTTGGTTATTCGTTGGTCGAAGGGAGGGTAACCAGTGTCGTTTTTGTTGACCAAGTGGCGATCAGTGAGGCACATCTCACACAGTGTGCACAGCGGCCCCACAACTCCCCTCCTGACCCTCGTTCAAAAAACCTGAGTTAATCCGGGTAACACCCCAGGTCAGGGCCAGATCCTCCAAGTAAGCGCATACCGACCGATCAGTTTGTCGAAAGGCTCGCGCTCCGCCGAACCCACGAGTAGCGTTCACGCCCGCCCCCCTCCCTGCGGTCCGCACCCGGACCCGAGCCGCGCAAGGAGACCAAGGGATGACCGACCCGTTCTCGTCACCCCCGCACCGAACCCCGCACCCGTCCCCGTCCCCGCAGCATCGCCCGTACCCGCCGCACACCTCGTCCCCCTCGTACTCGTCCCCCTCGTACCAGACCTATCCCCGGGTCCCCCAGGAACCGGAACAGCAGCCGGACCAGGGCGCGCCGCGCCATCCCTCCCCCGGCCACCACAGCGACCTGCGGGTACTGCGCGGCGCCTACCGCTGGCAGCGACGGGTGGCGACACTGACGGCTCTCGGCTACTTCGTGCTGTTCCTCCTGCTGTCCGCGTTCGCCCCCTCGTTCATGACGAGCGAGATCAGCGGCGGACTCTCCACGGGCCTGTTGCTCGGCCTCCTCCAGGTACCGGTGACCTGCCTCGCCATCTGGCTCTACGAGCACACCGCCCGCCTGCGCGTCGACCCGCTGGCCGACCGCATCCGCGAACTGGCGGCGGTCGACGCGAGGCGGAGGGCTGTCCGATGACCGCCACCACCGCCCTCACCACCGCCACCGTCCCCGCGCCCACGGCCGTCCCCTCGACCACGGCCGCGGGACTCGCCGAGTTCAGCGGGTCGGCGCAGGCCATGTCGCTCGTCGGGTTCACGGCGGTCGCCACCATCACGCTCCTCCTGTGCGTGATGACGGGCCCCGACCGGGACGACCTCGACGAGTTCTACACGGGCTACGGCTCGCTCTCCCCGATGCGCAACGGCCTCGCCATCGCCGGCGACTACATCTCGGCGGCGACGGTACTGGGCACCGGCGGCGTGATCGCCCTCTTCGGCTACGACGGCGTCGTCCTCGCCCTGAGCACGGCCCTCTCCCTGATGCTGCTGATGTTCCTGCTGGCCGAACCCCTGCGCAACGCGGGCCGGTTCACCATGGGCGACGCGCTGGCCCGGCGGATGCCCGGCCGCTCCGTCCGCGTCGTCGCCTGTGTGGTCACGATCGCGGCGCTGATGCCGATGATGCTGGTCCAACTCGCGGGCACCGGGGACCTGCTGGCGTTCATCCTCGGCTTCTCCAGCGACAGCCTGAAGACCGGTGTCGTGGTGATCGTCGGCGCGCTGATGATCGGCTACGCGGCGATCGGCGGCATGAAGGGCACCGCCCTCATCCAGATCCTCAAGATCGTGATGCTGCTCGGCTCGGGTGCGCTCGTCGCCGTCCTGATCCTGCACAAGTTCGACTGGAACCCCGGCCTGCTGCTCGACGCGGCGGCCGAGAAGAGCGGTATCGGCACCGGCTACCTCCACTCCGGCCTGCAGTTCTCCAGCGGCCCGCACCCCGAACTCGACATGATCAGCGCCCAGTTGACGGTCGTCCTCGGCGGGGCCTGCCTCCCGCACATCACCATGCGCATGTACACCGCGAACAGCGCCCGCCAGGTCCGTCGCTCACTGTCCTGGGCGGTCCCGTCCGTGGCCCTCTTCGTCCTGATCATCTCGGTGATCGGATTCGGCGCGACGGCGCTGATCGGCCGCGAGGTGATCGCGACGGCCGACCCCCAGGGCAACACGGCCTATCTGCTGGGGTCGATGGCGGCGTTCGGCACGGAGGTGTCCACGGCGGAGACCCTGCTCTTCACCACGGTCACGACGGCCGTCTTCCTGACGCTGCTCGCCTCCGTGGCCGGCATGATCCTCGCCTGCGCCAACTCCCTCGCCCACGACGTCTTCGCGGCCCGCGCCGGCGAACCGCTCACGCCCCGCCGCGAGATGACCGTCGCCAGGCTCTCGGCGTGCGCGGTCGGCGTCACGGCGATCGTCCTCGCCACGATGGTCCAGCACCGCAACCTCCAGCCGCTGGTCACGCTCTCGTTCTGCCTGGGCGCCTCCGCCATCGCGCCCGCCCTGGTCTACGGACTCTTCTGGCGCCGCTACACCCGTACGGGGCTGATGTACACCCTCATCGGCGGCTCCCTCTCGGTCCTGGTCCTCATGACCGGCACCAACCTGGTCTCCGGCTCCCCCCACTCGGCCTTCCCCGGAGCCGACTTCAACTGGTTCCCCTTCACCACCACGGGCCTCGTCTCCATCCCCCTGGGCTTCGCCTTCGGCTGGCTGGGCACCACCCTCTCGGGCCGCCCCAGGGCAGAGGAACAACGCCGCCAGTACGAGGCGGTGGAGGGCTGGATCCTGGCAGGCGCGACACGAAGAGGCGACTGAGCCGCCGGGCACCAGGGGCTTTTCTCAGGGTCGGCCGGATCCCCGGCTGCCCTGAAACCCCCGGGTGCCGGGCGCCCCTTCAGGGGCGCGGGGCTGTGTCGATGTGCGGCTCCGCCGCGTGGGCGCGAGAACCCCCACCCACCCACACCCGACAACGCACCCACCAACGCCGGCGCGCTCCCCCGTCCCCGCCGCCCTACTCCGTCAGAGCCGACAGACTCTCCCGGATGCAGTCCATGTGCGCCCGAACGTCGTCCCACCTCTCCCCGTGCTCCCGCAGCACCCTCTCGGTCTCCCGGGCCACCCACTCCTCGCGCCGCCGCGCCTCCGCCAGCGCCTCCGCGGCCCGCTCCTCCGCCTCCTCCCCCATCCGCGCCACATCGGCCTCCGCCTCGGCGAACCCCCGCTCGGCCGCGGCAAGCTCCGCCTCCGCACGCGCGACCCGTTCGGCCAGCCCCTCGTCGAACGCGGCCTCCCGCTCGGCCACCTCCCGCTCGATCCCGGCCACCCGCTCGTCGTACTCCCTCTGGAGCTCCGCGAGCATCTCCTCCGCCCGCTCCCGCGTCTCCCGCAGCGCGGCCAACGCCTCGCCCCGCCCCTCCTTCACCCCACGCCGGGCCTCGATCCGCAGTTCGTCCGCCTCGGCCTGAGCCGCCAGCAACACCTGCCGGGCCCGCTCCTCGGCCTCGTCCCGCACCTTGTCGGCGTACGCCTGCGCAGCCCCCCGCAGCCGCTGCCCCGCCTCCTCCGCGTCCGCGACGATCCGCCGGGCTTCCTCGCGCCCGCCCTCACGGACGGCCTCGGCCTCCGCGACACCGAGCTCGAACAGTTCCCGCGCCCGCCCGCCGAGCGCCTCGTACGTCTGCGGGGCGAGCCCGGCGACCGTCTCGCGCAGCACGTCGAGGTCCGCGCCCATCTCCCGGGCCAGCACGGTCAGCCGGGCGGCCCGCTCCCAGGCGGCGTCACGGTCCCGGGAGAGGGCCGCCGCGTGGGCGTCGACCTCCTCGGGACGGTAGCCACGCCGTACGACGTCGAACTCGAAGTCATGGGGTGCCGTCGGTGCGCTGCTCATGCTGGGCCCTCTCCGCCGGACGCACACGAAATGATGATTTCGCGCCACATCTTGATGGATCGAACCAAAGGGTTCATAACGCGACACTCCGTGCGAGGTCACGGGAGCGGACAGCCAGACATCCACAGGGCCGCCCCAGCCATCCACAGGGCCCCGCCCCGGACACGCGCGAGGGCCCGGCCCGGATCACCTACGTGTCCGGGCCGGGCCCTCGCATCCCGCGGATGGCGGGCGGCCGACGTGGAACTCAGCCGCGACGGGTCACAGCAACCCGTCCCACATCTCCTCCAACAGCACCGACCACCAGCTCTCCGGCGACGCCAGCGCCGCCGGGTCGAGGGCAGCCAGCTGCGCCTGGAAGTCGACGGTCCACCGGCCCGCCTGCTCCTGGTTGAGACCGAACCGCAGCCGCCACATCCGCCCGAGCAGAGCCAGACAGCGCACGAACTCGGGCAGACCCGTGTTCACGAACTGCGGCGGTACGGGCGCACCGCCCGGCCCCGCCTCCACCGGCACGGCCACGATGTTCGCCGTGCCGTACTGCACACAGAGCTCCTTGCCGAAGTCGCTGCCCATGACGAGGTACGAGCCCGCGTCGGCCGCCGGCTGCACCCCCCGTTCCTGCGCCAGCTCCGCCAGCGTCGGCACCGGACGCCCCGGCTGGGCCTGCGCCCAGAAGAAGGGGCCCATGTCCACCGGCAGCCCGGCGACGACCAGGGTGTGCGCCACGATCGGCGGAACGCCCTGCCGCGACACCGCCTGCTGGTCGAACCGGAACACCCCCGGCCCGAACGCCGCCGCCAGCTCCTGCCCGATCACCTCCGGCGGGACCGGCGGCGCCGGCTGCACCGGCTGCAACGGCGCCCGCACCGGCGCGGGCCGCGCGGGACCGTCCGCGACCTGATGCAACTCGCCCTGGTGAGCGAGGAGTTGGGCCATACCCTGCTGCCGGCTCGCGTGGTCCTTGCCGTACGGGGCGATGGAGGTGATGCGCGCGTTCGGCCACTGCTCACGGATCATCCGCGCGCAGTACGCCCCGGGCAGCTCGCACGACTCCAGCTCGGTGTGCAGCTCCAGCACGGCCTCCGGCGGGATGTTCATCCCGCGCAGCTCATGGAAGATCTGCCACTCCGGGTGCGGCGTGCCCGGCGCGGAACGCCGGATCACCTGCTGCTCGGACCCGTCCGGCGCCCGGAAGCGCAGGACGGCCTGGTAGCCGGGGCCCACGGTCGGCTGCCCGCCGGGCGGCTGCGGATAGCCGTACGCCGGCGGGGCGCCCATCGGCGGCCCCGGCTGACCGGGCATCCCATGGGGAGCACCCGGCGGCATCCCGGGCGGACCGGGCGGCTGCGGAGCCCCGGGACCACCGAGCGGCGGCCCGGCCAGCATCGTCTCGGCGTGGTGCACGGGACCGGGGGCACCCGGCGGTGTCCCCGGAGCCCCGGGGGCACCCGGACCGCCCACGGCGGGCCCGGCCAGCATCGTCGCCGCATGGTGCACACCACCGGCGGGCGTACCACCGGGCGGATTCGGCGCACCAGGAGCACCGGGCGCACCCGGGGCGCCGGGAGCGTGCGGAGTGCCCGGCTGGCCCGGAGCCCCAGGGGGCCCCGGCGGCAGCGGCGCGCCCGGCCCGCCCACGGCGGGCCCGGCCAGCATCGTCGCCGCGTGATGCACACCACCGGCGGGCGTACCACCGGGCGGATTCGGCGCACCGGGCGCACCCGGCTGACCGGGAGCCCCCGGGCCCCCCGGACCGTCCGGCCCGAGGGCGGAGACCAGTTGGGTCGGCACGTACCCGCCCGCCGGGGTGCCCGGAAGACCGGGACCGGACTGCGGCGCAGGCGTGGCGCCCGGACGCGCACCCGGCGTGCCGGGGGTCCCGGGCGGAGCCGGAGGCGGCGGCGCACCGGCCGCACCGCCCCGGCGCGGCGGCGGCGCGGCCTTGCTGGTGGCGGCGTCGGCGATGTCACCGGCGTGCGGCGCGAGCGAGGGCCCCGGAGGGGGCGTACCGGGCCCCTGCGGACCGGGTCCCTGCGGATAGCCGTACGACTGCGGCGCACCCGGCGGCGGGGTCCCCGGGCCGGACGGAGACTGCTGCGACGGCTGCGCGGGGCCGCCCGGTGCGCCCGAGTCGGCACCAGGGACACCGAAGGCCGGCGCCACCGTCGTACGTGGGAGCTGGCTGCCGCCGGAGATCAACGCCGTCCTGGCCTCCGGCAGCGCACTGGGCGGCGGGGCGCCGTCCGCGTCGCTCACCTCGGACAGCTGGGGCGCGAACACGGTGTCCGGCAACGGCACCGAACGGTCGTCCTCGGCTCCGGCGTTGGTGTCCGTACCCGCCCACGGGGTCGCCCCGTCGGGCACCGCGTCGTGCGGCTCGGCGTCCCTCGGCGGCACCGCGTCCCGCACCTCGTCGTCCGCCGACGCCGCGGCCGGCCACGGCGTGGCGTCGGCGGGCGCGTCGGACACCCCCCGGCCGGCCGAGGGCGACTGGCCGACCGGCCCCGCCATCGTCTCGGGCAGCGAACCACCGCTCCCGGACACCCCGTTGGCACCCGGGACACCGGAACCACCCGCACCTGAACCGGAATCGACGGCACCCGCGCCAGCGGCCGCAGGACGGGACCCGCCACCATCGGACGCACCCGCACCGGAGTTGGCCCCGGAGCCGACCCCCGAACCCGCACCGGTGCGGTGGTCCGGAATCCCCATCCGGTCCGCCGCGTCCTGCAACCACTCCGGCGGAGTCAGCAGGAACGACGTCTGGTTCAGGTCCACCCGGGCCGCAGGCGCCGGCGCGGCGGCCGGAGCGGCCTCCCTACGGCCGTACTCCTCCTCGAACCGGCGGATCACCTCACCCACCGGCAGCGAAGGCCACAGCGTGGCCTCCCCGCTGTCCCGGGCGATCACCAGCCGCTGCGCGCCACCGTCGGAACGCGGGCCGTCCGCCCGGTCCTCCGCCCACACCACGAACCCGAGCTCGAACTCCCGGACCCGCACCTCACGGTGCTGGTAGCCCGGCAGATCACCGTTGATCCACTCCTCGGCGCGCTCCTGCGCCTGAGCGAACGTCACCATCGAAAACTCACTCCCCCGCGACCGGCACGGCACGCGCGAAGCCACCGTCCACCATCAGGTTGGCCACCGTCTCCAGTTCCGGCGGATTGCCCGCCAGCCGGGACAGGAACGCGTCGAAGTCCTCACCGGCGGGGAGCAGCAACCGCTCCACCCGCGCGGCCGGCGGCCACGACGGATCGACATCACGGGCGTCGTCGTAGGCGCAGAACCAGACCGACCCGATCCGGTCGCCCTTCACCTTCACCGCGAGGATCCCGCCCTGCGCGAACGCCACGGCCAGATAGTCCTTGGTGAGATGGTCCCGCAGACACTTGTTGACGTACACCAGGTCGTTGACCGCGGCCTCGTCCCGCACCGTGAAGAACGGCTGGTCCACCAGCAGCCCCAACTCCGCGTCCAGCGCCGCCCCCACGGGAGCGCAACCGCCCGCCGCCTTCAGGAACGACCGGTACGCGCCCGGCAACCGGTACCCGAGATCCTCCTCGACGCCCTGCACCTGCGTCTCGGTCACCGCCACCGCCGACGACTTCGGCAGCCCGAAGTGCGCCGGCCTGGTCTCCTGCAACGGCCGCGTACCACGCTTGTGCTGGTCGACGCGGGCCGTCGCGATACCACCGTGGTGCCGCAGCAGCGCCTTCACCTCGACCGGCACCAGCTCCAGCCGCCGGCCACCCGGCGCGTGATGCCACGTCCAGCCGTGCGGCGTCGCCACCGGCGGGATCGTGTCCCACAGTTCGTGCCCGGACGCCGCCAGCGCCGCGTTCGCGGACACATAGTCCGTCAACCGCAGCTCGTCCACGCCGAAGCCCTCCGGGGGATCGGCGATCTCCGCCGCGGCACGCGCGTAGGGCGAGAAGTCCGGATAGCCGTGCGCGTCAACACGGACACCCCTCGGGTGACGCGCCGCCCGGACCGGGTCCGGAAACTGCACGACCTGCCCGGCGTAGGCCGCGTTCGGCGGCGCGGCTTGCTGCCCGAGCCGACCTGTCGTCATGGCGGTAGCCCCCTGCGGCGTTCTGTGAGACCTGTACTGGCTGCGTTGTTGCTGTGTCGTACTGCTCTCCGACAGCAGAAAAGGCCCTGGTACGGCCTGTTCTGTCCGCCCTCGATCGCAAGACCGAACGGATCGCGGTTGTCGACAGCCTAAGCGGTACGGCGACGGCGGTCATCGGGCCTCCGCTTCCGTGACCAGCCGTCACACCACCCTCACGCAACGCCGAAGAACGGGCGTGTCGTCCCGCCCCAGCTTCCGCACCGGCCACGCCGTTTGGCACTCTGTGTCCCCTGGCGGGGGATGCAATAGGAGGGGATCACGATCATGAGCGCGACGCAGGCGGGACCATCGGGCGACCCCCGCATCGGCTGGAGCACCGCGGAACAGCCGCACGCCCCCGCCCTCCTCCACCGCCGCGACGGCATCCTGCCGACCGTGGCCGCCGCCCTCTCCGTACGCGGCGAGACCCTCACCGGCACCGCCGCCCGCGGCGACCACGCGCCGCCCCTGCACCCCCTGGTCCAGGAGTTCCTCGACTCCCTCGCCACCGACCGGCGCGACCGCTTCACCGGCCGCTGCGCCGAGGCCATCCTCATCTCCCGCCACATCACCGGCGCCGACGCGGCCCGCAGCAAGCGCGCCGCCCGCAGACCCATGTCCAACGGCGAAGCCCGCAAGGCCCTCAAGCAGGCCAAGCTCACCACCCGCCACATCCGCGAGGACGGCGACCCCCTGCACGGCGCGTTCGCCACACCCTGCCGCTCCTGCGCGGCCCTCAGCGCCCACTTCGGCGTCCGCATCGTGGACCCGACCCAGGAGCCCTAGGAACCCGGCACCGCGAAGATCGCGTCAGAACACGACAAGGGCGCGAAACCCGGGCACGAACGGCCACCGCGGCCCGCACCCCACGAACCACCGACGAACAAAGGGCAGATGCACACAGACCGCACCTCCACCACGCGCTTCTCCGTCCCCGTCGACGCCGCCCTGCGCGCCGCCGGATGGCAGCCGGGCCGCTGGGACATAAAGCAGGCCGAGATCTGGGCCGACACCCTGCGCGAGCACACCTCCCCCGCCGGCCACCGCCACGCGGTCTTCCCGGCCGCGGTCGAGGCCTGGGCCGAGTTCGGCGGCCTCCGCCTCACCGCCCAGGGACCCGGCCGCCGACTCGCCCCCGCCGACCTGCACCTCGACCCGCTGCACGGCCTCCACATGGCCCGCACGCTCGGCGACCTCGGCCGCGCCCTCGACACCGAGGTCTGCCCCCTCGGCCACGAGACCGCCACCCGCGCCCTCGTCGCCATCGACACCGAGGGCCGCACCTACGCCCTCGACCACACCGGCGACTGGTACCTGGGCCCGACCATCGACACAGCCCTCACCACCCTCCTCACCGGCACGACCCCCACCCGCCTGACAGCAAGCTGAACCCGCGGGCCGTCGTACATAGCTGCGGGCAATCGTGCCGCTGGGGCGATGGGGGCACCTCCCGCTCGAGCGAAGCCGAGAGTGGGGGAGGGTGGGCGCAGCGGCACCTCGTCACCGCCGAGCCGCGGAACCCACCCCCGCCCCACCACAGCCGCCGGGCGCCCTGAGCACCCCCGGGCGCCCACAACCCCCGGCACCCAGCTCCACCCACCCCCTACGCCGCAGGAATCACCGCGGACACCCGAAACCCCCCGGCATCCGTAGGCCCGGACACGAACACACCCCCCAGCTCGGCCACCCGCTCCTTCATCCCCAGCAACCCGTTCCCCCCACTGGGCAACCGCGCCGCCCCCGCCGCCCCCGGCTCCGGCGGCGGCCCGTTCTCCACCTGCATCGCGATCTCCGCCGCCCGATGCGCCAGCCGCACCCGCGTCTTCGCCCCCGCCGCGTGCTTGTGGACGTTCGTCAACGCCTCCTGCACCACCCGGTACGCCGTCTGCTCGACCTCCGCCGCATACACCCGCACCTCCCCCTCCACCGACAACTCGACGACCATCCCCGCGGCCGCCGACTGCCCCACCAGCACCTCCAGCTCCGCCAGACTGGGCCCCTCCGCCGCCTCGCTCTCGGCCCGCGAAGCCGCCGCCGCGGCAGCCGCCCCCACCGCCGCCAAAGGCACCGGCGCGGGCGCCGCCCCGGACGCGGACGCCGACCCCGGCCGCACCCGCGCCATCGACGAGAACCCCTCCCCCGACCGCAACACCCCGAGCATCTCCCGCAACTCGGTCAAGGCCTGCCGCCCCATGTCCCCCACCAGCGCCGCGTTCCGCACGGCCTTCTCCGGATCCTTCCGCGCGACGGCCTGGAGAGCGGCCGCGTGCACGACCATCAACGACACCCGGTGCGCCACGACGTCATGCATCTCCCGCGCGATCCGGGTCCGCTCCTCCCCCCGAGCCCACTCGGCCCGCTCCTCCGCGCGCTCCGCGAGCAGCTGCAACTCCCGCTCCAGCGAATCCGCCCGCTCCCGCAGACTCTCCATCAACCGCCGCCGCGCCCCGACGTACAGCCCCAGCAGCACCGGCGGCGCGGTCAGCCCGATCGCCATCGTCGACGCGAGAAACACGGCGAACGCGTCCCCGCCGCCGACCGCCCCGTCCCCCTGCAGATTGCTCCGGGTCGCCTCGACGAACCACACGATGAACACACCCGCGAACGCCATCCCCGACAACGCCCCGATGATCCGCCTCGGCGCCTCCGACGCCGCCAGCGTGTACAGCCCGACGAGCCCCATCAGATAGCCCATCTGGGCGGGCGCCACGGCGATGAAGACCAGCACGACGGCGACGGGCCACAGCCGCCGCACCAGCAGCACGGAGCCGGCCAGCGCGCCGAACAGCACGCCGACGGCCTCCGGCAGGGCGGCGTTACGGGCGAACTCGACGCCCTCGATCGAACACTCGACCGCCGACATCAGCGCCAGCCCGCCGTCGAGGACCGCGCTCCGCCACCGGTCCCACCACCACGGTCCGGCCCCGTCCCCCGTCCCGGCCGCGGTGTGGTCTTCCCCCGTCGTGGTCATACACCCAAGCCTACGTTCGAGCGCCCCCGCTTTTCCGGCGAGTTTCCCGTAGCGCCCCACACCACGCCCCACCCTCGAACAGAAGCGAAACCACCCACTTTCCCTCGAACTGCTGAATCGCCCACCGTTCGACCCCGGAACCCCTCATTCCGACCGGAGGGTATGCCCATGGCACATCCCCACGGCAAGTACGCCGACTTCGAGGGCCTACGCGACCAGGCCGTGACCCTGCGCCGCCAGGGCTACAGCCTCCGGCAGATCCGCGACGAGCTTCAGGTCCACAACAAGGAGATCCTTCAACGCCTGGTCGAGGGCGAACCACCCCCGGAGTGGACGAAGCGCCCCAGGGCCAAAGACGACCTCCGCGAGAAAGCACGAGACCTACGACGACAGGGCTGGACGTACAACCAGATCCAAGCTGAGCTGGGCTGCTCGAAGAGTTCCGTGTCGCTGTGGGTACGGGATCTGCCGACACCAGAGCCGCGCTGCACACCAGAAGAGCACCGCGCACGGATGAATGCGGGGCTTGCGCGACTGCGCGCCGAGCAGGACCGCGAGCGCCAGGAGACCAAGCAGGCCGCAGCAGCCTCGATCGGCGCCCTCTCTGATCGAGAGTTGTTCATCACCGGAGTCGCGCTCTACTGGGCCGAGGGCACCAAGGACAAACCGCACGCCCGGCGAGAAGGCGTCGAGTTCGTCAACAGCGACCCCGGAACGATCAACGTCTTTCTCGCCTGGCTGGATCTCCCAGAAGTCTCCCGCGATCGCCTGAACTGTCGAGTCATGATCCACGAATCAGCAGATGTCGACGCCGCCGAGCACTACTGGGCGGACCTCATCGGGATCAACAGGTCACTGCTCGGCCGGACGCTACTGAAGAAGCACAATCCACAGACAGTCCGAAAGAACGTGGGCGACACGTACCGCGGCTGCCTAGGGATCAGAGTTCGCAAGAGTGCAGAGCTATACCGTCGCATCGAGGGCTCGTGGTACGGCATAGTAGAGGCTGCCACCGCAGCCGATCTAGAAAATCGGACATAGCGGCAATCCCGGGTCGTCTAAGGGCAAGACGTCAGATTTTGGTTCTGATCATGGGGGTTCGACTCCTCCCCCGGGAGCACACTCGGTTCGGGTCCTGACCCCAGCACCGCGGGTCAGGACCCGCTCACATTTCCCCCGCACAACGCCCCGGTATCCTGCGGATGTCAACCCCCACCGCACCCACAGCCGAAGGGCATCCCCGTGAGCGCAACCCGCCCGGCAGCCGTCGTCGTACTCGCAGCGGGTGAGGGCACCCGTATGAAGTCGGCCACACCCAAGGTTCTGCACAGCATCTGCGGCCGCTCCCTGGTGGGCCACGTCCTCGCCGCCGCGCGCGAGCTGGACCCCGAGAACCTGGTCGTCGTCGTGGGGCACGCCCGCGAGAAGGTCACCGCGCACCTCACCGAGGCCGACCCCGGCGTACGCACGGCCGTCCAGGCGGAGCAGAACGGCACGGGGCACGCCGTACGGATGGGCCTGGAGGAGCTGGGCGGCGTCGTCGACGGCACCGTGGTCGTCGTCTGCGGCGACACCCCGCTGCTCACCGGCGCCACCCTCCGGGCCCTGGCCGCCACCCACTCCGCCGACGGCAACGCGGTGACCGTGCTGACCGCCGAGGTCCCGGACGCCACCGGTTACGGCCGCATCGTGCGGGACGGCGCCTCCGGTGCCGTGACGGCCATCGTGGAGCACAAGGACGCCACCGAGTCGCAGCGCGCGATCCGTGAGATCAACTCCGGGGTGTTCGCGTTCGACGGCCAGTTGCTCGCGGACGCCCTCGGGAAGGTCAGGACGGACAACAGCCAGGGCGAGGAGTACCTGACCGACGTCCTCGGGATCCTGCGTGAGGCCGGGCACCGGGTCGGTGCCTCCGTCGCCGGTGACCACCGGGAGATCGCGGGGATCAACAACCGCGTGCAGCTCTCGGAGGCGCGTCGCATCCTGAACGACCGGCTGCTCACGGAGGCCATGCTCGCCGGGGTGACCGTGATCGATCCCGCCACCACCTGGGTCGACGTGACGGTGACGTTCGAGCAGGACTCGGTCGTCCACCCGGGCACCCAGCTCCTGGGGGCCACGCACGTCGCCGAGGGTGCGGAGGTGGGCCCGAACAGCCGGCTGAAGGACACCACGGTGGGGGCGGGCGCGCGCGTGGACAACACGGTGGCGGACGGTGCCGAGGTCGGCCCGCAGGCGAGCGTGGGGCCGTACGCGTACTTGCGGCCCGGTACCCGCCTCGGGCTGAAGTCGAAGATCGGCACGTACGTCGAGACCAAGAACGCGACCATCGGCGAGGGGACGAAGGTCCCGCATCTCTCCTATGTCGGTGACGCGACCATCGGCGAGTACTCGAACATCGGCGCGGCGAGTGTGTTCGTGAACTACGACGGTGAGAACAAACACCACACGACTGTGGGCTCGCACTGCAAGACGGGTTCGGACAACATGTTTGTGGCGCCTGTCACGGTCGGGGACGGTGCGTACACCGCCGCCGGGTCCGTGATCACGAAGGATGTGCCGCCCGGTTCGTTGGCCGTGGCCCGTGGCCAGCAGCGGAATATCGAGGGTTGGGTGGCGCGCAAGCGGCCGGGGAGCGCGTCGGCGAAGGCTGCCGAGGCGGCGTCCCGGGAGGGCGAGAGCGAAAGCTGACTGGAAACAGGTGCGCCAAGGACGTCGTACCGTGATACATGCACACCCGCACCCCAGCTGGCGAGCGGCTTGCGCGCGCCTGGCTGAGAACCTCTGAGGAGACAGTGCTGTGACCGGGATCAAGACGACCGGCGAGAAGAAGATGATGTTCTTCTCCGGCCGCGCCCACCCCGAGCTTGCCGAGGAGATCGCCCAGCAGCTGGGTGTCGGGGTCGTCCCGACGAAGGCCTTCGACTTCGCGAACGGTGAGATCTATGTCCGCTACGAGGAGTCGGCGCGAGGTGCGGACTGCTTCCTGATCCAGAGCCACACGGCTCCGATCAACAAGTGGGTCATGGAGCAGTTGATCATGATCGACGCGCTGAAGCGTGCCTCCGCCCGTTCGATCACCGTCATCGTGCCGTTCTACGGTTACGCGCGGCAGGACAAGAAGCACCGTGGTCGTGAACCGATCTCGGCGCGTCTGATCGCGGATCTGATGAAGACGGCGGGTGCGGACCGGATTCTGGCCGTGGATCTGCACACGGACCAGATCCAGGGTTTCTTCGACGGACCCGTCGATCATCTGTTCGCGTTGCCGCTGCTCGCGGACTATGTGGGCGCGAAGGTGGACCGGGACAAGCTGACGGTGGTCTCGCCGGACGCGGGTCGGGTGCGGGTGGCGGACCGTTGGTGCGACCGTCTGGGTGCGCCGCTGGCCATCGTGCACAAGCGGCGTGACAAGGACGTGGCGAACCAGGTGACCGTCCATGAGGTCGTGGGTGAGGTCAAGGGTCGCGTGTGTGTCCTGGTGGACGACATGATCGACACCGGTGGCACCATCTGCGCGGCGGCGGAGGCGTTGTTCGCGCACGGTGCGGAGGACGTCATCGTGACGGCGACGCACGGTGTGCTGTCGGGTCCGGCGGCCGATCGGTTGAAGAACTCGAAGGTGAGTGAGTTCGTGTTCACCAACTCGCTGCCGACGCCGAGCGAGTTGGAGCTGGACAAGATCACGGTGCTGTCGATCGCGCCGACGATCGCGAGCGCGGTGCGTGAGGTGTTCGAGGACGGTTCGGTGACGAGCCTGTTCGACGAGCAGTAGGGTTCGCCGGCTCTCGCCGTAGATCGTTTTGGGTACGGCCTTCCTCTCCGAGTAGACTGCGGAAGTTGCTCGGCGAGGGAGGCCGTACGCGTTTCCGTCTCAGGACGGTGGTGCGGCTGTCCGTTATCGACGCGCTCTTCGTAGCAGGCCGTTCGTGGCCGGGTGACCACGTCCGCATCTAGTTCTACGAGGAGTGATCATGTCCGAGGTGAAGCTCACCGCGTCGACGCGTACCGAGTTCGGCAAGGGTGCCGCCCGCCGTATCCGCCGTGACGCCAAGGTTCCCGGCGTTCTCTACGGTCACGGTTCCGACCCGCTGCACCTGACCCTGCCGGGTCACGACCTGCTGCTCGCGCTGCGTACGCCGAACGTCCTGATCTCCCTGGACATCGACGGCAAGACGAGCGAACTGGCGATCCCGAAGTCCGTGCAGCGTGACCCGATCAAGGGTTTCCTGGAGCACGTGGACCTGCAGCTGGTTCAGCGTGGTGAGAAGGTCAACGTCGAGATCTTCGTGCACACCGAGGGTGAGCTGGCCCCGGGTGGCAACCTGCTGGAGCACGTCCTGAACGCGCTGCCGGTCGAGGCCGAGGCCACGCACATCCCCGAGTCGGTGACGGTGTCCGTCGAGGGTCTGGCGGCTGGTGACTCCGTGCTGGCCAAGGACATCCCGCTGCCGTCGGGTACCAAGCTGGGTGTCGACGGTGACACGGTCGTTCTCCAGGTTCTGGCCGCGCAGGCGGAGGAGCCGTCGGAGGAGGCCGCCGAGGGCGACGCGGCCGCGGAGGCCTGAGCCCCGGCTCCGTCATCGGTTCGTCAGCCGCTGCTTCCCTTCGGGGGGCGGCGGCTGGCGCGTATCAAGGAGAGATGGACGTGACGACCGATCCGAGTGCCCCCTGGCTGATCGCCGGGCTGGGCAATCCCGGGCCCGAGTACGCGGCGAACCGGCACAACGTGGGGTTCATGGTGGCCGATCTGCTGGCCGAGCGGGTCGGGGGGAGGTTCAAGCGGGCCGGGAAGGCGCAGGCGCAGGTCGTGGAGGGGCGGATCGGGCCGCCGGGGCCGGGGAACCGTCGGGTGATCCTGGCGAAGCCGATGTCGTACATGAATCTGTCGGGTGGGCCGGTGACCGCGTTGCGGGACTTCTACAAGGTGCCGGTGGGGAACATCGTCGCGATCCATGACGAGTTGGACATCGACTACGGCACGCTGCGGCTGAAGTTCGGCGGTGGTGACAACGGTCACAACGGGCTGAAGTCGATGACGAAGGCGATGGGGTCGGACTACCACCGGGTGCGGTTCGGGATCGGTCGTCCGCCGGGTCGGATGCAGGTCGCGGACTTCGTGCTGAAGGACTTCTCCGCCACGGAGCGCAAGGAGTTGGACTATTTCGTGGACCGGGCGGCGGACGCGGTGGAGTGCCTGGTGATCGAGGGGTTGGAGCGGGCACAGGGGACGTACAACTCCTGACCTGGTCCGCATATATCCCGTTTAGCCCGTCATCGCGCGCTGGCCTGCGGGAGTTGACCGACCGCTGTGCCATGGCCAATGATCCCGGCCATGCCCGACAGGAAAGCCCCCGCTCACCGTTCGCGGCACCGTGCGCGCCCGAGCGGCGGTGGCACGTCCGCCGCGCTGCGGTACGGGCGGCTGGTGGCCATGAGTGTGACCGCTGTGGTGATTCTGATCGCCGGGGTGTGGGGGTCCTGGGGCTGCGCCCAGCACGTGATGCTGAGCAAGGGGCGCGAGCAGGGCACGCTGACCGTGTCCGAGTGCCGGGGTGAGACCTGCTGGGGGCCCTACGAGCCGCTCTCCACGGGGTCGCAGGCCCGGGAGCGGGTCGACATCGAGCGGTCCGTGGCGGTGGAGACGGGTCGGACGTACACCGTGGTCGTGAAGCCGGGCAGCAGCGATGTCGTACGGACGGGCCCGGCGGGCCTGCTGCACGCCTGGGTGCCGCTGGGCGGGGCGCTGCTGCTGGCGGCGGTGGTGGTGGCCGGCGGCCTGCGGATGGTGCGCTCGGCGTGGGTGCTGGGCGGGTTGGGCGTGGCGCTGATCACGGCGGCGTGGGTTGCGCTGTGAGGCCGGTTCTCGGCTGACGGCCGGTGGGGGCTGGTCGCGCAGTTCCCCGCGCCCCTAAAAGCCCAGGCCCCTGCGGGCCTGAAAAGCACGGGGCGCAGCCCCTGCTTTTCAGGGGCGCGGGGAACTGCGCGAGAAGCCCCACCGGCCGTCAGCCGCCATCGAACCCCACGAAGTCAGCCCGTGTTGCGCAGCCCCGCCGCGACCCCGTTCACCGTGAGCAGCAACGCCCGCGCCAGCAAGGGGTCCGCGGCCTCCCCCGAAGCGGCAGCGTCCCGCTGACGCTTGAGAAGCGCGACCTGGAGATACGAGATCGGGTCGAGATAGGCGTCCCGGATGGAGAAGGTCTGCTGCAGCACGGGGTTGGCGTCCAGCAGCTTGTCCTCGCCGGTGATGCGCAGTACCTCGCGCACGGTCAGCTCGTGTTCGGCCCGGATCGTGTCGAAGACGTGCTTGAGCTCGTCGGGGACGAGGGTGTCGACGTAGTGCTGGGCGATCCGCAGGTCGGTCTTGGCCAGCGTCATCTCGACGTTGGAGAGGAAGTTGCGGAAGAAGTGCCACTGCTCGTGCATCTCGTCGAGCACGGTGTCCAGGCCCGCTTCGCGCAGTGCCTTCAGGCCGGAGCCGACGCCGAACCAGCCGGGCACGATCTGGCGTGACTGGGTCCAGCCGAAGACCCAGGGGATGGCCCGCAGTCCGTCGAGGGAGACGCCCGAGCCGGGGCGGCGGGAGGGCCGTGAGCCGAGGTGCAGGTCGGCGAGCTGGTCCACCGGCGTCGACGCGAGGAAGTACGTCGGCAGGTCCGGGTCCTCGACGAGCTTGCGGTACGCGGCGTGCGCGGCGTCCGACACGACGTCCATGGCCGCGTCCCAGCGGGCGAGGGACTCCACCGACTGGCGGGGGGCGGTGTGCAGGGCGGAGGCCTGGAGTGTGGCGGCGACCGTCAGCTCCAGGTTCTCCCTGGCCAGGGAGGGGACGAGGTACTTGTCGGAGATGACCTCGCCCTGCTCGGTCACCTTGATCTCGCCCTCCAGCGTGCCCCAGGGCTGCGCGAGGATCGCGTCGTGGGAGGGGCCGCCGCCGCGGCCGACCGTGCCGCCGCGGCCGTGGAAGAGGCGGAGTCGTACGCCGTAGCGGTGGGCGACGTCGCGCAGGCGGCGCTGCGCCCGGTGGATCTCCCACTGCGATGTGGTGATGCCGCCGAACTTCGACGAGTCGGAGTAGCCGAGCATGACCTCCTGCACGTCTCCGCGCAGGGCGACGAGCCGCCGGTAGGAGGGGTCGGCGAGCATCTCTTCGAGGATGGTGTCGGCGGCCTTCAGCTCGTCCGTCGTCTCCAGCAGTGGGACGATGCCGATCTTGGCCCAGCCGGCGTGGAGGTCGATGAGCCCGGCCTCGCGGGCGAGGACGGTGGCGGCGAAGACGTCGTCGGCGCCCTGGCACATGGAGATGATGTACGACTCGATGACCTCGGGGCCGAAGACGGTGAGCGCCTTCTTCACGGTCTCGAACACGCCGAGGGTCTTGGCGCCGGCGGCGTCCAGCGGCGCGGGTGTGGGGGCCAGCGGCCTCCTCGACCGGAGCTCACGGGCGAGGAGCTTGTGGCGGTACTCGCGGGGCATGTCCTCGTAGCGCCAGGACTCCTCGCCCAGGCGGTCGAAGAGCTGGCCGAGGGCGTGGTGGTGGGCGTCGGCGTGTTCGCGGACGTCCATGGTGGCGAGCTGGAGGCCGAAGGCGGCCAGGGTGCGGATGGTGCGGTTCATCCGGCCGTCGGCGAAGAGGCCGCCGCGGTGTTCGCGCAGGGAGGTCTGGATGAGGGTGAGGTCGTGCAGGAGTTCGGCGGTGCCGAGGTAGTCGCGGCCGGCCTCGTGCGGGATGCCCTTGGCGAGGCGTTCCTTGGTGTTCTCCAGCTTCTGCCGGATGCAGGTGGCCTTGAGCCGGTAGGGCTCCTCGGCGTTGAGGCGCTTGTAGCGGGGGCTGATCTCGGGCAGTGCCTCCAGGTCGGCCTGGAGGGAGGTGAGGAGTTCCTCCGTGGCACCCGTGTAGCGGATGGAGTTGGAGAGGAAGCCGCGCAGTTCGTCGATGAGTTCGAGCGCGTCGTTGATGCCGTGTTCGTGCTGGAGGATGAGGACGTCCCAGGTCACCTGGGGGGTGACGTTGGGGTTGCCGTCGCGGTCGCCGCCGATCCAGGTGCCGAAGGTGAGGGGGCGGGTGGCGTCGGGGAGGGTGACGCCGACGCGTTCCAGTTCGGCGGTGAGGTCCTCCAGGACGTCGCCGACGGCGTTCGCGTGCAGCTCGTCCAGGTAGTAGATGGCGTTGCGGGCCTCGTCGGCGGGCTCGGGGCGGACGACCCGGAGTTCGTCCGTCTGCCACACCAGGTCGATGTTCTCGGCCAGCCGGATGTCGTAGCGGCGGCGGTCGGACTCGATGACGGGGGTCTCCAGCAGCGCGGCGATGCGGCGGAGCTTGTTGAGGACCGAGCGGCGGGCGGCCTCGGTGGGGTGGGCGGTGAAGACGGGGCGGACGTTGAGGTTCCGGACCGTCTCGCGCAGGTGTTCGGGGTCTGCGTCCTTCAGGCGATCGGCCGTACGGGCGAGGAGACCGCCTTCGGCGGCACGCTGTGCCCTCAGCTGGCGGCCCCGGTGCACCTGTTCGGTGACGTTGGCGAGGTGGAAGTAGGTGGAGAAGGCGCGGACCAGCTTGGCCGCGGTCTCCAGCTCGGTGCCGCGCAGCAGTTCGGCGGCGGCTTCACCGTCCTCGCGGGTCAGGCGGCGGACACGCTCGACCAGGTCCAGGAGTTCGGGGCCCTCCTGGCGTACGAGGGTCTCGCCCAGTAGGTCACCCAGGCGCCGGATGTCGGCGCGCAGCTCGCTGCTGACCGTGGTGTTCTGGTCGTCGGCACTGCTCACAGGTGCGGCTCCTTGCAGTGTTGAAGCTCGGCTGAGGGGAACCCGGGTGGGGCCCGGCGGCCCGGCCTTCGTCGTGGGGCCTGGCCGCGGGACAGGATTCAGAGCGGACCGCGCTGTCCGAACGAGTCCAGGATAGGCGTCCACCTGGGCGCCCTCGGCGACAGGTGCCACTTTTGCGGCACTCAGTGCCACCTGTCCATCGGGCCCGCTGGTTACACCTGGACGCGCAGCCGGGCGGACCCTTGCCGACCGGCACTGCACTGCCATACTTACGATGCCGTAGGTTACGGAACCGTAGGGAAAGCCGACAGGTACCCCTCGCATGCTGTGCCGCAGGCTCCTCCCCCTCTCTCTCCACCCTCGACCCCCCAGGGGACGCCCATGAGCTCAAGGTCCGATGTGATCGAAGACGCGCCGAATGCACCAGGTTCTCCAGGCTCCGCACCGACCGACTCCCCCGCGCCGTCGGCCACGCTGGGCGGCGAGCAGAAGCGTTCGATCGAGCAGATCACGCTGCTTCTCTTCATCACCGTCCCCTTCCTCGCGCTCCTCGCGGCCGTGCCGCTGGCCTGGGGTTGGGGCGTGAGCTGGCTGGATCTCGGCCTGCTGGTGTTCTTCTACTACCTGGGCTGCCACGGCATCACGATCGGCTTCCACCGGCACTTCACCCACGGCTCGTTCAAGGCCAAGCGCCCGCTGAAGATCGCGCTGGCGATCGCCGGTTCGATGGCCGTCGAGGGCCCGCTGGTGCGCTGGGTGGCCGACCACCGCAAACACCACAAGTTCTCCGACGCCGAGGGCGACCCCCACTCGCCGTGGCGCTACGGCGAGACGCTCCCCGCGCTGATGAAGGGCCTGTGGTGGGCGCACATCGGCTGGATGTTCGACGAGGAGCAGACCTCGCAGGAGAAGTACGCCCCGGACCTGGTCAAGGACCCGGCGCTCCGCGCGATCTCCCGCCACTTCATCTACTGGACGATGCTCTCCCTCGCCCTTCCGCCGCTGATCGGCGGTCTGGTGACGATGTCCTGGTGGGGCGCGTTCACCGCGTTCTTCTGGGGCTCGCTCGTCCGGGTGGCACTGCTGCACCACGTGACCTGGTCGATCAACTCGATCTGCCACGCGGTCGGCAAGCGCCCCTTCAAGTCCCGCGACCGCTCGGGCAACGTCTGGTGGCTGGCGGTCCTCTCCTGCGGCGAGTCCTGGCACAACCTCCACCACGCCGACCCCACCTCCGCCCGGCACGGGGTGGAGCGCGGCCAGCTGGACTCCTCCGCTCGGCTGATCCGGTGGTTCGAGGTGTGCGGCTGGGCGTACGACGTCCGCTGGCCGTCACGCTCGCGTATCGATTCCAGGCGCAAGACGGGCGAGGACGGCTCCCGGCAGCGGAAGGCACCCGCCGAGGCGGCATGATTGACGCCGTGGCGACCGACTCCAGCAGCACCCCGAGCAATGACAAGCCGCGGCGTGTTCGCCGCACCCGGATGACGGGCGCCGAGCGCCGTGCGCAATTGCTGGAGGTCGGGCGCGCGCTCTTCGCCGCCAAGGGCTTCGAGGCCACGTCGGTGGAGGAGATCGCGGCGAAGGCCGGGGTGTCCAAGCCGGTGGTGTACGAGCACTTCGGCGGCAAGGAAGGGCTGTACGCGGTGGTGGTGGACCGCGAGATGAGCCGGCTGATGGACATGGTGACCAGTTCGCTGACGGCCGGGCACCCGCGTGAACTCCTCGAACAGGCCGCGTTCGCGCTCCTGGACTTCATCGAGGAGTACACGGACGGCTTCCGCATCCTGGTCCGTGACTCGCCCATCCCGCAGTCGACGGGTTCCTTCGCGTCGCTGATCTCCGACATCGCCACGCAGGTGGAGGACATTCTCGGCCGCGAGTTCAAGAGCCGGGGCTTCGACCCGAAGCTCGCGCCGCTGTACGCGCAGGCGCTGGTCGGGATGGTCGCCCTGACCGGCCAGTGGTGGCTGGATGTCCGCCGGCCGAAGAAGGCGGAGGTGGCGGCGCATCTGGTGAACCTGGCCTGGCACGGGTTGGACGGCCTGAACCAGAAGCCACGGCTGATCGGCCACCGGAAGAGTTGAGCGCCGGGGCGCCTGGTAGCTCGGGGGCGCGTTGGCGGGTGCGGGTGCATTGGCGGGTGCGGCCCGGTGGGGCTTCTCGCGCAGTTCCCCGCGCCCCTGAAAGACCAGGCCCCTGCGGGCCTGGAAAGACGGCGGGGCTGCGGGCCTGAAAGACAGCGGGGTGCGGGCCGGGAAGCGACGGGGCTGCGGGGCCGAAGGACAACAGGGTGCGGGTCCGGTGGGGCTTCTCGCGCAGTTCCCCGCGCCCCTGAAAAGCAGGGGCTGCGCCCCGCGCTTTTCGCCCTTGAGTGGCCGTAGGCCCTCAAGGGGCGCGGGGAATGCGCGACCAGCCCACACGCACCCGCCATCGCTCCCGCACCCCCGAGCTACTGGGCGCCCCCGTCCACATCCTTCGCGCTGAGCGCCAGCTCGTTGTTCACGGTGAAATACGGCCGCACCCGCGTCCACCCCCGCTCACCGTGCTCGAACATCTGCCCAGGCACCAGATCGGTCTTCCGCCGTTCCACCACGTCACCCCCGATCCGCCCCACCGGCACGTCCCCCAGCCGCAGATCCCACAGATCGTGCTCGACACTCCGCCGCCCCAGGAGCTCGCCGTACGGAACGGTGAACCGGAACCCCCGCTCCCCCACAGCCCACACGGGCACACCGAAGTCGTACGCGCTGTCGGCCCGCGACACCACCCGCACCACGGCACCCTCCGAGACCACGCCGGCAACGGACTCGGCGGCCCCCAGAACCGTCCCGGTCACGGTCACCGTCCCCTCCCCCACCTCCACCGCGTCGATCTCCGCGTGCGCCGGCCGCAGCCACGTCCGCAGCGCGAGGAAACCGTCGACGGTCGGATACGGGATCCACGCCCCGGCCCCCCGCTGGTCCACCCACGGCCGCCGACCGACCAGCGCGGCCTGTTCCACCAGCCGCGCGCCCAGCCGCACTCGCTTGTTCGAGCCGCGCGGCGCGACGTAGCAGTCCCAGCGGCCCTCGGCGAGGGTGTGCTCGGCAGGGCGCAGGGTCGCCCGCACCACGGTGTCCGGCGCGTCGGCGCTCGGCAGCACCGGCACCCTGACCTGCCGCTTGCCGGGGTCGCGGCGCAGCCGGGCGATGAAGTCGAGGGGGCCGGAAGGCAGCTCGGCCGGGTCGAGGAGGACGGTGAAGCCGCCGTCGGCCTGGGCGCGGGCGTGTGCGGCGGGCGTGGGCGTGGGAGCGCTCCCGTCGGCCTCGGCGGCAGGGGCGGCCTCCGTGGGACGGGGCCGGACGGCGCGGGCGGCGAGCCGTTTGAGCCGGGCGGCGCCGTCCCATCCGCGCCGCCGGGACCTGGTCAGTTCCTCGAAGAGGGTTTCGTAGCGCTGGGCGATGGCGGCGGGGGCGTAGGTCTCGGCCTTGACGAGGGCCTCCTTGCCGAGTCGTTCGCGCAGGGCCTCGTCGGTGACGACGCGGTTCAGCGCGTCGGCGTAGGCGTCGACGTCCCCGTCGAGCGGGACGAGCAGGCCGTCCTGCCCGTGGGTGATGATCTCGCCGGGGCCGTGCGGGCAGTCCGTGGCGACGACCGGGACGCCGCAGTGCATGGCCTCGACGATGGTCATGCCGAAGGACTCCATGTCGGAGGAGACTGCGGCGACGGCGCCCTTGGCCCATTCGGTCTCGATCGGGGAGACCGCTCCCATGAGGAACACCCGGTCGTGCAGCCCGAGGCGGTCGATCAGCTCGCGCAGGTTCTCCTTCTGCGGGCCGCGTCCGTAGATCCGCAGGGTCCAGCCGGGGTGGTCGGCGGCGACCTTGGCGAAGGCGGTCACCAGTCGGTCGTACCGCTTGATGGGGATGAGCCGGCCTGCGGCGACGATGACCCGGGAGTCCAGGGTGGACCGCTCCACGGCGGGGGCCCGGACGCCGTTGGGGACGCAGACGATGGTGGTGCCGACGTCGGGCAGGGCGGCGCGGTACTGGGCGGCGTCGGCCTCGGAGACGGTGACGAAGGCGTCGAGTCCGCCGATCGCCCGGTTCTGGTCGCCGCGCAGCGGTTCCCGGTACTGGTCGAGGCTGAGGTGTTCCTGGCCGATCCGGAGACAGCGGCGCCGGCCGTCGCGGGCGAGGTAGCCGTTGAGGTCGGGGCGGGTGGCGATGACGACGTCGGCCTGGGTGTCGGCGAGGAAGCCGCCGATGCGTTCGTCCTGGAGGCCGGTGTAGGGCAGGTTCCCGGTGGCCCCCGTGTACGGGAACATCGTGCCGGGCCGCTGGGTGAGAGGGTGGTCGCCCTCGAATCCGGGGCCGCCTTCCCGCAGGTCGATCAGCGAGGTCAGACGGACGCGCGGGTCGAACGGGAGGGCGGGTTCGTCGCGGGAGCGGTGGACGCTGACGACCTCCACCTCGTGTCGGTCGGCGAACGCGGCGGAGAGGTTGGCGGTCGAGCGGATGGTGCCTCCGATACCGAAGGCATTGTTGATCAGGAACGCGATCTTCATATGTTCTTCCCCCTGGAAACCGCCCGAGGGCGGGCAGCAGCGCGTCCGCACCCCCTGCTGGTCGGGCAAGGGCTGCGCGCGGGCACGGCTGTATGCGTGATACGTGGTCGACAATCGAGAAATGAATGATTCGGCGCAGCGGGAATCGGCCGATCGGGTAATCCGTGAGAAGAGGCGCGGAAACGAAATCCCGACCGGACGACAAAAAGCCTATGTGGCGCGCGTCACAAATCCCGTCAAACGCGCCGAGCGGCTCAGCAGATCACCACTGGCCCAGATCCCCCCTGGTCACAGCACGAGCTCCCGCTTCCCCGAACATCCGGCGGGAGACAACAAAAGTGAACTGAGAATATATCCATCACAAAGGAAAGCCAAAGAACAATATCAGCCACTCCCGCACCGGAGGCACCGGGAACCGGCGGTCGGCACGGAATAGAGAAATCCGTTTTTCGGCTATGGCATTTCGAGCGGCGCGGGTCGCAGCGGGGTCGTTTCCAGAACGTCCGCCGCCATCCGCCCGGCCGGGCCCGCCGTCTGTTCGGCGATGCGCCGGAACGTGTCCTGGGCCTGCCGCGCGGGCCACTCGGTCGGCAGATGCCGCACGGGCAGGCGCGGGTCGATACGGATGACGCGCAGCCACTCGGCGACGAGGCGCAGCCGGGTGGCGATGGGGTCGGCCTCGGCGACGTCGGCGGTGCTCCACCGTTTGTCGAAGGCCACGTACCGCGCGGCGAGGGTCTCCAGGTCCCAGCTCTCGCGGATCATCAGTCCGACGTCGGTGAACGCGTCGGCCTGCGCGTGGAACACCTTCACGTGCGCGTCCAGCCCGAGTTCCGAGACGATCTCCCGGACGTCCGCCCGGCCCGGGGCGATCCACAGTCCGCTGTAGAGGGCGCCGAACCCGGACCAGGTGAGCCGGGAGCGCAGGTCGTGCCGCTGGCGTTGCCAGGACTCGGGGAGGGAGAAGCCGAGGAGGGTCCAGGTGCCGTCCCAGTCCTCGTTCACCGCGCCGTCGCGCCAGATGCGCCGGCCGCCGTCGCGCAGGATGTCCTCGGCGTGCGGGGTGAGGCCGAAGAACATCCGCCGGCCCTCGCGCTGGCGTCTCAGCAGCCCCCGGTTGACCATCCGCGTGAGCGTGGACCGCACGGCCTGCTCTCCCGTGCCGACCCGGCCGAGCACGTCGATGATGCTCCCCGAGTACACGCCGAGGCCGCTCTCCGCCCGGTCCAGCACGTGATTGCCGAAGAAGGAGAGCACCAGCGACTGCGGCCGCAACTGCGGCACGTCGCCGACCTCGACACCCGGGATCTCGTCCTCCACAGCGCAAGAGTACGGGGGTAGTTGGGGCCGGGTCAGGGGGCGAGGAAGGGTTCCCCGCGCCCCCTGACGGGGCGCGCCCCGTCAATCAGCCCGGCCGGCCCGGCTCCAGGAACTCCAACCGGTTGCCCACCGGGTCCTCGGAGTAGAAGCGGCGGTACCCCGGCAGGTCCTCGTTCCAGATCACGACGGCCCCCCGTGCGGCCAGCCGCGCAGCGAACGCGTCGATGCCCCGCACCCGCAGCCCGGGGTGCGCCTTCCGCGGCGGCCGGAATCCCGCCTCCACCCCCAGATGCAGCAGCACATCCCCTGCCGCGAACCAGCACCCTCCCCGTACGGCGAGTGCGGGTGGCTTCTGGATCTCCGCCATCCCGAGGACGCCCACGTAGTACTCCCGCAGCCGGTCCTCCGCGCCTGGCGGTGCCGCCAGCAGGACGTGGTCGACCGCGGTGATCATCGGGGTGTGGCCGGCTTGTGGGCGACGGCGAAGATGCGGCGGAACGGGAACGGGGTGCCGTGCGCCGTGCGCGGATACGCCGCGCGCAGGGCCGTGCGGTACTCGGCGACGAAGGGCGCCGCGTCCGGCCCCAGCTCGGTGAGGATCGGACGCAGGCTCGTGCCCTGGACCCAGTCGAGCACCGGGTCCTCGCCCTGGAGGAGGTGGACGTACGTCGTCTCCCAGGTGTCGACCTCGCAGCCGAGGTCGGCGAGGGCGGCGTGATAGGCGACGGGGGCGTGGACAGCGTCGTCGTGGCGGAGGGTGTCGCCGAGGCGGTCCTTCCAGCGGGCGGAGTGCGCCAGTTCGCGCATGAGGCGGTGGCTGGGCGAGTCGAAGTTCCCGGGGACCTGGAAGGCGAAGGTGCCGCCGGGGGCGAGCGCGTCGACCCAGGCCGGGAAGCGGGCGGCATGCCCGGGAACCCACTGGAACGTGGCGTTGCTGACGATCAGGTCGTACGGCTCCGGGGGCGACCAGGTAAGGACGTCCACCTCGGCGAAGTCGATGTGTCCGCCGCCCGGGGTGGGCCCCTCGTGGTCGGCCCGGGCCCGGTCGAGCATCTCGGGCGAGTTGTCGTACCCGGTGATGCGCGCCGAGGGCCAGCGGTCGGCTAGGAGGCGGGTGACGTTGCCGGGGCCGCAGCCGAGGTCGGCGACGCGGGGGTGCGCGGCGGGCGGGTCGGGGACGTGGGCGAGCAGGTCCACGAAGGCGCGGGCGCGGTGGCCGGCGTGCCGCAGGTACTGCTGGGGGTCCCAGGTGGGGCTGGTGGCGGGCATGGGGATGTCCTCCTCGTCGTCACTGTCGTCATCACGCAGCTGCCGGACGGCACCTGCCACTCTCGACCGCACATATCTCGAAGTCAAGAGACTTTGACCTAATCATCTTGATCTCAAGAGACTTCACATCGACACAACCACTACACTGATCGCCATGGAGGACGAGGTCGATCGGCTGGTCGCAGCGTGGCGCCGGGAGCGCCCCGACCTCGACGTGGAGCCGCTGGAAGTACTCAGCCGGGTGAGCAGACTGGCCCGGCACCTGGATCGCGCGCGTCGGCTGGCGTTCGCGGAGCACCAGCTGGAGCCGTGGGAGTTCGACGTGCTGACGGCGCTGCGGCGGGCGGGGAACCCGTACCAGCTCTCGCCCGGTCAGCTGCTCACCCAGACGCTGGTGACGTCGGGCACGATGACCAACCGCATCGACCGGCTGACGAAGAAGGGCCTGGTCGAACGGCTGCCCGACCCCAGTGACCGCCGGGGCGTGCTCGTACGGCTCACGGACGAGGGCCGGGACCGGGCGGACCAGGCGCTCGCCGGACTCCTCGACCAGGAACGCGCGATCCTGGCCGAACTCACCCGCGCCCAACGCAGCGAACTGGCAGGCCTCCTACGCCAGCTGACCGCCCCGTTCGACAACATCCCCGGCTAGGTCGACAGGGCCCACACCCGCCCGCCGGGCGAGGGCCACGGCGGCGAGGGTGGAGTGGACGCCCAGTTTTCCGAGGACGTTCTGCATGTGGGTGCGGACGGTGTGCGGGGAGAGGAACAGGCGCTCGGCGACGGCCTTGCGCCCCAGCCCCGCCACCATGCACCGGAGCACTTCACGCTCACGCGGGGTGAGGGACTCGACGAGCCGCTCACTCTCCGTGCGGTGTTTGCGCGCGGCGGTCAACTCCCGCAGAACGCCCGTGAGCAGCGCGGGCGGCAGATGCGTCTCGTCGCGCAGCACGCCCCGGATGACGGTGAGCAGCCGGGACAGCGAGCAGTCCTTGGCGACCCAGCCGGACGCGCCCGCCTGGAGGGCCAGCGCGGCCCTGCGCGGATCGTCCTTCTCGGCGAGGACGACGACGCGTACGCTCGGCTGTCCCGAACGCACGCCCGCGACGAGCGATATGCCGTCCACCAGACCGTCCTCGCCGCCGTCCGGCGCGGGTACGGCGGTCGGCCGCGTGCCGGGGACCTGGGCATGACCCCCCAGGTCGGCGTCGACCAGCAGCACGTCGAACTTGCGCCCTTCCGCCGCCGCGCGGTCCAGACAGCGCAGCGCCGCGGGGCCGCTGCCGGCCGCGGACACGTCGACGTCCGGCTCGGCGGCCAGCGCCGCCGCGAGCGACTCGGCGAAGATACGGTGGTCGTCGACGACCAGGACTCGGATGCGAACCACTGAAACCCCCACTGGTCGGGGGACGACCGGCGCGAGTACGGCGCGCGGAGCGTGCCCCGGTTTACACCTGGGACGGGGCGTCGCAGCCGCACGGCCGCCGCCGTGCTGAACCGCTACCCCCACTCCGGGCGTCGTACCCGACTGTCTCGCCCCCTGATCAGCACCGGCCCCCACCGGCGCTGTTCATCAGAGTACGGCCGGGGGGCAGGAGCGGAAGGTAATTTGCAGAACTGGTTGTCCAGCGCGTTTATCGTGTGCCGCATGTTTCGTATGGAGACAGAAGTCGACAGGGATCGAAGCCAATTGCTGCTTTCCCGGCTGCGCAGCACCAATACGGCCGCTTCGCCGATCCTCCGTGACCTGCGCGGCACCCCCGGTGAACGCGAGGTCCCGCTCCACGTATGGATCCTGGACGAGGCCGGCGATCTCGCGGGTGGCCTGGTCGGCCACACCTGGACGACCTGGCTCCACGTCACCTATCTCTGGGTCGACGAGCGCCACCGGGGGCGGGGCCTGGGCTCGCGCATCCTCTCCGAGGCCGAGCACATCGCCGTCCGGGAACGGGGCGCCCGCTCCTGCCGGCTGGAGACCTGGGACTTCCAGGCGCCGGAGTTCTACAAGCGGCTCGGTTACGAGGTCGTGTGCGTGATCCCCGACTATCCGCCGGGGATCACGGAGTACACGCTCACGAAGAGGCTCGGCTGAACTCGGCGCGAGCGTGGCGCCGATCGGCGCCGAGCGTCAGGAGACCCGGCGCGCTCCGGCCGACGGGACCGCCACGAAGACGCGCGGGGCCGTGAAGCCGGCGTCGGCGAAGGCCTCCTCCACCGCCTTGGTGACCGCGTCCGCGTCGGTCGCGTCGACGAGGACGATCGCGGAGCCGCCGAAGCCGCCGCCGGTCATCCGGGCGCCGAGGGCGCCGGCGGCGAGGGCGGTGTCGACGACGAGGTCCAGCTCGGGGCAGGAGATCCGGAAGTCGTCGCGGAGCGAGGCGTGGCCCTCGACCAGGACGGGGCCGATCGCGCGGGTCTCGCCGGACTTGAGGAGGGAGACCACGCGCTCGACGCGCTGGTCCTCGGTGACCACGTGGCGGACCAGGCGGCGGACCTCCTCGTCGTCGCCGAGGCGGTCCAGGGCCGCGTCCAGCTCGTCGTAGGCGACGTCGCGCAGCGCGTCGACGCCGAGGAGGGCTGCGCCCTTCTCGCAGCCGGCCCGGCGCTTGCCGTACTCGCCCTCGCTGTGGGAGTGCTTGACCTGGGTGTCGACGACCAGCAGCTGCATGCCCTCGGCGGCCAGGTCGAAGGGGATCTGCCGCTGGGAGAGGTCCCGGGTGTCGAGGAACAGGGCGTGGCCGCTCTCGCAGCACGCGGAGGCGGTCTGGTCCATGATCCCGGTCGGGGCGCCGACGTAGACGTTCTCCGCGCGCTGGCACAGGCGGGCCAGCTGCCAACCCTTGAGGCCCAGGTCGTAGAGGTCGTTGAGGGCGAGGGCGACGACCACTTCCAGGGCCGCCGAGGAGGAGAGGCCGGCGCCCGTGGGGACCGTGGACGTCAGGTGCACGTCCGCGCCGGTCACCGCCGTGTGGCCCGCCTCGCGCAGGGCCCAGACCACACCGGACGGGTACGCCGTCCAGGCGCGGTCGGCCTCCGGGGTGAGTGCGTCGAGGGAGAGTTCGACCACGCCGCCCTCGACGTCGTCGGAGTGCAGACGCAGGACGCCGTCCGTGCGCCGGGAGACGGCGGCGACGGTGGTGTGCGGGAGGGCGAAGGGCATGACGAAGCCGTCGTTGTAGTCGGTGTGCTCGCCGATGAGGTTCACCCGGCCCGGCGCGGCCCACACTCCCTCCGGCGCCGCCCCGTAGAGCTCCTCGAACCGCCCGGCGACGACGACAGCCTCGCTCATCCCGTGACCCTGACCTTTCCTTACTGGACCGACGAACCGGCTCGGCCGATGAACTGGCCGAGCCGGCACACTACTTGGCGCGAACAGGTGCGGGCCCGCGCCGCTTCGGCACGTGGGCGACCCGTACCGCTCCACCCACGCCCGCGCGAACCGCTGAGCACACGCCCCGCGTGCACTCCTGGGCCCGCGCCCGCGTGGACCACCGCGCCTGCGCCTGCGCGGAGGACTGCCTACTGAGCCTGCATCTGCACCTGCGCCTGCGCGGACTACTGAGCCGCCCGCGCCTGCGTGAACTCCCACGCGTCCGCCACGATCTCCGCGAGGTCCGCGCGCGACGGGTTCCAGCCGAGCCGTTCGCGGGCCGTGTCGGCGGAGGCGACCAGGGTGGCGGGGTCACCGGCCCGGCGCGGGGCGACGACCTCGGGGATCGGGTGCCCGGTGACCCGGCGGACGGTCTCGATCACCTCGCGCACCGAGAAGCCGTTGCCGTTGCCCAGGTTGCAGATGAGGTGCTCGCCCGGCTGTGCGGCGTCCAGCGCCAGCAGGTGGGCGTCGGCGAGGTCGGCGACGTGGATGTAGTCGCGGACGCAGGTGCCGTCGGGGGTCGGGTAGTCCTCGCCGAAGACGGAGATCGCGTCCCGCATGCCCTGGGCGACCTGGAGCACCAGTGGGATGAGGTGCGACTCGGGGTCGTGGCGCTCACCGCAGGTGCCGTACGCGCCGGCCACGTTGAAGTAGCGCAGGGAGACGGCGCCCAGGCCGTGGGCGGCGGCCTCGCCGGTGATCATGTGGTCGACGGCCAGCTTGGAGGCGCCGTACGGGCTGGTGGGCCTGGTGGGCGCGGACTCGACGATGGGGGTGGTCTCCGGCTCGCCGTAGGTGGCGGCCGTGGAGGAGAACACCAGCTTGCGGACGCCCGCCTCGCGCATCGCGGCGAGCAGCGCCATGGTGCCGCCGACGTTGTTGTCCCAGTACTTCTCGGGCTTCACGACGGACTCGCCGACCTGCGAGAACGCGGCGAAGTGCAGGACGGCGTCGAAGGAGCCGTCGAGCCACTTGCCGGCGTCGCGGATGTCGCCCTCGACGAAGGACGCGCCGGCGGGGACGCCCTCGCGGAAGCCGGTCGAGAGGTTGTCGAGGACGATGACCTCGTGGCCCGCCTCCAGCAGATGCTGGGCGACCACGCTGCCGACATACCCCGCGCCACCGGTGACCAGGTACTTGCCGTGGTGCTTCCCGCTCTGCTTCCCACTCATGAACTCGCTACCTCTCGCAGTCGCTCGGCCGCGCGCTCCGGCGGCACGTCGTTGATGAACACGTTCATGCCGGATTCGGAACCCGCGAGAAACTTCAGCTTGCCGGTGGTGCGGCGGATGGTGAAAAGCTCGAGGTGGAGCGCGAAGTCCTCGCGCTGGACACCCTCGAACTCCTCCAGCGTGCCGAACGGGGCCTGGTGCCAGGCCGCGATGTACGGGGTCGGGGGCTCACCCTCGCCGAAGATCCGGTCGAAGCGCCTCAAGAGTTCCAGATAAACCTTGGGGAATTCTGAGCGCGCGTCCTCGTCGAGACCGAGGAGGTCCGGCACCCGGCGGCGCGGGTAGAGGTGCACCTCGTACGGCCAGTGCGCCGCGTACGGCACGAAGGCGACCCAGTGCTCGGTCTGGAGCACGATCCGCTCGTCGGCGAGCTCCCGCTCCAGGACGGTGTCGAAGAGGTTCTCGCCGCCGGTGGCGTCCTTGTGGGCCGCGAGGGAGCGCAGCATCAGCGCGGTGCGGGGGGTGGTGAAGGGGTACGCGTAGATCTGCCCGTGGGGGTGCCCCAGGGTCACGCCGATCTCGGCACCGCGGTTCTCGAAGCAGAACACCTGCTCGACGGAGGGGAGGTGGGACAGCTCAGCGGTGCGGTCGGTCCAGGCCTCCAGGACGAGGCGGGCCTGCTCCTCGGTCAGGTCGGCGAAGGACGCGTTGTGGTCCGAGGTGAAGCAGACGACCTCGCAGCGGCCGGAGTCACCGGCGAGCGAGGGGAAGCGGTTCTCGAACACGACGGCGTCGTACGAGGAGTCCGGTATCTCGCTGAGGCGGTCGCCCTCGGAGGGGCAGAGCGGGCACTCGTTCGCCGGGGGGTGGTAGGTGCGGCCCTGGCGGTGCGAGGCGATCGCGACGGAGTCGCCGAGCAGCGGGTCCCGGCGTACCTCCGAGGTGGTGACGGTGCGCTCCAGGGGCCGCTTGTCCACCGCGTCGCGCACGGTGTCGTCGCGCAGGTCGTAGTAGATCAGCTCACGACCGTCGGCCAGCCGGGTCGAGGTCTTCTTCACGCCGGACTCCCCATCCCACCCATCAAACAGAACCAAACACATCAAAGCACAGGTTCCGACGCTCGTCACCATCACAAACAAACAAAGGTCACCAGATCCCGACTATCTCGCTTCGCTGCCGATCCTGGCGCGACGCAGTCGGCCCCCGCCGGTTGCCCGGCGGGGGCCGACTGCGTCGTTGTCGTCGGACGTGCTCACCAGCAGCCCGGCGCCGAGCGCGGCCGCCAGGACGGCCGCCGACGGGACGGTGGTGACCACTCGTTTTCTGCGCTTGTGCGACTTCAACTCAGGCCTTTCGACATGGTTCATGGCGATGTGCTCGCCGGTTCGGGGCAGCATGAGGGCGCGGCCGAGCGACACGGTGGCCGCTCGGCCGCGTGGGAGGGCGGAAGACCGCGTGGGGGCGGAAGACCGCGTGCTTCCGGGAGGATTCGGGTCGGACGAGGCGCCTGGCCGGACGGTCAGACGAGGCGCTTGCGACCCCAGAGGATGACGAACGCCGCGATGCCGGCGGTCAGGGCCAGCAGGATCGAGGCACCGAGCCACTGCATGGACGCCATCTGGGAGAACGGGATGTAGTCGACCGACCAGCCGACGACCTGTGCCTTGTCCAGGCAGGCTTCGCGGGCCTTCTCCGTGGCCTCGGCGCAGCTGCCCCAGCCCATGAGGTCGCCGGAGGCCGTGAGGTAGAACTCGTCCAGGACGTAGGCGTTGTCGGGCAGGTTCGGCTGGCTGTTGTCACCCACACCGTTGTGGCTGGTGACCGTGATGACGTTCCCGAGGGACGTCCTGACGTACGACCACGCCACCTGCAGCGCGACGGCGAAGCCCAGGGTGACGACCATGGCCAGCAGGGTCCGGCGCAGCAGCATGCCGATGGCCACGCCACCGACGACCGTGAGCAGGGTGAGCGCCACGGGCACGGGTCCGCTGTTGTCGAACGCGCCGGGTTCGGCCCACGACAGGACGTACGACGTCGACTTGACCGGCGACCACCACCAGGTGAACGCGGCGGAGACCGCCGTGGCGCACACCACGACCACGAGCGCGGTCATACCGAGCTTGGTGGCAAGCCAGCGGACGCGGCTCACGGACTGCGCGTTGACCAGCTTGGCGGTGCCGCTCTCCAGGTCGCCGGCGAGCAGGGGCGGACCGAGGAGCACGCCGATCACGACGGGCAGGAGCCCGAGCAGACCAGCGGCCGCGTTGAGCGGATTCTGGTCGAACTTGTCCTCCCAGCCGGACTTGAGGTGGGGATAGCCGTACCCGTCGAGGTACGTGATCATCTGCTGGCGTTGGTAGACGAGCACCGCGACGGTGACCGCGGCGGCGGCCAGCAGCGTCCAGTAGGCGGCGCGGTGCTGACGCCAGACGAGCCAGTTCATGCCGCTGAGCCGGAGGCCGTGGCCACGGCCACGGCCATGGCCACGGCCGGCTTCTGCGGCGGTGGGGTCGTGGGAGGCGCTGCCGGTGCTGGTCATCGTGCTCATGCCGCCACCGCCTGCGGGGCGACGTAGGAACTGGGGCTGATCAGCGGCGGGGCCTCGGGCGAGCGCAGATAGGCGAGCAGGAGCTCCTCCAGGTTCGGGGTGCTCGCCTCCCAGGGGCCGCCGGCGACCGGCCCGTCGGGGCGTATCAGTGAGGTGAACTGCCGTCCGCTGGTACGGGTCTCGACCACGGTGTGGTACGCCAGCTCCGGGGGCGTCCGCCCGTCGGAGTGGACCCCGGTCAGCACGGCGTGGGAGGTGCGCAGTTCGTCGACCTCACCGGCCATACGCAGCCGGCCGCCCGCGATGACCAGCAGGTAGTCGCAGGTGTTCTCCAGCTCGGCGAGCATGTGGGTGGACATCAGCACGGTGGTGCCGCGCTCGGCGGCCTCGGCCAGCAGGGTGCCCATCAGCTCGTGGCGCACCAGCGGGTCGAGGTCGGACATCGGCTCGTCGAGGAGCAGCAGGTCGGGACGCTTGCCGAAGGAGACGGCGAAGGCCACCCGGGTGCGCTGGCCACCGGAGAGGGTGCCGATCTTCGCGTCGAAGGGCACGTTGCCCGCGCGCACGATGTTCTCGGCTGCTCGCTGGTCCCAGCCGGGGTTCAGTTCTCGCCCCATCCGCAGGGTCTCGGCGACGGTGAAGCGCCGGAACAGGGGTTTCTCCTGGGCGAGGAACGCGGTACGCCGGGTGGCCTCCGCCGACTCCGGGGCCGCGCCGAACACGCGCAGGGTGCCGGTGGTCGGCGCCATCAGGTTGGCGGCGATGGCCATCAGCGTGGTCTTGCCGGCCCCGTTGGGACCCACCAGACCGCAGATCCGCCCGGCCGGCAGCCGGAAGGAGCAGTCCCGCAGCGCCCAGCCCCGGCGGTACTTCCGTCCCACCCCGCGGGCTTCTATCGCGGACGTGTCCGCCGGCCCCCCGTAGCCCGTCTCGTAACTCGTCATGCGTGTCCCCTTGTCCCCGTCGTTCCTGTGGTTTCGGTAGTTCCTGCGGTTCCTGCTGATGCTGTGGTTCCTGCTGGTGTTGTGGTTCCTGCTGATGCTGTGGTTCCTGCTGGTGTTGTGGTTCCTGCCGGTCCCACTGGGCCCGTTGGTCCCGCGTGGTCGGCGGCGGCAGGCCCGGTCCCGGCGTACCGCTCCTCCATCACCGACGTGACCAGAGCGGTCACGTCGTCCTGCTCAAGGCCCGCCTCGCGGGCCCGGTCCATCCAGCTCTCCAGCTCGCCGCGCAGCAGCGAATCCACCGGCGCCTGCGGACGGGCCAGCGACTGACTCACGAACGTCCCCAGCCCCGGCCGTGCTTCGACCAGCCCCTCCCGCTCCAGCTCGCGGTACGCCTTGAGCGTGGTGTTGGGGTTGACCGCGGAGGTCTGCGCAACCGACTTGGCCGTGGGCAACTGGTCGCCGGGCCCGAGTACGCCGAGCCGCAGCGCCTGCTTGGTCTGCTGAACGATCTGCTGATAGGCGGCGACCCCGCTCCGCCTGTCGATGCGGAACTCCAACCCCTTCACCACCATTTCACTAGTCGACTAGTGAAATGACTATGGAGCACAGATCGCGAACCTGTCAAAGCCCACAGGTCGGGGCACGGGTGAGGGCATGAGGGCACGCGTCGGCGAGGGCGTGAGGGCACGCGTCGCGTGCGGCGGGGGCACCACCGGCCATCGGAAGGACCGGCGGGTGTTCAGGGGGATCCGTTCCGATGACCCGGCAGCGTCGAACGGTCACGCGAAACTCAGGTCAGGCCTGACCGACGTCGGGTCTCTGACGACACGTCCAGAGCCGGGGGCCGCCGAAGGCCTCACTCAGCCCGAGGATGGCGCCGCTGTCTCGAAGATCGCGGCGGCGGACACTGCCGCTGGTGCGCCCACGTCCGGGACGCACCAGGGGGCGAAGACGCCAGCCGGGTCAGACTTGGTCGTCGTCGAACAGCTCGGCGGCGTCGGTGACGTCGTATGCGCGGTCCACCCAGATCTGGAGGAGGTCGGGGTCGGTGCAGTTGCGTACGCGCTGTCGGACGGAGTCAGGTACGTCGATGTGCCGCCGGTCGAGCGTGCGCAGGACGCTGGCGATCCGCTCCACGATTCGCCCTTCCGCCCGGCCCTCCTCCCGCAGCTTCACGGCGACGGGGTGCTTGAAGAAGTAGTTCACAGGCATCATGAGTTGCTTCGGTATCCGGGTCCACGGTCCGCAGAACAGCTGCGAAGTCAGAGCAGGCCGAGGGGGAGCGCCCGGAGCTGCCCCGCACGGGCGCTCGACCCCCATACGCACTACCCGATCAGCGGAACAGATCCTCGGCCGCGGTCACCCGAAGGGCTCGTTCCGCCCAGATCATGAGCTGGGACCGGTCAGGACAGTCGGTGACTCGTTCGCGGACCTGGTCCGGCACCGGGATGCCACGCCATTCGAGGGTCTTGAAGATCATCTCGATCTGAGCCTGGATCCGGCCTTCCTCCCTGCCTTCCTCACGCGTCTGCTCAGCGAGTGGGTGTCGCCAGAAGTACTGCGTATCCGTCATGAGGTCCCTCCAGATCTGCCGTGCCTCGGGGTCCTTCCTCCGGGACGCCCCGACCGGCGTCGTGTTCATCGATGCGGAGCCGCAGCTACACCGGCTCCGAACACTCCTTCGTAGAGTGGAGTCGGCGGCGCTGGAACCGGTGGCGTCGCGGGACTTCATCCACCGCCTGGCGAAGGAGTTGTGAGGCGCCCCATGGATTACACCCCGCGCTGGCAGAAGTCGACCTTCTCCGACGGCGGCGAAGGCGACACCTGTATCGAACTCTGCGCATCCCCCTCCGACATACGCCTGCGCGAATCCGACACCCCCGCCACCCACCTCCGCACCACCCCCACCCCCCTCGCCGGGTTCCTCCACCACATAAAGGCCGACGGGTTTCATACGACAAGGTGAGGTAAGCCCCCGGCGACACGCGGGGGCTCGCCGGATGGCTGGTAGGGGGCACCCGTTTTTACCGTGTCCCCATGACCGCCTCCCCCCGTACCACCCCGACCGTTCTCGTCGCCCTGGCTCTCGCCCTACTCACCACCCTCACCCCGGCCAGTGCGCAGGCCACAGGGGACCCCCTCCAACGCGACGCCGACGCCCTGCGCGACAGCGGCGTGACCGGGGTCGCTGTGCGGCTGGACGGGCCCCGGGGGTCACGGGGCGCCCGTAGTGGGGTCGGGGATCTCCGTACCGGCACACCCGTACCCCCCGCCGGGTACATCCGTATCGGCAGCACCACCAAGGCCTACGTCGCGACCGTCCTCCTGCAGCTCGTCGGGGAGGGGCGGCTGTCGCTGGAGGACCGGGTGGAGCGGTGGCTGCCCGGGGTGGTGAAGGGCAACGGGAACGACGGCGACCTGATCAGCGTGCGGCAGCTGCTGCAGCACACCAGCGGGCTGCCCGACTACATCGCCGACGTCGTGCCCGAGCTGAGCGCCGCCGGGTATCTGAAGCACCGGTCGACCACATACACCTCGCGGCAGCGCGTCGCCTTCGCCATGACCCACCCGCCCGTCTTCGAGCCCGGCGCCCGCTGGGAGTACTCCAACACCAACTACATCCTCGCCGGGATGGTGATCGAGGCGGTCACCGGCCGGGGGTGGGAGGAGGAGGTGCGCGAGCGGATCCTGCGGCCGTTGCGGCTCACGCGCACCTACGCGCCGGGCGACGATCCGACGCTCCCCCGCCCCCACGCCCGTAACTACCAGCAGTTCGAGCCGGGGGACGACGCCCCGAGGACCGACACCACCCTCGCCTACCTCCCCTTCGACGGGGACGCCGACGGGTCGATCATCAGTACGGCCGCCGACACCAACCGGTTCTTCTCCGCGCTGCTCGGCGGCAGGCTCCTCGCCCCCGCCCAGCTCGCCGAGATGCGCCGTACCGTCGCCGTGCCGGACGCGCCCGGCGAGGTGCCGGGGTCGCGCTACGGACTCGGGCTGGCGTGGACCCCGTTGACGTGCGGCGGCGGCTACTGGGGCCACAGCGGCAGCAACTTCGGGTCCTTGACGTGGCCCGGGACGACGGCCGACGGCCGTACCTCCGTTACCGTCGCCGTCCACAGCCGGCCGGGCGACCAGGAGACTGCCGCACGCCAGATCCAGGGCATCACCGACCTCATCGACCACGCTCTGTGCGGACAGGCCAAGAAGTAGCCGGACACCGGGCCACGCGGCAGCGGCCCTCTACCCCGCCGCCCCCGGCCCCTGCCGCACCGGCCCCGCCCGGTCCAGCAACCCCGTCCGGGCCGCCAGTGCCGCCGCCTCCAGGCGGGAGCCGACGCCCAGCTTCATCAGGACCCGTTGGACGTGGGTGCGGGCCGTCGACGGGGCGATGCCCATGCCCGCCGCGATCAGACGCGTGTCCTCGCCGTCCGCGACGCGGACCAGGACCTCGACCTCGCGCGGGGTCAGCATCTGGAGCAGTCGCTGACCCTCGTCGTCCGGCTGGGCGGCGGGGTTCAGCAGCTCGCCGAACGCGCTCTGCAGCAGCTGCGGCGCCACCGCCGCCTCACCCGCCCTGGCCTTCATGATGGCCCGCTCGACGCCCTCGATGCGTTCGTCGTGGCGGACGTAGCCGGACGCTCCCGCGGCGAACGCCGCCGCGATGCCGCGCGGGTTGGGGACCGGGCCGAGGACCAGTACCGCCACCTGCGGGCGTTCCCGCTTGATCCTCACCACCGGGTCGAACATCCCCGGCTCGGCCGGTGTCGCCGTGCCGATCAGGCACACCTCCGGTGCCCTGGTGATCACCAGTTCCGCCGCGCCCGCCGCGGGCGCCGCCGCCGCGAGCACCCGGTGTCCCCGCAGCTTCAAGGCCGAGGCCAGCGCCTCGGCCAGCAGTCGGTGGTCGTCGACCACCATGAGCCGCACTCCCATCGAGCCACCCCACCCCCCAGTCCCCCACAGTCCCCCACAGTCCCCCAGATGGTTGCCCACTATGGCCGCCCACCGGACCTCGCGGACAGAAGCCCCCCGACTTCCCGTCGACTCGCTGGTCGACGCCCGCTCTTCATGCCCCCGGAAGCTACACGCTTGTTCGACGTTGCGCTCCCCCTACGGGAGAGAAGTGCCCCGGATTACCGAAATTCCCTCCTATTCGAGCGTGATGAGGGATACGTCCACGGCCCCGCCCCTGAGCTGGGGCGGGGCCGTGGAAGGAGGCCGAGGGGGCGCGTGGGGTTACTTCGCCCCGAAGCCGAGCGCCGTGTACTCCTTCTCGTCGTCCGAGTACGGCTTGCTCACGAGTTCCGAGCCGATGAACCAGCGTCCGTCGGTGTAGAGCATCTCGCTCATCGTCGGCGTCATGGCGCTGATCGCGCGGAGCACCGACTCGGAGGCCGGGGTCTCCAGGAGCTTGGTCTGCTTCAGCGTCTTGCCGTCGATGGAGACGACCTGGGCGCCCTTGTCGTAGGGGCCGTCCTTGTAGGCGATGATGTTCGGCCCGTCCATCCGGATCGGGAACAGCTCGTGGTCGTCGCCCGCGTCCACGCGGTCACCGGTGGGCTTCCCGGTCGCCAGCGAGAAGGAGACGATCTCGTTGGTGGAGCTGTAGGCGCCGGTGCCGTCGTGGCTCTTGGTCGGCATGTACACCTTGTCGTTGCCGACGTAGATGCCCTTGCAGGCCCAGACACCGCGGACCGGGCACTCGTAGTCGTACTTCTCGTCCGGGATGGAGATCTTGGCGCGCAGCTTGCCCTTGTCGTCCAGGGAGAAGATGTCGGTCGTGCCGGTCAGCGGGACGTCGCTGCCGGTCACCACGCCGAAGACGACCGGGTTGGTGGAGATGACCTTGGCGCGCTGGATGCCGGAGGGCACCTTGTACGTCCACTTGACGCTGCCCGACCTGGGGTCGAGGAGCTGGATCTCGAAGGTCTCGCTGCCGTAGTCGCCGCACTTGCGGACCGCGATGAGCTGGGCGCCGCCCGCGTAGCCCTCGTCGGTGCACTCGCCGGCCTTCGGCGACCACAGCACCTTGCCGGAGTTGACGTCGAACGCGGCGCCACCGGAGTAGCCGCCGGCCGCGGCGACCGTCGTACCGGAGATGGTGACCTCGCCGAACGGCACCTTGCTGCCGCTGAGGTCGGCGCTCTTGGTCCACACCTCCTTGCCGGTCTCGACGTTGAACGCGGTGATCTCGGTGCAGGGCTGGCGGTCGTCGTTGTTCTTGCGCTTGGCCGACTCGGTCACCACGACGGCGATGCCCTCGGTGGTGATCTCACGGGAGCCCGCGCAGGTCTGACCGGCCAGGTCCAGCGTCCACTTGGTCTTGCCGCTGTCCGGTTCGTAGCCGACGATCTTGTTGAGCGCGGACTTGGCGTACGTGGTCTTCGTCAGCCAGGAGCCCTTGACGCTGTCGATCTGGAGCTTTTCCTTGACCTCGTGCGCCGGCACCTGGAAGAGGATCTTCGCGCTGGGGCTGGACGGTGCCTTCTCCTGCGCCGTGGTCGGGATCTCCACGCCACCGGACGACGAGCCGCCGGACGAGGAGGCACCGCCGTCGTCGTCGCCCTTGGTGTCGTCCTTGCCGCCGGTGGTGCCCTCCGAACTGGCGGTGTCCTTCTTGCCGTTGTCGTCGTCACCCTTGGAGGTGGCGATGTAGACGCCGCCGCCGACGATGAGCGCGATGGCCGCGACCGCCGCGGTGATGATGATCGCCGCGGAGTTCACCTTCTTCTTGCCGCCGGGAGCGCCCGGGTCGCCCGGGGCGTACCCCACCTGCGGCTGCATCGGCATGGTCTGCGGCTGGTAGCCGTACGGCTGCTGCCCGTAGGGGCCGGGCGCCGGCTGGCCGTACGGGCCGGGCTGCGGGTGACCGTAGGCACCCGGCTGACCGGGCTGACCCGGGTAGCCGTAGCCGGGCTGCTGCGGCGGGGGCGTCTGCGGGTAGCCGTAGCCCGGGGCCTGCGCGGGCGGGCCCTGCGGCGGGGGCGTCGGGGCGCCGAAGCCGCCGGCCGGCGGCGGGGTGGGCGCGCCGAAACCGCCCTGCGGCGGGGCGCTCTGCGGAGGCTGCTGACCCGGGGCCGGGGGCTGCGCCGGCGGCTGCTGGGCGGGCGGCTGGTCCTTGGACAAGGACTGGCCCGGCGGCTGGTTCGGGGGCGGGCCCGGCGGCTGGTTCGGCGGGGGCGGCGGCTGCGTCATGACGTGGATACCTCGGAGCGGATCTCGGAGCGGATCTCGGTGGTCGGGTGGAGGACGAGCGGGGCTGTCACTTGCCGTAGGCCAGCATCAACTTCTCCTTCGCTTCGTCAGCACCACTCAGCAGGGTCGAGGAGATGTAGAAGCGCCCGTCCAGGTAGTCGACAGCCTTCGCGTAGAAGGAACCCTCGATCGCCGCGGCGCTCGCCGGCATCTGCAGCAGCTTCGTGGCCGCGGGCTTGCCGCCCGTGGTCGGGAACGACACGACCTGGCCGCCTGCGTCCGACGGCTCGACGTACACGATCAGCTTCCCGCCCTCGGTGCGCAGCGGTTCCATCACCGCGTCGGCGGAGGGCGACTTGACGCGCCACTTCTCCTTGCCGGTGGCCAGGTTCAGCGCGACGATCTCGTTGGTGCCGTCCTTCTTCTCGGTCGGCAGGTAGAGCGTGTTCGCGTCGCTCGCGACACCGGTGCAGCCGGCGAGGTTCCCGGTGAGGATCCCGCCGTCGCAGTCGGGGGCGAACGAGGCGTCGGAGTCGACCTGCGAACGGGTCGATCCGTCGGCCTTGAAGGTGGAGATGTTCCAGGTGTTCTCTTCCTCGTTGGTGAGGTAGAGGACGAGCGGGTCCACGGAGTACGCGTTCTCGACCTTCCAGCCCTTGGGGATCTTCCGCGTCCACTTGGCCTTGCCGGTGCGCGGGTCGAGCTCCTGGACCTCGTCGTGCTCCTTGTCCGTGGTCACCGCGCAGGAGGAGACGACGACCAGCCGCGCGCCGCCCGTGAACCCGGACGGGTAGCAGGACTGGCCGTAGGTCTTCTTGTCGAAGAGCTTCTTGCCCGTGTCGATGTCGTACGCCGTCCCGGACTGTGAGCGGCCCACCACGAGCGTGTCGCCGGCGACGGCCAGGGAGACGCTGTGGGCGCTGTCGAACAGGTCGCCCTTCTCCAGCTGGGCCGACCAGCCCTTGTCGCCGGTGTTCAGGTCGATCTGCTGGAGCTGGTCGCAGTCGGCGTTCTTCGCGGTGCTCTTCTGGTACGCGACCACGGCCCGGTCGTCGGAGGTCTTCTGCGGCGTGACCGCGCAGATCTTGCCGGGGAACTCGATCGGGTCCCAGGCCGGGTCGCCGTCGCCCACGTTGTAGGCGAACAGCTGCTTGTACGCGGGCTTCACCGCGACCTTGTCGGTGACCCACAGGCCGGGGGCGCCCGCGCCGGAACCGGGGGCGTCGGGCGCGCTCTTGTACCAGAGCACCTTCGCCTCGCCGTCCTCGCGGTCCGCGTTGAGGTCGGAGATGTCGAGGTCCTCGCCGCCGTCGCCGCTGCCGTCGCCCTGGTTGACGGGTGCGGAGGGCGCGTCCGAGGGCTTGTCGTCCTCGGACGGGCCCGTGCTCTCCTTGGCGACCGGCTTCTTCTCGCCGTCGTCCCCGAGACTCGTCACGGCGAACACGGCGCCGCCGACCACGAGCAGTGCGGCCACGGCGGCACCGGCGACCATCGCGGGCCTGCCCTTGAAGGGGTTCTTCGAGCCACCGCCGCCACCGACCGGCGGGGGTGTGGGCGCGCCCGCGTACTGCGACTGCGGGTAGCCGTAACCGGCCTGCGAGGCGGGGTTGTACGGGCCGGGCTGCGCGTACGGGCCGGGCTGCTGCGGCTGGCCGTACGGGCCGGGCTGGGTGTACGGGCCGGGTTGCGCCGGCGGCTGCTGCTGGGGCGGGTAGCCGTAGCCGGGGCCTGGTGCGGGCGGGCCCTGCGGCGGGGGTGTCTGCGGGTAGCCGTACGGCTGTTGTGGTTGTTGCGGGTGCGACGGCGGTGGTGGATTCTGCGGTACTCCGTAACCGCCCTGCGGCGGCTGATCGGGCGGCTGAACCATCAGCGCTTTCCCCCTGTTCGCTGCTTTCGAGCCACCCGTGTGACCGCGTGGTATCGCTTCTCAAACTGTTCTCAGACGGCTCTTTCTATCACTGTGACGAGCTCGCACATGGGGCCGGTCGCTCCCCTGTTCCCAAGGGAGAACCGGCCCGTGATGCCCCCGTTACGCTCCTTCACGCCCCCTTCACGGGACATGCGCGGGGCCTTGCCGTCGAACACCAGCCCCAACGGCGGGGGGCCGCCCGGCTCGGCCGACCAGGCGTCGACTAGGCGTCATCGGCCAGTTCGAGCCACCGCATCTCCAGCTCTTCCTTCTCGGCGAGCAACGCCCTCAACTCGGCGTCCAGTTCCCCCACCTTCGAGAAGTCCGTCGCGTTCTCGGCAATCCGCGCATGCAACTTCGCCTCCTTCTCGGAGACCTTGTCCAACTGCCGCTCGATCTTCTGGAGTTCCTTCTTCGCGGCGCGGGCGTCGGCGGCGCTCTTCTGCGACGCGGCCTCGGCGGCGGGCTTCGCCGCGACCCCGGCGGACGCCGCCGCGGCCTCCTCCATCTTGTGGCGCCGCTCGATGTACTCGTCGATGCCGCGCGGCAGCATCCGCAGCGTCGCGTCACCGAGCAGCGCGAACACCTTGTCCGTCGTCCGCTCGATGAAGAACCGGTCGTGGGAGATCACGATCATCGAGCCGGGCCACCCGTCGAGCAGGTCCTCCAGCTGCGTGAGCGTCTCGATGTCGAGGTCGTTGGTCGGCTCGTCGAGGAAGAGGACGTTGGGCTCGTCCATCAGCAGCCGCAGCAACTGCAACCGCCGCCGCTCACCACCGCTGAGGTCGCCCACCGGCGTCCACTGCTTCTCCTTGCTGAAGCCGAAGGTCTCGCAGAGCTGCCCCGCCGTCATCTCGCGCCCCTTGCCGAGGTCGACGCGGTCGCGGACCTGCTGCACGGCCTGGAGCACCCGCCAGGTGGGGTCGAGTTCGGCGACCTCCTGCGACAGGTACGCGAGCTTCACGGTCCTGCCGGTGACGACCCGCCCGGCGGCCGGCTGCTTCTCCCCCTCGCTGCGCGCGGCGTCCGCCATGGCCCGCAGCAGGGAGGTCTTGCCGGCGCCGTTGACACCGACGAGGCCGATCCGGTCGCCCGGCCCGAGCTGCCAGGTCAGATGCTTCAGCAGCACCTTCGGACCGGCCTGCACGGTGACGTTCTCCAGGTCGAACACGGTCTTGCCCAGCCGGGACGACGCGAACTTCATCAGCTCGCTGGTGTCGCGCGGCGGCGGGACGTCGGCGATCAGCTCGTTGGCCGCCTCGACCCGGAAGCGGGGCTTGGACGTACGGGCCGGGGCGCCGCGCCGCAGCCAGGCCAGCTCCTTGCGGACCAGGTTCTGCCGCTTGGTCTCCTCGGTGGCGGCGATCCGCTCCCGCTCGGCGCGGGCGAAGACGTAGTCGGAGTAGCCGCCCTCGTACTCGAAGACCGCGCCCTTCTGCACGTCCCACATCCGGGTGCAGACCTGGTCGAGGAACCACCGGTCGTGGGTGACGCAGACGAGGGCGGAGCGCCGTTCGCGCAGGTGGTTCGCGAGCCAGGAGATGCCTTCCACGTCCAGGTGGTTGGTGGGCTCGTCGAGGACGATCAGGTCCTGCTCCTCGATGAGCAGCTTGGCGAGCGCGATGCGCCGCCGCTCACCGCCGGAGAGCGGGCCGATGACGGTGTCGAGCCCCTGTGGGAAGCCGGGGAGGTCGAGCCCGCCGAAGAGCCCCGTCAGTACGTCCCTGATCTTGGCGTTGCCCGCCCACTCGTGGTCGGCCAGGTCGCGGATGACCTCGTGCCGGACGGTGGCGGTGGGGTCGAGGGAGTCGTGCTGGGTGAGCACGCCGACGTGGATGCCGCCGGAGTGGGTGACCCGTCCGGTGTCGGCCTCCTCCAGCTTGGCGAGCATCCGGATCAGGGTGGTCTTGCCGTCCCCGTTCCGCCCCACGACGCCGATCCGGTCCCCTTCGGAGACGCCGAGCGAGACCCCGTCGAGCAGGGCGCGGGTGCCGTACACCTTGCTGACGTTCTCGACATTGACCAGGTTGACGGCCATTACTCTCCTGCCACGGGGACGATCGACCCTCCAGGGTAGTCGGCGGGGCGCACGGGTGTGACGGGCGGCGCCTTGAGGGAGGGGGAGCGCGGTGGCGGTCGGGTGCGGGTCCGGTGGGCCCGGCAGGGCCTGAATCTTCAGGGGCGCGGGGAACTGCGCGACCAGCCCCCACACACCCGCACCCGACAACGCACCCGCGGCCCCCTACCGGGACCGAGGGATTCCCCCAATTGACGCGGACGCGTCACAGCCATCACCGTATGTCACCAGGACGCCACCCCCCACGAAAGGCCGTGCGCCCCGGGGAAACCACCACCCGGGGCGCACGGCGGTCCTGTGCGGCCTACCTCCGCCGCTGCTGGATCAGCGCCGTTTCCGAGTCCGTGGAGCCGCCGTGGCCGGCCGGCTCCCGGTGCACGGGCATGTCGTCGCGGATCAGGTTCTCGGGGATGAAGACGGCCGCGGCGACGCCTGCGTTGGTCGACTGCCGCAACTCGACGCGCAGACCCTGGCGGTCGGCGAGCCGGTTCACCACGAACAGGCCGATCTGCTTGGCGTCGAGGAGGTCGACCCGCTCCGACCGGAGCTTGCGGTTGGCCTCGGCCATCGCCTCCTCGTTCATGCCGAAGCCGCTGTCCTCGACCTCGATGAGGATGCCGTCCCGCAGCCGGGCCGCGCGCAGCTGGACCTTGGTGGAGGGCGGGGAGAACGCGGCGGCGTTCTCGACGAGCTCGGCGAGCAGATGGATGACGTCGGCGACGGAACCGCCGTTCAGCGACACCTTCGGTACGGCCCACACCTCGACCCGGGTCGCGTCCTCGATCTCGGCGACGGCGGCCCGCAGGACGTCCGTCAGCGCGATCGGGTCGCGCCAGCCCCGGCCGGGCGCGATCCCCGACAGGATGAGCAGCGACTCGGAGTGGCGCCGCATCCGGGTGGCGAGGTAGTCGACGCGGTACAGGTCGTACAGCTCGGCGTGGTTCTGCTGTTCCTGCTGGCGCTGCTCCATGACGCTGAGCAGGTCGAGCTGCCGGTGGAGCAGCACCTGGCTGCGGCGGGCGAGGCTGACGTACACCCCGGAGATGCCGCTGAGGAGTTCGGCGCGCTCGGAGGCCGCCTTGAGCGCGGCCCGCTGCACGGCGGTGAGCGCGGTGCCCACCTGGGCGAGTTCGTCACCGGCGAGGCGGCGCATCGGGGCCTCGGCGTCGATGTCGACGCCCTGCCCGGCGTGCAGCTTGCGCATCGCCTGCGGCAGCCGGCGCCCGGCGACCTCCAGGGCGGAGTTGCGCAGGTCGAGGAGTTCGACGATGAGGCCGCGCCCGACGCCCACGGAGACCAGCAGCGACAGGAGCACACCGGCGAGACCGAGGACGACGGCGACGCCGGACGCGCCGAGGTTGTCCCAGCCGAAGACGTCCGCTTTGGCCGCCGCGCCCGTTCCCGCGCCCTCCTCGGCCGCCGCCAGGCCCTTCAGCACGGCCGTCGAGGAGGCGTCCCAGTCCTTGAGCACGGCCGTCGACACCGGTCCCGGTCCGGCGTCGGTCACCCCGTCCTCGACCTTGACGAGGGCGGCGTAGTGGTCGCTGTCGAGGAGCACGTCGTAGGCGGGCCGGTGCTCGGCCTTGAGGTCGGCGACGGCCGGCCGCAGCAGTGCGCGCTGGGTGGCGACGGCGCCCACGAACCGCGCGTACTGCTCCTTGCCGAGCGTCCCGGACGCGGTGGCGGCGGCCAGCAGCGCCTGCTCGCGGGCCACGGCGTCGCGGACCCGGGAGAGTTCGAGGACGACCCGCGCCTCGGAGGTCGCGTCGGTGCCCTGCTCGCTGGTGAGCGCGCCGGTCACGGCGAAGGCGTGGTCGATGACGGCGGAGTAGTCGGTGTACGCCGTCGACACCGTGGTCCTGGCGTCCGTCCCGGCCGACCCGGTGGCGCCCGCGCGCAGGGCGGCGAGGTCGCTGAAGTCGGCTTCGAGGTTCTCCAGTCGGTCGGGCAGTGCCGGGTCGATGAGGGCGGCGTCCGAACTGGAGGAGTTGAGGCCCGCGCGGAGCGCCGTCACGGCCTTGTCGGTGGTCTGCTGGTCGGCCCTCAGGTCGTCGAGACCCGTCTCGCCGGGTTGGGCGGCGTACCGCATCGCGGCCGTCCGCTCGCTCTGCACCGCGGTCACGAACGCGGCGACCGGCGCCAGCAGTTCGCTGTTGACGTCCTTGGCCCGCTCGGTGTCGCCGATGGCGGCGACGGTCGTCACGGCGGCGTAGCTCCACAACGCCATCAGCGACACGATGGGCAGCATCAACAGGGCGACGATCTTGGCCCGCACGGATCTGGGGCGCAGCAGCCGGGTGGTCGCGTGGAAGATTTTCATCGGGGACCTCGCAAGGGGAGGGGAGGATCAAGCGCCCCGTCAGGGGCGCGGGGCGTTGCCGAGGTGCGGCTCCGCCGGGTGTGCGCGACCAGCCCCCACGGGCGCGCAGGTACTCACTGAAGGTCGAGCGGAAGACTCACGCCGTGGAGAGCTCGACCTCACGCAACAGCTCGTCGGCGAAGGAGGACTCGGCCCGCTTCCCCGTCGGCGACAACGCCACGTACGCCGAGGTCAGGAAGAGGAACGACCCCAGCAGCACGGCCAGCGGAAACAGAAACTCGGTGGCCGTCGCCCCCGACAACTGTGCCGTGCTGGGCGCCGGATCGATGCTCACGGCGTACATCGCGGTGTAGTGCATGCTGCTCACGGCCAGCCCCATCACGAGCGCGGCGATCGCGGCGAGGACACCGCCTCGCACGACCAGCGTCAGCGCCAGCGCGGCGGTCGCGGCGACGACCGCGATCACCACGGAGGCGATGACCAGCGAAGGGTCGAAGCCGACCTCGCCGTGCAGGTTGAGCGCGGCCATGCCGGTGTAGTGCATCGCGGCCACGCCGAGGCCGGTTCCGAGGCCGCCGAAGGCCACCGCGCGGACCCGGGAGCGGCCGTAACCGGCGGTGAAGACACCGGCGCTGACCACGGCGATCGCCATGACCAGGCTGAGGACGGTCATGGGGACGTCGTAGCGGATCGGGGTGCCCTGCACGCCGAAGCCCATCATGGCAACGAAGTGCATGGTCCAGATGCCCGAGCCGATCGCGAACGACGCCAGCGTGAGCCAGTTCCGCTTGGAGGCCCCCTCGGCCTCAAGTGCCCTGACGGTGCAGCGCAGTCCGAGCGCGGAGCCGACGCAGGCCATGACGTAGGAGAGGACGGGGGTGACCCATCCGGCACTGAAGTGGTCGATGTGTTCCATGAGGAACCCCTCTCGCCCGCCGCGGGGACGACACCACGCGCACGGGAAGTACCACCGGTAACAAGTCACCGGGGATCGAGATCATGCCACTCGAAGATGACCGGCGAATCACCTGAAGGGGACCAAAGGGGGCTTCTGTGAAGATTAAAGTACTGTGGCGTGGGTTACAAACTGAAGGGTTTGGCAGGCCATTGCATGACCTGCACATTTCCTCCACCGGATCACGTCGGTCAGGCACTTGACCGTGTGCCACGACCAACAAGTTCCACCAGCGCCCATCCAGCGAGCGTCATGGCCACGGCCACCGGAGCACTGACCTGGACGGCGATCAACAGGGCCGTACGCCCCTCGAACAGCCCGCCGAACCCGACCATGGAGAGCCCCAGCACCCCGAACAGACACAGCGTCGCCCCAAGGGCCGCAGCGGGCCCGGAATACACCTCCGACCTGCGGAAACTGCTCAAGCCGCTCGGCCGAGACGGTTCGGAGGGGCGGGCCGCGGGCCGCTCGAAGCCCCGGAAGGCGGCGACGAGAACCGCCGTGAGAACGGCCGCGGCCCCGATCCGCAGGGGCAGTTGGGCCCACCAGGCGCCCGTCGCGGGCGTCGGCAGGTCGACGTCCAGGGCGAGCAGCACGCCGTACACCCCGAGCATGGCCGAAAGATGCCATAGGAACGCGGTCATGGAGATGCCGTTGGCCGCCACGACCGTGCGCCACACCTTCGGTCGCTGCAGCCACCGCGCGACGGGTCGGCGCACCCACTCCACCGCGCCGACCAGCCACAGCCCGTGGCACAGCAGCGCGAAGGTCGGCGGCGCCATGTTCGACACCTCCTCGCCCGGCATCCCGACCATCGACAGCGGATACGGCCCGTACGCCACCAGCAGCGCGGCCCCCGCGAGCCCGGCACCGGCGAGCAGATACGGCCGGGTCAGCCGCCCGTCGGCGCGCAGGAACCCGAGTTGATGGATCGCGAGCCACACGAAGGCGAAGTTGAGGAACTCGACGAACGGCACGTCCAGCGCGAACCGCAGTACGTCCACGAGCGCGGCGGCCGCGACGAGCGCCCCGAACGCGCCCCAGCCGAACCGCTCGTGCAGCTTCAGCAGCGGCGGGGTGAAGGCGACCATCGCGAGATAGATCCCGATGAACCACAGCGGTTGCGTGACCAGCCGCAGCGCCACGTCGAGCAATCCGCCGCCGACACCCGCCAGATGGAGGAGAACGGCCGCGGCGCCCCACACCCCTATGAAGACCATGGTGGGGCGGAGCAGCCGTTGGAGGCGGGCGCGCAGGAAGGCGGGGTAGACCGAACCCCCGTCCGGGAACCTGCGACTGAGCGAACGGTAGGAGAGAGCGTGCGAGAAGCCGCCGACGAAGAAGAACACCGGCATGATCTGCAAGGCCCAGGTGAGGACTTGGAGCTTCGGCTCGACGGCGAGGAGGTTGCCCACCTCCACCTGGCCGTCGGCGCCGGTCGTGACCGCGGCCATCAACCAGTGCCCGAGCACGACCGTGCCGAGGGAGGCGACGCGGAGCAGGTCGACGTAGCGGTCCCTGTCCGCCGGGGTGGCGGCGGCGAGTTCACGCGCACTCACGCTCGCGCTCGCGGCGGCCCTTGCGCCTGCTGTTGCGTCGGCTGTCGCGCCTGCTGTTGTGCCGGCTGTTGCGGTCATGGGAGTACGGTCGCGCGGGCGCCGGGGTGGGCGGCAGCGCTCCCGTACTCAAGTCACGTCTGAGTACCTACGGTTGTCCGTCCTGATCCGTGGCCCTCTGGACCACGGTGGCTCCCGGCGCGGGTGAGACGGCGACACGCGCCGCCTTGCACGTACCGGACGCGAGGAGCCCGTCGGCGACGGCGCGGGCCGACTCCGCGTCCCGGGTGAGGAAGGCCGTGGTCGGGCCCGAGCCGGAGACGAGCGCGGCGAGCGCGCCGGCCGCGAGGCCCTCGGCGAGGGTGTCGGACAGCTTCGGGAAGAGGGAGAGGGCGGCGGGCTGGAGGCCGTTGGAGCCCGGCAGGAACGCGGCGAGCGCGTCCAGGTCCCCCTTGGCGAGCGCGTCGAGCAGCACCGGGGAGGCGACGGGCTCGGGGACGTCGTCGTGCTCGTGGAGCCGGTCGAACTCGCGGTAGACGGCGGGCGTGGAGAGACCGCCGTCGGCGACCGCGAACACCCAGTGGAAGGTCCCGCCCACGTCGAGGGTCTGGAGCCGCTCGCCCCGCCCGGTCCCGAGGGCGGCCCCGCCCACCAGGCTGAACGGCACGTCGCTGCCCAACTCGGCGCAGATGTCGAGGAGTTCGGCGCGCGAGGCGTTCGTCCCCCACAGTGTGTCGCAGGCGAGGAGCGCGCCGGCCGCGTCCGCGCTGCCGCCGGCCATGCCGCCGGCGACGGGGATGTCCTTGGCGATGTGGAGGTGGACGGCGGGCTCGATGCCGTGCCGCGCCGCCAGCGCGAGGGCGGCGCGGGCGGCGAGGTTCGTGTTGTCCAGGGGGACCTGCTCGGCGCCGGGGCCCTCGCAGGTGACGGTGAGTTCCTCGGCGGGGGTGGCGGTGACCTCGTCGTACAGGCCGACGGCGAGGAAGACGTTGGCCAGGTCGTGGAACCCGTCGGGCCGGGCGCCGCCGACCGCGAGCTGCACGTTGACCTTGGCGGGAACGCGAACGGTGACGCTCACGGCTTGGGGCACTCCTCGGGGTGGGCCTTGTGGTGGACCTTGGGGTGAGGCTTCGGCTGAACCCTGTGGTCCGTCATGCGACGGTTCCCTCGGTGACGCGGTTCTCGGCGATGGCGGCGAACTCCTCCACCGTCAGGGACTCACCGCGGGCCTGCGGGGAGACCCCGGCGGCGACGAGGGCGGCCTCGGCGGCGGCCGCGGAACCGGCCCACCCGGCGAGAGCGGCCCGCAGGGTCTTGCGCCGCTGGGCGAAAGCCGCGTCGACGACCGCGAACACGTCCCGCCTGGCTGCGGTGGTCTTGATCGGCTCCGTGCGGCGGACCAGGGAGACGAGCCCGCTGTCCACGTTCGGTGCCGGCCAGAAGACGTTCCGTCCGATCGCCCCGGCGCGCTTGACCTCCGCGTACCAGTTGGCCTTCACCGACGGCACGCCGTAGACCTTCGAGCCCGGCCCGGCGGCCAGCCGGTCGGCGACCTCGGCCTGGACCATCACGAGGGTGCGCTCGATGGTCGGGAAGGTCTCGAGCATGTGCAGCAGCACGGGGACGGCGACGTTGTAGGGGAGGTTCGCGACGAGGGCGGTGGGGGCGGGGCCGGGGAGTTCCGTCACGTCCATCGCGTCGGAGTGGACGAGGGCGAAGCGGGCGGCGCGGGTGGGCATGCGGGCGGCGATCGTCGCGGGCAGCGCGGCGGCGAGGACGTCGTCGATCTCGACGGCCGTGACCCGGTCCGCCACCTCCAGCAGGGCGAGGGTGAGCGAGCCGAGACCCGGGCCCACCTCGACGACAGTGTCCTCCGGGCGGACGTCCGCGGTCCGCACGATGCGGCGAACCGTGTTCGCGTCGATCACGAAGTTCTGGCCGCGCTGCTTGGTCGGACGCACACCGAGCGCGGCGGCGAGTTCGCGGATGTCGGCGGGGCCGAGGAGGGCGTCGGGGGAGGGGCTGCTCACGGCACCAGGGTACGGGGCGCCGCCTGATGGCTCGGGACGCCGGGTTCGTTGTCGGGTGCGGCCCGGTGGGGGCTTCTCGCGCAGTTCCCCGTGCCCCCTGAAAGACCAGGCCCTGCGGGCCTGGAAATCGGCGGGGCTGCGGCGGATGAAAAGCACGGGGCGCAGCCCCTGCTTTTCAGGGGCGCGGGGAACTGCGCGAACGGCCCCCACTCACCCGCACCCGCCGACGGACCCGACGCCCCCGAACCCCACGCGCCCTACCCCCGAAGCCGCGCCCCACAATGCGGCCAAGGACTGGCCCCCCGCTGCGCATACAGCTTCTTCGCCCGCATCGTCTGCTCCGCCGCCGGCGCGTCCTGGGGCCGCCCGCTCCCTCCGAGACTCCGCCATGTCCGGGTGTCGAACTGGTACAGCCCCCCGTACGTCCCGGAAGGATCGACCGCGTTCGGCCGCCCTCCCGACTCGCACGCGGCGAGAGCGCCCCAGTTCAGCCCGTCCGCCCCCGCCACGGACGTCGGCATCGCCTTCGTCCCCGCCTTCACCATCTGTTCCCGCGGCTCACGAACCACCTCCGTCCGCACCAGCCGCGTCCGCTGCCGCACCCCGTTGACCGTCCGGAGCTCGTACGTGTCCCGCCGCACCCCCGGACGCCCGGCCCGCTCCACGACCTCCGTGCCCCGGAAGAGCGAGGGATCCTCGGTGCGGCGCACCCGGAACGGAATCGGCACCTCCCGGACCTCCTCGGACCAGGTCACCCGCAACACGGTCACCGTCTGCCCGTCCCGGGGGAAACTCGACCGCTCGACCGAGGTGGTGTCCTCCCCGCGCAGGGTGACCCCGGCCTGTTCCACAGCCTCCCCCACGGTCGCCGCGTTCGTACGGATCGTCCGCGCCCGCCCGTCCGCCAGGATCGTGACGGTGCGCTCGGTACGGACGTCCAGCTCCAGCCCCGCCCGCCCGATCCGCCGGGAGCGCGAGGTCGACACGTACGCGCCCTCCGCACGCACCCCGAGCTGCTGAAGCGCCCCGTCCACCGTGTGGGCGGTCGTCCACACCTTGCGCCGCTGCCCGTCGAGGGTGAGGGCCACGGGACGCCCGTAGTGCACGGCGACCTCGTCCCCGCTGCTCAGCGGCGTACCGGGGGCGGGCGCGACGACGTCGTGCGCGCCGAGGGCCACCCCTTCGTCGGCGAGCAGTTCGGTGACGTCGTCGGCGAAGGTGTGCAGCGTGCGGGGCCGCCCGTCGACGGTCAGCTCGATCGCCTTGTCCTTCGCCACGAACGCGGAGGTGCCGCCCGCGAGAAAGGCCACCACCAGGGCCTGCGGCACCAGCCGCCGCAGCGAACCGAGCCGGTCGGCGGCCCGCCGACGCCGCACGGCCCGCCGGGAGCCGCTCCGGCCGCCGCTTCCCTCCTCCCGCTCTCCCACGGCCTCCTGGGCGAGCCGGTCCTCGTAAGCGGGCCGGTAGGTGTCCGGGTAGTCCGGGTAGTCCGGGTAGTCCGGGCGGTCGTCAGGGTGGTGGTCCGGGTGCAGCCCGTAGGGCAGGGTCTCGGCCTCGTAGGGCGACTGCGGCGACTGCGGCGACTGCGCATGGCTCACGACGACACGCTCCAGAGGGGATCCGGGTCCGGGTCGGGCGACGTGAACCTAGCGGACTCCGGTCACCCTCCAAAGCAACGCGGTCACTCAGTGTCGCGACACGGGCCGGTGATCATCTTTTTGGGCACCCCGGACGGCCTACGGAACGTGACCCCTCAGTAATCGAACGCCCTCGCCGTGTTCGCCGCGATCGCCGTCGCCAGCGCCTCCTCGTCGATGCCCCGCACCGCGGCCATGGCCCGAACCGTGACCGGAATGAGATACGGCGCGTTGGGCCGTCCGCGGTACGGCGCGGGTGTCAGGAAGGGCGCGTCGGTCTCCACGAGGACGAGTTCGAGGGGCGCGACGGTGAGCGCGTCGCGCAGCGGCTGGGCGTTCTTGAACGTCATGTTGCCGGCGAAGGACATGAAGTAGCCGTGCGCGGCGCAGACCGCCGCCATCTCCGCGTCGCCGGAGTAGCAGTGGAAGACGGTCCGCTCGGGAGCGCCCTCCTCCTTCAGGATCCGCAACACGTCGTCGTGGGCGTCGCGGTCGTGGATGACCAGCGCCTTGCCGTGCCGTTTGGCGATCTCGATGTGCGCGCGGAAGGACCGCTCCTGGGCGGCCTTGCCCTCCGGTCCGGTCCTGAAGTAGTCGAGCCCCGTCTCCCCGACACCCTTGACCTGCGGCAACGCGGCCAGCCGGTCGATCTCGGCGAGGGCGTCGTCGAGCGCCGCGTCCCCGCCGGGCGCCCGTGCGCCCTGGCGGGACCAGCCGTCCGGGTCGCCGTGGACGATGCGCGGCGCCTCGTTCGGGTGCAGTGCGACGGTCGCGTGCACGGCCTCGTAGCGCTCGGCCGTCTCGGCGGCCCAGCGCGAGCCCTTGATGTCGCAGCCGACCTGGACGACTGTCGTCACTCCCACGGAGGCGGCCTTCGCGAGACCCTCCTCGACGGTGCCGGACTGCATGTCCAGATGGGTGTGCGAATCGGCGACCGGCACCCGGAGGGGTTCGGGGAGCGGGGGCGCGGCGTTCTTGTCGTTCGAGGGCATGCCCCGATCCTACGAATCGCATGAATCGCACGATCGGGGCATGCCCCACAGGCGCGCCGGGGGAGGTCAGCTCGCCTTGCGGTGGAACGGGTGCAGCAGGTCGGACAGGTGCCAGTGGTGGTGGTCCTGCGGCTGTTCCCGGGACTCCGCCGCCGCCGGGGTGTCGGTGTCCGCCACCGGGCGGGGCTTCGGCAGATGCCGGCGACGCTCGGCGTCCCGCACCGACGACACCTGACCCGCCCGCATGATCCGGACGACATGACCGTCGCAGTTCTGGCACGTGGGCCGGGACAGCGGGGACGGCACGACCGTGCCGTCGGCCACGTACATCACGAAGTCGCGCCCCTGGGCGTCGTTGTGGTGCTCTATCTCGTACGACTGCTCCCAGCCGTACCCGCACCGCATGCAGGCGAAGGCGTACGACTCGTGAACGACGGCGGTGGCGGTGTCGCGCAGCATCGCGCGCTCTGCGATCTCGGTCATTGCCAGCTCCTCTTGTCCGCTGGACGGTGGGGACGTGACGTGTACGTCCCCACCACCCAGTGGACGCCTTCACGGACCTGGAGGGCACCCCGTCTGCCGACTGTTGAAGGGCATTTGGCCTCCCCTTGTGGGAAGCCCGTCCGTAGGAGGGCTGCGCTTTGCTCGGCTTTGCCGCGGCATGGGTCTGACCGGTTGTCGGGTGCGGGGGTGGGCCGAAAAAGCAGGGCGCAGCCCGCTTTTTCAGGGGCGCGGGTAACTGCGCGACCAGCCCCCACCCACCCGCACCCGCCGACGAACCCGCACTCCCCGCCCCCTCAGGCGCCCCGGCCCACATCCCGCTTCGCAGCCACCACCGCGTCGAAAACAACCCGCTTCGGCACCCCCGCCTCCACCGCGACCGCGGCGATCGCCTCCTTGCGCCGCTCCCCCGCCTCCTCCCGCACCCGCACCCGCCGCACCAACTCCTCCGCGTCGAGCTCCTCCGGCCCCTTCTCCGGCGCTCCCTCGACCACCACGGTGATCTCCCCGCGCACCCCGTCCGCCGCCCACTCGGCCAGCTCCCCGAGCGGCCCCCGCCTGACCTCCTCGTACGTCTTGGTCAGCTCACGGCACACCGCGGCCCGCCGCCCCGCGCCGAACACCTCGGCCATCGCCGCGAGCGTGGTGTCCAACCGGTGGGGTGCCTCGAAGTACACGAGCGTGCGCCGGTCCTCCGCGACCTCGCGCAGCCGGGCGAGCCGCTCCCCGGCCTTGCGCGGCGGGAACCCCTCGAAGCAGAACCGGTCGACGGGCAGCCCGGACAGCGCGAGGGCGGTGAGGACGGCGGAGGGACCGGGGACGGCGGTGACCCGGATGTCCTTCTCCACGGCGGCGGCGACCAGCCGGTACCCGGGGTCGGAGACCGACGGCATCCCCGCGTCCGTGACCAGCAGCACCCGGGCGCCGCCCACCAGCGCCTCGACGAGCTCCGGCGTACGCGCGGCCTCGTTGCCCTCGAAGTAGGAGACGATCCGCCCGCCCGGCTGCACCCCCAGCGCCTGGGTGAGCCGCCGCAGCCGCCGCGTGTCCTCGGCGGCGACGACATCCGCCCCGGCCAACTCCTGGGCGAGCCGGGGCGGCGCGTCCGCGATCTCACCGATGGGGGTACCTGCCAGCACAAGAATTCCAGTCACCTCCCCATCCTCCCAGGGCCCGCCCCTGAGGGGCGCAGCCTCGAAGGGGGCGCGGGGCTGTACCGATATGCGGCTCCGCCGCGTGGGCGCGACCAGCCACAACCCACCCGCGGTCGCCCTGCCTGCCACGCCCCCGACCCATTCGGCGCCCAGCCACATCCCGATCCCACGGGACTCCCACAGCCGTGTTCCCTACGATGGCGCGGTGACCAGTACCGCGTCCTCCACGGACACCCGGCAGGACCAGGCCACCGAAGACCCGCGGCCGTCGTGGCAGCACCGCCTGCGCCGTTTCGGCTACACGGCGGCGCCGAGAAGCGACGTCCGCACCCGGCTGGTGCCCCCGTACACCCGTCCCGGCCCGCGCCTCTGGGCCGTCCTCGGCGTGCGCGAGGAGGTCGCGGCCCGCCTCGTCCGCTGGTCGTCGTGGGGCGGTCCCCTGCTGGTCACGCTGCTCGCCGGACTGATGCGGTTCCACAACCTGGGCAGCCCCAGGGCGGTGATATTCGACGAGACGTACTACGCCAAGGACGCGTGGGCGATCGTGCACCGCGGTTACGAGGTCAACTGGGCCAAGAACGCCAATGAGCTGATCCTCCAGAACAACGGGAACGTCCCGATCCCGACGGACGCGGCGTACGTCGTGCACCCGCCCGTCGGCAAGTACGTGATCGGCCTGGGCGAGCTGATGTTCGGCTTCGACCCGTTCGGCTGGCGCTTCATGACGGCCCTGCTCGGCACGCTCTCCGTCCTCATGCTGTGCCGGATCGGCCGCCGTATCTTCCGCTCGACGTTCCTCGGCTGCCTCGCGGGCGCGCTGATGGCCGTCGACGGACTGCACTTCGTGATGAGCCGCACGGCGCTGCTGGACCAGGTCCTGATGTTCTTCGTGCTGGCCGCGTTCGGCTGCCTGGTGATCGACCGTGACCGGGCACGCGCCCGGCTGGCCGCCGCCCTCCCCCCGGACGGCGACGGGATCGTACGCCCCAACTCCCTCATCGCCGAGACGACCCGCCTCGGCTGGCGCCCGTACCGCTGGCTGGCCGGCCTCTGCCTGGGCCTGGCGCTCGGCACCAAGTGGAACGCCCTGTACTTCATGGTGTTTCTCGGGATCATGACGGTGCTCTGGGACTACGCGGCCCGCAAGGTCGCCGGCGCCCGCCGGCCGCTGATCGCGACGATGCAGCGCGACCTGGGTCTCGCGTTCCTGTCCACGGTCCCGGTGATGATCGCCACCTACCTGGTGTCCTGGACGGGCTGGATCCTCTCCCCCGACGACGGCTCCGGCGGCTACTACCGCAACTGGGCCGCGACCGAGGGCAAGGGCGGCTGGTTCAGCTGGCTGCCGGACTGGCTGCGCAGCCTGTGGCACTACGAGCACGCGGTCTACGAGTTCCACGTCGGCCTGTCGTCCCCGCACACGTACCAGTCGAACCCGTGGAGCTGGATCGTCCTCGGCCGCCCGGTCTCGTACTTCTACGAGTCCCCGTCGCCCGGCAAGGACGGCTGCGCGGCCGACACCGCCGACAAGTGCGCCCGCGAGGTCCTGGCCATCGGCACACCGCTGCTGTGGTGGGCCGCCGCGTTCGCCGTCGTCTACGTCCTGTGGCGCTGGTTCTTCCGCCGCGACTGGCGCGCGGGCGCGATCGCCTGCGGCATCGCCGCCGGCTACCTCCCCTGGTTCCTCTACCAGGAACGCACGATCTTCTTCTTCTACGCCGTCGTCTTCCTCCCCTTCCTCTGCCTCGCGGTCACGATGATGATCGGCGCGATCCTCGGCCCACCCGGCGCCCCGGAACGCCGCCGAGTAGCGGGCGCGGCAGCCGCCGGCGTCCTGTTCCTCCTCATCACCTGGAACTTCATCTACTTCTGGCCCCTGTACACGGGTGAACCGATCCCCATCGACAACTGGCGCTCCCGGATGTGGATGGACACCTGGGTCTAGGGCGGTCAAGAGCAGAAATCTGTAGCGACTTATCGGTCAATGAGCGACAAGAGCTGACATCGAGAGCCAGCCGGTGGGGGCGGGCGCTAGTACTCGCACATGAGTACTCGGACCAACCCAAGCACCCCGGACTCCAGCGCTTCTCCGGACACCCGGAGCACCCCGGACGCACCTGACACACCCGATGCTCCGGAGACTCCACGCAGCGCCTGGCCGGAGAAGCTCAGCGCGGTGGCGGCCGTACTGGCCGTGCTCGTATCGGCCGCCTCCTGGGCGGCCGATCACTTCACCGGCACGTCCGAGTGGTTCGGGGTTGTCGCCGTCGTCGCCCTCGGAGGAGCCCTGAGCCTCGTGGCCGGGCTGTGGTTGTCCCCCGCTCATCCTCCGAGGGCACATTCCAAGCTGCTGCACCGGCTCTTCGTCGGACTGCTGGTGACCACGACCGTGATCAGCACCGCCATGGTCTGGCCGGGGCCGGCGTCCCCCCGGGCCCAGCGGAACTCGACCACCGGCCCGACCGCCGAGGGGGATCCGAAGTCCTCGGCGGACCCGACCAAGGGCCTGCACGTCACGAAGGTCGGTGCCCACGCGCCGACGACGGAGGGCCTGGAGGTCGCCCACTGCCTCACCGTGTCGGGGGTCGGCGAGATGCCGGAGGGTTACTGGCTCTGGGTGGCCAACAACTTCGACAGGGACGGCGAGCCCGAGGCGGGCAGCTACAACAGCATGCAGCGCGCCATGCAGACGGAGGGCCGGGCCCGTTGGGCCACGCCCGAGTTCGGGGTGGGGAAGCGGGAGAACAAGGAGCAGATCATCTGGATCCACGTGTTCCTGTTGCCGGAGGCCACGGACGAACGGCTGAAGCGCGTCCACGGAGGCGCCTGGGGAATCTCGGGCTCGTATCCCGGCACCGAACCGATCGCGGCCTACAAGGTGCGGCAGGACGGTACCGGCGACTGCTAGGCCCTGTCGCCAAATTCCCGATCGGATCGCGCCGACTTTGGGGCGCGCCGGATGTGCGCACCAGGCCCCGCGGCCGGCAGGCGCGCACCTCTCGTGCGCGCCTGCCGCATCGCGGCCTTTCAGTCCCGCGGTGCGACGCGGATACGGTTCCCGTCAGGATCGGCCGCGAGGAAGGTCAGCCCGAACCCCGCGTCATGAGGCTCGCGCAGGATCGTGACCCCCTTGGAACTCCACTGCTCGAAGGTCGCATCGACCTCACCGGGTCCACCGTCGACGGCCAGGCAGACCTCACTGGTGCGCGGGACGTCCGGTGACAGATCCTCGAACTGGCCGGACCACAGACCGAGGTCGGCGCCCGGCCCGAGGTCGAACGTGATGTAACCCGGAGTCTCGAACGAGGGGCTCATGCCGAGGAGGTCGCCGTAGAAACGGGCCGCGGCGGGAGCGTCGTTCACGTAGACGATGGACACGACGGACGTGGTCATGGTTGTCCCTTCTCACAGGTGGTGGGTACGCGTCCGCCAGCCTGACCGGGATATGCGCCGCATCCTGTCGCGATTCCTGAACAAGATCGGTGTGTGACCCCAGACCGCTTCTTCACCCTGATCCTGCTCCTCACATCGAGGGACGCCGTGACCACACAGTCACTCGCCTCGGCGCTCGGAGTGTCCCTTCGCACCATCACCCGAGACCTGAACTGGCTCCGCGACGCCGGTCTGCCGGTGACCGCACACCGGGGCCGCCTCGGAGGCGTGACCATGCTGCCCGGGTCCGGACCCGACCTCACGCGACTCACACCGGGCGAGCGTGATCATCTGTCGCTCACCGGGCTGGACGAGAAGCAACGCGCGGAGATCGACACATCGGCCGCATACCGGCGCGCGCTCTCCAAGATCGCCGCTGCACAGCCACGTCGAGTTCATGAGCTCCTGCCGCTCACCGACGTGGTGCACGTGGACAGCAATCCCTGGCATCGGGCACGCGCTTCCGGCACGACTCCGGCTTCGCTGATCGGCGCGGTGCGGCGAGGCCGCCGGCTACGGATCGAGTACGAGAGCCCACGCGAGTCATGCCCTCGCGACCTGGTCGTGGATCCCTACGGGCTGTTCGCCAAAGCCGGCATCTGGTATCTCGTCGCCGACCGTGCCCGAGTGCCACGGATGTACCGACTCGAACGGATCGCGACGTGGAAGGAAGTCGACCAGCCACGACGGATCCGCGAGAGCGAGACCCTGGCCACGGTCGCCGCGGCGCTCATCGATCAGTGGGAGCAGCACCACGTGACAGAGGTCAGCGCCACCATCGACCAGACCCAGATCGAGCGAGCGCAACGGATCTTCGGCCTACGCCTCGTCCTGGACGACCATGAGGAATCCGGCACCGGCCGCAAGGTGACGATCCGCTTCCTGCGCCTGGAGGACGTGCGGGCACTGCTGCCGTTCGGGAGCGCCATCACCGTGCACGGCCCCACCGAGGCCAGGACCCACCTCCGCGACCTCGCCACCGACCTTGCCCACCACTATGCGCGGCCACCGGTACGGACCTTGGCCCGGGAGACCATGACCTGACTCCGGGTGTGGCTGGATAGGTGAGCGCGACGGCCTGAAAGCGGGCCTTCGGATCCGTACGGCTAACAATCAGGGCACGCACAGGAAGCATTGTTCCCATGCGTTGCTCCCCCGTGTTTACAGTGAGCCTCGGCAAGCGGTTTCTGAACGTGTTCAAAGGGTGTTCGGGGCCGGACGGGAAGCCACTACGGGGCAACGGGGAAGGGGACGCATCATGCGCAAGGGGGTCAAGGTCGCCATGGTCGGCGGGGTGCTCGCCGCGATGGTGGGGGGTGCCGGGTACGGCGGGTACAACATCGTGACCGCGCTCAACGGGGACGGCGGGGGCGTGGAGAAACGCACCGGGCCGCCCGGCGAGGACGAGGTGCGGGAGACCACGGAGAAGTTCTTCGCCGCCTGGGAGAAGGGGGACGCGGCCACGGCCTCCTCGTACACGAACGACGCGGTGGCCGCACAGGCCGTGTTCGGCAGCTTCGTCGACGCCGCGCGGATCGCGGACGTGAAGATCGAGCCGGGCCAACCCACCGGCTCGGGGGACAGGACCGTCCCGTACTCCGTCGCCGCCACGGTGTCGTACGACGGCAAGAGCAAGAAGCTCGCCTACGAGAGCCGACTGACCGTCGTACGGGGGAAGACGACCGGCCGGGCCCTGGTCGACTGGCGGCCGTCCGTCGTGCACCCCGAGCTGAAGGCCGGCGACACCCTGTTCCTCGGCGAGGCGGCGGCGCCGCCCATCGAGGCCGTGGACCGCAACGGCAAGGTGCTGACCAAGGAGAAGTACCCCTCCCTCGGACCGATCCTCGACACCCTGCGCGAACGGTACGGCCCCGACGCGGGCGGCATCCCCGGTGTCGAACTGGGCATCCGGCACACCACCACGAACGCGGGCGACACGACCCTGCTCACCCTCGCCGAGGGCAAGGCGGGCAAGCTGGAGACCACGATCAGCGCGGGGGTGCAGGCGGCGGCCGAGAAGGCGGTCAAGAAGTTCGGAGAGTCGTCGGTGGTCGCGCTGCAGCCCAGCACCGGGCAGGTGCTCGCCGTCGCCAACAACCGCAGCGACGGCTTCAACGCGGCCTTCCAGGGCGAACTGCCGCCCGGCTCCACCATGAAGATCATCACCGCCGCGATGCTCATCGACAACGGCGTGACCTCCATGAACGGCCCCGCCCCCTGCCCCGACACGGCCACCTGGCAGAGCCAGACCTTCAAGAACCTGCCGGGTCTCAAGGCCGACGAGACAGCGAATGCCACGCTCGCCAACAGCTTCGAGCGGTCCTGCAACACGGCCTTCATCAAGCTGATCGACGAAGAGCCGCTGACCGACGCATCGTTGACCGAGGAGGCGCAGGAACGGTTCGGGATCGGCCGGGACGACTGGAAGACGGGCATCGCCTCCATGGACGGCAAGGTGCCGCCGTCCGGCGGGCCGAACCGGGCCGCCAACGCGATCGGGCAGGGCGACGTGCTCATGAACCCGCTGAACATGGCGTCGGTGACGTCCACGGCGATCACGGGGCGGTTCCGGCAGCCGTATCTGGTGTCGCCGAAGCTGGACGAGCGGGAGTTGGCGACGGCGAAGGGGTTGAAGGCCGGTACAGCGTCGCAGTTGAAGCAGATGATGAGGCTGACCGCGACGCAGGGAACCGCGAAGACCGTCATGGCCGGGCTGAGCGGGGACATCGGGGCGAAGACCGGGTCCGCAGAGATCGACGGGCAGGCGGTGGCGGACAGTTGGTTCACCGGGTTCCGTGGGGATGTGGCCGCGGCGGCGATGTCGGAGGGGGGCGGCCGCGGGGGGTGAGGCGGCCGGTCCGATCGTGGTGGATGTGCTGAAGGCCGGGGGGTGAGTGTGGCTCGGGCGGCCACATCGCCGGGCCTGGGGTGATTTCCGGTTCGCGCCGGTTGAGGTTGCGGAATCGTTGCGGGGTGCGGTGCGTGGGGGCTGATCGCGCAGTTCCCCGCGCCTCTGAAAAGCCGGGGCCGCGCCCCGCGCTTTTCAGCCTCGCGCGACCTCCGCTTTCAACCCGGCGGGGCCCGGTCTTTCAAGGGCGCGGGGAACTGCGCGAGAAGCCTCACCGGGCCCACGGTTAACAGCGGCCCGGCCCACGGAGTGATCCTCGGGACTCTAGTGTGGTGGTTCTCGTTGAGGAACGAGAGGCAGCCGGGGGCAGCGGAAGGTCGGAGCGTGGGTAAGAGAAGGCGTGTCGACGAGCGGAAGACCGCGAAGTCGGGGAGGTCACGGCGGCACCTCGTGCTGGGCGGAGTCGCTGTCGCGGCCCTCGGCGGCGGCGCGATGGCCGTGTACACGGTGTTCGGCGCCGGCGCGGCCGCCGAGGACGGCTCGGCCGACGGCAAGGCCGTGAAGAGCGGCCCCCTGTCCGCCGCCGAGGTCCGCACCGCCGCGACCACGTTCCTCACGGCCTGGCAGAAGGGCACGGTCGCGAAGGCCGCCGCCGCCACCGACGACTCGGCGGCCGCCACGGCGGCGCTGACCGGCTTCACCAAGGACGCCCACATCAAGGACGTCACCCTCACCCGAGGCAAGCGCGCGGGCGACGAGGTGCCGTTCACGGTGAAGGGCACTGTCTCCTTCAAGGGCACCGAGAAGCCGCTGACCTACAAGTCCGCCCTCACCGTCGTACGGGCGAAGAAGGACGGCGAACCCGTCGTCGCCTGGCAGCCGTCCGTCGTCCACCCCGAACTGGCCGAGGGCGACCGGCTGGTGACCGGCGAGGCCGGCACTCCCCCGGTGAAGGCCCTCGACCGCGACGGCGGCGAGCTGACGACCGAGAAGTACCCGTCGCTGGGCTCGGTGCTGGACGGCCTGCGGGAGAAGTACGGAAAGAAGGCGGGCGGCAAGGCGGGGGTCGAGCTGCGGATCGTCCGCGCCGACCCGGCCGAGGACGGGTCCGACGGCAAGTCCTCCGCCGAGCCCACGGACACCGCCAAGTCCGCGAACTCCACCAAGTCCACCAAGTCCAGCAAGGAGAAGGCCGCCGACAAGACGCTGCTGGAGCTGAGCGAGGGCACCCCGGGAGAGGTGAGGACGACGCTCAGTCCGGCGCTGCAGGCCGCCGCCGAGGAGAAGGTGGCGGCCACGAAGCGGGCGTCGGTGGTCGTGATGCGCCCCTCGACCGGCGAGATCCTGGCCGCGGCCAACTCCAGCAGCTTCAACGTGGCCTTCCAGGGCTCGCTGGCCCCCGGCTCCACGATGAAGATCGTGTCGTCGGCCCTGCTCATCGACAAGGGCCTGGCCTCGGCGGACAAGGGCCATCCGTGCCCCAAGTACTCGTCGTACGGCGGCTGGAAGTTCCAGAACGACGACAAGTTCGAGATCAAGGGCGGGACGTTCAAGGCGAGTTTCGCCCGCTCCTGCAACACCGCCTTCATCTCCCAGGCGAAGAAGCTGGACGACGACTCCCTGACCAAGGAGGCCCAGCAGGTCTTCGGGCTCGGCCTGAACAACTGGGCCATCGGTGTCTCCAGCTTCGACGGCACGGTGCCGGTGCAGAGCGCCGCCCCGATGGCGGCCTCGCTGATCGGCCAGGGCGGGGTGCGGATGAACCCGCTGAACATGGCGTCGGTGGTCGCGACGGCCAAGACGGGCGTCTTCAAGCAGCCCTACCTGGTCCCGCCGTCCGTCGACGACCGCGCCCTGGCCACCGCCTCCCGGCCCATGTCCACCACGGTCCGCGCCCAGCTGCGGGAACTCCTCCAGTACACCGCGGCGGCCGGTACGGCGGCCGAGACGATGTCCGGCCTCGGGCCCGACTACGGCGCCAAGACCGGAACGGCCGAGGTCGACGGCCAGAAGAAGCCCAACGGCTGGTTCACCGCCTGGAAGGGCGACCTGGCCTCCGCCGGGGTCGTCCAGCAGGGCGGTCACGGCAGCGAGTCGGCGGGCCCGATCGTGGCCGCGCTGCTCAAGGCGGGCAGCGGCGGCTGAGCGACGGCGCGCACGACACGCGAGGCGAGACCGGCCGGCGGCCGGCCAGGCGGGCAGCCAGGTGGGCGGGCGGTTCAACCGCCGGCGGCGTCCGTCCGCTGCACGGAGCGCTCCTGGATCGGCATCTCCTCGTACGGGTCGGACGACGGCCGCAGACACCAGTCGAGCATCGACGGCCAGGGGCCGTAACCCGAGTCCGGGTTGAGATGGGCCTCGCCGGGCAGCACGTCGGCGGGCAGGCCGAGGGGGCTCGCGTACGCGGTGGCCGCGCCCGGCAGGCAGTACGGGTCGTTGTCGCTGCCGACGACCCGGGTGTACGTGGCCGACGCGGCCAGCCGCTCCGGGGTCAGCGGCGGCGGGGCGAACTCGGCGATCTCCGGCTGCTTCAGGGCGAACTCGGGGGACGGCGGGGCCACGAGGAGGACGCGGTCGACGGGGCCGGACAGGATGCCGTCCCGGGCGACCGCGTGCAGCCACAGCAGACAGGCCAGGCTGTGGCAGACCACCGTGATCCGCCGCCCCGCCAACTCGCCGAGCAGCGCGTCCAGTTCCGCGAGCCAGCGCTCCAGGTCCGGGTCGTCCGCCTCCGGGAGCTGCGGGTAGGCGACCTCGTGGCCCAGGTCGGTGAGGCGGTCGGCCAGCCAGTGCTGCCAGTGGGCGGGCGGGCGGTGGTTCTGCCAGCCGTGCAGGAGGAGGAAGGCGCGGGTGTCGTCGGCGGGTGGGGTTTCTGTCATCCCTCGATCGTCAGCGAAACGGATCAGTCGGTCCAGTGCCGTCTCTGTTGCTGGATGAGTTTTCGGGGGCGGGGCTGGTTCGTTTGCGGTGCGTCGCCCGGTGCGTTGTCGAGTGCGGGTGGGTGGGGGCTGGTCACGCAGTTCCCCGCGCCCCTGAAAAGCAGGGGCTGCGCCCCGAGCTTTTCAGGCCCGCAGGGCCTGGTCTTTGTCTTCAGGGGCGCGGAGAACTGCGCGAGAAGCCCCACCGGCCCCGCACCGGGCGACGCACCCCGACAACCCACTCGCATGGCCCCTACACCCACCACTACGGTGCCGCACATGACCACCGACGCACAGGACACCACCGACTCCGGAGCCCACCCCCTCTTCACCGAGGCACTCACCACCCTGGGCCTCGACGAACTGCACCACCACATCCGCCGTTTCCCGGAGGCCACCCGCACCGCGGCGGAGGCGGCCGCCGCCCTCGGCTGTGAGCTGAGCGAGATCTGCAAGTCGCTGATCTTCGCCGCCGACGGCGTCCCCGTGCTGGTGCTCATGGACGGCGCCTCCCGCGTCGACGTGGAGCTGGTCCGGCGTGAACTCGGCGCCACGAAGGTCACCCGCGCCCGCGCCGACGTCGTACGCGAGACGACCGGGTACGCGATCGGCGGGGTCCCGCCCTTCGGGCACCGGACGAGGACGCGCGTCCTCGCGGACCGCTCGCTCCTCGCGCACGCGACGGTGTGGGCGGCGGCCGGCACGCCGTACACCGTCTTCCCCATGGAGCCCGAGGCCTTGATCGCGCACGCGGGGGCGACCCTGGTGGACGTCCGCGAGACCGCCGCCACCGACGAGCCGGGCGAGCCGGTCGCGTGACGCCGCTCGTCACCGCGGCGGTGCTGCTCGCCGCCGTGACCCACGCCAGCTGGAACGCGATCGCGCACAGGATCACGGACAAGCTCGTCGGGTTCACGCTGATAGCCGGCGGCGGCGCGCTGATCGGGTTCGCGATGGTGCCCTTCGTGTCGCTCCCGGAGTCCGCCGCGTGGCCGTACCTGATCGCGTCGGTGGTCATTCACCTCGTCTACTACGTGCTGCTGATGACGTCCTTCCGGCTGGGCGACTTCGGCCAGGCGTACCCGATCGCCCGCGGCTCCGCACCCCTCGTCGTCACCGTCCTCGCCGCGGTCTTCGCGGACGAGGTGCCGGACGGCTGGGCCACGGCCGGCATCCTGCTGAGCTGCGCCGGGCTGACGGGCGTCGCGCTGTGGGGACTGCGTGGCGGCCGGCCGCACTGGGCGGCGATCGGGGCGGCGCTGGCCACGGGCCTGTCCATCGCGGCGTACACGGTCGTGGACGGCCTCGGTGTCCGGGCCTCCGGGTCCACGATGGCCTACATCGCCTGGCTGATGGCGCTGGAGGGGCTCGCGATCCCCGCGTACGCGGCCTGGCGGTGGCGCGGGGAGACGGTCGCGCGCCTCCGGCCGTACGCCGGTGTGGGCCTCCTCGGCGCCGCGCTGTCCGTGGCGGCGTACGGGCTGGTCCTGTGGGCCCAGACGAAGGCCGAGTTGGCACCCATTGCGGCCCTGCGGGAGTCGTCGATCATCGTGGGGGCGGCGATAGGCGCGGTGCTCTTCAAGGAACGGTTCGGAGCGCCCCGCCTGGTGGCTGCGGGACTGCTGGTGGTGGGCATCGGGCTGATGCTGCGGGCCGGGTAGACGGGGGACGGGAGAAGCAGGACGCGGGGCGGGCATCGTGTGGGCCGGGCGCAGGTCGTGCATCCGTCGGCGGGGAGGAGCACTCTGGAGAGAGCGGTTCCGGAGGTGATCGTCATGATGAAAACCGCTGTCGGATGGCACATCGAGCTGGAGTTCCAGGAGGACGATCAGCGCACACGGGCGGCGGCCCTCGTCCGGCTCCCCGACGGGAAGGAAGTACGCGCCAACGGCTACGCCAGCCGCCACCAGACCGACGCCAATCAGCCCCGGGTCGGCGAGGAGATAGCCGGGGCCAGGGCCTTGAACGAGCTCGCCATGAAGCTCCTCACCAAGGCCCACGACGAGATAGACGAGGCATCGGGCAGGACGTCCCACCCGATAGCCCTCTGAGCGGGCGGCGACAGGCGCCCGGCGGGCGAGTAGGAGGCGCCCGGCGGCGCGACCCGACCCCACCACCCCGGCCGACCCCCGTCGGCCGGGGCTCCGTCGGCGCGGGCCCGGGCGCCCAACAGGCCCGATTCCTCCCTGTGGTTGACTGACCCCGTGTTGCACGAGTCGGTCTTCCGGTCCGTGGACCTCCCGGTGGACGCCCGGTTCGAGGCCTGGGCGGAGCTGCTGCGGCAGACGCACGCGCCCATGGACCTGGTCCCCATCCCCCTGTCGACGGCCGACCGCGGCCACCACCCCGGCGCCGACTACCACGCCCACCAACGCCTGATCGCTCTGGGCGACGTGACGATCTGGCCCGCCACCTTCGACCCGATCGTCTTCCGCCGCACCCCGAGGATGGTCCGGCAGTCCGACCCGGAGACGTTCCATCTCTCCCTCCTCCTCCAGGGCGAGGGCGCCGCCACCTGGGGCCGACAGCAAACCGCGTACGAGGCGCAGGACTTCCACGTCAACTGCACCTCGATGGCGTACGAGATCCTCACCGGCACCGAACCGGTCACCACCGTCGGCATCGAGATACCGCGCTCCCTCGTCGCCCTGCCCGCGCACAAGGCGGACCGGGTGATCGGCAGCCGTCTGTCGGGCCGGGAGGGCGTCGGCGCGCTGCTCGCGCAGTTCCTGATGCGGCTGGCCGAGGACACGGCCCCGTACGGGCCGGCCGACGCGTCCCGCCTGGGCACGGTCGTCGCCGATCTGATCACCGCGCTCTTCGGCCATGTCGCCGACACGGAGCCGCGCCTGACACCGGAAGCCCACAGGCGGACGCTGCTGCTGAACATCAAGGTGTTCATACGGCGGCACCTGGGCGACCCCGACCTCACGCCCGCGGCCATCGCCGCCGCCCACCACATCTCCCGCAGCTATCTGCACCGGCTCTTCCAGGCGGAGGGCCTGACCGTCGCGGCATACGTCCGCGACCAGCGGCTGCGGAACGCGTACCGCGATCTCACCGCCCTCGACCCCGTTCTGCGGGCCACGCCGATCCACGCGATCGGGGCGCGCTGGGGGTTTCCACGGGCGGCCGAGTTCAGCCGGGCGTTCCGTACGGCGTACGGGGTGCCGCCGAGCGAGCTGCGGAGCCGGATCGCCGCCGAGGGGGCGGTGAACAGTGGACTCGTTGCCAAGTGACAGTGGACCGTCTGCCAACGACACGCGGGGAAATTCGACGCATCCTGGTGAGCGCCGCCGCGGAGGGCGGTCGTCCGAATCTCCGGGATCGGGCCAGGACACCACGGGGGAGCCCTGGGCCGGTCCGTCCGCTCACCGCGGCGGCCGCCCTCCGCGAGGTCTGCCCGCGCCGTAGCGCAAGGTACGCCCCGTGCCGAGGGCGGGGCCGCGGCCGGGCCGCGCAGCCCCTTCAGCCCTTCAGGGCCTCCCGCACCGCCCGCACCAGCGCCTGCGCCCTCGGGTCCGCCGTCACCGTCTTGCGGTAGCCGTTGGTGACGTAGCCGAAGGCGATGCCTGACTCGGGGTCGGCGAAGCCGAGGGGGCCGCCGCGGCCGGGGTGGCCGAAGGAGGTCGGGGCCAGCAGTGGGGAGGCGGTCCCATGGAGCATGTAGCCCAGTCCGAAGCGGGTGTTGACGACGAGGACGCGGTCGGGGCCGGAGGACTCCTCCGCGCGGGCCGCCGCCAGCGTCGCCGGGCCGAACAGCCGTACGCCACCGACCTCGCCGCCGTCCGCGCCTTCGGCCTCGCCGCCGCCCGCGCCCGCGCCCTCGACCTCGCCGACGAGTGCCGCGTAGAAGCGGGCCAGGCCGTCGGCCGTGGCGATGCCGTTGGTCGCCGGGAGCGCGGCCGCGCGGTACGCGGGGTCGTTCTGGTCGGGGAACGGGGTGATCGCGGCGAAGGCCCGGCGGGTGAGGGAGTCCGGGTCGTCGTAGGCCTCGGTGACCGACCGCTTGGCGCGGACCCTGAGGCCGCCGGTGGGCTCGGGCGCCGCTTCCAGGCGTCCGGCGCGGCCGACCCGACCCGTCGCCGCCACCGAGTCCGGCAGGCCCAGCCACAGGTCGGCGGCGAGGCCCAGCGGGGCGGCTATCTCGGACGCGATCCACTCGCCGGTGCCCCGGCCGGTCACGCGCCGGACCAGTTCGTCGAGCAGCCAGCCGTAGGTGAGGGGGTGGTAGCCGTGGGCGGTGCCGGGCTTCCACGCGGGCGTCTGCGCGGCGACGGCCTCGGGTCCCCGGCGCGGGTCCAGCGCCTCGGCGGGGGTGAGGGGGTGGTCGAGGACGGGGAGCCCGGCCCGGTGGTTGAGCACGTGCCGCACCAGCACCCGGTCCTTGCCGTGCGCCTTGAACTCCGGCCAGTACCGGCCCAGGGGTACGTCCAGGTCCAGTTCACCGCGCTCGGCCAGCATCAGCGGTACGGCGGCGGCGACGCCCTTGGTCGCCGAGCGCACGATCTGGGCGGTGTCCCGCCGCCAGGGTTCGGTGCCGTCGACGTCCCGGGTCCCGGCCCACAGGTCGACGACCCTGCGCCCGTGGCGGTACACGACGACCGCCGCGCCCCGCTCGCCCAGCGCCTCGAAGTTGCGTACGAACGCGGCCCTGACCGGCTCGAAGCCCTCGGCGACCGTACCGTTCACGTCCACGTCGGTGCTCCCTGTCCGTTCACACTCGCCGCGTTCGTCACGGCGACGGGTGCAACGTACACGCACGGCCCCGGATTCCCGCGCCCGGGGCGCGGTGGAGCCCGGCTCAGCCCAGCACGATCGTGACGTCGATGTTGTCGCGGGTGGCGTTCGAGTACGGGCAGACCTGGTGGGCGGCGTCGACGAGCTCGGCCGCGACGTCCTGGTCGATGACCGGGAGGGAGACGCTGAGGGCGACGGCGAGGCCGTAGCCACGCTGCTGGTTGGGGCCGATGCCGACCTTCGCGGCGACGGTGGAGCCGGTCAGGTCGTAGCCCGCACGGCGGCCGACGAGGACCAGCGCGTTGTGGAAGCAGGAGCTGTACCCGGCGGCGAACAGCTGCTCGGGGTTGGTGCCGTCGCCGTCGCCGCCCAACGCCGGCGGCATCGCGACCTTGAGGTCGATCTGGCCGTCCTGACTGCTGATGTAGCCGTCACGACCGCCGTGCGCGGTGGCCTCGGCGACGTACATGATCTTCGTCGGACGCGTGTCGGTGCGGGTCTCCACAGCGGTGTCGTCAGTCATTCCCCTGGCCTCCCCCGGGACGAGCGCGTGGCCTCCCCAGGACAGGCGCGCACGAATACATCGTGCACAAGGTACCGGCCGGTAGGGGAGTGTGGTTACCAGGGGGTAGTAACCATGGGTAACCGTGCTCAGCGGCCCGCCGCCCTGGTCGCCCTTGCCGTCAGCTGCCACAGCTCCTCACGCAGCCGGGTCACCTCGGGGCCCTGCAGCCCGGTGGCGGCGGCGAGGGTGGCGGGGACGGCGGCCGCGCGCTCGCGGAGCTGTTCGCCGCGCCCGGTGAGGGCGATCCGCACGGAGCGCTCGTCGCGCGGCGACCGCTCCCGGCGCAGCAGGCCGGCCGACTCCAGCCGCTTCAGCAACGGCGAGACCGTGCCGTAGTCGAGGCGCAGGGTGCCCGCCAGGTCCTTGACGCTGGTCTCCCCGTGCTCCCAGAGGGAGAGCATGACCAGGTACTGCGGGTAGGTCAGGCCGAGTTCGTCGAGCAGCGGGCGGTACGCGGCGGTGACCGCGCGCTGGGCCGCGTAGAGCGCGAAGCACAACTGCTCGTCGAGGAGCAGTGAGCCGTGCCGGGGCGCATCCGCTTGGTTCGTCACGTGGTCCATTGTCGCGGACGCCGTATTCGTCCGCGGGGCCGGTGGAGGTTGTTCGCGCAGTTCCCCGCGCCCCTGAGGAGCCGGGACTCCGTCCCAGCCTTTTCAGGCCCCCGTCCGGCCGTTCACCGACCGCGGATCGAATCCGAACGGCAGTTCAAGCCGATGCGCCCGCATCAGGTCCTCGTCGACCAGGAGTTCACCCGTCGGGCCGTCCGCCGCGATCACCCCCTCGCTGAGGATCAGCGACCGCGGGCACAGTTCGAGCGCGTACGGCAGATCGTGCGTGACCATGAGGACCGTGACGTCCAACGACCTCAGGATGTCGGCCAGTTCGCGCCGCGACGCCGGGTCGAGGTTGGAGGACGGCTCGTCGAGGACGAGGATCTCCGGCTCCATGGCGAGCACCGTCGCCACGGCCACCCGCCGCCGCTGCCCGAACGAGAGGTGGTGCGGCGGCCGTTCCTTGAACTGCGCCATGCCGACCTGTTCGAGCGCCCGGTCCACCCGGGCCTCCAACTCGGCCCCGGTCATGCCCGCCGCCGCCGGCCCGAAGGCCACGTCCTCCCGCACGGTCGGCATGAAGAGCTGGTCGTCGGGGTCCTGGAAGACGATGCCGACCTTCCGCCGGATCTCGGCCATGTGCCGCTTGCCGACGGGCATCCCGGCGACGGTCACCGTGCCCGCGCCCCCGGTGAGGATGCCGTTGAGGTGCAGGACGAGGGTGGTCTTGCCGGCTCCGTTGGGCCCGAGCAGCGCGACGCGTTCGCCGCGTCCGATGGTGAAGTCGACCCCGAAGAGGGCCTGGTGGCCGTCGGGGTAGGCGAAGGCGAGCCCGGCGACTTCGAGCGACGGGGCGAGGAGGGGTTCGGACACGGTCACAGGCTCCATCCCAGCAGACAGACGACGAGCGCGGCGACCGGGAGGGCGAAGGCGTACGACCACTGCGCCCGGGACGCGGTCACCTCGTCGATGACGGGCATGGTGCCCGCGTACCCCCGGCTGATCATGGCCAGATGGACCCGCTCGCCGCGCTCGTACGAGCGGATGAACAGCGCCCCGGCGGTCTTGGCGAGCACGCCCCAGTGCCGTACGCCGCTCGCCTCGAACCCGCGTGACTCGCGCGCGATCCGCATCCGCCGCAGCTCGTCGGTGATGACGTCGCCGTAACGGATCATGAAGGACGCGATCTGGACGAGCAGCGGCGGCAGTCCGAGCCGTTGGAGGCCGAGGAGGAGGGCGCGCAGTTCGGTGGTGGAGGCGAGGAGGACGGACGCGGCGACGCCCAGCGTCCCCTTGGCGAGGACGTTCCAGGCGCCCCACAACCCACTGACGCTCAGCGACATCCCGAGGACCTCGACGCGCTCGCCCTGCGCCACGAACGGCATCAGCACGGCGAACGCGACGAACGGGACCTCGATCAGCAGGCGTCGGAGCAGCAACCCGTAGGGGACACGCGCCACGTACGCGACCACGCCCAGCAGCACGGCGTACAGCCCGAACGCCCACATCGCCTCCCGCGGCGTCGACACCACGACGATGACGAAGGCGAAGACAGCCGCGAGTTTGGTGTGCGGCGGCAGGTCGTGCACGGGCGAGTGCGCGTGCCGGTAGAGCTTGTGGACGTGGCCCGCGCCCATGTCAGGCGTTCTCGGGCACGGAGGTGGGGGACGACGCGGCCTCGCCCTCGCCGCCGCGCCGCTTGCGTACGGCCCAGAAGATCCCGGTGCCGGCGACGACGGTGACGCCGACACCGATCACGCCCGCGAGGCCGCCGGCGAGGCGGGCGTCGGTGAGGCCCTCGACGCCGTAGTCGGCGAGCGGGGAGTCGGCGGCGGCGTGGTCCTCGGCCTTGGCGTCGAAGCCCTTGTCGGCGGCGACCTTCTCCAGGCCGTCGGGGCTGGCGGAGGCGTAGAAGCTGACGACACCGGCGAGCAGGAGGGAGGTGCCGAGGCCGGCGAGGATCAGCTTGCGGGTCGAGCGGGCGGCGGCGGGCACGGGCACGGGCGTGGTGGCCGGCTCGGCGGCGGGGGCGTCCACCAGCTCGCCGTTCACCCGGAGCTTGAGCGGAGCGGTCAGGCCCCGGGCGCCGTGCACGAGGTCCGGGCGTACGGCGACGACGGCGCCGACCGTGGCGGCGGTGATCGCGGCCTCGCCGATGCCGATGAGGGTGTGGACGCCGACCATGGCGGTGAGCACCGAGCCGATCGGCACGTCCGTGGTGCCGCCGATCGCGAACACGAGGGTGAAGGCGGCGGCCGAGGCGGGCACGGAGACCAGGGCGGCGACGAAGGCCGAGACGGTGATCGAGCGCCGCTTGCGGGGGAGGATCCTGACCAGCGCGCGGAAGAGGGCGTAGCCGACGACGGAGGTGACCACGCCCATGATCGTGATGTTCACGCCGAGGGCGGTGAGACCGCCGTCCGCGAAGAGGACGCCCTGCATGAGGAGCACCACGGACACGCAGAGGACCCCTGTACAGGGGCCCACGAGTATCGCGGCCAGGGCCCCGCCGAGCAGATGTCCGCTGGTCCCGGCCGCGACCGGGAAGTTCAGCATCTGCACGGCGAAGATGAACGCGGCTACGAGTCCGGCGAGGGGCGCCGTCCGCTCGTCCAACTCGCGCCGGGCACCGCGCAGACTCACCGCGACCGCACCGGCGGCGACGACTCCGGCGACCGCCGAGACGGGGGCGTTGATGAATCCGTCGGGGACATGCATACGAGGGCTCGCTCTCCTGGTAGGCCTGGCCGGGGGCCGGGCCACCGAGTGGGGACGCGCTGGCTGGAACCTTACGATGATAGAGCCTTATTGCGAGTCTCTTGCAAGAGCATGCACCAGCCGATTAGCCAATGACTCGCCGAACATCGTGGCTCTTACGGCCGCCTTGCAGTGCCCTTCCAGGGCTTCCGGGGGCGCGCGGCCGAAAATATGCGACATTGGAGAGGCGAGCGGACAGCGGATTCACAGCTTCTGCTTGCGTCACTCAGTGTGAGGAGACGTTCGATGTCCGTCACTGTCGAGCAGTACGCGCGGGCCCATGTCGTCACGGACTCCCCCGAGGACCGGGACACCGTTCCGGTCGTCCTCCGCTACGACCCCGACACCGACGCCTCCGCCGTACGCGTGCGCCTGCCCGGCCCCGACGAGTGGGCCTTCCCCCGTGAGCTGCTCGAACGCGGGCTGCGCACCCCCACCACCGCCGGCCCCGTGAGCATCTGGCCCTGCGGGCGGGTGCAGGCCGTCATGGAGTTCCACTCCGCGAGAGGGGTGGCGGTGATGCAGTTCGACACCAAGGCACTGATCCGCTTCCTGCGACGGACGTACACGGCCACCCCGGTGGCGCACTGAGCGGAGCGTCCGGCACTGCCGCGGGGGGTAGCCATGACGGCGTAGTCGTTACGGCGATCGACGCTGAGCCCCGGTCGCCGCGAGCACCGCAAGCATGGGGGACGCATGACAACGCGGACGAACGACGCCAGGGACCCCGGGAGCAGGACGGTCCCCGGTGAAGGGCTGGCGCCGCCGTACACCCTGGCCTCGCTGTGGGTCGTACGGCACGGGCAGAGCACCGCGAACGTCGCGTACGCCGAGGCCGAGCGGACGGGGTCGACCGAGCCGCTGCCGGGCCGGGGCGCGGACGTCCCCCTCTCCGACCTGGGCCGCACGCAGGCCCAGGCGCTGGGCGGGTGGCTGGCGGGGCTCGCGCGCGGCGACGACGACGGCGTGCCGGGTCCGGACCTGGTGGTGTGTTCGCCGTACGTGCGGGCGCGGCAGACGTGGGAGCTGATGGCGGGGCACCCCGGTGTGGTCCCGCCGCCGCTGCTGGTCGACGAGCGGCTGCGGGACCGGGAGATGGGGGTCTTCGAGATGCATCCGCCGGCCGTGCTGCGGGCCCGCGCGCCCGAGGAGGCGGCGCGGCGGGCACAGACCGGCGACTGGTTCTACCGTCCGCCGGGCGGTGAGGCGCTGGCCGATGTGGTGCTGCGGGTACGGGACCTCGTGGGCGAGCTGGACCGCGTCGCCCCCGGCCGCCGGGTCCTCCTGGTCGCCCACGACGCGATCGCCGTCGCGGTACGTCTGGTGTGCGCGGGGCTCGGCGCGACGGCGCCGGACCTGCTGCCGCCCGTCCCCAACGCCTCGGTCTCGCGGTGGGACAACGACGGACGGCGGTTGCGGCCGGCTCGGTGGGGCGACACGCGGCACCTCGAACAGCCGGGACCGACCGGCTCCCCGGCCGCGGCTACACCGGCACCGTGAGCGTGGCGGTGTAGCCCTTGTCGGTGCTGCCCTCCATGGTGGCGAGCTGCTGGTCGTAGCCGTCGCTGAAGATCATGTCGGTCTCCAGGGAGAGCTCGCCGAGGTTCTGGCCGCTGTCGCCGTAGCCGTCCGTTGCGTACACGGTGTCGCACACGTCCTTGGGGAAGGCGAGCTGCGAGGTGACGGCGATGTTCTTGGTGGCGGTGGCGTCGGCGAGGCTGTCGTAGACCTCGAAGTGGAGGTGGGGCCAGCGGCCGGGGTAGCAGCCGGGGAAGACCGAGGTGAAGGTGAGCCGGCCCTCGTCGTCGGTCTCCTGGACGCCGCGCAGGTAGTTCTCGTCGGTGACGCCGTCGGAGTAGAGGGAGTACCGGCCTTCCCGGTCGCACTGCCACAGGTAGACGGCCGCGCCCTTCTTCGGGGCGTCGCAGCCGGAGGACTGGTCGACGACGGTGAGTGTGACCGTCAGCGGGATGCCTTCGGCGACGCCCTTCGACGAGCCGAAGCTCTTGGTGATGTCGCGCCGGACGACACCGCTCTCCTCCAGGACGTTGGGGCCGTTCGAGCCGTCGCCGGGGTACGGGCCTTCCGTCTCGCTCGGGATGACCTCGCAGTCGGTGCCGGTGGTGCCGGACGAGGAGGGGGCGGAGGAGGCCGGGTCGGAGGCGGAACCGCTGTCGGAGCCGTCCGAGGAACAGGCCGCCACCAGCGGGACCATGCTCGCGCCTGCCAGCAGTCTGATCATGCGGCGGCGGGCGAACACGGGCAGGTCGTGGGAGAGCCCTCCGTCGAACTCGTCGTCGTGGTGGTGGTCGTGCCCGCGATGGTGCCCGTGACCGTGACCGCTGCCCTTGGGTCCTGTACTCATCTGCGGAACCGCGCTTTCCGAATGTTCCCGTCATGGAATGAGCGTGATGCTATGGGCGATTCCTGTGAGCTTCCCAGGTCTCCGCCTGGGCGTTGCTGTGCGAGCTCGATGACACCCGGCCACTCTCGGTCAACCGGAGAGAGGGCTACACCCTTATGAGGGAATTCCAACAACTGACCCACCAATTGGCACAGTTGCCCGTCATATGCTCCCGTTCACGTGCGATGAAAGGAACGGGCGCACCCCTATGGTCAGCTCCCCTCATGAGGCCATGCACCGGATCTTCCAGCATGACCCCGGCGTCTTCACCCGAGCCGTCCGGGCGCTCGGCATCCCCTTCGACGACCCGATCTCAGCCACGCCGCTCTGCACCGATCTGACGGAAAACCGCCCGCTGGAACGGCGGGTGGACACACTGCTGAACATCGAGACGAAGCGAGGCACATTCCTTCTGGCCGTAGAGGCTCAGGGAAAGAAGGTGCCCGACAAACAAAGGAACTGGGCCTACTACCTGGCGCACCTGCACGCGAAGTACGAGATGCCCGCGGTCCTCCTCGTGGTGTGCGACAACCGGAATACAGCTGCCTGGGCGTCGGAGACCGTCGACTTCGGGCCGCCCGAGTGGCCCTCCCTCACCCTGCGCCCTCTCGTCCTGGGCCCTGCCGACGTGCCGGTCATCGACGATCCGGTCCAAGCTCGCCGGGACATCCCACTGACCGTGCTGTCCGCAGTCCTGCACCGCCGTGAGCCACAGGCCGATGCCATACTCAAAGTACTGGTAGACGCTCTGAAGGGCCTCGAAGCCCGCGATCCGGACACCGCGACGATCTTCGTTGAACTGACATCTCAGGGGCTGGGCGAATCCCCGGCCGCCAAGACCTGGAGGGCTCTCATGACCGACCTCTCGTTCTTCACGTCGCCGATCTCCGAGGAGATCCGGGAGGAAGGCCGCGCCAAGGGCAAGGCCGAGTACATCCTTCTCCTCCTCGACGGTCGAGAGGTCCCCGTGTCCGCCGCCGACCGCGACCGCATCACGTCCTGCCACGACCTCGACACCCTCAACCTCTGGTTCACCCGCGCGATCACGGCCACCTCCGCCGCCGAGGTGTTCGCCGAGGAGTGACCCTGGGGCTCTGTCCCCTGGTCAACGTCCTCTTCGACGGCGACGCTCTTTGCTCAGGTGTACGGCCCAGCCGCCGACCACGAGGACACCGGCACAGATCGCGCTCTGGACCCAGGTGAAGGGCTCGTTCCGTAGTCGGCCGAGGAGCCAGAGGAGCACGAGGCAGACGGTCCAGTGGCCGAGCCAGAGCAGGCCCTCGTACCAGAGCGGCAGGGTGTCCTCGTCCCGGACGGGTGACCGGGGAGGGTCCCAGCGGAAGCCTCCGGCGCGCGCGTAGTGGGCCTGACGGCGGCGTTCGAAACGGCAGAAGAGCCAGATGAACAGGCCCCCGCACAGCCCGATCACCGCCGCCTGGAGCAGCCGCGCCGGATCGTGGAACGCGGCCAGGGCCCAGCCGGCCAGACCTCCGACCAGAGCACGCCGAAGACCGTTCCGGTGCCCACCGGATGCCGGGCCGGGAACACCTGCGCCCTCGGGGGCGGCTCCGCCCCGCCGAGGCCCCGGTCGAATCTCAGGAATGCCTGCCGCAACCTCTCCAGGACCCCGTTCTCCACCGCCCAGCCCCTTCCCGCCCCGTCTGTCGGCGAGCACCGCCGCGTGATCAGCTTGGGGTGTGGAGACCATCATCGCCAGTGGCATAGCCGTACTCGGGACCCTGCTCGGGTCGGGCCTGACCCTCGCCTACCAGCAGCGCGCCACCGACCGGACCCACGCGTTCACCCGCCGGGAGAAGCTCCGCCAAGAGCGCCTCGACGCCTACTCCGTGTTCGCCGGCGCCCTTCTCAACTACCGCCGCTCCCTCGTCCACCTGTGGTTCTGCGAGCACGAACAGCCCCCGCCCGAGGACCCCGACACGGTCCGCGTCCGCGCGTACGACCTGCGGTCCGCCGCCCAGGAAGCGCTGTTCCGCGTGCAGATGCTCACGCCCGACGACGAACTGAGCCGGACCGCCGAGGCCGTCCTCGCCGACGTCACCGCCGTCCTCAAGACCGACAGCAGACCGGAGTTCGACGCCCGCCGGGTGCGGACCCGGGACGCCATCGCCCTCCTCATCAGCACCGCCAAGCAGCATCTTTAGCACTGCAGAGCCAGGGCGAGTGCGCTTGTAACGCGCGGGTGTGGTGCCACAAGTGGCGGTCTCCGCCCATGTCAGGAACGTACAAGACCGACCCGGTCCGAGCGCGGCATGCTCGTGAAACCGGCCGGAGCGCCTGAGAGATCGCTCCCGGTCGACCGGCCTTGAGGAAGGATGCCGTATGCCCGTGCCCGCTGTTCCTGTCAACCTCGCTGACAAGCTGTCGCAGTTCAGTGAGCTGTGGTCGCAGAAGAAAGTGGCTGTGCTGAACGACTACGAGGTCAAGCTGGCCAAGCTGAAGGGGGAATTCGTCTGGCACACCCACGACGACACCGATGAACTGTTCCTGGTCATCAGCGGGCGCCTCACCATCCAACTCAGGGATGCGGATGTGGTGCTGGACCCGGGCGAGTTGTTCGTGGTTCCCCGCGGAGTCGAACACTGCCCCGTGGCCGACGAGGAGACCGCGATCCTGTTGTTCGAACCGGCGGGAACGCTCAACACCGGTGACGCGGGTGGGCCGATGACCAAAGCGGCCGAATTCCTCGGCTGACATGCAGGGCGTGGGGGCCCGAGCCGCACAGGCCATCCGGGCTGCCCCGGTGGTCCTGCTGTCCCTGCCACCCGCGCCCTCACGCCCCCACCACCCCGTCCACCCCTTCCCGCAGGAAGTCCGCGTGGCCGTTGTGGCGGCCGTACTCCAGCAGGACGTGGATCATGACCATGCGGAGCGAGACCTCCTCGTTCCAGCGCGGTTGGTGGCCCACGAGGTCCAGGGACTCCGCCTCCCGTTCGATGCGCCGCGAGGTCTCCACCTCCGCCTCCCACGCCCCGAACGCCTCCGCCCGCGTCGAGGTGCTCGCGTCGTACGCCGCCTGGAAATCGATCTCCTTCGACCACACCATCGGCGCGGAGTGATCCTCGAACACCCGCCGGAACCAGGCGCGTTCCACCTCCGCCATGTGCCGCACGAGACCCAGCAGGGACAGCGTGGACGGAGGCATCGACCGCCGGCGGAGTTCCTCGTCCGTCAGCCCCGCGCACTTCATGGCAAGCGTCGCGCGGTGGTAGTCGAGGAACGCGCGGAGCGTCTCGCGTTCGGTGCCGCGGTGCGGCGGACCCACGCGGTCGTCGAGGTCTTCGATGCGTTCAGGGCGTTCGATTTCTTCGGTCACCCGTCATGCTTACCTGACCGCGGCCCCCGGCGCGCCGCCCCCAACACCCTCGGAAGCCGGTGAGGGCGCCCGTCCCCACGGGCCCTCACCGGCGGTCCTGCCCGGCGGCCGTCCCTCGGTTTCCCCGGTCCGGCCGCCGTTTCCGTCACCGCGCGTCTGACGCGCGCCGCTCCCGCGTCAGACGCGGACCAGCGACCTGTCCTCGTCGCCCTTGCCGTCCTCGTGGTCCTTGCCGTCCTCGGTCGGCTTCCCCGCCGCGTCGTCGTGTGCCCGCAGGCCCTCGCCCTCGACGTCGACGTTGGGCAGCGCCCGGTCGAGCCACTTCGGCAGCCACCAGGCCCGGTCGCCCAGCAGGGCGAGGACGGCCGGGACGATGGCCATGCGGACGACGAACGCGTCGAAGAAGACGGCGATGGCGAGACCGAAGCCGATCATCTTGATCATCGACTCGCCGGAGCCGATGAAGCCGGCGAAGACGGCCATCATGATCGCCGCGGCGGCCGCGACCACCCGGGCGCTGTACCGGAAGCCGGTCACGACGGCCTGGTTCGGGTTCTCACCGTGGACGTACGCCTCGCGCATCCGGGTCACGAGGAAGACCTCGTAGTCCATCGCCAGGCCGAAGACGACACCCACCATGAAGATCGGCATCATCGACATGATCGGGCCGGTCTCCTCGACCCCGATGAGTCCCGCCAGCCAGCCCCACTGGAAGACCGCGACCACGGCGCCGAGCGCGGCGAGCACGCTGAGCAGGAAGCCGAGGGCCGCCTTCAGCGGCACCAGGATCGACCGGAAGATCACGATCAGCAGGAGGAAGGCGAGGCCCACCACCAGCGCCAGATACGGGACCAGCGCATCGGTGAGCTTCTGCGAGAAGTCGATGTTCATCGCGGTGGCGCCGGTGACCAGCACCTTGGCGTCGGTGTCGGTCGCCACGTCGGCGCCCGTGTCCCGGATGGCGTGCACCAGGTCCTCGGTCTGCGTCGAGGACGGCTTGGACTCGGGGACGACCGTGATCATCGCGGTGTCCCCGGCCTTGTTGAACGTCGCCGGGGTCACCGTCACGACGTCGTCGAGCCCTTTGATCCCGTCGGTCACCGCGGTGGCGGCCTGCTTCGGGGACGCGCTGTCCCGGGCGTCGACGACGACCATCAGGGGGCCGTTGAAGCCGGGCCCGAAGCCCTCGGAGAGCAGGTCGTACGCCCGGCGCTGCGTGGTGGACGTCGGCTGCGAACCGTCGTCGGGCAGACCCAGTTCGAGCTGGGTGGCCGGCAGCGCGATCGTGCCCAGGCCGACCACGCCGAGCAGCAGCACGGCGACGGGGCGGCGGACGACGAAGCTCGCCCAACGGGTGCCCAGGCTGGGCCTCACCGCGGCCGCGTCCTCGGCGGAGCCGTCGGCGGAACCCTCCGTGGAGCCCTTCGTGGAGCCCTTCGACCCACCCCGTCCGAACAGCCCGCGGCCGCTCTTCCCCTTCTCGCCGGCCGGACGGACCTTGCGCCCCGCGTAGCCGAGCAGCGCCGGGATCATGGTGAGGGCGATGAGGACCGCGACGACGACCGTGCCCGCCGCGGCGAGACCCATCTTGGTCAGCATCGGGACGTTGACGACCGCGAGACCGGCCAGGGCGATCACGACCGTGAGCCCGGCGAAGACCACCGCCGAGCCGGCGGTGCCGGCGGCACGGCCGACCGCCTCCTCGCGCTCCCGGCCCTCGGCCAGTTCGGAGCGGTAGCGGGAGACGATGAACAGCGCGTAGTCGATCCCGACCGCGAGGCCGATCATCAGGGCGAGGGTGGAGGTGGTGTCGCCGAGGTCGAGCGCGCTCGCGAGGGCGGTGATGGTGGCGACACCGATACCGACGCCGATGATCGCCGTCAGCAGCGGCAGCCCGGCCGCGACGAGCGAGCCCAGGGTGACGACGAGGACGACGGCGGCGATGGCCAGGCCGATGATCTCGCCGGCGACGGCGGTCTCGGGCTCGGGCTGCAGGGCGTCACCGCCCATCTCGACGGTCAGCCCGGCGTCCTGCGCCTTGTGCGCGGTGGCCTCCAGGGACTCCTTGGAGGCGTCCTCCAGCTCCATGGCCGGAACCTTGTACGTCACCGAGGCGTAGGCGATCGTCCCGTCCCGGCTGACCGCGTTCGTGGTGAACGGGTCGCTGACGGCGACGACCTCGGAGCCGTCGCGCAGCTCTCCGACGGTCTTCTCGACGATGCGCTTGTTGGCGGCGTCGGCCATCTTCTCGCCCTCGGGCGCCTTGAAGACGACGCGGGCGGTGGCGCCGTCGGCGCTCATCCCGGGGTAGCGCTGTTCCAGCAGGTCGAAGGCCTTCTGGGCCTCCGTGCCGGGGATGGAGAAGGAGGACGAACCCGCGGCGGGCGCGGAGGCGGCGCCGACGCCCGCGAGCGTCAGCAGTGCCACCCAGATCAGGACGACGAAGTGTCGTCGCCGGAAGGCGAGTCGACCGAGTTTGTAGAGGAATGTGGCCACGGGGGCGGTACTCCCGTTCAAGTCGTGGACGTGCGGAGGGCAGGACGGATCGGCCCGTGCCGTGGGGAGGGGGCGGCAGGGCGGGGCAGCAGGGCGTGGCGGGGCAGGGGTGGTCAGCCCGACGACATGAGCGGTGGGCAGGTGGGGATGCGCGGCGAACCGCGGTGAGCTACCGAGAGGTTGACGCGCCGAGGGCGGGGAGGACGACGGCGTCCAGGTACGAGCGGAGGAAGCTCTGCGTGGGCGGCCGGTCCTCGATCATGCCCCGCGCGACGAAGGCGCCGACGAACATGTGCACCACGTAGTCGATGGCGGGGTTGTCCGGTTGGACCTCGCCCCGGTCGACGGCGCGCTGCACCACACGGCGGATCTCCACCATCTCCGGCTCGATGATCACTTCACGGAAGGCCTTCAGCAGGTCGGGGTTTCCGTGCACGGCCATGGCCAGACCCCGCATCAGCGCGTTGTTCTGTTCCATTTCGCAGTCATCGGTGCTCATCACCAGGGCGTGCAGGTCGCCCCGCAGGGACCCGGTGTCGATGGAGCCGATGTCGGCGCCCGGCTTGCTGTGCCGCATGGCCTTCGCGACCAGCTCGGCCTTGCCGCCCCACTGGCGGTAGAGGGTGGCCTTGCTGGACCGGGTGCGGCCGGCCACGGCGTCCATGGTGAGGGCGTCGTAGCCGACCTCCCGGAGGAGGTCGAGGACGGCGGCGTAGAGCTCGGCCTCGCGCTCGGGCGTGATCCGACTGCGGCGCGCCGTCGCGGTCTCAGTCATCCCACTCCCCTTGCTGCGGTTACGCGTTCGAGACGACAAGGCTACCGGCCGGGCGGCATCCCACGGATGACACCGGACGGACACCCCGCCTCACGAACGAAACGGTTTCGTACGCTTAAGACGATACCCCGAGACCGAAGAAAACGAAACCGTTTCGTTCGCGTGGTGGGTCACCCGGTAGGGGTCGGTGGGTCACCCCGTAGCAGTCGCCGGGTCGCCCGGGTTGAAGTTGCCGGTGTCCCCCGGCCGGAAAAGCATGGGTGGGTGAGCGACACCTACGAGCAAGGAACGGGTCGGGACCCCGGCTACCTCCGCCACCCCCACCTCAGCGGCGACCGCCTCTGCTTCGTCGCCGAGGACGACCTGTGGCTGGCCCCGCTGGACGGCTCGGACCGCGCCTGGCGGCTCACCGTCGACCGTACGAAGGTCGCCACACCGCGTTTCTCGCCCGACGGCCGGCACATCGCGTACACGAGCTGGCGGAGCATCCTCCCGGAGATCCATCTGACCCCGGTGGACGGCGGCGCCCCCGCCCGTCGGCTCACCCACTGGGGCAGCCCCGACACCGAGGTCCGCGGCTGGACACCCCCGGACCGGGAGGGCCGCTCGGACATCCTGGCGGTCGCCTCCCACGGCGAGCCGTTCTCGCACTTCACCTGGGCCTACAAGGTAGGCATCGACGGCGACCCCGGCCGCAAACTGCCCTGGGGCCCGGTCTCCGACATCCAGTCCGCCGAGATCGACGGCGAGCGCCGCACCCTGCTGCTCACCGGCACACCCCCGCACGAACCGGCCTCCTGGAAGCGCTACCGGGGCGGGGCCATGGGCCGTCTCTGGCTGCACGGCGAGCGGCTGCTGGCCGACCTCGACGGACATCTGCACTCCCCCCTGTTCGTCGGCGGCCGGATCGTCTTCCTCTCCGACCACGAGGGCGTCGGCAACCTCTACTCCTGCGCGTACGACGGCTCCGACCTGCGCCGCCACACCGACCACGACGCCTTCTACGCCCGGCACGCGTCGAGCGACGGCACCCGGGTGGTGTACCAGTGCGCGGGCGAGGTGTGGCTGGTCGACGACCTCGCCGCCGACGCCGTGCCGCGCCGCCTCGACGTACGGCTCGGCGGTGCGCGCACCGGGCGGCGGCCGTACCAGGTGCCGCCGGCCCAGCACGTCGACGGCATCTCCGTGGACGACACGGGCCGGGCCAGCGCGGTCGTCGTCCGCGGCAGCCTCTACTGGCTGACCCACCGCGACGGCCCGGCCCGGACCATCGCCGACACCCCGGGCGTCCGCGTCCGGCTGCCGGAGATGCTGGGTTCCGGCGGCCGGGTGACGTACGTGACCGACGCGGACGGCGAGGACGCGATCGAGATCGCCCACCTGCCCGGGGCCACCGGCGCCCGCGAGCCCCGTCGCCTCGCCTCCGGCGGCCTGGGTCGCGTCCTGGAACTGGTGTCCGACCCACGCGGCGAACGCCTCGCCGTCGCCTCGCACGACGGCCGTGTGCTCCTGCTGACCGTGCCCGACGAGGCGGCGGCCGCCGGGGGCACCGAGGAGTCGGACGGCGAGGTCACCGAACTCATCACCTCCCTCAACGGCCCCGTCCGCGATCTCGCCTTCTCCCCCGACGGCGCCTGGCTGACCTGGTCCCACCCGGGCATCGGCCGCACCCTGCGCCAGATCAAGATGGCCCGGATGAAGGACGGGGTGGTCGTGGACGTCACGAACGGCCGCTTCGAGGACGAGAACCCGGTGTTCACCAGCGACGGCCGCTACCTCGCCTTCCTGTCCTGGCGCGGCTTCGACCCGGTGTACGACGTGCACACCGGCGACCTGTCCTTCCCGCTCGGCTGCCGCCCCTACCTGGTCCCGCTCTCCTCCGCCACGCCCTCCCCCTTCGCCCTGAACCCCGACGGGCGGCCGGTCGCCGGGGGCATGGACCCCACCGAGGACGAGAACACCGACGGCACAGTGACCGTGGAGACCGAGGGCCTGGAGAACCGGGTCACGCCGTTCCCGGTCACCGCCTCCAAGTACTCGGCGCTGTACCCGGTCGCGGGCGGCGGCCTGGTGTGGCTGCGCTGGCCGATCTCCGGCGCCCTGGGCGAGACCTTCGCCAACCCGGACGACATGACCGGCCGCCCGACGCTCGAATACTTCAACATCAGCAAGGCGAAGAGGTCCGAACTCGTCGACCATCTGGACTGGTTCGCGGTCAGCGGCGACGGCTCACGGCTCGTCGTCGTGGACGAGGGCGACCTGCGGGCCGTCCCCTCCACCGAGTCCGGCGACGGCGACTCGACCGTCTGGATCGACCTGCGGCGCATCCCGCACGAGGTCGACCCGGGCGCCGAGTGGCGCCAGGCGTACGAGGAGGCCGGCCGGCTGATCCGCGCGTACTTCTGGGACCCGAGGATGAGCGGCATCGACTGGGACGGGGTCCTCGACCAGTACCGCCCGCTGGTCGAACGGGTCGCGTCCCCCGACGAGTTCGCGGACCTGCTGCGGGAGGTGCTGGGCGAACTCGGCACCTCCCACGCCTATGTCTCCCCGGCGCGCCGCAACGAGGGCCCGCCCCACTACCAGCGCCGACAGGGCTTCCTGGGCGCCAACTTCGTCCGCCGGGACGACGCGTGGACGATCCGCCGCATCCTGCCCGGTGACTCCTCCGACTCCAAGGCCCGCTCGCCCCTGGCCGGCACCGGCATCCGGGAGGGTGCGGTCCTCACCCATGTCGACGGCCGCCCGGTCGACCCGACGACGGGTCCGTACCCCCTGCTGGTGGGCGCGGGCGGCACGACGGTCGAGCTGACCTTCACCCAACCCCCTTCCGGGGAGGGCGCGTCGGACCCCGCCGACCCGGAGGCGGCGGGCCGCTCCCGCCGTGTCGCCGTGGTCCCCCTCCTCGACGAACGGCCCCTGCGCTACCAGGACTGGGTGGCCAAACGCCGTGCGGTCGTACGGGAGTTGAGCGGCGGCCACTGCGGCTACCTGCACATCCCGGACATGGGCGGCTCCGGTTGGGCCCAGTTCAACCGCGACCTGCGTATGGAGGTCTCCCGGCCCGCCCTGATCGTCGACGTGCGCGGCAACGCGGGCGGCCACATCAGCGAACTGGTGGTGGAGAAGCTGACCCGCAAGATCCTCGGGTGGGACCTGACGAGGAACGCGCAGCCGGTGTCGTACGCGTCGAGCGCCCCGCGCGGTCCCGTCGTCGCCCTGGCCGACGAGGCGACCGCCTCCGACGGCGACATGATCACCACCGCGTTCAAACTCCTGGGACTCGGCCCGGTGGTGGGCCTGCGCACCTGGGGCGGTGTCGTCGGCATGACCGGCCGCCACCAGCTCGGCGACGGCACGGTCATCACGGTCCCGATGAACGCCGCCTGGTTCGACGCGTACGGCTGGACCGTCGAGAACCGGGGCGTCACCCCGGACCTGGAGACCCTGCGCACCCCCCTGGACTGGGCCGAGGGCCGCAACACCCAGTTGGAGGCGGCGGTGAACCTGGCCCTCGACCTCCTGAAGACCCACCCCGCGGCGGACCCCCCGGACTACAGCAACGTCCCGAACAGGGCCCGCCCGCCACTGCCGCCGAGGGCGATCCCGTAGAGAGACGCCCGGGAACGCTCGAAGACGGACGCTCGAAGACGGAAGACGCCCGGGAACGCGCGAACGGAAGACGCCCCTGAACGCGCGAACGCGAGGCACCCTCCGCTCAAGGAGGGCGCCCCGCGTCTCACACGGCCGGGGCCGGGTGCGGGAGTTACGCGTCGAAGTCCTGGCGGACGCGGTCTTCCTCGTCCCGCATCAGCCGCTCCGACTCCTCGTCACGGCGCCGCGCGCCGCGCTCCGGCTGGCCGTGCTCGCGCTGGGGCCGGCCGGACTCGCGCTGCGGCTGCCCGTGCTCGCGCTGGGGCCGGTCGTGCTCGCGCTGCGCCTGCTGGTGCTGACGTTCGGACGCGCGCTCACCAGGCCGCTGAGCCCGCTGCCGCTCCTCGGGCGACTGCCCGGCCTTCCGCTTCAGCTGCTCAGCCTTGTCCTGGAACTGGTCCTTCATGCCCATGTGGATTCACTCCCGTTTGTGGGTGAGGGGATCGGGCCTCGACCAGACAAACACGCACGGACATCCCACGCATTTCGATCAGTGACGCTCGGTGACCCAGAGCTATTCCGGCTCCGTGGCCCCGACCCCCCGCGTCCGCTCGTCCGCGGCCCCACCGGCCCCCACCAGCCCCTTCGCCACCCCGCGCAGCCGCGGCTCCATCCGCCGCACCTCGCGCGGCGCGAACGTCCCGATGAGCCCAGGGAGATACCCGCGCACACCCTGCATCCCCCGCAGCCACCACTGCCCGTACACATGGCTGGACCGCCGCTCGATCCCGGCGACGAACCGGTCCACGGCCGGCCCCAACGGGTACGTCTTCCCGGCCGGCCACGGCAGCCGCTCCCGCAACTCCCGCATCGCCTCCTCCTTGTCGGCCCCGCGCACCATGTCCGTGTCGGTCCAGGACAGATACCCGACCCCGACCCCGACTCCCCGGTGCCCGACCTCGGCGCGCAGACAGTGCGCGTACGCCTCGACACCCGACTTGGACGCGCAGTACGCCGTCATCATCGGCGCCGGGGTGATCGCCGCGAGGGAGGCGATCTGCAGCAGATACCCCCGGCTCTCGATCAGCGCCGGCAGGAACGCCCGCCCGGTGACGGCCGATCCGACGAGGTTGACCTCGATGACCCGCCGCCAGGAGTCGGGGTCGGAGTCCACGAACGGCCCGCCCGTGGCGACGCCCGCGTTGGCGACGACGATGTCGACCCGCCCGAACCGCTCCTTCACCTCTGCCGCGACCCGCGTCATGACCTCGTGGTCGGTCACATCGGCGTGCCAGTACTGGCTCTCGCCGTACAGCCGCTCCGACACCCGCTTCAGCTCGTCCGGTTCGAGGCCGACGAGCGCGACCTTCACCCCCCGCACCGAGAGCTTGCGCGCCAGGAGTTCCCCGACGCCCCGCGCGGCCCCGGTGACGACCGCGACCCGCCCCTCCAGGGTGCTGCCGTTGCTCATGCGCCCGCCTCCTCCAACTCGTCCCGCCCGGCACGTACGTACAGCGCGGCCAGCTCGCGTATGCGCGCGGTGACTGCCTCCGGCGCCTCCACCGGCGCCATGTGTCCGACCCCGGTCAGCTCGCTCACGCCCACGCAGTCGGGCAGCGCGGCGGCCAGCGCCCGCGCGTGCACGGGCGGCGTCATCCGGTCCGCGGTGCCCACGATCACGGCCGTCGGCACCGTCAACGCCCGTACGCCGTGGTCGAGATCGAGCGAGGCGAGGACGTGCGACCAGGCGTGCCGCACCCTGGCAGGGCACGAGTGCACGATCCGCGCGCACGCCTCGACCATCACGGGCGACGAACCGGGGCCCATGGTCGCGTACTTGAGGATCCGCCGGGCGATCGGTGTGACCGGCCCGAGCGGCGCCCGGGAGCCGAGGACCTTCCGGGTCAGCCAGGCCCGCACGCGCCCCGGCCCCAGCGGCACGACCAGCGACTCGTCGACCAGCCGCGAACTGCCCGTGCTGCACAGCAGGACCGTCGCCGCGTGCTCCTGGAAGCCCGGTCGGCCGGCGGCGGCCATCAGCGTCATCCCGCCCATGGAGTGCCCGGCCAGCACCGCCTTCTCGCCCGGCGCGAGTGTCGCCGCGAGCACCGCCTCCAGATCGTCGGCGAGACCGTCCGCGCTGCACACGGCGGACGCGGGGCTGCGCCCGTGCCCGCGCTGGTCGTAGACGACGACCCGATGGTCGACGCAGAGGTCCCGGACCTGCGCCGCCCAGTACGCCGTCGAGCAGGTCCAACCGTGGACGAGCACCACCGTCGGCGCATCCTGCGGACCGTGCAGCTCGACGTGCAGCCGCGCCCCGTCGGCGGACACGGCCGCCAACTCCCGGACGGCTGCGGGCGGCGCGTAGGGCCCGTGCTTCACATGCGTCAGTCGGGTCACGCTCCGGCCTCCACCTTCTCCGTGTCCGTCGCCCCGCCGCTGTTCCTCGTACCCGGCGGGGCGGCCCGCACCACCTCGTACTCGCTCAGGTCGACCCGCCGGGTCGCGCCGCGGAACTCGGTGGTCGTACCCGGCCAGACGGTCGTGTTGCGACCGCTCGCGTCGAGGTACCAGCTGGTGCAGCCGCCGGTGTTCCACACCGTGCGCTCCATGCGCTTCTGCACCCGCTCGTTCCAGGCGTCGACGGCGGCGGGCCGGGCGTCGAGGGCCACGCGGCCCCCGAGCACGTCCAACTGCCGTACGAAGTCGGCCATGTAGTTCAGCTGGGACTCGATCATCAGGATCATGCTGGAGTTCCCCAGACCCGTGTTGGGTCCGATGATCGTCATCCAGTTCGGGAACCCGGCCGCGGACGCCCCGCGCAGCGACCGCATCCCCCCGCCCGCCCAGGACTCGGCGAGCGTGCGCCCGTCGGCGCCCACCACCCGGTCTGCGATGGGCATGTCGGTGACGTGGAACCCGGTGCCGAAGACGATCGCGTCGACCTCGGCGGCGGACCCGTCGGCGGCGACGAGTGTGGAGCCGTCGACCTTGGACAGCCCGGACGCGATGACGTCGACGTTGGGCCGGGTGAGCGCCGGATAGTAGGTGTTGGACAGCAGGATGCGCTTGCACCCGATGCGGTAGTCAGGGGTGAGCCGGGCCCGCAGCTGCGGATCCGCGACGCTCCGGGCCATGTGCCGCTTCGCCATCCGCTCCACCAGCCCCAGCTGGTTCGGCCGCTTGGTGAAGGCCTGCACCTGCAACTCCCGTACGCCCCACAGCAGTCCGCGCCGGGCCTGCGCGGTGAACGGCAGCTGCTTGTGCAGCCACTTCTCGGCCCCGCTGATGCTGCGGTCGACGCGCGGCAGCACCCAGGGCGGGGTCCGCTGGAAGAGAGTCAGCCGGCCGACCTCGGGCTGGATCGCCGGCACGATCTGGATCGCGGAGGCACCCGTACCGATCATCGCGACCCGCTTGCCGCGCAGGTCGTAGCCGTGGTCCCAGCGGGCGGAGTGGAACGCCTTGCCCGGGAAGGACCCGAGCCCCGGCAGCTCCGCCTCGGTCGGCAGCTTCGGATCGGACAGCGGCCCGGTCGCGGAGACGACGAAGTCGGCGGAGAGCGCCCCACCGCTGGTCTCGATGTCCCAGCACAGCCGCTCCCCGTCCCAGGCCATCCGCAGCACCTCGGAGCCGAAGCGGATGTGCGGCCGCAGCCCGAAGACGTCCGTGACGTGCTCCAGATAGGCCCGGATGTGCTCCTGCCCGGAGAAGGCGCGCGGCCACTCGAAGTTGGGGGCGAAGGAGAACGAGTAGAGGTGGGAGGGCACGTCGCAGGCGCACCCGGGATAGTCGTTGTCCCGCCAGGTGCCGCCGACCGACCCCGCCCGCTCCAGGACGACGAAGTCGGTGATCCCCTCGCGCCGCAGCCGCACGGCCGCCCCGAGCCCGCCGAACCCGGAGCCGATCACCGCCACCCGCACATGCGGCCCGTTCCCGCCCCTGTGCCCGCCCATCCGGTACCTCCACGCCTCATCGCGTGCGCACACCGCGTTCGCACCATGTCCGCGCCAGTAATCACTGGCGCAATGGGGAGCGTAGGGCAGGACCGTACCGATGGGTAGGGGTTGGGCCCTCTGGAGTTACCAGCGGTACGACATAGGCTGCGCGGGTGGCAGAAGCAGCGGCAGGAGACACGGCGGAAGACCCGGCAGCAGAAGGCGAGCGGCACGAGTACCGCATGGAACAGCTGGCCGAGGCGGCCGGCATCACCGTCCGCACCCTGCGCTTCTACCGGGAGCGCAAACTGATCCCGCCGCCCCGCCGCGAGGGCCGCATCGCCTGGTACGACGACACGCACCTGGCCCGGCTGCGCACGATCGCGGCCCTGCTGGAGCGCGGCCACACCCTCAGCGGCATAGCGGAGCTGGCCGAGGCGTTCGACCAGGGCCGCGACGTGGGCGACCTGCTGGGCCTCGGCGTCCCCACCGAGGAGACCCCGGTCCGCCTCACCCCCGAGGAACTGGCCGACCACTTCGGCGACCAGGCCACCTCGGAGAACCTCGCCGCCGCCCTCGACCTCGGCTACCTCGGCACCGACGGCGGTGAGATCGTCCACATCAGCCGCCGCCTCCTGGACGTCTCGGCCGCGCTGGTCCGTGAGGGCGTCCCCCTCGCCGACGTGCTCAGCGCGGGCCGCCGCGTCCGCGAACACGCCGAGGCCCTGGCCGCCCTCTTCACCGACCTCATCCTCACCCAGCCGGGCCGCACCACCGAGGACCTCGCCCGCCTGCGGCCACTGGCGAAGAGCGTGGCGGAAGCGGAACTTTCTCTGGCGATGGACCGGCGACTGCGGGAGTCGACAAATACACAAGGCGGGAACTGAACCCCCACGGGCGCGACTTTCACCCGAAAGGGTGAGGAGAATCGATTCGACGGCTCATCGGATGAGCTACGGTAAGCACATTCGTCGTTCAGACGTTTCCCTCTCGGATCCCCTTTCGAACCAGGAGAGAAGTGAACCGCGCACTCACCATCAGCATTGCCAGTGCCGCATTCTTCGTCATGAACATGGCGGTCGCGCGCGCAGAGTGCATCTGGTGACCCCACCGGCTCTCACGAGCCGGTAGCACCCCAGTCGTCGAACACGCGGCCCAGTTCAGCCGCCTCCCCGTCCGCCCCGAGCCTCCGGTACATCGCCAGCGCGCGTTCCGCGTGGGCTCGGGCGGACGGGACGTCGTTCATTCGGAGGCTCACCCGGGAAATACCGGCCAGCGCCCGCGCCGAGCACAACGAATAACTGTGCTCGTGCGCGATGGAAAGTGCCTTCCGATAGGTCTCCAGCGAGATGCCCCACCGCCTCTCCCTGTAATGCGTGTCAGCAATTCCGAGAAGCGCTCTCTGCCGCTCGTAGGAATTGTCGATACGCCGGGCCACCTTCTCCGCCGCGCCGAAGTGGTCCAGGGCGTCCTTCGTGCGACCGGAACCCGCACAGGTCTCGCCCAGCGAGATCAGGGTGTTGACCTCACCGATGGCGTCCCCGCCCGCCCGATGGCTGGCCAGGGCCCGGCGGAAACAGGCGAGTGCCCGCCCCGGCTGACCGGTGGCGGAGTACACGGCACCGAGATTGGTGTCGAGGATCGCGAGGTCCTTCTTCCCTCCGATGTCGCGCATCAGGACGAGGGCGTGCTCGTAGTGGTAGCCGGCCTCCTCGGGGAGCCCGAGGGCGAGCCGGATGTCCCCGAGGTTGTTCCACGCGACGGCCTCACCGTGACGGTCACGCAGTTCCCGGTTGATGCCGAGCATGGTCCGGAAGCAGTGCGTCGCCTCGGTGTACTCCGCCCGGTGCACCCTCGCCGTGCCCTGCACATTGAGGGTGGCGGCGATGCCATGGGGGTCGTCGACAGCGCGGTAGAGGACGAGGCACCGGTCCAGTTCCCGCAGACACGCCTCGCCGCGGCCCGCCCCGAGATGGGCACGGCCTATCTCGAGCAGCGCGTCGGCCCGGCCCCGGGGGTCACCGAGCTCCTCGAACAGGGTCAACGCCTCGGTGGCGTGCTCCAGAGCCGCGTTGTGGTTCTCCCGGGCGAGGACACTCGCCCGCTCCACCAGGGTCCGGGCGAGGGCCGGCCGGTCCTCGCCCGAGCGCAGCGCGATCAACGCCGCCGCCTGCAGCTCGGCGGTGATGTCGTGCGTGCCCCAGCGTTGCAGGGAGTGCGCGAGGACGTGCGGGAAGAGCGCCGCGTACTCGGGGAACTCCGCCGCGGCCGTACGTGCCACCGCCAGCAGGTTGCCTCGCTCCACGGTCAGCCACACCGACGCCTCCTCGGCGGCGGACCCGGTGGGCGGCTCCGCGGCGAACCCGGGGGTGACCGGTGCGATCAATTCCCTCGGGACGCGTCGTCTGCGCCGTCGCGGGTGGGCGAGCCGGTCCGCCCGGTCGGCGGCCGTGAGGTAGTACGACAGCAGCCGCCGCAGCGCCCCGCGCCGCTCGGTCGGCGGATCCTCCCGGCGACCGAGACGGCCGGCGAACGCACGGGCCAGATCGTGGAGTTGATAGCGGTCCCGGACCGGTTCGTCCAACAGGTGGCGGTCCAGCAGGGTCTCGGCCGCGCGGCGCACCGCGCCGGGATCGACGTCCCCGGACAGCGCCATCGCCGCCTCCAGGGTGATGTCGGGGCCCGGGTGCAGCGCGAGCCGGCGGAACAGGCTGCGCGCCGAGGCGTCCAGATCGGCGCAGGACATCTCCAGAGCGGCGGCGACCCGTTCGTCGAACTCCTCCAACCGGTCGCCGGCCCCGTCCAGCCGGTCCGCGACGTACTCCAGGTCCCAGGTGTCCCGGTGCCGGAACCGGCTCGCGTGCAGCTGCAGGGTGAGCGGATGCCTGCCGCACAGTTCCACGACCCGGCGCAGGGCGACGGTGTCGGAGACCCGGGCCGCCCCCGCGATCCGGGCGAAGAGCGCACCGGCCTCCGTCACGGACAGCACGTCCAGCAACAGCGGCGTGGCGCCGTCCAGTTCGGTGAGCCGGTTACGGCTGGCGACGATCGCGCGGCAGTCCGGCGAGCCGGGCAGCAGCGGGCGGATCTGCTCGGCGTCCCGGGCGTTGTCGAGCACCACCAGGACCCGGTGCCGGGCGGTCCACTCTCGCCAGCGCGCGGCCCGCTCGTCCAGGGTGACGGGCAGCGGATCGGGCACTCCGACGGTGTGCAGCAGGAACGCCAGGGCGTCCGCGGGATCCTGGGGCGGTTGGTCGCTGTAGGCGCGCAGGTCCACGTAGAACTGGCCGTCCGGATAGCGCTCGCGCATCCGGTGCGCGGCGTGCACGATCAGCGCGGACTTGCCGACGCCGGGCATGCCGTGCACGACGGTGACCGGCAGCGCGGTCCCGTTGCCGTCGGGTCCGTGGGCGGCGAGCAGGAAGCCCAGCTCGCTCGCGCGGCCGGTGAAGTCCCGGGTGTCCCGCGGCAGACTGCTCCCCGGGTGCCCGGCGGCACGGTCCGCCGCCTGCGAGGCACCCCTCCCCCGGCCGGTCCCGGGCTCGGCCACCGCCGCGTGGTGCTCCCGCAGGGCGGGGTCCTGACCGAGGATCCGCCGCTGCAGTTCCTGGAGTTCGGTACCGGGGTCGATGCCGAGCTCCTCGTTCAGCCGCCGGCGCGTGGTGCGGTACAGGGCCAGCGCCTCGCCGTCCCGGCCGGACCGGTACAGGGCCAGCATCAGGGCCGTGACCGCCTGTTGGGCCAGCGGGTTCAGGGAGACCAGTTCATGGAGTTCGCCGAGGAGGTCGGCGTGACGGCCCAGCTCCAGTTCCAGCCGGATGCGTTCCTCGCGCACCCGGCGGTGGTCCTCGGTCAGCCGTGCCCGGGCGGACGCGGCCCAGTCGCCGGTGAACTCGGCGAACGGCTCCCCCCGCCACAGCGACGCGGCGGTGTGCAGCAGACCGACGGCGTACTCCCGGTCCCCGCGCCCGGCCGCCGCACGGGCCTCGTCACGCAGCCGCTGCAGCCGTACGAAGTCCACGTCGTCCGCGTGCCGGACGCGCAGCCGGTAGCGGCGCGGGGACGGGCGCTCCAGCACGGCCAGATCACCGACGGCGCGACGCAGCCGGGTGCGCAGCCGGGAGAGATAGGAGTGCAGCGTCTCCACGGCGGTAACGGGCACCTCGTCGTCCCAGACCCGTTCGACGAGCGTGTCGACGGCGACGGGATCACCCTGGGCGTACAGCAGGACCGCGAGCACCCGCCGCTCCTTCAGCGAGCCGAGCGGGTACTGCCGTCCCCCTTGCCACAGTTCGAGCGGCCCGAGCGCAAGAAGGTGCACCACTTCCCCCAGGTGGTTCGCTTCGTCCAGGCGCGTGCCTCGGTCGTGCTGTCCTCGCACCGGCGGTCTCCGCACGGGCGGCCGGTGGGTCGTACATCTGTCCACCAGATGTCTCACTGTCGCCACCGCGCCTGACTGAACAGAGGTGCAAAGCAGGGCGCACAGTCGCGCGAAGGGGCGCACGAAGCATGCCGACGGACCCGCACGCCCGAGGTGCAAGATTTCTGCAAGCCGGCCGTCCACCCGTCCGGGGAGACGCAGTTACAGCGGCCGGCGACGAGCTGCCGGTCCGCACCTCAACTCTGTTGCTTCACGGGGGAGTGCAAATGAGCCTGCTGATGCCGGACGCCGACCGGCGCCCTGCCGTACCCCTGCGTCTGGATGTCGAGCGCTGGGCGACCTTCCGTATCCGCAAGCGGGTGCTCGCGGTGGTCCACACCGTGACCTCCGCCCGGAGGCTGCTGGACGCGGTCCGACTGCTGGAAGGGGACCCGCGGGTGCAGGTGCTCTTCACGGTGGCCGGTGACGTCTTCAACCACGGCGTGGACGAGTTCCTGGAGAACACCAGGGCTCTCGTCGTGCCGTGGGGACAGGCGGTGCACACCCGCTTCGACCTCGCGCTGACCGCGAGCTACGGGAGCCTGCACGAACTGAACGTCCCGGTGATCGTGCTGCCGCACGGCGCCTCGTACAACAAGCGCGTCTCCGTCCCCGACGACCGTCGCGGCCGTCCTGGCCGTCTCCCCGCGGTGCGCGAGGTGTACGGGCTGGGCCGGCAGTGGCTGGTCCGCGACGGAGTGGTGGTGCCCGCGGCGATCGTCCTGGCCCACGAGGACGACCGCACCCGTCTGGGCCGGGAGTGCCCCGAGGCCCTGCCCGTGGCCGAGGTGGTCGGGGACCCCTGCTACGACCGCGTCGCGGCGAGCCTGCCCGCCCGGGACCTGTACCGGCGCGCGCTCGGCGCGGCGCCCTGGCAGGAGCTCGTCCTCGTCTGCTCGACCTGGGGCCCCGAGTCCCTGCTCGGACGGCACTGGGACCTGCTGGAGCAACTGGCCGACCAGCTCCCCCGGGAGGACTTCCGCATCGTCGTCATGCTGCACTCGAACGTCTGGAACGCCCACAGCGAATGGCACATCCGCAGCGCGTTCGCCGGCCTCAGCCGCTGCGGCATCGGGCTGGTCAGCCAGCACGCGGAGTGGTGCGGCGCCGTCGTCGGGGCCGACTACATCGTCGGCGACCACGGCTCGGTGTCGCTGTACGGCACGATGACGGGCGCCCGTCTCCTGGCCGCCGGCTCACCGGACACCGACCTCGACCCCGCCTCGCCCATGGCGGAACTGCGCTCGCTGGTGCCGTGGATCGACACGGGCCGGCCGTTGCTCCGACAGCTGCGGCAGAGCTCCGTCGCCCACCGCCCGGACCGGTACGCGCGGGTCGCGGCCCGGATCAGTTCGGAACCGGGCCGGTTCGCCCGGCGGATGCGCGCGCTGCTCTACCGGAAGCTGCGGCTGCGCGCGCCGGTCGCCCGCCCCGCCGCGGAGGCGGCGCCGCCACCGGTCCTGGTGCGCTATGGCGTGCCGGGCGGAGCCGGATCGTGAACACAGCGGGAGAGGAGACACTGCGCCCCTGGGGCCGGTACGTTCGGATCACTCCGCCCGGCCCGCCCGGCCCGCCCGGCCCGCCCGCGCTCGTCGACGAGCATCTGCGGGTGGAACTGCCCGCCCCCTGGCCCTGGCCCGCCCTCGCCGACGTGCTGGTGGCGCCGGGATCGGGAGACGCCGCGGCCGACGCGCTGGCCGCCGCCCACCCGGGCACGGCGGTGGTGGCGGTGCACACCGGAGCAGGGAGGTGCTGGCTGCGCGTGGGTCCCCACGGCCGCGTACCGATACGGCTGCACCTGACCGAACGACACGCGGCCGTACACCCCTGGCCGGTCTGGGCGTCCCTGGCCCACACATGGCTGGTGACAGGCACCCACTGAACGACACACACCAGTCCACCGGCCTCCGCCCCGAAGCCGGTCCAGCCATCGACACCACCGGACGCCGACGACCGGGACGGGCGCCCGGCAACACCCGTCCCGCCGGTCGCCCCGGTCATCCGGCTGCACCCACCCCGCCGGACCCGCCGACCTCCCCGGCCATCCGGCAGCACCCACCCGCCGGTTACCGGCCGGCCGATCACCCCGGTCACCTGGCGGCATCGGCCTGGGCATCGGCGTCGCTGGCGGCCGAGGCACCGGCACCGGCGTCGCTGTCGACCGAAGCGTCGGCATCGGCATCGGTCAACAACCTCAACCGTTCGCGCAGTTCGTCGGCCTGCCCCGGCCGGCCCGCCGCGGTGGCCAGCGCGAGGGCCCGGCCGTAGCGCTCCCGGGCGAGGGCACGCTCACCGCGGCGCTCGGCGACCTCGCCCAGCACACCGAGCGCCCGGGCCGTCTCGGAGTCCGCCCCCACGGCGCCCAGAGCGTCGAGCGCCCCGGAGAGCAGACGTTCCGCCTCGTCGAGCCGGCCCCGAAGCAGGGCGGACCGGCCGAGCAGCGTGGCGGCCCTCGCGGCGTTGTAGGGGTCGTCCACGGCCAGCAACGTCTCCCGTGCGGCCACGGCCGCTTCGGCTGCCCGCTCCGGACGGCCGAGGTCGAGGTCGACGTCGGCGGCGTTGAGCCGGGCGAGCCCGCCGGCGCGTTCGTCCCCGTGTCTGGGCAGTTCGACGGCCGCGCGGGCGAACAGTACGGCCGCTTCGTCCAGTTGCCCCAGCCGCTGGTGGGCCAGTCCTCGGTAGTTGAGCGTACGGGCGTGGCCGAGCATGTCGCCGATGGAGGCGAACAGCCCGGCCGCCTCCTCGAACATCTCCAGCGCCCGCCCGTGCCCGCCGCTCCCCAGAGCGCCCTGGCCCCCGGACGTCAGCATCCGGCACGCGGCCTGGGTGTCGCCCACCTCGCGCGCCGCCACCAGCCCCTCCTCGTACGCGGCGAGCCACTCGTCGTAGTGCTTGCGGCGGACGAAGAGCGGCCCCATGGCATCGGCGAGCTGCCAGCAGGCCTCCGCCGCGCCCGCCGCCCTGGCACGGCGGATCACCGCCATCAGCTGGGGCAGTTCCCGCTCCAGCCAGTCCAGTGCGGCCCGTGGTCCGGGCCCGGGGTCGCCCTCGACGACAGGACCGAGGCCGTAGGACCGCTCCCGCAAGGGGTGGTACGGCTCGACGGCCTTCTCCGCCCGGGTCGCGGTGGCCACATAGTGGTCCGCGAGCCGGCGGAACGCGGCCGCCCGTTCCGCCTCGGACTCGTCCTGCGCGGCTTTCTCGGCCGCGTGCAGCCGGACGAGGTCGTGGAAGCGGTACCGGTCCTCGCCCACGTCGATCAGCAGATTGGCGTCGTACAGGTTCTCCAGCGCACGCTCCGCGCCGGGTGGCCCGGTGGCGCCCGCGGGTCCCGGCCCGGTGGCGCCCGCGGGTCCCGGCCCGGTGGCGCCGACGGACCCCGGCCCGCCGTCGGCGGACCCGCGAGCCAGAACCGCCGTCGCGACCGCGCTCTGGAACTCGCGTCCGGGATGCAGGCCGAGCAGCCGGTAGAGCCGGGCCGACGTCTCGGGCAGGCCCCGGTACGACAGATCCAGCGCGGCACGCACACCGTGATCCCCCTCGATGGCGAGCCCGTCGAGTCTGCCCTGCTCGGCGGCGAGGGCCCGCACCATCGCGCCGATGCGCCTGCCCGGCCGGGCGGCGAGCCGTGCGCCCGCGACCCGGACGGCGAGCGGCAGCCCCGCGCACAGCCGCACGAGGGCTCGGGCGTCGTCGGTCTGGGTGGCCACCCGGTCGTCGGCGAGCGTCGCCGCGAGGAGTTCCAGCGCCGCCTCCGGTGCGAGGGGCTCCAACTGCAGTTGGTAGCAGCCTTCGAGCGCCAGGCCGGACATCCGCCGACGACCGGTCACGACGGTGAGGGTGCGGCCGCCCGGCAGCAGCGGCCGTACCTGCGCCGCCGTCGCCGCGTCGTCGAGGAGGACCACGAGCGCGCGCTCGGCGGTCAACGACCGGTACAACGCCGCCCGTTCCTCCGGCTCATGCGGAACCTGTCGCGGCGGCACACCCAGGCCGCGCAGGAATCCGCTCAGCACCTCGCCGGGATCGGCCGGTCCGGACGGCGACTGGGCGCCCAGGTCCGCGTACAACTGGCCGTCCGGGAAGTCGGGCCGCAGCCCGTGCAGCCAGGAGAGGGTGAGGGCGGTCTTTCCCACCCCGCCCAGCCCGCTCACCGCGGCGAGGACGGGATGCCCCCTGCGGGACACGGAGGCGCGGTGGTGCTCCAGTCGCTCGACCTCGGCCGTGCGAGCGGTGAGCGGCACCGCGGGCGGCAGTTGCCACGGAACCGCGGTGCGCGGCCGTGCCGCGACCGCCTCGCCGGTCCTGACCTGGACCCCGCCGTACACGACGGCGGCCTGCACGCTGGGACCGTGCACGACGCCGCTCAGCTCGTTGTGGCCGCCTGGCCCCTGCCCCCGCACGTGTCCCCCTCCGGCCGGTAAGCACCGTCCCCTGGGGATGAGTCTTTCCGCACAGCAATCGAACAACCGATGCAGTGCGGCACAGAGTGTCAAGGATCTGTGATGTCGGTCGCTCGCCCGGCACGCATCGGACGCCGGACGCCGGGCGAGGCAGCTCTCAGAGGTCGTAGACGACCGTCACCGGCGCGTGGTCCGACCACCGCTCCGCGTGGGTCGCGGCGCGCTCCACCAGCCCCTTGACCGCCTTGTCGGCGAGCCCGGCCGTGGCCACGTGGTGGTCGATCCGCCATCCCGAGTCGTTGTCGAAGGCCCGCCCCCGGTAGGACCACCAGGTGTAGGGCCCCTCAACGTCGGGGTGCAGGGCGCGCAGCACATCGACGTACGCCCCGTCCGCCTCGTCGAAGACCCGGTCGAGCCAGGCCCGCTCCTCGGGCAGGAACCCGGCGTTCTTCTGGTTCGCCCGCCAGTTCTTGAGGTCGGCGGGCCGGTGGGCGATGTTCCAGTCGCCGCAGACGACGACCTCGCGCCCGTCGGCGGCCGCGCGCTCGCGCAGTTCCTTCAGGTAGGCGAGGAACTCGTCCATGAACCGGACCTTCTCGTCCTGCCGGTCGGTCCCGACCTCGCCGGAGGGAAGGTAGAGGCTGGCGACGGTGACACCGGGCAGATCGGCCTCGACGTACCGCCCGCTGCCGTCGAACTCGGCCGATCCGAAGCCGACCCGCACCCTGTCGGGCTCGCGACGGCTGTACAGCGACACACCCGCGCGCCCCTTGGCGGCGGCCGGGGCGTGCACCACGTGCCACCCCTCGGGCTGCCGCACCCCGGCGGGGAGCTGCTCCGGCTCGGCCCGCACCTCCTGGAGGCAGAGCACGTCGGCCGAGGTCCCGGCGAGCCACTCCACGAAGCCCTTCTTCGCGGCGGCCCGCAGCCCGTTCACATTCACAGAGGTCACAGTCAGCACCCGGGCACGATACCCGCACCTTGGACAAGGTCCAGATATGGAGCATGCGCATGCATAGATGTACGATGCTTGACATGATTATCCGCCGGGTCCCTTTCGACCACCCCGACGCCGTCAAGCTCAACGACGAGGTCCAGGCCGAGTACAGCGTCCGCTACGGCGACGAGGGCGACGCCACCCCCATGGACCCGGCGCACTTCGTCCCCCCGGCCGGGCTGTACCTGATCGCCTACGACGAGCACGACAGCCCCGTCGCCACGGGCGGCTGGCGCGCCCAGGACACCAATGACGAGGGGTACCAGGACGGGGACGCCGAGATCAAGCGGATGTACGTCACCCCCGGCGCCCGGGGCCTGGGTCTGGCCCGCCGCATCCTGGGCGAACTGGAGGCCGACGCCCGTGCCGGCGGCCGCACCCGCATGGTCCTGGAGACCGGCTCCAAGCAGCCCGAGGCCGTGACCCTCTACACCTCCAGCGGTTACGAGCCCTGCGCGAAGTTCGGCCACTACCGCTTCCACGAACTGAGCCTCTGCTTCGCCAAGCCACTCCACCCCTGACGCCGGGCCCGTAAATCCCGGCGCCCATCGGGGTGTCGGGCCCCTACGGTGCGCCCGTGAGGAAGAACACCCGCCTTCGCCGTCTCGTCGTGGACGACACCACCTGGCACTGGACCGTCCGTCAACGCTCCCGCGTCGCCTACGACCACTGCCACCTGAAGCTGTCGCTGTACCCCGACGGCCCCCGGGGGCGCCGTCTGGTCCTGCTCTTCAGCCCGGAGCGGAACCGTGCCGTCTCGAACTGCTACTTCGACTCCGGCGCCCTGGTCCACCTCTCGGACCACACGTACCTCAACCTCCACGAGCCCGGCACGGTCCGCCGCCTCCTGGACGCCGCCGCCCCGAACCTGGCCCTCCACCCGGACGCCCACACGGTCGAGGTGAACGGCTGGCCGTACTTCGACGCCATCGCACAGCCGGCACCGACCGCCGACGCCCTGTCCTGACAACACGTCAGAGCCCCAGTGGTTTTCACCACTGGGGCTCTGATCTGTGCGTGGGGTGTTCACGAGTGCTGATGAGCTGCACTGACAAAAGGCCTTGAAGATCGTTCCCCACGCCCTCGAAGATCGTTCCCCACCGGCCCCACATGAAGTCGGTGCCCCGAGTGCGAGGAAACAGCGCTCGGTATTCGACCCCATGCCCTGCTCGATCTCCCGCATACGTGCGCGATCGTCGCCGAGAGGCCCAACCCCGGCCCGAGCACCTCAACGGTGGACGCCTACGACGCCACCGCGCTCACCTTCTACCCGTGCCAGGTGACTCGCCGCTGCAGTTCAGCGCACGCCCATCTCGTACCCCCTGAAGAATCAAGGCTACTGCCAAAAGCTACTTGGAGACGATAATTCTGTTCACTCCAGGAAGAGAAGAAGGTGATTCATCATCGTACCAGGCATATTCGAGCCCGGATAGCACGCCAGCCCGAACCCAAAGAAGGATTTCGCCGACGAGTTCACCGGAGTCGTCAACTACCACAGCTTCCACCGGTGCGACTCCTGAGGGAATAGGAGCGATGGGGAAATCTCCAGATACCTTAAAATCGGCACTCACAGATCCATCCCCCCATTGAGCCACTACCTCAACTTTATCCAGCTGCTGGCGGAGTTCTGCGGAACCTGGAAAATCAGCCGCCAGCAAGGACTCCACGACTGCCCGTTCCGCTGAATTCAGCGGGCGAGACTCAACAGGGATAGGCATCGCGCACACTCCAACTCATCTAAAATCTCGCCCGTTACGATCCTGGGAACTTCTCGGGGATAAACGCCGCCCCAATTCTTGGCACCCCATTAACCACAGCCCCTCGGATTGTTACGTTTTCACCATCGATGACACGATCAACCTTGAATCTCCCAGATTGCGGCCAGTCATCTACGTCACCAAGGCTGTCCACGATTCGCCGCATAGCTTGCTCGCGGCCGCCAGAACGCCCGACCAGGTCAGAGAATCCATGCTTCTCCGGGTCGATTACATGTTCAAGCTTTGCTGGGGTTCTGGCCGACTGGAAGGTCTGATCCAGAATTCCTGGAGGGCAACTACTCAGGTTGAACTCGTAGAGCCTGCGGGGTCGTGACGGTTCATGATCCCTGCGGTACGACGGGATCATGCGGTACGCACAGAGGGGCGGCTATACGCCCGCCGAGCAGGAGAAGCGGGAACAGCTGAGGCTGGAGGCGGCCGAGCGGTTCGAGCGCGGTGATGAGGCCAGGGTGATCGCGGCCGATCTGCGGGTCACGGAGCGGACGGTGCGGCGGTGGCGCAAGGTGTGGCGCGAGGGCGGGGGCGCGGCGCTGGAGTCGAAGGGGCCGGTGTCGCGGGAGCGGCTGTCGGTGCGGGAGTGGGACCGGCTGGAGGCGGAGCTGAAGCGTGGGCCGCTGGCCCACGGCTTCACCGATGACCAGCGGTGGACGCTGGGCCGGATCAAGACGCTGATCGGCAGGTTGTTCCACAAGGGCTACACGATCCAGGGGGTGGCCAAACTGCTGAAACGGCACGGCTGGTCCTGCCAGGTCCCGGTGCGCCACGCGATCGAGCGCGACGAGGCGGCCATCGAGATGTGGAAGGACGAGGTGTGGCCGCGGTTAAAAGGACAGCGGCGGACCTGGGCGCCTACATCTGCTTCGAGGACGAAGCGGGCCAGGGGCTGAGGCCGCCGAAAGGCCGCACCTGGGCACCGCGCGGAGCACGTCCGGTGGTGCGGGTGCGAGGTCGGGGAAACGGCCGGGTCAACATCGCCGGCGCCGTCTGCTACCGGCCAGGAAACCGCCCGCACTTCTTCTACCGGCTGCACGTCTACCACGGCCGCAGGGGCGAGCCGAAGACGTTCGCCTGGCACGAGTACCGCGACCTGATCATCGCCGCCCACCAGCAGCTGGGCGCCCCACTGGTGTGGTGCTGAGACAACCTCAACGTCCACCTCGCCAAGGAACTCGCCGCCTTCGCCGAGGAACACGCGGACTGGTTACGGATCTTCCAGATGCCGTCCTACGCACCGGAGTTGAACCCCGCCGAAGGCGTGTGGTCACTCCTCAAACGCGCCATCGCCAACTTCGTCGCCACCGACCTCAGCGGCCTCGTCCGCATCGTCAAACGCAAGCTGAAGAAGATCCAGTTCAGACCCCACCTGATCGACGGCTGCCTCGCCGGGACCGGCCTGATCATCGAACCTTGGTGATCACTCGGGCAGACACTACGAGTTCAACCTGAGTAATGTTGTGCACCAGGATCGGAGTCGCCCCCGCCAGCACATAGTACGTGTGGATGCCGTCGACCGTGAGGTTGCGGGTTTCCGCCTGATCTTGGAATGACCGGACCGCGTTCACCGTCACGGTGGTTCCGGTGTCTGTGCGCAGGGTCATGCCTTGCTCGATGTCCCCTGCGTCGATCCATGTGTCAGCGGAGGGTGACCAGAACGGGTGGTGGTCGGTTGCGATGATCTCTGCGTCGCCGTCGCTGGTCTTCACCGTGAGGCCGGTGAAGTCTTTGTCTTCCATGGTGATGATGGTGGCGAGTACGGTGCGGGCTTCGGTCTTCCCTGTTTCCGGGTCGGTGGCGAGGACTTTGTCCCCGACCTCGATGTCACCGATTTCCTTGACGGACCCGTCGGCCATACGGACACCGGCTTCAGGGAGGAAGCTGTTCGGCGGGCATGGCCTTCCGAGTTTGCCGCCGCGTCCGAGTGCGTACTCGACGATGGCGAGGAATCCTATGTTCCCGCATATCGGGCAGGAGTCCGCGTCGATGCTCTTGACGTGCGCCCAGTTGTCGTAGTGCTTGCGGAAGTTCGCGCACGTCATGTCGGTGCCCATGCCGTCTCTACCGCAGCGCTCGCGGAAGTAGAGTTCGTAGTTCAGCTCGGGGCTGACGTGCGGCATGTAGGTTCCGGCGGCCTGCATCTGCCCGACGGTCGGTGCGTCCTGGTCGTCTCCCAGGTAGTTGTTGACCAGGTCCGTCGGAGCGCTCGGCGCCGTCCCGTCTCCCAGGTCCGTGACCACCGGCGGATCGGTGGGGGGCTTGGGTTCGTCGAAGTCGGTCACTTCTCCGGCGCAGTCGAACGGGTAGCAGTTCTCCAGGCCGGTCGGGTCCATAAGGTTGACCGGGTTGTTGTAGGAGTAGCTGTAGGAGGAGAGGTTCTGCGGTTTGTACGGGCTGCTGAGCGGGTCCGGGCTCAGGAACCGGCCCAGGTTGGGGTCGTAGGCGCGGGCGCCGAGCAGGGACAGTCCGGTGCTGGTGTCTTCGGTCTTGCCGAGGAAGCCGTTGTCGGTGCCGGTGGGCAGGGTGCCGCTGCGTTCGTCGCCGAAGGGGGTGTAGCGGCGGCGGGTGGAGGTGCCGGTGGTGGCGTCGACGGCGATCTGGGTGGAGGCCTGGGTGTCGCCCATCAGGTAGGTGAGTTTGCCGTTGGTGGCGGTGGTGCCTTCGGTGGTGCGCATGGCGACGGTGGCGGTGCCGCTGGTGTAGTGGCGTGTCGCGGTGACGTTGGTGCCGTCGGTGCGCAGTTCGGTGCCAGCGAGTGAGGCGATGGTTTCGCTGGGGGTGGTGCGGACGAGGAGGTTGCCGTCGGCGTCGTAGGCGTAGCGGGTCAGTTCGCTGCCGCTGGCCTTGGTGGTCTTGACCGTGGCCAGTTGGGCCAGTTTGGTCCAGGTGTACTCGACGGTCGTTGCCGTGCCGGTGGCGGGCTGTTCGATGCGCTTGAGCATCGTGCCGTCGTCGTCGTAGGTGACGGTGTCCGTGCGGGTGGTGGTGCTGCCGGTCTTGTGGAGGATCTTGCGGACGCCGTGGGGCCAGTTGGCGTTGGCGGTGGTCCAGGTGCCGGCGTCGTCGTAGCCGGGGTAGAGGTAGTCGCGCAGGGCGGCGGTGCCGGCGGAGTCGGTGTCGGTGACCGACTGCAGGTTGCCCATGCGGTCGTAGGTGTAGGCGGTCTGGTAAGGGGCAGTGCCCTGGTTGTTGGTGGTGGTCTGTGCTGTGTTCGCGCAGATGCCAGCCGTGGTGTGGGTGAAGGCGCGGGTCAGGCGGCTCTGGTCGTCGTAGCGGAAGCACTGCGACTGGGCGGTCTGGCCGGTGGCCTCCTCACGCAGTTCGGTGATCCGGCCGGCCAGGTCGTAGGTGTAGGTGTCCTTCTGCTTCTCGGTGATCAGTTCGTTGACGTTGGTGGTCGTCGCGATGGAGGTGAGCCGGCGGGTGCCGTTGCTGTCGTCGTAGCTGTAGGTGCGTTGGGCGTTGATGCCGTTGCCGTCGAAATCGGCGCCGTAGGTGCGCCCGGTGAGGCGGTCGTAGGAGTCGTAGGCGGTGTCGTCGATGTAGACGGCCGTGCCGAGGGTGCTGGTCAAGCGGTCCGGTCGGCCATAGGTGTCGTAGGTGGTGGTCACCGTCTCCGCAGCGAGACCGCCCGCGGCCGGATAGGTCACCTTGGTGACGTGGTCGGCGGCGTCGTAGGCCCGCCACGCCAGCGAACGGTCCCAGACCGCCTCGGTGGAGATCACCGCGGGCTGGCACTTCAGCGGGGGCTCCGACGAAGGCACCTTCGGCTACAGCGCCACGTTCGCCGTCGCTGCCCATCGCCGCCGCCCCGGCAAGCCCGCAGGCAAGCCGACCGCCTACCCCCAGATGTGCGTCGGCCTGATCCTGGACACCCCCACCGTCCGCACCGGCCGCAACGCCGTCCTCGCCCTGGAGGAACTCGCCCCGCTCAGCTTGCCGGTGGGCACCTGCGCGGCCGACCGCGCATACACCGGATGCGCTCCCGAGAACTTCCAGATCCCCGTACGCCGCCTCGGCTACCGCCTCGCCCTGGACTACAAGGTCAACGACCGTGGCGAGCAGGGCAGCTGGCAGGGCGCCCTGCTCATCGACGGCTCCCTCGCCTGCCCCTGCACACCCACCACACTGGCCCATGCCACCCAGGGCCTGGACGACAAAGCCGTACGCGAGATCCGGGACAACCAGCAGCTCACCGAGTACATCGCCGCTCGGGGACCGTACTTTCTCAAAACCAAACAAGGTCCCGACGCCCGCGGCGCCATCCGCCTGCAGTGCCCGGCCGCTGGACCATCCCCGTCGGTGAACTGCGCCCGCCGTGACCGACTCCGCCCCCGCGCACCCCGTATTCCGGGCCCGCCCACTGCGGTGATCGATTTTACCGACAGTCGCAGACGCGCAGCCCATCCGGCAGCCCGGCCGACCATCCAACTGCCCCAGAACGAATGGCTCACCCACCCGCCAGCGGACGAACTGCCCGCCGTCTGCGGCAAATCCGGCATCACCGTGCCCGCAGACGCCTCCGGCGACCTCAGGACCGCCAAGTTCCGGCAGGACAGCCACTACTTGTCCGACGACTGGATCGCCGTCTACAAACCCATCCGGTCCCACAACGAGGGGATCCACGGACGCCTCAAGAGCGACGAACTCTACATCGGCAACCCGAAACACCGTGCGGCACGAGGCCAGGTCGCCCAGACTCTCCTCGTCGCCCTCATGGTCACCGCCGGGAACCTCGACATCCTCGAAACCTGGCTCTACCAGCGCACCGGCACCCACCTCACCGACGCCGACTACGCCGACACCGTCCCCCAGCCACCGGCTCGGCCAGAGGCGGAACCGACGACACAGACCGCACGGCCACCGCCACACACCACAGACATCTGAACCAGAAGAACCACACACGACCACGGCCAGCCCCGACTCCATGGGGCTGGCCGTCATGCGCTCAAGAAGACGCGACCGGACAGCGACACCACCAAAGCCGTGGACCACCGACGTCCATCACCCCGAACACCATCGAACAGACCCCGGAAACGACGAAGATCCCGCGCGATCATCATGATCGCCGGGATCTCGTCAACTGAACCTGAGCTAACTCAAGAACAGTCGTGCGTGGGGTGTTCACGAGTGGGGCTGATGTGTGGCGGAGCACCCCCGTTGGAGATCGTTTCCCGTGCGTCGGAAGATCGTTCCCCGTGAAGGGCTGGCAAGGTGGCGGTGCAGCCGCGCCAGAACCCGATCCACTGAGCGTGCCGCCTATGGCCTCGGCGAAGCCGCATGCCATAGAAGAGGGGCCTGCGCCCTCCTGCGGGCGCGGGCCCCTCTTCCGTGTCCCGTACGGAACCGCTCTCGCCCTACGCCTGGGCCCCGGCCTTCTTGCGGCGTACGACGAACATCGCGCCGGCACCGGCGGCGACGGCCACGCCGCCGGCGATCCCGATCATGGGAAGCGCGGAGCTGGAGCCGGTCTCGGCGAGGTTGCCGGTGATCTCCTTGGCGCCGCCCTGCGGCTTCACGCCCTCGGTGACGTCGGGCTTCTCGCCGTTCGGTTCGGCGTCCTCGACGTCGTCGCCCGGCTCGTCGCCGGCGGCGAGCACGGTGAACTCGTAGAAGTCGCCGTTGCCGTAGCAGGCGGACTCCTCACCCGCGTACACGGCCTGGCTCAGCGCGAACGACGAACCCGCCGGAGCCTCCTCGTCCACCCGCACGCGGAGGTCCAGGGTGGCGGTGGAGTTCTTCTCCAGGGAGTCCAGGACGGCGACGAACGTACCCGTGAAGGCGATCTTGCCGTCCTCGTCCTCGAAGCCTTCCTGGTAGTCGCCGGTCCATTTGCCGTCCAGCTTGTACTGGAGCTCGGCGAGGTCGAAGAGGAGCGAGCTGTCGTCGTTGGTGTCGTCCCCGTACTCCGTGAAGGCCTGGACCCAGACCTTCTTCAGGTCCTTGTCCGAGTCGTTCCTGATCACGAAATCGAACTCGTGCCAGCCGGAGCCCGCGACGATCTGGTTCGGCAGCCCGGAGATGGAGGCCGTGAGCTTGTCGTCCAGGTCGAAGGTCTCGCAGTCCTCGTAGGGGTTCCACGGCTCGTCGTCCGAGGGGCCGGTGCCATCGTCGTCGTCGCCCTCGTCGTCCGACGGCTTGGTGTCGTCCTCGGAGGACGGGTCCCCGTCCTCGGTCGACGTGGTGTCGTCCTCACCGGACGTGGTGTCGTCCTCGGTCGAGGTGTCCTGGTCGTCCGACGCGGACGCCTCGTCGTCGGAGGCCGCCGTCTCATCGTCCGTGGCGGCGTCCTGGTCATCGGTCGACGTGTCCTGGTCGCCGGAGGCGGCGTCCGTGTCCTTGTCCGGCGAGTCACCTCCGGTGCCGGTCGTGTCTCCCGTCCCGGCCGCGTCACCGGTGTCGCCGGAGGTACCGGTGGAGGAGTTCTCCGTGGTCCCCGGGGTGTCGGTGGCGAACGCTGCCGGAGCCGACAGCAGGGCCAGCGGGGCTATGACGGCCGTGGCGGCTGCGACGGCCATGGCGCGGCGAAGCTTCATGTGCACCTCGTACGAAGGGGTGAGTGGCCGTCGCGTTGTGGGGCCGCGGATGTGGCCGTTGATTCCACAGATGCGACTCAGCAAACCCGTGGAAGGTTGCACCCGCACTCACAGAATCCTTATATGTCCTGCGTCACACGCGAAGAAGCGGGGTGGACGCCGCCGGCGGTCGCGCCTTGAAGGTGACAGGGATTGGGCCGCTCCAGCCCGAAGACCCGGCGAGACACCTGACCGACGGGAACGGGCGGGCAAGCGATGCCGACGCGTCGTTCGGGCATGTCGTTCCTCATCGTGCGGGTTGGCTTGGCGGGTGGGTCAAGGGCGGTGCGGCCTGGCGCACCCGGCCGGCGGTGAGCGCTCCAATGAGGAGCGCCCGGGGCGATTGCGGTGGGTCCGGTCTGTATCCGGCCGAGCGGGATAGCGGCCGCGGGCGAGATGTTGCCGGCTGTCGACCGGTGCGGGTCGGTCGGCCTACTGCGCCAGGACTGCCGGTGATCGTCGTGATGTTCCCGGCTCGGCCGTTGCCGGAGGCGACTCCGCCCAGGCCACCGGTCGCTGTGCCCATGGCGGAGGTTTGCCTTGTTCAAGTCACCCGGGCCCGCCACCGGGCAGCCCGGTCTCCCAGAGGCCCTCTCCCGGAGCATGCGGCGTGCTCAGCCCCGAGGACGATGCTTGCTTGGGTAAACCCCTTCACCGCAAGCCGAATTGATTACCACTCACCGAAATAGAGCGCCACGAAAATGAAGATACTATGACCAATATCACATCGCAGGCTCCTCGATGAATTGCCCGACGCGTGAGCTTCTACACCTCTATTTGATCTTTTCTCCCTGGATGTTTTCCGCCTCTCCTGATCGGGTGATCAGGAGAGGCGGAGTCCGGAATGGGAAGATCTCTGCTCCCCTCTGAGAGACAGGGCGAGCCTGTCCCCGATCAGAGAACGTCGCCAACGCGCGACCCTCCTCCCTGAACGCCCTCTGAAACTGATAGCCGGTGCTTTAGCCATGCTGCTGGCCGCCGAGGCCGCGATAACAGTCGCAACGTCCGGTCGGTCGGTGGCGCTGCCGTCACAGACGACGACTGCTGATTCGCAGCCCCGGCTCGGCCCTGCCGAGGCCGATGACGAAGCATCGGCGCAGCTGATGGCCCGGCTTGAGGACCGGCGGATCGAGATCCTCGGCGCGCGTACCGAGGCCACGACCAGTTGGGCGAATCCGGACGGCACGGTGACGGTGGAGTCCTTCACCGGTCCGATCCGGGTGAAGGACGCGGCGGGCACGTGGCGGCCGGTGGATGTGACGCTGTCCGAGGCGGACGGCGAGATCGCGCCGAAGGCGGCGGCCGCTGACATCGCCTTCTCCGCAGGCGGGAGCGCGGCGCCGTTGGCGCAGGTCAGCCGGGGCGAGAAGAGCTTCGGAGTGGCGTGGGACGGTGCTCTGCCCAAGCCGGTTCTGAAGGGCAACACGGCCACCTACCCGGATACGGTTCCCGGGGGCGATGTGGTGGTCTCCGTACTTCCGGAAGGTTTCTCTCACTCGGTGGTGCTGCGGGAGCGGCCGAGCGGGCCGATGGAGTTCCGCCTGCCGGTCAAGGCCGAAGGCCTGACTCTTGAGGAGACGTCGGATCAGCGGTTGCGCTGGGAGGACTCCAAGGGCAAGCAGGTCGCCGCGGCGCCGCCGCCGCTGATGTGGGGAGACGCGGAGGACGCCAAGTACCAGGAGCCGGAGCACACGGCGAAGGTCAGCGCGACGGTGGAGACGGCGGCCGACGGCGACCAGACGCTGGTGCTCAAGCCGAGCGAAACATTCCTCTCGGACCCGGATGTCACCTATCCGGTGGTGATCGACCCGACCCACACGCTGGCGGGCCCGACCACGGACACCTGGATCCAGTACGACGTGGCCACCTCCACCGCCGAGCCCGGCCAGACCTGCACGTCCACCGGCGCCACGACCACGTCGTACGCCTACGACAGCGCCGACCGGCTGATCTCCACCGGCACCGTCTACGACGCCTTCGGCCGCACCACCACGCACTCCGACGGCACGGCCATCGGCTTCCACACCAACGACCTGGTGCGCCGCCAAACCGCCGACGGCAAACGCAGCACCTGGGACCTCGACCCGGCAGGCCGCCTGGCCTCCTGGACCACCGGAACCCAGGAAACTGACGGCACCTGGACGCTGACCACCGCCAAGACCAGCCATTACGGCGCGGACGGTGACAGTCCCGACTGGACCCTGGAGAACAGCACCACCCGCACCATCACCCGCAACGTCCAGTCCCTCGCGGGCGACCTCGCCGCCATCACCGGCGAAACCGGCGACACCGTCCTGCAACTGACCAACATCCACGGCGACGTGGCCGTCCAACACCCCCTGGATACCCCATCAACAAGTACGACCTCGACGGCAGACACTGGTTCTCGAACAGATAAACCGAACGGTCACACGCCACCGGACCAGTCCCCGACCCTACTCGCCCTGGACGGACCAGGGCTTGTCCGTATCCGTCAACCGTGCCGCAGCCAGACCGTGCTGTCCGGGGGCAGTAGAGCGCCTTCGGCAGTCGGTCCCGACGAGAGCAGGGGAGTGCAGCCGTCGGGGAGGGCGATCGGGGTGTCGGAGAGGTTGACGGCGCACAGCAGACCGTTGCCGCGCTCGAAGAGGAGGGTGCCCTCCGGAGCGTCCAGCCAGCGGAACTCCCCGCCGTTCAGGCGCGGGTCGGTGCGGCGCAGGCGCAGGGCCCGGCGATAGAGGTGGAGCATGGAGGTGGGGTCGGCCTCGTTGGCCTCGGCGGTGTATGCCTTCCAGTCCCCGGGCTGGGGGAGCCAGGGCACGGATTCCGGAGGGCCGAAGCCGAAGGGCGGACTGTCGCCGTTCCAGGGCAAGGGGACGCGGCAGCCGTCGCGGCCCCGGATCGTGTGGCCGGAACGTTGCCAGACGGGGTCCTGGAGGGCCCCCTCGGGGAGGTCTTCGACCTCGTAGAGGCCGAGTTCCTCGCCCTGGTAGATGTACGCGCCGCCGGGCAGGGCCAGCATGAGCAGGGCGGCCGCGCGGGCGCGACGGGTGCCCAGGGCCAGGTCGGAGGGCTGGTACCCGTCGCGCATCGGGTTGGTCACGCCGGTGTGGGCGCGGCCGTAGCGAGTGAGGTGGCGGGTTTCGTCATGGCTGGACAGAACCCAGGTGGCACAGGCGCCCACGGCGGCGAGGTCGGTGATGCTGCGGTCGATGACCTCTCTCAACCGGTCGGCCTCCCAAGGGCACTTGTGGAAGTCGAAGTTGAAGGCGGTGTGCAGTTCGTCGGGGCGCAGATAGGCGGCGAGGCTCCCGGGACGGACGTGGGCCTCGGCGACGAAGACGCGCGCGTCGGGGTAGCTGTCGGCGATGGCGCGCCAGCTGCGGAAGATCTCGTGGACACCGTCGCGTTCCCAGTGCGGATGGTCCCGCTGGCCTTCCGCGGCCAGGACGGAGAACTCCGGCAACCCGAGGTCCGGCAGGGCGGGGTCCTTGGCCATGCCGTGGGCGACGTCGATGCGGAAGCCGTCGACGCCGAGGTCGAACCAGAAGCGCAGGATCGATTCGAACTCGGCGTGAACCTCGGGGTTGTCCCAGTTCAGGTCCGGTTGTTCGGGAGCGAACAGATGCAGGTACCACTGGCCGTCCGCGGTGCGGGTCCAGGCGGGGCCGCCGAAGGCGGCATGCCAGTCGTTGGGCGGCTGGGAACCATCGATCCCCTTGCCGTCACGGAAGAAGTACCGGTCCCGTTCCGGGGAGCCGGGGCTTGAGGTGAGCGCCTGCTGGAACCAGGGGTGCTGCTCGGAGGTGTGGTTGGGGACGATGTCCAGGATCACGCGCAGGCCGGACTCGTGCGCCTCGGTGATCAGTTGCTTCGCCTCGTCGAGGGTGCCGTAGGCGGGGTGGACGTCGCGGTAGTCGGACACGTCGTAGCCGCCGTCGGCCAGTGGGGAGGGGTACCAGGGGTTGATCCAGATCGCGTCGACACCGAGTTCGGCCAGGTAGTGCAGGCGGGAACGCAGACCTGCGAGGTCGCCGACTCCGTCGCCGCTGCCGTCGGCGAAGCTGCGTATGTAGACCTGGTAGACCACGGCGGAACGCCACCAGGGGTCGTGTGCCTTGCTCACGTTATCGGGTTCCCAACTGTTCGGTGTGCGTGTGGGGGGTTGTGTGCGGAGGCGCGGACACGGGTTGCGGCAGCGCCCTGCGTGGCTCCCGGCACCCCACGGACGGGGCCGCGAACCACGCACGGCTCAGCCCTTGACGGCTCCGCTGGTGAGGCCGCGTACGAAGTACCGCTGCAGCACCAGGAAGATCAGGATCGGGGCGAGCATGGAGAACAGGCCGCCCGCCGTCACCAGCTCCCAGCCGGTGCCCTGCTGCCCCAACAGGTTGTTGACGGCAATGGTGATCGGCTGCTTCTCGCCGGGACCCACGAAGATCAGGGCGACCAGGAGGTCGTTCCACACCCAGAGGAACTGGAAGATCGCGAAGGAGGCCAGCGCGGGGGCGGACATCGGCAGGATCAGCCGGAAGAAGGTCTGGAAGTGGCTCGCGCCGTCGATCTTGGCGGACTCGATGACGTCCTTGGGCAGGGTCGACATGTAGTTGCGCAGGATGTAGACGGCCAGTGACATGCCGAAGCCTATGTGGGCGAGCCAGGCGGCCGGGAAGGTGCCGTTCAGCTGCACGGAGGCGTAGAGCTTGATGATCGGGACGAACGCGACGTAGTTCGGCACGACCAGCAGGCTCACGATGACGATGAAGAGGATGTCGCGTCCCTTGAACGTCATGAAGGTGAAGGCGTAGGCGGCGAAGGCGGCGACGAGCAGGGGGATGAAGACCGCCGGAAGCGTGATGGCCAAGCTGTTGAGGAACGCCGAGCCGAGTTCCGCCTGTTCGATCGCTGTGGAGTAGTTGCCCAAGGTCAGGTGGGTGAATCCGCCGGGGTGGGCGAACAACGTCCACCAGCCGCTGGAGTTGGCGTCGTCGACGCCGCGGAAGGATGTGATGGTCACCCCGAGGGTGGGCACGATCCACAGGGTGCATATGAGCAGCACACCCAGCTTGGCCGGCAGCCTGCGCCCACGGCTTCGTCCGGGGGGCACGCCGGTGCCTGCCCGCATCGGACGGCCACGCCGAAGTGCCGTCGTCGGGGTGGTCTTCCCGGTCGTCTGGGTGGTCATGCCGACTCCTCCGCCCTGAAGTGGCGAATCTGGTAGATCATGATCGGCACGATGGCGACGAGCAGCATGACGACGATCGCCGACGCGTAGCCGTAGTTGTAGTTCGTGTAGAGCTGATTGAAGAACTCCAGGCCGACGACATTGGTGTTGAAGGACCCGTTGGTCATCACATAGACCACGTCGAAGATCTTCATGACGGTGATGAGCACGGTGATCCAGACCGTGATGAGCGTGCCTCGGATCTGCGGAACAATGATCCGCCAGAAGATCCGTGACTCGCCCGCACCGTCCAGCCGGGCGGCCTCCAGGGTCTCCGCGGGGACACCCTTGATGGCCGCGGACAGCAGCACCATGGAGAAGCCCGCCTGCCCCCACAGCAGCATGACCATGAGCAGCAGACTGTTGGCGTGCAGGGTGCTCTGCTGGAGCCAGGGGACCGGTTCGTGGCCGAAGGCGGTGACGATGCCGTTCAGCAGACCGGTCTGCCCGGTTCCGGCGGGCTGGGCGGCGTACATGAAGCGCCATACCGTCGCCGACCCCACGGCGCTGATGGCCATGGGCATGAAGATGATGGTCTTGGCCGCCCTCTCGGCCCTGAAGGACAGCCGGTCCGTGAGCACGGCGACGAGCAGGCCCACGACGATGCAGGCGGCCGGGACGATGGCGATCCACAGCAGCGTGTTGAGCAGGGTCTGCCGGAAGGCCGGTGTCCCGAGGAGCCGGCTGAAGTTGTCCAGCCCGACGAAGCCCGAACCGTCGCTGCTGCGGAAACTGTCGACAACGGTGATGACCGTCGGATAGACGAGATAGACCCCGATCGCTGCGACCGCCGGCGCAATGTACAAGTAGGGCTTGATCCGGTGTTCCCAAGGGGCCGGCAGGGCTTCGGCGAGTCTGTTGAGCGCCCAGTAGACGGCCAGGGCGGCGACGACGCCCACCAGCACCGTGAGCGCCGTCGAGAGTATTTGGCTGACCACGGCGGTTCCTTTCCACGAACGCGATTTTCGTTGTCGGGTCAGGCCGGCGGGCCGCCGGGAGGGCGTCCGGGCGGCCCGCCGCGTGTGGTCAGCCGGCGGGCCAGCTGGCGTCGATGTTCTTCAGGGCGCTGTCCAGCGACTCCTCGCCCGTGATCCAGGACGTCATGTCCTTCCAGAACGTGCCGGAGCCGACGGCGGTCGGCATCAGGTCGGAGCCGTCGAAGGCGAAGCCGGTCGAGTCGTAGGCGACCTTGGCGACCGACTGGGTGGTCTTCAGCGGGTAGGTGTCGAGCGGGAAGTCCTTGTGCGGGGAGATGAAGGACGAGCCGTTGGTCGCGGCGGTGGTGCCCAGGTCGGTGGCCGCGAGCAGGTTCATCACCTTCCGGGCGGCCGGACTGTCCTTGTAGATGGAGGCGGTGTCGCCGCCGCCCTCGACGGGGTTCTCACCGTCCGCCGTGGCCGGGGGCAGCCCGAAGACGCCGACCTCGGCGTCCAGGTTCTTCTGGACGTCCTTGGGGAAGAAGCCGGTGATGAAGCTGCCCTGCTGGTACATGTAGCAGCCCGGCTTGTCCTTGAACATCGGGTTGCCCGCAGTACCGAAGGCGTTGCTGGCGATGGACTTGCGGCCGCCGAGCACGTTGCCGTCGGTGAAGGCGATCCTCTCGAACTCGGCGGCGGCCTGGCGGACCAGCGACGAGTCGAACTTGATGCCGTGCGACACCCACTCGTTGTACTTGTCGACACCGCCGTATCTCAGGACCAGATTCTCGATCCAGTCGGTGACCGGCCAGCCGGTCGCCGCGCCGGACTCGATGCCCAGGCACCAGGGCGTGTTCCCGTCGCCCTTGATCTTCTCCGTGAGGGTGTTGAGCTCGTCCAGGGTCTTCGGAGCGGTGTAGCCGGCGTCCTCGAACGCCTTCTTCGGGTAGAAGACCAGACCCTTGACGTTCATGCTGACCATCAGGCCGTAGGTCTTGCCGTCGGCCTTGGCCACGTCCAGCGTTCCCGACGTCATGCTCTTCTCCAGGGCCGGCATGTCCAGGACGTCGTCCAGCGGAGTGACCTTGCCCTTCGCTGCGAGGTCCTTGATGATGCCGGGCTGTGGGAGGAGCGCGATGTCCGGTGCATCGTTGGCCTGCACCTTCTGCACGATCAGCTGGTTGATGTTGTCGACCCTGCGCCACTTGACGGTGATGCCCTCGGCCTTGGCCCGCGGAGCGAGTTCGGCCTTGAGGCCGTCGATGATCGGCTGGTCCATCTGGGTCCAGATCGTGACGGTCTTCGTGTCTGTGCCGCTGCCGGATCCGGACGAGCAGCCGGTGGCGATCAGTGCGAGCGCGCCGAGCGCGCTCGCACTGCCGATGAGCTTCCGTGTGGACATGTGTTCCTCCTTCGTCGGCGAGCCGACGGATCAGGGGCGCATCTGAGGCGAGTCCACCTGACGGAGAGAGGCGGCTCGTACCAACAACCACATCGCACTACTAATTCGGGTTAGTGGCCGCAACGTAGCTGCCCCCCGTTTCTTGCGTCAAGGACTTGTTACGAGGGGGTTATCGACGGATGTACGAGTGACGCCGTGGACCCGGCCCGGCTCAGACCCCGGCGCACCGGGCGGTGGAGTCACGCATCACCAGCGGGCAGTGCACCAAGGTACGCCCGCTCCGCGCGGGCCCGCCCACTGCCAGCTGCTCGGCGGCCAGACGGCCCATCGCGTCGTAGGGCAGCCGTACGGTGCTCAGCGCCGGGCGCATCTCCGCCGCGAGCTGGAACTGGTCGTCGTACCCCATCACCGACACGTCCTCGGGCACCCGGACCCCCGCCTCCAGCAGGGCCAGTACGGCGCCCATGGCCATCCGGTCGTTGCCGCACATGATCGCGCTCGGCAGGGAGCCGCGCCGCAGCAGTCTGCGTGCCAGATCGTACCCGGAGTCCGCGTGGTAGTTGCCGGGCAGAACGGTGTGATCCCGCGGATCGAGCCCGGCTCCACGCAGCGCCTCGCGGAAGCCGCGCAGCCGGGCCTTGGTGGCCCAGCTGGTGACCGTGCCGGTGAAATAGGCGATGTTCCGGTGCCCGAGGTCGAGCAGCGCCCTGGTGGCCTCCCGGCCGCCGCGTGCGTCGTCGGGAAGGATCGCCGGGGCGATGTCGCCGAGGGTGAAGCAGTTCAGGAGAACCGTGGGAACGCGCAGAGCCTCCTCCGGGAGCACCACCGACCTCGTGCTGGCCGCCGCGAAGATCAGGGCGTCTGCCTGCCGGTCGAGCAGCTCGCCGACCAGTTGCGCCGCCTGGCGCTTCAAGCCGCCCGTGTTCACCAGGAGCAGAAGGCTGCCATGGCGTATGGAGACCTCGTGCGCCCCCTTGATCGCGGCGGCCGCGAACACCCCGAAGTCCACGTCGTGGCTGACGAAGCCGATGGTCGCACTGCGTCCGCGACGCAGCCCCTGCGCCGCCCGGTTCGGGCGGTAGTCGAGTTCGGCAACCGCCTGCAGGACCCGCTGCCGCGTCTCGTCGCTGATCGTCTGCCCAGCCGTTCGGTTGAGCACGAAGGAGACGGTCGCGGGCGAGACCCCGGCCAGGCGCGCGACATCGGCGCGGCGTGGCCTTCCCGCCTTCGGGCGGTGATCGTCATTGGTTGACACGCCGCAAGGGTACGGAAACGTCCCCGCACCTGAGAACTTGCTCTCACGCCACCCGTCCTGTGGTCCCGGGCACACGCACACACGGGTGCGGGCCCTTCTGGCTACCGGATCGTCCAGCTACCGAAGAGCCGATCGCATGGTGCGCCTCCCAGCGGAAACGGGTCGACCACCTCCTGCAGGGGCCGACCCGGCCGCATCCGCTGCAGCACCTGTTGGTGCCAAGAGTCCCGCACATTCGTTGAGCTGGGCGTTCGCCAGACTGTCGTGATCTTCGTCAGGCTGTGTCGCGGTACTCGTGGATGAGTCCGCTGAGGACGTCGTGGCGCTGGATGTGCTGGGCGGGAAAAGGGGACGCACCGACGGACTGGCCCTGCTCGGACTCGGGGCCGGCTGCGGGCTCACCCCGAAGGAGGCGGCTGCCAGCCGGGGCACACATCTGCGACGGCTCGGACGGGACGGCCCCTGCTGCACACGGGGGTCGAGCGCGTCGTCCCGCTGGTGGCCCGCGCCGCCTGGGGCCCGCTTCTGGGCGAGCTGGCGAACGCGGCGGGCGGCAACTACCTGTTCAGGCCTCGGCGGACCGCCGCCTACGCCAAGAACCTGATCGGTTCCTGGCCGCTGGTCCACCGTCCGCCCGGCCACCTGCCGGGCCTGTCGGCGGGGCGGCTGCGGGCGACGTGGATCGTTGATCTGATGGCCGCCCGCATCGACCACGACCTGATCGCCAAGGCGGCCGGGCTCGCCTCAGCTGCCTCTCTGTCCCGCCACGCACCACGTGCCCCCGCTCGACGAAGCCACCGCAATACGGCTGCTGCACGGAAGCGGTCCGTGACCACCCCGGACGCCTGGCGGAACACGGAGAAGGCACGGCTCTGCCGTCCCCGTCCGGTCACGGACGCCCCGCCCGAGATCCCGGACTCGAAGGTCGGCCAGCTCGACACACTGCTGCACGGCTCCGGCGTCCTGCCCCTGATCGACAAGGAACTTCAGGGCAGCCCCGGCCCGGTCGGGCTCCCGGTGCGCACCGTGCTGTTGGGCCTGCTGCCGGCACTGCACTTTGGCCACGGCGCGAACCTCGCCGACGCCTTCCGGATCCTGTCCGACCACCTGCGGCCCACCGCCCGCTCCTGGCTCGATGTTCCCGACCTCACCGGCGCCGACACGCACGCCCGTCTCGCGTTCTCCCGCCGTGTCTACCGCGCCTTCGACCGGCTGACCACCGCCCTGGACCCGCACCGCTCGGGCGGCGTCTTCCTGGAGGCCCAGGGCGTCGAGCAGGGGCTGGATGTTCACGCTGCCGCCGCCTGCGCCTCGCGCCAGGTGGGGGCGTTCGCGCCGGTGAGGCGTCGGGTCATGACGTGGGTCATCGCCCAGTAGACGCGGGAGGCGGAGGAGGAGGGGCGGTGCTCGTAGTCACGGACCAGGCGCCGGTGCAGTATCAGGATCCCGTAGGTCTGCTCGACCCTCCACCGCTTCGGCTGCGGCACGAACCCCTTGACCTGCGGGTCGCGTTCGACGATCTCGACGTCGATCCCCAGGCCGGCGCCGTGCGCGACGACCTGGTTCTTGAAGCCCTGGTCGACCAGGGCCTTGCGGACACTTCCGCCGGCGTGTTCGGCGACCTGGTCCAGCAGGATGCTGCCCGCGGCGTTGTCGTGGGCGTTCGCGGCGAGGACGACGACTGCGATGACCAGGCCGAGGACGTCCACGGCCAGGCCCCGCTTGCGGCCCGGCACCCGCTTGGCCGGGTCGTGGCCGGTTGTGGAGGCGGGGACCCCGGCGGCCACGTGGACACTCTGGGTGTCCAGGACCACCAGGGTCGGGTCCTCTCATCGGCGGGCACTCTCCCGGACCTGGCAGCGCAGGAGTTCGTGGATGACCTGGTCGGTTCCGTCGTCCCGCCAGGCGGCGAAGTAGTAGTACGTCGCGCTCTTCTGCGGCAGGTCGTGCGGGAGATAGGCCCACTGGCAGCCGGTCCGGCCCTGGTAGAGGATCGCGTTCACGATCTCCCGCATCGCGTACTTGCCCTGGTGGCCGCTGACCGAGCGGTGCCGGGCCTTCCACGCGGTGATCACCGGTTCGATCAACGACCATTGCTCGTCCGATAAGTCACTCGGGTACGGCTTGCGTTCACTCACCCGGTCACACCACCAGATCAACAGCCGCGGACCGGCAGATTCCGCCCTGCCGCCACACCATCAGGCGACAGCAGATCCGCTCAAAGACTCACGAACCGCCCACTGAAACGAGGGCGTTGGGGTTTAGCTGCTGTTGCTCTTTTCCATCCCTGAGGTCGGATTGTGGTGGCGGTGGCATGCGGGCCGGAGCGGCCGTTGATGCGCTTGGGCGGATGTGCGGTGGTCGGGTTGGCGATGATCGACAAGCGCCGTCGGCTGCCAGACGAGCGAGCGCAGCGAGCCTTGATCTACCCGTACAAGAACGGCTTCGCCGCGTACGTCTGGGTCGACACCCCCGATGGCAAGCGCAAGCGCAAGTACGTCTACGGGAAGACCCGTGAGGAGGTCCACGACAAGTGGATCAAGCTGCACGCTGAGGCCAAGCAAGGGCCGGTAGCCACGTCCTCACCGATGGTGGCTCAGTACCTCACGCGCTGGCTCAGGGAAGTCGTAGAGCCCGATCTGAAGCCCAAGACGGCAGAGACGTACGCGATGCACGTCCGTCTCTACATCGCGCCGGGGCTGGGCTCGAAGCGCCTCGACAAGCTCACCGTGCGAGATGTGCGGAACTGGGTGAACACCCTCCTCGAACAGTGCCAGTGCTGCACCCAGGGCCTGGACGCGAAACGGGATACGCCGCGTTGCTGCGCCGCCGGCGACTGCTGCGAGCGCATCCCGTCTCGGCGCACGGTGCAGGATGCTCGCGCGGTCTTGCGGTCGGCCCTGACCAACGCCATGACGGAAGAGCTGATTTCGAAGAACGTCGCGGCTTTGGTCAAGGTCCGGTCTGCTCGGAAGACGAAGCGGAACCCGTGGTCCGTGGAAGAGGCCCGGCAGTTCCTCGAAGCTGCGAGCGCGGCCCATGACCCGCTGTACGCGGCCTACGTGCTCATCCTGGTTCTGGGCTTTCGACGTGGTGAGGTGCTGGGCCTCACCTGGGAGAACGTGAACTTGGACGCCGGAGAGATCACCGTGCAGATGCAGCTACAGCGCATCAACCGGCGCTTGGTCCACGACGAGACCAAGACTGAAGCGTCCACGGCCGTGCTGCCGCTTCCGGAGATCTGCATCGCTGCTCTGCAACGCAGACAGAAGGAAAGGGAGTTGGCCAAGCAGGCGGCCGACGAGCTGTGGTCGGGCTTCGACTTCGTGTTCACGACGCGCTACGGGACCCCGATCGAACCCCGCAACTTCAACCGCCGGTTCATGGACCGCTCCGCTCGCGCCGGCGTCCGCCGCATCCGCCTCCACGACACTCGGCACACGTGCGGCTCGCTCCTCGCCGCCCTCGACGTACACCCCCGCGTCGCGATGCAGATCCTTCGACACAGCAAGATCGCGGTCACGATGGAGGTCTACACGCACGTCCCGTCGGAAGCCACCCGCCGGGCACTCCGCAAGCTGGGCAAGCACCTTGGGAAGCAAGATCCGGAGTAGTTGCTGTACTTCACTGCTGTACGGCATGCCAAAGCCCCGGTCGGGAGATCCCGACCGGGGCTTTGAGCTGCGTGGACCTGTGGGGATTTGAACCCCAGACCCCCTCGATGCGAACGAGGTGCGCTACCGGACTGCGCCACAGGCCCCTGCAACGAGTGAAACTCTAGCATCCCCATCGCGGTGCTTGGAAATCCGTTCCCGGGCGGCCGGGGAGCCGCCCGGGGGCGGCGCATGGGCGGCTCACGGGCGGCTCGTGGCTGGTCAGCGGGAGGGGCGGAGCCGGAGGCCGGCAGTCACTCGTTGGCCGCGCGCGGCCGGTCGCCGTCCTCGTACTGGTCGAAGAGCGGCGTGCGCCCCCGCTCCCGGGAGCGGCGCGCGGACGCGGCCCGGCGGGCGTCGGAGCGGCCGCCGTCGGGTGCGTCGGCCGCCTCACCCGGGCCGGCGGCCTCCGCGTTCCCCTCGCCGCTGTCGTCCCCCTCCGGCGCGCGCCCGGAGGCGCTCGGGGAGTTCGCGGGGGCGCCCGACGAGCCGTGCGGGTCGGCCGCACTGGAGCGCGCGGAGCTCCACGCGTCCGGGGCGCCGAGGTCGACCCCGGAGGTGGCCCGGGGCGCGACCGGCGCGGTGACGTAGGTCGGGAGCGGCACCGGGACCGGGTCCCAGCTGTCGCCCTGACCGGGGCGCCGCTGGCGCTCGCGCTGCTGGTCGACCCACTCGGCGTGGTCGGTCTGCTCGACGAGGGCCCGCCGGTCGGCCGCGAGCGCGCTCAGGTCGGTCCGGGTCTCCTCGCTCTCGGGTCCGTCCTCCGGCTCGTCGGTGTCGACCGGGTCCGGCGCGGGGCGCCGCCGCTGGGGCTGCCGCTCCCGCAGTCGCTGCGCCGCCGCCTCGGCCTGCTGTCGGTCCATGGTGTACGCGAACCGCTTCCGCTCCTGGTGCCGCAGATGCGCGATATAGGTGCTCAGCAGCACCGCGGGCACCCCTGGCGCCCACAGGAAGGCCAGTCCGCCGACCGCCGCGACGACCGCGCCGAGCGTGAAGGCGAGGAAGAGCATCACGGTCGTACGCCGTCGGCGCGCGAGCACCTTCGAGCGCTGGGCCCGCGCCTTGGCCTCCGCCGTGTCGCCCCGGCGTGCGCCCGCCGTCCGCTTGGCCGACCGCTTCGGCCGCGCGGGAGCGGGCACTTGGGCCGCCCCCTGCTTGCCCGGCCCCTGCTTGACCGCCCCTTGCTTGGCGGCTGCCCCTTGCTTTGCCGCCGGCGCACCGCCCTGCGGGGGCACCGGCTTCGCATGCACCTGCGCGGGCGCCTGCGTCGCCGGTTTCCCCGGTTGCTGCGGCCTCTGGCCGGCCTGCGGTGACTCACCCCGCTCCACCGGCAGTTGTGCCTTCGTGTGCCCCCGGAGCGGGGGCATGGCGAAGGCCCGGACGTCCACCGAGTCGGTGACGCCGTCCGGTTCGGCGCTGGGCTCCCCCTCTTCGGTGGAGCGCGCCCGGTCCCTGGCGTATCGGCGCTCCATCCCCGCCCGGCCGGAAAGCAGCCGGATGGCGGTGCTGAAGCGTTCCGTCGGACGGGCTTCGTTCAGCTCGTCCTGCCTACGGAGCCACATCGGCACCAAGTAGGCGGCCCAGGCCCCGACGATGACTGCGTAGATGAGGCCGCTGCTGCTCACGCCTCACACGGTAGAGGGGTTTGCGTGAGGCCATCCGCCAATTGAGCCGGTGTGTCGCACGATCTGGCTGATATTTCGAGCTTTTTTTGTGACCGATCCGATCAGTGGGCCATCGAGAGCACGAAATTAACGTGCCGAGAACGCACCGAGTCGTTCAACCTGATCGTCGCCTGGTCGCCGCCCCTGATATTTTTCGAACACGCATTTCATTTACTGCGGCTGCCCGGGCTTCCCGACGTCGGAGCCCGCGTTCCGCGCGCGTTCCCGCTGCCAGCGACCGAGCAGACCCTCGGGCACCTCTTCCGCGGTCAGCGCGAAGACGAGATGGTCACGCCAGGCACCGTCGATGTGAAGATATCGTGGACGAAGGCCTTCCTCACGGAATCCGAGTTTCTCCACGACCCGTCGGCTGGGCCGATTCTCGGGACGAATACAGACCTCGATGCGGTGCAGACCGACGGTCCGGAAGCAGTGGTCGACGACGAGCGCGACCGCCGTCGGCATCACACCCCGCCCGGCGACCGACTCGTCGACCCAGTAGCCGACATGGCCGGAGCACATGGAGCCCCAGGTGATCCCGGCGACCGTCAACTGCCCCACCAGCCGCCCCTGGTACTCGATCACGAACGGCAGCATCCGGCCCGCGTTCGCCTCCGACCGCAGATGGCGGACCATCTGACGGTACGTCGGCCGATGCACGATGGGCCCGCTGGGCGTGGGGGGCGGGATGGTCGCCTCCCAGGGCCGCAGCCAGTCCCGGTTGCGGCGGTTGACCTCGCGCCAGACCCGCTGGTCGCGCATCCTTATGGGCCGGAGGACGACATCGCCGTCCACCAGCGCCACGGGCCAGGATGGGCTGTTCAGCTCGCACCCCCACGGGGTCTGGAGGGTTCCTCCTGGGCCGGTGAGCCGCCGGTGGCCGGCCTCTTGTGGTCGCCGCCGCGGATCTGGTCGACGGCATGGGTCAGCAGGGGCTCCAGGACGGCCAGGCCGTCCCGTACGCCGCCGGTCGAGCCCGGCAGATTGACGATCAGCGTGCCGCGCGCGACTCCGGCGAGACCCCGGGAGAGCGCGGCCGTCGGCACCTTGTCCCGGCCGTACGCCCGGATCGCCTCGGGGATGCCGGGGACCTCGTGGTCGAGGACCGCGCGGGTGGCCTCGGGGGTGCGGTCGGTGGGCGAGATGCCGGTCCCGCCGGTCGTCACGATCACGTCGTAGCCGGCGTCGACGCCCGCCCGCAGCGCGGCCTCGACGGGGGCACCGTCGGGCACGACCTGGGGACCGTCGACGGCGAAGCCGAACTCCCGGAGTGCCTCGGCGATCAGGGGCCCGCCCCGGTCCTCGTAGACCCCGGCGGCGGCGCGGTTGGAGGCGGTCACGACCAGGGCGGCGTACGGCGCGGTGAGGGCACCCCCGAGCGGCGGCTCCGCCGGGGCTGTCATGCCCGGCTCCAGTCGCCCGACTTGCCGCCCGTCTTCTCCTCGACGCGGACGTCCGTGATGACCGCGCCCTTGTCGACCGCCTTCACCATGTCGATCACAGTGAGGGCGGCGACGGAGACCGCGGTGAGGGCCTCCATCTCGACGCCCGTGCGGTCGGTGGTCTTCACGGTGGCGAGGATCTCGACGGCGTCGTCCGCGACCGCCAGGTCGATCTTGACGCCCGAGACCGCCAGGGGGTGGCAGAGCGGGATCAGGTCGGGGGTGCGTTTGGCGCCCATGATCCCGGCGATGCGCGCGGTGGCGAGGGCGTCGCCCTTGGGCACCCCCTCGCCGCGCAGCAGTTCCACCACCGCCGGCGAGACCAGGACCCGGCCGCTGGCGCGGGCGGTGCGCGCGGTCACGTCCTTCCCGGAGACGTCGACCATGCGGGCGGCGCCCGCCTCGTCGATGTGGGTCAGTCGGTCCTGCGGCGTACTCATGGTGGTGTGGCGCTCCCGGTCGGGGCCCGTCGCGGTGCGGCGCGCGGCCTGTTGTGCGCGACACGGTACGCCACCCTCGACGGTTCAGCCGAGCAGGACGACCTCGACCTCCGTACCGGGCTCGACGGACTCGGTGTCCTCGGGGATCACGATCAGCGCGTCGGCGTGCGCGAGGGCGGCGACGAGGTGCGATCCCGCGCCTCCCACGAGGGTGACCTCGCCGTCGGTGTACGTCCCGCGCAGGTACTGGCGGCGGCCCGCGGGCGAGGTCAGGGCCTTGGGGGCCCGCAGGGTCGCCGTGGTCGTCGGCCGGTGGACGTCGTCGAGGCCCATCAGGGTACGGATGGCGGGCCGGACGAAGAGCTCGAAGGAGACGTACGACGACACCGGGTTGCCGGGGAGGGCGAGCAGCGGGGTGTGGTCGGGGCCGATGGTGCCGAAGCCCTGGGGCTTGCCGGGCTGCATGGCGAGCTTGCGGAAGTCGATGCCGGCGCCCTCCTCGTCCTCGTCGCCGACGGACTCCAGGGCTTCCTTGACGACGTCGTACGCACCGACGCTGACCCCGCCGGTGGTGACCACCAGGTCGGCGCGGACGAGTTGGTCCTCGATGGTGGAGCGGAGGGTCTCGGCGTCGTCGGCGACGGCGCCGACGCGGTAGGCGATGGCGCCCGCGTCCCGGGCGGCGGCGGTGAGGGCGAAGCTGTTGGAGTCGTAGATCTGGCCGGTGGCCAGGGTGTCGCCGGGCGGGATCAGTTCGCTGCCGGTGGAGAGCACCACCACGCGCGGGCGCGGGCGTACGCGTACGGAGGCGCGGCCGATGGCGGCGAGCAGGCCGAGCTGGGGCGGGCCGAGGACGGTGCCGGCCGCCAGGGCGGGTTCGCCGGCCTTGACGTCGCTGCCCTCCGCGCGCACGTGCGCGCGTGCCTCGGCGGCGCGGTGCACGGCGACCTGGCCGGTGGCGCCCTCGGGGTTCGCGCTGCGGGCGCGCATCCCGGAGACGGGGCCCTCGCCGAGGCCGCCGTCGGTCCACTCGACGGGGACGACCGCCTCGGCGCCGGGCGGCAGAGGGGCGCCGGTCATGATGCGGGCGGCCTCCCCCGGGCCCACCCGGGGCTGTTCGGCCTGGCCCGCCGCGACGTCGCCGATCACCGTGAGCACGGCGGGGAACTCCTCGCTCGCGCCCGCGACGTCCGCGACCCGCACCGCGTACCCGTCCATGGAGCTGTTGTCGAACGGCGGCAGTGACACCGGCACCGTGACGTCCTCGACCAGGACGCAGCCCTGGGCGTCGAGGAGTTGCAGCTCGATGGGGTCCAGGGGGCGGACGGTGGCGAGGATGTCCTCCAGGTGCTCGGTCACCGACCAGAGGTGGTCCCGGCCGGTGGTGCGGGTCGCGGCGGTGCTCAATGTGGCTACATCTCCTCGGCTACGTAACTGCGAAGCCAGGTCCGGAAGTCCGGGCCCAGGTCTTCACGTTCGCACGCGAGTCTGACAATGGCACGCAGGTAGTCGCCACGGTCTCCGGTGTCATAGCGGCGGCCGTTGAAGACGACGCCGTGCACGGGGCCGCCGACCTTCTCGTCCGCGGCGAGCTGCTGGAGGGCGTCGGTGAGCTGGATCTCGCCGCCGCGGCCCGGTTCGGTCCGGCGCAGGACGTCGAAGATCTGCGGGGCGAGGACGTAGCGGCCGATGATCGCGTAGTTCGAGGGGGCGTCGGCCGGGTCGGGCTTCTCGATCATGCCCGTGACCTTGACGACGTCGCCGTCCTCGGTGGCCTCGACGGCCGCGCAGCCGTAGAGGTGGATCTGCTCCGGCGCGACCTCCATGAGGGCGATCACGCTGCCGCCGTTCCGTTCCTGGACCTCGACCATGCGCTGCAGGAGCGGGTCGCGGGGGTCGATCAGGTCGTCGCCGAGGAGGACCGCGAAGGGTTCGTCGCCGACGTGCGGGGCGGCGCACAGCACGGCGTGGCCGAGGCCCTTGGGGTCGCCCTGGCGGACGTAGTGGATGGTCGCGAGGTCACTGGACTCCTGGACCTTGGCGAGCCGGTGGGCGTCGTTCTTCTTCTGGAGGGCGGACTCCAGCTCGTGGTTGCGGTCGAAGTGGTCCTCGAGGGGGCGCTTGTTGCGGCCGGTGATCATCAGCACGTCGTCGAGCCCCGCCGCCGCGGCCTCCTCCACCACGTACTGGATCGCCGGCTTGTCCACCACCGGCAGCATCTCCTTGGGAGTCGCTTTGGTGGCCGGCAGGAACCGGGTTCCCAGACCCGCCGCGGGAATGACAGCCTTGCTGATCCTGGGGTTCGCCTCACTCATGTGCGGAACCCTATCCGGTGCCTTTGTGCGGAATCTGTGGCTCCGATGAATTCGTTCTCATATGAGCAGATTACGAATAGTACTGGAGTCACCTGTGAGCCGGATGGGACCTGAACCGGAGCTTTCCAAGCGAATGTTGCGCCGAGAGCTCCTCCTGGTGAGGACTGGGTTGACGGCGGATGACGTCCGGAAAACGACGGGCGCCCTTGCCGATCGGGCCCTCGATCTGCCTGAACTGGCGCACGCGCGCACGGTCGCGGCGTATGTGTCCGTAGGGAGTGAACCTGGCACCCTCGCGCTCCTCGACGCGCTCCGCGCGCGGGGCGTGCGCGTCCTGCTTCCGGTGCTGCTGCCCGACAACGACCTGGACTGGGGCGTCTACGAGGGAGAGGCCTCGCTCGCGCGCGTGCGGCACGGCGGCCGTATGGAGCTCCGCGAACCCGCCGGCGAGCGGCTCGGCGCGGACGCCGTGACCGACGCCGACGCCGTCCTGCTCCCGGGCCTGGCGGTCGACTGGCGCGGGATGCGCCTGGGCCGGGGCGGCGGCTCCTACGACCGCGTCCTGGCCCGTCTGGACCGCGCGGGCGCCGACCCGGCGCTGGTGGTCCTGCTGTACGACACAGAGGTGGTCGACCGGGTGCCCGAGGAGGAGCACGACCGCCCGGTGCACGCGGTGGTGACGCCGTCGGGCGTACGCCGCTTCACATAAGTGTTCCCCGCGCCCCGATGGCCGAAGGCCAAAAGGGGCGCGGGGAACTGCGCGACCAGCCACAACGGCGCCGCAGCCGAAAAACGGCCCCAAGCGGAGCGCTACGGCTTCAGCAGCAGCGTGTCGCTCGTGTTCGCCTCGACCGCCTTGTCCGAGAACGACCAGGTGAGCAGCTCGCCCTTGACCCACTTGTCGGTCTGGTCGGTGTAGTGCGCGTTGTACGCATGCCCGGAGGCGCCGGTGAGGTTGATCCACTTGGACTTGTCGAGATCCCCGAGGTTCACCACCATCCGCATCGAGGGCACCCAGACGACCTCGTAGCCGCCCGCCGCGTTCCAGCCGGTGGCGTTGACCGTGGCCTCGCCGCCGCCGAGCTTCCAGGGGCCGCGGTTGAGCATGTGCTGGAGGAAACCGGGGCCCGCGGTACCGAGGGTCTGGTTCTTCAGGAACAGCCGGTGCAGCCGGCCCCAGCTCCAGCTGTCGATGTCCTTGCCGAGCTTGGCGGTCAGCTCCCAACGGGCGTCCCGCATGGCCCGCTGGAACAGCTCGTCACGGGTGTCGGCGGCGTCCAGGTTGCGCGTCTTCGGCGTGGACCACCAGGCGTTGTCCTGGTCGTCGACGAGCCGGCGGACCACCTCGAACCAGCGGTCGCCGCCGTCCGGCTGCGCCTGGTCCGCGTCGCGCCTGCCGCACTCGCGCACCCGCTGGTCCTCGTCGGCGGGCCCGGTGCTGTCGACCGGTTCGACCGACAGGCACTGACCCTCGACGCGCAGTTCCTTGGGCAGCTTGTCACCGAAGGCGAGCTTGAGGATGTTGCGCCAGACCGAGTTGAAGTACGCGGCGGCCGCCGAGTCGGCGTCCTGGGTGTAGTCCCAGCCCTCCAGGAGCTTCTGCGCCTCGCGGATGTGCTTGTCGCCGACGTCGATCTTGAGCAGCAGCGGCACCAGCAGCTTGGCGATCTCGCTGCTGTTGTCCATCTGCATCTGCCGCATGTCGTCGGTGGAGATCTTGCCGCCACCCTTGATCTTGGACTCGATCAGGCTGGTGATCCGCTGCGCGCGCGTGCCGTAGCCCCAGTCCGTGGTGAGGGTGTACGGGTACTTCTTGTCGACGACGGCCTGGTTGGCGGTGACGATGTAGCCGCGCTCCGGGTCGTACTCGTAGGGCAGTTCGTCCTGGTCGATGTAGCCGTTCCAGCGGTACGCGGGGTCCCAGCCCGGAGCGGGCAGCGAGCCGTCGCCCTTGCCGCGCGTGGGGATCTTGCCGGGCAGCTGGTAGCCGATGTGGCCTTCGGTGTCGGCGTAGATCAGGTTCTGCGAGGGGACGTCGAACAGGGCGGCGGCCTCGCGGAAGTCGTCCCAGTCCTTGGCCTTGTTCATGGCGAAGACGGCGTCCATGGAGGTGCCGGGGTCGAGCGCGGTCCAGCGCAGGGCGATGCCGTAGCCGTCGCCGCGGTCGGGGGCGTCCTGGTCGACCGTGGCCTTCTTGCCGACCTGGACGAGTTCGTCGTTGCGGTCGGAGAGCAGGGGGCCGTTGTTGGTGGTGCGGACGACGATCTTCTTGGACGAGCCGCCGGCGACCTCGATGGTCTCCTCGCGGGTGTCGAACGGCAGGACCTTGGAGCCGTGCTGGTAGCCGTCGCCGGTGAGCTTCTCCAGGTAGAGGTCGGTGACATCGACGCCCGAGTTGGTCATGCCCCAGGAGACGTCGGCGTTGTGGCCGATTATCACGCCGGGCATGCCGGAGAAGGTGTAGCCGGAGACGTCGTACTGGCACTTCGCGGAGACGGCCTTGCAGTGCAGGCCCATCTGGTACCAGACCGACGGCAGCGACGCCGTCAGGTGCGGGTCGTTGGCGAGCAGCGGCTTGCCGGTGATGGTGTGGTCGCCGGAGACGACCCAGGAGTTGGAGCCGATGCCGTTGCCGTTCACTCCGACGGCCTCGGGCAGGTCCTCCAGGACGTCGTAGAGGCCGTCCAGCTGGGTCTGGAGGGCTCCGGAGTCCGTGGAGGTGCCGGCGGCGCCTGTGCCCGTCCCGGTGCCCGTACCCGTTCCCGTGCCCCCGGTGCCCTGCGTGGAGCCGTCCGTGTTCTGCGACGAGCCGGACCCGTCGGACCAGGTCTTGGTCAGCTCGTCGTACTGGCCCTCGCGCACGATCGTCCCGTTGCGGCTGTACGGGTACTGCGGGTACAGGTCGGCGATCTGCTTGGGGCCGAGGCGGCTGGTCATCAGGGCGCGGTCGATCTCGTCCTGCATGTTGCCGCGCAGGTCCCACGCCATCGCCTTCAGCCAGGCGATCGAGTCGACCGGGGTCCACTCCTCGGGCTGGTAGTCGTTGGAGAAGCCGAGGGCCGCGTACTCGACGGAGATCTCGTCGCCGTCCTTCCCGGCGAGGTAGGCGTTGACCCCCTTGGCGTACGCGTCGAGGTACTTCTTCGTCTCGGCCGAGAGCGTCTTCTTGTACTCCTCCTCGGCGATCCGGTGCCAGCCGAGGGTGCGCAGGAACTCGTCGTTGTCGACCTGGCTCTCGCCGAACATCTCCGAGAGGCGGCCGGCCGTCATGTGGCGGCGCACGTCCATCTCGTAGAACCGGTCCTGCGCCTGGACGTAGCCCTGCGCCATGAACAGGTCCTCGTCGGAGGAGGCGTAGATCTGCGGGATCCCGTAGCCGTCGCGCTTGACGTCGACCGGTCCCGCCAGACCGTCCAGGGTTATCGACCCCTTGGTCTGCGGGAAGGAGGCGCGCACGGTGGAGACGGACCAGAACGCCCCGTAGCCGACGCCACCGATGATGGCCAGGACCAGGACGATCAGGAGAAGACGGACTTTTCGCCCCTTCTTCCTGCCGGACTTGCCCGGCTGCTGGCCGGAGGGGGTGGTGTCGGTGGGCATCGCTGTCCTTGCTGTCCTAACACGAGCGGCAGGTCGGGCTGTGCTTTGTACTGAACGCTGGAGCAACCATAGGCGCAGGGCCCGACGCGACTTGACGCGGAGTCGGGAACTGGCGCGGACGGACGTTCGATCTTGCCCTCGCGAGCGTCAAGAAATCGTCAAGAGTTAGGTAAGGTAACGAAGTACTCGCACTGACGTAACCGCAATCGCACGGTTTCCGTGATCGGCTTCGCACGCCCCCACGCGCGCGTGCCCGCATCCAGTGCTCGACGCCCCACACTCGGAACCACGTGCGGTTCGGCTAGAAAGGTACGGCCCGCTGACTGTCCACGATCTCAACCAGCTCCTGCTCGTCTGCTCGCTCGTCCTTCTCGTCGCGGTCGCCGCGGTCCGGATCTCATCGCGCAGCGGGCTCCCCAGCCTGCTCGTGTACCTGGGCATCGGCATCGCCATGGGTCAGGACGGCATCGGCGGCATCCACTTCGACGACGCCGCCCTGACCCGGGTCATCGGCTACGCGGCCCTCGTCGTGATCCTGGCGGAGGGCGGCCTCGGCACGAAGTGGAAGGAGATCGGGCCGGCCCTGCCGGCCGCCAGCTCACTGGCGCTCGTCGGCGTCGCGGTGAGCGTCGGCGTCACCGCCGCGGGCGCGCACTATCTGATCGGACTCGAGTGGCGGCAGTCGCTCATCATCGGCGCGGTCGTGTCCTCCACGGACGCGGCGGCCGTCTTCTCCGTACTGCGCAGGATCCCGCTCCCCGCGCGCTTGACGGGCACCCTGGAGGCCGAGTCCGGCTTCAACGACGCCCCGGTCGTCATCCTCGTCGCCTCGCTCTCCATGGCCGGACCCGTCGAGCACTGGTACGTCCTGATCGGCGAGATAGCGCTGGAACTGGTGATCGGCGCCGCCATCGGCCTCGCCGTGGGCTGGCTGGGCTCCTGGGGCCTGAGGCACGTGGCGCTGCCCGCCTCCGGCCTCTACCCGATCGCCGTCATGGCCATCGCCGTCGCCGCCTACGCGGCCGGCGCCCTGGCCCACGGCAGCGGCTTCCTCGCCGTCTATCTGGCCTCCATGGTCCTCGGCAACGCCAAGCTGCCCCACTGGCCCGCCACCCGGGGCTTCGCCGAGGGGGTCGGCTGGATCGCCCAGATCGGCATGTTCGTCCTGCTCGGACTGCTGGTCACCCCGCACGAGATGGGCGACGACATCTGGCCCGCCCTCGTCATCGGCCTGGTGCTGACCATGGTGGCGCGACCCCTGAGCGTCGTCGCCGCACTGCTGCCGTTCCGGGTGCCCTGGCGCGAGCAGGCCCTGCTCTCCTGGGCCGGACTGCGCGGCGCGGTGCCCATCATCCTGGCGACGATCCCCATGGTGAGCGGCGTCGAGGGCAGCCGCCGGATCTTCAACATCGTCTTCGTGCTCGTCGTCGTCTACACCCTCGTCCAGGGACCGACGCTGCCCTGGCTGGCCCGCAGGCTGCGCCTCGGCGGCTCCGGCGACGAGGCGGCCGACCTCGGCATCGAATCGGCGCCCCTGGAGCGGCTGCGCGGCCACCTGCTGTCCGTCGCCATCCCCGAGAAGTCCCGCATGCACGGCGTCGAGGTCAATGAGCTGCGGCTCCCCGCGGGCTCCGCCGTCACCCTCGTCGTCCGCGACGGCACGTCCTTCGTGCCCCTGCCGACCACGGTCCTGCGACGCGGCGACGAGCTCCTCGTCGTCGCCACCGACCCCGTCCGGGACCAGGCGGAGCGCCGGCTCAGGGCCGTCGGCCAGGGCGGCAAGCTGGCCGACTGGCTGGGGACGGGCGACGGCGGTGGCGACGGCACCAGGGGCTCCCGTCATTAAGGGCAGATTTCGCACTGTTCACACCCTCCGGAAGCAGGGGCGCGGCCGCCCGTAGTGCTCACTTTCACAGGTGATTCCCTTCATCCCCCTGTACGATGAAGGCGCACTTGATCGGACCAACTCTGTCTGACGCAGAGCTGGCGCGACCGTATGGCGGCCGTCACGCCCCCCTTCCGCGGGCCCGGCATCTACCGCAGTGGCGCAAGAGGACAGCTCTCGGCGCCCCCCGCACGGGCGCGCTACCAGGCGGCGGAAAGGCACGGCCGTGGCGTCCACGGTCACCTCGAACACCTCGAACACCCCCACGGCGTCCCGGCCGGGCTACGGACAGCTGCTGCGCACCCGTGGCGCGTGGACGTTCCTCCTGCCCGGCTTCGCGGCCCGCCAGCCGTTCGCGATGCTGACGCTCTCCATCGTGCTGCTCGTCCAGCACACCACCGGCTCCTACGGCGCGGCCGGTGCCGTGGCCGCCGTCACCGGCGTCTCCATGGCCCTGTTCGCGCCCTGGAGCGGCCGTCTCGCCGACCGGCACGGCCAGCGGGCCGTCCTGATCCCCGGCGTCCTCGTCCACGGGGTGGCGGGCCTGTCCCTGACGGCGCTGGCCCTGATGGACGCCCCCCTGTGGGCGCTCTTCGCCGCCGCCGTGCCCACCGGGGCCTCGGTGCCGCAGATCGGCCCCATGGTGCGGGCCCGCTGGGGCGTCAAGCTCCAGGACTCGCCCCTGATGGGCACCGCCGCAGCCTTCGAGTCCGTCACCGACGAGCTGACCTTCGTCCTCGGCCCGCTGCTCGCGACCGCGCTGTGCACCGCCGTGCACCCGGCCGCCGGCCTGCTCACCGAGGCCGCGCTGACCCTGATCGGCGGTCTGCTGTTCGCCGCGCAACGCGGCACCCAGCCGCGGGTCGTACCCGCGTCCCACGCGCGCGTGGAGCGCGTTTCCGCCCTGTCCGTCCCCGGCGTGCGCGTCCTGATCGTCACCTTCCTGGGCATCGGCTCCGTCTTCGGCGGCATGCAGGTCTCCCTCGCCGCCTTCTCCGAGTCGATCGGCGAGCCCGGCCTGAACGGCGTCCTGTACGGCGTGTTCGCCGCCGGCAACATGCTCTCCGGCATCGTCTGCGGCGCCATCGCCTGGAAGACGGCCCCGCAGCGGCGCCTGGTCGTCGGCTACACCGCTCTGGCGCTCGTCGCCTCCGCGCTGTGGACCGCCGACTCCGTGCTCGTCCTCGCCGCGCTCGGCCTGTTCGTCGGCATGTGCATCGCCCCCGCCCTGATCACCGGCTACACGCTGGTGGACTCCCTGGTCCCCCCGGGCGCCCGTACGGAGGCCTTCACCTGGCTGACCGGCGCGGTCGCGCTCGGCCAGGCGGCGGCCGTCACGGCCGCCGGTCAGCTGGAGGACCGGCTGTGGACCGGCGCCGGATTCCTGGTGCCGGCAGCCGGTACGGCACTGGCCCTGGCCACCCTCTTGTCCCTGCGTACGCGGCTGGCGGGCAGCCCTCGCGGCCGCACCGTCGCGCGTGTCGTCGGTCACCGAGTGCCGGTGACAGTGGACTGATCCCCGGGGAATAGGTCACTATGGACCGTCGTTAGCACTCATCGAGTGAGAGTGCCAGGAGGAAGACCAGTGCCGACGTACCAGTACCAGTGCACCGAATGCGGTGAGGGCCTCGAAGCGGTGCAGAAGTTCACCGACGACGCCCTGACCGAGTGCCCCAGCTGCAACGGCCGCCTCAAGAAGGTGTTCTCGGCGGTCGGCATCGTCTTCAAGGGTTCCGGTTTCTACCGGAACGACAGCCGTGGCTCGTCGTCGAGCAGCAGCCCGGCGACGGCGAAGTCCTCGACCTCGGCCTCCTCGGACGCGAAGTCCTCGACCTCGACCTCGTCGTCCTCCGACGCGAAGTCGTCGTCCTCGGGCTCTTCCTCCGCCAGCAGCACGTCGGCCGCGTAGCACCACCGCCTCGCGCCACCGCTTCCGCCCGGACCCCGCCGGTCGTCGTACGACGACCGGCGGGGTCTTCGGCGTTTCCGGGCCCGGTTAAGGTGCGGGCATGGCGAACACGGAGCACGTGGACAGCGGGGTCGGGCCGGCGGGCGGTACGGGCACGGCGGACGGCACAGCAGCGGCGGACACGGCGCATGACACGGCAGCGGCGGACACGGGGCAGGCCGATCTCGCCGGTCTGGCCGAGATCGGTGTCATCGGCGGATCGGGGTTCTACTCCTTCCTCGACGACGTGACCGAGATACAGGTCGACACCCCCTACGGACCGCCCAGCGACAACCTCTTCCTCGGCAAGATCGCCGGACGCCGCGTCGCCTTCCTCCCGCGCCACGGCCGCGCCCACCATCTGCCGCCGCACCGCATCAACTACCGCGCCAACCTCTGGGCCCTGCGCTCCGTCGGCGCGCGCCAGGTGCTCGGCCCGTGCGCGGTGGGCGGTCTGCGATCCGAGTACGGACCGGGCACGCTCCTCGTCCCGGACCAGCTCGTGGACCGTACGAAGTCCCGCTCCCAGACCTACTTCGACGGCCTCCCCCTGCCCGGTGGCGCCGTCCCGAACGTCGTGCACGTCTCGCTCGCCGACCCCTACTGCCCCGTCGGCCGCAAGGCCGCTCTCGAAGCGGCGCGCCGACGCGACTGGGAACCGGTGGACGGCGGCACTCTCGTCGTGGTCGAGGGCCCCCGCTTCTCCACCCGCGCCGAGTCGCTGTGGCACCAGGCCCAGGGCTGGTCCGTGGTCGGCATGACCGGCCACCCCGAGGCCATCCTGGCCCGCGAACTGGAGCTCTGCTACACCTCCCTCACCCTCGTGACCGACCTCGACGCCGGAGCCGAGACCGGCGAGGGCGTCTCCCACGAGGAGGTTCTCCAGGTCTTCGCCGCCAACATCGACCGCCTCCGGGGCGTCCTCTTCGAGGCGGTCGCCGCCCTGCCGCCGAACGACGGCCGCGACTGCCTGTGCACGAAGGCGCTGGGCGGGATGGATCCGGGGTTCACGCTGCCGTGACGGGGTGAGGGCCGGGCTCGGCGCCTCGGCGCCGAGGCGGAACTCCTCGTTCTAGTGGCGAGGTTTTCCACAACCGGTGGGTGGTCCACAGGCCTCGGCGGGTCTCGCCGCGAAGCCTCATCGTGGGACCGCAAGCCGATCTCACACAGCAGGTGGTGGCCTCATGTCCCGTACTCCGTTTCCGTCCGTGCCGGTGTCCCCGAGGGCCTTCTCGCCCTCTCCGTCGCCGTCCTCGCACTCGCCGTCGCCGTCGTCCTCCTCTCGCTCGTCGTCGTCCTCGTCCGCACGCATCCCGTCCTGGGCCGCCGGCCCACCCGGCACCGACGCCCCTCCCACCTGCGAGATCCCTCAGTTCGCCCCGCTGCGGGTGCACGGCGGAGCGCACCGCCTCCGTCGTCTCGCCCGCTGTCGGCGGCGAGCCATGGCCGCCGGTCTTGCGGTGACCGCCGCCGCCCTGTTGGTGACAGGGGCGGGCCCGAGGGAGGGGGAACGGGTCAGGGGCCACCCTGTGGCCGACCCGGTCCCCGAACGGCCCGCCCGCGTGGGGACGGTGACCGCCCCGGTGCGCATCGCCGACGCCGCGACGGTACGGCTGCTGCGGCCGGGCGATCGGGTCGACGTGATCGCGGCCGAGGAGTCCGCGACGGGCGGTGCCGCGAGGGTCGTGGCCCGGGGCGCCCGTGTCTCCGAGGTGCCCACCGCCGACGCGGCCGAGAGCGGGGCCCTGGTCGTCCTGACGGTGCCCCGGCGCACGGCGGCCCGGCTGGCCGGCGCGGGTGCCACGTCCCGCCTGGCGGTGACCCTGTGGTGACCGCGTTCCCCGCCGCCGGACCTCACCCGTCAAGTCGCACGATGGAAGGACCCAGTTGGACATCCGGGCCCTGCCCTGACGTAGGTTGCGGAGTCGTTTGTTCCACAACCAGCGCAGAGAGGCCTCGTGGTGAGCGTGAAGAAGGAGCCGAGCGTCTGGGAGGGCTTCAAGGCCTTCCTGATGCGGGGGAACGTCGTCGACCTGGCCGTCGCCGTGGTCATCGGCGCGGCCTTCACCAACATCGTCAACTCCGTGGTGAAGGGGGTCATCAGCCCGCTGGTGGGCGCGTTCGGCACGAAGAACCTCGACCAGTACCGCTACTGCCTGAAGGACCCTTGCGAGGTCTCGGCGGACGGAACGGTCACCAAAGGCGTCTCCATCCTCTGGGGCACGGTGCTGAACGCGACGCTCACGTTCCTCATCACCGCGGCCGTCGTCTACTTCCTGATGGTGCTCCCCATGTCCAAGTACCTGGCCCGCCAGGAAGCCCGCCGGAAGGCGAAGGAGGGCACGCACGAGGTCATCGAGGTGACCGAGCTGGAGGTCCTGAAGGAGATCCGCGACGCCCTGGTGGCCCAGCGCGGTTCGGGCCACGACCGCACTTAGCGGAGGCGGAGACCTGCGGCGGGCCGAGTCAGATGTGGTGGGGCGGCTTCTCGTCGAGGAAGCGCTTCAGGTCGGCCGCGCTGTCGCCGCCCTCGCCGGACCGCTCGCCCCAGCCGTGGTCCGAGTCGTCGGACGACGGCCGACTGAGCGGGTCGTCGAAGACCAGCGCGGCCTTGGGGTCACGCGGTTCGGGGCCGGGGGCGGGAGCGGTACTCATGCGTCCAGGGTACGGCCCCGCGCCCGGACCGCCGTCGGCGCCGGCCCCTCGCACGTCCCCTCCCCCGGCCTCTTCGCACCCGCCTCGGGCCCGTCCGCGCACACCCTCAGTCCGCCCCGGAACGGGTGAACACCCGAGCGAGAATTCCAGCGGGTTTTCTGGTGTGCTTGGCCCCATGACGCCCAGTTCCACATCCCCGCCTCCCTCGGCTCCCGTCCCCTCCTCCGGCGCCGGAAGCGCGCCGGTGCGCAGGCTGGTCGCCCGGAGTCGCGAGGAGCACCGGGTCGCCTCGCCGCTGGAGCTCTTCTTCGACCTGTGCTTCGTCGTGGCCGTCGCCCAGGCGGGCGTGCAACTGGTCCACTCCGTCGCGGAGGCACACGCCGCCGAGGGCATCCTGAACTACGCGATGGTCTTCTTCGCCATCTGGTGGGCCTGGATGAACTTCACCTGGTTCGCGTCGGCGTACGACAACGACGACGTGCCCTACCGACTGGTGACCCTCGTCCAGATCTCGGGTGTCCTGGTCCTCGCCGCCGGGGTGGGCCGGGCCTTCGAGGACCACGACTGGTCCCTGGTCGTGCTCGGCTACGTGATCATGCGGCTGGCGATGACCGCGCAGTGGCTGAGAGCCGCACGGACCGCGACGGACGCGGAACGGACCACGGCCCTGCGGTACGCGGGTGGTGTGGCGCTGTGCCAGATCGGCTGGCTGGGGCTGCTGGTCCTGCCGGAGCCGGCCAGACCGTGGCTGTTCCTGGTGATGGCGATCGCCGAGCTGTCCGTCCCGGTGTACGCGGAGAGAGGCTTCCAGACGTCCTGGCATCCGCACCACATCGCGGAGCGGTACGGCCTGTTCACCATCATCGTGCTGGGCGAGACGATCCTGGCGGCCACGGTCGCGGTGAAGTCGGCGGCCGACGAGAACGACGCGCTGGGGGAACTGCTGCCGATCGCGGTGGGCGGGCTGCTGATCGTCTTCTCGGCGTGGTGGATCTACTTCACCGTTCCCATCCACGGTCATCTGCGCTCCAGCAGGGAGAGCTTCCTGTGGGGGTACGGCCACTACCTGATCTTCGCATCGGCCGCCGCGATCGGCGCGGGTCTGGAGGTCGCGGTGGAGGAGACGGTGCACAAGGCGCACATCTCCACCCTGGCCGCGTCCGCGGCGGTGACGCTGCCGACGGCGCTGTATCTGATCTCCGTGTGGGCCCTGCACGCCCGCCACTTCAAGGTGGGCACGGCACAGCAGACGGTGCTGCCGCTCGCCGCGCTGGCCGTGGTGATGTGCACCTTCCTGGGGCACTGGGCGGTGCCGGCGGCGGGCGCCGTGTCGGCGGTGACGGTCGCGGTCGGGGTGACGCTCACCGCCCGCGGCCACGAGCCGGGAAAGCCCGCGCGGGCCCACGACAACCGAGACGCTCATGGCAGTTGACGCGTTGACCGATGTGTTCGGCCTGCGGGTCGGGCACGCGACCCGGGTCGGCGGGGGCTGGCTGACCGGTACCACGGTCGTGCTGGCTCCGGAGGGCGGCGTGGTCGCGGCCGTGGATGTGCGCGGCGGCGGGCCCGGCACGAAGGAGACGGACGCGCTCGATCCGCGCAACCTGGTGCAGAAGGTCGAGGCGGTGGTGCTGACCGGCGGCAGCGCGTACGGGCTGGACTCCGCGTCGGGGGTGATGGCCTGGTTGGAGGAGCGCGGACGGGGCGTGCGGGTGGGCCGTGAACCGGCGCACGTCGTGCCGGTCGTGCCGGCCGCCTGTGTCTTCGACCTGGGCCGGGGTGGCGACTTCAAGGCGAGACCTGATGCCGCCCTCGGCCGCGCCGCGGTCGAGGCGGCGGACGCGAGCGAGCCCGGCGCCCCGGTGGCGGAGGGATGCGTGGGGGCCGGGACGGGGGCGGCGGTCGGGCTGTTGAAGGGCGGCATAGGCACCGCGAGCACCGTGCTGGACTCGGGGATCACGGTGGCCGCGCTGGTGGTGGCCAACGCGGCGGGATCGGTGACGGACCCGGAGACGGGGGTGCTGTACGGGGAGTTGTTCCAAGGGCGTGCGAGGTATCCGGCGCCGGAGGTGCACGGGAGAGCGCGTCGCCGCCTGGCCGAGGCCGCCGCGAAGAGTCCCCCTCCCCCGATGAACACCACGCTGGCCGTGGTCGCCACCGACGCCGACCTGAGCCGCGCCCAGGCCCAGAAGCTGGCCGGCACGGCACACGACGGCATCGCCCGCGCCGTACGCCCCGTGCATCTGCTCAACGACGGGGACACCGTGTTCACCCTGGCGACAGGCGCGCGCCCGCTGCCACCCGAGGCCGGCCCCCTCGCCCTGAACGAACTCCTGGCGACAGGAGCCGACTTGGTGACCCGAGCGATCGTACGAGCGGCACGTGCGGCCGAGTCGGTGACGGGCCCGGGCGGAGTGTGGCCGTCGTACGGGGAGTTGTACGGGAGGGATTGAGGGGCGGGGCGAGGACGGGAGCGGAATGGATAGGAGCTGTCCGGCCGATCATGCTCGGCACCCCGGCTCCGTGTGGGCACCAGCGGCCCGCCGATGCGGAGTTCTGAGGATCCGCTCCGGCTCACGCACAGAGCCAGATGACGAGGGCTGCCGCGCGTAAGCCTTTGCGCAGGCGGGCGGCCTGGCTGGCTGGCTGCGCCGGGACATCTGTTCAGGTACTGCGGCATCCATGTCGCCGTTCTCCTGATTGCGGAGGCCCGTGGTTCCCGTCTGGCCGTTGCGAGCGATTGTCCCGGTTCTGTCACGTGGTGCCCCGAGAAGGCAACGGGGGGAACCCGCTCGGCCGCCGTTCGCTCTATGTCCACGTACCGGAGCGGATGACGTGGATCGCCTAGAAGCGAAGAAGCTGGAGCAGATCGTGACAAGGCCGAAGATTGCTGTACGGCGGGCACTGGGGACCTGTGCCGTGCTGGTGGTCGGTGCGCTGACCGTCACCGGCTGTGGCGGGGACGCCCAGGCGGACAACAAGGGTGGCGGCAAGGGGACTTCGGCCGAGGACACCGCGGCGCGGATCACGATCTCCGCGAAGGACGGTTCGACGAGCGCGTCCATCAATGCGACCGGGGTGAAGGTCAGCGGCGGCAAGCTGACCGACGTGACGATGACCGTCGCGGAGGGCGGCGCGGCCGTGCCGGGCGAGATATCGGCGGACGGGCGGTCCTGGAAGCCGAAGGAGCAGTTGGAGCGCGGCACGAAGTACCGGATCTCGGCGACGGCGAAGAACGCCGACGGGAAGACGTCGGCGGCCAACTCGATCTTCACGACCGTGTCGACGGCCAACAGCTTCATCGGGACGTACACGCCGGACAACGGCACCACGGTCGGGGTGGGGATGCCGGTGTCGTTCACCTTCGACAAGGCGATCACGGACCGCAAGGCCGTGCAGTCGCACATCACGGTGACGTCGAGCAGCGGGCAGGAGGTGGTGGGGCACTGGTTCGGGGCGCAGCGGCTCGACTTCCGGCCCGAGGAGTACTGGAAGGCCGGTTCCAAGGTCACGATGAAGATCGACCTGGACGGCGTGGAGGGCGCGAACGGGCTCTACGGGGTGCAGGACAAAACCGTCACCTTCACGGTCGACCGGTCCCAGGTGTCCACGGTCGACGTGAACACGCAGACCATGACGGTGGTGCGGGACGGAAAGACGATCAAGACCGTGCCGATCTCGGCCGGCGCCGCGGCGACTCCGACGTACAACGGTCAGATGGTGATCTCGGAGAAGTTCCGCCAGACGCGGATGAACGGGTCGACGGTGGGCTTCGGCGGCGAGTACGACATCTCGGACGTGCCGAACGCGATGCGGCTGACGACGTCGGGCACCTTCGTCCACGGCAACTACTGGTACAACCAGGGCAACCCGCCGTTCGGGCGGCAGGGCACCAGCCACGGCTGCATCGGCCTCGCGGACGCCCGGGGCGCGAACAGCGACACGCTCGGCAAGTGGTTCTTCGACAACTCGCTCATCGGGGATGTGGTGACCGTCAAGAACTCCCCCGACAAGACGGTCGCGCCGGACAACGGCCTCAACGGCTGGAACATGCCGTGGAGCGAGTGGACGGCGGGGGACGCCATCTGACCACGTCTTTCCGGTAGTTCGTCGGGCCGCGCGGGAACCAACCGCGCGGCTCCGGCGTTTTACAGGCGTACGTTTTCTCGGTTCCCGGACATGATGTCCGACCGAGGGGCTACGGTATGCACCCACAAGGTGACATGCAGCAACGCCGGGAGAAACCTTGAGCGTTCCGTACGAGACGGCAGCGTACGAGCCACCCGAGTCGCCCGAGTCTCCTGAGGAGCACCTCGCGCGACTCCTCGGCCGCGCCCTGAACTCCTTCGAGCTGCCCGACGAGACCATACGGCAGCTCGACTGCGCCCTCGCGCACGACAGCTCGCTGCACTCCGCGCACTACAGTTCGGGGCTGCACCGGGCGACGTACCGGCACACCTGGCTGCTCGCCGACGGTTCGGCCGTCACCCTGTGGGAGCTGGTGCACAACACGGTGCCGGGCAGTGACACCCAGCACGAGGTGTACACGGACGACGAGGAGCTGCGGGCCGCCACCGCGCGGCTGCCGCTGCCGCCGGACGCCCCCGACTTCGAGCTGCCCGTCACGGTGGAGCTGGCGGCGTTCCCCGAGCCGCGGCATGAGTACGTGCCGGACGATTCGGCGGATCATGCCCGTCGGCTGCTGCGGCGCGCGGAGAACCCGGATCCTCCCGGGGACGAGCTGGCCACGTTACTGCTGCGGACCGCGTTCGCGCACGAGATCACGCAGGCCTTCGGCCGCCCGCACCGTCCCGCGCGCCGGGGTCGGCCGGGTCTCAGTTTCTCGCTGTACGAGCACGCCTTCCTGCTCACCGACGGGCAGGAGATCTCCCTCTGGGAGGTCGAGCACACGGCCACTCCGGACGGCCGTCACATGTGCGAGGTGTACGTCTCGGAGGACGCGGCCCGGGACGCGATGGAGCGACGGGCGGGGACGCTCGGCTAGTCGGCCGGGCCCACCTCGCGGGAGCGGTGTGCTCAGGCCAGGCGGTCGTCGCTGAACTGACGGGCCAGGAACGCGAACGCGTCCTGTTCCGCCGGGGTCAGCTCCACGTGTTCCACGTGGGGGCCCTTGCGGAGCTGGTGGGGCAGTCCGCGCAGGCGCTGTCCGCGTCGGCGGGCCAGGTCGGCGAAGCGGCCTCGGTGGATGTCGCGGTCGCGGCGCAGTACGCGGACGAGCACGGCGACCCAGATGACCGCGGCGAGGGCGAGGGCGGTCCCGCCCATCAGCTGAAGTATCGACACGTGCTCAGGCATGCCGTCCAGTAGACACCACCGGATGGGACTTTGAGCCCGGACCGTGACGTATCTCGCAGGTACGGCTTACACGTCACACGGGTTGTAAAGGATCTCAAAGGGGCGCACGGGGCAGAAACACGAACGGCCGCGGCCCCCTCGCGTGGGAGGGGGCCGCGGCCGTCGTACGGTCCCGGGTTCAGGCCGCGACCGGTTCCTTCGTCTCCGCGGTGGCGGCGGGGGCGGACTGCGGGGCCGCGCCCGGCTGGGTCTTGCGCATGCCCTTCAGGACGATGACCAGGCCGGCCGTGACGGCCGTGCCGATCGCGATGGCGAGCAGGTAGAGGAACGGCTTGCCGATCAGCGGGGTGACCCAGATGCCGCCGTGCGGGGCGCGCAGGGTCGAGCCGAAGGCCATGGCCAGCGCGCCGGTGACCGCGCCGCCCGCCATGGAGGCGGGGATCACGCGCAGCGGGTCGGCGGCGGCGAACGGGATCGCGCCCTCGGAGATGAACGAGGCACCGAGCACCCAGGCCGCCTTGCCGTTCTCGCGCTCGGCGGTGGTGAACAGCTTCTTGCGGACGGTGGTGGCGAGGGCCATGCCCAGCGGCGGGACCATACCGGCCGCCATGACCGCCGCCATGATCTTCATCGCGGAGTCGCTGGGGTCCTGCACGGCGATGCCAGCGGTGGCGAAGGCGTAGGCGACCTTGTTGACCGGGCCGCCGAGGTCGAAGCACATCATCAGGCCGAGGAGGACGCCGAGCAGGATCGCATTGCTGCCGGAGAGGCCGCTGAGCCAGTCCGTCATGCCCTTCTGGGCCTCGGCGATGGGCTTTCCGATCACCACCAGCATCAGGAAGCCGACGATCATCGAGGAGACGAGCGGGATGACGACCACCGGCATGATGCCGCGCAGCACCGGCGGGATCTTGATCCGCTGGATGGCGAGGACGACCCCGCCGGCGATCAGGCCGGCGACCAGGCCGCCGAGGAAGCCGGCGTTGATGTTGGCGGCGATCATGCCGCCGACGAAGCCGGGGACGAGTCCGGGCCGGTCCGCCATGCCGTACGCGATGTAGCCGGCGAGGACGGGGATCAGGAAGCCGAAGGCGACGACGCCGATCTGGAACAGCAGGGCCGCCCAGCTGGTGACCTGCAGCCAGTCGAAGTGCTCGGTGACCGGCTTGGCGCTGTTGATCTCCCAGCCGCCGATCGCGAAGCCGAGCGCGATGAGCAGACCGCCCGCGGCGACGAACGGGACCATGTAGCTGACGCCGGACATCAGCCACTTGCGCAGCTTGGTGCCGTAGCCGTCGCCGGAGTCGCCCGCGCGGTCGACGGGGGTGCCGCCGGGGCGGGCGGCCGTGACCTCGCCGCGTTCGGCCTTGCCGCGGACCTCGGAGATCAGTGCGGCGGGGCGGCTGATGCCCGCCTTCACCCCGACGTCGACGGTGGGCTTCCCGGCGAACCGGTCCTTCTCCCGTACGGGGACGTCGTGGGCGAAGATCACGCCGTCGGCGGCGGCGATGACCGCCGGGTCGAGGCGGGTGAAGCCGGCCGAGCCCTGTGTCTCGACGACGATCTCGACGTCACCGGCGTCGCGGCCCGCGTTCTCCAGCGACTCGGCGGCCATGTAGGTGTGGGCGATGCCGGTGGGGCAGGAGGTTACGGCGACGATTCGGAAGGGGCGGACCTCCTCGGCGGGGGCCGCCGCTTCGGGCGCCGCCGGGACTGTCGCGGCCGGGGTGGCCGGGGTAGCCGCTTCGGGGGTCGCCGGGGCCGGGGTCGTGCTGACCGCGGCGGCGTCGGGGGAGGCCGTTCCGCCCGACGCCGCCGCGGAGTCCTCGGTGCCCGCGGTGCTCTCGGCCGGGGCGTCGCCCCGGATCAAAGCGGCCGCGCGGGCGGCGTCGTCCACGGCGCGCAGCGCGTCCGTGAACTCGGTGTTCATGAGCTGGCGGGCGAGGGAGGAGAGGATCGTCAGGTGCGCGTCGTCCGCGCCCGCCGGGGCGGCGATCAGGAAGATCAGGTCGGCGGGGCCGTCGGGTGCGCCGAAGTCGACGCCGGCCGCGCTGCGGCCGAAGGCGAGGGTCGGCTCGGTGACGTGCTCACTGCGGCAGTGCGGGATGCCGATGCCGCCGTCGAGGCCGGTCGGCATCTGGGCCTCACGGGCCGCCACATCGGCCAGGAAGCCGTCCAGGTCGGTGACCCGGCCCTGCGTCACCATGCGCTCGGCGAGGGCACGCGCCGCCGCTTCCTTCGTATCGGCGGACAGGTCGAGGTCGACCAGGTCCGCGGTGATCATCTCGCTCATCGCGGGCTCCTTCGCACGCGTATCGCCCGGGGGCTGGGGTGGGCGGGGGTGGGAACGGAAGTGTGGGGGGCGGGGGCCACGGGGGCCGACGGAGGGAGGGGGAGGAGGGGGAGGAGCGGGGCGGCGGGTAAAGCAAAACGAAGGTTCGTTCGCATGCCGCCGCTGCCAACGCCGCAAGCCTGGCGCCGACGCCGCCTCAGGCCGCCCGCTCGGGCGCACGCCGAGGGACGTCGAAAACGAACGTTCGCTCCCGGACCGCCGCCCACCCGGCCCGACCGCACCTCACCCGGGCCAACTCCCCCAAAACGAAGGTTCGTTCGCGGACACCCACTCCCGGCGCCCCTCATGACGCCGGCTCCCTCAGCACCCGGTCCGTGGGCACCTCCCGGGTCACCGTCACCGCCGTCGGGTCCAGGTCGGCGGGGGTGGGCATGACACTGCCCGGGAGTTGCACGGCCGCGGCGCCGTGGGCCACGGCCGAGGCGAGGGCCGTCGGGCCCTGGCCGCCGGCGATGAGGAAGCCGGCGAGGGAGGAGTCGCCGGCGCCGACGTTGCTGCGGACGGTGTCGACGCGGGCGGTGCCGTACCAGGAGCCGTCGGCGTCGACGAGGAGTTGGCCGTCGGCGCCGAGGCTGGCCAGTACCGCGGCGGCGCCCATCCCGCGAAGTTCCTCGGCGGCCTTGACGGCGTCGCCGACGGTGGTGAGAGGGCGGCCCACGGCTTCGGCGAGTTCCTCGGCGTTGGGCTTGACGACGTCGGGGCGTTCGCGGAGCGCGGCGAGGAGGGCCGGGCCGGAGGTGTCCAGGGCGATGCGGGCGCCTGCGGCGTGGGCGCGGGCGACGAGTTCGGCGTACCAGGAGGGGGCGAGGCCGCGCGGGAGGCTGCCGCAGCAGGCGATCCAGGAGGCGTCGGCGGACTGGGCGCGGACGGTCTCCAGGAGGAGTTCCTGTTCGGCGGCGGAGAGTTCCGGCCCGGGGGCGTTGATCTTCGTCAGGACGCCGTCGGCCTCGGCGAGGGCGATGTTGGAGCGGGTCGCCCCGGCGACCGCCACGCGGGCGACCTCGATGCCCTGTGCGTCGAGCAGGTCCGCGACCAGTGCGCCGGGCGCGCCGCCGAGGGGCAGTACGGCCACGGTCCGGCGCCCGGCGGCGGCGACCGCTCGGGAGACGTTGACGCCCTTGCCGCCCGGGTCCATGCGTTCGCCGGTGGCCCGGATGACCTCGCCGCGGTCGAGGGAGGGGACCTCGTAGGTGCGGTCGAGGGAGGGGTTGGGGGTGACGGTGAGGATCATGAGCGGTGGTCCTTCCGGCCGTTGGCGCCAGGGACGCCGGGGACGCCCGCGCCGGCGGAGCCAGCCGAGCCGCCGGTGGGCTCGGTGCCCGGGACGCGCAGCACTTCGGTGCCCTTGCGTTCGATGGCGAGGGCGTCCTCGGGGCTCAGGCCGGAGTCGGTGATCAGCAGGTCCACGTCGCTCAGGTCGCCGAAGCGGGCGAAGTGTTCCTGGCCGTGCTTGGAGGAGTCGGCGAGCAGCACGACGCGGCGGGCGGCGCTCACCGCCGCCCGTTTCACGGCGGCCTCGGCGAGGTCGGGGGTGGTCAGGCCGTGGTCGGCGGAGAAGCCGTTGGCGGCCACGAACAGGACGTCGGCGCGGATCTCGCCGTAGGCGCGGAGCGCCCAGGCGTCGACGGCGGCACGTGTGCGGTGGCGGACGCGGCCGCCGACAAGGTGGAGCTGGATGCCGGGATGGTCGGCGAGACGGGCGGCGATCGGCAGGCTGTGCGTGACCGCGGTGAGCGTGGCCTCCAGGGGGATGGCGGCGGCGAGGCGCGCGATCGTCGTACCGGCGTCGAGGACGACGGTGCCGTCGTTCGGGAGTTCGGCGAGGGCGGCCTGGGCGATGCGGTCCTTCTGGTCGGCCGCGGTGCCCTCTCGTTCGGCGAGGTCGGGCTCGAAGTCCAGGCGGCCGGCGGGGATCGCGCCGCCGTGCACCCGCTGGACGAGGCCGGCGCGGTCGAGGGTCTTCAGGTCGCGGCGGATCGTCTCGGCCGTGACCTGGAACTCCTCCGCCAGCGACACCACGTCCACCCGGCCGCCGTCACGGGCGAGCCGGAGGATCTCCTGCTGCCGCTCCGGTGCGTACATGTCCGTTCGCCTCCGACTGATGCCCGACTCTGTGGTTTCGCTCGGAGGCTACGCCTGGATTTCCGGAAAGTAAACAGGTTCGGGCAATACTCGGACCGACTCGGACATGATCGGGCGTGACACGGACGGCGAGGGAGAACGGGATGCCGGTGAGGCCGGCCTTCAGGACGCTCCAGCCGAGGCCAGGCGGCCGCCTTCATGGACCTCGTCGACCTTCAGGGGCGCTCGTTGTCGAGGTCATGCCTTGAAGGTAGAGGTCGAGCAGGTCAGTTCGTGTCCTAGTTCTCCGGCATGCTCAGGGGCATGACCACTGACACTCCGGCGCGGCTCCTCCAGCTCCTCTCCCTCCTGCAGACGCCACGCGAGTGGCCCGGTGGTGAGCTCTCCGAGCGGCTCGGGGTCTCGCGGCGCACCGTCCGGCGGGACATCGACCGACTGCGGGAGCTGGGGTATCCCGTGCAGGCGACGATGGGGGCCGACGGCGGCTACCGGCTGGTCGCGGGGAAGGCCATGCCCCCGCTCGTGCTGGACGACGAGGAGGCGGTCGCGATCGCGGTGGGGCTGCGGGCCGGGGCCGGGCACGCCGTGGAGGGGGTGGACGAGGCCTCCGTACGGGCGCTCGCCAAGCTGGAACAGGTGCTGCCGTCGCGGCTACGCCACCGGGTCTCCACCCTGCAGGCCGCCACCACTCCCCTGACCAGTGGTGACGGGGCGACCGTGACGCCCGAGACGCTGACCGTGATGGCCTCGGCGGTGGCGGGGCACGAGCGGTTGCGGTTCGCCTACCGCTCCGGCGACGGGACGGACTCGCGTCGCCACTGCGAGCCGTACCGGCTCGTGTCGACCGGGCGCCGCTGGTATCTCGTCGCGTACGACCTCGACCGCGCCGACTGGCGGACTTTCCGGGTGGACCGGGTCGAGGAACCCTTCGCCACGGGCGCCCGGTTCGCGCCGCGCGAGCTGCCGACGGGGAGCGCGGAGGAGTATCTGAAGCAGTCGATCTACCAGCGGCAGGAGACGTACGAGTGCGACGTCACCTTCGCCGCGCCGGCCGAGGTCGTCGCGGCCCGGGTGCCCCGCTGGGTCGGTACACCCGAGCCCGTCGACGAGCACAGCTGCCGGTTGCGGGCCTCCGTGGGTGACTCCGTGGAGTGGCTGGCGTTCCGGCTCGCGATGCTCGACTGCGACTTCACGGTGCATCAGCCGCCGGAACTGGTCTTTTACGTAAGGGAGTTGGGGGCGCGGCTGACGCGGGCGGCGAGGGACGTCGCAGGGTGAGGCGCGGGTGACGGTGCCTCTGACGTGCGGAGACGGCCCTCGCCGGGCTCCGGCGGAGTGGGGCTCTGTGGCAGAATCTGCCGCTCGGGTCACCCCGGGGTTCAGGTCCGGGGTGGCCCGTCGGCGTACAAGGCAGCGGAAGCGGCGACGGCTGCGGGAACAGCGGCGACGGCGACGGCGGCCTCGGGGGCGGTAATCGAGCCGGGCTTCGGCGCCAGGGGGGGAGGCGCCGAAGCCCGGCTCTGGGAGAGTCCCGGCGCTGGGGGGAGAGCGTCGGGACTCGGCTTCGGATGACTGTGGTCGCGGCGGTCGAACTCCGGGTCCCGGGCCTGAGGCTCCGGGCCGGTGAAGTCTGGGCCCGGAAGTCTTGTGCCCCGGGAACGGGGAGTTGAAGCGACGTAGTACGGCCAAGTAGCGGCGTAGTACGGCCAATCGGCGGCAAGGTACAGCCAAACGTGGCCGGCGTGCGGTCAGGCGTGGACAGCGGGCGGACATTCGGCCCGTCATGTCGATCATCCGCCAGTCATGGCCGACGCACTGCCGAGGTGTGGGCGGAGAGGCCGGGCCGGGCCCCGTGGCGGCCCCAGGGGGGCAGGCCGTGACGGGGCCCTGGTCGGTGTGCGGCCGGATCAGGCGGCGGCGTCGAAGCCGGTGTCGCGGGCGAGCTTCTTCAGTTCGAGCAGGGCGTGCTTCTCGATCTGGCGGATCCGCTCGCGGGTGAGACCGTGCTCCTTGCCGACCTCGGTGAGGGTGCGCTCGCGGCCGTCCTCGATGCCGTACCGCATCTTGATGATGGACGCGGTGCGCTGGTCGAGGCGCCCGATGAGGCTGTCCAGCTCCTCGCTGCGCAGCAGCGTGAGCACGGACTGCTCGGGCGAGACCGCGGAGGTGTCCTCCAGCAGGTCGCCGAACTGGGTGTCGCCGTCGTCGTCCACCGACATGTTCAGCGAGACCGGGTCGCGGGCCCAGTCGAGGACGTCGCTGACGCGGTCCGCGTTGGAACCGAGCTCGGCGGCGATCTCGGCGGGCTCGGGGTCGCGCCCGTGCTCGCGGTTGAACTCGCGCTGCACACGGCGGATCCGGCCCAGTTCCTCGACGAGGTGGACGGGCAGCCGGATGGTGCGCGACTGGTCGGCTATCGAGCGGGTGATGGCCTGACGGATCCACCAGGTGGCGTACGTCGAGAACTTGAAGCCCTTGCGGTAGTCGAACTTCTCCACCGCGCGGACCAGGCCCGCGTTCCCCTCCTGGATCAGGTCGAGCAGGGGGAGGCCGCTGCGCGGGTACCGCCGGGCGACGGCAACGACGAGGCGCAGGTTGGATCGGATGAAGATGTCCTTGGCCCGCTCGCTGTCGGCGACCAGGGCTTCGAGCTCCTCGCGGCTGGCGTCCGCCCTGGCCTGCTCCTCGCCGTCGAGGATCTGCTGTGCGAACACACCCGCCTCGATGATCTGGGACAGCTCGACTTCCTTGGCGGCGTCGAGCAGCGGTGTACGCGCGATCTCGTCGAGGTACATGCCGACCAGGTCGCGGTCGGCGATCTCGCCGCCAGAGGCGCGAACGCTGCGAGCCGCGTCGGTCCGACCGGAGGCGGACGAACGACGAGCGGCGACGGCACGGGTTGCCATGCGTGCTCCCTTGCGATGGTGGGCTGGCAGGGTCGTGTCTGTTCCTACGTGTGTCTTGATGCGGCCGCTCGGACACTCTCCCGAGTGCCCTGCTTCCGAAGGAAACAACGACTGGAATCAGGACAGAATTCCCAACCCGTCCCACTATTTTTCTGATCTTGCAGTACCCTGTGCCGCCACAGGAGGGGGCGTGATGTCTGCGGGGTCCGTAGAGGTGCAGGTCAGACCAGGAGTCGAGACCGACCTCGTCGTCCTCACCGACATCTACAACCACTACGTCCGTGAGACGCCCATCACATTCGATACCGCTGTCTTCACTCCGGAAGAGCGCCGTCCTTGGCTGCTCTCCCACCTTGAAGACGGACGGCATCGCCTGATGGTTGCCGTCGAGACGGGTTCACAGCGGATTCTGGGGTACGCCACGAGCAGCGCGTTTCGCGTGAGGCCGGCGTACGACACCTCGGTGGAGGTGTCGGTGTACCTCGCCCCGGACGCGGGCGGCCGGGGCGTGGGCACGCTGCTGTACAAGGCGCTGTTCGAGGCGCTCGCCGACGAGGACGTCCATCGCGCCTACGCGGGCATCGCCCAGCCGAACCCGCCGTCGACCCGGCTGCACGAGCGCTTCGGGTTCCGGTACGTCGGCACCTATCGCGAGGTCGGGCGGAAGTTCGGCCGGTACTGGGATGTGGCGTGGTACGAGAAGGAGCTGTGACTTCTTCGGCTCACTGCTCGACGGCGGCCAGGGAGTCCCTCATGGTCTTCGCGGTGGTGCGGGGGTCATAGCCGTCGGGTACCCCTTCGACCAGGATGATGTCGCCCTGGATGTGGCGTGAGCGCAGCGGGGCGATCTCCTGGTACGCGGGCGAGTCCCACCAGGCGCGCGCCTCGGCGATGCCGGGAAAGCCGATCACGACGACGGCTCCGGGCCAGCTCCCCTCCTTCACCTCGTGCGGGGTGACGTGCACGAGAAAGCGTCCGCCGTACGGCTCGAATGTGGCGGGGATGCGCTCGATGTACTCGGCGATCTCCGGGTGCGGGGCGGCGTCCTTGAGGTGGGCAATGGCGTAGGCGGGCATGCGCGTCCCTCCGGTCGGTCGGTCCGTCCGTCCGTCCGTCGACAGGGGCGACCCCGTCGAGGGCGGCCCCCGTCGGTCGGGGCGGTCGGGCTGTGTACGTCGTCGAGCCTGGCAGGCGTACGGGCCCGGGTCGATGACCTGTCAGGTAATCGACCCCGGCCCGCGTCGTGCCCGTTCCCCGTATCCGCCGTACGCGCGTCCCGTACCCGCGCCCGCGCCCGCGCCCGCGCCCGCAGTGTCAGCCGAACTGGACCGAGCGCTTCGCCAGGCCCATCCAGAAGCCGTCGATCACCGACTTCTGGGCGTCGAGTTCGCCGGCCGCCTCGGCCGCGCCCATCGTGACGAAGAGGGGGGCGAAGTGCTCCGTGCGGGGATGGGCCAGCCGTCCGGCCGGGGACTTGTGGAGGAAGTCCAGGAGGGCGTCCCAGTCACGGGACTCCAGGGCCCGGCGGCCCCAGTCGTCGAACTCGGTGGACCAGGTCGGCACCCCGGCCTGCCGCAGGGCGGCGAGGTTGTGGGTGAAGAAGCCGGAGCCGATGATCAGCACGCCCTCGTCGCGCAGGGGCGCGAGCTTGCGGCCGACGTCCATCAGCTTCAGCGGGTCCAGGGTCGGCATGGAGATCTGCAGGACCGGTATGTCGGCGTCGGGGTACATCTCGACGAGGGGGACGTACGCGCCGTGGTCGAGGCCCCGGTCCGGGATGTCCTGGACGGGGGTACCGGGGGCCTGGAGCAGCTTGCGGACCGAGGCCGCGAGCTCGGGGGCGCCCGGAGCGCCGTACTGGACCTGGTAGTAGTGCTCGGGGAAGCCCCAGAAGTCGTAGACCAGGGGGACGGCGTGGACCGCGCCGAGCGCGAGGGGGGCCTCCTCCCAGTGGGCGGAGACCATGAGGACGGCCTTGGGGCGGGGCAGTTTCGCGGCCCAGGCGGCGAGTTCGCCGGGCCAGATCGGGTCGTCGGCGAGCGGCGGGGCCCCGTGACTCAGGTACAGGGCGGGCATGCGCTCGACGGTGGCGGCGGACATAGGGGTGACTCCCTCAATACATGCGCGACGCACACGACACACACGCCTCGGTGGGCCCGGCAGCCGCTTCTGTCTCCTTGGGCACGCCCGGCATTCCGGGCGCTTGAGACCTCTCCCAACTCCCCAGTAGTTGAAGTCTCAATAGTTCTTGTTTCACGTTACATCCTCATAGTTCAAATTTCAAGGAGGGCCCTCGTACAGTGGGGGCATGAAGACCGCATCCGCCGACGAAGAACCCCGCTGGCTCACCGACGAGGAGCAGCGCACCTGGGTCGCCTATGTGCACGCAAAAACCCTGCTCGAAGACCATCTCGACCGCCAGTTGCAGCGTGACGCGGGCATGCCGCACCTCTACTACCACATGCTCGTGGTGCTGTCCGACGCGCCGCAGCGGCGGCTGCGGATGACGGAACTGGCGATGCATATGAAGATCACGCGTTCGCGCCTGTCGCACGCCGTGGCCCGGCTGGAGAAGAACGGGTGGGTGCGGCGCGAGAACTGCCCCGTGGACAAGCGGGGGCAGTTCGCGGTTCTCACGGACGGCGGGTACGAGACGCTCCGCAAGAGCGCGCCCGGACATGTGGCGGCGGTGCGGCAGGCGATGTTCGACCGGTTGTCGCCGGAACAGCGGAAAGCCCTCGGCGAGATCATGGAGATCGTCGCGGAGGGGCTTCAGCCGTCGGAGGCGGGGGCGGATCTGCCTTGGCTGCGGTAGGGGGTCTTCCCCGTGTGGATCTTGTCGTGGATTCCGTCGTGGAGATGTGCGGGTGAGTGGGGGCTGTTCGCGCAGTTCCCCGCGCCCCTGACGGGGCGCGTCGACTGACCGGACGCGGGGTGGAGCAGGGGCCTTGGTGCTCCTGCTCCACCCGTTCCGTCATCGGTGTCCGTCGGGTTCCGGGTCGGGGGCCGGTGCCTTGGTCAGTGGGCGATCACCGGGACCTTGACCTCGTTCGTCGCGTCCGCGCCCTCGGCCGTGGTCGCCGTCATGTCGGGCTTGCCCGTCGTGACGAAGGTGAAGGCGATGGCGGCGGAGGCCGCGAGGATGCCCACGGCGAACCAGATGGCGTTGGTGTACCCGTGGACCATGCCCTGGAGCTGGACCAGCTGGGCCGCCGGCTTCGAGGTGGCCGAGCCGATGTGGTCCGCGACGTAGGACGTGGTGGCGGAGGCCGCGATGGTGTTCAACAGGGCCGTACCGATGGCGCCACCGACCTGCTGGGAGGTGTTGACCATGGCGGAGGCCACGCCCGCGTCACGCGCCTCGACCCCGTAGGTCGCCAGGGACATCGCCGGCATGAACGCCGTACCCATACCGAGGCCGAGCAGCAGCTGGGCCGGCAGCAGCAGGGTGGTGTACGAGGAACCGACCTCCATCTGGGTCAGCAGGAGCATGCCGAGACCGGCGACCAGGAAGCCTGGGGCCATCAGCAGGCGCGGCGGGACCCGGGTCATCAGACGGGTACCGATCTGCGTCGAGCCGATGATCATGCCCGCGATCATGGGCAGGAAGGCGAAGCCGGTCTTGACCGGGGAGTACCCCTTCACGATCTGCAGGTAGTAGGTCAGGAAGAGGAACAGGCCGAACATCGCGATGATCGCGAGGCCGAGGGAGAGGTAGACACCGCCACGGTTGCGCTCGGTGATCACGCGCAGGGGCAGCAGCGGCGCCTTGACCTTGGACTCGACGAACACGAAGGCCGCGAGGAGCACCGCCGAGGCGACGAACAGGGTGATCGTCATCGAGTCGCCCCACCCGTCGGACTCGGCCCGCGTGAAGCCGTAGACCAGGGAGACCAGGCCCAGGGTGGACAGGACGACGCCGGGGATGTCGAGCGGGGAACGGTTGCGGCCGCCTGCGGGCTCACGGATGACGAAGTACGCGCCGACCGCGGCGATCACCGCGAACGGGATGTTGACGAAGAACGTCCAGCGCCAGTCCAGGTACTCGGTGAGGAAGCCGCCGAGGATCAGGCCCACGGCGCCGCCGCCACCGGCGATCGCGCCGTAGATGCCGAACGCCTTGGCGCGCTCCTTGGCGTCGGTGAACATCACCGCGAGGAGGGAGAGCGCGGCGGGCGCGAGCAGCGCGCCGAAGGCGCCCTGGAGCGCGCGGGCGCCCAGCATCATCGCCTCACCGGTGGCCGCGCCGCCCAGTGCGGAGGCGCCGGCGAAGCCGATCAGTCCGGTGACGAAGGTGCGCTTGCGGCCCCAGAGGTCGGAGATACGGCCACCGAAGAGGAGCAGACCGCCAAAGGCCAGGGCGTACGCGGTGATGACCCACTGCCGGTTGCCGTCGGATATCCCGAGGTCCTGCTGGGCGGAGGGGAGGGCGATGTTCACGATGGTCGCGTCGAGCACAACCATCAGCTGGGCGAGGGCGATGAAGACGAGCGCTTTCCAGCGGTTGGCGTGCGCGTCGTTCGCCCGTGATGCCTCTGTCTGCGATGGCTTTGTCTGTGACGGCCTTGCCTGTGATGCCTTGGACGACTCGGATGTGCCGGCTGTTTCGGACATGGGGGTACCCACTTCGGGACTTCGTGACGGAAAAAGGATCGGTGAACGGACCGGCGACGGCGACGGCGACGGCGACGGCCGGGAACTCAGCTGGTCAGGACAGGCGGTTCGGTAAGGGGGTTCAGGACGGGCAGGGCCTCCGTAGGTCCTCCACGGTCACCGGGGTGCCGGGTAGTTCGGAGGGGGCCGGGGCGCGCAGCCCGTCCAGGAACAGTTGCAGATGGCGGTGGAGGAAGCGGTCGACGCCCGCGCACTGGGTGCCGGCCGGTGGCCTGCTGAGCTGGCTGACGGCGATCATCAGGTCGCCGACACCCACGTCGGAGCGCAGCTGCCCGGCTTCCCGGGCACGCCGCATGATCTTTTCGACCTGCTCCTCCAGACGCTCGCGTGCCGCCTCCAGGTCGGGGTGGTGCTTGTCGAACGTGCTCTGGACCATCGGGCAGAGGGCGCTGACCCGTTCGTCGGCCGAGGTGTGCACGAAGCGCGAGAGCGCCTCGAACGCGTCACCGGTCTCGGTGAGCGCGCTCTCGGCCGCGAGGGTCGTACGGTCCATGACCGAGCAGACGACCTCACGGACCAGCGCGTCGCGGTCCGGGAAGTTGCGGTACAGCGTGGCGTTGCCGACACCGGCCCGGCGGGCGACCTCGTCGAGCGGCACCTCGGGGCCGAACTCGACGAACATCTCCCGGGCGGCGGTGACGATCCGCTCCCGGTTGCGCAGGGCGTCCGCCCGAGGGCGAGGCACCTTGCGACGCACGGCGGTGGCGGTGCTGCTCTCCACGACGTACTCCTCTGCCTGATCCAGTGGTGTGGGGGGCGCCGGTGACGATCCGGGGATGGAGTCCCCGTTTCGCTCGGACGAAGGGTTAAACGGGGAAACGATCCCCGGTTATTTCCCCTCCCCGAAGTCTTTTTGCGTGACCTGGGTCACACCTCGGGCGGGACCCACGTTCGGCCCTTCCAGCGCGCGCCCGCGCACCCGTCGAACCAGGGTGATCAAAGGGCGCAGCCTCGTCACCGGACGGCTGCCGTGGAGCGAAGGGCGCGGGCATGCAGCAGCTGTTCCGCAGAAACCGGATACCTCCGCGCCGGATACGTCCGCGCCGGGCCGTAGCGCTCGCGTCCGTCACCGCCCTCACGCTCGCGGTCAGCACCTCCGCCGGCACCGGGCACCTGATGGCCAAGGACAGCACGACGACGGCCGCGGGGGCCACCGCCGTGGTCCGCGGTTCGGCGCTCGGGCCCTGCCTGATCCGCGGCCCGCTCGGCACCCAGATGTCCGAGGGCATCCCGACCCCGCCCGGCTACTCCCGCTCCACCGGCACGGTCCGTGCCCTCAATCTGATGATCGACTTCTCGGACGCCCCCGGTGAGGGCAGCGCGATGGACCGCTTCGCGGAGTTCGCGCCCCAGACGCAGAAATGGTTCAGGACGAGTTCGTACGGCCGTATCGACTATCGTCCCGAGGCCCCGCTCACCGAGTGGCTGCGGATGCCGAGATCCTTCCGCTCCTACGACATAGAGCGCGGCGCCCCGTTCGAGCCCGGCTACCGCCGGCTGGTCCAGGACATGGTGCGGGCCGCCGATCCACTGGTGGACTTCCGCTCGTACGACCTCGTCAACGTCCTGGTCACCCCGAACGCGGGTCCCTCCGCCCTGGACACGGTCCTGTCGGTGACGTTCGCGGGCAATCGGGAGGCGCCGGTCGCGGACGGGGTGCCGGTCGCCAACGCGTCCTTCGTCTACAGCCGCCAGGACGACGGCTCGGGGTCGTACGGGGAGACCGGGTACCGGGTGCTGCCGCACGAGAACGGGCATGTCTTCGGCCTTCCCGACCTCTACACCCATGAGGGCGGGGGCGCGGTCGGGCACTGGGACATCATGAGCGAGGACTGGGGCGTCGAGAACGATCTGCTGGGCTGGCACAAGTGGAAGCTGGGGTGGCTCGACGAGACGCAGGTGGCGTGTGTGGCGGCCGTCGGTTCCGCGGAGTACGTGCTGACGCCGCTCGCCGCCGGCGGTGGGGCGAAGCTGGTCGTCGTGCCGCTGAGTTCCCGTACGGCGTACGTGGCGGAGTTGCGGACTCGGGCGGGCAACGATGCGGTGGTGTGCCGGCCGGGGGTGCTGGTGTACCGGGTCGACGCGGCCGTCGACACCGGGAACGGGCCGATCAAGGTCCACGACGCGCGGCGCGACAGCGGGGGGTGCACGCGCAGCCCCAACGTCCACGCGGAACTGTCGGACGCGCCACTCGTGCCTGGCGAGGCGTTCAAGGACGCGCGGGCGGGGGTGGAGATCGCTGTGGCGGGGGTGGATGTCGGGGGGAACCATCGGGTGGTGGTCCGTCGGAGGTGAGGGGTTTGGGGGTGCGTTGTCGGGTGCGGATCCGGTGGGGCCCGCGGCCGCCAACCAACAGGCACCCCCGAGCTATCAGGCGCCCGGCACAGCGGCGCAGCCCCACCGCATTACCGTGAACCCATGCTCCCGAACGCCCCCGACGCGGCCGCCACCCTCCCCGCGCCCGCCGAAGCCGTCGCCCCCCTGATGCGGGGAATCACCGTGCTGCGCCGGCTGACCGAAGCGGACGGCACGCTGAGCCCGAGCGCGCTGGAGAAGGCGACCGGCCTCGCGCGTTCCACCGTGGACCGCATCACGGCGACCCTGACCCGCATGGGCTACGTACGGCTGGACGGCCGCGACGCGGTCCTCGCCCCCCGCCTGATGGAGCTGGGCAACGCCTATCTGGCCGCCATCCGCCTCCCCCGCCTCCTGGACGCCCACGCGGACGCCCTCGCCGACGAGCTCGACGAGTCGGTGTCCCTGGCGGTCCGCGACCAGGACGGCGTCCGCTTCATCCACCAGGCCACCCGCCGCCGCGCGATGTCCCTCAGCTTCCGCATCGGCGACCTCCTCCCCGCCGAACGCACCGCGCCCGGCCCGCTGTTCGCCACCGAGTGGGACCCGGCCGACTGGTCCCGGTGGCGCGCCCGCCGCACGGCCGACCCGGAGGGCCACGGCTTTCCGGCGGTGCCTCCGCGCGGCGGCGCCTACGACGACTTCGAGGACCGCACGGCACGGGCGGACGCCCAGGGGTGGGCCCTGGACGACCAGTTGATCGAACCGGGGCTGGTGGCCGTGTCCGTACCCGTACGTGATCCCCGTACGGGACGGGTCGCGTGCGTGGCGAGCGTCGTCAGCCACACGAGCCGGCACACCGCGGACTCGCTGCGCGAGACGCTGCTGCCCCGACTGCGGGCGACGGTGACGCGGATGGAACGAGAGCTGCGGGAGTCGGCGAAGCCACGGGCGGCCGCCGCAGTGGTGGGGGGCGGTGGGCCGGGGTCCACCGGGCTCGCCGACTGGACGGGCGCCTCCAAGCAGGAACTGGGCCGGGAGTTCGTCGAGTCGCTCGCCCGGGGGCTGACCGTGATCACCTCGTTCGGCGAGGGCCGGGCCGCGCTCACCCTCACCGAGGTCGCGCAGGCCACCGGGCTCGCCCGGGCGACGGCCCGACGGGCGCTGATCACCCTCGAACACCTCGGGTACGTCGAGTCGCACGAGCGGGTCTTCCGTCTGACGCCCCGGGTGCTGGGCCTGGGCTTCCCGCCCCTGTCGATGCTGCCCCTCTCCGGGATCGCCGCGCCGCACCTGGCCGAACTCTCCGCGCGCGTCCACGACTCGGCGTCCCTCGCGGTCCTCACCGAGGGCGGGCAGGAGGTGCAGTACACGGCGCGGGTCGCCACCAGCCGCATCATGAGCGTCAACATCACCCTCGGGACGCGGCTGCCGGCGTACGCGACGTCCCTGGGCCGGGTGATGCTCGCCGACCTGCTGCCGGAGGCCCCCCTGCCGGAACGTCCCGCCCCGCTGACCCCGCACACGGTCACCGACCTCCGGGAACTGCTGAGGACCCTGGAACGGGTACGGGACGCCGGATACGCCCTCGTCGACGGGGAGTTGGAGGAGGGTCTGCGCTCCATCGCCGTACCCGTGCGGGAGCGGGGCGGGCGGATCGTCGCCGCGGTGAACGTCGCGATGCACAGCAGCCGGCGGTCGGTCGAGGAGTGCGTGGCGGACGTACTGCCCGAGCTGCGGGACGCGGCGGGCCGGATCGAGGGGGAACTGGCGGTGGCGGGGATGTTCCGGCGGGTACCGGGCGTCTGACGTCGCCCGGACGGACGGCGCGCCTCGCGCCCCACCAGCCCTGCGCACACCGTACGCTGGTCGCGTCAGCCGTACGCAGGACGCAGTCGCAGTCGCAGTCGCAGTCGCAGTCGCAGTCGCAGTCGCAGTCGCAGTATCAAAAGGCGTGAGCGGCGAGATCAGGCGCAGGTAGAGGAGAACGCACCCCATGGCACCCGAGAAGCCGGCCAAGAAGCAGGAGGGGTTCCAGTCGGTCTGGACCCGGCCCCGGACCGGGCGGGAGCAGCCCGCGTTGAGCCGGGAGCAGATCGTGGCCGAGGCGCTGCGGCTGCTCGACGAGGAGGGCATCGACGCGCTGAGCATGCGCAAGCTCGGCGCCCGCCTGGGAGCCGGCGCGACCTCCCTCTACCGCCACGTCGCCAACAAGGACGAGCTGCTGGAGCTGGCCGTCGACGAGATCTACGGCGAGATCGAGGTCCCCGCCACCCCCGAGCCGGCGAACTGGCGTACCGACACGGCCAGTTGTGCCCACAATCTGCGCACCACGATCCTGCGCCACCCGTGGCTCGCCTCCGTGCTCGGCGAACTGGGCATGTCCTATCTCGGCCCGAACTGGATGCGGGTCTCGGAGGCCATGCTGAGGCTGTTGACCACCGCCGGGTTCCCGGCCGACGAGGCCGACCGGGCGCTCACCACGGTCGTCGCGTACGTCACCGGCACGGCGACCGCCGAGGCCGCCTGGCTCAACGTCCTCGCCCGCAGCGGCCAGGACGAGCAGAGCATGGTCGAACAGCTGTGGCCCGCCGCCGAGGAGGCAGCCCAGGACTACCCGCTGCTGCGCGAGGGCTACGCCGAACAGCGCGGCACGGACCCCCGGGCGGCCCGGGAGGAGGGGTTCCAGTACGGCCTTGACCGGGTGCTGGACGGATTGGCGACGCGGCTGAAGTGACACCGTTCGGCATCTCTGTCTCTGCCGTCTGCGTGGCGGCGGTCAGTCTCTGCCCGTCGGCGCGGCGGCGGTCAGGGGGTCGCAGGGACAAGCTGATGTCCTCTCTTCCCCCGCGCACGGCTGACAGAGCTCTCGTTCACAGCAGGAGGCGCAGCAGTCGGTCCTTCCAGGTGGTGAAGGGCGGGTAGGCGAGCCGGAGCGGGTCCGCGAAGAGCGGCTTGTCGAGGACGGCCTTGGTGTGGCTGAAGGTGTCGATGGAGTGCTCGCCGTGGTAGCGGCCGAAGCCGCTTTCGCCGACGCCCCCGAAGGGCAGGCCGGGGACGGTCAGATGGGCGTTGGGGGCACCGAAGGCCAGGGCGCCGGAGGAGGTCTCCGCGGTCAGGCGTCGCTTGCTGCCGGCGGAGGCGGTGAAGGCGTAGAGGGCCAGGGGTTTGTCCCGGTCGGTGATGAAGGAGATGGCCGCGTCCAGGTCGGGGACGGCGACGACGGGCAGGACGGGGCCGAAGATCTCCTCGTTCATCACCGGCGCGCCGGGGTCGACGTCGGCGAGGACGGTGGGGGCGATGTAGCGGCTGTCGCGGTCGTGGTCTCCGCCGACGACGGTGCGTCCGTCCTTGAGGAAGCCGACGAGCCGGTCGAAGTGCCGGGTGCTGACGATGCGACCGTAGTGGGGGCTGGTGGCCGGGTCGTCGCCGTACATCTCGCGGACGGCTGAGGCCAGGTGCGGTTCGAGTGCGGTGGCCGTCTCGCCCACGGCGAGGACGTAGTCCGGAGCCACGCAGGTCTGGCCGGTGTTCATGAACTTGCCCCAGACGATGCGGCGGGCGGCCGTGGCCAGGTCGGTGCCGGGTTCCACCACGGCGGGGCTCTTGCCGCCCAGTTCCAGGGTCAGCGGGGTGAGGTGGCGTGCGGCGGCGGTCATCACGATCCGGCCGACGGTGCCGTTGCCGGTGTAGAAGATATGGTCGAAGCGCTGTTCCAGCAGGGCCGTGGTCTCGGGGACGCCGCCCTCGACAACGGCCACCGCCTGCGGGTCGAGGTGGAGCGGCAGGAGCCGGGCGAGGACAGCGGAGGTGGCGGGGGCGAGTTCGCTGGGTTTGACGACGGCGCAGTTGCCCGCGGCCAGCGCTCCGACCAGGGGGGCCAGCGCCAACTGCACCGGGTAGTTCCACGGGCTGATGATCAGGACGGTGCCCAGGGGTTCCCGGACCAGCCGGGCACGGGCGGGCGCGAGCGCGAGCGGTACACCGGTCCGACGCGGGCGCAGCCATGCTTTCAGGTGGGCGAGCGTGTGGTCGATCTCGTTGACGGTGAACCCGATCTCGGTGGTGAACGCCTCCGTCGGACTCTTCCCGAGATCGGCTCTCAGAGCCTCCCCCAGCTCCTGCGCGTGGTCCGTCAACAGGGTTCGCAGGGACCGCAGTTGGGCGCGACGCCAGGCCATGGACCGGGTGCGGCCGGATGCGAAGACGGTACGCAGTCGGGAAACGGTGGCCGCGGCTTCGATGCCGGGCGCCCGGGTGGTGTCGATGGTGTCCATGTCAGCGGCTCTCAAGGACGGCGGCCGTGGCGGCGAAGGCGTCGGCGGTGGCGAGGTCGAAGTCGCCTTGGTCGCTGCCGAGTCCCTGTGCCACCAGCGCGGCGGCTGTGCAACCGAGCACGCCGCACTCCCGCAGTCCGCGGCCCAGGCCGAGTCCGCGCAGGAAGCCGGCCGAGAAGGCGTCGCCGCAGCCGGTGGTGTCCACCACGTCGACGGCGAAGGCCGGGATCTCGATCACCTCGTCCTTCGTGACCACCAGCGCACCGCGTGCGCCCCGGGTGACGGCGACGCAGCCGACCCCTTCGGCGAGGAACCTGCGCGCACCGTCCTCCAGCGTCGCGGCGCCGGTGAGCCCGAGCACCTGGTCCTCGTTGGGCAGCAGGTGGTCCAGATACGGCAGTGCGGGCGCGATCCAGTCGAACAAGCCGCTGTCGCCGGAGGCGAGCAGGTCGGCGGAGGTGACCACACCCGCGGCCCGCGCGGGAGCGAGGATCTTCGCCGCGGCCTCACCACCCATCAACTCGGGTGCGCCCATGTGCAGATGGGTGGCTTCGGCGATCTGCGTGTGCGGGGCGTCGTCCGGCCCGTAGCTGATGTTCGCGCCCAGGACGTGGAAAGCGGGGCGGCTGCCGTCGGAGCGGATGGGTAGCACCGACGCCGAGGTCTGGGTGTCGTCGCGGCGCAGGACGAGAGAGGTGTCCACGCCGTGGCCGGCCAGCATGCTCAGCAGCAGGTCACCGATCGGGTCCGTGCCCACCGCGCCGGCGGTGCGCACCGCCGCTCCCAGCTTGGCGAGTGTCAGCGCGGTACCGGCGGCCGTGCCCGCCGGGCTGAACCGGATCTGGTCCACCAGGGTCGCGCCCTGCCCGTCCGGGATGGCCTCGACGGGCCGGACCTGCACGTCGAACACGTGGGCGCCGAGGGCTATGACTGTCTGGCTCATCGGGTGCTGTCCTCTCCTGTGGGGTGGGTGGTGCCGTAGCCGCGCCGCATGGCGGAGGTGATCACGGAGATCTGCTGGTCGTTGTCGAGGACCCGCGGCTCGCCGATGTGGGCGGCTCGCAGGTACAGGCCGCACAGCCACTCCAGGAGCAGCGCGTTCTCCACGGCCTTGGCGAGCGTCGGCCCGAAGGCCACGGCGCCGTGGTGGGCCATCAGCGCCGCCGACCTGCCGTCGAGAGCCGTGAGGACGTGCTGGGCCAGCTCCGGGGTGCCGAAGACGGCGAACGGCGCCACGCGCACGGACCCGCCGAGCAGCAGCTGCTGGTAGTGGACGCAGGGAAGTTCGTCGAGCACCAGGGACAGCGCGGTGGCCTGGGGGGAGTGGGTGTGCACCACGGCGCCGGCGTCGTACCGCTGGTAGATCCCGAGGTGCAGTTCCAGTTCGGAGGTCGGTTCCAGGTTCCCGGCGAGTGTCCCACCGTCGGGGCCCACCACCGTCACCTGCTCGGGCGTGCACTGTCCGAGGACGGCACCGGTGGCGGTGACCGCGATCCGGTCGCCGTCGCGCACGCTCACATTGCCTGCCGTGCCGATCAGCAGTCCCTCGCCGGCGAGGCGGTGGCACGCCTCCGCCACGGCGCGCCGCGGTTCTGGAAGCAACTCGTTCGCGTCAGCCATGCCGCGAAGGTACCCTGAACATGAAACAAAGTCACGTTTGGTTTCATGGAAGGGACGCGGCGGATGCCCACGACGGACGAACCCGACGAGAGCGACACGGTGCAGGTCACGTCGCTGCGGCTGCGACGGATGCCACGCCAGGCCCGGGCGAGGGAGAAGGTCGCCCGGGTGCTGCAGGCCGCCGAACGGCTGCTCGTCACGGAAGGCGCCGACGCGCTGACCACGACCCGCGTCGCCGCCGAGTCGGGGGTTTCCGTGGGTGCGCTGTACCAGTACCTGCCCGACCGGGAGGCCATCGTCGAGGCCCTGGCCGATCTGTACCTGACCCGTCTGGAAGCGGCCATGGAGTCGTTCGTCGAACGGGCGCGCACGGAGGCATGGAGTGATCCGGTGACCGTGCTCGTCGACGCCTTCGCGGACATCTACCGTTCCGAACCCGGCTTCCGGGCCCTGTGGTTCGGACGCCACCTCACCGAATGGACCAGGCAGGCCGACAGCAGGCACAAGCGCGTCATGGCGGCGGGGGTGCACCGCATCCTGGTCGCACAGCGCCTGTTGCCCGACGACAGGGAGGCGGCGACGGCCTGCTACACCGCCTTCCTCGCCGCCGACGCGGTGACCCAGGACGCCTTCCGCACGGACGCCGCCGGAGACGCCGAACTCCTCGGCCAGCTCAAGAGCATGCTGCGCGCCTACCTCGGCCACTTGACCCGGTAGGCGCGAGGCCGGCGACCGGCGGGGTGTCACGCGGCCGGCGTGGTCGGTGCCACCGCGACCGGCGGTAGCCGGCCGGCAGGGCGGTGCCACCGCGACCGGCGGTAGCCGGCCGGCAGGGCGGTGCCGGGCCGCCGTTCAGCCGCAGCCTGCGGGAGACCTCCTTCTCCGGCAGCCGTGCAGCCGCCGGTGTTCACGGGGTGCGGACGAGGCGGACGGGGCGTCCGGGCTTCTCCTCCGACCGGACGACGGCGTCGGCCGGTCGGGCCAGTGGCCAGTCGGCCGGCCGGGCCAGTGGGAGGAAGCACGGGAGCCCCCGCTGAAGCGGTGGGTGCCCGAACGGACTCACCACTGGGGGTGCGATCCGGCCGCGCTCCATCACGGAAGGGTGCCGGGCGGGTGGTGATTCGCCACCCACCAGGCAGCCACGCGGGCGCGGGAGCGGAATCCGAGCTTGGCCAGGATGTGCTCGATGTGGCGGTCCACCGTGCGCGGTGACAGGTCGAGCGCCGAGGCGATCTGCCGGTTGCTCAGGCCCTCCGCCACGAGCGCGGCCACCTCCATTTCCCGGCGTGTCAGGGGACACGAGGCAGCTGAGGCGCTCCGCCGGGCGTCGGCCGACGCCACAAGAGCCAATTCGACGGCACGGGCCGGACTGTCGTACTGACCGCCTTCCGCGATGGCCTTCTCGAAAGCCGTCGGGCCGAGGGCCGCCACGGTTTCCTTCTCGAAGCGGGCCTGGAACCGGGACATACGAGGGCCGAACGCCCCGATGGAGGTGCCAAGGACGCGCCACAGAGAACGTGTCGCGCCCTGCAGCCGTGCCGCCGTCCGGTGATCGCCGTATGAACCGACGATCCAGGCGAGGAGGCCCACGAGCATCGCGCTTCCCATGGGATCGTTGAACCCCTGTTGAATCTCCAGTCCGGCCCGCGTCGACTGGACGGCGGCGGCGTTGTCGCCTCGTATCCAGGCGTCGAACCCCAGTGCCCACAGCGCGTAGGCGCGGCACAGCCGCTCCCCGTGTGCCTCTGCCACAGTCACCGCCTGTTCGGCGGTCTGCGCGGCGCCCGGGTCCCCGAGCTGTGCTTTGGCGACGGCCAGCAGAAAGAGCCAGAACACCGTCGCGCGTGTCTCGTTCAGCGCGTCCAGCCGGTCCACGGCCTGCGCGCACAGAGCCACGGCCGGCTCCGGACTCCCCCGGAACAATGCCGACATGCCGCGGAATCCCATGACCAGCGCCCGCGCTCGCTGATCACCCAATCGATCACTCAGTGTCCCGGCCTCGTCGAGCCACCGGTCGGCCGCCGCCAGATCGCCTTGAAGGAGCGCCACCCAGGCAGCGGCCACCAGGGCGTTCGCCCGTGTCCGGGTGGGCTCGGGCGAGGTGGCGAGCAGTCGGCCGAGCCAGCGGCGTCCGTCACCGAGGGCACCGCCGGCGCACCAGTGGAATCTCAGGGCCTCGGCCAGTGCCAGCGCCGTCCGGGCATCGCCGGGACCTGCCGCCATGGGCTGCGCCCGGTCCGGATCCTGGGCCGCGGCCTCTGCCCCTGCCCCTGCCCCTGCCCCCGTGTCACCGCGCTTCAACGCGGCCAGGAAGTTGTCGTGTTCGGTGCGGAGCCGCGCCAGTGCCGCTTCCTGTCCGGGGCCGTACCAGCCGTCGGCGGTGCGCTGCGCGAGGGTGAGGAAGTACGCACGGTGCCGCCGCCGCAGGACGGGCTCTTCGCCTGATTCCGCAAGTCTGCGCATCCCGTACTCACGAATGGTCTCCAGCATCCTGTAGCGGACCACATCACCGCGCTCGACAGTCAGGACGACTGACTGGGCGATCAAAGCGTCGAGGAGGTCCAGCACGTCAGGACGGGCGATACCTTCACCTGGACAGACACTCTCGACCGCCTCCAGGCTGAAGCCACCCACGAACACGGCGAGCCTGTTCCACAGGATGCGCTCGGCAGGGGAGCACAACTCGTAGCTCCACTCGATCAGTGCGCGCAAGGTGCGATGCCGGGGGCGGGCGGCTCGGTTGCCGCCCGAGAGCAGTGCGAATCGGTCTTCCAGGCGGTCCGTCAGTTGTCCGATGGTGAGCGTGCGTAGCCGTGAAGCAGCCAACTCGATGGCCAGCGGCAACCCGTCCAGCGCGGCACACAGACGCGCCGCCTCGTTTCGATTCGTGTCACTGAGCCTGAATCCCGGCCGGACGGCGGCGGCCCGGGCCGCCAGCAGGTCCACGGCCTCGTTCAGTGACAGAGCGGGTACGTCGAACACGTACTCGCCGACAATGCGTAGCATCCGGCGGCTCGTGGCGAGGATGCGCAGCTGCGGAGCGGCCGACAGCAGCACCTGAGCCAGCTCCGCACTGGCGTCCACGACGTGTTCACAGTTGTCCAGCACGATCAGGGCATGGCGCCGGGAGAGATGAGCGGCGAGTTTCTCGACCACGGAGCCGGAACCGACGTCCCCCACGCCCAGAGCTGCCGCCGTCGCGCCGACCACGGCCTTCGGGTCCAGTACGGGGGCCAGGTCCACGAGCCACACCCCGTCCGGAAAAGCGTTGTCGGCCGCGGTAGCCGCCTCCAACGCCAGCCTGGTCTTACCGATACCGCCCGGCCCGGTGAGCGTCAGGAGCCTCGCGGCTCGCAGGAGACGACGGATCTCGGCGATATCGCGCCGTCGGCCGATGAAAGTGGTCAGCGGCGCGGGCAGGTTCCCCGTCCCTGAGGCCGCAACGGTCACCGGTATCTCGCTCACTGCTGTCTTTCCACCTGTCCGAAAGCGCCATTCGAGCGGAGGCCGACAGCCTTGGCCTCACCGCCGGCTGCGCCACGAGTGACACCGCGTACAGGCAATGGCCTGCCCTGGAAGGCCATGGAGACCGCCCGTGGCCAGGACGCCGACGTCCCCAGCCGACAGCTTATGCCCACGGTTTCGGTCACCGCAGGGAGCCGCAGTCCTGCTCGGTTATGCATCAACTCCCGTGTCGGAGCAGAGACTCCAAAGGCGTTCGGCATCCAGAGGGTCCCGTCACCCCCTGTAGAACTACCCATAGTCAACTACAGGCCAGACGTGGATGCTTCTCCGTATGAAGCGCACGCCATCCGCACCGGTTGCGCGCCCATGGCCATGGCGCGCCGTGGCCACCCCGCCGAAGGACCCTCGCCCCCGCTGGGTCCGTCACCACACGAAAGGCGCGGCGGGACACTCAGCAGAACCAGGGGCAGCGCGTCGGCGGCACCGCCGCGCGAGCTCTCGGGGGATCACCGGAGCACTCGCTGCGGGCACACTCGCACGCCCCGCCCCCAGCCCGCCGTAAGCACGGACCGCACCGACGCCGTCGGCCCTGAACATGGCCAACACCGCCGGGCGGCTCCTGCTACGGCGTGGTCCGTCGGCTCCAGGATCTCCGGCTGACGCCCCGGACATCGTTCCCCCTCCCCCGCGCCACGGCAGGGCCGGCCCCGTTCCCACCGGAGACCTGCCAGACCCCTTGTAAGGAACCGTCAGCAGTATGGCCTCTCCCCCACACCGGCCTCAGAGCCCGCTCCGGCGCCAGTGGCAGCGCCCGCCATCGGCCGGGCACCCGCGCCGGCCCGGGTCTCGGCGGCGTGACCCGCCGCACACACCTCGGGCCCCGCACTCCGCACGCCGACGACCCGCACCGCGGAGCCGACGCCCTCGTGCAGGGCCTCGCGTGGCCCAGGCTCGCCATGGCCGTCGAGACAGGCTCGCGCCGCCTCCTCGGTCCTGGGAGCAGCGCCTTCCGACGCTGACGGAGTCGAGCCAGGTCTCCGGGTCCCGGACCGCGCTCCCGCGCCGGGAGAGCCGCCTCGCCACTCGCCGGGTGCCCACGGGGCACCGACCGGCCGGCGGGGCGGCGGCCCTGCTCCGAGTGGATCGCCGGAACGGACGCACGGCAGCGGCTCTTGGCACGCATGCGGACGGCTCTGACGACCGCCGGACACGGCCGGGTTCCGCAGGCCGGCGCGCAGGAGTTGTCGGAGGTCACCGTGGAGTCCTCCACCGCGCACCGCGCGAAGCGGCCGACCGCGACGGCCCCGGGTCGAGGCGGCCGAAGGACGGCCCCACCAGTTCCTGTCTCCAGGACTTCGAGCTCGTACGGGCCGTGCGGACGTGCGTCACCCACGAGCTCTCCCGGCCGTGACGCCCGGCCCGGCGACCGAACGGACCGCGATACGGCGTGTGCGTCGGTCACCCGGGTGTTCGAGCGGATCAGCGGTGGACGGGAGGAGCCGGCGGACGTCTGGTCAGCGGTCTCCGGCTCTCCCCACGTCACGGTCGGACCCAGTGCCGGCACGCGGCGGGCCCTCCGTGCATCCCTCCGTGCATCCGCCGCCGGACTGCCGTGCGTTCCGGCTTCGATGACGGAGTGCGACTGAGCATGCCCATCCCCTCTCCGAGGCCGCCCTGGGGACGTCAGCGGGATCTTCACCGTCTCCCACCGAGCACCGTGGAGTCGGGACTCCGCATCACCGTGTGCCAGGCCGACGCGCTCCTCGCGTCGCTGTCCCTCGCCGGCCTGAGGCTTCCAGCCGGGACGGAAAGCCCTGCGCCAAGGCTCCACACAACTCCATCACGCGACCACGTCCCACAATCCAGTCGTACGACATTGTCAGTCGATAAAGTCTGCGATAGGTTGACGCCCATCGCTGCACAGCCCGTGACCGAAAGGCATGCTCATGTCCAACGCGCCTCTTTCCGGAACCGCGCGGATCCCCGAGCGCCCGGCTCTTCCCCTGATCGGCCATGCGCTCGACGTCCCCGGCGGAGCCGAGGGCCTCGCCTATGTCATGAAGGAGGCCAAGGAGCTGGGGCCGCTGTTCAAGCTCCGGATCTTCGGCACCGAGATCAACTTCGTCTCCGGCCTCGACCTCGTCTCCGAACTGGCGGACGAGACCCGCTTCCGCAAGAACGTCCACCCCGATCTCGTGATCCTCCGGGAGATCGGCGGGGACGGGCTGTTCACGGCCTACGGCGACGAGCCCAACTGGCGCAAGGCGCACGACGTCCTGATGCCGGCGTTCTCCCTGGGTGCGATGCGGGGCTACCACGCGACGATGCTCAAGGTCGCCCGGGAGCTGATCACCAAGTGGGACCGGGCGGCCGGGGAGCTTCCGGTGGACGTGGCCGCCGACATGACCCGGCTGACCTTCGACACGATCGGGCTGTGCGGCTTCGGCTACGACTTCGAATCCTTCCGCCGCGACGAGCCGCACCCCTTCATCACGGCACTCGCGAGGGCACTGGACTTCGCCCAGGCCAAGGGCGAGTCCATCCCCGGGGCCGAGTTGTTCCAGTGGAAGAAGGCGGAGCAGTTCCGCAAGGACGTCACCCTGATGAAGGACCTGGTCGACGATGTGATCCGACAGCGGAGGGCGGACGGCGACCAGAGCACCGACGACCTGCTGGGGCGGATGCTGCACACCCGCGACGAGGTGAGCGGTGAGCCGCTGGACGACATCAACATCCGCTACCAGGCGATCACCTTCCTCATCGCCGGTCACGAGACCACCAGTGGCCTGCTGTCGTTCGCGCTGTACTACCTGACCAAGCACCCCGAGGTACTGGCCCGCGCCCAGGCCGAAGTGGACGCCCTGTGGGGCGACGCGGCCGACCCCGACCCCCAGTACACGGACATCGGCAAACTCACCTACGTCCGCCAGATCCTCAGCGAGAGTCTGCGGCTGTGGCCCACGGCGCCGGCATACGCGGTCGAGCCCCTCGCCGACACGGTCATCGCGGGCAAGTACGCCGTGCGCCAGGGCGAGTCGCTGATGGTGCTGATCCCGCAGCTCCACCGGGATCCCGCCTGGGGGGACAACGTCGAACTGTTCGACCCGGAGCGGTTCTCGGCCGAGAGGGAGGCCGCACGCCCGGTCCACCTGTTCAAGCCGTTCGGCAGCGGCGAAAGGGCCTGCATCGGCCGCCAGTTCGCGCTGCACGAGGCGACGCTCGTCCTCGCCCTGCTGGTACACCGGTTCCGCCTGATCGACCACACCGACTACCAGCTCAAGATCAAGCAGTCCCTCACCCTCAAGCCCGACGACTTCACCCTGAACCTGGCCCGGCGCGACAGCGGCGAGCGCCGCCTGCCCACCGCCGCCGCCGCCGTCAGCGCACCCGCCGAACAGGCGCGGCCCGCCGCCCGGCGTGCGGCCGGTACGACACTGACCGTGCTGCACGGCTCGAATCTCGGGACCTGCTCCGGCATCGCCGCCGACCTCGCCGTGGACGGCGACGAGCACGGCTTCGCCACCGCCGTCCGCTCCCTCGACGACGCCGCGGGCGAACTCACCGGCACCGGCGGCCCGGTGGTGATCGTCGCCGCCTCCTACAACGGCAGGCCCACCGACGACGCCGCCCGTTTCGTGTCATGGCTGGAGGAGTTGCGGCCCGGCTCGCTCGACGGCGTCGAGTACGCGGTTCTCGGCGTCGGCGACCGCAACTGGGCCGCCACCTACCAGCGCATCCCGACGCTCATCGACGAGCGGCTCGCCGCCGCCGGTGCGACGCCCCTGCAGGAGCGGGGCGCCGCCGACGCCGCGGGGGACTTCGCCGGCACCGTCGACCGGTGGACCGGCGACCTGTGGAACACCCTGCTGGAGAAGTACGGGAGCCCGGTGCAGGCCGGCGCCGAACCGACCGGACAGAGCGGCGAAGCCGACGCCGACCAGGGGCTGTACGAGCTGCAGGACGCCACGGAGTCGGTCACCGGCCCGCTCGCGGCACGGCACGGCGTGCAGCCCATGGAGGTGCTGGACGCCTACGAAATGGTCGACATGGACCACCCGCTCGGCCGCTCCAAGCGCTTCATCCGGCTGCGGCTGCCCGACGGCGTCACCTACCGCACCGGCGACCACCTCGCGGTGCTTCCACGCAACTCGGCCGCCCTCGTGCAGCGGGTCGCCGACCGCTTCGGCCTCGACCTGGACCGCACCGTACGGCTGAAAGCACGCCGCCGCAGCCGCAACGCCCTGCCCGTCGACCGCCCGCTGACCCTGCGTCAACTGCTCACGGACTTCGTGGAGCTGCAGGACACCGCGACCCAGGAGCAGGTCGCCGTACTCGCCGAGCACACCGCCTGCCCGCCCGAGCACCGCCCCCTCGCGGAACTCGCCGAGGCGAAGCCCGACGTCTTCCGCGAGCAGGTCACCGACGCCGGATGCAGCCTCCTGGCCCTGCTGGAGCGCTACCGGGCCTGCGAGCTGCCGTTCGAGCACTTCCTGGAACTGCTGCCCGTGCTGCGGCCACGGCACTACTCGATCTCCTCGTCCGCCGCGGCCGCGCCCGGCGAAGTGGACCTGATGGTGTCGCTCCTCAAAGCCCCTCACCGCGGCGGCGAGGGCACCTTCCACGGCATCGCCTCCCACTACCTGCAGACGGTCGGCGCGGGCGACACCCTCCAGGCGCGGGTGCTCCCCTGCAGCGAAGCCTTCCGCCTGCCGCAGGACCCGGCCACCCCCGTGATCCTGATCAGCGCGGGCACCGGGGTGGCACCCTTCCGCGGTGCCGTCCTCGACCGACTGCACGGCAAGGCGACCGGGACACTGCTGTGCTACTTCGGCTGCGACCACCCCGATGTCGACTTCCTCCACCGCGACGAACTCCAGGCGGCCGAGGACGCCGGAGCCGTCAGTCTGCGCCCCGTCTTCAGCCACGCCCCGGAGGACGGCGCCCGTTTCGTCCAGGACCGCATCGCCAAGGAGAGCGCCGAGGTCTGGTCGGTCCTGCAGGCCGGAGGACGGGTGTACGTGTGCGGCGACGGGCGCCGCATGGCCCCCGGCGTACGCGCAGCCCTCCAGGCCGTGTACCGCGAACACACCGGAGCAGGCGCCGACGAGGCCGCGGCCTGGCTGACCGCCATGACGGAGTCCGGCACGTACGTCGAGGACGTCTGGGCCGGCTGACCGACAGCCGGACGCCGCTGCTCGTGGCCGGTCACGGCCGCTGAACCAATACCTCACATCGCTGACCAAAGGAAAGATCATGACCGATACGCAGGACAGGGACGTCGCCATGGCGCGGCACGTGCGCAGGGTGGATGTGGTGGTGGTCGGTGCGGGGCTGGCCGGTCTGACCGCGGCGCGGGAGCTTGTCGCGGCGGGGAGGTCGGTGGCCGTGCTGGAGGCGCGGGACCGGGTGGGTGGGCGGCTGCTCAACCACGATCTCGGCGACGGTCAGGTGACGGAGGTCGGCGGGCAGTTCGTGGGCCCCACCCAGGACCACATCCTGGCGCTGGCCGAGGAGGTCGGCGTGGCCACCTACCAGGCCGCCGTTCCCGGCGAGACCGTCTACGTCAACGACGGCAGGGCCAAGCGGTTCACGGGGCACACCCCGCCGGACCTGCTCGCCCTGCCGGACATGGGGATCGCTCTGGCGCGTATCGGGCAGGCGGCGGGCAAGGTGGATCCGGCCGCCCCCTGGAAGGCCCCGAACGCCCGTGAGCTGGACGGCATGACCTACGAGACCTGGCTGCGCAAGGCCGAGATCACCGGCGACGCCGTCGACATGATCAACCTGTTCCTGAACTCCGCCTACGGCGGCGAGGCCCGTGACGCCTCCGCCCTGTTCAGCCTCTGGTACGTCTCCACCTTCGGCAACGAGACCCACCCCGGCACCATGGAGCGCGGCACCGGAACCACCGGCGGCGCCCAGGACAGCCGCTTCGTCGGCGGCTCACAGCTCGTCGCCCAGCGCCTCGCCGAAGAACTCGACGGCCGCGTCCACCTGTCGGCGCCGGTGCGACGCGTCAGCCAGGACTCCACCGGTGTCACCGTGGTCTCCGACGCCGGCGACTGGCGGGCCGACCGAGTGATCGTCGCCGTACCGCCGCTGGTGGCCTCACGGATCATGTGGGACCCGCTGCTGCCCGCCCAGCAGGACCAGCTCTTCCAGCGGCTGCCGTTCGGCACCCTCATGAAGTGCGTCGCCGTCTACGACAAGCCGTTCTGGCGCGAGGACGGGCTCTCCGGCATGGGCCTGCTGCGCGGCGGCTCCCCCATCCGCGAGATGTTCGACAACACCCCGCCCGACGGCGGACCCGGCGTCCTGATGGGCTTCCTCGGCGGCCGGGAATGGCGCAAGTGGGCCCACCGCCCCGCCGCCGAACGCCGCGGCGCCGTCCTGCGCTGCTTCGCCCAGGTCGTCGGGGACCGCGCCTTCGACACCGTCGACTACGTCGAGCAGGACTGGACCGCCGAGCAGTGGACCCAGGGCGGCCCCACCTCCGTCGCCGCCCCCGGCGTCCTCACCGACTACGGCCACTGGATGGCACGCCCCCACCACCGCGTGCACTGGGCAGGCGCCGAGTTCTCCCCCTACTGGAACGGCTACATGGACGGCGCCGTCCGCTCCGGCCGGACCACCGCCACCGAACTCCTCCACCAGAACTGAGCGCAAGAAGTACCGACAAGCAAGGGAACCCTGTCATGAACCGTTTCGTCGTCGCCGAGACCGCCGTCATCAACGCCCCCCTCGGGCGGGTCTGGGACGTCATCTCCCGCACCGACCGCTACGCCGAGTGGGTCGCCGGAGCCATCGAGGTCACCGACCACCACGGCCTCGCCACCGTCGGCAAGACCTACGCCGAGCGCAACCGCACCCTCGGCCCGCTCAAGACCGACTCCCTCTGGACCGTCCAGGAGATCGAACCCCTCAAGCGCCGCGTCGACACCGGCACCGGATTCGCCCCCCTCCAGGACCTCACCAACACCTTCGAGTTCCGCCCGGTCCAGACCTCCGACGGCCGGGAGGCCACCGAGATGCTCTACCAGGTCGAATACACCATCGGCCTCGGCCCCTTGGGCCTGCTCCTCGACTCCATACAGCAGCCCGCCATGCGCGCCGGCATGCGCACCTCCATGGCCAACCTCAACACCCTGCTGCGATCCGAGGACACGAACACCGGCCGACGGTGACGCCGGTCAACGGTCGCCCGCCGCTTGCGGGCCGGGTTCTCCACGAACCCGGCCCACGCCCTTCGCAGAGATCCGCCCTTCACCCAGAGAACCGAGGTTCCGATCATGTCCACCACCATGCTGGCCGGACGTCTCCACCTGGACACCCGCACCTTCGCGGTCGAAGAGGTCCCCGTTCCCGTCCCCGGTCCCGGAGAGGTGCTGATCCAGGTCAGGGCCGCCGGAGTGTGCCTGTCCGACGTCCACCTGATCGACGGCGGCCTCACGCCTTCCTTCCCCGTCGAGGCGGTGACCCGTTCGGCCGCGGTCACCCTCGGCCACGAGGTCGCGGGCGTCATCCACACCCTGGGCCCGGGCCTGATGGGCGACTGGGCCCCCGGCATGCGGGTCGCCCTGCAGGCCGGCCAGCCGTGCGGAGCATGCGCCGACTGCATGCGCCGCTCCCCCTGTCCACGGCCGCTCACCCGCGGCGTCGACTACGACGGCGGCTGGGCCGAGTACGCCCTCGCCCGGGAGGACACCCTCGCCCCCCTCCCCGACCACCTGCCCTTCGACCAGGCCGCCATCATCCCCGACGCGGTCTCCACCCCGTATGCCGCGATCATCCAGACCGGGGCGGTCCGGCCGGCGCAGTGCGTCGGCATCTGGGGCGCCGGCGGCCTGGGCGCCCACGGCATCCGGCTCGCCCGCCTGGCCGGAGCCGCGCCCGTCATCGCCGTCGACCCGATGCCGGAGGCCCGCGATCGGGCCCTCGCCTTCGGCGCCGACATCGCACTCGACCCCGCCGACCCGGGATTCACCGAAGCCGTGGGCCTGGCCACCGGTGGCCGTGGCCTCGACGTCGCCTTCGACTTCGCGGGTTTCCCCGCGGTCCGCGAGCAGGCTGCCGCGGTCCTGGGCGCCGGCGGTGTCCTGGTCCTGGCCGGCCTCACCCCGGAACCGCTCACCGTCACCGACAGCACATCGTTCAGCTACCGCGCCAACCAGATCCGCGGTCACTACGGCTCCCAACCCGAACACGTGACCCAGCTCATCCGCCTGGCCGCCACCGGCAGGCTCGACCTGGTGCCTTCCATCACCGATCACATCCCCCTGGCCGAGGCGGCCGACGCCGTCACCCGGCTGGAGAAGAAGACCGGCAACCCGATCCGCCTCGTCCTCACCCCGTGAACCACCCAATCCTCCTGGAGCTGGAGCCAGTTGGGGCCGCCTCGCCGGGTCCGCCGAGCGCCGCCCCAGCCGGCTCTCGACGCTTCCTCCCATCGTGCACCGGGACATCAAGCCGGCCAACGTCATGCTGACCTGGGCCGGAGAGGTCAAGGTCATGGACTTCGGGATCGCCCGGGACGCGCGGGACGCGGGCACGACGCAGACGTCCGCCGTGATCGGAACCGCCCCGTACCTCGCGCCGGAACAGGCGATGGGGCAGGAGATCGACGCCCGTTCCGACCTGTACTCCACCGGCTGCCTGCTGTACGAACTGCTGACCTTCCGCACGCCGTTCACCGGTGAGACCCCGATGGCGGTGATCTACCAGCACATCCAGGAGACCCCGCGCCCACCGAGCCTCTTCAACCCCGAGGTCAGCCCGCAGGTGGACGCGATCGTCCTGCGGGCCCTGGAGAAGGACCCCGCCTGCCGCTACGAGTCCGCGGAGCACATGCTCGCCGACATCGAGGCGTACCTCGGTACGGGGCTCCTGGTCTCGGGCGCCGAACTTCCCCCGGGACAGACCGACTTCCCGTACGACGATGCCGAGCAGGAGGAGAGCGGCCATCATCGAGGAAGCGCTCTGCTGATCATGGCTGGCGTGGCGGTCGTGGTCCTGGCACTGGTGCTGGGCTGGTTCATGTTCGGGCGTGGTACGGCCGGCGACGGCATGGTTGGTGTACCCGACCTTGTGGGCCAGACCCTGGGGGCGGCCCGGAGTGCGGCGGAAAACGTCGACCTCACCGTCACCGTCGACAGGTGGGAGCCTTGCGCCGACCAACCGAAGGGCCACGTCTGCGAACAGAGCCCGCAGGAAGGGAGCATCGCCAAGGGCGAGGCGGTCTCCGTCACCGTCTCCACCGGTGCACCCGAGGTCGAGGTGCCGGACGTGACGGACAAGGACACGGGGACGGGGACGGGGACGGGGACGGGTGGTGATACGAGTGGTGAGACAGAGACTCCGACACCTCCGCTGTCGCCGGCCCTCCCGATCCCGGCGTGACGCTCGGCAGGGCCGATCCCTGCTCGCGGTCGCCCGGCCTACTCCAGCTTCCTGGCCCCGATGATGATGCGGGACCGTCAACGCCGGGTTCTGGGCCGAAACGGCACCGGCGCGGCCACCGCTGCCCTGATCGCCGCCGGAGTGGACGGCGCCACCGCGGCCGCCACGGTCCGTCGCCCGCACGGAACCGGGCACTGTATGACCAGCGGGAACCGCAGAAACCCCGCCGGAGCCGGCCTCACCCCCTCGCCATCGCAGCCGCCCTTGTCACAGTGGCTCTCCTTCCCCCTTCCCCTCGCGTTCGACCGGGCCGTCGCGACGCGCATCGAGGTTCTCGTGCGCGGCATCCGCCTGCCCAGACGCTGATCCACTGCCGCCGCACCACGAAGTGCCCTGAAAGTTTCTCCGGTTCGCGGCAACCCTTTGCGGGGCCTGTGACAACAAGAGAGCGGATCCGGTCAGTTCCGGTGGCCCGGGATCCGGATTTCCTCCGATGAACAGCGTGCAAGGAGAACCTCTCCCTCATGGACAACCCCACGAACGGCGGGCGCCGCGGGCGTCATCGCCGTCGCTGGACCGCGACCGGTCTGCTGCTCGGCGCCCCCGCTCTCGTCGTGCCGTATCTCCTGTTCGCGCAGGAGGACTCACAGGCCGCGACGATCGACTCAGGCGCCTACTACCGGCTGGTCTCGGTGCGCAGCGGCAAGGTCCTGGACGTCAACGGTTTCTCCACTGCCGACGGCACCCGTATCCAGCAGTGGACCGACCAGAACACCGCCAACCAGCAGTGGAAGCTGAAGCCCGTCGGGGACGGGTACTTCGAGCTGGTGAACCGCAACAGCGGCAAGGTGCTGGGCATAGCAGGCAATTCCACCGATCGGGCGGCCGCCGCCGAGCAGCAGACCGACAGCTCCGCGACCTCCCAGGAGTGGAAGGTCGACGAGGTGAGCGGTTCCGAGGCCGTCACCCTCACCTCCCGCAGGAGCGGTCAGGCCCTGGATGTCTCCGGGGGTTCCACGGCCCAGGGCGCGGCGGTCATCCAGTATCCGGGCCACGGCGGCACCAACCAGCAGTGGAAGCTGGTGAAGGTCGCCGAGGCCCAGGCGTCCAGGGCCGGCGGGGAGCAGACGACGGCCGCGGCCGGGCCGTATGTGTGGAAGAACGCCCAGGTGGTGGGTGGCGGTTACGTCACCGGTCTGGTGTTCAACCAGAAGGAGAGGGGTCTGCTGTACGCGCGTACCGACATGGGTGGCGCCTACCGCTGGGACACCGGGGCCGAGCAGTGGATCCCGCTGACCGACTGGCTCGGTGAGAAGGACTGGAACCTGCTGGGCATCGACTCGCTGGCCACCGACCCCGTCGACCCCAAGCGGCTCTACCTCGGGACGGGCACCTACACCAACGAGTGGGCGGGCAACGGCGCGATCCTGCGCTCCACCGACCAGGGCCGCACCTTCCAGCGCACCGATCTGCCGTTCAAGCTGGGCGCCAACGAACCCGGCCGTGGCACGGGCGAACGGCTCGTGGTCGACCCCGCGGACAACAGCACCCTGCTGCTGGGCACCCGCAAGAACGGCCTGTGGCGCAGCACCGACCACGGCGCGACCTGGAAGCAGGTCTCCTCGTTCCCGGTCAAGGACGGGGCGGGCAGCGGCGCGGGCATCTCGTTCGTGACGTACGGCAAGGCCGGCAGCAACACGGTCTACGTCGGTGTCAACGACAAGTCCACCTCCCTGTACCGCTCCACCGACGGCGGCAGCAGCTGGCAGGCCGTTTCCGGGCAGCCCACCGGCCAGATGCCGCACCACGGTGTGATCTCCGGTGACGGGTCGCTGTACCTGTCCTACAGCAACAGCATCGGCCCCATGGACGCGACGGCGGGCTCGGTGTGGAAGTACACGCCGTCCAGCGGCGCGTGGAAGAACATCTCCCCCTCCCAGGGCGGTTACGGGTTCTCCGGTCTGTCCGTCGACCCGCAGAAGCCCTCCACGGTGATGGTCACCACCCTCGACCGGTGGTGGCCCGAGGACGAGATCTACCGCACCACCGACGGCGGCACGACCTGGAAGGCCCTGGCCGACAAGTCGACCCGGAACGCCTCCGGCGCTCCGTACGTCGGCACCCACACCGGGCACTGGATGACCGCCCTGGCCATCGATCCCTTCGACTCCGGGCACGTGCTGTACGGCACCGGCAACGCCATCTGGCGCAGCAAGGACGCCAACGCCTCCGACAGCGGCGGCACCAGCCACTGGGTCTCCGGGGCCCGCGGGCTGGAGGAGACCTCGCTGATGGACGCGATCGCCCCGCCCGGCGGCGCCACCGTCATCACCTCCATGGGCGACCAGGGCGGCTTCCGCCACGACTCCCTGACCGAGGTGCCCGCCGGGCGGCTGAAGAGCCCGCTGATGAACAACAGCACCGACATCGACTTCGCCCAGTCCAAGCCCTCGGTGATGGTCCGCGTCGGCACGGGCGACACGGGCGACGGCGGCTACTCCACCGACGGCGGCAGCACCTGGAACGCCTTCAAGGCAGAACCGGTCGCCGACGCGAGCAGCGGCCGCATCGCGCTCGCCGCGGACGGCTCCACCATCGTGTGGACCCAAGCAGGCCAGGCCCCCTACCGCTCGACCGACAACGGAGCGAGCTGGTCCAAGGTCAGCGGCCTGGGCACCGACGCCGTGGTCGTCGCCGACCGCTCCACAGCCAAGACCTTCTACTCCCTGTCTGGCGGCAAGCTCTTCGCCAGCACCGACGGCGGCGCGACCTTCACCGCCCGCGCCACCAGCCTGCCCTCCGGCCGGCTCACCGCCGTCCCCGGCATCGCCGGAGACCTGTGGATCGCCGGCAGTGACAAGGGACTGCTGCACTCCACCGACGGCGGCCGCACCTTCACCACGCTCACCACGGTGAAGTCCGCCTCCGCCCTCGGCTTCGGCAAGGCCAAGACGGGCACCGACTACCAGGCCCTCTACCTGCTCGGCACCGTCGACAACGTCACCGGAGTCTTCCGCTCCACCGACAAGGGCGCCACCTGGCTCCGCATCAACGACGACGCCCACCAGTGGGGCGCCATCGGCAGCCTCGGCGTCATCACCGGCGACCCCGACACCTACGGACGCGTCTACATCGGCACCAACGGACGCGGCCTCCAGTACGGCGACCCGTCCTGACCCAAGCGCCCAAGCAGGGGTCGCAGGCCGTGCGCCTGCGGCCCCTGCACTGTGTTTGAGGGACCTCACACGGACGTGGGCCGCCAGTTCGCTTCACCGGTACGTCGTGAACGATGCCGACCGGCGCGCCCCAGCCGGCTATCTGCACGCGGCGCCCTCGGCTCCGGCCGCAACTTCGGGGTACGGCAGCCACAGAGACGCTGCCTCCGTACTCGATACTCGATCGTCAGCCGTCAGCCGTCAGCTGACGCCCGCGTCGGCGACGGTCGACCTTGTCGGGCCCGCAAAAGAGAGGAACCCCAGCCGATGCACGGCTGGGGTTCCTCTCTGTGGTGAGTGTCGATCAGGCGGGTCAGCGCTTCAGGGTGAGGATGCCCGGCCGGTACGGCAGGTTGTCGTAGGAGGTGTTCGGCGGTGTGTTGGGCGACTTGCCCTGGTAGAGGAACTGCAGGTTGCAGGGGTCGATGGTCATGGTCTGATCGGGGTTGGTGCGGACCAGGTCGCCGTGGCTGATGTCGTTGGTCCAGGTGGCTCCGCTGTTGGCCTTGCCGGCGAAGGGGTTGGCCTCGGTGGCGGCCTGCGGGGTCCACGGACCGTTCAGGCTGGTGGCGGTGAAGGAGCGGAAGTAGCGCTGCTCGCTCGCACCGCGGGCCTCGACGATCATGAGGTACTGGTTCCGGCCCTTGACCTTGTAGACCTGCGGTGCCTCGAACAGGTTCTTCACCGTGTCACTCATGACCGTCGTGTACGAGGAGCCGAAGCTGCCGGGGAAGTTCCCGATCGGCATGCTCGACTTGTAGATCTTGCCGTTGTCACCGGCGAAGAACAGGTGGATGTTCTTGTCGTCGGCGATCAGGGTCTGGTCGATCGGCCCGGTCGGGGAGTCGGTGCGGGGGATGCTGCCGGTGAACAGCGGCTGCGGCGCGGACCAGCCGTCGGGGTTGGTGGGGTCGCTGGAGGTGCGGTAGCTGAAGGGCGACGGACCCCACTGGTACGCCAGCACCCAGATCTTCTTGGGCGCGAAGTAGAACAGCGTGGGCGCCACCGTCTTCTGGCTCATGCCGGTCTGGCGGGCCGAAGCCATGTCCGACCAGTTCGTGAAGGGGCTGAACGCCATCGAGCCGTAGGCCGATCCCGAGTAGTTCGACCCATAGACCAAATGCTTGCCGTTGTAGGTCACGTTGGTGAAGTCCTTCAGCGAGGCCCACCCGTTCGCCGGCTGCGCCAGCGCGCCCGTCGAGGTCCACCGGTACGTCGACGGAAGAGCACACGTGTCACTCTTCGGCGCCGTGGTCGTGTCACTCTTCGGCGCCGTGGTCGTGTCGCTCTTCGGCGCCGTGGTCGTGTCGCTCTTCGGCGCCGTGGTCGGCTGGAAGTTCCAGCGTTGGTTGCCGCCTCCGTTGGTGTCCCAGATCTGGACGGGAGTGCCGTTGGCGGTCCGACCGCCGGGGGTCTCCAGCGCCCGGCCGCTGGCGACGTTGGTGAGCGTGTAGGAGCCGTCGCTGTTCCGGCGGGCCTTCCAGTGCTGGTGGGCGCCTCCGTTGGCGTCCCAGACCGTCATCCTCGTCCCGTTGGCCGTGCGGCCTGCCGGCTCGTCCAGTACCCGGCCGCTGGCGATGTTGGTCAGGGTGTAGGAGCCGTCGCTGTTCCGGTTGGCCCGCCACTGCTGGTTGGCGGCGCCGCTGGCGTCCCACACCTGGAGCGGGGTGCCGTTGTCGTTCTGTCCTGCGGGCTCGTCGAGAACACGTCCGGAGGCCGCGTTGGAGAGCGTGTAGACCGAGCCGGAGGTGATGCCCCCGGCCTGCGTACTGCCGCTTCCGCCGCTGCCGGTACTGCCCAGGGCGGTGAGCACCGCGCTGTAGGCGGGCTTCTTGTTGCCGGCCGCGTCGAACAGCAGAGCGTTCTCACCGGTGCGCCAGGAGTCGCTGTCGCGGATGCCCCACACCGTGATGCCCGTGCAGCGAGCGACGTTCACGCACGCCTGGACGGCGTTGCTGTACGCGGTGGCGGACGCCTGGGCGATGTCGAGCTCGGTGATCTGGACGTCCACGCCGAGCGCGGCGAAGTTGGACAGGGTGGTCTGGAAGCCGGCCGGCGGGCCGCCTGCGCCGAAGTGGCTCTGGAGGCCGACGCAGTCGATGGGCACACCGCGGGACTTGAAGTCCTTGACCATCTTGTAGACGCCCTGGGTCTTGGCGTCGGACCAGTTCTCGATGTTGTAGTCGTTGTAGCAGAGCTTGGCGGAGGGGTCGGTGTTCCGGGCTGTGCGGAAGGCCTCCTCGATGAAGCCGTTGCCGAGTAGGTCCTGGAACACGGAGCTGCGGTGTTGGCCGCTGCCGCCGTCGGCAAAGGCCTCGTTGACCACGTCCCAGGCGTAGATCTTGCCCTTGTAGTGGGTCATCGTCTGGGTGATGTGGTTCTTCATCACCGTGCGCAGGGTGCCCGCGTCGGTGATGGACTTGACCCAGTCGGGCAGTTGGGAGTGCCAGACCAGGGTGTGGCCGCGCAGGCGCTGCCCGTGCGCGGAGGCGTGGCTGACGATCGAGTCGGCGGCGGCGAAGGTGAACTTCCCGCGGGAGGGTTCGATGGCGTCCCACTTCATCTCGTTCTCCGGGGTGATCATCTTGAATTCCCGGTCGAGAAGGGCGGAGTACGTGGTGTCGCCGAGCCTGCCCGCGGCCACCGCCGTGCCGAAGTAACGGCCGCTGCCGGCCGCCGCGTCGGCGGCCGTGGCCGGTGCGGAGGCCTCCGGCGTGCGTGCGGCCAGGGCGACCAGTGGTACGGCGGCACCCGCGGCGGCGAGAACCACGGAGGCGGCGATCACGCGACGGGTCGCCGGACGGCGGCGATGAGAGCGGTTCTGATCTGACAACGACATGTCCTTCTGGCAGCGGGCCCTGATCCGGCCCCGGATGCCTTCCAGTCGCCGCCACGCCCACACAGGTTGCCGCGATCTGGGAAGAATGTTCTCCGCCGTCGCCACCATCCCCACCCAGTTCCACGGCGACCTGCCTACCACCATGGACGCCACCTGCGCCGAGGGGAGCAACGCCGCCCACGGCCCTGGCCTCTGCGTCTGCTCGACCATCGACCTGTGCGGCAAGGGGCTGTGCGTCAAGGGGACTCGTCCCCTTGACGCACAGCGGCGTTCACCGGGTTGGGACGAACCCTCCCCGGACCGACGCGGAACCGTCCGAACCCTGCGCGTCGACGCGGTAGCCGTCGCCCGTGGCACTGCGGTCGCCGGAGCCGTTGTTGAACTGCGCGGCGAACTCATGGCTCCCGGCCGGCACGGTCAGGCCCGGCTTGAGGACCCAGCGGTAGACCAGCGTGCCGCCGGCCTCCTGAACGGTGACGGTGAAGTCACCGCTCGGCAGGGTCTGCCAGGTGCCGGTGTTCTTCACCCCGCCGGTCTGCACGATCCGGACCTCGACCGTGAGCGAGGTGAGCGGCTGGGTCGTCCTGAGGGCGAGGTTGCTCTGCGTCCAGTAGACGGTGCTCTGCGGATCCACCGAACCGGCCGACCACAGCGGCCCGTTCTGGCTCTCGCCGGCGGTAGGCGACGGACTGGTGGCCGACGGAGTCGGGCGCACGCTGCCCGGGGTGGTGGCCGGGGCCGGCGCGACAGGGGTGGGGCGGGCCGATGTCGGACGCGGGGAGCTGACGGTCGGGGACGGGGTGGCGGGCGTGGTCACGGTGGGCGACGGCGACGGCGACGGCGACGGCGACGAGGTGGCGACGATGGCGGCGACGGCGAGGCCGCCGGTCGCCAGGATCCCGGTGGCGGCGAGCCCGGCGAGGGCGACCCTGGCCCCGGACCTCGCGAACGGCCGTGCGCGGTGACGGACGACGGGGCCGGCCATGCCGCGTTCCACCCGGGCCAGCATCCGCGCGCGGTCGGGCCGGTGGGCCTCGGCGGCCTCGCGCAGCCGACGGTCGATCTCCTCGTTCACCGGTTCCTCCTTCCTGGCACCAGATCCCCGGCCGCTCGTGCGCCCAGTATCCTTTCCAGCTCGGCCATTCCCTTCGAGGTCTGGCTCTTCACCGTTCCGACCGATATGCCCAGCGCCGCCGCCGTGTCCTTCTCCGACAGGTCGAAGGCGTGTCGCAGCACCACGCAGGCGCGCTTGCGGAACGGCAGCCGGGCGAGCGCCGCGCGGACGTCCAGCACGGCCGCCAGGTCCGGTCCCTCCACCTTCTCGGGGCTGCGGGACCAGAACAACGTGATCCGGCGTCGCTCCCGCACCTTGCTGCGGATCCGTCCCCGCGCCAGGTTGGCCACCACCCCGCGGGCGTAGGCGAGCGGGTGGTCGGCCTGCCGCAACCGGTCCCAGCGCTGCCACAGGGCGACCAGGGCATCGGCCGCGAGGTCGTCCGCCGCGTCGGTCTCGCCGGTCAGGAGGTGTGCCAGACGGGCGAGCTCGGCATAGTGGCGTTCGAAGAATTCGTGGAACTCCGCGGATGCGTCATCGAGGACCATCCCTCGGTCGCCCTCTCCTAGCCATGATGTGCACGTTTGTTGCACATTTAACAACAACCGGGGGCGCAGCCTAACAACAGCCGGCCCGCCGCGTCGCCGATGGTCGCCGAGGTCGCCGACGCCCTGCGGACGACCGACCCCCGCGCCAGGCCGCAGCTGGGCGCGGCCGCCGGGCGGATCGCCGAACCACGCTGGACCGTCGGCTCGGCGGTGATCCCCCCAGTCCGACGCGCGCCCGTTGAACGTGGGTACGTACGGTCAGCGGGCTGATCACGCACACGGCGGCGATCTCATCGTTGAGCTGTACCGCCAGGCCGAAGTTGAGCTGTACCGCCAGGCCGAACACGTAGCGAGCCGGCGTCACATACGCGCGCGTGGCAGTGAGGCCTCGAATCCCGCCTTGAGCAGGACTGCGACACAGCGCTCCCGCAGCGCCAACGCGTTGGGGCCGACGGGAATCTGCTCGGCCGGCAGCCGGGCGGCGTTCCCGTGCCGACCCAAGGCGCGGGACATGGCGTGTGCCACCGTCCTCAGAGACTGCTGCCGGCTCGCCGAGCCAGCTCCCGGTCGTCCGGCTCGACGAGGCCGAACATGTGGTCCACGACCTGCGTCACGAGCCCTGCCCGGTTGCCGAAATGCCGGTACAGCGTCGCCGTACTCGAGCCCAGGCGCTCGGCCAGGGCCCTCATCGACAGGGCCTCCGCTCCCTCCGCGCCCTCCGCGTCCACGATCCGCAGCGCCATGGCGACGAGCCGGTCCGGTGGGACCGGCGGACGACCGGCGCGCGGCGCTCCAACCGATCCATCTCCTCGCTCAAGAGCACCGTGGCCGTGACCCGCGGGGGCTTCCTCTTGACACGACCACCATATCGGTAACAGTGTAGCCATTATGAGTACCTGGTCTGAGCCCCAGCCCGACTCCCGGTTCGTCGAGGTGGACGGCCTGCGGATCCACTACAAGCGCGCTGGGCACGGCCCGGCACTCGTGCTGCTGCACGGCAGTGCCTCATCCCTGCAGCACTTCGACCGCGCGACGGATCTGCTGTCGGATTCGTTCGATGTCATCCGTCCCGACCTGCCGGCGTTCGGACTGACGGGCCCACGCGAGGACCGCGACTACCGCATCCCGGCGTACGCGGCGACGGTGGCGGGCTTCGTGGAGGCGCTGGGCGTGCCGCGCTACGCGTCGGCCGGCAATTCCCTGGGCGGCAACATCGCCTGGAACGTCGCACTGGATCATCCGGAGCGGCTGACCGGCCTGGTGCTGGTCAATGCCACCGGCTACCCGGAGAAGACGGTGCCCGCGGGGATGCGCCTGACCCGCAACCCGCTGGTGCGCCCCCTGCTGAGGCGGGTGATGCCGCGCGGGGCACTCGAACGCAACCTGCGTGACGCCGTCGGGCCGCGCTCGCGGATCGTGGACGACGCCATGGTGGACCGCGCCCACCAGCTCATGAGCCGCCCCGGTAACCGCTCGGCCTTCGTCGACCTCTGCAACACCGACCAGCCGGACCGCAGCGCGCAGATCCCCCGCATCACGGTGCCCACGCTGGTGCTGCGCAGCGCGAGCATCGACGGCCAGCACTTCACCCGCGACATCCCCGGCGCCCAGGAGCTCGTCCACCCCCACGGCGGACATCTGCTGCCGGAGGAGGAACCGCAGTGGGTCGCGGAGGCGATCGCGACGTTCCTCGGCTCCTGCGCCGACACCCCCACGAGCTGAGGACAAGGAGGCCCGTGCCATGAAGTACTTCGTCGCCTCGGGCGAGGACCGCAAGCTCACCGCCGACTCGCGGGGGGCACTGCGCGGCAGTTTCGTCGAGCTGTCCGACGGCGTCACCCACTACGAGCTGACGGGGCCCGAGGACGGGGATGTGGTCCTGATGGCGGGCGGTCTGACCATCCCGCTGTTCTACTGGGACGGCCTCGTCAACGAGCTGCACGCCCGCGGGCTGCGCACTCTGACCTGCAGCGCCTACGGCCGCGGCTACTCCGACCGGGTACAGGCGCGATACGACGAGACGCTGTTCACGCGGCAGTTGGCCGAGCTGACGGACCGGCTCGGCCTGACGGCGCGGCCCCTGCACCTGGTCGGCACCTCCATGGGCGCGCTGGTCGGCATGACGTACGCCGCCCAGTACCGCTCGTCGGTGTCCACTCTCACCATCGTCGGCCCCGCCGGTCTCGCGAAACCGCGGTTGGCCTCCCCCGACCGGCTGCTGCGCAGCGATCTGCTGGCCGGAGTGGTCGCCCGCCGTCGCGGCCTTCAGCTGCTCCAGGGGCACCTCGGGCACAACGTCCGCGACCCCGAGCCCGGCGCGAAACTGACCGAGATGGTCCTCGGCTCCCTCCGCTTCGAGGGCTCGCTGTACGCGGTCTTCGACACCCTGCAGCACCTGCCTCTGACCGGCCGTGACGACCTCTTCCGGCGGACGGGGGCGCTGGGCATTCCGACGCTGCTGCTGTGGGGCGACGAGGACGACGTCACGCCGTCGGCGCACTTCGACACAGCGCGCGCCCTGCTGACGCCTCAGCAACATCATGTGATCGACAAATGCGGGCACATGGCCCCATTCGAACGGCCTCGCGACGTCGCCGACCAGCTCGTCCCGTTCGTCTCCGCACGCACCGAAAGGCTCGACTCATGAACAGTCCGCAGGCCGTCGACGTCCTGATCATCGGTGCCGGCCCCTCGGGCTCCGCCCTGGCGATCGACCTCGTACGCCGCGGACTCGACGTCCGGATCGTCGACAGGTCCCCCCACGCTTTCGACGGCTCGCGCGCCAAGGGCATCCAGCCCCGCAGCCTCGAAGTCCTCGAAGACCTCGGCGCTCTCGACGACGTGCTGGTCGGCGGCGACATCTATCCCAAGCTCGGGATCCATGCAGGACCCATCGGTGTGCCGTGGAAGATGTTCCCCCACAAAGAGGCAACCCCGGACGTCCCGTACCCGAACACCTGGCTGATCCCGCAGTTCCGCACGGACCGCGCCCTGCACGCCCGGCTCGGTGAGCTCGGCGGCGAGGTCGAGTTCGGCAAGGAACTGACCGAGCTGACGCAGGACGAGGACACGGTGGTCGCCAAGGTGGTGGGCGCGGACGGGGTCGAGGAGATCGTCGCCCGCTATGCCGTGGGGGCCGACGGCGGCTCCAGTGCGGTGCGGGGGCAGCTCGACATCGGTTTCGCCGGGACGACGGACGAGGCCGACCGCGTGCTGATCGTGGATGCCTCCGTGAGCGGCCTGGCCCGCAACCGGTGGCACATGTGGCCCGGCCTCGGCGGCAAGCTCATCGGCGCCTGCCCGCTGCCCGACAGCGACATGTTCCAGTGGATGATCCGGCTCACGCCCGACGAGAAGCCGCCCCGGGAGATCGGCGCCCTCATCGACCGGATCCACTCCCACACCCGCAACCGGCACATCCAGCTGCACGAGATCCACTGGAAGTCCGTGTTCCGGCCCAACATCCGTCTTGCGAAGCACTACGGCCGCGGACGTGTCTTCCTCGTGGGCGACGCCGCGCACGTCCACACCCCGGCCGGTGCCCAGGGCTTGAACACCGGTATGCAGGACGGCTACAACCTCGGCTGGAAGCTCGGCCAGGTCCTCGCCGGAGCCGACCCGGCCCTGCTGGGCACCTACGAGGCCGAGCGGCAGCCGATCGCCGCCGGGGTCCTGGGACTGTCCACGGAGAAGTGGGGCGGCCTCGCCAAGCTCGACCCCTCCAGCATGAAGCGCGGCAAGGACGAGCAGCAGCTCGCCCTGACCTACTACGGCGGCCCGCTCGCCCCCGCCGACGGCGACAGTGGCGGCACCAGCACGCTGCACGTGGGCGACCGCGCCCCGGACGCCCGACTGCTCGGCGCCGACGGCGCCGAGACCCGCCTGTTCCATCTCTTCCAGGGACCGCACTTCACCGCCATCGCCTACGGCCCGGGCGCCGCCCGGGACCTCGAACTCCTCGACTGGCCGACGACGGGCGCCCGGCTGAAGCGGCTCACCGTCGGATCGGCCGCGGGCGACGGCCGCGCCTTCTCCGACCTCGAGAACACGCTGCGGAGTGCCTACGGCCTGACCGGCGACACGCTGCTGCTGATCCGTCCCGACGGCTACATCGGGCACATCGCCACTCGGGATTTCCTCAACCCCACACAAGCCGCCGTGCGGGCATTGACGCCGCAGGCAAGGAGCCGCACCATGTCCCAGCCGAGCCCCACCTCCCCCGGTTCGGGCGCCACCGTATGAGCCGCGTACTGCTGCGCGGGGCGCAGGTCATCACGATGACGCCGGACCGGCCGGACGCCGAGCGTGTCGGCATCCTCGTCGACGGCGAGACCATCGCCGCCGTCGGCGAAACCGTCGAGGCGCCCGACGCCGAGGTCGTCGACTTCTCCGGCCGCGTCATCATCCCCGGCCTGGTCAACGCCCATCTGCACACCTGGCAGACCGCGCTGCGCTCCGCGGGCGCCGACTGGACGCTGATGGAGTACCTCACCCACCTGCACGGCGCATGCGTAGGGCACTACACCCCGGCCGACATGCACATCAGCAATCTCGCCGGCGCCCTGAACCAGCTCAACTGCGGTACCACCACCGTCGGTGACTGGTGTCACAACGCCCTGTCGCCCGAGCACGCCGACGCGGCCGTGGAGGGACTGGTCCAGGCCGGGATCCGCGCGGTCTTCCTGCACGGCACGCCCTACCGCTCGCCGGACACACCCCACCCGCTCGCCGAGATCGACCGGCTGCTCGACGGCCCCGTCCGCGACCACGGCCTCCTCACCCTGGGCATGGCCCTCCAGGGGCCGCAGTACTCCTCCGCCGAGACCGCGGTGGCCGACTTCCGAGCCGGCGCGGAACGCGGCCTCGTCGTCTCGATGCACCAGAGCGGCGGCGAACCCTCACCCGGCTGGGAAGCCGTGCGCGACGCCAGGCTGTTCAGCCCCCTGACCAACGTCGTGCACGGAGCCGGCCTGCCCGAGGACTGGCTGAAGACGCTGGTCGAGGCGGGCGTCACCTTCACCACCACCCCGGAGAACGAACTGGGCCAGGGACACGGCACCCCCATCACCGGATCCCTGCTGAGCCTGGACGCGACACCCTCTCTGGGCACCGACATCGACACCGCCGTACCCGGCACGGTCCTCACCGCCGCCCGGATCGCCCTGGCCCACCAGCGCAGCCTGGACCACGCCCACCACCGGCAGACGACCGGCATGTACGCCGACACACCGTCCGTCACCGGCAAGCAAGCGCTTGCCTGGGCCACGGTCGAAGGAGCGAAGGCACTGGGCCTGGCGGACAAGGTGGGCCGGATCGAGGCGGGCATGCAGGCCGACCTGGTCGCCGTCGACGCCCGGGCGCTCAACCTGTGGCCGGCGCACGACCCGGTCGGCACGGTCCTGCACGCCGACATCGCCAACATCGAAGCCGTGATGGTCGCCGGCACCTGGCGCAAACGCGATCATGTCCTGCTCGCATCCGGCCTCGACGAGGTCAAGGACCAGCTACGCGAGTCCGGGGAGCGGCTGCTGCGCGGCATCAGGCCCGCGGGCTCTCCCGCCTGACATACCGCGGGCGGCCCCCACGCATGAACCGCGTGCCGACGCGCACGACACCCCGTCCTCGTCGGCGCGATGGCCACGCGCCCTCACGAGCGGCTGTTCAACTCGTCTGCCCCGGGCACTGCGACGTCGAGTGCCCGGGGCAGACGGCTTTCCTCGCGGGGGCAGCACCAGCAGCCGCGACGCTCCATGCCGACCGAGATGACTCCGTAGGCGGGCGCCTCAGGTTCGCATCGTCCTGGCTGGTCAGGCGTCGTCGCGCAGGTGGGCAAGCCCGCTGAGAAGGAGTTCGAGTCCGAAGGAGAACTCGTCCTCGATCGGAACGGGCATCGACCCGGCGACGGTGGCCGTCGCCGGGAACAAGGCTGGATCGACGCTCTGAAAGACGGCGGACAGTTGTGCGTCGTCGGGTTGCCTGCCGCCGCCATGACCGTTGACCTGTATGGCGAATCCGAGGACGTAGCGGGAGAAGGTGGCGAAGGCGTGCGCGGCCAGTCGCGGCGGGAAGCCGCTGTCGAGCAGCGCCGCGACACAGTGCTCCCGCAACGCCATGGCGTTCGGCCCCAGGGGAATCTCCTCGACCATCAGGCGCGCCGCGTTCCGGTGCCGGACCAGGGCCTCGAACATGGTGTGCGCGACCGTCCGCAGCGCTTGCTGCCAGCCCATCGCGAGGAGTTCGTCGCCCTTCAGTTCCACGGCGCCGAACATGCGGTCCACGACGTGGGCGACCAGCGCTGCCCGGTTGTCGAAGTGCCGGTACAGCGTCGCCGTGCCCGACCCCAGACGCTGGGCCAGCGTCCGCATCGAGAGGGCGTCGGCCCCTTCATCGTCCACGATCTGCAGTGCGGTGGAGACGATGCGCTCCAGCGGCACGGGCGGACGCCCCGGGCGCCGAGCCGAAGCCGTGGTCGCTCGCACAGGACCATCTGCTGCCACTGAACGTCCACCTCCTCGGCCGGCACCATAACAGCAACACCGTATCCAGTATGAAGATCGCCGGTTGGGCACGGAGCGGCGGCGCCCCCTCCGATCAGCCCATCGACGACCGCTCATCGGGGACTCCGGCACTGGCCAATCCCACTGTGGGCTGCGCGGCGGCCTTCGCCAGGCGGGCATGGTCGGCGAGATTCGACCAGGTATACCCACACGAACGAGTCCCCGCATATGGCGCGAAGGCGGCCCTCCTCATCCATACCGGCTATGCCTGGACGACCGCCCGGGAATCAGCCGGGACACCCCGAAGGAGTCGTCGCGACTGAGCTCCGCTCACTCACCCTCCCGCCCGACCAGCACAGACAACCTTGCCGACCAAGAGCCTCCTGCCACCACCGGGCCACCCGCTACACTGACGGCGGTGGCGCAGCTGTCGCAGGTCGCGCCGCCGCAGACCTGTCGGGGTCCAAGTGAACGAAATTCGTCCAGCTTCGGGCGAATCTCAGACACGTTTTCCGACAGATCCCCGCCTTCGTAGCTCAGGGGATAGAGCACCGCTCTCCTAAAGCGGGTGTCGCAGGTTCGAATCCTGCCGGGGGCACCAGCCCAAAGGCCCCGGACCGATCATGGTCCGGGGCCTTTGACATCCACTTCTGACATCAACGAGGACGGTCACTCACAACCGGCCGCCGCTTGAGCAGCCGATCCATGTGGCTGATGGCCTCGCGCTGGGTGTCCTGCACGACGTGCGTGTACACGTCCATGGTGATGCTGATCTGACTGTGCCCGAGGATCTCCATCACGACGCGGGGTGCGACTCCGGCAGCCGTGAGGAGGGTGGCGGTGCCGTGTCGGGCGTCGTGGAGTCGGATGACGCGAAGGCCGGCGGACTCGGCGACGCGGGTGAAGGAGCGGTAGACGTTCCGGGGCTCGACCTGGCGACCGGTACGGGTGGTGAAGACGTACCCCGACTCCTGCCACTGCTCCCCCGCCTTGGCGCGTGCAGCGGACTGGAGCATGCGGTGCCAGCGCAGCGGGGCGATGCAGAGCGCGGGCAGCGGTACGACGCGTCGACGGCGGCTCTTGGGGTCGTCGTCGTACAGGACACCACGGCGACGCTGGGTCTGCTGGCGGACGTAGAGGACGCGACTTTCGAGGTCGAGGTCAGACCAGCGGAGGCCGATGATCTCTCCCCGGCGCAGGCCCATGGCGATGGCGAGCACGAAGGCCGCACTCCAAGCCTTCGACATCACCTTCGACGGCCGGCTCACCGCCGGACGCCGCTGAACAAAACCTCCGGGCGGGAGCGGGCGGCCGGCGGCGCCCGCGCTCATGTCTCCGCCCCGCTCGGCACCGCCGGCCGCCCGCTCCCGCCCAAGAGGCAGGCACACGGGCATGAGGTCAGAACGCGTCGTGGCTGGGGCGGTCGGCTCCGCGACTTCAGCCAGCCACTTTGGCGCGAGCCTCGAAGATCATGACCCCAACGTCGTGCTTTACCGGGCAGGTCCACAGACTGCCCGACGCGCCGGAAGCTTACGGGGCCATGATCACTCGCGCCAAAGCAGCTCCCGGCCAAAATCGCTCCACCGACCGCGTGGGCGAGTACTAGCCATGCAGCCTGGCCTCACTCATCATGATCGGCATGAAAAGTACCCAGGTGGGAGCAAGAAGCGGCAAGGCGCGCGGAACACTTGGCACCGTCGCAGCCCTTTTCTTCGTGATCGCAAGCATTGACGCAGGGATATATCTCGCAGAGTTGATCACGGACGGGGACCACTGGGCCCCGATGCTTGAGGTCGCTTTTGTCATGTTGCTCATAAGCTGGATCGCTGGAGCCCTCCACTTCCACCGGGGTAAGAAGATGGACAGCCGGAACGCGTAGGCCCGTGCCGCTGCCGTGCCAGAACGGACGGGGACTCACGGGGAACCTGGGGCGCGGAGCAGGCCGTACGGTCCTACTGACCCAAGCCAGGAACCCGCAGTTCACGCCCGCACTCCCCCAACCTCGCTCCTAAAGCGGGTGTCGCAGGTTCGAATCCTGCCGGGGGCACAGCGCGTTACGCCGCTGACCTGTGGTTTCCTCCCCAGGGAGGCGTTCTATTCGGCCTCGGACTCGTCGTCCGGGGCCGTTTGCGTGAGCGGACGGGCCTCCAGACCCCGATATTTCTCCCAACGGATCAGCGCCATCCGGCACGGACTCCAGCCGGGCTCTTCGGCGTCGTCAGGCTCGGGCTCCGCTTCGGGGGCGGTGCTCTCGGAGGTCGCGGGGGCGCGGTACGAGCCGGACTGCGCCCCCGCCGCAGCCGCCCGCGAAGAGCAGCACCGACTGCGACGGTATGCACGGGGCGCTCCTGCTTCCGTGTTCCGCGCATACCCGCTGCTCACGGGCTGTGCGGAAACGGCAGCCCGGCCTCACGTCCGTCGAGGGTCTGGTGCGCGCGCTGACCGCCCCGTGGTTGCCCCCTTCCGACCACAGCACGGCCCAGCCAGCAGTGTTGAGCCGGCGCTGATACCCCCGACGCTCGCGGCTGCAGGGACATCAACTCTTCCTACGGGTGTCTCCGCCAAGCGGCTTCGGCTCCGCGTAGAGCGCTTGACACACCAGCCCGCGTGACGGCGGGCAACCGCGCGGCCCACGCCAGGACCTCGACCAGGTGCTCGACCGGCAGCACCCAGGTCGCAGCCTCGGTGCGCCTACTGCCGGACGCTCTCGCCGCCAGTGAGGGCCGTGTCCGTGTTGCCGACGATCGGGAGCCGCACCGTGACCTTCGGCACGCCCGTGTCCGACGGCGTCTCGGCTCGCACGGCCACCCCCTCACCGAACGCGTCGCCCGTCGTCGCGGTCAGCTCCCCGGTGTCCGCGATTTCCAGGCGCGCCACCGGGCGGGTGGGCGCGGGGCTGGGCGCGGGCGAGCCGGGTTCGGTGCCGGGATCGTTCGGGCCGGGGCTCGCCGAACCGCCGCCGTCCGGCTGCGTGTTGCCCGGCTTCGTGGTGCGCGGGTTCGTGGTGCCCGGGTTCGGTGTACTCGGCTCGGACGTACCGGGCGTACTCGGTGACGGGCTGGGGTTCGGCCCGTCGCTGTCGTCGCTGCGGCCGGTCGGCAGGACACCCGTGCCGTCCGGGACCGCGTAGGTGCCCTTGCGGTAGTACTCGAGCCACTTCAGGACCGTGTTCAGGTAGGCCTGCGAGTGGTTGTAGCTGAGGATCGCCGCGTGCAACTGCGGGGTGACCGACAGGTCGCGGTCACCCGCGCACAGGTAGCGGCCGGCGGCGAGCGCCGCGTCGTAGATGTTGTTGGGGTCCTTCTTGCCGTCGCCGTTGCCGTCAGATCCCCAGCTCGCCCAGGTCGAGGGGATGAACTGCATAGGGCCTACGGCGCGGTCGTGCACCGTGTCGCCGTCGTACGCGCCGCCGTCGGTGTCGGTGATCTTCGCAAAGCCGTTGCCGTTGAGGACGGGCCCGAGGATGGGCGACAGCGTGGTGCCGTTCGCGTCCACGCGTCCGCCGCGGGCCTGCCCGGACTCCACCTTGCCGATGGCCGCGAGCAGTTGCCAGGTGAGGTCGCAGCCGGGCTTGGACTCGGCGAGGGCGGCTTGTGCCTTCTGGTACGCGTGCAGGACGGTGACAGGTATGCCGGCTTCGGGCTCACCGGTGTTGGCGTCACCGTCATCGTCGCCCGTGCTGGGCATCTGGGCGGGGCTGTCGAGGGGCGGCAGATCGGTGTAGTAAGGGGAGTCGCCGGTCACGTCGGTGTCGGTGTCGGTGTCGGTGTCGGCCGCGGGAGTGTCCGTGCGCTGCCGACCGCTGTCGGTCAGGCCGGGGGCCTGGGACGCGGTCAGGGCCGCGACCGCGGCCGCCGTCAGGGCGGCGGTCGCCGTCCCCTTGCGCAGCCGCCTGCCGAAGCGCGCCGCCGTTGCGAGAACCCCTCCCGTCGACGATCGGGCGGAGCCGTCCGCGCTCCCCGGCGCATCGGGCCGCGTGACACTACGACAACTGCACGTGGATACCTGTTCGCTCCTGAGTCTCACCGGTTGTCAACCTCCGATTTCAGTGGTCGGTCAGGTCCAGGCCACCCGCATCGGCCCGATCGGCGCGTCCCGCACACTGGGCGGCGTTGATCGCGTCACGGTTACGGGACTGCACGATCCGAGCGGCAGGACCGGGGTGGTGCGGTGCGGTCAGTGATGGGACGTCGGTCGGCGGCCGGCAACGCGGCAGCCGTCCAAGCACTGCCCAGAGCTGCGGCGTCTCCCGTCACAGTGCGACGGGCGTCCTCTCGGTGTGCGTGGCGAGCCACAGGTCCAGCAGCTCCGTCCGGCGGGTGGGTTCCCAGCCGGGCACGAGGACGACCGGGCCGCGGTGCCGGCTGAGCAGGCGGGCGTAGAACTCCCGTATCTCCTCGCCGTCGTACGGGTCCCGGGCCGGCGTGAAGAGCACGGCTCTGCGGCTCGTGACCGCGAAGAGGACGTCGGAGTGCAGGGACATGCGTGAATCGGGGTCCGCCGGGGGGCCGCAGACGCACCAGCGCACGCGGGCATGGTCGGTCCACAGCGTCTCTGTCACCGGTCTCCTCTGCGCCTCGGCCGTCCCGGCGCCCGTCGTCGCGCGCAACCCGTGCGCCAGGGCGGCGCGAGGGGGGAGCATCCGGGTCGGCTGCGCTGTGTCCGGACAGAATCCCCACCGGGTCAGGTAGTTGCGGATGGTCGTGGTGCCCAGGACGACGCCGAACTCCCGGTGGGCCAGCGCCGCGAGGGACTGCCAGGTCCACAGCACGTCCCGTAGTCCCACCTTGTCGGGCGTCGTCGTCGTCATGGTCCGGAGCATCCAGAACTGCCGGGCGGACGAGAGCGCCAGCTGGTCGCCCGGTCGTCGGCCGCGTCTGCGCGGGCGCAGCGCGTCGGAGCCCTCCAGCCGGTAGGCCCGGACCCAGGCCCCCACGGTCTGCCGGGAGACTCCGTACAGCCGCGCGACCTCCGTGCGCGGCACACCCGACTCCACGGCCGCGACGGCACACCGCCGCAGATCCTCAAGTCCGTCAACCGACAGTTTGCGAGCGTCGCGTGTGTTCGACACGTTGTCGCGATCCTCCTTCGTCCGGGCCACCGCCGCGGCGACCCTTCAGCGGACAACAACCGGAATGCGTACGACGTCCTGGTCGATGTCGGACGTGCGTACGGTCAGCGCCAGTTGCCACCGCCCTCGCAGGGGCAGCGAGAAGGCGCTCGAGATGTGGTGACCGGGGCCCGCGTACGTCAGGGGAACGCGGATCGGCCCCACCGAGGGCTTGCGCAGGCTGAACTCCGCCCGTACCTCGGGCACGTCCCGTGGCTGTCCCCGGGTGTCGAGAACCGCGACGTGGACTTCGTTCACCCCTCTCGCCGCGGGGCTGACCACCACGGCGACGACACCCTTTCCGCCCCGCCCTCCGCTGTCGAAGGCGGCCGCCCTGCTGAACGGCACGGCGGTCCGGGGTCCGGCGGACGCCGCTCCCACTGCGGGCCGCCGACCCTGCCGGTCCGCCGAGGTCCCGCCGTCCGCGGTCGCCGGATCGGTGTTCGCCAGGACGGTCGAGACCGCGAGCAGGACGGCGGCGATCAGTGTCTCCGCCATCACCAGCCTCCCGAAGCGCCGGACCTGGCCGCCGTCCGGCCCCGGCCGGGTCGGCCTGCGCCGGCCCTGGACCACCAACGGCGCCTGGCCGTAGTGGCGCCGCACCCACGCACGGGCCCCGGCGCCCAGCCCGACCAGCACCGCGACCAGGCACGACTTGCCGAGCAGGACACGTCCGTACAGCGTGCCCGGCAGTGCCGGCACACCGCCCAGCTGCCGCCAGGCCTGGAAGAGTCCCGTGGCCAGGAGCAGGACGACGCATGCCCCCGCGACGCGCGAGAACCGGGTGACGGCGGGCTCAAGAACCGGGGCGTCGGGGGCGTCCCGCGACCGCAGCAGCACCGTGCCCAGGGCGACGAGCCCGCCCGTCCAGACAGCCATGGCGACGAGATGGACCGTGTCGGCCGGCACGGCGAGCGCGGCCAGTGAGCCCGCTGCGCCGTGGCCCGCGAGGCTCCATGTCAGGGCGAGCGCGCAGCCGACGCCGAGCACGGCGACGGTGTTGCGCGTCCGGCCCCGGCATCCGGGTCCGGACGAGTACCCCGCCCCGAGTGCGTACTCCGCCCGGTCGCCCGGGACCGGACTGCCGACGGTCGCTCGTCGGCGGGCGAGGACCAGTCCTGCCGCGACGAGAGCGAGGAGCACGGCACGCAGCGCGAGCATCAGGCCCATGCGGCTGCCCAGCGTCGCGGCGATGAGGCGCCCGTCCAGGGCGGAGAACAGGGAGGTGCCCGCCGCGTACGGCCCGTAGACGAGCAGGGAGAGCACCGTCGCCGTCATGAGGGCGGACCAGCCGGTCCACACAAGCACGTGGACAGGGCGCCGCCGGATCCCGGCGGGCCAGCAGGCCGCGACGAAGAAGGCGGTCCCCACAAGAACGGCGAAGCCCACGAAAGAGACCCATCGCGCCGCGACGTGCAGGGCGACGGCCGCGGTCACCGAGCCGTGTTCCGCGCCCGCGGACGGGCCGACGGACACGGGCGAGCTCCCGGCCGTGGGCCGGCCGACGCTGAAGGAGAACGTGCCCCGCACGGGGTGGGAGTCGGCGGAAACCGTGTGCCAGATGATGGTGTAGGTGCCCTTGGCCGACAGGGTCCGCAAGCTGACGGCGACCTCCTCGGCCCTGCCCGCGGGATGCTCCGGCCGGCCCGTCGCGATCGTGTCGCCGTCCGGCGCGATCACGTCGACGCGGGTCAGGCCGAGGCTCACGGGTTCGGTGAACGACAGGGACACCCGTGGTGGAGGCGTGCCGAGCACCTGCCGGTCGGCCGGCGCCGTCGACACCACGGAGGCGTGGGCTCGGGCCGGGGTGGAGCCGGCGACCACGGCCAGCGCTGCCAGCAGGAGTGCGACGCATGCGTACACGGACGGGTGGAGCGTTGTTCGGTGCATCGTGATCTCTCTCGTCGGAGGCGGCAGGGGAGGCGCCGACGGCCTGGGGGACGGGGCTGTCGGCGCCCCCGGCTCTCTCAGGCCGTGATCTCTTCCTGCCTCGCCGCCTGGGCGGACCGCGTCGCGGTGGCCCGCCGCCCGGCCGCCGCCCAGCCGAGGGCGGCGAGGCCGACGGCCAGCCCGCTGCCGCCGAGCAGCCGCGACACCATGTCGGTGGCGGGCGCCTCCGCCTCGTACGAGGTCCTGGCCGCGGCCGGTGCCGCCGCCGTGACCGGTGCGGTGCTCTTCAGTGCGAGGACCGGTGCGGGGTGCTCGGGCTCGGCCTCGCCCTTCTCCGGGACGTCGATCCAGCGCACCACCTCGCCGCCCGAGTAGGTCTGCACCGCCTTGAAGACCAGCTCGGGGGCGTCCTCGGGAAGGGGCCCCAGGGACACGGGGAATTCCTGGAACTCCCCTGGGCGGATCGTGCCGCCCTCCCACAGGACGGACGTGACCGCCTCGGTGATCTCGTGGTCACCGTCCACGATCGGCTGCTTCAGCCGCTCCTTCTTCACCGTTACCTTCCAGCCGGGAACGGGCTGGACCGACACATGCCGCAGGGGGTGCTCGGCCGGGAAGGCTATCTCCACCCGCACGGTGGAGTCGGCGTCCCGCTCGTTCGGCACCCGGAAGTCGGCCTTGATGAAGCCACCGGGCTCGGCCGTCCTCGGGTTGACGGTGACGTGGGCGAAGGCACCGGGCGCGGCGAGGAGGACGACGGCGGCGGCTCCGGCGACGGCCGCGACCGACAGGCGGCGGCAGCGGCTGGACGGATGCCCTGGAGCGCGGGAAATCATGGGGATCGGTACCTTTCAGCAGGGGACGGGGACGGGGAGACGGTGGGCCGCTGTGCTCAGTTGATGAGGGGCAGGTCCGGTACGGAGACGACCGCCGGGTCGACCTGGAAGACGGAGACGAGTCCCGCCATGCCCTCGTGGGTCTCCGAGTGCGAGAAGATGTGGCAGTGGATCATCCACTTGCCCGTCGTGGTGGGTGTCCAGACGATGTCGTAGGTCTGTCCCACGCCCACGTTCAGCGTGTCCATCTCCTGCGGGACGGGCAGCGGCCGGCCGTCCTGCGCCACCACCGTGAAGTGGCCGCTGTGCAGGTGGATCGGGTGGATCATCTCCGGGCCGGTGCCGATCAGACGGATACGGACCTTCTCGCCCACCCGGGCGCTGAGGCCCTCGGTCGCCGGGAAGCTCTTGCCGTTGAACACGAAGCCCAGCGCGCCGTCGCCGATCATGATGCGGTAGTCACGGTCGGCCCGGATGTCGCCGGTCCTCGGCACGACCTCAAGGGATCCGTAGAGCCCCTTGCCTTCCTGCTCGCCGTGCATGTGCGAGTGGTACCAGTGGGTTCCCGGGCTGATCGCCTTCCACTCGTAGGTATAGCTCTCGCCGGGCTCGATCTCGGGCTGCGTGAGGCCGGGTACGCCGTCCTGGCTGTTGGGCAGGTCCATGCCGTGCCAGTGCACGGCTGTCGGCTCGGGCAGATCGTTCTCGACGACGATGCGGACCGGGTCGCCCTCGTTCACGCGGATCACCGGGCCGGGGACGATGCCGTTGAAGGCGTAGGCCTGGCGGACCTTGCCCGGCGCGGTCTCCCAGGAGACGGGCGCCGCGTGGAGCTTGAAGACCTTGACCCCGTCGACGACCTCGTAGGGCGCCAGTCGGGTGCCGTCCCCGAGATCCTTGGCCTCGCCGGGCGCCCCGACCGCGGAGGGGTTGGGCCGTTGCGGACTGTCGGGAGCCAACTGCTTCATGAGGGCGGGGACGAAGGAGGTCAGGCCGATGACGGCGAAGAACGCGGTGCTCGATGCCAGGACGCGGGAGAGGCGGAACGTGCGGCGGGGTCCGGCCGGTGGAGGGTACGCGGGGTCGGGAGATTCCATGGAAGTGTGTCCTTCTCATGCGCTCATGAGGGCTCTGAGGAGAACCGGGGGGCCGCCCGCGAGCGGCCCCCCGGCCGTGACGCATCGCTACGAGCACTTGCTCTCGTAGTCGATCGGGTTGCGCTGACGGCAGGTCAACTGGTCGTTGACCGCGTTGCTGGGCACGCGCTGAGCCCAGCCGTTGTAGACCAGCGGGACCGCGAGGACACCCTGCCCGCCCATGCCGGCGTAGCCGGTGATCTTGTCGTCCATCTTGGTGTTGTCGTCACCGGTCAGGAGCATCCGGCCGACGACCTTGGCGTCCGAGATGTCGCCGTCGCCGTTCGGGTCGACGTCGACGACGGACATGGCGTTCGAGAACTTGCTCGAGACGTAGCCGTAGTAGCCTCCGCCCTTCTTGGCGCCGAAGTTGATGCCGTGGCACCCGGCGTCACAGGGGAGGTACTTCACGATCTTGTCCGTCTTCGGGTCGATCACCGTGATGTTCGACGTCAGGGTGTTCGCCACCAGGAGCGCACTGCCGTCCGGGGTCACCGGCAGCTGGATCGGCAGACCACCGAAGTCACCCGTGGCGCCCTTGACCGGGTCGTAGTCGCCCCACAGGTCGATCTCCTTGTAGTGGGTCTTCGTGCCGCCGTCGACGCACGCGTCCTCCTTGATGGAGATGCACGAGACGGAGCCACCGAAGAAGTTGGCCTCGTACGCCTTGGCGCCGTCCGGCGTCATGCCGGTCGCGATCGGCAGTTCGCCGGTCCTCTCCTTGCGGATGCCGCCGGTCGGAATGTCCACGATGGTCGAGTCGTAGGTGTTCACGTTCGGCGTGACCATGTGCTTGGCGTCGCCGCTCATCCAGTGGGCGTGCGGGTGGGCGATCTTGTCACCTGCGGCCTGGACGGGAATGCGCCGGTCGATACCGGTGCCGCCCGGTGCCAGCTCCATGACCGCGCCGCCGCCGTTGAGGGCGACGTGCAGCTGGTCCGTGTCCGTCCTGGTCATGACGTGGGACGGGTCGGGGCCGACCTTGATCTGCCGGATGAACTCACCGGTCTTGCGGTCGAAGACGTCCAGCTTGTCGCTGAACCACTCGGTTTGGTAGATGTACTTTTCGTCGCGGTCCGTCCACATGTTGTGCGGGTTGTTCATGTTGATCTGGGGCAGCGCGACCTTGCGCTCGACGGTCCAGTCGGAGGCGTCGATCATGGTGGCCGCACCCGGCTTGGACTTGCCCGCGAACTTCTCGAACTGAGTGTCCACCCAGACCTCACCGACGCCCGGGACGCTGGGCTTCTGGTTCGCGGCGGGGAGGGTCTTCGGCGTGTTGAACTTGTTCTTCAGGTACGCGTCCAGGCTGGGGACGAGCTCCTGCTTGCCGTCGCTGGTGTTCATCAGGATCGGCGCCGGCGGGTAGGACGGGTTCCACTGCGTGGCCTCGGTGTCGCTGTACCGCTGCCAGTTGGCCGGGACCGTGATGGTGAAGAACTTCTGCACCAGCTCGGCGATGATGTCGGCGTTGGACGGCACGTTCAGCGAGCGGCTGTTGACGCGCAGCTTCTCGCCGAAGTCCAGACCCGGGGTGAGCGGGTCGTCGACGACGATCGCACCGAGCATGAACGGGTGCACCTTGCACGCGAAGGCGTACAGGCCCGGCTCGGTCAGCTGGACGCTGGTCTTGCCGACGAAGGCGCCGCCCTGGTCGAAGGGGAAGCCCTTCGCCTTCTCCGGCCAGATGAGGCCGGTGACGGTGTGCGCCGAGGCAGCGGCGGGAGCCGAGATGTCGAAGTTCGCCGTCACCGGGAGCTCGAGGTCGTTGGTCTCGGCGTACTTCTGGATGTCCTCCAGAAGCGGGAGCAGATCGGCGCCGACCGGCAGGTCGTCCAGCGTGGTCGGCGCGTTCGCCGGCTTGTCCTCCATCTCGTCGGACAGCTGGTCGAGCAGCGTGGCCGCCTCCTCGGCGCGGGGGTCGCCATCGGGCAGGACCCTGTTGATGGCGTCCTTGGTCGAGTCCAGACCCAGCAGCTTCAGCGGGTCGACCCCGAGGTCGCCGATCAGCGGTGCGTCCGAGCCGTCGAAGTCGAACTCGTCGAGGCCGGGCAGGTCGCCGTTGAGCGCACCGAGGGCGTCGCCACCGAGCAGGCCGCCGTCGCCGGTCGCCTCACCTATCAGGGGGAGACCGTCAAGGTTCAGCCCCGGGAGGCTGGACGTGGTGCCGCTGATCGGTACGCGCGGCATCTCGGCCACCGCAAGGGCGCGGCCGCCGAACAGGTTGGTGTTCGTGTCGAACCACGCGTTCTGGTTGTCGGTGAGGTGGAAGGAGACGGGCAGGGGCCCGACGCCGACCGGGCCACCGCCCTCACCGTCACCGCCCGTACCACCCGAGGGCGCCGGGGAGCTGGTGCCCGTGGGAGGCGGCGTCGGTGTCGGGCTGGAGGTGCTGGTGGAGGTCGGGGTCGGGGTCGGCGAGGGCGACGACGAACCGCCGACGACCACGGTGCCGGTCATGTCCGGGTGGAACTTGCAGCGGTAGTCGAAGGTCCCAGCGGACGTGAAGGTGAAGGAGTAGTTCTCCCCCGGATCGAGGTCGGGTGAGTTCAGCGGTCCCCCGGTCACGCTGTGGATGACGCTGTCGTCGTTCGACCAGGTCACGGAGTCGCCGACCGCTACGTTCATGCTGGCCGGGTTGTACTGCAGATTCCTGATCGAGACCGGGTGCGTCGCCGCGGAAGCCGCGGGAGCGGTCACGGCCAGGACGAGCCCGCTCAAGGCGAGCGCCACGGCACCCGCCACAGCACGCGTCGTCCAGGGCCGGCGTTGCCGCCAGCCTCTGGACGAGCGCATGCGTGGCGCATTGAGAATGAACATTCTAGCCCTTCCCGCAATTAGAGATGAGTGCATCGGCAGACACCACCACAAAGGCTTCACAGTCACCACTGGACATTCATGGAGCCGGGACTCGAAGAAATCCGATGAATCACATCCCGTTCCACCTCTCAGCGGCAGCCGAGACTTCACCTTCACGGCATGGAGCGAAACATCTACCGAGCCCTTATGTCCCACTTATCTCTGCATTGTTAACCGAAGATTAATAGAGCTTCAACCTGGGTCCCGGGAGAACGTGAAGAGGAGCATTGAGGCGTAATTACAACACCACCGAAAACAAATGGAAGACACGCTGGGCGAGCGACCGAAGGGCGAAAGGAAGGCGTTGCGACAGGTCAGGTCGGCATGGCGGTCAAACGACAGTGTCGGGCATTTGCCTTCCAAGCTCGTGGCATGCCGGTCACGTTCTACGGGAAGCATGGAAGGACCATGACGACCCCAGCAGAACCGGTTACCAACGGGATCGAACGCAGGGCCGTCAGCCTTAGTCAGGATTAATTCCGTGAACACTGGTCAAGGGAGCCGACTGAATGCCACCATGACAGCTCGAACACACGGTCCGTCGACACCCCAGGGCCATGCTCGGCCCTCCGCGATTCACCGGATTCGGCCGTGCCCGACCGGCCGCACAGGACAGAAAGCGAGAATTCCCATGCCTCCCGCACGAGACGGTCACCGCGCCAGATGGTTCCTCTGGTCACTCGGCGTCCTGCTGCTCGCCACTGCCGGGGTCGCCACCGTCCTCGCGGCCGCCGGCGACCCCGGGGAACCAAGCCTTGAGGAGCGCGCGCGGCAGGCTCTCCAGCCCACGCGGCACACGGTCGTCTACCAGGTCACGAGCCCCGGCTCCACGTCAGCACTGATCACTTACCGGGCGAACGGCATCAACAACGACAAGAGCGTGGACAACGCCAAACTCCCGTGGAAGGAGGAAGTCACCATCACGGCAGGCCCCGGGGCGGCCGTGGCGCAGGTGATGGCGGCGGGCGGGAAGGCCGGGTCGGTCTCCTGCTCCATTCGCATCGACGGCCGGGTCGTCGACAAGCGGACCGCCAAAGGCCAGTTCACCGATGTGTCCTGCTCAAGTGTCGTGCAGCCTGGCGCAGAGTGACGGTGAGCAGATGCCGGGCGCCTCACTCCTCGACACCCGCCGACGCCCCGGAGCTGGACCGTCGGGACGGCACCCGGCCGCCAAAACACAGGAAGACAAGGAGAGAGGGAAAAGGAAAACGACACCGAGAGTCCAGCTTATTATGCGAACAGAAGTCGGCGCTTCGACCAAGAATTTCTCCGACACGAGTAGGCAGCCCGACTGGGTGGCACCGCCGATCAGACTCGGCACACAACCGGGACAGGGCACTTATGGCACCACCGGGTGATTTCCGAAGATCAGGTCGAGCACGTACATCCCGCCGGGATACTGGCCGTAGCCATGGAGCTGGTTATCGGGAATGTTGCCGTGATCACGGTGGATCCAGCGCGAACCGTTCTGGTGGATGTCGCACTGATTGGCATGGCCGATACCGGAGACCGGGATTGCGATATGGGCTGCCAACGTTGCGCTCGACCACCGCGCGGGCGTGGCCCCCGTCGTTCCGCAACAGTCGGACGGAGAAATCAACTCCAGTTGCGGTGCGCCGGGAGTCGGACATGGGAACTGCCACTGATCTTCATGTGGCGTGGGGTCGGACTGATGCCCTTCGGTGTGAACGTTCAGGGATTCGGCCGGTAGCGGTGTGCCGCGGCCTCGGCACCGGAAATTTCCCGTGTCGTACATCATCCCCAGGTCGTCGCCGTGAAAACCGGTATTCGGAGCAGCTGCCGCTTTCACGCCCGATTCCATCGCCGGGGGAGTCAATGTACGGGTCCGGAATGGAGGCCTCGTGCGTGGTGCGGAACTTGGTCGACGTGCGGATGCCGGCGGGCGGAGTGCCGCCCGGTTCGGCGCCGCTCGGCGCTTCCTCGACATCGGTGATGGCCACCTCGCCCCCGTAGCGGTACCGGGCCACGGTGCGCGGTACGCCCACGGCCACGGCCACGGCCACGGCCACGGGAAGACTGCGATCGACGTCGATCCCGTACGCGCCCCGCCGTCCGGGCACAGCTCGGGTGCGGGCATCGGTTTCGAGGCGTTCGATGTCATGGAACAGAGCTTCGGCGCGTCCGCTCAGGCAATGGTCGATAGGGACGGTCCTTCGGCCGGCATGCCGGGTGTCACCGGCGGCGGCCGTGGGAAGGTGTTCGTCTCCCAGGGCCGCCCGTGTTGCGGCGCTCGCGTCTTCGGAACTGACGGGGAAGGCCGCCGCATCGGCTGTTCCCGGAGCGGCGGACAGACGGACGACGGCAGCGGTGCAGCGGTCCACCTCCGCGGTGACTGCACGGGCACCGGCCTCGCCCGCTGCGATGGCCCGCCGACGGGGCGGCCGCAGCGCGTCACCGTCCAGGTGGCTGACGGCCTCCTGGCCGACGAGCTGCCGGTCGGCGGAGAAACCGGAGACGCTGTCCTGGACGAAGCGCGGCGCGGCCTCGCGTGCCTGGTCGGCGGAGAACCTGTGGCTGCGGCTGCCGGTTCGGCTCCTGCATCGAGTCACGCGCAACTCGCCTCCTCACAGAGCCGCCTTGGCGGCAGCGGCGTGGATACGTCACCTGCTCTACGGGGACGTGCGGCGCGTGAGTCGCACGAGAGGAGAGATTTTTTCGAGAGAGTGCGCGGACGCTGTGCCCTCAGCGCCGAGGCGGCGGCCGCATTCCCGTCGTCAGCGGTCCGGCAGCAATGTGGCAAGCGCACGGCCCGGCTCGATCGAGCGGGGCCGGCCCCGATGGGTCGAGCAGCGGAACCGGCAGCCGGGACGGGACTACGGCGGACACGTCCGGCCCCGTCGGCAGAGCCAGTTCGGGGCCTTCCGGCAGGGCAGGCAAGGCGGGCAAGGCAGGCAGGGCAGGCAAGGCGGGCAGGGCAGGCAAAGTTGGCAGGGCGGCCAAAGTTGGCAGGGTTGGCAGAACAGTGCCCCGCAGGTTCGACGGGGCCGCGGACGCCGGCGGCAGGGGACCCACGGCCGTCCGCGACGCCGGACCGTCCCCGAGCCCGACGGGAAGACCGGACAAGGCCGTCTCGGACGGAATCGGTTCTCGCCCCGCCGAGGGCCCCGGACCGGCGGGGAGATGCGTCACGTACGGACGCCGCGAAAGCGGATCCTCCTCGGTCTCCGCTTCGGAAGGTGCGCTCAGGGCCAGTCCCGCCACCGTCAGGGTCACCGCCACGGACGCCAACGCGGCTGTCTGCGCGGATGTCTGCGCGGCTTCCTTCACCACTCGCGGCCGCCCGCGCCACACCCAGACGGCGAGAACCAGTGTCGCCTCCAGTACGGCGCGGAGCGCCCTGCGGGCCCTGGCCAGAAGCGACCGAACCGCCTGGTAGCTGAGTCCGGTGCGCTGCGAAATCTGTGCGAGGTCAAAGCCCTGCGCCCGCAGGCTCAGCACCTCCGCCTGGCGTAGCGGAAGGTCCGCGCTGTGGCCGGCAAGCCACTTCGCCTCCGCCTGGTCGCACACCGCCTCCTCCACCGTGGCGGGTCCGGCCGCGGCGCGCGCCGAACGGGCGTGAACATCGGCCTCGCGGTTGATCTGCCGATACCGGTCGACGCACAGCCGTATCGTCACCGATGTCAGCCACGCGCCCAGCCGGGCGTCGTCCACGTTGGCGTTTTCCGCCGCACGGACCATGGCTTCGTGTACCGCGTCCTCGGCGTCGTCCACATTCATGGACCGCCGTCGCGCCACCTTCAGCAAGGACTCACGGTGACTCAGCACCCGCTGCCAGCGATCGGCGGGATGCCCGTCCACCGAACGTCGCTCCGCAGGCTCATCGTGTCCGCTCACTGTCGCCTCTCACCCCGCCGAGATCACGTGCCGACCACCGCCCACGAACCAGCACAGCGCGAGGCCCGTGCGTGGGGGCTCCTGTCGAAGACGCCGCAACGAACGGGTTCACAACCCAGTACCTCGGCGCGGCTCCTGGTCCTCTGAGTCGGGTTGCGCGCCCCGCGGAGTGGCCGAGGTCCGCGACATCGCCGCAGGCGAACAGGTGGGCACGCGCAGCGTCGTTGAGCTGCAGCCCGTCGGCGAGCAGTTCGGCGACAGCCCGCGACGGCCGGCACGGTCCGGCTTCCGCATCGTGCAGGTAGGAAGCGGACAGGCCGAGCGGCCGTGCGGCTTCGCGTAACCGCCAACCGTGCCGGAGCCTGGCCGCGTTCAGCATCGGGCCGAGTCCAACGGCCGGTATACGGCCGGGCTGTACCGCGAGAACATCTCCCATCGACAACCACCCCAAGTCAGAGGCTAAGCCGCCGTCTCGTCGTCCCGATGTCTACGGCATTTCCTGAGCATTACAGGCCCGGCAGCGGCCTGTGGCGGGTCGTGTCCCGCTTCGTGGTGTAGGCGACCTTGCTCGACGCGTTCCGGTAAGCCGCGCGTCGGCCGCCCCATGGGCACGGCTCCCGGGTCGCGCAGCGGCTGACCTGCCGTCAGCGCCATGCGCGGCCCTGAAGCACGCCGCTGCGGCGATGACCTGCGGATTCCGGCGCCTTGAACCGCCTACACCACCTGGCGGGACACCACCCTGTGGCGTGTGTGACAGCAGACAACAGCGCCCACGGCGCATCGGAGACCGGTCGGCGGATCCGTGCATCCAGCGGCCTCGAAGGGCTTCTGCGCCTTGGGCCCGTGGGAGTCGTCCACCTCCTTCGTCTTCCGCAACCGCCTCTTTCCACGCGGTGAGGTCGTGGACGAGGTGGGACAGGTTGAGGTGGTCGAGCTGCGCGTAGGTGATCGTCACGGTGGTGACCCCGTTGGTTTGGTTGGGACGGTTCGACGTCGGCTGCGCGTGCGTCAGCCGAAAGCGGCGCGGATGTCGGCGTGCGCGCCGTTGAACGTCGCCGTGTGACGCGCTCAGCACCTGTGTACGCGGACCATGTGTCCCACGTCTTCCGACCGAGGTCGTGTTAGGTGGTGTGCAGCGCTTCGCACTGGTGGTCCATCCACCGGGTCGCCGGGGGCTTCAGGGCATCGCCCAGCCGACCGTCCCAGCTGGCGGCGGACAGACTCGCGGCTGCCTCGTCCCTCGGTGTCGGTGGCATACGGGCCCAGGGCGGTTCAGGCTGATACGTAGACAACATCACACATTTACAGGCGCCACACGCGTGAGCGATGCGTGAGCGGACGGCGCGAGACGAGCCGTCACACGCTGGTCCTTGCCTCCATGCCGCGTGAGGGTGATCAGGCGAATCAGCAGGACGCGGCACGGTCAGGTACCGCCCGGCAAGAACCCGATCCCACTCCTAAAGCGGGTGTCGCAGGTTCGAATCCTGCCGGGGGCACAGAGAAACACCCGGTCAGAGGCCCTTCCGTCCATCGGACGGGAGGGCCTTCGTCCTCGCAGTCACATATGGCACACATGCGGCTGCGGGCAGAGGTGGGAGCTGTGCGATATGGCCGCGAAGGACGAGCTGACTCGCCGCCGGCACGAGAGGCTGATCGACCGACTTGAGTCGATGATGCCGGCCGCGCTGAGGCCGGAGTACGAGGGATACTACGGGCAGCTGATCCTTGGCGCTGACGATCTTGCGGAGATGGGCGAGCTCAAGGACGTCCGGCGTGCCGCCAGGGAGGCGGGACGGCGTCTCGGATGGAAGACGACCACCCGTCTCGTCGGTGGAAGGCTCTTCGTCCTCGACGAGCGCGAGGTGCCCGAGAGGATGGAGCGGTTGGCTCGGCATGCGGCGGCTGCTGCGATGGACCGGTTCTGGGAGGAAAGCCGCCGGCCGCGACTGACCTGATCCGAGGGAGACGCAGGGGGGCACCCCACCGCATCAGCGCGGTGGGATGCCCCCTTCGGTTACGGCGCCCCGGCACGGGTTACTGACTTCCTCCGGGGTGTTGTCGGGGGTGGTGACGGGTGGTGATCTCTGCGGTAGGCCGGTGGTATGCGGTACGCGCAGGGTGGCAGGCTGGCCGCCGAGAGGCGACGGCTTCGTGAGCGGATCCGGTACGAGGCAGGTGAGCGGTTCGCCCCTGGTGAGAGGACTGCGGTGATCGCTCTCGGGCCGGTGGTGCCGAGGCCGGCGTCCGCCGGCCTCGGCCGGCGCAGCAGACCGGTGGTCGCCTCGGTGGCGACTGTAGGCACACATCACGCGGCGTCTTCCTCCAGGGCGGCCACGGCCTCGGCGGCCTCACGGGCCTTCCGCTCCGCTTTCTCCAGCTTGGCCTTCGCCTTGGCCAGTTGCTTGGACCGGCGCTTGTGCATCTTCTTCGAGACCTCGTCCAGGCGGTCGGGAAAGAGGTGCCCGTAGGTGTCCAGGGTCAGCGTCGCGGACTTGTGGCCCAGCATCGTCTGTACGACGTTGACGTCCGCGCCGCCGGCGATGGCGAGCGAGGCCGCCGTGTGGCGCAGCTTGTGCGGGGTGACCTTGAGATGGCCCAGCCCGGCCTTTACGACCGCCGGCGCGAAGAACCGCTGACGGAAGTTGCGGGCCCGCAGCGGCCCGCCCTGCGGGGCGGTGAAGAGCAAGTCGTCATCTCCCCTCCCCTTGACGTGGGGCTTCAGCTCGTCGGCCAGGAACCGCGGGATCGGTACGGACCGGCGCTCGTGGTTCTTGGGGGTGGCGAGGTAGAGCTTGCCGTTGTCCTCGGCGTACGCCTCCACGATGTGGGCCCGACAGGCGTCCAGGTCGACGCGGCCCACCTTGAGCGCGGATGCCTCGCCCCAGCGCAGTCCGGTGTAGGCCAGCAGCAGGATGAACACCCGGTAGGCGCCGAAGCGTTAGCCAGCGCGTCGACCTGCATGTCGTCGAGGTACACGTGATCAGCGGGCATCGCCTTCGGCAGGAGCACGCCGACAGCCGGGTTGGCCGCCAGACGACGGGCCTTGACCGCGTAGCCGAGAACGCGGCTGAGGACGACATACGCCTTGCCGACCGACCGGGGGCTGAGCTTCCTGCCGCCGGTCGCCTCGGACAGCAGATCCGCGAGCCACTCGGCGATGTCCTCGAAGTGGGCTGCACGACGTGCGTGTAGCCGTGCGAGTAGAGGTCCGTGGTGATGCTGATCTGGCTGTTTCCGAGGATCTCCATCATCACGACGCGGGGCGCGACCCCGGCCGCCGTGAGGAGAGTGGCCGTGCCGTGCCGAGCGTCGTGCAAGCGGATCACGCGAAGGCCGGCGGACTCGGCCACGCGGCGGGCCACCGCTCCCCCGCTTCGACGCGGGCGGCCCACTGCCGCATGCGGTGCCGGCGCGGTGGGGCGATGCGGACGCCCCCGCGACCCCCGGAGCATCGCCCGCCGGGGGTCGCGGTGGTGAAGGGTCAGTCCACGTTGACCACCTTCCACAGCTGGCTGTTGGCGTTCGTGTCCGGGTTCTGGACGAGTTGGGTGCCGCCCGAGGACACGTCGAGCACCTTGTCGCTGTTCACGTTCTTGATCTTGTAGTAGCCGTTTCCGTCGGCGACCAGTGTCCAGCGCTGGTTCGCGGCGTTGGTGTCGGACGACTGGATGACGGTCGCGCCGTCCGCGGTCGAGGCACCGCTGACGTCCATGAGCAGGCCACTGTTCCGGCTGACGATCTCGTAACTGCCGTCACCCACCGGGACGAAGCGCCAGTTCTGGTTCCCGCTTCCGTTGTCGGTCCACTGGATCACGTTGGCTCCGGCGGTCAGCGATGCGCCCGACAATTCGATCGCCTTGTTGCTGCCCTTGTTGACCATCTTGTAGTTGGCGTTCTTCGCCGGGAACTGGATGGAGGCGAACGCGTCCAGCGCGCAGATGGTGTTGGACGCGGAAGCGTTCTTCGTGCCGGTGCACACCACCTTGATCGTGTGCGGGCCCGCGGCCAGGTTGGTCTTCTCGAACAGCGGCACCTGCTTCGTCACCGTCGGGGCGTAGGCGTCGATGCCCGCCTGGGTCAGGGTGCCGTCGATGTAGACGTCCACCTTGCCCATGTTCGGCTGCGTCATGCTGAGGTACCGCACGCCCGTGCCGGTGAACGAGAACTCGGCGTAGTTGCCCGCGGTGCCCGTGACCTTCTCGGACCCGTTCATGTCCCTCGAGTCGTTCCAGTTCGACCAGGTCCCGGAGTAGGTCACGCCCGCGGCCTTGTCGTCGACGTGGCTCCAGCGCTGCCGCACGAGGGCCTTCGACGCGGGGGACGCGCTCCCCTGGGCGTTCACGACGTAGAGCCGGTAGTCACCCGCCGTCTGCGGGACGCGGATGCTCGTCGCGGTACCGCTCGCGCTGGTCATGGTGGGACCGGCGGCGAACGTCGTCGTACCGGCGGGAGCCAGCCACAGCGTCTTGGTCGCGTCCTTGGGGCTGCGCACCGGAACGGTCATCACGCCCGTGCCGGCGAACGTGCTCGCGGGCAGCGCGTAGTCCTGCGCAGCCGTGACCGCGGCGGGGAGGAGGTCCTTGTACGTCTCCTCCACACCCGCGTTCAGGGCGATGCTGTACGCCTGCGCCGGCCACACGTTGTCCCCGTACCCCCGCACGTCCGTGATCGTGCTGTTGGGGACGTTCCTGCCGGCGATCTTGTTGAGGGTGCCGTAGTTGTTGGTGATGGTCAGGTCGTGCTGCCTGCCCCAGGTGCCGGAGTTGACGGTGTACGCCAGGCCCGGGTCGACGTCGAGCACGTTGTCGTGGTAGCTGATGAAGGCGGAGCCTTCATCAGGGTGCAGGCCGTACTTGTGGCCGGCCGGAACTCCCTGGATGTAGTTGTTGCTGATATCGGTTCCCGGCTGCGCTCCCAGGGTGTAGATGGGGGCGGAGTCGCCGAGCGTCTGCATCGTGTCGATGATCTCGTTGTACTTGACCGTGTTGTTCTTCGCCGTGCTGGTCGGGTTCCCGGGATTGATGGAGTTCTCCGAACCGTCGAAGTTCCACCATCCCCAGCCGAGGGTGATGCCCGCCCACGGGGACTTCTCGATCCGGTTGTGCTCCACGGACAGGGAGTCCACGAAGTACGCCGACACGGGGCTGGAGGCCTCGAACAACGCCCCGCTGTCGTAGAGGTAGTTGTTCGTGATCGAGATGTTCTTGCAGAGTCCCTCGACGTTCACCGGGTACTTCTCGTTGTTGGTCGAGGTGTAGTCCCCTATGTACACGTGCTGGGGGTGCCCCACGGTGATCGCGGAGCCGCCTATGTCATTCGTGACGTTGCCGATCAGCTGCGAGTCGGTCACGTCGTTGACCATGCTGATTCCGTCGGCGCCCGTGTGCTGCACCGTGTTGCCCCGCAGGGTGATGCCGTCGGCGTTCTCGATCTGGATGATGCCCGGCGGCAGGTCGACGTTGCGGTAGGTGTACGCGTGGAAGTTCTTCTTCGCGTACACGGTCGAGGTGGTGTTGCCCTGCGTCGACTGCCGGAAGACGGAGCCCGCGACGTCGACCAGGCCCCAGTCGGAGTGCTCGACCGTGAGCCCGGAGAACGTGATGTTCCGCGCGTGGTCGGTCCTCGACGTGCCGGCGATCTTGAGGAGGGTGGACACGTTGTTCGGCGCGAAGACCTCCGCCGTGGTCATGTCCTCGGAGCCGGACTTGTAGTAGTACACCGTGTGGGTGGTCTTGTTGAAGTAGAACTCGCCCGGCTTGTCCAGGAACTCGAACGCGTTCATGAACGTATGACTGCCGCCGGCCTTGAACGGGCCGTACGGCGGTGCCTGGGCGATGGCCGCACCCGGCTGCTGGAACTGGGCCACGCGGTTGGCGCCGTCCGAGCTCGTGGTGATCTGACGGACGCCCACGATGGCCGTGGTCCAGGTCGTGGCCGACTTGATCTCGACGTCGTCCTGGTTGGCGGCGACGGCGGGCAGGTCGGAGAGGCTGTACTTGGCCCCGTCGCAGTGCGAACCCGACTCCCAGGCCCAGGGGGCCTGGCCGGCCGTGACGGAGTAGGTCCCTTGGCATCCGGCCGAGTCGATCGTCTTCGAGGCCATCTGGGCCCGCTTGCCGTCGACGTAGAGCGCGCGGAGCTTGTCGTCGCGGTCCAGCGACGCCTTCCAGATGTTCCCGCTGTGCTGGGTCCAGCCGTCCACCGGGACGCCACCGTTCAGCACCGGCTTCTCGTCCTGGTAGGCGGCGTACACGACACGGTGGCCGTTCGTCCCGGAGTCGGCCGACGTGAAGTCGATGGTGCTGCTCACGGGGTAGTTGCCGCCCCGCAGATAGACGTTGATGTCGCCGGTCATGTCGTCGTTGACCGTGCGTACGACGTCCCGCGCGTGCCGCAGGGTCTTGAACGGCGCGGAGATCGTCCCGGCGTTGGTGTCGCTGCCGTCGGGGGCGACGTAGTAGGTGGCCTGGACCGCGGCCGAGGCCGGGGTCGACAGCGTGAGGGAGGTCAGCGGCGTCGCGCAGAGGCCCATGGCCAGCACGGCCGACAGCCTGCGGACGGTGGAGGGGAAGGGCTTCATCGTCTGCCCCTCCTGCTGGATCGGTCGGTCGGGAAAGCGTTCATGCGGCGGCTCCGGGGTGCGGTCGGTGCGATTTCGCGGACGGGGGTGACTTCCTCAGTGCTTCTTCAGTGCTTCCTCAGTGGCGGAAGCGGTACGGGTTTCGCCGGCGACGGACGCGGAGTGGCCCGGGTAATCGGTCGGGTCGGGGGAGGGCGACCGGACGTCGCGCGCCCTCGCCCCTCGGCGGCATCAAGGGACACCGCCGACGGTGAGGGGGACGTCCTGCCTGATCAGCCCTCGGTCACGGAGGTCGTCCCAGAGCGCCCTGGGTACGGCGCTCCGCTGGAGTGCCACGTTCTGCGTCACCTGTGCGCGGTCACGCATGCCCAGCGTGACGTTGACGGTGCTGGGATGCGTGGTCGGGAAGGCGATGGCGGCGGCGGGAAGGCTGGTGCCGTGCTCCTCGCAGACCTCCGCGATCGCCCGTGCGCGGGCGACCAGCTCCCGGGGAGCGTCCTGGTAGTCGTACTTCATGCCTTCGGCGGGCCGTGGACGCGAGAGCAGCCCCGAGTTGAAGACACCGGCCGCGACGACGCTCTTGCCCGCTTCCCGCGCGGCGGGCAGCACGTCGTCCAGCGCCGACTGGTCGAGGAGGGTGTAGCGCCCGGCGAGCATGACCACGTCGGCGGCGGTCTCCCGCAGGAAACGGGCGAGCATGGCCGACTGGTTCATGCCGGCGCCGATGGCCCCGACGACCCCTTGGTCGCGCAGCTCCGCCAGAGCGGGCATGGCCTCGTCGGCGGCCTGCCGCCAGTGGTCGTCGGGGTCGTGCACGTACACGATGTCGAGCCGGTCGAGGCCGGTGCGGCGCAGGGAGTCCTCGATGGAGCGGAGCACGCCGTCGCGGCTGAAGTCCCACTGCCGGCGCAGGTCGTCCCGGACGACGAAGCCCTCACTGTCGACGCCCTGGGGACGCTCGTTGGGGACGAGGAGCCGGCCCACCTTGGAGGAGACGACGTACTCGTCCCGAGGGCGCTGCCGCAGGGCCGCCCCGAGGCGCTGTTCGGAGAGCCCGAGGCCGTAGTGCGGCGCGGTGTCGAAGTACCGGATGCCCGCGTCCCAGGCCGCGTCGACGGCGGCCGACGCGTCGGCCGCCGAGGTGGTGCGGTACAGGTTGCCGATCACCGCCGCGCCGAACCCGAGGGCGGTGAGGGCGACGGACGTGCGGGCGACCGTCCGGCGTCGCACGACGTCCGCCTCGTGGACGCGGACGTCGACGTGGACCGGTACGGAGTCGGGGCCGCCGCTCATCGGCCGAGCCATCCGCCGTCGACGGGCAGGGTGGTGCCGTGGATGTAGGCGGCGGCGTCGGAGGCGAGGAAGACGGTGGCGCCCGCCAGGTCGTCGGGGTTGCCCCAGCGTCCGGCGGGGATGCGGTCCAGGATCGCCCTGCTGCGGACGGGGTCGTCCTGGAGGGCCTGGGTGTTGTCGGTGGCGATGTAGCCGGGGGCTATGGCGTTGACGTTGACGCCGTGCGGTGCCCACTCGTTGGCCAGGGCCTTGGTCAGACCGGCGATGCCGTGCTTGGCGGCGGTGTAGCCGGGGACGGTGATGCCGCCCTGGTAGCTGAGCAGCGAGGCGGTGAAGATGACCTTGCCGTGGCCGCGGGCGACCATGCCGGCGCCGACGGCGCGGGTGAGGACGAACTGGGCGCTGAGGTTGACCTGGAGCACCGACTCCCAGTCGGCGTCGCTGTGCTGGACGGCCGGGGCGCGGCGGATGGTGCCCGCGTTGTTGACGAGGATGTCCACGGGGCGTTGGCGTCCGGCGAGGTCGGCGCCGAGGGCGCGGACGGCTTCGGGGTCGGCGAAGTCGGTGCGGAGGGCTTCGAAGGTGCGGCCCACGGCGGTGACGTCCTTCTCCACGTCGCTGCCGGACTCCTCCAGGGAGGCGCTGACGCCGATGATGTCGGCTCCGGCTTCGGCGAGGGCGCGGGCCATGGCTCGGCCGATACCGCGCCGGGCGCCGGTGACGACGGCGAGTTTCCCGGTGAGGTCGAAGGCGCTCATACGGCGGCTCCCTGGGTGTCGTCGCAGTGGTCGGTGCCGTCGGTGCAGTCGAGGAGGATCTTCATCACGTCGCCGCCGCTCTCCAGCGCCTCGAACGCGGCGAGAGCCTGGGTGAGGGGGACGACCTTGCTGATCAGCCGGTCGGCGGGGACGGTGCCGTCGGCCACCAGGGCGACGGCCTTCTCGAAGTCGGAGCGGTCGTACAGGCGGGCGCCGACGAGGGTGAGTTCGCGCCAGAAGAAGCGGTGCAGGTTCACCTCGCGGGGCCGGGGATGGATGGCGACCAGGCACAGCCGCCCCCGCACCCCGAGGACCTCCACGGCGGTGTGCACACCGCCGGCCGCACCGGACACCTCGAACGCGACATCCGCGCCCGCGTCGGCCGTCCACGCGCCGACCAGGGCGCCGATGTCGTCCGCGGCCGGATCCCAGGTGGCCAGCCCCAGTCCCTCGGCCAGCGAACGGCGGTGGGCGCTGAGCTCCACCACCCGCACCTCGGCCCCGGCGGCCTGCGCGACCAGTGCGATCAGCACCCCGACCGGCCCGCCGCCGACGACCACGACCTTCTCGCCCTCGGTGACCCGGGCCCGGCCGACGTCGTGGACGGCCACCGCGGTGGGCTCCACGAGCGCCGCCCGGTCCAGTGCGAGTGATTCCGGCAGGCGGATCAGGGTGGAGGCGGGTACGGTCCAGCGCTGCTGCATGGCGCCCGGGGAGTCGATGCCGATGAAGTCGAGGTGCTGGCAGACGTGTCGGTGACCGGCCCGGCAGGCGGGGCAGGTGTCGTCCCAGCGCAGCGGCATCACGGTCACCGCGTCGCCGGGCGCCCAGCCCTCCACGCCCGGACCGACCCGGAGGATCCGGCCGGACATCTCGTGCCCCAGGACGGCGGGCGTGGCGACCCGGGCGTCCATGTCGCCGTGGAAGATGTGCAGGTCGGTGCCGCAGATACCGACGTAGGCGGGGGCCAGCTCCACCTCGCCGGGGCCCGGCTCCACGCTCGATGCGGGGGCCGTGTCCAGGGTGCGGGCAGCCGTGTAGTGGACGGCGAGTGTCATCGTGTTCTCCAAGTTCCTCTCGGCCCGGGCGCTGTACGTCAGTCGCGGGCGGGGAGGCGGTAGAAGGCGGTCGCGGTGCCGGCGAGGAGCGCGTGGATCTCGCTCTCCGCGCAGCCGGTGAGCAGTTCGTCCACGGTGGCGGCCCAGCGGTTCCAGCCGCCCGCGAGGTTGGCGACCGGCCAGTCGGAGCCGAACATCAGCCGGTCCGGGCCGAAGGACGTGAGCAGTTCGTCCCAGACCGGGCGGATGTCGGAGGTGGTCCAGCTGTCGTGGTCGGCCTCGGTGATCAGTCCCGACAGCTTGCAGACCACGTGCTCGTGCGCGGCCAGCCGTCGTACCTGTTCTCGCCATGTGGCGAGTTCACGTCCGGCGATGTCCGGCTTGCCGGCGTGGTTCAGGACCTGTGGCAGGTCGGGGAAGCGTTCGGCCAGCCGGATCGCCTGGTCGAGCTGATGGCTACGGACCAGGACGTCGTAGGAGAGCCCCCGGTCCCTCGCCACCGCCAGCCCCCGTTCGACATCGGGGCGTTGCAGCCAGGCCGGTTCCGTCTCACCCTGGACGAGGTGGCGCAGGGAACGCAGCCAGGTGCCGCCCGGTCCGGCGATCAGCCGGTCGAGCGTGTCTCCGATCGCCGGCGACGTGAGGTCCGCCCAGCCGACCACCGCCTCGATCAGCGGCTCCCGCTCCGCGAGGGCGAGCAGGTCCTCCGTCTCCGGCACCTCCGGCACGCACTGCACGGCCACCGTGCCGTGGAGGTGACGGCCCGCGACGGGGCGGGTCGCGGTGGAGCGCAGGTCGTCGGGGGTGAAGGTGCGGCGGATCGACGTCAGGCCGGGGTCGTCGAGCCAGGGCTGCGGGCGCTGGTCGAGGTCCCACAGATGGTGGTGCGCGTCGATGAGAACGGGGGCGGAGGTCATGGCGGTTCCAAGTCGGGTCGGTCCGGCGCGGTCCGGGTCAGACGGTGGTGTCCTCGCCGGGCGGGTCGAGGTGCCAGATCTCGGTCAGTTCCGTCCACAGGCGGGAGTCGCCCCGGTCGGGCCAGGGTTCCTGGCAGGGGTCGGTGAGCTTCCACCACTCCTGCGTCTCGGGGTCGGCTTCGAGGACAGCCATGTCGGCCTCGAAGTCGTCGCCGTGGTACTCGAGGTAGCCGAACAGCACGTCACCGTGGAGGAAGATGCCGAAGTTGCGGATGTTCGCCCGGTGCATGGCCGCCTCCACCCCGGGCCAGACGGCGGAGTGCAGTTCGAGGTACCTCTCCCGGTGCTCGGGCCGGAGCCTGATGGTCTGGGCGATGCGCTTCACGCCGTGCTCTCCTCCGTGCCGGGGGCGGGCTCGCCTGCGTCGGTGTCGAACGGGGTGCGGTAGCTGGGGGTGTTGGCGCGCAGGTCCAGTCGCAGGACGAGCTTGATCCGGGTGGACGCGGGCAGCCGGACGGTCAGGAAGGGGCTGTCGCAGGACAGCTCTTCCTCGGTGACGACCGGCTCGGTGTGGCCGTAGTCGTACATGTCGCCGATCCAGCCGTCGTCCGCGCAGGTCGTGTAGCGGACGGCCGTGATGGTGTGCTCGGCGAAGGCGCCGGCCTGGACGATCACGGTGCGGTCCGTCTCGGGGGCGAGGTTGACCAGTTCGACGGTGGTTGCCTCGGGGTCGATGGAGCTGACCAGCGCGGCCACGTCCTGCGGCAGGCCGGCGCGGCGGGCGTCGGCGTCGTGGTAGCGCAGCCGGGCCTGCTGCAGGCCGCCGTTGTAGAGCACCTGGGGGCCGCCCCAGGTCAGCTGGACGAGGGCCTCGGTGGCCACGGGGTTCGACTGCTGCCAGACGTGGATGTCGGCCTCGGGCACGTCCAGGTCGCGGTAGCGGTCGACGCGGCGCAGGCGGTGGCGGATCTGGGCCTGGGCGGTGGCGAGGATGCGCTCGGGATAGCCGGGGTCGTCGCCGGCGAGGAAGGCGAACCACGCCTTCTCGTGCCCGGACTCCTCCTTGGCGCGGAACGGCCGCAGGGTGCGCCAGTCGATCGCCTCGGCCTCGCGCAGGTCCTCCAGCCGCTCGCGGTCGGCGTCCGAGGCCGAGTGGTGCCACAGGGCCACCGGTACGGGCGGGGTGGTCGGGTTGTAGTCGAACCAGCCGGTGTCGTTGTGCCGGAACGGCACGTGGAGCGTGGGGGTGTCGGCGTCCGGGCCGAGTTCGACCGCCCACTTGGCGGGCAGGCTGGAGTCCGCCTCGGTGTGGGGCATCACCTTGCCGCGGGCGATGAGCGAGTCGAGCGTGGTGCGGACCATGGACAGGAAGTCGTCGTCCCCGGTGACCGTCGCCGCCGCGAGCGCCGCCACGCAGGCCGCGGTTCCGATGCTGTGCCAGCCGTGGGGCCAGGACCAGCCGTAGTGGCCGCCGTACCAGCGGCCTTCGAAGAGGCCGCCGACGACTCCGTCCGGGCTGACGTTGTCGGGGATGACACCGTCGTTCGCCTCGGTGCGCTCCCGCCACGCGCCGACGTACTCGACGATCCAGTCGCGGTAGCGCTCGTCGCCGGTCAGGATCCAGGCGTTGAGGACCAGACCGGTGGCGCCGAGGTTGAGCGCGGTGTCTCCGACGCCCATCCGGTCGCGCATCTGCGCGCCGAGACGCGGGTCGGAGGAGAGCGGGAACGGGCCGCCCTGCGCCTCGGGGATCCACTCGAGCGGGTACCCGTAGGTGTCGGCCTCCTTCTGGAGCCAGGGGTAGACGTCGCCGTCGAACAGGCCCGTGCGGTCGGGGTCGCTGCCGTTGTGCGGGCGGGTGATGATGCGGTGCTCGGGGTCGTAGTTGCCGTGGGCCGGGTCGACGTACAACTCCGCGAAGCGCAGGGCACGTTCGGACCAGCGCTTGGGGTCGGCCATGCACAGGAAGAAGAGCAGCAGCAGGCTCTCGCCCTGGTGGAACCAGTCGTAGCCGCGTTCGTACTCGTCGCGCAGCATGTCCAGTTCGGTGAGCTGCTTGGTCACGCCCTCCCAGTGCTTAGCACTGGCGGGCAGCAGGTCGTCGGCGCCGCCGAGGAGGTAGAGCTGGGGCCAGTTGAAGAACACCTCGTAGAAGTCGTCCACGCCGTCGCGGGTGGTCAGCGGACGGGAGTAGTTCAGGCGTCCGTCGGGGCCGGTGAAGTCGCGGGCGAAGCGCCGCCAGGCGTGGTCGAGCAGGTCGAACAGGGACCGCTGGGCCACCGCCCAGCCGGGCGGTTCGAGCAGCGGCACCCCCGCCTCGATGTGGGGTGGCGGGGCCGGCTGGTCGCAGGGGGTGGCCTCGGCCGAAGAGGGGTCGGCGGAGCTGTAGGGCATGGGGGATCTCCGTTCGGGGTGGGCGGCGGGACGGCGCACGCCGGGGACGACGGCGGGGAGGAGCCGCTATTCCTTGGTGGCGCCGGCGAGCATCCCGCTGACCAGGAAGCGCTGCGCGAAGAGGAAGACGAACAGTACGGGTGTGATGGCCACGAGCGTCGCCAGGGCCAGCTGCGGCCGCTCGATCGCGAGCGTGCCGACGGCCGGGTTGAAGGACGGCACATTGCTGAGCAGGGTCCCGACCCCCACCTGGATGGGCATCTGGCCGCTCTCGGGCAGCATCACGTAGGGCAGGAAGTAGTTGGTCCAGTTGGCGACGAAGCTGAAGAACCCGACGAGTGCGACGACCGGTGTCGCCAGCGGCAGCGCGATGTGCCGGAAGACACCGAACTCCGAGCAGCCGTCCATCCGTGCCGCCGCCAGCAGGTCCTTCGGTACCGCGGTGGTGAAGTAGATGTACGTCAGATACACGCCGAACGGATAGAACGAGTACGGCAGGATGATCGACCACATCGTGCCGATCAGACCGACCGCGTTGATCTCCAGGAACAGCGGCACCACCAGCGTGGCGGTCGGCATGAGCATCACGACCAGGGTCGAGACGAGCAGGGCGTGCCGTCCGCGGAACTCGGTCATGGCCAGCGCGTAGCCCGCCGGGATGGCCACACAGAGCGTGATGACGAGCGAGATCAGCGCGTACAGCGTCGAGTTGCCGAGCCACTGCAGGACGGCGTTGTCCTGGAACGCGGTGAGGGCGTCCCAGTTGGCCTTGAGGGTGTGCCAGGAGCCGAAGGAGAGCGGACTGCCGTGGACGAGTTGCTGATCGGTCTTGGTCGCCGCGAGGACGAGCCACAGCACCGGCAGCACGAAGAACACCAGGAAGACGAGCAGGACGGAGCCGGTCAGCAGACGGGGCAGGAGGCGGCGCGGGGAACTAGTCTGCATCGAAGAACCCCGATCGCGCGACGAAGACGGCGGCGGCCGACACACTGACGACCAGGAGCTCCACCGAGACCGCGGCGGCGCCGTTGACGTTGTTCATCTGGAAGGCGAAGTCGTACGTCAGCTGGTTCAGCGAGTAGTCGCGTCCGGCCACGCCCACACTGGCCAGGGACAGCAGCTGCGGCTCCACGAAGAGCTGCGCACCGCCCGCGAAGGCCAGGATCACCATGTACACGATCCACTTGCGGAGCATGGGGATCTGGATGTGCCAGGCGGTCTGCCAGGCGCCCGCGCCGTCGATGCGCGCGGCTTCCATGACGTCGGTGGGGATGTTGTTGAGCGCGCCGTAGATGACGACGATCCAGCCGCCCGCGCCGGTCCAGAACGCGATGACCGTGAACAGCAGGGGCAGGTTGCCGGGCGCGATCACCTCACCGAAGGTGCCGTACCCCAGCATGCCCAGCAGCGAACTGACCGGGCTCACCGTCGGGTCGAGCATGAACAGCCACACCAGCACGCTCGCGGCGCCGGCGAGCGCTCCGGGGATGTAGAAGAGGAAGCGCAGGGACTTGCTGAGGGAGCCCGAGGCGAGGCGGTGCAGCAGCAGCGCCAGGCTCACCACGAACACCACGAGGGAGACCAGCCAGAACAGCAGGTACAGCGCGACATGGCCGACGGCGTCCAGGAAGCGGAAGTCCTGTGCGGTGGTGACGAAGTTGCTGAAGCCGGTGAACGTGCCCCCGGCGTCGGTGAACGCGAAGTAGACGGCGTACCCGGTCGGCAGGATGCCGAACGCGATCAGGAGCAGTACGTAGGCCGCGACGAAGGCGATGCCGGCCCGGCTCTGCCGGTCGGTGCCGCGGGGGCGCCGACCGGCGGAGCGGGACGGGGAGTGGCTGAGGGTCACTGCTCGACCTTGTATCCGTTGGACTCGGCGTGCTTGACGATGGAGTCCTGCCAGGCGGGCAGCAGCGATTCGATGGTCTTGCCCTGGGTCAGGCCCGGCTTGACGGTGGCCGCCCAGATCGCCTCCTGGCTGAACTTGCCCGAGCCCCACTCCGGCCACACCTGGGAGGAGGCGGTCGAGAGCGCGCTCAGGTCGCTGGCGAAGTAGCCGGAGGCGTCCTGCGCCTTCAGCCATGTCTCGGCGGCCGGCGCGTAGGCCGGGAAGCCGGGCGCCTTCTCCCCCTGGTAGGCGTTGTCGGTGGTGACCCACTTCAGGAAGTCGGTGGCCGCCTTGATGTGGGTGGAGTGCTGGGACAGCAGCCAGGTGCCGCCGCCGACGTTGCCGGTGGACGGCGCGCCGTCACCCTGCCACTGCGGCATGGGTGCCACGCCGATCTGCTTGCCGGGGACCTTGAGGGTGTCCTTGAAGACCGCGCCGCCGTACCAGGCCGGGCCCGGCATGAGCAGGACCTTGTCGGCCTTGTTCTTGCCGAAGTCGGTGCTGAACACGCCGCTGATGGACATGGACTTGTTCTTGATCAGTACGTCCAGGAGCTTGGCCATCTTGGTGCAGGCCTCGCTGGTGGTGTTCACCGACACGGACTTGGGGCCGGTGATGTGGTTGGCGCCGCACTTGCTCGCCCACAGATAGATCTCGGGGGTGAAGGCGTCACCCGCGTCACCGACGAGGTAGCCGGGGTGCTCCTTGGCCACCTTCTCGCCGAGCTTCTGGTACTCCTCCCACGTCGTCGGCACCGTGTAGCCGAACTTCTTCATCAGCGGGGCGTTGTACCAGAGCACCGCCTGGGAGAGGTCGTTGCGCAGACAGTAGACGGTGCCGTCGACCGTGCAGACGTCGTTGGCGCCCTTGGCGAACTCGCCCAGGGTCGACTCGGGGATCAGACCCTTGTTGAGCGGAGCGGCGAAGCCCGCGTCGACCGCCCAGGAGGCCTCGTTGGTCTGGGAGCTGAACACGACGTCCGGCCAGCCCTTGCCGGTGCGGTTGAACAACTGGACCTTCGTCTGCAGGTAGTTGGACCCGTTGGCGTTGCCGTCATAGCTGACGATGTCCAGCTTCACGTCCGGGTGCAGCTCCTGGTACAGCTTCGCCGCGTCCATCCGGGTCGCGTCCACCCAGACGGTCAACGCCCCGTCCTTCTGCGGCGCCTGGGCGAAGCCGTCCTTGGTGGTCTTGCCGGCGGTGCCGCCGCCGCCACAGGCCGTCACGGTCAGCAGCACCGTGGCCGCGCATCCGGCCAGCGATGCCGCTCGCCTCCTGCCGAGAGCTCTCTTCGGGCTGGACGAGGACTGGTTGACGGTCATGAGTGACTCCACTGGGTGTGCGAGTGCCCCGAGCAGAGGGGGCAGGCGGTGCGAGCAGGCGGGCGAGTGCTGCGGGCCGGGACGACGCTGGGCGGCCCGGAAACGCGGAGGAAACGGAAGAGGCGGTGTTCTGCAACCAACGTGGAAGAAATTAGCCGCCTTATCGAGTGGTACGTCAAGGGCTCGTACAGCGTCCCTTTGCTAAATTTCCATCGATGGGCGAGCAGTTGCTCCACTTATGTCCGATAAAGGTTACCTGCGTGCCTGACTATCCACGGCTCTTGCCGTGGATCTTGGTCAAAATGAGTACGACTCATATCTCCCGTGCGCTACGATGATGCGGCTCCACCGCGACCAGTCGCGTGAGCAGAAGTCACCCGGGAGGCAGCGCAGATGGACGACACGCCAGCGATCGAAGCGGCCTTGCCGGCTCAAGTCCCTGCTGCCGCACCCGCGGGGACGGCCGACTCGGACGGGCAGCGCGACTACCGCCCCGGGTACGAGATCGTTGCGGAGCGGATCCTCGCGTACATCGCCGAGGAGCGACTGACGCCGGGCGACCGGCTGCCCACGGAGATCGACCTCGCCCGGACGCTGGACACCAGCAGGGCGGTGGTGCGGGAAGCCGTCAAGATCCTTTCGGCCCTGGGTCGGGTACGGGCACACAAGGGGCGGGGTCTGTTCGTCGCGGACGACGAGGGCATGCTCATCACCAGCCGGTGGGGAGGCTTCTTCCGCCCCGTCGACATCGACCACGTACTGATGCTGTTCGAGTTCCGCAGGGTCCAGGAAATGGCCGCCAGCAGCCTGGCGGCCACCCGCGCCACCCCCTCGGAGCTGCGCACCATCGAAGTCGCCATGGAGCAGTGCCGGCACGGGTTCGTCCACGGCCAGATCGACGTGTTCAACCAGGCGGACGAGGACTTCCACATGGCTGTGGCGGCGGCCTCGCACAACACGTTCCTCGTCAGCGCCGTGCGGGACGCGCGACGCCTGCAGCGCCAGTCCAGCGCCATCGGAATCCACGACTCGTTCGGGGAGAACAGCGAGGCGGCCGTCGAGGAGCACGAGGCGATCTACCGGGCCATCCGTGACGGCCGCCCCGAGGAAGCCGCGCAGGCCACCGCGGCACACCTCGACCGAACCCTGGAGGACTACCGGCGCGAGATCCAGCGCCGACTGTTCGGCTGACGCCGCCCGTCGGCACGCCGTGCGCGCCCTGTCCCGGCCGCCGCACGTCTCGGAAAAACGCGGACGATCCGTTGACTTCCATGCGGTTGGGACTCTAGCTTCGGCGTCGACCGGTTCGACAAGCCGATAATCGTTCGGCATATCGACCAATCGTCGGACCCTTTGCCCAGGCATCCGAGGGTGTGCCTTCGTGAATGCCGCCATCCCCGCACAGCGTGGGCGAGGGGCGTCAGCGCGCTGGGACGCGGCGCGCACGACGCGAGGGCCGTACCCCTTCCACCATTCCCCCTCCCGCGTTCTCCTCCCGGTCTCCACCCATCACTCCCGCACGTGATGACCTCCAGCCAAGGACTGCATCGTGGACCTCACCAGAAGACAACTCGGCCGGCTCGCCGCGGTCGGTACCGGCACCCTCCTCCTCCCGGGACTGCTCCCGTCGAGCGCGGCGGCGGCAGACTCGTTTCTGTCCGCAAAGTGGGGTGACCAGGGCGACGGCACCTACGCCAACCCGATCGTCCCGACCGACCTCAGTGACTGGGACTGCATCCGGGTCGGCGACGACTACTACGGCATCACCAGCACGATGGGGTACTCGCCCGGCATGGCCGTCCTGCACTCGAAGGACCTGGTCAACTGGCGCCCGATCGGCGGCGCGGTCGACGACGTCACCCGCATCGGACCGGAGCTGAACTGGGACCGGATGAACCGCTACGGCCGCGGTGTGTGGGCCGGGGCCATCCGCTACCACGCGGGGCGGTACTGGGTGTACTTCAACACGCCCGACGAGGGCTTCTTCATGACGTCGGCCCCGTCGCCGGAGGGGCCCTGGGAGCCGTTGCACTCGATGTGGCGGACCTCCGGCTGGAACGACGTGTGCCCGTTCTGGGACGACGACGGCCAGGGCTACCTGGTCACCACGCACTACTCGGACGGCTACAAGGTCCACCTGTACAAGCTGTCCGAGGACGGCAAGTCGCTGGTCGGCCCGGCCCCGGTGATCCACCAGTCGAACCGCAGCGAGGCCAGCAAGCTGTACAAGATCGACGGTGTCTACTACCACCTGTTCAGCGAGGTGAAGCCCGAGGGCCGGGTCCTCATGATGAACCGCGGCTCCAGCCTCTTCGGCCCCTTCGAGACCCGGCAGCTGCTGCACGTCAACACCTCGGTCGACCGCGAGCCCAACCAGGGCGGGCTGGTGCAGACCCCGGGCGGCGACTGGTACTTCGTGACCCACCACGGCAGCCATGGCTGGGAGGGCCGCGTGCTGTCCCTGCTGCCGGTGACCTGGGTGGACGGCTGGCCGATTATCGGCACGGTGGGCTCGGACGGCATCGGCACCATGGCGTGGACGGGTCAGTTGCCCGCGACCGGCACCCCCGGCCTCCCCGTCGACGCACTGCCCGCCGTCGTGACCAGCGACTCGTTCACCGACACCCACCTCAAGCCGCAGTGGGAGTGGTACTACAAACCCCGCGCGGGCTACTGGTCGTTGACCGAACGCCCCGGCTATCTACGACTGAAGGCGTTCGCACCGCTGGCCGGGGACAACCTGATGAAGGTGGGCAACACCCTCACCCAACGAGTGCTGCGCACCGCGGGCGGCGCCACGGTGACCGTCCGCGTCGAACTCGCCGGCCTCACCGACGGTCAGCACGCCGGGCTGTGCCACTACGGCGCCAGGTACGCCGGACTGGGTGTCCGACGCACCGGGACCACCACCACGATCGAGCACAACGCCGGTGGCACCCTGACCAGCGGGGCGGCCATCACGCAGAACGCCGTGTGGCTGCGCTCCACTTGGGACGTGGACGGGCTCAGCCGCTTCTCCTACAGCCTCGACGGGAGCACGTTCACCCAGGTCGGCGGGACGTACCAGCTCAACTGGGGCGGTTACCGCGGTGACCGGATCGGCCTGTACACCTACAACCCGGGCGGCACCGGCTACGTCGACTTCGACTCGGTGCAGTACACCATCGCCCCCGCGCGGACGTACACATGCGTCAGCGTGCGCAGCGGCAAGGTGGCCGAGGTCTCCGGTGGGTCCGGCGCGGACGGCGCCGCAGTGATCCAGTGGACCGGCAACGGTGCGACGAACCAGCAGTGGGCCTTCCAGTCCACGGCCGACGGCTACCACACCATCACCTGCGTCCGCAGCGGCAAGGTGCTCGACGTGGCCGGATCCTCCACGGCGGACGGCGCGCGGGTCGTACAGGCGACCCCCGACGGCAGGACCAGCCAGCAGTGGCAGCTGCGCCCGCTGTCCGGTGGCGTGTTCCAGGTGGTCAACCGCAACAGCGGCAAGGTGCTCGACGTCAGCTCCGGCAGCACGGCCGACGGCGCCGCGCTGATCCAGTACACCAACAGGGGCAGCACCAACCAGCAGTGGACGTTCCGCCGGGTCACCGGCTAGACACACATCGCTCCCGCCCGTCGGCTGATACGAGCCGGCGCGGCCACGGCCCGACCCGACGGCTCCTTCGCCGTGGGGCCGGGCCGTCACGCATGGGATGCATGCAGTTGCAAACTGTCGGCGCTGGTGTCGGAGGGTGCTGGACGACCGGCTGCCTTTCATCGGTGGTGCCCGCTTTTGTGTTATCGCCCGCTCCGTATCACGTCTCCCTACGCAGGCACTGTCCCCACAAGAGCCCAAGGAACGACACGGTGACACGACAGATCAGCCGACGCGCCATGCTCAAGGCCGCGGGAGCGGCGACCGGCGCGGTCGGTATCGGTATCGGCACGGGCGTGGCCGCCTCCCCCGCGACGGCGGCGCGCACGTCCTTCGCGCATCCCGGGATGCTCCACACCCGGGCCGATCTCGAGCGCATGGCCGCCAAGGTGAAGGCGGGCGCCGCCCCCTACACGGCGGGTTTCGCCAGGCTCACCGCCAACCGTCACTCGCAGAGCACATGGCTGCCCAACCCGCAGGAGTCCTCGATCCGGGGAGGGAGCGGCGTCCAGAACTACGGGGCTCTCTACCACGACGTCCACGCCGCCTACCAGAACGCGCTGCGCTGGAAGATCACCGGCGACACCGCACACGCCGACACCGCGCGGGACATCTGCAACGCCTGGTCGGGGACGCTGAAGGGCATCGGCGGAGGCTCCGAAGTCACGCTCCTGGCGGGCATCTACGGGTACCAGTTCGCCAACGTCGGCGAGCTCATGCGCGGCTACCCCGGCTTCGACCTGGCCCGTTTCCAGGACATGCTGGTCAAGCACTTCTATCCGGCGAACCGCCACATGATGTACCGCAAGACCAATTGCATCGGCCACTACTGGGCGAACTGGGACCTGTGCACCATGGCCTCGATCATGGCCATCGGGATCCTCTGCGACGACCGGGCCAAGTTCGACGAGACGGTGGACTACTTCTACCACGGCGAAGGCAACGGCTCGCTGGCCAAGGCGATCCCGTACGTCTACGACGACGTGGACCTGGCCCAGTGGCAGGAGAGCGGGCGCGACCAGGGCCACAGCCTGATGGGCATCGGCCTGATGGGCACCATCTGCGAGATGGCCTGGAACCAGGGTGTCGACCTCTACGGCGCGGAGGACTCCAAGTTCCGCAAGGCGTGCGAGTACGTCGCCCGGTACAACCTCGGCCACAAGGTGCCCTACACCACCTACACCTGGACGAACGGCGTGCACTGCGTGAACACGGAGCAGACCGTCATCTCCGAAGGCGGCCGAGGCGGTGGGCGCCCGATCTGGGCGCGGGTCTACCACCACTACGCCAACAGGCGCGGCATGGCCATGCCGAACACCCGCGAGATGCTGGCCCGCAGCGGGCCCGAGGGAGGCGGCGGCGACTACGGCCCGAACAGCGGTGGATTCGACGAACTCGGCTTCGGCACACTGGCGTACACCCGGGACAAGGCCACCGCGGCCGAGGCGGCGGCCTCACCGTCCCCGTCGAAGTCGACGGCCGCCGAGTCCGGCACCTCCGGGTCGTCCGGTGCGTCCAAGTCCCCGGCCGGGCAGTCCTCCGGGGACGTCAGCGCCCAGGGCGGAAAGAGCGACGAGGACCTGGCCGCCACCGGCGCCTCGGACCTCCCTCTGTGGACGGCCGCGACCGGCGTCACCGCGGTCGCCGGCGGCCTCCTGCTGCTCCGCCGGCGCGGCCAGGCACGCCGCGAGGCGGAATGACACCCGCGGTGCCACGAAAAATCCGGTGACTGATCACAGGCGGGCTCCCCGCACGCGCTGTGCGCCACCGCACGCGGTTCGGGTTCGGGTCTCTCCCGGGACGGTCGCCCCCGCCGCTCCCGGGGCGCTGGATTGACTACTCCCTGGATCCGGCTGTCTGATCAACCGCGCGTCCCCGAGATTCGGTTGTGCCTGAACCCGACCGGACAGAAGGGAGCGGGGTCATGTCCCGTTCACTCCGTAAGAGAATCACCGGCGCCCTGGCCGTGGCCGCACTCGCGGCAGGGTCGCTGACTCTGGCCGCCGGTGAGGCCAGTGCCGTCCCCGTCTCCGGCCCTCCCTGCAACTCCCCCGTCTTCACCGCCTGCGTCGCGATCTCCAACCACAGCGTGGACGCGCACAGTTGGCGTATCAGCGTCACCGAGCCCAACGGCCACCGGTGGAACCGCTGCCTCACGGGCAGCGAGCCCCACGACACGAGCTACTGGCCGAGCGTGTGGTTCTCCAACAGCGACCAGGTCTCGCTGACGGCCTACCGTGCCGGCAACTGCGAGGGATGGAGCCGGAACGACGACTGGTGGGGCGACTGGCGCACGACCCGGGACCAGTAACACCTGGGGCTCGCCCCGACCACCATGCCGCCCGGCAGCCGGCCCGAGCCGGTACGTCGGCCCGTTCGCACGTCCCAGGTCCGCCAGGTGCGGTCGACCGGGCTCAGCAGGGTGCGGCCGGAGGCGGAGAGGGAACGCCAGGCGTCGTCGCCGGGCACGGGGTCGGTGAAGGTGTCCGTCTCCTTCTGGGCGAGGGAACCGAGCAGGGCGCGGCGAGTGTCGGGCAACTCGGCGACCCGCCACGCGGCCGCGCCCAGCAGCAGCGCCGCGCGGGGGTCGGTGGTGCGCAGTGCGTCCGCCACGTCGGCGACCTGGCGGGCCGCTTCCTGGGTGCGCCGGCGCGCGTTGTCGGCGTAGGCCTGCCAGACGGCGAGGGCCGTCAGCAGTGCCACCACCAGGACGGCGGAGAGCGACCCGGTCAGGATGCGGTGCCTGCGGCTGGTCCGGGCCGCGGCCCGCCGCTCCGCCGCCCGGGCGTCCAGCGCGGCGGACAGGAAGTCCCGCTCCGGCAGCGTCAGCGCGAGGTCGGCCGTGTGGTCGGGGAACAGTTCCTCGGCGCGGGCCAGCCGGGTGCCCCGGTACAGGACGCCGGGGTCGCGGTCGTGCTCCAGCCAGGTACGGGCCACGTCCGCGAGCATCCGGTGGTGCCGCAGCCGCTCCCGGTCCTCCTCGATCCAGCCATGCAGCCGGGGCCAGCAGGTGATCAGCGCCTCGTGGGCGAGCTGGACCCCGTCCTCGTCGGCGGTCAGCAGCCGGGCCCGGGTCAGCCGCTCCACCACCACCCGCACATCGGCATCGGCCCACTCCTCCAGCTCGGCCCGGGCGAGTGGGCGGCGGGTGTCGGGGGTGCCCTGGCCCGGCTCGACCATCCGCAGCAGCAGACGCCGGACGGCACCCGCCTGGGCCGGGGACAAGCCGCCGTACACCTCCTCCGCGCTCGCCGCGATCGCGCCCCGCACCCCGCCGGCGGCCTCGTACCCGGCGAGGGTGAGCATCCGGCCCTTGCGGCGGCGCCAGGTCTCCAGCAGGACGTGCGAGAGCATCGGCAGCCCGCCGGGCTCGCCCTGCACCTCCTCCACCAGACGGGCGGTCAGCGTCCGCTCCACACGGCATCCGGCCGCCTTCGCCGGTCCGGTCACCGCCTCCCGCAGCTCGTCCGCCGTCATCGGGCCGAGCAGCAGCCCGGCGCCGCGCAGCGCGTCCGCGAGGCCGCGGTGCTCGCCGCAGCGGGCGTAGAAGTCGGCGCGTACGGCGGCCAGCACGCGCAGCCGGCTGTCCGGGTCGCGGGCGGCGAGCAGCAGATCGACGAAGCGGGAACGTTCCTGCGGGTCACGGCAGAGAGTGAAGACCTCCTCGAAGTGGTCCACCACCACCCATCCCTCCGGCTCGTCCGCGGCGGGGCTCAGCAGATGTCCGTATGTCGTCGCCGGGGTGGCTCCCGGGGTGAGGATCCGCAGCGTGGCCGGGCAGCCGCGCGCCGCGATCTCCTGCCGCAGGCGCGGGATCAGCCCCGCCCGCAGCAAGGACGACTTCCCGCTCCCCGAGGCGCCGAACAGCACCGCGAACCGGTGATCGCACACCAGGTGGCCGACCTCGTCGATCATGCGGTCCCGGCCGAAGAACAGGTGCCGGTCGTCCGGCTCGAACCGGGCGAGACCGCGATACGGCGACGGAGCGTCCTCGACGTCCTCCGCCGGAGCCTGGTTCGCCTCCGCCTCGGCGGCCTTCCAGCGCACCTCCCACCCGGCGGGATCGCCCCCGCAGGCGCGCACATAGCCCTGGACCACGGCGAGTCGAGGGCGGGCAGGATGCCGCGCGTGCCGAGGTTGACCGCGAGCATCATCTCGGAGTCGGTGAGCTTGAGCCAGCGGGCGAACTCGTCCAGGCCGACCTGGTTCGACTCCAGCGAATGCCAGGCGAGGTCGCGGCGCACCGGCGCTGGTCGCGGGGGCCGACCGAGTCCTCCCAGCGGAAGCCGGAGACGAAGTTGCCGCCGGGGTAGCGGACGGTTCTGGTACCCAGCTCTCTGACCAGTTCGACGACGTCCATCCGGAACCCGTCCTCGTTCGCGCTGGGGTGTTCGGGCTCGTAGAGCCCGGTGTACACACAGCGGCCGAGGTGTTCGACGAACGAGCCGAAGGTGCGGCGTCGGACAGGGGCGATGACGGCGTGCTTGTCGAGGATGACGTGGGCGCGCGGCATTGCGGTGGTCCTTTGCAGTTCAAGAGGGGAGTGGGGCGGCGAGCGCGTTCACTTGACGGCCCCTGCGGTCAGGCCCTGGCGCCAGAACCGCTGGAGACAGACGAAGGCGATGAGCAGAGGTATCAGCGAAAGGAAGGCGCCGGTGATCGGCATCAGCGTCGGCACGCCGCTGGCCTTCTCCGCGCGCCACTGCACCAGTCCCACCGTGACGGGCTGCAGCGAAGGGGTGTTGAGCATGAGCGAGGGCAGCAGGTAGTTGTTCCAGATCCCGATGAACTGGAACAGGAAGACGGTCACCAGGGCCGGGGACATCAGCGGGAGGGCGATCCGGAAGAAGGTGCGCCGTTCGCTTGCCCCGTCCAGCCGTGCGGCCTCGAGGAGTTCGTCCGGGACGGACGCCGCGGCGAAGATCCGGCACAGGTAGACGCCGAACGGGCTGACGCAGCTGGGCAGCAGCACCGACCAGTAGGTGTTGGTGATGTCGAGCTTGGCCATGAGCAGGAACAACGGCAGGGCGAACATCGGCATCGGGATGAGCACCGAGGCGAGGATGATGTTGAAGACGCTTTCGCGGCCGCGGAAGGTGAACTTGGTCAGCGCGTAGCCGGCCATTGCGGACAGCAGGGTGCCGACACTGGCGCCGACGAGGCTGTACAGCGCGCTGTTGGCGAGCCAGGTGGGGAAGATGCCGTCCTCGAAGTTGAACACGTTCCTGATGTTGGTGATCAGGTCGAAGTGGGAGAACCACAGCGGCTGACCGGTGTACAGATAGCCCGATTCCTTGGTCGAGGAGACGAACAGCCACCACAGCGGGATCAGCGTGTACAGGGCCATCAGGCCCAGTACGCCGTTGACGACGGTCTTGCTCGCGATGTCGGTGCCGCGGCGGGTCGGTCGGGTGGTTCGGGTCGTTCGGGGCGGTCGCGTCGGTCGGTCGTCCGAAATCACGCTCATGCCATCGCTCCCTTGCGCTGGGTGTACTTGAGGAATCCGAACGAGAGCACGAGGGTGATCAACGCGAGGATGACGGACTGGGCGGCGGCCACGTTCTGGCCGCCCACGTCCAGGGCTACGGTCGTGTTCATGATCGGGGAGAACTTCGGGTCGATGCCTGCGATGCGCGCGCCGACCAGGACCGCGGGCTCGGTGTACATCTGCGCCGTCCCGATGATGGAGAAGACCGTGGTCAGCACCAGCGCGGGACGCACCAGCGGGATCTTCACCGCCCAGGCCAGCCGCCATCCGGTGCAGCCGTCGAGCGCGGCGGCCTCCGTCACCTCGGCCGGGATCGTCTGCAGCGCGGAGTAGATGATCAGCATGTTGTAGCCGGTCCAGCCCCACGTGATCATGTTCCCGATCGAGACCGGAACCCACGACGGCGACAGGAAGTCGGTGTGAATACCGAGGTGGGACAGCGGTTCGGTGAACGGCGAGAGGTCTTTGACCAGAAGGAAGGACCACATCAGCGCGGCGATCGCACCCGGCAGCGCGTAGGGCAGGAAGAACGTGAGCCGGAAGGTCTTGCGCAGCCGGGCCGAGCGGGAGTCGAGGAGGAGCGCGAGCAGGAGGGCCAGTCCGAGCATGAACGGGACCTGGACGCAGCCGAGCAGCGCGACGCGGACGATCGACGCCACGAAGTCGTGGTCGCCAAAGGCGTCGGCGTAGTTGGACAGTCCAGTGAACTCGGTGGACTGCGCACCGCCGAACAGCCCCGCGCGGCGGACGGTGAAGAAGCTCTGGTAGATCGCGTAACAGATTGGCGCGACCATCATGGTCACAAAGAGGACCGCGAACGGCGCCAGGAAACCCGACGCGGTCAACGCGCTGCGGAGGCCGGCGCGCCGCGGCCGGCCGGCGGGGGAGACGCGGCGCGTGACCGCGGGCACAGGTTGCGGCGGTGACGCGGTCCGGGTGCTGCTGGGACTGCTCATGAAAACCTCGCTGGGCGCTTCGTCGTCAGGGAGCGGATTCCCGCGGCGCCCGATACGTGCGGCCGCGGGAATCCATCAGGGCGGCGGGAGTTGCGCTGCCTCAGTCGGTCACCGACAGTCCGAGCTTCTTGATCGCGGCGACCGTCGAGGCCTGGACCTTGGTGACCGCCTCCGGCAGGGTGCCCTTGCCGATGGCACCAGTGAAGTCCGTCTCGACCTGCTGGAAGGTCGGGCCGTTGGTCCAGGTGCTGGGCACCTGCGCGGCGGAGGCCTTGTACACGTCACCGACCTTCTGGCCGCCGAAGAACGGGTCACCGCCCGTGAGCGACGGGTCGTCCTGTCCGGCCTTGGACGCCGGGTACAGCCCGCCTTCGATGCCCGTCTTCACGGCCTGCGGGTCACTGGAGAGAAAATCGGCGAACTGCACTGCTTCGCGGGGCGACTTGCAGCCGGTCATCACCGAGGTGGCCGAGCCGCCGCTGCTGGCGCTCGTGCCGTCTCCGGCCTCCCAGGTCGGCATCGGGGCGACCCGCCACTTGCCGGCCTGGCCCTTCAGGTCCGACTTGATTCCGCCGGAGGCCCAGGACGCGGCGACGAACGTCATCACCTTGCCGGCTTCGGAGGCCTTGTTGAACTCCGGGTCCCAGGCGCTGCCGTGCTTCGCCACCAGACCCTGGTCCTTGAGGTCCTGCCAGTAGGCGGCGACCTTGCGGGTGCCGGGGTTGTCGATGCTGACGGTCCAGCTGTCGCCCTTGGTCGAGTACCAGGACTGACCGGTCTGCAGGGTGAAGGAGGCCAAACCGGCGCCGTCGCCGAGCTTGGTGCCGAACTTCACACTGGGGTCGGCCTCTTTGACCTTCTCGGCGTCGGCCTTGTACTCGGCCCAGGTGGCCGGCGGCTTGCTGATGCCGTACTTGGCGAACAGGTCCTTGCGGTAGAACAGGACCATCGGACCGACGTCCACCGGAACCCCGTAGATCTTGTCGCCGACGCTGGAGGCGGAGACGGCCGACGGGACGTACTTGTCCATGCCGTCGCTCGCGTACTGCGTGATGTCCATGACCGAGTTCTTCACGAGCATCGACGGGATGTTCTGGTACTCGATCTGGGCCAGGCACGGGCCCTCGCCGGCGGTGAGCGCATTGTTGATCTGGGTGTAGCCGCCCGCGGGGCCCGACGGGATCTTCTTGAAGGTGACCTTGATGTCCGGGTGGGCGGCGTTCCACTGGTCGACCATCTTCTCGTAGCCGGCCCAGCCCCAGAACTCCATCTTCACCGGCCCGCTGTGGCCCGATCCTTCGGCGGAGTCGTTCTTGTCATTGCTGCACGCGCCGACGCCGAAGGCCATGACGGCCGCGGTGGTGAGCGCCAGGAGTCTGCGGGTGCGTATGGTGGTGCGGTCCATGTGAGGGAAACCCTTCGTGATGGAGACTGACCTTGCTGGACTGTCGGTGGGCGGGCGGCCAGGCCCGCCTACCGACCGGTGTTGAACTCCACGCGGAACACCGTCGGGACCGCGGCCAGGACGTCCGCCGCTGACGGGCCCGGCCCGCAGGACGCGCTGCCGAGGCCGTGGTGTGCGTGGTCAAGGTGGAGATGGAGCCGGCCGTCGCCGACCAGGTCGTGCTGGTGGGTCGCGGCCGCCAGGGCCGCGGTGCTCCACGGACGCACGGTCAGGTCGATGACCGGGTCGCCCGTGATGTGCAGGGTGCCGTCAGCGGTGGTGATCCGGGTGCGGCGGACGTGGTGGCGGTTGCCGTTCTCCTGCGGGCGCACATAGGGGGTCTGCATCGCCGAGACACTCGACCGATAACGGCCGACGCGAGCGGCGGTACGGGAGTCGCGGTACGCCTCGTCGGGACCCAGGCCGAACCACTCGACCTCGGCGTCGGTGCCGGGCAGTGACATCGCGATCCCCAGCCGGGGCAGCGGCACCGACCATGCGCCGTGAGGGGTGACGGCGCATTCCAGCCGGAGCCGGTCCTGGCCCGCGTCCGGACCGTCGCAGGCCGTCCAGCGGTAGACCACGCCGAGCGCGGAGGAGGACCCGGCGGCGGCGAGCCGGGCGGTGACCGTGAGCCCTTGGGTGTCGGGCTCGACGCTCAGGACATCGTGGCGCATCCGGTTCAGTCCTTCGGCGAGCCAGGTGGTGATCTGCGGCTCGCCGAAGGCGCTGAGCAGGTCGTTGTCGATCAGGGCACGCCAGATGTCCAGCCTGGGCCCGTCGAGTTCCAGGTCGCCGAGCCGGATCAGCTTCCCGCTGCGGGCGTCGAACCGCGCGGGGCCCAGGGTGATGTCCCCGTCGTGGGCGATCGCCGGCGCGGGCGTGGAGGGGACCGGCGAGGAGGCGGGAGCCACGACCAGCCCCTGCGCCCAGGCGATCTCGTGGCCGGCCCCGGCCCAGGTCTCGTCGGCCGCGAGCACCGCGGTCACGGTCAGCCACACCTCGTGGCCGGACTCGCTCTTGCGCGCCGCGTCGAGCGCGTCCGTGACCTCGGCGGGCCATTCGACGGTTGTCGTCGTGCCCGGCGCGGTCGCGGTCACGCTCAGGCCGCCGGAGCCGGACAGCTCGCCTCCGTCCTCGACGGTCCACTGGAAGTCCAGGTAGCCGGTGTCACGGTCGTGGTGCAGGTTGTGCACGCTGATCTGCCGTGCCGCCGGGTCGATGTGGATCCGGACCGGTTCGATGACCTTCTTGTACTCGACCAGGCCCGGCGACGGTGTGCGGTCGGGGAAGAGCAGTCCGTCGGCGACGAAGTTGCCGTCGTGGATCTCCTCGCCGAAGTCGCCGCCGTAGGCGTAGAACGTGTGAGGGTCCTGCCGGCCGGTGAGCCGGGCGATGCCGTGGTCGATCCACTCCCAGATGAATCCACCGGCCAGCCGCGGATGCGTCTCGATGACCTGCTGGTACTCGGACAGCCCACCGGGCCCGGTGCCCATGGCGTGTCCGTACTCGCACAGCACGAACGGCAGGGCTCGGCGGTGCGCGTCGTCGGCCGGATCGGCCGTCGGTGCCTCCTGGCCGCGTCCCACGGCGGACAGCTCGTCCGCACCGATGTACATGCGGGAGTACAGGTCGACGTACGCGCATCTCGCGAAGTCGCCCTCGTAGTGGATCAGGCGGCTGTCGTCGCGCTCCCGGATCCACTCGGCCGAGGCGGCCAGGTTGGCTCCGGTGCCGGACTCGTTGCCCAGCGACCAGACGATGACCGAGGGGTGGTTCTTGTCGCGTTCCACCAGCCGCGCGGCCCGGTCCAGGTACGCCTCGCGCCACGCGGGGTCGTCGCTGGGATTGCGGAGCCAGCCGCCGGGTTCGAAGCCGTGCGTCTCCAGGTCGCCCTCGCAGAACACCCACAGGCCGTGCTCGTCGCACAGGTCCAGGAAACGGTGGTCGGGCGGGTAGTGGCTGGTGCGCACCGCGTTGATGTTGTGCCGCTTCATGAGCAGCACGTCGGCCACCATGGTGTCCTCGGTCAGGGTGCGTCCCGTCAGCGGGTGCCATTCGTGGCGGTTGACGCCCCGCAGCGAGATCGGCCTGCCGTTCACGGTCAGGACGCCGTCCACGACCGCCACGGTGCGGAAGCCGATGCGCAGCGGTATCCGCTCCCCGGCCTCGGAGACCAGTTCCCCCGTGTACAGGCGCGGCTGCTCGTCCGACCAGGGCTCGACACCGTCGATCACGTACGGGCCGGCCGGATCGGCGTCGGATATGCCGAGTTCGGGCACCGACAGCGACACCCGGCAGGGGGCGGTGACGTCGACGGCCAGGGTGCCCTGCCGGGTGGTGTGGTCGTAGGCGGCGTGGACGAAGAAGTCCTCGACACCGCGGGCGGCCACGGAAACCGACCGGAAGATCCCGGACAGCCACCACATGTCCTGGTCTTCCAGGTAGCTGCCGGAGGACCACTGGTGGACGCGGACCGCGAGTACGTTCCGGCCGGGCCGCAGACCGGCGGAGACGTCGAACTCGGTCGTCAACCGGCTGCCCTTGCCGTCGCCGAGCCGGATCCCGTTGAGCCACACCGCGAACGCGGAGTCGACGCCCTCGAAGCGGAGCACCGCGGCCGACGTCGGGAACCCGTCGGGAACCTCGAACTCACGGCGGTACTCACCGGTCGGGTTCTCGCGGGGCACTCGTGGCGGGTCGACCGGGAACGGGTACAGGATGTTGGTGTAGGCCGGGGCACCGTAACGGGGCTCGCCGGGCAAGCCGGTCATCTGCCAGCAGGACGGCACGGCGAGCAGATCCCAGGCGATGTCGTCGAAGTCCGGCGCGGCGAAGTCCCCGGTGAGGTCGTCCAGCCCCGACGCCAGCCGGAATCTCCAGTCGCCGTCGAGCGCGATCGTGGGCAGGTCGGAGGTGAACGCGGCGCGCGGGCGCAGCCGTCCGGTGCCCGGCGACCGGTCTTCGACGTAGGCGTTGGGGTCGAGGACGTTCATCAGCGAAGGTGTTTCCTCTCGAAATGTCCCGCAGTGGCGACAGATGGCTGGGAAGGATGGTGCCGATGGCCATGGGGTGTGCCGTGGCAGGTCGGGCGACGCCAAGCCCTAAGCCGTCGCCCCGGGCGGGGGGCCGCTGCTGTCCCGGACGGTCAGGGTCGGGCGCAGCAGTGATACGACGTTGGTCGGCGGCCGGCCGGAGTCGACGGCTCGCAGCAGGAGTTCGACGGCCTGCTGGGCCATCTCGCGTTTGGGGAAGGTGACCGTGGTCAGTGCCGGCCGGATCCGCCCGACCTGGGCGATGTCGTCGAAGCCGACGACACTGACGTCGTCGGGGACCCGCCGCCCGGACCGGACCACCGCTTCTATGGCGCCGACGGCCAGGACGTCGTGGGTGGCGAAGATCGCCGTCAGCTCCGGATCCGCCTCCAGCGCCGCGCAGGCCGCGGCGAAACCGCCGGCGGCGTCGTCGCTGGTGCAGGCGAACACCTTGCGGTCGTCCAGCCCGTCGGGGGCGAACGCCCGGCGCAACCCCGCGACGCGCGGCGTGTGCGCGGGCAGGTCGGCGATCACCGCCACCTTCCGGTGGCCGAGATCCCGCAGGTGAGACCCGGCCAGGAACCCGGCGTGCTGGTAGTCGATGGACACCACCGGGAGTGTGGTCGGAGGGTCGCCCTCCCAGGCGAACAGGGCGACCGGGAAGTTGGCCTCGGCGAGCATCGGCAGCTGCTGTTCGACGCCGTTGTCCCCGGCGACCAGCAGGGCGTCCACCGAGCGGGCGGTGAGGTTCTCCAGGTGGGCCCGGGTGTAGTCGGGATCGTCGCGCGTCGTGGCTAGCAGCAGGTTGTATCCGTGGCCGACCAGGAGGTTCTCCACCTCCTCGACCACCTCCGAATAGAAGGCGTTCGCCACCGACGGCACGAACAGCCCCACCGTCGACGTGCTGCCCGTGCGCAGTGAGCGCGCCACCAGGTTCGGCTTGTAGCCGAGTTCGGCGATCGCCTTGTTCACCTTCGCCAGGGTCTCCGGCCGTACCTTCTTGCCCGAAACCACGTTGGAGACGGTCTGTTTGGTGACGCCCGCCTTCGCGGCCACGTCCGCCATGGTCACCACGTAGTCTCCCCGAAACATTTATCGATCCACGAAAGTGGCGTCACTGTAGGACGACTCGCACGGCAGGGCAAGACTTCGCGCCATGACAGTGATCCAGCCTTTACGGGGCACGGTAGGTAGACCCTGGGCAGGTCGTGATTGTTTTCTCGACTTGACGTGCACGGAGCATTGACGGCTTCGGAAATCCGGCAGTAACGTCCCGGCCACACCTGATCCCATGGATCGGTCAACGTATTCCTCTCGGCCGCGACGGCCCCAACGGCCCCGGTCCGGCCGCAGCATCGCGAGTGCTCCGCGCCGCCTCCAGACAGACGGCGGGCGCCTGAACAGACCTCGAAAAGATCTCGTCCGGAGGAGAGACAGGCATGAACCGACCGGCCGGCGGCGACGCCGACCCGAACCCCGTCCCGGCGCGCCGCAGATCACGCGTGCAGCGCTTCATCGCGGCCGTTGCCGGCGCCGCCCTCGCGGCGGCGAGCCTCATGCTCACCGCCACCGTCCCCGCACACGCCGCAACCACTGTCCACACCTACGCACCGACAGGAGTGGGAGGCGGTACGACGACGTCCCCGGACGTGGCGTCCACCAAGTACCAGGTGGACGTCGCCGGCACGCCCGTCCAGGCTGTCAAGTACGCCGCGAGCGGCCACAACTTCGACATCGCGCGTTTCGCGTCGGACTCCCGGACACCGACGATCACGGTCACGCTGCCCAGCACCACGATCGACACCGTGAACGTCTACCCGGCCCGCTACTACCCGTCCGGCAGCGTCTCGGTGAGCGCGGACAAGCACACCCTGACCTTCCGGTTGTCAGCCTCCGCCGGGTTGAACCAGGCGATCGTGATGGTCAACGGCGACTCGACCAACGCCACGGGACAGCCCTACCTGGCCGTCATCAACGACCCTCTGGAAGACCCGGCCCGGCGCCCGAACACCACGAGCGCTCCGGACGGTTCCGGCGTCAACCTCCAGACCGGTGTCCTCAACTTCCAGGAGTTCGCCGCGAAGTACCTCGCCGCGCACCCGAACAGCGCGGCGCAGGAGGCTCCCGCCGCGACGACGAGCTCCATGGCCGGCAAGACCGTCAACGGCACCGCCATCCCCGCCGGTCAGCAGACCTCGGCCGGGAGCCTGGTGAGCGCGAGCAGCGTCAACGTGCGCTACCCGAAGGTGCGGACGATGGCCGCAGGCGACGTCACATACGCACTGCAGGCCGCCCTCGACACCATCAAGGCCAACCCCACGGCGCTCAACACGCTCTACTTCCCGAACGGCACGTACGTGTGGTCCGGTCTCCTGGTCAACGGTCTGGACGGCAGCAAGCTCAAGGGCGGCAAGCTGAAGATCTACACCGACGAAGGGGCCCTGCTGAAGAACCGCGTCCAGGCGTACATGGAGGCGTACGAGCCGGCGGTCGGGATCATCAATTCGAGCAGCATCGAATTCGGCGGCCGCGGCGTCTTCGACGGCAACGGTGTGGCGAACTACAACGCCTCCAGCAGCGGCGACCGGCACGACGCCAACAGCAGCCAGCACCAGGGCGGCGTCACGGTCATGCACTCGTCGGACATCACCTTCAACGACACCTATTCGCGCGACGCGAAGCAGTGGAACTACGAGACCCACACCGCCCAAAGGGTGAGGTTCAACAACATCAAGGCCCTCACCCCGTACCGCCAGCCGTGGATCGACGGGACGAACTTCGCGAGCGGCCAGGACATCACCGCCAACGGTGTCTTCACCCTCGGCAACGACGACGCGTTCGCCTCCGGCCACTACAACCCCAGCGACGGATTCACCCCGCTGGCCTCGGGCGTGTGGAACCACTTCCAGCTCGGCACCTCCACCGCCGACGTCCAGGGCTACGTCAACGCGGTAGGCGCTTACGACACCGTCGCCGACGATCTCGGGTTCGACTCCTACCACTGGGACGACGAGGACACGAAGAACATCTCGGTCAGCAACACCCTGAACTGGGCCGCCGCTGCGGGCAACGCGATCCGGATCGGACTCAACGGGTACGGATACCGGACCACCAGCTACACGTTCGACAACTTCAACTCCGTGTCGCCGTCGGCCGGTGGCATCACTATGGGTCACGCCCCCAACCGGGACCCCAGCGTGAGCATCGTGGTGAAGAACAGCTCGATCGACAACTCCCGTTTCGCCCAAGGGCCGGTCAGTGTCTCCAACGGCAGCGCCACCAAGACCATCACCGCCGAACAGCAAGCGACCTACGGGTACGCCCCCAACCCCGACGGGTCGGGCACCACGTACACGTACACCAGGGTTCCGATCGGCACGTTCACCCTCGACAACGTGTGGTTCTCGAAGCGGAACACGAGCAGTTCGATCACCGGCGTCACGAACGCGACGCTGAACAACATCCGTGTCGGGGGCCAACTCGTCAGATACACCGGCCAGTTCCCGCTGACGACGAGCGGCGTCTCCACGCTGACCAGGACCTACACGGACGCGAACGGTCAGACCCAGAACGTCAAGGCCGGCGCCCCCGCCGACGGCGACACCTGGGTGGGCGCATGGACCGGCGACCTGAGCAAGAACAAATCCTCGGAGCTGACGCTCATCACCCGCAACACCGGCGTGGGCCTGATGGGCGAGCAGTACACCACGGGGTCCGGGGACGGAAAGCTCTCCTACATCCAGTTCCCCCTAGGCAGCCTCACCAAGGCACCAACCCAGGCGACACTCCGTCTCACCTACGTCGGCCACCGCTACTCGTCGGTCCCGTCGACCGATACCGACCAGTTGCTGGTGCAACCCGTCAGCAGCACCACCTGCACCGGCGGCGGCACATCCTGCCCGATCACCACCATGACCTGGCAGAACCGGCCGAGTTTCACCGCGACGAACTCCTCCGTCGCGAAGTCGGCCACCTTCACCCTCGGTTCGACCATCATCCCCGAGGGCGGCGGGTCCCATCAGGGCAACGCCATCGACGGCCGCGAGATCACCGTCGACATCACCTCCTTCGTCCAGAACGCCTACGCGGCCAATCAGTCCACGCTCCTGCTCGCCGTCGGCAACGCGGAGGGCAAGAACCACGAGCTGCGCTTCGTCAGCTCCGAAGGCGCCACCGGCTCCGGGAAGCTCACCAACGGGACCGCCGAGATGGCGCCCGCGCTGACCGTGACCCCGTAGACACACGGGCCGGCCCGCCCCCGAGGGACGGGCCGGCCTCAGCCGTCCGGTTGCACTCACCGTCCGACAACGGAGTCGCCCCATGCCGCTGCCCGAGCTTCCCCTCAACCGTCGGCGTTTCCTCACCACGGCCGCCCTCGCCACGGGCGCCGCTGCCCTGCCCGGCTTCGTCTTCGCCGACCGGGCCGCCGCGGCCGTACCGCCCCAGGTCACCCTGCCCGACCGCGGCATCTGGGACAACGCCACCGCCTCCGCCTGGACCGACGGGTTCCTGAGCGGAAACGGCGAGTACGGGGCCGTCTACTACGGGGCGCCCACCCTCGAGAAGATGATCCTCAACCATCACCGGTTCGTGCTGCCCAACGGCACCCGGAACGTCATGCCCCCGGTGCTCTCCGGGAAGCTCGAAGCCGCCCGGGACCAGGCACTGGCCGGCGACTACTCCGGTGCCTCCACGACCTTCGCAGGCGGCTGGAGCCTGCGCTGGACCCAGACCTTCCACCCCGGCTACGAACTCCAGCTCAGCACCCCGGGCATGACCACCGTCAACGACTTCGCCCGCGTCACCGACTTCCGCACCGGAGAGGTCACCCACACCTGGACCGACCAGTACGGCACCTGGAAGCGCCAGGTCTTCGTCTCCCGCGCCGACCAGGTCATCGTCCACGAGCTGCTGCCCGCCACCGGCCGCACCGTGGACACCACCATCAGCGTCAACACCGCTCTTACGGGCGTGCCGACCAGAGTGTCCTTCTCCACCACCGCCACCGTCACCGGCGGCGACGGCTACCTGAACCTGCGCGGCACCTACCCCTCCGGCGGCGCGTACGGCTACGAGGGCGTCACCCGCGTCGTGGCCTCAGGCAGCGGCTCCTCCGTCACCGCCGACGGGCAGACCCTGGTGGTCGCCAAGGCCACCAAGGTGCTGCTGCTGACCAAGCTCGGCCGGTACGAGACCTCCACCGGCTGGAACAGCCGGCCCCTGGAGACCGCCCTCGCCGGGCTGACGGCCGACTACGCCACCCTCCTGGGCCGCCACGCCCCGAAGCACCAGGCCATGTACGACCGCTCCAGCATCGACCTCGACGTCTCCGCCGCCGACCGCCGGCTCGCCACCAGCGAGCTCATAGCCCGTCAGAACAACAACGCGTCCGCCATCGACGTCGCCCTGCTGGAGCGGATGTACGACTCCGGCCGCTATCTCTTCATCAGTTCCAGTGGTGTCCTGCCGCCACGCCTGACCGGCATCTGGACGGGCACCTGGAACGGCTCCTGGGCCGACGACTTCACCACCGACGCCAACGTCAACCTGCAGGTCGCCGGCGGCAACATCCTCGACCTCACCGACGCGATGCAGGGCTACTTCGACCTGGTCCTCGGGCAGTTGCAGCACTGGCGCGACAACGCCACCAACCTCTACGGCGCCCGCGGCTTCCTCGCCCCGTCCCGGACCGACGGCGAGTACGGGCACATGCTGCACTTCAACAACACCAGCTTCCCCGGAGAGGCCTGGACCGGCGGCGCCGACTGGCTGCTCTACCCGCTCGTGGAGTACTACCAGGTCACCGGCGACAGCGCCTTCCTGAAGAACAAGCTCGGTCCGGCCCTGATGGAACTGGCCCTGTTCTACGAGGACTTCCTCACCCGCACCGACGCCGACGGCAAGGCCGTCTTCGTCCCCTCCTACTCCATGGAGAACAGGCCGCTCAGCACCAGCCAGGCGTTCTCCATCAACGCCACCGGCGACATCATGGCCGGCCGGCACGCCCTGGAGGCCGCGATCGACGCGGCGAACACCCTAGGCCTGGAACAGGGCAGCGGCCAGGGCGTGCAGCGCTGGACCGCCCTGCTCGCCAAGCTGCCCGACTACACCGTCAACAGCGACGGGGCGCTCGCCGAGTGGTCCTGGCCGGGCCTGACCGACCGCTACGACCACCGGCACGTCCAACACCTGTACGGCGCCTGGCCGCTGCACGAGATCAACCCCGAGGACAAGCCCGACCTCGTCAAGTACGCGGCCAAGGCCCTGGACAGGCGAGGCGACGGGGGTTACTCCGCCCACGGCAGCCTCCACCGCGCCCTGGCCCGCGCCCGCCTCAAGGACGGCCCCGGCGTCTACGGCAACCTGCTGAAGATCTACGGCAAGAACATGGTGTGGCGGTCTCTGATGACCTCCCACAACCCCAACCTGGACATCTACAACTGCGACGCCGCCAACGCCATCCCCGCCGTCCTCGGCGAAGCACTCGTCTACAGCCGCCCCGGTGTCCTCGAGATCCTCCCCGCCCTCCCCGACCAGCTCGCGAAGGGCACCGTCAAGGGCGTCCGCGGCCGCAACCGCGTCACCGTCCAGTCCATGACCTGGGACACGGCGGCCCGCACGGCCACCGTCACGCTCACCTCCGACATCGACCAGAACATCACCTTCATCTGCCGGCGCGGCATCACCTCTCTCAGCACCGGCGCGACGGTCACCACGTCGTCGCTGGGCAACCACGCCCGCAGGGTGTCGCTGACCGCGGGAACGAGCACGACGATCACGATCGGCCTGCTGACCGGCCCCTTCAAGCTGGTCAACCGCAAGAGCGGCAAGGTCATGGACGTCTCCGGCTCCTCCACCGCCGACGGCGCGGCCGTCATCCAGTACAGGTCGTCCGGCGGCGCGAACCAGCAGTGGAAGCTGCTCCCCGACCACGACGGCTCGTTCCGCCTGTCCAACGTCAACAGCGGCAAGGTGCTCGACGTCCCGGGCGGCTCCACCAGCAACGGCACGGCCCTGGACCAGCGGTCGGACGCGGGCGGCACCCACCAGTGGTGGAAGCTCGTTCCGGCGGCCACCAGCGGCCACTACCGCCTCGTCAACATCAAGAGCGGGCTGTGCGCGGACGTGCAGAGCGGATCCACCGCCGACGGCGCCAAGGTCATCCAGTGGCCCGCGAACGGCGGCTCCAACCAGGAATGGCAGCCCGTGGCGCTGTGACGGTCCTGGGCGTGTGAGCGGCGGCGAGTCGGATCGCCGCCGCTCACCTGGCCAGAAGGTCAGCCCGCTGTCTGCCGGATCGGTGCCGGCGTGGCCGTCCGCCGGCTCCGGGCGGCGAGGCCGAGTGCGGCGGTGGCGACGGCCCCGGCGAGGGCGAATACGCCCAGGGCGTTCGCCAGGGTGCCGACGGCGGGGGTGAGCGCGAGGACCACGAGCGGGCAGACGAACTGGCCGAGGAAGAAGGAGCCCGTCCACAGACCGGTGCCGCGGCCGCGGTCGGCGTAATGGAGCTTGGACATGGCGAGGGTGAGCAGGCTCGGCAGCATGATGCCGCTGCCGAGGCAGTTGATCACCGCGCCGGCGGTCAGCACGACGGGGTTCGGGGCGAGCCAGATCACCGCGAAGCCGAGGGCGCTCAGGCCGAAGGCGATGGGCAGCCAGGCCTGGGGGCTGCGGTCCACCTTGGCGAAGACGACGGCGCCGATCACGACCGCGGCACTGGAGGCGGCCGTGGCCAGTCCGATCACAGCGGGGTTGCTCACGCCCATGTCGTCCAGGAGGAACGCCATCTCGACCTGGACGGCGTAGAAGAGGACGGCGCCGAAGACGGTCAGCGCGCAGGTGCCGGCCAGCGGACGCCACGGGAAGGGCCGCTTGGCCATCGGTTCCGAGGCGGTGGGGAAGGGCTCGTGCGCGTGGTCGGCCGGCCGGGGCCGGGGCAGGAAGGCGGCCATGGCGGGGGCGAGCAGGAGGCTCACGGCGTAGGCCCAGAACGGTGCGCGCCAGCCGGCCGATCCGGCCGCGCCGCCCAGCACGAAGAAGGCCGTCGCGGAGATCGAGGCGCACATCGTCTGCATCGCGAGATAGCGGTCGCGTTGCCGGCCGGAGTAGTAGTCGCCGATCAGCGTGGTGCAGCAGGTCATGATGGCGGCTTCGGCGACACCGACGAGGGCGCGGCTGGCGACGATGGCGCCGAGGGAGTCCAGCCACAGGGGGGCGGTGCCGAGGATCGCGTACAGCACGGTCGAGACGATGAGGAGGCGTTTGCGGCCGAGCCGGTCGACGAGGACGCCGGCGAAGGGGGCCAGCAGCGCCAGGGAGAGGGCGGGGATGGTCAGGGCCATGGGGACGAGCGCGTCGACGCCCGGCACGTCGGCGAAGTGGTCCTGCATCTGGGGCAGGACGGGGGCGATGAGCACGGCGCCCAGGATGGGCAGACAGGCACCGGCCATCAGCAGCGTGAGGCGAAGCCGGTGGCCGGGGCCGGAGACGGTCTGCTCGGGTCGGTCGTCCGCGACGGCTTCGGACGGCGGGGAAGGGGGCGAAGGGGGCGAAGGCACGGATGCGGGCATGCGGGAACTCCACGTGGCGGGTCGGGAGGGGGACGGGGCGGGGAACGGGATGGTGCGGCCGTCATGGTCGGGCCGTCGGGCCGCCCGGCATCCCCGGCAGGTTCGGCAGGTTCGGCAGGTTCGGAGCGGGGAGCCGATGGCAGCCGGGCGTCGCGGCGGACAGGCGCTCCGGGCGCCCGCCCGTTCCGGCAACGGGGGACGGTGTGGTGGCTCCGGCGCCGGGTGGAGACGACTATGGGCCAACGGACAGGCCCTGCCTAGCCCTCGTCCGATCGATATCGAAGATGTGGATCATCCGGGCCTTGGATGCCAGGCGCCGACACGGGCCCGCTATCGCGACGCGACCGTGGCAAGACGGCCGGGCTCGGAAGCGGCCAGCTCCGCTCCCACGCGGGCCGCGGTCTCGCGCAGCCAGATGTGGGCCGCGTCGTGGGTGTGCACCGGGTGCCACCACAGTGCCTCCTGGAGAGGGACCGCCCCGTAGGGAGGTTCCATGAGGCGTACGGCGGCCACGCCGCGCAGCAGTTCGGCCAGGCGCTGCTGGACCAGGGCGATCCGGCGGGTGCCGGCGACCAGGAAGGGCAGCGCCTGGAAGCTGTCGACGGAGATCTCCACGTGGGGGTCGACGCCGAGCATGCTGAGCTGCCGGGCGGCCGGGGCGTCGTAGGCGCGCTGGTAGATGACCCAGGGCAGCCGGGCCAAGTCGTCCATGGTCAGCTGGTCGCCGACCTCGTCGTTCGTCTCGGCAACCAGGAAGGCCCAGCGGTCGGTGAACAGGTCGACGGCGGGGAAACCGCCGATGATGCCGCGCGGCATCAGCAGCCCGTCGGCCGCGCTGAGCAGCGGTGCGGTGTCCTCCGTGACGTCGATGGGCGTCCGCTGGAAGCGCAGCCGCACCCCCGGGGCCTCGGCGTGCACGGTCCGGGCGAGCTCGGCGCCGAAGACGGCGAGGGCGTAGTCGGAGGTGAGCAGGGTGAACTCGTGCTCCTCGCTGCCCGGGGCGAAGTCGGCCCTGCTGCTGAAGACCCGTTCCAGCAGGTCGCAGGCGGTAGAGGTGCGGTCCAGCAGAGCGCGGCCGAGGGCGGTCAGTTCGTACTGCTTGCCGACGCGCGCGAGCAGGTCGTCGTCGAAGTGGCGGCGCAGACGGGCCAGGGCCGCGCTCATCGCCGGCTGACTGAGCCCGACGCGCTGCCCGGCACGGGTGACGTTGCGTTCCTCCAGCAGGGCCCGCAGGGACAGGACGAGATTGAGATCGAGGCCGGAGAGGGACACGACGCCTCCAGAGCGAGGGCTGCTTGCGGCGGCACCATTTACACAGCGGATGATCAACATCTAAAGAATCTATTTCCCAGATTACGCGGTGAGGGTCACATTGGTCCTACCGCAATCTGGAGGACATTCCCGTGAAACCCGCAGCCGCTTCCGCGTCCTTCTCCGGACCCTTCGCCCTTGGCGTCCTCTCTGCCCATGACCAGGCACCTTTCCCTGGTCTCGTGGTCCCCGGTGGGCGCGTGCTGGATCTTCGCACGGCCCTCGGAGAACCGGCCCTGACGACCCGGGGGATCTTCGAGCGCTGGGACGAGATGCTCCCTCGCCTGCACGAACTCGCGGCCGACGCGACGGCCGACGAAACAGCCCACGAGACGGCCGACTGGCAACCGTTGGAGCATCTGCGGGCGCACGCCCCGGTCGAACCCCGCCAGGTCTTCCAGTCCGGTGCCAACTACCGGCAGCACGTGATCGACCTGGAGGTCGCCCACCGCTCCCCCGACGACCCCCGCACCGTGGAGGAGGCGCGCGCCGAGATCGCCGCGGTCATGGACCGGCGGGCGGCCGAGGACCTGCCGTACGTGTTCATCGGCCTGCCGAGCGCGATCACCGGCCCCTTCGACGACGTCGTACTCCCGGACTGGGCCGAACAGCCGGACTGGGAGCTGGAGTTGGCGGCCGTCATCGCCAGGCCCGCCTACCGGGTGTCTGTCGAGGAGGCCCTGGAGTACGTGGCCGGCTACACCATCGCCAACGACCTCACCGACCGGGCGACCGTCTTCCGCCGGGACATGAAGGCCATCGGCACCGACTGGCTGCGCTGCAAGAACGCTCCCGGTTTCACCCCGCTCGGCCCGTGGATCGTGCCCGCCGGGTCGATCGCCGACCCGGGTGACCTGCGCGTCACGCTGAAGCTCAACGGCGAGACCATGCAGGACGAGTCCACCAAGGACATGCTCTTCGGCATCGCCCGGCTGGTGTCGTACATCTCCCGGACCTCCCGGCTCCTGCCCGGCGACCTGGTGCTCACCGGCAGCCCGGCCGGCAACGGCATGCACTGGGGACGGCTGCTGCAGGGCGGCGACGTCATGGAGGGCTCCATCACGGGTCTGGGCGCGCAGCGCACCCACTGCGTCGCCGAGGGGACCACGTCGTGACGGCCCCGCTCGACCCCACGGACGCCGAGGGCGCGATCGCCGAGGCCGCCAAGCGGTGTTCCAACTGGGGGCGTTGGGGCGAGGACGACGTCCTCGGCACGCTGAACTTCCTCGACGAGGCCAAGCGCCGCGAGGGTGCGGCACTGGTCCGCCGGGGCGTGAGTTTCTCGCTGTCGCAGCGGTTCGACATGGACGGGCCGCAGAAGGGCTGGCGCCGCCGCACCAACCCCGTCCACACCATGCTGGACACGGGCACGGACGCGGCCCTCGGCAACCAGGGCTTCCCGCACGGCATCGGCGGCGCCGACGACGTGATCGCGATGCCGTTGCAGTGCTCCACCCAGTGGGACGGGCTCGGGCACATCTTCGACCACGGCAAGGCGTGGAACGGGCGGGCGGCCGAGAAGGTCGTCACCTCCGACGGCGATCTGGTCACCGGCATCGAGCACATGGCCCCGTACGTCGCCGGGCGCGCGGTCCTCCTCGACGTCGGCCGGGTGATCGGCGACGAACGCGGAGAACTGCCGGACGGTTTCGCGATCACCGAGGAACACCTGACCGCGACGGCCGAGGCGCACGGCGTGGCCGTCGGCCGCGGGGACATCGTCGTCGTCCGGACCGGGCGGCTGACGCGCGCCCGCCGGGAGGGCTGGGGCGACTACGCGGGCGGAGACTCTCCCGGTCTGTCCTTCACCACCGCCGACTGGCTGCACACGAGCGAGATCGCCGCGATCGCCACCGACACGTGGGGCTTCGAGGTACGGCCGAACGAGTTCGACGGCGCCTTCCAGCCCCTGCACCAGGTCGTCATCCCCAACATGGGCCTGCTGATCGGCGAGATGTGGGACCCCGACGCTCTCGCGGACCACTGCGCCCGCGACGGCGTGTACGAGTTCTGGCTCACCGCCGCGCCCCTGCCCATCACCGGAGCCGTCGGCTCCCCCGTCAATCCGATTGCCGTCAAGTAAGCGCCGGAACAAGGGAGTTCCCCATGACCACACCCCGCTCGGTCCTCGTCATAGGCGGTGGCGCCTCCGGCAACGCCATCACCATCCTGCTGCGCCGGGCCGGCATCGACGTCGACCTGATCGAGGCCAGACCCGACTGGAACGCCACCACCGGCTCCGGCATCACCCTCCAGGGCAACGCCCTGCGTGTCCTGCGCGAGCTGGGCGTGTGGGAGCAGGTGGAAGCATCGGGGTTCGCCTACGGCTCGCTGGGGGTGACCGCCCCTGACGGCACCCTGCTCTTCGTCAAGGAGGACATAAAGTGCGGCGGTGACGACCTGCCCGCCACCCTCGGCATGCGGCGGCCGCAACTCCAGCAGATCCTCATCGACGCCGTCCGCGCGACAGGTGCCACGGTACGCCTGGGCACCACCGCCGAGACCCTGGAGCAGGACGCCGACGGTGTCTCCGTCCGGTTCAGCGACGGCACCGAGGGCCGCTACGACCTGGTGATCGCCGCCGACGGCGTGAACTCCGCGACCCGCGCCGCGATCGGCATCAGCGACCGTCCCGAGCCCGTCGGCATGGCCATCTGGCGCGCCCCCGCCCCGCGCCCCGAGAGCGTCACCCGCTCGGACCTCACCTTCGGTGGCCCCGCCTACATCGCGGGCTACACCCCCACCGGCGAGAACACCCTCTACGCCTACGTCGTCGAGGCCAACCGGGACCGCAACTCCATCGACCCGGCCACCTACGCGGACGAGATGCGCCGGCTGGCCGAGCAGTACGGCGGTCCCTGGCCCGAGATCACCAAGCACATCACGGACCCGGCGAAGGTCAACTACACGTGGTTCGACCGGCATCTGGTCGAGGGCTCCTGGCACCGCGGCCGGGTCGTCCTTGTCGGTGACGCCGCTCACTGCTGCCCGCCCACCTTCGCCCAGGGCGCGGCGATGTCCTTGGAGGACGCCTCCGTCCTGACGGAACTGCTCACGAGCGGGCGCGCATGGGACGACGCCCTCTTCCAGGCGTACTACGACCGACGCGTCCCGCGCGTCCGGACGGTCGTCGAAGCGTCCGTCCAGCTCTGCCAGTGGCAGCTGGACCAGGTGCACGACGCGGATGTGCCCGGACTGATCGGCCGCACCATGACCGCCCTCAAGGAACTGCCGTGACGGCCCACCCTCCCCCGGCCGCCGCCGGGAGCCGCCCCCGGCGCGACCCCCGCCCCTCGTCGAGCAAGGACGCGCGCACTCCTCCGACCGTCGACGTACACGCGCACGTCCTGATCCCCGAGGTCGAGGCCCTGGTGGCCGACCTGCCGGGCCTGGCACAGGCCAAGGCCCTCGACGCCCGCCGCAACGGGCCCGCGGCACTCGCCGTCAGCGGCCCCATGGTCGCCGAGCGCATCCCGAGGCTGACGGACGTCGCCGTACGACTGGCCGCGATGGACACACAGGGTGTGGACGTCCAGCTGGTCAGCCCGTCGCCCTCGCACTACCACTACTGGGCGGACGAGGAGACGGCGGAGAAGGTGTACCGCCTCGCCGACGAGGCGACGGCCGCCCACTGCGCGCAGGCGCCCGGCCGGCTGCACGGTCTGGGCCTCGTCCCCCTGCAACACCCGGAATCGGCGGTGCGCGCGCTCGAACTCGCCATGGAGATGGGCCTGTCGGGTGTCGAGATCTCCTCGCACGCGCCGGGCCGGGAGCTGTCCGACCCGGCGTACGAACCCTTCTGGACCCGCGCCGAGGAGACGGGCGCGATCCTCTTCCTGCACCCCTTCGGCTGCACGCTCGACGAGCGCCTCGACCAGTGGTACCTGTCCAACACCGTCGGCCAGCCCACCGAGAACGCCGTCGCCCTCTCGCACCTGATCTTCTCCGGGGTGCTGGACCGGCACCCGGAGCTGAAGGTCGTCGCCGCGCACGGAGGCGGCTATCTGCCCACCCACATCGGCCGCTCCGACCACGCCTGGTCGGCCCGCTCCGACGCGGGCGCGGGCTGCGCCCACCTGCCCAGCAGCTACCTCAAGCGCCTGTACTTCGACTCCCTGGTCCACGCCCCGCAGGTACTGCGGGCGCTGATCGGCGCGGTCGGCGCCGACCGTGTGCTGCTCGGCTCCGACTTCCCCTTCGACATGGGCACCGAGGACCCCGTCGGCGCACTGCGCGCCGCGCGCCTGCCCGACGACGACTTCCACGCCGTGCGCGGCGGCAACGCCGCCGCTCTGCTCAACCTCGTGTGAGGAGCTCCCCCCATGAACAACCGCCTGCTCACCCACCTCCGCCACGTCGACCTCGCCGTGCCCGACTACGACAAGCAGCTCGACTTCTACGCCGGAGTCTGGGGCCTGACCAAGGTCGCCGAGGACTCCGGTATCTCCTTCCTCGCCGCCGAGGGCAGCCCCGAGCAGTACGTGGTACGGCTGCGCAAGGCCGAGGAGAAGCGCCTCGACCTCGTCTCCTACGGAGCCGCGAGCGCGGCGGACGTGGACACCCTCGCCGACCGACTCCTCGCGGGAGGAGTGCAGTTGATCTCCCAGCCGGGCAAGATCGACACACCCGGAGGCGGCTACGGCTTCCGCTTCTTCGACGTCGACGGCCGCACCATCGAGGTGTCCGCCGAGGTGGACGTACGGCAGCACCGCAAGATCGAGGAGAAGGAGTCGATCCCGGTCAAGCTGTCGCACGTCGTGCTGAACTCGCCGGACCTGGACAGGACCCGTGAGTGGTACGAGACCCACCTCGGCTTCCGCCACTCCGACACGCTCAGCTCGCCGCACGTCGGTGACGTCATGCACTTCATGCGGATCTCCAACCAGCACCACTCCATGGCCATCGCCAAGGGCCCGCACACCTCCCTGCACCACGTCTCCTTCGAGATGCGCGGCCTGGACGAGTACATGCGCGGCTCCGGCCGCGTGATCCGCGCCGGCTTCAAGAAGGTCTGGGGGCCGGGCCGGCACCTGGCGGGCGACAACACGTTCACGTACTTCCTCGACCCGCACGGCAACACCGTCGAGTACACGACGGAACTGGAGCTGCTGGACGAGGACACCTGGCACCCCCACGTCTACGACTTCTCCCAGCCCGAGGTCACCGACCAGTGGGGCACCGCCAACCCCATGAACGAGCTGATCGCCAAGGAGTCCTTCAACGACGTCGACCGCGGCGTGTTCGTCGCCCCGCCGGTCTGATCCTCCTCGAACCCCGGGGACGCGGTGGCCCTGTCACCGCCCTGACGCCCTTGCCGCGTCCCCGGCTTCCACCGCTGTCGAACACCGCCGGAGCCTGGAGCCGTGCATGCGTTTCGCCACCTATGAACACCGACACCAGCGCCGGGTCGCCGTCGTGGAGGATGACGGCACCCTCCACCCCGTTCCCGGGGCGCGCTCGCTCGCGGAGCTGATCAGCCGCGGCGACGGACTCGACGCGCTCCTGCACGCCGGCGCCGCCACGCTCGACGTCCCGCCGGGCCCCCACGTGTCCGAGGTACGACTGCTGCCGCCGCTTCAGCCGCCCACCGTGCGGGACTTCGTCACCTTCGAGGAGCACGTCGAAGGGGTACGGCGGTCGGTGGACGGCGTCGGCGGGGTGCCCGAAGCCTGGTACGACGCCCCGACGTTCTACTTCACCAACCCGTACGCCGTCATCGGCGCCCACGACGACGTCCCGGTGCCGCCGGGCAGCAAGGTGCTCGACTTCGAACTGGAGGTCGCCGCCGTCATCGGCAGGGAGGGGCGCGACCTGACTCCCGACCGGGCACGGGACCACATCATCGGCTACACGGTCTTCAACGACTGGTCGGCCCGCGACCTCCAGTCCCGCGAGATGCGGGTCAGCCTCGGCCCGTGCAAGGGCAAGGACACGGCCGCCACCCTCGGCCCGTACCTGGTCACCGCCGACGAGCTGGAGCCCTACCGCGACACCGACGGCTTTATGCGCCTGGCGCTGACCGCCTCGGTGAACGGCGAGGTCGTCGGCAAGGACCTGCTGTCCAACATGAGCTGGACCTTCGAGGAGATGGTCGCCTACGCCTCGCGGGGCACCGTCGTCCGCCCCGGCGACGTGCTCGGCTCCGGCACCTGCGGCAACGGCGGCTGCCTCGCCGAGCTGTGGGGCGTCCGGGGCGAGCAGTCCCCGCCCCCGCTGAAGCCGGGAGACACCGTCACCCTCACCGTGGAGGGCATCGGCAGCGTCTCCAACACCGTGGTCGTGGGCGGGAATCCGGTGCCGCTGCCGACCGCCCGCCGCCGCACCCGGGAGCGGCCGTGAACGACCCGCACCCCAGAAGACTCCTCGACAAGGTCGTCGTCGTCACCGGCGCCGCCCGCGGCCAGGGCGCCGCCGAGGCCGAGGCCCTGACCCGCGAGGGCGCCCGCGTCATCGCCACCGACGTGACCGAGGCCCACGGCTGCCGCCGCCTCGACGTCACCGACCAGGGGCACTGGGCGGAACTGGCCGCCGAACTGCGGGAGTCGTACGGCCAGGTGCACGGCCTGGTCAACAACGCGGGCATCACCTGGCGCGCCCGCCTCGGCGATGTGACCCCCGACGACTTCGCCCGGGTCCATGCCGTCAACGTCACCGGCCCGCTCCTCGCCATCCAGCACCTGACGCCGCTGATGCCGCCCGGCTCGTCCATCGTCAACGTCGGCTCCACCGCCGCGCTCACCGGCCACTACCCGGTCGCCTACACGACCAGCAAATGGGCGCTGCGCGGCCTGTCGAAGACCGCCGCCATGGAGCTGGGCCCGCGCGGCATCCGGGTCAACACGATCCACCCCGGCTTCATCGAGACCGAGATGACCGCCTCCGCCGCCCCCGCCTTCCGCGAGGCGAACATCCGCGAGACCCCACTCGGCCGCACCGGCACGGTGGACGAGATCACCCCGCTCGTGGTCTTCCTCCTGTCCGACGAGTCCTCGTTCATCACCGGCGCCGAGATCCCGGTCGACGGCGGACTCACCGCGCACGGCGGCGTCAAATCCATCTCGGACGCCGTACGCATCCAGCAGGAGTAGAAAGGCCCTCTCACTCATGGACAAGGTCTGTTCGAGCGCCGCGGAGGCGGTCGCCGACCTCCCCGACGGCACGTCACTCGCCGTCGGCGGGTTCGGCCTCAGCGGCATCCCCGTGGTGCTCGTCCAGGCCCTCCACACGCAGGGCGCCACCGGCCTGGATTCTGCATCCGGCCCCCGATTGACCGCTCCGAACTGCGCGGATTCCTCCTGGACCGCGTCCCGACCGGCCCCTCGACACGGCACCCGACAGCCACCGTCCCCTCACGGACCGTAGGCCGATCTCGGAGCAATCGCGTCCGAACCGTTGACGCGCCGACCGGCTCGCACCTCATAATCGGGCACCTCGATGTCATCGCTGACATAAGTCAACGATGACATCTCGTCGACTGCGTGGACGTCGCCGTCGGCCAGTCGTCACTTTCGATCCGCCCGCGCCAGGGCCGTGCACACCGGCGCGCGGACGGCCGCGGGACAAGGAGTCACCATGAGCTCTGCACGCGTATCCCGGCATGCCCGCATGCGCCTGATGGCGGCGATGGCGACCGTCTGCGCCCTGTCGGCGGCCCCCCTCGCGCCCACGGCGGTCGCGGCCAACACCCCGCCGTACACCGAGCCCCACAGACCCCAGTTCCACTTCACTCCGGAGAAGAACTGGATGAACGACCCCAACGGATTGGTCTACTACAAGGGCGAGTACCACCTCTTCTACCAGTACAACCCGAACGGCAGCTCCTGGGGCGACATGTCCTGGGGGCACGCGGTGAGCAAGGACCTCGTGCACTGGGAGGAGCTGCCGCTCGCCCTGTCGCACGACGACGAGGAGATGGTGTTCTCCGGCAGCGCGGTCGTCGACCGGGACAACACCACCGGCTTCGGCACGAAGCAGAACCCGCCCATGGTGGCGATCTACACCAGCGCCTACAAGGACGGCGGCAAACAGGCCCAGTCCCTCGCCTACAGCACCGACCGCGGCCGCACCTGGACCAAGTACCAGGGCAATCCCGTCATCGACATCGGCTCCCGCAACTTCCGCGACCCGAAGGTCCAGTGGTACGCGCCGACCCGGAGCTGGCTCATGACGGTCTCGCTGTCCGAAGAGCACAAGGTGCAGTTCTACTCGTCGAAGAACCTCAAGGACTGGAGTCTGCTCAGCGAGTTCGGGCCGACCGGCGCGACGGGCGGCGTGTGGGAGTGCCCCGACCTGTTCCCCCTCGCGGTGGACGGCGACAGGAAGAACATCAAGTGGGTCCTGGTCGTGAACCTCAACCCGGGTGGAATCGCGGGCGGTTCGGGCTCGCAGTACTTCATCGGCGACTTCGACGGCAAGAAGTTCACCGCCGAGGACAAGGGCACCTACACCCCGCCCACGGGCACGGTGGTGCAGGACTTCGAGGGCACCGACTTCGATGCGTGGACCACCACCGGCAGCGCGTTCGGCCGAGCGCCGGCGGCCGGGGCGGTGGACGGGCAGGGACCGGTCACCGGCTTCGAGGGCAAGGGCCTCGCCAACAGCTTCCACGGCGGTGACCGCACCACCGGAACCCTCACCTCTCCCTCCTTCACCGTCGACAGCCCCTACCTGAACTTCAAGATCGGCGGGGGGCGGCATCCGCACAAGGACGGCACGGTCCTGGAGCGGACACCGCCCGAGGGCACGGTCCTGGCCGACTTCGAGGGCGACACGTACGGCGACTGGACGGCGACCGGGGACGCCTTCGGCACCGCACCGGCCGCCGGCACCCTCCCCGGCCAGCACCAGGTCTCCGGCTTCCTGGGCGGCGGGCTGGTCAACACCTTCCTGAACGGGGACTCCACCACCGGAACCCTCACCTCGCCCGAGTTCACCCTCGACAAGAAGTACGTCAACCTCCTCGTCGGCGGCGGCAATCATCCGGCCGGCTCCGACCACCCCGCCGCCGTCGAACTCCTCGTGGACGGCCAGGTCGTCCGCAGCGCCACCGGGAAGGACGCCGAAGCGCTCGACTGGGCGACCTGGGATGTCGACGACCTCGCCGGGAAGAAGGCGCGGATCAGGATCGTCGACGAAAACACCGGCGGCTGGGGCCACCTCAACGTCGACCACATCGTGCTCTCCGACTCCGAGCCGCCGCGCGTCTCCGCCGAGACGTCCGTCAACCTGATCGTCGACGGCGAGGTCGTCCGCACCGCCACCGGCACCGACAGCGAGACCCTCGACTGGGCCTCCTTCGACCTGCGCCCCTACGCCGGCAAGCAGGCACGCATCCAGGTCGTCGACATGAACACCGGCGGCTGGGGCCACATCCTGGCCGACCGGTTCACCACCGCGGACAAGCCCGCCAAGTCCGTCCTGCAGCACGCCGACTGGACCGACCACGGCCAGGACTACTACGCGGCCGTGTCCTGGGAGCACGCGCCGGGCGGCAAGCGCTACATGATCGGCTGGATGGACAACTGGGACTACGCCGGCTCCGTCCCCACCACCCCCTGGCGCGGCGCACAGAGCGTCCCCCGGGAGATGGCCCTGCGCACGATCGACGGCAGGGTCCGGCTGACCAGCAAGCCGGTGGGCAGCCTGGAGTCCCTGCGGGACAGGCGCCTGGTGGCGGCGTCCGGTGTCACCGTCAAGAACACCTCCAGGCCCCTGCTCGGTCGTACGGCCGACGGCCAGGCACTCGACATCGAGGCGACCTTCTCCCTCAAGGACGCCGACCGCTTCGGTCTGAAGGTCCGCACCGGAACGGGCGGCGAGGAGACCGTCATCGGCTACGACACCACGACCCAGGAGCTGTACGTCGACCGCTCCCGATCCGGCGCCGTCGACTTCCACGACCTGTTCTCCACCGGCGTGCGGACCGCGCCCCTGAAGCCCAAGAACGGCAAGGTCAAGCTGCGCGTCCTGGTCGACCGGTCCTCCGTCGAGGTCTTCGGCGGCAGCGGCGAGGCCGTGATCACCGACCAGATCTTCCCCGACCCGTCCAGCACGGGCGTCGAGTTCTTCGCCGAGGGCGGCGCCGCCACCCTCGACCAGGTGCGGGCGTGGCGGCTGGGGTCCATCTGGAGGTGACGGGGGCTCAGTTCACCGCACAGGGCCGCGGTCCTGTGCGGCGGGCAGGACCGCGGGCGGGCTGCGGCTGGGCTGATCGTTATGACCACAGGGAACAGGAAGTTGAGCTCGAAGCGTCCGCCGGCGTCGTAGCCAGCGTCGCAATGAGCACGCGCCCAGACAGTCAGCGACCAGGCGACGCCGCCCATGGCGGCTCCGAAGAGCGCGGAGACCGCCCCGGGAAGACAGGAGCTGGATGACGACTTGACTGTGTCCACGACATGCCACGACACGGAACACCTGGTGCATGGTTCCGATCGCCCATGCATTGTTCCGAACGTTCGATTCACGGTTCCGAACACCCGGTGCATGCTTCTGAACACGACGGCGGACGCGAGGCTTTCGCCCCTGCGTCAGTTTTTCCGGCGGCGCCCCTGCGCATAGGGGCCGTGGCGATCGTGCTCCCGCCATTCCTCGTCATGGGGGTCACGGTCCTCGCCGTCCGCGTTGTCTCCCGGAGTCGCGATGTGTTCCCCCCTGTTGACCTTGGCCAGCAGCGAGGCGAGGGGATCAGGAGGACCGTCGCTGAAACGGGCGGAGCCGCGCTGGGGCGATGGCCCCGGCTCTCTCGCGCCTTGACTCGACCGTGCCGTACCGCTCATGAGCAGCCCCCTCCGACTCGATGAGATGCATGGGAGATCTTTCCCTGACCGGTCGCGGTCAACCCCACCTCGGTCCTGCCCGTACCGCGCGGCCGAGTGGGTCAGGTGGCGGGAGGGCCGGTCAAGGCGGTGATCAGTTGGTGGGCTCGGGTTCCTTCGAGCAGGAGGGACTCGGTCAGGGGGCCGGTGCCCGGGTCCGGGGCCGGTGCGAAGCCGTCCCTGGAGGTGGTCGGGGCCGGTGCGGTCGCGGTGGGGGGCGTGGTCGGCGTCAGGTAGTGGCTGAGGGGGTGGGGGTCCGGGAGCAGGGGGACGCTGTTGTCGGTGAGAGCCCCGTGGACCGTCGTGTAGTCCAGGCCCAGCCGGGTCAGGCGGTCGCCGCCCGTGTAGCGGAGGTCGGGCGTGGGGGCGTGCTCGCCCGCGAGGTGCGGGTGGCGGAGGGCGACCTCGTGTGTGGCCAGGATCGCCAGGAGGACGTGTTCCGTGCCGACCGTGTCGGCGCCCAGCCGATGTGCCTGCTCGTAGGTCTCCAGGCCGACCCAACGGGCGGGGCGCGAGGCCCAGTTGATCCCGGATCGCTTGACCAGCCACCGCTTCCAGAAGGGCAGACGGCGGTAGTGGTCGCGGCCGAGGAGCCGGTCGCGGGTGGCGTGCAGGAGGGGGGTCAGGGTGTCCGTCGTGTCGACGGCCGTGCCGTCGAGGCGGGCCCGTACGGCCTGTGAAGTGATACCGCAGGCGCCCAGCAGCTCCACCGCGCGATTCTCCTCGGCCAGCAGGGCCCGCAGCAGATGCGACGCGCCGAACTTCGCCGCGCCCTCCCGCTCGGCGTGGGCCATCGCCGCCGTCAGGGCCCTGGCCGCGGCGCCCGTGAGACGATCGCTCCGGTTGCTGCTCTCGCCCAGCACCTCCCGCGCGCCGACGGTCGCCTCCGCGTCGTCGGAGGTCAGCCACCCGGCGTTCCGGTCCGTCCGCACGGCATCCCGATCCATTCGCTGCCGTAACACCGCCAGCAGGGCCGTCTTCGTCGCCCCCTCGCTCGCGAGTGCCTCGCGCGCGGCTCCCTTGGACGTGGTGATGCCGGCGAGCAGGTGTTCGGTGCCGAGAGGGTCCCTGGCGCCCGCCTGGGCACCTCGGGCCGCCCCCAGGATGCCCACGGTGTTCCAGTCGGGCTCCCTCATCGCCGCTCCCGTGCCGCCGGTCCCTCCCGTGCCGCCGGTCGCTTGCATCCCGCCGTCCCTCTTCTCTCTGGTCATGGGGCCAGCCTCGCCGAGCGGGGGTGCCGGCCGCATCGACCGCGAGAGGGACCTCGGCGGGCCTCGGCATGCCTCTCTGGTTGCATGCGACGCGGCCGGAGGTGGACCTCTGGCGGCTGGGGCGCCCCGGCCTGCACCCCGCAGTCATAATCCAGCCACCCCCTTTCCAAAAGTGAGGGACGGGCACACTTGAAGGCAGTGCGTACGGTGCGTGCAGCACGCGCGGTGCGTCGTTGGGCACCCCCGGGAAGGATCAGATGTTCATCATCTTCGGCACCAAGGGATACCTGTACCAGCTCGCGATACTGACGCTGGTGTGCGGACAGTGCGGCAACCCCGCCGCGCACACGCTCAGGAAGCGGGTCACGAAGTTCACGCTGTTCTTCGTGCCGCTCATCCCGATCTCGACGAAGTACCAGACGCAGTGCACGTTCTGCGGCGCCGAGCAGAAGGTCAGCGCCGAGCAGGCCGAGCGGCTCCAGGAGCAGAGCGCCGGCGCACACGGCGGCCAGTCGTACGGCCAGCCGCAGCAGCAGCCGTACCAGTCCTGAGAACGGGCGGGAGGGCATCGCCCCGTAGGAACCCGTAGGAACCCGGCGTGTACGGCAGCGCCGTGCCTTCCGGTGGCCCGCCCTTCCCGCCCTCGGCGCGGGATACTGGCCCCATGCGGTTGCGAGGCCGGGGCTGTGTCGTCGCCGGGCTGGTGTCGGTACTGGTGGCTCTGCCCGGCTGCGCGGGTGGGGACCGCGAGGGCGGCCCGCCTCCCACGGCACCGTCGCAGCCATCACGGACGTCAGAGGCGTCGCAGCCATCAGAGTCGTCGGAGGCAGCGGAGGCATCCCCCACCCCGCCCCCCGTGAACCCGGTCTCGGTCCCCGGTCTGATCGCCCGCCCGCACACCGGCTCCGACCTGCGTCTGGGCGCCGTACTGGCCCGTACCGCCGCGTACACCAGTCACGCGGTGACGTACGAGGCCGACGGTCTGACCATCTCGGGGATCATGAACATCCCCGAGGGCGAGGGCCCCTTCCCGGCGCTGGTGCTGGCGCACGGGTACATCGACCCCGCCGTATACACCACCGGGCGCGGGCTGGCCCGGGAACAGGATCTGCTGGCCCGCGAGGGCTACGTCGTCCTGCACACCGACTACCGCAACCACGCGGGCTCCGACGACGACCCCGACAACGACGTGAACCTCCGCCTCGGCTACACCGAGGACGTGATCGGCGCGGCCCTGGCGCTGCGCGACTCCGGACGTCCGGAGATCGACGGTGACCGGATCGGTCTGCTGGGGCGGTCGATGGGCGGCGGTGTCGTCTACAACACGCTGGTGGTGGCCCCGGGTCTGTTCGACGCGGCCGTGGTCTTCGCCCCGGTGAGCTCCCGGCCCGCCGAGAACATCGACCACTTCCAGCGCCCCGGCGGCGACCCGGTCGTCGCGGAGATCGAGGCCGCGCACGGCACCCCGGCGTCGAACCCCGCCTTCTGGCGAGAGGTCTCGCCCCTCACGTACGTCGACCGCGTCACCGAGCCGCTCCTCATCCACCACGGCACGGCCGACGACACCTGCCCGCTCGCCTGGTCGGAACGGACCACGGCGGAGTTCGAGGCGGCCGGCAAGGACGTACGCCTGATCAAGTACCCCGGCGAGGGACACACGTTCGGCCCGCAGTGGCCCACGTCCATGCACCGCACCGTGTCCTTCTTCGCCACCCACCTTCGCTGACCACGGCGATGTCACAGCCGGACCGGTCCGTGCCGGGCCCCGGTGGTAGGCCTCGTGCCGGGGCGCCGGGGCCTTGTCCGCGAGGGTCCGGCGGGCTGCTGACCTCCCCAAAGAACCGGGGGAAAGAACTACCCGCCCACCCACCCTCCCTGGCCGCGAGGGGCCGCTTCACCCGTCCGGGTGACCGGCTTGCAGGCGGAGGATGCGGACGGTTACGTTCGCCGCGACAACCGAACAAAGACTTCGGCCCCCGGCCGGGACTGGCATCCCGATCGAGGGCCTGACCGATCAGGAAGCGAGACCTTCCCGATGGCTGATTCGCAGTCTAACGCGCCCCTGCGCGCCGACGCCGGAGTACCCACCTCCGGCGTGATCCACGTACGCACCCGGCTGACAGCCGACTTCACGGTGATCTCCAACGCCCTCGCGCAGCGGCGCGGCAGCGCGGTCACGGTCGGCGTCGCGACGTACATCTCCTCCCTGCCCACCGGCACCCCCGTGAGCATCACCGCCCTGTGCGCGCACTTCGACGAGGGCGAGATCCTCATCTCGCGAGCGCTCAGGGAACTGGAAGCGGCCGGATACCTGGAGCGTCGGTGCGAGCGAACGCCCACCGGGCAGGTCCGCACCCGGACGTTCTTCTACGACGTCCCCGGCGGCAAACCAGACCCGGACCCGGACCCGAGCGGGCCTCCCAAGCCCCCCAGGCCCCGCCGCCCCCGGAAGCAACCCGCCACTGCCACGCCCGCACCCGCACCCGGGGCCGCGCGGGACACGGCGGAGACGCTCGCACCGGCGGAGGAGAAGACGGACCAGGCAGCGGAGCCGGAAACACAGACCGGGACCGAGTCCAAGCCAGAGGCACCGGCCTCACTCACCGACGCCGACCCCCGAGCCATCGCCCTGCTCGCCGGCCTCCGCCGGGTCGACCCCCGCCTCATTCTGTCCGAGCGGGAAGCCGCCCGCCTCGCCCCGGCCGTCACCCGCTGGCTCACGACAGGCCTGCTGCCCGCCCAGATCACCGACCACCTCACCGCACGACTCCCGGCAGACCTCCTCGTCCGCCCCGTCGGCATCCTCGCCTACCGCCTCAAGGAAACACCCCTGACCGCACCAGCGACCGGAAGTCCCGAAACCCCAGAACGCCCAGTGGTCCTGAAAATGCGGAACTGCGACGGCTGCGACCGAGGCTTCCGCTCCGCAGGACACAGCCACTGCCGGGACTGCCGCTCCCAGAACCAACTCCCCGCAACCGGCTGAGCAGGTGGCCGGGTGTGCGGGGGTGCGGTCCACCCGCAGGTGGGAAGCGCACGGGCGCACGGGATCAGGACACGTGCGCCCTTGACGCCAGCCCCGCATACTCGTTCCGTCCCGCTGCCCACAACCCCAGTGTCACCGCCACCGACGCCGACGCCATCGCTGTCATCGCCGTGCCCGGTGACGTCAGTTGGGCCACCGCGCCTGCCAGGGCCGCGCTCAGGCCCTGCAGGGTGAGCATGCCGGAGGAGTGCAAGCCCAGGGCGTGGCCGGTGAGTTCGGGTGGGGTCAGGGTCAGGAGGTGGTGTTGCTGGACCAGGCTCGCGCCGAAGCCGACGGAGGCGACGGTGGCGCAGGCCGCCGCGACCGGGGTCGGGGGGTGGAGGGCGAAGAGGAGGTACGGGGTCGCCAGGAGCAGGAGGAGCGGGGTGGCCAAACGGTCACGCACCCGGGGCGGGAGCAGGCGGCCGACCGTCACGTCGCCGATCAGCATGCCCAGCGCCGCGCAGGCGAAGAGGAGGCCCGCTCGGTCGGGGGCGTAGGCCACGAACAGGGACTCGCAGCCGACGACCAGGCCGTTGGGGATCCACAGGCCGAGGTAGAGGCGGCGGCGTGGGGCCGACGACCACAGAAGGGCGTTCGTGCGCCAGGTATCGGTCACGGACGGGCGGCCGGCGGCGCGCGGGGTGTGGTGTGTCAGGCCCAGGGCCGTACAGAGAGCCGCCGCCGCGTACAGGGCCGCCGCCACCAGCAGCGTGACCTCCGGGGACAGCCACACCACCAGGGCGCCGCCGGTCGCGTACCCGGCGATCTGGGTGAGCCCGTGCAGCATGTTGAACACCGAACGACCGAGCAGATAGCCGTCCTTCGGGAGGATCTCGTTCAGCAGGCCCCAGCGGACCCCGCCGCCCAGGGAGGCGACCAGGCCCTGCGCCGCGATCACCGCGAAGACCGTCCACAGAGGCAGGGCGGGGAGGGCCAGTGCCGCTGTGCTCGCCGCGAAGAGTACGGCCAGCCCCGCCAGCGTCGCTCTCGGCGGCAGACGGTCCGCCGCCGAGAGCAGGGTCGTCGCGCCGATCACCTGGACGAGGGACGGGCCGAACATGCTGAGGGCGGACAGGAGGGGGGATCCGGTCGCCGCGTAGACGGAGGTGCCGAGGGCCAGACCGCCGATCGTGGAGGCGGCGACCTGGAGAGCGGAGGAGACGAAGAGAGGGGTGAACTCCCTTGTGTGGAAAAGGGCTTGGTAGCTGCGCATGGACAGGACCCTCCGGCCCGGCCCACGGTCCGCCGTAATGTTTCGCGCACACGCGAAAGCTCCGCCACGGAATGAAACAGGACAGGACAGAACGGGGGCGTCCGTATGGGCTGGTGGCAGGTCAACGCCGACACCCTCGCCGGCAGCCGGTTCGTCGTCTCGCCGCTCGCGGAGACGTTCGCGAGCCTGAAGATGCTGCACGCCGGGACCGGCACGCATCCCGGGGAGCGGGCCTGGCTGCGGGCCCATCTCCCGGCGTATAGAGCCTCGTTGGCCGGGGACCCGCTCACCGCCCTGCTCGTCCGCGCCGGGCTCGGCCAGGAGTGGATCGCCGACTTCCTCACGCCCGCCCCGCGTGAGGGCGAGACCTTCGCCACCGAGGTCGCCCGGGTCCGGGGCGCCGACCCGGCCGCCGCCCGCGCCGACCTCACCCTCTCCCTGCGCGGCCCGCTGCCCGCCGCCCTGCACCGGGACGACCTGCCCGACCGCGCGGCCGACCTCCTCACCCACGTGTGGGAGGAGACCGTACGGCCGTACTGGGAGCGGCGGCGGCGCGTGCTGGAGGCCGATGTGCTCGCCCGGACCGCGCGGTTGGGGCAGGGCGGCTGGGCGGCCGTGCTGGACGCGCTGCGACCGGGGATGCGGTGGCTCGGCGAGAACCGTCTCCAGGTCAATCTGCACGAGTACCCGCCGCGCGAGATCTCCGGGGCGCGGCTGGTCTTCGTGCCGGTCACGCCCCAGCGCACGGGGTGGGTGGCATGGGAGGAGCACGAGCGGTACGCCGTCGTCTACCCGTGCTCGGGCGTCCTCGCCGACGACGGCGGGACCGCTGCCGTGCCCGCCGCCCTCGGCACCCTCGGCGCCCTGCTCGGCGAGCGCCGCGCCCGGGTCCTCGTCCTCCTCGACTCCCCCATGAGCACCACCCAGCTCTGCGCCCTCACCGGTCAGGGTCTCGGCTCCGTCGGCCGTCACCTGAGGGTGCTGCTGGACGCCGGGCTCGTACGGCGCGGGCGGGCGGGCCGTTCGGTGCTGTACGCGCGGACGGCGGAGGGAGAGGTGCTTCTCCGGGCGGGCCGGGGGCGTGAACCCGATCGGAAGGGGCGCGCGGTACCGGAGATAGCATCCGTTTATGACTACTGACAACGCCACCCCCTCCGTCCTGGACGTGGAGATCGACGCCCTCAAGGGCGGCCCCGCGGACCTCGCGCAGTACGCCGGTCAGGCCGTCCTCGTCGTGAACGTGGCCTCCAAGTGCGGTCTCACCCCCCAGTACACGGGCCTCGAAGCGCTCCAGGCCCGCTACGCCGCACAGGGCTTCACCGTGCTCGGTGTGCCGTGCAACCAGTTCCTCGGGCAGGAGCCCGGCTCGGCCGAGGAGATCGCGGAGTTCTGCTCGGCGACGTACGGCGTCACGTTCCCGATGACCGAGAAGGTCGAGGTCAACGGAGAGGGCCGGCACGCCCTGTACGAGCGGCTCGTGGACCACGCGGACGCCGAGGGCCACTCCGGCGACATCCGCTGGAACTTCGAGAAGTTCCTGATCGGCCGCGACGGCTCGGTCGTCGCGCGCTTCTCGCCGCAGACCGAGCCCGAGTCGGCGGAACTGGTCGCCGCCGTGGAGAAGGCCGTCGGCTGACGGCCACGGGGCCGCCGTCGACCTCCGACGCGCACGGGGCCGGTGTTGACCTTGTCCCTGGGGCAAGGGGCACCGTCGCTCTCGCCGGGCGGAGGGCGCCCGGTGACGGAGGATGCCCCCTGTGACCCACTTGGACATGGACGACCTGCTCACCATCGGTGCCTTCGCCGCCCGCGCACGGCTGTCGGCGAAGGCACTGCGGCTGTACGACCGGCTGGGGCTGCTCCCGCCGGCGTACGTCGACGAGGTGAACGGCTACCGGTACTACCGGGCCGACCAGGTCGAACGCGCCCGGCTCGTGGCCCTGCTGCGGCAGCTCGACATGCCGCTCGCGCGGATCGCCGAGATCGTGGGGCTCGTCGAGCGGGACGGGACGCGGGCGGCCGACCGGCTGGCCGCGTACTGGGCCGGGGCCGAGGAGCGGTTCGCGTCCCAGCGGACCCTTGTCGCCTACCTCCGTGGACGGTTGTCGGGAACGGAGTCAGGCATGGAAGAGACGTACGGGACGTTCGCGGTCGAAACGGTCGACATCGCCCCTCAGGTGCTGCTGACGCAGTCACGGCACACCCTCGCGGACGAACTGCCCGCGTGGATCGGGGCGTCGCTCGGACGGCTGGAGGAGGGCGCAGCGGCCTGCGGCGGAGTCACCGGGGCGCCGTTCGTCGTGTATCACTCCGAGGTGTCGATGGAGAGCGACGGGCCCGCGGAGTCGTGTGTGCCGGTGGCCGACGAGGGTGCCGCACGGGCCTGGGCCGCCGAACACGGGCGGGCCTGGGAGACCGGCGTGCGCGTGGAGCCGGCGGCGCGGCTCGCGTACACCCGGATCAGCAAGGCCCAGGTGGCCCATCCGCAGATCCTCGCGGCGTTCGAGGCGGTCGAGCGGTGGATCGCCGCGCGGGGGCTGCGGGTCACCGGCCCGTGCCGCGAGATCTACTTCGCGGACTGGGACGCGGCGGGCCCCGAGGACCCGGTGTGCGACGTGGCGTTCCCGGTCGCATTCTGAGCCGTGTAGTAGCCGTGTGGTACCGGTACGGCCGAGGGAAACCCCTACGGCCGTACCGGATCGCCCGGGTCCTGTCGGCCAACTGTCAGCGGGTGATTAGCGTCTACCCCGACGCAGGGACGCAGCAGCACACGGATACAGCAACCCGCACGTACAGCAACACACCACGCGTACAGCGACACACGGATACAGCGACACATGGACGACACCCGCCCGCACGAGTCGAAACGGAACGGACGAGCCGCAGTGGCCTTTGCCGAGCTGACCCCACGACGACCCGTCTCGCGTGCCGACGGGCCGTCACCGTCACGCGAGCCGTGGCGGCAACGCCATCGCGTGCCCCTCACGGCCGCCCTGTGCGCCCTGCCGCTGTACTTCGTGTGGTGGGCGGTCTTCGCGACCGGCGGCGGCGATCTGGCGGCCCAGGTGGCGTGGGCGGAGTTCGCGAAGACGTACCCGGACTCCGCGGTCAACCTGTTCTGGTACGGGGGGCTGCACGCGGCCAACTACAGTGTGCTCTCGCCGTATCTGATGGCGGCGCTCGGTGTCGTCCCGGTCACGCTGCTGTCGGGGCTCTCCGCGTCCTGGCTGGCCGGCGAGGTCGTCACCCGGACGGGCGTACGGGCGCCGGTCCCGGTCGCGCTGGCGGCGACGTTCTCGCTGTGGTGCCAGGTGGTGTCGGGGCGCTCCACGTTCATCCTGGGCACGGCCTTCGCGATGGGCGCCCTGCTGGCGGTGGTGAGCGGGCGTACCGGGCGGCACATCGCCCTGGCGGCGGTGTGCGCGACGCTGTCCACGCTGGGGAGCCCCGTCTCCGGGCTGTTCCTCCTCGTGGTCGGCGCCGCGTACCTGCTGTGCCGTGAGTGGGGCAGGGCGGCGGCGTTGCTCGCGCCGCCGGTGACCGTCGTCGCCGTGACCACGCTGCTGTTCCCCTTCGAGGGCGAGCAGCCCATGGCCTTCAGCCGGATATGGCCGCCGGTCGTGCTGTGCGCGGCGGCGGTGCTGATCGCGCCGAGCGCCTGGCGGGTGCTCCGCCTGAGCGCCGCGATCTACGCGCTCGGCGTGGTCCTCTGCTACCTGATCCCCACCCCCATCGGCACCAACGTCGAACGCCTCCTGGAACTGGCGGGCCCGGCGGCGGCTCTCGCGATCTGCCTGTACCGGGGTGAGGCCCGTACGGCCGAGGACGGCCGCCTCCCCCTGGCCTGGTTCACGCCCCGGCGGCGCGTCGTGGCCGGCGCGGTGGCCCTGGTGCTCTCCGTGACCTGGCTGACCGGCAAGACGACCGCCGACATCGTCACCAACACCAAGGTGCCCGAGTGGGCCGTGAAGACCGACGGTGTGGTGAAGGAGCTGAAGCGGCTGGGCGCGTGGAAGACCCGCGTCGAGGTGGTACCGGCCCGCGACCACCGCGAGGCCGCCATCCTCGCGCCGTACATCAACATGGCGCGCGGCTGGAACCGGCAGGCCGACGTCAAGCGCGGACGTCTCTTCTACGACGGCCACGGCGGGACCGAGGTACCGGACGGAGCCTTCACCTCGACTGCCTACAAGGCCTGGCTCGCCGAGTGGGCCGTCGGTTTCGTCGTCCTCGTCAACGGTGAGCCGGACGGGCCCGCCGAGCTCGAACACGCGCTGGTGAGCAGCGGGCCGGACTATCTGGAGCCGGTCTGGCAGGACGCCAACTGGAAGATCTACCGGGTGAAGAACGCGACGCCGCTCGTCGACAGGCCGGCCACCGTGGTCAGCGCCGACGGGGCCAACCTCGTGGTGCACATGCCGCGGGCGGGCGAGGTCACCGTCCGTGTCGCCTACTCGCCGTGGCTGTGGGCCGACAACGGCTGCCTCACCGCCGACCGCGGGTCCGACGGCGACCTCACCGAGTTCACCCGACTCACGATCCACGAGGCGGGCGACGTACGCATCAGCTCCCAGTACGGAGGGCCGTCCCGGGCCACGACGCTGGAGTGCGAGAAGGAAGCGGACGAGAAGGCGGGGGTGGGGGACGGGGAGCGGTAAGCCCCGCTTCGGTGCCCCGTTGCCCGGTCCCTCGCTCCGGGCGTCTTCGGTCCCGGCGCCTGTGCCGGGTGCGGGTGATTCGTGGTTGCTCGCGCAGTTCCCCGCGCCCCTGAAAAGCCGGGGCTGCGCCCCGTGCTCTTCAGGCCCGCAGGGCCTGGTCTTTCAGGGGCGCGGGGAACTGCGCGAGAAGCCCGACCGGCCCGCACCCGAACAAGGCGCTCGCTTCGGGGTCGTCAGCGTCAGCTCACGCGGGTCAGCTTTGTGAGGAAGTCGGGCTCGGTGAGGGGCTTCTGGAGGGCCACGGGGACCTTTACGCCCTCTCCGGCGCCGTCGCCGACGATCAGGGTGCCGACCTCGGTGCCCGACTTCGCCGCGTGCGGGACGGTCGCGCTCGCGTCGAGTTCCAGCTTGACGGTCTTGCCCGCCCAGCCGACCGCCGAGACGTTCTTCGTGGCCACGACCGGGGTGTGTCCGCCGAGCCCGTCGTCCACGTACCCGACGACGTCGCCCTTCTTCAGGATCGTGTCGGAGGTCAGCGCCTCCTGAGCGGCGATCATGGCCGTCTTGCTGACCGCGTTGACGGTGTCGATGATCGGCGCGGTGTGCTGGCCGAGGATCGCGCCGACGACGATCGCCGTCTCACCGCCGACCTCCTGCGTGCCCGCGAAGAGCAGGTTGCCGCCGGCGGCCGTGGTGGAGCCGGTCTTGATGCCGATGGCGTTGTTGTAGGGGACGAGGGTGTTGTAGTTCCGGTACTTCAGACCGGAGGGGTCCTTCCACTCGGGGAGCCTGGTGATGTCCGTCAGAGCCTTCATCCTCACCAGCTCGTTGCCGAGCTTGACCTGGTCCTCGGCGGTGGAGACGGTCGTCTCCTTCAGGCCGGACGGGTCGGTGTACGTCGTGTTCTTCATGCCGAGATCCTTGGCGGCGGCGTTCATCTTCTTGACGAACTCCTCCTCGGAACCCTTGCTGTCCCAACGGGCGAGGAGCCGGGCGATGTTGTTCGCGGACGGAATCATGATGGCCGCGATCGCGTCGTACTGGGAGAGCTGGTCGCCCTCCTTGACGGTGTTGAGGGTGGACTCACCGTCCTTGTCGTAACCGCCCTCGGTCTCCGCCTTGGCGTCGACGGGGATGGTCTTGCCCTGGGAACCCGGCTTCATCGGGTGTTCCTTGAGGATGACGTACGCGGTCATCGCCTTGGCGACGGAGCCGATGGCGACGGGCTTCTGCTCGCCGAAGCTGTCCATCTTGCCGATGCCCTCGACGTCCATCCAGCCCTGGCCCTCGCCGGGCCACGGCAGGGAGACCTTGTCTCCCTCGAAGGCGTACGACGCGTCCGTGGTGAGGGCGAGGGTGGGGGTGGGGAGCGGGCGAAAAGCCTGTACGACCGCAAAGACAATCACCAGCAGGATCACCAGCGGGGTCCAGATCTTGACCCTACGGATGATCGTCCGCACCGGAGTCTGGCGCGGCGGGGGCGTGTTGGTCAGCTCCGCCAGGAGGTCCAGCGGGGGCTTCGGGGGCAGCGGCTGCTGCGTCGTGCGCTCCGGGCCCACCTGGGGGAGGGCCCGCGTCGCCTCCGCGGGGGCGGGGGGTGGCGGCGTGGCCGGCCTCGGCGTCGTGGTCTCGTCCAACGACTTCAGCGCGACGAATTTGCTGGTGCGCTCGGCGGGGGGCGTCGCGGGCTCGTCGACGCCGCCGTCGGCGCGGGCGCCCTTGTCGCTGTCGGAACCCTTGTCGGCGTCGGCGTCCTTGGCGGCGTCGGGGCCGTGAGGGCGACCGTCGGCCCTCCCGGGCCCGGCGTCCTCGGGGGCGTCGGGCCCGGCGGGTACGGCGTCCTCGGGGACGGCGTCGGTCTTGGCGGGCCCGGCGTCCTTGGGGACGGCGTCGCCCAGCTTGAGCATGGTGGTGGGGTGGTCCACGGCGGGTGGCCTCGGGGCCCGGAAGACGGCGGTCGGCTGATCCACCGCCGGCCACGCCTCGGCTCCGCCATCGCCGCCCGTTTTCCCACCCGCACCACCCGTGCGACTTTCGTCGTCACCCGCGGGTGGCCCCTGTGGGGCTACCGCGTCGTCGGCGGCTTCCGCCCGGTCACCGGCAAGTCGGCGTCCGCCGGCAACGGCTCCGGGCTCGTCACCGGAGACCTCGTGTACGTCGTCGGAGGCCTCCGGCTCGTCATCGGAGCCGCCGCGCACCTCGTCCGCGTCGCCCGCGACCGCCGACTCGTCACCGGGAAGCCCACGCTCGTCATCAGCAGCGGCGTCGGCGGCCTCCGGCTCGTCGTCGGACGGTCCACGAACGCCGTCGGCGGTCTCCGGCTCGTCGTCGGACGGTCCACGAACGCCGTCGGCGGTCTCCGGCTCGTCGTCGGACGGTCCACGAACGCCGTCGGCGGCCTCCGCCGCGTCGCCTGCGGTCGCGTCCCCCGCGTCGCCAGTGGCCTCCCGTACGTCGTCGTCGGCGCCGACATGTCGTCCGTCGCCGCCAGCCACTGCACCGGCCTCGGCCTCGGCGCTCGCAGCCTCCTCCGCGTCGGTCTCCCGAGCGGCATCGGCAGCGTTCGTGATGTCCTCGGGGTTCCCCGCGTCGGCGGCGGCCGCGTCGGGCGCCACAGCGGCAGGACTGCCCGCGGTGGGCGCGGGGGTGGGCGGGGCGGCGCCTCGCTCACGCGGGTGAGCGTCACCACCCTCGTCCTCGTCCGCCTCGTCCTTCGAGGCGGAGCCTGAGACGGGCGTGGCCGGTTCCGTGGGGCCGCCCTGCGCCGGGATGTCCGCGTCGCCCGAGGCGGCGTCCGGATCGGCGCCCGGGGCCTCGGCAGGTGTCCGGGCCTCGCCGGGGCGGTCCTCCGTGTCCGTCGCGTCGGGGCGGCCGGGCTTCGGCTCGTCCCGATCCGCCCCGGCGGTCTCGGCCCCGGCGGCACCCGGCGCCCCCTCCGCCGCCTCCAGGAGCGCTCGACGGGAGAAGACCGCCGTCGCCTGGTCGGGCTTCGGCGTGGAGGGCCCGGACATCGCGAGGCGTGGGTCCGGCGAGGGCGTGGTGGAGCCTGAGGACCGGTCCGGGGCCGAGCCTCCGGGGTCCGGAACCGCTGGCTCGTTCCCCGGCGTCGACTCCGTCGACGACTCGTACCGCTTCGACCTGTCGGGGGACGTGCCCGCCACCGATGCCTCCTCCCGCGCGCCGCCCGTCCTAGGAGCGCGCGCCCAACCGAACCGTGAACCGTAGAACCCGTGAATCCGTGAATCCGTGAATCCGTGAAAAAAACCCGCCGCCCGGACACTAGTCACCGGCGCACCACCGCGCCGCGCCGCTGTCCGAACCATGTACCAGTGTCCTGTGTGCGGGCTTGGCCCCTCCGGTAGACGAGAACGACATACCTACCGGTTCCACTACATTTCGGTCACGCACCCTCGACAGACCAATGTGAGAGGGGTCACCCTGTCTTTCATCCACGCGGGGAGGCATGGATGGGCAGGAGCCGCAGAACACTTCCGGAGGAGCTTCTGCTGCTGGCGTTGGACCCGGCCACGGGTACCACCGCACAGCCGCAGTCGCTCGACCTTGGTCTGGCCGGAGCGCAGCTAGTGGAGCTGGCGCTGGCCGGACGGATAGCCCCAGACGGGGATCGTATCGCCGTGGTGTCCCCACGGCCGACTGGAGATCCGACGCTGGACTGCGCGTTGGAGTTGCTGCGAAGGCGTGGCGCTCCCGTACGGGCGGTCCATTGGATAGGCGGGCCCCGTCTCGGGCTCCGTCAGATCTACCTCTCGCATCTGGAGCGGTGCGGCATGGTGCATGCCGTGGCGGGCCAGATGTGCGGAGTGCTGCCGACGACTCGCTACCAGGCGAGTCAGACCGAGATCAGCCGGGAGATCCGAGCCCGGCTGGATTCCGCGATCCGCACCGGCGTACCGCCGGACCCACGGACCGCGGCGCTCGCCGCCCTGGCGCACGCGGTCGGCCTCGGCAAGCACCTGTATCCGGGGAACGAGGGACGCTCGTCCCGCTCCCGGCTGCGGGACCTGATCCGGCACGACCCCATGGGTGGCCTGGTGGCCCACGCCGTCATGGACGTGCAGAACGGCGTGGGCGCACAGCCGCGTCGCAGCCCGGCACCGACCGGCCGTCAGGCCGCCCCCGGCGCCAGGCCGCCCGCACCGGAGCCCGCACGCGGTCTTCCGATGCAGCCGCGCCGAGGCTCGATGGCCCGCGTGGTGGCGCACTGAGATCCAACCGAACCACGCGCTGAGGTACCGAGGTGCGGGTGGGAGCAGGACCCAGAGCCGCGGGTCCAGACCTCCCACCGCACCACGTGCCCCACGCACGCACGGCACCACGCACGCACCACGTACTACGCAGCACCAGCACCAGCACCAGCACCAGCACCAGCACCACCCGCATCACGTGCATCGCCGGCACCGGACCGCTCGCAGGGACCCAGAACCCGTTCGGGAGCCGCCGGTTCGCGCGGGGCGTGTGCGACCGCGCAAACGGCCGCGCACGCCCCGCGCGACCGCATGTCCGCGCCCAGTCTCGCGTCGCGTCCTCGTGCCCGACTCGCGTGCCGCCCTCGGGAGATCCGACAAACGTCCGGCGGAGATCCCTCCACGGCGGGAAAACACCGACGCAAACGGCGCGTGCACAGCGCATATCCGCTGTTTTCCAGCGGTACTCAGCACCTTGGTGGCAATCTGCTCAGCAGCAGATACGCAAAGTAGAGGCACGCAGCCGGAGGTGCACGTCCCGTGGCGTCCAATGTCAATCCCACCGTCAGGCGACGCCGGTTGGGCCAGGAGCTGCGTCGGCTCCGCGAGCTCAAGGGTATGACCGCCGAAGAGGTCGCCGAGCGACTGCTGGTCTCCCAGTCGAAGATCAGCCGCCTGGAGAACGGCCGTCGCTCCATCAGCCAGCGCGACGTACGCGACCTCTGCGGGGTCTACGAGGTCGAGGACCAGAGAGTCGTCGACTCCCTGATGCAGATGGCCAAGGACTCCCGCCAGCAGGGCTGGTGGCACGCCTTCGGGGACGTACCGTACAGCGTCTACATCGGCCTGGAGACCGACGCGGAGTCGCTGCGGGTGTACGACCCCCAGGTCGTCCCCGGGCTGCTGCAGAGCCGTCCGTACGCCGAGGCCATCATCAGGGGCGCGCTGCCCGAGACGTCGGCGACCGAGATCGAGAAGCGCGTCGAGGTGCGCATACGGCGCCAGGACCGTGTCACCACCGACACCAACCCGCTGCGGCTGTGGACGGTGCTGGACGAGGCGGCCCTGCGCCGGGTGGTGGGATCCCGGTCGGTGATGCGTGAACAGCTGGAGCACCTCATCGAGTTGTCCCAGGTGCCCCATGTCACGGTGCAGGTGCTGCCGTTCGAGGTCGGGGCCCATCCGGGCATCAACGGCCAGTACGCCATCCTGGAGTTCGTCGACGCGGCCGATTCGAGCGTGGTGTACATCGAAGGGGTGACCAGCGACCTCTACCTGGAGAAACCGCACGACGTGCAGAAGTACACCGTGATGTACGAGCACCTCCGGGCGCAGGCGCTGAACGTGGAGCAGTCACGGCAGTTCATCGAGAACGTCGCGAAGGAATACGCGCGCTGAACTCCCGGACACCGGAGCGCCTCCCGGACACCGGAGCGACCCTCCGAGCGATTCCAGACGCTCTGGGCAACTCCTGGAAACTTCTGAACGAGGAAGCGCCGGAAGATACACCCTCCACATGCCCCAATGGAAGACCATATTGGAATATGCCACCCGCACGAGTGAATAGTCGCTTCGTCTGCCGATGCTGACGAGTAGCGTCGATCACGCCAAGAGCTCAGCAGTCTTGGCGCAAACCGAACCGCGGGTTCCGGCAGGGAACCCGCGGCGCGGCGACAGCAACTCAGCGACGAACCAGCACCGGAGCAGAAATGGCAATTCAGCAAGGCGCCACGGACAGGTGGGTCAAGTCCTCCTACTCCCAGGGGAACGGCGCGTGCGTCGAGATCAAGTCCCCCGTCCTGTCCGCCATGGCGGTCCGGGACTCCAAGGTCACCGACGGCCCCACCCTGGCGTTCCCCGCCGACGCGTGGAACACCTTCGTCTCCTCGGTCAAGGCCTGAGATACGGTTCCGGCCCTCGTTCGAGCGCCTGAACGACAACTCCACAAGCACCACCGACAGAGCCCTCTCGACCGGCCCGCCGTCCTGGCCGAGGGGGCTCGGCCTTGCCCCCACGCGGCGTCCCCGCGCCCCTGGCCGCCCGGCCCTCCAGCGGGCCGCCCGGCCCTCCAGCGGAGCCGTCCACGTACCTGTCCGTCCCCGGCACCGTGGGGACGAACGGGGCCAGCAACTCCAGCCTTCCCAGACCGCCTTCGGCGACCGCGTCCCCCAGTCCGCCGAAGGACGCCTCCCAGCGGTCCCGTGGGTCGGCCTCCAGGAACCAGAGGAGGGTGAGGCGGGTGTCGACGCCCTCGACCTGCTTGACGTACGACATCCGGTCGAGGGGCAGCGGGGTGGGCCGGAAGACCGTGACCATCGCGGCCGGCGATCCGGCGAGCCGCTTCGGGAGATGGCGGGACCGCAGCCACTCCAGCAACTCCGCCCGCTCCTCGGGCCCTTCGGCGTCGATCACCTGGAGCACGAGGCCGGCGTACGGGTGGTCCAGGGCGTGGATGTCACGCGGCCCGGCGGCCCCGTCGCGGTAGACGGTGACCTCGTGGTCCTGGAACGCGGTGCAGACGTGCGTACGGTCCTGTTGAAGTTCTCCCCTCCCTTCGCAGGCTCAGGAAGGGGATTCCTGCCTACATTGCTGCGGCAGGTTTGACGGTTTTACCCGCCCTGCGACCGCGCCTTCCGGCGGCCGGGACCTCCACGATGACGTGGCGATCCGGTGCAGGTGCAAGATGTTCCGGGCCGCGTTCCAGTCGGCATTGCCGACGAAGCCGCAGTCGGGGTTCTTGCACGCGAATTCCTCTTGGGTCTCTCGGCTGCAGGGGGTGATGAAGCCGCAGGCTGAGCATCGCTGGGAGGTGTGCGGGGCGGGGACCTTGACGAGCCGGCCGCCCAAGCGGGCGGTCTTGTACGTCAGCATCGTCACGGTCCGGCCCCACGCCTCCTGGGCGATGGAGCGGTTGAGCCCGGCCTTCGCTGCGGCGCCGTTGCGCAGGAACTCGCCCGCGTTGTCGGGGTCGGGCTTGGGTGCGGGGGCTTTGGTCATGCCGAGGATGTTGAGTTGTTCGACCACGACCGTGCCGTATGTGCGGGCGAGGTGGGTGGTGGTCTGGTGCTGCCAGTCGAGGGCTCGTCGCGTGGCTTTTGCTCGGAGCTGCTTGATCTGGTCGTAGGTGCGCTGCAAGCGGCGGGAGGTCTTCTCCCCCTTCTCGCGGAAAGACTTCTGTTACGCGGCCTGCCGCTCCAGGTTGAGGAGCTTGGCCTTCTCCTTGGGCGTCAGCCACTTGTCGCGGTCGGCGGTGCCGTCCGGCAGACGGGATGCACGCCCGTGGTCCTGATGGTCCCCGTTCGAGAGGGCGAGGGGGATGTCGACTCCCGCGTCGATGCCGACTTCCGGCCCCTGGTGCGGCTCGGGCTTGGCCTCCAATGTCTGCACGCGGAAGGCGATGTGCCAGCGTGCATCTGCTCGTTCACTACCCGCCGAAAGTCCAGCTTTCCAAGCTCGTCAACAGCCTCAAAGGCGTCTCCGCCCGGCTGCTACGCAAGGAGTACGACGCGCACGTCCGCCGGTACCTGTGGGGCGGCCATTTCTGGTCCGGCTCCTACTTCGCCGGAAGCTGCGGCGGAGCGCCCCTGACCGTCGTGAAGCAGTACATCGAGCGGCAGAAGCGCCCCACAGGCTGAGCTTGATACTGCGGACCGATGATCCGTACATCGAGCCGCCCGTAGCCGCGCCCGGCCTGGTATCTCCCGGCGCAGATGGTGGTCAGGTAGGAGCCGTCCGGCAGCGGGCGGCGCACCGTCGGGCGCCGCTTGCGGGTCGAGCGCAGCAGGAAGGACGCGCCGGTGCCGGTCACTGCATCCAGGAAGTCGTATGCGTCGTAGTAGGCGTCGGCCAGCAGCACCATCGAGGCGTCCAGGTGGGACAGCAGGCGCCGCGCGTAGCCGAGTTCGCCGGTGGTGTCCGGGCCGAAGGCCGCCCCGAGCAGGGCGCGGACGAAGCTGCGGCAGTCCCAGCTGCCTCCTGTTGTGCAGCACTCTGTCACGGGAGCCAAGTACCTGCGCCCTTCCTACTGGCAATAGGGCAGCTGGGTCGGAGTCGGGCAGGGAACCGGCTCAGCTGGCCCGTCGAGCGAGCAAGCATGAGCAGTTGACGGCCTTCCCGGGTAGCCAGGCCGAACCGAGCCCGTCCAGCAGCAGGTCTCCGAGTTCGGAGGAGATGTTGCCGTCGGACAGGCCGGTGCTCTGCGGAACGGCTTGCGACTGGACGGCACCCAAGGCTGTCCGTGACGACTGCGCCGCAGGACAATGCCCACCTCGGCGACCGCCACGATCGGCGACCTGGCCATGGCGATCAGCGGGTACGTCAGACTGCCGCAATCGTCGGGAGCTCACCGCAGATCGTCCACGTAGCGGTCCGTTCCCGGGACCGTGGGGATGAACGGTGCGACGAACTGCACTTCCCCGAGGCCGGAGGCGGCCACTGTCGTGTCCAGGTCCGTGAAGTGATCCTGCCAGGTCTCGCGCGGATCGTGCTGGAGGAACCACAGCAGGGTCAGCCGGGTCCCAACTCCCTCAACCTGCTTGACGTAGGTCATCCGGTCCAGGGGCAGCGGGGTCGGCGTGAAGACGGTCACCATGCCTGCGGGTGAGCCCGCCAGCTGTTTCGGGAGGTGGTCGTCGCGCAGCCACGCGAGCAGTTCCCCGCGCTGCTCCGGGGAGCCGGCGTCGATGACCTGGACGACGAGCCCGGCGTAGGGGTGGTCAAGGGCATGGATGTCGCGCGGGCCCTCGTCACCATCGCGGTAGACGGTCGCCGCGTGGTCCTGGAACGCGGTGAAGACATGCGTGCGGTCCTGGAAGACCCGAGCGTCCCGATTCAGCCGCTTGTTGATGCCGACGGTCCAGCGCATGTGGTCGGTGTAGCGGCCGGCGGTGATCCAGTAGACGGATATGTAGCAGCCTGCCGTCACCGGCTGCGCGACGGCAGACTTTTCGGGGTAGCGCAGGAGTTGCAGGTCACGGGTGGCGACCCAGCGGCGTCCGGCGTACATCCACGGCATGGCCATCGCGCCGGCGATGTAGTGGTCGTCTTCGTACCAGCGATTGTATTCGCGCTCCCGGCCGGAGTGCGGTTCGACCATGGTGATGAGGGCGTGCCCGAGGTCGGCTCCGTAGGGGCCGACGGCAGCCAGTTCCCCATACAGGTGGCTGCGGGTTTCGTCTGCATGCGTCGTGTCGTCCGTCATGGGTCCGGTCTAGCTGACGCAGCGTCAGATTGGGAGAGGTGTTCCGCTCGATTCCGTGCGAAGTTCGGCGATTGCGCGCACCGGGGCGGCGGGCGGATCGGTGGCCGCTGTCGGCGGTGCGCAACGAGCACCGCCGTTGCGGACGGCTTCCCGGTGCGGTCGATCTCAGTTGAGTCGGATCGAGCGCAGAGGGTCGCCGAAGGTTCGATCGCTGGCCGCCTCGCACGGCAGGAAGTCATACCCGGAGTCATAGGGATGCCGGCAACACGCGACATCTGGCACTCAAGCGGGGCGGTATCGCTACCTATGGGCCCATATACCCTCCGGCGCAGGGAGGCTAGCAATGGTCCAGGTGGCGCCGGCTGTCTGGCCGGAACGCCCCCGATTCGACCCACCGCAGTGTCCGCATCAAAAGATGGCGCTGACCTGCGGCTATGCAAGCGATGGTTGATATGACCCACAATCAGCGGTTGTACGCGTACTCGCGGCCCGGGTGCGGCTCGACCATCGTGATCAGGGCGTGGCCGGGGCGGACGCCGTAGGGGCCTACGGCGGCCAGTTCGGCGTACGTGGAGCTGCGGGTGTCCTCGCTCATGCGCTTTCCCTTCCGTCCACCTGCGGTCGCCCATACTCTGACGCTCCGTCAGATAATGTGCCAGAGCCGGGAGGTCTCCGATGTCACTGCTCACGGGAAGGACCGTCGTCGTCTCGGGAGTCGGTCCCGGACTGGGCCAGCGGGTCGCCGCGGCGGTCGTACGGGACGGCGGGAACGCCGTGCTGGGGGCGCGCACGGAGGCGAATCTCGCCAAGGCCGCGGCGGATGTGGACCCGGACGGGGCGCACACGGCGTTCCGGGCGACCGACATCACCGACGAGGCGCAGTGCGCGGCGCTCGCGGCGCTGGCGCGGGAGCGGTTCGGGGGTGTGCACGCGGTGGTGCACGTGGCGGCCTGGGACAGCTACTTCGGGGGCCTGGAGGACGCCGACTTCGCCACCTGGCAGGCGGTGCTCGACGTGAACCTGCTGGGCACCCTGCGGATGACCCGGGCCTGTCTGCCCGGCCTGAAGGCGGCGGGCGGGGGCTCGGTCGTCATCATCGGCACGCAGTCGTCGGTGGCCGCGCCCTCGCAGGTGCGACAGGCGGCGTACGCGGCGTCCAAGGGCGCGCTGACGAGTGCGATGTACTCGCTGGCGCGGGAGTTGGGGCCGCATCGGATCCGGGTCAACACCGTGCTGCCGGGCTGGATGTGGGGGCCGCCCGTGGAGGCGTACGTACGGTTCACGGCGCACGGTGAGGGCGTGTCCGAGGCGGAGGTGCTGGGGCGGCTGACCGAGCGGATGGCCCTGCCGGAGCTGGCCACGGACGGGGACGTGGCGGACGCGGCGGTCTTCCTGGCCTCCGACCGCGCCCGAGCGATCACCGGCCAGTCCCTACTCGTCAACGCGGGCGAACTGATGCGCTGAGGGGCGTGGCGACGGTCGCCTGACGGTGCATCGGCGGGCGCCTTGGGGGCGTACGTCGGCGGGATGGGCCCCGCGGGGGCGCGTCGACCTCGCTTTCGCTGCCCCGAGCGTCGCGTCGGCCGGCCCCGACGGTGTGGCTTCGGCGGGGTTTCGGCGGGTCCGCGAGTGATCCTTTCCGGCCACCTGGAGTTCATATACATAAACTCAAGTCATCTTTCGGAACTTCTTTGCCTGCTCTTGACCTTCCACTTCCTTGCCGTGGGCATGCCAGCGAACCCAGAGTTCACATGTCTGACCCAAGTCTGAACCTGGCGACGGACCCTGGAAGGGGGCCCATGAATAGTCTCGACTGGGCCGTGCTCATCGGCTACTTCGGTGTGATGGTCGCGATCGGCGTCTGGTCGCACAAGCGCGTGGACAACGTCAGCGACTTCTTCACCGCCGGCGGCAGAATGCCCTGGTGGCTCTCCGGCATCTCGCACCACATGTCGGGCTACAGCGCGGTGATGTTCACCGGCTACGCCGGCATCGCCTACACCTACGGCGTCACCTCCTTCGTGACCTGGTCGTTCCCGATCGCCCTCGGTATCGCCATCGGCTCCAAGCTGTTCGCGCCGCGCATCAACCGGCTCCGCTCACGGCTGCATGTCTCCTCCCCGCTGGAGTACCTGAAGAACCGTTACAACCTGGGCACCCAGCAGGCGTTGGCCTGGTCCGGCATGCTGCTGAAGATCGTGGACGTCGGTGCCAAGTGGGCCGCGATCGCGACCCTGCTCTCGGTCTTCACCGGCGTGTCCCTGAACCAGGGCATCCTGATCACCGGCACGATCACCGCCGTCTACTGCACGATCGGCGGCCTCTGGGCCGACGCGCTGACCGAGTTGGGGCAGTTCGTCATCCAACTTCTCGCCGGAATCGCCATGTTCATCGCGGTGGTCGCGAAACTGGGCGACTACGGAGGCTTCTTCGGTGTCTGGGACCACCCGAAGCTGGAGGGCCACGCCGAGCCGCTGGTGGGCCCCTACGGCACGGTCTTCCTGCTCGCCTTCCTGTTCATCAAGCTCTTCGAGTACAACGGCGGCATGCTCAACCAGGCCCAGCGCTACATGGCCACGGCCACCCCGTATGAGGCCGAGCGCTCCGCCCGGCTGTCGGCGGCCCTGTGGCTGATCTGGCCGCTGGTGCTGTTCTTCCCGATGTGGATGTCACCGCTGCTGGTGACCTCGGAGAAGGGCGACGGCTCCGACTCCTACGCCCTGATGACCGAACAGCTGCTGCCGCACGGCCTGTTGGGCCTCGTCATCGTCGGTTTCTTCTCCCACACGATGGCCATGTGCTCGTCCGACGCGAACGCCATCGCCGCCGTCTTCACCCGGGACTGCGCGCCGGTGATCTGGCGCCGGGCCCGCACCTGGAGCGAGGGGCAGGGGCTGCGGGTCGCCCGGATCGCGACGGTCGTCTTCCTCGGTCTGTCCATGGCGGCGGCGACCCAGGTCAACTCTCCCGCCTTCAAGGACATCATCACCGTCGTCATCAAGTGGGTGGCGGGGCTGATGGGACCGATGGCCATCCCGATGATGCTCGGGCTCCTGCGGCCGTTCCGCCGCTCCGGGCCGACGGCGGCGCTCACCAGCTGGGCGTGCGGGCTGTTCGCCTTCTGGCTGGTGAACTACCCGATCCACTGGAACATCGACGGCGGTGTGCCCCTGCAGTACCAGGTGTCCGTCCCGCTGGCCGTCTCGCTGGTCCTGTACATCGTCATCGGCTTCATCAAGCCGGAGGACACGCCCGAGCGGCTCGCGATCATCGAGACGATCAACTCGGACGGCGACGGTGACGGCAAGGGCGGAGCCGGGGCCGGGGCCGTGGCGCCGGTGCCCGCGCAGGGCAAGGACGCGTCCAGCCCCAGCGGGGTCTGAGAGCGAGCCCGATACGTGGGAGGGCCGTTCCCCGGGATGCCGGGGAACGGCCCTCAGGGCTGAGCCGACTGGGGCGGCTGTGTCGGCCGGGTCGGCTGCGTGCGGTGGCGGGCGAGGTGGGCCGCGATCGTGCGGGCGCAGGTCAGGGACTCGGTGTGGGTGGTGTCGACCTCCAGGTCGTAGTGGACGCCCTGGTGGACGAGGTTCGCCTGGGCTGCGGCCATGCCGAGGACCCGGTCTCCGCGGGCGATCTCGCGGGCGGCGGCGACGGCGGGGTCGCAGCGGACGCCGACCCAGAGGACGTCCAGGGGGCTGTCACCCTCGTCGAGGACCTTCTGCCAGCGCTGTTGGGAGGCGGCTCCGCCGAGGAAGACGTCGTCGACGATGACGTGGGCGCCCGAGCGGGCCATGGCCACGATGCCCCGGGCCCAGGCCTGTTCCAGGGTGCGGAAGTCCGCGCCGATGGCGACCGCGCCGTCGGGGGAGATCTCGATGCCGCCGTCCGCCGTCTGCATCCTCGCGGGCATGGCGTCGGTGAGGGAGTCGACCCCGAACGTGAGCCACTGGTCGGGCAGTTCGGCTTGCAGGCACCGGGCGAGACCGGATTTGCCGGAGCTGGAGGCGCCGTTGAGGATGATCATCTGGGTGGCCATCGGGTCACGGTAGGGCGGCTCGGCCGCGTCGCGAAACCTATTTCGGCGGCGGGTTCGTCGGTGGGCGGATCAGGAAGACGTCCACCGGGTCCTCGGTCTCCAGGAGGAAGCCGTGGCGTTCGTAGAGGCGTCTGGCGGGGCTGCCCTGGAGGACGTTGAGGCGGACGGGTACGCCGTCGTGGTCGCAGCGGGTGAGGAGGGTCTGGAGGACGGCTGTGCCGAGGCCGGTGCCCTGGAGGTGGGGGGCGAGGTAGAAGTGCTCCAGCCAGTGCGCGTCGGCGGCCGGGCGGAGGGCCACGCAGCCGGCGAAGGTGTCGGCGACCTCGATGATCCAGGTGTGGGCCGGGTCGAAGGCGTCACGGAAGCGTTGGCGGACGCGGTGGGGGTCGTAGCGGCCGAGGCGTTCGAGGTCGGGCCGCATGACGGTGGCGCGCAGCTCGGCGACGGGGGTGAGGTCGGTCGCTGTCGCGGGGCGTATGTTCCAGTCGGCCATGATCGTCACGGTACCGCTGCGGTGGGCTCGCGCCGGGGGGCCGGTTGGGGGGCTTCTGTTGTGTGTCGGGTGCGCGTGCGTCGTGGCTGAGCGCGCAGTTCCCCGCGCCCCTATTGGGGCGAGCCGAGGGCTTTGAAGCGTGGGCTTGCGCCGTCCGGGCGTGTGACCTCCGGGGGACTTTGCTTCTGTTGTGTGTCGGGTGCGGGTCCGTCGTGGCTGAGCGCGCAGTTCCCCGCGCCCCTATTGGGGCGAGCCGAGGGCTTTGAAGCGTGGGCTTGCGCCGTCCGGGCGTGTGACCTCCGGGGGACTTTGCTTCTGTTGTGTGTCGGGTGCGGGTCCGTCGTGGCTGAGCGCGCAGTTCCCCGCGCCCCTATTGGGGCGAGCCGAGGGCTTTGAAGCGTGGGCTTGCGCCGTCCGGGCGTGTGACCTCCGGGGGACTTTGCTTCTGTTGTGTGTCGGGTGCGGGTCCGTCGTGGCTGAGCACGCAGTTCCCCGCGCCCCTATTGGGGCGAGCCGAGGGTCGGGTCAGGCTCGGGGGTAGCGGGTCAGCCAGCCTGGGACTGCTCCGGTGGGGGCGTGGAGGGCCGGGCCCTGGGTCATTTCCAGGGCGAAGTCGTCGGCGAGGACGAGGATCGTGGGGCGGCCCTCCAGTTCGGCGAGCCAGGCCGGTGGCAGGGCCGTCTCGCCGTGGAGGGCGCCGAGGAGGCCGCCCGTCAGGGCACCCGCGGCGCCCGAGGGGCCCCCGTGGTTGACGGCGAGGCACAGGCCCTGGCGGATGTCCTCGCCGACCAGGCTGCAGTACACGGCGACGGCCAGGACCCCGGCGGCCGCACCGTCACCGGCCAGCTGCTCGACGACCGCGGGCGACGGCGGGCCCTGGCGGACGGCGGCGACGGCCTGCTGGAGGGCCTCGGCGACCGGCTGGTGGCCGGGGCGGGCGGCCAGCAGCACCAGCGTCTTCTGGACGGCGGCGTCGAGGCTCTCCCCGCGCGCGAGGGCGTGCACGATGACGGCGTACGAGCCGGCGGTGAGATACGCGACCGGATGGCCGTGGGTCTGGGCCGCGCACTCGACGGCCAGCTGGAAGACGAGCTGGGGTTCCCAGCCGACGAGGAGGCCGAAGGGGGCGGAGCGGCCGGCGGCCTCAGCACCGGACGCGCCGGGGTTCTTGGGGGCGTCGAGGGTGCCCATGGTGCCGTCGGCGAAGCCGAGGAGGCAGATCAGGGACGGGTCGCGGCGCGCGTAGAGCCACTCCTCGCGGGCGAGCCAGCCGTCGTCCTTGCGGCGTTCGTCGGGCCCCCAGTCCCGCTGGGTCGCCGCCCAGCGCAGATACGCCCGGTGCAGATCGGTCGGCGGGTGCCAGACGCCGGTGTCCCGGCGGACCTGGGCGCGGATCAGGCCGTCGACGGTGAAGAGGGTGAGCTGAGTGAGGTCGGTGATCGCGCCGCGCCTGCCGTACACGGAGGCCAGATCGGTCAGCCCCTCGGGGCCGTACGCCTCACCGAGCTGCGCCAGGGTGAGCTGGTCGACCGGCGCGCCCAGCGCGTCGCCGACGGCCGCGCCCAGCAGCGTCCCGCGCACCCGGCTGCGGAAATCCTGCTGCTCGACCCGCCCCCAGACGGCACCGGCTGTCGCACCCACCCCGGCCTCCTCACGGCCCCTGCCCGACCCGTACGTCAGTACGTCAGTACATCCGTACGCCCGTACGGCTCGACAGTCCAGCACTGTAATGGAATGAGAACGGTCCGTTCAGGGCTCCGGATGAGCGTTAAACGTCTCTTACGCCACAACCATTGATCGACTCCGGCCGTCAAACGGGCGGATGCGAACAGCCGCCGTAACCGGGTCCAATTCCCGGAGAACTGGAGAATCCGAGCCCCTGCGCAGCAGCATTCGCGGCGCCCTTGTCGGCAGCCTCAGGAACAGTGCGGTCGCGGGCGCCGAGAGCGCCGGACATGTCTCGGTCGTGCACGGCTCCGCAGCGGGCGCCGACACCGCCCACCCGCAGGTCCTCTCGCGGACCACCGCATGGCTCCCGGCGGACACCGGAGCGGGCAAGCCGGGTTCGCGAGGTAGGGCGGAGGTGCGAGGCGCGGCGGAGCCCCGAGGCGAGGGCGTCCGGCCACGGGGGGTCTCGTCTTTCGGCCATCGGCGGCTCCGGTGGAGATCCAACGCACCGAAAAACGGCTGGGGTTGACCCATGATCACGCACATAGTTGGACCATGGCTGAAACCCAGACCCCCCGCGGCTCACTTCTCCCCCTGGCCTCCACCCTGCTCGTCGGCACGGTCGCCCTCTACATGGCGCTCGTCGCGTTCAGCAACATCACCGACTTCGGCACGAATCAGCAGTTCGTCCGCCATGTCTTCGCCATGGACACCACGTTCAAGGACGAGGACCTGATGTGGCGGGCCATCGAGTCGAAGGGCGTCCAGGACGCGGCGTACGTCCTGATCATCGTCTGGGAGACGGTGGCGGCGCTGCTGCTCATCGCCGCCACCTACCTCTGGGCCCGCGCCCTCGGCCACCGCACCTTCCACACGGCCCGCCGCTACAGCACCGCCGGTCTCCTCATGGTCCTTCTGCTCTTCGGCGCCGGCTTCATCGCCATCGGCGGCGAATGGTTCGTCATGTGGCAGTCCAGCGACTGGAACGGGCTCGACGCGGCCCTGCGCGTGTTCCTGCTGAGCGGAGTGGTCCTGCTGGTGACGTACCTGCCGGCGAACGACCGCGCGGCCGGCTGACCGACAGCCGGGCCGCGTCACGGCGTCCGGGGGCGGTCACCCCCGGACGCGGTCCCGGAAGGCGTCCCGGGCCTCGGTGGCCCTGGCGATCAGCGGGCCGAAGGGTGCCGGGTCGATGTCGGGGGCGCGGGACAGGAGGGTCAGCCGGAGGGTGAGGTCGGCCAGGTCCTCCCAGTCGTGATCGCGTGCCAGCCCCTCGGAGAGCATCGACTCGGCCCGCGGCCCGTCGCCCACTGCGCAGGCGACCAGCACCTCCTCGAACGAGACGGTGGCGTCGGTGCTCTCCTCCACCCGCGTGGTGATCGGCTGAAGGAGACGCGACAGTTCCTCGGCCACGCGCAGCTCCCGCGACCGGCCCAGCAGGAGAGACGACTGCGCCCTGATGAGCCGGAGGGTGTGTCTCAAGTCCGCCGCCGGATCACCGACGTGCCGCGCGCGTTCCCATCGGTCGCTCACGCCGGCGACGTACCAGCGCGTCGTCACCGTCTCCGCGTCCTCCGACAGCTCTGCGGTGTCCCCGAGGCCGTCCAGCAGCTGCCGGGCCTCGTCGTGACGTCCGCACCACAGCAGCACCTCGGCGCTCCTGCGGGTCGCCCACGCGGTCTCCTCCCCGCGCTCCACGCACTGTCCGAGGTCGGCGAGCGCCTGCGGAAGGCGCCCGCAGGCGATGTACGTCCTCGCCCGGGCGGCGTGCAGACCCGGCGTGTCCGGGCGGAGCGCGATCGCCCGGTCCAGGTCCCGTAGCGCCGCCACGTACTGGCCTCGCCGCAGGCGCACCACGCCTCTGTTCGCCAGCTCGGCCACGTCGTCCGGATCGCGGTCCAGTGCCCGGTCGAGCTCGGCGACCGCGTCGGCGTCCGCGCTCAGGGCACGCAGCGCCGCTGCCTTCTCCGAGGCCCAGCGGTCGGGTTCGCGTTCCCGCGCGAGGTCGTAGTCCTTCAGCGCCTCCTGGTAGCGGCCGGCGTCCTGGTGGGCCCTGGCCCGCTGCCCCAGCGCCCAGGTGCCCGACCCGTCGGCCGCCACCGCGCGGTCCAGATCCGCGAACATCCCGTCCTGGTCGCCCAGTTCGCCCAGGAGGAAGGCCCGCTGGACCATGGCCCAGGCGTACCTCGGGTTCAGCTCGATCGCGCGGTCGAAGGCCGTGCGGGCCTCCTCGTGGCGGCCCAGGCGTGCCAGCGCGTAGCCGAGGCTCGCGTGGGCGGAGGCATGGGCGGGATCGAGCCGGCAGGCCCGCCCGAGTTCCTCGACGGCCTCCTCGTTCCTGCCCGCCAGCCGGTAGGCGTCACCCCGCTCGGAGGCGATCCACGCGCTGTCCGGAGCGATCCGCACGGCCCGGTCGAGGTCGGCGAAGGCTTCGTCGTGGCGGTCCCGGTCCAGATGCAGCTCCGCCCGGTGGACCAGGGCCCACAGATACTCCGGATCGTTCTCCAGCGCCCGGTCGAAGTCGGCGAGTGCCCCTTCGTCGTCGCCGAGACGGTGTCTGCTCTGCCCCCGGCTCGCCAGGGCCAGTCCGTGCGCGGGATCCAGTTCGAGCACGCGGTCGAAGGTGGCCACCGCCTCCTCGTAGCGGGCCAGGGCGTGCAGGATGTCCCCGCGCACACCGAGCGTCTGGGCGGTTCCGGGGCGCAGCGCGTCGGCACGGTCGACATCGGCCAGCGCGGCCGCGTACTCGCCTCGTCTGCGGTGCGTGATGCCCCGCCCCTGGTACGCGTCCGCCGACTCCGGGTCCAGCGCGACGGCCCGGTCGTACTCGGCGAGGGCACGCTCGTACTCCCCCGCCCAGCGCAGTTCGCGCCCCCGTACGCCATGTGCCCTGGCCCTAACCGGCGGGTCGAGGTCGGCCCGGGTCAGGAGCAGCGCCAGCGCGGGCAGCACCCCGTCGGGCTCCTCGGCGAGGGCCGCGAGGAGGTCGCGTCCCCACACGCCCACCGCTTCCGTCTCCGTCTGTTCCCCGGCGTCCGCCAGAGCCTGGGCGCAGCCCCGGGCCGCCCCCTCGTCGGCCTCGCACGCGTCGACGACGTCCCGCAGCGCCTGCGCCAGGGCGGTCTGCGGGCGGGCGCACAGCAGGTGGTACAGCTCTTCGATCCTCAGCTCGCGCCAGGACTCGTCGAGCCACAGGCCGGCCGGGTCCAGCCCCTCACCGGCCGTGGCCCGGCGCTCGCCGAACGCCTCGGCCAGTCGCGTGTGCCGCTCGGTCCAGCGCTTCGGCGTCCGGGCGCGCTGGAGCCGGAGCATGGCGGTCCGCACGACGCCGTGGAACTCCGCCCGACCGGCGCGCTCACTCACGAACGGCAGCCCGCACAGCCACTCGTAGAGTTCCTGGGTCTCCGCGCCGTCCGCCACTGCCCCGAGCAGGTCCTCGTCCAGCCGGCGCGGCAGCGCGCACGCGAGCGCCGTCGCTCGCCGTGCCGGGTCCCGCTCCCATTTCAGGAAGCGCTCCACGGCCGTGGCGGAGGGGTCGTCGACCGTGCCCGGACCACCGCCCGGGTTCTGGGCCAGCGTCGACACGAGCACCGGCAGCCCGCCGGACAGCCGCAGCACCTCCCGTACGACGTTCTCGTCCACGACCTGCCGCGCCGCGAGCAGTTGGCGGGACTCGGACTCCGTGAAGGGGCGCAGGGCCAGCTCGGTGACGAAGCCCGCGTAGTCGCCCCAGCGGGCGCGGTCGGGGCCGTGCTGGCCCGCGAGGGTGAGGATCACGTTGGCGGGGAGGGCGCCGTGGCGGTCCGTCGTGACGAGGTCCAGGAGCCAGGCGTCGAGGAAGGGCGAGGTCCGTTCGTAGGTGTCGAAGAAGAGGGCGATCCAGGGGACGTCGGCGGCCACCCGGTCCAGTTCCGCGACGAAGACCGGGGTGAGGGCCTTCAGGGGTTCCAGCACGAGCTGTACGTCGTCGTGGTTGCGGAACCGTGCGCTCAGTGCGGCCCGCAGCCGGTCCGTCCGGTGGGCGACCTGGGCCGGGTCGACGGCGCCGGCGAAGGCGCCCACGACCGGGACCATGCCCAGCCCGATGAGCCCGGCCTGGGTGGCCGCCAGGCTGCCCGCCGAGGGCGCGGCGGGTGCGCCGGCGTCGGGCCCCGCGTCCAGCGCGGCCGACGCCGTCTCCGCCTCGTGCCGGCGCTGGCGGTAGGTGCCGAGGAGCCTGTCCAGCGCCTTCAGCTCGGCGCCCTGCCGGGCGAACTGCGCGCTGATGGCCGCCATCGCCTCCGGCACGCTGTTGACCGTCTCGTCGGTGCGGGCGGTGAGCGCCTTGTGCCGGGTCGCCACGGCCTCCAGCTCGCGGACGAGTGAGGACTTGCCGACCCCGGCCGTGCCGTGGACGTGGAAGACGAACGTGTGCCGTTCGTCCTCGGGCGGGATGTCGAAGTTCCCTCGGAACAGGTCGAGTTCCCTACGGCGCCCCACGAACCCGGCGCGCTTGCGGCGCGCGATCAGCTCCTGCATCGTCGGCCGCGTCGGCCTCATCGGTCCCACCCCCGTGCCCGGTCTCCCTGAAGGTACCCGGGTGGACGGCCGCGCTCACCTTCCCCGTCGGCAGGGGGCGAGAACCGATCGCGCGTCAGTCCAACACCGGCAACAACTCCGGCAGATGACCGTCGGAGGCCTCGGCCGCCCGTTGCCGTTCCTCCGGGACGGCCCCGTACAGCGTGGTGCGCGGGCGGGCGGGGCGGCCCGCCGTGTCCGCGACCGCGATCAGGTCCTTGACCGACTTGTAGGAGCCGTACGAGGAGCCCGCCATGCGGGAGATGGTCTCCTCCATCAGGGTGCCGCCCAGGTCGTTGGCGCCCGAGCGGAGCATCTCCGCCGCGCCCTCCGTGCCCAGCTTCACCCAGCTGGTCTGGATGTTGGGGATGTGGGGGTGCAGCAGGAGGCGCGCCATGGCGGTGACGGCGCGGTTGTCGCGGGTCGTCGGACCGGGGCGGGAGATGCCCGCCAGATACACGGGCGCGTTGGTGTGGATGAAGGGGAGGGTCACGAACTCCGTGAAACCGCCCGTCTGTTGCTGGATCCGCGCCAGGGTGCGCAGGTGGCCCAGCCAGTGCCGGGGCTGGTCGACGTGGCCGTACATCATCGTCGAGGAGGAGCGGATGCCCAGTTCGTGGGCGGTCGTCACCACCTCGATCCAGGTCGCCGTCGGCAGTTTGCCCTTGGTCAGGACCCAGCGGACCTCGTCGTCCAGGATCTCCGCCGCCGTGCCGGGGATGGAGTCGAGGCCCGCCTCCTTCGCGGCCGTCAGCCATTCGCGGATCGACATCCCGGTACGGGTCGCGCCGTTCACCACCTCCATCGGGGAGAAGGCGTGGACGTGCATGCCGGGGACGCGTGACTTCACGGCCTTCGCGATGTCGAAGTAGGCCGTGCCCGGCAGGTCGGGGTGGATGCCGCCCTGCATGCACACCTCGACCGCGCCGAGGTCCCAGGCCTGCTGGGCGCGGTCGGCGACCTGGTCCAGGGAGAGCGTGTACGCGTCGGCGTCCGTGCGGCGCTGCGCGAACGCGCAGAAGCGGCAGCCGGTGTAGCAGACGTTGGTGAAGTTGATGTTGCGGGTGACGATGTACGTGACGTCGTCGCCGACTGCCGACCTGCGGACGTCGTCCGCGATCCGGGTGAGCGCGTCGAGCGCGGGTCCGTCCGCGTGCAGCAGGGCGAGCGCCTCGGCGTCCGTCAGTTTCGTCGGGTCGTCGGCCGCCGTCGCCAGCGCCGCCCGTACGTCCGTGTCGATGCGCTCGGGGACCATCCCGGGCGCCGCCGCCTCGCGCAGGGCGCCCCAGTCGCCGTAGACGGAGTCGAAGTCCTCGCGGCGGTCGCCGGTGCGGCCCTCGGTGTCGATGGCGGTGTGCAGATCCGTGCGTCCGGCGGCGACGAAGACCTCGTCGGGCTCCTGCCACGGGTGGCCCTCGACGACGGCGTCCGGCAGCGCGAGCCCGGTCTCGGGGTCGGCCAGCGCCCGGACGTGCGGCAGCAGGCGCGGGTCGAGCCACGGTTCGCCGCGCGTCACGAACTCCGGGTAGACGCAGAGGCGTTCGCGCAGTTCGAAGCCGGCCGCCCGGGAGCGTTCGGTGAGTTCCTCGATCTGCGGCCAGGGGCGCTCGGGGTTCACATGGTCGATGGTGAGCGGCGACACCCCGCCCCAGTCGTCGATCCCGGCGCCGATCAGCCGCTCGTACTCGCTGTCGACCAGGTTCGGCGGCGCCTGGATGCAGCCGGCCGGGCCCATGATGAGCCGGGCGACGGCCACCGCGGCGACCAGCTCGTCCAGCTCCGCGTCCGGCATGCCGCGCATCGCGGTGTCCGGCTTGGCGCGGAAGTTCTGGATGATCAGCTCCTGGATGCCGTGGTAGGCACGGGAGACCTTCCGGAGGGCGAAGAGGGACTCCGCCCGCTCCTCGTACGTCTCGCCGATGCCGATGAGGACGCCGGAGGTGAAGGGGACCGAGGAGCGGCCCGCGTCCTCCAGCACCCGCAGCCGGACGGCCGGTTCCTTGTCCGGGGAGCCGTGGTGCGGACCGCCCGGCTCGGACCACAACCGGGTCGCGGTCGTCTCCAGCATCATGCCCATCGAGGGCGCGACGGGCTTGAGGCGCTGGAAGTCCGTCCAGCTCATCACGCCGGGGTTGAGGTGCGGGAGCAGCCCCGTCTCCTCCAGGATGCGGATGGAGACGGCGCGGACGTAGGCGATCGTGTCGTCGTAGCCGTGCGCGTCGAGCCACTCGCGCGCCTCCGGCCAGCGGTCCTCCGGCTTGTCACCGAGCGTGATCAACGCTTCCTTGCAGCCGAGCGCGGCCCCCTTGCGGGCCACGTCCAGCACCTCGTCCGGCGACATGAACATGCCGTGTCCGGCCCGGCGGAGCTTGCCCGGGACGGTGACGAAGGTGCAGTAGTGGCACTTGTCCCGGCAGAGCCGGGTGAGCGGGACGAAGACGCTCTTCGAGTACGTGATGACACCGGGCCGCCCGGCCTCGGCCAGCCCCGCGTCCCGCACCCGTGCCGCCGACGCGGCGAGGTCCTCCAGGTCGGCGCCGCGCGCCTGGAGCAGCACCGCCGCCTCGCTCACGTCGAGCGCCACGCCGTCGCGGGCGCGTTTGAGCGCGCGCCGCATCGAGTTCCCGGTGGGAGCGGTGGAGCCGGTGGAGTCGGTGGGTCCGTTTCCAGAGGTCGCGGAAGTCGTCATCCGTCGAGCATACGAGCGACCGGATCGGCCCAGGCAGGCACGGCGGGCCGGATGGACCGGGATTCGTTACACGGTGCAATCGCCGATGGCGGGGCGGGCGACCTACGGACGGCCCGCCACCCGCGCTATTCAGCCGCCGACGAATCCGCGTCGGCGCCGCATACCCGCCATGAATTACCGCCACCCATGACCGCCACCCATGACCTTCCAGTAATACCAGCAGGTAATTTTGCGGCTCATTTGCGGGACCAGTGAACAGTTTGTGCGCGAGGCTGAATACGACTGTCCGATAACAGAGTTACTCGTGCCACGGACGATTGCGAACTTTCCTTTTCTCGCAACCTCCGGTCAAAAACGGCGGCCTCGGTGTCTTCGCCCACGAGTTCGGCCACGACCTCGGTCTGCCGGACCACTACGACACCAGCGGCAAGGGCAGCAACTCCACCGGTTTCTGGACCCTGTTGTCGGGCGGCTCTTGGCTCGGGCAGAGCAAGACCGAGATCGGTGACGTGCCCGGCGACATGACCGCGTGGGACAAGCTGCAGCTCGGCTGGCTGAACTACGACACGGCCGAGGCCGGAACGAAGTCCACGCACAAGCTGGGCATCGCCGAGTACAACACGAAGGACAGGCAGGACCTCGTGGTCGAGCTGCCCAAGAAACAGGTGAAGGTCGAGGTCGTGCAGCCCTCGGAGGGTTCGCTGCAGTGGTGGAGCGGCAGCGCCAACAGCCTGTCGAACACGCTGACCCGTTCCGTGGACCTCACCGGAAAGACCTCCGCGGCGCTGACGCTCGACGGCTGGTGGGACATCGAGAAGGGATACGACTACCTCTACACCGAGGTCTCCACGGACGGCGGCGCCACCTGGACCGCGATCGACGGCACCGCCGACGACCTGCCGATCGGCCGTGACGGTGGCGGCAGGCCGGCCCTGGACGGCACGACGGACGGCTTCAGGAAGCTGTCGTACTCCCTGGACGGCTACGCGGGCCGGAAGATCGATCTGCGCTTCCGCTACCAGACCGACCAGTACGTGGCACAGAAGGGTTTCGTGGCCGACCTGATCACCTTCACGGCCGACGGCTCGCCCCTCTTCTCGGACAACGCCGAGACCGCCGACCCCGCCTGGACGGCAGTCGGCTTCTCCCGCTTCGGCGGCTCGTACACCACGGAGCACGAGCAGTACTACGTCGCCGAGAACCGCCAGTACGTGTCGTACGACAAGGGCCTCAAGCTCGCGTACAACTTCACGCGCCAGGACTGGGTGGAGCGCTACCCCTACCAAAACGGCCTGCTGATCTGGAAGTGGGACACCTCGCAGCAGGACAACAACACCAGCCAGCACCCCGGTGTCGGCCTGCTGCTGCCGGTCGACGCCCATCCGAAGCCCCTGAAGTGGTCCGACGGCGAGCTGGCCGGTAACGACCACCAGACGCACGACTCGACCTTCACCCTGGGCCGCACGGACGCCTTCACGCTGCACCAGGACAAGAAGGTCACGCTGAAGGTCACGTCGAAGAAGGGCGTATCGGTCTTCGACGACCGCACCCACACCTACTACGACGAGGAGAACCCCACGGGCGGAGTCAAGATCACCAACACCAACACCAGGATCCAGATCCTCAAGGAGGCCAAGGACGGCTCCACGGTCACGATCCGGGTGGGTCCGGCGAAGTAGTCAGCAGTCACCTCGGCCGCGTCCTCCCGCGAGGACGCGGCCGCTTCGGCTCTCAGGCGCCGCCGCCCAGGAACCCCGCGTACTCGTCCAGCAGCCCCAGGACCTCCGCCTCCCCCGCCGGAGGCAGCTGCACCACGACCTCCTCGATCCCCAGCTCCGCGTAGTACGCCAGCTTCCCCGCGCTCGGCTGCACCGCGTACGGCACGACCTGCAACCCGGCGGGATCGCGCCCGGCGTCCGCCCACGCCGCCCGCAGCACCGGCAGCGCCTCCCCGAGCCCCCGCCCCCCGATGGGCAGCCAGCCGTCCGCGTACTCGGCGATGTGCGCGAACAGCTTCGGCCCCGCGGCCCCGCCGATCAGCGTGCGCGGCCCCACCACCGGCCCGCGCGCCTTCTGCACCGGCTTCGGGTACGCGGAGCTCGCCCGCACGCTCCCGAACTCCCCCTCGTACGCCGTCGGCTCCTCCGCCCACAGCGCCCGCATCAGCGCCATCCGGTCCCGCACCAGCTCCCGGCGGGTGCGCCACTCGACCCCGTGGTCGGCGGCCTCCTCGACGTTCCAGCCGTAGCCGAGGCCGAGGGTGAGACGGCCGCCGGAGAGGTGGTCGACGGTCGCGATCTGCTTCGCGAGGTCGATCGGGTCGTGCTGGGCGACCAGCGTGATCCCGGTGCCGAGCCCGAGCCGCTCGGTGACGGCGGCGGCCTGGCCGAGCGCGACGAAGGGGTCGAGGGTGCGGCCGTACTCGCGCGGCAGGTCGCCGCCGGCCGGGTACGGGGTCGTCCGCTCGACGGGGATGTGCGTGTGCTCGGGGAGGTAGAGCCCCGCGAAACCGCGTTGCTCCAGCTCACGGGCGAGCCGGGTCGGAGTGATCGTCTCGTCGGTGAGAAAGATCGTCACGGAGATGCGCATGTGTCATCTCTAGCGGCTATGGACAGGGATGTCCATACCGACCGGTCGGCACTTAGGGGAGTCGGCCGGTCGGGCGCGCGGGGCGCGCGAGGCGGCGGGTTTGCCGGACGGACGCTTGGAGGTGCGGGTCGGCTGCCGAGTGCGGCGCCGGTCGGCCCCTGGTTGTCCGCTGGTCCGCCTGCGTCAGTCTTCATCGGCGTTCAGGGCGGGCCGCGTGGGCGTGGCCCCGCGCAGGGCGCGCTTCGCGGCTTTGCTCGTGCCGGGCATGGGGCCGAGGCGGTGGACGAGGGCCCATCGACCGTCGTCGAACGCGGCGGCCACGACGGACGAACCGCGGGTGGAGCCGTCGTGCCAGCGGAGCGAGGGAGCCCGTCGCCAGGAGGGTGCCGGGTCGCCGAACCGGCGTTCCACGAGCAGGGCCACGAGGAGGTCCGCCAGCGTCCGACAGCCGGCCCACAGGCCGCCGGCCGGCAGGATCGCCCCGGTCAGGGTCCACAGGGGGCGGGGCCGGCCGAACAGATCGCGCGGCACGAGCCGCCGCCCTTCCGGCGGGCTCGCCGTCATCGCTCCCGCGCCCAGCCCGAGCGGCGACAGGACGTGCGTGTCCACCAGTTGTTGGTACGAGCAGCCGGTGACGGTGGTGAGCGCGAGCCCGAGCACGGCGTAGCCGAGGTTGGAGTACTCCTCCCGGCCCGGCCGTCCCGCCGTCGGCCGGTCCAGGTCGCGCAGCGAGTCCCGCAGCGCCGCCTCCGTGAAATCGGCGTAGGGGTCGTCGGGCGGGCCCGTGGGCAGGCCGGTGAGTCCGGCGGGCAGCCGGGGCAGGCCCGAGGTGTGTTCGGCGAGATGGCGCAGGGAAATGCCGGTCCCCCTCGGCACCTCGTCGAGGCACTCCTCCAGCGGGGTGTCGAAGTCCAGCTCCCCCTCCGCCGCCAGCCGGGCCAGGAGGGTGCCCGTGAGCACCTTGGTCAGGGAGCCGATCTCCACGAACCGGTCCGCGTCATGGCCCTGCGCGACCCGGTCGGTGACACCGGCTCCGCCCAGCACACAGATCGGTGTCCACACGCACGCTCCCCCGCCCACTGTCTCGCTCCGTCGCGTATCGAAAACTGGCGATTCCTTTCCCTTGCCCCGCAGTTCACCACCGCATACGAAGGTGGCGGACACCACGCACCACCCCCGCACCACTCCACGCACCACCCACGCCATGTCACTCACGACCGACCTGGGGAGCAGCAGCATGTGCGACGACCACCACGGTGACGGGAACGGACTGGGAAGGCGCGCGCTGTTCGTGACGTCGGCGGCGGCCGCGCTTACGTTGGGAAGCGTGACCTTTGGGACGAGCGGCGCCGAGGCCGCGGACGGCGAGCAGGAGACCAGGACGATCAGGGGGACCCTCCCCACCGGCTCCCCCGACTTCGTGTATCTGCCGGTCGAAGTACCCGCCGGTGTACGGGAGTTCAGGGTCTCCTACAGCTACGAGAGAACGACCGTCCCGGCCGGCACGATGGGCAACGCCCTCGACATCGGCGTCTTCGACGAGCGCGGCACCGAACTGGGCGGCAAGGGCTTCCGCGGCTGGTCGGGCGGCGCCCGCACCGAGTTCTTCATCCGGACCGACGAGGCGACCCCGGGCTATCTCCCGGGCCCCGTACGCCCCGGCACCTGGCACATCGCACTGGGCCCGTACACGGTGGCCCCGGACGGGCTGCCCTACGAGATCACGATCACCCTGACGTACGGCAGGCCGGCCGCGGCGGTGAAGCCGGTCTACCCGCCGGAACGGGCCAAGGGGCGGGGCCGGGCCTGGTACCGGGGCGACTGCCATCTGCACTCCTGGTACTCCGACGGCCGCCGTACGCCCGCCGAGCTGGCGGCGCTCGCGCGGGCCGCGGGACTGGACTTCATCAACAGCTCGGAGCACAACACCCAGTCCGCGCACGCCCATTGGGCCGAGCACGCGGGTGACGACCTGCTGATCATGCTGGGCGAGGAGGTCACCACGCGCAACGGGCACGTGGTGGCGCTCGGCGTCGACCCGGGCACGTTCGTCGACTGGCGCTACCGGGCGCGGGACAACCGGTTCGGCAAGTACGCGCGACAGATCCGCCGCGCCGGGGGTCTGGTCGTCCCCGCCCACCCGCACGCCACCTGCATCGGCTGCAACTGGAAGTTCGGCTTCGGCGAGGCGGACGCGGTGGAGGTGTGGAACGGGGCGTACTCGCCGGAGGACGAGGTGGCGCTCGCCGACTGGGACGGCATGCTCGTCGCGGCGGTGCGCGAGGGCCGTCAGGACTGGATCCCGGCGATGGGCAACAGCGACGCCCACCGCGATCCCGACCCCGTCGGCCGCCCCCAGACGGTCGTCCTGGCCGAGGAGTTGAGCCGGGAGGCGATCCAGGAGGGGCTGCGGGCGGGCCGCTCGTACGTCGCCGAGTCCAAGGACGTGTCCGTGTCGTTCACGGCGTCCGGGCCGCGCGGCGAACACGCGGGCATCGGCGAGCGGTTGAAGGTGGACGGCGACACCCCGGTCACCGTCCGTCTGGAGGCGACGGGCTCCGCCGGCTGCACCGTCCGCTTCGTCACCGACCAGGGCGTCCTGTTCACCTCGCCCGCGATCCCGGAGTCCGGCACGGGCGCGGCCCAGTGGCGTACGACGGCCTCGTACGCGGCGTACGTACGCGCCGAGGTCCGCCGGCCGCCGATCGTGCCGGGGTTCCCGGGCCCGCCGGCGGCCTTCACCAACCCGATCTTCCTGGGGCGGCGGTAGCGGTCACCCGCCAGGTGAGGGACCTACAGGGGGAACCCGCGTACGAAACAGCTGTGTTGAGCCTTATGTTTGGCTCGACACAAACGTGCGTCCGTCCGTGCGACGGCGCACCTGCACGGCGGAGGAGACGGCGCCCATGACCGATCACGCGACGACGCCCGACCCGGCGGCGGCTCCGGCGGCGAAGGAGAAGGTCGACACCTCGGTGCCCGCCTCCGCCCGCATCTGGAACTACTGGCTGGGCGGCAAGGACAACTACCCGGTGGACGAGGCGGCAGGCGACGCGTACGCCGGCGCCTTCCCCGGCATCGTGACCATCGCCCGCAGCAGCCGCGCGTACCTGCGACGCAGCATCCGGCATCTGGTGGAGGTGGAGGGCGTCCGGCAGTTCCTGGACGTCGGCACCGGGCTGCCCACGGCCGACAACACCCACCAGGTCGCCCAGCGCAGCGCGCCGGACGCGCGGATCGTCTACGTCGACAACGACCCGATGGTCCTCGCGCACGCCCGCGCGCTGCTGTACTCCTCCCCGGAGGGCGCCACCGCGTACGTCGACGCCAGCCTGTACGAACCGGAGCGCATCCTGGAGGCCGCGGCGGCGACACTGGATCTCTCCCGGCCGACCGCGCTGATCCTCAGCGGCATCCTGGGGCACGTCAGCTCGTACGACGAGGCCCGTGACATCGTCCGCCGCCTGCTCGCCGGTCTCCCCTCCGGCAGCTACCTCAACATCAACGAGGGCTCCCGGGGCACCGATCCCGACTACGAGCGCGCCCAGGACGCCTACAACGAGACGGGCGCCGTCCCGTACTTCCTGCGCCCGATCGACCAGATCACCGGCTACTTCGACGGCCTCGACCTGCTCCCGCCGGGCGTCGTCTCCGTCCCCCTGTGGAACCCGGACGACACGACGGCGGGCGAGCCGAAGCCGATCGGGCAGCACGGCGGGGTGGGCCGGAAGCCGTAGGGAAGGCGGCGGGCGGTGTACGTGGCCGGGGGGCTTCAGCGCACCCCGGCCCCGGGCTACCCACCGGCCGCCGCCCCGGCCCCACTCCCGTCCGCCAGGTCCACGACGACCGCCGCGTGGTCGGAGGGCCATACGCCGTCCACGGGGGCGTCGCCCGCTCTCGTCACGGCCCGTACGTGGCCGAGGCCGCCGGGGCCCGGTGGGCCGACGTGGATGTAGTCGACCCGTACGCTCGGCCCGTGCGACGCGGCGACGTACGGGTTGGCGAGGTCCCAGGTGGCCGACGGGGCGCCCGGCTCGGCGTACTCCCAGACGTCGAAGAAGCACTGTCCGGGCACGGCGGGCGCGGTCCTGTAGCCGCCGAACAGCCGGACCTCGTCGGAGTCGGGCCAGGCGTTGAAGTCGCCTGTGATCACGGGCGGATGGTCGGTGCCCCCGCCCCGGTGCCGGGCCACGAACTCGGCCAGCGCGGCGACCTGACGGCAGCGTTGCGCGGACGCGTCGGTCTCCGAGCTGAGGTGGGCGGTGAAGAAGGGCACGGGCGCGCCGGGTGCGTCGAGGAGGGCGTGGAGGGCGCCGCGCCCGCTGCCGCCCTCCGCGGTCGGCAGCCCGATGGCGGCACTCTCCAGCACGGGCCACCGGCTCAGCACGGCGACGCCGATGCCGACGCCGGGGTCCCCGATCCGCCGCTGCCAGCGCTCGGCGTCGCCGTACTCGCCCCAGGCCCAGTGCATCCCGAGTTCCCGGGCGAGCCACCCGGCGAGATTGCCCTCCCCGCGCTCCTCATCCTCTCCGTGCCCCTCTCCGTGCTGCTCCCAGACCTCCTGCAATCCGACGACATCGGGGCGCAGTTCGCGCAGCACCGCGAGGATCGCCTTCTGCCGCTCCTGCCACGGCCCGAACCGCCACCACAGGTTCCACGTCACGACCCGCACCGGCCACCCACCGCCTTCGCCCCGCACCCGATCCTGTACTCCGTACCTCCCACGCCCCGAGGAGAACCAAGCCGATGTCCCGGAACGAGGACCCCACCGCCCCCATGGACCTCAAGCAACGTGTCGTGACGGCCTTCCAGCGGCACGTCGCCAACCCGGTGCTCCGCCGCGTCCCGCTCCAGACGGTCCTGGAGACAACCGGCCGCACGTCCGGCCTCCCCCGCCGCACGCCCATCGGCGGCCGCCGCGTCGGCGACTCCTTCTGGCTGGTCTCCGAGTACGGCGACGCCTCCCACTACATCCGCAACATCAAGGCCGACCCCTCGGTCCGCGTCCGCATCCGGGGCCGCTGGCACGAGGGCACGGCCCACCTCCTCCCCGACGACGACCCGATCGCCCGCCTGCGCACGCTGCCCCGCATGAACAGCGCGGCGGTACGGGTGCTGGGGGCGGAGCTGCTGACGGTACGGGTGGATCTGCGCGGCTAGGGTCTGGCCGGCGGCCGGACGCGGGCGGCCGGACGCCCCAGAGGCATCGACCAGCGAAGGCTCCGCCCACGGCCCCTACGGTTCGACGATGTGCCGCAGATAGGCGTGGGGATCGGCGAGATAGCGGCGCCAGTGATCCACGACGCCGAGTTCCCGCCAGGCGACCCTCCGCATGCCGTGTTCGCCGACCTCCACGATGTCCGCGCCCGGCAGGGCAGTCAGCAAGGGTGAGTGCGTGGCACAGATGACCTGGCCGCCCTCCTTGGCCAACCGGTCGATGTGCCCGATCAGTTCGAGGCACGAGGTGAAGGAGAGCGCGGCCTCCGGCTCGTCGAGAACATAGAGCCCGGCGTGCAGGAACTTACCGCGGAACGCCGCGAGGAAGCCCTCGCCATGGCTGACCGAGTCCGGCGACAGCCCCTCCCGGCCCAGGGCGTCCAGCGCGGTCTCGGCCCGCAGGAAGAAGCCCTTGCGGGCCGACCAGCTGGTGGCCATACGGCGCCCGCCCGAGGCCGCGTCGAACCTCATCCGCTCGCCGAGCGCCGACTTGCCACGCGGGGAGGCGTAGCGCCAGTCGTGGGAACCGCCGTAGGAGTCCAGGCCGAACCCCTCCGCCAACGCCTCGACCAGGGTCGACTTCCCCGAGCCGTTCTCACCGACCAGAAAGGTCACCGGCGCGGTGAACCGCAGCCCTTCGTCGAGCAGCTGCCGGACGCAGGGCACCTACCAGGGCCAGGCGTCCTCGTCGTGCGAGGAGAGGTGGGCATACGCGCGTTCGACGATCACTCGACCAGTGTCGCGCAGGCGCAGGACACGGACCCAACCCGAAGAGGTCGGCACGGGGGAGACAACTGGCCACCGATGTCACCGGGCGTGATGGCCGTCGGTGGCGTGTCCGCCTCGGCACGCCGATCCACTGGTGTCAGTAGACGATTGACACGATCTGGCAGGCTGCTTCGGCCAGTTCGCGGTCGCCATCGATACGGGCGCGGGCCAGGGCGGTGTCCGGCTGGATACCGCGGGTGCACAGGCGCCATGCAGTCTCCGAGTCCAGGCCGATGAGCGCGGCGGGACGTTCGGTGTCCGGCTCGGCGAGCGACCAGACGTCCCCGATGGCTGTCGCCGTCCACCTGCCACCGGCCGGGCCGTCGATCCGCACCCGGACCTGAGTGCCGACCGGCGCGGCGACCTCGCGCAGGGTGTGGGGCAGGGCTCGCATGAAGGTGTCCAGGACCACGGACAGCAGGCGAGGATCGGGATCGGTGCCCCGGTCGATGGCGTGGCGAATCTGCTGACGATGGGTCCAGAACTCGGTGAAGTCGCGGGCGCTGTCCAGCCACATCGGCGCCGGATCGACGCCGGCCCATGACACTCCCAAGGATGGGGCGTCGGGGTCGGTGGCCTCAAAGAACCGGACGACCTGGCCGCCGATCAGGTCGAGGGTGTCGGTGAGGGAGACCGGGCTCACCCGGCGCTGGGCGTCGACCCATTCCTGGTTGATGCGGTGGATGAACGCCTCCAGAGTTTCACCCGGCGCGAAGGTGGGGCCTTCCTGGTGACCGTCGCGGTCGCGGGCAAGCCGGCCGTAGAAGTCTCCCAGGACGTGGGCGGCAAGATCTCGCACGGTCCAGCCCGGCAGCGCCTCCTTGGCCCAGTCGGCGGGCACCAGGCCACGCAGCGTGGTCATCAGCGTGGCCTGCTCCGGGGCGAACAGGGGGCGGGCATCGATCGGGGCACCCAGCCAGGGATGGCTCGGCACGTCATTGAGCTGGGCATCCATGGCTCAAACCTGGCAAACGAGCGACCTTTTCGCTAGTGAATATCCCACTCAGGCCACACCTTTCGGCTACCTTGCGCAACCGGGCCTGACGCAAGATCGCGAAACCGGACTGAAGTATTGGCGCGACCTTTTGGCCATGTCAGGTGTCCTCGGGCTCCAGCTCGAACGTGAAGTAGATGCTCAGCGTGTAGGGCTCGTCCTCGTCGTGCGCGAAGTCCCATGACACGTCCACCAGGAAGACGTCGTGCTCCCCCACCCACTCCTGGGCCTTCCTGAAGGCGTCCGCGGCGGTCGTGGCGGGAAACAGCTTCCTCGCCATGGGATGCACCTGGGACTCGGCGTCCGTGTCGTCGAAACCCTCCGGAACGGCAAGGCAGAGATCGGGATCGGGATCGGGTTTCATGGAGTGCGCCCTTTCCGGTCGGTCGCCGGTACGAGTCGGGCGGAGGCCGACCCTCCGATCACGACGCCGGGTAAGACCGCCGCACCCCCGGAACGGTTGCTTCAGCCCTCTACGGCGCCGCAGTCGACCCACAACAACTTCCCGCCCCGCGAGACGCCGAGGTCGCGCAGCACGGACACGCCCCGATCCTCGGAGCAGGCCCGTACGAGACAGAGCCCCCGGCCGCGTTCCGCGTCGCCGCGGACATCGACGCCTTCGCACCCCGCTTCGAACCCGGGCGGCACCCGCCGGTCCCGGTCCCACACCCCCACCCGCAGCCGCCCGCCGATCCCCACCACCCTCAGCGCGTACTCCGTCGTGGTGTGCTGATGGGCGTTCGTCAGCAACTCCGTCGCCAACAACTCGGCCACCGGGCCGAGTTTCGCCAGGTCATGCGCCGCCAGCACGGCCCGCAGGGTGGCACGCCCCACGCCGGGGGAGCGCGGGTCGCGGGGAAGGCGCAGGGTGTAGTCGAGCGACGGAGATACGGTGGCCATGGAAGTCTCCGGTGACTGAGGGGAGTTGGATCGTGTCGTTGAGCAGTCGAAGTCAGGGTCGAGCAGTACCCAGTGGCCGTCGCCGCTCCGTCGAGCGGGGCACTTCTGGGTGGGGCGCCTGAAGAAGAAGGTAGCCTGCCCGGCAAAGCTGCTTTGCAAGATTCCAAGGAAATCGATGCGGATTCCCTCGTGTGAGTGACCCTCATCGACTGGCCGCACCTGGAGGAGCTGCATGACGACCAGGCCGGCGCCGTCAGCCCGGCGCACCCGTGTCGCCACCGAGCTACGGAAACTCCGTGAGCGCGCGGGCATGACCACCACGGAGGCCGCTCGGCAACTGGGCACGAGCACGGGTCAACTCAGCAATGTGGAGTCGGCCCGCTTCGGCGTGAGCGCGGACCGCATCCGCGCCATGGCCCGCGCATATGACTGCCCCGATCAGAAGTTCGCCGAAGCCCTGGTCGACCTGGCGAGCGATCGGTCGCGCGGCTGGTGGGAGCAGTACCGCGGGATCCTCCCCGCCGGCCTGCTCGATCTCGCCGAACTTGAACATCACGCCACCGGTCTGCGAACCGCGTTCACCTCTCACGTGCCGGGGCTGCTGCAGATCTCGGATCACGCACGCGAGATCTTCCGCCATGTGATCCCGGCACCGACTCCACCCGAGGTGGAACACCGTGCGTCCTTCCGGATCAAGCGGCAGGACGTGCTCTACAGAGCAGGCGCCGTCCCCTACCGGACCGTCATCCACGAAGCAGCCTTGCGGATGAGGATCGGCGGCGCCTCCGTGGCCCGCGCCCAGTTGCACCATCTCATCCACATGAGCGAGCGCGAGCACATCACCCTGCGCGTACTCCCCTTCGACGTCGGCGCCTTTCCAGGCTCAGGCCAGTCGATCAACTACGCGTACGGTCCGGTACCGCAACTGGACACCGTCCAACTGGATCAGTTCCACGGCCCCGTACTCCTGGACTCCGAGGCGCACTTGGAGAAGTACCGGCGCCTGCTCGACGTCGTGGAAGGCGTCGCGCTCAGCCCCGCCAAGTCCCGTGACCTGATCCACTCCATCGCCAAAGACCTCTGAGGAGCCCACATGCCCACACCCGACTGGCAGAAGTCCTCCTACTGCCAAGAAGGCGAAGCCTGCGTCCACATATCCGCCGCCCCCACCACCATCCGCCTCATCGAATCAGCCGATCCCACCCGAACCACACTCGACGCCGCTCCCACCGCCTTCGGTGCCCTGCTGCGCTCGCTGAAGGAACGCCGGCGTCGCGCCTGACATCCTCCGCGTACCGGCAGGCTCCCGTGTTCAACTGATCGCCGAACGGATGATCGTGACGGAGAGGCGGCTCGGAGCGTGGCTTGCAGGTCGGTGGCACGGGAGCAGTTGGCGGGTGGGGCGCGGGCCGCGCTGGGCGGCGGACGGCGCCTGGAGTCGGTCGAGCGGGTCGCGGGCGGCAGCAAGAAGGGCGTGTACCGCCTGGTGATGGACGACGCGACGACGGCGATCGCCTACCTGTGGGACGACACAGAGAACTACTGGCCGACGGCCGAGGGGGATGACGACCTCACCGACCCGTTCTCACCCGGCCTCGGGCTCAGTCTGTTCGAGGCCGCACACACGCGGCTGGACGCGCTCGGCGTCCGCGTCCCGGCGATCCGTCTCCTCGATCGCGACGGCGCCCACTACCCGGCCGACCTCGCGATCGTCGAGGACCTTCGGGGCGAGAGCCTGGAGGCGCTGCTCGCGCGCGATCGGCGGGCGGCTGCTCCGGTCATGGCCCGGCTCGCGGAGTCGCTGGAGGCGATGCGACTGCACCGCGCACCGGCGTACGGCAAGGTCGCCGTGGTCGACGGAGGAGGTACGTCGCGCGGTACGTCGTGTGCAGATGTCGTTCTCGACCGCGCGCTGCGGGACCTCGCCGAGGCGACCTCCCGCGATGCACGGATCGCGGGCGCCCGTGACCGGCTGGAGGAGCGGCTGCGGGGCCTGGCGGCGACCGTGCGGCCACGCACGGAGTACGCGTTCGTGCACGGCGAACTGGGGCCCGACCACGTGCTGGTGGACAGGGACGGGAACCCCGTGGCGATCGACATCGAGGGTTCGATGTACTTCGACGTCGAGTGGGAGCACGTGTTTCTGCGGATCCGCCTGCACGACGCCTACCGGCCCCTGGCAGTCGACGGATTGGACGAGGACCGGCTCGCGCTCTACATGCTCGCGCAGCGGCTCTCGCTGACGGCGGGGCCGCTGCGGCTGCTCGACGGGGACTTCCCCGACCGGGCGTTCATGGCGGGCATCGCCGAGCACAACCTCAAGCAGGCGCTGGCACTCATGCACACCTGAAATCCCGGGGCCCCAGCCGCTTCGCGAAGGCAGGCTCGGTGAGTCGGTTCCGGGTGATGCGGTGCGACGCCCGTCGGCGGCCGTCACACCGTCGGCGGCCGGCGCGCCACGAACACGAACTCCCTGCCGGGACGGTCGGGAGCGTCCCGTACGTCCTCAAGCACATATCCGTGATCGGCCAGCCCCGTCTCGATCTCGTGCCGCTCGCGGAATCTGAGGGTGGAGACGGAGGTGCGCCGTTTCTTGCCGCCGTCGAAGGTGTAGTGCCAGCGGAAGGTGACCAGTTGGCCGGTGACCTCGGTCAGCTCCACCCAGCTTTCGACCGTGCCGAAGCCCGGCACCTCGGTGACCCCGTACGAGTCCTCGCGATTCCACGCCTCCCAGGCCCTCCTGGCAGGGTCGCGGGTCTCGAAGACCAGGTGGCCGCCTGGTCGCAGGGCCTCGTACGCGCCCGCGAGTGTTCGCCGCCATCCCTCCGGGTCCGTGATCTCCTGCGCCACGTTGGCCGTCATCGTCACGAGGTCGACCTGGAGCGGGGGAAGGGCCGTCGCGTCCCCGTGGATCCAGCGGACCCGGTCCGCCCCCGGTTTGGCCCGCGCGACATCGAGAGAGGCGCCGGCCGGGTCGATCCCGACGACCTCCACCCCACGGTCCGCCAGCAGCAGCGCGAACACGCCGGTCCCGCAGCCGATGTCCAGCACCTTCCTCGCGCCGAACTGCTCCGCGAGCAGGAGGTAGGCATCCAGGTCGCCGCGATCGGGGTCGAGCGGGTCGTAGAGCTCGGCCAGCCGCCGGTCACGGAAGATCTCGTCAGCCATGCGGCCCAAGGTAAGGGGCGTGGCCTACCGACGACCATACGGAGCACATCCGCACCACGTCGGCGCCCGCACCCGACCGCCCTTCCTCGCGCGACTGAGGCGAGCGCTTCCGCAAGGGGGGCAACCTCAGATTCTGCTCTGAACCCGCCCCGTCTCCTTGTTGTCACTCTCGCCCCGGTGCCACGATCACGACCTCGCTCGTGACCAACGGGCAGACATACGGGGGTCGTTCATGTCATCAACAGCACGCAGGCACGTCCGTGCGCGCACCGCCGTCCTGACGCTTCTCTCGGCGGCCGCCCTCCTCTCCACCGCCGCTTGTTCGTCCGGGTCCGACGGTGACACCGGATCACCGGAACGACGGCCCGGAGGGTCGGTCGAGCAGCCCCAGGCGAAGGCGACCCCGGCCTCGGACGCGAACGAGGGGGAGGGTGAGGGCGAGGGCGACACGGCCCGCGAGGTGGCGGAGGAGGCCCTGGACCCCATCGCCGATCGCGTGGTCCTGCGTCAGAACAAGACGCGCGACAGCGCGCACCTGGAGTTCGAGGCGGCAAGGAAGGGTGAGGGCACGGCCCTGTCCGTCGCCGTGAGCTGCGAGGGTAAGGGCAAGATCGAGGTCGTGCTCCGCCCCATGAACGCCTCGTTCCCCATGGAGTGCCTCGACGGCGAAGTGACGAACATCCTGAACGAGTTCGATTCCGAGGACTCGGACCGCGCCGGCACGGTCTCCGTCACCGCCGCCCCGGGAGTGCACTGGTCCCTCTCGGTGGGCCGGGGCGAGCCGGCGGAGCAGGACCTCAGCGACTAGGACGACTAGGGCTCCTCCGACTCGTTCTCGGCGTCGAGCTGGTGGTCGGCCCAGACGTAGCTCTCGGGCAGCAGGTCGGTGATGGGAACCGTCCGGAGGCGGTCGCCCCCGCCGACGATGACCTTGATCGTGGGGAAGTAGTCGAGGAGGACCTGCCGGCACCGGCCGCACGGCGGAACCACGCCCCGGTCGCGGTCGCCCACGGCGACGATCACGTCCAGTTCGTACGCGCCCTGGGCGGCCGCCGTGCCGATCAGGACCAGCTCGGCGCAGGGGCCCCCGGTGAAGTGATAGGCGTTCACGGCGGTGACGATCCGGCCGTCCCGGGCGCGTCCCGCGGCGGCCATGGTGTGGTTGTCGCCCCGGCACCGCGTGCGGGCGACGTCGGCCGCGGCCCGGACGAGTTCGTGGTCGACGGGGTCGGTCGGTGTCGCGATCATCGTCACACCCTCACGCACCCACCCGCTTGAACACCAACTCCGCGAGCTCACCGGGGCTCGCCTCGCCGTCCAGGAACACCGTGCCGGAGGGGAGGACACCGGCCGCTGCCACGCACTCCGGGATGCGGTCCTTGCACCACCGGCGGACCCGCGCGTCCTGCTTGGGATCGTCCGGGGTGAAGCTGCGGCCGTCGATGCGGGCGCGCAGTACGTCCTCGGGGACCTGGAGGAAGAAGTGGTGGAGGGGGACACCGGCCGCTTCGATCGCACCGAACACCTCGGCCACGTAGTCGGGCTTCACCAGGGTCATCGGCACCAGCACCGGCCGCGGCCCGCACTCCTGCCCGTACTCCTCCACCAGCCCCACCAGGAACCCGGCCACCTGCCGCCGCCACAGCCGCAGATCCTGGAAGTCGCCGGTCGGCACCTCCACGATCTCCCGCAGCACGTAGCCGATCACCTCGGGATCGAAGACGAGCGCGCCGGGCCACCGCCCCCGCAACTCCTCCACCAAGGTGCTCTTACCGCTCCCGAAGGCCCCGTTCACCCAGACGATCACGTCGTTCTCCCCCATGCGCTCACGCGCTCATATCTCCCCGCCCTACCCACAGGAACACGGAGAGTAGTAGATCAGCGTCGTCTGTGCGCGACCGATGACTCAATCACGGCTCAGCATTGCACAGCGTATGATTTCGACATGACGGTCAACATGACGATGAGCCTGCCCGACGAGGTCGCTGCCTTCGTGAAGGCGAAAGGGAATGCCTCCGCGTACACGGCCCGGATACTGCGCCGAGAGATGCTCGCCGAGGAGTTGGAGAGGTCCGCCCAGGTGCGGGCCGAGGCCGGGATCACAACGCTCTCGGCGGAACCCACCGAGAGCGAGGAAGACACCCTGGAGCGCTGGGCGCGGCTGGCGGGCCGGTGAAGCGCGGCCACGTCTACCAGCTGTCCTTCGCCAGAGGCCGCGCACACGTCCTGGTGATCTCGTCCGACGCGCTCAACGAGCAGAACAAGACCGCCACCTGCGTCCTGGTCTACCCACAGAAGGTGCGCGAGGCGACACTCGTGGACATCCCGGTCGGCTTCCCCTCCTCCGGCACCATCGTGCTCGGCGAATTCCGCACCTTGTCCTCCGCTCGTTTCTCCGAAGACCTCGGAGCGGTCGACGCACGCGTCATGGAAGCCGTCGAGATCGGGCTGCGCGCGGTGTTCGATCTGTAACGCGAGCGCGACGCCCTCGTCCACGTCACGTACTCGGTCGACCGGTGACTCGCGCGAACTCGGCCAGGGCGGTGAAGTCCGCTTCCCGCAGGCCCAGTCGGGGGTCGATGCGGTGCAGCAGGGCGGCTGGGCCGTGGTGTCCGGTGACGAAGTCCCTGTCCACAGCGGTCAGTTCGTCGTCCACCCACGCGAAACGGCGGCCCGCCGCGTGCTCGACGAGACGCGGTGTCTTCCAGAACAGACCGGTCGGCCAGGACGTCGCGCCGGGCGCCGGCCGGTCCCGGGCCGCCCCCGGCCGCTCCACCACCGGCCACTCCACCACCGGCAGTTCCGGCAGCCCGAGCACCGGTCCGATGTACGTGTTCGCCTCGGCGCCCCACGTCGTCGCCCACACCAGGTCGTACAGGCGCCCCAGCTCCAGCAGCCGCCGCCCGTGCTCCTCGTTCAGCCAGACCCGCAACGGCTTGACGTACGCCGCCGGCTCGCCCGGATGCCGGTCGAGCCAGCCCTGCGGCTTCATCCGGTGGGTCGAGTACCCGGCGGGCCGCCGCTCCGGCTTCGCGGCGTACGGGTTCAGGGGCCCGTCCACGTCCAGGTAGAGCAGAGGACGCCCACCAGCCCCACCGACCCCATCGACCCCACCGACCCCACCGACCCCACCGACCCCACCAGACGTACTCGACCCGCTCGACCCGCTCTCCCCACCCAACCCACGCATTCGAACATCATCGCGTCACCGGCGAGCCGAGGAGAGAGAGGGGGACGACTCACCCCGGCCACACGATCGCCTGCGTCTCGCTGTACGCGTGCAGCGCGTACGAACCCACGTCGCGCCCCACTCCGCTCTGCTTGAACCCTCCGAACGGTGCCTCCATGTTGCGGCCGACCGTGTTCACGCCGACACCGCCCGCCCGGAGGCGCCGCGCCACCCGGAACGCCCGGGCGACGTCGCCGGACCAGACGTAGTCGATGAGGCCGTAGTCGCTGTCGTTGGCGAGCGCGATGGCCTGGTCCTCGTCGTCGAAGGGGAGGACGACCACGACCGGGCCGAAGATCTCCTCGCGGACGACCCGCATATCGGGGGCGCAGTCGGCCAGCAGGGTCGGCGCCACCCAGAAACCCCGTTCGTACGGCGGCCGTTCACCCCCCGTGACCACCCGCGCCCCCTCCTTGCGGCCCAGTTCGACATACGCCTCGACGCGGTCGCGGTGGGCCGCCGAGATCACCGGCCCGACCGCCGTGCCCGGCTCGCGCGGGTCGCCGACCGGCAACCTGGCCGCGTAGGCGGCCAGTTGGGTGACCAGCCGGTCGTAGACGTCGCGCTGCGCGATCACCCGGGTCGGCGCCGTGCAGATCTGCCCGCTGTAGAAGGTGAAGGTGGTGGCGATGCCGGCCACGGCCGCGCCCAGGTCCGCGTCGTCGAAGACGACCGCCGCGCCCTTCCCGCCCAGCTCCATCAGCTGGCGCTTCATCCCGCGCCCGCACACCTCCGCGATCCGCCGCCCGACCGCCGTCGAGCCGGTGAAGCTGACCATGTCGACGTCCGGTGAGTCCACGGCGGCCTCACCGACCTCCGTCCCCGACCCGCTCACCACGTTCACCACACCCGGCGGAACACCGGCGGCCTCCAGGGCCTCCGCCATGCGGTAGACGGAGAGCGGGTCCTGCGGGGCAGGCTTGACGACCACCGTGTTGCCCATGGCGAGGGCGGGGGCGATCTTCCCGGCCGGGTTGGCCCAGGGGTTGTTGTACGAGGTGATACAGGTGACCACGCCCACGGGCTGCCGCACGGCGAGGGCGCCCATCACGGCCGCCCTCCCGAACGGCCCGGCCTCGTTGATCTGGGGCGCGATCGGCTCCTCCACCGGCTCCACGCGCGCGTACCGCTGGAACCGGGCGGCGCCCACCCCCACCTGCATGGCCCGCGCCGTCCCGGTCGTCGCGCCGCTCTCGGCCTGCGCGAGTTCGGCGTACGGGACGAGATGGCGTCGTATGTGGTCCGCCGTACGGGCGAGGATCGCGGCCCGCTCGGCGGCGGGCGTCCTCGACCAGGGGCCGAAGGCCTCCCGGGCGGCGGCCGCCGCCGCGTGCGTCTGGGCCCGCGAGGCCTCCGGCGCCCACCCGACGACCTCCTCCGTCGCCGGGTCGACCACCTCGTAGTGCCCGCCGTCCGGCTCCACCCAGGAGCCGCCGATGAACAGCCGGCGCCGCGCGGACTCCTCCGCGGCCCCCGCCGAAGACCCCGGCCCGCTCACCGCGTACTCACCGTCCGGGTGTCCCGCCCGCTGCGCAGCACCTTCCCGGGGACGGCGCCGGTCACCACGTCGTCGCGGATCGCCTCGACACCGTTGACCCAGACCGCCCGTACGCCGATGGCCCTGGAGTCGAGGCGCGGGCTGTCACCCGGCAGGTCGTGCACCAGGGTGGCCTTGCCTGCGTCGACGCGCTCCGGGTCGAAGAGGACGAGGTCCGCATGCCACCCCTCCCGCACCTGACCCCGTTCCCGGAGGCCGAAGAGGCGCGCCGGGTCGTCCGTGAGCATCTTCACCGCCTGCTCCAGCCCGACCAGCTTCCGGCCGCGCAGACAGTCGCCGATGAACCGGGTCGTGTACGGCGCGCCGCACATGCGGTCCAGGTGGGCGCCGGCGTCGGAGCCGCCGAGGAGGACGTCCTCGTGCCGCCAGGTCTCGGCGCGCAGGGTCCAGGAGTCGGGGTCGTTGTCGGTCGGCATGGGCCACAGGACCGTACGGAGGTCGTCGGCGGCGCAGATCTCCACCAGGCACTCGAACGGTTCCTGTCCGCGCTCGGCGGCGATGTCGCGCACGACCCGCCCGGTGAGGCCCTCGTTCGCCTCGCTGTAGGTGTCGCCGATGACGTACCGCCCGAAGTTGGCGAGCCGCCGGAAGACCCCGGCCTCCTTGGAGTCCGCGCGCCGCAGCATCTCCGCCCGTACCTCCGGGTCACGCAGCCGCTCGATCCGCTCGGGCACCGGCAGGCCCAGGATCGGGCCCCAGCCGGGGATCAGGTTCAGCGCGCAGAACGTGCCCAGGGACATGTTCATCGGCGTGAGGATCGGCATGGTGAGGGCGACGACCCGGCCGCCCGCCTTGCGGGCCCGCTCGCTCGCCTCCAGCTGCCTCGGCACGCGTTCGGGGACGGTGGAGTCGATGGTCAGCACGTTCCAGTTGAGGGGGCGCCCGGCCACGGCGCTCATCTCGACGAAGAGGTCGATCTCGTCGTCGCTGAACTGGTCCAGGCATCCGGCGACGATCGCCTCGATCTGGGTGCCCTCGTGCTCGCCCACCGCCCGCGACAACGCGATGAGCTCGGCGGGTTTCGCGTGCCGCGACGCGACCGGCTGCCCGTCGCCGTCGCTGTGCGTCGAGGACTGCGTGGTCGACAGGCCCCAGGCGCCCGCGTCCATCGCCTCGTGGAACAGCCGCAGCATGGCGTCCAGTTGCTCGGGGCTCGGCTGCCCGCCGATGGCGTCCGGCCCCATCACGTACCGCCGCAGCGCGCAATGGCCCACCATGAAGCCGGCGTTGACGGCGATCCGCCCTTCGAGCGCGTCCAGGTACTCCCCGAAGCCGTGCCAGGTCCAGGGGGCGCCCTCCTCCAACGCGACCAGCGACATCCCCTCGACCTTGGACATCATCCGCCGCGTGTAGTCGGCGTCCTCGGGCCGGGCGGGGTTGAGCGGCGCGAGCGTGAACCCGCAGTTCCCGCCCGCGACGGTGGTCACCCCGTGGTTGAGCGACGGCGTCGCGTACGGGTCCCAGAACAGCTGCGCGTCGTAGTGGGTGTGGGGGTCGACGAACCCGGGCGCGAGCACGAGCCCGGCGGCGTCCTCCGAGGACCGTGCCTCCTCCGTCACCTCCCCGATGACGGCGATACGGCCGTCCCGCAGGCCGACATCAGCGGTGTACGCGGGCGCACCGGTCCCGTCGACGACGGTCACACCTTTGATGACATGGTCGAGCACGACTCGCTCCTTCCGGGGTGCCTGGTAAGGATGGGTGCCACCTGTACCTTTAAGGGGCGCGGGGAACTGCGCGACCAGCCCCCACGACCCGCAGCCGCCACTCGGACCTCAGACGGCTCCTCGGAACCGCGAAGTCCGATGCACAGGATCCGTGTCGATCTTCGGAATCACGTGCTCCCCCACCAACCGGATCGTCTGCAGCGTCGCCTCCTTCGGCACCCCCACCGGCAACCCGAAGCTCAGCTGGTCCGCCCCGGCCTGCTCCCACCGCTTGCACTGCCGGAACACCTCGTCCGGGTCCCCGCAGATCAACAGCTCTTCCTCGATGAGCAGTTCGATGAACTCCTCGTTGTACTCGGGCAGCGTCTCGGGCCACACGGGGAAGCCGTCCGGCCGGGGGAACGTGTCGTGATACCGGAAGACCAGCGACGGCAGATAGTGCAGCCCGCCGTCCACCGCGATGCGCACCGCCTCGTCGTGCGTGGGCGCGCAGATCGCGGTGGTCGTCACCATCACGTTGTCGTTGACGAAGTCCCCGATGGGCTCGGCGTCGACGATGGCGGTCTTGTACTTCTCCAGCACCCACTCCATGTCGGAGACCTTCTGCACACTGAAGCCGAGCACCCCGAGCCCCTTGCGCGCGGCCATGGAGTACGACGGCGGCGACCCGGCGGCGTACCACATCGCGGGGTGGGACTTCCCGTACGGCTTGGGCAGGATCTTGCGCGGCGGCAGCGACCAGTGCTTGCCCTGGAAGCCGACGTACTCGTCCTGGAGCCACATCTTGGGGAACTCGGCGATGGTCTCTTCCCAGATCTCCTTGGTGTAGTTCATGTCGGTCACCCCGGGGATGAACCCGAGGATCTCGTGGGAGCCTGCCCCGCGCCCGCTGCCGAACTCGAAACGGCCCTCGGTGAGGTGGTCGAGCATGGTGACCTTCTCGGCGACCTTCACGGGGTGGTTGACCTGGGCGAGCGGGTTGAAGATGCCGGAGCCGAGGTGGATGCGGTCCGTCGCGTGTGCGAGGTAACCGAGGAAGACGTCGTTGGCCGAGAGGTGCGAGTACTCCTCCAGGAAGTGGTGCTCGGAGGCCCAGGCGTACTTGAAGCCGGACTTGTCCGCCTGGATGACGTACTCGGTCTCCTCCATCAGCGCCTTGTGCTCCGCGAGGGGGTCGGTCTCGGCCCGCTTGCCCACGTATCCCTGTACAAAGAGCCCGAATTCCAAGGAGGTTCACCGTCCCACGGTCAGATCCTCTGCTGCTTCTGACTGTCCGTCAGATATTGACACGGCCGACTGTTCCACCGGCCCCGTGGAGCGTCAATAGCTGACGTACCGTCAGATGCGTGCTCGGGGCGGGCGGTCAGAGGCTCACTCCGGCCAGCCAGCCCCCGTCGATCACGAACGGCTGCCCGGTGATGTAGGAGGAGTCCGCGCAGGAGAGGAAGAGGGCGAGGCGGGCGATCTCCTCGGGGCGGCCGATCCGGCCGAGCGGGATGCGCTTGCGATAGAGCTTGTCGACGGCCTCGGCGGACACCTCGTCGCCCGGGTCGGTCATCGCGGTGTCGACGGCACCGGGGCAGACGGCGTTGACCCGGATGCCCTTGCGGGCCAGCTCCAGCGCGGCGACCCGGGTGAGTCCGACGATGGCGTGCTTGGTCGCCGCGTACGCGCCGACGTACGCCATCCCCGTCATCCCCGTGTACGAGGCGGTGTTGACGATCGTGCCCCCGCCGGCCGCCTCGATCTCCGGGGCCAGGGTCTTGACGCCGAGGAAGACGCCGACCTGGTTGACCCGCACCACCTGCATGAACTCGTCGAGAGGGGTGTCGACGAGGGAGTTGAAGCGCAGCACACCGGCGTTGTTGACCAGCCCGTCGACGCGTCCGTACGCCCCCTTGGCGGCGGCCACCGCGGCCGTCCAGTCGTCCTCGCGGCTCACGTCCAGATGGACGTAGAGGGCGCCGATCTCCTTGGCGAGGGCCTCCCCCTGGTCGTCGAGGACGTCGGCGACGACCACCTCGGCCCCCTCCGACCGGAAGAGCCGAGCCTCCTGCTCGCCCTGGCCGCGCGCGGCACCTGTGACGAGGACGACACGTCCGTCGAGCTTGCCCATGGGGACTCCCATCGCGGTGTGTTGGTCGAGGTCAGGGTACCGCCAGATCTGACGATGCGTCAGAGAGGCGACGACAGCTTGCATATGCAATCAGAACCGACCGGAGAGTAGGGACATTTGACTCTGTCCACATGCTGCACAGAACCCCAATAATCCTCCATCGGAAGGTAAAGCACCCCCCAAGGAGAGACAGTCATGGCAGCCAAGAGGCGCTTCAGGAACAAGAAGGTCCGATACTTGGCGATCGGTGCCTCACTCGCGACCTGCGCGGCCACCGTCACCGTGCTGCTGCCGTCGGCCAACGCCGCCGACGAGCCGTCCGTCGACCAGATCATGCGGATGTGTGAAAGGACCGCGAAACTCAACGGAAAGCAGCAGTCGACGAGCGATTTCGGCGGCGGTCTCGGGGACGGATTCGAATCCGACACCTGTGATTTCGTCGAGACGAACTTCGAGACCTTCGACGGCCCCACGGAGAAGGTCACCGTCGACTTCCCGAACTGCGAGCCGAACGCCACCGAACCGTCGAAGGTGACCACCGAGTTCTCGAAGGCGGTGGGCCAGGGTCAGGGCAAGTACACCGCCACCCAGCAGGGCGCCCTCGGCGGTCTCTTCGGAGCTCTGAGCGGTGGCTGGGTGAAGCACAAGGGAACGCTGGACATGACGATCAAGACGGCCACCGCCAGCGAGTCGGAGGTGCGGGAAGTCCCGGTCGGCAAGGTCATGCACGTCACCTTCACGCCGAAGATGCAGCGTATGACCGGCGAATGGCGGGTGCACCTCGACGCCGACCCCGGAAGCTTCGCCGTGAACCCCTCGCCCGAGAAGAACTTCGTGGCACCGGAGGTCGTCGAGGGGCCGGTCATCCTGGAGAGCGCCGCGGGCACGCCCGGACTCGCGGACGGCACCACCAAGGTCGTCCTGGAGGACTGCTGACCCGAGCCCGTCGGCCGAAGGCTCTCGGTCGCCCCCGTCCCACCTCGCGCCGGATCACCTCCCCCTTCCGGCGGGACCCTTCCCACCAGCACTTTCCCCCTCACCCTCGCAGGAGATCCCATGACACGCACCGGGCGCAGCGGCAACCACCGCAGCAAGAAGAAGCGCATCACCCTCGCGCTGGCGCCGGTCGTCGCCCTCGGGCTGGCCGTCCCGCTGATGTACAGCGCGGGAGCCGCCACCCCTGACGAGGTGGCCACCGACTGCCGTACGGACTCGGACAAGCTGGAGAACTGCGAGTTCGTCGACGTCCAGTTCAGGAACGACAGCCTCGGCCCCAACGAGCGGGTCACCTCGGTGACCGACAACTGCGGAGTCAGCACCGCGGCGACGAAGACGTTCAGCGGCACGGCGTCCGTGACCCGCGTCATCCAGCTGGAGGACGGCTTCAACACGGACGGCAGCACCAAGCTGGCGAGCTCCGTCTTCGAGATCGGGGTCAAGTTCGCCACGCAGGAATTCAACATCAAGCGCGACGACACCACGTCGTCGTTCTCCTTCTCCAGGTCCGACACGGTCAAGGCGGACCACATCGCCTTCTTCATGTGGTCCCACAAGCGCACCGACGTGAGCGGTTTCCTCAAGGCCACGTACAAGGAGGCCCAGGACGGCCAGACGGTGTTCTTCTCACCCAGCGAGAACTCCACCGCCGTCCACGTCTTCTACCCGCAACTCCTGCCCAGCGGAACACCGGACGGCCGGCTCTGGCTGCGCAATGTGAAGTGCGGCACGCCCCAGGCCGATGGAATCCTCAACAGTGGGAACAGTGCGCGCGCCGAACCCGGATTCGAGCAGGGCGGCGAGAATGTGACCGACGTCGAGGTTCCGCTCTCCGACGTCACCATTCAATAGCGCCCGGAGAAAGTCGAATAATCCCCCGTGCCCTGCACGGGGGATTATTCATGCGGTCCACGAAAGGCGCCGAAGTGTTCCCGTGCGTTCCCTCGGGCGTTCCCTCGGACACTCAATCAGGTCTTCTCATACGCGAACCCCGGGTGCCGCTCCCAGCCACCTCAGCACCGCCTCCGTCCTCCCCCGGGCATCCAGCTTGGCGTAGATGTTGCTGAGGTTGTTGCGGACGGTCTTCTCGCTCAGGGTCAGCCGCAGCCCGATCTCCTGGGCGCCGAGGCCGGTGGAGAGGAGCTCCATGATCTGGCGCTCGCGGGGCGAGAGCAGGGAACGCAGCCGCTCCGTCGCCCGCCCGTGCTCCGGCGGCAGCTGCCGTGCCGCGTCCCGGATGGCGGCGCAGGCCACGGGCGAGAAGGAGGTGTGGCCCACGGTGGCGGCCACGACAGCGGAGGAGAGCATGCAGGTGCAGTAGTCGCCGTCGACCAGGTAGCCGGCGCCGCCCCGGAACACCTCCACGACCGTCTGGGCGTCCCGGTGGGGACTGACGACGATCACCGGGGCGCTCATGGATCCCATGGCGTCCAGCAGGACCGGGAAGGACACCGACGGGTCCTCGCAGCGCAGGACCACGACATCGGCCTCGGTCTCGGTCTCACGGAGTTCACCGTAGGGCGGCGGGACGAGCAGGGCGCTGCTCACGTACCGGTCGTCGGGGCCCGGCCAGCCCTCGTGCGGCCATCGGCCCGGTTCGCAAGCCAGGGCGACCGACAGGCCGGGGGGCGAGGGTGCCGTCGAGCGGGGTGGGCGTTCCGTGACCCGGGAGGGTTGTGCGGGAACAGCCGAAACGGGGGTGCCTGCGTGCTGGGACGTTCTGACGTGCCGGGGGGATCGCACCTCACGTGTCCTTCCGCCGAAGCCATGACTCCCCTACATACGTGCCTCCGACGTCAGTTGTTCGAAGTTTCAAGAACGAACCGGCAAGCTGTCTGACAGGTTCACCGTACGGGCCCCACCGCGACGGCCGGAACCTGTCTGTCTTGAACTCCCGCAAGAATCCCGGGATTTCAGGTGTGTGCAGGCAAGGACGAGGTCGGGACGGGACGGGACGCGTGAGGCGACCGGACGGGGCGGTAGGGTCCCGGTGTGCGTTGATCCGCCGGGCGGTGACCGAATGCCACCGCAGAGGATGCGGGCGACCCTGGCGAGTCCCGGGGCCGCCCGGTTCGGCCTACCCGTCGTCCGCCACACCGGAGATCACGCCATGCCCGCTCAGCGCCCCCTCATCTCCTACGACGCGTTCGTGGAGACGGCCACCGCCGATCCCGCCGTCGTCGGCCTCGTCCTCAAGGGCTCCCGGGCCCACGAGGGCATGACCACGGCACACTCCGACCACGACCTGTACGTCGTCCTCGCCGAGGGCTCGACGACTGGGCTCACCCGGTACGCGGGGCACCGCACGCCCGAACTCGACCTCGTGATCCTCACCCTCGACGAGTTCCGCGCCGCCGGGATGCCCGGGTTCGAGCGGTACGCCCTCGCCCGCGCGCGGATCGTGCTCGACCGGCTGGACGGGGAGATCGCCCGCATCCTGTCCGCCAAGGCCCGGCTCGACGTCGACGAGGCCCGCCGGGAGGCGGCCGCCTACCTCGACGCCTACGCCAACTCCCTCTACCGCTCGGTCAAGAACGCCCGTGACGGCCAAGCGCTCGCGGCCCGCCTGGACGCCGCCGACAGCGTCCGCTACCTACTGGAACTGCTCTTCGCCCTGGACCGCCGCCCCCGCCCGTACAACAAGTACCTGCACTGGGAACTGTCCCGCTTCCCGCTCCCCGACTGGGACACCGGCCACCTCCTCGACACCGTTTCCCACATCGCGGCGACGGGCGACGTGGCCACACAGCGAGACCTGTTCGCCCGGGTCGAGGGCGTGGCCCGGAAGGCCGGGCACGGGGCGGTGCTGGACGGGTGGGGCGAGGACCTGCGCCTGATGCGACCGCGGCGGTAGCGGCAACCTCATCACACGCCGGTCAGGCCCCCTGATCAACGACGAACGACCCCTGCCCCAGCACAGTACGGAGCCTGCCTTCCGTTCGGAGGGATGCCACCGCCTTCTGCACTGTCGAGGCGTCGACGTCGAACTCCGTGGCCAGGTCCACCACAGCGGGGAAGCGGCTACCGGGCGCGTACGTACCGACGTCAATCCGGCGGCGCAGTTCATCCGCCAGCTGGGGCCACACAGGCTTGCCACGGTCAAGATCCATGCTTCGAACGTATGCGTCTTCGCGTAATCGAGCGACCGCGAATGCGCGAATACGCGCATGCTCAGCACAGTCAGAACCCCGGCGGCCTGGCACGGCCCCGGGGCATGGCCCCCAGCTGAAGAGGAGCTGACGACAATGAGCATTATCCACGCGGTCTTGCGTTGGATGCTGGGCATCTTCGTGCCCGGCACCGGCAGGCGACGGAAAGATGCCCGACGCGCCGTTCACCCAACGCCTGTGCCCGAGGCTCCCGTTCCATCCGCATCGCGACTCTCGACCCCGCGATCTCCGTACAGCCTGGACACGAACACCCCTCTCGACGGCGCCGCCTCCCCCCTCGTCCGTCCCTACCTAGTCGCCGTCGAGCAGGAGCAGGCGCGGCAGTCGCGGCGGCGGCTCGCGCTCGTCCTCGCCGCCGACTTCGGCATCGATCTCGACCGTCATGTCGTCGGCGCCGAGCAGGTGATGGCGTGTTGAGGCCGCCGGTGACGGGTCGTGTCCCCCGTCGTGGTGTAGCCGATCACGGTCCGTCGCCTCCGCTTCGGAGTCGTCCGGTACGTGCCGCTGCGGGCCGTCGTGCGATCATCGTTGGTCCCGGCTCGGCGAGTCCCAACAGCGCCTTCGGCGTGGGCGATTCGGGCCGCGACCTGGGGATTCCGCCAGCTTGATCGGCTACACCACTCGGCGGGACGCCATCCGGTGACGGGCGAGGCGGCGCGGTGAAGGCTGGGCGGTAGCCAGATAACGGGGCCTCCCGGTTGACCATCCGCGTCTACCGCGTCGACTCCGACAGCGAGCGCGTCGACTCCGTACGGCAGCTCACGGTCCTGAGGGCCCACGACCCCGAACGCGTTCGAGAGTCGCTCGACCGGCCACCTTGCAGCTGCGCCGGCTGCCGATCCGGGCGACTTCCGAAGCTGCCGTGAGCCCCCGACACAGCCGGCCGCCTGCCCTCCGCCGCGTCGGCGGCATGAGGCAGGCGGCGCCCTCGGATTCCACGATCAGACCTTGACGACCTCGACAACCGGCCCGCAGAGCCCTCACGGGTGGGTAAGGCGGCCGGGGCCCAGCACAGCGCGAGCCGTCTCGACTTCTTTCCGGGACAGCGGGGCGTTGTCGGTCGCGAAGTCGGGGACGATCTCACGAAGTCTGTCCATGGTCCCGGCCGGATCTCGGCCGGCGGTGGGCCTACGGCCCGGCCATAGGCCCACTGCACCGGTTGGCCGGGCCTCCGTGCGACCGAGTGCGGTCACCCGTTCCGTCGCGGGATCGCCGACTCGACGGTCCGGCCACGGCTTCAGTTTTGAACTGCCGTAGTCGGCTCCGGGAAGGTGACGCCGGTCAGCTCTTCGGAGGTGGTCCACAGGCGGCTCACGAAGTCATCACTCAGACCTCGCCGGGTCCCCTTGGGAGCAACGGCCCCACCTCGGCCCCGAACGCGCCCATCTGATCCGCGAGTTCACCCACGTCACGGCTCCGGAACCGCACCTGTATCTGGTCCACCCCCATCGCCCGGTACGCGCGCAAGGACTCGGCCAGCGCCTCCGGGCTCCCGGTGAGGGTCCGGCGCCCCACGTCCCAGCCCGGCTCCCCCACGTACAGCGGCTCGGTGATCGCGCCGACGGTGAAAGGCCCGGTGGCCCCCGCCTCCTCGCGGAGTCGTCGCAGGCGGGCGATCTGGGCCGGGAGGCGGTCGCGCGGGTCGCCCTGCGGGAGCCAGCCGTCGCCCCGGACTGCGGCGCGGCGGACGGCGGCGGGGGACGAGCCGCCCACCCAGAGGGGCACCCGGGCCTGAGCGGGTCGGGGCCGCTGGCCGAGGTCCTCGAAGTCGTACAGCTTGCCGTGGTGGGAAGGGAACTCGTCCGGGCCGAGGGCGGCTCGCAGCGCGTCCACGCACTCGTCCAGCACCGCTCCCCGCCGGTCGAAGTCCACCCCCAGCGCCTCGAACTCCTCCCGTACGTGCCCCGCGCCCACGCCGAGGATCAGTCGGCCGCCGGAGAGGTGGTCGAGGGTGGCGTACTGCTTCGCCGTGACCAGCGGGTGGCGCAGACCGACGACCGCGACATGACTGAGCAGCCGGACCCGTTCGGTGACGCCGGCCAGGTAGGCGAGCGTGGCGACCGGGTCGTACCAGACCGTGCTCATCGCGGGCGCGAGGCGACGCGGGATGGCCACGTGGTCGCAGACGGCAACGTACGCGAACCCGGCCTGGTCGGCGGCCCGCGCGAGCTCGGCCAGGACCTCCGGCCCGGCGTCCGCCTCCCAGGGCTCGGCGTAGAGGGCGCTCTGCGACTGGACGGGGAGTTGCATCCCGTAGGCCAGTCGGACTTCGTCCGGTGATCGCACGGCCGCTCCTCCGTCTGATGCATCGCGGATCGGGAGCCCTCATCGTCTTATCTGACGGCTAGTCAGACAAGGGGTGGGGAGGCGTCACCAGGGGGCCGGAGGGTGGTCGGACAAGATCCGCACGGATTCGAGTGGGGCGACTGCGACTCGGCGTCTCCATGAGGTCCAGGGCCTGTGGAGGTCGCCGTTCAGCGCCAGGGCCGTGCGCATCGACCGCGTCTCGTCCTTCCGCCGGGAGTCGAGAACCCTCCCAACGGGGGCCTGATCACGGTCAGCCCCGAGGCATTCCCGGCGGTGGGTGGGCGTTGTTGGGTTACTCGCGGATCTGAGCGTTCACTGCGGGATGCGTGTCACCGCTGTCGGCGCCAAGGCCCGCGAGCAGGCGCAGGCCGTCCTCGGCTGGAGTACCGGGGGCCGCGGAGAATACGAGCAGCTCCGTGCCTGATTCATCCGGTAGTGCGAAGTTCTCCTGGTGTAGTTCCAGCAGTCCGACCAGCGGGTGCCGGTACGCCTTGCGTCCGTGTGTGCGGGCACGTACGTCCGCGCGGGCCCAGAGGCGGCGAAAGCGCTCGCTGCCCAGCGACAGCTCGCCGATGAGCAGAGCCAGTTGGGGGTCCTCGGGGTATTTGCCTGCGGCCAGGCGCAGGTGCCCGACCACGTCGAGGGTGCATGCCTCCCAGTCCGCGTAGAGGCCGCGTTCGGCCTCCTCGAGGAAGATGTGCCGGGCGATGTTCAGGCCCGGCATCGGCCGGCCGAAGAGGAGCACGGCGAGGCGGTTCCCGGCGAGCACGTCCAGGCGGTGGTTCATGATCAGCGCGGGTGCGTCGGCGACCAGGTCGAGGACGCGTACCAGCTCCGGCCGGACCCGCCCGACCGGCGCCTTCGCGCGGCGGCGACGCTGCCGCGCGAGCCGGTCGAGGTGCCCGCGTTCGGTCTCGTCGAGGCCGAGGACTCGGGCGAGCGCGTCGAGGACCTGCTCGGACGGCTGGGTCGCGCGGCCCTGCTCCAGGCGTACGTAGTAGTCCACGCTGACTCCGGACAGGTGCGCGACCTCTTCGCGGCGCAGCCCTTCGACCCGGCGGCGGCTGTCGGTAGGGATGCCGACGGCTGCCGGGTCGACCCGGGAACGCCGGGTCCGCAGGAAGCTGGCGAGGTCGTCCATGCACCGAAGTATGGCCGCGCCGGCGCCCGTGAGGGTGGCCCTGCCGGTACCAGGAAGTCCCGTCCGACGGAAGAGGAGCCCCTGAACGCTGGGAGCCGCGGCGCCCAGGATCGAAGGCATCCGATCCGAAGGAGCAGGAGTTCCCATGAAGACGCTGATCGTCTACGCACATCCGGAGCCGAAGTCGCTGAACAGCTCGCTGAAGGACCTCGCGGTGTCCACCCTGGAGACCGCCGGGCATGAGGTGCGGGTGAGCGATCTGCACGCGATGAACTGGAAGGCGGTCGTGGACGCCGCGGACTACGGCCCCGACGCCTCAAGCCCCCTTAAGGTCGCGGCGGACTCGGGCCGGGCCTTCGACGCCGGGACGCTCACCCCGGACGTGCGCGCCGAGCAGGAGAAGCTGCTGTGGGCCGACACGATCATCTTCCAGTTCCCGATGTGGTGGTACACCATGCCCGCGATCCTCAAGGGCTGGGTGGACCGGGTGTTCACCTACCACTTCGCGTACGGCGTCGGTGAGCACAGCGACACCCGGTACGGCGAGCGCTTCGGCGAAGGCACCCTCGCGGGCAGGAAGGCCCTGCTGTCGGTGACCGCCGGCGGCCCGGAGTCGCACTACGCCCCTCGCGGGATCAATGGCCCCATCGACGACCTGCTGTTCCCGATCCACCACGGCATCCTCTACTACCCGGGCATCGAGGTGCTGCCCCCGTTCGTGCTCTACGGCACCGACCGGATGACCGCCGAGGACTACCCGGACGTCGCCAGTGCCTGGAAGCAGCGCCTGCTCACCCTGGAGTCGACCGAGCCGATCGAGTTCCGGCCCCAGAACTTCGGCGACTACGAGATCCCCTCGCTGCACCTGAAGATGGGACTGGAGCCGGCAGGCCGCACCGGTTTTGCACTGCACGTGCGCGGCTGACCACCGGCCACCGGCGATGAACAGGACGAGCTGGGGCGCGAACCCGAGGAGCAGCCCGCGGGCCGTGGCGGCCAACGCGGCCGGCTACCTGCTCGCAGTCCTGGCCAGCCGTGTCACCTCACCGCCACCCATGGGATCGCAAATGGAGGCGGACTGATCCACGAGGAAGATGAAAACACCCGGGGTTGGTCCGGCTGATCTCTGCGGTGTACGGCACCTGACGGCCCCGAATTCCTCTGTGCGAACAGACACGAGGGCAGCCACAACAGCACTTGCCTCCCAAGGAGGCTCGCGATAACCGATGGCCTGACAGTTCACATGAGTGTCGCACTTACCCCCATCTCTGACTTCGGACAGCGGCTTACCACTCAGGCCCCCGCCCACAACCCCTCCTCCGTCAGCCCCAGCAGCTCGATCGCGTTCCGGCGCACGATCCGGTCCACCACGTCCGGGGCCAGGTGGCCCATCTGGGCCTCGCCCACCTGGCGGGACTCGGGCCAGGTGGAGTCGGAGTGGGGGTAGTCGGTCTCGTAGAGGACGTTGCCGACGCCGATCGCGTCCAGGTTGCGGAGCCCGAACGCGTCGTCGAAGAAGCAGCCGTAGACGTGGTCGGCGAACAGTTCCGACGGCGGGCGGTGGACCTTGTCCGCGACACCGCCCCAGCCCCGGTTCTCCTCCCAGACGACGTCCGCACGCTCCAGGATGTACGGGATCCAGCCGATCTGACCTTCGGCGTACATGACCTTGAGGTCGGGGAAGCGCTCGAACTTGCCGCTCATCAGCCAGTCGACCATCGAGAAGCAGCAGTTGGCGAAGGTGATCGTCGAGCCGACGGCCGGTGGCGCGTCCGCCGAGGTGGACGGCATCCGGCTGGACGAGCCTATGTGCATCGCCACGACCGTGCCGGTCTCGTCGCAGGCCGCGAGGAAGGGGTCCCAGTCGTCGGTGTGGACGGAGGGGAGGCCCAGGTGCGGGGGTATCTCGGAGAAGGCCACCGCCCGGACCCCGCGCGCCGCGTTCCTGCGGACCTCCGCCGCCGCCAGTTCCGCGTCCCAGAGCGGGATGAGGGTGAGCGGGATGAGCCGGCCCCGCGCCTCGGGGCCGCACCACTCCTCCACCATCCAGTCGTTGTACGCGCGGACGCCGAGCAGCCCGAGTTCGCGGTCCGCGGCCTCGGTGAAGGTCTGGCCGCAGAAGCGCGGGAAGGTCGGGAAGCAGAGGGCCGACTGGACGTGGTTGACGTCCATGTCGGCCAGGCGCTGCGAGACGTCGTACGAGCCGGGGCGCATCTGCTCGTAGGTGATGATCTCCAGTTTGATCTCGTCCCGGCTGTAGCCCACCGCCGTGTCCAGGCGGGTCAGCGGGCGGTGCAGATCCTCGTAGACCCACCAGTCGCCGATGGGGCCGTCGTCGCCGGGGGCGCCCATCACGGGCTTGAACCGGCCGCCGAGGAACGTCATCTCCTTCAGCGGCGCGCGGACCACCCGGGGGCCCGTGTCCAGGTACTTCTTGGGGAGCCGGTCCTGCCAGACGTTCGGGGGCTCCACCGTGTGGTCGTCGACGGAGATGATCTTCGGGAAGGGGGCGGGGGCGGGAGTGGTGCTGTCGGCATCCATGGCGCTCGTCTCCAAGGGGTCCATGTCCGTCACGGTAGCGCTGATCTGACGGTCCGTCAGTAATACCGTCGGCAACACGGTTCCGGCGGGACCGGGTGCGGGAATCGGGACGCTCGGGTCCGAGAAGAGGAGGAGAGACTGTGCAGACCTGGTGACATCCCGCGCGGCTGCCCGTGATCGACCTCTCGCACGGCTGACGGATCCGCCATGAACAAGGCAAACTGGCCTGGTTGTCAGGTAGGCCTGAGGGGGCTGTCGATGGGCGGTGGACCGAGAGTGCCGGAGGTCGGCGGGCCGAGAGTGCCGGAGCAAAGGACCGCTGTGGACGCCGAGACCGCGAAGCCGGCCACCGAGGACCCGGCCGAGCTGCGCTTCAGCGTGCTCGGGCCCGTGCGGGCCTGGCGCGGCGCCGAACCCCTCGCCACCGGTTCGCCCCAGCAACGCGCCCTGCTCGCCGCCCTGTTGCTCCGCGAGGGCCGTACCGCCACCGCGAGCGAGCTGATCGACGCACTGTGGGGCGACGAGCCGCCGTCCCAGGCGCTGGCCGCCGTGCGGACGTACGCCTCCCGGCTGCGCAAGGTGCTCTCCCCCGGCGTCCTGGTCAGCGAGTCCGGTGGTTACGCGGTCCGCGCGCTGCCCCCCGGCGCACTGGACCTCGCCGTCGCCCAGGAACTGGCGACCGACGCGGAGAAGGCCAAGAACTCCGGGGACCTGTGCCACGCCCGCCGTCTGCTGAACGAGGCGCTCGGGCTGTGGGACGGCGAGGTCCTGGCGAACGTTCCGGGCCCGTACGCGGAGACCCAGCGGGCCCGGCTCGACGAATGGCGGCTCCAACTGGTCGAGTCCCGCCTGGACATGGACCTGGAGCAGGGCTGCCACGCGGAGGCGGTCTCCGAGCTGACCGCCCTCACCGCCGCGCACCCGTTGCGGGAGCGACTGCGCGAACTGCTGATGCTGGCGCTGTACCGCAGCGGACGCCAGGCGGAGGCCCTCGCTGTGTACGCGGACACCCGCCGTCTGCTCGCGGACGAACTCGGCGTGGACCCACGCCCCGGCCTGCGGGAGTTGCAGCAGCGCATCCTGCGAGCGGACCCCGGCCTCGCGGCCCCCTCCGCGACACCGGTCCCCGAGCCCGCCGCGACCCCGGTCCGCCCCGCCCAACTCCCCGCCACGGTCCCGGACTTCACCGGACGTGCCGGTCTCGTCGACGACCTGAGCGCGGTCCTGGCGGCGGCCTCCGGCGCCCAGGGCCAGGTGATGGCCGTGTCCGCGCTGGCCGGCATCGGCGGCGTCGGCAAGACGACCCTCGCGGTGCACGTGGCCCACCAGGCCAGATCGGCCTTCCCGGACGGCCAGTTGTACGTCGACCTCCAGGGCGCAGGCGCCCGCCCCGCCGAGCCCGAGACGGTCCTCGGCTCCTTCCTGCGCGCCCTCGGCACGGCCGACTCGGCGATTCCCGACTCCCTGGCGGAGCGGGCCGCGCTGTACCGGTCGGTCCTCGACGGCCGCCGGGTGCTGGTCCTGCTCGACAACGCGCGCGACGCCGCGCAGGTACGGCCCCTGCTGCCGGGGACGGCCGGCTGCGCGACCCTCGTGACGGCGCGGGTGCGTATGGTGGACCTGGCCGGCGCCCATCTCGTCGACCTGGACGTGATGTCCCCCGACGAGGCACTGCGGCTCTTCACGAAGATCGTCGGCGAGGAGCGCGTCGCGGCGGAGCGCACCGCCGCCCTCGACGTCGTCGCGGCCTGCGGCTTCCTCCCGCTCGCCATCCGCATCGCCGCGTCCCGGCTGGCGGCGCGCAGAACCTGGACCGTCTCCGTGCTCGCCGCGAAACTCGCCGACGAGCGCCGCCGCCTGGACGAACTCCAGGCCGGGGACCTCGCGGTGAAGGCCACCTTCGAGCTGGGCTACGGCCAGTTGGAGCCCGCCCAGGCCCGCGCGTTCCGGCTCCTCGGCCTCGCCGACGGCCCGGACATCTCGCTGGCGGCCGCGGCCGCCGTACTGGACCTGCCGCCGGAGGAGACCGAGGACCTTCTGGAGGTCCTCGTCGACACCTCCCTCCTGGAATCCGCCGCGCCCGGCCGCTACCGCTTCCACGATCTCGTGCGGCTCTACGCGCGTGCATGCGCGGAACGGGACGAACAGCCGCCGGGAGTGGGGGCACCTCCCACGCCTTTCGGGCAGTGGGGGAGGGAGTCGGCGATGTCGCGGCTGCTGGACTTCTATCTCGCCACGGCCTCCCAGGTCTACGCGATCGAACGCCCCGGCGACCGCCTCGTGGACCACCTGGAGCCCACCGTCTACCCGGGCCTGCGCTTCACCGAGGGGTCCGCCGCGCTGGACTGGCTGTACACCGAGGCGTCCTGCCTCCTGGCCTGCGTGCGCCAGTCCGCCGGCACGGACCGGCTGCGCCGCGCGGTCGACCTGCTGTGGGCCGCCAAGGACCTCACCGAGTCGGGCGCCAACTCCCACCAGTACGAGACGACGGCGCGCGCGATGTGCGACGCCGCGCGGACGGCGGGGGACGCGCGGGCGGAGGGACGGGCGCGGATGATGCTGACCAACGTGCTGCTGGTGTCCGGGCGCATCCAGCAGGCCGAGGAGCAGGCCGGGCTCGCCATGGGACTGGCTGCCTCGGCCCGGGACGACCGGGCGATCAGCTGGGTGTCGAACGACCGGGGGATCATCTCCCTGCACCAGGGCCGGTACGCGGACGGGAAGACGTTTCTGGAACAGGCCATCGAGGGCTACCGCACGGCGGGCAACCGCCCCGGTGTCGCGCTCAGCCTGTGCAACCTCTCCCGCGCCCACCTGGGCATGGGCAACATCACCAAGGCGGTCGAGATCGCCGAGCAGGGTCTCGCGGCCCAGCTGGAGATCGGCCGGACGATGCGCCTGGCCAACGGCCACTTCACCCTGGGGATCGCGCTGACCCGGGCGGGGCGGCACGCCGAGGCTCTCAACCAGTTCTCCGACGCCCTCGGCATCTTCATCGACCACCGGCAGCGGCTCTGGGAGGGCGTGACCAACTTCCGCATCGCCGAGGCCCATCTGGCCGCGCTGCGCCCCGCACAGGCGGCCCGGCACGCCGAACAGGCCCTCGCCCTGGGAGTCATCGGCGGTGACCGCATGCGCGGCAACGTACTGACCCTTCTGGGCCGCGCGCTCTTCACCCTGGGTCAGGCCGACCGTGCCAAGGCCTGCTGGCACGACGCGCTGGAGCTGTACGAACAGACCGGCGGCGCGATCGAGGCGGACGAGGTCCGCACGCTCCTCGCGACCCCCCGGGCGGCGTGAGCGGCGCGGGCCGACGTGGGCGTTCAGCATTCGTTTATCGCGGTCCGGCACTGTCGTACCCGTCACACCGTCGCGTCGGGGGGCAGGCGGTCTGACCTGGGGCTCAACCGCTAAGGTGCGGCTCCGAACGGCCCGTCCGGCAGCCCTCGGGGGAGCTACCGGACGGGCCTTGCTGACTCGCCATCACAGCGGAGGAACCACGACATGAGCGACAAGAAGACGGCCCCGGAGGCCACGCCCCAGGACAACGCGATGCCCACGCCGCCGGCCAAGGGCAAGACCGGCACCACGCCCCAGGACAACGCCATGCCCACGCCGCCGGCGGAGAACGAGGGCATCACCACGCTCGACAACGCGATGCCCGGCGGTCCCGCCAAGGCCGGGGACATCCGCACGCTGGACAACGCGATGCCCGCCCCGCCCGCCCTCGACCTCGACGGCGGCAAGTAGGTACACCGGACTTCCGTATCCACGGGGATCGGCCGCGGTGGCGCGGAGGGGGAGCCACCGCGGCCGAGGTGTGTCCGGGGCCGGCCCTGAAGCGTGTTGCAGAAGGTTGTGTCCGGGCAGGTCAGAGCTGCTCTGGGAGCGCCGTCAGCCCACCTTCCCCCGCAACTCCCCCTTCACCACCTTCCCGCTCGCGTTACGCGGCAGCTCCCTCACGAAGTCCACCGTTCTCGGCACCTTGTAGTTGGCCATCTCCCGGCGGGACCAGGCGATGAGGTCGTCGGCGGTCACCAGGGAGCCCGGGCGGCGGACGACGAACGCCTTGCCGACCTCGCCGAGGCGGGCGTCGGGGACGCCGACGACCGCCACGTCCGCGACGTCCGGGTGGAGGCCGAGGAGTTGCTCGATCTCGGCGGGATACGCGTTGAAGCCGCCGACGATGAACATGTCCTTGACCCGGTCGGTGATCCGGAGGTTGCCGTCCTCGTCCAGGACGCCGATGTCACCGGTGCGCAGCCAGCCGTCGGCGGTGACCGTGCGTGCGGTCTCGGCGGGATCCTCGAAGTAGCCGCGCATGACGTTGAAGCCGCGCACGAGGACCTCTCCGGGGGAACCGGGCGGCAGCGGGGAGCCCAGCGGATCGACGACGCGCACCTCCGCCCCCGGGACAGCCCGCCCGGACGTCGACGCGATCACCGACGGTTCGTCGCCGCGCCGGCACATCGTGACGATGCCGGACGCCTCGGACAGGCCGTACGCCGTCAGCACGGTGTCCACGCACAGTTCGGTCCGCAGCCGTTCGACGAGCCGGAGGGGCACCACCGCCGCGCCCGTCACCACCAGACGCAGGGCGCTCAGGTCGTAGTCGTCGCGGGCGGGGTGGTCCAGCAGGGACTGGTGGAGGGTCGGCGGGCCGGGCAGCACCGAGACCCGCTCGGCGGCCACGTTGGCCATCGCCGTCTCCACGTTGAAGACCGGCTGGGGGATCATCGTGGCGCCCCGCATGAGGCAGGCGATCACCCCGGCCTTGTAGCCGAAGGTGTGGAAGAACGGGTTCACGATGAGATAGCGGTCGCCCTCCCGGAGCCCGGCCAGTTCGCTCCACACCTCGTACGCCCGCAGGGTCTGCGCGTGGGTGATCACCGCGCCCTTGGGGCGGCCGGTCGTCCCGGACGTGAAGATGATGTCGGAGGGGGACTCCCCCGTCAGGCCGCCCGACCGGGCCCGTACCTCCGCCGCGCTCACCCCGTCACCGCCGGCGAGGAAGTCCTTCCAGGTACGGAAGTCGGCGGGGGCGTCGTCCGAGAGCACCACCACCTGTTCCAGGTGCGGGAGTCCGGGCAGCGGGCCCGGCCGCTCGCACGCGCTCCCGGCGCCCGGCGCCCGCAGCCGCCCCCCGTCCGCGCCCGCCGCGCGCCGGAGCGAGGCCACGTACGAGGTGCCGAGGAACGTGCCGGTGACGAACAGCAGCTTCGCCCGGCTGCGCGCCAGCACGTCCGCCGCCTCGCCGCCCTTGAAGCGGGTGTTCAGCGGGACGAGGACCGCGCCCGCCGAGACCGCGCCGAGCGCGGAGACGATCCAGTCCAGGGAGTTCGGCGCCCAGAGGGCGACCCGGTCGCCGACGCGCACGCCGTTCGCGACGCACGCGGCCGCCGCGCGCTCCACCCGGGCGCCCAGCTCCGCGTACGACACCCGCGTACGCCCGTCGACGACGGCCTCGACCCCGGCGAACCGCCGGGCCGCCGCGCGGACCAGCCCCGGGACGGTCCCCCATTCCAGATCACCGCGCCGTGCCCCACCGCGCCGTGCCTCCATGTCACCGCTCACCGCAGGCCTCCGTACCGCGAACCGGTAGCTGACTACCCGTCAGATTAGCTGTACCCTGACGGACTGTCAGCAGCCCGGATCCCCAGTGCCAGAGCCTGTGCGGAGGTGTGCGCCCATGGCCGTGCTCAAGGACGCGACGGCGATCGTCGGCATCGGCCAGACCCCCTTCGCCAAACAACTCCCTGCAACAGAAAGGGCGTTGGCGTGCCGAGCGATCCTCGCCGCGCTCGACGACGCGGGGATCGCCCCGGACGAGGTCGACGCGCTCGCCTCGTACACCATGGAGGAGACTGACGAGGTCGAGGTGGCGAAGGCGCTGGGCCTCGGCGACCTCACCTTCTTCAGCAAGGTCGGCTACGGCGGCGGCGGTTCGTGCGCCACGGTCGCGCACCTCGCCGCCGCGATCGCCACCGGCCAGGCCACGGTCGGCGTCGCCTGGCGCTCCCGCAAACGCGGCTCCGGCCCCCGCCCGTGGAAGAACACCACGGTCCAACTGCCCACCCCGGCCCAGTGGACCCGTCCCTACGGCCTGCTCCGCCCCGCCGACGAGATAGCCATGCTGGCCCGCCGCCACATGCACGAGTACGGCACCACGCGCGACCACCTCTTCAACGTCGCCCTCGCCTGCCGCAACCGCGCCAACCAGAACCCCGCCGCGATCATGTACGAGCGCCCGCTGACGCGCGAGATGTACATGAACTCCCGCTGGATCAGCGAACCCCTGTGCCTCTTCGACAACTGCCTGGAGACGGACGGCGCGCTGGCCTGCGTGGTGGTCTCCGCCGAGCGCGCCCGCGACTGCCGCCGCACCCCCGTCTACGTCCACTCCGCCGCCCAGGGCCTGCCCGCCCAGCACCACGGCATGGTCAACTACTGGAACGACGACCCGCTGACCGGCCCCGCCTGGACCGCCGCCCGGCACCTCTGGAAGCACGCGGACCTCACCCCGGACGACATCGACGTCGCCCAGATCTACGACGCGTTCACCGCCCTGATCCCCCTGTCGCTGGAGGGGTACGGCTTCTGCGCGCGCGGCGAGGGCGGCGCGTTCACCGAGGGCGGCGCCCTGGAGACGGGCGGCCGGCTGCCCGTCAACACCTCCGGGGGCGGACTCAGCGAGGCCTATGTGCACGGCTTCAACCTGATCACCGAGGGCGTACGGCAGCTGCGCGGCACGAGCACCGCCCAGGTCCCGGAAGCGGCGGCCTGTCTGGTGACGGCGGGCGAGGGGGTACCGACCTCGGCGCTCCTGCTCCGCAACTGAACAAGCCATGGGACGACGGGAGTTGTGATGCTCACACCAGTGGTGGACGACGACGGCGCCCCTTTCTGGGAGTACGCCGCACGGGGCGAACTACGCGTGCAGGCCTGCGCCGACTGCGGCGAGTTCCGCTTCCCACCCCGCCCCTGCTGCCCGCACTGCCGCTCCTTCGCGGCCGAGTGGCGCCGGGTCTCGGGCCGGGGCCGCATCTGGTCGTACGTCCGCCCGCACCCGCCGCTGCTCCCCGACTACGCGGAGCAGGCCCCGTACCACGTCGTCCTGGTCGAACTGGCCGACGCCCCGCGCATCCGTCTCGTCGGCAACCTGGTGAGCGGGCCGGGAGCCCGCCTGGACTCGGTACCGGCGGAACGGATCCGGATCGGGGCCAGAGTGCAGGTGGTGTTCACCTCCACCGGCCTCCCCCAATGGGTACTGGAGCGGCCGTGACCCTGCGCACGACGACGGACAAGGCCACGGGCGTGGCCCTCGTGACCCTGGACCGCCCGGACCGGCTGAACGCGATCGACCTGCCGATGGCAGAGCAGCTGGCCCTGTTCTGGCGGGAGTTGAGGCTCGACGACACGGTACGGGCGGTCGTGGTGACCGGCGCGGGCGAACGCGCCTTCTGCACGGGCCTCGACCGGGACGCGGCGAGCGCCGTCCCGCAGCCGAGCTCCCCCTACGCGATCGATGACCCCCTCCTCAGGATCGGCCCGAAGTCCAACGGCTGCTGGAAACCCCTGATCGCCGCCGTCAACGGCATGGCCTGCGGCGGAGCCTTCTACCTGCTCGGCGAGTCGGACTTCCTGGTCGCCGACCCCTCCGCCACCTTCTTCGACCCCCATACCACCTACGGCATGGTCAGCGCCTTCGAGTCCATCCTCATGGCCCAGCGGATGCCCTTCGCCGAGGCGGCACGCATGGCACTGATGGGCACCGCCGAGCGAATGTCCGCGCGCCGGGCGTACGAGATGGGGCTGGTCTCGGAGCTGACGGAACCCGGCGGGGCGGCCACGGCGGCCGTACGGTGCGCCGAGGTGATCGCCGGATACCCCCCGGAGGCAGTCCAGGGCACCGTCCGCGCCTGCTGGGCCGCCCAGGAAGCGGCCAGGGCGCACGCTCTCGCGTACGCCCCGCACCTGGTGTCGCTGGGCAACCTGTCGCCGGACCGGCAGGCCGAGTTGTTCACGAGCCGCCGGTCGAGTGGCGAGGCCCGCGTCAGGTAGGAGCGTCCGTCAGTTGCTCGTCCACAGGGCCCGGGAGTCGACCTCGCATTCCTTCACCGAGGCGACTACACCGGCATCTACGTTCACCTCGGCCTCGGCCGTGCCGTTCGCGGGCACGGTGACCTTCTGGGTGACCGAGTCGACCGAGGTGTCCTTTCCGTCGTTGAAGGTCACCTCGACCAGGAAGTCCGCCTCGTACGCGTTCGGGTTCGTGACCTCGACGGTCGCGTACGGCGTCTTCACGGTCGCACAGCTGATCAGCTTGGCGGTGCCGTCCTCGGGGAAGTCCTGGGGCTCGGCGGTATCGCTGTCGTCGTACGAGTCGTCATAGCTGTCGTCGTACGAGTCGTCGTAGTCGTCATCGCTCTTGCCCAGGCCCGACGTACTGCCGCCGGACGAGGAGGACGAGCTGTCGTGGTCCTGGGAGGAGCTGCTGCAGCCGCCTCCGCTGCCGCCGTCGCTGCTGCCGCCGCTGGAGCTCGTGCCGCCACTGCTTCGGGTCGAGAATCCGGTCAGCGTGAGCACGACGATCACCGTCATCGCCGCGAACTTCAGTCCGCGCGCCCGTGTTTGCTCGTGCATGAGCGGCACCCTCACTCAGCCGTACGCGACAGGTTGGTCAACTTGCAGGTGCCGCCACTGGCCGCGAAGGCGCTGCCGTCCACCGAGCCCTCGATCACCTTGACGTTGAGGACGTCGGATTCCCCGGCGGGCACGGACCGGATGGCGCCGCCCTCGGTCGTAGCGACGTGCTTGCCGTCGGCGTCCGTGAACTTGACCTCGAACTTGTAGGTGTACGTGCTGGTCGCGCTGCTGTTGGTGGCGCGTACGCGGGCGGCGAGGCCGTTGTCGTACTCGCAGGTCTCGATCTTCAGATCGCGCGCGGCCCCCTTGGAGCTGGACGACCCGCCCGTCCCCGTGGTGGTGCTCCCGCCCGTGGTGCTCGTCCCGCCGCTGTCACTGCCGCCCCCACTGGAGCTGGACGAACTGGACGACGAGGAGCCACCGGAGCAGCCTGCTCCGCCGGAGCCGCGCGCTCCCGTGAGCGCGAACACGGCGATACCGAAGACCGCTATTGCCCGGACATGACGAGACTGCACGTAGCTCAACCCCCGTTGAGTAGCGTCGATTTGATGTCACACCTGCAAACAGGACCCACGTCCCCTGGCAGGCGCACGTCACCCTAACAGCACAGGGAGCCCTCCTACGGCCCGAGCGGACCCTCCTTGACGCCGGCCAGGAAGGCCCTCCAGCTGTCGGGCGCGACGTGGAGGAGGGGGCCGTGCAGGAGGACTGGGCGGTCGGCGGGGAACTCGCCGATGACATCGCGACCGTGGTGACCGAGCCGGTCAGCAGTGCCGTGCGGCACTGTCGGGTGACGCTCGCCGAGATCGAGGTCGTCGTGTCGATTTGGGGCTGTGGGCTGCTGGTCGAGGTGTCCGACCCCGACCGGAGCAGGCTTCCGGTCCCGCGCCTGGCGTGCGACGGCGGGCGCGGGCTCTTGCTCGTCGGCGCCCTCTCCGGGCGGTGGAGGCACGACGTGCGGCCGTACAGCAAGTGCGTCTGGGCGTACTTCCTCGTGCCCGAGGAGTCGCGGTGCCCGAGCTGAGTCCCCATCGGGCCCGGTGGCGGCGCTGGGCGGCGCAGGCCGCGCGGAGTTGGGCGGCGCGGGGGCGGCCGTTGCCGCTGCTCGCGCGGGAGGCGTGTTGGGAGCGTCCGCTCACGCGGGCCGAGCGGCCGCAAGCCCCGGAAGGGGACGCGACGCGGGACATCGTACGGTCGTACGTGGCGGCCTACTTGGGCGATGAGCGGGCGGGGGGTGTGAGCGAGAGGGCGGAGGAGCTGGTCATGGGCGCGTTCCAACGGTGGCTCGACCCCGTCGCCGGCTGCGTGGACGTGTGCCACGACAGGGCACGCCGCTGCTACGACGCGGAACGACTGGGCGACCGGTACCGCGAGGCCAAGAGAGCGGCGAGCGGGGCGCGGCGGAGCACACCGCCTCCGTAACCCTCCTTCTCCGTAACCCTCCACCCTCCTTCGCGGCATCTGCCGTGTCCGAGGCGGCGGCTCGGTTTCGGGCTTCCGAAAATCTGCACAGCGAATCCATGGGCGGATCACGCCGCGCGACGCGTCCACGCAAGGGCATGCCGAATGTCGCCGTGGTTGGTGTGATTGGTGGGGTTGGTGTGAAGTGTCCTGCTCGGGAATGCCGGTGACAGTGTTCGGTCGCGTCCGATACCGCGCCGCACCGCGCCACACATGGAGAAGGTGTCCTCAAATCGTGTGCGCGCAGGCACAGATGCGTCGCCTTCTCGTTCGACTTACTGGATGCGTAGTCCGGTTGACTGGCTGCCCGGCGTGCTCCGTGCTTTGATCCTGCGGCCGAGGCCCGCTAGTCCCCAGCGGTGCCACCCCCTTATGGATCATCCATGCGAAGGGAAGTTTCCTCATGAACTCCGCTCCCCTGTTCGAGACCGTTGAGATCTCCGACGCCGTGCTCGACAACGTCTCCGGTGGCCTGGACCCGCACGCCAGCCTCGTCGTCGGCCCCACGGCTGTCAGCGACGCGACTCTCATCAGCCAGGTCGAGGGCGTCAAGAACGAGGTCCTGGGCACCCTCGGCCAGTACAACCACGCCAGCGTCAGCATCTCTCTCTGACGCGGCAGCGTCTGACCCACGGCGTCCGCACCACGGCGCCGCGCCCCTGAAGGAGCTTCGCTCCTTCAGGGGCTTCGCCGTTACCGGGGCCCGGGGCCGGGGCCCGGGGCCGCCGTCAGCTCGTCCGGGCCGTCCCCGTCCCCTTCTCCGCGTCCAGGGCGTACACGCACCGGTCCTTGCTGCAGGCGTAGACGACGCCGTCCTTGACGACCGGTGATCCGGTGATCTCCCCGCCCGTGGCGAGCTTCCACCGCAGCCGGCCGTCGTCGGCCTTCAGGGTGTAGAGGAGGTGGTCGGTGGAGCCGAAGTGGATGCGGCCCTCCGCCACCGACGGGGCGCCGACGATCTCGCCGCCCGCCTGGAAGCGCCACTTGGGCGTTCCCGTGACCGCGTCCAGGGTGTAGAGGCCCTTGCCGCTGCCGACGTGGACGTGCCCGGCGGCCACCAGCACGGGCTCCAGCGAGGAGCGGGACTCCGTCGCGATGCGCCAGCGGTCACGGCCGTCGGTCGCGTCGAGGGCGTAGACCGTGCCGAGGTAGTCGGCGAGGTAGACACCGCCGCCCGTCACGGCGGGACCCGGCGCGAACGTGGGGGCGGACAGGAACACCGCCGGGGCCTCGAAGTGCCAGCGGACATGGCCGCCGGCGATGTCGACGGCGAGGACACGGCTGCCGGCGGCGATGTAGACGTAGCCGTCGGAGGCCGGGGTCAGCCGCACCGGGACGCCGCCGCAGGAGGCCGCGTCGCCGATCGGGTAGGACCAGCGCTCCTCGCCCGTACGGGCCTCCAGCGCGCGCAGCCGGGCGTCCTTCCAGACGTACACCGTGCCGTCCTGGACGACCGGCCCGGCCTCCGGGGTCTCGAAGTCGGTCTGCGCGCCGGTGAGCTCCCACAGCTTCTGGCCGTTGGACGCCTCCCAGGCCTGGACGCCGCCGCCACGGGTGGCGGTGACCACCGTGCCCCGGTCGGCCTTCAGCGAGTACACCCAGGCTTCCGTGGACAGCCGCCACAGGTCGGCGCCCTCGCGGGCGTCGAGCGCGAAGAGGGTCGGGCCGTCGGAGGCGTGGATACGTCCGTCCGCGACCGCCATCGACCAGGCGACGTCCCGGGTCTTGAAGCGGCGCCGCCCGGTGCCCACGTCCAGGGCGTGCACCTCGAAGGAGGTGACGTAGACGAGGTCGTCGGCGACGGACGGGGTACCCCACACGTCGTTCGACATGCGGAAACGCCAGGGGCGCCAACCGGAGGCGGCCGGTTCCGGGGCGGGCGGGGCCACGGCGGGCGCGGGGTCGGCGCCGTTCACTCCGGCGCGCGGCCGGGACCAGGACGCGGCGAGACCGGCCTCGGGAGGGGGCGCCTTCACGGCGGCGGCGCGGGCGTCGGCGACACGCGGACCGGGCCCGATGGGCACCTGACCGCCGGCGAGCCGCACCGGCCCGGTGTCGGGGGCGCCGAGCCCGACGGGCGCGGGGTCGTACGCGGGCGGGGGCGGCGCTGCGGGCGCGGGGCGGGCCCCGCCGCCGCCGCGGCCGCCGGAGGTCTGCTGGGGCTTGGCGGCGGGCCGTCCGCCCCGGCGGGTCTCGATCAGGCTGACCGCTTTCTCGGGCAGCCACGCCGACGCCGTGCCGCTGTCGTCCGAGCCGGAGCCGAAGAGGTGGGGCGCGAGCTGCGCCTGGAGGTCGGCGGGGTTGGGGCGCGCGGTCGGGTCCATCTGCATACAGGACTCGATGAGGGGGCGCAGATCGTCCGGGAGCCCGGAGAGGTCCGGACCCTCCCGCAGCAGCATGAACACGGTCTCGACGGGGTTGGCGCCGTGGAACGGCGCGTGCCCGGTGGCGGCGAAGACGAGCATCGAGCCGAGCGAGAAGACGTCGCTGGCGCCGGTCACGCTCCGCGAGTCCTTCGCCTGCTCGGGCGACATGTACGCCGGCGTACCGACGGCGACGTTCGTCATCGTCAGACGCGTGTTCGACACCCCGGAGGCGATGCCGAAGTCGATCACGCGCGGCCCGTCCTCGACGACGAGCACGTTCGAGGGCTTCAGGTCACGGTGGACGAGTCCGGCGCCGTGGATGGACTGGAGGGCTTCGGCCACACCCGCGGCGAACCAGCGGACGGCCTGGACCGGCATGGGCCCGCAGTCGTTCACTATCTCCTCGAGCGAGGGCGCGGGGACGTACGCGGTCGCCAGCCACGGCACGGCCGCACGCGGGTCGGCGTCGACCACGGCGGCCGTGTAGAAACCGGACACCGCGCGGGCCGCCTCGACCTCACGCGTGAATCGGACCCGGAAGAGCTGGTCCTCCGCGAGCTCGGTCCGCACGGTCTTGATCGCCACGCGCCGGCCCGACGCCGAGCGCGCCAGATAGACCAGCCCCATGCCGCCGGCCCCCAGCCGTCCCAGCACTTCGAACGGCCCGATCCGCCGCGGATCGTGCTGCGTCAGCTGATCCACCACTTGCCCTGCCACCTCCCCGTACGGACCGCGTCACCCACGTTGTGCGCGCGACCCCGTGCAGCGTCTCACCACCGCACCGCCATGGCGGCACGCACCCCGATTCTTCCTGCTACCGGGGGCAGGTTGCTAACCCGGGTGCGGATCGGGGTGTCTCAGGACAAAACCACGTCGTCCGCCCCTCGGGAAGTGGGAGCCCGGATGGTGGGACTGCTCGGCGGGCGACGTACCACCGGCGCACAACCCCGTACCTCTGCCCACCCGCGGGCTTCTTCACTCCCCCCACGGCCACAGGGGCGCAAACCGGCCGCAACATTTTCCGCAACGCGCAACTCAGCGGTCTTCCCGCTGGTCAGCCCTCGCCCTCCGGGCCGTTCGCCGCGCGATCCCGCGCCGACCGCGTCTCGTCCTCGCGCTGGTCGTCCCCCCGCTGCCGCAGTTCGTCCGGGCGCTGTTCGGCCTGATCCGCCGCCTGCGGGGCCACCCGCCGGCCGTTGTCGTCCTTCCGCTGGAGCAGCGCGAACGACGCCCCTTGATTGTCCGTGACGACCGCCACATTTCCGTACGAGGTGTCGAACGGCGGCACCTGCACCCGGCCCCCGAGCCTGCTGACGGTCCCGAGCGCGGCCTCGCAGTCCTCCGTGCCGAAATGGACCAGGAAATGCGGTGGCATCTCCGCCGGGAAGACGTCCGTGAGCGTGGCGCGGCCGAAGTCGGGGGTGGCGTCCGGGCCGAAGAGGGCCTCGTGGAACAGATGGGCGTAGAAGGAGTTGGCCGCCTTGGTGTCGCGGGTGTAGAGCTCGGCCCACGCGAACGTGCCGGGCTCGTGGCGCCGGCCGAAGCCGGGGTGCGCGGCAGCCTGCCAGAGGCCGAAGACCGCGCTCTCCGGGTCCGTGGCGAGCGCGGCGGTGCCGAGGCCGCCGACCGGGGTGGGCGGGGTGATCACCTGACCGCCGGCCGCGACGATCCGGGCGGTGAGAGCGAGCGCGTCCGGGGTCGCGAAGTGGACCGTCCACACGGTGGGGAGGCGGCCGTCGGGTTTGGGCGCGAGGGCGGCGACGGGGGCGCCCTCGACGTGCGCCCACACCTCGTGCGCGCCGTCCCCGGGGGCCACCGCGAAGGTCCACCCGAAGAGTTCGCCGTAGAACCGCTTGCCCGCTTCCACATCGGGCAACTGGGCGTCCACCCAGCAGGGGACGCCCTCGGGATACGGGGTCTCATCGGCCATAGGGCCAAGCTAAAGGCGCACGTGACAGCGCGCGCGCCGGGCGCGTCCGCTCGCGTGCGGTGGCCTCCGGCTGGGGCGCCTGGGAACTCGGGGGTACGGGTGCGCTGGCGGCCGCGGGTGCGAAGGGGCGCAGCCCCGCTTTTCAGGGGCGCGGGGAACTGCGCGAGCAACCCCCACCGGACGGACGCTTGGGGTCAAAGGGCGCAGCCCCTTGAGGATGGGACGGGTAGGGGCGGCGGGGGCGAAAGAAAATGGCCAAGCCACCCCCTCCCCACCCCCCGAACCCCTTGGTGAGGCCCACACTCCCCATTTGCACTCGGCCGAATCGCGCTCCGATCACCCCTCGGTAAGCTGACGGCATGACAGGACAAGTGCGTACCGTCGACGGCCGCGTGGCCGGCCGACGAGGGCAGGCGACCCGGCAGAAGCTGCTCGACTGCCTCAGCGAGATGCTCAGCTCGTCGCCCTACCGGGACGTCAAAGTCATTGATGTCGCCCGGAAGGCGGGCACTTCACCCGCGACCTTCTACCAGTACTTCCCGGACGTCGAGGGCGCCGTCCTGGAGATCGCCGAGCAAATGGCCTCCGAGGGCGCCACGTTGACCCGCCTCCTCGAAGGCCGCTCCTGGGTCGGCAAGGCCGGCTGGCAGACCGCCCAGGAACTCGTCGACGGATTCCTGGAGTTCTGGCGCAAGAACGACGCCATCCTCCGCGTCGTCGACCTGGGCGCAGCCGAGGGCGACAAGCGCTTCTACAAGATCCGCATGAAGATCCTGAACTCGGTCACCAACTCCCTCTCGGACACGGTCGCCGAGCTCCAGGCCAAGGGCCGCGTCGACAAGGACGTGAACCCGGCGGCCCTCGCCGGTTCCCTCGTCGCCATGCTCGCCTCGGTCTCCGGACACCAGAAGGGCTTCCAGACCTGGGGCGTGAAGCAGGCCGAACTGAAGCCCAACCTGGCCCTGTTGGTCCACCTGGGCATCACCGGCAAGAAGCCCACCAAGTAGCCAGGAGCCCCCGGGCACGCCCCCGGACGCGATTCCTGTCACGCAGACGGCACCCTCACCCGAGGAGTGCCGCCTGCCGCGTTCACGGGACCGACCCCTCAGTGCTCGGCCGCCCTCAGCGGCGCACGATCCGGAACACCCGTATCTCCCGGTCCACCCGGGCCTGATACGTCGAGTACGGCGGCCAGAACCGCAGCAGCTCCTTCCACACCGCGGCCCGTTCCTCACCCGCCAGCAGATGCGCGGTGACGGGTATGTCCTGCCCTTTCCAGTTGATCTCGGCGTCGGGGTGGGCCAGCAGGTTGGCGCTCCAGGCGGGGTGGCCGGGGCGACCGAAGTTCGACCCCACGAGGACCCAACTGCCGCCCCCGTCCTCGGGCATACAGGCCAGCGGCGTACGACGCGGCGCCCCGCTGCGCGCACCGGTCGCGGTCAGCACGACCCCGGGCAGCAACTGAGCACTGAGCAGCACCCGTCCCCGGGTGACCCGGTGCACCGCCCGGTCCAGGGCGGGTATGACGTGCGGCGCGAGCCGGGCGAACGCGGGTGCCGAGGACACCTTCTGCACCAGCCGTACGCCCATGTCCTTGATCCCCGCGGCCATCCCCGCCGCACCTCTCGAAGCCATCAGCCCCGCACCTCCTCGCGTACGCCCCGTCCGTCGAGCTCCCGCCCGCCGGGGCCCCGTTCACCGACACCTTGGCCGTCACGTTCCCTGCCTCCACGTTCCCTGCCCTCACGGTCCCGGCCGTCACCGTCAGAGCTGCTGCGGCCACGGCGGTCCCGGTGCCGCTCCTCGTGCCCCCGCCCCTCGCCCGCGAAAACGCCCGCCACGTCGGCCGCCCACCTCCGCAGCCGGTGCACCGGCCCGAAGAGCAGTTCGTCCCCGGCCGCCCGCTTGAAGTACAGCTGTGCCTCGTGCTCCCAGGTGAACCCGATCCCGCCGTGCAGCTGGATCCCCTCCCCGGCGGCCACCCGCAAGGCCTCCAGGGCCTGGGCGAGCGCCAGCCCACCGACCCGCTCGCCACCCCCCTCATCGCCCCGACCCCCCGCTCCGGACGAGGCCGAGGCAGCCCAGGCCGCGTAGTAGGCCGCAGACCGGGCCGCCCGCACCCGTACGTACACCTCCGCGAGCCGGTGCTTCACCGCCTGGAACGACCCGATCGGCCGTCCGAACTGCTCCCGCTGCATCACATGGGCGACCGTCCGCTCCAACACCCGGTCGGCGGCGCCCACGGCCTCCGCTGCGAGCACGGCGGCCGCCGCGTCCCCGATCCGAGCCAGGGCGCCCGGCACGTCCGCCTCGTCGTCGTTACCCAGCAACTCGCCCGGCACATCGCGCAGTTGGAGCCGAGCCACCGGTCGCGTCTCGTCGACGGAGGTCTGCCGCACGCGCACGACCCCGGCGTCGCCCCCCACACCGTCCCCGCCCTTCCCTCTCCCCACCCGTACCGCGAACAGCAGCGTCCGCGAGCGGGCGTACCCACCGGCGTGCGCGGCGACGACCAGCAGTCCGGCGCTGTGCCCGTCGAGGACCTGCCCGGCCTCCCCGTAGAGCCGCCACCCGTCCCCGTCCCGGCGCGCCTGGACGCCACCGGCCCGACCGCCGCCGGACCACGTGCCCCTGTTGTCCCCGGTCAGCGCCAGTGCGGTGGAGAGGGCGCCGCCCGCTACCACGAGGGCGCCGGTGAGCCGGCCGGAGGCGAGCAGGGGGAGCAGCTCGGCACGCTGCCGCTCGCTGCCGAGGGCCAGGACCACAGGGGCGACGAGAACCGAGGTGGACAGCAAGGGGGAGGGGGCCAGCGATCTCCCCACCTCCTCTCCCACCAGGGCGAGTTCGGTCATCGAGCACCCGATACCGCCGTACGGCTCGGGAAGTGCGAGCCCTGGTAGCCCGAGCTGGTCGGAGAGGGCGGCCCACAGCGCGCCGTCGTGCCCCGCCTCCGTCCGCACGGCGGCCCGGACCTCCTCCGGACCACAGCGCTTGAGCAGCAACTCCCTTACCGTGCGCCGGATCTCCTCCTGCTCGGCGGTGAAGCGGGCATCCATGGACGGCCCCCTTTCCGTTCCCCCAGCTACGCTCTCCGTATCTGACGGTCCGTCATATTAGGCCGGAAGCCCACCGAAGCACAGGGTCACCGCACGGAGTCATCGGACACAGTCAGCGCACGGAGTCACCACCCGAAGTCACCGCACAGGTCCCGCAGGTTCACTGAACCCAGATCTGATGTACCGTCAGATTCATGAGCCGACGAAACGTCGCGATCGCCGGCGTCGCCCTGTCCGACTGCGGCCGGGTGGACGACGCGACCCCGTACGCGCTCCACGCGCAGGCGGCCCGCCGGGCCCTCGCCGACGCGGGGCTGGACCGCACCGCGATCGACGGCCTGGCCTCGGCCGGCCTGGGGACGCTGGCCCCGGTGGAGGTGGCGGAGTATCTGGGCCTACGGCCCACCTGGGTGGACTCCACGTCCGTCGGGGGCTCGACCTGGGAGGTGATGGCGGCGCACGCGGCGGACGCGATCGCCGCCGGGCACGCGAACGTCGTCCTCCTCGTCTACGGCTCCACGGCCCGCGCGGACATCAAGGCCGGGCGCCGGACCGGCACCCTCTCCTTCGGGACGCGCGGCCCCCTCCAGTACGAGGCCCCCTACGGGCACACCCTGATCGCCAAGTACGCCATGGCCGCGCGCCGCCACATGCACGAGTACGGCACGACCCTGGAACAGCTGGCCTCGGTGGCCGTACAGGCCCGGGCGAACGCGGCGGCGAACCCCGAGGCGATGTTCCGCACCCCGATCACGGTCGACGACGTGCTGTCGTCCGCCCCGATCGCCGACCCCTTCACCAAGCTGCACTGCTGCATCCGCTCCGACGGGGGCGCGGCGGTCGTGCTGGCGGCCGAGGAGTACGTACGGGACTGCCGGCCGACCACACCCGTCTGGATCCTCGGCACCGGCGAGTACACCTCCCACACGACGATGTCCGAGTGGCCCGACTTCACCGTCTCCCCGGCGGCGGTCAGCGGACGCCTGGCCTTCGAACGCGCCGGAGTGCGCCCCGCCGAGATCGACTTCGCCGAGATCTACGACGCCTTCACGTACATGACCCTCGTGACCCTGGAGGACCTCGGGTTCTGCGCCAAAGGAGAGGGCGGGGCGTTCGTGGAGAAGGACCGCCTGACGCTGACCGGCGCCCTCCCCGTCAACACCGACGGCGGCGGTCTCTCCGCTCAACACCCCGGTATGCGCGGCCTCTTCCTCCTGGTGGAGGCCGTACGCCAACTACGCGGCGAGGCGGGATCCCACCAGATCCGCACCCCCACCGGCGCCCTGCCCGGCCTGGCCGTCGCCTCGGGCACGGGTGGCTGGTTCTGTTCGTCGGGGACGGTGGTGCTGGGACGGGGGTGAGCGGCCGGGAACAGGCGCCGGAGCCGGAGTGCTGTAGTGACTCGGCAGCGAGAACGCCCCAGGCATCCCGGAGGAAGTGACATGGCACTGTCCCGCAAGGAGCGCGAGGAGTTTCTGGCCGAGGCCCACGTGGCCGCGTTGGCGGTGGACGCGGGGGACGGACGGGCCCCGCTCACGGTGCCTATCTGGTACCAGTACGAGCCCGGCGGCGACATCTGGGTCATGACCGGCCGGGACTCCCGCAAGAACCGGCTGATCCAGGCCGCCGGACGCTTCACCCTGATGATCGACCGGCTGGAGCCCACCATTCGCTACGTCTCCGTCGAGGGCCCCGTCACCGACACGACCCCCGCCACCCTCGACGCCCTCCGGGAGATCACCGCCCGCTACCTCCCGCCCGAGAAGGTCGACGGCTACGTGGACTTCTCCTCCGCCAACCACGGCGACCAGGTCGTCATCCACATGCGACCCGAGCGGTGGGTCTCGTCCGACCTGGGCACGGTGTGAGACCGTCCCACCCATGATCGAGCCCCCTTCCCGCCCCCAGCCCGAGTTCCACGCCCAGGCCGCACCCGCACCCGCATCCGCACCCACCCCGTCCCAGCCGTCCGCGTTCGTCCAGGCGCTGCGTGGGCTGCGCGTCTGGGATCCGCAGGTCAGCGCCCTGCCCCTGTTCGACCCGGCCACGGCCCCTGCCGAGCCGGTGCCGCTCTTCGCCGCCTGGTTCGGGGACGTCGTGGCGGCCGGGGAGGTGGAGCCGCACACGATGTCGCTGGCCACGGCCGACGAGGAGGGGCGGCCGGACGTCCGTACGGTGATGCTGCACGACGTGGACACGCGCGGCTGGCACTTCGCCTCCCACGCCGGAAGCCGCAAAGGCCGGCAGCTCGCGCACCGGCCGTACGCGTCCCTCGGCTTCTACTGGCCCCTCCTCGGCCGCCAGGTACGGGTGCGGGGCCGCGTCACGGTCGAGCCCGCCGAGGTCGCCCACGCCGACCTGCACGCCCGGTCGACGGGTGCGCTGGCCGCCGCCCTCGTGGGGCACCAGAGCGAGGTCCTGCCCTCGTACGAGGAGTTGGAGCGCGCGTCGGAGGCCGCCTGGGCACGGGCCGAGCGGGAACCTGACGTGCCCGTGCCCTCCTGGACGGCGTACGTCGTGGAGCCGGACGAGGTGGAGTTCTTCCAGGGGGACGCGAGGCGCCGCCACGTACGGCTCAACTACCGTCGCGCAAGCGGTGGTTGGGCCACGGAGCTGCTGTGGCCCTGAGGCCGCCGAGGGGCACGCGCTCCCGCACGCTCGCCCTCAGACCTTCTCCCACACCGACACGTGCTTGGTGCTGTCGTTCGTGAAGGGCTCCCCCTTCCACCCCGCCCACCGGTCCCGCAGCCGCATCCCGGCCAGCCGCGCCATGAGGTCCAGCTCGGCCGGCCAGACGTACCGGAACGGGATCGACCGGTACTGCGTCCGCCCGTCGACGACCGTCACATGGTGCGACCGCATCCCCTGCGTCGCCACGTCGTACGTGTCGAACCCGAGCCGCTGCGGACCGACCCGGAACGGCACCGCGTTCTGCCCCGGCGGCAGCCTGCGCAGGTCGGGCACCCCGACCTCGATGACGAAGTGACCGCCCCGCACGAGATGGGCGGCGGCGTTGCGGAAGCACTCCACCTGCGCGTCCTGCGTGGTCAGATTGCCGATCGTGTTGAAGACCAGGTACGCGACGGTGAACCCGGGGCCGCCGACCCGAGCCGTGGCGAAGTCCCCGACGGTGACGCCGATGCCGTCGCCGCCCGGCTTGGCCCGCAGCCGCCGCACCATGGCCCGCGACAGGTCGATCCCGTGCACCGGCACACCCCGCCGGGCGAGCGGCAGTGCGATGCGCCCGGTGCCGATCCCGAACTCCAAGGCCCGCGCGTCCCCTCCCGGCGCGCCCGCGAGGCCGGCGATCAGGTCCACGACAGGGTTGACGGCGTCCGCGCCGAACACCTCGTCGGAGGGGTCGTCCGAGGGGCCGTCGTAGTGCGCGGCGACGGCTTCCCCGAAGTACCCGTCGGGGTCGTCGACAGTCTCGTACTCGTCCACGATGCCGTTCCCGCTCCCGTTCCCGCTCCCGCTCCCGCTCTCGCTCTCGCTCTTGATCCCGTTTCCGTTGTCCGAGCTCATCGAATCCCCTCCGGGGTCGGGTCCGTGGCCAGTCGGGCGTGCAGGTGGGCGTCCCGGAACTCGTCCTGGCTCCCCTCGGCGAACGCCGCCCCGCGCATGAGCCCCTCGTACGAGAACCCGCACAGCTCGGCGATACGGCAGGACGCGGCATGGCCGACAACGTGGTCGAGTTCGAGCCGGTGGATGCCGAGTTCGGTGAACGTCCAGCGGGCGGCGAGGTCGAGGGCCCGGGTGGCAACCCGGCGGCCACGGGCCTCGGGCAGCACCCAGTAGCCGACGACGGCCCGGCGCATGTGCGCGTCGATCCCGCTCAGCCCGACCTGCCCGAGGGCCGCGCCGCTCTCCACGTCCGTGATCCGGAAGGCCACGGTCGTGCCCTCCGCGTCGGACTCGGCGCGCCGCCGCAGCGACTCCCGGGCGCCCTCGAAACTCGCGTCCCACACCAGAGGGGTGTTCCATCGCCGGAAATCGGGGTCGGTACGCCCCCGCAGCCACGCCTCGACATCGGCGTCGGACTCGGCGTCCCAGGCACACAGGCGCAGCCCGTGCCCGTACGGCTCGACGGAAGACCCGGTGGACGAGTCGGTGGACGAGTCGGTGGACGAGTCGGTGGACGAGTCGGTGGACGAGTCGGTGGACGAGTCGGTGGACGAGTCGGTGGACGAGTCGGTGGAATGGCCGGGAGAAGGTTCGGGAGAAGGTTCGGGGCAGGGATCCGGCACACACTCATCAGTACGGCTCACCCGCCCATTGAAACGCGTACCCCCTCACGAACGCGCGCGAAATACGGGCACCACGAACTCCCCCGCTTCCCGGAACACCACCTCCAGCTCCATCCCCACCCGCAGCCCACCGGCCTTCTCCCCGGTCTTCTCGCCGACCTTCTCCCCGGGCTCCTCCACGACCTCGGTCATCATCCGGGGCCCCTCGACGAGGTCGACGACGGCGGGGACGTACGGAGTCCGCTCGCCGAAGGGCGGCAGGTCGTTGCGGTGGACGACGGACCAGGTGTAGAGCACGGCGCGCCCGGAGGCCTCCTCCCACCGCACGTCCTCGCTCCAGCAGTAGGGGCAGAACTCGCGCGGGTAGTGGTGGGCGCGTCCACAGCCCGTCGCCCCGCACCGCCGCAGCAACAACCGCCCGTCGGCGGCGGCGTCCCAGTACGTACGACTGAGGCCATCGGCCTCCGGCTGATCGAACCGCACACCCTCGCCACCCCTCACCATCAGGCTCCCCTCACCGCCATGCTCCCCTCCCGCGTCAGAACAGCCCCAACGCGCTGTCCACCGACCACGTCTGCCACGACATCCCGAACAGCGCCACCACCGAGATGAGCGCCATCATCGAGTTCTGTCCCTGCTCGGCCCAGTCGTGGATCATCAGCACGAGATAGAGGAGGTTCAGCACCAGCCCGCCGACGAGCGCGATCGGCGTGAGGAATCCGAGGATCAGCCCGAGTCCGAGGGCGAGTTCGGCGTAGACGACGACATAGGCCATGACTTTCTGCCGAGGCCTGACCACCACGTCGAACCCACCGCGCACCGCTCCCCACCGATGCTTCTCCGCGACCCCCGCCGCCCAGGCGATCCCGGCCCCCTCCTGGAACCAGGCCCTCTTGTCCTTGTGCCGCCAGCTCTCCAGCCACCACAGCCCGAGCCCGATACGAAGCACGGCCACCCATTCGGCACCGCTGAGCCAGATCGTCTCCATGGACATCGCCCTTCCGCACCCACGCGGGAATCTGACGGTACGTCAGTTCAGCGGATGGGGGATGGATGCGCAAGAGACGCGCACCGGCCGACAGGACCCGCAGGCGCTCCCGCGAAGTCCCGTCCGCCCCGTGTTCTAGGGAACGAACCCCATCGGCATGGCGCGCCCGTACAGCTCGTCCAGTCCGACGAGCGACACGTGTCCCCCCTCCGCCTCCGCTCGGAGCGCGTCGCTGAAACCCGCCGCGCCGAAGCACACCAGTCGGCAGTGCCCCGCGTCCATGCCCCGCCCTACGAGCAGGTCCCTCGCCCGACGCAGCCGCTCCAGATGCGGGATCCCCATGACGGTCCCCCACTTGGCCTCGCCGAGCAGGGCAACGGCCGGACGGCTCCCTCCGCTTCCCTGCTCGACCACGGCCACGTCGACCTGGATCTGTCGACGCGTCTTCGGATCGCTCACCACACCGCCGCCGACCTCCCCCAGGGAGCAACGCAGCAAGGACCGCCCCGGGCCGAGCACGTACTCCCGGCACATCGCCTCGAAGTGCGGCCCTGTCACCTGCGCCGCGAAGTGCTCCGCCGAGCCGGCCCAGACCTCCGCGGCCTGCCCGCTCTCCAGCCGCGTCCAGGAAGGGCGCATGACCGCCTCGTAGAAATTGATCAGTGGCTCGACGATCCGGTACTGCGACTTCCCCGCCCGGAAGAGGTCCGCCTCGCGGGCGAGCAGGTGGCTGTCCTCCAGGACGTTGAGCGGATGCGAGATGTCGACGGACTTGCGACCGATGTAGCCCGCGATGCCACCGCGCGTCGTGTTTCCCTGGGCGACCGCCGCGAGTACCGAGTGGTACAGCGCGGTATCACGGATGTCGGCCTCCTCGGCGAGCAGATAGCGCGCTTCCCGGAAGAGTGGACTGAACGGCGACAGGACCGTGCGGCAGATCCAGTCGTCGAAGTCCCCCAGGCTCACCGGAACGTCGTCCGCCAGGAACTGGCGACGGTAGGCGGGCGTCCCCCCGAGGACGGCGTGCAGCCGGGCGGCCAGGGCGGGTTCGGCCGCGACGCCCCAGAAGTCGGCTGCCGCCCGGTAGCCGAAGGGGCGTACGACGAGTTCGAGTTGCGCCCGGCCGCGCAGGGGTGCGGTGCTCGCGAGGAGCCCACCCATCACGGACATCGCCGAACCGCACAGCAGAAGCCTCATCGTGCTCCGCTCGACCTGAAAACGGTCGATCTCACGCTGAATGAGCGACGGCAGCTCCGGGGCGACCTTCGCCAGGTACGGAAACTCGTCGATGACCACGAGGAACGGCGCGCCGGACGCCGAAGACGCACCGGACCTCGAAGACGCGTCGGCACCCTGCCGACCGGCGGCCGGGACGCCCCGGTGGGCGGAGGCGGCCGCCGCCTCGGGCACGGCGAGTCCGAAGAGATAGGAGACCGCGTCGTCCCAGTCGGCGAACGAGAAAGGCACGGGGGACCCCACGAAATCAGCGAGCGCGGCGCTGAACTGACGCAGGGACTCCGCCGCGGTCCCGGCCGTCGCCCCGAAGTAGAACCCGCCCCGTTCCTCGACGAGTGCCCGCAGCAGATAGGTCTTGCCCATGCGCCGTCTGCCGCTGACGATCCCGAGCATGGCGTGCGACAGCGTGCGTCCGGCGAAGGCGGTGAGGGCGTTCCACTCCGCGGCCCGGTCGAATACGTGTGACGGCTTACCCGGCGGTTCCTGCTGCACGACTCTCCTTAGGAGTACACCCCTAAGGAGAATACTCCTAACACCTGCCCTTCGCTCGAAGACACCCTCCCCCCACATTCCGAGCGGACTACGCCACGGACCCCACCCACTCCTCCTACACCCGTGATCAATCCGCAACCAATTCCGGTCTTGACCGAGACCCAACAAGTGAGCAGGTGAATACGCTCAGGCACATGGCCGACTCCACTGCATCCGCCGACTCCACCGCGTCCGCGGGGCCCGCGACCCCCGCCCCCGCCGACCGCCCCGTCTACGTGATCGGCGGCGGACCCGGTGGACTGGCCGTCGCGTACGCGCTGCGGGCCCGGGGTGTGCGGGCGGTCGTGCTGGAGAAGTCGGACAAGGTCGGGGCGTCCTGGCGGCGGCACTACGACCGGCTGCGCCTGCACACGACCCGGCGCCTGTCGGCGCTGCCCGGCCTGCCCATGCCGCGCCGCTTCGGCCGGTGGACCTCCCGGGACGACGTCGTGCGGTACCTGGAGAAGTACGCCGAGGTGCACCGGCTGGAGATCGTCACGGGCGTCGAGGTCTCCCGCGTCGAGCGCGGTGCGGACGGCACCGGCTGGTTGCTGCACGCCACCGGCGGCCGCGAGCTGACCGGCGGCGCGGTCGTCGTCGCCACCGGCTACAACCACACGCCCCACATCCCCGACTGGCCCGGCCGGGACTCGTACCAGGGCGAGCTGGTGCACGCCGCCGAGTACCGCAACCCGCAGCCCTACGCCGGCCGGGACGTCCTCGTCGTCGGCATCGGCAACACCGGCGCCGAGATCGCCGTCGACCTCGTCGAGGGCGGGGCGGCGCGCGTCCGGCTCGCGGTGCGGACGGCCCCGCACATCGTGCGCCGGTCGACCGCCGGGTGGGCGGCCCAGTACACGGGTGTCCTCGTACGGCGGCTGCCGGTCGCCCTCGTGGACCGGCTCGCCAAGCCGATGGCGAGACTCAGCGTGCCGGACCTGTCGGCGCACGGCCTGGCCCGGCCCGACACCGGCCTCTACTCCCGCGTGCACGAGGGTGCCGTCCCCGTGCAGGACGTCGGCCTCATCGACGCCGTACGCAAGGGGAAGGTCGAGATCGTCGGCCCGGTCGAGGGATTCGAGGACGGCAAGGTCGTCCTCGGCGACGGCACCCGCGTCGAGACCGACGCCGTGATCGCCGCCACCGGCTACCGGCGCGCCCTGGAGGGACTCGTCGGACACCTCGACGTGCTCGACGAGCGCGGGAAGCCCGTCGTACACGGCGCCCGCACCCCCGCGAACGCCCCCGGCCTGTACTTCACCGGCTTCACCAACCCCATCAGCGGCATGCTCCGCGAACTCGCCCTCGACGCCGAGAAGATCGCCAAGGCGGTCACCAGGACCGGCGGGGTCGCCACCCTCGACGCGATCACCGTACGCATCCGCACCGCACGCTGACCAACCGGGCCATCGCCCCAACGCTCCGGCCACCGCCCCAACGGTCCGTCGACCGCCCCCACGCCGGCGAACGCTTCCAGGCGCCCGAGCGCCCGCGACGGGCGGGCCCCCTCGGCATCGGACGCACCCCGCTTCGGGCGAGCCCGCTCCCCGATCACCAAGTCGTCGTTCGCGGGCGACCCCGATCACCGGATCGTCGTTCGCCGGACGCCCCCGATCACCGGATCGTCGTTCGCCGGACGCCCCCGGTCACAGGTCTGACCGCCGCCCAGCATGGGTACAACCTCCTTACTGCCGCGTAGCTTTGCTCGCACGCCCATTCCTGACGGGGCATCAGTTCAGTAATCTGAAATCTGACGTGTCGTCAGATACGTGAACGTCGCCACGTCACTGAATTGGCTGTCACACAGGAGCGGGCGGACCGATGCTTGGATCAACCCACGGCACCCTCACCACCGACTCCCGCCGGGCACGGGCCATCGCGTGCGGCGAGCACCCCGCACAGGTCGTGCACGGCAGGCCCGCCGAGGCAGGCGACCTCGATGTCAGCGGACGCCCGTTGTACGCAGACGTCCCCGATCTGGACCGTTTCTTCCGGCCGGAGTCCGTGGCCGTCGTCGGCGCCTCGGACGCGGAGGGCCGGCCGAACACCGGGATCACCCGCCAACTGCTCGCCTGGTCCGAACGCGTCGGCGCCCGGCTCCACCCCGTGCACCCCACCCGGGAGTCGGTCTTCGGCATCCCTTGTGCCCCTTCCGTCGCCGCGCTGCCCGAACAGGTCGACCTGGCCGTCCTCCTCGTCTCCGACCCCCTCCCTGTGATCGGCGAACTGGCCGAGGCCAAGGTGAAGTTCGCCGTCGCCTTCGCCTCCGGTTTCGCCGAGACCGGCGCGGAGGGTGCCGCCGCCCAGGAGCGGCTGGCCGCCGCCGTGGCCCGGGCCGACGGCCTGCGGCTGCTCGGCCCCAACACCAACCTCAACGCCTTCGAGCGCTTCCGCGACGACCTCGACGGCCCGGCGATCGCGCTGATCACCCAGTCCGGCCACCAGGGCCGCCCCGTCTTCTCCCTCCAGGAACTCGGCATCCGCCTCTCCCACTGGGCCCCCACCGGCAACGAGGCCGACCTGGAGACCGCCGACTTCATCTCCTACTTCGCCGAACGCCCCGAAGTGGGCGCCATCGCCGCGTACGTCGAGGGCCTCAAGGACGGCCGCGCCTTCCTCCTCGCCGCCGACCGTGCCGCCCGGCGCGGTGTCCCCGTCGTCGCCGTCAAGGTCGGCCGCACCGAGACCGGCGCCCGGACCGCCGCCTCCCACACCGGCAAGCTCACCGGCGCGGACGCCGTCGTCGACGCGGCGATGCGGCAGTTCGGAGTGATCCGCGTCGACGGGCTCGATGAACTCCAGGACACGGCGACCCTGTTGGCACGGGCCGGGCGACCGCGCGTCCCGGGGTCGCCCGTGGCGAGGCCCGAAGGCGTCGTCGTCTATTCGATCTCGGGCGGCACGGGCGCGCACTTCGCCGACCTGGCCACCGAGGCCGGACTGCCCCTCCCCACGCTCTCCGAGGCCAAGCAGGCCGAGCTGCACCAGTGGATCCCCGACTATCTGAGCGTCGCCAACCCCGTCGACAACGGCGGCCACCCGGTGGGTGACTGGCGCGGCCCCCGCATCCTCGACGCGATCCTCGACGACCCGGAGGTGGGGGTGCTGATCTGCCCCATCACCGGCCCCTTCCCGCCCATGAGCGACAAGCTCGCCCAGGACCTGGTGGACGCGGCGGAGCGGACGGACAAGCTGGTGTGCGTGGTGTGGGGGTCGCCGGTGGGCACCGAGGCCGCGTACCGCGAGACGCTGCTCGGGTCGTCCCGGGTGGCGACCTTCCGCACCTTCGCCAACTGCATCACGGCCGTCCGCGCCCACCTCGACCACTCGCGCTTCACGGCCGCCTACCGCTCCCCCTTCGACGAGGCACCCCGCTCCCCCTCGCCCTCCTTCCGCAAGGCGCAGGCGCTGATGCGGCCGGGGCAGCAGCTGAGCGAACACGCGGCCAAGCAGTTGCTGCGGGCGTACGGCATCCGCGTGCCGCGCGAGCAGTTGGTGACCAGCGCGGCGGCGGCCGTACGCGCGGCGAGTCTCGTCGGCTACCCGGTGGTGATGAAGGCGTCCGGCGCGAGCATCGCCCACAAGACGGAGCTCGGCCTGGTGAAGATCGGCCTGACCTCCGCGAGCCAGATCCGCGACGCCTATCGCGAACTCACCGACATCGCCCGCTACGAGGACGTCTCCCTCGACGGGGTACTGGTGTGCCAGATGGTGGAGCGGGGCGTGGAGATGGTCGTGGGCGTGACCCACGACGACCTCTTCGGGCCCACGGTCACCGTCGGCCTCGGCGGTGTCCTCGTGGAGGTGCTCCGCGACTCCGCCGTACGGGTGCCGCCCTTCGGCGAGGACCAGGCCCACGCCATGCTCGCCGAACTGCGCGGGCGGGCCCTGCTGGACGGGGTGCGCGGGGCTCCCCCGTCCGACGTGGACGCCCTCGTGGAGGTCGTGCTCCGCGTGCAGCGCATGGCGCTCGAACTCGGGGACCAGATAGCGGAGCTGGACATCAACCCCCTGATGGTGCTGCCGAGGGGGCAGGGGGCGGTGGCCCTGGACGCGCTGGCGGTGTGCCGCTGAGCGCCGAGGCGCGAGGAAGGCACCGCACACACCCAGGAGCACGATCACTCCTCGTAAGAATCGGAGCACCCACATGTCCGCTTCCCCCCTTGAACATCCCGAAAAATCCCGTGACTCATTGATACGGCACGCCACTGACAACGCCGTCTCGTGGATCACGCTCAACCGCCCCGAGGCGATGAACGCCATCACCCCCGACCAGCGAGAACACCTCATCCGACTCCTCTCCGAGGCCTCCGCCGACCACACCGTGCGCGCGGTGGTGATCACCGCCACGGGCCGCGGCTTCTGCACGGGCGCGGACCTGCGGGGCTCGGCGACGGACGGCGGGGAGCGGGTGCCCGGTGACGTGGCGCGCGTCATCCGGCTCGGCGCCCAGCGCCTGATCGCGGCCGTACTCGACTGCGAGAAGCCGGTGATCGCGGCGGTGAACGGCACCGCGGCCGGTATCGGCGCGCACCTCGCTTTCGCCTGCGACCTGGTCCTGGCGGCCGAAGAGGCCCGTTTCATCGAGGTGTTCGTCCGGCGCGGGCTGGTCCCCGACGGCGGCGGCGCGTATCTGCTCCCCCGCCTCATCGGCCCGCGGCGGGCGAAGGAGCTGATGTTCTTCGGCGACGCCCTGTCCGCCACCGAGGCGGAGCGCCTCGGCCTCGTCAACCGTGTCGTTCCCGCCGAGGACCTGGAGAAGACGGCCCGCGCGTGGGCGGAACGCCTGGCCGCCGGCCCGACCCGGGCCCTGGCTTCGACCAAGCACCTGGTCAACACCTCCCTCGACACCGACCGCGCCACCGCCTTCGCCGCCGAGGCCGCCGCGCAGGAGATCAACATGACGACGGCCGACGCCCAGGAGGGCGTGGCGAGCTTCGTGGAACGACGGACACCGCGTTTCAAGGGCCGCTGACGGCCGAGGAGAGCGTAGGCATGAGGCTTCACTTCTGACGGTCCGTCAGCTCTAATGACTCACGTGATGGGACACGCGGGAATGGCGGCAGCCGCCGTCCGCTATCTGAGAGCGGCCCCGGCGGACAGGGTCCGTGGGGCGGCGCACGCGCCCCCGGTCGTCGACGCCCTGCCCCGCCCTGACCTGCGCTGCGTCGGCGAGCACGAGCGGGCACCGGTCGACCAGGCCGAGTTCCGCCGCGTCCTGGGCCACTTCGCGACGGGCGTCACGGTGATCACGGCCCCGGGAACCCCACCGGCCGACGACCCCGCCGCGCGCCCCGGTGAACGCACCAGCACGCGTCCCGGGCAGCGCACCGGCGCGCACGCCGACGGCGACCTCCACGGTCAACCCTCCGACCTCCCGGCCGGCTTCGCCTGCCAGTCCTTCTCCGCGCTCTCCCTCGACCCGCCCCTCGTCGTCTTCATGGTCGGCCGTACGTCGACGACCTGGCCCCGGATCGCCCGCGCGGGCGTGTTCTGTGTGAACATACTCGGCGCGGATCAGGGTGAGTTGTGCCGGCGGTTCGCGGTGAGCGGCGCGGACAAGTTCGCCGACGTCGACCACACCCCGGCCCCCGCGACGGGCTCCCCCCGCCTCACCGGCGCCCCCGCCTGGATCGACTGCACGATCCAGGCCGTGCACCCGGGCGGCGACCACCTGATCGTGGTGGGCCGCGTGGAGTCCCTGGGCACCGACACCGAAGCGGCACCACCGCTGCTGTTCCACCGGGGCCGATTCGGGGAGCTCAGGGCCTGAGGCCGGAGGCGGGCGCCACTCCTTCGAGTGCATGCCGCGCGAACCAGGGCCCTGGCTACTACGCTGCTCATAACGTCGCTGTTATGACGTGGGGTGAAGTGGAGCCGGAGGTGGAGCGGTGGTTCCTGGGGCTGTCCGCCGGGCATCGAGGTACGGTCGCGTTCTACGTCGACCTGCTTGCCGCCCAGGGCCCGCTGCTCAGCGAGCCCTACTCGCGCCAGCTGGACGGCAAGCTGCGAGAACTGCGGTTCCATCTGGACACCGATGCGGTCAGGATCACGTACTGGACCGCCTCCGGGCGGCGGATCATTCTGCTGACGGCGTTCCGCAAGCGGCGGATGCGCGAGACCGCGGAGGTCACCCGCGCCCGCAGGGCCATGGTGCGCTGCGTCGAGGAACGCCACACAGTGGACGAGGTGTGATGCATGAGTGAGCGCGGAAGCTGGAACGAACTGCGGGACGAAGCCCTCGCCTCACCGGCGGCGCGCGGGGCGTACGACGCGGCTCGCATCCGCTTTGAACTGGGCCGGGCGGTCCGGGAGCGGCGTGAGGCGCTGGGCATGACACAGGCGCAGCTCGCACAGAGAGCGGGGATGCTCCAGCCGGCCGTGGCGCGGTTCGAGGCCGGCGGCACCATGCCCACACTCCCCCTCCTCGAACGGTTCGCCGCCGCCCTCGGCATGCGCCTGCACGTCGGCTTCGAGCCGCTCGACCGCGCGGGCTGAGCCCCCTCCACGGCCCCCGGCACCTCAGACCCCCACCGGCACCCCCGCCCTCCCCACCGGTCCTCGCCGGATCACCAGCGCCATCAGGGCCGCCGCCGCGCACAGCGCGCCCGAGGCGTACCAGACCACGTCGTACCCGCCGAAGACGTCGCGGGCGAGGCCGCCGAGGAAGGCGACGAGGGCCGCGCCGACCTGGTGCGAGGCCAGGACCCAGCCGAAGACGATGGCGCTGTCCTCGCCGTAGTGCTCGCGGCACAGCGCCATGGTGGGCGGCACGGTGGCCACCCAGTCGAGGCCGTAGAAGACGATGAAGAAGACCATCGGGAGATGGACCTCGGGCGCCAGCAGCATCGGGAGGAAGAGCAGCGAGACGCCCCGGAACGCGTAGTACACCGCCAGCAGCCGCCGTGAGTCGAAGCGGTCCGTGAACCAGCCCGAGGCGATCGTGCCGAGGACGTCGAAGACCCCGATGACCGCCAGTAGCGAGGCCGCCGCCGTGATCGGCATGCCGTGGTCGTGGGCGGCGGGCACGAAGTGCGTCTGGATGAGGCCGTTGGTCGACGCACCGCAGATCGCGAACGTGCCGGCCAGCAGCCAGAACGGCCCCGTCCGCATCGCCGACGACAGCACCCGTACCGCCCGCCGCGCGGCCCCCTGCACCGGTCCCGGCTTCGGCACGAACTCCCGCGCCCCGTACGGCTTCAGCCCCACGTCCGCCGGGTGGTCGCGCAGCAGCAGCCAGACGAAGGGCACGACAGCCAGCGCGGCGAGCGCCACGGTCACGGAGGCGGGCCGCCAGCCGCGCTCGGAGACGATCCACGACAGCAGCGGCAGGAAGATCAACTGCCCGGACGCCGAGGCCGCGGTCAGGATGCCCGAGACCAGACCCCGCCGTTCGGTGAACCAGCGGTCGGTGACGGTCGCCGCGAACGCCAGCGCCATCGAGCCGGACCCCAGCCCCACCAGCAGCCCCCAGCAGAGCATCAACTGCCAGGCCGAGGTCATCCACACCGTGGCACCGGCCCCGACCGCGATCACCGTCAACGCCGCCGCGACGACCCGTCGGATGCCGAAGCGGTCCATCAGCGCGGCGGCGAAGGGGGCCGTCAGCCCGTACAGCGCGAGGTTGATCGAGACGGCCGACGCGATCGTGCCCCGTGACCAGTCGAACTCCGCGTGCAGCGGATCGATCAGCAGCCCCGGCAGCGAACGGAAGGCCGCCGCGCCGATGATCGTCACGAAGGTGACGGCGGCGACGAACCAGGCCCGGTGGATCCGGCCCGGCCGGGCAGCGGCTCCGGCTCCGGCTCGCGTACCCGTTCCCGTTCCCGTTCCATCATCAGCACCCGCGTCGGATCGGGAGCCGGCGGCGGCGCGGGGCTCAGCGGCCGTAGGGGAGTCGGCTGCGGCACGGGAGTCCGCCTCGTCGGCTGTCTGGGTCATGCCATCAAGCTTCCGACCTGCGGTCATCCCGGACGAGTGGCCGAAAGGACAGCATTCGCTAGGATCGGGCCATGCCCACCGCCCCGCACCGCGTCGTCGTGCTCGCCCTCGACGGTCTGCTCCCCTTCGAGCTCGGCATCCCGCAGCGCATCTTCGGCAAGGCGCGGGACGCGGCGGGACGGCCGCTGTACGAGATCGTCACCTGCTCGATCCGGCCGCCCGGCCCCGTGGAGACGGACGCCGACTTCGCGGTCCTCGTCCCGAACGGCCCGGAGGCCCTCGCCACCGCCGACACGGTCGTCGTACCCGCCGCGTACGAACTCGGCCCCGTCTACGAGGAGGGCGTCCTCACCCCCGAACTGGCCGCCGCCCTCGCCCACGTCCGCCCCGGCACCCGGCTGGTCTCCATCTGCACCGGCGGCTACGTCCTCGCCGCGGCCGGATACCTCGACGGCCGCCCGGCGACCACGCACTGGTACCACGCGGAGCACTTCCAGCGGCTCTTCCCGAAGGTACGGGTCGACGCCGACGTCCTCTTCGTCGACGACGGCGACGTCCTCACCTCGGCCGGTGTCGCGGCCGGGATCGACCTGTGTCTGCATCTCGTACGCCGCGACCACGGCACCGCCGTCGCCAACGACGTGGCCCGGCGCACGGTCGTGCCGCCGCACCGGGACGGCGGTCAGGCCCAGTACATCCAGCGCCCGCTGCCCGAGGCGCAGAGCGCGACCACGACCGCCGCCCGCGCGTGGGCCCTGGGGCGGCTCCACGAACCGATCCAGCTCCGGGACATGGCCGCGCGGGAGTCCATGTCCGTACGCACGTTCACCCGCCGCTTCCGCGAGGAGGTCGGTGTCAGCCCGGGCCAGTGGCTCACCCAGCAGCGCGTCGAACGCGCCCGCCACCTCCTGGAATCCACCGACCTCACCATCGACCAGGTCGCCCATGACGCGGGCTTCGGCACGGCCCAGTCCATGCGGCAGCACCTGCAAGGGGCGCTGGGGGTGACCCCGACGGCATACCGGCGGACGTTCCGCGCCACCGCGACCGCCGAAGCCGCCACGACCGCCGAACCCACCATTGCCGGCGCAGCCCCCAAGCCCCTCAGAACGTGAGCACCGCCCGGGCCACCCGCCCCTCCCCCGCGTCCTCCGCCGCCTTCGCGAAGTCCTCCACCGGATAGGTGGCCGTGACCAGTTCGTCCAGGAGCAGTCGCCCCTCCCGGTACAGGTCGGCGTAGAGGGCGATGTCCCGCTGCGGCCGCGACGACCCGTAGCGGCAGCCCAGGATCGCCTTGTCCAGGTAGAGGGAGGAGACGAGGAAGGACGCCTCGGCGGTCGCGGCCGGCACCCCGAGCAGGATCGCCTGCCCGTGCCGGTCCAGCAGGTCGACGGCCTGGCGGATGAGGTCGACCCGCCCGACGCACTCGAACGCGTGGTCGGCGCCGGTGGGGAGGATGTCCCACACCCCGTCCACGGACGTCAGGAAGTGCGTGGCGCCGAACCGCCGCGCCACCGCCTCCTTCTCCGGATTCGCGTCCACGGCGACGACCCGCGTGGCGCCCGCGAGCCGCGCGCCCTGCACCACGTTGAGCCCGATCCCGCCGGCCCCGATGACGACGACACTCTCCCCCCGGTCGACGCGGGCCCGGTTGAGCACGGCCCCCACGCCGGTCAGCACCCCGCACCCGATCAGCGCGGCGGAGGTCAAGGGGATGTCCTCCGGTATCCGTACGGCCTGTACGGCCTTGACCACCGTCTGCTCCGCGAAGGCGGAGTTCGCGGCGAACTGGAACACCTCCCGCCCGCCCCGCGAGAACGGCCGTGTGGGCCGCCCGATCGCCCGCCGGCACATGGTCGGCCGCCCCCGGTCGCAGTCGGCGCAGGCCCCGCAGTTGGCGAGGGTGGACAGGGCGACGTGGTCCCCGGGCCGGACGTGCCGGACCCCCGCCCCAACCTCCGCGACCACCCCGGCCCCCTCATGCCCGAGCACCACGGGAACGGGGAACGGGATGGTCCCGTCCACCACCGACAGATCGCTGTGGCAGAGGCCGGCGGCCGCGATCGCGACCCGCACCTCACCGGGCCCCGGCTCCCGCACGGCCAGATCGTCGACGACCTCGGCCCGCTTCCCGTCGAACACCACTCCGCGCATGGCCTCCACCCTTCGGTGTTCTCAGCCTCTCGGCTCCTTCGGCAGACCGAGCACCCGCTCGGCGATGATCGTGCGCTGTACCTCGTCCGAACCGCCGTAGATGGTGTCGGCCCGGCTGAACAGGAACAACTGCTGCGACGGGTCCAGTGCGTACGGCTCCGCCGCCGACCACTCCCGTGGGCCGACGGCCGCCTCCGCGCCCCGCACCTCCATCGCCAGCTCCCCGAGTCGCCGGTGCCACCGCCCCCACAGCAACTTGGCCACACTCGGCGCGCCCGGCTCCGCGCCGCCCTCCGCCCCGCCGAGCGTCCGCAGGGCGTTCCACCGCATGGTCTTCAACTCGGCCCACTGCCGCACGAGTCGATCGCGTACGACGGCGTCGTCCACCGCCCCGCTGTCCACGGCGGCCCGCACGACGCTGCCCAACTCCTGCTCGAAACCGATCTGTTGAGCGAGCGTCGAGACCCCGCGTTCGAAGCCGAGCAGGCCCATGGCGACCCGCCAGCCGTTCCCGTCGCCCCCGACGACATGCTCCGCGCGGGCGTGCGCCCCGTCGAAGAACACCTCGTTGAACTCGCTCGTCCCGGTCATCTGCCGGATGGGCCGCACCTCGATCCGCCCCGGCTGGTCCATCGGCACGAGCAGCAGCGACAGCCCGTGGTGCCGCTCGGAGCCCGCCGCGGTCCGGGCCAGTACGAAGCACCAGTCGGCCTCGTGGGCGAGCGAGGTCCAGATCTTCTGCCCGGTGATCCGGTACGACCCGTCCCCCGCCCGCTCCGCCTTCGTCCGCACACCGGCGAGGTCGGACCCGGCGCCGGGCTCGCTGTACCCCTGGCACCAGAGTTCGTCGCCGCGCGCGATCGCCGGCAGGAACCGCCGCTTCTGTTCCTCGCTGCCGAACGCGATCAGCGTCGGCGCGAGCAGCTTCTCCCCGATGTGCCCGGAGCGGGCGGGTACGTCCGCCCGTGCGTACTCCTCGGCCCACACCACCTGTTGGACGAGCGTGGCCGTCCGGTTCCCGTACCCGCCCTCGCTCCAGCCGAGCCCGATCCACCCGGCGGCGCCGAGCGTCCGCTCCCAGGCGCGCCGCTCCGCGTGCACCCCGGCGTGCGCCCCCAGCCAGGCCCGGGCGTCCGCCCGGAAGGCCTCGTCCTCGTCACTGAACCCGAAGTCCATGCCGCCTCCAAGATGGCCGCCGCGGTGATGGTGGTGCGTCGTGGGTGAGTCCGGGTGCGTTGTCGGGTGCGGGTCGGTGGGGCTTCTCGCGCAGTTCCCCGCGCCCCTGAAAGACGCGGCCCCGTGGCCCTGAAAGGCGACCGGCGGCGGGCCCGAAAAGCACGGGGCGCAGCCCCTGCTTTTCAGGTGCGTGGGGAACTGCGCGAGAAGACCCCACGCACCCGCACCCGCCGACGCACCCCGCCCCCACCCCCTCACGCGTTCGGCCGCTCCCCGGACGCCGCCGCACGAGCCATCCCCTCCACCCGCTCCAGCATCGGCATCGGATCCACCCCCACCGCCCCCGGCAGGAACTCCGCGATCCGCTCCGGCGTCCAGCCACCTTCGGCGTACGCGGCACGCAACTCCCGCGGCTGCGCCCACACCGCGATCTTCGGCCCGGCGACCGTGTACACCTGCCCGGTGATCCCCGCCTCTCGGGCCCGTTCGGACAGCAGGTACACCACGAACGCGGCCACCTCCTCCGGCTCGCCGATCTCGGTCAGCTCCATCGGCACCCCCGCCGACATCCGCGTACGTGCGACCGGCGCCACCGCGTTCGCGGTCACCCCGTACCGGTGCAGGCCGAGCGCGGCGCTGCGCACCAGCGAGATGATCCCGCCCTTGGCCGCGCTGTAGTTGGCCTGCGAGACGGACCCCTGGTGGTTGCCGCTGGTGAAGCCGATCAGGGTCCCGGCCCGCTGCTTGCGCATGACGGCGGACGCGGCGCGGAACACGGTGAAGGTGCCCTTGAGGTGCGTGGCGATCACCGGATCCCACTCCTCCTCGGCCATGTTGAACAGCATCCGCTCCCGCAGGATCCCGGCGACGCACACGACCCCGTCGATCCGTCCGTACGTCTCGACCGCCGTGTCCACGACCCGCTGCCCGCCGGCCATCGTGGAGATGTCGTCGGCGACGGCGACCGCCTCGCCCCCAGCGGCCTCGATCTCCTTGACGACGGCCTCGGCGACGGAGCTGGCGGGTTCGGAGCCGTCGACGGAGACGCCGTAGTCGTTGACGACGACCCGCGCTCCCTCGGCGGCGGCGCCGAGGGCGACCGCCCGGCCGATCCCCCGCCCCGCTCCGGTGACGGCGACGACCTTGCCTGCCAGGAAATGTCCCACCCCGAGCCCTTCCCCTCATCACGTCACCCGGCGAACCACATGATCACCGGACCACCGACCACCGACCACCGACCACCGACCACCGACCACCGACAGCTGAACCGCTGTCTGCCGGACCGCTACCCGATGCCACACATCTGATGCACTGTTATCTGACGGGTCGTTAGATTTGCTCGTGCGGCGATTCTACGACCCGCCGGATACGCCACCACAAGCCCCCGGGGAGGCCCGATGTCATCGCCCACGGAGTTCGCCGCGTTCACGGACATCGCCAAGCGCGTGAACAACTGGGGGCGTTGGGGGGCGGACGACGAGATCGGCACCCTCAACCTGATCACCGACGAGGTCGTCCGGCAGGCCGCCGCCTCGGTGCGTTCCGGTCGCCGCGTGCCGCTCGCGCTGCCCCTGCAGCAGGACGGCGTGCAGACGGGGATGATGCCGGGCCGGGTCAATCCGCTGCACGCGATGGTGCAGATCAACCAGGAGATCTTCGGCCCCGGCACGGTCGCGTGCAGCGACGACGCGGTGACCATGGGGCTCCAGTCGGCCACCCACTGGGACGCGCTCACCCATGTCTCGCACTCGGGCCGGATCTACAACGGCCGCCCCGCGGACACGATCACCCCGCACGGCGGCGCGGCCTTCGCCGGTATCGACAAGGCGCGGCACATCGTCTCGCGCGGCGTCCTGCTGGACGTTCCGCGCGCCCTGGGGCTGGCCGACGACCGGCTGCCCGGCGGCCACGCCGTCACCCCGGAAGACCTGGACGCCGCCGAGGAGTTGGCGGGCACCCGGGTCCGCGCGGGCGACATCGTGCTGGTCCGCACCGGGCAGATCCGGTCCTACCTCGCCGGGGACAAGCACGCGTACGCGTTCCCGTCACCGGGGCTGTCGCTGCGTACCCCCGAGTGGTTCCACGCGCGTGATGTCGCGGCCGTCGCCAATGACACCCTGACGTTCGAGATCTTCCCTCCAGAGGTCGAGGACCTGTGGCTGCCGGTGCACGCGCTCGACCTGGTCGAGATGGGCATGCCGCAGGGTCAGAACTGGAACCTGGAGGAGTTGTCCACAGCCTGTGGACAAGCGGGGCGGTACACCTTCCTGCTCTCGGCGATGCCGGAGCCGTTCGTCGGGGCGACGGGCACACCGGTGGCGCCCATCGCCATCCTGTAGGCCCGCCTCCCGCGGCCACGCGCAGGCCGACTGGCGGCGCGCCGCCCGCCCCGAGCACGGCACCGCGCGCCACCATCCGGCTTCGGCGTACCCGCCCTTGTTCCCGGGCCCTGCGGGGAGCCGGTGCCGAATCACGACCCACACTCGTCGAGGGCCTCCGTCACCGTGACCCTCGTCGTCCCCTCGCGGCGAATCGCTGAACACAAGCGTGATCAAACGGACATGGCGCGTCAACACCGTCGGGGGCCCAGCCGCGTGGAACCGGCGTCGCGGCGGTGCGTACGGGAGCACGTCCCGGCGCACGGATCGGCTGCCGCCGGGGACCGAACAACGCCGTGCGCTCACGCGCAGGCGCGTGCGACGCACATGTGGGTGACCGAGTGCGCCTGCCGACTCGGGGGTGCGCCTCACCGCGCGACCGCAGGCGGTATGTGGCTGATCGCGCAGTTCCCCGCGCCCCCTAGGCAGGGGCTTCGCCCCTGCCCCTCACCCCGGCCTACACCACCTCGTAAGCCAACTCCTCGTACGCCAACCCCTCGCGCACCGCCAGGCTCTCCCGGGCCACCGCCGCCACACCCGTGACCGCACCGCGCGCCGGATAGACCGCGGGAGTCACCACGCCGCCAGCGCTTCCGAGGCCCGACGCGCCCACACCGCTCGCCGCCCCCGAAGCCCCCGGCACCACCCGGTCCAGTTCGCACCAGATCCGTTTGCCGACGCCCTCGTGGCTCCAGCCCCAGCGGTCCGCGAGGACGTCGACGAGGGCGAGGCCACGCCCGCCCGTCTCGTCCCCGTCGGCGCACCGCGGGGCCGGCGGACACGCGCTGCCGTCGACGACCTCCAGGCGGACCTTGCCGATCACGCCGTCACGGAGACCGGACAGCAGCAGCCGCAGCAGCGCCGGACGCCCGGTGTGCACGACCGCGTTGGTGACCAGCTCGGAGACGAGGAGGATCAGCGTCTCGGCGAGCGGCTCGTCGTCCCCTATACCGGACCCGGAGAGCCGTGCACGGGCCCATCTCCGCGCACGACCCACCTCTGCGGGGTCGGGCCGGATCTCCAGCTGCACTTGAAGCACCTGCACCGCTCACACCATCCGAACCGGCGGACACATCGCCGCACGCCCCTCTGGGGCCACGATCGTGGTCATCTGCTGCCTGGCCGACGCCACCGCCGTCGACACCATCGGCACCGGGATCACGGAACGTGATCCCGGTGCAGGACAGCATGGTTGACGTACAGTCACCCCAACAAGCGCTTCGGGCATATTCCAGCGCGAAGGAGTACGCATACGGCATACTGTGCGACGCTCATCGCGGGGAGTCGAACAGACCGGGGCGTCGAGACTCCGGCCCACTTCACGAGCGCCGGGCACCGCTGGATCCGGGGCCGCCACAGGGGCAACACCGACTCGGCTCGACCTCGGAACCACTCGCATCCACCAGAAGGTACCGGAGCGGAACTCCGACTCCAGGCCGTGACAAGTCACGCCTAGGACACAACACGATATCAACGCTCGGTAATTCCGGTATGCCACGATCCGCGACATTCGACCGGGCGACTGCCACGCATTTCCCTTCCCGCCCTGGTCAGCAGCCTCAACTCGCGTCGATCAGCAGATCCCCCGCCAACATCTCCTCACTCTCAGTGATCGATCCGCCACGTTCCACCCGCACCCACGCACGCTTCAGACACAGGTGTACGTCGGCCTCCCAGGTGAACCCCGAACCGCCGTGGACCTGAAGGGAGTCGCGGGCTCCGCGCACCGCCGCCTCGTCGGCCAGCAGCCTGGCCGCCGCGATGTCGACGGGGTCCAGGGTCACGGCCGCCGCGTACACCGCCACCCGCGCGACCTCCACCCGGACCAGCAGTTCGGCGCAGAGGTGCTTGACCGCCTGGAAGGCGCCGACCGGTCGCCCGAACTGCTCCCGGGTCCGGGCGTGTTGCACGGCGGCCTCGCAGGCCCGCACGGCGGTGCCCAACTGCTCCGCGGCGGTGAGCAGTACGAACAGATCATCAGGACGGACGGCGGAACGGCCCCCCGGTACCCGGTGCAACGGCGTCAACGGATCCACCGATCGCAGCGGTACGGCCCCGGCCGCGTCCCCGGTCACCACATCGGCCTCGTCCAGCCACTCCACCAGACCGCCACCCCCGACAGCGGTCACCACGGTCTCCCCCGTCGCCGCGCCCGGCACCACGCCCGCCGCGAGATGGGTGGCCACGAGCGGCCCGGGCAACAGTGCGCGCCCCGCCTCCTCGAACACCAACACGGCCTCCGGCACCCCGAGGCCGACCCCGCCCTCGTCCTCGGCCAGCCGCAAGGAGAACAACCCCACCTCCCCCAACTCCCGCCACAGCCACCGGTCCAGCGCCCCACTCCCATCGACGGCGCCCCGCAACTCCTCCGCCCCGAAGCGCCGAGCCAACACCTCCCGGAAGCCGCTCTTCAACACCCTCTGATCCTCGGTCAGTCGAAACCGCACAAGCCCACAGCCCCTCTTCACCACCGAACACACCCGCTTCTCAGGGGCGCGGGGAACCGCGCGAGAAGCCCCACCGGAGCCGCACCCGCCAACGCCCCAGGCACCCCCACCCCCTGAGGCGCCCCCGTCCCCCCTCACCCCTTCGGCAACCCCAAGATCCGCTCCCCCACGATGTTCCGCTGAACCTCCGATGTCCCCGCCGCGATCGTGTACGACAGCGAACTCAGCCGGTCGACAACCCACTCACACCCCAGATCGAGCGCACCCGCTCCCAACACCTCCGCAGCCACCTCGTACAACTCCTGCCGAGCCCGCGAATACCGCAGCTTGAACACCGAGCCCCCCACCCCCGGCACCCCGCCGGAGGCCTCCCCCTCGCTGACGTTCCACTGCGTGAGCCGCCACAGCGCCCGGAACTCCGCGTGCAACCGCCCGAGCCGCCGCCGCACCCCGGCGTCGTCCCAGACCCCGTTCGCCCGCGCCTGTCTCGCGACCTCCCCCAACACCCGTCGGCAGGCCACGACTTCACCCACGAACGCCGTGCCCCGCTCGAACGACAGCGTCACCATGGTCACCCGCCACCCGTCGTTCTCGTCTCCCACCCGGTTGGCGACCGGCACCCGCACCTCGTCGAGGAACACCTCGGCGAACTCCGTGGAACCGGCGAGCGTGCGCAGCGGCCGTACGGTCACGCCGGGCGCGTCCATCGGCATCGCCAGCCAGGAGATGCCCCGGTGCTTCGGCGCCTGCCCGTCCGTCCGCACCAGCAGCTCGCACCAGTCGGCGACCTCCGCGTGCGAGGTCCAGATCTTGGACCCGCTGACGACGTACTCGTCCCCCTCCCTGCGCGCACGCGTCCGGAGCGCCGCGAGGTCGGACCCGGCGTCCGGTTCGCTGAACCCCTGGCACCACACCTCCTCGCCCCGCAGGATCGGCGGCAGCCAGCGCGCCCGCTGTTCGGCGGTGCCCTCGGCGGCGATGGTGGGGCCGGCGTGCAGCAGCCCGACGAACCCCGCGCCCACGTACGGGGCACCCGCCTTCTCGGTCTCCTCCAGGAAGATCAGCCGGGTGGTCGGCGAGGCGTCCCAGTGGACGTCGGCGTACCCGGCGTCGTACAGCGTCCGCTGCCAGCCGAGGTCGTAGGCGCGCCGTCCCGGCCAGTCGTCGGGCGACGGCTTCGGCGGCAGCGCGGGGAGCGTTTTCGCCAGCCACTCCCGCAGCCGCGCCCGGAACGCCTCCTCCTCCGGGCTGTACGCGAGATCCATCGCCCGGAGCCCTACTTGCCGAGGCCGCGGTCGCGGTCGCGGTCGCGGTCGCGGTCGCGGTCGCGGTCGCGGTCGCGGTCGCGGTCGCGGTCGAAGTCCAGACCGAGCATGCGGATCGCGTTCCCCCGCATCAGCTTGTAGATCGTCTCGTCGTCGAGGCCCTTCACATGGTCGAGGGCGACCTCCTTGGTGTGCGGGAAGGTCGAGTCGACGTGCGGGTAGTCGGTCTCGAAGGTCGCGTTGTCCCGGCCCACGACGTCCAGCGAGGCGACCCCGTGCTTGTCGCGGAAGAAGCAGCAGAACATCTGCCGGTAGTAGTACGTCGACGGCGGTTCGGGGATCAGGTCGCGCACCCCGCCCCAGGCGCGGTGCTCCTCCCAGACGTCGTCGGCGCGTTCCAGGGCGTACGGGATCCAGCCCATCTGCCCCTCGCTGTAGGCGAGTTTGAGGGTCGGGAACTTCACCAGGACGCCGCTGAAGAGGAAGTCCATCATCGACGCCATCGCGTTGTTGAAGGAGAGCGAGGCCTGCACGGCGGGGGGCGCGTCAGGGGAGGCGGCCGGCATCTGGGAGCTGGAGCCGATGTGCATGTTGACGACCGTGCCGGTCTCCTGGCAGGCCGCGAAGAAGGGGTCCCAGTAGCCGGAGTGGATGGAGGGCAGGCCGAGGTAGGTGGGGATCTCGGAGAAGGTGACGGCCCGGACGCCCCGGGCGGCGTTCCGCTCGATCTCCTCGACCGCGAGGTCGATGTCCCACAGGGGGATGAGGCAGAGCGGGATCAGCCGGCCGCCGCTGTCGCCGCACCACTCCTCGACCATCCAGTCGTTGTAGGCGCGGACGCAGGCCAGGGCGACCTCCTTGTCGTGCGCCTCGGCGAAGGTCTGGCCGCAGAAGCGGGGGAAGGTCGGGAAGCAGAGCGAGCCCTCGACGTGGTTGAGGTCCATGTCCGCCAGCCGCGCCTTCGGGTCCCAGCAGCCGCGCCGCATCTCCGCACGGGTGATCCCCTCCAGCGTCATCTCGTCCCGGTCGAACCCGACGGCCGCGATGTTCCGTTTGTACGGGAACTTGAGGTCCTCGTAGATCCACCAGTCGGTCGGCGGTCCGTCCGGGTCCATCGTGATCTGGTACTTGCCCCCGATGTACGCGAGCTCGCCGATCCCGGCGGTGAGGGGCTTCGGGCCCCGGTCGCGGTACTTCTCCGGCAGCCAGGTCTCGAAGAGGTGCGCGGGCTCGATCACATGGTCGTCGACGCTGATGATGCGGGGCAGTTCGGTCATGGGTCCCCTCCAGCGAGGCATTTCTGACGGACCGTCAGCTAGGTCCTCTCCAGCAGGCTAGTGGCGCACCTCTGGACCGACAAGGCGCCCGGCCCTACGCTCTGCCCACGATCTGACACATCGTCAGTTGAATGCGGCAGGGGGCCTCCGTGACCGATGCGACCGATGTGACCGATGCAACCGGCGCGACCGAGACCGCCCACGTGCTCAGTGGGTCCGGCACCCTCTGGGAGCTCCTCGACCGCCGCGCCGACCTCACCCCCGACCGGCCCGTCCTCCTCCAGGACGACCGCGTCCTGACCTTCGGCGAACTGCGGTCCGGCGCCGAGCGGGTGGCGGCCGGGCTGTACGACCGGGGCGTACGCCCCGGCACCGTCGTCGCCTGGCAGCTGCCCACCCGCATGGAGACGGTCCTGCTCTCCTTCGCCCTGGCCCGCGTCGGCGCCATCCAGTCACCGGTCATCCCCTTCTACCGCGACCGCGAGGTCGGCTTCGCGCTCCGGGAGTCCCGGGCGGAGTTCTTCGCGGTCCCGGGCGAGTGGCGGGGCTTCGACCACACGGAGATGGCCCGACGGCTGGAGGCGCGCGGAATCTTCGAGGCGTACGACCGCCTCCCGGACGGCGACCCCACGACACTGCCCGCCCCACCAGCCGACGGCACCTCCGTCGGCTGGATCTACTGGACCTCGGGCACCACCTCCGACCCCAAGGGCGTCCTGCACACGGACCGTTCACTGATCGCGGGCGGCTCCTGCCTCGCCCACGCCCTGCGGCTCGGCGCGGACGACGTGGGCTCGATCGCCTTCCCGTACGCGCACATAGGCGGCCCCGACTACATGGTGATGCTCCTGCTGTACGGCTTCCCGGCCGTGCTGTTCGAGCACTTCGCGCTGCCGGCCGCGCTGGAGGCGTACCGCAAGCACGGGGTGACGGTGGCGGGCGGGTCGACGGCGTTCTACTCGATGTTCCTGACCGAACAGCGCAAGCAGCCGGGCGAACCGCTGATCCCCTCCCTGCGACTGCTCGCGGGCGGCGGGGCCCCCAAGCCGCCCGAGCTCTACCACGCCGTCGTACGGGAGATGGGCGTACAGCTCACCCACGGGTACGGCATGACCGAGGTGCCGATGATCACGATGGGGGCGCCGGACGACTCGGCGGAGAACCTGGCGACGACGGAGGGGCGGCCGCCGGAGGGGATGGAGATCCGGATCGCGCCGGACGGGGAGGTGCGGCTGCGCGGGGAAGCCGTCTGCCAGGGGTATGTGGACCCGGCGCAGTCGGCGGCGGCCTTCGACGCGGACGGGTTCTTCGTCACCGGTGACCTCGGGCATCTCACCGACAGCGGCCATCTGGTGCTGACCGGACGCCTCAAGGACGTCATCATCCGCAAGGGCGAGAACATCTCGGCGAAGGAGATCGAGGACCTGCTGCACCGGCATCCGGCCGTCCAGGACGTGGCGGTGATCGGGCTGCCGGACCCGGAGCGCGGGGAACGGGTGTGCGCGGTCGTCGAACAGCCGCCGGGAGCCGACGCGCTGACGCTGCCGGACGTCACCGACTGGCTGCGCGCGGAAGGGCTGTCCGTCCACAAACTGCCGGAGCAACTGGAGGTGGTGGACGCCCTCCCGCGCAACGAGACCCTGCGGAAGGTGCTCAAGTACAAGCTGCGCGAACGCTATTCATGACCGGGACGGCAACGCTCGCCACTCCCGGCCGCCCGCCTACTCCGGCACGGTGAAGAAGCGGGCGAACGCGTCGACGACCTCCACCTCGTCCACCTTCCCGTCGGCGTCGGTGTCGAGGGTGGCGGCGGCCGCGGCGGCGACCTCCGCGGGGGCGCCGAGGGCCTTGAGAACCCGGGCGGTCTCCTCGACCGTGGCCTTGCCGTCCCCGTCGGCGTCCGCGACGGCGAGGGCCGCGTGCAGGAAGGGGCGGGCGATCTCGGCGAAACGGTCGGGGTTGTCGCGCAGCCGCTTGACCGCGCCGTTCACGAACTCGTCCCGGGTGATGCGCTGGTCGCCGTCCCGGTCCGCTATACCGGCCATGCCCTGCCAGAAGGCCTCGGCGCCGCCGTACAGGGCCTGGCCCTTGTCCGAACGGGCGGTGGTGCCGAACTCGTTGAGAACCGCCTTGCTCGCCGCGCTGAAGTCCTCGCGGTCGATCCAGCCGTTGCCGTCCTGGTCGAAGGTGGCGAACCGGGCGGCGATCCTGCGCTCGTACTCGCTGCTGACCATGTCTCCTCGGGCCCGCCTTACGTCAAGTGGGGTGCTTCTCGGACGGAGCGTACGACGTCAGCGGCCCGGGCGGAGCGGGAAAGCGGCGCTTGTACCAAGACTGCGGGAATTCCGGGACAACTGTGTGGCCGCCGGGACACCCCAAGTGGGACATATCACACGTACGTACTGCTCATGGGAGGGGTGCGGCGTCAGGCCGACAGGGGGTCGGCCCGGTCGTCCGCGTCCGGCGCGACCGCCGAGGGGACGTCCGGATGGACGTCGAAGAGACGGCGTACGCCGAGGGCGGCGAGGACGCGGTTGACGTGCGCCCCCTCCGCCGGGCCGCCGCCCGCGTGCCCGTCGGCGGGGAGGATCAGCCGGAGCCGCCCCCGGCAGGAGCGCATCAGACGGCGGGTGGCGACCAGTACGCCCACGCCGCTGGAGTCGCAGAAGACGACGGCGGAAAGGTCGAGGACGAGACTTCGGCGACCGTCGGCCACCGCCTCGTGCACCCGCTGGCGGAGCACGGGCGAGGTGACGAGGTCCATCTCCCCGGACACATGCAGCACGGCCCAGTCCCCCTGCCCGTCCTGCTCGCCGTCGGTCACTTCGAACGCCACCGCGATGCCTCTCAGTCGCCGAACCGGAAGCCACTGCACCGCTTCCTGCTGCGCGGCTGCCCCGCCGTCGTTCCATGAAACACCGGGGGCCCGGCGAAAGCGCGGGGTAAGCGAGCCAATTCCAGGCCCTTTTCGGTGCGTTTTCCATCGAGTACGGTCACATGTGATCGAAGTTCGATCACGAATGGCTTCAGAACCGATCCGATCCGGACCCGGACGGGCCTCGCCCGGTTGGATTCGTGCAGATCAGGCACCTCACATGGTCGTACAGGCATACGAAAGGCGGGCGGACGCCCACGTGGGCGGTGTGGAAACGGCTTACCCGTGAGGCGCATACCACCTCCGGCCTCGCGAGGGGCGCGCATTGCCACAAAGGGGCGTGCGCGGTCAGCGGTGCCGACTACATTCGGGACGGCGGTGCGCACAGGCTGGAATCGGGCCGGAAGCGGACTGCCGCGGACCGGAGGTCGGTTCGGGGGTCCGCCGACGGCCGAGCGGCGGCCGACCGGACGGTCATGCAGGAACGGCGCAGGTGAGAGCAGGGTGAGGGGCTGTATGGCGACGACGGACGCACCGCCCCGCTGGGACCGCAGGATGCAGCAGCGGCTGGCGCGGGGCGAGGCGGCGGCGCTCGGTGAGCTGTACGACCGGTTCGCATCCCTCGTGCACGGGCTGGCCCACCGTGTCCTCGGCGACGAGCGGGGCGCCGACGGCATCACCCGCGAGGTGTTCCTGCAGCTCTGGGAGAACCCCGAGGCGTACGACCCCAAGCAGGGACCGCTGCGGTCCTGGGTGGCGGCACTGACCCACCGTCTGGCGGTGCAGCGGCTGCGGGCCGACGAGACCGCCGCGCTCGCCCGGGGCGGCGAGGGCACGGCGGAGGACCTGGAGCGCAAGGTCCACCAGGCGTCGGTGGCGGCCCGCGCGGACTACATCGTGCAGGCCATGCCCGCCCCGCTGCGGGCCGCGCTGGAGCTGGCCTATTTCCAGCGCCGTGACTACCGCCAGACCGCCACCGACCTGGGCGTCACCGAGGACGAGGCCCGACGCCGCCTCCGCCTCGGCCTCCAGCTCCTCTCCACCGCCCACGACACCCGCCCCTCCGGCACCCCACCCGAACCCGGGCCCCTCACATGACCACCACGCCGAGCCCACACGGACCGCCCGAGCCGGAGAACGGGGAAACCCCCACCCCGGCCCGCCCGATCGGGCCCACCGCCCCGACCGCACGACACCCCTCCGCCCAGGAAAGCGGTCCGTCCGTCCACACCACCGGGCGCACCGGCCCCGACGAGCGGGACGAGGGCGGATTCGAGGAGGGGCCCGGAAACGGGCTTGGCAAGGGTCCCGGGGCCGACGCCCACGAGCCGACCGTGGCGAGCGGCATGGGCGGACCGAGCGGGTCGGACGGACCGAGTGAACCGAGCGGACCTGGGGAGCCGGGCGAGTTCCACGAGGCGCGCGGCTCAGGCGAGCCGGACGGGCCGGACAGGACAGACGGCTCAGGCAGGCCGAGTGGAGCAGCCGGACCGAGTCGGCCGGGCGAACCGGGCCGGCCGAGCCGACCTGGCGGTACGAGCCGACCTGGCGGTACGAGCGGACCGGGCGGGCCCGGGGTGCCGGGCGGGCCCGGGGTGCCGGGCGGGCCCGGGGTGCCGGGCGGGCCCGGGGTGCCGGGCGGGCCCGGGGTGCCGGGCGAGCCGCGTGGGCCTCAGGGTGGCGGTGGTGAGCCGGTGGGGCCGCCCCGCATACCGCTGCCGCGCACCTCCGTGGAGGACACCGGAATGCCTCTGCCCGACGCCATGCCGAGCCCCACCGCGGAGACGTCCCCTCTGCCCGACGCCACCCCAGGCCCCACCCCGGAGACGCCACCACACCCCGACACCACCCCGAACCCCACCCCGGCGGCGCCCCCGTCGGCTTCCCCCCTCCCCGGTTCTTCCGGGTGCCCCCGCCCTCCCCTCGCGCTGGAGCACCGGGTGCTGAAGGCGTTGCTCGGGGCCTGGGCCCTCGCGGTGTGCTCCGCGGAGGAGGCGCTGGCGGTGGAGGAGCATCTCGGGGTGTGCGGAGGGTGTGCGGACGAGGCCCGGCGGCTGCGGGAGGCCGTGGGGCTGCTGCACCCTCCGGAGAGCCTCGACCTCGACCCGGCCCTGCGCACCCAGGTACTGGACGCCTGCCTGGGCCGCCGCCCACCCCGTATCCCCGTCCCCCGCTGGGCCGCCCCGTACGACGCGGAGACGGCCCGGCTGGACGCCCTGCTCCAGGACATCGGCGCCGCCGACTGGCACGCCCCTGTCCGGCTGCGCTGGTTCGAGGGCGAAGGCCCGGTGAACCGTCGTACGACCGTCGCCGGGGTCATCGCCCACCTGCTCACCGTCGACGGGCTCGTCGCCACGGCCCTCGGCATGGAGGACCCCCTCGCCCCGCTCGCCCCGCCCGACGGGCTCGAACCGGGCCCCGACAAGCCCGTTGTCGCCCTCTCCCCGGCCGCCCGCACCGAGGCGTACTGGAAGGCGTCCCACTTCCCGCCCACCCGCGCCCTGCGCGCCCCCTGGCGGCAACAGAGCCACGACATCGTCCGCACCACCTCGTTCACGAACGGCGACGACCCCGACGGCTCCGGCACCCCCGGCAGCCCAGGCCGCCTGACCGTCCCGTACGGCGGCTTCGAGCTTCCCCTCCAGGACGCGATGATCGATCGGGCGTTCGAGTGCTGGATTCACGCGGAGGACATCGCGGAGGCCGTGGACTACCCGTACGAGCCGCCCTCCGGCCGACATCTGCACGGCATGATCGACCTTGCGGCCCGCATGCTGCCGGTGTCGCTGGCCGAGCGCCGCAGGACCGGGCTCGCGTCCCCGCCCCCGCCCGGCCGTCACCTCGTACCGGCCGGCACCCCTGGCCGCAGCCTCCGCCTGGAGATCGAGGGCTCCGGCGGCGGTGAGTGGCTGATCCCCCTCGACTCCCCCGCGGCCCTCGGCTCCGCCGACCACGAAGTGGCCCACGTGGCCCTGGACGGCGTCGAGTTCTGCCGGCTCGCCGCCGGGCACGTACCTCCGGAGGAGGCGGCCGCCGGACAGGGCGGCGACCGGGAGGCGATCAGGGACGTGCTCTTCGCGGCGGCGGCCCTGAGCCGTATGTAGACCCGCGGCCGGTGAACAGCCGGTGGTGCTCGGACCGGTGGTGTCAGAGCTGCCAGACCAGCAGCGCGTGCCCCTCGCGGGCCGCCGCGCCGAAGTACTCCACCAGCTGTCCGTACACGAACCGCGTCATCTTCAGGGCCTGGGCCTCGTCCCAGACGGGCGGGCACAGCCCCGCCTCGACGACATCACCCGGCTCGACGTACGCCAGGAGCCGGTCGATCGGCAGGTCGGCCAGCCCACGGGCCGCCACGCCCACCTGCTCGGCGGTCAGATAGCCGTAGTCCCCGTACACGGGGTCCGCGTAACGAATCCGCTGCTCACCCGTGGCTGACGTCCACGGGGAACCCGGCACGTCCCAGCAGCACACGGAGCAGGGGCCAGGCCATGTCGCTGGCGTAGCAGAGCGCGTCGGCGGGCCCGGGCTCGAAGTGCTCCTCGCCCTCCCGGACGTCCTCCATGAGGTTCCACGCCCAGTCGTAATCCTGCTGGACCCGCTCCAACTCCTCGGCCGTCAGGCGGAGGTACTCCCCGATGGAACCCATGTGCCCGGCCTTTAGGCGAAGACGACCGTACGGCGCCCGTTCATCAGGATGCGCCGCTCGGCGTGCCACTTGACCGCCCGCGCGAGCGCCTGGCACTCCACGTCACGCCCGACCGCGACGAGCCCCTCGGGCGTCACGCCGTGGCCCACCCGCTCGACCTCCTGCTCGATGATCGGCCCCTCGTCGAGGTCGGCGGTGACATAGTGCGCCGTCGCGCCGATCAGCTTCACCCCGCGCGTGTGCGCCTGGTGGTACGGCTTCGCGCCCTTGAAACTCGGCAGGAAGGAGTGGTGGATGTTGATGATGCGTCCGCTGAGCTGCTTGCAGAGGTCGTCGGAGAGGACCTGCATGTAGCGGGCCAGCACGACCAGCTCGACGTTCTCCTCGCGCACGATCTCCAGCAGCCGCGCCTCCGCGTCCGCCTTGGTCTCCTTGGTCACCGGGATGTGGTGGAAGGGGATGTCGTACGACCCCACCAGCTCGGCGAAGTCGGTGTGGTTGGAGACGACGGCCGCCACCTCCACCGGCAGGGCGCCCGTGCTCGCCCGGAAGAGCAGGTCGTTCAGGCAGTGCCCGAACCTGCTGACCATCAGGACGATCCGCATCTTCTCGTCGGCCAGGTTGATCTGCCAGTCCATCTGGAAGGAGTCACCGATCGCGGCGAAGCTGGCCCGCAGCTTGTCCACGTTCACCGGGGCGTCCGCCGAGAAGTGCACGCGCATGAAGAACAGACCCGTGTCGTGGTCGCCGAACTGCTGACTGTCCTCGATGTTCCCGCCGGTCATGAAGAGGTAGCTCGACACGGCGTGCACGATGCCCGGCTTGTCGGGGCAGGCGAGGGTGAGGACGTACTGGTCGGCGGGCGCCGCGGCTCGGGTGGACTGCTCGTTCATGCCCGACAGAGTCCCATATGGCGTACCCCTGTCGGCAACCGTCCCGAGGGCCGGACCGCGGGCCCGAAGGCCGGACGGATGGCCCGACGGCCGGACGGCTCCCCTACGCCGCCCTGGTCATGATCCGCAGCACTTCGAGCGTGCGCGGCGGTGTGTCCGGGTCCTCGCCGTCGCTCATCGAGAGCCGTACGTGGGCCTCGCGGGCGGCACGGACGGCCTCGGGCCAGGCCTCGTGGTCGAGGTACGCGGAGACGGGCGCGTCCGGACCCACCTGGTGCATGATCCGCAGCACGCGCAGCACGGCGGTGTCGACGAGGGCCGCCTCCTGGGCGTCACGGAAGATCGTGCCGACGTACTTCTCGGCGGACCAGTTGTCCAGCCAGGTGTCCTCGACCAGCCGGTACACGGCGTCGGTGACGTCCCCGTACCCGTCGGCACCGGCCAGCCAGACGTTCTGCTGGAACGCGGGGTCGGAGAGCATGTGCAGCGCGGAGCGCACATTGCTGCGCCAGCGCCACCACGGCATGTCATTCAGTGGCATGCCGCCCATGGTGAACGAGCGACGCCCACGACGGGAAGGGGTCTCCGGGCCTTGGACGGTCATCGGTCACGCATTCCTCTCTGCAACCACTCGAAAATACGATCGTAGCTCCTCGCAATTCACCTCCCGGTCACCCCGCGTTGACCATCCGTCACGCCCGGGTTGGTGGTGTGGCGGAATCGTGCGGAGCCATGACTGGCTTCCAGGCACGACGGACACCACAGACCCCAGGCCCTCCCCCAAGCCTCGCCAAACGCCTGGTCAGAGTCACCACGCTGGCGGCGTGTGCCTCACTCGTCGCCGGGTGCGGGGTCATCCCTGGTACCACGGGGGGTACCGGGGACGGCCCCGTCACCGTCATGACCTGGGCCCCGGAGAAGACCGCCGCCACCAACAAGCCCGGCATGCCCGCGATGGCCAAGGCGTACGCCCGCTGGGTCAACGCCAAGGGCGGCATCAACGGCCGCGAGCTGCGGATCCTGACCTGCAACGACCGGAACGAGACGGTGACGGCCGCGAAGTGCGCCCGCCGTGCCGCCGACGAGGACGTCGTCGCGGTCGTCGGATCGTACAGTCAGCACGGCCGTTCCTTCCTCCCTCCGCTGGAGTCGGCGGGCATCCCGTACATCGGCGGCTACGGCGTCACCGACGCCGAGTTCGCCAGCGCCCTGTCGTACCCGGTCAACGGCGGACAGGCCGCCCTGATGGCCGGTCTCGGCGAGCAGCTCGCCGAGGACTGCGGCCCGGTCGCCCTCGTCCGCCCCGACTCCATAGCCGGCGACCAGCTGCCGCTGCTGCTGGACTCGGGGCTGCGGTCCGGGGGCCACGGCGGGTCGGAGGACCAGCTGGCCGCGGAGGACGCGACCGAGTACGGGGGGCACGCCCGGGAGGCGCTGCGGCGGGCCAGTACCGAGCCGGGCCGGGAGGGGTGCGTGGTCCCCGCCCTGGGTGACCGCACGTTCACCTTCATGGACTCCTTCCGCCGCGACCGCGCGGACTTCCCGGACGTCCGTACGGGGACGGTCCTGGGCAGCGTCGACCAGACGGTGATCGACGCGACCGGGGGGAAGTCGGGGCCGTACGAGGGGGCGTACGTCACCGGCTGGTACCCGGTGGAGAGCGACAAGCGGTGGGACCGGATGAAGGAGGTGATCCGGGAGCACGCGTTCGGCGACAACCGGATCGATCCCGCGGACCCGGGGGTGCAGACCACGTGGATCGCCTACACCGTGCTGACGGCCGCCCTCCAGAAGATCGGTGACGGAGAGGTGACCGCGTATGCGATCCGGCGTGTCCTCGACGACGGTCTGAAAGTCAGCACCGGCGGCCTGACCCCACCGCTCAGCTGGCGCTTCGAGGACCTCATCGCCTCCGCCGGCTTCCCCCGCCTCATCAACCCCGAGGTCACCTTCCAGATGGTCCGCAAGGGCCAACTGATCGCGGCCCGAAGGGACTTCGTGAATGTGGAGAAAACCTTGGTGGAAGCAGAAAACTGACCGCCCCGCCGGAGCCCCGGGCCCGAGGCACGACAGACGAGGGGCCCCGGGTGCGACGGGCGGGGGCCCGGGTGCGACCGGCGGGGGCCCCGGATGCGACCGGCGAGAGGCCCCGGATGCGGCCGTCGAAGGGCCCAGGTGCGGCTGACGAGGGGCCCCGCACCGGCCAGCGCAGGGCCCCGGGTGGACTGCCGGGGGCCCGGACGCAGTCGGCAAACGACCCCGGGGGTGTGACGGGCAGGGCCCCGGATGCAGCCAGCGAAAGGCCCAGGTGCGGCTGACGAGGGGCCCCGCACCGGCCAGCGCAGGGCCCCGGGTGGGCTGGCGAGGGGCCCCGGATGCGGTCGGCGAAGGGCCCGGTATGTGACGGGCGAAGGGCCCCCGGGTGACCGGCGAAAGGCCCCGGGCTCGGTCGGCGAAAGGCCCCGGGCGCGGCCGCGACGACCATGGGGTGCGGCCGGCCAAGGGCCCCGGGCGCGGTCGGCGAAAGGCCCCAGGGCAGGGTTCCTACAGCTGGACCGCTTGGCGTTCGGTCAAGGTGTAGGTCTTGGCGATCTTGTTCCAGAGTTCGGCGGCCTTGGTCTTCTCGGCGCTGGCCGTGGTGCTGGCCTGGTTGCCGGCCTGGGTCTGGCCGGTGGTGCGGGCCTGCCCCTTCCTGCAGCCCTTCTTCTTGGCGGTCTGGTCCGCCCACGCGGCGTAGTGGTTGTCCGCGGAGGCGGACGCCTTCCAGGCGTTGGTCAGCGAGGTGGTCAGGGCCTCGTGGTCCGGCAGCCGGTCGACGGAGAGCTCGCCGAGCCGGGTGACCAGGTCGGTGCGCTGCTTCGCCGCGTCCCGCAGGTCCGTGGCGGCCTGGCCCAGGTTGGAGCAGGTCTTGATGTTCGCGACTGCCTTGATCACGCTGCTCCGGCTGTCGCCGCTGTCCGCCAGCAGCTTGTCGAGCGCGACCGCCTGCTCCCGCGCCGGATCCGCCGACGCGGACGCCGACTCCTCGGGCGTCCCGGACGCCGACACCGGCTTGTTGTCGCTCGGCTGCGACTCGTCCCCCGACCCGGCCATCAACGCGCCCGCCCCGATCCCGAGCACCGCGATCCCCACACCGACGAGCGCGATCAACGGCACTCGCGATCTCGTACGACCGCCCCCACCGCCCCCGCTCTCGCGTCTCTGGGAGGCCCGCCCGGCATGACCACCGTGGCCCCCGTGGCCTCCGTGACCACCGGGTCCGCCATGGCCGCCCGGACCCCGCGGCGGCTGCGGGGAGGCATGACCGGGGTCGATCTTCGGCAACTGCTGAGTGGACCCGGGAGTACCACCGGCCCCCGGCTCGTTCCGGAAGAGGCTGTCGAACACGTCCGGCTGCTGCTGACCCTGCTGCGCGCCCGGCGCACCGTACGACCGGGGGCGCGGCTGCGGCTGCGCGGCCACCGGCGGTATGTACTGCGTCGCCGCCTCGTCCGGATGCCCGGCGCCGTTGTCCGGTACCCGCCCGAGATACGTCATGGCGTCCCCCGACGTCTCCGGCGGCAGCGCGCCCGGCCCGACCGGCGGCAGGAACTGCGTGGCGGCCTCGGCGGCGGGCGCCTGCGTGACCACCGGCGGTATGAACTGCGTCGCCGCCTCGTCCCCCGGCATGGCCCCGGCCCCCGGCACGAACGGGATGTACTGGGTCGCCCCCTCGTCCACGGGCGGCAGCGGCGCGCTCTGCTGCGGCTGCTGCTGCGGTGCCTGGAGCGACGCCCCGGCGAACGGCACGGCCACCTCTCCCGCGACCGGCGGCAACGGCGCACCCGTCCCCGTCCCGCCGTACCCCGCGCCCCCGTAGGCCGCCCCTGGCGCCCCCTCGGGAGGCAGTGGCATCTCACTCTGGGTGCCGTAGCCCTGAGCGGCGGCCGGGCCGCTGTGGGCCCCGTACGTCTGATCGGCCGCGTCACCCTGGGGCCCGTACGCCCCCTGCGCGCCCTGCGCGCCGTACCCGGCGTGTCCATCCGCCGTGCCGTACGCGCCCTGCGCCCCGTGCGCTCCCCACTCCGGCGCGGGGGGCGCACTGTTCCAGTGGTCGGCCTGCGGCTGGGCGGAGGGCGCCGGGGTCTCCTCGGAGCCCCACTGCCGCTGCTGGTCCCACGGCTGAACCGGGGCCGGCGGCAGCGGGGCCGGCGGCAGATCTCTCGGGTGGAGCGGCGCCCCACCGTCCGAGGGCAGCACGATGCCTTCGCGCGCGGTCCGCGCCGAGGGCTCCTCGCCCTGTCCACTCTGCGTCACCGAGACTCCTACGAATGGGGGACTTGTGGAATCGTCGACTCACGCTACCGGGTCCGAACCACACCCCACGCACCACCCGCGCCCGAGCGGACGGCTCCGCCGCCCTGGCGAGGGGCGAAGCCCCTCCAAGGCGCGCGGGGAACTGCGCGACCAGCCCCCACCGGACCCGCGGCCGCGAAACAACGGAAGCCCCCTGTTCGGAGCGGAGCGCCTACGCCGCCTGCAAGTCCATGCGCGCACCGAACTCCCGGACCACCGCCTCCTCCCGGAACGGCTCCAACCGCTGCTGGAAGTCCTCCAGATACTCGGCGCCCCGATTCGATCGCAGCGACCCCAGCAACTCCACCGCCTTCAACCCGGTGTGGCAGGCCTGCTCGACCTCCCGCTGCTGCACCTGTGCCGTGGCGAGCAGCACGTACCCGATGGCCCGCCGCCGCGCCCGCGATTCCGGATGCTTGGCCAACGACTCCTCGGCCCGCCGGGCGGCCGCCTCCGCCTGCCCCAGATCCCGGTGACAGTGCGCCAACTCGTCGGCCAGATAGGCCTCGTCGAAGTGTTTGATCCACACCGGGTCGTCCCCGGACGACGGATCCGCCGCCTCCAACGCGTCGACGGCCCGCCCCGCGGCCGCCTGCGCACCGCGCGCGTCCCCCATCAACGCGTGCCCGCGCGCCTCCGCCGCGTGGAACATCGACTCCGCGCGCGGAGTCGCCCGCCCCCTCGCCCCTTCCTGCGCCGCGCGCGCCAACTGCGAGATCTCCCGCGGGTTTCCGAGCTGCGCGGCGAGGTGACTCATGGACGCGGCGAGGACATAGCCGCCGTACGCGCGGTCGCCCGCGGCCTGGGCGAGACGGAGCGCCTGGATGTAGTACCGCTGGGCGAGGCCGGGTTGACCGGTGTCGACGGCCATGTACCCGGCGAGTTCGGTGAGTCGGGAGACCGCCGCGAACAACTCCCGTCCCACGGCCTCCCGGTAGGAGCCGGCGAGCAGTCCCGAGACGACGCTGTTGAGGTAGTGCACGACGACCGGCCGGATGTGCCCGCTGCCGTACTGGTGGTCGAGGTCCACGAGCGCCTGGGTCATCGCGCGCACGGCCGTCACGTCGGCGAGCCCCACCCTGGGCCCCGCCGACCGGGCCACCTGCGAGTCCGGCGCCGAGATCAGCCAGTCACGGCTGGGCTCGACGAGGGCGGAGGCGGCCACGGAGGACCCGGAGAGGAAGTCCCGCCGTCCCACGTCGCTGCGCCACAGCTCACAGACCTGCTCGATGGCTCCCAGCACCGTCGGCGAGAACTGCAGGCCGACACCGGACGCCAGGTTCTTGCCGTTGGCCATGCCGATCTCGTCGATGGTGACCGTACGGCCCAGCTTGCGGCCGAGGGCCTCGGCGATGATCGCGGGCGCCCGGCCCCGCGGCTGCTGTCCGCGCAGCCAGCGCGCGACGGACGTCTTGTCGTAGCGGAGGTCGAGTCCGTGCTCCGCGCCGCACATGTTGACCCGCCGGGCCAGCCCCGCGTTGGAGCAGCCCGCTTCCTGGATGAGCGCCTGCAGTCGTTCGTTCGGCTGCCTGGCGACGAGCGGCCTTGCGGCCATGGCGTACCCCCTGTGGCTGTGGTGCCTTGCCCACGCACCGAGTTGACGTGCCTTCAGTGACCGCGTCCCGTCGCATACGTGTACCCACGTGTCGAAAGGATCCGGCCTCGAAGATCAATGCCCCGCCGACATACCGAAGATGCGAGACATGCCAGGATTGCCGGGGTAAACACGGATGCTGTACCCCACACGTGGCTACCCGGCTCACTCCGTGATCCCTCTCGCGCGCCCCCGGACATGCACCCATGCGCCCCGGGCCCGTTGACGATGCTCTCCCCCGCGCATGTGACATCCGTAACCCCTGATGACCGCTAGAGTTGTGTTCATCGTGGAAGAGACCATCGCGGGCCCTGAAGCTGCCCAAATCCCGAAGCAGCGTGGCGAATCGCTGCTGGACACCGCCGTTCGATACGCCGAAGAGCGCCATTGGGACGTGTTCCCCGGCACTTGGCTGGAAGCCGTCGACGGGGTGCAGATCTGCTCCTGCGGCAACGCAGCGTGCGCCACCCCCGGCGCGCACCCGGCGCGCGAGGACTGGGCGACCCAGGCGACAGGCAGTGCGACCGTCGCACGCCGCCTCTGGTCGAAGCAGCCGAGCGCGTCGATCCTGCTGCCGACCGGCCGTACGTTCGACACGATCGACGTTCCCGAGACCGCCGGCCTGCTGGCGCTCGCCCGTATGGAACGCATGGAGCTGACGCTCGGGCCGGTGACCTGGACCCCGGACCGCCGTATGCAGTTCTTCGTGCTCCCGGGCGCGTCGGTCAAAGTCCCGGACCTGGTGCGGAAGTTGGGCTGGTCGCCGCTCGCGCTCGATCTCAAGGCGCTGGGCGAGGGCGAGTTCGTGGCCGCCCCGCCGACGCGCTACGGATCCCGGGGCGCCGTGCAGTGGGCCCGCCGCCCCACCCCGGCCAACCGCTGGCTGCCGGACGCGGAAGAACTGATCTCCCCGCTCGCCTACGCGTGCGGCCGGGACGGCCGCCGGTAACTCCGGGGGGGCCGCCCGCGTTCCCTTCCCCCAAGTGGCCGACCGGGCCACTCACGTGATCTCCTCCATGCGGCACGTGCGATGGCTGGGGACTGGGGGCGTATGGACAGGCAGGGCACCCTGCGACGCGGCATGAGAGTCGGTCTGCTGATGGCTTGCCTTCCGAGCCTGCCCTGGGCCGCACTCGCCGTGGCGGTGGCCGCGGTGGAATTCCTCAGGGGAGGGGACACACAGCTGGCGACCCAGAACGTGCGGTACGCGGCTGTGCTCTCCGGGGGAAGCCTGGTCGTCGGAGTGCTGATGGGCCTGATCCTCGGCGGAGGCCTGGCGCTCGCTTCTCGCGCCGTCGCTCGCGTGTGGGGACTCGCCCTCGTGGGAGGGCTGCTCGGAGCGCTGCTCTTCCCGGCCGAGTTCGTGGTGGTCACGCTGGGCACGGACGGGGCTTACGCACAGCTCCTGACGACGCTGCTGGCGTGGCCGGTCATGACGGTGGTGGCGGCCGCGCACAGCGCCGACATCGTCGGGCGGTCCCGCACCCGCAGCTGGCTCTGGACCCCAGGACCGGTACAGCGCCTCGGACGAGGCCGATGACACCGACGGACACGGCCTGGACGACGGACGCCGTCGCGGGTGACGGGACCGGAGCGGGGCTGGGACCTCGTGCTCAGGCCGAGAAGCCGTCCAGGAACGGCTCTATCGCCGCGCGCCACGCGTCCGGCTGGTCGTAGTGGACCAGGTGGCCCGCGTCTGCGACCTCCGCGTACTGGCCGTGGGGCAACACCCGGACCATCTCCTGGGCCTCGGCGCGTCCCAGCTCCCCGTCGAGGCCGCGGACGACGAGGGCCGGGCAGCGCACCTGGGTCAGCTCCTCCCAGTGCGCGTCGTAGACCCAGGTCTCACGGGTCGTCAGCATCTGCTCGGGTTCGAACACGGGCCGCCAGCCGTCGGGCCCCTCGTGCATGACCTCGGCGTAGAACTCGCCCCGGGACGGGCTGGGGCGCTCCACCCAGGGGTCGTCCTCGCCGAACCACTTGCGGACGTCGGCGAGGGTGGCGAACGGCAGCGGCCAGGCCTTGAACCAGTTCTCCCACTCGCGCTGCGAGGCCGCGCCGAGCGCCGAGGCCCGCATGTCGCAGATGATCAGTCCGCTCACCAGGTCGGGGCGGCGGGCGGCCAGCTGCCAGGCGGTCAGCGCACCCATGGCGTGGCCGATGAGGACGACCGGGGCGAGGCCCAGCTGTTCGACGGCGGCCTCGGCGTCCTCGACGTAGGCCTCACGGGTGTACGCGGCCTGCTCGGGCTTCGCGCTCTGGCCATGTCCGCGCTGATCGAGCGCCACGGCACGGTGGCGTTCGGAGAGCCAGCGGGCGGTGGGAGCCCAGTGCGAGGCGCGGCCCATGAGGCCGTGCAATAACAGCACCCCCGGCCGGGGTTCGTTCTCGCCGGTCTTGGGCGGGTCGCCGAACTCCCAGGCGGCGAGACTCACGCCGCCCGCTCCCCTCACGTCGATGCGCCGCACCATTGGCACCCCCCAGACTCCCGCCCGGACCGCTCGCTCCCGCCTCTCGCTCCCGCTTCGAGCCGGCCGGTCCACTCGTCCCAACTGCTGTCGTACCGCTGTCGTGCTGCTTCCGTACTGCATCCGCTGTCGCTTCCGCCCTGGCTCTCGCCGTCGCTCGCCTGCTCCAGCTGCTGTCGTGCGCCGTGCGTGCCGCTCGGACGGCGAGCACTTGTGTTACAGCGCGCATATCGGTTGACACGTTACGTGTGGGGCGCTCGCATCAGTCATGGCGCGGGTCACACAGCGACACGCCACCCACGTTATCGAATACATATTCGAAGATGCCGCCCTTGGCGACAACACCCCTCATTCGAGTGACCTCCCTCAAGGATTGCCCGCCACCGCCGAGGGGAGATCTTCAACGGGAGGCGGACCGCTCGGGGAAAACGGTCCGAGGGGGATGACCCTGGGAGCTCGGGGCTCCGGGTCAGTACAGGGGAGGACAGGCCCCGGCGCCGCACGGCGCCGGGGCCCTCCTCGTGTCCACGGCACATCCGCCCCGCCCCCTCCCTCACCACCCGGGATCCCCGTCTCGGGCGGCCAAGAGCCCCTCAGGTCATATGCCTCACGCGCAAGCCTCGCACGCGAACGGCCCGAGCGCTGCGATTCGGCGCACTGAATATTGGATTGGACGGGTTCCCGGACACGGGCCCCCGTACACCACAATTCCCCCTTGCGCACCGGGAGTTGGCGGGCGATACGGACATCCGCCGACACGCGTCGAACAGCGCCCGGCAGCGGGTGCGCGGGCCGACCCCGACGAGGATCGGCGGGGTGAGGGGCAGGTGCGAGGGACGGGCGCGGGCACGGGCGGGCGGCACAGGCGGGAGCGGGATGCCGGTGCGGGCCCGGCTACGGACCCGGGTGCGGGCCCGGCTACGGACCCGGGAGGGTCACTGCTTGGCGACGAACACGTGGGAGGCGACGTCCGCCTCCAGCTCCGCCGCCTCACCGCCGCTGCCCACGAGGACACCGCCGGCCGCCTCCGTCACGCTCACCACGGAACCGGGCTGCACGCCCGCGCGGCGCAGCGTGTACATCAGCTGGGCGTCCGTCTGGATGGGTTCGCCGATACGGCGCACGACGACGGTCTTGCCCTCGGTCCCCGGGTCGAGGTCGGCCAGCGACACCATGCCCTCGTCCAGGAAGGGGTCCGCGCCGTCCTTCTCGCCCAGCTCCTCCAGGCCCGGGATCGGGTTGCCGTACGGCGACTCCGTGGGATGGCGCAGCAGCTCCAGGACGCGGCGCTCGACCGCCTCGCTCATCACGTGCTCCCAGCGACACGCCTCCGCGTGCACCTGCTCCCACTCCAGACCGATCACGTCGACGAGCAGGCACTCCGCGAGGCGGTGCTTGCGCATCACACGCGTCGCCAGCCGACGGCCCTCCTCGGTGAGCTCCAGGTGACGGTCCGCGGCGACGGACACCAGGCCGTCGCGCTCCATGCGCGCGACCGTCTGGCTCACCGTGGGGCCGCTCTGGTCGAGCCGCTCGGCGATCCGGGCGCGCATGGGGACCACACCTTCCTCCTCCAGCTCGAGGATGGTGCGGAGATACATCTCCGTCGTGTCGATCAGTCCGGACATACGTGCCCCTCGATGAGATTCAGCCGGAGGCTGCGACGGCCACACCGGCTTGCTGCGGCTTGCTGCGCTGGCCCTGGACCCAATTCTTACGCATCCGACTGACAACGGGGTGGCGCCGGGGGAACGACGGCGGTATGAGCCCGGTCAGGTGGCCGATTTGTGACCTGACGCCCCGCTTTCGGGGCCGGCTCGCCCAGGGGGGTGGGCGGCTGAGGCCGGGTCGCGGGTGCGGGTGCGGGTGGGTGGGGCTTCTCGCGCAGTTCCCCGCACCCCTGGAGAGCGGGGGCTGCGCCCCGCGCTCTCCGGCCCATGCTTCGTGTATTGACACCCCACTGGTCCAGACCACTAACGTGATCGGCGTCACCAAGGACTCGCGGAAGGCGGAGGGGTCGGCGCATGGGGCTGGACGGCGGCACGGCGGGTGGGCGGTTCCTCGACGCGGCGATCGGGCTGCTCGAACGCGTACGGGACGAGGAGGCAGGGTCGATCACCGCGGCGGGAGAGCTGATCGCGGACACGGTCGTCACCGGCGGACGCCTGTTCGCGTTCGGTGCCGGCCACTCCTCGCTCGCCGCCCAGGACCTCGTCTACCGGGCCGGCGGACTCGCGCTGATGAACCTGCTGGCGGTCCCCGGCGCCGTGGGCGTGGACGTGGTGCCCGCCACCCTCGGATCCGCGCTGGAACGGGTCGACGGGCTCGCGACCGCCGTGCTCGACAGCAGCCCGCTGCGGGCCGGCGACCTGCTCGTGGTGATCTCGCTCTCCGGCCGCAACGCGCTGCCCGTCGAGATGGCCTCGCACGCCCGTGAACTGGGCGCGAAGGTCATCGGCGTCACCTCGGTCGCGTACGCCACACGCACGACGTCCCGCCACTCCTCCGGCACCTTCCTCAAGGACCACTGCGACCTCGTCCTCGACTCGAAGATCGCGGTCGGCGACGCCGAACTCACCCTCGACACCATCTCCGCCCCCTTCGCCCCGGCCTCCACCGTCGTCACCTCGGCGATCCTGCAGTCGGTCATGGCCACCGCCGCCGCCTCCCTCGCGGACCGGGGCGTCGAACCGCCCCTGCTGCGCTCCGGCAACGTCGACGGCGGGCTCGACTGGAACGACCGGGTGATGCGCGAGTACGGAGATCGGATCTTCTACCTCCGCTGACTGCACCCCTGGATTCGTGGGAACGCTGAGAAGGGTGAGGAGGAAATCCGGCGTACAACGATTTCGTCCAAATCTTGCGTGAAGCAGATGTGGGCTGGGTCACGTTCGAGTTGAATGATGACGAGTGAGCGAACCGACGCGCCGTACCAGCCGTACATGCGGACGCAACGCAGCCTGCAGGGGGTTCAGGTGAGTGCTTCCCGGCGTACCGGGGCCACCGACGAACTCGGGCCCGACAAGCCCGAGCGAGACGGCCCGACGAACGACGACACCGAGGACACCGAGGACATCGAGGGCACGGTGAACACCGAGGACACCGAAGGCACCGAGGGCTCCACGGATTGCGCGGACGCCGGTGGTTCCGACCTCCTCGCCGCCCTCCTCGACGGGATGGACGCGGCCCTGTGCGCCTTCGACGCCGACGGCGTCGTCACTCACTGGAACCACGAGGCCGAACGCATCCTGGGCTGGAGCACCGAGGAGGCCGTGGGCCGCCGCGGCTTCGCCGGGTGGGCGGTGCGCACCGCCGACGCCGAGGAGGTCGAGGGGCGGCTGATGGCCGCCATGCACGCCAGCGGCCGACAGGTGCACGAGTTCGCCCTGGTCACCAAGGACGGCGGGCGCGTCCTGGTCCGCACCCAGTCCGCCGCCGTACGCGGACCCGACGGCAAGCCCGCAGGCCTCTACTGCGCCTTCAGCGAGGTCCACGCCCAGATCGATCTCGAACGGTCCATCGCGCTCAGCGAGGCCCTCTTCGAGGACGCCTCCTGGGGCGTCGTCCTCGTCGACGCCGACCTGCGCCCCGCCGTCGTCAACGCCCACGCCGCCCGCTCCCTCGGCATCGGCCGCACGGCCGTCCTCGGACGCCCCCTCGGCGAACTGCTCGCCCAGGGCGCAGAGGAACTGGAGAGCGCCCTCACCCATGTCCTCGCCGAGGGCGCCCCGCCCGCGCCCGCGGAGATCTGGGTCGGCGTCCGCACCCCCGACGGCGAAAAACGGCGGTGCTGGCGGAGCGGATTCCTCCGCCTCGCCTCCCCCCTCGCCGAGGAGCCCGTACCGCTCGGCGTCGGCTGGCTCTTCCAGGACATCACCGAGTCCAAACAGACCGAGCAGGAGGCCGCGCAGCTCCGCTTCCGCGTCAACCAGCTCCACCGGGCCGCACGCGCCGCCTCCGAGTGCGAGGACCCCGGCGAGGCCGCCACCGTCCACCTCGACTTCGCCCTCGCCGGCTTCGCCGACCACGCCCTCATCGACCGCGTGGCCGGAGGGTCGATGGCCGACGGCGAAGGGCCCGCCCGGCTCGTCCGCGCCGCCGCCACACCCTCCGGCCGGCCCGGCCCCAGCCATCTCGCCGGTCACGCCGGCATCCCCGTCCGCTACGGCCCCGGGCACCCCGCCCTGCAGTGCGTGGAGCGCGCCGGCTCGGTCCGCGCCAGCGCCGGTACGGCCGCACCGGAGAAGGCCCGCGAGTGGGCCACGGGGCGCCAGTGGCCCCCGGAGACCGTGCACGCCCTCTGCGCGGTCCTCCGCAGCCGCGGCCGTACCCTCGGCGTCGTCACCTTCCTCCGCGGCGCGGGCCGCACCCCGTTCGAACGCACGGACGCGGTCTACGCGGAGGACGTGGCCATACACATCGCGGCGGCCCTGGACCTGGAGGCACTGGAGAGGTCGTCGGAGTAGGCGCCACGGCGAGGGCCTGGAGGCGCTGAAGCGGGCGTCGAGTAATCCCTCGGCAATCCCCTCGGAAAATCACTTGAGCGTCTCCGGGACGCTTCTTAAGGTGTGCGGTACACGAGAGAGGAGGTGGTTCGGCAGATGTATTGCAACCGGACGCGTGAGGTGGCTGCGGGCTAGCGGCCCAGCACCACACACAGTGCGGTGCCGGACCAGTGCGTACTGAGCGCGCAGCCGGCCCAATCTCAAGCAGTCACCCGACCCGCAGACTCGCCGGTACGTCCGGCCGGCTTCTTCGCCTTCTGGCGGAGGGACCCAGAGTCTGCGGGTCGTCTGCGTTTCGTAGGGCGCAGTATGCTTTCACCATGCTTCCGATACTCGTTCGACGCCGGCACGTGGACTTCGTGCGCGTCACGAGCATGGGCTGTCGGGCTTCCGGCTGAATCCGGAGCTTCCGCTCAAGGGCTCAGATCTCAGAGCCCGGCCCCAGCAGTTCCTCCTTCTCACGCTCGGACGCATCTCATGACGAACTCAGCGACCACGTCGTCGTACCTCCAGCTGCCCATCATCGATCTCTCCGCCGCCGACCGCGGGCCCGAGGCGCGGGCGCTGTTGCACGCGCAGTTGCACAGTGCCGCGCATGACGTGGGGTTCTTCCAACTCGTCGGGCACGGGATCGGGGAGGAGATCCGGCGGCTCGACGCGGCCATGCGGGCGTTCTTCGCGTTGCCCGAGGCCGAGCGGCTCGCCCTCGACAACGTCAACTCGCCGCATTTCCGGGGCTACACGCGGACCGGGGACGAGCGGACGGGTGGCAGTCGGGACTGGCGGGACCAGTTGGACATCGGCGCCGAGCGGGCCGTCCGGCGTCCCGGGCCCGGGGAGCCGGCGTACTGGTGGCTCCAGGGACCCAATCAGTGGCCCGCCTCCCTGCCGGAGCTGCGGACCGTCGCGCTCGCGTGGATCGACCGTCTCAGTGCCGTGGCGCAGCGGCTGCTGCGGGAGTTGCTGGTCTCGATCGGGGCGCCCGCCGATTTCTACGATCCGATCTTCGGGGAGCGGGCCCATCCGCAGCTGAAGCTGGTGCGGTATCCGGGGAGTTCGGGGGACGGGGCCGATCAGGGGGTGGGCGCCCACAAGGACTACGGGTTCCTGACCTTGCTGTTGCAGGACCAGGTCGGTGGGCTCCAGGTGGAGCGGGCGGACGGGCTGTTCCATGACGTTCCGCCGATTCCGGGCGCGTTCGTCGTGAACCTCGGGGAGTTGTTGGAGGTGGCGACGAACGGCTATCTGCTCGCCACCCATCACCGGGTGGTGAGCCCGCCCGGAGCGACCGAGCGGTTCTCCGTGCCGTTCTTCTACAACCCCCGGCTCGACGCCCGGGTGGAGCCGCTGGTCTTTCCGTACGCCTCCACCGCGCCCGGTGTGACCGACGATCCGGGGAATCCGCTGTTCGCCGAGTACGGGTTCAACGAGCTGAAGGGGAAGCTGCGGGCGCATCCGCTCGTCGCCGAGCGGCATCACGCGGGGCTGCTCAGCCCCGCGTGACGGTACGGTCCCGTTCGCTAGTGCGCGGCGATGTCCGCGTAGCCCTCGATCTCCTGGGGGCTGCGCGCGCCCGGTCCCACGTAGCGTGCGGAGGGGCGCACGAGTCGGCCGGTGCGCTTCTGTTCGAGGATGTGCGCCGACCAGCCGGCGGTGCGGGCGCAGGTGAACATCGATGTGAACATGTGCGCCGGGACCTCGGCGAAGTCCAGGACGATGGCCGCCCAGAACTCGACGTTCGTGGCGAGGACCCGGTCGGGGCGGCGGGCGTGGAGTTCTGCCAGGGCCGCCTTCTCCAGGGCTTCGGCGACCTCGAAGCGGGGGGCGCCGAGGTCGCGGGCGGTGCGGCGCAGGACCCGGGCGCGGGGGTCCTCGGCGCGGTAGACGCGGTGGCCGAAGCCCATGAGGCGTTCGCCCTTGTCGAGGGCCTGCTTGACGTAGGCGTCGGCGTCGCCGGTGCGTTCGATCTCCTCGATCATGCCGAGGACGCGGGAGGGGGCGCCGCCGTGGAGGGGGCCGGACATGGCGCCGACGGCGCCGGAGAGGGCGGCGGCGACATCCGCGCCGGTGGAGGCGATCACGCGGGCGGTGAAGGTGGAGGCGTTCATTCCGTGTTCGGCGGCGCTGGTCCAGTAGGCGTCGACGGCCGCGACGTGCTTGGGGTCGGGCTCGCCGCGCCAGCGGATCATGAAGCGTTCCACGACGGACTGGGCCTTGTCGATCTCGCGCTGCGGGACCATGGGCAGGCCCTGGCCGCGGGCGGACTGGGCGACGTAGGAGAGGGCCATGACGGCGGCGCGGGCGAGGTCGGCGCGGGCCTGCTCCTCGTCGATGTCGAGGAGGGGTTTGAGGCCCCAGACGGGGGCCAGCATGGCGAGCGCGGACTGGACGTCGACGCGGATGTCGCCGGAGTGGACGGGGATGGGGAACGGCTCGGCGGGCGGGAGGCCGGGGCGGAAGGCGCCGTCGACGAGGAGGCCCCAGACGTTGCCGAAGGAGACGTGGCCGACCAGGTCCTCGATGTCGACGCCCCGGTAGCGGAGGGCGCCGCCTTCCTTGTCCGGTTCGGCGATCTCCGTCTCGAACGCGACGACTCCTTCGAGGCCAGGTACAAAGCCGGGGTCGAAGTCGGACATCAGGCGGCTCCTCTCGATGTGTGCGACAGGGAGACAGGCGGTTCCAGCACCATACGCCTGAGTGCCACTTTTAGGGAGGGTCGGCGGCACTCAGTGCCACTTCTCCTCCGGTCCGCCGTTCATACGGCAGGATGACCATGTGAACGATCACGATCCCGCTCTCATGCGCAAGCAGTACCGTGCCGACGGGCTCGACGAGAGCGAGCTGGCCGCCGGTCCCATGGAGCAGTTCGGGCGGTGGTTCCTCCAGGCCGCACAGGAGGGGGCGGTGTTCGAGCCGAACGCCATGGTGGTGTCGACGGCCGACGCGGAGGGGCGCCCCACTTCTCGTACGGTGCTGATGAAGGCGTACGACGCGCGTGGCTTCGTCTTCTACACGAACTACGACTCGCGCAAGGCCCTTGACCTGGCGGTGAACCCGTACGTCTCGCTGCTCTTCCCCTGGCACGCGCTGGCCCGGCAGGTGATCGTGACGGGGACGGCGGTGCGGACCGGGCGGGACGAGACGGCGGCGTACTTCCGGACGCGGCCGCACGGGTCGCAGCTGGGGGCGTGGGCCAGCGCGCAGTCGTCGGTGATCTCCTCACGGGCCGAACTGGACGCCACGTACGAGGAGTTGCTCGCGCGCTATCCGGAGGGCGAGCAGGTGCCGGTGCCGCCGCACTGGGGTGGTTTCCGGGTGGTGCCGCAGAGTGTGGAGTTCTGGCAGGGGCGGTGGAACCGGCTGCACGACCGGCTGCGGTACGTGGCGGAGCCGGACGGGTCGTGGTCGGTGGAGCGGCTGAGTCCCTGATGTCCCGGGGGCGGCTCAGCCGAGTTTCTCGTCGAGGAGGGCCGCCCACTGGGCCACCACCTTGTCGCGGCGGCCGGTGTCGTCGGTGAGCAGGTTGGCGAGGCCGAGGCCGCGGGCCATGTCGAGGAGGCCCTGGACGGTTTCGCGGACGCCGGGGACAGTCTCGTCGGCGCGCAGGAGGTCGACGGCGATGCGGTGGGTCTCGCGGCCGACGCGGGCTTCGAGTTCGGTGACGCGGGAGCGGAGCTGTTCCTCGTTGGAGGCGGCGACCCAGAGGTGGAGGGCGGCGCGGAAGAGGGGGCCGGTGAAGAGGTCGACGACGGCGGCGACGACGGCCCGGCGGTCGGCGGCGCCTTCGGGGAAGAGGGCGCGCAGGGCGAGGGAGCGCTCTTCGGCGACGTACTCCACGGCGGCGGTGAACAGGTCCTCGCGGGTGCGGAAGTGGTGTTGGGCGGCGCCCCGGGAGACGCCCGCGCGTTCGGCGACGACGGAGACGGTGGAGCCGGCCCAGCCGTGTTCGGCGAGGCAGGAGACGGCGGCTTCCAGGAGGCGCTGACGGGTGACGCGGCTGCGGTCCTGCTTGGGGCCGCGATCCACGCCAGGGCCTGTTTCAGTCATGCTCACAACACCCATTCCGGGTCCCGTCCTTCGAGGAACGCCGTCATGCCCTCGCGGGCGTCGGCGGAGGCGAACAGCCGGGACGACAGGCTGGTCAGTTCACCCGCGTCCAGGTCGAAGTTCTCCAGCACCTTAGCCGTGAGCAGGCGTTTCGTCTCCGCCAGGGCGGTCGGGGAGGCCCGGCGCAGTCCGTCGAGGACGGGGGCGAGGACGTCGTCGACATCGTCCCCGGCGGCCGTGAGCAGGCCGATACGGGCGGCCTCGGCGGGGCCGAACCGCTCGCCGGTGAGGTAGTAGCGGGCGAGGGCGCGCGGGTCGGTGCGGGGGCGCAGGGTGAGGGAGATGACGGCGGGGGCGACGCCGATCCGGACCTCGGTGAGGGCGAAGGTGGCCTCGGGTCCGGCGGCGGCGATGTCGCAGGCGCCGAGCAGGCCGAGGCCGCCCGCGCGGACGTGGCCGGTGACGCGGGCGACGACGGGTCCGGGCAGGTCGAGGATCTGGCGGAGCAGCGTGACCATGGCTTTCGGGTCGGGCGGGTCCCGCAGGTCGGCGCCCGCGCAGAACGTGTTCCCGGTGTGGGCGAGGACGACGGCGCGTACGCCGTCGTCCTCGCCGCACCGGGTGAGCGCGCCCGACAGCTCCCCGACCAGCCTCGCCGAGAGGGCGTTGCGGTTGGCCGGGGAGTCGAGGGTGAGGGTGGTGATGCCCCGGTCGTGGGCACGGTGGATCAGGTCGGTCACAGGCGGTCCCTGAGTTCGCGGCGCAGGATCTTCCCGGAGGCCGCGCGGGGCACGTCGGCGATGAAGGTGACGTGGCGGACGCGTTTGTAGGGGGCGACGCGTTCGGCGACGTACATCATCACCTCGCCCTCGGAGAGGTCCCGCGCGGTGGGCCGGCGGACGACGAAGGCGTGCGGGACCTCGTTGCCGTCGTCGTTGTAGTGGCCGATGACGGCGGCGTCGGCGATGCCGGGGTGGGTGACGAGGAGGGCTTCGAGTTCGGCGGGGGCGACCTGGAACCCCTTGTACTTGATCAGCTCCTTGACCCGGTCGACGACATACAGCCAGCCGTCGGCGTCCACATGGCCGATGTCGCCGGTGGCGAGCCAGCCGTCGGAGTCGATCATGTCGGCGGTGGCCTGGGGGCGGCCCAGGTAGCCCTTCATGACCTGCGGGCCCCGGATGACGATCTCGCCGGGTTCGCCGACGCCGACCTCCTTGCCGGGGTCGTCGAGGGAGACGATCCGCATCTCGGTGCCGGCGATGAGTTTGCCGACGGTGCCGGGGGGCGCGACGGCGGCCTGGACGAGGGGGACCAGGTGGGAGCAGGGGGAGAGTTCGGTCATGCCGTAGCCCTGGACGACGGGCGGCAGGGAGAGGCGGGCGGAGCAGGCTGCGGCGAGCTTGGCGTCGAGGGGTGCGGCGGCGGAGAGGATGTGCCGGACCGTGGAGAGGTCGTAGCGCTCGGCGGCCGGGTGTTTGGCGAGGGCGAGGACGATCGGCGGGGCCACGTAGAGGTGGGTGATGCGGTGGTCCGCGATCGCCTTGAGGTAGCCCTCCAGGTCGAAGCGGGGCAGGACGACGACCGTGGCGCCGAGCCGCAGCGGGGCGTTCATCAGGGCGGTGAGGCCATAGATGTGAAAAAACGGCAAAACGGCGAGGATGCGGTCGCCGGGGCCGGCCGGCATGACCGGTTCGAGCTGGGCGAGGTTGGTGGCGATGGACCGGTGGGTGAGCATGACGCCCTTGGGGACGCCGGTCGTGCCGGAGGAGTACGGCAGGGCCGCGAGGTCCGTCACCGGGTCGATGCCGACGGCCGGTTCGGGCGCGGCGGAGGCGAGCATGTCGATCAGCGAGCGGTGGCCGGGGGCGCTGTCGCAGACGAAGATCTCCCGTACGCCGCCGACACGTTCGGCGGCGGCGCGGGCGGTCTCCAGCAGCGGTGAGACCGTGACGATCCAGCTCGCCCCGGAGTCCTGGAGCTGTGTGGCCATCTCACCGGGGGTGGCCAGCGGGTGCACGGTGGTGACGGTGGCGCCCGCGCGGGTGGCCGCGTAGAACGCCGTCGGGTAGGCGATCGTGTTGGGGCTGTGCAGGGCGAGGACGTCGCCCTTGCGGACGCCCGCCTCGGCGAACGCGGCCGCGAGCCGGCGGTGGAAGCGGTCCAGTTGTTCGTACGTGAGCGTCGTGCCGTCGACTCCGTCGATCAGTGCGGGCAGCTCGCCGAACTCGGCGGCCCGGCCCAGGACGGCGTCGTGGATGGGGAGTTCGAGGGGTGGGACGTCTGCGTACTCGCTGCGGAACATGGTTCCTCCTCGCGCCACACGGTGCCCGTCAGTACGACTTCGGCAGGCCCAGGGTCTGGTGGGAGACGTAGTTGAGAATCATCTCCCGGCTCACCGGCGCGATACGAGACACGCGCGCGGCCGTAATCAGCGACGCGAGGCCGAACTCGGCGGTGAGGCCGTTGCCGCCGAGGGTGTGCACGGCCTGGTCGACGGCCTTCACACAGGCCTCGCCCGCCGCGTACTTGGCCATGTTGGCGGCCTCGCCGGCCGCCGCGTCGTCGCCCGCGTCGTAGAGGTGGGCCGCCTTCTGCGTCATCAGACGGGCCAGCTCGAGTTCGATGTGGGACTGGGCGAGGGGGTGGGCGATCGCCTGGTGGGCGCCGATGGGCTGGCGCCAGACCGTGCGGTCGCGGGCGTACTCGACGGCTTTCGCGAGGGCGTACCTGGCCATGCCGATGGCGAAGGCGGCCGTCATGATCCGCTCGGGGTTGAGGCCGGCGAAGAGCTGGAGGAGGCCGGCGTTCTCGTCGCCGACCAGGGCGTCGGCGGGGAGCCGGATGTCGTCGAAGGTCAGCTCGAACTGCTTCTCGGCGGCGCGGAGTTCCATGTCGATCCGGCGGTACTCGAAGCCGGGGGTGTCCGTGGGGACGATGAAGAGGCAGGGCTTGAGGGTGCCGGTGCGGGCGTCCTCGGTGCGGCCGACGATGAGGACGGCGTCCGCCCGGTCGACGCCGGAGATGAAGACCTTGCGGCCTGTGAGTAGCCAGTCTCCGGTTTCGTCGCGGCGGGCCGTGGTGGTGATGCGGTGGCTGTTGGAGCCGGCGTCGGGTTCGGTGATGCCGAAGGCCATGAGGCGCGAGCCGTCGGCGAGGCCGGGGAGCCAGGCTTGTTTCTGGGCCTCCGTACCGAAGCGTGCGATCACCGTGCCGCAGATCGCCGGGGAGACGATCAGCATGAGGAGGGGGCAGCCCGCGGTGCCGAGTTCCTCCAGGACGATGGAGAGTTCGGTGATGCCGCCGCCTCCGCCTCCGTAGGCCTCGGGGAGGTTGACGCCCAGGTAGCCGAGTTCGGCGGCCTCGGACCAGAGTTCGTCGGGGTGACGGCCCTCTTTGTTGATCGTGGCCATGTAGTCGCGGCCGTAGCGTTTTCCGAGGGCGGAGACTGCGGCTCGTAGGGCTTTGTGTTCTTCGGATTCGAGGGCCGTGGACATCGGGGGCTCCTAAGGGGGAGGGTCCAGTCGTTGGGAGGAGGGTGCGGGTGGGTTGTGGCTGGTCGCGCCCGCGCGGCGGAGCCGCATATCGACACAGCCCCGCGCCCCTTTAGGTGGGCTGCTCCTCGACCACGGCCAAGAGGGCGCCCATCTCGACCTGCTGTCCTACAGCCACGTGCAGGGCCGTCAGCGTGCCCGTCGCCGGGGCTGTGATCTTGTGTTCCATCTTCATCGCCTCCAGCCAGAGCAGGGGTTGGCCCGCCTCCACGGTCGAGCCCTGCTTCAGCGTCTCCGCCACGCGGACGACCGTGCCCGGCATGGGGGCCAGGAGGGAGCCGGGGGCCTGTTGGGTGGTGGGGTCGGGGAAGCGGGGGAGGGCGGTGAGGGGGGTGGCGTTGACGTGGATGTCGTCGCCGTAGCGGGCCACCTCGAACTTTCGTTGGACGCCGTCCACTTCGAGGACCACGCGCCCGGGGTCGGCGTGGACGACTCGGACGTCGTCCGCCTCCGGGCCGGTCCTGGTGTGGCGGTAGTGGACCTCGTGCTCCTCCCCCGCCATCAGGTACCGCTTGGTCTGGGGCTGGGAGGGCACGTTGCGCCAGCCGCCGAAGCGGGGGTCGCCCCCGGCGGCGGCGTCCGCGAGGGCGGCGGCCAGCGGGGCGTGCGGGTCGGGGGTCTTGGCGGTGAGGGCGTCGAGGTGGCGGTCGTAGAAGCCCGTGTCCATGCGGGCGGACGTGAACTCCTCGTGGCGCAGGGAGTTCACCAGCAGGGCCCGGTTCGTGGTCGGGCCGTGGATCGTCGCCCGGTCCAGGGCGCCAGCCAGCCTGCGGATCGCCTCCGCCCGGGTGGGGGCGTGGGCGATCAGCTTGGCGAGCATCGGGTCGTAGTGGACGCCGATCGTGTCGCCGTCCTCGTATCCGGTGTCCAGGCGGATGCCGTACGAGACGGCCCCGGGGACGGCCAGTCGGTGCAGGGTGCCGGTCTGTGGGGTCCAGTCGCGGGCCGGGTCCTCGGCGTAGAGGCGGGCCTCGATGGCGTGGCCGCGTGCGGGTGGGGGGTCGGCGGGCAGGGCGTGGCCCTCGGCGACGCGGATCTGTTCGGCGACCAGGTCGAGGCCGAAGACGGCTTCGGTCACCGGGTGTTCGACCTGGAGGCGGGTGTTCATCTCCAGGAAGTGGGCCCGGCCGGCGGAGACGAGGAACTCGACGGTGCCCGCGCCGACGTAGTCGACGGCGCGCGCGGCGCGTACGGCCAGCGTGTGGAGTTCCTCGGTGAGCGCGTCGGGCAGGGCGGGGGCCGGGGCCTCCTCGATCACCTTCTGGTGGCGGCGTTGGAGGGAGCAGTCGCGGGTGCCCAGCGGCCAGACGGTGCCGTGGGTGTCGGCGAGGATCTGGACCTCGACGTGACGGCCGTTCTCCAGATACGGCTCGACGAAGACCTCGCCGTCGCCGAAGGCGCTCGCGGCCTCGGCGCGGGCGCTCTCCAGGGCGGCGGGCAGGTCTGTCAGGTGGCGTACGACGCGCATGCCGCGTCCGCCGCCGCCCGCCGCCGCCTTCACCAGGACCGGCAGGTCGTCCCCGGTGACCTCGGCCGCGTCCAGGGGCGCCAGGCCCATGAGTTCCTTGGCGCGGGTCTTGGACGCCATCGCCTCGATCGCCTCGGGGGGCGGGCCGATCCAGACGAGGCCCGCGTCCAGGACGGCACGGGCGAAGTCCGCGTTCTCGGAGAGGAAGCCGTAGCCGGGGTGGACGGCGCCGGCGTCGGCGGCGAGGGCCGCCTTCACGATCAGGTCGCCGCGCAGATAGGTGTCGGCGGAGGCCGCGCCCGGCAGCCGTACGGCCGTGTCGGCCGTGCGCGTGTGCAGGGCGTACGCGTCGGCGTCGGAGTGCACGGCGACCGTGCGGATGCCCAGGTCGGCGCAGGTGCGGAAGATACGGCAGGCGATCTCGCCGCGGTTGGCGACGAGGACGGAGTCGATCGTCTGGATCACTGGTGCGGTCACGGGAGACATCACAGGAGACATCAAGAGAGACAACCTCACATCCGGAAGACGCCGAAGCCGCCACGTGCGCCCTCGTAGGGGGCCGTGTGGATCGCGGACAGGCACAGGCCGAGGACGGTGCGGGTGTCGCGGGGGTCGATGACCCCGTCGTCGTACAGCCGTCCGGACAGGAACATCGGGAGCGACTCGGACTCGATCTGCTGCTCCACCATCGCGCGCAGCGCGGCGTCGGCGTCCTCGTCGTACGGCTGTCCCTTGGCCGTCGCCGACTGGCGGGCCACGATCGACAGGACGCCCGCCAGTTGCTGCGGGCCCATCACGGCCGACTTGGCGCTGGGCCAGGCGAAGAGGAAGCGGGGGTCGTAGGCGCGGCCGCACATGCCGTAGTGACCGGCGCCGTACGACGCTCCCATGAGGACGGACAGGTGGGGCACCCGGCTGTTGCTCACCGCGTTGATCATCATCGCGCCGTGCTTGATGATGCCGCCCTGCTCGTACTCCTTGCCGACCATGTAGCCGGTGGTGTTGTGCAGGAAGAGCAGCGGGATGTCGCGCTGGTTGGCGAGCTGGATGAACTGGGCGGCCTTCTGGGACTCCTCGCTGAAGAGGACCCCTTGGGCGTTGGCGAGGATGCCGAGCGGATAGCCGTGGAGGGTGGCCCAGCCGGTGGTGAGGCTGGTGCCGTAGAGGGGCTTGAACTCGTCGAAGTCGGAGGCGTCGACGATCCGCGCGATGACCTCGCGGGGGTCGAAGGGCACCTTCAGGTCGCCGGGGACGATGCCGAGCAGTTCCTCCGGGTCGTACTTCGGGGGCGCGGCCGGGGCCGGGTCGGCGTACGCCTTGCGGTGGTTGAGGCGGGCGACGACCCGGCGGGCCTGGCGCAGGGCGTCCGGTTCGTCGACGGCGAAGTGGTCCGCGAGGCCCGACACGCGCGCGTGCATCTCGGCGCCGCCCAGCGACTCGTCGTCGCTCTCCTCGCCGGTGGCCATCTTGACCAGGGGCGGGCCGCCGAGGAACACCTTCGCCCGCTCCTTGACCATGATCACGTGGTCGGACATGCCGGGGACGTACGCGCCACCGGCGGTGGAGTTGCCGAAGACGACGGCGACGGTGGGGATGCCGGCGGCGGAGAGCCGGGTGAGGTCGCGGAAGATCGCGCCGCCGGGGATGAAGATCTCCTTCTGGGAGGGGAGATCGGCCCCTCCGGACTCCACCAGACTGATGCAGGGCAACCGGTTGGCGAGGGCGATGTCGTTGGCCCGGAGGGCCTTCTTCAGGCTCCACGGGTTGCTCGCGCCACCGCGTACGGTCGGGTCGTTGGCGGTGATCAGGCACTCGACGCCCTCGACGATCCCGACGCCGGTGACGAGCGAGGCGCCGACCGTGTACTCGCTGCCCCAGGCGGCGAGCGGCGACAGCTCCAGGAAGGGGGTGTCGGGGTCGAGGAGCAGTTCGATGCGCTCGCGGGCGAGGAGCTTGCCGCGTCCCCGGTGGCGGGCGGTGTACTTCTCACCGCCTCCCGCGAGGGCCTTCGCGTGCTCGGCGTCGAGTTCGGCGAGCCGGGCGAGCATGGCCTCGCGGTTCGCGACGTGGTCGGGGGCGCCCAGGTCGAGGGCGGAGGCGAGGACGGTCACCGGAGGGCCTCCTCGGGCTGGCGGCGGGCGGTCACGGATGGACCTCCGGTGTGTCCAGGCGGCGGGCGGTCGCCGGAGAGCCCTGCGGGAGGTCCAAGTGGCAGGCAGTCACAGCAGAACCCTCGGGAGGTCCGGGCGGCGGACGGTCACAGCAGAATCTCCGGAATGTCCGGGCGGCGGGCGGTCGCAGGAGGCCCTTCCGGACGTCCAGGTGGCGGGCGGTCGCCGGAGAGCCCTCCGGGAGGCCCAAGTGACGGGCGTTCACAGCAGGGCCTCCGGGATGTCCAGGTGGCGGGAGCGGAGCCATTCGCCGAGGGCCTTGGCCTGGGGGTCGAAGCGGGCCTGCGAGGCGACGCCCTCGCCGAGGATGCCGGCGATCTCGAAGTTGAGGGCGCGCAGGTTCGGCAGCGTGTGCCTGGTGACCGGCAGGTCGGCCGTCTCCGGGAGGAGCGCGCGGAGCCGGTCGGTGGTGAGGGTGTGGGCCAGCCACCGCCACGCGTCGTCCGTGCGGGCCCAGAGGCCGATGTTGGCGTTGCCGCCCTTGTCCCCGCTGCGGGCCCCGACGACGAGGCCGAGGGGTGCGCGGCGGGTGGGGAGCCCTTGCGGCAGCGGCTCCGGGAGCGGCGGCTCGTCGACGGGCCGCAGGACGAGGTGGTCGCCGGCCGGGGGCACGGGGACCCGGCGGCCGTCATGGAGGACGGCGAGGTGCTCGACCGTGTCCTGGCCGACGTGAGCCGCCTCGAACACACCGTAGGGTGCGCCCTTTCCGGGCGGTGCCAGGACGTGGAAGCCGGGGTAGCTCGCGAGGGCCAGCTCCACGGCGGCCCCGCTGAGGGCCCGGCCGACGGTGTTCTGGTCGGGGTCGCGGACGACGAGCCGGAGGAGGGCGCTGGCGGTCTCCTCGGTACGGGCGTCGGGCCGGTCGGTGCGGGACAGCTCCCAGTCCACGTGCGCGGGACGGGACTTGGCGGCGGCGATCGCGGTCTCCAGCTGATCGCGGACGAGGGCGGCCTTGCGTTCGATCTCCAGGCCGGTCAGGACGAAGGTGACCTCGTTGCGGAAGCCGCCGAGCCGGTTGAGGCCGACCTTGAGGGTCGGGGGCGGGGCCTCGCCGCGTACGCCGTGGACACGGACCCGGTCGGGGCCGTCCTGGGTGAGGGTGATCGTGTCGAGGCGGGCGGTGACGTCGGGGCCCGCGTACCGGGCACCGCCCGTCTCGTAGAGGAGCTGCGCGGTGACCGTGCCGACGTCGACGAGACCGCCGGTGCCGGGGTGTTTGGTGATCACGGCCATGCCGTCGGCGTGGAGTTCGGCGAGGGGGAAGCCGGGGTGGCGAAGGGCGGCCGGGGTGGACTCGTGGAAGAACGCGTAGTTGCCGCCGGTCGCCTGCGCCCCGCACTCCAGGATGTGTCCGGCGACGACGGCGCCCGCGAGGCGGTCGTACTCCCCCGGCCCCCAGCCGAAGTGCGCGGCGGCGGGCCCGGTCACCAGGGCCGCGTCCGTGACCCGGCCGGTGACCACGACGTCGGCGCCCTCCCGCAGACAGGCGGCGATGCCGAAGCCGCCGAGGTAGGCGTGGGCGGCGAGGGTGCCGGAGTGGTCGGTGGTCAGATCGTCGCCCTCGACGTGCGCGACCCGGACGGGGATGCCGAGCCGGCCCGCCAACTCCCGTACGGCGTCGGCGAGTCCGGCGGGATTGAGGCCACCGGCGTTGGCGACGATCCGCACGCCGCGCTCGTGCGCGAGCCCCAGGCACTCCTCCAGTTGGCGCAGGAATGTGCGGGCGTACCCGGCCGTGGGGTCCTTCAGGCGGTCACGGCCGAGGATGAGCATGGTCAGCTCGGCCAGGTAGTCGCCGGTGAGGACGTCGAGTTCGCCGCCGGTGAGCATCTCGCGCATGGCGTCGAAGCGGTCGCCGTAGAAGCCGGAGGCGTTGCCTATGCGGAGGGCCGCCGCCGTCACGGGGTGGCTTCCTTCGCGGCGCGCCCGGTGCCCGGCGGGCCCGCGAAGGCCTGGGCGATGTCCAGCCAGCGGTCGGCGTCGGAGCCCTCGGCGTGGAGGGCGAGGTCGGCGCGATGGGCGCGCTGGGTGACCAGGAGGCAGAGGTCGAGGGCGGGACCGCTGACACGGTCGGTGGCGTCCTCGGGGCCGTACGCCCACAACTCGCCGTCAGGACTGGTGAGTTCGACGCGGAACTCCTCGAAGGGCGGGGTCAGCCCGTGCACGCCGAAGGCGAAGTCGCGGGTGCGGATGCCGAGTCGGACGATGTGCCGGAGGCGGTCGCCGGGGCTGATCCGGGGGACGCCCAGCGCGTCGGCGACGTCGAGACCGTGGGCCCAGGTCTCCATGAGGCGGGCGGTCGCCATGGAGGCGGTGGACATGGGCGGGCCGTACCAGGGGAACCGCGCGCCCTCGGGTGCCGCGCGCAGGGCGGCCTCCAGGGCCTCGCGGCCGGCCCGCCAGTCCGCGAGCAGTTCCGCGGGCGCCTTGTCGGCGCCGTCCTCGGCACCCCGGTCCACGAAGTCGCCGGGCGCGGTCAGCGCGCTCTCGACCTCGCGGGCGAAGGCGGCCTGGTCGGTCACCGCCAGCACGGAGGAGTGGTCCGTCCAGGCGAGGTGGGCGATCTGGTGGGCGACGGTCCAGCCGGGCGCGGGCGTTGTGAGCGCCCACCGCTCCGGGCTCAACTCGGCCACGAGCAGGTCGAGTTCCTGACTCTCGGCACGGAGATCGTCAATCACGGGCGTGGGGTCGGCCATGGGGGGAGCATGGCAGCGACCGAAGAAACAAGCAAGCGTGCTTGCATTTTTGCGGGGCGAATTCGGGGCCGTGGCCCGGTATCGAAGCTATCAAGGTAAGGGGTGATAGCGACTACATGCCTGACTTAGTCCATTGCCTTGCACTGTCAAGTCCTCCATACTGAACGACGTGACACTCCCCCGTGCTGAACAGTCCGCGCCCGTCGCCGCGGCCGCACCCTCGACCGACCCCGTGCCCGTGCCCGTGCCCGGCTCCGGCTCCGGCTCCGGCTCCGGCGGCTCCCGCCCCGCGCGCGGTCTGGGCTCCCTCGGACCCGTGGGGCTCGTGCTGGCCGGGGGGATATCGGTGCAGTTCGGCGGGGCGCTCGCGGTGACGCTGATGCCGCGCGCCGGGGCGCTCGGGGTGGTGACGCTGCGGCTCGCGGTGGCCGCGCTGGTGATGCTGGTGATCTGCCGCCCCCGGCTGCGCGGGCACTCTCGGACCGACTGGGGGACCGTGATCGTCTTCGGCGTCACCATGGCCGCGATGAACGGCCTCTTCTACCAGGCCCTCGCCCGTATCCCCCTCGGCCTCGCCGTCACCCTGGAGGTGCTCGGCCCGCTGGCGCTCTCGGTCCTCGCGTCCCGGCGGGCGGTGAACGTGGTGTGGGCCGGGCTGGCCCTCTGCGGCGTCTTCCTGCTCGGGGGAGGCGGAGGCGTCGGCGGCCTCGACCCGCTCGGCATCGCCTTCGCCCTCGCCCTCGCCGCCGGGTCGGCGTGGGCCCTGTACATCGTCTTCAGCGCGCGTACGGGTCGGCGGTTCCCGCAGGCCGACGGGCTGGCGTTGGCCATGGGCGTCGCGGCGGTGCTGTTCCTGCCGCTGGGGATCGTCGAATCAGGGGCCAGACTCCTCGATCCGACGACACTCGCCCTGGGCGCCGCCGTCGCCGTGCTCTCCTCCGTCCTGCCCTACACCCTCGAACTCCTCGCCCTGCGCCGGCTGCCCGCCCCCACCTTCGCGATCCTCATGAGCCTGGAGCCCGCGATCGCCGCCACCGCCGGTTTCCTCATCCTCGACCAGGCCCTCACCACCGTCGAGGCCCTCGCGATCGCCCTGGTCATCGGAGCGAGCATGGGGGCGGTACGGACACAGGTGGGGCGGGGGAAGGCGGGGCGGGAGAGGGCGGAGGTGCCGGGGTGAGCCGCTGTCTGGCGGCCCATGTCTTGGCCTGACCCACCCGTCTCCCTAACGTGAGGGGGATCCCCGCCCGTCCGTGGGCGGGAGACCTGACCGACGGGGGTACGGGTGCCGCACATCGAGTTGTCCGCCGGGACGATCGACTGCCAGGACACCGGCGGCGAGGGGCCGGTGATTAGGTGTGGCCATCGAACCGATCAAGGTCGAGCCCACGGCGGGCTTGTCGCTCGCTGCTGTATAACCGGCCTGTGATCTACCACGTCGTATCCCTGGACGTCTGGACCGCCCGGCCCGACCAGCCGTACGCCCCCGACTCGCTCCCGGCGGACGGTTTCGTGCACTGTTCGCCGGACGAGGCGACCACGCTGGCCGTCGTCAACGCCTTCTACCGGGACGCGCCCAGGCCGCTGCACGTGCTCGTCCTCGACGAGGAACGGCTCACCGCCCGGGTGGAGTTCGAGGCCGCCGCCCCCGCCCCGCCGCCGGGTGTCGGCGAGGACGTCCTGTTCCCCCATGTGTTCGGGCCCCTCGACCGTGACGCCGTCGTACGGATCCTGGAGATCCGGTGGGACGAGGATGGCCGAGCGGTGGGGCTGGGGGAGCGTCAGGGCGCCTGAGGTCTGCCGGCCCGTCCGCGCTCACATCACCGTCCCTCTGCCGCCGTCGGGCCCTCTGTCGCTATCGGGCCCTCTGTTCGCTGCCCGCTCCTCCTCCCTCAGACCCTCCGCCAGTACCTCCGCCAGGTGCAGCCCCCTTCTCCCCGCCAGCTGCTCCAGCTGCGTCCGGCAGGAGAAGCCGTCCGCCAGGACCAGCGCGTCGTCGGGCGCGTCCCGTACCGCCGGGAGGAGTTGCTCCTCGGCGCAGGCCACCGAGACGTCGTAGTGGCCCTTCTCGAAGCCGAAGTTGCCGGCGAGGCCGCAGCAGCCGCCGCTGAGGGCGCCGGTGAGTCCGGCGGCCGCGCGGAGGCGGCGGTCGGGGGCGTCGCCCAGTACCGCGTGCTGGTGACAGTGGGTCTGGCCGACGACCGGGCGGTCGACGGCGGGTGGGGTCCAGTGCGGGGCGTGGCGTTCGAGCGCCTCCGCGAAGGTGATGACCGAGGCGGCGAGCTTGTGGGCCCGGGGGTCGTCGGGGAGGAGTTCGGGCAGGTCGGAGCGGAGCGTCGCCGCGCAGCTCGGTTCGAGGACGACGACGGGGAGGTGCGGTGGGGTGAGGTCCGGGTCTTCGTCCAGCAGCCGTTGCGGGATCGGGCTCAGGAAGACGTCGAGGATGTCGAGCGTGCGGCGCAGCACCGCGCGGGCCCGGTCGAGCTGGCCCGTCGAGATGTACGTCAGCCCGCAGCAGACCCGGCCCGTCCGCATCGCGAACGGAGTCCGGGTGAGGCGCGGTTGGGTGAGGGCGACCTCCTCACCCGCCTCCGGCCTCCGCGCCCAGGCGGGTTTCCGCTTCATCCACAGTGTCGGCGGCACGATCACATGGAGCCCGGCCGCCTCCAGCACCTTCAGCGCCGCCTGCCCGACGGACGGCGAGAGGTACTCCGTGAAGGTGTCCGTCCACAGCAGCACGGTCGTGGGCGCCTGCGCCGCGGTCGCCGCCTCCTCCCGCCGCGCCTCCTCCTTCAGCATCCGGTGGTACCACCGGGTGAACGGCACCCTCGCGGGCCGCGGCAGCTCCCGCTCCCCCGCGATCCCGCCCAGCCGCTTGGCGAGTGCGGCGAGAGGGCGTACCCCGGCGAGGAAGCCGACGAGTCCTGCCGTGCGCGTACGGGCCACCAGGCGGAGCCACAGCGGCAGCCACCCCATCGCATAGTGGGACGCCGGGCGAGGGCGGCCCGCGTAGTGGTGGTGGAGGAACTCCGCCTTGTACGTGGCCATGTCGACGCCGACCGGGCAGTCGGAGCGGCAGCCCTTGCAGGAGAGGCAGAGGTCGAGGGCGTCCCGCACCTCGGGCGAGCGCCAGCCGTCGGTGACCACCTCGCCGGCCAGCATCTCGTGCAGGAGGCGGGCCCGGCCCCGGGTGGAGTGCTCCTCCTCCCCGGTGGCGCGGAAGGAGGGGCACATGACGGCTCCGGACGCCGGACTCACCTCGGCCGTACGGCACTTCGCGACGCCCACACAGCGTCGTACCGCCGCCGAGAAGTCGCCGCCGTCGTCCGGGTAGGCGAACTCCACCGGCACGGGTGTGCGCGGGAGGACCGCGAAGCGGAGGTTGGTGTCGAGGGGTGCGGGGCGGACGAGCATGCCGGGGTTCAGGAGGTCGTCGGGGTCCCAGACGCCCTTCACCTGCTCGAACAGCCGGACCATCTCGGCGCCGTACATCGTCGGCAGGAGTTCCGCGCGGGCCTGGCCGTCGCCGTGTTCGCCGGAGAGGGAGCCGCCGTGCGAGGTGACCAGTTCGGCCAGTTCCTCGGAGAAGCGGCGGAAGCGGCCGACGCCCGCCGGGGTCAGGAGGTCGAAGTCGATGCGGACGTGGATGCAGCCGTCGCCGAAGTGGCCGTAGGGCGTGCCGCGCAGGGCGTGGGCACGCAGCAGGCCCCGGAAGTCCCGCAGGTACGCGCCGAGCCGGGCCGGTGGCACCGCGCAGTCCTCCCAGCCCGGCCAGGCCTCGGTGCCGTCGGGCATCCGGGTGGCCGTGCCGCTCGCGTCCTCGCGGACGCGCCAGAGCGCGCGCTGCGCGGCGGGGTCCGTGACCACGCGCGCGTCGGCGGCGTCGGCCGCGCGGACCAGGGCGTCGGCGCGGGCCCGCGCCTCGGCGGGTGTGTCGCCGCCCGTCTCCACGAACAGCCAGGCCCCGCCCGCCGGGAGGCCGCTCGCCCCCGGGGGGACCAGGTCGGCCGCCATCCCCTCCACCGTCAGCGGGCCGAGCGGCAGCAGCCCGGGGGCCGCCTCGGCGGCGGCGCTCTCGTCGGCGTACGCCAGGACGGCGAGGGCACGCGCGCGGGGCGCCTCGACGAGCCGTACGACCGCTTCCGTGACCACTCCGAGCGTGCCCTCGGAGCCGCAGAAGGAGCGGGCCACGTCCGCGCCGTTCTCCGGGAGAAGGGCGTCGAGGGCGTACCCGGAGATCCGGCGCGGGAGGTCGGGGAAGCCGGTGCGCAGGCGGGCCAACTCCCGCTCCACCAGCGGGCGGAGGCCGTCCGGGGCGCCGGACCAGCCCTGGGCCAGTCTGCGTGCGTCGCCGCTCCCCGTGAGGACCGACAGCTCACGCACGCTGTCCGCCGTCGTGCCCCAGGCGACCGAGTGCGAGCCGCAGGAGTTGTTGCCGATCATGCCGCCGAGGGTGCAGCGGCTGTGGGTGGAGGGATCGGGTCCGAAGCGGAGGCCGTGCGGGGCGGCGGCCTCCTGGAGGCGGTCCAGGACGAGGCCGGGCTGGACGACCGCCGTGCGCGCCTCGGGGTCGAGGGAGACCAGCCGGTTCAGATGGCGGGTGAAGTCCAGGACGACGCCGGTGCCCGTGGCCTGCCCGGCGATCGATGTGCCACCGCCGCGCGCGACGACCGGCACGCCGTGTGCGCGGCAGACGGACAGAACGGCCGCCACGTCGTCCGCGTCCCGGGGCGCGACCACGCCCAGCGGCACCCGGCGGTAGTTGGACGCGTCCATCGTCGTCAGCGCGCGTGCGGTCGCGTCGAACGCGGTCTCGCCGCGCACGCCCGCCGCCCGCAGCGCGGACCGCAGCGCGCCCCTCAGCTCCGCCGCGTCCGCGTCACCTGCCGCGTCGCGCGCCCGGGCGGCACCGCGGCCCGTCGCACCCCCGATGTCCGTCATGCGTCCCAGGATGCACCCGACCACTGACAGTGACGACGACGTGGCCGTGGAGTGACGGTCCGGCCTGTGGACAGGCGGCGCGCCGCACACCGGGAACGTTGGCTTGATTCCGGAGAGCCAACCTGAAACCGGCCAACTGCCGTCACGAACTCCCATATAGTGACGCCCAATTGGGCATCGAATCGAGCACTGACCAAGCTCCATCAGGTGCCGATCAAGTGCTGATCAGGTGCCGATCAAGCACTGACCGATCCCGATCAAGCCGTTCAAGCACTGCCTGAGCACAAACTGAGCACCAGACGTCGCTTCTCGTTCAGGGACCGACCGAGTTACCGCCTCCAGGAGCCGACTGCGTTACCGAGTTCAGAACCGACCGAGGACACCCGCCGATGACCGCGCCCAGCCCCCCACGCCCGCCGGGCGAACGCCCCGCCCTGCGCTCAGTCCTTCCGTTACCCCTGGTGACCGCCCTGCTCTCCGCGACCGCCGTGGGCGCGGTCGTCGCACCGGCGCCGCCGGACGTACGCACGGCCCTCGCGGTCGGCGGGGGCGCGGCCGCGCTGCTGCTGACGCTGACCGTCGCCGTCACCGTTCACGCGCGCGTGTCGGTACGGCTGCTGCGCCTGCGGCTGGACGCGGTCTCCCGGGACACGGGTCTGCTGCTCCAGGAACGGGCCAGAATGGCCGAGGAGCACACCCAGGAACGCGGCCGGTTGACTGAGGAGTTCGTGCAGGAACGGGCACGGATCGCGGCCGAGTTCGCCCGGGAACGGGTACGGCTGACCACGGAGGCCGAGCGCGAACGCGAACGGCTGTCCGACGAACGGGACCGTACGGCGGAGGAGACCACCCAGGAGCGGTCCCTGCTCGCCGAACGCGCCGAGCGGGCCGAGTCCGAGCGCACCGCCCTGCTCGCCGTGACCGCCAACGTGGCGGGCCGGATGCAGGCCCTCGCCACCGGCACCCTCGCCGACCTGCGGGCCATGGAGGAACGTCACGCCGACGAGGACGTCCTCGCCGACCTCCTCCACCTCGACCACCGCACCGCCCAGGCGGGTCGCCTCGCCGACTCCGTGGCCGTCCTCGCGGGCGCCCGCTCGGGCCGCCGATGGGCACGGCCGATCCCGATGGAGTCGATCCTGCGGGGCGCGATGGGCCGGATCGGCGCCTACCGTCGGGTGCGGCTGCACTCCTCCAGCGAGGCCGCCGTCGCCGGCCACGCCGCCGAGGGCGTCATGCACGCACTCGCCGAACTCCTCGACAACGCGGCCAACTTCTCGCCGCCGACCGCCGAGGTCCATGTGTACGTCGAGGAGGTCCCGGCCGGGGCGATCATCTCCGTCGAGGACTCCGGGCTGGTCATGAGCGACGTCCAGCTCCGGCGCGCCGAACGCGCCGTGTCGGGCGAGACGGCCGACCTCACGACTCTTTCCGGCACGCGTCTCGGCCTCGCCGTCGTCGGCCGGCTCGCCCGCAAGCACGGGCTGAAGATCTCCTTCCGGCCGTCCGCGCGCGGCGGCACGGGTGTGCTGATGCTCATCCCGCAGGACGTCCTGGCCAGCACGGTCCCCACGACGGCATCGCCCACGACGGCATCGCCCGCGACAGGGTTCCAGTCGGCGGGGTCGGCCACGCCCGCCCCTCCCGCGTCGGCGCCCCTCGCGGGGGCGGCGCCTGTTCCGCCGCCGTACGCGGGCGTACGCGCCCCGCACGACCTGGACGCCGAGCCCACGCCCACGCACGAGTTCCCGCCGGAGGCTCCGGCCCCGCCGACCTCCGACCCCGTCGCCGACGCCCTGATCGACTCCCTGTCCGGCTACCGCCGGGCGCCTTCGACGCCGCCGGGGGGCACGGCGACGGGCACGCCGGCTGACGCTCCGGCTGACGCGCCGTTCGGCTCTCCGGCGTACGGCGCGCCCCACACGTCCTCGTTCGCCTCCCCCTTCACCTCGTCGTTCAGCAGCGAATTCGGCTCGGGCGACCCGGCCTTCGACTCCGGGTACGCCGGTGCGTACGCCGCCGAGCCCGACACGCGGCACGACGCCGAGCCCGGCTCTCCGACCACCCCGGGCGAGACCGCCTCCCCCACCCCTTCCGACGCCCTCCCCCGGCGTCGGCGCGGCCAGTCACTCGCGGAGGCGGAGGCACACACCAGGGCGCAGGCCGCCGACGCGCAGGCCCGTTCGGAGCGCGTATCCCGGCCCGCCGAGGACGCGGGCACCGGCGCGGTCCGCTTCAGCAGCTTCCGCCGCGCGGTGCGCGGCACGGGCGGGCTGGACCAGGCGTTCGTCCAGGGGACGGCCTCGGGGGACGAGAGCTCCACGGGGACGCCGGTCCCGTCGACACCACCGGACCCGTCCACCGCCGTCGAACGGTACGCCGACCCGTCCGCCGCCGTCGACCGATACGTGCCCCCCGCGGCCCCTGCCGGGCCGGTCGCGCCGGAGGCCGCCCTGGAACCCGTACGGGACGCCGCTCCGCCCGCCGAGGCCGAGGCCATGGACCAAGGCGAGGCGCGGCAGCCGGAGTTGGAGCCCGTGCGGGAGCCCCAGTGGGGTGTCGTAGGGGGAACCGCGTGGGAACCGCGGCCCGATGCCGAGCCCGAATCCGTGGAGGAGACGGCCTGGGCACCCGGTCCCGTGCCGGAGCCCGGTTGGGAGCCCGAGCCCGCGAAGGGGCTCGCGTGGCAGTCGGAGGCGGCGAAGCAGGCCGCCTGGGAGGCGGAGGCCGCCGCCGAGCTTCCCTGGGCGCCGGATCCCGCGCAGGAGGCGAAGTGGGAACTCGATCCGGTACGGGAGCCGGCCTGGGAGCCCGTCCTGGACACCCGCCCCGCCCCGGAGCAGGCCACCGCGCCCACCCCGGACCTGAACCTGGACACGGGCTCGGTCGCGGACCCGGCCCCGTCCGCGTACGCCCACCAGGAGCCGTACGCGCACCCGGAGCCGTACCCGGACTCACCCTCGTACGCGGAGCCTGCCCCTTACGCATCCCCGGCTCCGTACACGGCGTCGTCCCCGTACGCGAAGTCCGCCCCGTACACGGATCCGAACCCCGCACCGGACCCAAGCCCTGCACCGGCCCCGGACCCGGACTTGGCCGCGGCCCCGGAGCTGGCTCTCGCCCCGGTCGAAGAGCCGCCGCCCCACACCCCCGCCCCCCACACGCACCCCCACCTGGAAGGCGACCACACCCCATGACCGGCACCGGCTCCACCGCCGACGACAGGCTCACCTGGCTCATGGAGGGTTTGCTGGAACGCACTCCGGGCGCCCGGCACGCGCTCGTCCTCTCCCGGGACGGCCTGAAACTGTGCCGTACGCCCGAGCTCTCCGTCGACCAGGCCGACCAACTGGCCGCGATCGCCGCCGGCATCCAGTCGCTGTCCCACGGGGCGTCCATCCAGTTCGGCGACGGCAGCGGGGGCGTGCGGTCGGCGATGGCGGAGTTCTACGGCGGAGTCCTGTTCATCGTGGAGGCGGGCGAGGGCGCGCATCTGGCCGTGGTGACGGACGAGGAGGCGGAGGCCGGGCTCGTCGGGCACAACATGAGCGAGCTGGTCGAACAGCTGGGCGAGCACCTGAGCGCGCGGCCCCGCCACCCGACGAGCGCGGCTGCCGATGACCCGACCGGTACGGCGAGCACGACCGGTACGGCGAGCGCCACTGGTCAAGCGGGTACGACGACGACCGTGGTCACGGCCATGGCTCTGGCGCCCCGTACGTCATGAGCCGGCCCGGCAGGGACGACCTGCCCGACCGGCTGTACACGCTCACCGGGGGTCGCAGCCGCTCCGCGCCCGGAGCGCCGCTGGACCTGGTGACGCTGGTGGTCGCGGAGAGCCAGCCGATCCCGGGCATGCAGTCGGAACACGTGACGATCCTGCGGCTGACGGAGCGTCCGACGGCGGTGGTGGAGATCGCCGCCGAACTGCGGCTGCCGGTGAGCATCACCAAGGTGCTGCTCTCCGACCTCCTCACGGCGGGCCGGGTCAGCGCCCGGCATCCGAACCACGCCACCCTGGTTGATCCGGACATTCTGGAGCAGGTGCTAGTTGGACTTCGCAACCTCTGAGAACGGCGACGGCCACTCCGTACCGCCGTCGCCGCCCGTGCCCCTCTTCGGTGCGCGTTTCCGGGGCGAACCAACCGCCCTGTACCAGGAGTTGCGGCGGGAGCACGGGGAGGTCGTGCCCGTGCTGCTGGACGGGGGCGTACCGGCGTGGCTGGTGCTGGGCTACCGCGAACTGCACCAGGTGACGAGCGATCCGGAGCTGTTCAGCCGTGACTCCGACCTGTGGAACCAGTGGCCGGGCATCCCGGCGGACTGGCCGCTGCTGCCCGTGATCAGCCCGGAGCAGCCGTCGGTCCTGGGCACGGTCGGTGAGCGGCACCGGCAGCGCGCCGCGCTGATCGAGGAGGCGCTGGAGGCGGTCGAGCCGCTGGAGCTGCGCGGTCATGTCGAGCGTTTCGCCGACGAGTTGATCGACGTGGTGTGCGGGGTGGGCGCGGCGGATCTGGTGGGACAGTTCGCGGCGCCGCTGCCCGCGCGGGTGCTGGCGTTCCTGTTCGGATTCCGGGAGGAGCACGCGCCCGGGTTGGTGGCGGCGCTGAACGACATCCTCGACGGGCAGGACCGGGCGGTGGCGGCCGAGCGGTACCTGCGGACGGCGATGGCCCGGCTGGTGGCGGAGCGCCGGCAGCGGCCCGGGGACGACGTGGTGTCGCGGCTCCTGGCGAACGCGCGTGCGTACGGGGTGACGGTGGAAGAGGTCACGCACGATGTGATGGTGATGCTGGCGGTGGGGCACCAGCCGACGGCCGACTGGATCGGGAACTCGCTGCGTCTGATGCTGACGGACGACCGTTTCGCGGCGTCGCTCTTCGGGGGGCGCAGCAGTGTGGCCGAGGCCATGAACGAGGTGCTGTGGGAGGACGCGCCCATCCAGAACGCGGCGGGGCGCTGGACCACCCGGGACACCCGTCTCGGCGGTCGTGTCCTCCGTGCGGGTGATCTGGTGCTGCTGGGGCTGCAGGGGGCCAACGCCGACCCGCGTGTCCGCACGCACGGCGCCGCGCTGACCGGTGGGAACAACGCGCACTTCTCGTTCGGCCACGGCGAGCACCGCTGTCCGTTCCCGGCCCAGGAGACGGCCGAGGTCATCGCCCGAACGGGCATCGAGGTCCTCCTGGACCGCCTCCCGGATCTGGACCTGGCGGCCCCACCCGAATCCCTGACCCGCCGTCCTTCGCCGTGGCTGCGGGGGTTGGTGGAGTTGCCGGTGCGGTTCTCACCGGGGCCGGCGCGTGGGGTGTGAGTCCGGGGTTCTTCGCCCCCGCCGCCCCTACCCGTCCCATCCTCAAGGGGCTGCGCCCCTTTGACCCCCAGCGTCCGTCCGGTGGGGGGTGCTCGCGCAGTTCCCCGCGCCCCTGCCCTTCCGGCCCGAAGGGGCCGAGGCCCGTCGTGGCCTGCGGCCCGTTCAGGGGCGCGGGGAACTGCGCGAGCACCCCCCCAACCACCCGCAGCCGACAACGCACCCGAACACCCGAGCTGCACAGCGCACCCCACCCCGTCTCACCCGACGGACGATGTTTCGCCCGGGTTTCCCCGAGCCGATAGGCTCGCGGCGTGGCTGATATCCAGATCCCCGCTGACATCAAGCCCGCCGACGGACGTTTCGGCGCGGGCCCCTCCAAGGTGCGGACGGAGGCGCTGGACGCCCTGGCCGCGACCGGTACCTCCCTGCTCGGCACCTCCCACCGCCAGGCCCCGGTGAAGAACCTGGTCGGCCAGGTCCGCGCGGGCATCAGCGAGCTGTTCTCCCTCCCCGAGGGCTACGAGGTCGTCCTCGGCAACGGCGGCTCCACGGCGTTCTGGGACGTCGCGACCCACGGCCTGATCGAGAACAAGAGCCAGCACCTGACCTTCGGCGAGTTCAGCTCGAAGTTCGCCAAGGCCTCGAAGCTCGCCCCCTGGCTCGCCGAGCCCACGGTCGTCTCCTCCGACCCCGGCACGCACCCGGAGCCGACCGCCGAGGCCGGCGTCGACGTCTACGCCTTCACGCACAACGAGACCTCCACCGGTGTCGCCGCCCCGCTCAACCGCGTGGCCGGCGCCGACGACGGCGCCCTCGTCCTGGTCGACGCCACCTCCGGCGCCGGCGGCCTGCCCGTCGACATCACCGAGACCGACGTCTACTACTTCGCCCCGCAGAAGTCCTTCGCCTCCGACGGCGGCCTCTGGATCGGCGTCTTCTCCCCGGCCGCCATCGAGCGCGCCGAGCGGATCCACGCCTCCGGCCGCCACATCCCGGAGTTCTTCAGCCTCCCGACGGCGATCGACAACTCCCGCAAGAACCAGACGTACAACACCCCGGCCCTCGCCACCCTCTTCCTGCTCAACCAGCAGCTGGAGTGGATCAACGGCCAGGGCGGTCTGAGCTGGTCCACGGCCCGTACGAAGGACTCCTCGACCCGGCTGTACACCTGGGCGGAGGAGAGCAAGTACGCGAGCCCCTTCGTCACCGACCCGGCCAAGCGGTCCCAGGTCATCGGCACGATCGACTTCTCCGACGAGATCGACGCCGCCGCCGTCGCCAAGGTCCTGCGCGCCAACGGCATCGTCGACACCGAGCCGTACCGCAAGCTCGGCCGCAACCAGCTCCGCGTCGCCATGTTCCCGGCGATCGACCCGGCGGACGTCGAGGCCCTCACCAAGTGCGTCGACTATGTGATCGAGAAGCTCTGACCCCGACCGCTCCCGTACGAGGATCACTCCCGTACGACGCCGAAGGGGCCCGGCAGCACGTGCTGCCGGGCCCCTTCGTGTTCTTCAGTTCTTCAGTTCTTCAGCGTGACGGTGACGCTCAGCCGCGGAAGCCGAGGATGCCGTGCAGGGTCTCACCGCTGGTCGCGGCCGGCCCCTGCGTGCTCAGCGTCGACCGGGCGGAAGCCTCCTGCGCGGCCATCGGCTTCGGGTCGGGCAGCTTCTTGCAGGTGGCGTCGGCCGCACCCTTGCCCCGCGGCACCTTGCCGTTGGTGAGGTAGGTCGCCAGGTACTTGTCGAGGCAGCTGTTGCCGCTCAGCGTGATGCCGTGGTTGCCGCCACCCTGCTCGACGACCAGGCTGGAGTTCTTGAGCAGCTTGTGGACGGTGACACCGCCCTGGTACGGGGTGGCCGCGTCGTCCGTCGCCTGGAACAGCAGCGCCGGCGGGATCTTGGAGTTGGCGACGTTCACCGGCTTCAGCGACTTGGTCGGCCAGAACGCGCACGGCGCGTTGTACCAGGCGTTGTTCCAGGTCATGAACGGGGCCTTCTTGTAGACCGCCCAGTTGTCCTTGGTCCACTTCTTCCAGTCGCGTGGCCAGGCGGCGTCACGGCACTGGACCGAGGTGTAGACGCTGTAGCCGTTGTCACCGGAGGAGTCGACGGCCGCGAAGTTCTGGTACGCCTCGACCAGCGGGTCGGAGTTCTTGTCGCCGACGTAGGCGGCGAACGCCTCGGCGAGGAACGGCCAGTAGCCGTTGTAGTAGCCGCCGGGGAGGAAGGTGTCCTCCAGCTCGGAGGCGCCCACCTTCACCGAGCCGCCGACCGGCTTCTTGGCGAGTGCGGCGCGCATGGCGTACCACTTCGCCTCGATCTTCTTCGCGTCGGTGCCGAGCTTGTAGGTGGCGTTGTGCTTGGCGACCCACTTCATGAACGCCTTGTGCCGCTTGTCGAAGGCGTAGTCCTGGTCGAGGTTGTCCCGGTACCAGACACCCGTCGGGTCGACGATCGAGTCGAGGACCAGGCGCCGCACCCGCGTCGGGTACAGCTTGGCGTAGACCGCGCCGAGGTAGGTGCCGTACGAGTAGCCGAAGTAGTTGATCTTCTTGGCGCCGAGGGCCTTGCGGATCGAGTCCAGATCCTTCACGGCGCTGATCGTGTTGATGTACGGCAGGACGTCCTTGTGCTTCGTGCCGCAGGCCTTGGCGAAGTCTTTGGCCCGCTTGACGTTCGCCTTCTCTATCGCGGCGGTGCTGGGCACGGAGTCCGGGCGCACCGGGTCGAAGTACCCGGGCTTGCAGTTCAGGGCGGGCTTGCTGGCGCCCACGCCACGCGGGTCGAAGCCGATGACGTCGTACTGCGCCGCGACCTTCTTCGGCAGCGCGGAGGCGACGAATCCGGCCAGGGTCAGACCGCTGCCGCCGGGGCCTCCCGGGTTGACCAGCAGCGGGCCCTGGTACGTCTTGGAGGTGTGCGGCACCCGGGACAGCGCCAGGGTGATCTTCTTCCCGCTCGGCTTCGCGTAGTCGAGCGGCACCTTCACCGACGCGCACTGCAGCGTCGGGTAGTTGTCCGTGGCGCACTTCTTCCAGGCGACCTTCGCGGCGGCGGCCTGGACGGTGTTGCTCGCGGCGGACGCCCCACTGGCGTTGGCGGGGACGGCACTGACCGTCCCGGCCAGAACCACGATGGCACCGCTCAACACGGCTGCGCTTCTTCTCATAGACATCTCTCAGAACGATGAGGGGGGTTCAGGTCCGCGAGGTACGCGGCCCGTGCCGCATGTTTCCTGAAGAGCACCCCACACACGCACGCATTAGACGAAGACTTGACCGAATTGATCCATTGGATCCACTCAAGAACCTCACAGAATGGGGCACTTGAAGCCATCCGGGACACAGGTGAGCAAGGACGGTGAGGTGAGCGAGGACCATGAGCAGCATGGTCATGGTGAAAGGCATCGACGCCCGAGGCATGCGGCACTGCGAGAACGACGACACTGGGCTCCAAGGCTGTCGCGAGCGCGGCGTGCTCCCGCCCCGCCCGCCTACTCCGCCTACTCCGCCCGCTCCGGGGACGCCGCCCGCGCCCGGATCACGTCCACACCGGCCTCCCGCAGGGCCGCGCAGGTCGCGTCTCCCTCCAGTGCGTTGGTGACAAGCGCGTCCAGATCCTCGGGGCCGCAGATCTTCACCATGCCGTCGCCGGGGAACTTGCTCCGGTCGGCCAGCAGGACGACCTTGTCCCCGGCCGCGATCATGGCCCGCCGGGCGGGCACCTCGGCCACGGTGGTGTCCATGACCTGGCCCCCGGGGCGGACGCCACAGGCGCCCATGAACAGCCAGTCGGCATGGACTTGACGAAGGTTGTCCTCGGCCATGAACCCGTCCAGCATGCGTGACTCACGGATGACCATGCCCCCGAGCAGCATCAGGTCGACGGCCTCGTCGTCGACGAGTTCGTCGTACACGGCGAGGTTGTTGGTGATCACGGTGAGCCGACGCCCACGCAGCTGAAGGGCGAGCCGGTGCACCGTCGTCCCGCTGTCCAGGATGACCGACTGACCGTCCTCGATCAGGGCGGCGGCCCGGGCGGCGATGGCGTCCTTCTCCGCCACCAGCACCTCGGCGGCCTCGTCGAACGGCGTCGGCCGATCATCGACGACCGCCCCGCCGTGAACCCGGGTGAGCAGCCCGTCCGCCTCCAGCTTCAGCAGATCCCGGCGAATCGTCGCCGCGCTGGACCCCAGCTGCTCGGCGAGACCGGTCACGGAAGCCGTACCGCCGGAACGCAGGGCCCGCAGGATGAGTCGGTGTCGTCGTTCAGCCAGCACACGACAGGACACTACAGGCAGCCGCAGAAACCAACCCGCCGCCTTCCGACCGTAGTTGATGTACGCCACCGGGTGCACCCGGGACCACCGGGCCGCCCCTCCCCCCCCCATCGCTCAGCTCACGCCGCCGTGCAGCTCACACCCGGCCCACCCCCGCCTCCGGGCGTGCCCTCGAAGCCGAGGGTCGCCGAACCGCCTGGGGCGAACGACCCGTTGTGGGCGGCGTTGGTGGCGGTGAGCACGGCGCCGGTCTGGGTGTACGAGGCATTCCACATGGTCGTCACCCGCTGGGAGCCGGGTCAGCTCCAGGGGTCACCGGGGTCCTCCGGGTCGCCGGGGTCGAGGCCCCGCCCGGCGGGAAGCCCGGCGCCTTGATGCTCGTCAGGTATCCATCCTTCTCGCCGACCCAGACCGGCGGAGGCGCGGCGCGGGGCCGGAACAGGGTGGAAGAGCTCCCACCACCGGCACCCCCCATGGAAGACAGAGCGCATGAACACGTCAAGGCGTCCGGCGTCACCTGATACGCCGGACGCCCCTGACGGTGCCCTCGGGCCCCCTGCGGCCCCTCGTGGCCCCCGCGCGCGCCCCCGAGTTCCCACGTCCCAGGGGCCGTATGTCACCGGCTCAGCTTCTGGAACCTCCGTACCGCCAGCGGCAGGAAGATCAGCGTGAGCACCACCGGCCACACCCCGGCCATCAGCAGCGCGTTCTGTTCGATCCAGGAGTCGCCGACGACCGGCGTGCCGAACAGGTCGCGGGTCGCGGCGGCCGTGGAGGAGATCGGGTTCCAGGCGGCGATCCAGCCCAGCCAGTCGGGCATGAGCTGCGGGGCGACGAGGATGCTGGAGATCATGGTCAGCGGGAACGCGACCGCGAAGAGACCTCCCGCCGCCTCCGGGTTGGGGACCAGCAGTCCCAGCCAGACGCCGATCCAGATGAGCGCGAAGCGCAGCCAGAGCAGCAGACCGAAGGCGGCCAGGAAGCCGAGGCCCGTGTCCGGGCGCCAGCCCATCGCGAGGGCGGTCAGCATCATGATGGCCAACTCGGCACAGGCGACGAGGAGATCGGTGATCCCCCGCCCCGCCACCACTGCCGACGGCGCCATCGGCATGGAGCGGAACCGGTCGATGACCCCCTTGGTGGCGTCGTAGACCACCAGCGTCGCCGTGTTGATGAACCCGAAGGCCATCGTCATCACGAACATCCCCGGCATCAGGAAGTCCCCGTAGTCCCCGCCACCCGGCACCTGCATGGCGCTGCCGAAGACATAGCCGTAGAGCAGGACGGAGAGGATCGGGAAGCCCAACTGCCAGGCGATGTTGACCGGTTGGCGCCGGTAGTGGGTCAGGCCACGACGGACGATGTTCCAGACGTCGGCCAGCACCCAGTACGTACGGCCGTGCCCGCTCGACACGTCCAGGTCGACGGCGCTCGTGGCGACGGTACTGGCGGTGGCGGTACTGGCGGTGGCGTTCGGATCGACGGTGGTCATGCGGCGGCCCCCTTGCCGTTCTCGTCGGTCTTCTCCGTGCGGTGGCCCGTCAGGCGCAGGAACACGTCGTCCAGGCTGGGCCTGCGCAGGCCGATGTCCTCGACCCTCACGCCCTCGTCCTGAAGGGTGCGGGCCACCTCGGTGAGGGCCGAGACGCGGTCGGTCACGGGCGCGTGGACCCGCAACTCCGTGTCGTCCGACTCCGGCTCGCCGTCCGAGACGCGGGCGACGACCTTCACCGCGCGCGGGATGTCGGCGCGCTCGGCGACGACGACCTCGATGCGGTCGCCGCCGACCGCGCTCTTCAGCCCGTCCGGGGTGTCGTCCGCGATGGCCCGCCCCTGGTCGATGACGGTGATGCGTGAGGCCAGCCGGTCGGCCTCCTCCAGATACTGCGTGGTGAGCAGCACGGTCGTACCGCTCGCCACCAACGCCCTTACGGATTCCCAGACTTCGCCCCGGCTGCGCGGGTCGAGGCCGGTCGTCGGCTCGTCGAGGAAGAGGACGGACGGGGCGAGGATCATCGAGGCGGCGAGGTCGAGTCGGCGCCGCATGCCGCCGCTGTACTTGCCGACGCCCAGGTCGGCCGCGTCGGTGAGGTCGAACCGGTCGAGCAGCTCGACCGCGCGCTGCTTCGCCCGCTTCCCGCCGAGGTGGAACAGCCGCCCGAACATCTCCAGGTTCTGACGGCCCGTCAACACCTCGTCCACGGCGGCGTACTGCCCCGTCAGTCCGATACGGGCCCGCACCTCGCGCGGGCGCCGGGCCACGTCGAGGCCGGCCACCGTCGCCCGGCCGCCGTCCAGGCGCAGCAGCGTGGAGAGGATGCGTGCGGCGGTGGTCTTGCCCGCGCCGTTCGGGCCGAGGAGGCCGTGCACCGTGCCTTCACGGACGGTGAGGTCGAAGCCGTCCAGCGCGCGTTTCTCCCCGTACCGCTTCTCCAGACCCTCGGCCCGGACCGCGTACCCGTCACTCATGAGTCCCCCTCAACAGACTTCCGTCAAGAACTGGGTACACTGTACCCGATTTCGCGTACGACGTACCCAGTTTTTCGCGAGCACCTAAACTCGGGCTCATGACAAGGGGCAAGAGCGCTACGGCGGGCGGCGCGGCAGGTGCTGGGGCGCGCGGTACGACAGGCACGGCGGGGGGCGGTACGGCGGGCGGTACGGCAGGCAGCACCACCGTCGGTACGGAGACCAGCGGCAGCGGTGACATCGTCCGCACCCAGCAACTGCTCTGGGACACCGGCCCTCGCCCGAGTCGCGGGCCCAAGCCGGGGCTCACCCTGGAGCGGATCGTGGAGGCGGCGGTCCGGGTCGCCGACACGGAGGGGCTGCACGCCCTCTCGATGCGCCGGGTCGCGACCGAACTCGGCACCGGGACCATGTCCCTGTACCGCTACCTCCCCGGCAAGGGCGAACTGCTGGACCTGATGCTCGACCGCGTCCAGCGGCCCTCCGAGAACCCCACCGACCTCGGCGACGGCGGCTGGCGCTCCGCCCTGGAGGCCATGGGGCGCGCCACCCTGGCCCTCTACCGGCGCCACCCGTGGCTGCTCCAGGTGAACCAGTCCCGCCCCGTTCTCGGGCCGAGCGCGCTGGACGGGATGGAGAAGGTGCTCTCCCGCATCAAGTCCATGGGGCTGACCGACCCCGAACTGATCTCCGCGATCGTCGCCGTGGACGGCTATGTCGTCGGCGCGGCCCGTACGCAGCTCTACGCGGAGGAGGCGGAACACCGCACCGGCCTCACCGACACGGAGTTCTGGCAGGCCCAGGCGCCCGTCCTCGAAGAACTCATGCGCTCCGGCCGCTACCCGCTCCTGGCCGGCCTCTCCGAGGACTCGTTCGGCTCGGACTTCGACCACTTCGAATTCGGCCTGCAACGCATGCTGGACGGGCTGGAGGTATTCGTGAACAGACGCCGCGAGCGCCCGCAGGGCGCGGGAGCGGAGGGCGCGGGGGCCGGGGTGGAAGCGGAGGGCGCGGGGGCCGGAGGCACGGAAGCCGGGGGTGCGGGAGTTGGTGGGGCGGGAGTTGGAGGGTCCTAGTCGGCGGGCGCGGAGGTCGGGGCGCGGAGGTCGGGGCGCGAAGGCCTGAGAGGCGGAAGCCGAGAGAGGGAAGGCCGAAAGCGCGAAGGTCACGGAGCGGAGACCGGGGCGGATGTCGGAGACACCGAGACGGGCCACGCGGATGGCGGATGCCGGATGCCGAACACCGAGACAGGCCACGCGAACGGGTGCGGACCCGGTCCGGCTTCCCTCCCCCGACGGCGGCGCGCGGCTGATCGCCGCCTCGTCCCCCGCCCGGGGGGCGTCCTGCGCACCGGACTCCCGCTCGCCGCCCGCCCGCCCGACGGACACGAACGAAACCGGCGGCGCGAAGGCCGCGGATCTGGAGGCCGGTCGAGGGAGGTCGGGTGGGTCAGGGTAGGTCAGGCGGATGGGCGGCGTAGGAGGCGGCGGAAGCCCCATACGACGACCACCGCGCCGGCCACGGCCAGTGCGCCGACCTTGACGTTCGAGCTCGTGCCCTCGCCGTCCGCCTGCGCCGTACCGGAACCGTCCCCGTCGGAGGAGGACGACCCGGAGCCGCCGCTCCCGGAGCCGCCGCCGGGCACCTCCCGCGCCACGACGGAGCTGCCGGACCCCTCACTGCCGTACATGATCTTCGAGCCGTCGGTGCGGAAGGTCACCGACTCCCCCTGCCGCTGCAGCGGCACGCTCAGCCGCTCGGCCTTCTTGATCTTGCCGCCGTTCCAGTCGTAGAGGATGCCGCCGAAGTACGCGCGCAGGGCGAGCTGCTTGCCGTCCGGCGAGAACGCGCCGTCGGTGACCTCCAGGTCCGGGACGGACGCGACCTTCTTGAACACGTTGGTGCCGGACGCGGACAGCTCCGCGGGCCCCTCGTACAGCGATCCGCCCGCCTCGTTCTTGTCGGCGATGTACACCCGCCCGGTCTTCGGATGCACCATCAGCGCCTCCGCGTCCCGCGCCCCGTCCTCGTACTTCACGACGTACTGCGTCGCCTTGAGCGTCTGGTCCTTCAGCTCCTTCGGCTCCGGCAGCTCGTAGATCCACACATACGCCCAGGTGCCGCCGAGGTTGTCGCCGATGTCGCCGACGTACAGCTTGTTGCCGGGGCCCATCGAGATCGCCTCGACGTCCCTCGGGGTGCCGACGCCCGTCAGGGTGACCGTGGCGACCGTCTCGCCCGTCTTGCTGTCGACCGCGTACAGGAACGCGCCGTCGTCGCTGTCGTTGTGGGTCCAGTAGACCCCCGGGTGCTGCCGGGACGCGGCGAGACCGCTCGACTCGGTGATCCGCGAGTCCTGCATCGTGAACCCGTCGTCGTCGGCGAGAGCGGGCGTGGCCGTGAGAGCGGCGAGCAGGATCGCTGCGAGACCGGCGAAGCCTGTGCGGGCCGCGCGGAACCGGCGGAGGGGGCGGGGGCGGTTGAGGGGGCGACGGCGCATGGGGCCAAGCCTGCCATCTCGCTCCGCTGGGTGGGGTGGGGGAGCGCGGTGGGGGGCTGGCGAGTCGTTCGGGTGCGGGTGCGGTGGGGGCTGGTCGCGCAGTTCCCCGCGCCCCTGAAAAGCGGGGCTGCGCCCCTGCTCTTCGCCCGGGAGGGCCGCAGGCCCTCAAGGGGCGCGGGGAACTGCGCGAGAAGCCCCCACCGCACCCGCACCTGCCGAACCCTCCGCGCCCCCGCCGATCCCGAAATCCGAGCCACGACCCATCACGTGGTCAGATTCACAGCCCCCGTCGGCCGCCCACCCCCTACCGCCCGGTAGCGATCGTTCATGATGAGCGGATGCTCAGGTTCATGCCCGTAGGCGACTCCATGACGATCGGCAGCGCGGGCGAACACACATGGCGCTTCCGGCTCTGGCAGCACCTGCGCGCGACGTACGACGGCCCCTTCAAGATCGTCGGGCCGCGCGAGACGCTCTACGACAAGGCGACGGACGCCCCGACGTCGTACGAGTACGCCGACACCGACCCGCGTTTCCCCCGCGCACATCTCGCGGGCTGGGGCGAGGGCTGGCTCCACATGGCCCCGCTGATCGCCGACGCGGTCCGCACCCACCGCGCCGACGTCCTCCTCGTCTCCCTCGGCCTGATCGACCTGGGCTTCTACACCAACGCCGAGCAGACCGCCGAGAACACCCGCCGCTTCGTCGAGGCCGCCCGCGAGGCCGCCCCGCACATCCGTATGGTCCTCCTGCCGGTCACCCCGAACATCCGCGCCGAGTCCGACGCCCCCTTCGCCGCCCAGGTCACCCGCTTCAACGAACTCCTCGCCAAGACGGCCGCCGACCTCGACGAACCCCGCTCCCCCCTCCTGCTGGCCTCCCCGCCCCCGTCGTACGACATCCACTGGGACACCTACGACGGCACCCACCCCAACGCCTCCGGCGAACACAAGCTGGCGGCGACCTTCGCGAACGCGATGCACGAGGCGTGGGGGCTCGGAGGCCCTTACGAGCAGGCGTAGCCTCCGTGCCCCTTTCTTCCGTCGTGTCCTCGTCACCGTGCGTATCGTTGTACTGCGCGGCCGTCCTCGATCGAGGGGCGGCCGGGGAGGAGCGCCACGATGACCGTCCTTGAAGACAGGATCGCGATGGCCGAGAGCGACAACACGCGACAGCTCGACGAGATGTTCGAGCAACTCGAGAAGATGCCCGTCCCCGAGGGATACAAGGTCGAGATCGTCGAGGGGACCATCTACACGTCGCCGCAGCGGGATGCTCACTGGAAGACCATTTTCGCGATCCTTCAAGCGCTTCTGGAGGCCTTCGGGAAGGGGGTGAACACCGTCTCGGACGTCCGCATCGATTTCCCCGGCCGGCTGAACGGCCTCGCCCCTGACGTGGCGAAGCTGCGTGACGACGCCGAGAAGGACTCCAACGGCCGCTGGCGCCACGAGAACGTCGAGTTCATCGCCGAGGTCATCTCCCAGGACACCGCCAGGAACGACTACGGCCCCAAGAAGACCGCGTACGCGCTCGCCGAGGTCCCCGTCTACCTGATCGCCGACCCCTACGCTGGCAAGTGCCGGCTCTTCACCCAACCCAAGGACGGCGACTACGTCAGCGACCTGTCCATCACCTACGGCGGCGACGTCGACATGACCACCACCCTCCTCGGCCTGGTCCTGCCGACCGCCGACCTCCCCCGAGGCTGACGCCGTCGCACGCGGCCACTTGGCCCGAGCGATCCGCACTTGATCGGCCGCCCCCGACTCGCTTGGATGTCCCGGTCGGACGCGGCGGCGACGGATGCGGGGCGGGCGGATGACGCGGGGCGGTGGGCTGGGGCGGGAGTTCCGGTGGCTGTGGGCGGCGTACGCGGTCAGCGCGTTCGGGACCCGGCTGTCGTTCGACGCGCTCCCCCTGCTCGCGGTGCTGGTCCTGCACGTCGGCCCCACGGAGGTCTCCGCGCTGGCGGCCACCGGTCTGGCGGTGGGCGCGGCGGTGGCCGTACCGCTCGGTCCCTGGCTGGAGTTCCGCCGCAAGCGCCCGGTGATGATCTCGATGGACCTCGCCCGCTGCGCTGCCCTGCTGTCCGTCCCGGTGGCCTACGCCCTGGACCTGCTCACCTTTCCCCAACTGCTCCTGGTCTCCGTGCTCGTCGCCATGGCCGACATCACCTTCACCGCGGCGAGCGGCGCCTGTCTGAAGTTCCTGGTCCCCCCGGAGCACCTGGTGGCCGCCAACGGCCGCTTCGAGGCCACGACCTGGACCACGACGATGCTCGGCCCGCCCCTCGGCGGCGCCGCGATGGGTCTCTTCGGCCCGGTCGTCACCGTGCTGATCGACGCCGGCAGCTACCTCCTCTCGGCGGCGGGCATCCGAGCGATCGGCACCGAGGAGCCCCGCCCGACCGGCACGAGGGAACCCCACCCGGCCAGCACCGAGGAGCCCCGTCCATCCGGCACCAAGGAATCCCGCACGACCGACACCGAGGAACCCCGTTCGACCGGCGCCGAGCAGCCCCGACCGGCCGGCAGGACGCAACCCCACCCGGCCCCGGCCGTCAAACCGGCGACGGATGCCGCCCCCCGGCTCCGCCTCGGCGACCTCCTGGACGGCTGGCGGTACATCCTCCGCGACCCCGCCCTGCGCCCCCTCTTCCTCAACTCCGTCCTCGTCAACGCCCTGATCATGGCCCCGGCACCGCTGTTGCTCATCCTCATGGTGGGCCAACTCGGCTTCGCGCCCTGGCAGTACGGCCTCGCCTTCGCCGTCCCGTGCGTCGGCGGTCTGATCGGCTCGCGTCTCTCCCGTCGTCTGGTCGTCCGGTACGGGCAGGACAGGGTCATCCGGGTCTCCGGAACCCTGCGGGCGTGCTGGCCGCTGGGCCTGGCGTTCGTCGACACGGGTCCGGCGGGCCTCGCCCTCGTGATGGTCGCCGAACTGGGCCTGATCACCTGCATCGCTGTCTTCAACCCCGTACTGGCCACCCAGCGCCTCACCCGGACCCCGTCGGACCGCGTCGCCCGCACGCTCACCGCCTGGTCCGTCACCGGCAAACTCACCATCGCCGCCACGACGGCCCTCTGGGGCCTCCTCGCCTCCGTCACCACCCCCCGCACGGCGATCGCCACGGCCGGCCTGCTCCTCCTGGCGACGCCACTGCTGCTCCTCCGCCGCCACGACCGCCACCGCGACCGGATCGATGCGGGAACCGACAACTCACTTGATCTCAACCGTGCTTGAGGTTGCACCATGGTCCACATGACCACGGAAACCCCGGCGCGAGCCGCCGACATCGAAGCCGTCAAGCAGGTCGTCGCCACCGTCGAGCACTCCCAGCAGCACAAGGACCCCGACGAGTTCCTCGCCCTCTTCCACCCCGACGCGATCTGGACGACGGCCCACGGCAAGGTCCTCATCGGCCTGGACGAGATAGCGGCGTTCACCCGCAAGGTGCTCCCCGGGGCCCACTGGGACGGCGAGGTCAGCTACGAGGTGGTCCACGTGCTCTTCCTCCGCCCCGACGTCGCGGCGGTCAAGGTCCGCCAGCGCTACCTGGGCGGGGACGACACGAGCGAGGGGGCCCCGCTCTACGTGATGACCAAGCAGCCCGACGGCCGCTGGCTGCTCACCGCCTGCCAGAACACGCAGGTCCTGGCAGGCTGAGCGAGGGGAACGGCCGGGCGCGCCGGGAAACCGGCGCGGCGGTCAGAACCGGTCAGAACATCGTGTTGTCGTTCGCCGATGTCTCCGGCACGTCCTGCAGCGCGTCCCAGTGTTCGACGATCTTCCCGTTCCGCACCCGGAACAGGTCGACGACCGCCTGCCCCCGCTCCCCCGGCACGTTCACGTAGTGGCTGTGGACGGCGACGAGCTCGCCCTCGGCCACGACACGTTTGCGCGAGACGGTGAGGGACGGGAACTGCTGGAAGTAGCCCCCCAGACCGGCCTTGACCCCCTCCACGCCGTCGGGGATGTTCGGGTTGTGCTGGTGGTACTCGCGGCCCCAGTACTTGTCGATCGCCGACAGGTCCTTGCGTACCAGCAGCCGGTCGAACGCCTTGGTCACCAGCTTCTCGTGGTAAGAGGTCAGCCAGGCCGGTCCCGGCTCGCTCGTCCGGGGCCTGCTGACCGTGGAGAACATGTCGTTGCCGTTGGCCGACGTCGCCGGCACGTCCTGCGCCACGTCCCAGTGCTCGGCGATCCGCCCGCCCTGGAACCGGAAGATGTCGAAGACGGCGGAGCCGCGAGTGCCGGGCGTCAGCACGACGTTGGAGTGCACGAGCACGAGGTCGCCCTGCGCGATGACCCGCTTGACGTCGTACGCGGCGTCCGGGAACTGCCGGTTCACCATCCCGGCGAGGCCCTTCAGTGTCTCCGCCCCGTCCGGCGCGAACGGATTGTGCTGGATGTAGTCCGGCCGCACGTACCGGTCCACGACCGCCGTGTCCCCGTCCTCGAACACCCCCTTCAGCACCCGTACGGCAACGGCCTTCTGGTAGCCGAGCCGCGCGGCGCTCCCGTACGGGGCCCGTTCCGCGACGGCGGCGGAGGGCGGGGCCGCGACGGCCGGTACGACGGCGACGGTGGACGTGAGCGCGGCGGCCGCGAGGACGGCGACGAGCGCGCGGCGGGCAGGCGTGGTGGGGGTCACGATGCTCCCATCTGCTACAACACGGGCATATTGAAAGTTCAAGCTCATGCTTACGAAAGGAAAGCACTAACCTCCAGTTAGCGTCAAGATCCCTCTCGCTTGCCTAGAGCGCACTCCACGGCCTTGGCTAGGGAGTCATGAAGTACACACAGCTCGGACGGACAGGACTCAAGGTCAGCCGACTGGTCCTCGGCACCATGAACTTCGGTCCGCAGACGGACGAAGCGGACAGCCACGCGATCATGGACGCGGCGCTGGACGCGGGCATCAACTTCTTCGACACGGCAAATGTGTATGGCTGGGGCGAGAACAAGGGCCGCACCGAGGAGATCATCGGGAACTGGTTCGCGAAGGGCGGAGACCGCCGCGACAAAGTCGTCCTCGCGACCAAGGTGTACGGCAACATGGCGGACTCCGACCACGCCTGGCCCAACCACGACAAGCTCTCCGCGCTGAACATCCGGCGCGCCGTGGACGCCAGCCTCAAGCGGCTGCGGACGGACCACATCGACCTCTACCAGTTCCACCACGTCGACCGGGACACCCCGTTCGACGAGATCTGGCAGGCCGTCGACGTGCTCGTCCAGCAGGGCAAGATCCTCTACGCCGGCTCGTCCAACTTCCCCGGCTACAAGATCGCCCAGGCCAACGAGACCGCCGCCCGCCGCGGCGGCACCATCGGCCTGGTCAGCGAGCAGTGCCTCTACAACCTCTACGAACGCCGCGCCGAGATGGAGGTCATCCCGGCCGCGCAGGAGTACGGGCTCGGGGTCATCCCGTGGTCGCCACTGCACGGCGGTGCGCTCGGCGGCGTCCTGAAGAAGGAGGTCAAGGGCGGCCGGCGCGGCTCGGGACGCGCGGCGGGCGCCCTGTCCGGCCCCGACGCACGCGCGAAGATCCAGGCGTACGAGGACCTGCTGGAGAAGCACGGTCTGGAGCCCGGCGAGGCCGCCCTGGCCTGGCTGCTCACCCGCCCCGGCGTGACCGGCCCCATCGTCGGCCCGCGCACCGCCGCGCAGCTCGAATCCGCGCTGCGCGCGGTGGAACTGGAGCTGGACGAGGAGCTGCTGGCGTCCCTGGACGAGATCTTCCCGGGCCCGGGCCCGTCCCCGGAGGCCTTCGCCTGGTGACGACGGCGACAGGGGACGGCCCCTGTTCGTAGGGGCGTGGGAACTGCGCGACGAACCCTCACCAGCCGGCGGCCGTCACCGGCAGCGGCCGACGAAGGCGCGCGGCTCCCCGCCCCCGCCCGCGATACGGCTACTTACCGAGCGCCGCCGCGAGAGCCACCACAGCGAACATCAGTACGAGCACACCGGCCATGATCCGGTTACGGGTCTTCGGGTCCACACCCCCGAGCCTAACCGGCGGCCCGAACGGTCATCCGCCCGCCCCGAGCCCCCACCGCGCGACCGCCTCGTACCGCGGCTGCTCACCCGCCACCCCGGACGCCGGCAGACGGCTGCGCACCAGCGCCAGGTCGGACACCGTCCACGACCGCCCGGCGAAAGCGTCGAGCACAGCGACGTACGGCCTCACGTCGAGGTCCTCCCGGCTGCGGGCCACCGTCAGATGGGGGGTGTACCGGCGGTGCTCCCCCATCGGCACCCCGGCCTTGCGCGCCGCCGCCTCCGCCCGGTCGGCCAGCATCCGCAGCGCGCCGAGGTCCCCCTCGGCCCCCGCCCACAGGGCCCGGCCGCGCCCGAACTTCCCGCCGCCGCGCACGGCCAGCCGGAACGGCTCGCTGCGCTCCGCGGCCCGCTCCAGCCGCCGCGACAGCTCCGGTACGACGTCCTCCTCGACCTCGCCGTAGAACGCGAGCGTGAAGTGCCAGCCGGGCGGCTGGGTCCAGCGCAGCCGGTCCGCACCCGCGAGGCTCTTCAACTCCCCGGCCACCAGACCGAGTTCCTCGACGACATCAGCGGGCGGAAGCACAGCGGCGAACAGTCTCATGCCCGCCACCCTTTCAGCCCGCGTGTCACTCGGCGACCACCGCGCCCCCTCAGTGGCGCGGGGACCTGCGCGACAAGCCACGACGGCGCGGCAGCCGCCGACGACGCGGCGCGGCACCACCTTCGGCACCGCCCACCCCAGCGGAGCGCCACCGCACCCCGCCGGCCCTCGCGAGGACGAGGCCCACGGTGACGGCGGCGACCGTGGAGACGACACCGCCGGCGACGAAGCCCGTCCGGGCGCCGTACGCGTCGGTGACCCAGCCGGCGATCGGCGCGCCCAGCGGCGTACCGCCCAGGAAGACCATCATGTAGAGGGCCATGACGCGGCCGCGCATCACGGGGTCGGTGTTCATCTGGATGGCCGTGTTGGCGGTGACGTTCACCGTCAGGCCGAACATCCCTATCGGCACCATCAGCAGGGCGAAGATCCAGTACTCGGGGGCCAGCGCCGCCACGATCTCCAGCAGGCCGAAGGCGAGCGCGCCGCCGATCAGCACATGCAGCCGGGCAGTGCCCCGGCGGGCCGCGAGCAGGGCGCCGGCGACCGAGCCGACCGCCATGAGCGTGTTGAAGAGGCTGTACGAGCCGGCGTCCGCGTGGAACACGTCGTCCGCGTAGGCCGAGAGCCAGACGGGGAAGTTGAAGCCGAAGGTGCCGATGAAGCCGACCAGCACGATGGGCCACAGCAGCTCGGGGCGCCCGGCCACATAGCGCAGGCCCTCGCGGAGCTGGCCCTTGGCGCGGGGGGCACGGCGGACGGGGTGCAGGTCACCGCTTCGCATCAGCAGCAGGCCGATGATGGGGGCGACGAAGGAGAGGCCGTTGTAGAGGAAGGCCCAGCCCGTGCCGACGGTGGTGATCAGCACACCGGCGACGGCGGGGCCGACGAGACGGGCCGACTGGAAGTTCGCCGAGTTGAGGCTGACCGCGTTCTGCAGCTGGTCCGGCCCGACCATTTCGGACACGAACGACTGCCGGGCCGGGTTGTCGACGACCGTGGCCATGCCGACGGCGAAGGCGGCCACGTACACGTGCCACACCTGCACCTGGCCCGAGATCGTCAGCGCGGCCAGCGCCAGCCCGGTGACCGCCATCGACGTCTGCGTCACGAACAGCAGCCGCCGCTTGGGGAACCGGTCGACCAGCACACCGCCGTACAGTCCGAACAGCAGCATCGGCAGGAACTGGAGCGCCATCGTCACACCGACGGCCGTGGAGGACCCGGCCAGGCTCAGCACGAGCCAGTCCTGCGCGATCCGCTGCATCCACGTGCCGATGTTCGACACGACCTGCCCGACGAAGAACAGCCGGTAGTTCCGCACCCGCAACGACCGGAACATGGAAACCCGGGCCCCCTCGGCCGAAACCGCCGAGGAACCACCGGGTTGGGGGGCGGCCGCGGAAGGCGGGGCGGCCGCGGGAGGCGGGGCGGCCGCGGGAGGCGGGGCGGCCGCGGGAGCCGCAGTGGAACGGGCGCGCGCGGCGGCCCGGCTCGCGGGTCCGGGGATCAGTGCCGAACCGCCGGCGGCGGAATGGGCGGAAGCGGATTGCGCGGAGGCGGAAGCGGGGCGGGCGGAAGAGGCGCGGGCGGAAGAGGCGCGGGCGGAAGAGGCGCGGGCGGAGGCGGAAGCGGGGTGGGCGGCGGCCGAAAGGTCGGCGGCGCGCGGCAGGGCGATCGCGCTGCCCTCGTTCGGCCGGCCGTCGGTATCCGGCGGGGCCTCCAGTACTGCGGGAGTGGGTGGGGGCTCGTGGGTGGGTGGGGGTGCGGGGACGGAAGGTGTTCCGGGGCCCGTACTCAAAGGGACTCGCCTCCTTGCGTGAAACGCGTGTTCGTCCTGCGGCTGCGTGAGCCTCAGCGCTCCTGTTCTGTCTGCTGGTTTTCGGGTCGGCCCATGCCCGCCCCCTGGCCGGCACACAGGCTGTATGCCGGGGCGCACCGGCGGCCACGCCGGCGTGCCCCCACGGCGACAGCGCACCAAGGGGCGGCGCGCCAGGCGGCCGGCCCGGGGGCGGAGAGGCGCGCGCTAGAGGTGCGCGAGTCTCTCCAGCACCGGCGCGGCGGTCCGGAGCGCAGCCCACTCCTCCTCGTCGAGCCCCTCGACCAGGGACGCGAGGAACGCGTTGCGCTTGCGCCGGCTCTCCTCCAACATCGCCTCGGCCTGCTCGGTCTGGGTGACCACCTTCTGCCGCCGGTCCTCGGGGTGCGGCTCCAGCTTCACCAGCCCCTTGCTCTCCAGCAGGGCGACGATCCGGGTCATCGACGGCGGCTGCACATGCTCCTTGCGGGCCAGCTCACCGGGGGTGGCCGTACCGCAACGGGCGAGCGTGCCGAGCACCGACATCTCGGTCGGGCTCAGCGACTCGTCGACCCGCTGGTGCTTGAGCCGACGGGACAGGCGCATCACGGCGGAACGGAGGGCGTTCACAGCGGCCTCGTCGTCGCCATGGTTCAGGTCAGGCATGTTCTTTAGTTTAACTCATTACCCTCGCTAAAGACCACCGGAACTCCACAGCCGTGCCCGTGAGCCCCGCCACTCATGCCGAGCCAATCCCCCGGATCACTCATATGAGTGACTGGTACGCAGAACATGACACGACAGAGCAGAGCACACCTGACCCTCGTACACATGGCGACCACTGTGCTGAGCCTGCGGATAGACGAGGAGCTGCTCGAACGGCTCCGGACCCACGCGGCGAAAAGGGGAATGAGCGTCCAGGACTACGTGATCGGGACGCTCATTCGGGACGACTTCGACGAGCGGTTCCAGACCGCGGTCGAGGAGACGGAGAAGTTCTACGGAGTGACGTGAGGGGCGGCCGCGGTCACCCGCAGGAACCGCGTACCGCTCACGTCAGACCCAGCGCCGGCATCAGGTAGCAGAAGAGGAGGACCGCCGAGACCACGTACATCGCGACCGGGACCTCACGGCCGCGCCCCGCGGCCAGGCGCAGCACCACGAAGGTGATGAAGCCCATGCCGATGCCGTTGGTGATCGAGTAGGTGAACGGCATCATCACCATCGTCACGAAGGCCGGGACCACGATCGTGCAGTCGGCCCAGTCGATCTCGCGGACGGAGTTCGCGAGGATCAGGAACCCGACCGCGAGCAGTGCCGGGGTGGCCGCCTGAGAGGGGACCATCGTGGCGACGGGCGTCAGGAACAGCGCGACCGCGAACAGGGCACCGGTCACCACGTTGGCGAAGCCGGTGCGCCCCCTCAGGACAGGGCGGGATCCCCCGCCCCCGGCGCACAGCCGGTGCCGGAGGGACGACACCGCCCGACCAGCGGTCGAGCGTCCGTGAACCTCGGCCCATATGGGCTGGAATCCCCCTCTTTTGAGAGGGGGAGGATGTCAAGAAGCAGGTCGTGGCGGACGAGGAGCCGGCACCGCCGGCCGCGACGGCGATGCCGTCGACGAACAGCACCTTGTTGATGCCCGGCATCTATCCGTCCGCGTCGGTCAGCTTGGCCTCGTCACCGACGCCCATGATCGTGCCCATCGCGTCGAAGAAGCACGACAGCAGCACGGTGAAGACGAACAGGACGCCCGCCAGCAGGCCGGCCTTGCCGAAGCCACCGAAGAGACTGTCCTCTCCGAGCAGCCCGAAGTCAGGGGTCCCGACCGGGTTGCCGGGCCACTTCGGGGTGGTCAGACCCCACGAACCGGCCGGAAGCTTGGCTACGGCCTCGACGACCACCGCGAGCAGCGTCATGGCGACGATCGAGATGAGGATCGCGCCCGGCACCTTGCGTACGATCAGCGCGAGCGTCAGCAGCGCCCCGAGGACGAAGACCGGCACGGGCCAGCCGTTGAGGTGTCCGTCCGCACCGATCTGGAGCGGCACGGTCGTTCTGACCGCGTCCGGGATCCGGGTGACGAAGCCGGCGTCGACCAGGCCGATCAGCATGATGAACAGACCGACACCGATGGAGATGCCCCTGCGCAGGCCCAGTGCTCTCCGCGCGTAGACCTGCGCGCCTCGTAAGCTGTGCCCCATGGCGAAGTGGATCCCCAAGCACGAGGCACCGGAGCCCCTGGAAGGGCCCATCGTGCCGACCATCATCGGCGGCACGATCCTGTGGCTCGTCCTCTTCGTCGTCCAGCTCCCCTTCTACGGCTGGTACGAGGAGCACGGGCACACCTGGTGGGTGTGGACCTGCCTGGCGGGCGGCGGACTCGGCTTCATCGGCATCTACTACGTCCGCAGACGGGACGCGGCGATCAACCGAGACGCGGCACAGCAGGCCGAGGCCGGCGAAGCCGGCGGAGCGGGCGGAGCGGGCGGAGCGGGCGGAACCGAGACAGGCGACGGAGCCGAAGTCGGCGAAGCGGAAGCCGGCGAAGCCGACACGGCCGAAGCCGGTGACGTGGAGGAGGCACGGCCCGCCACCAACTGAGCCCGTCCGGCGATTGAGGACGAGCCCGAAGGGCGACGAGCGGGGGTCCGGGGACGCGGCCCGCTGCGGCCCGCATCAACCGCCGGCACCCGCCACACCCCCCGCACGTACGACCCCGGCACCACGCCGAAGCAGAGCCCCACTCCCCTGGTCGGATCTTTCGCCCACTCGATGGGTGAACCCCTGAATCCGCACGTACCGTCGGATGCATGACGCACATCGACGCGGGCACCGACCTCGATCCTGTGCACCCCACCACCGCCTCGGCCCCGCCGGACACGAGGCGGGCGCGTGGGCTGACGGCCGCCGAAGTGACCGAGCGGGTGGCCCGTGGCGAGGTGAACGACGTACCCGTACGGAGCAGCCGCTCCACGGTGGACATCGTCCGCGCCAACGTCTTCACCCGGTTCAACGCGATCATCGGCGTCCTCTGGGTGATCATGCTGTTCGTCGCGCCGATCCAGGACAGCCTCTTCGGCTTCGTGATCCTGGCCAACACGGGCATCGGCATCGTCCAGGAGTGGCGGGCGAAGAAGACCCTCGACTCCCTCGCGGTGATCGGCGAGGCGAGGCCGACGGTCCGGCGGGACGGCGTCGCCACCTCGGTCGGGACGTCGGAGATCGTCCTCGGGGACCTGATCGAGATCGGGCCCGGCGACAAGATCGTCGTCGACGGTGAGTGCGTCGAGACCGACGGCCTGGAGATCGACGAGTCGCTGCTCACCGGTGAGGCGGACCCGGTCGCCAAACAACCCGGCGACCAGGTGATGTCCGGCAGTTTCGTGGTCGCGGGCGGCGGCGCGTTCACCGCGACCAAGGTCGGCCGGGAGGCGTACGCGGCCCAGCTGGCCGAGGAGGCGAGCCGCTTCACCCTCGTCCACTCCGAGCTGCGCTCCGGCATCTCCACCATCCTCAAGTACGTCACCTGGATGATGGTCCCGACCGCGATCGGTCTGATCATCAGCCAGCTGATCGTGAAGGAGAACGACTTCAAGGACTCCGTCGCCCGCATGGTCGGCGGCATCGTCCCGATGGTCCCCGAGGGCCTGGTCCTGCTCACCTCCGTCGCCTTCGCCATCGGCGTGATCCGTCTCGGCCGCAAGCAGTGCCTGGTGCAGGAGCTGCCGGCCATCGAGGGCCTGGCCCGCGTCGACACCGTATGCCTCGACAAGACGGGCACGCTCACCGAGGGCGGCATGGACGTCACCGAGCTGCGCCCCCTGGGCGGGGCGGACGAGTCGTACGTACGCCGGGTGCTGGGCGCCCTCGGCGCGTCGGACCCCCGGCCGAACGCCTCGCTCCAGGCGATCATCGACGCCTACCCGGACGGCGAGGACTGGCGCTGCACCCGGTCGCTGCCCTTCTCCTCGGCCCGCAAGTACAGCGGCGCGGCCTTCGGCGAGAGCGACGGCGAGGCCAGCACCTGGCTGCTGGGCGCCCCCGACGTCCTGCTCCCCGACGACGACCCGGCCCTCGCCGAGACCGAACGGCTCAACGAGGACGGGCTACGGGTGCTGCTGCTGGCCCGGGTCACCCGGGAGCTGGACGACCCCGAGGTGGCGACCGAGGCGCTTCCCACCGCCCTCGTCGTCCTCGAACAGCGGCTGCGCGCGGACGCCGCCGACACCCTGCGCTACTTCGAGGAGCAGAACGTCCGGGCGAAGGTCATCTCCGGCGACAACGCGGTCTCGGTCGGTGCGGTGGCCGGCAAGCTCGGCCTGGCCGGTGAGGTGGTCGACGCCCGCCGGCTGCCCGCAGAGCGCGACGACATGGCGACGGCCCTCGACTCGGGCACCGTGTTCGGCCGGGTGACCCCCCAGCAGAAACGGGACATGGTCGGCGCGCTCCAGTCCAACGGCCACACGGTCGCAATGACCGGCGACGGGGTGAACGACGTCCTGGCCCTCAAGGACGCCGACATCGGTGTGGCGATGGGCTCCGGGTCGGAGGCGACCCGGGCGGTCGCCCAGATCGTCCTCCTCAACAACAGCTTCGCGACGCTGCCGTCGGTGGTCGCCGAGGGCCGTCGGGTGATCGGCAACATCACCCGCGTGGCGACGCTCTTCCTGGTCAAGACGGTCTACTCGGTGCTGCTCGCCATCCTGGTCGTCTGCTGGCAGGTGGAGTATCCCTTCCTGCCCCGCCATCTGACCCTGCTCTCCACCCTGACGATCGGCGTCCCGGCCTTCTTCCTCGCCCTCGCCCCCAACAAGGAGCGGGCGAAACCCCACTTCGTCCGCCGGGTCATGCGGTACGCCATCCCCGGCGGCGTCCTGGCGGCCCTGGCGACTTTCGCCACATATCTGATCACCCGTCATTACTACACCGGAGCCGGTGCGTTGGAGGCGGAGACCAGCGCCGCCACCCTCACGCTCTTCCTGATCTCGATGTGGGTGCTGGCCATCATCGCCCGCCCGTACACCTGGTGGCGCCTCGGTCTGGTCGCCGCGATGGCGGCGGGCTTCCTGCTGGTCCTCGTCGTCCCCTCGCTCCAGGACTTCTTCGCGCTGCGCCTGGTCGGCACGACGATGCCGTGGACCGCGGTCGCCGTCGCGGCCGGGGCCGCGGCGGTCCTGGAATTCTTGTGGAGGTGGGTGGACCGCCGCTTCCCCGCGTAACCGCCGCTTTCCCGCGTGGCCGGCGCGCCTCCGCGTAGCCGGCGCTTCCCCGCGCACGAGGGGCGCGCGCATGGGGCGTACGCCCGCGCGCGAAACCAGACCCGCGCGGCCGGCGTCCTCGCCTCCGACCGACCTCGACGCGACCACCGCTCCCCCGCCCTCACCGGCCGGTGGAGCGGGCCCGTGGCGGGGAGCGCGGTACAGGGAGGGGAGAGGCACCACATGAACCCGGATCAGCCGGTGGAGTTCCACGCCTCGTGCGGGCATCTGATCTCGGCCCCGGCCGATCGCGTGGGACAGGAGGTCCGTTGCCCCCACTGCCACCGGGTGGTGCGGGTCCCGTCGCCGGACGTCCCGTACGCCTCGGCGGTGCCCGTCCCGGCCGGCGCCGTCGAGCCGCCCGCGCTGACCGCCCTCTACGTGACCACTCTGATCGGTGGTCTCGTCGCCGCCGGTCTCGTCTACCTGGTCATGTTCGACGAGCTCTCGGAGTCCGAGCTGGTCTCGATCACTCCGCTGTGGTTCTTCCCCGTGGTCTTCGGCCTGTACGGCTTCGCCTCGCAGCGGCTGCTGCGCCACATGGCCACCGGCCGCGCGGGAACCCTCGGCGAGGCAGCCCGGCTCTCCATCGACGTGGCCGGCTACTGGGCGGCCCTGGTGCTCTTCCCGTTCCTGGTGCTGAAGTGGCGCAGTTCCCTGCTCGTGTCGCTGGCGGCCGCGCTCTTCTGGGCCGTCCTGCTGTGGCTGTTCTTCGCCCTGCTCTTCCCCACGCTCTGACCGCGCGACGAGGGGGTGCCGCGACCGCCGACCGCCCGCGACGCCCCATCACGACACCCCACGCCGTGCCCGACGGCTGCAGAAGGCGCCGGCCCCGGGAATCCCCGGAACCGACGCCCACCCGCTCAACCGCCGCCTGCGGCCTACTTCACGTCGACGGCGTCGGCCGCCGACGTCACGGCCGCCGTGGTCGAGGTGCCCGCGAAGACATAGCGGTACGTACCGTCGACGGTCGCCTTGACGGTGGTCTTCAGGGCGCCGGCCGAGGACGACTTGACCGTCTTGACGTCCTTGTACGTGGACGTGCCCTTCTTCTTGAACTGCAGCTTCACGGCCTGACCGCCGTACGCCGGGACCTTGTTGGTCTCCCAGTTGGCGCGGGTCAGCTTGCTGGTGACCGTGATGGTCTTGCCCTTCTTGACCGGCTCCGGAGAGGCGTTCGCGCCGACGAGCTTCGCCTCGCGCTGCACCTTGACGGTGCCGAGGCCGCCCTGCCAGGCCTCGTTCAGCTGCTCGGTGCGCTCGTCGCCCTGGATGGCCAGACCGCCCACCTTCCAGGTCCGGGCCTGGGAGTTGGCGAGGTCGCCCGCGCCCGGCCGGATGTCGATGACGGCCTTGCAGCTGGCGGTGGTCGCCGAGGTGGCCTTGCAGGTCGCCGGCTCGTCCCCGAAGAGGAGCGGGTCCGTGTAGTCGTCCAGGACCGAGCCGGGCACCGACTTCAGGTACAGGAAGGGACCGTTGAGGACGTCGTCGGAGGTGACGTCGAGGCCGGCCGCGTGCTTGAGGGTGTAGGTGACCGGCACCGTGCGGTGCTTGGCCGCACCGACGACGACGGGCTTGCCGTTGTTCACCTTCATGGCGGAGAAGGAGACATCGAGGTCCCCGACGGCCGCGTCGGCGCCGGTGGCGGCACCGAACGCCGAGGGCCCGCCGACCGCTGCCCACGCCGGAGAGGCGCCGTCGGCGCCCACGGCGAACACGGCCGGGGCGGAGAAGGCGGAGAGCGCGAGAACGCCGGAAGCGGCGACCGCGATGGTTCGGACACGCATGTGTTCCCCCGGTGGAAAGAGGGCTCGGCGGTGATCGACCATCGGCCCCCGGTGATGGCGGGTCGACCGACCCGCGTGATCGTGCGGTCGGGGAACACGCCGGTCCGCCCGGCGCGCCCCCTGCCTCCCGCGTCGGACCACTGCCGACCCGGGAGGGATGAGCCCTGGGGCTCGTCGCTTACTTCACGTCGATGGCGTCGCCCGTGGACGTCACGGCCGCCGTGCCGGAGCTGCCGGCGAAGACGTAGCGGTACGTGCCGTCGGCGGTGGCCTTGACGGTGGTCTTCAGGGCGCCCGTCGAGGACGACTTGACCGTCTTGACGTCCTTGTACGCGGACGTGCCCGCCTTCTTGAACTGCAGCTTCGCGGCCTGGCCGCCGTACGCCGGGAACTTCTCGGTGTCCCAGTTGGCGCGAGTCAGCTTGCTGGTGACCGTGATGGTCTTGCCCTTCTTGACCGGCTCCGGAGAGGCGTTCGCGCCGACGAGCTTGGTCTGGCGCTGGATCTTGAAGGTCTTGGCCGGGTCCTTCTCGACGTAGTCGAAGTCCTTGGCCGCGGCGAGCGCCCAGACCTTCCAGGTGCCGGCCACGGAGTTGATCAGGTTCGCCTGGGTCTCGACGGTGAAGCTCGCCTTGCAGGAGGCCGTGGTCGAGTTGACCTTCTTGCAGGTGGCGAGGCTCTCGTCGTTGCCGTTGGCGACGGCGCCACTGTCCGCCGTGTCCAGGCTCGCGCCGTGGTAGAGGACGACGGTGACGTCCTTGAGGCTGATGCCCGAGTTGTCCGAAGCCTTGAAGGAGACCGTGAAGGTCTTCTTGCCGGTGCCGACGACGACCGGCTTACCGCCGTTGACCACGACGTCGGTGATCTTCGTGTCCCCGGCGGTCGGAGCGGCCTGCGCGACCGGGGCGACGAAAGCGGTCAGGGCCAGGGCGCCGGTGACGGCACCCACGATGGCACGCTTGTGCAATGTATTCCCCACGTAAGAGGGGACCCGCGGCACGGATGACGCACGAAGTGTCGGCACGCGGGGCCCGAGTGTCTGGAGAGCCGGGTGGCTCACCAGACCAGACTCGGGGCTCCTGGGAATGGTTGTGCGAGTTGTGAACAACCTTTGCGAATGTTGCGCAGATCACATCGCGGAGGTTTAGCTCAGTCAAACCAGCGGTCCCGCGCCAACTCCTCCGTCCTGGACGGGTCTTCGAGCAGCGCGGCCACCTCGAAGCGGCGCGGCCACTGTCCGGCCGCCCAGGCCAGTCCGGCCGCGACGCCCTCCAGCGTGGCCGCGTGCAATACACCGTCGCGGGTGCGGCGCCAGTCCAACTCCACGCCGTCGACGACCAGTTCCTCGTGCTCGACGTACGACGCGGGCGTGGCCGGGCCCAGCAGGACCCGGACCGACTCCGGTACGTCGTGCTCCGTGCCCTCGGAGTCGACCTCACCCGTCACCGACTCGCTGAGCCGCCGCACCTGGAACAGCTCGGCCAACTCGGCAGCCCGCGAAGGCCGTACGGGCAACAGGGGCACACCGGAGGTGAAGGGCAGCAGGTCGGGCGAGTCGACGACCACGGCATCGGCCGCGTCCACGACGGTCACCTCACCGTCCAGCACCGCGCGCAACTCGTCCGGGAGAGTCACCTGTTCGGGGTCCAGTTCGGCCAACGCACCGTACAGACCGTGCAGTTGCGCGGCTCCCACCGGCAGATCGGGGTCGGCCAGCCGGTCCAGCAGTTCGGCGGCGCCACCCGGCTCGTCCAGCAGCGCGGCCACCGAGGTCCGCACGCCCAGCGCCCGCAGCACCTGCTCGTCGTCGAAGCCGGTGGCGTCGGCCTCGTCGTACAGACCGCGCAGCAGCGGGTCGCCGCCGGCCGCGAGCAGGCCCGCCGGGCGGCGGCCGTCGAGGACGGGGTGACCGCGCAGCCACCAGGCGGTGTAGGGGCGGACGACCTCGTGCGTGCCGTCCGCGAGCAGGATGCGCACCGGCTGGACCAGCGCGTCGCGCAGCGGCGGCTTCGCCAGCAGCGCGAGCGCCTCCGGCCAGCGGTCCTCGTCGACGAGGTCCAGGTCGCGCACGGCCACGATCTCCGTCGCGACCGGCGGCACCGGGCTGTCCGGGAACCGGTCGAGGACGTCCTCGGACCACACGTCCACCGCGTCCAGCAGCCCGGCGTCGTCGGGCTCGGCGAAGTCCCCGTCGCGCGGCTCCAGTTCGTCGGGGTCGAGGACGACGTCGGTGGCCCGTACGAGGGCGAAGGTGGCGAGGACCCCGCAGGCGGCCAGGGGCTGTTCGCCCCAGCGGTCGGCCAGTTCGGCGTCGACGAAGGCGAGTTCGTCCTCGCGCATGACCCGGGCGAACGGGCTGCCGGGGAGGACGAGTTCACCGGCGGGGGCCAGCTCACCGTCCTCGTCGGTCAGCGCCAGGGCGCCGAGCCACGGCTCGTCGCCGGGTTCGAGGCCCGCGTCGCGGACCAGGGCGAGGACGAGGTCGGCCAGCTCGTCGGCGTCGGGCCGTCCGTCCTCCTCGTCCCAGGCGCCGCCGTCGTCGTCCAGAGAGGCGGCCACGGCCGCCCGTACCTGCGGCGTCGTGAGCACGGCACGCGGAGTCGCGGGCAGCGCGCCCAGCTTCTCCAGGAGGGGATGCGCGGCATCCGGGTGCGCGACCTTCAGCCCGAGGCGGGCGAGGGTGTCGGGGCGGGCCGCCGTCCGCGGGTCGTCGGGGGCCGGGAGCAGGACCTGCCGGGGCCCGATGGTGGTCCGGCCGTCGGCGAGCGGGACCGGGAGCCCGGACAGACGGTCCGGATCGACGCCGGCGAGGCTGTCGTACAGCCGCCGCCACCAGTCGGGGGCCTTCTCCAGCCCGGCGAGCCGGTCGATCGCGTCCCCCAGCGGCAGGCGCGCCACGCCCAACGTCCGCAACTCCGCGCGCCGTTCGAGCCCGGCGGGCAGCAGGCTGGGCAGGACGTCCGCGAGCACCCGTACGGTCTCGGCGCCGGCGCCCTCGACGACCTCGGCGTCACGCGGACGCAGCGCGGCGGACAACGCGTCCAGCTCGTCGTCGGGTTCGGGCATCACGGCACGCGGCAGGAACGCGGTCCTGGGCAGCCGCTCCAGGATCGCCTGGCGCAGCGCCCCGTCCAGCTCGCCCTTGCCCAGCGGGCCGGGGACGAGGTCGATGATGCCCTCGCCCACCGGCTCCCAGGCGGCGAGGAGCGTGGCGTACGCGTCGGCCGCGCGCTGCACGAGGAAGTCGGTGAGCGGCCCGGGCGCCGCGTGCCGCCGGGTCGTGTCCAGTGGGAAGGAGGCGATGAGCAGCGCTGGCACTCCGAGGGCCTCGTCGCTGGGCGTCGGCGCGTGCACCACGGCACTCGTGCGCGGCCGGACCGGCGCGCCGTCGGGCCCGGTCGGCACGGCCCAGGTGACGGACCAGTGCGGCCGCAGCCGCTCCTCGACGGGCCGGTCGGCGAGCAGCGCGGCCTCGATCGCCCCGTGCTCGGCGACGGTCCGCCAACGCGTCACACCGTCCCGCGAGTCCTCCACGACGACGTACGCCCCCTCCACGCGCCGTCGCAGCGTCCGCGCCTCACCGGCGCCGACCTCGATGACGACCTCGTCGAGGCCGGGCAGGGCGAGCAGCAGCGCGTCGTCGACGGCGTGCAGCAGCCGCTCGGCGAGATCGGCGGCGGCGGTGTCGCGCAGCGGCAGGATCACGACGGTGTCGTACGACTCCGGAGCGGACCCCTCGGCCGCGAACGGCAGCCGCAGCAGCGGCACATGACCGTCGCGGCGGCGGATCTCGTCGCCCAGGCCGGGGCTGTGCCGGGCGGTGTCGGCGGCGAGCAGCCGGGCCTCGGCGAGGGACCAGCGGATACCGCCGTGCCGTCCGACGACGGCGGGCTCGTCGGTGACGGCGAGCACGGCGGCGAAGCCGACGCCGAACCGGCCGACCGCGCCCTCGTGGCCGCCGCTGTGGCTGTCCCGCTTCGCGGACGCGCGGAGCGTGGACAGCGACTCGACGCCGCCCGCGTCCAGCGGGGCGCCGGTGTTGGCGGCGACGAGGACACCGTCCCGGAGGGTCAACCGCAGCCGCCCGGGGACCTTGGCCCTGGCTGCCGCGTCGGCGGCGTTCTGCGCCAGCTCCACGACGAGGCGGTCCCGGTAGCCGCCGAGGACGAGGTCCTCCTCGGCGTTGGCGTCCTCGCGGAACCGGGCGGGGCTGGTCGCCCAGGCGTCCAGCACGCCCCGCCGCAGTCGCGCTGTCCCGAACGGGTCCGCACCCTCGGCCGCCGGCCGCACGAACTTGCTCACGGTTCACATCTCCCTGTCGCCTGGTGGACACGAAGGTACCGGGTCGCTGCGCTGGCTCGGGCCGGGCGCCCAGGGGGTGGGGGTAGCTGGTACGTGGGCGGGTGCGGGTGGGTGGGGACTTCTCGCGCCCACGCGGCGGAGCCGCATAAGGACACAGCCCCGCGCCCCTGAAAAGCAGGGGCTGCGCCCCGTGCTTTTCAGGCCCGCAGCCCCGCCGTCCTTTCAGGCCCGCAGCCCCGCCGTCTTTCCAGGCCCGCAGGGGCCTGGTCTTTCAGGGGCGCGGGGAACTGTGCGAGAAGCCCCACCGGGCCGCACCCGCCATCGCTCCCGCGCCCCCGAGCTACCAGGCGCCCTTACGAGTGCCCCAGGTCCGCCTCGGACTCGGCCTCCTCCGACCCCACCGGGACCGACCCGGAATCCGGAGCGGGCCGGAGCGGGAAGGGGTCCACGCGGGTCTCGTCGAGCCGCGGCGGAGCCGGCCTCGGCGGCTTCGGCATGACCGCCGCCTCCGAGTGCCCCCCGCACCCGTACGTCAGCGACACCATCCGCCCGTCCGCCGGGGCGAACTCGTTCGCGCACACCCCGAAGGCCTGCCCGAGCGACCCCCCGATCGGCACGAGGAACCCACAGCTCACACACGCGGCAGGCGCGGCCTGGGCCATCGCGGTCTTGGCCCCGAAGCCCTCCTCCCACCGGTCCGCCGCCGTGTGCAGCCCGTACCGGGACAGGACGCGCGCCCGGCGCATCCCCAGCTCCTCGGCGACCGCGGCGATCGACCCACGGCTCGGCGCGAGCGGCAGGTTCGCCGGCACCCCACCGGTGACCTCGGCGTCCTCCGCCTCCACCAGCTCGGCCATGTCGTGCGAGACGGGCGAGTTGGGCAGCGGTTCGTCCTCGCCGGAGTACCCGGGTTCCAACCGCAGGTCGTCGGCTTCGGTGGGCAGCAGATCGCCGGGGCCCATGTCGCCGGGCCGGAGCCGCTCGCTCCACGGCACCCACTCCGGCGCGAGCAGCGCGTCCGGGCCGGGCAGCAGCACGACCTCGTCCAGGGTCACGAACTTCGCGCGGGAGGCGCGGGCGACGGTGACGGCCCAGCGCCAGCCGCGGTACCCCATCTCCTTGCACTCGAAGAAGTGCGTCACTACGCGGTCGCCCTCGGAGACGAGGCCCGCGTGTTCGCCCACCACGCCGGGTGCGGCGGCCTCCTCGGCGGCGGAGCGGGCGAGGTCGACGGCCTCGGCGCACAGACGGTCGGGGGTGCGGCTTCGCGTTGTCGCTGCGCTCACAGGTATCGCTTCTCTCCTACGCCGTCTCACGAGTGCGCCTCCCTCGGCGGGGGGTGCGGACGGAGCGGACCAAGGGGCCGCGTCGACGTCCGCGCCCGATCGCACTCGGGCGCACCTATGTCATCCATTCTGCGGGATGAACGAGAGGCGCGCGGCCGAGAACAACCGCCGCAGGCGCGCTATGCACGCTACCTTCTCCGAGGCTCGTCGCCCACACCGACGTAAGGGTTCCGCGATTCCGCTGCGCTTGGCTTTGGCCGACGACGGGGGGTGGGGGCGGCTTCGGGTGCGGCCGACGGTTGGCGAAAAACCGCCGTGGCCTGCGGTCGGCTCCGCGCGAGGGGTCGGGGGAGACCGGGTTGTCGGGCGGGTGCGGGCCCGGTGGGGCTTCTCGCGCAGTTCCCCGCGCCCCTGAAAAGCGGGGCTGCACCCCGGCCTTTTCATCGGCCACCGAGCGCCGTCCTCTGCCGAGCCATCGGCTTTCAGGCCCGCAGGGCCTGGCTCTTGAGGGGCGCGGGGAACTGCGCGAGAAGCCCCACACACCCGCACCCGCCGACGAACCACGCACCCCCACCCCATGAGGCGCCCGGCCCCGCACCCGCCCACCCCACGGCCATACGAGCGGTAACCGCACTACGCCCCGCCATCTCGGGGCACTATGACGAGGTGACCGGCGCCGAGCGGAGCGGAGCGCGCGGATCGGGTCGGGTGACCGGCGCGGTCCGCTCGGTGGGCCGCGCCCTGCACCTCCCGTTCACCGGCCCGGCCCGAGGCATCCGCAAGGCCACCCACGCCCACGGCGCCGGCGAGTCCGGCCTCGGCAAACTGATCGAACTGCACGGAGTGAACGGCGCCGGCGACGTGATGATCACCGTCTCCCTCGCCTCCACGGTCTTCTTCTCCGTCCCCACCGACGAGGCCCGCGGCCGCGTCGCCCTCTACCTCGCCATCACGCTCGCCCCCTTCGCCCTGCTCGCCCCGGTCGTCGGCCCCCTCCTGGACCGCCTCCCGCACGGCCGCCGCGCCGCGATGGCCGGCGCCATGCTGGCCAGGGCGTTCCTCGCCCTGATCCTGGTCGGCGCCGTCGAGACGGGCCGCATCGAGCTCTACCCCGCCGCACTCGGCGTCCTGGTCGCGTCGAAGGCGTACGGCGTGGTCCGGAGCGCGGTCGTCCCCCGTCTCCTCCCGCCCCAGTTCTCCCTGGTGAAGGCCAACTCCCGGGTCACCCTCAGCGGCCTGCTCGCCACCGGCGTCGCCGCTCCCATCGGCGCCGGACTCCAGGCACTCGGCCCCCGCTGGCCGCTCTACGGCGCCTGCCTGATCTTCATCGCGGGTACGTTCCTCTCCTTCACCCTGCCCGCGAAGGTCGACTCGGCGAAGGGCGAGGACCGGGCCCTGCTCGCGGCCGACGCCGAACACCTGCACGGCCCGCACCGCAGCAGCACTCTCAAGCGGCCGGGGCTGCGGACGGTCGGCCCGGCGGTCACCCACGCGCTCGGCGCGAACGCCGCCCTGCGCGGCCTCTCCGGCTTCCTGATCTTCTACCTGGCGTTCCTGCTGCGCATCCACCCGCTGCACGGGCAGAGCGCGGCCCTGTCGCTGGGCATGGTGGCCGTGGCCGCCGGTACGGGGAACGCGCTGGGCACGGCCGTCGGCGCGTGGGTGAAGCAGCGCTCGCCGGAGCTGATCATCGTGACCGTGGTCGCCGTGGAGCTGGTGGTGGCGATCCTGGCGGCGCTGTTCTTCAGCACGTTCTTCGTCGCCGCTCTCGCCGCGGTCGCCGGTTTCTCGCAGGCGCTGTCCAAGCTGTCGCTGGACGCCCTGATCCAGCGTGACGTCCCCGAACTCGTGCGCACCTCCGCGTTCGCCCGCTCCGAGACCCTGCTGCAGATGTCCTGGGTGGTCGGCGGCGCCCTCGGGATCGCCCTGCCCCTCAACGGCACCCTGGGGATGGCCGTGGCCGCCGCGATCGTCGCCGCCGGCTGGCTCACCACGGTCCGCGGCCTGCTCTCCTCCGCCCGGCACGGGGGCGCGCCCCGGGCCCGGGTGGCCTGACCCACGGCCCGGCCGACCCCGGCACGCCGTACCCCACATAAGGGCACCCCTGGACACGCCAGATAGCCTTCGCCCATGACCTCCCCGCGTTCCCGTCGCGCCGCAGCCACTCTCGGCGCCGTTTCCGCCGGACTCCTCGTCCTGTCGGCCTGCGATGAGCCCACGCCGATGGCCACCGTCACGATCGGCACCGACTCGATCAGCTCCGAGGCCGCCTGCTACCGCACCCTCACCGCCGAAAAGGCCAGGGAGTGCGCGCAGAAGAAGCCCTCCAAGTCGATCGACCTGCCCCAGGGCGAGACGCTGCGCATCGGTGTCGACCCCGAGGTGTCGGAGACGGGCTGGGCCCTGTGGATCAACGGGGAGCAGGCCACCAACAACACGTTCGACAAGACCTACTGGTCCTTCGAGAACGCCGACCTGTTCGCCACCCAGCCGGGTCAGGCCGCCCAGAAGTCGCTGACCATCAGCGTCGTCGAGCAGAACGCCGAGGGCTCGAAGATCGAGGGCGTGTGGAACTTCGAGCTGAAGAACCCCGACGCCTGATCCACGGCCGACCCCCATGCGCATCCTCGTAGCCACCGCCGTCCCGGCCGAACGGGACGCGGTGGCACGAGCGTTTCCGGGCCCGGCGACCGAGTCCCGCCTCCCGGCCGGCACCCTCCACCGGTTCCACGCCTCGGCCCACGAACTGGACGCGACGCCGCACTACGGGGCGACGACCACCGCACCTGATGACCGCGGCGACACCCCGCCCCCACCCCCCGCCGGCCCGGAGTACGACCTCCTCGCCGCCGGTGTGGGCCCCGCGCTCGCCGCCGCGTCCGTCGCCGGTGCGCTGACAGCGGCGGTCCTCGACGGCACGCCGTACGGGCTGGTCGTGTCTGCGGGGATCGCGGGCGGGTTCGCGCCCGACGCACCCCTCGGCTCGCTCGTCCTCGCCGACGAGATCACGGCCGCCGATCTCGGCGCCGAGACACCGGACGGCTTCCTCCCGGTCACCGACCTGGGCTTCGGCACCGTCACCCACCACCCGCCCCGGGACCTCGTGCGCGCCGCCGCGACCGCCACCGGCGCCCGTACCGGCACCGTGCTCACCGTCTCCACGGTCACCGGCAGCGCCGGGCGCGCCGCCGAGCTGCGCGCCCGTCACCCCCGCGCGCTGGCCGAGGCGATGGAGGGCTTCGGGGTCGCCGAGGCCGCCGCCGCGCACGCGACACCCGTCCTCGAACTGCGGGCCGTCTCCAACCCCGTGGGCCCGCGCGACCGCGCCGCCTGGCGGATCGGCGACGCCCTGACCGCACTCACCACGGCCTTCGGGAAGCTGACGCCCGTGCTGGAGAGTTGGAACCCCTATGAGCCCTGAGACGAGCCCCGAGAGCGCCCCCGCGGAAGCCGCCGCCGCCAGCACCGGCACCGGCGCGCTGCGGATGGCGTACTCCTCCTGCCCGAACGACACCTTCGTCTTCGACGCCTGGGCCCACGGCCGGATCCCGGGCGCGCCCGCGCCCGACGTGACGTTCGCGGACATCGACATCACCAACGGCATGGCCGAACGCGGCGACCTCGACGTACTGAAGGTGTCGTACGCCGTCCTGCCGTACGTCCTCGACGAGTACGCGCTGCTGCCGTGCGGCGGTGCGCTGGGGCGGGGCTGCGGTCCGCTGGTGCTGACGCGGGAGCCGGGCTCGGACCTCACCGGCCGTACGGTGGCCGTGCCGGGCAAGCGCTCGACCGCGTATCTGCTCTTCCGTCTCTGGGCGGCGGACACGCTGCCCGGCGGGGTCGGCGAGATCGTCGTGATGCCGTTCCACGAGATCATGCCGGCCGTACGGGACGGGAAGGTCGACGCCGGACTCGTGATCCACGAGGCCCGCTTCACCTACCGGAACTACGGCCTCCACAAGCTCGCCGACATGGGCGAGCACTGGGAGGAGACGACGGGACTGCCGATCCCGCTCGGCGCGATCATCGCCAAGCGTTCGCTGGGCGAGGCGACCCTGACCACGCTCGCCGAGACGATCCGCGCCTCCGTCCACGCGGCCTGGGACGACCCCGAGGCCTCCCGGCCCTACGTCCTGGAACACGCCCAGGAGATGGACCCGGCCGTCGCCGACCAGCACATCGGCCTGTACGTCAACGAGTTCACGGCCGATCTCGGCGAGGACGGCTACGCGGCGGTCAGGGGCCTGCTGACGCGCGCGGCGGCCGAGGGACTGGTACCGCCCCTCGGCCCGGACGCGCTCGAATTCCCCTGAGAACCAGGGGAATCGGTGGTGGTCGGTGGATTCGGCGGGACCCAGCGGGATCCAGCCGAATCCGGCGGGATTCGCCTGGAGTCGGCTGGTCTACACGTCCAACTGGTCGGCCACGGCGCGCAACAGACCCGCGATCTTCGTGCCGGCGGCACGGTCGGGATAGCGGCCCCGCTCCAGCATCGGCGTGATGTTCTCCAGCAGCGTCGTCAGGTCCTGCACGATCGAGGCCAGCTCGTCGGGCTTCTTGCGCTGGGCGGCGGCGACCGAGGGGGCGGGCTCCAGGATCGTCACGGAAAGGGCCTGGTCGCCGCGCTGACCGGCGACGACTCCGAACTCGACCTTCTGGCCCGGCTTCAAGGTGTCGACACCGGCGGGCAGTACGGAGGAGTGGACGAAGACGTCACCGCCGTCGTCGCGGGAGAGAAAGCCGAAGCCCTTCTCACTGTTGAACCATTTGACCTTGCCAGTCGGCAAAGCACACACTCCCTCGATCGCTCCCGGACTGGCCGGACACCCTTGATCTGCCGTTGAGACAGCCTACCGGGGGTCTCTCCAGCCGAACACGCCTTAAAACGGGACTGAGCCCCTGCCAGTGAAGGCAGCGGCTCAAAGTGGTACGGGAAGCGTGAGGGGCTACCCAATGTGCCGGTCTTCCCCCTTAGGCCAGTAGTTACCGGCGAGAGTTCCAGTGAGGATGCGGAGCGCGATTCCACGCGTGTGCAAGTCCCCAGCGATCGTCAGTACGTCCTTAGTTGAACGGCCCAACCGGTCAGCTTCCACACACCGAGGGTGCCTCCCTCACACATTCAGTCGAGAGCGGAGAAGAGGCCAGGGCGCTCCGCGTTCTCGGGAGACCGTCACCCGTTTGCTGGGGCACCGGCTGCGGATCGCCGACGGCGAGCAGACGCTCGACGTCGGCGCCCTGCCCGTTGCGGTCGTCGCGCTGCTCGCGTCGCTCTCCGGCTGGGGACTGCTGGCCGCCCTGGAGCGGCTCTGGGCGCGGCGTGCCCGCGCCATCTGGACCGGGGTGGCCGGCGCCGTACTGGCCGTGTCCTTCCTGCCGCTCATCGGCGACAGCATGGGCAGCGGCACCCGGGGCTCCCTCGCTCTGATGCACCTGGCGGTGGCGGCGGTGCTGATCCCGGGGCTGGGCGGCAGGTCCCCCGGGGCAGGAGCCGGTGCCGCTATTTAGCCTCGCGCTTTCATGAACGTGCTCGTCCATGCCTCGATCAAATAAGCGGAGAGTGCTTCTGACGCAACGATGGGACTCGTCCAGGGTTCTGCTGGCTGCACGGAAAGGTGGTCTCGCAGGCCGGGGCGGTGCTGCTGGTCGAGACGGTCCGCAAGTCCGGCCTGGACAGTGCGATATCGGCGGCACTGACGCCGTGGCGCAAGCCGCGGACGGTGCACGACCCGGGCAAGGTCTCCCCGGCCCATTGGTCCGTGGGCGGGTGACAAGACGTCGGCCGACTGTTCCCTCGCGCTGGGAACTACCCTGGTCGGGTGCGTGACAAAACCCAACCGAATTCCGCCGAACCCGGTGACCGACTGATCCGTGTCGGCGGCATCGTCTTCGTCATCGGCGCCGTGGCCACACTGGTCACCGTGGCCCCGCTGTTCCTCGGAACGACTCCGTTCCCCGTCTACATGTTCGTCCTGAGCATGCTCATGGGCGTCGGATTCCTCATCGCCGGCGCCGGAGTCCTCCAGTCGGTCGCGGCGGGCCGCAGAAGGGCACGCGACGCGCGCTTCTAGGCGTCAGCGGGAGCGCGTCCGCTGGTATCCGGTGAGCCACCGCGGGAACGCCACCAGGTCCGCGAGGACGACGTCGGCGCCCGCCTCGCGCAGCTCCTGCTCGTCACAGGGGCCGGTGGCGACGGCGACCGAGTACGCCCGTGCCGTGCGCGCGCCGCGTACGTCGCCGATGTGGTCGCCGACGTACACGCTCGCGCCGTGCTCGCGCAGGGCGTCCGCCTTGGCCTCCGCCCACAGGTCGCCCACGACCACGTCGGGCTCGATGCCGAGGTGCTCCAGGTGCAGCTTGGCGTTCGGCTCGTACTTGGCGGTGACCACGATGGCTCGCCCGCCGGCCGCCCGGACCGCGGCGATCGCCTCCACTGCGCCGGGCATCGCGAGCGTGGCGGCGATGGCGATGGACGGGTACATGGCGCGATACATGTCCGCCGCGGCCGGCACCTCCTCCGCCGGAAACCAGTACGCCAGCTCATCCACCAGCGGCGGCCCCAGCCGCGTGATCGCCAGATCGGCGTCTATGCACGCCCCCGTCCTCTCCGCCAACGCCTCGAAACAGGCGTGAATTCCCGGCCGAGAATCGATCAGGGTCATGTCGAGATCGAATCCGACGGTCAGCTTGCGAGAGGTCATGCCCCCATTGTGCCGGGCGCGTCCACGGCCCGACACGGGGCGGAAGAGGCCGGCGGTTCGGCCGCACGCGGCCGTGTCCCACCGCTGACGGTCATGGGCGTACGAGGACGGTCCAGCCCGGGTTGTAGGTGTCCGGCACGCGGAAACTCGGCCAGTCGTGGGCCCAGCGCGGCGGCTTCCCGCCGCGGAGAACCAGTGCGCTGGAACGTTCCGGGGCAGTTGTGTCGGCGGAGGAGCAACCCGCCGTGTGAGCGATGGGGACGGTCGAGGCGTTTCCCTGGATGAGGCACGGCGGGCGCACTCCGTGCTCGCGCAGTACCGAGGCGATGCGGTCCCAGTCCCCGCGGGCGCGCTGCTGGATGTCCGCGTGGGTGTGCGCGAGTGTGGCCTGTATCCCCAAGTGGCCGATCACAGTCAGCGCGAGCACGACGACCGCCCACCGCGAGCCGGCCGTGCGGACCCGGCGAAGGACGGCGAGGATCCCGAGGGCGGCGGGCAGCGCCAGCAGTGCGTACACCGGCAGCAGGAACCGGGCGGCGGCGTAGGGAACGAGCAGGAGATACGGCGCCGACGCGGCCACCGCCACCGCCACCGCCAGCCACAGCGGCGCCGTGGAACGACGTGCCCGGCGTGCCTCCCAGAACCCCAGAGCGGCCAGCAGCGGGAGCAGCACCCACCACTCCGCCACGGGCGACTGCACGGTATCTCCCGCGCAGGGGCGGCACAGCAACGGACCGTCCAGCGCGGTGAGATGCGCGCCCAGCGAGAAGACGGGGCGTAGGCCGCCCTGGATCTCACCGGCCTCCGCGAGCCGGTGTCCCACCCCGCCGAATCGCAGGTGGGCCTCGACAATCCAGGGCAGCACACCCGCCACGGCCCCGGCCGCCACCGCCGACAGTCGCCCGTACAGGCGGCCCTGGTTGCGCAGCGCGGGCATCAGCGCGGCGGCCACGAGCAGCGGTATGGCGATGGCCACGCCGTCGTTGGGCCGCATCAGGAACACCACGGCGAGGCTCACCGCCACACCGGCGTACCGGGGCCGAGGTGCGAGAAGGTAGCCCGTCGCGGCGGTAGCGCCCATCGCGGTGTAGTGGTTCGGCATCGCGGAACCGGCGTAGAACAGGGTGATCCACAGGCTGCTGTACAGGCCGGCCGCCACCCAGACCGCCGTCGGCCGGTGCAGGACCCGCAGCCAGGGCCGGAAGCCCAGCCACAGAGCGCCACCGGCCAGCATGAGCAGCCAGACCCTGAGCAGAACCGTCGAATCGCTCCAGGAGGCCACCGGCGCCAACAGCAGGGGGACGCCGCGCGTGCGCGGGGCACTGAACGGGGTCGCGGGATCATAGGGCGAGAAACGGCTGGCGTACACGATCTCGTCCCAGCCGAGTGGCATCGTGAGCGGTACCAGCGCGGCCGAGACCAGGCAGAACGCTCCGGACACGATCCACAGCATCCTGTGGGCTCGGACCCGCGCGATCCGGTGGGCCGCACCCCGCATGCTCAGGGCCCTCATGCGGCTCGGCGCAGCGTGCGGCGGCCGCGGCGGACCACACCGCGCGAGAGTATCCGCGCCGTGGCGGCGAGCACGGTGGCCCGGCCGCGCCATCCGGCTGAGCCCAGCCGTGTGGGAGCCGGCCTTGTGGAGTGCTCATCGGCCAGGGTGCGGAACAGGCGCTCGTAGCGTTCGGCGATGTCCTCCGGTGCGAAGCGATCGGTCGCGCCGGCTCTCGCCGCCCTGCCCATCGCCTTGCGCCGCTCCGTGTCCTGCATCAGCGCCGTCAGCATGTCGGCCATGTCCCGGGTACTGTCACGCGGGACGAGCAGACCGTCCACCCCATGGCGGATGATCTCGCCGGGGCCGTGCGGACAGTCGGTGCTCACCACAGGCAGGCCGCACCGCATGGCCTCCACGATGGTCATGCCGAACGACTCCTGGGCCGAGGTGACCGCGGCGATGGATCCCTTGACCCACTCGTTCTCGATCGGGGTGACCATCCCCATCAAGAGGGCCCGGTCGCCTAGGCCGTGATGGGCTATCCGCTCGGCGATCCGGGCGCGCTCCACGCCGTCCCCATAGATGCGCAGGGACCAGTCAGGGCAGTCCTCGCCGGCCATGGCGAAGGCGTCGACCAGCATCTCGTACCGTTTCACACGGGCCAGCCGGCCGGCCGCGACCACGACCTTGGCGTCTCCGTCGGCCGGTGACACGGCAGGTTCGGGGACGCTGTTGGGGATGGCCAGTACGCGAACACGCGGCAGTCGCAGGCCGCGCCGGTGGTCGCGTGCGTCCGCCTCGGTCATGGTGACGAGGGCGTCGAGGCCGCCGTACCAGCGCTGAATGTCCTTGCGCAGCCTGTGCGGGTGGTTGTCGTGGGTGAGGTGCTCCTGGCCGATGAGGACGGCGTCGCGGGGGCCGAAGCGGCCCAGCAGGACATTGAGTCCGGCCCTGGCGCTCACGACGACGTCGGCCTTCGTCTCCCCCAGCCATTCGATGATGCGTTGCTCGGCGAGCCGGTGGTACTGGCCCGCACGGCTGTCCCCCTTGGGGAAGACCGTTCCAGCCTGCGCCGCGAGGGGATGTGTCGCGTCCGGGGATTGCTTGCGCCGGTCCACCAGGGCCCGCAGTTGAACCCCCGACGGCTGACCGAACTGCGGCTTCTCGCGGTGCCGGAAGACCGACACGAGTTCCACACGGTGGTTCCTGCCCAGCGTCTCGGCAAGCGTCATGCTCGTCCGTGTGGTGCCACCGGTCGCATAGGCGTTGTGCAGCAAGAAGGCTATGTGCACGAGAATTTCCCTCGGTCTTATCATGTGATGCGGTCGGCCGGGGCCGTCCACGGCCATGTCGCCGACGACCAGCCGCAGCAGTCGGGCTGTTATGCGGAACGCGAAAAAGTGTTGTCCGCCGAGCGGTTGGCGTCATGGCGCGGCACGGGAGTTGGAGCGGAGCCGGCTGACCAGAAAACTCGGGCGGCTTGAATGCGGTTACTCACACCGAGTTTGTCGTAGACGCTGCGCATATGGCTCTTCACGGTGCCGGTGGCGAGGGAGAGCATCGCCGCTATTTCGGGTGCGGCATAACCGTCTGCGAGCAGGGTGAGGACTTCTCGTTCACGAGCGGTGAGTCTGGTGAGCAGGCTTTCCGCCTCCGACTGCGTCTGATCCCGCCTCAGAGGTTCCAGATAGCTGTCGACCAGCAGAGACGCCAGTGCGGGTTCCAGCGCGAGTGCGCCCTGGGCCGTGGCCTGCACGGCCCAGGGCAAATGAAGCCGTGCGGTGCTGCGGCGGAGTATCCCGGCCGCGCGCGCGTCGAGCAACGCGCGGACAGCCTTCTTGCTGATCCGGTCGGCGAGCACCACGGTACGTGGTGGTACCGGCTGACAGTTGATGGTGCGGAGCAAGCGCAGCGCCTCGTCTTCGGTGGCCGGGCTGGCCACCAGGACAGAGAGCGACAGGCGATTCATCACGTCCAGCACTCGGCTGGTGTGTCCGTCGGCGACGACGCTCACTCTGGCGTCGCCTTCAAGGGCGTTACGAATACCGGCCCGGAGCAAATCCTCCGGGGCTACCACTCCGACACGTATCAAGATTTCGATCCCCCGTAAGTCGTCATTCATCGCCGACAAGGGAGGTCAGCCCTCACGACGATTCCAGGAAGGGTATGACGGGGGGCGGAGACGAGTCCATCGCCTTATCAGATCCCTTTGGTTCGGTGTCCCGTTGGCGGTTGCACCGCGTGACACGGCATACCGGACCGATGGCGGATATAGGGGTGATGTCTACGCCTGGGGTCGAGCGCATTGTTGCCGCGTGTATCCGAGTCGGATCGGTTGTGGCTTTCACCACAGCCTGTCCGTTCGGGGTGGAAGTGCTGTCGACCGACACGGTCACTCGGCGTCGGCGCGGCTTGCGCAACATCCGGGCGATGTCAATCCCACGATCGGCAGGCGGAATTGGGGAGTGCTACCCAAGAGCGGATGCCGTTGTCGTCCGGACCGCGCCGAGGATGTGTACACCCAAGGCGCTGACCGCTCCGATCAGGGCGCGAAGTGCCGGGAAGAAACGGAGGGTTCCACATGATCACGATGAAGAAGATCGCCCTGTCGGGTCTGGCCGTCATGGCGCTGACCGCAGCCGCCCCTGCCTTCGCCCTCACGGCCTCGGTCGACGAAGTCACCGTCAAGACCATCGATGACCGCAAGCGCATCGCCGTCACCAAGACCCACGACAACGACGCGCAGGTCAAGGGCCAGTACAAGCGGAACGGCGAAGGCGGCTCGGTCCGTACCATCTGGAACAAGAACGAGTACGCCAGCACCGTGAAGAGCGGCACCGGGGCGCGGATCTACGCGGTCAAGGCCTGCGAGTACAAGAACAACTGGCCGGACGACTGCAGCAACTGGGTCACTCGCTGACGCGAGTCACGTCTGCGATCGTGCGGCGGTGTCGCTACCGAGCACGCGTAGCCTTACCGGATGCCTGTCCGGGGTTCAGGGTGGGGGTGACCGTTCAGGTCCCTCCACCCTGGCGCACAGATCCATTCTCGAGGATTGATGACTGACTCTCAGCGCTCATTGGCCGAAGGGCTCGCCGTAGCAGCGAAGGCGCCTCCTACCGGGCAACTCATGCTCGAAGTACGGGGACTCCGTGTGCGGGTGTCGGAGCGGTTATTGCTCGACGACACGGACCTGACGGTGCGCAGCGGAGAGTCCGTCGCGGTGACCGGGCCGAGCGGCAGCGGCAAGAGCACGCTGCTGATGTGCGTTCTGGGGCTCAGCCGGCCGACGGCCGGGCAGGTGAAGGTGGCGGGTGCCGACGTCACCGCGATGCGGCCCCGTGCGCTCGCCAGGCACCGGCGTACGCACATCGGCACGATCTTCCAGTTCGGCGAACTGCTGCCGGAACTGACTCCGGTGGAGAACGTCGCGGTGGCGGCGCTGTTGTCCGGCGCCCGCCGGTCCGCGGCGTTCGAGCAGGCGGCGTCGCTGCTGACGCGGCTCGGGGTCTCCCCCGACACGGTCGCCACCTCCCAGCTGTCCGGCGGTGAACGCCAACGGACCGCCGTCGCACGAGCATTGATCAACAAGCCGTCGTTGCTGCTCGCCGACGAACCCACCGGCGCTCTCGACGATCGGAATCGGGAATCGGTCTCGGATCTGCTCTTCGGTCTTCCGAAGGAGACCGGCTGCGGACTGTTGGTCGTCACACACGACGCCGCGGTGGCCGCACGCGCCGACAGGACCGTGCACCTTGCCGAGGGGCGGCTCGCCGAGGCGGCGACATGAGCGCGATGACGCACATGCTGCGGATCGGACGGGGAGCGGCTGCCGCAGCCGAGGCGGGCACGATCCGAACCTGGCTGCTGGCCGCCGCCACCTTTCTGCTCGCCGCGAGTCTCGGTGTCCTCGCGCTGGCGCAGAGTTCGTTCGACGGCCGGGCGCAGCGGACCCAGGAGCGTGCCGTTGACTGGACGACCGGGACCCGCGACGCCAATCTGATAGCGCAGCCTGTGACCGACATGGTGGGGACAACCGCCTTTCAGGTGGTGTGGCTGGAGCCGCTGCGGGCGGACGCCCCGCTGCCGCCGGGCCTCGACCGCTGGCCGGGGCCGGGGGAGGCCGTTCTGTCGCCCGCACTCGCGGAAGCCGGTGCCGGTACCGTGGAGCGCATCGGCAGCCGATACGGGAAGTCCGTCGGCACTATCGGCGCGGAGGGTCTGCAGGCCCCGGCAGAGCTGCTGGCGTATGCCCGACCCGTCGGTGGTGCGGACGACCTCGACGCGGAGTCGTTCGGGGCGGTGGGGTTCGGCGGGGCCGGCGCGTCCACGTTCGGCGAGGACGACAATCTGCCACCCTCCGAGCAGTTCTACGGTGCCCTGGCGGGATTGGTGTTCCTGCCCGTGGTCCTCCTGGTCACCGTGGCGGCCCGCGTCGGCGCGGTGGCACGGGACCGGCGATCGCGACTGCTCGCCGTGCTGGGCGCCGGTGCGCGTGCGCGTGCGTGTTTCGCCCTCGGAGAGGCGTCTGTGCCGGTTCTCGTCGGCACGCTTGCGGCCGCTCTCGCCCTCACTCCCGCCCTTCTGATCGACCTGCCGCTCCCCATGGTCGACTTCCAGCTCTATCGCCCGGACGCGACCGCCGCCGTACCGGGACTCATCGGTGCTCTGCTGGCCGCTCCGGTCGTCGTGCTCGCGACGGTGGTACTGCTGCAGCCGAAGGCCGACGGCGCGCAGCAAGGCGGCTCCCAACCGGCGGTACGCCGCGGCAGGCTGTACCGGATCGGCGGGTTCGCGTTCGCGCCCGTTCTCCTGGTGACCGTGCGGGGCACCGAGCTCATGTCCGACGACATGAAGCTCCCGTTCTACGTCCTCGGCACTGTTCTGGTTTTCGCCACCCTTCCCGCCGCCGTGAGCATGCTCTGCGTAGGGCTCGGCGGACGACTGGCCAGGTGGGGACGCCGTATCGGATCCAGCGGGAGCATCATCGCGGGCCGCCGCCTGGCCGCCCATCCGCAGGCCACGGTCCGCCTCGTGGCCTCACTGACGCTGGCCGTCGGACTAGCGGCGCAGGCCCAGTTGTGGGGCGGGGTGTTCGGCGAGAACGCCGCCCGTGCCCTGACCACTCTGGACAGAGTCGGCAACAGCGTGCTCACCGTGGACTATCCGCAGTCCTCCAAGCGACTTGCCGCCTTCGAGAAGTCGCTTCCCGACGGGGTGGAAAGCGCGGTGCTGCGCGTGGTGACCGATGACGAGACCGTGCGGAGCACGGCCAGGCTCATCGGCTCATGCGATGCGCTCAAGGCATTGAACACGCCCTGCAGTTCCACGCCGGTGTCCGTCCCGGGAGGCGGACCTGATCCGCGGCTGCGGGAGTTGGTGGCGTGGAGCACGTACGACACCGCATCGGTCGACGCGCAACAGGGCAGGACGTCGGGCTGGCGGACGACGGACAACACATCCGTGACTCTGCTGCTCGTCAACGCCGCGGGACCGCACGAGGATCTGCCGATGGGGCTGTTGAAGGAACTGGCGTACCGGCATCTGGGCGTGGACGCGACCGTCACGTCGGTGGGCGGCTTCTACAGTGCCGTCGGTGGCCTGGAGGCCGCCACGCGCTGGATCCGGCTGCTGGCGTCCACCGGCATGTTCGTGATCGCTCTGGCGGCAGGGCTGGGGGCGATGGGCGAGTTCGTCCGGTACGGGCGTGAGCTGGCCCCGCTCAGCGTGTTGACCGGGCGTCGGACGGTGTTCGGGACCACGGCCGTGTGGTCGCTTCTGGTGCCCTCCCTGCTGGCTGTGGGGATCGGTGTCCTCACCTCGGTCTGGCTCGCCACACCCATCCAGATCGACCGGCCCACGGTGATCTCCCTGGCCTCTCTCGCTCCGACGACTCTGGCCGCGCTGTGCGGCGCCATCGTGCTCACGGTGTGGGGCGCTCGGGTATCAGTCGTGTCGGCCCGCGGCTGGCGGCCCGCCGCAGACTGATGTGTTCGCCCGGGGCCAGGCCCCGGGCGGATGCCGAGCATGGGGCGGCGGGGGCGGGACACTCTCGGGTCAACGAGGTCGCTGAGACCGCCAGAGAAGATAGAGCGCCGACGAGATCGCGGCGACCCGAAGCACCCACGGCCACGTCTCCGCCACCGCCACATTCATCTCCCCCCGAGCAATGGAATCCCCCCACCGCCCGTCACTACGCCCCCACAGCCACACGATCCCACCCGCGGCTACCGCCCCCGGTACCCCCATCACCGCCCACTTCGACTCCGCGGGCGTCAACCTCCGCGAGAGATAGGCGATCAACCACCCCAGCCCCAACGGCACCAGACTCCCCATGACCGCTCCCGCGACCAACAGCACGGCCGCCAGCAACAGCAGCGGATTGCTCCACCCCCCACCCACGGGCCGCAGCCGGGGCAACGGCAGCCGCCGCCGCTGCCGAGGAGCCTCTTCCTCCACGCCCCCCGCCGAAGCCGCCGCCCCCTTCTCGACGACAGCCCCGGGCTTCCCCTCGGCCTTGCCATCCCGGTCCCCGTCCGCCTTCGCCGGAGGCGGCGGCTTCAGCAACTCGGGAATCTCCACACCCCCGACGAACCCCGGCACGGAGTCCCCGATCCCGAACCCGATGTCGCCGCCGGGTCCCCCGCCCCCGCCGACCCGCCACCAGTCGGGCTGTGCGTCGCCCTCGCCCAGCTCGTGCAGCGGGGCGAGATGCGGCGGAGCGGCACCACCCGCCACCGGCGGCGGCGCGGCGTCGGCGGAACGGGGTCGCGGCACGACCCGCCGCAGCCCCTTGGCCCGCTCCCCGGTGTCCTCGGCGGTCACGTCCCCACCGGTCACCCGCTGCACGGGCACGGCGGCCGCCAGGGGCTCCGGTACGGCACCGGGCCCGCCCGCCGCCTCGACGACCTCGTCCGGGGTCCCCAGGCGGGCGATGATGCGGCGTACGGCGGCCGGACTGTCCACCGGCGCCTTCGCCCGCCGCCGGTCGATCTCGTCCCGCAGCCCCGACACGAGACGCATCCGAGTCGAGGACGGCAACTGCCGCTGCTGGGCCAGATCACCGACCCGGCTCAGGTACTCGTAGACGACCTGGTCGCTCTCAATCCCCACGAAGCCCCTCCGGGATCGGCCACGCATACTCCTCCGACCGTATCGCTTCCGGGCATCCGGAGGTCATGGCCCGAGAGCAGGGGCCGCAACCCCGACTTCTCAGGACCGAACCCCGCGCCCCCTGAGAAGCAAGGGGCGCAGCCCCGGCTTCTCAGGGGGCGCGGGGAACTGCGCGGGAAGCCCCACGCACCCGCACCCGCCGACGAGACGCGCACCCCCGAGCTACTGGCGCCCCAGCCCGGCGCAGCCGCTACCGTTGGCCGGATGAGCACCGAGGAGCACACCCCCACGGAGGCGGCCCCCACCGGCGGAGCCCCCCGTTCCCTGGCGGAGGCGCTACGCGGACGCGACGACCGTTCGCTCGCCGTGCTGCTCCGGACCCGGCCGGACCTCATCACACCCGTGCCCACCGACCTGACCCAGCTGGCCACCCGCGCCGGCACCCGCGCCTCGGTGGTCCGGGCCCTGGAACGCCTGGACCGGTTCGCCCTGCAGACCGCCCAGGCCCTGGCCGTGGCGGCGGACCCGGCGCCGTACGCCGAACTCGCCGCCCTGCTGGCCGGTGACGACGCGGACCCCGCCGTCACCGCCGCGCTGCCCCGCGCCCTCGCCACCCTGCGCGACCAGGCCCTCGTGTGGGGCCCCGACGACCGGCTCCGCCTCGTCCGCACGGCCCGTGAGCTGCTCGCCCCCTCCCCGCAGCACCCCTCCCCCACCGGCCTCGGCCCGACGGTCGCGGAGGCCACGGCGGGCATGTCGCCGGGGCGGGTCCAGGAGATCGTCGCGGCGGCCGGCCTGCCGAGCACCCATGACTCGGTCTCGGCGGTCACGGCCCTCGCCACGCTCTTCACCGACCGCCGCCGCATGGCCGCGCTCCTCGCCGCCGCGCCCCCGGAGTCCCTCGACGTCCTGACCCGGCTGGTGTGGGGGCCGCCGTACGGCCAGGTCACCGCCAACCCGGCGGCCCATCTGCGCTGGCTGCTGGACCGGGGGCTGCTGCTGCCCACCGCCCCCGGCACGGTCGTCCTGCCCCGCGAGGTCGCCCTGCACCTGCGCGGGGGCCGCGCGCACCGGGAGGTGCAGCCCGTGCCGCCGCCCGTCGAGGCGTCGGATGCGCACCGTCCACAGGTTGTGGACGCGACGGCGGCCGGGCAGGCGTACACCGCGCTGGCGACCGTGGAGGAGTTGCTGAAGGACTGGGACGAGGGCGGCCCCGGTGTCCTGCGCGCGGGCGGGTTGAGCGTGCGGGACCTCAAACGGACCGCCGTGGCCCTCGACCTGCCCGAGCCGGTGGCCGCCTTCTGGGTCGAACTCGCCTACGCCGCAGGGCTGTTGGCCTCCGACGGCGAGGCCGACGAACGGTACGCCGCGACACCCGCGTACGACGAGTGGCTGGAGCTGCCCGCCGCCGAGCGCTGGGCGCGGCTCGCCACGGCCTGGCTGACGGCGACCCGTACGCCGGGCGTGATCGGGGAACGGGACGCCAAGGACCGTACGTTGTCGGCGCTGGGCCCGGGGCTGGACCGGTCGGCCGCGCCCGAGGTGCGCCACCGGGTCCTCACCCTGCTCGCCGGGCTCCCCGAGGGCACCTCGGCCACCCACGACTCCGTACTGGCCCGCCTCCACTGGGAACACCCCACGCGCGGCGGCCAGCAGTCCCACCAGGCCCCCGCCCAGCCCTCGTCGGCGCCGACGCAGACGCAACAGCCCGCGCAGTCCCAGTCGGCGCCATCGTCCCCATCGGCCCAGTCGGCCCTGCAGCCGTCCGCGCGGCAGCGTCAGGGCGAGGACCTGCGGGCCCGGATCGCCCGGTGGACCCTCTCCGAGGCCGAGTCGCTCGGGGTCACCGGGCGCGGCGCGCTGTCCTCGCACGGTCGCGCGCTCCTCGGGCTGCCTCCCGAGACCCCGGCCACGGTCGAACTGCCGGAGACCCCGGGCGACAAGCTCCCCGCCCACCACGTGCCCCTCCCCGACCGTCCGCCGGTCCCCTCCCCGGCTCCCTCCCCCTCCCCCGACCCCGTCGCCGAGCAGGCCGCAGCCGCCTCCCGGGCCGCCCGGCTGCTCGCGCCGCTGCTGCCCGAGCCGCTGGACCACGTCCTGCTCCAGGCCGACCTGACGGCGGTCGCGCCCGGCCCGTTGAAGCGTCCGCTTGCCGACGTGCTGGGCGTGCTGGCGGACGTGGAGTCGAAGGGTGGCGCGACGGTGTACCGGTTCACGCCGGGGTCCGTACGCCGGGCGCTGGACGCGGGGCGCAGCGCCTCCGACCTGCACGACTTCCTGACCGCGCACTCCCGTACGCCGGTCCCGCAGCCGCTCGCGTACCTGATCGACGACGTGGCCCGCCGTCACGGTCATCTGCGGATCGGCGCGGCGTCGGCGTACGTCCGCTGCGACGACGACGCGATGCTCAGCGAGATCCTCGCCGACAAGCGGTCGCAGGGGCTCGGGCTGCGGCGGCTCGCGCCGACCGTCCTCGCCGCCCAGGCCGACCCGGCGACGCTGCTCGACGGGCTGCGGGCGATGGGGTATGCGCCGGCGGCCGAGTCGGCGGAGGGCGATGTGCTGATCACGCGGGCGCACGCCCACCGCACCCCGCCCCGCACGGCACCGGAGCCCGTCCCGGACGGCCCCCCGGCCCCGGACGACACCCTGTTGGGCGCCGCGATCCGCGCCATCCGCGCCGGTGATCTCGCCTCCACCGCGCCGCGCCGGACTCCCGGCGGCCCGGCCACCCCGCCCGGCACCCTGCCCCGGACCGGCTCCGCCGAGACGCTCGCGACGATGCAGGCCGCCGTCCTCACCGGCGAGGCCCTCTGGATCGGCTACGTCAACGCCGAGGGTTCCGCCAGCCAGCGGGTCATCGCGCCGGTCCGCGTCGAAGGCGGCTTCGTGACGGCGTACGACCACACGGCGGACGAGGTGCGCACCTTCCCGCTCCACCGGATCACGGGCGTCGCGGAACTCGCGGACGACGCGACCTGACTCAGCCACCCCCTGGTTGATCAAACCGTCTCCCGCGCATCACCCGTTCGGGCGTACGCGGGTGTTCGTGCAGGCCACGCTCGTTTTTCCCCCTCATGGGCGAGCGCGGGTCCCCCGGGGCATCCTCTCGGGGCGTGCGGGGCAGCCACCCTGTGTCCGATCGAGATCGACTCCTGCGCTCGAAAGGCCCACACGCACGCATGCGCCCTCTCGCCACGCTCCTGACCGCATTCACCGTCTCCGTCGCCGCAGCCGTCGTCCTGGTGGGCGCGCTCGCCGCCCCGGCCGCCGCGAACCCGCCGCTGCCCCTCCCCGAACTCGGCACCCTGGTGGGTGAGGGCATCGGCGTGGAGGGGCCGCTGATCCAGAACGTCAGCCTGCTGAAGTAGTGCGCAGCCGGTAGCTGTCCCCTTCGAGGAGGACGATCTCGGCGTGGTGCGCGAGGCGGTCCACCATCGCCGGGGCGGCCCCGCCGAAGATCTCCTCCCAGCGGCCGAGCGGGCGGTCGCTGGTCACGATCAGCGAGGCCCGCTCGTAGCGGTGGGCGATCAGCTGGAAGAAGAGCCGGGCGGTGTCCGTGTCGAAGGGGAGGTAGCCGACCTCGTCGACGATCAGCAGGGGGCAGGCGTCGAGCGCGGACAGTTCCTCGGCGAGCCTGCCCTCGGCCCGTGCCCCGGCCAGCCGGGCCGCCCACTCCGTCGCCGTCGCGAACATCACCCGGTGTCCGGCCTGGCAGGCCCGTACGCCGAGACCGATCGCGAGATGCGTCTTGCCGGTGCCGGGGGCGCCGACGAACACCACGTTCCGTCCGGTGCCGAGGAAGTCCAGGGTGCCCAGCCGGGCCAGCAGCCGCCGGTCGAAGGAGCGCGGGTGCCCCTCGTCGAACTCCTCCAGCAGCTTCCGCGCCGGGAACCCGGCCGCCCGTACCCGCCCCTCGACCCCGGTCCCGCCCCCGGCACCGAGACCGCCCTCGCTCCCGGCCGTGTACGGCGCGCGCCAGGTCTCGTACTGCACCAGCCGCGTCCCGCCCCGCGTGAAGCGGGTCTCGGGGGACGTCGCCTGGGCCGGGATCGGCAGCGGCGCCCGGGACATCACGGGGGTGGCCGCCGCCGGCTCAGTCCGCTCCGTCGGCTCGCTCCGTTCCGTCGGCTCGGCGGGCCCGCGCGGGCTCTTCGGCGGCCTCGGGTCGTCGGACGGGTCGTGGTGGGAGCCGTGGCCCTTGTCCTCGCGCAGCATCGGCCCCGACATGTACGCCAGGAGCACCGCCGAGGCGATGAAGGCCATGTGGATCACCGTGCCCCATAGCAGCGCGTGCTGGGAGGTGTGGTGGACGTCCACGAACATCTGGAGCAGATGCACCGAGGAGATGCCCACGATGGCGGTGGCGAGCTTGACCTTCAGCACGTTGGAATTGACGTGCGACAGCCATTCGGGCTGGTCACGGTGGCCCTGGAGGCCGATGCGGGAGACGAAGGTCTCGTAGCCGCCGACGATCGTCATGATCAGCAGATTGGCGATCATGACGACGTCGACCAGTTTGAGCACGGCGAGCATCACATACGTCTCGGTGGCGCTCCCGCTCACGCAGCGGACGATTAACGTCCACAGCTCGTTGAAGAACTTGTAGACGTACACCCCCTGCGCCGCGACCAGACCGAAGTACAGCGGCGCCTGGAGCCAGCGCGTGGCGAAGAGGGCGTAGCCGAGTGTGGTGCCCTGCGGCGAGACGGACGGGGCGATGGACGGGGCGACCGGTTCAGCGGCGTCGGCCTGGGTGGGAGGGTGCACGGTTCGCATTCTTCGGAACCGCTGCCGCAAATCTGAATTCCAGCCACTCATCGGAATGAATAGACATCCAATAGGACCGGAACCCTGCCAGGGGGAACGATCGGGCAAATTGGACGTTCGGCCGAATCGAAAGGTGTCGCGCGTGAACGGTTCCCTCATCGTCCAGGCGGTCCCCCCCCCCATTCCTCGCGGTCCTTGTCCTGCTGGGCGCGGTGCCGCTTGAGGGCCTGGACCGTGTCGGTGTCCAGCGCGATCGTCCGGGCGCCGGCGTCGGTCTTGGGGTCGTCCTCGTACACCTCCCAGCCGTCCACGACAAGTTGCTTGACAACCGTAATGAGCCCGGCATCGAAGTTGGTGTCGGTCCACTTCTGCCCGCACGCCTCGCCTCGTCGCAATCCGCAGAAGGCGATCAAGTGGAACAGCGCGTACAGGCGGTCCTCCGCGACGTGATCGAGGAAGAGGCCAGTGCGGTCCGGCGTCCACACCATCACCGACGACGGCTTCCCGCCGGTGCGCTTCCAGTGCAGGATGCGCTTCTCGGTCCACACGAGAGCCTTGGGCCGCTTGCCCGCCTTCAACTCGACGTGGCTGCCGGGTTGAAGGTGATCAGCTGCTGGGCGATCGCGGCGTTCAGCGCGGCCCGCGGCGTGGAGCGGACGCGCTGCCGCGTGGCCGGGCCCACGATGCGGCGGTAGGGCTCCATCTCGGCGATGGCCGCCTTCATCGCCTTGCGGCGGGCACCGTGCTCGCGCCCCTTCCAGGGGATCTGGGCAAGGTCCTCGAACGCCTTGCGGCGGGCGGCGTCGCCCTCCGCGATCTCGACGTTGGCCTCGGCGATGGCCTCGAACATCTCCGACAGGTGAGTGACCCGCAGGCGGTCGAGCCGCAGGTGCCCGATCCGCGGTTTGAGGTGCACCCGGATGTCGCTCTCGTCGCGACTGATGGCGCTCTGCCGCCCCTTCTTGCCCGCCGGCCACATGTCCAACCACTCGCCGACCGTGAGTCGGCTCGTCAGGTCCAGGCCGTGACTGAGACGCCTGCGGGTCGCCTCGATGTCCAGCAGCGGGGCCTCCTCGTCGGCCACCTTCTCCAGCAACTCGGCGATCTGGGCCAACCCCTCCGTGTCGTCGTCACGCGCCGCGTACGGCGCGTCAGATGGCGGCAGTTCCCTCCAGGGAGAGGAGCGGGCCGTCGGCCGCGGCCAGGGTTTGCTCACACCAGATCGTCTTGCCGGCCGCCGTCTGCCGGGCGCCCCAGCGCTCCGTGAGCTGCGCGACCAGCAACAGCCCCCGACCGCCCTCGTCGAACACCCGAGCCCGCCGCAGATGCGGTGCGGTGCTGCTGGAGTCGGAGACCTCGCAGATCAGCCCGCGGTCGTGGATGAGCCGCAACTGGATCGGCGGGTCGCCATACCTGATGGCGTTGGTGACCAGTTCACTGACCACCAGTTCGGTGACGAACGCGGCTTCTTCCAGCCCCCACTCGGCCAGGGCACGGACGGCGTTCGACCGTATCCGCGCCACCTCGGCGGGGTCGGCCTCCACGTCCCACACGGCGACCCTGCGCGCGTCCAGGGCCCGGGGCCGCACCAGGAGCAGGGCCGCATCGTCGGCGGGGCCCTCGGGCAGCAGCTCGCGTACGACGTGGTCGCACAGGGAGTCCAGCGTGCCCGTCGGAACGGCCAGCGCCTCCCGCAGGGCCTCAAGCCCCTCCCCGAGGTCGCGGTGGCCGGAATGGATCAAGCCGTCGGTGTAAAGGGCGAGCAGGCTGCCTTCCTGGAGGGTGACGTCCATCGATTCGAACGGCAGCCCACCCAGTCCGAGTGGCGGTCCCACGGGGACGTCCAGGAACTCAGCGGTGCCGTCCGGACCGACGACGGCGGGCGGCGGGTGGCCGGCAAGCGCCATGGAGCAGCGCCTGGAGACCGGGTCGTACACCGCGTACAGGCAGGTGGCCCCGATGTCCCCGGCGGCCTCCGCCCCCGGCGGCTCCGTGTCGGCCCCGGACTCCGCCGACAGCCGGAGGACCAGGTCGTCGAGGCGGGTGAGCAGTTCGTCGGGAGCGAGGTCGACATCGGCGAGGGTTTGCACGGCGGCGCGCAGCCGGCCCATCGTGGCGGCCGCGTGGATGCCGTGGCCGACCACGTCGCCGACCACCAGCGCGACCCTGGCTCCGGAGAGCGGGATCACGTCGAACCAGTCGCCGCCCACCCCGTAACGCTGTTCGGCGGGGAGGTAGCGGAAGGCGGCTTCCACCGCCGACTGCTCCGGCATCCGCTGCGGCAGCAGGCTGCGCTGCAGAGTGAGAGCCGCGGCGCGTTCGCGGGTGAAGCGCCGGGCGTTGTCCAGGCAGACCGCCGCCCTTGCCACCAGGTCCTCGGCGAGGGGAAGATCGTCCTCGTCGAAGCTCTCCGGAGTCTCCCGCATGCGGGTGAACCACACCACGCCGAGGGTCGTGCCCCTGGCCTTCACCGGCACGATGATCCATGAGTGCGGGCCCATCCGCCGGACCCTCGCCCGCCGCTCGGGGGTCGCGTCGATCTCGTAGTAGGAGCGGATCGGCGGGGCGGTGTTGTCCCGGTACAGCGTCGGCCGGCCGCTGGCCAGGCACAGGGCGGTCGGCGAGTTCGCGAGGTAGACGTCCGCCTCGCCGACGGTGCGCTGTTCCGTGGTGACCCCCTCGAGCAGGAACAGTTCCGCGATGCGCCGCAGCCGCACGGGGCCGGCCAGCGGCCCAGGAGCGGGTTCGTCGCCCTGGAGGATGACGTCCAGCAGGTCCACGCGGGCGAAGTCGGTGAACCTGGGTACGGCCACCTCGGTGAGCTCCCGTGCGGTCTGTACCATGTCGAGGGTGCTGCCGATGTGCAGGCTCGCGTCGTTCAGCAGAGAGAGCCGCTCGCGGGCACGGCGCCTCTCGGTCACATCACTCACGAGAGCACAGACTCCGAGCGTACGGGCCTCCGCGTCCCGCAGCGGCGTCGCCGAGACACTGAAGACACGGGATCCGAGGCCGGTCAGGCCGGTGCCCTTGAGCTCGCTGACCTGCTCCTCTCCCGTGGCCATGGCCAGCCGCATCCGCTCCTCCCACTCCACCGCGTCGGGGCCTGCGAAGACCTCCGTCAGCCGGCGTCCGCATGGCTCCTCGTCAGGCAGGCCGCTGAGGCGGTGCATCGCGGCGCTCTGCCACACGCTGCGCAGATCGGTGTCGTACACCGTCAGGGCCAGGGGCGAGTCCTGCAGAACCCAGCCGGACAGCGACTGCCGCAGGCGCTCCGCCGCCGACCCGGACCGCGGGGCGACGAGCAGGACGGTGCCGGGTCCTCCTCCGATGCCGTCCACCCCCGGGGCGAGGCGGTAGCGGGAGACGGCCACGGCCAGCCGGTGCCCGTCCTTGTGGCATACGCTCACGTCCGGATGCCGTTCGCCGAGCTCGGCAGCCCCTTCACCTCGAGCAGGCTCCCCGCCCGCGAGCACGGGGGCGTCCAGCAGCTCCGCCACGGACCGGCCGCGGGCCTCGGCGCTCGTGTGACCGAGCAGGCGTTCCACTCCGGGCGTCCACCCGACGACGAGGCCCTGCCGGTCGGTCACGACCACTCCGAGTGGCGGATAGGCGTCCATGCAGTCAAGACTCACGCCGGAAATATCCATAAGCAACCGAAATAAGTCATTCACTGCGTGATGGGGGGTTCAGGCCGCTTCGCTGCACGCTGACATCGGTACGGGCCAGCACGGTGAATGCGGCACCGACGGCACGGGCGGGTTCGGTGAGCAGCCGGTCGTAGGTACGTGCCGCCACGAACCGCAGTGTCCGGCCCGGGTCCAGGGCGAACCACGCACCGACGGTCCGCAGGCCGTGCGGGGTCAGCCGCCACAGCTTGTCGGCGTCCTTCACCACGGCGTCGTCCAGGTCGAGGGCATCCCTGCGGGTGTCGTGCCCGTCGATAATGGTGACGATCCGCTCGGTGTCCCGCGCCGGGTAGCCGACATCGGCGAGGATGCGGGCGGCGATGGCGGCACCCTCGGACTCGTGCCTGCGTATCGTCTCCTGCCCGGCAGGTCCGGCCCGCCCGGCGATGGCGGGCAGGATGTCCGCAGGGTAGACCTTCTTCCAGCCGGTGTCGTGCAGGAGGACGGCGGGCAGCACGACGTCCTCCCGTGCTCCTGGCAGGGTGTGCAGCAGTGCGGCCGCCAGCGCGAAGGCGTACAGCGAATGGGCGTCGTTGTCGCGCACGTCGAGGTAGGGAAGGGCGCGGTCCCATATCTCCCGCCGGACGCCGGTCAACGGCACGGGCGAAGGGAGGGGGTCACTCAGGGGAATCTCCGAGGCTGCGAGCGGCAGCGTCGGCAGCGGATTGCGGGCCGCCCGGTCGGGCGTCATGACGTCTCCTGTCGTACGGGGCCGGTCAGTCGAGAAGGGTGACCGTGCCGGCCGTGCCGTCCACACGGATCCGACGGCCGGACTTGATGCGGGTGGACGCCGAGCCCGTCCCGGTGACGGCGGGCAGGGAGTACTCGCGGCAGACGATGGCGGCGTGGGACATGACTCCCCCGATGTCGGTGACGGTCGCGCGGACCTTCACGAAGGCCGGCGTCCAGCTAGGCGCGGTGACCGGGGCGACCAGGATGTCGCCCTCCTGGAGGCGGTCCAGCTCGTCGGGGCTGCGGATCACCCGGGCCGTGCCTTCGGCGACGCCCGGCGAGGCGGCCATGCCGGTCAGGTCGCCCAGGTCGCCGGGGGCTGCCAGCCACGACCGGATGCGCTCGCTGGTGATGCCCCACAGCATGACGCTGAACGGCTCGGTGATGGCTCGCGGCGGTTCGTTCAGCGCCGGTTCGGGGTGCTGCCGTGCGAGCGCGGCCACGATCCGGCGTCGCCGTTCCACCTCCGCCGGCCAGTGACCGGGGCCGGCCGGCTCGACGCCGATGGCCCAGCTGGACGCGTGGTCGAACAGCGCGGTCCGGACTTCGTCGCGCGTGAGGTAGAACATGTCGTTGGGCTCGGGCCAGAACCCCGCCCGGTGCAGCAGGGCGGACAGCTCCCTGGCCTTGCGCCAGAAGACGCCCATCGTCCAGTGCTCGATGTAGAAGTTGTGGTCCTCCACATACGGGTAGACCTGGCGGGCGAGGCCCAGTTTCGCCTCGAAGTCGGCACGTGCCGGGGGGTCGAGCAGCGCGGCGTACTCGCCGGTGATCCGCTCGCGCTCGGCGGCGAGCTCGGCGAGGCGCCGGTCGATGGCCTCGCCCCGCCGCAGGCGCAGGATGTAGTCGCGGATGTACCCCAGGGGAAGCGAGGGGGTGTCCCTCCAGTACCGGTCGCTGCTGTAGAGGCCGTTGCCCGACGTGAAGTTGAACCAGGGATCGCGGGCGGCGTTCCAGGCGTCGAGCCAGTCGCGGCCGCCCGGCTCGCGGCTGAGGGCGGTCAGAGTGTGCTCCCCGGGGTCGGGCACGGTCAGTGCCCTGTCGACGCCCAGTTCGACAGCGAGCCTTGCCAGTTTCCTGAGCTCTTCGTCCGGACGGAACAGCTCCATGTCCACGCCCGTGACCATCGCCGCGATGCCCTGGTCCGGGATGCCCGGGAACCGTTGCTTGCAGAACTGGAAGAAGTCCAGGTAGGCCGCGTAGCCGAGGTTCAGGAACTCGAAGTGGTACTGCAAGGCGCGCTGGCACAGGGCGAGGAGCCGGTCGTACCCGCCGATCAGGGCATCGGCCGCGCCCAGGCCGACCCCCGCTTCGATGTCCTCGTACGGCTGGACCTCCGGTAGCTCGCCGAAGCTGATGGACTCCAGTTCACGGATGGTGCCGAGGACCTTGCCCTTCCAGTTCTCCAGCAGCCTGTCCCAGTTCGCGTAGTAGTACCCGGCGCGTTCCAGGAACTGCTGTGCTCGGGCAGGGATCCGGCTCTCCGGCGCGGCCACCGGACTCAGGTAGACGTAGCCCTGGTGGATGCGGAACGTGACGCCGTACGAGGGCGGTACGACGAAGTGCCGGGTGTTGAACTGGCCCTGGCCCTTGAACGCGAGCTCGGTGACGACCGTCTCGAACGGCTTGACCACGGTGGGCCAGTGCTGGCTGTCGCAGAACCAGAAGCGTTCCTCCTCGGCCGAGCGCCGCCAGGGCTGGAAGACCATGTAGTACGGGTACAGCTGCTCCCAGCCCTCCGCACCGGCAGGGGAGGTCATCTCGTAGGGGCTCGGGAAGGCTGTGCGCGAGACCGTCATCTTGACGTGCTCCTCACAGGGCTCGCAGGCGGGCGATGCCGACTCGGCGTGGACGAGTCTTTCGACGGCGGCCGAGACGAGGGGGGCATATCGGCTACCTCCCAGGTCGAAGGAGGGTGTCGAGGATGCTGGAGACGCCCGCGCCGTGGCTGGCCCGGGCAGGTGTCCTCGGCCGACGGCTCCAGACCGTCTCGGGCCGCGTCTGGAGCAGTCTCACGGCGCCCGTATCCGTGGAGCCGTTCGGGTGCTTGTCGACGGCCCACTCGATGTCCTGCGGGCAGCCGTATTGCCGCTCGGCGGTCTTGGCCAGGCGGGCGATCTCCACGACCTCCCCCTGAGCCAGGCAGGGGACCTGCTGACGGCCCTCCTCGACCACCCTCCGAGCGAGCCCGTGCCCGTCGGGGGCGGGAACCAGTTCCTGGTGCTTCGGCGACACCGTCGTCCGCACCGTGCTGAGCAGTACCTTGTCCACCAGGTAGGCGTCCGGGGTCACCTCGCCGGACACCATGAGCTGCCCCAGTCCCCAGATCGCCTCCACCCGTATTTTCGAAGGGTCGCCGTCAGCCGGGTTGACGGTCACGGCGGCGCCGGAGGTACGGGCATCGACCATCTGCTGCACCCCGACCGCCATGTGCAGCACCGTCTGGGGCAGCCCACGGGCCGCTCGGTAGATGATCGCGCGGTCGTTCCACAGGCTCGCCCAGCAACGCCGGACGGCCCCGAGCACGGCGTCGGCACCCCGGATCCACAGGAACGTGTCGTGCTGACCGGCGCAGCTCGCCTCGGGCAGGTCCTCCACTTCGGCGCTCGACCGGACGGCCACCGCGACATCCGGGCAGCCGACGGCCCGGCAGAGCTCCTCGTACGCCGCCGTCACCGCCGACGCGACCGGTGAGGGCACGGGCTGGTCAATCACCATGCAGCGGATCTCGGCGCCGCGCGCCGCCGCAGCACCCGGATCGGCGACGAGCCCGGCAAGGGCGGCGTCGACGGCCCGGCGCAACCCGCCGCGGTCGAGCAGCGCCTCGAAGGCATCCATGGTCACCACGAACCCGGGCGGCACCGGAGCACCGGCACGGGTCATCACGATGAGCGCGGCGCACTTGCCGCCGAGCCTGCTCGTCCCGGCCTCGGCAGAGCTGTCGAACGTGAGGGTGTACGGAGAGTTCACGGGCTCTCACTCCACTGCACTGCCACGGACTTCACCGCGTGGCCGCCAGGCCATTCCGGCCGTGCCTCGTTCCACGAAGGCACAGGCCCCCGAAGGTCAGCCTATGACGCCCAGTGCCCTCCCGCACCTGGCGACCGCCCAGGTCAGGGCGCCCGGCGTACGCGGCGGGTGCCGCGGGGCGGCCGGCGTCGGAACTGCGGGCGGCGCTGCGACGTAAGGTCGCGGAGGGCGCCCACACCCTGTTCTCTCCACTGAGGGACCGGCTTGGCGTACTGCTCCCTCCCCCTTGGCCGCCCGCTGGCGGTACTTCAGCGGGCCGATGCACCGGTACCGAAGCTGACCGTTGCGCCCGCTGAAGGTGTACATGCGCTCACCGCAGACTCCGCGGTGCATGATGCCGCGGAGCAGCGACGTACCCTCTCGGCGCTTCTCACCGGGGTTGGCCCGGCGCTCCAACTCGTCCTGGAGCGTCTGCCAGGTGTCCGTGTCGAGGATCGGCGGCCGGTTGACCAGCGGCAGGCCGTCCGTCCGCAGGATCGGCTTTCCGTCCTCGATGACCTGGCCGAGCAACTGGGGATTGCCCAGGAGGCTGCGCAGCGTCGTCGTGTACCACTGCTTGGAGTCGCTGCGCTTGCCCGTGGTCTGGCGTGAGGTGTGTCCCGGCGACGGGATGCCCTCCTTGTTGAGGTCGTTGATGATCTGCATGAGCGAGTCCTTGGACAGGACCCGCTCCACGACCGCTTGATCGTCTTGGCCTCGTCCTCGTTGACCGCAAGGACCTTGCCCGCCCCGTTGGGGTTGGGGACGACCATGTACCCGTACGGGACCCGACCGCCGGTGTAGCGCCCCTCGCGGCGCAGGTGCTCGTGCGCGCTGGACACCCGCATGCCCATGGTGTCGGACTCCGGCTCGGCGAAGACAGCGATCACCTTCGCCATGGCCCGGCCCATGGACGACGTGAGATCGAGCGGCTCTGTCGCCGACGCGAGCGCTACACTCTGATGCTCGGCGAGTCGCATGATCTCCGCGAAGTCGAGCGTCGAGCGTGCAAGCCGGTCGATCTTGAAGAACACGATCACGTCCAGCTCGGCGAGTCTGGTCAGGATGCATTGCAGGCCCGGCCGGTCGAGGCCTCGCGAGAAGCCGGAAACATCGATGTCTTCCTCGACGACCATGACGTTCCAGCCACGTGCCTCACACAACGCCTCGCAAGCCGCTCTCTGGCGCTCAGGAGAAGTCGTCTCGTCCGTTTCACGCGATAGGCGAACATAGATAGCGGCGCGCATCCCCGGCGCGCTGGCCGGAACGCCCTTTCGGCGCCGGGCACGGGGCATGGCCCGAGCGGTGACAGGTGCACTGTCTGTCACGCTGGAGATCCAATCCGTGGAGGTATGTGTGTCCTGCCTAATCGTCCAGTCCGACAAGACGCTGCTCCTGGAGGTCGACCACGAGCAGGCGGACGAGTGCCGTCGGGCCATCGCGCCCTTCGCCGAGCTGGAGCGGGCGCCGGAGCACATCCACACCTACCGGGTGACACCGCTCGGGCTGTGGAACGCGCGGGCCGCCGGCCATGACGCCGAGCAGGTCGTGGACGCGCTGGTGCAGTACAGCCGCTACCCGGTGCCGCACGCGCTGCTCGTGGACGTCGCCGAGACGATGGACCGCTACGGCCGCCTCACCCTCTCCAAGCACCCGACCCACGGCCTCGTCCTCACCACCACCGACCGGCCGGTGCTGGAGGAGATCCTGCGGTCGAAGAAGATCGCTCCGCTGGTCGGGGCGCGGATCGACCCCGACACCGTGGCCGTGCACCCCTCCGAGCGCGGTCAGATCAAGCAGACCCTGCTGAAGCTGGGCTGGCCCGCCGAGGACCTCGCCGGGTACGTGGACGGTGAGGCCCACCCGATCGAGCTGGCCGAGGACGGCTGGGCGCTGCGGCCCTACCAGAAGCAAGCCGTGGAGAACTTCTGGCACGGCGGCAGCGGGGTCGTCGTGCTGCCCTGCGGCGCCGGGAAGACCCTGGTCGGCGCCGGGTCCATGGCCCAGGCCAAGTCGACCACGCTCATCCTCGTCACCAACACCGTCTCCGCGCGGCAGTGGAAGCACGAGCTGGTGAAGCGGACGTCGCTGACCGAGGAGGAGATCGGCGAGTACAGCGGGACGAGGAAGGAGATCCGGCCGGTCACCATCGCCACGTACCAGGTGCTGACGACCCGGCGGAAGGGCGTCTACCCGCACCTGGAGCTCTTCGACTCCCGTGACTGGGGCCTCATCGTCTACGACGAGGTGCACCTGCTGCCCGCGCCGGTCTTCAAGTTCACCGCCGATCTCCAGGCGCGCCGACGGCTGGGGCTGACGGCCACGCTGGTCCGGGAGGACGGGCGGGAGTCGGACGTGTTCTCCCTCATCGGGCCCAAGCGGTTCGACGCGCCGTGGAAGGAGATCGAGGCACAGGGGTACATCGCGCCCGCCGACTGTGTCGAGGTCCGGGTGAACCTCACCGACTCCGAGCGGCTCGCCTACGCCACCGCCGAGCAGGAGGAGAAGTACCGCTTCTGCTCCACCACCGCGACCAAGCGGAAGGTGGCCGAGGCGATCGTCCGCCGTTTCGCGGGCCAGCAGATCCTCGTCATCGGCCAGTACATCGACCAGCTCGACGAGTTGGGCGCCCATCTGGACGCACCGGTGATCAAGGGCGAGACCAGCAACGCCCAGCGCGAGAAGCTCTTCGACGCGTTCCGCGAGGGCGAGATCAACGTCCTCGTCGTGTCGAAGGTCGCGAACTTCTCCATCGACCTGCCCGAGGCCACCGTCGCCATCCAGGTCTCCGGCACGTTCGGCTCCCGCCAGGAGGAGGCGCAGCGTCTCGGCCGGGTCCTGCGCCCGAAGGCCGACGGTCACCAGGCCCACTTCTACTCCGTGGTCGCCCGCGACACCATCGACCAGGACTTCGCGGCGCACCGCCAGCGCTTCCTGGCCGAACAGGGCTACGCCTACCGGATCATGGACGCGGACGAGCTCCTGGCGGAGGGCTGAGCGAGGGGTCACAGGGGGTGCCCGCGCTCGGTACGCTGAGCCGTACCAGCGCGAGCCAGGTCAAGGAGGGCGGCATGCCTCACGAGGAGATCTACGAGGTGCTGTACACGGAGCCGGCGGCTCGTGACCGCGACCGGCTGGACCCCACGCGCCGTGCCTCCCTCGACAAGGCGATCGAACTGCTCGCCCGTGATCCGTACACCGAGCTGTCCCGCACCATAGGAGTGGGCGACCAGGACCGCGAGATCCGGCTCACCTCACAGATCGTCGCGGAGTACATGGTCTCCCGCGGTCGCCTGCTCCTGGTGATGCTGCGGATCTTCGACGACGCGGACATCCTGCTGCCCGAGGAAGGCTGAGACCGCCGACGGGGGCGGAGGAGGGCTGGGCCGTAGGGAGTTGCCCGCGCGGGCGGTCAGGCAGGCGGTCAGGTGAGGGTCAGATCGAGGCGGCCGTCCGGGAGAGCGCGGCTGACGGCCGAGGGGCTCGGGTGGTCCGGGTGGTCCAGGTGGTCCGGGTGTTCCGTCGGCCGGGTCGGGCCAGGTGGTCCGGCAGGGATGACGGCCCCGCGAGCTGCGCGAGGCTCGGAGAGGTGTGGGCCGGGAGTCCGGCCTTCACCGGCGGCGTACGCCCGCTTCCTCCGCGTACTCGCCGAGGATGACGACGCCGAACGCGGCGCTCGCGAAGACCTTGACGGCGCGCAGGGCGTCGGCGAGGCGGTGGCGGTTGTGGTGGTCGTCGAGGCCGGTCGCACCGGGCGGCGGACCGGTTCGGCCGGAGGCCGAGGCTGGGATGAAGGTCGCTGCACTCATATCTCCATGGTGGAACGCCCGCCTTCGAACCGCGTCGGTCTGCGGAGTGAACGCGCTGAGCCCCCGGCTCCCTCTCAGGTCCAGCTCGCCCGTAATACCGGCGGTGTAGGGACCCCCTAGGGGTACGGCGGGCACGGCGGACGCGGCGGCAAAAAAATCCGTTGGCTTCCGCCCCCTCCCCTCACCTACACTCTCCGCTCTTGCCCGCCTCCCGTCCGTGGAGCGCCGCCGCCCGGACGGAAACCGGTCGGTCACCGTCGTCAGGCGTACCCCCAGCTCCCCGCAGGCCCCCGGAGGCACCCCCTTGTCCGCGCAGCCCACCGCCGGCCCCGCCGGCCCCGCCGCCCTCAGCGACCCGGCCGATCCCCTCTCCCGCGAGCGCTCCCACCTCGCCGCCTCCCGGTCCGCGCTGCGGGCCATGCGGGAGGACGCGGAGGCGCTGGACATCAGGGACGTCACCGCGAACTGGGTGAACGCGGAGGTGCTGGCCCGCCAGATCGAGGAGCGGATCAAGGCCCTGGCGGACCTGAACCACACCCCGCTCTTCTTCGGCCGGCTCGACTACCTGCACGCGCCCGGCGCGGACCGGGCGGAGGGCGCGGAGGGGGAACAGTTCTACATCGGGCGCCGGCACGTGCACGACGCGGACGGCGACCCGATGGTCATCGACTGGCGTGCCCCCGTCTCGCAGCCCTTCTACCGGGCGTCGAAGAAGGACCCGATGGACGTCGGGCTGCGGCGCCGCTTCGGGTACACCGGCGGCGACCTGACCGCGTACGAGGACGAGCACCTCTCCGACCCCGCCGAGGCGGCCGCCACCAGCAAGCTGCTCCAGCAGGAGATCGAGCGTCCGCGTGTCGGCCCGATGCGGGACATCGTGGCGACGATCCAGCCGGAGCAGGACGAGATCGTCCGCTCGGACCTGTCCGGCAGCCTCTGCGTGCAGGGTGGACCCGGCACCGGGAAGACCGCGGTCGGCCTGCACCGGGTCGCCTATCTCCTCTACGCCCACCGCGAGCGTCTGTCCCGCACCGGCACCCTCGTCATCGGGCCGAACCGCTCCTTCCTGCACTACATCGAGCAGGTCCTGCCCGCGCTGGGCGAGCTGGAGGTCAAGCAGGCGACCGTCGGCGACCTCGTCGCGCATGTGGAGGTGCGGGGCACGGACGACGCGGCGGCCGCCGTCGTCAAGGGCGACGCCCGGATGGCCGAAGTCCTCCGCCGGGCGGTGCGCTCGCACGTCACGCTGCCCACCGAGCCCGTCGTGGTCGTCCGTGGTTCGCGTCGCTGGCGCGTGCCGGCGTACGAACTCGAAGGCATCGTGCGGGAGTTGCTCGACCGGGACATCCGCTACGGGGCCGCGCGGGACGCCCTGCCGCAGCGGATCGCGCACGCGGTGCTGGTGCAGATGGAGCGGTCCGGGGAGGCGCCCGACGACCGGGTGCAGGACGCGGTGGCGCGCAACGCGGCGGTGAAGGCGGCCGTCAAGGCGATCTGGCCGCCCGTCGACCCCGCGAAGCTCGTGCTGCGGCTGCTCTCCGACGCGGACTTCCTGGCCGAGCACGCGGACGGGATCCTCACGGACGACGAGCAGAAGGCGATCCTGTGGGCGAAGCCGGCGCGGAGCGTGAAGTCGGTGAAGTGGTCGGCCGCCGACGCGGTCCTGGTCGACGAGGCGACGGACCTGGTGCAGCGCACGCACTCCCTCGGCCATGTCGTCCTCGACGAGGCGCAGGACCTCTCGCCCATGCAGTACCGGGCGGTGGGCCGTCGCTGCACCACCGGTTCGGCGACGGTCCTGGGCGACCTGGCGCAGGGCACGACCCCCTGGGCGACGCGGAGTTGGCAGGAGGCGCTGGCGCACCTCGGCAAGGGGGAGGCCCATGTGGAGGAGCTGACGGCCGGTTTCCGCGTCCCGACGGACGTGATCACGTACGCCTCCCGGCTTCTCCCGCACATCGCGCCCGGTCTGACCCCGGTGGCGTCGGTCCGCGAGAACCCGGGCTTCTTCGACGTACGGCCGAGCACCGGCGACTCCCAGGTCATCGCCGCCTGCGAGGAGTTGCTCCGCAACGAGGGCTCGACCGGCCTGATCGCAGCGGACACCCGCATCCCCGCCCTCGCCGAGGCGCTGACGGCGGCGGGCCTCGCCCACCTGTCCCCCGGCGAGGAGACGACGCAGGAGACCCGCCTGACCCTTGTCCCGGCCTCGCTCGCCAAGGGCCTGGAGTACGACTATGTCGTCCTGGACGAGCCCCAGGCGATCGTCGACGCCGAACCGGACGAACGCACGGGCCTACGCCGCCTCTACGTCACCCTCACCCGAGCGGTCTCGGGCCTGATCGTGACCCATGCGGCGCCGCTGCCGCCGCAGTTGGCCTAGAGCAGGCCCGCCGGGCCACCGGGCAGGGCACCCGGCTGACGTCGTGCCTCCGCCAGCCACATTCCCGCGCCGCCGCGCGTCAGGGACTCGTCGTGCTGGTCCTCGGTCAGCGCCTCCGCGAATTCCGCCCGGGCCCGGGTCAGGCTCAGCGAGCCGTTGGGGCCGCCCCGGACGACATGAGCGTCGGCGTCGTCCTGCCCGTCGTCCTCCCAGCCGCACTCCGGGCAGATCTCGAAGTTGGCGCGCTCCTCCAGGGTGGGCTGGAAGCAGCAAGGGCACGGGAGCAGACCCGGCTCGCTCTCGGTGCTCGTCACCTCTCCCATCTCGCCTCTTCGTCAGGGGTGTCGGGGCTGGCGAAACGGAAGGGGACCGACAGGTGGGCCGCCAGGGCCCGGCCGGCGTGGGTGGCGGCCTCGGCGGACGGGTGGCCCGGGGTGCGGGCCGCCCTGTCCGCTCCGAGGTGGCGCTCGGCCGTGCCCCAATAAGTGGTGGCCAGCGGGTGCTCGCCCTCGGGGTCGGCGGTGTGGGCCAGCAGGATCACGAACCAGTCGTGGACTGTGTCGCCGTCCCAGACCGCCTCGATGGCGACGAGACGGCTGGGGAGGCCGGTGGCGAGGGCGGTCAGGGAGTCCAGGTCGAGGGGGCTGTCGGGGGTGCGGGCGACGCGGTCGCCGTGGTGGAGGTAGCGGTCGCGGACGACGTGCTGGGCGTCGGCCAGGCCGAGACCGTGGACGCGGCCGGCGGCGAGGACGGCGCGGATCGCCGGGAGCAAGGCGTCCTGACCTGCGAGTGTCAAGTTTCTCGACCTGATGGCCGACAGCATCATCTTCTCCACCACCGTCGACACGACCGAAACCCTGCGCCAGATGGCCGCCCAAGGCCGGGAGGTAAACCCCGGCGACATCGCCGCGCTCAGCCACCCGCTTGGTCTCCGCCGTCGCGGCAAAGGACGCGAACAGAATCTTCCCCGGGCCTGTGGGGCAGGGCGCCTGGCGAGCACCTCTCAAGGGCCAGGCCATGGGTGGTTGGACGAGGTGGTGAGCCCTTCGCTCTGGAACCGGTGGCGATCGCACACGGGCGACTCGCGCGGGGTGTGTACTCACGGCAGGCTCGTGCTCCGTGTCACGCCTGCCGAGACGGCCCGAACCTGAAGCGCCAGAGGCTGTAAGAGATCCGGCCCGGCCGTACATCTCCCGGTTGACGGCCGTTGATGGACGGAACATGGAGGTGCTGTGAGACGACGACGAACAACCGCCGGGGAGTACGGGGATCCGGGCGGACACCGGGCCTTGGAGGCTCTCTATACGGCTCATGCTGATCGGGTACTGGCGTATCTGCTGCACCGTACGGACCGGGAGACAGCACAGGACATCCTGTCGGAGACCTTCGTGCTGGCCTGGCGCAAGTCCGGGTCCGTACCCGATGATGCCCTGCCGTGGCTGCTCGCCTCGGCCCGGCGGCTGCTCGCCAACCGCGTGCGGTCCGACCAGCGGCACCGCGCACTGACCGAGCGCTTGGCGGTGATGGCCGACCGGACAGGGGCTGCGGAGATCGGGGACGCGATAGGGACGCGTGCCGAGGTGGCCGCCGCGCTGTCGGCGCTTTCCGAACAGGACCGGGAAGTACTCGTGCTGAGCGCCTGGTACGGCTTGACGGCCAAGCAGGCGGCCGTGGTCGCAGGCTGCACGGCCACCGCCTTCGCTGTGCGCCTACACCGGGCGCGCAAACGGTTCAGGGCAGCGCTGCCCCGTGCAGGCCATGCACAGCCGGTCCATGGCGCTCTTGCCCAGCCCCACTTCACCCAACGGGAGTCAGCATGAAGCAGACCGTCACCCAGCACAGCCAGGCGCCCGACCTCGCCGCCATCCGTGCCCTGCGCCCCGACGGCACCGAAGGCTGGGCAGCGTCCGCAGACGGCAAGGCCGTCCTGCGGGAGATCCTGCGCCGTAGCGAGCAGCCGCGTGACACGGCCGGTTCCGGGAGGCGCCGGCACCTGTTCATGGTGGGTGCGGTCACGGCCGTCCTCCTCGGGGGCGCCACCACGGCTGCCGTAGCCACATTCGGGCCATGGGGCGAGGACGGGCGCAACGTCATGTGCGCTCGCACGCTGTCGCCCGAGGCGGACCTGAGCCAGCTGCCGCTCAAAGCCATGAAGGATTTCGATCCGCAGGACGCGGCGCGTTCCTGCGCGGCGTCCTGGGACCGGATGTGGAACCAGCCGGCACAGGGCACAGTGCCACAGACCCCCAGGCCGACCCGGTTCGCGGCCTGCTATTTCCCCAACGCGCAGCCCGACAGCGGCGAGTCCTCCGCTACCGACGGCCATGCGGAACTCGGCGGGCCGGTGATCTACCCGGCGGACGGCTACCCCACGAAGAAGGCGGCCTGCGCGGCCATCGGCTCCAGGCCCGTGGCAGGCGGTTGAGGCTGACTGGGGTCGGCCAGGTTCAGTAGGGTCGGGGACTGGCGCGGTGGCCTGTGAGGGCTCCGTTTCCAGCCCCCGGCCCTACTCAGCCCGTCTGAAACCGGCATAGTTGGCAGCGGGTGGGAGAAGTTCTCTTCTCGGTCATCACTCTGCGTATTCACTAGCCGAGGGATGTGCCCCACCAACAGGTCTCTGGTCTTTGGAGGAGATACGCCCGAAGGGCGCCCCCGCGGGGGCGCCCTTCGGGCGTATCTCCTCCAAAGACCTACTTGAACTTGTTGCTGGTCGCCAGGTAGACCTGCTTCGCGTTCTTGCCGAGGCGCGGCCCCGTGATGAACGTGGAGCGGTCGCTCAGGGAGTTGTTGGAGACCAGGTAGGTGCGGCCCTTGTGGGACATGAACCAGGGGCCGCCGGAGGCGCCGCCGTTCATGGTGCAGCCGACCATGTACTGGGCCGGGTGGTCGCTCGGGTAGCTGTAGCCGAGGACGAAGCGCTTGGTGGCGCCCTGGCAGTGGTACATCTTCGAGCCGTCGTACGGGGCCTCGGCCGGGTAGCCGCGCACCTTCATGTTCTTGACCTTGTTGGCGGCGGGGGCGTTGAACCACACCGGCAGGGCCGAACCGAGGCGCTCCTCAAGGGACTTGGAACCCTTCTCCGGCTTCACGTGCAGCACCGCGTAGTCGTACGCGGCGGCCACGGTGCCCTCGCTCGCGGCGCCGCCCTTGATCCAGGTGCCGGAGGTGGTGGCCCAGTCGGCCCAGGCGATCCCGTACGGGGAGACGTTGCTCGCGCGGTAGTTCGCGGACGCCTGGCTGATGTTCAGCTTGCCCGTGTTGTTGAAGGACGGTACGAAGGCGATGTTGCGGTACCAGCCGCCGCCCTTGCCCGCGTGCACACAGTGCCCGGCGGTCCACACCAGGTTGGACTTGCCCGGGTGCGCCGGGTCCTTCACGACCGCGGCGGAGCAGACGCTCGACCCCTGGGGCGTGGTGAAGAAGAGCTTGCCGACCGGGGGCGCGTACTTGTGGTACGTGGCCTTGACCCTGCCGGCCTGCTGCTTCTTGACCTTGCCGTCGGGCAGCCAGACCTGGGTGGTCTTGCCGGCCCCGGTGGCGGTGTTGCCCGCCTCGGCGACCGCCGGCAGGTCCGGCAGGTTCTCCTTGGCCTCGGCGATACGCTCCGGCGTCCAGAAGTTCTCGATGTACGGGTTGGCGAAGTCCTCCGCCTTGGAGGCCCAGTCGCCGCTGAAGTCCTGCCAGCCACCGTCCTTCCACTTCTGCAACGCGTCACCGGTGAGCTCGGTCGGCACACCCTTCGGGAGCTTGAACCCGCCGACGGTCGTGTCACCGCCGCTCTCGTTCTCGCCGGTGTCGATGCTGTCGCCCGCGTCCGCCTGGGCGGTCGTGGAGTCGGAGGCCTTGGCCCCGCTCTCCTCGGTCTTGCTGCAGGCGGTGGTAGTGACCATGACCGCGGCGATCACGGCGGCTGCGGCCGTGAGGCCGCGGCGGCGTATGAATGGCATGGAGCCCGTCCCCGTGTGATGAAACTTGTCATGCCCCCGCTTGTCTGGGGCGAGACAACTATGCACGCGCGGAAGCCCGGGATGATCTCCGGAAGGCCCTGCACGGCGACTTCGCACACAACAACTACGTGGCGGATATCTACCTGTGATGTGGCGCGTCCGCGCCCCGTCCCCACCCATCCCCAGCCACGGGCTCGCAACTCACAGGTTTTTCACAATGATTGATTCTTCATCACTCCGACACCTCCGGACCCTTGTGCACTACCCGCGAGTAGCGCCAATCTGACCTGCGCATGCCATGGCGCATGACATGCGCCATCCCTCGCGGCAGGCTCAGGAGGCCGTAGTGAAGACAGGTTCGCGCACGCGCACTTCGCGTCGTTTCCGCAGATCCGCCGTGGTGCTCGGCGCCACCGTCACCCTGGTGGTCGGCGTCGCCGGCAGCGCGTACGCGGCTCCGCCCGCCGCGCTGCCCGCCAACGCGGAGGCGCTTGAGACGACTTGGCAGCCGGCGTACGACTACGACACGGACGGCTGTTACTCGACGCCCGCGATCGGTCCGACGGGCACGGTCAACGGCGGCCTGAAGCCCACCGGTTCACTGCGCGGCGACTGCCGCGACCGGTCCGACCTGGACAACACCAACGGCTACTCGCGCTACAAGTGCAACAACGGCTGGTGCGCGATCATGTACGACCTCTACTTCGAGAAGGACCAGGCGGTCCCCGGCAGCAGCATCGGCGGCCACCGGCACGACTGGGAGCACGTCGTGGTCTGGGTGCAGAACGGCACGGCCCAGTACGTCTCGACCTCCGCCCACGGCGGCTTCAGCGTGCACGCCGCGTCCTCGGTCCGCTGGGACGGTACGCACCCGAAGATCGTCTACCACAAGGACGGCATCCGGACGCACTGCTTCCGGCTCGCGGGCTCCAACGACGAGCCGCCGGAGAACCACAAGGGCACCTGGCAGTACCCGCCGCTCGTCGGCTGGAACGGCTACCCGGCCGGCGTCCGCGACATCCTCGTCTCGCACGACTTCGGCAGCGCCAACTTCGGCCTCAAGGACGGGAGTTTCGCCTCCAACCTCGCCAAGGCCAAACCGTCGGGGATCGCTTTCGACCCCAACGCGTAGCCCTGCGGGCTGCTTGGCCGGGGGGTGCGCTGTGGGGTGGGTGCGTTTGTCGGGTGCGGGTGGGTGGGGGTTCTCGCGCAGTTCCCCGCGCCCCTGAAAAGCCGGGGCTGCGCCCCGTGCTTTTCACCCCGCCGCCCCGCCGCCTCCAGGCCCACAGCCCCACCACCTCCCAGACCCGCCGCCCTCCACCTTCAGACCCGCCGCCCCCCACCTTCAGACCCGCCGCCCCACCACCTTCCAGACCCGCCGCCCCGCCGCCTTCAGACCCGCCGCCGCGTCGCCTTCAGACCCGCAGGGCCTGGCCTTCAGGGGCGCGGGGAACTGCGCGAGAAGCCCCGCCGGGCCCGCGGCCGGCAACGCACCCCCGCGCGTCAGCGCGAAGCGGTCGCGCGGGCCGGGCGCGCGTCGAGGGCCGCGCGCCACGCGCGTACGGCCTCGGCGGCGACCGGCGCGTCCCAGCCGTGCGGGCGGGCCGCGCCGCCGATGTGGAAGGCGTCCACGCGGGCGGCGCGCAGCCGGGGGATGTGGTCGAGGCGGAGACCACCGCCGATCATGAGGCGCTGCGTGTAGCCGGGGTCCCCGCGTCTCGCGGCCTCCGCCAGCAGGACCGGCATCCCGTCGTCCACGCCCCGCGCCGACCCCGCCGTCAGGTACGTGTCCAGCCCCGGCAGGTCGGCGAGCTGCTTGCGCAGGGCGTCCCGGTCGGCGGCACGGTCGATCGCCCGGTGGAACGTCCACGCGCGACCGTCCAGCTCGGCGACCACCCGCTCGACGGCGTCCAGATCGGGCCCGCCGTCCTCCCCGAGGAACCCGAGCACGAACTCCTCCGCCCCGGCCGCCCGCATGTCGCACGCGACCCGCACCAACGCGTCCACCCGCCCCGCCGCGAACCCGTCCGCGAGCCGCAACATGACCCGTACGGGGATGTCGACGGCGGCCTGCACCTCCACGAACGTCGCGACCGCCGGGGTGAGCCCGTCGGCCGCCATGTCGGCCACCAGCTCCAGCCGGTCGGCACCTCCGGCCTGGGCGGCGACGGCGTCCTCGGCGTCGAGGGCGATCACCTCCAGAAGCGCGCGCGTGGTCATGGGGCCCCTTTCTTCGGGCTTCGCGTGACGACAACAGGTCTAGTCCAATTTACCAACAACCCGGGCTGTTGGACGCGGCCGTCACGTTCAGCACGCACCCGACCACCCTCCGCATCTACCCTCGAATCGGCGCGCAGCAACAAGACCGGCTGTACGAGAGGGAGTTGCCCATGCCCATGCCCAAGCCCAGGACCATCGACCCGTCCCAGTCCACGCGGGCGATGTGCGGCGCGGAACTGCGCCACCGGCGCGAACGGGCGGGCCTGTCCCAGGAGGACCTGGGGGCCGCGATGTTCATCAGCGGGGCGTACGTGGGGATGCTGGAGGTCGGGACGCGCCGGATGCAGCCGGAGTTCGCGAGGATGGCGGACGAGGTGCTGAGCGCGGACGGGTTCTCTTCACGCGGAACCTGGAGGCGGCACGACAGTCCCCGTACGAGCATCACTTCGCAGATGTGGTGGAGTTCGAGGGCCTGGCGCTCACGATCAAGGACTGGGCGCCGATCCTGGTGCCGGGCCTGCTGCAGACGGCCGAGTACACGCGCGCGGTCGTCCGGGCCTACGACCCGTTCCTGCCGGAGGACGCGGTCGAGGGTCGGGTAGCGGCCCGCCGCGCACGAGCGCACATCTTCGAGAACCCGCGAAAGCCTCAGTACTGGGCTGTGCTGGACGAGATGGTCGTACGTCGCCCGGTGGGCGGACCGGCGGTCATGGCCGCGCAGATGGAGCACATCGCGGCGATGGCCAGGCGCCACCGGATCATCGTCCAGGTGCCATCGCTGGCGGAGGGAGCGAATGCCGGGATGACGGGCATGTTCAAGCTCATGACGTTCGAGGACGCCCCTCCCCTTGCTTACGCCGACGGGTCCGAAACTGGCCGTCTCCAGGACGATCCTGCCGTAGTGACGCGTTCCACGCTGTCCTACGATCTGATTGGGGGTGCGGCACTGTCGCCTGGCGTGTCCCTCGCCCTGATCGAGCAGGCGGCCAAGGAGTACGAGGATGCGCAACGCACCCGATCTGAGGACCGCGACTTGGCGTAAGAGCAGCTACAGCGGGGGCAACAGCGCGGAGTGCGTCGAAGTCTCCGACGACTTCCCCGGAATCGTCCCCGTCCGCGACAGCAAAATCGCGACCGGCGATGTTCTCGTATTCCAGGCCGCCGCCTGGTCGTGCTTTGTCGCGGCGGCGGCCCGGGAACTCCGCGCCCCTCAGTAAATGGTGATCTGCTCGATCTTGTGAACCTTGCCGCTGGGGGAACCGGAGGCGAGGCCGAGGTCGAAGGCGTACCACTTCGGGAGGCGGCCCGAGTCCCACTGAGGGCCGCCCAGAACCGTGCGGTACTTGAAGCTCACCTCGTTGTTGCCGGTGTTCATCCAGCCCACGCCGTAGATGGCGACATCGATGGTGCCGGCGTTGGCGAAGCAGGGATTCACCCCGTCGACCTCGAAGTACAGGAAGTCACTCCGGTCCCCGCAGTCCACTCGGTTGATGGCGTGCGCGGGCAGCGCGGTGGCGACGGTGGCCGCCAGCGCCGCACCGGTGACACCGGCGAAGCGGAGCGCGCGGCGGGCGAGCGAACGGTTCATCGAGGACCCCTCTGGCTCTCACGACTGGTATGCGGCAAGTGAGAGTGCCGGAAAGCTCGTCAGGTTGCTTCGTATCGGCGAATTTTTCACACCAATGCCCTTGGAGGCAGAGGCAGTTGCCCTCCCGTGCACAGTGAATTGCGGGGACCGTTTCCCGCTGTACGCTCTGCGATCAATTCCGGCTTCAAGCTTCAGAGATCGACGCAGAGGGAAGTCATGCGCAGAATCACAGCGGCCGTCGCCGCAGGTCTGATGACGTTCGCGGGACTGGTCGCGGCGGGCGCCCCGGCCCAGGCGGCGACGCCGACCGCCGAGTACGTCGCGCTCGGCGACTCGTACGCCTCCGGCGTCGGCGCGGGCTCGTACGACCCGGGGAGCGGCGACTGCAAGCGGAGCACGAAGAACTACCCCCACCTGTGGGCGGCGGCCAACCCCGAGTACACGCTGAAGGACGTCACCTGCAGCGGCGCGACCATCGCGGACGTACGGGCCGAGCAGCTGTCCGCGCTGAGCGCGTCGACGAACCTCGTCACGCTCACGGTGGGCGGCAACGACACCCAGTTCTCGACGGTGGTCAGGACGTGCCTGACCGACACCGAGAGCGCCTGCGCGCTGGCCACCGGGTGGATGTCGGCTGTCGCCAGGAACCAGCTCGTGGGTGAGCTCAGCGGTCTCTACAAGGACATCAAGGCGCGCTCGCCGAAGGCCCTGATACTCGTCTTCGGCTACCCGCAGACGCTCTCCACCACCGGTGCGTGCTCCCCGATCGAGCTCAGCGCAAAGAAGCGCGCCGACATGAACGGGCTGGCCGACGCCCTCGCCGAGGGCACCGCGAAGGCGGCGGTCGACGCGGGCGTCCACTTCGTCGACATGCGCAAGCCGTTCGCCGGCCACGGGGCGTGCGGCACCGACCCGTGGGTCCACGGCGTCAACACGTCCGACACGACGGCGACCTTCCACCCCAACGCGGCGGGCCACGAGAAGGGCTACGCGGCGAAGTTCATCTCCACCTGGGGCTGACCGACCCGTGACCGCGGCCGGGCTCAGGGATGGAGGATGAGCTCGGCCTCGGTCGCGCCGGCCAGCTCGTACGACGTCCCGGCGGGCGGGCGACGCCCCGAGTAGAGGCGTACGAGGGTGGAGGCGTCGCCGATGTAGCGGGCGGGCGGGGCGTCGCCGCTCGGGGCGCCGAGCAGCAGGGGCGTGTCGGCGTCGTCGAGGTCGGCGTGCAGCGGGCGGGTGCCGCCCACCCGGGTGAGGTGGGTCAACAGCTCCACCGCCAGGCCGAGGTGGGGACCGTCGTACGCGCCTGGCAGACTCCACGCCTCGCGTACGTCACCGGCGTGCACCCACTCGCCGAAAGCGACGCCGTCCAGGACGCCACCGGCGTCGGCGATGACCGGGCCGGCCTCGGTCATGCCCCGCTCCAGCGCGTCCACGATCCGCGCGACGGGCCACTCGACCCGCTCGGCGATGTCCCGGTCGTTCGACTCCGGGCTGAACACGCCCTTCTCGAACCGGCCCTCCACCACCCGCGACAACACGGCGGAACAGTGCGCCAGCATGTCCCGCACACTCCACCCCGGACAACAGGTCGCCGCCCCGAAGTCCGCCTCCGGCCTCCCCCGCAACAGCGGCACCAGCGCGTCCCGCTCACCGGCCAGCAGCCGCGCGGGGAGTCCGGGGTCCCGTACATCGTGCGTATCAGCCACAGTCGTCATGCACTCCACGCTAGGGGCAGAGGGCCGCCGGGCGCACGACCACGGCGCACCACCACCAGCACGGCGCACCACCACGGCACAATGCGTACATGCCCGACTCCCAGTCCCCCGGCGAAGCCCTTCGCCACCGCTGGCTGCCCGCGCTGCTGTCGGCCCGGGACGGGGCCTGCCACCCCGATCCGTTCCCGTACTGCGACAACCTGATCAAGCGCTGGGCCGAGCCGCAGCGGAAGTACCACACCCTCGACCACCTCACGGCGGTGCTGGACCGTATCGAGGTGCTGGAGGACCACGCGACGGACCCGGACCTAGTCCGGCTGGCCGCCTGGTTCCATGACGCGGTGTATCTGCCGGACCGGTCGGAGAACGAGGAGCGGTCGGCGCGGCTCGCCGAGCGGGCGCTGCCGGAGGCCGGGGTGTCGGAGGAGAGGACGGCGGAGGTGGCGCGGCTGGTGCGCCTCACCGTCACGCACGATCCGGCCGACGACGACCCGAACGGTCAGGTCCTGTGCGACGCGGACCTCGCGATCCTGGCGTCACCGCCGGACGCGTACGCCGCGTACGCCGCCGCTGTGCGGGAGGAGTACGGCTTCGTCCCGGACGACGCGTTCCGAGCGGGCCGAGCGGCGGTACTGCGACAACTCCTGGACCTCCCAAGGCTGTTCAGAACCCCGTACGGCCGCCGGGAGTGGGAGGACCGGGCCCGGGAGAACCTCCGGGCGGAGCTGGCAGGTCTGACGGGGCCGACAGGACCGGCGGCCGACTGCTGAACAGGCGGCGATTCCTCACCGGGAGCGGTGAGCTGACCGGCGGCGGCAGTGGCGGCGGCGTAAATCCGGTACGTACGGACGCCTGACCCCGCCTATCCTCGCCGCCATGCGACCAATGGGTGGGGAACAGGTACGGGAAGCCGTCGAGCACTGTCTCGCGGTGCTGGGGGCGGTGGCCGACCGGGACTGGGAAGGCACCAAGGCCGGCCGGCTGGACTGGAGCTGCCGGGAGACCGCCGAGCACGTCGCAGGCGACCTGATCGCGTACGCGGCGCAGCTGGCGGGGCGGCCGACCGCGCGCTACGTACCGTTCGAGATCGACATGGCGGAGTGCGAGAACAACGCCGACCTGCTGGAGGTGATCCGGACGACCGGCGCCCTGCTCACGGCCGTCGTCCACACCACGCCCCGCACGGTCCGCGCCTTCCACCCGTACCCGTTCCGCGCCGCCGACCGCGAGGGCTTCGCGGCGATGGGCGTCGCCGAGGTGCTGCTGCACACGCACGACATCGTCGAGGGCCTCGGGCTCCCGGCGGCCACGGCCGTGCCGCCCGCCGGGCTCGGCCTGTGCGAGACCGTGCTCGCCCGTCTCTTCCCGCACGTCAGGCCCGGTGACGACCCCTGGGCGACGCTGCTGTGGGCCACCGGCCGGGGCGATCTGCCGGGCCGGACGCCCGTCACGGAGTGGAAGTGGAGCAACCCGCTGCACATCGACGCCGGGCGCCTCGTCCTCCAGGGCGTCCACCCGGCCGCCGCGGCCGATCTCACCGAGGGCGGCACCGGCGGCTTCGACTGGATCGCGGGCGGCCCGGTCGACGGGACCCGGACCGGCGCGGGCCTGGTGTTCCAGGCGTACGAGGCGGGGGTGCACCGCCCGGAGTGGGGCATGTTCGTGCTCGTCCGCAAGGAGGACGGGCTGGCCGTCGGCGCGCTCGGCTACCACGGGGCGCCGGACGAGGAGGGCCGCGTCGAGATCGGCTACGACCTGGTGGAGGGGGCGCGCGGGCAGGGTTACATGACCGAGGCGGTGCGCGCGCTGGCCGACTGGGCGCGGGAGCGGGGCCGCGCGAGGGGTGACGTACGGTCGCTGTTCGCGGTCGTCGAAAAGTCCAACCTGCCTTCGCAGGGCGTCGTTTCGCGTACCGGATTCGAGAAGGTGAGCGACGACTGGGGTGACGGGGGGCAGACCGGGGAGCAGGCCGGGGAGCACGGGGAGCAGTTCGCGTACGAACTCCGTCTGCGCGCCTGACGTACGCCGGGCCCAACCGCTCCGGTCGATCGCCCCCGGCCGGGGCCCGGCACCCTCAGACCGCCGTCCCCCGCCGCTTCGGCCGCCGCAACCCCGCTCCCGTCAGCCGGCGCAGCAGCTCCTTCGAGCCCACCTCCACGGCCCCCGCCCGCACGACCTCCGCGTAGCGATGCGAGGGGATGTCGTAGTGGTCGCGCTCGAAGGCCCGCTCGGGGATGCCCAACTCCCTGGCGAAGGCGTGCAGTTCGTCGAAGGACACGTCGCTCACGAGGTGGGACCACATACGCCCGTGCCCCGGCCAGGTGGGCGGATCGACGTAGAGGGTCACGTGGCCGTCGCCCCGCCGAGCGCGCCCAGCGCCGCGACCCGCACCCCGGCCTTGTGGCACACCCACTGCGGATCGGGCCCGAGCTCCGGCTCCACGTCGAGCGCGTGCGGGTCACCGGTGCCGCAGACCGGGCAGAGGGGCCAGCGGCCGTACCGTTCGAGCAGGGCGTCCTGGACGTCCTGGGCGACGAGCCCGGCGACGTACGCCGCGCCGTCCGGCCACTGCTCGACCCACCAGCGGCGCTGTACGACGGATTCCTCGACCATCGAGACGACATCCGCCTCGGCGACCTGCCCGGACACCAGATCGGCGAGCACGAGGGCGCGGGCGGCGTGCAGCGCCTGCTCAAGGGGGCTCACGGGGTCACTGCCGGTACTCATGCGTCCATTGTGCGGCCCTTGACCATCCCGCCCGACAGAAAATATCTTTCAAGATGTGAGCGATGACGTGAAGGAAATTTCCTCCCCGGCGTCCGGTCCACCCGCGCCGCCCGCCCCCGCCGCCCTCGCGGCGAAGGTGCGGACGCTGGCGCCCTCCATGACCCGCTCCATGCAGCGCGTCGCGGAGGCCGTGGCGAACGACCCGGCCGCCTGCGCGGCGCTCACGGTCACCGGCCTCGCCGAGCTCACGGGGACGAGCGAGGCGACGGTCGTCCGCACCGCCCGCCTCCTCGGCTACCCGGGCTACCGGGACCTGCGGCTCGCCCTCGCGGGTCTCGCCGCCCACCAGCAGTCGGGCCGCGCGCCCTCGGTCACGGCCGACATCGCGGTGGACGACCCGCTGCCCGACGTGGTCGCCAAGCTCGCGTACGACGAGCAGCAGACCCTCGCGGACACGGCGGCCGGACTCGACATGGGCCAGCTCGGCGCGGCGGTCGGAGCGCTCGCCGGGGCGCGGCGCATCGATGTGTACGGGGTCGGGGCGTCCGGGCTGGTCGCGCAGGACCTCACGCAGAAACTGCTCCGCATAGGGCTGATAGCCCAGGCGCACAGCGACCCGCATCTCGCCGTCACCAACGCGGTGCAGCTCCGCGCGAAGGACGTGGCCGTGGCGATCACCCACTCCGGCTCGACGGGCGACGTCATCGAGCCGCTGCGGGTCGCCTTCGACCACGGGGCCACGACGGTCGCGATCACCGGCCGCCCGGACGGACCGGTGTCCCAGTACGCCGACCACGTCCTGACCACCTCCACGGCACGGGAGAGCGAGCTGCGACCGGCGGCGATGTCGTCCCGGACGAGCCAACTGCTCGTCGTGGACTGCCTGTTCGTCGGAGTGGCGCAACGGACGTACGAGTCGGCCGCGCCGGCGCTGTCGGCGTCGTACGAGGCGCTGGCCCATCGGCATCGGATCGGGGGCCCCTCGCGGTAGCCGGGCCGGCGCGCACGGCGCCCGTGGCGACCGTCACGACAGCGCCCGGCATCCACCCCGAAGGCACCAGGCACAGTCGCTCCACCTGCACGGAATGAGTCACCATGCCACCCACCTGCCCCAACGCCTCCCCTCGCCCCGACACCTCCGACTCACCGAACCCGTCCGGCCAAGCCCTCCCCGACCCCTCCGCCCTCCCGAACTCCTCCGCCCTCGCCAACCACCTCGCCGTGCGTGCCGAGTTGGAGGCGTTGACGACCGAGGCGTTCCGGCCGGAGCTCGCCGACATCGATCAGCTTCCGACGCTCGACATCGCCAAGCTGATGAACACCGAGGACGCGGCGGTGCCGACGGCCGTGGCCGCGCAGCTGCCGCTGATCGCGGCCGCGATCGACGCGATCGCGGAGCGGATGGCCCGGGGCGGCCGGCTGATCTACGCGGGCGCGGGCACGGCGGGCCGCTTGGGCGTGCTGGACGCGTCCGAGTGCCCGCCGACGTTCAACACGGACCCGACGCAGGTCGTGGGCCTGATCGCGGGCGGCCGGGAGGCCATGGTCACCTCGATCGAGGGCGCGGAGGACTCGGCGGAACTGGCCCGCGCCGACCTCGACGCGCTCGCGCTGACGCCCGACGACACGGTGGTCGGCGTCTCGGCCTCGGGCCGCACCCCGTACGCGGTGGGAGCGGTGGAGCACGCGCGGGCGGCCGGCGCGCTGACGGTGGGCCTGTCCTGCAACACGGCCAGCGCGCTCGCGGCGGCGGCCGACCACGGCATCGAGATCGTCGCAGGCCCCGAGCTGGTCACCGGCTCGACCCGGCTCAAGGCGGGCACGGCCCAGAAGCTCGTCCTCAACATGCTCTCGACGATCACGATGATCCGCCTCGGCAAGACCTACGGGAACCTGATGGTCGACGTCCGGGCCACCAACGACAAGCTCCGAGCCCGCTCCCACCGCATCGTCGCCCTCGCCACCGGCGCGACGGACGATGAGATCGAAACGGCCCTCACCGCCACGAACGGCCAGGTCAAGAACGCCATCCTCACGATCCTGAGCGGCGTGGACGCCCCCACGGCGACCCGCCTGCTGACAGAGAACGAGGGCCACCTGAGGGCGGCGTTGGCGGCGGCGACGCGGTGAGGAGTCACTGAACCCCACGGAAGGCACCCCTGGCTCCGCCGTCTACAGCGACCTCTGCAGTGGCCCCTGATGCACATTGAGCTGTCGCAGCTCGACCGCCAGGCGAGCGGCTGTCACGAAGTCCCTGTCGTCGTGCAGCACGACCAGGCCGTGGTGAGCGGCGGTGGCACAGATCTGGAGATCGACGGCGGACAGCGCCTGGTGCTCTCCCCGCTCGGCGGCTCTCAGCTGCAGGCCGCCGATCCACTTGGGCGCCTGCTTCGGAACGGAGACGTCGTCGTAGAGTTCCGCGAACATCGCGCTGTACGCCTCGTACTCCTTAAGGCCACGTGCCGACCGAAGGAACTCCGCCCGCTGCGGATAGCACGAACGGATGTCGCCGTCCATGGCGATCGGGCGCCACGCGTCGCGCAGCTGCCGGTCCCTGAGCAGGCGCCACAGGGCCGACGAGTCCAGCAGGTACCCGCTCACGCGCGGTGGGCCTCCTTGTCCGCGCGATGCGCGGCCTCGGCCCCTTCGATGTCCCACTCCTGGGCGAGGTCGAAGTACTTGTCGTAGGCGGTGCCACGCTGCAACCGCAGGTTGTACTCCTCCAGCGCCTTCGCCACCGCGGCCGTCTTCGTCCGGTGCCCGCCCAGGCGCTTGGCGGTCTCCAGCGCCTCGTCGTCGATGTCGATGTGTGTCAGGGACATACGAACTCCCGCGATGCGATGTACAGATTCATCCGCGATCTCACTCAGCAGTGTACATAGCTCACGTCGACCGAGCCCGGCCCCGACGGGACTGTCAGTGGTGTGTGGCACGGTGGTGGGGTCGCTGTCGTCTCCCCCACCCCTCCGGGAAGGACCGAGCCCGTGAACCACGCCCAGCTCACTGCCCTCGGCCGTGCCCTGCGTGTCCTCGGGGAGCACGGCGAGGCGCTGAACGCCGACACCCCGGACGCCCGGCTGCACGAGGTGAAGGCCGACATCAAGCGAGCGCTGGAGCTGCTGGACGAGACGGTCACGACGGCCGCCCCCACCACCCGCTGCGCCGAGCACCCGAACGGCCCGGTGGACGAGGAGGCCCCCGACCGCTGCCTGCTCTGCGAGACCCGCCGCCGAGCCGCCCGCCGCACCCAGCTGAACGACAGCTACGGCCCGCCCCGTCCCACCGGCCCCACCACTCCGGCCCCCTCCCGCTACGGCATCCGGGACGACCGCCCCGAACCCCAGCAGCGCTGGCTCCCGGAAGCGTGGAACGGCCAGGTCTGGCAGCTGTGCGGTACCCCCCGCCGCGACCGCCGGGAGGCCGAGCTCTACCTCGCCGCCCAACGCCGCGGCCCCCGCCCCGCCATCGCCTACCGCCTGGTCCAGGAGTTCACCGACTACGACGTGACCCGCATCTGGGGCGAGCCGGTCCGCATGGACATCGAGCCCCTGGGGAACGTGTGAGCTCCGGGAGACCGTCGCTCAGCACGGCAGCCGGCCCTCCTCGTTGACCCGGCGCACCCGGGCCCGCAGCACCTCCCCCGGCGTGGCCTCGCGCAGCGACCCCGGCGGGCAGTCCCACTCCCGCCCGCCCCCGACCGGCCGCAACTGCGTGTAACCACCCTCGTGCCCCATGACCTCCCCGAGCCGCCCGTCCCGTACGTCCACGGCGTACGACCGCGAGCCCCGCGGAGCGGTCACGTCTCGGCCGCCTTGCGCAGGACGGCGGCGAGCTTGGCGGCGACCTGGTGGTTGCAGCGCCCCAACTCGACGAGAGGGTAAGGCAGTTCACTGGCGCCGGTGATCGGGTCCACGCGCAGGGACGGCAGGATGATCCCGACCCCGCGCAGCGCCTGGTCGAGCTGCTCCACGGCGTCCTCCGTCGAGAACGCGGACCGGCGCCGCCGCCCGTTCGCTGCTCTGTTCTTCACGTCGCCATTCCTCCACGCTGGGTTGCCGATTCACGACACAGCGTGTCCGAGATCGCCCTAACCTGGCCAGACGCGGAGCGTTGACAACGGCGACTGCCGAACAGGGAGCAACACGATGCCAGGACCGAGGGACCTCGACCCGTCGTCATCCCCCCGCGCACTGCTGGGCGCCGAATTGCGGCACGCCCGAGAGAAGGCGGGCCTCAGCCAGGAGGAGTTGGGCCAACAGCTCTTCGTGAGCGGTTCGTTCGTGAGCCAGCTCGAAGCGGGGATGCGACGTATGCAGCCGGATCTGGCCCGCCTCACCGATCTCGCCCTCGGCACGGACGACTTCTTCAGCCGAAACTGCGGTGCCACAGCCAAGTCCAAGTACCCGGAGCACTTCGCGGAGGCGGCGGAGGCAGAGGCGGTCGCCACGAGGATCAGGGAGTACGCGCCCATGCTGATCCCCGGACTGCTCCAGACTCGGGCCTACGCCGAGGCCCTGTTCATCGGCCATCAGCCGACGGCCCCTGACGACGAGATCGACAAGCTCGTCCTGGCGCGGCTGGAGCGAGCCAAGCTCCTCGGCCATCCGACAAAGCCTCTGTTGAGGGTCGTACTCGACGAGGCGGCCCTGCGCCGGAGAACAGGCAACCGAGCGGTCATGGCCGAGGCCCTGCACCACGTCGCCGCCCTGGTCAACCGCCGCCGCGTCATTGCACAGGTGATCCCGTTCAACGCCGGCGCCCACACCCTGATGGGCGGGGCCCTCAAGCTGATGACCTTCGACGACGCCCCACCGCTCGTGTACTTCGAAGGCCCCGGGACCGGCAGACTGGAAGACGACCCGGCCACCGTCGCCCGCTACGAACTGGCCTACGATTTGCTGGGGGCCACCGCGCTCTCGCCCCACGAATCTCTGGCCTTGATCGAATCAGTGGCGGAGGATTGCGCCCATGAAGATCAGCCCTGAGTACCACCTGCCCTCGGCGATATGGCACAAGTCGAGTTACAGCGACGGCAGCGGCGGCAACTGCCTCGAAGTGGCCCTCTCCGCCTCCCCCCACATCCCCGTGCGCGACTCCAAGAACCCCCTCGGTCCGAAGCTCGTGTTCCGAGCCGCGAGCTGGTCCCTGTTCATCGAACAACTGAAGAGCGAGGTCAACGAGGTCAGGATCTGACCTACACACTCCCTAGCGTGGAGCCATGAACACCACCACGAACACCCCGGCCCGCACCCTCCCCACCGAAGAGCACGCCACCCTGCTGGACGCCCTGGCGCAGCACCGCGACTTCCTGCGCCTCACCACCCGCGACCTCACCGACGAGCAGGCCGGCCGACGCACGACCGCCAGCGAGCTGTGCCTCGGCGGCCTGGTCAAACACGTCACGTCGGTGGAGCGCAAGTGGGTGACGTTCATCCTGGAGGGCACGTCGTCGATGCCCGACTTCACCAAGATGACCGACGCCGACTGGGCCCGCCGCGCGGACGAGTTCCGCATGCTGCCCGGCGAGACCCTGGCGGACGTACTGGACGCGTACGCGCGCACGGCGGACCGAACGAACGAGGTGATCGCCGCACTGCCCGACCTGAACGTCTCTCACCCGCTGCCGAAGGCGCCCTGGTTCGAGGGCCAGCCGCACTGGTCGGCCCGCAGGGTGCTGCTGCACATCATCGGCGAGACGGCCCAGCACTCCGGCCACGCGGACATCATCAGGGAGTCCCTGGACGGCGCCCAGAGCATGGCCTGACGCACCGAGGCCCGACCGCCCCGAGGCTCAAGCCACCAGCCGCGAGCCCTCTTTTTTCGGAATGGGTGGAGGGCCTCAACCCACCCTCCCACCCGGCAAGTTGACGTCACGCGTTCAACTTGCCACGCACCGTGACGGTGCTGATACGGTGCCCGCAGACGAAACAGCCCCCGCCAGGTGCTACCAACACCTGCGGGGGCTTGACCTACAAGATCGAAGGAACGATTCGATCCCATGGCTGCTGCCAACCTTAGTGGCGCTCCCCTGCCCGCGCACGCGGACCCGCACCCTCCGCACCGTCACCCCATGGCCAACCCGGGCTACGGCAAGCGCACCGCCCCCGGCCAACTCCCGCGCACGGCCCACGACTTCGCCGACCTCCCACCCCGCGAGGCGGCGATCGCCGCGTACCTCGACCGCCTGCCCGACGGCGCCGACATCAGCGTGAAGACGCTGGCCAAGGAGCTGTCGTACGGCCAATGCGCGCTGCGTACGGCCCTCAACAGGATCCAGGACGCGGGCCACTTGCGCCGGGGCCGCGAACACCTGACCGCCGAGTCGGGGACATCGCAATGGATCACCCGAACGTGGTTCTCCCGTACCGCGCGCGACGACACCTGGTGGGCGAGGTTCACCCGGGGTGACGTACCCGAAGAGGAACCGGGCCGAGCCCGCCCCACCCGCTCCCGCGCCCACATCCTGCTGGCCGCCCTGGGCCGTACGACCCCGGCCCTGCCCCTCTCCCAGGCCGATTGCGTGACCCTGGCCCCGCTACTGACCCCGTGGTTCGAGCGAGGCGCCACCGACGAGTCCGTGATCCGCGCCCTCACCACGGCCTCCCCACCCCCATCCACAGCCCGGCGGCCCTGATCCGCACCCGCCTACGCGACAAACTCCCCCCAGAACCACTACCGGCACCAACACCGGCACCGGCACACACACCGGAGTCACCCCCGTCCCGCCCGCCCCTCCGCATGCTGGAATGCTCCCGCTGCCGCACCCCGGGCCGGCCGGAAGCCCTCCCGGGCGGAGTCTGCGGCGCGTGCCGTGGCGAACGCGCCCCGGCCCAGCCCAAGGCGCCCCTGTCCGCCGACGCGGTCCGCACCCACGTGGCCCAGATCCGTGCGGCGATGTCACAACAGCCACGAGAGGGGACGCCCGTATGACCGCTCCTACGGTCCGACGACACCACGCCGGGGCACGATGGGAGGAAGGAGGCGACACCATGACCCCTGACACCGCCGAGCGCCCGCAGATGTCCGTCGAGGACTTCGAGGAACTCGTCCGCAGGGCTCCGAGGGAGCTGCGGAACCGGCTGGAGTTTCTCGGCGGGAAGCTGCGCGTCCGGCACGGCCCGCTCGACGTCCACGAGTTCGAGGAGCTGGCCGCCGTTGCTCCCGAGACCGTGCGGCTTGAGTACATCAACGGAAAAGTAGAGGTCAAGGCCATGCCGGACGGCAACCACCGGTCGATCTTCATGTGGCTGCTGCGCCAGTGCATGCAACACCGTCCCGATCTGGATCTCGTGCCTGAGTCGGGAGTGAAGGGCGAGGCATATCGGAAGGGTCGCGCCCGCACGGACGGCACCCTGGTGCCGGTGGATCACTTCCGAGGCGACGGCGAGTGGTCCAACCCCGACGGCACCCTGATGGCCGTGGAGATCACTTCCCACGACCGCGACACCGACCAGCGCGACCGCGTCGACAAGCCCCTCGGCTACGCGGCGGCCGACATCCCCGTCTGCCTCCTCATCGACCGCGACGACCACACCCTCAAGGTCTTCAGCGAGCCCAAGGACGGCCGCTACCAGCAGACCGAGTCCTATTCCTGGGGGGCGGCCGTCGAGCTGCCCGCCCCCGTCGGCATCACCCTCAGGACGGAGAAGCTGAAGGGCTACGCCTGACCCCGGAACGGCACGTTCACGCAGGCCAGCCGCGCTCCCGCCGTTCCCGCGTGTCCCTCGTGCGTGGAGGTCGCCGCCTCGTGCAGCACCACGGACCGGGCCCCGCCCTCCCGGAAGCGCCAGTCGACGACGGCGACGGAGCGCGCCGAGCCGTCCTCGTTCGTCCGCACGTCCAGCCACACCTCGTTCTCGGGGTTGGCGTAGGCGGGGTCGACGGACGGCTGCTTCGGGTCGGCCTCGTCCTGGTAGTGCGGCCCTGCGTCGGCGGGCAGCTTGCCGCACGGTTTGGTGTGCACGTGCGCCCCGTACGCGCGGTTCGCGACAAGATCCCGCAGCCGCAGCTCGACCCGCGTACCGCCGTCGCGCCGCAACTCCTCCTTGACCTGCACCCGCCCTGCGACCGGCACCAGTTCGGCGTCGTAGGTGACGGCGGGCGCCACATCGGCGGTGGCGGCCGGGGCGAACACCGTCTTGACGACGAGCTTCGGGACGGGCACCTTCTCGGCGACGGTCTCGCTGGCGCCCGCGTTCGCGGCGACGCCGAGTCCACCGGCGACGGCTGCGACGGCGGCACCGGCCGCGATGAGCCGCTTGTTCTTCAGGGTGAGCTTGTGTCGTGCCATGGGGATCTTGTCCGATTCGTGGGGGGGGTGGAGGGACCAGCATGGTCATCGGCAAGTCGGCGCCCCAACTACCGCTGATGTCAACGGAGTTGGGGCGCCGACGCGTCGTGCCACGACACTACAACGACACATATGACGGAATTGGTTCGCTACCGCCGGGTAGTGGGGAGACTTGGCGAAACATCCCCGGCGCGGGGGCGACTCAGCTGAGCGAGCCCAGCGCCGCCGGCTCGAACGTCTTCAGTTCGTCGAAGCGGCCCTGGAGCACCTTCGCGGCCCACTCGGGGTCCTGGAGCAGCGCCCGGCCCACGGCGACGAGGTCGAACTCCTCCGCCTCCAGCCCGTCCAGCAGGTCGTCGATGCTCTTCGTCGCCGCCCCCTCCCCGGTGAACACGGCGAGGAACTCCCCGTCCAGGCCGACCGAACCGACCGTGATGGTCGGCTTGCCGGTGAGCTTCTTCGTCCAGCCCGCGAGGTTCAGCTCGGACCCCTCGAACTCGGCCTGCCAGTAGCGGCGCGTGGACGCGTGGAACGCGTCGACACCGGCCGCCACCAGCGGGCTCAGCACCGCTTCCAGCTCCTCCGGCGTCTCGGCGAGACGCGCGTCGTACGCGTCCTGCTTCCACTGCGAGTAGCGGAAGATGACGGGGAAGTCGGCGGACACGGAGTCCCGTACGGCCGCCACGACCTCCGCAGCGAACTTCGTACGGGCGACGAGGTCCCCGCCGTAGGCGTCGGTGCGACGGTTGGTGTGCGCCCAGAGGAACTGGTCGACGAGGTAGCCGTGGGCGCCGTGGATCTCGACGCCGTCCATGCCGATGCGCTCGGCCTCGGCGGCGGACTTGGCGAAGGCCGCGACGACCTCGTCGATGTCGGCCTGGGTCATCGCCCGGCCGCCCTCGGCCTCGGTGCCGTCGGGCCGCAGACCGGAGGGGCCGAGGACCGGGGCCTCGGGGAACAGCTTGCCCTGCTGCCGGACGGTCCCGATGTGCCACAGCTGCGGCACGATCGTCCCGCCCCCGGCGTGCACGGCCTCGGCGACCTTCGCCCACCCGGCGAGCTGCTCCTCACCGGCGAACCGGGGCACCCCGTCGAGGTCACCCGCCGTCTCGTGCCCGACGTACGTCCCCTCGGTCACGATCAGCCCGACCCCCGCGGCCGCCCGCCGTCCGTAGTACGAGGCGACGTCCGCACCGGGCACACCCCCGGGCGAGAACACCCGCGTCATCGGCGCCATCGCAATCCGGTTGGGGATGGTCAGCCCGTTGATCGTGACGGGCCGGGACAGCACCTCGGCGGCTCGGGACGTGGAACCAGTGGTGGAGGCGGTGGAAGCGGTGGTCACGTGGGGACTCCTTGGAGGCGTCGGTCGGACAGCGAGGAGTGTCGACGGCGTCGGACCGTCGAGTCCTGACGGTATGTGCACATGCATCAACCGTCTCCCTAGCCCAACGGCCGCTCCCCCTGCCGCATTCCGATCCACCTCGACGGCGCCCTGTGACCCCGGGCACAGCAGCGTCCGGGGCTCCTTCGGACGAGCGCGACGGTCTACTCCGCCCCCACGATGCGCTCCACGGCGGCCGTCACCAGTTGTTCACGCTCCGCCTCGGTGAAGACGTCCGGCAGCGTGAGCTGTTCGACGATCAGCCAGTTCAGCGTCAGGATGAGCAGCTTGACGGCCATGGCGTCGCCGGGGAGGCCGGAAGCCTCGTGATAGGCGACATTGGCGTCGACGTCGGCTCGGACCCGATCAGTGAGGACCTTGCGCAGTTCGGGGCGCCGGGTGGCCTCGAGGCGCAGCTCGAGCAGCGCGAGGTAACCGGTGCGGAAGGCGGCGATGCGGCCGACGAGCTCGCGCATCAGTTCGGCGTAGGTCTCCCGGTCGCGTCCGGCCGCCCGCTGACGGGCGATGGTGGCCTCGTCGGGCTGGAGTCGCTCGTAGACCCGGGCGCCGGCCTGGGTGAACAGGTCGTCGCGGTTGGCGAAGTAGTTGGACGCCGTGCCGACGGGCACGGCGGCTTCGGCATCCACAGCCCGGAAAGTCAGGCCTCGTGCACCTTCTCGGGCCAGCACCTCGATCGCCGCGTCGACGAGGGCCGCGCGCCGCTGCTCGTTCCGTCTCACCATTGACACCACTCCGGATGTAGTACTACGTTCAAACCACTTCAAGCAGAGTACTACGCATGGGGGTCATGAGATGCGAAAGCTCGTGTATTACGTCGGCGTCTCGCTCGACGGCCGTATCGCCGGTCCCGGCGGCGAATTCGACTTCTTCCCGCAGGGCGACGAGCAGCAGGCCGCCGCCTACTCGACCTGGATGAACGCGCTGCACCCGGAGACCGTCCCGACCGCCTACCGCGCGGCCGTCGGCGTCGCCGACGCGCCCAACCGGCGTTTCGACACCGTCGTCATGGGCCTCGGCACCTACCGCCCCGCCCTCGACAACGGGATCACCAGCCCGTACGCGCACCTGCGTCAGTACGTCGTCTCCAGCACCCTCGCACCGGACACCGACCCGGCCGTCACCGTCGTACCGAGCGACCCGCTCGCCCTCGTCCGTGAGCTCAAGGGCGAAGGGAGCACCGGCCTGGACATCTGGCTCTGCGGCGGCGGCCGGCTCGCGGGCACCCTGCTGCCCGAGATCGACGAGCTGCTGATCAAGACCTACCCGGTCGTCGCCGGCACCGGAATCCCGATGGTCGACGGCGCCTTCGACCCCACCGCCTTCAACACCGCCGAACGCACGGCCTTCCCGAACGGAGTCACCCTCACCCACCTCACGCGCCGCTGATCCGGGGGACCCTCTCCGGCTCCCCTCTCAGCCGAAACGCCCGAGGGCGGCACCCCCCGTTTCCAGGGAGTGCCGCCCTCGGTACCGCAGGACGGTGATCGACCGGGGTCGATCAGAAGTCCATGTCACCGCCCGGCATGCCGCCGCCGGCGGGCGCGGCGGCCTTCTCCGGCTTGTCGGCGATGACGGCCTCGGTGGTCAGGAAGAGCGCGGCGATGGAGGCGGCGTTCTGCAGAGCGGAACGCGTCACCTTCGCCGGGTCGATGATGCCGGAGGCGATCATGTCGACGTACTCACCGGTCGCGGCGTTCAGACCGTGACCGACCTGGAGGTTGCGGACCTTCTCCACGACGACGCCACCCTCGAGACCACCGTTGACGGCGATCTGCTTGAGCGGGGCCTCCAGCGCGAGCTTCACGGCGTTGGCGCCGGTCGCCTCGTCACCCTCCAGCTCCAGCTTCTCGAAGACCTGGGAGGCCTGCAGCAGGGCCACGCCACCACCGGCGACGATGCCCTCCTCGACGGCCGCCTTCGCGTTGCGAACGGCGTCCTCGATGCGGTGCTTGCGCTCCTTGAGCTCCACCTCGGTCGCGGCACCGGCCTTGATGACGGCCACGCCGCCCGCGAGCTTCGCCAGGCGCTCCTGGAGCTTCTCGCGGTCGTAGTCCGAGTCGCTGTTCTCGATCTCGGCGCGGATCTGGTTGACCCGGCCCTGGACCTGCTCCGAGGAGCCGGCCCCGTCGACGATGGTGGTCTCGTCCTTGGTGATGACGACCTTGCGGGCACGGCCCAGGAGGTCGATGGTGGTGTTCTCGAGCTTGAGGCCGACCTCCTCGGAGATGACCTCGCCGCCGGTGAGGATGGCGATGTCGTTCAGCATCGCCTTGCGGCGGTCACCGAAGCCCGGGGCCTTGACGGCGACGGACTTGAAGGTGCCACGGATCTTGTTGACGACCAGGGTCGACAGGGCCTCGCCCTCGACGTCCTCGGCGATGATCAGCAGCGGCTTGCCCGACTGCATGACCTTCTCCAGGAGCGGGAGCAGGTCCTTGACGTTGGTGACCTTGGAGTTGGCGATGAGGATGTAGGGGTCCTCCAGGACCGCCTCCATGCGCTCCATGTCGGTCGCGAAGTACGCCGAGATGTAGCCCTTGTCGAAGCGCATACCCTCGGTGAGCTCAAGCTCCAGACCGAAGGTCTGCGACTCCTCGACGGTGATGACGCCTTCCTTGCCGACCTTGTCCATGGCCTCGGCGATCAGCTCGCCGATCTGGGTGTCGGCGGCGGAGATGGAGGCCGTGGAGGCGATCTGCTCCTTGGTCTCGACCTCCTTGGCCTGGTCGAGCAGCGCACCGGAGACGGCCTCGACGGCCTTCTCGATGCCGCGCTTGAGGGCCATCGGGTTGGCGCCGGCGGCTACGTTGCGCAGGCCTTCCTTGACCAGGGCCTGGGCGAGAACGGTCGCGGTGGTCGTACCGTCACCGGCGACGTCGTCCGTCTTCTTGGCGACTTCCTTGACCAGCTCGGCGCCGATCTTCTCGTACGGGTCCTCGAGCTCGATCTCCTTGGCGATGGACACACCATCGTTGGTGATCGTGGGGGCGCCCCACTTCTTCTCGAGGACGACGTTCCGGCCCTTGGGGCCGAGCGTCACCTTGACGGCGTCCGCGAGCTGGTTCATGCCGCGCTCGAGGCCGCGCCGCGCCTCCTCGTCGAACGCGATGATCTTGGCCATGTGAAGTGGTCCTCCCGGACTGGGGTGGATTGCTCCGGACCGCGCTGGCGCCCGCGACGGACGGCCTGCCTGCCTCGTGGTTCCTTGCCCCACCCGGCCTGCGGGCCTCACCGACCCGGTCCTCGTTGTCACTCTCACCTTCAGAGTGCTAACGCCAATGATTAGCACTCGACCATGCCGAGTGCAAGCGGCTCTCGATGATCCGCAGGTGAACGCGCCCGCGCACGCGCCGCCCCGGCGCCCCGCGCACACCCCTCACACACAGGAGGGCCCGCAGCACACGCAGGAGGGCCCGCACCCCTGACGGGGTGCGGGCCCTCCCGAAAAGAACGAAGAACGTCGCTGCGTGAAACCCGGCGCGTTACTTCAGCCGACCGCGAGCCGGACCATGTCCGCCTGCGGTCCCTTCTGACCCTGCGAGATCTCGAACTCGACCCGCTGGCCCTCTTCCAGGGTGCGGTAACCGTCCATCTGGATCGCGCTGTAGTGGACGAATACATCCGCACCACCGTCGACCGCGATGAAGCCGTACCCCTTCTCCGCGTTGAACCACTTGACGGTGCCCTGAGCCATGCCTAACTCCCCTATTACTGGCCCTTGCACAGATCCACACTTCGCGGATCCGGGTCAGACCTCACCCCCCAACGGTTGGGGGTGTGCGCCGGAACGCGTCGACCGCGGCCGAATGTATCTGTCCAACTGCCCTCTGCAACAGGTCAATCGGACGAGAATTCTGGACACGACCGGTCGGGAATGTACGAACAATTCGTCTGAATTCAGGGCAAGTCGGGCCCCATAAAAGGAACGAAATACGCAAAAGGCCTGCACACTTTGGCTACTTCATATAGGGCGTGCGGCGCGATCGGATATGCGCCCGGCAAGAATCACTACGGTGATCGGACCGGGTTCCCCAACTCTACAGTGCTCAACCATAGAGAATTGCCCCCTCCGCTTCTCTCGCGGAGGGGGCAATTCGGTGAACTCTCGGTAATCAAAGTTACCGACGGTTACTACCGACCGGTACGACGGCGGTCAGCCACCGGCGACCGCGGGAATGATCGAAACACCCGCACCGTCCGGCGTGGCCGTCTCCAGACCCTGCTCGAATCGGACGTCGTCGTCGTTCACGTACACGTTCACGAACCGCCGCAGCTTGCCCTGATCGTCGAGCACCCGGGCGGCGATCCCGTTGTGGTTCTTCTCCAGATCGGCGATGACCTCCCCGAGGGTCGCCCCCTCGGCACTCACCTCGGCCTGCCCGCCGGTGTAGGTGCGAAGGATGGTGGGGATGCGGACGGAAACGCTCACGATGGGACCTCCGGTCAGATGTTTTCAGGGGCGCGGGGCTGTGTTCAATGTGCGGCTGCCGCCGCGTGGGCGCGACCAGCCCCCACCGGCCCGCAGACGAACGACTGGCTAACGGGCCCTACGCGAGCCCCGCCTCACGGAACGAATCAAGGTTGGGCCGAATGGTCGCGGTCAGCCCGGTCCCGGCCACCGCGTCCAGCGTCTTCAGACCGTCCCCCGTGTTGAGCACGACCGTGGTGAGCGTCGGGTCGAGGAGTCCGTCCTCGATCAGCTTCTTCGTGACACCGACGGTCACGCCACCGGCGGTCTCCGCGAAGATGCCCTCCGTCCGCGCGAGCAGCTTGATCGCCTCGACGACCTGCTCGTCCGTCACGTCCTCCACGGCCCCACCGGTCCGCCGCGCGATGTCCAGCACGTACGGCCCGTCCGCCGGGTTGCCGATCGCGAGCGACTTGGCGATGGTGTTCGGCTTCTGGGGCCGCACCACGTCGTGCCCGGCCTTGAAGGCCACCGACACCGGCGAGCACCCCTCGGCCTGCGCACCGAAGATCTTGTACTGCTTGTCCTCGACGAGCCCGAGCTTGATCAGCTCCTGCAGCCCCTTGTCGATCTTCGTGAGCTGCGACCCGGAGGCGATCGGCACGACCAGCTGGTCGGGGAGCTGCCAGCCGAGCTGCTCGCAGATCTCGTACGCGAGCGTCTTGGAGCCCTCGGCGTAGTACGGCCGCAGGTTGACGTTCACGAAGCCCCAGCCCTCGCCGGCCGGGTCGCCGATCAGCTCGGAGCAGAAGCGGTTCACGTCGTCGTAGTTGCCCTCGATGCCGACGAGCTCGCCGCCGTAGATCGCGGCCATGACGACCTTGCCCTGCTCCAGGTCGTGCGGGATGAACACGCAGGACCGGAAGCCGGCGCGGGCGGCGGCGGCGCCGACGGCACCGGCCAGGTTGCCCGTGGAGGAGCAGGAGAGAGTGGTGAAGCCGAAGGCGCGGGCCGCCTCCAGGGCCTGCGCGACGACCCGGTCCTTGAAGGAGTGCGTCGGGTTGCCGGAGTCGTCCTTGACGAAGAGCTTGCCGGCGTCGACGCCGAGCGCGGCGGCCAGGTTGTCGGCCTTGACGAGCTGGGTCCAGCCGGGGTTGATGTTCGGCTTGGTGGCCACGTCCGCCGGGACGGGCAACAGGGGCGCGTACCGCCAGATGTTCGCGGGACCGGACTCGATCCGCTTGCGCAGCTCCTCCGTGTCGTAGGCGGAGTAGTCGTACGCGATCTCCAGCGGCCCGAAACACTCCTCGCACGCGAAGACCGGGCCGAGGGGTACGCGGTGACCGCACTCACGACAGCTCAGAGCGGCGGCGGGGCCGAGGTCTACTGTGGAGATGGAGCCGAGGGAGTCGGTGGTGCTTGCAACAGTCTGCGCAGCCATGGAGGCGAGGCCCTTTCTCCTCATCTTCCTCACGACGCACTTCGCCGTGAGACGGATTTGGCACCTTCCCTAGCCGGGAGCCTCACCACGATGACGATGACGCGACGATGCGCGAATGTCGTGGTCAGACCGGCTGGAGGGTTGCCGGGGCTTCATCGGGCCGTATCCCTCTGCCCCTCTGGATGAGCGGTATTTGGTTGTATACGCCGACGAGCCGCGACATGCGATGGTCACCAGCGTTGTCCAAGACTGTAACCGAAGGCCAGGACAGTTGAGAGAGCCGTCCGAACCGCGAGATGAACGCAGAGGAGCCGCGCACTGTGCTGAACGAAGTCGAGCGCTGGCTGAGTACCCGCTCCTGGTCCATGTCCGACCGCCCGCTCCACCGGATCATGGCCGCGAAACGCGCCACGGGACAGACGGTCAGCGTCGTCCTGCCCGCGCTGAACGAGGAGGAGACGGTCGGCGACATCGTCGCGATCATCCGTCACGACCTCATGCGCCAGGTCCCGCTCGTCGACGAGATCGTGGTCGTCGACTCCGGCTCGACCGACCGGACGTCGCAGGTCGCGGCGGCCGCCGGGGCCACGGTCGTCCACCGCGACGACATCCTGCCCCGCATCCCCGCCGTGCCCGGCAAGGGCGAGGTCCTGTGGCGGTCGCTGATGGTGACCTCCGGCGACATCGTCTGCTTCATCGACGCGGACCTCAGGGAGTTCTCGTCGGACTTCGTCTCCGGGATCGTCGGCCCGCTGCTCACCGACCCCGGTGTCGACCTCGTCAAGGGGATGTACGACCGCCCCCTGGGCTCGGCCGCCGGTCAGGGCGGGCGTGTGACGGAGCTCATGGCCCGCCCCCTGCTCAACATGCACTGGCCGCAGCTGGCCGGCTTCGTGCAGCCGCTCGGCGGCGAGTACGCGGCGCGGCGCTCGCTGCTCGAACGACTGCCGTTCCCGGTGGGCTACGGCATCGAGCTGGGCATGCTGGTCGACGCGCTGCACCTGGTCGGCCTCGACGCGCTCGCGCAGGTCGACGTGGGCGTCCGCAAACACCGGCACCAGGACGGGGCGGCGCTGGGCCGCATGTCGGCGGCGATCTACCGCACGGCTCAGCTGCGGCTGGCCCGGGGGCACCTGATCCGTCCCGTCCTGACGCAGTTCGAGCGGGGCCGGGAGGGTTTTGAGCCGCGCACGTATTCGGTGGACCTGGAGGAACGACAGCCGATGCTGGAGATCGAGGAGTACGCGGAGCGCAGGGCCGCGTAGGCGTAGGCGGCGTAGGGGGTGGGGGTGCGTGTTCCGTCGCCGGGTGCGGGTGGCTGGGGCTTCTCGCGCAGTTCCCCGCGCCGCTGAAAGACCAGGCCCTGCGGGCCTGGAAGACGGCGGGCTGCGGGATGAAGGGCATTGGGGCGCAGCCCCTGCTCCTCAGGGGCGCGGGAACTGCGCGACCAGCCCCCACGCACCCGCAGCCGCCCACGCACCACGCACCCCCTCCCCCATAGGCACCCGGTAGACGGCCGAACCGTACGTTTGACCGGTGAACTCAGGGGCTAGGTTGAGCCCTATGGCATCGACGCACAGCGCGCGGATCCTCGTCGCCTCCAACCGCGGCCCCATCACGTACACCGAGGACGAATCAGGCGCCCTCACAGCGAAGCGCGGCGGCGGCGGCCTCGTCTCCGGCCTCTCCGCGATCGACCCGGACGCGGGCGCCGTCTGGGTGTGCTCCGCCCTCGGCGACGGCGACCGCGAGGCCGTACGCCGCGGTGTCGGCGAGCCCGGCGTCCGCATGCTCGACATCCCCGCCGACGTGCACCACGACGCGTACAACGGCGTCGCCAACTCCACGCTGTGGTTCGTGCACCACATGCTGTACCAGACCCCGCTTGAGCCGTCCTTCGACGCGGAGTTCCGGCGCCAGTGGGCGTCGTACGAGACGTACAACCGCGCCTTCGCCGAGGCGCTCGCCCAGGAGGCGGCGGACGGCGCGTCCGTGCTCGTGCAGGACTACCACCTGACCCTGGTCCCCCGGATGCTCCGCGAGCTCCGCCCCGACCTGCGGATCGGCCACTTCTCCCACACCCCGTGGGCGCCCGTCGAGTACTTCCGGCTGCTGCCCGACGACATCGCCGCCCAGGTGCTCGACGGCATCCTCGGCGCCGACCGGGCCGCGTTCCTCACCCGGCGGTGGGCCGACGCGTTCACCGAGTGCGCTCGCGCCGTCCTCGGCCCCGACGCCCCGTCCGGCACCCGGATCGGCGTGCACGGCCTGGGCGCCGACGCGGACTTCCTGCGGGCCCGCGCCCACCAGGCGGACGTCGACGACCGCATCGCCACGCTGCGGGGGCAGATCGGTACGGCCCCCGACGGCTCCCCGCGCCGCACGATCGTCCGCGTCGACCGTACGGAACTCTCCAAGAACATCGTGCGCGGCCTGCACGCCTTCCGGCAGCTTCTCGACGAGCGGCCGGACTGGCGCGAGCGCGTCGTGCACATCGCCCTCGCCTACCCGTCGCGGCAGGACCTCGCGGTGTACCGGGACTACATGACCGAGGTCCAGCGGGTCGCGGACGACATCAACGAGCGGTACGGGACGCCGGAGTGGACCCCGGTCGTCCTCCACCTGAAGGACGACTTCGCGCGCTCCCTCGCGGCGTACCGGCTCGCCGACGTGGCCCTGGTGAACCCCATCCGGGACGGCATGAACCTCGTCGCCAAGGAGGTGCCGGTCGTCTCCGACGAGGGGTGCGCGCTCGTGCTGTCACGGGAGGCCGGGGCGTACGAGGAGCTGGCGGACGACGCGCTGGTGGTGAACCCCTACGATGTGGTGGGCACGGCCGCCGCCCTGCACGAGGCGTTGAGCATGCCGACGGCCGAGCGGGCGGAGCGGACGAAGCGGCTCGCCGGGGCGGCGACCGCGTTGCCGCCGACGCGGTGGTTCCTGGATCAGTTGGAGGCGTTGGAGGGCGGCCAGTAGCTCGGGGGGGCGGGTTCGTCGGCGAGTGCGGATCCGGTGGGGCTTCTCGCGCAGTTCCCCGCGCCCCTGAAAAGCACCGGGTCCCCCTGTCGCTACACGTGCTCGGCGATCGTTGCCAGCAGGTGGACAACGCCCCCGGGGCCGTCCACCACCAGGTCCGCGCGCTCCGACACCTCGCTCACCTCCGCGCTGCCGCTGCACACCAGCAGGCCCGGCGTTCCTTCGGTGCGGAGTTTCTCGACGGTGGCGAAGGCGGGGAGGTCGCCGAGGTCGTCGCCGGCGTAGAGGACGGACTCGGCGGCGGTCTCCTTGAGGTACTCGTGGAGGGCGACGCCCTTGTCCATGCCCGGGGGGCGCAGTTCGAGGACGAGGCGGCCGGGTTCGACGATGAGGCCGTGCCGGCCGGCGAGGTCGGCCAGCGGGGCGCGCAGGGCTTCGAAGGCGGCCTGCGGGTCGGTGGCGCGGCGCGTGTGGACGGCGACCGCGCGGCCCTTCTCCTCGATCCAGGTGCCCTGCCACGCGCCGACGCCGTCCAGCAGCCCGGGGAGCTCCGCGCGGACCGCGGCGACACCGGGGTGCGGGGCGGGGGCGCTGACGGTGCCGGTGACGGCGTCCCAGCGTTCGGCGCCGTAGTGGCCGAGGACGACGAGGTGTTCCAGACCGGGGACGTCGGCGAAGCCGCCGTGACGGACGGCGACGGCGGCGGGGCGACCGGTCACCACGGCGACGGAGGCGACCTTGGGGGCGAGTGCGGCGAGCGCGGCCACGGCGTCGGGGTGGGCGCGGGCCTGTTCGGGGTCGGGGACGATGGGGGCGAGGGTGCCGTCGAAGTCGAGCGCGATCACCGTACGGTCGGGTCGTCGCAGGATCGCGTCCAGCGCGTCCCGCCCGGCGGGGGTCACGGGTGTCGGCAAGGTGGCCCCGGAGTTCGCACCATGCGTGTTCTCTGCGTCCTTGTGGCTGCCCATGGCTTCGACCCTATCCGTCATCGCTCCTCGCGGCGGGCCTCTCGCACCCTTCGCAGCCGGTTGACGGTGACCGGGTCGTGGGCGAGGGCGCGGGGGTCGTCGAGCAGGGCGTTGAGGAGCTGGTAGTACCGCACGGGGGCGATCCCGAGCCGCTCCCTTATGGCCCGCTCCTTGGCCCCCGGCCCCGCCCACGACTGCCGTTCCACGGCGAGGATGGCCTGTTCACGGGGTTCGAGCGCGTCCATGGGTCGACCGTAGCGGAGGGGGGTGACAGGGCGTGTGCCAGCTCGGGGGTGCGGGTTCGGCGGCGGGTGCGGGTGATTCGTGGTTGCTCGCGCAGTTCCCCGCGCCCCTGAAAAGCAAGGGCTGCGCCCCGTGCTTTCGGCCCGCAGCCCCGTCGCTTTTCAGGCCCGCGGCCCGCCGTCTTCCAGGCCCGCGGGGCCTGGGTCTTTCAGGGGCGCGGGGAACCGCGCGAGAAGCCCCACCGGGCCGGCAGCCGCCCACGCACCGAAACCACCCACCCCCGTACGCGCCCTAACCCTCCCGATCCGCCACCTCCGCCGTCTTCTGCAACTGCTCCAGCACAACCCGCGGCTCAATCCCCGGCCGCACCGCCCGCCCGATCTGCTCCTTGACCGCCGCGCTGACATCCGCCCAGGACGTCTTGCCCACCGGCGGCAGCACCGCGTCCGGCAGCGCGTCGAGGAAGGGCCCGAGGTCCGCCTCGTCCTTGTCCGCCGCCATCTCCTCGGACGCGGACACGGTCACCGGCAGCAGGTCGTACTCCCGGGAGAAGTCGAGAACGTTCTCGTCGCTGTAGACGAAGTCGAGGAAGTCCCCGATCTCCTCCCCGTGGCCGTTCTTCTTGAAGGCCATCATCCAGTCGGCCACCCCCATGGTCGCGTGCCGCCCGCCGCCGTACCCCGGCATGGTGGCCGTCCCGTAGTCGACCCCTTCGTCCGCCGCCATCCGCATCAGGCTGGGGTGCCCGTTGAGCATGCCGACCTCCCCCCGCGCGAACGCGGCGAACGCGTCGGCCCGGTTCAGCTCCGCCGGCGCCGTGGGCCCGGTGAGCCCCTGGTCGACCAGTTTCTCCTTCAGCCAGGTGAAGGTCCGGACGTTCTCCTCGGAGTCGAGACGGTAGTTGTCGACGGTGTCGACATAGCCCGCCCCGCCGCTGAACAGCCACTGCATGGTCTCGGCCTGGGCCTCCTCGGGCCCGAGCGGCAGCGCGTAGGGAGTCTTGACCCCGGCCTCGTCGAGGGCCTCGGCGTCGGCCGCCAGCTCGCTCCAGTTGCGCGGGGCGCCGTCGAGGCCCGCCTCGGCGAAGAGCTTCTTGTTGTAGAAGAGGACGCGGGTGGACGCGGCGAACGGTATCCCGTAGGCGACGCGCCGCACCTTGCCAGCGTCGGCGAGCCGGGGGAGGAACCCGGCCTGGACGGGGATGGAGAGCAGGTCGTCCACCTCGTAGAGCCGGTCGGCGGCGGCGTAGTCCGCGTAGGTGCCCGCCTGCGCCATGTCGGGCGCCTCACCGGCGGCGACCATCTCCTTGACCTTGCGGTCGACGTCGTTCCAGGAGTACACGGTGACGTCGACCGTGACGCCCGGGGTCTTCTTCTCGTACGCCTTCACGACCGCGTCCCAGTACTTCCGGGAGCTGTTGGCCTTGGAGTCGCCGTAGTCGGCGGCGACCAGCTTCAGGGTGACGCCGGGGCCGTCGGCCGACGCAGCGCCGCAGCCCGCAAGCGTCGCCATCAGGCCCAGCACGGTCAGTGCCGCCGTCCCGCTGTTCCTGACACCGGTCTTCGTCTTCGTCCGCCTCTGTCGCTGTCGCACTTGTCCCGCCCCAAACCCGTCGCACGTACCCCGCGTGAACCAGCCTGAGTCACCGGCTCTCCGCTCAAGGCCGTTGATCACTCAACTTCCCGAACCCTCCATAAGGTCTACACCACTCCTCTCATGAGGTCTAGACCACGTGAGTGGACTAGACCTCTCGCGGGTCCAAGGGCCACACTGTCCTCCGTGAGACATGTCATCGCCCTCGACGTGGGCGGCACCGGGATGAAGGCCGCTCTGGTCGGGGCCGACAGCGCGGCCTCCGGGGGCACATCCCCCGGGGCCCCCGTCCTGCTGCACCAGGCACGCCGGGCGACCGGCCGCGAGCGCGGGCCGGAGGCCGTCGTCGCGTCGATCCTCGACTTCGCCGCCGAGCTGCGCGCGTACGGCGAACGGCACTTCGGCGAGCCCGCCCTCGCCGCCGGCGTCGCCGTGCCCGGCATCGTCGACGCCGAGCGGGGCATAGCCGTCTACGCCGCCAACCTCGGCTGGCGCGACGTCCCGCTGCGCGCGCTCCTCGCCGAACGCCTCGGCGGCGTCCCGGTCGCGCTCGGCCACGACGTGCGCACCGGAGGGCTCGCGGAGGGGCGCGTGGGCGCGGGCCGGGGCGCGGACCGCTATCTCTTCGTGGCGCTCGGCACCGGGATCGCCGGCGCGATCGGCGTCGACGGCCGGGTGGAGGCGGGCGCCCACGGCTTCGCGGGCGAGATCGGCCACATCGTCGTACGGCCCGCGGGCACCCCGTGCCCCTGCGGGCAGTACGGCTGTCTGGAGCGGTACGCCTCGGCGGCGGCCGTCAGCCAGGCCTGGGCGGAGGCGTGCGGGGAACCCGAGGCCGACGCGGCGGACTGCGCCAAGGCCGTCGAGTCGGGCGACCCGCGCGCGAGCGCCGTCTGGCAGCACGCCGTCGACGCCCTCGCCGACGGCCTCGTCACCGCCCTCACCCTCCTCGACCCCCGCACCCTCATCATCGGCGGCGGCCTGGCGGAGGCCGGTGACACCCTGTTCGACCCGCTCCGCGCCGCCGTGGAACACCGGGTGACCTTCCAGAAGGTCCCCACCATCGTCCCCGCGGCCCTGGGCGACACCGCGGGCAGCCTGGGCGCCGGCCTGATGGCCTGGGACCTGATCGCCCCCACGACCCCCACAACCCCGACGGACCCTTCGGAGGTAACCCCCTGATGGCCCCCGCCTTTTCCGACACCGGGTCCGACAGCAGCGCCCCATCAGGGGCGCGGGGAACTGCGCGACAAGCCCCCACCCACCCGCAGTCGCCGAACCCAGCGCGTCCCTACGTCCTGGAAGGCGCCAACGTCGTCCTCCCCACCGGCACAGCAACAAACGCCCGTCTCACCATCCACGGCACCAAGATCACCGCCAACTCCCCCGAGATCGCCCACACCATCGACGTCCGCGGCCACTGGCTGGTCCCCGGCTTCGTCGACCTCCACAACCACGGCGGCGGCGGAGCCTCCTTCACCTCCGGCACCGTCGACGACGTGCTCACGGGCATCCGCACCCACCGCCTGCACGGCACCACCACCCTCGTCGCCTCCACGGTCACCAGCGACATGGACGGCCTCGCCCACCGCGCCGGCATCCTCTCCGAACTCGCCGAACAGGGCGACATCGCCGGCATCCACTTCGAGGGCCCCTTCATCTCCCCCTGCCGCAAGGGCGCCCACTCGGAGGAACTCCTGCGCGACCCCGACCCGGCGGAGGTCCGCAAGCTGATCGACGCGGCGCGCGGCCGGGCCGCGATGGTCACCCTCGCCACCGAACTCCCCGGCGGCCTGGACTCCGTACGGCTCCTCGCCGAACACGGCGTCATCGCGGCGATCGGACACACCGACGCGACGTACGAACAGACGGTTCAAGCCATCGACGCGGGCGCGACCGTGGCCACCCACCTCTTCAACGCGATGCCACCGCTCGGCCACCGCGACCCCGGTCCGATCGCCGCGCTCCTGGAGGACGAGCGGATCACCGTCGAGCTGATCAACGACGGCACCCATCTCCACCCCGCCGCCCTCCAGCTGGCGTTCCGTCACGCGGGCGCGGACCGGGTCGCGTTCATCACCGACGCGATGGACGCCGCCGGCTTCGGCGACGGCCGCTACACGCTGGGCCCGCTGGCGGTCGAGGTCGTGGACGGGGTGGCCCGTCTGGTGGAGGGCGGCTCGATCGCGGGCTCGACCCTCACCCAGGACCGCGCCTTCAAACGGGCCGTCACCCTCGACCGCCTCCCCGTCGAGGACGCCGTCGCCGCCCTCTGCTCCAACCCGGCGAAACTCCTCGGCCTCTACGACCGCGTGGGCTCCCTGGACCCCGGCAAGGACGCCGACCTCGTCCTCCTCGACGCGCACTTCGACCTCAAGGGGGTCCTGCGCAAGGGCGAGTGGGTGGTCGATCCCCAACTGAGGTGATTCGCCTGGTTGTTGGCATGAGGTACGGAGTGCGGCGGTTGTCCCGAGGGCTGGGACGACCGCCGCTCTTTTGGCATGATCGAGCCTGCGCAACCCCGTCCGGGCGAGCGCACTCTGTTACTCGGCAGGCGCGCTCACGAGCACCAAAAGGGGGTCGGCCCAGGTGATCCTCACGGTCACACTGAACACCGCTCTCGACCTCACCTACCGCGTACGGGACCTCAGGCCCCACGCCACGCACCGGGTGACCGATGTCATCGAACGGCCCGGCGGCAAGGGCCTGAACGTGGCCCGGGTGCTGGCGGCGCTCGGCCACGAGGTGACCGTCACCGGTTTCGTCGGCGGCGCGACCGGCCGGGCCGTACAGGACCGGCTCACGCACACACCGGGCGTGGTGGACGCGCTGGTACCGGTGGAGGGTGCGACGCGCCGGACGATCGCCGTGGCCGACGCGAGCGGTGACACGACTCAGCTCAACGAACCGGGCCCGCTAGTCTCGCCCGCCGAGTGGTCCGCCTTCCAGGAGGCGTACGTCGGTCTGCTGCGCTCCGCCTCGGCGGTGGCCCTGTGCGGCAGTCTGCCGCCGGGGGTGCCGGTGGGGGCGTACGCGGGTCTGGTCCGTACGGCTCGCGCGCTGTCCGTGCCGGTCCTGCTGGACACCAGCGGCGAGCCGTTGCGGCGCGGGGTGGCGGCCCGCCCCGACCTGGTGAAGCCGAACACCGACGAACTGGCCGAACTCACCGGCTCCCACGAGCCGTCCCGCGCGACCCGGGACGCCCGCCGCCGCGGCGCGCAGGCGGTCGTCGCCTCCCTCGGCCCCGACGGTCTGCTCGCCCACACCCCCGAGGGCCTCTGGCGTGCCACCCCGCCCCGCCGTCTGCGCGGCAACCCGACCGGCGCGGGCGACTCGGCGGTGGCGGGCCTTCTGTCCGGCCTGGTCGACCGCCTCTCCTGGCCCGACCGGCTGGCCCGCGCGGCGGCCCTGTCGGCCGCGACCGTACTGACCCCGGTGGCGGGCGAGTTCGACCGTCAGGCGTACGAGGAGTTGGTGGACCAGGTGACGGTGACGGGGGATGTCACGGCGGCGTGAGGCATCGGCTCCTGCGAGCGGGCCTCAGCTCTTCCAGCCCTTTTCCAGGTACAGCTGGTCGAAGTTGACGTCGCAGGAGTTGCCGTCCTCGCAAGAGATCTTGATCTCGTTGCTGCCCTTGTTGAGCTGGATGGACGCGTAGGTGTTCGTCCAGCCCTTCTCGTAGTCGCCCTCGGGGCCCTTGGCGAAGTTGTCCAGGTTGAGCGGGCGGGTCTGGGCCGTGCCGTTGACCGTGAGGGTGGCGTCGGCCTTCTTGCCCGGGACGCCGTAGTTGACGTAGAGCGTGTACTTGCCGCCCGCCGGGACGTCCTCCATCTTCCAGGTGATGGACGACCCGACCGAGTTGAAGTTCCCCACATAGAACCCGCCCTCCGACTTCGCGCCGGAGACGTCGGAGGCGATAGCCGCGTTGCCGCCGAGGAGGAGAGTCTTGGCCTCGGCCTTGGGGAGTTCCTTGGCCTCGGCCTTCTTGGACTTGCTGGCGGACGGGCTGGGGTCGGCGCTCTCCTGGGTGGTGGGGCCGGTGGAGGCACCGGTGTCGTTGCCCGAGGCCTTGTCGGAGTCGTCGCCGCCCAGCATGGCGACGCTGATGCCGATCACCACGGCGGCCACCACGGCGATCGCGCCGATGAGGAGGCCCTTGGTGTTGGGGCCACGGCCCCGGCCGCCGCCCCCGCCGTTGCCGTACGCCTGCTGACGCGTCGTCTGGGCACCGCCGGAGAAGCTCTCGGGGGCCTGGTAGTGCGCGTTCGGCTGGCCGGGGGCGCCCTGCGGCTGGCCGTAACCCTGCTGCGGGACCTGCCCGTACTGCGCGGTGGCGGCCTGCGGTGCCTGCTGGGTCTGCTGCCCGTACTGGCGTTCGCCGACCGGACGCGCCCGGTTGACCGCGTTCGGGTAGCCGTAGCTCGCGCTGGGCGGCTGGGCTCCTCGGGCCTGCCCGTCGGCGTAGAGGTAGCCGAACGGGTCGTCGTCCTCGGGCGTGCTCGCGCCGTTGTTGCCGGGCGTCATCCCTTGGTCTCCTCAGCGGTGCGGTACATGCGGTACGGGTGGCGGGTTGGTGCGTGGGGGTGTAGGAGAGCGAGCCTACCCGCTCGTGATGGTCCAAACGGGTGACTCGGACCTCATCGCCCGGCCGGTACAGCGCCGACCAGGCGTCTTTCAGCCGCCAGCGGGCTCTGACCTGGGCTTCTGTCCCGGTGTCTCCGCTGTCACACCGGGCTCTATCCGGCCCGCCTGTGCTGTCTGGGACGAGATCGTTTCTCGACGTACATCCGCTCGTCAGCTGATTTCAACACCTCGTCCGCCGTCATTCCGCAGTGGGCCCATCCGATGCCGAAACTGGCCCCGACGCGCATCGCCCGGCCGTCCACGCGAATCGGCTGGATGATCTCGTTGCGCAGGCGTACGGCGAGGTCCTGGGCGTCCGCGCGGCCGAGGCCGTCGGCGAGGACGACGAACTCGTCACCGCCGAGCCGGGCCACGGTGTCGCCGTCGCGCACGCCCCGGCTGAGCCGCCGGGCCACCTCGATGAGGACGGCGTCGCCCGCGTTGTGCCCGAACCGGTCGTTGATCGACTTGAACCCGTCGAGGTCGCAGAAGAGCACCGCGAGCCCCTTGGTCCCGTCGTCACGATCGTCCTCGGGCGCGACGGTGTGCACATGGTGGTCGAAGGCGTCGTACGGGCCGCCGGCCGCGTGGAAGTCGAAGACGTGCCCGCTGTGCCCGGCGGCCTCGTAGGCGTCGAACGACGGGTGCGGCAGCCGCGCCGCGTGCTCGGCGCCGTACTCCCCGAACCCGCCCCCCTCGCCCTGCTCGCCGAACTGCCCGAAGGCCGCGTTCATGGAGTCGGCCGCCGCGCCGGCCGGGAGGGACTGGGGGCGCTGGCAGATACGGGCGGAGAGGCGCGAGCGCAGCTCGGCGGAGTTCGGCAGGCCCGTGAGGGCGTCGTGCGAGGCCCGGTGCGCGAGCTGGAGCTCACGCCGCTTGCGCTCCTCGATGTCCTCGACGTGGGTGAGCAGGAAGCGGGGCCCGTCGGCGGCGTCCGCGACCACGCTGTTGCGCAGGGACACCCACACGAACGTCCCGTCGCGGCGCCCGAGGCGCAGCTCGGCGCGCCCGCCCTCGGCGGAGGTCCGCAGGAGGGTGCCTATGTCCTCGGGGTGGACGAGGTCGGAGAAGGCGTACCGCCGCATGGCGGAGGCGGGCCGGCCCAGCAGCCGGCACAGGGCGTCGTTGGTCCGCAGGATCCGGCCGTGCTGGTCGCCGCCCATCTCCGCGATGGCCATACCGCTCGGGGCGTACTCGAACGCCTGCCGGAAGGATTCCTCGCTGGCGCGCAGCGCCTGCTGCTCCCTTTCGAGCCTGACCAGTGCGCGCTGCATGTTGGCGCGCAGCCGAGCGTTACTGATCGCGATGGCGGCCTGGAAGGCGTACATCTGGAGCGCTTCGCGTCCCCACGCGCCCGGTCGGCGACCGTTTCGCGGTCGGTCCACGGAAATGACCCCGAGCAGCTCGCCGCAGGAGGCGCCGCCGGCGCCCGGCGTGTACATCGGCGCGAAGAGGCGGTCGGAGGGGTGCCACTCGTCCTCGAAGCGGGGCGCGGGGCCGTCGGTATACCACTGGGGGACGTCGTCCTCGTCGAGCACCCAGCCCTCGGTGTGCGGTATGAACCGCAGGTCGCCCCAGGCCTCGCCCATGTTCAGCCGACGGTCCCAGGAGGCGCGGGAGCCGACGCGGCCGGTGATCAGGGCCTCGGCGGCGCTGTTGCCGGAGAGGGCGGCGACGACCAGGTCGCCGTCGGGGCGGACGAGGTTGACGCAGGCCAGTTCGTAGCCCAGGCCGTTGACCACGCCGTCGGCGACGGTCTGCAGCGTGTCGGCCAGGCTGCGCGCGGTGTTCATGTCCGCCATCACCTGGTGCAGCTGCCGTAGCGTCGTCAGACGGACGTAGGGCTCCGACTCGGTCTCCATTCGCCCTCCCCCCGAGATCTCGTGGCAGCTCCAGGCTCCAGGTACCCTGCGGAACCTGCTCGAGTGCTTAACTCGCGGGCTTACTACCGCTTACAGTTCCCGCTTACAGGTTCCAGCTTCCCCGCCACTGAATCACAGCGTGAAGCCCACTCGGTACACAGGGTCAACAAAATATGGCTCCTGTGACTCAAGTCACAGCGGAACCTGAGCAATTGAGTGGAGTTTATGCGTTTCCCGCATGCGCTTCCTGAACAGGATTCAGAACTCTGTGTAGGCACTGTGAGCGACCTTGACCGGTGCGCTCGGAGGGCCCTAGGTCGCAGGTCCGGGGCGGGGTGGGGCCCCGGCCCGATGTGGGAGCCCCTCGCCGCGGACTAGCGTGCGAGCGTGTCGAAGACAGTTCCTCTCGCAAACGCGCCCGTGGCCCAGCGCACCCCGGCCGCCCCCGGTTCCCTCCCCGGCGGGCATGCTGAGGGGGTGAGCGAAGACGAGTTCCGTGCCGCGATGTCCCGACTGGCGGCGGGCGTGGTCCTGGTGACCGCGCACGAGGCGGCGCTGGATCCGGACGGGCCGCGCGGCGAGGACGTGGGTATGACGGCCACCTCCTTCATGTCCGTCTCCCTCGACCCGCCCCTCGTCCTGGTGAGCCTGCGCGAGGGCTCCCGCATGGACGACCTGCTCGCCGAGCAGCCCCGGTGGGCGGTCTCCGTCCTCTCCGACCACCAGCACACCGTCGCGGCACGCTTCGCCATGCGAAACCGCGTGAGCGACCGCCTCCTCTTCGACTCCGTCCCCCACACCCGGGGCGAGGCCACCGGCGCGCCTCTGCTCGACGGCGCCCTGGCCACCCTGGAGTGCCACACGGAACAGCGCGTCACCGCGGGCGACCACACCCTGGTCATCGGCAGAGTCCTGACCGCGACCCTCCCGGGCCCGGACACAAGCCCCCTCACCTACTTCCGCGGCCGCTACCGGCAACTGTCCCAGTAGGCCGGGCCCCGGCCCTCAGCCCCAGCCCTGCCCCGACCGGCCCCGCTTCGTGTCCGAGCGCTGCTTCTTCTCCCGCAGCCGCCGCTCGTTGATCCCGCGCGGGATACGGGTGGCCCGGCGCGGCTTGGGCGGCGGCGCCGTCGCCTCCGCGAGCAGTGCGGCCAGCCGTACGGCGGCGGTCTCCCGGTTGCGCCACTGCGAACGGTGCTCGGAGGAGCGGACGCTGACCACCCCGTCGACGAGCCGCGACGCGAGCCGCTCCAGCGCCCGCGCCTTCCACACCTCGGGCAGCGCCTCGGTGTTCGCGAGGTCGAACCGCAGCTCGACCTGCGAGTCACTGGTGTTGACGTGCTGTCCGCCGGGACCGGAGGAGCGGGAGAAGCGCCACATGAGCTCGGCCTCGGGAAGCGAGACGGAGCCACGGATGACGTAAGGACCGGACATGCCCCCATGGTCGCGCGGATGTCCGGTCCACGTCACGCCCTTTTCACGGCACCCGGGTTCCTCAGGGCTCCCTGGGTTCCACGGGCTCCCCGGGTAAAGAAAGTAAAAACCGCTGGAACCTCTGGCGCCCCTCCCGACGTTCATAGGGGTACAGGTAGCTTCGTCCCCGGCACGAAGCCTGTAAGGCACGTACGCAACGAGGGAAGGACTCCCAACCATGGCTGTAAGCCTGTCCAAGGGTGGCAACGTCTCGCTCACCAAGGAGGCTCCGGGCCTGACCGCCGTCACCGTGGGCCTCGGCTGGGACGTCCGCACCACCACCGGCACGGACTTCGACCTCGACGCCTCCGCGATCGCGGTCAACACGCAGGGCAAGGTCTACTCGGACGGCCACTTCGTCTTCTTCAACAACAAGCAGACCCCGGACCAGACGATCGTCCACACCGGCGACAACCGCACGGGCGAGGGCGCGGGCGACGACGAGGCGATCAACGTCAACCTCGCGGGCCTCCCCGCCGACATCGACAAGATCGTCTTCCCGGTCTCCATCTACGACGCGGAGAACCGCTCGCAGAACTTCGGCCAGGTCCGCAACGCCTACATCCGTATCGTCAACCAGGCCGGTGGCGTCGAGATCGCCCGCTACGACCTCTCCGAGGACGCCGCCACCGAGACCGCCATGGTCTTCGGCGAGCTGTACCGCAACGGCGCCGAATGGAAGTTCCGCGCGGTCGGCCAGGGCTACGCCTCGGGTCTCGTCGGTATCGCCCAGGACTTCGGCGTCAACGTCTGAGTTCCGCACCACCGCACCACCGCTTCACCGCTTCACCGAAGGCCCCGCCGGCGCACGGCGGGGCCTTCGGCCGTCATACACGCCAGCCGGCGCAGTACTGGATGTGCAGCGAGGCGGGGACACGCCGCCGGTTCCGTATCCGGGACCAGGGGCCCGGGTCGAGTTCGACGCAGAAGTGCCCGGCGTCCGGGTGCCGGTGCGGGAACGACGGCGCCTCGTCGACGAGCCCCCGCAGAGCGGCGCCCCGCTCGCGGAACGCGGTGGGGCTGCCCACGACGAACAGGGTGTGCGCCGCGATGCCGAAGGCGAGCTGGTCGCGGTACGAACGGTGGTGCCATCTCCCGTAGTCGACGGCGTCCTCGTCCGGGAAGTCCCGCTCCGGTGTCGCCGTGGTCTGGGGCCGACCGGCGTCGAGCCGGGACCGTACCTCCTTCCACGCGCCAGTCGGGAACCGCAGGCTTTGGTGGACCAGGACCAGGTCCAGCGCGACAGGTTCGCCGCCGCCGCCGCTGCCGGCACCGCCACTGCCGGCACCGTCGGGAACGGCCGCCGCCCGGATCGGCAGATGGACCAGCGACCGGGCGGACCGGGCGGCCAGCGCCCACAGGGCGACGAGTTGCTCCGCGCCCGCCCGGTCGACGTACATCGACAGCCAGTGGTGGTCGTCGCGCAGCGCCAGCCGTGCCGCCGACGGGGTCGGCCGGATCACCCGGAACTCGTCACCGCCCAGCCGCGCCTTGTGCACGCGCACGCGCTGTTCCACACGCCCCCCCTCCGCTCCTTCGTATCCGGAGGAACCGTAGGTCCACCGACAGGTCCCCTGATCGATAACGTGCGGCCATGCTGCTGCTCGAACCGCTCCGCACAGCCGAGGACGGAACCGTCCCCGGCCCCCTCCTCGCCGAACTCACCGCCCTGCACGCCTCCAACCGCGACTTCTACGCCCTGAGCGATGACTTCCCGGACGCGAACGACATCCGTCCCGAACAGGTGGCCGCGGCGCTGGCGATGGAGCTGGCCAACCCGGACGTGGAGATCCTGCTCGCGAGGCAGGGCACCGAGGACGGGGACGGCCCCGCTCCCCGGCGGCTCGTCGGGGTCGCCATCACCCTCGCGCGGCACCCCGATCCCGCCGACCCCGACCCGTGGATCGGGTTGCTGCTCGTCGACGGGTCGACCCAACGCCGGGGGTACGGAGGCCAGTTGGCGGCCCTCGTCGAGGAACGGTTCCGGCGGGCGGGGCGGGCCGCCGTCCGGCTGGCGGCGCTCGACAACAACCCCGGCGCCCTGTCCTTCTGGACCTCCCTCGGCTACGAGTTCGTCGAACACCGCCGGGACCGCCAACTGGGGCGCCCCTGCACGGTGTTGCGCAAGGCGCTGAGCGAACCGCCGAGCGGACGGCCGAGCGAACCGCCGAGCGAACGGCCGAGCGAACGGCCGAGCGAACCGCCGCGCAGATCGCGCCGGGCCGCGCGGATCGCCGTACTCGATCCGGAGGGTGCCGTCTTCCTCTTCCGGTGCGTCGACGACGAGACGGGCCCGCACTGGGCCCTGCCCGGCGGCGGTCTGGAGGAGGGCGAGTCACCGCGCGAGGGTGCCCTGCGGGAGCTGCGCGAGGAGACGGGCTGGACGGACATGGAGCCGGGCGCCTTCCTCTGCTCCTGGGAGCACGACTTCACCCGCGCCGGCATCCCCGTCCGCCAGTACGACGACATCTACGTGGCCCGGGGCCCCCGCCGCGAGCCGGCCGGCGGCCTCCTCACCACCACCCGCGCCGAGGAGGGCATCCTGGCCTGGCGCTGGTGGACCCCCGCGGACCTGGCCGACCCGGCGGCCGAGCCCGTCTGGCCGCCGGAGCTGCCCCGGCTGCTGGCGGAGCTCGGGACGGCCGCCGACGCCGGGGACCCCGACGCAGGGGACCGTCCGCCGGCGCCGGCCGACGTCAGCGGAACCGGGCCAGCCTGACGACCGCCTCGCGGAGCCGTTCCTCCGGGGCCAGCAGACTCACCCGTACGTATCCCTCGCCGTGCTCCCCGAACCAGCGGCCCGGCGACACCGCCACCCCGGCCCGGTCGAGCAGCGCGTCGGCGAAGGCGACGGAGGGCTCGTCGGCCGGTGTCGGCAGCCAGGCGAAGACGGACCGGGGGACGTCGAGGTCCCAGCCCGCCTCCCGTACACCGGACACGAAGACGTCACGTCGGCGTTCGTAGATCTTCGAGAGGTCGTGGACACAGTCCTGGGGCCCGGTCAGGGCCGTGATCGCCGCGCGTTGGATGAAGGGCGGGAGCGAGACGAAGTAGTGCTCCTGGAGGAGGTCGATCGCGGCGACGACGGCGCGGTTGCCGACGACGGCGCCGACCCGCCAGCCCGCCATGTTGTACATCTTCGACAGCGAGATGAACTCGACCCCCACCTCCTTCGCCCCGTCCGCCCGCAGGAACGACACCGGGGCCTCGCCGTCGAAGCTCAGGGCACCGTAGGCGAAGTCGGAGGCCACGAGCACGCCGTGCCGGTCCGCGAACCGGACCGTGTCGGCGTAGAACTCCGGCGGTGCCGTCACCGAGGCGGGGTTGTTGGGATAGTTGAGGAACATCAGCCGGGCCCGCTCGCGTGTCGCCCGGTCGAGGGCCGTGTAGTCGGGCAGGAAGCCGTTCTGCCGGCGGAGCGGCAGGGGGTGCATCCGGGCCCCGGCGAGGGCGACACCGGCCCAGTAGTCCGGGAAGGCCGGGTCCGGCATCAGACACACGTCACCCGGGTCCAGGAAGCACTGGCTCAGCTCCACCAGTCCGGCCTTGGCGCCGAACAGGATCGCGACCTCGGTCTCCGGGTCCAGCTCGACCCGGTGGTTCGTGGCGTACCACCGGGCGATGGCGGCCTTGAGTTCGAGGAGGCCCGAGAAGGAGCCGTACCGGTGGGTGGCGGGGTCGAGGACCTCGGTGCGCAGCGACTCGACGATGTGCGGGGGCGTGGGCAGATCGGGGTTTCCCTGGCAGAGGTTGACGACGTCCTCGCCCGACCGCACGAGCCGGTCGATCCTGGCCACGGTCGACGCGAACGAGTTCCTGGGCAGGTCCCGGAGCCGGTGGGCGGACTCGATCCTCATGGCCGGTCCTCACGGTCGGCGGCCGCTTCCGGACGGCGGTCCTCGGTCACTGCCACGCGACGGTCCTCGGTCACTGCCCCACGGCGGTCCTCGGTGACGGGCTCGGCTCCGGGCTCGGGCCGGTCGGTTCCGGTGGGGGTTTCGGTGTCCCGACCGCGCGCCCACTGGCTCAGGCCGCAGGCGGCGAGTGTGATGCCCGCGCAGACGAAGCCGACGGCGGAGAAGCCGTACTCGGTGAACAGCGGGCCGAGCAGGGCGGCGCCCAGGGCCACCGCCAGGTTGGTCGCGAGGGTGTAGAAGGCGAGGATCGTCCCTCGGTGGGCCGGCGAGCACTCACTCAGCAGGGTGCTCAGCAAGGTGACGACCAGGCTCTGCATCGCTCCCCACAGGAAGAGGCAGAGCACCAGCAGCGGGGTGAGATGGTCGACCAGCGGGATCACGGCCAGCGCCGGGACCAGGCCGGCCAGCAGCCCGACGAGCACGCGCTCCTTGCCGAGGTCGTCGGCCCACTTCCCGGTGACGAAGCTCGTCGCGAAGCCGAGGCCGTACAGCAGGATCATCAGAGAGGTCGAGGAGCTCTCGTCGCCGAACCGGTACTGCAGCGCGCTGCCGAGGTACGTGTACATGCCGTAGAAGCCGAGCATGTTGAGGAACGTCGCCAGGACGTACACCAGCACCTTCGGCGCGCGGAAGGCCTGGACGACCGAGCGGCTCCAGCCGCCGTCGCCCTGCCGCGCAGCTGTTCCCACGGCGTCGTCCGTCCGCACGGCGCCGTCCGGTGTCCGCGTGGCGTCGTCCGGTGTGCCCTGCGGGCCGGCGGGCTCGGGGCGGGCGCGTCCGCCGGCCCGGAACAGCACGCCGATCACGAGGACGCCCAGCACGCAGAGCAGCCCGAAGGTCCACCGCCAGCCGACCCGCTGTCCGACGAAGTCCCCCGTGGGCACGCCCAGAACGAGGGAGAGCGACCAGCTCGACACGACGATGCCCATGGCCCTGGCCCGGTGCCGGTACGGGATCTGGTCGCCGACGAACGCGTACGCGGTCGGTACGAACGCGCCCGTGGCCAGACCGGCCAGCGCCCGCCCGGCGAAGAACACGCCCAGGGAACCGGCGGACGCGCACAGCAGCGTGCCCAGGACGAACACCGTCATCCCGGTCACCAGTCCGACCCGCCGGGACACGCGGTCCCCGAGCGGGGCGAAGATCAGGGCGCCGATCGCCGTACAGACCCCGTAGACGCTGACCGACAGCCCCATCACGGCGACCGAGGTGTCGAACGACTCCGACATGTCCGGGAGCAGCGGGGAGACCACCAGCTCCTCCGAGCCGACGGCGAAGATCCCCGCCATGAGTGCGAGGACCGTCAGCAGGGGGAACCCCGCCGCGCGCTGCCCGCCGTCCAAGCGATCCGCCACTCCAGCCAACCTTTCCCGCCCACGTGCGCTGTTGCTCACTTGCTGTTGCTCACTCGCTCTTGCTCGTCTGCTTCCCTGTGGCGCTTCCCGCGGCCCGCTCAGACGGCCGTGTAGCCGCCGTCCACGGTGAGCGCGGCGCCGGTGATGAAGGACGACCGGTCCGAGGCGAGGAAGAGGATCGCGTTCGCGACGTCCTCGGGCGTGCCCAGACGGCCGACCGGATTCAGCTTCGCCTTCGCCTCCTTGACGGTGGCGTCGTGACCGATGGACGCGTCCGTCATGGGCGTGTCGATGATGCTGGGGCAGACGCAGTTGGCCCGGATGCCGTGGCGCGCGTACTCGACGGCCAGGGACTTCGTGAGCATCAGGACACCGCCCTTGGTGGTGTTGTACGCGGCGATACCGGGCCAGGCCACCAGCCCGCTGACCGAGCAGACGTTCACGATCGCCCCGCTCTGCGCCGCCATCATCGGGCGCAGCGCGTACTTGGAGCACAGGAACATGCTCTTCAGATTGGTGTCGAACAGCCGGTCCCACTCGGACACCGGCATCTCGTGGATCGGGGTGGATATCTCGATGCCGACGTTGTTGACCAGGACGTCCACCCGGCCGGTCCGCTCCGCGGCGACGCCGATCAGGTGCTCGCAGTCCGCCTCGGCGGTCAGGTCCGCCCGGACGAAGACCGCGCGGTGCCCGTCGCTGGTCAGCTTGGCGACGACCTCGGGTCCGTTCGTCCCGTCGACGTCCGCCACGACGACCGTGGCGCCCTGCCGGGCGAACTCCACCGCCGTCCGCTTCCCGATCCCCGACGCGGCACCGGTGACCACGACTACTTTGTCCTCGAACAAGACTCGGTCCCTCCTCACACACTCTTCAACTGACCGCCGTCGGCCGAGATCTGCTGGCCGGTGATGTAGGACGCCTCGTCGGAGGCCAGGAATCCGATGAGGGCCGCGACCTCGTCGGCCTGTCCCGGCCGGTTCATGGGGACCGCCCGTACGAGACGGTCCTCGACCTCGGGCTCCGGGAGACCGCCGTCCCGGCTCAGGTGCCGGACGGCCTGGTCGTAGCGCGGGGTCCGGATGGTCCCGGGGTGCACGCAGTTCACCGTGATGTTGTGCGCGGCGTACTGGCTCGCCAGATATTTCCCGGCGTTCGCCATGGCCGCGTTGACCAGACCGGAGAGGAACATTCCCGGCAGGGGTTCCCTACCGATGTTGCCGACGACATTGATGATCCTGCCGAATTCGTTTCTCGTCATCACGGGCGCGACGGATCCGATGAGATCCAGATACGGAACGAGTTTCTGATGCATCGCGGCACATACGTCGTCGTTCACCCGCACCCCGTCGAACGGGCCGGGCGCCGGGCCGGGCCCGTTGTTGACCAGGACATCGATCCGGCCGAATCGTTGTTCCACCTTCTCCACGAGTTCGGCACGGAATTCCGGCGAAGTGATGTCACCCGGAACGACATAGGTGTTCCGTTCGACGCCGGATTCCCGCGCCACCTTCTCCAGCGCGTCCCGGCCGCGGGCGCTGAGGACCGTCGTGCAGCCCCCGGAGAGCAGCCGCAGCGCGGTCGCCCGTCCGATACCGCTGCCGGCCCCCAGCACGATCGCTACGCGCGCCACCGATCTCCTCTGCCGTCCGTCTACTTGGGGACCCGGTGGTACCGGGGCGGAATGAAGATGTTCAGGGAGCGGGCCACACTCTCGTGCGGATTCGCGGCCCCATGCCCCTCCTGGCTCTCGCAGAAGTAGGTGGCGCCGAAGACGAGTTCGTGGGTCGTCTCCTCCACCGTCATGTCGTAGCGGCCTTCCAGGCAGATCCCGATCTGTTCGTGGGAGTGCTTGTGGTACGGCATCTCCCCGCCGCCCGGAATGTCGGCGATCATCAGCTCGATCCAGTTCTCCAGAAAGAACGTGACGTCCATTCCGACGAACTTGCGCGACTCGATCGGCCCGAGGAAGTACTCGCTCGGCGCGGTGTAGTTCTCGCCCGGTTTGTAGCGTTTGATGTCGAGTGCGACGGTCTCCTCCGAGGTCGGGTTCACCGCGGAGTGCTCTACATGGGAAGGGGCGATGTACACGTCCTTCTCGGCCCGCATCAGCCTGGTCACCCCGCCGACCGTCATGGAGAGTTCGCCCCTGACGACCATCCCCACCTGGGCTTCCCTGTGGGAGTGGGGTGCCACGACGGCACCGGGCGGGAGGTACGACACCAGTACCTCCGTGTCGCCGCGCCGGTAGGACTCCATCCGGATCCCGTTGTCGTGGAACACCACGGCGGAGTCGGGGAAATAGGGGCGCTCATACACGTGCGTGGTCATCGCGGTCCTTCCTTTTCGATTCTTTTCGAGAAGACGGTCCACGTCATGGGGATCGGTGAGAACCGGTAGACGAACTTGAGATTGTGCTGTCTCGCCGCCTGTTCATTGGTGATGGCGATGTTGTAGAGACCGTCGGCCACCTGGCCGGCCGCCTGACTCGTGGAGGTCGTCGTGACCAGCTTCACGGGCCGGTCGAAGTAGTACTCCAGGAGCGGAATGGGGGCCGGATGGGTCACCACAGTGTCGGTGAAGAGCAGTTCCTCACGAAAGGCGAAGTCGGACCGCGCGGCCAGTCCGTATTCCGGCGTACTCCCACGGAACACGATCGACGGCTCCAGCAGCGGATTCATGTAGAAGGCGTTGATACCGGCGTAGGCGTGCGGCACCAGCGCGAGATCAATACGCCCCTCGGTGAGCGCGTCCATACAGTGCTCGAAGGTCTCTTCAAGAACTATTCCGAAGCATCCTCGGTCACCGAATAATCGTGTCATCAGCCGGGCCACGTACTCACTGCTGGTCCCCTCGGGACCCAAGGTGCCGAGCTTCAAGGAACGTTGCGATTCGTCCCCCATGAGCGAGATCAGCGCACGTTTCTCGTCACCGGATATGCGGAGCGTCTCCATACCTCACCTTCACCCAGAGACAGCACAGGAGAGCACACGCAAGCCTCACGAAAAATTGTTTCCACCAGATTCCGTGCACGCAACGACAAGTTGCCCCATCGATCACGCCATCGGTTTTCGGCCTGCCCCCGAACATCGCGAGTGAAGTAATTTCGCCACGAATAGGCGGCATAGAAACGGACGGGAATCCTCCAGCTCTCACCGCGGTCCCGCCTGACCTCGGCGGAATCGGATCACGCGAAAGCGGGCGCACGGTCACGGCGATGGGATCAAGCCAGCGGAGGCTTTCCGTCGCCGTACAGCCAGTCGTCCCAGACCGGCGTCAGATCCGCGCCCGGCGCCGCCTCCTCCGCGAACTTCTCCGCATACGCCGTGAAGTCGGCCGTGTCCGCGTTGCCGTGGCGGTGCACGGCCGCCCAGCCCCGGATCAGCTCGAAGAAGGCGTCGTCGCCGACGGCCTCGCGGACCTGGTGCAGGACCATGGCGCCGCGTTCGTACACCGGGCTGTCGGAGATCCGGGCGGCGCTCGGCGGGCGCGCGGGCGGGAAGTCCCAGACGGCCTCGTTCGAGGCGGCGTCCGGGAAGTAGTCACCCTCGTACAGCGCGTCAAAGGTCTCCTGGGCGCTGTCACCGCCGTGGTCCCCCTCCCACAGCCACTCGGCGTACGTCGCGAACCCCTCGTTGAGCCACATGTCCCGCCAGCTCTTCGGGGTGACGGAGTCGCCGTACCACTGGTGGGCCAGTTCGTGGACGAGGAGGGAGAGGTCGGGGGCACCGGGAAAGACGGGCCGGTTCTGGGTCTCCAGCGCGTACGCCGAGTCCTCCGGCCTGTCGACGATCGCCCCGGTCGAGGAGAAGGGATACGGACCGAAGTACCTCTCCGCCCATGCGACGACCTCGGGAATCCGCCCGAGCACGGCACGGCTGTCCTCGGCCTGGGAAGGATCGACGGCGACGTACACGGGAAGCCGCCCCGAGCCCTCTCCTTCTCCCCCGCCCGCCGTCGAGCGCCGGATCTCGTACGTGCCGATCGCCAGCGTGGCCACATAGCTCGCCATCGGTTCGGCGGTGCGCCAGGAGAAGGTCGTACGGCCGTCCTCGGTGGACTCGCGCCGCAACTCCCCGTTGGAGACGGCGTGCAGGCCCTCGGGGACGGTGACCGTGAGGTCGTAGGCGGCCTTGTCGGAGGGGTGGTGGTTGCCGGGGAACCAGGTCATCGAGCCCGCCGGTTCGCCGAGCGCGAGGGCGCCGTCGGCGGTGGGCAGCCAGCCCTCGCGGGAGCCGTCGGGATCGGTGAGCGTCTGCGGGGCGCCGGAGTAGCGCACGGTCGTACGGAACGTCTTCCCCTCGTCGAGACCGGCGTCCGCGGGGGTGACGGTCAGCTCCTGCCCGGCCCGCTTCCACCGCGCCGTCACACCGTCGACGGCGACGGACTCGACGTCCAGCCCCTTGAGGTCGAGGTTGAAGGAGGCGAGGTGCCGTGTGGCCCGTGCGGTGATGACGGCGGTGCCGCGCAGCGGGGCGTCCGCCTCGGGGTCGTAGGCGAGGGTGAGGGCGTAGTGGCCGGCGTCGTAGCCGCCGTTGCCGAGCCGGGGGAAGTAGGGGTCCCGGAGACCGGCGGAGCCCGGGGCCGCCCCGGCCCCGCCGCCGCCCCCGCCCCCGGTGCACGAAGTGAGAGTCAGAGCCAGCGCGACGGTGAGCAGGGCGGCGGCCGGGACAACCGGTGCGGATCGGGACACGTCGGCGATCCTATGAGGACATGACACCATCGCCTACGTGCTCGACATCGGCTACGCCCTCTCCAACCGCTTCCCGGACCCGCCGCAGACGGACTACCGGCGCGCGGACGTGTACGCGCTGCGGCACGACCTGTTCTGCGGTGACGTGTACCTCGCCGACACCAAGGCGGACCGGGAGCTGTCCACAGCCTGGGGATGGGTGCCGGTGCTGGACTTCGCGTGGGCGCTGTGCGACATCGTGGAACAGCTCGACCAGGACCCGGCGGGGTCCCGCGCCTCCCGGCCCCAGCACGCGGAACTCGACTTCACCGAGTCCACGGACCGGATGCTCTTCGAGCGCCGCTTCGGGTGGGTGGACGTCGAGGCCGACTGGATGCCGGCGGAGGAGGCCCCGCTCACCTTCTCCCACGCCGAACTCCGCCGCGAGGCCCGCGACTTCCTCCACGACGTCATCGCCGACCTGTGCGATCTGCACGACGCGCTGGCCGAGAATCCGGCGATCTGGACGCTGCAGGCGCGGTTCCCGAGGGTGCCGTAGGGATCAAGGGGCGCGTCGTTCGTCCGCGGGTGCGTGGGGCTTCTCGCGCAGTTCCCCGCGCCCCTGAAAAAGCGGGGCTACGCCCCTGCTTTTTCGGCCCGAAAGGGCCGTGGGCCCGTCAGGGCCTGCGGCCCTTTCAGGGGCGCGGGGAACTGCGCGAGAAGCCCCACCCGACCCGCACCCGCCAACGCACCCGAACCCCCGAGCTATCAGGCGCCCCGCACCCCCCTCACCCCTCCACCCGAATCCCCATCTCCCCCGCCAACACCGGCGCCAGATCCACCAACTGAGCCGCACTGATCACGGCCCCCGACAACCGCCCCACCCCCCGAGCGATCTCCACCACCGCCGCCTCCCGCAGATCCACATCCACCAGACTCACCCCACTCAGATCCGCCCCCCGCAAGGCACACCCCACAAACGCGACCCGCTCCAGCCGCGCACCCCCGAAGTCCGGCTCCACCAGCACACAGTCCTCGAACACGACATCCTTGAGTCGCGCCTCCCGCAGATTCAGGAAGTCGATCTTCCCCCCACGCACCAGCACCCGCTCCAGCACGGCCCCGTGCAACTGCACCCCACCGAGCCGAGCCTCCAGCACCTCGACATCCCGCAACGTCGCCTCGGACAGATCCGTCCCGACGCCCCGCATCCCCGTGAGGACGGAGTCGAGCACCCGCGCCCGGTGCAACCGCGTCTCGTCCAGCGCGCACCCGGTCAGCGCGCAGTCCATGAACCGCGCACCCCCGCCGTCCTGCCCGACGAAGTCCTCCTCGCGGAACTCCAGCCCGTCGTAGTCCCCGTCGGGCTCCAGCTCACCGCCCGCGTACGTCTCCAGCACCGGCAACCGCACCTCCGGCCGCCGCGCCGCCTTCACCACCGACCTCGCCCTCACCATCCCCCCATCGTGCACCCCACCACTGACAATCCCGCCGACCACGCCCCGCCCCCTGCCCCCGACCCCACCCCCGCCCGATGTCACATCCCGGCGCCCCCGATCCGTCGTACCCGCGGTCCGCCGCGCGACCGCACGACCGCGCGCCCGCACACCGACCCGAGGGAGCCGCCCATGCACGCCACCCGACCCCCCGTCCACACCCAAACCCCCGCCCCCCTCACCGTCATCGGCGGTGGCTTCGCCGGGCTCACCGCGGCGATCACCGCCGCCGAGGCGGGCGCGAGGGTCGCCCTCTACGAGGCGCACCACACCCTCGGAGGCCGGGCGCGGACCGCGCAGGGCCCGTACCGTACGAACGAGGGCCCGCACGCCCTGTACAAAGGCGGCCCGCACTGGACCTGGCTCGCGCAACGGGACCTGATCAGACCGCTCGCGCCCCTCCCGCCCCTGGAGACCGCCCGCCTGCGCCTGCATCACAGGGGCGCCCTGCGCCGGACCCCGCCGTTCGCGATGCTCAAGCTCCTCCGGCCTCGCCACATGGGCCGACCCGCGCCGATGGACGTCGACTTCCTCACCTGGGCGACCGAACAGGCCGGTGAGGAGGCCGCACGCGCCGCCGCCAACTACTCGGCGGTGGCGCTGTTCCACCACGACCCGGGCTCCCTGTCGGCCGCGTTCGTGCAGGAACGGCTGCGCCGCGCGACGAAGCTGCCCCCGGAGGCGCACTACCCGCGCGGCGGCTGGGCGAGCGTGATCGACCGGATGGCGGCCCGCGCCTGGAACCTCGGCGTCCGGATGGAGACCCTCAGCCGCGTCGACTCCCTCGACGTCCTCACCGGCACCGGCACCGGCACCGGCACCGGGACAAGGACCAGGACAGGGACAGGGACCGGCCCGATCGTCGTCGCCACCTCCCTCGACGCGGCCCGCCGGCTGCTCGGGGACGACTCGCTGACCTGGCCGAGCGGCCGCACGGCACTCCTCGATCTCGCCCTGAGCACCCGCCGCGGTGACCCGTTCGCGGTCTCCGACCTGGACGCGCCCGGCTGGCTCGAACGGTTCACGGCCCAGGACCGCACGCTCGCCCCGGCGGGCGAGCAACTGCTCCAGGGACAGTTCCCGATCGGTCCGCAGGAGTCCCGGGCGGACGGTGTCGCCCGCGCCGAGCACCTGCTCGACCTGGGCTTCCCCGGCTGGCGGGACCGCGTCACCTGGCGGCGCGAGGCGATCGCGAACGGCCGTACGGGCGCCGTCGATCCGGTCGGCAGCAGCTGGCGCGACCGCCCGGCCGTGGACCGGGGCGACGGCGTGTACCTCGCGGGCGACCAGGTCGCGGCGCCGGGCGTGCTCTCGGAGGTGTCGTTCAACAGCGCCCTCGCGGCCGTCTCGCTGGCGCTCGGCAGGCGGTCCAGGAACTCCCTCGACCGCAAGCATGCTTGAGGTCCGAGGCTGGGGTCCACCGAGCGATACCAGGCGCACACACGCCGCGCGAGAACGACATCGTCCAAGGGGGCTCCATGCACGCCATACGTCTGCACGCCTTCGGTCCGGCCGAGACCCTGACGTACGAGAAGGTCGCGGACCCCGAGCCCGGACCGGGCCAGGTCCGTATCGCCGTCGCCGCGGCCGGCGTACACCTGCTGGACGCGGCCCTCCGCGAGGGCGTCCCGGGGCCGGCACCGGCACCCGAACTGCCCACGATCCCCGGCCGCGAGGTCGCCGGGGTCGTCGAGGCGCTCGGGGAGGGCGTCCCGGAGATCTGGCTCGGCCGCCGCGTCACCGCCCACCTCGGCTTCGTGCCCGGCGGCTACGCCGAGCCGGCCGTCACCGAGGTCGAACGGCTGCACGAGGTACCGGAGAACCTCGACTACGCGGAGGCGGTCGCGATGATCGGGACGGACCGTACGACGATGGGGATCCTGCTCTTCGCCGAACTCGGCCCGGACGACATGGTCGTGATCCCGGCCGCGGCCGGCGGCATCGGCGCGCTCCTCGTGCAGTACGCCAAGAACGCGGGCGCCACGGTAGTCGGCCTCGCCGGCGGCCCCGCGAAGACGGCGCGAGTGGCGGCCGACGGCGCCGACCTGGCCGTCGACTACACCGATCCGGCCTGGCCGGAGCAGGTCGCTGCGTACCGGGGGAAGGCCACGATCGTCTTCGACGGGGTCGGCGGGGCGGTGGCACGGGAGTCGGTGTCACTCCTCGCGCCCGGCGGCAGGCACCTGGTCTTCGGCTGGTCGGCGGACGGAATCAAGGACGGCGGCCCCCACGTCGTGGAGGGCGTCTCGCAGACGGTCCTCGGCCAGGAGATGCTCCGCCGGGCCGGCGGCCCCGACCCCCTCCGCACCCTCGAACTCCGCGCCCTCGCCGAGCCGCCGCCGGCCGCCTCAAACCGGCCGTCCACCGCTTCCCGCTCGCCGAGGCCGCCACCGCCCACCGCGCCCTGGAGAACCGGGGCACCACCGGCAAGGTGGTGCTGGAGCTGTGCCCCCCACCAGGCGCCCCGGGACCGCCGAGGTCACGGACACCGGGACGCCCCCCGACCCCCGGCGGGTTCTAACGGTCCCCGCAACATCCTGGAGGCGACGATCGTGAGCGGGGAGGCACGCGGCCTACCGCCCCGCCACCCGGTCCGCCCACCGCGCCAACCGCGACGACTCCCCGCTGTGGGAGGCGGTCTCGCGTCGGTCGGCGGTGCGGTAGGTCGCGTACATCCCCTGCACGCCCAGCCAACGGAACGGCTCCGGCTCCCACTTGCGCACCCGGTGGTTCACCCACGGCAGCGAGGTCAGCTCGGTGGCGCCGCCCTGCCCGGAGTCCCGCCGGACGAGGTCGCGCAGGGTGCGGCCCGCGAGGTTGGTCGTGGCGACCCCGGAGCCGACGTAACCGCCCGCCCAGCCGAGCCCCGTGGCCCGGTCCAGCGTGACCGTCGCACACCAGTCGCGCGGCACCCCCAGCACCCCCGACCAGGCATGCTCGACGCGCACCCCGGTCAGCGAGGGGAAGAAGCGCACCAGGATCTCGTGGAGCGCCTCGATCGTCGCCGGCTGCGTACGCCCGTCGTTGTCGGTCCGCGACCCGAACCGGTACGGCACCCCGCGCCCGCCGAGCGCGATCCGGTCGTCGGCGGTGCGCTGGGCGTACATATAGGCGTGCGCCATGTCGCCGAGCGTCTCGCGCCCATCCCAGCCGATCTCCGCCCACTGCCCGGCGGTCAGCGGCTCGGTGGCGATCATCGAGGAGTTCATCGGCAGCCAAGTCCGCCGCTGCCCCTTGAGGTTCGCCGTGAACCCCTCCGTGCAGCGCAGCACATAGGGCGCCCGGACGGTCCCGTACGGCGTGACCGCGTGCCCCGCCCGGATCTCGGTGACCGGCGTCAGCTCGTGCACGACGACCCCCATCGCCTCCACGACCGCCGCCAGCCCGGTCACCAGCTTCACCGGATTCAACCGCGCCCCGTGCGGCGTCCACGTCGACCCCACGGCGTCGGCGACCCTGATCCGCTCGGCCGTCTCCCGGGCGCCGTACAGCTCACGGTCGTCCTCCCCGTACGCCAGCTCGTGCTCGTAAAAGGCCTTGAGCCGCCCCAACTGCGCGGGCGTGTAGGCAACTTCGAGCACCCCGCCCCGATGGACGTCCGCCTCGACGCCCTCCTCCGCCGCCGCCCGCACGACCTCGTCGACAGTCTCGTTCATGGCCCGCTGCAACCGCACGGCGGCGTCCCGCCCGTGCAGGCGCGCGTAACGGTCGCGCCCAGCGATCCCGTTGTAGAGCCAGCCGCCGTTGCGCCCCGAGGCCCCGTACCCGCAGAACTTCTGCTCCAGGACGGTGATCCGCAGCGAAGGATCGGCCTGCTTCAGGTAGTAGGCCGTCCACAGCCCTGTGTATCCGCCGCCGACGATCACCACATCGACCGCCGCGTCCCCGGCCAGCGGCTCCCTCGGTACGGGGAGTCCGGCCTGCGCGTACCAGAAGGAGATCCCGCCGTTGACGGTGCCGGCGGTCGTGTCCGGGGTGCTCTGGGAGCTGCTCATGGCCGGACGCTAACCCCTGCCGACGGGCCCTGTCCTCTACGGATTCCGTGGTGTACGGGCGTCTTGGGGCCGGAAATCCAAAGGACTCCGGGCCGGGGCGCGCGTAGGGTCGGCCGCATGATCGATGTTCCGGAGGAACTGGCCGAGACTCAGGAAGAGATCAACGGAGAGACGGGCCGCAGATTCATCGCGAGCCTCCCGCGCCTGACCGCCGACTTCCTGGACCGCTGGGGCCTGCGCCTCGACGGCCGCCCCATGCACGGCATGTGCGCGCTGATCCTGCCGGTGGTCCGCACGGCCGACGGCACCCCTGCGGTGGTGAAGCTCCAGATCCTCGACGACGAGAGCGAGGGCGAACCGATCGCCCTGCGCGTCTGGAACGGCGACGGGGCGGTACGGCTCCTGGACCACGACCCCGACACGGGCACGATGCTGCTCGAACGCCTCGACCCGGCCCGCATGCTCTCCCACGAGCCGGACACCCACCGGGCCGTCGAAGTCATCGCCCACCTCCTGGCCCACCTGACCGCCACCCCGGCCCCACCGGCCGTACGCCGCCTCTCCGACATCGCGACGGACATGCTGGAGCGCACCCCCGCGGTCCTCGCCCGTATCCCGGACCCCACGGACCGCCGTCTGATCGCGGACTGCGCGGCGGCGCTCCGCGAGGTCATGGCCGAGCCCGGTGACCGCCTCCTCCACTGGGACCTGCACTTCGACAACGTCCTGGGCGCCGACCGCTCCCCCTGGCTGGCCATCGACCCCAAGCCCCTGTCCGGCGACCCCGGCTTCGACCTCTGGCCGGCCCTCAACAACCGCTTCGACCCGTCCGACGTCCACTGGCGCTTCGACGCGATGACGGAGGTCCTGAACCTGAACCGCGAACGGGCGAGGTCCTGGACCCTCGCCCGCCTCCTCCAGAACGCGATCTGGGAGATCGAGGAAAACCGCTCCCTCGACCCTGAAGACCTGGAACTGGGCCGCCGCCTCCGCTGACCCGCCCCAGCCGAGCGGGGTGGACTCAGCGCCAGTCGTCGATCACATAGGCGTCCGGACGGCTGTAGCCGGGTTCGTTGGGCCTGTGCATGGTCACGCCTTGCAGCCAGGGACGGAACCCGCGGTCGATCATGCGCCGACAGGCATCCTCGCGGGCCAGATTCATCCCGGCGTCCAACTGCCCCAGGCCCTTCTCGACGGCCAGTTGCTCGCATGCGTCCAGCAGCCGTTCGAATCGCTGCGCTCCGTCCAGACCGGGGCGTACGGCACCGAATTCGACGAAGCGCACGTCCTCACCGGCCTCCGAGCCCGCTCCGCAGTGGCAGACGGCCAGACCGTCGAGGTCGGAGTCGGCGCCCTGGAGAAGGACGGTGTCACCGAGCCCCTGCGCCTGCGTGGCCACGATCTCGCGCTCCAGGTCCAGGCCCTCGTGCGCCGTACGGCGGCCCGTGCCACGGTGTACGGCTCGGTGGCGGCGAGATCTGCGCGAGTGGCCCCCTCGGGGACCGGATGGGCGAAGTGCGCGGGAACGGCCACGCGTTCGGCCAGCACTGGGGGCAAGCACGTACCGCTGGACCTCCTGGCCATCGTCTCCCGGCCTGCCGTCTGGGCCCTGGGCCGGGCCACCGACCTGACTGTCCGCCTGCTCGGGGGCGATCCCCGGGCAGACAAACAGCCTCCGACCCCCGAGGAACTGCGGGACATGGTGACCAGCCACCGTGGGCCGACCGCCGAGCAGCGCACCATCATCTCCAGCGCCCTGGAGATGCACGAGCGACCCCTGCGCGCCGTCCTCGTACGGCGCCGTGCCGTGTTCACCGTCCCGGCCGACATGTCGGCCGGCCAGGCCCGTATCGCGCTGGCCGGTTCGGGGCACTCGCGGGCCCCGGTCGTACCCGCCGGACACTTCGACGAGGTCCTCGGCGTGGTGCACCTGCGCGACCTGACCACGGGCGACCAGGCCGCACCGGTCGCCGACCTGGCCCGCCCCGCCACCCGTTTCCCCGACTTCATGAAACTCTCCGAAGCGCTGAGGCGCTTCATGACCGCGCACCAGCAGTTCGCGCTCGTCAAAGAGATCGTCGGAGAGATCCACGACGAGACCGATCGCGACGTGATGACCCCCCGCGCCCAGCCCGACGGATCCCTGCTCGTGCCCGGCGGCTTCCCCGTCCACGATCTGCCCGGCACCGGTGTGGATGTCGGGGACCTCGCCCAGGGCCCCTACACCACCGTCGCCGGTCTCGTCCTGGCCCGGCTCGGACATCTGCCCCAGTACCCCGGCGACCATGTCCGGGCCGCCGACTGGGACATCGAAGTCACCGGCATCGACCACCACGCCATCAGCACCGTCCGGCTGCGCCCACACGCCACCGACCAGGCCGGGGCGCAGTGAGACGTCCGACGCGTCCCGCCTGAAAGCCGAAGCGCCGGATCACCCGGGCGGGAGAGCGCTCGGAGCGGGCAGCGACGCCCGAGCCGAGGCGGCTTCGACACCCTGCCGGCGAAGGAATCCGGGGCGCGGCCCGGTTCAGCCGCACCCGGCCGGTCGGGTCCGTCCTTGCCACAGTGGTCCTGTCGGCAGGCTGACCATTCCGGCTGACGGGGCGGCTCAGGCCGCTGCGGAGGAGCTGGGACCGACCAGTTCCTCCAGGACGTCTTCCATGGTCACGAAGCCGATGACAGTGCCCTTCTCGCCGGTGACGGCGGCCAGGTGGGTGCCGGCCGCGCGCATGGCGGTCATGGTGTCGTCCAGCGGGGTGTCGATCTCGACCTGGATGACCGGGTGCAGGGCGCTGCGCGGGAAGGGCCGGGTGCGCTCGGCTGCGCCCAGGGCGTCCTTGATGTGGAGGTAGCCCAGCACCTCGTCGGCGGGGCCGGTGACCGGCAGGCGGGAGAACCCGGAGGCCGCGGCGGCGCGTTCCAGCTGCTGCGGGGTGGTCTCGTGGCCCACGGTGACCGTCTTGTTCAGCGGCACCATCACCTCGCCGACCGGGCGGGTGCCCAGTTCGAGTGCGTCCTTGAGGCGTTCGACGTCGGCGGGGTCCAGCAGCCCTGCTTCGCTGGAGTCCTTGACCAGACGGGCGAGTTCGTCGTCGGTGAAGACGGAGGCGACCTCGTCCTTCGGCTCGACCTTCAGCAGCCGCAGCAGGGTGTTGGCGAAGGCGTTGATGCCGAAGATGACCGGCTTCAGCGCCCGGGTGAGGGCCACCAGCGGCGGGCCGAGAAGCAGCGCGGTCGGCGCGGGGGCGGCGAGGGCGATGTTCTTCGGCACCATCTCGCCGATCAGCATGTGCAGATAGGTCGCCGCGGTGAGCGCGATGACGAAGGCGATCGGGTGGATCAGCGCCTCGGGCACGCCGATGGCGTGGAACGGCGGTTCCAGCAGGTGGGCGATGGCCGGTTCGGCGACCGCGCCCAGCACCAGGGAGGAGACGGTGATGCCGAGCTGGGCGGTGGCCATCAGCGCGGACAGGTGCTCGATGCCCCACAGGGTGCTCTTCGCCCGCCGGTTGCCCTGGAGTGCGGCCGGTTCGATCTGACTGCGCCTCACCGAGATGAGGGCGAACTCGGCGCCGACGAAGAACGCGTTGGTGACCAGGGTGAGTGCCCCGACCAACAGCTGGATCGTGGTCATCGGGCGTCCTCCGTGCTGGTCGGGGCGGCGGCCGGGGCGGTGATGCGGACCCGGTCGGCCCGGTGGTGCTCGATGTCCAGGACGGCCAACTGCCAGCCGTCCACGTCGATGCCGTCGGTCAGGGTGGGGATACGTTCCAGGCGGGTGGCGACCAGTCCGGCCAGCGTCTCGTACGGGCCGTCGGGGGCGGCGAAGCCGATCTCCTTGAGCTCGTCCAGGCGGACGCTGCCGTCGGCCTCCCACACCGGCCGGCCGTCCGGGGACGCGGCGACGGGCATCAGGTCCGGCTGCTGGTGCGGGTCGTGTTCGTCGCGGACCTCGCCGACGACCTCCTCGACGATGTCCTCGACCGTGGCGACGCCGGCGGTGCCGCCGTACTCGTCGATGATCACGGCCATGGTGCGGGAGGCGCGCAGCCGTCCCAGCAGCTTGTCGACCGGCAGCGAGTGGGGCACCCGCAGCGGCTCGGTGGCCAGCTCGGTGACCGCGGTGACGGCCCGCTTGCCCTCCTCCAGGGCGAGGACATCGCGGATGTGGACGGTCCCGATGACCTCGTCGAGGCTGTCGCGGTAGACGGGGAAGCGGGACAGGCCGGTGGCCAGGGTGAGGTTCGCCGCGTCCGCCGCGGTGGCGTGGGCTTCCAGGGCCTTCACGTCCACGCGCGGGGTCATGACGTTCTCGGCGGTCAGCTCGGACAGGTGCAGGGTGCGCACGAACAGCTCTGCCGAGTCCGCCTCGATCGCCCCCTCACGGGCGGAGTGCTGGGCGAGTGCGACCAGTTCCTCCGGGGTGCGGGCGGAGGCGAGCTCCTCCTGCGGTTCCAGCCCGAAGCGGCGCACCAGACGGTTCGCGGTGTTGTTCAGGTGCCTGATCAGCGGCGCGAACGCGGCGGTGAATCCGCGCTGCGGCCCGGCCACCGCCTTGGCCACGGTCAGCGGGCTGGAGATCGCCCAGTTCTTCGGGACCAGTTCACCGACCACCATCAGCACCACCGTGGCGATCGTGACGCCCAGAAGGGTCGAGACGGTGGAGACGGCGCCGGCCGGCAGACCGGCGGATTCCAGCGGGCCGCGCAGCAGGGCCGCGAGCGACGGCTCGGCGAGCATGCCGATCACCAGCGAGGTCACCGTGATACCCAGCTGGGCGCCGGAAAGCTGGAAGGTCAGCGTGCGTACGGCCTTCAAGGCTCCCTCGGCACCGCGCTCACCGGCCGCGGCGGCGCGCTCCAGCTCACCGCGCTCGATCGTGGTCAGGGAGAACTCGGCCGCGACGAACACCGCACACGCCAAGGTGAGCGCCAGGGCCAGGAGCAGGAGCAGGACTTCGGTCACCGTGCCACCCCCGACCCCTCACAGATGTGCGGCGGGCGGGCAATGGCACGGCTGGGACTGGGAGGTTCACCCATGGCGGGTCTGCTGCTCCTTCTTGACTCATCGGATCGGGCGGATCCTGGCGGTTCGGTGAGGCGGCTACGCCCGGACCCCATGGTAAAGGGGCGGCAAAGTCGCCTTGCGGGGACGGCTTCCGCCGCCCGCACGGGTGGTTTTCGGACGTTCCGCCGGGGTGTCGTCCGTGCGGGCCGCCTCACCCCTATGCTTCTACATGCTTGTAGATAACGCGAGGGGCGGGTCGGATGTTCCCCGGGCCGCCCTGCGGGCGACGGGCAGGGACGGGAGGGGCGCGCACCGGCTTGAGCAACACGTCATCCGCCGGTCATGGCCACCCCGGCGGCACGTCGTCCGGCACATCCATCGATGTTTCCCCTGGGAGGGCTGTCGTGGCTTCGATCGACCTGGACAAGGTGCTGGACAAGGCGTGGGCGGACAAGAGCCTGCCGGAGATACTCGCCGCGCCGACCTCCGCCCTGAAGGGGGTCTCGGACCGGCAGGGCGACCTCCTGCAGGAGGCGTTCGGCATCAAGACGGTCGCCGATCTGGCCGAGCTCAAGTACGCGCGCTGGGCGCAGGCCCTGGCCGCACTCGACACCTCCGCCAAGTAACCCACTCCGCCGGGCGGCGGACCCCCTTTCAGGGTCGGCCGCCCGGTGGGGTCAAGAACCGTACGTACACATGAAGGAGTGAACGCCACGATGGTGTTCAAGCGGCTGCTCGGCTCGCTCGGCGTGGGCGGGCCCACGGTGGACACGGTCCTGGATCCGGGCGCGGTGCTTCCCGGCGGGACCCTGAGCGGGCAGGTCCACCTCAAGGGCGGCGACGCGGACTTCACGATCGCGCACATCACCCTGGAACTGGTGGCCCGCGTCGAGGCCGAGCACGACGGCGGGGAGTCCGAGGGCGCTGTCGTCTTCGACCGGTTCACCGTCGGCGGCAGCTTCCGCCTCGCCGCCGGCGAACCGCATAGCGTGCCCTTCAGCGTGATGCTTCCGTGGGAGACCCCCATCACCGAGTTGTACGGGCAGGGCCTGGGCATCGTGCTGGGGGTGCGCACCGAGCTGGCGGTGGCGGGAGCGAAGGACAAGGGCGACCTCGACCAGCTCGCGGTGCGCCCGCTACCCGCCCAGGAGGCGATCCTGGAGGCGCTCGGGCAGCTCGGTTTCGGCTTCAGGTCCGCGGACCTGGAGCTGGGGCGCATCGGCGGCACCGGCCAACAACTGCCCTTCTACCAGGAGATCGAGCTCACCCCGGCGCCGCAGTACGCGCACCGGATGAATGAGATCGAGGTGACCTTCCTGGCCGGTCCGGCCGGCGTGGAGGTGGTCCTGGAGGCCGACAAGCGCGGCGGACTCTTCTCCGGCAGCCACGACACGGTGTCCCGTTTCACCGTCAGCCACCACGGCGTCGAGCAGATCAACTGGAGTGCCGAAGTCGACGGCTGGATCCGTCAGATGGTCGAGCACCGCGCCTCCCACGGCTCGTACGGGCACGGCGAGTCGCACCACGGCGGCCCCTACGCCGCCCATGGCAGCCACCCCCACAAGGGCGAACACGGTCACGGCGACCACCATCACGGCGAGGGCCACGGGCACCGCTCGGGACCCGGCATGGGAACCGTGGTCGCGGCCGGCGCGGCGGGCCTCGCCGTCGGTGTGGTCGGCGGCATGGTCGCGGCCGAAGTCGTGGACGAGGTCGGTGACTTCTTCGAGGGCGATGACGAGGACGAAGGGGGCGACGAGGGCTGAGGAGCCCTCGCGCCCTTGCCATCCTGATAGCTTCTACATCAATGTAGAAGAAGCGGTTGTCCGGGCCGTACCCCGTCTCGGCCCGGTCTGCCCTGAGACGTGTGGAGTTGGCATGGCCCTGTGGGACCGCATCAAGGAGTCCGCATCGACGATGCAGACCCAACTGAACGCGAAGAAGAACGACCTCAAGAGCGGCGCCTTCCGTGACGCTTCCATGGCGATGTGCGCGCTGGTCGCCGCCGCGGACGGCACGATCGACCCGGCCGAGCGCCGCCGGGTGGCACAGCTGATCGCCACCAACGAAGTGCTGCAGAACTTCGACGCCATGGACCTCCAGCGTCGCTTCGAGGACAATCTGAACAAGCTGACGGCCGACTTCGACTTCGGCAAGGTCAGCGTGCTCCAGGAGATCGCCAAGGCGAAGAAGAAGCCCGCCGAGGCCCGCGCCGTGATCCAGATCGGCATCGTCATCGGCGGCGCCGACGGCGACTTCGACAAGACCGAGCAGACGATCGTCCGTGAGGCGTGCTTCACCCTTGATCTGCCGCCGCACGAGTTCGACCTCTAAGCCCCAGACGGGGCAGGGAAGGGGACGAGTATGGAGATCTCCGGGATCATCAGTGCCCTCGTGATCGGCGTCATCGTGGGCACGCTGGGCCGACTGGCTCTGCCGGGCCGTCAGCGCATCGGCGTGCTGTGGACGATCGGCGTCGGTATCGCCGCGGCCTTCGTCGGCACCGGCATCGCCGCGGGCCTGGGAGTCGCGGACACCAAGGGCGTCGACTGGATCGAATGGCTCATCCAGATCGGACTCGCCGCCGTGGGCGTGGCCGCTCTCGAACGCTTCAAAGCCCGCCACTGACCTGGCAGCCGGACGGGGCGCTGCCGCCGGACGGGCGGCGGCACCCCTTCTCGCCACGCACGGCCGCCTCCGGCTACATCGGGGTGGCGGCGTGCAGGATGAGGAACAGGGTGACGGCCGCGTTCGCCGAGGACAGCGCCGATACGGTGGTGCCCGCGGCGGCTGTCCAGGCGGCCAGGCCCACCGTGGTGAAGACAGGCGGCCAGATCCGTGTGGCGGGAGCCGGTCCGAGCAGGGCGGCGACCCGACGCGGCACCGGACCGGGGGCCGCGAAGTGCGCGAGCGTGGCGATGGGCGCGCCCCGGGAGATCAGCGCGGACTTGCCGATCGCCAGTGCCACGGTGCGCCGGCTGCCCACGGCGGTGGCCGCCTCCTCGTCCGCCCACCGTTCCGCGGAGTACGTGACGGCGGTCCGCAGCGGCCGCAGGAACGGGTTGGCCCGTGCGGCGAGCTGCACGGTGAGCAGGAAGCGGTGGTGGCGGCGGGCGAGATGTGCGCGCTCGTGGGCGAACAGGGCGCGGCGCTCGGCCGAACTGAGCCCGGCCAGCATTCCGGTGGTGACCACGATGCGGTTCCGCCTGCCGGGGAGCGCGTAGGCGTAAGGCAGTTCGTCGGGCAGCACCGCCACCGGCGTGCCCGGCAGGCCCGCGAGGGAACGTTCGGCTCGGCGGCGCACACGGTGGTGGCGCCACGCCGTCCGCGTACAGGCGGCGAGCACCGCGATCAGGGCGGGGATGGCGGCCTTGCCCGCGATCTCGTCGTAGGGCAGCGCCTCGCGGACCTCGGGGTCGGACCAGCCGTCGGGCAGCGGGTTGCCGGGCAGCTGCGCGGTGCCGACCACCATCAGCAGGGCCAGGCACAGGGTGCTGCACACCGCGAGCACTCCGGCGACGGCCGACAGCAGCCAGGTCGCCGCCCTGGGGTGCAGATGCTGTTCGGCAAGGCGGGCGATGGGCCAGGCCGTTAACGGCAGCACCAGCGGCAGGAAGACGAAGACCCCCATGGCAGTTAGTCTTCCTCCCGTTCGGGGCCCTGGGCCAGCAGGTCGCGCAGCACCTGTTCGTCCCCCGGCGTCAGGCTGGTCAGGAAGCGGGCCAGGACCGCCTCCCGGTCGCTCTCGGCATCCAGGACCCTCCGCATCCGCAACGCGGCCAGCCCGGCGGCGTCGGCGACGGCGGTCCACTCGAACGAACGGCCCGCCCGCCGACGGGCGACCGCGCCCTTGGCGTGCAGCCGGGTCAGGATGGTGATCACCGTGGTGTAGGCGAGGGTGCCGCCGAGGCGCTCCTGGACCCAGGCCACGGGAACCGCCCCGGGAGCCTGGCCCAGCACGGCGAGCACCTGCCCCTCCAGCTCCCCCTGGCCGCGCCGACGCGGGGACTGCTCGGTACCGCCCCTGTCCTGGTCCGTCATACCGTCAACCTCCCCGTCTCCCGCGCCCGCCTGCCGCCGCGGGAGCGGTTCATCGTACTGAGCCCGCCGCCCGCCCGCCCGACGCCGTTTCCCAGATGTCCACTTCCACGAGCCGGGTACGGGGCCCGACCCGGCAGGGCGGGCCCGGCAGGGCGGGCCCGGCAGGGCGGGCCGTCAACTGCCGGTGCCCGTGCTTGTGGTGGGCCCAGTCTCAGCCGCAGCGACCGTTCCTCGTCCGGGGACGGTTCGGCGACGAACCGGCTGAGCAGGGCGCCCCGGTCACTCTCCTCGTCGAGGACCTGGTGCATGCACCGGGCAGCCGGCCCCGCCGCGTCGAAGACGGCACTCCACACGGAGGAGCGCCCCCGCGGCGACGGACCACGACCTGCTTGCCGTGCGACCGCGTCAGCGTGGTCACGACCGTGGTGCAGGCGAGGGCGGGGTCGACCTGTTCGCGTACCCAGCCGGCCGTCACCGGCCCCGGCGCCCCGACCAGGGCGGCCGGCACACCGGCCGCCGGACCGGCGGCCGAGAGGAAGAGGTACGTGGACAGACAGCCTGGCGCGCACCCCGCACACCCCGCACACCCCGCGCACCCCGCACACCCCGCGCACGCCGCGGGCCCGACCCCAAGGGCACCGGGTCCCCAACGGCTACGGCACACCCGGCAGGGCCGCTCAGGCAGGCGAACCGCTGTGCGCGACCGGCCGCCATGAACGTCATCGGCACCGGCAGCACGCCCGGGACAGACCACCGCCACCTGCCCGCCCGGCCTCGGACAGCGGGCCCATTCGCTGAGCGCCCGCCTCACGACCTCCGTCTCCGTCACCACCGATCAGGACCCGGCCGCCACGCCCGGGAGGCGCCCCTCACCATCGGCTCCGGCCGCCCCGGCCTGCGCGGCCGACCAGCCCGGAACCACCACACCGTTCCTGAAAACTGAGCAGGAGTGAACCTGACTCAGCCGCACGCCCCGAGCGGTCTTGAGCGCACTGGTCCCTGGCGTACTCAACCCCGGGGCGGCGACACGCATCCTGTGCGTGGTCCGATCCCGGGAGGCCGGTTCCCTGTGCGACCTGGCCAAGTGGATACGGCCAGTGGCGACGGGGAGGCCCCGAACCATCTCTCCGGTGGAGCAGGGGCCCCGCACGCTGGCGCCATATCCGGCGTCCCAGATCGCGCGATCACGTTAACCAGGACGGCCCAGGGCGCCGCAAGCCAGGAAGCCGACCATCACACGGTCGAGTTAAAGCGGCCTTATGCGCGCTCCTGGGCCAGCAGTTGCCACCCCCTGATCGGGCAGCGGCACGAACAGACTCAACAGCACTCCTTCTCAACAACACTCCTTACAAGCGCTCCATCAAGTTCTACAGTGTTGTAGATTTCAGGTTCGGTCACTCAACGCCGGGCTCACACGCCCGGCCATGGGACATGGGAAGGGATACGACATGGGTGTGAGCCTCTCCAAGGGCGGCAATGTCTCGCTGAGCAAGGAGGCGCCGGGCCTGACAGCCGTCCTGGTCGGCCTCGGGTGGGACGTCCGCACGACCACGGGCACCGACTACGACCTCGACGCCAGCGCCCTGCTGGTCAACGAGTCCGGCAAGGTGCTTTCCGACCGGCACTTCGTCTTCTTCAACAACCTGAAGAGCCCCGACGGCTCGGTGGAACACACCGGTGACAACCTCACCGGCGAAGGCGAGGGTGACGACGAGGTCATCAAGGTCAACCTGACCACCGTCCCCGCCGACGTCGCCCGGATCATCTTCCCCGTCTCCATCCACGACGCCGAGAACCGCGGCCACAGCTTCGGACAGGTCCGGGGGGCCTTCATCCGCGTCGTCAACCAGGCGGGCGGCTCCGAGCTGGCCCGCTACGACCTGTCCGAGGACGCCGCGACCGAGACCGCGATGGTCTTCGGCGAGCTCTACCGCAGCGGCGCGGAGTGGAAGTTCCGCGCCGTCGGTCAGGGCTACGCCTCCGGCCTGGCGGGCATCGCCGCCGACTTCGGCGTCAACGTCTGACTCACCGCCACGCGTCCGCGGGCGGACCCCGGACCGGTACGTCCGTCCCGCCCGCGACGAGCACATCCGCCGCCGGATGCCCGCCACGGATCGGCGCCGGCCCGCGCATCGGGGGGACCTTCATGAACGAGCCCGGCCGCCTCGAAGCCGTCGACAGAGCCGACTTCGAACACACGCTGCACGAGGCACTGGGCGCCCCTGACATCCGTGAGGCCCTGCAGCAGCCGTGCTCACAGGTCACGCCCGAGCAGCTGCACGCCAGGGCACTGGCCGCGGCCGACACCGTCGCCTCCGAAGCCTCCACCGAGTACGCCGCCCTGCTGCGGCTGCGGACCGCACCCGCCCCGGCCCGCACCGGCCGGCCCCAGCAGCCCGCACACGCGACCGTCGGGGACGGGCTGCTGGCGGCACTGGCCGTACTCACTCCACTCCTGTCCGCCGCGGCGGCGGCCATATTCCTTCTCCTCGGGTACGGCATCCAGCTGACCGGCGCTCAGCGGCCCCTCGCCATCGCACTGATCCGGACCGGCTGGATCACCGGGGCCATAGCGGTGCTCGCCGCCGCAGCAGCGGGCACGGCACTCGTGATCACCGCGGCCCGGCACCGCGCCACGTCCCGCCACCCGCAGCCGGACGCCGCCGCCCTCGCCCAGGCCCACGCGACGTGGCGGCGTGCCCTGCTGGAGCGCGGGCTGCTCCCGTTCCTGCGCCACCAGCTGCACCAGCCGCCCGCCGCCGCGCCGCAGCCCCGCCCCGCTTCGCCTCCCGCACAGCGCGCTCGCCCCAGCTACAGCAGCCCGGACTTCACCGGCCCCACCCTCCCTTCCCGGGACTGACACCGCCCCCGCGGGTGGGCACGCAGGCCGAAACGGTTCCGCCGCGCGAATGGCCGTATCCGCCAGGGCCGGGCGCGCCCCTGCCCGCCACTTCTACAGTGCTGTAGATTCGCGTGTGCTGCCCCAATACACAGCTGGTGCAGCGCACTTCGGCCCCCGAGCACCAGGAGGAAACCGGTGGGAATCACGCTGACCAAGGGCCAGCAGATCAGCCTGGAGAAGAGCGGCGGTCAGCCGCTCAGCGTCGTACGGATGGGACTGGGCTGGCAGGCCGCCCCCCGTAAAGGCTTCCTCGCCAGGCTGACCGCACGCGAGATCGACCTCGACGCCTCCGCGGTGCTCTTCGCCGGCAACGAGCCGGTCGACGTCGTCTTCTTCCAGCACCTGGTCAGCGACGACGGCTCGGTCCGCCACACCGGCGACAATCTCGTCGGTGGCGCCGGCCAGGGCGGCGACGACGAATCGATCCTCGTCGACCTGCTGCGCCTTCCCGCCCACGTCGACCAGATCGTCTTCACCGTCAACTCCTTCACCGGCCAGACCTTCGCCGAGGTGCAGAACGCCTTCTGCCGCCTCATCGACGAGAACACCGGCCAGGAACTGGCCCGCTACACCCTCTCCGGCGGGGGCTCCTACACCGCCCAGATCATGGCCAAGGTCCACCGCTCCAGCGGCGGATGGAACATGTCCGCCATCGGGGAACCGGCCAACGGCCGCACCTTCCAGGACCTGCTGCCCACCATCGCCAGCCACCTCTAGCCAACCTGCCGCCCGCCACCGAGGAGAAGACGAACACCCATGTTCGGCATCAGCGAAATCGCCATCATCCTCATCATCGTCATATTGATCTTCGGTGCCAAGAAGCTCCCCGAACTCGCCCGCTCCATGGGCAAGTCGGCCCGCATTCTCAAGAGCGAGGCCAAGGCGATGAAGTCCGACCAGACGCCGCCCACCACACCGGAGGCGGCGTCGGACGAGGCCGCAGCCCCGCGCATCATCCGGGCCGCGCCAGGTGACACCACCGGTCGTCCCGCGGATCAGCCGGGCAACGACACACCGCGGACCTGACGCCCTGAACGACGCCATCGGCCGGCAGATCATCACGTTCAACCCAGCGACCACGTCGAGATCGTCGAGGACGGGGGCCTTCCCTATGCCCAGACGCTACGACTCGCACCCCACACCCGCGACGACGCGCGAGGGCACGGCCGCCATGAGCAACGGATCGTCCAGGTCGTCACCGTCGCGGGCCTGCTCTTTCCGTACGCGGCCCAGGTCCTGCGGATCAAGCGCCGTCGCCGTCTCTACGGCGCGAAGAAGTGGTCCAGCGAGACCGTCTACGCCATCACCGACCTGACCGCCGAAGAGGCGAACGCAGCCGAGATCGCGTCATGGGTTCGCGGGCACTGGACGGTGGAAAACACCGTCCAGTGGGTCCGAGATGCTGTATTCGAAGAAGATAAATCCCAGGTCAGATCCAATGGCGGTAGCTCCGGGGAAAGGAGATGCGTCGGACCCCTTACTTACTCGGCCGAGTATGCTCTTCAATGACCTGGTAAACGTTCGTCAGCACGTCACTGGGCCCTCAGAATGCTGGGGTCGAGGCCAGCGGAAAGGACGTCGTGGATGTCACCGATCCGCCATCCGAGCGCCACCGCCCGAACATCGACCACGGTACCGGCGCAGGCACCGTCCCCCCTGGACCGTCGGCAGACCGGTCGCCGAGGAACCCTGCTGGCCCTGCACCGCCGATACGGCAACCGACGGGTGCAGTCGATCATCCAAGCGAAGCTGAACCCCGGCCCGGTTGACGGCTCTCACCGGCGGGACGCCGATCGCGCCTCCGAGCCGACGAGGGCGGGGGTGTAGACCTCCCTCACGCCTGGCAAGCGCGCCCTCGGTCCGTTACTCGGGGGCGCGCGTGCCCGACCCGGTACGGGCGGCCCCGCGGCCGGTGGCGGTCGACCCGTGCCGGAGGGAATCCGGTCCACCATGGAACGCGCGCTCGGCCGGGACCTGTCGAGCGTCCGCGTTCACGAGGGCGAACACGCCCTCACAATGAACGCGTTGGCGTTCACGCAGGGCAACCACATCCACTTCGCGCCGGGCCAGTACCGGCCGTGGAGCCAGCAGGGCCAAGACGCCCTACGCCACGAACTCGTGCACGTCGCACAGCAAGCCGAGGGGCGCGTCCCCGCGACCCGGCGGCTGCACGGCGCATGGCTCAACGACGATCCCCGACTCGAGCGCGACGCCGACGACCGAGGGCGCCAAGCCGCGCGGGCGGCGCTCCTCCCCCATCACGGGACACCGCCGGAGCCGTTCCTCACCACGGCTTCGTCCCGTCGCGCGACGCGCGAGGGCGGGGCCGTCCCGAAAGATCTTGCACCTCTCCCCGCGCCCACCGGCGCCGCACCCGTTCAGCGTCTTTCGATGAGCGATTTCGATACGGTCGCCAAGGACGTGTCCGACACGCTCCAAAATATTCCCTATGCCTTCGGCGGCAGCTATGCCATCGCCATCCACTCGGGTTACATCCGCGCGCCGCACGAAACCCACGCTCGGCTCCAAAATGGCAACCCGGTACGTCAACCCAAGGACATCGATCTACTTTTCCCGAATTCGAAAGAGCTACGGAGTACGGTCCGAGCGATGCTAGACAGCAAGAAATTCAATTTCAATCCGCAGGACAGGGAATCAAATGCAGACTTCAGCGATAATGAACAGGAAACAGCAACCGCAGAGTCCGACGAAATGGACCACGAGACTATGCGGCATGTCGACGTGAACAGCATTGAAATCGACATGTCGAACATGTCGAGGAGCGAGTTCGCGCCATACAGGCAGGAGCGAACAGGCACGAAAGGGAAAGAATACGTTCAGGTCAGCAACTTTCCCGACCGTGTCAACAACGTCGCCCCCGTGGAAATGCTCTTGGCGGGCGCGTTGTCTCGCATGAACGAAAATGCCAAGAATGATATCTCGCTCACCGTCGACATGATTGCGAAGAACCGTTTGAAGCTGGGCTTCATCGCCAGGATCGTGCCCTACGTCTTCGAAAAAGACCGGGTGACGAGGCGATGGAATCAGTTCTTCAAGGGATCGACCAGACGCACCATCAAAGAAATGACGACTGCGGAGATGATGAAGAAGTTGGGCGCCGATGAGACGTGGAAGCATGAGAAGTTCAACCTCGACCTTCTTTAGCCCGGCACTACAGCACCAGATCACGAGCAAGGTCCGCTATGGGACGGTTTTGAATGCGCAGGTACGACGGCAGTGGATCTCCGCGGCGGCGGTACTCGGGGTGAATCCGTAGCATCGCCGTGATGGATCATGGTGGCTTCGTGATCAGTCCGGTGTCGGTGAGGCAGCCGGTGATCGCGTCGGGCCGGTACAGGATCTGCTTGAGTCGGCTGCGGACGAGCGCTTCAAGGTCGTCGATGCCGGCGAGCAGGAAGTTGACGATGCTTCGCTTGAGCCAGGGCCAGATCCACCCGGTCCGGTGAGCGGCCCTCCCTGTCCCGCACGCGGTCACGCAGCCGGTCGTGGAGCTCGGCGAGCAGACCCGTCACCTGCCAGCGGCGGGCGAATGCATGCACACGCCGGCGCCCCGGTGGCCCGGCCACCAGCCCTGCCCTCGCGCAGTTCCCGTTCAACCTCCTCGAAGACCTCACCGCCGATACGCCAGCGCGTGACCTGCTCTTCGACCTGGACCGCCTCCCGTTGCAACACCGCGATCCGCTCGCGGAGTTCGACAGCCCGGGTTTCGAGATCACCCAGTCGGCGCTTGATGACAGCAGCGGACGTGGGCACGGCGGACCTCCAGGCTCGACGACGAGAACACCGGCACCCTGCACGCCCGAACCCGAAGATCACGAACTTCAAACAAGCAGGTCAGACACGTGATCGGTTGGAAAAAAGCTAGTGAGGAAGAGCCGCACCCTACGGGTCTGGCCGATGTGCGGATGGTCAAGGGAGTGGCTGGCTGCGGCCACGGTCATACGAACTTGACCGGCGACGAGTTCGACGCCGTGGTGAGGGCTACTTGAGCACCGCCGACCGGCAGGTCGAGGAGTTGGATGAGGAGGACTCGCCCCGTTGCTCGCAACGACTGGAGAGGGCTGGTAGGGATACCCCTACCGGTGACTGACCGGCTGGCTGGATCGAGGTTGGCGAATGCCTCTGAAACCGTCGACGCATGCCCTCGACCATCAACGCCGGCCACACAACCCGGGCGATACCGCAGTACTCGTTGGCACGGGTGCTCGCCGTGTGGGCCGCCGCGGCCGCACCCATGGCGCTGCTCGCCTGGGTGGTGGCCCCGGCGGCGGCCGGCCCGGACCCGACCGCGAACCGGTTCGCGGTGACCCTCATCATCGCCCTCACCGCCGGGCTCATCTGGCAGTGCGTGCTCGTCCTGGTGCTCGTCGGGAAGGAGCAGGGCAGCCTCCGGTGGAGCGTGGTGCGCGAGGCCCTGTGGCTTCGCGCCCCCTCCGACCACAAAGGACGGCGCGGGGGTCGGCTCTGGTGGTGGACCGTACCGTTCATCCTCGTCCTCGTCGCGCGCCAGTTCGCCACGTCCGGCCTGCCCGCACCGTCCAACCGCGACTTCGGGGAGATCCTCTCCTCGCCCTCCGGCCAGGACCTGATACGCGGCGACTGGGGCCTGTTCGTACTGATCCTGGTGATGCTGCTGTTCAACACAGTGCTCGGCGAGGAACTGCTGTTTCGCGGGCTGCTGCTGCCCCGCATGAGCGGCGTCTTCGGCCGGGCGGACTGGGCCGCCAACGGCGTCCTGATGGGCCTCTACCATCTGCACCAACCGTGGGGGATTCCCCTCTCCATCATCGGTGGCCTGCTCTTCGCGTATCCCACCAAGCGGTTTCGTAGCGCGTGGATGGGTATCATCGTGCACTCGACCAACAGCGTGGTGATAGCCGTACTCGTCTTCCTCCTGGTCATCTCGTGAACGACCGACGGTCGGGCGCGTCAGCATGAGGCGCTCCACTGAATCGAGATCCTCGGTCCCGCTTGACAGGGGGCACGATCAAGATTATCTCCGCGGGGTAGCCGCGATGTGAGCGGTGAGTCTCACCTCATATGCCGCCGCCGGCGGCTAGTGCTGTGCATCACATGCGGTCTGTTCAGGCAGGTCGATCGACCACCGTCAGCAACGCGGCGGCGATGCTGATCAACGCCTTCGCCTCGTCCGCGCTGTACTTGAATGCCGAGGTGACGGCATCCGCGTGCACCGATCCGCTCGCCTGGTCCTCGACGACCGAGCGGATCGCCGCCCACCGCTCGCCCTTTCCCCGCAGACGGCTGTCCTTGTTGAGCGGCCACGTCCAACCGCTGTGGAGCCTGATCCACTCAAGGGTTCGGCGAGCGTCAAGGATCGCGCCGTCGATGTCGCCGTCGAGGAGCCGACGCTGCGCGGACCGCAGGTGCTGCGCCGGCTCGGCCCGCGGGTCGTCCTCCAACGGAAAGGGCACCCTCATCTCGAAGGCGACCGAGGGGCCGAGAGCGTTGATCTGATCGATCCAGCGACTCCTGGCAACGCTGAAGTGCAGCACTTCCGTCGTGCTCCCGGGGTATCCGGTCGCCTGAGGCAGCGTCCCTGTCACCTCCAGCTCCATCCGCAGGTCTCCGTCGCGGGCCTCGTTGATCGCGTGGAGCTGTGCGGCGGTGAGCAGGAACTTGAGGGTGCGGCGCTCGATGCCGGTCTCGGGCGTGAACGGCAGCATCTCCGTCACTCGGCCGAGGAGCGTTCGCTGGTACGACCCATGAATGCCGTAGGGGTCAGCTTGAAGCGCCAGGAACCTGCCGACGTCCTGAGCGGGTGGGGCCTTGACCTCCAACCCCAACTGCAAGCAGATCGTGCCCATGCCCCTGAGCAGCTGGACGCTCTCCTCCTGGACACCGAGGGTGAAGTCCCCGACTCCGCCATCGAAGCGCATAACGTTCACGACCGGACTCCTCCGCACCAATGACTCCGGCTTCACCAGTAGCCGTCTCAGCTCCCTCGATTTATGGGCCCCCCAACAGCGCTGCCTCCGTCAGCCCCGCGTACCAGGTCCGGCAGCCCCATCACCTCTGGCACGCCAGCCCGGTTCTCGTACACCGGCTCGTCCACCACGCCGCACGCTCGCGGCACGCTTGTCCACCGGTTGTCCACGGGCGCCCCCGAGCGGTGCGCCTCGGACCGGTCAGACGCAGCGAGACTCGTTCACGGAAAGCAAAAGGACCAGGTCAGATGGGGTCTGACCTGGGGTTCCAAAAGAGCCCCCTGTCGGATTCGAACCGACGACCTACGCATTACAAGGGCTGGTGGGGTTGTTTTTGCGGGTGCCGCACGATCACAGCAAATCCCGTTTTCCCTGATCAGTGGCTCGCAGGAAGCTCCGAACCTACCGCTGCATCCATATGTTGCCGCGCCGTCCGCTCACGCATTGCTCACGCATCTTGAGCGATGTGACCAGCACTCTCCCGAGAACCTGCAGTTGTCCGGGCGTCATGGCCCCTCGGTGGTACAAGACAATGCCGCGACACAGCGCAGCGCGATACGGCCGAGAACCGACGTTCCGCCAGTCCCTGCCGTCCATGAGCCCGGGGGGTGCGTGCAGCCGAGAATCCTCGCCAGAAACCTGCCCGGACGGACGCCACGGGGGCCTGAGGTGGTGTTGACCGCTTTGACCGCGCGGCGCTGGATCCGACGTGAAGCGGTCCTGGATCACGCGGCGGCCCCAGCTTCAGCTCCAGCGCCTCTCAGGAGGCGGTGCCGCCGAAGTACGTCGGCCCGCGTCCCGAACTGCTCGGCTTCCAGGCGGGTGTAGCCGGTCCTTCGCGCCCAGCGCCTATGGCGCCCCGGCTGCAACACCGGCGTTCCCCACGGCGAGTATCGCCACGCACTGCCCGCTCTCCCAAGCGGCTGTGCGGACGTACCGGCCCGTCCTCGTGTGTGCGATGCCCGGCCGGGTATCGCACACACGAGGACCGACTTGAGCTCAGATGCCGCTCAGCTGCTCTGCTCTCCGCACAGCAGGGCCTCGGCCTCGATTTCGACAGCCGAGAGATCCTCGCGGATGCCACATGTGAACAGCGCGGAGTATGTGGCTGGCGACCACGTGGTCAAGGTACCCCGCACAGCTTCCTGCCCCTTGCTGCCACAGCCGTAGACAAAGGATGCCTCGACCGTGTCGACCCCCACTACAGCCACCAGCACACCGTCAAACTTTCCGGACGACGTTTTGAGGGTCTTGTCACCCTCGCTCAAGGTGAACGTCGTGCCCACCTTCATCAAATCGAGCCCGGTCTGCTCCGCAAGAGAGTCGACGGCAGCCTGCGGGTCCAGCGTGCTGTCCGGAAGCGACGGCGAGATGGTCGCCTTCAGTGTGCGGAGTGGAACGAGGTCGAACGTCGACTCGACGGTTTCTCCAGCCTGAACGTGCACTTCCTGCGCGTCGGACACAGCGGCCAGCTTCTCCCGCTTCGTCACCTTGCCCCAGTGGAACGTCGCCTTCTGACAGGTCCAGTTCTTCGGTACCGCGCGGCTCGCCGCGGATGTCTTGCTCGCGGACGGTCCGGCCTGCGGTGCTGCGTCCGCCGTGCAGGAAGCTGTCACCAGGATGACAACGAGCGCGGCTGCGCCGCGCAATGGTCTGTTCACGTTCAGCACCCCTTGTTGATCGCTATCTTGGCCAGCCCGTCCCGCGGCTTCTTGTCACAGCGGTAGCCATCGTCGTAGTTGACCGACGAGAAGGAGCGCCCCTTCGCCGTGTACGACTTGACGTGGCTCGTCAGACTCTGGCAGTGGTAGCCGTATTCCACCCCTCGGACGTAGCGCCTGCCGTGGTAGAAAACCCACTTGTGCCCGGATGGGAGGTTGATGCTCCAGGTGTACGACTTCTTCTTCGTCTTCGATCCGAGGCCCCGGAGTTCGATCCCTGTGTCGACCCTCGCATCGGCGAGAAACTTCAACTGAACCGTTCCGGGTTCCGTAGAGAGCTCAGATGTTGGGCGTGACCTGGGGTTTCGTGGTGCTGAGGTAGTGGTTTGCTTCGTACTCGACGGGCGGGATGTGCCCTATCTCACCGTGGAGTCGACTGTGGTTGTACCAGTCGACCCACTCGGCGGTGGCGAGCTCGACCTGGGAGAGCGTTCGCCACGGCCGCTGGGGCTTGATCAACTCGGTTTTGTAGAGTCCGATCGTCGATTCCATCAGGGCGTTGTCCAGGGCGTCCCCGACCGAGCCGATGCTCGCCGCGATGCCGGCGGCATCCAGATGGTCGGCCAGCTTGAACGACGTGTATTGCGACCCGGCGTCCGAGTGATGTATCAACTCGCCTCGAATGTGGGGGCGTTGGTCGCGGTCGCGTTGCCACAAGGCCATCTCCAGCGCGTCCAGGACGAGCCGGGTCTCCTTCGTGGTGGCGGCCGACCAGCCGACGATGCGGCGCGAGAAGGTGTCCACGACGAAGGCGACGTAGACGACGCCGGTCCAGGTCGCCACGTGGGTGAAGTCTGCGACCCAGCAGCGGTTCGGTGCGTCGGCGACGAAGTCGCGGTCGACCAGGTCCGGTGCCCTGGGTGCGATGGGGTCGGGGATCGTGGTGATCACCTTCTTGCCGCGGACGGCGCCGGTGATGCCGAGTTCGCGCATGAGGCGTTCGACGGTGCAGCGGGCCACGGAATGGCCTTGTCGGTTCAGGTGGCGCCAGATCTTTCTGGCACCGTAGACACGGTAGTTGGTGTCGTACGCCTCCTTGATCAGGGGCTTCAGTTCGGTGTCGCGGACGGTGCGGGCCGCGGGGGCGTCCTGGCGTTTGCGGTGTGCGTAGTAGGTGGAGGGGGCGATCTTGCAGTCGTGGTCGGTGAGGACCCGGCAGATCGGCTCGACGCCGCCGAAGCGGCCCTTGTGCTCGTCGATGAACGCTACGAGCGTGTGTGTGGCCGGTCGAGCTCGGCCGCGAAGAAAGACGCTGCTGCCTTGAGGATGTCGTTCGCCCTCTTCAGCTCAGCGTTCTCCTTCTTCAGCCGCTTCAGTTCCGCCGACTCATCCGTCGTCGTGCCCGGCCGGGTGCCGGCGTCGATCTGGTCCTGCCGCACCCACTTACGCAGCGTCTCGGTCGTGCCGATGCCGAGTTTCGACGCGACGGCCTTCATCGCGGACCACTCGGTGTCGTACTCCGGCCGCACCTCGGCGACCATGCGGACAGCTCGTTTGCGCAGCTCAAGCGGGTACTGGGAAGGGCGTGCCATGACTCGATCCTCTCAAATGATCGAGTCCCTACCGAACCCGGAACGGTTCACTGCTGGGAGCCGACCGTTTCGGGTCTGCTGAGTGGGGATCGAGCCTGCCGTGGTCGTCTGCAGGCGGGCGGCTTCGGCGCGGCGGTTGGGTGCCGGGTTGCGGCCGGCGTGCTGGATACGGGTGATGAGGACGCGGGCGGGTTGGCGGGCGGTGGTCAGCTCGCGTTGATCGGCGGCTTCTTTGAGGAGTTGGTGGGGTTGGTGGCCGCGCGCTTCGGCGTCTGCGAGGACGGTGGCGAGCGCCGGCCAGGCCGGGTCGGTGAGGATCCGCTCAGCGTGGTCGGGGACGGCTGCTCGTACGTCGTTCGCGAGAACGCGGCGGGCTTGATCCCGGGGTGGCCGGGAGGTGAGGTCGGCGAGTGTAGGGGCGAGTGCGCGGTCGGCGGCTATCTGAAGGTGCTGGACGGCTTGGCGAGCGGCGTCGGCCTGGTGGGCGTGGTGCTTCGCTTGATGCCAGCGCCTGGCGACGATGGTGGCCCAGACGAGGGCTGCGACCAGGGCGGCCAGGGCGCTGCCGTCGGGGCCGGTGGCGGTGTGGACGATGTCGCGTGCCGCGCTGCGCAGGGCGTGGGCGGCTCGGTCTTCGGCCCGGATCTGGGAGCGCTGGGCCCGGGCGAACGCCTTCGAGGCGGCCCGGAGTTCGCCCTGCAGATGGGCGGGAACCTTCTGGGCAGTGGCTTCGAGCAGTTCGCCGAGGGCGGTGATGTGGGCCTGGGCGTGGGTGTCGTCGGCGAGGTCGGTGTGGAGGGTGTCGAGTGCGTCGGTGGCTTGGTGCCAGGGGCTGCTGGGGTGGTTGCGGCGGGCGGTGGGGTGTTCTTCAGGTCGGCTGGATTCGAGGCGGGCCTTGATTTTGGGCAGGGAGAGGTCGGGGGAGATCTTGCTTCCGGGGTGGTAGATCTGCTCGCCGGCCTCGTTGACGTCGCCGGGGCGGCCGACGGCGTAGCCGAGGAGATCGCCTGACGGGCCGCGCCGGACCTGGACCTCGATGCCGCTGGCTTGCAGGTAGGTGATGAATTCCTCGGCGCCGGTCACGTGGGGGATGGCGGCGCGGATGCGGTCCTGGAGCCAGGCGGGGCTGGGTTGGTCCCAGCCGAGGCGTTCGGCCTTGTGCATCTCGGCCTGGGTGGGGCGGCGGGCTCCGGTGCCATCACCCTTCTTCAGGCGGCGCAGCCCGTAGTCCTTCTCGATCTCGCGGCAAGCGTCGCCGACGCGGAGGCCGCTGTCGTGGAGCCCCGGGCGGCGGCCGTCTTCGCGGACGGTGGTGGCGAGGATGTGGATGTGGTCGTCGGCGTGGCGTACGGCGATCCAACGGCAGCCCAGGTCGTCACCGGCCGGGGCGATGCCGGCGGCCTGGACGATGCGCTGGGCGATCTCGGCCCACTCGGTGTCGGAGAGGTAGCGGTCCTCGGGGGCGGCGCGGACGGGGCAGTGCCAGACGTGGTCGGTGACCTTCTTGCCGAACTCGCTGTTGCGCAGGCGGACGGGTTCGTCGAGGTGGCGGGCGAGTTCGGTGAGGGTGGCGTTCTCGTCGCGGCCGGGGTCGGGCATGCCGAGCATCGCGAAGCCGGCCACGATGTGCGGGTCGAAGTGCTCGTCGTGGGTTCCGCGGCCGTAGAGGTAGGCGAGCAGGCCACGGGTGTTGGTCCCGGCGGGCTTGATGGCGGCGATCACGCTGTCCCGGCCTCCTCCGGGTCGGCGGGCTGGCGCAGGGCTTCGGCGATCAGCTCCAGCAGGTGGTGGAGTTCGGTCAGGCGCTGGCGGATGTCGGGTGGGGTGTGGTCGCTGTTGAGGGCGCGGGCGATCTGGTTGACGTTGACGCCGATCCGGTTGAGCTGGCGCAGGACCTGAGCGCGGAAGATGTGGGTGCGGCGGCGGTCCTCGGACAGGGGCAGGTTGGCGGTGAACCGGCCGGTGAGGAAGGCGAGGACGATGTCGGCGGCGAACCCGGAGTCGCCCTTGTAGCCGTGCTCGGCAGCGGCCTGCTGGAGACGGGCTCGCTGGTCGCCGGTGAAGCGCAGCGGGCCGACGCGATCGTTGCTCTTGGTGCCGGTAAAGCGGCGGATCGTGGGCTGCACGCTCTGCACGGCAGGCTCGCCGGCGGCGACGGCTGCGCTCTCTGCGGGGCGCAGGACGGCTTGCTGGACGGAGTGAAGCGTGTCCGGGTCGGGGCCGCCCTCGGCTCCGACCCTCTGGTCCGGCGCCCCCTGGCGGTGGGCCGTCTCCGCCACCCCCGGGGCGGAGATCCCCGAAGTCCGGCCTTGAGTCGGACTCGGGGTACTACTGGCTCCGCCAGGGGCAGCCCGTCCGAACGCGCGGCGCAAACGCCCCATCAGCGTAGGGGACTTCGTCAGCGGCAGCGGCTCGTCGGGAGTGTGGTCGGAGCGGTGCGGGGCGTGTGTCACGGGCGGTTCTCCGGAAGGGGCGGGTCGGCGGGAAGGACTGGCGGAGTACTGGTGGCCAGTGCGCCATCCACAGGTGTGGACAAGCGGGCGTCGAGCGGTGCGGTGGTCGGCTGGCCGGGGTGACCGGAAGCGATTCCGGTCACCCCCCTGGGTTTCCGGTCAGCCGCTGTTCGGACCGGTCTTGGCGGCGGCTTCGATATCGGGCCGGAGGATCTCCATCACCTCGGTCTGCCGCTGACTGCCGATCGTCAAGTCCCTGTCCTTGACGGCCTTCCGGAGAAGGGACCGGCTGAGTGTGCCGTGCTCAGCGAGGGCGATCCGGCCGATCGCCACGAGCTCTGCGAGCGTGGCCTTGGGCGGACGGCCTCCGCGCGGCTTGCTCTCCGAAACTTCGGGCGGTGGTTCGGTCGGCTGGACGGAACCAGCGGCCGGACGCTCAGCGTGCCCGACCGGATCGGCCCGTGGCTCGACGGGCTCGGCGGGCGCGGTGACCGGTGGTTGCGGCGCCTGGACGGGTGCGGCGTCCACGTGGTCGGCAGGTTGATCGACCAACTGGTGGATCTGCCGCATCAGGACACCGAAGGCCAGCAGCGCGGCGGTCGGAGGAACCGCGGCGACCACATAGTCGAGCAGAGGCACAGCGCTGGCGTTGCCCGTGCCGCTGACCCCGGCCACGTTGAGCGCGATGGAACCGACCGATCCGGTAGCCGTGAGCGCGATAGCCCACCCGTCGGTCACCCGGCGCAGACCCGCGCGGAGCATGAGCAGTTCGCCCGCGACGATGAACGCGTCCAGGGTCGCCGGCCAGGCCCACTGGCGGACCGGGGAGCTCTTGAGGCCGTGCTGTCCGGCGACCTCGGCGAGATGCGCGTACGACAGCCAGAACCCGCCGGCAGTGAGCGCCACGATGACGACTCCCGCCGCGACGAGCGCATACCGCTCGGCCGCCTGCTTGGTCGTCATCGGCCGCCCTCCGTCAGGGCGAGCGTCCCGGTGGATGGGTGTGGAGAGGGTGGTCAAGCGGGGTTCTCCTGGGGGTGGTGGCGTGGTCCGTCTTAGCCGTCTTGGCCGTTGCAACCGCAGGTCAGAGCCGGTACGGCAGAGGGGCCGGTGTTCCGTCCCGGCAGCGTCGGCGCGTCTTGGGCAGGCGCGGGCTGCGGGGCTGCGCTTCGGTGGCCGTGGACGGATCGGATCCGTCGTGCCGTCCCGGCCGCATACGCGGTGACCTGCGGCGATACGGCGAGGACGCCCGGGACGGCACAAGACGGATCGGGGCAGCGTCCGGTTGGCGGCAGCGCGCTCTTCATGATCGCGTTGCCGTCTTGTCCCCGGTTTTCCGTCCCGGTCGCATGCCGTTTGACCTGCGGGATCACGGCAGGGACGGCAGGGACGGTCACCAGGGGAGGCGCGGCTCAGCCCGAGGCTGGGGTGGTGGGTTCGGCGTTCACTGAGTGAACGGTGGGGCAGTAGCGCCGCCACGCGTCGAGGAACTTGTTGCGCATGTAGCCCTTGCGCTGGGTTCCGTCGGCGAGCCGGACGTTGCCGGGCTTGATGTCGTACCGGCGCAGCATCCTCGCCAGCTCGCGGGAGGTCAGCCCATAGCGGCCCCATTCCGCCCACGGGCTCTCGGCGTTCTGCCGCAGGTGGTGCAGCAGCTCGTCCGTGGAGAGGCTGTCGACCTCGCGCTGGGCGACGAAGACCCTGCGGATGTCGGCGAGGATCCGGGCCTCGCCGGGCTGGTCCTCCTCCGTCTCGACCTCCGCGGCCACCATCCCCGCACACGCCTCGCGAGCCCGGCGGGGCCAGGACCCGGCGGCCAGGTCGGCCACGATGACCAAGGGCTCCCAGGTATCGGCGGCCCGATCCTCCACCGGCATACCCGGCTCCAGATCCGCCGCCTCGTCCAGCAGCGGCCTGGCCCAGGCGGCGATACGGTCCCGCAGATCATGGAGTCCTGGGATGTCGCGGCGGGAGCGGAACGGCTTGACGCTCTCGCCCTCCGCCCGGCGGCGCATACGGATGACCACCGACCGGTCCATGATCGTGTCGGGCAGGTCGCCGATCCCGGCCAGGGCGGCCATGGCGAAGGTGGCGAACCGGTGCGGGGTGTGGTCGTTGCCGACCACCCGGGTCACGTACCGGTTGCGCTGGTGGCCGGCGTTGAGCAGGCCGCGCATCTCCTCGTTCTTCTCCGCCTGCTTCGGCGTGCCGAAGATGGTGTCTGCCTCATCCACCAGCAGGGTGGGCGGCTCCTCGGTGATGGACCGGAAGACCGCCGCCGGGGTGGTGTTGATGGTGAGCATCGGCTCGTGGACCGTCTCGGTCAGCACGTCCAGCAGCCGTGACTTGCCGCGCCGCTTCGCCGGCCCCACCACCGCCAGGCGCGGGGCGTGCTGCCACGCGGGCTGCAGATGCGTCGCCGCCACCCACAGCGTGACCGCGTCCAGCGCCTCCGGCGAGGGCAGGATCACGAACTGGGCTATGTGGGCACACAGTTCATCCAGCAGCTCGGAGCCGTGCGTCGGCTCCGGGTCCGGCACCGCCTGTTCGGCGGGCTGATCCGCCAGGTCCGGGTCCGGCACTGTGTCGTCGGCGGCTGGCGTCTCTTCGCCCGAGGGGTGCCCCGGCTGGCCGGGCACGGCAACGGCAGGCCACGCGGCTTTGCCAGGGTCGGAATAGGGCTCGGGTGTCGTAGGTTGCACAGGGCGGCTCCACTCCTGCGGCAATCGGGCATGGCTGGCCCGGTGCGCGCGGGTCGTTCGTTGGATGCGGGCGGCGGGGTTTCCCGAGCCTCCGGCGTTGCTGCGCCGGAGGCTCGCTGCGTTCCGAGTCGGGACACTCGCCTTGTCCCGAGTCTGGACACTCGTTTTGTCCCGAGTCGGGACGCTCGCGTTGTTCCCCGAGGGAACACGGACAGTACGTCCACGCCCGGCGACAGTCCAGCGTTTCTGTGTCAGCTCAACGCAGAACCGTTTGCTACGCTGCCCCGCTTTCACGCCGCCAGCCCGAGCAGCTCCAGCAGATCCGCGGTCACGACCCGGTAGGCGTTGCCGAGCCGCAGCACCTTGCACGGGTACTCGCCCCGCTTCGCCAGCTCATACCCCTTACTCCGCCCGAGTCCCAGAGCCCGGTTGCCCGCCTCCAGGTCAACCGATACAGGGAGAGCAAGCAGCTCTTCCCGACTCATCCCCTTCAAGCCCTTCGACTGCCCGGTCGTCGCGTCTTCGCGCATGCAGCGCACCCCTTTCGGTACAGCCCTCGGCGAACGCGCCCATCACGTCCGACTCCAGGCATGCACCAACCATCATGACCAAGCTAATGTGTCTGCATGACACAACGCGGTGTGGATGCTGATGAGGACGACTTCCCGGAATGGGCAGATCGGGTCAAGGCCAACGTGGCCGGCGAAGTCCGGCGCAGAAGGAAGGAGATGGGATGGAGCGCTCAGGACCTCGCGGACCGGTGCGAACAGCTCGGGCACCCCATCCCGCGCAACGTGATCGCCAACATGGAGTCCGGACGCCGGGCCAACCTGCCCCTGGTGGACGTCATGGTCCTGGCCGCCGCTCTGGAGACGTACCCGGTCTGTCTGATCTTCCCGGTCGGCTACGTCGAGCGGACCCAGGAACTCCCCTTCCAGGACCTCATCCCCACCTGGGACGCCCTGCGGCGCTTCACCGGCGAGCAGGAAGTGCCCATGTACGACGCGGGCCTGGTCCCCGACTTCGAGCACCACGCCAGCCTCGTGCAAACCGCCCTCGCCGCCCTCGAAGAGGAAGAACAGGCACGGTTCGCGGCCAGGACCGCCACCAGCCGCGCCCAGCAGGAAGAAGCCGAGCGCAAGCGGACCAAGTACGCCGACCAGGCCATCTCCGCCAAGTACAGCCTCCGCCACCTCCGCCGCGACATCCGCGAGGACGGCGCCACCCCACCCCATCTGCCACCCGCACTGGGCGACGTAGACCCACCCGAAGAAGAACCCGACACCACCCCGGAGGAACGCCTTTGAAGGGCTCCACCTACCGCCGCTGCTCCTGCCGTGACCCGAAGACCGGCAAGGAACTGGGCACCTCCTGCCCCAAGCGCAACAGCAGGAACCACTGCACCTGCTCCATACGTCAGGAGCTGCCGCCCCACGAGGACGGCAGCCGACGGTCCTTCGCCCGTGGCGGGTACGCCAGCCTCAAGGCGGCCCAGGCCGACCTCGACCACGTACGCGCACTCCTGGGGCTCGCCGAGCCGGACGACCCCGAGGGTGTCCAGCTGATCGCCGAGATGCTGGCCGAGGTCAGCCGCGACAAGCTGCCCCTCCCCGACGTGGAGGAGACGAGGCGGCGCCTCAACGCCGGGCAGGACCTCGTGGGCAGCCTCACTGTGGGCGAGTGGCTGGACCGGTGGCTCGCGGGCAAGCGCATACGGAAGTCGGGCGTCAGCCGCTACGAGACCGATGTCCGCGTGCACCTCAAACCCCACATCGGGGACCGGCGCCTCGACCGGCTGCGCGTGAGCCATCTCAGCGAGATGTTCACCGCCATCACCGACGCCAACGCCGAGATCCTGGAGCAGAACGCCCAGCGGCGTACGGCGGTCGAGGAGTTGGCGGCCGTGCCGTGGAAGGGCGTGGAGAACCGGGCCCGCCGCACGGCCATGAAGGCGGCGATCGACGCGATGCCACCCTTCCGCCGCGTCACCGGGCCGTCCACACGCCAGCACATCAAGGCCACACTCCGCGCGGCCCTGAACGACGCGATCGGCCAGCAGATCATCACCTTCAACCCAGCGGCCCACGTCGAGATCGACCCCGTCCGCAAGCCGAAGGCCCTGGTGTGGACGGACGAGCGGGTCGCCCGGTGGCAACAGACCGGCGAAAAGCCCTCCCCCGTCATGGTCTGGACGCCGGAACAGACCGGTGCGTTCCTGGACTTCGTGGCCACGGACCGCCTGTACGCCATGTGGCATCTGATCGCCTTCCGCGGCCTGCGTCGCGGTGAGGCATGCGGCCAGCCTTGGTCGGAGACCAACCTCGATCGGCACTCCCTCAGCGTCACCGGCCAACTCATCCAGGACGGATGGGAAGTCGAGGCGTCCGAGCCGAAGACCGACAGCGGGTTCCGCGTCGTGGCCCTGGACGACGACACCGTCGACGTGCTGGAGCGGCATCGCAAGCAGCAAGCGGCGGACCGAGAGGAGTGGGCATCGGCCTGGGTCGAGACCGGCCTCGTCTTCACCCAGGAAGACGGCTCGTGGCTGCACCCCGGCAAGGTCACCGACCTCTTCGAGCGCCTCGTCGCCGCCTCCGGGCTGCCGCCGATCCGGCTGCACGACCTCCGCCACGGCGCGGCCACGCTCATGCTCGCCGCCGGCATCGACGTGAAGATCGTGTCGGACACGCTCGGGCACAGCGACACCCGGATCACGCGGGACATCTACCAGAGCGTCCTGCCCCAGGTCGGTAGGAACGCGGCCGAGGCCACCGCCAAGCTGGTCCCGCTTCAGCGGAAGACCGAGGCGGAGGAGGCCGCCCGCAAGGCGGCGAAGACCGCCAAGAAGGCCAAGGACAAGGCGAAAGCCAAGGCTAGGGCCGAGAAGAAGGGCAAGCGGAAAAAGCCCAAGAAGTAGGGCACTGGACCGCTCCGCTCACGCATCGCTCACGCAAGCCATCTCGCGGCACCCCAGCCGTGTGACGCGTCACGCCCCGAACAGCAGGAAACCCCAGGTCAGCGGCTATCTGTCCTGGGGGTTCTCGGAGCCCCCTGTCGGATTCGAACCGACGACCTACGCATTACAAGTGCGTTGCTCTGGCCAGCTGAGCTAAGGAGGCGTGGTCCCTCGCGGGGACGCCCGTGCAGTGTACCCAGGTCGCAGGGTGTGATCGTCGAAAATTTCCGCGAAGTTCACAGGGGCCCGGGTACTGACAGACCCGGTGAACGCCAGGTACCGTCCTGACCCAATCCACTCCCGTGGACTACACCACCGCGGCAGGGCCGTGGTGGATCACCACCTTTACAACGGATCGTCCGGCACGTTCCTGCCGGTGAAGGGGGCCTACGACCCATGGCCACAGTTACGTTCGACAAGGCGACCCGGATCTACCCGGGTTCCACGAAGCCCGCCGTGGACGGTCTCGACATCGAGATCGAGGACGGCGAGTTCCTCGTTCTGGTCGGCCCGTCCGGTTGCGGCAAGTCCACCTCGCTCCGCATGCTCGCGGGGCTCGAGGACGTCAACGGCGGCGCCATCCGCATCGGTGACCGCGACGTCACGCACCTGCCGCCGAAGGACCGGGACATCGCCATGGTGTTCCAGAACTACGCGCTCTACCCGCACATGACCGTCGCCGACAACATGGGCTTCGCCCTGAAGATCGCCGGCGTCAACAAGGCGGAGATCCGGCAGAAGGTCGAAGAGGCCGCGAAGATCCTCGACCTCACCGAGTACCTGGACCGCAAGCCGAAGGCCCTCTCCGGCGGTCAGCGCCAGCGTGTCGCCATGGGCCGCGCCATCGTGCGTGAGCCCCAGGTCTTCCTCATGGACGAGCCGCTGTCGAACCTCGACGCCAAGCTCCGTGTCTCGACCCGTACGCAGATCGCGTCCCTGCAGCGCCGCCTCGGCATCACCACCGTCTACGTCACCCACGACCAGGTCGAGGCCATGACGATGGGCGACCGCGTGGCGGTCCTCAAGGACGGTCTGCTCCAGCAGGTCGACACCCCGCGCAACATGTACGACCGCCCGGCCAACCTCTTCGTCGCCGGCTTCATCGGCTCCCCGGCCATGAACCTGGTCGAGGTCCCGATCACCGACGGCGGCGTGAAGTTCGGCAACAGCGTCGTCCCGGTCAACCGTGACGCACTGAAGGCCGCCTCCGACAAGGGTGACACCACGGTCACCGTCGGTGTCCGCCCGGAGCACTTCGACATCGTGGAGCACAACGGCGCCGCCGCCTCCGCCCTGTCGAAGGACGCCGAGGACGCCCCGGCCGGCCTCGCCGTCTCCGTCAACGTCGTCGAGGAGCTCGGCGCCGACGGTTACGTCTACGGCACCGCCGAGGTCGGCGGCGAGACCAAGGACCTCGTGGTCCGCGTCAACGGCCGCCAGGTCCCCGAGAAGGGCGCGACGCTGCACGTCGTCCCGAGTCCGGGCGAGACCCACGTGTTCTCGACCTCGACGGGCGAGCGCCTCACCGACTGATCGCCCGACAGGGTGGGCGCGACCGTTCGCGAAACCACCGGCCCGGGATAAATCACCCAGGTTGACGAAGAGGGCCCCGCGGAAATCCGCGGGGCCCTCTTCCACGTCGACAACCACCCCGGCAAATCGGCTCTTTTCGACCTCCGTGCGTCAACACGCCACCCTGGAACCGGCGCTGCGAGATCCCCCGTATCGGTGACCTAATGTCGCCATATCACTACCCCGCGCTACCCTCACTCGCGTGAAGCACACCCACACCTACACCCAACGGACGCGGCGCGGCCCCGGCCCCGCCCGCCGGATCGGCCGCTCGCTGGCCCTGGTCCTGCCCGTCGTCCTGGTCCTCTCCGGCACCCTCGCGGTCACCAAGGTCCAATGGACCACCACGGACCCCGACCAATCGGTCCTCGCCGCCTCGGACGTGGCCGAGCTGAACTCCGGCAAGCGCGCCAAGCCCCGCGCCCCGCACGAGGTGCTCCAGGACAAACTCCTGATGGAGCTCCAGGACGAGGACCCTGGCGTCGCCCTCACCCACCTCCAGGAAGCGGTGAACGAGCGCCCGTCGCTCGCGAAGCACTGCACCGCCATCGCCCGTGCCCTCGGCCGCGCCGCCGTCCGCGCCTACGGCCCCACCCGGGCCCAGGGCTTCGCCCGCCCCGTCTGCGACACCTCGTACGCGACCGGAGTGGCCGCCCAGTTCGCCTGACCACCCCGGCGATCCACCGGGGCGCCCCACCCCGGTGACCCCCCTCCGCGCCGATCCCAGGGCCGTGCTCCCGCGAACGGGGCGCCACGTACAGTTCGGGTCATGACCGATCCGAACGCCGCGTCGCGCCCCGTTCAAGCCGTGGTCCTCGCCGGTGGCCAGGGCTCCCGGCTGCGTCCGTACACCGACGACCGGCCCAAGCCCATGGTCGAGATCCCCGGTACGGGCACGCCGATCATCGGCCATCAGCTCACCTGGCTCGCCGAGGAGGGCGTGACCGACGTGGTCGTCTCCTGCGGCCATCTCGCCGACGTCCTGCAGAAGTGGCTGGACTCCGCCGACCTGCCGGTCCGCGTCACCACGGTCGTCGAGACGGAGCCCCTGGGCCGAGGCGGGGGCCTCAAGTACGCCGCCGCGCACCTCCCGCACCCCGACCAGCCCTGGTACGCCACGAACGGCGACATCTGGACCCGCTTCTCGCTCCGCGACATGGCGGACTTCCACACCGAGCGCGACGCCGTCGCCACGCTCGCCCTGGCCCGCCCACGCATCCCCTGGGGCGCCGTGAAGACGGACGGCTTCGGCCGCGTCACGGACTTCATCGAGGCCCCGCCCACCACGTACGAGATCAATGCCGGCGTCTACGTGTTCTCCCCGGAGTTCACCGACCTCCTCCCGGCCCGGGGCGATCACGAACGCACCACGTTCCCCCGCCTCGCCCGAGAACGCCGCCTCGCGGGCTTCCCCCTCCCCCAGGGCGCCTACTGGCGAGCCATCGACACGGCAAAGGACCTCACGGAGGCAGCAAAGGAACTGGCGTCCCAGACCCGCTAGACGGCCGCTGAGGGCCGGGGAGGCGCGCTGAGGGTTCGTGCCCGGTGAGCAGCTGTGCCGAGCGCTGAGCAGTGCTGAGGGTCGGTGCGGCGATGAGGGGCGCTGAGGGTCGGTGCGGGGCGCTGAGCGGCCGTGAGGCTCGGTGACGGCGGTGAGCGGCGCTGAGACTGAGCTGCGGCGCGGGTCGGTGCGGGTCGGTGAGGGCCGCTTGCAAAGCCGGGGCCCAGGCCCAGCGCCCGTCAGGGGCGCGGGGAACTGCGCGACCAGCCCCACCCAACCCGCACCCGCACCCGCACCCGCACCCCAAACCGCTCCCCCCGAGCCTCTAGGCGCCCCCGAAGACGACCCGCACGAAACACACAACCGACAACGCCAACCGCAACGCCAACGCCAATGGGCCCCACGCAGAACTCCACGCGGGGCCCATCACGACATCATTCACATCACAACAGCCGACCGACCCGGCCGACCTACCCGAGCAACCCCCCGACCAGCCCAGACTTCTGCCCACCGGAAGAGCTCCCCCCGGTAGACCCTCCGGAGGACGTCGCCCCAATGGTCGCACCGCCGGAGGCACCGCTCGAACTGGGCCCCGCCGTCGTACTCGGCACCTGCTCCACCGGCGCCGACTGCTGCGGCGGCGCCTGCCCGGCCATCCCCTGCGTCTGGCTCGGCTGCCCCCCGGTGACCGCCCCGGTGGACCGCGTGGCCGCCGGCGTGGTCGCTTCCTGCGAAGGCTTCGCGGACGTGGCGCCCGCGCTCGGCGAGTCGGACGCGGACGGGCTGTTCTCGCGCCGCGCACTCGGCTCACCCGGCAGCGGCAACCCCGGCAGCTCGTTGCGCGGCGCCTCCCCGGGCCCGGGAACGACGATCCGGTCGGCGTCCCGCACGGCCCCGCCGAGCAGGGACCCGACGAGCAGCGTCAGTCCGACGACGATCGCGGTCACGAGCGCGCCCCGGCGCAGTACGTACCGCCGCAGCTCCCAGATGTCGGCACGCGGCCCGAGCGTGCGCCAGGCGCCGCCCGCGAGCCGTCCGTCGACCGAGTACACCGGCGCACCCGCGATGATCAGCGGGGACCAGGCGGCGAGGTAGATGATGTCGGGCGTCTCGTAGACAGGGACGGTCTTCCAGCTGACGGTGACGAGCAGCGCGGCCGACAGCAGCGCCCCGACTCCGGCCGCGACCCGCTGCCACAGTCCGAAGACGGTCAGCACGCCGACGATGACCTGGGCGAAGGCGATGACCAGCCCCGAGCCCACCGGGTGTTCGAGGGCGAACTGCCGCAGCGGCTCGGCGACTTCCCACGGGTGCAGCGTGTTCAGCCACTTCACCATGGAACCGCGCTTGCCGCCGTCGAAGTAGTGCGGGTCGCAGAGCTTGCCCATGCCGGCGTAGATGGAGATGAAACCGAGGAAGACCCGCAGCGGCAGCAGCACCACGCCGAGGCTCATCCGGCGACCGGGGTAATAGGCGTGCCGGACGGGCTCGTTGCCGGTCCGGCGCCCACCCCGCGCGTCCTCGTCGTCCCCCCGGTCGTCGTACGCGTCCGTGAAGTCGTCGTCCCCGTAGGCCCCGTGACCCGCCTGGCCGTAGCGGGCCTCGTCGTAGGCGCTGTCGACCGTGCGCATCGCGGGGAGCAGCCGGGTGCCGTCGCCGGCGGCGTGGTCGCCGTGCGTGCGCTGGCTGCCGACGATGGGCGTCTCCACCGTCTCCACGGTCAAGTCGGCGCCGTACCGCCCACTTTCGGAGCCGTAGCGCCCGCCCTCGGTGCCGTAGCCACCGCCGCCCGTGCCGTCGACGCGGGGGATGACCTGGGTCGAGCCCGTGTCGCCCAGCGGGTCGGGGAGGCCGACGCCCGCGCCGCGCACCGCCTGGAGGAGCCGGTGGGCTCCGGTGTCGTCGGGCGCGGACTTCCCGCTCCAGACGACCGGCGCGCGCCGGCGCCCGGCGGCGGGCGCGCCGGAACGCCCCGCCGTGCCCACGACGGGGATGCGCGTGGTGTCCTCGGTGACGCTCAGGTGCCGTGCGATACGCGGGGACGCCCGCGTGGAGGCGCCCAACTGCACGCGGAAGCTCACGTGGTTGACGATGACCTGCGCCGGATCGCTCGGCACCTTCACCATGCTCAGCGCGGGAGCGTCGTCGAATCCCGAGTCGAATTTCGACGAACGCTCCCCCGTGGGTGTGCGGGGTGTTCTGGTGTCCACACTCATCTAACCGAGTGACGTGTCGTTAGGACACTGCTTTGACCGCCCCGATCTGTCCGGACCCCGTCAAGGTGATCCAGAACGTCCCGAACCCCCAGCCAGGGCCCGTTTCGGGCCCTGGCTCAGGCCCTGCGCCGTGCCGCCTCGTACAGCACAACTCCCGCCGCCACACCGGCGTTCAGCGACTCGGCGCCACCCGGCATGGGGATCCGCACCCGGAAGTCGCACGTCTCGCCGACGAGGCGGGACAGGCCCTTGCCCTCGCTGCCGACCACGATCACGACGGGCCCCTCCAGGGCCTCCAGCTCCCCCACCTCGGCCTCGCCGTCGGCGGCGAGCCCGACCACGACGACACCGGCCTTCTTGTACGCCTCCAGGGCACGAGTGAGGTTGGTGGCGCGCGCGACGGGCGTACGGGCGGCCGTACCGGCGGACGTCTTCCACGCACCGGCGGTCATCCCGGCCGCGCGCCGCTCGGGCACGACGACGCCGTGGCCGCCGAACGCGGAGACGGACCGGACGACGGCACCGAGGTTGCGCGGGTCGGTCACCCCGTCGAGGGCGACGATCAGCGGGTCCTCGCCCTCGTCGTACGCGGCAGCCACCAGGTCCTCGGGGTGCGCGTACTCGTAGGGCGGCACCTGGAGGACGAGCCCCTGGTGGTTGAGCCCGTTGGTCATGCGGTCCAGCTCGGGGCGGGGGGCCTCCATGAGGTTGATGCCACCGCGCTCGGCCGCGAGCTGGAGCGCCTCGCGCACCCGCTCGTCGTTGTCGATGAACTGCTGGACGTAGAGCGTCGAGGCGGGCACGCCCTCGCGCAGTGCCTCGACGACCGGGTTGCGGCCCACGACCATCTCGGACGTGCCCTTGCCGCCCCGGCCACGCGGCGCGGGGCGGCGCGCGGCCTGCTTCGCCTTGGCGTTGGCGATGCGGTTCGCCTTGTGCTTCTTGCGCATCTCGGCGGGCGGCGTCGGACCCTTGCCCTCGAGACCCTTGCGCCGCTGGCCGCCACTGCCGACCTGCGCGCCCTTCTTGCCGGACATGCGGCGGTTGTTAGCGGCCATGACCTACCCGTCTCCCGAGAAGCGTGCGTGTGTACGAATGTGTATGCGTATGAGCGTGTGTGCTCAATGCGGTGTGCTCAATGCAGTGTGCCGCCCGGAGGGCCGGGCGGCACAATCGATCAAGGTGACCGGACGTCCGCTCAGCGCGGGCCGAGCGTCCAGCGCGGGCCGTCCGGGCTGTCCTCGATGACCAGACCGGACTGGTTGAGCTGGTCACGGATGGCGTCGGCGGTGGCCCAGTCCTTACGGGCGCGCGCCGCCTCCCGCTGCTGCAGGACCAGCCCGACGAGGCTGTCGACGACTCCGTGCAGGTCCTCGCCGCGCTCGCCGCCGTCACCGGCCCAGTGGGCGTCCAGCGGGTCGAGGCCCAGCACCCCGAGCATGGCCCGCACCTCGGCGAGCCGTGCCACCGCCTCTTCCTTGTCGTCGGCGGCCAGCGCGCTGTTGCCCTGCCGGACCGTGGTGTGCACGATGGCGAGCGCCTGCGGCACCCCGAGGTCGTCGTCCATCGCCTCGGCGAACGCCGGCGGCACCTCGGCCGCGGGCTCGACGATCCCGCCGGCCTTCTCGACGACCCGCTGCACGAACCCCTCGATCCGCGCGAACGCCGACTCGGCCTCGCGCAGGGCGTCCTCGCTGTACTCGATCATCGACCGGTAGTGCGGGGTGCCCAGGTAGTACCGGAGCACGATGGGCCGCCAGTGCTTGACCATCTCGGAGACGAGGACGCTGTTCCCCAGCGACTTGGACATCTTCTCGCCGCTCATGGTGACCCAGGCGTTGTGCACCCAGTACGTCGCGAAGTCGTCGCCGAAGGCCTTGGCCTGCGCGATCTCGTTCTCGTGGTGCGGGAAGATCAGGTCGAGGCCGCCGCCGTGGATGTCGAAGGCGCTGCCCAGGTACTTGTGGGCCATGGCCGAGCACTCCAGGTGCCACCCCGGCCGGCCCCGCCCCCAAGGCGTCTCCCAGGTCGGCTCCCCCGGCTTCGCCGACTTCCACATGGCGAAGTCACGCGGGTCGCGCTTGCCGGTCTCGCCCTCGCCCGAGGGCTGGAGCAGGTTGTCGAGCTCCTGGTTGGACAGCTGCAGATACCCGGGGAAGGACCGCACGTCGAAGTAGACGTTCCCGTCGGCCTCGTACGCGTGTCCGCGCTCGATCAGCCCGCGCATCATCTCGACCATCTCGGTCACGTGCCCGGTGGCCCGCGGCTCGTAGGTCGGCGGCAGGCAACCGAGCACGCCGTACCCGTCGTTGAACGCGCGCTCGTTCTCGTACCCGATCGACCACCACGGGCGGTCCTGGTCGGCCGCCTTCGTGATGATCTTGTCGTCGATGTCCGTGACGTTCCGGATGAAGGTCACGTCGTACCCGCGGTACTCGAACCACCGGCGCATGATGTCGAAGTTGAGCCCCGACCGGATGTGCCCGATGTGCGGGGCCGCCTGCACCGTGGCGCCACACAGGTAGATCGAGACGCAACCCGGCGTGAGCGGGGCGAAGTCACGGATCTGCCGGGCGCTGGTGTCGTACAGGCGAATAGTCACGCACCCAAGCGTAGTGGCCCACCACCCATGCCCCGAGCCCTTCACCCCGAGGACGACAGATTCGTGACGTATGCCCACCGGCGCCGGCACTCCTCGATGGGCCGCAGGCCCAAAAAGGGGCGTGGGGAACTGCGCGACCAGCCCCCCACCGAACCCGCGCGTACCCACCCACCCCCGCGCGGAGCGCGAAAGGGGGTCGAAGGGGCGCGGCCCCTGGGGATGGGACGGGCAGGGGCGGCGGGGCGAGAAAGCCCCGGGTTCACCCCACCCGCACGACCAACGCCGTGGCCACCGCCATCAACCCCTCCCCCCGCCCGGGAAACCCCAGCCCGTCCGTCGTAGCCCCCGACACCGACACCGGCGCCCCCACAACCGCCGACAGCACCCGCTGCGCCTCGTCCCGCCGCTTCCCGATCTTCGGCCGGGCCCCCACCACCTGCACCGCCACGTTCCCGATGACGAACCCCCCGGCCCGCACGATCCGCGCCGCCTCCGCCAGCAACGTCACCCCGGACGCCCCGGACCACTCCGGCCGCCCGGTCCCGAAATGCTGCCCCAGATCCCCCATCCCGGCCGCGGAGAACAACGCGTTGCACGCCGCGTGCGCCACGACGTCCGCGTCGGAGTGCCCGGCCAGCCCCGGCCCCTCCCCCTCCCACTTCAGCCCGGCGCACCACAGCTCCCGCCCCTCCTCGAAGGCGTGGATGTCGGTACCGATCCCGACCTGCGGCAACACCACGGAACCCGGCAACGGCACCGGCGCCGCCCCGGAACCCTCAGCAGTCACCGACGAACCCGTAGAACCCGTAGAACCCGTCGAACCCTCAGAAACCACCGTCGAGCCTCCTGCGCGCCAGAACCGCCTCCGCGAGCACCAGGTCCAGCGGCCTGGTCACCTTGAACGCCTCCTCGTGCCCCGGCACGACCACGACGCCGAGCCCGAGCCGCTCCACCATGCTCGCGTCGTCGGTGACCTCCCCGGTGACCGTCTCGTGCGCCCGCACGAGGGTCTCCCGGTGGAACCCCTGCGGCGTCTGCACGGCGCGCAGCCGCGCCCGCTCGGGCGTGGCGACGACCGGCTCCGGCGCCCCCGGCGCGTCCGCCGGCTCGACCTCCTTGACCGTGTCCGCGAGCGGCAGCGCGGGAACGACGGCCGGCGCCCCGTCCCGTACGGCCTCGATGACCGCGTCGACCGTGTCGACGGGCACCAGCGGACGGGCCGCGTCGTGGACGAGGACGGTGTCGTAGCCGGGCGGCAGCGCGTCCAGGCCGAGCTTCACCGACTCCTGGCGCGACTCACCCCCGGGCACGACGAGGAAGTCCGTCCGCTCGGGCAGCGCGTGCGCGTCGAGGAGGGTCTTGACCTCGGGGGCGCCATCGGGCGGCGCCACCACGATGACCAGGGAGACGGCACGGGACGCGGCCATGGCCCGCACCGCGTGGATCAGCATCGGGGTGCCGTTCAGCGCACGCAGCGCTTTGGGGGCGCCCGGGCCGAGGCGTACGCCCCGGCCGGCGGCCGGGATCACAGCCGCCGTACGGGTTGCCGCACGGGCTGCGGTACCGGTTCCGGAAGGCGAAGGGCGCGAATCGTCAGACATCGGTTCCTGTCAGGTTTGTGTGCTCGGCCTACGTGGGTATGGCCACAGCGTGCCGGGCGCGACACCTTGACCGGACCCTTCCGTGACATCTGGTCGAGCCAGCTGCCCGGGCCCGGCACGCCAAGTACGAGTACGGCGTACTCATGAGCACCGGGGCACGCCAAGTATCGCCAAGTATCAGGGACCTCTTCAGGCGTACGGCATCCGGGTACGAACATGCCGCAGCGCCCGGCGACATCACATACGTCATCGGGCACCGCGGCATTTCGATGTGCTGCTGCACTGAACGACTGAGCGGGCTGGCTGCCTGCCTCAGGTCAGTTCGGTAACGCAGTCAGTTCAGGACGCGAGGACCTCGTCGAGCAGAGCCTCGGCCTTGTCCTCGTTGGTGTTCTCCGCGAGGGCGAGCTCGCTCACCAGGATCTGGCGGGCCTTGGCGAGCATGCGCTTCTCACCGGCGGACAGTCCGCGCTCGCGCTCGCGACGCCACAGGTCACGCACGACTTCCGCGACCTTGATGACATCGCCGGAGGCAAGCTTCTCCAGGTTTGCCTTGTAGCGACGCGACCAGTTCGTGGGCTCCTCGGCATACGGCGCGCGCAGCACCTCGAAGACCCGGTCCAGGCCGTCCTGACCGACCACATCACGTACGCCGACGAACTCCGCATTGTCCGCTGGCACACGCACCGTCAGGTCGCCCTGAGCGACCTTGAGCACCAAGTAGGTCTTGTCCACGCCTTTGATCTGGCGAGTTTCGATGGCCTCGATCAGCGCGGCCCCGTGATGGGGATAGACCACGGTGTCGCCAACCTTGAACGTCATGTGACAGGTACCCCTTCCGTGGCTATCCAGGGTAACACGGATACGGCGGGTTCTGAATGGCGTTTTCGCAGGTCAGGGCATATCTCGGGGCTTGACAACTACAACAGGAACGTGCTGCGGGACCCGAACGGAAGAAGGTATTCGCAGGTGGGAGCGGCTCTCCGGGCGGAGTGAAACGCGTACGTTACACGCATCCGGAGGGCGCCGGGAGCATCCTAACGTCCCGCTTTGTCCGACTCCAGATGTGCGACTTCCGCTACTCCGTTCGATGCATGGAGTCGGGTACGAGACGAATCCGGAATTGATCAAGGAGTTCGATCCACGGGCCCTCTTCCGCCGTTACCGGATCGTGTTCTTGCGCGTTCCGGCGGTGTTCTGGCAGTTGATCGATTTTTCGTGGCGGCACACATTCCTGGGCGGATTTCCAGGACGCGGCGCCGACGAGTTCGAGGGTGGTTTTGCGAATGCCGACCGGGACGGCCGTGACGTGTCCGTCAATTGCTTCCGGTGACATGTCGGGGAACTTGGGGAGGGTCGGGTGCGGCGGCGACGGGACGGCTCGGTAACCTAAGGCCGCTACAGACCACGTACCGCCCACGTTCTAGGAGTTGCCGCCGCCGTGAGCAGCAGCCTTCGACGCGGCGCCCTCGCCGCCGCCGCCATCGCGTTCTCGATCGCCTCACTCGCCGCGTGCGCCGCCGGCAGCAACGCCCAGACGCTGGAGATCAAGCCGGACAACGCCGCCACCAGCGTCGGCGACATCAAGATCCAGAATGCCATCGTGGTCACCCAGCCCGGCACCGAGACCGAGGGCCCCGCCGTCGTCTCCGCGACGCTCTTCAACGCCGCCTCGACCGACCAGACGCTGGACTCCGTCACCGTCGAGGGCGCCGGCACCGTCGAGCTCACCCCGGCGAAGGGCAAGGGCAAGGGCGGCAAGGTCGTCGTCCCGGCCGGCGGCTCCGTGGTCCTGGGCGGCGAGGGCAACGCCTCCGCCGTCCTGTCGGACGTCACCGACGCGGTCAAGGACGGCAACGCCCAGAAGGTCACCTTCGAGTTCAGCGAGACCGGCCAGGTCGCCCTGCGCGCCTTCGTGGTCCCCGCCGAGCACTACTTCGAGAAGTGGGGCCCGACGGACATCCCCGAGGCTCCCGCCGCCAGCGCCTCCCCGTCGGAGGAGACCACCGGCTCCCCGTCTCCTGACGGCACGGCCGCCGAGGAGGGCACCGCCGCCGGTTCGACGGCCTCGCCGTCCACCTCGGCCTCCGAGGAGACCGCGGGCCACTGAGGCCGCCGGGGGTCACCCCGAGTACATATGCCGAAGGGCGGCACCCCTGGAGGGATGCCGCCCTTCGGCATATGTGTGTCCGTTCGGTGTCCGTGGAGCCCGGGGCCGTGGGGTTCCGTGTGCGTCCCTCGGCCTACGGCTCGAACTTGTACCCCAGTCCGCGCACCGTCACCAGGTATCGCGGCGCGCCGGGGTCCGGCTCGATCTTGGCGCGCAGGCGCTTGACGTGGACGTCGAGGGTCTTGGTGTCGCCCACGTAGTCGGCGCCCCAGACGCGGTCGATGAGCTGCATTCGGGTCAGGACGCGGCCGGCGTTCCGCAGCAGCATTTCGAGCAGGTCGAACTCCTTGAGGGGGAGGTCGACCTTGGAGCCCGAGACAGTGACCACGTGACGGTCGACGTCCATCCGGACGGGACCGGCCTCCAGCGCTGCCGGGGTGACCTCCTCGGGCTCGCCGCGGCGGCGCAGTACGGCCCGGATGCGGGCGACGAGCTCGCGGGAGGAGAAGGGCTTGGTGACATAGTCATCGGCTCCTATTTCCAGGCCCACGACCTTGTCGATCTCGCTGTCCTTGGCGGTCACCATGATCACCGGGACATTGGAACGGCCGCGCAGCTGACGGCAGACCTCGGTACCCGGCAGCCCGGGCAGCATCAGGTCGAGCAGGACGAGGTCGGCTCCGTTACGCTCGAACTCGTCGAGGCCGTCGGGCCCGGTGGTCGCGATGGCGACCTCGAAGCCCTCTTTGCGGAGCATGTAGGACAGGGCGTCGGAGAAGGACTCCTCGTCCTCGACGACGAGCACTCGGGTCACGGAAGGACCTCCGGGGCGGGAAGCGGTCCGTACGGTTCGTACGGGGATCTGTCGGTGTGAGGCTGTCCGTCCTCGTCGTCGAGGTCCGGGTGCTGGGCGGCGCGGTCACGGGACTTGCCCGCCTCCGGCAGCCTCAGCGTGAACGTGGAGCCCTGTCCCTCCGAGCTCCACACCGTGACCTCCCCGCCGTGCGAGGCGGCCACGTGCTTGACGATCGCGAGACCGAGGCCCGTACCGCCGGTCTGGCGGGAGCGGGCCGGGTCCACGCGGTAGAAGCGCTCGAAGATGCGCTCCTTGTCCTTGTCCGAGATGCCGATGCCCTGGTCGGTCACGGCGATCTCGATGTGGTCCCCACCGGGGGCGGTCACCCGGCGCGCGGCTATGCCGACGCGGGTGCGGGCCGGGGAGTAGTTGACGGCGTTCTCCACGAGGTTGCCGAGGGCGGCGGCCAGCTGACCGCGGTTGCCCCAGACGCGCAGCTCCGCCGTGCCGCCCGCCCGTCGCCCGCCACCACCCTGTTCGAGCCCTTCGGGCGCCCCTGTATTCGAGGCCATGGTGATCTGCTTGGTGCCGGCCTGGTGGCGGCAGCGGTCGACGGCCTCGGCGACCAGCTCGTCCACCCGAACGGGCTCGGCGTCCTCCAGCGGGTCGTCGTTCTGCACCCGGGAGAGGTCGATCAGCTCCTGCACGAGGTTGGTGAGCCGGGTGGCCTCGATCTGCATACGCCCGGCGAAGCGTTCCACCGCCTCGGGATCGTCCGAGGCCCCCATGACGGCCTCGGAGAGGAGGGAGAGCGCGCCGACGGGCGTCTTCAGCTCATGGCTGACGTTCGCGACGAAGTCCCGCCGCACGGCCTCTATCCGGCGGGCCTCGGTGAGGTCCTCGACCAGGAGCAGTACGAGCCGGGAGCCGAGCGGCGCGACGCGCGCGGAGACGGCGAGGGCCTCGCCGCGACCCGTGCCGCGCCGGGGCAGGTCCAGCTCGACCTGCCGTATCTCGCCGTCACGGCGGGTGTCGCGGGCCATCTTGAGCATCGGCTCGATGGAGAGCTTGCCGCCCCGCACCAGCCCGAGGGCGTACGCGGCGGAGCTGGCCTTGACGACGGCGTCCGACTCGTCGAGCACGACGGCGGAGGAGCGGAGCACGGACAGCACGGTGTCGACGCCGGGCGGCAGCACCGGGTCGGTGTGCAGGGAGGTTCTGGTGGGACGCTTCTGCTCGCGCTCGCTGAAGCGGAACGCCAGCATGGCGATGACACCGGTGAGCACTCCGGCGATCGCTGCCGCTGCGGCGACCGCCGCGTTCACGTCCATGCATCCAGGTTAGGCACGAGGTCGGACATCCCCACAGCGATCGGAGGGCGACCTCGAACACTCGTCGCCCAGAGTTCACCTTGGAGCCAGTATTGGTTCATTTGGGGTGGCGGAAACGGACGCGTAAGGGCCGGAACGTGGGAGCGTGGGAATCGTCCGGGACTCCCGGTCACCGTTCGCCGTCGCCGTTCCACGCGGTGGTCGGGGTACGACCGTACCGGCCCGGCCTGGCGGGTCGGCTTCCGGAACGGCTTTCCTGGTTACCCACGAGCAGACGTACGTAAGAGAGGGACACCCTGATGCGGGACGCGTACCACGAGGAACTTGACTCGATCGGTGAGGGCCTGGTCGAGATGGCCCGACTGGTGGGGTCGGCGATCGGTCGCGCCACGACGGCGATGCTCGACGCCGACCTGAAGCTGGCCGAGAGCGTGATCGAGGCCGACAAGAAGGTCGACGACCTCCAGCACGACCTGGAGGCCCGCGCGATAGCCCTGCTCGCCCGGCAGCAGCCGGTGGCGACGGATCTTCGTATCGTCGTGACGTCGCTGCGGATGTCGGCCGACCTGGAGCGCTCGGGCGACCTCGCCCAGCACGTGGCCAAGCTGACCCGGCTGCGCTTCCCCGAGCGCGCTGTCCCGCGCGACCTGCACGCCACGATCCTGGAGATGGGCCAGCTCGCGCAGCGGCTGATGGCGAAGGCCGCCGAGGTCATCATCACCAAGGACGTCGACCTGGCGCTCCAGTTGGAGAGCGACGACGACGCGATGGACCTGCTCCACCGCACTCTCTTCCAGCACCTCATGGACGACCGCTGGAAGCACGGCATCGAGACCGCCGTCGACGTCACCCTCCTCGGCCGGTACTACGAGCGCTTCGCCGACCACGCGGTGTCGGTCGCGAAGCGGGTGGTGTACCTGGTGACGGGCGAACACGCGGACGAACTCCAGGCGGACATCCAGCCGGTGCAGCCGGTCGCGGGGGTGGAGGGGGCGTAAGGGGCGGCGGAGCTGCGGTGGTGGCCGTGGGGAGGCCGCCGAGAGCAGCGGGTGCGCCGGGGCCGCGGTATCCGGCGCGCCGCGGTAGCGGGGCTCCGGCGCTCGAACATCGGGCAGGGCGTGTGGACGCCTCTGTGCGCCGTTGATGCGCCCGGCTGAACGGGCTTGGAATAGGGCAGGCAAAGGGCAGGCAAGAAGGAGCCCATTCCCTGCGCTTCCTTGTCTTCCGTGCCTCGCCTTCCGTGCTTCGCCTTCCATCCCTTCGAGGAGGGACCATGGCCGAATCCCCCGCCAGCCCCAGCACGCCGGACCCGACACAGGTCCGGGACACCCATCAGCCCGTCGACCGCAAGATCCTGCCTCTCTTCGGTGCCTGCGGATGCGGGTCCGGATGCGGGTGCGGGTGCCAGTCCGGCAACCCGTGCCAGTGCGGCTGACGCCGACCAGCCGCGGGCTCGTCTGCGCGGTAGGCGAGTGAAGGGGCCCGTCTCTGACGACGGGCCCCTTCACTCATGTCCGTCGACGGCGACGATGTCGACGTCGACGTCGACGTCGACGATTCGGCTGCGGCTGCGGCTTCGGCTTCGGAGTCGCCCGTACGGCCGTACGAGCGCAGCATGAGGAGGGGGGAGCACAAGGCACCAGGCACTGAGGAGGTGCGGGTGATGACCAAGTTCATGGACGTCCACCACAACATGAAGGGCATCACGGAGAACCAGCTGCGTGCGGCGCACAAGGCCGACCTCGACATCGAGAAGGACGAGAACGTCCACTTCGAACGCGCCTGGGCCGACCCCACGTCGGGCACCGTGTACTGCCTCTCCGAGGCCCCCTCCGCCGACGCGGTCCAGCGCATCCACGAACGCGCGGGCCACAAGGCGGACGAGATCCATCCGGTTCCCCTGATGATCTAGGCGGTACGGCGCGGACGACCCGGCGCAACGAGCGCGCGCAAGCGCTGGGTCGGCCGCGTTCGCCTCCGCGCGCTCTGTCCGACGACACTCGCGGGGTGGAACCATCCCCATGCCGGAACCGGCCGGGACCGGCGGGAACAAGGGGGTTCTGCACATGTCCGTAGTGATGTCGATGCACTGGCCAGAGGTGACCCCGGAGCAGTACGACACCGTGCGGGACGCGGTCGACTGGGAGGGGGTACCGGCGGCTGGGGGCCAGATCCACGTGGCCTGGTTCGACGACCAGGGGATGCATGTCGTCGACGTGTGGGAGTCCCAGCAGGCGTTCGAAGCGTTCTTCGCCGAGCGCCTGGCCCCCGTACTCGAAAAAGCGGGCCTCCAGGGCACCCCCCACACCACCTTCAGCCCCCTCCACCGCCGCTTCGTCGCACCGACAATCGACGGAGCGGCATAACCCGACACGCTCCACGACGACAAATGCCCCCACCTGCGAAGAAGCCGCAGGTAGGGGGCCTGTCTGCTCGGGTTACTTCTCCGCTCTGCTTACTTCTTCTTGCCCTGGTTCTTGACTGCCTCGATTGCGGCTGCTGCTGCTTCCGGGTCGAGGTAGGTGCCGCCGGGGTTCAGGGGCTTGAAGTCGGCGTCGAGTTCGTAGGCGAGGGGGATGCCGGTCGGGATGTTGAGGCCCGCGATGTCGGCGTCCGAGATGCCGTCGAGGTGCTTGACCAGGGCGCGGAGGCTGTTGCCGTGGGCGGCGACGAGGACCGTACGGCCAGCCAGGAGGTCGGGGACGATGCCGTCGTACCAGTACGGCAGCATGCGGGTGACGACGTCCTTCAGGCACTCCGTGCGGGGGCGCAGCTCCGGCGGGATGGTCGCGTAGCGCGCGTCCGACGCCTGGGAGAACTCCGAGTCGTCCGCGAGCGGCGGCGGCGGGGTGTCGTACGAGCGGCGCCACAGCATGAACTGCTCCTCGCCGAACTCGGCCAGGGTCTGCGCCTTGTCCTTGCCCTGGAGGGCGCCGTAGTGGCGCTCGTTCAGGCGCCAGCTGCGGTGGACCGGGATCCAGTGGCGGTCGGCGGACTCGAGGGCCAGCTGCGCGGTGCGGATGGCGCGTCGCTGGAGGGAGGTGTGCAGCACGTCCGGGAGCAGGCCGGCGTCCTTCAGCAGCTCACCGCCGCGCGTCGCCTCCTTCTCGCCCTTCGGAGTGAGGTTGACGTCCACCCAGCCGGTGAACAGGTTCTTCTCGTTCCACTCGCTCTCGCCGTGGCGGAGGAGGATCAGCTTGTACGGTGCGTCGGCCATGGCCCCGAGCGTAATCGACGGCCGGGAACCACCACACGGGTGGCCGACAGGCGGACAGGGCCGACGGGTGGGCAGGCGGGGCCCCGGTCTCGCCATTCCCCGTTCGCTGCGCCGCCGGTCTCGGGTCCGCCTCGCCCACCGCCCCGACAGTTGACTGGGGTTGTTAATTGGGTGGCTCGTCTCTCGTTCGCGTTGGCCCTCGCCGAGATCGTCAACGCACCGACCCAGACCGGGGTCGTCGTCCGCCTCTCGCCCGCACAGGGGCGTGGCCGTTACCAGGGCATGTACACGATGTCGTGGTCCGTCGCCGCGCTGGTCGCTCCGCTCATGTCCGGCCTCGTCATCGACCGGTGGGGAGCGGCGTGGCTGTGGGGGCTGTGCGCGGTGATCGGGACCGTGGCGGGGGTCGGGTACTGGGCGCTCATGCGTCGGATGCCGGCATCGGAGGACGGAGCCGCGGCGCCTACCGCCGTACCGGTGGAGCAGCCCTGCGGCGGGGAGCCGGTCCCTGGGCAGCCCGTCGGTCAGATAACCGGGCGGTGAGAAGCCGGGCGGCGGGCGAGCCGCCGTGGGGGAGGTCGCCGACGCGGTCCGAGGACCTCCGGCACGGTCTCACGGGTGCATCCGCGCCCCCTTCACCACCTTGTCCACCCCGTTGCGCGGGCCATACACCGCCAACCCCACCAGGTCCAGCTCCCCCGTCGCCACCGACCGTACGGCCGCCCGGTTGTCGTGGTCGTTGCCGGTGGCGAACAGGTCGGACGTGAAGAGCGCGCGGGGGAGGGCGCGGGACAGTACGCGCGCGTGCGCCGCCTTCAGGACCTCCTTCGTCGCCTCGAAAACGAGGACCGGCTGCCGGAACATCGGGAGGTAGGCCACCTTGTCGGCGTCCTCGTACGGCTCGCCGATCACCTCCGGGATGGCCGGGCCGATGCCGCTGACCAGGAAGGACGTGACGTTCAGGCGCTGCCAGGTCGCGAGGTCGTCGCGGAGGAGGACGGCGATCTTGGTGTCGAAGCGGGTGGGCGGCGGCGTACTCGCGGAGGTCGCGGCCGACACGGAGGGCGCGTCAAGGGGCTCGTCGAAAGGCTCGTCAAAGGGCTCGCTGTTCATGGGATGAGACTGCCGATCGCCGGGCGACCCCGTCTTGTACGTTCTTTGCATGGGTACCCAGCGGCCCGGTTCTCCCCGGCGTGACGTCACCGCCTGGCGGCCGCGCGTGCCCGGTGTCGTCGAGGTCTTCCATGCGCACTACACCGAGTACGCGTACCCCATGCATGTGCACGACGTGTGGACGCTGTTGATCGTGGACGACGGGGCCGTGCGCTACGAGTTGGACCGGCATGAACACGGGACGCCCCACGACACGGTGTCGTTGTTGCCGCCGTTCGTGCCGCACAACGGCGCGCCGGTGACGGAGCGGGGGTTCCGCAAGCGGGTGCTGTACCTGGATCCGGACGCGCCCCTGGCCGCGCTGGACGCGAGCCTCGTCGGGGCGGCGGTGGACGGGCCGGATCTGCGGGATCCCCTACTGCGGCGGCGGGTGGGGCAGTTGCACGCGGCGCTCGCGCGGCCCGGCGACGAGTTGGAGGCGGAGAGCCGGCTGGCGCTGGTCGGGGAGCGGTTGCGGGGGCATCTGCGGTCGGCGGCTCCGTCGGGGGGTGGGGCGGTGACCGCTCCCGCCGGGCGTGCCGTCGCCCATCGCCTCCGTGAGCTTCTCGACGAGCGGATCACGGACGGGATCACGCTGGAGGAGGCCGCGGGGACGGTCCAGGCCCACCCCACGCATCTCGTACGGACGTTCGGCGCGGCCTTCGGGATCGCGCCGCACCAGTACCTGATGTCCCGGCGGGTCGAGCGGGCCAGGCGGCTGCTGTTGCAGGGTGTGCGGCCGGGCGAGGCGGCGGCGGTGGCCGGGTTCTACGACCAGGCGCACCTGACGCGGCACTTCAGGCGGTGGGTGGGGGTCACCCCTGGTCGCTATCGGAACGGTCGCCCGCCACGTCCCGGGTCAGATGGCTGAACGCGTCCAGATTGCGGGTCGGTTCGCCCCGGGAGACGCGCCAGGCGTACTCCCTGCGGATCGCGGAGGCGAAGCCCAGCTCCAGGAGGGTGTTGAAGGCGCCGTCGGCCGCTTCCAGGACCTGGCCGAGGAGGCCGTCGATGCCCTCGGGGGTGACGGCGGCGAGCGGCAGCCGGGCGGTGACGTAGATGTCGCCGAGCGGGTCGACGGCGTAACTCACGCCGTACAGCTTGAGGTTGCGCTCCAGGAGCCAGCGGTGGACGCCCGCCTCGTTCTCGTCGGGGTGGCGGATCACGAAGGCGTTGAGGGAGAGGGAGTGCCGGCCGACGATCAGGGAGACGGTCGTGGAGAGCTTGCGGGTGCCGGGGAGTTTCACGACGTAGGAACCCGGGTCGGGGCTCTCCCACTCCAGCTCGGCCTCGTTGAGGACCTGCTCGATGATCGACGCTTCGTCAGCCATGGGGCGAGGGTACCCGCCGGTACGCGGAGGTCGACTGCGGAGCCGCGGCAGGGCCCCGGGGCTCACCCGTGGTGGCCCCTGGCCCGGGGGCGGCGGTAGTCGTGCATGGCCGCCGTGTACACGTCCGCGGTGGCGGCGGCCGAGGTGTCCCAGCCGAAGGACTCGGCGTGGCGGGCGGCGGCCGCGCCCATGCGGGCGGTCAGCTCGGGGGCGTCGGCGAAATCGCGGAGCACGCGCGCGTACGCGGCGGGATCGTGGCCCTGGACCAGGAAGCCCGTCTCCGTGTCCCGCACGGCGACCGGCAGACCGCCGACCGAGGCCGCCAGGACCGGCGTACCGGCCGCCTGCGCCTCGATGGCGACCAGCCCGAAGGACTCGCTGTACGACGGCATGACCAGCACGGACGCCGCCCGGAACCAGTCCGCGAGCTGCTCCTGCCCGACAGGCGGCCGGAACCGTACGACATCGGCGATGCCGAGCCGCGCGGCCAGCTTCTGCAAGCCCTCCGGCTTGGCGAGCCCGCTGCCGCTCGGCCCGCCGACCACCGGTACGACGATCCTCGACCGCAGCTCGGGGCGCTCGGCGAGGAGGACGGCGACGGCGCGGAGCAGGACGTCGGGGGCCTTCAGGGGCTGGATACGGCCGGCGAAGAGCGGGATCAGGGCGTCCTGGGGCAGACCGAGGCGGGCCCGGGCCGCGGCGCGGCCGTCGGCGGGACGGAAACGGTCGAGGTTGACGCCCGGGTGGACGACGGCGACCTTGGCCGGGTCGGCCTCGTAGTGGCGTACGAGTTCGTCGGCCTCCTCGGCCGTGTTGGCTATGAGGCGGTCGGCGGCGCGCACGATCTGGGTCTCGCCGATGACGCGTGCGGCGGGTTCGGGGGTGTCGCCGGCGGCGAGCGCGGCGTTCTTGACCTTGGCCATCGTGTGCATGGCGTGCACCAGGGGGACGCCCCAGCGCTGGGCGGCGAGCCAGCCGACGTGGCCGGAGAGCCAGTAGTGCGAGTGGACCAGGTCGTAGTGGCCGGGGCGGTGACCCGCCCACGCCTGCATCACGCCGTGCGTGAAGGCGCAGAGCTGGGCCGGCAGCTCCTCCTTGGCCAGCCCCTCGTACGGGCCCGCGTCGACGTGCCGGACCAGGACGCCGGGCGCCAGCTCGACCGCGGGGGGCATGGCGCCGGTGGTGGCCCGGGTGAAGATCTCCACCTCGATGCCCTGGGCGGCCAGCCGCTGCGCCAGCTCCACGATGTAGACGTTCATCCCGCCCGCGTCGCCCGTGCCGGGCTGGTGCAGCGGTGACGTGTGCACCGAGAGCATCGCTACCCGGCGGGGCCTGCGGTGCAGCCGAAGCCGCCCCGCGCCGGCCGGGGAACGTCGCCCGAGCCTGCTGACGTAGTGGCTCACGTGGCGTTCCTCCTCGCTCCGGGCATGCCGTTCGGGAGGGCGTGGGGTCCCTCTCGGGAGGGGGAACACCGGAGGAGGCAGTTCCATTTCCTCTTTGCGTAATTATTACCGAGCTTCGCTCAACCGTTCGAGTGCCTGAGTGCGTGGGGGCGTGGCGGCCGGGGGGTGTGGCGGCCTGGGGGCCGGGGGGCGCGGGAGCGTGGTGGCATGAACTGAGCTCGCTGGGAGTGGGGGCACGTCCCCCGGGAGGCGGACATACGCTCACCTCATGGCCAGACCAGTCGGCACCGTGACGCGTGGCACCACCAACCCCAACCGGCTGCGTCGCATGGACCGCTGGATCGCGGCGACGCACGGTGCCGCACTCCGCCGCGCCACCACCCCCCTCGCCGTCGACCTCGGCTACGGCGCCGCCCCTTGGACCGCCGTCGAACTGCTCCGCCGCCTCCGCGCGGCGGCACCCCGCACCCAGGTCGTCGGCGTCGAGATCGACCCGGCCAGGGTCACCGCGGCCCAGCCCTACGCGTGCGAGGGTCTGACCTTCCGGCACGGCGGCTTCGAGGTACCGGTGCCGGGCCGCCCCACCCTCATCCGGGCGGCGAACGTGCTCCGGCAGTACGACGAGGACGAGGTCGCCGCCGTATGGGAACGCCTGTGCGCCCGCCTCGAACAGGCCGCACCGCCCCCTCCCCGCCCGCCCCATCCCACTCCAGGCGCGCACACCCCAGGCCCTCGCACCACGGACCTCCGCTCCGCGAGCCCCCACTCCCCCACCGCCTCGTACCCCTCCGGCGGTCTGCTCGTCGAGGGCACCTGCGACGAGATCGGCCGCCGGCACGTCTGGGTCGCCCTCGGCCCGGAGGGCCCCCGTACGGTCACCTTCGCCACCCGGCTCGGCTCCCTGGACCGCCCCTCCGACCTCGCCGAACGCCTCCCCAAGGCACTCATCCACCGCAACGTCCCCGGCGAGCCGGTGCACGCGTTCCTCCGCGATTTCGACCGCGCCTGGGCGGCCGCGGCGCCCTACGCCTCGTACGGCGCCCGGCAGCGCTGGATCCGCACGATCCGCACGCTGAGCGCGGACTGGCCGGTACGGGACGGGGTCTCGCGCTGGCGCCAGGGCGAAGTCACGGTGGCGTGGGAGGCGTTGGCGCCGCGGCCCCGCCATTAGCCGAGAGCCCCGCCCGCCTCCTCATCTTCGTACGCCCTCGTCTTCGCACGTTCTTGTCTTCGCACGTTCTTGTCTTCGCACGTTCTTGTCTCCGCACGCTCTTGTCTCCGCACGCCCTCGCCCCCGTACGCCCTCGCCTCCGCGCATCCTCGTGGCCGCGCGCCCGGCGCCCATACTCTTGATTACACAGAGCAACATTTTCGTGACGCACGGGAACGAACGCCACGGGCCGTTCGTCGGACAGTCGGGAGCGGTGTCACGCAGGTGGGAGCAGGGGAGGGAGGAAGAGGCTGCGGGCAGAAGTGAGTTCTTGCCCGCCTCTGTCGCATTCCGCGACGTCGTGACACGATCACCCGGGCACCGGCAAGTTACTGACGGTTAATCAGTTCTGTATCCATTGGGGTTGGGGGCAAGAGGTATGGGAGTCGGCAAGCGGAAGCTGACCGTGGCGGCCGTGGCCGTGGTCTGCGCGATGACCGTCCTGGGCGCGCCGGTCACCGCGTACGCGAGCCAGACGAAACCGGCCGAGCCGACCCCGAGTCCGACGCCGACACCCTCGTCCTCGTCCTCGCCTTCGCCCGGCTCGACTCCGGTGACGAACGAGGAGTTGGAGCGCGTCCGCACCAAGCTGGAGGGCCTCTACCACGACGCCGCGGTCGCCACGGACGCGTACAACGCGGCCGAGGAGAAGGCCGACAAGCAGTCCGAGGAGCTCGTCGATCTGGCCCACGAGGTCGTCAAGGGCCAGCAGAAGCTGGACAAGTTGCAGGACCTCATCGGCGCCGCGGCCCGCGCCCAGTACCGGGGCGCCGGCCTCCCGGCCGAGGTGCGGCTGTGGCTGAGCGAGAACCCCCAGGACTTCCTGGAGGGGGCGGACCGCCTGCGTCAGGGTCAGCTCGCGACCAAGGGGCTGCTCGCCGAAATGACCCGGACCCAGCAGGACTTGGAGCAGTACTCCAAGGACGCCTCCGCGCGCTGGGAGAAGTTGGAGACCAACCGCAAGGCCAAGGAGAAGGCCAAGAAGAAGATCAAGAAGCAGATCGCCGCCGCCGAGGAGCTGGAAGACCAGCTGGAGGACGACGAGCGGGAGCGGTTGGCGCAGTTGGAGGAGGAGGCCGCGCAGAAGTCACAGGCGGCGTGGCTGGACTCCGGGATACTCGCCGAGATCAACGGCAAGGCGACGCCGCAGGGGAAGAAGGCCGTCGAGTTCGCCACGAACCAAATAGGCAAGTGGTACGAATGGGGCGCCGAAGGGCCCGACACCTACGACTGCTCCGGTCTCACCAGCGAGGCGTGGGCCGCCGCCGGGCTGACCATCCCCCGCACCTCCCAGGAGCAGTGGCGTCAGCTCAAGCACATCGACATCCAGGACATGCGGCCCGGCGACCTCATCATCTACAACGCCGATGCCAGCCACGTCGCCATGTACCTGGGCGACGGCTCCATCGTCCACGCGCCCCGTCCGAACCGGAAGGTGTCGATCGCGGGCGCGGGCACGATGCGGATCCTGGGCGTCGTACGCCCGGACGCGTGAGCCGACGGGCTGACGAGGAGGGCTGAGCCGACGGGCTGGGGTCGGAGGCTGAGGGCGTGACCCCGACGGTCGCACCCGAACCGCACCGCACCCGGCGACGCCCCGCGTCACACCGCACCGAACCGGCCCCGCCACCACCCCGCGTCACACCGCACCTCAACACCCCGGTCTCCAACACCCCCCGCACCCCACCCACGCAGCACCGCCCACCCACGCCCACCACACCCCCGCCGTGAGCCACCCCACGTGACTCTCGACACCTTCGTCACCCGGCTCAACCTCCGTCGCGTGACATTCGTCATCCCAGGGGAAAGCCCTGCCATGTCCAAGTGCGGTACGGGATGCGGCATATGACGTCGGCTGTTTACCACCCGACGCCCCGTCTCCCATTCCGTTGCGACGGCGCCTGGCGCTAAGGTCCCCGTCGGTGGGTCGAGGTCCCTCGCCCGCCGTGCCCTCGGGGGGAGGGAAGGAACCCAACACGATGCCCGTACCCGTACCGCGGCAGAGAGCGATCCCGGCCGCGGAGAGTGGTCAGGCGCACGCCACGTCCGCGGCCGGCGGACCGTCCGGAGAGGGGGCTGCCATGAACGCCTCGGCCCTGGCCCCTACAGACAACTCCACAAACCAGCCCGGCCCCCACGCCGCCGGCCCCGGTGTCACGGGCCCGGCCCTCCAGCCCGGCCCCACCAACCTCACGGTCCTCCTCATAGAGGACGACCCTGCAGGTTCCCTCAACGTGCCCGAACTGCTCGACTCGGCGGGCAAGCCGATCCGTGTCCGCACCGCCCGCAACCTGACCGAGGCCCAGCGGCTGCTGACCGACGACGTCAACTGCATCCTCCTGGACCTGGCACTCCCGACCCCGTCCCGCCCCACCGACCCGGACACCGAGTCGGCCGACGCCCCCGACGACGAACTCGCCGTCCTCAAATACGTCCTGGACCTGGCCCCCCGCCACGCCGTCCTGGCCCTCACCGACTCCGGCGACGCCGAACGCGGCACGGAGGCGGTTCGGGTGGGCGCACAGGACTACCTGTTCCGGGACGAAGTGGACGGCCGGCTGCTGAGCCGCGCGATCCGTTACGCGGTGGAGCGCAAGCGGTCCGACACGGCCGAGCGCCGACTCACCGAGTCCAAGCTGCGCGCCCAGGAGAACGCCCGCCTGGAACGCGGCCTGCTGCCGACCCCCCTCCTGGAGGGCTCGTCCCTGCGGTTCGCCGCCCGCTACCGGCCGGGCCGTTCCCGCGCACTGCTCGGCGGTGACTTCTACGACACCGTCCGCACCCCGGACGGCACCGTGCACGTGATGATCGGCGACGTCTGCGGGCACGGCCCGGACGAGGCGGCGCTCGGCGTGGAGCTGCGCATCGCCTGGCGGGCGCTGACCTTCGCGGGGCTCTGCGGCGACGAGCTGCTGTCCACGCTCCAGCGCGTCCTGGAGCACGAGCGCGAGAGCGACGAGATCTTCGCGACGCTCTGCACGGTCGACATCGCCCCCGACGGCCGCCGCGCGGGCCTCTGCCTCGCGGGGCACCCGGCACCGCTGATCGTCCGCCACGGCCAGGGCGGCCGACTGACCCCGCCGGCGGAGCTGCTGCCGTACGACAACGGCGGCCCGGCCCTCGGTCTGCTGCCGAACGCCCGCTGGCCGCGCACGCAGATCGAACTGGGCGCCGCGTGGAGTCTGATGCTCTACACCGACGGCCTGATCGAGGGCCGGATCGGCCAGGGCAAGGAACGGCTGGGCCAGGACGGCATGGTGGAGATGGTCCGCCGCCAGCTCGCCGAGGGTCTGCGCGGCGAGGAGCTGCTGCGCGCCGCCGTGAACGAGGTCCGCGACCTCAACGGCGGCGAACTGACCGACGACGTGGCGGTCCTCCTGCTGGACCGGGAGGCCTGAGCAGGCTCGGGCTCGGACGAGGCCCGACCTCGAAGGAGGTCACCGGCCGCCGTTGTAGGGGCCGTACGGGCCGTCGCTGCTGGAGCCCCGGTTGCCGCCGCGGCCACCGCCGCCGGAGATCTGCCGCACCGCGGGGCGTACGTCGACGATGTACACGATGCTGGCGATGAGGCCGATGATCGGGAGGAACGACAGCAGCGGGAAGAGCAGGCTGACGACGAACGCGATCCCGAGGATGATCAGCCAGAAGACCTTGGTCTGCTTGTCCGTCGCGCGGAACGCGTCCTCCCGCCGGAAGGTGGCGTCGATCAGCGCGAACGCGGCGAGTGCGATCACAGCGAGCTGCAACAGCCCCATGAACCCCGCGAAGCCGTTCATCAGCATGGTGCCCACCACCGCCCGTTCCGTTCTTCACGCATCCGAATACCGACCGTCTCTCCCACGCGGCCACCGTACCCGTAGAACGGGCCGGCCACCCCAAAGGTGCCCGGCCCGTCTCCGTACCGCGAGGTACTGAGAGGCACTACGCACGTACCTGCACGCGTACCCCTCGCTCTGTCGCCGACTCCGTCGTCGGCTATGTCGCCCACTCGGCGGCTCGCCCTGCCGCTTACTTGGCGGGCGGGGTGGTCTTCTTCGCGGCCGTGGCCGTGGTCTTGCGCGCCGGAGCCTTCTTCGGTGCGGGCTTCTTGGCGGCGGGGGCGGGCGCGGGCGCGGCCTGGGCCGGGACCGGCTTCGCGGCCGCCGGCTCGTCCTTGACCTCGACCGGCTGGGACTTCGGCTCGACGGCGATCGCGAGCTCCTCGATCTCCTCCGCGGCCTCACCGCGCCAGGTGCGCACGGCATGCTCACCGTGCTCGGCGACGCGCTCGTACGCCTCGCGGGCCTTGACCGCGTACTCGGCGGCGACGCCGACGCTGCGCAGCGCGAGGTCCTGAGCGCTCTCGCCGAGCTTCTTCAGGTCGGTGTCGAGGGTGCCGATGATCTCGGTGACCTTGGTCTGGAGGTTCTCCTGGGTCTCCTTGACGCGGGCGGTCGCCTTCTCCTGCACGGCCTTCGGGTCCGTCTGGCGCACGGCGTCGATCTTGGCCGGCGCCTCGGCGCGCAGCTGCTCGACGAGGCCGGGGACCTTCTTCGCCTGCTGGAGGGCGAGGTCGGCGGTGCCGGCGGCGAAGTAGAGGGGGGTCGGGTCGGTGACGGCCTTGCGGATGTCGTCGGTGATGGCCATGGTGAAGGTCCTCCGGGTTGCTTACTGCTGAGGGTTGGTAGTCGTTCCGGTCCGCTTCGACGGCTTCGGCCTGGGCTGCGACTTCGGCTTCGCGGTAGACGTGGTCAGCTCGCCGTCCGCCGCGGACCGGCATCGCCGCCGTCGGCCTTGTGAAAGCCGGGGGCCGGGGCGTCTTCGACGCCCGCGATATCCGTCGTCGTCGCCGTCGTCGCCGTCGTCGCCGTCGTCGCTGTGGCAGCTGTTTCGGCGTCGATCCGTATGTCACTCTTCGCCGCGGCTTCGACCTCGGATCCCACCTCGACCCCGATCTCGAATCCGTTCTCCTTGCGGAAGGACTCGTAGATCTGGAGCAGCACCTGCTTCTGCCGCTCGTTCAGCGTGGGATCGGCGAGGATGACAGCGCGCGTCTCGACCTCGTCCCGGTCCCGCTCGGCGTCGAGGATGCCGGCCCGCACGTACAGCGTCTCGGCGGAGATCCGCAGCGCCTTGGCGACCTGCTGCAGCACCTCCGCGCTCGGCTTGCGCAGCCCGCGCTCGATCTGGCTCAGATACGGATTGGACACCCCGGCGGCGTCGGCGAGCTGCCTGAGCGACAGCTGCGCGTTTCGCCGCTGTTCACGCAGGTACTCACCGAGATTGCCGACGTTGAGCGATGCCATGCCTCCACCATGCCTCACTTCCGCTAACTATTGCAAGCACCCGCTTGCAAAAGTGCGCTACACCACTGCGCGGGGCGGTGAGCCTGAGCACGAGAGGTGTCGCATTTGCACGACAACTGCCGTAGGGAGCACGGAACTACGCCAGATCGATCAGGCCGCGAGCACGGAAGCCTCGGGCCCCGCGTCACCTCGCGAGTGCGGCCGGGGCGCACACTCCGCGCGGCGCCCGACGCCGGGCCCCCGGTCAGTCGGCTTCCGTCAGGGCCGCGTGCGCGGCGGCGAGGATCTCCTCGGAGAGCGGGGAGCCCTGGGTGGCCCGGGACAGGACCAGAGCACCGACCAGGGTGCACAGCCGGGCGAGGCCGCCCTCGCCGCCACCGACGCCCTCACCGTCCGCGACAGCCTCGGCGGGGGCGAGGAACGCGGCGAAGTCGGCCACGCCCTCCGCGTAGGTACGGCGCGCCTCGCGGCCTTCGGGTCCGCGCGCGATATCGATGGCGAGAGCCGCGACCGGGCAGCCGTCCGCCGCGCTGTCACGGTGTTCGACGGAGAGGTAGGCGTCGATCAGGGCCCGCTGAGCGGCATGCCGCTGCCCGTCGTGCCGCTCGAGCCCGGCCGCATTACGCCGTGCGATCTCATCGAAGACGTGGACGGTGACCTCATCGACGAGCGCTTCCTTGGAGGCGAACTGCTTGTAGAAGGCACCGTGGGTGAGGCCGGCCGCCTTCATGAGATCGGCGACGCTGACGTGGGTGCCCTGCTCCCGGAACAGCCGCGACGCGGTGCCCACCACCCGCCTGCGATTTTCCTCCGCCTGCGCCTGCGATACGCGGCCCATGGCCACCTCCCGTTTAGATGTCGACTGGCATCTATCATAGCCCTGTGTTTAGATTATGTTTGCAATCTAATTGACGCGGGTGCTCCGACGGCGCCTGCGAAGGACAGGAGCGAGCATGGAACTCAAGAACGCGGTCGCGGTGGTCACCGGCGCCAACCGGGGCCTCGGGCGGCACCTGGCCGCCCAGCTCGTGGAGCATGGCGCGAAGGTCTACGCGGCGGCCCGCCGTCCCGAGACGGTCGACCTGCCGGGCGTCCACCCGTTGCGCCTCGACGTGACGGACCAGGAGTCGATACGGGAGGCCGCCCGCATCGCCTCCGACGCGACGCTGCTGATCAACAACGCGGGCGTCTCCACCGGCGCGACGCTGGTCGGCGACGACCTGGACGAGGTACGTCGCGAGATGGAGACCAACTTCTTCGGCCCGCTCGTCGCCACACGGGCCTTCGCTCCCGTCATCGAGGGCAACGGCGGCGGCGCCGTACTCAACGTCCTGTCCGCCCTGTCCTGGTTCCACCCGGCCGCCCTCGGCTCCTACGCGGCTTCCAAGGCCGCCGCCTGGGCGCTGAGCGACGCGAGCCGCGAGGAACTGGCGCCCCGCGGGATCACTGTCTCGGCGCTGCACGTCGGCTACATGGACACCGACATGGCCGCCGGCGTGCCCGCCGATCAGAAGGTCGCCGCCGCCGACGTCGCGGCCCAGGCCCTGTACGGCATCGAGACCGGCCTGCCCGAGATCCTCGCCGACGAGACCAGCCGGTACGTCAAGCAGAGCCTGTCCGCGGCGCCCCAGCCGACCGCGGGTTGACGCTCACCCCGCCACCCCGACGCGACCGCCTTCCAGGCCCCCTTACGCAAGGACTTCTCATGCGTTACACGGCCTTCGGCCGCAAGACCGGACTGCGCGTCTCCGAGTACGCGCTCGGCACCGCGAGCTTCGGCACCGGCTGGGGCGCCGGCGCCGAGCCCGACGAGGCCCGCCGGATTTTCGACCGGTTCGCCGAGGCCGGCGGCACCTTCCTCGACAGCGCCGACAGCTACCTCGCAGCCCTCGACGTCCAGCTCACCGGCGAGCAGTACGCGCACCTCGACAAGGTCAGCGCCATGCCGCTCGGCGTACCGCACGAGGGCGTCGCAGGCTCGCTGGGCCGCCTCCAGGGCGGCGACGCGGGCAGCGTCATCGCCCCGGTCGTGCCGGTGGCCTGAGCCCGCAAACACGGCCGACGTAGAGCTCTCCGCGCAGGCACTGGCCACTGCCGTGCCGACGCGGAGCGCGCGGACCAGAAGACACCACAAACCATCTCGCAACGAGACAAACCCGTCACGGACAGAACACCCCTCCCGCTTGGACGGGAGACCACACGAGCGGAGATGACGATGAAGGCCTTCATGGTCGAGAAGTACGGTGACGCGTCCAACATGCGTGCCGCCGAGATACCCGACCCCCGGGTGGGCGCCGACGACGTCCTGGTAAGGATCGACGCGGCGAGTGTCAACCCGCTGGACATGAAGATCCGCGACGGTGACCTCAAGCAGATCCTGCCCTACCGTCTCCCGCTCGTCCTGGGCAACGACCTCGCCGGGACCGTCGTCCGCGTCGGATCGTCCGTCACCCGCTTCGCGGTGGGCGACGAGGTCTGGGCGCGGCCCGACAAGGACCGCATCGGCACCTTCGCCGAACTCCTCGCCGTCCACCAGGACGACCTGGCGGCCAAGCCCGCCACGCTCACCATGACCGAGGCCGCCTCCCTTCCCCTGGTCGCGCTGACCGCCTGGCAGGCCCTGGTCGAGCGGGCGAACGTCCAGCCGGGCCGGAAGGTCCTCATCCACGCGGGCGCCGGCGGCCTGGGATCCATCACCATCCAACTGGCCAAGGCACTGGGCGCGCACGTGGCCGCCACCGCGAGCACCGCCAAGGTCGACCTCGTCAAGGATCTCGGCGCGGACGAGGTCATCGACTACCGCACCCAGGACTTCTCCGAACTCCAAACCGGCTACGACCTCGTCCTGGACTCCCTCGGCGGCGAGAACCTCGCCAAGTCCCTGCGCATCCTCAAGCCCGGCGGCCTGGCCATCTCCGTCGCGGGCCCGCCCGACCCGGCCACCGCCCTCGAACTCGGCTCGAACGCGGTCATGCGCCTGGGCATCGCCGTCCTCAGTGCCAAGATCCGGCGCCAGGCCAAGCGCCTCGGCGTCAGCTACTCCTTCCTGTTCATGAGGGCCAGCGGCGACCAGCTGCGCGAACTCACCCCCCTCATCGACGCCGGGAAGATCCGCCCCGTCGTCGACCGGGTCTTCCCCTTCGACGAGACCCTTCAGGCCATGGAGTACGTCGAGAAAGGCCGCGCAAAAGCCGGCAAGGTCGTCGTCTCCATGACGTGAACCCAGGGCAACAGCCCTGCCGGACGCCGAGAACGCCGCCCGCCACAACGAGAAGAACCCGCCCCACGCTCCTTTCTCCCACACCAGGACCCGATCACGAACGCACCGTCCAGCTCTCCCACGCCCACCCCGTCGTCGTACAAGAACGCGCCGACCCGCGCCGTGTCCGTGCACGGCGTGGGCGTCGCCTACCGGCAGCACGGTCCGGACGACGGCTTGCCTGCGAAGAGTGCGGATCACGTCAGGCACGATGCGAATTCGGCGACAGACGTCGCGCTCAGAGCTTCACAAAAGGGCAGGTCGGGACGGAAGGATGACGACACCTATCGTGCTCAGTCTCAACGGGGGCGGAGCCTGGGCACGATGGGTGTCGTCGGACAGCGGTGTTGTCGGTGGGCTCTGCCAGGGTGTGCGTCGTGGATGAATTGGTGGAGCGTGTCGACGATCAAGATCGTGTGCTGGGGGTGGTGGTCAGCCGCCGACAGGCCATCCGGGAGGGTTGGCTGCACCGGGTCGCCGTGACGGTGTGTCGTGATGAGCGTGGGCGGATCCTCGTCCACCGGCGGTCGGAACAGCTGTCGCGCTTCCCCGGGCTCCACGAGGTCGTGGTCGGTGGCGCCGTGGGTGCCGGTGAGTCCTATGAACAGGCCGCCGCGCGGGAGCTGGCCGAGGAGCTGGGCACCCGCGCGCGGCCGCGCTTGCTGTTCACGTTCATCAATCGCAGTGGTTTGAGCCCTCACTGGCTTGGTGTGCACGAAGCCGTGGTGCCGGATGCCGTGGTCCCCGATCCCGATGAGGTCGCCTGGCATGGCCGGCTGACGGAGCCTGAGCTGCGGTCGGCCCTTCAGGAGTGGCGCTTCACCCCTGACAGTCACGAGGCCTTCCGTCGGTATCTCGCATTCCGGACCGCGCAGTCCGGCTCGGCGATCCAGAAATCGCCTGGCCAGGGGTGCCGGGCCGACCACGATTGACCCGCTCCACCTCGGCGGAGGCGGAGCGGGCCGTCGGGTCAGTTGCGGACGCCCCGCCTGAAGGCGGACTTGGACCAGAGGTAGCCGGTGAGGCCGATGACCGCGCACCAGGTCAGGGCTGTCCAGCCGCTGTTGCCGATCTCGGTGCCCATCAGCAGGCCACGCAGGGTTTCGTTGATGGGGGTGAAGGGCTGGTGCTCGGCGAACCAGCGCAAGCCGGTCGGCATGGAGTCGGTGGGGACGATGGCGCTGCCCAGGAACGGGAGGAAGGTGATGGGCATCGGCATGTTGCTGGCGGACTCGACGGTCTTGGCGACCAGGCCCATGCCGGCCGAGAGCCAGGTCAGGGCGAGCGCCAGCACGGTCAGCAGGCCGGCGGCGGCGAGCCACTCCACGGCGGTGGCGTTCGGCCGGAAGCCGATGGCCAGGGCCACACCGGTGACGGCGACGGTGCCGACGACGGTCTGGACCAGATTGCCCAGGACGTGCCCGGTGAGGAACGAGGCCCGGGAGATCGACATGGTGCGGAAGCGGTTCACGATGCCCTCGGTCATGTCCATGCACACGCTGAGGGCGGCTCCGATGCAGCCGGTGGCGACGGTCATCAGGATGACGCCGGGTGCGACGTAGTCGATGTAGTCGATGTCGCCACCCTGCCCGCCTTGTGCCGCCTGCGAGCCCTGGATACCGGCGCCGAGCGCGCCGCCGAAGGCGTAGTTGAACAGGAGCAGGAAGAGCACCGGCATCATCACGATGGTGATGACGATGGACGGATAGCGGATCGCCCGCTTCATGTTGCGGCGGAACATGGTGACGGAGTCACGGGCCGCGTAGCTGATGCTGCTCATCGGGAGATCTCCTGCTGCTGCTTGTCGCCGGTCAGGGTGAGGAAGACGTCGTCGAGGTCCGGGGTGTGCTGCGAGAGCGCCTCGGGGGTGACGCCGGCGCCGTCGAGGATGTCCAGGACCGCGCGGAGGGTGGGGACGGTGCCGTCGGAGGGGATCTGGAGGGTGAGTTCCTCGTCGTCGCGGGCGGTCGCGGCGAAGTGCGAGGCGGCCGCTTCCAGGGCCTCGGGACCGGCGAACCTGAGCGAGATGTGACCGCCCGGGATCAGCCGCTTCAGCTCCTCCGCCGTACCTTCGGCGACCAGCTTTCCGCCGTCGAGCACGGCGATACGGTCGGCGAGCTGGTCGGCCTCCTCCAGGTACTGGGTGGTGAGGAAGATCGTCACGCCGTCCTCGTCGACGAGGGAGCGGATGATCTCCCACATGGTGCGGCGGGAGCGCGGGTCCAGGCCGGTCGTGGGCTCGTCGAGGAAGATGATCCGCGGGTCGCCGACCAGCGTCATCGCCAGGTCGAGCTTGCGGCGCATCCCGCCGGAGTAGGTGGCGACGGGCTTGCGGGCGGCCTCGGTGAGGTCGAAGCGGGCGAGCAGGTCGGCGGCGCGGCGTCGGCCCTCGCGGCGGGACAGATGGTGCAGGTCCGCCATGAGCATCAGGTTCTCCTCGGCATTGAGGAGGTTGTCGACAGCCGCGAACTGGCCGGTGACACCGATGAGTTTGCGTACGGCGTCGGCTTCGCGGTCCAGGTCGTGACCGGCGAGGCGGGCGGTGCCGGAGTCGGCGGCGATGAGAGTCGACAGGATCTGGACGGTCGTGGTCTTGCCCGCGCCGTTGGGGCCGAGCAGGGCGAAGACGGTGCCGCCCTTGATGTCGAGGTCGATACCCCGCAGGACCTGCTTGTCGCCGTACGACTTGGTGAGGCCGGTGGCGGTGAGACCGGCGGTGGCGGCCGAGGTGCGGTGGGGGCGCGGGGTACTGGTGGCGCCTGACGCGCCTGACAACTTTGGTGTGGGCGACGACTTCGACATGGGTGACTTCGACATGGGTGACTTCGACATGGGTGAATTTGATGCGGGCATGACAGCTAGCTCCTTGGCGGAGGGAGAAGGGCAAGGCCTGCGGGAGGAGGGGAAGAGGGGCCGCTCTACGGGGATACGAGCGCGGGCTGAGCGTTGAGCGCCGACGGAGAGCCGCGCCTCAGCAGAGAGATGAGCGCCGACCGGGAGACGAGCCGCAGCGGAGAAACGAGCGTGGGCTTTGAAACCGGCCCGGCGGAGAAGGAGGGGCGGGGCCCTGCGGAACAAGTGCTGGGCTCCGGCGGAGAGATGCGGCGGGACAGCGTGGGGTGGGGGTGGGGCGTGGCGGGGGCTGTGGGCGTATGCCCCCGGCGGTCAGGCGCGGCGGATGTGGATGTCGCCGACGGCGGTGCGGGCGGTGACCTCCACCGTGTCCGTGGCGTCGCCGGGGCCTTCGGCGGTGCCGAGGGCGCTGCGCAGGACACCTACGTCGGTGTGGACGTCGAGCCAGGCGGCGGTGGTCTCCGGGATGCCGACCTCCAGGTCGCCGACGGAGCCGCGGAGGGTGACCCGGCCCCGAGTGACCCGGCCCAGTCGGATACCTCCGTTGGCCGACTTGGCCTCCACATCGGAGTGGGCGGTGCCGACATCGATACGCCCGTTCGCGGCGGAGGCCTCCAACGTGCCGGTGATCTCGGCGAGTTCGGTGTCCCCGTTGCCGTTCTTGGCGATCAGGCCGCCCTCCACCGTGCCGACGGTGACGCGGCCGGCCGCGATGATCTCGACCGAGGCGGTGGCGCGGTCCAGGTGGACCATGCCGAGCTCGCTCTTCAGCCGGGCGGTGGTGGTCTCCTCGACGTGGAGGTCGCCGACCGAGGTCTTCAGCCGGGTCTCGCCGAGGCGTCCGGAGCAGTGGAAGTCGCCGACCTGGGTGGTGCCCTCCAGGGTGGAGCCGGTCGGCAGGGAGACGGTGATGTCGATGCCGCCGATCTTCCCGAAGGGCGTGCTCTTGCGCGGGCCCTTCACGGTGAGGACACCGCCGGAGCAGTTCACCTTCGTCTGCTTGACGGCCTTGAGGTCCGCTTCGGAGGAGGGGTTGGAGGGCTGGACGTCGACGAAGGTCTCGGTGCCGTCGGTGGCGATGATCCGGGCGTTGCCGATCGCGTACTCGACGATGGCGGTGATCGCCTCGGGGGTTTCGTAGGAAGGCATGACGGATCTCCCGTCCTCTCTGGAGGGGTGGGTGACGGTGGTGTGGGGCCACGGGCGCGCGGGCGGGCGGAGACAGGGCTCCAACCCGGTGGTTCAGCGGACCCAGCCGGTGAAGTTCCGGTCGCCGGTCGCGCGGTTCGGCGCGGAGGCGGGGGGCGGGCCCGGACGGGTGCCGGGTCCGGGTCCCGGGGTGAGCGCGGCGGAGGTGGCGCGGACCAGCCAGGCGTTGACCGAGAGCCCTTCGCTGCCGGCTGCCTCCTCCAGACGGGCCTTGAGGTGGGCCGGGAGGCGGAAGTTGATGCGGGCCGAGGCGCCGTCGTCGCCCTCCGGCGCGAGGGGCGGGGCGGGCGCCTCGGTCCAGGGCGCGGTCACGTCCTGGACCGGGGTGGCCGGCAGGGTCACCACGAACTCCGGATCGGCGCCACGGAGTCGTACGTCGACCGAGCCGGGTGCCAGCTCCCGGGTGACCTCGCTCATCGCCGCCGAGAGGGCGGTGAGGAGGGTGAGGCGGGTGGCGGAGTCCAGAGGTGCGACGAGCCGCTCGGCCAGCGCGCGGGCCTCGTCGCCGCCGGCCTCGGCGGCGACGACGAGCTCCTGGCGGAGGCGGTCGACATACGGGGTGAGGTCCATGACGCCATCATGGCACATCAATGGCGCCACGTGAAGCCGGGTTGGCGCAAGTCGGCGCTCGCGGGTGGGCGACTCGGACTCCATTGAACAAGCTTTCCCAGGTCAGGCACTCTTTCGAGACGTACGCCAGAGATGGCGCCAGCAGGCCGTGAGCGAGACACCAGCCGTTGCGGGCGATACAGGATGGCACCGTGCGGCGCCGCGTGATGCCACATGGCACCGCGCGGCACGGTGTGACGCCGCATGCGACGCCAGTGCGGCGCCACATGGCGCCACATGGCGCGGCGTGGCAGCACGTGGCGCGGCGTGGCGGCACGTGACTCTCGATGGCGTCACAGAACACCGACGTGGCACCACGAGCCGACAGGGAGCAGCCGGGTACGGCGAGACTCCACGTAGCCGGGTACGGCGAGACGCCAGTGAGCCGGCTACTGCGAGACGCCAGGGAGCTGAGCGCTGCGAGACGCCAGGGTGTCACGAGGCGCCAACATGGTGCAGGTCGCCAGGGTGCCGCACGAGTTGTCACCACCGCGGGCCGCGCCGACGTCTTCCGGACAAGGATCTCGGCAGGGGCCTCCCCCGCACTCCCGTCCCCCGCACCGCCGAAGGCCGCGCCGGGCCCCGCCTGCCACGGGCGGCCCCGCTGCCTCGTCCTGGCGGAAAAGCGCGAGGCACCCGGGCGGCGCGCGAAATCATGAGGCATGCGCCCGGATGACTGGCACCTCACCGAAGACGTCCACGAGTTCCTCTCCCGAGCCGGGGACTTCCTGCGCTCGCGCCCCGCCCTGCACACCATGCACCTGACGGCGACCGAGAAGCACCGGGTGAACGGGGTGTCCGCGAACCCCGCCGAAACACCCGTGTTCGGCCGGTTGGAGCGCGACGGCGAGGTCCACGCCGGCTTCTACCAGCGCACCCCGACCGGCTACCTGAGCCTCACCTCCATGGCCCCCGACCAGGCCGACGCGCTCGCCGCCCGCCTGGCCGACCTCGGACGCCCCGTGGCCGGCGTCAGCGCGGACCACGACGCGTCGACCGCTTTCGCCGAGGCCTGGCAGCGGCGGACGGGCGCGGAGCCGGTGGTCACCACGCGGCTGCACCTCTACCGCCTCGGCACGCTCACACCGCAGGACCCCTTCCCGGAGGGCCGGGGCCACCTCGCGGGAGAGCAGGACCGTGAGCAAGTCGTCCGGTGGTGCCGCGAGTTCTGTGTCGAGGTCGGGGAGCAGTACTCCATCGACCTGATCGACGCGGGCGCCTGGGGCGACTCGCGTTTCGGCGACAGGAACTTCACGTTCTGGCAGACCCCGGACGGCACGCCCGTCTCCATGGCGGCCGCGACCTCGATCGTCGGCGGCATGGTCAGGGTGGACCCCGTCTACACCCCGGCCCACCTCCGGGGTCGCGGCTACGCGGGGGCCGTCACGGTCGAGGCGAGCCGCGCCGCGCTGGCCGCGGGCGCGAAGGACATCGTGCTCTTCACGGATCCCGGCAACCCCACCAGCAACGCCCTCTACCAGCGCCTCGGATACGTCCGCCTCACCGACTTCACGGTGTACGAGTTCCCGTCCGCCGCACCCGAGGCCGCTGCCTGAGGCCGCGCGCTACGGGGCTTTCGGCGATCAACGCACGGTGTCCATGGATCAGCGCCCCGCCCTCGGCCGGGCGAACCAGCGGCGCGGTGCTCGGCGTACGCGGGGAGATAAGAACGCGTCCATGGCCATCAGCCTACTGAGCGGTGAGCGGTGAGCGGCGGGTAGCCGGGGCAGTGGAGCGCGGAACACGAAGCGGGGAACGTGAACGGAAGCGGGCCGGGAGCGTTGAGGGACGGTGGACAAAGATCGTGTGGGCGGGAGACTGGGGTCATGACCGCCGCCGACACTGAAGCCAAGGCCGACCTCCTCCGCTATCTGCAGTCCGCCCGCGATGCCCTGGTGTGGAAGCTCGACGGACTGTCGGAATACGACGCCCGCCGCCCGATGACACCGACCGGCACCAACCTCCTGGGGTTGCTGAAGCACGCCGCCGGTGTCGAACTGGGCTATCTCGGCGACACCTTCGCGCGGCCGTCGGGCGAGGCGTTGCCCTGGCTCGCCGATGCCGCCGAGCTCAACTCGGACATGTGGGCCACCGCCGCCGAGTCCCGCGAGGACATCGTGGGCCTCTACCGCCGGGCCTGGGCCCACGCGGACGCCACCATCGACGCGCTGCCGCTGGACACCGTCGGCCGGGTGCCGTGGTGGCCCGACGACCGGGACGAGGTGACGCTGCGCCACGCCGTCGTCCGCGTGATCGCCGACACCCACCGGCACGCCGGGCAGGCCGACATCATCCGAGAACTCATCGACGGTGCGGCGGGCATCAACGAGGGCAACTCCAGCCTCCCGTCCAACGACCCGGCGTGGTGGGAGGAGTACCGAAACCGGGTGGAACGCGCGGCCGAGGAGGCCGGCACAAAGGCTCCGTAATTCCGGCGGAATGCATATTGCCCCACCCTGCCCCCACCTCTTATCGTGGGCGCATGACTGCCGGGTCGGCCTTGTGCCGTGAGCGGATGGGTTACCCGGCCTCCGAGTGAGGCCGGGGCGGGCCAGGAGCCCGCCCGTTGAATTCCGCGCGCTGATACTGCTCTCCAACACCGTTCTCATACCTCGGTGTTGTTGCCGCGCGCGTCGCCCCCCTGCACCGTCTGCGCCTCACCACACCACCACACCGCTGCGCGCCCTTTTCGCCGCACGTTCTGTCTGCACATATTCCGTCGGCGAACATTCCTTCAGCCATGCATTCCGTCGACACGAATCTCTTCGGCGTGCATTCAGTCCGCACGCATTCCGTCGGCAACGTGCTGGACCGCGCCCCGCGGCAATCACCCCTGCTCACATTCCGCGACCAACGAACCGTGTCGCCATCACCCCTGAAAGCAGAGAATGCCCAACCCCTTCAACCAGCAAGTCATCGACGAATTCCGCGCCCGTCACGGCGAGGTCGGCGGCTATTTCGAAGGCGCCCGTCTGGTCCTCCTGACCACCACCGGCGCGCGTACCGGCAAGCGGCACACCACTCCCCTCGGCTACCTCCCCGACGGCGACGGCACGATCCTGGTCATCGCGTCGGCCGGGGGCTCGCCCAAGCACCCCGACTGGTACCGGAACATCACGGCCGACCCTCGGGTGACCGTGGAGACCGGGGCCTTCACCTACGAGGCCGAAGCCGTCGTACTGGGCGGCGAAGAGCGGGACCGGGCCTTCGCGCGAGCCGTCGAGGACGAGCCGGGGTGGGCCGAGTACCAGGCGAAGACGGACCGTACGATCCCGGTCGTCGCCCTGCGCGAGGTCCCCGTGGCCGGCCCGCCGAACGTCAACGCCGACTCCATGGGCGAGGCCCTCAAGGTCGTCCATGACGCCTTCCGGCGCGAACTCGGACTGATCAAGAAGGAGTTGACCGCCAGTGGCGGCAGGGTGGGCCTCGGTGCCCAGCTCCGCGTCAACTGCCTCACCTTCTGCCAGGGTCTGCACAACCACCACAACGGCGAGGCCATGGGCCTGTTCCCCTTCCTGGGGGAACGCCACCCCGAGCTGGCCCCGGCCCTGAGCCGCCTCCACAAGGAGCACGAGCGCATCACCGTCCTCGTCGAGAACCTGCGCCGGGTGGTGACGGCCGAGGACGCCGACCCCGCCGCCGTACTCCCCGAGGTGGAACGCCTCATCGACGAACTCGAAGCCCATCTCGTCTACGAGGAGGAGCAGTTGATCCCGGTCCTTGAGGCGGCGGCGAAGCCCGAGGCGTGGGCGGCGGAGCGGGAGGGCGAGGGCTAGACCGTGGACTCGTGAGAGCGCCGGCGCGGAGGCGGGCCCGTCGAACCGCGTGAAGCACCGACGCGGCGCACATCTCGGCACGTCGCCCGCGACGCACGCCCGTACGTCACCACGGCAACGCACGGGCGTGCACCACGTCCAGGCGCGACACCGCCCGGGTGAGGACGACGTACAGGCGGTGCAGCCCCCGTTCCTCGGCCTCCGCGATCGCCGCCGGTTCGACGACCACGACATGGTCGTACTCCAGACCCTTCGCGACACCAGCCCCCAACACAGCCACCCGCGAACGGAGTTCGTCCGGCCCACCCGTCGAGATCCCGGCCTCGTCGAGCGCCTGACGCAGCCGTACGACGTCGGGCCCATCGGCCACGATGACCCCGACGGACCCCTCACACCCGAGCGCGTCCCGCACGGCGTCCACGACCTCGGCCACGACACCCTCAGCGACGACGTCCTCTCCGCGAACACTCCTGATCCGCAGCTCCCCGTCCCTCCGCAGAGACCGGGCGGCCGGCACCTCCACCCCCAGCCTCCCCAGCAACCCGTTCGCCAGTCCCACGACGGCCTGCGGCACCCGGAACCCGGTGGTCAGAGGGACGACACGGGCGTCCGGCTTGCCCAGGTGGGCGAGGAGTCCGGGCCAGTCGCGGGCGGCCCACGGCGTCGTCCCCTGGGCCAGGTCTCCCAGGACGGTCACCGACCCGTAGGCCGCCCGGCGGGCGATCGCGCGGCACTCCATCGGGGAGAGGTCCTGAGCCTCGTCGACGACGACATGGCCGTAGCCGTCGGGGTGGGCGAGGAGCCCCGCGACCTCGTCGAGGAGGACGAGATCGGCGGCCGACCAGCGAGCCGACCGCCAGGTACGCGGCGGCTTCGCCCAGCTGAGGGCCTTCTGCTCGTCCGCGTCGAGCAGCCCCTCCGCCGCGTCCGCGAGCACGTCCGGGTCACCGAGCAGCCGGGCCACGACCTCCTCCGGCCGCACCTTCGGCCATACGGCGTCCACGTACGCGCCGACCGGCCGCGACCGCGAGACCCGGTACAGCCACGCGTTCGGGCGGGGCCCGGCCCGCCGCTCCGCCTGCTCCTGCAGCAGCCGGACCACCCGCGCCCGGACACGCTCCCGCCCTACGTCGTACGGCAGTTGCTCGGCCCGTACGTCCGTCACGATCCGCCGCAGCTCGTCCCCGGCCACCCGCCAGCGGTACGAGCCCTCCGCCAGGACGAGGGAGTCGAACACCTCCGACCGATCCAACCCCTTCCCGGATCCGCCGCCGCCCGCGACCCCGGCGTACAGCGCACGCCGGAGCACCTCCGCCATCCGCGCGTCATGCTTCACCACCGCCGCCCGCTCCTCGTCCCGCGCCCTCACCTCATGCCGGGCGATCTCGTCCGTGACCGTCGACTGCCGTACGCCCGTCTCGCCCAGCGCGGGCAGCACCTCCGCGATGTACGAGAGGAACGTGCGGTTGGGGCCGAGGATCAGCAGTCCGCCGCGGCGGATGCGCTGGGGGTGGGTGTAGAGCAGGTACGCGGCGCGGTGCAGCCCGACGGCCGTCTTGCCGGTGCCGGGGGCGCCCTGCACACAGACGGAGGTCGCGAGGTCCGCCCGCACCAGATCGTCCTGCTCCGGCTGGATGGTGGCGGCGATGTCCCGCATCGGACCGAGCCGGGGCCGCTCGATCTCGGCGGCGAGGAGGCTGCCCGGGGAAGCCGCAGCAGAGGCGGGGCCTGGGCCGTCCGGAGCGGGCGCCCGGCGTTCCAGATGCTCGTCCTCCAGCCCCGTCAGGTCGGCCGAATCCCCCAGGCTGCCCGGCACCCACCCGAAGCGGCGTCGGACGGCGACGCCTTGGGGATCACGGGAACTCGCCTGGTAGAAGGCCCGCGAAACCGAGGCCCGCCAGTCCACCACGAGCGGCGGTACGGCCGGGTCCTCGCTGATCCGCAGCCGCCCCAGGTGATAGCTCTGCCCGGCGTGGTCACCGGGGGCCCGAGCGGCGAAGTCGAGCCGCCCGAAGAACAACGGCCCCTCCGGCAGCTCGCGCATCTCCTTGGCCCGGCTGCGCAGCCGGTACCCGAGCACCTCCGCGTCGGCGCCCGAGGCGGAGACGTCCTCACCGACGACGACCTGCTCGCCTGCCCTCTCGACCATGGCGGCGAGAGCGGCACGGCAGGTGTCGTGGTACGCGCGTTCACGGGCCAGGGCGTCCTGGAGGAGGGCGGCATCGGCGGCAGGGTCAGCGGGGTCGGCAGGGTGGGCGGATGCGCGAGGAGGCGTCATTCCGCCGAGCGTAGCGAAAAACGTAACCGAGTTACATTTATTACCGAGGATCGTAATCCCTCGGGGCGCATCCCTTCGTCACACCCCGAGCGGCAGGGCCTCCTCCAACCGTCCGAACACCCGCTCGGCAGCGGCGACCGCGTCCCGCTCGACCTCCTCGACCGGCTCCCCCCGCTCCACCCGCCGCCGGTTCTCCTCCGCCAGCACCCGCCGTACGGTCACGATCTGCCCGGCGGCGACCCTCGCGTCGAGCCCGCCCCCGAGCACCTCGGCCAGCGCGGCCTCGGCCCGCTCCAGATGGCCGTAGGCCCGCGCCACCAGCGACGGCGTCCCGTAGAGCAGCCGGTGGAACGCGAGCACCTGCGGATGGTCGTTGAGCCCGGTCACCGGGTCGCGCCGGGCCAGTCCCTCCAGGAAGTGCGCCCGCACCGCCCCCACCACGGACTCCCCCTCGGCCCGCCCCGCGACCACCCGCGCCGTCTCGTCCTCGTGATCGGCGATCCGGTACAGGACGAGGTCCTCCTTGGCCGGGAAGTACCGGAAGAGCGTCGGCTTGGAGATCTCCGCCGCCGCGGCCACCTCGGCCACGGACACCGCGTCGAACCCCTTCTCCAGGAACAGCCGGATCGCGACCTCCGACACGTTCTCGTACATCCGTCGCTTCTTGCGTTCCCGCAGCCCACTCTCACTCATGCCGTCGAGCCTAGGCACGATCAGGCGCGTCGCTCGCACTGATGGCCTGGCCGGAAAGGCTCGTCGAGCCGCGCGGTGCGGAGGGCAGCACGGCGCGCAGGGCGTGCGACCCTGCGGAACCGATCCGCCGCAGTTCGGTCCGCAGCGTCCTGCGTGGCAGCTCCCAGTCCGTTTCCATGAACCGCTGGACGAGGCACCGCATCGCCTCCTGAGCCAGGGGCCTGCCACGCCCGGCGTACGGAAGGGCCCGCAGCAGCAGGGGTTGGACGTCCCCTCCCCGGCGCCACCCCCGCAGTCCGAGCGCGGCCTTGGCCCGAGCCAGTGTTGCGGCGTACGAGTCCACGGCCCTGCTCACACCGGGCGCGTCGAGGCTGGAGCGGGTGACCAGGCGGTCGAGGTCCACATAGGCGGACCTCACCCTCTCCAGCCTCAGGTAGACACGCTCGTCGCTCCGCCAGCGCCAGGTGTACTCCTCGTCCAGCCGCTCCTGCCACCGATCGAACATCTGCTTACGGATCCGCCACGGGGTCGGTGTCAGATGCATGTGGCGTACCAGGTCGTACAGCGGGTCTCCCAGCATGGCGGCTTCCCAGTCGACCACCGCCAGCGGCGCTGCCTCGCCCTCGCGGCGTACGAGGTTCCACGGGTTCAGGTCACCGTGCAGCAGTGCCTGACTCCTGGGGGTCACCTGGTACGAGTGCAGGATCTCTCGCAGTCGACCCGCTTCCGGGAGGCCGAGTTGGTGTGCCAGTTCCCGGGTCTGCGGGGACAACTCGACCACCTGTTCCACCAGTTGATCGCTGAGTGAACGATAGAAATCGGCGCCGTCGGGGCACGTCCCGAACGATCCGAGCAAGCCCTTGTCGACCTTGGTCAGTTCGCACAACTGGTCCACGAGGGCGTCCGCCTCGTCCGGTCGCAGCCCGTCCACCGGATGGTCGAGCCGGCCCGGATACGTGGGCGTGCCGACGTACGAGTGCAGGGCGAAGAGGAAGCCCCCCTCACTCATCCCCAGCCCGAGCGCCTTCGGGGCCGACACCTTGATGTCCGACCGCGCGATGGCCTCCAGCACGACGTGCTCGTGCAGGAAGCTCCGCCGGTTCCCGTGGACCCCCTCGCGCCTGCGGCGCACCACGACCGGATGCGGTGCGGCCTCGACGCACACGACCGTGTTGCGGTGAGTGGTTCCGGTCAGCACCTGGTCCGCTGAGGCACGCCGCTCCGCCGCCAGCGCCTCGTCCAGGACGACGTCGGAGGGTTCACCTTCGGCTCGGGGCAGCCGTGTGCGCCGAGTCCAGTCGATCGCGATCAGCGGACGCAGCTTCATGTGTCTGCTGTCTCTCAGCTTCTGCCATGCGACGAGCGCGTCCTCGATCTCCGGCCCGGAGGGCATGTCGACGAGCCGTAGGGGGCGTGCGGCGGCCTCCAACGCCCGACGAATCGATCCGGTCGCCCGGTCCAGGTCGTGCTGCTCGAACGAACCGTCCAGGGACTGAGCCGCACGCATCACATCGGGGTAGACCGACTGTGCGCGCTCGAACTCGACGTAGTGGTCGAGGTCCGCTTCCAGACCCTCGGTCGCAGCGGGTGTGACGGCCCGGACCGCCCGCTCCCAGGCCGTGATCACGTCGTCCCGCTGCGCGTTCGGATACCCCATCCTGACCAGGTGGACGGCCAGGTCGTGTACCGGGTCGCCGTAGGTCGCCAGCTCCCAGTCGACGCAGAAGAGCGGCGGCTCACCGGAGTAGGTCAGGATCACGTTGTCCCGGTGGAGATCCCCGTGGAGCAGGCTGTACGGACGTCTCGTCAGCTCCGGTACGTGCTCGGCGTACTGGAGCATCGCGTCCCTGGGGATGCGCAGGGACGCGAAGAGGTTGCCGAACCTGTGCCAGTTGGGCAGGCAGACGTCATGGTGGACCAGTTTCGCCAGCGTGTGCAGGAACGCCTGGCCACCGTCGTCTTCACACGGCCAGTAGTCGGGCAACGGCGGCAACGACTCCTCGCGCACGCGCGACATCTCGGCCAGCAGAGCCGTCAGCTTCTCGATGAGGGTCCGGTCCACGGATCGGCCCTCCGGGCAAAGCCTGGACAGCGGGACCCCGTCCACATAGCTGTGGACAGCCGCCCCCCAGGACTCGGCGAGGCACGTCGGCACATGCGGCAGGACACTGCCGACGGCGTCCAGGACACGTACCTCGTCGCGCCAGGTGCGGATCACGACCGGCAGTGCCTCGTCCGTCGGCTTGCGGACCCGTACGGTCACGGGCGTATCTGCCTCGCCCCCCACTTCCCGCGCCATGGCCTCGTCCAGAGGCAGAAGAAAGTTCCTGTTGTGATGACCGCTGGTCATCTCGCCGTCGCGGATCGCCCGCTCGACGAACGCCTCACAGACAGCCCCTGACACCCGGCCGCGCCGCTCAGCCGGGGAAGGTACGGATGCTGCGGGCACTGAACACTCCTGGACGGTCGACACGGGTGGCGGAAGCACCCGAGGAAGAGGGAACGACGAGCCAGCCGGCATGCCGCAGGGGTGTATGGGCGCTCGACGCGCGCCTACGATCCCACACGCCCCTGGCGCCCTGGGCGTGTGTCATCCCCCGCCATCGCGAAGCCAGCGAGTCAGAGCGGCTTCGATAGTCGACACGCTCGGTACCCGCTCGACCCCCAGGGGCTGTGCTCCCCTGCTCAGGACGTCCCACACCGTCCAGCCGGCTTTGCGAATCAGCTTTGGGTCGGCGTTCTGCTCCAGACGCAGGGCCTGGGAGGTGCGGATCACGTCGGTGAACACCGACTGCGCCTTCTTGAAGTCGAGCAGCTTCGGCAGGTCCTCCCGCCAGCCTCGCGAACTTCCCGGTCTGACGCCCTCGACGAGCGCACACCAGCGTTCCGTCATCCGCCGTTCCTGATCCGACGGGTAGTGCATCAGGTAGAGGTGGGTGGCCAGGTCGTAGAGCGGATCGCCGAACATCGCGAGTTCCCAGTCGATGGCCCACAGGCGGCGCTCGTGGTCGACGATGAGGTTCTCGCGGTGGAGGTCGGCGTGGAGGAGACAGAAGGGGCGCTCCCGCAGGCCGGCCACGTGCTTTCGGAGCTGCTTGAAGGAGTCGGGATCCAGCTCCAGGTCCGCGAACAGTCCGCCGTACTCCGGGAAATTCTCCCCGTACACGCGTTCTTCGGTGAAGCAGATCAGCCGGTCGAGGAAGCCTGCGCTGTCGCCCTCCACCGCGCGGTCCCGCCGCTCGCACCTCCGCTTCACCAGAAGGGTCCGGGGCCTTACGGCGACCAGTTGCCCGAACAGGTCAAGGATCTGCTCGAACGCCTCCTCCGGGACAGCCGTGTCGGACGCGTGGTGAGTCCCGAGTGTGTCGCCCTCGATGAATCGCTGAAGGACGGTGCCCTCGACCTCGATGAGCTCGGGGATGTTGTCGATGCGTCCTTGCAGTTCGGTGAGGAGGCGCTCCTCCGAGTCGAAACAGCGCCGGTCGAACCACAGCAGGCTCTCGCGCGGCTCGCGGCACTTCCAGCGTCCGCCCTCGCCGACCTTCGCCTCGGCGGGCAGACGGAAGACGTACGTCTCATGGTGGTAGCCGCTGAGCGGTCCCTCCACCTCGTCCGGGGCGGCGCTCATCTCACCGGCGCGGCGCCGCCCCATGGACTCCGAATCAGCTGGCATTGCTTGTTCTCTCGCCGAGGTCGCACCAGTGGTGAAATCAAGAAGTGGAGGCACGTTACTCCCCCGTGGTGCCGCATCGTGCCAGAAGTGACTCAATCGCAGGTTCCCGTCTCCCGGGTCGTCGGTGACTGTTCCGTCTCTCGGATCCGACGAGCCGCTGGGCCACACTGGCTCCCATGACGAGACCCCCGGTCGACACTCGTATGTGCTTACCGACGCTCCTCAGCAGAACACGAGCGGTTCTCTTCGACTTCGACGGCCCCGTCTGCGATCTTTTCGCCGACCGGTCGACCAAACCGGTCGCCCAGGAGATCAAGGCCATGGCCAGGCGGACCTGGCAGGTACTGGACCCCGCGGCCGAGGCGTGCGAGGACTCGCACAGCCTCCTTCGACTCCTGGGCGCCATGCTGGAGCGGAGCGGGGTGGGTGCCCTTGACCCGGAGACGCTGGGCAGGGCGGACGAGATGGTCACACGGTACGAGAACGACGCCGTGGCCTCGGCGGTCCCGGCGCCGGAGATCCACACCCTTCTCGACACCCTCCTCGGGCTCGGCAAGCGACTGGTGATCGTGACCAACAACGCCGCGGATCCTGTACGGAACTTCCTCGAACTGCACGGCATGTCCCACAAGTTCGAGGAGATCTTCGGCCGCGATCCGCGGGAACCGCACCTCATGAAACCGCACCCGAGTTCGCTGCGCAGCGCCCTGCGGCACCTGGGGGACATAAGCCCGGAAGACGCCGTCATGGTCGGCGACCAGCTCAGCGATCTGCAGGCGGCCAGATCCGCCGGGGTCGGGTTCCTGGGCTACTCGAAAGATGCCGAGTGCGCCGGGAGACTACGTCGGCAGGGCGCGCACTGTGTGGTCCACGAGCACCGTCAGCTCGTGGACGCCTGCGCCTTTCCGCCGGTCAACCACCCTCGACCGTGAGCAGCTTCCAGACCGAGTCGAACCAGGTCTGAGCGTTGTCCACGAAGACAGCTACCGACGAGGAAGCATCGCCGTCGTCCTTCCCATGGTGGGTCATCGTGGCGCCCAGTCCGAGCACGTCGAGGGCCTCGACTTCTTCCCCTCCGTCCACGATCGTCCGCTCGATCACTTCATAGAAGCCGTGCAGAACCTCGCACCGGTTGCGCAGGTAGACCTTGAAGGTCGGGGCCAGCTTGGCGTGGCGGATCTCGACTTCGACGCGTGGGACGAGCCTTTCGCGCCGTAGTTCGTCCAGTGCGCTCACCAGCAGATCCGTATGGGTGCGCGTGATCGCACAAAGGCGTTCCCGGAGACGCCCGTCCTCGGAATGGCCTTTGACCGTGATGTACGGCAGGGGCGTCGAGGGATCCGGCAGCAGCAGGCGCAGGAGTACACGCTCAGGCGCGATCTCTCGGTCACGGATCCGCTCGGCCTGCAGCCGAATGTGCGTATTCAGAGATTCGGACGTCAGCGTATGGATGTCCAGCAACACTTCAGGCCGCTCGAAGGCCCGGTCGAAAAAGGAGCGCAGTGTCACCCGGCCTTCTGGCCCGCCTCCCGCCGATCCACCGGATCGCACCCGCTGCGCACCCAGCACCCAGGTCCCGCTGCCCTGCCTGGACGCGATCGCCCCTTCCTCTTTCAACCTGGTCAGAACCTTCTGGACGGTGGCGCGGGAGACATCGAGTTCCTCGACCAACTTCCGCTGCGGCGGCAGGGAGCTGCCCACCGGATACGTGCCGTCAGCAATCCCAGCCCGCAGCGTCTCCAGGACACGCTCGAACTTGCTGCCGCCACCCTCGCCGGTTCGCGCCTCACCCACCCCTCGACCGTACCGCTTCCGGACGCCGGGCAAACCAGTTCCAGTCAAGTGAACCAGCCAACTGGACTGACAGTTAAGGGATCAGGGGCGGCGGGCATACAGCAGACAAGTCAACTAGCAGGCCAATTGGACTGGTTGATGGAGGGTCGACAGAGACGGGGTGGGAAGCATGGTGGTATGGGAAGTGGTGCGCGCAGCAGTCCAATTCACGGCGGGGCATCTGATAGGGAAAGCCTTCGGCCCTCTCGGCCTGGCACTGCTCGTCACCGTGCTCGTGGCCGTGCGAGTAGGCCGGGAGCGGTTGTCCTGGCGCTGGTGGGCCGCGCTCGTCTTCGTGCTCCTCATGGTTCAGGCCTGATCCGGCAGTTGGGTGCGCAGGACGTCCAGGACCGGCTTCAGCGAGTTCACCGTGTGGGCCAGGGGGACGCCCACCTCCAGGAGGGCCTTGAGCTTGGCCTCGGTACGCGCGTAGCCCAGGAAGGGGACGCCGGCGTCGCGGGCGGCCTCGAAATCGGTGGGGGCGTCGCCGAGCATCAGAGCGCGGGACGGCTCGGCGCCCATCGCGTTGAGGGCCAGGCGCAGGGTGTGGGGGTGCGGTTTCATCCGGTCGAGGTCGCGCGTACGGCCGTAGATGTACGGGAAGCAGTCGGCGAGGCCCCGGGTCGCGATGTAACGGGACGCCGCCAGCGCCGAGTTGTTGGTGGTGATGGCGAACCTGGCCCGCCGGGACCAGGTCCGGATGAGCGGATCGGCCCAGGTGGTGGGGTACGCCTTGGGCGCGGCGGTCAGCTCCTGCTGGGTGAGCCACTTCTCCACGTCGATGATCAGGTCGCTGCTCGGATGGCGCCGGCCCAGCCCCAGGAGGACCACCTGCGGGTCGGCCGTGCTCCGCTCCCGCTCCGTCAGCAGACCGCCCAGCCCACGCCTGTCGATCAACTCCACCAGATCTCGGGCCACTTGGTGCGCGGGGTGCCCGGAGAACAGTCGACAGATCGGCCCGTCCAGGTCCCAGAGCACGAAGCGGACGGGTGTGATCAGTTCTCGAAGGGCCTCCGTGGCCTCTGTCTCTTCCGTCACCGGTTCAGTCTGCGCCGTATCAGCCGTGTCAGGAGTCACTAGGAGAGTGTCAGGTCCGTCGTGATGGTTTCCCAGAGGGCGTCGAACCATTGCTGCGACTGCTCGACGAAGGCGGCGTCCCGGGGGCCGGTCTCCTTCTCGAAGGAGAAGAGGAGGGACTGGGTGCCGAAGGCGTCGTACATCTCCAGGGGGCCGTCCGCCATCTGCTCCTCGCGCTTCATGAGCATGTAGTAGGCGATCAGGGCCTCCTGGCCGTTGAGGAGGTAGAGCTTGACGGGCGGCGTGAAGGGCAGGGCTCGGAACGTCACTCGGACGTCGAGCTTGTGCGAGGTGCGCAGGGCCTGGAGGTTGTGGCGCAGGACGCGGATCTGGGCGTTGCGCTGGTCGAGCCAGCGCTTGTGGACGGGATCCTCCTCGTCGTCCTCGCCGCGCCCCTCGACCGGCACCGGGAACGCCAGGTTGATCTTCCGGGAGGGCAGGAGGATCCGGACGTCGATGGACTCCGGGCGGATCGTCCCCTCGTGGATACGTCGGACCGGTTCGCCGAGGGCCAGCATCAGGGTCTCGGCGGTGAGACAGGCCGCGTCCACGCGTACGTGCGGTGCGGAGAATGCCTCGGCCAGACGCGGGCCGAGGCCCACCATCGTCGGCTGGGGCTCGTTGCCCGCGCTGTGGCCGACCTCGGCGACCCGGGGCGGGCTCCCCTTGCTCACGTTGCTCAGCAGCCCGTCGTCCTGCAACGCGCGCAGGGCCTGACGGACCGTGCCGCGCTCCACGCCGAACTCCTCCGCCAGTTCGGCCTGGGTGGGCAGGCGCTCGCCGGGCCTGAGGTCGCCGCTGCGGATGCGGTCCCGCAGGGTGGCGGCGATCTCCTGGGACGAGAGCTTTCTGCTGCCGTTCACTGCAACGTTCTCCTGGGTCACGACCAAACGCTACAACTCTCACCCATCTTTGGGGAGTTCACGAGAAGGTGGTTATGAACATAGACCAAGTGGGAACCATTTAAACAAAGTTGGTTGCCAACTTGGTCAAGTTGGCAGAGTTCTCCCCCACACCGCTTCGCACCGCCCCGCCCGTGCCGGCCCCTCGGAGGAGGTACCACCATGCCCGCTGCCATCGCCCTCGTCTCCGCTCTCGCCGTCGTCGCCTTCCAGCGCTTCGTCGAGTGGCGCTACGGCACCCTGGGAATCGTCGGCCTGCTGTTCCTCACCATCGGACTGAAGGCCAACAACCACACGTGCAGCTCGATCGGAGCGGTCATCCTCGCGGTGATGTTCGCCGGACCGGCGATGTGAGGCGACGCGCTCTCGAACAGGAGGAAGCCGGTGCCGGCGGCCGTCAGCCGGTGGCCGGGGACCGTCAGCTCGTGAGCAGCAGGTCCGAGCTGATGGTGTCCCAGAGCGCGTCGAACCAGAGGCGGGACTGCTCCACGAAGGTCGTGTCCCGGGGCTCGGCGACCGCGCTCCGCTCGAACGCGAACAGCGTGGACTGAGTGCCCTCGGCGTCGTACATCTCCAGCTGCTCACTGTCCACTTCCGCCTCCTTCCGCTGCACCGTGTAATACGCGAACAGCGCCTCCCGACCGTTGAGGAGGTACAGCTTCACGGGCGGCGTGAAGGGCAGGGCGCGGAAGGACACATGGACGTCCACGCCGTGCGTGGACCGCAGGGCCAGCAGGTTGTGCTTGAGGACCTGGCCCTGGGCGTTGCGCTGGGCCAGCCAGCGGCGCTGCAGCCGACCGTCGACCGTCGCGTCGACCGGGGCCGGGAAGGCGAGCGGGATGTCCCGGCTGGGCAGCATCACCCGGACATCGACCCTGGCCGGTTTTATGCGCCCCGCGTGAATCTCGCGCAACGCCTCACTCACGGCGAGCGTGAGGGACACGGAGGTCAGGCAGAGGGCGTCGATCTTCACGTGCGGGGCCGCGAAGGCGGCGGATATGCGAGGGGCAAGCTCCACCATCGTCGGCCGCGGGGCCGCTCCCGGACCGCCGACGGCCGCCGTGCCCAGGCGCGGGGCGACAGTCGCCGGACTGCCCTTGGAAACATTGGTGAGCAGGTGCTCCGACTGCAGGATGCGCAGGGCCTGGCGCACGGCGCCGCGCTCGACGCCGAACTCGTCGGCCAGCTTCGCCTGCGTGGGCATGCGCTGTCCCGGTCGCAGCTCGCCGGACCTGATCCGGCCGCGCAACACGTCGGCCACCTCGTGGTGTGACCTCTGGGGCCGCTGTGACGACTTCCGCCCATCGACGGCCGTGCGTTCCCGCTCCACGCACAAACACTACAACTTCTCGCCATCTTTGGGCAGTTCGCGGGAAGGTGGTTATGAGACGACTCCAAGCGGAGATAAGTAAGGTGAAGTTGGTCGCCAACTTTCGCAACATGGTCAAACTTTCGAATGGTTGGTGACTCTGGCAACTGCCGCCGACCATCACCCAGACCAAGCGATCACTCAGACCGACCGATCGACCTCCCTTCCGGAGGGGAGCCGGGAGTTCGACCGGTCCGCACCGTCACAACTGAATGGCTCAGCCACAACTGAATGCGCAGCCACAACCACAACTGAACAGCTCAGCATCGAATGAAGTGAACTGAAGTGAACTGAACGGCTACGGATAACCGCACACACCAGGAAAGGTCTCCAGAGGCCCCGGAGCCCCGGTGGCCTCAGAAGATGTCCGGGCACCACGGGCGCCTGGACGTCCGCAGCAGGGCGTCGGCCATGGCGGCGGCGCCCTTCCGCTGTTCCCGGGCCCGGCCCAGCGCGGTGAGCCGTACGGCCGACTCGTCGCCCAGCCACAGCGTCGCCAGGTCCGCGACCTCCAGGACGAGGTCGCCGTCCTCGCTCGTCGGCACACAACTCGCCCCGTCCGGGCCCGCGTCCAGCCGGTACCGCCCGTCCGCGAAGCCTCCCCGGTCCACGACCTCCAGCACCAGCGTCCCGGTCCCGGCGTACGTCCGCGCCTCCAGCGCCCGTACGACGTCCAGGATCCGTACCCACAGCCAGTCCGCGTGGGTGGTGACGCTCACGGCGCGCGGGTCGGGGAAGAAGTGCGGCAGAAGGTCGTCGGGGGCCCGCCAACCGCACTTGACCTTGGTGATCCAGTCGATCGAGCAGAGGTAGTGCCACAGGGCGCGCTCGGCGGCCGGGCTCGTCGCGATCAGCCAGTTGACGTCGGCCGTGTTCTGCGGCTGCTTCATCCGCCAGGTGTCGTCCGCCTCGTACGAGACCATGCCCTCGACCTCGCCGGCCGCCGAGCGGTACACCGCGTAGAACGGCTCTCTCCAGGAGCCGGACAAACGCAGGTCGCCGGTATTGATCCGCCACCAGCGCTCGTCGCGGCTCACCGCGCCGGGTTGCGCGGCGCGCAGGCGGTCGTGGAGGGCGGGGCCGAGGGCGCGTACGGCGGCGCCGTCGACGAGGTCGACCCGGCCGCCGTCCGCCGGGCCGGACCAGCGGGGGTCCAGGCCGGTGCGGGGGACGTCGACGGTCCACTCGGTGGTCCAGGTGGCTGGGCCGAAGCCGTAGCGGCCGTAGATGGGGTACTCGGCGGCGATCAGGGTGGCGACGACGTCACCGCGGTCCCTCGCGGCGGCGAGGTCGTGGGCCATCATCCAGGTGAGCAGGCCTCGGCGGCGGTGGGTGGGGCTGACGGTGACGTTCGTGATGGCGTCGGCGGGGACGGTGCGGCCGCCGACGGCGGTGAGCTCCTGGGGGAAGGAGCGGAAGGTCGCCACGGGCTGGGCGGCGGGGGCGGTGGGGTCGAACGCGGCCAGCGTTCGGGACGGGTCTATGTGGAACGAGCGGTCCTTGAGCTCCTGGGGGGTCAGGGTTTCCGGGGCTCGGAGGAAACCTGTGTTCAGAGCGTTCAGCCAGGCCGGGATCTCGTCCTCGGTGACGGGGCGTACGGCTGTGTCGTGGGAGGGGCTCATGGGGTCACGCTAGGGGGGTGCCGGCGCGTTGTCTCGGGGTTTTTCGCCCCCGCCGCCCCTACGAAAAGCACGGGGCGCAGCCCCTGCTTTTCAGGGGCGCGGGGAACTGTGCGACCAGCCCCCACGCACCCGCACCCGCACCCGACATCGCACCCGCACGTCCCCTCTACGTCAGCAGATCGTCCACCTGGGCCTCGCCCTCCCGGTAGCGGCGGGCGATCTCCGCGCTGCAGTCGTCGGCCGTGCGCTGCAGCTGCTGGCGCCGGCCGGAGATCTGCTGCTCGTGGTGGACCAGGCGGGCGAGGCCCGCCGTGAGTTCCTCGTCGGTGCGGGCCTGGAGGTCGGAGAGCTCCACCTCGTCCAGCATCTCGGCGGCCAGCCGCCGGTACTCCTCACCGCGCGGCGTGCCCACGGTGACATGGCGGGCCGAGGAACGCTGCCGGGCGGGCGCATCCGTGAGGATCGCCGAAAGCCGGTCGACGAGTGCCGAGGGCTCCGCCGAGCCCGGGGCCCCGGCGTCGGCCGCACCGCCCCTGCGGGCCAGTTCGGCGCGCAGGATGTCGATACGACCCTGGAGCAGCCGCCGCAGATAGCTGAGGTCGGCCTCGTCCCGCTGGGCGTCCCGGCGCAGGGTGCGCAGTTCGGGCAGCCGCAGCCGGGACAGTTCGGGCTCGGCCGGGTCCGGCGGCGGCAGTGGTCCGCTGTCCGTACGCTGAACCGGTGGCCGACGGACTCCGGGGCCGGGCCCCGGCGTCGTACGGGTAAACGTCGCAGTGCCCGGGGGCTGCCCGGTACTCGATGTGCTCATGCGCCTCAACCGTCCCCTCGACCGGTGTGTGTGAGCATCGTGCCACTCTCCGTGGCCGCTTTGTGACCGAGTCCCCGCGATCCACCCCAGATGGCCGGTAATGGATCAATGAGAAAGACCGGGCAAAGCGCTCTTCAAACCCCCGTGATCACAAACCCCCCGTAAGGGGGACCCCCTCGCGTACGGCTGATGGACGGCGGCGGCATCATGGTCGGCATGCGTGCGGTGGTGCAGAGGGTCGACGGCGCGAGCGTCGTCGTGGACGGTGAGACGGTCGGTGCGATCGAGGGCGAGGGGCTGTGCGTCCTGGTCGGGGTGACACACGACGACACCAAGGAGAAGGCGGCGCAGCTGGCGCGCAAACTGTGGTCCGTGCGGATGCTGCACGACGAGAAGTCGTGCAGCGACGTGGACGCACCCCTCCTGGTGATCAGCCAGTTCACGCTGTACGGGGACGCGCGCAAGGGCCGGCGGCCGACGTGGAACGCGGCGGCGCCCGGTGACGTCGCCGAACCGCTGGTGGACGAGGTCGTCGCACAGCTGCGGGCGCTGGGGGCGACGGTGGCCACGGGACGGTTCGGCGCATCCATGCGGGTGTCCCTGACGAACGACGGTCCGTTCACGGTGCTGTTGGAAATGTGACGCGCGCTGGTGGAAATCTGACGCGCGCCGGTGGAGATGTGAGGCGTCCGGGGGGCGCCTACGGCTCGACCACGACCTCCTGTGCCGCCGCCGTGGTGTCGGCCATCAACCTCGCGTCGACCGGGAGGCTGCGCTTGACCAGGGCCAGCGCCACCGGCCCCAGTTCGTGGTGGCGTACGGACGTGGTGATGAAGCCGAGCTTGCGGCCGTCGGGGCCGTCGTCCGCGAGCCGGATCTCCGCGCCGCGCGGCGGGAGGTGCACCTCGCTGCCGTCCAGATGGAGGAAGACGAGGCGGCGCGGGGGCTTGCCGAGGTTCTGGACCCGGGCGACGGTCTCCTGGCCCCGGTAGCAGCCCTTCTGCAGGTGCACGGCCGTGCCGATCCAGCCCAGCTCGTGCGGGATCGTGCGGTGGTCGGTCTCGAAGCCGAGGCGGGGCCGGTGGTGCTCGACCCGCAGCGCCTCGTACGCGAGCAGACCGGCGGCGGGCCCGGCCTTCTCCGCGTACGCCTCCAGGTCCGCGCGCGGGAGGAACAGATCACGGCCGTACGGCGTCTCGCGGACGACCGTGCCCTCCGGGACCTCGGCGATCGAACCGGCCGGGAGGTGGACGACCGCGAAGTCGCCCGTACGGTCGGCCACTTCGACCCGGTAGAAGAACTTCATCGACTCCAGGTAGGCGAGCAGCGCCTCCTGGGTGCCGGGCTCGATGTGCGCCCAGACGGTCGTGCCGTCGTCGACCAGGTACAGCGCGTGCTCGATGTGACCGTTGGCGGAGAGGATCAGCGCCTCGGTGGCCTCGCCGGTGGGCAGCTCGCTGACGTGCTGGGTGAGCAGCAGGTGCAGCCAGCTGAGCCGGTCCTCACCGGAGACGGTGATCACGCCCCGGTGGGAGAGGTCGACGAATCCGGTGCCGTCGGCGAGGGCGCGCTGTTCACGGAACAGGTCGCCGTAGTGGGCGGCGACGCCTTCGTCCACGCCCTCGGCGGGGACGGCGCCGGGCAGGGACAGCAGAGGGCTTTTCATATGCCTAAGCCTACGACTTGGTATTTGAGGCCTTGAGTGTGCAGTTCTCGCACCGGCCGAAGATCGCGAAGTGCTTCAGGTCGGTGTCGAACCCGAAGGACTCGCGGAGCTGGGCCGTGAACGCGGCCGCCACGTCCACGTCCGCCTCGATGACGTTCTCGCAGTCCCGGCAGACCAGATGGATGTGGTGGTGCCGGTCGGCCAGGTGGTACGTCGGCGCCCCGTGCCCCAGGTGCGCGTGGCTGACCAGCCCGAGCTCCTCCAGGAGCTCAAGGGTCCGGTAGACCGTGGAGATGTTGACCCCCGACGCGGTCTTCCGCACTTCCACGAGGATGTCGTCGGGGGTCGCGTGCTCCAGGGTGTCCACGGCTTCGAGCACGAGCTGCCGCTGCGGCGTCAGCCGATAGCCACGCTGCCTGAGATCACTCTTCCAGTCGGTGCTCACCACACCACGAGTCTAGAACTACTTGAAGAACGCGATGCCGTCGTCCGGCATGTCGTCCGGGAGGGCCTTGGCCCAGCGTTCGACGTCCTCGGGGGTGACGACCTTCTTCAGGTGCGCGGACATGTAGGGGCGCAGCTCGACGTCGGGGGTGGCCTTCTCGCCGACCCACATCAGGTCGCTGTTCACATAGCCGTAGAGCCGCTTGCCGCCGCTGTAGGGGCCGGAGGCCGCCGTGCGGGCGACCGCGTCCGTGACCAGGTCGATCTGCGGCTTCTGCTTGGCCAGCTCGCCGTACCAGACCTCGACGACACCGTCGTCACGGGTCATGACGATCTCGACCTTGCGGTCGGCGTCCACCCGCCAGAACCCGGACTCGGTCTCCAGCGGACGGACCTTGTTGCCGTCCTTGTCCAGCACCCAGGTGTGGGAGCGGTACTCCAGGAAGTCCCGGCCGTCGTGCGTGAAGGTGACCTCCTGGCCGAAGTTGCACTTCTCTGAGCCGGGGAAGTCATGGACGCCCGCGCCGGCCCAGTCGCCGAGCAGGAAGGCGAGGGGGACAAGGTCCTTGTGGAGGTCGGACGGGATCTCGATCATGAGTGGCGGTTCCTGGGAGTCCTGGAGGTCCTGGGCGTCGGTCGGACGCGGGTCAGCGCTGGCCCTGGTACAGCTTCTTCACTGCCAGGCCGGTGAAGGCGAGAACGCCGACGGCGACCAGAACCAGCAGGATCTCGAAGAAGATGATCACGAGGTGCTCCTCGATTGAGCGGGAGACGTGCGGTACGCACACAGGGCCGGACCCCAGCTTACGCGGCTGGGGTCCGGGCTCCGGCGTGAGGTCGGTCCTTGCCTCCCGGGGGCCGTCAGCCCAGCAGCTGGCTCTGCAGGACCACGGTCTGCCAGAAGGGGACCGCCGGAGCCCCCGCCTCGCGGGACTGCAGGATCACCGCGTACACGTCCCCCGCCGAGACGTAGGCCTGGCGGACCTGCTCGGCGCCGTACGGCTTCGCCTCGGCATAGGCGGTCCGGGCGGTCCCCGTCACGGCGGCCTCCTCCGGGAAGTCCTCGTCGTACTCCACCTCGCCCGCACCGCGTACCCGGTAGGTCGGGCTGACGTGGGCCAGGGGCGTGGCTCGCCAGCTCGGCGTCCACGACGTTCGTCGTGTTGAACCGGAGCAGGTAGACCCGCGTCCGGGTGCCGTCCGGGGTGGTCCAGCCCCGGGCGGCGATGTGCCGCAGGCCGGTGTCGACGAGTTTCTGTCCCAGTTCCTCGCGGTCCTCCGCCTCGAACTCCGCCAGATACTCCTTCACCGGCAGCCAGCCGTCCGAGCCCCGCAGCGCCTTGTCCTCCTTCGCCCCCTCGGGCGCCGGCAGGACGAGGGCGCGCAGATCGGCGTGATGGGCTCCGGCCGGGTTGTCCTCGGCGAACGGCTCCGGGCTTCCGGACGGCAGCGGCGGCCTGACGAGCCGGGGGAAGACCCAGCGCCCGTCCGACTCCGTGGCCAGACCGGGTACGTCCGTGCGCTCGGCCGCGGCGATCCCGTACGCCGTGGCCGTCCCCACCGAGGCGAAGACGACAACGGCGGCGGTCCACCGGAGCAGGGCCCGCAGGACCCGACGGTCACGGCGGGGCAGGGCGGCAGAGGGCGTCTTCCGGCACTTCCAAGGCACTCCCCCACAGAACGCGAAGCGCGGACTCCATATCCGCGCGCAGGGGACCCATGGACCACCCATCGGGTTGCACCGAGGATGATCACGATTCGGACTACCATTCGCCCCATGGCGAAGAAGCTCGTGATCAAGGTGACGGCGGGGGCCGATGCCCCTGAGCGGTGCTCGCAGGCGTTCACGGTGGCGGCCGTGGCCGTCGCCAGCGGCGTCGAGGTGTCCCTGTGGCTGACCGGCGAGTCCGCGTGGTTCGCGCTGCCCGGCCGCGCCGCCGAGTTCGAGCTGCCGCACGCCGCTCCGCTGCCCGATCTGATCGACTCGCTGCTCGCGGGCGGCCGGATCACCCTGTGCACCCAGTGCGCCGCTCGCCGGGACATCACCGAGAAGGACGTCATCGAGGGCGTACGGATCGCCGGCGCCCAGGTGTTCGTGCAGGAGGCCATGGCGGACGACACCCAGGCGCTCGTCTACTGAGGGCGCTCGTCGACCGGGCCCGGATCTCGGTCGGCATCACTGTCGGCGTCTCTTGCCGTCCAGTTCGTCCCACCACTCGTCGGACTTCGGGTCGCCGGAGGGATCGTCCCACCAGCGGTCGTCGGGGCCGCGCCGGTTGGCGACGACGGCGGCGAGCGGCGGGATGACCATGGCGACCACGCACATGCCGACCGCCACCGGGACCGACCAGAGGCGTACGACGCCCCAGGCCAGGACGAAGAGGGCCAGGCACGTGCCCATCATGGCGAAGTACTGGTGGCGCCTGCGCGCGTACATGTCTCCAGCGTAGGTCCGCGCACGGCTGAGGGCCGCACTCCGGGAAGTGCGGCCCTCAACTGTTGGTCTGTTCGCCTGATGGCCGTTTCGCCTGTTCGGCGAGACCGTCTCAGACGGCGATCGCGACCTCCGCCAGGCCGCCCTTCTCGGCGACGACGACGGTCCGGTCGGCGGTGCCGCCGGGGACCAGCGCGCGGACGGTCCAGGTGCCCTCGGCCGCGTAGAAGCGGAACTGGCCCGTCGCGGAGGTCGGCACCTCCGCCGTGAACTCGCCGGTCGAGTCCAGCAGACGGACGTAGCCCGTCACCGGCTCGCCGTCGCGGGTCACCTGACCCTGGATCGTGGTCTCACCGGGCTTGATCGTCGAGGCGTCCGGGCCGCCGGCCTTCGCTCCACACATGTCTTTCTCCATAAGGGGTCTGACCGGAAGGAAGGCCGGTCGGGACGAACGGGGGTGTGCGGGTACCGCTGGTGGTGCTGGTGGTGCTGGTGGTGCTTACTTGTTGGCGCCGAGCTCGATCGGGACGCCGACGAGGCTGCCGTACTCGGTCCAGGAGCCGTCGTAGTTCTTGACGTTCTCGACACCGAGCAGCTCGTGCAGGACGAACCAGGTCAGCGCGGAACGCTCACCGATGCGGCAGTAGGCGATGGTGTCCTTCGCCAGGTCCACCTGCTCCTCGGCGTAGAGCTCCTTGAGCTCGTCGTCCGACTTGAAGGTGCCGTCGTCGTTGGCGTTCTTCGACCACGGGATGTTGCGGGCGGACGGGACGTGGCCCGGACGCTGCGACTGCTCCTGCGGCAGGTGGGCCGGGGCGAGCAGCTTGCCGGAGAACTCGTCGGGCGAGCGCACGTCGACCAGGTTCTGCGAGCCGATCGCGGCGACGACGTCGTCACGGAAGGCGCGGATCGCGGTGTTCTGCGGCTTGGCCTTGTACTCGGTGGCGGGGCGCACCGGCACCTCGTCGGTCAGCTCGCGGGCGTCGAGCTCCCACTTCTTGCGGCCACCGTCGAGCAGCTTGACGTTCTCGTGGCCGTACAGCTTGAAGTACCAGTAGGCGTAGGACGCGAACCAGTTGTTGTTGCCGCCGTAGAGGACGACGAGGGTGTCGTTGCCGATGCCCTTCTCCGACAGGAGCTTCTCGAAGCCCTCCTGGTCGACGAAGTCACGGCGGACCGGGTCCTGGAGGTCCTTGGTCCAGTCGATCCGGATCGCGTTCTTGATGTGGTTCTTCTCGTACGCGGTGGTGTCCTCGTCGACCTCGACGATGGCGATGTTCGGGTCGTCGAGGTTGGCCTCGACCCAGTCGGCGTCGACCAGGACGTCGCTGCGGCTCATGCTCTTTCTCCTCCGGGGCAGTTGCGGCGGTGTGCGGGTGCCTCCGGCGGTTCGGCCGGGGGCGCGCAGGGGTGGGCCCTGGCTGGAACAGGGCGGGCATCGGGGAACGCGGCGGCAGATTCCGTCGCTCAGAAGGTGCGACAGAGCATGGCGGCGACGCGGCACAGGTCTACTGCCCGCCGCTTCGTGAGATCCGCCTGTCGCTTCATGAGTGTCGATCGTAGGGACGGACAGGCGGGCGTGTCACCGGCATGTCGTATTCTGAGACGCGATCGTCCGGAATGTGGGATGAAGTGACTGTCGGGGCTGCGGTGACGGGGCGACCGGCCCCTGTAGCCGTCGTCACATCTACGGTACGGACGGCGGCGTCTCGCCTTTCGGACGCGGCCGCGGACGCCGCCGACAAGCGCGTCCCGCCGCAGGCTGCCGGGGATGAGCCGATCCTCGTCCTACCCCGCCAGCTTGACGTTCGAACCCTTCACCGTGATCTCCACGCCGTCCGGCGCGGCCTCGACCTTGTCGAGCTTGATGCCGCCGGGGAGGTCGTCGATGGCCTGTTGGAAGTCGGTGATGGAACGGACGACGTTCTCGGCGAGGTCGGCGCCGCCCAGGCTGGGCAGGGAGTCGGCCTGCACCTCGACCTTGTCGCCCTTGACGCTGACGGTGCTGAGGACGGAGACGGTCTGGGGGGCGAGGGCAGGCGGGTCGATCTCGACGTTGACCTTGATCTTGCCCTTGCCGCCGTCGGAGAGGCCGACGACGCGGGCGGTGAAGCCGAGGCCGACGTCGGTGGGCTCCGACTTGGCGGCCTTGAGGAGTTCGTCGTATCCGATGGTCGCGGTGCCGGTGGCGCTGTCGGCCGTGGCGGAGCTGTAGTCGCTGGAGAAGGCGACGCCGCGCATGTTCGCCTGCAGGTCGGCGATGCGGATGCTCTCGCCGGGCTTGCCGGTGCTCGCCTCGACGTTCTCGATGCCGACCTCGACGTCGTCGAGTTCGCCGCCCGCGACCTGGGTGAGGAAGGGGAAGCCCTTGATGGACACGTCCGGGGTGGTCGTCAGGCCCTCACTGGCCTTCAGCTGCTGGGCCGCCTCGTCCTCGGCGAAACCGACGGCCAGGCGGTCCGCGGCGACGAAGAGGCCGCCCAGGATCACGGCGACGATGACAAGTATTCGCAGTGCGCGCATGTCTCGGTGTTCCCCACGTTGTCCGCTTGACGGCCGCGGGCCGGTGGCCGTTCTACCCGAGGGTAATCGTGGGGCTGTCGGGGAGGGGTGGGTTCGTGCGCGTTGTTGATCACCTGTGACAGGAGCCCCCGGCGCGCCTCCCGGCTTTCCTCGCCCCCGCCGCCCCTACCCGTCCCGTCCCCAGGGGCTGCGCGCCCCTTCGACCCGCGTCAAAGACTCGGGGCTCCGCCCCGGACCCCGTTCGCGCAGTTCCCCGCGCCCCTGATAGGGGCGCGGGGAACTGCGCGAGAAGCCCCACCGGGCCCGCGGACGACCGACGACCGAGCGGGTCGAAGGGGCGCAGCCCCTGGGGACGGGAACGGGTAGGGGCGGCGGGGGCGAAAAAACGCCGGGTCAGACGAGGGCGCGGCCCAGCAGATAGACCGCCGGGGCCGCCGCCGTCAGCGGCAGGGCCACACCCGCGGTGAAGTGCACGAAACGGGAGGGGTAGTCATAGCTGGCGACCCGGTGGCCGATGAGCGCACACAACGCGGCCCCACCCCCGAGCAACGCCCCAGCCGCCCCCAACCCGGTCGCACTCCCGACCGCGATCCCCGCCCCCGCCGCCGCCAGCAGCGACACCACCACCGAGGCCGGCGTCGGCAGCGGCAACGCCCGCGCCAGGACGGCCACCGCGACCGCGACCCCACCCACCGTCACCGCGTCCGCCACGGCCGCCAGATAGCCGGTCGCGATGATCGCCAGTGCCGACGAGGCCACCGTCGCCATCAGTCCGTACATCCGCTCGTCCGGGTCCGCGTGGCTGCGCAGCCCCAGCACGATGCCGAGCAGCACCCACACACCGAGCGTCCCGAGGATCGCGGCGGGCGCGTGCTCCCGGCCGGCCGCGAAGAGGGCCGCGTCCGCAGCGAGGGCGCCCGCGAAGGCCAGCACGATGCCCTGCCGGGCCGGCCACATGCCGTTCAGCCGGAACCAGCCCGCCGCGGTCACGGCCTGGAGGACGACGAGGGGTACGGCGAGGGCGAACTCCCCCACCGCGGCGGCCCCGGCCAGCAGCAGACCCAGGACGGCCGTGATCAGCGCCGGCTGCATCCCGGGCTCGATGATCGGCGACCGGCCCTCGGCCCGCGCCCGCTGGGCGTCGGTGATCCGGGCGTTGCCGGTGAGGGTGGGCGGACCGTAACCGGCCGCGGGTTCCGCACCGACCTCCGGACCGGCCTGCCCCCGGGGCTCCGCCTGAGGCTGGTGTCGGTGTTGGGCCTGGGCATGGGGGACCTGGGCACGGTGTTGCGCCTGGGCCTGAGGGGCGTACTGGCCGCCGCCGTACTGCCCGCTCGGGGCGGCCGACTGCTGGGGCAGGTACGCCGTCTCCGTCAGGTTGGCGGCGTCGGGAGGGGTCTGGGGCTGGATCTGGGTCTCCCAGGTCTGGCCCTCCCACTGCTGGGTGTACTGCTGTGCGTGGGCGCCCTGGCTCTCGTCGTACCCCTGCCAGTGCGACTGCGGCTGCGGCTGCGCGTGGGGATGCGCATGCGGCTGCTGGTACGCCTCGTAACCCTGGTGCCCCTGCTGGCCCTGGTGACCCTGCTGCCCCTGGTGGCCCTCGTACCCGTACGGCTGGTTGCTCATGATGTGGGGGTCACCCTCCTGCGAACGGCGGGAGCACCTCGACCGTGCCGCCCTCGGCCAGACGTACCGTCTCATGCGCACGGGTACCCACGGGGTTTCCGTCGACGAGGAACGAGCAGCGCCGCAGCACGCGGACGAGTTCGCCGGGGTGGCGGTCGCGGGCCGCATCCAGGGCGTCCGCGAGGGTGGCCGCGTCGTAGGGCTCCTCGGCGACGCCGGCTGCGGACTTGGCTGCGGCCCAGTAGCGGACGGTGCCCTTTGGCATCTGCTTTCCTCTTGTATGAGTCGTGACGGGGTCAGGCTACGCCCCTGACCGCGACCCCCTTCACCACCCACTCGCCGATCCTCCCCAGCAATTCCGGGCTCGCCGCGTTCTCCGCGTGGCCCATGCCCCGTTCCAGCCAGAGTTCACCGTCGTCGCCCGCCGCCGCGGCCAGCATCTCCGGGTGGTCGAGCGGGAAATAGCCGTCGCGGTCGCCGTGGACTATCAGCAGGGGGGTCGGGGCGATGAGGGGCACGGATTCCACCGGGGAGAGGGGAACGGGGTCCCAGTCGCGGTGGTGGATACGGGTGCGGAAGCCGTAGCGGCCGAGGAGGCGGCCCTCAGGGCGGGTGATGAGCCAGTGGACCCGGCGCATGGGTGCCGTGCCCCGGTAGTACCAGCGGGCGGGGGCGCTGACCGAGACGACGGCGTCGGTGCCCGCGTCGGGGTGGGCCGCGTGGCGCAGGACGACCGAGCCGCCCATGGAGAAGCCGACGGTGGCGACGCGTGTGTGGCCGAGTTCACGGGCCCAGCGGACCGCCGCCGCGAGGTCGAGCACCTCGCGGTCGCCGACCGTGGAACGGCCGCCGGATCTTCCGTGGCCCCGGAAGGAGAAGGTGACGACGGAGGCGTGGCGGGCGAACGCCTCCACCACTCTTCGAACATACGGACGATCCGCGTCCCCCGTGAAGCCGTGCGCGACGACGAGGGCGAGGGGGCGGCCGCCGGCCCGGTCCTCCGGGTGGTCGGCGCGGTCGAAGCGGTCGCCGCAGCGGTCGGCCAGGTGGCCGGAAGGTGGAGTTCCGGTGTCTTCCGGGCCGTTGTATACAACGGATTTTGGATCGTATACGGCCTCGATATTCACCCCGTCGTCAGTCCGTAGAAACCTGCGCAAAGGGGTTCGCGGCGGCCCCGAAAGGGTTCGATCGGCCGTCTCAGAGTTCGGAATGTCGAAAGATCGCGTCACATGGCCTGCCGGACCAGCACTCATGTGGGCTATTCTGCTGGACAGAGGACTCGGGCAATGTCGCCCCCGGGTCCTTTCGTGCTTTAGGCAAGCTTGTATACGAGCGGAAAAACGCCAGGTGACCGCAGCTGTACGAGCGCCCGCCACACGCGTCCTCGCAGGGACCGAGGAGGAACCAGACGTATGAGTTCTCTGCTGCTCCTGACCAACGCCCTCCAGCCTTCCACGGAGGTGCTTCCGGCCCTCGGCCTGCTGCTGCACAACGTGCGCGTGGCCCCGGCGGAAGGCCCCGCTCTCGTCGACACCCCCGGTGCCGACGTCATCCTCATCGACGGGCGCCGTGACCTGCCGCAGGTCCGCAGCCTGTGTCAGCTGCTGCGCTCCACCGGGCCCGGCTGCCCCCTCATCCTCGTCGTGACCGAGGGCGGTCTCGCCGCCGTCACCGCCGACTGGGGCATCGACGACGTGCTCCTCGACACGGCCGGCCCGGCCGAGGTCGAGGCGCGCCTGCGGCTGGCCATGGGCAGGCAGCAGATCGTCAACGACGACTCCCCCATGGAGATCCGCAACGGCGACCTCTCGGTGGACGAGGCGACCTACAGCGCCAAGCTCAAGGGGCGCGTCCTCGACCTCACCTTCAAGGAGTTCGAGCTCCTCAAGTACCTCGCCCAGCACCCGGGCCGCGTCTTCACCCGCGCACAGCTGCTCCAGGAGGTCTGGGGCTACGACTACTTCGGCGGTACGCGGACGGTCGACGTGCACGTACGGCGGCTGCGCGCCAAGCTCGGCCCCGAGCACGAGTCGCTGATCGGAACCGTCCGGAACGTCGGTTATCGATTCGTTACGCCTGAGAAGGCGGAGCGCGTCGGCGACGAGGCGAAGGTCAAGGCCGCCCCCTCAAAGGCGGCGGATGCGGACGAGACGGCGCCCCTGGACGCCGTGGAGATCCCGGCCGAGGCGTAGTGACGGACACCCCGGGCGGCGTACGCACAGGTAACTCACAGGTGCGCCGGCGTACGCCCTGCCCAGGGGCGGTCCATCCGCGTAGACTCCGCGCGTGGCCAAGGTGACTCGGGATGACGTGGCAAGACTGGCGGGAACATCGACCGCCGTCGTCAGCTACGTCATCAACAACGGACCCCGGCCGGTCGCACCGGCCACGCGCGAGCGTGTCCTCGCCGCCATCAAGGAGCTGGGGTACCGCCCGGACCGAGTCGCCCAGGCGATGGCCTCCCGGCGTACCGATCTCATAGGCATGATCGTGCCGGACGCGCGCCAGCCCTTCTTCGGTGAGATGACGCACGCCGTGGAGCAGGCCGCCGCCGAGCGCGGGAAGATGGTGCTCGTCGGCAACACCGACTACGTCGCCGAGCGCGAGGTCCACTATCTGCGGGCGTTCCTCGGGATGCGCGTCTCCGGGCTGATCCTCGTCAGCCACGCCCTCAACGACAACGCCGCCGCCGAGATAGACGCGTGGGACGCGCGGGTCGTGCTGCTGCACGAGCGGCCCGAGGCGATCGACGACGTGGCCGTGGTGACCGACGACATCGGCGGCGCGAAGCTCGCCGTCGACCATCTGCTCTCCCACGGGTACGCGTACGTCGCCTGTATGGGTGGCCTCGCCGAGACCCCGCTGGTCGGCGACCCCGTCTCCGACCATGTCGAGGGCTGGCGGCGGGCGATGGACGAGGCGGGGATCTCCACGGAGGGGCGGCTGTTCCAGGCGCCCTACAACCGCTACGACGCGTACCGGGTGGCGCTGGAGCTGCTGTCGGGCCCGGCCCGGCCCCCGGCGATCTTCTGCTCCACCGACGACCAGGCGATCGGGGTGCTGCGGGCCGCGCGCGAGCTGCGCATCGAGGTGCCGAACGAGCTGGCCGTGGCCGGGTTCGACGACGTCAAGGAGGCGGCGCTGACGGACCCGCCGCTGACGACGATCGCGACGGACCGTACGGGCATGGCCCGAGCCGCGGTGGACCTGGTGCTGGACGACGGCATCCGGGTGGCCGGGTCCCGGGGCGAGCGGGTGAAGCTGTTCCCGTCGAAGCTGGTCGCTCGACGGTCGTGCGGGTGCGAGTAGCTCCGCCGGGCTTGCGGAGAGCGCCGTAGGGGTTGGGGTGCGAGGTCGGACGCGGGTGCGTCGTGGCTGATCGGGCCCGCGCGGCGGAGACACGTTCCGTGGCATGACCGTCGGCCGCCCTCTGTTTCCCTTGCGGGCGGGCCCCCGCGCCTTTATATGGGGCGAACGAGGTTCTGCCGGGGTTCTCAGGGAGCACTCAGGAAGGTCTCATGGTCGGGCGGCAGGCTCTGAGTCATGACCGAGAGCTTCCGCCGCAGCGGCGAGTACGAGAACCCGTACGAGGGTCAGCAGAACCCGTACCAGGGGCAGCAGCACGCCTCCGCCCCGGTGAACCCGGCGAACCCCGTGAACCCGGAGTGGCCGCCCCCGCCGGCGTACGACCCGGGGACCGCGACCGCGGCCTCGGCGCAGGCCGCCCCCACCGCGCTCCTCACCGAGCCGGTGTCCTCCGCGCCCACGTCCCGAAGGCGTACCCGGGGCCCCATCGCACTGCTCGCGGCCGTGGCGTTCGTCGCGGCGGCGATCGGCGGCGGTACGGCGTACGGCATCCAGGAGCTGACCGACACGGGCACCGTGGCCTCCAGCTCCACCAGCACCAGCGTGGTGCCGACCAGCCAGAAGGGCACGGTCTCCGGGGTCGCCTCGGCGGTCAGCCCGAGCATCGTGGAGATCAACGCCACCTCGAACGCGGGTGAGTCCACCGGTTCCGGTGTGATCATCACCAGCGACGGTGAGATCGTCACCAACAACCACGTGATCTCCGGCGCCTCCCAGATCAAGGTGACGACCAGCAACGGCAAGTCCTACACGGCCGAGGTCGTCGGCACCGACAGCAAGAAGGACCTCGCCCTCATCAAGCTCCGGGACGCCTCCGGGCTGAAGGCCGCCACGCTGGGCGACTCCGCCGGGGTCAAGGTCGGCGACCAGGTCGTGGCGATCGGTTCTCCCGAGGGTCTGACGGGCACCGTGACCAGCGGCATCGTCTCCGCGCTCGACCGTGACGTCACGGTCTCGACGGACGAGAGCCAGGGTCAGCAGCAGGGCGGTGGCGGCGGGCAGTGGCCGTTCGAGTTCGGCGGCCGGCAGTTCAACGGCGACACCGGCTCCTCGACCACCACGTACAAGGCGCTCCAGACCGACGCCTCCCTCAACCCCGGGAACTCCGGCGGCGCCCTCATCGACATGAACGGCAACATCATCGGGATCAACTCCGCGATGTACTCCGCCGCGGACGCCACCTCCTCCAGCGCCGGCAGCGTCGGCCTCGGCTTCGCCATCCCGATCGACACGGTCAAGGCCGACCTGAGCACGCTGCGGGCGGGCGGGTCGGACTGAAGCCCGACGCTCGGACTGAGGTCCGACGCTCCGACCAGGTCTCTTCCCTCCGAGCAGATCTTTTCCCTCCGAGCAGGTCGTCCCCTCCGTCCCCTCCGTCCCCTCCGTCCCGCTGAGCCCAAGGAGTTCGACATGATCACGCAGGTCTCCCACACCGTCGCAACCGCCGGCGACCCGGCCGGGCTGGGCCTCGCCCTCGCGGTGGCGGCCGAACTGCACCCGGCGGTGACGCGGGCCCCCGAGGTGGCGGCCACCCATGCCCCGGCCCGTCGCACCACGGCCGCGCGCCCGCGCCGACGTACGGTTCGCGGCTGATCCGGTACGGCCTACTGCGCGGCCAGGGGACGTGCAAGGCTAGGGCGAAACCGCGCGCCCCATCAGGGGCGCGGGGAACTGCGCGAGAAACCCCACCGGACCCGCACCAGGCAACGCACGAGAACCCCCACGGCGCCCCGGCCCCGCAATCCACCGCTTCCGAGGAACGAAGACCACATGAGCTCCGCCGAAGGCGCCCGCGCCCCCGAACCCCAGCGCATCCTCATCGTCGACGACGAGCCGGCGGTACGTGACGCGCTCAAGCGCAGCCTCGCCTTCGAGGGCTACGACACCGAGGTCGCCGTCGACGGCGCCGACGCGCTGGAGAAGGCGACCGCGTACCGGCCGGACCTGGTGATCCTCGACGTACAGATGCCGCGCATGGACGGGCTGACCGCCGCCCGCCGGATCCGCGGCGCGGGCGACACGACCCCGATCCTGATGCTCACCGCCCGCGACACGGTCGGCGACCGCGTCACGGGCCTCGACGCCGGCGCGGACGACTACCTGGTCAAGCCGTTCGAGCTGGACGAACTCTTCGCCCGGGTCCGCGCGTTGATGCGCCGCAGCTCCTACGCGGCAGCCGTCGCCCAGAGCGCCGAGGTGGACGAGGCGCTCACCTTCGCGGACCTGCGGATGGATCTGGCGACGCGGGAGGTCACCCGGGGCGGGCGGCCGGTGGAGCTGACCCGCACGGAGTTCACGCTCCTGGAGATGTTCATGGCGCACCCGCGCCAGGTCCTCACCCGCGAGCAGATCCTGAAGGCCGTCTGGGGCTTCGACTTCGAGCCGTCCTCCAACTCCCTCGACGTGTACGTCATGTACCTGCGCCGCAAGACCGAGGCGGGCGGCGAGCCGCGGCTCGTCCACACCGTGCGGGGCGTGGGGTACGTACTGCGACAGGGCGGCGCGGAGTGAAGAGGCTCCTGAGCCGCTATCGCTCCCTGCCCATCCGGGCCCGGCTGTCGATGCTGGTCGCGGCGGCGGTGGCCTTCGCGGTGGCGGCGGTGTCGGTGACGTGCTGGTTCATCGTCCAGGGCAAGCTGTACAAGGAGGTCAGCAACGACCTGGAGGCCATGGTCAGCCGAGCGCTGCCCGAGCAGATCGTGCAGGACGACGTCCTCACCGCCTGCCCCGAGGCGCCGTCGCAGTCCTTCTGGGGGCCGAAGAACAAGGGCTACTCCCAGGTGGTGACCACGGACGGCACGACGTGTGTCTTCCCCAACTCCACGGGCGTGGTGAACGTCGCCGAGAGCGACAAGGAAGTGGCCGCGAACCCCAGGATCAAGCGCGGCACGATCCGCAACGGCACCGACAGCGAGGGCAACCCGGTGCGTGTACTGGCCACGGCACTCGTCATCGACGACGGCGACGGACAGTACGTGATGCCGGGCACGGCCTACGTCGTGGCCCTCCCCCTCAAGGGCACCCAGTCCACGCTCAACGAGCTGGCGCTGCTGCTCCTCGTCGTCTCCGGCATCGGAGTCGTCGGTGCCGGCGCGGCCGGACTCGCCGTGGCCCGTGCGGGCCTGCGCCCCGTCGACAAGCTCACCGAGGCGGTCGAGCACGTGGCGCGCACCGAGGACCTCAGCATCCGCATCCCCGTGGAGGAGGAGAGCGAGGACGAGGTCGCCCGTCTCTCCCGTTCCTTCAACTCGATGACGAGCGCGCTGGCGAGCTCCCGCGACCTGCAGCGACAACTGATCGCCGACGCGGGCCATGAGCTCCGCACCCCGCTGACCTCCCTCCGTACGAACATCGAACTCCTCACCCGCAGCGAGGAGACGGGCCGCCCGATCCCGGCGGAGGACCGCAAGGCCCTGCTCGCCTCGGTGACGGCCCAGATGACCGAACTCGCCTCGCTGATAGGTGACTTGCAGGAGCTGTCCCGCTCGGAATCGGGTCAGCAGGGCGGCCGGCACCTCCAGGTCGTCGACTTCCAGGAGACGGTGGAGGCGGCCCTGCGCCGGGCCCGCCTGCGCGGCCCCGAGCTGACGATCACGGCGGACCTGAACCCCTGGTACGTCCGCTCCGAACCGTCCGCGCTGGAGCGGGCCATAGTCAACATCCTCGACAACGCGGTGAAGTTCAGCCCCGAGGGCGGCACGATCGAGGTCTCCCTCGACGCGGGCGTCCTCACGGTCCGCGACCACGGCCCCGGTATCCCGGCCGACGAACTCCCCCACGTCTTCGACCGCTTCTGGCGCTCCCCGTCGGCACGTTCACTGCCGGGATCCGGCCTGGGCCTCTCCATCGTGGCGCGGACGGTGGAGCAGGCGGGCGGCGAGGTGTCCCTGTCCCGCGCGGACGGCGGCGGCACGCTGGCCACGGTACGACTGCCGGGCGCGCCGACGGCTCCGCCGGAGGTACCGGGGACGCCGTAGGGGATCAGGGGTCAGGGGATGACCTCAGTGGCAGCCGAGCATCCCTGGGGAGTCGATGTCGATGGCGAGTACGCCCGGCGGGTAGTCGTCCTCGCGCCCGGTCAGGATGATGGACATGCCACCCGTCTCCAGGTGTGGTGTGGCGACGTAGAGAGCGTGGCAGGTATCGGCCCCGCCCCATCCGTCACGGACCATCCCGCCCACCGTGACAGCGGCTGTCTGCCCGAGTGAGTCCACTTGGATGCCCGGCAGCGCGAGCAGTGCCCGCCCGACGCCCTCGTCCTTCTCCTCTGCCCGCATGAGGCACAGCGAGGGGATGTGCAACCAGTCACCGGGGGTGTGCGCGACGTTGTCGACGAGCCGGTGCAGGGCTTCGTGGCCACGAGCGAGCGCGAGGGCCGCGTCCGTGTCGAGAACGATCACGCGGCGCGCCCCCGGTCGGAGCGCGTCGCCTGGCGGCCGGAGTGCATCTTCTCCGCAGCCATGGCGTAGATGTTGGCCAGGACGTCGGGCCCGTTGTCGAACTCCTCGTCGGTGAGCGTGCAGCCCATGCGCTCACGCAGGACCTTGCGGGTGGCGGCGACCCGCTCCGCGATCTGTTCCGCCGTCGGCTGTTCCGAGGCCAGCTGCTCGATCAGCTGGCCGAGGGTCATGCCGCGCTCCTTGGCGACCTGGGCGAGGTGATCACGGGCCTGCTTGGAGACCTGGATGGTCGTACTGTCTGCCATGGATTCACCATAGCCACACCATGACCCGGGCGTCCCGCCTTGTCGCCCGCCTTCACTCGACGGTGCTCAGTCAGCCGCGACGACCTTGACGAAGGCCGACCAGGCCCTGGGTGAGAACAGGAGAGGACGCCGGTCCGGGGCCTTGCTGTCCCGGACGGGGACTATGCCGGGGACTTCGTCGGCGACTTCGAGGCAGTTCGACGCGCCTCCATCGCTGTACGACGATTTGCGCCACGCGGCGGTGGTGGGGTCGAGGATCGGGTTCATGATCGGCACTCCTCCAGGCGGTTCTTGATGAACGCCGTCGACTCTTCGGGCGTCAGGGCCGCGTCCCGGACGAGATCGTAGGACAAGCGGAAGGACAGGACCTTGTCCGTTTCGTCGATCAGGACACCGACTCCGTTGCCCTCCACGTAGGCGACGGGGTCTCCGGCGCGCTGCCAGAGCAACGTGAGATCACTGCTCATGAGGTCATGCACACCAGCGGTGTAGGGCAGGACCTGAAGTGCGACCGAGGGCAGCTCAGCCATCTCCAGCAGGTATGCCAACTGGTCCGCCCAAACCTTGGCGTTGGGGACGCTCCGCCGCAGTGCGCCTTCGTCCAGGATCGCCCGAATGCTCGGTGCGGGCTTGCGATGCAGCAACTCCTGCCGCCCGACGCGCGCGGCCACCTGCTCCTCGACCTCCTCGCCGTTGTCCGCCGTTGCCTGAGCCCTGGACAACCCTGACAACACCGTGCGGGCGTAGTCCTCGGTCTGCAAGATGCCCGGCACCCGCAGCTGGAACATCCACATGATCCGAGCAGTCGCCTCAAGCTCCATATACGCCTTGTACTGGTCCTTGATGACCTCCTTGCGCGCATCCCTCCACAGGCGAACCAGCAGGTCACCCGCCCCGTAGTAGGTGTCCAGGTCCTCCATGACCGCCCGCTTGGAGAGCCGCTCACCCTTCTCAAGGCGGAAGAGGTAGCTCTTGTCGTACGCGGTCTCCGCCGACAGCTGGGCCAGCGTCTTGCCCGCCTTCTCCCGTAGGAATCGCAGCGTCCGGCCCAGCTCGGCACGCCTCGACTCCCCATCTGCGTCAACGACTTCGCCCATGTCACCCCTCGCCGTTGTCTGGGCCGCCAGGCAACGGCGACCCCCTTCCGCAGCGTACGTCGCACCTGTCACGGTCTGAACACGAACGGTGATGTCTGCTCGTCAGACCCACCCTGAAATAACCCTGAGACGAAAGTCGAGGCACCGGCATGCGCGCATTCATCGAACAGCTCTGTGAGGCTCTGCTCCGCTGGGCCGCGCACGGGCCGTCGCCGTCCGAGGTGGCGGAGCCGCCGCAACCCGCCCCGCCCCCTCCGCCACCTCGCAAGCCCGACGACATCTGGCCCTTCGAGTCGTACGACAACCTCGTACGGCCCTACGTCCTCAGCCCGGAGGAGCTGTACGTGTACGGCGTCGTGGACGAGGTGCTCGCATGATGGACGGCCTGCGCCTGCTGCCGTGGACCACCCCCGACGGCAAGCCCTGCTATCTCGACCCGGACACCGCGCGCCCCGGAGCCCTCTCCCTGCTCGCCGACAGCGTGGAGTCCTCCCAACTGGGGTCGGCCGAGGAGGTGTTGGCCGGGAGCAAGGCCGTACTCGGGGACGAGGCGGCCGGCGAGCGGGCCGTGCGGTTCGCGCTGACGCGGGCGGTGGAGTCCCTGGAGGACGTGGTGCGGATCGCGGTCAGCAGGGGGTGGCGGATCCAGCGCACTGCCGACACCCCTGACAACCGCCTCTAGGCGCTGGCGTCGGCGTCGGCGTGCAGGAAGCCGTCGACGCCCGGCCTCCCCGCGAGGAACCCGTACCGTTCGCCCACCAGCGGACCCAGAATCGCGCCGGCGCCGTACCAGTGGAGGTCCAGGTCGCGCATGCGCATGTGGCTGGGGGCGCCCTGGAGGTGGAGGTTGTGGCCGAAGACCAGGGTCGGACCGCGGCCGGCCTCGACGGCTCGGATGTCCAGCAGGTTCTCGACCATCAGGGCGTCCCGGGTGGCGAGCATGCGGGAGATCCGGACATGCTCCGCGGCGGGGCGCGCCAGTTGCCGGTGATAGCGCAGAAGCCCGATGGCCGCGCCAAGGTGGGCCTTTGCCCTGAACCACGCGGCGCGTGAGGTCGCCGCGATCAACTGCGGCGCGCGGGTGTGGAACTCGGTGAGCATGTCGTCGGCGAGACAGCGCAGCGCCTGGGCCTCCGGCGTGGCACCGATCGACCGGGCCGGGTCCAGGACCGCCTCCGTACGGCTCCACCGTTCGTCGTCCCCGGCGAGGCGCGCGATGTCGAGGGCGGGGTCGTCGGTGAGGGCGAGGGACGAGGGCAGGTTCTCCTCACGCGCCAGGTACGCGCGCGCGGCTTCGAGATAGCGGCGCGGGCTGGGCGCGCTCATGTTCTCCATCTCGGCGTCGAAGCCGTGGAAGGCGAGGCGTTCCTCCGGCGGGCGGGTCCGGTTGTACGCGCGCATCCAAGTGATCAGCTCCCTGTTGGAGGCCATCTCACCCCGGCCGAACGCGATGCCCTCGCGCATCGCCTCGTCGAAGTCGCCGGTCCCTTCCCGTACATGGTCGTCCAGGGCGAACGCGGGGACGCGGTCGGTCTCCAGGGCGATCGAACGGAAGCCCTGGTCGACGAGTTGGGCGAAGAGTTCGTTGCGGGCGTGCCCGTAGGCCGGTTCCAGGTGGGTCGGTTCACCGAGCGCCAGCAGCTCGCACGACGGGGTCACGAAGTCTCGAATGTCCTGACTCATGAGCCTCAATCGTATCCTTGAAAGATCGCTTGAGACTTGGGGCGGATGGGTATCGCCCCTGGGCTTTCCAGAAAGACAGTTGCTTCGCAGCCGTCGCGTAAAGTCTCAAACTGGTGATCAGCATGCGACCTTCCGACCTGGCCCGCGAGCACGGCCTCTCGACCCAGGCCGTCCGCAACTACGAGCGCGACGGGTTCCTCCCGGCCGCCGAGCGGACGGCCAGCGGCTACCGGATCTACACCGAGGTGCACGCGGCGGCCCTCCGCGCGTTTCTCGCCCTCGTCCCGGCGTACGGCCACGCCGCCGCGGGCCGCGTCATGCGTGCCGTGCACGAGGACGACCTCGACCACGCCCTGACGATCGTCGACCGTGGGCACGCCCAGTTGCTCCGCGACCGGGAGACCCTCGACGCGGTACGCGACGCCGTGGACCACCTGACGGCCACTCCGGAGGGGGCGGAGCCCACGGTGGGAGCGGCGGGCTCCGACACCCTCACCGTCGGCGAACTCGCCCACCGCCTCGACGTCACCCCCGCGACCCTGCGCAACTGGGAGGACGCCGGGATCCTCACCCCCGCGCGAGACCCGCTCACCGGCTACCGGATCTACCGCCCGGCCGACGTCCGTGACGCCGAACTGGCCCATCTGCTCCGTCGCGGGGACTACCCCCTGGACCACATCGCCACCGCGGTCCGCCAGATCCGTACGGCCGGCGGCACGGACGCCCTCTCCGCCGCGCTGGCCGACTGGCGGCGGCGCCTGACCGCACGAGGCGTGGCCATGCTGGACGCGTCCGCCCACCTCAGCAGGTACCTGGGAGCACCCGGGCCACACGCCGCAGGGCACGAAAAAGCGGTTCCCCGCGCCCCGGAAAGGGCGCGGGGAACCGCGTGACCAGTCACGAACCACCCGGGCCGGTCAACCGACCCCCGGTGATCCGGTACGACTAGTTGATGATCGTGATCCGGTCGGCCGCCGGCGGCGCGAGCGGGCTCGTGGCCGAGGAGTTGGCCAGCAGGTACTGCTCAAGGGCCGCCAGGTCGTCCCCGCCGACCAGGTCGTTCGTGCCCTGGCCCAGCGTCGGGAAGCCGTCGCCGCCGCCCGCGAGGAAGCTGTTGGTCGCGACGCGGTACGTGGCGGCCGGGTCGATCGCCGCACCGTTGAGCTTGACGCTGTCGACGACGATCCGGTCCGCGCCGGTCTTCGTCAGGTCGAGCGTGTACTTCAGGTTCGAGGACGGCAGCAGCACCTTCGGCGAGGCCGCGTTCGTCCCGCTCACCTGCTCCTTGAGGACCGAGAGGAGCTGCGCGCCCGTGAAGTTCTGCAGGTTGACCGTGTTGGAGAACGGCTGGACGGTGAAGCCCTCGGCGTAGGTCACCACGCCGTCGCCCTCGGTGCCCTTGGCCGCGTAGGTCAGCGGCGCACGCACACCACCGGGGTTCATCAGCGCGAGGTCGACCTCGGGGTCGAGCGTCTTGCCGTACCAGTACTGCGCGTCGGCGATCAGGTCACCCATCGGGGACTCGGTGCCGGCGTTGGGCACGTCGGCGGATATGTAGCCGATGGCGCGGTTGCCGATGGGCGCGGCGAGGGTGTTCCACCTGCTGATGAGGGCCGTCATGTCAGCGGCCTTCTCGACGTCACGGGTGACCACGTGGTTCGCGGAGTCCACGGCCGTACGGGAGATGTCGCCGGTCTTGCGGTCGTACGTCAGCGTGGTGTCGGTGTAGAGGCGGCCGAAGGACGCGGCCGAGGTGACCATGCGCGGCTTGCCCGCCGGGTCGTTGATGGTGCAGGCGTACGCGGCGTGCGTGTGGCCCGTGACCAGGGCGTCGACCTTGGGCGTGATGTTCTTGGCGATGTCGACGATCGGACCGGAGATGCCGTCACCGGCGCCGGGCGAGTCGCAGTCGTAGTTGTACGACGTGGAGGCGGGGGCACCGCCCTCGTGGATCAGCGCGACGACCGACTTGACGCCCTGGCGCTCCAACTGCTTGGCGTACTTGTTGATCGTCTTGACCTCGTCCTTGAACGTGAGGCCCTTGACGCCCTCGGCGGAGACGACGCCCGGGGTGTTCTCCAGCGTCACACCGATGAAGCCGATCTTGACGCCGTTCTTCTTCCACACCCAGTAGGGCTTCAGGAGCGGCTTCTTGGTCTTGTTCTCGATGACGTTGGCGGCGAGGTACGGGAAGTCGGCGCCCTTGAACTTCTTGCCCTTGACGTAGCAGCCGTCCGTCGGGTGGCAGCCGCCCTTCTGCAGGCGGGCCAGTTCCTTCGCGCCCTCGTCGAACTCGTGGTTGCCGACGCTCGTGACGTCGAGGTCGAGGCCGTTGAGCGCCTCGATGGTGGGCTCGTCGTGGAACAGGCCCGAGATCAGGGGGGAGGCACCGACCATGTCGCCGGCGGCGGCCGTGATCGTGTAGTCGTCGGCCCGGCGCGCCTCGCGCAGGTGCGTGGCGAGGTACTCGACACCACCGGCGTTGATCGTGGTGGTCGTCCCGTCCTCGTGCAGCTCGGTCACCCGGCCCGAGGAACCGGCCGGCGGCTCCAGGTTGCCGTGCAGGTCGTTGAACGACAGCAGCTGCACGTCCTGGTACCGGTTCGGCTTGTCCTTGCCGGTCTGCGTCTCACCGGCGCTCGCCGGGATCGCGGCGGCCAGCGCACCGACGGTCGCCAGCCCGGCCGCGGCGGCGAGGATCCGGTTACGGCGGTTTCTGCGGTGCTGGGCATGGGGTGTGGCTGACATGTGCCCCCCTGGTTCGTTTGGAAGTAAGAGAAACGTGAGACAGGCCCCGTCGGCCCGAAGCCTAGGGTCAACGCGCGTAGCGCGGGAGAGGGTTCTTGGTTACGACCTGGTTGCCATCAAGGCGAACTGGGCACGAAACAGGGCCAATAGGGGCGCGGGGCAGTGAAATCAGCGGCTCCGCCGCGGGGCGTGACCAGTCACATTCCGGCCGCACCCGCCCGACCACGGAACCAACCGGGCCCATAGGCGCTCCCCCACCGCACCCCCCGGTTAACCTCGAACCCATGACCAGCGACGACACCGCCCGGCCGAGCGCAGCGGCCGGCGCAGCCGCCCGCAGTATCGAAACCTGTCTGGACCTCACCCCCGACCAGAAGGCCACCGTCCTCGCCCTTCTCGACGAGGCCGCCCAGGTCGACGGCCAACAGGCGGTGTCCGAGCAGGGCCGCCTCCAACTCCGCGGCGGCCCCCGCGAAGGCGTGGCCCACCTCCTGCTCACCGTCGGCGACACCCTCGTCGGGTACGCCCAGCTGGAGGACAACGACCCCGTCGAGGCCCCGGCCGCCGAACTCGTCGTCCACCCCTCCCACCGCGGTCACGGGCACGGCCGCGCCCTCGGCTCCGCCCTGCTCGCCGAGTCCGGCAAGCGGCTGCGGGTCTGGGCGCACGGCGGTCACTCCGCCGCCCGCCACCTCGCCCAGGTTCTCGGCCTCACCCTCTTCCGCGAACTCCGTCAGATGCGCCGCTCCCTGGCCGATTTCGACCCACCCGAGCCGGTGCTCCCGGACGGCGTCACCGTGCGCGCCTTCGTCCCCGGCGAGGACGACGCGGCCTGGCTCGCCGCGAACGCGGAGGCGTTCGCCCACCACCCCGAACAGGGCTCCCTGACCCAGCGCGACCTCGACGACCGCAAGGCCGAGCCCTGGTTCGACCCGGCGGGCTTCTTCCTGGCCTTCAGGGGAGAGGAACTGGTCGGCTTCCACTGGACGAAGGCGCACGCGGCGGAACAGCTCGGCGAGGTCTACGTCGTGGGCGTACGCCCCGGCGCGCAGGGCGGCGGCCTCGGCAAGGCCCTCACCACGATCGGCCTGCGCCATCTCGCCGCCCAGGGCCTGCCCACCGCGATGCTCTACGTCGACGCGGACAACAAGGCGGCCGTGACCGTGTACGAGCGCCTCGGCTTCGTGACGTACGAAACGGACCTGATGTACCGCAGCGAAACCTGACACAGTCGCGTGTAAGCGGAGTTTTCCACAGGCTGGGGGCGGTGTTGTTGACACCGCCCCCTCTCTTGCACCACCCTTTCACTACTCAATTAGTGAAAGGGTGGTTGTCCGAGTGGTCGAGTACCGCATCGACCGGCGCAGCGGTGTCGCCACCTACGTCCAGATCGTCCAGCAGACCAAACAGGCCCTGCGGATGGGGCTGCTGGAACCGGGCGACAAGCTCCCCACGGCCCGCGAGGTCGTGGAAGCCACCGCGATCAACCCGAACACGGTGTTGAAGGCCTACCGCGAACTGGAGCGCGAGGGCCTGGTCGAGGCCCGCCGCGGCCTCGGCACGTTCGTACGGAGGTCACTGGGCACCGCGCCCGTCGACTCCCCGCTGCGGGCCGAGTTGGACAGGTGGGCCGTACAGGCCCGGGAGACCGGGCTCGAACGGGACGACGTGGAGGCCCTCTTCACGTCCGTACTCGACGAACACTTCACGATCGACAAGCGAGATCAGGGGGACCAGGCATGACGGGGACCGCGTTGGAAGCGGCCGCGCTCGGCAAGCAGTTCGGGTGGCGGCGGGCGAGCTGGGCGCTGCGCGAGTGCACGCTGCGGCTGCCGTCGGGGCGGGTGTGCGCGCTCGTCGGACCGAACGGCGCGGGCAAGTCGACCCTCCTGGCCCACGCGGCCGGCCTGCTCGCCCCCACCGAGGGCACGATCAGCGTGCTGGGCACGACCCCGGCCGCGGCCCGCGAGCGCATCGCCTACGTCGCCCAGGACAAGCCCCTCTATCCCCAGCTGACCGTGGCCGAGACCCTGCGGCTGGGCCGCGCGCTCAACACCCGGCGCTGGGACGCGGCCACCGCCGAGCGGGTGGTGGACGAGGGCGGCCTGAACAGGAACGCGAAGATCCGTTCCCTCTCGGGCGGTCAGCGCACCCGGGTCGCGCTCGCCCTCGCCCTCGGCAAACGGCCCGAACTGCTGCTCCTGGACGAGCCGATGGCCGACCTCGACCCGCTCGCCCGGCACCAGCTGATGGGCACACTGCTCGCGGACTCCGCCGAACACGGCACCACGGTTGTCATGTCCTCGCACGTGGTAGCCGAACTGGAGGGCTCCTGCGACCACTTGCTCCTGCTGGGCTCCGGACGCGTCCGGCTCGCGGGCCCGCTGGACGAGGTCCTCGCCGCGCACACCCTGGTCACCGGCCCGGCGGGCGACCTCGCCCCGCACACCGTGGTCGAGTCCCGCACGAAGGGCCGCCAGCTCACCGCACTGATCCGCCCGCAGGGCCCGGTCGGCGGGGGCTGGCAGACAGCCGAGCCGACCCTGGAGGAGCTGGTCCTCGCCCATCTGCGGGCGCCGGGGGCCCCGGCGCTCACGATCGACGACGAAGCGGACGCGGACGCGGACGACACCAACAGGTCGGACGGCACCGACGGGTCGGACGACACCGACGGGGCCGAGACCCGGGGGGCGGCCGTATGAGCACCACGACCACCGGGACCACGGAGACCATCGGGACCGCCCGCTCCGGCGACCCCGCCCCCTCCCCCGCCCCGGCCATGACCCCGGCCCGGGGGCTGATCCGGGCGACGTTCCGCGTGCACCAGTCGGCCCTGTGGTTCTGGGGGCTGCTGGTGGGCCTCGTCTCCGCCGGACTCGTGTGGGCCGCCGGACCGGGGCTCGACGCGGCCTGGACCGAGCAGCTCAAGAGCGGCTGCGCGCGGATCGACTACTGCTCGACAGGCACCGCGTACTCCCTCTACGGACTGGCCGCCACCCTCGGCCCCGCGGTCCTCACCATCGCCCCGGCCCTGATCGGCGCCTGGGCGGGCGGTGCCCTGACCGCCCGCGAGCTGGAGAGCGGTACGGCCCGGCTGGCCTGGACCCAGGGCGTCACCCCGGCCCGCTGGCTCGCCGCCAAACTCGCGGTCCCGGCCGCCGTGATCGTCTCCGGGACGGTCCTGCTGACCCTGCTGAGCCGCCTGGTGTGGTGGCGCGAGGAGCGATTGCGGCAGGCGCTGGGGACCCGGGACTGGTTCGAGTCCACCGTCTTCGTCGCTCACGGCACCGTCGGCACCGCGTACGCCCTGCTGGGCCTCGCGGTCGGCGCTCTCGCCGGCCTGCTGCTGCGCCGCTCGCTCCCCGGGCTGGCCGTCGGCCTGGTCGGCACCGGCCTCCTGGCGGGCGTTCTCCAGTCGAACCGGCACCTGCTGTGGCCCGTGGAGACCCTCGTCTCCAGGACCGCGGACCGGGACTGGACCGGCGAGTTGGTCGACCGCGGCTTCATCACCGGCACCGGTGAACGCGTCTCGGACGTGGCGTGCACGGACGACTCCTGCGGCCGGACCGACGCCGTAGGCTTCTACGCCGACTTCCACCCCTCCTCCCACTTCTGGCCCCTCCACCTGGTCGAGACGGCCATCGTCCTGACCGCCACCGCCCTGCTGATCTGGACCTCGTTCCGAGCGCTGCGCCGCCTTGCGGGAGGAGCCGTATGAGCACCGAGACCCTCACCACCGCGCCCCCGGCGGACACCGCCGCCCGCGGCGGCCTGACCTGGACCGTGCTGCGCCTGCACCGCTCGGCGTTGCTGGTGTGGAGCGCGTACGTGCTGTTCATGGTCGGGTGGATGCTGTGGCTGCAGTACGTCACGGGCGCGGAGATACGCGCGGAGCGGGCCGCCTGCCGGAAGCTGGCGGACGGGTGCATCGACCTCGGGTCCGCCTTCGACTACTCCTCGGCCATGGGCTGGATCGGCACCTTGATCGCCTACTTCTCCTACGGCGTGGCCGCCTGGGCGGGGGCTTCACTGACCGGCATCGAGCTGGAACGGGGCACGGCCCAGCTGAGCTGGACCCAGTCCGTCACCCCGGTCCGGTGGCTCACCGCCAAGTTCGCGGTACCCGCCGTCGCGCTGACCGTCGGCACGACCGTCCTGGTGCTGGTGTACCGCTGGACCTGGTCCACGAACCGGGACCTGAGCGGCGACGAGTGGTACTACACCGATCCCTTCCTGAACCGCGGCCCGGCGGTCCTGGCGTACGCCCTGTGCGCGTTGGCCGTCGGCGCCCTGGCGGGCATCGTTCTCAGGCGGGCGCTGCCCGCGCTCGCCGTGGCCCTCGGCTTCGTGATCGTGTTCCACGCGTGGCTCGACGTGCGGTACCACGAGCTGTGGCCCGCCGCGACGCTCACCGGTACCGCCGCCAGCCGGCTGCCGATGTCGGCGGACCAGCTGGAGCTGGGCGCCGTCACCGGCTCGGGTGCGCGCGTCGAGGACCTGGACTGCTTCGGCGTCGATGCCGACATCGACTACAGCAGCTGCATGAGCGGGAAGGGCTTCACCGATCTGTACGCCGAGGTGCACCCGACGTCCCACTTCTGGCCGCTGCACCTCATGACGACCGGCATCATCCTCGCCGTCGCCGTCCTCGCCACCCTCGCCGCCTTCTGGCTCCTGCGCCGCCGCACCCGCTGACGCCGCACCCGCCGACGGCGCACACCGCCCGAGCCCGACTCGGGACCCCGTACCAGGCACGCCCCTCCTACGGGGGGAGGGGCGTGCCGACGGCGTGCGGTCGGTGAACGGCGCGTGACCGTGGGAAGGCGGCGCGCGTTCCGTGGAAGGCGTACGCCGGGCCGCCCCACACGTCCCCGCAGAACCGGCGGTCCTCCCCGCGCTATCCCGCACGTAAGGTCTCCGTAACCGGCGATTCAGACGACCTTGCGACGCTTCCGCAATGAACCCCGTCGTGCCCGAGCCCTCGCCTCCCCCACGCAGCGGCCCAAGCAGCGGGAACAGCCCGGGGGACGACCCCAGCACGCCCGCGCCCGTCACCCCGCACCACACCGCCGAGGCCGTGGACATCATCGACGTCGTGGCGCGCATCGACGCGGACATCGCCGAGAACGCCGCCTCAAACGCCACCTCGCGCGTCCCCGCACTCCCACCGGCCCTGTCCGACGCGCCTGTGATGCTCGCGGCGCGGAACAATGGTTCTATGAGCCAGTCCAACGCCCAGGCAGCCCAGGTCCAGCACGCGCAGCCGTCCGTCGGCTCCATAACCGGCCACCGCCCCCACACGGTGTCGGCCGTGGTGTCCGACCTGGAACCCGACATCGACGCCGACCTCGACGCGTACGACGAGGACGAACAGGGCGGCGAGAGGCTGCCCCAGGGCCGCTTCCTCGACCGGGAGCGCAGCTGGCTCGCCTTCAACGAGCGTGTCCTGGAACTGGCCGAGGACCCGGCCACCCCCCTGCTCGAACGAGCGAACTTCCTGGCCATCTTCGCCAGCAACCTCGACGAGTTCTTCATGGTCCGGGTGGCCGGATTGAAGCGGCGTATCGCCACCGGCGTCGCCACCAGGTCCGCCTCCGGCCTGCAGCCCCGCGAGGTGCTGGAGATGATCTGGGCCCGCTCCCGCGAGCTGATGGCCCGGCACGCCGCCTGCTTCCACGAGGACGTCGCCCCGGCACTGGCCGAGGAGGGCGTGCACCTGGTGCGCTGGAGCGAACTGGCGGAGAAGGAGCAGGCCCGCCTCTTCACGCTCTTCCGCCACCAGATCTTCCCGGTGCTGACCCCTCTGGCCGTCGACCCGGCGCACCCCTTCCCGTACATCTCGGGTCTCTCCCTGAACCTGGCCGTCCGCGTCCAGAACCCGGTCACCGGCACCTCGCACTTCGCCCGCGTCAAGGTGCCGCCGCTGCTCTCCCGCTTCCTGGAGGCCTCCCCCGGCCGGTACGTCCCGCTGGAGGACGTGATCGGGGCCCATCTGGAGGAGCTGTTCCCGGGCATGGAGGTGCTGGAGCACCACGCCTTCCGGGTCACCCGCAACGAGGACCTGGAGGTCGAGGAGGACGACGCCGAGAACCTCCTCCAGGCCCTGGAGAAGGAGCTCATGCGGCGCCGATTCGGGCCGCCGGTGCGCCTGGAGGTCGAGGAGAACATCAACCAGGAGGTCCTGGACCTGCTGGTGCGCGAGCTGAAGATCAAGGAGTCCGAGGTCTACCCGCTGACCGGGCCCCTGGACCTCACCGGCCTCTTCCGCATCGCCTCCCTGGACCGGCCGGAGCTGAAGTACCGCAAGTTCGTCGCCGGCGTCCACCGCGACCTGGCCGAGGTCGAGTCGGCGTCCGCGCCCGACATCTTCGCCGCCCTGCGCAACCGCGACGTGCTGCTGCACCACCCGTACGACTCGTTCTCGACGTCGGTGCAGGCGTTCCTGGAGCAGGCGGCCGAGGACCCGGACGTCCTCGCGATCAAGCAGACCCTGTACCGGACGTCCGGCGACTCCCCCATAGTCAACGCGCTCATCGACGCCGCCGAGGCCGGCAAGCAGGTCCTCGTCCTGGTCGAGATCAAGGCGCGCTTCGACGAACACGCCAACATCAAGTGGGCCCGCAAGCTGGAGGAGGCCGGCTGCCACGTCGTCTACGGCCTGGTCGGTCTGAAGACCCACTGCAAGCTGTCCCTGGTGGTCCGTCAGGAGGGCGACACGCTCCGCCGCTACAGCCACGTCGGCACGGGCAACTACCACCCGAAGACGGCACGGCTGTACGAGGACCTGGGCGTGCTCACGTCCGACGCACAGGTCGGCGCGGACCTCTCCGACCTCTTCAACCGACTCTCCGGCTACTCGCGTCGCGAGACCTACCGCCGTCTCCTCGTCGCGCCCAAGTCCCTGCGCGACGGGCTGATCGCCCGCGTCAACAAGGAGGTCCAGCACCACCGTGCCGGACGTCCCGCCCACGTCCGCATCAAGGTCAACTCGATCGTGGACGAGGCGCTCATCGACGCCCTCTACCGGGCCTCGCAGGCGGGTGTGCCGGTCGACGTGTGGGTGCGCGGCATCTGCGCCATACGGCCCGGCGTCCCGGGCCTGTCGGAGAACATCCGCGTCCGCTCCGTCCTCGGCCGCTTCCTCGAACACTCCCGGATCTTCGGCTTCGGCAACGGCGGCGAGCCGGAGGTGTGGTTCGGCAGCGCCGACATGATGCACCGCAACCTCGACCGCCGGATCGAGGCCCTGATCCGGATCACCGACCCGGCCCACCGGGCGGCGCTCAACCGCCTGCTGGAGACCGGTATGTCCGACACGACCTCCTCCTGGCACCTCGGTCCCGACGGCGAGTGGACCCGGCACTCGACCGACGCCGACGGACAACCCCTGCGCAACGTCCAGGAGATGCTCATTGACGCCCGGAGGCGCCGGCGTGGCACAGCGACACCTTGACCCCACGAACACCACGGCCGCTCCCGTGGACGCCGTCGCCGGCTATCTGCGGGAGCGGGCCACGGAGTTCCTCCGCGCGCTGCGCACCCACCGGGAGACCGGTGGGGGCGCGGCATCCGGAGCCGAGGAGTCCACCGACGCGGCGCTCGCCCTGCGCCGCTCGGCCCGCCGCATCAGCGGCACGCTGCACACCTTCCGGCCCCTGCTGGACGCCGAGTGGTCGGAGTCCCTCCGCCCCGAACTGGCCTGGCTCTCCGGCACGTTGGGCCGCGAACACGCCTACGCGGCCCGCCTGGACCGCCTGGTCAACGCCCTGAACCGGCTGTCCGGCGCGACGCACCTCCCGACGCAGACGGCGGTCGCGGCTCGCCCCGACACCGGTACGTCCCCGATCGGCCCCGTCCCGGGCAACGCCGGCCCGGCTCAGGCCGGCGCCGGTACCTCTCCAGGCGCCGCCGGTACATCTCAGCCCGGCACCGGTACGTCTCAGCCCGGCGCCGCCTCGGGCGGTCGTACCGCCGCCGGGGCGGCTCGGGTGGGTGCGGCGGCACCCGGCACCGCCGGTGCCGCCCCGCGTCCCCCGGCCACCCCCGACCGCGGCAACCTCACCGTCGGCGCCGCGAAGGCGGGCGCCCTCCTGGACCGCCAGCTCACCCTCGCCCGCACCCGGGCCCACTCGGCCGCCCTCCAGGCCCTCGGCTCGTCCCGCTTCCACGCAGTCGCCGACAGCGTCGCCGTCCTCGCCAGCGAGGTGCCCCTCACCCCGTCCGCCGCCGCCATGGACCTCGGCCCGCTCGCCGCCGCCGCCCACGACCGCCTCCGGGACGCGGTCGCTGGCCTCCCCCTGCACACCGCCGGCCACCCCTACAACGCGGAGGCCCTCATCCACGGCCTCTCCCCGGACACCGCGCCCCACCCCCAGGACGCCCCCTGGCACCAGGTACGGCTGCTGCTCCGCCTGCACCGCTACGCCCTGGAGGTCCTGCACCCCGAGGCCGTCCCCGTCGACCTGCGCCTCCTCGCCGCCGGTGAGGCGCTCAACCGCCACCGGGACGCCAGCGAGGCGGCCTCCGCGGCGGCCGCCGCCGCCCGCACCCCGCGGATCGCCCCGGCCACGGCCTACGCCCTCGGCGTCCTCCACGCCGACCAGCGCCACGAAGTGGAGGCATCCCGGTTCGCGTTCCAGCAGTGCTGGCAGAAGGAGACGGTGAGCACGTCGTGACCGAGAACGCCGACACCGTGGTCCGGGCGGCCGGCTGTGTCCTGTGGCGCCACTCCCCCGAGGGCGGGGGGCTGGAGATCTGTCTGGTGCACCGGCCGAAGTACGACGACTGGTCGCATCCGAAGGGCAAGTTGAAGCGCACCGAGGACGCCCTCACGGGCGCGCTGCGCGAGGTCGAGGAGGAGACCGGCCACCGGTGCGCGCCGGGCCCCCGGCTGTCCGAGGCCCGCTACTTCGTCAACGGCCGCGCCAAGAAGGTGAGTTACTGGGCGGCCGAGGCGACCGACGGCCGCTTCGCGCCCACCGCCGAGGTGGACCGGATCGCGTGGCTGCCCCCGGCCGCCGCCCGCGACCGGCTGACCCAGCCCCGCGACCGCGAACTGATCGACGAGTTCCTGACGACCCTCCGCCACCCGTAGGCGGACCGACACCGGCCCCGACCGTCGCGCACCCACCGCCGCACGCCCGGCTACACCCCGCTCAACGCGTGCCCCTCCGCATCGGTCCGGGCCAGACTCCGTGCCCGCCGGGCCGGCCCGCGCCAGCCGCAGGTGCAGCGCGCCACGCAGAAGCGCCCCTGATCGACGGTGGTCGTACGGTGCTGCTGCGGCGTCTCCGGCTCGTCCTGATGCACCACACCGACAACGCTACCCAAGCGAAACAGCCCCACGCCCCCACAGAGCTGAGGCGCATTCGACGGCCGAAGCCCTTCAGTCGCCCTGCGCACGTTCCACGGGCGAAACCCGTCAAGGGCCCACCGGGCCGAGACGCCTTGACCGGGCGAAGCCCGTCAAGGGGCGCGGGGAACTGCGCGACCAGCCACAACCCACCCGCAGCCGCGAACGCACCCGCACCCCCGAGCCACTGGGCGCCCTTCCCCGTCCCCCGCCCCCTCCCCGGCGTGACGACCACCCTCGGCCGTCGTTATCCGAAACGACCACAGGAACCCGGCAAACCCGGCAGGGGATCGGCAGGCGATGGTGACGCGGCGGCACAGCAGGACGGGCGCGGCACTCGTCGCGGCGGGACTCATCGCCGGTGCGACCGGCGTCACCGGCTGCGCCCTGGGCGGCGTCACCGACGACCCCCTCCCCACGGACCCCGTCGACCTCATGCACCGCGCCGCCCCCACCCTCGTCCGCGCGGGCAGCTCCAAGGCCCGTACGGAGATGGAGATGGCGACCGGCGGCACCCGGGTGACCATCCACGGCGAGGGCGTCTACGACTACGGCAGACAGCTCGGCCGCCTCAAGGTACTCCTGCCGCACGACCCCGCCGGCCGCAGCGAGCACCGCCCGATCACCGAACTCCTCGCCCCCGGCGCCCTGTTCATGAAGAACCGGGGCGCGGGCGTCCCCGCCGACAAATGGGTCCGCGTCGACACGGCCGCCCTCTCCGACGGCAATCTGGTCACCGGCGGCGCCACCGACCCGTTCGCCGCAGCCGAGGTGCTGCGCGGGGCGCGTACGGCGGAGTTCGTCGGGGAGACCGAGGTCGAGGGCACCCGGGTCCGCCACTACCGCGGCACCGCCGACCTCACGACGGCCTCCCGCGCGGCCTCCGAGGGCAACAGGGCTCCACTGCGCGCCGCCGCCAAGGGATTCGCCACGGCCCGCGTCCCCTTCGACGCCTACCTCGACGACGAGGGCCGCATCCGCAAGATCCGCCACCGGTTCAGCTTCGTCAACGGCGGTGGCCAGGGCACCGTGGTGGTCGCCTCGACGACCCTGCTGTTCGACTTCGGCGTCCCCGTCGCCGTACGCCTGCCGCGGCCGGAGGACATCTACTCCGGGAAGATCGCGGAGCAGTAGCCCGGGCAACCCGGCACCCGTGGCAGCCCCCGGGCCGCCCCGGACGAGGCTGAGGGCGCCGGGCCGGAAATGGTCCGTTGGTGCCATGCGCGGGCTGTGGGCCGCTGCCTACCCTAGGAGTCGGTGACGGCAGAGAAGAGGTGATGCGCGTGGCTCCGGCAGGCGGTACGGCGGTTCAGGACCACGTGGCCCTCGCCGAGATCGAGCTCTGTGGCGACCTCATCATCGCGGCCTCCGCCACCGACGGCGACCGCCTCAGCCCCGACCGTATCGACGAGGTCCTGCGCGTCTGGGAAGAACGCGCCCACGAGGGCGAACCGCCCCACTGAGGCCTGTCCGCGCATTCCCGCCCTCCCCGCGGGAAGCCCGCACCCGGTGGCCGAAAAGCGCCCCCGTCGACGAGCCCCAGGCCCCCGGCCCCTCAGGTCCGCAGCAGCCGCCCGATCGCCTTCGTGGCCTCCTCCACCTTCGCGTCGACCTCGGCGCCGCCCTTGAGCGCCGCGTCGGCGACGCAGTGCCGCAGGTGTTCCTCCAGCAGTTGCAGCGCGAAGGACTGCAACGCCTTGGTCGAGGCGGAGACCTGGGTGAGTATGTCGATGCAGTAGACATCCTCGTCGACCATCCGCTGGAGACCACGAATCTGCCCCTCGATACGCCTGAGGCGCTTGAGGTGTTCGTCCTTCTGTTTGTGATACCCGTGGATTCCACGGTCGTGGTCGGTCACCACACCCGACTGGACATCCGGCTTCTCGCCCGACTCCGCGCCCGGTCCCGAACCGTCCACGGCGGAGGGCACCTCGGCTCCGGCCCCTGTGGTCGTCATCGCAGCCTCCAGACATATACCCCTACCGGGTATATCGTATCGAACTTTGGCGGGTATACGCCCTGCGGGCGGCCCCCATGTCGGCCCGTCTCCCTGATGGGCGACACTGGGGGGACGGCCCATTAGCCGTGGCCGGATGATGCGCCTAGCATCAGCCTGACCGAAACCCATGCATACCGAGGACCCCACGTGCGCTTTCGTCTGACCCCCAGGGAGACGAGCTTCTACGACATGTTCGCCGCCTCCGCGGACAACATCGTCACGGGCTCGAAGCTCCTGATGGAACTGCTCGGGGCGGACGCCTCCGCCCGGGCCGAGATCGCGGAGCGGATGCGGGCAGCGGAACACGCCGGTGACGACGCCACACACGCGATCTTCCACCAGCTGAACTCCTCGTTCATCACGCCCTTCGACCGCGAGGACATCTACTCCCTCGCGTCCTCCCTCGACGACATCATGGACTTCATGGAGGAGGCCGTCGACCTGGTCGTCCTCTACAACGTCGAGGAACTCCCCAAGGGCGTCGAGCAGCAGATCGAGGTCCTGGCGCGCGCCGCCGAACTGACGGCCGAGGCGATGCCCAACCTCCGCACCATGGACAACCTCACGGAGTACTGGATCGAGGTGAACCGACTGGAGAACCAGGCGGACCAGATCCACCGCAAGCTCCTGGCCCACCTCTTCAACGGCAAGTACGACGCCATCGAGGTCCTCAAGCTCAAGCAGATCGTGGATGTGCTGGAGGAGGCGGCGGACGCCTTCGAGCACGTGGCGAACACGGTGGAGACCATCGCGGTCAAGGAGTCCTGAACCCTTCATGGACACCTTCGCTCTGGTCGTGACCATCGGCGTCGCGCTCTTCTTCACGTACACCAACGGCTTCCACGACTCTGCGAACGCGATCGCAACCTCGGTGTCGACCCGCGCGCTGACCCCGCGCGCGGCCCTCGCGATGGCCGCGGTCATGAACCTGATAGGTGCCTTCCTCGGCAGCGGTGTCGCCAAGACGGTCAGTGAGGGCCTGATCTCCACGCCCGAGGGCTCAAGGGGGATGGGCATCCTCTTCGCGGCCCTGGTCGGCGCGATCACCTGGAACCTCATCACCTGGTACTTCGGTCTGCCGTCGTCCTCCTCCCACGCCCTCTTCGGCGGCATGGTCGGCGCGGCCCTCGCCGGCGGTACGACGGTCTACTGGTCCGGCGTGCTGGAGAAGGTCGTCATCCCGATGTTCGTCTCCCCGGTGGTCGGCCTGGTCGTGGGCTACCTGGTGATGGCGGGCATCATGTGGATCTTCCGCCGCGCCAACCCGCACAAGGCGAAGCGCGGTTTCCGGATCGCGCAGACCGTGTCGGCGGCCGGCATGGCGCTCGGCCACGGTCTCCAGGACGCCCAGAAGACGATGGGCATCGTGGTGATGGCCCTGGTCATCGCGGACGTCGAGGACTACGGCGACCCGATCCCGGTCTGGGTGAAGATCGCCTGCGCGGTCATGCTCTCCCTCGGCACCTACGCGGGCGGCTGGCGCATCATGCGCACCCTGGGCCGGAAGATCATCGAACTCGACCCCCCGCAGGGCTTCGCCGCCGAGACCACCGGCGCGTCGATCATGTTCGTCACGGCCTTCATCTTCAAGGCCCCCATCTCGACGACGCACATCATCACCTCGGCGATCATGGGCGTCGGCGCCACCAAGCGCATCAACGCGGTCCGCTGGGGCGTGGCCAAGAACATCATCCTCGGCTGGTTCATCACGATGCCGGCGGCGGCCCTGGTCGCCGCGACCAGCTTCTGGATCGTGAACCTGGCAGTCCTCTGACCGCCCGGCGTCCGCCCCGCCCCGGCCTCACGGGGTGAGACGGACTCCCGGGGCACACGGACCTGCGCCACGCCGGCCTGGTGCCAGGTCGTCGGGCGCAAGCGATCAGGCGAACACCGGGCCGAGGCAGAGCTTCGGACACCGACCAGGTGCCGTGACGCTGACACCACGACCGGGCCCCGCCGGTGGCATCGGCCCCCTGGCGACCCGAACCGACCCCGCCATGCCGACCCGAACCGACCCCGCCATGGCGCCCCGGCCCGCTCCACCGCCCCCGCGACCGCCGCCGGCTCCCCGACGAGCGCCCTCGGATGGCAATCCCTCCGCAGTACGAAAGCCGACGGGCCCGCCCCCGGGAGCCGGGGGCGGGCCCTTTATCTACCTCGCGGCGGCACCGCCATGCAGCGCCGCGAGGGGTCTTGGGGAGTCGGCGGCCGGAACTTCGCCGGCGCCGGCTCAGCCGAAGCGGCCGGAGATGTAGTCCTCGGTGGCCTGGACGGACGGGTTGGAGAAGATCCGCTCCGTGTCGTCTATCTCGATCAGCTTGCCCGGCTGTCCGACGGCCGCGAGGTTGAAGAACGCCGTGCGGTCGGAGACACGCGCCGCCTGCTGCATGTTGTGCGTCACGATGACGATCGTGAAGCGCTCCTTCAGCTCACCGATGAGGTCCTCGATGGCGAGCGTCGAGATCGGGTCCAGCGCGGAGCACGGCTCGTCCATGAGCAGCACCTTCGGCTCGACCGCGATCGCGCGGGCGATGCACAGCCGCTGCTGCTGACCACCGGAGAGCCCGGAGCCCGGCTTGTTGAGACGGTCCTTGACCTCGTTCCAGAGGTTCGCGCCCTTGAGGGACTTCTCGACGATCTCGTCCAGCTCGGACTTCTTCTTGCCGCCGACCAGCTTCAGACCCGCCGCCACGTTGTCGTAGATCGACATCGTGGGGAACGGGTTCGGCCGCTGGAAGACCATGCCGACCTCACGCCGCACGGAGACCGGGTCGACCCCCGCGCCGTACAGGTTCTCGTCGTCGAGCATGACCTTGCCCTCGACGCGGCCGCCGGGCGTGACCTCGTGCATCCGGTTCAGGGTGCGCAGGAACGTGGACTTGCCGCAGCCGGAGGGGCCGATGAAGGCCGTCACCGTACGGGGCTCTATGGCCATCGAGATGTCCTCGATGGCGCGGAAGGAGCTGTAGTAGGCGTTGAGGCCGCTGACGTCGATTCGCTTGGCCATGTGATCACTGCTTCTTTCGCGAGGAATTCGCGGGGAATTCGGGGATCTGGTCGCTGTATGGCCGCGTCAGCGACCGGTCTTCGGGGCCTTCCAGCGGGCGATGCCGCGGGCCGCCAGGTTCAGGATCATGATGAAGGCGATCAGTGTCAGCGACGCCGCCCAGGCACGGTCGTACGCCGCTCCGGAACCGGCGCTCTGCTGGAACTGCAGATAGATGTACATCGGCAGCGAAGCCTGCGGGTCGGAGAAGGGGTTCGTGTTGATGTAGTTCGAACCCCACACCAGCAGCAGGACCGGAGCGGTCTCACCGGCGATACGGGCGACCGCGAGCATCACACCTGTCGTAATACCACCGATCGCGGTCGGCAGCACGATTTTGAGGATGGTGCGCCACTTCGGCACACCCAGCGCCAGCGAGGCCTCGCGCAACTCGTTCGGGACGAGCTTGAGCATCTCCTCGGTGGAGCGGACCACGACCGGCAGCATCAGGATGGTCAGCGCCATCGCGCCGGCGAAGCCGGAGGGGCCCATGCCCAGCATCAGGATCCAGGTGCTGAGGATGAACAGACCCGCGACGATCGACGGGATACCCGTCATGACGTCGACGAAGAAGGTGACGGCCTTGGCGAGCTTGCCCCGGCCGTACTCGACCAGGTAGATCGCGGTCAGCACCCCGATCGGCACGGAGATGACGGCGGCGATGCCGACCTGCTCCAGGGTGCCGAGGATGGCGTGGTAGATACCGCCGCCGGGCTGGGAGGTCGCGACCACGCCCATCGAGTGGGTGAGGAAGTAGACGTCGAGGACCTTCACACCGCGGCTGATCGTCTCCCAGATGAGGGAGGCCAGCGGGAGCACCGCGAGCAGGAACGCGACCCAGACGAGGCTGGTCGCCACCCGGTCCTTGGCCTGGCGCTTGCCCTCGACGCGCGCGGCGATGACGAACGAGCCGAGGACGAAGAGGATGCCGGCGATCAGGGCCCACTGGATCGAGCTCTCGAGGCCGGCCGCGGCGCTGATGCCGAGGCCCAGGGCCACCGAACCGGCGGCGACCGCCCAGGGGAACCACTTGGGCAGGGACGCGGCACGCAGGGTGCTCGGGCCCTTCGGGGTGAGAGTGGCGTTGCTCATGCGTTGGCCCCCGAGAACTCCTTGCGGCGGGCGATGATCAGCCGGGCCGCGCCGTTGACCAGCAGGGTGATGACGAACAGGACCAGACCGGAGGCGATCAGGGCGTCCCGGCCCATCTCGGTCGCCTCGCTGAACTTGCTGGCGATGTTCTGGGCGAAGGTGCCGCCGCCCGGGTCGAGCAGGCTGAGGTTGATCTCGAAGCTGGACGACAGGACCATCGCCACGGCCATGGTCTCGCCGAGCGCGCGGCCGAGGCCGAGCATCGAGGCGGAGATGACACCGGAGCGCCCGAAGGGCAGGACCGCCATGCGGATGACCTCCCAGCGGGTGGCGCCGAGGGCCAGCGCGGCCTCCTCCTGCATCTGCGGGACCTGGCGGAAGACCTCACGGCTCACGTTGGTGATGATCGGCAGGATCATGATCGCGAGCAGGATGCCGACGGTGAGCATCGAGCGGGGGGCGCCGCCCTGCCACTCGAGGATGCCGGTCCAGCCGAGGTAGTCGTTCAGCCAACCGTAGAGCCCGTCGAGCTGCGGTACGAGGACCAGGATGCCCCAGAGGCCGTACACGATGGACGGCACGGCGGCGAGCAGGTCGATCACGTACGCGATGGGGCCGCCGAGCTTGCGCGGGGCGTAGTGCGTGATGAAGAGCGCGATGCCGACCGCGACCGGGACCGCGATGGCCATCGCGATGACCGACGACACGATGGTGCCGAACGCCAGCACCGCGATGCCGAACTCCGGCGGGACCCCGGTGGGGTTCCACTCGAAGGTGGTGAAGAAGTTGGCCTCGTCCTTGCTGATGGCGAGCGCGGCACGGTAGCTGAGGAACACGGCGATGGCCGCCATGAGCACCAGCAGGAAGATGCCCGATCCGCGGGACAGGCCGAGGAAGACCCGGTCGCCGGGGCGCGTGACACCACGGGCGGCTCGCTTGTCCACGGCGCTCTCGGAAGTCGGTGGGGTGGGGGGTGCGGGAGTGTCTTTGATCGATATGTCCATCAGGTTCTCCGGTCTGCGGAGCCGTCGTCGTGCGGGCGGCGGCTCGGGGCGGAGCCGTCCGCGGTGGCGGGAGACTCCTGGCGGCGGTGCACCGGACGGTGCGGCCCGGTCCTGGTGAGGACCGGGCCGCACTCAGGTCAGCTCAGTTCCGAGATGGTCGTACGGACCTTGGTGATGATCTCCTCGGGCATCGGGGCGTACCCGGCCTCGGAGAGCAGCGCCTGGCCGTCCTCGGACGCGATGTAGGTGAGGAAGGACTTGGTGGCGGGCAGGGTGTCCGCCTTGTTGCCCTTGTCACAGACGATCTCGTAAGTGACGAGGGTGATCGGGTAGGCGCCCTCGGCGGTGGGCGTGTAGTTGAGCTTCAGCGCCAGGTCCTTGCCGGTGCCCACGACCTGGGCCTCGGAGATGGCCTTGGTGGCGTTCTCGACGGTCGCCTTCACCGGCTCGGCGGCACCGGTCTTGATGTCGACCGTGCTGATGCCGTCCTTGGCGTAGGAGAGCTCCATGTAGGAGATGGCGCCCTTGGTCTCGGTCACGCCCTGCGCGACACCGGAGGAGCCCTGTGCGGACTGGCCGCCCTTGGCCTGCCAGGCCTTGCCGCCCTCGTACTTCCAGTTGTCGGGGGCCGCGGCGATCAGGTACTTGGTGAAGTTGTCCGTGGTGCCGGACTCGTCCGAGCGGTGGAAGGCCTGGATCTTGAGGTCGGGCAGCTTCGCGTCGGGGTTCAGCTTCGCGATCGCCTCGTCGTTCCAGTTGGTGATCTTGCTGTCGAAGATCAAGGCGAGGGTCTTGGCGTCCAGGACGAGGTTGTCGACGCCCGGGACGTTGTAACCGACCGCGATGGGGCCGCCGACCATCGGCAGGTCGATGCCCTGGCCGCCGGTGCAGACCTTCTTGGAGGCGGTGACCTCTTCGGGCTTGAGCGCCGAGTCGGAGCCCGCGAAGGCGACCTGGCCCTGGGTGAACGCGGTGATGCCCGCGCCCGAACCGCTGCCCTTGTAGTTGATCACGACGTCCTTGCAGGCGCTCTGGTACTGCGCCACCCAGGCGTCGATCGCGTTCTTCTGCGCGGAGGAGCCGTCGGCCAGCAGCTGACCCTTGGCGTCGCCACAGTCGATGTTGCCGGCGGCAGCCGTGCTGTCGCCGGTGCCGCTCGCGCCACCACTGGTGTCGTCGGACCCGCACGCGGTGAGGGTCAGAGCGCCGGTGAGGGCGACAGCACCGAGAGAAAGGGCGCGCAGCCGGTTCTTGCGCTGAAGCTTCACTTTCGGGAGTTCCTTCCAGGAGCCGCCGTCCACATGGCGGCGTGCGAAGTCGTCGTATCAGCCTCGGGACCCGAACCGCTGATGCCTTCGGTCCCTCAGACTGCTGTCGCCACGGGCTGCGAGGCCGCATTTCGGTCCACATCCCGCACCGGGTAAGGCCGAAATTAGGCAGATCAGGTGAAGCCGCCGATGGACGGAAGTGAACGGCGAGTGAACCCCTGCCGACAGTGCGGTGAGGTCACGGAACGCTCACGGCCAGAACACGCGAGGATCCCGACACCGCGCCACCCCCCTCCATCCTCTAACTCTCCGCACTCATTTGACTACAGAGAGAAACCATCCCCACTTCCCCCCAACTCCACGCCCACCGAACCGATGAAAGGGGAGGCTGCGCCGTGCGGGCCTGGGGGCTGCGCGGGGGCCGAGGGGGGAACATTCGTTCAGCGGTCAGGGGGCGCGGGGTGTTGAGAGAGGGGGCGCGGGGCGGGGCCACTGTGCTGAGGGGCAAGGGCTGCGGGGGTGGACGTACGTGGGGCGCGGGCTGCCGGGGCCGCCGTACGCGGGGGTGCCGGGCCGTCGTACGGGGGGTGTGGGGGGCCAGGCCGTCCGTACGAGGGGCGCGGGGCCGGGGAACCGCGCCCTGGCGGCGTACGCGTGGCGGAGGAAGCGGAGGGGAGCGGGGGAGGTGACTCCGGCGTCCCTTTGACGCCGACCGCCGCTGGGCGGGGGCTGGTCGCGCAGTTCCCCGCGCCCCTGAAAAGCAGGGGCTGCCGCCCCGTGCTTCTCGGTCCGCAGAGCGCAAAGGGCTATCGGCAACCCTCAGGGTGCCGGGAGACTGCCGCCAACAACCCCGCGCCCCTCCAGGGGCGCGGGGAACTGCGCGAACAACCACGACGAACCCGCGGCCGCCCACGAACTCGCACCCCCGAGCTATAGGGCGCCCCCAGGGGGAGGGGCACAAGCCCTTGAGACGAAGGGGGCGAAGGGGCACAGCCCCTGGGGACGGGACGGGTAGGGGCGGCGGGGGCGGAGATCCTGGGAACCCGCACCCCACCAACCCCGTCTCGTTCCACGAACCCACGACCGGCGCACCGGGAGACCCACATGGAACGGCGCACATTCCTCGGCGGAGCAGCCGCACTCACCACCACCCTGACCACGACCTCCGCCTGCACCACCCCCACCCCCAACCCCCGCGCCACAAACACCTCCCTGCGCACCACCACAACCACAGTCACCGGCACCACCGCCAACTGGTCCGCCCTGGCCCGAGACCTGGACGGCCCCCTCATCCGCCCCGGCGACAAGTCCTGGCCCACAGCCCGCCAGCTCTACAACACCCGCTTCGACACCCTGAAACCCACCGCCGTCGCCTACGTCGCCCACCCCGACGACATCCGCACGACCCTCGCCTACGCCAAGGCCCACGCCCTGAAGGTCTCGATCCGCAACGGCGGCCACTCCTACGCCGGCTGGTCCTCCGGCAACGGCCGCCTGGTCATAGACGTCTCGAAACTGAACAAGATCCGCGCCTCCCAGAACGAGGCCGTGGTCGGCGCGGGCTCGAAGCTGATCGACGTCTACCGGGCCCTGGCCGCGAAGGGCGTCACCATACCCGCCGGCTCCTGCCCCACCGTGGGCGTCTCCGGCCTCACCCTCGGCGGCGGCCACGGCGTCACCTCCCGCGCCTACGGCCTGACCTGCGACAGCCTCACCCAGGCCACCCTGATCACCGCGGACGGCAAGCAACTGATCGCGAACGCCACCACCAACAAGGACCTCTTCTGGGCCCTACGAGGCGCGGGCAACGGCAACTTCGGCGTGGTCACGGAACTCCGCTTCAAGACCCACCCGGCCCGCCAGGGCGTCACCGCGTACCTCACCTGGCCGTGGTCCAAGGCCGCCGCCGTGCTGAAGGCCTGGCAGGAGTGGGGCCCCACACAGGCCGACGAGATCTGGTCCTCCTGCCACCTGGCGAACGGCGGCACCCCGACCGTCGCCGTCGCCGCGTTCTCCCTCGGCGGCTACGGCGACCTGGAGAACGCCCTCGACCGCCTCGCCGACCGCGTCGGCACCCCGGCCCGCAGCGTCTCCCTCAAGCGCCGCTCGTACGAGGACGCCATGGAGGGCTACGCCGGCTGCGGCTCGTTCTCGACCGACGCCAAGTGCCACCTGCCCGGCTCGACGCCGGGCCGCTCCCCGCAGGGCGCGCTGCGCAGGGAGACGTACGCGGCCCGCTCGGACTTCTTCGACCGCTCGATCTCGTCAGCGGGCGTCCAGACCCTCCTGACCCAGATCACCGGGGTGAAGGGCGGGGCAGGCAGCATCGCCCTCACGGCACTCGGCGGCCAGGTCAACCGGGTCTCGCCCACGGCCACGGCGTTCGTGCACCGTCGCTCCCGGATGCTGGCCCAGTACCTCGCCTCCTGGAAGCCCGGCACCACCGGCACGACGGCCCAGTCCTGGCTCGACAGGGCCCACAAGTCCATGACCCGCCACGCCTCGGGCGCCGCGTACCAGAACTACACCGACGCGACCCTGACCAACTGGAAAAAGGCGTACTACGGCGAAGCAACCCCCCGCCTGACCACCGTGAAGAAGAAATACGACCCGACCCGCTTCTTCACGTTCCCGCAGGCGCTGTGATCCCGGGGTGGGAAGGGCCGCAGGCCCTCACACCCCGGGGCGCGGGGAACTACGCGAGAAGCCCCACTCAGCCGCACATGGGGGTCATAGGGGCACAGCCCCTTGAGGGAGGGGACAGGTAGGGGCAGCGGGGGCGAAAAAGATCGGGGAAACCCTCAGGCCGCCAGATCCCGCTCCTCCGCAGACGCCGACTCAACCCGCGCCCCCGGAATCACCGCACGCCCCCCATCACGCCCCCGAGCCCGCACGATCCACCCCGCACGCCCCGACCGTTCCACCGCCTTCATCAACGGCGTCAGCAGAGCCATGGCCAGCGGCGACAGCAGCAACGCGACCGCGGTCCCGAGCGCGAACCCCCCGATCACATCCGTCGGGTAGTGCACACCCATGTAGACCCGGATGAACCCGCCCAGCAGCCCGATGACCAGCCCGACCAGCCCGAACTTCCGGTTGGCGACGAACAGCGCCACCGCCATCGCCATGATCAGCGTCGCGTGATCGCTCACGAACGAGTAGTCGGTCTTGCCGGAGACCAGCACCTCCAGCCCCTCGTGATCGAGGAAGGGCCGGGGCCGCTCCACGAACCCGCGTATCGGCACGTTCACCAGCACGGCGACCCCGGCGGCGAGCGGCGCCCACACCAACGCGGCCACGGACGAGGCCGCGTCCTCGCCGCCCCGCTTCCGCACTCCCCACCAGCACCACAGGATCAGCAGCACCATCGCGAAGAGGAGCCCGTACTCCCCCACGAACTCCATCACCCGGTCCAGCCAGTGCGGCGCATCCTTGGCCAGACCATTGATGTCGTACAGCAGCTCGACGTCGGGATTCGATCCGGATTCAGCGGCCAGTGAGGTAGCGGCATGCGCGGCGAGTCCAGCCATCGTGCTGCGGCCCTTTCGTCATCGTTCTCGCGACCGCACCCGTACGTGCGCCGCGCTTTGCCACCCCCGTGGTGTCCGTAGTGCTTCCGCATGAGCGTCAACGCGCTACGTCAAATAGGAACGCACACTCCTTCTCAATACGTTCCACCCTCCACTGAATGATCACTCAGACGTTATCGAAGAGAGACACGTCTGCGCAGCTCAGGGCAGTGGTTCACAGAGAATTACGGCGCTGTCAGACCGTCGTGGGCAACGCTTTCGCGCCATCTTCGGTGACCCGGGTAGCACCGAAGTAGTCGGGGGTGTCAATCGGGTCGAATCGGATGACGGCCCCCGTCCGCGGCGCGTCGATCATGTATCCGCCTCCCACATAAATCCCGACGTGCCGAATGGCCCGCGAGTTGGTGAGGTCGTCGGAGAAGAACACCAGATCCCCGGGCAGCAGCTCGTCGCGCGAGGGGTGCGGCCCGGCGTTGTACTGATCGTTCGCGACGCGGGGCAGCGTGATCCCCACACTGTCGTACGCCGCCTGCGTCAGCCCGGAGCAGTCGAAGCGTCCGCCCTGCTCAGCGGTACCGGTGCCGCCCCACAGATACAGCGTCCCGAGCTTCTTCTGCGCGTACGCGATGGCCCCGGCCGCCTGCTCACTCGGGTCGACCCGGCTCGTCGGAGCGGCGAAGCTCTTCGACAGCGTCGTGATCGTCTTCACATAGTTCTGGGTCTCCTTGTACGGCGGAACACCCCCGTACTTGATCACGGCGTACGCCCCCGCGTTGTAGGAAGCGAGCATGTTCGCCGTCGGATCGCCGGGTACGTCCTTCACGTACTTCGCGAGCGAGCAGTCGTACGAGGCGGCCGATGGAATCGCGTCATTCGGGTCCCAGACGTCACGGTCGCCGTCCCCGTCACCGTCCAGCCCGTGCGCGGCCCAGGTCCCCGGAATGAATTGCGCGATCCCCTGCGCGGCGGCGGGGCTCTGCGCCTTCGGATTGAACCCGCTCTCCTGGTACAGCTGCGCGGCGAGCAGTGCGGGATTGATGGCGTCGCACAGATTGCCCCATTTCTGCACGAGCGCCTGATAAGCCCCGGGAACGGCCCCCTTGGCCAGCCCGACGGACTTTCCGCCGATCCCGGCGGCAAGATTCCCGGCGACCAGATAGACACCCACGACCAGCACCATCACGAAGGCGAGCCCGGCGCTGCCGGCAGCGATCACCACGATCCACGCCTTACGCACCGTCAACCGCCCCTCACCGCGCGCCAGTCCACCGCCAGCAAGTGTAGAGGCGGCCTGCTTTCTTAGGAATGATCACTCGACGGCGCCGCAGTCGACCCACAGCAGTTTTCCGCCGCGCGAGACACCGAGGTCGCTCCACACGGACACACCCCGCCCCTCGGAGCAGGCGCGCACGAGCTGCAACCCACGCCCACACTCGGCGTCGAGGTCGACGGGCCGGACGTCGCCCCCTCCGAACCCCACCGGCACCCGCCAGTCCCGGTCCCACACCCCCACACGCAGCCGCCCGCCGACCTCCAGGACCCGCAGGGCATACTCGCCCACGGTGTGCCGGTGGGCGTTGCTGAGCAGCTCGGCGGCCAACAGCTCTGCAGTGGGGGCGAGTTCGGAGATGTCGTGCGCGGAGAGCACGGCCCGCAGAGTGGCGCGTCCGACGCCGGGGGAGCGGGGGTCCCGGGGGAGACGAAGGGTGTAGTTCCAGGACGGGGATACGGTGGCCATGGAAGTCTCCGGTTACTGAGGGGAGTTGGTCGGATACAGCTCCTGAGCTCTAAAGTAGCGGGACAGAGTTAATACATTCACCAACTCTTGATAATCTCGTTCACTGCCACCCGTGTGGGTGACCAGCGGCGGCAAGGAGGTCCACGGCCCCGTGAGGACCAACCCGACGGGCAGACAACTTCGCTTCGGCGCGGAGCTGCGCAAACTCCGCGAGCGGGCGGGCCTGAGCGCTACGGAAGCCGGTCAACTTCTCGGCATCAAGCAGGCACAGGTCAGCAACATGGAGGCCGGACGCGTGGGAGTGAGCCCCGAGCGCCTGCGCACGATCGCCTGCCACTACGACTGCTCGGACAAGGCCCTGGTAGAAGCGATGGCGGTCATGGCGTCGGAGCGGAAGCGCGGCTGGTGGGAGGAGTACCGCGAGCTGCTCCCGACCCCGATGCTCGATCTGGCCGAACTCGAGCACCACACCAAGTCGGTACGCGAGGCCACCACAGCCCGCGTCCCCGGCCTGCTCCAGACCCGCGAGTACGCACTGGAGATCTTCCGCCAGGCGGTCACCGAACTCTCACCCCCCGACATCGAGCACCGGCTCTCGTTCCGCATCAAGCGGCAGGCGGTGCTGTATCGCGCGGACGATCCCACGTCGTACCAGGCGGTCATCCACGAGGCAGCCCTGCGCATGAAGGTCGGCGGCCCCACTGTGGCACGACAACAACTGGAACACCTGCTCGATCTGAGCGATCGTGAACACATCACCCTGCGAGCCATCACCTTCGACGTCGGCGCCTACCCAGGATCGGGGCAGTCGATCTCCTACGCGCACGGCCCCGTACCGCAGTTGGACACCGTCCAGCTCGATCAGTCGCACGGCGCGGTGTTCCTCGACGCCGAAGCACAGCTGCACAAATACCGAACTCTCCTGGACCGGATCGAAGCCGTGGCCCTCAGCCCGGACAAGACCCGCGACCTCATCCACGACGTGATGCGAGACCTGTGAGGAAAATACCCATGGCCTCTTCCTGGCAGAAGTCCTCCTTCTGCTCCGAAGGCAACTCCTGCGTGCACATATCCACCGGCCCCGCCGACACCGTCCTCATCACCGAATCCGCCGACGCCACCGGAGCCGTACTCAACGCCACCTCGACCGGATTCCGCGCCCTCCTCCACGCCCTCAAACTCGACAAGGCCCCCACCCGTGTCTGACATCCCCCAAGACCTCGACTGGATCCGCGCAGCCCCCGAGGACGCGACCGGACCCGGCCCGTGGATCGAACTCGCCTTCGGAGCCGGGAACGGCGAGGACGACCCCGAAGCCCCCGTCTACATCCGCGAGACGAGCGACCCGGACAATGTCGTGACAACGAACCGCCGGAAGTGGGACGCGTTCGTACTGGGAGTCCAGGCAGGCGAGTTCGACCACTTCGTGGAGGGGGTCGAGGGCTTCGAGTCGACGGTCAAGCCAGTGGATCGCTGAGGTCTCCCCACGTCACTTCGCGTGGATCGCAGCGGTGCACGCCTCGGGAAGGCCGTACGGGACCCACGAAGGGTCGTCCTCCGGCGGGGCGAGCCGGCGAAGGGGGCCGCCCTCGACGTGGAACAGTGATGACGACCTCCCCTGCTCGCGCCAACCGCATGACCACGGATACTGCGGCGCGACACCTTTCCCGACCGGAGGATCACCGGCAAGACGGGCGACAGCGGCGGCGTCGGCGACCGCGCCCCCGGAGCCGCCCAGTTGCCCGACCCGTCCGGACGCCGGTCGCGCCCGTACCCTTCGCCTGCGCCCCCCCCTGACGGAGATCCGTAGGGTGTAGCCCATGTCGGACGACTCACCCCTGATACAGAGCCTGCGCAAGGCGGTCGAAGCGGCACCCGCCGACGTGCCTCTGCGGCTGCATCTGGCGGAACTCCTCCTGGACGCCGGCAGACAGGACACGGCCGTCGCCGAGGTGGCCGTCGCGCTGCAGCACGCGCCGGGGGACACGCAAGCGCGGGAACTCATGATGCGCGCGATGGCGGTCCCGCAGCGGACCACGCCGTCCGCACCTGCACCGGCGGCCGAGACGCGGACGTCGGGTCAGGAGACGGCCCGGACGCCGGAGGAGCGGCGGGGCGGGTTCGACTGGCGGGCCGCCGAGGAACAGGTCGGGGACGTCGTGCCGCCCAGGTTCGTGGAGGCACCGCTCGCGGCGGACGGGCGGAACGACCCGGGTGACGCGCCCGCCTGGGACGTCGAACAGCCCGGGACCGGAGAGAACGGCAACGGGGACGGAGGCGGGGCCGTGCGCCTGGCCGATGTCGGCGGTATGCGGGAGGTCAAGGAACGTCTGGAGGCCGCCTTCCTCGCACCCCTGCGCAACCCCGAACTGCGCCGCCTGTACGGCAAGAGCCTGCGCGGCGGACTGCTGCTGTACGGACCGCCCGGCTGCGGCAAGACATTCATCGCAAGGGCCGTCGCAGGCGAACTGGGTGCGAGTTTCCTGTCCGTGTCGGTCAACGATGTCCTCGACATGTGGATCGGGAACTCCGAACGCAACATGCACCAGGTCTTCGAGACCGCCCGCCGCCAGGCCCCGTGCGTGGTCTTCCTCGACGAACTGGACGCTCTGGGCGCGAAGCGCAGCCGCACCCTCCACAACGGCATGCGCAACACCGTCAACCAGCTGCTCACCGAGCTGGACGGCATCGACGCCGGAGCGAACGAGGGCGTGTTCGTGCTGGCCGCCACCAACGTGCCCTGGGACGTGGACATCGCGCTGCGCCGCCCCGGCCGCCTTGACCGCACACTGCTCGTGCTGCCGCCCGACGCCCCGGCGCGCGAGGCGATCCTCCGCTACCACCTGCGGGACCGGCCCATCGTGAACGTCGACCTGGGCAGGCTGGCCAAGGTCACCGACGGCCTGTCCGGTGCCGACCTCGCCCATCTGTGCGAGGCGGCGGCCGAGAGGGCGCTCCTCGACTCGGCCCGCAGCGGCACCGTACGTCTCATCGGCATGAAGGACCTGCTCGCGGCCGCGAAGGACATCGTGCCGTCCACCGACCCGTGGTTCGCCTCGGCCCGGAACGTGGCGATGTTCGCCAATGAGGGCGGAACGTACGACGACCTGGTCGCCTACCTGAAGAAGAAGCGGAAGCTGTGACCACTCTGCATCCCGCGGTGGAGCGCGCCGAGGCGCTCCTCGCCATCGACCGACGCGCCGAGGCCGAAGCCCTGATGAGGCAGCGGCTCGCCGAGGACCCGGAAGACATCCGCGCCTGGGTCAAACTCGCCAAGTGCCACCTGGTGGAGCCCAAGAACGCGGACGCGGCGCTCGACGCGACCGAGCAGGCGCTCGCGCTCGGCCCTGCAGACGTCGGAGCGCTCGTCATGCGCTCGCACGCCCTGTGGGCCGCAGGGGGCGGACGGCTGCCGGAGGCGGAGAAGGTGCTGCGCGAGGTCGTGCGTCTCTCCCCGGAGGACTGGTACGGCTACGCCAAACTCGCCGACACCGTCTTCACCGCCGAACTGCTCCGCCTCGGCCGGGCGGGCGGCGGCGCGGTCCGCGCGGACGAGGTGGACGCCGCGGCCCGGCGCGCCGAGGAACTGGCCATGGCCGCGCTGCGCCTGGGCCCCGAAGAGGTCTATGCCCACGAGGTGGTCTGGAAGATCGCCTCCCTGTCGGGCAATACGACCGTCGCCGACCAGATGGACGAGGCGATCCTCCGTCTCGACCCCCAGCACCAGTACGCCCTGGCCCGCCGGACCGAGAAGGCGGCAACCGCCCCGGGCGTCAAGGCGACAGAGGCGGCGACGCTGTACGCCGACGCGCTGAGCGCCGCCCCCGAATCGGCGTCGCTGCGCAGCAAGCTCGACGACGCCTCCTACCGCCTCCTACGCGGCGTACGCTGGCTCGCCCTGCTCTGCCTGGCCCTCGCCGGCACCATGCTCGACCTCTTCGCGGTGGAGGGAGAGACCCAGCGGGAGCTTCCGGTCTCCCTCGGCCAACGCCTGTGGACCCTCGTCCCCATGGCAGCGATCTGGGCTCTGGGCGCCCTGCTCAGATACCGGCGCCTGCGCAACGGCATCCGTATCAACCTCCGCTCCCTGATCCGCTGTCGCCGCTGGCCCCGCATCGTCCTGGCCCAAGCCGCCTGGGCCATGCTCTGCGCACTTCTCATCGCCCAACTCCCCTGGTCCGACCGCACAGTGCCCCAGATCCTCTTCTGGACCGGCCTGCTGCCCACAGCGGCCACCATCCTCTTCGACCGGAAGAAGCGCGGCTGAGGAGCGGCCGAGGAGCGAAGGGCGGCTCGGGTGACGGGTCGCCCACGGTCAGCCGTGCGCCGTGCGCATGGCTGACCTCTATGTGATCGACGTCTCCATGAACCTCACGGCTTCCCTGCCGGACGCGGTGCTCTCCGAGTTGCGCCGGCACCTTGGCCTCGGTGAAACGGCGGATGGTCAGGAAGACGATGCCCCGCCTACCCCGTCTGGGCCGCTCGCGGTCCCGCGAAACGGATCGGTGCATTCGGATCGGCGAGTTGACCCAGGCCCCCCCAGGCTGGTCGTCCTGAAGAGCGCAGCCTGGTAACACTCGGTGTTACCGTAGTGGCATGGCGACCGTACGTTTCTCGATCAGCATGCCTGCCACCGTGCGCGACCGAATCAGGGAGCACGCCGCAGACGCCGGACTCGACGTCTCCACCTTCCTGACCATCGCCGCGCAGGCGCAGATGGATCAGCAGGACCGGGTCAGGAAGATCTTCGAGCCCTTCGAGAAGGCCCGTGTGGAGGCCGAGGAGGAGGCTGGCACTGGCATCTGGGCAGGTGACGACATCGAGCCGACCAAGGAGGAGCAGGCTGAGATCGACACGATCCTCGGCCGCACCCTGCGCAACGAGGCCGCCGCGTGAACGTGGTCGTGTACGACATGGGGATGTTGATGGCCCTGGTCGGTCAGGATCGCCGGGCGCACATCCTGCACAAAGGCTTCGTCGCGGCCGGGGGGCACAAACCGATCATCCCTGGGCCCGCTCTGTCACAGGCATGGCGGACAAGCCCGAAGACGGCCTACGCCTGGAAGCGTCTCCTCGCCGATGCCTTCGTGTATCCCGCCGACCGGGCTCGATACCCGGATGACCTGCCACCTCGCTGTCTCCCCTGCGCGGGCGGAGTGAACATCGAAGGCTGGAAGACACTCGGCGACATGATCGGCTCTGCTGCCCTGCCGCCGAAGAAGCGCCCTGACCCGGTCGACGCCCTTGCCGTGCTCATCGCCGCCGGCCACGGCGGAGGCAGTGTTCTCACCTCGGATCGCGACGACATCGAGGCCTATGCCGCGAGGCTCCCCGGCAGCAATGTCTCCGCCGTAGCCGTGTGACCTGCGGCCCGCACTTGCCTCCCGCAGCCGCGCCGTCCTGACAACGCCTCAGCCGCAACGCAGGGCGCCGACTCGCCTCACGGTGTCCATGTCACGCCTGCGGAGGGCGGGAAGTCGGGGTAGCCCTGCCCCGTCCATGCCGCACCCGTGACCTCGGTGCCGGGGTCGGCGAAAACCGGCGCGCACGTCTCGTACGAGGCCCCGGGCGGGAACTTCTTGGTCTTCGGGTAGGAGTCGCAGGTGGCGAAGGTCCCGATGACCAGGAGCTGCCGGGCCGCGGTCCCGTCGTCGAGCAGTCCGCTGGGCGGGTCGACAGCCGCGTGGGAGAGATCGTTCTTGCCCGCGTTCTTGATGGTCGCCCGCACGTAGTACGGCGTCATCTCCTTGGCGTCGTCCTTCAGCCCCAGCGAGGCCACATCAGCCTTGCTGCCCTTCTCGATCCCGGTGACGGTGACCTCGAGAATGCCCGACTTCGTCCCTCCTTCGTAGCGGAGCAGGACCGGCTCCCCGAGCTTCGCCTTCGCCCCCGCCTTCGCCGTACCGTCCTCGTTCACGCTGGACGTGGGGGACGGCGAGGACTGAGGTGAACCGGAAGAAGAGGGGGCACTCTGCGCAGGCTTGTCCTCGGAGGGACCCGCCACGTCGCCGGCACCGCAGCCGACGAGGGTGAGCGCGAGGAACAACGAAGCCGCGGCCAACGCTGACCGGGGAGCAATACGAGTGACCATGCCAGGAATCGTATGCATCAGCGGTGCTCGCCTCGTGGGCGAGTAGCGCACGTACGCAGAAGCCCGGCACCACAGGTCACGGTTGTCCTCCGATCGCGCCCGAGGTACGGATCCGCTCCGGCAACGCGTGTCCACAAGGGAATCGGGCGGTTGCAGTGGATGTGTCCGAGGCATGCCCTCCGTTGTCGGCGGTACTTACCACTGACGGTCGGTTCAGGTGTCGATCTCGCCCCGCCACGCGAACGTCAGCAGAGCGCTCGGCAGGTACTCCGACTCGACCTCGATGGGGAAGCCCTTGTCGTGGGCGAGGCAGGCGATGGCCAGCGGACCGAAAGCGACGAGGCCGTCACTGTTGATGGCCCGGTCGTCGGACGCGGTCCAGTACTCCTTGTGCCACCGGAGCGCGTCGACCAGCGCCTCGTTGAACTTCTCGTGGTCCTCACGCAGGTAGCGGTAGAACAGGATGATCGGCGGATACAGGATCGAGGACATGTAGTCCTGGTCTGCCCACTGCGCCGAGTCCGGACCGGTGCCGTCCACGGCGGCGACCAGATGGTCGCCAACCCCGTCCTGACCCAGCCAGAAGCGCTGCAGGGTCTCCACCCACGAGTAGATGTACTCGTCGAACGTCGCACCCGATTCACGCAGCAGAGAGACGGGCACCCGAGCCAGCTCGCCCAGCCGCTCGTTCTCACGGCAGATCAGAGCGAGGTAGAAGGCTTTGAGCCAACTGTCGGCGTTCACGTTGGGCCGGGGCCCAGTCGTCGGAAGCGTTCGCTCCTTCTCCTTGATCCGGCAGGTCAAGGTATGGCCCTCGGGCTCGATGGCCAGAGCGAAACGCGTGTGGGCCAGTTGCATCGCGGTGACCCAGGCCTCCCAAGTCTCGAACTCCTCGGCGTCCGGGTCCACCTCGCATCGGCCCATGGCGTAGGTCAGTGTCGTATCCAGGGCACGCCGCTGGGACATGTCCGACTGCTCAAGACGCTCCAGCACACGCGCCACGGAACCCGCCAGCGCTTCGAGGCCCGCTGCCGCATTGACGTGGGCAGCGAGACCGGGCGGGGTGTCATGGCGAGGAATGCGCGTGACCACGGGGTTTCTCCTCTTAGTCAATATCGAAGTGCTCCAGCTTCGCCCCAGCGTAGGTGCCTGGATTTTCCGCCGCCTTCACCATCACGTACTTCAGCTTGCCGCTCTCCAGGGCGTCCGATATCAGCTCCGCGAGGTCGCCATTGGTCACCGGTTTGCCCTGTGTATCCAGTACTCGGTTGCCCGCGCTGTCCGTCGCCTCAAGCTTGAAGTTTTTCTCCATCTGAAAAAGGATCGTCTCGATGTAAGGTCGTGTCCCCTGCTGCACCATCCAGCCTTCCGCATCTCCGGCACCCTTGCGCCATATCGGATTGGCCTGTGGCGCCTTCGCCTCCGCGATCACGAGCGTGCCGTCATCCAACCGGTAGAGCTGGTCGAACATGTTCGCGCCGTTCGATGTCTTCGGCAGGTCGATCCACTGGGCGTCCGGGAACCGCTGCGGAATGACATGCCTCATGGCCGCCTGCTCGCCGAGAGCCTCGGCGATCGAGCTGTTGTTGGGCCGCCCCGGGAGCTGCAGGTCAAACGCCACCTGTGCCTTGTTGAGCTTCGCCAGGTTCTCGGCGGAGGGATCGGCCCTGTACACCCGCTCGGCGTTGGTGAGGTCCTTGGACACCTTCCGGTCCATCGCGGCGTCGTCGAGATGACCGAGCTGGTCGGTCCGGACCGACCCCCGATCGAACGTCCCCGGGTCGAGCGTGCTTTTCGCACCCGGCTTCGGTGGCAGGGAGTCCTTGGCGATCCAGCTGCCGTCCGAGTCCTTGGCCAGGATCGGCAGTTCGTCCCCGTTCTCGTCGAGCGTCTTGATGCTCTTACGGTGGCCGTCACAGCGGTAGAAGCTCTCGAACCAGGTCGGATCGGGGTCGTTCGCCTTCTTGATCTGCTCCTCGATGATCTTCTTCTGCTCTTCGGGGGTACGTTCGCGCGCCTGCTGCCCCTCGTCTGCGGCCCCGGCGCCATGGTCAACCGCCTCCCCGGCCCCAGCAGCCTCATCGCCGGAACGGCCCGCGTCACCGGCCGCGTCGCCGCCGGTCCGCCCCTCGTCACCGGTCCGCCCGAGATCGTCCAGGCCACCGCCACCGCCACCCCGGCCGCCGCCTGTGCCGCCCGTATCGCCGCGGCCCACCGGTGGGTTCTCGCCGATACGGCCCCCGGAACCGCCGAGGCTGTCGCCCCCGCGGCCCCCCACCGCCGCGGTGTCCCCGACCCGGGTGCCGGCCCCGGAGCCGACCAGCTCGTGTTCGTCGGCTGTCCTCGGTGCTCCTATCCCCTCCGCCCGCTGCTCCGCCGTCCGCTCGTGCCGGATGTCGTCCAGGGACTCCCGTACCGTCCCGTCGGCGTTGTGCATGACCAGGGTCTTGGTGTCGAGGTAGACGACCTCGCCCTCGGGGGTGGTCATGCGGACGGAGTTCTCGGGGGTGAGGCCGGCCGGGAGGTCGTCGGCGATGTTCGGCGGGTCGGCGATCTGGTACGTGCCCTCGCCGAGCCGGATGTGCGTGCCGTCGGTGATGCCGCGCAGGCCGGCCATGACGTCACTGATCTTGACGGCCGTTCCGCCGATGCCCTTGGCGAGGTACGTCATCGGGTCGGCGATCCGCCCCGCCTTGCCCGCGAAGGAGATGGCCTTCGCGATCGCACCGGCCTTGCCGGTCGCCGCGACCGCTCCGCCCGCCCCGCCCGTGAAGACGGTCGTCAGGACGTTGAAGGTAACCGCTCCCGCCGCCCGGGAGGGGTTCTTGCCCCACTCGTCGTAGGCGATCAGCGCCTTGCCGGTCTCCACGACGGCGGTGCGGGAGTCGCGGAGCCAGGAGGGGAGTTTGTCGGCCGGGGTCAGCCAGTACGCGGCGCCGAGCGGCGTTCCCGTGATCAGGATGCCGGTCGCGAGTTTGCCGAGGCCGACCCAGGCCTGGCCCGCCGCGTCCCAGCCGTTGAAGCCGACCAGCGTGCCCAGGCCCTTGATCGTGCCCCACACACCGTCGACGACGAAGCCGACGGTGAAGTCCCAGGCGTGCTCGTGGAAGTAGTACCAGGGGTTGGACTCCTCGACGACGTCGCCCCAGGGCAGGCCCGCGGCGTTGTTGAGGTCCTCGGCGCGGTAGCCGTACGTGTTCTCTTTGTCCGACCCGTCGCCGACGGCGAGCGGCTCGCCGCCGACCAGCGCGACGATCTTGTTGTAGCAGGCCCGCTCGGCGGCCTGGAAGGCGGTCCAGGCCGCGTTGACCGCGTTGCGGCGGGCGGTGTTCTCGTCGATGAGGTCGCCGTCCGCGACCCAGTCCTCGTCGTCCGCGACGCGCCGTTCGAACGCCGCTGCCTCCTCGCGCAGCGAGTTCAGCCGGTCCACCAGCGGACGGACCTCGGCCGCGTAGTCGAGCAGCGCCTTGGAGACGGTGCCCAGTTCGGTCTGCAGGTCCTGGCCGGCCGCCGCGACCGGCGCGGTCGTCGCGAAGAGCTGGTCGGCCTCGGGAGCCTTGTAGAAAGGTTCCAGCAGATTGAAGTTGGCATCGATCAGCAGCCCCGCCGCGCCGACCGCCATCCCGTCGAACGCGATGTCACCGGCGTCCTTCTCCAGTTGCTCCAGATTTCCCGTGAACTCCGGTATCTCGGCCGAGACAACGGGCCTGTCCTCGCTCACGTCTACCCCCGTGGACGCCTTAGCAGCAGATACGTTCCCTCAACCCGGCCTTCCGTCGGCATCCCTGACGCCGCAACACCGGAGGACCTAGTCGATCATTTGTACCAAAATTGCGATCGCGATCCCATGCACTTCTGGCCAAAGCTCGCTCTTCAGGGGCACCCCGGCCCCACACACGACCCTTACGTCCCCATCAGGCACACTCGAACCCACGAAGAAGGGGCGAGCCAGGGTCGACATCCCGTCAGAAGCGGGACAGGCCCAGCCTCCTGAGGTCACAGAAGGGGAATAACGACGGAACCACACCACAGGTTCCGCTTGATCCTCATTGCCCGGCGTGACCTGCCGTGATACACAGAGTGACGATACGACCCTTCGTTTACCGTTCCGCGCCCCCCGTTAGGGTCCCGCGCGGGCCGGCGGCAAGGGATCCGTACGAAACCCGCCAATCGATGACGCCAAGTCGACATACGACAGCGTCATTGTCGGCGAGAATGGGCCCGACCTCTGCGCAACTGCGCGGAGGCGTGCGGAGCGGACGCCGAGGCGTACGTGCCGCACAGCAAGCGCACAACCAGCACAGACACACAGAACTACCCACTAGGGGCGGTGACTTACATGTTCGTTGCGGCCGACAAGGGCGACATCACCACCATCATCGGCGGAATCGCCCCGGACTGGGGGCCTTTCGGCGACCTGGGCAACGAGGCACGCGTGATGATCGAGGTCGTGATGGCGGTCGCCATCCTCCTCTGCCTCGGCATTGCGATCTGGGGTGCGGCCAAACAGCGCATCGGCGCGACCGCCCTGCGCGACACCTTCAGCGCCGAACAGGGCAAGGGCCTCATCATCGCCGGCCTCACCGGCGTCTTCATCATCGGCTCACTGGGCACGCTCTTCACCATCGTGTACGGCATGGCCGTGTAGCGCGGCCGCCGGCACCCGCCCCGGCCGGACCACCGGCCTCGCCCGGTTCCCCTCCCACCCCACCCGTCCGTCGTGCCCACCGGCTGAGGTTGCGTTTCCCTGATGTCGAGTCTCCACACCGCGCCCGCGCGGGAACCAGCGCGGCTACCGTCGTACTGCTACGCCTTTCGGTACGACGTCGAAGTTGAAGGGGCGACCGCGGCATGAGTCTCGGCGACGAGCACGGGTACCGCGAGTCCTCGCGCTCCGGGGACGACGGGGCGTACGGGGGGTACGCCGGCACCGGCCAGACCCGGACACGCCTCCCCGAGGGCGGCGGCGACCCCTACGGCGGCGCGCCTCGCCGACCCCGCTCCTCCTCCAGAAGCCTCGTCACCGTCGTCGGCGTGGTGGTCCTCCTCATCGCCGCGATCGCCTTCGCGAACCGGGGCGGCGGGGGCGGCTCCGGCAGCCAAGGAGGCTCTGACAAGGCTGAGACTGCGCCTACGGCGGCTTCGGGGGAGCGGCCGGTGAAGTCGAAGACGGCGGGTATCCCTACGGGGTTCGCGCGGAGCGAGGAGGGCGTGCAGAGCGCCGCGGCAAACTACGCCGTGGCACTCGGCTCGACCGGCATGTTCCACAAGGACGACCGCCACACCATCGTGGACACGCTCTACACCACCGACGCGGCCGCCAAGCTGAGGACGCCGCTCGACGAGGCGTACTCGGCCGACTTCCTGGGCAACATGGGCCTGGACGCCGACGGCAACCCGCCCGAGGGCAGCACGTTCGTCTCACGTGTGACTCCGCTGGGCACCACGGTCCAGGAGTACAGCGACACCGCCGCGAAGGTCGCCGTCTGGTACATGGGCCTCATCGGCATGTCCGGGCAGAGTTCGACCGACCCCGTCACCTCGACCTGGAAGACGTGGACCTTCGACCTCCGGTGGTCCGACGGTGACTGGAAGATCGTCACGGACTCCCAGAAGGACGGCCCCGCTCCCGTGCCGGGCGACGACCAGGCCGCCACCTCCGAAGAGATCAGCAAGGCCGTCGAAGAGTACGGAGGGTTCACTTATGCCCGGTAGCCCGAACCGTGCGCTCAGGCTCACCGGAGCCGTAGCCGCCGTACAGACGGCTGTCGTCCTCCTCGCGTCAGGGGCCTACGCGGCCCCCACCCCGTCGCCGTCACCCTCGACGTCCGACAATCCCTGCGATCTCATCGTCGGCGAAGCCAAGAAGTACTGCGAACGAGGCGCCGGCGAAAAAGCCGACACCAGCACCCTCCCCAACGACGTAACCACCACCCTCGACCCCCTCTCCTCCCTGGCCCAAGGCTGTGCCGACGCCGCCTCCTGGACCGTCGACAAGCTCTCCGAAGCCGTCAACGAGACCGCGAACGTCGACTTCACGAACATGACGTTCCTGAAGCACTACGCGGTCGTGTTCGCCGCCTCCGCGATCCTCACGCTCGTGCTGTGGCTCCTCGCCGTCACCAAGCGAGCCGTCCGCGGCGTGCCGTTCACGACGGCCATCTCGGAGGCCATCGGCTTCCTCTGGCTGACCGTGCTGGCCTCCGCCTTCACCCCGCTCATCCTCTACACCATCGTCTCGGCCACCGACGGCGTCAGCGACATCATCGCCCGCACCACCGGCAACCAGACGGACACTTTCTTCGGCACGTTCTCCGAGGCCCTGAAGAAGGGCAACGACATCGGCGGCGGCCCCATCATGCTGATCCTGGTGTCGCTGGTCTCCATCGTCGCCGCCGGCGTTCTGTACCTGGAGCTGTACCTGAGGGCCGTCCTGCTCTACGTCGGCGCCCTCCTCGGCGTCGTCGTCTACGCCGGCCTCGTCGACAAGGACCTGTGGGGCCACGTCCGCCGCTGGGCGGGCATCATGATCGCGATCATCCTGGTCAAGCCCGTCATCGTCATCGTGCTCGGCCTCGCCGGCGCCCTGACCACCGAGGACGGCCCCGACTCCCTCGCCGCGGTCGTCTCCGGCCTCGCCATCATCCTGCTCGCCATCTTCGCCTCGGCGATGATCTACCGATTCGTCCCGGGCTTCGGCGACGAGATCGCCAACTCCCGCAACAACCGCATCATGCGCGGCGCCGAGGGCAAGGCCGCCGCCGTCATCAGCTCCCCCGCCACCCTCGTCGCCCAGGGCATCAAGACCCACAGCTCCCGGGCCGACAACAACGGCGGAGGCGGCAGCAGCACCCCCCGCCCGTCCAACCCCGCGTCCGGCGGCGTGGCCGCCCACAGCTCGCGCAGCGCGAGCGGCGGCGGAACTGTCCCCTCCGCCGCACCCCCGCCCCGTTCGAGCCCCATCAACACCCCGCACGCCGGCAACACCCGCAACAGCAGCAACAACCGCACCGGAGGTGAAGGGCGTTGACGACCGATTCCCACCTGTCCCACGCGATCACGCCCCGCCGTACCTATCTGATCGGCCGCGCCCGGCCGAACGCGATCATCGGCCGGAACCGCGAGTCCGGCGAGATCGCGCTGATCATCGCGGGCGCGTTCCTCGGCATGATGTGCGGCCTCCTCGTCCCGGTGCTCGTCCCACGCATCGCCCTGCTGACGGGCTTCCCGATGCTGGCGCTGGCCGCGGTGTACGTGCCGTACAAGCGGCGGACCTTCTACAAGTGGTTCGAGATCAACCGCAGTTACAAGCGCAGCCTGCGCAAGGGCACGACGTACCGCTCCGCCAACATGGAGGCCGGCACCCGCCTCGACGGCCGTGAGGTCGAGGTCGGCCCCCCGCCCGGCATCGGCCGCATCACCTGGCTCGCCGCCCCCTTCGGCCCCGACGAGATCGCCGTCCTGCTGCACGCCGACCGTCGGACCGTCACCGCCGCCATCGAGATCGAGGGCCCGGGCGTCGGCCTGCGCGACTCCGAGGACCAGGAAGCCCTCGTCGACCGCTTCGGCACCCTCCTCAAGCACGTGGCCAACGGCGACGGCTTCGTCACCCGCCTCCAGATGCTCGCCCGCACGCTCCCCGCCGACCCGGACGCCCACGCCAAGGACGTCGCCCAGCGCGGTGACGACCGCGCCCCGGGCTGGCTGCAGCAGTCGTACGACCAGCTGCAGTCCATGGTCTCCACCAGCAGCGAGCAGCACCGCGCGTACCTCGTCGCCTGTATGCACTACACCCGCGAACTGGCCGCCGAGGGCCACGCCATGGCCCGCGCCGCCCGCCCCCACGGCCGCAAGCTGGACAAGGACGCCGGCCTCGCCGTCGTCATGGCCCGCGAGCTGACGGACATCTGCTCGCGCCTCCAGGAGGCCGACATCCGCGTACGGCAGCCGCTCGGCCAGGGCCGCCTCGCCTCCCTCATCCACTCCATGTACGACCCGGACCACCCCATCGACCACATCCAGGCCATGACCAAGCGCAACGCCTGGCCGGCCGAACTGGACGCGATGGAGCCGGACTACCTCCAGGCCAAGACCCGCGAGTCCTCCACCCGCGCCCCCTGGTGCCACGCCACGGCCTGGGTCAAGGAGTGGCCGATGACCCCGGTCGGCGTCAACTTCCTGGCGCCCCTCCTGGTCCACACCCCGGACGTCATCCGCACCGTCGCCGTCACGATGGACCTCGAACCCACCGAGGTCGCCATCGAACGCATGCTGACGGAGAAGACCAACGACGAGGCGGAGGCGTCCCGCGCCGCCAAGATGAACCGCACGGTCGACCCGCGTGACGTGGCCTCCCACTCCCGCCTCGACCAGCGCGGCGAGGACCTCGCGAGCGGCGCCGCCGGCGTCAACCTCGTCGGCTACATCACCGTCTCCTCCCGCTCCCCGGAGGCGCTGGCCCGCGACAAGCGGACGATAAGGGCCTCGGCCGGCAAGTCGTACCTCAAGCTGGAGTGGTGCGACCGCGAACACCACCGGGCCTTCGTCAACACGCTCCCGTTCGCCACCGGAATCCGAAGGTAGGGCCATCGCGATGCGGGACCATCCGATCCAACCGCACCTGGAGGTGAAGCGCTGATGAGGGACCCGATCTCCGCCCTCACCGACGCCTTCACGTCCTTCCTCTTCGGCAAGGTCGAGACGACCCGCCTGCCGGTCCGCACCTCCACCGGACAGGCCCAGGCGGTCTACCTCCCGACCGCCGCCCCCGGCCTCGGCGACTCCGGCGTGATCATCGGCCGCGAGGTCTACTCCGGGAAGGGCTACATCTACGACCCCTTCCAGCTCTACGGCCAGCAGCTCCCCGCCCCGCACTGGCTCGTCCTCGGCGAGTCCGGCAACGGCAAGTCGGCCCTGGAGAAGACGTACGTCCTGCGGCAACTGCGCTTCCGCGACCGCCAGGTCGTCGTCCTCGACGCCCAGGGCGAGGACGGCGTCGGCGAGTGGAACCTCATCGCGGAGGAGCTGGGAATAACTCCCATCCGCCTCGACCCGACGGCCGCCCTCGACATGGGCATCCGCCTCAACCCCCTCGACCCCTCGATCACCACCACGGGCCAGCTGGCCCTCCTGAGGACGATCATCGAGGTGGCGATGGGCCACGGCCTGGACGAACGCTCCGGCTTCGCCCTCAAGGTCGCGCACGCCTACGTCAACGAGACGATCGTCGAACGCCAACCGGTGCTCACCGACATCGTCGAGCAACTCCGCCACCCCGAACCGGAGTCCGCGGAGGCGATGAACGTCGCCATAGACGACGTACGGGCCTGGGGCCTGGACGTGGCACTGGTCCTGGACCGCCTGGTCGACGGTGACCTCCGCGGCATGTTCGACGGCCCCACCACCGTGGGCATCGACCTCGACGCGCCCCTCATCGTCTTCGACCTCTCCCACATCGACCGCAACTCCATCGCCATGCCGATCCTCATGGCGATCGTCGGCGTGTGGCTGGAGCACACCTGGATCCGCCCCGACCGGAAGAAGCGCATCTTCCTGGTCGAGGAGGCCTGGCACATCATCAACAGCCCGTTCGTCGCCCAGCTCTTCCAGCGCCTGCTGAAGTTCGGCCGACGGCTCGGTCTGTCCTTCGTCGCGGTCGTCCACCACCTGTCCGACGTCATCGACGGCGCGGCGGCCAAGGAGGCCGCGGCCATCCTGAAGATGGCGTCCACACGGACGATCTACGCCCAGAAAGCGGACGAGGCCCGGGCGACGGGCCGCGTCCTGGGCCTGCCCCGCTGGGCGGTGGAGATCATCCCCACCCTCACTCCCGGCATCGCCGTCTGGGACGTCAACGGCAACGTACAGGTGGTCAAACACCTGATCACCGAGACCGAACGCCCCCTCGTCTTCACCGACCGCGCGATGACCGAATCGTCCGTCGACCACCTGCTGGACGACGACGCCCTGCACGCCGCCGAACTGGAGGCGGAGGAACGAGCGGCCGCCTTCGTCGAACAGCAACTGAGCGAGGTCGACGGATACGGCTCCTCCGAGTCGACGGTGGCCTGAGCGGGACAGCAGCGATGAGCCGGAACGAGCAGGGTCAGGACGAGGAAACGGCGTGAACGACGGCGGGGCGTACGGCGCGAACGACGGCCGGGCGTACGGTGGCGGGGCATGCGGCGTGGGCAACGGCCGGGCGTACAGCAGCCGGGGCCACGGCGGGTACGGCGGCGTGCGGTGAGACCAAACGAGCGGCGCCCTCAGCACGGCGGTGGCGGCATCCCCGACGGGCTGCTGATCGCCCTCCTGGGCTTCCTGGTGAGCGTGACCCTGCTGGTCTGGTCGGCCACCGGTCTGGCCGGCCTCTTCGCCCACGGCGCCTGGCCGGACGCAGTCACCTTCACCCGCACCCCCCTGGCCGTACGCAGTCTGATCTCCGCCCCCCAGGACCTCTCCGCCGCCTGGCCGGACACCCCCGCCGCCCAGCTGTCCGGCTACGGCCTCTTCTGGGGCCTCCTCATCAGTCAGCTCATGGTCCTCCTCGTCCTGACCGTCTTCACCATGGGCACCCTGGCCCGCTGGCGAGCCGTACGAGCGAGGGACAAGGCAGCACGGGCCCAGGGGCAGGGCACCCCGACGGCGGGAGCACCGCCCCAGCACCCTGGCCACGCCGCACCGCACGCCCCCGGCCACGCCCCGAGCGCGTCCCCGACAGCCGTCCCCGTGGAACAGCCGTCCGCGCAGCCGACCACCCCCACCCCGCCGCACACCACCACCTCCAGCGGCGGCGGCCTCGCCCCACCCGCCGGATTCACCGGCCCGAACCCGACGCCGACCCCGATCGCCACTGCCGCTGCCCCCATCGCCACCGCCCCGGCAGCCGGGGTCGGCACGGCACTCGACACCGGCGCCACTTGGGCGAACCCGGCCCCGACGGTCGTCCTCGGCCCCGCCGAGTCCCGTCGCCCGGTCGCCGCGCAGGCCGTGCGGGACGCCGAAGGCCCGGCCCTCGTCGTCACCTCCGACCCCACCCTCTGGTCGGACACGAAGGGCGCCCGCGCCAAACTGGGCCCGGTCCTCCTCTACGACCCCGCCCACCGCTGCGACACCCCGGCCCGCCTCCACTGGTCGCCCATCTCCGGCTGCGAGGACAAGCCGACGGCGCTGGCCAGGGCCATCGCCCTGCTCGCCCCCATCCGCCCCACCGCCAGGATCGACCAAGCGGTGGCGGACACCGCCGAGACCCTCCTGCGCAGCTACCTCCACGCCGCCGCCATAGACACCCGCACCATCCGCCACCTGCACCGCTGGGCCCAGGGCAGCAACGTCCAGGAAGCGGTCCGCACCCTGCGGACGAACCCGAAGGCGGCCCCCGGCGCGGCGGGTGAGCTGGAGTCGGCGCTCACCTCGCACCCCGAACGCCGGGACATCGCACAGCAGTTGACGGCCCGCGCCCTCTCCGCGCTGTCCACGGTCAACGTCCGGGAGGCATGCGCCCCGAACCGAGCCGACTCCCTGGCGCTGGATTCCTTCGTGCACGAGGGGGGAACGCTCTATGTGGTCGGCGACCCCATCGAGGACCCCAAGGCGAACCCCTCCGCCATGCCTCTCCTGACGGCCCTCGTCTCAAGCGTGGTCGAGCGCGGCCGGCGCATGGCCGAACGGTCATCCTCCGGCCGCCTCGACCCACCACTCACCCTGGTCCTGGACGACGTGGCGGCCGTGGCCCCGCTCCCCCAGCTCCCCGCGCTCCTGACCGGCGGCGCCGACCAGGGCCTCCCCACTCTGGCCCTCCTCCGCTCCCGCGAACAGGCCCGCTCCCGCTGGCCGAACGCCGAACTCCCGCTGCCCTGACCACGTCAGGCGCTCAGGCAGTAAGACAGTCACACAGTCAGGAAGCGCCCTCGTCCGGCACCGCGTACCCGGCCACGGACGGCCACCGCACGGTCAGCACCACCGACTCCTCCTCGGCGACCCAGGAGTGGTCCACTCCGCGCCCCCAGACGACATAGTCGCCCTGCCGCTCCAACACGACGCTACGGCCGGGGAAGTCGACCCGGAAACGACCGCTGATCAGCACCTGCAGAGCGGTCCGCTCCTCACCCCGGACCCACTGAGCGCGCGTGTCACCCCGCGGATGGACACCCCACTTGATCTCCACCGCCTCACTCCGCCGCGGATCCCCCTCCGCCTTGAAGTGTCCGAGCAGCCAACCCCGGTCCAGCGCCGCGTCCTTGCCCGCATTGCCCACATACACGCTGTCGTCCATGCCGCCGAACGCTAACACCCGAGCCGCAGGCCCTACGCCCCACGCCCTACACCTGCGCCCGCTCCAGCACGTACTCCAACTCCCGCCCCTCGCCCCCCTCGACAGTCACCCCACTGCCCACGAAGCCGACCCGCCGGTAGAAGGCGGCGGCCCGCCCGTTCCCCTCGTTCACGAACAACCGCACCCGCTCCACCCCGGCCGACCGGGCCCACCCCACCGCGACCGCGAACAGCGCCTCGCCCACGCCCTTGCCCCGATGCCCGTCCCGCAGGAACACGCCCACCAGATGCGCCTGCCGCCGCTCGACGACCCCGCCGAAGAAGTCCCGCGCCCCGGCCTCCTCCACGAGCACGGTCACCGTCCCGACCCACTCACCGGCCGCGCTCTCCACCACGAACTGCCGCCGCTCCCGAACCCCCTCCGCGGCCCCCTCCGCCCGCTCCTTCCAGAACCCGTCCGGACGCGCCGCGGCCTCCTCGTACGTCTCCAGGAACGCGAGATGAGCCACCGGATCCCGCAGCGCGACCAGCCTCAACTCCCGCACCTCACGCCATTCCTCGGCGCGGACGGACCGGATCCGGTACCCCTCGGGAAGAACGGGGCCCTCAGCACGCGCAGGCAGCTTCATGGGGGTCACGGTAGTACCGGGGTACTACACCCTTCACCGGATTTCCGGCCCCGGTCGCACGCCCCGAGCCCACCCGACGTACGAGGATGCCCACGTGACGAGCGACGGCACCGAACGCGACACCGGCACCGAGAGCACCTGGCAGCCGGCCGGCCCGCAACCCCTCACCCAGCACTTCCGACGCCTCACCCAGCGAGCCCGGGATCTCGACCACCGCCGCCCCCTGCTCTGGGACCTGCTCGTCACCGGCTTCTTCGTGACCGCCGCCCTCATCGACTACACCAGCGGCGGCTGGCGGAACATCACCGACAACCCCACCCTCCCCGGCTGGCTGATCGTCACCCTCTCCCTCGGTTTCACCCTCCCGCTCCTCCAGCGCCGCACCCACCCCTTCGCGGCCCTCCTGACGACGCTGCCCTTCGCCCTCGTCAACACCTGGACCGGTGCCTCCCTCCAGGCCGGGGAACTCTGTCTGCTCACCGTCTTCCACGTGGCCCTGCGCACCCGCCAACGCACCCTGCTCTGGTCCTACGGCCTGGCCGTCATGCCCTACTTGGTCGGCGGCCTACGCCACCCCGACGAACAGGGCCTCGACCAGAACATCGTCCCCGCGGCGACGGCCCTGGCGCTCGCCGCGGTCGCCGGCATAGCCGTGCGCACCCGCAAGGAGTACCTCGCCTCCCTCGTCGAACGCGCCCGCCAGCTGGAAGTCGAACGCGACCAGCAGCTACGCCTCGCCGCCGCCGCCGAACGCGCCCGTATCGCCCGCGAAATGCACGACATCATCGGCCACAACCTCTCCGTCATCACCGGCCTGGCCGACGGCGGCCGTTACGCGGCCCCGAAGGACCCCGCCCGCGCCAGCGAGGCCCTCACCGCCATCTCCACCACGAGCCGCCAGGCCCTCGCGGAACTACGCCGTCTGCTGGACGTCCTGCGTGACGACCCCCAGGACTCCTCGGCCCCCGCCCCGCCGGCCGATCTGACCCCCCAGCCCTCCCTCACCGACCTCGACCGCCTGCTCAGCGGCGTACGGTCCGCCGGCCTCCCCGTCCACAGCACCGTCCGCGGCGCCCCGGCCCTGTCGCCCGGCCGCCAACTCACCGTCTACCGCGTCGTCCAGGAAGCCCTCACCAACACCCTGAAACACGCGGGACCGGGCGCCACGTCCCGCCTCCTCATCTCCTACGAGGACTCCGGCGCCGTCTCCCTCACCCTCACCGACACCGCGCGCACCGCCCCCGCCCAGCCCGCCCCGGCAAACGGCGGCCGCGGCGTCCCCGGCATGCGCGAGCGAACAGCCCTGTACGGCGGCACACTTGAGGCCGGCCCGCTCCCCCACCCGCGACGCGGCTGGCGAGTCCACCTTCACCTCCCGGAGGAATCCCCGCAGTGACGACCGTCCTCATCGCCGACGACCAGCCCCTGCAGCGCCTCGGCTTCCGCATGCTCCTGGAGAGCCAGGACGACATGACGGTCGTCGGCGAGGCCCCGGGCGGCAGCGAGGCGGTCCGTCTGACGGCCGAGCTCCACCCCGACGTGGTCCTGATGGACGTCCGCATGCCTGGCCTCGACGGCATCGAGGCCACCCGCCGTATCGTCTCGGCGGGCGACCGCACCCGTGTCCTGATCCTCACCACGTTCGACCTCGACGAATACGCCTACGCCGGTCTCCGCGCCGGCGCCTCCGGCTTCCTCGTGAAGGACGCCCTCCCCGAGGAGCTCCTCTCCGGCGTCCGCGCCGTGGCCTCCGGTGACGCGGTGGTGGCTCCCAGCCTCACCCGCCGCCTCCTCGACACCTACGCCCGGCACCTGCCGAAACCCGAAGAGCCCATCGCCCCCGCCCTCACGGACCCCCGTCTCTCACCTCTCACCGACCGCGAACGGGAGATCCTCACGGTCATCGGCAAGGGCTGGACGAACACCGAGATAGCCGCCCGGCTCCATCTCGCGGAGTCGACGGTCAAAACCCACGTCGGCCGCATCCTCGCGAAATCCGGTTCACGGGACCGCATCCAGGCGGTGATCCTGGCGTACGACACGAAATTGGTGGAGCCGTCCTGATTCCTGTTGATTCCCGAAAGGCAGCTGGCCCGTAAATGCAGAAAGCCCCCGCCGGTAACCCGGCAGGGGCTTTCTCAAAAATTGTTCGGCGGCGTCCTACTCTCCCACAGGGTCCCCCCTGCAGTACCATCGGCGCTGTAAGGCTTAGCTTCCGGGTTCGGAATGTAACCGGGCGTTTCCCTCACGCTATGACCACCGAAACACTATGAAACTATGAATACCGCACCATCCCTCATGACCATGAGAAATGGGGTTGTTCGTGGTTTCAGAACCAACACAGTGGACGCGAGCAACTGAGGACAAGCCCTCGGCCTATTAGTACCAGTCAACTCCACCCGTTACCAGGCTTCCATATCTGGCCTATCAACCCAGTCGTCTACTGGGAGCCTTAACCCCTCAAAGGGGGTGGGAGTCCTCATCTCGAAGCAGGCTTCCCGCTTAGATGCTTTCAGCGGTTATCCCTCCCGAACGTAGCCAACCAGCCATGCCCTTGGCAGAACAACTGGCACACCAGAGGTTCGTCCGTCCCGGTCCTCTCGTACTAGGGACAGCCCTTCTCAAGACTCCTACGCGCACAGCGGATAGGGACCGAACTGTCTCACGACGTTCTAAACCCAGCTCGCGTACCGCTTTAATGGGCGAACAGCCCAACCCTTGGGACCGACTCCAGCCCCAGGATGCGACGAGCCGACATCGAGGTGCCAAACCATCCCGTCGATATGGACTCTTGGGGAAGATCAGCCTGTTATCCCCGGGGTACCTTTTATCCGTTGAGCGACGGCGCTTCCACAAGCCACCGCCGGATCACTAGTCCCGACTTTCGTCCCTGCTCGACCCGTCGGTCTCACAGTCAAGCTCCCTTGTGCACTTACACTCACCACCTGATTGCCAACCAGGCTGAGGGAACCTTTGGGCGCCTCCGTTACCCTTTGGGAGGCAACCGCCCCAGTTAAACTACCCATCAGACACTGTCCCCGATCCGGATCACGGACCCGGGTTAGACATCCAGCACGACCAGACTGGTATTTCAACGACGACTCCACCCGAACTGGCGTCCGAGCTTCACAGTCTCCCAGCTATCCTACACAAGCCGAACCGAACACCAATATCAAACTGTAGTAAAGGTCCCGGGGTCTTTCCGTCCTGCTGCGCGAAACGAGCATCTTTACTCGTAGTGCAATTTCACCGGGCCTATGGTTGAGACAGTCGAGAAGTCGTTACGCCATTCGTGCAGGTCGGAACTTACCCGACAAGGAATTTCGCTACCTTAGGATGGTTATAGTTACCACCGCCGTTTACTGGCGCTTAAGTTCTCAGCTTCGCCACCCCGAAGAGTGACTAACCGGTCCCCTTAACGTTCCAGCACCGGGCAGGCGTCAGTCCGTATACATCGCCTTACGGCTTCGCACGGACCTGTGTTTTTAGTAAACAGTCGCTTCTCGCTGGTCTCTGCGGCCACCCCCAGCTCACCGAGTAAATCGGATCACCAGGTGTGGCCCCCCTTCTCCCGAAGTTACGGGGGCATTTTGCCGAGTTCCTTAACCATAGTTCACCCGAACGCCTCGGTATTCTCTACCAGACCACCTGAGTCGGTTTAGGGTACGGGCCGCCATGAAACTCGCTAGAGGCTTTTCTCGACAGCATAGGATCATCCACTTCACCACAATCGGCTCGGCATCAGGTCTCAGACTATGTGCCAGGCGGATTTACCTACCCGACGTCCTACACCCTTACCCCGGGACAACCACCGCCCGGGATGGACTACCTTCCTGCGTCACCCCATCACTCACCTACTGCAAGTCTGGTTCGTCGGCTCCACCACTCCCCTTCACCCGAAGGATCCGGGACGGCTTCACGGACTTAGCATCGCCTGGTTCAATGTTTGACGCTTCACAGCGGGTACCGGAATATCAACCGGTTATCCATCGACTACGCCTGTCGGCCTCGCCTTAGGTCCCGACTTACCCTGGGCAGATCAGCTTGACCCAGGAACCCTTGGTCAATCGGCGCAAACGTTTCTCACGTTTGTATCGCTACTCATGCCTGCATTCTCACTCGTGAACCGTCCACAACTCGCTTCCGCGGCTGCTTCACCCGGCACACGACGCTCCCCTACCCATCCCAGCGGGCGTTGGCCCTCATGCTGGAATGACACGACTTCGGCGGTACGCTTGAGCCCCGCTACATTGTCGGCGCGGAATCACTAGACCAGTGAGCTATTACGCACTCTTTCAAGGGTGGCTGCTTCTAAGCCAACCTCCTGGTTGTCTCTGCGACTCCACATCCTTTCCCACTTAGCGTACGCTTAGGGGCCTTAGTCGATGCTCTGGGCTGTTTCCCTCTCGACCATGGAGCTTATCCCCCACAGTCTCACTGCCGCGCTCTCACTTACCGGCATTCGGAGTTTGGCTAAGGTCAGTAACCCGGTAGGGCCCATCGCCTATCCAGTGCTCTACCTCCGGCAAGAAACACACGACGCTGCACCTAAATGCATTTCGGGGAGAACCAGCTATCACGGAGTTTGATTGGCCTTTCACCCCTAACCACAGGTCATCCCCCAGGTTTTCAACCCTGGTGGGTTCGGTCCTCCACGAAGTCTTACCTCCGCTTCAACCTGCCCATGGCTAGATCACTCCGCTTCGGGTCTTGAGCGTGCTACTGAGTCGCCCTGTTCGGACTCGCTTTCGCTACGGCTACCCCACCCGGGTTAACCTCGCAACACACCGCAAACTCGCAGGCTCATTCTTCAAAAGGCACGCAGTCACGACGCACTGAGTAAACTCAATGCGCGACGCTCCCACGGCTTGTAGGCACACGGTTTCAGGTACTATTTCACTCCGCTCCCGCGGTACTTTTCACCATTCCCTCACGGTACTATCCGCTATCGGTCACCAGGGAATATTTAGGCTTAGCGGGTGGTCCCGCCAGATTCACACGGGATTTCTCGGGCCCCGTGCTACTTGGGTGTCTCTCAAACGAGCCGCTGATGTTTCAGCTACGGGGGTCTTACCCTCTACGCCGGACCTTTCGCATGTCCTTCGCCTACATCAACGGTTTCTGACTCGTCCTGTTGCCGGCAGACAACAGAAGAGAGATCCCACAACCCCGTATACGCAACCCCTGCCGGGTCTCACACGCATACGGTTTGGCCTCATCCAGTTTCGCTCGCCACTACTCCCGGAATCACGGTTGTTTTCTCTTCCTGCGGGTACTGAGATGTTTCACTTCCCCGCGTTCCCTCCACACTGCCTATGTGTTCAGCAGCGGGTGACAGCCCATGACGACTGCCGGGTTTCCCCATTCGGAAACCCCCGGATCAAAGCCTGGTTGACGACTCCCCGGGGACTATCGTGGCCTCCCACGTCCTTCATCGGTTCCTGGTGCCAAGGCATCCACCGTGCGCCCTTAAAAACTTGGCCACAGATGCTCGCGTCCACTGTGCAGTTCTCAAACAACGACCAACCACCCATCACCCCGAACCAGTAGATTCGAGTGCACCGGGGCCGGCACTGAAGGCAGCCACACGGCCGTGCCCTCAGACACCCAACAGCGTGCCCGACCGGATTCCGTCCGGAGATCATGTTTTCCACGCTCTTGCGAGCAGTACTAACAGCCTCCGGCCCGTGAAACCGGCCGAATAATCAACGTTCCACCCATGAGCAACCACCGTCGGACGTTCGCCGACGTTGTGGCCCTGGATCTCTTGCGAGATCTAGATGCTCCTTAGAAAGGAGGTGATCCAGCCGCACCTTCCGGTACGGCTACCTTGTTACGACTTCGTCCCAATCGCCAGTCCCACCTTCGACAGCTCCCTCCCTTACGGGTTGGGCCACCGGCTTCGGGTGTTACCGACTTTCGTGACGTGACGGGCGGTGTGTACAAGGCCCGGGAACGTATTCACCGCAGCACTGCTGATCTGCGATTACTAGCAACTCCGACTTCATGGGGTCGAGTTGCAGACCCCAATCCGAACTGAGACAGGCTTTTTGAGATTCGCTCCGCCTCACGGCTTCGCAGCTCATTGTACCTGCCATTGTAGCACGTGTGCAGCCCAAGACATAAGGGGCATGATGACTTGACGTCGTCCCCACCTTCCTCCGAGTTGACCCCGGCAGTCTCCTGTGAGTCCCCATCACCCCGAAGGGCATGCTGGCAACACAGAACAAGGGTTGCGCTCGTTGCGGGACTTAACCCAACATCTCACGACACGAGCTGACGACAGCCATGCACCACCTGTACACCGACCACAAGGGGGCGACCATCTCTGGCCGTTTCCGGTGTATGTCAAGCCTTGGTAAGGTTCTTCGCGTTGCGTCGAATTAAGCCACATGCTCCGCTGCTTGTGCGGGCCCCCGTCAATTCCTTTGAGTTTTAGCCTTGCGGCCGTACTCCCCAGGCGGGGAACTTAATGCGTTAGCTGCGGCACCGACGACGTGGAATGTCGCCAACACCTAGTTCCCACCGTTTACGGCGTGGACTACCAGGGTATCTAATCCTGTTCGCTCCCCACGCTTTCGCTCCTCAGCGTCAGTAATGGCCCAGAGATCCGCCTTCGCCACCGGTGTTCCTCCTGATATCTGCGCATTTCACCGCTACACCAGGAATTCCGATCTCCCCTACCACACTCTAGTCTGCCCGTATCGAATGCAGACCCGGGGTTAAGCCCCGGGCTTTCACATCCGACGCGACAGACCGCCTACGAGCTCTTTACGCCCAATAATTCCGGACAACGCTCGCGCCCTACGTATTACCGCGGCTGCTGGCACGTAGTTAGCCGGCGCTTCTTCTGCAGGTACCGTCACTTTCGCTTCTTCCCTGCTGAAAGAGGTTTACAACCCGAAGGCCGTCATCCCTCACGCGGCGTCGCTGCATCAGGCTTTCGCCCATTGTGCAATATTCCCCACTGCTGCCTCCCGTAGGAGTCTGGGCCGTGTCTCAGTCCCAGTGTGGCCGGTCGCCCTCTCAGGCCGGCTACCCGTCGTCGCCTTGGTGAGCCGTTACCTCACCAACAAGCTGATAGGCCGCGGGCTCATCCTTCACCGCCGGAGCTTTCCACACTCATCGGATGCCCGAGAGTGTCGTATCCGGTATTAGACCCCGTTTCCAGGGCTTGTCCCAGAGTGAAGGGCAGATTGCCCACGTGTTACTCACCCGTTCGCCACTAATCCCCACCGAAGTGGTTCATCGTTCGACTTGCATGTGTTAAGCACGCCGCCAGCGTTCGTCCTGAGCCAGGATCAAACTCTCCGTGAATGTTTACCGGTAATCCGGTGCACACACACGAGAGCGGAACCACCGGAGGAATAGTCCGATGGTTCACAGCATCCTCGCTGTGTTTGTTTCAAAGGAACCTCGCCCCAGCCGAGATCGGCCAGGAACGGGGTATCAACATATCTGGCGTTGATTTTTGGCACGCTGTTGAGTTCTCAAGGAACGGACGCTTCCTTTGTACTCACCCGAGCTGTTCTCAGGCTTTCCTCCGGGCAGTTTCCCTTCGGTCTTGCTGTCTTGCGTTTCCGACTCTATCAGATCGTTTTCCGATCCGATTTCCTCGGTGCTTTCCAGGTTTCCGCTTCCGCGTTTCCCTTTCCGGCGGTTCCGACTCTATCAGATCCTTTCGGTCCTGATTCCCAGTCAGCGGGAGTTGCCTTCGCGGCTGTTGGGCCGCTCCGACTCCCCAAACCTTAGCGGATCTGTCCGGCAGTTCCCAATCGGGCCTGTCGAACTCGTCCGAACCAAATCGAATTGAATTCGGGCGCACCGAATTCGCCCCGGTTGGGAGATCGAGCTGGTTGGTTTGGGTGCCGCTCGAAGCGGCGGAGGTGCTGTCGCAGAACCGTTACGGCTCCGCGGCAACCCGAAGAACTCTATGGATCGCGGGGTGGACTGTCAAGTCTCCCCCTGGTGAGCCGCGGCCAAACCTCGGCCGCCCCGAGCGTACGGCCTCAGTCGAGGTCGGCGAGACGGCCGCCGGCGTCCGGCTGGGCGTGCTCGACGCGGCGGAGGAGTCGGGTCAGGACTTCGCCCAGGACGGTGCGTTCCAAAGGTGAGAGGTCCTGGAGGAGGTCCTCCTCGAAGACCGAGGCGAGGCGCATGGCCGCCAGCCACTTCTCTCGACCGTCGGGGGTGAGCTCGACGATGACGCGGACGCGGTTGTTCTCGTCGCGTTCCCTCGTCACCAGGCCCTCCGCGACCATGCGGTCGATGCGGTGGGTCATGGCGGCCGGCGTCAGACCGAGTCGCTTGGCCAGCTCGCTCGGGCCCATCCGGTACGGGGCGCCGGAGAGGACGAGAGCCTTCAGGACCTCCCACTCGGCGTTGCTGATCCCGAGCTCCGAGGTCTGGCGGCCGTAGGCGACGTTCATACGGCGGTGGAGCCGGGAGAGGGCCGAGACGATCTTCTCGACCTGGGGGTCGAGGTCCTGGAACTCGCGCTGGTAGGCGGCGATCTGCTCTTCGAGTGTCGGCTCGGCGCTGCCGGAGGTGCCTGGGGTGTCGCCCATGGGACCGCAGTATGGCACGCCGTCGCTTGGCATCGAAGTCCTTCGGAGTGTAGTGTTTAGGTTCTAAATTTTAACTTCGAAGTCTTCACTACTAACGCCTGCCCAGTAGGACGGGCGGAGGGCTTCCCTTACCTAGGCAGGTGAACGTGACCAGGGGGACGGGCGCAGCGATGCGCCGGATTCATGTGGGCAACGCGCTCGGCGCGTTCGGACTCGGCTTCACCGTCCCGTATCTGTACGTCTATGTGGCGCAGGTGCGGGAGCTCGGTGCGATGACGGCAGGGCTCGTGCTCGCGGTCTTCGCCGTCGCCGCGCTGGTGGTGCTGCCCTTCGCGGGGCGGGCCATAGTCCGGCGCGGGCCGCTTCCGGTGCTGCTCACCGCCCTGGTCACCGCCGCCGTCGGGTCGCTTGGCCTCGGCCTGGCCACCAGTGCGACGACGGTGTTGTCGTCCGCGGCGGTGCTCGGAGCGGGGCAGGCCGTGATGCAGCCCGCGCTCGCGACGATGATCGTCGACTGTTCCGGTCCGGAGAACCGCTCGCGGGCCTTCGCCACCCAGTTCTTCCTGCAGAACCTCGGGCTCGGGGTCGGCGGACTGATAGGAGGGCACCTCGTCGACGCCACGCGGGCGAGCTCCTTCGTCCTGCTGTTCTCCATACAGGCGGCGATGTTCCTGCTGCTCGTGGGTGTGATGGCGACCGTACGGATGCCGCGGGCGCCCAAGGCCGAGGACGTGCCCGCGGGCCCGTCGGCCAAGGGGAGCTGGAAGCAGCTGCTCGGCAATCGGGCCATGGTGCAGCTGTGTGTGCTGGGGTTCGTGCTGTTCTTCGCCTGCTACGGGCAGTTCGAGTCGGGGCTCAGCGCGTACGGGGTGGAGGCTGCCGGCATATCGACCTCCGCGCTCGGTACGGCGCTGGCGGCCAACACGGCGGTGATCGTGATCGCGCAGTTCGCCGTGCTGCGGTTCGTGACGCGGCGCCGGCGGTCGCGGGTGATCGCGGCCGTGGGGCTGATCTGGGCCGTGGCCTGGGCTGTCGCGGGCTTCGCGGGCCTCGGGCACGGGAGCCAGGAGATGGCCGTGGCCGCGTTCGTGTCGACGTACGCGCTGTTCGGGCTGGGGGAGGCGATGCTGTCGCCGACGGTCGCCCCGTTGGTCGCGGATCTCGCTCCGGCCGGGCTGGCGGGGCAGTACAACTCGGCCTTCGCGCTGGTGAAGCAGCTCGCGCTGGCGGTCGGTCCGGCGGTGGGCGGACCGATGGGCGCCTCGCTGCACGCGCCGTACATCGTGGCGTTCCTGCTGTGTTCGCTGGGCATCAGTGTGCTGGCGCTGCGGCTCGGACGGCAGCTCACGGCCGTGCAGGATCAGCCCGCGCTCGCGAGCAGCCGCGTGGTCGCCGGGAGCGGGGCCGATGCCGGTACTGGTGCCGGTGCTGCCGAGTCGGTGGCGGCCCGGGCCTGAGGACCCGGGCCGGGTGCCCGGCCCCGAGGGTGTCGTGCGCGGCGCCCTCAGGTGCCCCGGGCCTCGGTCACGCGGAGCTTGTGGGCGGAGAGGACGGCGGCGAACAGTGCCGCGGTGTAGGTCGCCGCGGCGAGTACGCCCATTTGCCACCAGGGAACGCTGAGGACGAATCCGGAGATCTGGGAGGCGAGCACCACGGTGGGGATCACGGCGATGAGCAGACCGAGGAGGGTGCTCACCGCGACGAGGATGCCGTGCTGGCAGAGCAGCACCTGGCGGGCCCGGCTCGGCGGGATGCCCACGGCGATCAGTCGGGCGAGATAGCGGCGCAGGATGCGGGTCTGGCTGCGGGTCGCGGCCAGTACGGCGGCGAGGGCCAGCAGCACCAGACCCACGGCGGTGGCCAGGAGCGCGGCCGGGGGCACCGGGTCGTCGGGTTCCACGTGGATCAGGACGGCTCCGGCGTCCATGCCCGCGTCGACGACGGCCTGTTGCAGGGCCCGCGCCTCGGTGTCGGGGACGCCGGTGACCATGATCGGACCATGGGCCTGGATCGGCAGGTCGAGGGCGTTCGCGGTGGCGCGCAGCATGATGCCGTCGGAGCCGGTGCGCCACTCGGCCGGGCTGACCTCGACGGCGGCCTCGGGCAACTCGGCGGTGCTGCCGAGGACCTTGTCGCCCTGGCGTACGACGAGGGAGGTGTGCGCGTCCGGGCCGGTGGGGGCGTCGGGGGCGTGGGCCCAGACGAGCAGGCCGCCGTTCGGCAGGACGGAGATCTGGGTCGGGTCGAGTCGGCGGCCGATCAGCCGTTCGACGTCGGCGGGTGTGTCGGCGGCGAGGAGGCTGCCGTCGTCGCCTTCCCGGCCGGCCATGCGGGGGTTGTCGGGGTCGTCGTCCATCAGATAGCGCGGTTCCGTGCGGCGCAGCCCGTCGAGTGCCCCGGAGGCTTCGACGGTGCGGAGCAGGGCCTCGCCGGGCGGGAAGGTGTCGCTCTCGTGGCCGGCCAGCAGGACCTGGCCCGGGAGCACCGAGGGGTAGGACTGCTTCTCGGCCGTGCGGATCAGGGTGTCCAGGAGGGTGACGTATCCGAGGGACGCGCCGAAGAGCACGGTGAGGACGGCCAGGGCCGGCGCAGGCCCTGGACCGGTCGGCGGACCAGCCAGCGGCGGGGCCCGCTTTCCGGCAGGAGTCGGAGCACCCCGGAGAACACCTCGGGGATGCTCAGCAGCACGGCGGTGATCAGTATGCCGGTGAGGATCATGGCCTGTGGGGGTGAGTCGACCCAGGTGGCGTACACGACCGTGGCGCACCAGGCGGCGACGGCCAGCAGATGCCGGGCGTCGCGGGCGCGGCGGGTTGACACCGGGGCCGCCGCCCCGTAGAGGCCCGTTGCGCCTGACCGGCCCAATCCCAAGTGTGAAGCTGCACACGGTTGTTGAGGTCTTAACAACGCGCTCTTGACCACAGCGCGTCTTTCGTGTCCAACAAGACTGACCTGACGGGGGAACAGATGGTTCATGTCGCGTTGGTGGCTCGCATGCTCTCCGCACGCATCGCGGTTCGCCCGGGATTGGAGGAAGTACAGCAGCTCACCCTCGTCGCCGAGGGTGCTCCCTGCACTCTGGCCGACATCGTGCGCTGGTCCCGGCCCGACGTCGTGGTGATCAGCCACGCAGCGGAGAGCGAGGCCCTGCACACGCTGCTCCGGCTCGGCGGACCCGCCGGCGTCGTCCTCTGCGAGCAGCTCACGGGCCACGGCACGCGCCAACTGCTCCGGCACGGCGCGACGGGCATCCTGCGCCGTGCCACGGCCGCCCTGCACCTGCCCTGGGCGGTGACGGCCGTCGCCCACGGCGGTCTCCCACTGGACCCCTGTCTGACGGAGACCGTGAAGAGCGCCTACGCCAGACCCGCCCCGCCCGACCGGGAACGCGCCCCGGCCGAGGCGCTGGTGTCCACGCTCACCCCGCGCGAGCGGGAGATCCTCGCGCTCGTCGGCGACGGGCTGCCCAACCGGGAGATCGCCGACCGTCCCAACCTGAGCCCCGACACCGTCAAGGACCATCTCCGGCGCATCTACGCCAAGCTCGGCGTCGAGACCCGTCTCCACGCGGCCCGTGTCGCCTGGCACGCGGGGGTCGACACCGCCCGCCGGGCGGACGCGCAGGTGCCCGAGTCCGTGTGAGGGGCGCTGCTCAGCCGCGGCCCCGGCCGCTCAGGTCGTCCCCGGCAGGGCGAACTCGCACCACACCGCCTTGCCGCCGCCCGGTGCCCGGCGGCTGCCCCAGTTGGAGGCGATGGTGGCGACGATGGCGATGCCCCGGCCGGACTCGTCGGCGGGGTCGGCGCGCCGGCGCCGGGGGAGGTGGTCGTTCCCGTCGGTGACCTCGACGATGAGGCGGCGGTCGGTGCGGCGCAGCCTCAGCCGCATGGGCGGGGTGCCGTGCTGGAGGGAGTTGGCGACGAGTTCGCTGGCGGCCAGGACGCCCAGGTCGTGCAGTTCCGGTGGGAAGCGCCAGCTGGTGAGGACGCCGGAGGCGAACGCGCGGGCGCGGGGCGCCGCTTCGACACCGCCGAGGAGTTCCAGCGCGGCGTTGCGGAAGAGTTCGCTGTCGGGGCCGGTGCGGGCGGGGTGCTGGAGGACGAGGACGGCGACGTCGTCGTCGTGGTCGGCGGTGACGCCGGTGGAGCGCACCAGGCGGTCGCAGACGACCTGCGGGGTGCCCGTGGCGCCGGACAGGGCGCGTTCGAGGGCGGCGATGCCCTCGTCCAGGTCCTCGTTGCGGCGCTCCACGAGGCCGTCGGTGTAGAAGACGGCCGTGGAACCGGGGCCGAGAGGGATCGAGCCGGAGGCGTGGGTCCAGCCGCCGGTGCCCAGGGGCGGGCCGGTCGGTTCGTCGGCGCGCAGGACCGTGCCGCTCTCGTCGCGGACGAGGATGGGGAGGTGGCCGGCGGAGGCGTAGACGAGACGGCCCTCGTTGGGGTCGTGGACGGCGTAGGCGCAGGTGGCGATCTGGTTGGGGTCGATCTCCGTGGCCAGGCCGTCGAGCAGTTGCAGGACCTCGTGGGGCGGCAGGTCCAGGCGGGCGTAGGCGCGGACGGCCGTACGGAGCTGGCCCATGACGGCGGCGGCGCGCACGCCCCGGCCCATGACGTCGCCGATGACGAGGGCGGTTCGGCCGCCGCCGAGGGTGATGACGTCGTACCAGTCGCCGCCGACGGCGGTCTCGGTGCCGCCGGGGTGGTAGACGGCCGCGATGCGCAGGTCGTCGGGCTGTTCCAGTTCCTGCGGGAGGAGGGAGCGCTGGAGGGTGACGGCGGTCTCGCGCTGGCGGCGTTCGCTGGCGCGCAGGCGTTCGCCGGCCTCGGCGTGGTCGGTGACGTCGGCAGCGAAGATCAGTACGCCGCCCTCGCTCCGCTCGGCACCGCTCGGTACGGCGACGGGGGTGCAGGTGATCGTGTAGCTGCGGCCATCGGGTGCCTTGCGGGACTTGACCGTGCGGGGTCTTGAGCTGCGCAGGACCTGGTCGAGGAGCGGGAGGAGGCCGAGGGCGTCCAGCTCGGGCAGGGACGCGCGGGCCGGTTCGCCGAGGGGGCGGGCGCCGAAGGCCTTGGTGTAGGCGTCGTTGACGTAGGCCGTGCGGTGGTCGGGGCCGTGGACGAGGGCGACGAGGGCCGGGATGCGGTCGAGGATCTCGCGGGTGGGGAGGTCGTCGACGGCGGGCACGGTCGGGTGGCCGTCCGGAGGGTCGTCGCTCTGCCGTTCGACGCGGGCCGCGGGCACGGAGCCTTCGCCGCGCCGGTCCGGGGTGACCGTGTGTTCGGTCCGCGCTGCGGCGCGGCGCTGCGTACCGGGGAGCCGGGCGCTCCAGCGCGTGAAGTTCACCGAATCCTTGCCTCGTGCCTCGTGTGGTCGTCTGTGGCCGGCTCCGGATCCGGCCGGTGGCCCGAGGGGTTGCCCCGGGTGCGGCGGTGGGGGACGCCTGGTCGTGGGTACGTGTGGGCGAGGGGGTGGCCCCGCCCGGGATCATGGATCACGTCGCGGACCAGTCTGGCCGACCGGACCGACATCCGTCAGACGTCGGCCGAAACGGTGGAGTTCCTGGATCCGGTCAGGACGACCCCTTCGGGTTCTCAGGAGGCTTTCCACCGGCCGCGAGTTCGAACTCCGCACGGGGATGTTCGAGTGATCCGAGCGAGACGATCTCCCGTTTGAAGAGTCCGGAGAGGGTCCATTCGGCGAGCACGCGGGCCTTGCGGTTGAAGGTGGGAACCCTGCTGAGGTGGTACACGCGGTGCATGAACCAGGCCGGGTAGCCCTTCAGCTTCCGCCCGTACACGTGGGCGACGCCCTTGTGCAGGCCCAGGGAGGCGACCGAGCCGACGTATTTGTGCGAGTACGTCTCCAGCGGTTCGCCACGCAGGGAGTGGGCGATGTTGTCACCGAGGGTGCGGGCCTGGCGGACGGCGTGCTGGGCGTTGGGCGCGGTCTCCTTGCCGGCCTCGGCGGTGACGTCGGGGACGGCGGCCGCGTCACCGGCCGCCCAGGCGTGCGCGACGCCCTCCACCGACAGCTCGGCGGTGCACTTCAGCCGCCCGCGCTCGTTCAGCGGCAGATCGGTGGCGGCGAGGACCGGGTGCGGCTTCACCCCGGCCGTCCACACGACCGTACGGGTCGGGAAGCGGGCTCCGTCGCTGAGGACGGCGACGCGGTCGGCGCACGATTCGAGGCGGGTGTGCAGCCGTACGTCGATGTTGCGGCGGCGCAGTTCGGTGACCGTGTAGCGGCCCATCTCCTCGCCGACCTCCGGGAGGATGCGGTCGGAGGCCTCCACGAGGATCCACTTCATGTCCTCGGGCTTGACGTTGTGGTAGTACCGGGCGGTGTAGCGGGCCATGTCCTCCAGCTCGCCCAGTGCCTCCACGCCGGCGTAGCCGCCGCCCACGAAGACGAAGGTCAGGGCCGCGTCGCGGATCGCGGGATCGCGGGTGGAGGAGGCGATGTCCATCTGTTCGATGACGTGGTTGCGCAGGCCGATGGCCTCTTCGACGGTCTTGAAGCCGATGGCGTGGTCCGCGAGCCCGGGGATGGGCAGGGTGCGCGCGATCGAGCCGGGGGCGAGGACCAGTTCGTCGTACGTCAGCTGCTCGGCGGCCGAGCCCTCCTCCTCGGTGGCGAGGGTGGTGAGGGTCGCGACGCGTTTGGCGTGGTTGATCGCGGCGGCCTCGCCGATGACGACCCTGCACTTGTCGAGGACCCGGCGCAGCGGCACGACGACGTGGCGGGGCGAGATGGAGCCCGCGGCCGCCTCCGGAAGGAAGGGTTGATACGTCATATAGGGGTCGGGGGACACGACGACGATCTCGACGTCTCCGCGTCCGAGTTCCGGTTTCAGCTGTCGCTGCAAACGCAGCGCTGTGTACAGCCCGACGTATCCGCCGCCGACGATAAGGATGCGCATCGGTTCCTTCACCATCCCATGACGCACCTTGCTCGCTGGTTTGTCCACAGGCCCGGCAATTTGTGTGACCGGTCTCCGTGGGGGCGCGGGGTTGGCCGATTCACCGGCGCGTGCGGCAGGTGCGCAGGTCAGGTGGGGGGAGACCGGTTGCGGAAGGGGGTGCAAAACGGACGTAAACCGCCCGTACTCCGATCGAGGGGCGCTCTGCGCGGAACGTGCCCCTTCTGAATTGACTCCCTCTCAACTATGTTCGTGTGTCGACGGGGTGTAGGGGGATGCGTTCAAGAGGTTCGGTCGGGTCCGGGATCGGGATTGTGGGTTTCGGGTTCGGGTCCGGATTCCGGGTGGTCCGCGACGGGCGGATCGGCCTGGGGCCGGGTCGGGTCTCCGGCGAAGGTGATCGGTGACCGCCGAGGACCTTGGGCGCTCGTTCCGCCGCTCCGGCTTCCGATGACGGGGAGAGTCTCCGGGGGGAGACGTCATTACCGGGGGAACACGTATGCATATTCAGGAGTCCCATTGGTCGTCCGCGTCCACCATCGCACCCGGCGGTGCGATCGGCTCGGCGGGCGGCAGCGGACGCGGTGACGGAGCGCGTTCCACTCCGCTCCGCGTAGACGCACAGCGCAACCTCGAGCACGTGCTGCGCGCGGCGCGCGAGGTCTTCGGCGAGCTGGGGTACGGCGCGCCGATGGAGGACGTGGCCCGCCGCGCGAGGGTCGGTGTCGGCACGGTGTATCGGCGCTTCCCGAGCAAGGACGTCCTGGTCCGCCGGATAGCCGAGGAGGAGACGTCCCGGCTCACCGAACAGGCCAGGGTGGCGCTCGGGCAGGAGGAGGACCCGTGGCAGGCGCTGTCGCGGTTCCTGCGGACGTCGGTGGCGTCGGGTGCCGGGCGGTTGCTGCCGCCGCAGGTCCTGCGGGTCGGCGTCGCCGAGGACGAGGCCGACGCGGTCGGCGGGATCGGCGGGATCGGCCTCGACGAGGCGCGGGTGCCGCAGCAGCGGATACAGCCGACGGCCGAGCTTCGGCTGGTGTCGGCGGATTCCGGTGCGGGTGGCTCCGCCGGTGGCCTTGGTGGGCCGGTGGACGACGCCGGGGCTTCCGCGCTGCTCGAGGTCGTGGGGCAGTTGGTGGAGCGGGCTCGGGCCGCGGGTGAGTTGCGGGAGGACGTGACTGTGGCGGATGTGTTGCTTGTGATCGCCACGGGGGCGCCTTCGCTGCCGGACGCTGCGCAGCAGGCTGCCGCGTCTGCTCGGTTGCTCGACATTCTGTTGGAGGGGTTGCGGTCTCGGCCTGCCTGATCGTGGGTGGGTGAGAGTCGTTCACCCAAGAGCGGTGTGGGGTGGTTCTGTCGCCCCCGCCGCCCTTACCCGTTCCCCTCCCAGGGGCGCTGCCCCCTTCGCCCCCGTGGGGTGCGTTGATGGGGTGCGTCGTCGGGTGCGGGTTCGGTGGGGGTTCTCGCGCAGTTCCCCGCGCCCCTGAAGGGGGCGCCACCGTGTTCGCGTTACTCATATGAGGAAGTCGCGTACCACGGTCTGGGAAGTGACCTCGGACGAGTGGTATGCCCGTAGCGCCAGGGACTGAACAAAAGCCAATATGGCACGCTGCCCTGGTGTTGGGGACTGGGTCGGCTGGCGGCGGGGGCTTCCGCGATGGGTGTTGACAGGCAGGACGAGTCGATGTCGGCGGAGGGGGCGGAGGCCGAGGCGGAGCCGCAGGTTCCGAGGCAAGGGGGGCGCGGCGTTCCCGCGCAGTGGGACCGTTCCGACTCCGGTGTGCTGCCGCCGCGGGCGCCTTCCGACGCCGATCTGATCGAGTGGATGCGGTCGGGGGACGACTCGGCGTACGAGGAGTTGTACCGGCGGCACGCGCAGGCCGTGCGCCGCTACGCCCGGACCTGCTGCCGGGACACCCACACCGCCGACGACCTGACGGCCGAGGTCTTCGCCCGGATGCTGCAGGCGGTACGGGGCGGCTCCGGACCGGAGCACGCCGTACGGGCCTATCTGCTGACGTCGGTACGCCGGGTCGCCGCGAGATGGACGAGTTCCGCCAAGCGGGAGCAGCTGGTCGACGACTTCGCGGTGTTCGCGGCGCAGGCGTCGCGCGGGGGCCATGGGTCGGACAGCGACACGCTGGACCTGGGGGCCGATGTACGGGCGATGCACGAGGCCGAGCAGTCGCTGGCGATGCGGGCGTTCCGTTCGCTGCCGGAGCGGTGGCAGGCCGTGCTCTGGCACACGGAGGTCGAGGACGAGTCGCCGAGCGAGGTCGCCACGCTCTTCGGGCTGGACGCCAACGGCACCCGGGTGCTGGCCAGCCGGGCGCGGGAGGGTCTCAAACAGGCGTATCTGCAGGCCCATGTGAGCGCCACGCTCGCCGGGAACTCGGCGGAGTGCGGGCGCTACGCCGACCGGCTCGGCGCGTACGCCCGCGGCAGCCTGCGGACCCGCGCAGAGCGGGGGCTGCGCGCTCATCTGGAGGAGTGCGCGGCGTGCCGGCTGGCGGCCGGACAGATCAAGGAAGTCGCGAGCGGGATCCCCGCCGTCGTACCCGTGGCGGTCATCGGGTGGTTCGGCGCGGCCGGGTACGCGAAGGTGGCCGCGCTCGTCGCCGGCGGCGCGGGGGCCGGTGCGGCCGGGGCCGCGGCGGGCGCGGCGAGTGGTGGGTCCGGCGGCGCGGGCGCCGGTGCCGGTGGCGGGGCCGCCGCGGAAGGACTCGGCGCGCCGGCCAAGGCCGGGATCGCGGTGAGTGTGGCCGGGATGGTCGCCGCGGCGGTGGCGCTCGCGCTGGCCAACGACGAGGTGGAACCCTGGGAGCCGTTGGCCAGGCCGCCCGCCTCGCAGCCCGTCGAGGCCGCCCCGGAGCCGGCTCCCCCGACGCCGCCGAAGTCGCGGCCCGCGCCGGACGCGCCCGCGCAGATGGTCCCGGTGTCCAAGCCGTTGCCGACACCGAAGTCCTCGCCGTCGCGGGCCCCGACCCCGGCTCCCTCCGCGAAGCCGACGCCCGCCCCCGACCCCACGCCCACGCCGACCCCCACTCCGTCCCCCGCGCCGCCGAAGCCGTCCCCCACACCCCCCTCGACGCCCGCTCCCCCGCCCCCGCCGCCCTCGGCCGTCTACCGGTGGAACGAGCTGCGGTACGGCGTCCTCGGCGACGGCACCGAGCCCGAGATGCGCCTCGGCGAGAGCAGCTGGGTGTGGCAGCGGTACGGGATGGCGATCGCCGGGAAGCGGTACGCGAACGGAGTAACCGTGCACGGCCGCTCCTCCGTGACCATCGACCTCAACCGCCGGTGCGCCTCGTACAGCGCGTTCCTCGGTGTCGACGACCTGTCGCACGGCCTCGGCCGGGTCTACTTCTCCGTCTACGGCGACGGTGTCCGGCTGTGGATGTCCGGGCTGGTGCGGGGCGGGGATCCGGCGGTCCCGGTCCGGGTGAACCTGAGCGGGCGGGAGACCGTACGACTGGTCGTCGAGCCGCACGGCCCCCACGACCTGGCGGTGCTGGCGGACTGGGCCGAGTCGTCGTTCAGGTGTGAGTGACGGCTCGCCCCGGCGCCTACTTCGCCGTCACCGAGTCGCCGTACGCCGTCGCTCCGCTCGTCGTGAAGGTCGAGGCGGCCTTCCAGCGCCAGGTGCCCGAGGCGCTGGCGGTGACGGTGGTGCGCAGCTTGCCGGCCGAGTCGGTCGTGACCGTCTTGACCGTCGTGTACGTCGAGGTGCCGGACCGCTTGAACTGGAGGGCCACGGAGCGCCCGGCGTGCGGGGTATAGGTGTGGTGTTCCAGTCGGCTCGGGTCAGCGTGCCGGTGACGGTGAGTTTGGTGCCCTTGGCGACCGGCTCGGGGCAGGCCTGGGTGGTGGCGAGCCTGGCGAGGCGCTTCACCTGGATCTTGGCGCTGGTCTCCAGGTCGTAGAAGTCGCTGTCGTTGGCGACGGCCTCGGCGGTGCAGCGCCAGGTGCCCGCCGAGCTGTTCCTGAGGTCGTAGTAGTCGGAGCGGTTCGCGTCCAGGGTGAACTTGAAGACGCACCTCATGGTGGTGGACGAGGGTCTGGTGCAGTCGGCGGCGTGGGCGTGGATGATCCGGTCGTCGGAGCTGACGAGCTTGGCCCCGAGGATGCCCTTGATGCCCGAGCCGTCCTTGGCCGTGGGGTGGCGGCGGCCGTACGTGTACGCATGGTTCTCCTGGCGCAGGAGCTGCCGCACCTCGGTGCGCCATGCGTGGGGGCGCTCACGTACACGTGAGGTGCCGAGGAATCGAACGTCTGTCCGGTCCAGATGAGACCATCGGCGCACCCCGCTGGTTGTACGCATCCGGATGCCGAGATTCCGCTACGCCGGTCGGGCAGATCCGCTACGCCCGGCGGGCCGTCGCCCCCGCGCCCAGAGCGCCCCGCTGGGGGGTGATCCCGGCCGGGACCGCGCGCTGTCTGGCCGGGGTGCCGGTCCAGCAGGTGCCTCGGCGGGAGAGGAGGCGGCGGAGCCAGAGTTCGAGGGCGACGAGGTCGGCGAGGCCGTCGAGCGGGAGGGGTTCGCCTTCGGCGGCGGCGCGCAGGGCCTTGCGGACCACCCGGGCCTCCACCAGCCCCGCCTGGGCGAGGAGCGGGGTGTCGAAGAGGGTGATCAAGGTGTCGGCGGCCATGCGCAGGCCGGTGCGGGCAGCCGCGGAGGAGGTCGCGTGCGACGGGGCGCCCCAACCGGGCGGGAGGTCGGTGACGCCGGCGCCCTCCAGGACCGTACGCAGGATCGCGGCGCGGGCGCCCGGCTGGACGCGGAGGGCCTCGGGGAGGGCGCGGCAGGCGCGGACGACCTGGTTGTCCAGGAAGGGGGTGTGGAGGCGCTGGGAGCGGATCTCCGCCGCCTGTTCGAGAACTCTGAGGTCGGCCGCGTGGCGGGCGAGGGCCGCGCGGGCACGGAAGTCGCCGGGGCGCTGGCCGGGGCCGACGGTGGGGCGGCCGGTCGTCGCACCCAGGCGAATCGATACTTCTGCCAGGGCCTCACCGGTCAGCCAGCGGGCGGCGGGCCCGGGTCTGGCCCAGGTGAGCGCCGCCAGGGAGGCGCCCACCGCGCCTCCGGGCTCCTCGAAGCCGCGCTGCATCAGACGGGTGGCGAGGACTTCGACGCCGGAGCGGTACGGGGTGCGGGACAGCTTGCGGGCGGCGCTGTAGACGCGCGCGGGGACCATCACCGAGCCGTCGGCCTTGGCGAGGGCGGCGACCGGGCGGACCAGGTGGCGGCGTTTGCGGTCCATCAGCAGGTCGGCCAACCGGGCCGGGTGGGCGTCCAGGACCTGACGGGCGCCGTAGCCGGTGAAGTGGTCGGCGCTGCCGGAGGCCAGGCGGGCGCGGTGCCGGGCGGCCGTCACCAGGGAGGGGCCCGGCTCGTCGGTGAGGGGGACGTCGAGGTCGGCGTACGGGAGGACCTCCTCGCCGCCGGTCACGACGACGTGGTGCAGGCGGGGGTTGGCGGCCAGGGTGCCCGCGCGTTCCAGTTCGGTCTCGCGGCCGGAGGTGACCAGGTCGTTGAAGGTGACGGCAAGGAGGCGCTCGCCGGCGCCGGTGCCGTGGCCGAGGACCGTGCCGGGGGCACCGGGCAGGCCGGCGGCGAGCAGGGCCAGGGTGCCGGAGGCGGGGCCGCCGGAGACGTCGGCTCCTATGCCGGGCACGGGCATGCCCCGGGCGGCGCGGCGCTCGGCCGGGCCCATGCCGGGGACCGGGCCGGGATCGACGTCGGGCACGTGCCGGGGAGCGGCGAGGCGGACCCGCACGGACTCCACGAGGGCGTCGCGGACGGCGTCCACCGCGCTGGCCGGGTCGGCGGAGGGGGCGGCGACGGCGAGGGAGGCGACGGGCTCGTAGCCCGCGATCTCACGCGCCCCGGCGCGCAGGATCAGTGCGTGCCCCGGAGGAATGCGGCGCACGCCGTCGTACGGCGTGGAGTCCTGGAGGGCGTCCGGCACGTCGGGGGCGGCCAGCAGGGCGGCCAGGTGACCGAAGTCGAGGTTGGCCTCGACGAGGTCGGCCAGCGGCAGGGCCGCGGTCGCGTACGCCGTGCCGCCCGCCCAGGGGGTGTGGAAGACCGGGCGCGCGCCCGCGAGGTCGCCGCAGACGGTCACCCGGCGGCCGACCTGGACGACGGCGGTGTAGCTGCCGGGCCAGGCGGTGAGATGCCGCAGGGCGCCGCCGCGGGCGGCGAACAGGCCCACGCGCAGTTGCTCGTCGGAGGCTCCACAGATACCGAGGACGGCGATCCGCGTCTGGGCGTCGGCCTGCACCACCCGCACCTCGTCGGGGCGCCAGTCGCCGACGGCCCACAGCGGGTCGGGGTCGCCCCAGAGCAGGTGCGAGCCGACCGGGTGCACGGTCTCGCCGTCGCGTCCGGTGGCGCCGGCGGCGGGCGCGCCAGCGGCGGTACTGCTCCATCCCACCAACCACCGCATCGACGCCTCCACGGGCTGTGGACAACCGGTGCACCGTACGAACGGGTCCCATGCTGCCACGAAGGAGGCCCCTCGGAGGGCGCGCGGCACGGCTTGCACACCGGCAAGTGCGCCCCTGGGGAGCCTTGAGCGCTCCCCCGTCACACCCTCAAGTCGCCCTGGAGGAGGGGCGGTCGACAAAGGCGGACCCCGGGTCTACGACGTGAATGCGCCCCCGGTACGCTCCCCCAAAACACCTAACGCGCCCTCAACAGACGTGGTCGGAGCGGTATTCGCCCTCGCCGACCACCGTCGATTTTCGGCCAAATCGGCCGCGAAGGGCGAAGTTGGCCCGCCCTCCGCACCGCCCCCGATGACGACACAGCGTCAACGCACAGTCCGGGAGGCGGAGTTCGCCCCCCGGACCGGTCCGCCGCCCGCGGGGATGTAGGCGGCGGTGTCCCCCAGCCCACTGGATCCAGTACAGCGGGCCGACCCACGCACGACCATGGAACCGCTCCCCCGGTGGCCGGAGAAGAGCGCACGGACGGGCGCACGGCCACACAGCGGGAGCACGTGACAACACTCCGTACTTCGTCCGCACTTTCGTACGGACCACATTCCCGCCATCCGGATTTGGGCCCCTTAACGCTTGGGATGCGGCGAACTACGCTGGGTTTACGAATGCCGCGCGCCTATGCCGCCGCGGCAGCCGTCTGTTCGAGGGGTGGCTCAATGTCCAGGGAGCAACGCGGGCCGAACGAAAAGCTCGGCGCCGTTCTCGCCCTCGCGGGAATCAGCAACGCAGGACTCGCGCGTCGCGTCAACGATCTTGGCGCTCAACGCGGGTTGACACTTCGCTACGACAAGACCTCGGTGGCGCGGTGGGTCTCCAAGGGCATGGTCCCCCAGGGTGCCGCGCCGCATCTCATCGCGGCCGCGATCGGGCAGAAGCTCGGCCGCCCGGTACCGCTGCACGAGATCGGCCTGGCGGACGCGGATCCCGCCCCCGAAGTGGGCCTCGCCTTCCCCCGTGACGTCGGACAGGCGGTGCGCGCGGCGACGGAGCTCTACCGCCTCGACCTCGCCGGCCGCCGCGCGGGCACCGGCGGCATCTGGCAGTCCCTCGCCGGGTCGTTCGCGGTGAGCGCGTACGCGACGCCCGCGTCACGCTGGCTCATAACCCCGGCCGACAGTTCGGTGGCGCGCGAAGCGGGCTCCGTGGAGGGCTCCGGGTCGCCGCTGAAGGTCGGCCACAGCGATGTGCAGAAGCTGCGGGAGGCCGCCGAGGACGCCAGGCGCTGGGACTCCAAGTACGGAGGCGGCGACTGGCGTTCGTCGATGGTGCCGGAGTGCCTTCGGGTCGAGGCGGCGCCGCTGCTGCTCGGCTCGTACTCCGACGAAGTCGGCCGCGCCCTCTTCGGAGCGTCCGCCGAACTCACCCGCCTCGCCGGTTGGATGGCCTTTGACACGGGTCAACAGGAGGCTGCGCAGCGGTACTACATCCAGGCGCTGCGGCTGGCGCGGGCCGCTGCCGACGTGCCGCTCGGCGGATACGTCCTGGCGACGATGTCGTTGCAGGCGACCTACCGGGGCTTCGGGGACGAGGGCGTCGACCTCGCGCAGGCCGCGCTGGAACGCAACCGGGGGCTCGCCACCGCGCGCACGATGAGCTTCTTCCGGCTCGTCGAGGCGCGGGCGCACGCCCGTGCGGGCGACGCGGCAGCCGCGGGGGCGGCCCTGAAGGCCGCCGAGGGGTGGCTGGAGCGGGCCCGGGACGGCGATCACGACCCGAGCTGGCTCGGGTTCTACGGGTACGACCGGTTCGCCGCTGACGCGGCCGAGTGCTACCGCGACCTCAAGGCACCGCGTCAGGTGCGCCGCTTCACCGAGCAGGCGCTGTCGCGGCCGACGGAGGAGTTCGTACGCTCGCACGGGCTGCGGCTCGTCGTCTCGGCGGTCGCGGAGCTGGAGTCCGGCAACCTCGATGCGGCGTGCGAGCAGGGGGTGCGGGCGGTGGAGGTCGCGGGGCGCATCTCCTCGGCGCGCACGACCGAGTACGTGAAGGATCTGCTGCACCGGCTGGAGCCGTACGGGGACGAGCCGCGGGTCATCGAGCTGCGGGAGAGGGCGCGGCCTCTTCTGATGACGCCGGCGTAGGGATGGGGGCGTCTGGGCGTCTGGGCGTCTGCCGGGTTGCTCCTCGGTCGGCGGCTGCGGGTTGTTAGTGGCTTGTCGCGCAGTTCCCCGCGCCCCTTGGCAGGGGCGCGGCCTTGGGCTCCCGGCGTCGGGGACGTGACCGAGGCCATGAAGACGTCTTCCGGGTTTGAGGGCATTGTCAGTGGTGCAGTGCACTATCGGAGTCGGGAGGTGGGGCGCGTGCGGAGGCAGGGCGCTTACGACTGTGATGTGCTCGTCGTCGGCGGCGGGATCGTCGGGCTGTCGACGGCGTACGCGATCACGCGGGCGGCGCCGGGCACGCGGGTCACCGTGCTGGAGAAGGAACCGGGACCGGCCCGGCACCAGACCGGGCGGAACAGCGGCGTCATCCACAGCGGGATCTACTACCGGCCGGGCTCGCTGAAGGCGCGGTACGCGGTCAAGGGCGCCGCCGAGATGGTGAAGTTCTGCGCCGAGTACGGCATCGACCACGCTGTCACCGGGAAACTGATCGTCGCCACCGAGCGCTCCGAGCTGCCCCGGCTGCACGCCCTGGTGCAGCGCGGCCGGGAGAACGGGATTCCGGTGCGGGAGCTGGGCGCCGCGCAGATCTCCGAGTACGAGCCGGAGGTGCGCGGTCTCGCGGCCATACACGTCGGCACCACCGGGATCTGTGACTTCGTGGGCGTCGCCCGGCAGCTCTCCCGTGCTTCCGGCGCCGAGATCCGCTACGGCGCCGAGGTCGAGCGGATCGACCGGCGGGCGTCCCTGGGCGTCGCCGTACGGGTGCGGGGCGGCGACGTCGTACGGGGGCGGATGCTGGTGAACTGCGCCGGGCTGCACTGCGACGAGGTGGCCCGGCTGACCGGGGACGACCCCGGGATGCGGATCGTGCCGTTCCGGGGGGAGTACTACGAGCTGGCGCGGCCCGAGCTGGTGCGCGGACTCGTGTATCCGGTGCCCGACCCCGCGTTCCCGTTCCTCGGGGTGCATCTGACCCGGGGGATCGACGGGGGCGTCCACATCGGGCCCAACGCCGTGCCCGCGCTGGCCCGTGAGGGGTACGAATGGGGGACCGTACGGCCGCGAGAGCTGGCGGCGACGCTGGCGTGGCCCGGCTCCTGGCGGATAGCGCGGCGGCACTGGCGGTACGGAGCGGGGGAGCTTCGGCGGTCGGTGTCGAAGAAGGCGTTCACCGGGGCGGTGCGGCGGCTGCTGCCCGGGGTCTCGGAGGGGGATCTCGTGCCGGCCGCGGCCGGGGTACGGGCCCAGGCCGTGCTGCGGGACGGAACGCTGGTGGACGACTTCCTGATCCGGGAGGGAGCACGGGCGGTCCACGTACTGAACGCGCCGTCACCGGCGGCCACGGCTTCACTGCCGATCGGGCGCGAGGTGGGCAGGAGAGCGCTGGAGGCGTTGGCTCGGGTGTGAGGGGGTGCCTTCGCCGGGTTTGTGGATGGCCTCGCCGGTCCTGGTGGAGAGCCCTCGCCGCCTTGGTGGATCGCCACCGCAGGTGCTGGGGGATCGCCGCCGCCGGTCCTGACGGATCACCGCCGCCCGTCCCGACGGATCGCCCTCGCCCGCCCTGACAGATCCGCCGCCCCCCGTCCCGACAAATCACCGCCGCCGCCCGTCCTGACAGATCACCGCCACCCGCCCTGACAGATCCGCCGCCACCCGCCCTGACAGATCACCGCCACCCGTCCCGACAGATCCGCCGCCACCCGTCCCGACAGATCGCCCTCGCCCGTCCTCACGGATCACGCCGCCCGTCCTGACGGATCACCGTCGGCCTTTAGCCGTCCCGTCCTTCAGCGGTGCTGCCCCTTCGGTCTCGGCCGTGGGGCACCGGGCGCGTCCGGGGGCTGCTCGGCACCGTAAAATTGGGGCACTGTGTCTGACTCCGTCGATTCTCCCGAGCCTCGCACCACCGGTGCCTCCCTTCCGCATACCCGCGCCAAGGGGGCGCCCCGTTTCCCCGACGGACCCAAGGCGGATCCCGCCGGGTCGCACTTCGAGCGGCGGATCCGGAGTTTCCAGCCGCGGCGGAGCCGGGTCACCGCCGGGCAGGCGGACGCCCTGCAGCGGCTGTGGCCCAAGTGGGGGCTCGACATCGACGGACGGTCCCTGGATCTCGTCGAGCTGTTCGGGAACGACCGGCCCGTTGTCCTGGAGATCGGCTTCGGCATGGGCGAGGCGACCGCGCAGATGGCCGCCGCCGACCCCGAGACCAATGTCCTCGCCGTGGACGTGCACACGCCGGGCCAGGGCAACCTGCTGAACCTCGCGGACCAGGATGGTCTGTCCAACGTCCGGGTCGCCAACGGCGACGCGATCATCCTGCTGCGCGAGATGCTCCCACCGGACTCGCTCGACGGGCTGCGGGTCTACTTCCCCGACCCCTGGCCCAAGAAGCGACACCACAAGCGGCGCCTCATCCAACCGGAATTCCTCACCCTCGTCGCGTCCCGGCTCAGGCCGGGGGCGATCGTGCACTGCGCGACGGACTGGGAGCCGTACGCCGAGCAGATGCTGGAAGTGCTCACCGCCCACCCCGATTTCGAGAACACCCGGGCGGACGGCGGGTTCGCGCCACGTCCCGGCTTCCGCCCGCTCACCCGTTTCGAGGGGCAGGGACTGGACAAGGGTCATGTGGTGAACGATCTGCTCTTCCGCCGCGTACAGCAGCGTGAGCAGGAGCGGAATCCGAAGCGGAAGCAGGACCAGGAGCAGAAGCAGCAGTCCGAACTGCCCCCCACAGGCGCCTGACGACTTGCCTTCACCGCCCGGCGGGGCGTACCACGCGCCGTCGCGGGCGGCGCCCGTCCCTCGTTAGGGTCAATGCAATGGCCACCAGTTCCCCCGACCCGACGCACCCCAGCGGCTCCACCGATGGGTATGCGTTCAGGCCCACTCGCTGGTGGCAGCGGAAGAGCGTCAGATACGGGGCGCTGATAGCACTGCTCGCGGTCTCCGGGCTCGTCATCCTCGCGCTCGTCCGGGAACAGACCGGCACGGAGGGGTTCCTCGTCGGACTCGGGCTCGCAGTGCTGCCCGTACCTCTGCTGATGGCGGCGTTCCGGTGGCTGGACCGGGTGGAGCCCGGGCCATGGCGGAACCTGGTGTTCGCGTTCGCCTGGGGGGCGTGCGCGGCGGCGCTGATAGCCATCGTGGCGAACAGCTTCGCGACGCGGTGGATAGCGACGGCCACGGCCGATCCCTCGCACGCCGACACCCTGGGCGCCACCGTCATAGCCCCCGTGGTCGAGGAGACCGCCAAGGCCGCCGCCGTCTTACTCGTGTTCCTGTTCAGGAGACGGGACTTCACCGGGGTCGTTAACGGGGTGGTGATCGCGGGCTTCACCGCGACGGGGTTCGCCTTCACCGAGAACATCCTGTACCTGGGGACCGCGTTCGGGACGGACCAGCTCAGCGGGGGGAGCGGTCTCGCGTCGGTCACCGCGGCCACGTTCTTCGTGCGGGTGATCATGTCGCCGTTCGCGCATCCCCTGTTCACCGTGCTGACGGGGATCGGGTTCGGGGTGGCGGCGTTCTCCGCGGAGTGGCAGCGGGTGCGGCGGGTGCTCGTACCGGCGGGCGGGCTGCTGCTCGCCATCGGGATGCACTCGGTCTGGAACGGGTCGGCGACGTTCGGGGAGTACGGGTTCTTCGCCGTGTACGCCGGGTTCATGGTGCCGGCGTTCGGGCTGCTGACGTGGTGGGTGATCTGGGCCCGGCAGCGGGAGTTGCGGACCGTGCGGGAGGCGTTGCCGGCGTATGCGGGCGCGGGGTGGCTGACGCCTGTCGAGCCGTATGTGCTGGGGTCGATGCGGGGGCGGCGGGTGGCGCGGGAGTATGCGGCGCACCACTTCGGGAAGGCGGGCGCTCGGTCGATCGCGGAGTACGAGGTCTACGCGACGAAGCTGGCCTTCCATCGGTATCGGGGGTTGCGGGGGCGGGCCGGGGGTGACTTCGCGCTGCGGGAGCGGGAGTTGCTGTTCGAGCTGTGGCGCAGGCGGGAGTTGGCCCGGTCGGCCATGGGGTATGCGGGGCGGGAGGTGGGGGCGAAGTACGGATACGGCTACGGGCACGGGTACGGCCATGAATGCGGGGCGTACGGGCAGCCTGTGGGGTGTGGGGTGTATGGGGCATATGGGGTGGCGGCGTACCCCGCGTACAACCCCTATCGGTACTAGCGAGTTGCTTCGCGAGCCGTCGGCGCGGGGTCGGGGCCGTTTCGTCCGGGGCGCGCGTCTCCATGTGCGGCCCCCGATGTCGGGGAACAGAACCGCTCCCGACCTGCCGGCGCCCCGACCGCGCCTCCCGCTCCGTCCCTCGGCTCTGCCTTCGCCCGCCTACGACCCGCTTCCTCCTCCCCCGCCAAGGCCCCAAGTCACTTCCGGGCAGCCCATCGCGCCGCCCGTTGGCGTACCTGGACTGTGAGGACTACCAGGAGTACCAGGACTACGCCGAAGCCTCCGTCAGGTGGTTCAGTTCTTCGGGGGTGAGGGTGTGGTCCGCTACGGCCAGGAGGGCGGGGAGTTGGTCCAGGGAGCGGGCGGAGGCGATGGGGGCCGTGACGGTCGGCTGGGCGGCCAGCCAGGCCAGGGCCACCGTGGCGTGGGCTGCGCCTCGGGACGTGGCGATGTCGTCCAGGGCTGCGAGGACGCGCGGGCCGGCCGGGGTGTCGAGATAGGCGCCGGCGCCTGCCGCCCGGGGGCTGTCGACCGTCGCGCCGGGGCGGTACTTGCCCGTGAGGAAGCCCATGGCGAGGGCGAAGTACGGGACGGCGGAGAGGCCTGAGTCGACGGCGACGGACTGGAGGGCGCCCTCGTAGGTGTCCCGGGAGACCAGGTTGTAGTGGGGCTGCAGCGCCACGTAGCGCGCCAGGCCCTCGGCGGCCGAGAAGTCCAGGGAGGCCTTCAGTCGATCGGGGGTGATGTTGGACGCGGCTATCGCGCGGACCTTGCCGGCCTTCACCAGGTCGTCGAGGGCGGTGATGATCTCCTCGACGGGGACCTCGGGCTGGTCGAAGTGGGTGTAGTAGAGGTCGATGTGGTCCGTGCCGAGGCGGGCCAGGGACGCGTCGGCGGCGGCCTTGATGTTGGCCGCCGTCAGGCCCTGGTACTCGGGGTGCTGGCTCACCTTGGTCGCGATGACCACGTTGTCACGGTTGCCGCGACTCTTGACCCACTTGCCGATGATCCGCTCGGACTCACCGCCCTCGTTGCCCTCGACCCAGGCCGAGTAGGAGTCGGCGGTGTCGACGAAGTTGCCGCCCGCGGCCGCGTACGCGTCGAGGACGGCGAAGGACCGCGCCTCGTCCGCGGTCCAGCCGAAGACGTTGCCACCGAGGGCGAGCGGGAAGACCTCGATGTCGGATGCGCCCAGCTTGCGAAGAGAAGTCATGTCCGATGTCAACGAGCGGACCGGACGCCCACATTCCCATCGAGATCGACGCCGACGCCGCGCAGGGCAGGGCAGGGCAGGGCGGGGCGGGGCGGGACGACGTGTACGAGGCCCTGTCGTCACATTCCCGTCGTCACCCGAAGGGCGGCCCCGGAATGTGACGACAGGGCCTAGCGCGATGCGATGGCCGTGAGCCAGTCCTCGACCGTCAGGACTTCGGCCCACTGCGGGAACAGTTTCTCGGTGAGCATCGTGTGGACCTCGGGATCGGTGTCGAGGCAGCCGTCCGCCAGAACGGTGACGCCGAAGTCCAGGTCGATGGCGCGCCACAGGGTGGACAGCACCACGGCGCTGGTGGCGATGCCGGTGAGGACGAGGCTGTCGATGTCGCGCGCCCTGAGCACCAGGTCGAGGTCGCTGCCCGAGAACGCGCTCCCCCTTCTCTTGGTGACCACGACCTCGCCCGGACGGGGCACGACCTCGTCATGGATCTGGGTGCCGGGCTCGCCCTCGGTGAACAGGCCGGCCCGCACCACGTTCGCCATCGCCTTGTTGCGCGGGCTGATCTCCGGCGCGCCCGGCCGTAACCCCATCACGACGTAGATCACGGGGATCTCGGCGGCCCGGGCTCCGTCGATCGCCCTGCGCAGGCGCGGCAGATATCCGGACCCGTCGTCCGCGATGGCCACGACGTCGCGTTGGACGTCCATCACGAGAAGTGCGCTCTTCGCCATGTCTGCCGGCCCTTCTGTCTACAGGGGAGTTCTCCGGGGAGCCGAGAGGGCCGGGGTCCGGGGAGGTCCAGGGCGTCGCAGGGGACAAGACGAACGCCGCGTAGGCCCAGGGGCGTACGCGGCGTCGTTGCTTCGGGTGTGATGCCGGCCGTTACGGGTTGAGGCCCTTGCTGCGGAGCCAGGCCGCCGGGTCGATGCCGGTGGTGGAGCCACCGGGGTGGACCTCCATGTGGAGGTGGGCGCCCGTGACGTTGCCGGTGGCGCCGACGCGGCCGATGACGTCGCCGGTGGCGACCTTCTGGCCGACGCTCACGCCGATGGAGGACTGGTGGGCGTACCAGATCTCGGTGCCGTCATCGAGGGTGAGGACGGTCTTGTAGCCGTAGGAGCCCTCGTAGCCGGCCTGCGTGATGGTGCCGCTGCCTACGGCCTTGATCAGGGTGCCGGTGGGGGCCGCGAAGTCGAGGCCGGTGTGGTAGCCGGAGGACCAGTACGGGCCGGCCTGACCGAAGCTGGAGGTGAGGGTGTACGAGGAGGTGGGAAGCGTGAACTGCTTGGCCAGGGCGGCGAGACGCTCGGCTTCCTTCTTCGCCGCGGCCTCCTCCTCCGCCTTCTTCTTGGCGGCGGCCTCCTTGGCCTCGGCTTCCTTCTTCTCCTTGGCGGCCTGCTCGGCGGCCTGCTCCGCGGCGGCGGTCTGCGCGGCCTCGGCGGCGGCCTTGTCGAAGGCGTCCTGCTGGGACTCGGCCTGCGCCATGATGCGGGCGCGCAGCGCCTCACCGGCGTCCGCGGTGCCCTGCTCGGTGTCGGCGGCGATCAGCCCCGCGTTGCTGAGGGGGGAGGTGGAACCCTGGGGCTCCGGCTCGTCGGCCTCGTCCTCGAAGACCGAGCCGACGTTCGGCAGGTCGGGTATCGATATGGAGACGGGGGCCTTGCCGGACTGTGCGCTCGCCATCCCGGCACCGCTGACGGCGGCTATGACACCGACGCCGAGGACCGTGGAGCTGCGGGCGAGACCGTTACGGGCGAGTACGCCGCTCTTCTTGGCCACGCGGTGCCGACCGCGAACGGGGCGAAGGGAATCCTCGCTGGGGTTCCACTCCTGCCAGGGGCCCTCGTTGTCGCTGTTGTAGCTGCCGTAGCCGAACGTCTGGCTCTCGCCGTCACGTTGGGCCGGCACGAACGGGGCTTCGGTCGCGGACCGGTTCGACGCCACGTGGGCGTACTCCTTCCTTCCTTCTCGCCTACCGGGTTAGCTGACGGGTTCGGAGCAGGAAGGTCTCCTACGCGCGTAAACCGGTCGTGCGTAATGCCACGGCGGTTTCCGTGCGATTCACCCCAGGGTTGGTGGTTCCCCGGTTCCCTTGCGGGATTCGGCGCGTGAGCACGGAGCCGTCTCTTGTGACGGCTGGGACGACCGCGCTGCGTTATCGAACGTTAATAGACGCGAGCACTCCATTCCAAGCTGTTCTGAATGATCGTTCCGTTTTTCGCGCGGGACTTTACGGGTCATGAGGGTCTGAAAACGGGCGAGTTGACCTTTACTCGCGAGTAACAGTTGACCTGACGTGGCGTCAGTTTTTATACGGAGAACGGCGGGGCGGACACGCTCGGTGACATCTCCACCTCGCGGACGTGGGACGGCCACACTTCACGAACGCCCGACGGCCATACTTCACGGGCGGCGGACGGCCAAGAGGGCCATGTCGTCCGTCGTGCGGTCGCCCGTGTGCCGCCGCACCTCCTCCGCGAGCGTCGTCAGCAGGGCGCCCGGGGCGGTGAACCCACGGCCCGAGAGGCGCACGGCCGGGTCGTAGAAGACACCGTGCGCGTCGCGCGCCTCGGACAGGCCGTCGGTGTAGAAGAGCAGCGTGGCGCCGGACGGGAACCGGGTCTCCTCCGCGCGGTCGGGCCAGGTGCCCAGGTCGTCCATGCCGAGCGGCAGCGCGGGCTGCGGGGCGTCCAGGGTGCACAACGTGCCGTCGGCATGCAGCAGCAGGGGCGAGGGGTGGCCCCGGTTGACGATCCGGGCGCGGCCCGCGCCGTGCGGGAACTCCGCGAGCACGGCCGTCACGAACCCCTCGTACTCCACCGCCCCGTCACTCCGCGCCGCCTCCCGCCGCGTCCCCTCCCGGGCCAGCGCCCGTTCCAGCCGCTGGGCCACCGCTTCGAGCGTCGCCTCCTGCTCGGCCGCCTCCCGGAACGCCCCGATCAGCACCGCCACCGCCGACACCGCTCCCAGCCCCTTGCCGCGTACGTCGCCGACGATGAGCCGTACGCCGTGGGGCGAGTCCTGCACCGCGTACAGATCGCCGCCGATCGACGCCCCGGCCTGCGCGGCCTCGTACCGCGCGGCGATCTCCAGCCCGCCGATCCGCTCCTGCGGCACCGGGAGCACGGCCCGCTGCGCCGCCTCGGCGATCTCCCGGGCGGTGGCGAGCCGGGCGTCGCTGCGGCGGACGAGGCGGTTGATCAGTACGGCCAGTACGGCGGCGGTGGCCACCGTGGCGATCTCGGTGATCGCGTCCTCATGGCCTGCGTCGTCGTAGTAGAGGCGGACGCCGGTGATGCCGACCCCCGACGCGGCGCCGATGACCACCGTGCCGAGCAACGAGAAGAGCGGGGCCGCCACCAGGGGCGCGGCGATGAAGAAGGGGACCGCGGTGAACTCGCGCGGGGTGAAGTGGTCGTAGAAGAGTCCGACGGCGATCAGCAGCACGGGAAGGACGCAGGCGAGCCTGCGGGCGTACGAGAACCGCCGCCCACCCGGCTCCCGCATGACCTCCGTACCCTCTCGCTGCCCCACGGATACAGGGTTTCCGGGGGTGGGCGGTGGGGCGAGCCGACGGGGCCGAGTGGGCTAGGCCCTGTCGTCACATTCCCGTCGTCGCCCGAAGGGCGGCCTGGCGGCGTCGTGGGGGTACCTCCCGGTCGAGCACAGCCGAGACCGGGGGAGCGTGCTCTCGGCGTGCCGGGCACCGACTCGCGTACCGGGCGTACTCGGGTCGGTGCCCGGTGCGTCGAGAGCGCGAGCATGGCGTCGCGGGGCAGGCGGGAATGTGACGACAGGGCCTAGCGGAGAGACGGGGGGAGGGACGCGGAGGGCGGACGGGTTGAGGCCATCGGGAAGCCGGGCGGGGCTCAGCCCGTCGAGAGGCCGGTCAGTCCCGTCGCGCCCGTCAGCTCGTGGAGGGGGAGGGTGTGCTGGGTCTGGAGGACCTTGGCGCGCAGGTAGCGGACGTTGTGGGCGGTGGTGAAGACGCCCGTGGGCACGCGGTCGCGCACGGCCACGCCGAGGCCGCGCAGCTGCTGCGCCTTGTCGGGGTTGTTGGAGAGCAGGTCCAGCTCGTCGATACCGAGGGCGCCCAGCATCTGGGCCGCCGCCGTGTAGTCACGGGCGTCCTCCGGCAGCCCGAGCGCCGCGTTCGCCTCGTAGGTGTCGAGGCCCTGGTCCTGGAGGGCGTATGCGTCCAGCTTGTTGTAGAGGCCGATGCCCCGGCCCTCCTGGCGGAGGTAGAGGAGGACGCCGCCGCGGTCGGCGATCCGCTCCACCGCCTCGCGCAGCTGCGGACCGCAGTCGCAGCGGGCCGAGCCGAACACGTCACCGGTCAGGCACTCGGAGTGCAGCCGGACCAGCGGGGCCGTGCCGGGGGCGGGGTCGCCGAGGACGATCGCCAGGTGCTCCCGGCCGTCGACGAGGTCGTGGAAGGTGACCAGTTCGGCGTCGACGCCGTAGCCGTCGTGGAAGCGCAACGGTACCCGGACGCGGGCACGCGGGGTGGCAGCGGGAAAGTCGGGCATGCGGGTTCTCCGGTCCTGGTGCGGGCGTCACTGTGCTTCAGTTTTGAAGCACAGCGCTCGCAGCGACTCTAACCCGTGCTTCAAATTTCAAGCAACAGGATTGGGGATACGTCACATTCCCGTCACGCGAGGCCCAGCTCGGCCGTCACACGCGAGGCCCTGCCCGACCGGGACACGCGATCCCCTCGGCCGTCACCCGCCATCGCTCGGCCGTCACACGCGATTGCCCTCGTCCTGCTGGCCCGACGGGCAGGCGCGGCGGCGCCAGGGGAGGTCGTCCGAGCCGGGGGCCGTCCGGGGATCCCCGCCCTGGATCGCCGTCGCGATGGCCGCGCAGATCTCCTCGAACTGGCCGATCTGCTCGGGGCTGAGATGGTCGAAGACGGCACGCCGCACGGTCTCGACATGGCCCGGCGCCGTGCGCTCCAGCAGGGTCATGCCCTCGTCGGTGAGCACGGCGACACTGCCGCGCTTGTCCCGCGGACAGTCCTCGCGCCGCACCACGCCGTCCTTCTCCAGCCTGGTCACGACGTACGTCAGCCGGCTGCGCGTGATCTTCAGCCGCTCGGCGAGCTCGGTCATCCGCATCCGGCGCTCCGGCGCCTCGGAGAGGGCGGCCAGCACCGAGTAGTAGAGGTGCGGCAGGCCGGCCTCCTGCTGGAGCTGCCGATCGAGCGCGTCCTCCAGGAGGGAACTCGCGGCGACGTAGGCGCGCCAGGCACGCTGTTCGTCGGGGGTGAGCCAGCGGGTCGTCATACGTACAGTGTAGTTATTGTTTAAAACTTGAACCAAGGGAGCGCGTCCATGCCCCAGCCCTACGTCCTGTTGTCCGCCGCCGTCTCCCTCGACGGCTTCCTGGACGACACCGGACCCGAGCGGCTGCTGCTCTCCGGCCCGGCCGACTTCGACCGGGTCGACGAGGTGCGCGCGGCCAGCGACGCCATCCTGATCGGGGCCGGCACCCTGCGCACCGACAACCCCCGGCTGCTGGTCAACTCCCCCGAGCGACGCGCGGCCCGGATCGCCGCGGGGCTCCCCGAGTACCCGTTGAAGGTCACGGTCAGCGCCTCCGGCGAACTCGATCCGGCGGCCCAGTTCTGGCACACCGGCGGCGAGAAGGCCGTGTACACGACCGACAAGGGCGCGGCACGGCTGCACGGGCTGGGCCTGCCGACGGGGCCGAACGGCGTGGCCGTGGTCTCCGTCGGCCTCGAGCTGGAGTGGACGGCCGTCCTCGACCACCTCGGAGACGTACGCGGTGTGCGCCGCCTCATGGTGGAGGGCGGCGGCCGGGTCCACACCCAGCTCCTGCAGCAGGGGCTCGCGGACGAGGTGCAGCTGGCCGTCGCACCGCTCTTCGTGGGGGAGGCGGACGCGCCCCGGCTGTTCGGGACGGGCCCCTACCCCGGAGGGCCGAAGAGCAGGCTGCGACTGCTGGAGACCCGGCCCGTCGGCGACGTCGTCCTCATCCGCTACGCCCCCACCGTCCCCGGCACCGGCCCGGCCGTCTCCCCCGCAGACCGGCACTGGCTCGACCTCGCCTGCACCCTGGCCGCCGCGTGCCCGCCCTCGCGGACCGCGTTCAGCGTGGGGGCGGTCGTGGTCGCGGCCGACGGTACGGAACTGGCCCGCGGCCACTCCCGCGAGGGTGACGACCCCGTGGTCCACGCCGAGGAGGCCGCCCTCGCCAAGCTCGACCCCGCTGACCCGCGCCTCGCCACAGCCACGGTCTACAGCAGCCTCGAACCGTGCGCCCGCCGCGCCTCCCGGCCCGCGCCCTGCGCCCGGCTGGTCCTCGACGCGGGTGTACGCCGCGTCGTCACGGCCTGGCGCGAGCCTGACACGTTCGTCGAGGACGCGGCCGCGGGCAACGCGGTGCTGTCGGCGGAGGGTGCCGAGGTGGTCGTGGTGCCGGAGTACGAGGAGCGGGCGAAGGCACCGAACGGGCATCTGCTGGGCTGAGCGAAGCCGGGGCCGTGCGGCGTGCACGGCCTGCATGGCCTGGTGATTTAACCCGTGTGCTCGGGGTCCGCCGGATGGCGTACACTGGTCTCAACGACGCGGGGTGGAGCAGCTCGGTAGCTCGCTGGGCTCATAACCCAGAGGTCGCAGGTTCAAATCCTGTCCCCGCTACTGAAGGCCTGGGGCCCGGAATCCGACAAGGATTCCGGGCCCCAGGTGCTTGTCCCGAACCCGGGACCGGAACCGGTGTTGGTCCCGGTCCCGGGTTCGGCGGTACGGCGGGCCGCCGCCACCGCGTCCGTGTAGAGCTCGCGCGTGAGTTCCTCGGGGGAGACACCCAGCTCCTCCAACACCGCGCGAATGTCGTCGAGGGCCGCGCCGACCTCGGCCTCCTCCTCCACCAGGGTCTCGACCTCCAGAAACGTCCCGTCCAACTCGGGGACCCGGACGAGGGTCGCGAGCATCGGCCGCCCGTACGCCTCGAACGCGTGGCTGCGGCAGCGCTTCTCGAACACGATCGCCGGTACGTAGCCGAGGTGCTCCAGGACACGGGCGCGCTTGCCCCCGCCGACCGGGACGTGATGCGGCTGAGGAAAATCAGCCACCGGACAGTAGCCGTCGTTCACACCTGAGCGTGACGACGACCGTCATCGAAATGCCGGGCTGAGAACGGCGTGCCACGCTCGGAACCACGCCAAGCGCGGCGGGCTCGGTGCGCAGCTCCGCGTTACGCGGATCGCGAATGCGAGGAGGTGGAGCGCGTGCCGGTCGACCCGACCGGGGCCGGGGCCGTGAAGCCGCCGGATCCGATGGCGCTTCTGCGGAGCCGTGCTTACCTGGTGCTTCTGGCGATGGCCGCCGTGATCGGCGTACCCGTGTCCGTGGCGGCGTTCGGATTTCTCGCACTGGTCGGTGAGGTCCAGCCGTTGATCTACCGGGATCTGCCGGAGACGCTCGGGTTCGACGGCACGCCGCTGTGGTGGCCGTTGCCGCTGCTCGCCGTCGGCGGACTGCTGGTGGGGCTGACGGTCCGATACCTGCCGGGGCACGGCGGGCATGAACCGACCGCCGGCTTTCAGCCCGCCGGCCCGCCCCCGCCCGTCGAGTTGCCCGGCATCTTCCTCGCCGCCCTGGCGACGCTCTGCTTCGCCGCCGTCCTCGGGCCCGAGGCCCCCCTCCTGGCGCTCGGCAGCGGGCTCGCCGCCGGTGCCGTACGGCTGGTCAGACACGATCCGCCGGAGCAGATGAGCGCGGTGCTGGGTGCGGCGGGGAGTTTCGCGGCCGTCAGCTCGCTGCTGGGGTCGCCTCTGCTCGGGGCGTTCCTCCTGATGGAGGCCTCGGGGCTGGGTGGCGTGATGATGACGACGGTCCTGGTGCCCGGCCTGCTGGCCGCCGGCGTCGGCGCGCTCGTCTTCGTCGGGCTGGGCTCCTGGAGCGGGCTGGGCACCTACTCACTGGCCCTGAACGGCGTACCCGAAGCGACCCGCCCGACAGCGGCGGAGTTGGGCTGGGCCCTGGTCATCGGGTTGTCGGCCGCGCTCGTGGGTGCGGGCATCCGATGGCTCGCCGTCCGGCTCAGGACGCGCGTCGAGCGGCGACGGGTGGTGGCCTCGGTCGTCATCGGCCTGGTCGTGGCGGGGCTGGCGATCGGCTACGCGGAGAGCACCGGCAAACAGGCGACCGACGTGCTGTATTCGGGGCAGACGGCGCTGGGCCCCTTCCTTGCCGACAGCGCCGCGTACTCGGTGGGCGCGCTGGCGCTGCTGGTGCTGTGCAAGGGCCTCGCCTATTGCGCGTCGCTCAGCGCTTTCAGGGGAGGCCCGATCTTCCCCGCGATGTTCGTGGGGGCTGCGGGTGGCATCCTCTGCTCCCATCTGCCGGGGCTGAGCCTGGTCGCGGGGTTCGCGATGGGGATCGGGGCGATGAGCGCCGCGATGCTGCGACTCCCGCTGGTCTCCGTCCTGTTGGCCACGCTGCTGATCGGGTCCCAGGGGATCACGGTCATGCCGCTGGTGATCGTGGCGGTGGTGGTCTCGTACGTCACTACGGCGAGGCTGACGCCCATGTCCGATCCGGCAACGGCATCGTCGACTCCGGCACCGGGGCGGGAACAGGCATGAACGCGATACGAGGAAGCGGCGGCTGTGCCGCGATGCCGCCGAATGCCGGTCGCGGCGGCGGTGAACCCGACCCGCCGCCCCGACCGGCCTCGGTTCACTGCCAGAACACCTCTTGACCGATCTGTATCGGGTGAGCATCGGCACCGTGCGTCGAGCTGTCGTCGAACTCTGGAAGCGAGGGCTCGTCGCCACCTTGCCCGCCAAGGGGACGTACGTCATCGCGATGCCGGAGTCATCGGACGGCACCGCCGAAGAGGACTAGCCAAACGGCTGAAGGGGTCGCGCGTGGTGCACGCCCCCGCCGGTTGCCTGCCCCGGGTATGGACGACTCGTCACCGCTCCGAATTCGACAGCGACCACCCGGTCGGCCAGCTTGAACCAGGCACCCTTGTCCCCCAGACCCTCACCCTTGCGGGCGGTGAAGCCCTGGACGCGGTCCTCCGACCCGGCCGCGGTGATCGCTCGGCGGTGCCGGAGGGTCAGCTTTCCGTCGGCACCGAGGGTGCAGGCGAGGAGCCGGACGAGGCTGAGGTGCGGCTGCCTCGCGACGAGCGTGTGCCCGATGTTCCTGGTGGCCGCGCTGTCTCCGGGGACGCGACGAGCGCGGGGGCCCGTTCGAAGCGGATGGTGCCGCCGGCACGGTCGTACAGACAGGTCGTACGGCCCCGCAGCGGATCCGCGGGCGGCCGGGTCCCACACCACACGAAGGGCGGCCCCGGCTCCCCGACGGCGCCTGAAGCCGCACCCATGGCCACCACCACCGCGGGCGTTCCGCGCCCTGGCACCACCGTTCAGCACCCTGCAGCCGTTCCGTCCGGCGTTCCAGAAGTGCCGCGTATGTGCAGTTCAGAGGCGGTCTGAGCGTTCCAGCGTCCCGAAGATCCCGGAGGAATGGCGGCTGGGACGGGGCCGGGCACAGTCTTGGGTCATCGCCACCACGGCGTCCCACCGGAACGAGCGGTGACTCCGTGATCGGCACGAGCGAACAGGGGCGCCCTGCGCCGGTTCGCGGTACGACGCCCATCTTCCGAATGCTCAGAGAAGGCAGTCCCTCATGCGTATCACCACTCGTCTCACCACTCGTTTCGCCGCCCGAGCAGCCGCCTCCTCCATGGTCGTCGCGGCCGCCCTCGCGGTGATCGGTTTCCAGGGTGCCGGGCAGACCGCCTCCGCCGCCACGCAGAAGAAGGCGCCCTCGATCGTCACGTGCACCGCGGCGAACACCAAGGTGACCGTCTCCACGCCGACCCGACCGATCAACCACCTGCTGCTCAAGGCCACCAACACCGGCTCGAAGCCCTGCTACGTCTACAGCGCCCCGTTCCTCAGGGCCGGCGCGGACGCCCAGGCCCCGGTGGCGTGGGCCGAGGAGACGACGCCGCAGTCCGTGCTGATGCTCGAGCCCGGCAAGTCCGCGTACGCCGGCATCACGACGTACTCCCCTGACGGTGAGGGCGGCAGCAGCATCAAGACCCTGGGCGTGATCTTCGCCGACAGGAAGGGCGACGCGACGGGCGCGGAGAAGACCCTGAAGCTGTCCAAGGGCGGTGTCTTCTTCAACAGCGCCGCCACCGTCACCTACTGGCAGGGCAACGCGGCGGACGCCCTCGCCTGGTAGCGCGTACGGCAGGTCGGAGGGGATGCCCCCGCCCTCGAACCGTGGGCCCGGTGTTCAGGACAGGTGCGGCTCGTGACCCGAGAAATGGAGCGAACCCACGTTGCCGGCCTGAATCACCGGGCCGTGCTGAACGCCACCACTGATCGTGTTGTCCACATCCGCGGCCTGTTGCCTCTCCCCACCGGGCATCAAGTCATCGAGTATCGACCTCAGTTCGGACGCGGCGGCCGGGTTGGACTGCAGAGTGCGACGCAACCGCGTTCGCCACTCCGACTCCACATCCAGGGCCGTCTGCTCGTCACCGGCCTCCAGCGCCGCCGTCATCTCGGCACGCGACGTCTCCAGCTCCCCCTCGATCACGTCCTCTTCACCACCACGGTGACGCGAGAAGAACGAGACCATGCGGTCACGGGCCTGTGTCCAGGAGTCCGTCGCCATCTGCTGAACGAATGCCGTGGCTCCCGCGGCAGCGAGTGCCATCAACTCAGCTTCCACCGAACCCCCTTTGCAGGATCGTTCTCGGCGCCTGGCCCTTTCATGGGCTTCCCACCGCCACTGTCCCCCATGCGCTGACGGTAGGGCACAGCGCCGGTTGGCGACAGAGCGCGTCAGCCTCTACGGATCGAGCCAGCCGCCCCGGGAACGCCACAGCGCCCGACCCGACCGAAGTCGACTCGGGCGCTGCACCGCAGGTCGGAGGGGATGTCCCCCACCCGCGAACCGTAGGCCCTGTGGGACTCGAACCCACAACCAATGGATTAAAGGTCCTGGCGTGATCTTGCTGGGTGGTTCCGGACGCTGCTTCGGTTTCCGGAACCACCTGGTCAGGACAGCTGTGGCTCGTTACGTGGTCTCCTCCGTGATGACCTGTGCGGCTCCGTCCGCTCACGCATCGCTCACGCAAGAAGGCAGGCTGAACAGCTCTTTCATCGTCGCCGTCGCCTGTACGGCTCGGCGTCCGGCCGGCGGAAGTTCGGTCCACTCACATTCCTAGCTGTGACAGTCCGCATCACTTCCCAGGGTGAGGAGTGCTGCGACGGCGGAGGTCAGCGCGAGCGCAGTGAACAGGCCGGGGTATCCGCCAAGGGGTCCAGCCAAGGCGGCTCCCGCGAAAGGAGCCAGGGCGGCGGCGATGGTGGCCGGGGCTGCCAGGAGTCCGGAGAGGCTTCCGTAGTGGGTGGTGCCCCAGCGGTCGGTGACGGCGGTGGCCTGGAGGAGGGTGAGGTTGCCCCGCACCATGCCGGCCACGATCGCGATGCCGACCAGCAAGGGAAAAGGGCCGGTGACCACGGCGAAGGCGGCGGTCGTGGCGCCGCCGAGCGTGATCAGGGCGACGGTGCGGGTGGTGACGCCGGTGCGCCGGGCGAGGGTGGCGTACAGGGTGCGGCCCAGGGTCTGGCCCGCACCGCCCAGGCCGAGGGCCCAGGCAGCAGCCGTTGGGCTGGCGCCGCGGGTGATCAGCAGGGGTACGAGGGCGATGACGACCGCGTACATGGCGAAGCTGTTCAAGGTCATTGCCGTGGCGAGCATCAGGAACGGTCGGCTGCGGGTCACCGAGGTGCTGTTGTCGGTGCGCCGTTGAGACGGTGGTGCTGGGGCGGGTGGCCAAGGTCCTCGTAGCGCGAGGGCGTGGGCGGGGATGGTTACGAGGGCCAGGACCAGGGCGAGTACGGCGTACGTGTTGCGCCAGCTCAGGTGCTTGGCGAGTGCGGCGGTCAGGGGCGCGAATGCGGTGGAGGCCAGGCCGCCGGCGAGGGTGACGATGGTGAGGGCGCGGATGCGGTCCTCGCCCCACCAGCGGGTGAGGGCGGCGAAGGCGGGCTGGTAGAAGGTGGCGGCCATCGCGACGCCGGCCAAGAGCCAGGCGGCGGTGAAGGCGATCAGGTTGGGTGCGGAGGCGACGGCCAGCACGGCTAGGACGCCCAGGACAGACCCGGTGGTCATCACGGTGCGTGGTCCTCGACGGTCGAGGATGCGGCCGACGGGTATGCCGGTGAGGGCAGAGATCAGGAGCGCGCCCGAGAAGGCTGCCGTGGTGGCTGTGGTCGACCAGCCTGTGGCGGCGGTGATCTGCGGATTGAGGACGGGGAAGGCGTAGTAGACGATTCCCCAGCTGGTGATCTGGGTTGCGCACAAGGCGGGCAGCGCGGCGCGGGGCCGTGACCGGACCCCCGTCCCGGTGACGGCCCCGCTGGCACGGAGGTCGGTCATCGGCGGATCAGCAGCAGCCGCCTGCGGCGACCGGCTCCTTCGCGCCGGCGCCGGAGGCAGCGGCCGTACCGGTGCAGCAGGTGCTGCCCTGCTGTTTGGCGAGGGAGTCGGCGTCGGCCTTGACGACGTACACCTCCCAGGGTTCCTGGCCGGGGCCGTGGACCCAGACCTTGTCCTGGAGGGCGTAGCAGCAGGTGGTGTCGTTCTCCACGTCGGTGGCCAAGCCGGCCTCGCCCAGGCGGGCGGTGGCGGCGCGGACCGCTTCGGTCGACTCGACCTCGACGCCGAGGTGGTCCATGCGGGTCGCCTCGTCCGCGGTGCCTTCGATGAGGACGAGCTTGAGCGGGGGCTCGGTGATGGCGAAGTTGGCGTAGCCGTCGCGGAGTTTGGCGGGCTCGGTGCCGAAGAGCTTCGTGTAGAAGGACACGGACGCTTCGAGGTCGGGGACGCGGAGGGCGAGCTGTACGCGGGATGTCATGGCGAACCTCCTTGGGTGGGTGGGTGTTCAGCAGCCGCCGGAGGTGGTGGCCGGGGCGCCGATGCCGATCTGGAGCGTGGTGGGGGCGGCGCAACATCCGCCGCCCTCGCTGCCCTGTGCCGCGTCGGGCTCGTCGAACAGACCCGCGCCGCCGCAGACACCGGTCTCGGGGAGCGTGAGTTCGACCCGCTCGGCGGCTTCGTGGTCGCCGGCGATCGCGGCGGCGATGGAGCGGACCTGCTCGTAGCCGGTCATGGCGAGGAACGTGGGCGCACGGCCGTAGGACTTCATGCCGACCAGGTAGATGCCCTGTTCGGGGTGGGAGAGCTCGATCACGCCGTGCGGGTAGACGGTGCCGCAGGAGTGGACGTTCGGGTCGATAAGAGGGGCAAGGGCGGTGGGGGCCTGGAGACGTTCGTCGAGGCCCAGGCGGAGTTCGGAGAGGAACGTCAGGTCGGGGCGGAGGCCGGTGAGGACGATGACCTCGTCGACCGGGTCCAGGCGGCGGCCGTCCTCCGCGATCAGGACGAGCCGGTCGCCGTCTCGTTCGACTGCCTCGGTGCGGAAGCCGGTGGCGGCGGTTGCGTGGCCGGCCTCGACGGCGGCCTTGGCGCGCAGGCCCAGTGCGCCTCGTGCGGGCAGTTCGTCGGCCTCGCCGCCGCCGTAGGTGGTGGCGCCGATGCCACGGCGAAGGATCCATACGGTGTGCGTGCCGTCCTCGTCCTTCGCGAGATCGGCGAGGAGGGCGAGGGCGGTGAAGGCGGAGGCCCCGGAGCCGATGACGGCAGTGCGCCTGCCCGCGTAACGGGCACGGATGGCGGGGTCGTCGAGGTCCGGCACTCGGTACGTGATGTGCTCGGCGGCGGCCTTCTCGCCGAGGGCGGGCAGGCCGTCGGCACCCATGGGGCTGGGGACGGACCAGGTACCGGAGGCGTCGATGACAGCGCGAGCGGTGATCCGTTCCTCGCGTCCGTCGGCGGACTGGACGTGCACAGTGAAGGGCTGCTCGGCGCGGCCTGCGTCGACGATGCGGTCGCGGCCGGCGCGGGCGACACCGGTCACGGTGGCGCCGTAGCGGACCTTGTCCCCGAGGGCGTCTGCGAGGGGCTGGAGGTAACGCTCTGCCCAGTCGTCACCGGTCGGGTAGGCGGTGGCGTCCGGGCTGACCCAGCCGGTCGGGGCGAGCAGCTTCTCGGCGGCCGGGTCGATGACCTCGCCCCAGGTCGAGAACAGCCGGACATGGGACCACTCGCGGACGGCGCTGGCCGCGCTCGGGCCGGCCTCCAGGACCAGGGGTTCCAGACCGCGTTCGACGAGATGGGCGGCGGCGGCCAGACCGATGGGGCCGGCGCCGATGACCACAACGGGCAGCTGGCCGGTGGTGAGCACGCTGTCAATGGACGCAGCCACTGGATTCCCCTTTGTTTCGATATCCGTCGATCTCTTGCGCCGCCCAGCATGACACCTGTATCGATAGACGTCAACATAGACATTCATCGAATTCAGGAGTGCGGATGGAACAGGTGGACGTAGCGGTGATCGGGGGCGGTCAGTCGGGACTGGCCGCAGCGCACGCCCTGCGCCGACAGGGGCGGGAGCCGGTGGCCCTGGAGGCGTCCGACCGGCCGACCGGATCGTGGCCGCGCTACTACGACAGCCTCACCCTCTTCTCTCCCGCCGGATACAGCTCGCTGCCCGGGATGCCCTTCGGCGGGGACCCGGATCGCCATCCACACCGGGACGAGGTCGTCACCTGTCTGCTGCGCTACGCCGACCGGCTGGATGCCGACATCCGTGCGAGGACGCGCGTCGGGGAGGTCCGGGCAGCCGTCGACGGCACCTTCGCCCTGGACCTGGAGGGCGCAGGCGAGTTGTCCGCACGGGGCGTGGTCGCGGCCTCCGGAACCTTCGGCCGCCCTTACTGTCCGGCGCTGCCCGGGCTGGAGGGCTTCGCCGGCGCGGTGCTGCACGCGGCCGAGTACCGCACGCCGGGTCCGTTCGCAGGGCAGCGCACAGTGGTGGCCGGCGCCGGGAACTCCGCCGCGCAGATCGCCGCCGAGCCGGCCGCGCACGCCCAGGTCACCCTCGCCACGCGGCACCCGGTGCACTTCGCGGCACAGCGCACCCTGGGCCGGGATCTGCACTGGTGGCTGAAGCGGACCGGGGCGGACACCCTGCCCCTCGGCCGGTTCCTGCGCACGCCCCCGACCCAGCCGGTCATCGATGACGGCCGCTACCGGGCCGCCATCACGTCCGGTGCTCCGGACCGGCGCCCCATGTTCACGGGGATCGACGGCGCCAAGGTCACCTGGGCCGGCGGCCACAGCGAGGAGGTCGACACGATCCTGCTGGCCACCGGCTACCGGCCCGACCTCGCCTACCTGGGCCCGCTCGGCGCGCTCGACGAGCACGGCCACCCGATCCACCGCGAGGACGTCTCGCTCACCCATCCCGGACTCGCCTACGTGGGGCTGGAGTGGCAGCGCGGCCTGCCCTCGAACTCCCTTCGCGGGGTCGGCCGGGATACGGAACGGATCGCGCGGCACCTCGCCGCCCACCTCACCCGAAGCTGAGGCGGTCCGACCCTCGCACCATTGGTTCGACATATGTCAACATAGATGCATGTCGAATACGAAGGTGCTGCCGCTGCTGGACCCCGCTCCCGGTGAGGCCGTGGCGCCGTGCTGCCCGCCGCTCACCGAGCGCCCGTTCACCGCGGAGGAGGCCGAGACGGCCGCGCGGATGTTCAAGGCCCTCGGCGATCCCGTACGCCTGCGGCTGTTCTCCGCCGTCGCCTCCCACGAGGGCGGTGAGGCGTGCGTGTGCGACATCTCCGACGTGGGCGTCTCCCAGCCGACCGTCTCCCACCACCTGAAGAAGCTCAAGGAGGCCGGCCTGCTCACCTCCGAGCGACGCGGCACCTGGGTGTACTACCGGGTCGAGCCGTCGGTTCTCGCCGCGATGGGCCGGCTGCTGACCAAGGCCGCGTCGGCGGCCTGAGCGTCACTGGTCATCCGTCGAGAGGCTGTGGTCCCACACGGCGATGGCCCCAGTCGTAGGGACTCAGGACCACGGAGACCCAGAGCACCGCCTATCGCATCAGCTACCGGCTGCCAGGAGCTGGGCTATCTCGCGAGCCGCGTCCCGTGCCGGGCGGCCGACACCGATCAGCGTGGCGGAGGCGGGGCCGGTCCAGTCGCCGTATCCGAGCAGATGCAGACGCGATTCGCCGACCGCGTGGGTGCCCGTCGTGGCGATGTGGCCGCGCACGCCTCGCAGTTGGAGCGGGGCGAGGTGGGAGAGATTGGGCCGGAAGCCGGTGCACCAGATGATCGCGTCGGCCTCGACGCGGGTGCCGTCGGCCCACTCGACGCCGCCAGGTACGAGGCGGCGGAACATCGGGCTCGCCTTGAGCAGCCCGATGTCGCGGGCCTTGCGTACGGGTGGGACGGCGACGATGTCACCGAGGGAGGCAACACCGCCGACGTCCGTACGCCCCTCATCCAGGGCTCGACGACGAGCGGTTGCCACGTCGAAAAGGACGCGGCCGTCGATGTCGTCGGCGAGGAAGCGGGGCGGGCGCTGGGTGACCCACGTCAGGTCGCTGTCGTAGGCGAGGTCGGCTGCGATCTGGGCTCCGGAGTTGCCGCCGCCGACCACGATGATGCGCTGCCCGGCGAAGTCGGCGGGGCTGCGGTACTCGACGGTGTGCAGTTGGCGTCCGCGGAACTCTGGCCGGCCGGGGACGGCGGGCAGGAAGGGGCGCCACCAGGTGCCGGTCGCGCTGATCACCGCGCCAGCGTGCCAAGTACCGGAATCCGTCTCCACGTGCAGGAGTGGGCCGTCCCGGTGGACACCGAGGACGCGGACGGGTCGCTCGACGGGCAGTTCGTAGCGTTTCTCATAGTCGGTGAGGTACTCCACCACGTGCTGCGCGTCGGGGTAGGTCGCGCCAGTCTGCGGTGGCATGAGGCGGCCGGGCAGCGAGGAGTACGCGGCCGGAGAGAACAGCCGGAGCGAGTCCCAAGCATGTTGCCAGGCACCGCCCGGTGTGGCCTGGGCGTCGAGGATGACGAAGTCGAGGCCGAGACGGCGCAGGTGGTAGCCGGCGGCGAGTCCGGCCTGGCCTCCGCCGATCACCACCACCTGGGTCCTGTTGGGGGTCACTCGGCCGATCGTCCGGGCATGAAGATGAGGGCCACCAGGGCCAAGCCGACCACGCCGCCGATGACTTGCATACCGACGAACCCGGCGACCGAGCCGGGCGCGATGCCCGCGAAGGTGTCGGTGAAGGCGCGGCCGATGGTCACCGCCGGGTTGGCGAAGGACGTGGAGGAGGTGAACCAGTAGGCGGCGCCGATGTAGGAGGCGACCGCGACGGGCGCGAAGCGCAGTTGGTTCGAGCGGGCCAGGCCGAAGATCAGCAGGATCAGACCGGCCGTCGCGACGACCTCACCGAGCAGCAGGTGACCCGCCGACCGGTCATGCGTGGACCACTTCACCAGCGGCTCGCCGAACATCGCGTCCGCCAGGATCGCGCCCGCGATCGCTCCCACGACCTGCGCGGGCAGATAGACAGCAACCTCACGCGGGGTGACGCCGGCACCGCCGCGCCTGGCCGTCCACCACTCGGCCAGCGTGACGACCGGGTTGAAGTGGGCGCCGGAGACCGGGCCGAGCAGCAGGATCAGGATACCGAGGCCGAAGACTGTGGCCGTGGAGTTGGCCAGCAGCTGCAGGCCGACGTCCTTGCTCAGTTCCGTGGCCTGGATGCCGGAGCCGACCACGACCGCCACCAGCAGCGCCGTGCCTATGAGTTCGGCAGCGGCCCGGGCGACCAGGGGCCTGCGCGGCGGGGTGGCGCCCGGGGCGGGCCCGACGGAGGCGGGTACGGGAGCGGCTGGGGCGGACTCCGCGGTCGCGGTGGCTTCGGCGGGGGTCATGGGCAGGCCCTCTTGTTCTCGGCGGCGGTGCGGGCGGACTCGGCCAGGTCGGCGAACTGGCTGGCGAGTGAGGCGATGACGTCGGGCTTGAGCCGGTAGTAGGTGAACCGGCCGCACGGTTCCGTCTCGACGACTCCGGCCTCGCGCAGCACTCTCAGGTGGTTGGAGAGGTTGGTCTGCCGGGCACCGGTCTCCTCCACGAGGTGGGTGGTGCACAGCATCTCGTTGGCGAGCAGGGTCACGATCTGGAGCCTGAGCGGGTCGGCCAGCACCCGGATCAGGTCAGTGTCGACTGACGTCATCATGGACTGATACTGTCACATCAGTGGTGGCTGACACCACCAGGTGCTGACATCATTCGCACCTGATGCCGTCGTGAGACAAGAGAGACCTCTGATGTCCGACAAGCCCTCCGTGCTGTTCGTCTGTGTCCACAACGCCGGCCGTTCCCAGATGGCCGCCGCGTGGCTGACCCACCTGGCCGGGGACCGTGTCGAGGTCCGTTCCGCCGGCTCCAACCCGGGCGCGGGCGTCAACCCGGCCGCCGTCGAGGCCATGGCCGAGGTCGGCATCGACATCTCCGCCGAGGTCCCGAAGATGCTCACCGTGGACGCGGTCAAGGAGTCCGACGTCTGCATCACCATGGGCTGCGGCGACACCTGCCCCGTCTTCCCCGGCAAGCGGTACCTCGACTGGCAACTGGAGGACCCGGCGGGCCAGGGCGTCGAGGCCGTCCGCCCGATCCGCGACGAGATCAAGGTGCTGGTCGAGGGCCTGATCAAGGAGATCGCGCCGGAGCCGCAGGCATGAGCACCGCGACCGGCGCGACCGCGGCCGAGAACACACCCGCGGACATCCGCAACGTCATCGTCATAGGCTCCGGCCCCGCCGGATACACCGCCGCCCTCTACACCGCCCGCGCCTCGCTCAAGCCCCTGGTCTTCGAGGGCGCGGTCACCGCCGGTGGGGCGCTGGTCCAGACGACCGAGGTGGAGAACTTCCCCGGCTTCCGCGACGGCATCATGGGCCCCGAGCTGATGGAGAACATGCGGGCCCAGGCCGAACGCTTCGGCGCCGAGCTGGTCCCGGACGACGTCGTCGAGGTCGACCTGACCGGGGCCCTCAAGACCGTCACGGACAGCGCGGGTACGGTCCACCGCGCCAAGGCCGTGATCGTGGCGACCGGCTCACAGCACCGCAAGCTGGGTCTGCCCGGCGAGGACGATCTCTCAGGCCGGGGTGTGTCGTACTGCGCGACCTGTGACGGCTTCTTCTTCCGCGAGCATGACATCGTCGTGGTCGGCGGCGGCGACACCGCGATGGAGGAAGCCACTTTCCTCTCCCGCTTCGCCCGCTCCGTCACCGTCGTCCACCGCCGCGACACCCTGCGCGCGTCCAAGACCATGCAGGACCGCGCGTTCGCCGACCCGAAGATCTCCTTCGCCTGGAACAGCGCGGTCGCCGCGATCCACGAGGACGGCGGCAAGCTCGCCGGGCTCACCCTGCGCGACACCGCCACCGGCGAGACCTCGCATCTCCCGGCCACGGGGCTGTTCGTCGCCATCGGCCACGACCCGCGCACCGACTTGGTCACCGGCCAGCTCGACCTGGACGGCGAGGGCTACCTCAAGGTCGCCTCCCCCTCCACCCGCACCAACATCCCGGGCGTCTTCGGCGCCGGCGACGTCGTCGACCACACCTACCGCCAGGCCATCACAGCCGCCGGCTCCGGCTGTGCCGCCGCCCTGGACGCCGAGCGGTACCTCGCCGCTCTGGCCGACACCGAGCAGACGCCTGAACCGGACAAGATCACGGCCGCGGTCTGAGCGACACCCACCGCGACGCCAACGCCGCGACACCAACGCCGAGGCGCCATGCTTTGAACTGATGCCCGTGCCGCAGACGGCACGGGCATCAGCATTGACACATCGAATCACCCACCGGCCGGGCGGCACGGATCTCCAGGGTCCAGCGGATGGCATGGCCTTGGTGGGCCGACCGAGCAAGCCCGGACGCCCCGTCGGAGCCGAGCGGAAGCTGCTCGCGGCCGAACGGGCCAAGCTGGCGGAGATGAAGCCGTTCCGGAAGACAACCGGCCCGGCCAGTCGTCAGGCGATTCACCGCACTCTCCGCGCGGCCCTCAACTCCGCGATCGCCCAGCAGCTGATCACCTTCAACCCGGCCTCCCACGTCGAGTTGGAGTCCGGCAGGCGCCCGAAGCCCCTCCTGTGGACGGAGGAGCGGGTCCGGCGGTGGCGCGAGACGGGCGAGATGCCGGGCCCGGTCATGGTGTGGACCCCGCAGCAGTTCGGAGCCTTTCTCGACGCCGCCGAGGGCGACCGGCTGTACGCGATCTTCCCCCTCATGGGCACGCGCGGCCTCCGGCGTGGCGAGGCGGTCGGCCAGGACTGGCACGAGATCGACCTCGACGCCGGCCTCATCACCCCCGCCGAGGAGATCGTGGTGGACGGCTGGGACCCCTACGAGTCCGAGCCGAAGACGGACGGCAACGCGAACACGATCGCGCTCGACAGCATGAACATCGCCACCCTGGGCGACCACAAGGCCGTCAGGAGAAGGAGCGCGCCGAGTGGGGCTCCGCCTGGCAGAACACCGCCACTGGGCTGTGCGTATGCGCAGTGCGACCCTCTACAAGGTGCTGGCCGCCCTGATGGTGCTCATGGCCGCTGCCCTGCTGATCACACATACCACCACGCTGGACACGCTCGCGCTGCCGCTGTGGGCCCAGGTGCCGTGCGGAGTCGCGGCCGGGTTCGGCATCGGGGTCGTCGCGGCGATCATGGGCGTGGCCGGAGGCGAGCTGCTCATCCCCACGATCGTGCTGCTGTTCGGAGAGGACATCAAGACCGCCGGAACCCTCTCCCTGCTGGTGTCCCTGCCGACCATGCTGGTCGCCTTCGCCCGCTACAGCCGTGACGGCAGCTTCGCTGTGCTCGGCGCCAAGCTCCGGTTCACGATGGTCATGGCCGCAGGCTCGATCGTCGGCGCCCTGCTGGGCGGGCTACTCCTCGGTGTGTTCCCCGACTTGATCCTCATCCCCGTGCTGGCCGTGATCCTGCTCGTATCCCCGGTGAATCTCGCCCGGCACGACTGACCACACCGGCACGGCCCGCCCGTCATGCGAACATCCGCTCACGCACAGCCCCGAAAACGAAGCAGCGCCCGACCCGACCGAAGCCGACTCAGGCGCTGCGTAGCAGGTCAGAGGCTGTTTGCCTCCCCCACCACCGGTAGGCCCTGTGGGACTCGAACCCACAACCAATGGATTAAAAGTCCTGGCGTGATCTCGCTGGGTGGTTCCGGATGCTCCGCAGGTGTCCGGAACTGCCTGGCCAGAGCGGGTGCCGCCGTTTGATCCGTCCGCGCCGTGACGGCCTCTGCCGCATCATCCGCTCACGCATCGCTCACGCAGGACGGTCGGCTGAGCAGCGGCTCTCGATCGCCAGAAGAACGACGACCGCAGCCACGCGCGATGTCGCCCCCCAAGGGGTCCTTGTCCTTGCCAAGGTCGCCCCTCTTGTCTCGCCCCAGGTCTCGACCGCGCTCCCCTGAGCCACCTCACGCCAGCTTCACCTCTGCGTCGCTCCCAGGAAAAGGATCCGGCAACCCCCATGGAGGTACCGCCCCGGAGATCAGTCCTGCCAGGAGTGAGAGGAATCCCTTGTCGTGCTCCCACCAGTCGTCGTTCCTGGTACTCACCACCACGGGCCAGGCGTCCGGATCGTCGCCGTCCGTGCGCCAGTAGAGGATGTCGCCGGAGCTCGATTCAGCGCAGTGCAGGAGCCCTCCGGGCTGGGGGAAGGGAACGTATCCGCCGGACATGTCGTCCTGCGCCAGATCCTCCAGCACGTTCAGGGCCTCCAGCATGTCCGTCGCGAACTCGGACTCGCGCCCCGGATCAGCAGTCGTCACGAGCAGGAAGTCCCCGATGGAGAAGCTCGGGTATACCTCGCACAGCTCCTTGTAGTCCCTGGGCAGGTCCGAGCCGAGAGCACGCACGATCTCTGGCCAGTTGATCTCCCTGCGCACGGCGGATCGCAAGGGGAGCAGCCCCGGCAGGGCTCTTTCGAGTTCACCGACAGTGCTCAACATGAGTGACCAGTCCTCTGCATATTCGCTACCGAGGTTGAACGTTCTCTTCGCATGACGCCAAGATCACTGGCTTCGGCGTGCCGGACATCCTGACGGAATGGCGCCCGTGCCACCCAGCTGCCGACCGAGCAGATGCCTTGAGCCCAGCCGCGTCGGCCGTCGGGTGCTGCCCCTTGGCGGGGTTGCTGCGATCGGTGCCGCGACGGCGCGTGGTGTCGCGTGCCAGTGGTCGAGACCAAGGTCGCCCACCGAAGTCATACGCGTCGGTGGAGCACGGCCCGGCCGTGGATGGGAAACTCCGTGCGGTGCCTTGCCCCCATCCCCACCTACGTCAGCCCGAGCCACAGACAGAGCGAGGAACGCTGCACATGCCTGAGTCTCAAACGGCCGAGCTGGTTGCCCTGGCGGACGACGAGCAAAGCGTCGTACTGCGAGTTCTCCAAGGTGTGCGGTTTTCCAGCACTGATCTGCACGACGCCCTCCATGCCGAGATCGTCATCTCGAGCGAATTCATCAACGGCCATATCGACCTCTACTTGAATTCCTACGACCTGGAAAATTGGTCTCGCGCACTGGATTCCATTGAATCCGGACGAAAGGCAACCTGGCTCGAGAGTGGCCGATCTCCGCGCATTATTATCACACCGCCAGAGATAAGTGAAAGCGAGTGCACGGAAGTGAGCGTTTTTGATGTAGCCGGTTCACAAATCATCGTCACTGTACCCATCGCGGCCCCGACCGGCTGGATCGAAACCCATCGCTCCATGCTCGAGAGCATCAGGGGGCACTTCCCGCTTACCGCATGAAACGGGCATCGCTCTCACTGGTTGCAGAGAGCGTCTCCTTCACCTCCCAGCCGACGTGCCGTCCACGAACTTTTCGTGTCTGGCGCCCGTTTTGGCCTTGGTGGACGGCACGCTGTTTCAGGTCCGTCATCGCATGTCCAGTCATGTCTCCGGCACTGGCAGGATTGCCTGCCTCGTCTGATCTGGCCGCCGCCGAACGTCACCCCTGCAACCCCAGGGCCGGACTTGCCCTTGCGGCATCGTCTCTCCCCTGGCTCAGCAAGACGTGAACCAGAGGAGATCCACATAGTTCTGCGATCAGGCCGCCTCGAAACGTCCGTAAGCTTCCAAGCGCACACCTGCGCCACCCAGCCATTCACCACTTTCGGATTCGAACGCGATGGGTACGTCGCCCTCGGCTTCGGGGATGAAGTGCATCTCCACGGTGTCCCAAATGAATGTGTGCAGGAAAGCGCTGAAGCTGCCGTCAAAGAGTGAATAGTCGGAGCCGCGGCTCGGTCGACCAGCGATGGTCCAGCGGTCGGAGTCGTCCGAGGAGGTCACCCAGTACAGCCCGTCCCCACCGGTGGTGAACCCCCACGGCAGCCACCCGCCGAGCTCGGGGAACAACTCGAACCGAGTTGACGACGGCGCAAGTTGCGCACGCAGACGCGCATCCGCCTGTTCCTTCGCCAGGCAGGCGGCCAGCTCCGTGTAGCCGTTCTCGACCCCAGGCACGCAGACGATCAGGTAGTCGTCGAAACTGCCGGGGCCGAACCAGTAGACGTACTCCTTGTAGTCCGCCGGCAGCCGAGTGCCGACGGACGCTTCCACTCGATCCCAGTCGACCTGATAGCGGCGCGGGGCGCTCAGCCCCGCGTCGCGGGCCAGCTCCTCGATGCTCAAAGGTGTTGCTCCGTTACTTCGGCGGCAGCCCGTCCGGTGTGTCGTACACCGTCCAGTGTGAGAGTGAGCCGCCGCTTCCCGCAGTGCGCAGGGCGACTGAAACGTCCCGGACTACTGCCGCCTGGGGCCCGTCGGGAGCGGATCAGGCAACGTCGTCGCGGTCCGACGTGCACGAGGCGCGCTCAGGCCGTCACCCATGAGCCACTCAGCGGAGCGGCCTTCCCTGAGCCCAAGCTCCGACTCGAAGACCGGAACGACGTTCATGAACTGGACGTGACTTCCGTCGGCCAGCGCCAGGCCCGTGATGTCATCTCGGCCCTCCCTCAAAGGAGCACAATACACTTTCACGCTGTCACATATTCAACCCATCTCTGGTACGACTGAGCGAGATCCGCTGAGCCTTGGGCGAGATTTCCCCATTCGCCGCCATCGGCAATTGCACCAGCCTCATCCATCTGGTGACGGAACTCCATCTCACCCAAGGCGGGAACATTCGGACTACTGGAATCGTCTTCCAAGTACCCCGCGATAGAGTAGGTGCTCAGTAGCACTTCGAAGCAGTTCTCGGCGCTTTCGTCAGGGGTGCTCCATGTGCGCAGCACATAGTCTGCGACGGAAGCGATATCCATGACCCAGGCTCCCCAGCCTGGAAGCTCTTCATGTGGTTCATCGTCCGGGCCGAGGAAATCGCGCAGACGTCGATTCATGCCCACCAGGTCGAAGTCTGATGGAAGCTGCCGCGCACAGCTAACTGCGTATTCCTGAATCTGATACACCAGTTCAGCGATGCTGGAGAATTCGCCGGAGATCCTGACGTCATCCAGTAGCCCTGAAATCCGATTTAGGCAGAGTGCTGCCAACTGGCCACGACCAAGAGGAGTGAGGCTTTCGACTGCGGCGGCAGCCCGATCGCGATCAAACAATGCAACCCCTCATTGATCCCAGATGAATTGACTCTGCCCTGTCAGCCTACTGCCGTCAGGGGCGGATCTAATTCGCCTCAGAATAGCAGTAGGATCACTCGGGCCGACCAGTTGTGCAGGTCCGACAGAAGCATTGAACGGATCGAACAACGTGTTCTGGCACCAGGGGCATACGGGTCTGTTCGCCGCGCCTGCCACAGGTGTCCACCCCTTGTCTCGTATGTGGTTCAGCGCGCTGGTTTCCGCATCGCCTGCGACCCTGTCGGCCATCTCTTCGCCATCCTGGATCCCCTCTCTGATCAGACGGTCCAGGCCACGCTTCTGGTCGCCACTCCACCCCACAATGTCACGGACCCTGCCTTCCGCGTCCATCGCGCGAATAATGGCGGTGGACCGCCGCCCTTGAGCGGACTTGGGGAGCAGACCATGCAGCGCATCAACTCGTGCCTTGAGCTCCGCGGCAATGGCCCCCCGATCGCCAGTGACGCCTGCGGCGCCCTGCTGGCCTGCGGGACTGCCAATGGTGGGCAGTGGCACACAGGTGTTGCCCGGTGTCCAGCCCGCTGCCGGATTGCAGTAGGCGACGCCAGTGCCAGGGTCGAGGAGGTTGCCGTTGCCCGTGCACTGCATACCAAGGAGACCCCCGGTGCAGGCGCCGGTGCCGTCAGGAAAGTACTTGAAGTACTCCGCCACGTCCCCAGCTGAGAACTCCAGCTCCTTGACCGACTTGGTCAGCGAGTCGTCCACGAACTCTTCGTGTCCGGCGTCCGTCTTGGCCTTGGTGGTGGGCCGTGCAGTCTTGGTGGACAGCGCGTCTCTGATCATGTCCGCCCACGGGGGCGGGGGCGGGGGCGGCGGAGGGCCGGGCGGGACGCAGTTCCAGGTGCAGGCGCCGGTTCCGGTCCCTGTGCCGCCGCCTCCGCCGCCGTATCCTCCGCCACCGCCGTAGCCTCCGCCCGGCCCCCCTCCAGGGTTGCCCGGGTTCCGCCGCGCGGCGGCGGCTGCGCGGGCCTGGGCTGCCGCCTGGGCCCGCAGTGCGGAGACGAGGCCGGAGGTCGACGGCAGCAGGGAAAGGTGACCGCCGGTGCTGCGCCGGTCGCGGCGTGACTCGTTGCTGCCGAACAGGTCGCGGATGCCGTTCCAGATCCGGCCGGCGCCGCGCTTGGTGTCGTTCCAGGTGCTCTTCCAGTTGGACGCCTTGGTCCAGCTCGCGCCATACGACTGGCTCGCTCCGGTCCCCGCGCTGGTGGCAACGCCCGCGTACAGAATGGCGCCACCGACGGCCACCAGACACCACGGGCAGTGCCCGGTCGGGTCGGTGTTCGTCAACGGGTCGCCGTTGCCGTAGGTGTACCGGTTGGCGGCGATCGACGGTACCGGGTTCAGCGTCCAGGAGTCTCGGGAGGAGAAGCCGCCGGTGGCCGGGTCGTACCAGCGGGAGTGCATGTTGACCTGGCCTGTGTCCGGGTCGGTGTACTCGCCCTGGTAACCCAGGGTGCCCTGGGCGCCTGTCTGTGCTGTGACCTCGCCGAACGGGGAGTAGCTGGTGGAGCCGTCGAGAGTGCCCGTGGCCGGGTCGAAGGTGCCGGTCACGTCGCCGTGCAGGTCCGACAGCACCGCGGCGGCGCCTGTGCCGTCCGTGTTCGCCGAGGCCAGGGCCTCGCCGGACAGGCCGCGGGCCACCAGCCGACCGCCGCCAGCCACGAGGTCGTTCGACTGGTCCGCGTAGGTGAGACTGTCGCCTCCCTGCGTCACCAGGCGGCCCAGCGCGTCGTACGCGTACACCGTGCCATCGGCGCCGACCATGCGGCCCAGCGCGTCGAACTCCGCCGTATGGGTGCCCGCTGGGCCACTGCTGCCGGTGCGGGTACCGCGCGCCGAGTAGGTGTAGGTCACGTCCCCCGCACTGGTCAGCCGGTTGCGCTCGTCGTAGGTCGCCGTCACGCCACCGGCGCCCGTTCGATTGCCCGCTTCGTCCCAGGTGTACTCGGTGACCGTGTCGTCAGTGGCCGTCCAGCTGGTCAGGCGACCCGCCCAGTCGTAGTCGTAGGACTGGGTGCCCGGGTTCGCCGTACCCGTGGTGGTCCTGGCGGTGAGGCGGGAGGCGTCGTCGTAGCCGTAGCCGACCGAGGCCGTCGTAGTGCCGCCTGGTGCCTTGAGAGTGTCGGTGGTCGGGCGGTCCAGGACGTCGTAGGCGAGGGAGCGGGTGGCGCCCGTGCCGCCGTACGCGATCGACGTCGGACGGGAGGCGTCGTCGTAGCCGTACGTCTGTGTCGCGTTCGTCAGCGGGTCCGCCGCTGTCTTCAGACGACCAGCCATGTCGTAGCTGAAGGTCGTTCGACCTGCCGCGTCCGTGCGGCCGGTCAGGCGTCCCTCCTCGTCATAGGTGAAGGCCGCTGTGCCCGACGGGCCGCCCGAGGAGAGCAGGTTGCCGCGGTCGTCGTAGGTGTAGGACTCAGTGCCGCCGGGGGCGCTCATCGAGGTGAGGCGGCCGGCAGCGTCGTAGTCGTAGGTGTCGGGGGTCGTGGTGGCCTCGGCGCCGGAGCCGGTGGTCTTGGTGATCCGGCCCAGGGCGTCGAAGGTGCGCTGCTGGGTCACGCCGCCGGGCTGGAGCTCGGTCACCGGTCGGCCGGCCTTGTCGTAGACCGTGGTCCAGGTGCGGTCCGCCGGATCCGGATCGGTCGTGGTGGACGGCTCGACGATCGACTCGACCAGGCCGTGGCTGGTGAAGGTGGACCAGGTGGTGTTCTCCCGACCGTCCGTCAGGCGGGTGCGCTGCCCGGCGGCGTCGTAGCCGAAGGTGGTGGTGATCGAGGTGTCGGCGTCGACCGGTTCGACCAGCTTGGTCAGCTGCCCGAGTGCGTCGAACGTCTGCTTGACGGTGTGGTCGAGTTCGTCGGTGATCTCGACGAGGTTGCCGTCTTCGTCGTACGTGGAGCCGCGGGTGCGCACCACCGTGCCCGTGCTGTCCTCGTCCATGACCGATATAGGGCGGCCTGCCAGGTCGTGGACGGTGCGGGTGGTGCGGCCCTGCGGTGTGGTGACGGATGCCGTCAGGCCCGTGGGCCCGTAACTGTAGACGGTCTGCTTGCCCGCCGTGTCGGTGACCGTCTTGGGCTGGCCCGCCGGGTTGTAGGTGCTGGCTGTGGTGATACCAGTAGGGCTCGTGGTCGACAGCAGGTTGCCGCTGTCGTCGTAGGCCAGTGCCGTGGTGAACGCTCCCTGCGCCGGGTGGCGTTCGATCCGGGTCGCGGTGATCTGCCGGCCGAGGTCGTCGTAGGTGGCCTCGGTACGGGCACCGGTCGGGTCTGTGGCCGACAGCTGTTCGCCCAGCAGGTCGTGGGTGAAGGTGGAGACGGGGGCGGAGGCGCCGTCCTCGGGGGCCGGCTGCGTGACCTTGGCGAGGTTGCCGAGCTGATCGTAGGAGTAGGTGGTGGTCCTGCCCAGCGCGTCGGTCTCGCTGCCGAGGTTGCCCGCGTTGTCGTAGGTGCGGGTGACTGTGGCGGTCAACGGTGAGGTGGCGCCCGGCGGGGTGTAGTCCGGCAGCCTGGTGCTGGTCTCGCGGCCCAGGCGGTCGTAGGCGGTGTGCGTGACGTTGCCGTTGGGGTCGCGGGCGTCGACCAGGTCGCCGAAGGTGTTGTAGCCGATGGCCGTGGCCGAGCGGGCGGTGACCGCGCCTTCCTCCTTCGTCTCCACCGTGACCGGTGCCGAACGCGTCTCGACCAGCCGACCGAGCGCGTCGTAGGAGTAGTCGGTGGTGTGGGCGGCCGGGTCGGCGCCGGAGGCGTTGCCGCGCGGCGATGTCTCGGACAGCACCAGGCCGCGGTCGTCGATGTCGCGGGTGGTGACGAGGTCCTCGGCGCCATTCTCCACCGTCTGGCGGGTGACCGCCCCGGTGAGGTCTCGCTCGTAGGAGACCTTCTCGGTGCGGGTGCCGCCCGCGCCGGTGTACGTCTCGGAGAGCACCGCGCCCGCGGCGTCGTACGTGTACGCGGTGCTGCGGGCCAGCCCGTCCGGGTCAAGGACCTGGGCGGTGGTGCGTCCCGCGGCGTCCACGGAGTAGGTGGTGGTGACCTTGCCGTTGCCGGTGGTCTCACGGATGAGGTTGCCGGCGGCGTCGTACCGCTTGTCGCTCAGTACGAGGTCGCGGGTGCTGTCGTCCGGGTCGTGGAAGCCGGAGAGGATCTGCTGGGCGGGCAGGCCGTCGTCGTAGTACGTGTGGCGGATGGTGCGGCCCATCGCGTCGGTGTGTTCGGCGAGGCGACCGGCCGGGTCGTACGCGTAGGAGTCCAGCACCACGTCCTTGGCGGCGGACGGGCTGTTGGGGTCACCAGTGAAATCCGCGAGGGTGACCTCAGCGAGGTCTCCGCGGGCTGTGTAGGCGTAGCGGAAGGTGCGCGGGCCGGGCATGGTGCGGCTGGTCTGGTGGCCGTAGGCGTCGTAGGAGTAGTTCTCCACGGCTCCTTCGGCGTCGGTGAGGGTGGCGACGCGGCCGTGGGCGTCGTAGGTCCGCTCGGTGGTACGCGTGGTGTCGTCGCCTGCGATGTCCGCCACGGACTCCTTGAGCGGGTGGCCGTCCGGGTCGTAGGTGTAGCTGGTCCTGGCCTGGTGCTCCTCGCCCGTGACCTTGTTGTTGGTGACCGGTCCGGTAACAGTGGTCGTGCGGGACTCGCCGTCGTACGCCGTGGTCGTGGTGACACCGTCCGGGTGCGCGTCGGAGACGGTCGTGTTGCTGGTCTCGCGTCCGAGAGCGTCGTAGGTGTACTCGGTGACGACTCCGGCCGGGTCGGTGACCTCGGCGAGGTCGCCGGCCGCGGTGTAGGAGCGTCGGGTCACGCGGTCGCGGGTGTCGGTGGAGGCCAGCGGCAGACCGGCCGGGACCGTGCCGCCGCCGACCGCGGTCTCGGTGCCGTCGGTGTAGGTGTGGCTCTCGGTACGGCCCTGTGGGAAGTCCGCGGTGGCCGGGGTGGTGGTGGAGACCCGGTCGCCGTGGGAGTTGTAGCCGTAGCTCGTGCGGTACGTGTCGTCCGTCGCGCCCGAGGAGCGGGCGTCGCGTACGGCGGTCAGTTGGTCGTTGCGCGGGTCGAGCGGGTCGTCCGCGTTGAGGTGGTAGTCGTAATAGGAGGTGTGGCAGGTGGCTTCGTCGTCGGTGTCCCGGCAGGTGGTCTGCGAGATCTTGTTGCCACGCTCGTCGTGGCCGAGACGGGTGACGGTGCCGTCGGGGCCGGTGGTGGCCGCCAGGAAGCCGCCGGTGTCGTACTCGTAGCTCGCGGTGTTGCCGGAGGTGTCGGTCTGGGCGATGAGCCGATATCCCTGGAGCGGGTCGTAGGTGTAGCTGGACGTGCGGTCGTCGGGGTCGGTGACCGTCACGGTGGCGGTCGTCCGGCCGACCGTGGCCGACTGATCGTCGGTGGCTGGCTTGTCCTCGGTACCGGTGAGTTGCAGGTTGGACAGCTGGTAGGTGCCGCCGTTGGCGTCGGTGTAGGAGGACACACGGTCGTGGGCGGCGTCGTAGACGACCTCCGCGTGGACGCGGCCGCTGGGCAGCGTCACCTTCGTGAGCTGCTGGGCGACCGTCGCCGACGCGTGGTGCTCGGCGACGGTGCGCGAGCCCAGCGGGCGGGTGTAGACCGCGGCCTCGTCGATGTCACCGGCGAAGCGGCCGATGGTGCCGGTCGTCGCCGGCCAGTTGTTCCAGTAGCCGGCGCCGAGGTAGACGAAGCGCTGGTCGTCCTGGGTGATGTCGCCGCTGAGAGTGCCGACCTTGGTGCCGTCGAGGTAGAGGCTCTGGGTGTTGCCCGCGGCGGTGAGTGCCGCGTGGTGCCAGGTGCCGTCGTTGACCGTCTGAGAGGAGGTGATGGGTGCGGCTGTGCCGTTCCAGAACTCGCCGCGCAGTTTGCCGTCCGTGCCGACGTACAGGGCCGGGGTGTTCTTGCCGGTGGTGGCCTCCTCCAGGGTGTGGTCCTGGTAGCTGAAGAGCACACCACTGCCGGTGGTGCGGAACCACAGTTCGGCGGTCAGGTACGGGGTGTCGCTGACCAGTTGGTCCGGCAGCTGCACGTAGGACGTGGTGCCGTTGAAGGTCGCCGCTGTGTCGGGGCTGCCCGCCAGGGCGCCGGCGGTGCCGAGCTGGACGTCCTGGTAGGTGCCCTCGTGCTCGGAACGGTCCAGGAGCAGGTCGCTGGCCGCGCTGGTGGCGTCCGCCTGCTCGTTCAGACGCCAGTACGAGAACGGTCCTGAGTCCTGGACGACGGTGCGGTGGTGGGAGCCGCTGCCGTAGGTGTAGACGGTGCAGGCGCCGGCAGCGTCCTCGGGACCGCAGACCTGCATGAGCTTGTCGTCGACGTACGTGTAGTCCCACGTCAGCGGCTCGGCCCCGCTGGAGGGGACGTCCGTGGTGACCGTGGCGACATGGCCGCCCGACCAGGTCAGATGCAGGGCGCGCCCGCCGGTCGCGGTGACCGTGGTGAGCTCACCGGCCGTGTTGTACGCGAGGGACTGCTCGCGGCCCCGGTAGTCGGTGACCTCGGTGAGCCGGCCACCGTCGTCGAAGACGTAGCTCGTCTGGTCCTTGTCGGTCAGCTTCCAGCCACCGCCGGTGATTGAGATGAGGGTGGCGAAGCTGCCGTACGGGGGTGCGTAACTGCCGTCGGGGTTCTTGCCGAAGCGGACCTGGCGGCCGTCGGGGTGGGTGACCACGACATTGCCGGTGCCGTCGCTGTCCGGCTGGATCCGCATGTCGTAGCGGGTGCTCCAGCCGGCGCCGAAGGCGTTGTCGGAGCGGGGGTCGCGGCTGTTGTAGGTGCGGGTCACGGTCAGGCCGGGGCCGACCGTGGCCACTTGGGCGTCGGTGTCCGTGGTGGTGTAGTTGCCGATGCCGGGGTCGACCTCACGCCCGGCGCCGCCCAGGCCCTGGCCGCCGAGGTGCGAGGTGATCGCGGGCTGCTCCACCGCCGTGGTGAAGGTGTAGTACGGGCTCAGCGGTCCTTCGACACCGGACTCGCGGGACTTCACCCGCCAGACGTACTGCTTGCCCCACGTCAGCTTGCCGGCGGGCACGTTCCACGTCCGGCGGGTCACCCAGCCGGAGTTCACGCAGCCTGTCGGCGCCTCGGTGGTGCCCTCGCACACCTCGAACCAGTAGTTCAGGGCGGCGTTCGCGGGATAGTTGTCGATGCTCTCGCCGTCCGCGAACAGGGCCGGGGTCAGGCTGCCTACCTGACCGCCCGGGCGCGGGTAGATGTCGGCGATGCGCGGCCCGACGTCCTGTGAGGTGACGGTCACCGTGGCGACGGGGACATCCTCGCTGGAGAACCAGTGCTGGTCCCGCAGCCGCTGCATATCAAAATTGATCTTGTATTTGCCCGGGGGCAACGGAGGTATGCGCGCACTGAAGTCGGCGTCGTCTCCCGGCGTGAGGCGCTCGTTGAGGCGGGTGAAGGCGACCGGGCTCATCAGCGCGCCGGTGTCGTAGTTCCGCACACGGGCCCCGAGGCGGACCTCGTTCCAGCCGAGCGGCTCCCAGGTGAAGTCGCCCAGGTTCTTGACGTTGACCGTCACCTCACCGCCCTGGCCACCGGTCAGCGGCGCGGTCTGCGAGCCGACCGTGTACTTGGCGCCCCACGCGCTGTGGGTGATCGCCATGTGGGGCTTGTTGGCGGAGTTGGCACTGCCGAAACGCTTCCAGGGCCCGCTGGTGTCGAAGTCCGCCCACAGCGCGAGACCGTGGTTCGTGATCGAGCCGTCGACCCAGCCCTGGACGAGGTTCACACCCTTGCTGCCCAGGTCGATGACCCGCCACTTGGAGCCGCTGCAGTTCTCGCCATAGGAGAAGGAGTCGGAGGCGATCACGTCGCCGGCACTGGGCGGACGGTTGTTCCACGTGACCGTGGTGGAGCTCCACGAGCCGGTGACCTGGTTGACGGTCATCTTCTGAGCCGTGCAGCTGGAGGACCAGACGTTGAACAGGCCGAGGTCGGCATTGAGGATGTAACGATTCTTCAGCTGGCTGGTGACGTTACTGAAGCGCATGTAGCTGATGGCGCGGTTCGTGCCGCCGTCGTAGCTGCCGATCTTCAGCTCGTCGTCACCGGCGAAGTTGCTGTCCGGCCAGGTGTCCTGGACGAAGGAGTCGCCGTTGGTGTCGATGTCTTCGACGCTGGGGTCGACCCGTACCGGGTACACGCGCTGCGGTGCGTCCAGCCACGCGTCGTCGAGTTCGACCTTCAGGCTCCACCGGTCGCTCTCGTGCCCGAGACGGTAGATGACGCCGCCGGACAGGGCGGGACCGCCGGTGTCCGGGTCGTGGGAGGAGTCCTCCATCCAACCCCTGGGGATGACCGCCTGGATCTTGTCCTCGGCATCGCGCAGCAACACGGCACCGTGCGCGTCGAGTTCGGGCGTGAGGCCGTTGAGGGCCAGAGGGAACGTCCACTCCCGGGGTGCGTCGGGCGAGTTGAGGACGATGGTCTCCTTGACCGCGCCGTGCTCGGCCTGGAGCACGACGTCGGAGTCGCGGCGGACGTCCTCGTAGTGAGCGGCGTCGTCACGGACTTCGGCGACGCTGCCCGAGGCTCCTTCCAGTCCGAAGCTGACCTCGTGGCGGCCCTCGTCGATCTCCAGTGTGGCCAGGGCCGGATCATCACCGCGCGAGGCCAGGGTGAGGCCGGTGTCGTCGGAGGCGGCGGCAAGGCGGTCACCGTCGCTTGCCTCCGAGGTGTCCTCGGCCCGGTCGGCCGGGACAAGGGAAGTGTCGATGTCCTGCCAGACACCGGAGGAGTCCTGGTAATGGACGGGCTCGGTGTAGACGCGGGTGGTCTGTGTTCCGTCGGGGTTGCGGAACTCCGCGGTGGTGGAGGTCCGTTCACCGGGCAGCTCCACGCTGCGCTCGGCGTCGAAACCGGTCAGCCCGCTGCCGTCGCCCTCCGTGGTGGCCGGAGCGAGGGCCTGCGGCTCGACCTCCGGCTCGACGGGCGTGAACCCGGGCGCTGACTCCTGCAGGGGCAGCGCGCCCTTGGCGGCCTTCAGCTCCTCGGGATCGGCGCTGTTGCGGCCGGTGGCATCGGTCCGCGCCGCGCTCACCTCGTGGTCCCTGCCCGCCGCGGTGCCGGAGCGTTGTTCCGGCGCCTCGGTGTCCGCCCAGGGCGCGGAGGCCGCCCGAGCTACGGAGGTGAGGGCCGGCGGTGGCAGCAGAGTTGCGCACAGGGCCAGCAGCACACTGCCGGACGTCAGGGCGACGGCACGCGCGGAACGACCGGGACGACGGCGCCCCAGGCCCGCGAGAGAGCGGTGGCGTGAGCGGCTGGACACGCAACTCCTCCAAACCACAAGGCCGATCGCACCCACGCGGGGGCGATCGGCCATAAGCAGGAATGACGGGTGAGCCGCAGCGAAGCAGGACACACCCGAGCGGCGTACACGTTAGATCATCAGAACCGCCCCAAGTCATGCTCATAACAACAGATTTATAACGAGATCAGTCGATACGCCCATCCCCCACAAGGCGGTCACAGGGCCTCCAGGTGAGGCACTACCCCCACTGACCAGGGGCAAACGATTTCAGCCACCCCGCCCTCGGGGCCGATTCCCCGCTCCCGGCCGTGATCAAGTCGAGACCAGCACAGGGATAACCTGCGGCGTCGATCGTGCGCACCACGAACACCAAGCGGTGGAGCGCCCCCTCCGGCATCCCGACATCCGCAGCGGTGAAGGCCAAATGAAGGGCAGTCATGGCCGAAATCAAGGCACGTAGACGTCGGCCCAAGGCGTGGCACGTACTCGTCGGCCTGCTCGTCTCCACAGGCGCCGTGACCGCCGCCGTCCTCGTCGCCGGATCCGGCGGGGCAGCCGCGCCCTATGACTTCAACGGAGACGGCAAACCCGACCTGGCCCTCGGCCTGCCCGGCAACAGCGTGGCGGGACACGCGCGCGCCGGGTCCGTCATCATCGCCAACGGCACCTCGACCGGCCCCGCTGCCACCTCCGTGCGCATCGACCAGGAATCCCCCGGCGTACCTGGTGAGGCGGAGGCCGACGACAGCTTCGGACAGACCTTCGCCAGCTGCGACTTCGACAAGGACGGATACGCCGACCTCGCCGTCTCCTCACCGCTGGAGGCCATCGGCACCACCGAGGGCGCCGGCATGCTGACGGTGCACTACGGCAGTTCCGGCGGCATCTACGACTCCCGCACCGACGTGTTCGAGGAGGACACCACCGGCTACCCGGGGGCCGTGGGCAAGGACGAGATCTTCGCCTACTCCCTGGCCGCCGGCGATGTCACCGGCGACGGCTACTGCGACCTCGCCATCGGCCAGCCCCTCGACAACGCCGACGGCAAGCCCAACGCCGGCACCATCAAGCTGATGCCCGGATCGTCCAGCGGCCTCACGGCGGCCAGCACCATCCAGATCGACCAGTCCACCACCAACGTTCCCGGCGTCCCGGAAGCCCAGGACCGCTTCGGCGAGCAGTTGGCCATCGGGGACATCAACGGTGACGACACCGCAGACCTGGTCGTGGCCACACTCGGCGAACAGATCTCCAGCTCCTCCGACCGCGGCTCGATCCACGTCCTGTACGGGCCCATCGACGACGCACCCGCCGCAGGCGGCTACATCGACTCCGGAAGCATCACCGGCATCGGCGAGTTCGCCGGCAGTGCCCTTGCCCTCGGCCACTTCAACGACGACGACTACACGGACGTCGCCGTCGGAGTCTCCGACGAGGAGGTCGGCGACGAAGGAGCCGCCGGTCGGCTCGCGGTCCTCTACGGCAATGCCAACGGCCTGTCCACCGGCCGTGTGAAGCTCTTCGACCAGGACAGTCCCGGTATCTCCGGTGCGCCCGAATCCGAGGACTACTTCGCCTCCGCCCTCGCTGCGGGCGACTTCAACGGCGACGGAGTGGACGACCTGGTCGTCGGCATGCGCAGCGAGGCAATCGGTTCGGCCACCGGCTCGGGCGCCTCCATGATCCTCTTCGGCAACACCACCGGCGGTATCACCACCAAGGGTGCGCTCTGGGTGGACCAGGACACCGAGGGAGTGCCGGGCACCGTGGCTACCGACGACCACTTCGGCTGGACCGTCGGCGCACTGGACACCGACGGCAACGGCCGTGTCGAACCCCTGGTCGGAGCACCAGGCAACGCGGCCGGCACGGTGACTGTCCTCAAGGTGAAGCCGAGCACCCTGGAGTCCGCGACGGCCCTCGCCGAGGCCGATTTGGGCTGGTCCGCCGGCAGCGACGGCGACGCGTTCGGCATCGCGCTGCCGCGCTGACGCAGTTCACTTCGGAGCTCGCCGTTCGGTTCGGGCGGCGGGCCTCGGCTCCTGCATGAGATGTTGGCCGGATCTGTCCTTGCCAGGCGACTTCACGTAGCCTCACGGCCCGTGAAGATCGCACGGGTGATACGGAGCCGCGTACGGGAAGCGGCCACCTTGGAGGGCCTCCACCAGCTGTACCAGGAAGGCAAGTACGAGGAGGCCGAGGCCGGAGCCAGAGCGCTGGAGGAGAAATCGAGGCGTCGGCGCAGGCAAAGTCGGGGCCTCGCGGTGGGGTGGCACGCCAAGGCTCTGGCCACGGCGGCGGCCTGTGCCCACGGGCGCGGGGCGCAGGTGTTGGACGAGCTGGAATCTCTCACAGCGGAGTTGAGTGAGATGGCCGGCCCTGGCCGGGTACTGCTGCTGATGATCCGGAGCAACCGCATGCTGGTCCTCAACAGCGCGGGACGCCACAGCGAGGCGGAGGCGGAGGGACTGGACATACTGCGCGACCTGACTCGGCTCAAGCATCTGGCACCGGTGTGGCACATCGAGCTGTGCGTACTGGACAACCTGGTCGACGCGCTGTGCGGGCAAGCCCGCTACGAGGAGGCCGAGGCCATCGCCCGGGGGAATCTGCCCCGCGCCGAAGGGACGGCGGTCGCCGCTCTGCACTGCGGCCTGGTGCGCAGCCTGAACGGGCAGAAGCGGTACGACGAAGCGCTCACCAAGGCGCACCGGTTCACCCCACGCTGGGATCGGGGCCAGAGTGGGCGGCTGGGCACAGCCACGGCCGTCGCCCTGCACGGCCTGGGGCACCGAAGCGAGGCGGAAGCGACGGTCCGTGAGGCGCTGAACGACTGCGAGCGGTTTCTGCATCCGGACCATCCCCATGTCCGGGAAGCCCGCACACTGCTGGCGCGCATCACCGCCGACGACCCACCGGCGCCGACAGCCGAGGAGGCCGCGCGCTGACTGTGGCGGCCTCCGTCATGGTGTGGACCCCCCAGCAGTTCGGCGCCTTCCTCGACGCCGCCGAGGGCGACCGCCTGTACGCGATCTTCCTCCCCTCATCGGGCACGCGCGGCCTCCGGCGCGGCGAGGCGGTCGGCCAGGACTGGCACGAGATCGACCTCGACGCCGGCCTCATCACCCCCGCCGAGGAGATCGTGGTGGACGGCTGGGACCCCTACGAGTCCGAGCCGAAGACGGACGGCAACGCGAACACGATCGCGCTCGACAGCATGAACATCGCCGCCCTGCGCGACCACAAGGCCGTCAGGAGAAGGAGCGCGCCGAATGGTCCACCGCCTGGCAGAACACCGGCAAGGTGTTCACCAAGGAGGACGGCTCCTGGCTCCACCCGGAGACGGTCTCGGAAGCGTTCCGCCGCATCCTGGCCACGACCGACCTGCCACCCATCACCCTGCGGGGCCTTCGTCACGTCGCCGCGACGCTCACGCACGGAGGCGGCGGCGACATCCACACGGTGAAGGAGACCCTGCGTCACTCCACCATCACGCTGACTTCGGACACGTACACGAGCCTGCTCCCTGAGCTGGACCGCGAAATCGCCGAGAAGGCAGCGAAGCTGATCCCCCCGGTCGCGTCCGGCAGCCGCTGATTCGTCCGCCCAAGCGGCCCCCGATCCGCAGGCCACGGGCGCATCCGCTCACACATCGCTCACGCAGTGGCTCGAAAACAGGGCAGCGCCCGACCCGACCGAAGCCGACTCAGGCGCTGCGTAGCAGGTCAGAGGCTGTTTGCCTCCCCCGCCACCGGTAGGCCCTGTGGGACTCGAACCCACAACCAATGGATTAAAAGTCCACTGCTCTGCCAATTGAGCTAAGGGCCCAGGCGATGTTGCCTCCCCGAGCATAGCCGGACGTGGCCGGGAGTCCGATCGGGTATCGGTACCCGGCCGCGTCGGAGGGCCGTAAAAAGGTCCGCCGCAGAACAGAACAGGCGGAAGATCGGCGGAAGTCGGGCGAGTTGGCCGGGCCGGGCCCCTTCCCCGCGCCACGGAACGGCGGCGAGCCGCACCGACCGAACGGCAGGGGCCGGGCCCGGCCACGAACTCACGACGTCACGAACTCACGACGTCACGATGGATCACGGGTCGACGATCGGCTCCGGCGTCGCCTTCCGTGCCGCCTCACGGGCCACGCTCCGCTCGTGCTCGGGGTTGAGGAACCAATGCCGGGCGGAGACGGCCCACCACAGCGCCGCGAAGCCCAGCACCACGAGCACGGCGACGGGGGCGTAGTTGAAGTTCTCCCAGGTGACCGGGGAGAGCTGCGGGAGCATGAACAGGACGGTGATGAAGAGGACCCAGACCACGGCGACGACGCCGATCACCCGCGACCAGCGGCCCAGGTGCCAGGGCCCGCGCTCGAACGCGTCGCCCTTGCGCAGCCGCAGCAGGGTCGGGATGACGTACGCGATGTAGAGGCCGATCACCGCGATGGAGGTGACGGCGGCGTACGCCGTCACATTGATCAGATATGGGAGGCCGAGGAGCAGCGCGCCGCCCGCCGCCAGCCAGACCGCCGCCACGGGGGTGCGCGTGCGGGGGCTGACCGTGTGCCAGACGTGCGAGAACGGGAGCGCCCCGTCGCGCGAGAAGGCGTAGATCATGCGGCTGTTGGCTGTGACGGAGGCCATGCCGCAGAAGAGCTGTGCTCCGATGACGACGAGGAGGAGCAGTTTGCCGCCGGTCGCGCCGAGCGCGTCCAGCAGGATCTGCGCGGGCGGCACCCCGGTCGCCGACTCGCGCGCGCCGTCGTAGGACTGGATGGCGAACGTGAAGCCGAGGAGGAGGACGAAACCCGCCACCCACGACGTCCAGATGGACTGGACGATGCCCTTGGGTCCGGCCGTCGACGCGTCGTGCGTCTCCTCGGTCATATGGGCCGAGGCGTCGTACCCGGTGAAGGTGTACTGCGCCATCAGCAGCCCCAGCAGCACCACATACAGCCCACTGCTCCAGCCCGTCTCGTTGACGAACTCGGTGAACACGAAGGACGCCGACTGATGGCTGTCCGGGACGATGACGAGCGCGCCGACGATGACGACCACGCCCACCACGTGCCACCACACGCTGATGCTGTTCAGCAGACCGACGATCCGGACGCCGAAGGTGTTCAGCAGGCCGTGCAGCAGCAGGATCGCGGCGAAGAGGAGGATCGTCCGGCCCGGGGTCACCTCGAAGCCGAACTCCAGGTTCAGGTACGCCGCCAGGAACGAGGCCGCGCCGAAGTCGATGCCGGCGGTCACGGCCACCTGGCCGAGCACGTTGAACCAGCCCGTGAACCACGCCCAGGCCGCCGCGCTGCGCTTCGGCGCCAGTCGGTGCGCCCAGAAGTACAGGCCGGCGGAGGTCGGGTAGGCCGAGCAGATCTCGGCCATGGCCAGACCCACGAAGAGCGTCATCAGACCGACCGCGACCCAGCCCCAGGTGATCACCGCGGGCCCGCCGGTGTTCATGCCGAAGAGATAGAGGGTCATACAGCCGGACAGGACCGAGATGATCGTGAAGGAGACCGCGTAGTTGGAGAACGCGGACATACGGCGGGCGAGGACCTGCGTGTAGCCCAGCTGGGCCAACCGCTCCTCGTCGGACACCGAGACCGACACAGAGTCCGGAGCCGAAGCCCCGGCTGCCCCACGGGCTATGTCGTCATCTGTCATGCCCCCAGCAATTCCCTTGCCGGGGACGTGACATGCGCCACACCGTGGCCGAAAACCGGCGGGGGGAGGGGAAACCGAAGGGCCCGTACGACCGAAGTCGTACGGGCCCTTCTCTGTTTCAGTCGGCGTCAGCCGTTGCGCTTCCAGCGCGGCTTGTCGTCACGACGGCCGAAGGAGGAGCCGGTGCCGCTGCCGCTGCCGCGGTGGTCGTCACGACGGCCGTACGGGCGCTCGTGGCCGCCGGAGCGGAAGCCCGGACGGTCGCCCTGGCGGTCGCGGTTGAAGGGACGGTCGCTGCCCCGGTGCCCACCGCGCTCGTCACGACGCTCGAAGGAACGGCCGCCACGCTCGTTGTCCCGGCGGAAGCCACCACGGTCGTTGCGGTCACGGTCGAAGGAACGGCCACCGCGCTCACCGTCACGGCGCTCGAACCCACCGCGCTCGTTGTCCCGACGGAAGCCACCACGGTCGTTGCGGTCACGGTCGAAGGAACGGCCACCGCGCTCACCGTCACGACGCTCGAACCCACCGCGCTCGTTGTCCCGACGGAAACCGCCACGGTCGTCGCGGCGCTCGAAGGAACGGCCGCCACGGTCGTTGTCACGGCGGAAGCCACCACGGTCGTTGTCACGACGCTCGAAGGAACGCCCGCCACGGTCGCCGTCCCGACGGTCGTCACGGCGGTCGAAGCCACCGCGCTCGCCGTCGCGGCGGAACCCGCCACGGTCGCCGCGCTCGCCGCGGTCGTTGTCACGACGCTCGTAGCCGTTGCCCCGCTCCTCGCGGCGCTGGCGCGGCTGGTCGTACGAGGGACGCTCGTACGCCGGACGCTCGTGCACGGGCTGCTCGACGATCGCGGCCGGGGCCTCGACCGACGAGGCACCGTCCGCCTCGACGACGGCGACGGTGGTCTCCGCGGCCTCGGCGGCCGCGGCCGCGACAGCGGCCTCCGGGTCCTCGCCCCGCTCCCGGGCCGCACGCGCGGTCAGCCGGTCGGCCTCCTCGCGCAGTTCGCCGGCGCGGCGCGTGGCCCGCTCCAACTCCTTGGTGAGGTGAGCGACTTCACGCTCGGCCTGCTGCGCGGCGTTGCCGGCGGACTCGGCCTGGACCTCGGTCATCGACCGGGCGCCCGTGATGTCGGCCACCTCGGGGTCGAACGTCGTGCCGCCCTGGATGATGTGACGCCCGGCGTCGACGCCCGCGTCCTCCATCAGCCGGAAGATCTGGCGGCGCTGGTGCGGCAGGGAGAGGGACACGACCGTGCCCGTACGCCCGGCACGTGCCGTGCGGCCGGCCCGGTGCAGGTAGTCCTTGTGGTCGCCGGCCGGGTCCACGTTGAGGACGAGGTCGATGCCGTCGACGTGGATGCCTCGGGCGGCGACGTCGGTCGCGACGAGCGCGTTGACGTAACCGTCCTTGAAGTCGGCCAGCGTGCGGGTCCGCGCGCCCTGCGTCATGCCGCCGTGCAGCGCGTCGGCCTTCACACCGGCGTCGCGCAGCTGCTCGGCGATGCGGTCGGCGCCCAGCTGGGTGCGGACGAAGATGATCGTGCGGCCCTTGCGGGAGGCGATGGCGGCCGTGACCGGCGCCTTGTCCTTCGGCTTCACGATGAGGATGTGGTGCGACATGGTCGTGACGTTGCCCTGGGCGCTGTCGACCTCGTGCGAGACCGGGTTGACCAGGTAGCGCTTGACCAGGGTGGAGATCTCGTTCTCCATGGTCGCGGAGAACAGCATCCGCTGGCCGCCGGCCGGGACCTGGTCGAGCAGCTCGGTGACCTCGGGCAGGAAGCCCAGGTCCGACATCTGGTCGGCCTCGTCGAGGACGGCGATCTGGACGTTCTCCAGCGAGCAGGCACCGCGGTTGATGATGTCGCGGAGACGGCCGGGGGTGGCGACGAGGACGTCGACGCCACGCTCCAGGGCGTAGATCTGGTTGCCCATCGACGTACCGCCGCAGACGACCTTCATCTTCAGGCCGAGGACGTCGCCGTACGGCTGGAGCGCGTCCGCGACCTGCATCGCGAGCTCACGGGTCGGGGTGAGGATCACGGCGCGCGGCTTGTGCTTCTCGGTGCGGCCGCCGGCCAGCGTGGCCAGGGTCGGCAGACCGAAGGAGAGGGTCTTGCCGGAGCCGGTGCGGCCTCGGCCGAGGATGTCCTTGCCGGCCAGGGCGTCCGGGATGGTCGCGGCCTGGATCGGGAAGGGGGTGGTCACGCCGTTCTGCGCGAGCTTGCGCACGACGCCCTCGGGGAGACCGAGGTCCGCGAAGGTGACCTCGGGGGCCGCCGTCTCGACGGAGTCGTTCTCGCCGTTCTCGGGCACGACAACGTGATCAGTACTGGAAATGGACATGCGTATGCGAAACCTTCCGGAGTCTCGTCGGCACGCGCCCGTCAACTCCGTGATTCGCACACGACCGCCTCTATGCGGTCCGCCACGGCAAGGGAGAGTACGCGCCACACGGCGCGCTCTGCGGTGGCGCCGGGCAAATGGGATCAAACGATCTACCACCATACGCACCCACCACCCCTCAAGGCAAACTGAGCAGATAGCCGCAGGTCAGGGATGTGCGACCGATCAGCGGGGGCACGGGGCGCGGGGGAGGGACGCCGGCGGGGCTGCGGCGAGACCCGTGTGGACAGTGAACAACGCCACGGAACCAGCGGCGCCGGAGCGCAGCGTCTGCGGCGGACGCGGGGCAGGCCCTCAGAAGCGGCGGCCTCAAGCGCTGTGCCTCCGGCGGACGTGGCACACGACCGCCCGTACCACCCACCCGTACCACCCGTCCGGACGGTGGCGACGCGACAAGACCGGCGCGGCCCGAGGCGGCGCCTTCGGCGGGCGCGACAGGACCAACCGTGCGGCCGGTGGGACGCCGCAGAACCGGCGGCCCCAAAGCGCGGGCTCCCGCCGCGGGCCGCACCGAGGACCCGCCAGGGCGTGGCGCAGCCCCAGCCCCGACCGGACGCCACCTGCGCCATCCGACCACCACCGCCCACACTCCCGCCGACCGGACGGCACCGTCCCCCACCCGCGCCCCCAACCGGACGCACCCCGCCCCGCGCCCGCCCCGACAGCCCGGCCGAGCCCGCCCGCGCGCTCCCCTCTCCCCGCCCACACACGACACGCCCTCCGTTCAACCGCCGGAGGCCTACGCCGTGTTGCCCGCCTGGGGTGCCGGCTCGCGTTCCATCAGTTGTGCTCCCTGCTCGTGCGCGGACGAGGACGGCTCGGCCGAGGGTTCCGGCGACGGCGGGGGCTCCACCGGCTTCGTCGGCTTCGTCGGCTCCGGCTCGGGCGGCACCACCGTCGGCGTGGGAGTCGGCTCACCCTTCGTCGGCTCGGGCTTCTCCGGCCGCTCCCCCTTCCCCTTGTCCTTGCCCCCCTTGGGCCGCGCCGCCTTGCCGGACGGCTTCGCCGCCCCGGACGCCGACGCGGAGGCGGACGCGGAGGCGGAGGCGGACGCGGACTCGGCGGCGGAGGGCTCGGGCGAGGCGGAACCCCGGCGCTTGCCCTGCCCGGACTGGTACCCCGTGCCGCCTCCGCCCGTCACTGCGGAGCCCCCGTCCGGCTTCTCCCCACCTGGTTGCCCCACGGACGGCGACGGCCCGGGCTTCCGCCCGTCGTCCCCCACGCTCATACAGCCGCCGGCTGCCGCGACGGCCAGGACCGTGGCAGCCAGACGGACGGATACGTTCAAGGCGCGCACGGCGGCCACCTCCGAGGGGGGCGAAAGAGGAGTCCCCTGCCCAACTCCCGCCGCCCACAAGAGGACACGCGCACACCGGCAGCGCCCCGAAGGGGCGCGGGGAACTGCGCGACCAGCCCCCACCCACCCGCACGGACCTACAGCGCCGACCCACCCACCCGCGCAGCCGACGCACCCACACAGCCGGCACGCCCGAGACGGCAGCCCGCCGCCGAAAGCGACTGAGCGACCGCGACTATCCGTACCCCAGCGCATGCAACCGCGCGTCATCGATCCCGAAGTGGTGCGCGATCTCGTGCACCACGGTCACCTCGGTCTCCGCGACCACGTCCTCCCGCGAGTCGCACATCCGCAGCGTCGGCCCCCGGTAGATCGTGATCCGGTCCGGCAGCACCCCGGCGTACCACTCCCCCCGATCCGTGAGCGGAGTCCCCTCGTACAGCCCGAGCAGCTCGGGATCGTCGGCGGGCGGCTCGTCCTCCACGAACACCGCCACGTTGTCCATCAGCCGTGTCAGCTCCGGCGGAATCCGGTCCAACGCCTCGGCGACCAGTTCCTCGAACTCCTCGCGCGTCATCTCCAGCACACGGCCATTGTCATGCACGACCCCCGCCACCCGCCCCCCGCATATCCGTCCTCACCCCTGGGCATACGGGACCAATGGCACGCGTCCCCGCCGCCCCGGCCCACCGCACCACCGACGCCGACACCCCCGACACCGCCATGAGGACCGTTGTGCGGACCGCTCTGCGCCGCGTCTCCCGGGCCATGCCACGGGCGCCTCGCGCCCTGGCCCGGCACTACCGCTCCCGCCGCACCCAGCCGACCCTCGAACTGGTCCACCACCCCCATCCCTGGGGACGCGCGCTGGGCCTCGTCGCGGTCGTGCTGCTCGGCGCCTGGCTGGGCCTGCTGATCGTCGGGAACGTCCGCACCCCCGTCGGCCCCATGAACACGACGATGACCCTGCGCCCATCCCTCACCGGCGGCACGAAGATCAACGTCTCCCCGCTCGGCGCCCTGGAACTCGCCAGCCACAACGCCCCCGTACGCCTCGACGTGAACGTCGACCAACTCGACCCGGAACGCGCCCAGGCCCTGGTCGACCACCCCGAGCGGATCTCCGGACTGCAGGAGGAGATCGCCTCGGACGTGCAGCACGGCACCGTCGACCTGGCCGTACGGTCGGGCGTCGCCGTCGTCGTCGGGGCCACCACGCTCGGCCTCGCCGTGTTCCGCCGCCCCCGCCGCGCCCTCGCCGCGGGCGGCCTCGCGCTCGCCCTGCTGGCCGGCGCCGGCGGTACGGCCGCCGCCACCTGGAACCCCAACTCCGTCCTGGAACCCAAGTTCTCGGGCCTGCTCTCCTCCGCACCCTCCCTGGTCGGCAACGCGCGCAGCATCGTCACGGAATTCGACATCTACCAGAAGGAGTTGGCCCGCCTGGTGACGAACGTGACCAAGCTGTACGACGTCACGTCCACGCTCCCCGCGTACCAGCCGGACCCCACGACCATCCGCGTCCTGCACGTCTCCGACATCCATCTGAACCCCGCGAGCTGGAAGATCATCGCCTCGCTGGTGGAGCAGTACGAGATCAATGTCATCGTCGACTCCGGCGACACCATGGACCACGGCAGCGCCGCCGAGAACGCGTTCCTGGACCCGATCGCCGACCTCGGCGCGCCGTACGTCTGGGTGCGCGGCAACCATGACTCGCGCGAGACACAGCGCTATCTGGAGGGCATCGACAACACGCACGTCCTCGACGAGGGCAGGGCGGTGACTGTCGGCGGGCTGCGCTTCGCGGGGATCGGGGACCCGCAGTTCACCCCGGACCGCTCCACCGACAAGGCGGGCCTGCCCTCGGAGGAGGTGGCCGGACGGCAGCTGGCGGACGCGCTGCGCGCCCAGCGGGCGGCGGGCAGTCCCGTGGACATCGCGATCGCCCACAACCCGGACGCGGCCCGGGAGACGGACGGCCAGGTCCCGCTCGTGCTCGCCGGACATGTGCACCACCCGGAGATGGAGGTCCTCGACCAGGGCACCCGCCTGCGCATCGAGGGCTCGACCGGCGGCAGCGGTCTGCGCGCCGTGGAGGGCAAGTACCCCGATCCCATCCAGGCCTCGGTCCTGTACCTCGACCGCGACAACCGGCGCCTGCAGGCCTGGGACGAGATCAAGCTCGGCGGGCTGGGCCTGACGACGGCCGAGGTCAGCCGCCACCTGCCCGAAGGGAACCGGCCCTGAGGGGCCGCGACTATTCGGTTTGGCCCACGTCCAAGCGGCGTAGTACAGTCTCGTCGTGCCCAAGGGCACCGGTCAGGGCTTGACCGTCCCAAGCTTCGTAAGAGGTGAAGGAGAAGCCGAACCCTTCGGGGGAAAGCGGAGTCACATGCTTCTCACGTCCTCTCCGGGATGCTCAGACGAAGCAGAGCAGTATGCGCAGTACGCCCTCATCGTCTAGTGGCCCAGGACGCCGCCCTTTCAAGGCGGTAGCACGGGTTCGAATCCCGTTGGGGGCACGCAACACACTGTGCGAGACTAGTCCCGCACAAGCTTGGTCCTGTGGAGCAGTTTGGAGTGCTCGCCACCCTGTCAAGGTGGAGGCCGCGGGTTCAAATCCCGTCAGGACCGCTGGTGTTTCACGTGAAACATCGCGGCTGGGTAGCTCAGTTGGTACGAGCGATCGCCTGAAAAGCGATAGGTCGCCGGTTCGACCCCGGCCCCAGCCACAGCGAACGAAGACCCCCTCCGGGCAACCGGAGGGGGTCTTCGCGTGTACGGCGGCGGACACCTGCGCGGTGCCCCGTGACGGCCCCACGCAAAAGCGTTCGCCCCTCGTTTCCCGGAGGTGAGATCCTGGGTCGCGTATGTCCACTCACCTCGCCCCCGCCTTCGGCGCCCTCGCCCCCCGTCTGGCCGAGCTGTCCCTGCGCGACGCGCACCGGCTCGGCCGCAGACTCGAAGGCGCGCGCAAGATCCGTAAGCCCGAGGCCCGGGCCGCCGTTCTCGCCGAGATCGAGGCGGAGGTCGCCAAGGGCGAGTCCCGCATGGCCGAGCGCACCGCACGCGTGCCGGCCGTCTCGTACCCCGAGCAGCTGCCCGTCAGCCAGAAGAAGGACGAGATCGCGGCCGCCATCCGCGACCACCAGGTCGTCATCGTCGCGGGCGAGACCGGCTCCGGCAAGACGACCCAGATCCCGAAGATCTGTATGGAGCTGGGGCGTGGCGTACGCGGCATGATCGGGCACACCCAGCCCCGCCGTATCGCCGCCCGTACGGTGGCCGAGCGCGTCGCGGAGGAGCTGCGGACCCCGCTCGGCGAGGCCGTCGGCTGGAAGGTGCGGTTCACCGACCAGGTCAACCCGGACGCCACCTTCGTCAAGCTGATGACGGACGGCATCCTGCTCGCCGAGATCCAGACGGACCGCGAGCTGCGCGCCTACGACACGATCATCATCGACGAGGCCCACGAGCGGTCCCTCAACATCGACTTCCTGCTGGGCTATCTCGCCCAGCTGCTGCCCAAGCGCCCCGATCTCAAGGTCGTCATCACCTCCGCGACCATCGACCCCGAGCGCTTCTCCCGCCACTTCGGCGACGCGCCGATCGTCGAGGTCAGCGGCCGGACGTACCCCGTGGAGGTGCGCTACCGCCCCCTCCTCGAAGAGGACTCCGAGGACGCCGACCGCGACCAGATCACCGCCATCTGCGACGCGGTCGAGGAGCTTCAGGGCGAGGGCAAGGGCGACATCCTGGTCTTCCTCTCCGGTGAGCGCGAGATCCGGGACACGGCCGACGCCCTGAACAAGAAGAACTACCGCTTCACCGAAGTCCTCCCCCTCTACGCCCGGCTCTCGCACGCCGAGCAGCACCGCGTCTTCCAGCCGCACACCGGCCGCAGGATCGTTCTGGCCACCAACGTCGCCGAGACGTCCCTGACGGTCCCCGGGATCAAGTACGTCATCGACCCCGGCTTCGCCCGCATCAGCCGCTACAGCCACCGGACCAAGGTCCAGCGCCTCCCGATCGAGGCGATCTCCCAGGCCAGCGCCAACCAGCGCAAGGGCCGCTGCGGCCGTACGTCCGACGGTGTCTGTATCCGGCTCTACAGCGAGGAGGACTTCGAGGCCCGCCCCGAGTTCACGGACGCGGAGATCCTCCGGACGAACCTCGCCTCCGTCATCCTCCAGATGACCGCGGCCGGCCTCGGCGACATCGAGAAGTTCCCCTTCATCGACCCGCCGGACCACCGCAACATCCGCGACGGTGTCCAGCTCCTCCAGGAGCTCGGCGCGCTCGACCCGGCGCAGAAGGACGTACGCAAGCGCCTCACCCCGATGGGCCGCAATCTCTCCCAGCTGCCCGTCGACCCACGCCTGGCCCGCATGGTCGTGGAGGCCGACAAGAACGGCTGCGCCCGCGAGGTCATGGTGATCGCCGCCGCGCTCTCCATCCAGGACCCGCGTGAACGCCCCGCCGACAAGCAGGCCCAGGCGGACCAGCAGCACGCCCGCTTCAAGGACGAGACCAGCGACTTCCTCGCCTTCCTCAACCTCTGGCGGTACGTACGCGAGCAGCAGAAGGAGCGTGGCTCGTCGTCGTTCCGGCGGATGTGCAAGCAGGAGTACCTGAACTTCCTGCGCATCCGTGAGTGGCAGGACATCTACAGCCAGCTGCGCACGGTCGCCAAGCAGATGGACATCCATCTCAACGAGGACGACGCCCCGGAACAGCACATCCATGTCTCCCTCCTCGCCGGCCTGCTCTCCCACATCGGCATGAAGGACGTGAAGGACGCCGGCAGCGAGAGCGGCGGCCGGAACACCGGGAAGAACGAGTATCTGGGCGCCCGGAACGCCAAGTTCGCGATCTTCCCGGGCTCGGCCCTCTTCAAGAAGCCCCCGCGCTTCGTGATGTCCGCCGAGCTGGTGGAGACGAGTCGCCTCTGGGCCCGCGTCAACGCGAGGATCGAGCCCGAATGGGTCGAACCCCTCGCCGGGCACCTCCTCAAGCGCACGTACAGCGAGCCGCACTGGGAGAAGGACCAGGCGGCCGTGATGGCGTACGAGAAGGTCACGCTGTACGGCGTGCCGATCGTCGCCCAGCGGAAGATCAACTACGGCCGGATCGACGCGGAGGCCAGCCGTGAGCTGTTCATCCGCAACGCGCTCGTCGAGGGCGACTGGCGGACGCACCACAAGTTCTTCGCCGACAACCGCAAGCTCCTCAGCGAGGTCGAGGAGTTGGAGCACCGGGCGCGGCGCCGGGACATCGTGGTCGACGACGACACGCTCTTCGACTTCTACGACCAGCGGGTCCCGGAGCATGTCGTCTCCGGCGCCCACTTCGACTCCTGGTGGAAGCACAAACGCCACGAGCAGCCGGACTTCCTGGACTTCGAGCGCGAGATGCTCATCCGGGAGTCCGCCGAGGCGGTCACCAAGGCCGACTATCCGGACTCCTGGCGCCAGGGGCAGCTGAAGTTCCGGGTGACGTACCAGTTCGAGCCGGGCGCCGACGCGGACGGTGTGACCGTCCACATCCCCCTCCAGGTCCTCAACCAGGTCACCGACGAGGGCTTCGACTGGCAGATCCCGGGCCTGCGGGAGGAGGTGGTGACGGAGCTGATCCGTTCCCTCCCGAAGCCCATCCGCAGGAACTACGTGCCGGCGCCGAACTTCGCCCGGCGTTTCCTGGACCAGGCGGTCCCGCTCCAGGAGCCGCTGCCGGTGACGATGGCCCGCGAGCTCAAGCGCATGGTGGGGGTGCCGCTGACCCCCGATGACTTCGACTGGTCCCGGGTCCCCGACCACCTGAAGATCACCTTCCGGATCGTCGACGAGCGGCGCCGGAAACTCGCCGAGGACAAGGACCTGGAGTCGCTGCGACTGCGGCTGAAGCCGAAGGCACGTCAGGCCCTCTCCCAGGCGGCTGCCGCCACCGCCGAGCGCCAGGGCGGCGAGTCCGTGGAGCGGACGGGGCTGACGGACTGGACGATCGGCTCGCTCACCCGGGTCTTCGAGACCCGCAGGGCCGGGCAGCCCGTGAAGGCCTATCCCGCACTGGTGGACGACGGCCCGACGGCGAACACCGTCTCCGTGCGCCTCTTCGACACGGAGGCGGAGCAGGCGGAGGCGATGTGGAAGGGCACCCGCAGACTCATCCTCCGAAACATTCCGGTCAACCCTGCGAAGTTCGCGAGCGAAAAGCTCACCAACGCACAGAAGCTGGCACTGTCCGCCAATCCGCACGGTTCGATCCAGGCACTCTTCGACGACTGCGCGATGGCCGCGGCCGACAAGTTGATCGCCGACTTCGGCGGGCCGGCGTGGGACGAGTCCTCGTACCGCAAGCTGTACGACAAGGTGCGCGCGGAGATCGTCGACACCACGGTCCGCACGGTCGGCCAGGTGCAGCAGGTGCTGGCCGCCTGGCAGGCCTGTGAACGCCGTCTGAAGTCCACCCGCAGTCCGGCCCTCCTCGCCAACCTCACGGACGTACGGGGGCAGCTGGACGCCCTCGTGAAGCCCGGGTTCGTCACGGAGGCGGGGCTGCGGCGGCTGCCGGACCTGATGCGCTACCTGGTGGCGGCCGACCGCCGGCTGCAGCAGATGCCGACCGGCGTCCAGCGGGACACCTCCCGGATGGAGAAGGTCCACGAGATGCGCGACGAGTACGCCTGGCTGCTGGAACAGCTGCCCCAGGGGCGGCCCGTGCCCTCCTCGGTGACGGAGATCCGCTGGATGATCGAGGAGCTGCGGGTCAGCTATTTCGCGCACGCCCTGGGCACGGCCTACCCCGTCTCCGACAAGCGGATCGTGAAGGCGATCGACGCGGCGGTTCCGTAATCGGCCATGCGCACCGGGTGAGTTCGACCGCGGGGCCACCGCTCCTGTACAGTCTCTTCTCGCAGGCCAGCGCGGCAACAAGGCGCGGACTGCGAAACCTGGTCCTGTGGAGCAGTTTGGAGTGCTCGCCACCCTGTCAAGGTGGAGGCCGCGGGTTCAAATCCCGTCAGGACCGCACGATCGTGAGAGGCCCGCATCTGATGAGGATGCGGGCCTCTTCCGTGTGCGGCGGCGGCCGATCACCCAAGAGCTCGGGACACTGAGGCTGTTGAGCGGGTGCGGGTCCCATGGGGCTGTCGCGAAGTTCCCCACACCCCTGGAGGGAGTCTGCGGCCCCTCCCGCGACGCCGCGGGGGTTGACGGCGTCACATTCCGCCGGTACCTCAGAATTCAGGGCTCAGAGACCCCCGGAGGTGGCGTATGGCGGCGTCCGTTCGGCACGAGACCCGCGCATTGCTCCGTGCTCACCTGTCGGCCGCCTCCTCGTACCGTCACCTCACCCGCCACTGCCCGATCTGCCACCGCCTGCTGCGGCTGGCGACGGAGCACCCCACGGGCGGCGAGGACGGCGCCGACGGCCCGACGGAGGGCGAGGCGCCCGCCAAGGCGTGAGACGCGTCCCGCAGGGAACACACTCGGCGAGGGCCTGCCACGCTCAACTCCCGCCCCCCTTACCGCAGATGTCGCCCGGGCAACAAGCAGCCCGGTGTGTGACGGGTGTCACTGAACGAGTTTTCGGAACGCCGGTTCTTACCAGTCCCCTACAACTAGTCAATTTAATATGTGCAATTGCACCAGTCACCGGAGTCCTGCACAGGAGATCCGACACCCCTCCCCAGAGTCCGACAAGCCCGCTCACAACCCGCCGCTTCCGGACCCGGAACCACCGATACGGCTGCTCCTGGCCCCGGTCCGCGCACAAAAAAGATCGCGCTGGACCCGGCGGAGTCCAGCGCGATCTACGACGCACCCTTGGTGCTTGCCTGACGAATACCCGGGAAGCCTGGGCCTCCCGGAAAGCTCTGTGTGGCTCGGGCGTGGGATCTGTTGGGGCAGAACCCGCGTCGTTTGAAGCTGCTGAGCGGTGCTTTCAGGCTTCCGGCCGATTGGGGGACCAGCCGAAATGCCCTGTCATACGGTGGTTCAGGCCTCGCTGCGCTGCTGCGGAATGCCCGCGAGCAGCGCGCGGACCTCAGCCTCGCGGTAACGGCGGTGTCCGCCGAGCGTGCGGATGGACGTGAGCTTGCCGGCCTTCGCCCACCGCGTGACCGTCTTGGGGTCGACGCGGAACATGGTGGCGACCTCAGCCGGGGTCAGCAGCGGCTCGGCATCAGGGGTGCGAGCGGTCATGAGCGGCCTCCTCGGGAGAACCGAACCTTCTCGGTTCTTTCCTCTAAATTCTGCACCTTGACCCGCGTTGCCCGAAATGGCGGACGCGAGTCGAGTCGGTTATAGGACGAACGGCTTGTCCTCGGCACTACAACTACACCATCCGTCCAGCCGCGTCGGCCAAACCGATGGAATTGCCCTCCCAGGTGTTCATCAGCGACGGATGCCGATGGACCATGCCATAGCGGACAGTCACGCCACTGTGACGATCAGTCACAGTGGCGCGCAGGAGTCACGAGACCCCCCAATAGCGTGCAATGCTGAGATTCCACCCATACGTGGGCAGAAGGAGCCTCCCCCGGGCTCCTTGTCCTATTTTGACACGAGGAGGTGCGTAAGAGGCAAGGCCCGCGTAAGTGCAATCCGTCACGCTTGGCGGCTTCTTGACACAAAAGCCCGGTACGGGGACCTACGTCCCACGATGACAAGCGCAGGTCAGTGCGCTGCGTCAAGCTTGGGTCAAGGGTGGACAGTTCACCATGGTTCGGCTTTCGTGGAAAGCCTTTTCCCATCGGCCCCACAAGTCACAAGTACGGACGCGACGTTGAGCCGGTTCAACCGGTTCGGCCCGGTTCAGTTCGCCGAGCGCCGGTCCCGTACCGCCCGCCAGCGCTCGACCAGGCGCCCGTAGGCCTCCCCGGCGGCGAGGCCGTCCCCGCCGCGCAGGGCCTCGATGCCCTCGGCGACGTCGGCGGCGGAGTGGTCCCCGTCCAGTTCGGCGGCGGGCAGGACGTGCACGAGGCCGCCGTAGTCCAGCTCGACCAGCGAACGCGGGTGGAACTCCTCCAGCCAGCGCCCCACGTCGATCAGGCCGTCGATGAGCGGGCCCTCGTCGATGGTGTCCCGCAGGGTCCGCAGCCCCCGCGCCACGCGTCGGCGGGCCTGCACCATGGGAGTGCGATAGCGAAGCACCGGCGAGATCTCGCCGGATCCCTTCTCGCCCGACCCCTTCTCGTACGTCCGCTCCTCGTCCGAGACGAGGACGAACCAGTTCAGCGGCACCTGCCAGGTCGCGGTGCGGATCCACGGCCGGGCGTCGGGGTTGCCGGCCATCCAGCGCTCGTAGTCCTGGCTCGCCTGGTGGCGCACCAGCGGCGGCAGCACCGCGTCCAGGACGGGGGCGGGCAGCTCCTCGGCCAGGTCGCCGAGCGCCTGCCAGCCCCGCAGCCGGGTCCGCCAGGGGCAGACACAGACCACCCCGTCGACCTCCAGCACGAAGGCGTCGTCGCTCTCGTGCACCGGCACCGGCACCGGCGGGGTCGGCAGCAGGTCGGCCAGCGAGCGGCGCAGCTCGTCCTGGTACGAGGGGCGGTCGGGGCGCCGGGCGTAGCGGGCCCAGTGGCCGCGCTCGGGCTCGGGGAAGACCGCCAGCGGCTCGTACACGCGGAGGTAGGACGCGTACGGGACGATCACCGAGGACACCTTGGGCACGCCTGCTCCCTCCCCCGGCTGCCACCGGGGAAACCTGCGGAACCCGCACACGGGCGGGCCGGAAAACTGTGCGGATCGCACCACATCCGTACTCCGGCCGGGGGGTGATCCTGAAGCTGCGCCGCTGTACGGCGGTCGAAGGCTCTAATCTCATGCTCACAGACCCCGCCACCCGTACGGGAGCCTGTCACCAACCGCCGCTTCTTACCCAGGAGTCACCACAGTGACCGAAGTATCTGACGGCGTCCTGCACACCCTGTTCCACTCGGACCAGGGCGGTCACGAGCAAGTCGTGCTCTGCCAGGACCGGGCCAGCGGCCTCAAGGCCGTCATCGCCCTTCACTCCACCGCGCTCGGCCCCGCACTGGGCGGGACGCGCTTCTACCCGTACGCGACCGAGGCGGAGGCCGTCGCCGACGCCCTGAACCTCGCGCGCGGCATGTCGTACAAGAACGCCATGGCCGGTCTCGACCACGGCGGCGGCAAAGCCGTGATCATCGGCGACCCCGAGCGGATCAAGAGCGAGGAGCTGCTGCTCGCCTACGGACGCTTCGTGGCTTCCCTCGGCGGCCGCTACGTCACCGCGTGCGACGTCGGCACCTACGTCGCCGACATGGACGTCGTGGCGCGCGAGTGCCGCTGGACGACCGGCCGCTCCCCCGAGAACGGCGGCGCCGGGGACTCGTCCGTGCTCACCGCCTTCGGCGTCTACCAGGGCATGCGAGCCTCCGCCCAGCACGTGTGGGGCGATCCGTCGCTGCGCGACCGCAGGGTCGGTATCGCGGGCGTCGGCAAGGTCGGCCACCACCTCGTGGAACATCTGCGGGCGGAAGGCGCCGAGGTCGTGATCACCGACGTGCGCGAGGACGCCGTACGGCGGATCCTCGACCGGCACCCGGAGGGGGTCACCGCCGTCGCGCACACCGACGCGCTCATCCGGACCGAGGGGCTCGACATCTACGCGCCCTGCGCGCTCGGCGGGGCACTCGACGACGACTCCGTGCCCGTCCTGACCGCGAAGGTGGTGTGCGGCGCGGCCAACAACCAGCTCGCGCACCCCGGCGTCGAGAAGGACCTCGCCGACCGCGGGATCCTCTACGCGCCGGACTACGTGGTGAACGCGGGCGGAGTCATCCAGGTCGCCGACGAGCTCCACGGTTTCGACTTCGAGCGGTGCAGGGCGAAGGCCGCGCAGATCTTCGACACCACTCTGGCGATCTTCGCACGTGCGAAGTTGGACGGTATTCCGCCGGCCGCCGCGGCCGACCGGATCGCCGAGCAGCGGATGCACGAGGCGGCCTCGGCACGCGGTCGCTGAGCCCCCGGGCAGGCGCCGGGCGGCTTGCGCGCGGCGTCGGCGGTACCCGTCGGCGGCTTTAGAGACAACTCTCACTTCCGTCGGCGGGTCGCCCGTCCAGAAACGGTTAAAATCACCGTTGACCAGCGGGGAAAGGGCTCCTCGCAGGTTCTGGGCACGGGCACGTCCTGCGGGCGACGTACCGTATGGGCGTGGGCTCAGGTACCGTGGAAGCCCTACGGACCGGTCTCTCCACGGAGAGCCCGTTCCAGATCATGAACGCGTGTCAAGACTCTGGGGCCGTCGAGCCCCGTCACCGAGGGGGTCGAGCCATGGGGCGCGGCCGGGCCAAGGCCAAGCAGACGAAGGTCGCCCGCCAGCTGAAGTACAACAGCGGCGGGACTGACCTGTCGCGTCTGGCCAGCGAGCTGGGCGCATCGACTTCGAGCCAACCTCCGAACGGCGAACCGTTCGAGGACGACGAAGACGACGACGACCCGTACGCCCAGTACGCGGATCTTTACAACGTCGACGATGAGGACGACGAGGACGAGCAGTCCGGTCCCGCCTCTCATCGTCGCGGCGCTTGACGATCCAGCCGCGCTTCACCCGGTCCGGGCGGGTTACTCCCCCGGACCGGGTTTTGTGCGGTCCCGCTCCGCTCGGGGCTGGGGCGCCGCATAGCTCGGGTCCACCGCACTTCGGCGACTGCGGGTCGCGTGTGGTTGCTCGCGCAGTTCCCCGCGCCCCTGATGGTTGGGCCTTCGGCCTCCATCAGGGGCTTACTGCTGTTCAGCCTCGTGCGTAGTCGCCCACCAGTTCCGCGCCCGTGGTGTGGTCGGCGCGGTCGGTGATCTCGCCCGCGACCCAGGCCTCGACGCCGCGGTCCGCCAGGGTGGTCAGGGCCACGTCCGCCGACTCCTGGGGGACGATGGCGATCATGCCCACGCCCATGTTCAGGGTCTTCTCCAGCTCCAGGCGCTCGACCTGGCCCGTCCTGCCGACCAGGTCGAAGATCGGGGCAGGGGTCCAGGTGGAGCGGTCGACCGTGGCGTGGAGGGTGTCGGGGATCACCCGCGCCAGGTTGGCGGCGAGGCCGCCGCCGGTGACGTGGCTGAAGGCATGGACCTCGGTGGTGCGGGTGAGCGCCAGGCAGTCCAGCGAGTAGATCTTGGTGGGTTCCAGCAGCTCCGCGCCGAGGGGGCGGCCGAGTTCGGCGATCTCGGCGTCCAGGGAGAGACCGGCCTGGTTGAGCAGGACGTGCCGGACGAGCGAGTACCCGTTCGAGTGAAGGCCCGAGGCCGCCATAGCGATCACGGCGTCACCCGTACGGATGCGATCCGGGCCGAGCAGGCGATCGGCCTCGACCGCGCCCGTGCCGGCGCCGGCGACGTCGAAGTCGTCCGGGCCGAGCAGACCCGGGTGCTCGGCCGTCTCGCCGCCGACCAGGGCGCAGCCCGCGAGGACACAGCCCTCGGCGATGCCCTTGACGATGGCGGCGACCCGCTCGGGGTGGACCTTGCCGACGCAGATGTAGTCGGTCATGAACAGCGGTTCGGCGCCGCAGACCACGATGTCGTCCATCACCATGGCGACCAGGTCGTGGCCGATGGTGTCGTAGACGCCCAGCTGACGCGCGATGTCGACCTTCGTGCCGACGCCGTCCGTGGCGGAGGCGAGCAGCGGCCGCTCGTAGCGCTTGAGGGCGGAGGCGTCGAAGAGGCCGGCGAAGCCGCCCAGGCCGCCGAGGACCTCGGGGCGCTGGGTCTTCTTCACCCACTCCTTCATCAGCTCTACGGCGCGGTCGCCCGCCTCGATGTCGACGCCCGCTGCTGCGTAGCTGGCACCAGTTGTCTCAGACATGACGGTGAGAACTTTCGTGTCGTACGGCGGCCGGCGAGCAGGTGTCACCGGCCGTCTACGGGCAGGCTTACGGGCGACGGATCGCGTCGGCCGCGGCGGTGGCGGCGGGACCTGCCGCCAGCTCGGTCTCCAGGAGCTGCTTGCCGAGCAGCTCGGGGTCCGGCAGCTCCATCGGGTACTCGCCGTCGAAGCAGGCCCGGCAGAGGTTCGGCTTGGCGATGGTGGTCGCCTCGATCATGCCGTCGATGGAGATGTAGGCCAGGGAGTCGGCGCCCAGGGAGGTGCCGATCTCGTCGATGGTCATGCCGTTGGCGATGAGCTCGGCGCGGGTGGCGAAGTCGATGCCGAAGAAGCAGGGCCACTTCACCGGGGGCGAGGAGATCCGGATGTGGACCTCCGCCGCGCCCGCCTCGCGGAGCATCCGGACCAGGGCGCGCTGGGTGTTGCCGCGGACGATCGAGTCGTCGACGACCACGAGGCGCTTGCCCTTGATGACTTCCTTGAGCGGATTCAGCTTCAGCCGGATACCGAGCTGGCGGATCGTCTGGGAGGGCTGGATGAACGTACGTCCGACGTACGCGTTCTTCACCAGACCCGCACCGAACGGGATGCCCGAGGCCTCCGCGTAGCCGATGGCGGCCGGGGTGCCGGACTCCGGGGTCGCTATGACCAGGTCGGCCTCGACCGGGGCTTCCTTGGCCAGCTTGCGGCCCATCTCCACTCGGGAGAGGTACACGTTCCGGCCGGCGATGTCGGTGTCCGGGCGGGCCAGGTACACATACTCGAAGACACAGCCCTTGGGCTTCGCTTCCGCGAATCGGGAGCTGCGCAGACCGTTCTCGTCGATGGCGATGAACTCGCCCGGCTCGATCTCGCGGACGTACGCCGCGCCGCAGATGTCGAGGGCGGCGGACTCGGAGGCGACCACCCAGCCGCGCTCCAGCCGGCCGAGGACCAGCGGGCGGATGCCCTGCGGGTCACGGGCGGCGTAGAGGGTGTGCTCGTCCATGAAGACGAGGGAGAAGGCACCGCGCACCTGCGGGAGGACCGTGTGGGCGGCCTCCTCGATGGTCAGCGGCTTGCCGTCCTCGTCGACCTGGGCCGCGAGGAGCGCGGTGAGCAGGTCGGTGTCGTTGGTGGCCGCGACACGCGGCGTACGGCCCTCCTGCTTGGGCAGGTCGGCGACCATCTCGGCGAGCTGCGCCGTGTTGACCAGGTTGCCGTTGTGGCCGAGCGCGATGGAGCCGTGCGCGGTGGCACGGAACGTCGGCTGGGCGTTCTCCCACACGGAGGCACCGGTGGTCGAGTAGCGGGCGTGACCGACCGCGATGTGACCTTGGAGGGAACCGAGCGAGGTCTCGTCGAAGACCTGGGAAACGAGGCCCATGTCCTTGAAGACGAGGATCTGGGAGCCGTTGCTGACCGCGATACCCGCGGATTCCTGGCCCCGATGCTGGAGGGCGTAGAGCCCGAAGTAAGTGAGCTTCGCGACCTCTTCACCCGGGGCCCAGACACCGAAGACGCCACACGCGTCCTGGGGGCCTTTCTCGCCGGGGAGAAGGTCGTGGTTGAGTCGTCCGTCACCACGTGGCACGCCACCGAGTGTAGGCGAGATCGCGCACCGGTCCGAATCCGGTGATCTCGCCCGACCCGGTCCCCGACTGCGGGCCTTCGCACGTCACTTGTCGGCGACGGCTCCGACACCCGCGTTGTTTTCGCTGGTCAGCGTGATACTGCGGTGATCGATCTGATACTTCACCGTGCCCTTGAAGAGCTCCAGGAGGCTGCGTTCGGCGGCCATGAGTGAGTCGGAGCACATCTTGCGGGTGGTCCGCGGATTGCCGAGGGTGATCTCGTCCTCGCTCACCGTGGCCTTCGCGGAGATCTCGTTGCAGCCGACGCTGCCGCTGAGGGTGCCCGCCTTCTTGTCGAGGGTGAACCAGGCCTTGCCCTGGGCGGCCTCGGGGAGGGTCGTGGCCACGTCGTGGTCGAGCAGCGAATCGATCCGCCACTTCGTGCCGTACAGCTCCGCGGGCTTCTCCTCGCTCAGCTTCACGGTGTCGCCGTCCCCCGTGGTGAGGGTGAGCTTGCCGCCGTCGGTGGTCTCGGCCGTGAACTTCTCGGTGTCGAGGGTGCGGGCGAAGCTCTCCTCGAACTTCATCGGGGCCTCGCCGCAGGCCATCTCGGTGGACCGGGCGGTCTCGAAGTCGATGCCGTCGTCCTTGAAGGCGGCGGTGGAGCCGAAGGTGTTGCAGCCGTAGTTGCCGTCGACCTCGCCGTTGTCGGCGATCCTGAGCCAGGCGCCGTCGGGGGCCTGTTCCGTCTTGTCGCCGACGGTGAGGCTGTCGACCTTCCAGCGGACTCCGGTGACCGCGGACTTCGTGGCGGCCGAGCCGACGTTGCCGCTGCCGGAGTCGCCGGACTCGGTGCCGCAGGCCGCGAGCAGCGGGAGCGGGAGCAGTGCCAGGGCGGTGAGGGTCAGTCGCTTGTCCATGGCGGTGGGACGGGTGGGGTGCGTGGGTGGTTCCACCCAGTTGTCCGGCGGGCCCAGGTCATGGGTCCGGCGGGCCCAGGTCACCGGGTCCGGCGGCCTCAGCGCATCAAGGGCAGCAGCCCGCTCAGGTCCGCCCGCTCGCCGCTCGCGCTGACCTTGGCCGCGTCCAGGGCGGCGGCCCACTCCACCCGTCCGGTCGCGAGCCGGATCCAGGTCAGCGGATCGGTCTCGACGACGTTCGGCGGCGTGCCCCGGGTGTGCCGGGGCCCCTCCACGCACTGCACCACGGCGTAGGGCGGGATCCGCACCTCCGTCGAGCCGCCGGGCGCCCGCGCGGCAAGGGTGTCCGCGAGCAGCCGGACACAGGTGGCGAGGGCGTGCCGGTCGTACGGGACGTCCAGGCCGGGGACGGCCGCGTTCAGGTCGTCGGTGTGGACCACGAGCTCGATGGTGCGGGCGAGCAGGTAGTCGTCGAGCAGCATGCCGCCGGCCCGGGTGTCGATGATCCGGCCCGGCGGGGTGGCCGCAAGGGCGTCGGTGATCTGCTGCTCCACGCCCGCGTAGAGGGCGACCAGGTCCGGGTTCGTCTCGGCCAGACCGTGGCTGCCCTCGGCGATGGCGGCGGCGTGGGCGGCGGTCACGGAGGCGTAGTCGAGGGGGTTCAGCTCGGCCTTCGGGGGCTCGGGGCGCGCCAGGGCACGGGGGACGCTCTCCACGGCCATGGTGATGTGCGCGGCCAGGTCCCGGACCGTCCACTCCCCGAGCCGGGTCGGCGCCGCCAGCCGCTCCGCGGAGAGGCCGCCCACGGCTTCCCGCACGTGCCCGAACTGGGCCAGGACGGCCTTGCGGGTCTTGACGGGGTCGTAGGCGCGGGGGCGTTTCCTGGCGGGGGGCATGGTGGCGAGCCTACTTCCCATGAGCTCAGCCTCTCAGTGCACGCGCCCCAAGCGTCAAACGCTGCTGAACTCGCCATGTTCACCGACATGTTGACGGCTCATCGATAGCTCAGGATTTGCTCAACAGCCTGTTGATGTGCAGCTCTCCGGAGTAGATTCTGTGATCGCCAGCCACTCTCGCACGCACATCTTTCACACAAGTGATGCCACGCCAGCATGCTGGTGACTCAAGTGGATTACTTGCAAGTATTTTCTGGTTCTGCACCACGGGCTTTTCAAGGGCACCCCTCCCCACATTCAACCTGAGGAAATTAATGCCAAGACGGGCTAAAAGCAGAAGCAGCGAAAAGGCCTCCCGAGTGCTGTGCGCAGCATTCTTGTTGGGCGGCGCTCTCACCGCGCCCTCCGTGCTCGGCTCCGCGCCTGCAATCGCGGCCGAATGTCCGTCAAGTGTAGCTACCTACGTTCTTGAGGTACCACCGGGACCTGTGCTTCCCGCCAAGAGTACGCCTCGCACCCTGCGCTAGTACCTCGACTGGGAGCCGAAGAGCGGGAACGCCAACGGCATCATCTTCGACACGGAGCAGGTCACAACCGTACCGGGCGACAGCAGGCTCTTTTCAGCCGGCAGTGGAGTGATTTACGAAATCACCGGCTCGGGAACTCTCAAGTCCTACAAGGATAAGACTGCTTCAGGTGGCTCGTTGCTGACGCCCGGAAAGACCTACGACGTGAACTGGAGAATTTTCCAGAAGGTTTGGGCAATCGGCAAGCTGCTGTTCGGGCAGGCAGAGAGCGGTGAGATCACCGTGTACTCGCAGAGTGATCCCTCGACGGGCGCCGGAACGATCTCCGAACTGACGGCCAAGATCCCCGCGACGAGCGCAGGGGCGGTCGCCATCAAGGGCGCCGACGACGTATGGGCAGCAGGAAAAAGCATCTTCACCCTGACAGACGGTCAAATACAGGCATGGCCCTATACAGTGAGCGAGACCATGAGCTCCCCGCCCAGGGTGACGAGAGTGGGACTCGGCACACCGAAGGTCATAGCCACGGGCCTTACAGATGCTGTCCAGGCATGGAGTCCAGGCCCGGGGACCGTCAATACGAGCACGGGCTCCAGGGACTACTCCGGCATTGTTAAGGGCTACACCGGAACGGACAGCCTGGCCCTCGCCAACGCGGAGATCGGGACCGGTATATACGGCCAGATCTTCGCCGACACTGCCGATTGCCTGGCGGATGCAACAGGCGAGCGCCCCTACTTCGGCACACCGCTCGATGATCCGGATGTACCTGCGGCGGTACCCGAAGCCGATTCGGAACCCGAACCGCAGGATGCCAACACCGTCAGCGGTCGTTTTGTACGAGGCGACGGCCAGCCAGCCGCTGGCTTCGAAGTAGTTGTCGAAGCCGGCGATCTCGCTCCAGACGAAGAAGGAGCGACTGCCACCGTACCCATTCTCGGGAAAACCACCACCCGTGAAGACGGCTCATGGTCCTTCTCTATTCCTGGGACTCTCCCTACCGCAGTTCAGGAAGTCGTGCAAGGAAACGGTGGCGCCCTGAACGTCACGGCTACTGCCACCGGCGTCACCTCCAGCGGGGTCATCATGTCGGCTTCCGAGTTCACGACCGCAGCTCCGGAATCAGCTCCGTCGACTCTGCAAGCCTCTGTCGCAGAAGCAGCATCCGAGGAGGCGGCGAAGCCAACCCCGCTTCTGCCTCAGGCTCCTGACAACCCGAACGAGCTGGAGCCGTCGGAGTTTGCTACAGCCCAGAGTTGGGCTTCGATTCAGGACAAGCACTCGGTTGACACCATGGGGAGTGATCCACTGCCGGAATGGCAGAGCCCGACCGGCGCCCCACTCTCGGGATACAACCCGTACCTGGTGAACGGAACCGACGTAAGCGGCTTGAAGGTCACACCATATTTGGGTGGCTGCGAAAGAAAGAGCAAGACGCTCAAGAAATACATTAAGTACACTACGGTGGCCGAAGGGCATACCTTCTGGGACACGAAGGCATCTGTGGATTACGACGAAAAAGTTGCAACCAACATCGAGGTCGCCTACTCCACACCTGGCGGATATAAGATATCCGGATCAGTGAACGTCGGAAACTCCTTTGGTCACTCGACCGGATACACAAACCAGGGGCCGTTCTTCGCCAAGCAGTGGAAAGTTCCGATCGAGTACAAGAAGGTCAAGGTAACCCTCATATGCGGCGGCAAGTCCGTCTCCCACAAGGAGATCAGGGCAAGCAAGTACAAGGTGCCGGCCGGAGGGGCGACCGGGAAGTACGGTAAGGACGTCCGCAAAAAAGACGGTGGCAGTAGATATAGCTTGTCGCCCGAAAAGAATCGCGCCTTCGTGGAGCCGGGCTCATACTTCCAACTGTCCAGGGGGCGCAGCGTCAAATTTTCGGCGGCGGTGACACTGGACGGACTCGCAGTCGGCGCTTCGACCCAACTCGACCGCGAGCACAAGCAGCGCATTACAGCCGGGAATAAAACCTCGGATCGACACTACATCTGGGGCAAGAATGGTCCCGTATCGGGCAAACCTGGCGTCTTCTACTCTTACTAGAGTCGCCCCCGCAGCAATAATCGCACTACTCATGACAGCGTGCTCCTCACAGGAGCTTTCTCAGGGAAGCGCGCTGGACGGTGGGACTCAGGAGAACGGAACTGTTGGAAGCGAAAACGTGAAGGTCGGGGAGACATGATGGTTCGCTCTCCCCCTGCCCACCAACAAGTCCGCGGAGCCTGTCGAAATCACCGGAGTGTCCATCGTGCAGGTACCCAAAGGGATGAAGGTACTGAAGTACGGTGCCTACAGCCTTGAGGACACCGAAGGGCTAGCTCTCCTGGTGAAAGAGGGCAGCAAGCTCACTCCACGGTTCGCGGAACTTCGAGACTACTCAGACAAGCCCGTGAAGGTAGCTCCGCACCAATCCAGCGACATCTACTACCTGGCAAGACTGAAGATCACCAGCCTTCCGAAGAAGAGCGCTCGCTACTGCAAGTTCGAATACCGCCAGGGCGATCGCGAGTTCACCCAGACACTGGATTGCGAAGTGGAACTGACAGGAAAGTAGAAAGAAGGGCAGTACCGGCCTCGGGGTGGTGAAACCCGAGGCCGGTACTGCCGCGTTCGACCTGAACCTGTTTGAAGCTGTCAGACCCACTCCACAGGGTTCTTCTATCTCTTCGGTCAAGGGGTGTGGGCTTGGTCAGGCTGCTTGTTCGTGCCCGCGATGGCAGAGGGTGCGGTGCACTACCCGATTCAGAGTTGGCCCGCATGACAATCGGGCGCCGTTCCGGAGAAGGGAACGGACGCTTACAGGACTCAGGTCACACCGAAAGCCGACGCCACCATCGTCATCGACCACGAGGACTCGCTCGCCCCCAGGCCGGTCGGGAACGCGACATCCTGCGCCGGGCAAGAGGCGGCGGCTTCCTCTGGCCCCGGGTCCTCCGCATTTGGCCGGGGCAGCCCCTTTCGCTGGGCCGACTGCCTCGGTCGCGGTTACGGCTGTGTCTTCACCGAGTCGACGAAGGTGGTGAAGGCGTCCGGGGAGAGGGTGAGGGTGGGGCCGGTGGGGTTCTTGGAGTCGCGGAGGGCGACGAGGTTGCGGGTGGGTATGAGGTCGGCGACTTCGAGGCAGCTGGCGCCTGTCTGGTCACTGTACGAGGACTTGAACCAAGCTCCGCCGCCCGCCAGTTCGGGTGTCGTGCGGTCTGTGCTCATGACTCCAACTCCCGTGCGGCTCGTTTGAGGAAATCGTACGTCTCCCTGGGTCCGCCGGCCTCGGCCCGCATGGCGTCGTACCGGCGTCGGTACGCCCAGATCTCGGTGTCCTTGTCCGTGACGCTCACCGAGGTGAAGCTATCGATGCTTACAACCGTAGGCAGCGGTTGTTCGAACTCCATGACGATGAAGTTCTGGTGGCATCGGTAGACAGGCTGCCCCATCGGCAGAATCTGCACGGTGACATGGTCCAAGGCGGCCAGTTCCGCCAAGTGCTCGTACTGCTCCTTCATGACCTCGGGGCCACCGTAGACCCGTCGCAGCACGGCCTCATCGAGGATCGCGTGAATCTCGACCGGTCGCTCGCTGCGGGTGATGGCTGCCTTCCGCCTCATCCGGATCTCAATGTTGCGCTCGACGAACTCGGTATTCCGCTCATCGACAGGCTTGGCCCCCTCGAACATGGCGCGCGCGTATCCGGCCGTCTGGAAGAGCCCGAACACCACATCCGGTTGATAGACGCGAAGGACCTTGGCATCGCCTTCCAGTCCCACGCTGACGTTGAACCCCGACGGCATGAACGTGCGATACGGCGACCACCACCCCCGGTTCAACGAGTTCTTGTGGACGTCCAGCAGGAACTCCACGTCGTCCGGGTCCGTCACCCCGTAGCGGTCCAGCAGTTCTTTCAGCTCCTGCACCTTGGGAAGGCTGGTCATCCCCTTCTCCACCCGGTGCAGTTGGGACTCGGTGACACTGGTCCCCTTGACCGCCTGGGCCCTGGTCAGCCCCCGCCCCGTGCCGTCTCCGCTGTCCGTCCGCTCGCGCAGTCGCCGTAGCTCCTGGCCGAGTTGCAAGCGCCGGATCGTCGGCCCCGTCTTCGCAGCCACCGTGCCCTCCCTCTGGTCGGTCATGCCCACCGGCTGAGCACTCCTACCCGCCAATTACGCCTCGTGTTGGGCTGATTGCTATGGGTGTCGCCAGTCTGGCATGCGGTGCCCCTGCCCCGCATGCTCTTGCCTACCTTCCGGCATATACCACTTAATCAGGGATTCCCACGTTCGATTGCCGTCGGACTCCCGCCGCCTAACAGTGGTCCCAGGACACCCCACCCGAAAGGCGGCAAACCCCATGCCCACCTCCCGCTTCCGCGTCGGTGACCGCGTGCGCGGTGTCACGTACGTCCCGCCCGATCTCCTCCGCCGTGAGCGGCCCGAACCGTTCGAGGGGGTCGTCGTGCAGGTCGGGTCCGGCTATGGACAGGTCGATGTGGACGAGCGGCCGTATCTCTGGTCACGGCTGGACGACTGCACCGAGCGGCAGTCGCTCGTCGAGGAGACGGAACTCCTCGCCGGGGAAGGCCAGCCGTGAGGGCGCTGCTGCGGAGGCTCGGGCGGCTGGTGCGGCGGCGGCCGGTGCGCGTCGTACAACCAGAGCCGTCGGCGCCGCTGTTGGGCTGGGGCGTGTCCGGGCCCCACCCGGCCACGAGCAGTGAGCAAAGGGGCGATCATGCCTGCCGCTGCTGAGGGAATGAGCCCCGAACTCCTGTGCACGATCTGCGGCACCGGCCGCGCCCCTTCCTGCGCTACGGCACCCTGGAGCGCACGGGACGGATGTGCGCCGACTGCCTCCGCCGAACCCGGCTCTGTTCGCGCTGCCAGTGCCCGGCCGAGAAGCCGGTCCCCGTGGCCTTCGTCCACGGGGGCTCGGGGCCAGGACGTACGGAGTACGCGTGCCGGGACTGCGCGGACTGGGGCGGGTGGTCACCCGAAGGTGTGATCGAAGGCGAAGTGGGCCCGGCTCCGACGCCCGCTGGCGACACTGGCCTTCGCCTGGAAAGGGGGGCAACATGACGGTTATGGCCGAGCGCACGTCTCAGATGTCGGTGGAGGAGTTCGAAACGATCGCGTCCGCTGCTCCCGAGACCGTCACGTTGGAGTTCATCAACGGACAGATCGGGGTCAAGAAGGTGGCGGACGGAGACCACGACACGATCGTGACGTGGCTTGCGCGGCGCTGTATGCAGGCCAGGCCCGACCTGGACCTGTATCAGGGCCGAGGGCTCAGGGTCGAGTCCTACCGACAGGGCAGAGCGAAACCGGATGCGGTGATCACTCCCGAAGCCCACTTCGCGGGACACGGCGAGTGGGCCGACCCCGACGGTGCCCTCATGGTCGTCGAGGTCACCTCGTACGACTCCGACACCGACCGGCGGGACCGGCACGAGAAGCCGGCCGCGTACGGGCAGTCCGGAATCCCTCTGTACCTGCTGATCGACAGGGACTCGTGCACCGTCACCGTGCACAGCAGCCCGGACCGGCTGGTCGGCGGTTACCGCGACGTGCGCACCGCGAAGTTCGGCGAGAAGGTGTCCGTTCCCGATCCGGTCGGGATCGAACTAGACACGGAGATCCTCAGGAACTACGTCCGCTGACCCCAAGACGCGGTGACGGCCCCGCCGGATGCATCCGGCGGGGCCGTCACCGTCGTACGAAGACCTACGCGAGCAGCGCCGGGATCGTGCCCTCGTGGGCGACCCGCAGCTCCTCCAGCGTGAGCGTGAACTCGCCCTGGATCTCGACCGTGTCACCGTCCACGACACCGATGCGCGTGACCGGGAGCCCCCGGGCGCCGCACATGTCGTTGAAGCGGACCTCCTCGGAGCGGGGGACGGCCACGACGGCCCGTCCGGCCGACTCCGACAGGAGGAAGGTGAACGCGTCCAGGCCGTCCGGGACGATCAGGCGCGCGCCCTTGCCGCCGAGCAGCGCCGACTCCACGACCGCCTGGATCAGGCCGCCGTCGGAGAGGTCGTGCGCGGAGTCGATCATGCCGTCACGGGAGGCGGAGATCAGGATCTCGGCCAGCAGACGCTCGCGCTCCAGGTCGACCTGCGGGGGCAGTCCGCCGAGGTGGTCGTGGACGACCTGGGACCAGGCCGAGCCGCCGAACTCCTCACGGGTGTCGCCGAGCAGGTAGAGCAGCTGGCCCTCCTCCTGGAAGGCGACCGGCGTGCGCCGGGCCACGTCGTCGATGACGCCCAGGACGGCGACGACCGGGGTGGGGTGGATGGCCACCTCGCCCGTCTGGTTGTAGAGGGAGACGTTGCCGCCGGTCACCGGGGTGCCCAGCTGCTGGCAGGCGTCCGCCAGACCGCGTACGGCCTCGGCGAACTGCCACATGACCGCCGGGTCCTCCGGCGAGCCGAAGTTCAGGCAGTCGGAGACAGCCAGCGGCTTGGCGCCGGTGGTGGCCACGTTGCGGTACGCCTCCGCCAGGGCCAGCTGGGCACCGTGGTACGGGTCCAGCTTGGCGTAGCGGCCGTTGCCGTCGGTCGCGATGGCGACACCGAGGCCGCTCTCCTCGTCGACGCGGATCATGCCGGAGTCCTCGGGCTGGGCGAGGACCGTGTTGCCCTGCACGAAGTGGTCGTACTGGCTGGTGATCCAGGACTTGGAGGCCTGGTTCGGGGAGGCCACCAGCTTCAGGACCTGCTCCCGCAGCTCCCCGCTCGTCGCCGGACGCGGCAGCTTGTTCGCGTCGTCCGCCTGGAGCTCGTCCTGCCAGGACGGGCGGGCGTACGGGCGCTCGTAGACCGGGCCGTCGTGCGCGACCGTGCGCGGGTCGACGTCGACGATCTTGCCGCCGTGCCAGTAGATCTCCAGGCGGTCGCCGTCGGTGACCTCGCCGATGACCGTGGCGATGACATCCCACTTGTCGCAGATCGCGAGGAAGCGGTCGACCTTCTCGGGCTCCACGACCGCGCACATGCGTTCCTGCGACTCGCTCATGAGGATTTCCTCGGGCGAGAGGGTCGAGTCGCGCAGGGGCACGTCGTCGAGGGTGACGCGCATGCCGCCGGAGCCGTTGGACGCCAGCTCGCTCGTCGCGCAGGACAGGCCCGCCGCGCCGAGGTCCTGGATGCCGACGACCAGCTTCTCCTGGAAGGCCTCCAGGGTGCACTCGATGAGGAGCTTCTCCTGGAAGGGGTCGCCGACCTGGACGGCGGGGCGCTTCGACGGCTTGGCGTCGTCGAAGGTCTCGCTCGCCAGGATCGAGGCGCCGCCGATGCCGTCGCCGCCCGTGCGGGCCCCGTAGAGGATGACCTTGTTGCCGGCGCCGGAGGCCTTCGCGAGGTGGATGTCCTCGTGCCGCATGACGCCGATGGCACCGGCGTTGACCAGCGGGTTGCCCTGGTAGCAGGCGTCGAAGACGACCTCACCGCCGATGTTCGGCAGGCCCAGGCAGTTGCCGTAGCCTCCGATGCCGGCGACGACACCCGGGAGGACGCGCTTGGTGTCGGGGTGGTCCGCCGCGCCGAAGCGCAGCGGGTCGACGACGGCGACCGGGCGGGCGCCCATCGCGATGATGTCGCGCACGATGCCGCCGACACCCGTGGCCGCGCCCTGGTAGGGCTCGACGTAGGAGGGGTGGTTGTGCGACTCGACCTTGAAGGTGACCGCGTAGCCCTGGCCGACGTCGACCACGCCCGCGTTCTCGCCGATGCCGACGAGCAGGGCGTCGGACTGGGGCGCCTTCTCGCCGAACTGGCGCAGGTGCACCTTCGACGACTTGTACGAGCAGTGCTCGGACCACATGACCGAGTACATGGCGAGCTCGGCACCGGTGGGCCGGCGGCCGAGGATCTCGACGACGCGCTCGTACTCGTCCTTCTTCAGGCCCAGTTCGGCCCAGGGCAGCTCGACGTCGGGGGTCGCGGCCGCGTGCTCGACCGTGTCCAGAGGCGTCCGGCTCATACGTTGACCAGCTTCTTGAGGATCGAGGTGAAGAAGGGGAGGCCGTCGGTGCGGCCGGTGCCGATCAGCGGCTCCACGGCGTGCTCCGGGTGCGGCATGAGGCCCACGACGTTCCCGGCCTCGTTGGTGACGCCGGCGATGTCCCGCTGGGAGCCGTTGGGGTTGAAGTCGAGGTACCGGAAGGCGACACGGCCCTCCGCCTCCAGCTTGTCGAGCGTGTACGCGTCGGCGACGTACTGGCCGTCGTTGTTCTTCAGCGGGATGTGGATCTCCTGGCCGGCCGTGTAGTCGGTCGTCCAGGCGGTCTCGGCGTTCTCCACCCGCAGCTTCTGGTCGCGGCAGATGAAGTGCAGGTGGTCGTTGCGCAGCATCGTGCCCGGCAGGAGGTGCGCCTCGGTGAGGATCTGGAAGCCGTTGCAGATGCCGAGGACCGGCAGTCCGGCCTTCGCCTGCTCGATGAGCGTCTCCATCACCGGCGAGAAGCGCGCGATGGCTCCGGCACGCAGATAGTCACCGTAGGAAAACCCGCCGCACAGCACCACGGCGTCGACCTGGTGGAGGTCCTTGTCCTTGTGCCAGAGAGCGACGGGTTCGGCACCGGCGAGCCTGATCGCACGCTGGGTGTCCCGGTCGTCGAGGCTGCCGGGAAAAGTGACGACACCAATACGTGCGGTCACTTTCCGACCTCCGCGACTTCCTCCACCTTGACGGTGAAGTCCTCGATCACGGTGTTGGCGAGGAAGGATTCCGCCAGCTCATGGATGCGGGCGAGCGCGGCGTCGTCCACCGGTCCGTCAACTTCCAGTTCGAATCGCTTTCCCTGACGTACGTCGGAGACGCCCTCGAAACCGAGGCGCGGCAGCGCGCGCTGCACCGCCTGGCCCTGGGGGTCGAGGATCTCCGGCTTGAGCATGACGTCGACTACGACGCGTGCCACTGGCACTCCCGGTGTTGTGGTGCTGAGCAGGTTCCTACAGGTGCCTTCAGACTACCCGTACGAAATTTCTACGCGGGTAGATTCGTAGGAAACTACAGGGATTGCCGGTGATGGCGGTCACGATCAGGTATCGGACGATCACCCTGACGAAAACTTCCGGGAAAGATCCCGGAACCCTATTGCGCGAGGGACACGCGGGCAGATTAAGTCTGTCTTCACATTGCAATGCCGGGCACTGTACAAATGAATTGGCAATAGCCGATACTTTGCCCAATTAACAGCCGGACAGCCGACATCTTCCTGACGTCAGGGCACGTCAACCGGAGAGATGTCGCACGAAGGGACCGATATTCGTGGCGCAGCGTGTCGTGGTCACTCTCTCCGACGACATCGACGGCTCGGAAGCGGCGGAGACGATCGCCTTCGGACTCGACGGCAAGTCGTACGAGATCGACCTGAACGAAGCCAATGCCAAGAAACTGCGTAAGGCGCTCGCGCCCTACGTCGAGGCCGGCCGCAAGCGGTCGAAGTCGGGCAAGGCGTACAAGCAGACCCAGGTCGCCCCGGACCCGGCGGCCGTGCGCGCCTGGGCCCAGGCCAACAAGCTGGAGGTCCCCGCGCGCGGCCGGATCCCCAAGAAGGTCTACGAGGCGTTCGCCGAGGCGCAGTAGCCGCCCGGCGCCTGCCGCCCTCAGGGCCCGTCAGCGGGCCCCGGGGGCGGCCGACTTGGACCCCGGGGACAACCGACTTGCGTTGCCCCCCGGCGGATCAGATAGAGTCTGGAGCACGCCGAGGGGCAAGGCCGAAAGGCCCGGCTCACCGGAGTCACGCGGGTGTAGTTCAGTAGTAGAACATCCCCCTTCCAGGGGGAAGGCGCAGTGTGCAATTCCTGTCACCCGCTCTGATCACTTACCAACCACTCCAGTGGATCAGGTAATGTGGTCTTCGCGCCGATCGGTGGGAGCCGGTCGGAGGCAATGCGGACGTAGCTCAGTTGGTAGAGCGCAACCTTGCCAAGGTTGAGGTCGCGAGTTCGAGCCTCGTCGTCCGCTCTGGAAAGCAAGACCCCGGTCCACTGGACCGGGGTCTTCTTTGTGTTCCCCACCGTAGAGCTGCTGATCTTTCGTCTGACATTTGTCATGTCGAGTGATGACACCGCGCACTGCCTACCGTCCTGTGCCGCCGGGACGCTGGAGACATGAAAACGAACGGGCACGAGGACGTGATCGAGGTCACCGACCTGCGGCGCGTGTACGGGGGCGGTTTCGAGGCCGTACGGGGGATCACCTTCTCCGTCGCCCGGGGAGAACTCTTCGCGCTGCTCGGCACCAACGGCGCGGGGAAGACATCGACGGTCGAACTGCTGGAGGGCCTCGCACCGCCGTCCGGCGGCCGGGTGCGGGTCCTCGGGCACGACCCCCACGGGGAACGCGCGGCCGTGCGCCCCCGGATCGGCGTGATGCTCCAGGAAGGCGGCTTCCCCTCGGAGCTGACCGTCGCGGAGACGGTACGGATGTGGGCCGGCTGCACCAGCGGGGCGCGGCCGGTCGGCGAGGCCCTGGACATCGTCGGGCTCGGGCGGCGGGCCGGCGTACGGGTCAAGCAGTTGTCCGGGGGTGAGAAGCGGCGCCTCGACCTGGCGCTCGCGCTCCTCGGGCGCCCCGAGGTCCTGTTCCTGGACGAGCCCACCACCGGACTGGACGCGGAGGGCCGCCAGGACACCTGGGAACTGGTGCGGGAGCTGCGCGACGCGGGGACGACCGTGCTGCTCACCACGCACTACCTGGAAGAGGCGGAGGACCTGGCCGACCGGCTCGCCATCCTCCACGAGGGCGTCGTCGCCGCGACCGGCACCCCGGCCGAGGTGACCGCGTCCCAGCCGTCCCGCATCTCCTTCGAACTGCCCACCGGGTACTTCCTCGGCGACCTGCCACCGCTCGGCGAACTCGGTGTCACCGGGCACGAGGAGCACGATCGCGTGGTCGTGCTGCGCACGAACGAACTCCAGAGGGCGGCCACCGGGCTGCTGCTGTGGGCCGAGCGGTCCCGGGTCGAACTGCGCCGGCTGGAGGTGCGGTCCGCCTCGCTGGAAGAGGCGTTCCTGCGGATCGCGCGGGAGACGGCGGAGGCGGCGGGGGCCGCGCGTGCGGGTGCGGGCGCGGATGCGGAGTCCGGCGGTGGGCCCGGGACCGGCAAGGGACAGGGGAGGGGTCCGGGCGCCGGGGCGGGAACCGGATCGCGTACGGGCTCGGGGCTCCTTTCGGGCATGGGATCGCGCAAGGGCGGGACGAGGGCATGAGCACGACCACAGGCAAGGCCACGACCGCGGGCACCACCGGTGCGGGCGCGGGCACGACGGGTGCGGGCGCGGGCACGACGGGTGCGAGGGCTGTCGTCACCGCCGGGACCACGACCCTGCGGGGCCGGATGACCGCGCTCGCCCGAGCCGAGCTGACGCTGCTGGGGCGCAGCCGGGCCACGCTGATCTCGGCGCTGTTCGTCCCGCTCCTGCTACCGCTCAGCGTCCGGTCGGCGACCGACCAGATGGACCTGGCGGAGGCGGGCCTGAGCGTCGGGATGGTCATCCTCCCCGCCGCCGTCGGCTTCTCGCTGCTCTTCGCGATCTACACCGCCCTCACCAACATCTACGTCGTACGCCGCGAGGAACTCGTCCTCAAGCGGCTGCGGACCGGTGAGCTGCGCGATCCGGAGATCCTGGTCGGGGCCGCACTGCCCGCCGTCGGCATCGCCCTCGTGCAGTGCCTGCTCCTCGCGATCGGCTGCACGGTCCTGCTCGACCTCCAAGCGCCGCCCGCGCCGCACCTGGCCGTCCTGGGTGTGCTGCTCGGTGTCGTGATGTGCGTGGCGCTGGCGGCGGTCACCGCGAGCATCAGCCGTACCGCAGAGAGCGCCCAGGTCACCAGCCTGCCGCTGATGTTCGTCTCCCTGCTGGGGTCGGGCATCACCGTGCCGCTCGAAGTGCTGCCCGACCGTGTGGCGTCCGTCTGCGAACTGCTGCCGCTCAGCCCCGTCATCACGCTGGTGCGCGGCGGCTGGACCGGCGACCTGTCCGCGTACGACGCCCTGGGCGCCGTCGCCACCGCACTGGCCTGGACCGTGCTCGCGGTGTTTGCTGTACGGCGGTGGTTCCGCTGGGAACCGCGCCGATGAGGGGAGTTGAGTCATGCGGGGGCCGGGGGCCTGGTGGCGGGCGAAGAGCACACCGGCCAAGGTGGAGACGTACACGCGGTGGTCGTTCCACTCGTTCGCGGTGTTCGAGATCGTCGCGTTCGGACTGCCCCTGCTGAGCAAGGCTCCGCTGTCGCAGTCGAGCTGGCTGTTCGTGCTGGTCGGCGTGCACGCGGCACTCGGCGCGGCGACCGCGGCGCACGCACTCGACTGGGTGCGGGGCACCCGCGAGCAGCCGTTGCGGCTCATGTGGGCCCTCGGCGTGGTCAGCGTGGTGCTCGGCGGCCTCGCGTTCGCTCTCGGCGACCGTGAGAAGGACGATGCCACGGCCACCGTGCTGGGCTCGATGTTCGGCGGGGTGCTGATGTTCGGCCTCGGCCTCATCACGCTCGGCATCCGCGAGCGGCAGCGCGTGCTCCACCTGATCGCGGGCTTCGCGGGCGGCTCCGGAGCACTGGCCCTCGCCCTGGGCTCGGACGCGGGCGACGCGCTGGCCGCGACGGTTCTGGTGCTGGTCAGCACCGCGTTCTTCGCCTTCACCGCCGTCTTCTCCGTCTGGCTCCTCAGGGCGGTCTACGAACTCGACGACGCCCGCGACACCCGCACCCGTCTCGCCGTCGCCGAGGAGCGGTTGCGCTTCGGGCGCGACCTGCACGACGTGATGGGCCGCAACCTCGCGGTCATCGCGCTGAAGAGCGAGCTGGCCGTCCAACTGGCCCGCCGGGAACGGCCCGAGGCCATCGAGCAGATGATCGAGGTTCAGCGGATCGCCCATGAGTCGCAGCGCGAGGTGCGGGAGGTCGTACGGGGGTATCGGGAGGCCGACCTCGGCGTCGAACTCTCCGGTGCACAGGGTGTGTTGGCGGCAGCCGGCATCGACTGCTCGGTCGACGGGGCGGACACCGCCGGGCTGCCCGGCGAGGTGCAGTCCGCGCTCGCCTGGGTGGTGCGGGAGGCGACGACGAACGTGCTGCGGCACGGGAACGCCGGTCAGTGCGCTGTGGCGCTGCGGGTGGGAGAGGGGCAGGTGGTGCTGACCGTGGAGAACGACGGGTTCCAGGTGGGCGGCGGCCAGGAGGAGGTGGGGTCCGGTTCCCGCGCCGGATCGGGGCTCGCCGGGCTGCGGGAGCGGCTGGCGGTCGTGGACGGGACGCTGGAGGCAGGTCCGGTGGGCGGCGAGGCGTTCCGGGTGGTGGCCCGGGTGCCGCTGAGGACTACGGAGGCTACTAGGGCTACTGGGGCTACTGGGGCGGCGTACTCGACGGATTCGGCGGAGACTGCCGACTCGGCGAAGGCGAAAGCGCAGGCGCAGGAAGCAGGCGCGGCGGCGCGGGGTGCGGGGGCAGTCGTCGGGTCGGCTGCGGTACGGGAGAGCACTTCATGACCGACGTGACGGAGGCGGGGCGGCGGGTGCGGCTGCTGCTGGCCGACGACGAACATCTGATCCGGGGGGCGCTGGCCGCGCTGCTGGGGTTGGAGGACGACCTGGTGGTGGTCGCGGAGGCGGCGAGCGGGCCGGAGGCGTTGGCGATGGCGCGGGCCCACGAACCGGATGTCGCGGTCCTGGACCTGCAGATGCCGGGCGCGGACGGTGTGAGGGTCGCCACATCGCTGCGGGCCGAACTGCCGGACTGCCGCGTGCTGATCGTGACCGGTCATGGCCGGCCGGGACATCTGAAGCGGGCGCTTGAAGCGGGTGTGCGCGGTTTCGTCCCCAAGACCGTCAGCGCGCAGCGGCTGGCGGAGATCATCCGGACCGTGCACGCGGGGAACCGTTATGTGGACCCGGAGTTGGCGGCCGACGCGATCTCCTCCGGGGACTCGCCGCTGACCGCGCGGGAGGCCGAGGTGCTCGAATTCGCCGCCGACGGTGCGCCCGTCGCGGAGATCGCCGACCGGGCCGCGCTGTCCCAGGGGACCGTCCGGAACTATCTGTCGTCGGCCGTCTCCAAGCTCGGCGTGGAGAACCGGCATGCGGCGGTGCGGCTCGCCCGGGAGCGAGGTTGGGTATAGTAGGCCTCGCGCCACGGCGCAGCGCGGACGTAGCTCAGTTGGTAGAGCGCAACCTTGCCAAGGTTGAGGTCGCCAGTTCGAACCTGGTCGTCCGCTCGGCAGAGAAGACCCCGGTCCAGTGGACCGGGGTCTTCTTCGTGTCCGGCATGCTGTGCGCTAGCTCCAGCTCGTGCCCGTCAGGCGCTCGTACGCTTCCACGTACTTGGCTCGGGTCGCGGCGACGATCTCCTCCGGCAGCGGCGGCGGGGGCTGCTCGCTCTTGCGGTCCCAGCCCGAGGCCTCCGAGGTCAGCCAGTCCCGGACGAACTGCTTGTCGAAGGACGGCTGGGCGTGGCCCGGCTCCCAGAGGTCCGCCGGCCAGAAGCGGGAGGAGTCCGGGGTGAGCACCTCGTCGGCGAGGACGAGGGAGTCGCCCTCGTAGCCGAACTCGAACTTGGTGTCGGCCAGGATGATCCCCCGGTCACGGGCGATGTCGCGGGCCCGGCTGTACACGGCGAGCGTCGTCTGGCGCAGCTGTGCGGCGGTCTCGGCGCCGACCTGGCGGGCGACCTCCTCGTACGACACGTTCTCGTCGTGCTCGCCGACGGCGGCCTTGGTGGCCGGGGTGAAGATCGGCGCCGGCAGCTCCGAGCCGTCGACCAGGCCCTCGGGGAGGGCGAGACCGCAGACCGTGCGGGAGTCGTTGTACTCCACCAGGCCCGAGCCGGTGAGATAGCCGCGGGCGACGGCCTCGACCGGGACCATCGTGAGCGACTTGCAGATGAGGGTGCGGCCCGCCCAGTCGGCGGGGGCGCCCGGCGGGAGCTCGGTGCTCAGGACGTGGTTCGGGACCAGGTCGGCGAGCTGGTCGAACCACCAGAGGGACAGCTGCGTCAGGACCCGGCCCTTGTCGGGGATCTCCGTCGGCAGTACCCAGTCGAACGCGGACGTTCGATCGCTGGCGACCATCACGAGGTCGCCCGCCTCGTTCTGGTACAGCTCGCGCACCTTGCCGGTGTGCAGGTGCACCAGGCCCGGAACCTGGATCGGCTCGGGCTTTTCTACGAATCCGGACACGGTTCCTCCCCGTGGTGATGTCCAAGTGGCTCGATTCTCCCGTATGAGGGCGACCGGTCCTGCCCGGGGTTGCCTCGCAGAGAGTCGGCACGGGACCTGGCAGTGGACCCGGTACGGGACTCAGTCACGTTTGCAGATGCGGTCCAGGAGGTTCGCGGTGGCTCGCTGGACCCGGGTGTCGACGTGGCCCGGTCGGTCCAGGGCGGGGGACCATGCGAACGTCCCGGACGCGAAGACCCAGGCACCGGAGGGGGCTCGGTAGAGGGAGGTCTCCTGGTGGCGGACGACGTCGTCGGCGACCCGGTACGGGGAGTGGGCGAGGAGGATGCGGCCCTGGTGCTCGGGGAGCGGCGTGCGCGGGAAGTAGCGGTCGGCCTCACCGGCGACCATGCCCTCCAGCTCGTCGTTCTCGTGGGCGCCGGTCGCGTCCCAGAGCCAGTGGTCGGCGTTGCGCACGATCAGGGGGTGGGGGTCGGGGACCCGGCCCTCGTACTGGATCCCCATCAACTGCTGCTCGGGGCGGTCGATTTCGCGCCACAGTGCGGGTTTGCCGGGACCCCGGCGTTTTCGGCAGGTGAGGAGACGGTCGGGGGCCCCGGACGGGGACGGGCCCAGCTCCACCTGCCAGTACATGGTGTTGGAGGAGAGGAAGACGAGCGAGGTGCCGCCGTCCCGGGCGAGTTCGGCGGTGCGGCGCATCTGCGGCGACCAGTACTCGTCGTGGCCCGGGAACACCAGGCCCCGGTAGCGGGCCGGGTCCACGCGGCCGGAGTGCACGTCGCGGGCGTCGGCGTAGGCCAGGTCGTAGCCGTAGCGCTCGGCCCAGCGGATGAAGTCGTAGGCGTGGCCGACGTGCAGGGGGAGGCCGGCGCCGGCGTACGGGCGGTCGAAGGAGACGGTCGTCGCGGCGTCGGACTCACCGAGCAGCCGGCCTTCCTCGTCCCAGGCGTGGTAGAGGCTGGCGCCCGTACGGCCGTCCTCCGGATACAGGTTGTACGCCTGCCAGGTGATGTCCGGGAGCAGGAGCAGCAGGTCGGCCGGGCGGTCGTCGCGGACGGTGAACGGCACGTGGGAGCGGTAGCCGTCGGCGGTGGTCAGCACCGCCACGTACGCGCCGGTGTTCCAGTAGCTCGGGATCTGCAGCCGCCAGGAGAGCCACCAGTGATGGCAGGAGACGGTACGGTCGGCCGTGAGGGGCGGGGGCTGGACGATGCCGGAGAGGCGGGGGCTGGTGGTGATCTTCGCGGCGCCGTCGCCGCTGTAGTGGCCGATGCGATAGATGTCGACGCCGAATTCCTGGGGCGGGTCGACCGTGATGTGGAAGTCGATGGATTCACCGGGGGCGGCGGCGCCGGTCGCGGTGAAGCCCTTGATCTGGCGGCGCACGTCGTCGGCGGAGCGGGGGCCGCCCGGTGCGGTACGGGGAGCGGGGACGCGGGCGGGCGGGCGGGTGCGGCCGCCTTTGGCCGGGGCGTCGGTCTCCGGCGGGCCCGGCTCCACGTACCAGGGGACGACTTGGCCCGTGTCGTCGAAGTACGTCACATTGCCCCGTAGCCAGGGAACGGGGCCCTGGCCGAAGGGGTCCGTCACGGCGTGGGCGAGTGCGCCCGACTCCCAACGGCGGATGTGGTGCTCCGAGCCCATGAATGGTCCCCTCCCTCGTACCCCGTGAGCTTTCGCAAGCCCTTGCTATGTACGCGATCGGTCCCAGCACATCACATTACGCACGCGCTCCGTCACCGTTCGTTGCTAATTGGCGGCAGTATGGCGAGAGTGGAACAGGTGGCTCAGGGTGGGGAGTTGGGTCGGGTCGGCGGGGTGTGGGCGGCCGGGGTGGTTCGGCCGTTCGCCAGACCATCCCGTGCTGCAGACCATCCCGCGCATCAGCCATCCCATGCCTCAGACCAGGCGGACCGGTTTCTCCGGTCGGACGCCGAGGCGGCGGAGCCAGTCGCGGAGGGGGACGGGGTCGCCGTCCTCCACGAGGGTCAGCACCTTGGGGGCGAGGTCGGCCGCTCGTTCGCCGCCGACCAGGAGCGAGGGGCCGTCCAGCCAGTCCAGGCCCGGGGTCGCGCCCGCTGTGTCCATCGCCGCGCAGCAGACCATCGCGGTGACGTGCTCCGCCAACAGCTCACGGCCCGTGCGGGGTGGCTGCATCGGGAACAGCGGCAGCAGTTCGTCGTCCCACAGCGCCCGATCCGGTCCCTGCGCCTCGGCCCCGGCTCCCGCGGGGGCCGCGGGAGCCGGGGCCGAGGCCTCCTCCCGCGCCAACTCGGCGGTCAGCGCGGCGGCGAGGCCTGCGGACCGGGCGTTGGCGAGACCGGGTTCGTCGTCGTCCTCACCGAGCTCGCCGTGGCCGTGGTCAGCATCGGTGCCTGCGCCGTCGTGGCCGTGGCCGTCGTCACCGAGGTGGGATATGTGGTGCCGGTTCGGTTCCTGGGCGGGGTTGTGTTCGCGCGCCGGGTCGGGGGCCGGAGTCGGGGTGGGGCGCGTCAGGGTCGTCAGGTGGTTCAGGACCCGGGAGAGAGTGGGGCCGCCCGGGGCCGGGCCGGTGGGGTCCGGGCTCGGGGCGCTCGCGGTGTGGCTGACGCCCAGGGTGTCGAGGACGCGGTGGAGGCGGGCCGCGTCGGTGCGCCACTTGCGGTCCACGACCTCGTCCGGGTACTCGTGCCAGTCGACCGGGGACCAGTCGGCGCCGGACTCGGCGGGGCCGCCGTGGAAGAGGCGGGCCGCGAGGAGGGACGCGGCCTCGTCGACCGTGCCGGGCTCTTCGAGGAGGTCGCAGGCGGGGCGCTCGCCGAGCCGGGAGGCGAAGCCCTCGGCCAGGCGGTCGCGGCGGGACAGCTCCGTGAGCGCGGCGACGACGCCCGCGTCCAGACGGGACGGCCAGCGCCCCATCCGCCAGGCGGGCAGCGCGACCCGGGTGAGGAGGCGGTCCCAGCCCGCGTAGGCCAGGCCGACCTGCTCCTGGGCGACGATCCGCAGACCGTAGTCCACCGCCTGTGCACGCTCGGCCGCCGCGGCGGCGACCCCGCGCTCCATCTCCGCCGCGTGCCCCCGGCAGCCGCGCAGGAGCAGCCGGGTGACCCAGCCGACCCCCGCCAGCACCGACCGTACGAGCGGGCCGTGCGCCGGCGACGAGGTGACGGCCACGGCCGCGTCCAGTCCGCGTACGAAACGGCGGGCCGCGGCTATGTCCGGGTGCGCCGAGGGCCCCGTACCGGCGACGACCGGGGCCAGCACCGCTCGTAGCTCCCCGACCCGCATCCACCACAGGAAGGGTGAGCCGATGACGAGCACCGGGGCGGTGGGTGGGCGGTGTCGGCGGGGGGAGGAGGGTCCGGGCTCCACACCTGGACGCGGGCCCGAGTTCAGCCCCGAGTTCAGATCTGAGCGCAGGCCGGGTGCGGATCCGCGGGCGTCCGTCATCTCGTCGGCCCGGTCGGTGCCCGCGCCGCCGGTGCCCCGCTCGGCCGACTCGGGCCCGGCGGTCCCCGCGCGGGTCGCGGGCGTACTGTGGGACGGGTGGGTGCGGTCCTCCAGCCAGCTGTCGCAGTCCGGGGTGAGCGCTATCGCTGAGGGGTGCGGGACGTTCAGACGGTCCGCCAGGTCCCGGACCAGGCGGTAGAGATCAGGGGCCGCCTGCTCGGTGATCGAGACCGTGGGGCTCACGGCGGGCCGGGCGCGGGCGACGACGAGCGCGATACCGACGGCGGCGAGGAGCACGACGACGGCGAGGCCGGAGACCATCCAGCTCGCCATGGCCCAGCCCGGGCCGGTCAGATGGCCGGTCGATCTGCCGGCCAGCAGGACGACGGCGGCCGCCGCGGGCAGCAATGCCACGGCCAGCGCCCTGCTGCGGACCCGCAGCACGGCGAGGGCCCGGGAGCGCGCGGCCTGCGCGCCCGCCTCCTCACCATCTGCCATACCGGTCACGACCCGACGTCACCCCCTGCTGTCCCGTGTGGCGCACACCGCGACGACTGCGACGACTGCTCGTCGAAGTGGTCGCCGCCGAATGCCCTGACGTTGCTCACTCCCCCACTGTGGCACCCACCACTGACATCGCAATGCCGGTGGGCCAAGTGCCGGAACGCTTGCGCCGCACCCTAGTTGGGGGCCCGGCCGCCGTCAGCCGGATGGACCATCGCTCACTCGATGGAATGGCTTTGGGGAGAGGTGAATGACGCCGGGCAAGAACCGGGCCCCGGATTCCGAGGAATTTTCCAGGGGTTCCTGGGGGTCTCCGAGGGGCGCCGGGGCCTGGGGTTCGTACCCGTTGGTGATGCTTCGCATGCGGATGTCGCGAAGGGGGCGGATGTGTTCGGTTGTGTGTGCGGGGGGAGCGGCGCAAGTCGCAGGCGCGCCCTTCAAGCCAGTGACCGGCTCAGCCTGTGACCGGCTCAGCCTGTGACCGGCTCAGCCTGTGACCGGCTCAGCCTGTGACGGCTCGGCCTGTGACGGCTCGGCCGGTCACGCCTCGGCCGCTGCCTTCGCCGCAATGTCCGAGCGGTGCTGGGAGCCCTCCAGGCCGATGCGGGCCACGGCGGTGTAGGCGCGGTCGCGGGCCTGGGTGAGGTCCTTGCCGGTGGCCGTGACGGAGAGGACGCGACCGCCGGCGCTGACGACGTCGTCACCGGCGCGCTTGGTGCCGGCGTGCAGGACGTACGCGTGCGGGGCGTCCACCGCGGCGACCTCGTCGAGGCCGGTGATGGGGTCACCGGTGCGCGGCGTGCCGGGGTAGTTGTGCGAGGCCACGACCACGGTGACGGCCGCGTCGGCGCTCCACCGCAGGGGTTCGATGTCGCCGAGGGTGCCGTTGGCGGCGGCGAGCAGGACACCGGCCAGCGGGGTCTTGAGACGGGCGAGGACGACCTGGGTCTCCGGGTCCCCGAACCGGGCGTTGAACTCGATCACCCGTACGCCTCGACTGGTGATCGCCAGCCCCGCGTAGAGCAGGCCGGAGAACGGGGTGCCACGGCGCCGCATCTCGTCGACGGTCGGCTGGAGCACGGTCTCCAGAACCTCGTCGACCAGCTTCGGATCGGCCCACGGGAGCGGCGAGTACGCGCCCATGCCGCCGGTGTTGGGGCCCTCGTCGCCGTCGAGCGCGCGCTTGAAGTCCTGCGCGGGCTGGAGGGGGACGACGGTCACGCCGTCGGTGATCGCGAAGAGGGAGACCTCGGGGCCGTCCAGGAACTCCTCGATGACGACCCGGCCGCAGGCGAGCGCGTGCTCGCGGGCCTGGGTGAGGTCCGCCGTCACGACGACGCCCTTGCCGGCCGCGAGCCCGTCGTCCTTCACGACGTACGGCGCGCCGAAGGCGTCCAGCGCCTCGTCGATCTCCTCGGCCGTCGTACAGACGTACGACCGGGCGGTGGGTACGCCGGCCCCTGCCATGACCTCCTTGGCGAAGGCCTTGGAGCCCTCCAGCTGCGCGGCCTCGCCGGACGGACCGAACACCGGGATGCCCGCCTCGCGCACGGCGTCGGCGACACCCGCGACCAGCGGGGCCTCCGGGCCCACGACGACCAGGTCGGCCTCCAGCCGCGTGGCCAGCGCGGCCACGGCGGCGCCGTCCAGCGCGTCGACCGAGTGCGACTCGGCCACCTCCGCGGTGCCCGCGTTGCCGGGGGCACAGTGGAGTGCGGTGACATCGGGGTCGAGGGACAGCGAACGGCACAGCGCGTGCTCACGAGCACCGGTACCAATGACGAGGACCTTCACGGGGTCAGCCTAGCCGGAGGGGGCGGGGGGCTTTGTGGGGGCTTCCGAAAGGTGGGACGGCGAGGGCTTGTCGGATCGTACGACTCGTGGCGAGGCGCCCCCTCGCTACTTGTTTCGCTATTCGTTTCACTATTCGTTCGCGATCTCCTCGATCACCGTCGCGCCCAGCTCGCGCACGATCAGGTCGTGGCCGGAGAGGGCTGTCTCGTCGAGGTCGGGATCGTCGTCCTCGGGGATGTCGTCCTCGGGGGAGACGGGCGGGGGCTCGGGAGCCGGGGGCGCCACGGGGGCGACGGGCTGAGCGGCCGGGGCCGACTGGTGGGGCGCGGCCGTACCAGGGGATGCCGGGCGGGAGGAGGGGGCCGACGCCTGGGGCGGGCCGGGGCGGGAGGACGGGGCCGGGGAGCCGCCGTAGCCACCGGCGCCCGCGCCACCGCCGTAGCCGCCGCCTCCGTAACCGCCTGCGGCCGGGGCGGGAGCGCCGTATCCGCCGGGGGTGGCCGCTGGGGCCGAGCCGCCCGAGGTGTCGATGACGGCCTCGATCTTCCAGTGCACGTTGAACTGCTCGGCCAGGGCCGCGCGCAGGACGTCCTCGCTGCCGCTGCTCGCGAAGTTGTCGCGGGCGCCCGCGTTGACGAAGCCGATCTGCAGGGTGGTGCCGTCGAAGCCGGCCACGTGGGCGTTCTGGCTGAGGAGGATCCAGGTGAAGCGGCGGCGGTTCTTCACCGTCTCCAGGATGTTGGGCCAGAGGGTGCGGGGGTCGGGTCCGCCGGGGGCCGGGTTGTAGGAAGTGGCCGGGGTCGGGCTCGCCGCGGGAGGAGCGGGCTGGGCGTACGCCGGGGGCGCGGGTGCGGGTGCGGCCGGGCCGGGGGTGGGCGCGGACTGGGCGCCGGGCGCGGAGCCGCCACCGGCGGGCGCGGCGGTCGGCCATCCGCCGGGTCGGCGGCCGCTGCCCGCGGCGGCCGGGGTGGGCCAGGAGCCGGGAGCGGCGCCACCGGGTGCGCCCGTCGCGTTGGGGTGGGCGGGGGGTGGGGAACCCGCGCTCGGCTGGGCGTGCGCGGGAGTGGTGGGGGGCCCGGCAGGGGTACCGCCCGCGGCGGCGGCCGGGGCGACGGGCGCACCCTCGTGGGGTGCGGCCGGGCCGTTCCCGGCCGGGCCGGCTGCCGGTGCTCCGGCGGCGCCGCCGGAGCCGTACCCGTCCGAACCCGAATTCGAACCCGAGCCGGGAACGGGGCCGTGGCCGGCGCCGGGACCCTGCGCGCCCTGTGCTCCGCCGCCGTGACCGGAGCCGGGAGTGGACCCGGCCCCCGCACCGCGAACCGCGGCCCGAGCCGCCGCGGGCCCACCGCCCGGCGGAACCTGCGCGGCAGCCGGAGCCTGGGCGCCGTGCGGAGCCGAGGGGGCCTGCGGATGCGCAGCCATGCCCATGGGCTGGGCCGCTCCCCCGTGCGCGGCGGGCCCGGGCAGGTAACCCATGGCCGGCGCCGAGCCGCCGCCGGAGAAGTTCACCCCTCGTTCCAGGCGGTCCAGGCGGGCCATGACGGACCGTTCGTCGCCGTAGGTGGCGGGGAGGAGTACCCGGGCGCAGATCAGTTCGAGCTGGAGGCGGGGCGAGTTGGCGCCGCGCATCTCGGTGAGGCCCTCGTTGACGAGGTCGGCGGCGCGGCTGAGCTCGGCGGCGCCGAAGACGCCGGCCTGGGCCCGCATCCGCTCCAGGACCTCGGCCGGAGCGTCGATGAGGCCCTTGTCGATGGCGTCCGGCACGGCGGCGAGGATCACCAGGTCCCGCAGCCGCTCCAGCAGGTCGGCGACGAACCGCCGCGGATCGTTGCCACCCTCGATGACGTGGTCGACGACCTCGAAGGCCGCGGCCCCGTCCCCGGCGGCGAAGGCCTCGACGACCGAGTCGAGCAACGACCCGTCCGTGTAGCCGAGCAGCGATGTGGCCATGGCGTAGGTCACGCCCTCGTCCGTCGCGCCCGCCAGGAGTTGGTCCATGACGGACATCGAGTCACGCACGGAGCCGGCTCCGGCGCGCACGACCAGGGGGAGGACACCCTCCTCGACCGGGATCTTCTCCTTGCCGCAGACCTCGCCGAGGTACTCGCGGAGCGTGCCGGGCGGGACGAGCCGGAACGGATAGTGGTGGGTGCGCGACCGGATGGTCCCGATGACCTTCTCGGGCTCGGTGGTCGCGAAGATGAACTTGAGGTGCTCCGGCGGCTCCTCGACGACCTTCAGCAGCGCGTTGAAACCGGCCGACGTGACCATGTGGGCCTCGTCGATGATGTAGATCTTGTACCGGCTGCTCGCGGGTCCGAAGAAGGCTTTCTCCCGCAGCTCACGGGCGTCGTCCACGCCACCGTGCGAGGCGGCGTCGATCTCGATGACGTCGATCGACCCCGGTCCGTTGCGGGCGAGGTCCTGGCAGGACTGGCACTCACCGCACGGCGTGGGGGTGGGGCCCTGCTCGCAGTTCAGACAGCGGGCCAGGATGCGCGCGCTGGTCGTCTTCCCGCACCCGCGCGGCCCACTGAACAGGTACGCGTGATTGACCCGGTTGTTTCGCAACGCCTGCTGCAGCGGGTCGGTGACATGCTCCTGCCCGATGACCTCGGCGAACGACTCCGGGCGATATCGGCGGTACAGCGCGAGAGACGACACGCTTACGAGGTTATAGGCGCCCACTGACAACCCGGCGCCCGAGACGGCGAAGACCCCTCACGCACCCGCCAGAGCCAACCTACCCTTGCTGCCTTCCGGCCCTGGGGGAGTTCAGTCAGATAGCGCCGCGTGAGGGGCTGACCCCAGCCTACCCGATCCCCGGGGACCACCGACCCGCCTCCCCACCCCTCGCTCCCACCTTGATCACCGGCCGTCGAACGAGTTCGCAAGCACCCTCCGCCGTCATGTAATGTTTCCGGCGGAGGATTCGCCTAGAGGCCTAGGGCGCACGCTTGGAAAGCGTGTTGGGGGCAACCCCTCACGAGTTCGAATCTCGTATCCTCCGCAGTCGCCTGACCAGGCGAAACGAGGAGCCGAGCCGCAATTGCGGCTCGGCTCCTCGTTGTACGTTGGTTGCAGTTCTGGTTGCATTTATAGGCGACATTCGGAACATATCAACCGACAGGCAGGCGTACGTCCCGCGACTCCCGGCAGGCGGTCGGCACCGACTTGCGCTGCAGAGGTCCTATGGAACTTGGCTGTGGACGTCCCGGCGATTGCCGACGGTCAGGACCGACACGATCAACTGACGATCCTCAGCGGGGCAGACAACGCGGCGGTCGCCGGCCCCGGTCAGGGACGTGATGGCCCTCAACGAGCAGATCGCCGATTTGGACGAACTCGTCGAAGGCCGGTTTCGCGAACACGAACTCGCTGACAGTCCAGGGCGTCCCCGGCATCGGCGCCACCCTGGGCGGGGAGTTCCTTGCGGCCTTCGCCGGCGTCGCGCCCGTGTCTCGTGTCTCGTGTCTCGTGTCTCGTGTCACAGCCTCGTGTCGACTCCGGCCTCGCCGGAAAGGTCCCATGTCGAGGCCAGCCAGGCCAGGTCAGCTCCGGCCTGACGGCGGGTCGCCCGCTCGCGCGTGAACAGCTCCTCGGTCTTCGTCAGCACCAGCGTGTACGGGCGTCCCTGCCTCCTGGTCACATGGCTTACGGGCAGCTCGGCCGTGTCGATCCTGCTGTGCACGTGCCGCCGCCCGTCCTTCGCCAGCGGCCACTCCAGCGTCCGCCGCGACCGGGAGCCGAGAAACTCGCCCAGGCCGCCGCACAATTCACAGCCGCACCCGGTCCACGCCACCGACCAGTCGTCCGCGGCGCGCGGCGCCCGTCGCGCGAGCGCGCCGAGCCGGTCCCCGCACTCCCGCGCCACCGCTCCGAGCCCCGCCGACCGAAGCTCGCCCTCCGTCTGTTCCCGCGCCGCGTGACGCAGCATCGGCAGCAGGCACTCCAGGACCGTGTCCTGGCAGGAACGCAACGCCGCCATGATCCGGCCGCGCAGCTGAGCATCAGCCGCTTCCAGGATGCGCAGCAGCGGCAGGCTCAGCCGGTCCAACCGCGCGCGGCGGATCTCGGCCGGCCCGGTTGCGGCCCACAGCCGCAGCTCACCGTCCACCTGGGTCCAGGCGCCGGTCAACAGCAGCTGGGCCACCGCCGGACTCCGGGCGGAGCACAGCGCCGCGCACAGCTGGGGAAGCCGCTCGGTCCAGTCGTACCGGTGTTCCTCGAAGCGGTTCCGCGCGCCGAACCAGCCCTCGGTGACCTGGCCCAGCCACGGGACGCCGTACCGCTTCGCCACCGCGGCCAGGTCGTCCGCGTGTTCCGGAGTGAGCGCGTCGATCCGGAACGGCTCAAGGAGCATCGCGGCGGTCCCGGGCGCCCGAAGGCCCTCGGCCACCCGCAGCGCGCTCCCCAGCTGCCCGGGCTGTACACCACTGCCCTTCCAGAACGGCGCGAGGGACTCGGCCGCGGCACGTGCGCCGTCCCGGTCACCCGTGGTGATACGGGCCTGCAGTTCCTCCAGTGCCCACCGTGATCCGGCCTCGCCGCGCGCCGCGAAGGCCCGCTCCCGTGGCCACACCACGACCGCGGCCCGCCGGTACCAGCGGTCCAGTGTGTTGCCGTAGTTGCCCATGTAGCCCTCGTACTGGGAGTCATAGGGCTTCAGGTCCGTACTCGGGGTACTGGCGCAGCTCTCGTAGTCGCGGACGTAGAGCGAGATCTCCTCGCCGTCGGCGCCGTCCGGACCGGTCCACCAGCCGAGGGTGATCTCGTCGTCGATCAGCTCGCCCAGCTCGTAGTCCTCGTCGGCACCCGCGCCGTCGACCGCGGCTGCTTCCTCCCCCTCTTCCTCTCCGTCCTCCTCCTCGTCGTAGCCGTAGTCGTCCCAGGGGTCGTATCCGGCCGGAGTGGCGTCCCAGGTCTCCTTCACCTCTGCGAGGGCGAGTACCGTCTCGCACCCCGCCTGGGCCGCCGCGGCGCGCAGCAGCGCGGCACGCTCCGCGTCGGCGCCCTTGAGCCGGCCCCAGCCGAGACCCCGCTGCGTGTACTCGTGATCGAGCAGGTAGACGAGACGACGGGGCGGATCGGAGTACGGGCCGCCGTAGCGCGGCCTGGCCGGTGTGTCGAAGTGCTGTTCCAGGCAGTGCGCCAGGTCGTCGAGCGGGCCGGACTCCTGCTCCGGGGCGGCCCGCTCGGCCAGCAGGTTGAGCGTGAGGGTCACCCGGTAGCCGGTCCTGACCGGTGTCACCTTGTGCGGGCAGTCGGCGTAGAAGGCCACCAGGCCCAGCTCCGTCCTCGACGCACGGTAGGTCCGGCTCTGCCCGGCGTGCCCGATGACCAGCTCGCCGCCGGTGTGGGCCGAGGGCAGCGACAGCACCAGCGTGCCCACCATGGCGTCGTCCTTCTCCGAGTCCTGGTGGGGGAGGAAGAACTGCCCCTTGCCGTATACGAGGAGCGCGTGCGGCTCGGCCCTCAGCCTGGCCGACGCGGGGAACCCGAGTTCGTCCCGGAAGTACTCCAGCGCGCCGTCGAGCAGTGTCGGCCAGGCCGGGCCGCCCAGCGTGACCTGGTCCGGCGGGATCTGCCAGGTGTCGCGCACACTGCTGTCGCTCAGGGTGGCCTCCCCCCGGCCGAACAGTGCCGGACGAGCCACCGCGATCAGCTTCTTCACCTGCGGCGCGCGCAGCGGCAGACGCACCGGTCCGACCCCGGCCACCTCAAGGCGGACGCCGTCCGCCGGTGCGTCGAGCCGGGCGCTGAACTCCGTCGCCTTCGCACCGCCGAGGAGCACGCCCAGCCGCTCCCTCGCGCTCTTGGCCATCACTCCGTCCTCCCTGTTCCCACGGCCGTGCCGCCTCGCCCCGACTCTATGGAGCATCGGAACCGCGGGTGGCCGTCTCACCCGTACGGGAACGCCTTGCCCTGCACGGACGGACGGGGTCGGGATACGCCGGCTCGGACCTGCGTGCCCACGTACGTCCCCCATCCGGGGACAACGGGAACAGCCGACTCCCGCACCTAGCGCCCCGGCGCTGCGGAACAATGGCCCCGTGAACGACGACGATGCTCAACTTCTGTCCCAGGTACGGTCGCTGCGGGAGAAGGGGAGCGGACCGAAGCAGATCGCACGGGCCCTCGGGCTGAAGCCGGCCCGGGCCGGCGCGCTGGTGCGCCAGGTGGCCCACGAACAGCAGAGCACGGCCGCACCGGCCGCGCGCCCGGTGGTGGGCTGCTGGGTGAGCGCCGGCTGGAGCACGGACCTGGAGCTGTCCGCGGCCCCCGACTGGGCGCGCGCGGACGACGAGGTCGCTGGGGATCCCGGGGTCGCCGGTTTCGCCCAGGTCCTGATCGCCCGCCAGGAGCGGGCCAGCCGGGTCACCGTCTGCGGGTTCCTCGTCGACGTCTACTGCCTCGGCGTCAAGGACACCGTCGGCCCGCAGGTGATGGGCGGAGGATCACTGGACGCCTACGTACGCGACTACTACCGGGCGTTCGACCGACCTCCGCTGCGGATCGGCCTGGAGCAGGCGCAGAGCATCGTGCACGGTGGGGTGGCCTACGCGCGCGCCCTCGGCTTCGAGCCCGCGCCGGACTTCGCGCAGGTCTCCGTACACCTCGGTGAGCCCGGCCCGGCGGCCCCGCAGGTCGGCTTCGGCCGCCAGGGCAAGCCGCTCTACATCAACGGCCCACGCGACGACGCCCGGAAGATCGTACGGACGCTGGAGCGCACCTGCGGCGCCGGGAACTACGACTACGTCGTGGGTGCGGGGCCGCTGTGACCGGCGACCACGACGAGCGTCAGGTGCGCACGACCGAGCACGAGGCACAGGCCAATCTGCGGGCGGTGCTCCAGTTGTGCGCGGTGGGCCGACTGCGCTGCAGCGAGAAGACACTCCGCCCGTCCGCGGCGACGGTCAGGACGGTCGCGGAAGCGCTCAGCAGCGGCGACTTCTACGCCGAGGAACCGATCGCGTCCTTCGCCTGGCCGCTGCTGCTCCAGGCCGGCGGACTCGCCGAACTCGCTTCCGGCAAACTCGCACTGACCGCACGCGGCAGGGCGGCGCTGACCAAACCGGCCCACGACACGCTCGCCCTGCTGTGGCGGCGCTGGCTCAGCCACGGTGTGATCGACGAGTTCTCCCGCGTCGAGGCGATCAAGGGCCAACGCGCGGCGAACGTCCTCACCGCCGTCAAGCCGCGCCGGGCCCAGGTCGGCAAGGCCCTGGCCGCCTGCGCATCCGGTGAGTGGACCGATGTCGACACACTCTTCCGCACCATGCGCAAGGCTGGTCACGATCCCGGGATCGCCCGCACCGAGCGCGCCCTGTGGAAGCTCTACCTGGAGGACCCCGAGTACGGCAGCCTCGGCTACGACGGGTTCCACAACTGGGAACTCCTCCAGGGCCGCTACACCCTCGCCGTGCTCTTCGAGTACGCCGCCGTCCTCGGCCTGATCGATGTGGACTACCGGCCGCCAGTGGGCGCCCGCGACGACTACCGCGACAACTGGGGCGCCGACTGGACCGACTGCATCAGCCGCTACGACGGCCTCCTCGCCCTCCGCCTCAACCCGCTCGGCGCCTACGCCACCGGGCAGGCCGCCACCTACCTCCCCGCCCCCGCACCGGCCGACACCGTCCCGAAGGGTTCCGGCGGTCTGAAGGTGCTCCCCAACCACGACGTGGTGGCCCTCGACGGACTCACCCTCGCCGAGACCCTCCTCCTCGACGCCTTCGCCGAGCGCACCGGCGACCGCGTGTGGGCCCTGACCTCCGCCTCGCTGCTCGCCGCCGTCGGCTCGGGCCGCGACCTCGCCGAACTCCGTCACCATCTGGAGGCCGGCGCCGCTCCGCTCCCGCAGACGGTCACCTCCCCGCTGGACGACGCCGCCCGCCGCGTCGGCCAGATCCGTGACACCGGGCCGGTGCACCTCGTCGAGTGCGCGGACCCCGCCGTCGCGGCCCTCCTCGCCACCGACCGCCGCACCCGTACCCACTGCACCCGTCTCGGCGAACGACACCTCGCCATCCCCCTCGACAAGCTCTCCGCCTTCCGCAAGTCCGCCCTCGCCCAGGGCTACCCCGTCGGCTGACACACGCCATCGCCACCAGTGCGGCCATCACGGTCGAGTACATCGCCGCCTCCGGCAACCGGCCCGTACGCAGCCTTAGCCGCCTCGTGCTCGACCTGCCCTGCCTCGGAGCCTGATGCCATCGTCGGGACGCCGAGCGCGTCTTCACTCTCTCCCGCATCCACAGCGTCATGAGCGAACTGCACCGATAAGGAGATAGATGGTATCGATGGAGATAGTATCCCTGCCGATACTATTGCCATCGGGAGGCTTGCCATGCATCGCTTCATCGGGCGGGACCGCGAGCTGAACGTGCTCGGCAACGCCTTGCAGGTGGTTCACGATGCCGTCGGGACGGCGAAACCGGGGCAGTGCGTCCTCATGCGGGGAAGACGGCGGGTCGGCAAGTCCAGCCTCGTCGAAGAGTTCCTTCGGCGCACCGAGGTGCCGTACCTCTTCTTCACCGCGGCGGGCGGCACCGCGGAGGACGAGCTGACGGAACTGCTCGACGCCGTCGCCAGATCCACCCTCCCGGGACGGGAACTGTTCACGGAGGAGGCTCCAGAACAGTGGAACGCGGCGTTCAGGCTGCTTGCGGAGATCCTTCCCGACGACAGCCCGAGCGTGATCGTCATCGACGAAGTTCCCTATCTCATGGACCGCATCGACGCCTTCGAGGGCATGCTCCAGCGGGCATGGGACCGCCTGCTCAGCCGCAAGCCGGCGCTTCTCCTCCTGGTCGGGTCCGATCTGTCGATGATGGAGGCGCTGAACAGCTACGACCGCCCCTTTCACCAGCGGGGCCGGGAAATGGTCGTGGGGCCCCTGAACCCGGCCGACATCGGCGAGATGCTCGGCCTGTCTCCGGCGGCCGCGTTCGACGCCGCCCTGATCACGGGGGGTCTCCCCCTGATCTGCGCCGAGTGGCGGACGGGAGCGGATGTCTGGGAGTTTCTCCGCGACTCGCTGGACAACCCGATCTCGGCACTGCTGGTCTCCGCCGAGCGCTCTCTGGCCGCGGAGTTCCCACCACAGGCGATGAGCAGGGAGGTGCTGCGGGCCATCGGATCCGGGGAGCGGACCTTCACCAACATCGCGCGCGCGGCCGGCGGCATCGCCCACACGACTCTCACCCGAGCCACTGACGTCCTGACCGAGAAACGGGTCGTAGCCGCCGAGCTGCCGCTCTCACTGCGGCCGTCGAAGGAACGCCGCTACCGCGTGGCCGACCCCTACCTGCGGTTCTGGCTCGCGTTTCTGGATCCGCACATGGCGGAGATCGAGCGGATGCGGGGAGATCTCACATTGAGCCGGATCAAGGAGCAGTGGACGAGCTGGCGCGGCCGCGCGATCGAGCCCCTGGTCCGGGAATCCCTCGCCCGCCTCCTGCCGGACGGGCTCCTGCCGGCTGCCCCGGCGATCGGCGGGTACTGGACCCGCAGCAACGACGTCGAAATCGACTTGGTGGGCGCCGACCGACAGCCGGTGGCCAAGCAGTTGGTCTTTCTCGGCTCGGTCAAGTGGCTGGAGAACTCCCCGTTCGACAGCCACGACCTGGCCGCGCTGCAGAAGCACCGGGCAGCGATCACCGACGAGCCGGTACCGCTCGTGGCGGTCTCCCGCAGCGGGATCGGTTGTTCCGGCCTTCAGGCGGTGTACGGCCCTGAGGAACTGCTCAGCGCTTGGCGCAGAGTGTGAGCAGGAACTGATCTCTAGTTGCAGTTCTGGTTGCATTCACTGCCGTTCAGCACCGTCCACCGCCTGCCCTCAGCCGCATTCCGTCGCAGGTCAGGACGCCGCTGATCAATCCCGAACCCCCAGACGAACATTTGGAAAGCGTGTTGGGGGCAACCCCTCACGAGTTCGAATCTCGTATCCTCCGCCAGTGCCTCACCGGGCACGATGTCGAAGGGCCCCACCGTTCGCGGTGGGGCCCTTCGACGTGTCTCAGCCTTCGTTGTCCTGGCTTTTGTCCACAGCGGGTGGGTGACGTGTCTGGGGTCACATCACGCGTTCTCGGGGTCGGGTGTCGTCAGGGGGTGGCCAGGAGGGTGAGGGTGTCTATGACTCGGTTCGAGAAGCCCCACTCGTTGTCGTACCAGGCGACCACCTTGATGTGGCGGCCGTCGACGCGGGTGAGGGCCGAGTCGAAGATCGACGAAGCCGGGTTGCCCGTGATGTCGGCGGAGACCAGCGGGTCTTCCGAGTACTCGAGGACGCCGGCGAGCGGGCCCTCCGCCGCCGCGCGGTACGCCGCCAGGACCTCGTCACGCGTCACGTCCCGGGCCACGGTCGTGTTGAGTTCCACGATCGAGCCGACCGGGACCGGGACCCGGATCGAGTCGCCGGACAGCTTGCCGTCCAGGTTCGGCAGGACCAGGCCGATCGCCTTGGCGGCGCCCGTCGTGGTCGGCACGATGTTGACGGCGGCGGCGCGGGCGCGGCGGGCGTCGCGGTGCGGGCCGTCCTGGAGGTTCTGCTCCTGCGTGTAGGCGTGCACCGTCGTCATGAAGCCGTGCTCGATGCCGGCGAGTTCGTCGAGGACCGCGGCCAGCGGCGCGAGCGCGTTGGTCGTGCACGACGCGTTCGAGACGATCGTGTGCACGTCCGGGTCGTACGCGTCGGTGTTGACGCCGTACGCGAGCGTGACGTCCGCGCCGTCGGAGGGTGCGCTGACGAGCACCTTCCTCGCGCCCGCGTCGAGGTGGGCCCGGGCTGCCTTCGCCGAGGTGAAGCGGCCGGTGGCTTCCAGGACGATGTCGACGCCGAGTTCGCCCCACGGCAGCTGCGCGGGCTCACGCTCGGCCAGCACCGTGATCCGGCGGCCGTCGACGACCAGCGTGTTCCCGTCGACGGTCACCGGGCGCCCGAGACGGCCGGCCGTGCTGTCGTAGGCGAGAAGCCTGGCGAGGGTGGCGGGCTCCGTGAGGTCGTTGACGGCGACGATTTCGAGATCGCCGTCGAGAGCGCGGTCACTGCCCTTGCCGCTGCCCTTGCCGTTGCCGCTGGTGCTGTCGCGTTCGAGCAGTGCGCGCAGCACGTTGCGTCCGATGCGGCCGAATCCGTTGATCGCGATGCGAGTCATGAGTGGTGTCCTGTCCCTTCGATTCGCCTCCAGCGTCGCGCGCGGCACACCGGCGGGACAGCGGCGTGATCGCCACGGTTCACAAGGATCGCGCCACGTGGCCGCGGGGCGGCGGATCGCGCCACATGGTGGCGGGCGGGCTACTCGCCCTGGGTGAAGGTGCGCCGGTACTCGCTCGGTGTGGTGCCCAGGACCCGCTGGAAGTGCAGCCGCAGATTCGCGCCCGTGCCCAACCCGACGTCGGCGGCGATCTGCTCCACGCTCCGCTGCGAGCGCTCCAGCAGTTCACGCGCCACGTCGATACGGGCCCGCATGACCCACTGCATCGGCGTGTACCCCGTGTCCTCGACGAAGCGCCGCGAGAACGTGCGTGGCGAGACCGCCGCGTGCCCGGCGAGAATGTCCAGGGTCAGGGGCTCACCGAGCCGGTGCAGCGCCCATTCACGGGTGGCGGCGAACCGCTCCCCGAGCGGCTCGGGCACGCTGCGCGGTACGTACTGCGCCTGGCCGCCGCTGCGGTACGGGGCCGCGACCAGGCGCCGGGCCGCGTGGTTCGACGCGGCCACTCCGAGGTCGCCGCGCAAGATGTGCAGGCACAGGTCGATGCCCGAGGCGGCGCCCGCCGATGTCAGCACGCTGCCCTCGTCGACGAACAGCACGTTCTCGTCGACCCGGACCAGCGGATGCTTCGCCGCCAGCGCCCGTGCGTAGTGCCAGTGCGTCGTGGCGCGTCTGCCGTCGAGCAGGCCCGTCGCGGCGAGCGCGAAGGCGCCCGTCGAGATGGCGGCGAGCCGCGTGCCGCGGGTGTGGGCTTCGATCAGCGCCTCTACGACGGCCCGCGGCGGGTCGTCGCGGTCCGGGAACCGGTACCCGGGGATGAAGACGATGTCGGCCCAGGCGAGCGCGTCGAGGCCGTGGGCGACGTAGTACGACAGGCCGTCGCCGCCGGTCACGAGACCGGGGGTCGCCCCGCACACGCGCACCTCGTACGGCATGCTCGCGCGGGTCGTGAACACCTGCGCGGGGATGCCGACATCGAGCGGCTTCGCACCCACGAGCACCAGGACGGCGACGCGGTGCAGGCGGGGGGACGACGGCACGGGGACAGGGTACGAGGAGCGGGGGGCCGGTCCCTACGTCCCGCGCACCAGGGAATGTTGTCCACCAGGGAATGTTGTCGCGGTCGCCGTCGCGGGCGTCGCGGTCATGGTCAGTGGGTGTGCGGCCAGTCCGGCGGCTCAAGGGTGGGTGGGGCGTGTGCCGTGGTGAGGCGGCGGTAGGCGGCGCGGGCCTGGAGGAGGCGGGCCAGGGTCGTGCCAGTGAGGGCGGCGGTGAGGAGGCAGACCAGCCAAAAGGTGTCGCGGGGGTTGGCCCAGGTCAGGACACCTGCGGGTGGGATGGCGAAGCCGTTGAGGAAGAGCCAGCACAGGGCGGCCGTACCGGGGGCCGCGATGAAGCGGGCGCAGCCGCCGAGCAGTGCGGCGAGCAGGGACAGGGCCGCCAGGGCGAGGCCGGGGCGGTCCGTGCCGACCAGTGCGTTCAGGAGGGCCACCAGCGCCATCGCGCCCCCGAAGGCCGTCGCCCACACCAAAGGGGTCGCCACGGGTCGGGGGACGGGGCGCGGGCCGCTCCCCAGGGACACCCACTGGATCACGGGCACGCTCCGGGGGTCTGGAGAGCTTTGGCAGAGGAGGGTGTCCGCGCGGTGTGGGGGCCCCTCGTCCGGCTTCTCGCGTGAGCCGGTCGTGGGGTGGCGGTCCGAGGGGCCGTGGCGTGTGCCGTCGGGGTGCCCGCTGTGCGGGGTGTGGGGACACCCGTGGGGGTCATGGTGCTGGTTCCTTTCGGTCAACCCTCGCAACCGGGTGGGTGGGCCGGTCCCGGGGGTGAAGGGGGATTGTTCCATCGGAGGGCCGACCTGGCGGCCGGAGGCCGGTTCTCGGGGTCTCGTTAGGGTGGCACCGTCGGTTGTCCGATGACATATCCGAATCAGACAGGAGGCCAGCCGTGGGTGCTCCGCGCCTCAGCAGTACGCCGTTGCCGGGGATCGGTGTCCGTTACGACCTCACGACCAGGGAGCAGCGACGGATGTCGGTGGTCGCTCATCGGGACGGTGCGCGGACGTTGAGCGCGTACCGGCAGGACGATCCGGACGCGTGTGCGCTGTCGGTACGGCTCACCTCGGGCGAGGCGACCGCCCTCGTCGACGCGCTGGCGCCGGACCACCACAGCCCGAGCCTGCTGTCCACCACGGAGTTGGGGCTCGTCGCGGAGCGGATCGAACTGGCGTCGACCTCACACTGGAACGGGCGGGTCCTGGGCGACACCCGAATGCGGACCGAGACGGGCGCGTCGATCGTGGCCGTACTGCGGCGGGCCGAGGCGATTCCGTCGCCGACGCCGGACTTCCGGCTGGCCGGCGGTGACACGCTCATCGTGATCGGCACCCGGGAGGGTGTGGACACCGCCGCCGCGATACTCGGGCGGACGTGAGCCCCTCATGCACCTCTCTGTCCACGTCACCGATCAGCCCGCCGCACTCCTTCTCGCCCAGTCGTCGTCCTCCGGGCACTCCTCCGCCGTCTTCCTGATCGAGTTCGGCGCGATCATCCTCGGGCTCGGGCTGCTGGGACGGTTCGCCGGGCGGTTCCGGCTCTCGCCGATCCCGTTGTATCTGCTGGCCGGACTCGCCTTCGGGAAGGGCGGGTTGCTGCCGCTCGGGACCAGCGAGGAGTTCGTGGCGATCGGCGCCGAGATCGGCGTGATCCTGCTGCTGCTCATGCTCGGCCTGGAATACACCGCCAGCGACCTCGTCTCCAACCTCAAGACCCAGTACCCCGCCGGACTCGTCGACGCCGCCCTCAACGCCCTGCCCGGCGCCGCCATGGCACTCCTGCTCGGCTGGGGACCCGTCGCCGCCGTCGTCCTCGCCGGCGTCACCTGGATCTCCTCCTCCGGCGTCATCGCCAAGGTCCTCGGCGACCTAGGACGCCTCGGCAACCGCGAAACCCCCGTCATCCTCAGCATCCTGGTCCTCGAAGACCTCTCCATGGCCGTCTACCTCCCCATCCTCACCGCGCTCCTGGCCGGGGCAGGGCTCGTGGCGGGCAGCGCGACCCTGGCCATCGCGCTCGGTACCGCCGGGCTCGTGCTGGTGGTGGCCGTGCGCTACGGCCGGCACATCTCGCGGTTCGTCTCCAGCGACGATCCCGAGAAACTGCTGCTCGTCGTGCTGGGGGTGACGCTCGTCGTCGCCGGGCTCGCGCAGCAGTTGCAGGTGTCGGCGGCGGTGGGCGCGTTCCTGGTGGGCATCGCGCTCTCCGGTGAGGTCGCCGAGGGCGCGCACAGTCTGCTGGCGCCGCTGCGGGACCTGTTCGCCGCCGTGTTCTTCGTCTTCTTCGGGCTGCACACCGACCCCGCCAGCATCCCGCCGGTACTGCTGCCCGCGCTCGCCCTCGCCCTCGTCACCGCCGTCACGAAGATCGCCACCGGGTACTGGGCCACGCGCCGGGCCGGTATCTCCACCAAGGGGCGGTGGCGGGCGGGCGGCACGCTCGTCGCGCGCGGCGAGTTCTCGATCGTCATCGCCGGGCTCGCCGTCACCGCCGGCATCGAACCGTCCCTCGGCCCGCTGGCCACGGCGTACGTCCTCATCCTGGTGATCGTCGGCCCGCTGACCGCCCGGTGGACGGAGCCGGTGGCGATGTGGGTCACCGACCGATGGGGTGGGCGCGGGCCGGCCGCGGCGGAAGGACTGCCGACCGGGCCAGGTGAACCAGCATCGGCCGGGCCAGGTGATCGCCCGTCGGCCGCACCAGGTGACGGGGTGTCGGCCGAACTGGGTGACGGGGTGTCGGCCGACAGGTGACCGCGCGCGGGCTGAGGCAGGAGGGCATGCCCGGCCCGGCCCGGCCCGCGTGAGTTCCGGTGCCGGAGGCGGGAGCGTCAGCCACGTCACCCTGCGGAAGCACCTGTTCCCTCGCCTTCGCCCTCCCCCTCGTTCTCTCCCTCCGCGAAGCTCGCGAAGTACGCGGCCGCCATGTCCTCGTCCGCGTGGCCCTGTGCGGCGGCGCGAGCCAGGCGTTCGGCGCCGGCGGCGGCCACGTCGAGGCGTACGCCGTACCGCTCCCCGGCCTCGACGATCAGGCGGGCGTCCTTGGCGGCGGTCGAGACCGCGAAGGACGCCGGGGACAGGCCACCGTCGAGGATCAGCGCGGACTTGGCGCGCAGATAGCCCATGTCGAGCGGGCCGCCCTCGATGATCGCGAAGAAGGAGTGCGGGTCGACATCCAGGGCCTTGGACAGGGCGAGGACCTCTCCGGCCGCGTTGGTGGCGGCCAGCACCCAGCTGTTGGCCACCAGTTTGAGCCGGGTCGCGGTGCCCGCCGCGCCGTCCTCGCCGGTCCAGACCGTACGCGCGCCAACGGCGTCGAACACCGGGGTCACCGTCTCCCGGCCCGCGACCGGCCCCGCCGCCAGCACCGTCAGCTGCCCCGCCTCGGCCGGCTGCCGTGTGCCGAGGACCGGGGCGTCGTAGAAGAGCAGTCCGTGTTCGTCGGCCAGTGCGGCCAGTTCGGCGACGGCCTCCAGTCCGGCGGTGGTGGACTGGACCCAGGCCGTGCCGGGGCTCAGCGCGGACCCCGCCTCCCGCATCACGTCCCTGGCAGCTGCCCCGTCGTACAGCACGGTGAGCACCACGTCGGCACCGCGTACGGCCTCCGCCGGGGTTCCGGCGACCTGCGCACCGTCCGCGGCGAGGGCCTCGGCCTTCTGCGGGGTGCGGTTCCACACCCGTACGGTGTGACCGGCGCGGACCAGGTTGCGGGCCATCGCGGCCCCCATGATGCCGGTACCCAGGACGCTTACGGTGAGCTTGTCAGTCATGACGCCAACTTCCTGCCGCGTACAGTGCGTTGGCAGTTTCGCAGCTCGGGGCGGGATGGAGGCCGCTACGACACCGGGTGGGAGTCACTTGACGGACACGGCGGATACCTGAACGCGAGGGACGTCAGAACCCGACGGGTTGAGGGATCAGGTCAGCTCGCGGCCGGGCCGCATGCGCGGGCGGTGGCGTGGGAAGACCGGGCCACGTGAGCATCGACACGAACAGGTCCTCGACGGGGCCCACCGGCGGCGGTCTGGACGTACGACCGGCCTCCGGGTACATCGGCGCCGCCATCCACGGCGTCGACCTCGCCGCCCCGCTCGACGACGAGACGGTCGCCGGCATCCGCGCGGCGCTGCTCCGCTGGAAGGTCGTGTTCTTCCGGGGGCAGCGGCTGGACCACGCCGCGCAGATCGCGTTCGCGCGCCGCTTCGGGGAGCCGATCCGGCTGCGGTCGCGGGGCTCGGTCTCCCCCGTCGGGCACCCCGAGATCGAGACCACCGCCGACCGTCAGGAACTGGGCCGCAAGCACGGCATGGACCAGGCCGAATGGCTGGAGCGCCGCCGCCACTCGACCCTCCGGGGCTGGCACGCCGACCACACCGCGCGCATCGACCCGCCCGCGCTGACCCTGCTCCGCGCCGAACGCGTGCCCCCGTACGGCGGTGACACCACCTGGTCGAACCTCGCGACCGCCTACGCGGGCCTGTCCGAGCCGGTACGCCGGTTCGCCGACGGGCTGCGCGCCGAGCACCGGCTCGGCGTCGGCTACCTCGCCCGTTCCGGCCCGGACCCCTATCTCCGCCACCTCCAGGACCACCAGGTCGCGTCCGTCCACCCGGTCGTGCGCGTCCATCCCGAGACCGGCGAACGGATCCTCTACGTCAACCCGTACTACGTCGAGAACATCGTCGACGTCACCCGGGCCGAGAGCCGGCTGCTCCTCGAACTGTTCGTCGAGCAGATCACCCGCCCCGAATACACGGTCCGCTTCCGCTGGGAACCGGGGTCAGTGGCCCTCTGGGACAACCGCGCCACCGTCCACCTCGCCCCCAACGACACCGCCCACCTGGACTTCCCGCGCATCATGCACCGGGTCATGGTCGCCGGGGACCCGCCGGTCGGCGTGGACGGCACCCCGTCCACGTCCCTCTGCGGCGCACCGCTGCACGACCGGAGCGAGTAGCGACGGAGGCCGCGTGGCCCGCCGCAGGCGAGTCGGCCCGTTCCGCGCGGTCGTCGGTCGGGGCGTGGTCAGGACCGGATTTCGGGTAACCGGCACCGCATGGGTGATGTACTCGTCGGAACCTGCTCCTGGACCGACCGCGCGCTGCTGGCCAGCGGCTGGTACCCACGCGGCCATCGCGACCCCGAGCCCCGACTCCGTTACTACGCCGAGCAGTTCCCGGTCGTCGAGATGGATTCCGGGTATTACGCCCTGCCCAGCCGTCGCAACAGCCTGCTGTGGGCCGAGCGGACCCCGCCCGAATTCCGTTTCGACGTCAAGGCGTTCTCCCTTCTCACCGGCCACCCGACCCGCCCGGTGGCCCTCCCCGCGGACCTGCGGGAGTCCCCGGGGGCCGAGCCGCGCCGCGGGGCCCCCGGCGCCGTACTGGACCGGGTCTGGGAGCGGTTCGCCCACGCCATCGAGCCGTTGCGGGCGGCGGGGAAGCTGGGAGCGGTGCTGTTCCAGTTCCCGCCGTGGTTCGCGCCGGGCCGAGGGCCGGAGGGGGCGAACGGGCATGGGGCGAGGAGGGCCGCTGCCCTCAGCACGTCGGTGAAGACTTCTCGGAGCGCGTCTGCGCGGGCTTCCGGGACCACGCCGGTCCGGGCTTCCGGGACCACATCGGTGGAGGCTTCCGGGAGGCTCGCCGAGAGGACTCCGGAACAGACGCTGGAGGAGTGTGCGCAGCGTACGGCCGGCTGGCCCGTCTCGGTCGAGTTCCGGCACCCGGCGTGGTGGCAGGGCGAACAGGCCGACCGTACGGCGGCGTTACTCGCCCGGCTCGGCTTCGTCGCCGTGGGGGTCGACATGGCCCAGGGCCTGGAGTCCTCCGTGCCGCCCTTCGTCCCCGTCACCTCCCGGGACCTCGCCGTCGTACGGTTCCACGGCCGCAGCCCGGCCTGGGGCACCGGCAGCAAGGAGGACCGCTTCCGGTACGCGTACTCCGAGGCCGAACTGCGCGCGTGGGCACCCCGGTTGCGGGGGGCCGCCGAACAGGTCGCCGAACTGCACGTCCTCTTCAACAACTGCTGCGCCGACGCGGCCGTCAGGGCGGCGGAGACGATGCGCCGGGTGCTGGACACGACGTGACCCCTCCGCCACCGGAAAGGCCACCGAGCGCGGCGGGACAGGCCGCCGAGGGGCCACGGAGGGGCCATGGAGAGCCCACCGGTCAGGTCCTAGCTCACCCGTACCGACTTCTCCACCGTGACCTGGTCGATGTCCGTCGTGCGGACCGTGAGCTTCATCGTCCACTTGCCGGGCAGGGGGAGTTGGAGGGTGTCCGTAGCCCAGTAGCCGCCGCGGTCGGTGAGCTTCGCGTCGATCGGGCCGATCTTCTGGGACTTCAGGGTGAACGTGAGACGCAGTTCCGGAACGGTGGCGATGCCGTCGTCGGGGCCGAAGACCACGGCCTGCACGGAGTTCTTGCCCACCCGCCCCGGACCGAGGTCGATCTGGACCTTGCCGTGGCCGTTCGGGGTGCCGACGTCGAAGGGGACCGTCGACGAGGAGGCCGTGACCCCGCCGGCCGCCTGCCCCGCCCTCTCGTCGGCGATCTCCGCCGCCGCCCGCCCCGGCAGGGTCCCCGTCAACACGGTGGTGATGACCAGCACGACGACCGCGACGGTGAACTCCGCGAGCACGGAACGCCTGAGCCCCTGGCGGGGCAGATCGCCGGGGGAATCCTCGGGCGACGGTGAGGTGGAGGAGCCGGAGGAGGTGGGGGTGGAGGAGCCGGAGGAGACCGACGTGTCGGAAGAGTTCGCCGCACTCACCGGCCTCGCCTCATTCGACGAGCCCTCGCCCTCCCCCTGATCGCCCGCACCACCCGAAGCCCGGTCGGCAGCGTCGGCCGCCTCGCCGGCTCCGACCCGCTCGGGCACCCGCTCAGGCACCCGCTCGGACACCCCCGCCGTCACCTTCACCGCCGCCGAGACCGCCACAGCCGCCGAGACCGCCGCCGGCACGGCCGCGCCAGTCTGCTCAGGAACCTCGCCCGACTCACGCACTTCTCCCTGCTCACGGGCCTCACCCCGCTCACGAACCTCTCCCTGCTCCCGCTCTTCGGCCGCCCCCACCCGGCCCGTCCAGCGCCGTGAGAACCCCGCCGCCGCCAGCAGAAGCAGCACCGCGACCAGCTTGGCGACGAGGACCTCCCCGTACGCCGTGGAGGTGAAGGCGGACCAGGAGCCGAGGCCGCGCCAGGACTGGTAGACGCCGGTGACGACCAGGACGACCACCGAGGCGAAGGCGAGCCGGGAGAACCGGTGGACCACGGCGGCCGTCAGCGTCCTCGGCGCGCGGTACAGGACGGTCAGCAGTGCGGTCAGCCCGCCCAACCAGACGGCCATCGCGAGCAGATGCAGCACGGAGGAGGTCATCGCGACCGGCACCTGGATACCGGCGGAGGCATGCTCCGCGGCCGCCCAGGTCCCGGCGAGACCGACGCAGAGCAGCGCACCGCAGACGAGCGCGCCCTTCCCCCACTCCTGCCGGTCCCCCTGACGACGTACGCGTACGAGGAGGAAGGCGGCCACCGCGAGCAGGCCGAGCCGGGCCAGCAGCGCGAGTCCCGGCCGGCTGACCAGCGTGTCGCGCAGCAGGGAGAGGTCGAGCGCGGCCCCGATCCCGCTGCCCCGCTCGTACGGTCCACGGAGCAGCAGCAGGGCCGCCGAGGCCAGCAGCAGGGCCAGCCAGCCGGACAGCAGCAGCTTGCGCAGCGCCTCGCTCGGCCCGCCGAGCACGACCGCCAGGAAGAAGGTCACGCCGATGAGCAGGGCGAGGGCGCCGTACGCGAAGTAGCGGGTGATGTCGTAGAGGGACGAGGTGAGCGGGTTCTCGGTGAGGTCGGCGGGGAGGGCCGCGGCGGTCGCGGAGGGCTCGCCGATGGAGAAGATCAGGGCGCCCGAGATGGGGTGGCTGTCGGCGGAGACCACCCGCCAGGCGATCGTGTACGTGCCGTCGCCGAGGCCGGTGGGGAGGGTGACCCGAGCCGTGTCGGCCCGGCCGCCCGCGCGCCCCGGCTTGCCCGTGTCGACCGCCCGGTTCTCCGGGTCGACGACGCGGAGGGAGTCCTCCAGGAGGCTTACCGACTCGGTGAAGCGGAGGGTGATGTCCCGGGGAGCGGCGTCGAGGACGCTGCCGTCGACGGGATCGCTTCCCTTGAGGGCGGCGTGCGCGGACGCGGTACCCGCCCCGCCGAGGAGGAACAGGACCAGCACGGTGCCCAGCAGCACCAGGCGCTGAACCCCTCGGGCCCGCCGACCGACCGGCCATCCGGCGCCCCGGCCTCCGACCCGACCCCCGAGGGAGGTCGCCGTCCGGCCTCCGGATCCGCCGGTGGCCCCGCCGGTTCCGTCATGTCGCCTCACGCCTCTGTCCTCGCCGCCGGTCTCGACCCGTTGCCGTTCCCGCGCCCAGTCCCCTTCCCATTCCTGGGTTCGGGTACGGCCTTCGTCCCGGCCCCTGGCCCTGTCGTCGACGGGGTCGCTGTACCTGCCTCGGTCCACGTAGTGCTCCGGATCCACGGTCGCCGGCTCTCGGACTCCTCGAACAGGTACGCACACCGCGAACGCCGCGTTCAACGCGATCCGTACCCTCCGCTCCAGCCCCGACGACGTCACGCCACGTCCCGCCACACGTCCAGCCCCTACGCCCGCCCCAGTTCCCCTATCTCCGCGGCCCGGTCCGGGTACAGCCGAGCCAGCTCCGCGGCGTCCCCGTGCTCGTACCCCTCGTAGGTGAACCCCGGCGCCATCGTGCACCCGAACAAGGTCCAGCCCCCACCACCGCCCAGCACCCGCGCCCCCATCCAGGTCCCCGCAGGCACGACGTACTGCACGTGCTGTCCGTCGAGCACGTCCGGCCCGAGGACGACGATCCGCGAGGACCCGTCCGGGGCGAGCAGCAGCATCCGCAGCGGATCGCCGAGGTGGTAGTGCCAGATCTCGTCGCCGGGCAACCGGTGCAGGGCGGAGTAGTCGCCGGGTTCGGTGGTGAGCAGGGCGACGATCGCGGTCCCCTCGGGCCGCCCGTCACCCCGCTCGGGCCCGGCCCACGTCTGACGGAAACGTCCGCCCTCGCGCGGTATGGGCTCCAACTCGTAGTGCGCTATGAGGTCTTCGGGAGTCATCCGCCCGAGGCTACGCCCACCACCCGAACTACTGACCGAGCACGGTCTCCCGCCGCAGGAAGGCCAACCGGGACCGCTTCTCGGGCAGATGCACCTCCGGCAGATCGATCTCCGGCAGTACGACGGCCGGCCCGGACTCGAACCCCTGCCGGGTGAACCGCGCGATCGCCTTCTCGTTCCGCTCGTCGGGGTCGACGACCACCCGCCGCCGGTCCAGCGCGACGAACACGTACGACGTGAAGGCCGCCAGCACCGCGGACGACCACCCCGGCCGCGCTCCCGCCTCCCCGGCGGGCGCCAGCAGCACATGGACGCCGATGTCCCCGGGCTGGACGTCGTAGCACTCGCCGACCCGGTCGGCCTCGGGCTCGTACGTCTGCAGCAGCCCGACGGGCTCGCCGTCGCGCACCGCGAGGTAGGCGTGGTGCGTGTCGAAGGCCTCCAGGCCCTCGTAGATCTCCCGGACCTGCTCCTCCGTGAGCCCGTGCATGCCCCAGAACGCGGCCCTCGGTTCCCGCACCCAGCCGTGCACCACGGCGGCGTCGGCCTTCGCGTCCAACGGCAGGATCCGCACGGTCCCGAACCCGTCCACCTCCTGCTCGTGCACGGCCGCACGATCGGCGTAAGACGCACGGGACTCCTGGGACTCCTGGGACTCAACGGTCATGGCGTTTCTCCTCTGTGGTCGACGTCGACGTCGACGTCGTCGTCCTTGGTGAACCGGTCCCAGTCCGTGACGACCGGTACGAGATCTCCCCTGAGCCACAGAGGCAGTTGATCGCGGTGGTGAGGTGACCCGCCGACGCCGGACGCCCCGAACGGCACAACCCAGAGGCTGTCCTCGCGCCGGGCCAGATCCCAGACGTACCGGGCGGCGGGCCCACGTGCGCTGAGGTCGGTGATGCCGGGGACGGCGGAGGTGCAGAGCACACAGTCGTGATCGCCGGCGAGCCCCGGCTCGGGGGCGACGGGAGGACGGCCGTCAGCACCGTCACCGAGACGGCCGTCGGCACCGGCACCGGCACGCTCGTCCGTGCCACCGCCAGGACGCCCGTCCGCGTCGTCGTCCGGGAGCGCACGCCACGGCACGAGCCTGTGGCTGTCGCCCCAGCGCCCCGTACCGAGGCCGGCGACCTCCTCCAGCGCCTCCCGCACGAGCGCGTCCCGGTCGATCCCGTACAACTCCTCGGCCCTCAGCAGATGTTCGAGCGCGAACCCGATCCGCACGGTCAGCGACAGCCACGGGCGAAAGACCTCGGGGTACGTCGGCGGCACCGCGAGCGCCGCGAAGGCGGGCTCCGCGGCGAGCCGCCGTACGACGGCCCCCCGCAAGGCCGCGTACGCCGCCGCGTCGACACTGTCGGCCCCCATCCGCCGATCCCACCGGAGCAGCCGCTCGCGCAGCGCGGCCGCGGCGGCGTCGGTGGTGGTGACGGCGGCCACACGCTCCAACAGGGGTCCGGCGGAGGCCAGATGGGTGTCCATGTGGATCGCGGGCATGTCCGCGGTGGACCACACCCGCTTCTCGTCCAGCAGCGCGCGAATACGTTCCGCCCGGTGCGGCGGAGCGAACTCGACGCCCAACGGGGTCGCCGGGCCACGCTGGTTGGCCATCACCGCGACACCGTCCTCGAACGTGCCGTACGGCGTCTCGTGCCACCCTTCCCACTCGTGCCCCGGCTCCCAGGCCGCGACCACCCGCGTCCGGTTGTCCCGGCTCCGCACCGGCACCCGGCCCGCCACCCGGTGCAGCACCCCGCCCCGCGTGTCCGCGGCCTGCACGACGTTCACCGGCTCGGCCCACCGGTCGAACGCGCGGTCCACGTCGGCGACCTCACGGGCCCGGAGGAGCGGCAGAAGCGCCTCGATCCCGAGCTCCCCGGTGACCCGCGGCGGATACCGGAGACTGAGGGGGCCGACCGGCTCGGAGTCACCCGGGGCGGGGTCGGTGCCGAGGCCCCCGATGACGACCGGCCCCCGAGCGGTCTCGATCACCTCGACCTCGACGGGCTCCCCGCCCGCGACCTCGATGACCTCCACGTGCCGGTGCACGGCCCGCCACACCCCATCGGGGTCCAGCGCCTCGACGACACCTCCGCCCTCCCCGGCCCGGGACCGGTGGCCGGCCTGCTCGCGCACCCTCACCCGCAGCCGCTCCCGGTACAGATCCTGGTAGTCGGCCATGGCGTTGGTGATGGCCCAGGCCACGTCGCCGGTGTGACCGAAGTGGGCGATGCCCGGCACACCGGGGACGGCGAGGCCGACGACGTCGAACTCGGGGCAGGAGAGGTGGATCTGCTGGTAGACCCCGGGCTCCTCGATGAACCGGTGCGGATCACCGGCGATGACGGCCCGTCCGGTGGCCGTCCGGGACCCGTCGACGAGCCACCCGTTGCTGCCGGAGGTGGCGGGCCCGTCGGTGGCGAAGAGCCCGATCGCGTCGGCGCCGAGATGCCGTACGGCCTCCTCGCGCCAGAGCTTGGCGGGGAACCCCGCGAACAGGATGTGCGTGGCGATCCAGACCCCGAGCGGGTGCCAGGCCTCCCAGCGCCCGGGCACGAGCCCGGCACGAGCGAACTCGGGCGCGCGCCGGGCGCCCTCGGCGAGTCCGTCGTTCACGCCCTCCACGTACGCGCGGACCCAGTCGGTGCTCTCCGGGTCCGTACGCTCCAGCCGGGCGAAGCATCTTCGGGCCGTGTCCTCCAGACGCGCCCGTCTCGCGAACCGGTCCCAGCCGAGGGAGTCCACGCCGAGGAAGGCGGCCGAGGTGCCCTGGACGCGGTGGCGTTCGACCTCCAGCTGCCAGGCCCGGTCGAGGGCCGTGACCCGGCCCTGGGCGTGGGCGAGGGCGCGGGCGTCGGCGGCGCGCAGATGCGGAATGCCCCAGGCATCACGGAAAGTCCCGTACGCCGCACGGCTCGCATGACTCGCGCGGGTCGCACGGCTCGAATGGCTCGAATGGCTTGAATTACTCCCCCGAGCATGCCCCCGCACACCGCTGATGTCCCACATCCCTGTATCCCGTCTGTTATTTAGGTTAGCCTCACCTAAGCAATCCGTGATCGAAGCGTACGTGAAGGGTGCGGAAGCCATGGGGCAGGGGCACGGCTGGGAGGGGACGGTCCTCAAACTGCTCCGGGGAAAGGACTTCGTCCTCACTGTGGCCGGTGCGGAACAAGTCACCGAGCACTACCGCCGGATCCACCTCACCGACGGCGGCATGCTCGCGGTCACCGGCGTCCATCCGACGATGTGGGTCCGCCTCTGGTTCGACGCCGCCGGCAAACCGCACCAGCGGGCGTACACCCTCGTGGACCCCGACCCGGCGGCCGGCACCTTCAGCCTGGAGTTCGCCCTCCACAACGGTCACGCCAGCGACTGGGCTCGCGCCGCGAAGCCGGGTGACACCATCGAGGCCACGGTCCAGGGCACCGCCTTCACCGACCCCGACCCGGCCCCCTCCCACCTCCTCGTCATCGGCGACCCGGCCTCCCTCCCCGCCATCAACTCCCTCCTCACCGCCCTCCCCTCGACCCCGGCGACGATCTGGTTCGAGACCCCTACGGACGCGGAGGCGACCCGCGAGACGCGGACCTCGGGGCCGGTGGGAGCGTCCAGGGCCGTCCGCTCGGGGAGGGAAGCCGGCCCAGGGCGGGAGGGCGGCTCTGGGCCGGAAGCCGGCTCGGGGACGGGCGCTGTCCCTGGCGCCGGTGGCCTCCCCTTCCGTGTCGATCCCTCACGCCACGACGTCCGCCCGATCTCCCGTCAGGACGCCGGCGCACGGCTGATCGCCCAAGTGAAGGCCGACATCCCCGCCCTGCTCGCCGACACCCCCGACCCCTACGTCTGGATCGCCTGCGACACTGCGACGACCCGTTCCCTGACAGCACACTTCCGCAAGGAACTGGGCCTGCCGAAGCAACGCATCCACGCCCTCGGCTACTGGCGCCCCTGACGACGCCCGACGCCCCGTCCTCCTCCCCACCACACACACGACCGCGCCCAGGTCCGTCGCCCCGGTGAAGCCGATCCGGGGCCAGGCTGCGGCCCGGCGGGTGACGGGTGATCATCGGGGCATGAACGTCACCCTTCACCTCGCCCAGGATCCCGAGGCGGACGACCTCCTCGGCCGCAGTCCCCTCGCCGCGCTGGTCGGCATGCTGCTGGACCAGCAAGTACCGATGGAGTGGGCGTTCAAGGGCCCCTGGACCATCGCCCAACGCCTCGGCGCCGACGACCTGGACGCCCACGAGATCGCGGCGAGCGACCCGGAGTCCTTCGCCGCGCTGCTGTCCACCAAGCCCGCGGTCCACCGCTACCCGGGCTCCATGGCGAAACGGATCCAGCAGCTGTGCCAGTACCTCGTCGAGCACTACGACGGTGACGCGAGCGCGGTCTGGCAGGACGTGACGACCGGCAAGGAGCTCCTCGCCCGCCTCGAAGCCCTGCCCGGCTTCGGCCACCAGAAGGCCCAGATCTTCCTGGCCCTCCTCGGGAAACAACTCGGTGTCCACCCCACCGGCTGGCGCGAGGCCGCCGGCTCGTACGGCGACCCCGACTCCTTCCGCTCCGTGGCCGACATCAAGGGACCCGAATCCCTGGCCAAGGTGCGCGCGCACAAACAGGAGATGAAGGCAGCAGCCAAAGCCGCGAAGGCCTCCGGCAAGTAACGGGCGCCTGGTCGCCCCCGGCAGCCTGAAATAGAGCGGAGCCGGTCAGGCACGCGGGGGCCGGGCGGCCCGGGGCGGCTTGCAAGAGCGGAAGGCCGGAAGGCTTGGGAGCGCGGAAGGCCGGAAGGCCGGAAGGCCGGAAGGCCGGGGCCCCAAAAGCCGAAAGGCAAAGACCTGGAGGACTCGGAAACTCGGAAACTCGGAAGCCAGGAGGTCGGGGCTCGGGAGGCCCGGGCTCTCGGGCTCTCGGGCTCTCGGGCGCCCGGAAGAGCACAAGGCCGGAAGGCCACGAAATTCCTGGAAGCGCGGAAGGCCGGAAAGCCGGGGCCCCAAAAGCCGAAAGGCCAGGGGCCTGGGGGGCTCGGAGGCTGAAGCCAAGAGGCCGGGAGGCCCGGGAACCGGCGCTCGGAAGGCCGAAACGCCGAGGGCACGGGAAGCACGGGAGTGTAGGAGGCCAGGAGGAGCCCGGGGGTCAGGGAGCCGCCGGGGTGATCGCCAGGCCGCCGGGGTGGCCCGTCGGGGTGGCCTCTCGGCCGTAGAAGGAGCCGCCCGGCCGCCGGTACCGGGCGACAGCGACACCGCCTCGCCCGCGGCCCCCGCCTACCCCCACCCCCAACTCTCCCCCTCCCCCACCCCCTTCCCCGTACGCCGACCGAGCGGTTCCCCGGCTTCACCCGGTACACGTACACCCGCTCCTGGAAAACATCCCCCGTGCACCCCATCGCCCGCTCCCGCCCCACGGACACCCCGTGTGCCCGAGTCAGGCGGTACGCCCGGTGCAGGGTCTGGCTGAGGGTGCTCGCGCTGACCATCGTCCTGCTCATCCCCACCGCCCACGCCGCCACCCACGCCGCTCCCTCCCTTCCGCTCATGCTGTCGAGCGAACTCCCCGCGGCCGAGTGCGACCTGCTCGAGAGCGCCCCCGGACCGCAGAACCGCTCCACGCCCCGCCCGGTCGCCCCACCTCGCTCGGCCCCGGTCGGGTCCCCCCGCCCCGCACCGACGCCCTCGCCCGGTCACCACCTCCACCCCGTCCCACCCTGGCCCGGGCCCACGTACGCCCTGCACGCCCTGCGCTCCGTGGTCCTCCGCTGCTGAGCGAGCCCCAGCTCACTCGACCCGCAGACCACACCTCAAGCACAGGACAGGAGACCCCCCATGCCCGCAGACCACTACACGGTCCTTCGCGCGCTCCTCCAGGCAGAGGCTCATCGCAGCGCCCCCGCCACCAAGCCGGAATCCGAACGGACATCCGAACACTCCCGGGCCGGCGACACCGACAAGCAGCCGCGGCGGGACCCGAACCACGGCTGACCCGACGCCGATGCCTCAACTCACCCAGGTGAAGCGCCCTGCACCCCACCAGCTCCAGGGCGTTCACCCCCCACTCACACCGGAAGCCCGGCCGAAATCCGGGCGATCCAGGCGAAGACCGGAAGAACCGCGGATGGGCTGCCCACGAGCGCCGAGAATTCCCGACACCCCGCACAGCGCCCCCTTCGCGCCCCCAAATGGCCCCACCGAGCGCCCATGACCACCACCGAACCCCCACAGAATTACCTTTTTGCCCCACTTCGCGGCGCCTTTTCGGGGGGCGCACTCCGTCGCCATGGCTGCGCCCGGAACGTCTGGACCGGTAGGCTTTCCGTGTGATCTTCAAGCGCATCGGAAACGGCCGGCCGTACCCCGACCACGGCCGGGAAAGCACCCGGCAGTGGGCGGACGTCGCGCCGCGCCCGGTCCGCCTCGATCAGCTTGTGACGACCAAGGGGCAACTGGACCTGGAGACCCTCCTCGCCGAGGACTCCACCTTCTACGGCGACCTCTTCGCGCACGTGGTGAAGTGGCAGGGCGATCTGTACCTGGAGGACGGCCTCCACCGCGCGGTCCGCGCCGCCCTCCAACAACGCCAGGTGCTCCACGCGCGCGTCCTCGAACTGGACTAGTAGACTGTCGCGACTAAGTGTCGTTATGGTTGGTGGAGTTGGTGTCGGGCAGGCTTCGCTTGATGCTTCCGTCCGGCCGGGCAGGGGGTGCTGTGTCCTCGCAGAAGAAGTATCCGGTTGTCTTGAGTGCCGAAGACCGTCGGGCGTTGGAGCGTGTGACGACGACGGGGGTCCGCAGCGCGTCGATGATCAGGCGGGCGCGGGTGCTGCTCGCGTTGGACACCTCGGCCGGCGAGGTCGCTCCGCGGGCGGTGATCGCGGAGCGGGTCGGGGTCTCGTGCGATTCGGTCCGCCTGATCTCGAAGCGGTATGCGGAGACCGGCGGCGATGTGTGGGCCACGGTCGGCCGGAAGGAACGCGCACTGCCGCCGGTGCCCTCCCCGGTGACCGGCGAGGTCGAGGCAAGACTGATTGCGCTGGCCTGCTCGACGCCGCCCGAAGGACACGCCCGCTGGTCGCTGCGCCTGCTGGAGAAGCACGTCGCGCTGGCCGAGGACATCCCGGATCTGGACCACTCCACGATCGGGCGGGTCTTAAAAAAACGGAACTGCGCCCTCACGTGAAGAAGTGCTGGACCATCCCGCCGGCCGCGAACGCGGCCTTCGCCGCGGCGATGGAGGACGTCCTGGCGGTCTATCACCGGCCCTTCGACCCGGCGCGCCCGGTGGTGTGCATGGACGAGAAGCCGTACCAGCTGCTCGGCCACGTCCGTGATCCGCTCCCCGCGCGGCCGGGCCGTGACCGGCGCGAGGACAACGAGTACGTCCGCTCGGGGACCTGCTCGATCTTCTGCTGGGTCGAGCCGCTGCGCGGATGGCGGCGCGTGGACGCGCAGTCCCGCCGGACCAGGGTCGACTGGGCGCACCAGGTCGAGCACCTGCTGACCGTGGACTATCCCGACGCCGCCACGGTCGTGCTGGTGATGGACAACCTCAACACCCACACCACCGCCTCGCTCTACGAGGCGTTCGACCCGGCAAAGGCCTTCGCGCTGGCCCAGCGCCTGGAGATCCACCACACCCCCAAACACGGGTCCTGGCTCAACATCGCCGAGATCGAGCTCTCCGCGCTCACCCGTCAGTGCCTGGACCGCCGCATCGACGACCTCACCGTGCTCAACACCGAACTCGCCGCCTGGCAGCAGCACACCAACAGCAACCAGCGCCAAGTCGACTGGCACTTCACCACCGACGACGCACGCGTGAAACTGCGCCACCTCTACCCAACCACACGACGAAATTAAGCCGCGACAATCTACTAGTGCCGCATCGGGCAAGGTTCGCCCTGCTACGGCCACCGCCGGGGCCCCCTGCGTGGCGCCCGGCTGGCTGTGTGGGCGGCCGATCGCTTGTCGGTGGGAAGGTACGTTGCCGGAGTGATCCTTCCGACGGTCAATGAGGTACGCGCGCTGCACGAGCGGTACGCGCCATCGCATGAGGCGCTGGACTTCGTCTTCACCCACTGCGAAATCGTCTGCGGCATCGCCGAACAGCTTGCGGCACAGACAGACCTCCCCCTCGACGCCGACCTCGTCCGTGTTGGCGCCCTGCTCCACGACATCGGCGTCTACCGGCTATACGACCAGGCCGGTCGGCTCGATCACCGCAACTACATCCGCCATGGCGTCCTCGGCCACGAGATCCTCCAAGAGGAGGGCTTCCCGGAGCGCCTGCGCCGCTTCTGCTCCTGCCACACGGGAGTTGGTCTTACCCGGCACGACATCCACGAACAGAAGCTCGCCATACCCGAGGCCGACTATCTGGCCGAGACCATCGAAGAGCAACTGGTCATGTACGCGGACAAGTTCCACAGCAAGACGACCCCACCTACGTTCCTCACCGCCGACTCCTATGCCGCGCACGTGGAGAAGTTCGGCGCGGACAAGGTCCACGCATTCGATCTTCTGCGTGCCCGGTTCGGCGAACCCGACCTGACCTCAGCCAGGGCGCGATATGGCCACGCGCAGGCCTGAGGTCGGCAGCGTCGTGTCAGATAGCTCGCGCCTAGCTAGTACTCCACGCTCGGCGGTTCCTCCCCCGCGCCCGCCCGACCGCCGTAGGCCTGACCGCCGTAGGCCCATCGACGTGTGGCCCCACCGCCCGTAGGACCATCGGGGCGCTTGGCCCCATCGGCCGTCAGCCCATCGGCGTTTAGCCCACCGGCCCGTCGGCCCACCGGTCTGTTGGCCCTTTCGGGTTGGACTGCAGCGCGGTGAATGATCATCTAGTAGGCATCGCCGCCCAACGGCACTACGCTGCGCCCATGAGCATGCTGACTCCTCCCGGCATGGGCGGCCAGTACCGGATCACGGGGGACAAGTACCCGAGGCTGCGCCGGCCCAGGAGGCGCCGCAGGCTCGTCCTCGCGGTCGTCGCGTCCACGGCCGCACTCGGCCTCGTCGGCTGGGGAACCCTGCAGCTCATCGACGTCTTCACCGGCGACGAGGACCAGGCCGCGGCGGCCGGCCCCAAGGCCGACTGCGCGACCAGGGTGAGCCCGTCCCCGAAGGCGAGCGGATCAGCCGGGAAGTCCGGCAAGGCCGACAAGGGCAAGGCCGACAAGCCCGGTCCGTCCGTGAACGGCTTCCCCGCGCCCGGCAAGATCACCGTCAACGTCCTCAACGCCACGCCCCGCGCGGGCCTCGCCAAGGACACCGCCGACGAGTTGAAGAAGCGCGGTTTCCGCATCGGCAACGTGGGCAACGCGACCAAGGAGTACGACAAGAAGGTCAAGGGCGCCGCGCTCCTGCTCGGCTCGAAGGCCGCCGAGGACGCGGCGCTGCCGGTCCTCAACACCCAGCTCACCGGAGCGCGGCTGAAGACCGACGGCCGTACGAAGGCCACCGAGGTGGACCTGATCATCGGTACCGGCTTCAAGGCCCTCAGCAAGCAGAAGGACGCCGACAAGGCACTGGCCGACCTGACCAGCCCCGAGCCGACGCCCACCACGACGAGGACCTGCTGAGGCGGAACCCCGCTCCGGCTGCTCGGCGGGCTACTCGGCGGCGCCGTACAGCCGGTCGCCCGCGTCTCCCAGGCCCGGCACGATGTAGCCGTGCTCGTTGAGGCGCTCGTCGACCGCGGCCGTCACGACCGTCACGGGGGCGCCGGCCAGCTCGCGCTCCATGACCTCGACACCCTCGGGGGCGGCGAGGAGCACCACGGCGGTCACGTCGTCGGCACCGCGGGCGATCAGCTCACGGATCGCGGCGACGAGGGTGCCGCCAGTCGCGAGCATGGGGTCGAGGACGTACACCTGGCGCCCGGAGAGGTCCTCCGGCATGCGGGTGGCGTACGTGGAGGCCTCCAGCGTCTCCTCGTTGCGGATCATGCCCAGGAAGCCCACCTCGGCGGTCGGCAGCAGCCGGACCATGCCGTCGAGCATGCCGAGGCCGGCCCGCAGGATCGGCACGACGAGCGGGCGCGGGTGGGAGAGCTTGACACCGGTGGTCGCGGCGACCGGCGTCGTGATGTCGACGAGCTCGGTGCGCACGTCCCGCGTGGCCTCGTAGGCGAGCAGGGTGACCAGTTCGTCGGCGAGACGACGGAAGGTCGGGGAGTCGGTGCGCTGGTCGCGCAGCGTGGTGAGCTTGTGAGCGACCAGGGGGTGGTCGACGACATGGAGACGCATGTCCACAACAGTAACCGGGGCGGCACGCGCGAGCGCCCCCGCACGGTCCGCCCTTCCCGATGGCATCAAACCCGCCATCAGAGGGAAAGTGGGATGAACAGAGCGGCGCCCGAACGAGCCGAGACCCGACGTTCGCCCACTCCGGAACCGCCGCCGATCAGCAGCCGACGGCCGAGCGGGGGCACATGACCGACAAGCCAGCACGAGCGGCGGGCGGGACCGCGCGGACCAGGGGCGGACCGGGCGAGGCGCCCCGTCGACGCGGGCAGGCCTCGGACCGTGCGACCCAGGGGGTTGAGGAGATGGCGGGAGCGGCAGAGAGCACACGCGAGACCGGCTCGGAGAGCGACGCGGCGCGACGGCGACGGCGGGCGCAGTTCCTGCGGGAGCTGACGGAGGCGCGGGAGCTGCGCGACCGCGTCCAGCCCCGCCGCGCCAAGGCCGCGCGCCTGCGCCACGCCATGCGCATGCGCACGTTCCGCTGGTGACCGAGGGGCGCCCCGCCCTCCGGGCCCTTCCTCGCCCTTCCTCCGGCCCTCGCCCCGCCCCCACCGCCGTCCCCGGCCCTCCGCGGACGCGCCCATGGGGCCCATGCGTCGGGTTCGTGGGGTATGTGTGGGGCGTTCACGGGGTGGTCGTGCATATGCGGCCAGGAACTGCGCGTACGATCCGCTGGTGGCGGCAACAGGTGCGCAGGTGAACGGCGGACCCACCGGCGATCAAAAGAGCCGGACACAGGGAGCCGAAGACGTCCCCTGTGCGCTCTGTTTCTGCCACGATTCCGAGTGGGTGGGGCTCGGACCGCAAGCCTCCCCACCCACAACCTCCGCCGGGGGGACCCCCGACCGGCACACCTATGACCAGTGGGAGAGTCACGGTGTACTTCGCCGCACTGCTCGCGCGCACCGAAGACGGGTGGGAAGCGAGCGACACAGAGCTCGACGATGTGGAAACCCTGTCGGATCTGGCCGACCTGGCCCGTGAAGCCTCGCCCGACGACGACACGGTGCTGGTGCTCATCGAGCAGGAGGACGCGTGGTTCGGCGTCGTCCGCATCGATGGCGAGGACGACCCTCGTATCTACGTGTCGGACGCCGCCGCCGCTGCCCGCAGCAGCTACGGCGAGATCCTGCTCACCGACGAACTGCTCGGGAAGGAGCCCGGCGACGACGACGCCGACCTGGAATCCCTCGACCTGGACGGGACGGAGGACGGCGATCCGGACGACGATGACGACGACGACACGGGCGCCGAGACCGTTCCGCACAGCCCCGTCGGCGACACCGAGATCCTCGACGACCTGGGGGTGAGCGAGAAGGAGCTGCGTGCTCTCGACGCCGACGACGCCCTCAACTCGATCGCCGAGGCCCTCGGAGCATCGGAAGTCCTGGAGACGGTCCGCTGACTCCGCCGTACCCGCCGGGAGTCTTCCGCCGGTGACCGAGGCAACCGGAGCGACCGGAGCGGACGCATCGGGCGGGATCGATCCCGTGCGCGACCGGTGGCGGGCCGCGATGCGGCTCGCCCTGGTCGAGGCCGGGCGGGCCGCCGAGGGCGGTGACGTCCCGGTCGGCGCGGTCGTCCTGGCCCCGGACGGCACGACCGTACTGGCCGCCGGACACAACGAACGCGAGGCGACCGGCGACCCCACCGCGCACGCGGAGGTGCTCGCCGTCCGCCGCGCCGCCGCGGCTTTGAGCGATTCAGCGGCGCGCAGCGCCTCCGGCAAGGGTGGTGGCGGGAGACGGGCGGGCGAGTGGCGGCTGACCGGCTGCACCCTGGTCGTCACCCTCGAACCCTGCACGATGTGCGCGGGCGCCCTGGTGCAGTCGAGGGTCGACCGTGTGGTCTACGGGGCGCGCGACGAGAAGGCCGGAGCCGCCGGCTCCCTCTGGGACGTCGTACGCGACCGCCGTCTCAACCACCGCCCCGAGGTCGTCGAGGGGGTCCTCGCCGACGACTGCGCCCGTCTTCTCACTGACTTCTTCCGCGCCCGCTGAGCCCCACCGACACCGGGCTCCGCCCCCGCCCGATACCGATTTCAAAGCACGCCCCACCTTGCTGTAAGGTCTCCCTCGGTAGCGTGTCCGAGCGGCCGAAGGAGCTCGCCTCGAAAGCGAGTGTGGCGCAAGTCACCGAGGGTTCAAATCCCTCCGCTACCGCTGGAGAAGGGCCCCGTCGTCAGACGGGGCCCTTTCTGCGTTCCCCGGCTCCGCCGCCTCTCCTACGAACGCATGATCGGGTTACACTCGCCGCCGACAAAGGGGGACCCATGGGGCCCACAGGGCACAAGAGGCGGGGGAGGCCGCGGTGGCGGTGCAGGGGAAGAAGATCGCACTGTACGTGCTCGTGGTCTTCGTGGCCTACGTGATCATCACGGACCCGAGAGGGGCCGCCGGCTACGTCCAGATAGGGTTCGAGGGCATATCCAACGCCGCTGGGGCCATCGGCGACTTCTTCACCTGGATCGCCGACGGGGCCCAGTAGCCCGCGCGGCCCCGGCCGCCGCTACCCCAGTACCTCGTACGACCGCTCCGGAGCGCCCATGATCCGCCACCTGGTCCTCTTCAAGCTCAACGAGGGCGTCGAGCGCGACGACCCGCGGGTCGTGAAGGGTGTGGACGCGTTCCGCGCGCTGGACGGCACGATCGGCGAGATCCGCTTCTGGGAGCTGGGCTGGAACGTCAGCGACCGCCCCATCGCCTACGACTTCGCGATCAACTCCGCATTCGACGACGCGGACGCGCTGCGGACGTACGTCGAACACCCGGACCACCAGGCGGGCGTGGCGCTGTGGCGCGAGTTCGCGACGTGGATCATCGCCGACTACGAGTTCTGAGCCGCGCCCGCCCGCGCTGGACTGCACCCTCTCGTTCTCAGCCGCACCCACTTCCGCGGTCCGGCTTCGCCCTTCCCCGACGCCTTTCCGGCGTTCGTCCCTCACGTCTTCTCCGCCCCTCGCTCCCGCAGCGCGGGGCTTTTTTCTCAACACGGCGATATGCGGTGCTTGATCACAGTGCACATGTCTTGTGATGCTATGACCGCTTTTGACGGTTGAGTTGATGGATGAAGAGGTGGCGTTGACCGTGTCGGCCAGTACTGCGCCTCCCCAGGAAGACGTCCCCGCTCCCGATGCCGCACCGGCCCAGGTCACCAGCCAGGCCACGGCCCCCGCCCCGGAAAAACGTCGCGGCGCCGACACCCGGGCCCTCACCCAGGTCCTGTTCGGCGAGCTGAAGCATCTCGCGCCGGGCACTCCGGAGCACAACCGCGTGCGCGGGGCGCTCATCGAGGCGAACCTCCCGCTCGTGCGCTACGCGGCCGCCCGTTTCCGCTCCCGCAACGAGCCCATGGAGGACGTGGTCCAGGTCGGCACCATCGGACTGATCAACGCGATCGACCGTTTCGACCCCGACCGCGGCGTGCAGTTCCCGACCTTCGCCATGCCGACCGTCGTCGGGGAGATCAAGCGGTACTTCCGCGACAACGTCCGCACGGTCCACGTCCCGCGCCGGCTGCACGAGTTGTGGGTCCAGGTGAACAGCGCGACCGAGGACCTCACCACCGCCTTCGGCCGCACCCCCTCCACCGCGGAGATCGCCGAGCGGCTGCGCATCACCGAGGAAGAGGTCCTGTCCTGCATCGAGGCGGGCCGCTCGTACCACGCGACCTCGCTGGAGGCCGCACAGGAGGGCGACGGGCTGCCGGGGCTGCTGGACCGGCTCGGCTACGAGGACCCCGAACTCGACGGGGTCGAACACCGTGACCTCGTACGGCACCTCCTCGTCCAACTCCCCGAACGCGAGCAGCGGATCCTGCTGCTCCGTTACTACAGCAACCTCACGCAGTCGCAGATCAGTGCCGAGCTGGGGGTCTCCCAGATGCATGTGTCGCGGCTGCTGGCGCGGAGCTTCGCGCGGCTGCGGTCGGCCAACCGGATCGAGGTGTAGGGCTCCGCCCGGCCGCCGGGTGCCTCTGCGCCTGCCGGGTTTATGTCGCTTTGCGGGCGCGGGTGCGTTCGAGGCCGGTCGCGCAGTTCCCCGCGCCCCTTCAGGGCGTTCACACGTGACCCTCGGTAACAAGGAACCGTCCACCCCTTCCCGGATGGACCATGGGGCACGCGGGGCGCACGATGGCAGGCGGGGCGCACAGAATCGGCCAACGGTACGCGTGCGCAGGCCATGGGCGTGACCGAATGCGCTGTCGAGATGTCACCAGTGAGAGCGAATCGCTCACTGAGGCTCTTTCAGGTCGATCCGCTCTGAAATCCCATCAGAACGCCTTTTTCCAGGGCCTATTCACCCTCTCCATGTCGACATGTCACTACATCGCGTTGCCGACGTGTGACATTCTTCCCCCAGCGCGTTTGCCGTGGCCTCGCCGCCGGTATTCAGGTGGAGGCTGCGTTCCTTACGACGGGAGCGTCCGCCGCGACCGTCCGCGACCCAAAGGGGGTGGCATGTCCGCAGACCAGGGCAGCTCGAAGGTGCTCACGCTCGCCAAGAGCGAAACCGCGCCCGAAGCTATCCAGGCCCCTCAGGACCTTCAGGCGCTCGAGGGCCTTCCCGGTCCCCAGGCTCCGCCGGCGTCTGAGTTCCCGGCCTTGTCGGCCTCGGCGAACATCGACACCCGCACCCTGTCCCGCTCCCTGTTCCTGCGGCTCGCCGCGTTGGACGAGAACAGCCCCGAGCGCGCCTACGTCCGGGACACCCTGATCGAGCTCAACCTCCCGCTGGTGCGTTACGCCGCCGCACGTTTCCGGTCGCGCAACGAACCGATGGAGGACATCGTCCAGGTCGGCACGATCGGCCTGATCAAGGCGATCGACCGCTTCGACTGCGAACGGGGCGTGGAGTTCCCGACGTTCGCGATGCCGACGGTCGTGGGCGAGATCAAGCGCTTCTTCCGCGACACGTCATGGTCGGTCCGGGTGCCGCGGCGGCTGCAGGAACTGCGGCTGGCGCTCACCAAGGCCAGTGATGAGCTCTCGCAGAAGCTCGACCGCTCGCCGACGGTCACCGAACTCGCCGCGGTGCTGGGCGTCTCGGAGGAGGACGTGGTCGACGGCCTCGCCGTCGGCAACGCGTACACGGCGTCCTCGCTCGACTCCCCGGCGCCCGAGGACGACGGCGGCGAGGGCTCCCTCGCGGACCGCCTCGGCTACGAGGACACGGCGCTGGAGGGCGTGGAGTACCGGGAGTCCCTGAAGCCGCTGCTGGCCAAGCTGCCGCCGCGCGAGCGCCGGATCATCATGCTCCGGTTCTTCGCGAACATGACGCAGTCCCAGATCGGCGAAGAGGTCGGCATCTCCCAGATGCACGTCTCCCGGCTCCTGACCCGGACCTTGGCGCAGCTCCGCGAGGGCCTGATCTCCGACTGAGGCCGCGTCCGCCACGCGTTGACGCGTGACCGCCGGGCTGCCGAGTTCCAGGGCAGCCCGGCGGTCGGCGTGTGAGCGCACGCGGCTGCGGGCGCCTATTCAGCTGCCGGTGCCCACTCGGCTGCCGGGTACGCCTGGTTGCCTGCCGGGTGCGGTGCGGTGCGTTGGTGGGTGCGGGTGGTTCGTGGTTGCTCGCGCAGTTCCCCGCGCCCCTTAGAGACAAAGACCAGGCCCTGCGGGCCTGAAAGACGGCGGAGCTGCGGCCGATGAAAAGCATGGGGCGCAGCCCCTGATTTTCGGGGGCGCGGGGAACTGCGCGAGAAGCCCCACCGGGCCCGCGGTCGCCAACGCACCTCACCCGGCCACCGAGTAGGCACCGGCAGCCCACCTACGGCCTCACGCCAGCGCGAGCCACACCACCGTGGCCACCACCGCCACCGCCGCGATCACCCCGACGATCACACCGACCCGCGGCCCGGAGGACCCCGTCGCGGCGGCCTGTCGCCCCCCCGCCGGCGTCTCGTCGACGAAGGCGCGGAACATCTGCGTGCTCCCCGCGGGGTCGTAGTTGCCCTGGGGGTTCTGGTTGTCGGCCATGGCCCGAGACCTTAGCGAATCCGGCAGGACGGGCCCAAGCGGGGTTGTCCGCCCGGGAGGCTCCGACCGTTCCCCTTTGCCAAGACTTGGGCCACGCGACCCCGTTTTCATTTGCCTGCAGCAACCATCCAGTCATATGGTTGCCCTAAGCAACAAAGCGGGAGGGAGTCGATGGCCGGGCAAGCGCACTACGAGGAGCTGGCCCGTCAGCTCAGCGCCGTCGGGGCCGTCAAACGGGAGATCGCACGGATGCTGCCGTACGAGTGCCCCGGCGGATCGGCGGGAGTCCTGACGCTGCTCGGCCGGCACGGCGAGATGCGGATGAGCAGGCTCGCGGAACTGCTCTCCGTCGACATGTCGGTGACCAGCCGACACGTCGCGCACGTCGCCGAGCGGGGCTGGATCGAACGCCTCCCCGACCCGGCGGACAAACGCTCACGCATCCTGCGCCTGACCCCCGAGGGCCGGGCCGTGGTCACCGAGCTGTACCGGCGCACCAGCCGGCTGATGGCCGCCCGGCTGAGCGACTGGTCCGACGACGAGGTCGGACAGCTGGCCCGACTCCTGGGCCGACTGCGGGAGAGCTTCGACGCCCCCGCGCCGGCCCGGACAACGGCCCCGCCGACCCCGCCGACCGCGCCGACCCGCACGTCCGTATAGCGACCTGGTTCGCCGAGCGCGGCCGAGTTCGGCCGAGGGCGCGACCCACCCGTACGTCCGCGTCGCGGCGGTCACCACCACAACCCGTACACCCGCAAAGACCCGTAGGAAAAGGAAGCCCCATGGCAACGACCACACCAGCCGGTGTGCGGGCTCACGCCAAGCACGGTGGAGGACCCGCCAAGGGTGCCCCCCACGGCGGTGGCGACCACGCCCCGATGACCCACCGGCAGATCATGGAAGCGCTGACCGGGCTGCTGCTCGGCATGTTCGTGGCGATCCTGTCGTCGACGATCGTGTCGAACGCGCTGCCGGACATCATCAAGGACCTCGGCGGCGGCCAGAGCGCGTACACCTGGGTGGTGACCGCGTCGCTGCTGGCGATGACCGCGTCCACCCCGCTGTGGGGCAAGCTCGCCGACCTGTTCTCCAAGAAGCTGCTGATCCAGCTCGCGCTCGTGATCTTCGTGCTGGGATCGGCCGCCGCCGGACTCTCGCAGAACGCCGGGATGCTCATCGGGTTCCGCGCGGTCCAGGGCATCGGCATGGGCGGGCTCTCCTCGCTGGCCCAGATCATCCTCGCGGCGATGATCTCCCCGCGTGAGCGCGGCCGGTACAACGGCTACCTCGGCGCCACCTTCGCCACCGCCATGGTCGGCGGTCCGCTGGTCGGCGGTGTCATCACCGACACCAGCTGGCTCGGCTGGCGCTGGTGCTTCTACGTCGGCGTCCCCTTCGCCGTCATCGCGCTGGTCGTGCTGCAGCGGACGCTGCACCTGCCGGTGGTCAAGCGCAAGGTCAAGGTCGACTGGGCCGGCGCGTTCCTCATCACCGCCGCGGTCTGCCTGCTGCTGATCTGGGTGACGTTCGCCGGTGACAAGTACGACTGGGTGTCGTGGCAGACGTACGCGATGGTCGGCGGCACGGTTCTGCTGCTGGGGCTCTTCCTCCTCGTCGAGGCGAAGGCGAGCGAGCCGATCATCCCGCTGCGGCTCTTCCGCAACCGGACGATCACCCTGGCCTCGCTGGCCTCGCTCTTCGTCGGCGTCGCGATGTTCTCCGGCACCATCTTCTTCAGCCAGTACTTCCAGCTGGCCCGCGACAAGTCCCCGACCATGTCCGGCGTCCTGACCATCCCGATGATCGCCGGTCTGTTCGTCTCCTCGACCGTCTCCGGACAGGTCATCACCCGCACCGGCCGCTGGAAGGCCTGGCTGCTCGCCGGCGGTGTGCTGGTCACCGCGGGCCTCGGCCTGCTGGGCACCCTCCGCCACGACACCCCGTACTGGCACGTGGCGATCTTCATGGCGCTGCTCGGGCTCGGCGTCGGCATGATGATGCAGAACCTGGTCCTGTGCACCCAGAACCAGGTCGCCCCGGGCGACCTCGGCGCCGCCAGCTCGGTCGTCACCTTCTTCCGCTCCCTCGGCGGCGCGATCGGCGTCTCGGCGCTGGGCGCGGTGCTGAGCCACCGGATCACGCACTACGCCGAGGAGGGCCTCGCCAGGCTCGGGGTCTCCGGCTCGGGCTCGGGCCACGGTGAGATCCCCGACCTGGACGCGCTGCCCGCGCCGATCCGCACGGTCATGGAGAGCGCCTACGGCCACGGCATCGGAGACGTCTTCCTCTACGCCGCCCCCTTCGCCGTCCTCGCGCTCGTCTTCTCCCTCTTCATCAAGGAGGTCCCGCTGAGGACCACCGGAGCGCTCGCCCAGGCGGCCCAGACGACCGACGTGCCTCGGGCGACCGACGCGACCCGGCCGACCGAGGCGGTCCCTGCCGGGACTCCGGCCACGGTGTCCACCGGCTCCGCCGCTGCCGACGCACCCCGGGCAACGGCCTCGGCCGAGGCCGCCCCGGTCACGGGCGCCGGCAGCGGTACCGGCGGCTGCATCCCCGTACAGGGGCAGGTCCGCGGGGCCGAGGGCGTGCCCGTGCCGCGGGCCGCCGTCACCCTGATCTCGCTCGGCGGGCGGCAGCTCGGCCGTTCGGTCGCGGGGGCCGACGGGGCCTACGCGGTGGACGCGCCCGCCGCCGGGTCGTACGTCCTGATCGCGGCCGCCGACGGGTTCCAGCCGCAGGCGTCCACGGTCGTCGTGAACGACGAGCCGGTCGCGTACGACATCCTGCTCAGCGGGACCAGCGGGCTGAGCGGTGTGGTGCGGGCCGCCGGGGCCGGACAGGGCGTGAAGGACGCCATGGTCGTCGTGACCGATGTGCGTGGCGACGTGCTGGCCAGTGGAGTCACCGGTGAGCAGGGCGAGTTCGGCTTCGGCGAGCTGGTGCCGGGCGGGGTGACCGTCGCGGTGAACGCCGCCGGGTTCCGCCCGCGTGGCCTGCCCGTCGAGGTCGGCGGCACCGGGATCACCCGGATCGAGATCGACCTGGAGGCCGGGGCCCGGCTCCAGGGGGTCGTACGGGCGCCGGGCGGGGTGCTGGCCGACGCCCGCGTGACCCTCGTCGACGCGGCGGGCAACGTGGTCGGCACGGCCACCACCGGCGCGGACGGGGCGTACGCCTTCGCCGACCTGGACGGCGGCGAGTACACGGTCATCGCGACCGGTTACCCGCCCGTGGCCACGGCCCTGACGGTCAGCGGCCCCGGCGTCGACGGCCACGACATCGAACTCGCGCACCCCGGCGAGTAGTTCGGACCTTCGGGCCTCCGAGTTCTCGGGCCTTCGGGCTCTCGGGCAGATGACAGTTGACAGTTGAACCACCGGCCGGTGGAGCCTCCCCCCGCTCCACCGGCCGGTCGCATGCTGAGGAGTTGACGAACATGGGACCGACAGGACAGGCAGGGCCCATCGGGCGGGCCGGGCGGGCCGGGCTGACCGCGAGGATTCGTACGCGGGACGGCTGGGCCGTGTCGCACGCGGTCGTCACCGTGACGGACATGACCGGTACGCAGGTGCTGCGGGCCGAGGCGGACGCCGAAGGGGTCGTGCACGACCCCGCGCCGCTCGCGCCGGGCGCGTACACGGTGATCGTGACGGCGGTCGGCTACACGCCGATGGCCTCCAGCGTCCTGGTGACCGCGACCGGAGGGGCGGAGGTCGGCACGGTCACGCTGACCCGGCTGGGCGGTACGGAACTGCCGCCGCCCGGGCCCTGGACCGTCGACCCCGCCCACTCCTCCGTCGCCGCCGTGGCACAGTATCTCGGGATCTCCAGCGTGCACGGCCGCTTCACCGACTTCTCGGCCTCCGTCGAGATCGCCCCGACCCCCGACGAGGGAACCAAGTCCCGGGTGGAGGCGGTGATCCGGGCCGCCTCGATCGACACGGGGAACGCGACCAGGGACCAGCACCTGCGCTCCCCGGACTTCCTCGACGTCGAACGACACCCCGAGATCACCTATGTCTCGACCGGCCTCACGCCCGTCGGCCCGGACCGGTGGACCGTCCACGGCGAGCTGGGCATGCGCGGGGTCGTACGGCCGGTCGACCTGGACCTGGCGTACCTGGGCACCGGGGCGGACCCGTGGGGCGGCACCCGCGCCGCGTTCCGGGCCACCGCCGAACTCCGCCGTGAGGACTTCGCCATGAACTACAACCAGGTGGTGCAGGCGGGGATCGCGGCGATCGGCACGACACTGAGGGTCGAACTGGACGTGCAGGGTGTGCAGGGTGTGCAGGGCGGCACGTAGCGCGCCCCTGCAGGGGCGCGGGGAACTGCGCGAACAGCCCCGACTCACCCGCAGCCGCCGAACCGCAGTACCCCCCGAGCTATCAGGCGCCCCCGGCCCTACGCTGAGCGCATGGCACGGAACATCGCGACCAACACCTCGGTCTCCCTCGAAGAACTGCTCGACTTCGTACGCCCCCGGCACCGGGCGCTCCTGCTCACCCGGCGGTCCGACGGAGGCCCTCAGGCCTCCCCGCTGACCTGCGGTGTCGACGACTCGGGCCGGATCGTGGTCTCCACGTACCCCGAGCGGGCCAAGACCCGGAACGCCAAGCGGGACGAGCGCGTGAGCGTCGTCGTGCTGAGCGACGACTGGGACGGCCCCTGGGTGCAGATCGACGGCACGGCCGAGGTCATCGACTCGCCGGACTCGGTCGAACCCCTGGTGGAGTACTTCCGCAACATCTCGGGCGAGCACCCGGACTGGGACGAGTACCGCGAGGCGATGATCAAGCAGGGCAAGTCGATCATCCGGATCACCCCGGTGAGGTGGGGACCGGTGGCCACCGGCGGCTTCCCGGCACGGCTGGCGCAGTAGAACCCTCTTCGCCGTCCGCGACGAGGGCGCCTCGACCTTTCGTGGCCGCCCTCGTTGCGCGCCCCTCAACCCCTCGTCGCCATCCCCGTCGAGCGCTCCTCAACCCCTCGTCGCCATCACCTCGATGCCGGCGACGAGGGTGTCCAGGGCGTAGACGAAGTCGCGTTCACGCATCTCCTCGACGGTCTCGCCGCCGCGGGCCTCCATGAGGTCGGCGGAGTGCTGGATGACCTCATGGGGTGCGAGGGAGTCGGACACCGCGCTCATGGCGTTGCGGAAGTACTCCTCCTGGGTCATCCCGGCCGTGGCGGAGCGTTGCGCGAAGTGGCCCTCGATGGTGCCGAAGCCGTACACGAACTGGAAGACCGCCGCGATGGCACCGGCCTGGCCGCGCGCCGGCAGCCCGGTGCGGCGGATCACGCGCTGCACGGCGAGCGAGAAGTCCAGCGCGCGCGGGCCGATGTTGAGGAAGGTGCCCGCGAGAGGCGACACCCAGGGGTGGCGGACCAGGACCGCCCGGTACTCCCCGGCCAGCGTGCGCAGTTGGTCCCGCCAGTCCTCGTCGGAGTCGGGCGGGGGCAGCCGCATCTCGTCGAAGACCTGGTCGAGGGCCAGTTCCAGCAGGTCGTCCTTGGTGTCCACGTACCAGTAGACCGACATCGCCGTCACGTGCAGCTCGGCCGCCAGCCGCCGCATCGAGAACTTGGCGAGCCCCTCGGCGTCCAGCAGCCGTACGGCCGTCACGGTGATCCGCTCCCGGTCCAGCCCCGAGGGCTGTCCGCCCCGCCCGCCCCGCGCCTTCTCGTCCAGCCACACACTGGCCCGCGCGGAACCTCCGGACCGACCGGCTCCCTTCACCATGACGCACCTTCCGAGAACGGCTTCCTCTGTTTCTCCGCCGGTGACGATGCTAGGCGGCGACCACCGGCTGGAAGGGCCGCGCGCAGCGCGCCCTTCCAGGGGCGCGGGGAACTGCGCAAGCAACCACGAACGACCCACAGCCGCCCGACAACAGACCCCCCACCCTATGAGGCGCCCACCAACCGCCGCTCCCCCTTCTCCGCCCTGCGCAGCAGCCCCGCCGCCACCAACCCCCCGAGCAGCACAGCCACCGCCCCGACACCGAGGATGAGCCAGCGCTGCGGGTGCCCCTGGGTGGAGGGGGCGGCGGGGACGGTGGGGGTCGACATGTTATACACCGTAGAACAGTTCCTATACGGCGTACAACGCGTTTCCCGGCCCTCCCGCCCTCCCGCCTTCCCGGCCCTCCCGGCCCTCCCGGACTACGAAAGGGGCGGCGGCCCGGGGGTTCGTCCGTACCCCGGGCCACCGCCCCGCTCCGTCGCGGCCTTGGTCTACTTCGCCTGCGTCAGGTCGTAGAACGTCGTGCCGTCGACCGTCACCGACTCGAAGTTCTCCTGGACCCAGGAGCTGATCTGCGAGGAGGTGCCGTCGCTGCCGCCGCCGCCCATGCGGCCGCCCGAGCCACCGGCGATGAAGTAGTGGATCTTGCCGTCCTCCACGTACTTCTTGAACTCCGCGAGGGTCGGGGACGGGTCGGTGCCGTTGAAGCCGCCGATCGCCATGACGGGGTCGCCGGTGGAGAGCTGGTAGCTCGCCGCGTTCTGGGCGCCGATGGCGGCGGCCGCCCAGGTGTAGTCCCCCGCGTTCTTCTCCAGCAGTTCCTTGGCCTCGTCGCTGACGGAGCTGCCGTTGATCAGGCCGCCCATGCCGCCACCACCGCCGGCCGTACGACCGCCGTCACCGTTCTGCACCTGGCCGTTGCCCTGACTCTGCTGGTTCTGCTGACCCCGGCCCTGCGGGTTGTTCTGACCGCCGCCGAAGCCGCCGGCCGGGGGCTGGCCCATCCGACCGTTGCCCTGTTGGTTGTTCTGACCCGGCATTCCGCCACCGCCACCACCGGGACCACCGCCCATACCGCCACCGCCGCCGGGGCCACCGCCCATGCCGCCGCGGGTCGACGGGCCGGCCGTCACGATCGAACCGGTGTGCCCCTCGTTGAGGGTGGTGAGGGTGTACGCCGCCGGGCCCGCCACCGCCGTGACGAGGCTCAGTCCGACGACCGCCAGGGCCAGCCGCCGCCCCAGCTTGGCCACGAAGACCAGCCCGAGCGCGGCGACCAGACCGCCGACTAGCACGACCCACTTCAGCCAGGGCAGATAGTCGGAGGAGCGGTTGAGGAGGACGTAACCCCAGACGGCCGTGGCCGTCAGGGCGGCGGCCAGCGTGATCGACGCCCAGAACTTGTCCCGCTGGTCCCAGAGCAGCGCCGCGCCCATGCCGATCAGCGGAGCGATGTAGGGGGCGAGGGCCACCGTGTAGTACTCGTGGAAGATGCCCTGCATGAAGCTGAAGACCACCATGGTGATCAGCAGCGAGCCGCCCCAGAGGAGGAAGACCGCACGGGTGGTGTCCGTGCGCTTCAGCTTCCGCGTGGCCCAGATCGCGGCGCCGAGGAGGATCAGCGCGGCCGGGATCAGCCAGGAGATCTGACCGCCGACGGAGGAGCTGAACATCCGGTCCCAGCCGGTCTCGCCCCAGTTGCCGCCACCGCCGCCACCGCCACCGCCGACGCTGCCGGTCTCCTCGCCGTTGAGACGGCCGAGACCGTTGTAGCCGAAGGTCAGTTCGAGGAAGGAGTTGTTCTGCGAGCCGCCGATGTACGGGCGGGAGGACGCGGGCCACAGCTCGACGATGGCGACCCACCAGCCGCCGGCCACGACCATCGCGAGCCCGGCGAGCAGCACCTGGCTGACCCGCTTCTTCACCGAGGCCGGTGCGAAGACGACGTACACGAGCGCGAGGACCGGCAGGATCAGGAACGCCTGCAGCGTCTTGACCAGGAAGGCGAGGCCGATGGCGACACCCGCCCAGACCAGCCACTTCGTCTGCGCCTTCTCCATCGCGCGCAGCGTGCAGTAGACCGCCGCGGCCATCAGCAGCGCGAGCGCCGCGTCCGGGTTGTTGAAGCGGAACATCAGCGCGGCGACCGGCGTGAGCGCGAACACCGCCATGGTGACGAAGCCGGCCGTGGCGTTGAAGCGCCGGCGCACGGCCGCCCACAGCACCCCGGCGGTGGCGACGGCCATCAGGACCTGCGGGAACAGGATCGCGAAGGAGTTGAGGCCGAAGAGCCGTACCGACAGCGCCATCGGCCAGAGGGAGGCCGGGGGCTTGTCGACGGTGATCGCGTTGGCGGAGTCCAGCGAGCCGAAGAAGAAGGCCTTCCAGGACTGGCTGCCCGCCTGTACGGCCGCCGAGTAGAAGGAGTTGGCGTATCCGGAGGCCGTGAGGTTCCAGGTGTAGAGCCCGCCGATGAGCAGGAGGGCGAGGAGGAAGCCGGGGCGGATCCAGCGGTGGTCCTCGGGCCTGCCTCTCCACAGGCGCTTGGCGAGGGGCTGCCCGGGCTCGCCCGCGCTCGGGGCAGGGGGCTCGGCGGGCGCCTCCGGAACGATCGGTTCCTGTACGGCGGCCGCGGAGGGCGGCGGTCCCCAGTCGGGACCGGGACCGGGGGCGGGGGCGGGGGCAGGACCGGGGGCGGGACCGCCCGGCCGGCTCGTCGTCTCGAAGCGCGTGGTCATCGTGCGTTCCTCGAATCCTGATCGTACGGGCGTACCGTCACCGTCGCCGCGGTCACGTGGACCGGCGGAGCCGGGTGGTGCGAAACCGGCTGGTGCGAAACCGGCTGGTGCGAAACCGGCTGGTGCGGAGCCGGGCGGTGCGGGGCGACGACGGTCGAGCCCGTGGCAAGGGAGCCGTCGGCACGGGAGCCGTCGACGGACGAGCTGTCGACGAACGAACCGTCACGCCGGTCCGGGAACACCCACGCCCGGAAGAGCAGGAACCGCAGCACCGTCGCCGCGAGGTTGGCCGCGACGAGGACCGCCAGTTCCGTGGAGTGCGCGGGGTCGGAGGTCGCCGCGTGCAGCGCGGCGAGCGAGCCGCTGGTGAGGGCCAGTCCGATGCCGAACACCACCAGCCCCTGCGCCTGGTGCTTGATGACACCGCCGCGGCCCCGGACGCCGAAGGTGAGCCGTCGGTTGGCAGCGGTGTTGGCGATCGCCGAGAGCAGCAGGGCGAGCGCGTTGGCGATCTGCGCGCCGGAGAAGGCCCGGAAGCCGCTGTAGAGGAGCAGGTAGAACAGGGTGGAGAGGCCGCCCACCACACAGAAGCCTAGGAGTTGGCGGGCGAGGCCGCGCGGCACGTCCTGGATCTCGCGGTCCCGGGGATCGTCCCCGAACGGGCGTGCGAGCCGGTCGAGCGCGAGGGATCCGGTGGCCAGCGCCTTGCCCACCCGCCAGACACCCTTGAGGTCGTCGGTGGCCGTCTTCACGATGTGGACGGTCGAGTTCGGGTCGTCGACCCAGTCCACCGGGACCTCATGGATCCTGAGCCCGGCCCGCTCCGCGAGCACCAGCATCTCGGTGTCGAAGAACCACCCGGTGTCCTCGACCAGGGGCAGCAACGCCTGGGCGACGTCCCGGCGTATCGCCTTGAACCCGCACTGCGCGTCGGAGAACCGGGCCTGCAGCGAGCCGCGCAGGATCAGGTTGTACGCGCGGCTGATGAACTCCCGCTTGGTGCCGCGCACCACCCGCGAGGAGCGGGCGAGCCGGGAGCCGATCGCGAGGTCCGAGTGGCCGGAGATCAACGGGGCGACGAGCGGGAGCAGGGCGTTGAGGTCCGTCGACAGGTCCACGTCCATATAGGCGAGGACCGGCGCGTCGGACCCCGACCACACCGTCCGAAGCGCCCGCCCGCGTCCCTTCTGCTCCAGGCGGAAGGACGTCACCTCGGGGAGCTCCGCCGCCAGCCGTGCCGCCACCCGCGGGGTGGTGTCCGTCGACGCGTTGTCCGCGATCGTGATGCGGAACGTGTAAGGGAACGTGCGCGCGAGGTGCTCGTGCAGTCTGAGGACACACGGCTGGAGGTCCTTCTCCTCGTTGTAGACGGGGATCACTACGTCCAGGACAGGCGTACCGGCGTTTCCGGCCGGGAGGTGCTCCCGCGCCGGCAGGGTGCCGGGAGAAGAGTCGGTTTGCATGCCAACCACATTCGCGAGCCGCTCTGTTATGTCCGTGTGCTCACACTGTGGTGCGCCTGTGAGTCCGATCGTCAGGTGTCGCGCCGGTCACCAGCCCGTTGCCGTCGAAGGCACGGTCGAAGGCGCGGTCGAAGGCGTCGTCGAACACGCCGTCGTCCCGACCGTCGTGCTGACCGTGGTGCTCACTGTGGTGCTCACCGTCGTACTGGACCTCGTCGAGCTCCCAGTTCGCGGCATCGTCGAGCAGCGGTACGTCCCGGCCGAGGGCCGGCAGATGCACGGTGAACACGGTCCTGCCGGGCCCGCTGTCGACGGTCACGGCGCCGCCGTGCGCGTCGGCGACGGCCTGCACGATGGCGAGCCCGAGTCCGGTCGAGCCGGAGGCCCTGGACCGCGACGAGTCCCCGCGCGCGAACCGCTCGAACACGTGCGGCAGCAACTCCTCCGGGATGCCCTGTCCGTCGTCCTCGACGTCGACGCACATCCACGGCCCGCGCCGCTGCACGCGTGCGGTGACGGTGGTGCCGGGTGGCGTATGCGTCCGGGCGTTGGCGAGCAGGTTGACGAGCACCTGCTGGAGCCGCGCCGCGTCCGCCGACACGAGGGCGGGCACGTCCGGCAGGTCGAGCCGCCAGCTGTGGCTCCGCCCGGCGACGCGCGCGTCGCTGACGGTGTCCACGACGAGGGGGATGAGGTCGGTCTGCTCGAACTGCAACGGGCGTCCCGCGTCGAGCCGCGCGAGCAGCAGCAGGTCCTCGACGAGCATGGTCATCCGCCCGGACTCGGACTCGATCCGCCCGAGCGCGTGCCGGGTGTCGGGCCCGATCTCCTCCCGGCCGCGCCGGGTCAGCTCGGCGTATCCGCGGATCGACGCGAGCGGCGTCCGCAGCTCGTGACTGGCGTCGGCCACGAACTGCCGTACGCGCGTCTCGCTCTCCTGCCGTGAGTGCAGGGCGCCGTGGATGTGGTCGAGCATGCGGTTGAGCGCGGCGCCGACCTGGCCGACCTCGGTGTGCGGATCGGTCTCGGATGCCGACACCCGCTCGTTGAGGGTCACCTCACCGGTGTGCAACGGCAGCTCGGAGACCCGGGTCGCGGTGGCCGCCACCTTCCGCAAGGGCCGCAGCGCGACCCCGACGAGCACGGACCCGGCGATACCGGCGGCGACGAGCCCGGCGCCGGTGACGCTGAGTTCAACGGCGATGAGGGTGCTGAGGGTATTGGTGACGGACTTGGTGGGCAGGCCCACGTAGAACGCGTCACCGTCTTGGTTGGTCTCGTACGTGACCAGGTAATTGCCCTGGTCGGGCAGACTGACCTTGTGCGTGTCGCCGTCCGTGGCGACCGTGGCGAGCGCGGCGAGGTCCGCGTCGCTCAGCGTGACGGCCTTCATGTCCGGCAGGCCGGTGGTGCTGGAGTTCGCCAGCTCGCCGACGACACCCTTGACGATGGTCCCGTTCTGCACGACGGCGCCGATCGTGTACTCCGGCGAACCGCCCCTCGTGACGAACTGGAGCTTCTCGTCCGTCGTCAACGTGCTGGTGTCGAAGTCGCCCGGCGTGACGATCCTCACGCCCCCGGGCCCCTTGGGCCCGTCGGTGCGCTTGGCGATGTCCTTCACCTCGGACGCCAGCTGCTGGTACAGATGCTCACTCAGCGCGAACGTCGTCACGGTTCCGATGACGGAGGCCACCACCGCGATCAACGCCACCGCGGAGACGACGAGCCGCGTACGCAGCGTGCGCGGCTGTCCTCGCCTCAGCCACGGCCGCGGCTGTCTCTGCGTACGCGTCCGTCGACGCCCGCTCATGACGAGGCGGGCTTGATCAGATAGCCGGCTCCACGCCGGGTGTGGATCATCGGCTCACGCCCGGCGTCGATCTTGCGCCGCAGATACGAGATGTAGAGCTCGACCACATTGGCCTGGCCACCGAAGTCGTACGACCACACGCGGTCGAGGATCTGCGCCTTGCTGAGCACGCGCCGCGGATTCCGCATGAGGAAGCGCAGCAGTTCGAACTCGGTGGCGGTGAGGTGGATGTTCGCCCCGCCGCGCGACACCTCGTGACTGTCCTCGTCGAGCATGAGGTCACCGACGACGAGCACGGAGTCGGAACGACGGTCGGCGGCACCGGACCGGCGGATCAGCCCGCGCAGTCTCGCCACGACCTCTTCGAGGCTGAACGGCTTGGTGACGTAGTCGTCGCCACCGGCCGTGAGCCCGGCGATCCGGTCCTCGACCGCGTCCTTCGCGGTCAGGAAGAGCACCGGCACGTCCGGCAGCTCACGCCGCAGCCGACCGAGGACGGTCAGCCCGTCCATGTCGGGCAGCATCATGTCGAGGACGACGGCGTCGGGCCGGAAGTCCCGGGCGGTCTGGAGGGCACCCGTGCCGTCCCCCGCACTCCGGATCTGCCATCCCTCATAGCGCAGGGCCATGGACAGCAGTTCGGTGATCGACAGCTCGTCGTCCACCACAAGCACTCGGACGGGGCTCCCGTCCGGCCTCAGCAGTTCGGTGCGCCCCTGGGGCGAGGTCGTGGTCATGCTGAACACCTTGTCGGGGCCCACTGAGAACCCCCTTTCCGGAACCTGTGATTTTTCTGAGAAACGCACAGGCGCCTCTCAGGAACCCCCCGGGAAGATCCCCGACTTCTGGGACACTTCCCCCTCCGACCAGCAGTTTTCTGATCGTCCGCACGGCGTTCCCCAGGCCGCCTCACTGGGGCCCCACAGCCCCGCGACCCCAGGAACGCCCCCGGCACGGCCCCTCACTCACCCCACTTTTACGAAAGCGCCGTCATGACGCCCCCGCACCCACGAGAGCGACGCCCCCGCACCCGTCGTCTCAGAACAACCAGTCGTGTCAGAACAACCCCGTCGTCGTCTTAGAACAACCCCTCCTGCACGCTCCCGTCCCCTCGGCTCCGCAACTCCCGTACGGGCAGGGTGAGGACGTCCCGGGAGCCCCCGCCGACGGGTGCGGTCAGCTCCCAGCCGGTCATGAGCCGTGTGTCGAGCACGACGACTCCGCGCCCGGTCTCCAGATGAAGATCGGGTCCGGCGACGGCGAGGATCTCACCGCCCACGGCCCCGCCCGGGGCCAGCTCGGTCACCACACCGTCGGCGGCCGGCAACCCGTCGAGCCCGAACGCCCCGCAGTGGTCGACGGCTTGGAAGGGAAGGCGCTCCAACGACTCGGGCCACGCCGCGAGCCCCTGGGCGCGCCCGTGCAGCTCGGCCAACTCCCCGACACGCTCCTCGACCGTCGGCAGCCCGGCCCGCACGACCCGCTTCTCGGCGTACGGAATCCGATCAGGCACGCCGAGAGCGGCCCGCAGCATCTCCTCCGACCGCCGGGCGGCCATCAACGGCCCGCGCCCGAGCCACCCGAAGCAGACCGCGCCCTGCTCCAACAACCGCGCCGGTCCCCGCTCGACGGCGGTGATCCCGACCTTCACCATGCCAGGCCCGAACCACGCGAGGTACACGTGATACGGCCGCGGGTCGTCGGCGATCGTGTCGGCGGCCACGGAGTGCGCCCGGTCGAGCCGCGCACATTCCTCGCACCGGGCGCCCGTACTACGCTCGGGCACCTCGGCCCGCACCGGACACGGATTCCCGCGAGCGCCGACGCACGTACGCCCGTCGCTCACGACCTCGAAGGCCACCGCTTTCCCCCGTGGCAGCGAACTGCCCCACCCACCCGCCCACCGCAAGGACGGCGCCCCATCCTCGCCCCAGCGCAGCCCCGTACATCTCCACACGCGTGCCATCCCTCACGACAGTAGAGGGCACCACTGACAACGCGTCCGCCCGGTGAGCGGGACGCGGACGTCGGGCACGACGACCTCGGACCGGCACGACGGACTCGGCCGGGCTCTTGCAGTCATGGCGGACTCGGGGCATGGCAGAACCGGGGGGCACACCCCTCCCGATCGAAACCCGACCGCGATGCGGACGTCCGGCCGTCCGGCCGTGCGTCGTCCTACAGCTTGCTCATCTTGCTGTATGGGCTGAGGATCCGCTGCCGCGCCGAACCGAAATCGACGAGCGCCGCGATCCCGTCCTCGATACCGATCACCCGGCCGAGACCGTACATGTCATGCGTGACCTGGTCGCCCACCGCGAAGTGCTTGGGAGGCGGGGCGACCGGGGCCTTGAAGGGACTGGTGGGCAGATAGCGCTTCGGTGCACCTGGCTTTGTCATTGCGACCAGTATGCGCCAACCACCGGGACCCCCGACCGGCCAAGAGCCACTTGATCTTCATCCGCAGAGCGCCGCACAGCGCCCCAACAGCTCTGCCAGCGTCAACACTGCCGCCCCACTCAGCCGAAAGTGGGGAGTCTCCGGTCGCTCGCGGCAGGTGAACCACGCCGGTTCAGGGCCCGGGTCAGCGGTGATCGAGCCTCGCCACCGACCAGGCCCGGGGTGGTGCGTACGCCCCTCTCCCCACTCGCCGACACGGCAACAGCCAGAGGCCCCGTGGATCACTCCACGGGGCCTCTGGTCTGCTGTGCACTCGGCAGGATTCGAACCTGCAACCTTCTGATCCGTAGGATCGGACAAGGTGCCGATCGAGCGGCTGATGGCCTCTGAGCTCGATCGTCCTCGTTAGCCATCACGTGCGTCTGTGTGCCGTCGTTGCCGTCAGCCCTGCCGTCAATCTGGACTAGACGAGTGTCCGCGCCCCTCCCAGCCTCAGCAAACCGGCCCCTGCCGTCGAAAGGCCTCACTGCTCGGCGTGGGCCCTTTCGAGCTCGTCCGGCTCGGTTACGACTCAACTGCTCTTCGGGGGCACCTCGGGGGACGCGGGCTCGGTGGCGAGCGTGGTGTCCTTCCGCCCTGCAGGAAGTGTGACTCGATACTTCGAGCCGAGTACGCCGGGTCTGCCTTGCGCAGGTACAGCTCCGGATCCTGCCGCTCGTCCGGGTACCGGACGCCGGCTGCCCGTCCGCCGCATCGCGCGTCGGCAGAGGTGGGGCAGGAAGGTGTAGAAGCGGTCGGGAAGGAACGCGGCATCCGCAACGATCATGGCGCCGGAGAAGAGAGGCAAACCCATGAGCACCGCGATGCCGATGTGCATGCCCAGCAGCATGGCGAGAACGGGGTACTTGAGCCTGCCGAAGAGGACGAACGGGAAGGCCACCTGCAAGAGCACGGTCATGTAGCCGGCGATGGCAACCATGAGCGTGTGCTCGTCCACGAAGTGGGAGAGCGCGGGCCAGGGCCGGAAGAGTTCGAGGTTCACGACGTAGTGGAGGGCGGTGCCGCTGCTCCAGGAAGGTCCCTGGACCTTGTACAGGCCAGCTGATCCGTAGAGGAAGCAGACCTGTGCGGCGATGAGGAACATGCCGCAGTTGTGCACCACCGCGACCAAGCTGGTTCGGGCATCGCGGAGCTGCCGCCCGAAGAGGCTCCCCGGCGGTTCCGGCGTGTTGCCCGCACGAAGCGCCTTCAGCCGGTTTCTGCGCGCGTCCAGGGACCAGCGCCGACCGCACGCGGTGAGGACGAGGTAGAGGGACATCAGCAGGATGAGGTTATCGCCCCCGTCCGTCATGAAAACCGCCCGGGCGTGGAACGAGGTCACCACGGCGGCGAAGAGGACGGACAGGACGCGGGTCCGCCAGCCCAGCATGAACAGTACGGATGTGACGAGAGCCAGCACATAGCAGAGCTCGAAGTAGACGCGGCTGTCGGACAGGGGCAGGATGCTGAACCAGCCCGTCTGCTCGAAGAGCTGGCGTGCCAAGGCGGGCGTCCACGCAGAACCAGGACCCCAGATCTCGGCACGATACGGGAACTCGCGCAGCAGAAAGAGCAGGTAGAGCAGCCCGTAACCGATGCGCAGCACCGACGCGGCGTACAAGGACACCGGGCGGCCGGTCAGGAGGTCCCATACGGCGTTGATCCGGGCGGCGATCCACCGGTCGGCGCCGGCGGGCGCGGTCCTCTGCGCCTCAGTTTCCATGGCGGGTCACCTTCCACCAGGGCAGGAGCCGGTTCTCGACCGGCGTCGGCGGGCGCTTGCCGGCGGCGGGGCCGGGCGCGTCGATGGGCAGTGTGACGACGCGGAGCTGAATGAAGTCGAAGGTGCGGCTCTTGTGGGCGGCAACGCGGTCCGCGGCGATGTTGGTCAGGTACTTCTGCATCATCAGGGCGCGTTCCGTGCGCGGCTTGTCGTCTCCTCCGTGCGTGTCGACGTAGCCGGTCCAGGCACGGCGCAGCATGTTCTGCGCCGTGTGGCTCGGGAACGGCTGATGTTCGACTGCGGAACGGTCCACGGCGGTCAGGTCGAACCAGGGACCCACATGGGCCGATCCGTCGGAGCCGGTGCGTGCGGTTCTCGCCAGAATCTGCCGGTTGACAGATTCCGGGTCCGGAGCAAAGAGCCGCCAGTTCTGTTCGAAGAAGGGATACACCCATGCATTGACCAGTGGGCTGTATCGCTTGGAGACGGTATTGGCCGGGGCCACGTGAAGGAACACGAGAATGACGTGGACGACAGTCGCTGCGAGGCACATGACCACGGCGGCGCGCAGCCCGGATTTCAGCGCACGGATGCTTCTCGGCGACTTGTGCGGCGCGGCCGTGACGCCAATACGTTCCTGGGTGGCCGGACCGGAGTCGGACTGCTGGATTTCCTCCAAGTCCGCTGATCCAATTCCGCTCGACACCGCCTACCTGTCTTCCTATGTCAGCTAGTCGCACCTGGATCTTGCACTGACTACCACCGCCGGCGCGCGGCGGATTCGAAAAGACTTCCGCCGCGCGCCGTCATCCGGTGAGAGGACTAACCGCAGTGCGCTGTCTAATCCTCGTAGCCCTTGGAGTTGTCGTCGCCCTCGTAGCCCTTGGGCACCTCGTCGTAGCCGTAGTTCTCGTCGTGCTGCTTGCCGTGGTCGTACTCGGCGTGGTCGCCCTTCCCGTGGTCGGGCCTGCCCCCGTCGTCCGGCCTTCCAGGCTTGCCGCCGTGATCCGGCCGGCCCGGCGCGTGGTCGTGCCCGCCACCACCGCCGGAGGTGTTCCCGGCCGTGTTGCCCATGGTGTTCCCGGAGGTGGTGTTCCCTGCAGTGTTGCCCTCAGTGTTACCAGCGGTGTTTCCTGCGGTGTTCCCGGACGTGGTGCCGGCGACGTTGCCCTCAGTGTTACCAGCGGTGTTGCCTGAGGTGTTCCCGGACGTGGCGCCGGGCGAGAGGATCGGCCCGCCCAGGACGCCACCGGTGACGAGGCCGCCGCTGACCAGCCCGCCGGTCGTGGTGCCGGTGGTCGTTCCACCAGTGGTGGAGGTAGCGCACCCGCCGAGGAAGATCCTGTTGTTGTCGAGCGTCACGGAGCCGTTACGGGCCAGCGCCCGCCCCTCGATGTTCGTCCCTGTCGTCACGCTGATCGAGGTCAGAGCCATGATGGTGCCCACGAATGTGGAGTTGGTGCCGAGCGTGGCCGAACTCCCGATCTGCCAGAAGACGTTGCACGCCGAAGCCCCGTTGGTGAGGAGCACTCGGCTGGACGACGCAGTCGTCAGAGCTTCAGGAATCTGGAACACCCAGACGGCGTTCGGGTTCCCCGCGGCGTCCAGGATCAGGTCACCGGTGAGCCCGACACCGGAGACAGCGGTGTGGACGCCCGGAAGCAGCGTCTGGCCGCTGCCGATTGCCGACGCGAGTGCGAAGTCCGTGGCCTGGCCGGCCGCATTGTTGTACGCCGTGACCAGGTCGGACTTGGCCTGAAGCGCGACAGCGTCCGCCGCGTGTACGGCGCCGAGTACCTGGCCGGGCGGGAATCCGGTGATGGACGGATTCGGGTGCGTCCCAAGGTCGTGGGTGATCAGCGAGGGGCCGGTATTGGTGACTCCCTGACCCGCCAGAACGGAGAAACTCGCGGCCGTGGCCAGAGGCACCTGCGTAGCGATGGCCAGCGCCTGCGTCGGCGTCAGGGCGACCATCACGGCGGCAACCGTCGCTGCAAGGGCCGAGGCCAGAACGCCGGACAAACGACGACGGCGAACCGCTTGAGGGATCTTCAGCTTCATCGATAGGCCATTTCTTGTGGGGAGCCGTGACCGTACCGGGCTACCGATAACCCGGGAAGCCTTGCTGCTACTTCCGCCGCATATTACGCAGAAATATCTTTAAACCGACCCAGGCAGGACAGGGAGGAATTTCCCGCTCATTCGAACGGCTCACGGCGCCAGGAAAGTAATTTCATTCAGAAATCCGACTATTCTCAATACATTCAAAAGGTGGACTCCCCAGCAACGTGATGCCCAAGCCAGGCGCCGCCCAGTCGGGCGATTGGGCGCGGTTTTCGTGATTGAGCCGGTCCAGGCAAGGTTGCCGCGCGGGCCGGAGAGGAGGGATCGGGCAGGCTGTTGGGTGGAGGCGCCGCCTTCATCTGAAGTGATCGTTGACGGCGGCGATCGATGGTCTCTGTGTGCCCTCGTTGCCGCTGAGGTTGAAAGGGTGGGGTGACAGCGGACGTTGGTGGTGCTACGTCCTCGTCATGAGGTACGCGGATGGGGGCGGCCTGACCGCTGTGGGGCGGGCGAAGCGTGAGGCAGTGCGCTTTGAGGGCGCGGAGATGTTCGAGCGAGGCGTGCGGCCGCCGGAGGTGGCCCGCAGGTTACGGGTGTCGCGAAAGTCGGCGTACGCCTGGCACGCCGCCTGGCGCGAGGGCGGCAGCGCGGCTCTGGCCTCCAAGGGGCCTGGCGGCTTCCGTGTCAGCTCAGCGATGCCCAGGCGGAACGACTGCAGGCCGAGTTGGAGGCGGGGCCGGCGGCGCACGGCTGGGCGGAGGACCGGCGGTGGACCCTGGCGAGGGTCACGGAGCTGATCCATAGCCTGGACGACTACCGGTACACCCCGCGTGGAGTGTCGTATCTGCTGCACCGGCTGGGCTGGTCACGGCAGGCCCTCACCCACAGGGCCGTCGAGCGCGATGAGCAGGCAGTGGCCAGGTGGCGGACGCAGTGGTCACGGGTGAGAGGACAGCCCAGCTCCTGGGCGCGTGGATCGTCTTCGAGGACGAAGCAGGGCAGGACCTGAAGCCCGGCAAGGGCCGCACCTGGTCGAGGCGGGGCAGAACGCCCCTGGTCAAGGTCGTGGGCAAGGGCTCGGGCCGGGTCCTGATGGCCGGGATGATCTGTGTGTGGCCAGGCCACGAGACCCGTCTGATCTACCGGACCCAGACGTACCGCGGCCGTACCGGCGAGAAGAAGGGCTTCCGGTCCCGCGAGTTCGCGGACCTGTTGAACTCTGCTCGTCGGCAGCTCGGCGATGCCCCGCTGATCGTGGTGTGGGACAACGCCAGCACCCATCACGCCAAGCCCTTGCGGGAGTTCTGCGAGCGCAACAGCGACTGGCTGACCATCGTCAAGCTCCCGCCCTACGCGCCCGACCTCAACCCCGTCGAAGGCGACTGGGCCCACGTGAAGAAGTCCCTGGCCAACCTCGCACCCCGCGCGGTCGAAGACCTCACCCCGCTCGTGAAGAGCCGCTTACGCGGCATCCAACGCAGACCCGGAGTACTCGACGGCTTCATCGCCGAGACCGGACTGGCACAGAAGCCTCCGTAACGCTGTCACCCCACCCTCAGCGTCAATCACTGCCGTCACGACATAAGCCAGAGGCCCTGTGGATCACTCCACAGGGCCTCTGGTCTGCTGTGCACTCGGCAGGATTCGAACCTGCAACCTTCTGATCCGTAGTCAGATGCTCTATCCGTTAAGCTACGAGTGCTTGTTCTGTTTTTCGCCGGTCCCGGCCCTTTCGGCCCGCTCGCGGCGACAGGAAGAACATTACATGACTGCCGTCGGCATGTGAAATCCGTTTGCCACACCCCTTGTGACCTGGGAAAACGCCTTGTGAGGGTGGTCTTGGGGCGAGGGCGGGAACGACGAAGCCCCGGTCACGTGGACCGGGGCTTCGGTGATCAAGCGCGGAGGCGGAGGGATTTGAACCCTCGATGGGATTGAAGTCCCAAACCGCATTAGCAGTGCGGCGCCATAGACCGGACTAGGCGACGCCTCCAGCACAACCGCCCACGCGAGCGCGAGTGGTGCGTGCAGATGATGACACAGCCTGGTGGGCTGTCACCAATCGCCTCCCACGGTACTAGGCGGAGAGGCCGCAGAGCAAAGCCGTATGGCACGTCGGGAGCGGTGCGGCGCACCGGCCGCGCGGGGCGGACACGGCGGACGACGGCACCGCAACCGTAGGGCGGGCATGGCGTTAGTCAGGTCATGTTGCAGAGCCTTCCCGGCGCGCGCCGGAAGCCCCCCACAGGTTCCTCCACCCCCCTCGCCGCCACGTCTCCCTCCGCACTCCCCACCGCCACACCCCCCACCCCGAACCCCACCCGCCCCGCCCCCACCCTGGGCCGGGTCCTCCTCGGGGTCGTCGCCTCGGTCGCCGCGGGTGCCGCCGGCACCCTCGCGCCGGCGGCACCGGGCGCGTACGCCGCCGAGGCCGTGTCGCGTCCCGCGCCGCCCATGCCCAGCCCGGCCGCCGGGCCCGGGGACCGGCTGACCGTCACCGTGCGCAAGGCCGGCGGCGGCGCGGACGGGACCTTCGAACTGCGGTGCCATCCGGAAGGGGGCACGCACCCGGACGTACGGGAGGCGTGCGGGCGGCTCGATCGCCGGACGACCTGGGGGACGGATCCCTTCGCACCGGTCCGGTCCGGCACCGTGTGCACGATGCAGTACGGCGGACCGGCCACTGCGCACGTGACCGGGACCTGGGCCGGACGCCGCGTCGACGCCCGTTTCGACCGCGGCGACGGCTGCGAGATCGCCCGCTGGGACGACATGGTTCCCGTCCTGCCCGACCTCCGCGCGTAAGAGGAGAGGAGAGGAGAGGAGAGGTGTAAGAGGGAGGAGAGGAAAGAGGAGGGGCGCGAAATCGGCCACGCCTCGGGCGGCGCATACACCCATCCCGGTGCCCGCGCCCAGGCCGTACATATGTGCCTTCGTCAAGGTCCTCCGGCAAAACACACGGTCACGGCATCCCCGTCCGTGCGGTCACGGCATCTCCGTATGTTCGGTGTGCGACCTCCCTCTCATCCGGCGTCGCGAGCGCAACCTCTGCCCGTAGACTCCCTCGCGTGACACGTTGCGGGCCGGTTGGCAAGATGGCCATGGGCCCAGCGGTCGGCAAGGTGCGGTAACAGGGAGGAAGCGTCTCGTGAGCAGCAGGCCATCCCGAGGCGCTGCTCGCCTCGCAGCCATACTGGACGCACTGCCCGATGCGTTGGTGCTGGTCAACGCCAATGGGACCGTCGTCAACGCCAACACCATCGCGCTGGAGGCCTTCGAGGCCCCCGGCACCGCCCTGGTCGGACGCGGCCTGCTGGACCTGCTGCCCGAGTTCGACTCCCGGCTCATCCCGGGCTCCATGCGGCGGCCCGACACCATGGACCCGACGGGGCGGACCAAGCCGACCCGGATGATCGCCCGCCGGACCGACGGCAGCGAGTTCCCGGTCGAGGTCACAAGCGCGAATCTGGAGAACGGGCAGCAGGCGTACGACGGTTACGGCTACGCCAATGACGAGCTGCTCATGCTGGTCGTACGGGATCTTTCGGGCACTGTCGACACCGAGGCCGAACTCGCGCGTTCGCAACGGCAGACCGAGATGATCCTGCGGGCCGCGTCCGAGGGCGTGGTCGGGACCGACACCGACGGTCGGATCGTCCTCGTCAATCCGGCCGCCGCTCAGATACTGGGCTATCGGGCCAGTGACCTCGGCGGACGCGAGCTGCACACCCTCGTGCTGCACTCCCGCGAGGACGGCGCCCCCTTCCCGTACACCGAGTCGCCGCTCGCGGACACCTTGAAATCCGGGCGCAAGCACCGGGTGCGCGGGCAGGTGCTGTGGGCGAAGAACGGCGAGAAGGTGTCGGTCGACCTGACGACCGCGCCGGTGCGCGACGGGGACCAGCTCGTCGGTGCCGTGATGACGTTCACCGACCGGCGACCGTACGACAAGCTCGCCGAGGAGAAGGACGCCGAGGCCGAGACGCACGCGGAGGAGCTGGAGCGGCTCGCCAAGGAGCACGCCGAGGAACTCGCGAGTGTGCGCGAGGAGCACGCCGCCGAGCTGGCCGAGCTCGGCGAGCAGCACGCCGAGGAACTCGCCGCCGGGGACGAGCGGTACGCGGCGCTCGGGGAGCGCGAGAAGGACCGGTACGAGGCGCTGGCCGCGCGGCACGAGCAGTTGCTCGCCGTGCTGGGCACCTCGCTGCGCGGTCCGCTCGACCAGCTCCGCAGCGAGCTGGGCACGCTCGCCGCCGACGACGCCGGGCAGCTGTGGCCCGAGGCGAACCAGGTCCTGCACCATCTGACCGCCGGGTACTCGCGGATCACGACACTCATCGACAACGTGCTCGGCTACCAGCGCATCGACGCGGGCGAGGACGACCTCGTACGTACGGCGGTGATGCTCGACGCGGTCGTCGCGGCCGGTGTCGACGGGGCCGTGGAGCTGGTCGGGCCGGGGCGGGTGCAGTTTGCCGTGCACGCGCCGCCCATCGAGGCCGAGGTGGACCAGGCGCGGCTCGCGACCGCCCTCGCGCATCTCGTCGCCGATGTCGCCGGTGTCGACGCGACGGGCAACGCGCCCATGTCCGTCGGCGGCTACATGGACAACACCGTCGTCGTGGCGGCCGCGCAGCGTGGTGAGGTCGTGCGCATCGAGGTGCGCGGGCCGTACGCCGGGGGAGACCCGGTGCACCAGCCCATCGTCCAGGGGATCGTGCGGGCGCACGGCGGTGTGCTCCAGACGGTCGAGGTTCCGGGGATGAGCGGCAGCGCGTATGTGCTGGAGGTACCGCTCGGCGGTGGCGCCGGGGCGATGCCGGTCGCGCAGCTGCCCGCCGCGATGGGCGTCGAGGCCGATCCCGGGGCCGTGGCCACCGGTGCGGAGGTCGCCCTGCCCGAGCAGGCCCCCGTCGGTGGCGGGCGGCGGCGGGCGCGGCGTTCGTCGGTGGACGCGTTCCTGGAGAGCGAGGACGCTCCCGAGGGCCCGGACGCCGAGGCCTCGGTCGCTCCGACCGGGCGGCGCCGGCGCAGGGCGGAGGACGCGGCGGGTGCGCCGGGCGCGGCCGTCGGCGCGACCGGTTCCGGTGAGGGCGCCGAGGGCGAGGGCTCCGGGGGTACCGGACGGCGCCGTGGACGTGCCGCCGCTGCCGAGGCGGCCAGTGAGGGCGTGGCCACCGAGGGTGCGGTCGTCACGGCGGCCGAGCACGCGGCGGGTGCGGCTGCCAACGCCACCGGATTGGGCGGGACCGTACCGCCGCAGGGTGTGCCCGCGCCCGGCGGACGGCGTGCGCGCCGGGAGCCCGCGGCGCAGAACGGTCCACAGAACGCGAACGCGCCACAGAACGCGTTGCCGCCGGCGCTGCCGGCCGGGCCGGGCGCGGTCAACGAGGCGACCGCCGACGCCACCGCCGCCGAGGCAGGCGGCGCCCAGCAGCCCACCGGTCGCCGTCGACGTGCCCTCGGGGGCGTCGAGGAGCGTGCCGCCGCAGCCGAGCCGGGCCCGCGAGCCGTCTTCGCCCTGCCACCGGCCGAGGCCGACCGGGGTCCCGAGCACACGGAGGCCACCGGCCTCGGCCCGGTTGCGCTGCCGGGGGCGCCCGGCGCCCCCGGCGGACCGATGCCGATGCCGTTGCCCGCCGGAGCCGCGGGGACGGCTGTTCCCGTCCAGGCCGGGGAGGGGTACGACGGCGAGGGTGACCAGGGTGCGGCGGCTGCCGCTGCCGGGGTGCCCGCCGTCGGTGGACACGTCCCCGTCGGTGGGCCCGTGCCGCCCGGGGGAGTCGTGCCGGGCGCAGGGGCGGTGCCTGCCGGAGGGCCGGTGCCCGCCGCCGGTGCGGGGCAGCAGTTCACCGGAGCCGGCGTCGGTGTCGGTGTCGGTGTCGGACAGCCGCTTCCGCAGAGCGGTCCGGGGGCGCCGGGTGGCGTTACCGGGCCCGGCTCGGGGCAGGTGGCCGGTGCCGGGCCGGCACCCGGAGCTGGCCAAGTGGCCGCCGCGGGGGCGCTGCCGGGAGCCCCGGTCGGCGGTGCCGACGACGGTCGCCATGACGCCGCTTTCCACGACGCCGGTGACGACCACACCCCGCCGCAGCCGCACCCGGTGCCCACGCCCACGGGCCGACGCCGCGCGGTACGGCAGCCCGCCCCCCAGCAGGGCGACGGCGCGGGCATGACGGCACCGGGGCAAGGGGCGACGCCGCAGGGCATTCCCCCGCAGGGGGGCCCTGCTCAGCCGGTCCCCGCCCAGGGCGGGCCGATGGCCGCCGCGCAGTCCGTTCCCGCGCAGGGGATCCCAGGCGCTCCACAGACCGTACCCGTACAGGGTGTCCCCGGCGGCCCGCAGCCCGTGCCCGCCCAGGGCGCCGGGGTGGTTCCCGGTCAGCCCGTCCCCGCGGGGATCGCGGCCGCGCAGTCCGTCGCTCCGCAAGGGGTCCCCGGCGTCGCCGCTCAGTCAGCCCCCGGACAAGCTGTTCCTGGTCAGGACCTCCCCGGGCAGGCGGCCATGGGGCAGCCCGTCGTCGGACAGCCCGGTGCCGTCCAGGGAGTCGTCCCGCCGCAAGGGGCGCCCGGTGACCGGCAGCAGGTGCCCGCGCAGGCCGGAGCCCTCGGGCACTCCGTCGTCGTACCGGGCGCACAGGGCGTACCGGGGATCCAGGCCGTGCCCGGGATGCAGGGCGTGCCCGGCGCTCAGCCCTCCCCTGCCCAGTCCGCTCCCGCTCAGGTCGCCGCCCCCGGAACGGCCCAGCCGCAACAGCCGCCGCAGTCCTGGCCGGACCCGCGCCACGAGACCTCCGGCGCCGGCATCCCCGGACCGACTCCTCAGGCACCGCTGCCCCCGCAGCCGACCCCGTCCTCGGGCACCCCGCTGCCGCCCGAGGTCGCCGTCCAGCAGCCGCGCGCCGCACAGCCGCTGCCGGCCGAAGCCGCAGCCCCGGCCCGAGCTCAGACCCAAGCCCAAGCTCAGGCTCAGGTGAAGGCGCAGACGCAGGCGCAGGCCGCACCGACGCCGACCGCGCCCGCCGCGGGAACCGCCACCCCCGCCGCCCCTGTAGACCCCAACTCCACGCAGGGACGGTCGATCAGCGTGCGGACGCTCGGCCAGGGTGTCCCCTTCTCCCGTCAGGGCGGTCCTCAGGCTCAAGCGCAGGCGCAGGCGCAGGCAGCACGGTCCGGCGTACAGGCCGTCGCGCAGGCGCAGCCCCAGGCCGGGTCCACGCCCGCCCCGAACCAACCCGGCGGTTCCGGCAGGCGCCGCAAGCTGGGCACACCGCCCCAGCCGACCGGCGACCGCCCCGAGACGGCCGCGCGCCCCCACCCGCAGTCCACCCCGAGCAATGGCACGGGTCTGCGGGTCGGCACCGGTCAGACTCCGCCCGCCGGCCAGGCCGCGGCCCAGCCGCAGACGGCCGCGCAGGTGTCGCAGCCCTCTCTCGCCGGGCAGGTCCCGCTCCCGCCGCAGCCCTCGCTCGCCGGCCAGGTTCCGCTTCCGCCGCAGCCGTCCCTCGCGGGGCAGTCCCGGCTGACGGGCCGTACGGAGGGTGCCGGGCGGTCGTACGCCATAGGGGCGCCCGACGAGAACGCGGACGAAGGTCCCGAGCCTCTCGACGGGCCCGGCGGCGCGGTGGAGGTCCCCGACCGGCCGCATCCGCAGCCGATGGACGACGAGTTGCCGCCGGAGCCGCTCGACAATCCGCGTCGGCTGCTGGTGTGGCCCGCGCCGGACGTGACCACCCACCAGGCGCTGAGCGACCGGGGCTACCGGCCCGTCATCGTGAACTCCCGCGAGGACGTGGACGCCCAGATCGCCGCGTACCCGGCCGCCCTGTTCGTGGACCCGCTGACCGGTCCCATCACCCGCACGGCCCTTCAGTCGCTGCGGCAGGCCGCCGTGGCCGCCGAGGTCCCCGTCCTCGTCACGGCGGGCCTCGGTCAGGCGACGCGTGAGGCGGCGTACGGGGCCGACCCGGCCATCCTGCTGAAGGCGCTCGCTCCGCGTGACTCCGAGCAGCATCCGCCGCGTGTGCTGCTCATCGAGGAGCACGCGGAGATCGCGCTCGCCCTGACCGCGACGCTGGAACGGCGTGGCATGCAGGTCGCGCGGGCGGCGTCGGACGCGGACGCCGTCACCCTGGCCGCGCAGATGCGGCCCAACCTCGTGGTGATGGACCTGCTCCAGGTGCACCGCCGTCAGGCCGGCATCATCGACTGGCTGCGGGCGAACGGCCAGTTGAACCGCACCCCGCTCGTCGTCTACACGGCCGCCGTCGACCAGTCCGAACTCCCGCGCCTGGCCTCGGGGGAGACGGTCCTCTTCCTCGCGGAACGCTCGACGAGCCCCGAGGTACAGACCCGGATCGTGGACCTGTTGGCACGAGTCGGTACGAACTGAACCAGAACTGAGCCCACGGACAGCAACAGTTGGGGCGGTGTTTCACGTGAAACACCGCCCCAACTGCCTTACGTGCACGTCCTGGATCTGCGTCAGACTGCGTCCAGATCGACGTATATCTGCGTCAGATCTGCGTCACATCCAGCGAGCCCTCCGCGTACTGCCTCCGCAGCACCTTCTTGTCGAACTTGCCCACGCTCGTCTTCGGCACCGACTCGATGATCGTCCAGCGCTCGGGGAGCTGCCACTTGGCGATGTGGCCATCGTCGGCGAGGAAGGACCGCAGGGCGGCGAAGTCGGCGGTGGAGCCCTCCTTCAGCACGACCGTGGCGAGGGGGCGCTCGCCCCACTTCTCGTCCGGCACGGCGACGACGGCGGCCTCGGCGACGTCCGGGTGGGCCATGAGCGCGTTCTCCAGCTCGACCGAGGAGATCCACTCACCACCGGACTTGATGACGTCCTTGGCCCGGTCGGTGAGGGTGAGGAAACCGTCGGGGCTGATCGTGCCGACGTCGCCCGTCTTCAGCCAGCCGTCCTCGCTGAACTTGTCGTCGGGGCGGATGGGCTCGGCACCCTGGCCGCCGAAGTAGGCACCCGCGATCCAGGGACCCCGGACCTCCAGCTCACCGGCGGACTCGCCGTCCCAGGGGAGGCGTTCGCCACCGGGACCGGTGAGGCGGGCCTCGACGGAAGCGGGGAAACGGCCCTGGGTGAGGCGGTAGGCGAACTCCTCCTCCGAGCCCGGCTCCACACCGGCCGGCGGCCGGGCGATCGTGCCGAGCGGGGAGGTCTCCGTCATACCCCAGGCGTGGCAGACGCGCATGCCCAGCTTGTCGAAGGCCTGCATGAGAGCGGGCGGGCAGGCCGAGCCGCCGATGGTCACCTGGGTGAGCGAGGCGACCTCGCGCGGGCGGGCGGACAGCTCCGCGAGCAGGCCCTGCCAGATGGTGGGCACGGCGGCGGCGTGCGACGGCTTCAGCGTCTCGATCATCTCGGCGAGCGGGCCGGGCTGCAGGAAGCGGTCCGGCATCAGCATGTTGACGCCGGTCATGAAGGTCGCGTGCGGCAGACCCCAGGCGTTGACGTGGAACTGCGGGACGACGACGAGCGAGAGGTCCTCGTCCGTCAGGCCCATGGACTGGGCCATGTTGACCTGCATGGAATGCAGGTAGATCGAGCGGTGGGAGTAGACGACGCCCTTGGGGTCGCCGGTGGTGCCTGAGGTGTAACACATGGCCGCGGCGGTGCGTTCATCCAGCTCGGGCCAGTCGTAGATGCTCGGCTTACCGGCGATCAGGTCCTCGTACTCGTGCACCTGGACGCTCGCTCCGGCGAGCAGCGATCGGTCGCCGGGCCCGGCCACGACGACGTGCTCCACCGGCTTGAGGTGCGGGAGGAGCGGCGCGAGGAGGGGGAGCAGCGAACCGTTGGCGATGATCACGCGGTCGGCGGCGTGGTTGACGATCCAGGCGAGCTGCTCGGGGGGCAGCCGCAGGTTGAGGGTGTGGAGGACGGCGCCCATGGAGGGGATCGCGAAGTACGCCTCGACGTGTTCCGCGTTGTTCCACATGAGGGTGGCGACCCGTTCGTCGCCGTCGACGCCGAGGTCCTCGCGCAGGGCGTGGGCCAGCTGCGCGGCGCGGGCGCCGATCTCGGCGTAGGAGCGGCGGTCGGGCTCACCCTCGCCGGTCCAGGTGATCACCTGCGACGTCCCGTGGATGCTCGACCCATGGGCCAGGATCCTGGAGATCAACAGCGGTACGTCCTGCATGGTGCTCAGCACGGCGTCCTCCCGGGGCGGCTCTGCCTACGCGGTGGTAACGGTTGCGCTGATTCTGCTCACATACCGCGCGGTATGTCACTAGGTGTCGGGATGATCGATCAGAGAACGTTGCCCGAGGAGCTTGGAAAAGCTTGATCGCAGCCGCATGTCAGGCCAACGATCGGGCTAGCGGACGGGTTCCAGCTCCGGGTCCTCGCGCAGCTTGCCCAGCGCGCGGGACACCGCCGACTTCACCGTGCCGACCGAGACGCCGAGTACCTCCGCGGTCTGGACCTCGCTCAGGTCCTCGTAGTACCTGAGCACGACCATGGCCCGCTGCCGCGCCGGAAGCTTCATGATCGCCCGCCACATCGCGTCGTGCAGCGCCTGCTGCTCGGCCGGGTCGGCGGCCTGGACCCCGTCGGGCTCCGGCAGCTCGTCGCACGCGAACTCGTCCACCTTGCGCTTGCGCCACTGGGACGTCCGGGTGTTCAGCAGCGCCCGGCGGACATAGCCGTCGAGGGCCCGGTGGTCCTCGATGCGCTCCCAGGCGACGTACGTCTTGGCCAGCGCGGTCTGCAACAGGTCCTCGGCGTCGCACGGGTTCGCGGTCAGCGAGCGGGCGGTCCGCAGCAGCACCGGCTGGCGGGCCTTCACGTACGCCGAGAACGACGGGTACGACAGCTCCGCCAGGCCCGGCAGGGTCTGCCGGGCGGAGTGCGAGCGGGCCGTGGTCGAACGAGCCGTGGTCGACAGGGTCCGCGGCACTGGTGCAGCGGCCTGCGAAGCGCTGGTGCAGACGGGTGTGGTCATGGCTCCACGCTAGGAGCGGGCCCCGCCCGGCGGATCGGCCGCAGGTCCCGAAGACGAATCCCCCTCAGGTTGTAGGAGTGGGGCAGACCCCACCTACTGGAGGTGGATGAACAGCCCCCAGGTACTGAGGGTGTAGCCCTGAGAACCACCTGCCCAGGGTGTACGGCGCCCGTCCCCCCGGACCTCCGAGTGCCCGAAGCCCCCCTCAGCCGCCCCGCCCGCACCGCTCACCCGTCCGTCCCCAGCACCAACCCCGAGGTGGGCACCCCCGTCCCCGCGGTGACCAGCACCCGCTCGGCACCGGCGACCTGGTTCACGGAGGTGCCCCGCAGCTGTCGTACGGCCTCCGCGATGCCGTTCATCCCGTGCAGATACGCCTCGCCGAGCTGCCCGCCGTGCGTGTTGAGCGGCAGCCGGTTCTCGGCGACGAAGTCCGCCGCCTCCCCCGGCCCGCAGAACCCGAACTCCTCCAACTGCATCAGCACGAACGGCGTGAAGTGGTCGTACAGAATGCCCACGTCGAAGTCGTCGGGGCCCAGCCCCGAGGTACGCCGGAGCTGCCGGGCGACGACGCCCATCTCCGGCAGCCCGGTGAGATCGCTGTCGTAGAAGCCGGTCATCTGCTGTTGCGCCCGGCCCGCGCCCTGGGCGGCGGCGACCACCACCGCGGGCGGTCTCGGCAGGTCCCGCGCGCGCTCCACCGAGGTGACGACGAGCGCCTGACCGCCGTCCGTCTCCTGGCAGCAGTCGAGCAGCCGCAGCGGCTCGACGATCCAGCGCGAGGCGGCATGCTCGTCGAGGGTGACGGGGCGGCCGTGAAAGTACGCCGCCGGGTTCGTCGCCGCGTGTCTGCGGTCGACCACGGCCACGTGCCCGAACGCCTCCGGGGTCAGCCCGTACGCGTACAGATAGCGCTGCGCCGCCATCGCGACCCACGAGGCGGGCGTGAGCAGCCCGAACGGCAGCGTCCAGCCCAGGGCCACGCCCTCCGCCGACGGCTCCCGGTGCCGTACCCCGGACCCGAACCGGCGCCCCGAGCGCTCGTTGAAGGCCCGGTAGCAGACCACGACCTCCGCCACGCCCGTCGCGACCGCGAGCGCCGCCTGCTGCACGGTCGCGCACGCGGCACCGCCGCCGTAGTGGACACGGGAGAAGAAGGACAGCTCGCCGATGCCGGCCGCCTGCGCGACCGTGATCTCCGGGCTCGTGTCCATCGTGAACGTCACCATGCCGTCCACGTCCGCCGGCGCCAGCCCCGCGTCGTCCAGCGCCGCGCGCACCGCCTCCACGGCCAGCCGCAGCTCGCTGCGCCCCGAGTCCTTGGAGAAGTCGGTCGCGCCGATGCCGACGATCGCGGCCCGCCCGCCGAGCCGGTCCTTGGTCCGTACGCTCACACCGCCTCCCCCGGGGTCAGGGGTCGGGGCAGGGTCAGGGTCACCGTGCCGGTGACGTGCCGCCCGACGCCGTTGTCGCCGATCACCTTGACCGTGACCGTCGGCCCGTCGGCCGTCTCGACCGTGCCGGTCAACACCATCGTGTCGCCCGGATAGTTGGGCGCGCCGAGCCGGATCGCCACCTTGCGCAGGACGGCGTCCGATCCGAAGTGGTCGGTGACGTACCGCCCCACCAGCCCGTTCGTCGTCAGGATGTTCATGAACACATCGGGCGACCCGCGCCGCCGCGCCAGCTCCGGATCGTGGTGCACGTCCTGGTAGTCGCGCGAGGCGATGGCCCCCGCGACGACGAGTGTGCGGGTGATCTCGATCTCCGACGGCGGGATCACGTCCCCTGCCTCGACCCTCACGCCGACACCGCCCCCTCCTCCGCCTTCGCGGGCCCCGCCGGCTCCGCGGGACTCGTCGGCTCCGCGGCCCCCTCGGGTCCCGCGCGGAACACCGGAAGCTCCAACTCCTCGTCGTAGCGCGCGAATTCGAGCCGGACGGGCATCCCGATCCGCACCTTGTCGTACGGCACCCCGACGACGTCGCTGACCATCCGCACCCCCTCCACCAACTCGATCAGCGCAACGGCGTACGGCGGATCGAAGGCCGGGAAGGGCGGGTGGTGCATGACGACGTACGAGTACACGACCCCCTCGCCGCTCGCCTCGACCGTGTCCCACGCGGCCGAACCGCACGCGTTGCAGCCGGGCAGCCAGGGGAGGCGGAGCGTGGCACAGTCGGCACAGCGCTGGATGAGCAGCCGGTGCCGTGAAACGCCTTCCCAGAAGCCCGCGTTGTCGCGGTTGACGACGGGGCGGGGACGACGGGGCCGTTCCTGGGGTGGGGACGTTCTGGGGGACGGCCGGGGCGCGTGGGCCGGGGCGTACTTGAGGATCCGGAAGCGATGGGTGCCCACGAGTTCGTCGCCCACGCGCACATCCATCCGGGTCGTGACGAAGTACCCGGTTCCGAGCCTGGTGGTCTTCCGCTCCGACACCGACTCGATGACCGAGTCGAAGGTGACCTCGTCCCCCGGCCGCAGCGCCCGCAGGTACTCCTGCTCGCAGTCCGTGGCGACGACGGAGGTGCATCCCGCGTCGTCGAGCAGCGCGAGGAGTTCGTCGTATGCCGGTGCGCGGGTCTCGTGGCCGCTCAGTCCGCCCATCGTCCACACCTGGAGCATGGTCGGCGGCGCGACGGCGTCCGGTCCGGTGTACGCGGGGTTGGTGTCCCCCATGGCCTCGCACCAATGCCGGATCATGGGCGAGTTGACGGGATCCTTGCCACGGCCGCCGAGGACGGCCGTGCGCCCCTCGTAGGCCTTGAGCCGTACGGACAGGTCCTCGACCATGGTGGCGCAGCCCCCTCCGACTTTTCTGACTGTCCGTCAGATTGAGGGCCTGCCGCCACGACTGTCAAGGTCGCCGTGGGACGGGAAACGCCTGTGCGGCGATGCCGCAGCACCGCCGCACAGGCGTGTCACACCCCACAAAACATGCCCCACTCTCCTACGTGGTCCGAGGGCGGCGGCCCCGAGGCCGGGGCGACCTCATCCGTCCACCCCCGGCCCGCCGGCCGCCCTCGCCGGCTCACCAGAGGTTGGTGAAGCTGACGACCGCGTTGTCCTGGTCGATGGCCGTGAAGCCGGAGCCGTTGACCTGGGCGGTGTTGTTCTGGTTCGAGGCACCCGAGCCGTTCGCCTGCTGCTGCGAGGTCGACGAGTTGCCGTTGTTGTCGTGGCCGACACCGCTGCCGACGATGTTCGCCACGCCGGCGTTCGATCCGTTGTCCGCAATGGCACCGTTGCCGGCCGTCGCGACGCCGGTGAACAGGGCGGCGGCGAGCGGGAGAGCCGAGACGGCGGCGAGAACGCGGGCGGTACGGATGCTTGCCATGTGTATTTCCTCCAGGGCCTTTCACACAAGTACGGGTTGCGCCAGGGCAGTTGGCCGACCGCCTCGGTGCGGGTCTTCGGGCCTTCGGGCCTTCGGGCCTTCGGGCCTTTCTTCGACGTCGCGAATCAAGAGTTGCCCACCGAATCCCCGGCGAACCACCCCGAAAGCTCCCGTTCCCTCTGAAGCGTGATGACAAGTCAATAAACCCCCTTGGATCAAGGAACTCCCAGTTCAGACGGGGTGGCGGCGAGAGGCGAACGCAAGATCAAGCGAGACAAGGGATGAAGCGTTCCGGCGCATTTCCGGCCAACCCGCGAACAGGTCCGTGACGGCCGAAAGCACACCCCGAACCCTCTTCCCTTTATCGAACACTCGTACGAACATGGAGTTATGGCCACCACGGACCGGCAGGCCAGCACCCTGGCCCTGGCACACGCGCTCTCCGCCGCCGAACGCGGACTGGCGGTGATCCCCCTGTCCCGCACCAAGCTCCCGGCCCTACGCTCCCCCCACCGCCCCGCCGCTCCCGCCTCCACCACACCGGCCCCCGCCCCAGCCCAGCCCCCATGCCATGGGGAGTGCGGGCGCTTCGGTCACGGGGTGTACGACGCCTCCACCGACCCCCGACGCATCCGCGAACTCTTCGCCGCGGCCCCGTGGGCCACCGGCTACGGCATCGCCTGCGGTGTCGGCCCCCACCACCTGATCGGGGTCGACCTCGACACGAAGTCCGGTACGGACTCCTCGGCGGCCCTGCGTGAGCTGGCCCTGCGCCACCTCTTCACGATCCCCGAGACGGTGGTCGTGCTGACCCCCAGCGGCGGCCGCCACATCTGGCTCACCGGCCCGCCCGACATGGCCGTCCCCAACTCGGCCGGTCGTCTCGCCCCCGGCATCGACATCCGCGGCGCCGGCGGCTACCTCGTCGGCCCCGGCTCCCGCACCGAACACGGCGCCTACGCCGCGGCCCCCGGCACGTCCCACCTCCTCCCGGCCCCCTGTCCTCCGGCGCTGCTCCACCTCCTGCTGCCGCCCCCGCGCACGGACTCCGCCCGGACGACGGGCGGCCAGGGCAACGGCCACGGCCTCGTCCACTTCGTCCTGACCGCGCAGGAGGGACAACGCAACACCCGCCTCTTCTGGGCGGCTTGCCGCGCCTACGAGAACGGCCTCGGCCCCGAACTCGCGGGCGCCCTGATCGAGGCGGCCGTCCGCACGGGCCTCACGGAACGCGAGGCGAGGTCGACGATCGCGTCGGCGGCGCGGATGTCGAGGGGCGGCCGGTGATCAGACCGTGGACGGGAGCGGGGACCGGTGCGGGCGTTTCGGGGGACCGGTGGTTGGAAGAACTGAGGTGCTGAAGATGCCGTGGTCCGACGTGCTCCGTCGGGGCACGGCCCCGCGCGACGAACCGCCGCTCCGGAGGCACGCTTTGGACTTCTTGGACTCCGACAGGGAACACCGCCAGGAAATGCTCGCCGAGGTCCACCGGGAACGGGACCGCCTGCTCCCCCTCCGCGCGGAGGCGACGGAGACCACGATCGAACTGATGCGCACGAGCACGGGCCAGGTCTCGGAACCCGATCTCGTGCCCTACCTGAACCTCATGTATCTCCTGACGGTCAAGCGAGCCTACGGCGACGACCAACTCCTGGCCTTCGCACTCTCCTTGGCGAACTGGGCGGTCGTCGCCGTCGACGAGGTGGCGAAGTACACGGGCCGCACGGCGGAACAGGTCATCGACCAGTACGAGACAGAAATCATCGCGGCCCGCGAATCGACCCCACCGGAAGAGCCCGGCCCCGACACCGACACGACCTGAGCCCCCGCCCCGTCGGCCCACCCGGCCCGCAGCACTCCCCGGACCCACGTCCAGCAACCCCACCACACACCACAAAGGGGCGCCCCAGAACCGGGACACCCCTTCGGACCAGCACTTACGTGCCGATGGCGGTGGGTGTGGGATTTGAACCCACGGTGACTTGCGCCACGACGGTTTTCAAGACCTTTCGGCGATCATGAGCGTCCGCTTCTCCGACGCAGGTCAGCCGCATGGGCGTGGCCCGCGTGCGCCGTCGTCCTCGCCCTCGTGCCCGCTACGTGCCCGACCGCGATCGCGCCTCCTGTCGTGCCCGTTCCCCTCCGCCCGTGCACGCCCCCGACGCGGCTGTCCCGATGACTGGAAGTAGCCGTGCCGGTGCCTCCGTGCCGCACGCCACAGGACATGTTTGTGCGGGCGGGTCACCACCGCGCGGCTTTCACACGGCCCGAACGACCTCTCCGAGCAGCACCTAATTGCCCTGGCTGGCCGAAAGCAGCCACCGAAGATAGCGCGACACGCCAAGATGTTCGAATCTCACGAGCTCTTCGCGGAGTCTTCACCTACGCTCCCCTCCGAGCGGTCGAAGCCGTCGACGCATGACCAGCGCCGCATGACGGTCGGCCGAACTCTACGGAGGAGAAAGCAACTTGAAGATCACGATGCGCTGGGCTGCCCGAACGGGTGCCATCGCTTTCGTCACCGCCACCCTTGCAGTTGGTTCGACTACTGGGGCTCTCGCGACCGACAGCACCCTGAAGGCCGAACCGTCCAATGGGCCGCAGATCGTCAGCCCATCCGAATACGCGAGTGAAGGTGGCACAGACCCTCAGTCCATGGCTCCCGTCGGTGAAGTTGCACCCGCGCAAGGCGCCAGCGTCCAGAGGCTCACTGACCTAATGACCGAGACCACCGGGTTGGAGCTCTTCCAGGCACCTAGCGTGGAGGAGTACGAAGAGTTGGGTCAGACGCTCACGTTCAGCCTCGGAGATGGGAACTACGCACACCCACTCAACATCACGCGCCTGACCGTGCACAACGACGTGCCGTCTTCGGTGCTTTCTTCGGACGGTGACGAGACGAGCACAACGACTCTGCCCAATGGAAGCCACCTGATGACCGCCGTGGGTGCTGACGGCATCAGAGTGAGCACGCTGTCCAAGGACGGCCAACTGACCCAGTGGGAGGCCCCGGCCACCACCGAGCAGAACGCCTACAGCGTCGAGACGCTGGTGCGTTGGGCCCGTACCGTCGACGACCAAGGGATCAGCGCCTCACACTCCCCGCTCCGCGCCATCGCGGCAGCCAAGCCCAAGTGCCAGCTCACCCAGACCAGGGCCCCGCGTCGGCACGGAGGATCCCTCCACATACAGGCTGAAGCCTCGATGCTCTGCAACCAGACGGGCAGAGGGAACTTCTCCGCGCAGTTGCGCCAGTACCACGGGCTGGGCATCTGGAAAACCAAGGACAACCGGGGTTACACGAACAAGCGGGGGAGGACGTTCCCGGTGGTCTTGCACTTCGAGTGTTCACGGCTCACCACGAGCGGTTGGGAGTAATTGTCAAGAGTTGTGGTTCGGGTGACGTGTGATCAGGCAGCGGCGGCCTCCGAACGCTCGACCAGGACGCCGTTCTCGAACGTGGCGCCCGCGCGGACCAGGGCGACGAGGTGGGCTCCTCGGATTGCGCGCCAGCGGGCCTGGGCAGACTCGACGAGCTTGAACACCATTGCGAGGGCTGCGGCCGGGCTGCCGGCGCCGCGGGTGACCTTGGTGCGGAGCTTGACGGTGGAGAACGTCGACTCGATCGGGTTCGTGGTCCGCAGGTGGATCCAGTGCTCGGCGGGGAAGTCGTAGAACGCCAGCAGCTCGTCGCGATCCTCTGTGATCTTCGCGAGGGCCTTGGGGAACTTGGCGCCGTAGGTCTTGGCGAACGCCTCGATCGCCTTCTCGGCGTGTGTGCGGTCCTCGGCGTTGTAGATCTCCTGCATCGCCTTCGTCGCGCCTGGCTGCGCGGACTTCGGCAGGGCGTTCGTGATATTCCGGGCCTTGTGGACCCAGCACCGCTGGTGGCGGGCGGCCGGGAACACCTCCGCCAGTGCCTTCCACAGGCCCATCGCTCCGTCGCCGACGACCAGCTCGGGATCGCGCATGCCCCGGCGGCGGCAGTCGCGCAGCAGGTCGGCCCACGACTCGGTGGACTCGCGCAGCCCCTCGGCCAGGGCGATCAGTTCCTTGGTGCCGTCCAGGCGCACGCCCATCAGCACCAGGACGCAGGAGTGCGCCTGCCCGAGCCGGACCTTGGGGTGCACCCCGTCGGCCCACACGTACACGTAGTCGGCCTCGGTGAGGTCGCGCTGCTGGAAGGTGGTGTGGTCGTCGCTCCACTGCTTCGTCAGCCGGGTCACGGTGGCCGGCGACAGGCCGGCCGAGCTGCCGAGGAACTGCTCCAGCGCGGGCACAAAGTCCCCCGAGGACAGTCCGTGCAGGTAGAGCAGCGGCAGTACCTCGCTGACCTTGGGCGACTTGCGGCACCACGGCGGCAGGATCTTCGAGGAGAACCGCATCCGCTCGCCGGTGGCCGCGTCGACCCGCTTGTCGTTCACGCGCGGGGCCGTGACCTCGACGGGACCTGCGGCGGTGGTCACGGTGCGGGGCCGGTGACGGCCGTTGCGGACCACCAGGCGCCGCCCGGCCTCGTCCGTCTCGGCGGCCAACTCGGCTATGTACTGGTTGACCTCGGCCTCCAGCGCGGCGGCGAGCATCCGCCGGGCGCCCTCACGGACGATCTCGTCGATCAGGGAGCCGGACTCGGTCGAGCCGTCGGCATTCACTACGCTGAGCACGGGCGTGCCTTCCCGACCCGCGCTGCGAACGCGGGCCTCTACTCGGTGACTTGTAGATCACTCGGGAAGGTACGCCCTTCGCGTCCCGCCCCGAAGACCGATCCACAAGTCCTGAGCATTGCTCAGCGGTTGGCGATACCGCAGCAACATAGGTAACGCCACGCTACGCAACAGCAACGGTACCTGGGGCGATCACAACGTCTTCTCCCAGACGGCCGTCATCCACTGCGCATAGCCGGCCTGTACCTGCCGTCACGTGCCGAACGGCGTACCGTTGGGAGCCGTGAAGTCGCATGCGTGAGTCAGCTGGCGAGAGCCTCGAATGGAGAACCGTGGAGAACGAGCAACCCCGCCCTGACGGCGCTCACCTCGCCACGGCTGGGTGCGGGTGGCTGCTGATCGTGGCTGTGATCGCGATGCCCGGTCTCCTGCTGAACGACGGGCCCGTGACTGTGTACCTGATGGTCGTGGGCGGCGTGATCGGGGCTCTGTGGGTGCGCAAGAAGCTTCGCCGCTGAGCCGGACCTCCAAAGGAGGTTCCCGGCGAACGTGTATGAGCAGACCGTACCGCTAGCAGCCGAGTCGCCCTGGAGGAGCTGAGCTTTCAGCTCCTCCAGGGCGACTCGCTTCGTCAACCCTCCGCAGGTCAGACGGGTACGAGCACACCGGCGGAGCCGTCGTCATCGTCGTCGTGCCTGCTCCGTGCCCCTGGGGCCGGATCGTGCCCGCTGAGCCAGAAGTCCGCCGCTTCGGCAACCTGGTCATCACGACCGGCGACCGGCCGGGCGTAGTGCCGAGTCGTGACGCTCGCGTTCGAGTGGCCTAGCCGGTGAGCGGCGGTCATGACGCCGTAGCGGTCGGCGACCCACGTCCCATGTGAGGCCCGAAGGTCGTGCGGGGTCACGTCGGTGAGCCCGGCCGCCGAGACGGCGGGGTCGAAGTACGCCTTGCGCCACTGGTTGTAGCGCAGCGGCTTGCCGCCGGGTGTTGTGAACAAGAGTGCGTCATCCCCGCCGGACAGAGTCTCCAAGTGCCGGCCGAGCCGCTTCGCGAGCGACGGACCGACGCGAAGAAGCCGCTTCTGATGGGACTTCGGTGTGTCGAAGACCAGGGCGCCGTTGGCTTCGGCCAGGTTCTCGTCGACCAGGACAAAGCCGCCGGACACGTCGATGTCAACGCGCCGGAGGGCGAACGCCTCCCCCACCCGCAGGCCCGCGTAGGCGAGGAGCGCGATCAGCACGTCATGCGGCTTGGCAGCGCTCCGCACGATCCGGGAGGCTTCGAGCGGGGTCAGGATGTGCGGCTCTGTCTGCGGCATACGCGGCAGCTTCACGCCCCGGCACGGCGTCTGCGGGATCATGTCGTTGTCGACAGCAGCCCGCATGATCTGCGACAGCACCCGATACGCCTACCGTATGCGCGAGGCGCTGAGCCCTCGGGTGTTCATGCTGGCCACCCACTCAGTGACCGTGATCGGCCGGAGGCCGGACAGCTCACGGTCGCCGAGCGCCGGATCGATCAGCGAGTTGATCAACGACCGGTATGACGCTTGGGTCTTGTGCTTGAGCTGAGGAGAGACGGCAGCGAGCCAGCGAGCCGCCCAGTCGCGCACGGTCGTCTGCCCCTCGGCAGGGTCGAGCCAACGCCCGTCTTCGATCTCGATGCGCTTCTTGGCCAGCCACCGGTCAGCGTCCGTGGACGTCGCGAACGTACGATCCGCAGGCCGCAGCACGCCGCCGGGCCCCGGGTACCGGGCTTGGAAGCGGCCCGAGGGGAGCTTGCGGACACGGCCGAAGTTCCGGCGGGACTTGCGCTTGCCAGCCATCAGGCAGCCCTCCGCGGGCCCGTTGGCCGCAGAACGATCGGCTCCACGGTGTTGGCGGCGATGAACTCCCGAACGGCGCTCTCCGGGATACGAACGTGCCGGCCGACCTTCACGAACCGGATGCGCCGCTCCTCGACCAGACGCCGAGGAAAGCGGATGGTCGTGCCCAGCAGCTCGGCGACCTGGTCCACGGACATGTAGCGGTCGTTCATGCGGTCGGCTCTCCTTGCCCCGCGCCCGTGCGCGGATCGGGCGTGGGCGGTGGTGTGCCAAGGGCGACGAGGTGTTCCGCAGCGGTCCATCCGGTCCCGGCGAAGCGCCAATGCGACAGGACGAGGACGGTGTCCGGGTCGGGCAGGGGGTGCCCTGCTTCGGCGGCGCGGGCGCGGGTGAGTGCTTCGTTGTGGTCGGCGCGTTCCTGGCGGAGGGCGCCGAGGGTGACGGAGTAGGCGCGGGACTTGGTGGAGAAGTGGCCGCGGAAGCCGAGCATGTGGGCCCACTTGCGCAGGCGGAGGGCTTCGAGTTCGGGGCGGGCGCCGAGGTGCCAGCAGGTGAGGATCAGCTGTCGGGCGTGGTCGGTGACGCCGGAGCCGATCAGGTCGGTGATCGGGTTGCGAATGGGGCGGTCGAGGGTGCCGGCCGTCTCGGCGCCCTTGGTGGCGTACTTCGCGATGTACGAGGCGACGGCGCGGCTGGAGAGTTCCGAGGTGCCCGCGAAGTCGGCCGAGCGGATGGGGCGGATGTCGAGCTGTTTGCCGAGGCGGAAGGTGTGGGGGCGTCCGTCGAGGACCGGGCCGGGTGTTTCGGCGAGGCGGGCCGCCGTGCGGATGGCGTCGGTGAGGAGTTCGGTTGTGGCCCACGGCGGTGGTAAGTCCTCGGCGCCTTCCGGGCCGTCGAGGCGGATGACGGCGTGGAAGTGGACGGCGCCGCGTTGCTGGTATTCGGCGACCTTGGCGTACGAGACCTTGAGGGAGTCGCGGAGTTCCGAGCGGGTGAGGCCCGCGCGGGCGGCGAGCTGTTGGCGCAGGTAGGTGGTGAAGCGGGCCCAGAGGGCACCGGCGTGCGCGTTCCACAGGACGGCCGCGCGGTAGTCGTACCGGTCGGGGTCGAGTGGGGTTCCCAGGGTGGGGTCGCCCTCCGGGTGGGACTGGCCGCAGCGGCACCGGCCGCCGGTGGGGCGGTTGTGGACGGGGCCGAAGGAGGGGGCGGTGAAGGTGGCGAAGACGCGGGGGTGTTGGGCAACGGCGGGGCCGATGCCCTTGCCGCCGCTCAGTCCGGCCGTGACGAGGTGGAATGCACGGTGTTCCGGGCGATCCCCAGATGCCGCGCGATCCCCTTGATCGACATGCCCTCCGCACAGTGGAGCCGCCGGATCTCAGCCCAGTCCTCCACACCGATCACCTCTTCCACCTGACTCCCATGGAGCCAGACTGATCACTTGATCACGGAAGGGGTCACTTTTCATCGACCGATAGGGGGTCACGGTTCAGGTTCTGGATCACTTTCCGTGCTGGAGCCACGGAGGGTTACCACGACCGCGATCATGGACGGCCGTGGGTGATGTGTTCCTCCAGGGCCTGTGGTTCCACAAGGCCGAAGGCGTTGTGATCGAAAAGGCAGTAGTGGATGGCGAGTTGGTGCTCGTGCGGGCCCGTGCGTCGGCAGAGCAGGCCGCGTGTCATGCCTGCGGGACGACGTCGGGCCGGGTGCACAGCCGATACGTACGCCGCCTCACCGACACCGCGGTCGCCGGGCGTCCTGTGGTGATCGAGTTACAGGTCCGGCGGTTCCGCTGCCGTGAACGCGCCTGCACGCAGGCCACGTTCGCAGAGCAGGTCGAAGGGCTGACCTTCCGGTACGGGAGGCGAAGCACCGGGCTGCAGACGGTGCTGCAACGGGTGGCCGTGATGCTGGCGGGCCGGGCCGGCGCCCGCCTGGCGGACACACTCGCGGTCCGGGCGAGCCGGTCGACTCTCCTGCGGCTGATACGCCGCCTCCCGGAGCCCGAGGTGCACACGCCGCGGGTGCTCGGAGTGGACGAGTTCGCCCTGCGCAAGGGACACAATTACGGCACGATCCTGGTGGACATCGACACCCGCCGCCCGGTTGATCTGCTGCCCGACCGCACCACGGCCACGGTGTCCGCCTGGCTCGCCGACCACCCCGGCGTCGAGGTGATCTGCCGTGACCGGTCGACCGCATACGCCGAGGCCGGACGGCTCGGCGCCCCGGACGCGGTCCACGTCGCGGACCGGTGGCACATCTGGAAAAACCTCGTCGAGGCCGTCGAGAAGACGGTCATCCAGCACCGCGCCCTGCTGCGCGAGCCAGAGGAGACCAGCCCGGTCCGCACCAACACACCCGTGAACACCACGGGGTTCCCGCCGCGTCCCTCAGGCGAACCGCGACACTCCGGCCGCCTGTCGGACCGGGTCCGCGAACAGCACACAGCCGTCCACGCCCTGCTCGACGACGGGCTCGGCCTCCGGCCGATCGCTCGCCGGCTCGGCCTGGCCCGCAACACCGTGCGCCGCCTGGCCCGCGCGGCCACCGCGGACGAACTGCTGGTAGGACAGTGGACCGGCCGCAGCAGCATCCTCGATCCCTACAAGCCTTATCTGCATCAGCGGTGGGCCGAGGGCTGCACCGTCGCCCGCCGTCTGTTCGAGGAACTGCGTGAGCGCGGCTACCCCGGCGGCGAGAGCGTCGTGAAGAGGTACGTGCAGCAGCTCCGTGAAGCGTTCCCGCACGACGATCCGCCCCGCAAGCACCCGTCCGTGCGAGACGTGACCAGCTGGATCACCCGCCGCCCCGACCGCCTCGACAGCGACCAGGTCCAGCGGCTCAAGGCGATCCTCGCCCGCTGCCCCGAACTCGGCCGCACCGCCGAACACGTACGTTCCTTCGCCGAGTTGATGAACAACCGCCAAGGAAAGCAGCTGGACCAATGGATCGAGTGTGTCCAGGCCGATGACCTGCCCGCCCTGCATGCCTTCGTCACCGGCCTCGGCCAGGACCTCGACGCCGTCGTCGCCGGGCTCAGCCTGCCCTACAGCTCTGGCGCAGTCGAAGGCCATAACAACAAGATCAAGATGCTCAAGCGGCAGATGTTCGGCCGCGCCAACTTCGACCTGCTCCGCAAACGCGTCCTCCTCGCGGCGTGAGGCCGTCCATGATCGCGGTCGTGGTAACCCTCCGTGGCTCCAGCACGGAAAGTGATCCAGAACCACGGTTCACGGAACGGCGACACCCGTAGTGCGCATCGGAGAGGGCAGGCCGACGCGGGAAGGTGTGGACGTGTCGAGGTGGCCACGGCCCGGATTCGAACCGGGGTTTCCGCATCGGGGCGAACCCGAGTGCGACGTCTTGGGCCGCTAAAACGACTCATGGCCAGGCGGATCGTACTGCCTCAGAGGCCGGCAAGCCCACCTCTTTGAGGGATGACGCCTCAGGTCGCGCCGATCTCCGCGCTTGGATGACTGCGCCCCTGATCGTCGGATGAGGCCAAATCACGACCTACCGGGATCCGGTCAGATTCGCCCACACTCAAACACATGGGGGCGATTCGGGATCGTGACCAGTCGGCATGCCATCGCTGCGGGGAGACCAGCCACACCGTGCGTGAGCGCGGACGGTTCGGCCTCATGGCGAGCTACTGCGAGAGGTGCTGGAACACCTTCGCCAACGAGATGACCGAAGCCGACGGAGCCACAGCCGCACCCAGACCGGACCTTGACCCCGACGACGTGACCTGGATCGAGCCGCCCGTTTGCCCCGAATGCGGAAGCTTGGTCCGCATATGCCCCACGAACTACGACCGATGGGTCAGTCTCGCCATGGTGGAGTTGCCCGCCAAGGACGTCCCAGAGGCCTTCCGGTGGCGTTTGACGGGGCTTCCGGACCGATCCCCCATCCCCACGGATATCGTGGCCGTACGGGTCCGTGGAATCGATCCACTTAACAGACGAATAACCGCTTCGGAACGCATCATGGCATGATGATCATCACCTACGACCCGCATTGGGGTGGCACAAAGGCGTCATGGTGGGTAAAGGCGAATCGCGCAAAGGAGCACATCAACACACTTCGCCGCCTGGTAGAAGAATTCCGGCAGTCCGAACCATACTCACTGACGCCAGAGCCAACGAGCAATCCAGACATCCTGGCCTACCGCCTCACACACTTGAAGGCGATTCCTGCAGATATCTCCGCAACCATCGGAGATGCATTACATAACCTACGTAGCGCCCTAGAGAGTGAACCGTTCCGGGTTCCGTAGAGAGCTCAGATGTTGGGCGTGACCTGGGGTTTCGTGGTGCTGAGGTAGTGGTTTGCTTCGTACTCGACGGGCGGGATGTGCCCTATCTCACCGTGGAGTCGACTGTGGTTGTACCAGTCGACCCACTCGGCGGTGGCGAGCTCGACCTGGGAGAGCGTTCGCCACGGCCGCTGGGGCTTGATCAACTCGGTTTTGTAGAGTCCGATCGTCGATTCCATCAGGGCGTTGTCCAGGGCGTCCCCGACCGAGCCGATGCTCGCCGCGATGCCGGCGGCATCCAGATGGTCGGCCAGCTTGAACGACGTGTATTGCGACCCGGCGTCCGAGTGATGTATCAACTCGCCTCGAATGTGGGGGCGTTGGTCGCGGTCGCGTTGCCACAAGGCCATCTCCAGCGCGTCCAGGACGAGCCGGGTCTCCTTCGTGGTGGCGGCCGACCAGCCGACGATGCGGCGCGAGAAGGTGTCCACGACGAAGGCGACGTAGACGACGCCGGTCCAGGTCGCCACGTGGGTGAAGTCTGCGACCCAGCAGCGGTTCGGTGCGTCGGCGACGAAGTCGCGGTCGACCAGGTCCGGTGCCCTGGGTGCGATGGGGTCGGGGATCGTGGTGATCACCTTCTTGCCGCGGACGGCGCCGGTGATGCCGAGTTCGCGCATGAGGCGTTCGACGGTGCAGCGGGCCACGGAATGGCCTTGTCGGTTCAGGTGGCGCCAGATCTTTCTGGCACCGTAGACACGGTAGTTGGTGTCGTACGCCTCCTTGATCAGGGGCTTCAGTTCGGTGTCGCGGACGGTGCGGGCCGCGGGGGCGTCCTGGCGTTTGCGGTGTGCGTAGTAGGTGGAGGGGGCGATCTTGCAGTCGTGGTCGGTGAGGACCCGGCAGATCGGCTCGACGCCGCCGAAGCGGCCCTTGTGCTCGTCGATGAACGCTACGAGCGTGTGTGTGGCCGGTCGAGCTCGGCCGCGAAGAAAGACGCTGCTGCCTTGAGGATGTCGTTCGCCCTCTTCAGCTCAGCGTTCTCCTTCCTCAGCCGCTTCAGCTCCGCCGACTCATCCGTCGTCGTGCCCGGCCGGGCGCCGGCGTCGATCTGGTCCTGCCGCACCCACTTACGCAGCGTCTCGGTCGTGCCGATGCCGAGTTTCGACGCGACGGCTTTCATCGCGGACCACTCGGTGTCGTACTCCGGCCGCACCTCGGCGACCATGCGGACAGCTCGCTTGCGCAGCTCAAGCGGGTACTGGGAAGGGCGTGCCATGACTCGATCCTCTCAAATGATCGAGTCCCTACCGAACCCGGAACGGTTCAGAGCCTGGCGCACTCGGTTGCCGCGCAAGGGCAAGGTGGAACCTTGACTGCGGACCAAGAGAGGGTACCAGCGTTCCCCATCCGCAATACCCCCACAGTGTTTCAAGATTTCTTCAAGGGAAAGAAGGGGAAACTATACAATAGCCAGGCTCGTTCAGCATTCAGATCCGTTCAAGATTTCGCAAACCTTGAAGAGGCCCACCGACTTGGCGTCGCACTAGATCGAAAGTTCGAGGACGCAGCCCACTGGGGCATCCTTCATCGTCTTGACACCCTCTGGAATGTAGACAAGCATCGACGCCATGCCCTACTGACCTGGTGGCCGGATCTAATTTACTGGACCAGCGACGGACCCTCCAACCGCCGCCTACTTCCAGGTGATGACACATTCGCCGATGGGTCCATTTTGTTTCACATTCAAGGATCCGATGAGGGTCAAGGGACCTCACTGAGCCATACCTTTAATCTGACCTTGAAAGATGACCCAGCATTTTCATCCGACGGGAACGGGGCAACGGAAGATGTAGTCGACCTGCTGGAAGCCTGTCATCAACACATCGTCGACCTTGTTGTATTCCCAAGAGTTTTTACACTCATGTCGCAGACCTCTATGCCAAGGCTTGTCCCGTAAAGATCTTCGAGTCAGCGGGGCCGTGATCGGCTACCACCCGCTCTGCTCGCCTATCGGCTGAGTGCGAGGTTGTGTAGGCGGGCGATTCCGCTCATCGCGTGATGGACGCCGTCGCCCTTCAAGCGGCAGTCGCGGAGGATCTTCCAGGTCTTCATGCGTGCGAAGGCGTGCTCAACACGGGCACGGACCTGGCGGTGAGAACTATTGTGCTCTTCCTTCCAGGCCGGCAGTGCGCTCTGCCCGCGCTCGCGGCGGTGCGGGATGACCAGGCCGGTGCCCCGGTAGCCGCCGTCGGCGATCACAGTGGTGCGGCCGACAGCGGCCTTGGCTCCGGACAGTGCCCACGCCTTGCATTCGTTGCGGTTGCCGGGCAACGGCCGACCACGACGACGCGCCGGGTGTCAGCGTCGATGACGACCTGGTGGTTGGTGGAATAGCGGTAGTTCTTCGACCGCTCGGCCACCGTGTGGTCGCGGCTGGGCACCAAGGTTCCGTCCACGATGAACACGGTGGCCATGCGAAACCGGCTGCGGGACTTGAGCGCGAGCAGGGGACCAAGGTGTCTGATGATGCGGTCAGCCGCGGATTTCGAGACACCGAACAGCGGGGCAAGCTGGCGCAGTGTCAAGTTGGTGCGCCAGTACGCCGTGACCAGCAGCACCCGATCTTCCAATGGCAGGCTCCACGGCCGACCTCTGCGGACCGCGTCAGCTCCCTCGTGCCGCAGCTGCGCCACCAACGTCCCGAAACAACGGGGGCTCACCCAGTGAACGGGGCTATCCACGACGGCTGCGACGCCGTAATCACAGCAGACACCGCGAGATCATTTCACTCGTCGCCAGACGTCCCGCTCACGGCAGGTCTCGACGTCCCACCCAACCTTGAGCGGCGGTCCCCACCGGCCCCTGGCGATTTGGTTCAGTCGAAGAGGGCAACGACTCCAATTACCCAGATCACGAGGAACGCCAGGCAGCCGACGCCCGCCAGTACACCGCCGACCGTCCACGGCCCGGAGGGCGCCTCCTCGTACTTCTCTTGCAGGCCGTCCCGGTAGGAGGCGGGGTCGTCCCAGTCGACGAGGTGCCCCAACTCCTCGGCGCAGGCGTTCCGCACTGCGACCAGCTGCTTCTCCGCGAAGGAGGTGGCAGCCATCGCCTCGGGGCCGCGCCAGGCGAGGGCCTTCATCCGCCACCCGGGAGACCCGTACCGCGCCTCGAAGGCGGCGGTCTCGTCGGCGTTGCGGTCCTCTTCGAGGTACATCCAGCGTCCGGCCTCGGCGCTATCGCCGTAGAGCCGGTATACCTCGGCCAGACGCCGACGGAGCGTCAGGTCATACGGAAAGGATGAGACGAGACCGCGCAGACGCTGGCGCGCGACGGGAACCCGGCCGGCGGCCAGGTCTGCATCGACTCGGGCAATGGTCTCTCTCAGGGGCATGAACGCATCATCGGGTACCGCACTGATCCACGTCGACCTGGTTTGTTGCTCAACACTTGCCGCTCTCAACGGCATCGACGGAAACCCACTGAGACGGGACACCCTCACTTACGGGACAGCCCTTAGATGATGCATAGAATTCGCACCCCTCCAGCCTCGAAAGTCGACTGGAAGGCTCTCCGAATCTTCACGTGCTACACCTTCCGCATCCGGCGTCCGTCCGCGCCGCCTACTGGCCGAATGACGAGCCACGCAACACGGTAGTGACAGGCTGACTGCAGCAGCCCGCGCCGTCTCAGTTTCCGTCTCATTCAGCCCCGTTCACGGCCGTACAGCCGAGACTCAAGGCAGTCCCTGCACCGGCAGCCACCCGCCCGTGAATCCAGGTGAACGCCCCTGCACGGAGGCCCGGGTGACACCACCACAGTTGGAAAGCATGCACGTTCCAGCCGGGTGGGGGTATGCCTGTTGAGGGCGCGTTGTCAGGGGCAGGTGACATCGTGCGCTCATGGATACGCTGTTCGATCTCCCCGAACCGGAGACACCGGAGCACGCCGTCATTGCCCACTATCGGCTGAGCAATGACCAGTACGGCTCACGTGCGGAGCGTGAAGCAATCTTCGATGCTGAGCGCGCGATGGCCGCCGCAGTCGAGAAGGCTGGAGTCGGTGAGGTCGATGGGAACGAGTTCGGCGGAGGCGAAGCCGTGCTGTACGCCTACGGGGCGGACGCCGAAGCGCTCTTCAAGGTCATGGAGCCGACCCTTCGCGGCCTACTGTTCAGGCCGGCGTACGTCAGGTTGAGGCAGGGGAGTCGCGAGACGGAGTCCCGAGTAAACCTGTGAGCGGTACAGCAGCGAAGTACAGCAACCCCAGCGACCGACACCGACCCTCATGGCTCTCCCGGTCTGCATGACCTCCAATGACCGATCTCTGCAGAGCTACGGATCAGAAGGTGCACGTGCCCCATCCGTGCCCGATCCAGCGGGAAGCCACGGGGAACCACGGTGCTGAGCGGGAACCGCAGAAGACGACGGCCCCTGACCAATTGCCTGGTCAGGGGCCGTTTCATCTGGCGGTGGGTGTGGGATTTGAACCCACGGTGACTTGCGCCACGACGGTTTTCAAGACCGTTCCCTTAGGCCGCTCGGGCAACCCACCTGCGCCCCGGCCCACCTGGGGCGGAGCGGGTACAGCGTACCGGGCGCCGGCCAAGCGCGGGGCTCTTGGTCCACACGGGGTCCACTGGCATGACTCGGCCCAAGATCTCTGGATCGGTCCTTGACCCGAGGCTCACGCTGACACCGGGCAAGCCTACTGTCGTGCCGTCCACGCCCTCGCGCTTGGTTCCCGCACCTCTGGTGGCGGAGCCTGGGCGGCGGAGCAACTTCTGATCCGTAGGAGCGGGCAGCCTCCTTTCTAGGGGCTTCCGTGGTCGTCCGCCGTGATCGCTGACAGTTGTGCTGGACAGCCTGTGTGTGCCGTGGTTGCCGTCGAGGTGGCCGTCGCCCACTCCCGCACTGCGGGGGGAACCTCACTCCAAGGAGTACGGGGCGGCGTGGAAGGCAGCCCGGCGTGCAGCGCTGACAGCCTCCGAAGCTGCCTCACCGCTGGCTGACGTGCCGTACTCCATGCGCCACGCGGGCGTATCGCTCTGGCTTGAGTCCGGCGTCTCCCCAGCGGAGGTCGCGCGCCGGGCGGGCCACAGCATCGCAGTCCTGTTCCGCTTCTACGCCAAAGCGATTCACCGCAACCAACAGCGCTCGAACCAGCAGATCGAGCGGGCCTTGGAAGCTGCCGAGGAGGCATAGACGCGCGACCGTCCCGGAGAAGAGGCGCCGTGTCAGACAGCCCAGCCGGGGATCGGGCAGCGCCTCTACACTCCCCGAAGATGGTCCATGCGTTTGGCCAAGTGTGTTCGGGCATAGCCCTAGTCGACACAGACGACTGCCCTGCGCTCATCGAAGAAGACAGTGGTGAATTCTTGGATCAACCTCTGAGCTTCCTCAATTCTGTTCCCTACCTGAGTGATTGATCCTAAGTTCACTGATGACCAGCAAGCGGGATCAGTCCAACTTGCTTATCTTCAGGGGGAATCATGCTGCTGATGCGATCGTCACTCTCTCGCGCCACCGGGTCTCGCCGCTTCGGAGTCAGGGCCTCGATCGCCGCTGCGGCGATCGTCGCGAGCACTTTGACTGGTATGACCACTTCGGTCGCCGCTACCGAGTCAGAGGTTCCGACCGTTCAGGAATACGTCGCCTGGCTCAAGAAGCAGAAAACTGCCGAAGCCGACCAGATCGCAGAACAGTTCACCGCACTGTCGGCCGGGAACCAACAGAAGTTCCTCAACTACCTCGCCAATCCGGAGGTGGTAAAGGCTCTGGCGGGAGAGCAAGGTGACGCCGACACCGCAATCGCTCCAAACGCCACGTCCATCACGACGAAGCTCGCTGGTGGGGACGTCGTTACCACTGTTGGTGCCGAGGCCGCACCCACTACGGTTGGCGCCGAGGCCGCACCAATGGCGACGGCGGCTAAGGCTGTTGACTGGAAGTGCTCGTACTGGATCAACCAGAAGGTCCTGGGCATCGAAGTCACACGGCACACGCTTACCCAGTGGTATCGCGCAAACTCGACAAAGGTCACCAAGGTCTACGTTGCGTCTGCCACCCACAAGAATCTCAACCCTGGCGTGTCGGTCGACAACCAGCCGGAAGACCAGTGGATCTCAGCTGCCGGAAACGCTCTCGCCTACGTCACCTGGAACGTAGACTTCATCTTCAAGGGCAGCGAAATCCACCTGGACAAGCGTCAGCACCTCCGCTGCGACGAGACTGGCTTCAGGTACGGCTCCATCAAAAACCCCTAAAGGGCACCTTAATGGACTCCCTCAGGAAGGCAGTTGAATGACGCGACGCACAATCTGGACGATCACCTTGATCGTGGGCATTGTTTTGGCGATATGTGTCGCCGGGGCAGTCTTCTACGCAGGACTTGAGGGCGAGCTTTCCGCAAAGTGACGTAGAGGGCCTGCCGGTTGGTGGCGATATAAACCAATCCGCATGAGTTGTGTCACCGAGTTCCTCTGTGATCAACAGGAACCGGTCGCGAGGTCACTGGACTTCTATGAGCGTTCTTGACGCCCTCACTGCTTGTACTGCTCGACATCAGGTGGGGTAAAGCTGGTGTACGGCTACGTGCCCACCCATTAGAGGTGCGGCGCCCATACTTGGGTCACCACCCGCTCCAGTGTCGCTGACGCTCAGCGTCGACGTGCTCTCTGGTTCGAGTGGCCGGCCCTGCGCCCCAAGTCGCCGCTGTCGCTTCTACTCGTAGCTCTCCATCGTCCCGGCCCGACCACCGAGCGGGCCGGGACGACTGCTCTCCACCGAGCCGCGCCCGGAATGCAGTCTCCTGGTGCCGATCACCTGCGGGTCCGGATCATGGCGAGGTGCCCCGACCGTCGGCCAAGTGCGCCCATGACCAGCGAGTCTGAAGCTCCTGGCTGGTCGAACTCTGGTCCACGCCTGGTCCACACGCACTGATCCACACCGCGACAGCGCCGGATCAAGGTGAGACAGCCACACGCAGAAGGGGTGCCCCTCAATGAGAGGCACCCCTTCTGACCAGCATGTCTATGCCCTGCGGAGTGGGCAGGTTCCGGGCCCACGGGGACGCTTTTCGCGTCCTCACGTTATTCAAGACCGTTCCCTTAGGCCGCTCGGGCAACCCACCCACGCCCCGGCCCACCTGGGGCGGAGCGGGTACAGCGTACCGGCTGCGTTCATGATCACGAGAAGGCGGCCCACAACGGGCATATGGCGAAGGGCGACCGGCTACGACGGTGAGCGAGGGAGGGGCCCATGAAGCCGGAGATGCTGATCTCCGTGTCGGCGACCGTGATCGCACTCGCTTCGCTCTGGGTGAGTTTCACCGAATCGAGAAGCATCCGGTCCCACAACCGTCAGTCGGTGAGACCTCTCCTGCAGATCCGGCGGGTGCTGAACTTCGAAGGGACGAGGACGGGCATCCAGCTCGTCAACGCCGGTCTGGGACCGGCCATAGTCACCACGAGCGTCGTGCGGGTGGACGGCGAGGTGGTCGGTGGGTGGGACCTGCAGACGTACAGGCAGCTCACGCGAGGGCACTCGGTCTCCCCGAAGGTGTCGACGCTGCAACCCGGTGTTCCCGTCCTCACCGGACAAGTCGTGTATCTGCTGTTCCTCGACGACTTCGACGGGGACGAGCACGCGTGGTTCTGGAGGCTCGTCAGCGAGCGTCTGATGGTCGAGATCTTCTACGAGTCGCTGTACGGCGGTGAGAACTTCAGGGCCGTGCTGGTCCCGCCGTGGGAACCCCCTGCCTGATGCCCGCCTGAGGCCGAGCCGCCCCCGTCACAGCCCGGCCAACGCCCACGCCCCGCCCCGCCCCGTCCCACAGCGGACAGCTGAAGGGACGGGGACGGCGAAGCCGGGCGGTGGCGGCGTCGGTCAGCTGTCGCCCTCGCGTTCGCCCAGAGTGACGTCCGCCGTGTGGGTCTTGCCGTCGCGGGTGTACGTGAGGGTGACCTTGTCGCCGGGGAGGTGGGTCCAGATCTCGCCGATGAGGGTGGGGCCGCTGTCGATGACGTGGTCGTCGAGCTTGGTGATGACGTCACCGGGCTCCAGGCCGGCCTTGTCGGCGGGGCCGCCCGGGGTGATGGAGTCCGACCCGCCCTGGCCCGAGTTCGTGATCTTCGCTCCGCCCGTGCCCTCCTCCAGGGAGACCGAGGCACCGATCACCGGGTACACCGGCTTGCCCGTCCTGATCAGCTGCTGGGCCACGTTCTTGGCCTGGTTGATCGGGATGGCGAAGCCGAGGCCGATGGAGCCCGCCTGGCCGGAGCCGAAGCTGCCGTTGCTGGCGGACTGGATCGCCGAGTTGATGCCGATGACGTTGCCCCGCGCGTCGAGCAGCGGGCCGCCGGAGTTGCCCGGGTTGATCGACGCGTCGGTCTGCAGGGCGCTCATGTAGGAGGCCTTGCTGCCGGAGGAGCCGTCGCTGGAGGCCACCGGACGGTTCTTGGCGCTGATGATGCCGGTCGTGACCGTGTTGGAGAGCCCGAAGGGCGCGCCGATCGCGATCGTGGAGTCGCCCACCGCGACCTTGTCTGAGTCACCGAGCGTCAGCGGCTGCAGGTTCGACGGGGCGTTCTTCAGCTTGATGACCGCCACGTCGTAGCCCTGCGCGTGCCCGACGACCTCGGCGGCGTACTTCTTGCCGTTCGGGAAGGTGACCGACACCTTGCCGCCGTCGACGGCCTCCGCCACCACGTGGTTGTTGGTGACGATGTGGCCTTCCTTGTCGAACACGAACCCGGTGCCCGTGCCGCCCTCGCCGTCGTTGCCGGACGCCTCGATGGTGACCGTGCTCGGCAGCGCGGCGGAGGCCACGGCGGCGACCGTACCGGCCGCGCGCTTGACGTCACCGCCGTTCTGGGAGGCCGAGACGGTCGTGGAGCCGGTGGAGTTGTCGTTGCGTTCGGCCAGCGTGTAACCGAGGCCACCGCCCACACCGCCCGCGACCAGCGCGGCCACGAGGATCGCGGCGATCAGACCGCCGCGTTTGTTGCCGGCCGGCTTGGGGGCCGGCTGCTGCGTCTGCTGCCAGGAGGAGCCCCAGCCGCCGTCGCCCGGACCGCCGTGACCGCCCGCGCCACCGGCGCCTGAGGCCGCGCCCGCGTTGCCGTACGCGCCGGCGGCGGCGCCGTTGTCCGCGTACGACGGGACGGCGGGCGGCGGCGGGGGAGGCCAGGAGGCGTCGGGCGCCGAGGACCCGCCGGGTCCGGCCGGGCCGGCCGGACCGCCGGGTGCCTGTGCGTAGCCGCCGCCACCGGGCGCCTGGCCGTATCCCCCGCCGGGCACCTGGCCGTGGCTCGCCGCGTATCCGGGTGCCCCCGTGGACACCAGCTCGGGCTGCGGCTGCTGCGTCGGCGGCGGGACGGGCGGGAGCTGCGTCGTCGGCGCGTTGTCGGCGGCGGTTCCGGCCGAGGGGGCCGGGGCGGGGGCGGTGGGCTCCGCCGGTGCCGCGCTCGGCTCGTGCGTCGGGGCCGGCGCGGAGGCAGCGGGAGCATCCACCGGCACGGGAGGTGCGGACGGGGCCGGGGGTACCGCGGTGCCCTCGTTCTCGGTGCTCACAGCTTTTCTCCTCGGTCCACGGCTTCACCTGGTAGGCGGTCGACTGTTCTTGCTTGCGTGCTCTTGCGCCGCGTGCTTTCGCGCCGCGTGTTCTTGTTCGCACAGAGGGCTGTGCGAGAGTTTTGTCTGCGGTCAGCTTTTCCCACGAGCCGTCAGGGCACCATAAGCGGTGCCTGTGGGTCCGGGACCATCCTTTATATCGGACCTATCGGACTAACGACGCGTACTGTGCGTACGAACCCGGTCGTCCACGGTCACCACCACCACGCGTACCCCGTCACGGTGGCACCATGACGCGGTGACCCACGCACGACAGCTCCCGATTCAGGTCGTCGCCCACCGGGGCGCATCCGAGGCGGCCCCCGAGCACACCCTGGCCGCGTACAAGAAGGCGATCGAGGACGGCGCGGACGCCCTCGAGTGCGATGTCCGGCTGACCGCGGACGGCCACCTCGTCTGTGTCCACGACCGACGTGTCAACCGTACGTCGAACGGCCGCGGCGCGGTCTCCGCCCTGGAACTCGCCGATCTTGCGGCCCTGGACTTCGGCTCCTGGAAGACCGGCGACGAGGCGCCCGACTGGGAGGTCACCCCCGAGGACCGGGCGGACACCTCCGTCCTCACCCTCGAACGGCTGCTCGAACTCGTGGCCGACACCGGGCGCCGGGTGGAGCTGGCGATCGAGACCAAGCACCCCACGCGCTGGGCCGGACAGGTCGAGGAGCGGCTGCTGGTGCTGCTGAAGCGGTTCGGCCTGGACGCCCCCGAGTCCGCCGCCGACTCGCCGGTGAGGGTCATGAGCTTCTCGGCGCGCTCGCTGCACCGCGTCCGGGCCGCGTCCCCGACTCTGCCCACGGTCTATCTGACACAGTTCGCCTCGCCCCGGCTGCGCGACGGCCGACTGCCCGCCGGTGTCCGGATCGCGGGTCCCTCGATCAGGATCGTGCGCAACCACCCCACCTACATCGAGCGCCTGAAGAGCGCCGGGCACCAGGTGCACGTGTGGACCGTGAACGAATCCCAGGACGTCGACCTCTGTGTCGGGTTGGGTGTCGACGCCATCATCACCAACCGCCCGCACGCGGTTCTGCACCAACTCGGCCGCTGAGCGCACGCGTTCCCACAACTCCGAACACACGGTTCTCGACAACTCCGCACACGCGCCTCGGCGACAGCTCCGAACACGCCTCGGTTCACATCTGCGACGACCCCGTCCGCCCCCGGCGGCGCCCCCGCGCGGCGCTTGACGGAGGTAAGAATTCCGCCAAGACGACCAACCTGTGAGCAGGGACAAGTCGGTATATCGGGGACGAAATTCAGCCATTCGACTACGGGGTGTGCACCGGCGCGTTCGGTCCGTATTCGAGCGTGCGGAGTGCGTCAGAGCACGTGGTTTGGCCGGTTTCCAGTCCAGTCCAATGGGGCATTCACACCGTGGCGTGGGGCGAAGGAGGTCTCGGGGGTGGCGTTGGTGGTGGCACAGGAGGTGCCCACGTCGTCGAGCATGGCCGTACCCCATGGCCCTGCGGGCGTGGGGGAAGCAAGGCACCGGATGCGTGATCAGTTGCGCACGGGAGGTGTGGCGGAATCGGTCATCGACGATGCCCTACTGATCCTTTCCGAACTGCTCAGCAATGCCTGCAAACACGGCAGACCGCTCGGTGACGCGCTGGCCGGCGACGGCGACGTGCGCTGCGCCTGGCGAATGGATCCCACGGGGCGGCTCACGGTCGAGGTGACGGACGGCGGTGGTCCGACCCGCCCTGTTCCGTCCACGCCCTCGGTCACCGCACACGGCGGCCGCGGGCTGAACATCGTCACGGCATTGGCGGACGACTGGGGCGTGCGGGACGACGCCCGCGGCGAGGTCACGGTGTGGGTCGTCGTCCAGGACGACGTCTACCGGGCCCACCGCCGGGACGACTTCGCCTCCCGCGTCGTCGCCCCCTCGGTCTCCGCCCTCCCCGACCTGGACTTCGCGGACGCGTTCGACGACCTGGACTGACGGGCCGGACTGACAGGCCCGGACCGGCAGACCGGACTGGCAGACCGGACTGGCGGGCCCGGACACATCCGGCCACGGCACCGGTGCACATCCCGGCCCGAACCACCGGTTCCGGGACGACTCGGTGCGTTGTCCACAGGGTCCCGTCGGGCGTCGTACGAGCGGCTAGGCTCGCGCGAGTACGAGACGAGCCGTGATCGGGAGACACCCACGATGGCCAAGAAGCGACCCCACACGAAGGCCAAGCGCCCGCAGGGCACCGGCGGAGTCGGCGCCGCAGGCGCCGATGGGCAGGTTCCGGTTGTCGGCGCGCGCGAGCAATGCCCCTGCGGCAGCGGCCGCCGCTACAAGGCCTGCCACGGCCGGGCCGCCGCCCAGGCCGTGACCGAGCTGGTGCAGCGCCCCTTCGAGGGCCTGCCCGGCGAGGCCGACTGGATCGCGCTGCGCGAGCTGGTGCCCGCCGCCACCGTCGAGCTGAAGCTGAAGGACGCGCTCCCCGAAGGGGTCCCGTCGGTGACGCTCGCCACCGTTCTGCCCATGGCGTGGCCCGCGCTGCGCCGCGACGACGGCTCGGTCCTGCTCGGCCTGCAGAACGACACGGCCTCCGGTGACATCAGCCGCGACCTCGCCGACACCCTGCAGCGCGCACTGGTCGCCGAGCCGGGCACTCCGGTTCAGGGGCGGCGCGCCCCGGCCGACGGTCCGCGGTTGCAGGACCTGATCGACCCCGAAGGTGAGTTCGAGCCAGTTGTGCACACGGGCTTCGAGTTCTGGGTCCCGGACACGGAGAACTCCACGCCGGAGGTGACCGCCTCCCTGGAGCGCGCCAACTCCGCGGCGATCCCCACGGTGAAGCTCGCGGGCGTCGACGCGGCCTACTGGTGCGAGACCCCGGAGAAGAACCACCTGCGCTGGGTCATGCCGCACGCCGAGGAGCGGCTTCTGGACGCGCTGGCCCGGCTGCACGCGGCCGGGCGTTCGAGTCTCGGCGAGGGCACCCGTCTGGTGGGCTCCTTCCGTGCTCACGGCCTCACCGTGCCGGTCTGGGACCTCCCCAGCGGGGTCGGCGCGGACGACATCGAGAAGCCGGCGGCCGAGTTCGCCGAGCGGCTCGCCGGCGCCCTGGCCGACGAGTCCCCGCTCACGCCGGAGGAGCGCCGGGCACGCGGTGGTCTCACCAACCGACAGGTCACGCTGAGCTGACGTTCGCTCCCGCGCCGTAGGGGACGTCGGACGACCGAGCGCGTTCGAAGTGTGGTGACTCCTGTCACAACTCCCCTACGTGACAGGCAAATTCGTGTCCGAATAGCCGAGATCGAATTTGCGAAGCGCCGATCTCTTGTTACGGTTCCATTAGCCCGGTTGCTGGTGCATCCCCCGTCGCCAGCAACCGGGTCTTTTCATGCCCGGGTTCCGCGGCGGCTCCACTGGACGGAAACCCCGCGGGCGTCAACGCCCTTACGAGCGGCCCGAGTTGCTCCCTGAGCGCAGCAACAGCGGCCCCTCGCCCTCCGGTGCGGCGAACTCCGCGACGGCCGTGTACGCGCCCGTCCCGCCCCGCGTGCGCTCCCTCGGCGTCTCGCACACCCCCGGCTCGTCGTGCCCGCCCACGGCGCAGTGGATCCGTACGGTGTGCCCGCCGGGCGCCATCATGCTGAGGACCGAGCTGAGTTCACGTCCGGTGGCGTTGCGGTAGTACGTGCGGGCCCAGGTCCGGTCGCCCTGGGTGAGGACACACGTCTGGGCCTCGATACCGTCGGGGGAGGTGAGGTCGGGGCCGCAGCGGGCGGCGGTGGCGAGTCCGAGGCCGAGCAGCTGCGAGGAACCCCCAGCCTGGTCCGGCGCGTCGGCGTCGTCCGCGGCCCTCGTGTCCGGCCCGTCGGCGCCGCCCGCCTTCTGATCGGCGCGGTCGGCGGACTTCTCGACGTCACCGCCGGATTCGTCCGCGCCGTCGGCGCCACCGGCACCCCCATCACCGCTGTCGCCCCCGGCCCCGAGGCCGGCGGCGGCACCGACGCGCCCGGCGGCCCGGTCGAGTTCGGCGGCGAGAGCCCGCTCGGAGGTGGAAGCCCGCTCGGGAGTGGAGGCACGGTCGGACGCGGGGACGTCGCCGAGCGGGCCGGCGGAGGCGACGAGGGGGAGACCGAGGGCGACCGCGACCGCGGCGATCAGTCCCGCGAGGCGGAGGCGGCGCGGATCCGGCCCGCCGCGCGCCGACGCGGGTGCTCTACGGCTCCGAGGTGGGGGAGCGCTGTGACGGCCGCGCGACGGGGCCCCGTGGCCCCCGGGAAGACGCTGCATGTCCGGAAGATAACGACCGACCGGGGGCGCCCGGCCCGCGCGCGCCGGGCGGGCTCAGAACTCGGGCGCGCTCACACCCGTACGAGTGAGGGCGTCGACGACCGCGTCCACGACCGCCTCGACGTCGGGCACCCAGGGCGCGGCCGAACCGGGCAGCGGCGCGCGCTCCCAGCGGATCAGGCCGTGGCCGGTCTCGGAGGGGGGCAGGGCGAGATAGCCGCCCTGGCTGTGGAACCGCAGCGAGCCGGGGACGAAGTCCTTGGCGTAGAGCAGTTCGCCCAACTGCTCCATGGAGTAGGGCGCGACGAGGATCGCCCAGCGGTGCGGGGCGGCGACCACGGGGCCGAGGCGCATGCCGGTGCGGTCGAGGGCGGCGAGGGCGCGCGAGGCGGCCGGCGCCGGCAGGCTCACCGCGCAGGGGGCGGTGCCTCCGGTGGCCAGCACGATCGGCGCGGTGGGCCGGTTGGTCCACCACCAGCGGACCATGCGCTCGTCGGTGGTGGCGGCCAGCAGGCCGGGGTCGAAGGGGTGAGCGCCGGGCACCACGCACTCCGGGTCCGGGCAGCCGCAGCGGGCACGCCCCTGCGGGTCCGGCGCCACCCCCGGGAGTACGGGCCACTGCCATTGCGTCGCGAACGTCAGGGCCTGCTCAAGAAGCTCGGGCCTCCCGCCGTTGCGCTTGGACAGGAGCCTGCGTCGCTTTCCGGGGATCTCGCGCATGAGCGCTCGTCCTTTCCGTTGCACGCATGGCAACACCGTGGGTCACATCACAACATGTGTCGTTCACTGCACTGTGCGTACCTGCTGGCGCATCACACCCTTGTCGCGGACAAGGGGAACCCCTGCGGGCCGAGCTCGGTTACGTCCGCGTCCATCGCTTGCGTCGACTTGCGTCTGTCAAAAGCATGGGCATGGCGTAGGGGTGGCGGCGCCTGGCGTTTTACTGTCCCGCATGTGCTCGCCGCCTCCGCCACGGGAGGATGGGGCTCGGTCGTCGGTGGATAGGACGCCCGGGTCCGTCGCCAGGTTCCGGGTGGCCTCCGCCGCCCCTGGCCTTCACCGGGTACGTACCCATCACGACCGCTGTGACGCTCTGTTGAACAAGGCCAGTCGACCTCAATACACCGTTCACCACAACACTTTTAGGCCAACTTAGCTTTCTCCAAAGGACTGGACAAGAAGTCGGCGGCAGTCCAACGACGCCTCACGGACACCAGATATCCCAGCAGGACAATGCTGGACATCCCCTCACGAGTGCGTGTACATGTGGAGAGACTGCTAGCGGCGCAGAATGACATGGGGGTTTGCGATGCTTTTGAGCAATACGCACCGGTCGGAAAGCCGGACACCATGAACGCCCCGCACCCTCCGAAAGTGGCTGGAATCGATTCAACGGTTCCCTCCCCCGCACACACTGTCGCGCCCGCGCCCGCCACCCCGAGCACCCCGGCGGCCCCTCCCGCCACAGGACCGGGCACCGCCCCCGGGGCCGTGCTGCAGGACCGGCTCGCGGGCTGGGTCTCGGACCTCACGACGCTGCACGAACTCACCGAACGTCTGACCCGCACGGACTCACTGGACAGCGCCCTGACCGAACTCCTGCACGCCGGAGCCGCCCTCGTCGGCGCCCGTCGGGGTCTCGTCGTCCTGGAACCGGCCGACGGGCTGGGTCCGGACACCACGATCGGTCTCGGCCTAGGCCGCGCCGACCTCGGGCACATCGAGACCGTGCCCCGCAGCTCCCTGCCGTACGGCCGCATCCTGGACGGACTGCCCGGCGGCGACGGTGAGATCGCCCAGCCCGACCTGTTCGCCGAGGACGGGCTCGACCCCCGCCACCGCGAGGTCGCCGCCCGGCTCGGATACGCGGCGAGCTACGCGCTCCCCCTGTCCACGGACAGAGCCGGCCGGCTCGGCGCCGCCGTGTGGCTGTACGACGAGCCCGCGGAGCCGGTCGAACGGCAGCGGCACCTCGCCGGGCTGTACACGCGGTACGCCGCCGAGCACCTGGCACGGCTCGTCGAGGTCGAGTGCACGCGCGCGTCCATGGCGACCATCGCCGAGGAGCTGCTGCCCTCCCGGTTGCCCCGCGTCTCCGGCGTCCAGCTCGCCGCCCGGCACCGCACCGGGCCGCGCGGCGGCGGCGACTGGTACGACGCGCTGCCGCTGCCGGACGCCGCGCTCGGCCTCGCGGTCGGCTCGGTCACGGGGGCGGGGCCCAGCGCGGTCGCCGCGATGGGACGGCTGCGGGCCTCGCTGCGCGCCTACGCCGTGATGGAGGGGGAGGACCCCGTCGCCGTCCTCTCCGACCTGGAGCTGCTCCTGCGGCTCACCGAACCGGCCCGCTCCGCCACCGCGCTCTTCGCCTACGTCGAGCCCGCGCTGCGCAAGATCACCCTGGCCGGGGCCGGACACAGCCCGCCGCTGGTGATCGGCGAGCGGCGCACGGAGTACGTGGAGACGTCCCTGTCGGCGCCGCTCGGCATGCTCGCCTGCTGGGAGGCGCCCAGCGTGGAGCTGACCGCCGAGCCAGGAGAAACCGTTTTGCTCTACACCGACGGCCTCCTCCAGCGCACGGGCGAGTCCGTCGACCGCGCCTTCACCCGCCTGCACGCAGCCGCCACCGGCGTCCCCCGGGCCCTGCGCACCGACCCCGGCGCCCTGGCCGACCACGTCCTGCGCACGATGCTCCCGAACGGCCTCGACGAAGCGGACGACACGGAGGACGTGGTGCTCTTGGCGGCGCGGTTCGAGTAGGGCCGACCTGGCCGACCGGGGCTTGTCCGGCTCCGGGTCGCGGACCTCGGCCACGTGCATGCGTGATGCCGGTCGCCGCGTGGTGGAGGCTGCAGGGGGCTGTGACGGGGGGAAGCGGAAGCACGGGGCTGGTGACTCGCGCGCTGAGGCCCGGACACCGCGTGGCGTGGGCGGTTGGGGATCCCCCGCCGTGGGAGGGGTCCCGTGCCGGGTGACGTTCCACGCGGCCGAGTTCGGTGCCGCGCGTCCTCGCGACGGCCGTGCGAGCCCGACCGGCTATGACCGCTTACTGGGGGACACGCGCCGTGAGCCGGGCCATGCGCGGGACGAGGTGCGAGGGGGTGGGCGCCGTGCGACGCCGACCGCCGTACCCCGGCCGCATGGGGCGGCCGGTTCGGCCGCTGCTGGGCGGACGCGGGGCGTCGGGCGGGCCGGCGGCCGGCGCGGAGCCGTGCGCCCGACCGGCGCGGAAGGCGATGGCGGGTGCGCGCCCTGACGCCGTGGCGTCGGGCGCCAGGAGTGCCGGGTGCGACCGTCGGCCGGACACGCTGCGTCGGCACCGGTCGCCGGGCGAGGCCGGGACGTGCGCGTCCGGTTTCGGACAGACCCCGTGGCCGCTTGTCGTGAGGGGGTGGTGACCGGTCGTAAGCGGGGGTCACGCGCCCTTCGGGCTGCTCGGTACGACCGTACGATGGACGGGGTCCAGTGCCGTACCTAGGAGGATGACCGTGGCGGACGAGCTCGAGCCGGCGATCCCGGAGACCGAGGCGACCGAAGCCGAGGAGCCCATCAAGCAGCGCAAGAACGGCCTGTACCCGGGCGTGTCCGACGAGCTGGCCGAGAGCATGAAGTCGGGCTGGGCCGACACCGAGCTGCACGGCCTGGAGCCGATCGCCCAGGCCGCCGAGACCGCCGCCCGCCGCGCCGCGCTCTCCGCGCGCTTCCCGGGCGACCGCCTGGTGATCCCCTCCGGCAACCTCAAGACTCGCTCGAACGACACCGAGTACCCCTTCCGCGCGTCGGTCGAGTACGCGTACCTGACCGGCAACCAGACGGAGGACGGCGTCCTCGTCCTGGAGCCCTCCGCCTCGGGCGAGGGCCACGACGCGACGATCTACCTGCTGCCGCGCTCCGACCGGGAGAACGGCGAGTTCTGGCTCTCCGGCCAGGGCGAGCTGTGGGTCGGCCGACGCCACTCGCTGACCGAGTCCGCGAAGCTGTACGGCATCCCCGCCGCCGACGTGCGCGAACTCGCCGACAAGCTGCGCGAGGCCACCGGCCCGGTCCGCGTCGTCCGCGGCTACGACGCCGGCATCGAGGCGGCCCTCACCGACAAGGTCACCGCCGAACGCGACGAGGAGCTGCGGGTCTTCCTCTCCGAGGCTCGGCTGATCAAGGACGAGTTCGAGATCGGCGAGCTGCAGAAGGCGGTCGACTCGACCGTGCGCGGCTTCGAGGACGTCGTACGCGTGCTGGACAAGGCCGAGGCCACGTCGGAGCGCTACATCGAGGGAACGTTCTTCCTGCGCGCCCGGGTCGAGGGCAACGACGTCGGCTACGGCTCCATCTGCGCCGCCGGCCCGCACGCCACCACTCTGCACTGGGTCCGCAACGACGGCCCGGTCCGCTCCGGCGACCTGCTCCTGCTGGACGCGGGCGTCGAGACGCACACGTACTACACGGCCGACGTCACCCGGACACTGCCGATCAACGGCACGTTCAGCGAGCTCCAGAAGAAGATCTACGACGCCGTGTACGACGCCCAGGAGGCCGGTATCGCCGCCGTGCGGCCGGGCGGCAAGTACCGCGACTTCCACGACGCCGCGCAGCACGTCCTGGCCGAACGACTGGTCGCGTGGGGGCTCGTCGAGGGCCCCGTGGAGCGGGTCCTGGAGCTGGGGCTCCAGCGTCGCTGGACGCTCCACGGCACCGGGCACATGCTCGGCATGGACGTCCACGACTGCGCCGCCGCGCGCGTCGAGTCGTACGTCGACGGGACGCTGGAGCCGGGCATGGTGCTGACCGTAGAGCCCGGCCTCTACTTCCAGGCCGACGACCTCACCGTCCCCGAGGAGTACCGGGGCATCGGTGTCCGCATCGAGGACGACATCCTGGTGACGGCCGACGGCAACCGCAACCTGAGCGCCGCGCTGCCTCGCCGTTCGGACGAGGTCGAGCTGTGGATGGCCTCGCTGAAGGGTGATGCGCGGGGCTGAGGGGCCGGTTCGTCGTCTGCGGGTGAGTGGGGGCTGGTCGCGCAGTTCCCCGCGCCCCCGAAGGTGCCTTCGGCCCTTCGTCAAAGAGCACGGGGCGCAGCCCCTGCTCTTTGAGGGGCGCGGGGAACTGCGCGAGCAACCCCCACCGGACCGGCGGAGGGGGGTCGAAGGGGCGCAGCCCCTGGGATGGGACGGGTAAGGGCGGCGGGGGCGAAACCCTGGACGGGGGCCTTCGCGGCGGCAGCCACCGGCAACGCGTCCACGAACAACGCCCCCGCCAGCAACGCCCCGCTCCCTCGAGGACTCCACCCCCGCTTCTGAAGATCCACGTCGAACGCGGCCAGCGCCGCCCTCCCCTCAGACGTCCCCGTACCCCCCACGTCGATCACCCCCCGCGCCGCCCCCTGCACATGCCGCAACCCATGCGGCCCGGCGGTGTGAAGCAACTCGGTGTCCTGCAACGTCGACATGACCGTGAGCAACGCGTCGAGCCGGGCGTCCGCCTCCGGTGTCCCCGCCGCACGCGCCTTCGCCAGCACGTCCAACGCCCGCCGCACATGCGGGAATCCGGCGCGCGCCTCCCCCCGCGCCCCGGCCGCCCCGTACTTGGCGGACACCGACGACCCCCGGGACGGCCGCCGCGGCGCCCGCCGGTCGGGATGCGCGGCGATCTTCTTCGCGGTGGCGGCCAGTTCACGCCCCCGCGCCCCGGGATCCATGGCCGCCGCGGCGACCAGCAGCCCGAGCACCCAGGTGGCGCCCCGGTGGCCGCCCCCGGCGAGCCGCATCGAGTGCTCGGTGCAGCGCCCGATCGCCCCGAGTTCGGCCCGGAGTTCGGGCGTCGCCGCACCGTTGCGACGGGCGCAGGCCGCCATCGCCGCGAGGCCGGGCATCAGCGCCTTCGCCGACCAGCGCAGGGCACGATGGTCCTGCCGGGTGATCCGGGCGCCGAGATCGCGCGGGTCGGGCAGGCCGGGCTTGGGCATGAGTTCCAACTGCCGGGTCAGCGCGGCCACCGCGGCCCGCGCGAGTGTCTCGTCCTCGCGGCTGCTCATGGCCGTGCCCTACGAGGCCGACTCGGTGGCCGTGGCGCCGGCGGTCGGGGCGTCCGCCGGGGGCTCGCCGGACGGCGGCGTACCGCCCACGCCACCGCCGCCGCCCACGCCACCACCGGCACCGGTGTTCTCGGCGTCGGGGTCGATGCCGAGGGTGAGGAAGCCCTTGTAGCCGCGGGCCGGGTTCGCCTTCTTCACGGCCTCCAGGGTGAGCAGGCCGCTCGCGGCGCCGCCGCCGTCGTAGACCATGTCGTCGTCGAGGGTGGTGTAGCTGCCGGTGTGCCGGGAGTAGGGCTCCAGCGTGAAGACCTCCTGGGCGATCTCGTCGTCGAAGAAGAACTGGCCGGTGTGGTTGACCTTGCCGCCCTCGTACGTACCGTCCTCCTTCTCGCCGCCGGTGTGGACCTTCACGTGGATGTGGCAGGTGCGCGGGGTGTACCAACCGGGGAAGATGGTCTCGAACTTGACCACGCCGTTCGCGTTCGCGATCTGGTAACCGCGGAGGTAGGTCGCGTCGTCGGCGGTCGAACCGTCCTCGCTCTCGGCGGGCGCCGAGCCGCCGGGATTCGCGGTGGTGAAGCCGGAGTAGTAGCCCCAGGCGTCGCAGTGCCAGATCTCCACGGCCGCGCCGGGAACCGGGGTGCAGCCGTCGGTGGCGTCCACGACCGTGAGCCGGAGCGTCAGGGGAACGCCGCTCTTGCCTTCGGTGATGTCCTTGCGGACCAGGGCGCCGTCCAGGTAGTACGGGCCCTCGGTGACGCTCGACATCAGCGTCATGCACGCGTCGGAGGTGCTCGTCACGGAGGCGGTGGCCGTCGCCTCGGCGGTGCTCGTCGTTCCGTCCGCGAACGCCGACTGATAGCCGGCGACCGCCAGACCGCCGGCGGCGACCGTTCCCCCGGTCACCGCGAGGGCGCGACGCCGCGTGATCGTTTTGCTTGTGTGCTTTCCCGTCATACGGGTGAAGTTAGGGACGCAGTCCGTCAGCGGCCTGGGACGTGGCTGTGCGGGGGCTGAGAGTCGAAGGAGCCCCGGAGTCGGCCGGAATGGGCGGTCTTCCGCTCAACTGCCGTGCTTGCGCCGGGCCGTGAGACGGTTCTCACGTTTGCCGCCCCGAATACGGACGAGGCTTGTGGTGCCGTCCGAACCACTCCTCGGCGTCGGCTATCTTCTGGTCGCAACCGGCAGCCGACCGGATATTCGGCTCTGTTCGCCCGCTTGGCCGCTAACTTCTTCTGCGGCCGGCGCTTGAGTGAGAAATTTCTGTCGGCATCTGCTTCATCGAGCCGCAAGACTCCGCAACCCCGTCAGTTTCCACGCACAGATTGATGAGGTCCCCATGAACGCATCCCTCGACCCCACGGCCGACGAGTCGCACGCCACGGCCGCCGTCGCTCCGGAGCGGGTGTCCTTGGTGCAGTTGGCGGCGCGGAGCGGCGGCGCGCTGTCGCCCGCCCTGACCCGTGCCGTGGCGAACGGCGCCGAACGCCGGGGCCCGGAAAGGGTCGCGGTGGCGGCCTTCCAGTCCTCCCTGTGACACGGCCCGCACCCACCCGACCCCGCCGAGACCACCGACGTCACCTGACGACCGAGACGACCGAGACGACCGACATCACATGACCGTCGAGACCACATGACCGTCGGGATCGTCGGGACCGTCATGGGCCGACCGCTCCTGCCGCTGCGTCAGTACGTGCTGAAGATGCACAGTCGCTGCGATCTCGCGTGCGACCACTGCTATGTGTACGAGCACGCCGACCAGAGCTGGAGCCGTCGGCCCGTGGTGGTCTCGGACGAGGTCCCGCGCGCCACGGCGGAGCGGATCGCCGAGCACGCCGGGGCGCACGGGCTGCCCGCCGTCCACGTGGTCCTGCACGGCGGTGAGCCCCTCCTCGCGGGCCGGGCCCGGCTGCGCGGGGCCGCCACGGAACTGACGGCGGCCCTGAGCGGTGTGCGCGAGCCGGACCTGCGGATCCACACCAACGCTGTCACGCTGGACGAACGGTTCCTGGACCTGTTCGACGAGTTCGGCATCAAGGTCGGCGTCTCGCTGGACGGCGACCGGGCAGCCAACGACCTGCACCGCCGCTACGCGGACGGGCGCAGCAGCCACGACCGCGTCCTCAAGGGCATCGCCCTGCTCAGCCGGCCGCGCCACCGCCCTCTCTTCGCCGGCCTCCTGTGCACCGTCGACCTGCGCAACGACTCGGTCGCCGTCCATGACGCGCCGGCGGCCCTCGCCCCTCCCCGCGTCGACTTCCTCCTCCCGCACGCCACCTGGGACGAGCCGCCCACGCGTCCGGCCGAGGACACCGACGTCACGGCGTACGCGCGCCGGCTGCCGGCCGTCCACGACCGGTGGACCGCGGCCGGTCGCGCCATGGACGTCCGGATCTTCGACTCGGTGCTGCGGACCCTGCGCGGCGAGAGCAGCCTGACCGAGTCGCCGGGGCCGGCGCCCGCCGATCTCGCCGTGATCGAGACCGACGGGACCTTCGAACAGGCGGACTCCCTCAAGACCGCGCACGACGGGGCGCCCGCCACCGGAAGGGCGTGCTCCGCAACTCCCTGGACGAGGTCGCCGGGCATCCGGGCACCGTGGCCCGGCAGCAGGGCCTCGACGGGCCGGCCGAGCAGTGCCGGTCCTGCCCGGTGGTGCGCTCGTGCGGCGGCGGTCTCCACGCCCACCGGTACCGATCCGACGGCAGCGGCTTCCGCAACCCGTCCGTGTACTGCTCCGATCTGCTGGCCCTCATCACCGACCTCCGGGACCGTCATATGACCGACCAGTCCGCGCGGCCGGCGCTCGCCGACCACCACCTGGCCGAACTGGCCACCGGACGCGGCTCGGGCGCCACCGTCGACCTGCTGGCCCGCCGCCAACTCGCCCTGGCCCGTGAGCTGCTGGGCCTCGTCCGGCACGAGACGACGCTCGCGCCGGCCCCCGAGGGCGGCCGGCAGGACGGCCAAGAGGCGTGGGACACGCTGACCGCCCTCGACGCCGAGGCCCCCGAAGCGGTGGACCGGGTCCTGGCCCACCCCTATGTGCGGTCCTGGGCGCTGAGCGCCCTCGGGGCCCGCCCGTCGCCGGGACCGACCGCGGGCGTCACGGGCGCCGCGGCGACGGCCGTACGCGGGACGGCGGAGATCGCGGCCGCCGCCGCGTTCCGGTCCGGCCGCCGGGCTTCGGTGGTCGTCCCGGTGCACGCCGGGCTGCTGCGACTGCCCACGCTCGGGACCCTCACGGTGGAGGCGGGCACCGAGCGGGTTCTGGTGCGCACGGACGCCGACGGCTGCACGGTCCGGGCGGGCGGCCGGACGTACGCGATCCCCCGGAGCGGCCGCGCGGACCCCGCCTGGCGGGGCAGCCGGCGGTTCGAACTGGACGGCTGGTCCGTGACCTTGGAGGACACCGACCCCTGGCGGGACTGCCACGGCCATCCGGCGCACCCCCGGCTCGGCGAGGACGAGGCCGAGGCGTGGCGGTCCGACCTGACCGCGGCCTGGGCCTGGATCCGGCGCGAACTGCCCGAGTACGCGCCGGGAATCGCCGCCGGGCTCCGGACGATCACCCCGCTCACGCCCTCTCCCGAGGGCGCCGACATCAGTTCCGCGGCCCGCGACGCCTTCGGCGCGGTGGCCGTCGCCCGACCGTCCGCGCCGGAGACCCTGGCGCTGCTCCTCGTCCACGAGTTCCAGCACGTGAAGCTGGGGTCCGTACTGGATCTGGTCGACCTGTACGACCCGACCTGCGCGACGTTGTTCTACGCGCCCTGGCGTCCCGACCCGCGTCCGCTGGAGGGGCTGTTGCAGGGGACGTACGCGCATCTGGCGGTCGTCGACTTCTGGCGGGCCCGGTGGCGCGGCGGGGGCGGGCCGGATGCCGAGACGCGGTTCTCCCGGTGGCGGGACCAGACGGCGGAGGCGGTGGGGACGCTGGCGGACTCCGGGGCACTGACGGAGACCGGGCAGCGGTTAGTGGCCGGCCTCCGGGAGGCGCTGGCCACGGACGAGGTCGGCGCGGAGGCCCTGGGAGCGGCCCGGCGGGCGGCGGAGGAGCACCGGCGGACGGTCCGGCCGTAGGGGGCGAGGGGCGCGACACCCACTTTATTCCGCTTACCTGTTCGATGACTGCGCATCGGCGGGCCGAGGCCGGGACATTGAGCCTGTTCGGCAACATGGACTGGGACCTCTTCTACGCCAGCTACGGCGGCGGCCAGTTCTTCGAGGCGATGCGCGCGGACATGCGGCGCCACTACGACTACACCCTGATCGACAGCCGTACCGGACTCAGCGACCTCGCCGACGTCTGCACCGTGCAGATGCCCCACACCCTTGTCGTCTGCTACACCCTCAGCGGCCAGAGCATCGAGGGCGCCGCCGCCGTCGCGCAGAGCATCCGGGAGCGGTTCGGCCACAAGGGCATCCGCGTCCTGCCCCTCGCCATGCGCATCGACCTCGGCGAGAAGGACAAGCTCGACGCGGGACGCGCCCTGGCCCGGGAGCGCTTCGCCGGACTGCCCGCCGGCCTGGACGGCGATCGGCTGGCCGACTACTGGTCGTCGATGGAGGTCCTCTACCAGCCGTACTACGCCTACGAGGAGATCCTGGCGGCCTTCGGCGACCCGCCGAAGACGGCCAACTCCATGCTGAGCGCCTGCGAACGGGTCACCTCCGTCATCACCGAGGGCCGGGTCACCCGACTCCCCCTGATCGGCGAGGAGAAGCGGGCCCGGTACAAGGCCGCGTACACCCGGCGGCGCCCGCTGCCCGTCTCCCGGCTGGTGCTGTACTACGTCTCCGAGGACCGGATGTGGGTCGACTGGCTGGAGTCGGTGCTCCGCAACGCCGGTTTCGACGTGGCGCCGATGGACGTCCGGGCGCTGCCGCAGGACGCCGGCGGGCTGCCGGGGCACGAGGACCGGGCGGCGTCCGGCGCCGAGGACGCGGCCGACGGCTCGGAGCGGCTGCTCGCCGTGGTCTCGCCCGCCTTCCTCGACTCCCGCAGGGCGCGCCGGGCCTGGGAGGACGCCGTGCACGCCGACGGGCGCAAACCGGGGAACCGGCCGGTGGCGGTCCGCGTCGACGACGTCCGGCTCAGCCTGCCGCACTCCTCCCGGGGCGCCATCGACCTCACCCGGCTCGACGAGGACCGGGCCCACCGGACCCTGCTGACGAGCCTCGACCACCCGGACGTCCTGGCCGCACCGCCCGACGGCGGCGCCCGCTTCCCCAACACCGGCACCCGGATCTCCAACGTCCAGCCACGCCACCCGTGGTTCACCGGCCGCTCACCGATCCTGGACCGGCTGCGCGAACGCCTGGTCAGCGGCCGCTCCGGGCAACGGCTGCCGCAGGTGCTGCACGGTCTGGGCGGGGTGGGCAAGTCCCAGCTCGCCCGCGAGTACGCCCACCGGTTCAAGGCGGACTACGACCTGGTGTGGTGGATCGACGCCGAACAGCCGGACCTCGTGCTGCCGAAGGTGGCCGCCCTCGCGCAGGAACTGGACCTGCCGGTCGGCGACGACGTCTCCGAGGCGGCCGAGGCCGCGATGCGGGCCCTGCGGCAGGGCGACCCGTGCGCCCGCTGGCTGCTGATCTTCGACAACGTGCCGGACCTCAACCGGGCGTTGCCGCTCTTCCCGGGCCAGACGGCTCCGCTGCGGGACCACGTGTACGGCCACATCCTGGTCACCACCCGCGACCGGCCCGGCTCGACGGTGGTGCAGTCGCTGGAGATGGAGGTCTTCACCCGCGAGGAGAGCGTGGAACACCTGTGCCGCCGGGTCCCCGGACTGCGCGACGCCGACGCGGACCGGGTCGCCGACGCGCTGGGCGACCTGCCGCTGGCCGTGGAGGTCGCGGCGGCCTGGCTGGAGGCGACGGCCACACCGGTGGAGGAGTACATCGACCAGCTGCGGGAGCAGTCCACCCGGGTGCTGTCGGTGCAGGAGGCGGTGAACGCGGTCGAGTACCCGTCCTCCGTCGGCGCCACCTGGAACATCTCCATCACCCGACTGCGCGAGGAGTCCCCGGCGGCGGCCCGACTGCTCGAACTGTGCGCCTTCTTCTCGGCCGAGCCCATCTCCATGACCCTGATCAGCAGCGACGCGATGATCGACGCCCTGTTGCCGTACGACCGGGACCTGCGCGCCCGTTACATGCTCGGCCGCGTCACCCAGGCCCTGAACCGCTTCGCCCTCGCCAAGGTCGACTCCGCCGACAACTCCATCCAGGTGCACCGGTTGGTGCAGGCGGCGGTGCGGGACAGTCTGGACGACCAGCGGTACGTGGAGACGATTCACGAGGTGCACCGCATCCTGGCCGCCGCCCGGCCGCGCGAGGGCGCCGTGGACGATCCCGCGCAGTGGCTCGGGTTCGAGGTGATCTGGCCGCATCTGATGCCCTCGAACATCCGCGAGTGCGCGGAGGAGGAGCCCCGCCAGCTGATGGTGGACCGCGTCCGCTACCTGGGCAAACGCGGCGAGCTGCAGGCGGCCCGCGACCTGGCCACCGACCTCGACGAGCTGTGGACCAACGAGATCCTCGACGCGGACGACGAGCAGGTCCTCAACCTCCGCTTCCAGCTGGCCAACGTGATGCGCGCCCAGGGCGACTACCAGGCCGCGCGGGCCATGGACGAGAAGACCCTGGAGGGCCAGCGCCGACTGCTCGGCGAGGACCACCCGAACATCCTGATCACCTCGGGCAGTCTGGCCGCCGACCTCCGGGCCCTGGGCCGCTACAAGGAGGCCCTGGAACTGGACCTGCGCATCCATCTGGGCTTCCGCGAGACCTTCGGCGAGGACCACGCGCGGACGCTCTCGGCCGCCAACAACCTGGCCATCGACCTACGGCTGGCCGGCGACAGCGAGGCCGCCCGCCGGCTCACCGAGGACATCGTTCGCCGCCGCACCGCGCTGCTCGGCCCGACCCATCCCTACACGCTCGCCACCAAGGGCCACCGCGCGCGTGACCTGCGCGACCTCGGGGACTACCGGACCTCCGCCGAGCTCCTGCGCGAGGTCCGCGAGAGCTTCGAGCAGGTGTTCAACCCGGGCGTGCCGGAGGTGTTGCAGGCCGACAAGAGCCTCGTGGTCTCCCTGCGCAAGGCGGGCCGTACCGCCGAGGCGCTGCGGATCACCGAGGAGACCTGGAAGACGTACGCCCGCTACCACGACCGCTACGGCAGCACCATCCCCGAGATCCTGGCCTGCGGGCTCAACCTCGCCGCGGACTACTTCGCCACCGATCCCGAGGACGGTCCTGCGCGGGCTGTCCGCCAGGTCGAGGAGGTGCTGGACGGGTACCAGGACTCGTTCGGATTCGAGCACCCGTTCACCATGTACTGCTTCAACAACCTCGCCATGTACCACCGGGCCCTGGGCAACACCGAGAAGGCGGAGGAGCTGAGCCGGCACGCCCGCGACTGTCTGGCGGCGACGCTCGGGGACGACCACCCGGCCGTCTGCTCCGCGGGCCTCAACCTGGCCAACGCCTACGGGGACCGGGGCCTGTACGACCACGCCGAGCGCTCTGAACGCCAGGCCGTGGAGGGGCTGCGCCGACGGTTCGGCGCGGACCACCCCGATGTGCTGGTCGGCATGGGCAACCTGGCGATCACCCTGCGGGACAAGGGTCACGAGGAGGCCGTACGGCTCCAGGAGAAGGCGGCGACCCGGCTCACCCAGCTACTGGGCAGGGGCCATCCGGTGACCGTGCTGGTCCGCTCCTGGCAGCGGGTGGGGAGGGACTTGGAACCGCACCAGATCTGATGCGGGACGCCGTGGACACGGCTGCGTTGTCGCCTGCCGACGGGTGGGTGACGGGCGGCTGTCGGCAGGTGCGCGACGGACGGCCGTCGGCGGGTGCGCGACGGACGGCTGCTTGGCGGCGCGTGAGTGCTGGACGGCTGCCGACGGGTGCGCTCTAGACGGCCACCAGCGGTGCGTCGTCACGCCACTTGAGGATCTTGTCGAAGCTGACGATCGCGCCGCCGCGGCCCGGCTTGTTGCCGATGTGGACGTGGTCGGCAAGTTCCCGGATGAGGCAGAGGCCACGGCCGTCCTCGGCGTCGGCGGGGGCCGGACGGACCGGGTGGCGGCGCGGGAAGCCCGGGCCGGAGTCGGCGACCTCGATCCGGCACTTCTCACCGTCGAGGTAGGCCGTCACCCGGTACGCCTCGCCGCTGGTGCCGGCCGGGATCGCGCCGCCGTGCTCGACGGCGTTGGCACAGGCCTCGCTGAGGGCGATGGAGAGGTCGTAGGAGACGTCGGGATCGACGCCCGCGGTCTCCATCGTGCCGATCAGCAGCCGCCGGGCGAGGGGCACGCTCGCAGCCTCGCGCCGCAGATGGAGTGACCACCAGATGCTCATGCTCCAGCCTCCTGGCCGCGGCTCGACATACCGTTACGTATTGCCGCCGAGGCCCGCCCGCAATCGCCCGGAGCCCGTCTCTCCGCCCATACGGCGGATGCGTCCCCCGCACATTCGGTGTATGCGGACCGAACCCTTCCGAATCATCCACAACTTCCACCACTCCACCACGCCACCACGGCCGGACAGCGCCGGGGCCAACGGCGGGACGGCGACGGTGAGGACCGAGCGGTGGCCGCGCTCGCATCGGGATGGCTGCCCTGAGGATCAAGCGGTGGGCGCACTGGTTTCCGCCTTCGCACGGTGGTCAGCGCGCCCGCACAGCCCCGAGCCCTTTCAGGGGCGCGGGGAACCGCGCGACCAGCCCGCAATCACCCGCACCCGCCGGCCGACCGCAGACCCCACCCCCTTCCGCATCTCCCTCCACCACACGCTCCATCACTCCTCACCCGCCCCGAACGCACCCCTAAACCCCACCTGAACACCGCTCCCTCCCTCCCCCTACCTCAACCCATGAACCCGCCGAACCCGGCGGAGCGCCCCGGTGCGATGATGGGCCCGCCATGACTGTCCCCCACCCAGACCGCCCGGCCGCGCCACGCCGGACCCGCGCCGGAGGCGACCTCCGTGTGCTGCGGGCCGCGGTGTTCGCCGTGGTCTGTGTCGTGCTGGCCGGGGCCGGACACGCACTCGCCTCGTGCGCGACGGTCCCGCTGTGGAGTCTGGGCGTCGGGTTCGTCGGCACCTTCTGCGTCGCCGCCGCACTGGCCGGCCGGCAACGCTCGCTCCCGGGCATCGCGGCACTGCTGGCGGTGGGCCAGACCGTGCTGCACGTCCTGTTCGGCCTGAACCAGCACGGGGCGACCGGCGCGTCCCGCACGACGGAGGCGATGGACGCGGCGCTCATCGAGCGCGCGGCCCGCTTCGTGTGCGGCACGACCGCGGCGACCCTGAGCCCCGAGCGGGCCCGCCGCATCCTCATCGACGCGGGAATCGGCGGTACGCACGTCACGCACGACCCGGCGGACGCGATGACGACCGCGCCGGGCTCGTCCGCCGCCCTCCTGCCGTCCCTGCCCATGCTGCTCGGCCATGTGCTCGCGGCCGTGGCCGCCGGGTGGGTACTGCGCCACGGCGACCTCGCGCTGCTCCGTCTGACCCGGCTGGCGACCGAGGAGTCGCTCGTACGGTCGCTGCTTGGCGCGCTCGCGCTCGCGCTGGCGCGGGTCCTGCGGTCCGGGCTGCCAGGCACGCCGGAGGCGGTTTCCCGCGCCCCGCACACCGTGCACGTGGCGCCCGCCGCCCTGCGGACGACCGCGCTCCAGCACACCGTGGTCCGCCGCGGCCCTCCCGCCGCCGCGCCCGCCTTCATGCTCGCCGCCTGACCCGACGCACACTCACTCCGCACCAGGGAGAGGGCGTCCGTCGCCCGGCGCCGAGCCCCGCGCACCTGCTGCCGACCCCGGCCCAGCGGCCTCGCCCCGCTCCGGCCCCACGGCTCCGGCCTCACGGGCTCCGGCTCTGCGGCTTCCGATTCTGCGGATTCAGAACTCGGGCGCCTGCTGAGCCCGGCCCGGGCCTGGACCCCGGGCTCGGACCTCGCGGCTCGGACCGACAGGCTCGGATCCCCAGGCTCAGGCTCCCGGACCCGAAGCACCGGCTCCCAGCCCTGCTCCCGGTCCCGGCCGTGGATGCCGGCCCGGGCCGCAGCCCGGCTGTCGGCTCGCGGGGTGCGCGGTCCCTCGTCCTCTCTTCTCCCTCACTCACTGTGGAGTGTCACCAGTCATGAAGGCTTCTCGTATCGCCGCCGTCGGCGCCCTCGCCGGCTCGGCCGTGTTCCTCCTGTCCGGCCCCGCGTTCGCGCACGTCAGCGTCGCGGCGGAGGGCACGGCGGCCAAGGGCGGGTACGCGACCGTCAACTTCAAGGTCCCCAACGAGCGCGACGACGCCAGGACCACCAAGCTCGAGGTGAGCTTCCCGACCGACCACCCGCTCGCCTCGGCCCAGCCGGAGGCCGTCCCCGGTTGGGACATCAAGGTCACCACCGCCAAGCTCGACAAGCCGCTCGAACTGCACGGCGAGCAGATCGACGAGGCCGTCTCCAAGATCACCTGGACCGCCACCGGCGACGGCATCGCGGCGGGCTTCTTCCAGAAGTTCCCGGTCTCCATCGGCCAGCTCCCCGAGAACACCGACGAACTGGTCTTCAAGGCGCTCCAGACGTACTCCAACAAGGAGGTCGTCCGCTGGATCGAGGTGCCGCAGGACGGCCAGGAGGAGCCCGAGAACCCGGCGCCCGTACTCGCACTGTCCGCCGCGTCTGACGACCACCACGGCGCGGCCGGCGCCTCGAACGCCTCCGACAAGTCGAAGGACGCCGACGACGCCGAGGCCGCGTCGAACGAGACCACCGCCGCACCCGCCGACAGCAGCGACACCATCGCCCGCGTGCTCGGCGTCGTCGGCATCGTCATCGGCGCGGCGGGCGTGGCGTACGGCGTCCTCGCCGGCCGTCGGCGCACGAACGCCTGAGCCTCCGCCTTCCCGGCCCTCTCCCTCGGCGCGCGCGGGTACGCCCCGTGCGCGCCGGGGCTCGAACCCACTGGACATTTCTCATGCGCACGAACACCAAGAAGAAGGCGCTCGCGGCCGGTGCCCTGCTGGCCGCGGCCGTCCTCGGCCTCTCGGCCTGCGGCACGGGCGGCAGCTCCACCACGTCGGTCGCCGAGGTCTCGGACACCGGCCCCCAGAGGCACTTCACGGTCCTCGACCGGCCGTTCACCAAGCCGGACCTGGTCCTCACCGACACCAACGGCAAGTCGTACGACCTCCGCAAGGAGACCGAGGGCAAGCCGACGCTGATCTACTTCGGCTACACCAACTGCCCTGACGTCTGCCCCCTCACCATGAACAACCTCGCGGTCGCCAAGAAGGAGATCGCGAAGAAGGTGCCGAAGGCGGAGCTGGCGAACCTCCGGCTCGTCTTCGTCACCACCGACCCGGAGCGCGACACCTCGGCCGAACTGGGCAAGTGGCTCAAGGGCATCGACTCCGAGATCGTCGGTCTGACCGGCGACTTCGACGACACCCAGGCCGGCGCCCGCACCCTTGGCATCTCCATCGCCCCGCCGACCAAGGACGAGAACGGCAAGACCGTCTCCGAGCACGGCACCCAGGTCATCGCGTTCTCGCCGAAGACCGACGACGGCTATGTGCTGTACGACGACGATGCCACCGTGCAGGACTACGAGAAGGGCCTGCCGAAGCTGCTCAAGGGTGAGAACCCGTGAGAGCACCGGCCGGCCCCGTCCTGATCACCGCCGCCGCGCTCGTCGCCCTGACGGGCTGCGGCTCCACCGACTCCTCTTCCTCCGGCTCCGCCGCGAAGCTGTCCGTGCGGGCGGCCTACATGCCGCAGCCCGTCACGGACTCCATGGCCGCCGGTTACCTCGTCATCGAGAACGACGGCGGTACGGCGGACGAGCTGACCTCCGTCACCAGCGACCTCGCCCGGGACGTCACCGTCCACGAGACGACCGGGCAGTCGATGCGGGAGGTCGCGGGCCTGAAGGTCCCCGCCGACGGCGAACTCGTCCTGGAGACCGGTGGAAACCACCTGATGTTCGAGAACCTGAAGCGCAAGCCGAAGGAAGGCGAGACGGTGTCCCTGCGGTTGAACTTCACCAAGTCCGAGGCCATCACGGTCGAGATGCCCGTGAAGTCGGCGACGTACCAGCCGACCAGCGGTCACTGAGGGAGGTAGCACCGGTGAGCCGGTTGAGGCCCTTGCTGTTGCTGTTGTTCGCCACCGTCGGAGCTCTGCTCGCCGGTGCCGTGCCCGTCTCCGCGCACGCCGCGCTGACCGGCAGCGACCCGCAACAGGGCTCGGTGGTCCAGGAAGCACCGGACCAGGTGTCGCTCACCTTCTCCGAGAAGGTCGCGGTGTCCGACGGTTCGGTGCGCGTGTACGACCCCAAGGGCAAGGAGGCCGACACCGGCGAGGTCACCGATCTGGGCGGGAACAGCTATGCCGTCGGACTGCATTCGGGCCTGCCCGACGGCACGTTCACCGTCACCTACCAGGTCGTCTCGGCGGACAGCCACCCCGTCTCCGGTGCCTTCACCTTCTCGGTGGGGGCGCCGTCCAAGACAACGGTCGCGGTACCCGAGCAGGGCGCGGGCGGCGGGCTCGTCGGCGGCCTCTATGGCTTCGCGCGCTATCTGTCGTACGCCGGTTTCATCCTGCTGATCGGCGGCGCAACCTTCGTGCTGGCCTGCTGGCAGCGCGGCGCCGGGGTACGGCCCGTGCAGCGGCTCGTGGTGGCCGGCTGGCTCACGCTGACCATCGCCACCCTCACGATGCTGCTGCTGCGCGGTGCCTACACCGGCTCCGGCAAGTTCGGCGACGTCTTGAACCTGGACCTCCTCAGCCAGGTCCTCCAGACGAAGACGGGCGCCGCCCTGGTCTCCCGTCTGCTGCTCCTCGCCGCCGCGGCCCTGTTCATCGCAGTGCTTTTCGGCGCGTACGCACGGCGGTACGAGGAGACCGAGGAAGCCGGGGACGCCGGGGACGTCGAGCCCGCAGCCATGGCGGCCGCCGGCACCGCGAGCGCCGCCGACGATGCGGACTCCCGGGACGACGCTGACACGGACACCGACGCGGACTCCGAGCACCACGACCCGTCCCTCCAGCGGGACCTCACCTTCGGGCTGGCCGTCGGCGGGGGCGTGGTCGCCGCCGGCCTCGCCGCGAGCTGGGCGATGGCCGAGCACGCCTCGACCGGCATCCAGACCGGCATCTCGATGCCCCTGGACGTCGTGCACCTGCTGGCCGTCGCCGCCTGGCTGGGCGGCCTGGCGACGCTCCTCGTGGCACTCTTCCGAGCACCCGTGGGCGCGCAGATCGAGACCGGCGCCGTACGGCGGTTCTCGCGGCTCGCGTTCGGCAGCGTGCTCGTGCTGGCCGCGACCGGGATCTACCAGTCGTGGCGCCAGGTCGGCAGCTGGTCCGCGCTGACCGGCACGGCGTACGGGCAACTCCTCCTCGTGAAGATCGGCCTGGTGGCCGTCCTGGTCGGGATCGCGTGGATCTCGCGCCGGTGGACCTCGCAGCTGGCGGAGGCGCCTGCCGCACTGGAGACGCACGCTGCTGCGGAGACGCAAGCCGCTGCGGAGACGCAAGCCGCTCAGGAGAAGGAGGCCGCCGAGGAGAAGGAGCCGGTGGTCGCGCACGCGGCGGTCGGTTCCACGAAGGCGACCGGCGAGGGCGCGGAGCGTGCCGCTCAGCTCGCCCGGCAGCGGGCGGCGGTGGCGAGCGCGCGCGAGAAACGGCTGCGGGACGCGGATCCGGGCCGTCCCGGTCTGCGTCGGTCCGTGCTGGCGGAGGCGGGCGTCGCCGTCGTCCTGCTCGCCGTCACCACGGTGCTGACGGCCACCGAGCCGGGGCGCACGGTGGAGGAGGCCGAGGCGGCCAAGGCGGCCGTGACGCAGCAGGACGAGACGTCGGGCGCGCTGGCGCTGGACATGTCGTTCGACACCGGCGGCAAGAACGGCCAGGGCGTCGCCCGGCTGCAGATCGACCCCGCACGGGTGGGTGCCAACGAGATGCACGTCTATGTCCAGGGGCCCGACGGCAAGCCCATCGACGTCCCCGAGGTGAAGGTCGCCTTCACCCTGGAGGCCAAGAAGATCGGCCCGCTGCCCGTGGTCCCCGACCGCGTCACCACCGGCCACTGGACGGCGAGTGGCGTACAGGTCCCCATGGCGGGCGACTGGAAGATCGAGATGACCGTACGGACATCCGACATCGACCAGGTGACCGTCAGCAAGAACGCGAAGATCGGCTGAAACACACCATGGCTGACCAGGACCTCGTCGAAGACGGCCCCGCCCGGAGAGGGGCACGGGACGGCGGTGACCACACTGCCGCCGCGCGGGTGCGGACGACCACGGACGACTCACCGTCGTCGTCCGTCGGCGCGGAACAGAAGCGGGAAGGGGACCGACCGCACGGCCCCGCGAGCGGACCCCTCTCCCGCCGCCGCCTGCTCGGCACGGCCGGCGTCACCGGTCTTGCGCTGGGTGCGGCGGGCGGCGCCGCAGGCTACACGGCAGGCTCCGCCTCCTCGTCCTCCGCCGAGAAGGTCACCCCGCTGTCCTCCCTCGGCGCGGGGGAGGTCATGTTTCACGTGAAACATCAGCCGGGGATCACCACCCCGCTCCAGGCGCGTGGCCATCTCGTCGCCTTCGACCTGGCTGCCGGGGCCGGGCGCAAGGAGGCCGCCGCTCTGCTGCGCCGCTGGTCGGACACGGCCCGGCGGCTGATGGCGGGCGAGCCCGCGGCTCAGGACGACACCGCGATCGCCCTGGACGCCGGGCCCTCGTCGTTGACGGTCACCTTCGGCTTCGGACACAGCTTCTTCGCCCGTACCGGGCTGGAGAAGCAGCGCCCGGAGTCCCTGGACCCGCTGCCGGACTTCTCCTCGGACCAGCTCGACAGGTCGCGCAGCGACGGCGATCTGTGGGTGCAGATCGGCGCGGACGACGCGCTCGTCGCCTTCCACGCCCTGCGCGCGATCCAGAAGGACGCGGGCGGCGCGGCCCGGGTGCGGTGGCAGATGAACGGCTTCAACCGCTCGCCGGGCGCCACGGCCCACCCCATGACCGCCCGCAACCTGATGGGGCAGGTCGACGGCACCCGCAACCCCAAGCCGACCGAGTCCGACTTCGACGAGCGGATCTTCGTGCCCGGGTCCGCCTCACCGAGCACCTCCGGCGATCCCGCCTGGATGGCGAACGGGTCCTACGCCGTCGTACGCCGTATCCGCATGCTCCTCGACGACTGGGAGCAGCTCTCGCTCAAGGAGCAGGAGGACGTCATCGGGCGCCGCAAGTCCGACGGCGCCCCGCTGAGCGGGGGATCGAAGGCCACGGAGGCGACCGCGATGGATCTGGAGAAGACGGACGCCGAGGGCAGTCTCCTGGTCCCGATCAACGCGCACGCCCGTATCTCCCGCCCCGACCAGAACGGCGGCGCGGCCATGCTCCGCCGCCCGTTCTCCTTCCACGACGGCATCGACGCGAAGGGCGTCCCCGACGCGGGTCTCCTCTTCGTCTGCTGGCAGGCCGACCCGCTGCGCGGCTTCGTCACCGTCCAGCGCAAACTCGATCGCGGCGACGCCCTGTCGAAGTTCATCCGCCACGAGTCGAGCGGCCTCTTCGCGGTGCCGGGAGGCGCGGCGGAGGGGGAGTACGTGGGGCAGGGTCTGCTGGAGGGCTGACGGCCGCGGGGCCGGGCGAGAGTCGTACGGCTGGACCGGGGCCCATTAGGGTGAGCCCATGTCAGCCAGCTACGTGTACCTCGGCCCCGAGGGCACCTTCACCGAGGTCGCCCTGCGCACGCTGCCGGAGGCCGCGACCCGCGAGCTCGTCCCGATGGTGTCCGTGCCCGCCGCGCTCGACGCCGTCCGCAACGGTGAGGCCGAGGCCGCGTTCGTCCCGATCGAGAACTCCGTGGAGGGCGGCATCACGACCACGCTCGACGAGCTGGTGGCCGGGGCCCCCCTGATGATCTACCGCGAGGTGCTCCTCTCGATCACCTTCGCGCTCCTGGTCCGGCCGGGCACCCAGCTCTCGGACATCAAGACGGTCACCGCACACCCGGCCGCCCAGCCGCAGGTCCGCAAGTGGATGAAGGCCAACCTCCCGCCCGACGTGGTCTGGGAGTCCGCCGCCTCGAACGCCGACGGTGCCCGTCTCGTGCAGGAGGGCCGTTACGACGCCGCCTTCGCCGGAGAGTTCGCGGCCTCGCGCTACGGCCTGGAGGCCCTGCAGACCGAGATCCACGACGCGGAGAACGCCCAGACCCGGTTCGTCCTGGTCGGCCGTCCCGCCCGGCCGGCCGCCCCGACCGGCTCCGACAAGACGTCCGTCGTGATCTGGCAGCGCGACGACCACCCCGGTGGATTGCGCGACCTGCTCGGCGAGTTCGCCGTCCGCGGCGTGAACCTCATGCTTCTGCAGTCCCGCCCGACCGGCGAGGGCATCGGCAACTACTGCTTCGCCATCGATGCCGAGGGCCATATCGCCGACCGGCGGGTGGCGGAGGCGCTGATGGGCCTCAAGCGGGTCTGCCTCCAGGTCCGCTTCCTCGGTTCGTACCCGCGTGCGGACGCCGCCACCGCGAAGGTCCGGCCCATGCTGCCGGGCACCTCCGACACCGAGTTCGTGGCCGCGGCGGACTGGGTGGCGCGCTGCCAGGACGGCCGGTTCTGACCTGGCCCGCCGTCGGTGCTACCTGCCTATTTTCTTTGTCCACAGAAGTTATCCACAGGGCACCTTCTCGACCTGGGGACAAGTCGACAACGCAGCCCCGATCAGTCGACAAATCCCCTTCGTGAGCCGTGCTGCGTCCACAACCTCGTGGGCCACCCTTCGCCCATGTGTTTCCTCACGTCAATCCTTTAGAGCGACCCATTCCCACGTCAATCCACTCGAAAGTGGCCGTGAAGGCGGTTTGGGCCGGGAATCCTCAGGACGGCGCCCGACTTCCCCGGCGATCTTCTCGGAAGTCCACAGATCTTTCGCACAGCCTGTGGATAACTCTGCGGCACTGTGGATTCCTGTGGACGAACGATCCCCAAGTCCCTTGCGGCACAAGAGAGTCGAGTCAACCAGGCGTCGCACCCCCACCCCCTTTCAGGGGGTCGCCTTTCAGTTCATTGACTTTCACCGGCGCCTGCCATGGCGGGCCCAGGTGATCAACATTCCGCTCAAAGCGCCACATAAAGGGCGTACCGCGAATTCAAGTCGTGGGTCGGAACCACGCACCGGTAGCCTTGAGGGGTGATTGACCTTCGCCTGCTCCGTGAGGACCCCGACCGTGTGCGCGCGTCCCAGCGCGCCCGTGGAGAGGACGTCGCGCTCGTCGACTCCCTCCTGTCCGCCGACGAGCGGCGCAGGTCGTCCGGCGTCCGCTTCGACGAGCTCCGTGCCGAGCAGAAGTCGCTCGGCAAGCTGATCCCCAAGGCCTCCGCCGAGGAGAAGGCCGAGCTGCTCAAGCGTGCGGAACAGCTCAAGGCCGACGTCAAGGCCGCCGACGCCGAGCGCGACGCGGCCGACACCGAGACCCAGGAGCTTCTCCTCCAGCTCGGCAACCTCGTCCACCCCGACGTCCCCGTCGGCGGCGAGGAGGACTTCGTCACGCTGGAGACGCACGGCGAGATCCGTGACTTCGCGGCCGAGGGCTTCGAGCCGAAGGACCACCTGGAACTCGGCACGATCCTCGGTGCCATCGACACCGAGCGCGGCGCCAAGGTCTCCGGCTCGCGCTTCTACTTCCTGACGGGCATCGGCGCCCTCCTGGAACTCGCCCTGGTCAACGCGGCGATCGCCCAGGCCACCGCGGCCGGCTTCACCCCGATGCTGACCCCGGCGCTGGTCCGCCCGCACTCGATGGCCGGCACCGGCTTCCTCGGCCAGGCCGCCCAGGACGTCTACCACCTCGACAAGGACGACCTGTACCTGGTCGGCACCTCCGAGGTCGCGCTGGCGGCGTACCACATGGACGAGATCATCGACGCCGACCGCCTCCCCCTGCGGTACGCGGGCTTCTCCCCCTGCTTCCGCCGCGAGGCCGGTTCGCACGGCAAGGACACCCGGGGCATCTTCCGCGTCCACCAGTTCGACAAGGTCGAGATGTTCTCGTACGTCGCGCCGGAGGACTCGCAGGCGGAGCACCAGCGTCTGCTGGACTGGGAGAAGCAGTGGCTGACGTCGCTCGAACTGCCCTTCCGCGTCATCGACGTCGCCTCCGCCGACCTCGGCTCCTCGGCCTCGCGCAAGTTCGACTGCGAGGCGTGGATCCCGACCCAGGGCAAGTACCGCGAGCTGACCTCGACGTCCGACTGCACGGAGTTCCAGTCGCGCCGCCTGCAGATCCGTGTCCGTGACGGCAAGCAGGTCAAGCCGCTGGCCACGCTCAACGGCACGCTCTGCGCCGTCCCGCGCACCATCGTGGCGATCCTCGAGAACCATCAGCAGGCCGACGGCTCGGTCCGCGTCCCCGAGATCCTGCGTCCGTACCTGGGCGGCCGCGAGGTGCTGGAGCCGGTAGCCAAGTGAGCGAAACGGCAGCCACCGGGGGATCCACGGACCCCGGCGAGAGCGCGGTGTCCGAGGCGCCCGTCGCGTCCGACGCGGCCACGGCCTCCGGAACGACCACGGTCTCCGAACGGTCCGTGACGCCCCCGGGCTTCCCCTACAAGCTGATCGCGACCGACCTCGACGGAACGCTTCTCCAGTCCGACGACACGGTCTCCCGGCGCACCCGGGAAGCGCTCGCCGCGGCCACTGCGGCGGGCGCCGCCCACATCGTCGTCACCGGCCGGGCCGTCCCCTGGACCCGCCACATCCTCGACGACCTTGGCTACCGGGGGCTGGCCGTCTGCGGCCAGGGCGCACAGGTCTACGACGCCGGAGAGCACCGGCTGCTCACGGCCGTCACCCTGGACCGACAGCTCGCCGCGGTCGCCCTCGCGAAGATCGAGGCGGAGGTCGGCCCCCTGCACCTGGCCGCCAGCCGCGCGGGCCTGGACGGCGAGATCCTGGTCGGCAGCGGGTACTCCCTGCACGGCTCGCTCCCCACGATCCCGCTCACGGACGTCTCCGACCTCTGGACGTCCCCGCTCAACAAGATCTACATACAGCACCCCACCCTGACCTCGGACGAACTCACCGAGGCCGCCCGTCAGGCCGCCGGCGGCTTCGTCACGGTCGCCATGGCCGGTGAGGGCATCGTCGAGCTGCTTCCCCTCGGCCTCACCAAGGCCACCGGGCTCTCCATCGCCGCCCGCCGCCTCGGGGTGAAGCGCACGGACACCATCGCCTTCGGCGACATGCCCAACGACGTCCCGATGTTCACCTGGTCCACCCACGGCGTGGCCATGGCCAACGCCCACCCCGACCTCAAGGCCGTCGCCGACGAAGTGACCTCCTCGAACGAGGACGACGGCATCGCCGAGGTACTGGAACGCCTGCTGCCTTGACCGATCCGAAGGCCCCCGCCGCGGCGGGGCCCGGGGAAGCGGGGCGACAGCACCGGAGGGACGAGAGACCTGTGGCCGGGCGGCCTCAGCGCCCCACGCGCGCTGACGCGGCAACATCCTGGCGGCGCCTCGAACCAGACGTGTGCGCCCGGCAAACGACACCCGGCCCACCCGGCGCCGCCCGCCCGGCTCCACCGACCGCCGCCCCGAGACCCGGCACAGCCCCCGAGAAGCCTCTCCGCCCACACCCCTTGGCCCAACGAACCCGGCACAGCCCAGTTGAGCCTGTCCAACCCCGCGGCCCAACGAGCCCGGCACAGCCCCGTGAGCCTCTCTACACACACGCCCTCGCCCACCGAGCCCGGCACAGCGCCCGGGAGCCTCGCCGCACCCACCCCCTGGCCCAACGAACCCGGCACAGCCCAGTTGAGCCTGTCCAACCCCGCGGCCCAACGAGCCCGGCACAGCCTCGTGAGCCTGTCTACACACGCCCTGGCCCAATGAGGTCGGCGCAGCCCCGGGGCCTCTCTACACACACCCCTGGCCCAACGAACCCGGCACAGCCTCGTGAGCCTGTCTACACACGCCCTGGCCCAATGAGGTCGGCGCAGCCCTGGGGCCTCTCTACACACACCTCCCGGCCCACCAGGCCCGGCGCAGCCCCGGGGCCTCTCTACACACACCCCTGGCCCAACGAACCCGGCCAAGTCACAGCGACAGCGAAACGGCGGAGGATGCACGGATCGAACGTGCGCGGGCAGAACCCGACCACGGCTTAGCAAGCCGGTGCCTTACCACTCGGCCAATCCTCCGGGTGGGCGGCCCACGCGAAGCGATTCGCGTGCTCGAAGCGGCCGCCCCGGGCAGCCCCCCACTGGGGGGACGGACTCGACGGAGGGGTAACTACTCCGGAGTCCGTCGTGGGCCGCCCTGCGGGGAACTCGACGTACTGCACCTGAAGGACAGCATCGCCGGGCTCCTCTCCCAGAACGTGACGCCGATCCGATCCGGCGACCTGGACACCAACTACTGTGCCCGGCGGCCGAGTTGCCCGCCACCGAATATCGGCCGCGCGGCCCCGGCCACTCCGGACGGTCAGCGGCGGCGCCACTTGCGACGTCGTGCCTTGCTGAAGAACCACCCGGCGGGCGGCTCGTCCGAGCGCCAGGGCTGGGGATCCGGAGCCTGCCCCCGCCACCGCGCCGCCAACATCCGGGCCCGCGCCGACGGTTCGGCCGTCTCGGCGGACCGTATGAAGTCCTCGTCCAGCACGAGGTCGTCCCAGACGTCCTCGCCCGCGCCCCGCGTCTCGCCTCCGTCGGACGAATACTCCGTCATCCCCGTTCCTCCCGCCCTCTGGCCGCCCTTCCTGGCCGGTGTGTCCCGTGTATCCGTCCGCCCAGTCTGCCCGGGCGGGCGTGAAGCCTCCGTCAAGACCGCGAGAGAGGGGCCTCCGGGGCGGCTCGCCCCGGAGGGTCCCGTCACTCCTCGCCGGCGAGCTTCAGCGTCCGCAGCTTCTGTCCCGCGTACCAGGTCGTGCCCGCCGTGACGACCGTCAGCAGGATCACCGCCGTCGGCAGCCCCACGTCGGAGGTCACCAGGTTGCCGTCGGTGACCTTCTGGGCGACGGCGAGTGCCCACTGCTGGACGCTGAGGGTGCGTGCCCCGTCCACCAGGGACCCGAAGAGGGTCTCCCAGACGAGGGCGTACACGAGCCCGAAGACGACCGCGTGCCGGGTGACCGTCCCGAGGAGCAGGAACATCGCGGCGTACGCGATCGAGGCGACCAGCGCCGCCACGGTGTAGGCGACGGCGATCTGCTGCCCGTTGCCGTTGAGGATCAGGCCCGCGATCAGCGTCGGTACGGCCGAGAAGGCCATGGTCACGGCGATCGCCACGATCAGCTTGGTGAAGATGATCGTCGGCCGCTTCACCGGCTTGGCGAGCAGATACACCACCGAGCCGTCGTCGATCTCCGGTCCGATCGCGCCCGTTCCCGCGATGACGCCGATGATCGGCACCATCGTGGCGAGCGCGAATCCGCCCAGGAGATCCGCCGCCACCTGGTCGTCGGCGCCGCTCAGGGCGCGTACGGCCACGGAGAGCACGATCAACAGGGCGGGCAGCGCGCTGAGGATGAGGGCCCGACGGCGGCCGAGCAGGGCCCGGTAGGTGAGCCGGGCGACTGTGGGGTCGTACATCTTCGGCCTCCTACGCCGCGACGAGATACGAGAAGACGGACTCGAGGGACTCGTCCGACGGCGAGACCGTGAGCAGACGGATGCCGTGGTCCCGGGCCACCCTCGGCAGCAGGGTCGTGAACCGCCCGAAGTCGACGGCCTGGATGCGCAACGCGCCCTCGGCCAGATCCACTTCGATCCCGGCGGTCGACGGGTCGGCGATCAGCGCCGCGGCCAGGGCCCGGTCGTCGCTGGAGCGCACCAGATAGCGGTGGGGGCGGTCGGTCATCAGCCGGCGGATGCGCCGGAAGTCACCGCTCGCCGCGTGCCGGCCGGCGACGATCACCTCGATGTGGGCCGCCAACTGCTCGACCTCTTCGAGGATGTGGGACGAGAACAGCACCGTGCGGCCCTCGTCGCCCATCCGCCGCAGCAGGTCCATGAGCTGCATGCGCTGGCGCGGATCCATGCCGTTGAACGGCTCGTCGAGGAGGAGCAGCGACGGTTCGTGGACCAGCGCCGACGCCATCTTCACGCGCTGGCGCATGCCCTTGGAGTACGTCGAGATCTTGCGGTCCTGCGCGTACTCCATCTCCACCGTGGCGAGCGCACGCTGGGCGGCGGTCGCCCCGAGGCCGTGCAACTCGGCGTTGGCGACGACGAATTCGCGGCCAGTGAGGAAGTCGTACATCGCCTCGCGCTCCGGCACGATGCCGATGTGCTTGTAGATCTGCTCGTTGCGCCACACCGGCGTCCCGTCGAGGGTGACGGAGCCCGTGGAGGGGGCGAGGAAGCCGCCCATCATGTTGATGAGGGTGGACTTGCCGGCGCCGTTCGGGCCGAGCAGGCCGGTGACTCCGGGGCCGATCGTCATCGTGACGTCGTTGACCGCCACCACGTTGCCGAACCAGCGGGAGACGTGGTCGATGTTGAGCGTGGTCACAGCCCGACCTTTCGGTAGCGGCGCATCAGCAGGCCGTAGGAACCGGCGATGAGACCCAGGACGACGAGGACGTAGAGGGCTCCCTGCCCGTCGGAGGGCCCGTGCCCGCCGGGGAAGGCGGAGGTGGCGCCCAGGAAGGCGGTCTGTACGCCGTCGATGAGGGTGATGGGCGAGAAGAAGCCGAGCCAGGGCACCGTGGCCGAGCTGTTCTGCTCGGTGGCGATGGCCTGGACGACGGAGACCGCGCCGTAGGAGATGGTCAGGACGGCGATGACGGCCGCGATGCCGAAGCCCCGCCGCGGGGTGACCGCCGAGATCACCAGGCCGATACCGGCGAAGAGGAGCGACAGCAACGCCACGGACACCAGTCCCTGCGCCAATCCCTTGGTCTGGTCGGTGAAGTCGAGCTTGGCCAGCAGCGCGCCGATGTAGAGCACGAGCAGGGGCACCGCGGTGAGGACGAACAGCGCCGAGGTCAGCGCCGCGAACTTCGCGCGGACGTAGTCGGCGGTCTCGATCGGGCGCGAGAAGTACAGCGGGACGGTCTTGAACCGCAGGTCGCGCGAGACGGCTTGCGGCGCCTGGGAGGCCACGTACAGGCCGATGACGGCCTGCATGATCACCGCGTAGTCGGTGTACTTCACGGGCAGGTCGTTGGCCTGGGTGGCGACCGCCACCGCCACCATGATGGCCGCCGGCACGCACATGACCGCGAACAGCAGCATGGGCAACACCTTCGACTTGGCCGAGCGGCCCAGTCCGTAGGCGCCGCGCAGCGACTGCGAGTACAGCGAGCGCCGGGCGTAGGCGCGGCCGAGGCGGGGGCCGTCGTAGGAGCGGTATCCGATGTTGTGGATACGGCTCTGCTCGCCCGTGCGGGCGGGTCCGCCGCTGAGGGACGGTGCCGGTGCACCGTGCTGCTCAACCGCCATGGCCGACCGCCTCCTTTCCTGCGTCCTGGGCGCTCCGGGTGCCGGTCTGCGCGTCGTGGTCCTGGAAGACCTCGGCGATCTGGTGCCTGCGCTGCTCCATGCGGACCAGACCGAGGCCCAGGTCGGCGACGACGTCCCGGACCAGGTCGTAGGTCTCCTCGCCCTGGGCGGTGAGCAGCAGGATGTGCCCGGCGCCGGGGAGGCCGCTGCCGTCGGAGACGGTGACTCCGCGCGCGTGGAGTGCCTGCCGCAGCGCGCCCGTGCCGTCCGGGTGCTCGTCGCTGTCGGTGACCTCGATCGCGAGGGTCGCCGTGCTCTGGGTGAAGTCCCTGGTGGAGCTGGACCGCAGGAGCTTGCCGCCGTCGACGACGACCACGTGGTCGCAGGTGCGCTCCAGCTCGCCGAGGAGATGGGAGGTGACGAGGACGGAGATGCCGAAGTCGGTGTGGATGCGGCGGATGAGGCCGAGCATCTCGTCCCGGCCGACCGGGTCCAGGCCGTTGGTCGGCTCGTCCAGGAAGACCAGCTGCGGATCGTGCACCAGGGCCTGGGCGAGCTTCACCCGCTGCTTCATGCCCGTGGAGTAGCCGCCGATGGGGCGGTACCGCTCCTCGTACAGGCCGACATGGCGCAGGGTGTCCGCGGTGCGCTCGCGCGCGGCGGTCGGCGGGAGTCCGGACATGCGGGCCATGTGCACGACGAACTCGGTGGCCGAGACGTCGGGGGGCAGGCAGTCGTGCTCCGGCATGTACCCCACGCGCTCGCGGATGGCGCCGCCCTTGGCGGCGACGTCCAGGCCGAGCACTTCGGCACGGCCCTCCGAGGCGGGGGACAGACCCAGCAGGATTTTGATCAGTGTGGACTTGCCGGCGCCATTGGCACCGACGAGTCCGGTCACACCGGGTCCGATGTCCACGGAGAGCCGGTCAAGAGCGGTCACCCTCGGGAACCGCTTGCTCAGGCTTTCGGTCGCGATCACAGTCACGATTTAGACATTAGGGGCGCGGGACGCCGCGGTCGTCAGCCCGCGGGGTTGCTTCTTCCTCACCCTCGAGTCGTACGGGCTCCTAGGGGGCCTCCACCGCCGGTCCCCCTAGGGGTCACCCTGAAGGTCGAGTGACGGGACGGCTCCGTGCCGCCGTCCTTGGGCGGCGGTGTGCGGCCATGAGCGGCCGTCATGAGAGGGAACGAACGGCGCCACGGTTTCGTGCCCGCGTTCGCTTGGTTCTTCGGGTTGTACTTCGGGCTGTACTTCGGGCTGTTCTGCGGGCCTGTTTTCTCGGTCTTCGGGCCTGTCTTCTCGGTCTTCGGGCCTGTTTTCTCGGCGTGCCCGTCGTCACGCCCGGCGGTTTTCCACAGCCCGTACGCGCCCGTTGACGCAGCCACCGCTCGCTGGCACAGTCGTTGATGTCACGGCGCGAGCACGGACCGTAGTCGACGAAGGCGGGCGGGGTGGTGGCCTCGGCCGGAGAGGGAGACATGGCGGATGCGGGGACGCTCGAAGACGCGCGGGAGCGCAGGGTGCGTGCGGACGGGGTCGAGCTGAGCGTCGCCGAACTGGGCGACCCCGAGCGCCCGACCATTCTGTTCGTGCACGGCTATCCCGACTCCAAGGAGGTCTGGTCCGAGGTCGCCGTACGGCTCGCGGAGCGCTTCCACGTGGTGCTCTACGACGTGCGCGGCCACGGCGGCTCCACGGCGCCGAAGCCGCTGCGGGGCGGATTCACGCTGGAGAAGCTGACGGACGACTTCCTGGCCGTCGCGGACGCCGTCAGCCCGGACCGCCCCGTGCACCTGGTGGGACACGACTGGGGATCGGTCCAGGGCTGGGAGTTCGCGACGGTCGAGCGCACCGAGGGGCGCGTCGCGTCCTTCACCTCGATGTCCGGCCCCTCCCTCGACCACATGGGGCACTGGATCAAACGGCGGGTGCGACGCCCGACCCCGTCCCGGATCGGCCAGCTGCTGGGCCAGGGAGCCCGGTCCTGGTACATCTACGTACTGCACACCCCCGTACTGCCCGAGCTCGCCTGGCGCGGCCCTCTCGGCAAGTGGTGGCCCGGCATGGTCCGTAGAGCCGAGAAGCTGCCCCCGGGCGACTACCCGAGCGCGTCGTTGCCCACCGACGCCGCGCACGGGGCCTGGCTGTACCGGGACAACATGCGCGCCCGTCTGTCCCGCCCCCGGGACGACGCGTACGCCCATGTGCCCGTGCAGCTCATCACGCCCCAGGGCGACCAGTTCCTCTCCGAACGGCTCTACGACGACCTGGAGTCATGGGTTCCGCGCCTCACCCGCCGCACCCTGCCGGCCAAGCACTGGATCCCACGCACCCGGCCCGATCAACTGGTCGGCTGGATAGCCGACTTCGTCACGGCGACCGAGGGCGGGCGCGAGGCCCCGACGGCCACCGGAAAGCACACGGACCGATTCGGCGGGCAGTTGGTGCTGGTCACCGGCGCGGCCGACGGCATCGGCCGGGCCACGGCCCTCGCGTTCGCCGAGTCGGGGGCACGCGTCGTCGCCGTCGACGTGAACGCCGAAGGGGCGGCCCGCACCGCCGAGTCGTCCCGGCTGCGCGGCGCCCCCGAAGCCTGGGCGGAGGCGGTCGACGTCTCGGACGAGCAGGCCATGGCGAAGCTCGCCGAGAAGGTCGCCACCGAGTACGGCGTGGTCGACGTGCTGGTGAACAACGCGGGGATCGGGCTGTCCGGGTCCTTCCTGGACACCTCTGTCGAGGACTGGCGCAAGGTCCTCGACGTCAACCTCTGGGGCGTGATCCACGGCTGCCGGCTCTTCGGCAGGCAGATGGCCGAGCGCGGCCAGGGAGGCCACATCGTCAACATCGCCTCGGCCGCCGCGTATCTGCCCTCCCGCTCGCTGCCCGCGTACAGCACCTCCAAGGCGGCGGTCCTGATGCTCAGCGAGTGCCTGCGCGCGGAACTGGCCGGGCGGGACATCGGGGTGTCGGCGATCTGTCCCGGCATCGTCAACACCTCCATCACGTCGACCGCGCGCTTCGCCGGTGTCGACGCCGCGGAGGAGAAGCGCCGGCAGCGGAGGGCCGCGAAGCTCTACGGGCTGCGGAACTACCCGCCGGAGAAGGTCGCGGAAGCCGTCCTGCGCGCCGTCGTCCGCGACCAGGCGGTCGTCCCCGTCACCCCGGAGGCCCGCGGCGGACGCTTCATGTCCCGGTTCACCCCCCGGGCGCTGCGCGCGCTCGCCCGTATGGAGCCGCCACTGTGAGCCGTCGGGTCGAGCGGGACGAGCGGGACGACGCACCGGCGGGCGCCGTGTACCGCATCGACGACCTGGCGCACCACAGCGGCGTCACGGTCCGCACGATCCGCGCCTACCAGGACCGCGGACTCCTCCCGAGCCCCGAGCGGCGCGGCCGCGCCAACGTGTACTCCGACGCGCACCTGACCAGGCTGCGCCAGATCGCCGACCTCCTCGACCGCGGCTACACCCTCGCCTCCATCAAGGAGCTCCTGGAGGCGTGGGACACGGGCCGCGGTCTCGGCGGGGTCCTCGGCCTGGCCGCGGAGGTCGAGGGGCCGTGGACCGACGAGAGGGCCGTACGGATCTCGCGGACCGAGTTGATCGAACGGTTCGGCGGCCCTCCCGACGAGACGGCGGTGGCGGACGCCGTCGACCTGGGTGTACTGGTGCCGGTTCCGGACGACGAGGACCTGTTCCTCGTGCCGAGCCCCCAAGAGCTGTCCGTGGCCGCCGAGTTGCACGCGGCCGGCGTGCCGCTGTCCGCGATCGCCGGTCATCTACGGGAGTTGAGGGGTCAGGTCGAGCACATCGCCACGCGTTTCCTGGAGTTCACCACCGAGCATGTGTTCGCCCTCTCGCTCGGGCAGCACCGGCCACCGACCGAGGCCGACGCGGTCGAGGCGGCCGCGCTGGTGCGGCGGCTGAGGCCGCTCGCGCGGCAGACGGTGGACGCCGAACTCGCGCGCGCGATGCGGCTGTTCGCCACCCGCCGACTGCGCCGACATCTCGGCTCCGACGCGCGGGCCGAACCCGCGGAGGAGTCGCGTTCCGTGCTCATCGCAGCGTCCACGATACGAGCGGTGGAGAAGCTGGTTGGTCCGGAGCAGGTGTCCGCCTTCGTCACAGCCGCCGCCGAACGCGAGGTGCAGTCGCGCGCTTTGGATGCTCTTGCCGCAAATACGGAAGAAATCGGATAAATTGATCAATAACCCTGAATCCGGCAGGCCGTTGTCCACAGAATCTTCAATTCCCCTGTGGATAACTACATTTGGCTGTGGATCAAACATCCGCGGCAAAATCAAGTGCGTGACGCAGGTCTCGCCGGGCACGCTGGCGAGATGAACGAACGACGTACCGTGAGAGTGTCGAAGTACCTCTCGAAGCACCTGAGACACCAGCCGGAGCGGATCGGGCTCACGCTCGACGAGGGCGGCTGGGTCGGGATCGACACCCTCATGGCGGCGGCCGCCGCCCACGGCTTCCCCTTCACCAGGGCCGAGCTCGACCATGTGGTCGAGGTCAACGACAAGCGACGCTTCGCGGTCGACGGCGACCGGATCCGCGCCAACCAGGGCCACACCGTCGAGGTCGACCTGGGCCTGTCCCCGGCCACCCCGCCCGCACACCTCTACCACGGGACCGTCGCGGCCTATCTCGGCGCGATCCGCGCCGAGGGACTGCGCGCCATGAACCGGCACGACGTGCACCTCTCACCCGACCGCGAGACCGCCACCCGTGTCGGCGCCCGCCGGGGGCGCCCCGTCGTGCTGTCGGTGGACGCGGGCGCCATGCACCGCGACGGCCACGTCTTCCGTGTCAGCGACAACGGGGTGTGGTTGACCGAGACGGTTCCGCCCCGGTACCTGCGGTTTCCCGAGTCGCACTGAGCGCAACCACACCACGGGGGCCTTTACGCTCGGGGTATGAGTCTGCGTCTGAGCACCGTGATCCTGCCGTACCTACGCTGGCACGAGGGCAGCCGTGACATGTGGCAGCGGGCTGAGCAGCTCGGGTTCCACACCGCGTTCACGTACGACCACCTGTCCTGGCGTACCTTCCGGGACCGGCCGTGGTTCGGCGCCGTGCCCACCCTGACCGCGGCGGCCGCCGTCACCGACCGCATCCGCCTCGGCACGCTCGTGACCTCGCCGAACTTCCGGCATCCGGTCACCCTCGCCAAGGAACTCATCTCCCTCGACGACATCTCCGGCGGCCGGATCACCCTGGGCGTCGGCGCGGGCGGAACCGGCTTCGACGCCACCGCGCTCGGCCAGGAACCGTGGACGCCGCGAGAGCGCGCCGAACGTCTCGCCGAGTTCGTCCCCCTGCTCGACCGCCTGCTCACCGAGGACTCGGTCTCGTACGAGGGCGACTACTACTCCGCGCACGAGGCCCGCAACATCCCCGGCTGCGTCCAGCGGCCCCGGCTGCCCTTCGCGGTGGCCGCCACCGGGCCGCGCGGAATGCGGCTGGCCGCCCGGTACGGGCAGGCCTGGGTCACCACCGGCGACCCGAAGCTGTTCGAGACGGGCACGCCCGGACAGTCGGTTCAGGCCATTCGTGGGCAGGTCGAGAAGCTGGCCGACACGGCCGCCGCGGTCGGCCGCGACGCGTCCCGCCTCGACAAGATCCTCCTCACCGGCTTCACCCCGGACCGAGGCCGCCCCCTGGAGTCGCTCGACGCCTTCGTGGACTTCGCGGGCCGCCACGCCGAGCTGGGCTTCACCGACCTCGTGATCCACTGGCCGATCCCGGACTCGGACTTCGCCGCCGACGAGAAGGTCTTCGAGCGAATCGCCATGGAGGCCCCGGCCCAGCTGGCGTGACCACCGCCCCGAAGCCGTCGCGTACGAGCCGCGTACCGCGGCTCGTACGCCCGCGAGAACGGCGTCGGTAACAGGTCGGGCAGCGGGACGGCCACGGCCCTTGATCACTCACTTGTGCGGGTACCCGCACGGCCGTGCGCGCATATGCGCGACAATGGGGTCCGTGACCTCAGCGACGAGACAGCCCGAGCCCCCGGCCCCGACCGTCCCGCTCCGGCTGATAGCCACGGACCTCGACGGCACCCTGCTCCGCGACGACAAGTCGGTCTCCCCCCGCACCGTCGCCGCCCTCGCGGCCGCCGAGGAGGCGGGCGTCGAGGTCTTCTTCGTCACCGGGCGCCCGGCCCGCTGGATGGACGTCGTCAGCGAGCACGTCCACGGCCACGGCCTGGCGATCTGCGGAAACGGCGCCGCCGTGGTCGACCTGCACGGCGGCCCCGGTACCCACAGCTTCGTCAAGGTCCGTGGGCTGGCGCGCGAGAACGCGCTCGACGCCGTACGGCTGTTGCGCGAGGCCGCGCCGGGCACGGTGTACGCGGTCGAGCAGACGTACGGCTTCAACCAGGAGCCCGAGTACCCGAAGCTCCACATGGAGATCCCCGACACCCTGGCGCCCGCCGAGAAACTGCTGGCCCCGGGTGGTGTGGCCGATCACGAGCCGGTGCTGAAGATCCTCGCCTACCACCCGTCGATCGACCCCGACGACTTCCTCGCCACCGCGCGCTTCGCCGTCGGCGACCGCGCCACCATCACCCGCTCCAGCCCCAGTGCCCTGCTGGAGATCAGCGGTCCGGGCGTCTCCAAGGCCAGCACCCTCGCCCTGTGCTGCGCCGAGCGCGGTATCTCCCACGAGGAGGTCGTCGCCTTCGGGGACATGCCGAACGATGTCGAGATGCTCACCTGGGCCGGCCAGTCGTACGCCATGGGCAACGCGCACCCGGACGTCCTCGCGGCGGCCTCCGGCCGGACCGTGGCCAACAACGAGGACGGGGTGGCGGTCGTGATCGAGCGACTGCTGGCGGAGCGTCTGTAGACCAGACCCGGCGCAGCGCCCATCTACAACGTCACCCCGCGCTTGCGCAGCCACGGCACGGGGTCCACCCCCGAGCCCAGCTCCGGGGTGACCCGTACCTCGAAGTGCAGGTGGGGTCCCGTGGAGTTGCCGGTGGTGCCCGACTGACCGATCCACTGGCCCGGGCCCACACGGTCCCCCTGATCGACGGTGACGGCGGCGAGGTGTGCGTACTGCGTGAAGTAGCCGCCCGCGTGCTCGACGACGATCTCGATGCCGAAGGCACCCCCGCACGACACCTTCACCACGCGGCCCGCACCGACCGCCCGTACCGGCGTGCCGATCGGCACCGCGAAATCCTGCCCGGTGTGCCGACTGGCCCAGCGCTCACCACCGCTGCCGTAGCCCGCGGAGAGTTCGTACGTGGCCACCGGAGCCACCCACCTGCTCGACCGCTTGCCGTCCGGTTGCTCCAGGCGGACGGCTCCCCGGCAGGCACCGGCCGCGACCGCCTCGTCGGCCTGGCCCTGAAGCGTCCACTGCGCCTCTTCGAGCTTCTGCTCGATCGTCTTCTTGATCCCGGAGAGCCCGGTCCTCCACTCCTCCAGCGCTCGCCACGCCTTGGTCGCCTCGGCCTCGTCCGCGGCCAGCCGCGTCTCCGCGCGACGGCTCCTGGCCACGGCGTTGTTGACGGCCAGATCGGCCTGCCAGACCGCCCGCTGACCTCGCATCAGCTCTTCGGTGTCCTTCGCGAACAACATCTGCGCGGTGTACGGCACCCCGCCGCCCTCGCGGTACTGGGCGCGCGCGATCCGGCCGAGATCGGCGTTGAGCACCGCGATCTGCTTCCGCTCCCGGGTGAGCAGCTTCTCCAGTCGCTCCGTCCGCGCCTTCTGTGCCTCCGCCGCCTGCCGACCCGCCTCGTACCGCTGGGTGGCCACCGCCGCTTCCTCGAACAGCCTCGCCACCCGGGCGCTGATGCCCTCCTCCGCGGACGCTCCCGAGGCCCCGCCGGCCCCTCTGCGATCGCTGTCGGCCGCCGTCGGCCGGACCGCGACGGTGGCCGAGGCGCACAGCACCACGGCGACGAGCAGCGAGTGTCGGCGAGAGAAGCGCATAGCAGCGATCGTGGACCTGCCCCGCGCCACAGTCCTGTTCGAGTCGTACGGCCGGGGGACACTCTGACCCGTACGGGCCAAGCGAATGAGCCGAACAGGGGCCGGACCGCGGGGCGTTCGGCGCGGCCCCTTGCAACCGGGGCAGTCCCGTGCGGAAGGCGGGCCTGATCAGCAGGTCATCAGGACCGGTGGGGCGGCGGCACGACCGGCGACACCGGCCCTGTGGCCAAGGATCAGCCGACAGGGACCGGCGGCCAGGGCACCCGCGAGGCGCTCAGACCGCGGCCAGCAGCTCCCCGGCCGCTTCCCGTTCCACCATCTCCCGCAAGGGGCCTTCCGCCAGGGCCAGTTCCGCGTAGGTCCCGCGCTGCGCGACGCGCCCCTCCGCCAGTACGACGACTTCGTCCACCGCGTCGAGGCCGACCAGCCGATGGGTGATCAGCAGGGTCGTACGGCCCTCGGTCGCGGCCAGCAGATCCGCGGTGAGCGCGTCGGCCGTCGGCAGGTCCAGGTGCTCCGCCGGCTCGTCGAGAACGAGGACCGGGAAATCGGCCAGCAGCGCGCGGGCGAGCGCGAGCCGCTGACGCTGGCCGCCAGACAGCCGCGCCCCGTGCTCGCCGATCAAGGTGTCGAGCCCGTCCGGCAGTTCGTCCGCCCAGTCGAGCAGCCGTGCCCGCGCGAGCGCGTCCCGCAACTCCGCCTCACCGGCGTCCTTACGGGCGAGCAGCAGGTTCTCCCGCACCGAACTGTCGAAGAGGTGCGCGTCCTGGGCGCACAGCCCCACGAGCCGCCGCACGACGTCCCCGTCGAGCGTGCTCGCGTCCACGCCGCCCAGCGTGTAGGTCCCCTCGCGCGCGTCCAGGAACCGCAACAGCACCTGCGCGAGCGTCGTCTTGCCCGCCCCCGAGACGCCGACCACGGCGATCCTGCGGCCCTCCTCGAGGGTGAGGTCCAGCGCGGTGAGCGCGTTCCGGTCCTGCCCGGCGTACCGCGCGCCGAGCCCTTCGAGCCGCAGCGGGAACGGCGACACCGGCGCCTCGGCCGACTCCTCCGGTTCGCGGACGGGTTCGGGGGTGTCCAGCATCTCGTACACGCGCTCCGCGCTCCTGCGCACCCGCTGGCGGAACTGGACGGCGAGCGGCATTCCCAGCACCGCCTCGAACGCGGCCAGCGGGGTGAGCACGACGACGGCCATGGCCACACCGCTCAGCCGTCCGTCGACGACCGCCTGGGCGCCGAAGAGCGCGGTGGCGGCGACGGTGAGTCCGGAGACGAGCGCGGTGAGCCCGTCGCCGAGCGCGGTGGCCGTGGCGGCCCGGGAGGCGATCCCGGTGAGCGCCCGGTCGGCCCGGCGTGCCTCCGCCGTACGCGCGGGCAGGGCGCCCGCGACCGCCAACTCGGCGGTGCCGGTGAGCAGATCGGCCACACGCGTGGCCAGCACCCCACGGGCCGGCGCCAGCCGGTACTCCGCCCGCCGCGCCACGGCCCCGGTCACGACCGGGACCCCGGCACCGGCCGCGAGCAGACCGACGGCCAGCGCGGCTCCCGCCTCGGGCAGCAGCCAGGCGGTGAACCCGACGGAGGCGGCGGAGACCGTGACCGCCGCCCCTGCGGGCAGCAGCCAGCGCACCCAGTAGTCCTGCAGCGCGTCGACGTCGGCGACCAGCCGTGAGAGCAGGTCGCCCCGGCGGATCGTGCGCAGTCCTGCGGGTGCCAGTCGTTCGAGCCGCCGGTAGACGGCCACCCGTGTGTCGGCCAGCATCCGCAGCACGGCGTCGTGCGACACCAGCCGCTCGGTGTACCGGAACACGGCCCGCCCGATCCCGAACGCCCTCGTCGCCGTCACCGCGACCATCAGATACAGCACCGGGGGTTGCTGCGAGGCCCGCGAGATCAGCCATCCGGAGGTCGCCATCAGCCCGACCGCGCTGCCCAGCGCGAGGCTGCCGAGCAGCAGCGCGAGGGTGAGCCGGCCCCGTCGCGGTCCGGCCATCCGGCGGACCCGGCTCAGCACGCCTCCGCGCCGCTCCAGCGGCAGGTCTTCCCCGGGCGTCGGCTCCGGTGCCTCCTCATGTTCCGACCGAGGGGAGGCGGCGAGCACCCGGTCCCGCTCGGCGGCCGGCGCCGCCCCGCGCCCGGTGGCCTCCTCCAGCCGCACCACCCGGTCCGCCACCCCCAGCAGGGCCGGACGGTGAACCACCAACAGCACGGTCCGGCCCACGGCCAGCCGCCGTACCGCCTCCACGATCTCCGCCTCGGTCTCCCCGTCCAACGAGGCCGTCGGCTCGTCGAGTAGCAGCACGGGGCGGTCGGCGAGGAACGCCCGGGCGAGAGCGAGGCGTTGTCGCTGTCCGGCGGAGAGTCCGACGCCGTCCTCACCGAGGACCGTGTCGGCCCCGGCGGGCAGGGCGTCCACGAAATCGAGCGCTCCCGCGTCGGCGAGCGCCCGCCGTATCGCCTCCTCGTCCGCGTCCGCACGGGCCAGCCGTACGTTCTCCGCGATCGACCCGGCGTACAGATGCGGCCGCTGCGGCACCCAGGCCACCTGCGATCGCCACGCGTCCAGGTCGAGCGAGGCGAGGTCGGCTCCCCCGACCCTCACCCCGCCGGAGGTGGCTGCCGTGAACCCCAACAGGACGCTCAGCAGGGTCGACTTGCCTACGCCACTCGGCCCGACGAGGGCCACCGTCTCACCGGGGGCCACGGTGAACGAGACGTCGGAGACGGCGTCGTACGACCGGCCGGGGTAACGGACGGTCACCCCGTCGAAGCGGAGTTCACTCACGGGCGGCACTGTTCCGGTCCCGGACGCCGGCACCGGGGTCTCCAGGATCTCGAAGATCTCCTCGGCGGCCGCGAGCCCCTCGGCGGCCGCATGGAACTGGGCGCCCACCTGCCGGACGGGCAGATACGCCTCGGGAGCCAGGACGAGGATGACCAGACCGATGTACAGGTCCATCTCGCCGTGCACGAGCCGCATGCCGATGGTGACCGCGACCAGGGCCACCGAGATCGTCGCGAGCAGCTCCAGCGCGAAGGACGACAGGAAGGCGATCCGCAGCGTCCGCATGGTCGCCCGGCGGTACTCACCGGTGATCCGCTTGATCGACTCGGCCTGGGCCTTGGCCCGGCCGAACACCTTCAGCGTCGGCAGCCCGGCCACGACATCCAGGAAGTGCCCCGACAGCTGTGACAGCAGCCGCCACTGACGGTCCATCTGCGAGCGGGTGGCCCAGCCGATGAGCACCATGAAGACGGGGATCAGCGGCAAGGTCCCGACGATGATCGCCGCCGACACCCAGTCCTCGGTGACGATCCGCGCGAGGACCGCGACGGGCACGACGACCGCGAGGCCCAACTGCGGCAGATAGCGCGAGAAGTAGTCGTCCAGCGCGTCGACCCCACGGGTGGCGAGGGCAACCAGTGAGCCGGTGCGCTGTCCGCTCAGCCAGCCGGGCCCCAGTGCGGTCGCCCGTTCCAGCAGCCGCCCCCGCAGCTCCGACTTCACCGCCGCACTCGCACGGTGAGCGGCCAGTTCGGTCAGCCAGGAGACCAGGGCCCGGCCGAGCGCGACCGCGACCAGGAGCAGCAGGGGGGTGCGGAGTGCGGAGACCGGCATCCCGTACTGGAAGGCCCCGACCACCACCTCGGCGATGAGCATGGCCTGCGCGATGACGAGCGCGGCTCCCGCAACACCCAGTCCGACGACGACCACCAGGAAGAAGCGAGTGGCACGCGCGTACCGCAGCAGTCGTGGGTCGATCGGTTTCACGTGAAACACCCTCTTCTCAGCAGGCATGTTTCACGTGAAACATGCCTCTTCGGCCTGGCGAGACGTGTTTCACGTGAAACATCGTCAAACACACCCCCTCACCGAGACTCAGTGCACCGACTCGGCGATGTGCTGCGTACCGATCCGCTTGCGGAACACCCAGTAGGTCCACCCCTGATAGAGCATGACCACCGGTGTGGCGATGGCCGCGCACCAGGTCATGATCTTCAGGGTGTACGGGCTGGACGAGGCGTTGGTGACGGTGAGGCTCCAGTCCTCGTTCAGCGAGGACGGCATGACGTTCGGGAAGAGCGTCAGGAAGAGCATCGCGACGGCGGCCACGATGGTGACCCCCGACAGGGCGAACGCCCAGCCCTCGCGCCCCGCCCGAACCGCCGCCAGCGCCACCACCAGTGCGGTCACGGCCACGACCGCAGCGACCAGTGAAGCGCCGTCGCCCTTCTCGATCTGAGTCCAGAGCATGAAGAGCAGCGCCACTCCGGCCGTCACGGCACCCACCCGCAGGGCCAGCGTGCGCGCCCGCTCACGGATGTCCCCGACGGTCTTGAGGCCGACGAACACCGTTCCGTGGAAGGTGAACAGGGCCAGCGTGACCAGTCCGCCCAGCAGGGCGTACGGGTTGAGCAGGTCGGTGAGGCCGCCTACATACTCGAAGTCGCGGTCGATCTTCACCCCGCGCACGATGTTGGCGAAGGCCACGCCCCACAGGAAGGCGGGGAGCAGCGAGGTCCAGAAGATCGCTGTCTCCCAGTTGCGCTGCCACTTCTCCTCCGGCCGCTTCACCCGGTACTCGAACGCCACACCGCGGACGATCAGGCAGACCAGGATGAGCAGCAGCGGCAGATAGAAGCCGGAGAAGAGGGTGGCGTACCACTCGGGAAAGGCGGCGAAGGTCGCGCCGCCCGCCGAGAGCAGCCAGACCTCGTTGCCGTCCCAGACGGGCCCGATGGTGTTGATGAGGACCCGCTTCTCCGGACGGTTCCGGGCCAGCAGTTTGGTGAGGACGCCGACCCCGAAGTCGAATCCCTCCAGGAAGAAGTAGCCGATCCACAGGACGGCGATGAGGACGAACCAGACGTCGTGAAGTTCCATGACTGTGCTCCCTTGGCCCGGTGCGGCCTAGTACGAGAAGGCCATCGGCTTGTCGGCGTCACGGGAGTCGCCGCCGATCTTCGTGGGCGGGTTGAGGTCGGCCTCCGTCAGCTCGGGCGGCCCCGCCTTGACGTACTTCACGAGCAGCTTGACCTCGACGACGGCGAGGATCGCGTACAGCGTGGTGAAGACGATCATCGAGGTGATGATCTCGCCCTGGGAGACACCGGGGGAGACCGCGTCCTCGGTGCGCAGCACGCCGTAGACGACCCAGGGCTGACGGCCCATCTCGGTGAAGATCCAGCCCCAGGAGCTGGCGATCAGCGGGAAGCCCAGGGTGAGGACCGCGATGCGCCAGTACCACTTGGTGAGCGTCGGACCGAGGGCCTTCTTCGGCAGCAGTACGAGATGCGGCACCTCGTCGTCGCCGACCCGCAGGTGCTGCGGCAGCAGGAACTTCCGCCGGGTGAGCCAGAGGCCGACCGCGCCGATCGCGACGGACGCCATGCCGAAGCCGATCATCCAGCGGAAGCCCCAGTAGGCGACGGGGATGTTGGGCCGATAGTCACCGGGCCCGAACTTCTCCTGCTCGGACTTGTTGACGTCGTTGATGCCGGGGACGTACGAGTCGAAGTCGTCATTGGCGAGAAAGGACAGCAGGCCGGGGATCTCGATGGCCACCTTGTTGTGGCCCTCGTCGACGTCTCCGTAGGCGAAGACGGAGAACGGCGCGGGCGCCTCGCCGTCCCACAGGGCCTCGGCGGCCGCCATCTTCATCGGCTGCTGCTTGAACATGACCTTGCCGAGGAGGTCGCCGCTGATCGCGGTGAGCATGCCGGCGATCATCACGGTGACCAGACCGAGGCGCAGCGAGGTCTTCATCATCGGGATGTGCTTCTTGCGGGCCAGATGGAAGGCGGCGATGCCGACCATGAAGGCTCCGCCGGCGAGGAAGGCCGCCGCGAGGGTGTGGAAGACCTGGGTCAGCGCGGTGTTCTGGGTCAGGACGAGCCAGAAGTCGGTGAGCTCGGCCCGGCCCTTCGCCTCGTTGATCCGATAGCCGACCGGGTGCTGCATCCAGGAGTTGGCCGCGAGGATGAAGTACGCCGACAGGATCGTGCCTATGGAGACCATCCAGATGCAGGCCAGATGGATCTTCTGCGGGAGCTTGTCCCAGCCGAAGATCCACAGGCCGATGAAGGTGGACTCGAAGAAGAAGGCGATCAGCGCCTCGAAGGCGAGCGGAGCCCCGAAGACATCACCGACGAAGCGGGAGTAGTCGGACCAGTTCATGCCGAACTGGAACTCCTGGACGATGCCGGTGACGACACCCATCGCGATGTTGATCAGGAAGAGCTTGCCCCAGAACTTGGTGGCCTGGAGGTACTTCTCCTTCCCTGAGCGCACCCAGGCGGTCTGCAGGCCCGCGGTCAGAGCGGCGAGCGAGATCGTCAGGGGAACGAAGAGGAAGTGGTAGACGGTCGTGATGCCGAACTGCCATCGCGCCAGAGTCTCCGGCGCCAGAGCGAGGTCCACGTCTTCTCCTTACATGCCGTGGCACTGCGGCAGCCTGTCCAGATGACACGCACATCTCAGGACAACCAGGACGCGCTTGTGAACGCGTTCACATTCACAAGCAATTATGACATGGCTGTTCGAGGCCGGACCGCGGGGTCCCCAAAAACAAGAGGCCCGGGGAAAAATCCCCGAACCCCCTGGTCAATGGCCGTCCAGGGCCATCAGGAGCCCTGCCTAGAGCTCCTTGCGGAAGGTCTCCGTCACCTTGAGGAAGATGTCGTTGGCCTCGGTCTCACCGATCGTCACGCGCACGCCCTCGCCCGGGAACGGCCGCACGACGACGCCGGCCTGCTCGCAGGCACCGGCGAACTCGACGGTGCGCTCCCCCAGCCGCAGCCATACGAAGTTCGCCTGCGTCTCCGGCACCGTCCACCCCTGGCCGCGCAACGCCTCGACGACCCGGTTCCGCTCGCAGACCAGCGAACCGACGCGGCCGAGCAGCTCGTCCTCGGCGCGCAGTGAGGCGACCGCGGCGTCCTGTGCGAGTTGGCTCACACCGAACGGCACGGCCGTCTTCCGCAGCGCGGCCGCCACCGGCTCGTGAGCGATCGCGAATCCCACCCGGAGCCCCGCGAGCCCGTACGCCTTCGAGAAGGTACGCAGCACACAGACGTTCGGCCGCTCACGGTAGAACTCGACGCCGTCCGGCACCTCGACATCCCGCACAAACTCGCGGTACGCCTCGTCCAGCACCACCAGCACATCACCGGGCACCCGGTCGAGGAACCGCTCCAGCTCGGCACGGCGGACCGCCGTGCCCGTCGGATTGTTCGGGTTGCAGACGAAAATCAGCCGGGTCCGGTCGGTGATCGCGTCCGCCATCGCGTCCAGGTCGTGCACATCGCCCGGCGTCAGGGGCACCTGCACGGACGTGGCCCCGCTGATCTGGGCGATGATCGGATACGCCTCGAACGACCGCCAGGCGTAGATCACCTCGTCGCCCGGCCCCGAGGTCGCCTGCACCAGCTGCTGGGCCACACCGACCGAGCCGGTGCCCGTGGCGAGATCCGTGACCGGCACCCCGAAGCGGTTCGCGAGCTCACTCATGAGCCCCGTGCACGCCATGTCCGGGTACCGGTTGAAGGACGCGGCCGACCCCGTCACGCTCTCCAGCACGCCGGGCAGCGGCGGATACGGGTTCTCGTTGGAGGACAGCTTGTACGCCACCGGGCCGCCCGCCGCGGCCGGCTTGCCGGGCTTGTAGGTGGGAATCCCCTCTAGCTCGGCTCGCAGCTTGGGGCTTGTCTCGCTCACCGCAGTCCTCCTCGTCGACTCAATGCTTCTCACCTTATGAGGATTCAGCGCCCCTGCGAATGGCCTGTGGACAACCGCGTCCGTACCGGCATCCACACCGTGTCCACGCCTCCGCCGTCACACCAGCCCCAGGGGCATCAGCGCACGAAGGTGTACGAATCAGGGGGCGCGTCGCTCGTGGACGCGCGCGCCGGTGGCTCACGCCGTAGCGCGCATCACCCGTCCAGGTGAGTTGAGACCTCTTCGAGACATCAGCTACTTGGCAGGCCCATGCGCGTCGACAAGTCACGTCCTGACATACGAGCCCTCAACTCCCTTGCAATGCAAGGGAATTACCCCTTTCTGACCTTGCAGAAACGTGCCTGTCAACGAGTGCATATGCGTCCGCACTACCCCACCGCATGAGCCCTACTATCGGCTCGCCATGACAGCAGCAGGGAAGCACCAGGTGAGCCGCGCGGAAACTCCCCGCCGAGGCAGCCGGTCTGGCCGGGCGGGCATCCGGGACGTGGCCGCCGCCGCCGGAGTCTCCATCACGACCGTTTCCGACGCCCTCAACGGCAAGGGCCGGCTCCCGGACGCCACCCGACGCCATGTACGCGAGGTCGCCGACCGACTTGGCTACCGCCCCTCGGCGGCCGCCCGAACTCTCAGAACCGGCAAGTCGGGCCTCATCGGCCTGACTGTGACCACATACGGGGATGAACCTTTCACCTTCACCGAGTTCGCGTACTTCGCGGAAATGGCGCGGGCAGCCACCTCGGCCGCGCTGGCCCGGGGCTACGCCCTGGTGATCCTCCCCGCGACCTCGCGGCACGACGTGTGGTCGAATGTCGCCCTGGACGGCACCGTGGTCATCGACCCCTCCGACCACGACCCGGTCGTCAGCGAACTGGTCCGCCAGGGATTACCGGTGGTCTCCGACGGCCGGCCGGCCGGCTCGCTGCCGGTCACCGCGTGGGTCGACAACGACCACGAGGCAGCCGTCCTCGGCATCCTCGACCACCTGGCCGACGCGGGCGCCCGCCGGATCGGACTCCTCACCGGCACCTCGACGGACACGTACACCCATCTCTCCACCACCGCGTACCTGCGCTGGTGCGAGCGCGTGGGCCAGGATCCCGTCTACGAGTCCTATCCGGCACACGATCCGTGCGCCGGGGCCGTCGCGGCCGACCGGCTGCTGGCCCGCCCGGACCGCCCGGACGCGGTCTACGGCCTCTTCGACCCGAACGGCACCGATCTGCTCGCCGCGGCCCGGCGTTACGGCCTGCGCGTCCCCGACGACCTGCTGCTCGTCTGCTGCAGCGAGTCCGCCGTGTACGCGTCCACCGAGCCACCGATCACCACGCTCTCACTGAAGCCGCGCCGGATCGGCACGGCCGTGGTCCAGCTCCTCATCGACGCGATCGAGGGGGTCGAATCGGACCAACCGGTCGAGCAGGTGATACCGACGGAACTGATCGTGCGGACCTCGTCCGAGCGGCGTCCACCACGCACGACGGTCAGCCCGCCACGATCACCTGAAGCGGGTTGACGTCCCACTTGAGGATGCGAACGGGAATTGGGCGGGGAGAGCCCCGCCCAATTCGGGAGAAAACCGCGGTGAACTGTGGCCCTGCGCCATTTCACCACCCCTGGGTCATCACACAGCGCGATCCGCATTCCTATGATGGGCGCACACACCGCGGACCGTCGCGACCAGGCAGTCCGATGCGGTGCAGATGCGGGCGATGGTGGTGGAGGGGTCGATGACGCAGGGGGCCGGTCAGGGACCCGAGGTGCGGACGCCGACGGTGCGCGATTTCCGCGTGCCCGCGTACGTCCACGAGGCCGGTCCGTACGGACACTCCGCGGACCCCGGCGAAGCCACCGGGCCCGCCGAGGATCCCGAGGGTTACCCCGAGGGATACACCCCGACCCAGCGAGACCTTCCGGTGATCAACCGGGGCGACACTCTCCAGGTCGTGATCGACCCGGAGGCCGCGGCGGCCGAGCCGTCCTCCGCCCGGCCGAGCCCGCTCTTCGTCGTCGGGGACGTCCACGGCTACCTGGACGAGCTCCTCGCCGCGCTCCGCGAAAAGGGCCTCGTCGACGCCGCGGGCAACTGGTCGGCGGGCGCCGCCCGCCTCTGGTTCCTGGGCGACTTCACCGATCGGGGCCCGGACGGCATCGGCGTCATCGACCTCGTGATGCGTCTGTCCGCCGAGGCCGCCGCGGCCGGCGGTTACTGCAAGGCACTCATGGGCAACCACGAGCTGCTGCTGCTGGGCGCCAAGCGGTTCGGCGACACCCCCGTCAACTCCGGCGCGGGCACGGCCACCTTCCAGGCCGCCTGGCTCCTCAACGGCGGCCAGAAGACCGACATGGACCGCCTCCAGGACCATCACCTCCAGTGGATGGCCCGTCTGGACGCCATGGAGGAGGTCGACGGCCACCTCCTGGTGCACTCCGACACCACCGCCTACCGCGACTACGGCGACTCCATCGAGGCGGTCAACGACACCATCCGCGAGACGATCACGCGCAACGACGCGGACGAGGTCTGGGACCTCTTCCGCAAGTTCACCCGCCGCTTCGCCTTCCGGGACGAGGGCGGCGCCGACGCCGTGCGCTCGCTGCTCGAAACGTATGGCGGCACCCGCATCGTCCATGGTCACAGCCCGATTCCCTACCTCCTGGGAGAGGTCGGCTCGGAGGACGGCGAGGACGGCACCGGTCCCTCGGTCGACGGACCGTACACCTATGCGGACGGTCTGGCCGTCGCCATGGACGGCGGGGTGACCATGGCCGGAAAACTGCTGGTCCAGGAACTTCCCCTGCCTACCTGAGTCGTCAACGGGCAGGCGTTTCCCGTCGGAAGACTTCGCTGGCCAGGGGCCAATTTCTTCAAACCCCCTGTCACCGCCTGCCGTCACCGCTCTACCATCGGCTTATCCGTAGCAGGCTCCCCTCCGTTTCTGCCCGACGGCTCGTCAGCATGCCGAGCCACAAGCCCTACGGAGCATCGGGGGATGCAGATGAACAGCGTTCCGCAGCACCTGCTCAGTGAGGACCGCCAGGAATACGAGCGGATCCTCGGCGAGGCGCTGCGCTCCGCACCACACCGCCCGGAATTCGCCGCCGGCCTCCAGCGGCTCAACACCGAACAGCTGCGCACGATGGCCCTCAACGCCTCGGCGATCATCACGGCCGCCGCGGCGACCGAATACCAGTACTACGTCAAGGTCCGCGACGAGTTCCGCAGCCCTCCGTCGGCCACCACGCCCGCATCCGAGGGGACAGCGTCCGGCTCCAGCGAGCCGGACGGCTCCACGGTGAGCCTCGCCGCCACCGTGGGCGAGGTCACGGAGGCGGTGGGGGCGGGCGCCGGTGCCGTCGCCGCGGTACTCGCTCCGGTGCTCGCCGGAACCGCGGCGGTGCTCTTCCTGCTCGTGGGGTACGTCATGAAGGCGCTCGACCCCGAGCGGGCGATCGCCGAGACCCTCCTCACCACGGGCTGGGTCTTCGGTGCGGTCACCGCGGCGGCGATCCTGGTGGCCGCGGTCGGCCTCCTGCTCACCGCCCTGCGCAACAACGCCACCGCGCTCCTCGACGTCGGAGCGCGCAGCGAGCTGAACGAGGAGCTGACCCGGGCCAGGGAAGCCTGGCGCGAGGCTCTCCTGGAGCGCGGCATCCTGCCGTTCCTCCGCGACGCCCTCGCGAACCCGGGTCCGGCGCTGCTGCTGGAGCCGGACCGTCCGGCCCCACCCAGCCGTATGCCGCACCTCGGCTACAACCGTCCCAGCTTCAGCAGCCCGGACAGCGGCAGCTCCGGCTCCCGGCCCAGCTACAGCAGTCCGGACTTCTCCAGCCCGGACTTCGGCGGCCCGGAGCACCAGCCCGACTGACAACCGGCCCGTCCACCGCCCGCCCCGCGGCAGCGGGCTCTCCCGGCAACGGCCGGAAGAGCACCGCTCGTCGCCCGGGGAACGCGGTCCACGCGAAGGCTCGTGGCTCCGCGCCCGGACAGCGGGAGCCACGCACGAACCCCCGCCCCTCGGGCGAACGTGAACGCTCCCGCCACCGTGCCTCGATCCTCGTATCGCCCCTCAGTCCGCCATCGGCAGATAGACCCGGTTCCCCGCCTCGGCGAACTCCCTGGACTTCTGGGCCATACCCGCCTCGATCTCGGCCCGGGAACCACCGTGCTCACGACGAATGTCCTGGGAGATCTTCATCGAGCAGAACTTCGGACCGCACATGGAGCAGAAGTGCGCCGTCTTGGCCGGCTCCGCCGGGAGGGTCTCGTCGTGGAACTCGCGTGCCGTGTCGGGATCGAGGGCCAGGTTGAACTGGTCCTCCCAGCGGAACTCGAAGCGGGCGTCCGACAACGCGTCGTCCCACTCCTGTGCGCCCGGGTGCCCCTTGGCAAGGTCCGCCGCGTGGGCCGCGATCTTGTAGGTGATGACGCCGGTCTTCACGTCGTCGCGATTGGGCAGTCCCAAGTGCTCCTTGGGCGTGACGTAGCAGAGCATCGCCGTGCCCCACCACGCGATCATCGCGGCGCCTATGCCCGAGGTGATGTGGTCGTACGCCGGTGCGACGTCCGTCGTCAGCGGGCCGAGCGTATAGAACGGAGCCTCATCGCAGATCTCCTGCTGCAGGTCGATGTTCTCCTTGATCTTGTGCATCGGGACATGTCCCGGGCCCTCGATCATGGTCTGTACGTGAAAACGCTTCGCGATCCGGTTGAGTTCCCCGAGGGTGCGCAACTCCGCGAACTGGGCCTCGTCGTTGGCGTCGGCGATGGAGCCGGGCCGCAGGCCGTCACCGAGGGAGTAGGTGACGTCATAGGCGGCGAGGATCTCGCACAGTTCCTCGAAGTTCTCGTAGAGGAACGACTCCTTGTGGTGGGCGAGGCACCAGGCCGCCATGATCGAGCCGCCGCGCGAGACGATGCCGGTCTTGCGGTTCGCGGTGAGCGGCACATACGCGAGGCGCACACCCGCGTGGACCGTCATGTAGTCCACGCCCTGTTCGGCCTGCTCGATGACGGTGTCCTTGTAGATCTCCCAGGTGAGCTCCTCGGCCTTGCCGTCGACCTTCTCCAGCGCCTGGTACAGCGGCACCGTGCCGATGGGGACGGGGGAGTTGCGCAGCACCCACTCGCGGGTGGTGTGGATGTTCCGGCCGGTGGACAGGTCCATGACCGTGTCGGCACCCCAGCGGGTCGCCCAAGTCATCTTCTCGACCTCCTCCTCGATGGAGGAGGTGACCGCGGAGTTGCCGATGTTGGCGTTGACCTTCACCAGGAACCGCTTCCCGATGATCATCGGCTCGATCTCGGGGTGATTGACGTTCGCGGGCAGTACGGCCCGGCCGGCGGCGATCTCCTCGCGGACGACCTCCGGCGAGACGTTCTCCCGAACGGCCACGTACTCCATCTCGGGTGTGATCTCCCCGCGTCGTGCGTAGGCGAGTTGGGTCACGGCCTGGCCGTCGCGGCTCCGGCGCGGCTGGCGCGGCCGCCCCGGGAACACCGCGTCGAGGTTGCGCAGCCCGCCACGCGGCGAGGTGTGCTTGATCCCGTCGTCCTCGGGGCGGACGGGACGGCCCGCGTACTCCTCGGTGTCTCCCCTGGCGATGATCCAGTTCTCGCGCAGGGGGAGCAGCCCCCGCCTGACGTCGGTCTCCGCGGTCGGATCGGTATACGGACCGGAGGTGTCGTACAAGGTGACGGACTGTCCATTGGTGAGATGCACCTGGCGGACCGGCACGCGCAGATCGGGGCGTGAGCCCTCGATGTACGCCTTGTGCCAGCCGATGGACTTCCCGGCCTCCAGGGGCTGTTCACCCTGGCTGTTCTCGCCCTGGGGTGCGGCGGATGCCCCGTCCGTCTGGCTGGAGGCAGGCGTGCGTGTGTCCTCGATGGTCATGAGACCTACTCCCTACGCCGGCATTACCCGGTAACAGGTTCAGCGGTCGACGCAGCAATTTCCGCCCGACGATGTTCCACGTGAAACATCGCGTCTGCGGAGGTCAGCGCCCTCTCAGCCCGGTGCTCCGAGCTCCCGCGTGTGCAAAGGTGCCTCCACGCTAGCGGCAGATGTGGCGCGGTGAACAGTGGGCATCGCTCGTTCTTGCGATGATCGGTCGGTGACCACGACGCAGCAGCCCCCGCCTCCGCCCCCCGAGCCGCCCCACGGCCATGGCCCTGGAAACGTCCATGGGCATGGATCCGACGGTGGCCATGGATACGGCTCCGGTGGCGGCCACGGCTCCGGTGGAGGGCACGGCTCCGGTGGAGGGCACGGCTCCGGTGGAGGGCACGGCTCCGGTGGAGGGCACGGCTCCGGTGGCGGCCACGGCTCCGGTGGAGGGCACGGCCAAGGCCCGTCCTCCGGCGGCGGCCATTCGCACAGCCATAGCCACGGCCCCGCCGCCCCCGTGTCGCAGCACCTGCGCAAGGTCATCGCGGCGGTGCTGATCCCCTTCGCGACCGCGGTCGTCGTGGGTCTCGTCGTGCTCTGGCCCGGCGGCGCCCCCGCGCACGAACGCACCGGGGTGGGCTTCGACCGACAGACACAGCAGGCCACCGTCACCAAGGTCGAAGAGGTCAGCTGTTCTTCGGTGAACGCCTCGGGCGGGACCCCGACCGGCGACACGTCCACCGCCGAGGGCTCGTCGGCCCAGCAGCAGGCGAACGGCACCTGCAAGAAGGCCACGGTCCGGGTCGACACCGGTGACGACAAGGGGCGTACCTTCACCGAGATCGTCCAGCCCGACCAGTCACGGCAGTTGGAGCAGGGCCAGGAGGTCGTGGTCGCCTACGAACCCGCCGCGCCCAAGGACCTGCAGTACTCGGTGACCGATGTGAACCGGAAGTTCCCGATGGTGCTGCTCGCCGGGATCTTCGCACTCGCCGTGGTGGTCGTGGGCCGGATGCGCGGCCTCATGGCCCTGGTGGCGCTGGCCATCAGCTTCCTGGTGCTGACCCTCTTCATCCTGCCGGCCATCCTGCAGGGCTCGAACCCGCTGGTGGTGGCGGTGGTCGGGGCGAGCGCCATCATGCTCATCGCCCTATACATGTGCCATGGGCTCTCCGCCCGGACCTCCGTGGCGGTGATCGGCACCCTGATCTCGTTGCTGCTGATCGGGCTGCTGGGTTCGGGTTTCATCGGCTCGGCCTACCTGACCGGCAACACGGACGACAACACCGGTCTGATCCATGGGCTGTACCCCACGATCGACATGAGTGGCCTGTTGCTCGCGGGCGTCATCATCGGCTCGCTCGGCGTGCTCGACGACGTGACCGTCACCCAGACGTCGGCGGTGTGGGAGCTGCACGAGGCCAATCCGACGATGGGCTGGCGGAACCTGTACCGCGCGGGCATCCGGATCGGCCGCGACCACATCGCATCGGTGGTCAACACCCTCGTTCTCGCCTATGCCGGTGCCGCGCTGCCGCTCCTGCTGCTCTTCTCGATCGCGCAGAGCAGTGTCGGCACGGTCGCCAACAGTGAGCTCGTCGCGGAGGAGATCGTGCGCACGCTCGTCGGCTCGATCGGCCTGGTGGCATCGGTGCCGGTGACTACCGCGCTGGCCGCCCTGGTCGTCGCAGCCGACCGTCCGAACAGCGCCGAAGCGGCGTCCGTGCCCGCTCCGGCTCGTGGTGGAAGGGGGCGCCGGCGCAAGCGCTGAAGCGTTACGGCACCCCGGCGCCGTAACGTTCAGCCCGCGCTCTGCTCCTCCGCCAGGATGCGGTCCAGAGCCTCGTCGAGCAGTGCGTCGAAGTCGGCGAGGGAACGCTCCTGCCCCAGCGGCACGAGCTTGTCCGTGCGGTCCAGGAAGGCCACCAGCGGCGCCGTGCCGACTCGGAACATCGCCTGGTCGCTCCCCACTTGCAAGCGGATCAGGACCTCGCCGAACGTCTCCGGATCGGCGGGCGCGATGTGGACGTCCCCGTCCCCGCACGGCCGCCCGACTCCGTCGATGAGCAGCTCCCGCCCGAACGCCCAGGTCACCGGGGCATCTCCGGGCAGGTGAAAGGTCAGCCGCACGGCGTAGGGATCACAGGTCTCGTAACGCAGCTCCACCGGAATGCGGAAGGAGAGTTCTTCCGAGACGAGGAAGCTCATCATGACCTCTGCCTGTACCGACTCGTGCATCGCCTACCCCGCCGTGTTCGTCGACTGGCCAGGAATCATCCGCCTGACACCCCTGGAAGTTTGCTGAAAGTACACGAGAGATCACAAGGAGTGATTTTTCAGATGCTGATAGAGATCGCGAGTGTCCCTAGCAGCTTCCCGATCTCCGTCTGCAACTGATGGGCCACCGGCATCAGCCGGGCCGCCTGGTGCGAGGGCAGCGAGATGGCGAGGGCCCCGGCAGTCGTCCCCACGGTGAGGGGAAGCGCGGCACAGACCGTCCCGAGGGCGTACTCCTGATGCTCCACCACCGGCTCCATGCGCCCGAGGCGACCGAGGCGCCGGAGCAGTGTCTCCTCGTCACGAACCGTGTACGGGGTGAGGGACTGCGCCGGGTGGCGGTCCAGATGGTCGAGGCGGGCCCCCTCGCTCAGTTGGGACAGCAGGCACTGTCCGATGGCGTGGGCGTGCGCCGTCTCACGAAAGTCGGCCCATTCCTCGACGGCCGGGATGCTCGGGCTGTCGGCGACGCACATGACCTCGATCTCGCCGTCCCGGTAGATGGCGAAGTACACGGGCACGCCCAGGGTGTCCCGCCAGTGCGCCAGCGCCTCACTCACCGTGCTGCGACGTTTCTGCTGCGCTCCGCTGCTGCTCAGCCGCTCCGCCGCTTCACCGAGGAAGAACAGCCCCTTCTCCCGGCGCAGATAGCCCTCGTGCACCAGGGTGCGGAGCAGGTGGTAGGCCGTGGGCAACGCGAGACCGGCGTCCCGTGCCAACTGTTTGGCGGGTGCTCCGTGTTCCCGCTCGGCGACGGCCTCCAGCAGCCGCATCGCCCTCTGCACGGAACCGATGAGGGTGCCGGAGTTCGCCTCCGGCACGGTCGGCGGCGCGGGCGAGGGGATGCGGGCCCCTCGCCCCGGCCCGTGCCCGTGGGACGGCACCGAGCGGACGAGCCCCGTCGTCTGCGCCTGGTTCCGGAGCGGTGGTGCCGGCGGCCGCGCCTCGGTCCTGGTCGGCGATGACGGCGCCGGGGCCGGCCCCGCGGCCGCCGGACGCTGTGCCCGCTTCCGGGACGCGGAAGGCTCGGGCCGCCGCACGTTCTCCTCGCCCGGCGAGGTACGTGGCTGCACAGGAGGCGCCAGGGCCGTCGAGGGCGTCGCCCGCGGAGATGCCGGTGGGCCATGCGTCTCCGGGGCCCGGACACGTGACGGCTCGGCTACCGTCGCAGGCGTCGATCTGGGGCCCGGCTGCGTAGGAGGAACCGTGCTCTGAGACGACCGGGAGCGTGGCCGGGGGGACGGGGAGAGCGGTTCTGCTGATGCGGTGTCAGCCGTGGCCAAGGGTCGCTCCCGAAGCGCGAGGAGGGCCGCCCGTGCGGGCGACACGGGAGGAGATGCGCCGCTTGCGGGGTTCGATCCCGCGGCGAGTTTCCGGACTCTAGCCGCCCGTCACCGCCCGCAGACGGCCCCGCCGGGAAACTTCCCCCTGGCGAGGGAACCTCACGTTCCTGTTACCGGCGCGCCCTGACCGGGCTCACCCACTCACGCCACAGCCGTTGCACGGCGCTGACGCCTCACCAGTCGCCGCGTGACGAGGATCCCGCCGTGAACTTCCTGACGACGTAGATCAGTCCGCCGACCAGCGCCACGAAGATCAGCGCCTTGAAGAGCAGGCCCACCACGACCTGGACAACACTGACTATCAGCCCTCCGAACACCAGCAGGGCGATGACCGGCACCGCGATCCACTTCACCCACCACGGCATCCCCTCGAAGATCTCCCGCATCGCCCTTGCTCCTTGTGTCTCCACCCGTCGCCCGCCACCGGGACACTGATTCCGGGCCTTCTGCTGTCCTGTCATCGATGCTATGGCGGTGCGAGGGTGTTCCGGGGGCTTCGCATCCCTTGTCCGTCCCTGATCGTCCCCCTAGGGAACGCCGAAGCGGACGTCAGCCCTCCGGCGGAGAGAACACCACCACGACCCTCAGGTCCTCGGTGATGTGGTGGAACTTGTGGGCGACCCCGGCCGGCACGTACACGACACTGCCGCGTGCCACCTGGGTCGTCTCCAGCCCCACCGTGAGCGAGGCACGGCCGCTCACGACGAGGTACACCTCGTCCTGGCTGTGCGGCCTCTGCGGATCGAGCTCACCGGCATCGAGCGCGTACAGACCGACCGACATGTTCCGCTCGCGCAGGAACTGCAGATAGGCACCGTCGTTGGCGGCACGCTCCGCCTCCAGCTCATCCAACCGGAATGCCTTCATCGACTTAGTCGCCCCTGCCCAGTACTCGTACCGATCGCTTCTGCCACGATCAGACACATGATGAATTTCCTAGTCAAGACGATCGCCAACGCCGGCGCCCTGGCGGTCGCGGTGTGGCTGGTCGACAAGATCACGCTGACCGGGGACAGCACGGGCAAGAAGGTCGGCACGCTGCTGCTGGTCGCCCTCGTCTTCGGCCTGGTGAACGCGCTGGTCAAGCCGCTCGTGCGCCTGTTGACCCTCCCCCTGTTCATACTCACGCTCGGCCTGTTCACGCTGGTCGTGAACGCCTTGATGCTACTGCTCACCTCCTGGCTGGCCGACGTCCTCGACCTGAGCTTCCACGTGGAGGGCTTCTGGACCGCCGTGCTCGGCGGCCTGATCATCTCGATCGTCTCGTGGGCGCTCTCCCTCGTCCTGCCCGACGGGGACTGAGGGTCCGCCATGACGTACCGAGTCTGCTTCGTCTGCACCGGCAACATCTGCCGTTCCCCGATGGCCGAGTCCGTCTTCCGCGCCCATGTCGAAGAAGCGGGGCTCGGCGAGCTGGTGGAGGTCGACAGTGCGGGCACCGGGGGCTGGCACGAGGGCGACGCCGCCGACCCGCGCACGGCATCCGTCCTGGAGTCGAACGGCTACGAGGGCGTCCACACGGCCCGACAGTTCCAGGTCTCTTGGTTCGCCCGCCTGGACCTCGTCATTGCCCTCGACGAAGGTCACTTCAAGGCCCTGCGCCGCCTCGCGCCGACGGCGGCGGACGCGGACAAGGTCCGCCTCCTGCGCTCCTACGACCCCGCCGCCGGAGGCGACCTCGACGTTCCGGACCCCTACTACGGGGGCATGGACGGATTCGAGGAGTGTCTGGAACTCGTGGAGGCCGCGAGCCCAGGTCTGCTGGCCGCCGTACGGGAGAACATGGAGGTAGGGGCCGCGTGAGCACCGAGAACCCCGAATCGGGCCCCGGCGAGGGCACCCGCGCGGTGCGCGCCGGCCTGCCCGAGCCCGTCAAGCACGAGCCCACCCTCCCCGGGCCGGTCTTCGCCGCCCACTACCACCTGCCGGGCGAGCCCACGGGCCCGTACGCCTACGGACGCGACCAGAACCCCACCTGGACGCTTCTGGAACGCGCCATCGGCGAACTGGAGGCCCCCGGGCACGACGACGTCGAGACGGTCGCCTTCGCCTCCGGCATGGCCGCCATCTCGTCCGTCCTTTTCTCCCAGGTCCGCTCCGGGGACGTCATCGTCCTGCCGAGCGACGGCTACAACGTCCTGCCACTGGCCGGTGACCAGCTGCGGTCGTACGGCGTCGAGGTGCGCAGCGCGCCGACGGGCGGCGACGCCCAGCTCGACGCCCTGGACGGCGCCAGGCTGCTGTGGATCGAGACACCGTCGAACCCCGGGCTGGACGTGTGCGACGTGCGCCGGCTCAGCGAAGCGGCACGCGCGCGAGGGTGTCTCGTGGCCGTCGACAACACACTGGCGACACCGCTCGGACAGCGCCCGCTGGATCTGGGCGCCGACTTCGCCGTGGCCAGCGGAACGAAGCAGTTGACCGGCCACGGGGACGTCCTGCTCGGGTACGTCGCCGGACGCGACCCGGCGCTCATGGCCGGTGTGAGGCGATGGCGCAAGATCGTCGGTGCGATCCCGGGGCCGATGGAGGCCTGGCTCGCGCACCGCTCGCTCGCCACGCTCCAGCTACGTGCCGAACGGCAGAACGTCAACGCCCTGGCGGTGGCCGAGGCGCTCAAGGGCCGCCCCGAGGTCACCGGGGTGCGCTATCCGGGACTTCCCGACGACCCCTCGCACAAGATCGCCTCGCAGCAGATGCGGCGCTACGGGTGTGTGGTGTCGTTCGAGTTGCCCACGCGCGCGCGTGCCGACCGATTCCTCGACGCGCTGCGCCTCGTGGACGACGCCACGAGCTTCGGCGGGGTGCGCTCCACCGCCGAGCGACGCGGCCGTTGGGGAGGTGACGCGGTTCCGGAAGGCTTCATCCGGTTCTCGGCCGGCGCGGAGGACACGGACGATCTCGTGGCGGACGTGCTACGAGCGCTCGCTGTTGCTACCGACTAGTAGTGCTTGGTCAGGTCGGTATCGGTTCTGGCATGTTGCGGTGACAGGTGGGGCAGGCGCCGGTCCAGACCGCGAGGAGTAGCTGCAGTTCGCGGGCGACCTGGTAGAGGCTCAGGCCGGCGCCGTCTCTTTTGGGGACCGGGTGATGCGCTGAAGGGTGCAAAAGGCGTGTGCGACGGAGACGAGGGTGACGTGGTGGTGCCAGCCTCGCCAGGTGCGGCCTTCGAAGTGGGCCAGGCCCAGGGTCTGCTTCATCTCGCGGTAGTCGTGCTCGATGCGCCAGCGTAGTTTCGCGGTGCGCACGAGGGTGGCCAGCGCCGTGTCGGCGGGAAGGTTGGACAGCCAGAACTGGACGGGTTCGGGCTGGTCGGCGGGCCATTCGGCCAGCAGCCAGCAGACGGGCAGTTCCGGGCCGTCGCAGGCTTTGCGGATCTCGCGTCCGGCGGGCCGCACGCGCAGGGCCACGAAGCGGGAGTACATGCGCTTGACGCCGCTGCGGCCGCTGCCCGGGCGGGAGCCTTCCCGCCACTGCACCGGCCGGGCTGTCTGCTTGCCGGCCTCGATGACCAGCTTCTTCACCGTCCTGGCCGCCTCGGGATAAACCGGCTGGGGCCGAGGGCCGCGACCGCCGTAGGGCGGGGTATGCGGCCGTGCCGTTTCCGGGTGGGCGGTGGTCGTGGTGGAGATGCCGACCGCGTAGCCGAGCCCGCGTTCTTCCAGGCCCAGCCGGAAGGCTGCGGTATCGCCGTAACCGCCGTCGGCGACGACGATCGGGACGTCGATGCCCCACGACCTGGTCTCGTCGATCATGTCCAGGGCCAGCTGCCACTTCTCGACGTGTCCGACGTCGGTGGGGATGCCGCACGTGGTGCGGCGGGCCACCTTGCCCGGATCGGCCTTGGACGAGGCGGGATCCCAGCTCTCGGGCAGGAACAGACGCCAGTCGACAGCAGCCGACGCGTCGTCGGAGGCCAGGTGCAGGGACACCCCGGCCTGACAGTTGGTGACCTTGCCCGCGGTGCCGGTGTACTGCCGGGCCACACACGCCGAGGCGTCCCCGTCCTTGAGGAAGCCTGTGTCATCCACGATCAGCGCGGTCGGCTTGACCACCTGCTGCATCCGCCAGGCCAGGCGGGCGCGGACATGCGCCGCGTCCCACGGGCTGGTGGTGATGAAGTTCGCCAGGGCCTGCCGGTTGCCGTCCTCGCCCAGGCGGGCGGCCATCGGTTCCACCGACTTGCGCCGCCCGTCCAGCAGCAGGCCCCGCAGATAGACCGTTCCCCACCGGCGTTGATCCGCCCGCGCGAACGGCTCGAACATCTCTGCCGCGAAGTCCTCCAGATCACATCGGACCGCGGCAAGCTCCCCACCCATCACAACAGGTCAACGGAACAAGCGATCAAACGGACACGCCACCGGCGAGTGAACCTGACCAAGCACTACTAGTACCGCGCTACGTACAACGGACGGTCCGAGCCTCCCCCCTCGTGGCTCGGACCGTCCCCGGTTCCGCGCGCGAAGAACCGCGCGACCAAGGCTAGTTGACTCTGTGTCAGTGTCCAATCACAGTAGCGACAGAAACCTATCGACTTATTTATAGTTGGGCGCTCCGGAGGCGACGTGGGAGGCGACCATGGATCTGGCCTTACTGCGGACGTTCGTGACCGTGCACCGGGCCGGTTCCTTCACTCGCGCCGCCGCTCTGCTCGGTCTCTCGCAGCCGGCCGTCACCTCCCAGATACGCACGCTGGAGCGCCAGTTGGGCCGCCCGCTCTTCCTCCGCAGGGCCCGGGGCGTGACACCGACGACCATCGGCGACGAACTCGCACACAAGGCTGCGCCGCATCTCGACGCGCTGGTGGAGATCGCCGAGACCGGCCTCGACGACGAGTCGTCCTTACGGACCCTCCATCTCGCCGGCCCTCCGGAGTTCACCGCCGAGCGGGCCCTGCCCGCGCTCACCGAACTGAAGGGCGACGACGGCCAGGGCTTCGCGCTCCGGGTCTCCTTCGGAAACTCGGACGAGGCGCTGGCGGGCCTCGCCGCCGGACACCACGACCTGGCCATCACGACCGCCCAGCCGCGTGGTGCCCTTCTCACCGCGGCCCCCCTCTGCGACGAGGAGCACGTCCTGGTCGCCGCCCCGCACTGGGCGGACGTGATCGGTCCGGGCCGGCCGGGGCGCAAGGAGGCGCACGCGCTGGAGGAGCTTCCGCTCGTCGAGGTACACGAGTCACTGCCCTTCATCGCCCGCTACTGGGCCTCGGTCTTCGACGCGCGGCCCGCCGCCTCCGGGACCGTCGTCGTCCCGGACCTGCGCGCGGTCGTCGGCTGCGCCGTCTCGGGCGCCGGACTGGCCGTGGTTCCCCGTTACCTGTGCGCTTCCGCCCTGGAGCGCGGTGACCTCGTCACGCTCCTGGAACCCGCGGTGCCCCCGTTGCGAACCTATTTCCTGGTGGTCCGTACCGGCACCCTGGCCATGCCGCACATCGCGCGGGCGCACGAGTGGCTGCTGGACACCGCGGCGAACTGGTCCTGAGACCACCTTGGAACCCCTGGGCGGAGGGGAGAGCCGATCGCGGACCGACCGTGAGCGCCGGGGTGCCCTTCTTCCTCGCGCCGGTGATGTTTCACGTGGAACATGCGGGGCCACATTTCTCCCATGACCGTACGACCCGTGGTCAAGCGCACCGCCCGCGCCGTTCTGCTCGACGGCGACGACCTGATCCTGATCAAGCGGACCAAGCCGGGCATGGATCCCTACTGGCTCACGCCGGGCGGCGGTGTCGAGCCGGAGGACACCACGGTCGTCGACGCGTTGCACCGCGAAGTGCACGAGGAACTCGGCGCCAAGATCACCGATGTGGTGCCCTGTTTCGTGGACACCGTCGAGCACATCGGTGAGGACGGCGGCGCCACAGGGGTGAAGGTCCAGCACTTCTTCGTCTGTCACCTGGAGTCCATGGACCCCTCCAAGCGACACGGCCCCGAGGTGGACGAGCCACTCGGGGAGTACGAGATCGTGCGCATCCCCTTCACCCGGGTCGGCATCGCCTCCGTACACCTCGTCCCGTTGTCCCTGCGGCACTACCTGGACGGGAACATCGAGGGTGTACGGGCGATGCACGCGCCCGACCTCGGCTGAGCGTCCGCGGACGACCGCCGAAGACCAGCCGCTCGCTCGGTCTCCGCCGTCAGCCGCTCGGCTTGTCCCGGGTGTCAGTCCCCCGCCGCCACCAGTTCCTCCACCGAGTCGTGGCGTATGCGGTCGGCGGAGATACCGGCGGCCTTCAAGGCGTCCACACCGCTGCGGATCATGCCGGGCGGTCCGGAGAGGTAGGCGTCGTACCCGTTCCAGGGCCCGTGGTCCCGTATGGCGTCGGGCAGTTGCAGCAGTCCGTGCTTGTCCACGACCGGGCGGACCTCGAGCCACGAGTTGCTCTGCTGCAGCCGTAGCAGCGTGTCCAGGTCATAGAGGTCCTGGCCCGTGCGGGCGCCGTAGAAGACCTCGACGGGACGGTGCCGTCCATGTTCGGCCACGTCCTCCACGATGGCCTTGATCGGCGCTATCCCGGTGCCCCCGCCAAGACAGAGCAGGCCGCTGTCGCTGCTGTGATCGACGGTCATCGCGCCGGCCGGCGGTCCCAGTCGCAGCACGTCACCGGGCCGGGCGCGGTGCACGAGCGAGTTGGAGACCCAGCCCGCGGAGATCGCCTTCACATGGAACGACAGCAACCCGTCCGAGCGGGGCGCCGAGGCGAAGGAGTAGTGCCGCCAGATCCGCGGCCACCAAGGGGTCTCCAGGCTCGTGTACTGCCCGGCGAGGAAGGGGTACGGCTGGTTCGGGCGGACGGTGAGGATCGCTGTGTCCGCCGTTCTCAGATCGTGCGAGACGACCTCGGCGAGCCACCAGGGCGGGGAACGCAGCTCGTCCGCGGCCGCCGCGTCGATCATCACCTGGGAGATCGTCGTGTACGTCCTGACCCAGGCGGCCTCGGTCTCCTCGTCCCAGATCCCCTTGGCGTACCGGCTCAGCGCACCGATCAGACACTCGCCGACCGCCGGGTAGTGCTCGGCCTGGGTCCCGTACTTGCGATGGCCACGGCCGAGGCTCTGCAGGTAGTCGACGAGGACGGGAGTGTTGTCGACGTGCTCGGCAGCGGTCAGCAGTGCCTTGAGCAAGCGGTCGCGCTGGGCGTCCATGGCCGGGGGGAACATCGACCGCAGTTCGGGGTGCTGGACGAAGAGCAGCGCGTAGAAGTACGAGGTGACCTTGTCGGCGACCGGTCCGACCTCGGCCATGGTCCGCCGGATCAGAACGGCATCGGGGGAGGGGGGCGCCGTCTGTCCGGCGGGCTCGTCCGGCACGCGCGGGTCGAAGACGGAGTGCTCGGTGCCGTGGTCCGGGGCGGGTGGAGGGCTGAGTGGGGTGCTGGGAGGAAGGCCCGCGCCGGTCTGTATTCGCTCCCGCGCCGCGCCTTCCCGGTGGTGCCGCACGCCGGTCGGTGGCTCCTGGGAGCGGCCCACGGGCCGCAGGCCTGCGAGGCGGTTGCCGTCTGGTTCCTGGTCCCCGCCAGGGAGTGGCGGCGATGTGCGAGGCGTGAACCAACCGCCTCCGTCAGCGTCCCCCGAAGTACCGTTGCCGGCCGACGTGGTGGTCGGAGCGTCCATGGTCTGCCTCGCCTCGAACATCTTTCGGTCGATCTGCGTACGCCCTCCAGCCGGAAGTCGCACGTTTCCCCCGCGGACGGCCTTGCATTCCCCGTTCGTTCCCCGTCGACCAATGCGGCCACATTCAACCCGGAATCCCGCTCCGTACGGACAAGTAGATGAGAGTGTGACGTGAGCCGCAGCACCCACGGCAGCGTTCCATAGCGCGCGAACGCCCCCGCCTCGTAGCGGAAAACGCAGGTTCTCGATCTCCCTGTCCGGTTAGGCTGCATTGAGCTGCGTTCGTACCCCCACCATGAGACAACTGCATCTCGCTTCGGACACGAACCGGACTCGACCCTACCGGCAGGGCCGTCACACACAAGTCCCCCCTGGCAGTACCGGGAATTCAACTGGCGCGAATCAGTGATTCCTTCAATTACCGGGCGCGCCATACTCATTCATAGGCATCCCACAGATCCTGCCGCCGAGTGCCTACGCAGCCACGCCTGTGCGGGTATGCCCGCAGACGGATGTTTCACGTGAAACATCCGTCCACACGCTGTTCGGTTGTGCACGAGATGGCCAGAACAGCGCACGTCGACAGCAAACCAGTGGACGACGGGGGCGCGTGTCGGACAGCCTGACCTGCGTGCCGACACCTTCCCCCACCCTTGTGCCCATCCGCCGTCTGACGCCTCGCGATCTCACCGCCTGCGCCGACTTGTCCGAGGACCGGGGCTGGCCTCGCGAGGAGCACAAGTGGGGGCTGCTGCTGTCGGCCGGCACCGGATATGGCATCGATGACCCCGAGGGCGGGCTGATCACCGCCTGCGTGGTCACCGAATACGGCCCGGCGGGCCGCCCGGCTCTGGGGGCGATCGGCATGGTGCTGGTCGCCGAGCGGCATTCCCGCCAGGGCATCGGTCGCCGCCTGATGCGCCATGTCCTCGCGGAGATGGGCACGACACCGCTGACGCTGCACGCCACTCCGAACGGACGCCCGCTCTACGAAGAGCTCGGCTTCAAGGTCGCCGGACGGGCCGAGATGGTGCGCGGGCACTTCACGGCAGGAGGACCGGACCCTGCGGTCTCCACCCGTCCGGCCACGGCCGGGGATCTCACCACGATCCTTCGGCTCGACGAAGAGGTCTTCGGCACGGACCGGACCCACATCCTCACCCGGCTCCCCGCGTTCTCCGACCAACTGCACGTCGCGGAGGAGAACGGCGAGATCATCGGATACGCGGCCGCCTGGCCCAACCTCGACAACCAGGTCGTCGGTCCGCTGATCGCCCGTGACACCGAGGTGGCGAAGGCGCTCATCGCTTCCCTCGCCGCCCACACGGATCTGCAATTGCGCACCGACATCGACGTTCGCCACGAGGAACTGCTGACATGGGTGAAGGACCGCGGTCTGGCGTCGATCGCCTTCAACTCCGTGATGACGTACGGGATCCCTGAGCTGCCGGGTGACTGGACCCGGCGCTACGCGCCACTGACCGTGGCAGCGGGTTGAGGCCGGTACTCCGCAGCCTCGTCCCGCCGACCGTCAGTGGTGGGCAGGTGCCGACCGGGCGTCCGCTCCCGCAGATCGGGCGACACCCTTGCCGGGGGCGCTCTCCCCGCGCTCCAGCGCTGTCGCGACGAAGGCCAGCACGAGTGCGCTCACGGCGAGTGCGGCTCCGACCCAGTTGGGTGCCGTGTAGCCGAGGCCCGCGTCGATGACCAGGCCGCCGAGCCAGGCGGCGAGCGCGTTGCCGAGGTTGAAGGCACCTATGTTCACAGCCGAGGCCAGGGTGGGTGCGCCATGCGCCTGGTCGAGGACCCTCTTCTGCAGCGGCGGCACGGTCGCGAAGCCGAGTGCGCCGACCAGCGTGAGGGTGACAGCGGCCGCGATCTTGTCGTGAGCGGTGAAGGAGAACAGGGCGAGGACGACAGCCAGGCCGCCCAGCAAGACGTACAGCATGGGCATAAGCGCACGGTCCGCGTACTTGCCGCCGACCAGGTTGCCACCGACCATGCCGAGGCCGAAGAGGACGAGGAGCCAGGTGACGGAGGAGTCGGCGAAGCCGGCGACACGCGTCATCATCGGCGCGACGTAGGTGACCGCTGCGAAGACCCCACCGAAGCCCAGCACCGTCATCGCCATGGCCAGCAGCACCTGGACGTTCTTGAACGCCGCCAGCTCGTGCCTGAGGCGGACCTCTTCCGGCCTGGGCATCTCGGGAAGCAGACGGGCGATGCCCAGTAGCCCGACGACGCCCAGTGCCGTGACTGCGGCGAAAGTGACCCGCCAGCCGACGGACTGTCCGATCAGCGTGCCCAGGGGAACACCGACGACGTTGGCGACGGTCAGACCGCTGAACATCATGGCGAGAGCACCGGCCTTCCGGTCCGGGGCGACGAGGTCGGCCGCGACCACCGAGCCGATACCGAAGAAGGCCCCGTGCGCGAGAGAGGCGACCACACGCCCGAGGAGCATGACGGAGTAGGAGGGGGCGAGCGTGGAGAGCAGGTTGCCCATGACGAACAGGACCATCAGCAGTATGAGCATGCGCTTGCGAGACACCCGCGTGCCCAGGGCGGTCATGATCGGCGCTCCGAGCACGACACCGAGTGCGTATCCGGTCACGAGGAACCCCGCGGCCGGGATGGATACACCGAAGTCGCCGGCGACCTCGGGCAGGACTCCCATGATCACGAACTCGGTCGTACCGATACCGAAGGCCCCGATCGCAAGAGCCAGAAGCGCGAGAGGCATGAGGGCGTACACCTTCCGAAAGACTGCATGAGCGCTTTACCAGCGTACACAATAGTTGCATACGCGCTATATATGCGTCTGCCGACAGTTGCAGGGGTGGCCTATCCTGGGGACGATGCTTCGGGACGGAGGGACTATCGATGACAGCCACAGATCCCGCGCTCACCGCCCTCGCCCAGGGCTGGTGCGCCCTTTCCCTGTTGCACGGGAGGATCGAGGCCCACATCGAGCGCGCACTCCAGGCCGGGCACGACCTGAGCGTGCGCGAGTACTCGCTGCTCGATGTGCTCAGTCGCCAGCACGACGGTGAGGGCGGGCACCTGCAGATGAAGCAGGTCGCCGACGCGGTCGTCCTCAGCCAGAGCGCGACCACCCGTCTGGTCACTCGGCTCGAGGATCGCGGACTGCTCTCCCGCTATCTGTGCCCGACCGACCGTCGGGGTATCTACACCGATGTCTCCGAGGCGGGTCTGCGCCTCCTCGCGGCAGCACGCCCCACCAATGACACCGCTCTGCGCGAGGCTCTGAACGCGGCCGCCGAGAACCCCGCACTGGCCCCCCTCGTCCGCGTCGTGGAGTCGCTGAACGTGTCCGCGTAGGGTGCGGGCATGGGAGATCTGGACATTCGCCCAGCGACCGAGGACGACGTCCCCGAGATCGTCGCGATGCTGGCCGACGATCCTTTGGGCGCCCAGCGCGAATCACCGGACGATCTGGCCCCCTACCTCACCGCCCTGGAGCGCCTCAGTGATGACCCCCACCAACACGTGGTGGTCGCCGTCCGTCAGAGCCGTGTCGTCGGCACACTCCAACTGACGATCGTTCCAGGGCTCTCCAGACGCGGCTCCACCCGCGCGATCATCGAAAGCGTACGGGTGCACGCCGATGAGCGCGGCACCGGACTCGGAACACAGCTCATCGAGTGGGCGATCGACGCATCACGAGCAGAGGGCTGCCAGTTGGTGCAGCTGACGTCCGATGTCACGCGCACCGAAGCCCACCGCTTCTACGAGCGGCTCGGATTCCAGGCCACCCACGTGGGTTTCAAGCTGCCCCTCTGAGACGGCGCCCGTGAAGGGCTGTCGCGTCGCGTTTCACGTGAAACATCACAGGACGAGCCCCTCACAGCCGCAGATACGGGCTATGCGATGCCCCGCCAGCCCTCGGGATCCACTCCGCCGGGCACCGGAGCCCCCTCGGCGTACGGCTGACGCGTGAACACGAACGATCCGAGGTCCAGGTGGCTCACCGCCCCGTCGGGCCCTCGTACGGCCCGCAGGAGCTCTCCGGCGAAGTAGCCGTTGAGCCCCGTCCAGCTGCCGTCGTCGTTCCGTCGGAAACGAGCACAGCGCAGAGTCGCGGCAAGCGGCTCCAGCGAGAGACCTTCCCCGGCGGTGAGCCGCAGCACGAAGCTGTACGTCCCCCAGTACCAAGGTCCGACCAACTCCAGGACCGATCGGTCCACTTCGGTCAGCGGCCGCCACGGCTCGGGGATCCGCGGCTCGGCCTCCGCCACGATGCGTACGAGGTCGGCGGCCACCTCCGACAGCGCCGGCCCGGAGGTGCAGTTGGTCAGCACCACGGCTGCCACATCGTCCTCGACGCTGATGGTCAGCTGGGCGAGGAAACCCGGCACCGAGCCCCCATGACCGACGAGGAGCCGGCCGTCACGGTGCTGCAACTGCATCCCGAGCCCGTACGCCGCTCCGGCCGCCACATCGGCGGCCTCCCCCGGCGCGGCCGGCGTCCGCATCTCCAGGACCGACTCCGCGCTCAGCACCCGCTCGTCCCCCTTGGCCAGGAAAGCCGCGAACCGCGCCAAGTCACCTGTCGTGGACCAGAGTTGACCGGCCGGGCCCATACGGCCCAGGTCCTCGACCTGCTCCGGCAGCATCACGTCCGCCCAGGGGTGCACGGCCCAGCCACCGGCGTGCGGCGCCTCCGGGTGCCAGGTCGTGCGGCGCAGGCCGAGGGGTTCGAGCACCTCGCGTCGCAGGACCTCTTCCCAGGGAGCATTTCGCAGCTCCTCGACGAGCGCGCCGAGGAGCGTGAACCCGGGGTTGGAGTAGTGGAAGCGACGGCCTACGGGATGGCGATGGGGCTGCTCCCCGAGAACGTCGGCGAGCTCTGGGCGCAGGGACCCTGACGTCCGCTCCCACCAGGGCGAAGGAGACTCCGCCGCCAATCCCCCTGTGTGCGCGAGCAGTTCGGCGATGGTCGCCTCCCCCGCGCCTGTCCCGGGCAGGTGCTTCTCCAGCGGATCGCCGAGGTCCAGCACGCCCTCGTCACGGAGCCGCATGACCAGAACAGCGGTGAAGGTCTTGGTGATCGAACCGATCCGGTACTGCACGTTCGCGTCCGGCCCGTGCCCGGCCACCGAGGTTCGCGCCCCTTTCCACACCGTCTCCCCGCCCCGGACCACCGCGGCGACCAGAGACGGAGCCCGCCCCTCGGTCTGGGCGACGGCGATGCGGTGCAGCAGTGCCCGGCGTGTGGCGGGGAGCAGCTCTTCATGAGGTGTTGTCATGAGCTCAGTCCACCGGGCCCGGCACCGGGAGTCGAGCGCATTTCGCCCGGTCAGGTCTGTGCCATGTCCACGAACCGCGAGTAGTGGCCCTGGAAAGCGACCGTGATCGTGGCCGTCGGACCGTTACGGTGCTTGCCCACGATGATGTCGGCCTCGCCGGCGCGCGGCGACTCCTTCTCGTAGGCGTCCTCGCGGTGCAGCAGGATCACCATGTCCGCGTCCTGCTCGATCGATCCCGACTCACGCAGGTCGGAGACCATGGGCTTCTTGTCCGTACGCTGCTCGGGGCCACGGTTGAGCTGTGACAGGGCGATCACCGGCAGCTCCAGCTCCTTGGCCAGTAGCTTCAGGTTTCGCGACATGTCCGAGACTTCCTGCTGACGGCTCTCGGACCGCTTGCCGCCGGACTGCATGAGCTGCAGATAGTCGATGATGACGAGCTTCAGGTCGTTGCGCTGCTTCAAGCGCCGGCACTTGGCGCGGATCTCCATCATCGACAGGTTCGGGGAGTCGTCGATGTAGAGCGGCGCGGCCGACACGTCCGGCATCCGGCGGGCCAGGCGCGTCCAGTCCTCGTCGGTCATCGTGCCGGACCGCATATGGTGAAGGGCCACGCGCGCCTCCGCCGACAGCAGACGCATCGCGATCTCGTTGCGCCCCATCTCGAGCGAGAAGATCACGCTCGGCATGTTGTGCTTGATCGAGCAGGCTCGCGCGAAGTCCAGCGCCAGCGTGGACTTACCCATGGCGGGACGGGCCGCGATGATGATCATCTGACCCGGGTGCAGACCGTTGGTGAGCTGGTCGAGATCCGTGAAGCCGGTCGGCACACCGGTCATCTCCCCCGACCGCGAACCGATCGCCTCGATCTCGTCGAGCGCGCCCTCCATGATGTCGCCGAGCGGCAGATAGTCCTCGGTCGTGCGCTGCTCGGTGACCGCGAAGATCTCCGCCTGGGCCCTGTTGACGATCTCGTCCACGTCGTCGTCGGCCGCGTATCCCATCTGGGTGATGCGGGTGCCTGCCTCGACCAGGCGGCGCAGGACGGCGCGCTCGTGGACGATCTCTGCGTAGTACTCGGCGTTCGCCGCCGTCGGCACCGTCTGGACGAGCGTGTGCAGATAGGAGGCGCCGCCCACCTTGGTGATCTCGCCGCGCTTGGTGAGCTCGGCGGCGATGGTGATGGGGTCGGCGGGCTCGCCCTTGGCATAGACGTCGAGGATCGCCTGGTAGATGGTTTCATGAGCCGGCTTGTAGAAGTCGGGCCCCTTGAGGATCTCGACCACGTCGGCGATGGCGTCCTTGGACAGCAGCATGCCGCCGAGGACGGACTGCTCGGCGTCGAGGTCCTGCGGCGGTACGCGTTCGAAGGCCGAACCCCCGCCGTCCCACTCCCGGTTGTCCCGGCCCCGGTCGTGCCGCTCGTCCCTGCTCCGGTCTCCGTCCGGACGCCGGCGGGAAGGGGGCAGACGATCACTGGGCCCGCTGTCGGCCCACGGGTCGTCCAGGGGCTCGGAAATGCTCACCGAGCGACCTCCTCCCGTCCGCCGAGCGGACCTCGCCGTGCTTCTCATTTCTACGGCACGACACTGACAAATGAGAGGCCCAACTCCGGTTCTGGCGCGTCGGTTTTGCGAGGTTTCCGCGATCAGCCAGGGAGTGGGCGCCGCACCACCGTAGGCCCGTCGGCACCGTCAGCCAATCTGGTTATCCACAGGCCATGTGGACGACGGGCCAGATGCTGTGGAGAACTCTGCAAAACCTGTGCACGACTCGGTGGACAGGCCTGTGAACAAGAACCGCGCCATAGGTTCACCACCGTTCTGACCTGCACATTTACCATCCACGGGCTGTGCAGAAGAAAAACTTTCTCGACCGGATCAAGATCATCAAGATCGGCGCACGAGAACGCACCCGACCAGGCAGCATGTAATGACTGCAAGTGCTTTGCATCTCTTACCTGTGGAAGATTAGATTGGTGCTCATGACACAGGCTTCCGAGACCACCAAGGCCGCCCGGCGTCGGCACGATCGAGAGATCATCACGCTGGCCGTTCCGGCCTTCGGCGCGCTCGTCGCGGAGCCGCTCTTCCTCATGGTCGACACCGCCATCGTCGGCCACCTCGGCACCGCCCAACTGGCCGGTCTTGGAGTCGCCTCAGCCCTCCTCGTCACCGCGGTGAGCGTCTTCGTCTTCCTCGCCTACGCCACCACGGCCGCCGTCGCCCGCCGCGTGGGAGCGGGAGATCTACGGGCCGCCATCCGTCAGGGCCTGGACGGTATCTGGCTGGCCCTGCTGCTGGGAGCAGCTGTCGTCTCCGTGGTCGTCCCCATGGCCCCCACCCTCGTGTCCCTCTTCGGGGCCTCGGACACTGCGGCTCCCTACGCCACGACCTATCTACGGATCTCGGCCCTCGGCATCCCGGCCATGCTCGTCGTGCTCGCCGCCACGGGCGTCCTGCGTGGCCTCCAGGACACGAAGACACCGCTCTACGTCGCCGTGGCGGGGTTCGTCGCCAACGGTGTATTGAACGCGGGCCTCGTCTATGGGGCCGACCTCGGTATCGCGGGATCCGCCTGGGGCACGGTCGTCGCCCAACTCGGCATGGCCGCCGCATATCTCTGGGTCGTGATCCGTGGTGCCCACAGACACGGCGCCTCGCTGCGTCCGGACATCGCCGGCATACGAGCCTCGGCCCAGGCGGGGGTGCCCCTGCTGGTCCGTACGCTCTCGCTGCGGGCGATCCTCATGATCGCCACCGCGGTGGCCGCCCGGCTCGGGGACGAGGACATCGCCGCACACCAGATCATCCTCTCGCTCTGGAGCTTGCTCGCCTTCGCCCTGGACGCGATCGCCATCGCCGGACAGGCCATCATCGGCCGCTACCTCGGTGCGAGCGACGCCCAAGGAGCCCGCGATGCCTGCCGCCGGATGGTCCAGTGGGGAGTCGCCACGGGTTCCGTGCTCGGACTCCTGGTGGTCGCCGCCCGTCCCTTGTTCATCCCCATCTTCACGAGCGATCCGACGGTTCAGGAAGCGGCACTGCCCGCTCTGGTCGTGGTGGCGCTCGCCCAGCCGATCTCCGGCGTCGTCTTCGTGCTCGACGGAGTACTGATGGGCGCGGGAGACGGCCCCTACCTGGCCTGGGCCATGCTCCTCACCCTGGCGGTCTTCGTCCCGACCGCGCTGCTCGTCCCCACCTTCGGCGGTGGTCTGACCGCCCTCTGGGGCGCCATGACGCTGATGATGGCGACCCGCATGCTGACCCTGTGGCTGCGGTCCCGGTCCGGGCTCTGGATCGTCACAGGTGCGACGCGCTGAGTTCCGGGGGATGCTCCCCGCCGAGAACCCGCCGAAGTCCGCTCCGTTTCACGTGAAACATCGCCGCGTCATGCGTATGGGGCCGCACCCTTCGCAGGGTGCGGCCCCATACGTCGCTTCAGCGAGCGCGGCCCTTAGGCCGCGATGACCTCGATGTTGACCTTGGCGGCAACCTCGGGGTGCAGACGCACGGACGTCTCGTGAGCGCCCAGCGTCTTGATCGGAGCAGCCAGCTCGATGCGGCGCTTGTCGACCTCGGGGCCACCGGAAGCCTTGATCGCGGAAGCGATGTCGGCCGGGGTGACGGAACCGAAGAGACGACCGGCGTCGCCGGAGCGGACGGCCAGACGAACCTTGACAGCCTCGAGCTGACCCTTGATCTGGTTGGCCTGCTCGATGGTCTGGATCTCGTGGATCTTGCGAGCACGACGGATCTGCTCGACGTCCTTCTCGCCGCCCTTGGTCCAGCGGATAGCGAACTTCCGCGGGATCAGGTAGTTGCGAGCGTAGCCGTCCTTGACGTCGACGACGTCGCCGGCAGCGCCGAGGCCGGAGACCTCGTGGGTGAGGATGATCTTCATGTGTCGGTCACCCTTCCCTTATCGTGCGGTGGACGTGTAGGGCAGCAGCGCCATCTCACGGCTGTTCTTGACGGCCGTGGCGACGTCACGCTGGTGCTGCGTGCAGTTGCCGGTCACGCGGCGGGCACGGATCTTGCCGCGGTCGGAAATGAACTTCCGCAGCATGTTCGTGTCCTTGTAGTCCACGTACGTGACCTTGTCCTTGCAGAAAGCGCAGACCTTCTTCTTCGGCTTGCGCACAGGCGGCTTCGCCATGGTGTATCTCCTGTGTGATCAAGAAGTTTGGGGTACGGCCCCGCCCTCGACCTCGAAGGCCGGTGATCCCGGCCACGAGGGCTTAGAAGGGGGGCTCGTCCGAGTAGCCGCCACCGCCGCCGGAGCTTCCGCCCCAGCCGCCGCCACCCTGGTTGCCACCGGCGGGAGCGCCGCTGGCCCACGGGTCGTCGGCGGGAGCGCCGCCGCCCTGCTGACCGCCGCCGGGGCCACCGCCCCAGCCGCCGCCACCCTGGCCGCCACCGCCACCTCCGCCGTAACCGCCCTGGCCACCGCGGCCGGCACCGCCGGCGGTCTTGGTGACCTTGGCCGTGGCACTGCGCAGGCTGGCGCCGACTTCCTCGACGTCCAGCTCGTAGACCGTGCGCTTGACGCCCTCACGGTCCTCGTAGGACCGCTGCTTCAGCCGACCCTGCACGATGACGCGCATGCCTCGCTGGAGCGACTCGGCGACGTTCTCCGCCGCCTGACGCCAGACCGAGCAGGTCAGGAACAGGCTCTCGCCGTCCTTCCACTCGTTGGTCTGACGGTCGAAGGTGCGGGGGGTGGACGCGACACGGAACTTCGCGACCGCCGCACCGGAAGGGGTGAAGCGCAGCTCGGGGTCGTCGACAAGATTGCCGACGACCGTGATGACGGTCTCGCCTGCCATGGGGGAACCTCTCGGCGGGTTTGCTGCTGGCTGCTTGTGCTGCTACTCGGATCCCGGGAACGACTGAGCGGGAAGGCTCAGTGGGTCTCGGGGCGGAGGACCTTGGTCCGGAGGACCGACTCGTTCAGGTTCATCTGGCGGTCGAGCTCCTTGACGACCGCAGGCTCGGCCTGCAGGTCGATGACCGAGTAGATGCCCTCAGGCTTCTTCTTGATCTCGTACGAGAGACGACGACGGCCCCAGGTGTCGACCTTCTCGACCTTTCCGTTGCCCTCACGGACGACGGAGAGGAAGTTCTCGATCAGGGGGGCGACAGCGCGCTCCTCCAGATCGGGGTCGAGGATGACCATCACCTCGTAGTGACGCATGTGGAACCCACCTCCTTTGGACTCAGCGGCCACGGTCGTTCCGTGGCAGGAGGGTTGTGATGCGTACGCAACGGTATCGGCAGCCACTGACAATCGGGGGTCCCGTGGGGGATCCCTGTCATGGCCTGGGCAGACACCGGTGCAGACGGTACAGACTACCCGCACACCCGCTTCCGGTTGAAATCAGGTGGCGGTGACCGTCAATCTGTACACATCGGGTGTGTATGGCGCTACGATGCGCCGCCTTCCGCAGGAGGTGCCCCATGGCACAGACATTGCGACCCAACATCGCCGGCTCCTTGTTCGCCACCGACGACAAACCTCACCCAGTGCAGGACACCCTGCTTGCCGTGACGCTCGTCCTCGGGGCGGTCTCTTTCATCACGGCGATGTTCCACCATCTGCACCTGCTCAGTTCCTGGACGGGCCTGGTGGGAATTCTGACCGGCGCGTACGGGCAGTTCATCTCGGAGACGACCCGTGAGCGCTTCGGCCTGATCGTGGGTCTCGGTGCCTCGGCCGTCGGATTCTTCCTCGGCATGGCCCACGGGGGTCTCTTCGGCGGGGTCATCGGCTGACTCCGCCGCCCCGGTCGAACGGTCGGCGGCCGGTGCGCCATGCTGTCCGTGGTCTCACATCGGACCAAGCGGCCGAATATCACCACCTGACGTCCTGACCACGTGCTGGGCGGGCTTCCAGGTTCCATACAGCCATTCGGGGCGCCCGCAGGGCGCAGTAGGCTTCGGCGCGAGAGCCGGAGCCCCTGTACCCATGGGGACACACCAGCCCGAGGAGCGCCCCGAATGAGCCTGACCCTGAGGACGATCAGCCGTGAGCAGCATCTGGCATACATCCAGAGCCTGCCCTCGGCTAGCCACATGCAGGTCCCGGCCTGGGCCGACGTCAAGGCCGAGTGGCGCTCCGAGAACCTCGGGTGGTTCGACGACAGGACGGGCGAGATGGTCGGCGCCGGCCTGGTGCTGTACCGCCAGTTGCCCAAGATCAAGCGCTACCTCGCTTATCTGCCCGAAGGCCCGGTCATCAACTGGTTCGCGCCGAACCTGACCGACTGGCTGGAGCCGATGCTCGCGCACCTCAAACACCAGGGCGCCTTCTCGGTGAAGATGGGCCCGCCGGTGATCATCCGGCGCTGGGAGGCCACCTCCATCAAGGCGGGCATCCAGAACCCGGACGTGAAGCGCCTGCGCGACATCGAGGCCGACTTCATCGAACCGCGGGCCTTCGAGGTCGCCGACAAACTGCGCCGCATGGGCTGGCAGCAGGGGGAGGACGGCGGGGCCGGCTTCGGTGACGTACAGCCGCGCTACGTCTACCAGGTGCCGCTCGCCAACCGGTCCCTGGAAGAGGTCCACAAGAACTTCAACCAGCTGTGGCGCCGCAACATCAAGAAGGCCGAGAAGGCCGGGGTCGAGGTCGTCCAAGGCGGCTATCACGACCTGGAGGAGTGGCAGCGGCTGTACGAGATCACGGCCGTGCGCGACCGCTTCCGGCCCCGCCCGCTGTCGTACTTCCAGCGCATGTGGACGGCCCTCAACACCGAGGACCCCAACCGCATGCGGCTCTATTTCGCCCGGCACAACGGCGTGAACCTGTCCGCGGCGACCATGCTCGTCGTCGGCGGGCACGTCTGGTACTCCTACGGTGCCTCGGACAACATCGGCCGTGAGGTCCGGCCCTCGAACGCGATGCAGTGGCGCATGCTGCGCGACGCCTACGCCCTCGGCGCGACCGTCTACGACCTGCGAGGCATCTCCGACTCGCTGGACGAGACGGATCACCTCTTCGGCCTGATCCAGTTCAAGGTGGGCACGGGCGGACAGGCCGCCGAGTACCTCGGTGAGTGGGACTTCCCGCTGAACAAGCTGCTCCACAAGGCGCTCGACATCTACATGTCGCGCCGCTGACGCCCCCGTTTTTTCTTCCATACATCTGATACACCGCAGCCACGAGAAAGGTTCCGGGACCGTCCATGGCGCTCACACTGTACGTCGACACCGCGCGCTGGCGGGCACACCACAAGCACGTTCAGGAGCAGTTCCCGGGACTCGTCCCCGTCTGCAAGGGCAACGGCTACGGCTTCGGGCACGAGAAGCTGGCGGAAGAGGCCACGCGTCTCGGGTCGGACATCCTCGCCGTCGGCACCACGTACGAGGCCGCCCGGATCAAGGACTGGTTCAGCGGCGACCTGCTGGTGCTGACCCCCTACCGGCGCGCCGAAGAGCCCGTCCCGCTGCCCGACCGCGTCATCCGCTCCGTGTCGTCGGTCGACGGCGTGTACGGCCTCGTGGGGGCCCGCGTCGTCATCGAGGTCATGTCCTCGATGAAGCGGCACGGGGTGAGCGAGCAGGAACTGCCCCAGCTCCACGCGGCCATAGAGAACGTGCGCCTGGAGGGCTTCGCCATCCACCTGCCACTGGACCGCACCGACGGCTCGGACGCCGTCGAGGAGGTCATCGGCTGGATGGACCGGCTTCGAGCGGCTCGTCTGCCGCTGCACACCATGTTCGTCAGCCACCTCAAGTCCGAGGATCTCATCCGCCTCCAGCAGCAATTCCCGCAGACCCGCTTCCGGGCCCGTATCGGCACACGGCTGTGGCTGGGCGACCACGAGGCGACCGAGTACCGCGGCGCGGTGCTGGATGTCACCCGCGTCGCCAAGGGGGACCGTTTCGGCTACCGGCAGCAGAAGGCGGCCTCCGACGGCTTCCTGGTCGTCGTGGCGGGCGGTACGTCGCACGGAGTGGGCCTGGAGGCCCCGAAGGCCCTGCACGGCGTCATGCCGCGCGCCAAGGGCGTCGCCCGGGCGGGCCTCGCCACGGTCAACCGGAACCTTTCTCCGTTCGTCTGGGGCGGCAAGCAGCGCTGGTTCGCCGAGCCTCCGCACATGCAGGTGTCGATCCTCTTCGTGCCGTCGGACGCCCCGGAGCCGAAGGTCGGTGAGGAACTGGTGGCGCATCTGCGGCACACCACCACGCAGTTCGACCGGATCGTCGACCGCTGAACCCCCCGCTCCGAAGGGCGGAGGAGCCGAGCGCCGAGCAGATCAGCGCCGCAAGGACGCATACGGAAGGCCGCATGCGGAAGGCCGTACACGCGATGTCGTGTGCGGCCTTCCGCGTTTGTCGTTCGTCCCCGCGCCGTCCCAGGGGCGCCACTCCCGCCCTGTTCGCTCAGAGCGAACTACCGCCTGGGCCGCGACTTCCCCACTCGACCTGAGGCCCTTCGAAGGGCAGCACGTGTCTCGGAGGGCGCGCGGCCGCACCGAGCACATGGAGATCCTCCGCGCCGTCGAGGACCCCTCCGGAGGGATCGTCGTCACCGGCCCTGCGCACCACGTCCCGCTCGGGCATGAAGATGTCGCACACGACGACGACGCACAGGTAGAGCGTGCCCAACAGGTGCGCCATGATGGCGAGTTGGTAGCCCTCAGCAGGCAGGCCCTTGTGAGCGTCTCCGCTGGTCGTGTAAGCGAGGTACATCCAGATCCCCAGGAAGTACGCCACCTCACAGGCCTGCCAGATCAGGAAGTCCCGCCAGCGGGGCCGGGCCAGGGCGGCGAGCGGGACCAGCCAGAGCACGTACTGCGGCGAGTAGACCTTGTTGGTCAGGATGAAGGCCGCGACGATCAGGAAGGCGAGCTGCGCGAAGCGGGGACGGCGTGGGGCGGTGAGCGTGAGCGCGACGATGCCGGTGCAGACGATCACCATCGAGACCATCGCGTACGCGTTCGCCGTCTCGGCGGTGATCTGGATGTTGAGCCGTTGCGAGATGACGAGGAAGAACGAACCGAAGTCCACGCCGCGCTCCTGGCTGAAGCGGTAGAACTTCGACCATCCGTCGGGTGCCAGCAGCATCACCGGGAGGTTCACCGCGAGCCAGGCCCCGACGGCACCGAGCAGCGCCGTCGCGAACGCGCGCCACTTGCCCGCTCGCCAGCACAACACGAAGAGCGGTCCGAGCACCAGGAACGGGTAGAACTTGGCGGCCGTGGCGAGCCCGATCAGCACACCGAAGGCAAGGGGGCGCCGACGCGACCACATAAGCATCGCGGCGGCCAACAGGGCCACCGCGAGGAGATCCCAGTTGATGGTGGCGGTCAGGGCGAAAGCGGGCGCCAGGGCCACCAGAAGGCCGTCCCACGGGCGCCGGCGGTGAATGCGCGCGCAGCAGACCGCGATGACCGCCGCGCACACCATGAGCATCCCGGCGTTGACCATCCAGTACCACTGCTCCTGGTCCTGGATGGTGCCGCTGCCCGGCGTGAGCCATGCGGCGACCTCCATGAACACGCCGGTCAGTACCGGGTACTCCAAGTACTCCATGTCGCCGGGGATCTTGTCGAAGTACGGCACGAGGCCGTCCGCGAAGCCACGCCCCTGGTACAGATGCGGGATGTCCGAGTAGCAGGCGTGCGTGTACTGGGAGCTGGCCCCGAAGAACCATGCGCCGTCGTAGCAGGGCAGCTTCTGCACCATACCCAGCGCGAACATGCCGATGGCCACCAGCGCGACGACCCGCACCGGCGTCCACCAGGACGTGCCGAGCAGCGCCCGGCGCCCGATCGGGCCGCCGATCAGCTCGCTGCCGGTCGCAGCGACCTCGTCCTCCTTGGTGGGCCGCACCGGCTCCGGCTCGTCCGTGCTCACTCGCGTCGTCTCTGCACTGGGCATGCCGCACATCCTGCCGTACGCACCTAGGGATACGCCGAGGACCACCGCATCCCGTCGTATCCGGCGGCCTGTGTTTCACGTGAAACACAGGCCGCTTCATCATCGGGTCCGGCGGGGGATACGGCATGGGCCACCGCACCTGGTCGGTGCGATGGCCCATGTTTCACGTGAAACAGATCCTGCCGGGTGGGGAGCTACCCGCCGTTGCCTCCGAAGAGCCCCCCGTTCTGGTTGCCTCTCGAATCATCCTCCGACTCCGAAGGCGACGCGGTCACCCCGCCATCGATTCCACCGGTGTCCGTGCCACCCGTGTCGGTACCGCCGGTCTCATCGCAGGTGGGGTTGAACGGGTTGCGGCAGGTCTCGCTGGGGGTCGGCGAGGGCAGGGCCTCGCTCTCGGTGGGCGTCGGGCTCGGCTCGGGCGACTCCTCCTCCGACTCGGTCACCGTCGGGGTCGGCGTCGGGTCCGGGTCCTCGTTGACGATGACACCGATCGGCTCCGGCTCCGGGAAGTCCTCCGCCGGCTGGCCCTTGAGCGCGTCCTCCATGTAGTCGTGCCAGATCTCGGCCGGGAACGAGGCGCCGTGGATCGTCTCCTGGCCACCCGTGCCGTACATCTCCAGGAACTTGCGGTTCTTGTTCGACTCGTCGTCGTCCATGCGATACATGCTGATCGCGGTCGACAGCTGCGGGGTGTACCCGACGAACCAGGCCGACTTGTTGCCGTCGGTGGTGCCGGTCTTGCCCGCCACCTCGCGGCCGGGCAGCTGGGCCGACGTACCGGTTCCCTCGTCGACGACGGTCTTGAGGACGTCGGTCACGTTGTCGGCGACCTTCGAGGTGAAGGCCCGCTTGGTGTCGGCGATGTCGTCGTGGTCGAACCGGGTCAGCCCCTCGTACTCGACGGACTTCACCGAGAACGGCTCGTTCTGCTTGCCACTCGCGGCGAAGGTCGCGTACGAGCCCGCCATACGGATCGCACTCGGGTCGGAGATACCGATCGAGAAGGACGGGAAGCTCGTGCCCGTGAGGCTGCCCTCCTTGAGGCCTGCCTCCATGGCCGCCTCCTTCACCCGGTCCAGGCCGACGTCCATGCCCAGCTGGACGTACGGGGAGTTCGCCGAGACCCGCATCGCCTCACGGAGATCGATCTGGTACTTCGGCGGGCTGCCGTACGACTCGTCGCCGTCGTTGGCCTGCAGCCACTCCTTGCCCTCTTCGTTGGTCCAGATGTCGCCGTTGTAGTCTCTGATCTTGAGATTGTTCTTACCGCTGTAGAGACTCTTCGGCGAGACGATGGTCCGCTCGTCCTGCGCCTGGTCCGGATCGAGGTCAGGGTCGCGCTTGCCCCAGGTCATGGCCGCCGCCAGGACGTAGGGCTTGAACACCGAGCCGACCTGCGCTCCGGTGACGTCGGCGTTGTTGGTGAAGTGCTTGGTGGCGTCCTCGCCACCGTAGATCGCCTCGATGGCGCCCGACTTCGGGTTCACCGACGCGCCACCGAACTGCACGTGGGTGTCGGTCTTCGGGCGCAGGTCCGGCTTGATGTTCTCCTTGCGGACCTTCGTCACGGCCTTCTCAAGTTCCTTGACCTTCTTCTTGTCGAAGGTCGTGTGAATCTCGTAGCCACCCTGTTCGAGCTGCTTCTGCGTGATGTCGGTGTTGTTGAGGATGTAGCCCTTGGCCGTGTCGACCAGGTAGCCGATCTGCCCGCCGAGCTGTGCGTTGGAGCGGGGACGCTGGATCTTGGGGAAGTTGGGGTACTTGGCCGCCTCGGCCGCGGACAGATGCTTGTCCTTGACCATCTCGTTGAGGATCCAGCTCCAGCGTTCCGTGGCCCGCTTGGTGTTGGCATCCGGCGTGGCGGCCGGGTCGATCGATGTCGCACCCGCCGGGTCGTAGTACGTGGCGCCCTTGAGCACCGCGGCGAGGAAGGCACACTCGCTGGGGTTGAGCTTCTCCGCGTCCTTGCCGAAGTAGGTGCGGGCGGCCGCCTGGAGACCATAGGCGCCACGGCCGAAGTAGGCCGTGTTCAGGTAACCGCGCATGATCTCGTCCTTGTCGACGGAGGCGCCCACCTTCACCGAGATGAAGAGTTCCTTCACCTTCCGAGACAGCGTCTGCGACTGGTCGTCGAGCATGGCGTTCTTCACGTACTGCTGGGTGATGGTCGAGCCACCCTGCGTCTGCCCGCCCTTGGCCATGTTGACGACGGCGCGCGCGATTCCCATCGGGTCGACGCCGCTGTCGGTCTCGAACGTCTTGTTCTCGGCCGACATGACGGCGTAGCGCATCGCCTTGGGGATCTTCTCGTACGCGATGATCTGGCGGTTGACCTCACCACCCGTCGCGACCATCTGCGAGCCGTCCGACCAGTAGTAGACGTTGTTCTGCGCCGTCGCGGCCTGAGCCGGGTCGGGTACCGCCACCACCGCGTACCCGATGCCCGCGGCCGCCACGAGGCAGCCGAAGAAACCGATGAACAGCCCTGTCACCTGGCGCCAGGAGGGCACCCACCGCATCGCCCCGTACTTGCCGGCGCGCGGATAGTCGATAAAGCGCTGTTTGCCAGGTGGAGCGGCGCGCCCTCGGCGACCCGGCCCACGCCCTGCGGGCTCGGCCGCTCTACGACGGCCACCGCCCGCACCCGCGCCAGCGCTTCTCTGCGCCGCACGTCGCGTAGCCGCGCGGCCCTCGAACGGGGACTCCTCACCTCCCGCACCATAGGTATCGGAAAGTGACCCGGTGGCGCCCCGCGGTGCCGCGCGGCGGCCGGAGGACGCCGACTGGCCGCGTCGGGCCGCGGCACGTCCGCCTCCCTGCGGCTGCGGCGGTTTGCGACGGTGCTCGCTCATCGAACGACTACTCCTCGGGCAGGCGCATCCGTGCGCGCCTGGAAACGGCGGCTGGTTTCCGGTCCCCCCGAAGTACGGATGCGGTCGTGCAGGCATTCATCCGTACCGCACCCAGGACGACGACGTGCTCATACGTCACTCGGCTCCCGGTGGTGTGCATGCCGCACAGACTACGCACCACCCAAACCCACCGGGCACTTAACTTCATCCCAAATCAGGCAACTTGCTTCCTACTAATCGGTGATGTGACCCCGTTCACCGAATCCCCACTTGTCGCATCCGTAGGGGCGTTCTATCGTCGTGATGTATCGAGTCGATACATCAGCTCGGCATACATCGTGCCGACAGGGCCAGCGGGAGACGGGAGGCGACGATGAGCCGGCGCTCCGGGATACTCGAGTTCGCCGTCCTCGGTCTGCTCCGCGAAGCCCCGATGCACGGCTATGAGCTGCGCAAACGACTCAACACGTCGTTGGGCGTGTTCCGGGCCTTCAGCTACGGGACGCTCTACCCCTGCCTCAAGACGCTGGTAGCCAACGGCTGGTTGATCGAGGAGTCGGGCAGTACCCCGGAGGATGCTGCCGCGGTTCCGCTCACGGGTCGCCGCGCCAAGATCGTCTACCGGTTGACGGCGGAAGGTAAGGAGCACTTCGAGGAGCTGCTCTCGCAGACGGGTCCCGACGCCTACGAGGACGAGCACTTCGCCGCTCGTTTCGCGTTCTTCGGGCAGACCTCCCGGGATGTGCGGATGCGCGTCCTGGAAGGCCGTCGCAGCCGTTTGGAGGAACGGCTGGAGAAGATGCGCGTCTCTCTGACGCGCACCCGCGAGCGCCTCGACGACTACACGCTTGAGCTCCAGCGCCATGGGATGGAGTCCGTGGAGCGCGAAGTGCGCTGGCTGAACGAGCTCATCGAGAGCGAGCGGGCGGGCCGGGACCTGAAAGGTCCCGGCCGCGGAGAGCCCGCTCGCGACACCACAGAGGGAGCGCCGGGCGCCCTGCCCCGGACCGGGGACGCCCCCGGTCCGGACGCGCCCGGCGACACCACCACGTGAGGTCCCTGCCAGGACCTCACTCGTACACACAGGGAGCAACCGGAATGGGTTCGGTTCGCGTAGCCGTCGTCGGCGTGGGCAACTGCGCCGCGTCGCTGGTGCAGGGAGTCGAGTACTACAAGGACGCCGACCCGGCGTCCAAGGTCCCGGGTCTCATGCACGTGCAGTTCGGGGACTACCACGTCAGTGACGTGGAGTTCGTCGCCGCCTTCGATGTCGACGCCAAGAAGGTCGGTCTGGACCTCGCGGACGCCATCGGCGCCTCCGAGAACAACACGATCAAGATCTGCGACGTGCCGAGCACCGGTGTGACCGTGCAGCGCGGCCACACGCTGGACGGCCTCGGCAAGTACTACCGCGAGACCATCGAGGAGTCCGCCGAGACCCCGGTCGACGTGGTCCAGGTCCTCAAGGACAAGCAGGTCGACGTCCTCGTCTGCTACCTGCCCGTGGGTTCCGAGGACGCGGCGAAGTTCTACGCCCAGTGCGCCATCGACGCCAAGGTCGCCTTCGTCAACGCCCTTCCGGTCTTCATCGCCGGCACCAAGGAGTGGGCGGACAAGTTCACCGAGGCGGGCGTCCCGATCGTCGGTGACGACATCAAGTCCCAGGTGGGCGCCACCATCACGCACCGCGTCATGGCGAAGCTGTTCGAGGACCGTGGCGTGATCCTGGACCGCACGATGCAGCTGAACGTCGGCGGCAACATGGACTTCAAGAACATGCTGGAGCGGGACCGCCTGGAGTCGAAGAAGATCTCCAAGACCCAGGCCGTCACTTCCCAGATCCCCGACCGGGAGCTCGGCGAGAAGAACGTCCACATCGGCCCGTCGGACTACGTCGCCTGGCTCGACGACCGCAAGTGGGCGTACGTCCGTCTCGAGGGCCGTGCCTTCGGTGACGTCCCGCTGAACCTGGAGTACAAGCTCGAGGTCTGGGACTCCCCGAACTCCGCCGGCGTCATCATCGACGCGCTGCGCGCCGCGAAGATCGCCATGGACCGTGGCATCGGCGGCCCGATCCTGTCGGCGTCGTCTTACTTCATGAAGTCCCCGCCAGTGCAGTACTTCGACGACCAGGCCCGTGAGAACGTCGAGAAGTTCATCAAGGGCGAGGTCGAGCGCTGATCACGCGCTCGTAGTGGGCCGTTGAGGGTCCCCGGGGCAGGCGCCCGGGGACCCTCCCCGTATGTGAGGCTGTGCCCCATGTCCGTCGTGCGCGACCTGCGCGTCCTGCTCCGTTTCCGGGACTTCCGGCGTCTGCTCGCCGTACGGCTGCTGTCCCAGGGAGCCGACGGCGTCTATCAGGTCGCGTTGGCCACGTACGTCGTCTTCTCACCCGAGAAGCAGACGTCGGCAGCCGCGATCGCCTCCGCGATGGCGGTCCTGCTTCTCCCGTACTCCCTCGTCGGCCCCTTCGCCGGAGTCCTGCTCGATCGTTGGCGACGGCGCCAGGTGCTGCTGTACGGAAACCTGCTCCGCGCTCTCCTGGCTTCGGTGACCGCCGTCCTGATCCTGAGCCATGTGCCCGACTGGCTCTTCTACGTCTCCGCGCTCTGCGTCACGGCGGTCAATCGCTTCGTCCTGGCGGGCCTCTCCGCCGCACTGCCCCGAGTGGTGGACGCCGACCGCCTGGTGGTCGCCAACTCGCTCTCACCGACAGCCGGGACGCTCGCCGCGACCGCCGGCGGCGGACTCGCCTTCGTCGTACGCCTGGTGGCGTCGGATTCCGACGCCGCAGTGGTCCTCCTGGGTGCGGGCCTCTACCTGTGTTCGACCCTGGCCTCCCTGCGTATCGCCCGGGAACTGCTGGGCCCGGATCCCGAGCTGGTGCAGCCACGACTGGGAGCCTCCCTGGCCGGCACCGCGCGCGGTCTGGCAGCGGGTGTACGGCATCTCGCCGAGCCGGGACGGCGGGCGGCTGCCTGGGCGCTGGCCTCGATGACGCTGATGCGGTTCTGCTACGGCGCCCTGACCGTCATGGTGCTCATGCTCTGCCGTTACGCCTGGCCGTCCGACAGCTCTGGGGTGTCCGACTCCGAGGAAGGACTGGCCCTCCTCGGTCTCGCCGTGGGCATCTCGGGAGCGGGCTTCTTCACAGCGGCGGTGATCACGCCCTGGGCCGCGGGCCGGTTGGGCCCCGGGCTGTGGATCGTCACCTGCGCCGCGGCCGCAGCCGTGCTGGAACCGGCGCTCGGCCTGCCCTTCACGGAAGTGCCCATACTGATCGCGGCGTTCGTCCTGGGTATGGTCACACAGGGCGCGAAGATCTCGACGGACACGATCGTCCAGTCGTCCGTCGAGGACGGATACCGGGGCCGGATCTTCTCCCTCTACGACGTCCTGTTCAACATCGCCTTCGTCGGCGCTGCTGCCGTGGCCGCCCTGATGCTCCCGCCGGATGGCCGCTCGGCCGCTTTGGTCATCACTGTGGCGGTGATCTATGGATCGATCGCTGCGGCCATGGCCCGCTTCGGCGTGACGAAGCAGCGCTGATGCGGAACGAGCGATGTTTCACGTGAAACATCGCCCTCTGTTTCACGTGAAACATCGCGTCGCGTCGATGCCGAACGAAAGCCGCGGACTGGCTGCCGTCAGGAAACCTGCGACGTCTGCGCCCACCACTCCTTGAGTGCTGTCACGGCCTCGTCGTGTTCCATCGGCCCGTTCTCCAGACGCAGTTCCAACAGGAACTTGTACGCCTGCCCGATCACCGGGCCGGGCCCCACGCCCAGGATCTCCATGATCTGGTTGCCGTCGAGATCCGGGCGGATGGCGTCCAGCTCTTCCTGCTCCTGGAGCTGGGCGATGCGCTCCTCCAGGCCGTCGTACGCGCGGGAGAGAGCGTTCGCCTTGCGCTTGTTCCGGGTGGTGCAGTCGGAGCGAGTCAGTTTGTGGAGGCGGTCGAGGAGCGGGCCCGCGTCGCGCACGTAGCGGCGTACAGCGGAGTCCGTCCACTCGCCGGTGCCGTATCCGTGGAAGCGCAGATGGAGCTCCACCAACCGTGAGACATCCCTCACTAGGTCGTTGGAGTACTTCAGGGCTGTCATGCGCTTCTTGGTCATCTTTGCGCCCACCACCTCGTGGTGGTGGAAGGAGACCCGGCCGTCCTTCTCGAAACGACGGGTACGGGGCTTACCGATGTCGTGCAGCAGCGCGGCAAGCCGCAGTGTGAGGTCCGGGCCGCTCTCCTCGAGCGCGATCGCCTGTTCCAGGACGATCAAGGTGTGTTCGTAGACATCTTTGTGCCGATGGTGCTCGTCCCGTTCCAGTCGCAGCGCCGGCAGCTCGGGCAGGACGTGCTCGGCAAGGCCGGTGTCGACCAGCAGGGTCAGGCCCTCACGGGGGTGGGCGGAGAGGATCAGCTTGTTCAGCTCGTCCCTCACCCGCTCCGCCGAGACGATCTCCAGCCGACCGGCCATGTCGCTCATCGCCTGGACGACCTCGGGAGCCACCTCGAAGTCCAGCTGGGCGGCGAAGCGCGCCGCCCTCATCATGCGCAGCGGGTCGTCGGAGAAAGACGCCTCAGGTGTCCCGGGGGTACGCAGAACACGCGCAGAGAGGTCCTCCAGCCCGCCATGCGGATCGATGAACTCCTTCTCGGGCAGGGCCACCGCCATCGCGTTCACGGTGAAGTCACGGCGTACGAGATCATCCTCGATCGAGTCGCCGTACGAGACCTCGGGCTTGCGCGAGGTCCGGTCGTACGCCTCGGAGCGGTAGGTCGTGACCTCGATCTGGTAGCCGTCCTTCTGCGCGCCCACCGTGCCGAACGCGATCCCGACCTCCCAGACAGCGTCCGCCCAGGGTCGCACGATCCTCAGCACGTCCTCGGGGCGGGCATCCGTCGTGAAGTCCAGATCGTTGCCGAGCCGGCCGAGCAGCGCGTCCCTGACCGACCCACCGACCAGGGCGAGCGAGGACCCGGCCTCCTGGAAACGGCGGGCGAGGTCGTCGGCGACAGGGGACACCCGCAGCAGTTCACTCACCGCGCGGCGCTGCACCTGGCTCAGGGCACTGAGGTCTTCGTTGGCGTTCGGCACAACAGAAAAGGGTACGGGGCGCTGGTGGCCGCGGTCGCCTCCATTGAACGTGCACAAAGGCTTCGTGCAGGTGACCCCCTCGCCCACCCCTTTGATACGTGCACATACGGGGACAGCCTGGCCTCGTCCCCCGATCTTGTGGAGCGGACCGCGGCACTTCCCCTCAGCGCACATCGTTACCATGCGTGGACGCACATTCCGACGACCACTGACGACGACGAGGGACGGGCGAGCGCGTGGCCGAGGCGGCAGACTTCCAGGGGACGAGTCCCTCACCTGCCCGCCGGTGGCTGCTGCGCGCCGGGGCCCTCTTCGCCGGGGTGCCCCTGCTGGCCGGCCTGTTCCAGCTGCCCGTGGCCCCGTCGGCGCAGGCGGCCCCGAAGGCCGCCCTGGCCGAGGCCACGGGGTCGAACACCGTCGAGGTCTCCCTCGACTCGCTCAGCCCCAGCGTGCCCACCGAGGGCGACACCGTGACCGTGTCGGGCACGGTCACGAACAAGGGCAAGCAGACCGTCACGGACGCCCATGTGGGCCTGCGTGTGGCCCCGGCTGCTGTGAAGGGCCGCTCCTCCATCGACGACGCGGCCAAACGGACCGGCTTCGACCAGTACGCCGACGGCCCGGAGGTCGGCGGCAAGTACGTGCAGAAGTTCTCCGCGCTCGCCTCCGGCGTGGCCCAGCCCTTCACCATCTCCGTGCCCGTCAAGGAACTGGACCTCGGCTCGGACGGTGTCTATCAGCTGGGAGTCTCCCTCTCGGGCAGGACCGCCGCAGCGCAGTACGACCAGGTCCTCGGCATCCAGCGCACGTTCCTGCCCTGGCAGCCGGACGAGTCGGGCAGCAAGACCAAGACCACGTTCCTCTGGCCGCTGATCTCGAGCACCCATCTGACGGCCGAGACCGGTCCCGGCGAACGGCAGACGCCTATCTTCCGCAACGACGACCTGGCCAAGGAGATCTCCGCGGGCGGACGTCTGGAGCAGCTGCTCACGCTGGGCAAGGACCTGGACATCACGTGGGTGATCGATCCGGACCTGCTGGCATCCGTGGTCGCGATGACGGGCGGCTACCAGGTCCGCAGCGGGGACACCACCGTCGCGGGCAGGAATCAGGCCGTCGCCAAGGATTGGCTGGCGGAGCTGGAGACAGCGGTCCAGGGCGAGGAGGTGATCGCCCTTCCCTTCGCCGACCCCGACCTCGCGGCGCTGGCCCACAACGGCAGGACGATCACCGGCTCGCTGAGCCGCCTGAAGGACGCCACCGATGTGGCATCGGACACGGTCCAGAACATCCTCAGGGTGGAACCGGAGACCGACTTCGCCTGGCCGGTGAACGGTGCCGTCGACCCGTCGATCGTCAAAGTCGCCATCTCCGCGGGCGCCGACAAGGTGATCGCCCGCAGCGACAGCCTGCAGGAGAGCAGCGGCCTGTCCTACACGCCCAGCGCGGCTCGGCCCGTCGGCGGCGGCACCACGGCGGTGGTCGCGGACGCCCGACTGTCGACGGCTTTCCAGGGCGACATGACGAAGGCCGAGAGTTCCACGCTGGCGGTGCAGCGGTTCCTCGCCCAGAGCCTGACCACGGACCTCCAGAACAGCAAGCAGCGCAGCATCGTGATCGCTCCGCAGCGCATGCCGTCGGCCAGCCAGGCACAGACGATGGCGCAGGCTCTCACCGCGCTCCAGGGCGGAACCTGGTCGCAGCCCCAGGAACTCGCGGCTGCCGCCGCCGCGAAGCCCGATCCGAGCGCCAACACCAAGATCCCGTCGGCCTCGGCCTACCCCTCGTCACTGCGGAAGCAGGCCCTGCCGAAGTCCGCCTTCGAGGAGATCCGGACCACGCAGGCCAACCTCGACCGCTTCAAGGTGATCCTCTCCGACCAGTCCCGCGTGGTCACACCGTTCGGCAGGACCATGGACCGGGAGATGTCCACCTCCTGGCGAGGCCGTTCCATGGACGCGGCGGTGTACCGCAACAGCGTCCAGTCGTACCTCAACTCGCTCACCGAGCAGGTGCGGTTGATCGAGAAGTCCGAGACGAAGCTCTCGGGCCGCAGCGCGACGATCCCCGTGACCGTGCAGAACAACCTCGTGCAGGGTGTCGACAACCTGACGCTGCGCCTCACGTCCGAAGCGCCGAAGCGTCTGAAGATCGATGACGACGACTTCGACGAGCAGTCCGTCGACATCTCCGGTGGGCACAGTGAATCGGTGAAGTTCACCACCAACGCCGAGGCCAACGGGCCGGTCACCGTCGTCGCCCAGCTCTACACCGTGGACGGCGAGAAGTATGGTGACGAGGTCACCTTCACGGTGGACGTCACCGAGATCACCCCCACGGTGATGCTGGTCATCGCCGGAGGTGTCCTGCTCCTCGTCCTCGCCGGTTTCCGGATGTACACCCAGCGCAAGCGCGCCGCCGCCCGGCTGAAGGCGGAGGGAGCCCCGACGGACGACGAGGCGTCGCAGAGGACCCCGAGGGACGACGACGCGAACACCGAGGCCGCCTCAGTCGTACACACTGTCGATGAGGAGCGCCCGGTGAATTCCGGGACAGACGAGCCGGAGCACCCGAGTGACCCGGCACCGGACACCGCTCCGGAAAGCGCCGACCCGTCCGGCACGGGTGAGAGAGTGGACCGTTGAGCGATTGTCGTGGCCCGTGGGCCCGGGGACGATGAGGTGGGGTAACCATGAACGCGCCGTACGACGGTGACCGCGGCCAGGGCGCGGCCGACTCGGGGTATCCCGACGGCCCGCTGCCCGGGCCGGGCCAGGTGCCGCCGCAGCCCCCCGCGGACATGTACCTCCAGGACGCCTACGACCAGGACCCCTACCGCGCTCGGGATCTCGCCGCCCAGGATCCGGTCGCGGAGGCTCTCTACGACCGTGCCGCCCACCCGCCGCCGGCTCCGGGCACCTACCAGCCGCAGCAGCCGCTGTATGCGCAGCCGTCGGCTCCGCAGTACGCGCCCGACCCTCGTGTGTGGGCTCAGACGCCGGCGCCCGAGCCCGACGGGCCGACCCGGCATCTGCCCTACGGCGACGACGCCCGTACCACCCAGTTCGTGGGCGTGGACGACCTGGTGACCCAGGCCGGTGAGGAGCGTCACGAGCCGGACGCCTTCGCCCATCTCTTCCACGACCAGCAGCAGGGCAGCTCCCCGGTGGGGCAGCCGTCCGTTCCGGGTCCGACCCCGCCCTCGGGCCCCGGGGCCGGCCGACCGACGCTGGAGGAGCCCGCACCCATTCTCACGCCCGCCCCTGCCGCGAAGAAGAGCGGCAGGGCGTCGGGCCTGCTGAAGTCGAGCGCGGTCATGGCGGCGGGCACCATGGTCTCGCGCCTCACGGGCTTCATCCGCTCGGCGATGATCGTGTCGGCGCTCGGCCTCGCTCTGCTGGGTGAGTCCTTCCAGGTCGCCTACCAGCTGCCGACGATGATCTACATTTTGACCGTCGGTGGCGGTCTGAACTCCGTCTTCGTGCCACAGCTCGTTCGGGCCATGAAGGATGACGACGACGGTGGGGAGGCGTATGCCAACAGGCTGCTGACCCTGGTCATGGTGATCCTCGGCCTGCTGACCGCACTCGCCATGTTCGCCGCGCCGCTTCTTGTCCGTGCGCTGTCGACACCCCTCGCCAACGATCCCGCCGCCAACGACGTCGCGGTCACCTTCACCCGGTACTTCCTGCCTTCGATCTTCTTCATGGGCATCCACGTGGTGATGGGCCAGATCCTCAACGCACGTGGCCGCTTCGGCGCGATGATGTGGACCCCGGTCCTCAACAACATCGTCATCATCGTCACGCTCGGAGCGTTCCTGTGGGTCTACGGCAGCGCCGCCGACTCCGGAATAAAGGTCGAAAACATCCCGCCGGAGGGCGAGCGGCTTCTCGGTATCGGCATCCTCCTGGGTCTGGTGGTGCAAGCCCTGGCGATGGTCCCGTACCTGCGGGAGACCGGGTTCCGGATGCGGCTGCGTTTCGACTGGAAGGGCCACGGTCTCGGCAAGGCCGCGATGCTGGCCAAGTGGACCATCCTGTTCGTGCTCGCCAACCAAGCGGGCGCCCTGGTCGTGACTCAGCTGGCGACCGCGGCGGTCACGGACACGAAGATCGCCGGTACCGGTTTCAGCGCCTACGCCAACGCTCAGCTCATCTGGGGCCTGCCGCAGGCCATCATCACGGTCTCGCTCATGGCCGCCCTCCTGCCTCGCATCTCGCGCTCGGCCGCCGAGGACGACGCCGGCGCCGTGCGTGACGACATCTCACAGGGCCTGCGCACCACGGCCGTCGCCATCGTGCCGATCGCCTTCGGCTTCGTCTCGCTCGGCATCCCGATGTGCACGCTGATCTTCGGTTCGTCCGGCACCGGCGCGGCGACGAACATGGGCTTCATGCTGATGGCCTTCGGGCTCGGCCTGATCCCCTACTCCGTGCAGTACGTCGTCCTCCGCGCCTTCTACGCATACGAGGACACCCGGACGCCCTTCTACAACACGGTCATCGTGGCGGCCGTCAACGCGAGCGCCTCGGCGGTCTGCTTCTTCGTGATCCCCGCCCGCTGGGCCGTGGTCGGCATGGCGGCCTCGTACGGTCTCGCCTACATCATCGGTGTCGGCGTGGCCTGGCGTCGCCTCAAGAAGCGGCTGGGCGGGGACCTGGACGGCTCCAGGGTCATGCGGACCTACGCGCGACTGTCCATCGCCTCACTGCCCGCGGCGCTGCTCAGTGGTGCCGCCTGCTACGGCATCAGCCGCGCCCTGGGACAGGGCGTCGGCGGCTCGATGCTCGCACTCTTCGGGGGAGGAATCGTTCTGCTCGGTGTCTTCTACGTCGCCGCGCGACGCATGCGCATCGAAGAGCTCAACTCGATGGTCGGTATGGTCCGTGGACGGCTGGGGCGCTGAGGCTGGGGTACGCGCACAACCATCGTCCGCCGACGCGTGTCGCTCATAGCGGCGGACTGTGGGCACAATTGGCTTTGGCGTCTTGGAACGCTCAACGGATGGGGAGGCAGGGACGACGGTGGCGGAACGGAGCACGGCTGCCGTCGACGTGGCAGACAACAGCGGCGACGAGCCGCTGACCGCACAAGCGGACCAGTCCACGGCCGACGGGGAGGCCCAGAACCGGGAGCGGGACACGGAAAGCTCGGCGAGCGAAGAGGCACAGGGAAGCGGCGGTACCGAGGTCCCTTCGAAGACGACACCGCCCGAACTGCACAGCGGTCACAAGCTCGCCAGGCGCTACCGCCTCGAAGAGTGCGTCACCCGTCTGGACGGTTTCAGCAGTTGGCGTGCCGTGGACGAGAAACTGCGTCGCGCGGTCGGGGTGCATGTGCTGCCCGCCGATCACGCACGCGCGCGTTCCGTACTGGCGGCGGCCCGTTCCTCCGCGTTGTTGGGTGATCCCCGCTTCGTCCAGGTGCTGGACGCGGTCGAGGAGAACGACCTCGTGTACGTGGTGCACGAATGGCTGCCCGACGCCACGGAACTGACGACGCTGCTGGCGTCGGGTCCACTGGAACCGCATGACGCCTACCAGATGGTCACGCAGATCTCCCACGCCATGGCCGCCGCGCACCGCGAGGGCCTCTCACATCTGCGGCTCAACCCGAGTGCGGTGCTGCGTTCCGCCTCCGGCCAGTGGCGCATTCGCGGTCTCGCGGTGAACGCCGCGCTGCGCGGCATCGGCTCGGACACCCCGCAGCGCACGGACACGGAGGCGATCGGCGCGCTGCTGTACGCGGCGCTCACCCAGCGCTGGCCGTACGAGAACGACGCGCACGGCCTCTCCGGGCTCCCCAAGGGCGTCGGTCTCATCGCGCCCGATCAGGTCCGAGCGGGCGTTCACCGAGGGCTGTCGGAGCTGTCCATGCGGGCGCTCGTCAACGAGGGTGCCACCGCCTCCCGTCATGAGTCCCCGTGCACGACGCCGGAGGAGCTGGTGAAGGCGATCGGTGAGATGCCCCGCATCCGCCCGCCGGAGCCCGCGTTCACCGCGCCGCCGGACTACCAGCACACGACGTACCAGCAGGGCACGTACGGCCGTCAGTCCCCCCACGCCGGCATCACACAGCCCCTGCCGACCCCGCCACCCCCGCTGCAGAGCCGCACCGGCAAGGCCCTCAAGTGGGCCGTCTCGGCCCTGTTGATCGCCGCACTCGGTCTCGGCAGCTGGCAGCTGGCCGACGCGCTCATGGGGAAGGGAGGCCAGTCCGGCGAGCCGGGCACGAGCCAGACGACCGACGGCAACGACAAGGGCACCGACAAGGCAAAGCCCATCACGGCGCTCAGCATCACGGGCGCCGCGGAGTACTACCCGGACGGGAAGCCCCAGCACGCGGACGACGCGGATCTGACGTACGACAACAGCTCGTCGACGTACTGGAGGACCTACTCCTTCAGGGACGGCCCCACGCTGGCCCCCTTCAAACAGGGTGTCGGCATCGTCTACGACCTGGGCTCGGCCAAGGACGTGTCAGCGGCCTCGATAGGGCTCTACTACTCCGGGGACCACACCACGGCCACGCTGTACGCGGCCGACTCCCTGTCGTCGTCCGCCCCCCTCAGCTCCATGACGAAGATCGCTACGAACAGGACGAGCGGCACGGACCTGAAGATTTCCACCAAAAAGCCGGTGAAGACCCGGTACGTTCTCGTCTGGCTCACCGATGTACCCAAGGGCGACGGTGACCAGTTCAGTGGTGCCGGATACAAGCAGGCGATCACCGACGTGAAGTTCATGGGCTGAGAGCTCGTCGAAGAAAGGGGGTCCGGTGGCGCACAGCGCCGATCACAGCGGGGTGAGCGACCAGGATCTCCTGGCCCGCCATGTCGAGGGCGACCCCGACGCCTTCAGCGAACTCGTACGGCGGCACCGGGACCGCCTCTGGGCGGTGGCGCTGCGGACCCTGGGAGACCGCGAGGAAGCCGCCGACGCCGTCCAGGACGCCCTGGTGTCCGCCTACCGGGCCGCCCACACCTTCCGTGGTCAGTCGGCCGTCACGACCTGGCTACACCGCATCACGGTGAATGCCTGCCTGGATCGTGCCCGCAAGGCGGCGTCCCGCAAAACGTCGCCCGTCGACGACACCGAGCGTCTGGAACAGCTCCTGGAGCCGCACGAATCGGCGTCCGCTCCTGCTGAGCGCAACGATCTGCACCGCCAGCTGCTGGAGGCTCTGGGCACCCTCCCGAAGGATCAGCGGGCGGCGCTCGTCCTGGTGGACATGCAGGGCTATCCGGTGGCGGAGGCCGCCCGCATCCTCGATGTGCCGACCGGCACGGTGAAGAGCCGCTGCGCCCGTGGCAGAGCCAGACTTCTGCCGCTCCTGACCCATCTCCGAGCGGAGGGTGCGGGGGAGGGCGGCAAAAAGTCGGGGCGCGGAAGGAACCGGACGCAGGGGACATCCGTCCCACCCGCAGCGGAAGCACATGATGCAGGGCCAAGCGATTCAGCTGCTGTGAAGGGCGGAGGTGGGCGAGCGTGACATCCACGACCGACACGGCCGGGCACCCGGAGGTCACGGAGATCGCCGACCTCAGTGAGGGTCTTCTGCCCCCTTCCCGCACCGCGGATGTCCGTCGGCACCTGGACGAATGCCCGCTCTGCTCCGACGTCCACGCATCACTGGAAGAGATCCGCGGTCTGCTCGGCACCTTGCCAGGGCCTCCGCGTATGCCCGACGACGTAGCGGGAAGGATCGACGCCGCCCTGGCCGCTGAGGCTCTGCTGAACGCCACGGCACCCGAGAGCGAGACGGCCGAAGAGCAAGCCGATGTCTCCCGCCCCGCTGTGAGCGAGTTCGGCGCGCATGTTTCACGTGAAACATCGCCTGCCGCGGATCGCCCTACCGGTCGTCCACGCGCGTCCACCGGCCCGGGCCGGACAGGTCAGAAGCAGCGCAGTCGTCGCAGGACGGCCATCGGTGCCGTTCTCGCGATCGCGGTCCTCGGCTTCGGCGGCGTTCTCGTCCAGTCGCTCGGCGAGAACGACAATCCCCCGAGCTCAGCTTCCGCCGCGTTCTCAGGCGTCAAGCTGGAGAAGCGGGTCGAAGACCTCCTGAGCAAGACGGAAAGCGGCGGTCGGCCCGAGAAGGATTCCTTCGGGACTGCGGCGTCCCCGGACGAGCGCACGAAGACGTTCTTCGCCACTGACGTGCCCGACTGCATCGCGAAGGGCATCGGAGACACCACGGGGGCGATCGCTTCCGAGCCGGGTACCTACCGGGGAGCTGACGCGTACCTCGTGCTGCTGCCCGACCGCTCCGACGACGCACGCGTCACCGCTTACATCGTCGACGCCTCCTGCCTGAAGAAAGCTTCGGAACCTGCCGGCCACGTTCTCCTGAAGCGTTCCTACGCCCGTCCTTGAGGGCTGTCTCCCGCTCTGGGCCACTTCCGGCGAGCCCGTGGCCGGGTCGCGCCTCCGTGTGCCCGGACACAGCGGGAATGCGCGCCCCTTAGGATCCGTTGGGTGGGGTGAGAGTTTCGAGAGCAGCTCCCACCGGCAGTACGCAGCAGTCTCCAGAGACGAGGAATCAAGCCGTGAGCGACGTCCGTAACGTGATCATCATCGGCTCCGGGCCCGCCGGCTACACGGCAGCGCTCTACACCGCGCGCGCGTCGCTGAAGCCGCTGGTGTTCGAGGGCGCCGTCACCGCAGGCGGCGCCCTGATGAACACCACCGAGGTGGAGAACTTCCCCGGCTTCCGGGACGGCATCATGGGCCCGGACCTCATGGACAACATGCGTGCCCAGGCTGAGCGCTTCGGTGCCGAGCTCGTTCCGGACGACATCGTCGACGTCGACCTGAGCGGCGAGATCAAGACCGTCACGGACACCGCGGGCACGGTACACCGCGCCAAGGCCGTCATCGTCACGACGGGCTCCCAGCACCGCAAGCTCGGGCTCCCCAACGAGGACGCGCTCTCCGGTCGCGGTGTCTCCTGGTGCGCCACGTGTGACGGGTTCTTCTTCAAGGACCAGGACATCGCCGTGATCGGTGGCGGTGACACCGCCATGGAGGAGGCCACCTTCCTCTCGCGGTTCGCCAAGTCCGTGACCATCGTCCACCGCCGGGACACCCTGCGTGCCTCCAAGGCGATGCAGGAGCGTGCGTTCGCCGACCCGAAGATCTCCTTCGTGTGGGACAGCGAGGTGGCCGCGATCCAGGGCGACCAGAAGCTCGCCGGTCTGAAGCTGCGCAACCTCAAGACGGGCGAGACGTCCGAGCTGCCGGTGACGGGTCTGTTCATCGCCATCGGACACGATCCGCGCACGGAACTGTTCAAGGGACAGCTCGACCTGGACGACGAGGGCTACCTGAAGGTGGATTCTCCGTCGACCCGTACGAACCTCACCGGTGTCTTCGGCGCCGGCGACGTCGTCGACCACACGTACCGCCAGGCGATCACCGCCGCCGGTACCGGCTGCTCCGCCGCCCTCGACGCCGAGCGCTTCCTCGCCGCCCTTGCCGACGGTGACCAGGCCGCCGAGCCCGAGAAGACCACCGTCTGACCCCCGTCCGCCCCACGCACCAACCAGTTAGGAGCCCTCAGTGGCCGGCACTCTGAAGAACGTGACCGACGACTCCTTCGAGCAGGACGTCCTCAAGAACGACAAGCCCGTCCTGGTGGACTTCTGGGCCGCCTGGTGCGGTCCGTGCCGCCAGATCGCGCCGTCCCTCGAAGCGATCGCCCAGGAGTACGGCGACAAGATCGAGATCGTCAAGCTCAACATCGACGAGAACCCCGGTACGGCTGCCAAGTACGGCGTCATGTCCATCCCGACGCTCAACGTCTACCAGGGTGGCGAGGTCGCCAAGACCATCGTCGGTGCCAAGCCCAAGGCGGCGATCGTGCGGGACCTCGAGGACTTCATCTCCGAGTGATGTTTCACGTGAAACGCGAAAGGGCCGACCCAGGAGGGTCGGCCCTTTCTCATTAGAGCGGTCGCAGCGCCGGTTCCTTCTGGACGGCTCCCAGGAGCCGGTCCAGCGCCAGCTCGACGTCTTCCTTCCAGGAGAGCGTCGTCCGCAACTCCAGTCTCAGTCGGGGATGCGTGGGGTGGGGTCGCACCGTCTTGAAGCCCACGGCCGTCAGATGGTCTGCGGGAAGCACACACGCAGGTTCCTTCCAGCGAGCATCCCCGAAGGCCTCGATCGCCTTGAAGCCTCGCCTCAGTAGATCCTTGGCGACCGTCTGGACCATCACACGGCCCAGCCCTTGGCCCTGGTAACCCTGCATGATGAAGGCCGTCATCAGCTGGACGGCGTCAGGGGAGACCGGACTCGTGGGAAACGCCGTCGAGCGGGGGACATAGGCCGGAGGCGCATACAGCACGAAGCCCACCGGTACCTCGTCCACGTAGACGACCCGACCGCAGGATCCCCAATCGAGCAGGACGGCTGAGATCCACGCTTCCTTCTCAAGAGCGGGAGTACCCGCCTTTACCGCGGCTTCGCCGCTGACTGGGTCCAACTCCCAGAAGACACACGAGCGACACCGCTTGGGAAGGTCCTGAAGGTTGTCCAGCGTGAGAGGTACGAGCCGACGGCCCATAAAGGCTGTTCCTCGCTTCCTTCGCCCGCAGCGTCGCGAGCGGCTGTCAGAGCGCTCCGCTCCCTGAGCAGACTGCCGACGAATCCGCCGACGGCCCCCAGTCCCAGGCCTGCGGTCACCAGTCCGGAACGGCTCACGGTTCGCATGGCCCGCCTCTCCACAAAGATCCGCCAGGTCGATGCGCCATACCCGAACGCATCGTATCGACGATGCGATTGCCTAGATACCGCCCCAAAGCAAAGAGCGGGCTGTGTCCGGTATACATCGGACACAGCCCGCTCATGCGGTCGACGAGCCGAAGCCCGTCGCGCGAATCGGGGGGTCAGGCTTCCGACTCCTCCGAGGCATCGTCCAGGAGACTCTTCTGGAGAGCGAGCTTCTCGCCGGGAGCGAGCGTGCTCAAGATTCGCTCAAGGTCCTCCGTGGAGGCGAACTCCACGGTGATCTTGCCCTTCTTCTGCCCCAGATCGATCTTCACGCGCGTCTCGAAGCGATCCGACAGTCGGGTCGCGAGCTCGCCCAGCGCCGGGGACGGTACGGAGCCGGCCCGCGGCCCCTTGGAGCGTGCCGCGCTCTTCGGACGCGACCCCATGAGGGTGACAATCTCTTCGACCGCCCGCACCGAGAGCCCCTCGGCCACGATCCGGTGAGCCAGCTTGTCCTGCTCCTCCGAGTCCTCGACGGAGAGCAGCGCCCGTGCGTGCCCGGCCGAGAGAACACCGGCGGCCACACGGCGCTGGACCGCCGCGGAAAGCTTCAGCAGACGCAGGGTGTTGGAGACCTGCGGGCGCGAGCGACCGATGCGGTCCGCCAGCTGGTCATGCGTGCAGTTGAAGTCCTTGAGCAGCTGGTCGTACGCAAAGGCTTCTTCCAGCGGGTTCAACTGCGCACGGTGCAGGTTCTCCAGAAGCGCGTCCAGCAGCAGTTTCTCGTCGTCCGTCGCCCGTACGATCGCCGGGATCGCGTCGAGCTCGGCCTCATGACAGGCCCGCCAGCGCCGCTCACCCATGATGAGCTCGTAGCGGCCCTGGCCCACCTGCCGTACGACGATGGGCTGGAGAAGGCCGACCTCCTTGATGGAGGTGACGAGTTCCTGGAGGAGATCCTCGTCGAACACCTCGCGGGGCTGGCGCGGGTTCGGGGTGATGGAGTCGAGAGGCAGCTCAGCGAAGTAGGCACCGACCGGTGCTGCCGGCAGTTCGACTGCGGCGCTCGGCGACAACTCCTCTGTTTCACGTGAAACAGAGGGGAGCGTAGCCAGCTTCGCGGCTGCCACCCCACGTTCGGGAACGAAAACAGATGCAGCTGGTGGCGTAGCGGCGGGCACAGCGGCGGCCGGAGCCTCCTTCTCGCCCGTCGCGGCCGCTGGGATCAGTGCGGCGAGACCACGGCCCAACCCCCTCCGTCGATCACTCACTGGATCCCCTCCACCACACTCGGATTGTTCTGAGCACCGATGTGGGCGTGCGTCGGGTCGTACCCGACGCCCACGCCCTTCAGTGCGATTTCTCGTGCTGCCTCAAGGTAGGAGAGGGCACCGCTCGATCCTGGATCGTAAGTCAGCACCGTCTGCCCATAGCTCGGCGCCTCGGAGATACGGACGGAGCGGGGAATGCTCGTCCGCAACACCTCCTCACCGAAGTGGGTGCGCACCTCGTCGGCGACCTGGGACGCCAGGCGGGTCCGGCCGTCGTACATGGTGAGCAGGATGGTCGACACGTGGAGGACGGGGTTGAGGTGCCCCCGTACCAGGTCGACGTTGCGGAGCAGCTGACCGAGGCCCTCCAGCGCGTAGTACTCGCACTGGATCGGGATGAGGACTTCCTGGCCGGCCACCAATGCGTTCACCGTCAGGAGACCGAGCGAGGGCGGACAGTCGATGAGGATGTAGTCCAGGGGCTGCTCGTACGCCTGGATGGCTCGCTGCAGTCGGCTCTCTCGTGCCACCAGCGACACCAGCTCGATCTCCGCACCGGCGAGATCGATCGTGGCTGGGGCGCAGAAGAGACCTTCCACATCGGGAACGGGCTGGACGACCTCCGACAGCGGCTTGCTGTCGATCAGCACGTCGTAGATGGATGGCACCTCGGCGTGATGGTCGATCCCCAGCGCGGTGGACGCGTTGCCCTGGGGGTCCAGATCGACCACAAGGACACGGGCTCCGTGCAGAGCCAGCGAAGCCGCGAGGTTGACCGTCGTTGTGGTCTTGCCGACGCCGCCCTTCTGGTTGGCGACGACCATGACTCGGGTCTGTTCGGGCCGAGGCAATCCCTCACCGGCCCGGCCCAGTGCCTCTACCGCCAGTTGGGCGGCACGACCGATGGGAGTGTCGTCCATCGGGGGCGGTGTTTCACGTGAAACATCCTCCCCCATCGACTCGGTACGGGGACCGGGGACCGGATCGGTCATCGGTCCCGCGATGTTGGCGTCGGACCGCAACGATTCACTCTCCTCGACTTCAGGCTCGCAATGAACAGAGCCTCCCATGCCTTCGGGGTCGTGAACCAGTGAGGCCTGGTGTTCTGTGGAGAATTCCACCTCTGTGGAAAACTCCGTTACCTCTCCGAGTGACCCGAGAGGCTTCCGGTCGCGCGGTTCGGCCGCGGCGCGGCCACGGCTGATGATGCCGTGCAGCAGTGAGCGACGTTTCACGTGAAACACGATGCCCAGCAGCACAGGCCAGGCTTGCGCGACACTCCGAGATGCATCGGTTTGGAAGCTTGTGTGGAGTACGACTCGTCGTCAGGACGGATCAGCGAACGTCCAGATGAGTGCCTAGCGGCGACGCCGTACTCGACCTGACCGAGCGGCCTTCGCCCGCTTGGCGGCGAAGCGCACTCCTCCGGGGCTCTCCCCGACCTCCACCCGGACGACCGTGGACAGCGGTTCGACCACGCCCTCACCCACATGGTGGATGGAGGTCTCCACCGCGCCGAGCTTGCTCAGGGCGGTGGCGGCGCTCTTCAGCTCCTCTTCCGCGGTGTCGCCCTTGAGCGCCAGCATCTCCCCGTACGGGCGCAGCAGCGGGATACCCCAGCCGGCCAGGCGGTCCAACGGTGCCACCGCTCGTGCCGTCACCACGTGGACGGGCTGCAGCGTCCCCAGGACTTCCTCGGCTCGGCCACGAACGACAGTCACATGGTCGAGGCCCAGGAGCTCAACCACCTCGGTCAGGAAGTTCGTGCGCCGCAGCAGGGGCTCCAGCAGCGTGATCTTCAGATCGTTCCGGACGAGGGCCAGCGGGATACCGGGCAGCCCGGCACCGGAGCCGACATCGCACACCGTCACCCCCTCGGGCACGACCTCAGAGAGCACCGCGCAGTTCAGCAGGTGCCTCTCCCATAGACGGGGTACCTCCCTCGGGCCGATGAGCCCGCGCTGTACTCCCGCCTCAGCCAGGAGCTCGGCGTATCGGACCGCGTCCGCGTAGCGATCACCGAATACGTCGCGCGCCTGCTCGGGCGCAGGGGGGAGCTCCACTGCCTCCGTCACGGGGACCGTCCTTCCGTACCGCAAGAGCGCACTGGGCGCTGACACCAGAACAACAGGCTGACAAAGTTCGGCCCCGCCTGCAGGCAGACGGGGCCGGAGAAGCGTTGGTACCGAATCAGGCAGGCAGGACGACGACGAAGCGTTGCGGCTCCTCGCCCTCGGACTCGCTGCGCAGACCGGCGGACTTGACCGCGTCGTGCACAACCTTGCGCTCGAAGGGCGTCATCGGCTGCATCTTCACAGGCTCGCCCGTGCTCTTGGCCTCGGCCGCCGCCTTGGCACCCAGCTCGGAGAGCTCGGCGCGCTTCTTGGCCCGGTACCCGGCGATGTCCAGCATCAGACGGCTGCGGTCACCGGTCTCGCGGTGCACGGCCAGGCGTGTGAGCTCCTGGAGCGCCTCAAGCACCTCGCCCTCTCGGCCGACGAGCTTGCTCAGATCACGGCTACCGGAATCGCTGATGATCGAGACAGAGGCACGGTCGGCCTCGACGTCCATGTCGATGTCGCCGTCGAGGTCGGCGATGTCCAGCAGACCTTCCAGGTAGTCCGCCGCGATCTCACCCTCCTGCTCCAGGCGGGTCAGGGTGTCGCCACCCTCGGAGGCGGCGGAGGTGGTGCCTTCCGTCACGGGATGGACTCCTTCTTACTTCTTGGACGGGGACTTGGGGCGCTGCTGACCCTTACGCTGACCGGACTGAGCCTTGCTGCGGCCGCCGGCACCGGGCTTGGGCGCGACCTTCTTGGCAGCGGCCGCCGGCTTGGCGTCCTCCGGCTCGTCCGACTTGCTCAGGGACGTGGGCTCGGTCTTCGGATCGGTGTCGTCGGCGGTCTTCGCGCCGCCGGACTGACGCTGCGCCTTGGTCTGGCGCTTCGGCTGCTGGCGCTTGGGGGCCGCCGACGTACCGTCCTCGATGGTGGCGACGGAGACCTCGCTCTTGATCACGGTGCCGTCGCTCTGGGCCGCGAGGCCCTCCTTGCCCAGGCCGGTGATGAACTTCCGCTCGTACTCGTTGCGGTCACGGCCCTTGGCGACGATCGCCTTGACGATGGCGCGCTCACGGCGGTTACGGGTCTTGCCGTGCCGCGTGATGTGCTTGGCGAGGCGCTCGAGGTAGGACGCCTGAGCCTTGGAACCCGGGGTCGGGTTGTTGTGGATGACGTACATCTGCTGGCCCATGGTCCACACGTTGGTGGTCAGCCAGTAGACGAGGACACCGACCGGGAAGTTGATGCCGAAGACGGCGAACATGATCGGGAAGATGTACATCAGCATCTTCTGCTGCTGCATGAACGGCGTCTTCACCGTGGTGTCGACGTTCTTCGTCATCAGCTGACGCTGCGTGTAGAACTGCGACGCCGACATCAGGACGATCATGATCGCGGTGACGATCCGGACCGTGGTGATCGAGGCGTCGAGTGCGGCGGCCTCGGCAGCGCTGTCCGTGAAGGTCGCGGCCAGGGGGGCACCGAAGATGTGCGCCTTCTGCGCGCTCTCCAGCAGGCTCTCGTTGATGACACCGATGGTGTCGTTGTTCGCGATGCTGTTGAGCACGTGGTACAGGGCGAAGAAGAACGGTGACTGCGCCAGGATGGGAAGGCACGAGGAGAGCGGGTTGGTGCCCGTCTCCTTGTACAGCTTCATCATCTCTTCGGACTGACGCTGTTTGTCGTTCTTGTAGCGCTCCTGGATCTTCTTCATCTCGGGCTGCAGCGTCTGCATCGCCCGGGTCGCCTTGATCTGCTTCACGAAGAGCGGGATCAGGCAGATACGGATCAGGATCACCAAGGACACGATGGACAGGCCCCAGGCCCACCCGGTGTCAGCGCCGAAGAGGGCGCCGTACACCTTGTGGAACTGGACGATGACCCAGGAGACAGGTGTCGTGATGAAGCTGAAGAGGCTGGCAATCGTGTCCACTAATCATGCTCCTTGGGCATGGGACGGGGTCTCTGCGGCCGGGCCCGAGGAGACGTGCCCCTCGGTGGCCGGTTCGGCGGCGGAGGTCCCGCCCTTGCGTGCACGCCAGGCGTCACGCAACATCTCGTGCCACCGTGGGCGCTTGCGCGGCGGGACATGATCCACACCGCCGAGCGACCACGGATTGCACCGCAGGATGCGCCAGGCGGTGAGTGCCGTTCCCTTGATCGCACCGTGCCGGTCGATGGCCGTGAAGCCGTAGTGGGAGCACGACGGGTAGTACTTGCACACCGGCCCGAGCAGCGGACTGATCGTCCACTGGTACAGCTTGATCAGCGCCAGCAGCGGGTACTTCATCGTGCGCCCCCTCCCAGCAGCCGCCCTATGGCGGCATCCAGGTCTTGGGCCAGTTGTACGTGGTCGGCGTCACCCGCTCCGGGCAGCGCTCGTACGACTACCAGGCTACCGGGGGGAAACAGGGCGACTCGATCGCGCATCAGATGGCGAAGCCTGCGCTTCACCTTGTTGCGCACAACCGAACCACCGACGGCCTTGCTCACGACGAAACCCGCACGCGTCGGGGGAGCGCTCTCCCCAGGCGCGTGCGGGTCCGTGGCACCGCTACGTAGGTGAACGACGAGGAGAGGGCGTCCGGCCCGGCGTCCTCGTCGTACCGCGGTCGCGAAGTCCTCGCGCCGCCTCAGCCGATGCTCGGTAGGCAGCACGACGTCATGACCTGATCAGGATCAGGCGGACAGGCTGGCGCGACCCTTGCTGCGGCGGTTCGCGAGAATCGCGCGACCGGCACGGGTACGCATCCGCAGGCGGAAGCCGTGGGTCTTCGCGCGACGACGGTTGTTCGGCTGGAAGGTGCGCTTGCTCACTCGGGGGCTCCAGAAAGAAATCGGTGTTTGCGGGTGCCGTCCTGGCTGTCACCGTGCGCCCACGAGTAGCTCGTATCAACGCCCGAGTGCACCGCTGTCCGATCACCTGACGTGACCTGTGCCCATCGGAGGCAGGCGGCAGCAGCCATCGACAACTCGACCTGGTTACGGTACGCGCGGCTACGCCATCCGGTCAAACCAGCGGCCACGGGGAGACACTATCCACAGGCTGGGGACAACAACTTGAACCGCACCGGTCGCCGTGACTACCGTGCTGAACTCCGATTCGTTCCCTTTGCTTTGGCTGTTGGGCCCCGACCCGCCCACCAGCACCTCGTTCCGAGTGCCCCACCCGAGTTCCAAACCGACCTGTCCCAGAACCACACGTTCGTGGGACCTGTGAGAGAGCGTGCCCTGTGGCTGACGTACCTGCCGATCTTGCCGCAGTGTGGCCACGCGTACTGGAAAAGCTTCTGGGTGAGGGCCAGGGCCAGGGCGTCGAGGTGAAGGACGAGCGCTGGATCAAGCGCTGCCAGCCGCTCGCCCTGGTCGCGGACACGGCACTTCTCGCCGTACCCAACGAGTTCGCGAAGGGCGTACTCGAGGGCCGTCTCGCGCCGATCGTGAGCGAGACGCTGAGCCGGGAGTGCGGTCGTCCGATCCGGATCGCGATCACCGTCGACAGCTCCGTCGGCGAGCAGCCGCTCCCGCCGGTCCAGCACCGCTTCGAGGAGCCCGAGCTCCCTTCCGTTCCGGCCCAGAACCGCGAGTCCTACGACAGCAGGGACTCGTACGACAGCCAGGGGCGCGAGGCGCGCGGCGGGTACGAGGCGCAGAACACCTACGAGAGTCCGAGCGGGTACGACAGCCAGGGACGCGATCCTTACGAGGGGTACGGCCGCCACCGGGCCGCCGATCGTGGACCGGGACGCGGCGACCAGCCGGGCGGCGGCCCCGGCGACCTGCTGCCGCCCCCGCGCTCGGACCAGCAGCCCTCCGGCCGCTCGGACCAACTTCCGACCGCGCGTCCCGCGTATCCGTCCGAGTACCAGCGGCCCGAGCCGGGCGCCTGGCCGCGGCCGTCGCAGGACGACTACGGCTGGCAGCAGCAGAGGCTCGGCTTCCCGGAGCGGGACCCCTACGCTTCGCCCTCGTCGGACTACCGCTCGCAGTCGACGGACAGGCGTCCGTACGACCAGCGCCCCGAGTACGACTCCGGACGCCCCGACTACGACCAGCCCCGCGGCGACTACGACCGGCCCGGCGCCGACTCCGACTACCCGCGACCGGACCGACGAGAGCTCCCCGACCCGCCGCCGGGTTCGGGACACGTGCACCGGGGTGGTCCGGCCAGCAGTGCGCCCGGCCCGCTGGCGGCGCAGCCCGCACCGGCCCCCGGCCCGGGTGAGCCGACGGCACGCCTGAACCCGAAGTACCTCTTCGACACCTTCGTCATCGGCGCCTCGAACCGCTTCGCGCACGCGGCCGCGGTGGCCGTCGCCGAGGCGCCGGCCAAGGCGTACAACCCCCTTTTCATCTATGGGGAGTCGGGCCTCGGCAAGACTCACCTGCTGCACGCGATCGGGCACTACGCGCGCAGCCTCTACCCGGGCACGCGCGTGCGGTACGTGAGTTCGGAGGAGTTCACCAACGAGTTCATCAACTCCATCCGCGACGGCAAGGGCGACAGCTTCCGCAAGCGGTACCGCGAGATGGACATCCTGCTCGTGGACGACATCCAGTTCCTGGCGGACAAGGAGTCGACGCAGGAGGAGTTCTTCCACACCTTCAACACGCTCCACAACGCGAACAAACAGATCGTGCTCTCCAGCGACCGGCCGCCGAAGCAGCTGGTGACCCTGGAGGACCGGCTGCGGAACCGTTTCGAGTGGGGTCTGATCACCGACGTCCAGCCGCCGGAGCTGGAGACGCGGATCGCGATCCTCCGCAAGAAGGCAGTCCAGGAGCAGCTCAACGCCCCGCCGGAGGTGCTGGAGTTCATCGCCTCCCGTATCTCGCGCAACATCCGCGAGCTGGAGGGCGCGCTGATCCGGGTGACGGCGTTCGCGTCGCTCAACCGGCAGCCGGTCGATCTCGGTCTGACCGAGATCGTCCTCAAGGACCTGATCCCGGGCGGCGAGAACGCGTCCCCGGAGATCACCGCCACCGCGATCATGGGCGCCACGGCCGACTACTTCGGGCTCACGGTGGAGGACCTGTGCGGCACCTCGCGCGGCCGCGCCCTCGTCACGGCCCGCCAGATCGCCATGTATCTGTGCCGTGAGCTGACCGATCTGTCGCTGCCCAAGATCGGCGCGCAGTTCGGCAACCGGGACCACACCACCGTCATGCACGCCGATCGCAAGATCCGCGCGCTCATGGCCGAGCGCCGGTCCATCTACAACCAGGTGACGGAGCTGACGAACCGCATCAAGAACGGCTGACGACAGAGCCGGCGATACAGCCGACCACTGACACGGCCGACCCCGACACAGCCGACGACGAAACGGCTGCCGTACGGCGGTCAGAACGCCGTCGTACATCGCTGAGGGCGCCCCGGAACGAGTTCCCGAGGGCGCCCTCGGCGTTTCCGGGCGGCGTCGATCCCTCTCTTCGACGGGTGCGATCGGCTCCGGAGCGGCCAAGTCCGTCGCCGTCCCGTCATCAGGTGTTCGATTACCTGCGGCGTCACGGCCTTCCTCCACAGATTCGGGGACTTTCTGCCGTCCACACCCTGGGGACCGGGAAGTTATACAGATCGTGTCCACAGGGCGGGCTGTTGAGAGATCATCGGGCCAGGTCACCCCCCTGTGGATCGGTGGACGAAAGATCTCCACAGTCTGTGGACGAAGCGGTGATCCACAGACTGTGGACGGAGTTGTCCACCGACGACCCACAGGCTGCGGCTGGTTGTCCCCAGTGACCGTCGGCTTCTCCACATGCCTGTCCACTGTTCGGCAAGCCCACGCGCCTCCTCACCGTGTCGAGTGAAAGGCGTCACACGAAGTTGCCTGGTTGGGTTGTGGGAAAGACGGGTAAACCTGGGGACGCCGCTGGGGAGAAGTGCCCCGGGGCTGTGCACGGTGTGTGCAGAACTTTCCGTTCTCCACAGAGACCCCGGGTTGTCCACCGCCTCCGCCCACAGGCGCGGTGGACAAAATTTGCCGCCTGAGCTGCGAAAACGGGGTTATCCACGGTTTCCACAGGCCCTACTACTACTCCCAACTAGAGAGAGCTGGGAATCCGTTTCGAAGAGGGTCCTGTGCACAACTCGCTCTCGGCTGCCTGACCGCGCCTCGTCACGACTTGACCCCGAGAGGCTCCGAGTGTCAGTGGTGTGCGTCAGACTGTTCCCCGGTGTCCTTCCCGTCACAGGAGCCAGCGACACCGAGACAGACGACGAAGCCAGGCAGGGCGAGAAGCGCCGGCAACAGCAGGAGGCGGCAACAGTGAAGATCCGGGTGGAACGCGACGTACTCGCGGAGGCAGTTGCCTGGGCGGCGCGCAGCCTCCCGGCCCGTCCGCCGGCGCCGGTCCTCGCCGGCCTCCTTCTGAAGGCCGAGGAAGGCCAGCTGAGCCTCTCCAGCTTCGACTACGAGGTCTCCGCGCGGGTGTCCGTGGAGGCCGAGGTCGACGAGGAGGGCACGGTGCTCGTCTCCGGCCGCCTGCTCGCCGACATCTGCCGCGCCCTCCCCAACCGCCCGGTGGAGATCTCCACAGACGGTGTACGGGCGACGGTCGTCTGCGGCTCCTCGCGGTTCACCCTCCACACACTGCCTGTGGAGGAGTACCCGTCGCTGCCGCAGATGCCGAACGCCACGGGCACCGTCCCGGGCGAGGTCTTCGCCTCAGCCGCCGCCCAGGTGGCCATCGCCGCCGGTCGTGACGACACGCTGCCCGTCCTCACCGGTGTGCGCATCGAGATCGAGGGCGACACGGTCACGCTGGCCTCCACCGACCGCTACCGCTTCGCGGTCCGCGAGTTCCTGTGGAAGCCGGAGAACCCCGAGGCGTCCGCGGTCGCCCTGGTGCCCGCCAAGACGCTCCTGGACACCGCCAAGGCCCTCACGAGCGGCGACAGCGTCATCCTGGCGCTCTCCGGCTCGGGCTCCGGGGAAGGCCTGATCGGTTTCGAGGGAGCGGGCCGTCGTACGACCACGCGGCTGCTGGAGGGCGACCTCCCGAAGTACCGCACCCTCTTCCCGACGGAGTTCAACAGCGTGGCCGTCATCGAGACCGCGCCCTTCGTCGAAGCCGTCAAGCGCGTCGCGCTGGTCGCCGAGCGGAACACCCCGGTGCGGCTGAGCTTCGAGCAGGGCGTGCTGATCCTGGAGGCCGGCTCCAGCGACGACGCACAGGCTGTGGAAAGGGTCGACGCCCAGCTGGAGGGCGACGACATCTCGATCGCCTTCAACCCGACGTTCCTGCTGGACGGCCTGAGCGCCATCGACTCCCCGGTGGCCCAGCTGTCGTTCACGACGTCCACCAAGCCCGCGCTGCTCAGCGGCAAGCCGGCCGTGGACGCCGAGGCTGACGAGGCCTACAAGTACCTGATCATGCCGGTGCGGCTCAGCGGCTGACCGGGCGGACGCCGCCGCGGCCGAGCCGCGGAGGTCGTCCACAGCGCTGTGGGGCCCGGTGGATCACCGGGCCCTCGGCGCGAAGCCGCAGGTAGGGGTGTACTTATGAGCGGGTATGCCCACAGGTGTGCGTGAGCGTCCGGGTTTAGGCTCGTGCGTGGGTACGCAGTCCAGGTGCCCTCCTGCCACGTCGCAACCTAAGGAACAACTGATGGAGCTCGGTCTCGTCGGCCTCGGCAAGATGGGCGGCAACATGCGCGAGCGGATACGCCGCGCCGGCCACACCGTCATCGGATACGACCGGAACCCGGATCTCGCCGATGTCCACAGCCTCGAAGAGCTTGTGGGCAAGCTCAAGGGCCCGCGGGTCGTGTGGGTGATGGTCCCGGCCGGTGCCGCCACCCAGTCGACCGTCGACGAGCTGGCCGAGCTGCTGGAGCCCGGTGACGTCGTCGTGGACGGTGGGAACTCCCGCTGGACCGACGACGAGAAGCACGCCGAGGAGCTGGCGGCCAAGGGCATCGGCTTCGTCGACTGTGGGGTCTCCGGCGGCGTCTGGGGTTTGGAGAACGGCTACGCGCTGATGTACGGCGGCGACGCGGAGAACGTTGCCAAGGTACGACCGGTCTTCGACGCGCTGAAGCCCAAAGGCGACCTCGGCGCGGTACACGCCGGCAAGGTCGGCGCCGGGCACTTCGCGAAGATGGTCCACAACGGCATCGAGTACGCGATGATGCAGGCCTATGCCGAGGGCTGGGAGCTCCTGGAGAAGGTCGACTCTGTGACGGACGTCCGCGAGGTCTTCCGTTCCTGGCAGGAGGGCACGGTCATCCGCTCCTGGCTCCTTGACCTGGCGGTGAATGCCCTCGACGAGGACGAGCACCTGGACGGTCTGAAGGGCTTTGCGCAGGACTCCGGCGAGGGCCGGTGGACCGTGGAGGCCGCCATCGACCACGCCGTGCCGCTGCCCGCGATCACGGCCTCCCTCTTCGCGCGGTTCGCGTCGCGCCAGGAGGACTCTCCGCAGATGAAGATGATCGCGGCGCTGCGGAACCAGTTCGGCGGCCACGCGGTCGAGAAGAAGTAGCCCACGGCGACAAGCAACGCACGGCACAGAAGACAACGACGACCGCACTACGGTCGACGAGAAGTCGTCCACAGGGCCGCACGGTGGTCCACAACCCTGGGGGAGGTCGGCACCCGACCATGCACGTCACGCACCTGTCACTGGCCGACTTCCGCTCGTACGCCCGGGTCGAGGTCCCGCTCGACCCGGGCGTCACCGCGTTCGTCGGCCCCAACGGGCAGGGGAAGACCAACCTGGTCGAGGCGGTCGGCTATCTCGCGACCCTTGGCAGTCACCGGGTCTCGTCGGACGCGCCCCTGGTCCGCATGGGCGCCGACCGCGCGGTGATCCGGGCACAGGTGCGACAGGGCGAACGGCAACAGCTGGTCGAGTTGGAGCTGAACCCCGGCAAGGCCAACCGCGCCCGGGTCAACAGGTCCTCGCAGGTCAGGCCACGCGACGTCCTCGGCATCGTCCGGACGGTGCTGTTCGCGCCGGAGGACCTCGCGCTGGTCAAGGGCGACCCCGGTGAGCGGCGGCGCTTCCTGGACGAACTGATCACCGCGCGGGCCCCGCGCATGGCGGGGGTGCGCTCCGACTACGAGCGGGTCCTCAAGCAGCGCAACACCCTGCTCAAGACGGCCGCGTTGGCCCGTCGGCACGGCGGCCGCTCCATGGATCTGTCCACCCTCGACGTCTGGGACCAGCACCTCGCGCGCGTGGGAGCGGAACTGCTCGCCCAGCGTCTCGATCTGGTCGCCGCGATCCAGCCGCTCGCCGACAAGGCGTACGAGCAGCTGGCGCCCGGCGGCGGCCCGGTCGGCCTCGAGTACAAACCCTCCTCGCCCGGCCTCGTCGGGCACGCGCGCGAGGAGCTGTACGAGCAGCTGACGGCGGCCCTCACCGAGAGCCGCAAGCAGGAGATCGAGCGGGGCGTCACACTCGTGGGACCCCATCGCGACGACGTGATCCTCAAGCTCGGTCAGCTGCCGGCCAAGGGATACGCCTCCCACGGTGAGTCCTGGTCGTACGCCCTGGCGCTGCGGCTCGCCTCCTACGACCTGCTGCGCGCCGAGGGCAACGAACCGGTGCTGATCCTCGACGACGTCTTCGCCGAGCTGGACACCCGTCGGCGGGAGCGGCTGGCGGAGCTGGTCGCGCCGGGCGAGCAGGTCCTGGTGACCGCGGCGGTCGACGACGACGTACCGGGCGTACTGACGGGGACGCGGTACGCCGTGTCCGACGGGACGGTGGAGCGCGTATGAGCGGATCCGACGCAACTCCCGAGCCGCCCGAGCCCTCCGGCGTTGACCTCGCGCGCGTGGCGCTGCGCGCCGCGAAGGAGGCCGCACGCGCGCGTGGCGAGGCCACCCAGCAGCAGAAGCAGGCACGACGGGGCCCCGGACTGCGCTCCGGCGCGCGTGCCGACGGCCGGGACCCGATGCCGCTCGGCCCCGCCATCAACAGGCTGATCACCGAGAGGGGCTGGGAGACGCCGGCCGCCGTGGGCGGCGTCATGGGGCGCTGGCCCCAGATCGTCGGCGACGACCTGGCCAGACGGTGCGTTCCCGAGCGCTACGACGAGGACGAGCGGGTCCTGCACGTGCGGTGCGACTCCACCGCCTGGGCCACGAACGTCCGGCTGCTCGCCCCGCAGCTGGTCGCCCGGCTCAACGAGGACCTCGGCCACGGCACCGTGCGGCTCCTCAAGGTCCACGGCCCCGCCGGCTCGGCCCGTCGCTACGGTCCCCTGCGGGCCCCGGGAAGCACGGGTCCCGGCGATACCTACGGGTGACCGTAGTCACATTTCCAGGTGCTCCCGCGCCCATGACCGGCGGTCCTCCGAGCGTCGGCGGGCGCCCGTGCGCTTCGGCGCGGACGTTCGCATGCGGATGCGAACGTCGACCTGACCCGGGAGTAGCAAAGGGTTGACACCCGGAAGCGCTGAGTGCCGCTGTGAGCCTCTTGGAGCCCCGCTCCGCATATGGGGAGTCGGGAGAGACCGGTTCAGGGCGGCACATGCGGACCCAGGTACCGGCAAACCCCCATCACTGTCGGCGCTACCGGTAGACTGGAAGCTAATCCCGCCCCATTCGTGGGGACCGCTTCGGAAACACTGTGCAACGCTGACAAAGGCTTCCACCGCAACATGCCGCAGCCGCTCCGGCAAACCCGCCAAGAGCCTGGCTTGTGCTGTGCCAGAAAGGGCGCTTCGTGGCCGATTCCGGCAACCCCAACGAGAACATCCCGTCCACCGAGGCCCTGGCCGGAACGGCCGCGGCCTCTCCCTCGGCGTACGACGCCAGTGCCATCACCGTCCTCGAAGGGCTGGACGCGGTCCGCAAGCGGCCCGGCATGTACATCGGCTCGACCGGTGAGCGCGGCCTGCACCACCTCGTGCAGGAGGTCGTGGACAACTCCGTCGACGAGGCCCTGGCAGGCCACGCGGACACCATCGACGTGACGATCCTTCCCGACGGCGGTGTCCGGGTCGTCGACAACGGCCGCGGCATCCCGGTGGGCATCGTGCCGTCCGAGGGCAAGCCGGCCGTCGAGGTCGTGCTGACCGTCCTGCACGCGGGCGGCAAGTTCGGCGGCGGCGGCTACGCGGTCTCCGGCGGTCTGCACGGCGTGGGCGTCTCCGTCGTGAACGCCCTGTCGACCAAGGTGGCCGTCGAGGTCAAGACGGACGGCTACCGCTGGACGCAGGACTACAAGCTCGGCGTCCCGACCGCTCCGCTCGCCCAGCACGAGGCCACGGAGGAGCACGGCACCTCGGTCACCTTCTGGGCCGACCCGGACATCTTCGAGACGACCCACTACTCCTTCGAGACGCTCTCGCGGCGCTTCCAGGAGATGGCGTTCCTCAACAAGGGGCTGAGGATCAACCTCACCGACGAGCGCGAGTCGGCGAAGGCCACGGCCGGGGCGGACGAGGCCGGTGAGGACGAGAAGCACGAGGTCAAGGCCGTCTCGTACTACTACGAGGGCGGCATCGTCGACTTCGTGAAGCACCTCAACTCCCGCAAGGGCGACGTGGTGCACCCCTCCGTGATCGACTTCGAGGCCGAGGACAAGGACAAGGCCCTGTCCGTCGAGGTCGCGATGCAGTGGAACAGTGGTTACAGCGAGGGCGTGTACTCCTTCGCCAACATCATCCACACGCACGAGGGCGGTACGCACGAAGAGGGCTTCCGTGCCGCGATGACCGGTCTGATCAACCGCTACGCGCGTGACAAGAAGCTGCTCCGCGAGAAGGACGACAACCTCACGGGTGACGACATCCGCGAGGGTCTCACCGCGATCATCTCGATCAAGCTGAGCGAGCCGCAGTTCGAGGGCCAGACCAAGACCAAGCTGGGCAACACGGAGGCCAAGACCTTCGTGCAGAAGGTCGTCCACGAGCACCTGACGGACTGGCTGGACCGCAACCCGGTCGAGGCCGCGGACATCATCCGCAAGTCCATCCAGGCGGCCACCGCGCGCGTGGCGGCCCGTAAGGCGCGTGACCTGACCCGCCGCAAGGGCCTGTTGGAGACGGCGTCGCTGCCGGGCAAGCTGAGCGACTGCCAGTCGAACGACCCCACCAAGTGCGAGATCTTCATCGTCGAGGGTGACTCCGCCGGCGGCTCGGCCAAGTCCGGCCGCAACCCGCAGTACCAGGCGATCCTCCCGATCCGCGGCAAGATCCTCAACGTCGAGAAGGCGCGGATCGACAAGATCCTGCAGAACCAGGAGATCCAGGCGCTGATCTCCGCCTTCGGCACGGGTGTGCACGAGGACTTCGACATCTCGAAGCTCCGCTATCACAAGATCATCCTGATGGCGGACGCCGACGTCGACGGCCAGCACATCAACACCCTGCTGCTGACCTTCCTGTTCCGCTTCATGCGGCCGCTGGTCGAGGCCGGGCACGTGTTCCTGTCGCGTCCCCCGCTGTACAAGATCAAGTGGGGCCGGGACGACTTCGAGTACGCGTACTCGGACCGTGAGCGCGACGCCCTGATCGAGCTGGGCCGGCAGAACGGCAAGCGCGTCAGGGAGGACTCGATCCAGCGCTTCAAGGGTCTCGGCGAGATGAACGCCGAGGAACTGCGCATCACGACCATGGACGTCGACCACCGGGTACTCGGCCAGGTCACGCTGGACGACGCCGCCCAGGCCGACGAACTGTTCTCGGTCCTCATGGGCGAGGACGTCGAGGCCCGGCGGCAGTTCATCCAGCGCAACGCCAAGGACGTCCGCTTCCTCGACATCTGAGTCGGTCTCAGCTGACCGCACCAGGAAGGATCCCCACCAGCAATGGCCGACGAGAACCCCACCGTCACGCCTGACGACGCCGGCGAGACGACCGTGCGCATCGAGCCCGTCGGGCTCGAGACGGAGATGCAGCGCTCGTACCTGGACTACGCGATGTCCGTCATCGTGTCCCGCGCGCTGCCCGACGTACGCGACGGTCTCAAGCCCGTCCACCGCCGTGTCCTGTACGCCATGTACGACGGCGGCTACCGGCCCGAGAAGGGCTTCTACAAGTGCGCCCGCGTCGTCGGCGACGTCATGGGCAACTACCACCCGCACGGCGACTCCTCGATCTACGACGCACTGGTCCGCCTCGCGCAGCCGTGGTCGATGCGGATGCCGCTGGTGGACTCCAACGGCAACTTCGGCTCGCCGGGCAACGACCCGGCGGCGGCCATGCGCTACACCGAGTGCAAGATGGCGCCGCTGTCGATGGAGATGGTCCGCGACATCGACGAGGAGACCGTCGACTTCACGGACAACTACGACGGCCGCTCCCAGGAGCCGACCGTCCTGCCGGCCCGCTTCCCGAACCTGCTGATCAACGGCTCGGCGGGCATCGCGGTCGGTATGGCGACGAACATCCCGCCGCACAACCTCCGCGAGGTCGCGGCCGGCGCCCAGTGGTACCTGGAGAACCCCGAGGCATCCCACGAGGACCTCCTGGACGCGCTGATCGAGCGCATCAAGGGCCCCGACTTCCCGACCGGTGCCCTCGTGGTCGGCCGCAAGGGCATCGAGGAGGCCTACCGCACGGGCCGCGGCTCCATCACGATGCGCGCGGTCGTCGAGGTCGAGGAAATCCAGAACCGCCAGTGCCTGGTGGTCACGGAGCTGCCGTACCAGGTCAACCCGGACAACCTCGCGCAGAAGATCGCCGACCTGGTGAAGGACGGCAAGATCGGCGGCATCGCGGACGTCCGCGACGAGACGTCGTCCCGTACCGGCCAGCGCCTGGTCATCGTTCTGAAGCGCGACGCGGTCGCCAAGGTCGTGCTGAACAACCTGTACAAGCACACCGACCTGCAGACCAACTTCGGCGCCAACATGCTGGCCCTGGTCGACGGCGTGCCCCGGACCCTCTCGCTGGACGCGTTCATCCGCCACTGGGTGACGCACCAGATCGAGGTCATCGTCCGCCGTACGAAGTTCCGGCTGCGCAAGGCCGAGGAGCGCGCGCACATCCTGCGCGGCCTGCTGAAGGCCCTGGACGCCATCGACGAGGTCATCGCGCTGATCCGGCGCAGCGACACCGTCGACATCGCGCGCACGGGCCTGATGGACCTCCTGGAGATCGACGAGATCCAGGCCAACGCCATCCTCGAGATGCAGCTGCGCCGCCTGGCCGCCCTGGAGCGCCAGAAGATCATCCAGGAGCACGACGAACTCCAGGCCAAGATCCGCGAGTACAACGAGATCCTCGCCTCCCCCGTGCGTCAGCGCGGGATCGTCAGCGCGGAACTCGCCGCGATCGTCGAGAAGTACGGCGACGACCGCAAGACGATGCTGGTCCCCTACGACGGCGACATGTCCATCGAGGACCTCATCGCCGAGGAGGACATCGTCGTCACCGTCTCGCGCGGCGGCTACGTCAAGCGCACCAAGACGGTCGACTACCGGGCGCAGAAGCGCGGCGGCAAGGGCGTTCGCGGCACGAAGCTCAAGGAAGACGACATCGTCGACCACTTCTTCGTGTCCACGACCCACCACTGGCTGCTGTTCTTCACCAACAAGGGCCGTGTCTACCGGGCCAAGGCCTACGAGCTCCCCGACGCCGGACGTGACGCGCGTGGACAGCACGTCGCCAACCTGCTGGCCTTCCAGCCGGACGAGGCGATCGCCGAGATCCTCGCGATCCGCGACTACGAGGCCACGCCCTATCTGGTGCTCGCCACCAAGGGCGGTCTTGTGAAGAAGACGCCTCTGAAGGATTACGATTCGCCCCGTTCCGGCGGTGTCATCGCGATCAACCTCCGTGAGAAGGAGGACGGTTCCGATGACGAACTGATCGGAGCCGAACTCGTATCGGCAGAGGACGACATCCTTCTGATCAGCAAGAAGGCTCAGTCGATCCGCTTCACGGCGACGGACGAGGCGCTGCGGCCCATGGGCCGTGCCACCTCGGGTGTCAAGGGCATGAGTTTCCGCGAGGGGGACGAGCTGCTCTCGATGAATGTTGTTCGACCCGGTACGTTCGTGTTCACTGCCACAGACGGCGGGTACGCGAAGCGGACCGCCGTCGACGAGTACCGCGTCCAGGGTCGCGGCGGCCTCGGCATCAAGGCCGCCAAGATCGTCGAGGACCGCGGTTCCCTCGTCGGCGCGCTGGTGGTCGAGGAGACCGACGAGATCCTCGCCATCACGCTGTCGGGCGGTGTGATTCGTACGCGAGTCAACGAGATCAGGGAAACCGGCCGTGACACCATGGGCGTCCAACTGATCAACCTGGGCAAGCGCGATGCCGTGGTCGGTATCGCTCGCAACGCCGAGGCGGGGCGGGAGGCGGAGGAGGTCGACGGCGACGATGCTGTCGACGAGACCGTCGAGGCTGCCCCATCGACCGGTACGGACGAGGGTGAGGCGCCCTCGTCCGAGTAGCACGAGGAGTGAGTCAGCGTGAGCGGAGCCACGGGCGCCGGATCGTCCGGTACTTCGGCCGGCACTTCGACCGGGTCGGAGGCGGACGGCGGCGGCCGTGGCTCCGCCGCGCGTGCGATGGACACGCACACGACCCAGCTGAAGGCCATCAAGCCGGACGCGACCGACGCGGCCGCGCCCGCGCCGGAGAAGCCGGGATCACAGGGAGCGGCCGCGACGGACACCCGTGGTCCGCAGGCCCAGAAGCCCGCGTCCGGAAGTCCGGCCGCGGCTCAGGCCGGGCCGGGCCGTCAGGGCGGTCCGTCGGCCGCCGCGGCACAGCCGCAGCCCCAGGCCCCGGCGCAGGCCGCCGGCTCCGCGCTGCCGGGTGAGCGGCACTCGCAGCAGCAGGCGGGCCCGTATCACCCGCCGCAGGCCTATGCGCCGGCTCCGGAGGCGTCCTCCCGCAAGCCTCGTACGGGGGCACGCACGACGCCGCGCACGCGCAAGGCGCGGCTACGGGTGTCCAAGGCCGACCCGTGGTCCGTGATGAAGGTCAGTTTCCTGCTCTCCATCGCCCTGGGCATCTGCACGGTCGTCGCGGCGGCGGTGCTGTGGATGGTCATGAACGCGATGGGCGTGTTCTCGACGGTCGGCGCCACCATCTCGGAGGCGACCGGCTCGAACGAGTCCAACGGATTCGACCTGCAGGCGTTCCTGTCGCTGCCCAACGTGCTGATCTTCACCACGATCATCGCAGTCATCGATGTCGTGCTCGCCACCGCCCTGGCCACCCTCGGAGCCTTCATCTACAACCTCTCCGCGGGCTTCGTGGGCGGCGTCGAGCTGACGCTCGCCGAGGACGAGTAGGCGCGGCTCACCGCGTCGCGGTCGCCCTGCGGGTATCGATTTTGGGACTGCCCACGTCGTGCGCTAATCTTCAGGAGTCAGCGCGCGGGACACACCGCAGAGCGCGGCGGGGCTATAGCTCAGTTGGTTAGAGCGCATCCCTGATAAGGATGAGGCCACAGGTTCAAATCCTGTTAGCCCCACCAGACAGAAGACCCCCAGCCGGTTGCGGTTGGGGGTCTTTGCTGTCGTGGGTGACACGTGGGGTGCCGCGGACCTCGGCGATGGGCGGCAGGACGGCTTCCAGCCTCGGCCCCCTCCTCTCCTGATCCGCCAACACAGAGTCGGAGCGGACCACTTGCTGCGACTCGCTCTCTTGCCACCTCCACCGGCCGCCCCGGCGTATCCCGTGGGCTGCGCGCGAACGCGCTGCCGCATGGAAAGACCCTCAGCCGAGTCCGGCTGAGGGTCTTCGCTGTTCAGGGTCTTGCCGCGGGCGTCGTACGCAAGATCGCCGCTGGGTCTGTCCTGGCCTGCCGCAGCTCAGCGCAGGAGAGGTGCGCCTGGATGCTCGGGCTCACGCACAGGTGCCTCCGGGGCCGCTGCCTGGCCGGCGACGTCCGTGGCGGTGTCCGTGGCCGTGTGCAGGGCCGTGCGGCGGCGGCAGGAGGGGGAGGAGCCGTGGGCCTCGGCGCGGATGCGCTGTTTCATCGTGGGGGGCAGGGCGCGGTCGTGGGGCCGGGCCGGGAGGGACATCGCCGGGGTCGCAGCGGTGGCCGCGCAGGTGCGGGTGGTCTCGGTCTGCGGTACAGCCGCCGAGGCGGTGGTCGTGACGAGTCCGAGCGCCGTGCACAGCGCGAGGAAGGCGGTGACGATGGCGGTCCACAGCTTCATGACCTTGTTCTGGGCCATGGCCCCTCACTTTCGGGTTGGGCGATTTGCGTACTTTCCTCATGATGTGTATGTGGGCTTCGAAATCACGGACCGACGTTCATGGCGCGTCGATCTTCGGATGAACACCACTCGGATGGGTGCAGGGAGACCCGAGGAGTTGCAGGGAGGTCTGAAAAGTTGCAGGAAGTCGAGGTCCGTGGGATCCGCCAAGGTGTGCGAGATGTGATGGACCTGTGTGATGAACCTGCGATCGGAACAGTGGCGTCTGGTTCTACTGCGGTCTTCCCTGCGGGAGTTGAGGGGCCGACGCAGGTCACCGATCGGTATCGGTCGGTGTGTATAGTCGGGCGCCAGAGGTCCCCTACGTCAAGGAAAGACGAGGTCGCGCGGTGAAGAAGCTTCTCCTGGTCGCACTGGCCGCCATCGGCGGGCTCCTCGTGTACCGCCAGATCCAGGCGGATCGCGCCGAGCAGGATCTGTGGACGGAGGCGACTGACTCCGTGCCCACGGGTTCGTGACGTCGACATCAGTCTCAGAGCAGACCCCGGCCGCCCTGGCGGCCGGGGTTTTGTGTTGCTCGGCCGCACCCCTCCCGGCTTCTGGGGCATTTGCGAAATTCCGCCGGACTTGAATTCGCGCTAGCGAGCGATGTGATTGCAATGGCAAGGTGCCGGTCCGGTTAGGGGCTGTTTTCAGCCGCTCGTCCCCAGGAACACCGGCATCGGCCCGCATGGCCGGGCAGGATGGGCGCGTTCGGGGCCGCGACCACAGGGCTGGGCCTCGCATCACGGTCTACGACGAGGGGTGGCGCTTGATGGGGCGGCGCACGGTCTGGTGGCGAGCCGGGACGGCCGTGGGAGCGGTCCTGTGCGTGACGACGGCGCAGCCCGGGCCCGCCGTGGCGGCCGACGGGCCTGCCCCGTACTCCTACGCCGAGGACGCGAGGGCGGTCGAGGGCGCCCCGAGCAGCACGGGAGCCGTGCGGCTGGCGGCCGGCAGGACCTACCGGAGCTCCATCGGGCCGGGCGGCAAGCTGTACTACCGTCTCGATCTCGGCGCCGCCACCAACGCGTACATTTCGGCCACGGCCGTGCCCGAGGAGGGTTCGGCGGTCGGCTCCGCGGACGGGGTCAGGGTGTCCGTGCAGGACGCCGACGCACATCGCTGCTCCTACAAGACCGCCCGCTTCGGACCGACCCGCAGCGCGCACCCCGTCACAGCCTGGGCCTCGCGGGAGGTCGGCACCGACGAGTACATGTGCCAGGGGGCCGGGGTGTACTACGTCGTCGTCGAACGCGTCGGCTCGGCTGTCGGAGCCGGTTCGGGGACGAGCGCGGGCTCTGCCTCCGGCTCAGCGACCGGCTCGGAGACCGGCTCATCTTCCGGTTCGGCTTCCGGCTCCGTGACGGGTTCCCCCTCGGAGGGTGCGTCTGAGGAGTGGGGGCTGGAGCTCGGCTTCGTTTCGGAGCCCGCCGTGACGAAGGGCGGTTCGACGAGCGCTCCCCAGAGCTGGAACTCCGCCTCCCCCGATGCTGTCTCCGGTGACCCCGAGCCCCGTCGCGGCGGGAGCGGCTTCGCCGCGGCGAGCCCCGTGGCACAGGGAGTCTGGCAGGACGAGGTCGGCATCAGATCCGGGGAGACCCTCTTCTACAAGGTGCCCGTCGGCTGGGGGCAGCAACTCCAGGCCACCGCCGAACTGGGCAGCACGACCGAGGGCGACGGCTACATCGGGAACGCGTTCGTGATGTCGCTCTACAACCCCGTACGCGGCCTGGTGGACGACAGGACGGCCAACTACGGGGGTGACCAGCGCTCCGTCTCCCTGGACCCGCTCCCGCCCGTCGTGTACGAGAACCGTTTCTCTCCCGACGACGAGGTGGGCGGGATGCGGTTCGCCGGCTGGTACTACCTGGCACTGCACCTCGGGACGTCGGTCGCCGACCGGTTCGGCGACGAGCCGGTCGGCTTGACGCTACGGGTGCGGCTGGAGGGAGAGGCCGGAGCCGGGCCGGGATATCTGGGAGACTCCGAGCCGCGCGGCGTCTTCGAGGTCACCGAGGGGGATCGGGAGGCCGCGGAGAACGGCATCACGGGGGACACGCTGGAGGGGGGCTCCCGGGACGGCGGTGATGGAGGGGGCCCGGGGGATTCCGACGAGGGGAAGGGCTCCGGGAACTCCCTGGCCAGTGGAGACCGACGACTGGCCATGACCGTCGTCGCGGCGGGCGGCCTCGGCGCGGGCAGTCTGCTGGTTCTCGGGCTTCTGGCGTGGACACTCGTGGCCCGCAGGAGGGCGTCTGCTGCCATCGAGTCCGAACGCCTGAAGGGCATGGGCGCGGCAGCACGTGGGCGGCACGGGGCGTCCCGGGGGTAGCTCGGGGATCAGAGTTGTCCCAGTGCCCAGAACCCCACCGCGAAGCAGGCCAGGGCGAGCAGCAGGACCGGGACGACCACCTTGACCGGCGGGCCCGGACGGCGTCGCGGAAGCGCCCTCGATCGACGTGGAACCTCCGGGGGCCGAGCGGTGTATGAACCAGTAGAGGCGTACGCGTGCTGCACCGCCGCGGCGGGGTTCTGAAAGAGGCCCAGCTGCGGGTGCGACTGGGGGGAGGGCACATGCGCGGGTTCGGGGTGCTGCGCTGGGGCTGTTCGGAGGGGCGTCCCGGCCGGGGGACTGGCCTGCTGCTCGGGGTGCTGCTGTGGGTGGCCCGGGCCGGGGGCGCGCTGGTCGATCTGTCGCGAGGCCGCGTGGGCGGTGAGCACCTGGGGCGGGGGCAGGTGGAAGCTGCCGGTGTCCGACATCGTGGAGGGCTGCGGTGCGGGGGCGCGTTCGGGGCGCGGTGGTACGTCGGAGGGGGGTGCCCCGGGCGATATGTGACCGGGGTGGGGCGAGTGCGCCGGAGACGCCGAAGACGAGGCCCCGGAATCCTGGGACCAGTGGCTGGTTCCTGTTCCCGTGCCGGTGCCGGCGCCCGTGCTTGGGTCGGTGCCCGCGGCATCAGCACCAGCACCAGCACCGGTACCAGTACCGAAGCCCGAGCCCTTGCCAGTGCTGGAGGGGTCGGTCTGGGGCGGGGCGGTGGTGGGCATGGGGGGCGGAGATATGGAGCCTGTGGCCGTGTACGAGGGCTGAGGGGCGCTGCCTGGGAACGGCGCCGGTAACGCCGGGCCCGCCCCGGGTTGGGACGGCGGCCCCATGGGCGGCGGTCCGTAGGCCGGCGGATGGTGAGGCGGTGGTGGGGTCGTGTCCGTGACGGGAGTCGGGGAGGACGTGCCGCTGGTGTCGACACCGGTGCCTGTGCCCGTTTTGTCCAGTCCCGATGCCCTGTGCAGGGGACCCTCGGGAGCGAACCCGGTGGGAAGCGGGCCGAGTTGGTCGAAGACCTCCACCAACTCGTCGTCGGGCCCCGGCTCGGGCAGCAGCTCGATGGCCGCGGCGAGGGCCTTTCGGGCGCCTGTGGCGGTGCGGAAGCGGGAGTTGGGGTCCGGCTGGAGCAGCGTGGCGATGACCTGCCACAGTGGCTCCGGGATACCCCGCGGTGCCTTCGGAGTGCCATGGGCGGCGAAGTGCTCGATGAGGGCCTTGGCGTCGGGCTTCGCGCCCTCCAGGAGGTACAGGGCGACGAGACCCACAGCGAAGAGATCGGCGGGGAAGTCCGGATCCGCGCCCAGCATCTGCTCGGGAGCGAAATAACCAGGCGTTCCCACCACGTAGTTGGTCTCGGTGAGGCGGGGCTCGCCCAGACGCATGGCGATGCCGAAGTCGGACAGGCGCAGGCGGGGGCGGGCCGTGCCCGTGGCCTCCAGGAGCACATTGGCGGGCTTGATGTCGCGGTGGATGACGCCCTCGGCGTGCACGGCGGCGAGGCCGGACAGGAGTTGATCGAGCAAGCCGCAGACATAGGTCGGCGGGAGAGGACCGTAGTCGTTGACGAGGTTGACCAGGGACCCTCCGGCCACCAGATCCATGGTGAACAGGACCTTGTCGTCGTCGGCGGCCCAGCTGGCGGGGGCGAGCACATGCGGGTGGTCGATCCGTACGGCCTGCTCACGGACGAAGCGCAGCAATGCGTGCGCGTCACGCTGTTGCAGGACCTTGGCGGCCACATAGCGGCGGCGGCGGTGGTCCCAGGTGCGCCAGACCGCGCCGACTCCCCCGCGCCCGATCGGGTCGACCAGTTCGTACCGGCCGGCGAAGACCTCACCCATGGCTGTGCGTCGTTCCCCCTTCGGCTCCCCTCGTGGTTGCCCGTCGGCGGAGGGCACGGCGCTCGCGCCGCCCTCTGCGGAGCCGGCTCGCACGTGCCCGGCTTCCCTCGGAGCTGGTACCCGCTTCTGTCTCCCTGCCGCTCTGTCCTGTTCCTTATTCCGGTTCCTGCGCGGAGCCTACGTCCACAACGCTGCCGCTCACGAGAGGCCTACAGACCCCTTCCCCCGTCTCGGCCCCCCTCTTCGGCCTCGGCCCGGTCGCCGAACCCCCTTTCGGGGACCGGGCCTTGAGCTCAGTTCTGGTGGGACTGGTAGTGCGCCACCGCGTCCGAGGTGCGGCCCGCGCCGTACACCCGGAGGAACTCTGCCAGCTCAGGGTGGGTCGGGGCGAGGGTGTCCGCCGCCTCGATGATGTCGCCCGCGGCCGCGACAGACCGCAGCAGCGACTGGATCTCGCGGACGACCCGCTTGACCGTGGGCGCCCCCGAACTCGTCGTCGACTGAGTGGTGTTGCTGAGCACCGAGCCCCCCTGTGACTTCTTGATCTCATCCATGCGCTCGGTCGCCTCGGCGGCGCTCACGCTGCCGTCCGCGACCTGACCCGCCAGGTCCTGCAGCAACTGCACCCGCTGGACCACCGCCGGGTTGCCGATCTTGGCACGCTGACCGCTCATCAGCTGCGACAGCATCGGTGCGGACAGGCCCAGCACCCCCGCGAGCCGGGCCTGGTTGAGCCCCAGGTCCTCGATGAGCCTACGGAAGAGCGCCCCCAACGGCTCTCCGTACCAGTTCCGCTGCAGCTCCCGGGCTCTTGCGGTCGCTTCCTGCTGTGCGGCGTCCATTGCGTCTCCCCATCGCTTCCCCAAATACCGTGGTTCGCTGTAGCGAACCACGACGAGCATCTTACGGAGAGTGGTCGTTCACGGGGACCCCCAATCTTTTTGCGAGATCCCGGGGGTGACCCGGTACTCTGGTCTGCGCAGCCTCCCGGTGGCCCTTGCCTCCGGGTGGACGCTTCCCTTCCGGGGCCTTAGCTCAGTTGGTAGAGCGCTGTCTTTGCATGGCAGATGTCAGGGGTTCGACTCCCCTAGGCTCCACAGCGGATTGACCGGGCCGGATGTCCTACGACATCCGGCCCGGTCTTTTTCCTGCCTCGGGAAGCATGGTCGTCACCGGCGCCCTGGGCGGCGGTCATCGCGATCGCTATCTGTGCACTCCGCGGAAAGAAGCCTGCTGGAACGGGGCAACGGATGCTGGCACGTGTCGATGTGCGCAAATGCGAAACCAGTGTTCTGGGTCACGCGAGGGCTGGTGGGATGTGTGCGTCACCCTTCGCAATCGGATCAATACATTCCGGCTGGGAAGGTGCGGGGCTCGTGGGGTGGTGCTGTTTCACGTGAAACAGCCCTGTGGGGCAGAAGACCTTCAAGTCTTCTGCCCCACAGGGCTGTTGAAAGATGTCCCGCGGAACGCACCCTCGGGCAGGGCTGAGCCGGAAAGGAACACGTCCTCCGACGCCGACCGTAGAGAAAGCGGCCTCGGCTGCCGATGCTCAGTCGGTTCTCAGTGGCGGTTGTCCCGGTCGGCCGCTTCGTCCTCAGCCTGCTTGGCCTCGACCTCGGGGTCGAGAACGGACTGACCACTGCCGTCCACAGCGGACAGACGACCGGAGTCGGAGACCTCGGTGGCGGCAGGGGGCTCGACGAGCCAGTCGGGGTTGGCCTGTTTGTCCCACCACTTCCAGGCGGCGAAGACGCCGCCCGCCAGGACACCCAGGACGGCCAGGCCCTTGGCGGCACGGCCGAGCCTGGCCCTGCGCTGCTGCCTGCGGACCAGCCGCTGGATCTGCTGGGGTGAGACCTGTCCCCGCAATGCGGCCAGCGCCGCGACACTGCGGGCGGTGGCCTCCTCGCGGACGGGGCCGGCGGCGGCCACGGCCTGCTCGATACGGGGACGGGAGTAGTCGGCGGCCTGACGGGCCGCCTTGCGGGTGCGTGCAGCGGCTTCGTGGGCCGCGTGGTCGACCTTCGGCGGCACATGCGTGCGAGCCTGCTCCAAGCGCGGGACGACATGGGCGCCGTACTGGACGCGTGCCTGTTCCGCGGCCTGCGACACCTTCGGCGCGAGTCGTACACGTGCCTCTTGCGCGTAGTGCGAGGCCTTGTCCTTGGCCGTGTCGGCGTAGGGCGCCACCACTTCCGCGGCGTGCAGCACGCTGTCCTTCGCCGAGCCGGTCGCGGCGCGCACGCTGTCGATGCGGGTCACGGGATCCTCCTCCTCGGTGGCGTACGTAATTCGACTTTCCACCCTTTTGGGGATCATGCCTCTCGGAGCGCTCCGGGGCATGTGTGGGCGGGCATCCGGGTCATGGCATCGGCCCCGGCCGGTCATCGACAGAAGCCGCTCATGAATCCGGTCACGTGCAATAGAGGATGAATGCGGGACAACGGGAACTTGTCCACGACAGGGCCGACAATGCCACGGATCGCCGCGAAGCGCGCCGGTACCGGCGGTACTCGGCCGGTTTTCCGTAAGCCCGCCGTACGAGAGCGAGGGCGTCGGGGGACGCACGGCGTCGTCCGTGCGAGGATCGGGGGAGTCACAGAGGACAACGGAAGGCAGATCGTGGCAGAGCAGCTGTACGCCACCCTGAAGACCAACCATGGCGACATCGAGGTGCGGCTGCTGCCGAACCACGCGCCCAAGACGGTCCGTAACTTCGTCGAGCTCGCCCAGGGCGAGCGTGAGTGGACCAACCCGGCCACCGGGCAGAAGTCCACGGACAAGCTCTACGACGGCACGGTCTTCCACCGGGTGATCAGTGGATTCATGATCCAGGGCGGTGACCCGCTGGGCAACGGCACCGGGGGTCCCGGCTACCAGTTCGCGGACGAGTTCCACCCGGACCTCGCCTTCGACAAGCCCTACCTGCTGGCCATGGCCAACGCCGGCCCGGGCACCAACGGCTCGCAGTTCTTCATCACCGTCTCCCCGACGGCGTGGCTGACCCGCAAGCACACCATCTTCGGTGAGGTCGTCGACGCGGGCAGTCAGAAGGTCGTGGACGCCATCGCCGGCGCCCAGACCAACCCGCGCACCGACCGTCCGGTCAACGACGTCGTCATCGAGTCGGTCGTCGTCGAGACCCGCCAGGGCTGAGCCCTCGGGCCTGGTGCCCGGACGCGCATGACGGGTTCACCGCACGGACCGGACCCCGAAAGGTTCACAAGGTCCCGAAGGGAACCAATCGCCCCGCTCATCCGTAAGGATGGGCGGGGCGATGCGTTCCACCCAGGAGACGGAGGAACCCGATGGAACAGGTGCCGAGCGGCTCGCAGGACGCGCGGAGCCTGCCCACCTGCTACCGGCACCCGGACCGGGAGACAGGAATCCGCTGCACCCGCTGCGAGCGGCCCATCTGCCCCGAGTGCATGGTGAGCGCTTCCGTCGGCTTCCAGTGCCCCGAATGCGTCCGCAACGGCTCCGGCACGGGCCACACCCCCTCCGCCTCCGCCCCGCGCACCCTCGCGGGCGGCTCGGTCACCGCCGACCCCAGGCTCGTCACCAAGATCCTGATCGGCGCGAATCTGCTGTTCTTCCTGGTGCAGGAGGCCGTCGGCGACTCCTTCACCGAACGGTTCGCCCTCGTCGGGCGGGCCTGGGACTCCGATTTCGGCTCGGTCCAAGGCGTCGCCGAGGGACAGTGGTACCGGCTGGTCACGTCGATGTTCCTGCACAGCGGTGTCATGCACATCGCCTTCAACATGCTCAGCCTGTGGTGGATCGGCGGTCCGCTGGAAGCCGCCCTCGGCCGAGCCCGCTATCTGACGCTCTATTTCGCCTCGGGCCTCGCGGGCAGCGCGCTGACCTACCTGCTCGCCGCACCGAACCAGTTGACGCTCGGCGCGTCCGGCGCCGTCTTCGGCCTCTTCGGCGCGACAGCCGTCCTCATGCGTCGGCTGAAGTACGACATGCGCCCGGTCATCATCCTGCTGGTCATCAACCTGGTCATCACGTTCGGCTGGTCCGGCATCGCCTGGCAGGCCCATGTCGGCGGTCTCGTCGGCGGTGTGCTGATCGGCTATGCGATGGTGCACGCACCGCGCGAACGACGAGCGCTGATCCAGTACGGCGTGTGCGCGCTGGTACTGGCCGCCGTGGTCGTCGTGACCCTGCTGAGGACGATCCAGCTGACCTGAGGTGATGGCGGATCGTCACCGTCCGGGTGCTGGTCCGGGCACCGTTACAGCACTGTTGTCCACAGACGGTGGCGGATCTTGTGCATAGGGTGCGGGAACAGGTGTGCCCCCTGTCGCTCACCTGTGTTTTCGCAGGTCAGGCAGGGGGCGAACATGCTTGCGGGTGCCAGTAGGTCAGTCGTACCGGCGTCAACGCCCAGTGAGTTATCCACAGATCGTCGTTCTTTTCCCCACTGTGGAAAACACCTGTGGATAACTCCGTGGATTGCTCTGGGGAGAACTAGCCCCACCGAGCGGAGACCACTACTTCCACTGGGTGGAGACACCGAATCCGGCGGCGATGAAGCCGAAGCCGACCACGATGTTCCAGTTGCCGAGCGAGTCGATCGGCAGCGAGCCGTCCGTCACATAGAAGACGACGATCCAGGCCAGCCCGATGAGGAACATGGCCAGCATGACCGGGGCCACCCAGCCGCGGCTGTTCAGCTTGATGTTCGTGGCCTGCTTGGACGGCGGCGGCGTGTAGTCGGCCTTCTTGCGGATACGTGACTTCGGCACGAGGGTCTCTCCTGTCGATGCGCTGCGTGGCCGCGCAGGGAACTGTGGCGGGCTCCGGGGCAGCGTACAAGGGGACACTGAATGCTCCCCCGGGCGTCCGTTAGCGTAGTGCTTCCGCGGCGCCTAAGGAGATAAGGGTACGTTGAGCAATTCAGCCGACTCCCCCGAGGCGGGTAACGGCACCTCCCCCCGAGGCGGTTTCCGGCCCGTGCGCGTGCTCACCGTCGGGGTCTTCGCCCTCGCCGGGCTGATCTTCTTCACCAGCTTCGACACGGCCAAGGGCACCAACATCCGTACGGACGCATCTCTGCTGAAGCTCTCCGACCTGATCCAGGAGCGCAGCCACAAGAACGGGCAGCTCGACGAGTCCAACGCGGTCCTCCGGGACGACGTGGAGGCCCTGGCCGAGCGGGACGACGGCAGCACGAAGGCCGAGGACGCCCGGCTCAGGGCACTGGAGAAGAACGCCGGCACCCAGAAGCTCAGAGGGCAGGCCCTCACGGTCACCCTCAACGACGCTCCGCCGGACGCCACCGCCAGACTCCCCGGATATCCCGAGCCGCAGCCCGACTACCTGGTCATCCACCAACAGGACCTGCAGGCCGTGGTGAACGCCCTGTGGCTTGGCGGCGCCGAGGGCATCAAGGTCATGGACCAGCGGCTGATCTCCACCAGCGCCGTCCGCTGCGTCGGCAACACCCTGATCCTCCAGGGCCGCGTCTACTCGCCCCCGTACAAGATCCAGGCAGTCGGTGATCCCGAGAAGCTGCAGAAGGCGCTCACCGCCAGCAAGGCGATCCAGAACTACATGGTCTACGTGAACGTCTACGGGCTGGGCTGGAAAGTCACCGAGGACGGGCCGGTGACTCTTCCCGGCTACTCGGGCACAGTGGATCTGAAGTACGCGAAGCCCGTGGAGTGACGGCAGCCGGGGGACCCGTGTCGGTGCGCGTGATCGTGAGGACCGCCAGCGAGCTCTGCATCACCGTCGGCACCCTGATCGTGCTCTTCGTCGTCTACGTGCTGTTCTGGACCGGCGTGAAGGCCGACACCGAGATGGACCACCAGGTCGACCTGCTCCAGGACCGGTGGGCGAAACAGCCGACGAGGCCGACGCCCGGCCCGGTCTCCTCTTCGGCGCCGGAGCCGCCCGCCGCGTACGAGAGCGGCGAGCCCTTCGCGCTCATGTACATCCCGCGTCTTGGTTCCACATGGAACAAGCCCGTCTTGGAGGGCACGAAGACGGACACTCTCAAGAAGGGACTCGGCCACTACGCGAACACCGCGCAGCTGGGACAGAAGGGGAACTTCGCGGTCGCCGGCCACCGGCGTACCTACGGCGATCCCTTCAAAGATTTTCCCAAGCTGCGTCCCGGCGACGAGGTCGTCCTGTCCGACGGCGCGGACTGGTTCACGTACGTCATCGACAAGGGTCCCTACCGGACATTGCCCACGGACGTCCAGGTCATCGACCCCGTGCCGGCGAAATCGGGCTACACGCGCGAGGGGCGCTATCTGACGCTGACGACGTGCGACCCGGAGTGGGGACACAGCCATCGGCTCATCGTCTGGGGCCATCTGGATTCCACACAGCCTGTCGAGTCAGGGAAACCGGAGGCACTACGCCGTTAGTCTGGTGGCGGTACGGCGTGATTCCGGTGCCGTGGTGTGAAGGAAGGGACGGCATGTACGGCTGGATCTGGCGACATCTGCCGGGTAACGCGTGGCTGAAGGCGCTGATCTCGATCGTGCTGACCCTGGCCGTCGTCTATGTCCTCTTCCAATACGTCTTTCCCTGGGCCGAGCCCCTGCTGCCCTTCAACGATGTGACGGTGAACGACCAGTGAGTGCCGCCCGACCCGCCCGGGTCCTCGTCGTCGACAACTACGACAGCTTCGTCTTCAACCTGGTCCAGTACCTGTACCAGCTGGGCGCCGAGTGCGAGGTGCTGCGCAACGACGAGGTGGCGACCGCCCACGCCCAGGACGGCTTCGACGGCGTGCTCCTGTCCCCCGGGCCGGGCACTCCTGAGGAGGCCGGGGTCTGCGTGGACATGGTCCGCCACTGTGCCGCGACCGGCGTCCCCGTCTTCGGCGTCTGCCTCGGCATGCAGTCCATGCAGGTGGCGTACGGCGGTGTCGTGGACCGCGCGCCCGAGCTGCTGCACGGAAAGACCTCGCTGGTGGAACACGAGGGCAAGGGGGTCTTCGCGGGCCTGCCCACCCCCTTCACCGCGACCCGGTACCACTCCCTGGCCGCGGAGCCGGCCACCGTGCCGGCCGAGCTCGAGGTCACGGCGCGCACGCACGACGGGATCATCATGGGCCTCAGGCATCGGGAACTACCGGTCGAGGGCGTGCAGTTCCACCCCGAGTCGGTGCTCACCGAGCACGGCCACCGCATGCTGGCCAACTGGCTGGCCGAATGCGGCGACCAAGGGGCCGTGGCCAGGTCGACGGGGCTCGCCCCCGTGGTGGGCAGGGCCACGGCGTGACGGCACTGCGCCCCGAGCGCGAGAGTGCCCCCTACGGCGGCGAGGCCGCGTACGGGGGCGCCGAGGCGTTCGAGGCGGAGGCCTTCCAGCCGGGGGAGTCGTTCGGTGACACGGCCGAGCCTCAGGCCTGGACCGTCCAGCAGGGCTCGCAGTACGGGCAGGGGGACTGGTTCGGCCAGCAGCAGCCGTACACGGAGCCCTCGTTCGAGCCGTACCAGCCTTACCAGCCGTACGACACCTACGAGCCGCGTCCTCGACCCACGGCCGAGGGGCTGTACGGGACCGACACCGCGCTGCAGCACCCTCCGATCGACGAGGAGACGGTGGCCCTCCGGGTGGAGGAGGCGCGGCGGCTGGCCGCCGCGGTCGAGCCGATACCCGCGCCCCCGACTCCCGGAGGCCGTGCGGCCCGCCGTAAGGCCGCGAGGCGGCACGGGAGGCACGGGGGCTCCCCGGGGGCCCACGCGGGCCCAGGAGTCGCTCAGGGGCCCGAGGAGGGCTTAGGAGAGGACGGGCTGTCGGCGCCCCGTTCCAGGATCGAGGCGCGGCGGGCGGCGCGGGCGCGCAAGCCCAGCGCGGGAGTGATCGCGAGCCGGATCATCGGCGAGGTGTTCATAACCACCGGCGTGGTGATGCTGCTCTTCGTCACCTACCAGCTCTGGTGGTCCAACATCCGCGCCCATCAGCAGGCGGGCCGGGAGGCGACGAGCCTCCAGGAGGAGTGGAAGAGCGGCAAGCGCGCGCCCGGCGCCTTCGAGCCCGGGCAGGGCTTCGCCATCCTGCACATTCCGAAGCTGGACGTCGTCGTGCCGATCGCCGAGGGCATCAGCAAGTCGAAGGTCCTGGACCGCGGAATGGTCGGCCACTACGACGAGAACAGCATCAAGACGGCCATGCCCGAGGACAAGACGGGCAATTTCGGCATCGCGGGCCACCGCAACACCCATGGTGAACCGTTCCGTTACATCAACCGACTCAAGCCGGGCGACCCGATCGTCGTGGAGACGCAGGACAAGTACTACGTCTACGACATGGCCTCGATCCTGCCGGTGACCCCGCCGTCGAACGTCAGCGTGCTCCAACCCGTGCCCCCGGGCTCCGGCTTCACCCAGCCGGGTCGCTACATCACGCTGACCACGTGCACGCCGGAGTTCACGAGCAAGTACCGCATGATCGTGTGGGGCAAGATGGTGGAGGAACGGCCGCGCAGCGAGGGGAAGCCCGACGCGCTCGTCCAGTAGGGGCTCGACCAAGGGCGGAAGAACTGTGGCAGTGACCACCGACGACACCGAAGAGAAGACGGATGCGTCCGAGGCCACGCCGCGGCGCCGCGGCATGAGCCGGATCGCCATGGCGGTCAGTGTCTTCGGTGAACTCCTCATCACGGCGGGCCTCGTGCTCGGCCTGTTCGTCGTCTACTCGCTGTGGTGGACGAACGTGCTCGCCGACCGCGAGGCGGACAAGGAAGCGAACAAGGTCCGTGACACCTGGGCCTCGGACGGCGGACCGGGCGCCCTGGACACCAAGGACGGCATCGGTTTCCTGCACGTCCCCGCCATGAGGAACGGCGAGGTCCTGGTGAAGAAGGGCACCTCCACCAAGATCCTCAATGATGGTGTCGCCGGCTACTACACCGACCCGGTCAAGGCGACCCTCCCCAGCTCCGACAAGGACGGCAACTTCACTCTGGCCGCCCACCGGGACGGCCACGGCGCGAAGTTCCACAACATCGACAAGCTGGAGAAGGGCGACGCGATCGTCTTCGAGACCCGCGACAACTGGTACGTCTACAAGGTCTACGACACCCTCTCCGAGACCTCGAAGTACAACGTCAAGGTTCTCTCGAACATCCCCAAGGAGTCCGGCAAGAAGAAGGCCGGCAAATACATCACCCTCACGACTTGTACGCCCGTTTACACGTCCCGGTACCGGTACATCGTGTGGGGCGAGCTGGAGCGCGTGGAACGGGTGAACGCGGAGCGCACGGTGCCGAAGGAACTTCGATAGCCGCGCGGTGGTTGCTCCCCCGGAGGGATGTTTCACGTGAAACATCCGGTTTCACGTGAAACATCGAGACGACGAAGGAGCCCCGGCACCCCCTCCTGAGGGGGTGCCGGGGCTCCTTCGTCGTACGGGGCAGAGGGCTTGATCAGCCTCTCCGCCTCAGGCGGGCGGCGCTAACCGAAGAAGCCTCCGCCGTCGCCGCCGCCATTGTTGTTGTTGCCGTTGTTGCCGCCGAAACCGACCGAGGCGAGCGTGATCGTCGTCTTGGTCGGGTCGGCTTCGTTGCCGCCGTCCGGGTCTTGGTCGGTGACGAACGCGGTGTCGCTCTGGTCACTGCCGCCCGCGAACTGGATGTTGGTGAAGCCGGCCGCCTGGAGGATCTGCTTGGCCTCGCCCACGGTCCGTCCCACGACGTTCGGGACCTGGGCCTTCTTCTCCTCGGCCGCCTTACCGATCTGGATGGTGACCGTGTCGCCCTTGTTGAGCTCGGAGCCCGCCTCGGGGTTGGTCGCGACGACCTTGCCGACGAGGTTGGGGTCCTGCGTCTCGACCTCGGTGCAGGTGCCGACGAGGTCGTTGGCCTCCATCTGGGACTTGGCGGCGTCACAGCTCCGGCCGGTGACGGTCGGCACGGTGGCCTTCTCCTCGGCCTTGGCGACTGTCAGGGTGATCGTGGAACCCTTCTCCACTTCCTTGCCGGTTGTGGGGTTCTGGTCGAGAACCGTGCCGGCCTCCTCCGGGGACTCCTTCGTCTTGGTCTTGACGACGAACTCGTAGTCCTCGCCTTCCAGCTTGTCCTTCGCGTCCTCGATCTGATCGCCGATGACGCTCGGAACCGCCACCTTCGGCGCACCCGTGGACACCACCAATTCGACGGTGTCGCCCTTCTTCAACGGGGTACCCGCCTGCGGGTTCTGCTGGCAGACGTTGCCCTTCTTCTGGTCCTCGCAGGGCTTCTGGGAGGTTTCCACCTTCAGATCGACGTTCGTGGCCGCCTGTTTCGCTTCCGCCTCGCTCTGGCCCAGGAAGTTCGGCGTTTTGATGGTGTCGTTGCCGGCTTCATTGCCCGAGAACATCCACTGCCCAATGAGGACCGCACCGATCAGCACCAGCACACCCGCGACGACCAGGAGGATCGTCGAGGTGTTGTTCTTCTTCTGCTGCTGGCGGCGACGGCCCTGGCGGTCGTCGTAGCCGTAACCGTCGTCCGGGCCGACCGGCGGGAGCATCGTCGTGGCGCCGGCGTCGGCGCGCAGGGCGGTGGTTTGCTGGTCGTCCGGGTAGCCGCCGTAGCCGACCGAACCCATGGCCGCCGTGGCGGCGACGGGCTGGCCGTCGAGGCAGGCCTCGATGTCGGCCCGCATCTCGTCGGCGGACTGGTAGCGGTAGTCCGGGTCCTTGACCAGGGCACGCAGGACGATGGCGTCCATCTCCGGAGTGATCTCCGGGTCGAAGACGCTCGGGGGCTGCGGCTCCTCCCGCACGTGCTGGTAGGCGACCGCCACGGGGGAGTCACCCACGAACGGCGGGCGGACCGTCAGCAGCTCGTAGAGCAGACAGCCGGTGGAGTACAGGTCGGACCGGGCGTCCACCTGCTCGCCCTTGGCCTGCTCCGGCGAGAGGTACTGGGCGGTGCCGATGACCGCGGACGTCTGGGTCATCGTCATACCGGAGTCACCCATGGCGCGGGCGATGCCGAAGTCCATCACCTTGACCTGGCCGTTGCGCGTCAGCATGACGTTGGCCGGCTTGATGTCGCGGTGGACGATCTGGTTGCGGTGGGCGTACTCCAGTCCCTGGAGGATGCCGATGGTCATCTCCATGGCCCGCTCCGGCAGCAGCTTGCGGCCGCTGTGGAGAAGCTCACGGAGGGTGGAGCCCTCGACGTACTCCATGACGATGTACGGGATCGAGACCCCGTCGATGTAGTCCTCGCCCGTGTCGTAGACCGCCACGATCGCGGGGTGGTTGAGCGAGGCGGCCGACTGGGCCTCCCGGCGGAACCTGGCCTGGAAGGTGGGGTCGCGCGCGAGGTCCGCTCGCAGCGTCTTCACCGCCACGGTGCGGCCGAGGCGGGTGTCCATCGCGAGGTAGACCTCCGCCATGCCACCACGGCCGAGCACCTGGCCCAGCTCGTACCGGCCGCCGAGGCGACGCGGCTCTTCCATAGCTTCCTACCAGCCCTCTCCGTCGGTCCCGACCGCACCCATGTGTGGTCCGGCGGCTGTGCTCCGGGCATACGGTACCCGGCTCGCCTTCTGTGACCTGGCTAACCGCGTCACCCGATACAGGACCGGTATCACAACGTGCACCGATGTGAAGGCGACGTGAGCGGGGTCACTTCTTGCTGTTGATCACTGCCTGCATCACGCTCTTCGCGATCGGGGCGGCGAGACCGCCACCGGAGATGTCGCCACGCGAGGCGTTGCTGTCCTCGACGACCACGGCCACGGCCACTGGCGAGCTGCCGTCACTGAGCTTGGCGTAGGAGATGAACCAGGCGTACGGCCTCTCCTTGTTGTTCACGCCGCGCTGGGCGGTACCGGTCTTGCCGCCGACGGTGACGCCGCCGATCTGCGCGCGCTGACCGGTACCCGTCTTGACGACGCTCTCCATCATGTCCTGGAGCTTCTGGGCGTTCTCCGGCGAGACGGCCTGGGAGAGCGTCTCGGGGTCGTGGGTCTCGATGACGTCGAGGTTGGAAGCCCGCAGCTGGTCGACCATGTACGGCTTCATCAGCTCGCCGTCGTTGGCGACGGCGGAGGCGACCATGGCCATCTGGAGCGGGGTGGCCCGGTTGGAGGCCTGCCCGATGCCGGCCATCGCGTTCTGCGGGCGGTTGTCCTCGGGATAGACGCTCTCCGCGGCGCGGACGGGAATATCCAGGGTGGCATCGTTATAGCCGAACTTCTCGGACTGCTCGATCATCTTGTCGTTGCCGACGCTGTCGGAGAGCTTGCCGAAGACCGTGTTGCAGGACTGCTCGAGCGCGTAGCGGAGGGTGGCGTTCTTGCACTCGCCGTGCTGGTTGGTGAGCGGGGTGGACGACTCCGGCAGCTTGTACGGGTCAGGCGTGTCCGTCTTGTCGTCGATGTCCGTGACGACACCGTTCTCCAGGGCCGCGGCGGCCGTGACCACCTTGAACGTGGAGCCTGGCGGATAGGTCTCGCGCAGCGCGCGGTTCAGCATCGGCTTGTCGGCGTCCTTCTCCAGCTTCGAGAAGGTCTTGCTGTCCTTGGTGCTGATCCCCGCGAACGTGGACGGGTCGTAGGACGGCGTGGAGGCCAGGGCGAGGACCGCGCCGGTCTTCGGGTCGAGCGCGGCAACGGCGCCCTTCTTGTCGCCGAGGCCCTCGAAGGCCGCCTTCTGAGCGGCGGCGTTGAGGGTGGTGACGACGCTGCCGCCCTCCTTCTTCTTGCCGGTGAGCATGTCCAGCGTGTTCCGGAAGAAGAGCCGGTCGTCGTTGCCGGTGAGGATGCCGTCCTCGAGGCTCTCCAGCTGGGTGGCGCCGATGATCTGGGAGGAGTAGCCGGTGACCGGCGCCCACATCTCGCCGTTCTTCCAGGTGCGCTTGTACTTGTAGTCGAGCCCCTCGGAAGCGACGGACCCTGTGATGGCCTTGCCGTCGACGATGATGTCCCCGCGAGGCGTGGCGTAGCGCTCGATGGCGACGCGACGGTTGTACTTGTCGGAGGCGAGAGAATCCGCCTGGACGTACTGCAGCCAGTTGGTGCGGACGAGCAGGGCGAGGACCAGGAGCCCGCAGAAGATCGCGATGCGGCGCAGGGGCTTGTTCATGACGGGCGGACCACCTGGGTCATCTCGGCGTCGGGGTTCGGTGCGGGCGCGGGCGCGGGTCGGCGCGCGGTGTCGCTGATTCTGATCAGGATGCCGATGAGCGCCCAGTTGGCGATGACCGAGGAACCGCCGTAGGCCATGAACGGCATCGTCATACCGGTCAGCGGGATGAGGCCCATGACACCGCCGGCGACGACGAAGACCTGGAGGGCGAACGCGCCGGACAGGCCGACGGCGAGCAGCTTGCCGAACGGGTCGCGGGCGGCGAGTGCGGTGCGGATGCCGCGCTCCACGATCAGACCGTAGATCAGCAGGATCGCCATCACGCCGGTCAGACCCAGCTCCTCAGCGAAGGTGGCGAGGATGAAGTCGGAGTTCGCGGCGAAGCGGATCAGCTCGGAGTGGCCCTGGCCCCAGCCGGTGCCGAGGGTTCCGCCGGAGCCGAAGGCCCACAGGGCCTCCATGGACTGCGCGGAGTGACCGACCACGGTCTTGGACAGCTCCCACTCGCCCATGGGGTCCAGCCAGGCCTGCACACGCTGCTGCACGTGGATCTCGAACGAGGCGACACCGACCGCGCCGGCCGCGGACATCAGCAGACCGAAGACGATCCAGCTGGTCCGCTCGGTCGCGACGTACAGCATGATCACGAACATGCCGAAGAACAGCAGCGAGGTGCCGAGGTCGGTCTCGAAGACCAGGATGAGGATCGAGATCGCCCAGACGACGATGATCGGGCCGAGGTCGCGGCCGCGCGGCAGGTACAGGCCCATGAAGCGGCGGCTGGCCAGGGCGAGCGCGTCGCGCTTCACCATCAGGTAGCCGGCGAAGAAGATCGCCAGCACGATCTTGGCGAACTCGCCGGGCTGGATGGTGAAGCTGCCGACCTGGATCCAGATCTTGGCGCCGTAGGTGAGTTCCGCGCCGAGGCCCGGCACCAGGGGGAGCAGCAGCAGGACCAGCGCGCCAGCCATGGAGATGTAGGTGTAGCGCTGAAGGGTGCGGTGGTCCTTGAGGAAGATCAGTACGGCGATGAGAAGCGCGATGCCCATCGCCGTGTAGACCAGCTGATTGGTCGCCTTGCCGCCGGCCTGTCCGATCTGCTGGAGCAGTTTCGACTGGTCCAGTCGCCAGATGGCCACCAGCCCCAGCCCGTTCAGCAGCGTGGCCAGCGGCAGCATCAGCGGGTCGGCGTACGGCGCGAACTTGCGGATGACGAGATGGCCGATGCCGGCCAGCACCCCGAGACCGATGCCGTAGGCGGCGAGTCCTGCGGGCACCTGGTCGTTCAGGGCGAGACCCACGTTGGCGTAGGCGAACACCGGGATGACGACCGCGAACGCCAGCAGTGCCAGTTCGGTGTTGCGTCGGCTCGGTGTGCCGATCGCGCCGATCGTGGACGTGTGCTGCGTCGACGGGTTGGTAGTACTGCTCATGGTGTACGTGGGCCCCTCGCGGCTTGCCTACTGCTCACCGCACCGTGAGACCAGCTCCTGCTCCTCCTCCGAGAGGGTGGGGCCGGTCGACGGTGTGGGTGCGGTCTCAGTCTGGTTCGGGGTCGGGGACACCGACGGTGTCGGCGTCGGGGACGATGTGGCCTTGGACGTGAGGGAGGTCTTCGTGGTTCCCGTGACTCCGCCCGCCTCGCCCTCGCCCGTCTTGGCGTTGCTGTCCGCCGCCTCGCGGCGCTCGGCGTTCTTCTTGCACGCCGACGCCTGGGTGGACAGCTCCTCGATCTTCTTCCGGGCGTCGCCCAGACCGCCCTCGGCGATCGTGGCCTCGACCAGCTTCTGCTGGTAGGGCGGCAGGTACTTGAGTTCGATCTCGGGGTGGTCCTTCTCGACCTTCGAGAGCGAGATCCAGGCCAGGTCCTGGCTGATGCCGCGGTACAGCGCCACGTGGTCGTCCTTGGAGCCGACGTAGTACTGCGTCTGCGTCCAGCGGTAGCCGCCGTACAGGCCCCCGCCGACCACAGCGAGGGTGAGGATGCCGAAGAAGGATCTCTTCAGCCACCTGCGCTTCTTGCGCGGCTTGACGAAGTCGTCGTCGGAGTAGTCGCCGAAGCCGCCCGCCGCGGGCATGTACCCGGTGGTGTCGCCGGAGCCGGGCGGGCCGAACTCGCCGCCGCCCTGTCCGTGCCCCTGACGGCCGAGACCGGAGGCCCGGCCGGCGGGGGTCTGCATGATGCCGTTGTCCTGGAGGTGGAGCTGGTTCTCGGCGACGGCGCCGACCACGACCGGGGTGTCGGAGAGCTGCCCGGCGAGGGTGTCTCCGGTGTCGAGGTCGAGGACGTCGGCGACGATGACCGTGATGTTGTCCGGGCCGCCGCCGCGCAGTGCGAGCTGGATCAGCTCCTGCACGGTCTCCTGCGGGCCCTGGTAGCTGGCGAGGGTGTCCTCCATCGTCTGGTGGGACACCACGCCGGACAGGCCGTCGGAGCAGATCAGGTACCGGTCGCCGGCCCGGACCTCACGGATGGAGAGGTCGGGCTCCACGTGGTCGCCACTGCCCAGCGCGCGCATCAGCAGGGAGCGCTGCGGGTGGGTGGTGGCCTCCTCCTCCGTGATGCGGCCCTCGTCGACCAGACGCTGCACCCAGGTGTGGTCCTGGGTGATCTGGGTGAGGACGCCGTCCCTGAGGAGGTAGGCGCGGGAGTCGCCGACGTGGACCAGGCCGAGTCGCTGGCCGGTCCACAGCAGGGCGGTGAGCGTGGTGCCCATGCCCTCCAGCTGCGGGTCTTCCTCGACCATCGAGCGCAGTTGGTCGTTGGCGCGCTGCACGGCGGTGCCGAGGGAGGTGAGGATGTCGGAGCCGGGGACGTCGTCGTCGAGCGTGACGAGGGTGGAGATCACCTCGGAGGAGGCGACCTCACCGGCCGCCTGGCCGCCCATGCCGTCGGCGATCGCGAGCAACCGCGGACCGGCGTAGCCCGAGTCCTCGTTGCCCTCGCGGATCATGCCTTTGTGCGATCCGGCGGCGAAGCGCAGTGACAGACTCATGCGCACCTCGCCCGTCGGCTCCGGGTACATCCGCACGGTGCCCACCCTCCGGTCGGGAGCGCGCCGGGAGCCCTGGTGGGGGCCGCCCCTGCGTGCTCGCTCCGCTCGCGCCTACTCATGATGTAGCACTACTTCCGCAGCTCGATGACGGTCTTGCCGATGCGGATCGGCGCGCCCAGCGGAATCGGCGTGGGAGTCGTCAGTCGGTTCCGGTCGAGATATGTGCCGTTGGTGGACCCCAGGTCCTCGACGATCCACTGGCCGTCGCGGTCCGGGTAGATCCGGGCGTGCCGGCTGGAGGCGTAGTCGTCGTCCAGCACGATCGTGGAGTCGTGTGCGCGGCCCAGGGTGATGGTCTGGCCCTGGAGCGCCACGGTCGTCCCCGTCAGTGTGCCCTCGCTCACGACGAGCTTGGTCGGGGCGTTGCGCCCGCGACGGCCGCCACCGCCGGTGGAGGGTGCGGGCTGCTGGCCGCGCTGCTGCGGGGGCGCGGCCTGGCGGGCCGCCGCCTGCGGCCGCTCCCGGCGCGACCCCCGCTGGGTGACACGCGTACCGAACAGGTCGCTGCGGATGACCTGCACGGCCACGATCACGAACAGCCACAGTACGGCCAGGAAACCCAGCCGCATGACCGTGAGGGTCAGCTCTGACATTGCCCCCGCTTCACCCTTCGGCTTGCCGGTAAATGATGGTGCTGCTGCCCACGACGATCCGCGAGCCGTCGCGGAGCGTAGCGCGGGTGGTGTGCTGTCCGTCCACCACGATGCCGTTGGTGGATCCGAGATCCTGGATCGTCGAGGGCGTTCCGGTCCGGATCTCGCAGTGCCGGCGGGAGACGCCGGGGTCGTCGATCCGCACGTCGGCTTCGGTGCTGCGTCCCAGCACCAGCGTCGGGCGGGAGATCTGATGGCGGGTGCCGTTGATCTCGATCCAGTAGCGCGTGCGTCCCCCGCCGGCCGGAGAGGCGGGCGGCCGCTGGCCGAGCGGGGGGGGACGGCCGCCGGGCGGCGGTGTGGCCGGCATGGGCGGGGCTCCCGCGGGTGCGGCGGTGGGCGGGTAGCCGTAGCCGCCGGGGCGGCCCGCGGCGGGGCTCGCCGGGGCGCCCGAGGGGGCCTGCTGGTTGGTGGAGGAGGCGAGCGTACGGCTGCGCACCCGGTACAGACCGGTGTCGAGGTCGTCGGCTTTCTCCAGATGGACCTTGATGGGGCCCATGAAGGTGTAGCGCTGCTGCTTGGCGTAGTCGCGCACCATGCCGGCGAGTTCGTCGCCGAGCTGGCCGGAGTAGGGGCTGAGGCGCTCGAAGTCGGGCGTGCTCAGCTCCACGATGAAGTCGTTGGGGACGACCGTACGGTCGCGGTTCCAGATGGTCGCGTTGTTGTCGCACTCCCGCTGGAGTGCTCCCGCGATCTCCACGGGCTGGACCTCGGACTTGAACACCTTGGCGAAGGTGCCGTTGACCAGACCTTCGAGACGTTGCTCGAACTTCTTCAGGACTCCCATGGGGCACCTCCTCCGTCGTCACCGCTCTGCGTACCGCATCGGTACTGCTTACTGATCGTATCCACGCGCCGGGAAATCGGCTGGTTCCCCCTGTCGGCCCGGTCGACCGGTGTCACCCGGCGTCGACGCCCACTGAAGTCCCCTCCCGGATTCCCATCGGAGCTCCTCTTCGAACTACCCCGTCCGAACTCTGCCAAGGATCGTAGAGGCGGCACGAGACCAGTGTCCCGCACCGGACTGTGCGCCCCGTCCCTCTCCCAAGGAGATGGCCGGGACCGGTACGAGGTTGATACGTGAACCAGCACTCGTTGATACGTGACAGGAGGGGGCGTGTGTTCGGCCCGTGCTGGTCGGCCGGTCCAGGCGGCGCGGGACGGGGCGGGCCGCGGTTTAAGGGATGTGAAGCCACCCTCTCCAGCGTGCTAATCTTCTGGATGTCGGAAGGCGCCAGACCGCAAGGAACGGGGCCTGAGGACACACCCAATGCGCGGGTGGCGGAATAGGCAGACGCGCTGGATTCAGGTTCCAGTGCCCGCAAGGGCGTGGGGGTTCAACTCCCCCCTCGCGCACAGTGGGGCACCGACGAAAGTGCCCTGGTTGCACCGACGGAACGGGCGGCATCGTGATCACGATGCCGCCCGTTCCGCTTTGTGTGGGCAGAAACACGGGACCGCCGACGGCTGAGGCCGTCGGCGGTCCCGTGTTCGGGTGTGGATCTTCGGTTACGTCGAGGGTGAGCTACTGGGTGGCTTGTGAGGAAGGTCTCATGAGTTAGGGCTCGTTGACGTAGCCCTTGGGAGTCCAGGTGCCCAGTGGCTTGGTCTTGCGGCGGCGGGTGGGGCGGCGGCGCGGTCGGTCGTCGTGCAGGGCGATCGAGTCGGCCCAGGCCCTGAGCTTGCGGCGGTTGGCGTGGGCGAGCTGGAAGGCCAGCAGGAGGGTCTGGGCGGCGATGCCGCGGATCCGGCGGGTGCCGGCGTCTTCGAGGCGCTCGTAGAGGGGGTCCTTGGCGTAGCCGTTGATGCCTTCGATGCTGTTGCGCAGCCGGAAGTACACGCGCTGCCAGGCTTCCGAGCCGTACTGGAGGGGCTGCCAGAGGTTGGCGGCGGCTTCCGGCGGGACGGTGACCGTCTTCTGGCTGCAGCACAGGGGTGAGCCGGCGGGGCTGGGGTCGGGGTCGACGAGGGGCAGGTGAATGCCACGGCCGAGGGTGTATGCCTTGAGGGGGCACTGGGTCCGGCTGGCCTCGGCGGGGCACATCACGCGGCGGTGGCCTTCGGCGTCGGGCCGCTGTTTAGCCATGAAGAGGTAGGCGGCTCGGGCGCGGATGCGGTTGATCCAGGTCTGCTTGTCGATCTTCTCGTTGATCAGATCCTTGGTGGCTTCCTTGAGCTCCTGAGGCATGGAGGGGCAGTACCAGTTGCCCTCGACGAGTTCGGCGCCGGCGAAGCCGGCCTGCACGCCGAGCTGGTCTTTTGCGTAGTCGTAGACGGGTTCGTAGCCCATGGCGCGGATGGGGAGCTGGAAGTTCTCCGGCTTCTGGTCGTTGTAGGCGCGGTCGCCGGCCAGGTAGCCGCGCGGGAGGCTGTCGTCGATCTGCTGGAGAGCCTCGACGGCGACGTGGCCGGGGCGGTGGCTGGGCTTGTCGACGGAGAAGGCGATGACCAGAGCCGGGACGACGTCGGGGTCGGCGGAGCCGTCAGGCAGGGGGACGCCGTTGCGGCTGGGATCGCGGGCGATGACGAGTGAGGCGTCGTAGCCGAACAGGCTCTTCTTGATGCGTTCTGTCTTCTTCTGGAGCCTGGCGCCCTTCTTGTCCTGCCGGGTGGGAGCGAGGTCGTCGAGGGCGAGGGGGTCCTTGTGCTTGGCGGTGCGCACGTACCAGGCGGCGTCGGGATCGGTGGCGGTGACGGGACTGTTGGGGGCGAGCCCCTTGGCGTAGGTGCCGATGACGGTGGCGTCGACGCAGACCGAGCCGTTCCAGCGGTCTTCCAGGAGCGGCATCGCCTCCCGCAGGGACATGGCCAGGATCAGGTTGGCCAGCTTGATCATGAGAGTGCGCTTGCGGGCGAGTTCGTCCGGGTCGGCGTTGGCCAGCAGTTTCTCGGCATGGCGGCGGGCCAGGCGGTGGTTCTTGGGCAGCGGGGAAGGATCGATCGCTTCGAGGATGCTGTGCAGGCGGCGGCGGACGGTGGCGTAGGCGGCTTCGAAGCCGCGGTCGTGGTCGGGGTAGCGGCGCACGCCGAGTTGCTCGCGCATCGGCTCGGAGAGGGAGAAGAACAGCAGGTCGGTGACGGCGGTGAAGGTGACGACGCCGCCATTGCGGGCGGAGGCCAGGCTCATGCCGACCAGCAGGGCCTCGACAGGGAGCTTGCAGGGGCAGCCGGTGCGGCGTACGACGAGCGGCTCGATCTCCTCGACCAGGCCGGAGCCGACCACTTCGTCGCGGATCTCGGCAGCTTCGGGGTCGGGAACGAGAGCGCGCTGGGAGCGCAGGCGGGCGATGCGGGTGTGGCGTGCGAGGCGGCTGGTCATGGTCAGAACTCCTTGAGCGCGGCGGCGGCCTGGTCGGGCGAGAGGTTGCGGACGTGGGGCAGGACCCGGTCGATGGAGCGCAGGGTGGTCAGGCCTGCGGCGGCCATCAGGGTGGGCAGGTGCATGCGGGCTTCGATGGCGTCGACGAGCCAGGTGGCGCGGGTCCGGCCTATGACCAGCAGGGGCGTTCCGAGCGGCTTCTTGGTGCGGGCGAGGAAGTTGGTGACGGTGTTGGTGCCGCGGGCGTGGCTGCTCGGGCGGAAGAGATAGCGGGCCTGGCCTGGGCGGGAGGCCCAGGCAGCCGCCTCCGTGAGGACCGGGGCCCAGGCGGTGCGGCACAGCACCACCCGGGCGCGCTGTCCGCGGACCGCGACGGCGACGGCGCCGTTGGGTGCCTCGCGGACGTCGTGGGTGCGCAGCGGGATGATCTCGGGTGAGTCCAGGGCGCAGCCGAAGCCGAGGGCGAGCAGCGTCAGGAGGCCGTTGCGGAGTTCGTCGGTGGGCTGGGCGCGGGCGGAGGCGTAAAGCTGGGCCTGTTCGGGCTGGGTGTAGGGGCGGGAGGCGTCCGAGCCGGAGTAGGCGGCGGGATTGCCGGTGATCAGGTCGGGGCCCAGCAGGGCGCGGCGGAGTCTGTTGAGGCGGCAGCGGCGGTTGGAGCGGGAGGGCTCCTCCAGGTGCAGGCAGCCGGTGGCCAGGTACCACTCGATCGCCTCCGGGGTGAGCAGGTGCTCGGCCTTGGTGGGGCGCCCGCAGGCGTCGGCGTGAGCGGCGGCGTGAGCCAGGGCGCCGAGCCAGTCCCGGGCTTCCTTGGGCGTGGCCGGCGCAGCCTTGGCGACGGCGCGACGGCAGTCGGGGCCGATACGGGCCCAGACAGGCCCCGGCAACTTGGGCCGGTAGCGCTCGATCGCATCCATCGTGACTCTCCACCAGGAAAGAACCCCGGGAGGGGTGTGTTTGGAATAGCATGCGGTGGAGTTGGCGGACGCTGTCATCCCTGGAGGGCCGGATGGGCGACACTCTTCGCTGTGCCACGAGGAGACAAGCGACGACGCAGCCCTGCCGAGTACGTGACCGACGGCGCGTGGCCGCACGCCGTGCTCGATGACCACCACGGCGCCCGTGTGGCGCAGGAGGTGGCAGCCAGGCTGGGCAGGGTGATCCGCGAGAGAGGCTGGTCGGTCGCAGAGGTGTCCCGGCGCAGTGGCGTGTCGCGGATGACGGTCGCCCAGGTGCTCGATGGCGCGGTGTGGTGCGACCTGCTGACGATCGCGAACCTGGAGAAGGCGCTGGGGGTGGACCTGTGGCCCGGCCGTGAGCCGGGCAATCCACCGAAGTGAATTCGCATGGGCATTCGGTTCCTCGGGAAAGAGGCAGGGAAAATGACCGAATGCCGAACACGCTCGGGCGGTGCCGGGTAGTGTCGGAAACGGCCTGTACGGTCACGACCGTCGCCGCGGACCCAGGTTGCCTCCTGGGTCGCTACATGCGGCGGCGGTCATAAAACAGCAGTACTGCGTGTATCGCTTGTCGTGAGTGGAATGGTCAGTCGAACTTCCAGTTCATTCGTGGACGGTAGTAGACGTGCCGGTCATCCTCACGTGTGACGCGTTCCAGAGCGCCGATCAGTGTCAGAGCCCGAAGACGGTTGCGCAGCCTTTTGCGGCCCCGGGGGTCCTCCTTGGGAATTCCCAGGACTTTGGCGATGTCCTCACTGCCCCAGGGAAGGTCGGGACGCGCGGCGATGACGTTCAGGATCTCCTGCTGTCTGCTACTCCGGATCGTGATGGCGGCCGGCGGGTGTACCGCATCCGTCGTTGTCGGTGCGGGTTCAGGGGGCGCAGGCGGCTTGCTGTCCGATGCGGACTTCTCGCGGTCCTGAGGTTCCGGGACGATGTGCAGCGTCACCGGAGGGGTGGGTCGGCCGGTGAAGATGCCGTGCTGTCTGGCCTGTTCCTGCATGGTCCGCAAACGGGACTGCATTCCTACCAGGCCTCGCGCCTCATCGCGGTAAGCGATCAGCGCCTCACACTTCTCGGTTTCCTCACGCAGTGCCGTACTCAGCCGTCCGATAGCCGCTTGGGACTTCTCGATCAGCGATTCGTACTGACGGACCACGTGCTCCGCTTCGTCCCCGTCAGGTGGGGGACTCGGAAAAGTCTCCTGGAACGTCATGGCCATCAAGGTAGAGGCAAAGCCAGTTGGCTGTCTGGCCTTTGGGGGACCAGTTGGCTTTTCGGTGGCTGCAACCCTGATAGGGCGTCATTTTATCGTCTACACGTTCGTGATTCGCTTTTCAGTATGGTCACTCGTGGCCTCGGTGAGGCGGTCACCAGCGGCTCGGAAGAGTCAGCCCAGAAAGCAGTGAAGCCGTCAGTTGTTCAGTGCCTTCGCGGATGGCCCGGACGGCTCCGGTGCGCAGAAGAAGGGCGAGTTGGCCCACATTTCCCCCGGTGCGCTGGTGGAGAAGGGCTGCCTGGGCGGTCAGGGTGCCTGGCTCGTGCGCGTGCAGACGCAGCGCGTCTTCGAACCGGCTGATGACCTCCTGCCAGACCTCGCCGTCCGGCAGAAGGTCCAGGCGTACCGACAGCAGTCGGCGGTGCGGTGTGTGCGTCACCGCCGTGGCGAGGGACTCGGGGCTGCCGATACCGGCAAAGGCGAACGTCGCCGGGATGCGGTCGCAGAGGTAGTCCACAATCTCGGCCACGGCGGTGTCGGACCAGCCCGGACTGCGAAGGTTCTGGGCCTCGTCCACCAGGACGAGACCGGTGCGGGCGGCTGCCATGGCCTCGCTCACCCTGGCCGCCAGGTCGGCGGTCGTGGGTGAGCCGCGCAGGGGGATGCCGAGAGCGCGGGCCAGTTCGGCCAGCAGCAGGCGCGGTGAGGTGGCGGGTGGCAGCCGGACGTAGACCACCGGCATGGCCGAACTGCCTGGCTTCTCCGAGGTAATGCCGGGCAGTTGGGCGGTGTAGCGGTGGGCTGCTTCCAGCAGGACTGTGGTTTTGCCGGTACCGGACACCCCGTGCAGCAGCATTCCGTGACGGGCGCCTTTCTCGTACCGGTTGAGGTCCAGCAACTCCCCGATCCGCCGCGCGGCGGACACGACGTCCGGCACGCGCAGCGGGAGCCCGGCGTGGTAGGCCACGCGGGAATCGTCTGGTGCCGCGTGTGGGCCGTCCTCCGGGTCCGAAAGCGGCGAGAACGAGGCCACCCGGTCACGACAGGACGGCCCGGCCCAGGAGACAGGCGAGTGCGCGCTCGTGTTCGGGGCCGGAGCCGGCCGTTGCCGGGCGATGGCGGCGTAGACCTCCGTGTGCTCAAGCGGCGCGTGATGCAGGACGGTCGCAAGGGCGGGCAGGGCGGCGGGCACCACAGCGGGCACCGTGATCCACTCGTCGTCCTCGGACCGCAGCCACACACGGCGGAGGTCATACGGGTCCCAGCGGACCTCGAACCTGCGGCCTTTGCCCAGTGACGCCGGGGAACGCAGGGGATCCAAGGCCGACGAGTTGTAGGTCTGCCCGCTGAGCCGTAGTCCCTGACCTCCGACCACTCTCCAGGCCACGCTCAGAAGTTCCGCGAAACCGGGCGGGGGCAGAGGCGTCGGTGTCCATCCCGCCGAGGCGGTCAGCGTCTCGTGGCGGGTTCGCGGCGTGTGCGCTCCGCCTGAAGGCGCGGTCGGCGCCGGGGCGTCCGGCCAGACCTGGGCCACCCATACGTCGAGCAGGTCCTGCACCATCTCGGGCGGCCATCCGGCCTCGTGCGCGGCCTGCCCGGCGGCGGAGAACAGATGGTCGGTGAAGAGGGACACGAACTGGTCCAGCGTGTGCTCCACAGCCCGGCGGTCCGTGGGCCGCACACGCTGCGCGTACCGCACGTGGATGCCCAGATGGGCGCAGGCCGGCCGCAGCGCCCGCAGGCTGGGCGCGTGGGCCCCGTCGACAACGAGGCTGTCCGGGCGGACGATCAGTGAGGACGCGGGTCGCCGGTCCGTGCGAAAGAGCCGTCCGGACAGGAGAGCGCCCCAGTCCGTGTGCATCCCGACGGGGACGAGCATCCGGGCAAGCAGCGTCGAGTGCAGTGGCGGCCGGTAACCGGTGTGGACGACGGCGGCCAGCACGAGACCAGTGGCCTCGTCCAGAGCGACCAGCAGCCGAAGAGGTTCCCGCGGGCCCGCCCCGCTGGATGGCAGCGGCAACTCGACTGTCTCGAGATGAACACGCTCACCAACGGCCACATCGCCCACCCGGCGGAGCCGCCGCTTCCCACCGCTGACAAGCATCTCGGCGGCGAGCCGCCGGACGGCAGCCCGGGACGGCCTGGGCAACTCACCCGCCGAGATGGGCCCAGTCAGCCGGGCCAGCACCTGATCGTGCAAGTGCCCGGCCATCAGGGGGGCTCCCGACCGTTGCGCGGCGAGCACCTCCCGGACAGCCGCCCGCACTCGCGGGTCCAGCCGGGCCACGTCGGTTATACGCCGACCGGCCCTGCCGTCGGCGAGCCCGGCCAGGCCCTGCTCCTGATACCGCTGCCGCTTGCGCCGCACCGTCCGCGCGGAAGCTCCGCGCACGCCCAGGTCGGCCAACTCCCGCGCTTTGGCCTCCTCGCGCTCGGCCAGTGTGCGGTGTGACGGATCGTAGGCCGGGAGCGGCTCGGTGCCGGCCGAGGCGTCGTACGGCACGCCGTTGAGTACTTCGGTGACGTGTCGCCGCCACCAGCGTGCACGCTCCAACGCCGCTTCCGGCAGGGGCGGCGCCGACTGCTCCAGAGGCGCCGGCCCCGTTTCCCTTCCCAGGAACTCGAAGCCCTCCGAGGCAACCAGGAACACCATATCGACGTGCTCGGTGGCGCCGAGTCCGTCCAGCAATGCGACGCGCCCGCCACGCACGCCGGTCACCGTGCACACCTGCCCGTCGAACCGGACCCGGTCCTCCACGACGAGCCGGTCGGGCCACACCCTGCTCCTCCCCTCCCCGGTTGTCCGCATCGGGCCGGGCCGAACGGTGCCGAGCCGGGCTCGTGCGCGCGTTCACACCGATCACGAGCCCGGACCGCCACCGCTCGGTCCGGCCAGATCACCCTCGTATCCAGTGAACTGGATACGAGGGTGAATGCGCACACACATCGCATCCAGTTCGCTGATATGCACGCCGGATCCTGCCCCGACACACCCGTATGGAACACATCGGCATGCCATTCCAATAACATGCGGGCAGAGTGGTCGACGTGATCAGCTCAGGCTTCCCGGCAGCCGCATGCGTCCGTCCCGTCGTCATCGACCCGGCCGCACGCAGCTTTCTGCTGGTGCCCGACCGCGCCGTGCTCCCGGTCATCTGGAGTGTTCCCAGGCGCTCGATACGGCAGGGCGAGTCCTTTCGCCGTGCCGCGGCGCACCACCTTCGGCGTGAACTGCGGTTGCCCGCACTGCGGATCGCCCCCGTCGCAGGACGGCTTCCCGCCTCCGGGGGGCGTCGGCACGAGGAGTACTTCGTCCTGGCGGCCCCGGCGGCAGGCGCCTGGCCCTGCGATGTCCGCGCCCTGCTGGCATCAGGCGCGCGGTGGTGGACGACGGCTGAACTGCGGGCCGCGGACGTGCGGGTGGAGCCGCCCGTGCTGCTCGACCTCATCGACGGTTACTGGGAGGGATGGCTGCCCGACGGGGTGGTCTCCCTCGAGTGAACCCAGGGACAGGAGAAACGCAGTGTCCATGCACGCCATCGAGATCGTCCTGACCCGCGCCGTGGGTGCGGTCGAGTTGAGAGCCGCGCAACAGCGAAGCCGTCTTGCCATGGCGGCCTCCGACGACGGCACTCGCCTGGTGGTCCTCGTGTCCGCGAAGAGCGAGCCGAGAGCCGTACGGAAGATCTGGAAACGGCTGGGAGACGCATTGCCCGTCGACGTGCTCTGCGGACTGTTCCCCGGCTCCGACGGCACCTACCTCATGAGCATCCCGATGGAGCCGGAAACCGCCGAACGCCTTCAACACCTCGCGGCGGAAGCCGGACAGACACCGGAGAAGTATCTCCGGGGCGCCATCGCCGGGGCACTGGCCCGTGACCACTCCACACGGCGCGCGAGGCTGTCCTGCGCCCTGAGTCGGCTGTTCGACGATTTCACGCCCGAGGAAGTGACTCGTGCCGCAGCGCGGAGGATCGGCGGAGCCTGAGCCGGGCGTTGCGGTGGAAGGTCAGGGAACAGTCTTTGGGTTCGAATCTGTCGGGGTCTTGGTGGCTTCCATTACGCCAGCACGATCAGGGGCTTGCCGGGCAACTGCCTCTACCTTGGGAACGGCTACCGCGATGAGTTCGCCCCTTTGCCACGGCCCCCGTCCGAGCGGCGCGGACGACCAAGGCGTGTCGGTGGCGGAGGTCCCGCCGAACTGGGCCCTGGGGAGGGTGCCGAAGTGGTGTGCCCGCTGGAGGACGGAAGGGTGTAGTGGTCCATAACCACGGGCAAGGCAGCTGCTGGTGGGGTGTTGCAGCGGACTCAGCCTAATGGCCCGGTGGCGTCGGTCCGATCCGAGTTCGGCCCGCAGCGGCAATGCCCGCCTCCTGCCGCATAATCCTCGCGTGTCCGAAACTCCCGTCCCGATACCCTCGGGCTCCGTTCCGGCGGGTACGCCCGCCTGGTCGTCCACCGACGCCGCCTCATGGGCCCAGGCCGGCCCCGCGCCATGGGCACAGCCCATGTGGTCCGTGTCGGCGCTGCTGGTCAGCGTCGTATGGGCGATCGCGGTGGAACCGGTACCGCCGTGCAGCGATGCGGCGCCCTGTGGCCCGGACTGGGGCGGCATGGCGGAAATGGGCCTGGCCGTCGGGCTGCTGTTCTGGCTCGCCCGGCTTCCGGAGCTCACGCTGATCGCGGCGCCCGCCCTGGCGGCCATCGTGGCGTGGGGAGAGCTGCCGGGCGCCGGGCGGATGTCCCAGGCCGCGAACGTCGCCGTGATCGGGGCTCTGGCCTTCGGCTGGGCCGCGGCCCGCGAGCGGCTGGCCGCCCGGTCCGGGCAGCGGCGGATCGCCGAGCGGGCCGCCGGAGTGCGGCACCGGCTGCCGGAGCCCGTCGGACCGCTCGCGCGAGGCAGGCTCCCGCTCGCCGCCGGGCTGGTCCTGTGTGCCGTGGCCGCGGTTGCGGTCCTGTTGGGGCTGAGCGGGATCCGCGCCGACGAGCAGCACGCGGCCCGGTCCGTGCAGGCCACGGCGCAGGTGATCAGCCGCGGCGAGGAGAGCGTGCAGGTCCGCACCGACGACGAACGGCGCATCACCGTCGACGCGTTCTACCCCGAGGACTACCGCGTCGGCAGCACGGTGACCGTCCTGGAGGACGGCTCGTGGCGGCGTCTGGTGGCCGAGCCGTACGACGCCTTCGGCTGGCAGCTGCTGGTGCTGGTCGCCGGACTGCCCGGCCTGTCCCTTCTCATGGTGGGCGTCCTCGCCCGCCGCCGTGCCGCGGCGCTGCGTCGCGCACCGGTTCCCGCCCTACGCGTGCTGGAGCGCACGGACCACGAGGGCCGCACCTGGGTCTATGCGGCCGACGACACAGCCGGCCGCACCGCGCTGTTCAGCTGTCTCTGCACAACCACGCTCCGCGAGGACGACGAACCGGCGGACCGCACCGAAGCCGAGGGCCAGCACGAGCACGAAGTCGAGGACTGTTCCGTCGACACGCGGTTGCACGAAGCGGTCCTGCTCGGCGCCCTCTACGAGGGAGGTGAACTGGTCCTCATCACGACAGACCATGCGGGGGATCCGATCGTGCTCCGTACCGTCGGCCCGGTCCGGCTCCCTCGAACCGGCAAGGAGCCCCTCCTGGACGCCCCTGGCGTCACGGATACCGATTCCGACACCACAGAACCAGAGAAGCAGGCTTGGACGGACCGCATCGCCGCCACCCTGACGCCCACCGGCCGCCCTGTGCGCTGGGGGCCGGGCCCCGTTTCCCGGACCGCCGGACTGGCCCTCACCGCAGGCGTGGCGACTGGGCTCTCCCTCGCGGCACAGGACCTTGCGACGGATGGCTTCGACTGGGGCCTCCTCCCCTTCCTCGGACTGTCGATATTGATCAACCTCGCGGCCATCCTCCTGAACTGGCGCGTCATCGCGGACAGCACCGGTCTGTGGCTGACCGGGGCCTGGACCGTACGGCACGTCCCCTGGGAACAGTTGCGGGCAGCCAAGTACACCGACGAGGGCGGCGTGGAGATACACCGGTCGGACGGCGACGCGTGGCGTCTGACGGGCATGGGGGAGCGGCGCCTCGAACGGCGCCTGCGACTGCGACCGTCCTACGCCCGCATGACCGAGGAGGTCACAGCCCTGCACGCCCATCCGCAACTGCGTCCCACCGAACCAAGCACGCCGCGCGAACACGGCCTGCCGCTGGGGCCCTTCCTGCTGCTCCTCGTCGGCCTCGCCATCACGGTCGCGGTCACCAGGTGAGCGCGAGACGGCACCGACCGTCACTGGGCCGTGCCGGAAGGCGGGAGGCGCTGATGAGGCAGAGCCGGCCGGGACCCGAAAGCGACCGGAGACGTCAGCGGGCGTACATTCGAGACCCGTTGGCTCGGGTGGCTCTCTGTGCCCCTGCCTTCGTCCATAGGTTGTGCGCAGGGGGGAACGGTGACCACTCAGCGGCCGGGCAGCGACGGATCATCCGGGGATCCGTACCACACGTCGTCCTTCCCGGACGACGTGTGGCAGCAGTTCCTCAAGGACAGCGAGCGCGCCACCCGGAAGTCCGCGCCCAGGGAGCCCTCTGCCGGCGAGCGGATTGCCCTGCGTTCCGCGGGCGAGAGCGCGCTGGGCGGGCTGGAGGCGGTCGGTGAGCTCCGGCATCCGGACGAACCACGTACCGGCCCGGCATGGCACGAACTGGACGGACGGGCCAAGTGCCATCGCGTCGCCCGCGTGCTCGGCGTGGCCACCGTCACCGCCCTGATCCTGGTGGCGGTGCGCCCTGGCGACACGGGCGGTCGCCCGGGAGACACGGGGACGACCGTGCAGCAGTCGGAGGACGCTCCTGAGGTGTTGCCTTCGGTAACCGTCACTCCGGCCGCCTCACTGCCGGCGGATGGATCGGCGCAGGTTCTTCCCACCGGGTGAGACGCTGCAGAGCGCCGCGGCCTCGGCCCCGGCCGTCCCCTCCCGACTCCCGGACTCGTTCGTTGTCCTGCACGACGCCGAGTTCACGGCGCGCAACCACGGGGAGCGTTGCCGTCCTTGGGCAGTCCGGGACGCGCTGATCACGCAGGGAACTGGCATGACCGAAGGGCGACCGGCTGTGGCTCAATGGACTTGGTGCAGAGAGGAGAAGGCGACGTCGTGTCCGAGATACGGCTGGTGACGTGGGGCGAGGCCGCCCGGATGATGGTGGCGTGCTCGGTCGTGTGCGCTCTGGCCTGCGCTGCTCTGGCCCTGCTCGGAGAGCCGCAACTACCCGTCACCGCCCCGGTGGTGATGCTGCTGGCCCAGTGGTTCTGGACCCGGCACCCCTACTGGGGCCCTGGCGCGGTCGCCGCGCTCACCGGCTCCCCCGTGGTGTTCGTCCTGGTCGACCACCTGCGCCCACGTCTGGACCGGCTATTCGCCGACGCCGCGGCCACCGAGGCGGGAGTCCTTGTGGCGCTGGTCGTCTTCACCGCCTGCTCCCGGCTGCGGAACCCCTGCATGGCGTACCGGACGTATCGCTCTCCCGCCGGCCGGCGTCGCCTGCGCAGATTACGGGCCTCCGGGGGTGCCGCGCTCATCAGTGGCTCGGACTGCCCACCGTGGAGACCACCGTGCTGGACGGCCGCGGGGTGGGTGGAGGCGGGCAGTACGCTTCGCCCATCCGCCGCCGGTGGTCGACCGTCAGGTGTGATCCGGCCGGTCACCGGTAGCGGAGCAGCAGCATGGCGGCGTCGTCCTGCAGCGGGCCGCCGACGTGCTGGAGCAGGTCCTGGCGCAGGGTCTCCAGAGCCGCTTCCGGATCGCGTTCCTTGAGCAGGGGAGCGCGGTCGGCGAGCGGGTAGAACTGACCTTCGCCGTCTCGGGCTTCGGTAACCCCGTCGGTGTACAGCAGCAGCTGGTCTCCCGGGTGGAAGTCGGCCTGGAACGGCTCCGCTTCCGACGGGCCGTGGGCGCTCAGGCCGAGGGGGAGCGCATAGACGGCCGGTTCGGGGAGCGTCGCGGAGCCGTCGGCGCGGATCAGCAGGGGTGCGGGGTGGCCGTAGTTGAGGAAGGTGACCTCGCGGTCGCGCACTTCGGCGAGGATGGCGGTGACGAACTTCTCCCCTTCCAGCTGCCGGTCAACGGACCGCGCCAGTCTGCACCCGACCTGGGTGAGATCGGCTTCGTCCAGGGCCGCCTCGCGGAAGGCGCCCAGGACGATGGCCGCGGTCTCCACGGCGTCCAGTCCCTTGCCCTGTACGTCGCCCACGATCACCCGCACGCCCTGCGGTGCGGCGACCACTTCGTACAGGTCGCCGCCGATGCGGGCCTCGGCGACGGCGGACATGTAGGAGACGGCCGCGCGCAGCTGCCCGGCCAGGCGCGGCACCGGCTTGAGCAGCACCCGTTGGGCGGCCTCGGCGATCGAGCGGACGCTGGCCAGCTCCGCCTCCCGCTTCTGGCGCATGGACACGGCGACGAGTCCGGCCGCGGTGACGCCGATGACCGAGGCCGTGCTCACGTAGCCGCGCGCGGCGTCGAACAGGTCGTTGTACACACTCAGCCCGACGGTGAGCAGCAACGCGATCACACCGACGCCCAGGGTGCGCCGCCAGCCGCCGACCAGCGGGGCGAAGGCCGGTCCGAGTGACACCAACGGCAGCAGTCCTACCGCCGGTCCGGTGGCGACGTCGACAACCGTCACCGCGGCCATCATGGCGAACGGCAGGGCGGACAGCACGGCGAGCCGGTCGTTCTCCTCGGACACATCCCCCTCCAGCGCCAAGCGGTCACGCCCCGCGGCCCCAGGACAGCACAGTTCGACGCTGTCACACACTCCCCGCGGAGCGAGATCCATAGTCGCAGACGGCCGGGCCCGTGCTCACGGCCGAGTCGGGCCGCCGCATCTCCGGCTCCGTTCACGGCGCCGGGGACCGACCGGTCATGCGGTGCACGAACTGCCCGAACCGTCCCCTGAGGTGAGGGCACAACGGGGCTGTGGCCGGGAAGCCGGTGGACGTCTCCTGGGTCATCGTTCTGAAGAAGGAGCGCCCCTGCCGGGTCTTCAGGGTGGTGCTCCAGCGGTGTCCGGGATGCAGAGTGAGCAGTGAGTGGAGGGCCTCGCGGCCCAGTCCCTGCCGCTGCCACGCTTCGTCGACCCAGACGTCGTGGATCCGCCCCGTACGGCATGCCGGACACACCCGGAAACGCAGCCGCGCGACCACCCGCTCCCGACCGTCGCGCAGGACGATCTCCATCGGGCGATTCCGCTGCTGCCGGTGAACCCTGTCCAGCCGCCAGGTCCAGCAGCCCCGGCCGCCCACGCCCCCGGCCGGGGTCATCGTGCTCCGGCCGCGGTCGCGCAGAGTGCCGCCGGGGCACGGCTCCGGCGGAGGGGTGGGTTCCGCAGCCGGCCATGGCCTCGTTGGACGCGTGCTGCTGTCCCGTACGGCCGCATGGCAGCATCCTGGCAGACCTGCTTGTGCTGCTACAGCCCGCTGGCGACGGACAGCTGGCCCGCACCCGCACCCGCACGGCAACTGGATCGGCCGTGGCAGGACTGGCCCGGAGCCGCCACCTGGCCCAACCGCCCTTCACCCGTCCGGGGGTACGCGCCCTGGTTCCGGACCGGGCTTCCGTGTCGATGATCCGATGATCGCCAGGCGGCTGACACACTCACCGCCCGAAGCCGCACCAGCTCATAACGAGGGCCGGAACCGTGAGTCAGGGACCGACAGCAGCGTTCAGACAGGGGAGTTCACGCGTGTGGGGTACAGGACACATCGCTGCGCTGGTGGTGGCGGGGGCACTGACCGTCCAGGGCTTGTGCGCGCCGGCGGCCCGCAGCCACGGCAGGCCGGCGGATCCCGGCCCCACCACCGGGACGCGGAGTGAGGTCCGCGCGGTGCCCGCCACGGCGGACCGGCGCGGCGCCGTACTGGTGGTACGAGACACACGCCTGTTCAGCGTGCTGGGCGTCACCTGGGACGATCCGTCTGCCCACCTCGCGGGCAGCGTGGCGGTGCGCACCCGGTCCGCCGGGACGGGCCGGTGGTCCGGCTGGCGGCACCTGGACGGCGACGACAGCCAGGGCGAGGACACAGCCCTGCGGGGCGGCACCGATCCCGTCTGGACGGGGCCCTCTGACGGCGCCGAGGTTCGCATCGCCGCGGAAGGCGCCTCGGTCCTGCCCGCCGGGCTGAGGCTGGACCTGGTCGATCCCGGTCCCGACGCACCAGCCACCGCGCAGCCGGCCCCCACGGCTGCCCACGGAGCACCGAATGCCGAACTCGCACCCCGTCCGCCCATCACCTCGCGCGCCGGATGGGGTGCGGACGAGTCGATCAGCCCCGAGCCGCCGGGATATCTGCCGGACGGAAAGATCAAGGCGGTGGTGGTGCACCACACCGCCGGCAGCAACGACTACACCTGCGCCGAGGCCCCGGCCGTCATCCGAGGCATCTACGCCTACCACGTCATGCAGTTGGGCTGGAAGGACATCGGCTACAACTTCCTCGTCGACAGATGCGGGACCCTTTACGAGGGCCGCAAGGGCGGCGTGGACCGTCCGGTGATGGGCGCCCACGCCTACGGCTTCAACACGGAGACCACCGGCGTCTCCGTCCTCGGCACGTACACCGACGTCACGCCCAGCCAGGCCGTCCTGGCCGCCGTGGCCAGGGTCGCCGCCTGGAAGCTCGGCCAGTACGGCGTCAACCCGGCCGGCACCGCCACCCTCACCGCGGGCGACGCCGGCCGCAACTACTTCGGCACGACCTGGGCCAAGGGCGCCCGGCTGAGTTTCCCGGCCATCCACGGTCACCGTGACGGCTACAACACCCAGTGCCCCGGGCACCAGCTGTACGCCCAGCTGCCCACGATCCGGATACTGGCCGGTGGCTGAGATGCCCACGACACCCATGCGCACAGCGGGGCGGAAGGCCCCTCTGACCGCAGCCCCAAGACGCGCCTTCCTCCTCGCTGTCTCGTCGACACGGAGCAGTTTTCCTTGTCACCGCTTCACGGAACGTGACACATCGCCTCACTGCACATGAGTCCGACCTGCACCAGAAAAACACGTTTTCACCACGAGCAGCACGCGTGGTGGCTAAGATCCACCGCAGGTGAGCCGGGAAGCCTGGTCGGCGCAAGCCGCCGCCCTGCCCTGGAGCGCTCGTATGAACACCACCGCAAGCTGTGTCGTTCTCGGCATCGGCACGGTGCTCGTCCTTCCGCTCATTCTGGCGACCCTCCTCGGCTGGGAGCCGCCATTGCCGCACCGTGACACGGACTCACCACGCCTTCTCGCTTCGGTGGCGGTTGTGGCGTATGCGGCTGCCTTCACCGAGGTCGCGCCTCGCCTCGCCAGTGCGTCCAAGAGCGTGGTCACCGCCTGCTCGCGCATCGCGCTGCTCCTGACACTCCTGGCTGTCGCGCTCGGCATCGCGTACGAGCGCACGGCTCCCCTCCGCGACCGCCGGCGCGACTGAGCCACCCGGCTCGGCGATTTCCTGGACAGCGGTGATACGCGTTTCCGGGACGGACGGGGCGACCGTGCCTCGATCAGCCCGGCCCAGTCGGCCTCGCTCATGGGCGGGCCGCCCGGGGTGATCCCGGACGCCTCCGCCGGCGACAGGTACTTCCTGACCGTCTTGCGGTCCACCCCCAGCGACGCGGCCAGCGCGCCCTTCGAGCGGCCCGCGTACCAGTGGACGTAGATCTCGGTGATGTCGACCACGACGAACGTTCTCCTTGCCATCCGGGCTGCCCATCGGCGTTCGGGACCCACTGGGCGAGGGTCATCCGCAGCTCCGCGATGACCAGGTCCCTCGATCCCGAACTCCGCCGTACCCATGGCCAATCAGGAGGATTCAGAATAGAGATCGCATATCTACCAAACCGCCCCATATGCTGAAAATCTGGTGACTGCGACGCCGCCCTGCAGGGCGGCGCCATTCCAAAGAATCCGATGCAAAGCTTCCATTGCAAGTATTCCTTTGCATCGCTATCTTTGTAGGCATGAACGAGCCCCAGGACTCGCACGTCCGCAATCTCGATGCCCGATCCCTGCGCGGGCTCGCACACCCACTGCGCATGCAACTGCTGGACGCCCTGCGCTTCGGCGGCCCCGCCACCGCGTCCCAACTCGCCGAAAAGCTGGGCGAGTCAAGCGGTGCAACCAGCTACCACCTGCGGCAGCTCGCCGTTCACGGCTTCATCGAAGACGCCCCCGAGCACGGCAAGGGCCGGGAGCGGTGGTGGAAGGCGGTCCACAAGGGCCTGCGCTTCGACGACGCACTGCTCACGGACACCAGCCCGGACGTGCGCGGGGCCGCCGACATGTATCTCCACGAGGTCGCCACCACCCAGACCCGGGACCTGTCGACCTGGCTCGGCAACCGCCAGACATGGCCGGAGGAATGGAACCGCACCTGGGACATGAGCAGCGCGACACTGCGGCTGACGCCCGAACTGACCCAGGAACTCGTCGAGAAGATGCACGCGCTCGTCGACGCCTACCGTGACCGGGCCTCCGGCGAGGACGACGCCAACACCGCCCAGGTACGCATCCACACGCACGCGTTCCCCCTCACCACGGAGTGAAAGGCCACAGCCCGATGCGTCCCGAGATCCACCTTGCCCTGCACCACGTCCGCGCCGCCGAACTCCGCGCCGAAGCCGACGCGTACCGTCTCGCCGCAGCGGCCCGGCGCCCCCGGAACCTCCGCACCCGTCTCGGCTGGACCCTCGTAGAAGTCGGCTTGCGACTGGCTGCCACCCCCAAGCCGGCAGCCGCCATTCCTTAGTGCCGTTCGCGACCGCCGTCCCCGTGGGGAAACATGGCCGCGAGGATGGGGAATTGACTGACGCCGAACCCACCTGAGGTGGGGAATTACAGGCTCTGTCGACACCTGCGGGCGTAGCGGACCATCAGGCCGTAGGAGGCGCTTGAGATCGACGAGGGCGGCAGCCCGCCGTCGCCGCTGCGCGAGCTCAGACCGCCTGGTAGCCCATCGGCCTCACGTTGACCACGGCGCCCCAGATGACCGGCGTCTTAACCGAAAGGCAGACTCCACCGAAGTAGCCCACGCCGCCCGGCCGCGTACCCGTACGCCTGACGTACAGAGCCCGCGCGCCAGGCGTACGCGTTGCGGCGCCCTACGTCCTCATGTGGTTATGCCGGCCAGCTACGAGGTCCGTTCGCAGGAGATACGGCCTCTACCCGATGATGGCCACGGGGGCGTCCCAGGCGTTGCGGTCGACGGTGATGGTGTGGCCGCCGCGGGTCTCCTTGCTGTTGACCATGTACTGGTGGGCGCGGCTGTGGTTGGTGTACAGCTTGGGATCCCAGGGCCAGTCGGCGGTGGTGGTGTTCTTGTTGTTCCACAGCGCGTACCAGAGGTTGCCCGGGAGGTCGGTCCGGTCGGTGGCTGTGGGGATGGCCTTGGCGCTAGAGCTGCTGAAGCCGTAGTACCCGGCACGGTATGTCTTGGCTCGCAGGGTTTTGGTGAAGGAGCGCACGTACGTCAGGGTGGCGTCGTTGCACGCCTTGTTCGTGATGTCGTACGACTCCATGTTGAGGTAGATGGGACTGCCGGGCTTCATGCCGAGCGCGGACGCCTTGGCGACAGCGTCCTCGGCGTTGCTCACCCCGAGGCTGGCTGCCGTGGCGGCGGTGAACCTTTCTGGGTTTCTGCTGGTCTGGCAGGGCGGCTGGGCGCCGACGGGGCGGTCCGCCTTTTTGCCCGATGATTCCATTGTCGGCGACTGGCTGGCTTTTGAGGAGCCGGGATGCGGGATCCCGCATCCCGGCTCCTCAAAAGCCAGGGCGTCAGCGAATTCAAGCGGGTTTGGCGGATAGGGCTTGCGCGTCCTTTTCTGGACAGCCTAAGATGTGGCGATCCTAAATACTTAACGACGAGGCGTACATGCTCCATTTTTTTTCCGCACATTGCAACGTCGCATGGACAGTTTGATGCCACCTCGCTGGCAGTACGTATTCGGCATTGTCCTAGGTGGCGTCGGCTATGCGATATCTGGCCTGTCGCAGGGTGACTCCATCCCCGTCCTCGTAGCGGAGTCTGCGGCCGGGCTCCTCGTCGGCGGCCTGGTGGTAGCAGCCCTCCGATATCTCGGTCGAGACAGATGAATTCGTTAACCTCGATCTTTCGCGCGCCCAGCAGACTGGAGGGCTCAATGTTGTAAGTGACCTTCGGTCGTAAGCTCGTTGTCGCCTGCCGGTGTGAGTCCGGTCCGGGTAGCTGCCAGGAGGCCCGGTAGCAGACTGGCGGCGTCGGGGGGAAACGCCCGGCGTCGAAGCCCAGTGTCGAAAGCCCTGTAAGGGGGAGCAAAGCAGCGGTCCGTAGCATGAAGCGAAGCCTGCGGCGTCGTTAGAGGCCCGTCTCTCGAGGCGGGGACAGGGAGTGCCGAGCCCCCGAAATCAGGGCGAAGGCCATGGAAGCGGCGAAGATCCTGGAGATGCAGCCGTGAGGGACTCCTCGGCGTATGGGGCATGGAACGTTGCGACGGTGACAGCGGGAACTGGGGAGGCCCTCCCCGGCCCGGCGGCCTGCGGACAGCTGCTGCCGGAAGCTGCGCGTCCTATAACCGGGTGCACCCCGGGAAGTGGACGCGAGCCGGGTGGGCGTCGGAGGCGGCCGTAGTACCGCGATGAGCCGGGGGACAACACAACCCCCGGCCAGGGAAGGGCCGCTGCTTCGTCGATGCGCAGTCTGTCTGGAGGGACTTGGTGAGTGCCGTTACGGCTAGTTCCACCACGTCGGGATCCCTGAAGCTGGATCCGGTCCGAGCCTTGCAGCATGCGCTCTACCGGGCGGCCAAGGCCGATCCCGGACGACGGTTCCACGCGCTGGGGGACAAGGTCCACCGCAGGGACGTCCTGCGGCGCGCGTGGGCAGCGGTGCGTCGGAACAACGGCGCACCAGGCATTGACGCCATCACTCTCACGCAGGTCGAGGAGTACGGCATCGACCGGCTCCTTGAAGAACTGGCCGTGGAACTCAAGGATGGCCGCTGGCGGCCGATGCCCGCGCGCCGGGTATTCATCCCGAAACCCGGCACAACCGTGGAGCAGAGACCGCTGTCCATTCCTTCCGTCCGTGACCGGATCGTGCAGGCCGCGCTGAAGATCGTGCTCGAGCCGGTCTTCGAGGCCGACATGCTCCCGTGCTCGTTCGGGTTCCGGCCCAGGCGCGGGGCGCACGATGCCCTCCAGGTCTTGATCGATGAGGCATGGCGGGGCAGGCGTTGGGTGGTGGAGACGGACATCGCCAACTGCTTCGAGGCGATTCCGCATGAGAAGTTGATGCAGGCGGTCGAGGAACGCGTCTGCGACCGGTCGGTCCTCAAACTCCTGCGCGCGATGTTGCGGGCCGGGGTGATGGAGGACGGGCAGGTCCGTCGGCCGGTGACCGGAACCCCGCAAGGCGGTGTGGTTTCACCGTTGATGGCGAACGTCTATCTGCACCGGCTGGACCGGGCATGGGACGCGCGTCTTCACGGGGTCCTGGTCCGCTATGCCGACGATGCCGTGGTGATGTGCACTACCCGCGAGCAGGCCGAAGCCGCCCTTGGGCAGCTGAAGGTCCTGCTGGCCGAACTCGGACTGGAGCCGAAGGCGGCCAAGACCAGGATCGTGCACCTGCAGGTCGGAGGCGAGGGAGTGGACTTCCTCGGCTTCCACCACCGGTGGGTCACGTCCCGGCCTCGCGGCGGGCGGCGCCCGATCACCTTCCTCGCCCGCTGGCCCTCGGACAGGGCAGTGCAGCATGCTCGTGACCGGATCCGTGAACTCACGGAGCGGCGCAGGATGTTGCGGCCGGTCAAAGTGATTGTGGAGGACGCGAACGCGTTCCTGCGCGGGTGGGCCGCGTATTTCCGGTTCGGGAACTCGGCTCATCGCTTTGACCAGATCAGCTCGTACGCGCGGATGCGGATCGGCGGGTTCATCGCCAAGAAGCACCGGCGCAGCCGGAAGTTCGGCTGGTCAGTGGTGGCGTTTGCCTCCACTGAATCGTTGGGGGTGATCGCCTTGCACGGGACCGTCGTTGCACCCAGACCTTTTCGGGACTGGCGGGGCAGGCCGAATGCCGGCGGTGAACGGCGTCGGTGAGCCGTGTGCGGGAGAACCGCACGCACGGTTCGATGCGGCGGGGGCTGGAAACGGGGCGGACGTACTCCGCAACCGCGCCAGCCCCCGACCCTACGTGAGGGTCCGCCGACGGAGTCGGCGGACCCTTTCGCTTTCCGGAGCTGTTCGTGGGCAGGCCGGCGGCCCAGTTGTCGCTTGGGGTGGGCGCAGGGCTTGATCAAGTTCCGTAACTGTCCGGATCGTTGGTGATGCCAAAGATGAGGAGTGCTCGTTGGGGCTCGTCGCGGATCGCCCGGGTGGTCTTGGCGATGTTGTCGGCTCCGAGGGTTTTCAGCACGCCGATGGCGAGGTTGCGGAGGGTCGCCATGGCCCGTGGTGCGGTTCCGGCGTGAACGGTGGAAGCGTCCTCGGTGAAGGTGACATCCCTGATGTGGTGCGAGGAGTTCTCCACTCCCCAGTGCCCGCGAATCGCAGTGGCCAGGTCGGCGGGGCCGGTCTGGTGGGCGTCGAGGCTGGTGACGGCGTAGACGCTCTCACGGGTCTCGCGCTTGCCGGACTGCTTGCGGCGGCGGTGGACGCGGATGGCCAGGCGGGCGTGGGGAAAGGCGATCCCGCCGAGTTCGTCGGCGATCCCGCAGGTCTTGATCGAGCGGGACTCGCGTCTGCCGTGCCCGGAGGCGGATGCGGTGTGCTGGACGGCGATGTCCCGCCACGGAAGGGCCGCGAGTTGGCTGTAAGCGGTCGGCTGGTTGGTCTTGATCACGGCGATGTAGTGGGCCTTCTTGGTCACGACCAGCCAGGAGATGTTCGCCTTGACCGAGTGCAGGGCGTCGAAGGTGACGACGGTGCCGGTCAGGTCCAGCGGTGCCAGCAGTGGTTGGAAGTGTGTGGTTTCGTTCGTCTTCGCGCCGACCTCCACCTGGGCGAGGGTCACGACGGTGCCGTGAGTGACCGCGGAGAGCAGATGCCGGCGCGTCGCGGTGAGTCGGGCTGATCCCCTGAGTGCTTTGCCGTCGACAGCGATCACGCGCGAGGGCCCGGGCGCGGACGGCGACGGCGCCTGGGCGGGTTCGGTGGCGGCACGGTGCCGGTCGGCCAGGTAGGCGCCGACCGCCCGGTCCAGGGCGTCGCCGTCAACAGTCCCCAGCACACGGCCGATCGTGGCCGATGAAGGAGTGCGCCGCCATCTGAGCAGGTGGCGGCGCACTCCGATGACTGTCAGCAGTGCGTTCGAAGCACGCTGGCCCCACTCGGCGAGTTCGTCGATGCTCCTCGCTCCCGAGACGACCGCGCAGGCACACACCAGCAGGATCGCGGTCAGCGAGTACCAACGGCCCCGCCGGGAGCGCGGGTCAGGCACCGAGTCGAGACAGGGGCGCAGGTCAGCGACCCGACCGGCATCCAGCGGACCCAGCTTCACCAGCACGGCGGGAATGGGAGAAGATGCAGCGGCAGGCACGGGCCACCTCGTGATCATCGGGCTTAGACACTACAATGATCACGAAGCCCGTGCCTGCCCTGTTATGCACCCCAATCGGTCACAACCTGACCAGCCGCACGCCCCTGGAACCTGCAGCCGCCCTGCCTGAACCCGGGCCGGTAACAGCGGGCGTCTCGGACTGAGGTTCCCCCGAGATGCGGGAAGAGGTGACAGAGGGTCAGATGGTTCTCATGAGAGGAGCATCGACCATGGCTGCACCCAGGAAGTACTCGTTGGAGTTGCGTGAGCGTGCGGTGCGGATGTATCGCACTACGGAGCCGAGGCCGCAGATCAAGAAGCTGGCCGTCGACCTCGGCGTGCACCCGGAGGCCCTGCGCGGCTGGATCCGTCAGGCCGAGGCGGACGCCGGCGAGCGCGACGATCGGCTCACCACCGACGAGCGGGCCGAGCTGGTGGCTCTGCGCAAGGAGAACGCCCAGCTCAAGCGGGCCAACGACGTGCTGCGGACGGCCTCGGCTTTTTTCGCGGCGCAACTCGACCCGACCCGGCCCAGGTGACGGCGCTCCTCGACGAGCATCCCCGCCTGGGAGTCGAGTGCGTACTTCGGGAACTGCACATCCCCTCCTCCACCTACTACCGCTGGCGCCGCGCCGAGCGCGAGCCGTGCGAACGGCGTCAGCGTGACGTCGAGCTGACCGAGCGGATCAAGGAGATCCACACGGATTCCGGTGGCGTCTACGGCTCACCGCGCGTGCACGCCGTCCTCAAGCGGGAGGGCGTCCACGTCGGGCGCAAACGCGTCGAGCGGCTGATGCGCGAGGCCGACATCGCGGGTGTGAGCCCGAGGCGGAAGGGCTTCACGCGCCGGGATCCGAAGGCCACGCTCGCCCCGGACCTGGTGGAGCGGGACTTCACCGCACCCGGGCCGAACCGGCTGTGGGTCACCGACCTGACGATGATCCCGACCGGCGAGGGCCCGTTGTGGCTCTCGGCGATCCGGGACGCGTTCTCCCGCCGTGTGGTGGCCTGGGAGACCTCGGCCCGTGCGGACGCGGACCTGGTGCTGACCACGCTGGAGTACGCGCTCGCGTCCCGCGAGGTCGAGCCCGGCAAGCTGATCCATCACGCCGACCACGGCTGTCAATATACGTCTATCAAGCTCACAACTCGTCTGGTGAGAGCGGGAGTTCAGGCGTCCATGGGGTCGGTCGGGGACTCGTTCGACAACGCGCTCGCGGAGAACCTGTGGATGCTGATCAAGACGGAGTGCGTGCGCGGTCGCGTCTTCGCCACACGTGCCGAGGCGAACCTCGCGCTCTTCGAGTACATCGACGGCTTCTATAACTCCCGGCGCATCCAGCAACGGCTCGGCTGGCTCAGTCCGATCGAGTTCGAGGAGAAGCACTACACCAAGCAGGCGACGGCCGAACCGACGAACCTGAACACCCGTCAACCCACTCTGACCAGCTGATCAGCACCTCCCGCACAGTGGGGGAACCTCAGACCCTGACGCCGCCACCATGAGTCGACCGACATCACGGGTTCAAGTTCAGTAGCCATGAACAAAAGCGTGGCCGTTGCTGTCCAGACTCGGGACGGCAACGGCCACCTTTCTTTCTGATCACCCCACTCGGAGCTCCAGTTCGCAGCCCATCGTCTGAGTAAAGGTGTGTCCGTTCTGGCGGTAGGTGAACCGGCAGTCGCGCAGGTTCTCCTTCGGTGGAGCGGTGACTTCGAGCTCTGCGACGTAATACACGTCGCCTCCCGAGTCGGGAGCCAGCTTCAGCGGGGCCTTTGCATAGTCCTTCAGTCTGGCGAAATCAGGGTTCTGCTGGTCGCCCTCTCTTGCCAGGAGCGGCATTCCGTCCGTGTCGTCCCGATGGTAGGCGCGGTACCGGACAATCTTGATTCCGTCCGGCACTTTCACCACGGACGCGTCGATGACTTCCAGGGGGTCGTCGCTGACGTTGTAGGGAGGTGGAAGGGTGAACCACCACGTCTCATCCACCTTCGCGCTGTAGTTGTCCGTGACGCCCTGCGCGATCATTCCCTCAGTGTAGAGAGCGTCACCAGTACGCGGCTGAACATCGGTCGTACGTTCACAGGCCGCAGTCGCCAACATCAGCACGATCAGAAGTGCCGAAATCCTAGTTGGAGTAGAAAACGCCGGGCTTCGCATCAACCGGACCATTCTTTCCCCAGATCTCATGGCGTGCAAGGGTCTTATTTCCCGCAATAATGCGCTGCTTGTGGTCCTTGTCGTACTGAGTTGATGCGCCGAGCGTGACGCCGAACGCGCTCACCGCTCCGGAAATTTTGGAGCTGCGGTTCGTGCTGATGGAGAATCCTGAACCCCTCGGCACCCAGGTTCGGTGACTCCTGGGCGACTTATGGAAGTTGATCCCACCATCCTTGTGCGCGACATTCTTTCCGAACTTTCCCACCGGACCATTGGTCGGAATCTTGTAACGTCCGGCGATGATCTTGTACTGGGTCCAGACTCGGCCGTCGCAGCGGAAGTTCTGCTTGTGCTTCTTGTACTCGATCGGCACTCGCCACTGCTTGGCGAAGTACGGCCCCCGGTTGTAGTAGCCGGTGCTGGAACTTGCTGCGGATGCGAGTGTCACCGTTCCCTGTATGGTCCATTTTCCGCCGGCCTTGACGGCCACTTCGACGTTCGACGAAAGCTTATTCTCGTACTCGAAGGTCGCCTTTGCGTCCCAGTAGGCGTGCGCCTCGCCGACGGTGGTGTAGTGGATCCTCCTGTCCACGACCCTATCTCGCGTCATGCCGCACACGCCTATGTCCATTGGTCGCACGTCCAGCGACTTGGTGTCGACTTTATTGATAATGTACGGGTCGAAATTGGATGGAATGTCCGACGTGTCGCTCTGCCATTTCGGAAGTGGCCTGTCACCAATCTCGTCGACGCTCATACGCTCCTGCTGGGACCCCCAACTTTTCGCGTACTGCTCGACCGTCGGCTCAGCCGGAGCGGGATCGCCGGGATCCACCGGCAGCAGCGCGGAAGGTTCGTCGACAGCGGCGGCATCGGTCGCCGCAGCGAGACTACGTGTCGTAGCCGGGGCTGTCTCGGGAGCCGCCGCGAGGTGGGCCACGGCACGCATGGTGACACCGTTCGAGGTAACCCCTGTCACCGACGCCATGGCGTTGACAACGCCACCATTGGCGGCGGCGGCCTCTCGGACGCCTGCGGGCAGTGTGTCGGGCAGCCTCAGCGACCATGTTCCGTCCGCTGCGGTTGTAGTCTCACCCAACCTCGGTAGGTCAACTGCTTCACCGCTGTCGGAAGTGACGTCGATGGCTTCGACGGTCACCGGAAATCCTGCGGCTGGTTGGCCATCACCCCGCACGAACCGGCCACTGAAAATCTGTGCCTGCGACGGGGCCGGAGTGGACCCGTCCTCCTCCGGACCAGTTGGCAGGTCGCCAGAATCCTCTGCGGGCTGCTCGCCGAAATAGGGCTTGGTCTCAGCGGCATCCGCGAGGCAATCAGCGGTGTCCGCGAAGATGTGGCCGTAGATGCCAGTCCTGATCTCGCCGTTGGCGAGCGCGAGCGATGCCGTGCCGGTATAGCCCTTGATAGTGCCGGTGTAGTCGCGGGAGCCCGTGTATGTGTGGACGGTGCCAGGCCCGGGACTCCATGCCTGGACGGCGTCCGTCAAACCGGTGGCGATGACGGCCGGTGCCCCCAGGGAAGGGCGGAGCTTCTGATCCGTAGGAAGGCCTGTGGTCAGCGTCCTGAAGGGCCATGCCTTGATCTCGCCGCTGGTGAGTGTGTAGATCGTCGAGTCGGACATCCATACGTCATCGGCGTTCTTGATCGCGACAGCCCCAGCAGTCGTCGCAGCGATCTTGGTGGTTGCCGGCTCAAGGGTGCCCGCGCCCGTCTCCGGATCGGCCTGCTTGTAGACGGTGATCTCACCGCTCTCCACCTGCCCGAAGAGGAGGCTGCCCGAAGCCCATACGCGCTTGAACGCCTTCCATTCTGCCCCGTAGGTCCTCACGGGCGTCAGCAGTGAACCACCAGCAGCCGTCTTGTCCATGTACGACTTGAGCGTGCCGTCCTGCGTGACCTCGTAGATCACCCCGTGACCAGCCGAGAACAGCTTGCTCCCGGCCGGAACCGCCGCGGTCTGCTCGGTGTCGATGATCGTCCCGTTGGCGCCGCCACCCTTGGGGTCCCAGTCCAGGTACTTGCGCAGCGTGCGGGGCTTGCTCGTACCGACGACCACAGGTCCTGGAGGTACCTCGACGACGTACGTTGCAACGCTCGACTGACAGGCATCAGCAGCAGCGGCCGTCGACGCCATCGCCAGCGAGGGCACGGTGATGGTTCCGCCAAGCAGAGCAGCCAGGCAGATGGCCCGCACTGATTTCGATCTCCGTGAATGACTCTGGTGAGACATGTTCCCCCTTTGAAAGCGCGCAGAAGCGATCCTGATGAGTCGTTACGGCGCAGTGGTCGGATGTGCCACGTGGTCGGCGTGGCAATGACCGAGAACCTATCTGCTTCTTTCCGTAAGACGATCAAACTTGAGCAAGAAATGAGGTCTGAAGCTTCCCCTTCTGCTCAGATGGCGGCGCACTCCTTCATCGGCCACGATCGGCCGTGTGCTGGGGACTGTTGACGGCGACGCCCTGGACCGGGCGGTCGGCGCCTACCTGGCCGACCGGCACCGTGCCGCCACCGAACCCGCCCAGGCGCCGTCGCCGTCCGCGCCCGGGCCCTCGCGCGTGATCGCTGTCGACGGCAAAGCACTCAGGGGATCAGCCCGACTCACCGCGACGCGCCGGCATCTGCTCTCCGCGGTCACTCACGGCACCGTCGTGACCCTCGCCCAGGTGGAGGTCGGCGCGAAGACGAACGAAACCACACACTTCCAACCACTGCTGGCACCGCTGGACCTGACCGGCACCGTCGTCACCTTCGACGCCCTGCACTCGGTCAAGGCGAACATCTCCTGGCTGGTCGTGACCAAGAAGGCCCACTACATCGCCGTGATCAAGACCAACCAGCCGACCGCTTACAGCCAACTCGCGGCCCTTCCGTGGCGGGACATCGCCGTCCAGCACACCGCATCCGCCTCCGGGCACGGCAGACGCGAGTCCCGCTCGATCAAGACCTGCGGGATCGCCGACGAACTCGGCGGGATCGCCTTTCCCCACGCCCGCCTGGCCATCCGCGTCCACCGCCGCCGCAAGCAGTCCGGCAAGCGCGAGACCCGTGAGAGCGTCTACGCCGTCACCAGCCTCGACGCCCACCAGACCGGCCCCGCCGACCTGGCCACTGCGATTCGCGGGCACTGGGGAGTGGAGAACTCCTCGCACCACATCAGGGATGTCACCTTCACCGAGGACGCTTCCACCGTTCACGCCGGAACCGCACCACGGGCCATGGCGACCCTCCGCAACCTCGCCATCGGCGTGCTGAAAACCCTCGGAGCCGACAACATCGCCAAGACCACCCGGGCGATCCGCGACGAGCCCCAACGAGCACTCCTCATCTTTGGCATCACCAACGATCCGGACAGTTACGGAACTTGATCAAGCCCTGGGGTGGGCGCCGGGCTCCACTGTCCAGGGCGGGTGATGTTGTCGTCGGGAGGGTCGAAGGTTCATCACACAGACCCGGCAGACAGACCGGAAGGCAGGAAAGGGCGCAGGAAAGGGACGACGGGCAGCGCCCGCAGAGGTCCTCGACAAGTTGATCGAGGACGGAGAGCTCATCCGCGTGGTCCACCGCGAGAGCCCAGACCGCCCCCACTCTGGCCCGTCTCGACCCGTACGCCGACCACCTCTTCGACGACTACTGGTGTGAGCTGCTGATCACGGACATCTCCCGGATCGACGAGACCAGACTCTCCCGTCCGAGGCCTCGGTGCTGGAGAAGCTGACTGCTTGGGCAGAGAGCTGTATCCATGGGGTGTTCACGAGTGGGGCTGATATGCGGCGGAGCATCCCAGTTGGAGATCGTTTCCGGTGCCTCAGAAGATCGTTCCCTCCGGATGGCGGCGAGGTCACGGTGCCTTCGTACGGCTGGCGCCAACTCCATGCCGCTCATGATCCAGCGAAGCCGCACGCACGGAGGGGGCCTGCGCCCTCTCCGTGCGCGGGCCCCTCCTCACATGTATCCCGTAGGGAACCGCTCTCGCCTACACCTGTGCCCCGGTCTTCTTGCGGCGTACGACGAACATCGCGCCGGCACCGGCGACCACGGCCACCCCGCCGGCGATCCCGATCATGGGAAGCGCGGAGTCAGAGCCGGTCTCGGCGAGGTGCCGGTGTTCTCCTTGGCGTCGCCCTGCGGCTTCGTGCCATCGTCGAAGGTCTTGCAGTCCTCGTAGGGGTTCCAGGGCTCGTCGTCCGAGGGGCTGGTGCGATCGCCGTCGTCGCTCTCGTCGTCCGACGGCTTGTTCTCGTCCTCGGAGGCCGGGTCCCCGTCGTCGGTCGACGTCGTGTCGTTCTCGGGCACCTACACCAACGTCTCCCGGCGCGAGGTCAGCGCCGCCACACCGGGCGGGCACATCTCCATGACGGAGTACGACCGGTTCGGCAACACCGTCCGCGAGCTGAGTGCTGGGAACCGGAAGCTGGCCCTGGCCACCTCCGGTGCCGTTCTGGAGTGGTTGACCCGGTTGGGCATCGACGCCCAGTCCACCGCCGACCGCGCCCGGCAGATGTCGTCCGTCGCGGGCCCGAGGTGGTGTCAGGGGAGGTGCCGGGTCTGCTGGAACGGCTGGCCGAGGTGTCATCCTCGCAATCCGCGCGGGGCGCGGCGCACCCTGGCCGTCGTGCTCGCGCTGGCCGCGTGTGCGGTGCTGGCCGGTGCAATCTCACTGCTCGCGTGGATCCGGTGGCGCCTCCGAGTCTGTCGGGAGCCGATATCTACTCTCTTCCGATTCGGGCGAGACCTGTCGTGACGATTACTCCGGTCACCAAGCCGCCGACCATCCACGGCAGGCTGGGGTGCTGGTCATTGAGGCGGTAACCGACGTAGCTGAAGACCACGGTGATGAGGAGTACGGTGACTCCCCAGTACTGCCTCTTGAGCATCTGTTTTCCTTCCCGGCTGACTGAATTTCAGCTTGCGGCGCGAGTTCGAGCGCCGTGCACCCCGCTGTCGCCATCACGGCCACAGCCGCCGGACACCGCCACCAGGGGTGTTCACGAGTCGGGGCTGATGTGTGGCGGAGCACCCCGTTGGAGATTGCTTCCCGTGCGTCGGAAGGTCGTTTCCCGTGAAGGGCGGCAAGGTGGTGGTGCAGCCGCCGCGCCAGACCCCAATGCACTGAGTGTGGCGCCCATGGCTTCAGCGAGGCCGCACGTGATGGCAGAAGGGCCTGCGCCCTCTTCGGACGCAGGCCCCTCCTTCGTGTTCCGACGGAACCGCTCTCGTCCTACGCTTGGGCCCCGGCCTTCTTGCGGCGTACGACGAACATCGCGCCGGCACCGGCGGCGACGGCCACGCCGCCGACGATCCCGATCATGGGGAGCGCGGAGCCGGAGCCGGTCTCGGCGAGGTTGCCGGTGATCTCCTTGGCGCCTCCTTGCGGCTTGGTGCCGTCGGTGACGTCGGGCTTCTCGCCGTTCGGTTCGGCGTCCTCGACGTCGTCGCCCGGCTCGCGGCCGGCGGCGAGGACGGTGAACTCGTAGAAGTCGCCGTTGCCGTAGCAGGCGGACTCCTCACCCGCGTACACGGCCTGGCTCAGCGCGAACGACGAACCCGCCGGAGCCTCCTCGTCCACCCGCACCCGGAGGTCCAGGGTGGCGGTGGAGTTCTTCTCCAGGGAGTCCAGGACGGCGACGAACGTGCCCGTGAGGGCGATCTTGCCGTCCTCGTCCTCGAAGCCCTCCTGGTAGTCGCTGGTCCACTTGCCGTCCAGCTTGTACTGGAGCTCGGCGAGGTCGAAGGCGAGTGAGCTGTCGTCGTTGGTGTCGTCGCCGTACTCCGTGAACGCCTGGACCCAGACCTTCTTCAGGTCCTTGTCCGAGTCGTTCCTGATCACGAAATCGAACTCGTGCCAGCCGGAGCCCGCGACGATCTGGTTCGGCAGCCCGGAGATGGAGGCGGTGAGCTTGTCGTCCAGGTCGAAGGTCTCGCAGTCCTCGTAGGGGTTCCACGGCTCGTCGTCCGAGAGGCCGGTGTCATCGCCCTCGTCGCCCTCGTCGTCCGACGGCTTGTTCTCGTCCTCGGAGGACGAGTCCCCGTCCTCACCGGACGTGGTGTCGTCTTCGGTCGACGTGTCCTGGTCGTCCGAGGAGGACGCCTCGCCGTCAGTGCCCTCGGAGGTCGCCGCCTCATCGTCCGTGGTGGCGTTCTGCTCCTCGGTGGATGTGTCCTGGCCGCCGGAGGCGGGGTCAGTGTCCGTGTCCGAAGAGTCACCACCGGTGCCGGTTGTTTCTCCCGTCCCGGTCGCGTCACCGGTGCCGGTGTCGCCGGAGGTACCGGTGGAGGAGTTCTCCGTGGTGGTGCCGGGGGTGTCGGTGGCGAACGCTGCCGGGGCCGACAGCAGGGCGAGGGGGGCTATGACTGCCGTGGCGGCTGCGACGGCCATGGCGCGGCGAAGCTTCATGTGCACCTCGTGCGAAGGGGTGAGTGGCCGTCGCGTTGTGGGGCCGCGGATGTGGCCGTTGATTCCACAGGGGTGACTCAGCAAACCCTTGGAAGGTTGCACCCGCACTCACAGAATCCTTATGTGGCTTGCGTCACACGTAAAGTGGCGGGGTGGACGCTGTCGGCGGTCACGCCTTGAAGGTGATGGGGAATGGGCCGTTCCAGTCCGAAGCGTCGGCCAAACACGTGGCCTACAGGGAAGGGCGGGAAAGGGGCTCAAGGCTGATGCGGGCGCAGCCTGAACCTGTGGTGCTACTGGTGGCACCGGTTCAGGCCGCTCGGCTTCGGTGCCGATCAGCTCTCGCGGCTCCGTGTCGTCGCCGGAGCGGCACCGCAGGAGGGTGCCGGTGGAGGCCGCCGCACGCGACTCGGGCGGCCGAACCGCCCGGTGGACAGGGGCGGCCCGGCCGGAAGCAGGGGTGAGGGAGAAGACGGGAAGACCGGTCCAGCGCCGGATCGCGGGGGCGAAGGCGCTTTCGTCACGTCGGGGCGGCGGCACCGATTGCGGCGGTCGACGGCGGCCGTGACCAGTCCGATCGCCAGGGCGGCAAGGCCGAGGAACAGGACGGGGACGCCGGGTCCGGGCAGGACGTAAAGGGCGGCCCCGGCCGCCGTGAGCACGGCGCCGATGGCGGCGAGAGCGATGCCGAGGCGTCGTTCGGGCATGTCGTTCCTCATCGTGTGGGTTGGCCTGGCGGGGTGAGTCAGGGCGGTGCGGCCTGGTGCACCGGCCGGCGGTGAGCGCTTCGATGAGGAGCGCCCGGGGCGATTGCGGTGGGTCCGGTCTGCAGGCCGGCCGAGCAGGATGGCGGCTGCGGCCGTGGTGTTGCCGGCGCCCGGTGCGCGGCGGTCGGCCCACTGTGCCAGGGCTGCCGGTGGTCGTTGTGATGTTCCCGGCTCGGCCGTCGCCGTAGACGGCTGCACTCAGGCCGCCGGTCGCTGTGCCCGTGGCGGGGGTCGCCTTGTTGAAGTCACCCGAGCCCGCCACCGGGCAGCCCGGTCTCCCGGAGGCCCTCCCCCGGAGCATGCGGCGCGCTCAACCCTGAGGACGGTGCTTGCTTGAGTAAATCCCTTTGCCGTAAGTCGAATTGACTACCACTCACCGAAATAGAGTGCCACGAGAACGAAGATATTGTGATCAATATCACATTGCAGGACTCCTTGATGAATTGTCCGACGCGTTAATTTCTGCACCTCTATTGGGTCTTTTCTCCCTGGATATTTTCCGCCTCACCTGATCGGGCGATCAGGAGATACGGAGTCCGGAATGGGAAGATCTCTGCTCCCCTCTGAGAGACAGGGTGAGCGTGTCCCCGGTCAGAGACGTCGCCAACGTGCGGCCCTCCTCCCTGAACGCCCTCTGAAGCTGATAGCCGGTGCTGTGGCCATGCTGCTGGCCACCGAGGCCGCGATCACCGTCGCAGCGTCCGGTCGGTCGGTGGCCTTGTCGTCACAGACGACGACCGCTGATTCGCAGCCCCGGCTCGGTCCTGCCGAGGCCGATGACGAGGCGTCGGCGCAGCTGATGGCCCGGCTGCAGGACCGGCGGATCGAGATCCTCGGCGCGCGTACCGCGGCCACGACCTCTTGGGCGAATCCGGACGGCACGGTGACGGTGGAGTCCTTCACCGGTCCGATCCGGGTGAAGGACGCGGCGGGCAAGTGGCGGCCGGTGGATGTGACGCTGTCCGAGGCGGACGGCGAGATCGTGCCGAAGGCGGCGGCTGCTGACATCGCCTTCTCCGCAGGCGGGAGCAAAGCGCCGTTGGCGCAGGTCAGCCGGGGTGAGAAGAGCTTCGGAGTGGCGTGGGACGGCGCTCTGCCCAAGCCGGTTCTCAAGGGCAACACGGCCACCTACCGCGATGCGGTTCCCGGTGGCGATGTGGTGGTTTCCGCGCTGCCGGAGGGTTTCTCTCACTCGGTGGTGCTGCGGGAGCGGCCGAGCGGTCCGGTGGAGTTCCGCCTGCCGGTCCAGGCCGAGGGCCTGACTCTTGAGGAGACGTCGGATCAGCGGCTGCGCTGGGAGGACTCCAAGGGCAAGCAGGTCGCCGCAGCGCCGCCGCCGCTGATGTGGGGAGACTCGGAGGACGCCAAGTCCCAGGAGCCGGAGCGTACGGCGAAGGTCAGCGCGACGGTGGAGACGGCGGCCGACGGCGACCAGACGCTTGTGCTCAAGCCCAGCGAAACATTCCTTTCGGACCCGGATGTCACCTATCCGGTGGTGATCGACCCGACCAACACACTGGCGGGCCCGACCACCGACACCTGGATCCAGTACGACGCCTACCCCGCGAGCCAGCGCGGCTCGACGGAACTGAAGGCTGGCACCTACGACGGGGTGCAGAAGGCCCGTTCGTTCCTGAAGTTCTCCACGTCGCAGTACACCGGCAAGAAGATCGTGGACACCGATCTGCGCCTGTACTCCTACTACTCCTCCACCTGCTCGACCTCCGGCTCCGGTGTACAGGCCCGCAGGGTCACCGCGGACTGGGATCCGTCGGCGGTCTCCTGGTCGGCCCAGCCGTCGACCACCACCACCGGCGCGGTGACCTCGACCGCCGCGAAAGGCTACAGCTCCTCCTGCCCGGCGGGCCTGGTCTCGTGGGACGTGGACGCGATCGTGCAGGCGTGGGCGGACGGTTCGCCGAACTACGGTATCCGCCTGGCCGCGGTCGACGAGACCGATGTGCTGACCTGGCGGCGGTACCGGTCGGCGAACTACGTCGACGGCTCCCACAACCCCGACGTCGAGCCGTCGCTGACCGTCACCTACAACTCCTACCCCGCCAAGCCCACTTCGGCGGCGGTCTCGCCGAGCACACTGAACGCCTACAACGGCAAGCGGTACGTCACCTCGCTCACCCCGCAGCTGTCGGCCAAGGTCAGTGACGCGGACGGCGGCACGGTCAAAGGCCAGTTCGAGATCACCCCGGACCCGGCCTACAACGACACCACCTACACCTACACCGGTACCACCACCGGCGTGGCCTCCGGCTCCACCGCCACCCTGACGATCCCCTCCGCCAACGCCTTCCCGGCCGGCTCACACCTGCGCTACCGGGTACGCGGCTACGACAACTCGCTGTACGGGGCCTGGACCGGCTACTCCACCTTCGTGCTGAACACCGCCAAGCCCGCAGCCCCGTCCATCACGTGTGACCCCTACACCGGGAACACGTGGACGGCCAAGGCCACGAACGGCGCGCAGTGCACCCTGGACACCAGCTCCAGTGACGGCCAGGGCTACCTGTGGGGCCTGAACGACCCCAACACGCCCAACCGGATCAACGACGCCACCGACGGAACCGGCGGCGACCCGCTGACGGTGACGGTCAACCCCGCCGACGGCTGGCACACCCTGTATGCCAAGACCGTCGACTCCGGCGGCAACCTGTCCGCCGCCACGACCGCGTACACCTTCGGTGTCGGCGCCGACGGGGCCGCGATCCTCACCCCGCTCGACGGCGACCGCCCCGCCCGCCGGGTGGCGCTCGCGGCCACGGGCAAGACCAGCTACACCGGTGTGACGTATCAGTACCGGCGCGGTGAGGCAGACACGGTGTGGAAGAACGTGTCGCTGGCCGACGTGACGAAGAACTCCGACGGCTCCGCGGTGGCGTCCTGGCCGCTGGCCGCCCCGAACGGTGCGCCGCCGGCGCTGGTGTGGAGCATCACCAACAGCTTCGCCGACGACGGCCCGATCGACATCCGGGCCGCGTTCACCGACGGCACCACCACCGGCTATTCACAGCCGGTGACCGTCACCGTGGACCGCGACGCGGGCACCGCACCGGACGGCGGGGTTGGTCCTGGCACGGTCAATTCGCTGACTGGTGATTACACCCTCTCCGCCACCGATGCTTCCGCCTTCCAGATGAGCGTGGCACGTACCGCATCGTCACGTCGCCCGGACGCCGGAGCGCGGCAGGAGGGCCAGGCACCGATCTTCGGCCCGCAGTGGACATCCGGCACGGTCACCGAATCCGACTGGTCCTACATCAAGAAGACTTCCGCCACCTCCGTCGTTCTCGTGGATGGCCACGGTGACGAAACAGGCTTCACCGCCATTACCGCAGACGAATGGAGAGCGGAGCCCGGCGCCGAGGAACTCAGCCTGGTGGGGTCACTCGATGGAGCCTTCACTCTGAAAGACACCGTAGGCACCACTACCACGTTCACGAAGGTGGGCGCTGCAGCAACGACATGGAACGTGTCCTCGACCTCCCTTCCGACGGACGAATCCGCTGCCACCACGGTGGTCCCTGAGACGACCACCGTGGACGGCAAGACGGTGGGACGCCCGAAGTGGGTCATCGCCCCGACCTCGGCGGTTTCCACCGAGACCTGTAAGACAACTCCGTCGGCCAAGGGCTGCCGGATGCTGGAGTACGTCTACTCGGCTTCCACCACGGCCACGTCCACGTCGTTCGGCCACTATGTCGACCGTGTCGAGGAGATCCGCCTGTGGTCCACGGCTCCGGAGGCGGGCAGCTCCACCTCGGTGCCCATCGCGTCGTACACCTACGACGACTCCGGCCGACTGCGCGAGGTGTGGGACCCACGGATCTCCCCTGAGCTGAAGACCACGTACGCCTACGACTCAGCCGGCCGCGTGATCGAACTGACCCCGCCGGGCGAGCTGGCGTGGACCTTCACCTACGGAACGGCCGGCAACGCGGCCACCGCGGGTGCGGGCATGCTCCTCAAGGTCTCCCGTCCTACGCTGGCCCAGGGCTCCACGTCACAGACCAACGGCACCGCGTCCACCTCGGTCGTCTACGACGTACCGATGGCCGGCGCCAAGGCCCCGTACCCGATGGGGCAGACGGACGTCGCCGCGTGGGGGCAGGGCGTCGCTCCAGTCGACGCCACTGCGGTGTTCCCCGCCGACGCCATGCCCAATTCCCACAGTGGCAGCGACTTGACAGCGGCCGACTACACCCGTGCGACCATCACCTACACCGACGCCTCCGGGCGCCAGGTGAACACCGCGAGCCCAGGTGGTCACATCACCGCGACCGAATACGACCATTTCGGTAATATCGTTCGTGAGCTCACGGCGGGCAACCGCAAGCTCGCGTCGGCCACCAGCGGTGCTGCGTTGGAGGAACTGGTTCGCCTCGGGCTCGACGAAATGTCGACCGCCGAGCGGGCCCGACGGCTGTCCACGACGTCCGTCTTCAGCCAGGACGGGAAGCGGGAGCTGGAAAGCTACGGTCCCCTGCGGCTCACCGCCATTGAGCATGACGTGGTCGATGCCTCTGGCACCACCGTGTTGCCCTCAGGCGATGAGGTTCCAGCTCGCGCCCACACAGTGAATGTCTACGATGAGGGTCGCCCCACAGACGGGTCGGCGACCGTGTCGGACCAGCTGACCACCGTCAAGACTGGTGCGTACATCGATGGCTTCCCTTCCGACGCGGACGTGCGCACCACCAGGACCGAGTACAACTGGGTCAAGGGACTGGCGACCAGCGTCATAGAAGACCCCGCCGGTCTCGCGATCAAAAACTCCACGCAGTACGACAGCAAGGGCCGCGTCAGCAAGACGCTGATGCCGCAATCCACGGGGACGGACGCGGCAGCTACTGTCACCACCTACTACACCGCTGACGGCACCGGAGCATGCGGTGGACGCCACGAATGGGCCGACCTGATCTGCGAGACGGGGCCCGCAGGAGCCATCACCGGTGGCGGTTCGAACCCGACCCAACTTCCCACCAAAACATTCGAATACGGAACCTTCGGGCAGATCGCCAAGGTCTCCGAGACTGCCAATGGCTCCACCCGAACCACTGTGACCGACTTCGACAACGCCGGACGCGCCACCACCGTGAACGTCACCGGCGGAGTCGGCCCCGCTGTTCCGCAGACGACGACCGGGTACTCCTCAACCACCGGCAGGCCCATCACGATCACTTCTCCGACAGCAGGCACGATCACCAAGGTCTACGACAAACTCGGCCGCCCCGTCTCCTATACAGACGCGGACGGGGGAACGACCACGACCGAGTACGACGAGCTCAACCGTGCGGTCAAGACCACGGACTCTGTTCCGTCGACGACGACCTACACCTACAATCACGCTGCCGAACCACGCGGCCTTCCCACGTCGATCGCCGACTCGGTAGCCGGCACCTTCAGCGCCGAGTACAACGCCGAGGGCAACCTGGCGACCCAAACACTGCCAGGTGGCTACACGATGAGGCAGAACGCCGGTACGCCGGGCGCCAGCCTGGAGCGCATCTACACGCGCGATTCCGACGGTGCAGTTCTCCTGGCGGACTCGGCGACAGAATCCGTACACGGGCAACGCCTCAGCCGCGCCGGTGGAGCGGGAAACACAGAGGAACAACAGTACAAGTACGACGCTGTCGGTCGATTGGTCCAGGTCGCGGACACGATCGCCGACGTCTGCACCCTGCGGAAGTACTCGTTCGACAAGCACGCCAACCGGCTGTCCAAGAAGACCGCGGTCGGGCAACCGGGCGCGACCTGCCCCACAACGACCGACACCACAGTCACCTACTCCTACGACACCGCCGACCGACTTGCGGAAGCCGGCTATGTCTATGACGCCTACGGCCGCACCACTGCCTCACCAGGCAACACGCAGCTGAGCTACTTCAACAACGACCTTCCGCAGCGCCAGGTAATCGGCGACACCCGGCAAACCTGGACCCTGGACGCGGCCCACCGCTATCGGGGATCGACTCGGGAGAGCAACACCTCGGGCACCTGGGTGACCGTCAGCACGAAGGTCAACCACTACGCGAACGACAGCGACAACCCGCGGTGGATCGTGGAGAACACCTCCACAGGCCAGGTGACTCGCAACGTCACCGCCCATGGTGGCGGTCTGGCCGCTACGACCTCCGCAAGCGGCGATGTCGTCCTGCAACTGACCAACCTTCACGGCGACGTCAATCTGCTCCTGCCACTGGACACCACCAAAGCGCCGCAGTCCCTCAGCAGTGATGAGTTCGGCAGCGCACGGCAGCAGACGAACCCTCGCTACGGATGGCTCGGTAGCCTTCAACGATCGGCAGAAACCGTCAACGGCGCCGTGCTGATGGGCGTGCGCATGTACGACCCGACCATTGGCCGTTTCCTCTCGATGGATCCGATCCCCGGCGGGAATGCCAATGCCTACGAATACTGCGTCGGCGACCCAGTCAACTGTATCGACCCGTCCGGGAAGTTCAGGGTGCTCAGCAAGTGGTACAGCTGGTGGTCGTCGTACTGGTATGTGACGGTCGCTCTGAACAAGAGTGAAACCCAGTACCTTGCCTGGTACTCCGGCATGGCATTTACAGCAGTGGTCTGGGCTGTCTCGAAAGTAAAGGTGCTCAATAAGGGGTGGATGAAGGTGGCCTCCACGGTTGTTGAGGCGTACCTCTTCTACGTCATGGCGGTCGCGGGATACGCCGCGAGTCACGGCAAGTGTGTAGGTCTCGGAGTAGCTGGAAAGAAGTATCCGTTCAGCTATGGGCTGAGGTCCATTTATCCGCCGTGGGTCTGGGTCCGCCGATGCTGAGGCTCCTGGAGAAGATCTCGGGCGTTGTCCGGGGCGCCGTGTACCTGGGAGTACTCGTCGTGACTCCGTGGTTTGCGGTAAGCGCCCTGCGAGAAGGCGATGTGGTTCTCGCTGGTGTGAACGCTCTCTCGTTCGCGCTTGTCTTGATCCTCGTTGCGCAACGAGTTCGGCGGCGCAAAGAGAACAGAGAGAGCAAGCCGTGAGCGGCGACCGGTAGAAAGTATCCATCCACGTGTGAGGCCCGCCGGGACTTCTTGGTGGGCCTCACCAGTTTCCTTGGGATTTGTCACGCCAAGGCGATCACGCTTTCGCCGTGAGGCCTCCTGCATGCCTGTCGTCTGAAAAGTCTCCCCGAGGGGCTGAGCAGGCTAGGAGTAATTCGCTGAGGGCCGTACGGGGAGTGAATATCGCCGGGGTCACCGGCAGGGTAATCATTGTGGCAAGTCGGAGAGTCAGCTTGAGGAGGCGCTACCGTGGATCGGAAGAAATTCGTGTATCTGGCTCCATTCATTCCATTTATGGCGGCTGACGGAATTGATGATCTGCGCAGCTCCGTACCATTTTTCATTGTCTGGGGTGCCGCGCAGATCGTGCTGGCGGCTGGGCTGTCTTTTTTCGGCTACCAGGGTCTGAAGGAGATCAAGCGGAACAAGCAGAACCAGGTGGGCAAGCCGTGACGGACACGCGCGTGTTCCGACGTCGGGGGTGGAATCTCATAGGGGTCTGCTCAAGTTCGCTGGAGCACGGCGCGGTCTGGGTCACCTACAACGACACGGCCACCGGCGCTGACATCAAGGCCCTGGCCGACCGCGTCTCCAAGACGCCGTACACCTTCATGAGCCCGTACAAGAAGCAGTCGTCACGCATCACGCTGACCGCCTGGGGTCACCAGCTGTCGGCAGAGGAGGCGGCGGATCCGAGAGTCGCGCAGTTCTTCACCAAGTACGTGCAGGGCGAGCAGACCCCTGAGCCGGGTGCTCCCTGTACGGGCGGAAACGCGGGATGACCGCCTCCGTCTGCCAAGAGACAGCCTCCCGTGCGGGCGGCCGCAGACGGCAGCGATATCGATCAGTCAGGAGAATCAGAAAATATGCGGCGTCTTTCAGGTCTGCTCTTCGCCTCCGTGGTGCTGTTGGCAGGATGCAGCGGTTCGGAGTCTTCGCCCGCGCCCGGTGAGAGGAGTCACCGGCCGATGCCGGTGCCGACCGTGTCCGTCTCCCGGCAGGCGGTGCCTGCCATAGCGGCAACGGATGCCGTGCTGCCCACCGTGTCCGGGAAGTTCGGCCGGAAGCCGACGATCACCATCCCGAAAGCGCAGCCCAGCGGGAAGTTCGTCATCACCACCATGCTGGCGGGCCAGGGCCGGAAGGCCCGCAGCAACGACATCGTGATCGTCGACTACGCCGCCAAGACCTGGAAGCGCGGCACCTCGCTGCCCGGCACCTACGGCAAGGGCGGCACACCCAGTGTCTTCCCCGTCGGTCAGGGCGCCGTGCTCCCCGCACTGGATCGCGCCGTCGAAGGGCAGCAGGCCGGCAGCAGAGTGCTGGTGGTCGCCCCGCCGGCCGCTGCCTACGGCGTGGCGGGCAACGCCCGGCTCGGTGTCCGGGGCACCGACACCGTCGTGTTCGCCGTCGACATCGTGAAGATCATCGCCGCTGACTCCACCGTCCAGGGACAACAACGAGCCCTGCCTGACGGGCTGCCCCAGGTGCGAGCCGAGCGCTCAGCGGCAACGATCGCCGTGCCGGACACCGCGCCGCCCACGCGCCTGGTCTCCCAGACCCTGGTGGAAGGCTCCGGCCCTCGTGTCAAGACCGGTCAGACGATCGTGATCCGCCGCGCCGGCGCGGTATGGGCTGCCAACCGTGGAAAAGAGCAGGCCACCCTCTTCGATCCCTCCTGGTCGCAGGGCCCTTCCACCGTAGTCATCGGCCGCGGCAACCTCATCGAGGGACTGGACCAAGCGTTGGTCCGGACGAGCGTAGGAAGCAGGATGCTCGTGGTGATTCCGCCGGGGCTGGCCTACGGAGTCTCAGCCCACAAGGGCATCCCGGCGAAGTCCACCATCGTCTTCATCGTCGATGTACTCGCGGCATCCGGCGACGCGACGGCATCCACAGGCGCCGAGCCCGGGGAACGTGACGGCACGTCGTCACCGTCGCCGACGCCAGGGCACCGCCATCACTGAGCTGAGCAGACCCTGTTCTCCGTGCCGAGACAGCAAGGCCCCTTCTCCGCCCCGGGCCGCTGGGGTCAGTTCCGGCCGGTGCCGTCCACGATCAGCGGGTTACCGCTGCCGGAGCCGCAGGGCACGGCGTAGACCGGGTTCTTCTTCGCGGCCTCTTTGAAGGCCTCGATGCACTGGTTCATCAGGACCTTGTCGGACAGCGAGTCGCTGAGGATCTTGTTGGCCCTGGCGATACCCTCTGCCTCGATCTTGCGCCGCTTGGACTCTTCCTCCGCCGTACGGGTCGCCTCGACGGCCCGCTCGGTGGCCTCCTTCTGCTGGATCTTGCGGTCGATCTGCTGCTGGAGCTGCTCGGAGGGCTTCACATTGCGCAGGTTCACGGCGGTGACGTCGATACCGCGCGGTGCGAGCCGCTCCTTGATCAGCTCACCGAGTTCCGCGTTGATCTTCTCCCTGTCCGAGGCGTAACCCTGCTCGCTGGTGTACCGGGCGAAGACATTGCGGATGATCTCCCGGCTGTCCGGATAGACCAGCCGCTGCTGGATGGCGGTCTCGTTCCCAGCGAGCCGGTACAGCTCCACCGCCTTGGCCGGGGTCACCGCCCACTTCACGGTCACCTCCACATACATCACTCCGCCCTGCGAGGAGCGCACCTCGACGACGTCCTTGTCGGAGAGGTTGAGGTCCACCGGGCGGGTGGAGAAGGACGTGACATCCGTGAACGGCGCCTTCAGGTGCATGCCGGAGGTCATCGGCGTACCCACCTTGCCGAACAGCACCGGGACGCCGACCTCGTAGGCGCTGACGACGTACACGCAGCTGGCAATCCCGAAGAACGCGCCCCCGGCCAGCGCGGCTATGGCACCCAGGCGCAACGGGGACGAGGCGCGCGCCCGGGCCACGATGTACAACACCACAGCGGCGAGGATCAGCAGAATCGACAGTACGAGCACGGTGGCTCCCCCCTGGAACGGCAGAACAGCGCCACGCCAGGCACTGCTTGTGTCAGCGGAGCGTAAGACATCCAGGAGAAGGAGTGATCAGGGGCCCAGAGGTCCGTCCCTCCCGCTGTCCGACATGGTCGCGGTCCGCGCTCCCGGCACCCTGCGGTATCACGGACGGTTGCCAAGTTACGTGCGGCTCCTGATGGAGACTTCCGGTATCGCAGTGCCCGCCCACAAGGCCATCCGTACCCTGCCTGACTGGCCGGCCCCTCCGAAGTCCGGCCCTGACCCCACCCGTCCGCCGCCTTGCCGCCCTGACGGTCTGCGGCTTCCTCGTGGCTGGCCCGGCCGTCGCCGGAGGGGCCACCGCCGCTCTGGTCGCCGACGTGTCGGAGGGCAGCGCCACCGTAGCGGCGTCCGTGCCACGCTGGACGTCTCCGGGTCGGGCTGGCCGGAACGGTGCCCCTGCATGCCTCGCTCAACGAGGTGCAGGCTCCGGCGACCGCCGAGAAGAGGACCCTCGACGGAGTCGACGGCGATCGCCCGGTCAATCTTCTGCCGACCGACGTCGCCATGGCGAAAGCCGATGCCGCGAGCGGTCGGGCGGAGGGAGCCACCCACGTGCTGGCCCGGGCGCATGTGCCGGTGCTGCCCGTGGTGGAGGTGGAGGAGGTGACTGTCACAGCGAGCTGCGCCACCGGACGTAAGTCGGCCGTGGAGTCCCAGCTACTTGGCTCCCTCACGGCCCCGGGCAGGCAGTTGCCGATGGCGGATGGTGGCACCGTGGAGGTTTCGAACGTGGGCAGGGTCCGGCTCGCCCCCTCCCACAAGGAGACGTAGCACCACGGTCGCCGCCACCTCGGTCCAGTTGCACGTCTCGGCTGACCCGTTGAATTTGGGCGTCGGGGAGGTGGCGAGCGCCGTGCCCCTGGTGCCGGCCACCTGTCGGTTCCCCGACCCACTATTGACGTCTCCGCGGGCGACGTTCAGGCCAAGCTTGCGGGAGCCGGCGACCTGCGAGGTCGCCAGATCCCCCTGCAGTGGAGATCCCGCCGTCATCTGTGTCGCTTCGTTCTTCGCCGTTGTTTGCGTGCTTCGGTGGACTCGCGAGACTCGGGCGCTGCCGAGCCCTACGCGGGTCTGTTGACCAGGGTGGTGGGAAAAGCTCTCTGCCAGCGTGGGAAACGATCTCCGTCAGTCCTCGTATAGCCCCTGGCCAGCGAGTTCCGTCGGTGCCCCACAGTGAAGCGGTCCCATCGTGATCACGATGGGACCGCTTCTTTTTGTCGTCGGACTGCGCGCTCAGAGGCAGGTCGGCTTACTGTGCGGGACCCTGGAGTGTGAGGAGTCTCTCAGGAGATTCAGTAAGGGCTTTCGGCTTCCGGTGGTGCGGGACGGCGTGGGGGCGTGCCGTGCTGCGTGTGCGCGGTCGTATGCGTCAGGGGCGTCAGCGCCACATGAACCGTCGTAGATGTGGGCACGAACGATGTTTCACGTGAAACGGTGTCGAGGGCACGCAAGTGGCCCCGTGACGTGGGTCGTTGGCCTCGGGGAGGCCGTCAGTGCCGTTGACGCCCGACTGTCGCATACCTATCTTCTGGTCGGGAATTCGCACAACGTTCGTAATTTCGAACATGCGCTCACTTCGTACCGCCCTCCATCCCCCACGCCGCCAGAGACGAGGCGCACATGGCACCGCCCCTCTCCAGACGTTTCCTCCTCCAGTCGGCGATACTCGCCGCTGCCGCACCCGGGGTCTCCTTGGGGGCGGGCGGCGGCCGTGCGGTCGCCGCCACGGTTCCGACGCCGTCCACCTGGTCGGTGCGGCCCTTCGAGCTCAAGGACGTGACGCTCGGCCAAGGCCTTTTCGCGGACAAGCGTCAGCTGATGCTCGACCACGGCCGCGGCTACGACATCGACCGGCTGCTGCAGGTCTTCCGTGCCAACGCGGGGCTCTCCACAAAGGGCGCCGTCGCCCCCGGCGGCTGGGAGGGCCTGGACGGCGAGGCCAACGGCAATCTCCGTGGCCACTACACCGGGCACTTCCTGACGATGCTGGCACAGGCGTACGCGAGCACCGGGGAGCAGGTGTACGCCGACAAGATCCGCACCATGGTCGGTGCGCTCACCGAGGTGCGTGAGGCGCTGCGCAAAGATCCGCGCATGCTGGCCGTCGCCGGCAGATGGGGCGGCGCGCACGAGAACGTCCGCGGCTCGTACCAGTACGTCGACCTGCCGACCGCTGTGCTCGGAGGTGCCTCGGCGATCACCCTGTCGGTCTGGGTGAAGCCCACCCACGACGCCAACTGGCAGCGTGTCTTCGACTTCGGCGACAACACGACCCGGTACATGTACCTGGCATCCCGCAACGGCAGCGGGGTGCCGCGTTTCGCGATCACCGACAGCGGTGCGGGCGGGGAGCAGGGCCTCAACGGCACCGCCGCCCTGCCGCTCGATCAGTGGAGCCACCTGGCTGTCACGATCAGCGGCACCACGGGCACCCTCTATGTCAACGGCACCGCCGTCGCCCAGAACACCTCGATGACGCTGAACCCGTCCGTCCTCGGTGCTCTGACGAACAACTGGCTGGGCCGCTCGAACTACCCTGACGACCCGGTCTTCGCGGGCGCCTTCGACGAGTTCAACATCTGGTCGAGGGCTCTGACCGCGGCGGAGATCACCTCGCTGCAGACCAACGAGGCCAAGAGGTCCTCCGCGGGGCTCGGCAACCTCGCGTCGTACTACTTCTTCGCGACCTCCGGCGGTACTTTCGGCGATGCCTCCGGACGCGGCCTGACCGCCACGCTGCGCCGCACCTGGGGCGGACCGAGCCATCCCGGCTTCCTCGCCGCGTACCCGGAGACGCAGTTCATCGATCTGGAGACGCGGACCACCGCCGACTACACCAAGGTGTGGGCGCCGTACTACACGGCGCACAAGATCCTCAAGGGCCTGCTCGACGCCTACCTCGCCACGGACGACGCCCGCGCGCTCGATCTCGCCTCCGGCATGTGCGACTGGATGTACTCGCGGCTGTCCAAGCTGCCCGACGCCACGCTGCAGCGGATGTGGGGCATCTTCTCCAGCGGTGAGTTCGGCGGCATCGTCGAGGCGATCGTCGACCTGTACACGATCACCGGCAAGGCCGACCACCTCGCACTGGCCAAGCTGTTCGACCTCGACCGGCTCATCGACGCCTGCGCCGCCGGCACCGACATCCTGGACGGCCTCCACGCCAACCAGCACATTCCGATCATGACCGGCTACGTCCGGCTGTACGACGCGACGGGCGAGACACGCTATCTGACCGCTGCCAAGAACTTCTGGGGCATGGTGATCCCGCAGCGCATGTACGGGATCGGCGGCACCAGCACGGCCGAGTTCTGGAAGGCTCGTGGGGTCATCTCGGGAACGATCAGCGACACCAACGCCGAGACCTGCTGCGCGTACAACCTGCTCAAGCTGAGCCGGAGCCTGTTCTTCCACGAGCAGGACCCGAAGTACATGGACTACTACGAGCGGGCTCTGCTCAACCAGGTCCTCGGCTCCAAGCAGGACAAGGCCGACGCCGAGAAACCGCTGGTCACCTACTTCATCGGGCTGAAGCCGGGGCAGGCGCGCGACTACACCCCCAAGCAGGGCACCACCTGCTGCGAGGGCACCGGCATGGAGAGCGCCACCAAGTACCAGGACTCGGTGTACTTCACCAAGGCCGACGGCACCGCGCTCTTCGTCAACCTGTACAGCGCGGCCACGCTGAACTGGTCGGCCAAGGGCGTGACGATCACGCAGAGCACCGACTATCCCCGCGAGCAGGGCTCCACGATCACCGTCGGGGGCGCCGACGCGGCCTTCGAACTGCGGCTCCGGGTGCCGTCCTGGGCCACCGCCGGTTTCCGGGTGACCGTCAACGGCAGCGCGGTGAGCGGTACGCCGACCGCGGGGAGCTACTTCACGATCCCCTCCCGCACCTGGCGCGCCGGGGACGTCGTCCGGGTGACGATCCCGTTCCGGCTGCGGGTGGAGAAGGCGCTCGACGACCCCTCGCTCCAGACGCTGTTCTACGGGCCGGTCAACCTGGTCGGCAGGAGCAGTGCCACCAGCTATCTGTCGGTCGGCCTGTACCGCAACGCGGGACTCTCCGGCGACCTGCTGCCCTCTCTCGCGCCGGTCAGCGGTAGGCCGCTGCACTACATGCTGGACGGCACCGAGTTCGCTCCCTTCCACGAAGGGAGCGAGGATCCGACCCACGCCTACGTCAGGCGTTCCGAGCCGAAGGTCGTCCTCGGCGGCACCGATTCGGGCGTGGCCAACCCGGCGAAGTCCGACGGGACGACGCTGTTGGACGAGATCTGGACCGGGGCGCCGTTCGCCGACAAGGCCGCGCTGGTGGCGCGGGTGCAGTCGACCGTCGGTGCCTGGGTGTCGGCGGGACTGCTGAGCCAGACCGACGGCCAGAAGGTGGTGACCACCGCGCAGAACGCCACGTATGCGGCCTGAGGCCGTCTGAGTCGTCTGACGCCGTCGAAGGGCTCAGGTTCGATGACAAAGGCGGTCGCTCCCTCGGCGGAGCGGCCGCCGCTCGCGTTCTCTGGCGGACCTGGGCGGCGAGGCGGTCAGGCAGGCTTCCGGTCTTCGCCGGTGGTGGCGCGGAGGTCGTTCCATCCTTCCAGCCGGTTATCCACAGGTGTGGACGGGTGGGACGCGGAGTTGTCCACAGGGCCTGACGCGTTTCGGCCACCGGCTGTACCGTCGTCACGAGTTGATGTTCGTGCGTGGACGTGTGCGGGGGAGGCGGTCGCTGTGACCGAGGTCGGTGCGATGGCGGCGGGTGCGGGAGCCGAGCCGGGGTCGGCGGAGTCCGGGGGGATCGGGGCGGCGACGGTGGCGCGTTCCGCCGGCGCGCGGGTGCCGGCGGTGACGGGGTTCGCCCGGTGGCCCGCGGTGGGGTCGCCGAAGGACGAGGGCAAGGCGCTGCGCACCCGGGTGCCCCGCAGCGCACACGCCGACCTGACGCTCACCACCGACCGGCCGGACGCGGTGTCGGCGGTCGAGGAGTCCAACCGGGGCCGGATCCCTGAGCTCACCCCGATACGAGTCGGCAGGATGGCGGCCACCCCCTTCGCGTTCCTGCGAGGCTCGGCGGGCCTCATGGCCCATGACCTGGCCCATACGCCCATCACCGGCATCGGCGCGCAGATCTGCGGGGACGCCCACGCGGCCAACTTCGGCCTGTACGGCGATGCCCGCGGGGAGCTCGTCATCGACCTCAACGACTTCGACGAGACCGTGCACGGCCCGTGGGAGTGGGACCTCAAGCGCCTCGCCGCCTCGCTGGTGCTCGCCGGCCGGGAGGCGGGCGCCGACGAGGACGTCTGCCGCAAGGCGGCGTACGACGCGACGGGCGCCTACCGGCGCACCATGAGGCTCCTCGCCAAGCTTCCGGCGCTCGACGCGTGGAACGCCATCGCCGACGAGGAACTGGTCTCCCACACCGACGCCCACGACCTGCTGGGCACACTGGAGCGGGTGGCGGAGAAGGCGCGCGCCAACACCAGCGGCCGCTTCGCGGCCAAGTCGACCCGGCAGGTGGAGGGCGGTGGCCGCCACTTCGTCGACGCCCCGCCGGTGCTGCGCCGTGTGGACGACAAGGAGGCAGCCGTCGTGGCCACCTCCCTGACGCAGTACCTGACCACGCTCTCGGAGGACCGCCATCCGCTGCTCGCCCGGTACGCCGTGCAGGACGTGGCGTTCCGCGTGGTGGGCACCGGCAGTGTGGGCACCCGTTCGTACGTCGTCCTGCTCCTGGACCACCGTGGTGAAGCCCTTGTTCTCCAGGTGAAGGAGGCCCGCCCGTCGGCTCTGGAGCCGCACCTCGTGACGGCCGGCTTCGAGCTGCCGGAGGTGGATCACGAGGGGCGCCGGGTGGTCCTCGGGCAGAAGCGGATGCAGGTCGTCAGCGACATACTGCTGGGCTGGACGACGGTCGACGGACTCCCCTTCCAGGTGCGCCAGTTCCGCAACCGCAAGGGCAGTGTCGACCCCGCCGCCCTGGCCGCCGACCAGATCGACGACTACGGCCGCATGACCGGCGCCCTCCTCGCCCGCGCCCACGCCCACAGCGCCAACCCCCGCCTGCTGGCCGGCTACTGCGGCAAGAACGACGAATTCGACGAGGCGACGGCCACGTTCGCCGTCACCTACGCGGACCGCACGGAGGCGGATCACTCGGACCTGGTGGCGGCGGTGCGGGCCGGGCGGATCGCGGCGGAGTCGGGGGTCTGAGGGCAGGACGGATCACGACGGACCCCGAGGTGCGGGGCGAGGGGGACGGGGCGGTCAGGCGTGATGGCGGCGGGAGGGTCGGGGCTGCCTTGGGTGATGGAGGCGGACGGGAAGAGTGGCCTGGGCCGATGAGGGTGGACGAACAGGGCAGCCTGGGTGATGAGGGTCGACGGACAGAGCGACCTGGGGTGGTCGGGCATTCGTAGGTATGCGCGATGGCCAGGTGTCCGGTGGCTTGCGGTTCGGCCTGGGGCCGTGGCCTAGGCTGGGTCGGGTGACGACCCCGGAAGCCGACCAGACACCGTCCGAGCGCTCCACCGAGCCCGTGGAGACCACGGAGCCCGGCGCGGGCGCCGAGCCCGGCGGAGCGACGCCGTCCGCCGAGGGCGACGCGTCTGCCCGGACGTCGGGGCCTGCCGAGACGTCGGTGTCCGACGCGGCATCCGCCGATGGTCAGGGGGACGCCGGGGAGGTGGGCACCGGGCGGCCCGAGGAGCGGCTGGAGCGGGCCGTGCGGGCGGCCGAGCAGGCGTTGATCGAGTACGAGATCGCCGTGGAGACCTTCCGGGTGGAAGTCGAGAACTTCTCCCGGTTGCATCATCAGAAGCTCGGCCCCATGTACGCGCGGCTCGACGAGCTGGACGCCCAGATCGCCGAGGCGAAGGCGGCGCGCACCGGTGACCCCGAGGACGTGCGCAAGGCGCAGGAAGCGCGCGCTCGGGTCATGCCCATGCCGGGCGTGGAGGAGTTGTTCCACGGCTGGATGGACTCGGAGGGGTTGTTCCCCGAGGCGGCGGCCATGCTCACCGACCAGCCCGTGCGGCCCCCGGAGCGGGTCCGCCCGAGCGACGAGGCCCGCAGGCTCTACCGCGAACTGGTGCGCAAGGCGCACCCCGACCTGGCGCGGGACGACAAGGAGCGGGAGCGGCGGGACGAGTTCATCGCCCGGGTGAACGCCGCCTACGGCCGTGGTGACGAGGTGCTGCTGCGGGAGCTGTCAGAGGAGTGGGCGGCCGGGCCAGTGCCTCAGGAGCAGAGGCCGAGTCGCGCCGAGGAGCTGTACGCACGGCTGGAATGGCTCGCCCAGCGCAAGGAGCTTCTCGCGCTCCTCGCCCGTGAGCTGGAGGAGGGCGCCATCGGCTCGATGCTCCGCCTCGCGCCGGACGACCCGGACCGCCTCCTCGACGAGATCGCCGACCAGCTGCTCGCGGAGGTCGAGCAGCGGGAGGCGGAGCTGGCGGGGCTGGTCGGCCAGGACGTCGACAGTGGCCGGGACGGTCAGGGGGAGCAAGACGGTCAGGGAGGCCAGGACCGGCAGGGTGGCTGAGGCGGCTTGGGCTGCTGAGTCGGTCCGCTGGTCCGCTCGGTTGCCGACGGCTTCGGACGGCGGCCGTTCGGTCGGGTAGCGTCGGACGCATGCATTTCGGAGCGGGTGTGCCCACGGTCGAGGTCACAGACCTCAAGGACGACGACTTCCTGCTGGACGTCCGGGAGGACGACGAGTGGCAGGCGGGTCATGCCGAAGGGGCGCTGCACATTCCCATCAGTGAGTTCGTGGCGCGCTACGGCGAGCTCACCGAGGCGGCGCCGCAGGACGGCAGGGTCCATGTGATCTGCCGCTCGGGCGGACGTTCGGCGCAGGTCACCAACTATCTTGTCCAGCAGGGCATCGACGCCGTGAACGTCGACGGCGGCATGCAGGTCTGGGCTGCCGCCGGTCGTCCCGTGGTGGATGACAAGGGCGGGGCGGGCTTCGTTCTCTAGGCCCTGGCGTCACATTCCCGCCTGCCCCGCGACGCCATGCGCGCGCTCTCGACGCACCGGGCACTGACCCGAGTACGTCCGGTACGCCGGTCAGTGCCCGGCACGCCGAGAGCACGCTCCCCCGGTCTCGGCTGCGCTCGACCGGGAGGTACCCCCACGACGCCGCGGGGCCGCCCTTCGGGCGACGACGGGAATGTGACGACAGGGCCTGTGGGGGGCGTGGCGGTTCGGGGCGCGCGGAGGACGAACGGATCGGACGGGCGCGCCCCGCGTCGAGGCGTGCGCGGTGCTCAGCCGAGGGGGTGTGCCGCCAGCAGGTCCCCGAGGGCCTCCTCGTGGGCCGCCGCAGGACCGAGCGACAGTTCGAGATGCTTGGCCCAGGCGTGGTAGCGGTGCAGGGGATAGTCGACGTCGGCGCCGAAGCCCCCGTGCAGATGCTGCGCGGTCTGCACGACCCGCCGTACTCCTTCCGAGGCCCAGATCTTGGCCACGGCCACGTCTCCGGAGGCGGGCAGCGCACCTGCCGCGCCGGAGGTGATGCGCCAGGCGGCCTGCCACAGCGTCGCCTCCATCGCGCGCAGGTCGATGAAGCGGTCGGCGGCCTGGACAGCGACGGCCTGGAACGAGGCGATCGGGAAGCCGAACTGTTCGCGTTTGCCGGCGTAGTCGCTGGTCATGCCCAGGACACCCTCACCCAGGCCGAGCGCCAGTGCGCAGGTGCCGGTGACCAGCAGGTCCCGTAGCCGTTCCCACGCGCCTTCCGCGTCGAGGACGTTGCGGTCGGCGATCCGCGTCGAATCCAGTCGCAGTTCCGCGAGCCGTTCGCCGGTGGTGGAGATCTGCTCAGCGAGCGTCACCCCTGCGTGGAGGCGGGGGACGAGGGCGAGCACTGCCCGGCCGTCTTCGGCGGCGACCGGGTCCTGTTCGGCGGCCCCGGCCTCGGCTGCCCCGTCGGCTCGCTCGGCGGAGGCGCCGGGGGCCACCGACGTCGGTGCGACCGTCGCGGGGACGACGATGAAGTCCGCGTTGTGGGCCCAGGGCACCGCCGTCTGTGTGCCGTCCAGAACCCAGGCGCCGCCTTCGTCCCGGCGGGCGGTCACGGCGAGCTCGGCCGGATCGTGTCCGGTGCGGCCGTGCGCGGCGACGGTCAGGACGACCTCTCCCCGGCCGACGCGCGCGAGCAGTTCCGCCTTCAGCTCCTCGTCGCCGTGGGCCTGCACGGCCACGGCGGCCGCGCTGCTCTCCAGCAGAGGGACCCTGGCCAGCACCTTCGACGACTCGCGCAGCACCAGGCAGAGGGCGATCGGATCGAGCCCCGACCCTCTGTACGCGGGATCGAGCAACAGGCTGAGCAGGTCAGCGTCGGCGAGCTTCGCCCACAGGGCCCGGTCGAAGTCGTCGGCGACCGCCCCCGGCACGAGCGACGGGCTGGGCACTTCGTCCGGCGCGACCCCGGCGAACACCGCCCTCGCCGCCTCGGCCGCCGCCTGCTGCTCCTCGGTGAACGTGAAGTCCACGGTCCCGCCCCTTCCGTGTCGCCGATGACGGGGCGTCAAGATAGAACAGGTTCTAGAAGAAGGGAATGGTGTGGCGGCGCTCGGGCGACGGCCGGGTGACGAACGCCTGGTCCGACGAGCGGCAGCGCGGGCGCAGCGGTTTTCGGGAGAGAAGCGGACCACACCGCGCCGTAAGGTGTCCCCCGCTGTGGATAACCTCAGGGGTGCCGTGTGAGCGGTGTGACGATGTGACTGCTGTGGCCATCGGGGCTGTGCCGGAGGAACGCGGCTGAGTAAGTTCCGGTGGGGAAGTCGACCGGGTAGTGGAAATCGGGGAGCTGGGCGCAATGGACGCGAACGACGAGGGCTCGAACGCCCGGCGAGGGCCGGACGAGCCCGAGGACGACGCGGCCTCCGTGCGCGATACGCCGCCGAAGGGGCCGAAGAGCCAGCCGCCCCGTGAGGCAGCGACGCGGTCGCCGCACCCGTCCGAGTCCTCGGAGCCGCTCGTGGGGTCGCCGTCGGAGGCGTCCTCCCCCTCGCGGCCGGAGCGGATAGCAGAGCCGGCGCAGCCGGCCTCCGGTATCGCCGCGCTGACCCTGCCGTACCAGATCGCCGTGGCGCTGGTGCTCGCGATCGTGGCGGTGGCGACCTGCGCGCATCTCGGGCTGGTGTTTCTGCACATAGCCCCCTCGAACACACTGACGAAGCAGCACGGCCAAGCGGTCGACGAATGGGTCTACCCGGAGTTCGAGCAGAACTGGAAGCTGTTCGCGCCGAACCCGCTGCAGCAGAACATCGCGGTGGAGGCGCGCGCCGAGGTCCGCACGGCCGACGGTGAGGTGCGGACCACCGGCTGGTACGACCTGTCGGCGCTCGACGGCGCCGCGATCGACCACAATCCGGTGCCCAGCCACACCCAGCAGAACGAACTGCGCCGGGCCTGGGACTTCTACACCGCCACGCATGACGGCGAGCACCGCGCCACCTCGTCGCGCGGTGATCTGTCCGAGCGCTATGTGCGCCGCATCGTCGTGATGCGCCTCGACCGTGAGCAGGCCGGCGGCCCCGGCGGACAGATCGAGCGCATCCAGCTCCGGTCCCGTACCACCAATGTGCAGCCGCCCGAGTGGAGCGAGGAAAAGGTGTCCGACAAGCCCGTCGTCCGCGAGTTGCCCTGGTGGTCGGTGACTGGCGACGACCGGACGGACGCCGCCGCCGACGCGGCCGGTGCCGACCGTGCCGTCACCGGTCGGACGGAGGCGAGCGCCGGATGAGCTCCATGAGCCCGCCCCACCCGGTTCCGCCGGTGAGCCCCGTGGGACGCCTCGTCGCCGCGATCGGCAACGGCATCACCCGTGTCACCGATCGCGCGCTGGGCCCGTACCAGAGCGCGATCATCCGGATCGGCTTCTCGGCGACCTGGCTGCTGTTCCTGTTGCGCGAGTTCCCGCACCGGCGCGAGCTGTACGGCCCCGAAGGGCCCTGGAGCTTCGAGCTGGCCCAGCGGCTGATCGCGGACAACAACGCCTTCACGGTGCTGATGTGGTCCGACAGCATGGTGTGGTTCGAGATCGTCTACGCCCTTGCCGTCCTGTCGACCTTCCTGCTGCTGCTCGGCTGGCGCACCCGCGCCGTGAGCGTCCTGTTCATGGTGGGCGTGCTCTCGCTGCAGAACCGCAGCGTCTTCATGGGGGACGGCGGCGACAACGTCATCCACCTCATGGCGATCTACCTCGTCTTCGTCCGCTGCGCCCAGGTCTGGTCGCTGGACGCACGGCGCGCACGGCGCACGTGCGAGCGCCTGGAGCGCGACGGCAGGGCGCAGGAGGATCTGGTCGGGCCCGTTCTCTGGTGTGTCCTCGGTTTCGCGCTGCTGGTGGCGACGTTCGGCGGCCTGATCCCCGGGGGCCTGCTGGGCGGCTGGCTCACTTTCTTCTGGGGCCTGTGGGCGGTGCACGGGCTGTGGTGGGTCGCCGGGCGCGTCGAGTCGGACACCAAGCCGCGTGCGCTGCTCGACATCGTCGGCAATCTCTCGCACAACGCCGCCCTGGTCGTGATCATGGCCGAGGCATGTCTGATCTACGCGGCGGCCGGCTGGTACAAGATCCAGGGCTCGCGCTGGCAGGACGGCACGGCCGCCTACTACCCGTTCCACCTGGACTACTTCTCGCCCTGGGCCGCGCTCTCCGACCTGATGTCGTCCAGCGGCACGATGGTGATGCTGGTGACGTACGGGACGGTGATCGTGCAGGTCGCCTTCCCGTTCACGCTCTTCAACAGGCGGGTCAAGAACGTCCTGCTGGCGGTCATGATGACCGAGCACGCCGTGATCGCCGTCGTGCTGGGGCTGCCGTTCTTCTCGCTTGCGATGATCGCCGCCGACGCCGTTTTTCTGCCGACGCCCTTCCTTAAACGCCTGGGTGGCCTGGTGGCCCGCGCGCGTGACCGCGTCCTGCGCCGTGTGCCGCCGGGCGCCGACCCGACGATCCCGGGCCCGCGCGCCCCAGAGCAATCTCCGCTCCCCCAGGAGAAGCAGGAGAAGGGGACGGCCGAGCAGCCCCCCGTAGGCTTCACCGCATGAACGATCCGGTGAGCGCGCCAGGGGGCGAAGAGGCCGACGGACCTGCGAGCGAAGCGGCGGGCGAGCCTGAGGGCGTAGCGGCGGGCGAGCCTGGGGGCGGAGCGGCGGCCGGACCGGTGGCGGGACCCGCTGTGGACCCGGTGAGCGGCTCAACATCCGCACGTCCCGCCGATGCCTCGGCGAGCGCATCGCCCGCCTCCCCGGCCGGGGACCCCGTGCGGGCCTGGCGTCGTCTCGTCGACACCGCCGTCCTGCTCGACGGTTTTCACGCCCTCAAGCACGCCGTGCGCTTCGGCGCCGACGTGCCGGTGGCCGTCACCGTCGACCGTGCGGCGGCGCTCGCCCTCGCCGACGACCTGGCCCCGGACGTACGGGACCGGCTCGCGGGTCTCCTCCAGGAGGTCCCGGAGGAGACGTATCGGACCCTCGTGGCGCGCCCGCACCCCACCGCCGTCGCCGCCCTGGCCGTGCGCCCCGCGCGCGAGGACCATCTGGCGGCGCTGGCCCACATGCCGCGCACCGCCCCGGTCGTCGTCCTCGACAACCCGCGCAACCTGGGCAACGCGGGGGCCGTGATCCGCCTGGCGGCCGGCTTCGGCGCGACCGGTGTGGTCACCACGGGCACCATGGACCCCTGGCACCCCACAGTGGTGCGCGGCGGGGCGGGCCTGCACTTCGCGACCGCCGTCGAGCGCCTGAGCGTGGCCGAACTGCCCCCGGGCCCCCTCTTCGCGCTCGACCCCGAGGGCGACGACATCCGGGGGCTGAAGCTCCCGGACGACGCCGTTCTCGCCTTCGGCTCCGAGCGCAGCGGTCTCTCCACCGAACTGCGCTCCCGAGCAGACCACTTGCTGTCGCTCCCGATGCGTCCCCAGGTCTCCAGCTACAACCTGGCGACGAGCGTGGCGATGACGCTGTACCACTGGAGCGCGGGGTCGGGCGCTCCCTGAGGGGCGCTCAGCGGCGTGATCCGTTACGCCTCACGGCGCACTTCGACCACCCGGAACCGGTTGGCGACGAACGCCCCGTCGCACAGGGCCGCGTTCGCCGCCGGGTTGCCACCGGATCCGTGGAAGTCGGAGAACGCCGCGGTCTGGTTGACGTAGACCCCGCCCGTGAGGTTCAGCGACAGCTGCGCGCACTCCTCCAGGCAGACCTCCTCGACGGCCTCGGCCACCTCGTCGGAGGTCGTGTACGCGCCGACGGTCATCGCGCCCTTCTCGGCGATGGTCCGGCGCAGCAGGTCCAGCCCGTCCGCCGCCGAGTCCACCGCGACGGCGAACGACACCGGCCCGAAGCACTCGCTCAGGTACGCGGCCTCGTCGTCGGTGCGCTCCCAGTACTTGCGCGCGCCGTCGAGCTTCACGATCACCGGCGTCCTGACGACCGCGTCCGGGAACTCGGGGTGGGTGATCTCCCGGGAGGGGAGCGCGACTTCGCCGAGGGAGGCGGCCGCTTCGAGGCGGGCCTTGACGTCGGGGTTCACGATCGCGCCGAGCAGCGCGTTCGCGCGCGCGTCGTCGCCCAGCAGGCCGCCGACGGACTTGGCGAGATCGGTGACGACCTCGTCGTAGGACTTGGCGCCCTCGTCGGTGCTGATGCCGTCGCGGGGGATGAGCAGGTTCTGCGGGGTGGTGCACATCTGGCCGCTGTACAGGGAGAGGGAGAAGGCCAGGTTGGAGAGCATGCCCTTGTAGTCGGCGGTGGAGTCGACGAGCACCGTGTTGACGCCGGCCTTCTCCGTGTAGACCTCAGCCTGGCGGGCGTTGGCCTCCAGCCAGTCGCCGAAGGACGTGGATCCCGTGTAGTCGATGATGCGGATCTCGGGGCGGGTCGCCAGGTCCTTGGCGATGCCCTCGCCGGGGCGTTCGGCGGCCAGCGCCACCAGGTTGGGGTCGAAGCCGGTCTCCGCGAGAACCTCGCGGGCGACCTGGACCGTGAGGGCGAGCGGCAGCACCGCGCGCGGGTGGGGCTTCACGAGCACCGCGTTGCCGGTGGCGAGGGAGGCGAACAGGCCCGGGTAGCCGTTCCACGTGGGGAAGGTGTTGCAGCCGATGACCAGGGCGATTCCGCGCGGGACGGGCTTGAAGCTCTTGGTGAGCGCGAGCGGGTCGCGCTTGCCCTGGGGCTTGCTCCACGCCGCCTCGTCGGGGGTGCGGACCTGCTCCGCATACGCGTAGGCCACCGCCTCCAGGCCACGGTCCTGGGCGTGCGGGCCGCCGGCCTGGAACGCCATCATGAACGCCTGGCCGCTGGTGTGCATGACGGCGTGGGCGAACTCGTGGGTGCGGTCGCTGATGCGCTTGAGGATCTCCAGGCACACCGCCGCGCGCGCCTCCGCGCCCGCGTCGCGCCACGCGCGCTGCCCGGCCTTCATGGCGGGCAGCAGCGTGTCCACGTCCGCGTGCGGGTAGGTGACGCCCAGCTCGATGCCGTACGGGGAGGTCTCGCCGCCCACCCAGTCGTCGGTGCCGGGCTGGCCGAGGTCGAGACGGGTGCCGAGGAGGGCGTCGAAGGCGGCCTTGCCGTCGGCCATGCCCAGGCTGCCGTTCTCGCCGTACGCCTTGGGGTGCTCGGGGTGGGGCGACCAGTACGCGCGGGTGCGGATCGCTTCCAGGGCCTGGTCGAGGGTGGGCCGGTGCTGGGCGATCAGGGCGTGCGCGGACGGTTCGGCGGCCATGCTTGACCAACTCCTCACGTCAGGGGCTCTTCATCGAGCTCTGACCTGGGCAGGAATGAATTTGAGGGATGGCGCGAAGCGCCTCGTGCAGGGTGGTGGTGGGCGACGGGCGGGCGGACACGGCTAGAGTAACCGAACGATCGGTCGGGACAAGGGGGTCCGCCGCATCTGTGGACAACCCCGTGCGGGAGGATCGCGCACATGACAGCACTCGACCTCAGCAGCCCCGTGGCCGTCGTCGGCACCGGCACCATGGGCCAGGGCATCGCCCAGGTCGCGTTGGTCGCCGGCCATCCCGTACGCCTGTTCGACTCCGCCCCCGGTCGTGCCCAGGAGGCTGCCGAGGCGATCGGCGCCCGGCTCGACCGGCTCGTCGCGAAGGACCGCATGACGGGCGCGGACCGGGACTCCGCGCGCGCCCGGCTGCACGCCGCCGAGAACCTCGCCGACCTCGCGGACTGCGGCCTGGTCGTCGAGGCCGTCCTGGAGCGGCTGGACGTCAAACAGGAGCTGTTCCGCGCCCTGGAGGACATCGTCGGCGAGGACTGCCTGCTCGCCACCAACACCTCCTCCCTGTCCGTCACGGCCATCGGTGGTGCCCTGCGCAACCCGGGCCGCTTCGTGGGCCTGCACTTCTTCAACCCCGCGCCGCTGCTGCCGCTCGTCGAGGTCGTCTCCGGGTTCGCCACCGACGTCACCTCGGCCACGCGCGCGTACGAGCTGGCGCGCGTCTGGGGCAAGACGCCGGTCGCCTGCGCGGACACCCCCGGCTTCATCGTCAACCGCATCGCACGGCCGTTCTATGCGGAGGCCTTCGCGGTCTACGAGGCGCAGGCCGCCGAGCCCGTCACCATCGACGCGATCCTGCGGGAGTGCGGCGGCTTCAGGATGGGCGCCTTCGAACTGACCGACCTCATCGGGCAGGACGTCAACGAGTCCGTCACCCACTCCGTCTGGCAGGCGTTCTTCCAGGACGTGCGCTTCACGCCCTCGCTCGCCCAGCGACGGCTCGTCGAGTCCGGCCGGCTCGGCAACAAGACGGGACAGGGCTGGTACGACCACACCGACGGCGCCGAGCGCCCCGAGCCGCACACCGCCGAGCCGGTGCCCGCGCCGGCGTACGTCGTCGTCGAGGGCGACCTCGGCCCCGCCTCCGACCTGCTCACCCTGATCCGGGAGGCGGGCATCCCCGTCCGTGAGGACGAGGAGGACCACGGCACCCGGCTCGTCCTGCCGAGCGGCGGCCAGCTGGCCCTCGCCGACGGACAGACTTCGGTGGAGTTCCGGGACGTCGTCTACTTCGACCTGGCGCTCGACTACCGCAGAGCCACCCGGATCGCGCTCTCCGCCTCCCAGGACACCTCACCGCAGACCCTCACCGAGGCCACAGGCCTCTTCCAGGCGCTCGGCAAGGACGTCAGCGTCATCGGGGACGCCCCCGGGATGATCGTGGCCCGCACGGTGGCACGGATCATCGACCTCGCGCACGACGCCGTCGCCAAGGGGGTGGCCACCAAGGAGGACATCGACACGGCGATGCGGCTGGGCGTCAACTACCCGATGGGGCCCTTCGAATGGAGCCGCAGGCTGGGCCGGAACTGGGCGTACGCCCTCCTGGACGATCTGCACCTGCGCGACCCGTCCGGACGCTACGCGCCGTCCCTGGCGCTCTACCGCCACGCCTACGCCTCCGACAAGCGGGAGGGCACCTCCTCATGACCACCGCCAAGCGCGACACGTACACCCCGGAGACGCTGTTGTCCGTCGCCGTCCGGGTCTTCAACGAGCGCGGCTACGACGGCACGTCCATGGAGCACCTGTCCAGGGCGGCCGGTATCTCCAAGTCGTCGATATACCACCACGTCACCGGCAAGGAGGAGTTGCTGCGCCGGGCCGTCAGCCGGGCACTGGACGGCCTCTTCGGGATCCTCGACGAGGAACCGGCGCGCGAGGGGCGGGCGGTGGAGCGCCTGGAGCACGTCGTCCGGCGCATGGTCGAGGTGCTCATGAACGAGCTCCCCTACGTGACCCTGTTGCTGCGGGTGCGCGGCAACACCGACACCGAGCGCTGGGCGCTGGAGCGGCGCCGCGACTTCGACCACCGGGTCGCCGAACTGCTGAAGGCGGCGGCGGCCGACGGGGACGTCCGGGGTGACGTGGAGGTGCGGCTCGCGACCCGGCTGGTCTTCGGGATGATCAACTCGATCGTGGAGTGGTACCGGCCGGACGGGCGGGGCATGGGCGAGCGGGAAGTGTCCGACGCCGTGGCGCACCTGGTGTTCTCGGGGTTGCGCGCCCAGGGGTGAGCCGTCCTCGGTGGGCGCCCCTCGGCGGGCTCCTCGGTGAGCGCGTGCGCCTGGGTGCCGTGCGGCGGGACGCCCGGCCCTCGGGCCCGCTCAGCCCTCCGGTTCCACGTCCTCCTCCTCGAACACCAGCAGCGTCCGGGTGCTGAGCACCTCAGGGATGGCCTGCAGCTTGGTGAGGACGACCTCGCGCAGGGCTCTGTTGTCCGAGGTGTGCACCAGCAGCAGGACGTCGTAGTCGCCGCCCACCAGCGCGATGTGGGCGGCGCCGGCGAGCTGGCGCAGCTGGTCGCGGACCGTGCGCCAGGAGTTCTGCACGATCTTGAGGGTGATGTAGGCCGAGGTGCCCTTGCCGGCGCGCTCGTGGTTCACGCGCGCCCCGAAGCCCCGGATCACGCCGTCCTCGATGAGGCGGTTGATGCGCGCGTAGGCGTTGGCACGGGAGACGTGGACCCGTTCGGCGACCGACCGTATCGAGGCGCGGCCGTCCGCCTGCAGCATGCGCAGGATGTCCTGGTCTATGGCGTCCAGCGGGCGAGGGGGCGGCAGTGTCGGGCCGTGCTCCGACGGCTCGGCCATTTGTTCAGGTGCCATGTGCCCCCGCCTCCCTGCCATGGACGTACTGCGTTCATTTGAGGTTGTGCAGAACCGTTTGTCCACAGCCTCAGGGTGCCTGTAGCCAAAATGCGCCAACGACCGAACAATCGGTAGGTGAGACGCGTCACAACCGTGCCGCGTCCCTGAGCCACTCCCACGAGGAGGTGCCGTATGACGGTCATGGAGCAGCGGGGCGCGTACCGCCCGACACCGCCGCCCGCCTGGCAGCCCCGCACGGACCCCGCGCCGCTGCTGCCCGACGCCCTGCCGTACCGCGTGCTCGGCACGGACGTGGCTGCCGACGCCGATCCCGCGCTGCTGCGCCGGCTCTACGCCGAGCTGGTGCGCGGCCGCCGCTACAACACCCAGGCCACGGCCCTGACCAAGCAGGGCAGGCTCGCCGTCTACCCCTCCAGCACCGGCCAGGAGGCCTGCGAGGTCGCCGCCGCGCTCGTCCTCGAGGAGCGGGACTGGCTCTTCCCGAGCTACCGCGACACGCTCGCCGCCGTCGCACGCGGCCTCGACCCCGTCCAGGCGCTCACCCTGCTGCGCGGCGACTGGCACACCGGCTACGACCCGCACGAGCACCGTGTCGCGCCCCTGTGCACCCCCCTCGCCACCCAGCTCCCGCACGCCGTGGGCCTCGCGCACGCCGCCCGCCTCAAGGGCGACGACGTGGTGGCGCTCGCCCTGGTCGGCGACGGCGGCACCAGCGAGGGCGACTTCCACGAGGCCCTCAACTTCGCCGCCGTCTGGCAGGCTCCGGTGGTCTTCCTCGTCCAGAACAACGGCTTCGCGATCTCCGTCCCGCTGGCCAAGCAGACCGCCGCCCCGTCGCTCGCCCACAAGGCCGTCGGCTACGGGATGCCGGGCCGCCTGGTCGACGGCAACGACGTGGCGGCCGTGCACCAGGTGCTCGCCGAAGCCGTGGCCCACGCCCGCGCGGGCGGCGGACCCACGCTGGTCGAGGCGGTGACGTACCGCATCGACGCCCACACCAACGCCGACGACGCCACCCGCTACCGGGGCGACGCCGAGGTCGAGACCTGGCGCGCGCACGACCCGATCGCGCTCCTGGAGCACGAGCTGACCGAACGCGGACTCCTCGACGAGGACGGCATCCGGGCCGCCCGGGACGCCGCCGAGGCGATGGCCGCCGACCTGCGCGAGCGCATGAACCAGGACCCGGTCCTCGACCCCATGGACCTCTTCGCCCATGTGTACGCCGAACCCACCCCCCAACTGCGCGAACAGGAAGCCCTGCTGCGGGCCGAGCTGGCGGCGGAGGAAGAAGGGGCGCACCGATGACCACCGTCGCGCTCAAGCCCGCCACCATGGCGCAGGCGCTCACCCGCGCCCTGCGCGACGCCATGACCGCCGACCCCACCGTGCACGTCATGGGAGAGGACGTCGGCACCCTCGGCGGTGTCTTCCGGGTCACCGACGGCCTCGCCAAGGAGTTCGGCGAGGACCGCGTCACCGATACCCCGCTCGCCGAGGCGGGCATCCTCGGCACGGCCGTCGGCATGGCCATGTACGGGCTGCGGCCGGTCGTGGAGATGCAGTTCGACGCGTTCGCCTACCCGGCGTTCGAGCAGCTCATCAGCCATGTCGCGCGGATGCGCAACCGCACGCGCGGCGCCATGCCGTTGCCGATCACGATCCGCGTCCCGTACGGCGGCGGCATCGGCGGCGTCGAGCACCACAGCGACTCCTCCGAGGCGTACTACATGGCGACCCCCGGCCTCCATGTCGTCACGCCCGCCACCGTCGCCGACGCCTACGGGCTGCTGCGCGCCGCGATCGCCTCCGACGACCCGGTGGTCTTCCTGGAGCCCAAGCGTCTGTACTGGTCGAAGGACACCTGGAACCCCGAGGAACCGCAGAGCGTCGAGCCGATCGGCCGCGCGGTCGTGCGCCGCACGGGCCGCAGCGCCACGCTCATCACCTACGGCCCGTCCGTGCCCGTCTGCCTGGAGGCCGCCGAGGCGGCCACCGCCGAGGGCTGGGACCTCGAAGTCGTCGACCTGCGCTCCCTGGTGCCCTTCGACGACGAGACGGTCGCCGCGTCGGTACGGCGGACCGGACGCGCGGTGGTCGTGCACGAGTCCGGCTCCTACGGCGGCCCGGGCGGCGAGATCGCGGCCCGTGTGACCGAGCGCTGCTTCCACCACCTGGAGGCGCCCGTGCTGCGCGTCGCCGGGTTCGACATCCCGTATCCGCCGCCGATGCTGGAACGGCACCATCTGCCCGGCGTCGACCGGATCCTGGACGCCGTGGGGCGCCTGCAGTGGGAGGCGGAGAACTGATGGCCCAGGTGCTGGAGTTCAAGCTGCCCGACCTCGGCGAGGGACTGACCGAGGCCGAGATCGTCCGCTGGCTCGTCCAGGTCGGCGACGTCGTCGCGATCGACCAGCCCGTCGTCGAGGTCGAGACGGCCAAGGCCATGGTCGAGGTCCCCTGCCCCTACGGCGGTGTCGTCACCGCCCGCTTCGGCGAGGAGGGCACGGAACTGCCCGTCGGCTCACCGCTGTTGACCGTGGCGGTGGGAGCGCCGGTCACCGAAGGTTCCGCCGGTACGCCGGGCACGGGCACCGCCGACAGAAGCGAGGGCTCCGGCAACGTGCTGGTCGGCTACGGCACCGGTGCGGCCCCGGCACGCCGCAGGCGGGTGCGGCCGGGCGAGACGATCCGGCCCCTGGGCCCGGCCGCGCCGACGGTGGCGCTCGACTCCGTCGGGACGGCGGCGGTCCCGGCTACTTCCCCCGCGCGCCCGGACGGGCCCGTGCCCGTCATCTCCCCGCTCGTCCGCCGTCTCGCCCGGGAGAACGGGCTCGACCTGCGGGAGCTGCGGGGATCGGGGCCCGAGGGCCTGATCCTGCGGGCGGACGTGGAGCACGCGCTGCGGGCCGCCACGGCTCCGGCCCAGGAACCCCTGGCCGTGACCGTCACACCGACCGCGACTCCGGACTCGCGGTCCGTGCCCGCGGGCACCGTGTCCGGTACCCGTGTCCCCCTCCGTGGCATCCGTGGCGCCGTCGCCGACAAGCTCTCCCGCAGCCGGCGTGAGATCCCGGACGCGACCTGCTGGGTGGACGCCGACGCGACGGAGCTGATGAACGCCCGCACGGCCATGAACGCCGCCGGAGGACCGAAGATCTCCCTCCTGGCGTTGCTCGCCCGTATCTGCACCTCCGCGCTGGCCCGATTCCCCGAGCTCAACGCCACGGTCGACATGGAGGCCCGCGAGGTCGTACGGCTGGAGCAGGTGCACCTCGGGTTCGCCGCCCAGACGGAACGAGGGCTGGTCGTCCCCGTCGTGCGGGACGCGCACACCAGGAACGCGGAGTCGCTCGGCGCGGAGTTCGCCCGGCTGACCGAGGCTGCACGCACCGGCACCCTGACGCCCGGCCAGCTGACCGGCGGCACCTTCACGCTCAACAACTACGGCGTGTTCGGTGTCGACGGCTCCACGCCGATCATCAACCACCCCGAGGCCGCCATGCTCGGCGTCGGCCGCATCGTCCCCAAGCCCTGGGTGCACCGGGGCGAGCTGGCGGTACGGCAGGTCGTGCAGCTCTCGCTCACCTTCGACCACCGGGTGTGCGACGGCGGCACGGCGGGCGGCTTCCTGCGGTACGTGGCGGACTGCGTCGAGCAGCCGGCGGTGCTGCTGCGCACGCTCTGATCACCGCCTTCGTCCGTCGGGTCCGGCCGCCGGGGCGGCGGCCGGACCCGACCGGGCCGGGAACGCGCGGCCTCCCCCGTTCCCAGTGATCGTGGAGGCCCGCATACTCGGAGGGTGACTGTGTACGAGCACCCCGGGGACCCCGGTACCGACGTGTTCGACGCCGTCGTACTCGCCGGTGGTGCCGCTCGGCGGCTCGGCGGCACGGACAAGCCCGCCGTGCGTGTCGGCGGACGGGCCCTGCTCGACCGCGTGCTGCGCGCCTGCGCCGCGGCCGGGACGACCGTGGTCGTCTCCGACCCCCGGCCCACCGCGCGGCCCGTCCTGTGGGCCCGCGAGGAACCCTCCGGCGGCGGTCCGCTCGCCGCGCTGGACGCCGGACTCCGGCACACCACCGCGCCGTACGTCGTCGTTCTCTCCGCCGACCTGCCTTTCCTGGACGAGAAGACGGTACGGCGACTGCTCGACGCCCTCAGGGCCGACGAGGGGACTGCCGACGGTGTCCTGGTCACCGACCCCGACGGCCGTGACCAGCCGCTCGTGGCCGCCCACCGGGCCGAGGCCCTCCGCCGAGAGCTCGCGCGGCTCGCCGTCGAGCACGACGGGCTGACGGGGCTCCCCCTGCGGCGGCTGACCGCCGCACTGCGCCTCACCCGAATCACCGACCCCCTCGCGTCCTTCGACTGCGACACCTGGGACGACATCGCCGCCGCCCGCGCAAGGATCAGGGAGCATGGCCACGTGTTGGATGAATGGATTTCCGCAGTCAAGGACGAGCTGGGGATCGACCTCGACGTCGACATCACCGAGCTGCTCGACCTCGCCCGTGACGCCGCCCACAGCGTGGCCCGGCCCGCCGCCCCGCTGACCACCTTCCTCATCGGCTACGCCGCCGCCAAGGCTGGGGGAGGTCCTGAGGCCGTCACCGAGGCCGCGCGCAAGGCCTCAGCCCTGGCTCTGCGCTGGGCCGACGAGACCACTCCCGAGGCCGGGCCGGGTGCCCTGCCCGAAGCCGCCCCGGCCGCCCAGCCTCACCCCGGGCCCGGCGCCGGCCAGGACACCGGCCCGGCCGCCGGATGACCGCCCAGGACGCCGAGGAACTCGACGTGGAGGAGGCGCTGGCCGTGGCCAACGACAGGCCCGCCCGGGGACCGGCCGAGCTGCGCTCCTCCCGCGAGACCCCCACGACCGGTCGGACCGGCGTGCACCGGGCCAAGGACGATTCCCACCACCGGGCCACTTCCTGGCCCGAGGCCCGGGCCGTCGCCGAACGCGCCGCCCGCTCGGCCGGGCGCAGGGCCCCCGTGTCGGTCACGGTCGACAAGGCGCTCGGTCTCGTGCTCGCCGCCCCGCTCACCGCCCTCACCGACCTTCCCTCCTTCGACACCTCGGCGATGGACGGCTGGGCGGTCGCGGGCCCCGGCCCCTGGGCGGTACGCGAGGACGGAGTGCTGGCGGGGCACGGCGAGTCCGACCGGCTCACGGACGGGGAGGCGGTCCGGATCGCCACTGGCGCCCGTATCCCGCCGGACACGACCGCCGTCCTGCGCAGCGAGCACGGCCGCACCGACGACAAGGGGCGACTGCACCCGACCCGGGACCTCGCCCACGGGCAGGACATCCGGCCACGAGGCCAGGAGTGCCGCAACGGCGACCAACTGCTGCCGCTCGGCACGCAGATCACCCCGGCCGCGCTCGGGCTCGCGTCGGCCGCCGGGTACGACACGTTGAGCGTGCTCCCCCGCCCACGCGTCGAACTGCTCGTCCTGGGCGACGAACTGCTCACCGAGGGGCTCCCGCGTGAGGGCTCGATCCGGGACGCCCTCGGACCGATGCTGCCCTCCTGGCTCCGGGCACTGGGCGCCGAGGTCACCGCCGTACGCCGCCTCGGCGACGACGCCGACGCCCTGTACCGGGCGATGAAGAAGTCCTCCGCCGACCTCATCGTCACCACGGGCGGCACGGCGTCCGGACCCGTCGACCATGTCCACCCCACCCTGCGCCGTGTCGGGGCCGAACTCCTCGTCGACGGGGTGAAGGTACGCCCGGGCCACCCCATGCTGCTGGCCCGGATCAAGCCGGATCAGCACCTCGTCGGGCTGCCCGGTAACCCCCTGGCCGCCGTGTCCGGGCTGTTCACGCTCGCCGAGCCGCTGCTGCGCACCCTCGCCGGGCGCGCCGCCCCGGAGTCGTACACGATGCCGCTTCGGGAGGCGGTGCACGGGCACCCGTACGACACACGGCTCGTGCCGGTCAGTCTGCGGGGTGATGACGCCCTTCCGCTGCACTACAACGGTCCCGCTATGCTCCGCGGAATCGCCACCGCCGATGCCCTCGCCGTCGTACCGCCGGGAGGCGCTCGTTCCGGCCAGGAGCTGGAACTGCTCGATCTGCCCTGGGCGACGGCGGGCATCCAGGTGTGTTTCACGTGAAACGTCGATACGGCCAACCGGCCTTGCGACCAACGGTGTTTCACGTGAAACAACAGGCAGTCGGGGGCGGAGTGCAGCCAGGGGATGTACGCCGAAACGGGGAGTGTTTCACGTGAAACTTCCGGGCCAGGACGCGATCGCCCGCAATGCGGACGAGCGTCACGTGACCCACCAGGTGAGACTGCCGAAACGAGAGGTCGAGCGGCCGATCCGTCAGGTCGGCAAGCGACTGGCGATGGCCTTGTTCCTGCTGGTCGCCACCGCCTTCATCGTCTATGCCGACCATGAGGGGTACAACGACAACTCCGACGGATCAGTGGATCTGCTCGACGCGTTCTACTACGCCACCGTCACCCTCTCCACCACCGGATACGGCGACATCACCCCGGTCAGCGATGCTGCCCGGTTCACCAACATCTTCGTGATCACGCCGTTGCGTGTGCTGTTCCTGATCATCCTGGTCGGCACCACGCTGGAGGTTCTCACGGAGCGCACGCGCGAGGAATGGCGACTGAACCGCTGGAGGGCGGCCTTGAGGGAGCACACCGTTGTCGTCGGCTGGGGGACGAAGGGGCGTTCGGCGGTCCAGACCGTCTGCGCGACGGGTCTGAAGAAGGAGCAGGTCGTCGTCGTGGACCCGAGCTCGAAGGCCATCGAGGCGGCGACCTCCGAGGGGTACACGGGGGTCATCGGGGACGCGACCCGCAGCGATGTGCTGCTGCGGGCCGAGCTGCAGAAGGCGCGCCAGATCATCATCTCGACCGCGCGTGACGGCACCGCCGTTCTGGTGGCGCTGACCGCCCGCCAGCTCAACCGGGGCGCGAAGATCGTGGCCGCCGTCCGGGAAGAGGAGAACGCGCCGCTGCTGAAGCAGTCCGGGGCCGATGTCGTCATCACCAGCGCCAGCGCGGCCGGGCGGCTCCTCGGGCTCTCCGTGCTCAGCCCCGCCGCCGGCATGGTGATGGAGGACCTCATCCAACAGGGCAGCGGGCTCGACATCGCCGAACGGCCGGTCATAAAGGCCGAGGTGGGGCGAGGCGTTCGGGAGACGGAGGACCTGGTGGTCAGCGTGCTGCGCGGACACCGGGTGCTGGGCTACGACGATCCGTCCATCGGTGAGCTGCAGTTGACGGACCGGCTGATCACCATCGTCCGGGCCACCCCGAGCACGAAGATCACCCCCGAGACCAAGCACCTGCCGTAGCGGGAGCGAAAGCCGTAGCGGGAACGAAAAAGGTGGCCCCAGGATCCCGTACCCCGGGGCCACCCTCTTGCAGCGATCGCTACTTGCGGTTGTACAGCCGCATCGTGATCGGTCCGAAGACCAGCACGAACAGGGCGGACCAGCCCAGCGTCCAGGCGAGCTCCGCAGTCGGCCACTCGCCCGCCATCAACTCGCGGACCGCCGAGGCCAGATGCGTGACCGGGCTGTTGTTGACGAACGCCTGGAGCCAGCCCGGCATGGTGCTCGGATCGACGAAGACGTTGGACAGGAAGGTCAGCGGGAAGATCACCATCATGCTGACGCCCATCACGGACTTCTCGGTGCGCAGCATGAGACCCAACATCGTCCAGATCCACGAGAACGAGAACGAGAAGACGATGAGCAGCGCGACCCCGGCGACCACGCCGACCACGCCACCGTCCGGGCGGTAGCCGAGGATCATGCCGACGGTGAGCATCACCACCGACGCGATCGCGTAGCGCAGGGCGTCGCCCAGCAGATAGCCGACCATCGTCGACGGCCGCCAGATGGGCAGCGAGCGGAACCGGTCGAAGACACCCTTCTCGATGTCCGTGTTGACCGAGACGCCGGTGTACATCGTGATCATCACGACCGACATCACCAGGATGCCGGGCAGCAGGAACTGGATGTACTGCTCCGGTGAGCCGGCCAGCGCCCCGCCGAAGAGGTACGTGTACATCAGCACCATCATGATCGGGAAGGCGGTGACGTCGAAGAGCTGCTCCGGTACGTGTTTGATCTTGAGCATGGCCCGCCAGCCGAACGTCAGCGAGGCCGACACGGCGCTGGGCCGCGGCGGGCGTTCCTTCGCGATGAGGAGCGCGGCGAGCGACTCGGCGCTGACGGGGGCGAGTTCCTTGTTGTCGGTGGTGGTGGCGGTGCTCATGCCGCTGCCTCGTCCTTCGTCTCGGGGGCGCCCTCGGCCTGCGCGGCCGCCCTGGTGTCGTGACCGGTGAGGGCGAGGAACACCTCGTCCAGACTGGGCTGGCCCAGCGAGAAGTTGTCGACGGTGATGCCGGTGCGGGCCAGTTCGGCGAGCGCCCGGGCGGCGGCCTCGGCGGCCCCCTGTCCGCCCGCGGATCCCGCGCCGACGCGCGCCGTCAGCGCCACCGGGTCCGGCTCGCGCTGCACGTCGGCGTCGAGGGCGAGGCGCAGCACCTCCTCGGCCTGCGGCCGCTGGGCCGCGTCACGCAGCCGCAGATGGACGGAACCGGCGCCCACGGACGCCTTCAGCTCACCCTTCGTGCCCTCCGCGATCACCTTGCCCTGGTCGATGACCGCGATCCGGGACGCCAGCTGGTCCGCCTCGTCCAGATACTGCGTGGTCAGCAGCACGGTCGTGCCCTGGGCGACCACCGCGCGCACGATGTCCCACACATGGTTGCGGCTGCGTGGGTCGAGGCCGGTCGTCGGCTCGTCCAGGAACAGCAGGTCGGGCGTGTTGAGGATGGACGCGGCGATGTCGATACGGCGCCGCATGCCGCCCGAGTAGTGCTTGACCTGCTTTCCGGCCGCGTCGCTCAGTCCGAAGGCCTCCAACAGCTGACCGGCGCGCTGCCGGGCCGTTCGCTTGTCGTGGCCGAGGAGCCGGGCGAGCAGCACCAGGTTCTCGCTGCCGGTGAGGTCTTCGTCCACGGAGGCGTACTGCCCGGTCAGGCTGACCCGGCCGCGTACCTCGTCGGCCTCCCGGACGACGTCGTGTCCGAAGACGTGCGCCTGGCCGCCGTCGGGACGCAGCAGTGTGGCGAGCATCTTCACGGTGGTGGTCTTGCCGGCGCCGTTCGGGCCGAGGACGCCGTAGACCGTGCCGGCGGGCACGGCCAGGTCGACGCCGTCGACGGCCCGGGTCTCGCCGAACGTCTTCACCAGACCCGCGGTCTCGATCGCGAGGCCGGACGTCTGTGCGCTCATGTTGAGATCCTTCCGCGTACGGGGCCCGTGTCCGGGGCTACGCAAGGGGAGACCGCCGGGACCGCCGGAACTCATCGGTCGCCGCGCGGGAAAACCGCGGGAAACACGATCGCGTCGGCTGCTTCGGTGTCGGAGCGAAGCGCGTCGGCGAGAACCCGTGCGGCCGTGGGGTCTCCACGGTCTCTCCGATGGGGGTATATCGCACCCCGATTACGCCCGACCAGAGACGAACGACCGAGGGACCGCCGGGGCCGGGCCGGGCGGGCGGCAGTGGGCCGGCGATGGGAGACGACGAGGCGGAACCCGTGATGCGAGACGACGAGGCGGGCGGCGAGGCTGGACCGCGGTGGGAGCCCGCAGAGCCAGGCTATGGGGCGGCCGGGGTGGTGTTGCAGGTCGGAGCCCCGGGGTGTCGCGAGGGAGGCACGGGGGTGCGGGGGCAGTCCGGGATCGGCGAAGCCAGGGGGTACGGGGCCGGGATCGGACGGGGAGGGCGGGGGTAGCGTCCCTCTCATGCATGCGATCACGATTCCCGATCCCGGTGGACCCGAGGCCCTGGTCTGGGACGAGGTCCCCGACCCGGTGCCCGGCGAGGGCGAAGTGCTCATCGAGGTGGCGGCGAGCGCCGTGAACCGCGCCGACCTGCTGCAGCGGCAGGGCTTCTACGACCCACCGCCCGGCGCCTCCCTCTACCCCGGCCTGGAGTGTTCCGGCCGAGTCGCGGAGATCGGGCCCGGGGTGGCCGGGTGGAGCGTCGGCGACGAGGTGTGCGCGCTGCTCTCGGGCGGCGGCTACGCGGAGAAGGTCGTTGTTCCGGCCGGCCAGCTGCTGCCGGTCCCCTCCGGCCTCGACCTCCGGCAGGCCGCCGCGTTGCCCGAGGTGACCTGTACGGTCTGGTCGAACGTCTTCATGATCGCCCACCTGCGTCCCGGTGAGACGCTCCTCGTACACGGCGGTTCCGGCGGCATCGGCACGATGGCCATCCAGCTCGCCAAGGCCGTCGGCGCGAAGGTCGCCGTCACGGCGGGTACCGAGGAGAAGCTGGAGCAGTGCGCCGCCCTGGGCGCGGACATCCTGATCAACTACCGCGAGCAGGACTTCGTCGAGGAGGTCCGGGCGGCCACGGACGGCAGGGGCGCCGACGTCATCCTCGACAACATGGGCGCAAAGTACCTGGATCGCAACGTCCGGGTCCTCGCGGTCAACGGACGGCTCGCGATCATCGGCTTGCAGGGCGGTATCAAGGGCGAGCTGAACATCGGCGCCCTCCTCGCCAAGCGGGCGGCGATCAGCGCGACCTCGCTGCGGGCCCGGCCCCAGGAGGAGAAGACGGCCATCGTGGCCGCCGTACGCGAACATGTCTGGCCCCTGATCGGCGGTGGCCATGTGCGTCCGGTCGTCGACCGGGAGATCCCCATGGACGACGCGGCCACGGCGCACCGGGTGCTGGAGGAGAGCGGCCACGTGGGCAAGGTGTTGCTGGTGGTGCCGTAGGAGGGCTCAGCCGGACCCCGGCCTGACTCTGTGGCCCGACTCCGGTTCAGTACCGCCGTATGCGCAGCCCCACGAAGGCCAGTCCGAGGCCCATGCCTATGAGAATCAGGCCGCCACCGAGGGCGAGGGCCTGTAGGACGGGCTCCTCGACGGTCGCCGTGCCGGTACCGGGTGGCACGCCGGGCACGGGCAGGGCGGCGTTCTGGGAGGGGTCGGGGGCGAGGGGGGAGCCCGGGCCGTCCGGTTCGGTGGCGGGCTCTTCCGGGAGCGTGGAGGTCTCGTCCTCCGGTTCCGCGGGGACTGCGTCCGGCCGCCCCGGCCGTTCGCGGCCTTCGCCCGCGCGGCTGCCGGCCCAGGAGGTCGCGGGGTCGGGATCGGCCGCGTACGCCGTCGGCGCGACCCCCGTCACCAGAACGACGAGCAGCCCCGCGACGAGAACGGGTCCCGTCACGCGCACCGAACGAAGCCAGGTAGCCACGCCCTCAGCGTCACACGGCACCGACCTCCCGGCATCCGGACGCATCGCAGCGCTCCTCCGAGCGGACCGACCTCGACACCGCGCGGCGGCATCGGTGGGTCGGGGGCGCGGGCCGTGGCTACGTAAACGGTGGATCACCCTGTGTGGGGGGCACCAGGGTGGTGGGGTGTTCGCGTGCGAGAGAATGACGGCATGGAGATGCCGAGGAACGAACGGTCGCCCGAACAGCCCCAGATCCTGGTCGTGGGCCAGGACGGCATGGCGGTGGGCGGCGGTGGAGGCGATGAGGACTCCCGCGAGGTCCCGGTGACGGAGATGGTGGAACAGCCGGCCAAGGTCATGCGCATCGGCAGCATGATCAAGCAACTGCTCGAAGAGGTACGGGTCGCCCCCCTCGACGAGGCCAGCCGGGCCCGGCTGAAGGAGATCCACGCCAGCTCCGTCAAGGAACTGGAGGACGGCCTGGCGCCCGAGCTGGTGGAGGAGTTGGAGCGGCTCTCCCTGCCCTTCACCGACGAGGTGATCCCGAGCGACGCGGAACTGCGGATCGCCCAGGCCCAGTTGGTCGGCTGGCTCGAAGGCCTCTTCCACGGGATCCAGACGACGCTGTTCGCCCAGCAGATGGCCGCCCGGGCGCAGTTGGAGCAGATGCGCCGCGCGCTGCCGCCCGGCGTCGGCGGCCACGAAGGCGACGACGACCCGCGCACGGTCGGCCGCTCCGGCGGTCCGTATCTCTAGCCACTCCTTCCGGCGGGCCTTCGGCGAGAGCCTCTGAGAGCCGTTCGGCAAAACCCCCCCACCACGTACGCAAGGGCCCGGCACACCGAGTGCCGGGCCCTTCCTACGACCGTTCCCGCAATGGCTGCGACAGAGGCGTCAGGCCGGGTTGCCCGTCGAGACCTTGAGGATGATCGAGGGCATGTCCTTGGGGTCGACGTCCTCGGAGGCGGCCGGGTACTGCTCCATGACCGTGCCCTCGCCGTACGTGTTCTCGTCGACCTTCTGGACGTCGTACTGCCAGCCCGCCGCCTGGAAGCACTTCTTCACCGAGTCGATGTTCTTGAAGGTGAAGTCCGGCAGCTCGATCTTGTCGGGGTCGTTGTACGACTCCGAGGGTTCCGTGCACTCGGTCGAGTCGATGACCTTCGACGTGTCCGGACCCTTGTGCCCCTCGACCACGGTCGGCGAGGAGGACGCGTTCGCGCCGTCGTCGCCGCCCTCCGTCTCGGTGCCCGAGCTCAGGCTGAGCGCCACGATCAGACCGCCCACCGCCAGGACCGACACCGCGATCGCGCCCACGATGACGCCCTTGTTGTTCTTCCCGCCCCCGGAACGCCCGGCCGACAGCGAGGACTGCTGGGGCGTGATGTTGTACGGAGGCGGGGTGGCCCCGCCCTGCTGCGGCGAGTACGCCGCGGTCTGCGGCGGCGTCGGGTAGCCGCCCTGCTGCGGGTAGCCGTAGGACGGGGCGGGCGTCGGCGCCGGGGCGGGTGTCGGCGGACCGTAACCGCCCGTCGAGGGCGGCTGGTACGGCATCTGGACGCTGCCCGACTGCGGTGCGCCCGTGTGGTCGATCGGCGGGAAGACCGCCGAGGAGACCCCCGCGCCGCTGGCCGTCTGCACACCCGGCACGATGCTCGGCGCGACGGGCTGGAGGGACGCGGCGACCCGCAGGCACTCGTCCCGCATCACCTCCGCGCTCGGGAACCGCTCGTTCGGGTTCTTCTTCAGCGCGCGGGCGATGATGGCGTCCACGGCCGGCGGCAGGGAACGGTTGATCGAGGAGGGAGCGACCGGCTCCTCCTGGACGTGCGCATACGCTATGGCCAGCGGCGAGTCCGCCTCGAACGGCAGTCGCCCGGTGGTCAGCTGGAAGAGCATGATGCCGACCGAGTACAGGTCGGAGCGGGCGTCCACGCCGCGGCCGAGGGCCTGCTCGGGCGAGAGGTACTGCGGGGTGCCGACGACCATGCCGGTCTGCGTCATCGACGTGACACCGGACTGCATGGCGCGGGCGATGCCGAAGTCCATGACCTTCACGACGTTGCGCTTGGTCATCATCACGTTGCCCGGCTTGATGTCCCGGTGGACCAGGCCCATCTCGTGGCTGATCTCCAGCGCCGCCAGCACATCAGCGGTGATCTTCAGAGCCTTGTCGGAGGGCATGGCGCCGAGCTGGGCGACATCCGCGTCGAGCACCGAACCGAGCGGCTTGCCCTCGATGTACTCCATGACGATGTACGGCGTCGTCATGCCGTCCAGATCGTCCTCGCCGGTGTCGAAGACCGACACGATGTTGGTGTGGGTGAGCTTCGCCACGGCCTGCGCCTCACGGCGGAAGCGCTCACGGAAGGCCTGTTCGCGGCCGAGGTCGGTGTGGAGTGTCTTGATAGCGACCTGTCGGTCGAGCACCGAGTCGTACGCGAGGTGGACGGAGGCCATGCCGCCCTCGCCGAGCAGGTCACGCAGTTGGTAGCGGCCACCGGCTAGCGACCGCCCCGCGTACCGGCCCTGTGCGGCGTCCTGGCTCATCTTCCTGCGTCCCCCATCGGCGCGCGCGAAAGCTGCTGGCGTGGCTCCCGCGATCTGTGATCCCTGAAGATTCCGGTGATCCTTTGTGCTATTCCCGGCCAAGTCTGCCCCAGGGCACTGACACGTCAAGCGCGGTGCCCGATCCGTGACCGTACGCGAAAGAAGCGTCGCGGAAGCGTTACAGGGGGCGTACGCCCGGTACACAGAACTTGCACGAGTGCGCGCGCTGCGGGTTTCATGGCCGATCAACCTTTGAATCCACCTTGAATCCGTCGTGAACCCGTCGCGCATCCAACCCGGACCGGCCTCTTGCGTGAAGGCTGTAGCGTGGCCGACGGAGACCGTAACAAGTACCGCGCGGACCGCGGGCAGAAACGACGGCGAGGACTGATGGCACAGCAGCAGCGCTCTCAGGGCCCGTCCGACCCCGAGGCGACTGGCGGCGGCATGTCGGACGCGCCGGAGTTGTGGGGCAACGGCGGGCTGGTAGGTGACGGCCGGTACCGGATGACCCACAGACTCGGCCGGGGCGGTATGGCCGAGGTGTTCGCGGCCGAGGACGTGCGCCTCGGTCGTACGGTCGCGGTCAAACTGCTCCGCTCCGATCTCGCCGAAGACCCCATTTCCAAGGCCCGCTTCACGCGTGAGGCCCAGGCGGTGGCCGGTCTCAACCACCACTCGATCGTGGCTGTCTACGACTCCGGCGAGGACGTCGTGAACGGCACCCCCGTGCCGTACATCGTCATGGAGCTGGTCGAGGGCCGCACCATCCGCGATCTGCTGATCAACGCCGAGGCTCCCGGCCCCGAGCAGGCGCTGATCATCGTCTCCGGTGTGCTGGAGGCGCTCGCGTACTCGCACCAGCACGGCATCGTGCACCGCGACATCAAGCCGGCGAACGTCATCATCACCACGAACGGCGCGGTGAAGGTGATGGACTTCGGCATCGCCCGCGCCCTGCACGGCGCGTCCACGACGATGACGCAGACCGGCATGGTCATGGGCACGCCGCAGTACCTCTCCCCGGAGCAGGCGCTCGGCAAGGCCGTCGACCACCGCTCCGACCTGTACGCCACCGGCTGTCTGCTCTACGAACTCCTGGCGCTCCGGCCGCCCTTCATCGGCGAGACCCCTCTGTCGGTGGTCTACCAGCACGTCCAGGACATTCCGGTGCCGCCCTCCGAGACCTCGGAGGGGGCGGCGCCCCCGGAGCTCGACGGACTGGTCATGCGCTCCCTCGCCAAGGAGCCGGACGACCGGTTCCAGACGGCCGAGGAGATGCGCGGCCTCGTCCAGTACGGCCTGCAGATGCTCTACGACCAGGGCGGCCACACCGGCACCTGGAACACCGGGCCCGTCGCCATGCACGACGGCCGGCACACCCCGCCGGGCGGTATGTCCGGTACGACGGTCATGCCGCACCCGGGGGAATCGGGCACCTCGCAGATCCCGCAGCCGATCCTGCCGGGGTACGGCGGCGGAGGCCGGGACGACGGAGGCTTCGAGGGCAGCGGCAACCGGGGCGGCGGCCGCGGCAAGCTGTGGATCCTCGCCGTCCTCGCGGTGATCGCCATCGCGGCGGGCGTCGCCCTGGCGCTGAACAACAACGGCGCCTCCGGCGGCGGCGGCAACGAGACCACCAATTCCCCGACGGCCACGACGTCCAGCAAGGACAAGGACGCCAGCGAGTCGCCCACCGACGAGGCGACCGAGGAGCCCACGGACGACACCACCGACTCGAACAACGGCGGCGGCTACACGCCGCCGTACACGCAGCAGCCGAGCTCCAGCCCGTCCCCGACGCAGAGCCAGCCGTCGGAGGAGCCGACGACCGACGAGCCGACGTCCGAGGAACCCACGTCCGAGGAGCCCACGGAGGAGCCGACCGAGGAGCCGACCGACGCCAGCAGCGGCGGCGACGCGGGCGGCCTGCCGGGCGGCATCGGCGGCGAAGAGGGCTGACCACGCTGGAGGGGGTGCGCCGGGGCGGAACTCGCCCGGCGCACCCCTCGTCGTGCGCGCCGCGTCGGCTCACTCCACGAACGCCTCGCGCACCGCGTCGTACTCCCGTGTCCACCACACCACCAGCGCCGAGGCCGCCGGGAACTGCGGGTCGGCGCGGGTGTCACCGCGCTCGTAGTGCCAGCGCAGCATCCAGAAGTCGTTGAGCCGCTCCCACCACACACGGTGCACGGCCGCCGCGAGCTCGGCCGGGGCGGCGCCCGCGGAGCGCCGGTACGCGCGCGCGTAGGAGCGCACCTTCGCCAGGTCCAGGGCACCGACGGGACGTACGAAGAAGATCACCGCCGCCCGGACCGCCTCCTCCGCGCGCGGCTGCACACCGAGCCGGTCCCAGTCGAGGATCGCGGCCGGCACCTCGGGGACGTCGTCGCGGTAGAGCACGTTGTAGGGGTGGAAGTCGCCGTGCACCCATCCCACCGGACCACCCCTGGGCGGCCGCCGGTGCGCGTGCCGTTCCAGCAGACGCCGCCGCTCCAGCAGCCGGTGCCGGGCGAGCGCGTCGAACGGGTCGGCCGGGCGGAGGCGGCGTACCCGGTCGAGCAGATCGTCGATGAGGGCGAAGGTCTGCGCGGGATCGGCGCTCTCGGTCCCGACGGCCCCGCCGGCCCCGGCATCACCGGCAGCACCGGTACTTCCTGGAGGCCGCCGTGCCTCCCGGGCCCGCCGCTGCGCCGGGATCAGCCGCTTCCGCGCGGGTGAGACCGGCTCCTTCACGGACGCGCCCGGCTCCTCCGGCGTCGGCATCACCCGTTCCAACGAGGCGTGCACGACCCCCAGCAGCGCCCCCAGGCGGGCGCACTGCCCGGGGGTGAGCTGGCCGCCGTGCCGGTGGCGCCCCTCGATCCACGGGTGCAGGGCGTAGGCGTGGCCGGCGACGATCGCCACCGTGCCCCCGTCCCTTCCGGTCAGCGGCGGGGCGACGGGAACGCCCAGGTCGGCGAGGCACTGGGTGGCCCGGTGCTGGCGCAGGATCGCGGCCGGGTGGGCGGTCTCGGGGTCGAAGTGGTGCTTGAGGAAGTACCGGCCGCGGGTGGTGCGCAGTCGGTAGCCGCGATTGAGAAGTCCCTCGTCCACGGGTTCACAGGCCAGCACGGAACCGGCGGCGTACTGCTCCAGCAGGGGGCCCAGAGGGGGCGTGTGGAGCACAGGGGGTGGTACAGATGAGCGCGGCACGCGCCAGATGTTAGGGCATGCGCCACGCCGCTGACCTGACGCTTGTCACACACAGTCGTTACCGATCACCGAGTGCATGGATCCGAACTGCGACTCGACGCGCAGACATACGGGCCGGGCGGACGCCGCGCCCGTCGCGGAGCAGGGCACTCCCGCCCGCTTCACGGATGGAGCAACTTGCGCCACCGATCTCGCGGCCCGTATCCGGCGAACTCTTCCCGTGGCCGGGTTGGCCGGGATAACGTGCCGGTGTTCCGGCCCCCTGCCAGGCTGTAGCCAGTGCTGTGACCAGCAGCTGTTCCCGACAGACGCGAACTACTTGGACCCCCTAGTACCGAATTACTTGGAAATCCAAGGAAAATCGCAGGTCAGTAGGGGTTTCACAGGAATGCGGCGCACTGGGTAACGTGCCTCGTGCAGGGCGCTCGCCGGGGCACCTGTCACGTCTGTTCCCGGCCAAGGGCACCCACCCCGTGCACGGGCACCGGGATCAGGCGAGCCGCACTGGTCACCCGGCAACCCCGGGGGCCGGACCGACGGAGGAGCACACGTGACCGTGGAGAGCACTGCCGCGCGCAAGCCGCGACGCAGCGCCGCAGGCAAGACCGGCACCACCGGCAGCAAGGCGGCCGGCACCACCGGCACCAGGCGCGCCACTGCGAAGAAGCCGACCGACGCCCAGCCCGAACTCGTCCAGCTGCTGACGCCCGAGGGCAAGCGCGTCAAGAATGCCGAGTACGACCCGTTTGTCGCGGACATCACCGCCGACGAGCTGCGCGGCCTGTACCGCGACATGGTGCTGACCCGTCGCTTCGACGCCGAGGCCACCTCCCTGCAGCGCCAGGGCGAGCTGGGCCTGTGGGCCTCGCTGCTCGGCCAGGAGGCCGCCCAGATCGGCTCCGGGCGGGCCACCCGCGAGGACGACTACGTCTTCCCGACCTACCGCGAGCACGGCGTCGCCTGGTGCCGCGGCGTCGACCCGACCAATCTGCTCGGCATGTTCCGCGGCGTGAACAACGGCGGCTGGGACCCGAACAGCAACAACTTCCACCTCTACACGATCGTCATCGGCTCCCAGACGCTGCACGCCACCGGCTACGCCATGGGCGTCGCCAAGGACGGCGCCGACTCGGCGGTCGTCGCCTACTTCGGTGACGGCGCCTCCAGCCAGGGCGACGTCGCCGAGGCGTTCACCTTCTCCGCGGTCTACAACGCGCCGGTCGTGTTCTTCTGCCAGAACAACCAGTGGGCCATCTCGGAGCCCACGGAGAAGCAGACCCGCGTCCCGCTCTACCAGCGCGCCCAGGGCTTCGGCTTCCCGGGCGTCCGCGTCGACGGCAACGACGTCCTCGGTTGCCTCGCCGTCACCAAGTGGGCGCTGGAGCGCGCCCGCCGGGGCGAGGGCCCCACCCTGGTCGAGGCGTACACCTACCGCATGGGCGCCCATACCACCTCCGACGACCCCACCCGCTACCGCCACGACGACGAGCGGGTGGCCTGGGAGGCCAAGGACCCGATCGCGCGTCTGCGCAGCTACCTCGAGTCCGAAACGGACACGAACGAGGGATTCTTCGCGGAACTCGAAGCGGAGAGCGAGGCGTTGGGAAGGCGAGTGCGCGAAGTGGTGCGTGCCATGCCCGACCCGGACCACTTCGCCATCTTCGAGAACGCGTACGCGGACGGCCACGCGCTCGTGGACGAGGAGCGCGCCCAGTTCGCGGCGTACCAGGCGTCGTTCGCCGATGTGGACGAAGAGGAGGGCAAGTAGCGATGACCACGCAGACAGCCGCGCAGGCGGCAGGGCAGACCGCCGGGCAATCCGCCGTGAAGAACATGGCGATCGCCAAGGCGATCAACGAATCGCTGCGCAGGGCCCTCGAAGCCGACCCCAAGGTTCTCGTCATGGGCGAGGACGTCGGCAAGCTCGGCGGTGTGTTCCGGGTGACCGACGGCCTCCAGAAGGACTTCGGCGAGGACCGGGTGATCGACACCCCGCTCGCCGAGTCCGGCATCGTCGGCACCGCCATCGGCCTGGCCCTGCGGGGCTACCGCCCGGTGGTGGAGATCCAGTTCGACGGCTTCGTCTTCCCCGCGTACGACCAGATCGTCACCCAGCTGGCCAAGATGCACGCGCGCTCGCTGGGCAAGGTCAAGCTCCCCGTCGTCGTCCGTATCCCCTACGGCGGCGGCATCGGCGCCGTCGAGCACCACTCCGAGTCCCCGGAGGCGCTGTTCGCGCACGTGGCGGGCCTGAAGGTGGTCTCGCCGTCGAACGCGTCGGACGCCTACTGGATGATGCAGCAGGCCATCCAGAGCGACGACCCGGTGATCTTCTTCGAGCCCAAGCGGCGCTACTGGGACAAGGCCGAGGTCAACCCGGAGGCGATCCCCGGCCCGCTGCACAAGGCCCGGGTGGTCCGCGAGGGCACCGACCTCACGCTCGCCGCGTACGGCCCGATGGTGAAGCTCTGCCAGGAGGTCGCCGACGCCGCCGCCGAGGAGGGCAGGGCCCTGGAGGTCCTGGACCTGCGGTCGGTCTCCCCGCTGGACTTCGACTCCATCCAGGCCTCCGTGGAGCGGACGCGCCGTCTGATCGTGGTCCACGAGGCTCCGGTCTTCTTCGGTTCGGGCGCGGAGATCGCCGCCCGCATCACCGAGCGGTGCTTCTACCACCTGGAGGCTCCGGTCCTGCGCGTCGGTGGATACCACTCCCCGTATCCGCCGGCCCGGCTGGAGGAGGAGTACCTGCCGAACCTGGACCGGGTGCTCGACGCCGTCGACCGCTCGCTGGCGTACTGAGGGAGAGGTCCGTGACGACGATGACAGACACGTCTCCGCGCGAGTTCAAGATGCCCGACGTGGGCGAGGGACTCACCGAGGCCGAGATCCTCAAGTGGTACGTCCAGCCCGGCGACACCGTCACCGACGGCCAGATCGTCTGCGAGGTCGAGACGGCCAAGGCCGCCGTCGAGCTGCCCATCCCGTACGACGGTGTCGTACGCGCCCTGCACTTCCCCGAGGGCACCACGGTCGACGTCGGCACGTCGATCATCGCGGTGGACGTGGCGGGCGGTGCGGCCCCGGCCGGCGCCGACGAAGCGGCGCCCGCCGAGCCCGCGGTCGAGCCGAAGCCCGCGGCCAAGCCCGTGGCGGCGCCGGCGGCCAAGAAGCCCGAGGGCCGCAAGCCGGTCCTCGTCGGTTACGGCGTCGCCGAGTCCTCCACGAAGCGCCGCCCCCGCAAGGGCGTCCCGGCCGCCGCCGCGCCCGCCGAGGACACGCTGTACGGCGCCTCGGCTCTCCAGGGCATCCAGGGCGACCTCAACGGACACGGACAGCACGGGGTCACCGTCGCGCGTCCGCTGGCCAAGCCGCCGGTCCGCAAGCTCGCCAAGGACCTCGGGGTGGACCTGTCGACGATCACCCCGTCCGGCCCGGACGGCATCATCACCCGCGAGGACGTCCACGCGGCCGTGGTCCCGCCGAAGGCTCCCGAGCCAGTGACGGAGACACCCACGGCCCCGGTCGCACCCGCCGCGCCCGTCCAGACCCCGGTTCCGGTGGCCTCGTACGATGGCGCGCGGGAGACCCGTGTCCCGGTCAAGGGTGTCCGGAAGGCGACGGCCGCGGCGATGGTCGGCTCGGCCTTCACCGCCCCGCACGTCACGGAGTTCGTGACCGTCGACGTGACGCGGACGATGAAGCTGGTCGAGGAGCTGAAGCAGGACAAGGAGCTGGCGGGCCTGCGGGTCAACCCGCTGCTGCTGATCGCCAGGGCCCTGCTGGTCGCGATCCGGCGCAACCCGGACATCAACGCCACCTGGGACGAGGCCGCCCAGGAGATCGTGGTCAAGCACTACGTGAACCTCGGCATCGCCGCGGCCACCCCGCGCGGTCTGATCGTCCCGAACATCAAGGACGCGCACGCCAAGACGCTGCCGGAGCTGGCGCAGTCGCTGAGCGAGTTGGTCTCGACGGCCAAGGAGGGCCGGACCTCCCCGGGCGCCATGCAGGGCGGCACGGTCACCATCACCAACGTCGGCGTCTTCGGCATCGACACCGGCACACCCATCCTGAACCCGGGCGAGTCCGCGATCCTCGCGGTCGGTTCGATCAAGCTCCAGCCGTGGGTCCACAAGGGGAAGGTGAAGCCCCGCCAGGTCACCACGCTGGCACTCTCCTTCGACCACCGGTTGGTGGACGGGGAGCTGGGTTCGAAGGTGCTGGCGGATGTGGCGGCGATCTTGGAACAGCCGAAGAGGTTGATCACCTGGGCGTGAGACTCCCCGCTGGGTAGGCTCAGCACACAGGGGCGCCGCAAGTTCGGATTGCGACGCCCCTGTCCTGTGCCCGCTCTCGGGGAGAGGTCAGCGCTGGTGCAGCACGTACACCGGGGCTCCGTCCGCCGCCGCACCCACGGGATGGATGCAGGCGTGCTTGCGCAGCAGTCGGAGGCATTCGTTGACGCGGTGCACCGACAGGCCCGTCCGGGCCGCGATGGCTTCCGGTGGCTGCCGCAACTCGCCCTTCTCGACGAGGACCGGGGCGATCACGACGGCCACCGTCCACACGTCCGCCGTCACGGACAGTCGTTCGCGCCAGTCGGCCAGGACCGTCTCCGTGGTGGGGCGCGTCGAGAACGCGGTGGTGTCCGGCGTCGGTCGGGCGGGGGTGAGGGCGAGGGCGTCGAGCCGGTCGGCGATGCGTTCCATGGCCTGGGCGATGGCCTGCTGGGCGGCGAGGGTTGCGCTCTGCAACTCCACCATGTGCTCCTGCAGGGCGATCGACCTGTGCTGTGCCTGCGCGAGTTGCTCGTCGGCGTGGAGGTTGCGCTCACTCCGGCTTGGTGCAGGCGCTGACGAGCAGGATCAGACCTTGGAGATCGATGAGATTCAGGTCTCGACGCCACTCTCTACCTGCGGGAATGCTGAGACCGTAAGCTCCAGTTACGGTCTCAAGAATGTCTCGGTGCGTCTCCGGGACGTGGTCGGCGAGAGCCTGCCGCGAGTTGGAGTGTCCCAACTGCTTGCAGACATCCACTGCCGGGAACCAGTGAGTCCCGTCCGGCATGGTCAGCCGGCGGACGCGGGCTCCGGTAGCCGCGTAGACGAAGTCGCCGACGTCGAGGGCGTCCTCCTTCCGCATGCGGGGGTCGGGCTGGTGCTTGCTGGGTTCGATCATCTGAACCACCTCCGCTGTGGAACGTACGGAGGTGGAACTCGAATATGCCAGCTGGGCCAGCCATGTTCACTGTTGCGAGGCAAGGAAGCCTGATCGGCTTGCGCGGGAAACGCGAAGGGGGCCACCGCGGTGAGCGGTGGCCCCCTTCGCATGCCTCCGAGAGGCCGGTCGTCTAGAGCGTGGCGAAGCCGTAGTCCATCAGCTTCTTCACGTCCGCCGTGCGGGTGGTCGCATTGGTGGACGTCAGGACGGTGCCCACGATCGTCTTGCCGTTGCGGGTCGCGGCGAAGACAAGGCAGTACTTTGCCTGGGCGCCGGAGCCGGTCTTCACGCCGAACGTTCCCTTCCAGCCGAGCAGGGTGTTGGTGTTGTTCCAGGTGTAGTAGCGGTAGCCGCCGCTCTTGGTGGTCACCTTCTGCTTGGTGGTCTTCGTGCCCACGATGGACTTGAACGTGGAGTTCTTCAGCGCGTTGCTGGCGAGCTTGGTGAGGTCGCGAGGCGTCGAGTAGTTCGAACCGTTGCTGATGCCGTCGAAGGAGTCGAACTTCGTGTTCGTCATGCCGAGGCTCTTGGCGGTGGAGTTCATCTTGCCGATGAACGACTTCACCCGCGCCGCACGCGTCGAGCCCGTGCCGAACTTGTCGGCGAGCGCATACGCGGCGTCGCAGCCCGACGGCAGCATCAGCCCATAGAGGAGCTGGCGGACGGTGACCTTGTCGCCGACGATCAGGCCGGCGTGGGAGGCCTGGTTCTTGACGATGTAGTCGCTGTACGCCTTCGAGACCGTGACCTTGGCGTTCAGGTTCAGGTTCTTCTGCGACAGCACGACCTTGGCGGTCATGATCTTGGTGGTGGAGCCCGTGGACCGCTTGGTGTCCGCGGCCTTCGTGTATAGGGCCTTGCTGTTGGCGTTGTTCCATACGAACCCGCCCTTGGCGGTGATCGTCGGCTTCGCGGGAGCCGCCTGCGCGGGAGCGGAGGTGACGACTCCGGTCGCGATCATCGCACCGGTGGTCACGACGACTGCAGCGGCTCTGCGGACACGTGCGCCCTTTATGGCGGTAATCAAGTCAAGTACCCCGATTGCGTCAAATGTCTGTGGAGCGCGGCCACTTGTGCTCCGGTTTCGGGCAAGCAGTGCCGCTTCTCATGTGACAAGTGAGTAGCACAAAAGGTTGTGCTCTGGGTGTGCCGGGGGTCAATTCGCGTCCATCTCACAGTTCTTCGACGGGTTCAGGGTGGGTGCGAGGCGGTCTCTGGGCTGGTTCCGCAGTGGGCGTGCCGTCCCGGATCGTGGACGAGGGCGGCGATGTGTACGTGTTGTATCTATGCTGTGGACATGCCCTCCGCCCCAGCTCCCGCCTCCGCGATCCCCTCCGTGAAGCAGCCCCCCGCCGCCGACCGTGTCTACGCCCATGTCAAGCAGGGTGTTCTGGAGCGCCGCTACGAGGGCGGCACGCTGCTCACCGAGGGCGAGCTCGCCGAGGCGGTCGGCGTGTCGCGGACGCCGGTACGGGAAGCGCTGCTGCGGCTGCAGGTCGAGGGGCTGATCAAGCTCTATCCGAAGAAGGGCGCCCTCGTGCTGCCCGTCTCCGCGCAGGAGATCGCGGACGTCGTGGAGACCCGACAGCTGGTCGAGGAGCACGCGGTCCGCAAGACGGCCCCGGCCTCGCCGCAGCTGATCGAGCGGCTGGAGAGCCTGCTGGAACAGCAGAAGGCGCAGGCCGCCGCCGGGGACCTGGCGGGCGCTGCGGTGACCGACCGCTGTTTCCACGCCGAGATCGTCCGCAGCGGCGGGAACGAGATCCTCTCCCGCCTCTACGACCAACTCCGCGACCGGCAGCTGCGGATGGGCGTCGCCGTGATGCACGCCCACCCGGACCGCATCACGAAGACGCTCACCGAGCACGAGGAGATCCTCCGGGCGCTGCGCACGGGCGACGCGGAGGCGGCCGTGGAGATCGTGCACCGTCACGTGAGCTGGTTCTCCAACCTGGCGCGGGGGGAGGTCCGTTGAGCCGACCTGTCATATCGTCGTCCGCCGGGTCCCTGCCCGGGGACCCGCCCGGCGGCCGCCGGGCCCTCGCCGTCTGGGGTGTGGGCGTCTCCGTCTACTTCGTCGCCGTCATCTTCCGTACGTCGTTGGGCGTGGCCGGCCTCGACGCCGCAGAGCGCTTCCATGTGGGCGCCTCCGCCCTGTCCACGTTCTCGATCCTCCAGCTGCTGGTCTACGCCGGGATGCAGATACCCGTCGGCCTGCTGGTCGACCGGCTCGGCACCAGGAAGGTGCTGACCCTGGGCATCCTGCTGTTCACGGCCGGCCAGATCGGCTTCGCGCTGTCTCCGTCGTACGGCATGGCGCTGGCGTCGCGGGCGCTGCTGGGCTGCGGCGACGCGATGACGTTCATCAGTGTGCTGCGGCTGGGCAGCCGGTGGTTCCCGGCCCGACGCGGGCCGCTGGTCGCGCAGATGGCGGGCCTGGTCGGCATGGCGGGCAACCTGGTCTCGACGCTGTTGCTGGCCCGGCTGCTGCACGGGGTGGGCTGGACAGCGGCGTTCGCGGGCAGCTCGGTCGCCGGTCTGGTCGTGCTGGCCCTCACGCTGCTGTTCCTGAAGGACCACCCGGACGGGCATGAGCCGGAGCCGTTCCCGCACCACGGTGCCGCGTACGTGCGGCGGCAGATCGTGGCGTCCTGGAGGGAGCCCGGCACCCGGCTCGGGTTGTGGGTGCACTTCACCACCCAGTTCCCGGCGATGGTGTTCCTGCTGCTGTGGGGGATGCCGTTCCTGGTCCAGGCGCAGGGGCTCAGCCGGGGCACCGCCGGTGAACTGCTCACTCTCGTCGTCCTGTCCAACATGGTGGTCGGACTGGTGTACGGCCAGATCGTCGCCCGGCACCACGCCGCGCGGCTGCCGCTGGCGCTCGGCACCGTCCTCGCGACGGCGGCGGTGTGGGCGACCACGCTCGTCCACACCGGCGAGCGCGCCCCGATGTGGCTCCTGATCGTGCTCTGCGCGGTCCTGGGCGCCTGCGGTCCGGCATCGATGCTCGGCTTCGATTTCGCCCGCCCGGCGAACCCGCCGGAGCGTCAGGGCACCGCCTCCGGGATCACCAACATGGGTGGTTTCGTCGCCTCCATGACGACCCTGTTCGCGGTCGGCGTCCTCCTGGACCTGACCGACGACGACTACGGCATCGCCTTCTCCGCCGTGTTCGTCCTCCAGGCGCTGGGCCTGAGCCAGATCCTCCGCCTGCGCGGCCGCGCGGCCCGCCGCGAGCGGGAACGCCTGGTGGCGAGCCGGGTGGAGACGGTGCACGTACCGGCGTAGGGGCCGGTAGGCCGGTGTGAGGGGCAGCGTTCGGCGGCCCCGCGAGCCGACGGCCCCGCAGAGCCGGCCGCTACCGGGTCACCCGGCCGCTACACCGTCACCGCGAACGCGTGCAGGATCGCCGCGATCAGGTGGGGGTCGCCCTCGGCCTTGATGCGGTCGGCGACGAGATCGGCGGTGACGCGGCCGCAGGCGAGACGGACGTAGGTCTCCCAGTCGAGCGTGAGGGTGGCGGCGGGGCCGAGGGCGGGAGCCGTCTCCAGCGTGCCGCGGCCCTGGATGTCCACGCGGACGGTACGGATGAACTCCACCGGGCCGTGCACGTCGAAGACGACGGCCGAACTGCGCGGCGCCTGCGCGTCCTCCGCGACCACCTTCGGCAGCACGGACAGCAGCTCGTCACGGACGACGAGCGCGCCCGGCGAGTCCAGGTTCCCCGGCTGGCCCAGCGCGGCGCGCAGGTCCTGCTCGTGGACCCAGACGTCGAAGGCGCGGTTGCGCATGGCCTGTTCGAGGGTCAGCTCGGTGCCGAGCGGGCCCCGCACCTTGTGACCCGGGTCCCGGGACTCGTTCCGCAGCTGGCGGTTGCGCCGGATGATCGTGTACTCCAGCTCGGAGGTCATCTCCGGCGCGGTGTGGTGACGGCGGGCGTCGACCTGCATCTCCATGTACCGCTGGTGCTCGGTCCGTACGTGGTACAGATCGCGCGGCAGGGTGTGGATCGGCCGGGGGTCGCCGAGCATTTCGCAGTCCAGGCCGATGACGTGGGAGACCACATCGCGCACCGACCACCCCGGGCATGGCGTCCGGCGGTTCCACTCGCCCTCCACGAGCGGCGACACCAGCTCGGATATCGCGTCCACGGAGTGGGTCCAGGCGTCGGCGTAGGGCTGAAGAGTGGGATGCAGACTCACGGAACGGGACCCCTCGGGCGGTCGGTACGTGTCAGTACGGTCGGTACGTGTCGGCTACGTGGGTGGTGGTCTTCAGTGGGGGCGTCGGCGTTGACGGCGTGGAGTAGGTCGTCGGCGGCTGTCAGTGGGTGCTGTGAAACGTTAAGTTACGCTGCTCTGAGGCACCCCGGCAGTGCTTTCGTGTGACGATCGTAGGCTGGTGTGGACGGCTCGAATGCCAGGACGGTGGTACTGTGCGCGCCTCGCTCATCCAGATCGGCGTAGACGAGGACGAATCGGTCGAATCGCGCAGGCGGCGGGTGGCCTCGCTGGTACGGGACCAGGCAGGCGCCGATCTCGTCGTCCTCCCGGAGCTCTGGACCACCGGCGCATTCGCGTTCGAATCCTTCGCCTCGGCGGCCGAACCGCTGGAAGGGCCGACGTACGAGGCGATGGCCAAGGCGGCGACCGACACGGGCGTCTGGCTGCACGCCGGCTCGATCCCGGAGCGGGCCCCTGACGGCACCCTCTACAACACCTCCCTCGTCTTCTCACCGTCCGGCGACCTCGCCGCCTCCTACCGCAAGATCCACCGCTTCGGCTTCGACAAGGGCGAGGCCGTGCTGATGGGTGCCGGCGCGGAGCTGGTGACGCTCCGCGTCCCGGACACGACCATCGGCATCGCCACCTGCTACGACCTGCGGTTCCCCGAGCTGTTCCGGGGGCTCGTCGACGCGGGCGCCGAGATGTTCGTGCTGTCGGCGGGCTGGCCGGAACGCCGTCGCTCCCACTGGACGCTGCTGGCGCAGGCCCGGGCCGTGGAGAACCAGGCCTACGTCCTCGCCTGCGGAACGGCCGGTACGCACGCGGGAGTTCCCCAGGCAGGTCACTCGATCGTGGTCGACCCCTGGGGCGAGGTCCTGGCGGAGGCGGGCCCCGGCGAGGAGGTCCTCACGGTCGACCTCGACCCGACGAGGGTCGCGACGACGCGTGAGCAGTTCCCCGCGCTGAAGGACAGACTCCTGGGGCTGGAGCCACCGCGCCGCTGAGCTTCGTGCCTGCCGCGCTTCGGCTCCGCCGAGCTTTCGTGCGCTGAGCTTCGGCTCGGCCGAGCCTTGGCGGAGCGTGCGTTTCCCGGCGTGTGTTCCCTCAGTCGTCCCGTTCCCGCTCCGCCAGGTTGATCACGCACACCGTCACGGCGATCAGCAGGGCCGGGTCCGCGTCGTCGCGTACGACGTCGAGGCCGTAGGTCTCGCGGACGTGCAGCCATCTGCGGGAGATGTGCGCGAGGAGTTCGCCCTCGTACTCGATGGCGAACTCACGGTCGAGGATCTTGCCGCTGACGTCGAGTTCGGTGCCGTCCGCCAGGGAGACCCGGTAGTGGTTGCGCAGGAGGGAGAGGCGCTTGCGGCGGACGGTGGCGAGGGGCTCGCCGCCGCGTTCGACGACCATCGTGTCGCGCAGCGCGAACATCTTGCGGCGGATGTCGATCAGTACCTCCCCCCGGGTGTCCTTCAGCTCGAAGGTGTCCCGCAGCCGCATGGCCTTGCCGTCGACGAGGAAGGCCTTCCGGCCGTGCTCGTCCTCGATCCAGTAGTCGTCACCGATGCCGAGGATCCGGTCGCGTACGAGGAATCTCATGCCTGCAGACGTTCCCCGGGGACGACCGCGAAACATCGCCGGTAGACCCGAAAAGCCCAGCCCGACGAGTTGTCCACAACCTGGAAGCGCGGTTTTCCACAGGGTCCGAAGCGGTTTCCCGAAAAGTGGCACGCTTGATCCATGAGCGATTCCGCGACCCAGCACTCGGCCCCCCGCCGTGTCCGTGTCCGCGCCCCCGAGCTGATCGGGAAGGGCGGCTGGCTGAACACGGGCGGCGAGCAGTACACCCTCGCCGACCTGCGGGGGAAAATAGTGGTGTTGGATTTTTGGACGTTCTGCTGCATCAACTGTCTGCATGTTCTCGACGAGCTGCGGGAGCTGGAGGAGAAGCACCGGGACACCGTGGTGGTCATCGGGGTCCACTCGCCGAAGTTCGCGCACGAGGCGGAGCACGGGGCGGTGGTCGACGCCGTCGAGCGGTACGGGGTGGAGCACCCGGTGCTCGACGATCCGGAGCTCGCCACCTGGAAGCAGTACGCGGTGCGGGCCTGGCCGACGCTCGTGGTGGTCGATCCCGAGGGGTACGTGGTCGCCCAGCACGCGGGCGAGGGCCATGCGCACGCCATCGAGCGGCTGGTCGTCGAGCTGGAGACCGAACACGAGGCCAAGGGGACACTGCGGCGCGGCGACGGGCCGTACGTGGCGCCCGAGCCCGAGCCGACGGTGCTGCGGTTCCCCGGCAAGGCCCTGCTCCTGCCGGACGGCGACTTCCTCGTCAGCGACACCACCCGGCACCGGCTGGTCCGGCTGGCGGCCGACGGCGAGACCGTCGTACGGCACTACGGCTCCGGCGAGCGTGGGTTCGTGGACGGCGGTGCGGAGCACGCCCGCTTCAGCGAACCGCAGGGGCTGGCCCTGCTGGACGGCGGTGCCGTGGTCGTCGCCGACACGGTGAACCACGCGCTGCGCCTGCTCGACCCGGACGCCGGGGCGGTCACGACGCTCGCGGGCACCGGCCGCCAGTGGTGGCGGGGCTCCCCGACCTCCGGGCCGGCGCGGGAGATCGACCTCTCCTCCCCGTGGGACGTGGCCGTGTTCGACGGCAGGGTGTGGATCGCCATGGCCGGTGTCCACCAGCTGTGGACGTACGACCTCGCCGAGGGCACCGTGGCGGTGGCGGCCGGCACGACCAACGAGGGCCTGGTGGACGGGCCGGCAGACGAGGCCTGGTTCGCACAGCCCTCGGGGCTCGCGGCCACCGCCGACCGGCTGTGGCTCGCCGACTCCGAGACGTCCGCGCTGCGCTGGGTGGACCTCGACGGCGCCGTCCACACGGCGGTCGGGACGGGACTCTTCGACTTCGGTCATCGGGACGGGCCGGCCGAACAGGCGCTGCTGCAGCATCCGTTGGGCGTCACGGCCCTGCCCGACGGGTCGGTGGCCGTCAGCGACACCTACAACCACGCGCTGCGCCGCTACGACCCGGCGACGGGTGAGGTCGGGACCCTGGCCACGGATCTGAGGGAGCCGAGTGACGCGGTGCTCGTCGGGGACGACATCGTGGTCGTCGAGTCCGCCCGGCACCGGCTGACCAGGCTGCGGTTGCCGGAGGAGACGGTGAAGGTGGAGGCCGTCGCCCAGCGCACCCGGCGCGCGGCCACCGAAGTCGCCCCCGGCAGGCTGCGGTTGGACGTGGTCTTCCAGGCCCCGGCGGGGCAGAAGCTCGACGAGCGGTACGGGCCCTCGACCCGGCTGCTCGTCTCCGCCACCCCGCACGAGCTGCTGCTGCGAGGCGAGGGCGCGGACACGGCCCTGTCCCGCGAGCTCGAACTCGACCCGTCCATATCCGAGGGCGTCCTGCACGTCTCGGCGATGGCCGCCTCCTGCGACGACGACCCCTCCCACGCCTACCCGGCCTGCCACGTCCACCAGCAGGACTGGGGCGTGCCGGTCCGGCTCACGGAGGGTGGGACGGACCGGCTGCCGCTGGTGCTGGCGGGGATGGACGAGGGCGACGGGGCGTAGGCCCGGACCAGGACCGGCCATGGCCCAGGCCCGGACCAGGCCGTGTGGCCGGCTCAGTAGCCCTGGTAGCCGCCCCGCTGCTGGCCGGTCTCGTCCACGACCGGGGTGGTGGGGGGCACCACCACCCGCCTCCGCCTGGCGATACTGCTGAACGTCGCGACTCCGATGAGTCCGACGATCATGAAGATGATGCCGACCAGGTCGAGGTTGACCCCTTGCATGTCCCAGTCGGTGGCGAACGTGAGGATGGCCCCCACGGCGATCAGAATGATGCACCCGCCCAGGCCCATGAGTGTTCCTCCCTGTGTCCGGTTGGGGCGGCCGGTCGTTCCGGTCGTTCGGTCCTACCGGTTGACATCGGGTACCCGGACAGGCCGGTCAGTAACAGGCGTTGAGGGCGGGACGGGGTGCACGGCCGCGGGTCAGCCCCCCAGGAAGGCCGCCAGGGCGTTCGCCAGGAGGTAGGGGTCCTTCGCTCCGCACAGCTCGCGGACGCTGTGCATCGAGAGGATGGCCACGCCGATGTCGACGGTGCGGATGCCGTGCCGGGCGGCGGTGATGGGGCCGATGGTGGTGCCGCAGGGCATGGAGTTGTTGGAGACGAACGTCTGGAAGGGCACTCCGGCCTTCTCGCAGGCGGCGGCGAAGACGGCGCGGCCCGAACCGTCGGTGGCGTAGCGGTTGTTGACGTTGACCTTCAGGATCGGGCCGGCGTCCGCGCGGGGGTGGTGCGTCGGGTCGTGGCGCTCGGCGTAGTTGGGGTGGACGGCGTGGCCGGTGTCGGAGGAGAGACAGACGGTGCCGGCGAAGGCCCGTGCCCGGTCCTCGTAGGAGCCGCCGCGGGAGAAGACCGAGCGCTCCAGCACCCCGCCGAGCAGCGGGCCGTCGGCGCCGGTGTCGGACTGGGAGCCGTTCTCCTCGTGGTCGAAGGCGGCGAGGACGGGGATGTGGGGGAGTTCGTCGCCCGAGCCGGCGACGGAGGCGAGTGCGGCCGTACCGGCGTGCACGGAGAGGAGGTTGTCCATGCGGGGGCCGGCGAGCAGTTCGTTGTCGCGGCCCAGGTAGGCGGGCGGTTCGACGGAGTGGGTCATCAGGTCCCAGCCGGTGACCTCGCCGGCGGGGATGCCCGCCTCCTCCTCCAGGAAGGCGATCAGGTCGCCGTCGCGGACGTCGTCGCCGAGGCCCCAGACGGGCTGGAGGTGGCGCTGCTTGTCGAGCTTGAGGCCCTCGGAGGAGACCGTCCGGTCGAGGTGGATGGCGAGTTGGGGGACGCGCAGGAGGGGTCTGTCGACATTGACGAGGCGGCTGGTGCCGTCGCGCAGGGAGAGCCGGCCGGCGATGCCGAGGTCGCGGTCTAGCCAGGAGTTCATCAGCGGGCCGCCGTAGATCTCGACGGCGACCTGGCGCCAGCCGTGGGCGCCGCTGTCGGGGCGGGGTTTGACCCGCAGATTGGGGGAGTCGGTGTGGGCACCGATGATGCGGAAGGGGGTGTGAGGGTGGGCGCCCTTCGGGACGTACCAGGCGATGATCGCGCCCCCGCGCAGCACGTAGCGGCCGCCCAGCGAGCCGTCCCACGCGTCGGCCTCCGAGACCTGCCGGAAGCCTGCCTTCTCCAGCCGTTCCGCGGCGCTCGCCACCGCGTGGTACGGGGTGGGGCTGCTCGCCAGGAAGGTCATGAGGTCGTCGGTGTGGCCGCGATCGAAGTGTGGGGGTGTGCGCATGGGGTTCACCTTAACGACGTACGAGGGCCCACTCCCTGGGGATGGGAGCGGGCCCTCGTGGTGAGCGTGCGGAGGGGGAGGCGCCGGACGGACGGGCAGGGTCCGTCCGGCGCCACGACCGGGGTGCGGCCGGGGAGGGGCAGGCTGGTGAGCCGCCTTGGATGCCGGCTAGAACGCCGCCTCGTCCAGCTCCATCAGGTCCAGGTCGACGCCCTCGGAGATCTTGCGGGCGAGGGTGACGCCCGGGAGGACGTTGGCCGCGAAGAACTTCGCCGCCGCGATCTTGCCGGTGTAGAAAGCCTTGTCCTTGGCGGAGGCGTTCTCCAGCTTCTCGGCGGCGACGGCGGCGCCCTTGAGGAGCAGGTAGCCGACGACGACGTCACCGGAGGCCATCAGCAGGCGGGTGGTGTTGAGGCCCACCTTGTAGATGTTCTTGACGTCCTGCTCGGTGGCGGCGAGGTCGGTGAGGAGGAGGCCGACGATGGCCTCCAGCTCGACGGCGGCCTTGGCGAGGTGCTCGCGGGCGCCGTCCAGCTGCTCGCCGCCCTCCCCGAGCGCCAGGAACTTCTTGATCTCCTCGGCGAGGGTGTTCAGCGCGGCGCCCTGGTTGCGGACGATCTTCCGGAAGAAGAAGTCCTGGCCCTGGATCGCGGTGGTGCCCTCGTAGAGGGTGTCGATCTTGGCGTCGCGGATGTACTGCTCGATCGGGTACTCCTGGAGGAACCCGGAGCCGCCGAAGATCTGCAGGGACTGGGCGAGCTGCTCGTAGCCCTTCTCGGAGCCGTAGCCCTTGACGATGGGCAGGAGCAGGTCGTTCAGGGCCTCCAGGGCGGAGACGTCCTCGCCCGCCGCCTCCTTGACCTGGATCTCGTCCTGGATGGAGGCGGTGTAGAGGACGAGGGCGCGCATGCCCTCCGCGTACGCCTTCTGCGTCATCAGCGAGCGGCGGACGTCGGGGTGGTGGGTGATGGTGACCTTGGGCGCGGTCTTGTCCATGAAGTTCGCCAGGTCGGGGCCCTGGACGCGCTCCTTGGCGTACTCCAGCGCGTTCAGGTAGCCCGTGGAGAGTGTGGAGATCGCCTTCGTGCCGACCATCATGCGGGCGAACTCGATGATGCGGAACATCTGGCGGATGCCGTCGTGCTTGTCGCCGATCAGCCAGCCCTTGGCCGGGTGGCGGTCGCCGAAGGTCATCTCGCAGGTGTTGGAGGCCTTGAGGCCCATCTTGTGCTCGACGTTCGTCGCGTACACGCCGTTGCGCTCGCCCAGCTCGCCGGTCTCGAAGTCGAAGAGGTACTTCGGGACGAGGAAGAGGGACAGGCCCTTGGTGCCGGGGCCGTGGCCCTCGGGGCGGGCGAGGACGTAGTGGAGGATGTTCTCCTCCATGTCGTGCTCACCGGAGGTGATGAAGCGCTTGACGCCCTCGATGTGCCAGGAGCCGTCCTCCTGCTGGACCGCCTTGGTGCGGCCGGCGCCGACGTCGGAGCCCGCGTCGGGCTCGGTGAGGACCATCGTGGAGCCCCACTGCTTCTCCACGGCGACCTTGGCGATGTGCTTCTGGACCTCGTTGCCCTCCTCGAAGAGGATGCCGGCGAACGCGGGGCCCGAGGAGTACATCCAGACGGCCGGGTTGGCGCCCAGGATCAGCTCGGCGAAGGCCCAGATCAGGGAGCGGGGCGAGGTGGTGCCGCCGATCTCCTCGGGCAGGCCGAGCCGCCAGTACTCGGAGTCCATGAAGGCCTTGTAGCTCTTCTTGAAGGATGCCGGTACCGGCGCGGTGTTCGTCTCCGGGTCGAAGACCGGCGGGTTGCGGTCGGCGTCCGTGAAGGATTCCGCCAGCTCGTTCTCCGAGAGCCGGGCCAGCTCCTCCAGGATGCTCTTCGCGGTGTCCGTGTCCATCTCCGCGAACGGACCGGTGCCGTACAGCTTGTCGCGCCCGAGCACCTCGAAGAGGTTGAACTCGATGTCGCGGAGATTCGACTTGTAGTGCCCCATGGCGACGGCTCCGTAAGAGAGATCGGCGAGGCACTGGATCCTCGCGCTAGTTCACATACCAACGAGTAGCTTCTCTGTCGATGATGCTACCCACCGGTAATAAGATGCAACCCCGAGCCGTCCATCTGTGACTCGTTACGCTTTGCCGCATGTACGGCTACGACCAGAGCGCCGGCCCTCAGCAGCAGTACGCCCCGCCGCCGCAGCAGCAGATGCCCGGGCAGATGCCCGGCGGCCAGATGGGGGGCGGTTACGGGCAGCAGCCTCCCCTGTACCCGGAGCCGTCCCCGCCCTCCCTCGCGGACGCGGTGCGGGCCTTCACCACCGGGCAGATGGCGGCGGAGGACTTCCAGCAGGTCTTCGCCTCGTCCAAGGTGTACTGCCCGCGCGGGGACAACCCCGGGTTCCTGGCGCTGCACAACACTCAGCAGCCGGTGATCCCGATGTTCACCTCGCTGAAGGAGCTGCGTCGGTACGCCGGCAAGGAGTCCAAGTACTTCGTGATCACCGGAGCGGAGGTGATCGATCTGCTGCCGACCGGGTACGGCTTCGTCCTCGACATGGAGGGGGAGCATCGGATGGTCTTCGATGCGAAGGCCGTGGAGCAGATGGTGGAGTTCGCGATGCGGCGGATGTACGGATAGCTCCGCTGGTTGGGCCGGGTTCCGGGTCCGCGGTGGTGGGGTGCGGTTCGTTGCGGAGTGCGGGGCTGTGGAAGTTGTTCGCGCAGTTCCCCGCGCCCCTTCAGAGCGAGCCCCGGGGTGCGGCCCTGGTGGGAATGCGGGGCGGCTTGTGTGCTGTTGAGGGTGGCAGGAAGTTCAATAGTCAACTAAACTGAGCGCACAAGGAGGTACCGACATGCCCGCAGTGACCGTCGAGAACCCGCTGACCCTGCCCCGTGTCGCCGCACCGACCGACGCGGTGGCCCGTCCGGTGCTCGCCGTGACGACCGCGCCCAGTGGGTTCGAGGGCGAGGGCTTCCCGGTTCGCCGGGCGTTCGCGGGGATCAACTACCAGCACCTCGACCCGTTCATCATGATGGACCAGATGGGCGAGGTGGACTACGCGCCGGGAGAGCCCAAGGACTCTATCAGTTGGGGGAGTATCCCGACGGATGCTCGCTGACCTGCGGAAACTTCCACCAAGAGGAGAGTCGGACCCATGCCTGCTGTAACCGTCGACAACCCCTTGACCCTCCCGCGCGTGGCCGCGTCGGTCGATGCCGTGGCCCGTCCTGTGCTTGGTGTGACGACCGCGCCGAGCGGCTTCGAAGGTGAGGGTTTCCCCGTTCGCCGGGCGTTCGCGGGGATCAACTACCGCCATCTGGACCCGTTCATCATGATGGATCAGATGGGTGAGGTTGAGTATCAGCCTGGGGAACCGAAAGGGACCCCGTGGCACCCGCACCGCGGCTTCGAGACCGTCACCTACATCATCGACGGCATCTTCGACCACCAGGACAGCCAGGGCGGCGGCGGCACCATCACCAACGGCGACACCCAGTGGATGACGGCCGGCTCGGGCCTGCTCCACATCGAGGCGCCGCCGGAGTCGCTGGTCATGTCCGGCGGTCTCTTCCACGGCCTGCAGCTGTGGGTGAACCTGCCGGCCAAGGACAAGATGATGGCGCCGCGCTACCAGGACATCCGCGGCGGGCACGTGCAGCTCCTCACCACCCCCGACGGCGGCGCGCTGCTGCGGGTCATCGCCGGCGAGCTGGACGGGCACGCGGGGCCCGGCATCACCCACACCCCGATCACCATGGTCCACGCGACCCTCGCGCCCGGCGCGGAGCTCACTCTTCCGTGGCGGGAGGACTTCAACGGCCTGGCGTACGTCCTCGCGGGCAAGGGCGCGGTCGGCGCGGAGCGCCGCCCGATCCATCTGGGGCAGACCGCGGTCTTCGGCGCGGGCTCCTCGCTGACGGTCCGCGCGGACGAGAAGCAGGACGCGAACACGCCGGACCTGGAGGTCGTGCTGCTGGGCGGACAGCCGATCCGTGAGCCGATGGCGCACTACGGCCCGTTCGTCATGAACACCAAGGACGAGCTGCAGCAGGCGTTCGAGGACTTCCAGAAGGGGCGGCTGGGAACGATCCCGGCAGTGCACGGCATGTCTGAGGGCGGACTGTAGGGATCACTACGGCCGCATGTGGACGAGTCCGCCCGGAAAGGGGTGAGGCTCGTCCGCGCTCGAAGCCGCCTTCTTGGTCTCCAAGTAATCGGCCGGGTCTGCGACCTGCAGTGATCTTTGCTGTGGGTCTCTGGCCTGGCCTTTTCTTGATTGTTGGCGACGGGGTGCGATGGACTTTATTGGGTGTCCTGCGGACTGTGTGCGGACTGGTATGTGAAGTGAAGCTTCTCCTCGACCATGGCCACCATCTCGAGGAGTCATCGCCTGCGCGCGCAGAACTCCGTACGTCGACTCCAGAGGGCTGACCTTCTTAGGCTCGGAGTGCAGCGCGCTGACGCCCTGAACCTCCATGTAAGCCTCGGCCACGAGAAGGGCGACGAGACCAGGGCCGGCCCAGGCAATTCGCGCGATGACACGTCACGCAAGCGGGTACTGACCGACCTCGGCGCGGCCGAGATCGACGCACCCAGAGACCGGACCGGCTCCTGGGCCGTTGACGCCAGGCATCGAGTTCTTCGGTGGCCTCGTCGGTCGCGCGGGAAACAGGTCGCGGGAGAGGTCCACGTCGCAGATCTCCGCGAAGACCACCAGGGCGTACGCAAAAAGGAACACCGCGACGGAAGACTATTGATCCGAAACTCAAAGGGTTCTGTTCGAGGATGTAGCGGACGTGGGGTCCGCCGAAGTAGCCGCGGACGATGTGTGGCTGACGTTGGCGTCGGTGGAAGAACCGGCGGGACTCGGCGGCGAGTTGGGCCTGGTCGCGGGCCCGGTTGTGCATGGGCAGGCTCCGTTTGAGGTCGGCGTTGACCAGTTCGTCGGGGTTCAGTTCCGGCGAGTACGACGGCAGGAAGTGCAGCTCGATGCGGTCCGGGTGATCGGAAGCGGTGAGCGGAGTGGCCGTCCACGACGAGGTGCACTTTGTGGTCGAAGTGGCCTACGAGCCGGTCCAGGAAGCGGCCCATGACGTCGGCGTCGAAGGTCTCGGTGAAGACCATGAAGTGCATGCGGCCCTTCGTGCTGATCGCGGACATCGCGTTCACCGAGAACCGGTTGCCCGTGCAGCGCACGATGGGGGTGCACCCCTTGGCGCCCCAGGTGCGGCCGGTGATCTGGTCGGAACGGATGCCGACCTGGTCGGCGAAGAGCACCTCCCCGCCCGCGGCCCTCGCCCTGGCCCGGATCGCCGGCCAGGTCTCCTCCCGCCAGACGCGGACCGCTTCCGCGTCCTGTTCGACGGCCCGCTAGTCCGGGCGCTGGAAGGACAGGCCCCAGCGGCGCAGGTACTTGCCCATGCCCTGATCGGTCAGCCGCACCCGGTACAGCTTCGCGATCAGGTCCCCCACTCCCGCCCGCGTCCACAGCTGCCCCGCCAGCCCCAGGTCACAGGGACGGTGATCCAGTACGGCCTGCCGGATCGCCTGCTGCTCGACGGCGCCGAGAACCTGATGTTCGCCGACCCCGCGGCTGAGCTACGAGCGCTTCGCGCTGGCCAGCCACTTCCCCCACCAGTTGTCCACCGCCTTGAGCGAGACCCGGAACACCGCCGCGACATCCTCGCGAGTCCGGCCCGCCACCAACGCGGCCACCGCCCGCAGCCGAAGAGCCTCCTGCGCTGACGGCGACAACTGCCGTGCGTCCCCTACCAGTTCGCTCACGCAGGGATCAACGACCCAGAGCACCTACCGTTTCGGATCAATAACTGCCGTGAAGCCCAACGTTGTGGATGTACACTCAAAATCCCTCGCGGGGGATTCCCGCCAATGCGGCCTTCGCTCAATTCACCTCGTGATGCACGCGCCTGCTCGCGATTCCAATCAAGAGGTACAACTGTGCGTAAGTTCGGAACCCGTAGTACCTGGAAGCGGATCGGTATGGTTGCTTCCATCTCGACCCTCCCATTGGCCCTCGCGAGCCCCGCTTGGGCTGTCGTGAAGTACTCGTTCATACAGGCTGGAGTCGCCGGCTTCAACTCGAAGCCTGTGACCGATGACGGAGGTAGCGGCGGGAACAAGGTGGACTTCACCGGATGCCATACGGAGTTGGGTAGAAGTGTGACTGTTCAGCTGCGTCGTGCTGTCATCGGACCCGACACCGGATTCGACACAAAGACGTACACGGCATGCTTCAACGGTGGAACGTCGTCCGGCGAGTGGGGTGCCGGAACCGAGGGTCACGACTATTACTTCCGCATCACCAAGATCGATGGAAATTCGATAGTCGGCCCGACTATCAGCGTCGATCAGACCCGTATGTCATTCTAGGTGACACTGGATTCTGAATACCTGGGTGGAGACCTGAAACGCAGGTCTCCACCTGCCTCTTGATGAAACAGACAGAGGCACCCCCACGCTGAAATACCAAGGTGTCGCATGCCCATTTCGATGTCCGAGTGTTTCTTCTCCTATCGGCGTAGACGCCCGGTGCTGCGTGATCTCAGCTACACACTGCCGCCCGGGCGGACCGTGCTCCTGGGGCCGAACGGAGCGGGAAAGAGTACCCTGTTGGGCTTGTGCGCATCTGCGCTGCGCCCCGATTCCGGTTCCGTCACCTATGGCGACCTGAGCACCGGCCGGCGTCGCGCGCTGCCCGCGTTCCGTAGGCGTGTGGCATGGATGCCTCAGCAGGTGGGGCAGGTGCCGGGGCTCACGGCCCGGGATCAGGTCGCGTATTCCGGTTGGCTCAAGGGGATGCCCCGGCGCGAGGCGTGGCGTCAGGCTCTCAAGGCCCTGAACCGCGTGGAGCTGGCCGATCGGGCGGGTGACAAGGTCCAGGAACTCTCCGGGGGGCAGCAGCGGCGCGTCGCAGTGGCGCAGGCCCTCGTACATGACGCAGAGGTCCTTCTCCTCGATGAGCCGACAGCGGGCATGGATCCCCGGCAGCGGCAGGTCTTCCACCAGATTCTCGCCGATCTGTCCAAGGAGGTGCACATCGTTCTCTCCACCCATGACACCTCGGACATCGCCAACTCGTATGACTCGGTCGTGGTTCTGTTGGACGGTCAGGTGCGTTTCTCGGGAACGGTGGTGGACTTCCTTTCCCACGCGAGCGCGACGGCGACATCCGACGAACAGCGGGCCACCTCCGCTTATCAGGCGTTCACCGAGATCGATGGGGCGATCTCGTGGTGAACCGATTCCCCTTCGCTCGACACTCGGCCGTCATAGGGCTCGGAGCCCCGACGGTGGCTCTGGCCATATACTTCACCGCCTACCAGCCCTCGCCGTTCACCGGTGAGGATTCCATCGTCGTGGTCTCGGTGGCCCTGAGGGTCGCCGCGCTGGGAATAGCCTTGGTGGCCGCCTGGGACGCAGGGAGGCTTCGCCAGGCTCGGATCACAGCCGCCCCGTCCAGCCGCCACCTGCTGCGAATATTTGTCGATGCGATGGCCCCCACCCTGGCCCTGGTGATCATCAGCTGGGTGGCGTCCTTCCTGTTGGTGATCAGCTATCTGGGAGGCCCCGCACCAGGGCTCCACGACACCGTTCCCATGGTCCGAAGTCTTGCGATCCCCTTCAGCGCAGTGGCAGTCGGTTTCTTCCTCGGGCTCTCCCTTCCGCCCGTTATCGCCCGCCCCCTCGCGGTGGTGATCACGGCGCTGTGGGTCTTCGTCGCCTATACGCTGGGTATCCCATGGCTGCGGGCGGTATCCGGATTCGACATGAGCACTCCGACCTATACGGATGTCGTGGACCGCGCCTACCTCATGGCACCGGCGATCCTGGCTCTCGGGCTGCTGCTCGGTCTTGTCGCGCTCAGCCTGCTCTCACGTCCGGCGCTGCGCGCCGCCGCCGTGGCCTGCTGCGTCCTCGCGGGCTTCGGGGCGTCGTATCCTCTGGTGAGTGACGCCCCGCGCTACGCCGACCCCACCGTTCCCCGCACTTGGGCAACGACGTGTGAGCGAACTGCCCCGGTGATCTGTGTGCCTGGCGAGTTCGCCGACGACATCCCCGCGCTGCACCGCTCCGCTCAACACGCGCTGCCCCGCCTGCGAGAAGTCGGCTTCACCCCACCCCGCAAGCTGGCCTTCGTCTCGGAGGATCTACCGCTGGCACGCGACACCTGGCGAACCTTCCTCCAGAAGCCGGTGACCCGCCACCGCAGCCGGGCCGTCTACGTCAGCGCCTTGGTTCCGACAGGGCTCCACGACTGCCCGGACCTTCCTGATGACTACGTTTATCCGGGGCGCGGAGCCGCTTCTGCCTGGATCGGCCTGACGGTTGGGATGTCGGAGGCAGAGGCCGCCCGCAGCTACGGCCCCAGCGGTGTGTACCGGGCACGCTGGGTGCGCAGCCTCCCCAAGGCGAAGCAGTACGCCTGGTACAAGCAGCAGTTGAGTTACCTCGAGTCCTGCGACGAGCAGGTCCACGAGAAGGCCCGGGCGGGGGCCAAGGCCGAAAACGAGCGGGGCCGAGCGCTGGGCCCGCAGTTGGAGGACCCGGCGGACATGGCACCGGGGGTGGACCGTTGACTCTCTGGGCGCGCACACGAAGAATCTGGCTGCTGCCTGTGGCCCTGTTCGCCTGGACGCTCCTCCTTGTACTTGTGCGCGACGACGTGGCGAAGGTTCCCCAGATCGCCGCGCAGGGCACCTTCTCGATCAAGCTGATGAACTTCGTCCCGCTCATCCTGTGCATCCCGACGACGTACTGCATGAGCCGGCGCCTCATCGCCACCGAAACCACAGCGGCGCGAGCGGTCGCCGTTGTCGACCGGCTGGCTCTCCTGCTTCTGGGGGTGAGCGCGGCGGGACTGGGTTTTGCACTCGGGGAGTTCCTGGACATGCCGACAGCGGTGGCGGGCGGACGAAACACCGTCATGGTGCTGGGCCTCGCTCTCCTCGTACACAGCTGGTACGGCCCGATCGCCGGTGGCGCGGCGGCGACCATGTTCGTGATGGTCAGCATTGTCACCGGCCTGGCGGGAGACCAGAGGCCGTACCCGTGGGCGGTTCTCCTGATGGAGTCCACCAGCGTCGTGGCGGCAGTCGTGGCGGCGGTCAGTTTCACTGCCGGTCTGATCACGATGTCGTACCGCCGACAGATACCGGGTTGACATGCCCCTTGGGCTGAAGCCCTAGGATTCTGGCCGTCCCCTACCCGGTGCTGGGGGAGGAAGACCCCAAGGCCGGGGACTACAAGGTGGAGCTCTCCGAAAGGTTCGTCGGCACGGCGGCGGGCGGGTCCGCGAGTATGCCGTCGCACCTCCGCTGCATGCCGAGATCGACAAGGACCTGTCCCTGGTCAAGAGTGCCGTCACCTAGTAGTGGGCCAGGTCATCGCCCTGCGGGGATCTCCCCGCAGGGCGATGACCTGGCCGTTCACTGATGACTGGCGATGGGGGCGACGGCCGTAATCGAGTGTCCTGCAGACTGTGTGCGGACTGCCGAGCGCTACTCGTGGCTCAGAAGAGTGGGATGCCGAGGTTTGCCGATACCAACTGGGCAACCCCTGTCCAGCCAAGGGCGGGCAGGTTAGCACTGGCGCTCTGAAGCACCCGCTCCGCGAGCTGGCGAACCCGACCGGACTCAGGTGCGGCTACGGCGAGCTCGTCCTGCAGAGCCTCCACGTCGGCGACGACCATGGCTCGGACCTCCTCTGGCACGTTCGCTGACTGCGCGGCCGCCAGAACCTTGCGCGCGTACTGCGTGAGCTGCTGGGGGTCGTAGCCGAAGGTGTTGTTCTGGGTGTTGTCCTGTCCCATCTGGGGCGCGCCCCCGTTAACGGTGTGCTCGCCGTGCGGCCTGGTGCACCCGCTTCTCAGAGCGGAACCGAAGCAGCCTGACGCGAAGCCGTGGCAGAACAGTCGACCGTCACCTACATCATCGACGGGATCTTCGACCACCAGGACAGCCACGGCGGTGGCGGCACCATCACCAACGGCGACACCCAGTGGATGACGGCCGGCTCCGGCCTCCTCCACATCGAGGCGCCGCCGGAGGCCCTCGTCATGTCCGGCGGCCTGTTCCACGGCATCCAGCTGTGGGTGAACCTCCCGGCCAGGGACAAGATGATGGCCCCCAAGTACCAGGACATCCGCGGTGGTCAGGTCCAGCTGCTCACCACCCCCGACGGCGGCGCGCTGCTGCGCGTCATCGCCGGTGAGCTGGACGGTCACCAGGGGCCGGGCATCACCCACACCCCGATCACCCTGCTCCACGCGACCGTCGCGCCGGGCGCGGAGATCACCCTGCCGTGGCGGGAGGACTTCAACGCTCTCGCCTACGTCCTCGCCGGGCGGGGCACCGTCGGTGCGGACCGGCGGCCCATCCGCCTCGGGCAGACGGCGGTCTTCGGCGCGGGCTCCTCGATCACCTTCCGGGCGGACGAGCAGCAGGACTCCCACGCGCCCGACCTGGAGATCGTGCTCCTCGGCGGACAGCCGATCCGTGAGCCGATGGCCCACTACGGCCCGTTCGTGATGAACACCCGCGAGGAACTCCAGCAGGCGTTCGAGGACTTCCAGAAGGGCCGGCTGGGGACGATCCCGGCGGTCCACGGGATGACCTCCGAGGGGCTGTAGGCAAGGGCCCATCACCAGGCAAATACGGCTCGTCCTCGCCAATCGGGCCACCGGGTGTCGTCCGGGTTCACTCCGCACCGGGTGATCATGCCCACCCGTCCCACGCCTGGCTGAGCGCCACCCCGCCGCGTAGGTTCGTGCGTGCCCACCCCTTCGGCTGACCTCCGGAGCGGGTGGCGCTCACGGGGGAGAGCGCACCACTCGGATCCCGCCCCGGCCATCGGCCGGGGCGGGCTCAGTCCTGCCCGTTCCCCCGCCGCACACGCAGGGAAACGGGGAGAGACACCATGCGCAGGCCGTTCCACGATGATGGATCCCGACGTCCGGCCCACCCTTCTCCGCTCACTTGAGCGCGCCCGCGCCGGCGTTCCTCAGAGGGGGCGCGACCGTCACGACGGTCCGTTCGGCTGCCGCGGCGACCGTGCGGCGGCTGCCGGTCTGGTCGGCACCGGTGCTGTGGACGGTCGCGCTCGGACTGTGGGGGCTCTCCCGGCAGCACAGCGTCTGGCGGGACGAGGCCGCGACCTGGCAGGTGGCACGACGGTCGACCGCCGACGTCCTCCACATGCTGGCGCAGGTCGACGTCGTGCACGGGGCCTACTACCTGCTGATGCACGGCCTCTTCACCTGCTTCGGACCCGGTACGACGACGTTGCGGCTGCCCTCGGTGCTGGCCATGGCGGGGGCGGCGGCCTGTGTCACGGTCATCGGCCGTCGACTGGCCGGACTCTGGGCCGGGCTCGGGGCCGGACTGGTGTTCGGGCTGCTGCCGGCTGTGCAGTTCCATCTCCAGGAGGGCCGCCCGTACGCGCTGATCGCGGCGGGCGCGGGATTCTCCACGCTGCTGCTGGTGACCGTGCTCCAGCGGGGGCGGGCCGGCGGAGGGGCGCTCTGGGCGGCGTACGGGGGCCTGATCCTGGTCTGCGGCCTGTTGAACTGGCTGTCCCTGCTGGTGGTGCCCGCACACGCGGTGACCCTGGCGTGGACACGGGCGCCGCGTGCGGCCTGGACGCGCTGGGCGACGGTCTCGGCGGTCGCCGCGGCGGGAGTCCTGCCGCTGATCCTGTTCAGCCGGCGGCAGTCCGACCAGGTGTCCTGGATACCGCCGCTGACCTGGCACATGCTGATCGGCCCCGCGGTCCTGCTGACGATCGGCGGGCTGGGGGCGCTGCTGGACCGGCCGCGGGCGGGGCGGCTGTCGTTGGCGGCCGTCGCGCTGCCGCTGCTGGCGGTGCCGCAGCTCGGCCTGCTCGGCCTGTGCCTGATCCGTCCCCTGTTCCTTGACCGCTACGTCCTGTTCAGCATGCTGGGCCTGGCACTGCTGATCGGGGCGGCCCTGAGCGCGGCGGTGCGGACCGTCCGGCCGGGGTTCCCCAGAACGGCGTCGTGGCTCGTACCGGTGCTGGTCGGCATCGCGATGGTGGCGCTGTTGCCGCACTCACTGGCCAAACGGTCCCCCGCCAGCCGCATCGACGACGTCCTGGCCGCGGCCGCGCACGTACGGCACCTGAAGCGGCCCGGCGACGCGGTCCTCTTCGCCCCGTCGGCCCGGCGCGACACCGCGCTCGTCTCCCCCGACGACTTCGCGGGCCTGCGGGACATCGCGCTGGTCCGGAGCCCCGTGGCGTCCGGGACGCTCAAGGGAGTCGAGGCCGACCCCGCCCGGATACGGGACGCGATGCTGGCCCGCCACCGGATTGTGCTGGTCACCGACGCGCCCGGGGTGGCCCGTCCGCCGGTGGGGGGACGGGAGCGGATGAAGGCCGCTGTGCTGGAGGAGCACTTCACCGTGGTGGCGGACGAGTCGGAGCGCGGGCGACGGGTGATCGTGTACGAGCGGCGGTGATCATCGTGTACGAGCGACGGTGATCGGGGGCCGCGCGTCCGCGTCACCCGGGCGGGGTCCCATCCGGCGACACGTGCCGTGGGGGCGTAGTGCCCTGGGGGTGTGCAGCTGCTTCCCGAACCCGTGCGGCGCCTGGCCGCGTGGTGCGCCGTCGCGCTGCTGGATCGTGCTGCTCGTGCAGATGCTTGGAGGGGGCATGTGCTGCTGCCGGCCATCCAGAGCCGCACCGTGCGGATGCATCCGGCGGTGGTGATGCTCGCGATCGCGGCGGGGGCGTCGGTCGCGGGGGTACTGGGCATGCTGCCGGCCGTGCCGCTGACGGCCGCGGCGTTCGGGGTGGTGCACGCGCTGAGGGGGCGGTTCGGGTAGTCGAGGTCGGGGCCCCGACCGGGCTCGGGTAGTCCCGGTCGGCCCCGGTTTCCCCCACAGGGCCTAGTTCAGGGACTCGGGGTGCACACCCTCCGGCGGGGGTGTCTCGTACAGCTCGAACCAGATGCTCTTGCCGTCGCCGCGGGGGTCCACGCCCCAGGCGTCGGCGAGCACGTCCATGAGGACGAGCCCGCGGCCGGAGGAGGCGAGCTCACCGGGGTGGCGCTTGTGGGGGAGGTCGTCGCTGGCGTCGGTGACCTCGATCCGCATCCGGCGCTTGCCGCCGTCGCCGGTCATCTCGGCGACGAGGAGGGCGTCGGCGTCGGTGTGGACGAGGACGTTGGTGAGCATCTCGGAGACGAGGAGCACGGCGGAGTCGACCTGGTCGCCGCAGCTCCAGTCGTGCAGGAGCTCGCGCACCTGCTGACGGGCGCCGGCGATGCGCTCGGGCTCCGCCTGTGCGACGGTCAGGGCGGTGCGGCGGGTGGGCGCCGGTACGGCGGTGGTGCCGCCGCGTCCCTCGCTCTCCCGGCACAGGAGCAGCATCGCTATGTCGTCCTCGCGCCGGTCGGCGAGCGGGCCGGGCGTGTGGTGCGAGGAGGGGCCGTGCACCCCTTGCACGAGCGCGTCGGCCAGCGCCTCCAGCCGGCCCGGCCCGAGCCCGGGGGCCTCCGGCCGAACGGAGACGAGCGCGTCGGCCGAGGCGAGGGCCGCCGGGGCGAGGGCCGCCGGGGCGAGGGCGCCCGGCTCCTCCGCCGTCCCTCCGGCTCCCCCGGCTTCCAGGGCACCCCCGACCCCCGGCACGCCCCCGACCCCCAGGGCGCCCCCACCCTCCAAGGCCCCCTCGGTCTCGGTCGGGCCCGTGTCGAAGGTTTCCAGGATCGTGCGGATGCGGCGCCAGCCCGTGTCGAGGTCGTGGCCGCCGGTCTCGATGAGGCCGTCGGTGCACAGGAGGATGGTCTCGCCCGGCTCCAGCACCAGCCGGGTGGTGGGGTAGTCGGCGTCGGGGTCGACGCCGAGGGGGAGGCCGCCCTGGGTGGGCCGGACGAGGACCGTTCCGTCGGCCATGCGGACCACCGGGTCGGGGTGCCCGGCACGCGCGATGTCGAGGACGCCGGAGGCCGGGTCGACCTCGACGTAGAGGCAGGTCGCGAAGCGGAGGTCGGGGTAGGCGTCGGCGGCGGAGTCGGTGATGCCGTGCAGGAAGCGCGAGGCGCGGGAGAGGACGGCGTCGGGGCGGTGGCCCTCGGAGGCGTAGGCGCGCAGGGCTATACGGAGCTGGCCCATCAGACCGGCGGCGCGCACGTCATGGCCTTGGACGTCACCGATGACCAGCGCGAACCGGCCGCTCGGCAGGGCGATCATGTCGTACCAGTCACCGCCGACCTGGAGTCCACCGCCGGTGGGGACGTACCGCGCGGCGACGCTCATGCCCGGTATCTCGGGGCCCAGGGTCGGCAGCATCGTGCGCTGCAGGCCGTCGGTCAGTTCACGCTCGGTCTCGGCCGCGCCGGCGCGGGAGAGGGCCTGGGCGAGCATGCGCGCGACGGTGGTCAGGACCGAGCGCTCGTCGGGGGTGAAGGTGACGGGGTGGGTGAAGCCCGCCATCCACGCGCCCATCGTGCGGCCGGCGACCGTCAGCGGCAGGAACGCCCAGGACCGGCGGCCGAACCGTTCGGCGAGCGGCCAGGCCGTTGGGTAGCGCCCCTTGTACTCCTCGGGGGAGGAGAGATAGACGGCGCGGCCGGTGCGGACCACCTCGGCGGCCGGGTAGTCCGTCTCCAGCGGCATATGGGTGAAGGGGCCTTCGTCACCCTGTTGGTGCCCGTGGTGGCCGATGACGGTGAGGCGGTCGGCCTCGACGCCGAAGACCGCGAGTCCGTCCGGTGAGAACCCGGGCATCGCCAGGCCCGCCGCGACCCGCAGCACCTCGGCCGTGGACCGCGCCTCAGCCAGCGCCCGGCCCGCGTCCAGCAGGAACGCCTCGCGCGAGCGCCGCCAGTCGCCGGTGACGGACGGCCCCCGGACGGCGGTCGCCGGGGAGGGCTCGGTGACCTCCTGGATGGTGCCGATCAGCTCGAAGGACTTGCGCACCGGGTCGAAGGTCGGCTTGGAACGGCTGCGGATCGTACGGATCACCCGGCCCCGTTCGTCCATGACCCGGATCCGCACCTCGGCGAGGGTGTCCTCGGCGACGGCCAGTTGGACGACGGAGACGATCTCGTTCCAGTCGACGGGGTGCAGCCGCGAGCGCGCCCCGACTTGGGTGAGAGTTGTCGGCTCGGCGGGCAGCCCCATGAGCCGAGCGGCCTCGGCGTCCAGCGTGACGGTTCCGGCAGCGCTGTCCCAGGTCCACAGTCCTGTCGCGAGGGCGGACAGGACGTCCCCCACTGCGGGAGGGGGCTCACCAGTGCGCATTGACCCACTCTAAGAACAGCTGATCGGACCGTGCCACCGAAGCTGGACCGGGCACCGAGCGGTGCCGGAAGCCATGACGACCCATGAGCCGATGAGGACCATGACGGAGCCACGACGAGAAACCACGACCGGCGGCGACGGAGGTGACGGCAATCGACGCTAGCGACAGTAACCGCTTGCGGTCCTGCCCATGGCTATGACGGTGCGTATCCGGTCAGGGAATGGCCGCCGCGTCGTCGTGGGCTCCTCCCGACGGCCCTGCCCGACGGTAAGCGCTGGAGGTCCCGGCTCCTTGGGGAACTGGAGGTCCTGGCCCCTGGGGAGCTGGAGGTCCTGGCACTCGGGGAAATGGTGGGGAGGCGATCTCGGGGTGGCCGGTACCCTTGGCGTTGTTTCACGTGAAACATCGGCCGAGGGAACACCGGCCGTGAGACACCCGCCAGATCCCCGATCAGCGAAGGCTGGATGAACGACGATGCATCGGTACAGGTCCCACACCTGCGGCGAGCTCCGCGCCTCTGACGTCGGCACCGACGTCCGGCTGAGCGGCTGGCTGCACAATCGGCGCGACCTGGGCGGCATCCTCTTCATCGATCTCCGCGATCACTACGGCATCACGCAGCTGGTGGCCCGCCCTGGCACCCCGGCCTACGAGGCGCTGGACAAGATCTCCAAGGAGTCGACCGTCCGGGTCGACGGCAAGGTCGTCTCGCGCGGCACCGAGAACATCAACCCGGACCTGCCTTCCGGCGAGATCGAGGTCGAGGTCGGCGAGGTCGAGCTGCTCGGCGCTGCCGCCCCGCTCCCCTTCACCATCAACACCGAGGACGGGGTCAACGAGGAGCGGCGCCTGGAGTACCGCTTCCTCGACCTGCGCCGCGAGCGCATGCACCGCAACATCATGCTGCGTACGGCCGTGATCAGCGCCATCCGTCACAAGATGACGGCCCTCGGCTTCAACGAGATGGCGACGCCGATCCTGTCCGCCACCTCACCCGAGGGCGCCCGCGACTTCGTCGTGCCGTCGCGCCTCAACCCGGGCAAGTTCTACGCCCTCCCCCAGGCCCCGCAGCAGTTCAAGCAGCTGCTGATGATCTCGGGCTTCGACCGGTACTTCCAGATCGCGCCCTGCTTCCGCGACGAGGACGCGCGCGCGGACCGTTCTCCGGGCGAGTTCTACCAGCTCGACGTGGAGATGTCCTTCGTCGAGCAGGAGGACGTCTTCCAGCCCATCGAGAAGCTCATGACCGAGCTCTTCGAGGAGTTCGGCGGCGGCCGGCACGTCACCTCGCCCTTCCCGCGCATCCCGTTCCGTGAGGCGATGCTCAAGTACGGCTCCGACAAGCCGGACCTGCGGGCACAGCTGGAACTGGTGGACATCACCGATGTCTTCGAGGGCTCGGAGTTCAAGGCGTTCGCCGGCAAGCACGTGCGTGCCCTCGCGGTGCCGGACGTCTCGGCCCAGCCGCGCAAGTTCTTCGACCAGCTCGGCGAGTACGCGATCGAGCAGGGCGCCAAGGGTCTGGCCTGGGTGCGGGTCGCCGAGGACGGTTCGCTGTCCGGCCCGATCGCCAAGTTCCTCACCGAGGAGAACGTCGCCGAGCTGACCAAGCGGCTGTCGCTGGCCGCCGGCCACGCGGTCTTCTTCGGCGCGGGCGAGTTCGAAGAGGTCTCGAAGATCATGGGCGCGGTGCGGGTCGAGGCCGCCAAGCGCGCCGGGCACTTCGAGGAGGGCGTCTTCCGGTTCTGCTGGATCGTCGACTTCCCGATGTACGAGAAGGACGAGGACACCGGGAAGATCGACTTCTCGCACAACCCGTTCTCGATGCCGCAGGGCGGTCTGGAGGCCCTGGAGACCCAGGACCCGCTGGACATCCTCGGCTGGCAGTACGACATCGTCTGCAACGGCGTCGAGCTGTCCTCCGGCGCGATCCGGAACCACGAGCCCGACATCATGCTCAAGGCCTTCGAGATCGCGGGCTACGACCGTGACACCGTCGAGGAGCAGTTCGCCGGCATGCTGCGCGCGTTCCGCTTCGGCGCCCCGCCGCACGGCGGCATCGCGCCGGGCGTCGACCGTATCGTCATGCTCCTCGCCGACGAGCCCAACATCCGCGAGACCATCGCCTTCCCGCTCAACGGCAACGCCCAGGACCTGATGATGGGCGCGCCGACGGAGCTGGAGGAGGCGCGGCTGCGCGAGCTGCACCTGTCGGTGCGCAAGCCGCAGCCGAAGTAGGGCAAGCGAAGTAGGGCAAGCGAAGTAGGGCAAGCGAAGTAGGGCAAGCGAAGTAAGGCAAGCCTTTAGAAGCGCTTTTCCGGAGGAGCCCGGGAGAGGGGTCTGAAATCGTTCGTCGATTTCAGGCCCCTTTCGCGTGTGCGGGGAAAGCGGACTTTGCGTACGGGGTTTCCACATGGAGAGCGAAGACGGGCAACGGCCCGCGGCCATCGGGAGCCGACCGGCGAGACGCGCCGTCCACGCGGCACCTGGCGGACGGAGCGGCAGAGTGAAGGGGCGGTGGATTCCAGCCGCTTTTCCCCAGCCGGAGAAATGCGGGACAAACCACAGCCCCTTCTTATGGCCTTGACAGCCCGGCTCCCTAGTTTCCTGGCCATGACGGGAAATCAGACGGGAAACGAGAAGGCCCAGGGGCCGAGGCACAAGCGGGATCTGACGCGCCGCAAGGTCGTCGTGGCGGGCGCGGGCGCCGTGGCCGCCGTGGGTGTGGGTGGAGCGGTCGTCGCGACCGCGAGCGCGGGCACCACCACGGGCACCGCCAAGGCGAGCGGAAAGCCCCTCGCCTCCTCCGGCGCGAGCGCCGGGGAGGAGTGCTACAAGCTCACGTCGGAGACCACCGAGGGCCCGTACTACATCGACGCGGACAAGCTCCGCCAGGACATCACCGAGGACAAGGAGGGCATCTCCCTCACCCTGCGCCTCAAGGTGATCGACTCCGAGACCTGCGAGCCGATCCGCGACGCGGCCGTCGACATCTGGCACTGCGACGCGCTGGGGCTCTACTCGGGCTACGAGAGCTTCTCCGAGGGCGGCGGCACCGCCCCCACCGACGCGCCCTCGGGAACTCCGACGGACGTACCGTCCGGCACCCCGACCGGGGAGCCCCCGGCCGGCGGTGGGGGCGGGGGCGGCGGGCACGAGGAGCCGACCAGTGACACCCGCTATCTGCGCGGCACCTGGAGGACCGACAAGCAGGGCCGCGTCACCTTCACGACGATCTTCCCCGGCTGGTACCGGGGCCGGTGCGTGCACATCCACACCAAGGTGCACGTCAACGGCGAGTGGACGGACGCCGGTTACGAGGGCGGCACCACCTGCCACACCGGCCAGTTCTTCTTCGACGAGGAGTCCGTCCTCGCCTCCGCCGAGGTCGAGCCGTACGCGACCTCCACGACCGAGCGCACCACCCTCGACGACGACACCATCTACGACGGCAGCGGCACCCAGGGCGGACTGCTGAAGCTGAAGTACCGGAAGAACGACATCGCCAAGGGTGTCGTCGGCTCCCTCACGGTCGGCGTCGACCCGGAGGCCACGAACACCGGCACGGACGACTCCGTCCAGCCGGGAGCGTCGGAGTCCGCCTCGGCGAGCTGACCCCGACCCGCGTACACCGTCGCCGAGCGGCCGACGGGCGTACGGCCCGGCGCACGCGAAGGCCCGGAACCCCCTCCCCCTGGGTTCCGGGCCTTCGCCCTGCGCGCGTCCTCGCGACGGGGCACCCGCTGGGGAAGTCATCAGGGGACGCACAGGTTTCTCGACGGGCGATCACAGCGGGAAGGGGTGTGATGGGACGTACAGGGTGAGGTACCCGTACGGGACGTAGGCCCTGTACGGGACGCAGGCCGTCCACGGGTCCGCGGGACGGAACGTCGGGATGCTGGAGGAGGCCATGAAGCTGGTCGTGCTGGTGGCAGTGCTGCTGATCGTCGGGGCGGTGGTCGTGATCGTCGCGCGGCGGCGGTCCGTGGAGGATCCGAGTCCGTCGGCCGGCCTGGACGCGGAGGCCGAGGCCAACCGCTGGGTCGTCCGGCTGGGCGGCAGCCTGGCCGGTATCGACGTACGGGCCCAGGCGCGCGCGGGCGGCTGCGCGGCCGAGTCCCTGACCGACGCGACCGAACGCCTCCGCACCGCCCGTGCCCAGCTGAGGACGGCCCGGACGTCCGACGAGTACGCGCGGGTCACGCGGACGGCGGTCGAAGGGCTGCGCCATGTGCGGGAGGCCCGTGCGGCGTTGGGGATGGACGCGGGGGCGGGTGGGGGCGGGGGTGCGGGGCCTGCCGGGGGTGCGGGTGCGGGTTCGAACGCGGGGCCAGGGTCGGATCCCGGGTCAGGATCGGGGGCTGGGCCGGGGTCAGGGTCGGGCGCGGGCTCGGGGTCTGGTGGCGGTGGTCAGGGGGAGGGGGTGGGGGATGTGACGGCGGTGGCGTCGGGCCGTGCGGCGATCGGCAGGCCGCTCGACCGGGTCAGCCGGGTCGTGCGAAAGTCCGGCCGGTCCCGCAGCGCCGCGAGCAGGTCGGTCACCGCCTCCTCGTGACCTTCCGGCCGGTCGGGCACCGGCGTCAGGGCGGGTGGCGGCGAGCGTGGCGAGCAGGCCGCCGGTGCGGGGCTCGCACGACATGGTGAGTGGAGTGGGGCCTCGACTCGCTTCTTCGGAACTCCCGGTCGGCCGCACACGTCGTACCGATCATGACCATGTCGATCGACTCCACTCCCGCGCCGGCGCCCGCCCCCACGACCCTCGGGGAGGAGATCCTCCTCCTCTCGCTCGACGACACCACGGGTGAGGCCCGGCTTCCCCTGCGGACGCCCTACGCGATCGCGGCGGCGAGCCTGCTGGAGCGGACCCTGTCGGGTGCGGGCGACCCCGCGGTCGAGGGAGCCGAGGGGGCCGGTCGGCAGGGCGGGGTGGGCCTGCCGGACGACGTCGGGAAGTGGATCCACGAGCACAGCACGGCGGAGTACGAGGCCGCGCTGCGGGGTGTCCTGGACAAGGGACTGATCCGGGAGGAGAAGCGCCGGGTCCTGCTCGTCTTCCGCACGACGCGGTATCCGGAGGCCGACGGCACGGTGGAGTCGGCCCTGCGGGGGCGGCTGGCGGAGGTGGTGCTGGAGGGCGCCGAACCCGATCCCCGGACCGCAGCCCTGATCAGCTTGCTCCACCACGGTGACCTGCACACCCTCGCCTTCCCGGACGCCGACACCGAGGACTCACCGGTACGGCGGCGCATGGCCGACATCGCGGAGCGGCACTGGGCCGACCCCGCCCTGCGCCGGATGGCCGAGACCGCGGCGGCGACGGCGGCGGCGCTCACGGCGGCGACGATGGTGACGACGGTGGTGGTGATCACGGCGGTGACCTGAGGATCACGTGCGCGGGGTGTGGGTGCGTGCACGTGGGGTGGGTGCGTGCGCGGGGGCGGCCGCGCGTCCGTCGTGGTGCTCCGCGCGGATCCCCGCGCCCCTGAAGGGGCTCCGGCTCAGGAGGGTGCCCGTCATTCGGGTTCCTCCTCCGGCGGGGAGGTCAGGGCCTCTTCTTCCAGGAGGCGTTCGGCGATGTCGCCGGCCCAGCTCTGGGCCCAGCGGCGGAGTTCCAGGACGGCGTCGGAGTCGAGGCCGTGGCGAGCGAATTCCCGGTCGTCGAGCCACTCGGTGCCCTCCAGCCGGGCCTGGAGGTCGGCGAGGTCGAACGCGGTGGACGTGGCGGAGGTGTGGCGGCGGGCCAGTTCCTCCAGTTCGACGACGGTCCAGTGGGCGGTGGCCGCGTGCACGGCGATCAGGTCGCGGGCCGTGCCCCGGTCGGCCACGGCCCGGACCTTCGCGCCGACCACGTCCTCCAGGGAGAGGGCGAGGCCGAGCGGAGTCTCCACCGGCGGGTGCCAGAGGGTCTCCTTCAGGAGGTCCAGGACGCGTTCCTCCTCCGTGGTGGGGTCGGTGACGAGGAGGCGGGAGCTGAGCGGGGCCGTCTCCACCGTGCGCACCAGCCAGCCGCGTTCCGCGAGGCCCGCGTGGACCGCGGCCGCGATCTCCTCCATCGGCGCCGCGTGTTCCGTCGCCGCCTCCAGGTCCCGGCCGGGCGGCCGCGCCTCGACCAGCCCGTGCGCCTGCGCCGCGTGATCGCCGGTGAGGGCGAGCCCGTAGGGGGCGCCAACGGCCAGCACGTCGTCGAGGAGCTGCTGGAGCTGTTCGGGGAGGGGTGTGGGTGGGGGCGGGGGTGGGGCCATGGAGGGATTATCACGGCCCCCGCGGTCCTTCCCCGGTCAGTACGGCCGTCGGCCCACCCAGTTCCCCGGCGGGTCGAAGTTGGCCACCACATACGTCCAGCCGTTGCCGCACCTCGCCTTGGCCGCGCCGACCCGGGTCGAGCCACGCCAGACCAGCTGGGTGTAGTGCAGGCACTCCCGGTCGTTGACGCAGGAGTTGGAGGGGTGGTAATAGGCGGACTTCTCGTCGAGCCAGAGGCGGGCCGCGTCCGCCAGCGAGTAGCGGGGGTTCGAGCCTTTGGCCAGGTTCTCGCCGTAGCGGCTGTTCGAGTGGACGAGCGCGCAGTCGGCGACCCGCACCCTCGCCCAGGAGCGGGCCTGCGCGGCGATCGACTCGTCCCAGACCAGCGGGGGGACGCCGACGTCCGCCCGAGCCTGGTTGACGACCGTCAGGAAGCCTTTGATCTCCGGTTTCGGCGCGGTCGGGGTCGCCGCCGCCACCGACCCGGCTCCGGTCACCTCGACGCCGGTCACTCCGCACACCCCGGTCACCCCGGCCATTCCGGCACCGGTCACCCCGGCCCCCGTCGCGGTGAGCGGGGTGATCGTCTCCACGACCGGGGGCCGGGGGCCGACGGCCTGGGCCGCCCCCGGGGTGAGCGCCAGCGTCGCCGCCGCGGTCGCCGCGGCCATCGTCCGCGCCCTGTCCCGTCGCACCACTCGTGCCTCCTTCTGATCCGACTCTTCAAACTCCAACTGCCTTACCGGCGGAGCTACTTGTAGGGCAGGACGGGCGCCGGGCGGGTGCGGACCGGATCACCTGCCACCCCATCGGGGGAATCGGAGCAGGGGTGGGTTTCGGCGTCCATGGGACTCGTCGGGCCCAGGCCATTGCGCCGTGACCTCCGGACGGACGCTCGCCGAGACGGTCCGATCGGAGGGCGCGGGCGGCGACCGAGCGGGCCTCGCAGGGCGGCCGGGTTCACCCCCCGTTGGCCCGTGGAACTTCTCAAGTGCAGATAAGGCGAGGCACAGCGCGCTCAAAGGGTGACCCACGATCGTCCTTTGACATGGACCAGACCCTTCTCGTGGTCGCCGATCTGGCCGCCATCTCCGTGCTGACCTTCGCTGTCTACTTCCCGCGCCACCACCGCCGGGACCTCATCGCCGCCTTCCTCGGCGTCAACGTCGGTGTCCTCGCCGTGGCGATGACGCTCAGCTCGTCGTCGGTCGGCATCGGCCTCGGCATGGGGCTGTTCGGCGTCCTGTCGATCATCCGGCTGCGGTCCGACGAGATCGCCCAGCACGAGATCGCGTACTACTTCTCCGCGCTCGCCCTCGGCCTGCTGGCCGGCCTTCCGGAGCAGGTCAACGTCCTGTCGGCGCTGCTCATGGCGCTGATCGTCGCCACGATGTACGTCGGCGACCATCCGCGGCTGTTCGGCCGCTACCGGCAGCGCAGCCTGCGCCTCGACGCCGCCTACACCGACGAGGACGCCCTGCGCGCCCACCTCGAAGTACTGCTGGGCGGGCGGGTGGTGAACCTCTCCGTGCGGAGCGTCGACCTGGTGAACGACATGACCCTGGTCGACGTCCGGTACCTCGTCACCGGCGAGGGCCCGCGCACACCGCGTGCACCACGCGCACCGCGCGAGGTCGGCGTCCAGGCCGAGCGGGAGCAGGGGGTCCGGGCATGACGGCCCTGGACTCCGTCGCCCCCGTGGTCGGGGCGCTGCCTCCCATCGGCCTCGACGAACTCGTCGACCGCGCCGAGCTGCTGACCCGGCTGGACCGCAAGTACATGCTGCCCCTCACCGACCTGCCCCTCGTGCTCGGCGGGCTGGATGAGGACGTCCAGGTACTCGAGGTCGACGGCGAGCGGCAGTTCGCGTACCGGTCCGTGTACTTCGACACCCCGGACATGGACGGCTACCGGGGCGCCGCCCACCGCCGCCGACGCCGCTTCAAGCTGCGGATACGGACCTACCTGGCGTCCGGGCAGCACTTCCTGGAGGTCAAGACGCGCGGCCCGCGCGGCACCACCGTCAAGCAGCGCGTCCCGTACGCCGGTGAGCTGGGGCGGCTGGGCCCCGAGGCGCGGGCGTACGTCGACGGCGTGCTCCGCGTGGCGGGCATCGACTCCCACGGCTTCCGCCTGGTGCCGGCGCTCACCACCCGCTACCTCCGCACCACCCTCTTCCTGCCGGGCAGCGGCAGCCGGGTCACCGTCGACACCGACCTGACCTGGGCGCTGCCCGACGGCGCCGAGCTGCGCACCCCCGAGCGGACCATCGTCGAGACCAAGGCGGGCCGCGCCGGATCGGGCGCCGACCGGCTGCTGTGGTCGCTCAGGCACCGGCCCTGCCCGGTCTCCAAGTTCGGCACCGGGCTCGCCGCGCTGCGGCCCGACCTGCCCGCCAACCGCTGGCTGCCCGTTCTGCGGCGCCACTTCCCCACCGCACCTGCACTGAACGGGAGCCCCGCATGAACATCCGTATGAACTCGTGGAAGAGCAGGACACGGGGGTTCCGTACGAAGGCGGCCGCAGCGCTCGCCTCCGTGGTCCTCGCGACCGCCGCGCTGGCCGGGTGCTCCTCCGGGAGCGACTCCGAGGCGGCGTCGTCCGACTCGTCGTCGAGCGCGAGCGCGGCGGCGGCCGTGGACGGGACGCGGAACGCGGCGGCCGTCCTCGCCGACAACGAGGACACGCACGCCGAGGACGGTGACACGGAGTACGACGAGTCGGAGGCCGTGGGCATCGAGCTGAAGGGGGACTTGGCCTCCGCCGACGGCAAGGGAGTGGACGTCGACGGCTCCACCGTCACCATCACCTCCAGTGGGACGTACCTGCTCAGCGGGTCCCTGGACGACGGCCAGATCGTGGTCACCGCCCCCGAGGCGACCGTGACGCTGATCCTCGACGGGGTCGACATCTCCAGCTCCTCGGGGTCGGCGATCGCCGCGACCGAGGCGGAGCGGCTCGTGGTCGTCCTCGCGGACGGCAGTGAGAACAAACTGAGCGACACCGACTCCTACGCCGACGACGCCGAGGCGAACGCCGCCCTGTACAGCGCGGGCGACCTGACGATCGGCGGCAGCGGCTCGCTGACCGTGACGGGCAACGGCAACGACGCGATCGCCGGCAAGGACGGCCTGGTCGTCGAGGGCGGGAACATCACCGTCGAGGCCGCCGACGACGGCATCCGGGGCAAGGACTACCTGGTGGTGAACGGCGGCACCGTCACCGTGACGGCGAAGGGCGACGGACTCAAGTCCGACAACGCGGACGAGGAGGACGCCGGTTACATCGCCGTCGCGGGCGGCACGCTCTCCGTCAGCGCGAACGGTGACGCTGTGGACGCCGCCACGGATCTCGTCGTGACCGGCGGCAGGCTCATCGTGAAGAGCGAGGCCTCCGACGACACCTCCGCGCACGGCCTGAAGTCCGGCGTGATCACGGTGTTGGAGGGCGGCACGGTCGACGTCTCCGCCTCCGCCGACGCGCTGCACGGCGACGCGGCCGTCCACCTCAACGGAGCCGACGTCACCCTCGCGGCCGGCGACGACGGCATCCACGCCGAGGGCGACCTCATCATCAGCAAGGGCACGCTGAACATCACCCGCTCCAACGAGGGCCTGGAGGGCAAGGACATCCTCGTCCGGGGCGGCACCTCGAACGTCACCTCCGACGACGACGGCGTCAACGCGTCGGGCAGTGAGGCGACGTCCGAGGAGGAGCAGGGCGGGCAGGGCGGCTTCGGTGGCGGCGGTCCCGGCGGGGGCGGCGGTGGGGAGAACGTCGGCGATTACTCCGCGAAGGTCACCGGCGGCACGCTCGTCCTCAACTCGCAGGGCGACGGCTTCGACTCCAACGGCACCGCCGAGATCACCGGCGGCACGGTCGTCGTCAACGGTCCCGAGATGGGCGGCAACGGAGCGCTCGACGTCAACGGCAGCTTCACCGTCAGTGGCGGCACGTTGCTCGCGGCAGGCAGCGCGGGCATGGTCGTCGCACCGGACGAGGAGTCGGAGCAGGGCTGGCTGTCGGCGACGCTGGACGCGTCGGTCGAGGCGGGCACAACCCTGCACATCGTCGACGCGGACGGGAAGGTCGTGGCGTCGTACGTCACCTCGAAGACCATCCAGAACGTCGTGTACTCGGGCGCCGGGATCGAGAGCGGTGAGGAGTACACCGTCTACTCCGGCGGCTCCACCTCCGGCTCCGACACCGGCGGCCTCGCCGAATCCGGCAAGCTCGGCTCGGCAAAGAAGATCGCCACGGTCACGGCGGGCGAGGCCCCGGAGGGCGGCGGCTTCGGGGGCGGTCCGGGCGGGGGTGGGAACCGGGGCTGAGGGCTGAACGGAGAGGGGAGCCGGAAGTCCGCCATCGCCGCCGGGCCCTGTCGGCCTGGCGGCTACAGCGGTGCTGCCACACGTGACCGCCACTCAGCCGCTCGATGCCGCGATCGCGAGGGCCCGATCACCTCGCAGGGGGCGGACCGGGGCTCAAACGAGGCCCTCACCGGACGGGGCATCGGCGGCCCCTGAGTTCTCCGGGTCCTCCGCGAAGCGTTCCTCCGCGTGAGTGACCGTGCCGGCCCGGTCGAGCCAGGCGCTGACTCGGGTGGGGTCGGAGCATGTGGTGATGCGTTCGCGGACGTCGTCGGTGACGGGAATGCCACGCACCTCCAGGACGCGCAGGACTCCCTTGGCCTCGCCCTCCAGGTAAGCCGTCTCGCGGACTGTCCCACGACCGGGGAAGTAGCTGACGAAGCTCATGATGTCCCGGGCGTGTGCGAGAGCGGAGAAGGCGGCCATGGCGAGGTTGTTCGCCGCGGTCCTCGGGGCGATGATCGCCGGAGCTCGCGCCAGACGAACTTGCCGTCCGTGCGGTGGGGTTCGGCGGTGTGGATCGCCGGCGGCTCGGACGGCGCTTCATGCGTCGAACTCGCCCTGTCCCCTTCCCGCATACTCCTCCGCGAGAGCGACGACCTCGCCCGCATACTCCCCGTCACCCGTCACGGCGTCGCCGCCCTCATACGGCACCTCGGCGGCTACGCCTCTGAGCCGAAGTTCTGGGTCCAGTAGTTGCCCGGTCCCGCCAGGCCGATACCGATCTCCTTGAAGGCGCAGTTGAGGATGTTCGCCTTGTGGCCGGGGCTGTTCATCCAGCCGTCCATGACGCTGTCGGCGGTGCCGTAGCCGGCGGCGACGTTCTCGCCCGCCGTGCTGAAGCGGTAGCCGACGCGGGCGAGGCGGTCGCTCATGGACGAGCCGTCGGAGCCGGTGTGGGACATGTTCTGGTGGTCGGCCATGTCCTGGCTGTGGTCCTGGGCCGCCTTGGTGAGCTTGGCGTCCACGGTCACCGGCGAGCAACCCGCCTTCTCGCGTTCGGCGTTGACCAGGTTCAGCACCTGGGCCGTGGGCCCGGAAGCCGTGTTGCCGGAGGAGGTGGCGGGAGCACGGTCGGCCTGAGTGGCCTTCGGGGCCGGCGGCGGCGTGGTCCTGGCCGGGGTCTTGGCGGCCTCGGGGGTGGACTTGGGCTTCGGGCTCGCGGACTTGGAGGGAGACGCGCTCGCCTTGGCCTTGGAACGGGACGGACTCGGGGAGCTCTCCGGGGTGTCCGGGGTGCTCTCGGTGGAGGGCGTCGCGGACGCGGAGGGGGTGCGCGAGGGCTCGGGAAGATCAGCGTCCGCCTTGTGCCCTCCCCACCACGAGGAGGCCACACTGCTCCAGTCGCCAGGCCCGACACCGCCGACCCAGGCGGCCGCCGGAATGCCCACGGCGCCCGCGGCCACCACGAGAGCGGTGGCGACGGCTATCTTCCGGCGCGTCGACCTGGGCTGCCGCGCCGCCGACCGTTTCGTCTTGCGGCGGTGACTGTTCGTTCGTCTCGTGCGTGACATGCGTGGCCTCACTGAATGGTCCGACTTCGACGCAATCGACCCCTTGGCAGGCCGTGGCCTCTGGTGAGCCCGGTCATTATGGAGACCCCTCACCGCACCGGGCAACGAACACGTGTGCTGGCCTCGGGGTGCGTCGACGACACCCTCGGAGGGGGTGAGGGCGCACCCGTCCCGTGGGTCGCCATGGTGCTCCCCGTGCCCGAACCCGCCCTGGTACCAGGCGGAAAGCCGTTTCTTCCGACAGGATCGGCGCGGGCGTCTTCGGGCCGGACGACCAGGGGGATTCGCCGTCTGTGCGTCAAATGCCGGATGGGGCTTCGAGGGTCGGCATTTGTCGCTTTACTGAAACGGATCGATCGGTTCCATCGTGGGCAATTCGGTCGTGACGCATGTCACCCCGGTTCGAGGCGTGTGCGGGACGGGCGCAGACCGGATGGAGAAGCGGAGATCACACAGACCCCGCAGTGATCCGGTCGTGGAGGAATCATGACGGCAGTCACGCGGACGGGAACGCCCGTGCTGATCGAGAGCGACGGTCTTGAGGTACGCGTCCAGGAGATCGGCGGCGGCATGACCGTCGCCTTCATCAAGCTCCCCAAGGGCACCGACATGGCCCCGGCGCTCAAGGGACTCCCCGGCGACCTGTGCCAGTGCCCCCACTGGGGCCACCTCGTCAGCGGACGGCTGAGGATGCGCACCAAGGACGGCGAAGACTTCTACGAGGCGGGAGAGGCCTACTACTGGGCCCCCGGCCACTCGCCGGAAGCCCTGGAGGACGTCGAGGTCGTCGAGTTCTCCCCGACGAAGGAGTTCATGGAGGTGATGGCGCACATCAAGTAGCGGGTTCTCGACGCCCCGCACGCGCCGCAGGCCTGCACGCCCCGCGCAGGCAGACGTACGGCGGCACCGACACCGCAACCTCGCCTCCCGAGGGGCTCGGCCCCGGATGTCCGGGCGGTGGGGCCATGCGGCATCTGAAGCCTCATCCGTTCTCCACGGCGCGTTGCCCGGCGGCATGGCCGGCAGCTTCCCCACAACGGCCTGTTCCATCTCCATCTCGGCCCAGGGCAACGATGCCTGGGGCAAGGTGGTGACCACGGCCGACACCCGTAGAGCCGCAGGAGACGTAGAGACCCAGGATCCGTATAGCCGTACAACCACGGGGACTTGGCCCCCAACCGGCGGCCGCCGCTCTCCACGGTGGCCGCCAACTCCCCTCCTGATTTCCGAAATCAGGGCGGCGACCTTTCAAGAGGGGGGCTCCACACGAACCACGTGCTCTCCCGGTCCCAGGTCGGGCCCCAAGTACAGCATCGACTCGCGCGCCAAGGCCCAGGTCGTCGCCGAGCGCAACGTCTGGAAGATCCCCGCCGACGCGAAGGTCACAAGGCGGCTGAGCGGCGACGGCACGGGCTCGCTCGCGGGCACCGGCAACATCGTCAACGGCAAGGCCACGGACGTCGTCGCCGCGTACAACGCCGCGAACTCCACGAAGCTCAAGACGACCGTCAACTGGCCCCCGCCCTCACGGCCGGCCTCCAGAACCGCCGTCACCGGCCTCCTGACCGACCTGACGGGCACGACGGGCGCGGGCGTGCTCGCCTAGACAGCCCTCTGTACGTGACGCCGCCCGGTCGCCCTTCTCCGACGGCCGGGCGGCGTCACCGTGCCCGCAGTACGGGGGGACCCTTCGAGCCGACGTACGGATGCGGGACGTAGAGGAGTTCGTGGTCGGGCCGCAGTGGAACCCGCCTGCCGAGCCGCCGTGTCTCAGAACCCCAGATGGGTGATCTGGACGACGTAGACCCGCTCGCTGCGCACGACGACCTGGTACGTGAACATGCCGCCAGGAACGATGATGTCCCCGCCCTTCGGGTCTATCCCGTCGTGCGCCCGGCCGTGGACGTGGAACGCCTCCGCAGCCCTGACCAACTCGTCTGCCCTTTTCTCCACACCTGCGAGGAAGCCGGAAGGCGCCGTGCGGGCTGCTTCCTCGGCGCCGAAGGCGTACTCCCACTTCCAGCTCACGCGCGGACTGCCTTCATGGCCTCGTCCAGGACGACGGTCAGTTCCCGCAGAGCCTCCTGCGCAACGACGGGATCCTCGTGTTCCAGGTCACTCGTCGCACGGGCGTGGCGGGTGGCCAGATCGGGGCGGCGGGCGATCTCGATGTCTCGGGCCCAGACGAGGACCCAGCTTCGTACCGGGCTCAGTGACTGCCACTCGACGGCCTTGGCGAAGGCTTCGTCCTTGGTGCTCTGCATCTCGTCCAGGCGGCCGGGGGCGACGACGGCGAGGGCCGCGCGCAGGGCGTCAGCAGTCTGCTCGGGACGGGGGATCAGCTCGTGCCCATGGTCCGTCTGAGTGCTCATGGTGTCCTCCAGAGGGTGCCCTGGCCAGAGTATCCGCCCGGGAACACGGCGGAGCCGGGTCGCGAACCGGACGGGGTACGAGCACGGTGCGTCTCCCGCGCACGGCAGTCTGCCGCCGTTCACGGCTGAGCCTGGTCGCTGCGGGGCATCGCGCCGGTAGGGATGTCGGGGCTCTCGCCGGGGGTGGCGGAAACCGCGTGCCGGGCCGCGCACCCCTGGCAGAGTTTCGGATCCGGGCCGCGGTAGCCGAGGTCGCAGTCCGTGCAGACGCGGACGCGGTACCGGACCGGCGGTGGTGTCTCGGGGGCCCGGAACGGTGGGAGGGGCGGCAGCCCGTTGGTGAGGCGGTGGGCCAGGAGGGCGGCGGGGCGGCGCAGGGGCTCGTTCGACAGGTCGTCGGTCAGGGCGTGGCGTACGGCGGTGGGCGTGAGGTCGCGCTCCAGCCAGGCGACGACACCGGGGGCGAGGTGTTCGGCGTCGGTGGCGGAGAGGAGCAGGCGGGGATCGTGGCGGCGGAGGCCGGCCAGCACCTCGGTGGCGGTCCGGAGGAGGGTGGGTGAGGTGTACGCGGGCTGCGGTACGGCGGGGAGGGCGCGGCGCGGGGGCTGCTTCCGCTGTCCGGCCGCTCGCCGGGCCGAGGACTCGGCCGGACGTGCGCGTGCGTCGTCGGGCGCGTCCCCTTGGCGACCCGGCTGGTTGCAGGAGACGGTGCGGGTGACGATCCGGCCGTTCTCGGTGCGTTCGCGGGTGCGGCGCAGGTAGCCGTGGGTCTCCAGTTCGCGCAGGGCGGCGGCGATCCGGGCCGGGCTCTCCGGAAAGCGGTCGGCGAGCGTCCTGATGTCGATGCGGGCGCCGGTGGGGAGCGGCTGGATGTGAACGGCGAGTCCGATGGCCAGCGCGGACAGCTCCGGGTGCTGGGCGAGGTGGTTGCCGACCACTGTGAAGCGGGTGGTGTGGCGGGAGTTGTCGTGGATGACGCCACCCGCGTGGGCATTCCGGCGGGGGTGGTTTTTGCCCGTGGTTCGGGTCCGGGCGTGCGGACGCACGCTAGGGTTCTGCGTATCCATCAGGAAGTTGTTGCCTTCCTCGGTGGTCAGGCCCTCGCACTGGGATTGCCGTCCCGGCGGGGGCCGTTGCATGTCTGCGGTTGTGTGGCTGCCGCGATTGTGCGGTGCCGCGATTGTGCGGTGCCGCGCTGAGCCTAGAGCAGGCAACCCGTCCCGAAGCCAGCTGAGTTGGTGATGTTCACTCGCCCGAGTGAGCGTGCGCCGTGGGCGGGAGGGGTGGGGCTTGGTGAGGTTTCTTTTCCCCCTCGTGTTTCTTTGGGAAGAGCGTCGGTGGCACCGGAGTTCAGGCTTCTGGGCTCCGGTGGGAGCGCAGGATGTCGCGTTCCCGGCCGGTCCGGGTGTTGAGAGAGTCTTCGTTGGTCGATGACGATCGTGTCGTCGGCGTCCTGGGCCCGGAGGTGGGCCCCGTAGGCGTCGGTCGCCCGCACCAGAAGAGCGTCCTGGTGGGCCGCGGGCCAGATCTGGAGGAGATAGGACTCCACGACCCCATCCACCACTGTCCGGTCGACAGCCGTGTCCCTGCCCCGGGCATGGACGCGCAACCGGTAGCGGCCCGGCCCTCGCGAGGCCAGTGAGGGCAGGTCCACGGGGTCGTCCATGAGGGGAGCCACCAGCGCTTCTCCGGACAGGGATCGCCAGGAGATCTCGGCGATCTCCTCCCAGTCCGCGGCGGGCTCGGGCTGTACGGCATGCAGTTCGACGCTCACCCGGACGTTGCCGGTGTGGATCCCGGTCGACACCTCGATGGCTCCGCCGACGGCCGACACGAGACCGTTGTGAGACACGTCGAGGTCATCGGCCACGGGCCCCGCCGGATCCGAGATCTGGAAGAGGTGATACTCGGCGTGCACCAGAGCGGTTCGGGCGCCCCGCGCAAGCTGCTCCACTTGTTCCGCTCACTCCTTCCGGTGGTCCTAGCGGGCCACGAACTGCGTGAGGATCGCCTGTACCTCGTAGATGTCCACGCCCTTGGTAAATGTCTTCTCGATCGGTTCGTGGGTGCCGGAGAGCCAGATCTTCAGCTCGGCGTCCAGGTCGAAGTGACCGGCCGTCTCGACCGCGAAGTGCGTGATGCTGCGGTACGGGATCGAGTGGTATTCCACCTTCTTGCCGGTGATCCCCTGCTTGTCGATCAGGATCAGCCGGCGGTCGGTGAACAGGATGGTGTCGCGGATCAGCAGGAACGCGGCGTGAACCTGCTCCCCGTGACCCAGTAGACGTCCGTAGTCCTGCTGGGCCTTGCCGGGATTGACGGTGTGCGCGTTTCCGAACAGTGCCATGCACACAGAGACGCACACCTGGACATACGGGTTGCTTCTTCCCGACGTGTGTAGCCGTTGCCTATGGCTCGAAGGGCAGCGATGTCTGTTCGGCGGCCTGGCCGAGATACGTGTACTCGGCGGATCGAGCGATGCCCAGGGAGTCCAGCTGCTGGCGGAAGCGGACCAGGAAGTGGACGTTGTCTCCGAGGCCGGGCCGCATGCGCAGCAGTTCCTCGGGTTCCTCGAATCGGACCTCGAAGGCGGGTGCGTTCTTGGCTGTGCCCGTCTTGACCTTCACGATGCCGCTTTCGCGCAACTCCGTGATGCGGCCGGAGATGGTGATCTCCTGGTCGAGGTCATTGGTCTCCCGGAGTCGTTTCACATAGCGCCTGCCCCGCTCCGTCAGCCGCGCGCGGCTCATCTGCCCTTCGGCGTCGTACCAGGTCACGCCCAGGTCCAGCTCGTATCGGCCCAGCGCACGTGACACCGCTTCGACCGCGTCGAAGAGCCGCGCCCATGCGCGGATGTCGTGCTCGGCCTCCAAGGCGTCGAGCAGTGTGGTCAGCGTGCCGAGCCCCGTCGAGGCGGCGGATGTGGCGGGGACGTCGATGGCATCGGGATCCGCCGACTCGGTGCGGGAGGTGACGGGACGGGCGTGCACGATGGTGCTGCCGGTGGAGATCCCGGTGAGTTCCAGCTGCACGGGAGTACCCGCCGCGACGGAGACCATGTGCTCCACGGGTTCGAGCAGTGCGTCCCCCCACTGGAAGCGGAGCGCACCACCGTCGGTTTCCGGTCCGGTCAGCCGGAGCTGGAGTTCTTCGTCCAGCCGGGCGTCGGGCGCGTACTCGCGTGCTGCGGCCAGACGGCTCGCCCGGTGCTCCGCCTCGATCTCCTCGTCGTCCCGGTCGTCGGTGCCCAGTTCGTCGAGAAGTCGTGCGGCGCGCTCGGCCTCGGCCGGGTCGTCTCCCAGGAGCGCGCGCCTGCGTTCACGCCAGCTGTCGCCGGTCACAGTCGCACCTCCAGATAGCCGCGTGCCGGGGTGGCACTCTCTTCGGACGGTGAGCGGTTGTCCTGGTCAGGCAGTCGGCAGCGCTGCCACCAGTCGTCCCACACGCCCCGTTGGGTGAAGTATGTCCGTTCCTCCGGGGTGAAGCGTTCCGGCTCGAAGATATGCGCAACGGGCTGGTACCCGATGCGGAGCGGTGAGACGCCGAACTTCTCTCTCATCCTGGCGCGGCTCTGAAATGCGGTTGTCAGCCACTTCGCCCCCCGTTTCCCGCGTACGGCCCGCTCGGCGCGTGTGTCGATCAGGAGCGTGGCGTCGATGTTCCCGGGATCGAGCTTGGTGCTCACGAAGCTGCCGCCGAGCCACAGCCTGTGGATGAGCGAAAGGCCACCGAGCGCAACTGCGTAGGTGTCCTCCAGGGTGAGGAAGGGATCGAGATAGTTGCGGAGGCCGCCCCACAGCTCTGTGCGGGTCGAGGAGTCCTCGAACTCCGGGGCGCTGACCAGCATCGCCTCCGCCTCGTCGAAGGAGACGGAGTACCGGCCCAGTGGAAGAAATCCGTTCGCGGCGAAAGAGGGCGGCACAGGAGGTCCTGTCGGGTGAAAGGGGATTCATCCTGCCGGATCGGCTTCGGGTCTGTTGGTGACTTCGGGAAGTCGGCCCGTTGCCGGGTCCGCCCTGCCGCTGGTCGCGCATTCGTCGCAGCGGAGGGGATCAGGGCCGCGGTAGCCGCGGTCGCAGGCGCGGCAGTTCCGGACCGGGTACAGGACCGCTGGTGGTGACTGCGGGGCGCGGAACGGTGGCAGGGGTGGGAGCACGATCCACGTCCGCGACTCCAAGAACACCGAGGGCCCCCGCCTGGGCTTCGCCCCGGAAGCTTGGACGGACTTCGTGACGTACGCGTCGGGGAGCTGACCCCTCATGGCAGAGCGGGGGCCCGGGAACGGCTGTCGTTCCCGGGCCCCCGCTGTGTGGTGGCTGTGCGCTACGCGGTCGGCTTCTCCTCCAGGCGCGGGAAGAGGATCGCGCCCTTCGTGATCGTGGAGCCGGACGGGAGGATGCCCCACTCGCCCGCGTCCTGGACCTTCTGGTCCGCGAGGGCGCCGAGGGTGGGCTCCGCGCCCAGGGAGTCCCAGAGCTGGGCGGAGGTGTCCGGCATGATCGGGTTGAGCAGGACGGCGACGGCGCGGAGCGACTCGGCGGCCGTGTAGAGGATCGTCGCGAGGCGGGCCTTGCCCTCGTCGCTCGTGTCCTTGGCGACCTTCCACGGCTCCTGCTCCGTGATGTAGCCGTTGACCTGCTTGACGAAGTCGAAGACGGCGAGGATGCCGCCCTGGAAGTCCAGCTCGTCGCCGATCTTCCGGTCGGCCTCGGTGACGGCCTTGGCCAGGCCCTCGTGCAGCGCCCTCTCGGCCTCGCCGTCGGCCGTGGCCTCCGGCAGGGTGCCGCCGAAGTACTTGCCGACCATGGCCGCGACCCGGGAGGCGAGGTTGCCGTAGTCGTTCGCCAGCTCGCTCGTGTAGCGGGCGGAGAAGTCCTCCCAGGAGAACGAGCCGTCCTGGCCGAAGGCGATCGCGCGCAGGAAGTACCAGCGGTAGGCGTCGACACCGAAGTGCGAGGTGAGGTCCTGCGGCTTGATGCCGGTCAGGTTCGACTTCGACATCTTCTCGCCGCCGACCATCAGCCAGCCGTTCGCCGCGATCTTGCCGGGGAGGGGGAGGCCCTGCGCCATCAGCATCGCCGGCCAGATCACCGCGTGGAAGCGGAGGATGTCCTTGCCGACGAGATGGACGTCCGCCGGGAAGGTGGCCTCGAACTTCTCCGGGTTCTCGTTGTAGCCGACCGCCGTCGCGTAGTTGAGCAGCGCGTCGACCCACACGTAGATCACGTGCTTCTCGTCCCACGGGATCGGGATGCCCCAGTCGAAGGTCGAGCGGGAGACCGACAGGTCCTGCAGGCCCTGGCGGACGAAGTTCACGACCTCGTTGCGCGCGGACTCGGGCTGGATGAAGCCGGGGTTCGCCTCGTAGTGGGCGAGGAGTTTGTCGCCGTACTCGCTCAGCTTGAAGAAGTAGTTCTCCTCGCTGAGGATCTCCACGGGCTTCTTGTGGATCGGGCAGAGCTTCTGGCCCGCGAAGTCGCCTTCGCCGTCGAGCAGCTCGCTGGGGAGCTTGTACTCCTCGCAGCCGACGCAGTACGGGCCCTCGTAGCCGCCCTTGTAGATCTCGCCCTTGTCGTACAGGTCCTGCACGAACTCCTGGACGCGGTCGGTGTGCCGCTGCTGCGTGGTGCGGATGAAGTCGTCGTTCGCGATCTCCAGGTGCTCCCAGAGGGGCTTCCACGCCTCCTCGACGAGCTTGTCGCACCACTCCTGCGGAGTCACTCCGTTGGCATCGGCGGTACGCATGATCTTCTGACCGTGCTCGTCCGTGCCGGTGAGGTACCACACCTTCTCGCCACGCTGACGGTGCCAGCGGGTGAGCACGTCGCCTGCGACGGTCGTATAGGCGTGGCCCAGGTGAGGAGCGTCGTTGACGTAATAGATGGGGGTGGAGACGTAGAACGCCTTGCCACCCTGCTTCTCGGTTCCAGTGGCCGCCATGCCGAAATCCTACTGGCCCGGTGAAGATCGACTCACACGCGTTTCGGGTGGCGGACGGGCCCCGGATCGCCCGGGGCCCGTCCGCTTGCCGGTGACTACGGGCGCCAGGTGGACAGGATGCCCTCGTAGACCTCGGCGTCCGTCAGCTCGCGGGGGGTCTCGCCGGCCAGGAAGTGGGACGTGTTGGGCGTCTTCAGCTTCCGGAGGTAGTCGAAGGCCTTGTTCTCCGGGTCGCCGAACGCGACGAACGCGAAGTGGACGGAGGGGTGGCTCTTCGCGGCGTCCGCGAGCGCCTGGTTCGCCGGGGTCTTGGCGTCCGGGGCGCCGTCGGTCTGGAAGACGACGAGGGCGGGGGTGCCGGGGGCCGCCTTCTGGTGCTGGGCGAGGACCTCCTCGACGGCCACGTGGTAGCTGGTACGGCCCATGCGGCCGAGGCCGGCGTGCAGGTCGTCGACCTTGTTGTCGAACGCGTCGAGGGTGAGCTCGCCGGTGCCGTCCAGTTCCGTGGAGAAGAAGACGACGGGGACGGTGGGGGGCTGCTCGGGGTCGAGGTGGGCGGCGAGGGCGAGGGTCTGCTCGCCGAGGGCCTGGGCTGAGCCGTCCTTGTAGTAGCCGCGCATGGAGGCGGACCTGTCGAGGACGAGGTAGACCTTGGCGCGGGTGGTGGTGAGGTTCTGCTTGGCGAGGGCTTCGTGGGCGGCGGTGTAGGCGGTGCGGAGGCCTGCCGGCACGGTGTCGGTCGGCACGGTGTCGGCTTCGCCGTCGGCCGTGCCCGTCTTCCCACCCGCACCACCCGTGCCGCTTTCGTCGTCGGCCGCGGGTGCCGCCTGTGGGGCGACCGCGCCGTCGGTGTCCGCGGCTTCAGGGGTGGCTTCATCGGCCACGACGACGAGGTCAGCGGCCTCGGGGGACTCGGCGGCGACCGGTTCGGGGGTGACTTCCGGTTCCGGGGTCACGGCCGGTTCGTCGGCGATCGGGTCGGGGGTGGTGGCTTCGGGCTCCGGGGTGACTTCCGGCTCAGGGGCCACGGTCGGCTCGGCTGCGGCTTCGGGCTCGGGGGTTGCGGTCGGCTCCGGAGCGGCTTCCGGCTCGGCGGTGGCCGCCGGGGCCGAGGTGGCCTCGGGTTCAGGAGAAGCCTCGGGCTCCGGCGCGGCCTCGGCGGCGGCCTTCGGCTCCGCTGCGGCCTCGGGCTCCTCCGTGGTCTCCGGCTCCGGGGTGGACGCGGGCTCCGCCTCCGCCACGGGCGCGTCCGCAGCCACCTCGGCGGCCTCGGGCGCCGCCGCCGCAGCAGCAGCGGCCTCGGCCTCGGCGGCAGGCTCCGCCTCCGCTTCCTTCGCTGCCACCGGCTCGACGTCGACATCGACATCCGCAGCGGCCTCGGGCTCCGCGTCGGCGGACGCGGCCACGGTCTCGGCGTCCGCCTTCGGCTCCGGGGCGGTGTCCGCCGCCACGGGCTCGGCCTCGACCACCGGTTCGGGCGCGGCTTCGGCGACCGCCTCCGGCGCGGCGGGCTCCTCGTCGGCGGCCTTCGCGTCAGCCGCGGCCGACGCCTCGGGCTCGGCCTCGTCGGCAGTCCCCACCTCGGCCTCGGCGGCAGCGGCGGGCTCCGCGTCAGCGACCGGCGCGACAGCCTCCGCCTCCGCCGCCGCATCCGCTTCATCGGCGGTCTCGGTGACCGGCTTCGGCTCGTCCTCGTCGGCGGCGCCCGCCTCAGCGACAGGCTCCGCCTCGACCACCGACGACGTCTCCGTCTCGGCCTCCACCGCAGCCTCGGCAGGCGCCTCGGTCGCAGCCTCGGCGGGCACCCCGGCCTCGGTCTTCTCCTTGGCGACCGGCTCCGGCTCCGGCTCGGCCACCGTGGGCTCCGCCTTCGTCTCGGCCCGCACCTCAGCCTCGGTCTCAGGCGTGACCTCGGCGGACGCCTCGGCCCGCACCTCAGCCTCAGTCTTCGCCGTGACCTCGACCGGCGTCTCAGCCGACGCCTCAACCTCCGGCGCGACCTCGGCGGACGCCGCAGCCCCCGTCTCCTGAGCCGCTGCCTCGGCACCCGCGCCCGAAGCCTCGGCATCCGCCCCCGCCTCCGGCCTTCTCTCCGCCGGCTCCGTGGTTCGCGGCTGCGGGACCGTCACGTTGTCGAAGGCCGCGGAGACGAGTTCGTCGGCGACTGAGGAGGATGAGGATGAGGTCGGGGTCGCGGGCTCCGTCGCCGGGGCCGGGACCCTCGGCTCGGCGGCCTGCCGCGTCGCGGCCCCCTCGGCCGCCGCCGCGGAGGTGTCCTCCGGGGCGGAATCCCGCTCCGCCTCCTGCGAAGGAACCGTGTCGCGCCCCTTGCGTGAGCGGCTGAACGCATTCCGCAGGAGAGAGAGAATGCCCATGTGCGCAACCCTTCGGGTGAGTTGAAGCCCGTCAATCCCTGGCCAGGACGGACACGTAAGGTTAGCGGCCGGGCGGGGCGATCTTGGGGTGGGGCAGGGGCCTTTCACTATCCCCGCCACCCCGCGCTGTCAACACCGCCTCAACTGCCGCAGGTTCACCCTCTGTTCACCCTGCGTCCCCGTTCTCGAACACACGCCCCCCTAGCGTCGCGCTCACACCAAAAAGGCACATAAGAGCATCGAGGAGCGCGCTGTGCGCAAGCTGCTGCCCATGATCGGCTCGCATCCCGGCGGCCGTTCCGCCCTGACCTGTCGTTTCCGCTGTGGGGATGCCTGCTTCCACGAGGTGCCGAACACCAGCACCAACGAGTACGTGGGCGACGTCATCGCGAGCGCGCTCAGCCGACGCTCGGTGATGAGGGCCGCCGCCGTCGTCTCCGTGGCCGGCGCGGCCGGTACGGCCGTCTCGCTCGGCACCGCCCACCCCGCCACCGCGGCCACCTCGGCGGGCACCGCCGGAGCCGCCGGGGCCAAGACTCGGCCCAAGGCCGCCCGCGGTCTGCGCTACACCTCCGTCGCGCCCAACACCACCGACGCCGTGACCGTCCCGGACGGGTACAAGCAGAACGTCGTCATCCGCTGGGGCGAGCCGATCCTGCGCGGCGCCCCCGCCTTCGACCCGGAGAACCAGACAGGCAAGGCCCAGGCCGGTCAGTTCGGGTACAACTGCGACTTCCTGGCCCTGCTCCCGCTCCCCGGTGAGCGCGGCCGCCAGCTGCTCGTCGCGAACCACGAGTACACCGACGAGGTCCTGATGTTCCGCGGCTACGACGCCGCCAACCCGACACGTAACCAGGTCGAGGTCGCCTGGGCAGCCCACGGGCTGTCCGCCGTCGTGGTCGAGGAGGACCGGCGCACCGGCAGGCTCACCGCCGTGCCCCGCCACCACCTCAACCGCCGGGTCACCGCGACGACCGAGTTCCGGCTCACCGGCCCCGCCGCCGGCTCCGATCTGCTGAAGACCTCCGCCGACCCGACCGGCCGCAAGGTCCTCGGCACCCTCAACAACTGCTCCGGCGGCACCACCCCCTGGGGCACCACGCTGCACGGCGAGGAGAACTTCAACCAGTACTTCGCCAACAGCAGCCGGACGACCGACAAGCGCTACGGCATCGGCACCGGCGCCAGCGAGCGCAAGTGGGAGCGGTTCGACAAGCGGTTCGACGTCGCCCAGGAGCCGAACGAGGTGCACCGTTTCGGGTACGTCGTCGAGTTCGACCCGTACGACCCGTCCTCCACGCCGCGCAAGCACACCGCGCTCGGGCGGTTCAAGCACGAGGCCGCCACCATCCGGCTGACCGCGGACGGTCGTCCCGTCGTCTACTCCGGCGACGACGAGCGCTTCGACTACTTCTACAAGTTCGTCAGCAGCAAGCGCATGCGGAAGGGGTCGAGCCGTGCCGTCCGCGAGCACAACCTCTCGCTGCTGGACGAGGGCACGCTCTACGTCGCCAAGCTGACCGGCGACTCCCCGGCGGTCGAGATCGACGGCACGGGCAAGCTGCCGGGCGACGGTGAGTTCGACGGCTCCGGCGAGTGGATCCCGCTGGCCACCGCCACCGCCGAGGGCGCCGTCTCGCACGTGGACGGCATGACCGCCGACGAGGTCTTCGTCTTCACCCGGCTCGCCGGTGACAAGGTCGGCGCCACCAAGATGGACCGCCCCGAGGACATCGAGCCCAACCCGGTCACCGGCAAGGTCTACGTCGCCCTCACCAACAACTCCAACCGCGGCAAGGCCGGCTTCGCCGCCGCCGACGAGGCCAACCCGCGCAACGCCAACAAGCACGGCCAGGTGCTGGAGCTCACCGAGCGCTGGAACCGGCCCGAGAGCACCAGGTTCGCCTGGCTGCTCTTCCTCGTCGCGGGCGACCCGGACGACCCGGCGACCTACTTCGCCGGTTTCCCGAAGGACGACGTCTCCCCGATCTCCTGCCCGGACAACGTCGCCTTCGACCGGTACGGCAACCTGTGGATCTCCACCGACGGCGCCCAGCTCGGCTCGCACGACGGCCTCTTCGGCGTCGCGACCCGAGGTGAGCGGCGCGGTGAGCTGAAGCAGTTCCTCACGGTGCCGAGCGGTGCCGAGACCTGCGGACCGATCATCCAGGACCGCCGCGTCCTGGTCGCCGTGCAGCACCCGGGCGAGCTGGACGGCGCCACCGTCGAGAACCCGAAGAGCACCTGGCCCGACGGACCCGGCAAGCACGTCCGCCCGGCGGTCGTCGCCGTGTGGCGCGCGGACGGCTGCGACATCGGCGTCTGAGAAACACCGGCGCACACGCGCACACGCGCACACGCGCACACGCGCACATATGGATGCGGGCCGCCCTCCTGTCGGAGAGGGCGGCCCGCACGTCCTCGCGCGGAGCGGGGCTCAGGGAGCCAGGCAGCTGACGCCGGGGGCGGCGGCCGGGTCCAGCAGGGCGGCGGGTTCGAGGAGCGCGGCCGGGTCGGCCAGCTCCGCCATGGCGGCCGGGGTCTCGGTGACGCAGGTGACGGTGGCAACCGGGTCCGGGATCGCGTGGGCGGCCGGGGCCATGGCGCCGGCTAGGGCGAGGGTTCCGAGCAGGACGGTCGCGGTGCGACGCATGAAAAATCCCCTTATAGGTAGGGCGTTTGAACAGGATTGATCATGACTGCTTTCCGGCTGCGCATTCGCCCTCCGTCACTCGTGCGGGGATGACGTAACGATTCGGCGTCCTGCGCCGGGTTGACCTGGAAAGACCGTGGCTCAGCGGGGCGAGGCGATCGTCCGGGCCGCCGCCACCTCCTGGCGGAGCGGCTCCAGCACGCTGTCCGGCGGTCCGCCGAGCTCGGAGCGCACCGCGTAGAGGGTCTCGGTCCTCCGTAGGCCGTCCGCCAACTCCCTTAGCTGAAGGGCGACTTGGTCGACCTCGGCGGCGGACGGCGGTGCGGCGCCCTGCTTGGTCCGGACCCGGGCGGCCGTCGTCGCGTCCACGATCCGCTCCACCGCCACGACCAGCGGCCACCAGGCGGCGGCCCGCCGACCGACGGGCGGCGGTTCGGTCAGGGCCCGCTGGAACTCCGTACGGATCGTGGAGAGGTTGCGGTAGAGGCGGCGGCGGGTCCGGGCCCGGTCGGTGGGGTCCGCCGGGGACTGACCGAAGGCGCGTTCGACGTACGCGGCCGTGTCGGCGACGGCGTCCGCGAGCCGGTCGCCCACCCGGGCGTGCCAGCTCTCCGGCCAGAGCAGATAGCCGGCGACGAGGGCGATCGCGCAGCCCATGAGAGAGTCGACGAGACGCGGGACGAGCAGATCGGTGCCCTGGTGGTTGAGGGTGTCGGAGAGCAGCAGGATCACCGGGGTGATGGCCGCCGTCTGGTAGCCGTAGCCCCGGGGCGTGAAGACCGGGATGAGTGGTGCGAGGAGCAGCATCACCGGCACGTCCCACCAGCCCCGCGGCACCTGGGTGAGGACCCCGGCCGCGACCACCAGCCCGACGACCGTGCCGAGCGCCCGCAGCAGCGCCCGGGAGAACACCGACCCGAAGTCCGGCTTCAGGACGAACGTGATGGTCAGCGCCACCCAGTACGAGCGTGGCACGGGCACCAGCGAGACCAGGGCCTGGGCGATGCCGATGCACAGCGCGAGACGCAGCCCGTAGCGCCAGGAAGTGCCGGACAGGGCGACGTTCCGGGCGACCCGGACGGCGCGCACGCCCAGCGGCGCGGGGCGGCCCGCCCGGTCGCCGGCCTTTCGCAGCGCGTCCGGCGACTTCTCGGCGGCGACGTCGGCGGCGTGCCGCAGCGCCTGGTCGACCGCCCGTCCCGTCGCACTGCCGGGCTCCGGCAGCCGCAACCCGAGCGGCCCCGAGTACCCCGTCCCGACGGCCTCGGCGAGGTGCCGTACGGCCACCGGGATCTCGGCGGGCAGCGGTCGACCGGACAGCCGTACCGCCGGGGCGGCCTCCACCAGCGGGGTGATCGCGTTCAACTGGGCCAGCAGACGCACGAGTTCGGGACTGCGGCCGTGGTGCCGGGCGCGGCGGGCGAGGACCAGGTCGTAGGACTGGTTGAGGGACTGGGTGACCAGGACCCGCGCGTCGTCGTAGGAGTTTTTGTCGGCGCCCGGGGGGCCCGCCGAACCCGGGGTGGCGTCGGCGGCGTCCGGTGTCATGGTGGCGAGGAGGTCCGCGACCTTGCGGTAGGTGTCGGCGACGGCGGTCCGTTCCGGCACGCCCGCCCGGAGGGGCCAGGCGAGCAGGGCCAGCGCGAGGACCAGGAAGCCGCCGCCGGTCATCAGCAGCGGGGCCAGCCACCACTGGCCCGGCATCGGCAGCCCCGCCCCGATCACCGAGTTGAGCAGCAGCAGGAGCCCCGACACGGAGGCCACGGCGCCGATCGACGAGATCATCCCGGAGACGAGCGCGACCCCGGTGAGGACCCCTACGGTCACCCAGCCCTGCCCGAACACCAGCGACCCGAGCGTGATGCCCACGGCGGCGAACAGCTGCGGGACCGCGATGTTCAGCAGCCGCATCCGGTACGCGGCCGCCGTGTCGCTGATGACGCCCGAGAGGGCGCCCATCGAGGCGAGCGCGCCGTACTCGGGCCGGCCCGCGGCGAGGCCGAGCGCCAGCGGGAGCGTCAGCGCGATCGCCGCGCGCGCGACGGCCGGCCGGTTGACCGGCGCGGGCTGCGGCCGGAGGTTCCGCACCAGCCAGTCGGGCGGCGTGAGGCCGATGGGGAGCGTGCGGGCCATGCGCCCATTATGGCCGGGGTGATCGGGGGTTTCCGGGTGTGTTCGTGCCCCTTCGGCTCACCCGCGCCGGTGCAGCGAGAGGTCCACGACGACGGCGTTGTGGTCGGTGCCGGACAGCTTCCGGAAGCGGACCTCACGGGCGGAGAAGTCCTCCTCGGAGACGAGGACGTGGTCGATCTGCGCGCCGAACCTCGGGGTCGTCCGGGAGGGCCACGTCGCCTGGCGGTCCTGTCCGGTCAGCCGGGCGGCGTCGTTCATCCCCGTGTCGAGGATCGCGCGGAAGGCCGCGTGGTCCTGGGAGGCGTTGAAGTCCCCGGCCACGATGGTGGGCGTCCGGGGGTCCTTCGCCGCGTACGCGCGCAGCGCGCCGAGCTCCCGCCGCCAGGTGTCCAGCTGTCCCGGCAGCGGCGGCATCGGGTGCGCCAGCTGAAGCCGGACGGGGCGGCCGTCGACGTCGGCGACGGCACCCGGCATGCCCATCGAGCCGGGGATCGCGTCGGCGGACTTCAGGGGGTACCGGCTGAGGATGACGGAGCCGGTGGAGCCGTAGCCCTCGACGGACTGCCGGTGCGGGTAGTCGGGGGTCCGGCCGCTGAGGTCGCCGAGCTTGTCGCGCAGCTCGGCCGAACAGGTGAGCTCGCACTCCTCGACGAAGACGATGTCGGGGCGCTCGCGGCGTACGGCCCTGACGAGGGCGTCGGTGCCACGGCCGAACTGCACGTTCGACGCCATCACCCGCACCTCGGCGAGCACCGGCCCGGTCGGCTCGCTCGCCTTGCCGTACGGCTCGATGTACCAGGCCAGCGCGCCGAGGAGCACCACGCCCCAGGTCAGGCCGATCCAGCGGCGGGCGAGGAGGGCGAGGAGGAGGGCGAGGCCGGTGGGGGCGAGCAGCCAGGGCAGGAACGCGAGGAGTTGGGGGACCGGGGTGAAGGCGTCGATGTCGGCGGCGCGGGAGCCGACGACGAGGGTGACGCCCAGGAGCAGCAGGGTGGCGAGGAAGGCCTTGCCGCCGTGCCGCTTGCGCGGGCGCGGCCCGGCCGGCGGCGCGGGTTCCGGGGCGGGGTCCGGCCGTTCGATGGTCGCGCTCTCCACGGCCGGTGCCTTTCGCTGTTCTTGGCGGGTCCTTTTAAGGACGGGTGGGGTGGGGGGAAGGTTGCGCCGGGGGTGGGATCGGGGTGCGGTGCGTGGGCGGGTGCGGGTGGGTGGGTGGGGCTTCTCGCGCAGTTCCCCGCGCCCCTGAAGGGCGAAGCCGGGGCTGCGCCCGGCTTCGCCCTTCAGCCGTAAGTCGTTGTCCTCCCGAGCTCTCAGGCACCCGGCGTTCAGCCTGAGTGCGTGAAGTCCGGCGACGTCGCCAGGGACCAGATCACGAAGACCGCGATGCCGATGCAGACGACCGACCAGACGGGCGCGTACGGCAGGAACATGAAGTACTCGATGGCGAACAGCGAGGTCAGGGCGATCCCTGCCGCGCGGGCCCAGTCGTGGCCCTGGACCACGCCCCACCCGGTGCCCAGGACGCAGAGTCCGATCACCAGATGGATCCAGCCCCAGGTGGTGAGGCTGAACTCGAAGACGTAGCTGCCGATGTTCGCGTAGACGTCGTCCGTGGCGATCCCGGCGATGCCGTTGAGGATGCCCATGACGCCGATGACCATCATCAGGACACCGGCGAAGACCATCCCGCCGTGGGCCCACTCCGAGCGGGCGCCCCGGTGGGACATCGTCGTTTCCTGCGTCGTGGCGTTCGAGCGAGGTGCGGTGCTGTGCTGGGCCATGAGGGCCTCCTCCGACGGATGGACAGCTCACCCGCATGCTCACGCGGCAGGGAGGGGGCCGCACGTGGTGTAGGCCGAATGGGTGAAAGGGGGCGATGGGGGTGTGGGAGGGCCGGGACAGGGAACCCGGCGCGGCTCGGTCCAGGCGGGTCAGCCCGGGAGGGGCGGCCCGGGAGGGGCGGCCCGGGAGGGTCAGTCCAGGCGGGCCAGGAAAGCCCCCAGTGCCTTGTTGAACTCCTCGGGGCGTTCCAGGTTCGGCAGGTGGGCGGCGCCCTCGACGACGTGGAGGGTGGAGTCGGGGAGGGCGGCGTGCATGGCCTCGGCGTCGGAGACCGGGGTGTAGTCGTCGTCGGCGCCCACGACGACCAGCGCCGGGACGGTGACGCGGGTCAGCAGCTCGCGGTAGTCGGGGCGCTCGGCCCGCCCGCGCAGGGCCGCCGCGGCGCCCTCGGGATCGGTGGCCGTCATCATGCGGCGCACCTGGGCCGCGACCTCCGCGTCGGCGTACGGCGCGACCATCCTGAACAGCACCTCGTCGGCGTACCCCGCCATGCCCTCGCGCAGCAGCCGGTCGGCCATGGTGTTCCGGGTCCGTCTGCCCTCCTCGGTCTCGGCGGCCGGGAAGGTGTCGGCGAGGAGCAGGCCGCGGACCCGGTGCGGGAACAGGCGGTAGCACTCCATCGCGATCTGGCCGCCCATGGAGAGGCCCCCGAGGACGAACTCCGGGACCCCGAGTTCGTCCAGGAGTGCCGCGATGTCCTCGGCGAAGGTGGAGAGCGGGGTGACGCCCGGGACGACGGGGGACCGGCCGTAGCCGCGCAGATCGGGGGCGATGACGCGGCGCGAGGTGGAGAACTCGCTGATCTGCGGGTGCCACATCGTGCGGTCGAAGGGGTGGCCGTGGATGAGGACGAGGGGGAGGCGGGCAGGCCGACCCGCGAGAGCGGGTTCCCCTTTGTCCTCGTATGCGAGGAAGGTGGTCATGGCATCGACCCTAGGACGCCCCAACTCCTCGGTGCAATAAGATCTTTGCCCTCGGTGCAATGTGATGGCCGAGGCCCGCGGCGGGACGTAGGGGCAGGCGAGGGGGAGGGGTGGACCGTGGTCGACTACCGGCGTATCGCCGATCGCATCGCGGACGACATCGCCACCGGGCGGCTGCAGCCCGGTGACCGGCTGCCGCCGCAGCGGGTGTTCGCGCGGCGGCGGGGGATCGCCGGGTCGACCGCCGGGCGGGTGTACGCGGAACTGGTGCGCCGCGGGCTGGTGGTGGGGGAGGTCGGGCGCGGGACGTTCGTGCGGGCGGCTCCTACGGCACCGGACGGGCGGGCGCTGGCGGAGTCGGCGGGCTCGGCACCGGTGAACCTGGAGCTCAACTACCCCTCCGCGCCCGGCCAGTCGGAGCTGCTGGCCACCGGGCTGGCGCCGCTGCTGCGGCCGGACGTGCTGACGGACGCGCTGGGCACCGCCCCCGCGACCGGTACGGCCGCCGCGCGCGAGGCGGCGGCCGGGTTGCTCGCCACGGCCGGCTGGCGCCCGGACCCGGGCCGGTTCCTCTTCGCCGGGAACGCCCGCCAGGCCATCGCCGCGGCCCTCGCCCACCTCGTACGGCCCGGGAGGCGCGTCGGCGTCGAGTCCCTCACGTATCCGCTGGTCAAGGAGATCGCCGGGCGGCTGGGGATCACCCTGGTGCCGCTCGCGACGGACGGGGAGGGGCTCCGGCCGGAGGCCGTGGCCGCCGCGCACCGGGCGGCGCCGCTGTCGGCGGTGTACGTCCAGCCGACGCTGCACAACCCGACGTCCGTGACGATGGGGGCGGGGCGCCGGGCCGAACTCGCGGGTGTGGTGCGGGAGTTGGACCTGCCGGTGATCGAGGACCGGATCTGGTCGTTCCTGGCGAGCGGGGCGCCGGGTGGGGAACTGGGTGAGGTGGCCGTCGGCGATGTGGGCGGGCTGCCGCCGTTGGCCGCGTACGCGCCGGAGCGGGTGTTCGTCGTGGACGGGCTGTCCAAGCGGGTGGCGCCGGGGCTGACGGTCGGGTTCCTGGTGGTGCCGGAGGGCCGGGTCGCGGGCGCGGCGGACGCGCTGCGGTCGGGCGGCTGGACGGCGGGGCGGTTCGCGTTGGAGGCGGCGGTGCGCTGGATCGGGGACGGCACGGTCGCGCGGCTGGTCGCGGCGAAGCGGGCCGACGCGGCGGCACGGCAGCGCCTGGTCGCCGAGCACCTCGCGGGGTTCGCCGTACGGGGGGACGCGCGGGCCTACTACGCGTGGTGGGAGCTGCCCGAGCCCTGGCGGGCGGACACGTTCCGCGCGGCGGCGGCCGCACGGGGCGTGGCGGTCACCCCGGGGCCGGCGTTCCGTGTCGCGGGGGTGCGGCGCGGGTCGGGGGTGCTCGCGGGCCAGGCCGCGGCCGCCGCCGACTGCGTCAGGCTCGGGCTCGCGTCGGTTCCTCCGCCGGTACTGGCGGGGGCGCTGCGGACGCTCGGCGATGTCGCACGAGGTGGCCCGTGAGCCAGGCGGCGGCGGCCACGGTCGTGCCGAGCAGCACCAGCCCCCAGGTCACCGTGCGCAGGGTGGCCGTGAGCGCGTCGTAGACGGCACCCGCGGCCGCCGGGGAGACGTCCGGCGGCAGGTCGGCGAGCGTGAGGTGGCGGCCGAGGGCCACGGCCACACCGAGCAGCGCGCCGCCGAGCGCCGCGCCGAGACCCGTCGCACAGACGGCCCGACGGCGCTGCGTGGCGACGAGCACGCCACCGGCGGCCAGTGCGAGCGCACCGACCGGAAGCCAGAACGCGGCGATTTCCAGCACGCGATACCCCTTTCGAAGCTGGACCAGTTCGGTGGCCGACAGGACCTCGACCTCGGTGCGCGCGACCGGGATGCGATGGGCGAACGGCACGTGGTCGCGCACGAGTTGACGTTTGACCCGCTCGCCGACCGGCGCGAGGTCGAGCGTCACCCCCCGCGGCCCGCCGACGCCGGGCCCGCCCGCGCCCGCGCCGTCCGCGTCCTCGGCGCGCACCGCCTTCAGGATCGCGTCGTGCGCCGCCCGGTTCAACATGTGCCAGGCCGTGCGGAACGCCTCGGTCTGGGTGAAGGAGTGCGCCGCGTCGTGGGTGAACTCCCGTACCGGCTGCCGCAGCGGCGGCCCGACCCGGACCTCGCGCAGGATCCCGGCGGCGACCGCGTCCGCCAGCGCCTCCCGTACGGCCGGGTCGGTCGCCAGCGGTGCCATGACCGCCTCGTAGCGCGTCCGGTCCGCGAGCTCGTACGTCGCCCACGCGGACAGCGCGCCCACCGGCGTGAGCAGGCAGGCGAGCGCGGTCAGTACGGCCGACAGGGCGCCGCGGACTCGGTGGGACACCCCTCCAGGCAAGACCCCCGCCCACGACCTCGCGAGCGCTCCCGACGGACGTGACTGCGAATGGCCCCGCAGGACAAGCCGAACGGGGTGAGGAATGGGGAGCCGACCGAGGCGGGAACGGGGAGGGGTGGCCCCGATGGCGGCATGGGTGGGGCGGGTGCCTCTCCGGTGGAGCGCTCACTCGAACGGGTGTTACCTGGAGGAAGAGTGACAGGGGGTGGCGAAGGGGGTGTCGAGGAGGCCAGGCATGCGTAGTGATCCGCGTACTCCGAATTCGTCCGCTTCCCCCTGTTCCCCGAGTTCCCCGAGTTCCCCGAGTTCCCCGGGCACTTCGGCCCTGCGGGCGCTCGTCGCGGCCGGTGTCACCGGTGGTGTGCTCGCGGTGACGGCACTCGGGACCACGGCGGCGGCCGCGTCCGACGGCTCCGTCCGTGGCACGGTCGTCTCGGGCGGTGACCTCAACCTCCGCGCACAGCCGACCACGGACTCCCGGGTCGTCGGCTCCCTCGCGCCCGGCAGCCGGGCCGTCGTCGACTGCGAGGTCCGGGGCCAGAAGGTGTTCGGCGACCCGCACTGGTACTGGCTCGGGGACGTCCGCGGCTGGGCGAGCGCGGTGTACGTCGACACGCACGGCCGCTCGGTGCCGAACTGCACGGATCCGTGCCCGAGCTGGAAGGACTGCGATCCCTGCCAGGACGGGCACGGTTCCGGGTCCGTCTCGTTCACGTGGGCGTTCACTGCCTCCGGCACCTGGGAGTGGGAGGAGGAGTGAGCGGGCCGACGCATCGCTCGCGCCGACCGGACCGGTCAGCGCCGGCGGGTCAGCGCAGGCGGTGGCCGGTCGCGTCCTCGTGGGTGTAGTAGCGGTAGAAGGTCACCGCGAAGACCGCCGCCGCGATACCGAGGGACATGAGCGTCGAGCGCACCACGGTGTGCTGGGTGGCCTGGCTGTAGAGGAAGCCGAAGGCGCAGCCCGCGAAGGCGGCCCAGAGGAGGGCGTGCGGTTCGCGGCGCAGCCGGGGTGCCACGGTCTGTACGGCGATGTAGAGCGCCGCGAACACGAACGCGGCCACGAAGCCGAAGAGGACGTTCCAGCCGGTGATGGGGCCGGCGTCACGGTTCATCGCCGCGGCCCAGTAGCCGTAGACGAGGCCGAGGACCACGGGCAGGATCAGGTTCGTGAGCCGGTGCGTGCGCTCACTGAAGACATCGGGCGAGGCCGGCGCCGCCGACCTGGCCGGTGCCGGGGGGCCGCCCTGGGCCGAGGGTCCGCCCGGGATCCCCGGGCGTCCCGGAGTGGGTGCCGTCTGAGCCATGGGAGCACTCCTCTCTCGCCTCCCCCGTCAGTCTCCGCCCCGTCTTCCAGAGCACACCTGGGGAGGGGCGCTGGCAAGTCGGGGGTGGGGGTTTTGTTACGGGGGGTGGGGAGACCTGGGCAGGGGCGCTGTGGGGGCGCCTGACAGCTCGGGGGAGCTCGTGGGCGGGCGGCTGCGGCTTCGTGGGGGCTGATCGCGCAGTTCCCCGTACCCCTGGACGGCCTGCGGCCGTCATGGGGCACGGCCGTGGTGGGCCGGGATGCGGGGGGCGGGGGGGCGTGTTTCGCTGTGGGGCATGCGGATGCGGATGCCGGTGCCGCTCGGGCGCCGGGAGCCGGACCCCGTCGCGCGGCAGCAGCCGCTGCGGATCCACGGGCGGAACGTCGCCTGGCTGCCGCCGCTGGTCGTGCTGCTCGCCGTACCGGTGGTCGACTGGTTCACCAGCGGCGACTTCCGGGTCATCTCCTGGCTGGTGCTCGTGCCGGGCACGGCCGCCGCGGTCTGCCGGGTGTGGACGACCGCGCTGTTCGCGGCGCTCGCGACGCTCATGTACATCGTGGGCGACAGCTCCTGGTCCCACCAGGAGCCCACCGGTCTGCCGGACTTCGTCCTCGTCACCCTGGGCGGCATCCTGTCCGTGCTGGTCTGCGCGGTGCGGCTGCGCGGACAGGAGCGGATGCTGCACATGCGGGCCGTCGTCGACACCACCCGCCGTATCCTGCTGCGCCAGCTCCCGCCGGACGTCGGCGGCCTCGACCACGCCGAGATCTACCTCGCCGCCGACAGCGAGGCCCGGGTCGGCGGCGACTTCTACGACATCCAGCCCAGCCCCCACGGCACGCGCGTCGTCATCGGCGACGTCCAGGGCAAGGGGCTCGCGGCGGTCGAGGCGGCCTCCGTGCTGCTCGGCACGTTCCGCGAGGCCGCGTACCACGAGGCCGAGCCGGTCACCGTGGCCGAGCGGTTGGAGACCCGGATGGTCCGCCATGTGCGCTACTGCGCGCACGTCGGCCGCGACGACGCCGAGCGCTTCGCCACCGCCGTCCTGCTGGACTTCCCCGAACTGCGCAGCGAGCGCACCGACTGGGGCCCGGACCTCACGGGGCTCGACGCGCTCACCGTGGACGTCGTCAACTTCGGCCACGAACCGCCGCTGCTGCTCTCCCCCCACGGCGTGCGCTTCCTTCCGCTGCCGGACGGACTTCCGCTGGGGCTGGGCGAGTTGGCCCCGCCGGAGACCCGGACGGCCACGGTGCGGCTCGCCGCCGACGAGACGTTGCTCCTGGTCACGGACGGGGTGACGGAGGCGCGCGACGGGCGCGGGGTCTTCTTCCCGCTCCGCGAGTACCTCTCCCGTGCCCTCGCCGCCGGGGCGCCCGTGCTTCCCCCGGAATCCCTGGTCCGCCTCGTCCGGGACGGTGTCCTCGCCCACACCGGCGGCTTCCTCGACGACGACACGACGATCTTCGCGGTGCGGCGGGCGTCGGCGCCGGTGCGGCGGGCGCCGGGCGCACCGAAGTGAGCGATGCTCCGCCGGTTCACGCGGGGCTCCCGCCTCCGCTTTCGTCCCGCTCCTTTCCCCCTTTGCACGCGCAGCGGTTACCGTGCTGGCTGGTGCACGTGATCGACGGGGAGGGAACGATGCCGGGAACGGTGCTGCTGCTCGCGGCCTCGCCCATGGGCAAGGGGTGCCTGGTGGACGCGGCCTCCGTGCTCCCCGTACTGGCGGCCGTCACACCCGAGGTGCTGTCCGGCACGGCCACGGCGAACGTAGTGGAGCTGGCCGATCCGCTGGAGCCCCAGGCCGTTCTGACACGGTTGCGCGCGGCGGCCACCGCGCCCGGCCCGCTCACCGTGTACCTCGCAGGGCAGCTGCAACTCGACCGCAAGCAGCGGCTCGTGCATCTGGCGCTGGCGCGAACGACTCCGGCGACGGTGCGGTACACCGCGTTCCCCTGGCACTGGATCGTGGAGGAGCTGCGACTGCGGACGCCCGGGTCCACCACGCTGTTCGTCGATCTGCACGCCGACGCGGAGGTGTGGCAGCGGCTGGCCGGGCGGCCGTTGGCGCTCGGGCCGGGGGTGAGCGTGTACGGGCGGGTCGCGCCGCCGGTCGGTGGGGTGCGGCGGGGGGTGGCCGTGCCGGCGTACATGAGGGCGTTGGCGACGATACTGCGGAGCGGGCAGCGGCCGGAGCCGGCGGTCCTGCACGAGCAGGTGCTCGCCAGGACGGGGGGGTACGGCGACCTGGTGCTCTCCTACGACGCGACGGGCGCCCGGGCGGGCGGCGCGTTCGGCGCTGCCGCACCCGCCGCCCCCGCACCCGCCGCCCCTGCCCGTCCCCAGGGGGCTGTGCCCCCGGTCCCGGCCGGCCGCCCCGAGCTCTCGCCCGCGCCCGTGACCCCGGCGGCCGGGGAGGCTGCGGACGTCGGGGAGGCCGGCGTCGATCCGCACGATGCCATCAGCGCGGCCGTCGGGGCGGGACGGCACGGTGAGGCCGACGCTCTCGCCGCTCGGTGGGAGCAGGGGGCCCTGCGGGAGTTCGGGGACGGGTCGGAGGAGGTGCTGCACTGGCGGGAGGTGCGGGCCGATCTCGCCATGTTCGCGGGGGACCCGGCGGGCAGCTGCGCCGCCTGGATGGGGGTCGCCCGGGCGCGGCTCGCTGCGGGTCGGGCGGCCCAGGACCCGGTGGTGGAGTCCGCGGTCGACCGCGCGCACCATCAGTGGAGCCTGATCACGGACACCGCGCGTGCCCACCAACTCGGCGTCGAGTTCGTGGAGTTGCGCGGCAGGGTCCCCGGACGCCGCGCCGGGGCCGTGGAGCACGCCCGGCAGCACCTGGCCGAACTGCGGCGGCAGCCCGCGTAGGTGGGGGCCCGAGGGTGGGGTCCAAGTGAGGTCGGCCCAGCACGTACCCGGTTGAGCCGAGCCGGTCGATGAGCCGTCGTTCCGTTCGTCGTAGATCGATGAGCCGTCGATCAGGGCGCATACCGAGCCGACCTCGGAGGGGGAGTTGTACGAGGTCGCACCGTGCGTACACGGTGCGGCACCGCACGCCGATCACTTAAGCGCTCGTCGCTCCGAAACGGATCGGAGCCACATCAGAGATCGATCATAAACTCCCCAGCCGTTGGCAAAGTCCACCGCCGGCCACCACCCTTGGGTGAGAGCCCGTCGGAGGGGCCCCGGGCCGGGCGCCTCACGACGGCGCCGGGATGCGGACCCTGAACCAGGCGCCCCGGTGCGAGGGTTCGGACGGTTCCAGGGTGACCACGCCCCCGTGGGCCGCCGCGATCGCCGCCACGATGCTGAGGCCGAGTCCGCTGCCCGCGGCCCGGGTCTCCTCGCCGCGTACGAAGGGGTCGAAGAGCCGGGCGCGGAGTTCGTCGGGGATGCCCGGGCCGTCGTCCAGCACCTCGATGACCCGGTGGCCGTCCTCCGTCCCGAGCCCCAGAGTGGTCGTCGTCCCCGGTGGCGTGTGCACGCGGGCGTTGGCCAGGAGGTTGGCGACCAGTTGGTGCAGTCGCAAGGGGTCGCCGGTGACCGTGTGGTCGCCGGGGGCCAGCAGCAGCCGTACGGGACGGTCGGGGTGGCAGTCGCGGGCGGCGCAGACCGCGTCGCGGCACAGCTGGGCCAGATCCACGCAGGTCAGCCGGAGCGGCTGGCCGAAGTCCAGGCGGGTCAGCAGCACCAGCTCGTCGATGAGCGTGCTCATGCGGCCGACCTCGGTGGTGATCCGGCCGAGTGCCTCCTGCCGCATCGCTTCGTGCCCGGCGTCGCCGAGCCGGGCGAGTTCGGCGTAACCGGAGATCGTGGTCAGGGGGTTGCGCAGTTCGTGCCCGGCGGCCGCCATGAACTCGCGCAGCCGCCGCTCGGTGTCCTGCCGTTCCCTGACCTCGCGGCGACCGAGGCGGCGGGCGCCGATCAGGACGGTGGCCAGGAGGGGGAGGGCGGCGGCCGTCTCGACCTGGAGCAGGCGCTCGACGGCCCGGCGGTCGGCGGCGGTGGATCTCGCGGTGACGACGTACCCGCCCTGGTGGTCCCGGCCCACCTCCGCCGTGCGCACCACCTTCGCCCGATAACTCTCCCCGAACGCGGAGGGCGCCGACCGGGTGGCGTACGCCTTCAGCCGGTCGGCGGTGAGCACCGGAAACGCGGGCAGATCGTCGCCCCCGGGGTGACGCGCGACGACCCGCCCGCGCATATCGAGCACGAGCACGAGCCCGTTCTTGTCGAGGGCCGGGGTCGGACTCGGGGCGATCGCGCCGTCGAAGGCGCTGGCTCTTGCTATTTCCTGGTCGGTGCGGGCCGTGAGGTGCTGGGCGAGGGTGTGGGCGGAGAGGGCGGCGACGGCGCCCAGGGTCGCGATCGTGGCGATCAGCCAGAAGCCGACGGTGCGTCGGCCGGTGCGGTGGGGGCGGATCGGCTGCTCGACGGGCGGGAGCGGGCGGCCGGGGAGGGGCCGGGAGCATGCGTCACCCGGCGCGAGCAGCCCGACCGCCCGGATGCTCTCCCCCAGCCCGGTGAACCCACTCATGGCCACAACCCGCCCGTGGCCGGCCCGGAAACGGTGGTCTCGTTCAGTTGGCGCACAGTTGGTAGCCCACTCCTCTGACCGTTCGTATGAGGGACTGACCCGGCTCGCCCAGTTTGCGGCGCAGGTAGTAGATGTACGTGTCGACGACGCCGGACCCCTCGTCACGGTGGTTCCAGACCCGTTCCTGGATCTGGCGCCGGGACAGGACGCGCCCGGGGTTCTCCATGAGGTAGCGCAGCAGGGCGAACTCGGTGGTGGTGAGGTCGACGGGGTGGCCGTCGGCCCAGACCTGGTGGGCGTCGGCGTCCAGTTGGACCGCGCCGGCGCGAAGGCGGTTGCGGTTGCCGTCGGGCGCGGAGTGGCCGCCGCCGGCCCGGCGCAACAGGGCGCGGACCCGGGCGGCGATCTCCTTCAGTTCGAACGGCTTGGTGACGAAGTCGTCCCCGCCCATGTCCAGCCCGCGCACCCGGTCGTCGACCCCGCCGAGCCCGGTGAGGAACAGCACAGGGACCGCGTTGCCCCGGTCGCGCAGGTTCCGGCACACGTCGAAACCGCTCAGGTCGGGCAGGTTGACGTCGAGGAGGATCAGATCGGGGTCGTAACGGGTGACGGCCTGCAGGGCCTGGCGGCCGGTGGCCGCGGAGGTCACCTGATAGCCGAGGAACTCCAGCGCCATCGTCAGCATGGAGCGGATCCCCTCCTCGTCGTCGACGAGGAGGAGCCGCGCGGTCGGGGCGGCCGAAGCCGCTGGTGAGGGTGTGGAGGGAGCGGAGGGCACAGGCGTGGTCATGTCCTGTTCCTTTGTGACCGTGGCCTCGATCGAGGTCTCAAGATTCGAACAGGGCCGTATCGTCACACGTACCGGCAGGTAAGGGAGACCGCTTTGGCCATCATTCGGAACGGCTCGTTCCTGGCGGACGGTCCGCCGTCGCGAGGCCGTCGAGGCGTGACACACCTGTGGCCCGCGACGTCCGACGTCACGGGCCACAGGTGCGAAGGGCGCCCGGGCGGGGGCGCCCCCGTGGGCTAGCTCGTGTAGATGAAGTACTTCCAGGCCCCGTACGTCGTGGTGTTGACGTTGTCGCCGGACGTCGTGTCGTGGTACTCCGAGCGGAAGCGCAGGCGGACGTTCGTGGTCGGCGTGCCGGTGAGGGTCACGTCGGACTTGCCCGCGGTGCCGAGGGGGAAGTACTCGCTGCCCCAGTCCCGCCAGGCGCCGTCGTAGTGGAACTGCAGCTGGAGGCGCTGCTTGCGGTCCGGGTAGTACGACATCGTGGTCTTCAGGACCGGGTCCTTGGACTTGCGGATGTAGTGGTACTTCTGGCCCCAGGCCGTCCGGGTCGTGTAGTGGCCCGAGATCGACGACGAGATGGCGACCTTGGTGTAGACGGTGTTGGTGACCGTCCTCGCCTTGTAGCGCGCGTCGCCCGCGAACTTCACCGAGAGCTTGGTGTCCCGCTTGAGGTCGACGGTGACCGACAGGTTGCCGCTGGAGTTCACCGTCCCCGACTTCACCAGCTTGTTCGGCTTGTCCGAGCCGTACGGGTCGGCCCAGATCTCGACCTTGCGGTTCTTGTAGGTCGTGCCGAGGTGCGCCGTGAACTTCACGTCCGCGCCGTAGGCGTAGGTCTTGCGGTTCTTGTCCAGCGTCAGCGCGGGCGTCGCCCGGGAGACCTCGACGGAGCGGGAGGCGGATGCGGCGGTGTGCTGCGCGTCGCCCGCGTACGACACCTTGTAGGTGACCTTGCCTCCGGCCGGCGGGGTGTCCGTGAAGGAGAACTTGCCGCCCGTGCCCAGCGTCTTGGTGCCGAGCGACTTGCCCTTCGGGGACTCGATGTCGGTCCGGGTGACCGTGAGCGGGGTGCCGGCGGGCAGCGGCAGCGTGGCCGTCAGGGTGCCGGAGACCGTGAGCGGCTTGGCACGGGTGGCCGTCGCCGGGGCGCTGACCGTCAGGGTCGGCTTGGACTTGGTGGGGTCGTCGTAGACGCGGAGGCTGTACTCGCCGTCGTAGTTCCCCGTCAGCGCGAACAGCCTGCTGCCGCCCGGCTCCCAGGCGAGCCCGCCGTCGGCGAGGTCGTCGGAGCCGCTGATCGTGTCGGTGTCCGGCAGCTCGTACTCCCGCACGGGCGTCGTCGTACCCGGCGTGAACACGTAGATGTCCGGGTCGTACGGGGAGCTGGTCCCGGCGGCGAGGGTCCCGTCCGGGGCGATCGCCACCGAGTTCGGGTGGTGCTCCGTCGTGTACGAGCCGACCTGCGCGAGGTCGGACGTCTGCCACACCTTGTGCTGGTTGCCGGCCTCGGCGGTGATCAGTCGGCTGCCGTCGGGCGTGAAGGCGAGGTCGTTGGTCTTGCCGGACTCGCCCGGACCGCCGACGCGCGCGGTACGCACGGCCGTGGTGCCGGAGACGTCGAACACGGCGAGGTTGAACCAGTAGACCTCTGGGGAGGCCGCGGCCACCACGTCCGGGTCGGCCGGGGACACGGCGAGGCGGGGCGCGCCCGTCCAGTCCGTGTCGGCGTCCTGGCCGAGCGCCACCACGGGCTGCTCACCGGAGACGTCCAGCGAACCGATGTCCCCGTGCTCCTTGTCGCCGTACCCGAACCAGACCTTGCCCCCCGCGACGGCGAGGTGGGTCGGCTTGGTGCCGTCGCCGGTCGCGTACCGCCCGGCCTCGGTCATGCCGACGGCGTCGATGGCCACGATCGCGTCGGCGCCGGGCACGGCCGCGTAGAGGGTGCCCGAGTCGGCGGACAGAGCCAGGCCCGTCACCCCGGGCAGGGAGGCGACGGTGCCGAGGACGGTGCCCGAGTAGGTTGTGGCGACGACCTTGCCGCTGTACGGGTCGCTGACGAAGACCCGCTGGTGGGCGCCGTCCACGAGGAAGTCGCCCGCCGACTTGACCGGCACGATCTTGCTGCTGTCGGCCGCTGCGGGCGCGCCCGTGCCGACCGTGAGCGCGGCCGAACTGAACAGGACTGCCAGCGCGGTGGCAGCCGGAAGAGTGCGCATACGCACAGGTTTCGAACCCCCCGGAACGAAAGAAATGGGCGCGTCGCCGGAGGCCTTCGCGCGGGGCCGGTGTGTTCGACCTGTGCCGCGCGTGTGAATCCTGTGACGCGTGAGCGAAGAGTAAGTCATGCCACTGACAAGAGCGTCACAGGGGGTGGCCGGGAACTCAATGGATTTACGGGGCGGACCTCCACTCCGGCGCACGCGCCCTCCACGCACCCCGCGCGCGGTCACCCGAACGGCCCTGAGGTGCGCCGTCACCCGGTCGGCCCACTGCTATCCACAAGGGGAGGGGACGTATCCGACGTACCCGCGAAGGGAAGAACCACCCATGGTCAGCCTGTCCGTCGACCTGTCCGTCGACTTCGCCCGGGGCTTGAACGACGCCTGGTCCAAGGTCGCGCAGTTCGTACCGCAACTCGTCGCCTTCCTCGTCATCCTGATCGTCGGCTGGTTCGTCGCGAAACTGGTCTCCCGCGCCGTCGACCGCCTCCTGCGCAAGGTCGGCTCCGAGCGCCTCTCCGAACGTGCCGGAACGTCACGGCTGCTGCGGGACTCCTCGTACGACCTGACCGGCATCCTCCGCCGGATCGTGTACTACGCGCTGATGCTGATGACCCTGCAGTTCGCGCTGGGTGTCTTCGGCCCCAACCCGGTGAGCGCGCTGATCGACGACATCGTGGGCTGGCTGCCGCGCGCGGTCGTCGCCGTGGTCCTCGTGGTCGTCGCGATGGCCGTCGCCGGCGCGGTGCGCGGGATCGTCGGGGGCGCGCTCGCCTCCCTCTCCTACGGCCGCGCCCTCGCGACCGCCGTCTGGGCCTGCGTCGTCGGCCTCGGCGTCATCGCGGCGCTCGGCCAGGCCGGTATCGCCCAGGACGTCACCCGGCCGGTTCTCTACGCCGCGCTCGGCACGGTCGCCGGCATCCTCGTCGTCGGTGTCGGCGGCGGCCTGATCGGGCCGATGCGGCAGCGCTGGGAGCGGATGCTGACGACGGTGGAGCGGGAGACCGTGCAGGCGCGGGGCAGTGTGGCGGCGTACCGGGCGGGCCGCGAGAGCGTCCCGGCGAGCCGCGAGGGCGAGCCGGCCACCGTCGACAGGTGACGGGCGGGGAGACCGCCGGCGGGTGAGCTGCAGGTGACCGCCGGTGTGTCGCCGTACGCACGCGGGTGCCCGCGCCCCTGGAGGGGCGCGGGCACCCGTGCGTCCGCGCGGGAGCAGCCCGCGGCGTTCGGGTCGAAGGCCCGGAGCCCTCTGCGGACAGGTACGCGAAGGCGGTGAAGTGCAAGCTGGGCATGGTCGTCCCCCTGCCCAGCCCCCTCGGCTTCGACCTGGACACCGCCGAGTTCTGAGCCGACGGGCAGGTGGTGCGCGCCGTCAGCGGGGGAGAGCGTTGGCCGCTGTCATCAGGGCGGTGATCGCGAGCAGCGCGGCCGCGGCGGCGCGGGCATGGCGGGTGAGCAGGTCTCGGATCACGGCGACCTCCCTGCGGCTGACCGGGTGGGTTAAGCACGCTTAACGCGTCGCTTAACGTAAGGCTTTGGCCTACCGACGGCAAGAGGCTGTTCGGGAGTTGGGTGAAGCGGCCGATGTAAGCGGAGTTACTGGCATGCTTTACGTCATGGCAGGTATGGCCGAGCGTGACGACCCCGAGGTCATCGGGCGCAGAGTGCAACAACTGCGGACGGAACGCGGCCTCACACAGCGGCAGTTGGCGGAACCGGCGTACACCCCGGCATACATCTCGACCCTGGAGGCCGGCCGGGTACGCGCCTCGGAACCCGCGCTGCGGCATATCGCCGAACGGCTCGGCGTCGGCTACGACGAACTGGCCACCGGCCGCCCCGCGGGCTTCGCCACCGAGCTGCGGCTCCGGCTGACCGGCGCCCAGCGCACGCTCGCCAGCGGTGCCGGGGAGGCCGCCGCCGAGGGTTTCACGGCCGTCCTCGCCGAGGCGGAGGAGTACGGCCTGGTCACCGAGCAGGCCGACGCGCTGCTCGGCCTCGGTGAATGCGCCCTGGAGACCGGTGACCTGGAGACCGCCCAGCTGCGGTTCGAGCAGGTCGAGCAGCGGCTCGGCGACGCCCCGCTGCCGGCCCGGGTCCCCGCCCTGCGCGGCCGCGCGACCGCCCACTACCTCGCCGGTGAACTGCGCTACGCCTGCTACCTGTACGAGTCCACGCTCGACGAGCTGAACCGCAACGGCATGCACGACCCCGACGCCCTGCTCCTCCTCTACACCGGCGTCATCGCCCCCTACATGGACATGGGCGCCCACGCCCGCGCGGCCCAGGCCGCCGAGCTGGCCCTCGCGCTCGCCCCGCAGTCCGGCGACCCGGCCCTCGTCGCCCGTATGCACCGCTCGGTCGCCCGGACGATGATCGCCGAAGGGCGGATCGCCGAGGCCGACGCCTCCCTCGCCAAGGCCTCCGAGCTCTACCGGCAACTCCAGATCCGCACCGAGCTGGCCAACTGCCACTGGATGCGCGGTTACCTCCACGCGCAGAACGGCGACTACGTCCGCGCCGAGGAGGAACTGCGCGAGGCCCGCCGGATGCTCTCCGCCAAGCGCGCCGCGCTCTACACCAGCCAGGTCGCCGTCGAACTCGCCGACGTCCTGCACCGCAGGGGCAAGTCCGAGGAGGCCGCGGAACTGCTCCATGAGGTCCTCAGCGACCTCAGCTCCGAGCGCGGCGCCCTGCACTCCGCCGCCGCGCACCGTCTCCTCGGCATCATCGCCGAGGACGGGCGGGACGCGGACGCCGCCGAGGAGCACTACGTACGGGCGCTGAGCCTGCTGGAGCGGGCCGGTGCCGCCGGTGACCTGGCCGACCTGTGCCGATTGCTGGGCGACCTGTACCGCCGCACCGGCCGCGTGGAGGCCGCCCTCGACGCCTACCGCACGGGCCTCGGCCACCGCACGGCCCCCGGTACCACGACACTCGGCCCCGCGCCCGCACAGCCGCCTCTTTGACGAATCCGGTCCAGACGGCGACGGCACGTACAAGGGGCCTGGCCCCGGTCCTGGACGCCGGGTCGGTGCGGCGGGTGGCCGAGCCGGTCCCGGAGATCGGGTGGTTCATGAATCGGGATCGGTATGGGGATCGGGAACGGGAACGGGGGGGGAGCGTGTCGTGCGGAGGGGCGGTCGCCCCCCTCCGCACGGTCGGGTCAGCGCAGGTGCAGCTGGGAGTAGACGCCGCCCTTGGTGTCGAGGACGGTCACACCGCGCAGGAACTCCCGCCCGGCGTCCACCGTGGGCAGGTCGGAGATGGCGTACCAGACTCCCCAGCCCGGCATGCCGGGCAGCTCGTCCTCCTCCGTGATCCAGAACTCGAATCCCGGCGCGACGACGAGGTGTTCACCGGGCTGGAGGATGCGCGGAGTCGGTGCCTTCCTGGCCGCCGCGGTGGCGGCGGCCTCCGCCTCCGCGGCCGCCGTGCCGACGCCGTGCGCCGCCTCCCCCCGCGAGGCGGCGTACGACGTCGTCGACGCCCCCGCCGGCAGCGTGGTCAGCGCTGCGACGGCGACGAGTGTGTGCATCCGTGTCATGGTCATGAACGGACGCCCCCCAAAGGTGTGTTGGTCCAGGTGCTTGGTCTGACACTCCTGAAACCCGTGAGGCGCACGGGACGGATGACACCGACGGAACACTTTTTCTCCGGCCCCTCCGACTTCTCTCCGACTTCTCTCCGACCTCGCTCAGCGGTCGGGCGCGCTCGCGGCGATCTGCGAGCGGCCGACGGTGAAGTGCCGGGTGAGGGCCGTGCCGACCTTGACGGTGACCTTGGTGCCGGGCTGCCAGGAGGCGCGCGGACGGAAGTCGACGCGCTGCCCGTCGGCGAGGGCCGGGTCCTCGGCCCACTTCCAGGAGCCCTCGGCGCCGTCGCCCAGGACGGTGACCTTCAACTGGCCTTCCACGGCCGCGCGTTCGGTCGAGGGGACCGGGCGGGCGAAGGTGACCGCTATCGGTATGCCGACGCCCAGGGGCTGCCCCTCCGCGATGTTCACCCGCACACCGTCGAAGGCCGGCGGGCTGGCGCGAACCTCCGCGTCCGCCCGGGCAAGGGCTCTGGGTATCTCGCTCGGCCCCTCGACCCGTACTCCCTCCCCGCTCCCCGAACAACCCGTGAGTGTGACGGCGCACGCGACCGCGCACGCGGCCGTCGTGACGATCATGCGCACCGGACGCCGGCGCGGTCCCGTCCCGACGCCCCGGCTCCCCCTGGCACTGCTCCCCGTGGTCATGGTCTCCCCCAGTCGCTGACGGCGATGTGTTTCGATGGGCTGCGGCGTACGTTCGAGACCTGTACGCACGACGGGGGCGACCGGGTTGCATGGCGATGCACGGGACTTCGGACAACGGCGGGGGCATGACCGAGGAAGAGTTCGACGCGTTCTACGCCACCGCGTTCCCCCGACTGACCGGCCAGCTCTACGCCTTCACCGGGGACCACGGCGAGGCGCAGGACGTGGTGCAGGAGGCCTTCGTACGGGCCTGGGACCGACGGCGGGACTTCCTCGCCGAGGGGGCGCCCGAGGCGTGGATCAGGACCGTGGCGATGCGGCTCGCGGTGAGCCGGTGGCGCCGGGCGCGCCGCTGGCTGGAGCTGGTGCGCCGCGAGCCGCCCCCGGAGCACGCGCCGGGCCCCGATCCCGAGCGGGCGGTGCTGGTCGAGGCGTTGCGCAGGATTCCGGAGGCCCAGCGGATGGCAGTGGTTCTGCACCATCTGTGCGACTTGAGTGTCGAGGAGGTAGCCTCCGAGACCGGCGCCCCGGTGGGCACGGTCAAGGCCCGGCTGTCCCGTGGCCGGGCGGCGCTGGCGCGCGAACTGGCCCCCGGCGAGGGTGCGAAGGAGGACGGCCGTGTCCGATGAACTCACCGTCCGACTGCGCGAGTTGGCCGAGTCCGCCGAGCACCTGCCGCCGGGGTCCGGCGCCGAGGTACGCGCCACCGCCGGACGGCGTCGTCGACGGCGCCGTACGACCGCAGCGGTCGCGGGCGGTTGTGCGGCGGCGGGCCTGGCCGCCGTCCTCATCCTGAACGCCGTCTCGCACGGCACCGAGCAGCGCCCGTCGGCCACCGCGAGCATCCCGCCGAGCGCGACGGCCGAGGTGGCCGAGGTGGCCGAGGCGGCCGACGCCACGGTGGACCTCTCCCGCCGCGTCATCACCGTCGACGGCCGCGAACTGCCCATCTCGGCGGGCAGACCGGCGACACCGACCCCGACCGGCCTGATGACCGTCACCGCCAAGGCCGACATCAAGGTCGTGAGCTACTCGACGCCCGGCCCCGGCGACGAGTCCGGCGAGAAGCTGGCGTGGGTCCTGGAACTGTCCCCGGTGGCGACGGGTGCCACGGGCGAGTCGAACGGCGGTGAAACGACCGATGGGCCCGCCGCCGGCGTCACACCGGACGTGACCGACGTGACCCCCGGGACCGATGGGACTGACGGGACAGACAGAGCCGCTGGGACCGACGCGACCGACGGGACCGACGAGGCCGCCACGGCAGACCCGACCGACCGGACCGACCCGAGCGGACCGACCGACCCGAGCGAACCCGCCGCCGGAACCGGCGCCGAGAAGCGGACGAGCGACGCTCCCACACGGGGCCCGGCCACCGGCGTGCTCTGGATCGCCGCCCTCTCCGCCGACGAGAAGGCCCCCGGCAACCAGGACACCAACCCCGGCTGGATCGGCCTGCGCACCACGGACGCCCGTTGGCTGTACGGCCGCCTCACCGAGGGCGCGATCGTGGAGATCCGGGGCACGACCTCGCCCCCGCCCTCGATGGCTCCCACTCCCTCCGCCTCTCCCACGTTCACGTCCCTCGGGTGACCGGGCGGCCCCGTACCTGAGGGGCCCCTGCCGCTGTCCGGGGGACCACCTCACCCGTACGGCCGCGAGCGCTGGTGGGCGGGCCCGAGCGGTGTTGGCGTGGAACGGCAACGTCGTGCTCTCGGGAGGCTCCGCCATGCGTCGTCCGTTCCGTGTTCTCGCCCGGGTCATGGCCCTCGGGATGCTCGCTGGGACGACGGCCTGTGTCGTGGACGACCCCGGGCACCCCCGCGGCTTCCCCGAGGCCGCCTCCGTCGAGGAGACCACCACCTCCGCCTCGCCCACCGCCCCGGCGGCCCCCGCTCTCACCGACGCACGGGCCCGCAGCGCCCTGCTGCGCCAGGACGATCTCGGTGACACCTGGTCCGGCACCCAGGGCGCGGCGACCTGGCGGGACGGCCTCCTCAAGGGCCGCACCGACCGCCCCGAGTGCCAGGCACTCCTCGACGCGGTCTACGCCGAGGACGTCCTCGGCGAGCCCAGGGGCGGCACGGCCGTCACCGGCTTCGACGACTACGAGTACGGCGCCCAACTGCGCTACCAGGTCGGCGCGTACGACAAGGCCGACGTCGACGCTCGCCTCCGCCGCCTGGGCCAACTCGTCGGCAGCTGCCAGGAGTTCGCCATCGCCGGTGTCCAGGGCCGGGAGTACGGCGCCGAGGTCAGCCCCGTCGACCTGCCGGGCGACCTCGGTGACGCCCGCCAGGGCCTGCGGCTGATCGTCAGCGGTGACCTGGAGGGCGAGGAGACCGCGCTCACCCTCGACCTCGCGACCGTACGCGTCGGCGACACCGCCGCCCTGCTCACCCACGGCGGCCTCTACGGCATCGACGACACCGCCACCACCGAGGCGGCGCAGGCCGGCATCAAACGCCTCCAGAGCCTCCTGAACGAACATGCGGCGAAGAAGGACGAGAAGAAGGCAGAGAAGAAGGGGAAGAAGGACCCGAAGCCGAAGAAGGACACCGAGCAGCGGGAGCAGTCCACGGACGCCGAACAGGGCTCCTCGGACGAGGCCCGGGGCCGGTCCACCGCCCGCACCGAAGTCCTCGCCGCCTCCCCTACCCCTCCTCCAGCATCGGCGTGACCACGCTCCGCACGTCCTCCTCCGTCACCGTGCTCTGCACCGCCCCGGCGATCCGGCCCGCGCGGTCGACGAAGAGGGTGAAGGGGAGGATCCGCGGGTTCACGAGACCGTTCGGCAGCTTCAGGAACTGCTTGCCGCCGGGGTCGTGCAGGCTCGGGTAGGACAGGGCGAGGTCCCGCTGGAAGGCGAGCGCGTTCGGCCGGGACACGTCCATGCTGACGCCCAGAACCTGGACGTCCCGCCCCTTCAACTCCCGCTGCGCACGGTCGAGATCGGGTGACTCGACCCGGCAGGGCCCGCAGGTGGAGGCCCAGGCGTTCACGACGACGACCTGACCCCGGTAGTCGGAGAGCCGGACGGATCCGCCGTCGACGCTGTCGCCGGCGAAGTCGGGCGCGGCGGGCCGCTCGCCGACGGGGATGCTCTTGAACAGCCCGCCCCCACCTGCCAGTCGGGCGTTCCCCGACTGCCCTGACCGCCCCGACTGCCCGGCACCTCCGGCCCGTTCGCCCTGTTCCACGTCGGTCGGCAGCGGCTTCGGCGTGGCACAGCCCGTCATCGCGAGCCCGGCCACGACCACGCACAGGACCGCACGGGGTTTCGTCTTCATCGCCGTACAGCTTAGGCAACTCCCCCGGGGAGCCTGCCGATCGGCCCCGCGGAGGCGGCTGGGACACTGCTGTGGTCACCGGTTGACCGCCGGTGACGTACGGGGATGCGAGGAGCGCAGATGATCACGCCTTGGCGCAGAGCGGTGGAGTACGCGGCCGTGGTGACCCTTCCCTCATGGCTGTGGGGGCTGGTCGTGCTGAACGTGGGGACCGGAGGGGACACATCGCCCGACGACGCCGCTCTCGGGCTGGTCGACGGCGGGGGACTGCTCTTCCCGCTGGTGGCGGTGCCCGTGCTGACGGTGGTCCGCAAGACGCTTCCCGCCCTGTCGCGCTGGCGCACCGCGACGATCGACACGTCGGTCTACGCGGTCCTGTATCTGCTGACCCTGGTGGCGACCGGGTTGTGGGCGGGCTCCGGACCGGCCGACGCGGTGGACTGGGCCTTCGTGATGATGACTGTCGCCCTCCTCGACCTGCAGTTTCTGATGACGCTTGGCCTGTGCGCCTGGCGCTACGACCGCCTGGTGCCGACGGCCCCCTCGGGCAGCCTGAGCGGTGGCCCCCGCGTGGTCTGACGACGGCCGCGCCGGAGCCGTCAGCGCGGTGCGGCGTCGGCGGCGGCCACGCACTCGTCGTCCGGCGCCCGCTCGATCGGTCTCACCACGTCGCTGAGGTCCACCAGGACGCCGTCGATCGCCGTGATCCGGTCGTCGACGAAGGCCTGGACGGCCGGGTCACGGCCGTAGGTGATGAGGACGCGATAGCCGGAGCCGGTGGAGCGGTCCTCCCGGAACACCCAGTCGACGCCGTCGACCTCGACGCACGGGTCGACGGTCTCGGCCGGCGGTTCCAGGCCGCAGCGCAGCACCACGCCCCCGTTGCCCCAGGACGTCACACCGGTGACGGAGACGGGGTCGCGGGACTCGCCCGCGACCCGGTCGGGGTAGTGGTCGGCGATCCGGGTGCAGGCCGGGTCCCCGGCGCGGGCGGCCGGCCGTAGGTCCAGGGCCGGTGAGGAGACCTCCCGGGCCACGAGCAGTCCGGCGACCACCGCCGCGCCCACGGCCGCCCCGATCGCGATCCGGGCACGCCGGGAAGGGCGTCTCATCCGTCAACTCCTGCGGAGGTCATGTACTGCGGTGCGTCGTGGTGCGGGCGGGGAAGAGGCCCGCGGTCGGGTCCCTCCGCCCATTTCACTGGTCGGCCCTTCCCGATGCCGCTTTCCCGACAGAGCCCCGTGCCCCGGGTGCGGCGGCGATCTACCCCCAACTTAGCGCCCGCTACTGACATGAAGCACCCCCGTAATGACACGGGCACGTCACAGCGGTGGGCCCCGGGGGAGCGACGGCCCCTCGCGGTCCCGGCCCCGGCGGAGTCGGCGGACGACGCCGGCGCGTCGAAGCTGCCGGCGAAGCTGACGGCCAAGAGAACCTGGACCGCCTCGATCATCCACGGCTGATCCCGGCCGGGGGTGCCGCGCGGGCTCAGCCCTGTGCGGGTTCGGGTGCGGGCGCCTCGGGCGGCGGGCCCAGTGAGCGCCAGGTGCCCGGCTTGGCGCCCCAGATGTAGACGGCGTCGTCCTCGTGCATGATGCGCCACAGGCGTTCGGCGTCGGCGTAGCGGAGGTTCACGCAGCCGTGGGAGCCGCCCCGGAAGAGGTCGTCGAGGACGCCGTGGAAGGCCTGCCCGTCGTTGAAGAACTGGGCGAACGGCATCGGGGCGTTGTTGTACAGGTCGGAGAAATGGTCGCGGTGCTTCCAGTAGACCGTGTGCCAGCCGGTGCGGGTCTCCTCGCCGTCCTTGCCGGTGCGCGCGGGCACCGGCGGGTAGATCACCTGCTTACCCTGCTGCACCCACACCAGCTGGCGGTCGAGGTCCACGCACGTCACCTGGTACGTGCGCACCGGACACTTCCCGGCCGCGTTGGGGTCGGCGCGGGCCTGCACCACCAGCATCGTGCGGTAGGTGGCGAGGCCCGCGTAGCCGTCGGCCGGCTGCACGCCCGTGCGCTGCTGGAAGGCACGGATCGCCACGCAGTCGGCGGTGGACTGCCGGCCGTCCGCCGGGAGCCTGAGGTGACGTTCCAGGTCCCACTGGTAGGGCCCGGTCCGCGCCGTGCACTCCGGCGCGGGCACCGCCTCGGCAGCGGGTGCCGCCGTCCAGCCCACCAGGGCGGACGACAGCACCGCGACCACACGTACCCGGCGTATCCGGCTCTTCTGCGTCCTGCGGGCCTTCCGTGTCCTTCGTCTGGTCAACGCGGCCTCCGGTACTGGCTCACTCGCTCACTCGCCGAACCCCTTCCCAGAGATACGGCATCCGGTGCGCCCCGGAGACGTCCTGCTGGGCCGAACGGGCACCGGCGTCAGCACTTCTTGCCCTTGCAGGCCTCGCCCCGCGCGTTGGACAGCTTCACCAACAGCCCCTGCCCCTGGGAGGCGTTCCGCGGGGTGAGGACGTACGGCCCGGTGACCGGTCGCCTCGGCTTGAGGTAGCCCTCGGGGACGTCCGTCTCCACCAGGTGGTACGTGCCGGGCAGCAGCGAGCCGAAGGAGCAGCGGCCGGTGCGGGCGGTGGCGCAGTCGTAGACGAACCGGTCCTTCTTCGGGCCGCTGCGCTGCAGGCCGCGGACCCCGTTGGTGTCCTGCCACAGCTCGAACACCGCACCGGGCAGCGGCTTGCCGCTCTTCTTGTCGAGCTTCAGGAGCGTCAGCCGCACCGACTGGGTGATCCCGGCGTCGACCGTGTGGTTCACATGGCCGGGGTCGCCGACGCGGACCGTGGTCCGGCCGAAGGGGGCGACGTCGGAGTCGATCGCACGGCTCGAACCGGCGCCCTTGACCGCCCATTTGAGCAAGGCACGGCTCGGCCGCCCCGGCAGCGTGCTGGTGTCGACGCCGCTGTGGTCGAAGGAGACCCGGTAGGTGGTGTTCGGCCGCAGCCCGCCCCGGTCCAGGCTGCCGACGTAGTACTCGCCGTTCGCGTCGGTGCGCGTGACGAGGTCGGGGCCGGGTGACGACGTCGGGCGGAGCGTCACCTTCACACCCTTGACCGGCGGCTCGGACGGGTCCTGGACGCCGTCGCCGTCGGTGTCGAACCAGACGCGGTTGCCGACCTGGACGGGTGCCCGGTCGCAGATCAGCTCCAGGTCGGCGAGGCCGTTGCCCTCGCCGAACAGCATGGCGCGTTGCGCGGCGTCGGCGCTCCAGGTCCGCTGCACCAGCAGGTTGCCCTCGGTCTTGCCCTTGGTGGCGTTCCAGCGGCGTACGCCCTGCTCCCAGGGGTGCTCGTCGAACGGGGAGTGGACCGTGCTCCACAGCTTGTTCCGGTACGGCAGGAGGGCCGTGCCGCCCTGGGTGACCTGGTCCTCGTGGGCGTCCGCGAGCATGGTCGAGTCGGCGTAGAACTCGCCGTGACCCGGCCCCTCGTCGTTGTTGGGGAGCGCGCCGTGGAGCGCGTCGCAGCGGGCGTTGTTCTCCAGCGTGTACGTCGTACCGGTCGCGCACACCCGCAGCACGTCACCGGCGGCGACGGCCCTGACCTTGGCGCTTACCCGGGGGGCGTTGAAGGGGTACGTCGCCGTGCCCTGCATGTCGGCGAACCGGTCCCGGAAGCCGAGGATCAGGTCGCCGTCGTCCGCGATCTCGATGTCGGACAGGATCGGCTGCGGCGCGGAGACGAAGGAGAGGCGGCCGGGGGTGGGGACGCGCTGGTTCCACGCCTCCCACATGGCGCTCAGCGGGGTGCCGACGCCGGAGGGCTTCGAGCAGCGGGGGGCGGTCGCGGGCGTACCGGTGAAGCGGAACGCGCAGCCGCGCGGGTAGTTCATCGCCGTTCGGAACAGCTCGCGGAACGAACCCCGGGTGAACTCGTAGACGTGCGAGGTGACCTGGGAGGGGTCGCCCCACGGGGCGGTCCTGGTGACGGTCTTCTCCGCGCCGCACACCCCGCCGACGAGCACCCGGCCGCCGCGCACGCCGATGCCGTACGGGTGCCAGTGGCCGGCGCACTCCTTGGGCCGGGGGATGACGTGCGAGCGGTAGGTGCCCGGGTAGACCCCGTCGCCGGTGCCGCGGATCGGCACCGCGTACAGCCGGGAGTCGTTGAGGCTGACCGCGTAGAGGGTCCGGCCGTCACCGGAGACGTCGACGTCGCCGATGCCCTCGCGGCCGACCCTGCTGTAGACCGGGTTGTCGCGCAGCCAGTCGTCGGCCTCGTCGTGCTCGGTCAGCAGGCCCGGCAGGGTGACGAAGGTGCTCACCCCGGAGGCGCTGTTGCGGCGGTAGATCGTGTTGGTCGCGCCCGCCGGTCCGTACGCGGCGTGGCGCTTGACCAGCGTGCCCATGTACGTGTTGCCGGTCCGGTCGTTGCCGATGCCGAACACGGCGCCCTGCTGCTGGTTGTTGGTGAGCCGGGTGACCGTGCCGCCGGGGTGGGTGTCGGAGAAGTTCCCCGCGAACCGCACCAGGCCGTTGTGGGTGTCGGGGGCGTCGCCCTTCGTCAGGTTGCAGGTCACCAGGTCCGGGTTCTCCTGGCAGTAGACCCCCGGCTCCCAGAAGCCGGTCGTGTACGTCGTGTGCCGGCCCCCGGAGACATCCACGAAACCGATGCTGCTGCGCATGACGCCCGGTCCGTCGCCGAGGCCCGCGATCGCCGGCTGGAGGGTGCGGGAGTCGGGGTTGTCGGCCTGGACGCGGTACTTGCCGCCACGCAGCGGGGTGGCCGACGGCTGGAACCAGGCGACGCCGTACGCGTTGGTGGTGCGGGTCTCCACGGTGCCGTGGTCGTCGGTGAGCGTGACCCGCACACCGGCCCGGCCCTTCTCCTGACCGTGGTCGTACTTCCCGTCGGCGTCCAACTCGTTGACGACCCGAACGGTCACGTTGCCGTCGCCGGGCGCCCTGCGGTCCGCGGTGCCACTGATGCCGGGGGCGGCGGGGACCGCCTCACCGGCCAGTCCGACCACCAGCGCCGCCGTGACGGCCAGGGCCAGACCCACACCCCCCGGTGTTCTTCGCTTCACCACGTCCCTCTTCTCCCTGAAGTCCTGCCGAGGCGACGGAGCCCGGTGCCCGAAGCCGACGCCTGCATTCATATGAAGTGCCAACCGCCACCAATCAGGCTGAACGGGGCATGAGAGGGGGTGGGCCGTCGGCCGCGATATCGGAAATGTGGAGATTCTGGGGAGGGGGAGGGGTTGAGGGAGGTGTCCCCGGACAGCCCGTGCGACCGCCGCCGCCCAGGGCTTTCACCCGAACAGCACACCCGAGGGGGCCTCACATGGCGTACTCACCGAATTACCGCTAGACGCTGTCGCTGTCGCTGGCCGACTGGTGCCGCTCTGTCTGTGTGTGGGGGACCGTGGCTGATGTTTCGGTGGCCGACCGCTCGGCTGCTGCGGCCCGCTGCTGCCTGCCGCCGTCCTGCCCGCCGCCCCGGTCGTCGGTTCTCCCGCCGCGGCGCAGCCGCCGCGCACCGCCCTGCCTGCGTGGCGTCGGCCGGTCCACCCGCGAGCCGGTCGCTGTCGACTCTCCTGCCGTGTATGGGTCCGGGTCCGCTGCGGAAAGACGGACGCCCCACCGGTGGACGGCCGAGGGGTGGGCCCTCGATGGATCCACCGCCGGTCGGTCGGCGGCCGGCAGCGACCCGGTCGGCTCTCTCCCGTCAGGGGTGGACGGATGCGCCTGCGATCGTTTCTCCGCCGGCTATTCCCCGGCCGGCTCCGTGACCGTCGGCTCCGTGACCGTCGTCGGCTCCGTGATCGTTGGCTCTGCGGCTGTCGGGTCCCCTGCCGTCAGGGCATCGGGTGGCAGGTTCGGCAGGGCCTGTTCCGCCCAGATGACCTTGCCCTGGGGGAGGAAGCGGGTGCCCCAGCGTTGGGTGAACTGGGAGATGAGGAACAGGCCGCGGCCGCCCTCGTCGGTGGTGCGCGGGTGGCGCAGGTGGGGCGCGGTGGCGCCGCCGTCGAACACCTCGCAGGTCAGGGTGCGTTCGAGGACGAGCCGCAACCGGATGGGCCCGGCGGCGTGCCGGATCGCGTTGGTGACCAGCTCGCTGACGATCAGTTCGGTGGTGAACGCCAGCTCGTCCAGCCCCCACGTCCCGAGCTGCCGCGAGGTGGTCTTGCGGGCCTCCGCGACCAGCGCCGGGTCGGCAGGCAGCTCCCACGACGCCACCCGGTGCGCGGGCAGCCGCCGGGTGCGGGCCAGGAGGAGGGCGACGTCGTCGGTCGGGCGGGCCGGGGCCAGAGTGTCCAGGACGCGCTGGGCGTGTCGCTCGAGGGAGGATTCCGGCCGGGCCAGGGCGCGGCACAGCGCCTCCCGGGAGGCCCCGGCGAGCAACCCGTCGGTGTGCAGGGCGATGACCGTGCCCTCGGGAAGGTCCAGCTCCAGCGCCTCGAAGGGCTGCTGGCCGACGCCGAGCGCGGGCCCCTCGGGAAGCTCGGGGAAGGTGACCGTGCCGTCGGGGTCGAGCAGGGCCGGGGCGAACGGCCCGGCGGCGGCCATGGCGCACCTGCCGGACACCGGGTCGTGGACGACGTACAGACAGCGCGCCCCGACCGTCTGACCGCTGCCCCCGCCCGGCTCGGCCCCTTCCTGACGAGCCGACTTCGCCACCATGTCGTCGAGATGGGCGAGCACCTCGTCCGGCGGCAGGTCGAGGTCGGCGAGGGTGCGTACGGCCGTACGGAGGCGGCCCATGGCGGCGGCGCCGTCGATGCCGTGGCCCGCGACCTCACCGACGACCAGGGCGACCCGCGCGCCGGAGAGCGGGATGACGTCGTACCAGTCGCCGCCGAGGCCGGTCAGCTCGTCGGCGGGCCGGTAGCGGACGGCGACCTCGGCCGCGTCCTGCTCGGGCAGTCGGCGCGGCAGCAGACTGCGCTGGAGCACGAGGGCGGCGTCGCGCTCGCGCGTGTACCGGCGCGCGTTGTCGACGCAGACGGCGGCCCGGCCGACCAGTTCCTCGGCGAGGCCCAGGTCGACCGCGTCGAAGGGGTCCAGCCGGTCGCGCCGGAAGAACGTGGTGATGCCGAGTGTGATGCCACGCGCCCGCACCGGGACGATCATCGCACTGTGCAGGCCGAGCGCCTTTACGGGCACCGCCCGGCCCTCCGGGTCCGCCCTCGCCCACTCCGCCGACAAGGGGTCCAGCCGCGGCTCGGACCACGAACGGCCGTCGACCAGGGCCCGCACCGGGGGCGATCCGGCGGCGTAGGAGGCGACCGCGCCGATCTCCAGGACGGCCTCCGGCACCCCGTCGTGCACGGACTGCTGGGCGATCCGCCGCAGCGGCACGGAACCGTCGCCGAGGGGACCCGGCTCGGCGCCGCGCAGCACCGAGTCCAGCAGGTCGACGGTCACGAAGTCGGCGAGCGCCGGCACGACCACGTCCGCCAGCTCCTGCGCGGTCCGCCGTACGTCGAGGGTGCGGCCGATGTGCTCACCGGCACGGTCCAGCAGGGCGAGCCGGGTGCGGGCGCGGTGCCGCTCCGACACGTCGACCACCGTGTAGTACACGCCGATGGGCCGGCCGTGGTCGTCCTCCAGACGAGTGAACGACATCGCGTGCGCGGTCTCGCGGTACGGAGCGGACCGCACCCGGCCCACGTGCTCGTAGTCCAGCACCGGGACGCCCGTCTCCAGCACCTTCCGCATCTGCGCCTCGATGCGCTCGGCGTCGAGCCCCGGCTGCACCTCGGCGAGCCGCAGCCCCACCCTCTCGTGCGCCAGGCCGCCGCCGAACCGCTCCAGCGCCGCGTTCGACCACACGAACCGCAGCTCCGTGTCGACGATCGCTATCCCGACCGGCGACCACGCGGTCATCCGCTCCAGCACGGTCCGGCTCATGTCCCAGCCGGGCGCCTGCGTGGCATCGGACACGAGAGCGACCCAGTGGGCGGGCTTGAGGGGGTCGGTGGAGGGAGGGGGAGGGGGCGACGGGGGCGACGGCGTGGGGGCGGAAGGTGCTGGTGCTGGCGCAGAGGCGGGGCGCGGCGGCGAGGCCGGCGACGGCGAGAAGGGCAGACGTCCGGACGGCGAGGGCGGGAGTGAGGACGATGGCGAGGGAGAGGACGACGGCGACGGCGGCTGCGGAGGGGAATCGGGGGCCGGGACGGGCACGGTCCGCCGTGCGGTCGGTCTGCCGGAGTGCTGCGCGGCGGGCCGCGCACCGGCGGCCACGCCGCCCGCGCCTTCTCGAGCCGGCGCCCGCTCGGTGGGGGCCGCGTCGGTCCGGGGCGCGCCCTGCGCAGCCGCCGACGCCGCGGTCCGGGGCGGAGCGGGCTTGGGTGGGTGCGGTTGCGGGTTCCGCCGGGGCGGGCCTCCGGCCGCCGCGGGCCCCCCGCGCTCCGCCTCACCCGGCACAGGTGGCTGTGCTGCCTCACGGGTGGGGACGACGCGGACCATCACCTTGACGGTGTGGCCGTCGCGGTGGCGGGCCGTGAGGATGCCGGACCAGCCGCCGAGCGCGCGATGGGTTTCGGCCAGCGGGCTGATGCGTTCGCCGTCCTCGTCGACCAGGAGCGTACGGACGCTGCGGCCCAGGATCTCGGCCGCGGTATACCCGAAGAGGCGCTCGGCGTCCCGGGTCCAGCTCGTCACGAACCCGTCCGCGTCGATCAGCAACGGCGCGGCGTCGGCCACGTCGAAGCGCTGACGGGAAACGGCACTGCCCCTGTCGGTCCCCACGGCGACCCTCTCTGTCGCTGAGACGCCCTCAGGCCCCATTATTCACCTTGTGTGATCGCAGGCAGGCCAACTTGTGACGGCGCATATCGCACGACCGCACGCCACGGCGCACGGACCGGCACACACCAGCCCGCACGGGACCCCGTCGAGCCCCCGAGCGGACAGCCGACCACCTCGCCCGAGCCCCTCCCAGTCCCCGGGCACGTTCACGGCCGTACGGGATCGGTCACTATCGGGCGCTACGGGGACGAGGTCGCGCACCCGACCGGCCCGGAGTCGCCCGCACGACCGCCCTCGCCCCCGACCCCCGGTGCAGCCGTACGCCGGTAACGCGCTCCCGTACGCCCTCTGAGCTCCCCCGTACAGAAACGACCGCCCCCTCCGCGAGAGGCGTGCGAAGGGGGCGTGCGAAGGGGGCGGTCGACGGCCGATTCGGGCCACCTCGGGCCTCAGCAGTCGCGGAACTCCGGCGACTGGTTGAGGATCTGCGACCGCAGCGACGTGAAGCGGGTGTACGTCTCGCCGCCGCGCGCCTCCGTCGGGAAGACCGCCACCCGGTGGCAGTTCTGGAAGGCGAGCGCCACCCCGAAGTGCCGCTCCAGGCTCCCCCGGATCGCGTCGCTGGACAGCGCCCGCAGCAGCTGGCCCCGCTCCTTCTCCGACGGCGGTGGCGTCCGATTGTCGGCGAACGGCGCGGAGCCGGACCGCAGTTCACCGACGAGCGAGGCGATGAGCTCGTAGGCGTACGGCAGCGACGTGCGCACCGTTTCCACGAACTCCTCCTCCCGCACCTCGCCCTTCTCGGCATCGGCGAGCAGCTGCGGGGAGACGTCGAGCGACATGGGTGTTCCTGTTCTGATCAGACGGAGACTAGAAAGTGACTATGGAGGGGGTGGCGGCCCCGGCGGCGGCCTGCGCCTGCGGTCCGTGGTGGAACTCGGGGTCCACCTGGGCGGCCAGGTCGTGCCCGGTGGCGTCGTTGGCCCAGGCGGTGGCGTTGCGGAGGTGGAACTCGACGGCGTGGCGCTGGAAGGTGGCCCAGTCCTTCGTGCGGGCGTCGACGGCGTCCTTCAGCAGGGTCAGCGCGTGCAGGTTGTGCGCCTCCAACTCGCCCTGCTCCCGCCCCTGTTCCTGAGCGCGGACGTACGACGACTGCACGCAGTACGCCAACAGGTCCTCGCCCACGTGCTCCTTGAGGAAGAGCAGGTCGTCCTCGCCGGTGACCTTGTTGCCGACGACCGCGATCGGGATGCCGAACTCGGCGGCGTGCTCCCGGTACTGCCGGTACACGGAGACGCTCTTCCGGGTCGGCTCGGCGACCAGGAAGGTCATGTCGAACCGGGTGAAGAGCCCGGAGGCGAACGCGTCGGCGCCGGCGGTCATGTCGACGACGACGTACTCGCCGGGCCCGTCGACGAGGTGGTTGAGATACAGCTCCACCGCGCCGAGCTTGGAGTGGTAGCAGGCCACCCCGAGGTCGCTCTCGTCGAAGGCGCCGGTGACCATGAGCGGCACGTCGCCCACGCGCTCGACATGCCGGGCGTGCAGGTCGTCGTCGCCGAGGAGTCGCAGCAGGCGTGAGCCGCGACCCGGCGGTGTCGTCTTGACCATCGCCTCCCGGGAGACGATCCGCGGGTTGCTGCCGCGCAGCAGGTCCTTGATCTCGCCGGTGCGCGAACTCAGCGGCGGGGCGCCGAACTCCGCGTCCTCGTCGAGGCCGAGGGCGTGCGCGAGGTGCTGGTTGATGTCACCGTCGATCGCCACCAGCGGGGCGCCCGTCCGGGCGAGGTGCCGGGCGAAGAGCGCGGAGAGCGTCGTCTTGCCGCTGCCGCCCTTGCCTACGAAGGCCACACGCATGGACCGTCACCCCGCTCGCTCTCGGCGGCACCCTTGACGCCGATAATGAAAATGGATGTCATGAACGTAGATTCGGGAGTGACGGTCGGCTTGTCAAATCCGCCCCCGATCAACTCCCTTGTGCATGTAAGCGAGTTGGCGAACCTTTTGCGGTGGGCCCCGGTCCTTGGGTCCGACGTGGGGACCTCATGGCGTCTCGATGGTTTCCCGATGATGTCCCGATGGTTTCCCGGAGGAACTGATTCCCCTTGTGTCCCATATGTGCCCACGCACAGTGCGTACGTGCCTGACGAACCGTCGAAGTCCCTGCCCCGGTCGGTGTTTGCCGAGGTTGACAGCCCCTACCCCTTGGTAAACGATGTCCCCACCCTGTGGCTCAAGTGACCCCTGAGCCCGGTGTTTTCTTCGACCACTCACCCCCCGGCGCGGCCTTCGGCTGCCCTCGTGCCGCCGTGCTGCCGCCGCGCCCAGGGGTCTCGTACGCAACGACGTTCCGAGTTCGAGAATGGGATCTGCATGTCCATAGCGAGACGTGTCATCGTGAGCCGCCTGGTGGGGACGGGCATCGCCGCTCTTGCGCTGAGCGCGGCGGTCTCGGCTCCGGCCTTCGCCACCGACGCACCCGGCGGCGACGGCTGGGGCAAGAAGAGCTACGCCCCCGGCCAGGGCGCGGGCACGGCCACCGAGACCGACCGCTGCGAGTTCTCGCTGGACGGCGTGACGTTCACCGACTGGGTCAGGCTCGACGACCAGAACCTCAAGCCCAGCGAGGACGGCAAGGTCCACCTCAAGGTCCGCACCGCCTCCGACGCCACGACCTGCACGGTCTCCCTCGCGTCCTACCTCGCCCACGGCCCGACCTTCGCCACCTCCGGCGAGCAGGTCTTCGTCGACTTCGACACGGTCACGGTCAAGCGCGGCGCCACGGACTCCCTCGACATCGCCGTCCCCGACGCGGGCTGCTACGCCCAGATCGACCTCTACCGGGGTGCCGTGAAGTTCGACGGCAAGCTCGACGCGAAGGACGGTTTCGAGCACGGCGACGTGCCCAAGGGCCCGGACCGCCCCGTCATCAAGGACAAGCTGATCGCGGCCTGGAACGGCGGCACGAAGGACTGCGCGACGGAGGAGCAGCCGCCGGCCGAGGAGAACCCCCCGGCGGAGGAGCAGCCCCCGGCCGAGGAGCAGCCGCCCGCCGAGGAGAACCCGCCGGCCGAGGAGCAGCCCCCGGCCTCCACCCCGCCCGCGGACGAGAAGCCGCCCGCCGACGACACCCCGAAGACCGAGTCGTCCCCTTCCCCCTCCGACTCCACCCCGGCCGCCCCCACCCCGAACGGCGGTGAGCCCGGCGACCTCGCCGAGACGGGCGGCGGCAACGCCATCCCGATCGCCGTCGGAGCGGCGGCTCTGGTGGCAGCGGGCGGCGCGATCTTCGTCGTGACCCGCCGCAGGGGCGCGGGCGGCACGGGCGCGTGACGCGGCGCGAAGACGCTTGAACCTCTGCGGCGTCCGGTCTCTCTCAGGCCGGGCGCCGCAGAGGTGTGCCCGGGTGAGGTGTCAGCGCTTGTCGCCCCGGCGACCGGGGCGGCGGCCCCGCGAAAACGGTCGAGTAGGGCCCCGGCCTGCGCGGCGCCCGAGTCGAAGAACTGCGTGCACAGCGCCGGCGGCACAGCACCCCCGTGCATCCCCACCTCATCGCACGAGAAGCAGAACGCCGCCTCGAACAACACGGCGTCGAGGTCATCGTCGTACGCCCGGATTCCCCACCCGGGCGAGAACCCGCACCGATGCCGCACGCCCTCGGGCAGGGACCTGACCAGGGCGAATAGGCCATTGACCTCGTCCCCGGCCCAGTGGGCGACCACCTCTCCGGGGTACAGGCCCCCCTTCCTGCCCGGAAGCCCGGAGATCCGTACGACCTCGATCAGCGCGGTGACGGCGACGGCCGGTGCGGGGAGCGGCATGCAGGCAGTCTGCCCGGCGGTGCCGTGAAGGGGGTGGCCGACGGCTGACGACAGCCTCGGTGACCTCCAGGACGCGTGCCGAGGCGTCGTGCGTTCCGACGACCGCTGCATCCCAAGGCCGTACGGGCAGGGAGCTTCCTGGAGCTGAGCCCGAAGCACTCATCGCGATGAGGCGTAGCGGCTGGCCAGCGCAGCCGCGACCTGGGCCATCGACTCCCGCAGCTCGGGCGGGCCGATCACCTCGGCCTCGATGCCCAGTCTGAGCAGGTCGCTGACCGCGACGGCTTGTGGCTCGATCGACATCTCCACCCGCACCCAGCCCTCAGCATCCGGTGGCCCGGCGCCCTCAAGGGCTCGTACGCCGGCCGAACCGAACTGCATGGGCAACAGCTTCTGGGCACGAGGCGAGATCCTCAGGAGCGCAACTCCCTGGTGAAGCGCAGCTTCCAGGCGGCGGGAGGACTCCTCCCAGTAGGCAGCCAGATCGAATCCGGCCGGGCGATCGAAGACTTCTCCAGTGGTGTCGACAGCCAGGAAGCGCGATATCCGGTAGGTCCGCACGGTCTCGTCGATCCCCGCCACCAGGTACCAGATCCCGCCCTTGAGGACGAGACCGAGCGGATGCAGTTCCCGGTGCACTTCACCACCCCACCGCCGATAGTGTGCCCGCAACACCCGCTGCCCCCACACTGCCTGGGCCACCGCCCCCAGATACGGAACCGGGTCGGCGTCCCGGAACCAGGCCGGCGCATCCAGGTGGAACCGGTCCTGAATGCGCCGAGCCCGGTCGGCCAGTTCGGCCGGAAGAGCGGCCTGCAGCTTCAGCTGCGCGGCGGCCAGCACCGCCCCGAGGCCCAGATCGCGCGCAGGCCCGGGAGCCCCGGCGAGGAAGAGCGACGCGGCCTCGGTATCGGTGAGCCCGGTCAGCCGCGTGCGGTACCCGTCCACCAGCCGGTAGCCACCGGCGGGCCCGCGGTCGGCGCAGACCGGGACGCCCGACGCGCCGAGCGCCTCGATGTCCCGGTAGACCGTACGGACCGACACCTCAAGCTCCGCGGCGAGTTCGGACGCGGTCATCCGCCCGCGGTTCTGGAGCAGCAGAAGCAGGGAGAGAAGCCGGTCGGCACGCATGGAACCATTGTCCCGCCGTACCTGACAGGAGATGTCAGGTACGGCGTTCAGGCTGATCACGCACCGCACGGGGAGGACCGTGCGACCGATCAAGAGGACAGCCATGCCCGTCCGGACCAGCGGCCACTTCACCTTCGCCAACTGGGAAGAGCGCACTCTCACGCCGAGCGAGGTGAGTCCGAAACTCGCCCACGCCACCGTCACCAACACCTTCTCCGGCGGCATCGAGGCCACCGACACCACCTGCGAATACACCACCGTCTACGTCACGGAGAAGACCGGCACGTTCACCGGGATGGAGCTCCTGGCCGGCCGTCTCGACGGTCGCGAGGGCACCTTCGTCGCCGAGGAACGCGGCTCCTTCGAGGCCGACGGCACTGTGCACTGCACCTTCGAGGTCGTACCGGGATCAGGGACCGGAGAACTGGACGGACTGCGCGGGACCGGCAGCTTCACCGCCAAGCACGGCGAACCGTCCGTCTCCTACACCTTTGACTACGACCTGGACTGAACAAGCACCCCAGGCAGCGCATCTCGGGTCGAACCCGTAGCTCCCGCCCCTGGAGGGGCGGGAGCAATTCAATTACGAGAATCGGGCGGGCGCGGATTCTCCCCCAGCCAACGACGGACTGCCTCCGCCTCCGCCTCACGCCCGAGCCCGTCAAGCAGATCCGCCTGTAGGCCCAGCAAAGCATGAAGTCGCGGGAGTACGGACGGAGCCGAGACAACGTGACTGCGGTAGAGCTCCACAGCCTCCCCCGTCGCGCGTAGCGCCACGGAAAGGTCGCCCTCCGCTGCCAGAAGCATCGCGAAGACAGCGAGCGAGGTGGCGAGGTCGGGTTCGTAGGCGGCCGGATTGCCCTCCGCGAGTTGCTGGTGGGTGTGGGCGAGGACGACGGTGAGGCGAAGAGCGAGGGGGGCGATGACGCGGGATGGGTAGGGGAGTGCGTCTGCTGCGGTCCGGATGCCTTGGTAGGTCAGTGGGGCGGTGTCCAGGGCCGTGTCCAGAGTGTGGAGGACTTGTTCGCTGGCGGTCGTGCGGCCGGTGTTGTAGTGGGCGATGGCGGCGCGGGCCAGGACGGTGATGAGCTGGGCCTGTTGTCCGGGCGTTGCCGCGCCGAGCAGGGCGGGCAGCGGGATGTCGTCTTCGGTGAGGGTGCGGGAGGCGTGGTATTCGGCGATGCGGTCGGGTTGGAGGGAGCCCCAGTAGCGGTCGCCGTCGGCCGGGTACAGGGAGGCGAGCCAGGCGGCGGCGGGTGCCGTCTGGTGGGCGGGCAGGCCGGGCAGGGTCGTGATGACGCGCAGGGCCTCGTCCTTCGTGGAGGCGCCGCACAGGGCGGCCACCGCCACGGCGGCGCCGAGGGTGGGGCGGGCAGGCCGAGTCTGTAGGCGGGCGAATTGGCGCTGGCTTCCCAGAAGCGGTCCTCGTGTTGGAGGAGGGTGCGCTCCGGTGGGGTGCCGGGGGCCGCGTCGACGGGTCGCGGTCCGTGCTGCAGGAGGCCGACCAGCGCGGTCATCTGCAGGGTGAGGACGTTGTCGTAGCGGTGGTCGTGCAGGTCTGCGGGGGGCCGGAGCGCGTCGGCCAGGGATGTCCACTCGTGTGCGGGCAGATCGGGAAGCAGCGGCAGCAGGAGGGCGAGGTCATGGGCGGCGCGGTAGAAGGCGTCGCGCCGGTCCTGGGCGGCCTGGCTGGTGGGGATGAGCGGGGCGAGGGGATGACCGGGGCTTCTTCGAGAAGGTCTCGTACGTTGGCGACGGCTTGGAGGGAGCCGGTGCGCCACTGCCCGTCGGAGCGTGCGAGCAGCAGCACGCGCACCCGGTGGCGGGAGCGGTGCAGGTGGGTGAGGAGCCGGCGGAGCAGGCGGGGGCGGGTCTCGGCGTAGTCGACGACCAGCAGCAGGGGCAGGGATGTGGTCAGGGTGGTGAAATCGGGCGGGGCGGCGTCCGGGGTGGGGTCGTCGGTGAGGTCCGGGCTCAGGTGTCCGGTGACCCAGCCGCGCCAGCCGAGGGTGTCGGTGAGCCGGCGGGCGAGGCGGGTCTTGCCCTGTCCTCCGGGGCCGGTCAGCACGCGCACCTGGATGGCGGGCGGGCCGTTCTCGCACCATGCGTGCAGGTCGGCGAGTTCGCTCTCGCGTCCGTGGAAGGCGACGGCTTCGGCGTCGGCGCGCAGGAGAGCTGCGGGGGAGCGGAGGTTGCGGTCGACGGCGGCTGGGGTGAGCAGGGCGGCGGGTTCGACCGGTTCGAGGACGGGTTCCCAGCCTGTGTGCTCGGTGACGAGGGTGCGGAAGGCGTCGTCGTCCAGGAGACGGGCGGCGGGGGTGGCGGTCAGGCGGGTGCCGGCGTCGGCTTGGCGGTCGCAGCGCATGACGCCGCACAGCAGGTCTGAGCCGTAGCCGTCGTCGGTGAGGACGGCGGCGCCGGACATGCCCGCCCAGCGGCTCACGCCGCTGGGGGTTTCTGTTGCGGGGGTGGGGGTGGTGCTGGTGAGTTCGTAGCGGCCGGCCAGGGAGCCGGTACCCGGGGCGATACGGCCGGCGAACTGCTCATCCAGTCGCCGGCCGTCCGTGGTGTCTTTCTGCAGGCGGGGGAAGCCGCTTGCGGTGACTGGGTGGGGGCGGGTTCCGATGATGAGGCCGTAGCGCTGGGGTGGCCGGGTGAGCAGGTCACTGAGGGACTGCGGTGCCTGCCAGCCGTGGCCGTCGGCGATCTCGATCAGCGCGGCGTCCACGGTGGCGTCCTTGCGCTGCCAGCGCACGACCGCAGGGAACTGCTTCTCCCCGGTGTCGGGCAGACTCACCGTCACCGGGTTGTCGGCGTCCGGGTCCGCGTGGTCCAGAACGTGGGCGGCTGTCAGCACCAGGCGCGGCCCCACCAGGTAGCCGGAGCCGAACCCCCTCTTCCGCTGCTCCTTCTCCAGCCGGTCCACCCGGATCTGCACCCGCCGGTCGAACTCCACCAGCGCTCCCCTCCCCCGCTTCTTTGCCGCCGCCTCCGGCATGTGCCTGGAGGGTCTACTCCTCGTCGCTGACGTCGATGTCGCCGCCGCCGGGCCGGTGCGGGGTGAGCTTCACGGTCACGGTGTGGGTGGCCTTGCTGCCGCTTTCCCTCTTGCCGCCCAGGCTGATCACGCTCCAGCGCAGTCCGCCGTTGACGCCCTTGGTGCCGGTCAGTTCCAGGCCGAGGTCCAGCGTGATCTCTCCCAGCGTGAACAACACCCCCCCGGTCCCCCCGGCCCGCTGGGTCAGCGATCCGGTCCTGGGCCTCGGCGATCTGGTCCCGCAGCAGCGGGATCGCGTCCGCCAGGTCCATCCACTCACGATCCGAACCGCTTGTGCCCACCACAGTCCCCCTCCACATCTCTCCCTCGTCTCCTGCCGTACGGCAGGAGACGTATCCGGCTACTTCTCCCGGCGCAAACCAGCGGAAACCACGTCACGGCCGTCGCGTTCCCGAGAGCCTGTCGCTCTCCGGCCCGCCGACGCTCCGGCAGGGCCCTCGATGCGTTGTCCTCCTACAGGTTCGTCCTCCGGCTCCCGTCGGCATCAGGGGGCCGTCCGCAGCTCGTTGAGGATCTGTTCCAGGCGCCTTCGGAGGTGAGGGTTCGCGGTCCCGTCGAGTTCGTGCTCGAGGGCGGTGAGGAGCTGGTCGGTGGTGGACGGGGCCCGTTCGCCGAGCAGGCGGACGGTATGGACGGCGCCTTCGACGAAGCCCGTGGCGTGGACGGCCTTCATGATCCTCCTGCGTACCGTCTCGATGACTTCGCACTGGCTGCTGTACTGCGCGATGTAGCGGGCGGCGAGGTACTGGCCGAAGGGGTCCCGCACCAGGGTCCAGCGGGGCTCGGTGCCGGGGGCAGTGGTCGGTGCCGGACGGACGGGGAAGTCCGACTCGGAGAACAGAGCCAGCAGTTCGTCGGTGAGCCGGAAGCCGTACCTGTCGGGGACGGTGCGGCGCAGTGCCCGGCCCAGAGCGGCGGTGAAGTCATGACCGGTCATGTCGGGTTTGCCGTCGGGCCGGATGACGAACTGGTAGGCCAAGCGGCACACGATCTGGCCGAGTTCCTCGGGCCCGATGGCGGAGCGGGAAATGCCCCGGTACAGCTCACGGTCACCGAAGAGCAGGGTGTAGGTGCTGTCGTAGAGGTCGATCAGCCGGTGCGGGAGATGGCCTTGGCGCTCGTGGACGGCGGCCATCTGGGTCAGGAGTAGCGGGTTGGTGACCAGGGACATCAACTCGGGGGAGGAAAAGACTTCGGTGAGCAGTCGTTCGGTGTCGTGCGCGGGCATGTGGGTGGCGCGGGCCCACTTGGAGAGGTAGGTGCGGACGTCGACCTGCGTGAACGCGTCGATCGTGTGCGGGGCGAATCCGTGCGCCACCAGCCCGGAGACGGAGGCGCCGGGGCGGCTGAAGACGACAACGGTGGCCCGGGGGTAGCTCGTTGCGAACGTGGTCACGTCGGCCTGGGCGCGGTCGCGGTCGCGGACGGACAGTTCGTCGAGACCGTCGAAGATGATCAGGGTGCGACGCTCGGTGAGGAGAAGTTCGAGCGTCTCGTAGGACATCTCCAGGTCGTGGCGCAGCCCGACCGAGTCCGCGATGAGGCGTTCCAGCGATTGCCGCCGGCCGGTGTACTGGCGCAGGGGGACGGTGAAGGCGACGTCCAGCCGACCGCTGTGATGCGTGGTGGCGATGTCGTAGCAGATCCGGTCCGCCAGGACGGTCTTGCCGGCTCCTGCGCCGCCGAGGACGAGAATCTGGCGGTGGTCGGCGGCCACGTCCTTCCAGGGGGCCAGGTAGGCGCCGGGCAGGGTGTCTTCGGTGGAGGTCAGGCGCTGGGGGATGTACAGCTCGTCGGGGGCGGAGAGCCACCGTTCGCGGCCGTGGAATGCCATGGGGCCGACGCCGGACCACTGGCTGCCCAGCAGGCGGCTGCGGTAGCTGTCGAGGAAGTCGCTGGTGTAGACGTCCAGGAAGCGGGCGACATGTGCGCCGTCGGGGTCGTCGCCCGCACTCTCGCAGTGCTGGCGGGCGAACAGTTTGAGCAGGTCGTGGTAGCGGAAGTGGACACCGTCGCTCGTCTCGACGAGCTGGGCGTCGACCAGAAGTTCCAGCAGTTCCTCGGCCCGGGCCTCCGGTACCTGGAGGAAGACGCCGGCGTGCCGGGCTTGGAAGCGGCTGAGAGGGAGTTGGGACAGGACGCGGAAGGCGTGGGCCTCGGCCTCGTGCAGGCCGCGGTAGCTGATCTCGAAGCTGCCGCGGACGTCGCGGGAGCCGTCGGCCAGTTTCGCGAGCCTGGTGCGTTCGTCGGTGAGTACGTCGGCGAGCTTGCCGACGGTCCAGTGGGGCTTCCTCTTGAGGAGGGCGCCCGCGATGCGCAGGGCCAGCGGGAGGCGGCCGCACTGCTGGACGAGCGTGCGGGCGGCGTTCTCGTCGTCGGTGCCGGGCCAGTGGCGCTGGGAGACCTCGGCGAGCAGGGTCAAGGATTCGGCCTCGCTCATGAGGTCCAGATGGTGGAGCCGGACGCCGTCGATCTCCGACAGGGGAATGCGGGAGGTGACAAGGACGAGGCAGGTCGCTGTGGCGGGGATCAGGTCCACGACCTGGTCCGCCGACTGTGCGTTGTCGAGGAGGATCAGGCAACGGCGCCCGTCGAGGAGGGAGCGGTAGCGCTGGGGGAGGTCCTGCGTGCCGACCGGGACACTGAGGGTGGCGGGGTCGAGATCGGCGACGAACCGCTGCAGGATCTGTGTGGCGGTGGGCCGTTCGCCGTTCTGCTCGCCCAGGTCGGCGTAGAGCTGGACCTCGTCGAAGCGCCCGGTCAGCCGGTGGGCCATGTGCACGGCCAGGGCGGATTTGCCGACGCCCGGGGTGCCGCACAGGTCGATGACGTGAGGCCCGGGCCCGTCGTTGCCGATCAAGGACGCTATCGCGATGATGTGGTCCACGCGCCCGCTGAAGTCCTTCGTTCCCTGAGGGAGTTGGCGCAGGGAACGGGTGGGGCCGGGTGCGGAGGTGAAGTAGATCGGTGCGTAGTTGTCGCGGAGGACGTTGACCTGTCGGGCGTGGCCGGTGGCGAGCGCCATGGTGGCCGGCCGGGGCGGACGACGTCTAGGAAAACGAAATGGGCCCACTGTTGTTTCCGCTGACGTTGACCTGCTTGGCGTTGCCGCTCGCGTGGGCGATCAGCGTCTGTGTGGCAGGGTCACTCTGGGCGGCGGTCACCAGGGCTTCGAGGGTGGCGGCGAACTCCGCATCGCTCTCCAGCTCACGGCGCAGATGGCCGGCCACGGCGGCCTGCATGTCCTCGTCCCCCGGACTCGCCTCCAACTCGGCCAGGGCAGCGCTCTGCGCGTCGGAACGGCCGAACCGTTGCCTGACGGCCTGCGCGACACTCTGGATCTTCAGCCAGGCGGCCTTCCCGGCCTCCATCGCGGCGCCCTCCCCGAACTTGGTAGCAACCAGCGCCACCGCAACGGCACTTAACGTAGCTGGATCCATGTTCGCCTCCCCCTCGCGTCCCCACGACACGGTCCTGCCCCCACGCTAGCGGCGCGCAGCGTGCTCCGGCAGCGAAACAGTCACAGCCGCCTCCGGCCCAGGGCCCCGCTGAATTTTCCCGGGTACCCCATGCTCTTCGAACCGTCGGTCGAGAATCCGCTCATGGCTCAGGCTGCGGAAAGAATGTGGGCCTGGGCTCGTGGTCACGGACTCGTCCGCGAGCAGACGGCGAGGGAGCGGATGGAACCCACGCGCCCCGAGCTGTGGGCCGCGCTGTGCTGCACGACCCGTGACCTCGAAGCACTCACTTTGTGCATCGGGTGACCAGCGTCCGCTGCTGCGCGCCGGGTTTCTCGGCGGGAACCTGGAAAGGTTCACGACTGTCGACGACGGCGTAAGAGTCGGGCTTCGCTTGGATGCGGAGCCCGATGGGGCGGCCTTGTTGTCGGTCCGGCCTCGGTCGGGATCCCGGTGGAGCGCGTGTTGCGCCGTGTCCTGTAGTGCTGCGTCTTCGGGGTCCTCCCGTGAAGCCGCCTGGATCCGAACCCGATTGCTCCTTTGCGGCCGGGTCCGCATTCTGCTGGGATGCGCTTCTCCATCCACATCCCCAACTTCGGTGACTTCGCCGACCCTCGTAGCGTCGCGACTGTGGCGGCTGCCGTCGAACAGGCGGGCTGGGACGGACTCTTCGTCTGGGACAACGTACTGCACCGCCAACACCAGGGGCGCCCCTTCGGAGATCCCTGGATGCTGCTGACTGCGGCCGCGCTGGCGACCTCGCGGATCCGGCTGGGCACCTTACTGACGCCGGTGCCCCGTTATCGTCCGCAGCAGCTTGCCCGCCAAGTGGCGACCCTGGACAATCTCAGCGGTGGCCGGGTGATCTTCGCGGCCGGCCTGGGCGGGCCGGTCGAGGACGAGTACCGCAGCTTCGGCGACACCGCTGAGCCGCAGCTCCTCGCCGAGCGGCTGGACGAGGGGCTGGAGCTGTTGAGACGCTGGTGGTCCGGCGAGCCGGTGGACCACCATGGCCGGCACTACGAGGTCCGGGACGTGACGCTGCTGCCTGCAACCGTGCAGCGGCCTGGTCCGCCGGTGTGGATCGGCGGGTTCTGGCCGTGTCGCCCGCCTATGCGGCGGGCAGCGCGGTGGGACGGGGCGGTGCCTCTCTTCGAGACGGCCCGGCATGGGCATGTGCCTGATGTGGCAGAGGTTCGGGATCTTGCCGGTTATGTACGCAAGCACCGTACGGGCACCTCCGAGCGGCCTTTCGAGCTCGTGCTCGGCGGTGCCACGCCGTTGGATGCCGTGAAGGCCAGGGACGTGATCGGTCCACTGCGCGACGCCGGCGCCACTTGGTGGGACGAGCGGCAGGTCCAGACCGGCCCTGATCTGGACAGCATGCCCGCGGTGATGCGCCGGATCGAAGCGGGGCCGCCGGTGATCTGATCAGCCTTGCGGGGGTGTGCCGGGCTTGCCGGTGGGATTCTTCGGTCACTTGTCGGGGCGGTATCTGGGGCCGTTCATGATGACCTGGTGGCCGGCGTTGATCAGCCGGTCCAGCAGCGACTCGGCGACGACGGCGTTGGGGAAGAGGGGATACCAGTCGCTGGGCGCCCGGTTGCTGGTGATGATCAGGGACCGGCCCTGTCACCCGCCGACGAGTTCGTAGAGGTCGTCGGCCTGGGGTGCGGTCAGCCGGCGTTCCTGCACAGACGAACCGCTGAGGTGACGCGGTCCGCGCCTTCGCGAGGTCCCTCAGTCATGGCGGGGCCGCGAGCTGTTGTGGCTGCGGCCCCGCTGGGGCGCCGGGGTCCTGACGGGTGGCCGCGCTGGAGGCCGCGGCCGCTGGCGCCGACATAGAAGCGCGAATCCTTCGACTCATGCCGACCCAGGCCTTGGGCCAGTGCCCGCCTGGTGAGTCCGGCTGCTTTCCGGCTTTCGGCGAGGCGTATTGCGCGGGCGCCTTGCGGGCTTGCTGAACGATCGAAGAGGGGTGACGTCCTGTCGGTCCGAGGATGCAACTCGGCTTCCCCGCCGTCACCTGCCAGCGCGATCACCCCCTTCGCCGAGGCCGCCTACTTGAGCGCCGTACCACCCGAGTTGTGATACGCGATCGTCTTGCGGATCAGGTTTCCGCCGTCGGACTCGGGCGTCGTCTGCTCCGTCCACCCCGCACCGAACAGCAGGCCTGCGATGTGGGCGTCCGCCACCTGGTCCATGTGGGCGAAGAACCAGTCCACCTTGTCGTCCTTGTAGTGGTCGGGCGTGTTGTTCTGCGCCATGTTGCCCACGGGGATCTGCCACAGGACGACCGGCTTGCCCACGGACTCGGCCATCGTCTTCCAGAACTTCAGCGAGGCGGCGGCCTTCTTGTCGGTCCAGAAGGTGTCACGGCTGCCGTGGGCCGGCAGTGCGTACCAGCCCGCGTCGCGGTCCGACACATCGCTGACCAGGAAGTCGGCGTTCTTCGCCCCGAGGTCCGCGTAGTCCTTGACGCACTTCTGGACGTCGGTCTCCCAGTCGAAGCAGGAAAGGTGCAGCCCCACGGCGGCGTTCGGCGCGTACTTGCGCGTCATCTGAATCAGGCACTGGGCGAGTCCGGCAGCGCTGTTCTCCTGCGATCCACAATCCGTCGGATTGGCGGCAGAGACCTGCGCGGGCACCTGGTGCAGATTGCCGAGCGACCGGGCGAAGCCCCAGAAGTCGGGCTCAAGGTCGATCGCGTCGTGCGACTTGCCGATCTTCTGGAGGAAGAAGCGGTAGTCGTTCAGGTACCGGGTGAGCAGGTCACGCCTGTTGATGGCCTTGACCTCGCCCGGGCCGTCGCCCTCACCTGCCGCGTCCCCGAGGTCGCGCAACGAGTACCAGGTCCAGAGCATCTTCTGCGGGCGCGGCTTGCCCTTGTACGTCGCGTCGGCCACCACGTCGTCCCGCCAGGTCACGTAAGTGCCGGGCGCCGTGGTGCTGCCGTTCCAGCAACCCCACCAGCCCGACCACGCGTCCTTGCAGCGCGCTGCCGTGTAGTACTCCGACGAGGGTGCGGGCTGGCTGTGCACATAGGCGTATCGCACGTCGAACGGCGCGGCGTTCGCCGAGGCGTCGGTCATCGAGCCGCCGATGAGCACCGTGTCACTGCCCATGAAACGCTTCGTCGACGTGCCCTTGGTGGCGGGCGGAGACGCCGGCGGCGACGCTGGCCGGGTGCCGTTCGGAGCCGGGCTCGCCGGAGTGCTGCCGCTGGGCGTGGGCGTGCTGCCGGCGTCCCCGGGGTTCCCGGTGCCGCCGGCACTACCGGCCGCGACGAGTTTCCACTGCTGGTTGGCGCGGCCCCGGTCGCGGTTCTGGACGATGTCGCCCCCGTTGGCCTTGGTGGCTTTCTGGACACCCACAGCCATGCCGCTGAAGCGATTGACCAGACGCACGTAGCCGTCCGGCGACTTGGCCAGTTTGAACTGCTGGTTGGTGCCGTTCAGGTCTTTCCACTGCACGATGGCCGAGCCGGCGGTCTTCGACCAGCCGAGGTCGTCCAGCACCTTGCCGGAGTTCCGGTTCTGCAGCCGGTAGTACCCGTCACCCGATTTGATGAACCGCCACTGCTGGTTGGCACCGCCGTGACGGCTCCACTGCACCACCCGCGCGCCGTCCTTCGTGGCGGAGGCGTGGTTGTCCAGCACCTTGCCGCTGTTGCGGTTGACCAGCACGTACCACTTCTTCAGATCCAGGCCTTTCTGCTCCGCCGAAGCCTGGTTGACCACAACGGCCGAGCCGGCCACGACCACCATGGCGAGACCCGCCCAGAGCCCCCGCCGCGCGAGCAGCCGACGGCCACGATGCTTCGGGCGGTCACCGCGCGCGCCGCCGTCGGCACGGTGGCCGCCGACGCGGGACGCCACCGGTGACGTGGGTGGGCCTGGGACATGTCTGTGCTCTGGTTCCAGGGACATGTCTGTGCTCTCGCTTTCAGCCGTTGCACCTGACCGGACCGCTTGGCCGGACAACGCTTAGTGGTCCGAGGGGCCGAAAAAGGTTGCCGCGAAGATCCACAGATTTTTCTCGCCCTGCGCAGTGGGCGGCCGGCATGTCCCGGGAGCCGTCGCGTCGGATCAGGATCCGGCGGGAAGTCCCTTGCCGAGCATTCTGTCGATGGCCACCCGCGTGAGCCAGCCGAGGCCCGCGGTGAAGAGTGGTGGCCATACGACCGGCCCGAGGGAGTAGCCGACCAGTACCACCAGCGGGATCCATACGCGATGCACCGACTGGTAGAGGAGACCTGGTGGGCGGACCCCCGCCAGCCGGGCCAGGTCGGGCAGCGCGAAGAACACCAGCGCGGCAACCGTCGTCGGAAGGCCGTACTTGACGCTCTCGAAACCCGCGAAGGCGATCAGGAACAGTGCCAGAGCGCCCCAACCTGCTTTCCTCGCCCACCCCTTGCTGCTCTGAGCGCCCTCGCTTGTCATGTCCCCAGCGTAGTCGCGAGGCCCTGTCCGCCAGGCGTCCCCTCCGTGAACACCTCGTCGGCTGAGCCGGCCGTCAGGTCCCGGGTGAGCCAGGTGCGGAACGTGCCCAGGTCGGTGCACGTCAACGCGGCGGTCCTGGCGAGGTGGTCCCTGACCCGGGCGAGCAACTGCGGGCCGGTGAGCGGCTCGTGGGCGCAGGCGGCCCGGCCCACAGGGATCGCGGTGGCCTTCTGGATCCGGGCCGACACCGCGTCAGGCGAGCGCCGAGGCCGGGGCCCCAGGAAGTCCCTGCGCAACGGCTTGCCGAACCGGTCGTCACCGTCGGTCCTGATCGCCGGTGCCTGGTAGTCGTGATCGTCGAGCGACCTCAGGTCATGGCCAGGACGGCCGAGACCAAGGACCGCAGGCAGACGCGCTCGGCTTCCTCGTTCGGCAGGGAGAGGTGCTGCATCGTCAGTCCGTCGAAGCCGGCCAGGAAGAACCTCGCGATCGTCTCGGCGGGCTGGCCGAGCCGGTGACCGGTGCGTTCGGCGGCCTGCTCGACCAGCTTCGTCGTCACCGCCAGGACCTCGCTGTAGTGGTTCTGAAGAGCCTCCTGCAGGTATGGCGTACGCAGGGCGAACATGCTCAGCTCGGTGAGCAGCTGGTGCGAGGCGGGCTGTTCGAGCACGGTACGCCAGAGTGCTTCGGCGAGTGTGAGGATGGTGTCCTCGAAGCTCGCGTCCGTGGGCGCGGCCCGTGTCACCTGGTCGATGAGGTCGCGCGTGAGCTGTTCCATGACGGCCCGGTACAGCTCCTCCTTCGTGCCGAAGGTGTAGTGCACGGTCGCCTGTGCCACGCCGAGCTCGGCGGCGATGGCGCGGGTGCTGCCGGCGGCGACGCCCTCCCTGGCCATGAGGCCGATGGCCGCCTTGATCAGTTGCGGGCGGCGCTCCGCCGCGGATACATGTGCCATGACGCGATCCTATCCGACTCAGTCTGCTGAACAGGTCGCTCGACAAATCAGCGGTACGTGATGATGGCCGCTCCTGGGCCGGCGGCCGATCGGGCGGGTGGGCCGGCCGACCGGCCCACGAGCATCCGCCGCCTGTCAGCGAGCGGTCCTCGACGCCTCGGATCGCAGCAGGGTGTTGAGGTTGGCCATGGAGGTGCGCATGCCGGCGCGCATGGCGGGCTGCTGTATGGAGTCGAGGAGCAGGCCCAAGGGGCCGAGGCCGATGGTGTATTCGACCTGGTAGAGCATCTCGGTGGCCTCCCGGCCGTCGGAGGTCTGGACCGGGCGGAACTCGAAGGTGTTGGTGAGGTCCTGGAGGGGGGCGAATCCGGTGCCGGTGTCGACGCGGCGCTTGAGGGGTTCGATCTCCTGGACGGTCCAGAGGGAGTCGGTCTTGAGCGGGCCGAGGGTGCGGTTGCGCTCGGCGTAGGTCTTGCCGACGGTGGCGAGGCCGTGGTGGTCGGTGACCTCGATGGCTCCGGCGACCCACTCGGCGTAGCGGTCGGTGCGGGAGATGACGTCCCAGACCCGCCCGAGGGGGGCGTTGATGACGGCGGTCTCGGCGACGACGAAACGGTTCATGACAGGGTTCCCTTGCTTGTCGGTACTTCGTGCGCGCAGCTCTGGCGGAGGGGTGCTTCGTGCGCGCAGCTCTGGTGGTGGGGTGCTTGGTGTGCTCAGCTGTGGTGGAGGAGTTCGGTGGCGGTGGTCCGGCCGGAGCGGACGGCGCCGTCCATGTAGCCGTTCCAGTAGGGGGAGAACTCGGCGCCTGCCCAGTGCACGCGGTGGTGGGGGCGTGCCATCCAGTGGCCGTAGTCGGTGAGGACGCCGGGGGCGGCGACGGAGGTGGGGCCGCCCTGGGTCCACTGCTCGGCGGTCCAGTCCTGCTCGACGTAGTCGACGGTGTCGAAGGCGCGGTCCCCGACGACCTGGGCGAAGCAGCGCAGGACGGCGCCGCGGCGTTCGGCGGCGGGGCGGTGGGCCCACTTGCGCCATTCCCGGCCGCCGAGGAAGCCCATCAGGACGCCGGGTCCGCCGTCGGGCGGGGTGTTGTCGAACATCTCGCGGATGGGGGAGCCGCCGCGCAGCAGGCCCATGCCGGAGAGCCCGTCCTCGCGCCAGAACGGCTTGTCGTAGACGGCGACGCACTTCATGAGGGTGCCGAACGGCAGCCGCTGGAAGAGCTGGTCCTGCTGGGCGGGCAGCAGCGGGTCCCACATGATCCGTGAGGCCACCAGCGGCGGTACGGCGACGATCACTCGGTCGGCCCGCCAGTCGCCGGCGTCGGAGACCACGGTGACACCGGTGGAGTCCTGGCTGACGCGTCGCACCGGCGCCGACAGGTGGACGCGGCCGTCGAGTTCTTCGGCGAGGCGCTGGGCGACGAGCTGTGAGCCGCCGACGAAGCGGCTGTCCTGGGCGCCGCCGGTGGTTCCGGTGCCGCGCTCCATGGTGCCGGGGTGGGTCTCGTTGCCGAAGGTGGAGACGTACCAGAGGCTGAACAGGGCGGAGGCGTCACGGGCCTCGCCGCCGTAGGCGGAGTTCAGGAACAGGTTGATCATGTCGACGGCGTCGCCGGTGATCTCGGCCTTGCGCAGCCAGGTCTCGTAGGTCATGCCGTCCAGCTCACGGGCGTTCGGGGCCTTCCAGGGGGCGGCCGGATCCACCTTGCCCGCCGCCTGCCCGATACGCGCCAGAGCGATCCCCATGTCCGGCAGGGCGAGCAGGTCCGGCGGGGTGTGCCCCGTGAACCGCTTGGCCCTGCCGTCGTTGACGTAGACGGTCTCGCCGGGAACGGCGGCCTGGTAGGTGGCCACGCCGACCTCCTCGGCCAGCGCCAGGATGTGGTCCTGGGTGGGGCCCACGAACTGCCCGCCGACCTCCGTCACCTGACCGTCGCCGAGATCGTGGTTGAGCAGCCGCCCACCCACCCGGTCCCGCGCCTCCAGCACGGCCACCGACCTCCCCGCCGCGACAAGCTCCCGCGCCGCGGTCAGACCGGCCAGCCCCGCACCGACCACCACCACATCCACCCTGCGCACGTGCCGCGCCATGGCGATGTCCCTGTCCTGCGTGCTGCTCATGATCGCTCCTTGTCCTGCGGTGGTCCCGGCGCTGCGGACGTGCTCCGCGGGGGAGAGCGGCACAGGCCCATGACCTGGCTCTTCCGAGGGCGGTGTGCTCCGGTGACCATCACCATACAGGTGACATTGTCGGCTGACAAGGTCGATAGTTTGAGTTGTGTGATTTGGTCGTACGACTTGAGCAAGTGATAAAGTCAGTGCCGAAGCAGCTCGCATGCCGCCCACGGCACCGGCATGCCTCATGCCCGCGGCCGCGGCCGCTCGACGGCGCGGGCCGACCCGCTTCGCCCTTCGCCCTTCGCCCCGCGTCCGCGACGAGACGTCCGGGACATCCCTTACCGACCTTGGGAGTTCGCCATGGCAGTACTGCTCCATCGGCTGGGCCGCAGTGCCTACCACCACCGCAGGCTGGTGCTCGGTATCTGGCTCGTGGTCCTGGCCGCGCTCATCACGTGCGCCGGCGTCTTCGGCGGCAAGCTCGACGACCGCTTCACCGTGCCGGGCACTGAGTCGCAGCGCGCGCTGGACACGCTCGGCAAGACGCTGCCCGAAGCCTCAGGGGCGGGCGCCGAGATCGTCTTCACCGCACCCGAGGGCCACCACATCACCGAGGCCCGCTACACCGCGGCCATCGCCGGAACCGAGAGGGCGGTGGCGAAGGCGCCCCAGGTCAAGGCCGTCCTGGGCCCAGGCCTGTCCGGGGCCGTCTCCGCCGACCGGAGCACGGCGATCGTGCAGGTGCAGTACTCGGTGCAGCGGGCCGAGGTACGCCCTTCGTCCCTGGACGTGATCGAACGGGCGGCCGAGGCGGCCGAGAAGGGCGGGCTCAGGACCTCGGTGGGCGGCAGTGCCTACGGCAGCAACGGCGTGCACATAGGCCCGTCCGAGATCATCGGTGTCGGCGTCGCCGTGCTCGTCCTCGTCGTCACCTTCGGCTCCCTGCTCGCCGCGGGCATGTCGCTGCTGCCCGCCCTGCTCGGCGTGGCCGTGGGACTGGCCGGGCTGTTCGCCCTCACTCCGGCGGTCAGCATCTCCTCCACCGCGGTCACGCTCGCGCTGATGCTGGGGCTGGCCGTGGGCATCGACTACATCCTGTTCATCCTGACCCGCCACCGCCAGCAGCTCGCCCGTGGAACCGACCCGCAGGAGTCCATCGCGCTGGCCAACGGCACGGCCGGCAGCGCGGTCGTCTTCGCCGGCAGCACCGTGATCATCGCCCTGGCCGCACTCAGCGTCATCGGCATCCCGTTCCTGACCGTGATGGGTCTCGGTGCCGCCGGAGCCGTCCTCGTCGCGGTCCTGGCCGCGATCACCCTGCTCCCGGCCCTCGCCGGATTCGCGGGCACCCGGTTGACCCCGAAGCCCGGCAGCAAGGAGGCCCGGCGGGCCACCGATCCCGACGGATCCGCCGGCCGGGCGACGCTGGGCGCCCGCTGGGTGAGGACCGTCGTCGCCAAGCCCCTGCTGACCGTCCTGGCTGTCGCCGGCATCCTCGTCGCGCTGGCGCTCCCCGCGGCGGACCTGCGCCTTGCCCTGCCGGACAACGCCTCGGCCCCGGTCACCTCCACCGAACGCAAGGCGTACGACACGGTCGACGACAAGTTCGGCCCCGGCTTCAACGGCCCACTCCTGGTGCTGACCGAGACCGACAAGGGGGCAGGGGCGCAGGCGGGTGCTCAGGCCGCGCAGCAGCTGCGGGACCTCAAGGGGGTCAAGGCTGTCCTGCCCCCCGTGCCCACACGCGATCCCGCGCAGACCGTCATCCAGGTCATCCCGGAGACCGGTCCCGACAGCGCCCGCACCGACCGGCTCGTCCGCGACATCCGTGCCGCCGCCCCGGACATCCGCGAGACAACCGGAGCGACGGTCGCGGTCACCGGCACCACCGCCGTCAACATCGATGTCTCCACCCGCCTCAGCGACTCCCTGCTGCCGTTCATGGCGATCGTCGTCGGCCTGAGCCTGATCCTGCTGACCATGGTGTTCCGCTCGCTGGTCGTCCCGCTCAAGGCCGCCGTCGGATTCCTGCTGTCGGTGGCGGCCTCGCTCGGCCTGGTCGTCGCCCTGTTCCAGTGGGGCTGGCTGGCGGACACCCTCGGCCTCGCCCACACCGGTCCCGTCGTCAGCTTCCTGCCGATCATCCTGATCGGCGTGCTCTTCGGACTCGCCATGGACTACGAGGTGTTCCTCGTCTCCGGGATGCGGGAGGAGTGGGTCCACACCGGCGTGGCCCGCGGGTCGGTGATCGACGGCGCGCGGCACAGCGTCCGGGTCGTCACCGCGGCCGCCCTGATCATGTTCACCGTCTTCGCCGGGTTCTTCCCGCTCGACGACGCCCTGATCAAGCCCATCGCCTTCGCGCTCGCCGTCGGCGTCGCCATCGACGCCTTCGCCGTCCGCCTGACCTTCGTCCCGGCGGTCCTCGCCCTCGCCGGACGGCACGCCTGGTGGCTCCCCGCCTGGCTCGACCGCGTCCTGCCCGACCTCGACGTAGAAGGCACACGCCTCCAGAAGGCCCCGCAGGTGCGGGACAAGGAACCCGAGCGAGTCTCCTGAACCGGCTGCGCACCCGGCGGATCCCCCGCCGGCAGGGGCCCTGACCCGGAGGAAGCACCACCTCCGGGCCAGGGCCTCACCTTTGCCGGGGTGCCGTCCCCCGGGGCGCCCCTGTCACGGGGAAGCAATCAGGCCGGCCGGAACACCGGCGATCACCTGAAGTCCCGTCCTACTGGCCTGTCAGTTCCACTTCGCAGTCCAGTGTCTGTGTGAACTCGCGACCGCCCTGCCGATAGACGAACCGGCAGTAGCGGGCGCCCTGGTCGGGAAGGGCGGTGATCTTCAGCCTTGCCAGGTAGTAGATGTCGCTCGACGTGTGGGGAGCTACCTTCACGGGCTTGTCGGAGTGGTCGCGCAGCGCAGCGAATCGTGGAGTCAATCTCTCGCCCTCTTTCACCAGCAGAGCCAGCCCTTCGGTGTCCTCAAGGCTGTAGGCACCGTATTGCAGGACCTCTATCCCCTCGGACACCTGCACGATGGATACCCCGGTGATGTCGATCGGCTCGGCGGACCTGTTGGTGGGTACGGGGAGCGCGAACCACCATGTTTCCCCGACCTTGACGTTCTCGCTTCCCACGATCCCGTTCTCCTGGGCGCCACCCTCCAACGCCTTCCCTTGATAAGGCTGTTGCTCCCGCGTGGAACATATCGAGATAAGGAGTACGGTCGCCGCTGCGAGGGCGACTCTCCTGGCAGCGGAAAACGCCGTGCTTGGTCTGTCCGGGGCCATTCTTTCCCCAATGTGTTGCCGGGCATCGATTCTTGATCCCGGCCATGGAGTGTTGCATGCGCTCGGGAGTGGCTTCGCCGGGCCGGCGAATGAGCAACCGGCCGCGTCTCTACGTATCCCCTGACGAGTGCACTCGGTACGGAGAACGCGAACGGAGATCAGGGCATGGTGAGGAAGCTGCCGCGAGGTGCCGCGCTGGCTGTGACTCTGGCTGTCCTGCCCCTGGCGGCGGCGTGCAGTGGGGGCGGTGAGGGTGACAAGGCGTCGGGTAAGGCGAGTGATGAGTCGAGTCCTGTCTCCGCGGTCGTCGCGCCCGCCAAGGTCGAGGTGATCGCCGAGCTCACCGGGTGCGAGGTGAAGATCCGGACCGAGGCGGAGGAGTTGCGCGAGGGGGTGTGCCAGACCGGGGACGGGGACTACCTCATCACCACCTTTCCCAAGGATGAGTTGAAGGAAGTCTGGCTGGAGTCCGCCTCCATGTACGGCGGCAAGTATCTGGTCGGGCCGCGCTGGGCCGTCTCCGCGAAGCCGGACGTGCTCAAGAAGCTGAAGGCCAAGGTGGGCGGCACGATCCGGGACCTGAGTCAGCCGAGTGCCTCGTAGCCACTGAGGTCGTACGCCGCTTCGTCGTCGATCGCGTTCTCCTCCCAGTCGATGGCGATGGAGACGGGACGGCCGTCCGCCGCGTACGAGACGTCGACAGTGTCGGCGCCGTCCTCGCGTGCCGATTCCACCTCCTGCAACAGGCGACCGATGGTGGGGATGTGCTGCGGTGACCGGTCGACCACGTGCCGGCCGCTGTCGTCGAGCCCGACGGCCTTTACGACCCTCCCGTCCCGGACCGTCACCGTGAACGTCCCGATCAGCGGCCGCTCGCCCTGCGTCGACTTGAGCGTGTAGGTGTACGAGGCCGGTTCTTTCCAGGTGGGTGCCGAAGCCTTCGGGAAGGTGGGCTCCTGATCGCACCCGGAGATCGCCCACATCAGCGTTCCCGCCGCCGCCAGGGTGGACAGAGCGCGGGTACGCGGTCGTACGGCGGTGGTCGGCGGCATGGTGGTGTCCCCCTCGGAGCGCGGCTGAAGACGGTCACCACTCGGACGCCGGACGGGGTGACAACGTTCGGGGGCAGAGAGAGGACAGGGCGTCGGCGCCGAGTCGGTGAGCCGGGCCGACACGTTTTCCGGCCGTCGTTGCCAGGAGGCTCCGCCCGGGAGCGCCCCACAGGCAGGATGGCCCCATGACGAAGTCGTCCGTACAGTCCGCCCGACGTTCCTCCTCCTCGTCTTCTTCCTGCTCCTCCTCCGGTTCGTTGCTGTCCCTGTGGTCGCAGGACTCCGTGCTGTCGATCGGGTCCGTCGGGTCCGTGCTCTCGGTCGGGTCCGTCGGTTCGGCTCTGTCGATCGGTTCCATCGGGAGCGCCCTGTCCGTCGGCTCGATCGGGTCGTCCCTGTCGCTGATCTCGACCGGGTCCTGGCTGAGTACGGGGTCCCTGTTCTCCGCACAGTCCCGGTGGTCGGTGCTGTCGTGGCGGTCCAACGGGGGCCTCATGACTGCGGGAGCGGTGGGCGCAGGGGTGGTGGGGTTGGCGGCCGGAGGAGCTCTGTTGCTGAGCCGGCAACGGCACAAGGCCTAGCGGGAGACCGCCACGAGGGGTACTGGCTCGGATCGTATCGCCAGCGTTGGTATCGGCGGCGATACGATCGCCGCCGATACCAATCCGCCCTGTGCAGGTGCCGTGGGCGGATCTCCGTACAACGCGATGAGCCCCGCTTCACTGGAGTGAAGCGGGGCTCATTCTCTGGAGCGCCGGGCAGGCCTTGCACCTGCATTTCCCCGCAGGAAGCGGGGCGTCTTTCCTTGGACCACCAACGCATCGAGTGCTACCGGGAGTTCGTTTTTCCGGTGAGCGGCTCGAGATCAACTATAGCGGATCTTCGGGGGCGTTGCATCTCGCGTCCCGGCGGGTCAGAGCAAGTGCGCCTGGGGGGCGTACTCGACGCGGAGGTACTTGGCGTTTCGTTCGCCGACGAACTTGCGGAGGATCGGTTCGGCGGTGTCGGGGTCGTCCACGCCGACGTGGACGAAGCCGGTGCCGTCCAGGCCGGCCTCGCGCAGGGAGAAGGTGCCGTCCCGGCGGCTCATGTCCTCGCTGACGCGGTCGAGGAGGGTGTTGAGGTCCTTCTCGTTGATGTCGCGGTCGTGGAGGCGTACGGTCACGCCCTGCTCGGCGGCTTCGCAGACGGCGGTGTCGAAGGAGGCGGAAGGGATGCGGTACACGTTCAGGGAGGCCGTGTCCTCGTCCAGGACCGTGCCCGTGTAGATCGAGGCGTGTCGGCCGGTGGCCAGCTCGTCCACGTGGCTCAGGGTGCGGTCGAGTGGGGTGTCCTCCGGGAAGCCGTCCCTGGCATGGCCGGCGAGGCTGCCTTTCGGCTGGGTGCCGTGGCAGGTCCTCGTCGCGGACGACACGACTTCCACGGTCTGGGCGTCGGCCGCCGATCCCCGCACGCCGCCGAGGACGACGACCGCTCCCAGGGCGGCCGCCGCGGCTCCGGCACGGGTGCGGGTGGCTGAGCGGGCCCAGGTCCGCGTCCAGGTCCCGGTCCGCCTGCTGTTGTTCGGTTCGCCCATGTGACCCCTCCGCGTCCTCTGCTCCCACGACCGCACGATCGGTACTTCGACGCACGGAGCCGCCCAAACGTTCGGCCCACGCGGATCACCTCGCGGGCGGCTTGTTCCGTACGGCCCGGGGTTGAATCGGACAACACGTGCACAAGCCGTACGACGGGCGAGGAGGGGCGGGACCATGGGGCGACTGCTCGGGGTGCTGACCAAGCCGGTGGTGATCGTGATCCTGCTGGTGGGGGCCGTGCTGGCCGGCTTCGGGCTGTACTGGTTCCAGCCGTGGAAGCTGTGGACCGACGAGACCGTGCGAGAGACTCTGCCGTCGGCCACGGCCACGCCCACGGCCATGGGGAAGACGCAGATCGTCGCCCGCGGGGAGTTCGTCAGCCACGAGCACTCGACCTCCGGGGACGTCCGGCTGCTGCGGCTGGCGGACGGGGCGTACGTCGTACGGCTGGAGGACTTCGACACCAGCAACGGGCCCGATCTGCGGGTGTGGCTGAGCGATGCGCCGGTGAAGGAGGGGGAGGGCGGCTGGCGTCTCTTCGACGACGACGTGTACGAGCACGTCAGCCTCGGCGGGCTGAAGGGCAACAAGGGGGACCAGAACTACCCGGTGCCCGGGGACGTCGATCCGGGGGACTTCACCAGCGTCAGCATCTGGTGCGACCGCTTCAACGTGTCGTTCGGGGCGGCCGAGCTGGTCCGGAGCGGGTGAGGCTCCGGACCGGCTCGGGGTCACCGGTGTCGAACGCAAGGGGTCCGGGTGTCAGTAACCCACCCGGAACGTCGCGTCCGCCCGCTCCGTCGCCGTCGAGACCGGGTCGATGCGGAGCACGTAGTTGTAGTGGCGGAGGTAGCGGGTCGGGTTGTTGTACGAGCGGAACGAGGACCACGTCGAGTCGGCGAGGCCGGCGACGCGGGTGAACGTGGCGTCCGCGGCGAACGTCGACGTGCCGTCGTTCGCGTCCAGGCGGAGCGCGTAGTTGTAGTGGCGGAGGTAGCGGGTCGGGTGGTTCACCGACTGGAAGGAGACCGCCGAGGAGTCCGCCAGGCCGGGGACCAGCCTCCACTGGGAGTCGGGGAAGGGGTCGAAGGGGTACTCGTCGATCCGGCCCACGTAATCGCTGTGGCGGACGTAGCGGGCCGGGTAGTTGTACGACTTGAGACGGTTCCACGTCGGGGCGCCCCACCTGGCCAGCAGGTTGCTGTATTCCGTCGACGTGATCGGGTGGATGCCGCAGTGCTTGGAGTTGAGCGGCTGGGTGTAGAGCTTCTGGTCGAGGGCGGTCCAGGTGCCGGAGGCGAGGTCGCTCGACTGCCAGACGTAGAAGACGCCGTTGGGGGTGTAGGTGTCGCCCCACAGGTACCAGGCGGAGGACGTCAGGGACTTCACCACCGTGGGGGCCTCGGTGCCGCCGTGCGCGACAGGCGTGCTGAACGGTGTGAAGCTGCCCGGGGCGAGGGACGTCGACCGTGCGCCGACCAGTTGCTGGTTGCGCTTGTAGTAGAGGTAGTTGACGCCGTTGACGCCGATGGTGAGGTTGCCGTCGATGATGTCGTAGCCGGGGTCGAAGAAGACCTGGGGGTTCGTCGACGTGACGAAGTCCGTGGTGTAGCTGACCATGATCACGTTGTGGCCGCTGCTGTTCACCGAGGAGTAGAGGATGCCGTACTGGCCGCGCGAGGCGTCCCAGTAGGCCTCCGGCGCCCAGCTGTGGGTGTTGGTCATGTCATGGAGTTTCAGCCGCCGGTAGCCGGTGAAGGTCCGCAGGTCGGTGGAGTCCCAGACGTGGATGTACGTGCTGTTGTAGTTCCAGTCCGTGCCCTTGAGGTCGGTCGCGAGGACGACGAAGGTACCGTCCCGCTTGCGCATCAGGAACGGGTCGCGCAGGCCGCCCGCGCCCTGGGTCGGGGTGACCAGGGGGGCGTTCTGGTTCAGCGGGGTCCAGTTCAGGCCGTCCTGGCTGACGGCCAGGTGAAGACCGTAGTCGGCCTCCAGCATGGTGGTGGACTCGGTGAAGTAGACCATCGCGTACGCGGAGTCGGCGGCGTGGGCGGTGCCGGCGCCGAGGGTGAGCACGCCCGTCGCGGCCAGCGGTACGGTCGCCGCGGTGCCCAGGAACGCGCGGCGGGACAGGCCGGGTCCGCTGGTCGTACCGCTCATGCCGCTCATTCCGCTCATGTCAGGCTCCACTTCTGGTGGATGCAGTCGGCGATGGCCTTCATGCCGCCGGGCCACTCGGTCTCGTCGATGGTGATGTACTCGTAGCCGGCCTCGGGCAGCCCGGCCGCGACGAACGCGTCGACCCGCTGCTTGATCACGTGGTGGTCGACCTTCGCGGCCGTCGCGAGGGCGAGGGCGCGTACGGCGGAGCTTCTGCAACGGCCTCTGAAGCCAGGGGAGTCGGTGCGGGGAGGGGGTGCATGCGGCTCCTTCGATGGATATCCGAGGGCACGAGGGTCGATATCTCGAACAAGGATCGGCTCGCCGAACGTGTCGGCTGGCAGAAAGTAGAGCCGGTGGGTGCGGAAGTCAACGGGTGTGGCAGAGGCGGTTCTTGAACCGGCCGCAAAGGGGTGGTGGGGGTGGGAGGGCCGCGCTTCGGGGACGGAGGGGTGCCACAGCCGCGAGCCGCGAGCCGCGGGCGGCGGAGAACGCCTAACGCGTTGCCCGAACCCGCTCCCGGCCCCAGGCGGCCAGTGGTTCCAGCGCCTCGTTGAGGCGGGTCCCGGCATCGGTCAGGGAGTACTCGACGCGGGGCGGCACCTCGTCGTAGGAGACACGGCGCACGATCCCGTCCGCCTCCATCTCGCGCAGATGGGAGGCCAGGACCTTCTCGCTGACGCCCGGAAGCTGTCGGCGCAGCTCGCCGAAGCGGCGGCACGGGTGCTCGTGCAGCGCCCAGAGGATCAGGACCTTCCACCTGCCGCCGATCACCTCCATCGCGGTGTCGATCCCGCAGATGTGTCCGTCCGGTTCGCCCGGCCGGTTCAGCGTCGCCATGCCCCCACCCCTTTGACATCCGCCATCCCCGTGACGTGCTCGCTCACCTCAGGGTAACCACCCACTCCGAAGTACGTACTTGATCACTTCCGTGCCTGTGACCAGCCTGTTCGGCATGACACAGAACCTTTTCGAGAAGCCCGCCGTCACCCTGCTGGGGCTCGGCGCGATGGGCACCGCGCTGGCCCGCGCGTGGCTGGCCGCCGGTCATCCGCTCACCGTCTGGAACCGCACCCCGGCCCGCACCGCGCCGCTCGCCGCCGAGGGCGCGAGGGTCGCGGACAGCGCCGCCGAAGCGGTCGCGGCGAACACCCTGGTCGTCATCTGCCTGCTGGACGACGCCTCCGTGGACGAGGCCCTGGCCGACGCCGACCTCACCGGCCGCGACCTGGTGAACCTGACCACGACCACCCCCGCCCAGGCCCGCGCCCGCGCCGAGTGGACCGAGGGGCGGGGCGCCCGTTACCTGGACGGCGGCATCATGGCCGTCCCGCCGATGGTCGGCGTCCCCGAGGCCGGCGGCTACGTCTTCTACAGCGGCTCCCGGCACCTGTTCGAGCGGCACCGGACCACGTTGACCGTCCCGGTCGGCACCACCTACGTCGGCGAGGACGCGGGCTTCGCTGCTCTGCACGACGTGGCTCTGCTCAGCGCGATGTACGGCATGTTCGCCGGGGCCACGCACGCCTTCGCCCTGATCCGCGAGGAGGACATCGACCCCACGGCCTTCGCCCCGCTGCTCGCCGACTGGCTCGTCGCCATGGCCCCGTCCGTCCACCTCACCGCCGCCCGGCTGCGCAGCGGCGACCACTCCGGAGACGTCGTCTCCAGCCTGGCCATGCAGGTGGCCGGCATCCCGACCTTCGTGACCACCGCCGAGCAGCAGGGCGTCAGCCCCGAACTGCTCGCCCCCTGCTTCGCGTTGATGCGCCGCGGCCTGACGGAGCGGAACGGCGAGGAGGACCTGACGGGACTGGCCGACCTGCTGCTGCGCTGACCCCGCCGTACGGGCGTACCCGTCACACGCGGCCCGTGAGGTGGGCCGTGCCGGGCGACGTCTGCACCGGCTGTCGGCAGTCCGGGGCTGCCGGGGGCGGGGGCTGACCGTCGAGGGCTCGGCAGAGGGCGGCGTGGAGGTGCTCGGCTTCGGTGAGGGTGAGGGTCAGTTCGGTCTCGGTGGGGTGGCCGCCGGTACGGGTCACGCGCAGGGGCACGGCCAGGCGTTGGCCGTCGGTGCGGCGCACGGGGCGCCCGGGTGCCCTCTCGACGATCCAGCTCATGACGCCGCCCCACCTTTTCCGATCCTCGCGAGGCGGTACGCGCCCCACAGTTCCCGCCCGCTCTCGCACCCGTCCTGCGCCTTGGGGATGCCCTTGCAGCCGCCGTCGCACTTGCGGGTGTGGTCGAACCACAGGCGGTACGCGCGGAGCATGGGAAGCTCGGCGGGCCGGACGGTGGTGCTTGCTTGTTCGTGTGTCATCAGCTCGCCTCCGTGAACTGCCGTGCCTGAGGCGGTGATGACGGGCAACTCGAGGTGCGGCCACAGGAGTGACACGGCCGGGCGAATTCCTGCTCCTGCGACCACTCCTCGGCGACCAGGTACGGCCGGACCATGACGGTCGCGGCGCCGTCGAAAAAGGTGTGCAGGCCGTATGGGGAGCGGTGGGCCGGAAGGCCGGAGGGCGCCGCGTGGACTGCCCGGGTGGTCAGGGCGGCGATGTCTACCGTCGGGTGCGTGGGTCCCCGGCGTCTGCCGGTGCCGGGCGCGAACAAGTCCAGTGCCTGGCGCATCAAAGCGTGGATAATGCCCACCGTCATCAGCTCCTGTTTGTCGTGTCTGGTGGCCACGCCCCCGGACGGTCGCACCCGTCGCGGGGGCCTCTTGCTGGCGTCTCCGACCGTAGCGCAACTTGGTACGTCCTAGCACGTCTTTGTACGTGAACGCTCGGCCTATGCTGCCCTGAGTCAGCCTCTTACGCTCAAACTTATGATCGAGATCGACCGTGAGAGCATCACCCCGATGTACGTGCAACTCGCGTCCGCCCTGCGCGAGCGCATCCGGCTCGGAGAGATCCCGGTCGGCCGCCGCATCCCTTCCCACTATGAGCTGGAGCAGGAGACGGGCGGTGCTGTCAGCCGTCGCACCATCAAGTCCGCCATCGAGATGCTTGTGGCGGAGGGGATTCTCCAGGGGGTCCAGGGCAAGGGTGTGTTCGTCATCTCGAAGCCCGCGGGTGGTCCGTCGGCCGTGGACCGGCCGTCGCCCGACTCGTGATGCGGTGGCCCTTGCCGGTGTCGGCAGCATCCGGCCGGACACCGGCTGTCGCGGTCACGCGCTGACTGTCGAGTGCAGCCGGGTGCTCTGAGTTGGAGGCCTCAGGAGGGATAGCAGACCGTTGCGAGGGTGGCGGCGCGTGTCAGTTCTGGATGGCTGAGCACGTCGGTGCTGTCGACGAACTGGTCGACGTTTCCGATCGTCGGCAGGGCGCGGACGGCCGGGTCGGTGATGCGGGTGGTCAGCGCCGCGGTGAAACGGTCGGCGTGCAGCACCTGAAAGGGTCTGGCGTGGTAGGGCCGCGTGGCAGGGTCGACAGGGTCGGTGAGGCCGAGTTGGTTGTGTGTGGCCGCGACGGCCTCGTAGGCCCGGGCCAGGTGATGTTCGCGGGTGTGCCAGTCGGTGGCGGCGAGGACCGCGGTGAGGACCGGGCTGAGGGCGGGTGCCTGGGGAGTGCGGGCGAAGGCGCTGCCGAGCCACTTGCTGTAGGGCGGGTAGCGGCGGTCCATGAGCAGGCAGAGTCGCATCAGATCGCGCACCAGTCGGGCGGCGACGATGGCGGAGCCGATTTCGTCGCCCACTTCGCCGCAGCGCCCGACAAAGGCTTCTTCCCGGGAGATGCGCTGCCACTGGCAGGCGAGTAGGTAGAGCCATAGGTCGTGGGGGTACCAGTGAAGGGTGGCGCGGGCTGGTGCCAGCTGGCCGAGTCCGTCGTGGAAGACGGCACCGGCAGTGACCTCGGCGAGAAGCTGAGTGGGGATGGCCAGCCAGTCCGCCAGGGTGATGTCGGTACGCGGGTCGAAGCCCAGTTGCGCGGTGAACCAGGTCCCTGGATCTATGACTTCGACTCGGTGGTTGACCGGCCCGTCAGTTGTCTGCATGACCCCGACACCTTCTTCGCCGACGGGGGCGAAGTGCGTCGGGTAGCCGCCGAAGGTTTTCGGCAGGCGTTCGGAGAGCAGTGCTGTGATCCTGGCGCCGTGGCGAGCGACGTCCTGCGGGCGCAGGAAGATCTGCAGGCGGGGTCCCCACTCGTGGTCGGTGGATCGGACGGTGTCGAATCCGAGGACTTCCGAGCCGCTGCCGAGGCGGGCGGCGGAGTGCGTCACGTCCGGCGCGGCAGCGTCCAGCAGAGGCCGTACGGCGTCGAGGTAGAAGCGGCGGGAGAGCTCCAGTCCGGGAACGAAGGACGACATGGTCATGCCGGGGAGGGTGCCAAAACGGCGTGTGGTCGTCGAAGGCTTTTCCACGTTCCGGCGGTTGCGGTCGACCGCACGTACCGCCAACCAGTGCCGCTGTGTTACTAGTAGATTGTCGCGGCTTAATTTCGTCGTGTGGTTGGGTAGAGGTGGCGCAGTTTCACGCGTGCGTCGTCGGTGGTGAAGTGCCAGTCGACTTGGCGCTGGTTGCTGTTGGTGTGCTGCTGCCGGGCGGCGAGTTCGGTGTTGAGCACGGTGAGGTCGTCGATGCGGCGGTCCAGGCACTGACGGGTGAGCGCGGAGAGCTCGATCTCGGCGATGTTGAGCCAGGACCCGTGTTTGGGGGTGTGGTGGATCTCCAGGCGCTGGGCCAGCGCGAAGGCCTTTGCCGGGTCGAACGCCTCGTAGAGCGAGGCGGTGGTGTGGGTGTTGAGGTTGTCCATCACCAGCACGACCGTGGCGGCGTCGGGATAGTCCACGGTCAGCAGGTGCTCGACCTGGTGCGCCCAGTCGACCCTGGTCCGGCGGGACTGCGCGTCCACGCGCCGCCATCCGCGCAGCGGCTCGACCCAGCAGAAGATCGAGCAGGTCCCCGAGCGGACGTACTCGTTGTCCTCGCGCCGGTCACGGCCCGGCCGCGCGGGGAGCGGATCACGGACGTGGCCGAGCAGCTGGTACGGCTTCTCGTCCATGCACACCACCGGGCGCGCCGGGTCGAAGGGCCGGTGATAGACCGCCAGGACGTCCTCCATCGCCGCGGCGAAGGCCGCGTTCGCGGCCGGCGGGATGGTCCAGCACTTCTTCACGTGAGGGCGCAGTTCCGTTTTTTTAAGACCCGCCCGATCGTGGAGTGGTCCAGATCCGGGATGTCCTCGGCCAGCGCGACGTGCTTCTCCAGCAGGCGCAGCGACCAGCGGGCGTGTCCTTCGGGCGGCGTCGAGCAGGCCAGCGCAATCAGTCTTGCCTCGACCTCGCCGGTCACCGGGGAGGGCACCGGCGGCAGTGCGCGTTCCTTCCGGCCGACCGTGGCCCACACATCGCCGCCGGTCTCCGCATACCGCTTCGAGATCAGGCGGACCGAATCGCACGAGACCCCGACCCGCTCCGCGATCACCGCCCGCGGAGCGACCTCGCCGGCCGAGGTGTCCAACGCGAGCAGCACCCGCGCCCGCCTGATCATCGACGCGCTGCGGACCCCCGTCGTCGTCACACGCTCCAACGCCCGACGGTCTTCGGCACTCAAGACAACCGGATACTTCTTCTGCGAGGACACAGCACCCCCTGCCCGGCCGGACGGAAGCATCAAGCGAAGCCTGCCCGACACCAACTCCACCAACCATAACGACACTTAGTCGCGACAGTCTACTAGGCAGGGGGCGGGCCGGTAGGGGGCAACCCGCTGCCCCCTACCTACCTTGAAATGCGCCCAGCCTCTGGTGGGTTGTCGGCCTGTGGCGGCTACTCCGTCGCCGTCGGCCTCCTCGACAGCTTGGTCGCGAGGTGCACGTCCGTCAGCGGGCGCAGGCGGTACGTGTACGCGTAGTCGCGGTTGGCGAAGAGCTTGTACTCGTCGTGGGTGTGGGCGCCCCAGCTGTTGTCGCCGCCGACACCCATCTGGCGGTGGTTGACGCGCAGGACGACGGTGTCGCGGGGGGTGAGGTGGTAGTCGTGGCGGAGGCCGGTGGAGAGGTCCTCCGGGGTGAAGTGGGAGGCGTTGACTTCGAGTAGCGAGTCACCCGCGATGAGGAGGCCCTCGCCGTCGCGGTCGGTCAGGGCGGCCCAGCGGACGTCGGTCTTGTTGCCGTTCTCCTGGGGGCGGATGTAGCCGGACCACTGCTCGGCGACCGTGCCGGAGTAGAGGCCGACGTCGGTGCCGTTGTTGCGGTCCCAGTGGTTCTCCTCCGGGCCCCGGCCGTAGTAGTGCAGGCGGTCGAGGCGGCGGGGGAGGTGGAGGATCGTGCCCACCTCCGGGATGTACGGGAGGGAGGCCGCCCCCGGGCGCAGGGTGTTGTCGACCTTGATCTCGCCGTTGCCGAAGACCGTGTAGGTGGTGGTGTAGGCCGACTCGACGGTGGTGGGCAGGGTGCCGGTGACCTTGATCTCCACTGCCCGGCCTGCGCCCAGGGGGCGGACGGTCACGTCCGTCACCTTGCGGTTGGTGCCCGCGTCCCGCCAGGTCTGGTTGCGGATGTGCTGCCCGTTGCCGTGGTCGTTGTCGGTGGGGGCCCGCCAGAAGTTGGGGATCGGACCGGAGGTGAGCAGGCGGGTGCCGACCGCCTTGTAGGAGGTGAGGGTGCCGCTCTGGCGGTCGATGGTGACGGAGAAGGCGGGGCTGCCCTTCACGCCCTTGCCGGTGACCGTGATCTCGTCCGGTCCGTCCTTGTACGTCAGCTTCGGGACGGCCGTCAGGGGGACCGGTGTCACCGCCGGGCTGCCCGCGTCCACCGGCAGTTGCTGCCGGGCCACCTCGAAGCCGGACTTCGCCCAGGGGGTGCGTTCCCGGGTGGTGAAGGAGAGTTCGAGGAAGTACTCGGTGCCGGGTGCGGGGGAGGAGGGGAGGCGGAAGGGGACGGTGATGTCCTTGGCGGAGAGAGGGGCCACGTCCAGCTGGGTTCGGGTGAGGCGGCCCTGCTGGATCTTCCTGCCGTCCGCCACCAGGGTCCAACTGCCGTCGAACTCGCGGAGGTTGGTGAAGAGGTACTCGTTGGTGAGGGTGACCGCCCGTGAGGCCGAGGTCAGGGCGTCGGTCGCCGGGGTCGCGTGGATCGCCTGGTAGACGCGCTTGATCTCGGCCGCCTTGCCGGTGTGGCCCCGGTCGGCCGTGACGATGCCGTCCGCCACGAAGGCCCCGTCGTTGGGGTTGTCGCCCCAGTCACCGCCGTACGCGAAAAACGAACGTTCCTTCGCGAAGCCCTCCCGCTTCCGCTCGCCCACCTTCACCGTCGCCGCGTCGAACCAGAACCGCACTCCCTCGTCCCCGGGCCCACGCCCCCCGGACGCCAGCTCGGCCCCGCTCAGGGCACGCGCGTACACACCGGCCCGCCGGATCGTTCCGCTGAACTCGCGCGTCGGGTTGTCCGTGTCGGTGCCGAGGGAGAGGGGAGCGGTGTTGACGCTGGGTCGCCGGGTCGTGGTGCGGGTGGCCTTCACCTCGCCGTCGACGTAGAGGGTGAGGGACCCGGCCTCGGCGTCGAAGACCCCGGCCACATGGTGTTCGCGGCCGGTCCAGCCGTCCGCCGGGAGGCCCCAGCTGACGCTGACCCACTGGCCGCCGCCGTAGATGAAGAACTCCACGCTCTTGTCGCTCTGCTTCAGCGCGTACTGCGTGTCGCCCTTGGCGACGAGCGGCTGGTGGCCGCCGGTGACGTGCGGGGTGACCCACGCCTCCAGGGTCAGCGAGCCGGTGAGGTCGAGGGCGGGGTCGCGGGTGAAGCCCGTGGCGCCGGACAGCCCCTTGCTCCGGCTGAACGTCCCTGCGGCGGTGAGGAGTTGGCCCTTCAGGGCGCTCGGGCCCGCGTCCGTGAAGACCCTCAGCTTCGGCACCGGCCAGGTCAGTGACTGGTCGACGAAGTCCCAGATCCAGCCGCCCTGGAGGACCGGGTAGCGCCGGATGAGGTCCCAGTACTTCTTGAAGTTGCCGTTCGAGTTCCCCATCGCGTGCGAGTACTCGATCATCACGTACGGCCGGGTGTCCGAGGTGTCCTTCGCCCGCTGCTCGACCCGCTGCGGGCTGTCGTACATCTCCGAGCGGATCTGGCTGATCGTCGGCCGGTCGTCGCCCTCGTACTGGATGACACGGGTCTTGTCGTACGACTCGATCCAGTCGCGCATGGCGACGAAGGTGGAGCCGCCGCCCGCCTCGTTGCCGAGGGACCAGATGACGACGGAGGCGTGGTTCTTGTCGCGGTGGACCATGGCCTTCGCTCGGGCCACACAGGCGGTCGTCCACTCGGCGTCGTTCCCGGGGTAGCGGTCCCGGATGCCGTGGGTCTCCAGGTTCGTCTCGTCGACGAGGTAGAGGCCGTACTCGTCCGCGAGCTCGTACCAGAGCGGGTTGTTGGGGTAGTGCGAGGTGCGGACGGTGTTCATGTTGAGCCGTTTGATGATCCGCATGTCCTCGACCAGGTCGGCGCGGGTGAGCGCCATGCCCCGGTCGGGGTGGATCTCGTGGCGGTTGGTGCCCCGGAGGGAGACCGGCTGCCCGTTGATCCGCATCAGCCCGTCCTTGAGCGCGAACTCGCGCAGGCCGACGCGGTGGGAGAGGGTCTCGACGACCTTGCCGCGCGGGTCGCGCAGCCGGAGCACGGCCGTGTAGAGGGTGGGGTGTTCGGCGGACCACAGCTCGGGCGAGGGGACGGACTTCTTCGCCTGGACGGTCACGTCCTCGCCGACACCGCCGCCCTTGCCGCCGCCTTCTCCGCCGACGGCGACGGACTGCACGAGGGGCCGCGCCCAGACGGCGTGGCCCCGGTCGTCGTAGAGCTGCGTCTCGACGGAGTACGTCCCCTCGTGCCCGGCCGCGTACGCGCGCACGCTCGCGGTGACGGACAGTTCGGCGGTCTTGTAGCCGTCGCCGAGTGGGGTGTCCAGCTTGAAGTCGCGCAGGTGCACGGCGGGTGTGGAGTAGAGGTAGACCGAGCGGAAGATGCCGCTCAGCCGGATCATGTCCTGGTCCTCCAGCCAGTCGCCGTCCGAGTAGCGGTAGACCTCGACGGCTATCTGGTTGGTGCCCGGCTTCAGGTGCCGGGTGATGTCGTACTCGGCCGGGTCGAACGAGTCCTCGTGGTAGCCGACGAGTTCGCCGTTGATCCACACGTAGTGGGCCGACTTCACGCCCTCGAAGTGGAGGAAGGTGCGGCGGTCGCCGGCCGTCCAGTCCTTGGGGAGACGGAAGGTGCGCCGGTACTGGCCGACCGGGTTGTAGCGGGTCGGCGCGGCCGGCGGCTGGGCCTCCTCGCCGAGGCCGTTGGGGCCCCACCACGGGTAGGTGATGTTGACGTAGATGGGGAAGTCGTAGCCGTGCAGCTGCCAGTTGGAGGGGACCGGGATGGTGTCCCAGCCGCTGTCGTCGACGTCCGTCTTGTAGAAGTCCTCGTCCCGGTCGCCCGGCCGGTCCACGTACGCGAACTTCCACCGGCCGTCGAGGCTCAGCCGGTACGGGGAACGGGTGCGGTCGGCGACGAGGGCCTGTCTGACGTCCGCGTACGGCATGAGGGTGGTGTGCGGCGGCTCCGCGCCGACCTGGAAGAGCGCCATGTTGCCGGACCACTCGGGGCTGCCGGGGGCCTCCGGCCCGGAGCGGGGCGCGGCGTACGCGGCGCCGCCGGAGAGGGCCAGCGCGCCGAGGAGGGCGGCGCCGCCCTCCAGCAGCCGGCGGCGGCTGACGACGGGGCGGGCTGCGGGGGTGCCGGTGGGCGCTTGCGGGTGCGGGTGGTGCATTGCCGGGCCTTCCTCGCGATGACAGGGGGGTGCACGTACGGAGAGACGTGTGGGACGAGGAGCGTCGGTTGCTGTCTGATGTTGTTGAAAAACCGCGCCCACCCTAGGACTTCGAACAGAACCGAATCAATGACTCTGTCGGACTTTGTGCGGTCGTGGGTGCCCCGCCCTGGTGTCGCACCTCCGCCGCCCGCTCGGCCGCTTACGGTGCCCCCATGACGGCGGGAGTGGTGTGGGCGTTGTGCGCGGCGGTGTGCATGGGAACGGCGACCGTGTTGCAGGCGCTGGGCGCGCGAAGGGTGGCGGCCGCGCGCGGCGACGGGGGTGCGCGCGAGCGGGGGCGGACCGTGGTGGAGGTGCTGCGCGGCTGGCCCTTCCTCGCGGGGGCGGGACTGGACACGCTCGGCTTCGCGGCGCAGGTGGTGGCGTTGCGGCTGGCACCGGTGTTCCTGGTGGAGGCGGCGGTGGCCGCGTCGCTGGCGGTCACGGCGGTGGCCGGCACGGTCGTCCTGGGGCTGCGGCCACGACGGGCGGAGTGGGCCGCCGTGGCCGTCGTGGTCCTGGGGCTGGCGACACTGGCGGTGTCCGCCGGGCGCGCGGGCGACGGGGACGGTGACACCGCGCTGCGGGTGGCGGTGCTCGTCGCGTCGGTGCTGGTGGTGGCGGGCGGCTGGGTCGTGGGCGGCCGGCTGCGGCGGGGCCGGGCCGTCGTCCTCGGCGCGGCGGCCGGCCTGAGCTTCGGCCTCACCGCGATCGCCGTACGCCTGCTGCCGGACACCACGGTCCTCGGGGTCCTGGCTCAGCCGTCGGCGTACGCCGTCGTCGTCTCCGGCCTCGGCGGGTACCTCCTGCTCGTCCAGGCCCTCCAGTCCGGCTCGGTGACGGCGGCCACGGCGGCGATGGTCATCTGCGAGACCGTGTGGCCGGGGGTCTTCGGGGTCGCGTGGCTCGGCGACTCGACCCGCGACGGGTACGCGTGGTCGGCCGTGCTCGGCTTCGTGTGCTGTGTGGCGGGCGGGGTGGCGTTGGCGCGGTTCGGGGAGGCGGGGGAGACCGGGGGGACCGGGGAGACAGGACAGGCGGGGAGTGCCGGGGAGGCAACCTCGCGGGCGGTCGGTGGCGACCCATGAAGTCCCGTCACGGTCTCTGGCACCTCTGGTCCGGTGACGTCCCGCGGGGCCATGACAGATGTCATGGCCCCGCTGTGAGAGCGATCGTCCGCGGGACGGATGTGGAGCGCACGGGTTGTTCGTGACAATCGCCTGGCAGGGCCCGGGAGTTGACCGTCCCGGGTCGTCCGAACGTCAGGAACGTCAGGAACGAGGGGGAGAACTCGTGCGTATCAAACAGCTCGCCGGGACCGCGCTGGGCACCACGCTTCTGCTGGCCGCGGCGATGCCCGGGGCCGAGGCCGCAGCCCCGGCGTCGTCGGCGTCGTCGGGCAAACTGGACCGGGCCGAGCTGCGCGAGACGCTCGACGCGGTCCACGAGGCCGGGATGTACGGCACGTACGCGGCGGTGCGGGACGGCCGGGAGCGCTGGGCCGGCGCGGCCGGGCTGGCCGACGTGGACACGGGGCGGAAGGTCACCCCGACCATGCGGCACCGTGTCGGCAGCATCAGCAAGACGTTCACGGCCGTGGCGCTCCTGCAGCAGGTGGAGCGGGGCCGGATCCGTCTCGACGCGCCGGTCACCCGCTATGTGCCCGAGCTGTTCGAGGGCAGCGGAAGCGACGAGGACGGGCGGGAGCGCGGGGACGCCATCACCGTACGGATGCTCCTCAACCACACCAGCCACATAGGCGACTACGTCCTCGGCGCCTTCCCCTCCCTCGCCCAGAACTCCACCGCCAGCCTCGACGAGCACCGCTTCCGGGAGATCGGTCCCCGCGAACTCGTACGGCTGGGCCTCGCGGCCCCCGCCACCGGCACCCCCGGCGCGCAGCCGGGCAGCTACTCCAACACCAACTACGTCGTGGCCGGCCTGATCCTGGAGAAGGTCACCGGCCAGAAGGCCTCGACGTACATCACCCGCAACGTCATCGAGCGCGCCGGCCTGCGCCACACCTCGTACCCGCGCACCGCGTACATCAAGGGCCCGCACCCCAGGATGTACGAGTCGTTCTACGGTCTCATCGACCCGCCCCGCGACTACAGCGTCTACGACATGTCCTGGGCGTACACGGCCGGCGCGATCGTCTCCACGACCGACGACCTCAACCGCTTCTACCGCGAGCTGCTCACCGGTGATCTGCTCCGCCGGTCGTCCCTCGCCGAGATGCGGCGCACGGTTCCGGTGGAGATCGGCCCGGGCGCCGCGATCGACTACGGCCTCGGCATCTACACCTTCGACGTGCCCGGCTGCGCCCGGTTCTGGGGCCATGACGGCGGGGTCTTCGGCGCGGGCACGATCAGCCTGACCAGCGCGGACGGCAAGCGTCAGCTGTCCATGGGCTGGAACCTGATGAAGTACCAGCGCCTCAACGCGGACGGCACGGCGCTGGAGCCGAGCCCGATCGACGAGGCGATGGGCGCCCACGTCACCAAGGCGCTCTGCCCGATGCTGGAGGACGAGGGAGCGAGGGACGGTTCGGGTTCGGGTGCGGGGCTGAAGTCGCGGCTCGCGGCGGGGGACGCGCGCAGGATCCTGCCGGACGGGATCCTGCCGGACGGTCTGCTGGGTAGGACGCTTCCGTAGTCGTCCTAACCGTCCTCGCACCCCAGGGAGCGCACGTCTTGCCCACCTTCGTCATCTTCGACCTGGAGTACACGACCTGGCCGGGAGCCATGGAGCAGGACTGGTCGGCGCCCGGCCAACTGCGGGAGATCGTGCAGATCGGCGCGGTGCGCGTGGACGAGGAGTACTCCGTCGTCGAGGAGTACGACACGCTTCTCCGCCCGGTGGTGAACCCTCGACTCTCGCCCTTCTTCACCACCCTCACCGGCATCGACCAGCGGAGCGTGGACCGGGACGGCCTCCCGCCGGCCCGGGCCCTGAGCGACTTCCTCGCCTTCTGCCGGGGCGGGGCGGTCCTCTCCTACGGCAACGACATGCTCGTCCTCGGCGAGAACATCGGCTGGGCCCGGGCCCGGGGCGAGAAGATCGAGCACAGCGCGCTCACCCCGGGCTTCCTCAACGTCCGTCCGTGGCTGAACGCGGTCGCCCCGGCGACGGCGGGCGTCAACTCGGGCCGTCTGTGGCAGACCCTGGGCCTCCCCCGGCCCGCCGCCCCGGGCGACGAACACTCGGCCCTCTTCGACTGCCACTCCATCGCGACGGCCCTGCGCCACTTGTCGGGCACGGGGGTGACGCTGCCGGACGGTCTTCTCCGGGTCAGTGGGGTCCGCGGGGGGAGTTGAGGAGTTCGGCGCCGAGCGGCGAGAGAGTGTGCCGCACGGTGTTGCCCTGTCTGTGCGTGGAGACCAGCCCGGCCTGGCGCAGCACGGTGGCGTGCTGGCTCGCCGACGCCGCGGAGATGTCCGCGCGACGGGCCAGTTCCCCGGTGGTGCTGGCGTGCACGAGCAACTGCATGACCGTCGCCCGGGTGCGGCCCAGCAGCGCCGCCAGCGGGCGGGGGACCGCCCCGTCCTGCGCGGTGGCTCCCCCCGCCCAGCCCCGGCTGCGGACGACGGGATAGACCAGCACGGGAGCCGTGTCGGGGTTCTTCAGCGTGATGGGGATGCCGAAGCAGAAGAACGACGGCAGGAGCACCAGCCCTCGGCCGTTGAGGAAGAGGTCCTGGTCCACGGGGTAGGGGAGTTCGAGTACCGGCGGTTGCCAGCGCGCCTGCGGGTGCAGCTGGGTGAGCAGCCGTGCGACGCCTCCGGTGGCCAGGGCGTGCAGCCGGGTGGCCCGGTCGGCCTCCAACTGGGCGTGGAGGGCACGCCAGTAGGGGGCCAGGGCTGTCCGGTGGTAACTCCGGACGGCCTCTCCGAGGGTCCTGACGACCGCCGTGTCACCGGCGGCCAGCGCACCCAGCCAGGGGGCCGGGGCACGCCGGGGGACCAGGTCGCCGAGGTCCGCGCGCAGCCGGGTTCGCGCGGTGGCGAGCAGGATGTCGAGGGCTTCGTCCAGGCAGGAGACGCCCGCGGTCGGAGTGAGGAAGTCCGCCGAGTAGCCCACGGGGGGCGCCAGTTCGCACAGCATGCGGGTCAGGTCCGCCGTGCCGCCGAGCAGCCGGCCGCGGGTCCGGTCGCGCCACAGGCCGAACTCCTTGGTACCGGGTCGTTTCTGCAGGGCGTGCAGGCTCAGCAGCACCTCCCAGAGCACGTCAGGCTCGGCGGCCAGGCGGGTGTTGGCCATGTCCTCGGTCGTGAAGTGGATGCTCAGCACGGTGTCCCCCTGTTGTCTGGATGACGCCCGCGTCGGCAGGTCCGGCCGATGTCCGGCCGGGCATCTGCCGGGCATCTGCTGGGCCGACGTCCGGCCGACGTCCGGCCGGTGCTCGCGGCGTCGGTATGAGTGCTTATGAGCGTTGCTGCTTGCTTTGCGTGGCCGGTGTGCCGGCCCCTGGTCGTGACGTGCCACTTTCGGAGAGCACTGAAAGTCCTGGCGCGTTCGTTCATCGATCAATCACGCTGGCGGCGTGAGCCCGGTCGCACCGGAGCCGACCCGCCTACCGCTCGCACCCTCCTTCACGCCCCACGCGAGAGGACGTCATGCGCAAGGCCGCGATCAGCCTGCTCCTCGTGTCCGCCGTCATCACCGGCTGCGCCGGCGCCCAGCGCTCCCCGGCGAATACGGAACGTCAGGAGGCGGTCTCCGCACGGCAGTTGACCGAGGCCGAGCAACTGCGGATCTCGGACGCGCAGCAACGCCTGATCGGCGGTTGCATGCGCCGGCAGGGCTTCGAGTTCTGGGAGGCCGAGCGGCTCAGTCTGGCGAAGAGCCGCACCCTCGGCTATGTGCTGGACGACGTCGACTGGGCCCGCACGTACGGCTACGGCAGTCGCCTCCAGGCCGAGGAGGCCGTCGCCCGCGCCGCCAACCCCAACCTCGCCTACCGCAAGCGTCTCCCCGAGCAGCGCCGCACGGCCTACGACCTGGCGCTCGACGGCGGGATCGACGGGCCGGTGATCAGCGTCGAGATTCCCGGCGGCGCCGGCACGGTGCGCAAGCGCCTGGGCGGCTGCGTGGCCGAGTCCGAGAAGAAGCTGTACGGGGACCCCCGGGAATGGTTCCGCGCGGAGAAGGTCTCCGGCCACCTCCGGTCGCTCTACGTCCCCAAGGTGCTGGCCGACCGGCGTTTCTCGGCGGCACTGGAGGTCTGGTCGCGCTGTATGAAGCGGGCGGGATACGACTACGAGGACCCGGGTGCCTCCCGTCGGGCGGCCATCGCGCGGTCCGACCGGGTGGCCGAGCCCGGGGTCTTCGAGGCCGAGAAGAAGCTCGCCGTGGCCGACGCGACCTGCGCCGGGGACGCCGACCTCCGCGTCATCGGCGAGGAGCGCGAGAGCCACTACCTCGACCAGCTGCGCGACCGCTACGGCGAAGAGCTCGACACCTGCACCCGGCTCCAGCACCGGGCGCTGGACCTCGCCCGGAAGATCGTCGGCCCACGGGCCTGACCACACCAAGGAGTACACATGCGCAGACCAGCCATAGCCGCCGTCGTCGTCATCGCCCTCGCCTCCCTCGGGCTCGGGGCACCGACCGCGTCCGCCACGTCGGCGGACGAGAGCGTCTGCGGGGAGGAGTGGCCGAACAGCCGGGACGGCAATCTGAGGGTCTGGCAGGACTGGGGCTGCCAGGGCATCCTCCTCGGCACGACGCCGGGGAACGACCGCTTCTGGGGCGACAGCGGGAATGAGGGGGTGTTCAACTCACCGGACCACCTCGCGCCGTCCTCCGTGATGAACAGCGGGTTCCTCGGGGGCAAGGACGTCGTCGCCTTCTACGCCGAGAAGGACTACCAGTACCAGTTCGGCTACGTCTGTCTCGCCCCGGGAGAGCTGTGGGCCGACAATCTCACGGACAACAAGTACCAGTCCGGGGCGGTCGTGAACGACAACATCAGGTCCCACCAGTGGGTCACCGCCTCCGCGTGCGGGGCGGGCACCTGGCTCACCTGACCTGACCTGACCTGAGGCCGGGGCCCGTCGGCCTGCCGACGGGCCCCTTCCCCCGCCGACCCGAAACGACCCGAACCCCGCCAGGAGCCGTCATGTCCGAGGAACCCGCGGTCCGCGAACTCCGGCTGGTCGTCACCGCCGCCGACTACGACGCCGCGCTGCACTTCTACCGAGATGTGCTGGGGCTGCCCGAGCGGGCGGCGTTCTCGTCGGACGGCGGGCGGGTGTCGATCCTCGAAGCGGGGCGGGCGACGCTGGAGATCACCGACCCGAAGCACGCGGAGTACATCGACGAGGTGGAGGTCGGCCGCCGTGTGGCCGGCCACATCCGGGTCGCCTTCGAGGTGGACGACTCGACCGCGACCACGGCGAAGCTGGCGGCGGCCGGCGCCGAGGTGATCGCCGAGCCGACCCGGACCCCCTGGAACTCGCTGAACTCCCGCCTCGAAGCCCCCGGCGCCCTCCAGCTGACCCTCTTCACCGAACTCGGGACGTGAGAGCCGTGGGGCGCGGGAGTCGTCGGACGTGAGGGCCGTCACCGGACGGCGCTTTGCATGATCATGCATTGCCATGCATAATAATTTCTATGTCCAAGGTCCTCACCTCTCTTCCGGCCGGCGAGCGCGTCGGCATCGCCTTCTCGGGCGGGCTCGACACCTCGGTCGCCGTCGCGTGGATGCGTGACAAGGGTGCCGTCCCCTGCACCTACACGGCTGACATCGGCCAGTACGACGAGCCCGACATCGCCTCGGTGCCCGGCCGCGCGAAGACCTACGGTGCCGAGATCGCGCGCCTGGTCGACTGCCGTGCCGCGCTGGTCGAGGAGGGCCTGGCCGCGCTGACCTGCGGCGCGTTCCACATCCGCTCCGGCGGGCGGGCGTATTTCAACACGACCCCCCTCGGCCGTGCGGTCACCGGCACCCTGCTGGTCCGGGCGATGCTGGAGGACGACGTCCAGATCTGGGGCGACGGCTCGACCTTCAAGGGCAACGACATCGAGCGGTTCTACCGCTACGGCCTGCTCGCCAACCCGCACCTCAGGATCTACAAGCCCTGGCTGGACGCCCACTTCGTCACCGAGCTCGGTGGCCGCAAGGAGATGTCCGAGTGGCTGGTCGCGCACCAGCTGCCGTACCGGGACTCGACGGAGAAGGCGTACTCCACCGACGCCAACATCTGGGGTGCCACCCACGAGGCCAAGACCCTGGAGCACCTGGACACCGGCGTCGAGACCGTGCAGCCGATCATGGGCGTCCGGTTCTGGGACCCCGAGGTCGAGATCGCCACCGAGGACGTGACGATCGGCTTCGACCAGGGCCGCCCGGTCACCATCAACGGCAAGGAGTTCGCCTCCGCCGTCGACCTGGTGATGGAGGCCAACGCCATCGGCGGCCGCCACGGCCTCGGTATGTCCGACCAGATCGAGAACCGCATCATCGAGGCCAAGAGCCGCGGCATCTACGAGGCCCCCGGCATGGCCCTCCTGCACGCCGCGTACGAGCGCCTCGTCAACGCCATCCACAACGAGGACACCCTCGCCCAGTACCACTCCGAGGGCCGTCGCCTCGGCCGCCTCATGTACGAGGGCCGCTGGCTGGACCCGCAGGCGCTGATGATCCGGGAGTCGCTGCAGCGCTGGGTCGGCGCGGCGGTCACCGGCGAGGTCACCCTCCGCCTGCGGCGCGGCGAGGACTACTCGATCCTCGACACCACGGGCCCGGCGTTCTCGTACCACCCGGACAAGCTGTCCATGGAGCGCACCGAGGACTCGGCCTTCGGCCCGGTCGACCGGATCGGCCAGCTGACCATGCGCAACCTCGACATCGCCGACTCGCGCGCCAAGCTGGAGCAGTACGCGGGCCTCGGCCTGATCGGCACCGGCAGCCCCACCGTCGGCGCCTCCCAGGCCGCCGCGACCGGGCTGATCGGCACCATGCCGGAGCTGCCGCAGGGCGGAGCCGAGGCCATCGCCTCGCGCGGTGAGGTCTCGGAGGAGGACGCGCTGCTGGACCGCGCCGCGATGGAGTCCGGCACGGACTGACCGCCGGCGGGCGGCGACGACGTGCGGTGGAGGCCGGCTCGACGAGGGATGTCGAGCCGGCCTCACGTCAGTCGGTCGAGGATGCGGTTCGCCGCGTACTGGAGGTGCTGGGAAGAGGGCGGCTGCGCGAGCGCGGTGATCACGGCGAGCGGGTCGGGCCGGTGGGCTGCGTCGGGCACGTCGGTTGTGGCGGCGGCTTCGGGAGCTTCCCGTACGTGGCGACGTAGCGGTCGATCCCCCAGAGGGCCTGGTAGCGGGCGGGCTCGGACGGATCGTGGAGGTGGGCGAGGAGGAGGGCCACGTCGGCGTCGGCGTCGTCGTCCGTACGCGGCGGCCCACCGGCCCACCCGCCCGAGCCCTTCAGGCGGCGGCCCTCGGCGCGCGCTCCTCCGCCGTCAACTCCCGCATGAAATGGGCCACCTGATGCGCCGCACCGGTCGCTCCGCCGCCGCGGCCGGCTCGGGGCGCCTCAGTCGTTGTCGGTGTTCTGGTTGTTCTGGGAGTTGGACTTGTTCGCGCGGAGCAGCACGTCGCTCGCGACGTCGGTCGTCCTGGCCACACCGCGGGCCCAGCGTGGGGCGTCGCCTCGCGCCGTCCAGTAGACGCAGACGATGCCACCGAGGGCGAGCAGGAGGACGACGGACAGGATGAGCATGGTCGTTGCTCGCTCTCTGTGCTGGGGGCCGAGGACGGCGGGTTCCGCGCGGCGAACGCGCACGCGATGAACGCGACCGCGACCGCGACCGCGACGAAGGGGACGCGTGTCCGCGGGCATTGGTTGCGTCGCGCGGGGCCACGTGCGCCGCACCCCCCCCGCGGTGTCAGTGGTGGGCACTACGTTCCGGCCATGGGCATCTATCTGGTGAGCGTCGACGCGGAGGAATGGTTCGGTGAGGGGGAGGGCGAGGGTGAGCACGAGGAGGAGGGGCGGGGGCGGGTGGCCACGGCGTTGAACGAGGAACTGGGGCGGCGGGGGCTGCCGGCCTACGACTCGGTGCCTGCGGCGAGGCCCGTGCGCGCGCCCTTCGTGCGTGGGGCGGGGCTCGACTTCGAGGAGAAGCTCGTCCCGCCGATGGACGGGTTCATGCGGCTCTGCGAGGCCCACCTCACGCGCGAGGAGGTGGAGACCCTGTGCGGCTGGACGGTGCTCGTGCCGCTCTCGCTGGAGGAGGACGTCTGGCTGGACGGTGTCGAGTCCAGCTTCGCGGAGTCGACCATGGTCGCCGGCGCCCCGCAGGTCCTGGCGCTCGCGGAGCGGCTCGCGGCGGCCGTCGAACTGCCGCCCGAGACACCGGAGATGTGCGACAACCTGGACCTGACCACGTGGTTCCTGGACGGACAGGCGAAGACGCTGGCCGCGACCCGGCCGGGGCCGTGGGCCGAGGACCTCGACATGGCCTTCTACGTGGCCGTCTACCTCCGCGCCGCCCAGCACTCGATCCGCCGGGGCTGCCCGATCGTCTACTCATGAGATTTTCCGACCGGAAGCGCAGTCGCTCAGAGGAGTGCGTCGGGGGAGGGGGGACGGCTCGGCGATAGCATCGAAAACCCCGTCTGGCGGGGGCGTGGTCGGGTGGTGTGGAGGAGCGGGAGTGGGATGGGCGGTGGGGTAGGTGGTGGGGCGGCGCCGGTGCGGCGGCGGGATGCGCGGCGGAACCGGGAGTTGTTGGTGGCTGCGGCTCACGAGGTGTTCACCGAGCAGGGGCTCGAAGCGCCGCTCGATGTGATCGCCCGCAGGGCCGGCGTCGGGAACGCGACGCTGTACCGGCACTTCCCCAGCCGCGCCGCCCTCATCGACGCCGTCTTCCACGACCAGCTCGCGGGCACGATGGCCGTCGGGGACCGGGTCCGCGACGCGCCGGATGCCTGGGCCGGGCTGACCGAGTACCTCGGCGCGGTCTTCGACACGCTCGCCGCCGACCGGGGCACGAACGACCTCATGACCACGCGCGTACCGGGCGTGGACACCCTGGAGGACGTCCACGAGCACAATCGGCGGACCATCGAGTCCCTGCTGCGGCGCGGCCGTGAGGAGGGCACGGTCCGGGCCGATGTCACCACCGAGGACGTCCTCTTCGCCCTCGCCGCCCTCGGCCGCGCCGTCCCCGCCCTCACCGCCGTCACCACCCCCGACGCCTGGCGCCGCCCGCTCACCCTCCTCCTAGACGGCCTGCGCCCACCGGGGCCCACGGACACCCGGGCATCGCCGACCTTGCCCGAGCCGGCCTTGGACGCGGCTCAACTCGCCGACGTGCTGGCCGAGTTGGGGCCTCATCGGGCGCCCAGAGCGTAGAGGGGCAGGGGGCAGAGGGGGCCTGGACCCTGGACCTACTCCTTACGCTCCTCCTCTTCGAGGGTGATCGCCGCCGGGCAGACCGCCGCCGCCTCGCGGACGGGCGGGTGGTGGGGCGCGGCGGGTGCCGGATCGAGGGCTGGTGGAGCGGACCCTCGACCCCGACGGGGGAGTGGCCCGCAAGTTCCGGATCACCGACAAGGGGTCGGAGCGCCTCGCCGCCGCAACGGGAGGAGTTCGTCACCGGTCTCACCGGCGGCATCGCCGACTGACCCGCCGAACGCCTCCGGCGCTTCGCCGCCGACCTGGAGCAGTTCAACACCGACATCGAACGTGTCAGCGGACGTTCCTGGCCGCGCCCGATGGCCGAGGGCTGACCGCTCGGCAGCGGTCGGCCCCCGGCCCTCGGCCATCGGACGTGGGGGTAAGGGTGTGGGTCGGTGCGTGCGAGCCTCAGTTCACGCAGACGATGCCGAGCAGGCAGAGGCCCGAAGGGGACGTCGTCGCCGTGTCGGAACTCGAACCGTCCGACCCGCCCGTACCCGAACCGGAGTCCGAGCCCGAGCCGCTTCCGGCTTCCGAACCGGTGCCGGTGCCGCCTCCGTTGCCGGTGTCCGAGCCGGAACCCGATCCCGACCCCGCGCCCGTGCCCGCCTCCGAGGAGCCGGAGTCGTCGGTGGCCGGCGGTGTGGTCGTCCCGTCCGACGGGGTGGTGCCGGCGGCCGACCCGCCTGCGCCGGAGGTGCCGGTCCGCGCCTCCTGGGCCGACGGCGTGCCCGAGTCCGTTCGGGGGGAATTGGGCTGCTCGGCACGGGAGTTCGACCGACTGGCGGTGGAGCGGTCGCGCGCGGGGTCGCCGGACGGGGTCCACGGGGTGGACGCGTCCGGGGTGCGCCGGGCGTCATCGGTCTCCGGCGTCGACGTACGGCCGCGCTGCGAGCCCTGTTCCTCGATGGAGCCGAGGCCCTCGGCGTCCGGAGCGGAGGCCGCCTGGGTGCGGTCGGTGGACTGCCGGTCCATGCTCATGACGGTCAGACCGCCGCCGACCAGCGCGACGGCGGTCGCGACGACGGCCCGGCGCTGGTTCTTCTTCCACCGCGCCAACTGACGCCGCCGCGCGGCCCGCCCTCGCGGCGCCACGGGAACACCCTCGACGTCCACATCGTCGACACCGTCGACACGGTGCGCGCTGTCCACACCACTCAGGTCACCGGCGTCGCCGTCGTCGGCGTATCCATCCTTCGCGTATCCATCCTTCGCGTATCCGTCGTCCGCGTACCCCTCCCGCGGGAGGGCGTCCGTCGTGAACCCGTCCTCCGGCGCCCCGCCGTGCCACGCCCCGTCCGTCGCGCCGTACTCCCACGTCGGCGCCGGAAGCACCGGCGCCGCCGGTGTCGTCGGCGGCATCGGGATCATCAGCGGCGCGGTCGTCGTCCCGGTGGGGCGGGACGGGTCGACACGGCTGTCGATCGTGGCCGGGGCTATGTCGGGCGCGTAGGCGCCGCAACCCGGGCACACGAGGGCGCCGTTGAGATGTCGGCGACATGAGGAGCAGTAGTCCATCGAGGGTCTTCCTGTGTGGGCATGCCGTCGACCCGCCGGGCCGCGGCCCGGTCACAGCACGTTCGCACGCGGGATCGAGCGGATCGAGCGGTCAGCAACGCTAACGAGGCATTCTCAGAGCTGTGTGCAGGCTGTGTGATGCTCCTGCGTGGATTCCCGGGGGACTTGGGGCCGGTTCCGCAGGGATACGCGGGCGTGTGTTTGAGCCGTGCTCACCACACCTTCCGTGAAATTCCGTCCCAACAGGCAACCCTGGCACCGCATTTATCAATCTCTCAGGTTGCTCACAGGAAGAGCGGATCGAGCGTGGCCGGCCGGGGGTGCGTGGGGGTGCATCCGCACGGCGGGCCACGGATCGGCCGTCGACCGTGGGCTGTCCAGTCCGATGCCCCTGACCAGGGCACTCGCAGACGAGGAATCGATGACCAGCCAGATGACCAGCCCCTCCAGCCCGACCGACCCGACCGACCCGACCGGTGCGACCGCTGCCGCGGACTCGACCGTCCCGACCGGCGGTCAGGGCCGCCGCCGTCGCCTGAAGCGCCCGGGCCTCGCCGCCCTGGCGTCGCTCACCGTCGTCGCCGCCGTGGCCGGGGCGGCCCCCGGCGCCGGTGCCGCGCCCGCCGCGAAGCCCGGGAAGCCGCAGCTCAAGCTGATCGCCGCGTCGAAATCCGTGACGCTGACCCGCTACGAGTGGGACAACGGCGTCCAACTGCAGCTCGGGACGTACATCTCGGTCGACAACGCGCCCCTGGAATTCAAGGTGACGCGGAAGTCCTACAAGGACCCGATCGTCGCCAAGCAGATCCTGCGCGACGGCAAGAAGACCACGACGAAGACGCTCCCGAAGGGGCTCGTCGACGACTTCTCCGGGCTGACGGGCTTCCTGGAGATGTCGGTCAAGAACGCGGCCGGGGAGGAGGTCGTGAAGACCAAGGGCACCTTCTGCCCGAACAACGCCTCGGGCCGGATCCGTCCGGACGCCCCCTCCACCAACCACTATCCGCAGAGCTGTTCCACCAACCCGTGGACACTGGGCTCGGTGTGGGGCGTCGAGAAGGGCTGGGCCACCAACACCACCAGCTGGAACTACGACAGAACAGTGGACCTGCCGGCCGGTGAGTACACCGCCCAGGTCGGGGTCGCGAAGAAGTACCGTGACGCGTTCGGCATCCCCAACGACCGGCCGACCATCAAGGTGACGGTGCGCGAGGAGCGCTCCGAGGAGGGCGGCGAGGGCGGCGGTGTCGGCATGGCCCCGTCGAAGTCCTCGCACGGCGGTCACGGATCGGGTCACGGCTCCGGCCACGACACGCGGTCCGCCCCGGACAACCACCACTACGGCCCGCGCGGCGCCGACGTGCCGGCGCCGCCCGAGCTCCCCTATGCCCTGGTCGACCGGGGCCTGGCGAAGCACCTGGGCGACGGCAAGGGCCACACCGACGGCTCCCGCATCGCGCCCGCGCTGCAGGCCGCGCCCAAGCGTCCCACCGGCAAGGCGGGTGCCCCGGCGAACATCCCCAAGCCCGACCTGCGGTCGCTGCCCGCCTGGGACATCGCCATCACCGACGGCGAGGACGGCGACGCACCCGGCAAGGACTACCTGGCCTTCAGCGCCAACGTCTGGAACGCCGGCCCCGCGCCCCTCGTCGTCGACGGCTTCCGCAAGCCGGGTGCGGACCTGATGGACTCGTACCAGTACTTCTACGACGCCAAGGGCAAGCAGGTCGGCTACGCGCCCGCCGGCACCATGGAGTGGGACCCGCGCGAGGGACACGAGCACTGGCACTTCACGGACTTCGCCAGCTACCGCCTGCTCAGCGCGGACCAGACCAAGGAGGTGCGCTCCGGCAAGGAGGCGTTCTGCCTGGCCAACACCGACGCCATCGACTACACGGTGAAGAACGCCAACTGGCACCCGGAGAACACCGACCTGTCCACCGCGTGCGGCTCCGAGGACGCCATCAACGTCCGTGAGGTCCTGGACGTCGGCTCCGGCGACACGTACACCCAGTACCGTCCCGGCCAGTCCTTCGACATCACGGACCTGCCGAACGGCACGTACTACATCCAGGTCATCGCCAACCCGGAGAACCGTCTCCAGGAGGCCAACCACAAGAACAACATCGCCCTGCGCAAGGTGATCCTCGGCGGCACCGAGGGCGCCCGCACGGTCCAGGTCCCGCCGCACGGCCTGATCGACACCAAGTGACAGCGGCTGTCGACGCCGAGTAACGGCGGTTGTTCGGTCCACGACGGCATGAACCCCCAGGCCCACCCGGGACTGGGGGTTTCGTCGTGCGTGGCGGCCGTCTTCCGGGATGTTCCGCGCCCCCCGTGGGAGACTCGGGCGGTGATTATCGAACGTGCGTACGCACATCTGGAGTCGAGCGACGAGCTGGGTGGGGCAGGAGCGGACCACGGGGAATGGCCCTGGTCGGTGCCCTGTGTGCGCGGACTCCTGGCGGACGGTCTGCGCTTCACCGCGCCGGTGACCTTCCTGGTCGGGGAGAACGGCTCCGGGAAGTCGACCCTCGTCGAGGCCCTCGCCGAGGGCTTCGGCCTGGACTCCTGGGGCGGCTCCCACGACTGGCGCTACGCCTCCCACCGCCCGAAGTCCGTGCTCGGCGAACGGGTCCGCTTCGACGCCACCCCGCGCGGCCGCCGCATGCTCGGCAGCTGGAGCGCGCGCAAGGGCTTCTTCCTGCGCGCGGAGACGGCGCTCGACGCGCTGGACCGGGAAGGCTTCGCCCCTGACTCGGTCAGCCACGGCGAGGGCTTCCTCGCCGCGTTCCGGGGGAAGTTCCTCCAGCCCGGCCTGTATGTGTTGGACGAGCCCGAGGCTGCGCTGTCGTTCACTTCCTGCCTCGAACTCATCGGCCACATCGACCAGTTGGTGAAGAACGGCGGGCAGGTCATCTGCGCCACCCACTCCCCGCTGCTGACCGCGCTCCCCGGCGCGGACATCATCGAGGTCGGCGACCACGGCATGCGCCGCGTCCCTTGGGACGAACTGGCCCTGGTCGACCACTGGCGCCGCTACCTCGCCGACCCGACGGCCTATCTACGGCACGTCCTCGGCTGATCGGCTCGGGGTGCTGAGGGTGTGCAGGGCGCGCAGGGCGTTCAGGGTCTCCGGCGGGATCGTGTGGTCGAGGAGGTGGAGGGGCGCCGCCCGGACTCCGGCGGCCTCGGCGGCGTGCCAGTGGGCGAGGGCGCGGGGGAGGTCGACGAGGCCGTGGATCAAGGGGAGCGTCGTACGGGGGTCCGGGGCGGCGCCGGGTCCGGGGCGGGTGAGGTGGGCGTGCAGGAGGGACTCCAGTCGGCAGGAGGCGAGGGTGCCGGGGAGGTGGACCGCCAGGTGGTGCTGGGTGCGGGCGGTGGCGTGGCCGGTGAGGGCGGCGGCCGGGAGGTCCGGTGACAGGTGGGTCTCGGTGGAGTCCAGGGCCAGCAGGCCGCCTCCCACGATCAGTACGTCCTGGTCGCGCCTCATGCGCTCCAGGGCCCGCGTGGTGTCGAAACAGTGCGGGAAGGAGTCGTCCACGACGATCGTGCCGGGGCGCAGCCGGTCCACGTCCAGCAGGGCCGTCGGGCCGCCGCTGACCGCCGTGACGATCAGGTCGGACGTCTCGTGGACCTCGGCGGGCAGGGCCCGGGGGTCGGTGGACACGACGACCTGTAGGGCCGTCGTGGGGTGGTCCGCCGACAGCTCCGCCGCCAGGTGGTGGAGGCGGGGGGCGCTGCCGGGGACGTCGCAGAGCAGGATGCGGGCCGGTGGGTGGGGGCTGAGGGAGAGCAGCAGACGCAGGGACGACGTGCCGATGGAACCGAGGCCGACGACGGCGAGGGTCAGGTCGGCCAGGTCGCGGTCGGTCGCCCGCAGGGCGGCGTGGACGGTCTTCACCACGGCGACGGTGGTGGCCGCGTGGCCGGTGGTGAGGGTGGTCGGGGCGGTGGGTGCGGTGGGTGTGGTGGGTGCGGTCGGGGGTGTGGCCGGGAGTTCGCGGAGGACGTCGTAGCCGTAGCCGGTGAGGGACGGGATCATGCCGGCCAGGGAGACGCAGCGGGCGCCGAGGGACGCGGCGTGGTCCACGGCGCGGGCGGTCAGGGCGGACAGGGTGCTCGGGGCGGTCGGGGGAGTCGGGGTGGTGGGCATGGTCGGGGCGGTCAGTTCGTCCGCGAACAGGGGGAGGGAGACGAAGCCGGATCTGCCGAGGGGGGTGGTGACGCTCTCCAGGACTCGGGGGCGGCCGTCCGGGAAGAGGAGGGCGCGGAGCTGTTCACGGCTGGGGACCGCGTGCGCCGGGAGCCCGGCGAAGGCGGCCAGTTGGTGCGGGGTCGGGAGGTAGCCGATGAGGGCCGCGTCCAGGGCGTTGTCGCGGTGGCCGGATTCTTCCAGTTCTCCCATCAACACCCCTGTGAAGCGGGCGAGTTCGTCGGAGGTCACGGCCTTCGACGACGCGCGCGCCGTGATGCTCAGACCTTCGCCGTCCGGGGAGGGGCGTACGGCCAGGAAGACATCGGTGCCCACCGGCGGAGGCGCGAGTTCGGTGTCGCTGTCGTCGGCCCGGAGCGACAGCGTGGTGTCGGGCGGTGCGCCGAGGGAGCTGAAGTCCAGGAACGTGAAGAAGAACTGGGCGGTACGGGGCAGTCCTTGGGGCGTACGGAGGTCCAGGGGACCGGTGGCGCGGGCCGCGAGCGTCTCGGCGGTGATCCGGCGAAGGTCCTCGTCGAAGCCCGGGACGGGGTGGGCGTCGTCGTACGGTGCCACCGGGCGCAGCGCCACCGCCTCGGCGAACGGGCCGAAGACGCGGTGGGCGTCGTCCGTGGTCCCGTCCCTGCCGGTGACAGCCAGGCCGAGGACCAGGTCGCGGCGGCCGGTGAGGGTGGTGAGGGCGCGGTAGTACGCGGTGAGGACGGGGGCGTGGAGCGTGGTGCCCGCCGTCCGGGCGAGGTGGCGCAGGGCCCGGGTGCGGTCGGCGTCGAGGGCGACGGTGGTGGTGTGGAAGGCGGGGGTGCTCCCGTCGGGGCGGGCGCGCAGTACGGGTGGGGTGTAGGGGGCGTGGTGGCGGGCGCGGTAGTCGTCGGACGACGGGTCCGCTGCAGGTGCCGGTACCGGTGCCGGTGTTGGTGCCGGGCCCGGGGTGGGTGCCGGTTCCGGTGGGGTTCGGCGGAGGACGTGGTCGCGGAAGGTGGAGGCGAGGGGCTCCAGGCTGTGGGGGAGGCCGCGCTCGAAACGGCCGTACACGGTGAGGAGTTCGCGGGTGAGGAGGGCCGCGCTGTAGCCGTCGCCGATGAGGTGGTGGGCGTGGACGAGGAGGACGTGTTCCTCCGGCGCGACCGTGAAGAGACGCAGCCGCACCAGGGGCCAGGCCCAGGGTTCGAAGCGGCGGCTCGCCTCCTCCGCCGTCCGTTCCTCCAGCAGGTCGGGATGGACCAGGGTCTCCGTCTCGACGGGAAGCCGTAGCGAGGCGGGGAGTTCCTGCTGCACGGGTGGGCGCGCACCGGCCGGGAACACCGTGCGGAGCATGGGGTGCCGGGCCATGAGGACGTCGACGGCCCGTTGGAACAGGTCCGGGTCCAGGGCGCCGTGGATACGGAAGCGGGCCAGCCAGGCGGGGTTGGGGCCGGGGGCGGCGCCGGAGCCGGACGCGAGGGCGTCGGCGAGGAGGAAGCCCTGTTGGGAGGGCGTGAGGGGGTAGGGCGCGAGGGGGGAGGAGGTGGAAGGGGAGGGGGAGAGGGTCGGGGTGGAAATGGAGGGGGCGGGGCCCTCGGGCGGTGCGGTGGTGTCGGTGGTCGCGAGGGTGTCGATGGCTGTGGCCAGGGCCGAAAGCGTGCGGTGGGTGTAGAGGGCGGTCGGGCGTGGCAGCGCGGGGCGTTCGCGGCGGATGCGCGAGAACAGTTCCAGCACGGTGATGGAGTCGCCGCCGAGGGTGAAGAAGTCGTCCTCGCGGCTGATCTCGGACGCCGTTGTCTCCAGCAGCTCGGACCAGATGCGTGCCAGCAGCCGCTCGGTGGGCGTCGCGGGCGGTGTGCGCCGGGCGTCGGGGAGCGTGTTCTCGCTGCGGGGAGCCAGGCGGTTGCGGTCGATCTTGCCCGTGCCTGTCAGCGGGAGCGCCGGGAGGGAGTGGATGCGGGCGGGGAGCATGTACGGGGGGAGGGTGCGGGAGAGGAAGCCGCGCACCTCGCGGGGGTCGAGGGTGGCGGTGGTCCTCGGCTCCACGTACGCCTCCAGGCGGCCTTCGCGCAGCAGTACGGCCGCGCGGGAGACACCCGGGTGGGTGAGCAGGGCGGCCTCGATCTCGCCGAGTTCCACGCGGTGGCCCCTGACCTTGACCTGGTCGTCGAGTCGGCCCAGGAACTCCAGCACCCCGTCGGCCGTACGACGGACGCGGTCGCCGCTGCGGTACCAGCGGCGGCCGTCCCGTTCGGTGAAGGCGGCGGCGGTGAGGTGGGGGTCGCCCAGGTATCCGGGGGTGAGGCCGGTGCCGGCGATGAGGAGTTCACCGGGTTCGCCGGTGACGCACGCGTGGCCGTCCTCACCGACGACGGTCAGTTCCGTACCGGCGATGGGGCGGCCGATGGGGAGGTGGCGGACGTCGTCCGCCGGGCGGGTGTCGATGATGTGGCAGGTGGCGTTGATGGTGGTTTCGGTGGGGCCGTAGAGGTTGGCGATCCGGTGGGCGCGGGGGCGAGTGCCGGCACGGGTGACGTCAGCGGTGTCCAGGAGGTCGAACCAGCGGCGTACGTGGGCGGCGGGCAGGGCCTCGCCTCCCACGTGGACCCAGCGCAGGGCGGAGAGGTCCGGGGCTGTGCCGTCGTTCCGGCGGGCGTGTTCCTCGGCGGCGGTGAGCAGGCGTTCCCACAGGGTGGGGACCGAGCTCCACACCGTGATCCGGTCGGCCACGACACGGTCGAGCAGTGCCTCGGGGTCGCGCAGCAGGTCGCGGGAGAGGGTGTGCACGGTGGCGCCGACCAGCAGGGGTGCCAGCAACTGCCGTACGGAGGCGTCGAAACAGGCCGACGCGGTCTGGGCGAGCCGGTCGCCGGGGCCGTAGCCGAAGGTCGTCAGAGACCAGTCGAGGTAGTTCGTCATCGACCGGTGGGTGATGGGCACGGCCTTGGGGCGGCCCGTCGAGCCCGAGGTGAAGATGACGTAGGCGATGGCGTCGGGGGAGGGGAAGGAGGGGGCGTCGGAAGCGGGGTCGGGTTCGGGGTCGGTGGCGGGGGTGGGTACGGGTACGGGGACGAGGGTGACTTCGTCCAGGGTGGTGGCCGTTTCGTGGGTCGCCGGGTCGCAGACCAGTACGCGGACTCCCGTACGGGAGAGCTGGTCCCGGTGCCGTGCGGCGGGGTGGGTGGCGTCCAGTGGTACCCAGCCGGCGCCCGCCCGCAGGATGCCGACGACTCCGGTGACCGTGGACGTGCCACCCGGTTCCGTGAGGAGTCCGACCAGGTCGCCGGGGCGTACGCCCTGCGCGCGCAGGCGGGTGGTGAGGGTTGCGGAGGCGGCGTCGAGGGCGGCGTAGGTGAGGGTGGTCCCGCCGTCGGCGGCCCGCACGGCCACGGACCGAGGGGTGGCGCGGAACTGGGCGCGGAGACGGTCCACGATGCCGCCACCGTGACCTGTGCCGGCCGCGTCCGGGAGTGCTGGGGTGGGACGTGCTGGGGTGGGGAGTTCCGTGGGGGAGGGCGCTGGGGTGGGGAGTACTGTGGTGGCGGCCCGTAGTTCTGCGACGTAGTCGTCGGCGAGGCGTCGTACGGTCTCGGGGCGGAACAGGTGGGCCGGATGGTTCCACGACAGGCGCAGCGCTGCGTCGGCCTCCCAGCACAGGAGGCCGAGGCGGGTGGCGGCGGAGGCGGTGGCCGCGGCCGTGGGGGTGACGGTGACGGGCCAGTCGGGGCCGTGGACCACCGGGAAGCGGGCGAAGCTGAAGCCCGCCTCGGCCGCGGTGCGCGGGGCCGGACCCGTGGTGGGGCGCACCTCGGACAGCAGTCGGGCGAAGTCCGTGCTGCTCAGGGTCGCGTGGGCCTCGGCCTCCCGCCAGCTCCGGCGCAACCGGTCGGCGAGCGCGATGACCGGTTCGACGGGGTCGATGTCCACGAACACCGGGAGGGTGTCGGCCAGCGGCCCCACCAGACGGTCGATGCCGGCGATCGGCGCCTCCCGTCGCGCCCGTGCCACGTTGACGGCGACGGTGCGGCGTCCGCTCCACCGGGCCAGACAACGGCCGTACACCGCCAGCATCAGGTGGAACAGCGACACATCGTGCCGCGCGGCCGTCTCCCGGAGCGCGGCGGTCAACTCCTCGTCGATGTCGGTGCGGTGGTGGGTGAGGGGCGGGGCCGGGGGTGCCTCGGGGTCTCCGTCGTAGGGGAGGGAGAAGGGGGAGGTGAGGGAGGCCGGGTGTTCCGCCAGGCGCGCGCGCCAGTGGGCGAGGTCCTCCGTGTGCGCCGGGGACTGGCGTTCGGCGGTCAGGATGGCGGCGTAGTCGGTGAACTCGGCCCGGGGTGAGGGTAGGTGGGGTGTCTGTTCTCCGCGCGTCAACGCCGTGTAGAGCGACCAGAGTTCCTCGGCCATGAGCTTGAGGCTGAAGCCGTCGGCCGCGGCGTGGTGGACGACCAGGAGCAGGTGGGCGAGGTGTGCGTCGTCCCGGTCGTGGACGAGGACGGCTCGTACCGGGTCCTCCGTCCGCAGGTCGAACGGGCGGTTGCAGAGGGCGTGTTCGAGCTGTCGTAGGTCGTGGGGGTGGCCGTGCGGGTGGGGGGCCTGGATCTCGTACCAGCGCGGGGCCGTGTCGGTGGGGCCCGCGGGGGCGGCGTACTGGCTCGGGCGTGCGGCTCCGTCGTCGGTGATCCGCAGTCGCAGCATGGGGTGGCGGGCGGAGAGGTGGGCCAGGGCCCGGCCGAGGAGGGTGGTGTCGAGAGGGCCGGTGATGCGCTGCCGTACGTAGCCGTAGGCGGTGATGCCCTCGTGGAGGGTTTCGGTGGTGTGGAAGGCGAGTTGGAGAGGCGTGAGGGGGAGGGGGGTGGTGAGAGGTGGGTTGGTCGGGGGTGCGGGTTGGGGCACCGGCTGGGGGGCCGGGGTCGGGGTCGGAGTCGGCGGGGTGGTGGCCAGGTGGGTGGCCAGTTCGGCGATGGTGCGGTGTTCGAAGAGGAGGGTGGCGGGGAGAGGGCGGTCCAGTTGGCGTTCGAGGCGGCGGGCGAGATCTACGGCGCTGAGGGAATCGAGGCCGAGGGTGAGGAACGGTTCGTCGTCGCCGATGTCCTGTGGGGGGCGGTGCAGGGCGTCGGCGAGGAGGCGGCGTATGACGGTGGCTATTTGCGTGGGCGTGGGCGTGGGGGCTGGGGTCGGGGTGGGTGGGCGCCTGAGAGCTCGCGGGGAGCTGGTTGTCGGCGGCTGCGGGTGGGTTGTGGCTGGTCGCGCAGTTCCCCGCGCCCCTATGGGGCCTGCGGCCTCCATCCCGCTCGCGGCAATCGCCGGGATCGAGGTGTCCGTTGCTGTGATCAGGACGTGGGGCGTGTCGAGGGTGAGGGCCTTGTGGAGGGCCGTCAGGGCTGCCGGGGTGGTGAGTGGTGTGAGCGCCGTGTGCGTTCCGCTCGCCATTCCCGCGTTGGCGACCGGGCCGAACGCGATGCTCTGCCAGGGGCGCCCGGCGGCGCGTTCGGCGGTGGCGAAGGCGTCCAGGAAGGAGTTCGCGGCGGCGTAGTCACCGAGGGCGCCGGCCAGGCCGGGCAGTACGGCCGAGACGGACGAGAAGGCGACGCACACGGCGCCCTTCTGGCCGTGCCGCCGCAGCGCCTCGGCCAGCAGCCTCGTCCCGCTCACCTTCGTGGCGAGTACGGCCTCGATCTCGTCGTCCGGCTTGCCCCGCAGGCTGCCTGGGCGAGCCGTGCCCGCCGCGTGGAACACGGCGTCCAGGGGCGGCAGACCGGCCACGAGGTCGTCGACCGCGTCGGCGTCGGTGACGTCGGCCGCCTGGTAGCGGGCGAGGGCGCCGAGCGCGCGGAGCTCGCCCAGCAGGGTGCGGGGCGGGGTGACGGTACGGCCGGTCAGCACGAGCGTGGGCGTGCCGCGTTCCGCGAGGTCGCGGGCGAGCGCGGAGCCCAGGCCGCCCGCGCCACCGGTGATCAGGTAGGTGCCGTTCGCGGGGAGAGGCGTGGCGGTGGGGAGGGAAGAGTGGGCGGGGGCGGGGGTCGCTGTCGTGCGGGTGAGGCGGCGGCCTGTTCGCCAGGCGACGGTGCCGGCCGTGACCGCGGCGGCGTGCAACTCTGCTTCCAGCGCGGTGAGTTGGACGTCCAGCTCATCCTGTGCCGAAACGTCGATGCTCAGCGAGGTGAGGTTCGGATGTTCCTGTGCGAGGGCCAGGGCGAAGCCGTGCAGGAGGGCTTGTTCGGGGCGGGGGCCGGGGCGAGGGCGGGAGTGGGGGGAGGCGTCGGTGCTCGTGCCCGTGCTCGTGTCGGCCTCCGTGCGGTACGCGTTCTCGGTGACGAGCAGCAGACGGGTGGGCCGGGTGAGGGGGGTGTCGAGCGTCGCCAGCACCTCGCGCAGGGCCGATACGGCCGTGCCGGTCTCCGACCGCGGGCTCGGGGAGTCACCGGCGAACCACAGCACGGCCTCCGGACCTTCCGCCCGGTCGTCCGCCTGGTCTTCCCCCTGGCCTTCGTACGGGCCTGGTGTCGGCGTCGGGGTCAGTACCTTCACCCCGCGCTCGGTGAGCCGGTCCGTGAGGGAACGGCGTAGCGGGGTGTCGGCGCCGACGAGGCGTACGGCTCGGGGGCCGGGGGCGGCGGTCAGCGGGGCGTCGCGCCAGAGGAGGGGCTGTGGGGTGGGCGGGGTGTCGGGGAGGGGGCGGGGGAGGTGCGTGCGGGGTGCGGAGGCACCCCGCACGCCTGAGGACGCCGCGCCCGACTCGGCGGCAGCCTCGCCGCCTGACGCGCCGCCTGACTTCGCGGGTGCCGGCGCGGGCGCCGGCGTCGGCCCGAATGCGCTCGCCGCTTCGGATGTGGGCGCGGCTCCTGATGCGGGCGTGGCTTCGGATGCGGACGTCGGCGCGGACGCCGGCGCGGATCCGGGCGCGCTGTCGACTCGTCGCGCCCAATGGTGTTCGCGTTGGAAGGGATACGGGGGCACGGGGACCCGGCGTCGTGTCGTGTCCCGGGCCGGGGACGTCGGGGAGAGCGGGGTTCCCAGGGCCCAGAGCCGACCGACCGTTTCGAGCAGGGCGCCCGCCCCCCTTGTCCCCCTTGACCCCCTCGTCCTCATCGGCCCTTCGCCGGTCGCGAGGGCGGGCAGGACCGTCACCTCGGCTCGTGCGGCGGCCGGGCGGGCGGCGTCGACCGCGTGGATCGGGGCGGAGAGCGTGGCGCCGGGGCCGAGTTCGACGAACGTGTCGTAGCCCTCGTCGAGGAGCCGGGCGACGGCGGGGCCGAAGCGGACGGGGCGGATCGCGTGGTCGCGCCAGTAGCCGGAGTCGGGGGTCAGGTCGGGGGCCCAGTGACCGGTGACCGTGCTCAGCATGGGAACGGTGGCCGGGTGCACGGTCAGGGCCTTCGCCGCGCTGTGGAGGGGGTCGAGCACGGGGCCGAGCAACGGGGAGTGGAAGGCGTGGGACACGCGGAGCCGCCGGGCGGCCACGCCCCGCGCGGTGAGCGTGGCCACCGCCCGGTCGACGGCCTCGGACGCACCCGACAGCACGATCTGGGTGGGTGAGTTGACGGCGGCCACGGTGAGGGTGCCGTCGGAGTCGGCGACCAGGGCGGCGACGGTCTCCTCGTCCCCCCTGACGGCGGCCATGGCGCCCGGCGTGGTGAGTCCGTTCATCAGGCGGCCGCGTTCGGCGGCGAAGCCGACCGCCTCGGCCGGCGGCAGGGCGCCGGCGACGCACGCGGCGGTGATCTCGCCGACGCTGTGCCCCACGACCGCGTCCGGCGCCACGCCCCACGCGGCCAACTGCCCGGCCAGCGCCACCCCGAACGCGACGAGCAGGGGCTGCGCCACCTCCGTCCGGGCCAGGGTCTCGGGGTCGGCGTCCTCGTCCAGACACCAGGCGGCCAGGCTGCGCCCCGCCACCGGCCCGGTGAGTGAGGAGGCCTCCTCCAGAAGATCCCGGAACACGGGTGCCGAGCGCCACAACTCCCGTCCGAGACCGGGCTGTTGGGCCCCCTGTCCGGGCAGGACGAACACGGTCCGGGGCCGTCCCCGAACGAGCCCCGTCACTGCGCGGCGCGGACGGCCCGCGACGCACTCCCGACCGAGGCCTCCCGGACCGGCCGGACGACCAGGATCTCCCGCTCCACCTGTGTCACCCGCCTCACCCGCGCCACCGACGCCTTGCCGGTCACCGACGCCTTGCCCGTCACCGACACCTTGCCCGCCACTGGCGCCTTCCGGGTCCAGCCCCCACGACCGCCCTGCCTCTTCGAGCCGTTCCGCGAGGTTGCCCTCCGCCACCAGGGCCAGTCGGTGCGGTCCCTCGTCGCGGGCGGTGCTGACGGTGGCGCACACGTCGCCCTCGTCCAGTTCGGGGTGGGCCCGCAGATGCGCGGCCAGCTCAACCGCGGCGGCCCGCAGGGCGCCCTCGGTCCGGGCGGACAGGGTCAGCAGGTGCGGGCCCCCGGCGGCCGGGGCCGCCCCGCCCCCGCGCCGGTCCCGGGGCGCCTCCTCCAGGATCGCGTGGGCGTTGGTGCCGCCGAAGCCGAAGCTGTTGACGCCGGCGATCAGGGGACGGCCGTCCGCGCCGGTCCACTCCTCCTGCTCGGTGACGAGGCGGAACCCGGGGGCGGTGTCGGCGAGGAACGGGGCGGGGGCGGTGACATGGAGGGACGGCGGGAGCCGGCGGTGCGCGAGCGCGAGGGCGACCTTGACCAGCGCGGGCATCCCGGCCGCGTTGAGCAGGTGCCCGACGTTCGTCTTCACCGAGCCGAGCCGTCGCGGAACCCCGTCGGCGCGGGGCGGGAACGCCTGCCCGAGCGACCGCGCCTCGACCGGGTCACCGATCGGCGTTCCCGTGCCGTGCGCCTCCACGTACGACACGTCGGCCGGATCGACACCGCACTCCTCGTACGCCCGGCGGATCACCTCGCGCTGCCCGCGCGGGGTCGGTGCGAGCAGGCCGAGCGAGCGGCCGTCGTTGTTCACGGCCGTGCCGCGTACGAGCGCGAGGACCGGGTCGTCGGCGGTGCGGGCGTCGTCGAGGCGGGCGAGGACCAGCGCCGCGCCGCCCTCCCCCGGGACGAACCCGTCCGCGTCGGCGCCGAACGCCCGGCACCGGCCCGTCGGCGACACCGCGCCCGTCGCCGCGAGGAGGCGGTGGCCGGTCGGGGTCAGGCCCAGGTTGACGCCGCCGACCACGGCAAGGTCGCACTCGCCGGACAGCAGGCTGCGCCGGGCCAGGTGCAGGGCGACGAGGGCGGAGGAGCAGGCCGTGTCGACGGCCAGCGCGGGGCCGTCGAGGTCCAGCACCTGGGAGACACGGGCGGCGATCAGGTTGGGCAGATTGCCGGTGAGGGCGGACGGGTGGCGGGCGAGGTCCCCGTCGGCGGCCTCGGCGAGGATCTCGCGGTACCCGCTGTCGCCGGTCGCCGCGAAGACCCCGACCCTGCGGCCGGCCCGCCGGGGTCCCGCGTACCCGGCACGCTCCAGCGCCTCGTGCGCCAGCTCCAGGAAGATCCGCGCCTGCGGGTCGGTCGCCCGCGCCTCCGCGTCGTCCATCCCGAAGAAACGGGCGTCGAAGGCCCCGGGATCGCTCAGCCGGCCGCCCGCGTCCCCGCCGACGGTGTCCCCACCGGTCGCGAGCAACTCCCAGAATTCCTCGGGCGTCCCACCCCCGGGAAACCGACAGGCGACGGAGAGAACGGCGAGGGGCTGTGACACGTGCGGCTCCGCCGCGTCGGCGCGACCAGCCACCACGTGCCCGCACTCGCCGACGGACCCTTCCCCCCGAGCTCCCAGGCGCCCTCGGCTCTCACCCGCGTCAGCACCCGCCCCTTCCCCCAACAACCCCAGCACATGCCCGGCCAACGCCCCCACCGTGTCGTGGTCCCGCAGAGCGCCCGGCTCCACCGTCACCGCGAACTCGTCCTCCAACCCGGCGAGCACGGCCATCGCCTTGAGCGAGGAACCCCCGAGGTCGAAGAACCGTTCCCACAGCCCGACTTCGGCCGCGGGCACGTCCAACACCCGCGCCCACACCGCCCGTACGGCATCCTGAACCTCCCGCAGTGAACGGGACACGCCGGTGCCCCCTTCCCCCGCGGTGCCGTGCCCCCGAGCCACGCCCACCGCCGTGCCGCCCCAACGCCCCTCGACCGCCGCGTACTCCCCGGCCTCGAACCTCTCCCGCAGTACCCCCCGCCGCAGCTTCCCGCTGGTCGTCCGCGCGAACGCCCCCGGCGGCAGCGGCAGTACCCGTACGTCGTCGTGGCCGAGGGCCTCCCGCAGCCGGCCGGCCGCGGCGCGGAGCACCCGGGCGGCAGTGGACCGCTCGGGCCGGGCCCACTGCACGAACGCGACGACCCGCTCACCCCCGCCGTCCGGGTCGGTGGACCCCACGACGGCCACGGCCCCGGGCGGCAGTCCCGGCGTCGCGGCGACCGTCTCCTCCAGGTCGGCCGCGTGGAACGTCCGGCCGTTGGCGAACACGACGTCCTTGTGGCGCCCGGTGACGCACAACCGCCCGTCCCGCAGGAACCCGAGGTCGCCCGTGCGCAGCCAGCCGTCGTCCCCGAACGCCGCCGCGCTCGCCTCGGGCGCCCGGTGGTACCCGCGGCCCATCTGCGGGCCCCGCACCTCCACATGTCCGACCCGCTTCTCGCCCGTCGGGGCCCCGCTGTCGTCGGTGATCCGGACCTCGCACGCCGCCACGGGGCGACCGAGGTCCATCAACTCCACCGCATGCGCGCCGGGTTGGGCGTCCACCACCCGACCGGCACTCAGCGCGGCCCGGTCCAGCACCAGGGGCGTCGCGGTCTCGCCCAGCGGCGGTACGGTCACCGCGAGGGTCGCCTCGGCCAGGCCGTACACCGGGAGCGGGGTGCGCGGGTCGAGCCCGGCCGGGACCGTGAGGGCCGTGAACTCCCGCCAGACGCGCGGGGCGATGGGTTCGGCGCCGACGAGCAGCAGGCGTACGCAGCTGAGGTCGAACCGGGCGAGCGCGGCGGCCGGGACACGGCGGACGGCGAGGGCGAGGGCGAAGTTCGCGGCCGACAGAAGGGTCGCGCGGTGGCGGTCGACGGCCTCGAACCACAGGGCGGGTCGCTTCGCGAAGGACAGCGGCTCGATCCGGATCTGCTTCACCCGCGCGGCCATGGGGACCAGGTGCGTGCCGATGAGCCCCATGTCGTGGAAGTACGGCATCCAGGTCGCGATCACGTCGTCCGAGGTGATCGCCATCGCGGCGCGGATCTGGCGGAGGTTGGCGAGGACCCCGGCGTGGGTCAGCTCCACGCCTTTGGGGGTGCCCGTGCTGCCGGAGGAGAACTGGAGGAAGGCGATGTCGTCGGGCGCGGGGCGGGGGAGGCGCCGGGGCGGGTGGCCCTGCCGCAGCTCGTCCAGCCGCAACACCCGTATGGAAGGGTCGAGTCGGCGGACCGTGGTGGTCGATGTGTCGTCCGTCAGCACGGGAGGTCTGTCGAGGAGCTCCCACACCGGGCCGATCCGGCGGGGCTCCGGCGCGAGGGGGACGGGGACGGCCCCCGCCGCCAGCGCCCCCCAGAACAGGGGCTGGAAGGTGTCGCCCCGGTCGGCGACCAGCGGCAGGGGAGTGCCCGGGGTCACGCCCGCCGCGAGCAGGCCGCCGGCCACGCGCAGTGCGTCGTCGCGGAGTTCGGCGAAGGTGACCGTGTGCTCGCCGCCGTCCCCCCGGACGTGCACGACGGTCTGCCCGGGGGTCTCCCGCGCCGCCTGGAGCAACACGTCCAGCAGTGTCGGGTCCGCGCCGTCGTTCACACGTTCATTCGATCTCTCCACCGTGCGGACACTACAAGCCGTCCGGGCCGGTGGCGGGCAGCGGCGGCCGACGGCGGGCGGCCGGGTCGGCGGTCCCGGCAGGCCGGGACCGCCGACCCGAGGCCGTCCTCCGCTCTGCCCCTACGTCCAGCTGTGGGCCACGTCCACCACGAGGCGGTCGGAGAGTTGGAGCACCCGGAACGGCAGCCGGGCGCGGACGCCGACGCCGATCTGGGTCTCGCCCTCGAAGCTGCCGGCGAAGCGGGTGTCACGGAAGGTGCGGTAGCCGGTCAGGTTCACCCCGGGAAGGGGCTTGGCGACCTTGCCCGGGTAGACGACCCCGCCCGTCTCGGGGTCGTAGCTCGGCGCCGCGACCCGTATCTCCAGGATGGCTCCGCCGGTCACCGGGATGGGGTCGCCGGAGCCGACCTGGTGGAGCCGGTCGACGTAGTGGACCCAGTAGCCGACGCGGTCACCGCCGTCGGGTACGTCGAACACGATGCGGTCGAAGCAGTCGTGCCGGCCGGTCCTGATGTCCGTCAGCGGCACGGCACCGCTGTCGGGGCTGCCCTTGACGCCACTGCCCCAGCCCGTCGGGCAGGCCGCGGCGGCTCGCGCGGCACCCCCGGGCGCGGCACTCGCGGTGGCCGCCGCCGTCCCGATCGCCGTCCCCGCGAGCGCGAGCGCCAGAACCGCGGCTCCGATTCGTCGCATGTCGTCCCCCCTTGTTCGCACAACGCTGCGGTAGCGCTGTTATCGGATGAGACGACCGGATATGGCGGAAGGTTGTACTCCGGCCCCACGAAAGTGTCCCGGGACCGCGACAACAGCGGGACCCCCCTCCGGGCCTCCGGGCCTCCGGGCCCTACTTCTGCGCCACGGGCGAACCGTTGCGTTCCGGGTGGCGGCGGCGGGCCGTCGGGGTGGGGGAGGGAACCTTGCGGAGGAGGGGCGCGGTGGTCGGGCGGCCGGGGCCCGGGCCGGACGGGCGGCTGACGTACTGGCTGTGCAGACTGTCGTCGATCCGCCAGAGGATGCCGGTGGTGCGGCCGGTGGGGGCCGCCGGGTCGAGTTTGGCGGTGAAGGAGGCCAGCCGGTCGTAGAGGGTCCGGGCACGCGCTCCGGTCGCGGTCAGCTCCGAGGTGGTGGCGTCGTGCAGCGCGTCGAGGACGTGGACCAGGTTGTGCCCGGACAGCTGGACGTCCTGCATGCCGCCGTCCGCCTTGGTGATCCGGCCCGGCGGCAGGTTGGGGTCGGCGGTGAAGTGGGCCGCCCTGGTCGCGGTCGGGCCGACGCGGTCGTACGGGTCGCGGGTGCTCTGCGTCCAGGCGGGCTCCCAGACACCGAACGCCGTGCGGGCCAGGAACGTCCAGGTGTCCTCGTGGCAGCGCAGGGTGAGGTACGAGACGCCGGCCGCCCGCCGGAGGGTGTCGATGTGCTCTTGGAGGGCCACCCGGTTCGCCGCGAGGGCGGCCCGCAGCACCACCCGGTCCTCCTCCCGCCAGCGCCGCTCCTGCTCACCGCGCTGCGCCAGCAGATCCCGTTTGAGCTGCTGGTTGCGCGCGTACTGCTCGACGAACGTCTTGAACAACGTCCTGAACGTCTTGACTGCCTGGAACATCTCGAACATGGCGCCTGCTGGGGTCGGGCCGGACATCCTGGGGTTGCAGCGGCCCAACGACGTTCATCAGATCTTGGTCACGGCGACCTCGGCGGTGCCCTTACCTCGTACCGATGCTGAATGAGCGTCAATTATGTTGCCACTCAACGCTGTTGAACCCCCTGACCGGCGCGTGGGACGGCATCAGGAGTGAATGTGGAATTCCCGTGGCGGACTGCCTTACGTGTGAGTAGAACGTTAGGGTCTGCCGTATGAACGCACGGCTGGCCCTGCTCGGCACGGTGGAGCCCGGTGTCGCGGAGAGCGAGGTCTTCCGGCTGGCGCTCCAGCACGCGGTCGGCGAACTCGGCGCGCTCGGGGCGATGATGCATCTCAGAGGCCCCATGTCGGCCCTGCGTCTGGTGTCGACCAGCGGCCTCCCGCCCGCACTGACCCGCCCCTGGGAGATCATCGACCAGGAGGGCCCGCTGCCCCCGGCCCGCGCCCTGCACCAGGGCAGTGGGGTGTGGTTCCCGCTCGGTTCCATGGCCCTCGCCTGGCCCGGCACCGGGCTCGCCGCGTTACCCGTCTCCGGCCGTGACCGCACGGTCGGCGCGCTCACCGTCCTCACCGGCGACCGGGGCGAACCCACCGGCCTGCAGTGGGACTTCCTGCGGTCCGTCGTCGACTGGACCCAGGACCGCATGGCACGGGCCTCCCCACCGCCCGGCCCCGCACCGGCCGAACCCAACGCCGAACGGCTGCGGCAGGTGCTGAAGGAGGCCAGCGTCGGCTCCTGGGACTGGGACATCCAGAGCGGCGACCTGATCTGGGACGAGGCCGCCCTCCAGCTCTACGGCACCCGGCCGGCCGATTTCACCGGCAGGATCGAGAGCTGGATGCGGATCGTCCACCCCGACGACCTCCCGCACACCCTGGCCGCCGCCGAGCGGGCGATCCGCGACCACACCGTGTACGAGGCGGAGTACCGCGTACGGCGCCTCGACGGCACCTGGGGCTGGACCCGGGCCCGCGGCCGGGCCACCTACGACGAGCACGGCGCACCCGACCGGATGATCGGCGTCGGCTGGGAGAGCGACGAGGCGCGCTCCGCCCGGGACGCGGTCGGCCGGGCCCTGCGGCACATGAGCGACGGGTTCCTCGCCGTCGACGACGACTGGCGGATCACCTTCTCCAACCTGGTGGCGGAACGCACCCTCGGCCTCACCGAGGAGGAACTGTTCGGGCGGCAGCTGTGGGAGCTGCCGGCCGTGCGCGAGTCGCCCTGCCTGGAGACCCGCTGCCGGGCGGCCGCCGCCGAGGAGAAGCCCGCCGGGTTCGACGTCCAGGTGCCGGACCACGACCGCGTCTACCACCTGCGGCTGGTCCCCGGACCCGACGGCCGCACCATCTACTTCACCGACGTCACCGAGCGGCGGCGGCACGAGGAAGAACGCCGCGAGGCCGAGCGCGCCGCCTCCGAACGGGCCCACCGCATCGCCGCGTTGACCGCCGCGCTCGCCAAGGCGACCACCTCGCAGGACGTCGTCGACGCGGTCGCGCTGCGGGTGCTGCCGCCGTTCGCCGCCAGCGGCCTCCTCGTCCAGGACGTCGAGAACGGCCGGCTCCACAACGTCGGCGCCGTCGGCTACTCGCCCGAGTTCATCGACCTCGTCAACCACCGCCCCCGCGCGCAGTACGGCCCGGCCTGGGACGCCATCAACACCGGTGTCCCGGTGTTCATCTCCTCGCCGCAGGAGTACGCCGCCTACGTCCCCCAGCACGCCGACCTGCCCGCCCGCGCGGGCAAGGCGTCCTGGGCGTTCCTGCCGCTGACAGCGTCCGACCACACCTTCGGCGTGTGCGTCGTCTCCTTCGACCGGCCGCGCCGCCTCACCGACGAGGAGCGCACCCTGCTGACCGCGATCAGCGCCCTCCTCGCGCAGTCCCTGGAACGTGCCCGGCTCTACGACCTCGAACACACCCGGTCCCGGGAACTCCAGCGCGCCCTGCTCCCCCAGGACCTGCCGGCCCTCACCGCCTGCGAGTCGGCCGCCCGCTACCTCCCGGCCGGCCAGGGCATGGACGTCGGCGGCGACTGGTACGACGTCATCCCGCTCTCCAGCGGGCAGGTAGCCCTCGTCGTCGGCGACGTCATGGGCCACGGTCTGTCGGAGGCCGCCACCATGGGGCGGCTGCGCACGGCCGTGCACACCCTCGCCGCCCTCGAACTTCCCCCCGACGAGATCATGGGCCACCTCAACGACATCGTCGGCTCCATGGGTGAGGACTCGTACGCCACCTGCCTGTACGCCCTGTACGACTCCACCACCCAGGTCTGCTCCCTCGTCCGGGCCGGGCATCCGCCACCGGCCGTGGTCCTCCCCGACGGCACCGTGCGCTTTCCCGAGTGGACCGCCGACCCGCCGCTCGGCGCGGCTGAGCCGCCGTTCGAGACGGTCGAGCTGAGCGTGCCCGAGGGCAGTCTGCTGGTGCTCTACACCGACGGGCTGGTCGAGTCGGCGAAACGCGGCATCGACGAGGGAATGGCCGACCTGGCCCGGCTGCTGCGCACCGCCCACGAGGACGGCACCGCCGCCGACCTGGAACGCCTCTGCGACACCCTCACCCACGGCCTGCTGCCCGCCGAGCACGCGGCGGCCGACGACGCGGCCTTCCTCGTCGCCCGGCTGCACGCGCTCACCGGCGACCGGATGGCCTCCTGGTCCCTCCTGGACGACCCGAGGGCCGCGAGGCAGGCCCGCCACCACGTCCGCGAACAACTCGCCGCCTGGGGCCTGGACGCCCTGGCCCCCACCACCGAACTGCTCGCCAGCGAACTCGTCGGCAACGTCGTACGCCACGCCAGGGGCCCTGTCCGGCTGCGGCTCCTGCACGGCTCCGCGCTGGTCTGCGAGGTCTTCGACGGCAGCCTCACCATGCCCCGCATACGCAGAGCCGGCGACACCGACGAGGGCGGCCGGGGCCTGCAGCTGATCACCGCGCTCTCCCAGCGCTGGGGCACCCGCTACACCGCCACCGGCAAGTGCATCTGGACCGAACAGTCCCTCACCGACACCGACCCCCGGTCCACAGCGCTGTCCGGCCCGCAGGAGCACACCCTCCTGGTCCCGGCCGACTTCGACGGCGACCTGGACGCGCTGCCTTTCGACGACATGGACATGGAACTGGACATGGACGTGGACGTGGATGTGGACGGGGGAATGGGGCGCGGCGGCAGCCATCGGTGACCGTCACCACCGGTGGACGCCGAGCCGCGGACGTGTCGCAGACATGCGGAACCCCGGGGTGCTCGCCGTGGAGGGGCGGGTGCCCCGGGGTTCGTGTCCGGCCGGCCGACGCGGCCGGTCCGTCGACGGAGTCGGTCAGCTTGCGTCGCCGATGCGCTCGACGCGCTCGTTGACGCCGTTGCGCAGCTCGCTCAGGGTCGTGCCGGGCGGCGCCGTCTTCGGCGTCGAGGACGGCGGCTGGGTCTCGTCCGCGCAGGTGGTGCCGGAGGCCGGGACCACCTGGTCGACGAGGTAGTTCACGACCGCGTCCGTCGCACAGGCGCTGCGGCCGAACGCCGTGTGGCCCTCGGCGTCGAACGTCAGCAGCGAGGCGTTGTCCAGCTGCCGGGACAGCGCGACCGCGTCCTGGTACGGGGTGTCCGGGTCACCGGTGGTGCCGAGCACCAGGATCGGCGCCGAACCCTTGGCCCGGAAGGAGCCGTCGTAGCGGCTGGGCGTCTCGGCGGGCCACTGGACGCACGCGGTGGCGTGCTGGTGGTCGTAGGTCGGCGGACCGAACGCCATGGCCGGGCCCAGCAGCGGCGCGTCCTTCGCGTTGGCCGTGACGTTCCGCTCCAGCTTGCGCAGGCTCTTCGGGTAGTCCTTGTCGACGCACTCGACGACCACGTTCGGGCCGAGGAAGTCGAAGCTCGCCGGGGACGGCGGCCGCAGCAGGAACGAGGTGTTGTCCCGCGCCTGCGCCTTCTTCAGCGCCGCGCCGAGGGAGGGCCAGATGACCTTGCCCTCGTTGATGTTGAACATCAGCCGGTAGACCAAGGTGTAGCCGTTGGCCTTCCCGCCGTTCGCGGTCGTCACCGGGTTGGCGTCGAGGTCCTTCTTCAGCTGCTCGAACGCCCCGCGCGGGTCGCCGTCACCGAAGCCGCAGACCGCCTGGTCGGCGGCGCACCAGTCGAGGAAGCGGCTCATCGTGCCGTCCAGCGCCAGGTACTGGGCCCGGTCGTACTCGTAGGGGCGGTAGGCGTACTTGTACGGGTCGTACGCCCCGTCGAGCGTCGCCGCCCGCACCCGCTTGGGGAACATCGACGCGTAGACGGTGCCGATGTACGCGCCGAACGACCGCCCGTAGTACGTCAGTTGCTCCTCGCCGAGGGCCTGGCGCAGCAGGTCGATGTCACGGGCGACGTACTCCGTGCCGACGTACGGCAGCAGGCCGCCCGAGTTGTCGAGGCAGGCCTGGTTGAACTCGGCGGCCTCGCGCACCGCCGGGCCGAAGGCGTCCGGGCCGGGGACGCCCTTGGCGTCGGTGACGGCCTTGGTGTAGCGGGCGTCGTCGAAGCAGGTGAGCGCCGAACTGCGGCCGACACCGCGGACGTCGTAGCCGAAGACGTCGAACGAGTCGCGCAGGGCGGCCGGGAGGTCGTCGTAGTTGTTGCGGACGAAGTCCACGCCGGAGTTGCCCGGTCCGCCGGGCTGCATGAAGAGCGTGCCCTTGCGCTTGGCCGGGTCGGCGGCCTTCTTGCGGACCACCGCGAGCGTGATCTTGCGGCCCTGCGGCTCCCGGTAGTCCAGTGGGACATCCGCGTCGGCGCACTCGTACCCGCCCTGGCAGTCGGTCCAGGCGAGCGTCGGCACGGGCGGCGGCGGGGTCTTCGCCGACTGCGGCTGCCGCGTCGTGTCCTGCGCGGCCATCGCCTGGGTCGCCGTCCCCGTCGCGGCGAGGACGAGCGCCGTCACGGCGGCACCGACGAGTCTGAGCCGAGTGGTACGTCTGGGTGCGTACCGATACGTGGTCATGAGTGTGTTCCCCCCTGGGAATACGTGTCCACGGCAACCCCACTGGTCAAGGTGGGGCCGGAGCATGTCTAACTGAGGAGAGGCCAAAAACGCCAGAGAGGTGCCGCCGTGACCGACTTCCCACGCAGTTTCTCCACCCTGCCTGCCGGGGGCGGGGGAATGCCGGATCGCCGGCAGGGCGATTCGGGGCCGTGACGGGTGATCGGGGGGCCGTGACGGGTGGCCGGGGAGCGTGGCGGGCGTCACACGCACCCGTGTCACATCCGCGCGGGCCCGGCCCGTCCATGTGTTGTCACCGCACACGACGGCACAAGGAGCCAGCCATGGAAGCGCGTCTGAACCTGTTCGCCAACCCCCTCACCGGCAAGCTCGTCAAGCACCTCGTCGGCGCCGACAAGGTGATCGCCTCGTCCGAACTCCCCAAGGCAACACAGGAGTTGGTGAAAATCCGCGCCAGTCAGATCAACGGCTGCGGGTACTGCCTCGACATGCACACCAAGGAGGCCGAGCACGCCGGGGAGACCGCGCAGCGGCTGCACATGGTGGCGGGCTGGCGAGAGGCGAAGGTCTTCACGGACGCCGAGCGCGCCGCGCTGGAACTCGCCGAGCAGGGCACCCGCATCGCCGACGGGGCCGGCGGCGTCCCGGACGGGGTCTGGGAGAACGCGGCCAAGCACTACGACGAGGACCAGCTCCTCGCCCTGGTGGCGCTGATCGCCCTCATCAACACCTTCAACCGGCTGAACGTCATGGTGCGGCAGCCGGCCGGTGACTACCAGGTGGGCATGCTGGGCTGAGACGAGCCGATAGCGCACCCCGTCGCGAGTCTCGCGGCGGGGGAGCTGCCCGGCCTGCCCGCCTGCCCGGCCTGCCCCGGCCTCTGCCTTCTGCCCCGATTGCGGCCCTGGCTTACGGTCCCGGGCCCGGCTTCCAGCCTCGGCCCCGTTACTGGCCCGGTACCCGCTACTGCTTCCGGTGCGCGTTCCGGGTCCCCGCTTCCGGTCCCCGGCCGGCTCCCACCCCCGCCCGGTCCTACTCCTCCGGCTTCCCCTCCCGCTGGGCGAACTGCAAGGAGATGGATCGCAGGACGTCCGCGGCCGTCGTGTCGGTCCGGCCCTCGTCGTGTACCTCGGCCAGGTGGACGAAGGCGTAGGAGAAGCAGTTGGCCAGGGTCACGATCGCCGGTGCCAGGGCGTCCGTGATGATGTGCGCGGTCTCCTGCGCGGAGGCGTCGGCGGGCAGCTCGATCTTGGGCAGGGTCTCCACGAGCAGCGCGGAGACGGCCCCCGTCAACGCCACCTCGACACCGGGGTTCTCGCGAGCCTGCCGCCGTACCTCGACCGCCTCGGTGAGAATCCCGACGACGCGCTGCATGATCTCGGATCGCTCCATGGGGGGAGCTTAGGGCCCTCGGACCGGGCCCAGGTCTTCAGCCCGAGCCGCCGCTCGCACGACCAAAGGCCGTCGGCGACCTCACCCTCGCCCACGAGGGCCGGGAGATGACCGCCGCACCGGGCTTGGCTCTCACCATCTACACCGCGGAACCCGGTTCGGCCTCCGAGGAGGGACTGCGCCTGCTCTCCTTCTGGGCCGCCACCGCGGAGGCCGGGTGTCCCTCGCGCCGGGCGGCCGACTGAGGCAGGGACTCCTCGACCGGCATGACATCCGTGGGGAGGCCCTCCTCTCCGGAGCGGAACAACAGCCGCTCGTCCGCCGAGCCGGCCCCGGGACCCGCCGAGCCGACCGCGACCCTGTCCGGACCCGCCGCGGCCGCGTCCGGACGCGGCGGGGCCTCACCCGCGGGCCCCGGATAGAACTGCGCGTACCACCGCCGCAGCGCCCTGATCCCCTTCTCGTGAGGCAGCAGCACCGGCCGGGCCTGATGGATCTTGTGGTCCCAGATCCGTATCTCCTCGCGCACCTCGCCCAGTGCCTCGGCCCGGAAGACGAGCTTGAACAGGGGTGTGAGGAAGGGAAGTCGGCGTGGTTTGCGCAGGTAGTACAGCATCCGCAGCTCGCTCGTGCGGTCGTCGACGGGTGTGCTGAGCGCGACGGCGGTCACCGACAGCACCGGCCCGTGGACCCGGACGACCATCACACCCGGCCCGTACATGAACGCGTCGAAGGTGTTGTGGATGTCCCACCCGAACACGCGCCGGCTGATCGTCCCGAGCGCCTCGGCGAACGGCCCGTCCTCCCGCCACTCCTGGACCGGCGGCTCGCTCTGCCCGTGGATGAAGTGGAAGTGGGACTCGTCGACGATGTTCTCGCGCATCTCCTGGACGTGGATCCGCGCCCGGCACGTGTCGTCGATGGGCGAGGCGAACCGCCGTGACCCCGCCTCCTCGATCTCCGGCACCTCCCAGGAGGGTTCGCCCACTCCACCCGGCGTCGCACCCGGCGCCGCACCCGATTCACCCGGCACGTCCGACGCGTCCGGCCCGACGTACACCAGGATGAGCCCACTGTGCTCGCGCACCGGGAACCCGCCGATCGACACCTTGGGCGTCCGCACGGCGAACGGCGCCTCCACGCACCGCCCGTTCGCCCCGAACCGCCACCCGTGGAAGGGGCACTGCACCGTCCCGTCCACGACCTTCCCGCCGACGCCGAGATGGGCGCCGTAGTGCGGACAGTGCGCGTCCCGCACGGTGGCCCGCCCGTCCGCCCCACGGAACGCGATCAGCGCCCGCCCGAAGTAGTGCAGGCTGACGACTTTGCCCGCGGGCAACTCCGTGCTGCGCAGCACCGCGTACCACCCGTACGGCACGCTCGGCATCGGATACGCGTCGGCACGCGGATCACGGTCCGAACCCCGGCCCCGACCCCGATTGTCATGGCCTCGACGTATTCGCATGCCGCCGATGTTAGGGGCCGATGTGCCCCGGCGACCCCAACTAGCCGAATCTCTAGGTCAGTTGTCCTGATCGTGCCCGCTACGACGGCATCCCGTAGGCCGCCACCATCACGTTCATGGCCACCTTGTTCATGGTGCCGCCCTTGGCGTCCGTGGAGTTGACGCTGTAGACGAGGGTGCGCGAACCGTCCCGCGTGGAGGCGACGACGCTGTTGTAGCCCCAACGGCCACCCGTCTTGCCCCACACCGCACGCCCGCCGAGCACCTTGCGCGCCAGCCCGACGGCGTACTCGGCGGGCTTGCCCGTCTTGTGGTCCGTCACCTGCGGCACCGTGAACATCTCCTCCAGCACCGGCCCGCGCGGCACGACCCGTCCCCGGAACAGCGCCTTCGTGAACCGCTCCAGATCGGCCGTGGTCGAGACGATGTCCCCGGCCGCCCAGCCGTCCGTCACGCCCCACACGGTCACGTCCCGCAGCCCGGTCGTCCCGTCGTCGAGGGTCATCCGCTGGTACCCGTGGTTGTGCGGGCCGACGATGCGCGGATCGGTCCCCGGGACGTACGTGTCCCGCAGTCCGAGCGGCCTCAGCACCTGCCGCGCGACCTGCTCCTCGTACGAGTCCCCCGTCACCCGCTCGACGATGAGTCCGGCGATCGTGTAGCCGATGTTGAGGTAGTGCTGCCGCTCTCCCGGCGTGAACTCCCGCTCCTTCGCCGTCGCCGACCGCACCATCTCCTCGGGGTCGTGGATCCGGAAGCGGTTCGCGTACGCCCCCTCGATGGTCGTCCACGGGAAGTCGGGCGCGGGGATGCCGTGCGTGTGGTTGAGCAACTGCCGGACGGTGACGCCGCTGTACGACGCCGGGATCAGCTCGGGCAGGTACGAGCGGGCGCTCCGGTCGAGGTCGACTTTCCCCGCGGCGACCAGCCGCAGCACGACGGCGGCCGTGAACACCTTGGTCACCGAACCGGCCCGGAAGCGGGCGCTCGGATCGGCGGCCCGGCCGGTGGTGAGGTCGTGCACGCCCGAACTGCCGCGCCACACCCCCTCGCTCCCCCCGACCCGCACGAGTGCGGCGGTCGCGTCGGCGGAGGGCAGCCCGGCGATGGCGGCCTCCATGGCGGTGGTGAGCCGGGTGTCCGCCGACGACGGTGCTTCCGACCGTGCGGAGGCGGAGGCGAGGGCCGGGCCGGGTGCCGCGGTGGCCGGCAGTACCGTCGGCCCGGCGGCAGCCCCCAGCACGAGGGCGGCGGCGAGCAACGTACGGGTGGTGCTCCTCATGGTCAACTCCTGGGACGTGGGCCGGTGTTCAGGTCGTGGCCCCATCCTTCTGACCAGCGGCTACCAGCGGATCACCCGAGCGAGCGGTTCCAGGGCGTGCTAGGGGCGCAGTTTCCTCGCCGACATGGGGGAGGACAAGGCGCGCTCGGCTCCCCCGGGCGGGCGACCTCCACCCCCGCCCGGCGTACCGGGCCCGGGCAGGCGGGGAACCGGCGGCCTCCCCGAGGGATCCCCGCCCGCCCCGGGCAACGTGCCACCCGCCCAGAGCGAGTCGTCACCCGCCGCGATCAGCCCCGTCTCGTACGCGCAGATCACCGCCTGGATACGGTCGCGCAGGCCGAGCTTGGCGAGCACGTTGCCGACATGGGTCTTGACCGTGTGATCGCTGACGACCAGTTCGGCGGCGATCTCGGCGTTCGACAGCCCTCGCGCCAGCAGCAACAGGGTCTCCCGCTCCCTGCCGGTCAGCACGTCGAGCCGGGGGTCGGGCCGCCGGTCCGGGGCGGCGTTCACGGTGGGCCGTGTGTACTGCTCCACGAGCCGCCGGGCCACGGACGGCGCGAGCAGCGAGTCGCCCCGCGCCACCACCCGCACCGCGTGCACGAGATCGTCCCGCCGGACGTCCTTGAGCAGGAACCCGCTGGCCCCCGCGTGCAGCGCCTCGTACACGTACTCGTCGGAGTCGAAGGTCGTCAGCATGACCACCCGACAGCCGCCGCCCGCACCGCCTGTAGGGCCCGCACCGCCGGCAGTGCTCGCACTGCTCGTACCGCTCGTACATGTCGCACTGATCGCCCGGCACGCCTCGATGCCGTCCATCCGGGGCATCCGGATGTCGAGCAGCGCCACGTCGGCGCGGTGCCGCCGCACCGCCTCGACCGCCTCCACCCCGTCACCGACCTCCGCGACGACCTCGATGTCGGGCTGCACGTCGAGGATCAACGCGAACCCGCTCCGCACCAGCTCCTGGTCATCGGCGACGACCACCCGGATCACCTGACCGGTCACCGGCCCGCCTCCGCGGTCGCGACCACGGCCGGCACGGGTATCCGCACCCGTACCTCGAACCCGCGCCCACCGGGTCCGGCCCCGACCTCCGCCGTACCCCCGAGCGCGGCGGCCCGCTCCCGCACCCCCACGAGCCCGTGCCCACCGCTGCCGAACCCAGCCCGAGCCCCTCGCCCGTCATCGACCACGCCTACCCCCAATTCGCCTTCACCATAGGTAAGTTGAACGGTGACGGTACGGGCCGCCGCATGCCTGACCGTGTTCGTCAGTGCCTCCTGCACGATCCGGAAGACGGTCGCCCCGACGGCCTCCGGGAGCACGTGCTCCGACCCCGCGACCTCGTACCGGACCTGAAGCCCGCTGCCCCGCACCCGCTCGAACAGCGCGGGCAGCTCCCCGACCCCGGGCTGAGGCGCACGGGGCGCGAGCTCGGGCGCGTACCCCGCACCGACCCCCACGCTGCCGTCCTCGCCGCCCTCCTCGCTGTCCCGGAGGAGGCCGAGCATCCGCCGCAGCTGGACCATGGCGTCCCGCCCGGTCTCGGAGATCACGTCGAAGGCGGCCTCGGCCCGCTCCGGCGCCGTACGCACCGCCACGGGCCCGGCCTCCGCCTGCACGATCATCAGACTGACGGCGTGGGAGAGGATGTCGTGCATCTCCCGTGCGATGCGGGCCCGTTCCCGCGCGGCGGCCCGCTCGGCCTCCACCCGGTGGGCGCGCTGACGGGCGTCGGTGAGCCGCCCGAAGACGTAGGCGGCCGTGAACACGAAGGCGGAGAAGGTCAGTTCACGCGCCGACCGCGTGTTGAGCCACACCCCCACGGGCACGGCGATCAGCACCAGCACCCCGCTGACGAGCCGCTTCCAGGGCGACGACAGGACGGCGACCGTGTAGACGATCACGAGCCCGTTGTACGGCAGCGGCTGCCCGGGCCCGTCGACGGCCAGCTTGTAGACCATGCTGGTCACCAGAACCGCCAGCAGCACAGCGAGCGGAGCCCGCCGCCGCCACACCAGTGGCACCACGGTGAGCGTCATCATCCCGTACGCGGCCCAAGTCGCCGGCGCCAGCCCGACCGCCCGAGGCACCACGAACGGCATGGTCATGGCCCCCTGCACCAACAGGGCGACCCCGACATCCACCACCCACGGGTACCTCTCCGCGAGCCCTCGCCCCCGCCCCCACCAACCCCGAGCCCCCCGTATGCCGTTCACGAGTCCACACCGTATAGCGGAGCGTTGTGAAGATACGTGGCGCAGCAATCGCCGACCCTCGCGGAGCCGCCGACCCGGCGGCATCATGGCGAAGCAGAGAGGCCGAGGGGCCGAGGGGCCGAGGGGGCCCATGCACGCGATCGCGCGCAGCGTGGATCCACAGCAGGGAAGGGCACATCATGGTCGAACACGGTCAGCCGTACACAGCCATCCTGTTCAAGTTCGTCGTCCTGGTCGGCCTGTTGTACATGCCGGTCCTCGTCTTCCACCTGGGCACATGGTTCCCGTTCGCCGGAGCCAGCGGATACCTGCTCTGGGAACTCGGCCGCCTCCACCGGGCGTACGGCAGGGTCACCGGCCACGGGGACGAGCAGCGGCGCGCGGGGCGCGAAGGGCGCGACGGGCCGACGGCGACCGCCACCTGAGCGCTCAGCGGGCGGACCCCGGCGGCGGCGCCGTACTCCGCCGCCGTACGAGCCGCGTCGGCACGAGCGTCGTCCCGTGCCCTTCCGTCTCGTCCCCCTCTCGCCCACCCTCCCGCATCTTGCGGAGCACCCCCTCCACACACAATCGCCCCACCTCCGCGAAGTCCTGGTGGACCGTGGTCAGGGGCGGCAGGAACGACGCGGCCTCGGGAATGTCGTCGAACCCGACGACGCTCACGTCCTCGGGCACCCGCCGCCCCCGCTCGTTCAGCGCCCGCAACAACCCCAGCGCCATCTGATCGTTCGCGACGAACACGGCCGTGCAGTCCGCCTCCTCGGCGATCCGCAACCCGGCCCGGTAGCCGGACTCGGCCGACCAGTCGCCGCGCACCAGCGGCGGCGCGTCCGCCACGCCCGCCTCGGCGAGCGTGGCGCGCCACGCGTTCGCCCGCCGCTGCGCCGCGAACGAGTCCTCGGGCCCCGCCAGATGCCACACGGTCCCGTGCCCCAGCTCCAGCAGATGCCGTACGGCGTCCCGCGCGCCCCCCGCCTGGTCGGTGTCGACGACGGTGTACCGGTCCCCGGCGTCGGAGTCGGCGACCACGACCTGCACCCCGGGCGGCACGGACACGGTCGCCGCGTCCAGCAGATGCACCTCCATGATCACGATCACGGCGTCCACGGCCAGCTCCCCGAGCCGGGAGAACGCCCCGTTCACCTCGTCCTGCGTCGGCACGGCGACGGGCAGCAGCGTGACGGCGTACCCCTCCCGCGCGGCGGACGTGGCGATGGCGTCGAGCGTGCGGATGTTCCCGAGGGTGGAGAGGGAGAAGGTGATCACCCCGAGGGTCCGGAACTCCCCGCGCCGCAGGGCCCGCGCCGCGCTGTTGGGCCGGTACCCCAGTTCCCGCATGGCGTCGAGGACCTGCCGGCGGGTGTCCTCGTTGACGCCGGCGAACCCGTTGGAGACCCGGGAGACGGTCTGGGCGGAGACCCCGGCGATCCGTGCGACGTCTCCCATGGAAGGCCCCTGGCGGGGCCGGGCGCCACGTCTCCTCGTGCGTCCGTCGGTTGTGTCCACCTTGTTCCCCCGACTCCTCAATCGACTCTTGACGACTCCTTGACCACCGAGATTCGGACAGTGTAGACATCCGCCTCAGTGGATGTTTACGTAAACATCCACTGCGACAGACCATACGAGAGCACCGCGAATCGCAGTAAAAGCACCGCGAACCGCAGTAAACAGCACTACCGCACCGCAAGTAACCCTCTCGCCAGGCAACCCCCCGCACCGCGCTGAACGTCGGCCCCGATCTCCGTGTATGCACCGCCGGGACGCGGCACACGGAAGAGTTGGAGTACTCGAATGGCACACCGCACCCGTACGAGACGGCTCCTCGGAGCCATCGGCATCACGGCCCTGGCCACCGGCACGGCCATGGCCACGACCTCCCTGCCGATGGCGCACGCCGACACGTCGGCCCCCGCCGCCGCGTCCGTGACGGTCAGCCCCGACCCCTCCTACAAGGGCCAGAGCTTCGAGGGCTGGGGCACCAGCCTGGTCTGGTTCGCCAACGCGACCGGCGACTACCCGCCCGCGATACGCGAGAAGCTCGCCAAGCTCCTCTTCGGCGAGGACGGCCTCAACCTCAACATCGCCCGCTACAACATCGGCGGCGGCAACGCCCCCGACGTCAAGGACTACCTGCGGGCCGGCGGCGCGGTCGAGGGCTGGTGGAAGGCCCCGGCGGGCACCACCCGCGAGGACGTCGACTGGTGGAGCGCCGACGACAAGAAGGACTGGAAGAAGAACGCCGACGCCACCCAGCGCTGGTGGGTCGACCGCATCAAGAAGGACATCACGCACTGGGAGACCTTCAGCAACTCCCCGCCGTGGTTCATGACGGAGAGCGGCTACGTCTCCGGCGGCTTCGACGCCTCGAAGGACCAGCTGAAGGAAGAGTCGGTCGAGGACTTCGCCAAGTACCTGGTCGGTGCCACCGAGCGCCTGGAGAAGGCGCACGGCATCAAGGTCGACACCCTCGACCCGTTCAACGAGCCCAACACCAACTACTGGGGCACCAAGCTCGGCGCCGACGGCCAGCCGACCGGCGGCCGCCAGGAGGGCGCACACATGGGCCCCGAGCTCCAGCAGAAGGTCCTCAGGGCGCTCGGCCCGGTCCTGGACGACTCCCGCAGCCGCGCGAAGATCTCCGCGATGGACGAGACGAACCCCGGCACGTTCGCCACGAACTGGAACTCCTACCCCGAGGAGGTCCGTGACCTGGTCGACCAGATGAACGTCCACACCTACGGCACCAGCCAGCGCACCACGGTCCGCGACCTCGCCAAGGCCGCCGACAAGCCGCTGTGGATGAGCGAGGTCGAGGGCGACTGGGGCGACGGTCAGAATTTCACCGACATGCGCCCCGGACTGGGCCTCGCCCAGCGCATCGTCGACGACCTGCGCGAACTGGAGCCCCAGGCATGGGTCTTCTGGCAGCCGGTCGAGGACTACGACAACATGAAGCCGGGCGGTGAGTCGGAGAAGGGCGGCAACTGGGGCTCGATCCAACTCTCCTTCGCCTGCGGCAAGTCAGACACCCTCAAGACCTGCCCCATCTACACGAACACCAAGTTCGACACGGCCCGCAACTTCACGCACTACATCAAGCCGGGCGACCGTCTGATCAAGACCAATGACGAGTCGAGCACGGCCGCGGTGGCGAAGAAGGGCGACAAGGCGACGGTCGTCCACGTCAACAGCACCTCCGAGTCCCGCGCGGTGACGGTCGACCTCTCGAAGTTCGGCAAGGTCTCCAAGAAGGCGACGATCACCCCGGTGGTCACGGACGCCGCCGGCAAGCTGATCCGCAAGAAGGCGGTGAAGGTCACCGGCAAGAAGGCGACGATCACGGTCCCGGCCCAGTCCGTGACCTCCTTCCTGGTCAACGGCGTCTCGGGGGTGGCGACCGCCAAGGCCGAACTCCAGGACAGCCACAGCTACACCCTGACGGGCGTCCAGAGCGGCAAGAACCTGGCCGTGGGCCCCGACGGCAAGAGCCTGGTCATCAAGACGCCGAGCACGGCGGCCGGCAACGCCCAGCAGTGGACCCTGGACCGTATCGGCAAGGGCGCGACCGACAACCGCACGCGCTACGCCCTGACGCAGCCGACCTCGAAGAAGCGCCTGGCCATCCGCTTCGACTCCCTGGTGGTGGAACGCGACACGGCCACGCGCGACGAGGCCGCCCAGTGGATCCTGTCCTCGACGGGCAACGGCACATGGACCCTGGTGAACGTGGCCACGGGCCAACTCCCGGACGTACACGGCCAGTCGACGAACGACGGCGCGGGCGTCGGAGTCTGGACCCCGAACTCGGGCCTGAACCAGCGCTGGAAGCTGACGGATGTGACGCCGGCCCCGGCTTCATAGCCATAGCTCCCGCTGAGAAAGCCCCAGGTCACGAAATCGACCTGGGGCTTTCTCATGCCTCGCGCCTTTCGGTATTCACCGCGTCAACCGGCGAACTCGCGCCACACGAAGGGCTTATGTCGGAACGATGGCGCAACCCGAATTGTTCCATTGCCGTCGTATGGGATAAATCGGCAGATCGGCCCTTTCGGGAGGTGGTGTCTTCGTGCAGATTCTCGACGGTGTTCGCGCTACGTCACGGGTCATGCGCAGGAGCAGGGGACCCGTGATCGGTATCGCGGGGATTCTCCTGCTCGCCCGCATGGAGGACGAGATCGTGGAAGAGCGCCACTTCTGGCTCATTCAGGGTGCGCTCCTCTTCCTGCTGCTGCTCTGCTTCGTCGTGCCCTGGACGGGCAGGAAGCTGGTGCGCGAGTCCGCCGAGGAGGAGCGAGCGAAATCGCGGGTAAACATCTCTCCGGATATCGAAGAGGAAATCCGTGAGGAAGGACGTCAGGAGGAGCGGGCCAAAGTCCGCGCGGATCTCCCCAAGCAGGTGGCACGGGCGGTCGACGAGGCGCTGCAGCGCAAAGACGACTGATGGGGACGACTGATGAGGGCGCCTGGTGAAGGCGACTGATTGAGCCGTCAATTGCCCGTCGCGGGCTTCGCCCTCGACGGGCCCCTGGGCGCCACGCGGTGTCGGTCATCCCTTGTTGGCGCAAGCCTCGGCTTCCGCCAGGTAGAGCGCCACCGGCCCCAGAGTCAGCATCCCGCTCGCCCCGCCCGCGTGTTCGAGGCGGGCGGCGCGCAGGGCGGTCGCCGCACGGGCGGCGAGCGGGCGCTCGTGGAGGCGGGCGGCGGCGTGGGCGGTCAGGCACCAGAGTGCTTCCTGCATGTGATCAAGGGGTGGTTCGGGCGCCGTGGTCAGCGCGGTGCGGGCCTCTTCTGTCCGGTTGTGGGCGAGCAGCACCAAGGGGCGCGTCCAGGGGTGGTACGGGCCCCAGTCGAGAGCGGGATCCGTGGGCGCGGGACGGCCGTGCAGGAGACGTAGGCCCAGGAGGGCGAGGGCGAACAGGCCCCGGTGCAGCCCCGGCATGCCCGCTGTTTCGGCGAGGGCGTCTTCGACGGCGCGGTAGTGCGCCGCGGCTGTGGCGGCGCTCGGTCCGCCCGGTGCGGTGCTGCGTGCGGCTGTGACCCGGGCGCGGAACCAGCTGGTGAGTACGGGGACGGCAGAGGCCTCGGTGCTGAGGGCGAGCTGCTCGGCGGCCTCGGCGTGTGCGGTCGCGGCGTCGAGGTCGCCAAGGGCGGAGGCGGATTGCAGACGGATGAGCCGGCCGAGGACGGCGAAGTTCGCCAGCTTGTGCCGGGTGGCCAGGTCAAGGATCTCGGCGCCGATCACGTCCCGCGCCGCCGCGAGCCCGGGCCGGGTGAAGGACTGGAGGAAGACGCCGTTGAGGGCGAACACCAGCAGAGCGGGATCGCCCAACTCCCGGGCCAGTGCCTCGGCCTCGCGCGCCGCCTGCCCGGCACGCCTCAGTTCGATGGCGGACAGCTCGGCGCTGCGGCTCTCGACCGCGACGGTGGCCAGCAGGCGGGCGCGCAGTTCGGCGGGGCCGTCGGTACCGAGCGCCGTGAGCGTACGCTCGGCCGCCGCGACGACGGCGCGGGACTGCTCGGGGTCGTCGGCCCGGCTCCACAGGGCGGGCACGTCGTAGGCGCCGATGACGCGGGCGGTCAGGGCGATGTCTCCGGTGCGCTCTGCCGCCCGGGCGGCGGCGAGGCGGTCGCGCCGCGAGTTGATGAGGGCGTCACCACCCGCCAGGGCCAGGGTGCGGGCCAGTTCGACGGTGGTGCGCGGGCCGAGTGGTACTCCGGCGGACCACACGGTATGCGGCGGCTGGAGCGTCGTAGCCCCCTGGAGAATGTCCATCTCCAGGCGCCGCAGGTCGGCGCCTGGGTCGAGCCCGAGCTGGTCCGCGAGCATCGTGCGGGCGCGGCGAAGGGTGGCCAATGCGTCCGCCGTACGACCCGCCCGGTGCAGTGCGCGGGCCAGCAGCCCCCAGGCCGGCTCACGCCAGGGGTGTTCGGCGACGTGGGCGCCCAGTTCGGCGACCAGTTCGGCTCCTGAACCGGAGTCGAGGAGAAGGCGGGCGCGCAGTTCCGTCCCTTCCAGCCTCAGCTCCTCCAGCCGGGTCCGTTCGCGCTGGGCCCACGCTGAGCCGGTCACGTCGGCGTAGGCGGGGCCGCGCCAGGCCTCAAGGGCCGCGTCGAGGTCGGTCAGCGCATCGGGTGTATGCCGGGCGCGGGCCAGGGCGTCCTCGAACCGGTGGACGTCCACGGTGTCGCGTGGCAGGCGCAGCGCGTAGCCGGGTCCTTCCGTGACGAGGACGCGCGGCGGGGTACGGGGCGGCCGGTCGGGTTCGATGGCGCGGCGCAGCGCGGCGACGAACGTACGCAACGCACCCACGGCCCGCACCGGGGGCTCGGCCCACAGGTCGTCCACGAGGGTGTCGGTGGGGACCATTCGTCCCCCGGCGGCGACAAGCCGGGCGAGCACCTCGCGGTGGCGGGGGCCACCCAGGTCGACCGGGGTGCCGTCGTCGCGGAGGGCCCGTACCGCACCGAGGACGTCGAGTCGCATGGCCTCCATCTTCCGCGCCGCGGGTCTGCGCCGTCGAAGCGTACTGATCGGCTGCTGATCGCCGTCGCCCACGCTGACCCCGTCAGTCCTCGGACCAAGGCTTCTGCCGGTCCCCCGACCCCAGGAAGGGGCCTTTCATGACGCTCACCATCCCCGGTTTCGACCACGTCCGTCTGCCCGGCGCCGACGGAGTGGAACTGGCTGCAGCCGTCGGCGGCCACGGCAGCCCGGTCGTGCTGCTGCACGGCTTCCCCCAGACCCACCTGATGTGGCGCCACGTCGCCGAGCGGCTCGCCGGCGAGCACACGGTGATCTGTCCCGACCTGCGCGGCTACGGCGCCAGTGACAAGCCGGCGGCCACCGGCCCTGAGGTGTACTCCAAGCGCACCATGGCCGCCGATGTCGTCGCCCTGGCGGCGGCGCTGGGCCATGAGCGCTTCGCCCTGGTCGGCCACGACCGGGGCGCCCTGGTCGCCTTCCGGGCGGGGCTGGACCATCCCGAGACTCTCACGCACCTGGGCGTCCTCGACGTCGTGCCGACCCTGGACATGTGGAACGTCCTGCACGGTCTCCCGGCGGCGGTCGGCTACCACCTGCTCCTCATGGCGCAGCCGCCGGGCCTGCCGGAGACGATGATCGCCAACAGCGCCGACGCCTTCTTCGGCTCCTTCCTCGACGCCTGGTCCAGTGGCCCGGCCGCCATGCCGGAACCGGTCCGAGACGCCTACCTGCGGGCGAGCGCCGCGGCCGTGGCGTCGATCGTCGCGGACTACCGGGCCTCGGCGGGCATCGACGTCACACACGACCAGGCGGACCAGGACGCGGGTTCCCAGCTGGCCATGCCCGTGACGGTCGTCCAGCAGGACTGGGGTGCGAGGCTGGGCTACGACGCCGCCGCGGTCTGGCACGCGTGGGCGCCGGATCTGGACCACCGGCTGACCGGCGCGGGGCACTTCATGGCCGAGGAGGCGCCCGACGAGATCACGAAGGCGATCCGCGACCTGTTGCTCCGCTGAGCTCCCCCGGGCTGCGGGAGGCGGCCGGGCGAGCCCCTGCGTTCCCGCGCCGGACGGGCCCCGCAATCAGGCGACCGCTGACCAGCCCCGCCTCCCCACGGAGGCGCGGCTGGGCTACGACGCCGCCGCGGTCTGGCACGCGTGGGCGCCGGATCTGGACCACCGGCTGACCGGCGCGGGGCACTTCATGGCCGAGGAGGCGCCCGACGAGATCACGAAGGCGATCCGCGACCTGTTGCTCCGCTGAGCTCCCCCCCGGGCTGCGGGAGGCGGCCGGGCGAGCCCCTGCGTTCCCGCGCCGGACGGGCCCCGCAATCAGGCGACCGCTGACCAGCCCCGCCTCCCCACGGACGCCGCCGCGGCCCGGGGACACCAAGGGACGCCTCGGCAGGGCGGGGCGGCGCCTCGCGGGTGCACGCACCGCGTCGGCGTACGGGCTGCTGTTCCTGGATCGCCTGGTTCAGCCGTGGAGGGTGGCGAGCCAGTCGCTCAGCAGGCGGTTGACCTCGTCGGGGCGCTCCTGCTGGATCCAGTGGCCGCAGCCCTCCAGGAGGTGGGAGGCCGACAGACCGGGGAGGGTGGTGGGGTAGGCGTCGATGGCGTCGGACATCCAGGTGGTGGAGGCGTCCAGTGCGCCGCCGACGAACAGGGACGGCTGCTTGATCGGGGCTCCACGGTGCGGGGCGAGGTCTTCCCAGTCGCGGTCCATGGTGCGGTAGCGGTTGAGCGCGCCGGTCATCCCTGTACGTTCGAACTCCCCGGCGTAGACGTCAAGGTCGCTCTCGCTCAGCCAGGCCGGGAGAACCCCTGTGGGGAAACGGTCACGCAGCCGGCCGCCGCCGCGAGTGACGAAGTGCGGGTCGGGCTCGCCCGGGGCGGGCATGGTGTCGGCGGACAGGACCGCGTAGAAGCCCGCGAGCCAGCCCCGGACGTCGGGCTCGATCTCCGCCTCGGCGCGGCCGGGTTCCTGGAAGTAGGAGACGTAGAACTCCTGCTCGGGGCCGCCGATCCGGCCGAAGATGTCGGTGGGACGGGGACCGCCGGGCGGTGCGTACGGCACGCTCAGCAAGCCGACCGCGCGGAAGACGCCGGGGTGGATGAGGGCGGAGACGGCGGCGATGTTGGAGCCCCAGTCGTGGCCGACGATCACCGCGCTCTCCTCGCCGAGGGCGCGCACGACGGCGACGTTGTCCTCCACCAGGTCGAGCATGCGGTAGGCCTCGGCCGCCTCCGGCCTGGAGGAGCGCCCGTAACCACGCACGTCGATCGCCACCGCTCGGTAGCCGGCGGCGGCGAGGGCCGGGAGTTGGCGGCGCCAGGAGTACCAGGACTCGGGGAAACCGTGCACGAGCAGGACCAGCGGGCCGGTGCCCTGCTCGACCAGGTGCAGGCGCCCGGCCGGGGCCTCGACGGTGCGGTGGCGGAGTGCGGCGGTCGGCTCGGATCGCATGGGCGGCTTCTCCTCGGTTCGCGGGCGGCCGGCGGGTACCCGTCGATCATGCGGCGCGGCGGCCACTCGGCGCGATCAGCGTTGCCACTCTGGCAAGCTTGCAGGACAGGGCGGTGAAGCGGCACGGCAGGAGGCCCAGGGACGGTGGCAGGGGACGGCGTGGCCCGGACGCTGGCGGCGATGGGGGTCCGGCTGCGCGTCGTGCGCGAGCGCCGTGGCGTCACACTCGCCGATGTCAGCCGCGCGACCGGTATCTCGCCCAGCACCCTGTCGCGGATCGAGACCGGCCGGCGCAAGCCCACCCTGGAGGTGGTGCTGCAACTGGCAGAGGAATACGGAGTCGCCCTGGACGAGCTGGTCGGTACCGCACCCGCCGGTGTGGCCGTGCCCCGCAGCACGGCGCCGTACAGCTTCGGCGACGACAAGGCGGTCTTGCCGCTGACCCGGTACGTCGGCGGCCTGCACGCCCACAAGCACGTCCTGCCTGCCGTCGCGGAGCCGCCCGGGCGGCCCCGGCAGGTGTCCCACGAGGGCTACGAGTGGCTGTGCGTCCTGTACGGGCGACTGTGGCTCGCACTCGGCGGCCGGGACCTCGTCCTGACTGCCGGAGAAGTCGCCGAGTTCGACACCCGCACCCCCCACGGAGTCGCGAACGCCGGATCCGACGGACCGGTCGAGTATCTGGTCATGTTCGGGCCTCAGGGAGAACGTCCACGGCTGCGCACCCCTCCAGCCGCTGGTCGCGGGAGTGGTGACGAAGGGCCGCTGAACGAGCAGTTGCTCTCCCGGTGACAACGATGGAGCTTCGGCTCAACCGAAGGCAACGGCCCCCTTCTGGCAGGATCTTCCCCGAACCCCCAGCACGCGGGCGGGCACCCTCCTGGCTCCTCTCCGTCATCGGGAAGCCAGGGCCTAGCGTCCGGATCCATGTGGGAGCAAGAGATCGTGGCTGACCGACCAGCCTGGCGGCACACTCCGTCCGGAGTGGTCTTCCGGGAGGTTCCCGGCGGAACGTTCCGGATGGGCCTGTCCGACGCGGAACTGGACGCGGTGCGTGCCATCGAGCGGGCCGGGGGCGCCGAAGACGAACTCGAAGTGTTCTTCGCCAGTGCCGGCCAAGCCCGACCGGTGCGAGAAGTACGGGTCGAGCCGTTCCTGATCGCCCGGCATCCGCTCACGGTGGCGCAAGTACGGCACTGGCTGCCCGAGTACGAGGACAGCTTCGCCGACTCGACTTCGACCACGGCCCGGTTGGAGGACGACTTGGACGACCTGCTGGGCAAGGTGCCGTTCCGGCTGCCGAGCGAGGCGGAGTGGGAGTACGCGGCCCGGGCGGGCACGACCACCCTGACCTTCCGCGGGGACGCGAAGCCGGACGAGGACCAGGTACTGGACGACTTCGCCGACGAGGAACGCACCGCCGCGGCCGAGAACGCCTTCGGCCTGGCGGCGATGGGGTCGACCAACGAGCTGTGCGCAGACGTGTGGATCCCGCACTTCACGGCCGCGCCGCTGGACGCACGCCCCCGCACGGGCGACGGACCACGAGTGGTCCGAGGAGGAGCCGGCGACCTCTACCCATGGCAGGGCTGCGACGAATGGCTACTGCTGCTCTCCGCCACCCGCGACGAACTCCAGGACTTCACCGCGATCCGCCCGGTGGAACCGGTGCCCACCGGTCGGGAGACGTGATCAGCTCGGCGGGGAGACGAGGCGCGTCCCCCCGCCGGGAGCGGAGACGGCGGCCCTGCTGCCATAGGGGACGGCTGAGTCGCGGGCGATGACCGCCATGTATCCCGCTCAGTCCGGCTGACCTACAGGTCCACCCGGGTTTCGCTGTCGCCGTTCCTGAGAATGACGTGCGCCGGCCTGAACGGCAGACTGCGCAGAGTCGGCTCCACGATCTTGAAGAGCGCACCGGCATCCGGCCCGTAGGCGTACACCACGGCCTCGCCCCCTCCGAACTCGTCGCCATCGACCTCACCGGCACCCGCGTCTTGGGCCGCTGCCGCCATCACTCGGCGAGCTTCGCGGACGAGCCGGCGCTGGTCGGTCTCGCCGAAGCCACCGTGGGCAAGCCGGAAGTGAGCTATGACGGCATGCTCCTCCGCCCCGTCACCTGGGGCTATGGGCGTCTCCACGCAGGACAGGCTCCCATCATGACGCCGGCACCGTCATGTCTCCCTGCCATTACTCCAGGGAGGGCGCTGTGACCGCGCCCGCCTATTTGCCGGTCTCCGGGCCGTACCACTGGAGAGCCTGGCCGGTCACCGCCGCGATGCAGGCGAAGTCGTGGTCGCGGTGCAAGAGGGTGAGCCCTTGCAGCTCGGCCGTCGCGGCGACGACGAGATCCACCGGACCCGCGCTCCTGTGCTTTCCCTGTTTGGTGAGAGCTTCCTGAACCTGCCAGGCACGGTCGTAGGCGCGATCGTCGACGGGAACCCAACCGAAGATCAGCCGCATGTCCTCGATGCCGCGCGCCCTGTCGGCGGCCGACCGCGCGCTGTAGAAGAACTCGAGCTCGGTGATCGAACAGGTGGCGATGAGTCCGGCGGCTGCCGCCTGGTCCCAGCCGTACTGCTCGGCGTCCTCACGCATGAACCGAGCGAGTGCGCTGGTGTCGATCAGGAACTGGGCCGCGTTCACCGGCGGTAGTTCCCCTTGTTCTCGAACAGTTCCAGGTCGAATGCGCCGTCCCCGGTCGCCGACCGCAGCCGGGCGATCGCCAGGGCGCGACGCCGATTCTCCAGCACCTCGCGAAGAGCGGTGTTGACCGTCTCCTTCTTGGTGCTCGTCCCGAGGGCTTTGGCCACGTCCGCGACCAGGTCGTCGTCCAGGTCGATAACCGTTCGGCTCACGAGTGCCTCCCTGATATCAAAGATGGAGGCAAGTATATCTCCCATGATGCCCACCGGTGCGCGCGGGCATTCGTCCTGGCCGCCGAGCCGTATGGTGCCACCGCGCCACGGAATGGATGCGGGATGGAGGAAAGACGCGTTCCGCGCTCACGGCGACCGGCCACCGGTCCGGGTGGCGGCCCCGCTGTCACAGGGGGCGGCTGAGTTGCGGGAGATGACCGCCATGGATCCCCTGGTGCCCGCCTTGCATCGTTGGTTGTCGACACCCTCTGGTTCCTCGAGAGCTGCGACCACGAAGTCGATCTCGATTCCCTGCAGCCGGCAGGTGCCGGCCGTCCCGGACCGCTACGCGCCGGGGGCCCGGTACTGGATCTGCCCGGCCTTGCGCAGGGCGTCCATGGTTTCGTCGACGCTCAGGAGAACGGTCGTCTCGAACGAGCTGAGTGCGCCGCCTCCGCTGATCGCCAGGGCGACCGCGGCCATGGAGACGTTGTCGGGGGCCTCCCACAGGTTGTATCCGTCGCGGGTGCCGAACGCGTACCAGAAGCCGTGGAGCTTGCCGCCGACGGACTCGATGTACGACTGAGCGGCCCTCGCGCGGTCCTCGGGGTGACCGATGAGTCTCGCCCAGGTCTCCGGCGTGTAGCTGAACCTCGATAGATAGAGCGGCATCATGTCTCCCTTTCGTCCCAGCAAGGGATGTCCCCGCAGGATGGGATACATCTCCGCCGCCGCCCGCGTATCCCCCGAACGGCCGGGATGACGACCGGCATGGCCACTGCCGGTGAGCGACCCACCGCCCAAGGACTACGGCGTCGAAGCCCTCAGCCTGGGAGGCTGAGGTGATCTTGGGCCTACTCTGCGGCCGACCTGTTGCCAAGCTCTTCGTCCCGGACTCTCGGCCCCGTGGTCTTTCAGATGCGATAGCTGTTCAGCAGGCGTTGTCGCAGTTGGACGCTCAAGGGTTCCGGGAGCCCGCTACAGTGCGCGCCGTGGACATACCCAGCTGGTTCGTCCGGCTCGCTCTCGGTCTGGCCCTCTTGCAGGCCCTCGGCCTCGTTCCCGTCATCCGCCGACTGCGCGGCTCCGACTCGGCGGTGCGTTTCGAGGCGCGCCTCGACCTGCTGGACGTCGTCGCCTCCCTGCTGCTCATCGGCGGTCTGGTGCTGAGTCTCGCAGTGGCGGAACCCTGGTTCTGGCTCACCTGCGTCGGCTTCGTGCTCATGACCGCCGTGTACGCCGCGAGGGGTGTCCGCTGGCTCCGCGCTCGCCAGCGCCACACGGCCTGACCCAGTGGATCGATCCTTGTCAGCCTCGATGGACCCGACGCCGTCACCGCCGACTCGGCCCCCACCGGCCCACCGGTACCGCGGACATCACTTCACCACGATGGTGTCCCCGGACGACGTCGACGGTCCGGTGGTGGTGTTGCCGTAGTACACCCAGCGCCACGTGCCCGTCCTGGTGGCCTTAACAGTCGTCCTGAGGCCACCCGAGCCGTTCGCGTACACCTTCTTCACCGTGGTGTAGGAGGTGGTGCCGGCGGGCTTGAACTGCAGGCTCACCCGGCGGCCTCCGTAGGAGGCGTACTTCCTGGTCTCCCAGTTGGCCCGCGTGACCTTTCCGGTCACGGTGATGGTCCTGTCCTTGGCCACCGGTTCGGGCGAGGCGTTCACGGTCAGGCGGGAGTTGCGCTTGACGTGGACCGTCAGATTCTTGTCGTCGGTGTCACCGCCGCCGCCCTCGAAGTACACCTCGGCCCCGACCTTCCAGGCCCCGGCCTCGCTGTTCCGCATATCCCACACGCTCGGGTCGAAGTACATCGTCTCGTTGAAGTCGCAGACGCCCGAGCTCACCTTGATGCAGTCGCTCGTCTCGACGGCGTGCCACAGCCGATCACCCGCACCACCCCGGTACAGGAACACCGCCGGCCACTTCCACTTGTGCGTGGTCGTCATCCGGAAGGAGGCGGGCGCCGCCACCTCCTTCGACACTCCGATCACAATGGGCTTGCCGCCGTTCACCTGGACACGGGTGAACGAGACCCCACCCTCGGCCGCCCCGGCCGGCGACGCGGCCACGGCCGTGAACACCGCCGCCGCACCGCCGGCTACGACGGCTCTCCAGACCTGCTTCCCCACCTGATCCCCAATCTCCTTACGGCAAGGCACCGAAGGCTCATTCTTCCCGCGCCTTGCAGACGGCCGGCATCCGCACGGGGTTGCAGACCCGCGGATCACAATCGGGTGTCAGACGGTCCGGGACCGCCCATCCCGGTCGGCTCGGCCCGGCAGGGGGCCGAGCCGACCGGGATGCGGTCTCATGGGTTCGGCCGTGCTGACGCGCCCTACGCACGCCCGATGATGTGCGCCGCCCCGGGCGAGGCCTGGACCGACTGGCGGCAGTCCGGCGCGGCCGGCGGTGTCCTACGAGATCCCGGTCGAGCGGCCCGCGCGGTGACGTGCGTGGGCGGTGCCACGGTGTCCAGCCGTGGCCGCGGGCGCGGCACTCGGGGCGAACTGCGGGCTGTCCGACGCGCCTTGGACGGGAAACCAGGCGGCATCCGGAGACCGGGGCCTCTAACGTGCGCGCATGTCACCCTCACTTGAGCGTCCCCCCTTTCAGGCCGACGAACGCACCGCGCTCCTCGGCTGGTTGGATCTGCAACGGCAGATCCTGAGATGGAAATGCGAGGGCCTGAGCGAGGCCGACGCGCACCGCTCCGTCATCCCGACCTCGCCGGCGATGACGATGGCCGGGCTCATCAGCCATATGCGGTGGGTCGAACACACCTGGCTCGAAGTGCTGTTCCTGGGTGGCGACAAGACGCAGAATCCGTCCCTGGTCGAGATGGGCGCGGACGCGGACTGGCGTACCGACGGCAGCTCGCTGCGGCAACTGCTCGCGGAGTACGAGGCCCAGTGCGTCCGGAGCAACGAGATCGTGGCCGGGGCATCCCTGGACGACGTCGGCCGCCACCCCGACTTCCGCTCCAGCAGCGCCAACCTCCGCTGGATGCTCATCCATCTCGTCGAGGAGACCGGACGGCACGCGGGCCACGCGGACATCGTGAGAGAGCTGCTCGACGGGGGAAAGGGGTACTACTAGGGCGCATCGGAACTGCCCACGCAAGACGCCCCGTTGTAGGAGGGCCAGCGGCGTCGGGCCGCCCATCACGCCGGTCGGCCGAAGCCTTGTAACAGAGGGTCGGTGCTGCTTCACTGTGGCGACCTACGGGCCCCGTGCGGCAGTTCGCGCAGTCTTCGCTGCCTTCATGCCGTCCTCCAGGAAGCGTGACGCATGAAGGATTCAGCGCTGGTCACGACCGGCTTGCCCGTCGCGCTCGCCATCATCATGTTCGGTCTCGGGCTCTCGCTCACCACGGCCGACTTCAAGCGGGTGGCGCGTTCGCCGAAGGCGGTCGTGTTCGCGCTGACCGTGCAGATCGTGGTGCTGCCGCTGGTCGCCTTCGGGCTGGTCAAGGTCTTCGACGTGGACCCGTTGCTCGCGGTGGGCGTGATGCTGCTCGCCGCGTCACCGGGCGGTACCACCGCCAATCTCTTCAGCCATCTGTTCCGCGGGGACGTGGCGTTCAACATCACCCTCACCGCGATCAATTCCGTGCTCGCGGCCGTCACCATTCCCCTCGTCACCAACCTGGCCATCAACCACTTCGACGCCGAGGGCGACCTGGGACTGCAATTCGGCAAGGTGCTGCAGGTGATCGCCATCGTGCTGATCCCGGTCGGGATCGGCATGCTCGTCCGGCGGCGGTCCGCCGACTTCGCCGCCCGCGCCGACCGTCCGGTGCGGGTGTTCTCCATCGCCGTCCTGGTCGCGGTGTCCCTCGCCGCGCTGTTGGGAGAGCGGGAGAACCTCGCCGACTACCTTCGCCAAGTCGGCCTGGTCACCGGCATCTTCTGCCTCGCCAGCCTCGGCATCGGCTACGGCGGTGCCCGAGCGCTTCGCCTCAGTCAGCCTCAGGCCGTCGCCAGCGCCATGGAGGTGGGGATCCACAACACGACCGTGGCCCTCACCATCGCCCTGAGCATCCTCGACAGCACCGAGGTCGCCATTCCCAGCGCCGTCTACTCGGTTCTGATGTACGTCCTGGCGACGGCTTTCGGGTACGCCATCACCCGGGACCGTCCAGGGGCTCCCTCAGGGGCTCCTTCAAAGAGTTCCTCCACGGCGGGCTGAGCCCACGAGTCCGCTCCCCTGTCGAGTCCCGGGTGCGGTCAAGGACGTGTCCCAGGGCATTCCCAGGACCCCGTTCTTCGCAGGCCAACAGGGGTGGGACCGTTCTGCCGCCCGGGATGGGGCGGCCGCCGTTGTGGTGGGTCCCGGCGTCCTCGAAGCTCTGGGTGTCGCCCCGACCGGGTCACCACGACCGGCCCGGCCGCCGTGGGGCGACGACACCCTCCCGACCCTGCGTACCGGGCATCTCCGTGCCCGAGCGCCGGGTCGACGACGAGAGATGGATGACGCACATGAACACGAAGTTCTCCGCCCGCCGCGGCTACGGTCTCCGCGCGGCCGCCGCCGGTCTCGTCCTCGCCGTAGGGCTCGGTGTGTCGGCGCAGATGCCGGCGCAGGCGTCCGTCCCCGCCTCGGCCCAGGCGACCACCGCCACGTCGAAGCCGGCCGCCGTCGCCGTCCAGTCGAAGCCGGTCGCCGAACCGAAGTCGGTCACCGGTACGCCCGGCACCGTGGTGACCCGCGTCGCCGACTTCTACGGCGCGTACATCGACGCGAAGGGCGACTACGCGGACCCGGACACCACGCTGGCCAAGGCGCTCCGCAAGCACTACCTGACGCCCGACTTCGCCAAGCGGCTGGCCGCCTGGGAGAAGAAGAACGGGGCCGACGGCGTCCTGCGCGCCCAGAACGTTCCGGCGCGGTGGACGGTGTCCGACAACGGCAGCATGGGGCACAGCCACGAGGTCGTGGTCACCCTGACCTTCGGCAGCGGAACGACGACGCAGAAGGTCAAGCTCTTCGTGGTGGTGGAGCGGTACGACCGCATCGCCGACATCGGGATCACGAGCGCCCGCTGACGGCGGTGCCCCGTCCCGTGCCGTCCGGTACGACAGCGGGCGGCACCGGGGCCGGGCAGCGGTGGAACCATCCCCCTGCATCTGACGTGCAGTGATACGTGTACTGATACGCGTAGTGATGCGCGTACTCATACGTGCGGTGACGACAGGGCCCGGGATGCGGGATCGCGGGCGGCGGGGACGGCGGGGAAACGATGTCGATTCAGGGCGATGCCGACGAGTTCGCGGCGCTGCTGCGGCGTCTGAAGGACCGTACCGACCGGAGCTACGGCTCCCTCGCCCGCCGTCTCAACATGAACACCTCCACGCTGCACCGGTACTGCGCGGGCGATGCCGTACCCCAGGACTACGCGCCCGTGGAGCGGCTCGCGGCCTTCTGCGGCGCGACACCACAGGAGCGGCTCGAACTGCACCGGCTGTGGCTGTCGGCGGTCGCGGCTCGTCAGCGGGTGCGTACGGCGGAAGCGCCGGAAGAGGAGATTCCGTCTCCGGCACCGACTGCGAGCGAGGAGGAGAACGAGGACGCACACACGCACGCACACGCCGACACGGACGGGACCCTCGCCGGACAGGGCGGCCCCGCAGAACACCCCGACCCGGACGTGCGCTCCCCCTCCTCCGCTCCCCGCCCCCTTCCCTGGTACCGCCGACGGCCGGTCCTGGCCTCCACAGCCGCTACCTGTGCCCTGCTCGCCGGCACCCTCGTCGGCTTCACCGCGCTTTCGGACGGTCGCTCCTCCGAGGCCCAGCCGGACCCCTCCGGTACCGGTTCCGCGAGCTCCGGCCCCGCCACCCCGGGCGCCGACGGCCGCTCCACGAACCCGGCCCCCGCCCCGCCCCTCACCTGGAGCGTCGACTCCCTCGTCTGGGACAAGGGGTGTGACCACGACTACGTCATCGACAAGCCGCCCGCCCAGGTGCCTCCCCCACCGTCGGAGCAGGACGCCGGGGTCTGGGCGGCGACGCAGAACGCGGTGCACGGGCGGCAGACCAAGGTGCGGATCTCGGTGCAGGGGAAGTCGTCGGCGGCCGTGGTCCTGGACGCGCTGCATGTCCGCGTCGTCGGCCGCGACACCCCGGACGGCGGGACCGCGTACAACATGGGCCAGGGCTGCGGCAGTGAGCTCACGCCTCGCCGCTTCACGGTGAACCTCGACGCGGACCGCCCCATCGTCCACCCGAAGGACGGCGAGGACGGCGCCGACGGCGGACGCGTCCTCCCGGCCGTCCGCTTCCCGTACCGTGTCTCCGCCGACGACCCCGAGGTGCTGCTGGTCGACGCGACGACACAGACCTACGATGCCCGCTGGTACCTCGAACTCGACTGGTCCTCCCAGGGCCGCACCGGCACGATCCGAATCGACGACCACGGCCGCCCTTTCCACACCGCCAGTATCAAGGGAATGCCGCACTACTGGTACGGCACGGACGACACGGGAGGGCGGGCCTGGGTCCCCCTCGACAGCGACTAGCCACCGCCAAATCCACTGGGACCATCAGTGATCGACAGGGAGGCGTCTCCGTATGACCGACGCTGAGGGCGACCCCGTTCCGCGTCAACAGCAGACCACCATCGCGGTGACCGGGCACCTGGATCTGACTGAACGGGCCGTCCCCCTGGTGCGCGCGGCGCTGGACGAGCTGCTCAAGCCGTACGCCGGGGACGCCGGCCCGCTCGTCGGGGTGTCCTGCATCGCCAAGGGGGCCGACACGGTCTTCGCCGAGGCCGTGCTCGCCGCCGGGGGTCGGCTGGTCGTCGTCGTGCCCTCCCGGGACTACCGGCGCGGCGTCGTCGAGCCCGAGCACGGGGGCTCGTACGACCGGCTGTCGGCGGCCGCCGAGGAGGTCGTCGTGCTGCCCTACGAGACGGCCGACAGGGAGGCGTACGAGGCCGCCAACGCCGTGCTCGTCCAGCGGGCCGACCGCCTCGTGGCCGTGTGGGACGGTGCGCCACCCACCGGCATGGGCGGCGGCACCGCCGACGCCGTGGTCGCGGCGCGGGCGGCCGGGATCCCCGTGGACGTCGTCTGGCCGGAGGGAGCCGCCCGCGGCGGCTGAACCCCGGGGTGAACGTCCCGCGTGAATTCAGGCTCAGACGCTCGTGAGGATCACCAGGCGCTGGGTCGCCCGGGTCATCGCCACGTAGTGGTCCACCGCCCCCTCGATGCCCTCGCCGAAGGATTCCGGGTCGACGAGGACCACGAAGTCGAATTCGAGGCCCTTCGAGAGTTCGGGGGTCAGCACGCGGACCCGGGGCGTCGCGCCGGCCCACGTCCCGGAGGCCGGTGTGGAGTTCGGTGCGGTGATCACGCATGCCGTGCCGTCGGCGTTGGCGGCCAGCCAGGCGTCGAGGGTCGAGGTCAGGGCCGTCGTCAGGTCCGACGTCGGGGTGTGGTCGACGGGGATGCCGTTGCTGCGGATCGACGTCGGGACGTTCGCGTCGGGGAGTGCGGCGCGGATCACCGGTGCCGCCTCCGTCATGATCTCCTCCGGGGTGCGGTAGTTGATGGTGAGGGAGGACTGCGTGATGCGGTCCAGGCTCACCCGGTTCAGCCGGTCCTCCCAGGACTCCGTGAAGCCGTGCCGGGCCTGGGCGCGGTCGCCGACGATCGTGAAGCTGCGGGACGGGCAGCGCTGCAGCAGCATCTGCCATTCCGCGTCCGTCAGTTCCTGCGCCTCGTCCACGACGATGTGTGCGAAGGGGCCCGCCAGCAAGTCCGGGTCGGCGGTGTGGAGTTCGGAGTCGTCGACCAGGCTCACCCGGGCGTCCTCACCGCGCAGCATCGTCACCAGGCCCTCGCCGTCGTCGCCGTCGGCGCCCGAGTTGGAGACCGCCTCGATCAGGTTGTCCACGACCTGGGTCATCCGCTCGCGCTGCGCGGCGAGCGTGGCCTCGTGGCGGCGTTTGCGGCGGGCCGTCTCCGGGTCGCCGAGGCGCCGGCGGGCGGCGTCGAGGAGGGGGAGGTCGGAGGTCGTCCACGCCTGGGGGTCGTCGCGCTGGAGGAGCCGGACCTCGTCACGGCTCAACCAGGGCGCGCACAGCCGCAGGTACGCCGGTACCGACCACAGGTCTCCCACCAGGTCCGCCGCCTCCAGCAGCGGCCAGGCCCGGTTGAAGGTCGTGACCAGGTCCCTGTTCTGGAGCAGGGACCTGCGGAGGAGGGCCGGGGGTACGGCCGTCTCGGCTTCGGGGTCTTGGTCGGGGTTCCCGTCGGGGTCGGTCGCGGCCTCGTGCCTGTCCGTCAGGATCGTCAGCAGTTCCTCCCAGACCTGGTGGCGGGCCTCGTTGTGCGGGGTGCCCGGTTCCGCCGCGTCGAAGGCCGCCGTCCAGTCGGCGGGGCTCAGCCGGATGTCGGACCAGGGGGTCGTCACCGTCATGCCCTCGGTGGGCGGTTCCTCGTAGAAGCGGACGGCCTTCTCGATGCCGTCGGCCAGCGCCGCGGACGACTTCAGACGGGCCACCTCCGGGTCGGGCTCGACGCCGGCCGCCGCCCCCTCCTCGACCAGGTCGCGCAGGATGCACGTCTGCACGCCCTCCTCGCCGAGGCTGGGCAGGACGTCGGCGACGTAGGAGAGGTACGGGCGGTGGGGGCCGACGAAGAGGACGCCGCCCCGGCGGTGGCCCAGCCGGGGATCGGAGTGGAGGAGGTACGCGGAACGGTGCAGGGCGACGACCGTCTTGCCGGTGCCGGGCCCGCCGTCCACGACCAGCGCGCCCCGGGAGTTCGCGCGGATGATGGCGTCCTGGTCGGCCTGGATGGTGCCGAGGACGTCCCGCATGCGTTCCGACCTGTTGGTGCCGAGGCTGGCGATGAACGCGGACTGGTCGTCGAGGGCGGCGGTGTGCTGGTGGTCGGTGAGGCTGTCGAGCTCGGACGAGGAGAAGACCTCGTCCCAGTAGTCGCTGATACGGCCGTCGGTCCAGCGGTAGCGGCGGCGGCTGGTGAGGCCCATCGGGTTGGCGTGGGTCGCGCCGAAGAAGGGTTCGGCGGCGGGGGAGCGCCAGTCGACCAGCAGGCGGCGGCCCGTGGTGCTGTCGGTGAGGCCCAGGCGGCCGATGTAGACGGGGGTCTCGGGGTCGTCCTCGGTCACCATGCGGCCGAGGCACAGGTCCAGGCCGAAGCGGCGCAGGGTGCGCAGACGGGCGGTCAGCCGGTGGATCTCCGTGTCGCGGTCCATGGCGTGGCGGCCCAGACCGCCGGGGGCCCGCCGTTCGGCGTCGAGCTGGGCGGAGACCTCGGCGATCGACCGGGCGAGGGAGGTGGCGAGGTTCGCGAAGTGCCGCTCGTCGGTGGAGAGGAGGGCGGGGCCGGCCTTGGCGGAGAGCCGCTCGGGGAGACGGAACGCGCTGGGGTGGGTGGGGGCGGAAGCCGGCTCGGGGGTGGAGTTGGTGGTGGGGGTGGGGGCGGAGGTGGTCGGGGGGTGCATCTCGTCTACTCCGAAGGTCATGTCCGCGTGCTCCGGGTGTGGAGTGAGGGGCGGGGTGAGGGGCGCGTCACGGGGGGGGGGAGGGAGGTGGGAGGGGGGAGCGTGTCGGGCGTGGGGGAATGAGGGCGGGCGCCCCCGGCACCCCGGCTCATGCTGACGTAGACCGCCGCTCCCCTCCGTACATGTCCAGCAGCAGCCTCGCCGCCCGCGCCGCCCCGTCCGGCAGGACCGTCCCGGCGACCTCGGCCGCCCGCGTCGCCGTCTCCGGCGCCAGGGCCACCTTCAGCGCCGCCGACAGGGACTCGAACGTCGGGGTCGGGCCCTCGTGGGCCACGCCGATGCCCAGTTCGGCCACCCGGCTCGCGAAGTACGGCTGGTCCGCGCCCTGGGGCACGACCACCTGGGGCGCGCCCGCCCAGGTCGCCGTCGTCGTCGTACCCGCGCCGCCGTGGTGGACGACGGCGGCGACGCGGCGGAACAGCGCGTGGTGGTTGGCCTCGCCGACGACGAAGCAGTCGTCCCGGTCGTCGAGGGCGGCCAGTTCCGCCCAGCCCCGGGAGAGGATGACACGGCGGCCGTGGGCGCGGATCGCCTCGACGGAGGCTCGGGCGACGTCCTCGGAGCCGCCGATGGCGATGCTGCCGAAGCCGACGTAGACCGGCGGCGCGCCCGCGTCCAGGAACGCCGTCAGCTCGGCCGCGAGCGGCCGCTCGTCCGGCACGATCCAGGTGCCGGTCTGCACGACGTCGAGACCGGGGAACGACTCTCCCTCCGCAGTCGCCTCCGAGGGCCACGGCCTCCACGGATCCAGCACCGGGTCCGTCGCCAGCCAGGGCCGGGTGGTGAAGACGTGGTCGCGGACGGCGGCCACGGGTGGCAGGCCGACCGATGCCCGATGGGTGTCGATCACCTCGCCGAACACCTCGCTCGCGCTCCGGGCGTCGTAGTCCCACAGGGCGCGGTTGTCGGTCGTGTCCGTCGGCAGCGGCCGCCCCGGCCGGGCCATCGGCGGATGGTGGGGCGACGGCAGCGTGACGGACTGGAAGCTCGCGTACACGTACGGGATGCCCAGCTTGTCGGCCACCGACCGCACACAGGCCGCGGCCGGGAGCAGCCCCGTCGCCACCAGCACGTCGCAGCCCTCGGCCGCCTCGGCGACCGTGTCGAACTCGGCCAGCAGCTCGGCCGCCCGCCGTGGCACACCGCCCGGCGTCGGCGGCGCCGCCGCGGTCATCAGCGCGCGTACGGGCCGGCCGAACGGCACCAGCGGTACGCCGACACTCGCCAGCCGCCGCGCGAACTCCTCGTCCGGCGGCGCGCACACCCGCACCTCCGCGCCGAGCTCGCGCAGCCGGACCGCGAGTCCGACCAGCGGCTCGACGCCCCCGCGCGAGTCGTAGTTCGCCAACAGCACACGCATCGAAGCGCCCCCGGTGTTCGTCGAATCAGGCTCAGGCCGGAGATTCTGCGGCACCACGGGGGCCTTGCCGCAAGCCCCCCGGTGCGCTATACGTTGAGAGTGGCAAGGAGTACATGACTCCTTGCCTTTGTCGTGTCCGGCCCGTCTCCGCAAAAAATCTTCGGGAAAAATCCCACGGCGATGTCGAGACCCCGCGTCCAGCTCCGTCCCCGGTATGAACGCGACCACAATGGGTCGCCAGAGGACCGAGGAGTACGACCATGGCCAAGTACCTGCTGCTGAAGCACTACCGAGGCGCCCCGGCCCCGGTCAACAACGTGCCGATGGACCGGTGGAGCCCCGAGGAGATCTCGGCGCACATGCAGTACATGAACGACTTCGCGGCCCGGCTGGAGAAGACCGGCGAGTTCGTCGACGGCCAGGCGCTCGCGCCCGAGGGAGCGTGGGTCCGCTACGACGGTGAGGGGCGCCCGCCGGTCACCGACGGCCCGTTCGCCGAGACCAAGGACCTGATCGCCGGCTGGATGGTCATCGACGTCGACAGCTACGAGCGCGCCGTCGAGCTGGCCGGTGAGCTGTCCGCCGCCCCCGGGGCGGGCGGCAAGCCGATCCACGAGTGGCTGGAGGTACGCCCGTTCTACGGCGTGCAGCCCACCATCACGGAGTGACGGCACACGTGCGGCACGAAGTGATGGACGAGGTCCAGCTCAGGAGTCTCACGCCGAGCGTGCTCACCGTTCTCGTCCGCCGCGGAGCAGACTTCGCGGCGGCCGAGGACGCCGTGCAGGACGCGCTGGTCGAGGCGCTCCGCGTCTGGCCGGCCGATCCGCCGCGTGATCCCAAGGGCTGGCTGGTCACCGTGGCCTGGCGCAGGTTCCTCGACGCGGCCCGCGCCGACGCCGCCCGCCGCCGACGTGAGGACCGCGTCGAGGAGCAGCCCCCGCCCGGACCCGCGCCCGCCGTGGACGACACGCTCCAGCTCTACTTCCTGTGCGCCCACCCGTCGCTGACCCCGGCCTCGGCGGTCGCGCTCACCCTGCGGGCCGTCGGCGGCCTCACCACCCGGCAGATCGCGGAGGCCTACCTCGTCCCCGAGGCGACCATGGCGCAGAGGATCAGCCGGGCCAAGCGGACGGTCTCCGGTGTGCGCCTCGACCGGCCGGCCGACGTCGCCACCGTGCTGCGCGTGCTCTACCTCGTCTTCAACGAGGGCTACTCCGGTGATGTCGACCTCGCGGCCGAGGCCATCCGGCTCACCCGGCAGCTCGCGGCCGCGATCGACCACCCCGAGGTGGCCGGGCTGCTCGCGCTCATGCTGCTGCATCACGCCCGGCGCGCGGCCCGGACGGCGCCCGACGGCAGCCTGGTGCCGCTCGCCGAGCAGGACCGGGCGCGGTGGGACACACGTCTGATCGCCGAGGGCATCGGGATCCTCCAGGCGGCCCTCGCCCGCGACCGGCTCGGCGAGTTCCAGGCCCAGGCCGCGATCGCCGCCCTGCACGCCGACGCGCCCACGGCCGCCGAGACCGACTGGGTGCAGATCGTCGAGTGGTACGACGAGTTGGCGGCTCTGACCGACAACCCCATCGTCCGGCTCAACCGCGCGGTCGCCGTGGGCGAGGCCGACGGACCGCGCGCCGGTCTCGCGGCCCTCGCCGAACTGGACGCCTCCCTGCCCCGCCACACCGCGGTCGCGGCCCACCTCCACGAGCGCGACGGCGACCTGACCACGGCGGCCCGTCTGTACGGCGAGGCCGCCGACAAGGCCCCCAACCTCGCCGAACGCGCCCACCTCACCCGCCAGGCCGCCCGGCTCAACGCCCGCCGATAAGGCACACCGCCTCGCGCCGCTATGCGCTCACATGCTCAAACGGACGTCAGCCACTCAGACCACGCCTGCGGCAGCGCACTGAAAATTCGCTCGTCTCCCCGCGAGTAGCCCGCCAACAACCTCATCGAGCCCTTCGGTCGCCTCGTCCGTCGGGTCCGCAGGCTCCACCGGGCGGTGGAGCCGAGAACTCAACGAGGCGTCGCACCCCTCGGTTGCGCGCGCCGGCTCAGCCCTGCGGCTCGCTGATGTTGACCATCCACGGGACGCCGAAGCGGTCCGTACACATGCCGAAGACGTCGCCCCACATCTGTTTGTCGAGCGGGACCGAGACGGAACCGCCCTCGGACAGCTTTTCCCAGTAGCCGCGCAGCTCGGTGTCGTCGTCCCCGCTGAGGCTGACGGAGAAGCCGCCGCCGGGCTGGTACTCCATGCCGGGCGGGGTGTCGGCGCCCATGAGGGTGAAGCCGTTCGGCGCCTCCAGCATGCCGTGCATGATCTTGTCCGACTCGGGGGCGCCCGGCTGACCGAAGTTGCCGAAGGTGTGCAGCGTCAACTCGCCGCCGAAGACCTCCTTGTAGAACTCCATCGCCTGCCGGGCGTCGCCGTCGAAACTGAGGTAGGGGTTGAGCCGTGAGACCATGAGAACCTCCCTGAAACGGACAAACGGGCATACGGTCGGTTGTCCGGAGACTAGCCCCCGGCACTGACAACGGCATGCCGGGAGCGGTCGCGAAGGGGCCTCGGGTGTGCTCAGCTCTTCGTCGGCTCCAGGTCCGTGTCGGCTATCTGGGAGGCCAGCTTCGGGCGGACCGTGATCAGGTCGGCGGCGATCGGGTCGTGGAAGTACTTCCGGTAGAGCTTGACGTAGGTGCCGTCGTCGATCATGGCGTCGAGCGGCAGCGGGCTGGGCCGGTGTCCGTGGGGAGGACGACGGCGGTGGTGGGACGGCTGGTGTTCGTGTGCGCGGCCCTCCTCGCCGTCCACAGCCTGTGGACGCCGGACGCCGGACGCCGCCGCACCCACCCCGTCCCCACCCCCCGCACCCACCCCCATCCGAACCCCCCGGTCCGAACCCGAACCCGAGCGCCCCGCCCCCGTCCCCGCCCCACCTATAACCCAGGTACGAGGCGGACCTCGGTCTCCAGCCGGACTCCGGGTGGGGGGTCTCCGCTCTAGCCTGGGGGCGCCATGATGCGGACAGAGGACGACCGGCTGTTCCCGGTCCTGCTGATCGTCGCCCAGGCCGTGGTGTGGCCCGGGGCGGCACTGGCGCGCGGGACCGTCCCGGAGGGGCCGGCCCTTCTGGTGGCCGCCCTGGTTGCCGGAGTCGTGACGGCCGCGCTGGTGCTGCGCCGCAGCCGCCCCGTGGTCGCGCTCGTCGTGGTCGCCGCCGCGTGCGCGCTGGGCGCCGGGCCGCTGCCCGTCGGAGCGACGGCCCTGCTCGGCACGGCGGGCGTCGCGCTGGCCCTGTACACCGTGGCGACCGAACGCGACACCTTCACCGCTGTGTTGTGCGTGGTGGCGCTCGCCGCCTGGCAGGGCCTGATGCAGATCAGCCTGCACGGCCTCGGCGACCCCTCGGGCCTCGACCTCGTCCTCACCGCTCTCCTCTACGCCACCGCCTGCGGCGCCGGTCTCCTCGTACGGCGGGCCCGGCGCGCACGGTGGGCGGCCGAGCAGCGGCTGCAGCGGGCCGAGTCGGAGCGGCATCGGCTGCCGACGGTCGAACGGCGGCGTATGGAGCGGGAGTTGCACGATGTCAGCGCCCACCATCTGACGGCCGTCGTCGTCACGGCGGGGGCCGCGCTCGGACTGCGCGACCAGCGGCCCGAACTGGCCGGACAAGCACTGGAGTTCGCGGTCGAGACCGGTCGCGAGGTCACCCGGGCGCTCGGCGCGGTACGGGCACCGGCGCCCTCCCGGGAGGACCTGCCGTCGCCGGTGGAACGGCTGTCGGACCTGGTCGCCGGGTTCCGCCGCCTCGACCAGCGGATCGACTGCGAGCTCGAACCGCTGCCGGACGGGGCCGTCGCGGACGCGGCGTACGGCATCGTGCGCGAGGGCCTGACCAACGTGGCACGGCACGCGCCGGGCGCGCACACGCGGGTGCGGGTGCGGTACGGCGAGACCCGCACGGACGTCGTGGTCACGAGTGCGGCGCCGCCCGCCGGGACGACGGTGCACGCGGCGGGTCTCGGGGGCGGGCGGGGTCAGGGGTTCCTGCGGTCACGGGCGCGGGAGGCGGGCGGCACGCTGACCAGCGGGCCCACGGGGGAGGGCGGTTGGGAGATACGGGCGGCGCTGCCCGGGCGGACGGCCGCGCCGGTGGAGGCGGCGCTCCCGCGTGGCTACCGGGTGGCACAGCTGGTGGCCGCCGCCGGCCTCGTCCTGCAACCGCTGCTCCCGGCGCTGGTCATCCGCCCGGACACCGCGACGGCCACCCAACAGGCCTCCGCCGGCTCCCTCTTCGCCCTGCTCGCCGCGGCCCAGGCCCTCACCCTGCTCTGGCTCCCCCGCGCGCCCCGAACCGCCCTCACCACGCTCCTCGCCCTCCCCCTCCTCTGGCCCCTGGCCATGACCGCGACCCACTACACCGGCCCACCCCTCCTCCCCCCGGCCCTGAGCCTCCTCACCACATGCGCGGCCATCACCCTCCAAACGGCACGCGGCATCGCGAACGCCCCCGGGACGACCACGGATGCGACGGACGGGGCGTGGGAGCCAACGACAGCAACGGCGCCGTCCCAGCCGAGCAAGGCGGGCGACATGGGGCACGGCCCCGCGGATGCGCCGCGCGGCCCCGGAGACGCGCCGCGCGGGCCCGTGGACGCGACCGGCCCGGTCTCGGCCTCCGCCTCCGCCGTAGGCCGCGCGGACGCGCGGGGCCCTGTCCCGCCCCGCCCCCACCGCACCCTCGGCGTGTTCCACGCCCCCCGGTCTCGTCGCCCCCATCGCTCCCTCCCTCTCCGCCTCCTCCTCCCCACATCGACCCGCCCCCTCGCGTTCCCCCTCGCCGCCGTTGTCGTGCACAGCCTCGCCGCCGTCGTCGCCCTGGTCGGGCAGGGGAACGGGGGTTTCGGGTGGGGGGTCGGGGTGTGCGGTGGGGTGGTGGTCGTGGTGGGGGGTGCCGTGTGGGGCGGGGTGGTGCGCGGGCGGCGGGTCAGGGGGGACCGCGGCGCGCGGGACGAGCGGGTCGCCCTGTGGACCGAGGAGGCCGTGCGGGACGCCTGGGCCGAGCGGCGGCGGATCGCAGCGGGGCTGGAGACGACCGTGCTGTCCCGGACCGCCGACATGGTCGAGGAGGCCGAGGCGGGCCGCCTCGACGCGGTCGCCGACCGCGCCCGCGAGGCCCTCGCCGCGATGCGCGCCCTGCTCGACACCGTCCGCGACGGCGAACGCGACGCGGGCCCCGGCCGCAGTCCGCAACCCACCCTCCAGGCCCTCGACCTGCTCGCCCACCAGTCCCGGGCCACCGGCCGCGACGTGCGGATACGTCTGACCGACCAGGTGCCCGAACGCCTCCCCACCGCCGTCGACCTGGCCGCCTACCACGCCGCCGAGACGATCCTCGCGGCCGGCGGCGACCAGCCGACGATGCTCGAGTTCGACGCGCACGACGGTACGTTGACGCTCACTGCCACCGGCGTGCCGCACGCCGGGCGCACCGCCGTACTGGAGCGGCTGACGGCCCGCGTCGCGCCGCTCGGCGGCACCCTGACCATCGGCGGCCCGGACACGGTCCACCTCCGGCTGCCGCTCGCAGCGGCACCGGTTCCGCAGCAGGGCGACGCGACAGAGGACGAAGAGGGAAGTGACGGATGAGCCTCAGGGTGCTGGTCGTCGACGACCAGGGCATCGTACGGGCGGGGTTCGCCGCCGTGATCGACGCGGAGGAGGACATGACGGTCGTCGGTGAGGCCGCCGACGGCGCCGAAGCGGTGCGGCTCGCCGAGGAGTTGGCACCGGACGTCGTCGTCATGGACGTACGGATGCCCCAACTGGACGGCATCGCCGCGACCCGCATCATCACCGGCCGGGACCACGCGCCCCGCGTCCTCGTCCTGACCACCTTCGACCTCGACGCGTACGTCTTCGACGCCCTGCGCGCCGGCGCCTCCGGCTTCCTCCTCAAGGACGTGCACGCCGCCGAACTGCTGGCCGGCATCCGCGTGGTGGCCGCCGGTGAGAGCGTGCTCGCCCCCTCCGCGACCCGCCGCCTCATCGGCCACTACGCCTCCGGTACGACCCCGGGTACGGCGGACGGCGGCGGCCTGCGCGCCCTCGACGCGCTGACCGGCAGCCAGCGCACCGTTCTCTCCCTGGTCGCCACCGGACTCACCAACGCGGAGATCGCCGAGGAGCTCGGCATCACCGTCGGCACCGTGAAGTCCCACGTCAACGCGCTGCTCCGCAAGCTCGGTCTGCGCGACCGCGTCCAGGCCACGATCCTCGCCTACGACCTGGGCCTGGCCCGCCCGAACCCCCCGGGCACCCACCTCTGAGACCCGCCCCGACCGACCGCATCAGGACACAAGGACACCACGACACCAGGAAACAAGGACACAGGACACAGGACACCAGGATCGCCCCATGACCGAGGAACCCGCTCTTCCCGACCCCTCCAGCTCTCCCGAGCCGCACCGCGCGTTCCCGGCGCGCCGCCGCGCTCGTCCCCGCCCCGGCGATCTCCTCGCCCTCGCCTACCTCGTGCTCTGCGTCGGCCTGTTGGTGTGGGCGGTGGCGATGAGCTCCGACGACGGCTCGGGCGGGTCCATGGCGATGGTCGTCCCCATCCTGGCCTCGGCGCCGGTGAGTTTCCTGTGGCTCGCCCTGCCGGACGGGGCCGCGATGGCCGTCGTCGCCGTGATGCTGGGCGGCCTGGCCAACGCGGCCGTCATCGTCTGGTGCGGCCGCGCCCTGCGCCGGGGCACCCGCCCAAACCCGTTGCCCTGAGTCACGGAAAGGCGCCCCGCGTCGCACAGACCGGCGGCCGGTGTCAGCCACGAAGGTCTGCCGGTGTGTCAGCCGCACAGAGCGGCGGCCGATGTCAGAGACCGAACTCCTGCGGGGACAGGCCGAGGGCGGCGCACGCCTCGCGCAGGACCTGCTCCTCGGTCTGCGCGATGTACCCGTCCGCGCCCGCCACCACGAAGCCGGTCTGGACGACCGCCCGTGCCTCGGTCGGCTTCTTCGCGGCCTTGGCGATCTCCGTGAGGGCCTCGGCCTTGCCCTGCTGGAAATTGCGGGAGAGCTGGTCGACGTGGCGGTTGAACCGCTGCCGCAGCTGGTCGGCGGGGAAGTTCTGCAGGACGTCGTTGTTGAGGATCAGCGACTCCACGTGCTGCCGCTCGGCCGGGTCCACGTTCCCGTCGGCGGCGGCGACCAGTGCGCACATCGCCATGCTGGCGTCCCGGTAGGCACCGCTCTTCAGCTCCGTCTTGAGGGAGGTGAGCTGGGACTTGAGCGCGCTCACCAGCTGGGCCTTGGAGCCGCCGGAGGACCGCCCGGACCCCGAGGACCTGCCGGCTCCCATGGAACCCAGCGGCCCCGCCCCCGGCTGCCCGTGTCCGCTGCCGCCCCGCGCGCCCTGCGCCTGCTGCTGCAGACCCTTGGCCTGGTCCTTGATCCGGTCCCACATCGCCATGCGTGCCACCTCGGCTTCAGCCCGTGTCGTGCCGGTCGTTCCGGTCGTCCGCGTGCGTTCCGCACGTCTCCCTGTGAACGCCCGCCACCCCCGTGGGAGTTCCTCGACCGACCCACGCCGTCGTCCGCGCGTACTTCGAGTAGCTGGCCTGAGCCACGCCGCGCCGTGCGCCGCGGCATGCGTCTTGTCGTACCGGCAGGCTCAGCGGCCGTTGCCCTTCGCAGGGGCGCGGCGGCGTCCCTGGGCGGACGGGCGGCTGCGACGGCCGCGTGACGCCGAGGAGGGGCGGGCGGCCGGCTGCTGGGTGACCGGCGGGGTGAGGACGACCGGGACGCCGGAGGGGGCCTGCGCGCCGGTGATGCGGTTCAGCTCGACACCGCCGGAGCGGACCCGCGTGGTCGTCGGGGTGATGCCGGCGACCGCCATCAGCCGGGTCACGTCACGGCGCTGGTGCGGCAGGACGAGCGTGACGACCGTGCCGGACTCGCCCGCGCGGGCCGTACGGCCGCCCCGGTGCAGGTAGTCCTTGTGGTCGCCCGGCGGGTCGACGTTGACGACGAGGTCGAGGTCGTCGACGTGGATGCCGCGCGCCGCGACGTTCGTGGCGACCAGGGCGGTGACGTCCCCGTCCTTGAACTGGCTCAGGGCCCGGTTGCGCTGCGACTGCGACTTGCCGCCGTGCAGGGCGGCGGCCCGCACGCCCACCGCCAACAGCTTCTTCACCAGTCGGTCCGTCGCGTGCTTGCTGTCCAGGAACATGATCACGCGCCCGTCGCGGGCGGCGATCTCGGTCGTGGTGGCGTGCTTGTCGTCGTCCTCGATGTGCAGCACGTGGTGGTCCATCGTCGTGACGGCGCCCGCGGACGGGTCGACGGAGTGGACGACGGGGTCGTGCAGGTAGTCGCGGACCAGCCGGTCGACGTTGCGGTCGAGGGTGGCGGAGAACAGCAGCCGCTGGCCGTCGGGGCGCACCTGGTCGAGCAGCGCGGTGACCTGCGGCATGAAGCCCATGTCGGCCATCTGGTCGGCCTCGTCGAGGACGCTGATGGCGACCTGGTCGAGCCGGCAGTCGCCGCGGTCTATGAGGTCCTTGAGCCGGCCGGGGGTCGCCACGACCACCTCGGCGCCACCGCGCAGCACGCTCGCCTGCCGTCCGAGGGACATGCCGCCGACCACGGTGGCGAGCCGCAGCCGCAGCGCGCGGGCGTAGGGGGTGAGTGCGTCGGTGACCTGCTGGGCCAGTTCGCGGGTGGGGACGAGGACGAGGGCCAGCGGCTGCCGGGGCTCGGCGCGCTGTCCGGCCGTACGGGCCAGCAGGGCGAGACCGAAGGCGAGCGTCTTGCCGGAGCCGGTGCGTCCACGGCCGAGGACGTCACGTCCGGCCAGGGAGTTCGGTAGCGTCGCGGCCTGGATGGGGAACGGCTCGGTCACCCCTTCGGTCCGCAGCGTCTCCAGCACCTTTGCGGGCAGCTCCAGTTCGGCGAACGTCTCGACGGCCGGCAGTGCGGGCGTGACGGTGACCGGCAGCGCGAACTCGCCACCGGTGGGGGCCGCCACGGTCCGCCCGCCGCCCCGGCGACCACGACCGGCCTTGGCCGCACCGCCGCGGGCCGAGCCGTTCTTGACGGCGCCGCCCTTGCCCTGGCCGCCCCTGGGGGTGTCCGTGCGGCCGCCGGTGTTCTTGGCGGTCCTGGCGGCGCCCCCGCGACCCGGGGTGGTCCTGGAGGTGTCGCCCCGGTCGGCGGTGTTCTTCGCGGCGTCGCCGCGGCCCGGTGCGGTGCCGCCCGTCGCTGCTCCGGCTCCGGCCGCACGGGAAGGAGCCCCTTGGTCACCCGTCCCCGCGCCGCGTGAGCGTCCGCGGTCGCTCCGGGCCGTGCTGGTGCGGGCGGAGCCCTCCGTACGGGACCGGGAGGAGCTGCTGCTGTTCGTACGAGCCGTGCGGTTCATGGGGACCTTCCTCGGTGCGGCGGCGCCTGTCGCACACGAGCCGGGGCCCGCGCCTTTCGGGCGCGGACCCCGGCTCATGCGTTACGCGTCAGCGTCAGGCAGGAACGATGTTCTCGGCCTGGGGGCCCTTCTGGCCCTGCGTGACGTCGAAAGTCACCTTCTGGCCTTCCTGAAGCTCACGGAAGCCGGAGGTGGCGATGTTCGAGTAGTGGGCGAAGACGTCGGGGCCGCCACCCTCCTGCTCGATGAAGCCGAAGCCCTTTTCCGAGTTGAACCACTTCACGGTGCCGGATGCCATGCTGAAACTCCCTTGATGCAGTGCCCGGAGCCCACACTGTGCGGACCCGGTGTCGCAGCAACGGTTCGACCCGACGGGAAGTTGAGAAAGTCCCGGAAAGCCCCGGAAACAACAAAGAGTGCTCGTCGACGGAAGGTCGAAGAGCACTCAGAAGCCTCTGGTAACCAAAACTGCCACTTCATGTCAAGGTAGCACAGGCGAGGGGTGCCCGCAGGGTGACACGACACACTCCTGCGGACGCCGCTCGGTGAGAAGCCGGGATCGGGAAGGGATCAGCCCTGCGTCGGGGGAGCCGGGGGCTGGGCCGGCGGAGACGGTGGGACCGGCTGAGCGGCGACCTGCGCACCGGGCGCACTGGGGGTGTCGGGCGCACCGGGGCCGGCCGGCGCACCTGGCGCTCCGCCGGGCGCGGCCTGCCAGGGCTGTGGCGGCTGCGCGGGTGCGGGGAGGGCCGTGGCGGGGCGGCGGGTGCCGAGAGCGGCGGTCACGCTCGCGCCGAGGGCCAGCAGGAAGGCGACGGCCAGCAGATAGAAACCGGCGCCGAAGGTGGTGGTCCGGCCGTCCCCGTCCCACTGGGTGTCGTTGAACGCCTCCGTCAGCACCGACAGCGTCGTGCCGAGCAGCAGGACCGACCCGCCGACGGCGAGCGCGGGGCCCAGCGGGAGTCGGCGGCTGCGGCCGGTCAGGAGCAGCACGGCGGCGGCGACGGCGACCAGGGCGCCGAGGAGCAGCAGAAAGCCGGAGAACTGCATGACCGACTCGGTCTTCCCGCCGATGTCCCCGCTGGAGTAGGACCACGGCTTCGCGACGGTCTCGTAGACCGGCTCCTCCTCGCCGATGTGCTGGACCGACTTGTCCAGCGTGGCGAACGAGGAGCCGAGGGCGAGGAGGGCGCCGAGGATCAGCAGCGCGCCGGTCGTGCGGTCGGAGGCCGCCGCGGGGTCCCCGGGCGGGGAGGCGGGTCTGCCGTAGCCGGCGGGCGGCGTGGCCGCGTACGGATAGGGCGTCCCTTGCTGCGGGGGCGGGGCCCAGCCGGGCACGGAGGCCATGGGCTGGTGCGGGGGTACGGGCTGACCCGTGTACGGGCCGGACTGCGTCGGTTCCGTCATCTTCCGATGATAGGGAGAGAAGATCGTGTGCATAAGGTGAAGTGCCCATCGGAACAGGAGAGTTGGAGATATATGGCCCGCCCTCGTGTGCTGCCGGCGGGCGCCCCTGGGCGTGGCGCTCGGGCGTCGTGGAGGAGTGAGGGTTCCGCCGGGGGAGCGGGAGAACTCCGGCGGGGGCGGAGCCTGATTCAGGGTGGACGCGGGTGGGTGACCGGCCCCGCACGGGAAGTTCGACACCCCGTCCACGCTCCTCGACCCGTCACAGCGCGGCCGCTGACCGTCCGCAGCGGAGCTGAGGCCCACCCGGCGGGCCGGGAATAGTGTGAAAAGGATGTAGAGGGACATATCGAAGATAGGGGTGCGGCCTAGGTGGGATGTGGCCTCGCCTGGACCGGAGCCCGGTGAGAGTGAGGTGGGCGGACATGGAGCGGCGTGTCGTCGGCGCACCGGGTGCGAGCTCGGGCCCGGGCCCCGCCGGTGAGGCATTGACCGCGCGGGCCACTGTCGACGAACAGGGCACCGTTACCGGCTGGAGCGCCGGCGCCGAACGCCTCCTCGGGTACGCCCCGACACAGATCCTGGGCCTGCCGGCGACCTCCCTGCTCGCCGAGCAGCCCCCGGCGGACGCACTCCCGGCCTTCTCCGACCTGCCGCGCTGGCACGGCACCCTCGTCCTCAGGCACCGCGACGGGCGCCGGCTGGAGGTCAGGGTGCTGGCGCACCACCGGACGTCCTACGGCGGGGTCCGCGACTGGTTCCTGGTCTCCGCCCTGACGGGGACGCTGCCGCGCCCCGGCGACGACGCGCTCGCGCTGCACGGCTTCCTCGACTCCCCGTCCTGCGCGACCTCGGTGCACGACACGGACCTGCGGTACCGCGCCGCGAACCAGGGCTCGGGCCGGGCGCTGGGCCTGAGCGACGACGACCTGCGCGGGCTGCGCATCTCGGAGGCCGTGGACGATCCCGCCGTGGGGGAGCTGGAGCGGGTGATGCGGCAGGTCCTGGAGACCGGCGAACCGCGATACCTGGAGAACCACACGCGGGCCCCCGGGGAGACCCGAGAGCACGCCTGGTCGGTGGACATCTACCGGCTCCACGGCGAGGACGGCCGCGTCCTCGGCGTGGCCACCACCGGGCACGACGTGACCGAGCAGTACTGGGCCCGCAAACGCCTGCAGCTGATCGCCGAGGCGGGCCGCCGCATCGGCAGCACCCTCGACGTGACGCGGACGGCGCAGGAACTGGCGGACATCGCCGTGCCGGACCTCGCCGACTTCATCAGCGTCGACCTGCTGGCCTCCCTCGACGAGGGCTTCTCCCCCGCTCTCGGCGCGGCGGAGGAGTACGGCCGGGTCCCGCGGCTGCCCGCGGCGGGCCACGCCCTCGCCCTGCGGCGGATCGCCCACCGGTCCGTCAACCAGGGGACGCCCGAGGCGGTCGTCGCGCCCGGCGAGGTCGACGAGTACCCGGACGGCTCGCCGCCGGTGCGAAGCCTGCGGTCGGGGCGTGCCGTGCTGTTCCAGGTGACCGAGCCCGCGATCGCCGACTGGGTGGCCGAGGACCCGCTGCGGACCGCCCGCATCCGCGACTACGGGTTCCACTCGGCGATGACCGTGCCGCTCACCGCGCGCGGCACCACCCTGGGTGTCGCCGTCTTCGCCCGCCACCGGCACCCCGACCCCTTCGAACAGGACGACCTCGTCCTCGCCGAGGAGCTGGCGGCCCGCGCGGCGGTCAGCATCGACAACGCCCTGCGCTACACGCGTGAACGCGGCACCGCCGTCACCCTCCAACGCAGCCTGCTGCCGCAGAGCCTGCCCGAGCAGGCCGGGGTGGAGGTGGCCTCCCGCTACCTCCCGGCCGGCGCCCGCGCCGGGGTGGGCGGCGACTGGTTCGACGTCATCCCGCTCTCCGGGGCCAGGGTTGCGCTGGTCGTCGGCGACGTCGTCGGACACGGCATCCACGCCTCGGCGACCATGGGCCGGCTGCGCACCGCCGTCCGTACCCTCGCCGACATCGACCTGCCCCCCGACGAGCTCCTCACCCACCTCGACGACCTGGTGGCCCGGCTGGCCACCGAGGCGGAGGCCGCGGAACGGCCCGGGGGGACGGGTGAGCGCGGCCGGGGCCGGATCACCGGGGGCGCCGCGGCGGACGTGACCACCGGGGTCGTCGGCGCGACGTGCCTGTACGGCGTGTACGACCCCGTGTCGCGGCGGTGCACGCTCGCGCGGGCCGGGCATCCGCCGCCGGTCGTGGTGGGGCCGGACGGCACCGCCGCCCTGCTGGACCTCCCGGCGGGGCCCCCGCTGGGCCTGGGCGGTCTGCCCTTCGAGTCGCTGGACACCGAACTGCCCGAGGGCAGCCTGCTCGCCCTCTACACCGACGGCCTGCTCGGGTCCCGCGACGCCGACGGCGACGGTTCCCGCACCGACATCGACGACGGCATCACCCGTCTGTGCCAGGCCCTCGACACCCCCGCCGCCGATTCCCTGGACACGCTGTGCGACCGGGTCCTGGGCTCCGTACTGCCGGAGCGGCCCACCGACGACGTGGCCCTGCTCCTCGTGCGCCCCCGCGCCCTGGACCCCGGCCGGGTCGCCACCTGGGACGTGGCCGCCGATCCCTCGGCCGTCGCCGAGGCCCGCAAGAAGGCGCTCGGCCGACTGGAGGCCTGGGGCCTGAACGACGCGGCCTTCGTCACCGAGCTGGTCGTCAGCGAACTGGTCACCAACGCCATCCGGCATGCCGAGCCGCCCGTCCGGCTGCGGCTCATCCACGACGAGAGCCTCATCTGCGAGGTCTCGGACGGCAGCAGCACGGCACCGCACATGCGCCGCGCCCGCAGCTTCGACGAGGGCGGCCGGGGTCTGCTCCTGGTCGCCCAGCTCACCCAGCGCTGGGGCACCCGCCCCACCCCGACGGGCAAGACGATCTGGACGGAACAGACCCTCGGATGACGCGCGCGGCCGCCTACCGCCTGCCCTGCTTGGCGCCGCCGAGGGTGTCCACGGCGTGCCGGGGGCCGGGCCCGGACGAGAACTGACCGACGAGTTCACGGAAACAGACCAGCGCGGTGATGGGCGGAATTCCGACGATCACCATGGCCAGCAGGGAACTCGCCGACTGGCCGATGCACAACGCGACCGCCGTGCCGGACGCGAGCAGCATCACCGCCCAGGAACGCCGGGCGGTGCGCTGTTGCACGGACGCCCGGAGAATCGACAGACCCGCCAGCAGCCACGGCCCGTACACGGTCAGCGGCCACCAGCGCGCGAGATGCTCCGACACCACCAGCAGCGCGATGTCGCGCAGCTGAATGTATGAATAGGAGACGGACCAAAAAAGCATGGTCAGTGCGCACACGACGATAGTCGTAATGAAGAACGCGACGGGCACGATCCGGGGGTTCCTGGCGAAGAAGTGGGCCCCCGGGCGGGGCCGTCGCCGGCTGACCGGGCGCCGCGGGAGGTCACGGACCTCGGGCAGCGTCGGTTCGGGCGCCAGGCCGTGCGTCCCGTACGCCATCTGGCTCAGCTCGGCGTCCGGGTCCCATACGTCCGAAGAGGCGCGCGGGCCCGGGAGCCAGATGGGCTGGGTGTCGATCTGCTGAACCCCGTCAGGGTTTTGACCCACCGAATCATAATCGGTTCTCATTTTGAATCATGCTCCATGAGGGATCCGCTTTTCCGACCGGCACGAGGAACGCCGAGCCTGATTTTTGGCATTCGGGAGAATAGCGATCGGCGCTGATTTCCGCGAGGAGCGAACCGCGGTGAATGGCCGTTGAAACACTCGAAGTGCCAGCCGCATCCGAACGAGTGAACTCGCGGAACGTTGTACGGTGCAGGGGCCTTTGCCCAGGGCTCGGACGGTGACGCTTGCCCCTTCGAGACCCCGTTCCGGGAAGGCGCCCCGACATGCGACGCACCCCCTCCGCCGTCCGTTCGCCGCCGCGCTGCTGGTGGCGTCCGTACTGGCCCCGATGGTGACGGCACCCGCGACCGTCGTGCACGCGGCGGCGGACCGGTATGACGAAGACCGGTACGACAAAGGCCGATACGACAAGGGCAGGTACGACAAGAATGAGTCGAGGGCGTCCGCCGCGAGGCCGGCATCGCCGGGGTCACCGTCGGCCTGTGGATGCCGGGCCAGGGATGCTACGTCCGTTCGACCGGTGTCGCCGACACCGTCACCCGTCGCCCGATGACCCCCGACCTGTTCCTGCGGATCGGCAGCGAGACCAAGACCTTCACGGCCACCGCGCTGCTCCGGCTCGTCGACGACCGCCGGGTGCGCCTGGGCGACCCGATCTCCCGCTACGTCCGGGGCGTCCCGGGCGGCCGCCGGATCACGCCGCGCCACCTCGCGCAGATGCGCAGCGGCCTCTTCCCCTACAGCGCCGACCCGGGCTTCGCGCGCGACCTGCTGAGCGACCCGAGCCGCTCGTTCACGCCCCGGGAGCTGCTCGCGTACGCCTTCAGGAACCCGAACACCTTCGCGCCGGGTGAGCGGTTCCAGTACTCCAACACCAACTTCGTCCTGCTCGGCCCGGTGGTGGAGAAGGTCAGCGGCACGCGCTTCGCCGACTACCTCCGTCGGCACGTGATCGGCCTGGCCGGGCTGCGCCGCACGCTGTTCGCCGAGGGCCCCGGCTTCCCCGAGCCGCACGCGCGCGGCTACACCGACCAGACGCTCAGCGGTGCGGTCGAGGACGCCACGGACCGGAACCCCAGCCGGGCCTGGGCGGCCGGCGCGATGATCTCAAAGCTGCGCGATCTGCGCCGCTGGGCCGAGGTCGTCGCCACCGGGACCCTGCTCAGCCCGCGGACCCAGGCCGAACGGCTCCGGATGCTGCCGACCGGCTTCCCCGGCACCGACTACGGCCTCGGCATCTTCGAGACCGGCGGCTGGATCGGGCACAACGGCTCCATCCCGGGTTACCAGAGTGTCACCGTCCACCTGCCGGAGCACAGGGCCCCCTGGTGCTGCTGCTCAACACCGACGTGACGTACCAGGGCCAGGAGCCGTCCTCGCTGGTCGCCCGCGCGATCACGGAGGTCGTCACCCCGGACAACGTCTACGACCGCCCGGCACCCCCGCGCTGAACGATGTGCCGTGAATGCATGTGTATGAGCCGTTCTCGGCCGGTTACCCGCACGGGCATGATGCGAACGCTGAATTGGCACAGAGGGCAGGGGCGGCATGGTGGGCACCCGGGCTACGGCGGCCACACCGACCAGGTCGGCCACACCGACCAGGTCGGCCACACCGACCAGGTCGGGCGCGACGACCGGTTCGAGCGCACCGAGGAGGACCGGCACGGCACGGAGGCCCGGCGCGGCCAGGAGGGCGAGGCCGCGCGGGCACCGGCGGCCGGGCCGGACGAGGAGGTGGAGCGGCGGGCGCCGGACAGCCCCGGTGAGTTGCCCAAACGCTCGTGGTGGGCGGTGCTGAAGGGCACCCTGAAGGAGTTCAAGAGGGACGAGCTGACCGACCGGGCGGCGGCGCTGACCTACTACGGGATCCTCGCCCTGTTCCCGGCGCTGCTGGCGCTCGTCTCCCTGCTGGGGATCGTCGGGCGCTCGGCGACGCAAGCGGTGCTGGACAACATCCAGCAGCTCGCCCCCGGTGCCGCGCGGGACGTCCTCACCAACGCCGTCCGGCAGATGCAGGACAACGCCGGGCTGGGCTCGATCATGGCGATCGCGGGCCTGGCGCTCGCGGTGTGGTCGGCCTCCGGCTATGTCGCGGCGTTCATCAGGAGCGCGAACGCGGTGTACGACGTCCCCGAGGGCCGTCCGGTGTGGAAGGTGCTGCCGGTCCGGGTCGGGGTCACGGTGGTGCTGATGGTGATGGCCGTGATCAGCTCCCTGATCGTGGTGTTCACCGGCGCCCTCGCCAAGGAGGTGGGCACCACCCTCGGGGTCGGTGACACGGCGCTGACCGTGTGGTCGATCGCGAAGTGGCCGGTGCTGGTCCTGCTGGTCACGATCATGATCGCGGTCCTGTACTGGGCCACCCCGAACGCGAAGGTCCGCGGCTTCCGGTGGATCACCCCGGGCAGTCTGCTCGCCCTGCTGATCTGGATGGTGGCCTCGGCCGGCTTCGCGTTCTACGTGGCCAACTTCGGCTCGTACAACCGGACCTACGGCGCGATCGCCGGCGTGATCATCTTCCTGGTGTGGCTGTGGATCACCAATCTGGCGATCCTCCTCGGCCTGGAGTTCGACGCCGAACTGGCGCGTCAGCGGGCCCTGGCGGGAGGCCACCCGCCCCACGAGGAGCCGTACGTCGAACCGCGCGACACCCGCGCGTGGGACGAGGAGGACCGACGGCGCTTGGGTGCCGACGGCCGCTGACGCGCGGCGCGGTGACACGCCGACGGATGGACCATCGGGCCGGTTTGCACGGCTCATGGTCATATGTTGAGGAATATGACGAAATGGCATATTGGCTATCTGGCGTGCGTCGCGGCGGTCATCGGGGTGGGGCTCGGGGCCGCCCCGCAGGCCGTCGCCCACCATCCGATCCATGTGGTCTTCCCGGGGGAGTCCATCCAGCAGGCGGTCGACGCGGCTGCGCCCGGGGACACGGTGCTCGTGGCCTCCGGCACCTACCGCGAGAGCGTCCGCATCGGCACCCACGGCATCACCCTGCGGGGCATGGGCCCCCGCACCGTCGTCGAACCGGCCGTGACGAAGGCCGCCGACGGGTGCGGTGACGCGGGCAACGGCATCTGTGTGACGGGGACGAAGGACCACAAGGTCCAGGACGTCACCGTCGCCAACCTCACCGTGACCGGCTTCGCCGGCTCCGGGGTGTTCGCGCAGGACACCGACCGGCTGACCGTGCGGCACGTGACCGCCGTGAAGAACGGCGTGTGGGGCATCGCCCAGGAGCGCTCGGTGCGCGGCGTGTTCCGCAAGAACACCGCCCGGGACAACGGCGACGCCGGACTGTTCCTCGCGAACACCGTCAAGGCCGAGCAGGGCGCCACGGACAGCGGCGGCATCGTCGTCGCCCACAACCGCCTGGAGGGCAACCGGATCGGCCTCACCGTCCGGCGCCTGCGCAACCTGACCGTCGCGGACAACCACCTCACCGGCAACTGCGCGGGCGTCTTCGTCGTCGGCGACGAGAACATGCCGAGGGCCGGCGCCCTGACCGTGCGCGACAACCTCATCGACCGCAACAACAAGTCCTGCCCGAAGACCGCGCGACTGGACGCCCTCCAGGGCATCGGCATCGTGCTGACCGGCGCCGAGGACACCCTGGTGACAGGGAACCGGATCACCGGGAACGCCGGCGCCTCCCCGCTGTCGGGCGGCATCGTCGTCTGGAAGAGCTTCGTGGGCACCACCAGCGAGCGGAACCGGATCACCGGGAACGTCCTGGAGAACAACTCCCCGGCGGACATCGTCAACACCGACACCGCCGGCAAGGGCAACACCTTCACGGGCAACACCTGCGGGGCGTCCAGGCCGGCGGGACTGTGCTGACCGGCCGAGGCCGTCGTCCATGAACTCGAAGAAGGGGGCCGTCGCATGACGACCGCTCAGACCAGACCGGCGGGGGAGCCCTCACCCACCGCCCGCACCGCACGGACCCAGGCCGTCCACACCTCCGCCCAGGGGACCCAGGCCGCCCCGCCCCCACCCATGCGGTTCAGGGAGCTCGTCTTCGGCGCGGCGGTCGCCGCCTCCCTGCGCGCCGCCGCCCGGCTCGGCGTCGCCGACGCCCTCGGCGACACCCCGCTGCCGGTGGAGGACCTCGCGGCGGCGGTGAAGGCCGAACCGAAGCCGCTGCGAAGGCTGTTGCGGGCCCTGTCCTGCCACGGCGTCTTCACCGAACGGCCGGACGGGACGTTCGCGCACACCGACATGTCCCGGCTGCTGCGCGAGGACGACCCGCACAGCCTGCGCGCCATCGCCCTGTGGTGCACCGAGCCGTGGACCTGGGACGCCTGGCCGAAGCTCGACGAGGCCGTGCGCACCGGCCACAGCGTCGTCGAGGACCTGTACGGCAAGGAGTTCTTCGTCTACCTCAACGAGGACGCCCCGCAGTCGGCCGACGTCTTCAACCGGGCCATGACGACGTCCAGCGTCCAGTCCGCGCGGGATGTGGCCGACTTCCTCGATCTGTCGAGGAGTTCGTCCGTCGCCGACATCGGCGGGGGGCAGGGCCATGTGGTGGCGAGCCTGCTGGAGAAGTACCCGGCGCTGCACGGCACCCTGCTCGACCTGCCGCGCGTGGTGGAGAACGCCGACCCCCGGCTGCGCCCGGGCGGCGCGCTCGCGGACCGCACCCGCGTCGTCCCGGGCGACTGCCGCGAGGCCGTCCCGGTCCGGGCCGACGTGTACGTCATCAAGAACATCCTGGAGTGGGACGACGACAGCACCGCCCGGCTGCTGCGCAACGTCATCGGGGCGGGCGGCCCCGGCACCCGGGTCGTCGTCATCGAGAACCTCGTCGACGACTCGCCGTCGATGCGGTTCAGCACCGCCATGGACCTGCTGCTGCTCCTCAACGTCGGCGGGGCCAAGCACACCACCGAGAGCATGACCTCCCGGCTGACGGCCGCGGGGCTGGTCATCGACGACGTACGGCCGGTCAACGCCTATCTGCACGCGTTCGACTGTCACGTGCCCGGCTGACCGGCACGCTGACCCGGACAGGCCGGCGGGCCCGCGCGTCGCGCGGGCCCGCCGGCCTGTCGGTCTGTCCTTCTGTCGGTGCGGTCAGGAGGGGTTGTCCCGGTCCCACCGGTAGAAGCAGTTCGCCATCGCGTCCTTCGGCGAACGCCAGGTCGCCGGGTCGTACGCGGAGACGTACGCCGACAGCCGTTCGCTGACGGCCCGGAACTCGGGGTGTCCGGCCATCTTCATGATGACGGGCGTGGGGTCCCGCTCGGCCTCGACGAGGTGCATGTACACGTCGTCGAACTGGAAGAGGCTGCGCCGGGAGACCCCGATGAGGTGCGGCAGCTCCCCCCGGTCGGACTCCTCGAAGATCTTGGCGATGTCCGGCGCGGCGCCCGGGGCCATCCGGGCGACGATCAGGGACTGGTGCATGGGGTGTTCTCCGTCCGGCTCGGTCGGTCGGCGCTCGATGGCTCGGCGCTCAGTCGGTCAGGCCCGGCGCGGCGCCCTGTTCGGCGGCGGCCTTCTCGATGCGGTCCCGGATCAGGGCCATCTGGACCTTGGAGTTCCGGTTGATGTTGTCGGTCATCCACTCGTCGTCGACCGGCGCGTCCGGCTTCATGGAGAAGTCCTGCGTCCACATCATGCGGGTGCCGCCGGGGACCTTCTCGTACTCCCAGAGGATGTTCATGTAGGCGAAGGGCCCCGTCTCGACGCGGCGGGCCTCCACACTGAGCGTCTCGCGGTCCGCCTCCCGTTCCGAGACCCAGCTCCACACCTTGCCGTTCTCGTCCGGGTGCATGGTCAGCCGGAACGTCACCCGGTCGCCCTCCTGGGAGAGGATCTCGGCGCTGGCGTACTCGCTGAACAGGCGGGGCCAGTTCGCGACGTCGTTGGTCATGTCCCAGACCAGGTCGACGGGCGCGGCGATGGTGATCTCGTTCTGCGTGTGTCCGGCCATCTCAGGCTCCCGCCATCAGCGCGCTGTTGACCTGGTCGAGGAACTGCTTGGGGCTCTTGCACTTCTCCGCGTCCGGCGGCATCGGCGTGCCGTACCGGTTCTCCAGCTCGCCGACGATGCCGAGCAGGCCGAGCGAGTCGATGCCGAGGACGTCGAAGCCGGACTCGTGGTGCTGCCGGAGCTCCTCCGGGGTGACGGTGACCCCGGCGGCCTTCTTCATCAGCTCGGACAGTTCTTCCACGGTGATGCGGTCACTCATGCGGTTCTCCTTGGTGCAGAGGTGGTGCGGAGGTGGTGCGGAGGTGGTGCGTCGGGGGGGATGGTCAGGAGGTGTCGCCGGGGCCGAGTCGCAGCACCAGCGCCGAGTTCGACCCCATGAGTCCCCGGCTGAGGACCAGCGCCGTGCGCGGCTCGGCGGCACGGGCGCGGGAGGTGACGAGGTCGAGGTCGTGGCAGACGTCGAAGACGTTGGGGGTGGGCGGGATGACGCCGTGCTCCATCGCGAGCACCGCCGCCGCCACGTCCAGGACGGCCGCCGCGCAGTTGCCCCGGCCCATGGCGGTCTTCGGCGCCGTGACCGGGACCCGGGTGCCGTGCGGGCCGAGGGCGTCTGTGATCGCCAGGGCCTCGGCCCGGTCCGCCTCGGGGGTGCCGAGGGCGTCGGCGAAGACCACGTCGATCTCCTCGGGGGCGCAGCCGGCCTCCGCCAGGGCGCCCCGGATCGCCTCGGCGAGCCCCGCCCGGGACTCCGCCCAGCGGGAGGCACCGGTGAACGTGGCCGCGTGGCCCGCGAGGTGGGCCCGTACCGGCGCGCCGCGTTCCCGGGCGGTCTCCTCGGCCTCCACGACGAGCATCGCGCCGCCCTCGGCGGGGACGAACCCGCAGGCCGCCGCCGTGAAGGGACGGTAGGCGCGGTCCGGGTCGGCCACCGTGCTCAGCTCCGGGTAGCCGAGCTGGCAGACCATCGAGTAGGGGGCGAGCGGCGCCTCGGTCGCGCCGGTCACCATCACGTCGGTGCCGCGCCGCACCGCCCGCGCCGCGTGCGCCACGGCGTCGAGACCGCCGGCCTCGTCGGAGGCGATCACCCCGCAGGGGCCCTTGAAGCCCCGGCGGATGGAGATCTGACCGGTGCTCGCGGCGTAGAACCAGGCGATGGACTGGTACGGGCCGACGAACCGGCTGCCCTTGGACCACAGCTGCTGCAGCTCCCGCTGCCCGAACTCGCCGCCGCCGGACCCGGCCGCCGTGACCACGCCCACCGAGAACGGGGCCGCGTCGGTCGCGGGCCGGTCCAGGCGGGCGTCGTCGAGCGCCTGGTCGGCGGCGGCCATCGCGAAGTGCGTGAACCGGTCGGTCTGGACGAGGAAGCGCTCCTCGACCGCCGACGGCGGATCGAAGTTCCGGACCTCGCCCGCGACCTTCAGCGGCAGGTGCTCGCAGCCCTCGCGGGTGACCCGGTCCAGGACGCTGATGCCCTCCCGGGTCGACTTCCAGAACGTCTCGGTGCTCGTTCCGTTGGGCGCGACCACGCCGATTCCGGTGACGGCCGCGCGCCGAGGACGCCGCTTGCTCATGTCTTCTCCCTCGGCAGACTCATGACCACCGCGGACTGGAAGCCGCCGAACCCGCTGCCCACGGAGAGCACATTGGTCAGCTTTCGTTCGCGGGCGATGCGCGGGACGTAGTCCAGGTCGCACTCGGGGTCCGGGGTCTCGTAGTTCGCGGTGGGCGGGACGACCTGGTGGGCCAGGGCCAGCGCGCAGGCGACGACCTCGATGGCGCCGATCGCGCCCAGCGAGTGGCCCACCATGGACTTGATGGAGCTCATGGGCGTGTCGTAGGCGTGCGCGCCGAGCGTGCGTTTGACGGCCGCCGTCTCGTGCCGGTCGTTCTGCTTGGTGCCCGAGCCGTGCGCGTTGACGTAGTCGACGGCCGTACGGTCCAGGCGGGCGTGGTCGAGGGCGTCCTCGATGGCCCGCGCCATCTCCAGGCCCTCCGTGGTCAGACCGGTCATGTGGTAGGCGTTGCCGAAGGTGGCGTAGCCCCCGATCTCGCAGTACACGTGCGCGCCCCGGGCCCGGGCGTGTTCCAGCTCCTCCAGGACGAGGACGGCTCCCCCCTCGCCCATGACGAACCCGTTGCGGTCGGCGTCGAAGGGGCGAGAGGCGTGGGCCGGGTCGTCGTTGTTGGGGGAGGTGGCCTTGATCGCGTCGAAGCAGGCCATGGTGATCGGGGAGATCGGCGAGTCCGACGCCCCGGCTATGCAGATGTCGGCCCGGCCCTCCTCGATGGTGTGGAAGGCGTACCCGACGGCGTCGAGACCCGAGGTGCAGCCGGTGGAGACCGTCTGCACCGGCCCGCGCGCCTCGAAGCGTTCGGCGACCGTGGAGGCGAGGGTGCTGGGCGCGAACGCCCGGTGCAGATGCGGACCGGCCTCCCGGTGGTCCACGTCCCAGCGCCGGCCGCTGTGGCTGACCAGCACGTAGTCGTGCTCCAGCCGGGTGGTGCCGCCGACGGCGGTGCCCAGGGACACCCCGACCCGCCAGGGGTTCTCCGCGGCGAGGTCGAGGCCGGAGTCCGCGATCGCCTCCTCACCGGCGACCAGGGCGAACTGGATGTACCGGTCGCAGCGGGCGATCAGGTCCGCGTCCAGTCCGTGGGCCGCCGGGTCGAAGTCGCACTCGGCGGCGATCCGCGAACGCAGCCCGGACGGGTCGAAGAAGGTGATGCCGCGCGTCGCCGTACGGCCGCCCGCCAGGAGGTCCCAGAACGCCGGGACGCCGATGCCGCCGGGGGCGACGATGCCTATGCCGGTGACCGCCACGCGCCTGGTCATGAGCGGACCTGGGCGTTCTCGGCCGACCGTGCGGTGTGCGCCGCCTCCACCGGAATCGGTACGCCGTTCGCGTCCTCGGTGTCGACGTGGCCGAGCGGCGGGCTCGGGGCCAGCGGGCCGAGGTGGAAGACCATACGGGCCTCCACGTTGCCGACGTTGCGGAAGCGGTGCCGCATGTGGGCGGGGATCAGCAGCCCCTGCTCGGGCCGGAGTTCATGGGCCTCGCCGTCGAGATCCACTTCCAGCTGCCCGCAGATGACGTAGATGAACTCCTCGGAGTACGGGTGGTAGTGCTCGGCGATGCGGTCGCCGGGCGCCACGATGGCCACGCCCATGAAACCGCTGGTGGAGCCGACGGTGCTGGGGGTCAGCATGGCGCGCAGATCGCCGCCGCGCCGGGTGTTGGGCTCGACCTCGCTGACATCCACGACTCTGGGATGGCGATTGATCACGACGTTCCTCCGAACATGAGCTGCATCGGACTGGTGAGGGGTGGTCAGGCGTCGGGCGCCCGGCGGTCGGTGACGAGGTCCATGCGGGCGACCGTGAGCAGCCGGGCGGGGGCGTCGTCCCGTGGCGAGCCGTCCATGCCGAGGGCCTCACCGTCGAGGAGCGCCGTCAGCTCGGCCGCGCGGGCCCGGTCGGTGAGCCCGAGCACGGGGCCCGGGTCGGCGTCGAGGCCGCCGCGCACGTCGACCAGCCGCACCACGATGTCGTCGCGCTGGAAGATCGTGCTGCGCAGCACCGGGCCCTGCGGGTCGTCCGCCGCCGCCTCGTCCTGCCGGGCGAGCAGCTCGGCCAGCCGCAGCCCCTGGCCCTCGCGGGCCGGGTAGTACAGGGCGTGCCGTACGGCGTCCGGGCTCTCCTGGCCGGCCGTCACATGGTGGACGGCGGGCAGCGCCGCACGGGTGAAGAAGACCCGGGCCGAGTCGGGGTCGTCCAGGTCCCGGTCCTGCTCCAGATAGGGGTTGATGGCCTCCTCGACGGCCCGTACCTCGGGCTGCCGGGCGACGTGCCGCAGCGCGGCCAGCAGGTCGCCCCGTACCTCGACGGCCCGGACCACCCGGTTGCCGTGCATGAACAGGGAGGTGCGGCACAGCCGGGTGGTGTCGTCGACCCTCGGCTCCGGCGCGGCGTAGTCGGCGAGGATCCTGGCGACCTTCTCCTCGCTGCCGGGCTTGACCGTGAAGGTGAGCGCGTGCCGGATCAGGCCGTCGCCGATCCGGGGCGAGGTCTGGAGCCTGCGCTCGCCGGCCTCGGCCGCCACGGCCGGGCCGCCGGTCTCGCGGACGATGTGGAAGCGCAGCGAACGGGTGTCGCGGACACAGTCGTGCAGCGGCCGCACCATCTGCACGTGTTCCTCGCTGTTCACCCAGGTGAGGAAGGGCGGGGCGCTCTCCCACTCGCTGGTGATCAGCCACTGGGAGGGGTTCTCGATGGACTGGCACAGCTGGTCGCTGACGTGCCCGGGGACGGACGCGACCTGGTTGCACAGCTGCTCGTACGCCTCCAGGAACTGCTGCTGGGCGCCGTCGTAGACGTCCACGAGGAGGACGACACGGAGCCGGGAGCCGTCGAAGACGGACTGGGAGACACGCTGCGACACCTGTCGCCGCAGTGACTCGGAAACACGTTCGGACGTGGTGGTCATCCTGCGCACATCTCCTCGGTGGGGGGGGCAGACAAGGACGGACGTCGCCCGGATCGGCGTGACGTCGGCGTGCCTCGATCCTGAGCCCGGCCCACGGGGCGCGCGACTCGTATGCACTGCGCGGGTGACTGGTGCACCGGGCGGGTGACGGGGGCGCCGGGTGGGTGACGGGGGCGCCGGGATGGGTGACCGGGGTGCCGGGACGGTGACCGGCCGGGCCGTCGTGCGGGGCGGCCGGTCACGCGGCTATCGGGCCCGGCACGGTCAGGCCACGCTTGCGGCGGTCTTCTTGCGGCGCGCCGCGTACAGCCCCGTCCCGGCGACGGCCAGGACGGCCAGCCCGCCCGCGGTCACGGCCGGCGCGGCGAGGCCGCCACCGCCGGTGTGCACGCCGCCGCTGGGCTTCTCGTGCTTGCCGCCCCACGACTCCTCGTCCTGCTTGCCGCTCCAGGAGCCGCTCTCCTGCTTGGCACCCGCGGCGCCGCTCTCCTGCTTGGCACCCGCGGCGCCGTCCGCCTGCTTGCCGCTCCAGGAGCCGCCGTCCTGCTTCCCGCTGGGGGAGGCGTCCGTCTCGTCCCAGCCCCCGGACGCGTACGCGACGGGCGCGCCGAACGCGAGGAGGGCCGAGGCCGCCGCGGTGGCCATGAGCATTCGTACAGAGCGCATCTGACGGTCCTTCCGTCGACGGGGCGGGCAGCCGACACCTCGTCAGCTGTGGGAACCCGCCCCCGACGTGATCCACCGTCAGACAGTCGTCTCCCCCTCACCACTCAGGGAGATCACACGGGTGAATCCGGGTGAACTCGCCCGCCCCGTCAGGCGAGTTCACGAAGGAGACGGACGCCGGCGTTCGCCCGGGAAGAGGGACTCAGGCCCTCGCCAGCAGCGTGGTCAGGACCTCCCGCAGCGCCGACTCGGCGTCCGGGACCGGCCCCGGCGCCCGCCAGGCCACGAACCCGTCGGGCCGGACGAGCACGGCGCCGCCGGGGGCCGTGCCGTGGACCTCCGCCCAGTCCGCGTCGCCCTCGGGCGTCAGGTCGGCGGCGGGGCCGTCGCCGATCCGGTACGAGGTCAGGGGGAGGGACATCTCCTCGGCGAGCCGGAGGGCGGCCTCGTGCCAGCCACCCGAACCGGCACCGCCGGCCGCGGCGTCGGCAGCGGCGTCCTCAGCGGCGTCGGCGTCGCTGAGGAGGACGAGCGAGCGCTCGTAGAGGTCCAGCGTCGAGACGGGTTCACCCCGGTGCCGTACCGCCATGTGGGGTGCCCTGCTGCCCGGTGCGCCGGACAGGTCGAGGCGTTCCGGGACGACCGGGGACGCGGGGTCGGCGCCGAGCACGGCGCCCTGCGGATAGCGATAGCCGAGGGCCACGTTGAGGATGCCGCGCTGCGGGCCGCCGCCACCGCCGATGCCGGGGGCCGGGGCGAAGCCGGGGTGGCTGTGCTCCACGGACCGGGCGGCGGCGCGGGCGCTGGTCGCCTCCGCCACCGGGCGGCGCTCGGCGTCGTACGTCTCCAGCAGGCCCTCCCCGGCCCAGCCGCCGAGCACCGCCGCCAGCTTCCAGGCGAGGTTGTGGGCGTCCTGGATACCGGTGTTGGAGCCGAACGCCCCGGTGGGGGACATCTCGTGGGCCGAGTCGCCGGCCAGGAAGACCCGGCCCGACCGGTAGCCGCGGGCGACGCGCTGGGCGGCGTGCCAGGGGGCCTTGCCGGTGATCTCGACGTCGAGGTCCGCCACCCCGATCGCGCGGCGGATGTGCTCGACACAGCGCTCCTCGGTGAACTCCTCCAGGGATTCGCCGTGTTCGGGGTGCCAGGGCAGGTGGAAGACCCAGTTCTCCCGGTTGTCCACGGGCAGCAGCGCCCCGTCGGCGTCGGGGTTCGTCAGGTAGCAGACGATGAAGAGACGGTCGCCGACGACCTCGGCGAGGCCGCGGGAGCGGAAGGTGACGCTGACGTTGTGGAACAGGTCGCCGGGGCCGCTGTGGCCGATGCCGAGCTGCTCGCGGATCGGGCTGCGGGGGCCGTCGGCGGCGACGAGGTAGTCGGCGCGGACGGTGGTGTGCTCGCCGGTCTCGCGGCTCTTGACGATCGCCGTGACACCGGAGGAGTCCGTGTCGAACGACAGCAGTTCGGTGTTGTAGCGCAGGTCGCCGCCGAGCCGTTCGGCGTGCTCCCGCAGCACCGGCTCCAGGTCGTTCTGGCTGCACAGACACCAGGAACTGGGGCTGAACCGGGCGAGTCCGCCACCCGCGTCGATCTCCTTGAAGAGCCACTCGCCCGCGTCGCCGACGAGAGTGGGCGTCTGCAGGATGCCGTGGTTGCCGGCCAGGGTGGCGGCGGCCCGGCGGATGCCCTCCTCGACGCCGGCCGTGCGGAACAGCTCCATCGTGCGGACGTTGTTGCCGCGGCCGCGCGGGTGGATGGAGGTGCCGGCGTGCCGCTCCACCAGGGTGTGCGGCACCCCGAGGCGCCCCAGGAACACCGAGGTCGACAGGCCGACGAGGGAACCCCCGACGACGAGGACCGGAACGTGGTGGGTGCGGCTGCCGGTGGGGTCGCTCCGATCGGTCCTCTGCCGCGTCTCGGACTTCTGCCGTGTGTCGGACTTCTGCCGTGTCTCGGTCCGCGTCTCGGTCCTCTGCCGCGTCTCGGGGCTCGGCCCCGTCTCATGACTGTGCTTCATCGCGTTCATCGCTCAACTCCAGCGCGTCGTGTCCGCCGACTCGTCCGGATGGGGCCGGGGGCTTCATCCATGCCCCGCACCGGGAGGAGGGGACCGGGCTTCACCCGCTTAGGGGGCGCTCGGCGGCGGTGCGCGCGGCCTGCGGTTGCTCAGGTTCTCGGGTGCGGCTGAGCACGTGCGCTCTGCCGGGCGCGGCGGCACGCCGGGAGGCTGGGGCCGTGAGCCAACGACTCCGGCACCTCCCGAAGCCCTCGTCCCCGCTGCCGCCGACCCTGGTGACGGCCGTGGCCTCGCTGACCCTCTGGGCCCTGTGGCTGGGCTGGGACCAGCGGCTTCGAGTACCGCGTACGCCGAGGAGTGTCCGGTGCCGAGGTGCGGTCCGAGGAGGACGAAGGCGTTGGGGAAGCCGCTGACGGCGGTGCCGGGACAGGCGTCCGGGCTGCCCTTCCAGCGGTCGTCGAGGCTGGTGCTGTCGGCATCGAACACGTGTTGGCCTATCGGCCCGGCAAGCAAGGTGGAGCTGTTCCCCGGGGCGCCGGTTCGACGCGCGCGGCGCCGATGAGCGTGCGCGCGGCCGCCTTCGCGGCCGGGGCGGCTGACCACCAGGTCCGCGCGGGCTCGCCGTGTTCGCGGTGGCGTGCCCCGCGCGGTGCGGATGCCTGTGTGGGACCGTGCGCCGCCGCACCCGGCTCGGCGGCGACGCGGGCGCGGGCCCTCGGTCAGTCGCAGTCCTCGGCGGTGACCGGATCGTCCTGGGCCCGGATGGTGCCCGAGGGGAACTCGTTGGCGTCCAGCACGTCCGCCGACGAACTGGTCTGGAAGGCCGGCGAGGTGATGCGCTTGTTGCCCGTGTCGTTCCAGCCGCTGATGCCGGTCTCGCCGTCCTGGTCGATCCGGGCGATCTTCTCGATGACGAAGACCGGCTGGCTCACCACGGTCCGGATCACCGGGACCCGCTCGAAGTAGCCCTTGGTCCGGGCCGGTACGTCGATCGTCACCGCCCGGGAGATCGACTTCGACTTGCCGAACGCCCAGGACTGGGTCACGGACGCGTTCCCACTGAGCGAGAGCACGTCCTTGATCACTGCGAGGTCGAACCCGCCCCCGACGGAGACGCTGGTGGTGTACGTCTCGCTGGTCGTGAAGTCCTGGGTCACCGACTCGCGGAGGGTGACCTCGTCCCCGCAGTTGACCAGCGGGCGGGAGACGACCTGGGCCTTGCCGATCTCGTCCTTGACGTCGGTGACCGGGAACTCGCAGTGTCCCTCGAGTTGGTGGATCAGCCCGTCGATCGGCTGGGCGTCGCCGGCGCCTTTGGTGGGGTCCTCCCCGACCTCACCGGTCGCGGGGTTGTAGAACCAGTGCGTCACGTCCGTCCAGTAGTCCACCTTGCGGGGAGCGGGGCAGAGCTTGGCCATCAGCGCGCCGGTGTCGAACGACTCCGACGTGCTCAGATCGAGGACGGCCGACGGAGGTTCCGGTACCAGAGCGGCGTACGCGCTGGGCAGCGTGGCCGCTCCGGTGACGGCCGCTCCGACGAGCACGAGGCGCAGCGTCAGTTTGCGCTTCGAGGACCGGTTGCGGTGGGACTGGGCGGAACGGGCGCCTTCGGCGGTCATCCGGGGCTCCTTGCGTGGGGGTGGGGTGACTTCGCCATCCTGGCCATCCCCAGGAGCCGCCCGACAGGGGCAAATATCCCGGTGCCGACGGGGTGCGGTGGTGAAGGAGGTCACGTCGGCAGGCGGCCGCGGCAGACGAAACAGGCCGTGTCGGGGCAGGCCGGGACGAAGCGATGCTCGTGGCGGCGGGTGGTCGGCGGGTGCGCGGGAAAAGCCGCCGCCTCGCGGAGCGAGATCACGCGGCCTGTCGCACTGCTTTTCTGGGGGTGCGTCAGTGCTTTCGTGGAGCACCTGTGGCGCAGGGGGCGAGGGAACCGTTCACACCCGTCCCCGGGTCTCCGCCGCGCGGCGGGCCAGGGCGTCGAAGACCACGGCGACCAGCAGGACCCCGCCGGTGATCATGAACTGGACGGCCGGCTGGACGCCCAGCAGGGCCATGCCCGAGGCGATCGACTGGATGATGAGGACGCCCAGCAGCGCGGACCACGTCGAGCCCCGGCCGCCGAAGAGACTGGTGCCGCCGATGACCGCGGCGGCGATCGCGTTGATGAGCAGCATCCCGGAGCCCGGCACCTGGGTCGCCGAGGTGAGCCGGGACGCGACGAACAGACCGCCTACCGCGGCCAGGGTTCCCGACACCACGAACACCGCGATCCGTACACGGGACACGTCGACGCCGGACCGCCGGGCCGCCTCCACGCCGCTGCCCAGCGCCATCACCTGACGGCCGTACACCGTGCGGCGCAGGAAGAGGTCCGCGGCGATGACGACGCCGAGGAAGATCAGCAGGGCCAGCGGCAGGCCCTCGAAGCGGTCCAGGACGTAGACGGTGGCGAAGGAGACCAGCGCGAGCAGCGCCGTCCTCACCCAGATCCCGCCCCTCGCCCGGTACGGCATCCCGGCCGTGCTCCGGCGTGCGCGGTCGCGGAGACAGACGAGGAGGTACGCGAGCGGACCGAGCGCCGCGAGGCCGTAGGTGACGGCGGCGGAGCCGAAGGAGCGGCTGGTCAGCTCGGCGACCAGGCCGTCGTCGCTGAAGCTGATGGAGCTCTCCGGGCCCAGGAGGTAGAGCATCAGGCCGTTCCAGGCCAGCAGGCCCGCGAGGGTGACGACGAACGCGGGCACGCCGATCTTGGTGAACACGAACCCGTGGACCGCCCCGGCCGCCGCGCCGCAGGCCACCGCGACGAGCACGGCGAGGCCCTCCGGCATGCCGTGATTCACGTTCAGCGCGGCGAACAGGGCGCCGGAGAGCCCGGCCAGGGATCCCACCGAGAGGTCGATCTCGCCGATCAGCAGCACGAAGACGACGCCGACGGCGACCATGCCGGTGCCCACGATCTCGACGCTGAGGACGGAGAGGTTGCGCGGGGAGAGGAAGTTCTCGTTGAGGCTCTGGAAGACGATCCAGGTCACGGCGAGGGCGAGCAGCGCGGGTGCCGGGCCGAGCTCCCCCTCGTGCACGCGGCGGCGCACGGCGTGCGCGTACGCGCGGGGGCGCTCGCCGTACCACCGGAGCCCGGCGGGCGACCGCCGCCCGGCCTTCGACCGGTGCGCGTCGTCCTGGGAGCCCCCTTCCCGGGGGCTCCCCTCTCCGTCCCCCCTCACGGCCATGTCTCCTCCGGGTCGGCCGGGTGGTGGCCCGCCGTGTTGTCCACCGCGCCGGTGATGGAGGAGATGATCTGCTCCTGGGAGGTCGTGCTGACGTCGAACAGGCCGTTGTTGCGGCCGAGGCGCAGGACGGCGATGCGGTCGGCGACGGCCTTGATGTCGCCCATGTTGTGGCTGATGAGGAGCACTCCGGTGCCCCGGTCGCGCAGCTCCTCGATGAGGTCGAGGAGCTGGTTGGTCTGTTCGAGGCCGAGGGAGGCGGTGGGCTCGTCCAGAAGGAGCAGCCGGGGCGCACTCACGAACGAGCGGGTGATCGCGACGACCTGCCGCTGCCCGCCGGACAGCGTGGCGAGCGGGACGCGTAGGTCGGGGATGCGGATGGAGAGGGTGCGCAGCAGCTCGCGGGTGCGGCGCTCCATCTCCACCTCGTCGAGGACGCCGAAGCGGTGGATCTCCCGGCCGAGGAAGAGGTTGCCGACGACGTCGAGGTGGCCGCACATCGCGAGGTCCTGGTAGACGGCCGCGATCCCGAGGAGCTGGGCGTCCTGGGGGCGTCTGATCTGGACGGGTTCGCCCTCCCACTCGATGACGCCCTTGTCGGGGGGACCGACGCCCGAGATCACCTTGACCAGCGTGGACTTCCCGGCGGCGTTGTCGCCGACCAGGGCGACCACCTCACCGGCCCTGATCTCCAGTTCGACGTCCACGAGCGCGTGGACGGCGGCGAAGCGTTTGGAGACGCCGCGCAACGCCAGCAGGGGCTGAACCACAGGGTCACCTCCTGGACGGGGCGGACGGTACTGAGGGGCTGGCCGCTGAGGCTCATGGGGTGAGTCCGGCCTTGTCGCACGCGGGGCGGAGCTTCGGGGTGCATATCTGGTCGATGCTGTGCATACCGTCCTCGACCACAGTCTCCTCGATGTTGTCGACCGTCACCGCGACCGAGGGGAGGAGGACCGCCGGGATGTTCTTGTCGGTGGGGCTGTCGACGGTGCCGGTGGCGATGTCGTCGACCGCCTCGCCGCGCCCCAGGGCGACGGCCATCTCGGCGGCGGCGTCGGCGGCGGGCTCGAACGGCTTGTAGACGGTCATGTGCTGGCTGCCCTGGACGATGCGCTGGATGGCCACCAGGTCGGCGTCCTGGCCGGTGACCGGGGGCAGCGGCCGTACCGCACTGGCGTTGAGGGCGGAGACCACGGCGCCGGCGAGGCTGTCGTTGGCGGCCAGGACGCCGTCGATGTTCTCGGCGCCGAGGGCGGAGATGGCGCCGCTCATGTTGACGTAGCCGTTCTCCGGCCGCCAGCCGACGGTGTCGTACGACTTGCCGATCTTCACCTCGCCCTCCAGGACGGAGAGCGCGCCACGCTTGAACCAGCCGGCGTTGGGGTCGTTGGTGGCGCCGTTCATCATGACGATCTGTCCGCCGTCCGCCTTGTCGCCCATGGCCTTCAGCAGTTCCTCGGCCTGGAGCTTGCCGACGATGTCGCCGTCGAAGGTGACGTAGCCGGAGATGGGACCCTGGGCGAGCCGGTCGTAGGCGACGACCGGGATGTCGGCCCGCTCGGCGGCCTCGACCGACGAGCGCAGCACCTTGGGGTCGACGGCGGCGACGATCAGGACGTCGACGCCTCTGGTGATCATGGCGTCGAGCTGCTGCCGCTGGACGGCCGGCTCGGCCGTGGCGGCGACGGCCGCCGCCGGGCAGCCGGGGCACAGCTCCTTGAGCCGCTTCTCGATCAGGGGTCTGTCGAACTGCCCGAAGCGGGAGGCTCCGCCGCCGGGGAGCAGTACGCCGACGGTGAGGCTCTCATCCCCGCTCCCACCGTCCCCGCCACCACATGCCCCGGTGAGCACCAGACCGGCACCGACCACGAGGGCCGCGCCCGCCCGGCTGAGGGACCTACGTTTCACGGCCGTACGGCCGACGCCGAGACCCATGGTCGGTTCCTTAGGGATATTTGCCTGATCCTGCTCGGTCTTGCCCCGTTATGGACGTCTGTCGTCCAGCGTAGTCAAGAGGGTGGGCGGGCGGGTGAGGCGAGACCCCTGGTGCGGCAGGCTTCGTGCCGAGGTTGCGGGGCCTCTGCGTGGCGCTGAGCATGGGCCGGGGGAGCCGCGAGCCGCGACACAGAGGCCGGTGCCGGTATGAACACGTCCCGCACGATCCGTACCACGCATACCGCCCGTACCACCCGTACCACCCGTACGGCTCATGCTCCCGCCCCCGTGGCCGATGACGACCGCCCGCTGAGCTGCCTGGTCACCGGTGCCACCGGGTACATCGGGGGCCGGCTCGTGCCCGAGTTGTTGGAGGCCGGGTATGCGGTGCGGTGTCTGGCGCGGGTGCCCGGGAAGTTGCGGGACCATCCGTGGGCCGGGCGGGTGGAGGTGGTGGGTGGGGATGTGACGGACCCGGAGTCCGTGGGGGCGGCCATGGAGGGCGTGGACGTCGCGTACTACCTCGTGCACGCGCTCGGCACCGGGCGGGGGTTCGAGGAGACCGACCGGCGCGCGGCGGAGATCTTCGGGGAGCGGGCGCGGGCCGCCGGGGTGCGGCGGATCGTCTATCTCGGCGGGCTGACCCCCGCCGGAGTCCCCGAGCGCGAACTCTCGCCGCATCTGCGGTCCCGCGCCGAGGTGGGCCGGGTGCTGCTGGCCTCGGGCGTCCCCACCGCCGTGCTCCGGGCCGCCGTGATCATCGGGTCCGGGTCGGCCTCGTTCGAGATGCTCCGCCATCTCACCGAACGGCTGCCCGTGATGGTGACCCCCAGCTGGGTCCGCACCCGTATCCAGCCGATCGCCGTCCGGGACGTGCTCCGCCTCCTCGTCGGCTGCGCGGAACTGCCGGAGGACGTGAACCGGACCTTCGACATCGGCGGGCCGGACGTCGTCACGTACGAGCAGATGATGCGGCGGTACGCGGCCGTCGCGGAGCTGCCGAAACGGGTCATCGTGCCCGTGCCGCTGCTCACCCCACGGCTGTCCAGTCTGTGGGTCGGGCTGGTCACCCCGGTGCCCGGCGGTCTCGCGCGCCCGCTCGTCGAGTCGCTGCGGCACGAGGTGGTGTGCGGCGAGCGGGACATCGTCCGGTACGTGCCCGACCCGCCGGAGGGGCCGGTCGGCCTGGACCGGGCGATCGCGCTGGCCCTGCGACGCGTACAGGACGCCGACGTGGCGACCCGGTGGTCCTCCGCCGCCACGCCCCGCGCCCCCAGCGATCCGCTGCCCACCGACCCCGACTGGGCGGGCGGCAGCCTCTACTGCGACCACCGCGAGCGCACGGTCTCGGCCCCGCCGCGGGCGCTGTGGCGGGTGGTGGAGGCGATCGGCGGCGAGAACGGCTGGTACTCCTCGCCCCTGGCCTGGTCCCTGCGCGGCTGGGCGGACCGGCTGGTCGGCGGGGTCGGACTGCGCCGGGGCCGACGGGACGCCGCCCGGCTGCGGATCGGCGACAGCCTCGACTTCTGGCGGGTGGAGGAGATCGAGCCGGGCCGACTGCTCCGGCTGCGCGCGGAGATGCGGCTGCCGGGCCTGGCCTGGCTGGAGATGACCGTCGACCGGGACGAGGAGGGGCGGACGGTCTACCGGCAGCGCGCCCTGTTCCATCCGCACGGACTGGCGGGGCATGTGTACTGGTGGAGCGTGGCGCCCTTCCACGCGGCGGTGTTCGGGAGGATGGCGCGCAGCATCGCGGCGGCGGCCGTGGCCGTGGGCGAGGCCGACGCCGACGAGACCACCGGCTCCGCACCGGCTCGCACCGTGCGCCCCTGACGCGCCGCGGGCGGGTCCACCTCCGGCTCGGGCAACCGCATGCCGCGTGACTCGGCCACGCGCAGGGCGTCAGCGAGGTGGGTTCCCCCGTCCTCCGAGGGCCCCGACCGGCCCGCGAAGCCATCCCAGGCATCCACGTATTCGCAGGTCAAATGGGGTGGGATGGTTCCAGGGAGCTCGATGGGGCGGTGGCTGTTGCGTTCGGTTGCCGGGGGCGCCGATGCTCTTGGTGCCGCACCGAGCAGGGCCGGGCCGACCAGCCGGTCTCTTCGGGGCGTTCAGCCCAGGCATCACTCACTCATTCACGGGGGAACACCCATGTCCTTGCGCATCCGTACGAGCGCTCTCACCGCCCTCGCCGTCGTCGCCCTCGCGGCGGGCTCGGTGCTGACGGCGCCGGCCGCCGGGGCCGCCACGAAGGCCGCCGCGCCCAAGTTCCTGTCGGCGTCCCAGCTGCCGCCGCACCCGTCGTCGTCCTGGACCGCCGGGCCGGTCGCCGAGGGGGTCCCGGCGGCGCTCGACCTCTGCTTCCACACGGAGAACGTGCCCGACTACGACTACCGGCACCGGGAGTTCCGGACCGACGTGGACACCGGCGCCGTGCAGCTGACCGTCGTGGCGAGCACACCCGCTCTGGCCAAGGGCCTGGCGAAGCACTACGACGACCTGTTCCGCACCTGCGCCGACCGCCTGGAAGCGGGCTCGCCCGACATCGACGCCGAGGGCCGGGACTTCGGCACGCTGCCGGTCGAGGAGGGCGCGCGCGTCCGCGGCGTGAACACCGAGACGTCCTGGGGCGCCACCGACGTCGCCCTGATGTCGGTCGGGCGGGACGGCAACACCGTCACCGTCGTCCAGTGGGGGCAGATGGGCGACTTCACCGACGCGCCCGTGGCCGCCTTCAAGAAGACCACGACCACGGCCGTCAACAAGCTGTACTGACCGGGCGGGCACAGGGAAGCGCCGGGGCCGTCCTCCCGCCGGAGGGGGGCGGAAGGACGGCCCCGACCGCAGGGTCAGCTGGGCTCCGCCTGACTCCTACGCGTCAGGCAGCGATGCCGTCAGGTGCTCTCACACCCCGTGCACCTGCTCCCCGGGCCTGCGTGTATCCGTCGGGGCCGGGCCTGCGTGTGTCTGTCGGCTGTCCGGCCCTGCGTGCATCTGTCGGGTGCGGGTGCGGGTGCGGGTGCCGGTGCCGGTGCCAGTGGCGGGCGCCGTGGCCCGGTCCCGTCGGCTCGGCACGCCGTACGGCTCTCAGGTGCCCCGGCGGTCGATGAGGGCGGTGCACTCCTCGACCAGCCGTTCAGTCACCCCGTCGATCAGGGTGAACGGCTGGAGCCGCAGCGCGACGCCGCCCAGCCAGCCCGTCAAATCCTCCGCGAGCGCCGCATCCGCGGGGTCGGCCTCGCACGCGGCGATCAGGGCGAGCAGCAGCCGCGCCCAGGTGCTGCCGAACTCGTGGAACCGGGAGCGCATCAGCGTGGCCTGGACCCGGGAGGCCGAGGCGAACAGGCAGTGCGCCTGGAGTCCTAGGACACCGGCCGCGCCCGCGCTGTCGGAGCCCGGGGCGCGCAGCAGACCGAGGGCGGCCTCGGCGAACAGGGTCGCCAGGACGGGGGCGGTCTGCGGCTCGCAGCGCAGGGACGGCGTCACGGTCGTGGCCCCGGCCGACGGGTCGAACGCGAGGTCGCGCAGGACCGCCGGCACCGCGTCCTCCCCGAGGACCCGGCTCGCGGCGGCGAGCGCTGCCGAGTACGACGCGATCGTGCGCCTGCCGCCGCGCTCCGGACTCCGGCCGGTCAGCGACTGCCACTCCCGGGTGGCGTCGGCCTCTGCGGCGGGATCGATGCCCCGGGCCTCCCGGATGAGCTCGTTGCCCTCGGCCGTACGGCCCGCGACCCGCAGATCGAGGCCGTGGCGGGTGAGGGCGGAGGCCAGATGGGCGCGGTCGTTCGGGCTGTCCGACTGGGCCAGGGCCCGTGCGGTCTGCACCTGGGCCGCACCGGCTCCGACGGCGATCGAGAGCCTGCCCTGCTCGGTGTGGATCCGGGCCGCGATGCCGGCGGCCTCCCGTAGATACTGCCCGTGCATGACGGCCTCGGCGAGGGAGCCGCTGTTGATCGACTCGCCCTTGGCCAGGTAGTACCGGACGGCCCAGTCGGCCGAGCAGACGGCGAGGTCCCGGTCGCCGAAGTTGTACAGCACGCCCGCGTTCAGGCTCAGCACGCGGGCGAGGTCGAGATGGTGGGGGCTGTCGGTGGCGTCGGCACCGAGGCCCAGATACGACATGACCGCCTCGTCCGACTCGACGAGGGCGGACGCCCCGTGCCCCAGCACGCTGAGCGCGTGCGCCTTGCGCGCGTGGACGTCGGCGAGGAGCGGAACCATGGCGGACGCGGCGCGCCCGTCGGACGCGGCGTTCCCGCCACCTCCGGCCGGCTGCTGGGCGAGTTCCTCGTAGAGGGCCGCGCACTCCGTGAGGGCGTCGAGGGCCTGTCCTGGTTCGTTCGCGCTGGTCAGCGTGGATCCCAGGCCGTACAGCACACTGCCGAGCATCTCCTTGGCCGCGCGGTCGGCCGGGTTCCGCTCGATCAGGTCGTACATCAGCCGCCGGGCCTCCTGCTGCAACGGCACGCCCTCGCCGGGCCGCCCGTTGAGCATCAGCACCTGAGCCTCGGTGAACAGCTCGCCCACGCGTCGTCTGAGACCCGCGTCGGCGTCCTCGCCCGTCTCTCCGGCGTCCCGCGTGGGGTCCGGCCCCGGCTGCGCACCGCCCGCGGAGGCACCGGACTTCGGCCGACGACGCCACTTCATGCACCCTCCCCAGCCCCGCCCCAAACGGGTCATCCCCTCCCAATGGCCTTGCAAACAAAGGGAGTTGACGAGATCTGAGGGGTGGTCGCCGAGAAAGTCCGAGGCGCGCCCCGAACCGGTGCGAACCCCTCCGAATCGTGCTGCCCTTCGCGTACATCCAAGGCCGTGCCGTATGCGTCTTACAAGGAAGTCCGTTGCCCGCAAGGGAAGTTCAGGGACATTCCAGGGAAGCTCACCGTCACCGGAGGACCCGATGCACCGTCGCCTCGTCATCTCGGCCGTCACCACCGCCCTCGGTGCCACCACGCTCGTCGGCACCGCCACGTCCGCCTCCGCCGCGCCTCAGGCCGTCGACTGCCGCAAGGTGAAGTGCGTCGCCCTGACCTTCGACGACGGGCCGGTCAAGGACACCCAGCGGCTGCTGGGCATCCTCAACGACCGTGACGTCAGAGCGACGTTCTACGCCGTCGGCACCAACGTCCAGAAGAACCCGGCGACGGTGCGCGCCGCGGCGCAGGCCGGTCACCAGATAGGCAACCACAGCTGGGACCACGCGAACCTGACCAAGCTCAGCGCCGCGAAGGTCAAGTCGCAGCTCTCCCGCACGGACACGGCGATCAAGCAGGCGACCGGCAAGAAGCCCACCACCTTCCGCGCCCCCTACGGCGCCCACAACGCGACCGTGCGTTCGGCCGCCGGGCGCCCGCTGGTGCACTGGAGCGTCGACACCCTCGACTGGAAGTACAAGGACACGGCCCGGCTCGTGAAGTACGTCAACGCCGAGACCCGGCCCGGCGACATCGTCCTCATGCACGACATCCACCGGACGACGGTCGACGCGGTGCCCGGCATCATCAAGGCCCTCAAGGCCCGCGGCTTCCACTTCGTCACGGTCGACCAGCTCTTCGCCCCCACCAAGCTCCCCGCCGGCAAGGTCGCTTACCACAACCGCGCGGCCTACCGCCCCTGACCGGCGCATCCACGGGCACGGCCGCAGAACCGCAGTTTGGGTGGGTGCGCCCCAACCGTCCCACCCACCCCACACGCCTCTGCAACCATTCGTGTTCGTTCCGTTGACACCCTGCCCATCCCCTCCTAATGTCTCGCCAGCATTCCGGCCATGTGACGAGATTTCGAACGGTTGAAAGGCACGTGCCCGCGTATCACCGGAAGAAGCAGCACCCACGTGGTCGGAGCGGCGAGACGCGGCCCGACCCGTGCGGCGGCGCGCTCCGGCAGCGGGTTCGGAACAGCCGCTGTGTGGCGAACCTCCGACGACCCGGCCGGCCTCCCCTGGTCCGCCCGGCCGTGGAGCGGATGGTCCGCCCGGCCGTGGAGCGGATGTTCCCCGGGGCCACCCGATCGGCTCCGCCGCCCTCCCGTGGTCGTCCGTCGCGCCGTCACCCTGCCCCCCACGACGACCAGAACGGGAAATGACCATCATGCGTAACCGAAGAGCCGTCCTCGCAGCCCTCGCCGGAGCGACCTCCCTCGCTCTCACCGTGTCCGCCTGCGGCGGCGAGGCCGGCGAGGCCGCTTCCGGGGGCGGCACGATCGGTATCGCCATGCCGACCCGGGCCTCCGAGCGCTGGCTCACCGACGGCAAGAGCGTCGTGGAGGACCTGGAGGGCAAGGGGTACAAGACCAAACTGGTCTACGGGGACGACGACCCGAAGGCCCAGGTGTCGCAGATCGAGAAACTGGTCGAGCAGCGCGTCGACGCCCTCATCATCGCGGCCATCGACAACAAGTCCCTGGGCGATGTGCTCAAGAAGGCCGCCGCCGCGGAGATCCCGGTGATCTCCTACGACCGGCTCATCCTCGGCACCAAGGACGTCGACTACTACGTCTCCTTCGACAACGAGCAGGTCGGCCGGCTCCAGGCCCGGCACATCATCGACAAGCTCGGCCTCGACGAGGGCAAGGGCCCGTTCAACATCGAGCTGTTCGCCGGTTCCCCCGACGACAACAACACCAAGTACTTCTACGACGGCGCGATGCACCTCCTCCAGCCGTACCTGGACAACAAGCAGTTGGTGGTCCGGTCCGGCCAGACCGAGCTGGAGCGGATCACCACGCTGCGCTGGGACGGGCCGACCGCGCAGAAGCGCATGACCAAGCTGCTCGCCGCGTCGTACGGGACCGAGAAGGTCGACGCGGTGCTCTCGCCGTACGACGGCATCTCCATCGGCGTCCTGAACGCCCTGAAGGCGGACGGCTACGGCACCGCCGGCACCCCCGTCCCCGTCATCACCGGCCAGGACGCCGAACTGGCCTCGGTGAGGTCGATCGTCGCGGGCGAGCAGTCGCAGACCATCTACAAGGACCTCCGCCAACTCGCCGAGGTCGCGGCGAAGATGGCCGACGACATCCTCAGGGGCGAGACACCGGAGCTCAACAACCGGCGTGCCTACAAGAACGGCGTCAAGGCCGTGCCCGCGTATCTGCTCCAGCCGATCAGCGTCGACAAGTCCAACTACGAGTACGTCCTGCTCGGCAGCGACTACTACACGGCCGAAGACCTGAAGTGATCCGGACCGGGAGTGATGTGGGCCGGGCGTGATCCGGACCGGGCGTGATCCGGTGTGGGCCGGGTCACTTCCGGGCGTCGATGACTTCTCCTGTCCCCGCCGGTCATGACCTACGACGACCGCAGGACACATCACACATCACCTGCGAAGACCCGCAGGACAGGAGAGGACACGACCGCCATGACCGCACCCGTGAAGGGCCCCGCGAGCTACTTTCCCTCGATCGAGAAGAAGTACGGCCGTCCGATCGCGGAGTGGAAGGACCTGATCCGGTCCTCGCCGCTGACCAGGCACATGGAACTCGTCGCCTGGCTCAAGAGCGAGCACGGTCTCGGGCACGGCCACGCCAACGCGCTCGTGGCCCACACGCTCGCCGAGCGGGCGGAGGGCTGAGTAGACCGGGAGCCCCTGACACCGCGTTCCCTTCAGGGACCGGTCGTCCCTCTCAGGGCGGGGCCGGTCGTCCCTTTCAGGACGGCCAGGAGTTCGCGCATGGCGGCGAGGCCGGCTCTGGCCTGCCGCGCGGCGCCGTCGAGGTCGTCGCGTTCGGCGTGTGCCACCACCTCGTGCGCGTGGTGGAGCACGGCCTGACGCAACTCGGCGGCGATCCGCTGCCGCTCCTCGTGCGCCTCGGCGACGGCGGACCACACCACCGCCGTCAACGCGCTGTCCTCGCGCCGGGTGACGCGCTCGCGCCGCCTGCGGACGAACACGCCCGAGCCCCAGACGCCGGCCGCCAGCAGGGCCAGGGGCACCGTGAGGACGACGGCGAGGAAGACGCCGAACCAGAGCCCGAGGCCGTCCGCCCCGGCCGTGTCGAAGCCGTCCAGCGCGTCCAGCGCGACCGTCGTCGTCGCGAGACCGGTGGCCACCGGTCCGATCGCCGGCCAGGTGCGGCCGGGGGGTCCCGCGAAGGCCGCGACCGCGTGCAGGGCGACACAGTCCGCGCAGACCCCCGCCACGGTCAGCGCCCAGGCCACGTCCGCCGGCAGCAGCCCGAGCGCGAGGCAGGCCGCCGGGATCCAGGCGGCGGCCAGCACGAGGAGAAGAACGGTCCACGGGGCCCGGCGCCGCCACAGCAGAGGCAGCGCATGGAGGACGGCGGGCAGGCAGGCCATGGCGGTGGCGGCGGGCCGCTCGATGAGGACGGCGACGACGGGCAGCGCCGCGAGGGCCACTACGGTCGCCGCGTCGGTCCAACTCCAGCGCGGCAGAATCGAGTTGACGCCCGCGCCGGTCGGGGGACGCGGCAGCCGGGCCCGCACCGACCACCCCGGAGCGTCCGCGCGGGGTCCCGCCACGAGGGTCCCGCCGAGACCGACGGCCCGGTCCCGCATCCCGGCGGTGCCGCGTCCGGCTCCCAGCCCTCGCGCCGCTGCGGCGGCCACGCCGGGGGTGCCGATGGGAGTGGGGGTGCCGATGGGGGTGGTGGGTGCGGCGGTGGCGGTGGAGGCCGCGGTCGTGCCGGGAGGTGTCGCCGGGGCGGAAGTCGTCGGAGTGGTGAGGGTCGGTGGGGTATCGGTCGTTGGTGCGTCTGCCGGTGGTGTATCGGTCACTGACGCGTCTGTCGGTGGGGTGTCGGTCGGTGGTGGGGGTGTGCCGTCGTCCTCCACCAGGACGTCCAGTGTTCCGGCGTCGTCGCGGATCACCACGCGTACCGTCGCGCCGGGGGCGTAGCGCAGCGTGTTGGTGAGGGCCTCGCGGGCGATGCCGAAGGCGGCCTCGGCGGGCGGCCCCGTCAGGTCGGCCGCGCCGGGGGCGATGCTCACGTCGACGCGCTGGCCCAGGCGCACGCATCCCGCCACGAGTTCGGCGACGCGCTCCGCGAGGGGGCTCTCCTCGTCGGCCGCCGAGGTCCGCATCACCGTGACGAGCCGGTTCAGCGCGGCGACGGTCTCGCGCCCGGCCTCCGCCGCCAACCGCAGGGCGTCGGCGGTCAGTTGCGGGTTGCGGTCGCCGACGTGACGGGCGGCGTTCGCGGTGACCACGACGGAGGTGAGGTGGTGCGCGCTGACGTCGTGCAGTTCACGGGCGAGCCGGTGGCGTTCCGTGGTGGCCGCGGTGACGCGTACGGCCTCGGCCCGCGCCAGTTCCCGTTCGGCGGCCCGCCGTCCGGCGAGCCAGCGGCGGCGGCTGCGGCCGGCGCCCACCGTTCCCGCGTAGACCACGACACTGGCCAGCGCCTCGCCGCCCACGTCCACCGGGGAGTCGTACAGCAGCAGGGCCCTGACCGTTCCCGAGGCGACCAGTGCGGACGCGACGAGGACGGCGGTGCGGGCCGGGCGCCGTACGGCCACCGAGTACAGCGCGATCACGCCTGCCACGGCGGCGGCGATCAGTGCGCGGTCCGGTAGGGCGAGCCCGGCGGTCAGCAGGGCTTCGATGGTGAGCGCGGCGGCGACGGGGAAGCGCCGGCGTACCCCCAGAACGGCGGTGGCCGCCACGGTCACGGCCGGGCCGACGGCCAGCGGCACCGCCTCCACCGTCTCGCCGCGCGCGAGTGCGAGCCCCGGCCAGGCGGACAGCTGCGCGACCGCCAGCAGTGCGGGCAGCAGCCAGTTCCGTAGGTGCCCCATGATGCGGTCGATCATACTTTCGGCTCGCTGGCGGGGTGGTGCCTATCCCAGGTTGGAGGCGGGGGTCCTGCCCACGGCCGACGTGGAGCCGACCGCCGCCGGGGATGCTTCTGTGTATGGCGACGAGGCACACCTTCGACAACGACGACGATCCGCGACAACTGCCCACCGGGGAGGGCACTGTGCCGGTGTACGGCAGTCCGGCCGCGGGCGGGAGTTCGACCGCGCCCGGGACCGCGTCGCCGCACGGCAACCCCCACCCGTACCTCCACCCGTACCCCCACCCCAACCCCGACTCCCACCTCAACCCCCATCACACCCTGCCCTGGTATCCGCCCCCGGTCCCCGCGCCCCCCGGCCCGCCCCTCCCCTACCACCGGATGGCCTTGGCGGCCGGTGTGCGTGGGTGGTGGCGGCCCTTGCTGGGGACCCTTGTCGTGCTCTGTGGTGCGGTCCTCGCCGCCTTCGCCGTGTTCGCCGGTTCCGAGATCGCCGGCGCGGTCCTCGACCGTCCCCGCGACGGCGACGGCAACGTCCTCTGGGGCGGGACCGGCGACACCGCCCTGGCCCTGCTCTCCCTCGCCCTGTGCATCCCCGTGGTGCTGCTGGCCGCCCGGTGGACCCAGCGCCGCCCGGTCGGCACGGTCTCGTCGGTGACGGGCGCCCTGCGGTGGCGCTGGCTCTGGCTGTGCCTCGCGGTCGCGCTCCCCGTGTCCGCCGCCATCCTGGGCATATCCCTGCTCCTGCCCGACCCCGAGGGCGGTGGTCAGGAGATGACCTGGGCCGGGCTGTCCCCGTTCCTGCTCGGCCTCGCGACCGTCTGCCTGCTCGTCCCGTTCCAGGCGGCGGCCGAGGAGTACGTGTTCCGTGGCTGGCTGACCCAGGCGGTCGGAACCTGGTTCCGCTCACCGTGGATCGCGGTCGCACCCCAGGCGGTGCTCTTCGCCGCCGCGCACGGCTGGGGCACACCCTGGGGCTTCGTCGACCTGGTGGTGTTCGGCCTCGTCGCGGGCCTGCTGACCGTCCGCACGGGCGGCCTCGAAGCGGCGATCGCCCTGCACGTCCTCAACAACCTCCTCGCCATGGGTTTCATGGCCGCGCTCGCCGGGGGCCTCGCGACGGACGAGACGGCCGCCGACATGGGCGGGCTGATGCTGGCCGTCGACGTCCCGCTGGTCGTCCTCTACGCGGCCGTCGTCCTGTACCTGGCCCGCCGCCGAGGCATCACGACCCATGCTCCGCACTCCACCAACGGTCACGGTCCCCACCCCACTCACGGTCCTCACCCGGCCCATGGTTCTCACCCGGCCCACGGCCCTCACCCCGCTCACGGTCTTCACGGCGCCGAGGGCGGGTACCCGGTGCCGGGCGCGAAGACCGCGCCCGAGCGAACCCCGTGAGCGTCTCCGATCGGCAGTGAGGGGCGACGGCATGCAGACCTTCCTCCCCTATCCCGACTTCCGGGCCTCGGCGCTGGTCCTGGACCGGCGCCGGCTCGGCAAACAGCGGGTCGAGGCGCTGCAGGTCCTGCGCGGCCTCATCGTGCCGGGGTACGGGTGGCGCCGGCATCCGGCCGTCCGCATGTGGGCGGGGTACGAGGAGGCGCTGGTCCGCTACGGCCTGGAGGTCTGCGAGGTGTGGAGCGAGCAGGGCCACCAGGACAGCTGCGCGGCCACCCTGGTCGCCGACTTCACCGCGTTCCGCCCCGGCGCACGGACCCGCGACCAGCGACGACTGGCCGCCGCCGGGGAGCTCCCGCCCTGGCTCGGCGACGACGCCTTCCACCGCAGCCACCGCTCGGCGCTGCTGCGCAAAGCCCCGGACCTCTACGCCCCGGCCTTCCCCGACGAGCCGGACGATCTGCCGTACGTCTGGCCGGCCTCGGACCGCGAGCACCCACCGCCCTCCGATGGGAGTCCCGGCGCCGCCGCGTAGGGGGGCTGATGTGGCGGGCGTCGGAGCAAACCCGCCGGGCGGGCGCGGCGCTAGGAGACCGCTGAAGATCTTGCTCTGGCCGCCCGACTCGCCCTGGATTGCCGGTAAATGTCAATCGCCATCAAGTAGGGCAAGCCGGGCGCATTTTCGAGATCTTCAGGACGCTTCTAGTGTCCTGAGTCTTTATTTCGCTAAAGAAGTAGGCTGGGCTCATGGCGCGTATGGGTCGGCCGACGGTCGAAGTGGTCCTGACGGATGAGGAGCGAGAGACGCTGCTGCGCTGGTCGCGGCGAGCAACGTCCTCGCAGGCTCTGGCGTTGCGGTGCCGGATCGTGCTTGCGTGTGCTGAGGGCGGTTCGAACACCGTGGTGGGAGCGGAGCTTGGGGTCCACCCGGTCACGGTGGCCAAGTGGCGCAGGCGGTTCGCGGCCGACCGGCTCCAGGGCCTGTCCGACGAGCCGCGGCCCGGCCCGCCCCGCACGGTGAGCGACGAAAAGGTCGAGGAGGTGGTCGTGCGGACCCTGGAGACCACCCCGAAGAACGCCACGCACTGGTCGACGCGGGGAATGGCCGCGGCCAGCGGCCTGAGCCAGTCCACCATCTCGCGGATCTGGCGGACCTTCGGCCTCAAACCGCATCTGGTGGACACCTTCAAGCTGTCCAAGGACCCGCAGTTCATCGAGAAGGTCCGCGACGTCGTCGGCCTGTACCTGGACCCGCCCGAGCGGGCCATCGTCCTCTGTGTGGACGAGAAGTCGCAGATCCAGGCACTGGACCGGTCGGCACCGGTGCTGCCGATGATGCCGGGCATGCCCGAGCGCCGCACCCACGACTACCTGCGCGGCGGCGTGACGACCCTGTTCGCCGCCCTGAACGCGGCCACCGGCGAGGTCATCAGCTCGCTCCACCGCCGGCACCGCGCGGTGGAGTTCAAGAAGTTCCTGGCCAAGCTGGACAAGGAGGTCCCCGACCATCTCGACGTCCACCTGATCTGCGACAACTACGCCACCCACAAGACGCCCGCGATCCAGAAGTGGCTGCTGGCCCATCCGCGGTTCCACATGCACTTCACCCCGACCAGCGCCTCCTGGCTCAACCAAGTGGAGCGCTGGTTCGCCCTGCTGACGGACAAGCAGATACGGCGTGGCGTCCACAGGAACGTCCAAGCCCTGGAGAAGGACATCCGGACCTGGATCGCCGACTGGAACGACAACCCCAAGCCCTTCGTCTGGACGAAGACCGCTGACGAGATCTTCGAACGCCTCACCGGATATCTGAACCGAATCAAAGACTCAGGACACTAGTGACCTGAGTCAGAGATTCTCTGGCAGTAGGTGGCGACTTTGTCGAGGATCTCGTCGGCGGTCTTCGTCCAGACGAAGGGGCGGGGGTTGTCGTTCCAACCGGCAATCCAGGACCGGATGTCGCGCTCGAGTGCCTGGACCGAGCGGTGGACACCGCGGCGGAGCTTCTTCGCTGTCAGCTCGCCGAACCATCGCTCCACCAGGTTCAGCCACGATGAGCCGGTGGGCGTGAAGTGCAGACGGAAACGGGGGTGTGCCACCAGCCACTTCTTGATCGCGGGTGTCTTGTGGGTGGCGTAGTTGTCCAGGATCAGATGCACCTCGAGGTCCGCAGGCACCTCCTTGTCGAGTTTGGCCAGGAACTTCTTGAACTCTGCGGCCCGGTGCCGGCGGTGCAGTGAACCGATCACCTTGCCGGTTGCCACCTCCAGTGCCGCAAAGAGCGTGGTGGTGCCGGCGCGGACGTAGTCGTGGCTGCGGCGTTCGGGCACCCCGGGCATCATCGGCAGCACCGGCTGTGAGCGGTCCAGGGCCTGGATCTGGGATTTCTCGTCCACGCACAGCACCAGTGCCTTCTCCGGCGGGTCGAGATACAGGCCCACCACGTCGCGGACCTTGTCGATGAACAGCGGATCCGTGGAGAGCTTGAACGTCTGCGAGCGGTGCGGGGCCAAGGCGAACGCCCGCCAGATCCGCGAGATCGCCGACTGCGACATGCCGGTGGCCGCGGCCATCGACCGGGTTGACCAGTGGGTGGCGTTGGCCGGCTTCTCCTCCAGGGTCTTGACGATCACCCGCTCGACATCGGCATCGGTGATCTTCCTCGGGACACCGGGCCTCGGCTCGTCGCACAGGCCGTCCAGGCCGTGGTCAAGGAACCGCCTTCGCCAGGTGCGGACCGTGTCCGGAGCGGCCTTCAGCCGTCGTGACACCTCCATGATCGAGTGCCCCTCGGCGCACTCCAGCACGATCCGGGATCGCTGAGCCAGAGCTTGCGCGGTCGACCGGCGACGCACCCACCCCTCAAGCACCTCACGCTGGGCATCGGTCAACGACAACGGCGGGATCTTCGGGCCAGGACGACTCATACCGAACCAACGACGAACCTCTGACTCAGGTCACTAGGCCCTGTCGGGGGGCCACCCACAGGGCCGAGGAAATGCCGCAGAGGTCGCCCTCGGCCGTGGCCAGTGCGGCGCCCACCCGGTGCTTGCGGCCTTCCTCCGCGACGACCCACGCGTACGACACCAGCCGCGAGGCGATCGGCACCGGCCGCAGCAGCCGGGCGGCGAGCGAGGCGGTCACCGCGCCCTCGCGCATGGTCCCGAGCAGCCGGCCCGCCGCGTTCCCCGGGCAGTCCAGCGCGCCCCACACCAACTCCGCCGGCAGCATCCCGTCGGCGTCCGCGAGCGCGGCCCCGGGTGTCCAGGCGGTGGCCACCAACTCCCGCCCGGCGACGCCTCCGCAGTGCAGTCGGAGCCCGGTGTCGGGCGTACGGTCGAGCCCGCATCCGAAGCAGTCCACGGACCCCGTCGGAGGCGCCGCGCGATAGGCCTCGGCCGCCGCGGTCGCCTCCGCCCAGGAAGGCGGTGCGGGTACGCCGGTCGCCGCGAGGTCCTCGTCGTGGGGCACGGCCACCGCGAGGTCCCCGTCCGCACCGGTCAGCACGGCCCCGCCGTCGGCGGTCCGCGCGAGCCCCACCGGCACCTCGACGGGCGTCGGCCGCCGGAAGTCCACCCGCACGGCCCCGGCCTCAGCCCGCCGGGCCAGCACCCCCGCCACGTACCCGCCGAACGCCACCCCGGGATAGCCCCGCAGCAGGTCGGGCACCGTGATCGTCTCGATGTCGCTCATGCCGCCACTCCACCACACCCCCCGACGACCGCCGGAGCACGCCCACACCGCCATGGGCGACGGCCGGCCGACGTCCGCACGGGCCGCCCGACGCGCGCCGGGCTCCGTGTGTGGCCCTGTCCCGTGGTCTGCCGGGCCCCGCGTGCGGCCCTGTCCTGTGGTCGGCCGACGTCCGCACGGGCCGCCCGACGCGCGCCGGGCTCCGTGTGTGGCCCTGTCCCGTGGTCTGCCGGGCCCCGCGTGCGGCCGCGTCCCATGGCCCGCCGGGCCCCGCCGGGTCTCCCCGTGGTCCCGGACGGACGCCTACCCGGAGCGGAACATCGGTTCCCTCCGCAGGGGCGACCCGCTGCCGGACAGCAGTCCATGGGCCAGCGGTGTCGCCGAGTGCTCGACCCGTTTGCCGACCCGGCGGCTGACGATCAGCCCCGCCCCGCGCAGGACCCCGATCTGATAGCTCGCACTGGCCGGTGCCAGGTGGAGCGCCCGGGCCACGTCGGCCGTGGTGCGCGTGCGGTGCCCGGCCACCTCGGCGAGGACCGCGCTCCTCGTCCGGCCCAGGAGCCGTTCCAGCCCTTCCTCGCCGGTGAGCGCGTGGTCGAACGGCTGCTTCGCGACCGGGTAGACGAGGACCGGATCGAGGCCGGGGTCGGCGAGCGCCGTGGGCCTTCGCCAGCAGAAGTACGACGGCACGAGCGTCAATCCGCGTCCCTCCAGGCGCAGTTCCCGCTCGACGGGATAGTCGACGTCCAGATACGGAGGGTTCCACCGGGCGAACGGGTGCAGCCCCGCGAGGAGAGCCCCCGTGCCTCCGCCGAGCGCGGCCCGGGCGCGCACGGCGACGTCGTCGCCCACCGCCGAGCGCACCTGCCGCCAGTACGGTTCCAGCAGCACCCGGAAGGAGTCCCGCAGGGCGTCGGCGGTCATCAGCAGGGTGGAGGTGTGCCGTTCGTGCGGGCCTCGCACCCATGCCGGCAGCGGCAACGGCCGCGACGCGGCGAGCTGGGCGAGTTCGGCCACCAGCCGTTCCCGGGGAGTGGCGCGGACCTTGTCGAGCGCCGCGTCCAGGTTCTCACCGGTGACCGGAGGCGTCAGGAAGTCGGGGATGTACCCGGTGGCCGGAATGAGGGTGCGCAGCGTGCGCAGGGCGGTGTCGGCGCGGCTGTCCCGCGCCAGCAGGTGGGTGGACCGCTGGCGCCAGTGCCCGAACTCCAACGGCCCCTCGTCCGTCTGTAGACGACAGACGGCACACATCAACTCCCAGAGGGGATCAGGCTGTTGAACCAGACGTACGTTCTCCAGGTCGCGCCAGCCGAAGTGGATGCGAAGCACATGGCTCCTCGCCGCTCGTGTCCCGGGAACAACTCCTGTGATCGTGACCCAGATGATCCGTACGGAGAAGTCGAGAATGAGAAGAGAATCGGATTCGCGTCGATAGCCTTTTCTCCATGAGCCCTGGTCGCGGCACTGGTGGGGTGCGAGAACCGAGCCTGCACCAGCTCCGGCTCTTCCTCGTTCTCGCCGAGGAACTCCACTTCGGACGGGCCGCGGCACGCGTCTACGTCACCCAGCCCGCGTTCAGCCAGCAGATCAGGTCGCTGGAACAGCGGCTCGGCGTCACCCTCGTCGCGCGCGGCGGCCGCGGCACGCGGCTCACGCCGGCCGGCCGGGCACTCGCCGAGGAGGCGAGGGCGGTGGTCGACGCCATGGCCCGATTACGGCGGACCGCGGACTGCCATGCCGGAACGGCGCGCGGACGTCTGCTGATCGGCAGCCTCGGCGCGGAAGCGGCCATGCCCCACGCGCACGCCGTCCTCGCCCACCTCCGCGAGCTCCACCCCGACCTGGAGATCGAGGTCCGCAACCTGACCTTCGTCGACATGTTCGGCGCCCTGCTCGCCGGGGAGGTCGACGCCGCGTTCCTGCGCGGCCCCCTGCCCGGAGGGATACAGTCCCTGCGTCTGGCCACCGAGACCCGGGTGGTCTGCCTGCCCGCCGACGACCCTCTCGCGGGCCGGGAGACCGTCACCCTGGCCGACCTCGCCGACCGCACGGTGGTCGACATGCCCCCGGAAGTGCCTCGCGCGTGGTGGGACCACCTCACCGTCAACCCGCGCCCCGACGGCACGCCCGTCCGCTACGGCCCCGTCATCAGGGACACCGAGGCCATGGTTTTTGCCGTCACCCAGAAACAGGCGATCGCCTTCCTGCCCTCCGCGGCCCGCCACCTCTATCCGCGCACCGGCGTCACCTACGTCCACTGCCCCGAGCTGGGTGTGTCGACGGCCGAGCTCGCCTGGCTCCCCGACCACCGCGACGAACCGACCGTGACCGCCCTGCGCGAGGCGGCCCACCACGTCCTTCGCCAGGCGCACCCCGGCCAGGGCTGATCAGGGCCCGTCCCGGCGGCTTCCCGGCCACTTGGCCGGAAGGGGACCCATGTTTTCGACGAGCATCGAAAACATGGCGGTGGAGACGGCTACCGCCGCACGATGTGCTGAAGCAGCGGCTCGACCGGCCGCTGAGGCGTTCGGAGGGGGAACCGGCTGTCATGGCCGGGCACCGGACGAGACGGGTGTGATCATCGCCGTCGAGACGGGGCTTCTCCCTCACTTTCAGTGAAGGGCAGCATCGGCATGAAGACTCGGGCACGTGTGGTGGCCGCCCTGTGCGCCGCCGCTTCGGCGGCCGCGATCGGCCTGGCGACTCCGGCGGCGGCCCAGCCGGACCGGGCCGACATCGTGTGCAGCACGTATCGCACCTCCGACGGCAAGAACGTCGGGGTCAGCTGCGACAGCGGTCGCTACTACGTCGTCGGCACGGCATGCAGCGCGGGTGGCTGCACCACGATCGGCGGCAACATCGTCAGCGCTCCCAACATCTCGTGGGCCTGGGCCGGCAGCGGGTACTTCGGCGGTGACATCAAGGCCGTCTTCGTCTGAGTGCCGCCGCACCCGCACCCGCACCCGGCCGGGCCCGAGCCCGGCCGTGGCGCTCCACCTCTTCCGATCACCACTCGTCGATCCAGGAGGATCACCATGACCTACACCGTGACCGCCGACGTCCGGACCACCATCGAGGCCGGGACGTCCGCCGAGGAGGAGCTCGACCTCGTCATCGGCGAACTGGAGCAGGACATCCCGCAGCGCACGAAGGCCGCCGCCAGCACGTGTGTCCGCTGGTACTGCCTCTGAGGAAAGCCACGGCCGGACCACATCACCGGCCATCGCACAGGTGCCGCTCGGCGACCGGCGGGCGGCACCGTTCAGGGGGAGGCACACCAACCGTGATCGACGTGCTGTGGGACGCGGCACCGGCCATGTCGGAGGCGGCACCGGCCACCGGTTCGCGACCTACGGGTCCGCACCACTCGGCCACCGGTCCGCGCCCCGCGCGCTCGCTCGGCTCGGCCGCCGCCCGGAAGGTCGTGGCGGCGGTGAGGGCGGGCACGGCGGGCCGGTTGTTCCCCCCGGTGCTGCGGCTCGCCGACGACGGTCTGCTCGTACACGACCGCTTCCTGGTCGGCGACAGCGACGCGGACGTCCTGACGGCGGCCCTCGCCTCCCCTCGATTCGCCCCCGTCGTCGCGGTGTTGGACGCCCTGGACGCCTGGTGCGGGCACGCCACTTCCCGGTACGGCACCCTGCTCGCCCCCGGTCTGCTCGACGTGACCGACGGCGCCCTTTTCGGACCGCTCGTGGCCGAGGCGTTCACCGCCTGTGCCGCCGGCGTCCCCTACGCGGCCGACGAGCAGCACACCCACTGGACGACGTTCCTGGACCGGTTCCTGGAGCGGGTGAGCCGGGACGTCACCGGGCCCTGGTTCGACCGGCCCGCGCTGCGTCCGCCCCTGACGGGCATCGAGGCCCAGGGCGGAGAGACGCACAACGGCCGCGGCAGGATCCTGCGCGTGGGCCTGAGCGGCGGTGGCGTCGTCGCGTACAAGCCCCGCCCGGCGGACGGCGAACTGCTCTTCCTCGCCCCCGAGGACTCCGTGTTCGCCCTCCTCAACTCCCTGCCGCCCGTGACGGGACCGGTCGTGCTGCCCGTCCTGCGCTGCACGGCGGGCAGCGGCCCCGACCGACGGGACTACACCTGGCAGGAGTGGATCGAGCCGCCCTCGCAGTGGGGCCCGATCCGCTCGGCCCCCGGAAGACGGCTCGACGGGACCCGGCTCGGCCGGCGCCGCGCGGAACTGCTGTGGCACCGGGCGGGGTCCCTCGCCGCTGCCGCGTTCCGCTTCGGCATCGCCGACCTGGCCGAGGGCAACATCCTCGCCGGGACGCGACCCGACCTGCCGGAACCCCTCCTCTACCCGGTGGACCTGGAGATTTTCCTCGCGCCGCTGCCACGCCTCTACGACACCGGACTCGTCGCCGACACCGAAGCCGGAGACCACCACCACCCGGGGTTGGAGGACCAGCCGCGCTGGTGCACCCTGGACGGACCGGTCGCCCACTTCACCGAACGCCCCGACGGCGAACCCCCCTACGGCGAACTTCCCGACGGCGGTCTGCGGTTGGTGCGCAGAAGCCGGCCCTGCGCGCGCGGCCGGACCCGCACGGTCGTCGCGGACACCCTGGGGCGCGCCGGATACGGGCCCTACCTCCCGGAGTTCCTGCGCGGGATGTTCGACACCTGGACCCTCATGTCCCGTCACCACGACGTGATCCGGTCCTTCCTGGTCCGCGCCGGACGCGAGCGGCACGTCCGTGTCCTGCTGAAGCCGACGGCCGCCTACACCGAGGTGCTCGCCGACCGCCTCACCACGACGACACCGGGTCCCGCCGACACCGTCTTCGGCCCCGAGGAGACGGCTCAGCTCGACGCGCTGGACGCCCCCTACTTCTTCCGCTCCGTGCAGGGCGGGCCGCTGCTGCGCACCGGAGAGGCCCCCACTCCCGTACCGGGCGCCCCGCACCCGGACTGGCCGCCATCGGCCACCGTCCGCGACGAACGCGGCCGCGACCTGGCCGGCCTCGGCGTGGCCCTGCGGGACGCCGTGGAGTACGTGTACGACACCGTCGGGCCCGGTGACCTTCACGGGGACGGCGTCCACGTCCGGCTCACCGACCGGCACACCGGCGAGGTCGCCTTCGACCGGCCGCAGGCCGGGCGCCGGATCGTCTACACCTGGGACCGCGACACGACGAGGATCCGTTCGGAACGGCTGGCGCGGCCCACCCCGGCACTCGACGTGCTGCCTGCCCCCGCACTGGACGTGCTGCCTGCCCCCGCACTGGACGTGCGGCCCGCCCCCGCACTCGACGTGCGGCGGCGCCTGCTGGCGATCGACCGGGTGGACGCGGCCCTGCGGGCCCGCTGGACCGACTCCCGCTTCGGCGACGAGGAGACCGGGGAGAGACTGCGCGCCCTGACCGCCGCGGCCGTCCGCTGGCTGGAGGACGTCGTGCGACGGCACGGCTGGCCGGGCAGGGCCCTCGTCGGCCCGGCGGCGGCGGCCGCGGCCTGCCGGCTCCTCCAGCACGCCGAAGGGCCGGCGGACTTCCAGTACGAGTGCCTCGGGCTCATCGAACAGGCCGCCCGCGACGGGGATCTGCCCTGGCGTCAGGTGGCGTACGTGACCGACGCGCTGCGGGTCCGGGAAGGCCGGCCGCAGCTGTACGGGACCAAGTTCCGCATGCGGGAAGGGAAGCTGGAGCCGTGCCCCATCGAACAGCCCGAGCAGGTGGACGAACGTCGTCGCCGTCTGAGGATGGAGCCGCTCGCCCGGTACGCCGGCCGGCTGCACCGCCGGTACCAGCCGCACACCGGGTGACCGGGACCGCGTGGGACCTCTTCGCCGCCCGCCACTGGGAGCGCACACCGGTGGTGGTGCCCGCGCCGGGCGGCCCGCTCACCGTCGACGCCGACCGCGCCTACACGACGATGGTCGAGGCCGCGCGACCCTTCCGCGCCGGGACCCGTTTCCAGGCCCTGCCCGATGTCCGCTTCCACGTCGAGGACGGCCGGATCCGAGCCCCGGGCGACCTGCTGCCCGGGCCGGGGGACACGACCGCCGAGCGGTACGCCGAGCGCCTCGACCAGCGGATGGCGTCACGCGGCCGGCTGCTCGTGGTGGAGCAGGGACTCATGCTCGACCCGCCGTTGTGGGCGGGGGTGCGCTCCCTGGTCACGCCCCTGTGGGAGCGGGTCGGCTTTCCCGTCCTGCCCGTCGTCGCCGAACTCGTCCTCGGCGAGGGCATCGCGGAGCGCCACGGCTCCCCGCACTCCGCCCTGGTCTGGGTGCTGCGCGGCAGCCTGACGGCCACGCCCCGGGGCTCCGGGCCCACCCTCGACGCCGAAGCGGGCGACCTGCTCCACTGGCCGGCCGACCGGCCGCACACCCTGACCTTCGGTCCCCGCACCATGGCCCTGCGGCTCCTGGTGCCCCGTGACCCCCGACTGGCGACGGCGGAGGTCACGGGCGTCGTGGCCGGCCTGCTGCACGCGCGGCGCGGCCAGGAGCGCGTCCCCTACCTGCCGTACCCGCCCGACGGCCCGACCCCTCCCGACGTGCCCGAACTGGCGAGTACGGCGGAGCTGGTGCGCGAGGTGACGGCGACGCCACGGCTCGGCCGGCTGCTGAGCGCCGTGTGGGCGCGCAGGGTCAGCGCCGCCGGTCTGGAACCCGCCCCGGACGCGCGGCCACCCGTACGCCTCTCCCCGGGCGACCGCCTGCGGCCGGCGTCCGCCGTCGTCCGGATGCCCCTCGACGACGGGCAGACATGGCTCTGGGCGGTCGACGGCCACGCCTTCTCGCTCCGCGGCACCCTCGGCGAACGCGTCCTGGACCGCCTGCGGCAGGGCGACACCCCCACGGTCCGCGACCTGTGCGCCGTGGCGGGCCCGGGACACGACGAGGCCGTCGTGGCCCTGCTGGAGAAGCTGTACACGCTGCGCGGCGTGGACACGGACGAGGACATGGACATGGCCACGGACACGGACGTGGACGTGGCCGGACGGGAGAGCGGCACGTGAGCACCTCGGCGGCGGCGGTGGCAGTGGCGGTGGCGGTGGAGACGGAGTTCGACTGGACCACCTTCGCGGAGCGGTACTGGGACCGGGCGCCCGTGCTGTTCCGTGGTCTGTCGCCCACCCCCTTCGAGGTGTCGGAGGTGTTCCGGGCGGCTGTGCAGGCCGGCTCGTGCGTGGGACCGGAGGAACGGGTGCCGCCGCACGCGCAGTTGACGGTCGAGCGGGTCCAGCGCGACACGGCCGACGGCCTGCTGCCGACCGCCGAGGACGGCGGCTTCGACGGATACGACACCCGGCTGGCCGCCCGTCTCGGCGCCTCGCGGTACGCCCTCGTCGTCAACGACTTCCACGCGTTCGACGCCGCCCTGTGGTCGCGTGAGCGCACCTTCTACGCCGGCCTGTGGGAAGCGGTCGGCCTGCCCGTGACCGGCGCCATCACGACCCTGTTCCACGGCACCTACGAGCACAGCCCCGTCGGCGTCCACAAGGACCGCTTCGCCACCTTCATGTTCGGGCTCCGCGGCCGCAAGCGCATGCGGTTCTGGCCGCGCAGGCCGTGGGACGAGGCCGTCTCCACCAAGGTCGACTACACCGGGCACCTGCCCGGGTCCTTCTCCGCCGACGTGGGACCCGGAGACCTGCTGTACTGGCCCGCCGACTACTACCACGTCGGTGAGAGCGCCACGACGTCCCCCGCGACCAGCGTCAACGTCGGTGTGCCCCGGGACGAGCACCACGCCGGTTACGAGGTGGAGGCCCTCATCGCCGACCTCGACCCGACCCGGCTCACCGGCCGCGGCAGCCTGGACACCCTGCTCCACGTTCCCGAGGCCGAGGTCGGCGCCCCGGGCCCCGGTGCGGACGGCCTGCTGTCCCCCGTGCTCCCCGAGGCGCTCGGCGGTGCGGTGCGGGCGCTCGCCGCCTTCGCCCGGCCCGAGCGGACGGGCCCCCGCGTCACCACCGTCTCCCTGCGCCACTGGACCTCCGGAGGCTTCGCGCCCGCACCGGCCGCCGCCGCGCCGCTTCCCCTCGCCGACGCCGACCGCCTGCGGACCGTGCCCGGCGCGCGCGTCCTGTGGGCCCCGGACGGCGACGACAGGACGCTCTGCACGGCGAACGGCCTCCAGACCCGCACCCCCCTCGGGCCCGGCGCCCTGACGGCGGTGACCCGGGCGCTGGCCGGCCCGGACCCGGTGCGGGTGGCCGACGTCCTGTCCCTCGTCCCGCCCGGCACACCACGCGACGACGTCCGCGCCCTGCTGGAGGCCCTGGAGAGCTTCCGAGCACTCCGCCGGGAGCCCTGAGCCGGACCGGACGGCCGACCTGAACTCTGGCGCCGGGTACGTGTCCGGCCGGGGTGACCGGGTGCGAAGGGTCAGGTCCGGCAGGCGTACCCCGCGGGGACGGTGTCAGCAGGTCTCGTCGAGGTAGCCGCTGGTGCCCTCGGGCACCACGTTCTGGTCGCGGCGGACGATGCTCAGTTCGCCGCCCCAGCCCTCGCAGGCGTTCGCCAGGCCCTTCGCGGTGTACTCGACGACGAAGACGTTGTTGTCGAACGCCTTCGCGAAATCACCGCACTCGTCCCACTCGCCGCACTCCTCCACCACGGCGAAGTCCAGCCCCACGGAGGTGCGGTCGGGCGCGAGTTCCAGGGTGTTCTTCTGGGCGACGGCCAGGCCCTTCGCGTGGGCGTGCGCCGACAGCAGCTTCATGAACGCCTTGGCCTGATCGGCCGTGAGCTGGTCCGGGAAGCGGGTGAACGTGTCGTAGTTGTCGGGCTCGACCGCCTGGTACCCCTTGGCCGCGCACTCGTCGATCCAGGAATTCACCCGGGCGGCGATGCGCTGCCGCTTGGCGGCCGTGCGAATGTCCAGGACGGCCTCGTTCCAGTCCTCGTCGCGGACGATCTTCCCGGCGGCGTCGCGCAGTAGCAGATCGGAGTCCCAGTCGTCCTCCGCGTCCTCCTGCGCCTGGAGTGCGTTGAAGTTGCAGATGTTGTATGCCCCGGGCGCGGCCGGGTCCTCGTAGCTACGGCTGACCACCCGCACGCCGGCCGGCAGGGTGTACGCCCCGCCGATCTGGTAGTCCCACCGCACGTGCTTCGGGGGCAGGGACACGGCGGCGGACCCCGACCCCGAACCCGTCCCAGCCCCAGCCCCCGTCCCAGCCCCAGCCCCAGCCCCAGCCCCCGAGCCTGACGGGCTCTGCCCCGTCTCCCCGGTCGCCGTCAGCACCATGAAGCTCAGCCCCGCGACGACCAGGACCGCGCCGACGCCGATGAGGAGACGCCGCCCACGACGTCCCTGCCGAGCGGGCCGCCCGTCGGGGGCATCCGGGGCATCCGGGGCGTCGGAAGCCGGGGAGCCTGCCGCCGACTCAACGGGTTCCCCCGGTTCCGGCGAGTCCGGAGGCTCCGGAGCCTCCGGCAGCGTCAGTACCAGGCTGTGCAGCTCGGCGAGATCGGGGCGTTCGGCCGGGTCCTTGGCCAGGCAGCGTTCGGTGATGCTCCGGAGCGGTTCGGCGACCCCGTCCAGGGCCGGCGCCTCGTACATCACCTGATAGCCCGTCAAGTAGGGGCTGCTCCCGTCGAACGGACGGGTCCCGGTGGCCGCGTACACCAGGACCGAACCCAGCGAGAACACGTCCGACGCGGCGGTGACCTCCCGGGGGGAGGCGAACTGCTCCGGCGACATGAAGGGCGGCGTCCCGATCAGCCGCCCCGTCACCGTGAGGGCCTCGTTGTCGACGGCGTGCGAGACGCCGAAGTCGATGACGCGGGGGCCGTCCTCGGCCATCAGGACGTTGCTCGGCTTCAGGTCGCGGTGCACCACCCCCGCCCGGTGGATGTCCCGCAACGCCTCCACGAGCCCCAGGGCGAGCGTGCGCAGCGCACGTCCGCCCAGCGGCCCGTCCTCGGCCACGACCTCGGAGAGGGTGCGGCCGGGCACGTACAGCGTCGCCATCCACGGCTGTTCGGCGTCCGGGTCGGCGTCCACCACCGGCGCCGTGAACGCCCCGCTGACCTGGCGTGCCGCCGCGACCTCTTGCCGGAAGCGCGTGCGGAACTCGTCGTCCTGCGCGTACGGGGGGTGGACGACCTTCACGGCGACCTGCCGTCCCGAGGCCGAGCGGCCCAGGTAGACGATGCCCATGCCGCCGCTGCCGAGCCGGTCGGTCAGCGTGTAGCCGCCTATGGACTCCACATCACCGGGCCTCAGCGGCATCGCCCGTCACCTTTTCCCTGTGCCGTGCCTTCGAATGGCTGTTCAGTGGGATCAGAGTAGTCGCGCGTTTTTCTCGCGAGACAGCGCTTACCGGGACATGCTGATCCCCAGCCCGAATGCCGCTATTCACACCTGCGTTCACACCGGACGGCGGCCCGGGATTTCCTCGCGTGGAGCACGTTCCCGTCCAGGGGCAGCGGGCTCCGGTCCACCAGGGCGAGGCCCGCGTCGGCGAACAGCCGGCCGTAGTGGTCGGCGCGCCGCTCGCGCCCGCCGACGTTGCACATCATGTGCAGATCCCAGGCCGTGGCCAGCGAGGCCGAACCGTCGGAGGGCAGGACGCGTTCGACGACTAGGAGATCGGCATGGTCGGGCATCGCGCGGGCGCAGTGGCGCAGGATCTCGCGGCAGCGCTCGTCGTCCCAGTCGTGCAGGACGCGGGACAGGACGTACACGTCACCGCCCGCGGGGACGTCCGCGAAGTCGCCGGCCACGAAGGCGCACCGCGTGCCGTGCCCCGCCTCCGCCAGTCGGCGGCGGGCGGCCTCGACGGCGTGCGGACGCTCCAGCAGGACCCCCTTCAGACGGGGGTGCGCGGCGAGGACACGGCCCAGCAACTCCCCGTTGCCGCCTGCCACATCGACCACTGTGCCCCCGACCGGGGCTTCAGCCGCGGCGGTGAGCACCGGATGCGCGGGCAGCGGGTCGAACATCGCGGAGCCGGCGGCCATGGACCGGTCGAAGAGCTCCGCCAGCTCGGGGTCGCGGGCGAAGTGGTCGAAGTGGTTCTCGCCGAAGAGGTGCTCGAAGGCGACCTCTCCGGTGCGCACGGTGTGCCCGAGCCCGGCGAAGGACCGGTAGAACGGGCCCCCGTACATCAGCGCCAGCGCCCGCATCGATCCCGGGGCGTCCGCTCGTAGCAGCGCGCCCGGCCCGGTGAGCCGGAAGCCGTCGCGGCCCTCCGCCACCACGCCCAGCATCACCAGGTAGCGCAGCAGCGTCGCCAGGTTCTCCGGCCGTGCGCCGACCTCCCGCGCCAGCTCCGTCACGCCGGTTCCCCGCTCGCTGTCCATCGCGTCGGCCACCCCGAGCTGCGCGAAAGCGGTCAGCGCCTGGGTGGTCCACGCCCCGGTCAGCAGGCGCAGGAGCGCTTCGGCCGGCTGCCGTGCGCGGTGCCCGGCGAGGTGGTCGGCGAGCACGTCGCGGTGGTCGCCGGGGACGTACAGCTCCACGCGCCGGTACCCGGCCTTGGCCTCGGCGGGCGCGTCGAAGTAGAGGACGGTGCCGTTCTCGTGCGGGTTGTAGCCGCCGCCGTCCGGGGCGGCCCCGTAGCGCGCGAAGGTCGCGCACAGGCCGCGCAGCACCAGCGGTTCGGGCGCCGTGACGTCGAACGCGAGGTGGGTCTCGTGCTGCCGCTCCCGCTCGTGCGCGGCCAGCGTCTCCAGGCCGGATCCCGGCGGCACGGTCAGCGCGAACACCTCGACCGTCCGGTGCTCCCCGCCCGCGCCGACCACCGAGGGGCGCACGATGCCGATGTCCAGCTCGGCCCCCGGCCGCCGGTGCCGCAGCGCGAGTCGCTCGCGTACGACGACACTGGGCCTCGGCGGCGGGACCGCGCCGAGGCCGCAGTCGGTGAGCATGGCGCGCAACTCCGCCTCGTCCGAGGGGAAGACGAGCAGCGCGGCATGGGAGAAGCGGCAGCGCTCCGCGAGAGCCCGTAGCTCGGGACCGTCGAGGCCGGGCAGCAGCAGCGGGAGCAGCGCGGCGGTGTCCTGCTCCTTGACGAAGTCGACCGTCGCGCGCAGGCGGGACGTGTCGCTGTCGCCCGACAACGTCGTGATCATTGCGGGGATCCTCATTCGGGGTGCGGAACTCGGGTGTGCGGAGGGGGAAGAAGAAAGGAGAAGGCTCATACGCCGACGTAGTGCTCGGCGAACCAGTCCTGCCGGGTGCGCGAGCTGCGCAGCGACGCGAGGCGGGCGCGCCGCAGGGAGTTGTGGAACGAGAGCGTGCCGTCGGTGCTGTGGCCGTCCGCGCCGTGGCCGTCGGTGCCGTGGCCGTCCTTGCCGGGTGGGCCGTGCAGCAGTCCGATCATCCAGTGCGAGAACTCCTGAGCGCGCCAGATGTACGGCAGGCAGCGCGCGGAGTAGGTGTCGAGCCCCTCGGTGTCGCCGTGCCGGAGCGCGTCGATCAGGGCGCGGGCGAGGAACTCCGCCTCCAGGACGGCGAGGTTGGCGCCCTTCGCTGCGGACGGGCTGATGAGACCGGCGGCGTCGCCGACCAAGAACAGGGAACCGTGGCGCAGCGGTTCGAGCACATCGGACTCCAGGTCGACGACGGTCCGCTGCACCACGGGGCCGCGGTGCAGCGGACCGTACTCCGTCGCCCGCATCCGCAGCTCCAGCTCGTCCCAGAGGCGCTCCTCGGACCAGGCGTCGGCCGGGGTCCCGCGCTCGCACTGCAGGTAGTAGCGGGTGATCTCCCGGGTCCGCGCCATGTGCCCGGCGAAACCCCGCTCGTGCACCGCGTATCCGACGGCGTCCAGGCTGGGCGGCGCCTCGGCGAGCAGTCCGAGCCAGGTCACGCCGTGGTCCAGGTGGTGACGGTGTACGGAGCCGGCCGGCAGCGACCGGCGGGCCACGCCGTGCCGTCCGTCGCACCCGGCCACGTACCGCGCCCGCCAGCCGCCGGGCCGCCCGTCCGCGTCGCGCACGGTCACCGAAGGCCGGTCCGTGTCGGCGTCGAGGACGTCCATGGCCTCGGTGGTGAACTCGACCTGTCCGCCGGCGGCCAGGTACCGCGTCAACAGGTCGGTGACCAGCCGCTGTTGGGGATAGACGGTGTGCCGTTCACCGCGCCCGAGGCCGCTGTAGTCCAGCCGGAACCGGCCGTCCTCCGTGCGGAACTCGCAGGTGCTGTGGGCCTGTCCGTCCCGGCGCAGCCCCTCGGCCAGCCCGTGCCGCTCCAGGATCCGTACGGTGTGGGCGGCCAGGAACCCGGCCCGCGCCCGCGTCTGGACGTACGCGCGCTCGGCACGCTCCAGCAGGACGCAGTCGATCCCGCTGTCCTGGAGGAGATTGCCGAGCACGAGCCCGGCCGGACCGGCACCGAGGACGACCACATCGGCTGCTCGCCGGATCTTCCTATCTGTCACGAGAAGGGATAGTAGGTGCCAGGAAGTTCCCTACCGGACGAAGATCACCTGAACGAGAAGACCAAGAACCGTGACGTGCCGTGACGCGGCCGCGACGCCGGCGGGGGAGTGGCCTCAGGCGGCCGTGGCGGGGCGCGGTGTGCCGCGGAAGACCTGGCTGATGTGCCAGTCGAGGTGGTCGGCCGCCACGAGGCGGACGCCCGGCTGCGGACCGACCAGCGCACGTCCCGCCAGGGCGATGACCGGGCACATGGCCCCCGGCCGGGTCGAGGACGTTCCCGCCCCCTACACGAGTCTGCGGTGCGGTGCCTGTGGGTGGATCGACAAGGAATCGCGCAAGAGCCAAACCGGGTTCGTCTGTTCCTCCTGCGGCTTCACCTGCAACGCGGACACCAACGCCAGTATCAACGTCGCGGCAGGACAGGGCGGGATCCCCCACCAGGGGGATGTCAAATCAAGCCTCCCACCTGCGGGTGGACCGCACCTCCGGCCACTGGCTCAGCCGATTGCGGGGAGTTGGTTCTGGGAGCGGCAGTCCCGGCAGTGGCTGTGTCCCGCGGAGCGGAAGCCTCGGTCGCAGCCGTCGCAGTTCCGCATTTTCAGGACCACTGGGCGTTCTGGGGTTTCGGGACTTCCGGTCGGTGGTGCGGTCAGGGGTGTTTCCTTGAGGCGGTAGGCGAGGATGCCGACGGGGCGGACGAGGAGGTCTGCCGGGAGTCGTGCGGTGAGGTGGTCGGTGATCTGGGTGGGCAGGAGGCCTGTTGCGAGCCAGCGGGTGACGGCCGGGGCGAGGCGGGCGGCTTCCCGTTCGGACAGGACGAGGCGGGGGTCGACCTGGCGGAGGCCGGCGAGTACGGCGATGGCTCGGGGGTCGGCGTCGGTGAGTGGGGCCGGTGCCTCGGCCTCGGTCTTGGCTTCTGGCTCCGCTGCCTCCTCCGTCTTCACCTCCGCCGGTGCGGGCGTCTCCACCGTGTCCGGCGCGGCACCGGGTGCGGGCGTGGCGGCGGCGGGTTGCTTCCGGGGGCGACGAGGCTTGGGCGGCCTGGGAGGCCCGCTCGGGTCCGGGTCTGGTTCGCCGCCGGGGACGTCGTAGAAGAACGTCCGGGTGCGGACCTGCCCGGTGGGCGTTCGCTCGCACCGACGCTCCAGGTATCCGGCCGCTTCCAGTTCCCTGAGCGCTCGCGAGATGAGGATCTCGCCCTCGTCGAAGTGCGCGCACAGGGCGGTGATGCTCACGGGGGTGCCGGTGGGCAGGGAGGAGATGTACGTCGCGACGCCGACCGTGACCGCGCTGCCGCGCCGCTGCGCGAGGGCGTTGGAGATCACCGTGAAGTCGGCTGTCAGCCGGGTGCGTACGTGGATCACGCCGGAGGTGGGTACTCCGGCGTCGGCGCGCAGGGGCGCGTTAGACTGCGAATCAGCCATTGGGAAGGTTCGAGCTTCCTGATCGGTCAGGCCCTCGATCGGGATTGCAGTCCCGGCCGGGGGCCGATGTCTTTGTGCGGTTGTCGCGGCGAACGTAACCGTCCGCATCCCGCGCCTGCAAGCCGGTCACCCGGACGGGTGAAGCGGCCCCTCGCGGCCAAGGAGGGTGGGTGGGCGGGTAGTTCTTTCCCCCGGTTCTTTGGGGAGGTCAGTGGCCCGCCGGACCCTCGTGGACAAGGGCCCGGTGAGCCCGGAAGACGGACGGCGGCCGGGGCCCGGCCGCCTCAGGGGTGGTGCTGCCCGGCCTTCAACTCGCCTATGAAGGCGGCCCAGGTGGCTGTGTCGAAGTGCAACGCCGGGCCGTGCGGGACCTTGCTGTCACGGACGGGGACGACGGTCCGGAACCCGTCGGCCACCTCCACGCAGTCGCCTCCCTCCTGATTGCTGTAGCTGCTCTTGCGCCAGGCGACGCCGTTCAGATCGGGACGGGACGTTGGCTCCACGGTGGTTGTCCTCCATCACGGATCGGATCATGTCGAGCGACATGAGCGGGGGCAGAGCTGCCGCCCGCAGCCGATCGTAAGTCAGCGCGAAACTCCTGACTTGGTCCGGATCCTCGATGAGTTGGCCGTAGTGCGCGCCTTCCGTGTAGGCGATCTCCGAGCCGTCCGGCATGGTGAGCACCGTGAGCGATCCGCCCAAGGCATCGTGCTCACCTTGGTCGAACGGCAGTACCTGCATGGTGATGTGAGGTTCCGCCGTGGTCCCGAGCAGCCGCGCCAACTGCTCACCCATCACCTCCCGGCCACCGACCGGACGCCTGAGCACTGCCTCGTCGAGGACCACCCACAGTTCGGGACGGTCGGGCGTACCGAGGCGCTCCTGTCGTCCCATGCGAAGGGCGACCCGCTCTTCCAACTGCTCCTCGCTGCTGAGCGTTCGGCCGACCCTCAGCACCGCCCGCGCGTAGTCCTCCGTCTGCAACAAGCCAGGCACCACATGAGCCGCGTACTGCCTGATGGTCACCGCCCGCTCCGAGTACTCCATGAACTTCCGCGACCAGTCCGGAAACGCCTCCCGGTACACGTACGGCCACAGGTCCACCAACAAGTCGTCCGCGTCGAGGGCCGCGTCCAGCGCACGCGCCAGCTCCAGCGTCGGCTTCGCTCCGGACGTCCGCTCGATCTGGGTGATCCGCGTGCTGACCACGTGCGTCCGGTCACCGAGCTCGGCCTGCGTGAGTCCGGCCGCCGTGCGGAGCCTGCGCACCCGCGCGCCGAACAGCGCCGCCATCGACGCGCTGGGATCAATTCCGTTGGCCAAAGCGTCACTTCCGTTCCTTACGGACTGAAAAGTAAGGCTGCGTCACCTGTTGAGCGTAGGGCGATCGGACGACTCTTGGACACGGAACGTGACGATTCGCGTACACCACGAGATGTCTCAGCTCGACAGACAAGGACGGACCAGCCGTGCTGACAGCAACCGCCACCCCGTCGGACGAACCAGGACTCCCCGTGGTCGCCCAGCGGTTCGTCTCCTCCCCGCGAGGTGCGCGGCTTGCCCGGCACCTCGCCGTCAGGCGCTTGGAGGAGTGGGGTTACCCGGCGGCGTCCGACGTGTCGTGCAGCGTCGCTCTCGTCGTCGGCGAACTCGCCGCGAACGCCGTACAGCACGGCCGAGTCCCCGGACGGGACTTCGGTCTCCGGCTCACCCTCGACCTGGCGGCGGGGCTGGTTCGTGTCGAGGTCGCCGACGCCGCCTCGGCGAAGCGACCACCCACGGCCCCGCCCTCGTCGTACCCCGAGGGCGAGTCCGGCCGAGGGCTGCTGCTGCTGGTGGACGTCCTGGCCGCGCGCTGGGGATCGGAGCCTCGTCGCCCGATGGGCAAGACGGTGTGGGCGGAGGTGTCCCTTGAGGCGGCAACTCGCCCGTAGATAGCCGGAATTGAGCCAACCCACATGATCGCCGCAAAGATTCCCTGCCCCACCGAACCTCTTCCGTGTGGCGTGCATCTACAGGGGGGCAGGCGCGCACCGACCTTGTGCGCCGATTCGTATGCGAGGGGAATCCGACACTTCATGAAGAGCAAGCTGACCGCCGTGGCCCTGGCGGCGATCGTCGTCGCCGGCACCGCCGCTGCCACCGCACCGGCCTCCGCCGCCCAGGCCGCGCCGACCCGCTGCCACACCGCCGACCTGAAGGCCGGCTTCGCTCTGGGGGACGACGCGAGGCCGGAGATGAACCAGACCGAGAAGCAGACCCAGGCCTACATCTGGTTCACCAACCGGAGTGAGCGCACCTGCACGCTGTCCGGCTTCGCGGGGGTCGACATGGTCGGCGCCCAGACGACCGACGGCACCTGGTCGTTGGTGCGCTCCTCCCAGAAGCCCACGAAGATGACCCTGGAGAAGGGAGACACGGTGGACTTCAGCATCACCCTGCTCCCGGTGGCCGCGTCCACGCCCCGGGCGGAGAAGTTCGTCCCGTCGAAGTTCCTGGTCACGCCGCCGAACGAGACGGAGCACTTCACCCTGACGTGGCCGTTCGGCGGCCAGATCCTCAAGCAGGACGGCGCCACGCGCCCGGCGACGTACCTCAACCCGATCGGGCTGTGACAACGGTGGGCACGGGCCGGTCTTGACCCGACCCACCGACAGGCCGGTCCTGGACCGACCGACCCAGGGGGCGGCCTCGGCGAACGAGGCCGCCCCTTCAGCTCTCGCGGACGCGGAGCGTGGGAGTGCAGCTCGTCGGGCGGGCGTTCCGGGAGGACATGTGCCTGGAGGCGGCGCAGGCGGTCGAGGACCGGCTCGGGGTGATCACAGCGGTCGACCCGCGCGGGGGTGGCAGGGCCGACACGCTGGCTGAAAACGCGCCCACTCACCGTAAATCGCTGTCCACGGCAGCCTGGTGTCGCGATACGAGTAGGGGCGCCCGAGGCTCCCACGACGATCGGCGCCCGGAACGACGACCGGAACGACGACCGGAACCACGACCCCCGAACGGACACCATGAACACGGCCCCCACCGAGGACCATGCGCCCTCCTGTCGAGACCTGGTCGGTCTCCTCGCCCAGAACGACCGGCGTGCCGCCTACGCCGCCCTCGCCCTCGGCGCGGCCTCCGTGGCCGAGGTCGCCGAACTGGCCAAGCTCCGCCCACCGGCGGCCGCCGCCGCGTTGCGGAAGCTGACGGACGGCCGGATCGCCGCCTTCGACAGCGAGAGGCGCACGTACACGCTGCTCGACGACACGTTCCGGCTCGCGGTCCAGGCCGAGGTCAGGGTCTCCGGCCGGGGCGGCGGGGACGGGGCGGGCTCCTACTTCCGCCGTGGCCGGCTCACGTCCGTTCCGGGCAACGCGGAGGTGCGCGGCCGCGTACTGGCCGTGGTGCGGGACTCGTTCGCGCCCGGCGTCACCTACTCCGAGGCCAAGGTCAACGCGATCTGCGGCGAATGGTTCGACGACTGGGTGACCCTGCGCCGCGCCCTGGTGGACGAGGGCCTGCTGCGCAGGAACGAGTCCGGCACCACCTACGAGCGCGTCTGACGGTCAGTCGCCGCGTCGTGTGGTGGACGGCTGGAGGAGCTGGTCGACGGGGGCGTAGTCGTCGGTGAGGGGGCGGGCGCCGGCGATCCAGGAGGTGAGGTCGTCGCCGGTGGTGGTCCGCCAGCCGGTGCGCCGGGCGTCCAGCGCCTTCTGCGTCGCGCGCAGGTCGAGAGGCCGGTCGGAGGCGAGCACCACCAGGTTGCCGCCGTCGGAGGTCGCGGTCGCGGTCGTGTCGAGGCCGATGTCGGCGGGCTCGCCGACGACGGCGACGTGTTCGAAGGCCTCGTCCAGGGTGGCCACCTCGGCACGCGCGAAGTCCATCCCGCCGTGGTCGATGAGGTTGGCGACGTACAGGCCGTCCGGGACGAGCACCCGCCGTACGTCGGCCATCGCCTCCACCGTCGTGAGGTGCCACGGCACGCTGACGCCCCCGAAGGCGTCCCCGACGACGAGGTCCCGGCTGTCGGCGGCCAGCGCCCGCAGGCCGAGCCTGCCGTCCTCGACGCGTACGTCGATCCCGGCCCCCGGTCGCAGCCCGAGCCGCTCGCGGTCGATGCGTACGACCCCGCTGTCGATCTCGGACACGAGGCTGCGCGTCCCGGGCCGCGTGGCGGCGAGGTAGCGGGGGAGGGTGAGTCCGCCGCCGCCCAGGTGGTGCGCGGTCAGGGGCTCACCTTCGGGGAAGGCGGCGTCGACGGCCGACGCGATGGCGCGTACGTACGCGAACTCCAGGAACGTCGGATCGTCGACGTCGACGTAGGAGTGCCGCAGGCCGTCCAGCACGAGCGTGCGGCCGCTGTCCCGGTCGGGGTCCGCGACGACCCGGGCGCAGTGGTACCTGGTCTCCGCGTCGCAGCCGCCGGGCGCGACCGCCGTGCCGAGGCCGCCGGCGACGACCGCGAGGGTCAGGGCGGGGGTGCCGGTCCCCCTCCACCGCCGGGTTCGCCACTCGACCACCGCCGAGCCGACCACCAGCAGGGTGCCGAGGCCGATCAGGATGCCGCTGACCGGCAACCGCGACACGAGGACGAAGCCGGTGAGGACGGTGCCGACGATGGCGCCGACGGTACCGACGCCCGACAGCCGGCCGACGACCGTCCCGGTCTCGGCGAGACTGGTCAGCCGCAGCTTCGTCACGATCGGGGTCACCGCGGAGAGCAGCGCGCCCGGCACGAGGATCGCCAACGACGCGATCAGCAGCAGCAACGCCGGTGCCCACTCCGCGGCGGTGCGCAGTACGGCGGGGGTGAGCGCCACGACCGCTCCCGACACCCCGAGCGAGGGACCGATGAGCCGCCGTGGATCCACCTGGTCGGCGAGGCGCCCGCCCAGCCAGGAGCCGACGGCGATCGCCGTGAGGGCGATGCCGATCACCAGGGTGCTGGTCTCCAGGGTGAGACCGAGGTAGGGCGCCAGCAGCCGCAGAGCGACGATCTCGACGACCAGGACCGCGGCCGAGGACCCGAACACGAGCACGGCGGCGGCGCGGGGACCCAACCCCTGGTCGCGAGGACTGCCCTCGGCGCCAGGTCCGGGTAAGGACGGCGATCCGGTCACGGCCGACATCCTCGCACGCGCCCCGTCACACCACTGCGGCGACCGCTACCGGTCGGCCCGGAGGAGCCCGCATCCGCGGCACCGCGACGCACACCGTGTGGCTCGGATCGGCACGGTGACCCCATGCTCCCGGTCGCCCTCTCCGGCACCGACGCATCGGCCAGGCCAAGACCGGCATCGGCTACCGGCACCGGCAAGACGCTGGGCTTCGCTCTCCCCTCCTCGCCCACGTCGTCCCCGCTCCTCGCGCGGTTGCCGCCGTCGGTGCCGCACGGCAGTGGTAGTGGTACCTGTCCGGCGGCTGCGCTGCCGCTCCGCGCTTTCGTGGATCCTGGGTGGTGGTTCACAGTGGGGTGGTCGGCCGTCGGGCGTCCATACGATGCCCGGTCGGAGAACGGGTGGCGGCGGAAGGGAGACTGGCGTGACGGATCACCGGGAGCGTCCCCGGCGGCGGGGGCAGGGCGAGCTGGAGGCGCAGATCCTGTCGGCGCTGCGGGAGGCGGAGGGTCCGGCCACGGTCGGCTGGGTGCTGGACCGTCTCGACGGTGACCTCGCCTATACGACGGTGATCACGATCCTGACGCGGCTGTTGGCCAAGGGTGCGGTGACCCGGGAGCGGGTGGGCCGGTCCTTCGTCTGGACGCCCGCCTCGGACCAGGCGGGCCTCGCGGCGCACAGGATGCGGAAGGTGCTGGACAAGGAGAGCGACCGGGAGGCGGTGCTCGCCAGCTTCGTCACCGGCCTCGGCCCGGACGACGAGCGACTGTTGCGCGAACTGCTGGGTCGGAGTCGGAACGAAGGGGAAGACTGACGCCTCATGGGGGTCTTCGTCTTTCTGCCGCTGGTCCTGCCGCTCACGGCATGGCCGATGGCCCGCCTGGCCGAGCAGCATCTGCATCCCCGCGCCGCGACCCGGCTGCTGACCTGGGTGGCCGCGGTGATGGCGACGTGCAGCACGGTGTGCCTGGGGCTCGTGATGGTGGTCGGCACCGCCCAGTTGCCCGGCAACCCGCTGCCCGACGGCTGGTCCGACCCCGAGGTGCGCGAGGCCGTGCCCTACGACGAGGTGGCCGGCAAGGCCGCCATTCCCGCGCTGTTCGCCGTCCTGGTGGTCTGCGGTCGGACCGTGTGGCGGCACGGCCGCGTGCGCCGCAGGGCCCACCGGGCGCTCGGCGGGCTGCCGGGCACGGAGGTGGTCGTCCTGCCCGACGACACCCCGTACGCGTACGCGTTGCCCGGCGGGCGCCGGGACCGGGTGGTCGTGACCACCGCGCTGCTGTCCTGCCTGGAACCGGCCGAGCGCCGGGCCCTGTTCGCGCATGAGCGCGCCCACCTGGCCGCCCGGCACCACCGGTTCCTGCTCGCCGCCCAACTCGCCGCGTGCGCCAATCCGTTCCTGCGGCCTCTGCGCACGGCCGTGTCCTACACGGCGGAACGATGGGCGGACGAGGAGGCGGCCCAGGTGGTGGGCAGCCGCCGGACAGTGGCGCACGCGATCGGCAAGGCGGCCCTGGTCTCCCGTGGGACCCCGGTGCCGACACTGGCCGGGTTCGCCTCACCCGGCCCGATCCCACGCCGGGTGACGGCCCTCCTCGGCCCGGCCCCCCTCGTGCGCAGCTGGCCCTCGGTGTTCACCACGGTGGGCCTGGCCGCCTGGGGAGCCGCCGCGGGCACGGCCGTATCGGCGATGTCGTCCGCGAACTCCGCGGTGACCATGTTCCTCATCCTGTACGCCGCCACGCCTCTCTGAGCCGCCACGCGGTGCCGAAGTTCCGCGACACCTCATTGGTGGCGTTGAGTCGGGCGCCCCGAAGCCGCCCGTCAGCTCTCCTCTTCCTCCTCTTCCTCGTCCTCGCCCTCGAAGAAGTCCCCGACCTCGTCGACCACTTCGGCGGCCACCATCCCGCCGACGACGCCGACCGCGAGTCCGGCCGCACCCGCGGCGACGACCGTGCCCATGCCGGGGCCGGAACGGTGGCCGTCATGGTGGTGATCGTCATGGCCGTGGTGACCGTGGCCGTGCGCGTACGGGGCACCGTGCCCGTCGGAGGCGGGCGAGCCGTACGTGGACCGGTGTTCGGCCAGCCCGCGGATCCAGCCGTCGACGACCGCGTTCCAGTCCTGGTGCTCGACGCCCTCGTGGGAGACGGTGAACCGGGTCAGCGCGTCATGGCCGGAGGAGAACAGGCCGCCGCGCTTGTCCGCCTCCAGGACGACCTCCATGCCGCCCGGGTCGGCCAGGAACGTCACCTCGATCTCGTTGAACTGCTGCGCGTACGAGGGCGCCGGGAGCAGCTCGATCTCCTGGTAGAAGGGCAGCTGTTGGCCGGTGCCGCCGATGCGCCCGTACTCCAGGTCCGCAGACCTGAAGCCGAAGCCGAGCTGACCGAGCGCTTCGAGGATCGCCTCCTGCGCGGGCAGCGGGGCGACGGCCAGCTGGTCCAGGTCGCCCTTGTCCTTGGCGCCCGAGACCGCCAGTTCGGTGCGGACGCCGAGGACGATGCCCAGGCCCTGCCCGTACAGCTCGGTGATCGGCGTCTCCCAGGGCAGCGTCACGCTGAACGGAACGCTGCGCAGCTCGCCCTCGGCGAGCCGGAAGCCGCCGCCGACGGTGAACCGGTCGAAGGTGACGACCCCCTCGCCCTCGCCGTCCCCGTGCTCGGCCTCGACCCGTGCCACCAGCTCCAGCGTGATGTGGTCGATGTCGAAGTCGGCGTCCCCGCCCTTGAGATGGACCTGGCCGGTCAGCGCACCGCCGGGCCGGGCCGCGCCCGGGTCGAGGACCGTGTCCACCGTGGGTCCGCCCATGCCGAGCGAGCCGAGCAGTCGTTTGAACACCATCGTGGCGTCCACTCCTTCTACGTGCGTGTGTTTCTTGGGGGGTGGTGCCGCCGGGCCGCGGGCTTCGCGGCGCCACGGCGGTTCGCGGGCTGGTTACTCGGCCGCGTCGAGGGCGGCGAGCGCCTGTGCCCAGCGGACGTACTTCAGGTGCGCCAGGTCCGCTATGGTCGTGACCCCGAACGCCTCCCGGAGCAGTTCGCCGTCACGGTCCGAGACCCCCTTCAGGGCCCCGACCGGGGCCCCGAGGATCTCGGGCAGGCTCTTGTCCGCCCACGACTTGTCCAGCACCTTGTCCAGGTCGATCGAAGCCATGTGTGTCGTCTCCAAAGGGTGCGTGCGAGGCCCGGCCCGCGCCGGATCTTCTACAAACATGTAGAAGAATAGTTTCGCCGACGGCCGCGCAGTGCACGGTCCGCGCGGGCGCGACGGAAAAGGCCGAAACGCATACCCGCAACGGCCGGAGGGCCGCGCTCGGCCACCGGTATGAGCCCCCGGACCGACAAGGCCGCCTGGCGAGCGCTCGACCTGACGCGCGCCTACGTCGCACGCGGCCACGCCGCGAGCATCGAGCGCCTGGAGCCGGACCATCTGGCGCACACCCGGGGGCGTCTCCTCAGTGACTCGTGATCGGGCAGCCGACCCCGTTTGACCTTGACACGGTGACAAGGTCTTGACTCCTTCCCAAGGAGGTGGTCCCGATGACCATGATGAGAGGGGACACGGATGCGATACGAGCGCTCCAGGGGCTGGAGGACAGTCGCTCGTCCGTGCGACTGCGGGCCGCTCTGGCGGTCGGTACGGTGCCCGACCCGTGCTTCGTCGACAAACTCATCGAACGATGCGCGATCGAGCCCGAGTTCTTCGTCCGCGACATGCTGACCTGGGCACTCACCCGTCACCGGGTGTCCCTGACGCTCCCCAAGCTGCTCCGCGAGGTCCGCTCCGAGCGTGCTCAGGCACGCGGCCAGGCGCTGCACACGCTGTCCAAGATCGGGGACCGGCAGGCGTGGCCGGCGATTACCCGGGCACTGTTGTCCGACGCCGACGACGAGGTGGCGCGCAGCGCCTGGCGGGCCGCGGTTGTGCTCGTCCCGGAAGGAGAGGAGCCCGCCCTGGCCACGAGCCTGGCGACGCAGCTCGGGCGTGGTGAGCGGGAGACGCAGCTGAGTCTCAGCCAGGCGCTGGTGGCACTGGGTGAAGTGGCCGGGCCGGCCCTGCACGCCGCGACGACGGCTGAAGACCCGCGCGTGCGTGCACACGCGCTCGCCACCCAACGGCTGCTGCGGGACCCCGACGCCGGATTCGAGCTGGCGATCGAGGAGGCCAAGCGCGTCGCGGCCCTCACCGGAGCCCCCAAGGCAGACGATTGACCTGTGTTGATCGGTGAGGTGGCCAAACGGTCCGGAGTCAGCGCCCGCATGCTCCGGCACTACGAATCGCTGGGTCTCGTGCGGCCTTCGGGCCGTACTGGATCCGGCTATCGGGAGTACTCCGCGGAGGACATCCGGCGGATCTTCCACATCGAGAGCCTGCGGTCGCTGGGCCTGTCACTGCGTGAGATCGGGCGCGCGCTCGACGATCCCGATTTCACGCCCTCGGCGCTCGTCGGCGACCTCATCCGGCAGACGCGCGATCGCATCGCGGCCGAGACCGAGCTACTCACGCAGCTCCGCCGCATCCATGCTGCGGACCCCGTCGGCTGGGAGGACGTGCTCCAGGTCGTTGCGCTCCTCCAAGCACTGGGGTCGAAGAGCGCCGACGCGCGCCAGCGCGCGGTCCTCTCCTCGGGCGACGAGGTTACGGTGCCGGTGGAGGCCCTGGTCGAGGCGGCACTCAGCGAGACGGAGCCGAACGTCGCGGGAGCCCTGCGATGGGCGTTGGCTCGATCGGACGGCGATCCCCTGGCACTGCTGGCAGAGGGCCTCAGCTCACCGGTGGCCGCGGTGCGGGAGCGCGCCGTTCAGGCCCTCGTCGAGATGCCTGGTGATGAAACCATCGCGCAGCTGCGGGATGCCCTTGCGAACCCCGACGCCGTGGTCCGCGGGTATGCGGCTTTGGCGCTCGGGACATGTGGTGTGGCCGATGCGGTCCCGGCGCTCATCGACATGATCGTGAAGGGAAGAAACGACACCGATGCAGCCGATGCACTGAGCGTGCTGGCGAGCGACACCGCGACGGCAGATCAGATCGCGACCAGGCTCGTCGACCGCCTTGCCGACGGCACAACCAAGGCGCCTGCACGCGGGCGGCTGACCCAAGCACTGGCGGACATCCCGGGGGCGACGGCGTCACGTGCCCTCGTGGAGCTGTCCCATGACGAGGACCGTGCTGTTGCGCTGACCGCCACATACCTGCTTCAGCTCCGCGACGTGGGGTGACAGAATCTTTCCCCCGCTTGCCCCGCACGAGTCCCGCGGGGCGGAGGGAGCCTGGATCCATTGCCAAGCGGCTCGTCATCACCACCGGCACGAAGAAGGGCCGGCACCCCTCGCCGGCCACGGTCATGCGGACGCTACGCGAACACGACGAGCAGGCCGCCAAGGCGGTGAGCACATGATCGCCCGGCTGTTTTGCGGCTGGTGTCCGGGCTAGGCCCTGTCGTCAAATTCCCGTCGCCGCCCGAAGGGCGGCCCCAGGGCGTCCGGCGCCGTGCTGCTGCCGCGCCCCCTCGACGGCACCACCACGACCCCGGCCGTCAAGGCGACCGGCGACTTCGTGGACGTGCGGTAGCTCGCGCCACCACGCTCGCACGGCGACACCGGCGACGTGGGGCCGTCGACGTCGGGAGCGTCTACGTCGGGACCGCCGTCGACCGCAGGAAGCGCCACCGGCCGCAGCCGGGAGGACGGCCGCGGCACACGACCCGCTGTGACAGGCCGCCGCTCATGGCCGGTCGGGGTGTCGTGCACGGCCGAGCCGACCGGCGCGCACAGGTGATCAGCCGGAATGGGGCAGGCGAGAGCTGGAAGCCTCGTGTTCGGCGCGCCGACGGTACTCGGCGTTGATCCGCTGGGCTTCCTCGAGCTGGTCCTCAAGGATGACGATGCGGCAGGCAGCCTCGATCGGGGTGCCCCGGTCGACGAGTTCGCGGGCGCGCGCGGCGATCCGCAGCTGGTAGCGGGAGTACCGGCGGTGTCCGCCCTCCGAGCGCAGCGGAGTGATCAGACGAGCCTCACCGAGGGCTCGGAGGAAGGCCGGGGTGGTGCCGAGCATCTCGGCGGCCCGCCCCATGGTGTATGCGGGGTAGTCGTCGTCGTCCAGACGACCACTGAGGGGGCTATCTGCTGTCATGTCACCTCTTTGTACAACGCGTCGAGGGGCCCTGATGCCGTACGGCACCAGGGCCCCGAAGGAAATTCAACACCATCCGTCGGCCGTGATGCTCTGCCGACCTTCTGCTTCCGCTACCCAGCCCTGCTGAAGGGGGGGGTGCGGGGATCGCGGTTGCGTGACCGGGGACCACCTTCCAATCCGGGGTCTTGCGGTACCCGGCCGGGTACTTCAAGGGCCGGGCGATCCTGATGGCGTCTGCGTCCTCCGTCCTTCCGCTGAACCAACCACTCGACTGCAGGGCGCCACGCCCTGCGTACTGCATGTACTGCACCCGCCAGTTCGTGTCTGCCGGGTTCGCTCGACTCGTGTTGACGAGAAAACACTAACTGATCCAGTACCCAATGTCTACTGTGGCAAAGGTAGATTTCACCTGTTGGAGGAGACAGATAGCCTGCGATCTGGGGAAACGTCGACCGGTAGGTCGTCGTGGGAGACCCGCGTGGCGGGGCCGGGGGGGCAGGCGTGGCCGATGGGACCGGTGAGGCCGAGGCGCGCCGAGGCGGATCAGGGGGCAAGGCGAGGGCGCCCGACGCCCGGGGTCCGGCCGTGCTCTCCGTCGGCGACGGGGCCGTGGGGCGGGTCGGCGCGTTGATCGTCGCCGTCACACAGGAGGTGGCGTGGCGCTCCCTGAAACGCAGCGAGCTGGGACCCGCACCCCAAGGGGTGAGAGTCCCAGCTGCGAAGTGTGCGTTGTCGCCGGTGTCAGATCAGGCGGGAATGATGTTCTCGGCGGTCGGGCCCTTCTGGCCCTGCGCGATGTCGAACGACACCTTCTGGCCTTCCAGCAGCTCGCGGAACCCCTGGGTGGCGATGTTCGAGTAGTGGGCGAAGACGTCGGCGCCGCCGCCGTCCTGCTCGATGAAGCCGAAGCCCTTTTCCGCGTTGAACCACTTCACGGTGCCAGTAGCCATGTTTTTCTCCTTCGGGACGATGCCAGGAATCCGCCCTGTGCGGATTCCGTGTCGCCGTGCTGATTGGCCCGTCGGAAATAAACCTTCTGGCAACCACACCTGCAACTGAAAACGACGTTAGCACGGCCTGGGCGGCCCTCTTCGGTCAAGAAATTCCACCGGTGTCGGCGTTCGAGGAATGCTCGTTGCGTGTCGTGCCTATTTCTTACTTCGCGGATACAGATATTGCTCCGCGCGGCCGGCAGCGTACTTGCCGGGCCCCCGGTCGCAGCGCCATGACCTCCGTCGAGCCCGGCGGTGCACGCCCTTCACCGGCGCAGGTGGCTGTCTCCGTCTTCCGTGGAGCGGCCGTCTTCCGTGGACCGGCTGGTCTCCAGCCAGGATCGGACGGGTTCCGCCGCGTGGGTGGTGTCCACGGTGAGGTCGAGGCGGGTGCCGCCGTCGGGGCCGGCGGGGTAGCTGCGCTGTTCGGTGGAGTCGAAGCAGCGGCGGAGAACCTCCGCGACCCGACGGGCGACTTCGGGTGAGGCGGCGACGACACGGACCTCGGCGTGGCCGTCCGAGGGTGTTTCCATCGACGGCATGGCGACCTCGGATTTCGACGTGCCCGTACGAGACGGGCCGTGCTCACCACCCTACTCCGGCAGTCGCCGCAGCTCCCGGGCCCCTTCCCGACACCGGGCGAACGGACCCCGGCGCCAGGCGAGCCCATGGGGGCGCGCTGAGGAGCCCGGTGAACAGCCCCGGTGATCAGCCCGGCGTGAACGGCGAACGGCGGGCGTGAACGGCGGGCGGCAGACGTGAACGGCAGGCGGAAGAGGTCACGGGATCGCGTCTGCGTCACGGGGACTCCCGGGCCGGCAGGACGCGTCGAGGCCGGGCGGGTACCGCCGTTCAGGTCACCGCGGGCGCGTACCGTCCGGGCGGCGGCCGAGTGCTCCCGCCGCGAGGCGTCACGCGTTCTGCGGATCGGGGCCCCCGAGCAGTGCCGAGGCGGCCTGGAGGGGGCTGAGGGCGGCCGGGGCCGGGGGCCGCGCGGCCCGGGGGCCGCCATGGCAGGTGAAGCCGAGGCGGACCATGGCCCGGACCACCTCACCGCCGCTGAAGTCGCGGCGGTCCTGCCGGGTGATGACCTCACCGACCTGCTTGACGGGATACCGGCGGCGGCCGATGGTCACCGAGTCACCGGTGACGATCTCGGGACGGACGCCCGCCATCGAGGCGAGCACTCCGACCCTGGTCAGTTCGAACGGGTACTGGGCGATGACACAGCGCATGATGCCTCACTGGGGGAAGGAGGAGGGGCTGACGATCGGGCATGTGAAGGGTCCGCCGAGGACGTCCCGCAGGCGGACGCGGTCCGTATAGGCGGAGCTGCCGCGGTGCACGACGAGTTCGGCCCGGGAGACGCGGCCGGTGCGCTCGTCGTCCCCGTCGCACAGGAGCAGGTGCTCCACACCGGCACCGGCCATGACGGACAGGGCGACCTCGACGGTCATGTCGTCACCGACCCGCAGCTCGGTCGTGTCCGGGTGACCGGCCCTGTGCGTGAACCGGGGAGCGATGGGGCTTCGAGGTGTCTGAACCGGTGTCACGGCTGCCTCCTGCGGTACGGGTGGACGTTCGGGTCGAGATGGCTCCGGACGGGCTCCGGGGGCCACGGCGGCCCGCCGCACGTCCCGCGGCCCGCCGACACCTCACGCGGCGCGGCGCTTGGCCGCGGACCGGCCCCGAGCGGTGCGGCCTCGTCGGCCCCGGGATGAGGCCGGGGCCCCGGCCTTGCCCCGGCGGGACGGCTCCGCGGTCGGCGCGGTGACGACGACCGGGACACCGGAAGGGGCCTGGGCGCCGGTGATACGGCTGAGCGTTTCCTCGCCCGAGCGCACCGCGGTGGTCGTCGGGGTGATGCCGGCCGAGGCCATCAGCCGGTTCATGTCGCGGCGTTGGCGGGGGGTGACCAGGGTGACGACTCGGCCGGACGCGCCGGCACGGGCCGTACGGCCGCCGCGGTGCAGGTAGTCCTTGTGGTCGCCGGGCGGGTCGATGTTGACGACGAGGTCGAGGTCGTCGATGTGGATGCCGCGTGCCGCGACGTTGGTGGCGACCAGCACCGTGACGTGGCCGTCCTTGAACTGGGCCAGGGTCCGGGTGCGCTGGGGCTGGGACCTGCCGCCGTGCAGGGCGGCGGCTCGGACGCCGCTGTCCAGGAGGTGCCTGGTCAGCCGGTCCACCGCGTGCTTGGTGTCCAGGAACATGATCACCTGGCCGTCACGTGCCGCGATCTCGGTCGTCGTGCGGTCCTTGTCCGTCTCGTGCACATGGAGGACGTGGTGCTCCATCGTGCTGACGGCGCCTGCCGACGGGTCGACGGAGTGGACCACCGGGTCGGTCAGGTAGCGACGGACCAACAGGTCGACGTTGCGGTCCAGGGTGGCTGAGAAGAGCATCCGCTGGCCGCCGGGTCGCACCTGGTCGAGCAGTGCGGTGACCTGGGGCATGAACCCCATGTCGGTCATCTGGTCCGCCTCGTCCAGGACGGTGACGGCGACGTCGTCCAGTCGGCATGCGCCTCGGTCGATGAGGTCCTTGAGCCGTCCCGGTGTCGCCACGACGACTTCCGCCCCGGCCCGCAGCGCGTTCGCCTGCCGCCCGATCGACATCCCGCCGACCACGGTGGCCAGGCGCAGCCGTACGGCGCGGGCGTACGGGGTGAGCGCGTCGGTGACCTGCTGGGCGAGCTCGCGGGTGGGCACCAGAATCAGGGCGAGCGGCTGCAGAGGCTCGGCGCGGCGCCCCGCCGTACGGGCCAGCACCGGCAGGCCGAAGGCGAGGGTCTTGCCCGAACCCGTGCGGCCGCGACCGAGTACGTCACGGCCGGCCAGGGAGTTCGGCAGGGTCGCCGCCTGGATCGGGAACGGCACGGTCACACCCTCGTGGCCGAGTGCGGCCGACAACGGTGCGGGCATGGCGAGTTCGGCGAACGACTCGACGGCGGGCAGCGCGGGCGTGACCGTCTTCGGCAGCGCGAACTCGCCTCCGGGCGCGGCGGGCCGGCCGCCACCGTAACCCTTGGGCCCGGCCGTGGGGCGGCGCCGGGTGCCGGAGCGGCCTGCGGCGGGGCCCTCGAAACGGTCGTAGGCGCGGGTGGTGGGCGTGGTACGGGTGGTGCGGGTCGTGCGTGAACTGCGTGACGGACGTGCTCGGTTCATACGGAACCTTCCTCGATGCGGGCGCGTATCAAGGAATTCCCGCAGCACGGTGAACGGCGCAGAGAATCGCGAGAACGGACCGAAGACAACGGGGGAGAACCCCCTGGAAAATGCAGCGAGCCGGGGCCCGCACCCCAAGGTGCGGGCCCCAGCTGCGAAGTAAGCGTCAGAGCGTGTCAGGCCGGAACGATGTTCTCGGCGGTCGGGCCCTTCTGGCCCTGCGCGACGTCGAACGACACCTGCTGGCCTTCCTGGAGCTCGCGGAAGCCCTGGGTGGCGATGTTCGAGTAGTGGGCGAAGACGTCGGCGCCGCCGCCGTCCTGCGCGATGAAGCCGAAGCCCTTTTCGGCGTTGAACCACTTCACAGTACCGGTAGCCATGTCATTTCTCCTTCGGGAACGGGCTCGGAGCTCACCGTGTGTGGACTCCGTGTCGCCGTGATGATCAACCCGTCGGAAAATGAACCCTTTTGGCAACCACAACTGCAACCTGATTTGACAGTAGCACGGCATGCTCGACCACGGGGCCGGAAATAATCCCGCACGATTTCTTGTTCGACCCTGTGGATTTTTGGATTTACCGCCCCGCCCCGCCCTGTACGGCCTCCTACACGCGCAGCAGCCGTCCGGTGATCTCCCGGTACTCCCGCAGTGCGAACCTCAGTTCGGTGGACTGTGTCTCGTGGTCCAGGTCCGCCCAGCCCGCACGCAGGGCCCGCCGCCGCTCCGCGAGGGCGTTCATCAACTGGGCGGCGGCTTCGTCGAACGCCCTTTCCGCCTCCTCCAGTGCCTCGCGGGGGCTGTCCGCGAAGGTGTTGACGGCATGTCCGAGGCGGTGCGCGATCTCCTCCCGGCCGTCCGAGGGGAGCAGCGGCTCCGGGCCCGTGGCATGGCGTCCGGCGTGACCCGAGGGCCGGTCCGCGGGCTGCTGGGCGCGTGTCTGGTCGTACATCGTCGTGTGTACCGCTTCCATGGGAACGAGTCACCGCCCGAAGGCGCCGTTCGCCTCCTGGGCGGCCTGTCGCAGGCTTCCGGAGACCCGGTCGCCCCTGCCCTTCCCGGCCCTGTGCCGTGCTGCCAGTCAACGTGCGGGGCCGGTGGGTGTCAACGCGCCGTCGGCCCGGGCTTGCCTGCCGGAGGGTGCTGACCAGGCCGGCGACCAGGGCGGCGGTGACCAGCGGCGTCCGGGCGTCGTCCCGCGCGGGGAAGCGCCGCGGGGAGCGCGAGGGTGTGTCGCGCCGACCCGACTCGACCGCCGACCCGACATGAGCGAGGAAGCCGCGGAACCGCTCATGGCAGCCGCGGCGGGGACCCCTGGCCCTGCGGGAGGCCGGCCAAGCTGCGCTCGGCCCCCGCGTGGGCGTCCGCCTCGGACAGCCCGGCGAGCCGTTCGGCGAGGCCCGTGGCCCGGCCGCCGCCGTCGCCGTTCGCCGCGGGGGCCTGCCGACGCGGCGCCCGGACCAGTCATCCCCGCGACCCTCCCCGCGCCCTCACACCACGGCGCCAGACCCCCGCGCCCGCCCGCGCCGCCCCCAGCGGACCGCGCGCCCCGCTGCCGCCGCTGTCCTCCGCGAGGGTGGCCAGGGCGCCGAGCAGCCGGTAGACGACGAGGATGAACAGCCCGGTCGGGGCGACCCCGATGATCGCGGCCTGGGTGCTGGCCGCGATGGCGTCGGCGCCGAGTGTGGGGCCGACGGTGCGCTGCTCCACGACCTCGACGGGCACCGGCAGCGCGCCGCCCTTGACGAGCGCGGCCAGCTCGCGGGCCTCTTCCCGGCCGAAGCCGCCGGTGATCTGCGTGGAGCCGCCGGGGTCCGGCGGCGCGCCGCGTCGGCCGAGACACCCCCTAGAAGCGTCCTGAAGATCTTGAAAATGCGCCCGGCTTGCCCTACTTGATGGCGATTGACATTTACCGGCAATTCAGGGTGAGTCGGGCGGCCAGAGCAAGATCTTCAGCGGTCTCCTAGTGACCTGAGTCAGAGATTCTCTGGCAGTAGGTGGCGACTTTGTCGAGGATCTCGTCGGCGGTCTTCGTCCAGACGAAGGGGCGGGGGTTGTCGTTCCAACCGGCAATCCAGGACCGGATGTCGCGCTCGAGTGCCTGGACCGAGCGGTGGACACCGCGGCGGAGCTTCTTCGCTGTCAGCTCGCCGAACCATCGCTCCACCAGGTTCAGCCACGATGAGCCGGTGGGCGTGAAGTGCAGACGGAAACGGGGGTGTGCCACCAGCCACTTCTTGATCGCGGGTGTCTTGTGGGTGGCGTAGTTGTCCAGGATCAGATGCACCTCGAGGTCCGCAGGCACCTCCTTGTCGAGTTTGGCCAGGAACTTCTTGAACTCTGCGGCCCGGTGCCGGCGGTGCAGTGAACCGATCACCTTGCCGGTTGCCACCTCCAGTGCCGCAAAGAGCGTGGTGGTGCCGGCGCGGACGTAGTCGTGGCTGCGGCGTTCGGGCACCCCGGGCATCATCGGCAGCACCGGCTGTGAGCGGTCCAGGGCCTGGATCTGGGATTTCTCGTCCACGCACAGCACCAGTGCCTTCTCCGGCGGGTCGAGATACAGGCCCACCACGTCGCGGACCTTGTCGATGAACAGCGGATCCGTGGAGAGCTTGAACGTCTGCGAGCGGTGCGGGGCCAAGGCGAACGCCCGCCAGATCCGCGAGATCGCCGACTGCGACATGCCGGTGGCCGCGGCCATCGACCGGGTTGACCAGTGGGTGGCGTTGGCCGGCTTCTCCTCCAGGGTCTTGACGATCACCCGCTCGACATCGGCATCGGTGATCTTCCTCGGGACACCGGGCCTCGGCTCGTCGCACAGGCCGTCCAGGCCGTGGTCAAGGAACCGCCTTCGCCAGGTGCGGACCGTGTCCGGAGCGGCCTTCAGCCGTCGTGACACCTCCATGATCGAGTGCCCCTCGGCGCACTCCAGCACGATCCGGGATCGCTGAGCCAGAGCTTGCGCGGTCGACCGGCGACGCACCCACCCCTCAAGCACCTCACGCTGGGCATCGGTCAACGACAACGGCGGGATCTTCGGGCCAGGACGACTCATACCGAACCAACGACGAACCTCTGACTCAGGTCACTAGGGGCGTACGGCCCCGCTGCCTGTGCCGTACGCGGGCCGGGACGCCCGCTGGTCAGGTCCGGTCGTCCTCCGTGTGCAGGGCGAGGACGGGGCAGGCGGCGACGGCCCGGCGGGCGTGGGCACGCAGTCGGTCGGGGACGGTCCTGTGGCTCAGGACGGGGTAGCCCCATTCGTCGAGGCGGACGAGCTCCGGGAGGAGCTCGGCGCACAGGCCCTGCCCGGTGCAGGCGACGCGGTCGACGCGCAGGGTGCGGGTGCGGCTCATCGCCAGGTCCCCGGGGCTGTGGCGGGTGGCACGGGGATCCGGGGCGGCTGATCGGCCGCCGGGCAGCTGCCGTGGGCGAGGTGGTGGTCGACGTCGTCGGCGAACGCGTGCAGGGCGGAGGCCGCGAGGCGGGCGGCGCCGTCGGGATGGCGGCAGGCGCCCCGGTCCGGGAGCAGGCCGACGCGATGGCGCAGGCGGGACAGCAGGACCGCGTCCGCCCGTCCCGTGGCCAGGGCGGTGAAGTCCTCGGCCACGGCTGGCAGCCCGAGACGGCAGGGGCCGCACTGGCGGGCACTGTGCGCGGCCAGGTAGGCGAGGACGCGGGCCGTCTCGGCCAGGCCGCACGACGCCTCGGGCAGGGCGACGAGCACGCCCGCGCCGGGCGCCGCACCCAGCGGGGCCAGATCGTGCCGGGTCAGCGGGGTGTGCAGGTGCTCGGCGGCGAGCCAGGCGCCGGCGAAGCCGCCGAGCAGGACCGCCCGCAGCGGCTGCGTGGCGCCGTCGGCCTGATCGAGGACCGTGGCGAGCGGCGTGCCCAGTGCCACCTCCAGCACGGCGGGTGTGCGGACGGCTCCGGAGACGGTGACGAGCAGGGTGCCCGGCTCGTCCTGCGTGCCGACCTGCCGGAACCAGGCCGGTCCGTGGCGGGCGATCAGGGCCAGATGAGCGAGGGTCTCGGCGTTGTGGACCAGCGTGGGGCGGCGGCCCACGCCCCGCTCGTGCGTGCGGGGCCGGTCGCCCCGGGGCTGGGCCGGGCCGCCGTCGAGCCAGCGCACCAGAGAGGTCGACTCGCTGGAGACGTAGGAGTGCGGAAGGCCGTGCACCAGCAGGCGTACCGGGTCCGGGCGGGCGCGTCGGCGCTCCTCCACGGCGGCGCTGAGCTGCCGGTACTGGGCGGCGCGGTCGCGGGACAGGCACACGTGGACGGTGTCCGCGCCGACCGCCAGGGCGGCCAGCACGGCGCCGTCGAGGACCAGATGGGGCGCGACGGCGATCAGGAACCGGTCCTTGCGGCTGGCCGGCTCGCTCTCCATGGCGTTGACGACGACCACGCCTCGGCCCCGGCGTGCGGCGACCGCGCCCAGTTTGCGAGCGGTGGGGAACCCGGCGCCGCCGCGCCCGGTGAGCCCGGCCGCCGCCACGGCCTCCACCAGCGGCAGGGGCGCGGGGCCGCCGGTCGCCGAGGTGAAGGGAAGTGGCCCGTAGCGCCTCAGGTGATCGGTCAGGGTGGCCGCCCGGCCGGTGGCGTACCAGTCCGCCAGCAGCCGGGCGGCGGCCGGATCGCCCGGTCCGGGGGCGTGGGGGCGGGGAGCGAACCGTGCCCCGGCCGACGAGCTCATCGTCCACCTCCGAGAAGGGGCACCGTCGAGGCGGCGCGCTGGGACCAGCCGGGCTGCAGGGGCCCGGTGGCGAGGAACGCCGCGAGCACCACCGGTACGGCGGCAGCGGCGACGGCGGCCGTCAGACGCCCGGCGACCCGTCCCGGGGCGGCCTTCACCAGCCGCCACCACACGGCCGGGACCACCGCGCCGACGCACCCGGCGTACAGCCAGAGCTGGAGAGGGAGCCGGGTGTCGGTGCCGGTGCCCACCCCGTGGAGGAGGGCGAGCGGCCAGGCCGCGTACGCCAGCCAGTGCACGGCCTTCCAACGGCGCGCCCCCAGGCGCCGGCGCAGCCCGCTGGTGACCGCGACGGCCAGCAGCAGGTCCAGCCCCGCCGTGCCGAGGCCGAGCCACAGTGGACGGTAGGACGCCCCGAACGGCACCACGGACACCGCCCATTCCAGGTGGACGAACGGATCGAGCACCGCCGTCACCACGTGCACGACGAGGAACGTCAGCGTGAGCAGGGACAGGTTGCGGTGCAGCACGCCGAGCTCGAAGCGGCCGATCCGACGGGGCCGGGACCGCCCGCCGGAGACGATGCCGAGCACCACGGTGGCGGTGAGCAGCAGCAGGGCGAGGGTTCCACTCGCGCGGCTTGCGTACCAGAGGGGGCTGCCGGTCAGGGCCAAGGCCGTCATCGCGGACCTCCAGGAGCGGTTCCGGAGCCGGTTCCGCAGCCGATTCCGGGGGTGACTCTCGTGGTGGCTCCGGACGTGGCGGCGGGCGCGGGGTCGGGCGGCCAGCCGCCGAGACGCACGACGCGGCCGTCCAGACCGACCAGCCGGGCGGGCAGAGCGCTGCCGCGCAACCAGTCGACCGCGTTGTCGCCCAGCACGATCGCCGCCGTACTGGCGGTGTTGGCGTCCACACAGGTGGCGGCCGCGACGGTCACCGTGCGCCAGACGGGGGCGGCGGGTTCGCCGGTGGTCGGGTCGACGATGTGATGCAGGGTGCGTCCGGCGCGCCGCCAGGTGCGGACCCGGATGCCTGAGGTCGCCAGCGCTCCGCCGGTCACCGCGACGGTGGGGCCGTGGTCCGCGGCGGGCCGCGCGTGGTCGTCGGCGAGGGCGATCCGCCAGCCCCCGTCCGGGGCCGGACCGGCCACGGAGAGGTCTCCGCCGAGACCGACCAGGATCCCGCAGCCGGTGGCCGCGGCGGCCAGGTGGGCGGCGCGGTCGGCGGCGAGGGCCTTGGCGGTCGCGCCCAGGTCGAGGTGGGTGTGCGGCGGAAGCCGCAGCCGCCGGGAACGCGGGTCGAAGTCGATCCGCCGCCATCCGGGGGCCGGGAGGGCGGGTGGCAGTGGGCGGGTGTCCTCAGGACGAAGGGAGGTGAAGGTGCGGTCGTAGCCGAGGGCGGTCATGGCACGCCCTACTGTCGGGTCGACGGCGCCGTCGGTGAGGCGGGCGGCGCGGAGAGCGGCCTGGAGGGCCTCGGAGAAGCGTTCGCCGACCGTCGTCGGGGTTCCCGCGTTCAGGTTGACGCGGGCGAGTTCGGAGTCCGGCCGGAAACGACTGCAGGTGAGATCGACAGCGGCCAGTTCGGCGCGCAGGACGGCCTCCGCGGCCGGCCGGGCGTCCGGGGCGGTCACGAGCAGCACGGCAGTCGTGCCGAGCGCCGGGAACACGGCGGCGGCCGGGGACGGGGCGGGAGCCCGGGTGGTCATGACGCCCCCGTGGTGGTGTGGGGCTGCTGCCGGGTGGGGGCGGGCGGTTGAGCCGGGGGTTGCGGTGCCGGTCGGGACGCCGGAGCCGTTCCCGCGTCGTCCTCACCCTCGTCCTCACCCTCGTCCTCGTCCTCGTGCTCACCCTCGTGCTCGTCGTCAGCGTCGTCACGGGCCGAGTCGCCACGGTCCTCGGGGCCGGTCTTGGTGGAGCCGGGGGATGACACCGCAGGGTTGTGCGGGGACGGGCTCGACGGCACGGGCGAGGCCGAACTTCCGGGGAGCAGGTGGGTGTAGAGGCTGCCCAGGGCCGCCGCACCGGTCACCGCGGCGGCGACGATCCAGCGGGTGATTCGGCGGCTCCGCCGCAAGCCACGATCACGTGTGCGCGCCGAGTCGGTGGGGGACGGGAACTGGCCGGAATCGTCGAGCGAGGGAGGCATGGCAGCGGCTCCTGGTGGATCGGCGGCCCGCAATCGGCTGCGTGCACCTCCAGGCTGTGCTCACGGCACCCGGGAACCTGCTCACGTCCTCTTCGGAACCGGTAAAGATCTCTGAGCCGGTGAAGATCTCAGGGCTCTCCCGCCCACAGAGGCAGGTCCATGACGACGGTGAGCCCGCCGCCCAGCGTGTCCTCCAACCGCACGGCGCCCCCGTTGACGGTGACCAGCCGGTGGACGATGGCCAGCCCGAGCCCCGTGCCTCTGGCCTCGGGATTGCCGAACCGGCGGAAGGCGACCGCCTTTGCCTCGTCGGTCATCCCGGGGCCGTCGTCCCGCACCCACACCCGGGCCGACTCCCCGACCAGCCGGTGGCCGACCGTCACCTTCCCTCCGTCGGGAACGGCCTCCAAGGCATTGGCGATCAGGTTGTCGAGGATCTGCTCCACGTGGCCGCTGCCGAGCGCGGCGGTCAGGGCGGGCCCCTCCGACGTTCTCAGACGCACGCCGCGCTCCTCGGCCACCGGTGACCACGCGGCCACCCGCTCCGCCACCACCTCGCCGACTCGGACCGTGGTCGGCCGGGGCGTCGCCTGCTCGGCACGGGCCACCGCGAGCAGCCCGTCGACCAGCCGTGACAGCCGCGCGATCTCTTCCTGGGCCGCGTCCAGCTCCACCGCCGTGTCACCCTCGGCGCCGGTGCCCAGGACGTCCAGCCGTAGCCGCAGGGCGGCCAACGGGGTGCGCAGTTGATGGGACACGTCGGCGATCACGGCCCGGTGGCCGTGCACCAGGGCCTCCGTACGGGCCGCCATGGTGTTGAACGTGGTGGCCAGACGGCGTACTTCCGGTGGACCGCCGTCGACGTCGGCACGCGCGTCCAGGGCACCTTCGCCCAGCCTCCGGGCACTGACGTCCAGCGCCGACAGCGGTCCGGCCACCCACCGGGCCAGGCGGACGGACAGCAGCACGGACGCGGCGAGCCCCGCGGCGCCGATCGCGGCTGACCATGCCCATATCGTGGCGACACGGGTGTCGAGCGGATCCGAGGAGCGGGCCAGGACGACGGCGCCGGCGGGTCGGCGGACCTCACCGGCCGGCTCCGCGGCCAGCAGCCGGCCCTCGTCCTCCGGCGGCTCCGGCTCATGCCCGGCGAGCACGTCCTCCACCAGTTCCTCCGCCTCCTCGCCCTGGGCGGCGGTGCAGGGCGTACTTGCCACCGGTCGCGCGGCGGCGTCGTACACGGCGGCGCAGTCCCCGGCCCGCGCCGCGGTCTCCAGTTCACGGCGCATGCCGGTGGGCGGCTTGCCGTCGGAGAGGTGCTCCTCCGCCGCCGCGGCGATCGAGCGCGTGGCCGCCCGCTGTTCGTCGCGGAAGGCGACCCGCTCGCGTGCCGTCATCGACACGGCCAGCGGGACGACTGCCAGCACCAGCAGCACGGAGGTCAGGGCGAGCAGCGTCCAGGTGATCCGGCGGGTCACGGCCGCTCCCGCGCCCCTTCGGCCGTACCGAGCCGGAAACCGTGCCCGTAGACCGTCTCGATCAGTCCCGGCACGCCGAGCTTGCGACGCAGCGCCGCGATATGCACGTCCAGGACCTTGGTGGGGCCGTACCAATGGGCGTCCCAGGCCCGCTCCAGGATCTGCTGTCGGCTCACCACCCTGCCCGGGTCGGTGGTCAGGCACTCCAGGATCCCGAACTCCTTCGGTGTCAGCGCGACCGCCCGTCCGCCCACCGAGACCTGCCGGGTGCGCAGGTCGAGCGCCAGCGGCCCGTGCCGCAGGATCTCCGCACCGGCGGGGCGTCTACGGCGCAGTACGGCCCGGACCCGTGCCAGGAGCTCGGCCAGCCCGAACGGTTTGACCAGGTAGTCATCAGCGCCCTCGTCCAGGGCCACCACCCGGTCCGCTTCCTCACCGCGCGCGGTCACCGCGATGATCGCGGCATCCGACCGTGCGCGCAGCATCCGGCACACCTCGACCCCGTCGATGTCGGGCAGCCCCAGATCGAGCAGCACGACATCGGAAGCCGCGGCGCTCAGTGCGGCCCGGCCGGTACGCACCCCCTCGACCGCGTATCCGGCCTGCCGCAGGCCACGGGCCAGGGATTCCGCGATGCTGCGGTCGTCCTCCACGACCAGCACCCGCGTCGGCTCGGTCGAGCCCGTGACCTGACCGTCCATGCGTCGGACCTGCTTTCGGACTGTGAGAACGGCTGTACCTCTTGCCGTGCAGTCTGCGTCGCCGGACGGGCCGCGCCGCAAGGGGCCGTTCGTCCCGGTGTGCTTCGCGGAACGGGCACCGCCGACTACGGCGATCGGTGCCGCCGCGGCGACACCGGTGAGCGGTTCCTGCACGGAGAGCACGAAGAAATCGCCTGCACGGCGCGCAGCCCGCCGGGGAGGCCGTCGTGCCCTCCGGGCCGGGCAACGCCCCTGCTTGCCCCGCGTGGTGAACGTGAGGATTCTCGGTGTCAGCACCTTGGAGGAATCCGGCCCGCGTTCGGTTCCCGGCTTGACGTGGTCGCGCAGCGAGGCGATGAACATGCTGTCGGGAACGCCCTGGTCCTGCAGGGCCCGGCGTACGGCGCGGTCGGTGGTGGCGCTGGGGGTGATGATGCAGTACCGGTTCTTCCCGAAGGCGTCACCGGATCGCCGTTCCATGACGACGTTGTTGACGATGTCCCCGAGCGCGGACGCGCTCTGGAACCGTCCCGACCGCTGCCCGTCGGGCGGGATCGTGTCGAACAGGTACTGCATCGGGACGGGGCGATCGGCTGTGCGTTCCCACTTCAGGTAGTCACTGGCCTTCCACTGCCCGCGTCGGCTGAATTCCCATGTCTGGACCCCCATGTAGCGGCCCGGGGGAGGCATCTTCGTCACCATGCGTGCGCGTGGGATGCCACCGCAGTGAGACAGCCGGGCGAGCCTCGCCCCTCGGGCTGCCCCCTGCGCGGCGTCCGGCTCGCCATAGCCCTGGTGATCCCGCGAACAGGGGAGCGCCGGGCTCGTGCGGCGACGGCGACACCGGCCGTCCCGGTGCCGGAGGCGGGACGCCGCGGCTCGGGCGCCGCCGGCCGGCGAGGGCGCGTCGCTTCGCCGACGCCCCGCATCCCCGCTCCCGTTCTTCGCTCGTGATCGCGCGTCGTGGCCGGACAGGAGACGCCGATAGCGAGATAGAAACGCCATATCGCTCTATGTTTGTCTTTTATTGGCTTTTCCATCTTTTATTATCCTTGGCCTGGATAATGCTGGCTGGTGCTTCCTTCGCAAGGGATGCGGTGACGAGAGAGCGGCAGGCGCCCGGACTGCCCGGCGCACGTGGAGCGGTACAGGCCGATGGTCTGCCGTTCCGGGCGCCGGTCCTGGCCGCTGCTCGCGCGGCGGCACGGGCCGCCGCCCTGACGGCAGCCCTGCTGGGCGCGTTGAGCCTGGCCGGATGGGGCGTCGACGTCGATGCGCTGAAGAGCGTGCTGCCCGGCGACCCGGTGAGCGCCAAGGCGAACACCGCAGTGGGCGTTCTGGCGCTGGGGCTCTCCCTGGCCGTGGCGGCCACCGGTCCCGGCCGTCGACGGATGGTCGCGGCGCGTGCCGCGGCGGCTCTGGCCGCCCTGATCGGCGTACTCACCATCGTGGAGTACACGACCGGGAGCGGCCTCGGCATCGACGAGCTCCTCTTCACCGACGACACCGCGGAAGCGGCGACGGGAACGCCCGGCCGGATGGCCCCCAACACGGCCGCGGGGCTGACCCTCGGGGCCGTGGCGTCGCTGTGCGCCAGTACGGCCCGCATCCCCGCCTGGTGCAGCCAGATCCCGGGCCTGGCCGTGGGGGCTCTCGGCATGCTCCGGCTGTACGGGGCCGCCTACGCGGTGCCCGAGCTGGAGCGGTTCGGCGCCTACACGGGCATGGCCCTGCACACCGCGCTCGCTCTGGTGCTGCTGGGCACGGCCGCCTTCCTGGCCCGGCCGGACGAAGGTCTCGCGGGGCTGTTGACGAACGCGGGCACCACGGGTGCGTTGGGCCGCTGGCTGGTCGCCACCGTCGTGGTCGTGCCGCCGTTGCTGGGCTGGAGCGTTCTGGCAGGCGAGGACGCGGGGCTGTTCGGGGCGCGGCTGGGCACCGCGCTGCTGGTGTGCGGCCACGTCGCCGTGTTCACCGCGGGCGTCTTCGCGGCCCTGGCCGTGGGCCGCCGCGTCGAGGTGGCTCATGCCCGTGCCGAATGGCAGGTGCGGCAGAACGCGCTGGTGCAGGCCTTCATGGACCACACGCCGGCCCTGGTCTTCATCAAGGACGTGCACGGCCGCTTCCTGGCGGTCAACACGACGTTCGTGGAGAACACGGGCCTGTCCCGGGAACAAGTACTGGGCCGTCTGGACAAGGACGTCCTGCCACCCGACCTCGCGCGTAAGGCGCGGGCCGCCGACCTCGCCGTGCTCAGCGATCGCGCCCCCGTGCAGCGTGAGGAGTCGATCACCCTGCCCGGTGGTCCGCAGGACGTCCTCACCTCCCTGTTCCCGCTGAACGATGCGAACGGCACGCCCTACGCGCTGTGCGGAGTGGTCACCGACATCACCGAGCGGGTCGCTGCTCAGCGTGAGGTCCAACGGGCGCACCGGCGCTTCCGCGCGCTGCTGGAATCCGCACCCGACGCCACCCTGATCACGGACGGCCGCGGCACCATCGTCATGGCCAATACGCAGGTGGAACGCCTGTTCGGGCGTGCGCCGGGTGACCTCGTCGGGACCGAGGTCGTCGACCTGGTGCCCCGTCCTCTCCGCCGGCGGCACGGCGCCCTCCTCGGCGCCTACCTGCGCCTGCGTGCCCCGAAGCCGACGATCATGGACAGGGAGCTGTACGGGCTGCACGGCGACGGCCGCGAGTTCCCCGTCGAGGTGAGCGTCAGCAGCCTCCGGTCCGAGCACGAGACCCTCGTGTTCCTGACCGTACGGGACATCACCGAACGCAGACGGGCCGAGGCCGAACGCGCCGAACGCTACGAGCAGCTACGACACATCGCCTACACCCTGCAGCACAGCCTCATGGGCGAGCCGCCCCGCCTCCCGTACCTGCCCAGCGCCCACCGCTACCTGGCCTCCGTCCAGGACCCCGGCGTCGGCGGTGACTGGTTCGACGTCATCCCCCTCGGCGGGCGCCGCACCGGCGTCGTCATCGGCGACGTGATGGGCCGTGGCCTGGAGGCGGCGGCCGTCATGGGACAGCTGCGTGCCGCCTCCCACGCGCTGGCCCGCACCGGCACCTCGCCCAGCCGACTCATGACCGGGCTGGACACGTTCGTCGGCGACCTGGCGGACCAGCTCGTCACCTGCGCCTACCTGGTGATCGACCAGGACGCGTACGAGGTCACCCTGTGCTCGGCCGGGCACCTGCCCGTCATCGTCGTGCCCCCCGACGGGCCCGCCCACCGGCTGTCGGCACCGGTCGGTGTGCCGCTGGGCGTCAACGACGCGAGCGACGGCGAGGTGCTGTTCGCGGAGGTGACCCTGCCGCTGCTGCCGGGGAGCACCCTCGTGCTCTACACCGACGGACTGGTCGAACGGCCCGGCACCGACATCGAGGCCCAGATCGACGTGCTCACCCACGCCCTCGAAGCCCTGCCGAAGGGCGTTCCCACGGACCCGGAGAAGCTCGACCGTGCCGCGGCCCGGCTGATCAGGACGCTCATCCCGGACACGGCCGCCCATGACGACGACGTGACGCTGCTGATGATCGCTGTGCCCGGCCGGGAAGGGGAGGACGCCTGTGCTTGATCGCCGACGCGGCCATCGCCGCGGCGAGACGGGCGACGACCCGCTGCTCGTCGCGCCCGCCGCGACGCGGGCCGCCGCTCGGCACCGGGCGCGACGTCGACGAAGGGCCCGCGGGCCCCGCACACCGCTGGACGCACTCGCACACCCGTCGGGAGCAAGGGCTTCACGCGCGCGGACCGTCGCAGCACCGAGAGCACGGGCACCGGCGCCGGGCCTCGACCTGTCGATCGATGCACCGGAGGCGCAAGTCGCCCACTTGTGACCTGAATCTGTACATTTGTACGCCGGGGTGTACGGCTGTCGGGCGTGCCGACGGTCGCGCCCGTCTCATGGACCTCGCAGGCGAGGACAGACATGTTCGACTTGAGTGCGCCGGTCGTGACCACGTTCGTCGTGTACGTGGCCGCCATGATCGGAATAGGTGTCTGGGCGTACACCCGCACTCACACCTTCGCCGACTTCGCCCTAGGGAACCGCAGGCTCAGCGCGTTCGTCGCCGCCCTGTCCGCAGGGGCCAGCGACATGTCCGGCTGGCTGTTCCTCGCCCTTCCCGGAGCGGTCTACGCGGCCGGCCTCGGCGCCGGCTGGATCGCGCTCGGCCTGGCGGTCGGCACCTACCTCAACTGGCTGTTCGTCGCTCCGCGGCTGCGCACCTACACCGAGCACGCCGGCAACGCCGTGAGTCTCTCGGCGTATCTGGAGGAGCGGTTCGAGGACCGCACCCGGCTGCTCAGGATGGTCTCGGCGGCGGTCACCCTCGTGTTCTTCACCGTCTACGTGGCCAGCGGTCTGGTGGCCGGCGGGTTGCTGTTCGAGCAGGTCTTCGACCTCCGTTTCGGACTCGGGGTGACGCTGACCGCCCTGGTGATCGTCATCTACTCGGGTCTGGGCGGCTTCCTCGCCGTGAGCCTGACGCATGTGGTGCAGGGCACGCTGATGTTCCTCGCCCTGCTCGTGCTCCCTCTGGTCGGTATCGCGGCGCTCGGCGGCTTCGGGGCACTGGGCGATGCCGTGGAGAGCAGGACGCCGAAGCTGCTGGACGCGGGGGCCGACGTCGGCTACGCGGGCGGTCAGTGGTCGGCGGACGGGTCGCTCGGCGCCGTCGCGATCGTCTCGCTGCTCGCCTGGGGCCTCGGCTACTTCGGTCAGCCGCACATCCTGGCCCGTTTCATGGGCATCCGCAGCATCCGTGCCGTCCCCGCGGCCCGTCGCATCGGAACGGTGTGGGTCGTCGTCGTGCTCGCCGGTGCCACACTCGTCGGCCTCGTGGGGATCGGGGAGCTCGGGGTCCCGCTCAGTGACCCGGAGACGGTCTACATCGACCTGACCCGGACCCTGCTCAACCCCTGGGTCGCCGGGCTGATGCTGATCGCCGTACTGGCCGCGATCATCTCGACCGCGGACAGCCAGCTTCTCGTGTCGTCCGTCGCCCTCACGGAGGACGTCTACCACGCGTTCCTCAACCGGCGTGCCTCCGACAGGACGCTGGTGTGGATCGGTCGCGGCTCCGTCGTCGTGGTGATCCTGGTGGCCTGCGTGATCGCGCTGGAGGGCGGCGGTGTGCTGAGCATCGTCGCCTATGCCTGGGCGGGCTTCGGAGCCGCCTTCGGGCCGGTCGTCCTCCTCTCACTGCACTGGCCCCGTATGACCTGGGCGGGGGCCATGGCCGGGATCGTCTCGGGCGCGGCGACGGTGCTTCTCTGGAAGAAGATCAATCCACTGCTCGGGCCACTGGAGTCGGGCATCTACGAAATGGTCCCGGGCGTGCTGGTCGCCACGGTCGCCGCACTGGTCTTCGGCAGGTTCGTCGGCCGGCCGCCGAAACGGGCCTTCTGGCGGATGCCGGGCGGCGGGATGAGCCAGTTGATGCTCTCGCCGTTCCTCGCCCACGCACCGGTCGGCATGGCCGTCCTGGACACGGATCTGCGCTACGTCTGGGTGAACCGGCCGCTGGACCGCCTGGTCCCCCTGGAACAGCGGCTGGGCCGGAAGGCGACGGAAGTGCTGCCGAGCGGGGAGGCGGAGGCGTTCGAGGAGAAGATGCGGACGGTTCTGGAGACCGGGGCCCCGGTGATGGACTACGAGTTCCGAGCCCCCGGCTCCACGGACCTCGACCGCAGACGCGCGTACTCCGCCTCCTTCTTCGCGATGAAGGACCGCCGGGGCCGGGCCGTGGGTGTCTGGTACATGATCATCGACGTCACCGAGCGCTGGCGGGCCCAGGAGCGCCTGGCCCTGCTGAACGACGCCGGTGCCCGTATCGGCAGCACGCTGGACGTGACGCGGACCGCTCAGGAACTGGCCGACGAGGTCGTGCCGGTCGTCGCCGACTTCGTCGCCGTCGATCTGCTGGACTCGGTGATGCACGGCGAGGAGCCGGCCCCCGGACCGGTCGACATGACGCCCGTGATTCGCCGCGCGGCGCAGCAGTCGGTGCGCGAGGGCTGTCCGGAGGCGTCCCTGGCCGTCGGAGAAGCGGTACGGCGTGCCGCCTTGTCGCCCGTGACTCGCTGTCTGCTGGAGAGCAGAACCCTGGTGGAACGGATCCTGGAGCCCTCCACCAGCGCCTGGGTGACCGAGGACCAGTCACTGGGCGCCACCCTGCGAGAGTTCGACTTCCGCTCGCTGATGGTGGTTCCGGTACGGGCGCGCGGCGTCACCCTGGGCGTGGCGACGTTCGCCCGGTCCCGGCACCGCCACCCCTTCGAGGAGGACGATGTCCGTCTCGCCGAGGAACTCGTCTCCCGCGCGGCGGTGAGCGTCGACAACGCGCGCCGCTTCACCCGCGAGCGCGCCGCGGCCCGTTCCATGCAGCGGTACCTGCTGCCGCAGGAACTGACGGCGGGGTCCGCTCTGGAGGTGGCGTCGTGGTACTTCCCGGCGGACGCTCCCAGCGGTGTGGGCGGCGACTGGTTCGATGTGATCCCGCTCTCCGGAACCCGGGTCGCACTGGTCGTGGGGGACGTGGTCGGGCACGGCATGAACGCGGCGGCGACCATGGGACGCCTGCGCACCGCCGTCCGCACGCTCGCCAACCTGGACCTCCCTCCGGACGAGTTGCTCGCTCATCTGGACGACCTGGTCATCGGCCTCACGGAGGAGGACGGCAGCGGGGAGCCGACGGCGTACGGGGACGGGACGGCGGGCACCGCGTTCATGGGAGCCACCTGCCTGTACGCCGTGTACGACCCCGTCAGCAGACGGTGCACGCTGGCCCGGGCCGGTCACCTCCCGCCCGTGGTCGTCGGCCCGGACGGCGTCGCCGACGTCCTGGAACTGCCCGCCGGACCGCCGCTCGGCCTCGGGTACCTCCCCTTCGAGTCCGTCGAACTGGAACTGGCCGAGGGCAGCCTCATCGCGCTCTACACCGACGGCCTCATCGAGACCTTCGACCGGGACCTCGACGTCGGTCTGACTCAGTTGGGCGAGGCCCTCACGGTGTCCCGGCCGACCCTCGAAGGCATCGGCCGCAGTGTGGTCGACGCCCTGCTGAACGGTCCGCCGTCGGACGACGCGGCCCTGCTCCTCGCCCGGACCCGCGTGCTGGCTCCGGACCGGGTCGTCTCCTGGAACCTGCCCAGCGACCCGGCCGCCGTGGCGCACGCCCGTGCCCTGGTCGGCCGGCAACTCGCGGAGTGGCACATGGACGACCTGACGTTCACCACGGAGCTCATCGTCAGCGAGCTGGTCACCAACGCCATCCGCCATGCGAGCGGACCGGTCTGCCTCCGCCTGATCCGGGATCGCAGCCTGATCTGCGAGGTCTCCGACGCCAGCAGCACCTCGCCGCGCCTGCGCCATGCCCGGACCACCGACGAAGGAGGGCGGGGCCTGCTGATCGTGGCCCAGCTCGCCCAGCGATGGGGAACCCGTTACACCGCGACCGGCAAGATCATCTGGGCGGAACAGGTCATTCCCGGCCCTGCCGCCACCTCGGTCCGCCAGGCATAGCGTTCCGGCACCGTCACGCGGCACACCTGCCGACGGCACCCGGTCACGTCGCCCCGGCGCCGCTCCGAAGACCACCCAGGTGCCGCGCCGACCTCGTTCGCCGCGGCGACCCCATCGATGTGCGCGGGCCGGGGCTGGTCTCGTACGACAGCCCCGTGAGGGAGGAGGACGAGGACGGCGACGACGAGCGCTCGCAGCGGTGACGCAGTCCCTCGTGGACCGGGACGGCGAGAAGCCCTGAACCACCCGGGCGGAGCGCCCCCGGGCCGCCCCGCCCGCGGACTCCTATGCCTCTGTCGCCTCCGGCGCTTCCGTTGCCGCCGTCCTCGCGGTGTGGGGGCTCTTGCCCCTGCTGAACGCGAAGTAGAGCACGCCGGCCACGACGACTCCGATGAACCAGGAGTACGGACCCAGCGAGGCCCCGTATCCTGACGGTCCGTAGACGGGGAGGATGCTGGAGAAGACGGCGCCCACCACACCGGCGGCGAACGCCCGTATGTTCCAGCCCCCCTGGAAGCGGAACTCCCCGTCTTCCTCGTACAGAGCGGGCACGTTCAGCTGTGTCTTCCGGATGAGGTAGTAGTCGACGACGATCACACCGAAGATGGGGCCCATCGTCGAGCCGATGGCGTTGACGAAGCTGGGGGCGTTGTCCCAGGGGTGGAGCGGGTAGAGCAGGAGCGCGATGACGGCGGCGATGAGGCCGCCCCTGCGGAAGGTCACGTGCTTCGGGGCCACGTTGGCGAAGTCGAAGGCGGGACTGACGAAGTTGGCGACGACGTTGATGCCGAGGGTGGCCACGGCGAAGGTCAGGGCGGCGAGCAGGACGAGGAACGCGCTGTCGAACTTGGCGGAGATCTCGGCCGGTTCGAGGATGACCTCGCCGTACACCTTGCTGGCGGCGGCCGTGGTGATCGCGGCGACGAGGGAGAAGAGGATCAGGTTGACGGGCAGGCCCCAGATGTTGCCCTTCTTCAGGGCCTTCGTGTCCGGGGTGAAGCGTGCGAAGTCACCGAAGTTGAGGAACAGGGCGGCGAAGTAGGTGACCCAGGTGGCGGCTATCGCCGCGATCGCGGCGAATGAGCCGGGGCCGACGTCGAGCCCGGTGGCGCTCTTGGCGAGTGCGGCGAGGTCGCCGCTCGGCATGTCGACGGAGAAGGACAGCGTCCCGGCCTTCACGGACAGCGCGATCGCGAGGATCAGCATCATCACCCAGACCGCCGGGCCGGCGAAGTCCTGGAAACGGCGGACCGTCTCCATGCCCTTGCTGATGATGAGCAGTTGGGCGGCCCACACACCGAGGTAGCAGAGCACTTCGAGGCCGCTGTGGTCGAAGAGACGACTGGTCTCGTGCAGATGCTTGGGTCCGTCGTAGCGGACGAGGAAGGCCACGATGGCGCCGGCGGCGGCGCTGGTCTGGGCGCCGTACCAGAAGGTGGCGACCACGGCCCGTACGAGGGCCGGGACGTTGGCGCCGAAGGTGCCGAACGAGGCGCGGGCGAGGACCGGGTACGGGACACCGGTCTTGACGCCCGCCTTGCCGATGAGGGTCATCAGCCAGTAGATGATCAGCGAGCCCACACCGATGCCGATGAGGAACTTGAAGGTGTTGCCCGCGACGAGGAACAGGCTGGCGGCCAGGAAGTAGCCGTACAGACTGTGCACGTCCGAGGTCCAGACGTTGAAGATGCTGAAGGCGCCCCACTTGCGTTCGGTGGCGGGGGCCAGGTCCGCGTTGTAGAGACGGGAGGAGTACCCGGGCGGGGCGGTGGTTCTGTCCGCGTCCGCGCTGTCCGTGGCCGTCATGTCCTGCTCCTTCTTGCTGTGCCCTGTCCCCTACCGGCGCTGCGCCGGACGGTTGATTGCGGCAGCTAACGGCCAGGTTGTTGCACCGGCGTGTCGGGCGCGTACCAGACCCATCAACGGAAAATTTCTTCCATTTACAGGACCGGGTCGCGGAAGGGACGGCAAGGACGACTGCCGACCCGTTCAGTCGGCCGTGGCCGGGCTGAACCAGGCGGTGAGGGCGGTCCGGAGGGCGGCGGGGGCGGGGGTGGGGTGACGACGCTCGCCTTGGGCATGGAGGTGCTGCCTGTGATCACCCAGGACTGGCAGATATATTTCGTAGCTCGATATATGCTCGATGCGTGACCAGACAGAATCCGCCCTTGACGGAACCGCAGTACTTCATCCTTGCCGCACTCATGGATGGTCCGTTGCACGGTTACGGCATCATCAAGGCTGCCGAGCAGGCCACCGACGGGCGGCTCCGGATCGCTGTCGGCACTCTCTACGGCGCGCTGGAGCGGATGGAGCGGGCCGGGCTGGTGGCCGCCGGCCATGAGGAGATCGTGGACGGGCGGGCGCGGCGCTACTACCGGCTCACCGAGGACGGCACCGAGGCGCTCGGCCGGGAGGCGCTGCGGATGCAGCAGGCGGCGGCCATCGTCATCGGACGCTCGCGGGATGCCGGAGCGGCCCCGGCATGAACCGTCTGCTGCTAGCGGTCTATCCCGAGCCCTACCGCTCCCGACAGGGAGAGGAGGTGCTGGCCTGCCTCTCCGAGGCGTATCCCGGCCGCTCCTGGCCCCCGCCGCGGGAAGTCGCCGCCCTGGTGCGCGCCGGGGTGCGGGCCCGCGCCCGTGCCGTCGTCGACGACACGGCCCGGCCGTGGTGGCTGGACGGCATCCATCTGGCCGCCCTTCGCTCTCGGTGCAGGGGCAGCGAAGAGGCATGGATCTACCCCCTGTCAGGAGCGGTCTACGGCTCGACGCCCCTGCCACCGATGGAATTGAGCGCCAAGCCGACCCTGATGGTGGGCCTGGCCGTCATCGTGGTCCTCACCCTGGTGCGGCGGTGCTGGTGGCAGGGATGCGCGGCGCTCGGGGTCGTCATTTTCACGACCGGAGGCAAGGAGGTGCTCGAATCGACCATCCTGCCCCGCCCTGATCTGGTGGGCGCGCCGGAGAATCTCCTTGAGCAGGGTTTTCCCAGCGGGCACACGGCCATCCCCGCCGCGCTGACCCTCGCCGCCGTCCTCGTGGTTTCCCCTCGCATCCGCCCCTATGTCGCCACGGCCGGTGTGCTGTGGCTCGCCTGCATCGCCGCCGCCAGCGCGACCATGGGCGGGCACCGGCCCAGCGAGGTGCTGGGAGCCACACTGTTGGCCTGTGCCTGTTACGGCCTCGCCACCTGGCTGCTGCTGCCGGCCGCCGTGCCAGGCGCCACGTGGAGCCCCCGTGCGCTGCCCGCCATCACCCTGACACTGGCCTTGGCCGTCGCCCTCGCCTCCGGCGCACGGAACGACACCCTCACCAGGTCACTGACCTCCGCGGCGGCGGGCTTCCTGTGCGCGGCCCTGGTCTGGTACGCCGCAGTCGGGCGGCCCGCCCGCGCCGCACGCCGCACACGCCCCGCGCTGGGCTGACGACCCGGCCGGCGTGTCCTCCCGCAGTCCCGGTCAACACGCAGCGGCGACGGCATGTACGTCAACGGCGTCAAGATCCTCCTCAAGGGAGCCAACCGGGCGGAGCGGAGGTGAATGGGTGGCGGAGTCTTGTCTATTTCAACAACCCCTGTCCCGGTAGCCTCATCTGTGGCCAGTAGCGCACCATCCCCCCACCCCCCAGGTAAGCGTGCCGGCATGGACGACACCCACGTATCTCTGCCCCTGGCAGCCGGGTGCTCTCCCCCGTTCGCCGCCTCTAGGAGGACCACGGTGAAAGTTCGCACCAGAAGCTCGGCGATCATCGGCACTCTCTGCCTCGTCGCTTCCCTCGCTTTGACCACGGCGTCTGCCGACGAACCCAGCGCCCCACGTCAGGCAGCAAAGGTCGTGCTCACGAAGGTGGCCACGGCCCAGAATCCATCCGTCGGCACCGCCGGTCCCGGCGGCACGGTCTGGCTAGCCGAACGCGCCGGCAAGGTAAGGGTCTTGGGCGATGAGGGGCTCGGCGCGCCCGTCATCGACATATCCGGCGAGACCACCACCAACGGCGAACGTGGCCTGCTGGGCATCACGTTCGACAAGGAGTTCGCGCACTTCTACATCTCGTTCACGAACCTCCAAGGCACCACCACCGTGGACGAGTTCGCGGTGCGGGACGGCAAGATCCAGCCGGGTACCCGGCGTACCGTCCTCACCCAGACACAGCCCTACGCGAACCACAACGGCGGTGACATCGCGTTCGGCCCCGACGGCTACCTCTACATCGCGCTCGGCGACGGCGGCTCGGCCGGCGACCCGCACGGCAACGGGCAGAACCTCGGCACGCTGCTCGGCAAGCTGCTGCGGATCGACCCGAGCGGCGGCAAGCCCTACGCGATCCCGCCGGGCAACCCGTTCGTGGACGACCCGAACGCGAAGGACGAGATCTGGGCGTACGGGTTGCGCAATCCGTGGAGGTTCTCCTTCGACGCGGGCACGGGCGACCTGCTGATCGGGGACGTCGGCCAGAGTGCCTGGGAGGAGATCGACTGGGCGCCGGCAACCAGCAAGGGTGGCGAGAACTACGGCTGGTCCCAGATGGAGGGCAACCATCCCTTCCGGGGCGGCACGGAGCCCGCGAACCACGTACCGCCGATCCACGAGTACGACCGCAGCGGGCCTGGCTGCTCGGTCACCGGCGGATACGTCTACCGGGGCGAGGCCATCCCGGACCTCAGGGGCCAGTACGTGTTCAGCGACTACTGCGACGGCACCATCCGCACGCTGCAGTTGGAGAACGGCAAGGTGACCGGCGTGAGCGACCTCGGAGTCGACGGCGGCCGGGTCGTCTCGTTCGTGCAGGCAGGCAACGGCGAGCTGTACGTGCTCGACCTGCGCGGCAGCGTCTCCCGCATCGACCCGGCGTGACGACGACCGCATGAAGAAGTCGCCGAGCTGCCGGTACCACCCAGGTCGGCCGGATCACCTTCGGGATCTCCGGCCCGCTTGAGGCGCGTCCGAGGCCTCGACCCGAGAGCCTGACGTCCTTCGGGTGCAGGACCCGCGGTTCGGCGACCGCTGCTGGACGACGCTGAGTCGGTGTTGCGCCTTCGGAGTCATCTCTTCGGGTCGGGGTCGGGGCACTCCCGGCCCGGCCCGGAACCGGCGGTATGCCGACCGGCCGTGTCTGCCACCGCGTCCACGACGAATCCTCCGCAAAGACGGCGCCCGACGCCACGGCCTCGCCGTCCTCCACGACGACGCCGACCGCCGTGCCATCGCCCGGCACGCATCCGACCTGACCGAGCACAACATCCACGACATCGTCTGAGCCGTTTCCGCCGGGCCTGCGTGCGGCCCGGGCCCTTCGTGACCACCATGGCGCGTCAGTTGAAGTACTGCCTCTTGGGCTGAAGTACTGCCTCCTGGGCATGAGTTGGGCGGCCAACAACACTGCGGCGTCCACAACCACCGTCCGCACGGCGAAATAGCAGGTCAGCGATCCAGCGCACCTTCGGTGCGCGCCGGGGGCGTGGTAAATGCCGTGGCGTGCGCCGGGGGTGCTTCTGTCTGCCCTGACGTGGGCTGATGGGGGTACGGGACGCTGAGCTGGTTCGTTCCGGCCGAAACCGAAGCCTCTGTGATGCCGGTGAGCTCGCAGGTCAGCATGGTGCTGGGGACCGCCCACGGGAACCGTGGAGTGTTGCTGCGAAGCACGTGCGTCAGAATTCCTGATTCACCCTGGTCCTCCCGGAACGGCGCACCCGGCGGCCGCGACGACCACCGGGCACCCAGCCCTGCCCACACCCACCCTGACCTGGACCTATTTACGCGTCAGATGCCCGTCTTTCGGCGCCGGCAGCGACGAGCCCGCGACGCGGCCGAGACCGGCCCCCGCCAATCGGAGGGGGTCGGTCGGCTGACCGGCGGGACATCTCCCGAAGCTCGGCGGATGGTCGACAGCCCCCGCCTCGGCAAGGTTGTCCCGGTGACCGACATCCAAAGCGCCAAGGAGGCGCCTCCCCAGCCCTTACCCGCGTCCGAGTCCGCCACGGCGACGGAACGCCCCTCGTCGACGGCGCGGCTGGTCGGGGTGGACCTCGCCCGCGCACTGGCCGTGTTCGGAATGTTCGCCGTGCACACCGGCCCCTTCAACCCCTTCCCCACGTCCGGCAGCGGCGTTGGCGAATGGGTCGTCTGGCTGGCGAGCGGCCGGGCCTCGGCGCTGTTCGCCACCCTCGCAGGGTTCTCGTTGGTGCTGATCGCCGGTCGCCTGGAACCGAAGACCGGACTGGCCGGCCGGCAGGCGAGGGCCAGGATCGTGATCCGGGCCGTGATCCTGCTGGTGGTGGGCACCGCGTTGACGATGACCAACTTCGGCGGCGCCACGATCCTCAACTTCTACGCGGTGTACTTCCTGCTGTCCCTGCCCCTGCTGCGGCTGCGAGCCAGGACGCTCGCGCTCATCGCGGTCGCGCTCGCGGTTGTCACGCCGCAGCTGGCGTACGCCCTGAGGGCGCTGCTCAGTGAGTCGATCGTGAACACCATCGACTCGTACGACCCGATCGCGCGCCTCTCCGGCGTGGGTGTGCTCGACTTCCTGCTCACCGGCTTCTACCCGGCGATCACCTGGATGACGTTCGTGGTCACCGGCATGGCGTTGGGCCGGCTGGACCTCGCCTCAGGCGCGGTGCGGCGGCGGCTGGCCGTGGTCGGTCCCGCGCTGATCGCCCTCGGATACGGCGTCTCGTGGCTGGCGCTCCGGCTGACCGGCGGCGCTCAGAAGATCATGGTCGGCATGCCTGCCATGAAGGACCCGGGTGCCATGAAGGACTTCGGTGCCATGAAGGATCCCGGTATGGCAGAGGGATCTTTCGACTTGCCGGTCGGTGGTGGGTTGGGGGGCCCCGACGCCTGGGGGCTGCTGGCGGCCGAGCCGCACAGCGGTTCCACGTTCGACCTCGTCGGCTGCCTGGGGGTCGCGATCACCGTGATCCTGTGCGCCACGGTGGCGTTGGACCGACTGCCGTGGCTGCGTCGGCCGGCAACGCCGGTCATCGCCGTCGGCACCATGTCCCTGACCCTCTACGTAGGCCACATCCTGGCAATCCTCGCCCTGCCCGGCGAAGCGGCCACCCCGCCGCAGGCCGCCTCTTTCGGGCTGCTGCTCTGCTTCGTCGTCGGGGCCACCGTGTTCGCGGCGGTCTGGTCCCGCTTCTTCCGCCGCGGCCCCCTGGAGCACCTGCTCAACGACGCCACGAAACTGGCGCGTCGCGTCCGATGAGCCTCGGGTGGGCACCCCGGGAAGTCCGAGCGTGAGTCGGCCTCCGGCGGGCGGTCGCCGGAGGCCGTGGCCCCGCGGCTCCCGCGCAGCCGTCCGCCTCTCACCCGCCGTTCCGCCCCGACTCCGACTCCAAGGACCGTCGCCGCGGCCGTCATCCCCACCGCCCGGAGTACCGGCTCCCAGGGCCTCGGCCCGGCATCGCATTGCCGTGCCGACCGACCGGAAGGTCCGGCGCGTCGGGGGCGCCCGGCGCTGGTCGGTGTGCTGGGCGTCGCCGCGCTCACCGTGGTGCGCACCCTTCCGATCATGCTCGCCTTCCTCGGCTCGAAGTTCACCTGGCGAGAACGGCTCATGGTCGGCGCCCTCGGCCCACGCGGCACCACCTCCACCGTGTTCGGCCTGCTCGAGTTCCATGCTCTCCCGGACGGGCGGTACGCCTACACCGCCGTGTACACCATGACCCTGACGGTGCTCGGCAGCGTTCTGCTCCACGGCGGCGGCTCGGCGGTATCGCCCGGTCCTTGACCGGCCCGCCCCCGTCGGCAGCCGGCCGCCCCGGCTCCCCGGGGACCGACGAGCCGGACGCATCGGTCGTCGCCGCGCAGAGTTGATGGGCCGTACTACCCCAGGCCGGTCTTCTCCAGCCACCCGGCGGGGGTGGGCCCGACAGTTGCCGGATGTGCGCGGAGCGGCCGGGCGTCCAGCCTGGAGGCATGACACAGCACGTTCGCGACAAGGAGCGCTGGCACTTCTCGGCCTGACGCTGGTGGGGGCGCCGGTGTCCTGTTCGTCGTCCGTTCTGAGTTCCACGAGGCAGGGGTGCACGTCTTCGCCACGCGGGCGGCCTCACCGGTCCACTGAGCCGGCGATCGCGGATCTCTCGGGGCAGGCGCCTGGCCGTCGTACGCCCTGATCTCCGTGATGCCGTTGTGCACACGCTCGCGACGCGGGCCGCGGCAACCGCCGACGCGGTGCGCGGCCGACCACGTAGGAAAGGAATCCTGTGAACACCGCATCCGCCCCAGAGGCGACGGGTGCCGAGACCTTGCGCGCCCGCGAGACGCTCAAGGCGCTGTACGGGTACGTCCGTCCGCACCGGTGGGCCGTCGCGCTCGGTCTGCTGTTGGCGCTGGTAGGGGCTGCCGGAGGGCTGCTGCAGCCGCTGGCCACGAAGGCGCTGGTCGACCGGCTCTCGTCCGGGGGCACGATCGGCACCATTCTGCTGGCCATGACCGTTCTGGTCCTGCTGAGCATGGTGGCCGAGGCGTTCGGTGCCTTTGTGCTGGAACGGACGGCGGAGTCGGTGGTGCTCGCTGCCCGCCGCAGCCTCATCGGACGGTTGCTGCGGCTGCGCCTCACGGAGGTGGACCGGATGCAGCCGGGCGATCTGATGTCCCGGGTGACCTCCGACACCACGCTGTTGCGGGCCGTCAGCACCCAGGCGGTGGTCTCCGCGGCGACGGGAGCGGTGACGCTGGTCGCGGCGGTCGTGGTGATGGCGTTCCTCGATGCCGTCCTGCTGGGCGTCACGCTCGGCGTCGTCGCGGTCGTCGGTGTGGCTGCCGCGCTGGTGCTGCCGAAGATCGGGGAGGCCGCCGAGCGTGCGCAGGCGGCTGTCGGGGAGATGTCCACGGGCCTGGAGCGGGTCTTCGGCGCGTTCCGTACGGTGAAGGCGTCCGGCGCCGAGGAGAGGGAGACCGCTCGCGTCGAGGCGGCGGCACGCAGGGCGTGGCGCCACGGCGTGCGCAGCGCGAAGTGGGAGGCCGTGCTGGGTTCGGCCGACAACCTCGCCGTCGAGCTGGCGTTCCTCGCGGTACTGGCCGTCGGCGGGGCGCGGGTGGCGTCCGGGGACATGCCCGTGTCCACGCTCATCGCGTTCCTGCTGTACCTCTTCTTCCTGATGGAGCCGGTGTACCAGCTGGTCGAGGCAGCGTCCCAGTACCAGGAGGGCGCGGCCGCGATCGCCCGGATCGCGCAGGTCGACCGCCTGGCGACAGAGAAGCAGGACCGGCACCGGTCGGCGCGGCCCGCGGCGACCAAGACGGTGGGGCCACGTCCGGCGTCGGTTCGCTTCGAAGAGGTGTCCTTCCGCTACGGGACCGGGTTGCCGGACATCCACCAGCGGGTGGACTTCGAGGTGCCGGGAGGCGGAATGACGGCGTTCGTCGGCCCCTCGGGGGCGGGCAAGTCGACGGTCTTCGCGCTCGTCGAGCGGTTCTACGAAGCGACCGGCGGCCGTGTCCTGGTCGACGGCAAGGACGTGACACAGTGGCCGCTGCCCGAGCTGCGGTCCGTCATCGGATACGTCGAGCAGGACGCGCCGGTGCTGGCCGGCACGCTGCGGGAGAACCTGGTCTTCGCCGCGCCCGGCGCGACCGACGACGAGATACGCGAGGTCCTCACCCGGACCAGGCTCGACGCCCTCGTCGAGCGTCTCCCGCACGGCCTGGACACCCCGGTCGGGCACCGCGGCACGAAACTGTCCGGCGGCGAGCGCCAGCGCATCGCGATCGCCCGCGCGCTGCTGCGCGGGCCCCGGCTGCTGCTCCTGGACGAGGCGACCTCGCAGCTCGACGCCGTCAACGAGCTGGCACTGCGGGACGTCATCGCCGAGACCGCACGCGAGACCACCGTGCTGGTGGTGGCCCACCGCCTGTCGACCGTCACGGACGCCGACCGCATCGTCGTCATGGACGCGGGCAAGGTCCGCGCGGTCGGTACCCACGAGGAGCTGGTGGCCGAGGACGAGCTGTACGCGCGGCTCGCGGCGACGCAGCTCCTGACCTCGGCGGGACGCGGGTGAGACGGGCCTGACCCGGGGGCCCGCCGGTGCCGTCGGCCGTCGGGCCTCGTCCACCGGCTGCCCCCGCCGTGCGGCGGGGGCAGCCGGCTGCGGCGGTTTCGCTGCCCGCCCAGTCAGTCCCTCACCCGGGAGTCCCCATGCCCGTGCTCATGGCCGAGGGCGAGCAGGCCCGCTGAGCAGGCCGGACGGCCGCCCGCTCGACCTGACGCGCACGGGCACCGGCCGGCAGCCCACTCCGCGCCCCGGTACACCCTTTCCGCCGCGGGCTCCCACGGCGCTGATCATGGCGGCGGTGACCGCGGAGCCGACGCGTGGATCATGACGGTCATCGTCGAACCGGCGCCTGCACCACCTTCGCGGACCTTCTCCAGGCCATCGAGCGCCATGGCGGAGCACGCGCGCACGATCCCCGCACCACTCGGCGCCGTCGGCACCCGGCACACCGGCCAACGGTTCTCAGCACACGAGGAATTCGGGGAGTACGCACGCCTGCGCCGCGACGCCCTGTTGCGCTACAGGCGACCTGGCCGGGCGTCAACCTGAGGACCGAGTGGTGGCGGCCACCGTGTCCTGAACCCGCGCCGGTCCTTGCCCCCGGCCGCGCCGACACCAGGCCCACGGATGTACCGCAGTTGTCCAGACCGCGTCCGTGGACGACCGGTTGGCGTCAGGCGGAGCTGAGATCAGTCGGCCAAAGACCACAGCCGAAGCCCGCAAGGGCGATCCCCTTGCGGGCCTCGGACGGCTGACCGGGCCGGGATGGGGCATGAAGCCGAGCCACCCCGACCGGACATCAGCGGATGTACTTGGCGGGTTTGGTGGCTGCGTTGAGCAGGTACTCCAGAGGGCCGCGGCGGAAGAAGCGGGACCAGATCGTGGCGAACACGATCGCTGTCAGGATGTACGTGAGCACGGGTACCCAGGACGTCGTGGTGCCGGCGCCGGAGGCGGGCCACGCGGACTGTGCGAGGAAGTGGCCGACGTAGGCGGTCAGGGACATGGTGCCCACGGCGATGACCGGTTTCGCCAGGCGGCGCAGTAGCGGCAGGCGGTCGATCGCCACCATCGCGGCCACGATCACGAGGATCGCGACACCCACGCAGCCGATGGTGTCGAGGGTGGTGCCGGTGTGCGACATGGCACCCAGCAGGTCCGAGGCCGACAGCTCGGGCCCGCCGGACCCGCTGCCCATGGACCCTGCCCCGGACCCGCTGCCCATGGATCCGCTGCCCATGGACCCCGCTCCGGAGCCGCTGGACGGCCCTCCGCCTCCCCTGAAGCTCAACACCGCGCTCGTGCCACCCAGCAGCGTGGCCAGGCCGTAGGCGCCCACGGTGAGGCTTGCACCGAGCGCAGCCAGGCGCCGCTGGACGGTGGCGGCGGTCAGGTCGAGGCGGGCCAGGGCCATGCCGGCGGTCACGAACGCCATCCACGTGATCGTCGGGTAGAGGCCCGTGAGCAGCAGATCGAGTACGCCCACGGTGCTGAGCCGTTCCAGCGGGTCGTAGGCGTTGATGCTCTGCTGGACGGAGTCGCTCAGCCACATCTTCAAAACGAACGCCAGCTGCGGCATGACGAGCGCGATCCCCGCCGCGATGATCGCCAGCGTCCTGGCGCTCAGTCGCACCAGGAGCAGCGCGAGGAGGAAGTAGACGCCGTAGTAGGCGAGGATGATGATGTCCCCGTACTCCATCGCCAGCACGGTGCCCAGCGCCAGCAGGATCACGGCGCGGATCGCGATGCGGGCCTTCGCCTGCCGGCCCGCCAGGCCGGTCTTGGGCTCACGGCGGCCGGCGATCAGCATCAGGGAGAACCCGGCGAGGGTGGCGAACAGGGCCGACGAGCGCCCCTCGGCCAGGGAGTACACCCAGCTGCCGAGGTCGTTCCCGGCTGACGGCATCGGGGCGATGTGCACGATGTACATGCCGAACACCGCCAGCGCGCGGGCCAGGTCCAACCCGACCAGGCGTCCCATCGAGGGGCCGGGCGAGACCTGCCCGGCGGACTCGGGGGAGGTTCTGGGCCCTGGAGGCGAGTTCTCCGGCGGAGCCGATGTCTCCTGCGGCGGCTGTATCTGTGTCATACACAGAATGCTTCGGTGCCGGCAGGAGACGGACCATCCGGCAGGCTTCGGTAACGCCCCCGCCGACCGGCCGGGCCCACCCCGCCGACCGGCGGAACAGCGCCGCGGCGGCCGGCCGGCGGGCCCGGACAGCCAACTGCCCTATTTGATGATGGCGTTGGCCACCACGACCGTCAGCCCGAGCAACGAGTCCACGGTGCCGATCATCAAGGCGGAACTCCACGTGCGACCGGCAGCGCGGGCCGCGAGCAGGCCCCAGACGAACAGCAGCACCACGTTCACGGCGAAGGCCACGTACTCGATGCCCGCCGAGGGCCACCACCCCCAGCCCGCGCCGAGCAGCAGGACCACCGTCGGCACCGTCGCCACCACCAACGGCCACTCGGACAGCAACAGCCGCACCGCGGCGCGCACACCGTGATGGGTCCGGTCGCCGCGCAGGGCGATGAGATGCGCGTAACCGTGCGCCAAGGCCGATGCGGCGGCCGTGATCAGGAGCCACTGGGCGCTGATGAACCGGTCGGCGGACGCCGTCTCACCCTGCTCCGTCAGGGCGGCCACCATGGAGCTGGCGAGTACCGCCCCGTACACGCCTCCGAACAGCACATGGGGCTGCGCCGCACAGCGGCGCAGAGCACGGACAGGCCGACGAAGGCGCAAATCGGGCATGACTGGGTGATCCTCGAACGGTTCGGGAAACGACTGCGGCCGGCAGACCCGCTCGGGCCCACGGACCGATCCCACCGAACGAGAACCGCCGACACCATCCGCCGGACCTCGCCCACCCGCCCGCCGACGGGCCGGAGCGCTCCCCCCCCCGAACGGCTGGAACCATCCTGCCGGGTGGCGGGAGTCTGCAGCGGCCGCACCGTCCCGCACCTGGCCGGACGTACTGTCCACAGGGAGCGATCACCGTACGGGAACGTGAGCGCCCCGACGCGGGGCGTATGGCGTACAGGGACGCCGAGAAGCTGGACAGGGCAGACAAGTGTGAGGCGGAACGCCGGTGATCCGGGTAGTGGTGGTGGACGACGAGGCGCTGGTGCGGTCCGGGTTCCAGCTGATCCTGAATGCCTCTGACGGCATCCAGGTCGTGGCGACCGCGGAAGGATCGCACGCCGCCGACGTGATCCGGCGTGAGCATCCGGACGTCGTGCTCCTCGACATCCGCATGCCGGACGTGGACGGCCTGACCGTCCTGAGGGAGATCCAGACGCTGCCCGAGCCGCCGACGGTGGCTATGCTGACCACCTTCGACACCGACGAGTACATCGTGACCGCGCTGCGCTCGGGAGCCGCGGGCTTCCTGCTCAAGGACACCGAACCCGAACAGCTCGCCCACCTCGTACGCACACTGGCCGCGGGCGGGGTGGTGATGTCCCCGAAAGCCTCGCGGGCCCTGCTGCGCGGCCATCCTGGGGCGGACACGCCCCAGGACGCGGACGTGGCGCGCGTGAACCTGCTCACCGACCGCGAACGTGACGTCCTCGTCCTGATCGCGGAAGGACTGTCCAACGCCGACATCGGCACCCGCATCCACCTGAGCGCGGGCACCGTCAAGGACCACGTCAGCTCGATCCTGACCAAACTCCGGGTCACCGGCCGCGTCCAGGCGGCACTGCTCGCCGAGCGGGCCGGACTGCTCGGCGACAACGGCGACGTCGGCGCCGGCACGGCACGGGACAACCGGTGATGGGCACGGGTGAGGCACTGCGGCGGGTGCCGCCCTGGGCCGTCGACGCGGGCCTCGTCGTGCTCGCGGCCCTCGACGCCTGGATCAACCTCTATGGCGAGGCGTCAGCGTTCATGTGGGCCTGCGCCGCCCTCGGCTGCGCCGGACTGTTCCTGCGCAGGCGCCTTCCCCTGCCCGTCTTCCTGCTGACACTGCCCATGACCCTGTTCATGGACGTGGCAGTCGTGCCGATCGCCGCCCTGTACACACTGGCCACGCGCACCCGTAACCGCCCGCTGCTGGCCGGATGCGCCCTGCTGAACGCGGCGGCGACCACCCTCGCCTGGCCCCTGTCCGACACGTTTTCCGGCGACACGTTTTCCGGCGACGGGACCTGGACGCTCATCGAGTTCGTCTACACGCTGGCCATGGCCTTCGCTCCGATCCTGTGCGGCCAGCTCGTGCAGGCCAGACGCGACGTGGCCCGCCAACTCGTCGAGGTCAAAGTGGCCCGCGAACACGAACGCGCCCTGTACGCCCAGACCGTCCTCGCCCGCGAACGCGCCCAACTGGCCCGCGAGATGCACGACGTCGTCTCCCACCAGGTCAGCCTCATCGCCGTGCAGGCCGGAGCCCTGCAGGTCGCCGCCAAGGAGCCGGACGCCCGCGACGCCGCCCGCACCATCCGCACCCTGAGCGTGAACACCCTCGACGAACTCCGCCACATGGTCACCCTGCTCCGCGCCTCCGGCGGCAAGGACACCGAACTCACTCCGCAGCCCACCCTCGCCGACCTCCAGCAACTGATCGCCAACAGCGGCATCGAGACCACGCTGACCGGCGAGCTCCCGCCCGGCATCAGCACAACCGCCCAACGCACCGTCTACCGCACGGTCCAAGAAGCCCTCACGAACGTCCACAAGCACGCCCCGGGCGCCCGCGCCGAGGTGCGTCTGTGGCATGACGCGCAGCACTTCGGCCTCACCGTCGCCAACACCGCCCCACCCGCCCGTCCGTCGCCCTGCCCAGCGCCCGGCACGGCCTGATCGGCCTGAGAGAACGCGCCGAACTGCTCGACGGCACCCTCACCGCCGAACCCACCCCGAAGGGCGGATACGAGGTCGAACTACGGGCCTCCGTCCGGCCCGCCTGAGCACAACCCGCCCGACGCGGATCGGCGTGCCCGGACACGACAAACTCCAGGCCGCTGACCTGGGGTTTCATAGGGAGCGGGTGACGAGAATCGAACTCGTGTTCTCGGCTTGGGAAGCGACGGCGCTTGAGTGGCGCATATGGCCCCGACCTGCTGAGACGGCCCTTCTCCACAGTGGAGGTTCCGGTCGGATCGCACCGCTGCCGACCGTGCTTGCCCGCCCTTACGGGCACGCTATGGGCACGACATCGTGGAGCGGCGGGATATCGCGGCGGAACTGCAGATCGAGGCGGATGCCGGTGACCCGGACGGGACGCTCGCCGGGAGTGGGCTGTGAACATCGATTCGACCTCCAGCCGGGCGCATCGCCTCGCGGCCGGTGCGCCCTGCAAGTCTCCGGCCGACGACCCGCAAAAAAGGGGGGCAACGCGTGAGGAGGCAGCTGGACGCGGGGCGTTGGGACGTTCACGGCGGACCGGAAGAGTCCACCTGGTCTCCGACGACCGGGCCCGCCCGCTGTGCTGGTGTGGACCGTTGTGCAGTTCATGCGGTGGCGCGGGAACGCTGATGATCACGGCGGCCGTTCAGCTGCCCGCGGGTACCACGCCGATCAGGCCACGCCCCTCCACGAACAAGAACCACGGTTGCCGTGTCTGTCTGCCCGGCGTCCGGGAAGGTAGCTTGGTGGAGAAGGCCCCTGAAGGAGGGCGATTCGATGCCGTGGTTCTTCTGGCTGCTCGCCGCCGCGGCGCTGGGTGCGGCGGAGTTCTTCACGCTGACCCTTGTCTTCGGGTTGTTGGCGGGCGCCGCGCTGGTCGCCGCCGTGGTCGCCGGTGTGGGCATCGGCCTGCTCGGCCAGCTCGTGGCCCTCGCGGCGGCATCGGCGGCGGGTCTCCTGATCGTGCGTCCTGTCGCGCTGCGGCACATGGCGCAGCAGCCGCTCGTGCGGGACGGCACGGACGCGCTGATCGGCAAGCGGGCGGAGGTGATGCAGGAGGTCACCGCTACCCGTGGCCTGATCAAAATCTCCGGCGAGGAATGGTCCGCCCGCGCCCTGGACGAGAGCCTTGTCATCCCGGTGGGAGCGCTGGTGGACGTCATGGAGATCGAAGGGGCCACGGCCATCGTCTACCCCCGCGAACTCCTTCCGTGAGCGGCTGAACGGCTGAGCGGTTGAACACCCAGCAACGGAGGCACTGTGGATCCCGTCGTCATCCCCCTCCTCGTGGCGGCCATCGTCGTCGTCTTCCTCGTGGCCTCCACCGTGCGGATCGTTCCGCAGGCGCGCCGCTACAACATCGAGCGGTTCGGCAGATACCGCCGGACGCTGCAACCCGGTCTGAACTTCGTCGTGCCGGTGGCGGACCGGATCAACACCAAGCTCGACGTGCGCGAGCAGGTCTATTCGTCCGATCCCAGGCCGGTGATCACCGAGGACAACCTCGTGGTGAACATCGACACCGTGCTCTACTACCAGATCACTGATCCGCGGGCGGCGGCCTACGAGGTCGCCGACTACCTCCAGGCGATCGACCAGCTCACCGTGACCACGCTGCGCAATGTCATCGGCAGCATGGACCTGGAGGAGACGCTCACCTCGCGCGAGGAGATCAACTCCCGGCTCCGCGCCGTCCTCGACGACGCCACCGGCAAGTGGGGCATCCGGGTCAACCGCGTCGAGATCAAGGCCATCGATCCGCCGGCCACCATCAAGGAGGCGATGGAGAAGCAGATGCGGGCCGAGCGTGACAAGCGGGCGGCCATCCTGCACGCCGAGGGTGAGCGGCAGGCCAAGATCCTCACCGCGGAAGGCACGAAGCAGAAGGACATCCTGGAGGCCCAGGGCACGCAGCAGGCCATGATCCTGCGAGCGGACGGTGAGGCCAAGGCGGTGGAGCTCGTCTTCCAGGCCGTCCACCGCAACAACGCCGACCCGAAGGTGCTGGCCTACAAGTACCTGGAGACGCTCCCGCACCTGGCGAGCAGCGACAACAACACGTTCTGGGTGATCCCGGGGGAGCTGACCGAGGCGGTCCGCACGGTCACCCGAGCCTTCGGCGACGAGTCGACGACGGTCGCCCCGGCCCCGGGGCAGTCCGGGGAAGCGGCCACCGCCGACGATCACACCGCCCCGGACGACCTCCGGACTCCCCAGCTGGAGGCGGGCTCCCTGGTGTCCCTCGACGCCGCGGCCGCGGCGGACGAGGCCGGGAAGCAGGCCGCCGCGGCGGTCAGCGACGCCAAGGCGGAGGCCGAGGCCGCGAAGTCGGCGCAGATGCCGCGCCGGGCGCGGACATCTGACGGTTGAGCCGCCTCGGCCGGCCGAGAACCGTTCCCGTGCCCGGACGCGGGGGCGACGTCACTGCCGGTACGACCGCCACGCCGACCCATGGGCAACCCAGGGACGCCAAGTGGAATGCCTGGCGTTTCTTGACGCCTTCTTGGCAGGGCCCCGGCATGGACGATCCGCCCAAGACTGCCGGGATCCGGCAATGCGATGAGGAGCGGATGCGGGCACCATAGGGGCCGAGGGGAGCACGCGACCGCGGTCTCGATGCCGGGCACCGGCAGGTGTCCGGCATCCGGGCTGCGGAGCTGTGCCGAGGTCGTGTGACGGCGTTGAACGGGGGGTGGGCATGCGGACGTTCTTGGAGGCCGCCACAGGCTTTCCGACTTTCCTGTTCACCGTCCCGCTCGTGGCGGCCGCGGGCTTCTGGCTGCTGGTCGCGGTGGGTGCCGCCGGCTCACGCACCTTCGACGGGGACGCCGACCTCGGTGCGCTGGGCCTGGACGGCGTCCCGGTCGCGGTCGCGTTCTCGCTGTGGACGGGCTTCGCCTGGGCCGCCAGCCTCGGCGCCGTCGTCCTGCTGCAACCGCCGGCTTCGTCGGGGCCGGCGCACGCGCTGACGGGGCTCGTCGTCCTCGTCGCGGCGCCCTCGGTCTCATGGTGTGCGACCCGATCGGTGGTACGGCTGCTGCGCCGCCTCCGTCCAGATGAACCCGGGCCGTCCTCGCCGCGCCTCGCCGGGCCGTCCCGCACGGGCCGTTCGGAGCGGGCGGACGGCGGCCCCCACCAGGGCGACCACGCGGCCCCGGAACTCCACGCGCGCCGTCGGGCCGCCTGAGCCGCAGACCCGCCCCAGCCCCCGGGGTCGCCCTCCAGAGGCGCCCGGAAGCGCGTGTGCTCCTTCCGGCCCCCGGCATGCGCTCCCTCCTGATCTTTCCGATTCCCGATGACGTCCGGGCCTTCGCCGGTCTCGGGTCCCTCACCTGCCAAGGATGTTTCTCATGACTGCCATGATCGTGGGCGCCGGTGTCTGCCTGCTCATAGCGCTCCTCGTCCTCCTCCTCTTCTCCCGGCTGTTCCGCAAGGTGGAGCAGGGCAAGGCGCTGATCGTCTCCAAGACGAGGAAGGTCGACGTGACCTTCACGGGGCAGGTCGTGCTGCCCGTGTTGCACAAGGCCGAGGTGATGGACATCTCGGTGAAGACCATCGAGATCACCCGGGCCGGCAAGGAAGGTCTGATCTGCCGGGACAACATCCGGGCCGACATCCGGATCTCGTTCTTCGTGAAGGTCAACAAGACCGTGGAGGACGTCGTCAAGGTCGCCCAGGCGGTCGGTACGGCACGGGCGAGCGACCGGAACACGCTGCAGGAGCTGTTCCACGCGAAGTTCTCCGAGGCGCTGAAGACCGTCGGCAAGCAGATGGACTTCACCGACCTCTACACCAAGCGTGAGGAGCTGCGGTACCGGATCATCGAGGTCATCGGCGTCGACCTCAACGGCTACCACCTGGAGGACGCGGCGATCGACTACCTGGAGCAGACGCCGCTGACCCAGCTCGACCCGGCCAACGTCCTCGACGCGCAGGGCATCCGGAAGATCACCGAACTGACGGCCGTGGAGCACGTCCGCACCAACGAGGCCCAGCGCACCGAGGAGAAGGAGATCACCCGGCAGAACGTCGACGCCCGGGAGACCATCCTGGAGCTGGAGCGCCGCCAGGCCGACGCCGAGATCAAGCAGCGGCGGGAGATCGACACCGTACGGGCGAGGGAAGAGGCCGAGACGGCCAGGGTGGTGGAGGAGGAGCGGCTGCGGTCGCAGGGAGCGTTCCTGAAGACCGAGGAGCAGCTGGGCATCCAGCGCGAGAACCAGGCCCGCGAGGTCGCCGTCGCCGCCAAGAACCGCGAGCGGGTCATCGCCGTGGAGAGCGAGCGCATCGAGAAGGACCGGCTGCTGGAGGTCATCGCCCGGGAGCGGGAGACCCAGTTGACGCGGATCGCCGCCGAGAAGGAGGTCGAGGCGGAGAAGCGGGAGATCGCCGAGGTCATCCGCGAGCGGGTCGCCGTGGACCGTACGGTCGCCGAGCAGGAGGAATCCATCAAGAAGCTGCGGGCCGTCGAGGAGGCGGAGCGGCAGCGGCAGGCCGTGATCATCGCCGCGGAGGCCGAGGCGCAGGAGAAGCTGGTCAAGGACATCAAGGCCGCCGAGGCCGCCGAGCAGGCCGCCACCCACCGGGCCGCCGAGGAACTCACCCTGGCCGAGGCCCGGTTGAAGACCGCCGACCTCGACGCGCGGGCCAAGCTGCGCCTCGCCGAGGGCGTCCAGGCGGAGGCCGCCGCCGAGGGCCTGGCCGCCGTCCAGGTCCGTGACAAGGAGGCCGAGGTCATCGAGAAGGCCGGCCGCGCGGAGGCCGAGGCCACCGAGGCACGCATGCGGGCCGAGGCGGAGGGCGCGCGGGCACAGGCGCTCGCCGAGGCCGAGGCCATCGGCGAGAAGCTGAAGGCCGAGGCGGCCGGCCTCACCGAGAAGGCCGCCGCGATGGCCGCGCTCGACGAGGCGTCCCGTACGCACGAGGAGTACCGGCTGCGGCTGGCGGCCGAGAAGGACATCCGCCTGGCCGGGCTGGACGTGCAGCGGCAGGTCGCCGAGGCACAGGCCACGGTGCTCGCCACCGGCCTGGAGAACGCCGACATCAACATCGTCGGCGGCGAGTCGGTCTTCTTCGACCGGCTGGTCGGGGCGATCTCGCTCGGCAAGGGCGTCGACGGCTTCGTCCAGCACTCCGAGACCGCCCAGGCACTCGCCGGACCCTGGCTGGACGGCACGGCGAGCTTCACCGACGACCTCACCCGTGCCCTGGGCTCGGTCTCCACGGCCGACGTACGGGACCTGACCGTTTCCGCACTGCTGATGAAGCTGATGAAGACGGGCGGCGCCGACTCCCAGGCTCTGCGGCAACTGCTCGACACGGCGGGTGAGCTGGGGGTCGCGGACACCTCGCTCGCCGCGCTGAACGGCAACGCCAGGAGCTGAAAGGCCGAGCGGCGCGGGGCCACCGCCCCGGGGCCGCTCAGCGGTCCGGAGCTGCCGCACAGGGGACAGCAGCTCCGGACCGCGTCACACCGGCCCAAGACGGCCTCGACTTCGGAAAGTCCCCGACCTCCTGAGACTTCCTGATACTTCCTGAGACCTCCTCGGACTTCCGAGACCTCCTGAGACCTCCTGAGACTTCCGAGTGACATCCGAGAGGGACCGATCCGCATGACCACCGGGACGACGGACCTGGACACCCGCACGTACGAGGCGCTCGACACCGGTACGTACGACGTGCTGCGTGACCGGCTCACCGCGCAGGCCGCCGAACTCGCCCGCCGCGCCGAGGCCCTCAACATCCGCCGTGCCCAGGAGTTCGGCTCGACGCGCCTCGAACTCACCGGCACCGAGCGGTTGCGCACCGAACACTCCTGCGTCCCCCGGGACCTCGTCTCCCTCGGTGACGTGCTGCTCCTCGGCCGCAACGCCCACACCGGCCGGCGAGACGGGACGGCCGTGAGCGACGTCTTCACGCTGCACGACCGCGATCTGAACCGGCTGCCCGACGACGCCGTGCCCGGTCTGCTCGACGACCCCGACTTCGTGGCGGAGTTCACGGCCCTCCACCGTTACTACCGCCAGGCCCACCTGCTGCGCCTGAGCCGTGTCGACGGCAGGCTCCTGGCCGTCTTCCGTACCGGCGAGAAGGCCGACGACATCCGCGTCCTGCGCTGGGCGCTCACCGACGACGGACAGGTGTCCTTCCTCGACGCGCGCGGCGACCGCGACCATGTGCCGCCGCCCGCCCACGACTTCACCTGGACCGAGGCGACCCGCGAGTCCCATGTCCTCGGCCGCCACCCGCACGTGTCCGTCGAGGGAGAGGTCTTCGTCACGACTGTCGGAGGCACCCTCACCGTCAAGGTCGAGGACGACACGGAGACGGGCGAGGGAATCCACTCCGAGCCCGTCGACGAGCCGTTGCAGTCACTCGCCGACGCCGACATCGCGTACGCGCGGGTGGGCACCCTGGTCCTGCTGCGTATCCGGCCCTACAAGGAGGACGCCCACCGGTACCTGGTGTTCAACACGCTCACCAGGAGCGCCGTCCGTCTCGACGGCATCGGCCCGGCCTGCCGCCGCCTCCCGGAGGACCAGGGCATCGTCTTCCCCGGCGGCTACTGCCTGGCGAACGGCACGCACAAGACCTTCGACGGCATCGGTGCCGACGACCTGGAGTTCGACCGGGTGGTCCGCTCACCCAACGGTGAGGACGTCCTCTTCGCGTTCCACGCCCCCGTGGCGGGCCGCAGCCTCCTGCTGCCGTACAACGTGATCCGCAAGGAGACCGCGACCCCGCTGACCTGCCGGGGCTGGGCCCTCCTCGACGACGGCACGCTCGTCCTGCTGCGCACCGAGGGCGAGGAGCCGCAGCGCGTCCACCCGGTCCAGCTGTGGAGGTCCCCCTACGTCTCCGACACCCACGCCGCGGCCCGGCCCCTCGGGGACGGCCCGCTCGCCCGCGTCGGCAACGCCGACCTCGTGCGCGGCATCTCCGACTGCCTCTCCATCGCCGGTGCGGTCGCCGGGACGACCCCGACGAGCGAGGTGTACGAGGCGCTGGTCGCGGCCTGCGTCCGGGCCGCGGACTCCTACCACTGGCTGGAGGACGCCGAACTCGGCGATCTGCGGGAGCCGCTCACGGACGTGCGGACGACGGCCGAGCAGGTACTGGCCGAGTTCGAGACCGTACAGGCGCTCACCCGGCAGGCCGCCGACGCGCTCGACGAGGCGGCGGACCGGGTCGCCCAGGTGGTGCGCCGACTGCGCGGGGAGACCTTGCGGGGCGCCGCCGTCTGGGTGTCCGGCCTGACCGAACTCCGGCAGGCGCAGGGGCATCTGCTCACGCTCAGGGACCTGCGGTACGCCGACGCGGCCCGCATCGACGCACTAGCCGCGGACGTCGAGTCCGACCTCGCCTCGTTCGGCCGGCGGGCGGTCGCCCACCTGGCCCGCGAGGACGCCTTCGGCGACCACCACGCGGAGGTCGAGCACCTCCTCGGGGACGCCGCCGCCATCACCACGGTCGCCGAGGCCGCGCCCGTCGCCGCCCGCATCGACCGACTCGCGGACGGACTGGGCACGGTCACCGAGGTCGTCGCGGGACTCGACATCGGCGACGCCACCGTCCGTACGTCCGTCCTGGAGCGGATCGCCGAGGTCCTGGCCGGTGTCAACCGGGCCCGCGCCGTGCTCGACGGCCGCCGCCGCGATCTCCTCGACCGCGAGGGACGTGCCGAGTTCGCAGCCGAGTTCACCCTGCTCGGGCAGGCGGTCACCGGTGCCCTCGTTTCCGCCGACACGCCCGAGGCATGCGACGAGCAGCTCGCCCGCCTGCTGGCCCAGCTGGAGAGCCTGGAGGCGCGGTTCTCGGAGTCCGCCGAGTTCGACGACTTCCTCGGGGAGCTGGCCGACAAGCGCGACGAGATCCACGAGGCGTTCTCCTCCCGTAAGCAGAACCTCGCCGACGCGCGCGCCCGCCGCGCCGAGCGCCTCGCCGACTCGGCGGCCCGTATCCTGCGCACGGTAGTCCGCCGCGCCGCCTCCCTCCCCGACGCGGACGCCGTCACCACGTACTTCACCTCCGACCCGATGCCCGCCAAGGTCCGCCGCATCGCCGAGGACCTGCGGCACCTCGGCGACCAGGTCCGGGCGGACGAGCTGGACGGCCACCTGAAGGCCGCCCGTCAGGAGGCCCTGCGCGCCCTGCGCGACCGCACCGACCTCTACGGCGACGACGGTCGCACGATCCGCCTGGGCACCCACCGTTTCGCGGTGAACACCCAGCCGCTCGACCTCGCCCTCGTCCCGCACGGCGACGGCCTGGCCTTCGCGATCAGTGCCACCGACTACCGCTCCCCGGTCACCGACCCCGACTTCGCCGCGACCCGCCCGTACTGGGAGCGCCCGCTGCCGTCGGAGTCCCCGGACGTCTACCGCGCCGAACACCTCGCCGCCCGGCTGCTCGACGAGCACGGCGCGACGGCCCTCGCCGAAACCACGGACCTGACCGCGCTGGTACGCCGGGCGGCGCAGGAGGCGTACGACGAGGGATACGAGCGCGGAGTCCACGACCACGACACGCTCCTGATCCTTACCGCGCTGCTCCGTCTGCACGAGGACGCGGGCCCGCTCCGCCACGAGCCGGTGGCCCGCGCGAGCGCCCAGCTGTTCTGGGCGCACGCCACGACGGCCGAGGAGCGCGAGGCGTGGACCCGCCGGGCCGTGTCGCTCGCCCGCGCCCGGGAGATGTTCGGGCTCACGTCCGCGATCGCCGACCTGCGGGGCGAGCTGGCGCGAGCGATCGGCGGGCCCACCGCGGACGCCGCCTCGGCCTACCTCTTCGAGGAACTCACCGGCGGCGCCGACGGCTTCGTCATCGACGCGGGCACCCACACCCTGCTCGACAAGTTCCGCCGTACGGTGGGGACTTCGGCGTACGACGAGGACCTCACCGCCCTCGGTGACCTGGGGGCACGCCGACAGTTGGTCGAGGCGTGGCTGTCCGCGTACGCCGCCTCCACCGGCGCGGACCTCGCGCCCGGTGACCTGGCGGAGGCGGTGGCCGCCGAGCTGTGCCCGGATCTGACCCGCTACACGTGTGACGCGCCCCTGACCGAGACGGTCGAGGGCCTGCTCGGCACCCACCCCCGCCTCACCGGCGGCACCCTCACGGTCCGCGTCGACGAACTCCTCGCCCGCACCCACGCGTTCCGCACCCACGAGGTGCCCGCTCACCGCGCCTACCAGCGTCGCCGCACCACCCTGACGGCCGCCGAACGCGCCCGGCTGCGCCTGGACGAGCACCGCCCGAGGATCATGTCCGGATTCGTCCGGGGCAGGCTCGTCGACGAGGTGTACCTCCCGCTCATCGGCGACAGCCTCGCCAAGCAGCTCGGCACCACGGGCGAGTCCAGGCGCACCGACACCGGCGGCCTGCTGCTGCTCGTCTCCCCGCCCGGCTACGGCAAGACGACCCTCATGGAGTACGTCGCCGACCGGCTCGGCCTGATGCTGGTGAAGATCAGCGGCCCCGCCCTCGGCCACACCGTGACCTCGCTCGACCCCGCCGAGGCCCCCAACGCCACCGCACGCCGGGAGATCGAGAAGATCAACTTCGCGCTTGAGGCGGGCAACAACACCCTCCTGTACCTGGACGACATCCAGCACACCTCGCCCGAACTGCTGCAGAGGTTCATCCCGTTGTGCGACGCCACCCGCCGCGTCGAGGGAGTACGGGACGGCGAGCCGCGCACGTACGACCTGCGCGGCAAGCGCTTCGCCGTCTGCATGGCCGGCAACCCCTACACCGAGTCCGGCAGCCGCTTCCGCGTCCCCGACATGCTCGCCAACCGGGCCGACGTGTGGAACCTCGGTGACGTCCTCACCGGCAAGGAGGACGCCTTCGCGCTCAGCTTCATCGAGAACGCCCTCACCGCTCACCCGGTCCTCGCCCCGCTCGCGGGCCGCGACCGCGCCGACCTCGACCTGCTGATCCGGCTCGCCGGGCACGACCCCACGGCCCGTGCCGACCGGCTCGCCCACCCCTACACCTCCGCCGAGCTGGAGCGGATCCTCGCGGTCCTGGGGCACCTGCTCACGATCCGGGAGACGGTCCTGGCGGTGAACGCCGCGTACATCGCCTCCGCCGCGCAGTCGGACACCACCCGCACCGAGCCGGCCTTCCGGCTCCAGGGCTCCTACCGCAACATGAACAAGATCGCCCAGCGCGTCCAGCCGGTCATGAACGCGTCCGAACTGGCCGCTCTGATCGACGACCACTACACGGCCGAGGCCCAGACCCTCACCACCGGAGCCGAGTCCAACCTCCTCAAGCTGGCCGAGCTGCGCGGCACGCTCACCCCGGAACAGGCCGCCCGCTGGACGGAGTTGAAGGCGGCGTACGTCCGCACCCAGGCCCTCGGCGGCCCGGACGACGACCAGCTCACGCGCGCGGTAGCCGCACTCGGCCTCCTCGCCGACCGGATCGCCGCCGTCGAGTCGGCCATCTCGCGGGCCGCGGACCCGCGCAGCCTGCTCGCGAACCCGAACGCCCGGCACGCGGCCCACCCGGTACGCGACACGGAAGGGAGCTGATATTCCTTTGGCATATGCGATAGCTTCCGGTGCGGTAAGCACCCCCTTCCTCTTCTTCCTCTTCCCTGGAGTCACCTGATGGCCCGCCCTCTCACCACGTGCACGGTCACGCGTTCGCTCGCGGCCGCCGGTGCGGCGCTCGCACTCTGCGGCGCGGTGATGTGGGTGCTGCCCGGGCCCGGTCTTCCCGTACTGCTGGCAGGCATCACCTGTCTCGCGGTCGCCGGAGCGGTTCGGCTGATCGACCGGCCCCGGTGAAAGAAGGTGTCGACATGCACGGCAATCCGCTCTACCACTGGATCGCTCTGGCCGTCGCCAGTGTCCTGATGCTGCTGCCGGCGATCGCGATCCTGCGTGGCTGGGTCCCGCCGTGGATGAGACGTCGGCCCACCGGCGGCCTGCGGCCCCGTGCCTACGCGCTTCTGTGCTTGTACGGCGGCATGCTGGCCAACGGGGTGCCCCGCCTGGCGAACGCCTCGTACGACGTGGTCATGGCCGCCATGTTCGTCGGTATGGGGTTCTACGGCCTCGCGGCCCTTCTGTTCCTGCTGTCCGCGATCAAGGACAACCGGCCCCGGGCCGGGACACCGGAGCCGTGACCGTGACTGGTGGGGCAGGCCCGAGCGCCGTCGTCAGGGGAGCAGACCCGCCAAGGCGACGACACCCAGGGCCAAGGGTGACCACACGACGAACGGCGTCCCTCTGAGTCGCCGGTCCGGATCCGTGACGGGCCGCAGACGAGGGTGGCGGGCCATGACCGTCAGGATGTCGGCCGCCTCCTGTCCGGTGTGGGGACGGCCGAGGATCCGGTTCAGCCAGGCAGGGCCATACAGTCCGGCCATGGGGTGCCTGTCGCCGTCGAAGAACTCCAGCAGGCCGTCCCGCCGCATGTCCACCCGGCTGAGCTGCTGCCACGGAAGGAACCTGACGGTCCAGAACCGTCGTATCCACACACCACTGTGGCCCGCGGAGACTCGCCACATTCCCAGGCGGCACGCCATCCACGTGGCGAACATGGTTGCCCAGCACAGGAAGATCCAGTCCCCCGGAGTGTTGCCGGCCCTTTCCTCGACGCCGGGGCGCAGCACGAACCAAAGGAACTGTGCACACCACAGGACGGCGAGGACCCGCCCTCCCCAGCCGGCCCGCCAGCTCGGCGGCGCGGCCGGTGGGGCCGACTCCTGGGCCAGCAGGCCGAGCCGCTGTTCACGGATCTCCCGACGCTGCCGTCTGCTGTCTCTGCGCGCGGTGCGCCGCGTCCGGGTGTACGCGGTGAGGCCGGGGATGTTCACGGGGTGCCTCCGAGGCAGGCGGTTGCCGGGGTGCTGGTCGGAGTCCAGGTCACGGGCCGGGGCCCGTGGCCGGAGCTGCGGTTGCCGTCCGAGGAGTTCGGCTCACGCTCCTCCTCCGGCGAGCCGTTCCAGCAGCCGGACGGCTGTCACCACGCCCGCCAACCACCGTTGGTCGCCGTCGCGTTCGACGACGGCGACCAACGGGCTGCGGGTCCGCACGATGAGGTCCGCGACCCGCGTGAGGTCGTCGGTCTCCTCGACCGTGGGCGGGCTGGGGCTGCCGGGAGGCAGCCAGTCCGTGACGCTGAGACCGGCGATCCCCGCCGCCCCGTCGCGGTCCTGCCCGTCGGCCATGAGTCGTCCGACGAGTTGGGCGCAGGGCACAAGGGCGTACGGTGCGGCGTCGGTGTCGACGACCAGGAGTGCGGGCAACCGGTGCAGGGCCAGCAGCCGGACCGCGTGGGCGGCGTCCTCGTCGGTGGTGACGTACGGGTAGGGCTCGGCGAGGTCACGCGCCCACACGGTCGGCCTCCTCGGTGGCGGACGGCGTGCCCGCACCGGAGGACGTGCCCGCGAGGTCGTCGACGTGGAAGAGACGGGCGATCGGCACGTCGGTGGAGCTGTGCGCGATGATCGAGAAGGCGATGCAGACGGCGATGAGGGTGAACGCCTCCTCGCCCTGTGGGATCCCGGCCTGGAGCACCAGCAGTCCGTATACCACCGAGGCGAAGCCCTTCGGCCCGAACCAGGCCGCGACCAGCTTCTCCTGCCGGGTGAACCGCGTGCCGAGCAGCGACAACAGCAGCGACGCCGGGCGGATCAGCACGATCGCCAGGACGACCGCCGCGTATCCGCCGAAGGACAGGTCACCGAAGAGCGACGGTGTCAGCAGTGCACCGAAGACCAGCAGGGCCGCGAACTTGGCCAGCTCCGCCAGCGCCTCACCGAGCGGCTCGAACGCCTCCTTCGCCTCCAGCGAGCGTGCGGTGAGCACGGCCCCCGCGGAGAACGCGGCGAGGTAGGGGTTGGCGTGCGTGAGGTGGCAGACCGCGTACAGGATCACGCCGATCGCCAGCGGCAGCAGCGGCTGGAGCTTGGGCTCGGCGCCCAGCAGCCGGAACCGTACGAGTTCGACGACGACGTAGGGCAGGACGATGCCGAAGAGCAGCCCGAGGACCAGCTCCAGGGCGATCTTCCCCAGGGACGACTCGGCGTGCCCGGAGGTCGGCCCGGCCGCCGCGATCAGGACGAGGACGACGGGCAGGGCGAGGCCGTCGTTGATGCCGCTCTCCACGTTCAGCAACTGCCGCAGCTTCGACGGGACTTCCTTGCGGCCGACGATCGCGGAGGCGAACACCGGGTCGGTCGGCGCGAGTACGGCGCCGACCAGGAAGGACGTCGTCCAGTCCAGGCCCACCAGGTAGTGCGTGATCAGCGCCATGCCGATGAACGCCAGCGGCATGCCGAGCCCCAGGGCGCGGACCGGGTTGCGCCAGTTCTGGCGCAGCTTGGGGAAGGAGACGTGCATGCCGTCGGTGAACAGCACCGCGAACAGCGCCAGGTCCGCGGTCACCGACACGATCTCGCTGTCCGGCGTGATGTGGATCCAGCCCAGGAAACCGTCGCTGACGAGCGCGCCGCCGACCAGGAAGAGCAGCGATGTCGACAGCACCGTGCGGGCGGCGAGACCCGACAGCAGCACCGCGATCAGCAGCGCCACCCCGAAGACCACGACGAGCACCATGAACAGGACCCCCGAATCGGCGAAGAGAGCTCTCCCAAGACCGCCGACCAGACTTCCCGGCACACCGGGGGCACCATACATGTTCTTTACGCGGCGCTGACAGGTTCTTGGCGCGCAGCCACGGGCTCTCTTTCGTTGCCGGGTTCCGGCACCGGGCGTTGCCCGGGGCAGGCGTCAGGCTGCGGTGGGATCTCCGTCCGGAAGAGAACGAGCGAGGGCCCGTGTCAGGCTGATCTTCCGCATGGCCGACCGTGCCTGATCGTTGGGGCGAGTGATGATCAGTCGTGTGCCGTGCTCACGGGCGGCGCGGAGAGCCGCGAAGAGCGCCGCGCACCCTTCAGGGCTGACATGGCCCACCCCCGTCATGTCCACCTCCAAGACGTCCGGGCCCTCGCCGATCAGGCCGCGGAGGCGCCGGCCCGTGGCAGGGGCACTGCGGAATCCGCCCGAACCGGTGTCTCCTTGCCGGGGGCAGGCACCGCTTCAGGCAGGGGCGGGAGTACGCTCCTGCGACCGTGCGTCAAGACGACGACGAGGGCGCATTCGATCTGGGGGACCTGTATGGCGGGACGGGACGTGTCCGAGGGGCGCGGGGCAGCGGGACACGAGGCGTACCTGGAGGGATACGCCGACATCCTCGCCGATGCCTCGGCCACCGGCCGCAGGCTCTCCCGGGACGAACTGGCCTCGCGCCGTGCCCTGGGTGAACAGGCGGCCGAGGCCGGGATCGGGCTGCGTGCCCTGGTCGGCGCCCACATGACAGCCACCCGGGCACACTGGCCCAACGGCAGCGAACCGATGGTGGACGACGTGCTGTCCGTCGCCGCGCAGGCTCTCGACGCCTTCGCCGAGGGCTACGAACGGGCTCAGCGCCACGCCGTGCGCCAGGAGGAGGCCGCCCGCCGGGAGTTCATCGACGACCTGCTGTACGGCCGCAGCGACCTGGGCCGACTGGCCCAGCGCGCGGAACGCTACGGGCTGCGGCTCTCGTACGAACACGCGGTCGCCGTGGCCCGCGGCCCGGCCGCCTACGAGGAGGGCGACCCGGTGCTCCGGGAGGTGGAGCGCGCGCTGAGAGGCCGGTTCGGCGACCGCAGCATCCTTCTCACCACCAAGGACGGCCGACTCGTCTGCGTCGCCCCGGGCGACCAGGACGACGTCCTCGTGTACTTCGCCAAGCAGGCGTTCGCCGCGACCGGGGGCGGACAGGTGGCGCTCGGCCGCCCGCACACGGGCCCGGCGGGCGTCGTCCAGTCGTACGAGGAGGCCCTCAACGCCCTCGACCTGGCCGAACGCCTGGAACTCGACGATCCCGTGCTCCGCTCCGCCGACCTCCTCGTCTATCCCGTCCTCACCCGAGACCGACAGGCCATGGCCGACCTGGTGGAGAACGCCCTCGGCCCTCTGCGTCAGGCCCGCGGCGGAGCCCAGCCGCTCCTCGACACCCTCACCGCCTACTTCGACTCGGGCTGCGTCTCCGCGGAGGCCGCCCGGCGACTGTCGCTGAGCGTGCGCGCCTTCACGTACCGCCTCGAACGCATCCACAAACTGACCGGTGCCGACCCCTCCGATCCGGTCCACCGGTACACCCTCCAGACCGCGGTGATCGGCGCCCGACTGCTCGACTGGCCGACGAAACCCCTCTGACCCGCCCCCCGGCAGGGCACCCAAACGTGATGATGATCGCAGCGGCCCGCCCGCATCGGACACGCTCGGGCCGCATGCCCCGCGCCGTGGCGGTTAGTGTGTAAAGAACGCGTCAAAGGCGCGGGGTGTGCCGGGAAGTCTGGTCGGCGTCGAAGGGGCGCGTATGCCCAGAACCCGATGCTGTGGAGGTCTTCCCGGATGCGTGCCCCCCGTCGTGAACGTTCCGTCTTCCTCGGTCTGCTGCCCTGGCCGGAGCAGGTGCGGGTGGCCCGCGCCCTGCGTACGGAGACGGTGGGCGGGCTCGTGCTGCTGGCGGCGGCCGTGGTGGCACTGGTCTGGGCGAACACCCCGTGGAGCGGGTCGTACGAGGACCTGCGCGACGCACACTTCGGGATAGCGGCTCTCGGCCTTGACCTGTCCGTGGGGCACTGGACGGCGGACGGGCTGCTGACCGTGTTCTTCCTGGTCGCCGGGATCGAGCTGAAGCGTGAGCTGGTGGCAGGCGAACTGCGGACCCCGGCCACGGCCGCCCTCCCGGTGGTCGCCGCCCTGTGCGGCATGGTGATCCCCGCCGGCGTCTACCTGGCCACCGTCGGACTCGGCGGCGGCAGCGCACAGGGCTGGGCGGTGCCCATGGCCACCGACATCGCCTTCGCGCTCGCCGTCCTCGCGGTGCTCTCCACCCACCTGCCGTCCGCGCTGCGGGCCTTCCTGCTGACCTTGGCCGTGGTCGACGACCTCGGCGCGATCCTGGTCATCGCGGTCTTCTTCACCAGTGACCTGAACCCGGCCGCGCTCGCCGGGGCCGTGGCCGGACTGGTCGTGTTCTATCTGCTCCAGCGCTTCCGGGTGCGCGGCTGGTGGTGGTACGTGCCGCTGGGCCTGGTGATCTGGGCGCTGATGTACAACGGCGGCGTGCACGCCACCGTGGCCGGTGTGGCCATGGGCCTGATCCTGCGCACGGTCCGCGACGAGGACGAGGACGCCTCCCCCGGGGAGCGGACCGAACACCTGCTGCGGCCGGTCTCGGCCGGGGTGGCGGTGCCGCTGTTCGCGCTGTTCGCCGCCGGGGTGAGCGTGTCGGGCACCGCCCTGGGCGCGGTGTTCACGCAACCGGAGCCCCTGGGCGTCGTCCTCGGACTGGTACTGGGCAAGACGGTGGGCATCTTCGCCGGCACCTACCTCGCCGCCCGCTTCACCCGGGCCCGCCTCAACCCCGACCTGGCCTGGGCGGACGTGTTCGCCCTCGCGGTACTGGCGGGCATCGGCTTCACCGTGGCCCTGCTCATCGGCGAACTGGCCTTCACCGATCCGGCCGACGTCGAGCACGTCAAGGTGGCCGTGCTGCTCGGCTCCCTGATCGCCGCTGCCCTCGCGGCCCTCCTGATCAAACGCCGCAACGGCATCTACCGCCGCCTGTGGGAGGCGGAGAACCGGGACGAGGACGCCGACGGCATCCCCGACATCTACCAGCGCGCCGCCCCCGGTCGCGACGGTGCCGAGGGCACGGGCTGAGACCTCGGCGATGCGAGCTGGACAAAAGGAGTCGAAGGTGAAGGAGCCGTTCGGACGGGGCGGTGTGGTCGACATCGCGATGGGGTGGCTGGCCGTCCTGGTTTCGACAGCTTTGCTGGTGAAGGGCATAGAGCTGTCCAGGCACGGGGCCTCGCGATGGTGGCCGACGATCGCGGGCGGGACGGTCGTGCTCAGCCTGCACGGCTTGTACCGGATCCGCCGGGACACCCCCCGGAGCGGCTCGTGAGTGCTGCGCGTTCGCTTGCCGCCGCCGGATAGGGTGACGGCCGCGCGGGTTGGACGGACCCCGTACGAAGTCCGTACCCATCCTTGACGGACCGGGCGTACGCAGAAGGGGAGCCGTGGCGAGACGTACCGCGCATCCGCGCAGGTCGCTGTTGGCCGCGCACCCGGCCCGTACGGTCGTGCTGGCCTTCGCCGCCGCGATCGCCCTCGGGACCGGGCTGCTCGCGCTGCCGCTCGCCGCCGAGGACGGTACGGCCACCGGGCTGGTGACCGCGCTGTTCACGTCCACCTCGGCCGTCTGCGTGACGGGTCTGGCCGTGGTGGACACCGGCACGTACTGGAGCGGCTTCGGCGAGGGCGTGATCCTCGCGCTGATCCAGATCGGCGGCTTCGGCATCATGACCATGGCCTCCCTGCTCGCGCTGCTGGTCTCCGGGAAGCTGCGGCTGCGACTGCAGCTCACCGCGCAGGCGGAGACCAAGAGCCTGGACATCGGTGACGTGCGGCGGGTGCTGCTCGGCGTCGCGGGCACGACGCTGATCGTGGAACTCGCGGTCGGCGCGGTCCTCTCCCTGCGCTTCCGCTTCGGCTACGGCGACTCCATCGGCGAGGCCGTGTACCTGGGCTACTTCCACGCCGTGTCGGCCTTCAACAACGCCGGCTTCGGCCTGCACGCCGACAGCCTGACCCGCTATGCCCAGGACCCGTGGGTCACCCTGCCGATCGCCGTCGCCGTGATCCTCGGCGGGCTCGGCTTCCCCGTCCTCCTGGAACTGCTCCGCCACCGCAACCGCCACCGCACCACCGGACGCCGCAACTGGACCCTGCACACCAGGCTGACGCTCGTCACCACCGTCGTGCTGCTCGCCGTCGGCACCCTGCTCACCTGTCTGCTGGAGTGGACCAACCCGGCCACTCTCGGATCGCACGACTGGCCCGCGAAGCTGCTGAACGGGTTCTTCCACTCCGCGATGACCCGCACCGCCGGCTTCAACTCCCTCGACATCGGGGCCATGCACGCCTCCACACTCCTGATGACCTGCATGCTGATGTTCGTCGGCGGTGGCAGCGCGGGTACCGCGGGCGGCATCAAGGTCACCACGTTCGCGGTCCTGGCCGTCGCGATCATCGCCGAGGTGCGAGGCGAACCCAACTCCACGGTCCTGGGCCGCAGACTCGCCCCGCACAGCCTGCGCCAGGCGCTGACCGTGGTGCTGCTCGGCGTCGGCCTGGTCATGGCCGCCACGCTGGCCCTCCTCAGCATGACCTCGCTGCCCCTGGACGGAGTGCTGTTCGAGGTCGTCTCCGCCTTCGCCACGGTCGGCCTGTCCACCGGCATCACCGCCGACTTCCCCGACGCCGGACAGCTGATCCTCGTCCTGCTGATGTTCATCGGCCGCCTCGGCCCGGTCACCCTGGTCTCGGCGCTGGCCCTGCGCGAACGCGTCCGCCGCTACGAACTGCCCGAGGAGCGACCCGTCATTGGTTAACTACCTGCACTCCCTGCGCCGACGCCGCCGCAAGCGCCTGGCCCACCAGACCATCCAGCACGCCGGGGACCAGCGGGTCGCGGTCATCGGCCTCGGCCGTTTCGGCAGCTCGCTGGCGAACGAGCTGATGCACCGCGGCTGGGACGTCCTCGGCATCGACACCGACACCCGGCTCGTGCAGAAGTACAGCGACGGACTGACGCACTCGGCGGTCGCCGACTGCACCGATCCCGAGGTGCTCCGCCAGCTCGGCGTACACGACTTCACCAGCGCCGTCGTCGGCATCGGCACCGACATCGAGGCGTCCATCCTGGTCAGCTCCAACCTGCTGGAGGCCGAGGTGCCCAACATCTGGGCCAAGGCCATCAGCCGCCAGCACGGCCAGATCCTCGAACGACTCGGCGTCCACCACGTCGTCCTGCCCGAGCACGAGATGGGCGAACGCGTCGCCCACCTGGTCACCGGCCGGATGCTGGACTTCATCGAGTTCGACGACGACTACGCCCTGGTGAAGACCGTCGCCCCGGACATCGCCACCGGCGTCCCCCTCGGCCAGAGCCACGTCCGCAGCCGGTACGGCGTCACGGTCGTCGGCATCAAGCGCCCCGGTGAGGACTTCACGTACGCCACCGCCGACACGGTCGTCCAGAAGGGCGACGTCATCGTGGTCACCGGCAAGACCCACGCGGTGGAGACCTTCGCCGAGCTGAGCTGAACCGAGCTGAACCGAGCCGAGCCGAGCCGAGCTGAACCGAGCTGTGCCATCCGTCTTCTGTCACGCGCCGTCCCCGTACGCGGAAGCCAGGGCCCGCGCCACCAACGCGACGACCTCGTCGGGAGACTCGTCCAGCAGTAGGTGACCCGAGTCGTCCAAGACGTGCAACCGGGCGCCGAGGTGCCGCTGGGCGGCCGACCCGAGGCGCTGCGGTGGCAGGAAGACGTCATGGCGACCCGTGGCCACGACGCACGGCACCGACCGGCGTCGCGCCAGCAGCTCGGGCGGCAGCGGGGGAGGGGCGAGACTGCTGCGGCAGCTGCGGGCGACCAGCGTCATCCACTCCGTGAGCTCGTCCGGCACCCGCTCGTCGAAGGCCGTCATCCGACGCAGCAGTCGGGCGCTCCTCGGCAGAGTCGGCCGGGCGAGCCAGGGCACGGTGGCCGCCACCACGCCCATCGGGACCCGCAGCCGCACCAGCCCGGCACTGGAGAGCAGCAACCGCCCGGCGATGCGCGGGGAGTCGGAGGCGAGTACGACGGCGCCGCCCAGCGAATGCCCGACGAGCAGGGCCGGCCCCGGCACCGCCTGTTCCAATGCCTCGGTGAGCCAACGCCCGTACCACGCGGACCGTCCCCGGCGCGGGCGGACGTCCGCGCTCAGGCCGGGCTGGCCGGGCACGTCGAGCACGACGGTCGGCCAGCGGGCCGCGAGCGCCCCGGTCAGGTGGCGGCACACGGCACCGTTGGTGTTGGTCCCCGGCACCAGCACCACCGTCGACGAAGATGCCACCGGCTCCGCGCCGACGAGGAGCACGCTGGTGACCCCCGCCTCCGTCCTGATCTCACTGCGCCGGTGCGGCACGTCCCAGCTGCCGAGCCGTTGGAGACACCAGTCCCGTACACGTCGCCGGTCCGCCGGCCCGCGGTAGATGGAGGGCACGGTCGGCAGGGTAGACCTGAGCAACGGCCCCGGGACACCGCTGGACCCTGCGATCTTCAGCGCACGGTGCCGTCGGTCTGGATGACGACGGCGCGGTCTGGCTCGCCGCCCGTTCGCACCGGGGTCCCCCAATAGCCAGTCGAACCGGTGCTGGGCCAGTGCCGACTCACCGAGGATCCGCTCGCACAGGCCGACGACGTACGCCTCGTCACTGTCGTCTCTCGTTCCCATGGCCGCGCATCATGTCAGCCTCCGCCGACGAGAAACCCCGGTCGGACCGCGCGGATTCCGCCGGGTCTGTGTGGACACGGACCGCTCAAGCCGGTTGCGGTCCGCCCCACCTGGAGGGCCTCCAGGCGAGGTGGCCGATGTTCACCGCGGTGACCGTGGCGCCGTCGAGTCCGCCCTCGGCTTCTCCTCAGAAAAGCCTCAGAGTTCCACCAAGCCGCGATGCGGAGGCGGGCGCGACGATCGAGCGGTCCCGGTCCGTCCGGCCCTGGGGGCGAGTGGGAGCGACACGCGTCGGCAGGCCCGGTGCCGGCATCAGACCGTTGTCACTCCGCTCAGTGCCTCCGGCTGTACCGATCGGCGCAGCAGACAGGGATACCGAGATACGGAGTCGTCATGATCTTCAGGAGCAAGTACCCGGATGTCGCCGTCGTCGATCGTCCCCTCCACGAGTGGGTGCTCGGTGAAGCCTCGGGGCGCGGAACCCGGCCGGCCATGGTGGACGTGTCCAGTGGACGAACGGTGACGTACGGCGAACTGGCCGCGCTGGTCCGCGGGCTCGCGGCGGGCCTCGCCGTCGAGGGAATCGCCAAGGGGGACGTGGTCGCGCTGCACTCGCCGAACACCGTCCTGTTCCCCGTGGTCCTCTACGCGGTCACCGCCGCGGGCGGGACGGTGACCACACTGTCGCCGCTGGCCACGGCCGCCGAGATCGCCAAGCAGCTGATCGACGCCGAAGCGCGGCTGATGGTGAGCGTGTCGCCGCTGGTCGAGACGGCGCGGGCCGCGGTCGAGCTGGTCCGGCGGCAGACGGGCCGGGACATGGAGATCCTGGTCTGTGACAGTGCGGACGGTCATCGATCGGTGCTCGCGTTGCTGAACGACGGACCCGTGCCGCCGTTCTCGACCGATCCGGCCGTGGACGTCGCCGTGCTGCCCTATTCGAGTGGCACCACGGGCGTACCCAAGGGCGTGATGCTGACCCACCGTAACCTGTGCACCAATCTCGAACAGTTGAACGGGCTGCATCGGGTCGACGAGAACGACCGTGTCATCGCGATTCTGCCGTTCTTCCACATCTTCGGTCTGACCGCGCTGGTCAACAACGCGCTGCGCCGTGGCGCGACCGTGTACGTCCACGCCCGGTTCGATCTCGACGCGTTCCTGACCAGCCTGGAGCGCGACCGCATCACCCACGCCTACGTCGCCCCGCCGGTGATGCTCGCGCTGGCCAAGCACCCCGCGGTCGGGAAACTGGACCTGTCGCACCTGCGGCGCGTCATCTGCGCGGCGGCGCCGCTCGACGCGGGACTGCAGGCGGCGGTGGCCGACCGGCTGGGCATGGAGGTCGGGCAGGCGTACGGCATGACCGAGCTGTCCCCCGCCTCGCACATCCATGCCGACGGCAACCGGGACGAGCCCGTCGCGTGCGTGGGTCATCTGCTCCCGTCGACGCAGGCACGTCTGGTCGATCCCGACACCGGTCAGGACGTGGCGGAGGGCGAGCCGGGCGAGGTGTGGGTCCGAGGGCCGCAGGTCATGAAGGGCTACTTCGGACGGCCGGAGGACACCGACGCGACCGTCGACGCCGACGGCTGGCTGCACACCGGTGACATCGGCCGGGTCGACGAGGACGGGAACTGGTTCATCGTCGACCGGGTCAAGGAACTCATCAAGTACAAGGGCTACCAGGTGGCGCCGGCCGAGCTCGAAGCCATCCTGGTGCGGCACCCCGGCATAGCCGACGCGGCCGTGATCGGAGTCGACGATGAGGAGGGCAACGAGATACCGAAGGCGTTCGTGGTGCCCATGACCGGGGTGCCGATATCCGCCACCGAGGTGATGGCCCACGTCGCGGGCCAGGTCGCCCCGTACAAGAGGATCCGCCGGGTCGAGTTCATCGAGGCCGTACCGAAGGCGGCCTCCGGGAAGATCCTGCGGCGCCGACTGCGGGAACGGGAACGGGCACGTTCCTGAGCGGCGTCCGAACTCGCGGGCCCGGCGCTCGGGGGGCAGGGGTAGGCCCCCAACTCCCGAAGAATGAAGAGGCGTTGTAAAGTTTTCGTGTGGACGGCGCGGTGTATCGGTTCGGGCAGTACGCGTTGGACGCGGACCGCCGCCGACTCAGTCATGACGGACAGCGGGTCGACGTCGAGCCCCGGGCACTGGACCTTCTGTGCCACCTGGTCGAGCACCGTGGTCGCGTCGTGTCCGAAGACGAGCTGCGCGACATGATGGGGCGCGGCCACGCGGTCAGCGAGGCCGCACTCGCCGCCTTGCTGCGCACGGCCCGTCTCGCGATCGGTGACAGTGACACACGACAGCAGCTGATTCGCACCATGCGTCCGCACGGCTATCGGTTCGTGGCGCACACCACGGTGGCTTCCACCGCTCCGGCCGCCCCGCCCCCGGCCCCCGGGGGCGGGGCGGCCGCGGACCGCGAGGTCATCCGTTTCTGCCGGTCCGCCGACGGCACCCGCATCGCCTACGCGCTCACCGGCGAGGGGCCGCCCTTGGTGAAGACCGCCAACTGGCTGACCCACCTCGACCTCGACCGGACCTCCCCGATGTGGGCCCACTGGTTCGACGGTCTCACCCGCGGCCGGCAGCTCGTCCGCTACGACGAGCGGGGCTGCGGCCTCTCCTCATGGGACATGGGCAGCTTCACGCTCGACGACCTGGTCGCCGACCTCGATGCCGTGGCCGATGCCGTCGGCCTCGACCGCTTCCCTCTGCTCGGGGTGTCACAGGGCGGTGCGGTGGCGGTCGCCTACGCCGCGCTTCGCCCCGAGCGGGTCAGTCACCTGATCCTCACCTCGGCCTATGCCCGGGGGCAGTTGATCCGTGCGGGCAGTCACGCCGAGCGCGATGCCGCCGAGGTCGACCTCGACATCGCCCGCGCCGGATGGCGTTCGCAGGACAGCAGCAGCAGCTTCCTGCGCTACTTCGCTTCCCAGTTCCTCGCCGACGCCACTCCCGCGGAGTGGGACGCGTTCGCCGCGTACCAGCGTCAGACGACCTCGCCCGCCAACGGCCTGCGCTTCCTGGAGGAGTTCACCCGCATCGACGTCTCGGGCGTCGCTCACGAGGTGACCTGCCCCACGCTGATCATCCACTCCCGCGACGACGCGCGTGTCCCTGTCGCGCAGGCCCTGGAACTGGCCACGCTCATCCCCGACAGTCGGCTGGTTCTGCTCGAAGGCCGCAACCACCTGTTCACAGGCGACGACCCGGCCTGGCCCACCTTCCTCACCCACCTCTACAACTTCCTCTCCGAGTAGCCCGCCCGGCAGACGGAACGACTGCGACGACGTGAGGGCGCTGCGGGGCGCGGTGCACAGCCGTGGTGGCCGCGCAAACACACCGGCGCCGCCACAGCCGGTTCGGCTTGACCGTGGCAGCACCGGGAGGACATGGAGGACATGAGCGACGGGCGAGGGCCCACGGGCACAGCCTCGGCCGGTGGGCCCGTGACGGACGGCAGGAGTAGATGCTCCTCGTGTGTCCGGTTTCCCCCGTGATGTTCTGACCGGACGTCCGTGAAGTCGTCGGCCGACTTCACGCACGTCGATGGTCTCGGCGGGCCGACCCGCCGACCCGCCGACCCGCCGACCCGACTCCCCGCCGGCCTGCGGAAACGGTGTACGACTAGCCGATGACGATGTCGCAGTCGGCCGTCCCGCGGGCGGCGATGGTGGCGAAGTCCGCCTGGACGAAGGGGTCGTACGCCGCCGCGGTGAGGGTGCGGGTCGACTTGCGGGGCACCCACTTCGTGCCCGTCGAGTGCCTGACGTCCGACGCGTCCCACGACAGGTCACAGACCCAGTGGACGTTGCGGCCCGCGGGCCGCGGGTTGGTCGCGTTCGCGTCGATCCTCCAGTTGCCGTCCGCGTTGACGGTGAACGTGATGTTCCCCCGCACGTCGTGGCTGCTGTCGCTCGTCTTGAACTGGACGGACATGCCGTCCGCCGCGACGTGCTTGGTGGTGGCGTTGGCGTGTGCGGGAACCGTTCCCAGCAGCAGGGAGCCCAGCCCGGCCCCGGTCGCGATCAGCAGCGCCAGCCCCCGGCGAGTCCGGGCCTGACCGGACGTCCTGGTGTTGTCGAGTCGCATCTTCGTGTCCTTCTCTCGCGTTGTCCTGTGTCTGAGGTGAGTGCCGGCCTGGGGGAGATGCCTTCACAACTTCCCCTCCGCCCGGCACAGTTCAAGCATCGGGGCCGTCGGCCGCCAAGACTTGGTGGACGTCTGAGGCTCGTCTGAGGGCGTGCTGAGGAGGGGCTGAGGGTGTGGCGCTCAGTCGGTGAGCCGGGTTGATGGGGAGCGGGTGCGCACCAGGTCCGGCGGACCGGATGCAGACGGCGGCGTGCGAGGCCGGCGAGATGCGGCCGGCGAGATGAGGCCCACGGGCTGGTCGGCACATGGTGCCGCAGCCGCCCGTAGGCTGCCGACAGCCTGCCCGGGGAATCGAGCCGGGCACCTCCGGGGGGCGGCCCACGTACGGCGTGGGCAGACTCGGAAGACGCCGTCATCGGGGAAGAACGCGGCCGCCGGCTTCTCCGCCCAGCGCGCCGAGGCCGCCAGGACCGACTTCGCCGGCCCGAGTCGCTGACGACCTGGCCACGGCCGTCCCGGGTCCGGACAGCTGCCCGCCGATCCCTCGGCCCGCAGAGGGCCGGGCCGCCCCCCCCAAGCCCCGCGACTCCTCAGCTCTCGGCTGCTGAGGAGTGGTGGCTCACTCGGTCAGGAAGGCGCCGACGTGCGACAGGAACTCGTCCCAGGCCGGTTCGTACTCGGTGAGCAGGTGACTGCGGCTCTTGAGCAGGACCAGCCGGCTGTCGGGAATGAGCGCGGCCAGTTCATTGGCCTGGGAGACCGGCACCCGCTCGTCGTCGCGGGAATGGAGGATCAGCGTCGGACAGGCCACCCTGTGGGCGATGTCGGACACGTCGATCCGGGCGAACTCCTCAAGGAAACGCACCCCGTTGGACGGCGAGGTCGTCCGCCGCTGAAAAGCGCTGAACTCGTCCCAGTCCTCCGGTGTGCCATCGGGCAGGAACTGGGAGGCGAAGACCCGCAGGAATCTGGGGTCCTGATGGATCCATCCCACCCGGGCCACATCCAGGTCGAGGGCCGCCTCGGCACCTTCGGTCTCGCTTCGGGCCCGGACCTGCCGCCCCCGGGCGTAGGCCCCGGCGAGGATCAGCCGGCTGACCCGCTCCGGATGGCGCACGGCATAGGCCACCGCCACCGCACCGCCCTGCGACACCCCGAGCAGAGGGAACCTGTCGAGCCCCACGGCCTCGACCACGGTCTCCAGATCGTCGACCCAGTCCTCGAACGTGAAGCGCGGCACCACCCAGTCGGAGAGGCCGCACCCGCGCTCGTCGTAGCGGATCAGCCGGTGGTTGCGGGCGAGCCCGCGCAGCCAGTGCGACCACACCGGAGTCGTCCACTCCAGGTCGAGATGGGACATCCAGTTGGCCGCCTTGAGCAGGGGCGGTCCCGAGCCGACGGCGGCATAGGCGATGCGCGTGCCGTCACCGGCCCTGCAGAACCGGATGGTCTGACGGTCGGCACCGCTCGGCCCGTCGGCTGTCGTCCCGACTGTTTCGGTTCCCTGGTCGGTACGCGCGGACGTGGCGTCACCGACGGCTGTCACCGGCGCCACGAACTGACAGCCCCGCCGGTGCACGGTACGGATCAGCTGCTGACGGCTGCCGGTGTCGCCCACGGCCAGACGCGCGGTCCGCAGCGCCGTGGTGAGGGCGGCCTCGCTGACGAAGCGGTCACCCCACACCTCGTCGAGCAACTCGCTCTTCGGAACCACCCGGTCCCGGTGCAGGACCAAGTGGCACAGCAGGTCCAGGGCCCGAGGCTCGACGTGGACCGGCTCGCCGGCCCGACGGAGCTGCCGCCGGGAGAGGTCCAGCTCGAACTCTCCGAAGCGATACTTGTCCCCCTTCACCTTTGCAGCGTACAACTCCTTTCTGTGGGCGTACACATGAGCGATATTCGGGTGTGTCCATCACGGTGGTCGCACAGGTCGCACAGGTCGCACAGGTCGCGTCGGCAGTCGGCCGGATCGGGAAAGCCCCGCGAGGGCGCCTGGCGCGACCGCCGATGCCGCAGCCGTAAGCGTTCTGTCATCTGCTCCAGGGCCGGAGACGGTCGATCGTCGCGTTGAATGAGGTGGCGGGGCGAGGGACTCTCTGAAGGAGGTACGTGATGGGGCGGGTACGGGCCGTACTGGTCAGGCCGTGGATGGCCGGAGTCCTGGTGGTCGCTGTCGCGGCCGTCGGTTTCGGGGCGTACTGGTTCCAGCCGTGGAAACTGTGGCAGGACCAGACGGTGACGGAGGCGCTGCCCGGGGCCGTGGAGCCCTCCGCGGTGTCCTCTCTGGGGTCTGAGGCGAAGCGACCTGAAGCGACCTCGCCGACCGATTCCCCGACGCCCTCGGCGTCGGCGTCCGCCAGGCCGGAGACGTTGGCCAGTGGCGAGCTGATCAGCCACGAGCACACCACTTCCGGCGTGGTGAAGCTCGTACTGCTGGCCGACGGCTCGCACGTCGTGCGGCTGGAGAACCTCGACACCAGCAACGGGCCCGACCTTCGTGTCTGGCTCACGGACGCGCCGGTGAAGGAGGGACGTGCGGGCTGGCATGTCTTCGATGACGGGGAGTACGTCAGCCTCGGCAAGCTGAAGGGCAACAAGGGCAGTCAGAACTACCCGCTGCCCGAGGGCGTCGACCCGGCCCGGTTCGGCAGTGTCAGCATCTGGTGCGACCGGTTCGACGTCTCCTTCGGTGCAGCCGAGCTCGCCCCGGTGTGACGGGCCGTGGGGCGGAGAGACTCCGGAAGGGCCGGCGGTATGGGGTCCATAAGACGTCAGAGGGCCGGGCTGGTCATGGCCCCCGCGGCGGGCGAGGCGGGGAAGGGCGCAGTGCCTGGAGTGTTGTCGGAGGGCTGAGGCCGCAAGCCCGCTCGTCATCAGGATCGTCGGGGCGCTCATGGGCGCGGTTTCGACTTGGTCATTCGTGGGCGTCCTGACGTCATCGCTTCGTTCCCGCTCGGGTAGAGGCTCGGATGGTGGGCGAGGCGTGCCGCGACAGTCCGCGTCACGCCTCGCTTTCGGTTTGGGCTATGTGGACACCGAGCGTGCAGCCGAGCGTCGCCACGAGGGAGAAGCGGCGCCGGGTGGCGGGCCAGGCGACGGCGAACTGGGCGAGGACGAGCAGCGCGGCCGGCCGCCACGGGGTGACTCCGTCGGCCACGGCGTAGTGCCCCGACACCGCCGGCACGCTGCCGACCACGGCGAACGCCGCGGCTCGCACGCGGGTCCCTGCCCGGTCCGTCCGATGCGGAGCAAGGTGCTCACCCGGCGGCGGTACGGCGTCGGCCGCCACGCTCGTGCCTCCTTCCCCGGCGATCGGCCTGGGCCGTATGCGACCAGTACGGTGCTGTCGGTTCTGGTGTTCACCTCCGGGGCCTGCCGGCGCCGGCGGCAGGCTGAGGTTCTGCCTCATTCATCCGGGCGACGGGGTCGTGATGTCGGTGGTGGTGGCCCACCCGGTGGGGGCCTGCTCTGACTGCTGAGAGATGGAGTCGCCCGGTTCGTCGTGCGAGCTTCCAGGTGCCGTCAGGTGGGAGAAGAGGCCGAGTACCACGGTGATCGCGGCGACCGTGCCGAGGACACGGCCCGCTCGGCGTCGCCTCGCCCGGCCGTCCAGGTCGCGCCAGGGCGGGCCGGGCCACGGGTCGGCCGGTTGCCAGAGTTCACCCACCGCCTTGGCCTCGTACCGCGAGACCGATCCGCTCTGAACGCAGGGCGGTTCTGCCGTCCTCCCCGCCCCCTCGCGCGGATCGGGGAAACGACGGGGCTGCGCGAGCGCCGTTCGTTCCCGGGCGGAGGGCTCCCTGGGAGCGGTCCGCCGTACCGCGCGTTCGCTGTCGGTGAGGAATCGATGCCACACCTCGTCGTGGACGGGTGGAGTGCGATTTCCCTCGTCAGGCCGGCGGCGGATCCGCTGGCGGGGGCGTCCGGCTGCCGACGCCCTGATCCCGCATTCGGTTTCTGCCGTCGTCACTCCTGGTGCCGGGTGGCAGCCGGCTGCCGGACGGGCCCCGCTCGATCATTGCACAGTACAAAATGAGATCGCCACCGTGGTTCTTACGAGACCCTGACGTGGATGCCGAACCCCTTCAGCCACTCCTGCCCCGTCGGCAACTCTGGATTCGCCCGCCACCGTTCCGGGGTGGCGGACGGGTAGAAGGAGCACAGGGATGAGCAGGCACACCAGGCGCAGGTCCTCGTTACAGGTTCGACTGACGGTCGCCGGGGCCGGTGTCCTCGCGACCGTCGCGGCGGTGGCCACGGTGACCGTCGCGTCGGCGGGGGAGACCGGGCGCCGGTACACGGGTTCACCGGCGGCCGGTGCCGACCACGCGGTGTTCGTGCAGGGCAACGAACTCAGCGGCAACACCATTCACGCCTTCAAGCGCGGCGACGACGGCAAGCTGACCGCGGCCGGCCGTTACGCCACTGGGGGCAAGGGCGGCGACCAGGTCGACGCGCCCACCGACTCGCTCGCCTCCCAGGGCTCGCTCGTCTACGACGACGCCTCCGGCCTGCTGCTGGCGGTCAACGCGGGCAGCGGCACGGTGACCTCGTTCCGCGTTCAGGGGCAGAAGCTGACGGATCGTCGCGTGGTGGACTCGGGCGGCGACTTCCCGGCCTCCGTCGCGGTGTACGGATCGGTGGCCTATGTCATGAACGCCGGCGGGGAGGGCAGTGTCCAGGGCTTCCGGATCACCGCCAAGGGGCTCAAGCCGCTGCGTGGCTCGCAGCGCTCCCTGGGGCTGGACAACGACACGGTGCCGCTGTTCAGCAGCTCGCCCGGGCAGGTCGCGTTCACCCCCGGCGGCCGTGAACTCGTCGTCACCACCAAGTCCGCGAACACCATCGAGGTCTTCCCGATGCGGCGCGACGGACGCCCGGCCGAGCGGGCTGTCGTCAACCGGTCAGCCGGGGAGGTGCCGTTCGCGATCACCTTCGACAGGTCCGGGCGGATGCTGGTGGCCGAGGCCGCGAAGTCGACGGTCAGTGCGTACAAGGTGCGCTCCGACGGACGCCTCGAGCTGGTGCAGAAGCCGCTGCCGAACGGCCAGGACACGCTGTGCTGGCTGGAGCGTGCGGGCGACTTCTTCTACGGGGGCAACACGGGCAACTCCACCGTCACCGGATACCGCACCGGCCCTGACGGACGCCTCGCCCTCACCAATGACGTCGGCATCGCCACGCCTCCCTCGGCCAAGTCCCAGGGTGTCATCGATCTGGCGGTGACCGAGGACGAGAGGTTCCTGTACGTGCAGAACGCCGTCTCCGGCACGGTCGACGGCTTCCGCGTCGGCCGGAACGGCTCGCTCACCAAGGTCACCACCGCCACCGGACTGCCCGCCTTCGCCGAGTCCGGCATGGAGGGCATCGCCGCGGTGTAAGGAAAGCGGCCACCGCGGCGGGCGGCGCCCCCCGGAGCGACTCCGGGGGGCGCCACCGGCCGTCCGCCGCGCGGTGGTCGACGGCCGGGCCCGCCCTGCCGTCGGCGGCGTGCGGTGGCTTCCCGCCTCGGGGGACAGCACCCCCGGCGGTACCCGACCGAGGCGTCGAGACGTGCGAACGGGATGGTGCGTCCGGCCGCGAGGAATGCGGCCTCGTTGCCGTCGGAGGGCAGCCCCATGAACGCGCACGCGCGGCGGGCCGTCCGCGGATGCGGCCGGGAGCAGCCCGCCAGGATCTCCGTCCCCGGCCTCCGCTGGGAGGAATCGCGGTGCCGGCGTGATGGCGGTTGCCGAACTGGATGACCGCCGACGTCCCGCCTTGAGGGCCACGGTGGAAAGCGGCACCGGCACGGGGAACAAGCCGCCGCAGAGCGCCACCTTGCTGTCGTGGATGCCGGGTGGGGTCATGGCGGTGGTGACTGTCGTGGACATCGTGGTCGGGCCCGGGGGCGGACTGTTGCCGTTGGTGTCGCGGGGGCCTGCTTGCGCCGGGCTCGTCGGAGGCTGGCGCCGCACCGCGCTGACGGGTGTGGTGGCGCTCGTGCTGTGCGTGGGGCTCGGAATCTACGACGGGTTGTTCGACTGCTGGTACGGGACGACGGCACCGCCGACTTCCCCGAACCGCCCTCCCCTGCGCTTCCCCCGGGCCTGGGCGCGCACGGTGACGCCGGACCGCAGCCCTACCGGGTGGGGTTCGCACCGGGCGAGCAGTTGCTGCTGTACACCGACGGTGTCATCGAGGCGCGGGACGAGGACGGGCACTTCCATCCGCTCGCCCAACGGGCCGCTCTGCTCAAGGACCCTGACGCGCATGCCGCGCTCGACGCGCTGCGCCGCGATGTGCAGGGCCATGCCGAGGGACCGCCCCACGACGACGCCGCGATGCTGCTGCTCCGCTGTCGCGGCTACGGGAGGGACCGGGGAAGGCGGGCGCCGAGATGAACCATGGAAGGGTCATGGGAGTGGAAAATCTGTTCCTATGTGCAGAGTGGACGGTGCTCGCGGCGAGGTAGAAAGGCCGCATGGTGCAACGTGAGGCCCCGGCCGGGGGCATGGACGATGTCGACGTGGTGACCCGTGCGGTGCTCACGGCGTCGAGACTCTTGGTCGTCTCCGCCCGGTCGCTCGCCGAGGTGGAGGAGAGGGCGACGCTGCCCCAGTTCCGCATGCTCGTGGTGCTGTCCACGCACGGGGCCACCAAGCTGGTCACCCTCGCCGACCTTCTTCAGGTCGCGCCGTCCACGGCCATGCGCATGGTCGACCGGCTCATCGCGGCCGGGCTCGCCGACCGGCAGACCAATCCCAGCAACCGCCGTGAGACCGTGCTCCAGCTCACGGACGAGGGACGGCGCACCGTCGAGGACGTCACCGGTCGCCGTAGGACGGAGATCGCCGGGATCGCAGAGCGCCTGACGCCGGACCAGCGGTCGGCCCTCGTGGACGCGCTCACCGCCTTCAACGAGGCGGGCGACGAACCGCTCGCCCCGGCGGCGGACGACACCGAGCCGTACCCTCTGGGCTGGGTCGACCCGGTACTGCCCAGGGGCGCCTGAGCGCACCCGCGGTCTGCTCGGCCACGGTTCGGGCGGCGGGCCCGACGGGTCGGTTCCGGCCCTCGGCCGGGTGTGACCGGACTGTTCTTCCCCTCTGGCTCTTTTGCATAATGCAAGAGAGTTGTGGGGGTGTCGTGACGCCCTGGACCGTCATACCGGTGCCGCGGCTCGTGGACATCGCGCGACGACCGGGGAGGAGCAGCGGATGTGTCGGCCGCGGCTCGACGGTAGCGCTGGTGCGTCGGCCCATGTGAGGGCCTTCGTGTGGGGACCCGCGGAGTTCGTCGGCCTGCCGCCGCGGTGGCTGGTCGTCGAGGGGATCCTGGTCGGTGCCTTGGCGACGACCGCCATCATCGGAGTCGGGACCGCGGGGGTCTGGGCCGGGCATCCCGCCTTGGCGGCCGGGGAGGGCGGACTGGTGATCGCCGCCGCGCTCGCTCTCTACCTTCTGATCACCGGGGCGGGCCGCGCGCTCGTCGGCATCGCCGCCACGCTCGGCCTGTGCCTGGCGCTGCTCATGCCCCAGGCCGCCGCCTGGCTGGTGCTGACCCAGCGGGGTGAGGTACGGCCGGTGGTGGTGACCCTGGTCGAAGGCGGGCCAGGGACCGGCATCGAGGACGGTCGGTATCTGTGCTCTGTGACGAGCCGGGCCGGAGTGCCCCTCTCGGCACGGATCTGGCGCGGGTGCGGAGGGTCGACCCGGCCGGGGGACGTCCTGACGGTCGTGTACGACCCGAAGGGGGCGGTGCTGCCGCGGGGTGTGGCGCCGGGTGCGGACCGCGGCCCGCTGTTGGGGGTGGCGGCATTGGCGGTCGCGCTTGTCACCGGGTGCACGCTTGCCGTCGTGCGGTCCTTCCGGCTGATCCCGCCCTCTTGAAGGGTCTCTCTTCGTCGAACGCGAGCTCCTTCGGCCGGGCGTCGCCGGGCCCCGTCGCCCGCCTGTTCGGTCGCCAGGCGCGGGGCCGAGTCGACCCGGCACGGTGGGCGCCGGTGTCACTTCTCCCCGGTGGACGGCGACGCAGACGGGCTGGGGGGAGCGGTCGGTGCGGCGGTGTTGACGTCCAGGTCCGGGCGCGGGGTCAGGACGACCATGGGAGCGCCCGGCTGGGGCACGGGCGGGGTGGCCTGGTCCTTGGGCAGCTTCGGGGGGTTGGTCTGCTGGTAGTTGACGTTCTCGTGATTGACCAGACCGGTCTTCTCCAGCACGGTGATGTGGTCGAGCACGGTGTCGTTGGCGAGATCGGCGAGCTGGCGCACCAGGGTGTTGCGGGTACTGGCGCGGATCTTGGCGATGGCCGGGAAGATCTGGCCGTGCGTGACGCGCATGATCTGCACGGCGGTCGAGTCGAACTCCTTGCCGGTGGCCGCGTCCACGGTGGCCACGAACTGCTGCTGTTGCGGACTCGCCTGGTTGTTGAGCGTGATGCCCAGCTCCGGGGCGATCCTGCGGCACATCTCGTCGAGACCGGCGTGCCCGACGACCAGATGCTCGCCTGCCTCCTTCATCTCCGGGGTCGTACCGCGCTCCATGGCCATCTCGCCCAGCGGATACTCCCAGAGCCCCGCCGAGCGCACCTTGATCACGAAGTCACGGTCGGCCTCCGTCAACGGACCGAACGGCGTGCTGGCGATGATGCGCTCGGTCGAGGTGGCCGTCTTCTCGACACCCAGCATGGCGGGGTAGGCGAGTGCGACGACGGTCATCAGGAGGCCTCCGCTCATGAAGATGGCTCCTGGGGTACGTGGGATGCGCATGGTTCCTCCTGGCATGCGGACGCGGGACCCCCGGTCGGGGCGCGAGCGCGAGGGATCCGCCGGGGAGCGAATCTCGGTCGCCAGGAGGTACGGACGAGAGCGCCGGATGGATCATTGCGCAGAGCAAAATTGCATCAGGTGGTGTGATGCGTGTCACGCCGACGGGGTGATCGTTCGCGGGTCTTGCCGCGCGGTACATGCGGAACGGGGGAGCGGACTTCGCCGTCACTGAACCGGGCCTGCCGGACGCGCCGTTCACCCTGGACACCCTCACCACCGTCGCCCCGTATGCGCTCGCCATGGCGCTGGTCGGCCTTTTGGAGTCACTGATGACGGCCAAGCTGGTCGACGAGATCACCGACACCCGCGCCTCGAAGACCCGCGAGTCCCGTCGATCAGGGCGTCGCCGACATCGTCACCGGGTTCTTCGGCGGCATGGGCGGCTGCGCCATGATCGGCCAGACGATGATCAACGTACGGGTCTCCGGCGCCCGCACCCGGCTGTCCACGCTTCTCGCCGACGCGTTCCTGATGGTGCTGTGCATCGTCTTCGGTCCGGTCGTCTCCGACATCCCGATGGCCGTCCGGAACCCGAAGAGGCGTTCCAGGGTGGGCTTCGCCCGTCGCGTCTGGCCTCGATGACGCCCAGGCGTTGGGTCGGGACGGGGTTCTGGCACGGTGACGTCCGAGGGTGGTCAGGGGCGCGGATGGGTCTCGTACATGCGCATCGCGACGACGAGGCCGGAGACGGCGGTCAGGGCGGCGACGGCCCAGATGGCGGTGGTGAGGCCGTAGGCGTCGGCGAGGATTCCGGCGAGGAGGGCGCCGATGGCGAAGCCGCCGTCGCGCCATAGGCGGTAGACGCCGACTGCGCGGGCGCGCCAGGCGGGGTGGGCGACGTCGCCGATGACGGCGAGGAGGGTCGGGTAGACCAGCGCGGTGCCGATGCCGAGCAGGATCTGGGCGGTGGCCCAGACGGAGAAGGTTGTTCCGGCGGCGACGAGGGCGATGGCGGCGGCCTGGAGCAGCATGCCCGCGGTGATGAGGTGTTTGCGGCCGACGTGGTCGGACCACCAGCCGGTGAGCATCTGGCCCGCGCCCCATACGGCGGGGTAGACGGCGGCGAGGACGCCGATCTGGGCGATGGACAGGCCGTGCGTAGCGAAGAGCAGGGGGAAGATGCCCCAGGCGAGGGCGTCGTTGAGGTTGTTGACCATGCCGGCCTGACTGGCGGCCGACAGCGCCTTGTCGCTCAGGCTGGTGAGGCGGGCGATCTGGCCGGTGGTCAACTCGGCATCGGAGCCTGATTGTCGGGGGTGCTGGGCGGCCTCGGCGCGGGCGTGGTCGCGGGTCTCGCGGACGGCGAGGGTGGACAGGCCCAGGGCCAGGACGACATAGGCGGCGCCGAGGAGGAACGGCTCGGGGCGCAGCCCGGCGTGTTCGGCGATGGCGCCGGTGGCCATGGCGGTGGCGGCGACCGCGACGTATCCGGCTGCCTCGTTGAAGCCCATGGCCAGGCCGCGGCGTTCCGGGCCGACCAGGTCGATCTTCATGATGACGGTGGTGGACCAGGTCAGGCCCTGGTTCATGCCGAGCAGGACGTTGGCGGCGATGATCCAGCCCCAGGTCGGGCCCCAGGCGAGCATGGCCGGCACGGGCAGGGCGATCAGCCAGCCGGCGATCAGGACCGGCTTGCGGCCGTAGCGGTCGGAGAAGGTGCCGGCGAAGAAGTTGGTGATGGCCTTGGTGGCGCCGAAGGCCAGGATGTAGGTGAGCGCGGCGGTGTAGGCGGACAGGTGGAAGACGTCGTCGGCGAGCAGCGGCAGTACGGTGCGTTCCTGGCCGAGCATGCCGCCGACCAGGGCGTTGACCGCGACGAGCAGGGTGAACTGGGCGAGGTTGGCGCGCAGTCCGAGTCGTATGCCGTCGGCGGGGCCGGATGGGGGTCCGCCCTGGTCGAGCGGAGTCGAGGACTTGGGGGAGGTCACGCACCTTCCTCCAGGGGGCGGCCGGTGGCCTTGGCCCAGTCGCCCGGTCCGCCGTCCAGGACGGCGAGGTCGTCGTGTCCGGCACGCGCGAGGAGGCTGGCGGCGGTCATGGCGCGCTCGCCGTGCCCGCAGGCGACCACGGCGCCGGTCGGTGCTTCGTCGGTACGGGCGGTCAGTTCACCGAGTTCGATGCCGACAGCGCCGGGGATGTGTCCGGCGATGTGCTCGGCCCGCTGCCGGATGTCCAGGACCGGACGGCCTGCGATGTGGTCGGCGGTGAGCAGGTCGATGGTCTGCTGCTCTCCGTCGTCCGCCTGCCAGGCGGCCCACTCCAGGTGTCCGGCCAGCCGCTCGTATCCGATCTTCAGGGCCTGCCAGGTGAGTTCGGCCAGGTCCTGGCCCGGTGCGGTGACGAAGACGAGCGGGGCGTCCTCGGGCAGCAGCCAGCCCAGCCAGGGGGCGAACTGGTCGCGCAGCGGGATGGAGATCGCGCCGGGGATGTGGCCGTGGGCGAAGTCCGTGACGGGCCGTACGTCGATGATCTGGGCGCCCTGGCCCAGCACCTGGCGTGTCTCGGCCGCTGAGAGCGCGGCGAGCGTGGGGGACGTGCCGAGGACCGCGGGGCCGCGCCGGTTGATCTCGCCCAGGCGGTCGAAGTAGGCGGGGTAGGAGCCGAGGCTGCCGACCAGCTGCTGTACGAAGGTGTCCTCGTCCGGCGCGGCGAGCAGGGCGTTGGCATGCTTCTGGGCGCCGATGGTGGTGGTGCGTTCGGCGCCGGGCGGAGCGGAGCAGAAGGAGCCGGCGCCGTGCGTGGGCCACACAGCGGTCGTGTCCGGCAGCTGGGTCAGGCGCCGCAGAGAGTGGTACTGGGCTCGGGCGAGTTCGTCCGCGCGGTCGGCGCCGAGCAGGTCGGTGCGGGCGGCGGAGCCGACGATGAGGGAGCCGCCGGTGAAGACGCCCAGCTCATGGGTGCCGTCCAGGAGGAGGAAGGACAGGTGCTCGTCGGTGTGGCCGGGGGTGGCCAGGGCCCGCAGTGTCAGGCCGCCCAGGTCTGTCTCGTCGCCGTCGGTGAGCGCGGTGTGGGGGAAGGCGCGGTGTCCGGCGGCGGAGGCCAGGACGGTCGCGCCGTCGTCGGCGGCGAGCTGGAGGGCGCCGGTGAGGAAGTCGGCGTGCAGGTGGGTGTCGGCGGCGTAGGCGACGCTCAGCCCGTGCCGTGCGGCGGCGGTGCGCAGGGCGCGCAGATCACGGCTCGCGTCCACCGCCAGGGCGCGTCGGTCGCCGAGGTCGACGAGATAGGCGCTGTTGCCCAGCTCTTCGTCGACCAGCGGTATCAGGTGATCGTCGGCGAAGCCCATCGCGTCCTCCTGGTGTCACGGTGGGCGGCGGGTGGTCAGGGCGCCCGGCCACAGATACAATATTCCATGGATTTATGGAGGATGTCATGGGAGACCCCGCGCGCAAGTCGGCGCTGTACGACGCCTTCGCCCACACCGGCAAGGCGCTGAGCAGCGGGAAGCGACTGGAACTGCTCGACCTGCTGGCCCAGGGCGAGCGCACCGTCGACGCCCTCGCCAAGGCGGCCGGGCTGAACCTGACCACCGCCTCCGCGCATCTGCAGACCCTCAAGCAGGCGGGGCTGGTGTCCACCCGCCGCGACGGCGTACGCATCCACTACCGGCTGGCCGGCGACGACGTCTCCGCCCTGTACGCCCTGCTGCGCCGGGTCGCCCAGACCCACCAGGCAGGCGTCGAGGCCGCCCGCATCGCCTACCTCGGCGACGACCAGCCGGAGGAAGTCGGGCGCGAGGAGTTGCTGGCCCGTGCGCAGGCGGGCGAGGTCGTCGTCCTGGACGTGCGTCCGGCCGAGGAGTACGCCGCCGGGCACATCCCCGGTGCCCTCTCCATCCCGGTCGAGGAACTCGCCGACCGCATCGCCGAGTTGCCCGTCGGTACCGAGGTCGTCGCCTACTGCCGCGGCGAGTACTGCGTCATGGCCCACGACGCCGTGCGGCTGCTCAACACCCGCGGGCGGCGAGCTGTGCGGCTGTCCGACGGCATGCTGGAGTGGCGCCTCGCCGAGATGCCGGTAGCCATCGGCGAAGCCGCGTGATCCCCGCGCGTCTGAGGCCGCGGAGCGAGTCGGGCCATCTGCGCGCCCCGGCCCTTGACACTCACTGACCAACACGCCCGGGTCGTCCGCACGCTCCTCGCAGCGGCGGCCTGCTTCCCCGTCCCCGCCGCCCTAGCGAAAGAGCCCCCTTGACGAGCACCGACTCCGCCGCGAACGAGATATCCCCGCGCTCCCAGGCGCAGCGACGCGTCCTGACCGTCCTGTTCACCGCCCAGGTCCTCAGTGGCGCCGGCCTCGCCGCCGGCATCACCGTCGGCGCGCTGCTGGCCCAGGACATGCTCGGCTCCACCGGCCTGGCCGGCCTGCCCAGTGCCTTGTTCACCGCGGGTTCCGCCCTCGCCGCCGTCGCCGTCGGCCGCATGTCCCAGGCCCGGGGCCGCCGCTCCGGCCTCGCCGCCGGATACCTCGTCGGAGCGATCGGCGGTGCTGGTGTCGTCGCCGCAGCCGTCGCTGACAACGCCGTCCTGCTCTTCCTCGCGCTGTTCGTCTACGGCGCCGGCAGCGCCACCAACCTCCAAGCGCGCTATGCAGGCGCCGATCTCGCCGCCCCCGACCGCCGAGGACGCGCGGTCTCCACCGTCCTGGTCGCCACGACCCTGGGCGGCGTCGTCGGCCCCAACCTCACCTCACTCACCGGCGACCTCGCCCACGCCCTCGGCATCCCCCGCCTGGCCGGGCCGTTCCTCCTGGCCACCGTCGCCTACGTGGCCGCCGCCCTCGTCCTGGCGATCTGGCTGCGCCCCGACCCCCTGATCCTCGCCCGGACCCTCGACACCGAGCAGTCCCTCGGCAACGGCACCACCAGTACGGAGGAGACGGCTTCGGCCCAGGGCCGCAGCGCCGGTGTCGTCCTGGGCGCGCTGATCATGGTCCTCACTCAGCTCGTCATGGTCGCGATCATGACGATGACGCCCGTCCACATGCACGACCACGGCCACACCACCACTGCCTCGGGCCTCGTCATCGCCGTCCACGTGGCCGCGATGTTCCTGCCCTCGCCCCTGACCGGACGGCTGGCCGACCGCTACGGCCGCATCAAGGTCGCCGTCGCCTCCGGCATCACCCTTCTGGCCGCGGGTATCCTCGCCGCCACCGCACCCACCGACTCCGTCGCCCCGCTCGCCGTTGCCCTCGCCCTGCTCGGCCTGGGCTGGAACCTCGGCCTCGTGGCCGGCACCGCGATCATCACCGACACCGTGCCCCTGGCCACCCGCGCCAAGACCCAGGGCATGGTCGACGTCTCCATCGCCATCGCAGGCGCCACCGGCGGCCTGGCCTCCGGGCTCGTCGTGGCCGCCTCCGGCTACCCCGTCCTCGCCCTCACCGGCGGAATCCTCGCCCTCGCCGTCCTGCCCGCCATCGCCGCCACCGCGAGCCGCCGATGACCAACCCCACCGCCTCCGCGGTTGACATCACGGTCGACGGCACCGGCCTGCTCCGCGTCACCCTCCTGCTGAAGCTGCGTGCCTATGCCGCCGACGCCGAGCCCGGCTCGGTCGTCCACGTCATTGCCACCGACCCGGCCGCCCCGCTCGACCTGTCGGCCTGGTGGCACATGACCGGCCACACCTACCTCGGACCCGTCCCCGACCCAGACCGGGATGTGTACGCGCTCCGCCTGACCGCCGATGCTCTGCCCACCCGGCCCGACGCGCCGTGGCACCCGGGCGGCCGGCAGGACGGGACCAAAGGCTGAGCGCGGCGACGACGTCCGGCACACTCACCCCATCGCTCGCAATCGCTTCGTCGGTCAGTGTCCTGCTTCGGCGTGGTCGCCGTGGTCGCTGAGCTGTGCTTCGAACCAGTCGTGCAGGGCATCGACCAGGGTGGGCTCGTCGGTGGTGTAGGTGAGGGTGGCGCCGTCGGGCCGTTCCCGGTAGCGCACCTCGACGCGCTCGTAGCCGTCTTCCAGTTCCGCCAGGCCCGGCATGCTGTCGCCGTGGATCTGGGAGGGGTCGCCGAAGTCTCCCTGGCCGAACGCTTCGGCCTCCTGCTGGAGGTGAGTGCGGATGAGGTTGACCTGCTCGGTGTCGTCGGGTCGGTCGGCGACGACGTCCTGGACGCCGCCCGTCTCGCTGGGGGTGAAGTGGTGAGTGGTCGCTTCGAGGTCGAAGGGCATCACGGTCCGGCCGCGTTCGGCGACCGCCTCCTGCCGATCGGTCCGCCGATCGCCGCTCTCCTGCTGTGGGTCGCCGACCAGCAGGAGAGCGGCCAGCGCCGCGCCGACACCCCCTGCGGCGATGCCCGCCGTCAAGAGTCGGCGCTTGCCGTTATTCATCCAGTGCCTCCGTCAGGACTCCGAGGGCATGCAGTACGCCTGCTCGCTCGTCGGGCGGGATCGCATCGAGCAGCCGGGCGAACTTCTCCCGCCGCGCGTCGGCGAGGTGGTACGCGGCCGTCTGTCCGGAGGGTGTGAGGCGCAGGGTGACGCCGCGGCCGTCGTCGGGGGCGGGAGCGCGTTCCACCCAACCGCGGACGGTCAGCTGCCCGACGAGCCGGCTGACGGTGCTCTTCTGCAGGCGCAGCCGGCGGGCCAGTTCCACCTGCCGCAGTTCGCCCTCCTGCGCAAGCTCGCCGAGGGCGTGAGCCTCGGAGACCGGGATCGCCTGACCGCACGGAGTGCTTTCGGGCTGGTGCAGCCCGAAAGCACGGACGAAACCCCGCAGTGCGTCCTGCAACAGAGCGGGATCCGCTGCTCCACCATCTTCCGGCATGGTTCGACGCTACAACCAGATGGTTCGACGATGCAACCATCTCTCCGAGGTGTGCCTGACTGGCCGATGATGTGACGGTGCCCAAGGACGCCTGTCGGGCGAGGAATGGGCCGCGAGCCGCTGCCGGCCGGGGTGCGACAGCTGTGCCTGAGGTCGCGAGGGTGCCGGACCTGGTCGCGCCGGTTCCGAGGCGGACGCCCGAGTGGGGACGAGTTTGGGACGGTGTCGATTTCCGCCGTCGCCGGTTCCGTGTCGGCCGATCCGGACTCGCGGCTGCTTCCCGGAATCGTTTCTCGTGCTGCTCGTGCCCGGATGGCCCGTCGGCGCGTGGTGAAGCCCCACGGCTCCCTTCGATGGCGGCCTGCCCACCGGCGCCCCAGCCCGCCGCCGCAAGGTCGCCGTCGGTGACCTGCCCGTCGTCCGCCCCGGGGGCGTCGTGCCTGTGGATGTCCGCGTGGAAAGCGCCGCCGTCCTCGACGAGTCGGTGCTTCCAGGTCGAGCGGGCCCAGCGCGAAGGGGTGCGCAGTGGTGTGGTCGACGAGGGCGGCGCCTTCGAACTGCGTGCCACCGTCACCGAGCAGGACAGCACCTACGCCGGAATCGTCCGCCCCGGCAGGCCGGGGCCGAGTCCGCACCGATCGTGCGGTCGGCCGACCGCTACGCGGCCTCGTTCCTCCCTCTGTCCCTGGTGGTGGCCGGGCGGGCTCGGTCGGCTCATGAACCGAACCCGCTGCTGGAGCGGCCCGGTTCGCGGCATCTGAGCCGCTTTTGAGAGGCGTGCCCAGCCGGTGCGGAGGATCATGGGAAGGGGCGGGGCAGCCCCAGCGAACCGAGGAGGTGGCGATCATGGTGGATCCCCTGGGCGCGGACGATTCGCACTCGCCACGGACGACGCCGGACAGGGAGTGGGCCCACAAGCGGCTTGAGAAGAAGCGCAAACTCCGCGCCGACTTCGTGGCCTATGTCGTGATCAACGCATTCCTGATCGTGGTGTGGGCACTGACGGGTGCAGGGTACTTCTGGCCGGGCTGGGTCCTGGGCGGGTGGGGCGTGTTCCTGCTTCTCGACGCGTGGCAGGCGTACTTCCGGCGGCCCATCACCGAGGAGGACATCGACCGGGAGCTGCGCAGCAAGCGCTGAGGGCGCGTGCCGGTCGTGGGCCCCCTTCTCCTCCGCATGACACACCTCCGGCCCTCTGAACCGGATGTTCTCCTCACGAGAGGGTGACGAGATTCGAAACCGAGCATTCAGGGAGCCACTGCGGCCGTTTGCTCTTCCGTCGTGCCGACCCCGGCCGAGGGACGCCGTCGGCCGGCCGAGCGGCCATGGAGGCCTGGTGCACGGGAAGCGATCCCGTCGAGACGAAACGGGCAGATCGCGCATATCCTGAAGTCATCCCCAGCGCTCTCACTCTGCAGGAGGCGCCATGACATTCGTCCAGGTCATCGACTGCAGGACCAGCAGGATCGATGAGTTGAACAGGCTGATGGACAGCTGGGTCGAAGCAACCCAGGGCAAACGGACAGCCACCCATTCGATCGTCGGCCGGGACCGCACCGACTCCACGCACGTTGTGGAGATCGTGGAGTTCCCCTCGTACGAGGAGGCGATGAAGAACTCACGGCTGCCGGAGACGGACCGGATCTTCCAGGAGATGGTGGCGGCCTGCGACCAGGAGCCCACGTTCACGGACCTCGACGTCCTCCGGGACGAGCAGTTGAACAAGATCGTGGTTCGCAACTTCTTCGAGGAAGTGGCCAACAAGAGGAACTTCGACGCGGAGGACACGCTCTGCACACCCGACTACCAGGAGCACGATCCCACCCTGCCGACGGGCGTCGTCGGGCTCGAGGAGTCCAAGGCGGCGAACCGGAAGCTTCACGCCGCACTTGAACCGGTGGTCACGATCGAGAACCTGATCGCGGAGGGCGACCTGGTGAGCGCGCAGTTCTCCTTCAAGGGCCGTCATACGGGTGAGTTCCTGGGCATGGAAGCCACCGGCCGGGAGTTCTCGACCACTGGTCACGCGACGTTCCGCTGCCAGGGAGGCAGGATCGCGGAAAGCTGGTGGAACACCGACGACCTCGGTCTGCTGCGGCAGTTGGGCGCCATCGAGGCCTGAGATCCCGCCCGGGCCTCATCAAGCAACCCCAGGTCCCTGACCGGGCGTTCGCCTGGAGCGGCGACGAGGACCAAACGGACGTGCGCTCCCGGCTTCGGTAGGGGAGGCGCTGTCAAGCGCCTCCCCTGCACGCCCTGCGCTGGGCAGATCCGCTGGGTCGCTGCTGGCGTGAGGGCTTGACACACCGTTGTCGACCGTGGTTGTCCGCTCTCAGTGGACGCTAAGTCCGTTTCTGGTGGCGGCCTCGTCCGGGTTGGGCGAGGAAGCCTTGGCGGGTGAGGCGTCCGAGGCGGGCGCGGGTGACGTTGACGGCGACCTCGTCAGTGGGCATGCCGAGGAGTTCGTGCAGCTCGCGAGCTCGGAACTCCTGGTCGGGGTACTGATTGAAGGCGTTCACGATGGCCTGGTAGGCGGTATTCGTCTCGGGCGGTTCGGAGTCTTCTCTTGCCGGTGCGAGTTCGGCGATGACCTTCCGGGTGATGGCCCGGTCCGCCAGTCGTGCTTCGGTCTCGGCCAGGGTGGCGGTCAAGTGCTCGATCTGGCCGCGTAGTTCACCGGCCCGGACGGTGGTCTCATCGTGCTGTGCCTGGAGATCGGCCAGGGGCTCAGTGATGTTCATGCGGCCAGCCCGAGGGTGTCGCGCCAGGACGGACTCGGTGCGGTGAGGCGGCGAGTCATGTTCGCGATGGACGCCCGGCAGACGCGTGAGGCGGAGGGGGCGGGCCGGTGGTCGTACTCACGGGCCAGGCGCCGGTGCAGCATCAACGTGCCGTTGACCTGCTCCACGATCCACCTTTTCGGCTGCGGAGCGAAGCTTTTGTCCTGGTCGTCGGGGTTGCTGCGGACGACCTCGACGTCGATGTCCGACAACACGCCATGGATGACGACTTCGTCCTTGAAGCCCTGGTCCACCAGGGCCTTCTCCAGGCGCATCCCGCACCGTTCGGCGGCCTGGTCGAGCAGGGCGGTGCCGACGGCGTTGTCATGGGCGCAGGCGGCCGGCACCACGACACCGATGACCAGCCCCAGAACATCCACGGCCAGTCCCCGCTTGCGCCCTGACACCTTCTTGTTGACGTCCAGCCCCGTCGTGGTCTCGGGACACCGGCGGCCGCGCGCACGGACTGGGTGTCGATGATCACGAGGGACGGGTCCTCTGATCGCCGGGCTCTCTCCCGCACCTGGCAGTGCAGGAGTTCCTGAATCCGCTGGTCGAGCCCGTCCTGGCGCCACAGGCCGAAGTAGTAGAACACCGCCGACCAGGACGGCAGATCATGCGGGAGGCAGCGCCACTGGCAGCCCGTCCGGTTCTGGTAGAAGATCGCGTGCACGACCTCCCGCAGATCGCAGGATCCGGGACCCCCGGTCGCCGACCGTGCCACCTGGTCCTGTTTCCAGGCCGTGATCATCGGCTCGATCAACGACCACTGCTCGTCCGACAAGTCGCTGGGATACGTCTCTCGCCCCATGCTCGCATCTCGGCATGGGCATGCCCAGTAGGCGGCCTGCACGCCGATCAGTACCTCGATAGAGCGATCACGAACCAGGGAAGATCGGACTTGACGTCCACTCAGGCGAGGGCGCTTCGGGCCCGACCCGGGGATTCCGTCAGCTTGATCGGCTACACCACTCGGCGGGCACTCGGCGGGACGCCATCCGAGCCGGGCGCGTCACGCCGGGCCGTTCCTCGCATGACCAGGCGAGGAACGACCGGGCGAGTCGTGGCGGCGGCGGACAGCGGTAATCGCGCAGTTCCGCCGCTCGAAGGCTTCCGGATTCCGGCAGTGACGGCGGACCGCGCGTGGGGGCAGACTTCGCGCCGGAGAAGCGAGGACTGGGAGCGGGACGTGACGGTTTTCCTGTGGTGCTGGATCGGCCTGTTCACGGCGGTGCTACTGCCTCTCGGTATCGCCATGCTCCGCGGCTGGGCACCGAGGAGGGCGCGCACACGGTGGTCCCCGGCACGGACCCGGGTGCAGGGAGTCGCCGTGCTCGTGCTGTACGGGGGCGGCGTGGTGCCCGCGGTGGCCGACCTGGCGGCCATGCCGCGTGAGGCCGCCGACCTCCTGCTGTCCGCGACCTCACCCCACCTGGTGTTCCTGAGCCTGGGACTGCAGGGTGGCGCGGCCCTCTCGGACTGGTTCGGACGGCGGACCGGGCCGTGGACGGGCCCGTCCACCGCGCAGTCGCGGCAGTTCGGCTGACCCGCATCGCACTGCTGCCCGCTCCTTTGGACCCCGCAGGTTCCAGAAATTCACGTGCAACCCTCCGCCCTCCACCGCGAGTCTCTTGAGCGCCAACTGTTCGCAAAGCCCAGGGAAATTCCAGGCATATGTGGACGGTGTGTCGCTTCATCGACCGTGACACCCGCCAGCCATTCCCACCTGCCCAGGAGAACCCACATGCACAGACGCACCCGTACCGCTCTGGCCGTGGCCACGGTCGCCGCCCTCACGGGCGGACTGGCAGTGACCGCCACGGGCACGGCGTCGGCGGTCGACACCCCGGCCATCGCCCAGGCCGACTTCAACGCCGACGGCTACGGTGACGTGGCCGTCTCCGCCGGGCCCGCCTACGTGAACGGCCGGGCCGGAGCAGGAACGGTCACGGTTGTCTACGGTGGCGCCTCCGGCAACCGCTACGCCACCATCAGCCAGAACACCTCCGGCGTTCCGGGCACCGCCGAGCAGGGCGACTACTTCGGAGCGGACACCGCGTACGGCGACTTCGACGGCGACGGCTACGACGACCTGGCCGTGGGCGCCCCGGGCGAGGACGTCGGCGGGGACACCGACGGCGGCACCGCGGTGATCCTCTGGGGTTCGGCGAGCGGTCTGAAGGGCGGCACCACCCTCACCGACCCGCGTCCGACCAAGCACGACCTCGTCGGCCGCACGCTGGAGGCCGGCGACTTCGACGGCGACGGCAAGGACGACATCGCCCTCGGCTCCAGTGGCTCGACCGTCGACGTCCACCGTGGCGGCTTCGGCCGCACCAAGGGCACCACGGGCGGGCGCTACACCGCTCAGGCACCCATCTACGCCGGTGCTGCCGACGGCGGCGGCCCGCTGAACCTGCACTCCGGCGACATCGACGGCGACGGCACCGACGATCTGATCGTCAACGGTTACGCCACCGACGACGACTACAACGCCAACTACTGGCTCCCCGGCGGCGCGAACGGCGCCACCGGAAACGGCGCCCAGAGGCTGCCGGCCGGCATCATCACCGACATCGGTGACACCGACGAGGACGGCTACGGCGACATCGTCATCGGCATCCGCTGGGACGAGGGTGTCGCGGGCGCCAACAAGGGAGGCACGGCGCACATCGTGCACGGCACCGCCGACGGCCCGGCCTTCGGCGACACGCAGACGTTCACCCAGGACAGCGCGGGTGTCCCGGGCGCGAGCGAGTCCGGCGACTCCTTCGCCGACGAGATCGACCTCGGCGACGTCAACGGCGACGGCCACCTCGACCTGGTCGTCGGTGCCCCGGGCGAGAACCTCGCGGGCGTCGCCGACACCGGCGCGGTCACCGTCCTGTACGGCGCTGCCGACGGTTCCGGCATCACCGGCCAGGGCGCGAGGTTCCTCAGCCAGGACACCCCGGGCGTACCCAACTCCAACGAGACGAACGACCTCTTCGGCTCCGACGTCCGCCTCACCGACCTCGACGGCGACGGTCGCGCGGACGTGGTCGTCGGCGCGTTGGGCGAGAACGCCGGCAACGGCGCCGTCTACGCCCTGCGCTCCGGCGCCGACGGCACCCTGTCCGCCTCCAGCGGCATCTACACCTCCACCGTCGGCATCTCGGCCAGCGGGTCCCCGCAGTTCGGCCACAACTTCGCCGACTGACCCCCCTCCACTCCTCGACAGCCCGCCTGCTCACGGGCGGGCCTGTCTCCGCATCCGAAATCCGAAGGAGCCGCTCGTGCGCGCACGATCCTCCGTGCTGCTCACCGCCACTGTCGTCGTGATGGGCGCCGCGACGCTGGTGACCGCGGGCCCGGCCACCGCCACCGCGTCGACGTATCACGACGACTTCAACGGCGACGGATACCGTGACCTGGCCGTCGCCGACCCGTCCGCCACCGTCTCGGGCAAGAGCGCCGCCGGAGCCGTCGTCGTGTTCTACGGCTCGGCCGACGGAGTCAAGGCCGACAACCGGCAGGTGATCACGCAGGCGAGCACCGGCGTTCCGGGCGCGCCCGAGAACGGCGACATGTTCGCGGACACCCTCGCCGCCGCGGACCTCGACGGGGACGGCTACGCGGACCTTCTGGTCGGTGCGGAGCGCGAGGACATCGGCACCGAGAAGGACGCAGGGCTGGTGACCGTGATCTGGGGCGGTGCCTCCGGGCTCGGCTCCGGCGTGACCCTCGACCCGGGCGACCTGCCCGACACCGGCTGTGGTTTCGGCCTCGCGCTGGCCGCCGGCGACGGTGACGGCGCCGCCGACGTCACGGTGGGCTCCTACTGCGGCGCCACCCACTTCCGGGGCCCGTTCACCCGTGCCGGCGACGCCGCCGACAGCACACAGGACGGGTTGCTCGGCACCACCCGAGGTGTCCTGTTCGGGAACGTCGACGGTGACGCGGCGCTTGAGCGCATCATGCTCCCGGGCCGGTACGGCGACGACCCGGGCGGCATGGTCTACATCGACGACTGGAAGCAAGGCCGGTACGTACGCACGGAACTCGGCGGCGCCGACGGCACCACCGGTGCGACGGGCGACGTCGACGGCGACGGGTACGGCGACCTCGTCCTCGGCGACACCGACACCCCGACCGCCGAGAAGCCGGGTGGTCACGTCGGGGGTGAGGTCTCGGTCTGGTACGGGGGCCCAGCAGGGATCGACCCCGGGCAGCGGCCCACCCGTATCAACCAGGACACCGCCGCAGTGCCGGGAGCCGGCGAGGACGGCGACGAGTTCGGGTCCGCGCTCAGCGCGGGTGACGTCAACGGCGACGGCCGCGCCGACATCGCCGTGGGCGTCCCCGGCGAGGCGCTGTCCGGCCGGGACCTGGCCGGCGCCGTCACCGTGCTGTTCGGCTCCGCGAACGGCCTCACCGGCAGTGGCGCGCGCTCCTACCACCAGGACAGTGAGGGGGTGTCCGGTGTCGCCGAGAACGCCGACGCCTGGGGCACCGCCGTGCACCTGACCGACCACGACCGCGACGGCCGCGCCGATCTCACCGTCGGTGTCCCGGGCGAGAACGGCTGGGGCTGCACCTGGAACGCGCGCGGCGCCGCCGCGGGCATCACGGTCACCGGCGCCTTCCACGTCTGTGCGGACAAGCTGAACCTCACCGGTGGCCACCGCGGCCTGGGCTCCACGATCGCCGACTGAACCCCCGGCCCGGGAAACCGCCGGAAGGAACGCAGGAAACCCGCTGGCAGCGGGGCAGGGGCGCCCAGCTCGATCAGCCGCTGCCTCGGCGCGTCGCGCCGCTGCCGCTCGATCGCCTGCGGCGCCGGATCAGCAGCGCGGTGAGGAGCAGAAGTACGAAGAGCACGGCGACCGTGGCGGGTCCGGCCGCGTCCAGGGAGTCGGCGACAGCTCGCTGGACGCTCGCCGCCGTGTCGATGACCGGGTCGGTGGTGGCAGGGTTGCGCAGGGCGCGGATCTCGTACCAGCCGTAGTAGGCGACGTAAGCCCCGACCTGGAGGCATCCGCGTCCTCGGCGGACGCGGAGCCGTCGTCCGAGCCGCATCCGGTCAGAGTGAGGAGAACGGAGGCAAGGGCGGCCGGGAGGAGGATACGGGCACGCAAGGAGGACTCCTGAAGGATCGGGTCCGCCCGTCAGAGTAGTGGCGGCGGCTCAGGCAGGCAGCGGAGCGGAGCCCTACGGATCGGTGACGTCAGTATGCGGCGTTCCTGAGCCGTTCGCCTTACCCCGGGAAGACGGAGACGCGTGGAGCCTGCGTCAGGTCAGCGCGACGAGCAGACCGGCAGTCGCTGCGCCGATGATCAGGGCGGCGGCCGCGGCGGCTGGGCCTCGTAGGTCGGCGGGAAGGCGGGGGAAGAGCCGCGAGAGCGCGCCGAGGATCGCGAGTGGGGGTGCGGCGCGCCAGACGTCGTGACCGGTCCTGCTACCGGCGGCGGTGACGATGCCCGGGAGGTGTCCGACGGCGCGGAGCAGCGGCCCTGCCATGGCCCGGCTGCGTCCGAGGACGGTGTTCCCGGATGCCGCCTGCTCCAGGGACCGACGCAGGGCCGCTTCGTCGTTGGCCCAGTGCGAGCGGAAGGTGATGGTGCCGGTCGTGTCGATGAGGTAGGCGGAGTTCGGTTTGGGGGTGAAGGCGCGGTGCAGGGTGCCGTCGATGTCGTCGACCGCGACCTCGAACGGGATGTCGTGATGATGGCGCAACCGCTCTGCGTGCCGGTACTTTTCCGCGGCGGTGGCCGGCTGGCCGATCGTCTGACCCGGGTGCGCCTCCCGGGTGTTGACCAGCACGAAGCGGACCCGCTCGCCGAATCGCGTGTGGAGTCGCTTGAGTACGGGCACGGCGCTCTCGGTGACGGGGCAGGTCCGGGATCCGAAGACCATGAGCACCGGCCGTCGGCCGAGTGTGTGGGAGGTGAAACGGCCGCCGTCGAGGGTGGGCAGGTCGAACTCCGGCAGACGGCTGCCTGGGCCGAGGGCGTTGCGGCCGAACGTCATGTCGTCGATCAGGAGCCGTGTCCGGAAGCGTTCGAAGCGGTAGTCCGAACCGGAGGGGCGTGCGGGAAGGTGCGAGTCCATGTGTGCTCCTTGAGAGGGGACGTCCGTTGACTTGACCGTTCGGTCAAGTCAACGGACAGGGGAACCGGCGCGGCGCCCCGTGCGGGGGCGGCCGCCGTCCGGCCGGATCGCGAACCGGCCGGACGGGGACAGGGTCAGGAGGCGGGGGCCTGGATCAGCATCCGGATCGCCGTCCTGGCCTCGGCGACGAGCGTCGGCCTGTCGTACGCCTTGGCCATGAGGGTGATGCCCTGGAGGTAGGCCAGAGCGCGCAGGGCTGCCGTGTCGGGTTCGACTCCCGCCGGGACGTGCCCTCTGAGCACGGCCTCGGCGACGGCGTCGCGGAAGTACCGCTGCCACGCGGTCAGGATCTCGGCGATCCTGACCGATGCCTCTCCGGGGCGTCCGGCGAGTTCGAGGGCGAGGTTGCCGATGGGGCAGCCCGGCACGGCGCCCATCCGGTCCCGGGCCGCGGTCAGCATGCCGGCGAATCCGCCGATGAAGGCGTCGATGCGCTCCAGCGGTGGCGCCTCGCTGTCGAACGACTCGTCCAGGACCGCCTTGAGGAGTTCCCAGTTCGCGTCGATCACGGCGAGGCCGACGGCCTCCTTGGAGGGAAAGAAGTGGTACAGACTGCCGCGGTGCACTCCCGCCTCACGGCACAGGTCCCCGATGCCGACCTCGGCGAACGATGAGCCGTGGATCAGCGCGCGCGCTGTCCGTACGAGGCGGGTGCGGGTGTCGTCCGTCATCGACCCTCCACTTGACTGATCGGTCAACCGTAGGCCCCCTTGACCGACCGGTCAAGGGGTAGTCCTCTCGCGGTTGAGCCCAGTCCGGCGGGTTCGGGCGCTGTCGCCTTCACGCACTTGATGGAGGTGTTCCCGCCGGTCGGGGAATGGGGGGCGGCAGGGGTGCGGTAGGGGTGCGGCACCGACGCGCTCTCCGCTCGGGAAGCGACGGCGCTTGGGTGGCCCGTATGTCTCTGCCGTGCACAGGCGCTCGTTGCCGAGGTGGTTGTGGCAGTCGCACCGCTGGTGACCAAGGCTTTCCGCTCTTACAGGCACGCCGTGGGCACGGGCACCACCAGCGGGTGATGCGCGCGGGTGACGCATGCGTGGCCTGACTGTCCTCCATGAGGATGCCGACTACCGTGCTGGAGATGGCGGAGCATCACCTCGGTGCCGCGGGTCCGTCCGTGCCCACCGCGGCGCACTCGTTGAAGTCCTGTCTCCTCGGCAGGAGTTGGGCAACCAATGGTCCTGCGGCGCCCGCAAGCGCCATCCGTCTCTCCGAGGGGACGGGCAGGCTGAGGGCTCACACGTGTGACCGATGTGCTTGACGCAGCGAAACCGCAGGTCACATGCACCGTTCGAGGCCAGGGTCGGGAAGCCTGGGGACGCAAGCGGCCCGTCCCCTCCTGCACGAGGGACGGGCCGCGTGTGTCAGGGGCGCCAGCCGTCGGCGACGCGACCCTGCTGCACCTGGTAGGTGCCGCTGCACTTCCCGTTGTCGGGGTCGCCCCAGATCTTGATGGCGTCGACGTCGTTCGCCCAGGTGCCGCCGTTGGGGTGGGCGTAGTTGCCGAGGTTGGCGGCGGTGTTCCGCGGGATGCAGAGGTACGCGTCGGGGGAGGCGCCCTGGTCGATCAGCCAGACGGAGTCGTCGTTACGGGTGTTGACGACCGCGTCCGCCCGGTTCCCTCCGCCGATGACGGCCTGGTAGGAGGTGTCCTGGTACCAGCTGAAGATGCTGCCGTTTTGGTATGAGCCGTCGTACAGACACACACGCGGGTACGTGCAGCCGTGCATGCTGGCGGCCGAGGCGGGCGAGGCTGCCAGCGGGGTCAAGGTCGCGGCCAGTCCGGCGGTGAGCAGGGTCGCCGACAGCTTTCTGTTCAGCTTCATGGGATCACTCCTGGTGAGGCGGTATGGGCAGAGCCGACCGCACTGGCCGGCTCCGCAACGAGACTGCGGGCTCGGCGCGGTGCTCGGCCACAGCTGACGCAGAAGTGACCTCATCCCGGGACGTCCCGCCCACTGACCTGCAGAGATGTCACCCGTCATGTCCCTGCGGCGAGACTATGGCGAGAGGGAATGGCTGGTTCCGCGCCAGGGCTGAGCCGCACCAGGGCGGCGTGGCCGCTGGGTGATCCCGGTGACAGCTGATGCAGAATGAGCCCGGGACACGGAGGGCTGGGCCTGCGGTCCCGAACGCGAGTTGGGGGGTAAGCGTGTCGCGCTGGAAAGAGCTGCCCGCAGAACTGCATCCACACGTCCACCAGTTGATCGTGCGACTGCGCAGACTGAAGGACCACAGCGACCTGAGCACCCGTCAACTCGCCGCGAGGACCGGGTACAGCGCGAAGTCGTGGCAGCGATATCTGAACGGCAGGTCTCTGCCGCCCCGGGAGGCTGTCGAGGCGATGGCCCGCGTCGGCGGTGACGATCCGCACCGGCTGCTGGTGATGCACGAGATCGCCGCCCAACGGTGGGCGGAGGGTAGGGCGGTCACCACCAACACCCCCGAGGACTCCTCCGCGACGCCGGAACACACCCCCACCGAGCAGCAGCCATACGGGCGTCACCTGCGCGCCGCGGTCACGGCGGCAGCCGTGGTCACGGCGCTGTCCGTCACCGCGGCGCTCCTGCTGGCCGTGCGGCTCACCGAGGCCCGTGCCCAGCTCGCGCACGAGCGCAGCGATGCTGTCGCGACGGCCCTGGCCACCGTGTCGGAGTCCACGGTGCCGGTCATCTACACCTGCAAGCTGGAGCAGCGTGACGGCCGCTGGTACGCGGGCCTGAGCCGGACCACCGACATCCTTCTGTCCAACACCCACGTCGGGCTCGAAGTGGCCGAGGCGCAGTGCCTGCTGCACCGGGCGGGAACCGAGCCAGGGGACATCGACGGCGTCTTCGGACCGAAGACGCGGCGAGCGGTCGAGCGCATGCAGAAGCAGAACGGGCTGATCGTGAACGGAGTCATCGACCCGCCCACCTGGCAGGCCCTGCGGTCGGCGGATCCGAAGTGACCGCGGAACACGCCCGGTTGGCCGCGGCGCTGCGGGAGCTGCGGGCCGGTGCGGGGCTGAGCCTGGCGGCGCTGGCGGAGCGGACTGCGTACAGCAAGTCCTCGTGGGAGCGTTACCTCAACGGCAAGAGCCTGCCTCCTCGCCAGGCCGTCAAGGAACTGTGCCGGCTCGCGAACGAACCGGACGGGCGGCTGCTGGCCCTGTGGGAGATCGCCGAGTCGCACTGGAGCGGACGCGCGGTGGCCCCCGCATCCGACCCTCCCGCGGACGAGTCGCCGCAGCCACAACCTCAGCAGTCGCCGACGCCCGCCGGGACCGAGCGGCGGCGACTTGGCAGAGGCAGGCTCCTACTGGCGCTGGTGTCGGCGTACACCGTGATCGTCGGCGGTGCCGCGGCCCTGCTGTTCCTCCTTCTGCCGGACTCGGAGGCGCAGGAGGACGAACCGCCACCGGCCTCCATCCCGTTCTCCCTCGCTCCCCAATGCCACGGAGCCGCCTGCGAGGGCCGGGACCCGATGCGCCTGATCTGCGGCCTCGGCCCCGACACCCTCGCCTCGCACCGCACGGCCACCGGCGCCCACGTCGAGCTGCGTTACAGCAAGAAGTGCGGTGCAAGCTGGGCCCGGACCTGGGGGACCGAGATCGGAGACCGGCTGGACGTCACGGCAGGCGGCCCGACCCACGGCGTGCGCATCGAGAACAAGGACGACGCGGCAACCTTCATCTACACGGAGATGACCGAGGTCCGTCCCGGCAGCACCGTCCGGGCCTGCTTCCGGCCCGCCTCGGCCGACGGCGAACGGGAGTGCTTCGAGGCCCGCTTGGGCGGGGCCGCCACCACGACCCCGCCGCCCTCACGTCCAGTGGCGTCAGGCTCTCGCGACTAGCGTCAGGCTCTCGGACGAGGTCGACGCCTTTCACGCCGCGAGCGTCGGCCGACTCATCGGCCGGCTGTATGCGATGACAGGCGACCTCGCCGAGGCGCAGTGTGGTCCAGGAGGCCTTCGTCCGGACCTGGGAACGCCGGGCCGAACCGGACTTGGACGGCGTCGGAGGTCGTCGCACAGAAGACCATGCGTACCGCGGTCAGGGTCGCCCCCGCCGCCCCAAGTCCGACGAGGCACCACAGGCCGCGCTTCCGGAGCGGAGCGCGGCAGGTCACTTCCCGGCCGTCGGTCACGCGCGGAATCGTGCCATCGGCCGGGCTGCACCCGCTTGTGCGGCAGCATTCCGGCCCGCGACACTGCCGGATCGGGTACGTCGTGAAGCCCGATTCGCCGAGTGCCGCGCGTGTTACGAAACTCGGTCCACTGGGTTGCCGGTGCGCGGCTCGGCTGCTGGATCAAGCGGCTGACCAGGGATTTCATCGTTCTGGATAGGTATACGGTGCAAGTTGTACATCCTGATCCTGGTGTTCATGTCCTGAGGTCCGGTCCACTTTTCTCCACCTTGGCGCTCGAACCCCCCAGATAGGCAGGATCGGCGGATGACGGACAACAACGGCGGATTCCTCAGAGTGCTCGGCAGAGGAGACGTTCTGGCATTGGCCTTCGGGGCCATGATCGGTTTCGGGTGGATCGTTCTCACCTCAGGTTTCATCAGTGACGCGGGGCCGGTGGGCGCGGCGATCGCCATCACCATCGGCGGCGTGGTCGTCACGCTCGTCGGGCTGACGTACGCGGAGCTGGTCTCGGCGATGCCGCATGCGGGCGGCGAGCACCACTACGCGTTGCGGGCACTCGGTGGCCGGGGTGCCTTCCTGGCCTCCTGGGCCATGGTTCTCGGCTATGTGTCGGTCGCCGCGTTCGAGGCCGTCGCACTGCCGCACAGCATGGTCAACCTCTTCCCCGACATGCTCGTGGGCCACATGTGGACGATCGCGGACTACGACGTCTACGCGAGCTGGGTCGCCGTCGGCGTGATCGCCGCGATCGCGATCACGGCTGTGAACTACATCGGTATACGTCCCGCAGCGGTGTTCCAGACCATCGCGGTGCTGTTCCTGCTCTGCGCGGGCGCCGCGCTGCTCGTCGGAGCCCTCAAGGGTGGTTCCGCCGACAACATGGAGCCGATGGTCAGCGGGGGCATGGACGGGATCTTCACGGTGCTGGTCGCCGTGCCGTTCCTCTTCGTGGGTTTCGACGTGATTCCGCAGTCGGCCGGTGAGATCAAGCTCCCGTACCGCCAGGTGGGCAGGCTCCTGGTGATCTCCGTGCTCTGCGCGACCGCGTGGTACGTCATGATCATGCTGACCGTGGGCTCCGGTCTCAGCGCCTCAGCCCTCGCCGAGTCCAACCTCGCCGCAGCCGACGCCATGACCGCCCTGTGGAACAGCCAGGCCATGGGCAACGTCCTGGTCATCGGTGGCATCGCGGGCATCCTGACGAGCTGGAACGCCTTCCTCATCGGCGGCAGCCGACTGCTGTACGCCATGGCCGAGTCCCGCATGATCCCCGCCTGGTTCGGCACGATGCACCCGAAGTACCGCACCCCTGCCAACGCGGTGGTCTTCATCGGCGCCCTCTCGGTGCTGGCCCCGCTCTTCGGGCGGCCGATGCTGGTGTGGCTGGTCGACGCGGGCGGCATCAACATCGTCATCGCCTACGTCGTCGTGGTGTTGTCCTTCCTGGTGCTGCGCCGCCGGGAGCCTGGCATGGAGCGCCCGTTCCGTACCCCGGCCGGACCGGCTGTCGGTGTCGCCGCGCTGGTGCTCAGTCTGGGGCTCGGCGTGCTCTACCTGCCCGGTATGCCCGCGGCCCTCATCTGGCCCTCGGAGTGGGCGATCGTCGGCGTGTGGTGGCTGGTCGGCGCGTTCTTCATGTGGCGGCTGCCCAAGGTCGCGGCGGGCGAGGACGCCGAACAGCGTCTCATCGCCGCCGCCTCCCGCTGATCGGGACTCCCTTTCGCGCCCGGTGACGGCCGGGTGCGAAAGGGAACTCGTGAGCATGCAGGACGAGGGCAGCGTCACCGAGTACTTCCGCGGCACCTCCGCGGACAGCGAGAGCTGACACGCCAGTGACGTTTCTTCCCCGAGGGCATGCTGGAGGCCCCTCTGCAGTACCGTCCCGGCCGCGTCGACCTCGGCAAGGTCGCCCGCCTGCACAGACGTCGATGGAGTCTCAATGACCCGGTCGACCAGCCCGTGGTGTTGCGGTCGGTGGACAGACCGCCAGTTCGGAAGATCGTGAACGTGGGTCCTGCCAACCTGCCACGTGCCTGCTGAGGGAACGCGGCTTTAGTCGTGACGCACCGTGGCCCCGGCCTCCCGCCTGAACGGGCACGCAACGGGTACGGCACACTGGGCGATGTCGGCAGCGGCGCGTGATTCCGGCAGGGGGCAACGTGGACAAGGGGTGGCCAGAGCGCTGGTGGACCACGGCTCTCCTGGCTGTGGTGCTGACCGGCATCGCGGCCTACGACGTCTGGTGGGCCGTGGAGGTGCTTGCGAAGCCGGTGGTGGACTGGTGGGGCCTTCTCGGGCCGTGCCTGGGGGGAACCTGGCTCGCACTCATGGCGATGCACGCTGCCCGCCGGGCGATCACCCTCCGCAGCAGGACACGAGCCGCAATTGGTGACACTCAGGCCGGCCACTGACCCGTTCGCCCGGCTCCTGCGACCGGGCTGTGGCGAGCTGGGTTCTTCGCTGGTCAGGGCAGCTTCCCCGGGCGCCTGAGCGGTTGTCATCAGTCGTCGTTGGCCGCACCACCGCCTTCGCCACCTTCACCTTCGGCCCCGCCACAACCGCTCGGGCGGCGGCCGGTGCCGCTGCGGCTGACTCCACCCCGACGATGACCCCGCACTCGGTACACCTCTGTATCCCGACCGCCACGACTACCGCGCCGCTGCCCTCTGGAATGTGCACGCGGGAGCTCTGTGGGCTCGCTTCACCACTCACCTGCGGCAGCAACTCGCCTCCCGCGTGGGCCTCACTCGCTTGGAACTCCGCGACAGCCTCAAGGGTTCGGTCGTCGCCCAAGAAGGGCTGGCCGACAGGAACGGCAGACGTCGCCGTTTCGGGGCCGTGCGGCCAGTACCGGTCCGGGCAGTGGACGGCGTCCTACCTTGCTCCCGACAACGAGCGGATGCGTGCACCCGAGAATTTTGAGACGAAGGAGGACGCTGAGATCTGGCTCTCCCAGGTCGAGGCGGATCTCAGCCGGGGGCGACGCTCCCGACGCGGGCGCCGTGAACTTCCGTCAGTACGCGCAGAAGTGGGTCGAGAAGCGGGAGTTGGCCGTACGGACGGTGGACCTGTGCCAACACCTTCTTGCCTCTACATCCTCCCGACCTTCGGCACGCTCGACCTGGACGAGATACCGCTCCGCCCGTCCGTGAACGGCGGGCGGAGCGGCTGCGGGCGACGAGCGCCAAGACAACCGTCGCCAAGGCATACCGCCTGCTCAAAGGCACCATGGAAACGGCCGTCGCGGCAGCGCGAGCTGGCGGCCGGCCTCGACGAGATGGTGCGCGCCGAGCGTGCGAAGAACCACACGGGCGACTCCGCGCACCACAAGGAGGAGGCCACCGGGACGTAACCGGGCCCTTATGGTGCGGTTGGGGTGCGCCACCCGCGCACTGGTCTAGACAACAAAGAACCGCCGGTCACTGACCTGGGGGTTTCACATGGAGCGGGTGACGAGAATCGAACTCGCGCTCTCAGCTTGGGAAGCCATGACGCTCAGGGGAAGGCAGGGGGCCTGACCTGCTCATTCGCGGTCCGGGTGGGACGGCGACAGCCCGGATCGTACCGCTGTGGACCGTGGTTCTCCGCTCTTACGGGCACGCCGAGGGCACGGCGTGCCAGCCGACGGGATCGGGCAGGGTGGTGGCTCTCCGCCCGCCTATCGGCACTGCGTGCCGGGCACCTTTCGCCCCCGTGTTCGCTGACGCGTATCCGGCGCACCGTCCGGGGCGGGTCTGGAACGTCGCCCGTCCGCGCTCACTCCGACGGCAGCCGCAGGGCGAGGAGGGCCACGTCGTCGGTGCTGCCGGGCGGCATACGGGCCAGCAACTGGTCGCACAGTGTGTCCAGGGACGCGTGCGCGAGCCCCAGGGCGTGGCGGCGCAGGCGGGTCAGGCCGGTGTCGAGGTCGCTGCCGGGGATCTCGATCAGGCCGTCGGTGTAGAGCAGCAGCGTGGAACCCGGCGGCAGGGGTTCCGTGGCGTTCGGTCTGCCGTCGCTGTCGCCGTCGCCCAGGTGGGCGCCGAGGAGCAGTCCCTGCCCGGCTTCGAGGTACCGCGCGTGCCCGCCGGGGGTGAGGAGGAGCGGCGGCGGATGTCCGGCGCTGGTCCACCGCAGGGTCCATGGACCGTCGTGCGGATGGCCTTCGACTCGCGCGAGGACGAGGGTGGCCATGGGGACGGTGGTGATCGCGGGCATGGCGTCGTCGAGGCGGTCGACGACACCCCCGGGCATCCCCACGTGGTCCCAGGCCAGGGAGCGGAGGATGCCGTGCAGTTGGGACATGCCGGCCGCCGCGGTCAGGTCGTGGCCCACGACGTCGCCGATGACCAGCGCGAGCGTGCCGTCCTTCAGTTCGAACGCGTCGTACCAGTCACCGCCGACCTGGGACCCGACGGGGGCGGGCTGGTAGCGGGCGGCCAGTCGAAGCCGGCCAGGCTGGGGCAGCGGGCCGAGCAGGTTGCGCTGCATGGCCTCGGCGACGGCACGCTGGCGGCCGTACCGCCGCGCGTTGTCGACGACCAGACCGACCCGGCGGCCGATGTCGCCCACCACCTCCAGGTCGGCGGCGTCGAAGGGGTGTGCGGGGTCGGTGCGGACCAGCGTCAGGGCGCCGGTGATCTGCGGTCCCGAGGCCAGCGGCACCGTGACGACGGATGTCGCGCCCACCGTGCGCAGGAAGTCGCTGTGGCGGACGGCCAGGGGGGAGCCGGGTGGTACGGCCGCCCCCACCCCGTCCCACAGCACGGGATCACCGCCGTTCAGCACCCGGACGAGGGGCGACGGGTCCGCCTCTCCCGCCTCGGGGAGGCGCTCGTGCCCGCCCTCCAGTGCCGTGTGGCGGCCCGCGGGACCTGTCACAGCCACTCGGTGGACCTGCCCGGAACCTGTCCGGAGGTCCACCGCGGTCCAGTCGGCGAGGCGGGGTACCAGCAGGCGGCCCAGCCGGGCGAGGGCCTCGTCGGCGTCCAGGGTCTGGCCCAGTACGTCGGTGATGTCCGCGACCAGCGTCAGCCGCTCGGTGAGGTCTTCCAGAGCACTCGTGTAGGCAGCCCGTTCCGCCCGCTCCCGGCGCGTGCCGTGGTCGCCCGTGGCGTCGGTGAACAGCACGGCCATGCCCTTGAAGGTGCCGGGGTCCGTCAGAGGAGAGGCGGACCAGGCGATGGTGATCAGGCGGCCGTCACCGCGCAGGTAACTGTCGCCGTCCCCGACTGCTGCGGTCCTCTCGGACAGCGCCCGGATCAGCGGGCAACGCTCGCGGACCAGAGCGCCGCCGCCCGCGTCCCGGTGCAGCAGTTCGTGCGCGTCCCTTCCGCGCATCGCGTCGGCGGTACGGCCCAGCAGCCGCTCGGCGGCCGGGTTGACAGCGAGGATCCGTGCGGCCGGATCGACCACCATCAGGGCGGTGCCCAGCTGCTCGACCACCTGCCGCCAGAAGTCCGGCTCGGCCGCCGGCCACGACCGTCCCTCTTCTCCCGCGCCGGGCGCCGCACCCTCCACCATGCCGCACTCCTGTCATGGGGGCCTCGACCGAGGTCCGCGGGCGCGTCGGGAACCACATTCCGGGCAGGGAACCGACCCACCGATGATCCGGGTCCCCCGCTACCGATGGTTCCCCTGCTACCGATGGTCCCCCGGCGGACACCCGCGCGCACGCCCGACAAGGCGTTTCGTCGCCCACCGCCCTGCCCGAGCGCTCGCGAACGGCGGGGGCACGACGCCGTACACGGTGTCGGCCCCGGCGTCAGCGGACGGGACGCCGCCTGGCACGCCGGGACACCAGCACCGTGAAGGAGATCACGGCTGCGGCGAAGACCACGATGCCGATGGCCAGGAGAAAGCCGAGGCCCTCCGCCGCCACACCGATGATCCCCAGTACGACGGCCACCAGGAGCACCAGAAGGAAGAGCGCCATCACCGCGGACCATCTCCTCCGTGCCGTGCGCGCGTGATCACCGGCGTGCGAGCTGACGTTCGCCGGCCGCCCCCGGCCGGTACGTCATGCCGTAGTGCTGGAAGACCTCTTCCTCCCGCTCGGCCGGCAGGACGTCGTCCGTCCCGATCGACGGGGCCTTCCGTACCTGCCCCTTGGTGTAGGGGACCCGGACGTAGTCCGGTCCGAGGACCGCGTCGTCGAGGGGGACGAAGACCAGCCGGTGGCGGGTGGGCAGTCCGGTCCGGACGGTGGCCATGGCCGGTTCGTCGGTGGCGGTGTCGACATAGACCGCTTCGAGCATGCCGATCCTGCGCTGCTTCTCGTCGACCACGTCCTGGTTGCGCCACTCGCGGATGTCGGCTGGACGGATCATGGCCTGCTCCCTGTCTGCACGCTCTGCCGGGTGATAGGTACGAATACCCCGGCTTCCGTGTCCCAAGGCGCACTCGCGGGGTCAGCCGCGGTTCTCCTCGTCGGCCTCCATGAGCCGTATCCCCTGATGCGTCAGCACGACCGTCGCGGGCACCTCTCCATGGGCCCAGCGGACCGTGACCAGTCCCTCACCCACCAGATAGGTGCAGGCCGCGGCCAGATCGTGCTCCGGGATCTCCAACTCGTCACGCAGCCTGGCCCCGGAGACGTCTGGAAGGCCACTTCCTTCCATGTCTTCGTAGAGGGTCTTCATGATCGCTTCGCGGTGGGTTTTCCGCTGGTGCAGTGTCGCCATGGTCGCCGCCACTCGTCTGGGCTCTCGAACCGGCTCTCCGTGTTCACTCTACTCCGGGCCGTACGCCGGTACCGGCCCACGGCCAGCGGTTTTGCCGGGCAGCACACGGGCAGCACACGGGCAGCGCACGGGCGGCGCGGTGGTGCGGCGAGGCCATGCCGGGCGATGCGTCCGCGTGCGGTACGTCGCACAGCCGGACCGTGCGCGTGGTCGCGAGGTCGCTGAACGCTACCGCCGGTGGCTGTCTCCCGTGGACCGGCTGGTCTCCAGCCACGACCGAGCGGGTTCCGCCGCGTGGGTGGTGTCCACGGTGAGGTCGAGGCGGGTGCCGCCGTCGGGGCCGGCGGGGTAGCTGCGCTGCTCGGTGGAGTCGAAGCAGCGGCGGAGAACCTCCGCGACCCGACGGGCGACTTCGGGCGAGGGGGCGACGACACGGACCTCGGCGTGGCTGGCCGAGGGGGTTTCCACGGACCGCATGGCGACCTCGGAGTTCGACGTGCCCGTAAGGGACGGGCCGGGTTCACCACCTTACTCCGGCAGTCGCCGCAGCTCCCGAGGGCGACCGGCGACCTCCCGGCCTGCTGTCGGAACGCGGAGTACCGTGAGAACGAGGAAGCCACCCGGTCTCCTCGGTCCAGGTAGGCAGGCGAGTGCCATGGTCGACTCCGGTTCCGACTCCCCGCGGATGACGAGACTCCTGCCGGACGCCGTGCACCGGGCCGTGCGGCCCGGGACGGCTCTCGTGCGGCTGGAGACGACACATGACCGGCAGGGCGTGCTCGACGGGGTGTGGTGGCCTCGCTCCCGCGACATCGCCGCCGAACTCCCCAGCCTGATCGGCGCACTGACCGAGCACCTCGGGCCCATCACACGCGTCGGTCTCGACACCGGGGCGTGGGACGAACTGCCGACGCGGATGACCGTCGACGACCGTGTCGTCCGCATCGACTCCTTCCCGGTCGGCGACGACACGGTTCTCATCACCCGGGGCGAGCAGGATCTCTTCTCCCTCCTCGTGGTCCCGCCGCACGCGACGCCCGACGCCGCGCGCGCCGCCATGGCCGAGGCCGTCCGCGCCGGCAGCGGGAGGCGGGCCGAGCAGATCCTCATCGACACGGGCACCGGACGAGCGGACCCGAGCACTGCACAGGCCCACGGGGGCGTGGTGAAGAGCCCCGGTGAACCGTCCGTGGGTGAACAGCCCGGCGGTGAATAGCCGGGCAGGTGCCGCCAGCCGCTCGCGGGGTGTCTTCGCTGTGTTCGTGGCCCCAGGGACAGTCGTTCGGGGGATTCGGGGGGTGGCTTACGGGACCGGGTCTCCCGTACGGGACCGGGTCTGAGTCGAGCGGTGGCCTGCGGGGCCCGTTCGAGGAGTACGCTCGAAGACACCGAGGATATCTCGCACACCGGCTTTCAGGCTCGTGTCGTTTTCGGCGAACGAATACACCGGGCCGGTCGTGGTCGGCCCGGGGCAGGGTTCGCGTCATGACCGTGACCATTCCCCACCCGCCGGCAGCCGAAGCGGCTGACCGTTTCTCCTCGTCCTCACTCCGTCTGTCGCTGGCTCCCGTCGGCCCCGCGCCGGCTCTGCTGGACGGTGCCTGGTGGCCCCGCTCCCGCGATCTCGCGGCGGAACTGCCTTCCCTGACGGCCGTACTGGACCCGCTGTGGGGCCGGATCACCCGCGTGACGGTGAATCCCGTCCACTGGCCGGTCGTTCCGCGCAAGGTGCCCGTCGCGGGACACGTGGTGAAAGTGGGCTGGTTCCGGTCGGAGCAGGACCCGCACGAACTGTTGTTGCTCTCCTACCATGCGGGCCGGTGGAACCTCCTGGTGATCCCACCGCAGACGCCCGCCGCATCGGCAGCCCGGCTGATGGCCGCCGCGAGCGACCTCCTGGGCACGTCGACCGCGAGCCGGTTGATGGAGGAGGAGGCGCGCCTGCGGACCGTGGCGGAGACCGACCGGGCCGGTGAGGCGGTCTGGGACTCCGAAGGGGGACGTGAGGCCGGCGCCCGGACCGTACGGCCGGGCATCCCGACCACCACCGCCACGACCGCAGCGATGCCGCATGAGCTGACGGGAAGGTGAGAACCGTGGAGACATTCCTGACCCTGATCGTGATCATCGCGGTGATCGTCTTCGGCTCGCTCCTCATCCATCGGCTCAACTCGCAGCACGGCGACCGTATCGCCGCCTTCCACTACGGTCGCTCCAGGACGCCTGACGCGGGACCGCGACCGTCTGCTCCGCGCAAGGCCCGTGTCCGGGCGGGGACGACCGGCACGGGCCGTCGGCGTGACGCCGGAAGTGGACGCCTCCGCCTCCGGCGCCGCACCCGTGAGGGCGCTGTGAGCACCCGCTCGGACAGGGTGCGCCCATAGGCCGCAGGGCCACATCAGAACTGGCCGAACTGGCCGAAACGGCCGAACCGGCCGATGTGGCCGTCGTGGTGCGTGCCCCCGGACTCCCCGGCATGGCACCGCGGTTGACAAGCCGACGGCTTCCCGTGTCCCGAGGTGCCCGGCCCCGATGGCCGGGGGCCGGCCCCGGCCGGGGCAGAGCCGACCGGGGGCGGGGGACGACGAAAAGTTCGTCACCACTGTCCGTGTGCCCGGGACGGAACCCCTCCAGGTCACGATGCCCACCGGGAGCACACCCCCGGTTCGGCCGTTCCACGGGGCATCCCGCGCCGTCCGATGCGTCGGCGCGCCCGCCAACCGGCCTGAACGGACCGGTCATTCGCGCGTCACCGTACCCACCGCCCATATCGGCGGCACACCGTGAGTGGCCGGGCCCCTGATCCTGCCGCGCGGGACCACCGACAGATGTCGAGAACCGAGGGAACCATGCCCCTGACCCAGTTGACCGTCCACCGGCACGACCGCACCACCCGCGCGCTCGTCACCCTCTCGGGAGAGATCGACCTGGCCACCGCCCCGCTCGTGTACGCCGAACTGGCCGGATGTCTGCGCGACGGCATGCGTACCATCGACGTCGATCTCATGGCGGTCACCTTCTGCGACGCCAGCGGACTCAACGCTTTCCTCACCACATTCCGGCTCGGCGCCGGTGCCGGAACGATCCTCCGACTGCACTATCCGCCTCCGGCCATGGCCCGCGTCATCGAGTTGACCGGCTCCGGCTTCCTCCTCGACGAACACCACACGGACCGGCCGGCCCGACCCCAGGTGCCGACCGTCGCGGGCGGCGCGCTGTGACCGCCCCGGACCGCCGGGAACCGCAGCAGGGTCCGGCGGGAACGGCGGCTCCCGCGCACGCGGTACGTCTGCGCCGGCTGAACCGCTGGCAGGCAGAGACTCTGCGGGAGGACCTGGCGGATCTGTCCGTGGAGTCGTCCCCCGCGGGGGCGGGCCGCCGGTACCGGGGCCGGGAGGCCTTTCTGCGGCGTCTCACCGGCGACATCAGGCGGCCCGGATTCGCCCTGCTGATCGCGGAGGACACGGCCTTCGCCGGATGCGCCTACGGATTTCCCGTACCGCGCGAAGGGACCTGGTGGAGGGGGTTCCACGGGAACCTCCCCCAGGGCGTTGAACAACTCACCGCGTCCGGACAGGTCTTCGCGATCACCGAGATCGTGGTGCACCCCCACAGCGGCGACGAGGACCTCGCCCGCCGGCTTCAGCGACGCCTGCTCGGCGACCACCACGCCTCGCTCGGGGCGACACTGGTCGACCCCGCCGACGCTCCGGCCCGCGACGCCTTCCTGTCGTGGGGATGGCAGGACATCGGGGCGGTACGTAGGCCATCGGATCCCACCGTCCATCGGCCCTCGGCCCCTGTTCTGCTGAGGGCCCTGGTGCTTCCCCTCGGACCCCGCTCAACCACCCACCCGGACGGCCTCACCCACGAGAACCGCACCCAACGCCCCGACTGACGACCGCCGCTCGGCCCGGCCGCGGCCGTGGGTGGTGCGCCACGGCGTGCGATGACGTCAGGACGGTCCGGACGGACACACCACGGTCCCCAGGCCATCGGCCTGGGGACCGCGTACAGCGGCAGCGGTGGCTTGTGCGGGATGCGCGTCCCGTATCAGGGATGTGGGTTCCGCGTCCGGCCACTGTCCCAGCCCCGCGGAGAAGAGCACGCACCGGACGCCGCTCCTTGAGGGCCTAGGCAGGGACGCGTGCGTGCCGGAGCGGTGCTCCCGCCCGGTGGAGACTGGCGAGGGCCAGTCGGTAGGAGGTGAGCAGCCCGGTCTCCACGTAGTCGACGTCCAGTTCCCGGCAGTGGCGCCGCACGATGGCCCGGGCCTGGCGCAGGTTGGGGCTGGGCATGCTGGGGAACAGGTGGTGCTCGATCTGATGGTTCAGCCCGCCCAGGGCGATGTCGGTGAACAGGCCGCCGCGTACGTTGCGTGAGGTGAGGACCTGGCGGCGGAGGAAGTCCGGGCGGTCCTGGCCGGTCAGTATCGGCATGCCCTTGTGGTTGGGCGCGAAGAGGGAGCCCAGGTAGACGCCGAACAGGGCCTGGTGCACGGCGATGAAGGCGATCGCCATCGTGGGCGGCAGCAGCCAGAGCAGGACGGTCACATAGACCGCGAAGTGTACGAACAGCAGGGCGCCGTCGAGGGTTCGGTGCCTGAGCGAGCGATTGGCCAGCGCCCGCACGCTCGACACGTGCAGGCTGAAGCCCTCCAGTGTGAGCAGAGGGAAGAACAGGAACGCCTGCCAGCGGCCGATCAGACGGGGGAGTCCTTTGGCTGCCCTGGCCTGGTCCTGGGACCAGACCAGCAGGTCGGGGTCGAGGTCGGGGTCGAGTTCCTCGTGGTTGGGGTTCGCGTGGTGGCGGGTGTGCTTGTCCTGCCACCATCCGTAGCCCATGCCGATTCCGGTACCGGCGATCCGTCCGGACACCTCGCTGGCCCTGCGTCGGCGGAACACCTGGCGATGGGCCGCGTCATGGGCGAGCAGGGCGACCTGGCCGAAGACCACGGCCAGGAATGCGGCGACCGCCAGGGTCCACCAACTGTCGCCGACGAGTGCGACGGCGGCCCACCCCATGACGTAGAGCGCGGCCACCGCGGTGATCCGCAGCGCGTAGTAGCCGGGGCGGCGTTCCATCAGGCCGGCATCGGCGATCTTTCGCGACAATCGGGCGAAGTCACTGCCGGACGTCCTCGGGGGCGGGAGGCAGGCCGTCGTATTGCTGCTCATGATGATGAAGCTCTTCTCCGAAGGAGGCAGATGGCTCGGTGCCGCCTTGGGAGCCGCTGAGACCGGGCCGCTGGGAGGAAGGCGCTTCTCCACGGCGGGACGCGCGTCGCGCGACCGCGGAGAGAGGACGACGTCTGCTTCGCCGGCCGCAGCCGCGCAGACCTCCTGTCCGAAGGCGGGTTCCCTGCCAGGCAGGTCTCACACCGTGCACAGGGCAGAACTCCTGGAGCGATCCGCGCGCTTCCGCGGCGGACGACGGCGACCAGTGGCGCGCGCCATGGGGCCCGTGCGGGGCGTCCTCCGGTCGACCTGGACTCATGTCTCCGTGATGAGGACGGCGACGGTGACCGGGCCCGTCGTGTCTCCGGCGGCCGCGGCGGCCACGGCCTTCCGGACGGCGCGGGCGACGTGCAGGGGATGGTGTCCGGGGGCGACCGCGAAGTGGATCTCGACGTGCCGGCCGGGCGGATCGACCTGGTCATACAGCCTGACCGGACGGCTTCCCAGCACGGCGGTGAGGCGGGCGACGCCGGGAACCCCCGCCGCGACATCCGCGATCCCCCCGACGGGCCCCTGCCCGGACCCCTTTCCTGCCACCGGGTGCGAGGCGCGTGCGGCTGGGCCTTCCGGCGCCGGCCTCATGTCCCTCGTCGCGGCCCGCGATGTCACCTCAGTCTTCGGGCCTTCGTCCGGGCCCTCATGGAGATCCGAAATCCGCAGGTCGGCTGTCGCGGTGGCCAGGCCGAGCCGTTCGGCGGCCGCGTGAAGCAGGGCGCTCCGCAACTGGTCGGCGGCCTCGGGCAGCGGCTGTCCGAGGGATGCCGTGAAGGCGGCCTCGATCCTGAGCGGGCCAGGCGGTAGCGCGCTGGCAGGCGCAGGGACGGCCGGTTCGGACACGGACTCCAGCGGTACCGGCCCGATGCGCAGGGTCCCCAGCCGGACACCGGGAATCTCAGCGGCCGCGCGCCCGAGGGCCCGTACGGCGGCCTGCTCGGTGATCCACGCCCCGTCCTCGCGCCCGCCGAGCGGCAGGAGCCGGCCCAGGGCGAGCTGGTTCCGTACTGCCTGCGTCCACGCGTCGGTTCTCACCGTTGTCTCACCCTCCTTCTTCCGGGGCATTGCTCATTTCCTGCTTGCTCATTTCCTGCTTGCTCAGGCCGCTCGTCCGATCGTCCGGCTATTTCGCCATATTATTCGCAAAAAATGGCAAGTCCTATTAAAGCGAATATACTTGCATCTATGAGTGCTGTGTGAGCCTCACGAGGGAGGAATATCCCGATGACTGAGAACACCGGCGTAGGACACGGTGGTGCGCCCGGTTCTCGCGGTCGGACATCCATCGCCGACGTGGTCGTGGAGAAGATCGCCGGAACGGCGGCACGGGACGTGCCCGGTGTCCATGCCCTGGGCAGCGGCTTCGCGCGCTCGATGGGGTCCATGCGGGAGCGGATGCCTGGTGCCGGCAGTGGCAAGTCCGTCACCCGCGGGGTCGAGGTCGAGGTCGGCGAGCAACAGGCGGCCGTCGACCTGGAGATCGTCGTCGACTACGGCGTCTCGATCACGGATGTCGCCGGTGACGTGCGGGAGAACGTGATCTCCGCGGTGGAGCGGATGGCGGGTCGGGAAGTCGTGGAAGTCAACATCACGGTCAGCGACGTGAAGCTGCCGGACGAGGAGGACGAAGAAGCAGAGCGGCAGCGGGTCCAGTAGCCGGAGCGGAGCTCGCACCGGGGCGGCGTAGCCCGCTTGAATGAAGGAGCGCGTGATGAGCAGGGCCGTGGTGGGGTTGATTGCCGGTATGGCGCTTGGTTTCGCCGCGTATTTCGGTGACTTCTGGGCTTTCCTGCTGGTCCTGGGGCTGGGCGTCGTCGGTCTCGTGGTCGGGCGGTTCATGGAAGGCGATCTGGAACCGGGCGACTTCGTCCGCCGCCGGGACCGCCAGGAGCGGATCAGCGATGACCGGCGACGGGCTCGGGAAGACTGGCGACGGTGACCGGTGAGGCAGGCCCGCGTCCAGGCGTCCCCCGCAGGGAGCGCGGCGCGATCACCGTCGCCGACCGGGTCGTGGCGAAGACCGCTGCCCGGGTCGCGCGCGAGGCGCTGAGCCGGTTCACCGAGTCGACCGGCCACGTACCACCCGACCGCCGGACACCGCACGTGACCGCATACGTGCGACGGGCCCCGGAGCGGGACACCGGGGGGCGGGACATGGAACCCGCTGCCGGACGGCAGGCGGCGCTCGGCGGGGCACAGGTGCACATCACCGTCGAACTCGGCTATCCGTCCGACATCGGGGCACAGTGCGCCGCGGTGCGCCGGGAGGTCACCGAACGGCTCAGGACCTGGGCCGGCATGGAGGTGTCCGGCCTGGTGGTGTCGGTCGAGAGGCTGCACTCGGTGCATGCGCGGCACTCGGGCCTGGAGAGGGTGAGATGAGCGCGAACACCTGGCGGCAGCCGACCGGCGACAGCGGCCCTCCCTCCGATTCCGGACCACCCGCTCCGCCTGCCGACGGATCGACGGCTCCGTCCGCCGACGGCAGTCCGGGGCCGGACGAGAAGACGGGCGCGGACATGACGGCGGCGGGGGACGGAGCAGTCGCGGATGGGACGGCTGCGGGGGACGGGGCAGGGCGCCGGCCGCCGCGCCGCTTCTGGTCGACGCGGCGGCTCCCCGCCGCCCTGGTGGCCCTGGTGTCCGCCGCGGCCGTCGGGCTGCTCCTGTACGACGTGGTCGCGGTGCGGGCGGGCCGGACCGCGATGAGCTGGCGACGGCGCCTCGCCGACGAGCTGGCCACCCGGCCCCTGGACGACACCTGGATGATCGTCGGGGCCGCCGTGGCGATGGCCCTCGGCCTGTGGCTCTTCCTCCTGGCGGTGACGCCGGGGCTGCGCAGGCTGCTGCCCATGCGCAGGCCCACCGGTATCCCTCGGACGGAGGAGATCCGCGCCGGACTCGACCGACGCGCGGCCGCCCTGATTCTGCGTGACCGGGCCATGCGGGTAGCCGGTGTCCGGTCGGTGCAGGTCGCTGTCGGCCGCCGCAAGGTCAAGGCCCGGGCGCGGGCACATTTCCGTGAACTCGGGGAGGTCCGCAGAGACCTGGAAGCCACCCTCGGGGAAACCATGACGTCCTTGCGTCTCGCCCGGCGCCCCGTGCTGACCGTGCGCGTCCGGCGCCCGAAGAAGGACTGAGGCGATCCTGATGCTCAAGACGGTGAACCGGGTGCTGCTGGGGCTTCTCGGCCTCGGACTGTTCGCCCTGGGCGGCGGCGTACTGCTGGGCGGCCTTGACCTGCAGCGCCACTGGGACTTCGGGATGCCGGGCTGGTGGCCCTTCCGCGGGCCGGCCGACGTGGTGCTGGGCGTCGAGGGACGCACCCGGTGGCGGGAGGAGGGCTGGTGGTGGCCGACCGTCATCGCGGTGCTCGCCGTGCTGCTGGTCCTGCTGCTGTGGTGGCTCCTCGCGCAACGCGGACAACGCCTGGGCCAGGTCCTCGTCGCCAGCGAGGACGGCGAGGTGTCCCGGCTCAACGGCCGCACCCTGGAGGATGTCATCGAGGAGGAGGCGCAAGCCCTGGACGGGGTCTCGCGGGCCCAGGTACGGCTGGCGGGCCGACGCACCGCTCCCACCGCGCGCGTACGGCTGATGCTGGAGCCCCAGGCCGATCCAGCGCTGACCCTGGGGCGACTGAGCCGGGAAACGCTCGCAGACGCACGGGACGCGGCCGGCCTGGACCGCCTCCCCTCGAAGGTCCGACTCCGGGAAGTCCGCCACCGCGCCCGACGCGCTGCCTGAGTACCGCCCCCTGGGCCGAGAGTCGCACGGGGCCGTCGGCGGCGAGGCGTCCAGGACTCCCGGAGCCGAACGCCCTGGCATGCGGCGGACCGAACGAATCGCACGCTGCCTGGCGCAGTCGCCTCGCGATCGGCGTGCTCGCGCGGCGCCGGCCATCTTTCGTCGTGACCATCACCGATGTGCCCCACCGATCCCAGGGTTCTCAGGTCCCTCCGTAGCCGGGAGACCGCGCAGATCCCGTGGTTCCGCCCAGGAGGCGTCCCGTCATGGTCCTCTTCCCGACCCTGCTCATCGCCGGATCGCTCTGGTCGTCATCGGCGCGACCATCGACGGTGCGCTCTACCTGATGTCCGTCGGCGTACTGCTTCTCGTCGCCGATCTGGTCTACCTGGTGGCCCGCTCCATCCGGCGCTCCCCCCGGCATACGGCACGCTGACCGGCTCCGGTCCCCGGCCGCCCAGGACCCGTCCGGGCCCGACCCGCTCGGCACGTCATGGCGGACCCCGAACGGTGCGGCGACCACGAAGTCCCGCTCGGCCATGAAGCGCCAACGACCCCGGCGTATGCACACCGGGGTCGCCCTTCCGGGCCGGTCGCACGTGAGTTGTGCCGACCCGCTTTCATGCTACATCTGGAGCGCATTTCGGGCATTCGGCGTTTCGCGGCGATCGCTTCCGGCTCGTACGGGGAGGGCCACCACCGGACGGCCACGCCGCACGACAGAGCGCCGCCGAGGGTTCTGGTGACGTGTGTGACGGCTTCTTCGATCCGGGGGGCCGTTGCCCGTGGGCGGGCGGAGGCGCAGCCCCTCCTGCCGCTCCAGTGGGCGAGCGTTTCGTCCGCTGACTGATCACGGAGCGCCGCGTCCGGCACGCCAAACTCGGCTGCCCAATAGGCAAACCCCAGGCCGCCGACCTGGGGTTTCATCGTGGAGCGGGCGACGAGAACCGAACTCGCGCTCTCAGCTTGGGAAGCTCGGGTGTTCGAGAGGCGACTGCCCGTCTGGCCTGGGGCGAGGTGGCTTCAGCACCGGGCTCGTCGTCCACCGGCTCCCCGACGTTCCCCGTGGTTCCCCGCTGGATCTGGCACGGATCTGGCACGAGGGAGCCGTGGGCAGGGGCATCCTGAGGCCCAACAGTTGTGCCTACGGGGGGGCGGGCAGGTACGCCTTCTTGGCGTCTCTGTTGGCGGTCCGGCTACGGGCCATCGCAAGGGTGTGGCGGACCATCACGTCGCCAGGGGCTGACCCATACCTGCGTCAGCAGACGGCACTTTAGTCAGCGCCTTGAGAGGTGGTACATAGTGGTCGGAACAATCACGGGCCTTATCGGTACGGCCGTAAGCCTTATTGCATTGGTGATCACGCTTGTGGACCGGCGCAAGGTTGATCAGCTACGCCGGAGAGAGGACGCTCACGGCATCACCGTGCATCTGCAAGAGTTGCGTGAAGAAATCCACGACTTCAGCTGGTCACATCTTGGCGACCAGATTGTGGTGAGGAATGACAGTACGCGGCCTATCGAAATACTTTCAGTCCACTTAGTATTCGGAACTCGCTACATCGTTGACCGATCCCGACCGACGTACCTTAGCCTCATCGGGGTGCCACCCGGACGTCTTACCCAGTTTCTCACTCCCGGGGCGACAATGTCCGTCCCCGCTCCCATCCAAGAGGATGTTGAGTCCCTCGGTGGCTCGTGGCCTGCGGGCAGTGAAGCCCTTGGACCTGGGGTCATATTCCGAGATGGCGACGGCCGTGAGTGGCAACGCAACCAATTGATGCTGCGGCAGGTGAACCGTGCCAGCAGCACCAGAGCGATCAGGCGCGGTATCTGGTTCGAACAGCATCGGTGGTTCACAGCGCTCGATGACTGGTTCTACCGACGCGCCGTGCGGAAGGCCCGCCGTCATCCGGCTCGGCTTCCGTGGGAAGTTCGCTTCGCCGGCATTTTGTGGGGTTGGCGCGCCGGCATGCAGAGTGACTCCACGTTGCCGCCCGGTGCCCCCCCTACGTGGCGGTACAACGAACTCCTTCCCCATGGATAATTCGGCACGTTCCCGTGATGCTGACTACGGGCGAGGTGGTCGCAAGAGTCCGCCGGGCTTCGCCAGGGTGCCTGCGGTCTGTGATGACTGACTGCGGTCGCGGTGGTTGCTGTACTTCGCTGCTGTGCAGCAGCGCACCCTCTTCATGCCAGTTCTCCGGGCTTCGGCATAACTCACCCAGTGTCGCAGATCAACTCGGGGAGCCCAGGCCAGAGGGGGGGTGGGGGTGGTCACCCGTGGGTGCCGACTGTCAGCGTTGGTCGGCCTCGCACGGCCCAGAGACGGCCCACGAGGCTGCGCCGCCGATCGAGCACGCTGCCCGCGGCACACGATCGGTGCACATCTTGATCAGTTCATGGGACTAGCCGTTCAACAGCCGTTAGTCTCACGGCCATGGCGACACCCGAAGAGATCGAAGCCCTCCTGCGCCAACCCGAGGGAGTTGATCTTGAGTTCAAGAATGCCAGAGTGCATCCTCGCATACTCGGCAGAATTATCGCCGCATTCGCCAATACGCGCGGTGGCACGATCATTGTTGGCATTGACGATCGACCTAATCCAACGGCGGGCAGACTAACCGGCGTCGATCCGCACGCATTTGAACGCCTCGTAAATTACGCGCGCAGACACCTGGATCCCCAACCCGAGATACGAGCCTTTTGCGTTACAGCACAAGGCAAACAGTTCGGCGTAATCCGCGTAGAAGCGTCCCAAAACACGCCTGTATCCAGTGATGGCCAAGTGGCAATACGAGTGGGATCGAGCATTACGACGATACCCGCATCGAATTTCACTCCTCGTTCATTCAGCACCCCTGATTCGAATCAAATAGTTCCCGAAGTTCGAGCGGCTTCGCTAAATCTACGCCGACCGTTCCGGCGTCGCAACGTCCTGATTATAGCGACCGCAGCCCTCGTTCTGCCTGGCGCGCTTTTTCTGGTCCGGTTCCTACAAGGAAATGATCCTGCATCTCTTACGCCCGGAGCAGCCCTACTAGGCTTCTCAATTCTTTTCGCTGGGCTAATGGTGGAACTCGTAGGGTGGAGGCCCAAGGACGAAGACGTCGCCCAAACGCGAGAGAGGGTGCGGCAGGCTGAAGCCGAACTGGAAGAGGAACTCCGCTCCCCCCATGCCGATGCTTCGCAGTCACAAGCGGAGGATGAGGAGCAGGCACGCCTGACGCTTTCCGCCCTCTGGACAGTGACCCATCGCCGATTGGACCACTACCATGGCATTGCACTAGAACAAGCAGCCAAATCGTTCCGCAACGCCCAGATCGCCATGACTGTCGGCTTCATCTTGCTAGTTGCGTTCGCCGCTGTGGCCTTCTTCGCCAGCACGACAGCTGGCGCCGTCGTAGCTGGCGCACTCGGCGCAGTCTCCGCTGCTCTCGCTGGATATGTGAGCAGAACCTTCGTTAAATCACAGGAAACTGCTGCCGAGCATTTGCGTGCCTACTTTGATCAGCCACTTGAGTTCTCCCGCTATCTAGCTGCTGAACGGCTGATTACTGACGCCCGTCTCGAAACACAGCAGCGAGCGGAAATCCTGAGTTCTTTGGTACAAGCGATGATCGCAGGGCCACCTTCAGATCGTGGTGCTCAGGATATTTCGCAATCCGGCCAAGGCAGGTAGGCGCCACAACCTCAGCTCCCATCCCGTCTGCCGTCGACCCACACACCGTGGCTGCTCGGCTCTGCCTGGGTCGACGGCAGACGGGATGGGAGCTCCCCGCGCACGCCACCAACGGCCGGCACTCGCGAACGGCGCCCCCGCCATCTCGGAGCCTGAGCGCCCCCGCCGGAGGCATGTCCTTGACCCGCGGGTGAATTCCTCGCTTCTGCCCGCATGCACGTAGCGCGCCGCCGGGCGCGGCCAGCCGGGGCGCAGACAGGAGGCAGGCCGCGCCGCAGAGGCGGCGCGCGCCCGCGCCGTGCGCGGGCTCTTGAACCCGTGAAGAAGGTTGTTACTCAGCAGTGGATGCGATTCGCCACAAGGGTGGGTCGTACTTCTCCGGACGGCTGCTGATGAGCAGTTGGCGCAGGTCCTCGCGTAGGGAGCCGTTGAAGTTCAGCGCCTCGGTGATGCGGCGGAACGTCGTGTGGGTGACTCCGCGGCTTCGGGCCTCGGCCTCGAACTGATCGAGTTGGGTCAGTACAGCTTCCGGGTCGAGCTTCGTCGGTGGCTGGTCCTTGAGCCATGTCGCCTTGTTGCGCTCGTAGTCGATCTCCGAGTACCCGCAGATTTCGCGGCTGTGTGCTTCTGCCTCGTCCAGGGTGGCGGTCGTCGTGATGGCGCGGGCCAGCTGGTTCCGGCTCAATGCCTCGTCCAGGTCGACTCCATGGACGGTCGGCCCTTCGTCGGTGAGAGGGACGGGAAGGCCGGCGTCTCGCATCTCGCACGTGCCGCGTACACCTCGGGCCGTAGCCGCCAGCATCCCGGTTGCCTCGGAGGGGTGCCATTCCAGGACCGAGCTGGTCGGTTCAACGTCCTTGGCCGTGAAGGTGTGGACGAGCGGGCCGAGTGTCCCGCGCAGCGCATCGGGAGGCAGTTCGCCGTCCAGACCGGGGCCTGCCACCAGGAGGCGGATCGGTGCGTTCACCTGGCAGCATGCGGCGAGTGTCACGGCGTCGGCGAGCGGGCTCTTCAGTGTGGGCTCATCACCTCGGGCGAGGATGTCGCCGCCAACGTCCAGGAGATCGATCGACTCCGGTGACAGGTGGCTCACTAGTTCTTCGAGCTGGCGGGTGATGCCCTCAACTCCGTGGCGCGGGTCGATCAGTGCAAAGGTGTGCGGAAGTTCTGCCGCTAGGCGCGGGAGTGTGGAGCCTGCTGGAGCGATCGGGCGGGCCTTGGCCGGCACTGCCCAGACTGCTGGGGTGAGGTGTTGGAGGCCGGTGAAGTTGTTCGGTCCTCGGGGGCCCGGTACCGGGTCGATCAGTAGGCGGTCCCACGCGTACGTGAGGATCACCGCCTGGTCCTCGTCGCCGTAGAGGGCGGCGTGAAGCATTGCGGCGGCGACTGCGTCGCCCCCTCCTCCTGCTGCGACGATCAACCGCGTCATGCGGTTCAGCCTACGGGGTCGAGGGTTGACCACTCACTCTATAGTGGCTACTGGCCATAGCCACTTGGGCTGGGAAGATGAGGAGGAGACATGCCTCAGATCGAAGAGGCTCAGCCGAAGTATCTCCAGATCGCGCACTACATCCGTGATCAGATCCTTCGGGGCGACCTGCGGCCGGGGGACGAGGTGCCCTCGGAGCGGCAGTTGGCTGCGAACTGGAAGGTGTCCCGTCCTACTGCCGCGCGGTCGTTGGAGGCGCTGAGTCATCAGGGGCTCGTCGAGAAGCGCCAGGGATCGGGCACGTATGTGCGCAGCCTGGAGGTCAACCGGCGGGCGCGTGAGCTGTACGGGCGGGCTCGGCAGACCGGGAAGATCTACACGCCCGGTGAGTACGCGGTGATCACCTCGGCCGGTTGGATGGAGGCCCCGGATCACGTTGTTGAGGCTCTGGGCCTGGTCAAGGATCTGCGGGCTGTGCATCGGCGGCGGGTGACGAACAACCAGGACGGGCCGATCACGCTGTCCACTTCGTGGTTCGCTCCGGACGTCGGCCACCGCGCCCCGAAGCTCCTGGAGCCGGAGCGGATCCAAGAGGGGACGCTCATGTACGTCGAGAACATGACGGGGCGCCAGGGGAGTTACGCCGAAGACCGCATGTGTGCTCGCAGTGCGACGGAGGAGGAGGCGGCAGACCTCCAGCTGCAAGCCGGGTCTGCGGTCCTGATCGTTCATCACGTCGTCTTCGACCTCCAGGACCGGCCGTTGGAGTTCGCCGAAGCCACCTATCCGCCGCATCGCTGGGCGTTCGAGCAGGGCTACCCGCTCACCTGATGGTCCGGGAGTTGTGTCGAACCGCTTGCACAGTCCAAGTGGCTAATGCCACTATCCAGGAAGTGGCTAAGGCCACTTGGATTCGGAAGGGGGCACGGAGTGACGAGTCAGCGGCCGGACCAGGGCGCGCGTGCAACTTGCCGGGGATGCCGGGGGCGCGGTTGGAAGCGCGTCGGCTCCCGCACGGCACTGGCGCTCTCCACGGCCAACGACCGCCTCGGTGCCACGTCGAAACGACGCTGCCTCGACTGCGACGGCAGCGGCAAGGAGTGAGTGCGGATGGCCTACACGATCGACCGCTTTCCCTCTGCGGACTCACCGCGACTCGGTGCCATGACCTTGCACCCCGTCGCGGAGTCCGTACCTCGGGCGCGGCGCTGGTTCCGGAAGTTCATCGCTCCGTACAACCCGGCCTGCTCGATCGACGACTGTGTGTTGATGATCTCGGAGCTGGTGACCAACGCCATTCTCTACGGGCGGGCAGACGAGACCTGGACGGTGCGCGTTGCTTGGTATCGCGTGGAGACGTCGCTCCGGATCGAGGTGCACAACCCCGGGTTCCCGGCGAGTGTGCGCATGCGGCAACCGGAGGCCAACGACGCCCACGGGCGCGGGTTGCTCCTTGTCGACTCCATCGCCGAGTCGTGGCACTCCGGTCCAAGTCGCTTCGGCGGGACAGTCGTCTCCTTCGACGTCGCCGACGCGTGGCCGTCCGATGAGGGCTCCGGGCCGGTTCTGTCCTGACGGCCCGGTTGTCGCTAGTCTGGTTGACCAGTTGACTTGGCCAATCTCGACAGGCGGCGTTCATGGCGTATGAAGTGGCGGCACCGAAGTATGTGCGCCTCGCGCAGACGCTCCAGCGCCGCATTGAGGACGGCACCTATCCGTCCGGCACTCGGGTGCCCAGTGAGAATCAACTTGTGCAAGCCTTCGGGATGTCCCGACCAACCGTCGTCCGGGCACTGGACCTGCTCAAGCGTGACGGCTGGCTGGAGTCCCGACAGGGATACGGCACGATCGTCCGCGGGCGTCCGGCCGTCGTGGAGCACAAGGACCGCCGGGGGAGCGAAGCGCTCACACGTGATGAGACGCAGATGCCTGGGCGCCTGGTCGAGGTCGGTCAGGTTCCAGTTCCGGCGCGCGTCGCCTCCGTGCTCGGGTTGCCGAAGCGTGCCAAGGTCCTCATGCGTCGGTTCCTCGTCGTGGAGGACGGCGAACCCGTCGAGCTGGTCTCGTCGTACTTCCCCGCCGGCCTGGTTGAAGGCACCGATCTGGAGAGTGCGCAATTGTTGAGCGGCGGCACTCGTGCTCACCTTGAGGCGCGGAAGAAGGTTCGCTTCGACCACGTGACGGAACGCGTCTCGGCTCGGCTTCCGGAGCGGAGCGAGGTCGAACTTCTGGAGCTGCCGAACGGCGTGCCCGTCCTCAGCGTCCTGGTGGTCGCGTGCGACGCTTCCGGTCAGGCCCTGCAAGTCTCTGACGTGCTGCTGCCCGCTGATCGTCAGGAACTCGAAGACACTTACCGGCTCACCTGAGCTGGCGGCTCGCTGCTGCTCGGCTGCGACGGCCTGTCTCAAGTGCGTCGACTGGCGAGTCGGTAGACCACGTATGAGAAACCGAGGATGACGTCGACGGCTGCCCAGAGGCCGATGATCAGTCCCACGCCGATGGTGGTTCCTACGTCGCTCGCGTCCTCGCACAGCTGCAAGGCGTCACCGGTCTGGCCTCGGCACTCTTCGGGAGTGCCACTGCCGCTCGCGGCGCCCGTGATCACCCAGATCAGAAACAGGATCTGGATGGCCAGGAAGACCCACAGAAAGATCCGATGTCGCTTCTTCGGTCGGGGTGCCGTCTCGCCCTGATAGGGGCTGCCTGGCGGGGGTCCTTGCGGTGGTGCAGACCACGCGTTCGGTGGTGGCACGGGCCCCTGTGAGTTGCGGGGACCCCACGACTGCGGCTCCTGAGCGCGGTGTTGGTCATCCATGGCGCGCCCTCCTCTACTGCCTGGGTTCATGGTGCGCTTGCGTCGTCGATCGCGCTCGTTGGTCGCCAGGAAGCCACTTGACAAGTCAACTTGGCATCTCTAACTTCGAACTTGCTAAGTCAACTTGTCAGGTGGCAAGTTGATCGACTCGAAGGAGAAATCTCTGTGCGTGTGATCCGCGTTGACGCCTCGTCCGCCACGATCCTGCTCACCGAAGCGCCGGCGCCGAAGGTCCGTGACCGGCAGACCGGTGAGATCGCCAAGGATGCCGTGAGCGGTGAGGCACTGATGACGGTCGGCGTCGTCTTCATCGACGAGGGCGAGTCGTCCCTGATCCAGGTCACCATCCCCGAGAGCGGGGTGACCGACGGGCTGACGGTCGGTGCTCCCGTCTCGCTGCCGGGGCTCGTCGCCCGGCCGTGGGAGAGCGTGTTCAACGGCCAGCAGCGGCACGGCATCGCCTACCGGGCCACCGCCGTGGCTCCGGGTGCCTTCCCGATGGCGCAGGCGGGCTGATCGCCGTGACCGACCTGGTGATGCTGGCCGAGTGGGGTGCGCCGCTCGCTGCGATAGGCGGCGGTGCGCTCTACGCCCGGCACGCCCACCCTGCGGTGTACTGGTCCACGGTCGGGCTGCCGGTCTCGGTGGCCCGGCTGCTGGCCTCGTACTCCTCGACGATGGACGCGTGCGGCCTGACGGTCTCGCCGTCCCGGTGGCGTGCGCTGGCCGTCAAGGCGACCACTCGGCGGGAGATTCGGCCCGTGCCGCCTCGGCGGGGCATGATCCGGCCCACCTCGACCGGTCTGCGGCTCCGGCTGCGGCTCGCTCCGGGACAGGAACCTGCGGATGTGGCGGCCTCGGCCGAACGGCTGCGGCACGCCTGGGGCGTTCACGCCGTGTACGTGCGGGACGTCAAGCCCGGGGTCGTGGAACTGCGGCTCGTCGGCTTCGACGTCTTGCGCAAGGTGCGGATGCCTCGTCGGACCGTCGCCGGGCCGCTTCGGGTGCCGGTGGCTCTGCGCGAGGACGCGACGGCGTTCGTACGGGACTACCGGGCCGTACCGCATCAACTCGTCCTCGGCGCCACGCTGTCGGGCAAGTCCATGTTCCTGCGCAACCTGCTCACCGGGCTGGCCGCTCAGCCGGTCGTCCTCGTCGGGATCGACTGCAAGCGCGGCGTCGAGCTGGCCCCGTTCGCGGCCCGGCTCTCCGCCCTGGCCACCGACCCGGTACAGGCTGCCGAGCTGCTGCCCGTGCTGGTGAAGGAAATGGAGGAGCGCTACGACCTGATCAAGGCACGGCAAGGCATCGGCCCGGGGACCCCGGACGAGCTGATCACCTCGGACATCTGGGGCCTGCCGGATGACGAACGCCCCTCTCCCATCGTGCTGTTCATCGACGAGGTGGCGGAACTCTTCCTCGTCGCCACAAGGAAAGAGGAGGAACGGCGGGACGAGATGGTCACCCAGCTCATCCGCCTCGCTCAGCTCGGTCGCGCGGCCGGCATCTATCTGGAGGTGTGCGGGCAGCGCTTCGGTGCGGAGCTGGGCAAGGGCGCCACCATGCTGCGGGCGCAGCTGACCGGCCGGGTCTGCCACCGCGTCAACGACGAAGCCTCCGCGAAGATGGCGCTCGGTGACATCGCCCCTGAGGCGGTCTATGCGGCCTGCGGCATCGCTCCCGAGCTGCCCGGCCTGGCCGTCGTCGGCGACACGTCCGGCGGCTGGTCCCGCGTCCGTACGCCGCACCTCTCCCTCGCCGAAGCGGCGGCCATCTGCCGCGAGACGGCCCACCTCGCACCCGACGTGCCCGCGCTCGCGCCCTTCCGTCCCTACGTCCCGCCCGTGCCCGTGGAGGCGTCCGGGCCGCCCGTAGCAACTCCTCGCTCCGTCGCCGAGTAGCCGCACCCGCCACCACGGTCGGCGCGACCGTCCCGCGCCACGTCCCTACCCCACCCATGCCTGAAACCGGAAGGAGTCGCGCCGTGCGTGCCCTGCCCGTCCGTGTGGACGCCGTACTCGTCCAGGCGCTCATCGCCGCCGCGCTGTCCTTCGCCCACCTGCACGACCTTGCCTCCGCCGCCGGACAGGACGGCTGGAAGGCGTGGGCCTACCCGGTCTCCGTCGACCTGCTGATGGTGGCGGCCTGGCGGCGGCTCCGCTCGGGGGAGGCGAAAGCCGCCGGGTGGTGCTGGTTCCTCGTCGCACTGGTCGCCTCCCTCGGTGCCAACGTTGCCACCGCCGGGCTGCTCGACCTGGAGAACGTGCCTGCCTGGCTGCGCATCGTCGTCGCCGGGTGGCCTGCGGTGGCCTTCCTCGGAGGGACGCTCCTCGCCCACGGCGCACCGAAGACACCCCGCGCCATGGCCGACACCGAACCGCCTTCGAGGGTCTCGGACTCGGCGCCCCAACCGCCCGCCATAGAGGTGGAGCCGCCCGTGACGGTGGCCGATCTGCCATCCGTCGAAGCCGGATCGGCTCCGCCCTCACCCGCCGCCGTACCGCCCGCCCTCGTCGCCCTCGCCCGGAAGGTCGCCGACGAACACCACGCCCGAACCGGCACCCCCATCGACACCTCGACCCTTCGCGCCCGGCTCGGCGTCCCCATGCCGCTGGCCGAAGCCATCGCCGCTCAACTCACCTGACCCCGGAGGACTTACCACCTTGCGACCGTCCACGCTCCGCGCGCTCAAGCGTGCCGCCGAGCTGACCCGACAGAACCGCCTCACCGAGGCCGTGCTCATCGCCGAACCGGTGATCCTCGCCGCCGACAGCTACGAGGGCGACGAGATCTTGCGCTGGCTCGCCGACCACGTCACCGACTTCACCGGCGAGACCCCCAACGACCAGAAGGAGAACCCCTGATGCCCGCCAACCGCCGCTTCCGCAACCTCGTCCGCATCGGTCCCGTCCAGGTCGGCACGTACTACGACGGACGTGGCCGTGAGAAGCACACCGCCGCCTGCACGGCCCCGCGCTGCGGCTTCTCGACCGACTACGACAGCCGGGCCGCCGCCGAGCTGGCCGCGCGCACCCACCGCTGCGCCGTCCGCTGATCCAAGACGACCCACCCGAGGAGATCCCGTGACCATCTCGCTGCCGCTCGTCTTCGTCCTGGGCGTCATCGCCTGGGCCGCGATCAAGTTCCTCGGCGTCCGCCTGTGGGTCGCCGCCGTGATCGCGCTGTTCGGCTTCTGGCTCTCGCACACCGTCCTCGCCCCGGCCATCGAGTCCGGCACCCGCTCCGGGGTCGACGTCGTCAACGGCACCCGCGACTGAGCCAACGACCGCAAGCAACCGCAAAGGAGACCTGCCGTGTTCCGTCCCAAGCTGCCCGACACTCCGCACGTCCCGAGCATCACCACACACATCCCGCAGAACCACGCCCCGGTTCCGGCTCACTCCGCCGGCCGCCCGATCGCCCCGTTCATGAGCGTCGGTGTCGGCGCGGTCGCCGCCGTGGTCGTCGTGGGCGTCGTCCTCACCGCGCTCCTGGCGGCGGTCGCCGTCTCGGCCATCTCCGTGGCCATCGCCGCCGTCGTCCTGCGCTCCCTCGTCAGCAGCACGAACAAGCGCTGACCGGCCGCCGGGGCGGCAACAAGCCGCCAAGCATCCCGCCGCCCCGGGGCCGTCCCTCCCAACCGCCGAAACAGCCGAAGGGAAGACCCATCATCACCCGGCAGACTCCGCCCCCGCTGGCGGAACTCTCCATGCTCGCCTCACTCGGCACCCTGCCCGAACTGGCCCGCCAACTCTCCGGCCTGGGCGGCTGCACCCACCCCGTACGCCTCGACGGCCACCGCACCGAGTACGCCGTCGACACGACAACCGGTGAGGTCGGGCGCGTCCTGCACCACCTCGACTCGACCGCCCTCCCCGCCGGAAACCTCCTCGTCCGCTGCAACAACCGCCGTGCCACCCGCTGCGCGGCCTGCGCGGAGGTCTACCGCCGCGACACCTTCCACCTGATCACCGCCGGACTCCGCGGCGGCAAGGGCACCCCTGAGCAGGTCGGCACGCACCCGCGCGTCTTCGCCACCTTCACCGCGCCGAGCTTCGGCCCGGTCCACAACCGCCCCTCCAGCGGGCGGCCCTGCCGCTGCGGTGTCCGGCACGAGGACACAGCCCCGGTCCTCGGTACGCCCCTCGATCCGGACAGGTACGACTACGAAGCGGCCGTGCTCTGGAACGCACACGCCGGGGCCCTGTGGCGGCGCTTCTCCATCTACCTCCGCCGTGAGGTCGCCAAGCTGGCCGGCCTCACCCAACGGGCCTTCCGCGATCACGCCCGCATCTCCTTCGCCAAGGTCGCCGAGTACCAGAAGCGCGGAGCCGTCCACTTCCACGCGGTCATCCGCCTCGACGGCCCCGACGGCGGCGACACCTCGCCCCCGGCCTGGGCCACCGCCGAACTGCTGAGCGACGCCATCCACGCCGCTGCCACCGCCGCTCGTGTCGGCGGGCCGACCGTCGAGGGACGGGCCCACACCTTCACCTTCGGCCGTCAGCTCGACGTCCGCACCATCCGCTCCGCTGACTTCGACGGCGGCCAGGAGCTGACCGAGCGGGCCGTAGCGGCGTACATCGCCAAGTACGCCACCAAGGGCGCCGAGACGACGACCGGCACCCTTGACCGGCCGATCCGCTTCCTCGCCGAGCTGGCCGGGGCCCGGATCACCGACCACGCCCGCCGCATGATCCGAACCGCCTGGACCCTTGGCGCCCGCCCCGAGCTGGCACACCTTCGTCTTCGGGCTTGGTCCCACATGTTGGGCTTCCGCGGCCACTTCTCCACAAAGTCCCGCCGCTACTCCACCACCCTCGGCGCACTGCGCGACGCCCGCGCCGAATGGCGCCGCGCGCAAGCCGCTCCGCCCGCAGCCCAGGACGGCGAAACCACGCTCGTCCTCGCGCATTGGGTCTTTGCCGGAACGGGCCTCAGCACGGGCGAGACCTGGCTTGCCGCGTCCCTCGAACCTGCTCCCGGAACGGAAGGAGAGCCGACCACATGAACGACCGCTACCTGTCCGTCGACCAGGTCGCCGAGCTGCTGGGCACGACCGCCCGCTTTCCCCGGCGGCTCATCGAGGAGCGGCGCATTCGATACGTGAAAGTTGGCCGGTACGTCCGCATCCCGGAGAGCGCCCTCCGCGAGTACCTCGCCTCTCGCACCGTGGAGCCGCTGAGGCGGCCTCGGTCCCGCTTCGGAAAGGCTGCTGCCTGATGGCCAACAACAGGGGCAGGCGACGCCGTTTCGGCGCGATCAGACGGCTTCCCTCCGGCCGGTACCAGGCCCGCTACCCGGGCCCTGACGGCGTGATGCGTCCGGCCCCCGTCACCTTCGAGACGACGGCTGATGCCGACGACTGGCTTGCCGAACGGCAGACGGAGATCCGTCGGGGCGAGTGGCGCGACCCCGAGGCGGGCGCGGTGAGCTTCCGGGCCTACGCCGACAAGTGGGTCGACGAACGGGAACTCGCGCCGCTCACCCGCGACCTCTACCGCTATCTCCTCGACAAGCACCTGTTCGCCTTCGCCGAGCTGGACTTGGACGAGATCACCGCGCCGCGCGTCCGTGAGTGGCGGGCCGGTCGACTGCGGACCACGAACGCCAAGACGATGACGGCCAAGGCGTACCGGCTCCTCAAGGCCATCATGGAAACGGCCGTGGACGACGAGTTGATCACGCGCAATCCCTGCCGGATCAAGGGCGCGGGGAAGGAGAGGGCGGCTGAGCGTCGCATTGCCACCGTCGCCCAGGTCGATGCCCTCGCCGAAGCGGTGGGGATGCGGTGGCGGCTCATGGTCTACCTCGGCGCGTACGGTCCGATGCGGCCGGAAGAACTGGCCGGCCTCCGTCGTCGAGACGTCGACCTCGACAACCTTCGTGTCCGCGTCCGCCTCGCCGAGCCCGAGCGGATGAACGGGCGGCGCGTCCAGGGCTACACCAAGTCGGAGGCCGGCACCCGGACTGTGATTCTTCCCGCGTTCCTCCGCCGGGAGCTACGTTGGCATCTGGAGAGCTACGCCGAGCCGGGCCCGGACGGGCTGATCTTTGTCGGGGAGAAGGGCGCTCCCTTCCGGCGCAGCACCTTCGGGCGGAAGTGGCGGAAGGCGCGTGAGATCGTCGGGATGTCGGAGGGCTTCCGGTTCTACGACCTCAGGCACACGGGGCACACGCTGTCCACGCGCTCCGGGGCCACGCTCAAAGACACCATGGTCCGCGCCGGGCAGTCCTCGGAGAAGGCGGCGCTGATCTATCAGCACTCCGACGACGAGCGGCAAGAAGAGGTCGCCGCCGGGCTGGACGCCACCGTACGGAAGGCGCGGGCCGCTGCCAGGGAGAAAGAGCCCGACAGGCGTTCTGGCACGAATCTGGCACGCGACGAGTGATCACAGCGGACAGCAAAAAGGCCCGGGTCTCTGACCTGGGCCTTAGTCGTGGAGCGGGTGACGAGAATCGAACTCGCGCTCTCAGCTTGGGAAGCTGATGTTCTACCATTAAACTACACCCGCGTAAGACGCCGGTAGGTGCCGGTGTCGGAACGCATCGTTACTTTACCTCATGTCGGGCCCCGCGCGCTGAAGGCGTGGGGCCCGGCTGTGTTTCAGGGGCCGGGATGGGGCTGCGGGGCGCGGGAGTTGGGGCGTACGGTGGAGGCGCGGGAGAGGGTCCGAGAGGGTCGTGGAACGGATCGGAGTGCCGCCTGGAGGGGCGTCCCGTTCATCCCGTAATGTGGCGCTTCGTCGTCAGGTCGACGTAGGTCGACAGCCAGACGCGGCTCTTGGGGAAGGGACTCTTGGACTTGATGGAGCGCACCGTCGTCCGTTGTGCCGATGGGCACGTGTTCAGCACCGCTTCGTTCCCGATGCAGCAGGCCGAGCGCCTCGGCCCCGGTCGGCTCATGCGCTGCCCACGTTGCGCGCGCCTGCGCAGCGTCGTGCCGGTGGCGTTGCAGAAGCGGTAGTCGAAACGGTAGTCGAAGCGGTATCCACAACGGTCGCCACAGGTAGAGCTACCTGCGGCCGGCAGTCGTCGAGGCGCGCGGAGTCCGTCCTGATGGTGGGCGGCCCGCGCGTCTTGCGTATCCTCGGGGCGTGCTTCTCTCAGACAAGGACATCCGGGCCGAGATCGACGCCGGTCGGGTGCGGATCGATCCGTACGACGAAACCATGGTGCAGCCGTCGAGCATCGACGTGCGTCTCGACCGCTTCTTCCGGGTGTTCGAGAACCACCGCTACCCGCACATCGACCCGTCCATCGAGCAGTCGGACCTCACGCGACGCGTCGAGCCCGAGGGGGACGAGCCGTTCATCCTCCACCCCGGCGAGTTCGTGCTCGCCAGCACCTACGAGGTGATCTCGCTCCCCGACGATCTCGCCTCTCGCCTGGAGGGGAAGAGCTCCCTGGGCCGGCTCGGGCTCGTCACCCACTCCACGGCCGGGTTCATCGACCCCGGCTTCTCCGGGCACGTCACCCTCGAACTGTCGAACCTCGCCACGCTCCCCATCAAGCTCTGGCCGGGTATGAAGATCGGACAGCTGTGCATGTTCCGGCTCAGCTCACCGGCCGAGTTCCCCTACGGCAGCGAGCGCTACGGCTCCCGCTACCAGGGGCAGCGCGGTCCGACGGCCTCCCGGTCCTTCCTCAACTTCCACCGGACGCAGGTGTGAGCGTGTCCCCGCCCCGGGAGAACCTCACCTACGAGGCGTTCGGCACCGCCGTACGCGAACTCGCGCAGACGATCGCCGACGACGGGTACGAGCCCGACATCGTGCTCAGCATCGCCCGCGGCGGGGTCTTCGTCGCCGGCGGGCTGGCGTACGCCCTGGACTGCAAGAACATCCACCTCGTGAACGTCGAGTTCTACACCGGCGTCGGCACGACCCTCGACATGCCCGTCATGCTCGCCCCCGTCCCGAACGCGATCGACTTCTCCGACAAGAAGGTCCTGATCACGGACGACGTCGCCGACACGGGCAAGACGCTCAAGCTGGTCCACGACTTCTGCCTCGACGCCGTCGCCGAGGTCCGGTCCGCCGTGATCTATGAGAAGTCCCACTCCCTCGTGAAGTGCGAGTACGTGTGGAAGCGGACCGACGAGTGGATCAACTTCCCGTGGAGTGTTTTGCCTGTAGTGCGTAGGTCGGGCGAGCCTGTCACTCCGTCCAAGGAAGCGCTCTGACTTGGTTCGTTGCGACCGGGACTCATGCCGCCGCCGATCTTGAGAACCGTCGTGACGCGAGTCACCGTGGGTTCAAATCTCACACCCGCCGCCAAGCGAAATGGCCCCTGACCAGGTAATTGGTCAGGGGCCGTCGTCGTGCGCGGTGCCCGCTCGGCGCCGGTGGTTCCCCCGTGGTTTCCCGCTGGATCGGGCACGGATGGGGCACGTGCACCTTCTGATCCGTAGCTCTGCAGAGATCGGTCACTGGAAGTCATTCGGGCCACGGGGAGGGTCGCAAGGGCCGGTGGTGAGTGCTGGCGGTTGCTGGTCACGGAATGAACACCTCTCTTACACGTCCTGCACACATGGCACGGTGGGGTACTACGGTCGCTCCACCCGAAGCATCCTGGGGGGACGAAATGACCAACCCGTACGCCACTCCCATACCGCCTGCACCACGCCCGCCCGACACCCGTCCGCTCCACAAGCGCGTGCTCGTGTGGGTCGGCGGCACGGCCCTGTTGATCACGGGCACGCTCATCGGCTCGGCCGGGGACGACGGGCAACAGTCTGTCGAGACCAAGGTCAAACCCGCGACGACCGTCACCGCGACCGTCACAGCCACGCCCGAGCCCGGTCCGACCGTCACCGAGACCGTCAAGGCCAAGGCGAAACCCGGCCCCACGGTCACCGTCACCAAGACCGCCACGGCCAAAGCCGCCGACAGCGGCAGCGGGAGTAGCAGCGGCCAGGACAGCACCGGCACGTGCTCGATCGTCTCCAACTCGGGAAACTGCTACTCGGCGGGACAGTTCTGCCGGAACAGCGACCACGGCGCCACCACCACCACAGCGGGCGGGACGAAGATCAAGTGCACGTACAGCTCGAACGCATGGCGGTGGACCTACATCTGACGGACCGATACAGCCGCCCATCAGACCGTTCCCGACAAGGTGCTGTGCGCCGCCTTCAGGTCGGCCCCCAACACGCTCTCCGACTGTGGTGGTGGGCCCGGGGGCTCGGACGGGGCCGTTCACGTGTCTGGGTGGGTAGCGTCCCAGGTCTCGTCCGACGGCCGTGAACGGCGCTGAATGAGACGGAAACTGAGACGGGCGGCGGTGCCGGACTCGCTAGCATCTTCGCTGTTGAAGGGGGAGTCGTGGCGCTGGTTCGCAAGGGATCACGACGGATCGTTGTCGACGGCACGGTCTACCGCTGGCGGCTGCGTGGCAGGCCGACGTACTTCCAGGGCTTGGCGTGGTCGCCGTGCACGTTCGCGGTCGAGCAGGCGGAGACGCCGGGCATGACGCTCGTGGTTACCACCGACCAGCCGCATTCGAGCAATTGGATCGGGCGCGAGGCTGAGCCTGTGCGGCCGTCCGGCGTTGCCGCGGCTGTTCGGCTTGCCCTGCATGAAGGTTGGATTCCGACCGCTCCGGGCTCCGCGTTCCACCTTGACCTGGCCGTCGGCTTCACGTTTTCGCACTGAAGGGCAGGAATCGGTGAGCGTACCGTCGGCCTGAACTGAGTCGGGAGGTAACCGGTGTTGTACGCACACGAGGTGGTCCTGGACGAGCTCGCGCAGGGACTCAGGCCGACGGCCGAGGATGTCGATTGGTTCGAGAGCCTCTCGGAGGATGACCAACGCAAGGTCATGCACGCACTGGTGGAGTTCTGCTGGCAGGCCCGCGCCTGCGAGGACGATGTGCCGGAGAGCATCGCGCGTTCTGGCATTCGTCCCACTCATACGCCGGCGGTGATGCTCACGAAGTGGCGCTTCGGGATGGCGGCGCTACCGGCCTATGAACTCACCAAGTCCTCTCGCCTGCTCGTCGCCCTCTTCAGCATCGCGGACACTCGCAGGCGGATGCGGCATTGCGCCGATGGGTGCGGTCACGAGTGGCACAACCTGTCGGATCCGCGGCGGGGTGCTTCTTGGGTGTCTTCTTGCCCTGGGTGTTGTCGGGGATCTTGTTGAGCTGGGTTCTTACAGGTCAGCGGTGGTGGGATGGTGCGCCTGGTGGTCGTCGTCGGTCGTCCTCGGCCACTGTTGAGCGACCTCGGACGGCCCAGGGACGGGCCCAGACTTCTGCTCATCTGCCCCCCCTCGGAGGCGGTGCCGTTGGCTGCCGCGGCTCTGCGGTGTGACCGCATCGCGGTGCGCAGAGCTTGGAGTTCGATTCGGGGAAACGGCCGGCCCCATTGCGACTCGTAGGCTTCTTCGCCCTGCTCGTAGTCGATCCGGTCGAAGGCGCGGACGGCGGACCGCGCGAGTGCCAGGACGGTGTGGCGGCCCGACCAGAGAACTACCCCTGAGCTGTCCGGAGCTTGGGCGTCGTCGGCCCGGACCAGACGGACATCGACCACAGATCCGTCTCTGTGGAAGAACCACCGGTACACCTGTGGCTCTCCCTCCAACTCAGCGCGGGTGTCCTCGTCACCGAGGACGAGCCGGGCAACGGCGTAGAGGAACTCCTCGGGCACGCCAGTGATGCAAGAGGCAATAGCCTCCGCCTCGCCATGATCATCAGTCACCTTGACGCTCGCCCAACCGTGACTGCCCAGGGGCTCACGACCGTGAGGCGGTCCCGCATCGCTCCCCGTCCGACTTCCGCATGCGCTCGTCCAGTGACGTGCTTCGGTCGTACGGGTCGAGTGCCGGGCCCGATTCCTTGGGTGACGTCGCGCGTTCCGCGGCGAACTCGGGGGTGAGGTAGCCGGTGAAGGTGTCGCAGCCGCCGTTGGTGGTGTCCACCTTGTAGGAGACCAGGGAGAACGTGCCGGGCTCGGTGATGATCTTCGCCGGGTCGTCCCAGCTCATCACGACCTCGCGGCGCACGATGGTGCGGGCGACCTCGTCGCTTCCCGCCTCCGCGCGCACGACCGGGTAGACGTACGTGACATCCGTGGTCACCTCGACCGCGCCCCGCTTCCCTTCCCGGTACGTGATCCGCCCGCGTGTCTTGACCACATCCCCGACCAGCCGGACCTCGGAGCTCTCGAACCGGCTGAACAGCAGCAGGGGATCGTTCTCCCGGCTGGGCGAACGGAACGCGGTCGCCAGGAAGTCCTGCACGTCCTTCTGGTGCGGATTGATCAGCGCGATCGCCTTCTTCGGGCGCTCCCCGCGCAGCACACCGCGATCCAGACTGGAGTCGGCGAGGAAGTCCCGGCTCTCCGCGAGCGCTTCCGCGACCTGCGCCTTGCTCATCCAGCCGGTCGCCCGTGCCTCGGGCAGGGCGAGCGAGGCCGTCCCGTCACCCCACCGTGTCGCGGGCGATCCCCTGAACGGCTGCTTCAGAGTGGGCTGTTGGGCCGCCGCTTCCGTCGGCGGCGGGGCGTCCGGGCGCTCCGACTCCACGGCGAGCGGCGTGCTCTCGCCGTCTCCGCCCGCGAACCAGCCGACCACCCGCCCCGGCGCCACCGCCACGACCAGCAGGGCGACCGCGACCAGCACTCCGACGACGTACCAGCCCTTGCCTCTTCGCCGCCGCGGCGGCTGGTGGCCCCGCCACGGCGCCGGCGGGTCGGGCTCCTCCCGCAGGCGCCCCGCCACCATGCGGGCCCGCGCCGACGGTTCCTCGGGTGCGTCCTTGGCCCCCGCCTCGGATTCGCGGAGGAAGCGCTCCCACTCCTCGTCCGATATGGACTCCCCACCCTTGCCCACGCCGGGCCCCCGCCCTTCTCGCATACCCGGTCCCGCCCCAGGGCCGGTCGTTGTCGACTGTGATTTTCGAGCATCATCACACAGTCGACTCGGCCCGCTCCGGCCACCGTCGGAGAGAGGGACGGCCATGCAGGCAAAGAAGCAAAGAAAGTGAGGGGCTCCCGGCTTCTCGCCCGGAGCCCCTCACTCGTATCGCTCGTCCCACTCGTCGCGTACCTGCCGCGACCGTCGTGTCTGCCTCGTGTCTGCCTAGAACGTGCCCAGCTTGATCAGGGACAGGATCGCCACCAGCTGGATCGCCGAGGCGCCCAGGGCCTTCGGCCACGGGAGGTCGTGGGACTTGGCGACCATCATGGTCAGCAGGGCGCCCGCGGCGACCCAGGTGATCCAGCCGAGGATCTGGACGAAGGAGGCGTCGCCGCCCGCGAACATCGCGACGACCAGGCGCGGCGCGTCCGTGAGGGTCATGATCAGCATGGAGAGGCCGACGGTCGGCTGCCAGGCGCCGTCGCCGCCGAGCTGCCGGGCGAGGGTGTGGGTGACCACGCCCAGGACGAAGATGCTGACCACCATCGTCACGCCGGTCACGAGCACGATCGGCACGGCCGCCGAGAGCGTCGCCTTGATCGCCTCTTCGCGTGCGGCGTCGAAGCCGAAGACGGCCAGCAGGCCGTACAGGAACGTCACGAGAAGGGCGGGGCCCCACACCGCGTAGTCGCGCATCACCAGGAACGTCTGGTTCGGGCTGGTGATGATGCCCTTGAGGAGCGCCTTCCAGGGCAGCCGCGGGCCGAGCGGCGCCGCCGGGGCGTTGCCCGCGCGGTAGGTGTCGCCCTGCTGGTACGGGTCCTCGCCGACGGAGAACATCTGGGTGTGGCCCGGGTTGTTGGCCGCGTACGGGTCCGGGCCGCCCTGGGGGTGCCCGCCGTCGTCGCCGAAGTACTCCGGCTCGCCGTGGTTCCCGTGCCCGCCATGGCCCCCGTGGCCCCCGTGGCCCCCATGGCCCCCATGGCCCCCATGGCCTCCGTGGTTGCCCTGGGGCCCGTAGCCGCCGGGGCGTCCACCGCCGTGCGTCTGGGGCCAGCCGCCCTGACCGCCGCGCCCGCCGCCGTACGGCGGTCCCGGGGGCGTCTGGGGGTAGCCGTACGACGGGCCGCCGACCTGCGGGGCCTGCTGTCCGTACGGAGGGTTGTGCGGTCGCGCTTGAGGAGCGCCGTTGTCCCGGCCGCGTCCGATCCTGAATCCAGCCACGTCATCGAACGTACCTGGTCCCGGACGGTCGCGTGCCGGGCCGGGACCAACCGGCCCGGCTTTGCGGCCGAGCTGTGACATCCCCTAAGGGATCGTCAGGGATGTGTGAGGGGTGGGGCGGGGTCGGCCCGGTGGTCGGTCCGGTGGTCGGTCCGGTGGTGGGCCGGTCACGGCCTCCGCGCAGGTCGGCGGCCGTGCCGGCGAGCGCTCAACGGCTGCTGACGTACCTGCCGTACGACAGGGCCGACGCCGGGGACGGCAGGCCCAGGTTCTTCGGAGTGAGGGCGTAGGAGCCGTTGACCGAGGTCTTCGGGAAGACCCAGACGCCGCCGGACTTCGCGTTCTCGCCCGGGGCGCCGACGGCCGTGTCCGGGGTGCCGTCCTTGTCGTAGTCGCCGGTGGCGACGGCGGTGCCGAAGGCGTCGTTCGTCTCCGCCACGCCGGGGACCTTGGGCCGGTCCTGGTGGTACGGGACGGAGGTGGCCTCGCCGAAGCGGTCGACGATGCCGCCCTCGTGGCTCAGCAGGAACGTCATCGCGCCGGCCGCCGTGCGGGCGCCGATGGCCTCGCCCGGGGCGCCCACGACCAGGTCGTCGCGGCCGTCGTGGTTCCAGTCCAGTACGGCGAGGGAGGCGCCGAAGCGGTCGCCGTCCTCGGCGACACCGTGGACGCCGACGGTGTCCTGGTTGAGGGTCTGGGTGCGCAGGCCGAAGGAGTTCTTGTCGCCGTAGAGGAGGTGGATGCCGCCGCCCTTGGCGTACGACTCGGGGCCGCACGGGTCGTCGATGTTCTCGTCGGCGATCTCGCGGCACTCGCCGAGGGCCAGGTCGTCCAGTCCGTCCCCGTCGAAGTCGCCGACGGCGAGCGCGGAGGCGGCGCCGTTGTCGGAGTTCCAGACGTTGGCCATGCGGCGCTCGGCCTCGTCCCAGGACCACAGCCGTACGTGGGACTGGGTGAAGGGGGCGTCGATCGTGTAGTAGGCGAGGGCGAGGTCGTCCGTGCCGTCGGCGGTGAAGTCGCCGGTGGCGAGGACCGGGGCGCGGCCGCCCATGGGCGTGGCGAGGACGGTGGTGACGACCAGGTCCTCGCCGTTGTCGACGGCGGCCCGCACGACGACCTTGTCCCGGCCGCCGACCACGAGGTCCCGGCCGCCGTCGCCGGTCAGGTCCGCCGCCGCGACCGACCAGCCGTACGCCGCGTTCCCCGATGTGCCGGTGAGGGCGTTCGACGCCGGGCCCGTGCCGCTCCGCGCGCCGCCGACGACGGTGACCGTGCCCGCGTCCGCGCCCCGGCCGGTGACGTCCTCGCCGGGCGCGCCGACGATCAGCTCGGCGAGGCCGTCGCCGCTCAGGTCCGCGAGCAGCACGGAGGCGCCGAAGCGGTCGCCGGCCTCGGGGGTGCCGGGGACCTCGGCGGTGGCCTGGCTGACCCGGATGCTGCCGTACCTGCCCAGGCCCTTGGCCCCGCCCCAGACGAGGTTCACATAGCCGGCCCTGGCCTTGCCGTTCACGGTCGCGTCGGGGACGCCGACGGCGAGGTCCGCGTAGCCGTCACCGTTGAAATCGCTGGTCACGGCGGCGGCGGAGGGGGCGGCGGTGGCGGCCGGCGCCAGGGTGAGGGCGAGGGCCGCCGTGGTGGCGGTCGCCACGGTGGCGGCGGCCAGGGCGTATGTCCGTCTGTGCACGGGGGGCTCCAGGTGATGGCCGGATATCGGGGTGGGGTGCTGGCCTGGTTCGGCTGGTTCACCTGTGTGACACCTGGAGGCCGTGCGGGGTTGTAGTACCGGAGCCGGGAGGGGCTAGGGCTAGGACCAGAAGTCCGCCTCCTTGTCCATGTCCTCCTGGCACTCGTCGATGTCCGTGAACTTCTCTCCGACGATCCGGAAGACGAGGCAGCCGTTCTGCTCGATCCGCTTGCCGCCGCGCTCGGCGGTGTAGCGGTGTACGGAGACGGCGTGGCCCCGGCCGTCCACGCACACATGGCTGAGGGTGACGTCGAACGTGCCGCCGGTCTCCTCGAAGAGGCGCTGGTACATGCCGATGATCGAGTCCTGCCCCTTGTGGTCGCCCGACAGCAGGTGGCTGCCGGGGACGTGGTGCGTACAGTCCGCGGCCATCAGGGAGCGGAGGGTGTCCATGTCGCCTCGGGTGAAGGCGTCGTAGCCCTTGCGGACGAGCGCTGCGTTCGGGTGTTCGGCCATGGGGACCGCCTACTTTCCGGGTTCCTGTCTGTTGTGCTCCTTTTGTGTGATTATCGCCGCTGGTGGGGTGCTTCGCAGGTCAAGGCTGGGTGCGGGCCAGGAGGAGGGGCTGGTTGGGGGCCGGTAGGCGCGAGGGGAAATGGGGGGTGCGGTCAGTTCTGCCACGCCGGCGGCAGGGCCTGAGCGGCTTCAGCCGGGCTTCAACTCCGTACCCAGTTCACACCAGATGTACTTTCCGCTGTTCCCGTTCACCGTGAACCACCCCCAGTCGTCCGCGTAGGCGTCGACGAGATGCAGGCCTCGGCCGGAGGTGGGGGTGCGGGCGGGGGTGGTGATCGTCGGAGGTGTCGGGTCCGTGTCCCAGGCGCCCAGGCGGAAGGAGCGGCCGGACTGGCGGAGCTTCAGGGCCGCCGGGCCGGTGGTGTGGCGCAGGGCGTTGGTGAGGAGTTCGGAGGCCAGCAGCTCCGCCGGTTCGACGAGGGCGGGGAGGGTGTGGGTGGTGAGGATGTCGCGGAGGGTGCGGCGGCTGATCGCCACGGCGCGGGGGTCGTGGGGGATGTAGAGGGTGTACTCCCAGGCGGTGCGCATGGGGTCTCCCGGTACGGAGGGGTGGGGGCGCTGGGGTGGTGGGCGGTGGCTCTGTCGCGGCCGCCGTGGCAGGGCGGGGCGGTGCGCTTCCGGGGTCCCGATATTCCGCAGCGTATTTCGGAGGAGGGGCTGGAGACTCGGGTGGAGTTCAGGTTGCGTCGGCAGCGGGCTCTGGAGGGTGTGCGGTACCTGGCGTTGGTGCATGAGGCGGCGCTGCGGATCCGGGTGGCCGACCGGAAGGTGGCTCGGGAGCAGTTGTCGCATCTGTTGGAGAGCGAAGTCGCGGTGCGTGTCGTGCCGTTCGATGTGGACGGTTTCGCCGGGGTCGTCGATCCGGTGGTGTACGCGGGCGGGCCGGTTCCACGCCTCGACACCGCCATGGTGGACAGCCAGCACGGCAGCGCTTTCCTGGACGCGGAGGCTCAGCTCGTGCGATACCGGGAGGTGCTGCGCAAGGTGGAGGCGGCGGCGTTGGAGGTCGTAGAGTCCCGGGAGTTCATCCACCGACTCGTACGAGAATGCTGAGGGGTCAGGGCATGGCGGACGGCATGGTGTGGCGGAAGTCCTCGTTCTCCAGCGGCGGCGATGCGGCCAACTGCCTTGAGATCGCCGCCCATCGCGGAACCCTCCGCCTCCGCGAAAGCGAGGAGCCCGGCCAGGTCGTGCGCTCCACCCCCGCCGGGCTCGCCGCCCTCATACGTGCGATACGCGAGCCGCGTTACTGAAGCATTCCCGCGACCACGTCACCGTTCACCAGCTGCACGCCCGTTGTCGTGACGCCCTTCGAGGTGCCCGGCAGGCGCAGCGAGCCGTTGTCGCCCATGACGTACAGGTCCGCCCTGCCGTCGCGGTCGGTGTCGCGGAGGCGGACCGTGTGGCCGACGTAGTCGCCGGTGGCCAGGGAGCCCGGTACGCCCGGGGAGTTGCGGGCGAACCACTGCGAACCCTTGGCCCCCAGGCCCGACTTGGCGCCGTACAGGACGTGCACCCCGCCCGCCTCGTCGGCGCCGTCGATGGTCTCGCCGGGTACGCCGATCGCCAGGTCGCGGTAACCGTCGCCGTTCACGTCACCGGCGGAGACCGAGGCGCCGAACCAGTCGCCGCGCTCCGCGCCGCCCGCGATCCCGGCGGTGTTCTGGGTGAAACGGGCGCTGCGCGACGGGCCGGACGCGGCGCCGTACCAGACCGATACGCGGCCCGTGCCACGGTCGTGGATCTCGGTGCCGATGGCGATGTCGCCGTAGCCGTCCTTGTCGAAGTCGGCGATGACGCCGTCGCCGCCGCGTTCGGCCTGGCCGCCGTTGCCGTTCTGGCGCTCCAGGCGCAGCGTCTTGCCGGGGTACAGCTTCGCCTTGCCGCCCTTGACGAACCAGGCGTCGGAGGCGATGTACTCCGGGTACACCACGTCGCCGATGACGACCACGTCGGTCCTGCCGTCCTTGTCGACCTTGCCGGAGACGAGGGCCGTGGCGTAGAAGCTCGACGTGTCCTTGTCCAGGACCGTCACCGAGCCCTTGACCCCCGATCTCGTGATCGCGCCCCGGTAGACGTACGTCTTGCTGTCGCGCACCAGGGCCAGGTCCTGGTGGCCGTCGCCGTCGAAGTCGCCGGTGGCGAAGTCGACCGCCCTGCCGGAGACGCCCTTCGGGCCCTTGAACGGGAGGGTGGTGCCGCCGGAGAGGCCCTTCGCGCTTCCCCAGAGGATCGTCACCGTGCCGTTGTCCTTGGCTTTGCCGACGTCCTCGCCGTTGGCGGAGACCGCGAGGTCGCCGTAGCCGTCCTTGTTGAAGTCGGCGGCCACCCGGACGTCACCGAAGAGGTCGTCGCTCTCGTCGGCGCCGGGGACACCCTCGCTCGCCTGGTCGACGAACTGCGTCTTCGTACCGGGGCCGTTCGCCGTGCCGAAGGTGACCAGGATGCCACCGCCCTTGGAGAAGCGGGTGTCGGTGCCGTACGAGTGGACCGCGTGGTCGCGGTGGCCGTCGCCGTTGAAGTCGTCGGCGTACTTGGCGGGCGCGGCGGCGGCCGGGGCAGCCGTGGCCAGGCTCAACAGGCGCCGGTGAGGGGGGTCGCCGTCGCGGTGGCCAGGGCGGTGCGGAGGAGTCTGGTGCTGCGGGGCATGGGCCCTCCTGGGGCATGGGCCCGCAACAGGGATCGCCTCCGCAGCGGCCCGACGTCGCGCGGTCAGCGGTTGAATGCGATGCCGAGGCCGGAGCCCCGGGGGATGCCGTAGTCCTTGGGGCCGAAGACGTCGGCGCCCTTCACGGTCAGGCCGGACCCCGTGCCGTGCAGCTGCCAGACGGCACCGCTGCCCTCGTTCCGGTAGGGGTCCTCGTACGGTGCCGAGACGGCCAGGTCGGCCTTGCGGTCACGGTCGAAGTCGACGAGGCGGAGCTGGGAGCCGAATTCGTCGTTGTGCTCCGCCGTGCCAGGGATCCCGGGAGTGTTCTGGGAGAAGCGCTTGGCCCCCGCGGTGGTCAGGCCGTTCGGCCCGCCGCGCAGCAGGAGGACGTCACCGCCCCGCTCGGCGCGGGGCAGTGACTCGTAGGGCACGCCCATCGCCAACTCGGCGCGGCCGTCGCCCGTGACGTCGCCGATCGACAGAGAAGCACCGAAGAGGTCCTCGGCCTCATTGCCGCCGGGGATGCCGGAGGTGCCCTGGTGGTAGACGTGACGCCGGCGGTCCAGGCCGCCCGCGACGCTCGCGCTGCCGTAGTGCACCATCACATAACCGGCCTTGGCGCTGGGGTCCTTCAGTCCGTTGCCGATATGGAAGAGGAAGCGGCCGATGGCGAGGTCGTCGCGGCCGTCGCCGTCGAGGTCGCCGGTGGCCACCGACTCCCCGCCGATGAGTGTCCTGCGGTTGTAGAAGTCCTCGACGGTCGGTGTGCTCGCGTTCCCCGCGGCGTAGACCAGTGTCGCCGCCGGTCCGGTCACGGCCAGTTCGTCCTTGCCGCCGCCCGTGAAGTCCCCGGCGGCGAGTTGGGCGATACCGATGCCGTCATGGCCCTGGACCACGGCGCGAACGGGAGCGGGCGTGGCCGTGCGGCTGATGCCGCCCTCGTACAGCCAGACGCTCGACAGGTCCGCGACCGCGATGTCGGGCGCCGCGTCACCGACGAAGTCGCCCACCGCGACGTCGTTCCCCAGGAAGTCGTCACGACCCGAGAGGGGCGAGGCGGCGAGCGCCGTACCGCTGCGGAAGGGCCTGGCGCCGCCCCACAGAACCGTGACCATGCCACGCGCGGTCTGGCCCCCCACGCTCTCCGAGTCACTGCTGACGACGAGGTCGGCGTACCCGTCACCGTCCAGGTCCCCGCTCGACAGAGCCGAGCCGAAGCGGTCCTGCGACTCGGCAGCCCCGGGGACACCGGTCGAGTTCTGGGTGACGTGGATCTTCCTGGAGGTCAGCCCCTTGGCTGAACCGAATGTCACCAGGACCGAGCCGGCCAGCCTCTTCCCGCCCACGGTCTGCTCCGGCATGCCGATCGCCAGGTCGCGATACCCGTCACCGTCGAAGTCGTCGGCGTACTTGGCGGGGGCTGCCGTCGCGGAGGCCGTCGGGAGGGTCGTCAGGAGGGCGGTGGCAAGGGCTGTGGTGAGAGTGGTCGTCAGGAGGCTGGTGCGGCTGCTGCGCACGGGGAGGGCTCCAAAGGGGGAGGAGGGAGGGCCCGCATCCGGGGTGGTGGATGCGGGCCCGAGTCCGGTGGTGCCTGTGCGGTCGTCCGCGTCAGTTGGCCGCGTTGCCGCCGAACAGCGGGGCCGCGTCCGTCGAGACGCCGACCGAGGACGTCGACAGGGAGCGCGAGCCGCTCGTGGTGATCTTCGAGCCGTTGGAGGGCAGGTAGACGACCGAGCCGTTGCCGCCGTTCTCGCCGTACGCGCCGACCGTCAGGTCCGCCCGGCCGTCGCCCGTGACGTCGGTGAGCTTGACCTCGGAGCCGAAGAAGTCGTCCTTCTCGTCCGAGCCGGGGACGCCCGCCGTGGACTGGGCGAAGTACTGGTACCCGGAAGTGGTGTTGACGCCGGAGGCCGAGCCGTAGAGGACCGTCACCGCGCCCGTGTTGACGACGCCGTTCAGGTTCTCGCCGGCCGCGCCCACCACCAGGTCCTGGAAGCCGTCGCCGTTGATGTCGCCGAGCGAGATCTCGTTGCCGAAGAAGTCGCCACGCTCGGAGGAACCGGGGACGTTGCCGGAGTTCTGGGTGACCGAGGTGGCCCCGGCGGGCCCGTCGGCCGAGCCGTAGACGATGTGGACCTTGCCACCGGTGGCGGACTCGGGCACGGAGGGCTCGCTGCCGTCCTTCGACGGGTCCCACTCGGAGCCGGTCACGATGTCGCCGTACCCGTCGCCGTTGACGTCACCGATGCCGGTGATGATGCCGGGCTTCAGCTTCTGCGCCGACGCGGCCTTCAGGCCGGTGGCGGTGCCGGGAACGTAGTAGTTGGCGTTCCAGTTGTACGCGCTGTCCGTCTCGAAGCCGTCGACGATCAGGTCGGTCCGCTTGTCGCCGTTGACGTCGCCCGCGGTGAGGTTGAGCGGGCCGGTGCCGTCGCCCGACATGATGGGCGGTTTGACGGTGTAGCGGCCGCCCGCGGTGCCGGACTTGCTGATGCCGGCCTTGAAGACGTGGATCGTGCTCGACGTGGCCCCGACCGCGAGGTCCTCCGTCCCGTCGCCGTCGAAGTCGCCGGCCGCCAGGGACTTGCCCCACTTGTCGTGGGAGGAGGGTGCCGGGTCCTTGATCGTCGTGGCGCCGGACAGGCCGCTCGCCGAACCCCACACGATCGCGACCGTGCCGCCGTCCGTGTCGCCGGACACGTCCTCCAGGAACGCCGAGACGGCGAGGTCGTCGTAACCGTCGCCGTTGAAGTCGCCGTACGCGCTGACCCAGCCGAACGCGTCGTTCGTCTCGGCGCTGCCGGGTACACCGGTCGTGTTCTGGCTGATCGTGGTGCGCTTCGTGGACGTCACACCACTCGCGGAGCCGTACAGGGCGACGATCTGTCCGGCGCCCTTCTTGCCGCCGACGGTGGCGGTTCCGGCCGCGTACGCGACATCGCCGAAGCCGTCGTTGTTGAAGTCCGCCACGGGGTGGTGGACGGAGTCGGCCGCCGTCGCCGTCACGGCCGAGAACGTGAGCAGACCGCCGGTCAGCGCGGCCGCGGAGGCCGTCGCGAGGGCGAGTCGCAGATGCTTGTGCATGCGGGAATCTCCTGCTGCATGCGGACGCCTGGCCGACGTCCGCAGTCAATGGGGTGCCCTTTCTGTCCGCGTTCGCTGGGAGTTCTCCAGGGGTTCACGGGAAAGTTGGCGAACAGGAGACCGGTGGAGTGGCGGGAGGGTTGCACGGAAGTTCGAGAAATTTTTGTGAGCTGCGAGGCAGGGGGTGGGCGGGGGGCGTACCGGACGGTTGAGGGTGGGGCGTTCCGGCCGGTGGGCACGGCCGGGCGCAGTGGTCTCGGAGCCGAAGTGGTCGTACGTCTCGCTCGCACCGGGGACCCCGGCCGTGGACCGGGTGAAGTGCTGGAAGCCGGAGTCTCGTCGACCGGGTCCGTCGACGCGGGCGCGGTGACGGACCTGCCCGGCTCGCCCTCCGGCCTGGACACCGCTGTGAGCCGCGCGGGCCGCCGACGCGGGGGCCCGCGCGAGTGACACGACGACGCCCCCGGTCCGAGGCGGGACCGGGGGCGTCGTCGTACCGACTGTCGTGCGGTGGCGCCTACTTCACCGGCTGCGGCTCCGGCTCGCTCTCCGTCTCCGCCGTGCCCGCCGGGGGCTCGTCGTCCGGGACCGGGGTCTTGACGGACTCCAGCAGCAGCTGGGCGACGTCGACGACCGTGACGGACTCCTTGGCCTTGCCCTCGTTCTTCTTGCCGTTGACCGAGTCGGTCAGCATGACGAGGCAGAACGGGCAGGCCGTGGAGACGATGTCGGGGTTGAGGGAGAGGGCCTCGTCGACGCGCTCGTTGTTGATGCGCTTGCCGATCCGCTCCTCCATCCACATCCGCGCGCCACCGGCGCCGCAGCAGAAGCCGCGTTCCTTGTGGCGGTGCATCTCCTGCTGGCGCAGGCCCGGGACGGCGGTCATGATCTCGCGCGGCGGCGTGTAGATCTTGTTGTGGCGGCCCAGGTAGCAGGGGTCGTGGTAGGTGATCAGGCCCTCGACCGGGGTCACCGGGATCAGCTTGCCCTCGTCGATGAGGTGCTGGAGCAGCTGGGTGTGGTGGATGACCTCGTAGTCGCCGCCGAGCTGCGGGTACTCGTTGCCGAGGGTGTTGAGGCAGTGCGGGCAGGTGGCGACGATCTTCTTGGCCGACTTGGGCTTCGCCGACTCGGGCACGACCTTGCCCTCGTCGTCCATCTCCTCGCCGAAGGCCATGTTGAGCGCGGCCACGTTCTCCATGCCGAGCTCCTGGAACAGGGGCTCGTTGCCGAGGCGGCGGGCGGAGTCACCGGTGCACTTCTCGTCGCCGCCCATGATGGCGAACTTGACGCCCGCCATGTGAAGCAGCTCCGCGAAGGCCTTGGTGGTCTTCTTGGCGCGGTCCTCCAGGGCGCCGGCGCAGCCGACCCAGTACAGGTACTCGACCTCGGACAGGTCCTCGATGTCCTTGCCGACGACCGGGACCTCGAACTCGACCTCCTTGAGCCACTCCAGGCGCTGCTTCTTCGCCAGGCCCCAGGGGTTGCCCTTCTTCTCCAGGTTCTTGAGCATCGTGCCCGCCTCGGACGGGAACGCGGACTCGATCATCACCTGGTAGCGGCGCATGTCGACGATGTGGTCGACGTGCTCGATGTCGACCGGGCACTGCTCGACGCAGGCGCCGCAGGTGGTGCAGGACCACAGGACGTCCGGGTCGATGACGCCGTTCTCCTCGACGGTCCCGATCAGCGGGCGCTCGGCCTCGGCCAGGGCCGCGGCGGGCACGTCCTTCAGTTGCTCCTCGCTCGCCTTCTCCTCGCCCTCCATGGTCTTGCCGCCACCCGCGAGCAAGTAGGGCGCCTTGGCGTGGGCGTGGTCGCGCAGCGACATGATCAGCAGCTTGGGGGAGAGCGGCTTGCCGGTGTTCCAGGCCGGGCACTGCGACTGGCAGCGGCCGCACTCGGTGCAGGTGGAGAAGTCGAGGATGCCCTTCCAGGAGAACTGCTCGACCTGGGAGACACCGAAGACGTCGTCGTCACCGGGGTCGGTGAAGTCGATCGGCTTGCCGCCGGAGGTCATCGGCTGCAGACCGCCCAGGGCGGTGGCGCCGTCGGCGTTGCGCTTGAACCAGATGTTCGGGAAGCCGAGGAAGCGGTGCCAGGCGACACCCATGTTGGTGTTCAGCGAGACGACGATCATCCAGATCAGCGAGGTGCCGATCTTGATCATCGCGGTGAGGTAGATCAGGTTCTGGAGGGTGTTCGGGTCCAGGTCCCGGAAGGCCACGACCAGCGGGTACGAGGCGAAGTAGCCGGCCTCGTAGTGGTCCACGTGGTGGATGGCGCCCTCGAGACCGCGCAGGGTGTAGATCGCCAGGCCGATGGTGAGGATGACGTACTCGACGAAGTACGCCTGCCAGGCCTTCGAGCCCGCGAAGCGCGACTTGCGGCCGGCCCGGGAGGGCAGGCTGAGCAGCCGGATGGCGATCAGCACGAGAATGCCGAGGATCGTCATCACACCGATGAACTCGATGTACATCTCGAACGGCAGGAAGCCGCCGATGACCGGCAGCGTCCAGTCGGCCTCGAACAGCTGGCCGTACGCCTGGGCGAGGGTCGGCGGCAGCGTCAGGAAGCCGATCGCGACGAACCAGTGGGCGAATCCGACGATCCCCCACCGGTTCATCCGGGTGTGGCCGAGGAACTCCCGGGCCAGGGTGATCGTGCGCGCCTTCGGGTCGTCGGTACGGCTGCCCGCCGGCACCGGCTGACCGAGCTTCACGAACCGGTAGATCTGCGCCACGGCTCGGGCGATGAGCGCAACGCCGACCACGGTCAGGACCAGCGACACGATGATCGCGGCGAGTTGCATTTCGGGGCTCCTCGGGCCTGCGAGGGGGTTTTCTCCGGGGAGTTCTCCGGGGTGCCCGTCGGGCACCGCGAAGATCACCGGAGATCATTACTAAGCGGTAACTTATGCAGTCCGTCTGAGACTACCCAGTTCTTCTGCCGCACTGTAGCCAGGAGGGCGGTGATCTGCGTCGCTGAGGGTTGCCTGAGTGCGACCCCGTGGCGACCCCGTGGCGACATCGGGCGAGCGTGCTGTTTCAAGACGATCGTGTTATTCATCAGAAATTGCGACATTTCCGCCTAACTTGGATCCGTGCTGTACGGAATCCTCGCCGCCGCCTCCGCTCTGTTGCTGACCGCCGTGCTCTCGGCGGCGTTCCGCGTGCCCGCGCTGCGGCTGGGGATCGTGGAGCGCCGGCGCGGGCGGCGGGTGCCGGTGCTCGGGGGCGTCGCGCTGATGGGCGGGGTGGGGGCCGTGGCCTGGGTGGGGGAGTGGAGCGGGGTCGCTCCGCTCGGGCGGGAGGCCGGATGGCTGATCGTGGTCGGGGCGGGGCTCGGGGTGTTCGGGCTGATCGGGGACGTGTGGCGGCTGCCGGCCGTGGTGCGGGCGGCGGGGGTGGTCGGCGGTGCCGCGCTGGTCGTGCCGTACCGCGAACTCGGGGTGCTGGGCGGGATGGCGGGACTCGTCTGGATCGCCCTCGTGGTGCACGGGTTCAAGGGGATGGGGCGTTCCGACGGGGTGCTCGGGGTGGTGGGCGCGGTCACCGCGTTCGCGTTGAGCGGGTGTGCGGCGGCGGAGGTGATGGACGGTCTGGCCACGCTGCTCAGCGTGCTGGCCGCCGCGCTCACCGGGTTCCTGATGCACAACTGGCCGCCCGCGCGCGTCGCGATCGGCACGTGCGGGGCGCTGTTCGTGGGCTTCCTGCTCGCGGGGGGTGCGCTGCATGTGTACGCCGTCGGGTACGGGGCGGGTGTGGGCGCGCCCTTCGCCCTGACGGCCGTGGCGACCGCCGACGTGGTGCTCGTCCTGGTCTCGCGGAAGCGGGCGGGGCGGGAGCTGTGGCGGGGTGGGCCGGACCATCTCGCGCACCGGCTGCGGCGGGTCGGGCTGACGCCGCCGGGAGTGGTGGTCGTGATGGGGGTCGCGGCCGCGGGGTCCACGGGCGTGGGGCTCGCCATCCACATGCTGTGGACGCAGCCGCGTTCGGCGTGGTGGGTGGCGGGGGCGACCGCCCTGGTGGTGCTGGCCATGCTCTTCGTCCCACCCGGCCCGCCCCGACCGTCCCCCACGGCGGCGCACCCCGCCTCCACGGGCATCCACCGCCCTCGTCCGGCTCCCACGGGGGGCCACCGCGCTCCCGCCCCACCGGCTCGCCCCATCCCGGGAGGCCGTGCCCCCGGCCCCCGACCCCGCTCCCCGCGCTTCCAGGAACAGGAGGCGGCGGAGCTGGGGCGGAGGGGGTGGGTGGGGTAGGGGAGCAGGGGGCAGGCCGGGAGGCGTGGGACCGCGGGGGGCCGGGCTGCGGCGGCTCTCCGGCGGCCGGTTGGAGGGGGTGGGCCGACGCCGGGCTCTGAGCGAGGTCACGGTGTCCCTCGCGGGGTGAGGATCGGGCGCCGGTCCGCGATGGAAAGCACGGGGCGCAGCCCCTGCTTCTCAGGGGCGCGGGGAACTGCGCGGGAAGCCCCACCGCGCCCGCACCCGAAGTCGGATCGGCCCCGATCCTCACCCCAAGGGCACTGCGGCGGCCGTCGTCCGCTTGCTGCGGACCCTCTCGCACGCTCCAGGCCATCGGGCGTCCACGGCGGCCGCCCCGACCGACCGCCACCCGCTCCGCCTACCCTCAGCGCCCCCGGCCCCCATCGCCCGCCACCGCCGGCCCTCCGTCACCCCCCCACTCGCCCCCGTGCGGAGCATCCCCGCAGGTCAGCCGCCAATTGCGCATAAGAAAAACATAAGAGTTGAGCCTCCTCGACTCAGCTCTGTTGACCCATCGGTGGGGCGTCATGCACACTTGAGTCCGTTCCACTCAAGTCATTGTTGGAGGAATTGAAATGGCACGTGCGGTCGGCATCGACCTGGGCACGACTAACTCCGTCGTCAGCGTTCTGGAGGGCGGCGAGCCCACCGTCATCACCAACGCCGAGGGCGCCAGGACCACGCCGTCCGTCGTCGCCTTCGCCAAGAACGGTGAGGTGCTCGTCGGCGAGGTCGCCAAGCGTCAGGCGGTCACGAACGTGGACCGGACGATCCGGTCCGTCAAGCGCCACATGGGCACGGACTGGAAGATCGAGCTCGACGGGAAGCACTTCAACCCGCAGCAGATGAGCGCCTTCATCCTGCAGAAGCTGAAGCGCGACGCCGAGGCCTACCTGGGCGAGAAGGTCGCGGACGCGGTCATCACCGTCCCGGCGTACTTCAACGACTCCGAGCGCCAGGCGACGAAGGAGGCCGGTGAGATCGCGGGGCTGAACGTGCTCCGTATCGTCAACGAGCCCACCGCCGCCGCCCTCGCCTACGGCCTCGACAAGGACGACCAGACGATCCTCGTCTTCGACCTCGGCGGCGGCACCTTCGACGTGTCGCTCCTGGAGATCGGTGACGGCGTCGTCGAGGTGAAGGCCACCAACGGTGACAACCACCTCGGTGGTGACGACTGGGACCAGCGCGTCGTCGACTACCTGGTGCAGCAGTTCCGCGCCGGCCACGGCGTGGACCTCGCCAAGGACAAGATGGCCCTCCAGCGCCTCCGCGAGGCCGCCGAGAAGGCCAAGATCGAGCTGTCCTCGTCCACCGAGACCTCGATCAACCTGCCCTACATCACCGCCTCCGCCGAGGGCCCCCTGCACCTCGACGAGAAGCTCACCCGCGCCCAGTTCCAGCAGCTGACCGCGGACCTGCTGGAGCGCTGCAAGACGCCGTTCCACAACGTCATCAAGGACGCCGGGATCGCCCTCTCCGAGATCGACCACGTCGTTCTCGTCGGTGGCTCCACCCGTATGCCCGCCGTCGCCGAGCTCGTCAAGGAGCTGACCGGCGGCAAGGAGGCCAACAAGGGTGTGAACCCGGACGAGGTCGTCGCCATCGGCGCCTCGCTCCAGGCCGGTGTCCTCAAGGGTGAGGTCAAGGACGTCCTGCTCCTCGACGTCACCCCGCTGTCCCTCGGTATCGAGACCAAGGGCGGCATCATGACCAAGCTCATCGAGCGGAACACGACGATCCCGACCAAGCGGTCCGAGATCTTCACCACCGCCGAGGACAACCAGCCGTCCGTGCAGATCCAGGTCTACCAGGGCGAGCGCGAGATCGCGGCGTACAACAAGAAGCTCGGGATGTTCGAGCTGACCGGTCTGCCGCCGGCGCCCCGCGGCGTCCCGCAGATCGAGGTGTCCTTCGACATCGACGCCAACGGCATCATGCACGTGACCGCGAAGGACCTCGGCACGGGCAAGGAGCAGAAGATGACCGTCACCGGCGGCTCCTCGCTGCCGAAGGACGAGGTCGACCGGATGCGTCAGGAGGCCGAGCAGTACGCGGAGGAGGACCACCGCCGCCGCGAGGCCGCCGAGACCCGCAACCAGGGCGAGCAGCTCGTCTACCAGACCGAGAAGTTCCTCAAGGACAACGAGGACAAGGTCCCCGGTGACATCAAGACCGAGGTCGAGGCGTCCGTCGCCGAGCTGAAGGAAGTGCTCAAGGGCGAGGACACGGCCGAGATCCGCACGGCCACCGAGAAGGTCGCGGCCGTCTCGCAGAAGCTCGGCCAGGCCCTCTACGCCGACGCCCAGGCCGCACAGGCCGCGGGCGGCGAGGCCGGCGCCGGCGCCGGTGACGCCAAGGCCGACGACGACGTCGTCGACGCCGAGATCGTCGACGAGCCGCGTGACCGCAAGGACGGTGCCGCGTGACGGAGGAGACCCCGGGCTTCGACGAGCAGCAGCCGCAGTCGGCTCAGCCGCAGCAGCCTGATGTCCCCTCCGGCTCCGAGGACGCCGAGCCGAAGGCCGCCCCCCAGGAGGGGGCGGCCCCGGCCGGGGACGCGGCAGCGACGGCCCAGGTGGCCGGTCTGACGGCGCAGCTGGACCAGGTGCGTACGGCGCTCGGTGAGCGCACGGCGGACCTCCAGCGCCTCCAGGCCGAGTACCAGAACTACCGTCGCCGGGTCGAGCGCGACCGGATCACGGTCAAGGAGATCGCCATCGCGAACCTCCTGACCGAACTCCTGCCCGTGCTCGACGACATCGGCCGCGCGCGCGAGCACGGCGAACTCGTCGGCGGCTTCAAGTCCGTCGCGGAGTCGCTCGAGACCGTCGCCGCGAAGATGGGCCTCATGCAGTTCGGCAAGGAGGGCGAGCCCTTCGACCCGACGATCCACGAGGCCCTGATGCACAGCTACGCGCCCGACGTCACCGAGACGACGTGCGTGGCGATTCTCCAGCCGGGGTATCGCATCGGCGAGCGCACCATCCGCCCCGCGCGGGTGGCCGTGGCCGAGCCGCAGCCCGGCGCGCAGACGGCCAAGGCCGAGGAGGCCGAGGGTGCCTCCGGTGCCGACGACAAGGAGAGCGGTGGCCCGGACGAGGGCTGACGCCACAGGCCGGCACGGCATGCAGGGTGAGTGGAAGGAGGGACGTCGAGGATGAGTACCAAGGACTTCATCGAGAAGGACTACTACAAGGTCCTCGGCGTCCCCAAGGACGCCACCGAGGCCGAGATCAAGAAGGCGTACCGCAAACTCGCCCGCGAATACCACCCGGACGCCAACAAGGGGAACGTCAAGGCCGAGGAGCGCTTCAAGGAGATCTCCGAGGCCAACGACATCCTCGGTGACCCCAAGAAGCGCAAGGAGTACGACGAGGCCCGCACCCTCTTCGGCAACGGCGGCTTCCGCCCCGGGCCCGGCGCCGGTGGCGGCTCGTTCAACTTCGACCTGGGCGACCTCTTCGGAGGCGGCGCGCAGGGCGGCGGCCAGGGCGCGGGCGGTTTCGGCGGGGGCATCGGCGATGTCTTCGGCGGCCTGTTCAACCGGGGCAGCTCCGGCACCACGCGGGTGCAGCCCCGGCGCGGCCAGGACATCGAGTCCGAGGTCACGCTGAGCTTCACCGAGGCCATCGAGGGCGCGACCGTACCGCTGCGCATGTCCTCGCAGTCGCCCTGCAAGGCATGTTCGGGCACCGGCGACGCCAACGGCACCCCCCGGGTGTGCCCGACGTGCGTCGGCACCGGCCAGGTCGCGCGGGGCTCCGGCGGCGGTTTCTCCCTGACGGACCCCTGCCCGGACTGCAAGGGCCGCGGCCTGATCGCCGAGCACCCCTGCGACATCTGCCACGGCTCGGGGCGCGCCAAGTCCTCCCGCACCATGCAGGTCCGGATCCCGGCGGGCGTCTCCGACGGCCAGCGGATCCGGCTGCGCGGCAAGGGCGCCCCCGGTGAACGGGGCGGCCCGGCGGGCGACTTGTACGTCGTCGTGCACGTCGACCCGCACCCGGTGTTCGGCCGCAAGGACGACAACCTCACGGTGACCGTCCCGGTGACGTACCCCGAGGCGGCGCTCGGCGGAGAGGTCCGGGTCCCGACCCTGGGCGGTCCGCCGGTCACCCTGAAACTGCCTCCGGGCACCCCCAACGGCCGTACGATGCGGGCCCGGGGCAAGGGCGCCTTCCGCAAGGACGGCACCCGCGGGGACCTGCTGATCACGGTCGAGGTGAGTGTCCCGAAGGACCTGTCGGGGAAGGCTCGTGACGCGCTGGAGGCGTATCGCGAGGCGACTGCGGGCGAGGACCCGCGAGCGGAGCTGTTCCAGGCCGCGAAGGGAGCATGAATGTGATGGACGGCCGCCGTAGGAACCCTTATGAGCTGACGGAAGAGACACCGGTGTACGTCATCTCGGTGGCCGCCCAGCTCTCCGGACTGCACCCGCAGACCCTGCGCCAGTACGACCGTCTCGGCCTGGTCTCCCCGGACCGCACCGCCGGGCGGGGCCGTCGCTACTCGGCCCGTGACATCGAACTGCTGCGTACCGTCCAGCAGTTGTCGCAGGACGAGGGCATCAACCTGGCCGGCATCAAGCGCATCATCGAACTGGAGAACCAGGTCGCCGCGCTCCAGTCCCGGGTGGCCGAGATGGAGGCCGCGCTCGACGGCGCCGCCGCGGCCATGCGCCAGCGCGAGGCGGCGGTCCACGCGTCGTACCGTCGCGATCTGGTGCCGTACCAGGAAGTGCAGCAGAGCAGCGCGTTGGTGGTGTGGCGGCCTAAGGGGCGGCAGACGTCCGCAGACTGACGGCACGTCAAGTGCGGTCAGGGGCCCGGAGATTCAGCTGTTCGGCTGAACCCCCGGGCCCCTGCCGCGTCCTTGTAGGTGTGCTCAGGGGGCCAGAGCCACCCAGGCGTCGCCGGGGGGCGATTCGGTGCCGTCGGTGTGGAGGGCGGTCACCCAGTAGAAGTGGGTGGTGCCGGCGGCGGCCGTGGTGTCGGTGTACGACGTGCCGGTGACCGGGTCGGCGGTCAGGGGCTCGTAGGCGGCGGTGGCCGGGTTCCACCGGTACACCCGGTAGCCCGTGATGTCCGTCCCGTCGGAGTCGCTGGACAGCTTCCAGGTGAGGTCGACCCCGGTCCCGCCGGCGGCCTTCTCGGCGCTCGCGTCGACCAGCCAGTCCGCGGGGGTCTCCACGGTGGGCCGCAGGTCGAGTTCGGTGACGGTCGTGGACACCATCTTGTCGGCCAGCGTGTAGTTGGAGTTGCCCGAGGTGTCCACCGCGTCCACGAAGTACGTGTGGTGCTCGCCGTCCTGGAGGTTCCCCGAGTCGACGAGCCGACTGGTGCCCGCCTTGACCGTGCCCACATGCGTGTACCCGGTCCCGTCGTCCACCGTGCTGACCCGGAACACGTTGTACTCGGCGAGGTCGGCGACCGGGCTGTCGTCCCAGTCGAGGACCGTGCCGTACTCGGTGGCGGTGGCCGTGAACCCGGTGACGAGCGGCGGGGCGGTGCCGTCGCCGTAGCCGTGGGAGATGGTCTGCGAGGGGCCCGACTCCCGGCCGAGCGCGTCGACGGTCGTCACCCAGTACACGTAGAACCCGTCGTCGGGGCTCGGCACGACCGTGGTGTCGGTGCAGGTGTAGCTGTACCTGGTGCCGTAGGCGGTGTCGGTGAGCTTCGGTTCGCAGGGCACGACCTGGGAGTCGACGACGTCGAAGGTCCCGGTCGCGTTGTCGAAACGGCGCTCCTCGCGGTGGACCCGGAACTCGGTCGGCGCGTACGGCGACACGTCCCAGCGCAGATCGACGCCGCCGCCGTCCTCCGGCCGGTTCTCCGTCTTCCAGAGGTACGGCACCGCGAGCGGCCTGGCGATCGACACCACCGACGAGTACGCGGTGTTGCCCGCCGCGTCCGACACCGCGACCTTGTAGTACGAGGTCTCCCCGTACGGGGCGGTGGCATCGGTCGCCGAGTTGCCCCAGGGGCCCTTGACCTCCTCGAACGGCCCGTCGGGCGAGGCGGCCCTCAGCAGCCGGTTCGTCTCGGCCCCCTCGGACATCCACCAGAGCGACACCCCGTCGAGGGAGGACTCACCGCTGACCTTCAGATCCCGGACGGTCGGCGGGATCCGGTCCACCGTGGTGACCAGCTGATCGGCCGTGCCCGTCGACGTGTTGCCCGCCCTGTCGTAGGCGCGGACCTCGTAGTAGTACGCCGCGCCCGACTTCGGCAGCCCGGTGTCGGTGTACGAGGTGGAGGTGGTCGTCGCGAGCGGCGTGCTGCCGAACGACGTGCCCTTGAGCCGCCGGTAGACCTTGTACCCGGCGAGGTCCATCTCCTTGTTCTTCGCCCAGGTGACCTTGGCCCTGCCGGTGGCTTCGTCGTACGTGACCGCGGCCCCCGTCGGGACTAGCGGCTTGACCTTGTCGACGTCGGCGGAGGTGCGGGGCGTGTACGTGAACTTGACCTTGGCGGCGCCGGTCCAGTTGACGTAGTCGACGCGCAGGGTGTGCTTGCCGGAGGGGATGGTGAGGTTGAGGGTCTTGGAGACGGTCGTCGAGCCGTTCTTCCAGAGGCTGATCTTGCGGGCGTCGGTCGTGCCCGGGTCCAGATAGACGCGGATGCCGTCCAGACCGGAGACGGAGAGCGTGAAGGGGCCGCCGGAGCCGAAGTCGCGGGTCACGGTCCAGCGGACGCCGAAGTTGTTGGACGGCAGGCCGGTGGCGGGTGCGCCGGTGCCCCAGTTCTGGTCGATCGCGCTGTCGCAGTCCGTCCTCTTCGGGGTGCCGGAGAAAGTGGTGTTCGCGAAGAACTGCCGCTTGAAGACGGGGGAGGAGCAGGTGACGGCGGCGTTCGCCGCCGTGGCGGTCGAGACGAGCAGACCGCCGGCGGTGGCGAGCACGACGACGGCCGCGGCGGCCGTCGTCGAGCGTCTGACTGAGGTCATGGGGTCCTGGGGTCCTTCAGGGCAGGAGGGCGATCGTCACCGGCGGTGTAACCCCCGCCGGTGACGATCAGACGTTTGGGGTGGGGGGATGGTTGTACGGGGTGGGTGGGGTGTGTGGGGGCGCGGAGCGGAGGGTGGGCCGACGCTCCTGGGGAGTGAGTCGTTTCTGCGTCACCAGTTCGAGTGAAGCGAGGGTGTTTTCGCAGGTGAGCGAGTACGGCCGCCTAGCGTGGCGGCGTTGCTTGTGCCCCGTGCACGCCAAGCCCACACTTGAGGAGGAGGTGCCACCTTGACCGCTCTTGCACATGAGAGGCCCGAGACCATGTCCGAGGCAGGGACTGAATTCGCGAACGGACCCAGCCCGGACGAGGCCTTGTGGCAGGTGTGGAAGGCCATGGACCCACCCGAGGGCTACCGCGCGGAGATCATCGAGGGAGCCATCGAGTTGTCGCCCACCGCCCGCCGTTCGCACGGCCTGATCGCCAATCGTGTCCGTCGGGCCCTGGACCGGTTCCTGGACGGTAGCGACTACGCCTGCTACCAGGACATGAACGTGATCCACAACCGTAGGGCGTGGATCCCGGATGCCTTCGTCGCTCCGGAGGACACGGAGCCGTGCCACGACGAGGACGACATGGGTGTGCGTGCCGACTCCGTGCAGCTCATCGTCGAGGTCGTCTCCCCGGGGAAGCGGAACCAGGACCGGGACCGGGTGAAGAAGCGGCGCGAGTACGCCCGGGCCGGCATTCCGGTGTACGTCGTCATCGACGACTACGACGGCGAGGGCGCCGTCACGCTCTTCACCGAACCACGCCCGGAGGCGGCCGACTGGGGGGACATCCGGCGGTTTGCCTACGGCAGGGAGGTCATCATCCCCGAAGGGGCTGCCAAGGGTTTCGCCATCGGCGAGGCGATCACGGGGCCGAAGCGGGACTGAATTCCGGTCCGCCCCGGTGACCTCCTCGGGTGACCCGGTCAGTCGCCCACGCCGAGCCCTGGGCCGGGGCGCTCGTGGCCGGGCGGCAGCTGCTGGGGCTGCTGGGTGTTGGGGCGGGGCACGCCGGAAGTGCCGCGTGGACGCATGCCGACTTCCCAGAGAGGGATCTCGGGTGCGGCTCGGTCGGGAGTGGGTGTGGTGGGTTCTTGTCGGTCGGGGGTGGGAGCGCTCGGGGTCCGCTCGGCGGTGGGGGGTTGTGGCCGCGGCTGTGGCTCCCTCTGCGGCGGGGTGGCGCTCGCGGGGCCTCCGGCCGGTGTTTCCGTCTCCGTCTCCGTCTCCGTGGCCGTTTTCGGGGCCCGGTCCGGGCGGCGCCAGCGTTCCGGGATGGTCGACCGCCGTTGCACGGCGCTCTCGTCGCCCGCCTGAGCCGCTGCCACGGCCCGTGCGCGCAGGGCGCTCTGGCGGGCGACGGGGGCGAAGCCGGGGGCGGCGTTGCCGGTCTCGGCGGGGAGGCCTCGGGCGCCCATCTCGTTCAGCTGCTGCTGGAGGCCCGACTCCGGGGCGAAGATCTCGCGCGGCAGCTGCCAGGAGGCCGCGCCGTCCACATCAACTGAATGTCCGGGTCGCTCGTGATGTGCTCGGCGGTATCGACGGGGTCGGCAGCAGTTCGGGGCCTGCCGCATAGGGCAGGGCACTCAGGGCCGTCCGTGAACCGGGCCGATCGCGGCTGAGTCGGGGCCTGGCTTATGAGGACGGCGGCAGCTGGTCGGCCACGAAGGTCCCCAGCCCGACTTCGCCTCGCGTCCAGCCCTGCTCACGAACATGCCGCATGGCCTTGGCCGCCGTCGCGTTCACCACACCGAACTCCTGCGCGATCTCCAGAGTGGACGGCACGCGGCTTCCCAGCGGGTAGGTGCCATCCTCGATGCGCCGGATGATCTCCGCTGCGATCTGCCGCCACAGCGGGCGCGTACGGTCAAGATCCATGAGTCCAGCGTGGGTGACCATGGCTTTCCGTGCATCCGTGGTTATCTGCGGTTATCCACGGGTAAGGTGGACGCCGAAAGCACAGCGGCCCCGACGGGAAGCGGCTACTTCCGTGTCGGGGCCTGAGCCGACTGATAGGAGTCGACCTATGCGCAGCCTACTGGCCGTGATTCTGAGCCTCTTCCTGCCTGCTCGTGGGGCGCACCGCGCTGTCACGCCGCCCCTGACTTCGGCTCCCGCGTCTCCGCCCGGGTGCCGGCCCGCACCCCCGTGCCCGTTCCTCGGTGACGTCGTCCGGGTCGACGGGTTGCCCCTGGTCCGGCCCTACGTCGTCGTGTGGGAGCGAGAGCGGGACGAACTCGATCGGCGGCGGCTTCAGCGGGCGCGGCGCCGGGCTGCCGTCCTGGCGACGCTGGGGCAGGACTACGGCCCGTGGGAGGCCGCCGTATGAGCCCGTCGCGCCTGCGTAGTCTCGGCGTGGACCCTGCGAGCGGCAAGGAAGCCCTCGCGGACACGTGCCCCGGTGGCATTCTCGAAGCACTGGCCGACGTGCACGCGTTGAAGGCCGCCGCGGTGCTGGTGACGGTCGTGGGTGCCGTGCTGGAGGCGGGGAAGGCGTCGGACGCCGAACTCGCTGCTTTCGTACCGGCGTTGTGCGGGGCGCTCGAAGAATGCGTCCGCATCATGACCGCGGACGCGGACAGGGAGTGACGGCGAAAGCGAGTCCGGCCGCAGGGCCGTGACGCCGGTGGGTGGTCAGGGCTCCTCCCTGGCCACCCCCTGCTTGCGGGTGACGTATCTGTCGTGACGGACCGACAGCTCAGCTCAGCTCCGCCAGCCTCTCCTCGATGGGCCCGGCCGAACGCAGGCGAATGGCCTCTTCGTACAGCTTCCGTTCGTCCTTGTGGCCCAGCCACGGATAGCGGACACGCCAGCGGTCGACGACGTACTGCAGTAGGTCGAACCGGCCTGCGGCAGCGATCGTGGCTGCGGCGACCAGGCTCTGTCTCGTCGAGAGCTGCGTCTCAGCCGCGTCCTGGTAGTTGCGCTGCCGCACCGTCATCATGGCCTGCAGGGCCAGCACCGGATGCGGGAAGTCCCAGAAGTGCTCTCCGCGGGTCCACGCGGGCAACTCTCTTCCGGACTCGGGAGTCCAGTCGGCGAAGTCGGCGAGCAGATCCGGGTGAATGGTCACGACGTCGTCGCGTGGCCCGAACGGTGTGCCTGAGAGCACCGCTCGCATATGGGAACGAAGAGCGGTGGACCCGTGGAACAGTTCGCGCACCAGTCGGGCGTTGAGCCACGGATCGTCCTGTGCGAGGAGTGCCGGAACCAGCGTTTCGTCCCGCAAGTGCCCCCATCTGAGGCGACCTTCGCTGCCCGTCAGGGGCCAGAAGAGCCGCTTCGGGTTGAGGAGGATGTCCCACAGCTGACGGTCGCCGTGCCTCACCAACGCCTGGAGTGTCTCGGCACTGTAGGTGGTCCGGGCAAGGAGGAGACGGACGGGAACGTCGAGCCGGGCCACCGCGGAATCGATGACGGCGCCCGGAGCGAGGCCGAGCAGTACGGCGGCGGCATGGTGCTCCACGAGCATTGATGCAGGTTCCGCGGAGGGCGTTTCTTGTTCTTCCCGGGTGGCGGCGTCCAGGAGCGCGGCCAGCGGGCCCTCGAAGCCGTTGGCGAGCAGGCGCACCGCCTTGGTCCAGTGCGCTGGGAGGATGCTGAGGTGCTCACGCACCTTCTTCGCACCGGCGTCGTCAAGATCGGGGCCGACCAGGAAATCGGCCGCAGGCAGCACGTCGACTGTCTCCGCGCCGGCGGCGAGTTCCACCGCGTGCCGCACAAGGCGCGGCAACGGTGCCATGGAGTACGGGGTGATGCGGGACAGGTGAGTCCACACGTCGGCCTCGTCCACTCCCGGCTGCGCCGCCCGCGTCTCGTCCAGGACCTGGGCCACGATCCGGCCGATGTGCTCGTTGCCGACGGCCCTGACGATGCTCCGCACCGGGCGGGCGTGCCGCACCACGTCCTCGACGGTCACTCCAGGTACCCAGCCCGGCTGGACGGAGGCCGCGTTCACGAGCGCTTGAGGCTCCATGCCTCCCGACGCGGGCGTCCAGGGAACGATGCACCGGGAGGCGAGCGTGTCGATGGCGGTGTCTCGGTGGGCCAGGACATGCTGCAGGTCCAGCGGGGTGAGGTCGGCGTCGGCCAGGGACCGGGCGACATCCTCCGGGCAGTCGTCGTGAGCCAGCAGGATGCGGTACCGCGCCAGAGTGAGGTCGCGGTGATCGCTTGCCTGGGGGGAGGAAAGGCGACTGCGCACCAGGTCCCAGTCCACCTGGTACCAGGGATCGCCGGTGATGGTCCGACCCGCCGCAGCGACCTCGCTCTGTGTGAGTTGGAGGAGGTCGTGCGGCCGCGGCGGGCATGACAGCCGCAGCCACCAGGTGCGCAGAGCCTCGTCCAGGTGTTCGTCGCGATGCCGGCGGCGCTCTTCGGCGGCGGCCTGGAGCGGACGGACGGATCGGATACGCAGCGACTCGGCACACACGTCGCGCACGTCCCGGTCTCGGATGCCTGTCGTGCTCTGCGATGTCAGCGCACGCAGGTCGTGGACATGGTCCGACTCCCACAGACGTATGCCGGCGACCAACTGTTGGTACGGCGTCAGCACCTCTTCGTCGCCCTGCCAGGAGGCGTGCAGAGCGTGCGCCACGAGGCCCGGCTCGCGGGAGTCGTAGCACAGGCGCAACAGGTCGGTGTCCCACGGCTCGGACGCTGGGAAGCTGAGTCTGGCCTGTACCGCGTAGGTGCGCGGGAGAGAGGGCTCGGAGGTGGAGCCGAAGGGGCGGCCCTCCAGGAGTGCCAGACGCGTCGCGGGAGGCAGCCGGCCCTGCGCGTCGGTGGCGCCGATGAGCAGCCACTCGTTGATCCGGGGAACGTCGAGACGGAGGAAGGCGCGCTCGATGTCCGCGCCGCCGGACGATCCGTGGCTCATGGAGTCGTCACGACGTCCCAGGATGCTCTCCCACACGGCCGGGTTGCCCGACGCGATGAGCAGTGAAGCGAGCCGGGCACGTAGGTCGGAATCGGCCCCGGCCAGCATTCCCGGGCCGAGGCGAGCAAGAAGCCGCTCCGGTAGATCACCCGGTGCGATGAGACCCAGCCAGCTCACGTTCTTCGGGTTGACGTGCGTGCGTGACGCGGCCACGGAGGCATCGTGTCGTGCCGCGTGGTCGAGCAGGTCGGGGAGATCTCCGGGGAAGCCGCGAGCCAGCAGGACGAACGCGGTCTCCCAGGCCCGGACGTCCGAGCCGAGCCGGGCACGAACCCGCTCCTCCACCTCCGGCAGCGGTGAGGTGGACCAGGGTTGGCCCGGCATTCGGAAGTGTCCGGCAGGGGTAGTGCGCCACTGTTGTTCCACCAGCCCGGAAGAGACAGCGGAACCACCGTCGCCGAGCACCTCGACGAAGTCGCTGTCCAAGCCGGCGATCAGGTCGGCCCGCGCGACGACGAGGGCCGCCTGTCGCGCGGTCAGCCCCCAGTTCTCGTACAGGGCCTCCACCTCGTCCGCATCGCCATGTCTGGCGATCCAGTCACGCAATCCCTCCGGCGGCGGGTACCGCCGCCGGTTCAGGAGGTGCAGACGGCCCTGTGCGCCCATCCGGTCGGCGACCACTGCCGCCGCCGACGGCGTGGCGTTCTGGAAAAGCCGGACGAACGTCTCGTCGAGCTCCTCATTGCCTTTCGTCACTGAGAGCCCCCCGACTGCTGACCGGGCCAGTTCGGCGGCGGCCCCGGGGCCCAGCTGCCCGGATGCTGGGGCGGCTGGACCGGGGGCATCCACTGGGCCTGCGCAGCAGCCGGAGCGTAAGGCTGCTGCGGCGCCCCCGTGTGAGGCTGTGGGGGCGTCGCGGGGTGTTGCACGGGGGCGTAAGGCTGCTGCGGAGCGACATACGCCTGATCGGCGGTGATGGCGGGAGCGGGGATGTACTGCGGCGGTGTGTCGAAGCGGGGCAGCGGCTGCGTGCTCACCCGGTCCAGGAGGACGACGTTGGGGTTGCAGTCGCCGGCGTGCACCTGGACGGCGCCGCCGGGCTGCCGTTCCACCACCAGCAGGTTGAACTCGGCGAGCGACTGGAGCTGTGTGGGTTCGAGGGCGTACTCGTAGACGCGCTGCCGCCCGGTCGCCAGGCTCGTGCTGTCGCTGTCGCCGGTCGTGTGGGTGGTGGACTCGTTCGTGGTGTGGGTGACGCTCGTGGAGGTGCCGGTCGTCTCGCTGTAGCTGCCGCCGGAGTTGGTGGAGTCCGACGTCGAGAGCGGGTTGAACCAGCCCTGGTAGGTCGTGGAACTGCTGCTGCCCCAGTTCCGGCCGTACGTCTCCGAGTGGCTGGTGGTGGTGCCGCGGCTGACGGAGGAGCCGATCGTCTTGGCGACGGAGGTGTTGACGGTCCGGCCCTCGGTGTCCGTCAGCGAGTGCAGGACGAAGGAGTGGTGGCGGCCCAGGAAGTCGGCGGCGACCGTGGCTTCCTGGTGGTTGCCGAGCCGCATGAAGGCGACCGTTCCGCCGCCGATGAGCTCCTCGCCGGCATCCCGCAGATGCGAGTGCACGAAGGTGAGTTGGGCGCCCCGGCGCTCACACACCTGGGCCAGTTGTTCGAGGTGACGACGCTGGAGGCCCTGCTCGCCCAGCATCACGACGACGCACGGGGCCTCCTCCTGGAACGAGGAGAGCCGCCGCATCACGCTCTGCAGGGCGAGGTCGGCCAGCAGCTCCGCGCTCGCCGAACCCGCGCCGAAGTCCAGCGTGACGCACGTCAGATAGCCGGGCCCACGCCCCTCACGGGCCGTTCCCAGCTGCTCCAGCGGGTGCACGAAGGACGCCAGCCGGATGAGGCTGTCCCGCAGCTGGTCCTTGTTCTTGTCGCTGAACAGATCGTCCGCGATGCGGTTGCGCTCCTCCCTGCTCAGCGCCTTGGCGTCGTCGGCCTCACCCACCAGGACGCGCAGCCCGGCACCGAGGCGCGCCAGGGACACGTCCTCGCCCAGCGCGCCGCACAGTTGGGTGAGGATCCGGGTGTAGACGGCACGATCGGCCCGGGCCGACTCGGGGCTGTCCCCGTGGATGGCCTCGACCAGGGCCTGCACCAGTTCGTGCGGCGCGAGCCCGCTCACGATGCCGCTTTCCGCCATACGGCTGGGCAGCAGCTGCACGTCCACGGGCACGCCGCCCGCCTCGGCGAGCACGGACAGCTCACGGCACACCAGGGCCTGGGTCAGGTCCAGCACGATCAGCGGCCGCTGGCGCAGCGTCGAAGCGCCGAAGACCGTGAGGAAGCCCTCGCGACCGCGCTGGCTGCCGCCGAAGACGTCCAGCCGCCGGGTGCCCGCTCCGAAGGGCAGCGCGCCCCAGGCGTCCAGGCCGGCGATCCACTGCGTCTGCTGGGCCTCGTGGAGTGTCCAGCGTTGGTGCCACGCCTGCCAGTCGTTCTGGAAACGTTCCTCCAGCGCCTTCGCCTGGGCGGTGCGGGCACGGGTGGCGGCGGTGTACCGCAACGAGGCGTAGAGGGCGCGCACCACCAGGATGCCGACGATGACACCGCCGATGGTGAGCATCACCGTGAAGAGCAGGCTCAGCAGGTAGAACACCACGGCGACGACGATGCCGATCCTCAGCGCGGAGCTGATGCGGTCCTTGCGGTTCAGCCTGGCGGCCTGCACACGGTTCTCGTAGCTGCCGTCCAGCTCCGTGCGCTGCGGCTCGGCTTCGACGAACGGCTGACGGAGCGACTCGGGGTCGCGGTAGGTCCAACCGACGCGCTGGCCGGCGTCGAACAGTCTTTGATACGGGCCGAGTTGCCCGGCCTCGGTGATCTCGATCGTCATGGGAGGGCTCCAGGCCGGTCAGGCGACGAAGGTCTCGATCGCGCGTATGCGCTTGTGCAGCGGCGGATGTGTGGACATGAGGCGCGCCATCGTGCGCTGCTTGCGGCGGTCGTCGTCGGCTCCCGCCGCGTGCCACGCGGTGAACACGGAGACCAGGAGCGGGCCGTAGCCGATCAGGCCCGCGAACCGGTCGGCCCGCAGCTCACCCTGGCGCCCGGACCAGGCGAGCAGGAACGGTACGGCGTAGAGGGCCAGCGCGGCCGGGAAGGTGAACAGCAGGGCGATGGCCAGTACGCCGAGGAACAGCACGAAGAGCCCCGCGAGCACCTCGGAGATCGCGGCGAGGACGCGGATCACGAGCCGCAGAGCGCTCATGACGAGCCGGGCGGGCACGGCGTACCAGTGGCCGAGCAGCCCGGCCCACGCGTGGCCGCCGACATGATGGCCCAGCTCGTGGGCGAGTACGGCGGCCAGTTGCTGGGGCGGGAGACTGCGCATGGCGCCGCGCGTGACCCCGACGATGTGGCCCGCGGCGGCGGAGGCGTTCAGTTCGTCGGTGTCCTCCATCCACAGGTCGTACTTGGACCCGTCGACGCCGGCCCGTTGGGTGACCTCATACCAGATCGGCTGGAGTACGGCGAGTTCGCTGCCCAGGGGTTCACGCATCTTGAAGTACAGCTTCGCCAGGCCGCGTTCGGTCGGCCGGTTGAACACCAGGGCACCCGATGCGAGCCAGGCGACGACGAACGCCACGTCCACACCGCTCGGCATGGACAGCGAAATCAGGAACATCACCAGCAGGCTGCCCAGGAAGAGGGGGAGGTTGAGCAGCAGGGTGGTCACGGAGGAGGAGTCGGCTCCGCGGCGAACCTCGGGGGTGCCCACCGGAGCGTGGGCGGCGGGGAACTCGGCACCGGGGGTGGTGGAGACGGGGGCGGGCACAGGTGGTGGGGGCGGTGGCGGTGCGTGGTGCACGGGCTGGGGCGTCTGTGGAAGCGGTGCCTGCGGAGCCGCGTACAGCGGGTGGTGGGGTGCCTGGGGTGCCTGGGGTGACATCTGCGGTGTGCTGTACGGCTGTTGAGGCGCTTGAGGGGGCGCCGGATAGTGCTGCTGCTGCGGGTGCGCGTGCGGGGGCGGATACGAAGGCTGATACGGCGGCGACGCGAACTGCTGGGGTGGAACCGCCTGCCGGGGTGGAACCGCCTGGTAGGGCGGCTGCGCAGGAGGCGGGTGGGCCGGGCCCGGTGCGTACGCCTGCGAGGGCTGGGCTGGAGCACCGTACGGCGGCATGGCAGGCGGTGCATCCGGAGCCTGGTACGCGGGCGGCACCTGGTGCGGCTGGCCGGGGGGAGGGTAGCCGTGGGGGAAGTCGCCCTGGGGAGGATGGCCGGGGCCGACCGGCAGGCCCGGTTGGTGCGGATCGACGGGATGGGTCACGTAAGAGGTCCGCCCTGGGAAGGAAGTGGGCCGAAAAGGCAGCCACATGTGGACAGTTGAGAAATGACCGTCCCGAGGGCGGCAGCACGTACGCCTCTGGTGATGTGAACTCGCCCCCGTGACCGCCGAAGCGGCAGCCAGTCATTGATTCGCAGCCGAAACATGCTGCACGAATTCGCCCCCCTGAGTCCAGTTGGAACCACCGGTAACGAAGTCACAGTTGCAAGGCTTGGCCTGGGACCCGACCGGCTCTAGGGTGTAGGCGCAAGATCGACAACGGGGGAGACGTTGCGAACCGCACTGCTCGCGCACGATTCTGGTCAACTCAGCGATGACGCGTGTTTTTTCGCGTTGACTGACAACTCCGGCAACTGGGGCGGTCCGCTCGTTTGCCGGAGTGAAGTCGGCGAAGGGGCCGCTTCTTGCGCCGCCGTGGAGCGGCACGGCAAAGGGCCTGACCGTCCGCATCCTGTGAGCCCGGCCCGGTATCGCGGACGCGCGGGCCAGTCGTATCCGGTCGGGACACAGCGGCTGCGGCTGCGCGCCGATCAGCGAGCGAGAGCGGGCCGTACCCCATGAACACCACGCCGTACGGCGGCACATGGCAGCGTTTCCTCGACATGGACGCCTGCCTGCTGCGAGAGGTCCCTCGCCAACGCCTCACGGACGACCGGCCAGGCGGTCCCGGCGACGACCTGCACGCCCAGCGGCTCGCCGCCCTGGTCTCCGCGCATCACGCACGGCGCTCCGAAGACCCCACGGGTGGTGCGGTGTTCGTCGGTTGGGCGCGCCGCGCGGCGGACCGGCCCATCGATGTGATGGTCGGAGGGAGCGCTCTGCTCGGCGGCCGTGCCGACGCCGACGGCGGCAGCACTCTGCTGCGACTGCCCGCCGGCGCACGCGGTCTGGCCCAGCCGACGGGAACCGCGGCGTCCCTGTTCGCCGGCTTCACGCACTGGAGCGCCGTCGCGGGTGTGACCGACGGGCTGCTCGTCGACGCGGAGCCGAACACCGGGGGGAGCGGCACCGCACGGCAGCGGCCCAGCCTGGAGGACTGCCTCCTGGCGGTGTGGCAGGAGCCCTTCGCCTGGATGGTGTTCGCCGAACCGGTGCCCGCCGACGAACTCGACGACCTCACCGGCGACATCGCCGACGAACAGCGCCGCGCGATGTCCAAGGCGGACGGCTCGCCCGAGCACGCCATCGCGGCCGCCCGGTTGGAGCGACGGCACAAGGACCTGGCCAGGGCGGCGGCCACCGGACTGTGGCGGATACGCCTGCTGGCGGGCGGCCGTACGTCGCAGGAGGCGGCGCGTGTCGCCGCTCTGGTCTGCGCTTCGGCGGACCTGGAGGGGCTGCCCTACGCGCTCCGGCCGACCGGGCGGGTCGGGGACCTGCCCACGGCGCTCGGCGGCGCTCTCCCCGCCCCCGAGGAGTACCCCTTCCACGCCGGATCCGATCTGCTGGCAGCTCTGGCCCGGCCCCCCGCGCAGGAGATACCGGGCGTGCGGTTCGCGCTGCGCCCGGAGTTCGACGTCACCCCCGAGACCACCGGCCGTCCGGTCACGGCCGACACCCCGCCCCCGGTCCGGCTCGGGTCGGTGCTCGACCGCAACCGCAGCCCCGTCGGTGACCTGGAACTGACCCGCTCCACCCTCAACCGGCACACCTTCGTGTGCGGGGCGACGGGCGGCGGCAAGTCGCAGACCGTGCGCGGCCTGCTGGAGGCGGCGACCCATGCGGGCATCCCGTGGCTTGTGGTGGAACCGGCCAAGGCCGAGTACCGGTTCATGTCGGCGCGGCTCGGCGACACGAGCGAGGTCGTCGTCATCAAACCCGGCGACCCCGACGCCCTCCCGGCCGGCCTGAATCCCCTGGAGCCCTCGGCGTTCGCGAACGGTGAGCGCTTCCCCCTCCAGACGCACCTCGACATGGTGCGCGCCCTGTTCCTGGCCTCCTTCGACCCGCAGGAACCGTTCCCGCAGGTGCTGAGTGCCGCGCTGACCCGCTGCTACGAGGACCTGGGCTGGGACCTCACCCTCGGCGAACCGCTCGTGCCCGGCACCGAGCCCCGCTACCCCACCCTTGAGGACCTGGAGCACACGGCCCTGAAGGTCGTGACCGACATCGGTTACGGCAAGGAGGTCGCCGACAACGTCCAGGGCTTCATCAAGATCCGCCTGGCCAGTCTGAGGCTCGGCACGACGGGACGATTCCTGGAGGGGGGCCGCCCGCTCGACTTCGGTGAACTCCTGCGCCGCAACGTCGTCTTCGAGATCGAGGACGTCGGCGACGACAAGGACAAGTCGTTCCTCATGGGCACGATCCTCATCCGGCTCGTCGAGTACCTGCGCATGGAACAGCGCGTGACCCGTCGACTCTCTTTCCCCTTGCGGCACTTGAGCGTCTTCGAGGAGGCGCACCGGCTGCTCCGCCGCTCGGAGGAGGGCGGCGCGAGCGCCCACGCGGTGGAGATGTTCGCCGGTCTGCTGGCCGAGATCCGCGCGTACGGCGAGGGCCTGGTCATCGCCGACCAGATTCCCTCCAAGCTCCTCCCGGACGTCATCAAGAACACCGCCGCCAAGGTGGTCCACCGCCTTCCCGCCCAGGACGACCGCGAGGCGGTCGGCGCGACCATGAACATCACGGCGGCCCAGTCCGAGTACCTGGTCACCCTGCGGCCGGGCGAAGCCGCCGTCTTCACGGACGGTATGGATTACCCGCTGCTGGTCCGCATGCGGGACGGGACGAACCGTGAGGACGCGGGGGCGATCCGGCCGGCGTCGGCGGCCGCGCTCACCGGAGAACGCAGCCGCGCGTGCGGCCCCTGCTGCACCCCTGAAGCGTGCACCCTCCGCGACCTGCGCAGGGCGCAGCGGCTGATGGACCAGCCGGAGCTCCGGATCGCGTTGTGGGCGGAGATGGCGGTGGCGGCCCATCTGCTGGGGTGGACGACACCGTTGCCGGGGGAGGCGATGCGAGAGGCATTCGCCCCGTACCTGGCTACCGATGATGACCGCCGTCTGTTGAGCTGCGCGATCGGCCAGGCGGTCGACCGCGCGGTCCACAGCCGCGTCGGCGCGCCCACGGCCCCGGAGGCGCTGGCCGAGCATGTGGCCGCGATGATGCGCGGCCAACTCGACGGGGAGGATCCGTGTTCGGTGGGTGAGCCCCGGTTCAGGGCGCGGAAGGGAACGAAGACGCGGGAGTACTACCACGGTCGATATACGCCTTCCGTGCTGGAAGGGATCGTCGGGTGCTCCGATCCGTCGGAGGAGTGGGGCAAGCGGTTCTCCTCGATCTTGTCCTGCTTCGAGCGCAAGATCCGGAAACCTGCGGCGGACCGTCACGCAGAAGAGGGTCGACATGGGTGAGTTGTACGCCGCGGAGAGCGGGGCCGACGCGGCACCCGTCGCTGAGAAGCCGACGGCTCCTCCAGCGATTGAGACCGGGGACGCGTGGGCGGAGCCCAAAGCGCCCGAGGAGGCTGAAGGGGTTGCCGAGGACGCTGAGCAGCCGGAAGGGGCGGATCAGCCCGAAGAGCCCGAAGATCCCGAAGAGTCGGCCCAGTCTATCGAGCCTGTCGAAGCCGAGGGGACCAACGAGCCCGACGAGCCCGCAGATCGGGACGAGGCACCGGACACCGCCGAGGCAGAGGATGTGAACGAGCCTGACGCACCGTGGGCGGAGGACGGCGAGGGTGGCGCGGCCGACGCTCCGGAGTCGGGGGACGAGTCCGATAACCCGCTGGCCGACGTGGCAGAGGCCCTCGGCGAGCGCCATCCCGAGGTGGCTTCGGTGATCACCAAGCTCGGTGCGGACGACGCAAACAGGCTGAACGTGATCGAGAACCTGAAAGATCCTGAGGGCGGGGGCGCACGGACTCTGGAGATCATTCAGGAGCTCGCCGAGGGCGAGACCCTGGAAGGGCGTTCCTTGGAGGAGTACAGGTCGGAGAATCCCGGGCGGGGACCCCTGTTCGAGCCCGTGGAGCATGAGGTGAACTTCGAGCCCGACGGGACGTCCCGCAAGAACGCATACGTCGAGCAGGCCAAGTCGGACGACCCGGTGCGAGCCCTCGGAGCCTCCATCGAGGACGGCGACCGTGACGCCCTGGAGGACTACGGCATGAGGCTGCAGAACGAGGTGGAGCCGGCCGTCTACGAGGACGTGACGAGCCTCCTAGAGAAGGCCGACGATGCCGAATTGAGCATCCGCACGAAATCCGCAGACGGCCTGGTCGACAAAGTCAATAGAATGACAGAGGGGAGCGAGGGGCGAAAAGCCCGCCCGGATTACGAGATCGGGGACGTCATCGATGCCGTGGGGGCAAGAATCACCGTCGAGGACACCGCCCAGCTCGAATCCGTTCTTGAAAAGGCCAAGGGGCACTTCGGTACCGGCGAGGGCGGGCGCCTACTGGAGGTCGAGAACATGTACGCGGAGCCCAAGAGCGGGAATCCGAGCTACCGTGTCATTCCCATGGTCGTAGCCATCGAGGTCGGCGGAAAACCGTACACATACGAACTCCAGCTCACGACAGAGCGGGCTTCCGTGGCCGCCGACCTTGAGCACAACACCGTGTACAAGTCGCATATCGAAACGACTCCGGCGGAACGCGACGTGATGCGTAGGATGCAGGCAGAAGCGGCGGCGTTGGATCAGGAAGAGACTCGCAGGAGGTACCCGTGACAGATGAGACAGGGCCGAAGTTCGTCATGATCTCGACGTTCCGCAGAAGGACCGCGGACGGATTTATGCTCGCTGCTTTCGTCATCGACGAGAGGGAGTGTGAGTCTTCCGCGGAAATGAAGTCGATCAGGAACGAAGCCCTCACCGAGATCCAGCGTCGACGCATCGCCGGAGAATTCGAGACCCGCAGGGCGAAGGCCGGCGAGGTGCCGTCGACCCTGCCTCGGTGGGCGGAATACAAGAGGCAGCTGGAAGCTGCGGACGAGGAGTCGTCTTGACCCATCGGGTGTTCGGCGCGTGGCACGACTGGGACACCGCCCGTCGACACTTGGCGGTGCTCGCTCCTGAGGTGTCGGCGCAGCGCCTCGGGGAAGCCGTCGCGTTCGCCGAAGAGGCCCACGGGGATCAGAAGAGGCCTGCCGGTGAGCCTTATGTGGAGCACCTTCTGGAGGTGGTGGAGATCCTCGTCTCGGGCGCGGGTGTTCACGACGAGGACCTGCTGGTCTCGGCTGTCCTCCACGACGTCGTGGAGGACACCGACCGCACTGCCGAGGAGGTCGGTGAGCGGTTCGGCCCCCGGGTCGAGGAGTGGGTGGGCTGGGTGACGAAGCCGAACCCCGAGGCACACGAGGATCCTGCGGAGGTGCGTGACCGCTACCTTCTGAGCCTGCGATCCGCCCCGCCGGAGGTCCTGCTGCTCAAGCTGGCGGACCGGTTCAGCAACGTGCAACGGCTCGACACGCACCCGCGGCCCGAGAAGCGGCGTTCCTACTACCGTGAGACGTGCCGCCACTTGGTACCTCTCGCCGCGGGGGTTCCGTGGTTCGAGGCGGCCTTCGAGGAGTGGCGGGAGTTCTACCGCCACCTGGAGGACGGGGCGCCCCCGGCGACGGCCTGACGTCCGCCGCCGGCGCCGATGCCCGGGCATGTGGGCCGACGCGTCGTCGGATGCTGCCCGTCTGACCGCGCCCAGACCGGCTACGGTTTGACGAAATCCCTCAGAGGAGTGCCGTGGAAGAGGGCTGGCTCCGGGACCGTTACGGCACATCGCTGGGCCGACTCGACGGTACCCGCACACCGCTTTTCGACGGAGTGCCGACGCGGGAGCAGACCAAGCACGTCGCTCCGCTCCCACACCTGTCGGCCTCGTGAGAGTCCGGGCCGATGGTGGTACCGAGCCCGTCGGCTCAGTCCAACTGTTCCGTCGTCCCGTCCGGGTGGATCAGGAGGCGGATCGCGCCGCCGTAGCGGTTGTCCGTGATCGTCGCCGGGGTGGGGGCGCCGAGTTGTTGGGCGCGTTGTTGGAGGATCGACAGGACGACGTCCTGGATGTCGCCGTAGGGCGGGGCGGTGACCGGGACGCCGTCGATGAGGCCGGCGTTGGGGGAGAAGACGTGGACCTGGGCGTCGGACGCGGCTGAGGGTGCCGGACCCTGGCTCGGGATCGGTTCGGTCATCGGGGGCTGGTGTTCCTTCCGGCTCAGGTCAGGCGCTCTTCGCCTCTCCCCGCTCGGGGAGGATGGTGTCGTCGACGTCGTGGACGTCCTCGATGTTCAGGGCGTCCAGGACGCGAGCGTACGTGCCGCGTGAGAGACGTTGCAGGCGGCCCGACTTGACCAGCGCGGACAGGACGTTGCTGATGGTCTTCGACGGGTCGCCGTAGACGCCCGAGGGCAGGGCGCGCAGGACGTCGCGGGCGGAGAAGGCGCCGGGGAAGCCGGCGACGGCCTTCTCGACGGCCGCGCGGATGCTGGGGGTGGAGGGGGCCCGGCGGGTCTGTCCCGTTCCTGCTCCCGCTGCGGTCCTCACGGGCGGATGGCCACCGTGCAGGGGGTGAGCCGTGGGCGTGACCGGGCGCGGGAGGCGGTCGTGGATCTCGCGGACGGCCGTGCGGATGGTGTCCAGGCGGGCGTCGCCGGTGTCGTCGGAGGCGGCGGCCAGCATGGTGGCGACCTTCTCTATGTTCGCGAGCGTGGCGGCGAGTTCGCGCAGCAGCGGTTCCAGGAAGTCGCGGCGGAGCGCGGCCACCGGGTCGGTGGTGGCCAGGTCGACGGAGACGGAGCCGGTGAGGGGGCGCCGGGGAGGGAAGGGCGCTCCGTCGGCGTCCGAGGGGGCTTCGGCGTTGTCGGGGAGCAGCGACTCGACCGCTTCCCGTACGGCCGGCAGATCCCGCGGGGCTTCGGTGGCCGGGTCGGCGTCGCCGGGCATGCACGTCAGCATCGCGACGAGCTGTTCGAGGCTCGTGAGCGCGGGGAGGGCGGAGCGCACCAGGGGGCCGAGTACGGCCTGCCGTACGGCCAGGGCGGGATCCTCGTACGAGAAGGTGATCCGTTGCCCGGCCTCGGCCGCTGCCATGGGTTCCTCGCTCCTGCCGTTCGACGGTCCGGACGGGGGGTGCGACCCGTCCGGAGGGGGCGTCTGTCTGTGCGTTGGCTGTGTGGTGGTGTGCGATTGCAACAGCGATGTCAAAGCGGCGCGCGGTGGGCCTTCCCTCAACATGCGTTGATCATGGGCCAGTTGACCCAGCAGCTGCTGGAGCTGGTCGAACGCGTCGAGGATCCGCTCCAGTTCGGGAAGGTCCGGGGCGGTCGACCGACGGTTTGCGGAGTGGGTCGCCGACGACTCGTCCGCGCGGGACCTGAGGCGGGTGAGCCGTCGGGGCTGCGAGCCGGAGTCGAAGCGGACGGCGGCGTGGGCCGGCAGGTCGCCGTTCTCGTCGCCGAGGTCGAGCATGCGGCGCAGCGCGCGTCGGTCCTCCCGTGTGGTGGCCGCGGTGTAGCCGTACGGCTCGGCGTACGCGACGGCGTCCTGCAGACATTCCGCCCAGAGTGGGCAGGAGGCGCACAGGTCGCGCGCGGTGCGGAGGAGGACGAGGTGTTGGCGGCGCTGATCGGGTGATACGCCTGGATGTGCCGGAGCCGCGGCGAGCGAGGAGTGCGGGCCTTGCGGATTCTCCGAGTTGTCCAGCAGCGGGTGTTGGAAGACGTCCGGCCGACGCCGGCACGGCAGAGCCGCGTCGGGTATGTGGGCCTCCCGGTCGACCGCCCGGCGGGCAGGTCGGACAGGCAGCCTGGCCAGCGTCGTATGGCTTGCCATACGCATGAGTAAGAGCCCCCGTGATGATCTGTGATCGCGGGGGACTCTAGAACAAATTGTCAAACTGATGCAACGCATGTGCAAAGTGCTGGCTGGAAACGAACAGTGCCGCGACGAACCATTCACAGGAGCCTCAACTGTCCGCCGTTTTACGGGTGTCACGAGGACGCGGCCGACGTATCGCCCTGCCCACCCTTCTGACCCGGGCAGTCATGGCCTTCGCGGATGCGCCGCGCACGGCCAGCACGCCGAGCACGCCCACGAAACCGATCGGCACGCCCGCCTCCGGCACGAACATGCCGACGACGGAGCCGATGACCAGGATCACATCGGCGAGCACGACCGTGACACCGCGCCGGCCCGGGTGCTCCTTCACCATCCAGGCGCCGAGCAGGGCCATGCCGGTGAGGGCCCAGTAGCCGAACGCGGCGGTTCCGGTGACGGCCGCGCTGGTGGTCATCCGGGCCGAGTCGCCCACCGCGGAGAAGTAGCCGGTGAAGGCGGTGGTGAGGATGGTCGAGGCGAGGGCGAGGAGGAGTTGGGTGCGGCGGCGGAGCAGCCAGACGGTTCCGCCGAGGAGCAGCGTGGCGCAGACCATCACGAAGGATGAGCCGCTCTGGGAGGCGATGGCGAAGAGGGTGTAGGCGCCGGCCAGACCGAAGACGATGCGGGGGAGGAGGCGGACGGCCCAGGGGTCGTTCTTGTCCTGGCGGAGGAGGCGGACGAGACGGGACGGCGCGGGCCTGCCGCTGCGCCTGCCGCCGGCCCAACCAGCGGCAGTGGTGCTCGCAGTAGCGGCAGCGGCGGCAGTGGCGTTCGAAGTGTCGGTCGTGGTGCGCGGGGCGCGGCTCATGGGGCGGTCACTCTCCCGTGGCTGTGCGGCGCGCCGCCCCGGACACCCGCCCGCACCGTGGGCCGGGCCGCACCGGAGAGCCGCTCCGTGTCCCCGACCATCCGGTCGGGGTCGCGCTCGGCGTTCGGGGCTGGCATGGGGCGGCTCCTCGGTGCGGGGGCGGGGTCAGGTGGACGGCCGTGGTCGGCTAGACGCGGCCGCTCGGGCCACGGGGGTCCCGTGGGGCAGGGGCCGGGATCGCGGGCGGCGTCGGATCGGCCGGCGTGGTCCGAGGAGACGCCGGCGTGGGCTGGGGCCTCGGCGCGGGGGCCGCGGGTGCGGGACTCGGCGTGGGCGAGGGTGTGGGCGACGGCTGCGGGGTCTGCGTACCGCTCGATCCGCTGACGCGTCCGCTGCGCCTGTGCGCGGTGGGCGTCTGTCCCTCCGGCTCCGGCTGTGCGCCCTCGCCGTGCCGCTGCTCGCGGAGTTCGCGCGCGTCCTCCCTCGCCAGATAGGCGTCCTTGCGCTGCTCACGCTTGGACTGGCCCAGCCAGCCCCTGCGCTGCATCTTGTCCCGGTACTTGCCCTTGAAGGCGAGCTTGTCCACCGCCCAGGCGCCGTTGCGTGCCGTGCTGCCCGCCGCCCGGCCCATTCCCTTGGCCGTGGTGCCCGCGACCCGGCCCGTCTGGCGGGCGGTGGTGCCCGCCGTGGAGACGGCCAGGCCCGGGGCCACGGCGGCGGCCTTGTTGAACGTGGCGTTCGCGGCGTCCCCGACACCCAGGGCGTCCTCCGCCCCCGCCACCTGCGGCGAGAACTTCCCGGACAGCAGGTTCTTCAGCAGCATGACGACGGAGATGGTGACCAGCAACAGCATCAGCAGCTGCATGCCCAGCGGGACCGACAGCGGCAGGATCAGCTGGTAGAAGAGCAGCAGGATGGTCAGGACCACGCCGAAGCCGGCACGCAGCACGAAGCTGTGCACGAACGTCTGCCACCAGCCCCTGAGCAGCTTCTGCTGGGTCGGGTGGATCGAGATGATCGCGACCAGCGGCAGCAGGATGATCATGATGAGGGTGACCGAGTGCCACAGCAGCGTCAGCGCGCTGAGCACGACCACCATGATGCCGACGATGAGGGAGGCGATGAGCGCGTAGACGCCCATGGTGATGCGGTTACCGGGCTTGTGACCGCTCCACTGCTCGTACACACGGGACTTCTCGTTCTTGGCGATGTAGTTGCGCAGTTCCCCGTACTGGTTCTCCTTGTGCTTCATCACACCGCCGTCCACGTCCGACCAGTCCTTGTAGTAGTCGAAGTTGGTCACCGACTGGACGTTGACCTGCTTGACCCGCAGATCGGTGCATCGCGCCTTCTCGCCGAAGTCGCAGCTCGTGGAGCCCTTGTACTCCATGCGCTTCTTGCCCGGATCGCCGAACTGGCCGATGGCCCAGGGCCGGAACGCCAGGGTGTCGTACATGGCGCAGCTGGATATCCGCATACCGCGCTGCGGCGCGTTGGCCGCCAGGTCGCAGGGCGGCTCGATGTCGTCCACCGCGCCGCCCAGTACCGCCTCGGTCAGTGCGGCGTTGCCCTGGGCGATTCCGGAGTCGGCCGTCTCGACCACGCGCGTGTAGTTGTTGTCGACCAGGAACGCCGACACCGCGATCACGACGAACGCGGCCCAGCCCACTCCCGACCACACCTCGCGCATGTCGCCCTTGCGCCACTTGCCGAAGACCCAGAGCCCGGTGAGCAGAATCATGGTGGGCACGGCGACCTGGAAGACGTTCGTGTTCAGCCGGTCGACGACGCTGTTCTTGCCCTCGACGGTGCCCTCGTACAGGGCGGCGAGCGGGCTGGGGTTGGAGGAGATCTCCTTGATGCTGATGGAGGCGCGGGTGATGAACTTGCTGAGGTCGAACACCATCTGGGCGATGGAGTTGTAGATCTCGTTCTGGATGCTGCAGTCGTCGTCGTCCGCGTTCTCGCCGCGCTCGCCCTGCTTCGCCTGGTTCTGGCTCTGCTGGGTCGAGGCCCAGTTGAGGCCCCGCAGTGCGCCGAGTTCGTAGACGGTGTAGTCCCCGGGGGCACCGTCCAGGCGCACGGCGCCGGAGACGAGCTCACGCTTGCCGGCCCACTGCTTCACCGAGGGGAAGATGTTCTCCGAGGCGCCCGGCATGTCGGCTTTTTGGTTGATGCTGTCGGACGTCCAGTCGCAGGTGTCGAAGAGGGCCTTCGCCGACTGTGGGGTGGAGAGCGAGAGGGCGATCACCCCGAGTGCCACGAACAGCGCGGCGCGTGCCGCGACACCGGCACTGACCAGTGTTTTGAGGAGGGACCGCTTCGGCCGGCGCCGTGCCGGGCGGTCGGCGCGGGGCCGGCTGAGGGTCAGCATGAGAAGTCCTTCGGAGCGGATCAGACGTCTGTGGGGATGTACGTGGTCATGACGCACCCGTCGGCCTGCGCGGGCTTCTTCTCGTAGCCGCTCGGGACCTCGAACTTCGGGTCACACGCCAGGTAGTTGAGGCCCGACGTCCGCAGAGCCTCAGCCGTCTGGTCGTCCTGCGGGTACACCGCGAAGTCCTTGCCGATGAGGATGCCGCGGTAGCCCTTCTCCTTCATCGTCGTCTGGAACTGCTTCATGTCCGAGATCAGGAGCAGCGTGTTGGGGTGGTCGTACTGGTCCATGCAGACGGCACGGTCCTTGATCGCCCAGACCGGGTCGGTCGACTGGTCCTCCTCCAGCCAGGCGGCGTAGCGCTCCGCCTGGGTGGAGGCGTCGTACTCCTTGCCGGTCTGGAGATCCAGGCAAGCGGCGTGCTGGTTGAGGAAGTACTCGATGGACGCCATGTCCGAAGCCGCCGGCAGGGCGTCGGGCTGCTTCTCACCGGTCGACTCCTTGCTGCCCTTGCCCGCCTCCGCGCTCGCCTTCCCCGACGGCTTGCTCGTGTCGTCGTCACCGCCGCATGCCGTCAGGGACACCGACACGAGGAGGAGGGCGCCGATGGTGAGTGCTCGTTTGATTCGCATGGTCCTTCTTCGGCTGGGGGCTACGGGTGGGGGGCGCTGCGGCGCTGGCGGTGGGAGGTCACACGGTGGCCGTCTCCGGGGCCGTCGTCTCCGGGGCCGTGGGGCGCGCCGGGTCCTCCGTCATCTCCTGCAGGAACGTCCAGTCCCACACGCTCAGCGGCGGGTTGACCCCCTGGCGGGCCGGGCGGGTCGTGCCGTTGGTGTCCGTGGCCGCGAGGATCTCCTTGAAGACCAGGTCGACGGCGACCGTACCGACGCGCTTGTCGGCGTCGCGCTGCAGGCAGACACCGGTGCGGAGTTCCTGGAGGGCCGCGATGACCTTCGGGTCGTCCTCGGGGCGGCCGAGCAGCGGGGCCACCAGGGACGCCTCCTGCGCGGACTTCTGCTTGAAGGCGAAGACCGTGTGGATCTGGTTGGCGCCACCGCTGCGGGCCTCGGAGTCCTCGATCTGCACCAGGTCGATGGCCTGCTGGGTGATCAGGACGGTGACCGCAAGGTAGGAGCGGCCCTGCTTCAGGGCGCGGCGCATCAGGTCGCGGCCCGACTCCGTGGCCGTGACGACGTACGCCTCGTCCACGAACAGCGCCTTGGGGCGCAGGCCGATCTCGCCCGTCACCGGGTTCTTCTCGTAGCCGACGTCGAGCATCTGGCTGCCGAGTTCCACGACCGCCATGAGGGCCGTCGCCGCGAGCCGTTCCGCCGGGTTCCAGCTGCGCGGGTCCGAGGCGGCGGGTGACTGGAAGCCTCGCAGGGTGATGACCGTACGGCGCTTGCGCATCGCGGACAGCGGCTGCGGGCGCTCGGCGAAGGCGAGCCGGGCGTAGGGGAGGGTGCGCAGCTCGGTGAGGAGCATCTGCGCGAGCTTCAGGTCCTTCGCCGCCTCGCGGTCGTTCGTCGCGATCGCGTGGTCGTACGCCGCCACGACCTCGTCGACGACCTGCCACAACGTCGGGCGGGGCACCTGCTGGTCGGCGTCGCGGGCCGTCAGGCCCTGGTCCACCGCCTGCCGGATCGCGGAGTTGTAGCGGCCGATGACCGTGGCCATCGCCTCGATGACGGGGAGGCGTACGCGCTGGTAGTCCTCGTCGCCGAGGAAGCCGCGCAGCATGGACTCCGCGAGGAGACGACCGGCCGGGACGTCCCGGGCGATCACCCACGGGTCCAGTACGCCCGCCTGGCCCTTGAGGAGGTCGACGACCTCGGTCTCCGCCCAGAACTCCGGGTTGACCGGCTGGAACTTGCTGGCCGGGGTGCCCAGCAGGCCCGTCTCCGCGTCGCCGGCGAAGTCCGGGTCGTTCACCTGGGAACCGAAGGCGAGGTAGTAGCAGAGCTGGGCGAAGTCGGTCTTGGGGTCGATGACCAGGCAGCGGACGCCCGACTCGGACTCCTCGTAGAACTTCTGCAGGGCCAGGGAGGACTTACCACCACCGGAGGCCCCGACGATGGCGAGGCCACCGCCGTCGTTGCGGGCCGGGCCGACGTGCAGGGAGTAGTGGACCGGCATCTTGCCCGCCCAGCCGACCAGGTTGCCGACCCAGCCGAGCCGCTTTCCGGAGCGCTGCTCAGGGTTGTCGCCCAACTCCGTTCCGGCGGTGGGCAGTCCGGCGCCCAGCTGCTCCACTTCCTGGAGGCGGAGGTAGGGGGCGATGGGAAGCTTCGGCGCGTCGCCCGGGAGCTGGGACTGCAGCAGGCGCCACTGCTGGCGGGTCGGGCGCAGCAAGGTGACCTTCAGATCCTGCTTGAACTGCATCTCCAGGACCCGGCGGCGACGCTCCAACTCCTTGACGTCCGGGGCCGAGATCGTGAAGCGGATCTGCGCCTCCATCCCCGGCATCTTGTGCTCCTCGATGTCGTCGACGAGCTCCTGGGCGCGGGTCACCTGGGTGGCCAGCTTGGTGTCGGGGCTGCGGCCGGAGTTGGCCATGTCGTTCATCTCGTCGACGAGGTTGCCGCGGATCTTGTCGGCGCGGTCCTTGAACTTCAGGTACGGGATGAGCGTGAACCGCATGTCGATCTCGACCGGGAAGTCCACGTGCTGCGCGGCGTACCGGGCCCACGCCGTCGACTGGCGGAAACGGGTCTCCGCGGGCCAGTTGGCGGCGACCAGAGTCGTCGTGTAGCTGGTCTGCTGCTCGCCGGTGATCTCGTCGTACTGGTTCAGGACGATGTGCGTCTTGCGGTTCTCACCGGAGAAGTCGACGACGAGGTCGAAGGCGTTGGGACCCCAGGCGCGCGAGCCGAGCACCGGCTCGGGCGGGACTGGCAGGTCGCCGTGGAGCGGCTTGCGGATCAGCCAGACCAGCTCCTCGCGGGTGAGGGGGGTGCCGCGGAGGTTCTCCAGGCTCTCGTGGACCTCGGCCGCGACCTGCGTCCACTCCGCGACCACGGACGGGGACAGGTACTCGTCCGCGACACCGGTCGCCGCGGCGGTGACCTGGTCGGCGGCCCCGCTCACGCCCTTGAGCAGGCCGGCGTCGTCGTGCGGCTCGTCGTCCTGCGACAGCACACCCGTCCCGCCGCCGGTGCGCTTCACCGAACCCAGCTTCACCAGCAGGATGTTGCGCTCGCGCTTGGCGCCGATGCGCTCCTGGTACTCGGCCTTGCGCAGGTTGTACGCCTTGTAGTTGTCGGTCGGGTCCCAGGCGACCGCGTTGAGGTCCTCCGCCCAGGTCAGCGCGGTGATCGGCTGGTAGACCTTGCGGTAGTGGCACTCGACGTTGCGGTCACCGCGGGCGAGGTTGAGCAGACCGCGCGGCGGGCCCTCGGCCATCGCCTGCAGTTCGCCGGCGTTGAGGTACTCGTCGATGGCGGTGGGCAGGACGAGACCCGTCCACACCGAGTCGCCGTGGACGAAGATCATGTCGTCGGCGTAGCGGTAGGGGAGGCGGAGGTCCTCGCGGCGCGCGGAGGCCGAGGAACCGGAGGACCTGGAGCGGGAGGAGGACGAGCTTCTGCCGCCTCCGCCCTGGCCCTGCTTCTTGCCCGACGAGGCGGCCATGATCATGGCGACCACGAAGAAGGCGGCCGCCCCGCCCAGAAGGATCATCATGAACATGGAGGAGTCACCTGCGGTGGATCGAGGTCGGTTGGAGGTGGGTCGGTGCGGGACCGGGGGTCGGTGCGGGACCGGTCGGTGCGCGGTAGTGGCTCAGCGGTGAGCCGCGAAGGCGGTGCCGCGTTCGGCGGCCGCCCGGCGTGCGTCGTCGTAACGCGCCTGCCAGCGTGGTGAACCGGGGGTCCAGAGGATGACCTGCCAGTGCAGTTCCTCCGGTTCCTGGTCGGCGGAGAGCCCCTGGAGACGCTTGGGCTGGAACCACCAGTCGGTCCACACCACCAGCTGCTGGCTCAGGGTGAGCGCCGAGGGCAGGGGCCGCCCCCAGACGAAGTAGACGGCGAACGGCGGCCCGAAGTAGAGGATCGACGTCCACATCGACATGCCGAGGAACGGCAGGAACGCGGACAGGGTGAACAGCCCGATGAGCCAGACCAGGCCGAAGCCGAAGGCCGCGCCCAGCGCGGGCAGCAGCAGGCCGGGCAGCGGGATGTTGCCCCAGTTCCAGATCCGCTTGGGACGGTTGACCAGATCAGTGTGGTCGTACGCGACCAGCGGCTCCGGTGCCTCCTGGGCCATCGCGGCTGACTCCCCTCGTTCCTAGGGTGGCTGACGATCCGTCGGACGGACGTCAGTTGTTGCCCTGGCCGCCCTCGCCCCCGCCGATCTGGCTGCCGAGGTCGATCAGCACACCGGCGAGGCCGCTGGCGCCGCCGATGATCAGGGCGGCGAGCGCGATCATGCCGAAACCCTGGAAGGCCTCGCGCATGCCGTCACCGCGCTTCATCGACAGCAGCATGCGGATGCCGAGGACGAGGAGGGCGATGACGGCGACCATCGTGCCGGCGTTGGTGAGGATGTCCTGGATCTCTCCGAACATCGAATCCAGGGTGGCTGCCAGGTACACGGGTGGTTCCTCTCGATCAGACGGTGAAAAGCGTGGTGAAGAGGGGGACGTGGTCACGCTCAGGACTTGTCGGACTGCTTGTCCTTCGAGGACCGGGGGGACTTGGAGGCGGACGGTGACTGCGACGGGGAGGCGGCGCCGTCCTCGTCGGGTGCCGTGTCCTCGTCGGACCCGGTGTCGTCGTCGGGCGCGACGGTCTCCTCGTCCACGTCGGCCCGGCCGCCCTCCGCGTCCAGCACACCGCCACGGACGTCCTTGATGAACCAGCCCTGGGCCGTGTTCACCACGGTCATCCGGTACGAGCGGTTCACGGCCCCGCCGGCCGGGTCGGTCCAGGCCACGACCACCCGGAGCTGGACGGCCTGGCCATCGGCGTAGGAGTACGGGTCGGTGCCCTGGACGTTCCTCGGTACCAGTGCGTCGACTTCGCTGACGGTGGGATCGGACAGTTCGCCGGAGAGCCCGGTGGTCGCGGCCTGCGTGGCGTCGGACGTGGTGAAACGGGCCATGGCCGTGGTGTCGGACGCACCCCATGCCTCGAAGTAGCCGGGCAGCACCTGCTCCCGCAGCTGGTCGGACAGGGTGTCGTCCACGACCTCGGCGTCCTGGTCGACCGGCGGCACGTCCGCGCGGGGCGGCAGCGGCATCTGGCCGACGTCGCCCGCGACGCGCATGCCCTCGCCGGTCGCGAGGTCCTTCACATAGACGGGCACGGTGAGCGTGGTCAGCTTGCCGCCCTCGCTACGGACCTGCACGCCCAGGTAGCGGCCGTGGTCGCCGTACTCGGGCAGCGTCTCGGCGGTGCCGTCCCAGGTGGCGGCGACGGCCTTGCTCGTTCCCTTGCCGTCCCAGCCGCACTCGCCGTCGACGCCGGAGGAGATGTAGCGGGCGAGGTCGTCACGGCGCGTGGACGCGGTCTCGGGGGAGTACGTCATGCACAGCAGCGCGTACTGCTCGGCGAAGGTCGCCGCCTGCCGGGTCGGGAACTCGCTGAGGCGGTACTTGGCCGCGTCGGCGGGGTCGAGCCCGGCGGTCGCGGGCGTCGACGACTTGCCGATCACCAGCCCCATCACCCCGCACGAGCCCAGCGCGAACACACAGGTGGTGATCAGCAGGGTGGCCCGGAGGGCGACATGCGTACGGCGGCCACCTGCGGGGATACGGCCACCGGGCTTGGGGACCCCGAAGTCGCCGGCAGGGGTGGCCTTGGCGCCGGTCTGGGCGGAAGCGCCGGCGGCCGGACCCGTGGCGGAGGGCCCCGCGGCCGTGCTCCCCGCGGTGGCCCCGGTCGCCGAGGCGGCACCGGCCCTGAGGGTGAGCGTGGCGTTGGCCGGGACGTTCGCCTGGTGCGCGGGCGAACCCCCGGCGGCGTGGGGGGCGGTCGGGGAGGCGGGCCGGGCGGCCGAGGCAGCGGCGGGGGCCGGTGCCGAACCACCCTTCTTGCGCTGCTCCTTCGCCGCCTTCTTCTGCTCGTACGCGGCCTTGCGGGCCGCCCGCTCGCGCTCGCGCTTCTCCTTCTTCGACTCGCTCGCGGGACGCGTCTCGCGCGGCGGCAGCGCCGGTACGGCGGCCTGGCCGGCCTGGGGCGTGTTGCGCACCCAGGCGGCGGCGACCTGCGCACGGGCCGCGTCGGAGGGGAGCTGCTGCGGCTGGGGGTGCGAGGCCTGGGGAGCCGCGGGCTGCGCCTGGTGCGGAGCCGGGGCGTTCTGCCCCTGGCCCTGCGCCTGCCACGCCTGCTGATGCGGCGGCTGGGGCTGCTGCGGCTGTTGGGTTTGTGGGGGAGGACCGAAGGACCCGGGCTGCCCGGAAGGCTGGCCTCCGCCGACCGCGCCAGCAGGGCTGTTGTGGTCTGTCATCGAGTCGGTTACTCCAGCGAGTCGGTTCCCCGTCCGCCTGGGCGGGTCACGACCGCACCGCACGACGGGCCCTGGCCCAGCCAGGTGCGCAGGCAGTGTGACAAAGACCTGTCACCGGACCGTCGCCGCTTTCCCCGTCGGGAGAGTGTGGATTCCCGACGGGGCGGCCCCCGGGAAAGCGGCCGGGAAAAGTGTCAGGGACACGGCGGGAAAGCGGGCTCGCTGTCCCGGCCCGCCTTGGGCCCACAATGCGCGGGGCACGCGTGCCGTACGGCGGCGCACGTCCGCGGTACGCACGACGTCCCGGAACACCCTGCACCCGACGGACCCGGCGAAGGACGAGAGTTGACCGACCACAACGGGCACCCGCAGCAGCAGCCCGAACCGCGCGCCTGGGGCGTCCCCCAGCAGACGCCGATCCAGCAGACGCCGCCGGTCCAGGAGACGTCGGTCCGGCACACCCCGCCGACATCGCAGGCGCCCGTTCCGGCCCCCGCTCCCGCCTCCGTCCAGGCTCCCGCCCCCGCGGCCGTACCGGCGGCGCCCCAGGTCTTCCAGGCCGACCACGCCTGGGTCGACGGTTACGAGCCCGGTAACCCCTGGCAGGCACGGCTGTGCATGGAGACGCCGTACGGCACCTTCACCTATCCCCTCACCCCGCACACGATTCCCGAACTCCTGGAGCAGATGGTCCTGGTGGCCCAGGAGCAGCAGGGGTTGCCGGTCGGTTTCGACGCCGACCCCGAGTCCGGGCCGCTCCCGCCGGACGGGGAGGACGTGGACGTGGATCAGCAGGGCCAGGCGCCCGGTCTCCACGGCGGCCGCGCCGCCCGGCTCACCGGCTGGGCCCTCGTCCACGACCTGTGGGAGCGCGAGGACCCGACGGCGCGCATCGTGATGGGCGCTGTGGTCGTGGTGCTCCTGCTCCTCGGCATCGTCCTGACCTGATCCCTCCACCGTCCCCGGCCCCCGACAGCAGCCCGCAGGAGCGGAACGATGAGCGGCACCGAAGCATCCTCCGAACAGCCGGAGTTCTACTTCGCGGACGTCTACGCGTTCGTCTCCGACTACCTCGCCCAGATGGTCCGCCGCCGCGTCAACGGTTCGTCGGCGACCTGGTGCCCCCGTTGGTGGGAGCACCCCGAGGCAGGCGCCCGCCTCTCCGCGCTCTGGCTGGCCTGGGAACACCTGCGCCAGGATTCCGCGCTCGGCATGTCGACGTGGTGGCTGCACCACGCCGACCCGCATCTGCGGGTGCTGATGGACGCCGACGCGGGCCCGTTCGCGGCGTGTTCACCCAAGGACGGACACACGGCCTACCCGTTCGACCCGCTGCCGGTGGACGCCCGGCCGGAGTGAGCGGGACGGACGGGCGGGGGAACAGCGCGACGAAGCGGTGCCGGGCGTACGGGCCGACACGAGTGCCTCGGACGCCGACGGCCCGCCTCGCCCCTGCCCGTGGCGGTGACGCCGGGCGGCCCGTCCGGGCGGCACGGCCAGCCGCCCCCTGCTCGCGTGTCCCGCTCTTTCCCGGCGGCACCCCGTGCTTTCCCCGCCGGGAATCCCTTCGGCTCCCCGCCCCACACCTCCCCCTACCGTGTCCCGGTCACCCGTCGACCGCCGTACCGGCTCAGCACAAGGGAGGCGCGGGAGCGTGGAGTTGCCTGAGGAGAACAAGCGCACGGGGCTGTTGGCCCTGGGGGTGCTCGGCGTTCTCCTGATCGCCGTCCTGACCGTGTTCACCGTCTTCGACGGGGACGAGGGGAGCGACGAGGACGGTGGCTCGGCGAGCCCCACCGCCACCGCCGGCCAGGGTGGTACGGGATCGGGCGGACAGGAGACCTCCGACTCCGACTCCGACGAGGACACGTCGGACGGAGGCCGCGACGCGGCGACCGCGCCGATCGTCTCGGTAGCCGAGGCCGCCGAGGCCCACGGGATCATGACGCGGTACATGGCGGGCATCAACACCTACGACCACACGGCCAGGGCGGCGGCCTGGCGGGCACCGCTCCTCGAACTCACCCTGAACGACGAGCGGATGAAGGAGCTGACGGCGCTGCCCACCGGCAAGGCCTGGGCCACCTGCCAGGCCGAGCGGTGCACCTCCAAGGGCACCGCCGTCGTGGAGCGCGACGCGGTGATCTCGGACGATCTGGTGCGCGGCAGCGGCCGTTCCATCTCCAGCCTGGTCGAGGTGAAGGCCACGCGCACCGAGGGCGGCGAGACCATCACCGAGTCGAACCAGTGGCTGGTGAGCGTGCAGGAGGTCAACGGCAAGTGGGTCGTCTCCGGCTTCGACATCTTCGGGCTCGGTGACGTGGGCGCCTCCGACGACTCGGGGGCGTGACGCGCGATGGTGGCACCGGCGGTACTGGCCGCCGCCGCGAAGGCGGCGAAGGTCGCCAAGGCGGCCAAGGCGGCGGCCCAGGTCAAGAACGGCTCGGGTGGCGGCAAGAAGAACAACAACAAGAAGTGGCTGTGGATAGCGGCGGGTGTCGGATTCCTGCCCCTGGCCGGGATCGGCACCCTCGTCCTCGTGCTGCTGGGATCGCTTCTCGGAGGCATGGGAGCGGGAGCCGCCGCCGCCTCCTGTGCGGACTACGCCGACAACGCCGAGGCGGGCAACACCGACGACGCGGCGGCCACCAACCCGGTCATGCCGGCCGGGAAGATGTACACACCCAGTGAGACCGCGCGCAACGAGATCCCGCCGAAGATGATCCTCGCCGCGATGCGCGCGGCCGCCCGCTACGACGGTCTCGACTGGACCATGATCGCCGGGCAGATGTACCAGGAGACCAAGTACGGCCAGGACCCCTCGGCCGCGCCCGGCGGTGCCAACTCCCTCGGCTACATGGGCATCCTGCAGTTCGGCAAGCCGGCCTGGACGGACTACGGCGACGACGGCAACGGCGATGGCAAGAGGGACCTGTACAACATCGACGACGCGGCCTACGCCGCAGCCAACTTCCTGCACGCCAAGAAGGCGGAGACCCAGCCCTTCAAGGCCCTCCAGATCTACTCCGGTTCGGCCTCCTCCAACAGCGTCTACCCGCGTGTCGTCCTCACCCAGTCCGCCCGCTACCGAGGCGCGCTCACCGGTGACAAGGACCTCATCAAGCGCTGGTACGCCCATCTGAAGGAGACGATCGAGAAGAACCCCGACTTCCCCACCCTGGGGAAGCAGTCGGACATCCCCGAGCCGGTCGGCAACGGCGCCCAGCCCAGCCGGGCCCTCAGCATCGCCGCGAGCCCGGCCCGCTCCTGGTCGACGCCCCCGCTGAACGACGGCGGCGACGACACCACCACCGCGATGTCCCTGGCCGCGTACTCCGCAGACGCCGCCACCGGTTCGACGACCCTCGCGCTCCCCGCCGCCAAGCCCGTCACCGGTGGCAAGGACTGGCAGTGGCCCATGAAGAAGGGCACCTACCAAATAGGTACGCCCTACCACAAACAGGGCAACATGTGGAGCCTCGGCTACCACACCGGCCTGGACCTGACGGCCACCACCGGCACGCCGATCTATGCTCCGGCCGACGGAGAGGTCATCGTCGCCGGGCCGGGCGGGTCGTACGGAAACATGACCAAGCTCCGCCACGCGGACGGTGTCATCACGCTCTACGCCCACCAGACGTCGATCAAGGTGTCTGTCGGTCAGTCCGTCAAGCGCGGTGACCAGATCGGCACCATCGGTGCGACCGGCAATGTCACCGGCCCCCATTTGCACTGGGAGGTCCTCGTCCCGGGTGTCGACAACCCGTTCGTCGGCGGCCAGGACCAGGGCCCCGGCATGGTCGACCCGGCGGAGTGGATGGCGGGCCGGGTCACCGCCAACCCCGACTACGGCACCGTCCCGGGCGACAGCAACGGCGAGGGCCGCAACGCGCAGTACGAGGAGTGCGCCGAGGACAACGGCGGCGCGGCCGTCGCCCCCGACGGCGCCGGGGCCTCCGGTGTCCTCCCCGACTCCGACGACCCGGTGATCCGCGCTGTCCTCGGCTGGGCGCAGCGCGGGGTCGGTGTCCCGTACGTGTACGGCGCGCCGCGCCTCCAGGGCCGGAACCCGACCAGCTTCGACTGCTCCAGTTTCACGCAGTGGGCGTACTACATGGCCAGCGACGGGAAGATCAACATCGGCGCCACCACCCGTGATCAGGAGCCCAGGCTCCGCAAGTACGAGGTGCCGCTGTCCGAGGCGCAACCCGGTGACCTGATCTTCTTCCGGCCCGAGGGAGGCGGCTTCTCCGGGCACGTGGGCCTCGTCTGGGATCCCAAGACCAAGAAGATCATCCATGCCCCGCGCCCCGGCAAGTCGGTCTCCTTCAGCACCTGGGACGTCCAGGACGAGATCACGGGCGTCTACCGCGTGCCGATCCCGGCCGGTACGAACGCGGTCGAGGGCGACGGCAAGACCGGTACGGAGGACGCATGAGGCGCACGTTCCTGGTGACCGGGACGATCCTGTCCCTCGGTGTCCTGACCGCCTGCGGCGGGAGCGGCGATGCCGAGGACACGGAGGCGACGGAGAGGGCGAAGCCCAAGGCCTCACCCCCAGCCGTGCAGCGGACGGGTCCCGCGTACGAAGGGGCGAGGCTGCCCGGCCTGTCGGCGGAACCGGTGTGGAGCCTGAAGGGCGGCAGCCTCAGGGGCTGCGCCGACGACCCGGCCGAGGCGGCCGCGACCGAGGTCGTCCACTTCGACGCCCAGACCTGTGTGCTGGGTGACGCCGTGGTCCTGACCGAGGACCTGTCGGAGCACTCCGAGGCCGAGGAGACGGAGAGCCGCTTCCGGGCCCGGCTGTACGACCCCGCCACCGGCGAGATCCGTCGGACAGTCGACGTCACGGTCCCCGCCGAGTGGAAGGGCGACCGGGAGCGGTCCCTGGACCGTTTCCTGCAGATCTCCGAGTGGAAGGACGGCTCCCCGGCCCTCCTGGTCGTCTCCGGCGCCGTGGTCGAGCCGGACGGACTGAAGAAGGCCGCGATCACCACGACGTACACCATGTACGCGCCGTCCGGGAAGGAACTGGGCAGTTCCACCCTCACCGGTGAGGACGGCTCCGGCCTGAGCGCCGAGGCCGGGCACCTCCTCACGAAGGAGAAGCACAAGAGCGACACGTACACCCCCATCGGCGGCGGCTCCCCCGTCGAGGTCCGCGACCGGGGCCTTGACCCGCAGCCGCTGGGCCCCGGGTTCGGTTACCGCACCGCCTCGACCTGGTCCGTGGTCGACGGCAGCGGAAGCCGCCTGGTCGTCAGTGACCGCCTCACCGGCCAGGAACTGTGGGACCTCGGGGACGTCGACCGGCCGTCCGCCCTCGCCGCGGTCGAGGACTCCGGCGACCTGGATGCCCGTCTCCTCCCCCTCACCGACGACAAGGGCATCCTCGCCTGGAAGCAGCCGGGTGACGACGCGGACGACGAGATCCTGACCGTCGTCGACCTGAAGACCGGTCGGCTGATCGCCGAAGGGCCGAAGCAGGACCTCGACGAGCTCTCCCGAGGACAGGGGAACATCGTCCTGGCTCCGGACGGCGCCACTGTGGTCACCCGGTTCGGTGGTGCTGCGGTGGCCTGGGACCCGGGGACGGGCGCCGAACTGTGGCGGCAGAAGGAGGACGAGCACAGCGTCGAACCCTGGGGACTGACGACCACGGATGTCCTCTACGCCTCCGTCGACGGCATGGGGCTCACCGCGCTGGACCCGAGGACCAAGAAGGTCCTGGCCTCCGACCTCGCCCCGGACCTGAGCCCCGGCCTGACCGCCGACGCAGAACCCCTGCAACTCACCACGAACGGCTACGGGGTGCTGGCGGGGACGGACCTCTTCGTCTTCGCCCCCGAGACGAAGAGGTAGCCGCGACCGGCACGCATGGTGTGGTGGCGGACGCCGCCCCAGCCCCCATCCCACCCCCAGAAAGGACGGACCCGCGGGTGACCGCAGAACAGCAGAAGAAGCCCCGCGCCGAGGACGACTGGACGATCGAGATCGTCATCGTCGTCGCGATCGTGCTCCTGGGGGTCGTCGGGGCCTGGCTCGCGGCGAAGATCGGCGCGCCGTTCGCGGACGCGCCGGCGCCCGCGTCGAACCCGCTGACGTTCCTCGTCGCCCTGGTCAAGGGCGACTACAGCTGGCCGGGGTCGCCCGCCAGCGCCGTCGCCGCCGCCGAGGCCGTGCTGCTCGGCATCCTCGGGACCGCCGTGTACCGCATGGTGCAGCGGTTCAAGAAGAAGCCCAAGGTGGACGGGGCGGCGCAGCATCTCGCCAAGGGCGAGGAACTGGGCAAGCTGACGATGAAGGGCGCGGCGGCCATCGCCGAACGGCTCGGCGTGAAGGCCCAGACCCCCGGTGTCTTCATCGGACGGTCCGTCAAGGGCCGCCAGCCGCTGTTCGGTTCTTACGAGGACATGCACGTCGACATCTGGGGCCCGCGTACCGGCAAGACGACCCGGCGGGCGGTCCCCGCCATCCTCGACGGGCCCGGTGCGGTCCTCGTCACCTCCAACAAGCGGGACATCGTGGACTCCACCCGGGGCCCCCGTTCCGCGCGCGGCCCGGTCTGGGTCTTCGACCCGCAGCAGGTCGCCGCCGAGACGCCCAGCTGGTGGTGGAACCCGCTGTCGTACGTCACCGACGTGGCCAAGGCCCGCAAGATGGCCGACCACTTCGCCAGCGGCTCGCGGGACGCCAACGCCTCCACGGACGCCTTCTTCGACCCGGCGGGCCAGGACCTGCTCGCCAACCTGCTGCTCGCCGCCGCCTGCGGCAGGATGCCGATCACGCAGATCTACACCTGGCTGTCCAACCCGAAGGACGACACCCCGGAGCGGATCCTGCGCGGTTCCGGGCACACGATGGCCGCCGACGGCCTGAGCGGTGTCCTCACCGCCCCCGACAAGCAGCGCAGCGGCATCTACGGCGTAGCCCAGCAGATGGCGTCCTGCCTGATCAACCCGGAGGTCAACCGCTGGGTTACCCCGCCCGCCGACCCGAACACACCCCAGTTCGACCCGCACGCCTTCGTCCGGACCGGCGGCACCCTGTACTCCCTCTCCCGCGAGGGCCGTGACTCCGCCGGACCACTGGTCACCGCGCTCACCGTCGCCGTCGTCGAGGCGGCCGAGGAGTACGCCACCACCCAGCGCGGCGGCCGCCTCCCGCTGCCCCTCGTCGGCGTCCTCGACGAGGCCGCGAACGTCTGCCGCTGGCGCACGCTTCCCGACCTGTACTCCCACTACGGCTCGCGCGGCATCATCCTCATGACCATCCTCCAGTCCTGGGCCCAGGGCATCGAGGTGTGGGGCGAGCGCGGCATGGAGAAGCTGTGGTCCGCCGCGAACATCCGCGTCTACGGCGGCGGTGTCTCCGACACCCGCTTCCTGGGCGACCTCAGCGAACTGGCCGGCGAGTACGACATGCGCGAGTACCAGGCGAGCCGTGAGTCGGAGTTCGGCGGCTGGAGCGGCAACCGCACGGTCAGCGAGTCCGTCAGCCGCCAGCGCGTCCTCGGCGTGTCCGACCTGGGCGCCATGCCCCCGGGCCGCGCCCTCGTCCTCGCCTCCGGCACCAAGCCGGTCCTCGTCGAGACCATCCCGTGGTGGGAGGGGCCGTACGCCCGCGAGGTCCAGGAGTCGCTGCGCAAGTACGACCCCGGGGCGCGCTGAGCGCGAGGCGGGCGCCTGGCGCACGCCTGGAGGCGTCGCACGCCCGGCTGCGGTGAGGCCGGGCTGAGGCCGGGGCGGACGCGCCGCCCCGGCCTCACCGCCTCACACCTCGATTCCGTCGCCGCGGGGTCCGGACAGATCCGGCGGCGGCTGCTGTGCACCCCCGGACCGTCCCGCTCCGCTCTCCCCGGCACCGCGCCCCGCCGCGGGCGGGTCCTGGGAGACGCCCACCTGCCACAGGGACGTCGCGCTCTCGGCAGGGGCGGTACCGCGAGGGCTGCCGGTGCCGCCCTGGTGCTGGGGAAGGCCCACCTGCCACAGCGGCGTCTGCTGCTCGGGCGAGGCGGCACTCCGGGCGCTCTCGGCCCCGGCCTGGTGCTGCGCGCTCTGCGGACTCTGTCCGCCGGGCGCGTCCTGCGTGCTCTGTGTGCTCGGTGTGCTCTGGGCGTTCTGCGGCAGACCCGCCTGCCAGATCGGTGCGGGAGCGTCGGGTGCCCGGCCCTCCTGCACCGGCCCGTCACGCTGCACACCGACCCCGGGTTCCGGCCCCTCCGTCGCGGGCGGCGCCTGCTGTGGCGCGTCGGGCCTGAGCAACTGCCCGTCGGGTCCCTGCACCGTACGCATCAGATCCCGCTCCTGAGCGGTGACCAGCGCCCTGGGGTCCCGGTGCGGCAGCGGGGTCTGCTCCATCGCGGCCTGAACGGTGGCTTCGGCGGCGTGCTCCCAGGAGTACTGCTGGAGGATCTCCCGCATGCGCAGGGCACCGGCCTGGCGCTGGGGGAGGTCCTGCCTGAGCTGATTGATCGCCTGCATCCATGCCTGTGCGCGGCTGCTGCCGTCCGTAGGCTCGGCGACCACGCACGGTCGGCCGATCTCCGGCGGGAACCGCTCGGTGTCCTGGAGGAACTGAGCGGCCCCGCTCTCCTCGTTGACTAGTACGGGGACACCGTGCCCCAGCCCCTCCGAGGCCACCATGCCGAAGCCCTCGTGCTTGGACGGCATGATCATCGCGTGGGAGGCCCTGATGTCCTCGTTGATTTCGTCCACGCTTTTCGTGCGGGGTTTGACCGTGACGTTTCCGCCCGTGAGGTCCTCAAGCCTCTCGAACTGTTCTTCGAGCTCTTCCTGGCGGATGCCACGGACGGTGAGGTGTACCCGGAGACCGGCCTCGTTCAGCCGTTTCACTGCCATTGCGGCGTCGTCCACGCCCTTGAGGGGGTCCCCGACGCGTCCCATCACCAGGAGGTTCAGCGTCTCCGGCGCGGGGTCGTGCTGCACGGGATCGTAGACCCTGGTGCCCGGAACGAACTCGTGGGAGTGCGGGATGTGCTCGCCCTCGGCGGAGAGGTCTCTGCTCGCCTGCGCCAGCAGTGGGCCGACTCCGGCCACGACGTCCGAACGCTCCATCAGACCGCGTTCGATGGCGGAGTCCTTGGCAGCCTTGGCTTCGGCCCTCTCGGGAGTGAGGCCCCGCACGAACGGAAGCCGCTCGGGGCTCGTGTGCAGGAAGTGCACCAGGCGCGCGTCCTGGTACCAGTTCTCCCGCAGCCCGGCGGCGGCCGGCCCGGAAAAGCGCGAGTGCCCGATGATGATGTCGTACGGCTGGGCCGCAGGGTCTTCCAGTCCGTACTGCTGCGGGTCCTGACGGGCGAGTTGTTCGAGCCAGTCCCGCCGTTCCATCGGCTTCGGTTCACCCTCCTCGCCCGGTCCCGGCTCGATCAAGGGCGGTTGCGTCTGCACCGTCCTCTGAATGCCCTGGTGCGCGGGCATATCGGGATTGGCCGTGAACAGCGTGACGTTGTGCCGACGGGCGAGAGCCTCGGCCAACTCCTGGTTGAAGACCTCGGCACCTCCCTCACCTCTGCCACTGTTGTCAGAGACGACGAGAATGTTGTAGCGCGCTTCAGACACCGATTCCCCCGTGTTTCGCAACCTTCATCCGTCCCGTCTCAGAAGCCGTACGTCGCCCTGAGTTCGCGGCCGATTCCCTGGGCGATGAAGTCCGTCAGGTCGTAGGAGGACAGGTGCATGACGCCGCACTGGGCGCCCGGATGGATCCGCGCCGCGTACTCGTCCAGAAGCTCCGCCAGGATTTCCGCGCGGACGGCGGAGATGGCCACGTCCTCGGGGTTGCCCTTCTCACGGAAGATGCGGCGCTCGTTCGCGCGTGGGGCCCTCGGCTTCCGGCCCAACTCCACACTGCGCAGAAAGCCCTTGGCCATGCCCGTGACCGGCCGGGGATCCGGCTGGCCCTCGTTCCACTCCACCCCCAGCAGCGTGTGCACCCGCGGATCGATCGTCTCGTGCTGCTCCCGCCAGTACAGCCCCGACCGCCCGGCCAGCAGGTTCTGCAGGTCGTCGGCCGCGATCGTCGTCGCCGGAGTCACCGAGAAGTCCCCGTGGTCCCGCATGTCCTTCAGGGACGGCAGGTTCTCCGACGCACGCCAGGCCGCCCGGGACATGGTCTCGTACCGCGTCTGCAGGTCGTCCACGTCGGACGGCCGGTGGAACACTCGCGCCACGTCGACCGTGCCGACCGGGTGCGGGGTAGGTGTGGGCAGGCCGATGGCCGCCCTCAGTTCGTCGGCCGCCTCGTGCAGTAGACGGCTCAACTCCGCGGTGTCCGCGGCGATGGTCACCGGGGGACGCCCCGCCGCCAGCCGGTGGACCAACTCGTCGAGCGGGCGACACAGCACCATCATGTGGCCCTCGGGGATCACCACGGTCTGGCCCGGCACCATGTAGTCGTCCGGGTAGGGCTCCATCCGCGGCTCGTAGGGGCCGGGATCCTCGATCAGCCGTGCGGTCCACTCGGCGACCGCCTCGGCGAAGGTGATCGGCCGGTCGACGGGGCCCGCCGCGCGACGGGAGATCAGATGACGTACGGGGTCAGACGGTTCACCGGCCTGCGGCTCGGGCGCCTCGGAGACGCTGAGGGCCGCCTCCAGCGCGCGCCAGGCATCCCGGCGCTCCTCCGGCCAACCGCCGCCCGGGCTGTCCAGGCGCCACACACGGGTCTCTTCCACCCACATCATCCGCGCCGCCGCCGAGTACACGAGGTCGTAGGCGTCGGCAAGCTGCATCTGGCCGCTCATCCCGGCTCTCCTTCACGACTGATCAAGTAACTCACATTCTCACACTGCGCTTTAGCGAACCGGTGAAGATCAAACCGCCGATGGCGGAGCGGGTCCTTCGGTGAGCGTCGGGCGAAGGCCGAGAAGCCGAGGACTGCAGTTCGCGTGCCTCGCACGGAGCCTGTGCGCCCGTCAGGTGTGCCTCCGTGGACGGCTCAGGGCGCTGAACCATCCACGGCCGAGTGACGTCTCACCAGGTGAAACGCGTAGGTCGCCGGTTGGGGAGGCACTCATGGCCATGGTCGGACTGTTCTGGATCGCCGAGGACGGTGGGGTGTACGTCGGGGCGCAGCCGGAGGGGTTCGGGCACGGGGTGCGGCTGACGCGGGACTGGGTGGAGGGGCTGGGGACCGGGCAGAGCGCGGTGTGGGGCTGGTCGGAGATCAAGTCCGCCACCGTGCGGTACGTGCGGGTCCGGTCCGGCGCCCGGCTGCTCGCCACCACCGCCGTCGACCTCGTGACCCACGCCGTCGCCGGCGGCGGGGACGCCGCGGCCGCGTTCGAGGTGCACCTGGAGACCGCCGACCGGACCGTCGAGCTCAACGCGCTGTCGGCCGCGGCCCTCGGCGGCTACGTCCGGTCCGAGTACGACCTCTCCGTCGCCCTGCTGGACCGCCTCGTGGCGGGTACGGCGGACGTCGACACCCTCGCACGCTGGGGCCGCGACCACGCCGCCGAGGGCACCCCGCGGCGCGAGCAGCGCGAGGCCCTGTTGCGGGAGTGGACGGCCGTGGCCTGAGCCGTCGGGAGCGGGCGGCCGTGGCCTGCGCCCGTGGCCCGAGCCGCCGGGGTGTCCCGCGCGGTGTCTCTCTCCCGCCCGCGCGTTCCCGGGAACCCCGTTCCCCTCGTCCGCCGTCCCCCACAATGACCACTGGACACCGGGACACCGGAGGGACACATGACCGCACGGGACACTCCGTCAACCACCCCGCAGGGCGCTCCACGGGACACCGCACGCGGCACCGCGCGGAGCAGCGGTGTCTCGGTCACCCACGACCTGGAGCCGCACGACTGGTCGAACGAGGAGACCGCGGCGTACGAGGCCGCGATCGAGGCCGTGAACGGCGCGGTCGGCGCGTACAGCGCGCGCATCGCGGCGGAGGAGGCCAAGGACGCCCCCGACACGGCCGTCATCGAAGCCGCGCGTGCCGCGCAGGGACGGCTGGCGAAGGAGCGTGAACGGCTGCGGTCGGCCGACCGGGAGCAGATCGCCGAGGCCCGCTCGCGCTACGCCCGGCTCGCCCGCGAGGTCATGGCGGACCTCACGTGACCGACCCGGCCGAACACCGGTCCAGTGCGGGGCCCCAGTCGCCCCCGCCGCAGCCCAGCTCGCCGCCCCGGCCCGGCCTGCCGTCCCAGGCCTCCCCACCACCCCAGCCCAGCCCGCCGTCCTCGGCTGCCCCGCCGCCACCCCGGCCCGCTCCACCCCCGCGCCAGATCGACCCCGCCGAGGTGGAGCGGCACAGGCTGTCCGACGCCGAGAACCGGCGGATCTTCCGCGAGCGGATCGTCCCCGACCTCCTCGCGGGCCGCGTCGGGCAGGAGACCCCCACCGTGGTCTTCCTGGTCGGCCAGCCCGGCGCGGGCAAGAGCCGGGTCACCGAGATGGTCGCCGGCGCACTGAACCGGCACGGCGGCTTCGCCGACGTCGACAGCGACCTCTACAAGCCGTACCACCCCGCGTACGCCCGTCTGATGGCCGAGGACGACACCCTGATGGCCGCGTACACCCGTGCCGACGGGCGGGCCTGGATGGCCCAGGCCGAGGCGTACGTCCGCGAGCACGGGCTGCACGCGATCATCCAGGAGACCTCACAGAACGCGCGGGCCGTGGAGGAGAAGATGCGGGCCTACCGCGACTCCGGCGCCCGTGTCGAGGCCCTGTTCATGGGCGTGCCGCAGGCGATGAGCAACCAGGGCATCGTCAACCGGTACTTCGAGCAGCTCGCCGACCGGGGCCAGGGACGGCTGACCGTGCAGTCCAACGCCGACGAGTCCTACGCCGGCATCCTCGAACTCGCCGACCGCGTCGACCGGGGAGCCCTCGCCGACCTCGCGAGTGTCTACCGCCGGGGTGAGAGCAAGCCGCGCTACAGCAACTCCCTCGACGGCACCGGCAACTGGGCAGGCCCGCCGGAGCTGCGCCAGGCCCTCGCCACGGAACGGGCCCGCCCCTGGACGGCGGCCGAGAGCGACTCCTTCGTCAGTACGCAGCTGCGCCTGCGCGAAGGCGCACAAGCCCTGGGCCCCGAGTGGCCGGACCGCCTCACCCGCATCGAGGACCAGGCCCGCCCCCTGCTGACCCCGGCCGCCGCCGCCCGGCTGCCCTCCACGGCACCGTCGCCGCCACAGCCCCCCATGACACCTCCGACACCTCCGACACCTCCGGCGCCACCGAAGGCCGCCGGGCCGGCAGCACCCTCTCCCTCTCCCTCTCCCACCTCTCCCTCGGCCGCCGCCGCCCGCTCCCGCAGCACCCCACGCTCCGGCGGCCCGGCCACCCCGGGACAGGCCCCGCCTCCCGGACAGGGGCCCCGCCCCGGCTCCGGTCGGGCAGCCGTGCCCCCTCCGCAGGGCCCGACCGGCCCCGACCCCAACCGGCGCGGCAGGTAGCGGACAGCGGCCGGTCCGCTCGGCGGGTGGCGGCCTCCGCGTGAGGTCCGCCACCCTCTCCGCCCGCCCCCGTCGGCCGGAGAAACAGAACAAGCCGTGGCGAGCCCGTGGTGATCCCTGTCGCAGTCGGCCGCCCCAGCACGCCACACCACCCCGGTCGGCCCCCCGCCCTGACCTGCCGCCTCTCCTCGGCGACCCCCGTCCCGGCCCGCACACCCCCCTGCGCGGACAACACGCGGCCGTACGCCGGACCTTGGCGCCAGGCGGCCACCGGCGGGAGCCGCCCGCCCGGCTCGGGGGTGAAGGCCACGCGGCGAGATCGAGGGCCCTTGCTTTACCCTCTTCACACCGAGACCACACAAGGCTGTTGTCATCTCGTTAAGTGATTGGTCCTTGACGCAGAGGTGATCACCGCGTTGGCTTTCAGCCACCTGGGTCGCAGTGCTGCGTGCCCACGCCCGGAAGGCCCTTGATGTGAACGCCCGTACCACCAGCACCACCCCCAGCACTCGTATACGGCGTCGCGCCACAGTTCTGCGCCGTACCGCCACCGCCCTCGTCGCCTCGGCGGCGGCCGTGTCCCTGGCCTCCTGCGGGGTCTCGGACATCGGCGACAGCGCGGAGGCGAGCCCCACGAAGGGCGACGACATCACGGTGGGCGTGCTGTTCCCCGACAAGGACACCAAGCGGTACGAGCAGTTCGACTACCCGAACATCAAGAAGAAGATCGCCGAGCTCACCGACAACAAGGGCGTGACCAAGTACGCCAACGCGGACAAGGACGCGGAGACCCAGAACAGCCAGATCGACCAGATGGTCGCGGACAAGGTCGACATCATCATCCTCGACGCCGTGGACTCCAAGGCCGTCGCGCCCGCCGTGCAGAAGGCGGACGACGCGGGCATCCCCGTCATCGCCTACGACCGGCTGGCCGAGGGCCCGATCGACGGCTACGTCTCCTTCGACAATGAGCTCGTCGGGCAGGTGCAGGGACGGGCGCTGGTCGAGGACCTGGGTGACAGCGCCGCCAACAAGATCGTCATGATGAACGGGTCGCCGTCCGACCCGAACGCCGCTTTGTTCAAGGATGGGGCGCTCTCCGAGCTCCAGGACAAGGTGACGATCTCCGAGAGCTTCGACACCAAGGACTGGGACCCGAAGGTCGCCAAGGTCAACATGGAGCAGGTGGTCGCCAAGCTCGGTGCCGACAACATCGACGCGGTCTACGCGGCCAACGACGGCATCGCCGGTGCCGTGATCGACGTGCTGAAGACCGCCGGCGTCGCCAAGGTGCCGCCGGTCACCGGGCAGGACGCCGACCTGGACGCGGTGCAGCGGATCCTCTCGGGCGACCAGTACATGACCGTGTACAAGTCGTTCCCGACGCAGGCGAGCGCCGCCGCCGAGATGGCCGTCGCCAAGGTCCAGGGCCGCTCGATCGAGTTCGAGGCCCTCGCCAGGGACAGCATCGACTCCCCGACGACCAAGAACATCCCGGCCCAGCTGGTGCCGCCGGTCGCCCTCACCAAGAACAACATCCAGGACACGGTCATCGCCGACGAGATCTACACCGTCAAGCAGATCTGCACGGCGGAGTTCAAGTCCGACTGCGACGCGGTCAACCTGAAGTAGCGCACAGGGGCCCCGGCCGACCTGAGGTGGCGCCCAGGCGGCCCAGGCCGACCTGAGGCAGCGCACAGGCGGCCCGGCCCACCCCTGGCAGCCCTCAAGCCACCCGGGTGAACTCGACCGTCACCTCCGGCGGGCCCCCCGCCACCCCCCGGTAGATGCCCTTGTGCGGTGTCACGTCGTCGTAGTCGCGACCTCGGCCCACGACCACGTGGGACTCGTCTGCGGGGACGCTGTTCGTGGGGTCGTAGCCCGTCCAGTCGCCCGCCCAGTACTCGATCCAGGCGTGGCTCTGGCCGGCGACGGGGCGGTGGAGTTCGGCCTCGCGCTCCGGGTGGAGGTAGCCCGAGACATAGCGGGCCGGCAGGCCGAGGCCGCGGAGCATGCCGAGGGTGAGGTGGGCGATGTCCTGGCAGACGCCGGCCCCCTGCTCCCACGCCTCGGCCGCGCTCGTGTGCACCCCGGTCGCGCCCGGCACGTACGCCACCCGGTCGGCGACCAGGGACGAGACCGCGATCGCCGTCTCGTGCGCGGAGAGACCCTCCGACGCCTCCCGGGCCCGGTCCAGCAGGTCCTGCGGCAGCGTCGTACGGCCCGTCGCCGTCAGGTACTCCAGCAGCCGGGAGTCGGCGCTCGCCCGGCGGATCTCCGCCCGGTCCGGCGCGTCCGGGAGCGGCTCGGGCGGGGACGTCTCCACCAGGCTGGTCGCGGTGATCGTCAGGTCGGAGTGCGGCTCGATGAGGTCGAAACCGGTGACCTGGGTGCCCCAGTAGTCCCAGTACGACCAGGTCGGCGTCGACGGGTTCACCAGGACCCGGGCGTCCAGGGTGGTCTGGCCGGGCAGCGTCAGCGGCGTCATGCGGACCTCGTTGTGGGAGGAGGCCGCGGGCTGCGCGTACGCGACGCGGGTCGTGTGCCGGATGCGCAGGCGCCGGGGCGCCCGAGGAGCCGTGGCGGCCGTGGCGGGCGTGGCGGGCATGTTCATCGTGCTCACGCGCCTTCCTGGGCCCATTCGACGGGCCCCTGGTACGGGAAGAACTTCTCGGCGACCGCCTCCGCCGAGGCCATGCACGCCTGCTGGAGGTCGCGCAGCAGCGCCGGCAGCCCGGCCTCCAGCGACTCGGAGTCGAGGTATTCGAGGTGGGTGCGCAGGGCGCCGATCGGACGCCGGGCGGGGTCCTGACGGGGGCGGCCGAGCGCCGCCAGGCACTCCTCCGCCGTGGTGAGGGCGTGCAGCGCCGAGCGCGGGAAGTCGCGGTCCAGGAGCAGGAACTCCGCCACCTTCGGGCTGTCGCCGAAGCCGCCGTGCACCCGCGCGTACGCCTCGTCGGCGCCGCTCGCGCTCAGCAGGGTCGGCCAGTCCGGCGCGTGCGCCGCGTCCAGCACCCGTACCGACAGCAGCCGCACCGTCATGTCCACCCGCTCCAGGCTCCGGCCCAGCACCACGAAACGCCAGCTGTCGTCCCGGCTCATCGTGGAGTCCGCGAGCCCGAAGAAGAGCGCCGCGCGACGCCGCACCAGTTCCAGGTACGCGTACGGGCCACCCGTGCGGCGCGCGGCCGTGCGCTGGTCGGCGAGCGCGTGCCAGGTGGAGTTCAGGCACTCCCACATCTCCGACGACACCGCCTCACGGGCGCTGCGGGCGTTCAGCCGCGCCGCGCCGAGCGCGCCCTCGATCGACCCCGTCGAGCGGGCGTCGAAGGCCAGCCGGTCCAGCACCTGCTGCATGTCGCAGTGCCGGTCGGGCGCGTCGACGCCGAGGATCGCGTAGAGCGAGCGGCAGGCCGCGTCCTCGTCGCGCCAGGGATCTTCGAGGAGGCGGTGGAGGTAGGCGTCGAGGATGCGGCCGGTCGCGTCGGCCCGCTCCACGTACCGTCCCGTCCAGGTCAGGGCCTCGGCTATCCGGGAGAGGATCACGTCGTTCACTGCTGCTGCGCCCCTTCCTGTACGACCGCGCGGGTGCCGTCGGGTCCGAGCAGACGCGGTGCCTTCTGCGGCAGCGGTCCGCCGATCGCCTCGGGGCGCTGCTCGGCGGGGCCCTCGGCGAGCACCCAGGTGTCCTTGGAGCCGCCGCCCTGGCTGGAGTTGACGATGAGGTTGCCCTCCTGGAGGGCGACGCGGGTCAGCCCGCCGGGCAGGACCCACACCTCGTCGCCGTCGTTGACGGCGAAGGGCCGCAGGTCGATGTGGCGCGGGGCCATCCGTTCGCCGGCGAGGGTGGGGGAGGTGGACAGCGCGACCGGCCGCTGCGCGATCCAGCCGCGCGGATCGTCCGCCACGGCCTCCCGGGTGCGCTCCAGCGTCTCCCGGTCCGCCTTCGGGCCGATGACGATGCCCTGGCCGCCGGCCCCGTCGACCGGCTTGATCACCAGCTGGTCGAGCTGGTCGAGGACCGCCTCCAGTTGTCCGGGTTCGTCCGGCCGGAAGGACTCCACGTTCGGGAGAATCGGTTCCTCGGAGAGGTAGTAGCGGATGAGGTCCGGGACGTAGGTGTAGAGGAGCTTGTCGTCCGCGATGCCGTTGCCGACCGCGTTCGCCAGCGTCACGTTCCCCGCCATCGCGGCGCTCATGATCCCGGGGCAGCCGATCACCGAGTCGGGCCGGAAGTGGAGGGGATCGAGGAAGTCGTCGTCGAGGCGCCGGTATACGACATGGACCGGCATCTCCCCGCGGGTGGTCCGCATCCACACCCGGTTGCCCCGGCAGACGAGATCGTGTCCCTCCACCAGCTGCACGCCCATCAGCCGGGCCAGCAGCGCGTGTTCGAAGTAGGCGGCGTTGTTGGGGCCGGGGGTGAGGACGACGACGCGCGGGTCCCCGATCCCGCCGGGCGCGGCGGCCCGCAGCGCGGCGAGCAGCCGCTGCGCGTAGCCGTCGACGGGCACCACGTGCTGCTCGGCGAAGAGGGACGGGAACACCCGGGTCATCGCGCGCCGGTTCTCGATGACGTACGACACCCCGGACGGCACCCGGACGTTGTCCTCCAGCACCCGGAAGTCACCCGCCTCGTCCCGTACGAGGTCGATGCCGGCGACATGGATGCGGACCCCGCCCGCGGGCTCCACGCCGTGCGCGGCCCGGTGGAAGTGGGGGGAGTTGAGGAGCAGCCGCCAGGGCACCACCCCGTCCTCGAAGGCCCGGCACGGCCCGTACGCGTCGGCGAGGTACGCCTCCAACGCCCGTACGCGCTGCGCCACTCCGCGCTGGATCAGATCCCACTCCAGGGCGTCCAGGATCCTCGGCACCAGATCCAGCGGCCAGGGTCTCTCCTCGCCCGCGAAGGCGTAGGTCACGCCCCGGTCGGTGAACGCGCGGGCCATCTGGTCCGCCCTGAACCGCAGTTCGGCCGGCTCGATCGGCTGGAGCGCCGCGAGCACCGGCTCGTAGGCGGCCCTGACCTCACCCGGCCGCTCGAACATCTCGTCCCACGCGTCGGCCAGCGCGTACGCGTCAAATATGTCCGCCATGGGCCGACGGTAAGCGCGCTCCGTAACACCGTGATCACCATCGCGTTTCCGCCACCTTGCGGGGACGGCCACGACCTGCGGAAACGGAGGGTTTGAAGTACGGCCGGGCGGGGGAGGCGGGGGCCCTCTCCCCCCCATCAGGGGTGGGACCCCCCGCTGGGTGGATTCTCGTGGAGATCGCCGCCGGGCAGAGTGATGTGCGCAGGGACCGCACGGAACGCGCCGCGCGGACAGCCCTGTTCCGTCCACCGCGGGGACGGCTGGAGCATTCGGAGAGAGGAACACCCTGTGAAGGTCACCATCGCAAGACGCCTGGGCGTCGGCGTCATCGCCGCCCTGGCGCTCGGCACGGCTACGCCGGCCATGGCCTACGAGATCGGTCCGCACACCTACCCTGGCGAGCTCAGGTTCTGGACCGAGGGCACCCCGGACCGCGGGATCATGAACATCAAGGACACCGGTGAGGACCACTGGGTCAAGGCCGAGTACTACCGCGTCGCCCACGCGGACGACAAGCTGACCCTCTGGAACAAGGCCGGCCCGAACGGTCCGGCCGACAACGACGGCAACAGGGGCACCGTGGAGAGCGGCGAACACTCCGAGATCTACAAGGCCCGCGGCACGGTGTCACGCAACAACCTGCCCGACTACCACACCTCGTGGTACACCAACTGATTTCACCGCGCTCGGCCTGACGGATCGTTCGCCCGATCCTGACTCCGGCACCCGACCTGACCGAGAGGCCGAACTGCGCCTCTCGGTCAGCCGTGTTCGCCGTCCCCGCCGCTGTTCCCCCATCCGCACTTCCGACCGAGGGAGCCTCGTGTGACCCCACCCCCCACCCAGCCCGTCCTGCGTCTGAGCGACGTTGTCTACGGGGTCGCCGAACGACAGCTCCTCGCGGGTGCCGATCTCACCGTGCCGGCCGGACGCTCCGTGTCCGTGATGGGGCCGTCGGGCAGCGGGAAGTCCACGCTGTTGATGTGCCTCATGGGGCTGATACGCCCCGAGTTCGGCAGAGTCGAGGTCATGGGCGAGAACCTCGCCCGCCTTTCGCCCCGCGCCCTTGCCGCACATCGGCGCCGGCACATCGGCATGGTGTTCCAGTTCGGCGAGTTACTGCCCGAACTCACACCGGTGGAGAACGTGATGATCGCGAGCCTGCTGGCCGGGGACCTGGCCGACACCGCCCGGTCGCGTGCCGAGAAGCTCCTCCACGGCCTCGGCGTACCCCACCGTACGGCCACCCAGGACCTGTCCGGTGGCGAGCGCCAGCGCGTCGCTGTCGCCCGGGCCCTGGTGAACACACCGGAACTGCTGGCGGACGAGCCCACCGGCTCCCTCGACGGCGAGCACCGAGAGGCCGTCGCGGACCTGCTGTTCAGCACGCCCCGGGATCACGGATGCGCCCTGGTCGTGGTCACCCACGACCCCGCGGTGGCGAGTCGCGCGGACGTGCGACTGCATCTGCACGAGGGTCGGCTGGTCCAGGTCGAGGAGGCACGGTGAGCGGGCGCGGGCTGCGCCGACGGCTGCTGCGCATGGGCCGGGCCGCCTCCTGGACCGCCGAGGCAGGCCGGATCCGTTTCTTCGCGCTTTTCGCGGCAACGACGGTGGCGGTCCTCGCCGTGTGCGGGTACCTCCTCGCCTCCGCCTCGTTCGATGGCCGGGCCGAGCGTGGTGCGGCCCGCTGGCCGCAGATCACCGAGAACGGAACCGGCGAGCTGCTGTGGAAGGCGACGGTCGAGACAGTCGCCGACCGGCAGTACGACGTGGTGTACATCGAACCCCGTACGGCCGATGCCCCTCTGCCGCCCGGCCTGAGTCGCTGGCCCGAACCGGGAGAGGCCGTTCTCTCCCCGGCGCTCAAGTCCGCGCACCCCGAGGTGCAGCACGAGTACGGCGAGCCCGTTGGCACGATCGGCTTGGTCGGTCTGGAGGCCCCGGGTGAGTACTTCGTCTACGTACGGCCGTCAGCCGAGCGGCTCGACCCAGCGTCCATGGCCAAGGTCACGGGCTTCGGCGTCCCCTGGTCACCGCCCTTCGGTGAGCATCTGTACAACTTCGGCCCCGGAGAGTTCCGCTGGGCCTATCTGGCACTGGTCGGCCTGCCCGCCGGGCTTTTCGTCGTCATCGCGGCCCGAGTCGGCGCCGTGGCCCGTGACCGGCGCACCGCTCTCCTGACGGCCCTCGGGGCGTCCACCGAGGCGCGCGCCTGGTTCACCTTGGGGGAGGCAGTCGTACCCGTGGCCCTCGGCGGCCTGACGGGCGTGCTGGCCGTCACCCCTGCGCTCGCCTCCGACATCCCCCTGCCCATGGTCGACTTCGTGCTGTATCGGCCTGATGCCCGTGCCGCGCTCGGCGCCTTGGTCGTCGCCGCGCTCGCGGTCCCGGCGGCCGTGCTGGCCGCGGTGGTGCTGCTCCAGCCACCGTACCGGCCCGGCCGTTCGACCAGGCCGACCGCGGCACGGCGGCGCCGGGAGTGGACGCTGTGGCTGTTCCCCGTCGCCCTGTTCGGCACGGTCCAGGGCACCGGCCTGGCACCGTACGACCTACGTCTGCCCGTTCTGGCAACCGGATCCGTCGTCACCATCGCGCTGCTCCCGGGAGTGGTCGGTGCGGTGGTGGCGGCGACCGGTCCGGCGATGGCGCGGGTCGGTGCGGCGCGCGGCCGGATCGGCATGCTCATCTCCGGGCGGCGGCTCGCGGCAGGGGCCCGCCCCGTAGCGCGGGTGGTCGCCGCGGTGGTGGTCGCGATCGGGCTGGCCGCCCAGGGCCAGATAGCCATCAGCCTCTTCACGGAGATGAGCGACCGTGTCGACGCGATGGAGAAACACCTGGGCACCAGCGTGCTGCGGGTCTCCACCACGATGGACACCAGGTCGGCCGACATGGCTGCCTTCGAGAGGGCGTTGGGCTCGGGAACCGGCGTCCTGGCTGTACGGCAGGACCCGCGCAAGGGCCGGACGGACCTCGTGGCCCCCTGCTCGGCGTGGCGTGGGCTCGGCCTTCCCTGCCCGAAGACCGCCACCGAACGGCGCACCGTCCGGCATCCAGGTCTCGCGCAGGCCGTGGAGCTGGAGCGCTCGGTGGGCGTGGATCTGTACGCCGCGACGGGCGACGTCGAGGACATCGTGCGGACGACCGAGGCTCCGGCCCTGATGGTTCTCGCGGACGACGGACGCGAGTTGTCGATGTCATCGGTGCACCGGTCCGCCAACGAGCACCTGGCGATGGCGACGACGGTGACCGTCTTCGCGATGACCGGCACACTCGGCGGGAGTGGTGAGGGCATTGCGGCACAGCAATGGCTCGAACTGTTGTCTGTCACCGGGGTGTTGGTCATTGTGATGGTGGCCGGCATCGGGTCCGTCGCCCAGTTCGTGCGCGCCGGGCGCGAGTTGGGCCCGGTGTCCGTACTGACGGGCGATGTCCGGGTGTACTACTCCGTCTCCGTGTGGTCCCTGCTGGTGCCCGTCGTCTTCGCGGTGTGCGCGGCGGTCGCCGTGACCTGGTTCGTGACCACGCCGCTCATGGCCGATTCGGCGAGCCGGCTGTCCGCGCTGTCGACGGTGGGGGGCGCGGGACTTCTCTGCGCGGCGGTGATGGCGTGGTGGGGTGCCCGCACGGCGGCGTCGACGGGTTCCGTGTGGCGCCCCCGCAACGACTGACACCACCAGCTCAGGGGCTCGGGGGCGCAGACCGGTGCTCCCCGAGCCCTTGCTGTCAGCGCGGGTGGGGAATCAGCGCACCGCTCGGCCGGAAGCCGCTGCCGGGGCCCCTGACCGCGTCCGTGACCGGACCAGGGCGCCCGCCCGGTCGCTCCGCACCCGTGGATCTGCCGACGTCCGCCTGCCAGGCGATCCGCGCGGCCTGCACGCGGTTGTCGACCCCGAGTTTCGTGTAGATGGCGCGGATATGGTCCTTCACGGTGTGCCCGCTGATGGCCAGGGCGTCGGCCAGGTCTGCATTCGAATGTCCTTTCTTCAGGAATTCCAGAATTTCCTGCTCGCGCGGACTCAGTGCGGATATCGCATTGCGTGCGGCGGATGTTTCATCGCTCATGCGGTCGGGCTGAGTGCATTGTTCCCTCACCATCGCGGCTGCGGTGGGTGCAAGGGCGAGGCCGCCCGCCGCGGCGGCCCGTACGGCCCAGTGCAGGTGGGCGACGGAGTCCTCGCGGAGCAGGATCCCGTTGGCGCTGTGGTGCAGCAGTAGCCGGGTCGCCTGCTCCGACAGACGGTTCATCAGGACGATTTTCGGCAGGCTGGGGGCGATTGAGCCCAGGCCGCCGAGCGCGTCGTCCGCGTCGTCGTGGAGTATGACGAGCAGGTCCGGCCGTACCGTCCGGGCGAGGTGCGATGACTCGTTCATACTCCCCTCGCCCACGACTCGGATCCCCGCCTCCTCCTCCAGAACGCGCTTGACCCCGGCCCTTTCCAGCGGCACGCGCCCGAGTATCGAGACACGTAACAATTTCGCCTCCCCGTTTTCATGCCCGAAGAACCTCGCCGAAGCGGAAAAGAGAAGCTCTCTCGGTAAGTCGTTCGGTGATGCCATACGCGACGAGTGGGTCCCTGTACGACAGGTCGCGCGCGAAATGGCGACTCAGGTTGATCGATTGAATGAGTTCACTTACTTTGCACGGAACGCACATCCCTTCGCCACCTTCAGCTTGTTGCAGAGCGGACTGCCTGAAGGGTGTAGAAAGCGGCATATGTATGGGTATACCGGTGCATAAACGTGGCATGGCCGTGTTGCGGTGCCGGTGGCGGGCCGCGCATAGTTGCGCTGCGAAGGGCTGGAACCGGGGGTGAATGGGTGATGGCCGGGCACGCGACCGAGGAGCATCCGCACGGTGCCGACCGGCTCTGCGCGGCCGGGGACCGGGTGTACTCCAGGGCCGTACGGCGGGGCCGTGTCCCGCGCGCGGACGCCGACGCCGTGCCCTGTCTGCTCGAACTCGCCCTGCTGCATCCCGACCCCGACGACATGGGGTGGCTGGTGCCGACCTCCCCGCAGGAGGTCATGACCCGGCTGCTGCGCGGCGTCCATGCAGAGGTGAGTGCCAGTCAGGCCCGGATGGGCGCGGCGGTCGACGCGGTCGAGTGGTACGCCGGGCTCGGCAGCTCCCGGGGAGCGCATCCGGCCGAAAGCACGGCGATCCGGGTGCTCGACGGACTCTCCCGGATCCGGGCGGCGATCGACGAGGCCACCGACCGCTGTACGACCGAGGTGCTGACCGTGCAGCCGGGCGGCATCCGGCGCGAGGACGAACTGCGCGAGGGACTGCACCGGGCGCTGGCGATGTGCCGCCGGGGCGTGCGGATGCGGGACCTGTACACGCATGTGGCCCGGCACGGGCAGGGCCTGCACAACTACATGGAGCTGATGGGGGAGTCGGCGGAGGCCCGCACCCTGGACGAGGTCGTGGAACGCCTCATCGTCTTCGACCGCACGGTGGCCTTCATCCCCGCGAACTCCGACCGCACCATGGCTCTGGAGATCCGCCACCCCGCGCTGGTGGAGTACCTGGTCACCGTCTTCGAACGCCTCTGGCGCCTCGGAGTCCCGCTCGCCGCATCGCTCCCGTCCACCGGTGTCGCGGGCATCACCCACCGGGAGCGGTCCATCGCGGCGCTGCTGGCGGAGGGCCACCAGGACGCGGTGGTCGCCGAACGGCTCGGCATCAGCGTCCGCACCTGCCGGGCCCATATCGCCCGCCTCTCCGAACGCCTCGGCGCGGCCAGCCGCACGCAACTGGGCGTCCGCATCGCTGAGGCCGGCCTCGACGGTCCACCCCGTTCCACCCCCCCGGCCGGCCTGCCCACCTCTACGGCCTCAGTTTCGGCTCCCGCTCCAGAATCCCCGACCGCCCGATGAGGTAGCCGAGTTGAGCGCGGCTTTCGCTGCCGAGGGTGGCGGCGAGTTTGGCGATGTGGACGCGGGCGGTGCGGACGTTCATGCCGAGGCGGTCGGCGATGGCGGTGTCGGTGTGGCCTTCGGTGAGGAGGGCGGCGATGGCGCGTTGGCGGGGGGTGATGCCGTGGATCGTTGGGGGCTGGACCGCGTCGGGATACATCGGGGTGGCCAGCCGCCAGAGGCGGTCGAAGAACGTGGCGAAGTATCCGACCAGGGCTGGCTGGCGGACCGCCAGAGCGGTGGAGCCGGCCTTGTCACCGGAGATGAAGGCGACTTCGCCGTCGACGACGATGAGCCGGTCGGTGATCTCGTCGAGCGTGCGTGCCTCGGTATCGCCCTTCAGCTGTTCGTAGCGCGCGAGGACCATGGGAGCGTGGCGGAGAGTGTGCTGGTAGAGGGTGCGGATACGGACACCGCGGTCCAGCACGGCTTGGTCGCGGTCCAGTGCGACATGGCGGTTCTGCTGATGGTGGTATCTGACGTGTGGCTGGATACACAGAAGTTCCCGCGACGCGTCGGCGACAGCCGCGGTGATGGCCTCGTTGATCTGCTCGGAACCACTGAGGAAAGCGATCGCCGAATTGTCCACGATTCCCGTGTGGCGCGTGTCGACGCGCATTAGCGGTTCGAACATCGCGGTCAGCTGTTCCTCACGGTGGCGTTCGCGGGATATGCGATCCTCGATGCCGCGCAGGAGCCGATGGAGGGCCGCGACGGGTGAGACGGGTTCCAACCGCCCCGGGCCGTCGGTGGCAGGGCGGAGGAGCCCGAAGGCGAGGAGACAAGGGGTCTCGGCTGCGTCCTCGCTGCGTACATGTCCTTCGCGGAGGGCTCGTTCGTATAACTCCGCCCCTTTGGCGCATAGCTTTTCCGCGCCGTGTTCCGTGTGTGTCGCTGTGCTCACTGCGCGCTTCCTTCTTGTTCCAGGATCCCGGACTGTCCGATGAGGTAGCCGAGTTGGGCGCGGCTTTCGCTGCCCAGTATCGAGGCGAGTTTGGCGATGTGGACGCGGGCGGTGCGGACGTTCATGCCGAGGCGGTCGGCGATGGTGGTGTCGGTGTGGCCTAGGACGAGGAGGCGGGCTATGGCGCGTTGGCGGGGGGTGACTCCGTCGACCACGGGTAGCTGGACGGTCTCGGGATACATGGGTGTGGCCAGGTGCCAGAGGCGGTCGAAGGTGGTGGCGCAGAAGGCGATCAGCGCGGGATGACGGATCTCCAGAGCCGTGGTCAGGTCGCGGCTGGCGGGGATGAAGGCCACCGACCGATCGATGAGGACGAGGCGGTCGGTGACCTCGTCGAGGGTGCGGGCCTCGACGTCGCCCCGCAGGTTTTCGTAGCGGGCGATGGCCATGGGAGCGTGGCGGAGCGTGTGCGGGTAGAGGGTGCGGATACGGGCACCGCGGTCCAGCAGGGACTGGTCACGTTCGAAGGCGACGACGTGCGGGCCGCGTTGGTCGTAATAGTTGGTGTGTGGCTGGATGCAGAGGAGTTCCTGCGAGGCTCCCGCCATGGCCTCGGTGATGGCGATGTTGATGCGGTCCTTATTGCTGAGCACGGTGATTGCAAGGGGGCTGCCACTTGTCGGGGCGGTCTGTCGCTCCGCGATCCGCAGCAGCGGCTCGAAGGCTGTCACCAACCGCTCCTCACGGCGCCGTTCCTCAGCAACCCTGTCCTTGATGGCGCGCAGCAGTCTGTGCAGGGCGGTCGCCGGGGGTGCAGGCTCCAGCCAGGATGGGTCCTCGACCACCGGGTGCAGTAGTCCGGCATCGATCAGGCAGGGCGCGGACTCGGCATCCGTATCGCGCACCCGTCCCTCCCGCAGGGCGCGCGCGTACACCTCGGTGCCGGCCTCGCACGGGTCGTCCATCGCGTGGACCCGGTGTCCTTCCGTGCTCACTGGTCCGTGTCCTTCTGCTTGAGAATGCCCGACTCGGCTATGCGATAGCCGAGTTGGGCACGGCTGTCGCTGCCAAGGGTGGCGGCGAGCCTGGCAATATGGGTGCGGGCGGTTCGGATGTTGAGGCCGAGGCGTTGGGCGATGACGGTGTCAGTGTGGCCGTCTACCAGCAGATGGGCGATGGCGCGGGGTGATGCCGTCGGTTGGCGGTATCCGGACGGCTTCGGGGTACATAGGGGTGGCCAGGTTCCAGAAGCGGTCGAAGACCGTGGCGAGGAAGGAGACCAGGCCGGGGTGGCGGATCTCCAGAGCGTGTGTCCGGTCCTCACCGGCGGGGACGAAGGCCACGGCCCGGTCGACGATCAGTAGGCGCTTCGTGACCTCGTTGAGGGTGCGGACCTGGACGTCACCCGCCAGTCGTTCGAAGTGGGCGACGACTCCGAGATCGTGGCGTGTGGTGTCCTGGTAGAGCGTGCGGATGCTGCAGCCCCGGGCGAGCATCCGCTGTTCGCGCGGGAGGCCCACATCGCGCAGACGCACTGCGGAGCGTCTGCCTCCGGGCTGGATGGTGAGCAGTTCTTCATGGGCTTCGTCCATGGCCAGGCCGATGGCCTCGTTGATCCGGTCGAACCCGGTGAGCAGGCCGATGCCAGGAACGTCCGCAACCGATGCGGAATGACTGTCGAGAGCCAGCAACGGTGCGAACGCCTCTGCCAGTCGAGCCTCCTCACGCCGTCGCCTGGCGATGTCCCGGGCGCTTTCTTGCAGCAGGCGAGGGAGGGCCAGGGCTGGCGCCAGCGGACGTAGCCACCGGGGATCGTCGCGGTCCGGACGCAGGAGCCCTAAGCGGAGCAGGCATGGAGGGCGAGTACAGTCCTCCACTGAGACTCGCCCTTCACGTAGCGCCCGGCCGTACAGTGCCAGACCCGCCTCACACAGCTCCGCCGGCCCGTGATCGTGCTCCTCGGTGACGTTGCGCAACCCCTCTCCCGTGTTTTCTAGTTCTCCTGCTCCAGGATCCCCGACTGCGCGATCAAATAGCCGAGTTGGGCCCTGCTGCCGCTGCCCAGTGCCGTTGCCAGCTTGGCAATGTGGGCGCGGCAGGTACGGACGTTCATGCCCAGGCGGCGCGCTATGGCCTCGTCCACGTGGCCTTCGACGAGGAGCTTGGCGATGGAGTGCTGGATGTCCGTGATGCCGTCGGGGGCCGTCTCGTAGGGGGCGCCGGCGTTCAGAGGGACCGAGCGACCCCACATGAACTCGAAGACCTTGATCAGGTAGCGGACGAGGCCGGGATGGCGCAGTTCCAGCGCCACTTGCCGGTCGTCACGTGTCGGGATGAAGGCCACGGTTTCGTCGCAGATGATGAGTCTCTCGACGAGTTCGTCGATGGTGCGGTACTCCACCTTGTCGTTGGAGAACTGATCCACGTAGGCCTGTGTCTCAGGGCTGTACCGGGCCGTGTGCTGGTAGAGGGTCCGGATCCGTACGCCTCGATCCGTCAGGGCTCTGTCACGTTCGAGTCCTTGCTTGAGGATGTGTTCGAGGCGACGCCCGCTCGGTTGCACCGTGAGCATTTCCACCCGGCACTGGACCGTGGCCAGGTCGAGGGCCGCGTTGATGCGGTCGAGCCCCTCCAGCACCGTGATCGCGTGAGTGGCGGCGGTCGCCTGGGCGCTCATGGCCATGAACGGCTCGAATGCGTCGGCCAACTGGATGGAGAGCCGTCTGCGGTCGGTGATTTCCTGCTCGATGGGATTGAGCCGTTGAGACAGTGCGACCGAGGGTGGAACGGGACGTAGCCAATTCACGTCGTCGATGTCGGGGTGCAGCAGGCCGAACTCCATCAGACAGGGGGCAGCTTCGATATCGACGCGCGCTATGCGCCCTGCGCGCAGGGCGGTTGAGTAGACGCGGCTGCCCTCCTCGCACAGTTCGGTCACCGCATGGGGATGTGTCGCCTTAGTCCCATTAATCACCAAATCTCCACCCCCCAGGGTCCTGAACATGCAGGAACATGATGCATCGATTGTGTGGCCATGACGTGCCCGAATGCGCCATCGTCGTATCCGACGGGGGAAGAGGGGACCTTCAAGTGAGGACGAAGCCGACTATGCGTACCAGAATGCTTCGCTCGGTGCTTGTCGCCGCCTTCTCCGCCGTTGTGGCCTTCGGGACTCTGAGTGGCCTTGCTGGTGCGAAGGGTGATGACCGGACCGACGGTAGCCGGGGTTCGGTGCACATCTCCGCTGCCGCCAGCGACGAAAACGACAGCAGCTGGGGTGTGACGCCCGCGCTGCCGGCCGACAGTAGCTGGGGCTGACCGATGACCACTCCTCCCGACGACCGTTCCTTCCGGCGCGAGATGGCCACCGCCTATCGCTCCGGCTGGCACTTCATCGACCTGGCCACCGCCATCCCCCACAGCGGTGACTCGTTGATGGTGACCGTGTTCGGCGAACCGGTGGTGGTGACCCGGGACGAGGACGAGGACATCCGGGCGTACCGATGTCTGCGGCGACCGCGCGGCGCGCCGCAGCCAGTGCGGTGTGCCGTTCGGTACGGGATGGTCTTCGTCAATCTCGACCAGCGCGACCACCGGCTCGCCGAGCCGGAGACCCAGGCCTCCACGGCCGTCTCAGCCACCCCCCGCAGTGCCTGAAGCGATTCCCCCGTCGTTTCAAATCGCTCAGGCGCTTCCCCCCAGCAGCGGCGTCACCGTGACCTGAACACGGTGACGCCGCTGCAGGTTTGTGGGGACATTTCAGGACCCCTCCCGGTATCGGCGCCACCCCGTCGGCCCGTTCGGCTGTACGGCGCCCGTCCGCATCTGTCCGAAAAAAGGTCAACCGGAAGCGGACCGTCACCCCCGCCCCAACGCCCGCGTCAGCTCGATCTCGATCACCACGCGCTGCGGATTCGGCCGCGGATCCCTGCCGTACCGCTCCGCGTACCGTCGCTCGGCGTCCGCGATCCGCTCCCGGTCCGTGCGGACGAACGCGCGCCCTTCCAGCGTGGCCCAGCGCTTGCCCTCCATCTGGCAGACGGCGACCCGGGCGCCTTCCTCCCCGGCGAGAGCCACATGCCGCGCCTTCGCACTCGTCGAACTGGTGATCACCCGAGCGAGACGCGCCCCGGGCTCGTATGTGACCCCGACCGGCACCACGTGGGGGCTGCCGTCGGCGCGGAGGGTGGTGAGGGTGCAGAGGTGGCGCTCCCGCCAGAAGGCCAGGTACGCGTCGTCGGGATCGCCCGGATCCACTCGGTAGGTGCTCACGGTCCCGGAATCTATCCAACGGGGAACGCTCCCGACTCCACCTTGAGTGGAATAGACTCAACTTTGTGTACGTTGCTCAAGTCACTGTCACCGTCACTGTGACCGACGACTGACGCCAGGAGGGAAACGCGACTGTGGACGCCGAGCTGACCAACAGGAGCCGGGACGCGATCAACGCGGCCAGCAACCGGGCCGTGTCCGAGGGGCACCCCGACTTCACCCCCGCCCACCTGCTGCTGGCTCTGCTCCAGGGGCAGGACAACGAGAATGTCACCGACCTGCTCGCCGCCGTCGACGCCGACCAGGCGGCCGTACGCGCGGGCGCCGAGAAGATCCTCGCCGGTCTGCCCAGCGTGACCGGCTCCACCGTCTCGCCGCCGCAGCCCAACCGCGAGCTGCTGAGCGTCGTCGCCGAGGCCCAGGCCAAGGCCAAGGAACTGGGCGACGAGTACGTCTCCACCGAGCACCTCCTGATCGGGATCGCGGAGAAGGGCGGCCAGGCCGGGGACGTACTCTCCCGGCAGGGGGCGAACGCCAGGAAGTTGCAGGAGGCGTTCCAGAAGGCAAGGGGAGGACGCCGGGTGACCACCGCCGATCCGGAGGGCCAGTACAAGGCCCTGGAGAAGTTCGGGACCGATTTCACCGCCGCCGCGCGGGACGGGAAGCTCGACCCCGTCATCGGCCGGGACCAGGAGATCCGGCGCGTCGTGCAGGTGCTCTCCCGCCGGACCAAGAACAACCCCGTCCTCATCGGTGAGCCCGGTGTCGGCAAGACGGCCGTCGTCGAGGGGCTCGCCCAGCGGATCGTGAAGGGCGACGTGCCCGAGTCGCTGAAGAACAAGCGGCTGGTCGCGCTCGACCTCGGCGCCATGGTCGCCGGGGCGAAGTACCGGGGTGAGTTCGAGGAGCGCCTGAAGACGGTCCTCGCCGAGATCAAGGACTCCGACGGACAGATCATCACCTTCATCGACGAGCTGCACACGGTCGTCGGCGCGGGCGCCGGCGGCGACTCCGCCATGGACGCCGGCAACATGCTGAAGCCCATGCTCGCGCGGGGTGAGCTGCGGATGGTCGGCGCGACGACCCTCGACGAGTACCGCGAGCGCATCGAGAAGGACCCGGCGCTGGAGCGCCGTTTCCAGCAGGTGCTGGTCGCCGAGCCGACCGTCGAGGACACCATCGCCATCCTGCGCGGACTCAAGGGCCGTTACGAGGCCCACCACAAGGTCGTGATCGCGGACGCGGCGCTGGTCGCCGCCGCCACCCTCTCCGACCGGTACATCACCTCCCGCTTCCTGCCCGACAAGGCCATCGACCTCGTCGACGAGTCCGCCTCCCGCCTCCGGATGGAGATCGACTCCTCGCCCGTCGAGATCGACGAGCTCCAGCGGTCCGTGGACCGGCTGCGCATGGAGGAGATGGCCCTCGACAAGGAGACCGACGCCGCCTCCCGCGAGCGCCTGGAGCGCCTGCGCCGCGACCTCGCCGACAAGGAGGAGGAGCTGCGGGGCCTCACCGCCCGCTGGGAGAAGGAGAAGCAGTCCCTCAACGCCGTCGGTGAACTCAAGGAGAAGCTCGACGAGTTGCGCGGCCAGGCCGAACGCGCCCAGCGCGACGGCGACTTCGACACCGCCTCCAAGCTGCTCTATGGCGAGATCCCCACGCTGGAGCGGGCGTTGGAGGAGGCCTCCGAGGCGGAGGAGGAGGCCGCCGCGTCCAAGAACACCATGGTCAAGGACGAGGTCGGCGCCGACGACATCGCGGACGTCGTCGCCTCCTGGACCGGCATCCCGGCCGGCCGCCTGTTGGAGGGCGAGACCCAGAAGCTGCTCCGCATGGAGGACGAGCTGGGCCGCCGTCTCATCGGCCAGACCGAGGCCGTACGCGCGGTGTCGGACGCCGTACGGCGTTCCCGCGCGGGCATCGCCGACCCGGACCGCCCCACCGGCTCCTTCCTCTTCCTCGGCCCGACCGGTGTCGGCAAGACCGAGCTGGCGAAGGCCCTCGCCGACTTCCTCTTCGACGACGAGCGGGCCATGATCCGCATCGACATGTCGGAGTACAGCGAGAAGCACAGCGTGGCCCGGTTGGTCGGCGCGCCCCCCGGCTACATCGGCTACGAGGAGGGCGGGCAGCTGACCGAGGCCGTCCGCAGGCGCCCGTACTCCGTGGTCCTGCTCGACGAGGTGGAGAAGGCCCACCCGGAGGTCTTCGACATCCTCCTCCAGGTGCTGGACGACGGCCGGCTCACCGACGGCCAGGGCCGTACGGTCGACTTCCGCAACACCATCCTGATCCTCACCTCGAACCTGGGCAGCCAGTACCTGGTCGACCCCGTCACCACCGAGGCGGAGAAGAAGCAGCAGGTCCTGGAGGTGGTCCGGGCCTCTTTCAAGCCGGAGTTCCTCAACCGCCTGGACGACCTGGTCGTCTTCTCCGCCCTGAACAAGGCGGAGCTGGAGCGCATCGCCAAGCTCCAGATCGACCGCCTCTCCAAGCGGCTCGCCGAGCGCCGCCTCACCCTGGAGATCACCCCCGAGGCGCTGGCCTGGCTCGCGGACGAGGGCAACGACCCGGCCTACGGCGCCCGCCCCCTGCGCCGCCTCGTCCAGACCGCCATCGGCGACCGCCTCGCGAAGGAGATCCTCTCCGGCGAGGTCAAGGACGGCGACACGGTCCGGGTGGACGCGTTCGGAGAGGGAGAGGGCCTGATCGTGGGGCCGACGACGGGCACGCCGGCCACCTCCGCGACGGACGGCCCGACCGCCCCGTCGATGGAGAAGAAAAACCCGTGACCGTCGATGTCGATGGAGAAGGACGCGTGACCGGGGGTACCCGAAAAGGCGTGACCGGGGGTACCCGAAAGGTTCCCGTCCACGCTCGTAGCTGAATCCGCGGACGAATCCCTTCCCGGATCCGGCCAAGGGCGACGAACCACGCGGGGCGGGGGTTGCCACTCCCGCCCCCGCATGGGGGAGGATGGCGGAATCCGTACGAAGGGAAAATCACGGTGAGCATCGACCCGTCCTCGATTCCGAACTTCGGGGGCCAGCCCGAGCCGCAGCCCGGCCCGCCGCCCGGCCCCGTGGTCCCGGATCAGGACCTCGTGAAGCAGCTCCTGGACCAGATGGAGCTGAAGTACGTCGTCGACGACGAGGGTGACCTCGCGGCGCCGTGGGAGGAATTCCGTACGTACTTCATGTTCCGTGGCGAGGGTGACCAGCAGGTCTTCTCAGTGCGCACGTTCTACGACCGCCCGCACCAGATCGACGAGAAGCCGGCCCTGCTGGAGACCATCGACGACTGGAACCGCCGCACCCTGTGGCCCAAGGTCTACAGCCACACCCACGACGACGGCACGGTCCGCCTCATCGGCGAGGCCCAGCTGCTGATCGGCACCGGCGTCAGCCTGGAGCACTTCGTCTCGTCGACGGTGAGCTGGGTGCGCGCCGCCATCGAGTTCGACAAGTGGCTCGTCGAGCAGCTCGGCCTGGCCGAGGACGTCGACGAGGCCGACAAGCCCAAGGACGACGAGGGCGACGCGTAGCCGCCCCGCCCGCTTCCGTGGCCACCGGCGGCCGACCGCCCCCGGTGGCCGTCCGGAGGGACACCCGAAGGCGAAGCCAGCCCTCTCGCCGAGCGCACCGCAGTCACCAGCTCGGGCGCGGCCTTGCCCGGTGTGCCCCAGTCCTGCTGATCTCCGAGGTCGTCTCGACCTCCTCCGCGCGCAAGGACGGCATCCCGATCTACCTGGTGGTTGACCCCTACGCCCAGGAAGTCGTCCTCCACACCCAGCCGACCGGCACGGGGTACATCGCGGCACACACCCACAAGTACGGCACGGGCAAGCTCCCCATCCCCTTGGCCGACGGCCGCACCTTCACCCTCGACCTCAACGAGCTCCCGCGTCCGGAGTGAGCAACCAGCCCTCACCGCGGTGGTAATTCACCGCGTCACGCTCCAGTTCGGCGCGAAAGCCGAACGAAAGCTCCTCCCGATCGGCGCACCACGGATCACCCCTGCCTCGGCTTCCTGACGGGCAGGCCTCTTCCGGCCTGCGTGGACGACGGCGTCCGCGAGCCTCGCCGACAGCAGGTCGCGCTGGGCCAATTGGGTATGGACATGACATGCTGCTGTCCTCTTGAATGCCAGCACAAGATCGGCGCCGCCCCCGGCGCCTCTCATGTGCCACCCCCCCCGGTGCCGCCCACGCGCGCCCCAGGCATTTCTCCAGGAGACAGAAGACACTGATGAGTCGGTTACGGCAGCACGTCCGAGGTTCCCGTCTCGCCACCGTCGGCATCGCCGCCACCACCACCGCCACACTGCTGGCCGCCGCCCTCTCCCCGGCCGCCGACGCCGCCGACAGGCCGACGCGTGCCACCGCCCTCGACAACGCGGCGGCGGTCCTCGCCGACCGGGCCGCGGTCCTGGGCCTCACCTCCGCGCAGGACACCTCCGTGCGTGACGTGGTCGTGGACAGGGACGGCGCCCAGCACGTCCGGTACAACCGGACGTACCGCCAACTACCCGTGCTCGGCGGCGACTTCGTCGTTCACCTGGCGCCCGACGGAACGTACCGCGGCGCCGACCGGGCGGCGAGGGCGGCGATCTCGCTGCCGAGCACCACCCCCAAGGTGTCGGCCCCCAAGGCGGCCGACGTCGCCGTGAAGGCCCTGCGCTCGGCCAGGCCGGGCGAGACGCTGAAGCAGGTGAAGGCCAGACCCCAGCTCGTCGTCGACGCTGTGCACGGTGCCCCGAGACTGGCCTGGCGCACGAACGTCTCCGCCCTGGACTCCCTCGGCAACCCGGTCGCCCGCGCGGTGCTGTCCGACGCGCGCACCGGCGCACAGATCGACGCCTGGGACACCATGGAGACCGTCGCCGGCGACGGCCAGTCCCTGTACAGCGGCACCGTCCCGCTGGAGACGACCCTCTCGGGATCGGCGTACCAGCTCAAGGACCCCACGCGCGGCAACACCTACACCGGTGACGCGGCCGACAAGACGGACGTGTGCGCCGGCGGCACCTGCAGCAGCCGTGTCCCCCTGACCCTCTTCACGGACGACGACAACCACTGGGGCACGGGCACGACCGCCGACCGCTCGACAGTCGCCCTCGACGCCCAGTACGGCAGCGCCATGACCTGGGACTACTACAAGGACGTGCACGGCCGCAACGGCATCGCCAACGACGGCAAGGGCTCCTACAACCGCGTCCACTACGGCAACAAGTACTCCAACGCGTACTGGACCGACGACTGCTTCTGCATGACGTACGGCGACGGTAACGGCGTCCACTTCGGGCCGATGGTCGGGCTGGACGTGGCCGCCCACGAGATGTCCCACGGCGTGACCTCGAGAACCGCCGGACTGGTCTACTCGGGCGAGTCCGGCGGTCTGAACGAGGCGACGTCCGACATCCTCGGAACGCTGGTCGAGTTCCACGCGGGGAACGCGCAGGACCCCGGCGACTACCTGATCGGAGAGAAGGTCGTCCGCTCCGGCTTGGGGCGCGACGCCCTGCGCTACATGGACAAGCCGAGCAGGGACGGCGGCTCCGCGGACTACTGGAGCGGTTCCGTCGCCAACCTCAGCGTCCACTACTCGTCCGGCGTCGCCAACCACTTCGCCTACCTCCTCGCGGAGGGCAGCGGCACCAAGACCATCAACGGGGTCACCTACAACTCCCCGACGTACAACGGCTCGACCGTCACGGGCATCGGCCGCGCCAAGCTCGGCGCGATCTGGTACCGCGCCCTGACCGTCTACATGACGTCCACGACGAACTATGCCGGCGCGCGGACGGCCACCCTGAACGCGGCTCGCGACCTCTACGGCGCGGGCAGCACGGAGTACGACACGGTGGCGGCGGCCTGGAGCGCGGTCAACGTGAACTGAGCGGCCGTCAACTGGCGGGACCGGCGGCGGTCAGCCCGCGAATGCCTTGCGTAGCCGTTCCGTCGCGTCTGCCAGCACCTCGGTGCGCTTGCAGAACGCGAACCGTACGAACGGGGCGCCGGCCTCCCGGTGGTCGTAGAAGACGGCGTTCGGGATGGCGACCACCCCGGCGCGTTCGGGCAGCGCGCGGCAGAAGGCGAAGCCGTCCCTCTCACCCAGGGGGCGGATGTCGGTGGTGATGAATTAGGTGCCGGCCGTGCGGAACACTCCGAACCCGGCGTCCGCGAGTCCCGCCGACAGCAGGTCGCGCTTGGCCAGCATGTCCGCGCGGAACGCGTCGAAGTAGCTGTCCGGCAGGGCGAGGGCCTCGGCGACGGCGTACCGGAACGGCCCGGACGCCACATAGGTCAGGTACTGCTTCGCCGAGCGCACTGCTGTCACCAGCTCGGGCGCGGCCGTCACCCAGGCGACGCCTCGTTGGCCTACCTGTTCCTCTGTCGTGCGAGAGGCCCCGATGCGGATCTCCGGCACCGGCGGTGAGCGGGCCGCACACCCTGTCCGGACCGGTCTCCCGGCCGTACCGCCGGTCTCGGTGACGCGGCACTGTCCGTCGTATCCTGACCACACACGGGAAGGAGCCGTTGATGAGCGTCGACGCGATCGCGCACACCGAGTTCCCCAAGGGATACATGGTTCTGTTCGGGGCCGACGGAAAGGTGATCATGACCCCGCGGAGCTTCGAGCACTCCAGCACGATCAAGTCGATGCAGTACGACACGATCGTGTCCCTCGGGCGCCATGCGAAGACCGTCTCCGACGTCTACATCGACTTCCCCGCCGACGAGAACTCCGCCCCCGATCTGGCGATCCTCCGCGAGGACGCCCGCCGGGAGGGCAAGCGCTACAGCTTCGAGGACGTCCTGCTGATCTCCGAGGTCGTCTCGACCTCTTCCGCACGCAAGGACTACGACGACTGCACCGCGAAGTACGGCCGCTGCGGAATCCCGATCTACCTGGTCGTGGACCCCTACGCCCAGGAAGTCGTCCTTCACACCCTGCCGACCGCCACCGGTTACATCGCCGCACACACCCACAAGTACGGCACGGGCAAGCTCCCCATCCCCCTGGCCGACGGCCGCACCTTCACCCTCGACCTCGACGAACTCCCGCGCCCGGATCCCGAGGCGGACGCCCGCTGACGAGGGACTCCCCGCCGGCCAGGCCCGTGCCGTCGGCACCGCCGTCGCCGGACGTGGTCGTTCCTGGTCGGGGCAGCCGGCTGGGATGGCCCGGCCTTTCGTCGATCGAGATCGGCCAGGGTGGCGTGCCGTTCCATGACGTGAGCTTGTGCGACGAAGTCCGTTTCGCCGCAAGGAAGTTCGAAGCCGCGTTTGCTGCGGGCGACAACCACCACGTACTGCCCTGAGGTAGCGGGCGACCAGACGGCAGCCGAGCTTGCCGAAGAGGACGCGTGCTTCGAGCGAGCCCAAAGGCGGCCTGAGTTCAGGACGCGAGGCGTTGCAGTCGACCGGCTGCCTCGTGGAGAACGTCGTTTTTCTTGCAGAACGCGAAGCGAACAAAGGGTGAGCCCTGCTCACGGTGGTCGTAGAAGACCGCGTTGGGGATCGCGACCACCCCGCAGCGCTCCGGCAGTGCACGGCAGAAGGTGAAACCGTCGCTCTCACCAAGGGGCCGGATGCCGGTGGTGATGAAGTACGTGCCGGCCGGGCGGAAGACCTTGAAGCCCGCCCGCTCCAAGGCCGCCCGCGAGCAGGTCCCGTTTGGCCGGCATGCCCGCGCGGAAGCCCGCGAAGTATGGCGCGAGTCCTCACCTCAGCCTGTGTGCCCCGACTGCCGCCCGTGGTCGCGTGCATAGGCCTCGAACGCCTGACTTGTTGTGCCTTCCGTATGGAGGAAGCGCTCGTCGAGGATGGCGGCGAGATCTTCAAGGGCTGCCTGGAGTACCGCGGCGGAGTTCCGGGCCTTGCGGTGAGTGGTGGATGCTGCCAGGTCGGCTTGTTCGGCGGCGTAACCGATCTGGCCGGCCAGGGAGGTGCGGTCGTCGCCGTCGTAGAAATAGTAGGACTCGGCGTACTGCATGAAGTCGATGGAGACGACGGCGACTTCCCTGGAGAGACTGTCCAGCAGATCCGCATCGGCAAGAAGAGCGCCCTGCTCTGTCGCGGGGTGGCTGCGACGCAGATGGGAGAGCCGTAGGGCCAGGGCTCGCCGGCGAGCGAGGGCCGGGTAGATGCCGAGGATCCAGGAGACGGTGGCGCTCAGAAGGGCGAAGCCGACGAGGGCCTCCATGGGGGCGATGATGCGCAGCCATCCCGTGGCCGGTGCGATGTCTCCAAGACCGAGGGTGGTGATGTTGACAAGGGAGATGTACATTGCGTCCGCAAATTCGGCGTGCTCGGAAGGCTCAAGGCCGGTGGCGTAGGTGAAGGAGCCCGGCATGTGCGGCCAGTAGATGAGCGCCCATCCGACGGTTGTGGTGAGAGCCCACAGAGCAACAACCGCGACCATGGCGAGCGGGCCCGCCAGGCCGGCCGTCCGGCGGCGCGTGCTGAGCCGCGAGGTAAGCCGCCACGCGGCTGTCATGACGAGTCGGCTGAGGCCGCCGTGGCGGGTGGGATGCCACAGCGTGTGGAACACGTCCCGCAGGATGAGCAGCACGACAAGCGCTCCCACGACTGCAATCGGCCACTCCATGCCGCTCCCCTTCCGCCGCTATGCCACCTTCTCGCGACTGTGGGCCTGAACGCTGGAGCCGCACGCACCGGACCGGGCTCGCTTCCCCGTGGCACCGCCCCTCACAGCGGGGGCGCCACGGCCAAGGGCCCTACGTGCCCAGCGTCTTGAGACGGGCCGCGGCCTCCTCCAGCACGTCTGTCCGTTCACGGAAGGCGAACCGGTGTTCATGCACTTGCTGCCGGCGCAGCAGCAGCGTCGGAGGGGGTGGGTCCTGTCGCAGGAGTGGGGCTTTCAGCTGCTATCCACGTCGCGCGATAGAAATCAGAGCGCAATCAGAGTACAGTCTGAGTATGAGCGTCGCACCCTTGGCATTCGAATCGGAGTCTGTCTCGTTCACCGATCTGTCGCGGAACCCGAGGGCTGTCGCTGCCAGGGCCGCCGCCCTGGGATGCCTGCGTGTCACGCACCGAGACGCGCCCGACATGGTGTTGACCACGGCCATATACGCAGAGCGCACCGAGGAAAACCTGACCACGGCGTCCCGGCTGTTTCTTGCACTGTTGAAGCAGGACGACGGTGCCAAGTCGCTCATGCTCGCGCTGCCCGAGGTGTTCCCGTGGGTGCGTCACCTGGACGCTGAGGAAATCCGGGAATTCACCGTCGAGCTTCTGGAAGCGCTGTCCGACGCCGCTGAGCTGGGCGCCAGGGAGGCTGTGCACCGAGCGATCGTCTCGTGGCGGGCCACCGCTCGCATCAACGCCGACCCTGACCAGCTCAGGGAAGCGCTCCGTCCGCTCGGTGACGTCGACCTCGGTCCCGTCGAGGTGCACGAGTGAGTCCGAAGAAAGGCGATCGGGTCAGCGTTCCTCCGCTGAGCGGCTGGAACGTCATTTACGGGACGACGGAGGCCGCGACCGGTTGGGAGGAGCTGTGCCGGGTGGCGTTGCCGAACGCCCATCGCTGCCTGGAAGCCCTTCGCACGGACCCGCTGTCGCGGGCCAACTGGAATCGCCGGCACCAGCTCCGCGGCAGGCATGCCACCAGGGAATGGAAGGGCTCCGAGCCGGAGCAGTGGGAGTACGAGATCACCAGCGGCGGCCGGGTCCGCTACCTGGTCAGTACGGATACCTCGACTGTGATCCTGGTGTACGCCTCCCCGCGACACCCGAAGGACACCGAATAGCCTCCGGCGTTTCGCCCGTGCGGAAGGCAAGGCGAACCGGGGCGCGGGTTGCGATGGGCTCTTGCGGTGCAGTTGGCGGGCCGACCGGAGTCGGAGGACGGCCGTGCCAAGGGCGACTGACCCCATGCAGCGGCGGTCAGTGCGCGAATGCCCTGCGGAGTCGTTCTGTCGCGTCCGCCAGTACCTCGGTGCGTTTGCAGAACGCGAACCGCACGTAGGGTGCCCCGGCCTCTTTGTGGTCGTAGAAGACCGCGTTTGGGATGGCGACGACACCCGCCCGCTCGGGGAGGGCGCGGCAGAAGGCGAGGCCGTCGGCCTCGCCGAGTTGGCGGATGTCGGTGGTGACGAAGTAGGTGCCGGTCGGCCGGAAGACGGTGAAGCCGGCGTCGATGAGGCCAGCGCTGAGCAGGTCCCGCTTGGCCTGCATGTCCGAGCGGAACCCCTCGAAGTACGTGTCGGGCAGCGCCAGCGCCTCGGCGACGGCGTACTGGAAGGGCCCGGAGGCGACGTACGTCAGGAATTGCTTGGCGGAACGCACGGCGGTCACCAGTTCCGCGGTTCCGGTAACCCAGCCCACCTTCCACCCGGTGAACGAGAACGTCTTGCCCGCCGACCCGATGGTGACCGTCCGCTCCCGCATCCCGGGGAACGACGCCAGCGGCAGGTGCTCGGCGTCGTCGAAGACCAGGTGCTCGTAGACCTCGTCCGTCACCACCAGCAGGTCCCGCTCCACCGCCAGCTCGGCGATCGCCGTCAGCTCCTGGCGGGTGAGGACCGTTCCGGTCGGGTTGTGCGGTGTGTTGATCAGCAGGAGCCGGGTCCGGTCGGTGACGGCGTCCCGCAGTTCGTCGAGGTCCAGCCGGAACCGCCGGTCCCCGCCCGTGTCGCCGGGCCTCTCGTCCGACTCTTCCGACGGCCGCAGCGTCACCGGTACGCGCGTTCCGCCCGCCATCGCGATGCAGGCCGCGTACGAGTCGTAGTACGGCTCCAGGGCCACCACCTCGTCGCCCGGCTCCAGCAGCCCGAGCAGGGCGGCCGCGATGGCCTCCGTGGCACCGGCGGTGACCAGCACCTCGGTGTCCGGGTCGAACGTCAGTCCGTACCGTCGCCGCTGGTGGTCGACGATCGCGGCCCGCAGCTCGGGCACGCCGGGGCCGGGCGGGTACTGGTTGCCCCGGCCGTCCCGCAGCGCCCGAACGGCCGCCTCGCGGATCTCCTCGGGGCCGTCCGTGTCCGGGAAGCCCTGTCCGAGGTTGATCGACCCGGTCCGCAGGGCGAGCGCCGACATCTCGGCGAAGATCGTCGTCCCGAACTCGGCGAGCCGCCGGTTGAGCACCGGACGAGGGGCGGGGGCGGAGCTTGCGGTGGAGGTCATGGCCGTCATCCTGCGCCGAAGCTCTGGTCTTCCTCAACCCGCGTACGGAGCGGCACCTGCGGTGTCGCTCCGCGCACCGCCCGGCCGGGAAGCCCCGGCCGGGCGCCGTGCGTCCCGCGATCAGGCGGGCGGACCGTCGAAGGAGGACCACTCGGACCAGGCGTCGTCGGGGTGGGTGCTCACCTTCCACGAGGACACCGAACCGCTGTCGGTGCCGACCACGATCTGCGGACGGCCGTCCGTCAGGGTGGCCACACCCACACTGCGGGCCGAGCCCGGCAGGCCGTTGAACTTCGTCCAGTCGGCCCACGCGGCGCTGGGGTCGGTGCTCACCTTCCAGGTGCTCCACAGCTCGCCGCCTTCGGACACGGCGAAGATCTGGGGCCGTTCGTCCGTGAGCGGGGCCGCGGCCAGCGACACCACGCGGCCGTGGTCGAAGTCGAACGGCTGCCAGTCGGTCCAGCCGGCATCCGGGTGCTCGCTCACCTTCCAACGGGTGAACAGCCCGTGGTTGCTCCCCGCGAACACCTGCGGACGACCGTCCGTGAGCCGCGCCGATGCCATGCTTCGAACAGACATATGATCCGTCTCCTTGTTCAACGCCCGGACAGGTGTTCACGTCCCTCCCCTCCGCTCCAGGTTCGCGCGGCCACCCGGAACCGCAAGTCGGGCGGCCCGCGACCCGCATGTCTGTGCAGGTCAGGAGGTGTTGACCCGGGAGAACCCTCTGAACTTGCTCAACTCGGCTTTGACCGGTGAGACGCGAGGGCATCCCCACGTCACGCACGGCCCACGGGGGGTCCGTACGGGGGAACGAAAGGCGGGTGCCGTCATGGATGGCTTCTTCATTCTCTTCCTGGGCGCGGTGGCCCTGATCGGGGTGCTGTCGTCGCTCGGCCGAGGCTCGCGGCGCAGCCGCCGCAGCAGCTGGTGGGCGGACGGCGGGTCGTCCCACCGGTCGTCCGGGGGCGGCAGCTGGTTCTCCTGCGGCGGTGGCTCGTCGTGCGGCGGTGGCTCGTCGTGCGGCGGGGGAGGCGGCGGTGGCGGCGGTTGCGGTGGCGGCAGCTGAGGACGTGCCGCCGCGCGCGAAGCTCTGGACTTGCTCAACTCGGCTTTGGGCGGTCACCGGCGGGGGCATCCCCGCCACACGCAAGTGAGCGAGGCACCCACGGGGGGTCGCTTCGGGGGACACGAGCAAGGAAGAAGGGAGGGTGGGCCATGGCGGATGTCGGTTTCATCCTGGTGCTCAGCGCCATCGGTCTGGGCATCGTCGTCGGAGTCGTCAGGAGTGCCAGGCGACGCGCCCGGCGCGGCAGCTGGTGGGCGGACAAGGGCTCGTCCAGCAGTTCGTCGTCCAGCGGTTCGTCCTGCGGGGGCGGCTCGTCCTGCGGAGGCGGGTCCTCCTGCGGTGGGGGCGGCTGCGGCGGCAGCTGACCGAGCGCGTTTCCGGACTCGCTCGACTCGGTCCGAGCGGTCAACCGGCGGGGGCTCCCGCGACACGCATATGAACGAGGCACCCACGGGGGGTGGCTTCGGGGGACTCAGGACAAGAGGGGAGGGGTGACGCCATGAACGCGATCGCGGTGATCGGCATCATCCTGGTGGTGGTCTGTGTGGTGACGGTGGTCGTCGTGGCCGTCAACCGCGGCAGGGCGAACGCGGCACGTACGGCGGCAGGGCGGCGTCGGACGTCCGCCCGGGGCGGCAGCGCGTACCGCGGCAGCCGAAGCGGCAGCGGTGCCCACAACAGCAGCTCCGACAACAGCTGGTGGGTGATCGGGGCGGCGACCGTCGGCGACTCGGGATCGTCCCACTCCTCGGACGACGACCGCGGTTCGTCGTCCGGTGGTGGTGGCTCGTCCTGCGGCAGCAGCAGTGGTTCCTCGTGCGGAAGCAGTAGCGGCTCGTCCTGCGGTGGCGGGTCCTCCTGCGGAGGCGGCGGGGGCGGATGCGGTGGAGGCAGCTGACACGGGGCAGCCGAGCTCCACGACACGAGCGCCCGTCGGGACGAACCTCCCGGCGGGCGCTCGCGTATCCAGGTTCGCGTGTCCAGGTTCGCGTGTGTATATCCGTCACAAGGGGGCAGGCGCACCGATGTGGCGTTTTTTCACGCCTGAGTACGCCGGGTGGGCCCGGTTGTCCGGCAGGCGCTCCCCCGAGTTCGCGCGCCCGGCCCGATGGGCGCGTGGGGAGCGCGTCGACCGACGGGGCGTACGCCTGGTTGAACAGTTGAGCTGGGCAGCCCTCGGGGGGATGGAAAGCACGTCAAGTTGGGTAAAAACGCTGTGGTGGCGCCACAGTTCATGATTCCCTATAAATCGCCAACGCAGCCCCCGGACGTCCCTCCCGGCAGGCCTGACCTGGCTGACCGGACCGACCGGGACGTCGTCCTCACGTGACCTGGCTGACCGGGCCTCAGCTCCCGGTGCCTACCGGGGTGCGCCGGACCCACCTCCTCTTCTCTTTGCGTCGCTGCGGAGCCGACCCATGCTCACGACCCTGAACACCGCCTACACCGACACGCGCGCGGCCGACCTCGCCTGGGCGCTGGGGCGCGAGCCGCTGCCCGCGCTCGCCACGCTCGATCTCGAACTCACCGGTGCGAAGCTGCAGTTGAGGCTGCTCGGCGCGTCCCATCAGGTTCTCCTGGAGGAGGAGCGGGGGAGCCACTGTTCGGAGACGGTCGCGTGCATCCCGGGATCCAGCACGCCGCTCCCGCTCGGGGTGGCCAAACGTGTGGGCGACTGGGAGTACGAATTCGCCGCGCGGGTCGAGGTCTTGTCGCCGGGGTCGTTCGCGGGCCGGGCCCAGGAACTCCTGGCGCTCGTCTCCGACCATCCCCATGGACTGGCCGGGGTCTTCCCCGGCAGCCCGCACGCCTTCACGGCGATGCTGGCGCAGCGTCACGAGGGGCAGGTGCACTGGCGTACGTGGCACGCGTATCCCCAGGACGGGCAACTGGTGGCCACGAGAACGAGGGTGGGGGTGCCGGTGCCTGCGGCGCTGTGATGGGTGCCTGATAGCTCGGGGGTGCGGGTTCGTCGGCGGGTGCGGCTCGTGGGGCTTCTCGCGCAGTTCCCCGCGCCCCTGAAAGACCAGGCCCTGCGGGCCTGCAAGCGCACGGCCCTGCGGGCCTGCAAGCGCACGGCCCTGCGGGCTTGATGAGCACGGGGCTGCGGGTCTGAAAAGCGTGGGGCGTAGCCCCCGGTTTTCAGGGGCGCGGGGAACTGCGCGAGAAGCCCCACCGGAGCCGCAGCCGCCCACCCACCCGAACCCCCGAGCTATCAGGCACCCGGCCAAGCGTCGCAGATCACCCGTGTGGGTGACCCAGTGCAGCGCGACCGTGACGGTAGCGTGCCAGGAGTGATCGAGCCGCACGCCCCCGCACCCCCCGGCGCCCCTCCCCCCTGGCGCGGCAACGGCGGCCCGGGCCCGGGTGCCCAGGCGTGGCTCCCGGTCCGCCCGGGACTCGGCCGTTTCCTCGTCCTCGCCGGCGTATTCGTCTGCGCCGCCTGTGGACTGGTGTACGAACTCGAACTCGTCGCCCTCGCCTCGTACTTGATCGGCGACTCCGTCACCCAGGCCTCCGTGGTCCTCTCGGTCATGGTCTTCGCCATGGGCATCGGCTCCCTCGGCGCCAAACGCCTCCGCCCCCGCGCGGCCCTCGGTTTCGGCCTCATCGAGGCCGCCCTCGCCCTCGTCGGCGGCTGCAGCGCCCTCGCGCTGTACGCCGCGTTCGCCTGGACCGGCGACTGGGGCGGCATGTGGGCGAGCGGCTCCCGCTACCTCCTCGTCGCCTTCTCCCTGGCCATCGGCCTGCTCATCGGCGCCGAGGTCCCGCTGCTGATGGAGCTGATCCAGCGCATCCGCCGCCAGGACGCGGGCGGCGCGGTCGCCGACCTGTTCGCGGCCGACTACGTGGGCGCGCTCGTCGGCGGCCTCGCCTTCCCCTTCCTCCTGCTGCCCTGGCTCGGCCAGTTGACCGGCGCCCTGCTCACCGGCACGGTCAACGTCCTGGTCGGCGGCGCGCTCGTCCTCGGTCTGTTCCACCGCGACCTGACCCGCCGCGCCCGATGGCTGCTGCTGGTCACCAACCTCGCCGTGCTCGGCCTCCTCGCCACCGCCGCCGTACAGGTGGACGACTTCGAGCGTGCCGCACGGCGCGCGATGTACGGCAAGGACGTCCGCGTCGCGTGGCAGACCGGTCGGCAGGAGGTCGTCCTCACCGGCGGCCGGGACGGCCGCCCGTTCTCCCTCTACCTCGACGGCCGGCTGCGCATCAACGGCAACGACGAACAGCGCTACCACCGGGCCCTCGTCCACCCCGCCATGACCGCCGGACCGCACGCCCGTGTCCTCGTCCTCGGCGGCGGTGACGGCCTCGCCGCCCGCGAGGTGCTCCGCCACGACGGCGTACGCCGTGTGGACATCGTCGAGATCGACCCGGGCGTGGTGCGCCTGGCCCGCACGGACCCGGCGCTCTCCGCGCTCAACGGCCACGCCCACGACGACGACCGGGTACGCGTCCACACGGAGGACTCCTTCGCCTGGCTGCGCGGCGCCCGGCCGACCGAGCCGTACGACGTCGTGATCTCGGACCTCCCCGACCCCGGGATCACCGCGAGCACCAAGCTCTACTCGCAGGAGCTGTACGGGCTGGCCCGCGAGGTCCTGGCGGTCGACGGGCGCATGGTGGTGCACGCCGGGCCGGTGGCGTCCCGGCGGCGGGTGTTCTGGACCGTCGACGCGACCGTCCGCGCCGCCGGGCTGCGCACCACGCCCTACAGGGTCACGGCCGCCGACCCCGGTTTCGTCACCGGCCCCGACCGTACGGCCCACACCTCCAGCGCGCCCCACGACTGGGGCTTCGTCCTGGCGACCCGTCCCTCGCCCTACGACGGCCGCCGCCCGGCCCCGGCCCTCGGCGCCGAGGTGATGCGGCTCAGCGCGGCCGACGGGTTGCGGGACCTGCCGCCGTCGACACTGGTGCACCCGAGGTACGCGGGCTGAGCCGTGGAGGGGGTGGTGGGGCGCAGGGAGGTGTGTGGGGCCGCGTGGGCGGAACACGAGCAATAACGCGTATGTACGGGTGCGGTGCGGGGCCTCGTGGGTAGGCTCGACTGCCATGGAGCATGAGGTGTTCGTTCCGGTTCCCGTCGGCCGCCTCCGGGAGGCGCTGTCCGACCCCGAGCGGGTGGCCCGAGCGGTCCCCGGGCTCCAGCAGGACGCGGGTACGCCGCCGGTCGCCGGGCGCCTGAAGGTACGGGTCGCGGGGCACACCATCACCTACCGGGGCACCCTGCGTGTCACGCCGCAGGAGGACGGCTCCTACGTCGTGGAGGGGGACGCCGCCGAGGTCAGGGGCTCCGGCACCGTGAAACTCACCCTGACCCTCCGCCTCGTCCAGGCCGGTGAGGGCACGACCATCGCCTGCTCTGCCGCCGCGACCGCCACCGGCCGGATCACCGACCTCCCGCCCGACTCGGTGACCTCGGCGACGACCCGTCTGCTGGACAGGTTCGCGGAGAACCTGGGTGCGGCGGGGCCGACGGCATCCGAAGGCGAAGCCCCCGCCGACCAGGACGAGCACGGAAAGCCCCCGGCCCCGGCCGAGGAAGAACAGCCGGCCGCACCCAAGCCCGCGGACGGAGCCAAGCCCGAGGCCGACGGCGAGCCCGGTGCCACCGCCGACGAGAAACCCCCGGCTTCCGGCGACGAGAAACCCCCGGCTTCCGGTGACGAGGAGCCCCCGGCCACCGCCGACGAGGAGCCCCCGGCCACCGCCGACGAGGAGAACCCCCCGGCCACCGCTGACGAAGAACCCCCGGTCTCCGCTGAGGACGAGCCGTCGGCCTCCGTTTTCGAGACCGACGTCCCACCCTCGGCTCTGGACCCCTTCGGCGAGGGCGGCTTCGTCGCCGGGGACGAACCCCCGGCCGAGGCGGCGCACGCCCGCCGGACGATGATCGGCCGCAGTGCGGAGGAGGTGGACCACGCCCCACCCCGCGGCAGATACGCCCCGGTGCCGGCGCTCGGCGCGGTGCCCGCGAGCGCTGCCCTCCGCTGGGCGGTGCCTGCGGCGGCCCTGGCTGTGGCGTCGGCCATCATCGTGAGTCGGGCCTTGCGCAGACGCCGCTGATCGTAGGCCGCCGGGCTGTGCCCGCTCTTCGGCTCAGTTCTGCTGTCGAACTGGCCCGGCTCTGGGTTTCAGCTCCGTTCCCGGTGCCGGCGCTCGGCGCGGTGCCCGCGAGCGCTGCCCTCCGCTGGGCGGTGCCTGCGGCGGCCCTGGCTGTGGCGTCGGCCATCATCGTGAGTCGGGCCTTGCGCAGACGCCGCTGATCGTAGGCCGCCGGGCTGTGCCCATTCCTCGGCCCAGTTCTGCTGTCGGTCGGCGCCGGCTTGCCTACGGCCCTTTTCCGGTCCGGGGCCAGCCGCCCCTTCCTGCTCCCGGCCTTCCCCCCACCACCTCTTCCCGCCTCACCCCCCGGCGACTCGCGCCGCGGCATCGTCGTCCGTAACTCCCCCGTCCCGTCGACCAGTAGGGTCGAGGCGTGAGTAGTGAAGAGATCACGTTGGCCGCGGGTGACGCGGAGGTCGTGTTGGCGCCGGGGAACGGTGGCCGGGTCGCGGGGCTGCGCGTCGGTGGGGTCGAACTGCTGCGGCAGGGCGAGCGGTTCGGCTGCTTCCCGATGGTGCCGTGGTGCGGACGTATCCGCGACGGACAGTTCCTCAGCGGCGGCTTCGTCCAGCAGATGCCCCTCAACGCCCCGCCCCACGCCATCCACGGCACCACCCGCGAGGGCGCCTGGCGCGTCGCCCGTCACGACGCCACCGAGGCCGTCCTCATCTACGACCTGGTCGAACCCTGGCCCTACCCCGGCCGTGTCACCCAGGTGTTCGCCCTCGCCCCCGACGCCCTCACCCTCACCATGGCCGTGGAGGCGTACGACTCCTCCTTCCCGGCCCAGATCGGCTGGCACCCCTGGTTCAACCGGAACCTGGACGGCGGCGGCGAGGACGCGGACGTACGGATCGACTTCCAGCCCGCCTGGCAGGAGGAGCGGGGCGCGGACCATCTGCCCACCGGTAACCGCGTCGATCCCAAGAGCGGCCCGTGGGACGACTGCTTCGGGATGCCCGACGGCGTCGACGTCACCCTCACCTGGCCGGAACGGCTGGAGCTCAAGGTGACCTCGCGCGAGGAGTGGGTCGTGGTCTACGACGAGCAGGCGGAGGCCGTGTGCGTCGAACCGCAGACCGGCCCGCCCAACGGCCTCAACACCCACCCCCGTCTGGTCACCCCCATCGACCCGCTGGAGGCGAGCACGACCTGGACCTGGCGTCGCCTGTAAGCGGACACGCCTGTAAGCGGACATAAGGGCCCCCTTAAGCTGACTGCCATGACTGACGTGGACGTACGTGGATCTTTGCTGCAGCAGATCAAGGACAAGGCCGTGGTGCACGGCAAGGTGACCCTGTCGTCGGGTCTGGAGGCGGACTACTACGTCGACCTGCGCCGCGTCACCCTCGACGGCGAGGCCGCCCCGCTGGTCGGTCAGGTCCTCCTCGACCTGACCGCCGACCTCGACTTCGACGCGGTCGGCGGTCTCACGATGGGCGCCGACCCGGTCGCCGGCGCGATGCTGCACGCGGCCGCCGCCCGGGGCCGCAGGCTGGACGCGTTCGTCGTCCGCAAGGCCGCCAAGGCGCACGGTCTGCAGCGCCGGGTGGAGGGCCCCGACATCAAGGGCCGTCGCGTCCTCGTCGTCGAGGACACCTCCACCACCGGCGGCTCCCCGCTCACCGCCGTCGAGGCCGTCCGCGAGGCCGGTGCCGAGGTCGTCGCCGTCGCCACGATCGTCGACCGTGCCACCGGTGCCGCCGAGAAGATCGAGCAGGGCGCCGGAGTCCCGTACCGGTTCGCGTTCTCGAAGGACGAACTGGGTCTCGACTGAGGCCGACTCGCCGGGAGGAACACCAAGGTCAGGGGTTACCGAACAGTTCCGGACACCCTGGCCGGAGCATCGGGTCCCGTCTGGAAGGATGGGGCCGACGATGATGTCGCAACCCTAGGTCAGGGACCGTAAGCACAACGCCACCCGCACATACAAGGAGCGGACCATGCCCATCGCAACCCCCGAGGTCTACAACGAGATGCTCGACCGGGCGAAGGCAGGCAAGTTCGCCTACCCGGCCATCAACGTGACCTCGACCCAGACGCTGCACGCCGCTCTGCGGGGCTTCGCGGAGGCGGAGAGCGACGGCATCGTCCAGATCTCGACCGGCGGAGCCGAGTTCCTGGGCGGTCAGTACAGCAAGGACATGGTGACGGGATCCGTCGCCCTCGCCGAGTTCGCGCACATCGTGGCCGAGAAGTACCCGGTCACGGTCGCCCTGCACACCGACCACTGCCCGAAGGACAAGCTGGACGGCTACGTACGTCCGCTGCTGGCCGTGTCGGAGGAGCGCGTCAAGGCCGGTCGCAACCCGCTGTTCCAGTCGCACATGTGGGACGGCTCGGCCGAGACCCTCGCCGACAACCTCTCCATCGCCCAGGAACTCCTCGCCCGCGCCGCCGCCGCGAAGATCATCCTGGAGGTCGAGATCACCCCGACCGGTGGCGAGGAGGACGGCGTCTCCCACGAGATCAACGACTCCCTCTACACGACGGTCGACGACGCGATCCGCACCGCCGAGGCGCTCGGCCTGGGCGAGAAGGGCCGCTACCTGCTGGCCGCCTCCTTCGGCAACGTCCACGGCGTCTACAAGCCGGGCAACGTCGTCCTGCGCCCCGACCTCCTCAAGGAGCTGAACGAGGGCGTGGCCGCCCGCTTCGGCAAGGAGTCCCCGTTCGACTTCGTCTTCCACGGCGGCTCGGGCTCCACGGAGGAGGAGATCCGCACCGCGCTGGAGAACGGCGTCGTCAAGATGAACATCGACACCGACACGCAGTACGCCTTCACGCGTCCGGTCGCCGCGCACATGTTCCAGAACTACGACGGCGTCCTGAAGGTCGACGGCGAGGTCGGCAACAAGAAGACCTACGACCCGCGCACCTGGGGCAAGCTCGCCGAGGCGAGCATGGCCGCGCGTGTCGTCGAGGCGACGCAGAACCTGCGCTCGGCGGGCCAGAAGATCAAGTAAGCCCAGCCCGCACATCTCCTTTCGCACAGCGAGCCCGGCGCCACGGCGCCGGGCTCGCTGTATACCTGGACCCATGCCCGACATCCGGCTCTCCTCGCCCCAGGGCAAGTGGGTCCTGTTCACCACGATCCTCGGCTCCGGCATGGCGCTGCTGGACTCCACCGTCGTCAACGTCGCCCTGCCCCGGATGGGCGAGGACCTGGACGCGGACCTCGCGGCCCTCCAGTGGACCGTCAACGCCTACATGCTGACCCTCGCCGGTCTGATCCTGCTGGGCGGCGCTCTCGGCGACCGCTTCGGGCGGCGCAAGGTGTTCGTGATCGGCGTGGTGTGGTTCGCCGCGGCGTCCCTGCTGTGCGGTCTCGCGCCGAACGCCGGCGTGCTGATCGCGGCCCGCGCGCTGCAGGGCGTGGGCGGGGCGCTGCTCACCCCGGGCTCCCTGGCGCTCATCCAGGCATCCTTCCACCCCGACGACCGCGCGCGGGCCGTCGGCCTGTGGTCCGGCTTCGGCGGCATCGGCGCGGCCGTCGGCCCGTTCCTGGGTGGCTGGCTGGTGGACGGCCCCGGCTGGCGCTGGGTCTTCCTGCTGAACGTCCCCCTGGCGCTCGTCTGCGTGCCCGTGGCCACCCGGCACGTCCCCGAGTCGGGTGACGGCCGGGCCCACGAGAGCCGGTTCGACGTGCTGGGCGCGTTCCTCGGCGCGGCGTCGCTGGCGCTGGTGACCTACGCCCTGATCGAGGCGGGGGAGGGCTCCCTGGTGGTGACCGTCTCGGCCGTCGCCGGGGTCGCGGCGGGCGTGGCCTTCGTGTACGTCGAACGCGGCCGCCCCGACCCGATGATGCCGCCGGAGATCTTCGCCTCCCGCCAGTTCACGACGGTCAACCTGGTCACCCTGTGCGTGTACGCGGCCTTCGGCGGCTTCTTCTTCCTCGCCGCGCTCCAGCTCCAGGTGGTGTCGGGGTACTCGGCGCTGGGTGCGGGCACGGCCCTGCTCCCCATCACGGTGCTGATGCTCCTGCTCTCCTCCCGCGCGGGCGCGCTCGGCGAACGGATCGGACCCCGGATCCCCCTCACCGTCGGCCCGCTGCTGTGCGCGGCGGGCATGCTGCTGGCCCTGCGCGTCGGGCCGGACGCGTCGTACGTCCTTGACGTCCTGCCCGCGCTGCTCGTGCTCGGCCTGGGCATGGTCACCCTGGTCGCGCCCCTGACCGCGACGGTCCTGGCCTCCGTGGACACCGAACACGCCGGCCTGGCGAGCGGCATCAACAACGCCGCGGCGCGTGCGGCCGGTCTGGTCGCCGTGGCCGCGCTGCCGCTGATCGCGGGGATGGGGCCGGAGGCGTACCGGTCGGTGACCCAGTTCGACGAGGCGTTCGGCACGGCGATGATCGTCTGCGCCGCGACGCTGGTGGTGGGCGCGGTGCTGTCCTTCACCACGATCCGCCGCCCGGAGCCGGACTGCCGCCATCCCGAGTGCCGGACGCACTGCGGGGTGGTGTCGCCGCCGTTGGAGGCGGGTGAGGTGGGGGAGGGGTGACACAGGGGCGGGCGACCGGCCCCGCGACGGCCACACGGCCGACGGCGGCGGAGCTGAGGGTGCTGCCCACGGGTTGCGTGCCGCCGTCACTGGGCGGCGGCCCGCAACCCGTGGGCGGCGGTGACTACCGCTTCAGTTCGGTGTACGCCTCGGCACTGCTGTCCTTGAGGAACTGCCAGCAACGCTCCGTCTCGTCCTTCTCGTCGATCGCGCCCGCGGCACGAGCGAGCGCGGCAAGGCAGCGCAGGAAGCCCCGATTGGCCCGGTGCTCCCAGGGGATGGGGCCGTGGCCCTTCCACCCGGCACGGCGCAGCGAGTCCAGACCGCGGTGATAGCCGGTGCGCGCGTAGGCGTACGACTCGACCACGCGCCCCGCCTCGAAGGCGTCGTCCGCGAGCATGGCCCAGGCGAGCGAGAACGTGGGGTGCTTCGCCGCGACCTCGGCCGGGGGCTGGGACTCCTCGCCCAGGAGGCGGTACGCCTCTTCGTTCTCCGGCAGGTGCGTCGGGTCCGGGCCACCGAGCAGGTTCTTGTGCGTCGTCATGTCTGCAGTCTGCCACTTGCGGATGAGCCCTCGGACCGTCCCCCCGGGGGCAGCGCCCCTTCGTTTCCAGGGCCTCCCGCGCGGTCATGACCGCTCGCTCTCCACGGCGATCTCCGCCCAGATCGACTTCCCCGAGGCCCGGTGGCGGGTGCCCCAGCGCTCGGCGAACTGGGCGACGAGCAGCAGGCCGCGACCGCCCTCGTCGAACATGCGCGCCCGCCGCATGTGCGGGGCGGTGCCGCTGCCGTCGGAGACCTCGCAGATGAGCACGGAGTCGCGGATCAGGCGCAGCTCGACAGGAGGCGTGCCGTAGCGGATGGCGTTGGTGACCAGTTCGCTCACGACCAGTTCGGCGGTGAAGACCACCTCGTCCAGTCCCCAGTCCGCCAGGAGTCGGGCCACCTTGGCGCGGGCGTCGGCCACGGCGGCGGGGTCGGACGGCAGGTCCCAGGCGGCCACCAGGTTCGCGTCGAGGACCCGGGTGCGGGCGACGAGCAGTGCGGCATCGTCCGAGGGCTGCGCGGGGAGCAGACCGCGGACCAGGTCGTCGCAGGTGGCCTCCAGCGTGCGGGCGGGGTGTTCCAGGTGGTGCCGCAGCAGTTCCATGCCCGTGCCGAGGTCGTGTTCGGAGCCCTCGACGAGGCCGTCCGTGTACAGCACGAGGAGGCCGCCTCGGGGCACTTCCCACTCGACCGCCTCGAACGGCAGCCCGCCGACTCCCAGCGGTGGGCCGACGGGAAGATCGATGAACTCGGCCTTGCCGCCGGGCGTGACCACGGCGGGCGGGGGGTGGCCCGCGCCGGCCGCGGCGCAGCGGCGCGAGACAGGGTCGTAGACCAGATACAGACAGGTGGCGACGAGATCGGTGACGATCTCGAACTCGGGATCGGCGGCCACTTCCTCCTCTGCCCTGAGATGGGTGATCAGGTCGTCGAGGTGGACGAGTAGTTCCTCGGGTGGCAGATCGACGTCCGCCAGCGTGCGTACCGCGGTCCGCAGCCGTCCCATGGTGGCGGAGGCGCGCAGGCCATGGCCCACCACATCGCCGACGACCAGGGCGACCCGGGCGCCCGACAGCGGGATCACGTCGAACCAGTCGCCGCCCAGCCCCGCCCGGGACCGGGCCGGGAGGTAGCGGTAGGCCACCTCCGCGGCGCTCTGGGCGGGCAGCCGCCGCGGCAGCAGGCTCCGCTGGAGGGCCAGCGCGGTGGTCCGCTCCCGGGTGAAGCGTCGCGCGTTGTCCACGGCCACGGCGGCACGCGCGGCGATCTCCTCGGCGAGCAGCAGGTCGTCCTCGTCGAAGGAGTCCCTGCGGCGGTGGCGGACGAGCACGGCCACGCCGAGTGCGATGCCACGGGCCCGCAGCGGGATGACCATGATCGAATGCATCCCGAAGGAACGGACCTTCGCCGCGCGCTCGGGATCGGTGGCCTGCCAGCTCGCGACGGCCTCGTCCAGGGTCCGGTGCAGCGACGACCGGCCCGTGGCCAGACAACGCGCGGGAGGTGAGGATTCCGGGTAGTGGTCCACCTCGCCCGGCTGGACCACGGACTCGGGGATGCCGGGGAGGACCGACTGCTGAGCGGCGCGGCGCAGCGCGACGGTGCGCGGAGCGGACGGCTCGGGTTCGACACCGCGGAAGAGCCCGTCCAGCAGGTCGACGCTGATGAAGTCGGCGAGCGACCTCACCGCCACGTCGGCCATCTCCTGGGCCGTGCGCGTCACGTCGAGGGTGCTGCCCACCTGTGCGCTGACGTCGTTCAGCAGGGCGAGCCGTTCGCGCGCCCGGTGCTGTTCGGTGACGTCCAGCGCGATGAGCTGCACGTGTCGCACCTGTCCTGCCGGGTTCCTGAGGGGGGACACGGAGACCGCCCAGTACCTGTCGCGGGCTCCGCGCCGCGGTCGGCCGTGCACCGGGAAACGCTCCGGTTCGCCCGTTTCGAACACCCGGCGCATGCCCTCCTCGACCGTGGTGCAGATGTGGGGAGGCAGGATGTCGGTGACGCGCCGGCCGCGTATCTGCTCCTGCGTGAGCCCCAGTTCGCGGGCGGCGCCGGCGCTTCCCCGCAGGGCCCGCAGCTCCGCGTCGTAGATCATCACCGGCAGGTGGGACTGTGCGAAGGCTTCCTCCGCGGTGGCCTCCTCGTCCTCGTGCGGGCGGGGTGGATGCGGCGGAAGCGGGGACTGTGGCGACTGCGGTGACGTCGCCACGATGATCCACTGTGCGGCGCCCTCGCGGTCGAGTGACGCGTACGCCCGCAACCCCGCCTCCACGGGGTGGCCGTCCTGGTGCCGCAGCCGGGCGGGCCCACCTCGTTCCTCGAGAACCTCCGCGAGAGCCTCGGGCGTGCACACCTCGGCGTCGGCGGTCCCGCCGATCAGGCGCGCCGCGGGACGCCCCACGACGTCCTCGTGCGCGTACCCGAGCAGCCGCTGCGCACCGGGACTCCACCCCGTCACGATCCCTCCCGCATTCACGACCGCTGTGGCCGCGGCGACCGGGTCCGGGAACTGATCGAGGCCGTTTCCGAGGGGGTCGGCATGCTCCATGTCCATACATCGCCCATCCTGCCCCGTGTCCCGGGGCTGGGGAGACTCGGCGGGGACCGCGGGGCGGTGGCGACCTCGTACCGGTCGCGTCGGGTCCTCTCCCACTTGTAACTCCCGTCGCGCACACCCGCAGGTCGACAGACTTCGCGCCGGCCCCGCCGCCCCGGCACGCGTTCCCCACGCCTCGGGACAAGTGGCTTCGTCGGCAGGCGAGTTCACGGCCGCCCCGCACGGCGACATCGGTTCCCGGAGTGCGTGGGGAACACCGAGCGCTCACACTGGTCTGGAGGGACCCCGGCCGGGTCGGGCAGACACCATGGGCTCTCCCCGTCGGTACGGCGGCGCCGGACGATGGAGACGCTCACGACCGCCGCCGGACATCGTGCCCGTCGGAGCACGCGCGCCCAGGAGAGCGGACCGCTCCTGGACGTGGCAGGCCGGGGAACCGGACGCGGGGGCTCTGCCGGTCGGCGACGACCATCGCCTCAGCACCCCGGCACTTCTTGCTGTTCGTCGCCGTCGGCGCCACCTACTCCACCGGCACGGAATTCGTCCTGGACGGCGGTGTCACCGTCGGCCCACCGACCGCCGTGGCACCTCCCCGCTGCTCCGTCGCGGCCGTCCGGCGTTGGCGTGCGTCGGTCGGTCGACCGTCCCGTCCGCCGTCCGTCGGCTACCCCTCCTTCGAATGCCTGCCCATCGAACGTCCGCCCATCGAACGTCCGGCCCTGAAAGGAGATTTCCCGTGCTCTACGTCATGACCATGCGCTGGCAGCCAGGGCTGAGCCGTGAGGAGCGCGACGGCATCCTCATCCGGCGTGCCCAGTGGCCGTACCCGGACAACGTGACGGTCGTCGGCGAGTACTGGACGGCCTCGGACGACGCCGCGATCGTCGTGGTGTTCGAGGCCGACGACTTCGCCTCGATCCTGGACATCGGCCTGACCTGGGGCGACGGCTTCCAGGTCACGACCAACCCCGCGATCACCGCTGAGGAGGGCCTGAGGATCGGCCCCACCGTCCTCGAACAGCGGCGGGCGTAGCGGCCGGACCGACGGGCCGTGCGGCCGCGGCCCACCGCCTCGTCACCTGACGAGGTGGACCTCCACCCGCGTCGTCACCGGGTCGACGGGATGCCCACGCATGAAGCCCCTGGCCGTACGGTAGGCACCCGTGCCTCCGGTGACCGCGACCTCGAAGTCACCGGCGAGAACGGGGCGTCGGGCGGCGCCCTCGCCCGAGGCCAGGACGGGGAAGCGGCCCTGGAACGCGATGTCACCACCGGACAGGGACGAGGTGATGGCACACTGCGCGTCCCCCGTCCCGTCCGGGTGGGCGGCGGTCACCGTACAGATCCCGCCGTTGCGCCCGATCTTTTTGTTCCCCTGCGAGAGTTCCTCGGAGAACACGAGCGTCGCTCCCTGCACGAAACCCTCCGGCCCTTGGTAGGAGGCTTGGACGATCCTGGATGTGGCGTACAGGACGGTCTCCCGCGGCTTTCCCGTGGCCGCGGCGGCGGGATCCGTCGCCCTGTCTGCAGCAGCGGCGGGAGTGGCCCCGGAGAGGGCAGGTACGGTCCCGGAGACCATCAGTGCCAGGACGGCCGCCGCACCGCGCCGCCCGAGTCTGCCCGCACAAGCCATTCCAGTCCTCCTGAACCGGGAAGGTCGACACCTCCTCGGAAGAGAACCCTTCCCGGCCCCCGCCGTTCTCTCTTCCGCTGCCGTGTCGGCTTCAGCGGGACGAGTGACAGACAGGAGTCGTTCCTCGGCCCCCTCGGTCAGACCGCACGAACGGCACTTCTGCGGCTCCCCGAGGGCGAGCGCGGCGAGCGGACGCCGATCGGTCACTGAGCCGGCCGGAGCGTCGTTCGCGCAGGTCCGCCTGGTGTGACCAGGCGGACCTTGCGGTGCGGGGGTGGTATCGCCGACCATGCCGGTGGGGACCGGGGCCCCCGTGTCGGAATTCGGCAGGGGCGGACCGCTACCCGGAGTACACAACAGGAGACAGCGATGTCCCAGCAGGCTCAGCCCCACGAGGCTTCGGAGCCCGAGACCCCGCATCTCGACTTCCAGGGCACGACCCCGTACGAGGACTACGTGCAGGCGGACGTCCTCACCCACCTCCAGCACCCCCTCTCCGACGACCCCGGCGAGATGGTCTTCCTGGTGACGACCCAGGTGATGGAGCTGTGGTTCACGGTCATCGTCCACGAGTGGGAGACCGCGACCGCCGCGATCCGGGGCGACGACGTGGCGAGGGCCAGGGACGCGCTGAAGCGTTCCGTGCGCGAACTGGAGGCCCTGAACGCCTCCTGGCGCCCGCTGGCCCAGCTCACCCCCGCCCAGTTCAACTCCTACCGCGCCGCCCTCGGCGAGGGCTCCGGCTTCCAGTCGGCGATGTACCGCCGGATGGAGTTCCTGCTCGGCGAGAAGTCCGCCTCCATGCTCGTCCCGCACCGGGGCGCGCCCCGCGTCCACGCCGAACTGGAGAAGGCGCTGCACGAGCCGAGCCTCTACGACGAGGTCCTGCGGCTCCTGGCCCGGCGCGGCCACGCGATCCCCGAGTCCGTGCTGAGCCGTGACGTCTCCCAGCGCTACGAGCCGTCCCCCGAGGTCGAGGAGGCGTGGACCGCGCTGTACTCCGGCGACCCGGACCATGAACTCGCCCGCCTCGGTGAGGCGTTGACCGACGTCGCCGAGCTGGTGTGGCGCTGGCGCAACGACCACCTCGTCGCCACCCGCCGCGCGATGGGCGCCAAGGCCGGCACGGGCGGCTCCGCCGGGGTGGCCTGGCTGGAGAAGCGCGCCCGCAAGAACGTCTTCCCCGAGCTGTGGACGGCGCGCTCCCATGTCTGAACCGACCGCGCTCAGCGCTGAACTGACCTCCCAGGCAAGGGAGTTGGACAAGGCCGACGAACTGGCCTGCCTGCGCACCCGCTTCGTCCTCGACGACGCGGTGTACCTCGACGGCAACTCGCTCGGCGCGCTGCCGGTCGCGGTCCCCGGCCGGCTCGCGGACGTCCTGTACCGCGAGTGGGGCGAGCTGCGCATCCGTTCCTGGGACGAGAGCGGCTGGTGGACCGCGCCCGAACGCATCGGCGACCGTATCGCTCCGCTGGTGGGCGCGGCCCCCGGGCAGATCGTGGTCGGCGACTCCACGAGCGTGAACGTCTTCAAGGCGGTCGTGGCGGCGGTCCGGATGGCGGACGAGGACGCGGCCGCGGGTACGTCCGAGAGGGAGGCCGGGGCCGGTGGGGGTGGTGTCGGGCGGCGGGACGAGATCCTCGTCGACGCGACGACGTTCCCCACGGACGGCTACCTGGCCGAGTCCGCGGCCCGGATGACCGGCCGCACGCTCCGCCCGGTGACCCCGGCGGAGGTCCCGGCCGCCCTGGGCGACCGTACCGCCGCCGTCCTCCTCAACCACGTCGACTACCGCACGGGCCGCCTCCACGACCTCCCCGGTCTGACGGCGGCGATCCACGAGGCCGGTGCCTACGCCGTCTGGGACCTCTGCCACAGCGCAGGCGCCCTCCCCGTCGGCCTCGACGCGCACGGGGTCGACCTGGCGGTCGGCTGCACCTACAAGTACCTCAACGGCGGCCCCGGCTCACCGGCCTACCTCTACGTCCGCCGCGACCTCCAGCCCCGCTTCGACTCACCCCTGCCCGGCTGGACCTCCCACACCGCCCCCTTCGCCATGCGCCCGGCCTACGAGCCCGCGCCGGGCGCGGTACGGGGCCGGGTCGGCACGCCCGACATCCTGTCCATGCTGGCCCTGGAGGCGGCACTGGACGTCTGGTACGGCTGGGTCGACGGGAAGGAGAGCGGCGACGGGAAGAGCCCGGGCCCGGCCCAGGAGGCCGGGGCGATGATCGAGTCGGTCCGCGCCAAGTCCCTCGCCCTCACGGACTTCTTCCTGCGCTGCGTGTCGGCGTACGTCCCGGAGGGCCGCGTGGAGTGCCTCACGCCGACCGCCCACGCGGAACGCGGCAGCCAGGTCGCCCTGCGCTGCGACGACGCCGGCGACATCATGAAGCGTCTCATCGCCCAGGGAGTCATAGGCGACTTCCGCCACCCCGACGTCCTCCGCTTCGGCTTCACCCCGCTGTACGTCAGCTTCACGGACGTGGAACGAGCGGCACGGGTGCTGGCGGAGACGCTGGAGGGGGCGGGGTAGCGAGCGCGCGGGGCGGGGGTGGGGTGAGCGGCCGGTCTCCGGCCGCTCTCAGCGGCACCCGGCGAGCGCCGGTGAGTGAAACCCACCCCCGTCCGACCCCGCCCAGCTCCACCCCCTGACCCCCCGTCACATCCCCGTGTCCGCGCACGTCACCCGCCTGATACCGTCCCCGCCAACGGCAGGCGCCCATTCCCCGGTACCCGCCCACCCAAACCCTTCCAAATCCGTTCCCCCGAGAGGTGCCGCATGCCGGACGACGACGCCGCAGCCCGCGATGCCGCCGAAGAGGCATCCGCCTTCTCGCACCCCCCGGTCACCCCCGACGCGACCGCCCCCTACGGCGACCACCCCGACCAGGTGATCGACTTCTACGCCCCCCGAGGCGCGGTCACGGCCTCGGCCACCGCCCCCCTCGTCGTGGTCCTGCACGGCGGCGCCTGGCGAGCCCCGTACGACCGTCACCACATCACCCCCTTCGCGGACTTCCTCGCCCGCCACGGCTTCGCGGTGGCCAACGTCGAGTACAGGAGGGGCAGTTCACTCCCGGCCCAGACCGGCCCCACGGGCACCCCCTCGCCGGTCGCGGGCCGCTGGCCGGAGACGTTCGACGACATCGCAGCCGCCCTCGACGCCCTCCCGGACCTCGCGCGCGAGGCCCTGCCCCAGGCCGACTCCCGCCGCACGGTCCTCACCGGCCACTCCGCGGGCGGCCACCTCGCCCTGTGGGCCGCCGCCCGCCACGTACTGCCGCCCGACACCCCGTGGCGCAGCCCACGCCCCGCCCCCCTGCGCGGCGTGGTGGCCCTCGCCCCGATCGCCGACTTCGCCGTGGCCGAGAAACTCGACGTCTGCGGCGGCGCGACCCCCCAACTCCTCGGCGGGCCGGACAAGTTCGCGGACCGGCGCCCCTACGCCGACCCGGCCCTGCTGCTCCCGACCGGCATCGCCACCACCCTCGTGCAGGGCCGCTCGGACATCGTCGTGCCCCAGGCCGTCGCCGAGGCGTACGCCGACGCCGCGGCCAAGGCGGGCGAGGTCGTGGGCCTGACCCTGCTGGAGGAGGTGGGCCACTTCCCCCTCATCGACCCGGCGGCGGACGCCTGCGCGGTGGTGGTGGAGGAGATCGCCCAGCTGGCCTGGTGAACGACGGAGCCGAGCCCCCTGCGGGTTCCCGCCCCCGCCCCGCACTCGACCCGTAGTACCTGAGACGGACCCGGACAGACCCTCCTCACTGGTGACGACGGCACACCCGCCCTCCGCCTACCGTTTTCCACGTGACCGAGACGACCCAGACGCAGACGATGCCCTCACGCGGCGGGGGCAAGCCGAGCAGCCCGGAGTTCCGGGTGGTGATGGACGCGTGGCGCAGGCTGCGACACGACCTGATCGATGACGCGTTCGCCTACCGGCCGATGCCGCCCATGAAGATGGACGGCCTGTTCACCAGCAGGCTCTCCGGCCGTCTCCGTGCCTATGCGGCCTGGGCCCCGCACGCGGCGGTGGTGGCGGCGGGCCTGCTCTCGATGACCATCGCCGCCTCCGCCACCGACGGCGACGGCATCGCCGCCCTGATCGCGGCGGCCTTCGCCCTGATCCCGATCCTGCTGACCATGGTCCGGCCCGTGGCCGCCTTCTGGGCGTCCATGATCGCCACCCCGCTGACCTCGGTGTTCAGCGACATGTGGGACGACTGGCCGTGGACGGCCGGCAGCTTCGCCACCCACCTGGTGGTGATGACGGTGGTGGCCCTGCGCAGCCGGCCGCGCATAGCCGCCTGGATGTGGGGGCTGACCGCGGCGTACGGGGTGTTCGTGGAAAGCACGATCGGCGGCGCTCACTACGCGTCCAACACGGGCCCCCTGCTCGTCATCTCCGCGATGTCCCTGCTGGCCGTCTCCGCGCTGACCATCCGCCGCACGGCCCAGCGGGAGGTCACCGCCCAGCAGACGGTGACCGAGCACGAGCGCTCCCGGCGCACCCTCCTGGAGGAGCGCACCACGATCGCCCGCGAGCTGCACGACGTGGTCGCCCACCACATGTCGGTGGTCGCCATCCAGGCCGAGGCCGCGCCCTACCGCGTGGAGAACCCGCCGCCGGAGCTGGAGCAGGCCTTCGCCACGATCCGGGAGAACGCGGTGGCCGCGCTCACCGAGCTGCGCCGTGTCCTCGGGGTGGTCCGTGCCGAGGACTACGAGGCCCCGGACGCCCCGCAGCCCACCCTCGCCGACCTCGACGGCCTGCTCGCCAATGTGCGCGAGGCCGGGCTGACGGTCGACAAGGCGGTCACCGGAGCGGTCCGCGAGCTTCCGCAGGGCGTGGAGCTGTCGGCGTACCGGATCGTGCAGGAGGCCCTCAGCAACACCCTGCGGCACGCACCCGGGGCGACGGCCCGCGTGGAGATCGGCTACGTCCTGGGCGGCCTCGGGCTGCGCGTGGTCAACGGCCCGCCACCGGAGGTGAACCTGGTGAAGTCCACCCACGGCACGGGCCACGGCCTCACCGGCATGCGGGAGCGCGTCACCATGCTGAACGGCGAGATGACGGCGAACGAGACGCCGGACGGAGGCTACGAGGTGACGGTGTTCCTGCCGGTGGCCGGCGCGAGCGAGGCCGACGCATGACGATCCGTGTGCTGATCGCCGACGACCAGATGATGGTCCGCGAGGGCTTCTCCGTGCTGCTCGGCGCGATGCCGGACATCGAGGTGGTCGGCGAGGCGGTGAACGGCCGGGACGCCGTCGACCGGGTCCGGGAACTGTCGCCGGACGTCGTCCTGATGGACATCCGGATGCCCGAGCTGAACGGCATCGAGGCCACCCGGGAGATCGTCGCGTCGGACGGCGGGGCGAAGGTGCTGGTGCTGACGACGTTCGACCTGGACGAGTACGTGTACCAGGCGCTGCGCGCGGGGGCCTCCGGGTTCCTTCTCAAGGACGCCTCGGCCCGCCAACTGGCCGACGGGGTGCGGGTGGTGGCCTCCGGGGAGGCACTCCTCGCGCCGTCCGTCACCAAGCGGCTGATCACGGAGTTCTCCAAGCTGGCCCAGGCCCCCCGCCCCTCGGCGGCCGCCCAGCTGGCGTACGGCGAGCTCACCGACCGGGAGACCGAGGTCCTGGTCCTGATCGCCCAGGGCCTGTCGAACTCGGAGATCGCGGAGCGCCTGGTGGTCGCCGAGTCCACGATCAAGACCCATGTGAGCCGGATCCTGGTCAAGCTGGGCCTGCGCGACCGGACACAGGCGGCGGTGTTCGCCTACGAGGCCCGGCTGGTCACCCCCGGCTGACCGGGCACCGGGAGCGGTTTTGGAGAGGTCACACGCCGGTTCCCCCTGTTCAGCGGGCCCGGTCGCGGGTTAGCGTCCGTTCATGGCACCTGCTTCCGACCTCGCTTTCGACCCGTGGGACCCCGACTTCGTGGCTGACCCGTACCCGGCGTACGCGGAGCTGCGGGCCCGGGGCCGGGTGCGGTACTTCGAGCCCACGAACCAGTGGCTCGTCCCGCACCACGCGGACGTCTCGGCGTTGCTGCGGGACCGGCGGCTCGGGCGGACGTACCAGCACCGGTTCACGCACGACGACTTCGGCCGCACCGCCCCGCCGGCGGAGCACGAGCCGTTCCACACCCTGAACGACCACGGGATGCTCGACCTGGAGCCCCCGGACCACACCCGGATCCGGCGGCTGGTCTCGAAGGCGTTCACCCCGCGCACGGTGGAGCAGCTGAAGCCGTACGTGCGGGAGCTGGCCGGTGAGCTGGTGGCCGCACTGGTCGAGGCCGGCGGCGGCGACCTGCTGGCGGACGTCGCGGAGCCGCTGCCGGTGGCGGTGATCGCCGAGATGCTGGGCATCCCCGAGTCGGACCGGGCGCAGTTGCGGCCCTGGTCGGCGGACATCTGCGGGATGTACGAGCTGAGCCCGTCGGAGGAGACGGCGAAGCGGGCGGTGCGCGCGTCGGTGGAGTTCTCGGACTATCTGCGGGACCTGATCGCGCACCGCAGGGCGGAGCCGGGCGAGGACCTGATCTCGGGCCTGATCGCCGCGTACGACGAGGGCGACCGGCTCACCGAGCAGGAGATGATCTCGACCTGTGTGCTCCTGCTGAACGCGGGCCACGAGGCCACGGTGAACGCCACGGTCAACGGCTGGTGGGCGCTGTTCCGCAACCCCGACCAGCTGGCGGCCCTGCGTGCGGACCACTCGCTGGTGCCGACGGCGGTGGAGGAGCTGATGCGGTACGACACCCCGCTGCAGCTGTTCGAGCGCTGGGTGCTGGACGACATCGAGATCGACGGGACGACGGTCCCCCGGGGCGCGGAGATCGCGATGCTGTTCGGGTCCGCGAACCATGACCCGGCCGTGTTCGCCGACCCGGAGAAGCTGGACCTCACCCGCCGCGAGAACCCGCACATCTCCTTCAGCGCGGGCATCCACTACTGCATCGGCGCGCCCCTCGCCCGTATCGAACTCGCGGCCTCGATGACGGCACTCCTGGAGCGGGCCCCGACCCTCGCCCTCACCACCGAGCCGACCCGCAAGCCGAACTTCGTGATCCGGGGCCTGGACGGCCTAGCGGTCGAGATCTGAGGGTCCGGCGGCGCCCGACCGCGGCCCCGACCTGGGGCCTGGCTCCGGACCAGCCCCTGGTCGCGGCTTCGGCTCCGGCGCGTGCCTCGGCTCTGGCGCGTGCCCCGCACCTGCCCTCGACCTCCGTCGGCGGGCCAGCAGGAGCGCGATCGCCAGGCAGACGGCGGCGGGGAGGGCGGCGCCGGCCAGGGCGACGAGGGGGAGTTCGGTGGCGAGGACGGTGTAGTCCATGTCCTCGCCCTCGAAGCCGCCCCCCCAGATGGCGCCGGGTCCGGTCCGAGGCCCCCCAGACGAGGGTCGCGGCCACCGCGCCCACCCCCGACAGGGCACACCCACCACACCCGGAAACACTCTGCCGATCCAACCCCGGCCCCCTCGCCCGACCCCGCCTGCTGATGCTCCTGCCGGCGGTCGTTTCCGCCCGCCGTGGTCCCTGTCCCCTCAGCCGCCCACATCCCGTCGCCGCAGCCCCGCCAGACCGCCGGCCACCAGGACCACCGCGATCCCGGTCAGGGCCAGTACCGGCGTCCAGTCCATCGTGCCGCCCGGCAGCTTCGGGAGGTGGCCGAAGGGGGAGAGATCGAGGACCCAGCCGGGGGCATTGAGGGCGGGGCCGATCCAGCCGATGAGGAGGACGGCGCCGGCGAGGCCCCAGGCCGCGGTCGCCGCCCGGGGGGTGAGCCCGTGGAGCAGCACGGCGGCACCGCCGATCACCCAGACCCCGGCGACCTGGACGAGACACGCGCCCAGGATCGGACCGGCCTCCTTGCCGTAGCCGAGGGTGAAGCCGAGACCGGCGAGGACCATGATCCAGACGGTTCCGCCGAAGGCGATCACCAGATGCCCGGCGGCCCAGCGCAGCCGGCTCAGCCGGTTCGCGAGAAGCGGCTCGGCACGCCCGGAGGTCTCCTCGCCGTGCAGCCGGAGCACCGCGCCGACGATGTAGAGCGCCGCGACCAGCCCGAGCACGCCGATCATCGACGCCAGGAAGGCGTTGGTCAGCCCGGACTGCCCGCCCATGCGTTCGAAGATCTCGCGTGCGCTCTTGTTGTCGCCGACGAAGTCGGCCGTGCCCTCGGTCAGGCCGCCGTAGACGAGCCCGGCGAGGAGGAAGCCGATGCTCCAGCCGAGGACGCTGCCGCGCTGGAGCCGCCAGGCCAGCGCGCCGGCCGTTCGCAGTCGGCCGGTCGCCGGTCCCGGCCGGGTCGGCAGGAAGCTCATGCCGACGTCGCGGCGCCCGGCGAGCTCGTACGCCACCAAGCCCTGGATCACCGCCGCCGCGACGAACAGCAGCAGCACCCACCATCGCTCGTCCGCGAACGAACGCTCGTTTTCGAGCCACCCCAGCGGCGACACCCACGTAAAGAAAGACGAACCTTCGTTCTCGGAAGCGTCGCCCGCCGCCCGCAGCACGAACGCCGCGCCCAGCGCACCGGCCGTCAGCCCCCGCGCCAGCCGCGCGCTCTCCGTCAGCTGCGCCACGACCGCCGCCATCGTTGCGAACACCATCCCGACGCCCGCGATCCCCAGCCCCAAGGCCAGCGCGCCGACCGCGCCGTGCCCCGCCAGCCCCAGCGTGACCAGCAGCGCGAGCCCGCCGTTGGCGACGGCGGCCGTGAGCAGGGCGGCGGTCAGCGAGGCTCGGCGGCCGACCGTGCCCGAGGCGATCAGCTCCTGGCGGCCGCTCTCCTCCTCGTCGCGGGTGTGGCGGATGACGACGAGGAGGCTCATGACGGCAGCGAGGAGACCGCTGAAGACCCCGACGCGCCAGGCGGTCAGGGCACCGAGGGAGTCGTCGAAGACCGGGCCGATCAGGGCGCGCAGCGAGGAGTTGGTGGCCAACTGGCGCATGAGGTCGGCACGTTCGGCGGCGGTGCCGTACAGGGCGCCGAGGCTGTTCGGCATGGAGAGGACCATCAGCCCGGTCACCGCGACCCAGGCCGGCACCATCACGCGGTCACGGCGCAGGGCGAACCGCAACAGGGTCCCCGTACCGGCCAGTTGACGGCTGCCTCCGGACCGTACGGCGGGTGTCCCCGCGAGACCGGTGTCGGTGCCGCCCGAACTGTCGGCGGTCGTGGTCATCACGTGGCCACCTCTTCCGCCTGGTAGTGCCGCAGGAACAGCTCCTCCAGCGTCGGCGGCGTCGAGGTCAGGGACCGTACGCCGGACTCGGTCAGGGAGCGCAGGACGGCGTTGAGTTCGGCGGTGTCGACCTGGAGGCGGACGCGGTGGCCCTGGACGTCGAGGTCGTGGACGCCGGGGAGGTGGGCCAGGCCGTTGGGAGGGGCCGCCAGTTCGGCGGTGACGGTGGTCCGGGTCAGATGGCGCAGGTCGGCGAGGGAACCACTCTCGACGGTGACGCCCTTGCGGATGATGCTCACCCGGTCGCACAGCTCCTCGACCTCGCTGAGGATGTGGGACGACAGCAGGACCGTACGGCCCCGGTCGCGCTCCTCGCGCACACAGCGCTGGAAGACCTCCTCCATCAGCGGGTCCAGACCCGAGGTCGGCTCGTCCAGGATGAGGAGGTCGACGTCGGAGGCGAAGGCGGCGACGAGGGCGACCTTCTGACGGTTGCCCTTGGAGTACGTACGACCCTTCTTCGTGGGGTCGAGTTCGAACCGTTCGACGAGATCGGCCCGGCGCCGGGCGTCCAGTCCGCCCCGGAGCCGCCCGTAGAGGTCGATGACCTCGCCGCCGGACAGGTTGCGCCAGAGGGTCACGTCACCCGGCACGTACGCGATCCGGCGGTGCACCTCCACCGCGTCCGACCACGGGTCGCGGCCCAGCACCCGGACGGTGCCCGCGTCGGCGCGCAGCAGGCCGAGCAGGACGCGGATGGTGGTGGACTTTCCGGAGCCGTTGGGGCCGAGGAAGCCGTGGACCTCGCCGGTCTCGACGGTCAGGTCGAGGCCGGCGAGGGCGTGCGTGCGTCCGAAGGACTTGTGGAGTCCGGACACCTCTAGGGCGGGGTTGGCCTTCGTCATGCTTCAGAACGTACGCTTGCTTCAGAAATTTGTGAAGTTAAGGAAACGTATAAACCGCCGGTAGGCTGGTTGGGGCGTCGGTGAGGGCACCCGAGCGGTGCGGGGGCGGTGCGCGACCGGCGTTCGACCAGGGGAGATGATCGAGGGATGGTGGAGTCGAGGGCCGAGGCGGATGTTCCGGAGCGGGACCCGGAGTCGGTCTCCCGTTTCGTCGAACTCTTCGCGGCGCAGCTCGTCGAGGCCGGGATGGCGCGTATGCCCGCCCGCGTCTTCGCCGCGCTCCTGGCCTCCGACACCGGTGCGCTGACCTCGGTCGAGCTGGGTGAGCAGTTGCGGATCAGCCCCGCCGCCGTCTCGGGCGCGGTGCGCTATCTCGCCCAGGTGCACCTGGTCTCGCGCGAACGCGAGCCCGGTTCGCGCCGTGAGCGCTACCGCGTCCACAGCGAACAGTGGTACGAGGCCCTCACCAACCGCGAGGCCATCATCAAGCGGTGGGAGGAGGCGCTGCGCGAGGGCGTCGCCAGCCTGGGCGCCGACAGCCCGGCGGGCCGCCGGCTCTCGGAGACCCTCGCCTTCTTCGAGTTCCTCGAGACCGAGGTCGAGGCGATGATGAACCGCTGGCGCACCCACCGCGACGAACTCTTCGGCCGGGACTGACCAGTGCGCTGGTTGCCGAGACGGTGACCGAACCGGACCGTCGGCGACCGTCGTCCTCCCGGCCAGTGCCCCGACCGCGTGGGTTCGTCGGGTCACTCGGGCTGCGGCGACGAGAAGGCGTCCGCCCCAACAGAGGCTTTCGCTGAGGATGCGGGCACGTTCGCCGCGTTGGCGGCCAGGACGTCGTGGTGGCGGGCGTTGCGGCTGCAGCTTCTGCCTCTCCTGGGCGGTCAAGCCGCGCACACGGACAGGCTGAGCCACCGCCCCCAGCAGTCCGGGGGATAGGGCGCCGGAGGTAGGCAACCGCGTCCGACTGGCGGTCCCACTGGTCGGGTGACTAGTTCTTGGTCGCCAGCAAGTGCAGCTCCTGGAACTGCCGCTTGTCGGATGGCTTCGGCTCGCACAGTAGCCGGGCGATCTCGCTTACGCCGACGTCGCGCAGCAGTCCCGCCAGGCGGTCGGGCGACCAGCGATAGGCCGTCATCACGGAGTGGTCGAAGGACTGCTGGGGGATGGCGGAGTCGTCGGTGGCGTAGCAGCTGATCAGCAGGTGGCCGCCAGGGGCCAGGACCCGGGCGAACTCCGCGACCACGGTCGGGAGGTCCTGGGGTGGGATGTGGATGATCGAGGACCGCGCGAGCACCCCGCCCAGGGTGCCGTCCGCGATGTCGAGCGCTGCCATCGAGCCCACCTGGAACCGCAGCCCCGGGTTGGCGTCCCGTGCCAGCCCGATCATGGCGGGCGACGCGTCGACACCGAAGGCCCGCAGTCCCAGTTGTCCCAGATGAGCGGTGATATGGCCGGGTCCGCAGCCCAGATCCGCGACCTCGCCTGCGCCACCAGCGCGCACCGACTCGGCGAACGCGGCGAGCAGCGCCCGTTCCAGCGGCCGGTCGCGCAGAGTGTCGGCGAAGTGCTGTGCGTAGCGCGGTGCGACGGCGTTGTAGGCATCGCGGGTGGCGCAGAGGGAGTCCGGTTCGACCATCCCCGGAACGTAGCGCGTGCCACTGACACGGGCAGCGCCCGGAGCGGCGCGACCCGCATCGTGGTCGGGCAGGTCGGGGCCGATGCCGTGTCGAGTCGATGCGGCCTTCGGCGTCGGCATGGGCCGGCAGGGAGCGGAGGATCACGTCCCAGGTGCCGTCCGCTGACCAGCGTCGGTGCCGTTCGTAGACGGTTTTCCACGGCCCGTACGGTGAGGGCAGGTCGGGCCAGGGGACGCCGGTCCGCAGACGATAGAGGATGCCGTTGATCACCGTGCGGTGATCGCTCCACCGGCCGCCCGGCCGTCCGCTGCTGGGCAGCAGCGGCTCCAGCCGAGTCCACTCGTGATGTGTCATATCGCCCCGCCCGCCGTCGGGCACGACGCCCCCGCTCCCTCAGCGCAGATCCGGCTGCTACGCGGTGCCCCTTCGCGCGTACACCTCTATCTCGATCTTCATGCGGGGGTCTGAGAGGCCGCACATGAGCATCGTGGCGGCCGGTCGGACGTCGCCGAAGCAGCGGCGTAGGACCGGCCAGCAGGGCTCGAAGTCTTCGCGGTCGGGCAACAAGTAGCGCACCCGCACTACGTCGGCGAAGGTGCACTTCGCCTCGGCCAGCGCGGCCTCGATGTTGCGCAGGCACTGCTCGGCCTGCACCACCACGTCGTCGGAGATCGTCATGGTGGTGTAGTCGAAGCCGGTCGTCCCGGACACATGCACCCAGTCCCCGTCGACCACGGCACGGGCATAGCCGATCTGCTCCTCAAAGGCCGAGCCGCTGAGGATCGCGTGTCGCTCTGTCATGCGCCGAACGCTAAGTGACCAGCACAGATACGTCTAATACAGCTGAAGGCATGGCCTGATATCTCTAGGCGTATGGAGCGCCCCCAACTTCCCCTCCCACAGTTGCACGCCTTCGTTGTGCTCGCCGAGGAACTTCACTTCGGCCACGCGGCCGCCCGCCTGGGCATCGCACAGCCGCCGCTGAGCCAGCAGATCCGCAGACTGGAAGACAAGGTCGGTCACGCGCTGTTCACCCGCGAACCGGGACGCGTCACGCTCACCCCGGTCGGCCGCGAACTGCTGCCCGCCGCGCGGCGGGCTCTCACCGACCTTGCGGACGGCCTGGCCATAGCCAGGGCCGTGGGCAGCGGCCGGGCCGGCCGCCTACGGATCGGTTTTGCCGCCTCCCTCGCCCTGACCATCCTGCCTGGCCTGCTGCGCACCTTCCGGCAGCGGTTCCCCGGCGTGCACCTGGACATCCGTGAGATGACCACCGCGCCGCAGATCGCCGCCCTGCACGACAAGACCATCGACATCGGCCTGTTGCGCGAACCCCCCGCCGGCGAGGCAGAGCTCGGCTTCAGGACGATACTCAGTGAGCCCTTCGTGGCCGTGCTGCCGGCCGCCCACCCATTGGCCGCCCAACGGACCGTGCAGCTTGCACAGCTGGCGGACTCGCCCTTCGTGCTGCTGCCCCGTGCGGTCGGCCCACAGCTGCACGACCAGATCACCGGGCTGTGCACCGCAGTAGGCTTCACACCGCAGGTAGCCCAGCACGCGGTGGAGTGGCAGACCGTGTGCGCGCTTGTGGAAACCGGTCTGGGCGTCTCCCTGGCCCCGGCGAGCATCCGACGCATGCGCCTCAAAGGCGTTGCCTTCCGTAGGATCGAGCCCAGCACCGCTCGCACGAGAGTCGCAGTCGCCTGGCGCAAGAACGACCAAAGCCCCCCGGTCACACACCTGCTGGCGACCCTCAGCCAAGATCCGCCGGACAGGCCCTAGCCGTCCGCCCTCTCGGTGCGGCTCGCCAGGCGTTCGTAGCGCTGCCTTGCCGCCTGGGGAGTCTGGAGCCCCAGGCCGAAGGCGATCTCGGGCCAGGTCATGCCCCTGCCCCGGGCCATCTCCAGTAGGCCGACCTCCAGTTCGTCCATCTCGCCACGGGCGAGGGGGAGGAGGGTGAGGGCGGCGGTGATGTCCGCGCGGTCGACCTCGTCCTCCCCGTCGTCGAGGAGCGCGGCGCCGCTCAGTAGGAACGACACCAGCCGGATCGCCTCGTGGGGCCCGAGCACATGCGGATGGGTCTGGCGGCGACGCTGCTCGTCCGTGGCCGCGTGGCACTCCGCGATCCGGAACAGGGACGCGGGGACGCGCTGAGCCCGCGCCTCGTCAGCGCTCGGTGGCGTGAACGGGGCTGTGGGGGCTGTGGGGTTGGCGGTGTCGGAGGGCTGTTGTGGAGCGTTCGGCGGCGTCATGGGTCCAGCGCCGAAGGGAAACAACCTGTTGTCAACGCCTTGTTGCTTGGAGCTTGAAAATAAAACATGTGCGCGAAGGTCCGTGGGTTGATCTGATGGCCGGCGACCAACAACGCTCAAACAACGGGGAATTACATGCGCATACGTACGACTGCGGCCTCCGCCGCCCTGGCCGGCCTGCTCGCTCTCGGCGCGGCGGTCCCGGCACATTCGGACGACGGCGACAGCACGCAGGAGACCTCCCACACCTACAGCCTCGAGACCGAGGCCGCCGGCGCGGCCGCCGCGGGCGTGGGCGCGTTCGTGACGGGCGGCGACAACGTCCACTTCTCGCACACGGTGGCCGGAGCGGTCAACGCGCACGGCTGGTGGAAGCGCATCAGCGGTCCGGCGACCAAGGCCAAGGTCACCGTGGACATCCAGGTGAAGTCGGGGGCCGGCTGGCGCACGCTGAACACGGGCACCAAGACGGTGTACTCCGGCGGCGGCAGCGCCAAGCGGGCGTCGGCCGCCTGGAAGTGCACGAACCTGATCCAGCGGAACTCCTTCCGCAGCGTCGTCGACGTCGACCTGGTCGGCTATCCGGACGACTCCAACAAGAAGATCACCGCCACGCAGACGCTGTACTGTGGCACGTGATGAAGAGCTGACAGCGGCGCCGGAGGAGAAATCCCCCGGCGCCGCGTGTTTTCCGGGAGCGCTCGCGATGTCCCCGACGGAGATCCCCCCGACCGGGGTGTTGCCGACCGAGATTCCCCCGACCCTGACCGTGGGTCTGCACGGCCTCCTCCAGCGGCATCCCTGGCTGGACCGCGTGGTGGAGCGGGATCCCGAGAGTTCCGTCGAGGAGGACGTCCTCGGTCTCGCGATCGAACGGGCGGGTGCCTACGGCTGGCAGACCGTCAGCCGGTGGCTGAGCGAGGAGGGCCAGGTCACGGCCCACCACGAGCCCACCGCGTGGGCCCACGAGGAGGTCGGCGGCGACTGGACCGACGACGGCCGGGTGCACCAACTGGGCTGGCTCCAGGCCGGAGTTCTCCCCGACCCCGTACGCCCGAGGCTCCCCGTACGGCCGATCGCCCTGCTGCTGTCCGAGACGCTGGCCCGGGCGGGGGAGGTGACGTTCACCGGCCTGCACGCGCTGTTGCCGCTGCGCCCCGGCGAGCGCGACACTGCCTTCCACCAGGCCGAGTTGGCACCGTGGTTCGGCCTCGCCGATCCGGACGTCCGGCACGAGGTGGTGGTGACCGTCTCCGGCCGCCCCGGCGAGTGCGCGATGAGCGAGGGCGACGTTGTCGCCGTGCGCGACGCGGTGCGGGACATGGCACAGGACTCCGTGGCGGACGTCTCCGTGACGGATGCATCCGTGACGGACGGCCGCTTGCCGGGACTGGAACTCGACCTCGACCGTGTCCTGCACACCCAGGGGATGCGTGAGGTGGCGCGGTTCGGCTGCCGTACCCGTGAGTGGTCACCGGACAACGCCGTGTGGCTGGTGGAGCTGGTCGCCGACGGGCTGCGCGCGGCCGGGCTGTCGGCTCAGCTGGTGATCACGGTGTCCCTGGCATCGCCGACGGTGTAGCTCCGGACTTCGGCGTACCGGAGCCACCTCGTCATCGGCCTCAGTCCTGGCTGATCCGCCGCGCCGCCCCCGCCGCCTTCCTGGCCGCGCGGTGACGTTTGGCCAGCCGCATCGAGTGCAGGCACGAGACCCCGTCCCGTCGGCACGCGTCCACGCAGGCCACGGCATGGTCCAGCCACTCGCTGAACGTGGCCAGGACGGGATCGGAGGGCGGGGCGGACCCCTCTGCTCGTTCTGTCGTTCCGTCGGTCATGCCGTACGTCCCTCCCCCAGGTACGCCGTGACATACGCCCGCACGAGGCATCCCTCGTCTGCTTCATCCGCGTGCGGTCCATCCATGAGTACGGCCCACACGGGCGCCGCTCTCATCGGACGCCTCTCCCAACAGGGTTCGTGCGGTGGGAACGGCAACCACCGGCCGTACGTGGCCCGATACCGTTCCGCGCGGGCCGCCCAACGCCGCCACCGCCCACGGTACGGACTCAGCACCGCCGCGCTCACCGTACTGCCCGCCCCGGGATCACGAAGTACGCCCACACGCACTTGGTGAACGGCCGTGCCTCGTGCCCCGATCGTTCGGAGAGCGCGTCGACCAGCACGAGTCCACGGCCGCCGTCCCCCGCAGCCCCGGACCGACACCACCACCTCGACCTCCGCGAGGGTCACCCGGCAGTGCCGGACCGCGTTCGTCACGAGTTCCGTGGCCACGGTGGCGACGTCATGGGCGAGTTCACCGTCGAGCGCCCAGTCCTTGAGGATCCGCTGCACGCGGGCGCGGGCTTCGGGGACGTGTCTTCCACGCTTGGGGATACGGAAGGAGTCGCGACATGGGGTGAGAGCGGGCATGGCGAAGGAACCCCCTGAGTGGCAGCCGGTTCTGGTGCCGGGGCTTCTGCAGACCCCGGGGTACGCCGAGGCGATCATCGCGGCCAACCCGCACTACATCGCTCCCGAGCGGATCACTGAACTGGTGAAGGTACGCCTCGGACGCCAGGCGAAGATCGAGGAGGGCGGGGCGACGTACGCCGTCATCATCTGGGAAGCGGTGGTGGCCCACCCCTTGGTGAGCGACGACATTCATCAAGAGCAGCTCTCCGCGATCCTCGAGGTCGGGAAGCGGAAGAACGTCACCGTGCAGGTGCTGCCGTTCAGCGCGGGGGCGATGGCCGGCCTCACAGACCCCTTCTCCTCCTTCAGCTTCGACTCCGAGCCGATCGTCGAAGCCGTAACCCTGGAGAACTTGCGAGGCACTTCGGTCCTGGAGGCGCCCGAGGATCTTGCGGCTTACGCCTATACGCACGAGCATCTACGATCGGCGGCACTGGCACCGGACGCCAGTGCGCGGCTCATCAGGAGTGCACTGCGGAGTAGCAAGGAAGACGCATCGTTCCCGAGGGCATAGGTACCTTCCGGAGGTCGGCACACTCCGGAGCGGAGGGCAACTGCGTAGAGGTCGCCGTCACCACCACCGGCGGCCGAGCAATCCGCGACAGCAAGAACTCGGAGGGCCCCCTCCTCTACCTCGCCCATTACCTTCTTCGTAGAGCCCGGTTCGGGTTCGTGGCCATCGGGGCCGGTATGACTCTTTGCCCCTGTCCTTGATGATCCGGGGGGTGCTGTCACTGGTCCCGGCGGCACCGGTTGATCGCTGATGGAAGCGTGTCCGCCCATGGGCAGGGCTGCGTAATGTGGCTGCCGATCTCCGGTGTCCCGGCAGGCCACCCGTTGTGCCGGGAGGGGAGGGAAAGCCCGGTGACCAGCAACGACTTCCCATCGATCGATGTCTTCTGCGCCCTGGACGTCGGCAAGTCCGAGCATCACGGCACGGCCCTGCTGCGTGATGGCCGCACGGCCTTCGACAAACCGCTGCCCAACAACGAGCCCCAGCTGCGCGAGCTGTTCAACCGCCTGGGGCGCAAGGGGAAGGTCCTGGTCGTGGTCGACCAGCCGGCCTCCATCGGCACCCTGGCGGTCACCGTCGCCCGCGCCTGTGGATGCGAAGTCGCCTACCTGCCCGGCCTGTCGATGCGCCGGCTGGCCGATCTGCACCCCGGCACCGGCAAGACCGACGCTCGCGACGCCTACGTCATCGCCGATGCCGCCCGCACCATGCCCCACCTGCTGCATTCCATCGATCCCGACGAGAGCGTGCGGGCCGAACTGACCATGGTCCTGGGCCACGACGACGACCTCGCCCAGGACGCCACCCGCACCTCCAACCGGCTGCGCGGCCTGCTCACCTCCGTCCACCCCGCACTCGAACGCGTCCTCGGGCCCCGCCTGCGCCACCCGGCCGTCCTGGCCCTGCTGCAGACCTACGGCTCCCCCACCCAGCTGGCCCAGGCCGGCACCGAGCAGATCGCGCAGGTCATGCTCCAGGCCGCCCCGCGGATGCGCAGCGCTCACACCCTGGCCGACCAGATCACCACCGCCCTGGCAGAGCAGACCGTGCAGGTTCCCGGCACAGCCTCGGCGGGGGAGATCGTCTCCGGTCTGGCCGAGGCCCTCGCCGTGCTCCTCAAGCGCCGGGACGTCCTGGAGACGCGGGTCGCCGCACTGCTGGAGGCCCACCCTCTCGCGAAGGTCCTGACCTCCATGCCCGGGGTCGCGGTCAGGACCGGCGCCCGCATCCTGGCCGAGGTCGGCGACGCCAGCGCGTTCCCCACCGCCGCCCACCTGGCCTCCTACGCGGGACTGACCCCCACCACACGCCGCTCCGGAACCTCCATCCGGGGCGAAGGACCACCCCGCGGCGGCAACAAGACGCTCAAACGGGCCCTGTTCCTGGCCTCGTTCGCTTCCCTGAGCAGCCCCGAATCGCGGGCCTACTACGACAGGAAACGCGCGGAGAAGAAGCGCCACAACGCCGCCCTCATCTGCCTCACCCGCCGCCGCGTCGACGTCCTGCACGCCATGCTCAAACACCGCACCCTCTACCAGCCCGGGCACGAACAAACAGCCTGACCAAGCCCACAGCCCTTGACCGAACAGATAGAAGCACCCCCCCACGCCTGGCAGGCCTTTCTTGGTGCCACCAAGGGCGCAGAGCGGCGGAGTAACAGGGAAAAGACATCGTGACCGAGCTCATAAGCTCCTTCCGGAAGTCTTCGTACTCCACGTCACAAGGCGAATGCGTCGAGGTCGCCCTCGTTTCCACCGGCGGTCGAGTCATCCGCGACAGCGAAAACCCCCACGGCCCTCTCCTGCACATCTAGCCCACCGGATGGCACGCCTTTCTCGGCGGCGTCGCCGGAACGGCCGTGCCGTGCTGACTACCATGGACAAGGTCATCCCGTAGGGATACCCCCGTGCCGGAACCCCGGCTCGATTACGGCGAGCCGGGGCTTCCGGTACTGGGTATGCCGGGGTGAGCGCTTGCCCTCGCGGTTATCACGAGTGGTGGCCGTTTTCGACGACGCGGAAGCTGCCGATGAGGAGGTGTCCCTCCCGGTCACCTTCGACCGCGCTGCTGGAACTGTGCGGTCCGACCGTGGCGACGGGAGCCCCGTTGTCGCAGGTGATCCCGTTGAAGAATTCGACGGTCCCGTCGGTGTCGTTCCGGATGTTGAAGCTGTCGGCGCCCTCCCGACCCCGATTCCGGTCCTGACTCTGGTTCGAGTTCTGGGGCTGGTTCGGGCTCTGGCCCTGCCCGTGGTGGCGCACGTTGACCACGGCGATGCAGGACCCCGGCTCGGCGCCGTACACACGCTCGTTGATCTGGATCTGGCCCTCGTCCCGGTGGTGCCCGCCGCGACCCGCGCCGCGGCCTTCGCCCCGGCCCTCGTTGCCCTTCCGGGGACCGTTGAAGTTGTCCGACGCACCCGCGTCGGCCGGGGCGTTGGCCGCGTTCGAGCCGGCGCTGGTGCCCGTACCGTTGCCGCCGCGGGGGGCCGGGGCGGCGTCGGTGACGGCCGAGGCGGACTTGGGGGCCGACTCCAGGGCGGAGCTGGCGTAGGTGACACCGGTGGCGGCCGCGACTGCCACGCCGACGGAGGCGGCGATCACTGTGATCTTACGAGTGCGCAATGCACTTCCCCTTCTCTTCGTTCTCGTCGACAGGACCTGCCGACGAGAACGAACGTAATGACGGCCATTTCCGCTGTCATTTCGAGGAGGGGTGGAGTGGGGCCAGAAAAGGGGCTGAACGGCCGCATGAATTGTCGCTCTGACGGGTGACCCTCGGCGTGCCTGACGCTCTATCAAAATAGGGCAATGAGCTGGTATTTCGAATTCAGGTGCGGCCTACACCCTCGCACGCTGACACGTCGTCACCCTCTTGGAGGCCCCGAGGGCCGGTCGCTCGCTGACCCCACGTCAGGTCGCGGCTGTGAACCGCACCTGACGCCTCCTCAAAAGCAGCCGACGGCGGGGCGAAACGTCATTGCGTCCCGTCGCGTGGATCCGTTCGCCGAGAAGTGAACATGGCGGCGTGTCGCGCATCCGTACGGGCGCCCGGCGCATATCGTCATCGGCCCTGCGGTGAGGGTCGCGACCTTGGCAACACGCGCCCCTGTGCGCTCACCGGTAGGGGTGGAAACGGGCATATCGGCGCGCGTGAGGGGCGGGTCGCCGTGTCAGCTGTGGCTGGCCCCTGCTGACCGACGATCGCCCCGGGAACCCCCTCCCATGCGCCGACCCCTCCTCCCCATCCACGCCACACCCCTCGCCGCCCTCCTCGTCTGCGGAGTGCTTCTCACTGCCGGTACCGCCTGCTCCACGGCCCCACCGGCCACCTCGGCGTCGGCCCCGCCGCCCCGGTTCTCCCCGGACGACGTCATCAAGGCGGCGACCCAGCGGCTGACGGACGACTGCCTGGCCCGGCAGGGGCTCACCCCGCCGCGCCCCGGGCAGAGCGGCTCGCCGGACCTCGGGCGGACGCGTGTCGCGGAGGCCATGTTCGGCGCGGGGCGTACGGAGCTGTCGTTGCGGCTGCCCACGGGGCACGTCGTCCGCGCCCACACCGACGGCTGCCTGGCCGAGGCCCAGCGGCGGCTCTACGGCGACCAGCGCCGCTGGTTCCGTACGTCGACGATCGTCAACAACCTCGCTCCCGAGGCCGCCCACACCGACCGCACCCTCGCCGAGGTCCACGCGGACCGGCGTACGGAACTCGCCGAATGGCGGCGGCTGCGGTCCCGGGCCCTCACCGAAGCCACCTCTCTGATCGGTAGTACCGGCAACACCAACCCCCCACCCTCGAAGGGAAATCCACCACAGTGAAGCGCTTCACCGCCCTCCTCTCCGCCCTGCTCTTCTCCGCCGGACTGGTTCTCGCGTCGTCCGTGCCGGCTCAGGCCGCCGCCTGCGGCACCGGCAACTTCTGTGTCTGGACCGACGCCGATTTCGGCGGCATGAAGGTCGAGTGGCCCGGCGACGACCGCTGGTGGGAGGGCAACATCGCCGACGAGGACTCCTCCTGGGCCAACCACGGCGTCTCCGGACCCGGGGTCAAGGACCACGTCAAGGTGTACTCCCGCGCGCAGCTCGGCGGGCACATGACCATCTGCCTCACCCCCGGCCAGGAGGTCGGCTACAACGGCGCCGCCAACGACAACGGCGACTCCCACACCTGGGCCATGAGCTGCTGACCCTGTGACCCAGTGATCCGATGACTCAGGGGCGCCCGGCACCCGCCTGGCGCCCCACGCACGCCCGCGGCGCACCCGCCGCACCCAAACCGTTCTCACCCCGGCAGCGTCAGCCCCCACGCCGCCTCCCGTACCGTCCACGTCCGCGTCCGCACCGGACCCGCCACCAGGGAGTCCGCCCGGTAGCGGAAGTCCGCGCCGGAGACGGTCACCCGGTGGCCGGTCGCCAGCAGCGGGGCCGCCTCGGCGCCCACCGACACCGGCCGGATCTCGACGTCCGCGCCGCCGTCGACACCGGGCATCACCGACACGGTCTCCACGGGCTGGTCTAGGTCGACGAGGATCACCCCGTCCACCTCCACCCGCAGCCGCGAGGGCCCGGGCCCGCCCCCGGCGGCGACCCGTATGCGCGAGGGCCGCAGCGGACGGGACATCCGGGCGGGTATCGCCGGACGCGTCGACAACGTACGGGCGAGGGACTGCGGCCAGGCGCGCAGCCAGAAGTGGGAGCCGGAGCCCGACGGCGGTGACGCACAACCTTCGGCCGACCCTTCTCCGGACCGGGTCGCCCCGTCCGGCCCCGCGCCACTGCCCGCCTCCCGGCCCGCCCCCGAACCCGTACCCGAGGAGCCGGTTCCGGAGGGGCCCGTTCCGGAGGGGCCCGTCCCTGTCCCGGAGGCCGTCCCGGTCCGCCCCGGAGCCGTGCCCCGGTCGGATCCGGGGGCGGCCTTGCCCCTGCCGGGGCCCGGCGGGGCCGCGCCAGCCGCCGGCCCGCCCGCCTCCGGCGTGTCCCGCGGCGGCACGCCCGGCAGGGCCGGGATGCGCAGGGCGCCCAGGACCACGCCGTCGCTGTCGTCGACGAGCAGATCCAGCCGCCGTTCGACTCCGTCGAGTGCGGCGCGGGCCGCCGCGACCGCGCCGGGGGGCACGCCCAGGGAGTGGGCGAGACCCAGGGCGGTACCCACGGGAACCAGGGAGAGCGCGCACCCCGCCAGCTCCCGCCGCCGATGCAGATGAGACACCGCCCGCAGCAGCGCGCGGTCGTCGCCGACCACCACCGGGCGCCGGGAGCCGCGTCGCGAGAGCGCCCGCGCGAATTCCTCGGGCCCTTCCGGAAGGCACACCTTCGTACTCGCCGCACCCGCGCTGAGCACGTCTTTCGCGATCCGTACGGCCTCGCCGTCCGTGCGACGGGCGAGGGGGTCGATGACCACGAGGAGCTGGTCGTCAGTCGCCACCTCGGTCCTGCCTCGCTTCCTCGGGTAGCATCTTTGTGCAAGAGCCCCTTGCGCTATTGCGCCAGGGGCTTCGTCTATTCCGGGGCATCCGGGTCCACAGTGTGCGGCCAACGACGGTCGCGCGGCGCACGCGACGGTAACAAGCCATCGCGTACGCCCCCGACCATGGACATGCCCCGCCCGGAAGGGGTGTACGCGCGTGCCCGCACTTGTGCTGCTCGGTGCTCAGTGGGGTGACGAAGGCAAGGGAAAGGCGACGGACCTGCTAGGCGGATCCGTCGACTACGTGGTGCGCTACCAGGGCGGCAACAACGCCGGCCACACGGTAGTCGTGGGTGACCAGAAGTACGCCCTCCACCTTCTCCCTTCCGGGATTCTCTCCCCCGGCTGCACGCCGGTCATCGGCAACGGAGTCGTCGTCGACCCGTCGGTCCTGCTCTCCGAGCTGAGCGGTCTGAACGAGCGCGGCGTCGACACGTCCAAGCTCCTGATCAGCGGCAATGCTCACATCATCACGCCGTACAACGTCACCGTGGACAAGGTCACGGAACGTTTCCTCGGTAAGCGCAAGATCGGCACGACGGGGCGGGGCATCGGTCCGACCTACGCCGACAAGATCAACCGCGTGGGCATCCGGGTCCAGGACCTGTACGACGAGTCGATCCTGACGCAGAAGGTCGAGGCGGCCCTCGACGTCAAGAACCAGCTCCTCACCAAGCTCTACAACCGCCGCGCGATCGCCGTGGACCAGGTCGTCGAGGAGCTGCTGGGCTACGCCGAGAAGCTGGCGCCGTTCGTCGCCGACACCGTCCTGGTGCTGAACCAGGCGCTGGAGGAGGACAAGGTCGTCCTGTTCGAGGGCGGCCAGGGCACCCTCCTGGACATCGACCACGGCACGTACCCCTTCGTGACCTCGTCGAACCCGACGGCCGGCGGCGCCTGCACGGGCGCGGGCGTCGGTCCGACGAAGATCAGCCGGGTCATCGGCATCCTCAAGGCCTACACCACCCGCGTCGGCGCCGGTCCGTTCCCCACGGAGCTGTTCGACGAGGACGGCGAGGCGCTGCGCCGCATCGGCCACGAGCGGGGTGTGACCACCGGCCGTGACCGCCGCTGCGGCTGGTTCGACGCGGTCATCGCCCGCTACGCGACCCGCGTGAACGGCCTGACGGACTTCTTCCTCACCAAGCTCGACGTCCTCACGGGCTGGGAGCAGATCCCGGTCTGCGTCGCGTACGAGATCGACGGCAAGCGCGTCGAGGAACTGCCGTACTCGCAGTCCGACTTCCACCATGCGAAGCCGATCTACGAGACCCTGCCGGGCTGGTCCGAGGACATCACCTCGGCCAAGTCCTTCTCCGACCTGCCCAAGAACGCCCAGGCGTACGTCAAGGCACTGGAGGAGATGTCCGGCGCCCCGATCTCCGCGATCGGCGTCGGCCCGGGCCGCGACGAGACGATCGAGATCAACTCGTTCATCTAGCCGCAGCCGTTCCTCGCTCACACAAGGGCGTCCCCACACCGGCCGAGCACGCGCAGACGTGCCCGGCCGGTCCTATTCTGGGAATGTGCGCAGATATGCGCATATCGGGCGACCGGAGGAAGTGACTGCGATGCGCATGATGCTCAAGGCCCGGCTCGACACCGAGAAGTCCAACGAGGCCATTCGGAACGGGACTCTGGGGAAGCTGATGCAGGCCTCCATGGAGCAGGTGAAGCCGGAGGCCGCGTACTTCACCGCCGACAACGGGCACCGCGCCTGTTACCTGGTCTTCGACATGCAGGACAGCTCACAGATGCCCGCCATCGCCGAGCCGTTCTTCCTCGAACTGGATGCCGAGGTCACGTACACCCCGGTCATGAACGCGGAGGACATGCAGAAGGGCCTCGCGGCCCTGGGGCGGTGAGCCCAAGTGTCGAGAACCGGGCTCAGCTGAAGACGATCATCGAACCCTGCGCCAGGCTGCGGGTCGTCGCCGCGTGCAGGCCCAACCAGACGTGCCGTTCACGGGCGAACGGGCTGGGGTCGTAGGGCGCCGGGACGGCCGGTTCCTCCAACTCCGTGGGCGCGAGTGGCGCCTCGGGCGGTGACGGGGGGTTCGCCGGGTCGATGCCGATGGCCGGGGCCACGAACTCCAGTTCCCGCAGGAGGCCCTGGGAGGAGCCCAGGGGGCCGCCGCCGGCGAGGAGTTCGTCGCTGGAGAGGGGCTGCGGGAAGTCGACGGGGACGTAGGCGCCCGCATGGTCGTAGTGCCACACCAGGTGCGACTGCTGGGCCGTGCCCTCGAACATCTCCAGGAGCTGCTCGTAGTCCCCGCCCAGCGCGTCCACCGGGGTCACCGCGAGTCCGCACACCTGCAAGAGGTAGGCGCGACGCAGGAAATGCAGCGCGTCGTAGTCGAAACCCGCGACGGGGGCGACCTCCCCGGTCAGCCCCGGCATGTACTGGTACACCGGGACCGGTGGCAGACCGGCCTCGCCCAGCAGCTTGTTGTAGAGCGCGAGTTCCTCGGCGAAGGGGTTGTCGGGCGTGTGGCACAGCACGTCGACGAGCGGGACCAACCAGAGGTCACAGGCCAAAAGAGAACTCCTCGGTCATCCGGCCGCACACGCACGGTAGGGATACGTTCGCGTACGGCACACAGTGGTCAGGGAAGCGTAGTCGCTGCACGCGCCTTCAGTCCCCTTGGTGCAGGTCCCATACCCACACTCCGGCCACCCACCTCCCGGGTCGGCCGATCAGCTTGTCCACGGCCTCCCGCAACTGCGCGTCGTACGGCTGCGGGCGCAGGACCAGCGCACCCGCGTGCCAGTACGCGAAGTCCCTGCGGGCCTGCGCCTGCCAGTTCTCCCCGATCACCGGGACCTTGCCGGTGTAGCGGATGTCACGCAGCAGGTTGGAGGTGTGGCGGGGGACGGCGCCGTAGATGCCGACCCGGTCCTCGCCGAACGGGCCGTTGAAGTAGCCGCCGGGCATCCGGAACCCGAAGCCCGCCGTGGTCTGCCAGTGCAGCGCCTCCGCGTTGCCCGGGTCCGGCAGCGGCACCGGCACCAGGGTCTCGCCGGCCGAGACGTCGACGTACGACCGCCACGTGCCGTCCGCGAAGAACGCCGGGACCTCGGCGCGGTCCACGGACTTCAGGGGGGCCGGGACGATCGGCAGCAGGGCGAGGGTGACGGCCAGGAAGCCGACGTAGCGGGTGCCGAGGGAGGGGGCCGCCGCCAGCCGTTCGCAGGCGATCGCCAGCAGCATGCCCAGCACCGGGGCGCAGATCATCGCCACCCGGCCCTCGACGACCGACTCGAAGAGCGGCTTTTCCGCCAGCAGCGCCCATGGGCCGGGCAGGACGAGGTCCGTCTGCGGCAGGCGGAACTCGGGGCCGAGGGAGAGCACGGCGGCGGCGAAGGCGGTGGCGGCCAGCGCCTTCACCAGGGGGCGTTCCCACAGCCGTACGACGATGCCGAGGGCCAGCAGGACCAGGGGCCAGCCGTAGAAGGCGTTCTGTTCGGTGATGTTGAGGGAGAGCGCGTCCGCGCGGTCGCGGTCGCCCGCGAGGAGGGAGCGTTCGGCGAAGGAGAGGAGCGCGAGCGGGCTGTTGCCGGAGTTCGCGCCGTGCGCGATGTTGCCGTAGCTCTGCGGGCCGAAGAACTGCCAGGAGAGCGGGAAGGTGACCAGGGGGAGGGCCACGACGACCGCGATGCCGAGGCCCGTCAGCAGCGGGCGCCAGGACGCGCGGGCCACGTCCCGGCGCACCAGGCCGTACGCGACGGCGAACAGCAGCATGCCCATCGCGGCGAGGAGGAGGGGCTCCTCGCCGAGGAACACCTGGTAGGCCGCCATCAGGCCGAGGACGATCCCGTCCCGCCGGGTCCGGGCGCCCGTGCACAGGCGCAGCGCCCGGTCGACGATCAGCGGGAGCATGAACAGGACGACGAAGTTCGGGTGCGCGTTGGCGTGGCTGACCATCGGCGGCGCGAACGCGGCGAGGGACGCTCCGGCGAAGGCCGCGCCCCGGTGCCGTACGACCCGTTTGACGATCAGCCAGTACCAGGCGGCTGCCGTGGCGGCGAGGCCCAGGGTCATGACCAGGGCGAGCGAGACCGCCGGGCCGAGGAGGAGCGTGACGGGCGCGAAGGGCACCGACAGGCCGAGCATGACGGTGTTGGCCATCAGGTTCACGCCGTCGGGGAAGCCCTGGAAGGTGGTGAACAGCGGGTTGCGGAAGTGGACGAGGTTGTCGGCCGTGACGGCGAAGAACCACTCCCACTGGTTCTGGTCCTGGAGGGAGTCGGGGAGGTAGCGGCCGTTCGGATCGATCCAGCGGCCGATGTAGAGGGTCACCGCCAGCAGCAGGAGGCCCAGGACCGCGAGGACGTCGGCCCGGCGGACGGAACGGGCCCGCAGGGCGGCGAGTTCGCCGAGGACCCGGGCGTAGTCGCTCGGGCGGATCTTCGAACCGGGCTGGTGGGACCAGCGGACGGGGACCTCGGCGACGGGCCAGCCGTTGCGGTGGAAGTACCGCAGGATCTCCACGTCGATCCCGAACCCGTCGAGTCGGGAGGCGGCGAAGGCCTCGCGGGCATGGTCGCCGTCGAACAGCTTGAAGCCGCACTGGGTGTCTCGGATGCCGGGCACCGCGACGCCGCGTATCAGGAAGTTGCCGGCCCGGCCGAGCGTCTCGCGCAGCCGGTGCTGGTGGCGCTCGATGCTGGCGCCGGGCGCCTCGCGCGAGCCTATCGCCGCGGTGTGGCCGTCGGAGAGCGCCTTGTCGAGCCGCTCCAACTCGTCGATGGGCGCGGAGAGATCGGCGTCCGTGAGCAGCACCCGACGGCCGTGCGAGGCGAGGACACCGAGCCGCAGGGCATGCCCCTTGCCCCGGTTGCGGGGCCCGCCGGAGACCAGCTGCACCCGTGCGTCGCGGGCGGTGACGGCGGCCACGACCTCGGCCGTCGCGTCGGTCGACCCGTCGTCGACGACGATGATCTCCCAGCGGGCGGCGGCCTCGGTGGCCGAGAGATGACCGATGATCGCGTCGAGCGTGGGGGCGAGACGGTCCTGCTCGTTGTAGGCGGGGACGACCACGGAGAGGTCGACGCTCAGCTGCCCGCCGCCCGTCTTCGGGGTCGGGCTCATCCGTCCGCCAGTCGTTCCACAAGCGTCAGGGACTGCTCGTCGTAACCGGCGATGATCTCCTGCGCGCTCTGCGCGTCCCGGCGGCTGAGGGCGTCGACGAGATCGGTGTGGTCGGCCCACAGCCGGCCCTTGAGGTCGTCCGTCCCGTGGCTGCCCTGCCGCAGGTACTGCACCGCGCACACCCAGGACTGCACGCGCAGCCGGTGCAGGAAGTCGGTGAGGTACGGGTTGCCGAACAGGGCGCTCAACTCACGCCAGAACCGCAGGTCGTAGCCGATGAGGATGTCCAGGTCCCCGGCGGTCGCGGCCCGCCGCGCCTCCTCGCCGCGCCGTCGGATCCCGGCGAGCGCGGCCGCCGTACGCGGGTCGACCTTGCGGTCGCCGAGCCGCCGGAACATGCCGTCGGCGATCAGGATGCGGGCCTCGACCATGTTCCGGTAGTCGGCCACCGAGTACGCGCGGACCTCGAAGCCACGGTGCTGCACGGCGTCCAGCAGCCCCTGCGCGGACAGATCCACCAGCGCCTCGCGCACGGGCGTCGCCGAGACACCGTACTGCTCGGCGATCTCCTTGACGGTGAACTCCTGCCCGGGCTTGAGTCTGCCGGCCAGCACCTCGTCACGGAGCGCGTCCGCGAGCTGCTGCCGCAGGGTGCTGCGGGTCACGGCGCCAGTGCCGCCGCCGGTGCCGGGCATCGTGGTCTGGGTCCCCCATCCGCGTACGCGTACGCGTCCTGTGCGTGCTCTCCGAGCTCTCTTACGAGTTCTCTTCCGAGTTCTCTTCCGATTTCTCTTACGAGCACGTCACCTTACGCGTTCGGGTTCGCGGGAGAAGTTTCAGCCCTTCCGCTCGGCACCGCCGCCTGTCACGGCGTCACGCGGTGTACTCGTCCGCCACGGACAGCGCCGCGTCCAGGGCGGCCAGCCCCTCCTTGGCCTCGGCCTCGGTGATGGTGCACGGGGGCACGACGTGGGTGCGGTTCATGTTGATGAAGGGCCACAGGCCGCCCGCCTTGGCGGCCGCGCCGAAGGCCAGCATGGGGGCGTTCGCCTCACCGGTCGCGTTGTAGGGGACGAGGGGCTCGCGGGTCTCCTTGTTCCGCACCAGCTCCAGCGCCCAGAACATGCCGGTGCCGCGCACCTCGCCCACGGAGGGGTGACGGTCGGCCAGTTCGTGGAGGGCGGGCCCGACGAGGGTGGCGCCGAGGGCGGCGGCGTTGGTGACGACGCCCTCCTCCTCCATCACGCCGATCGTCGCGACGGCGGCGGCGCAGGCCAGCGGGTGGCCGGAGTACGTGAGACCGCCGGGGTAGGGGCGGCGGGCGAAGGTCTCGGCGATCGCGGGGGAGATGGCGACCCCGCCGAGGGGGACGTAGCCGGAATTCACGCCCTTGGCGAAGGTCATCAGGTCGGGCACGACGTCGAAGAGGTCCGCCGCGAACCAGGTGCCGGTCCGCCCGAAGCCCGCCATGACCTCGTCGAGGACGAACACGATCCCGTACTTGTCGCACAGCTCCCTGACCCCGGCCAGATAGCCCGGCGGCGGGACCATGATCCCGGCGGTGCCCGGGACGGTCTCCAGGATGATCGCGGCGATCGTCGACGGCCCCTCGAAGACGATCGTCGTCTCCAGGTGCTCCAGCGCGCGGGCGCACTCCTGCTCCTCCGTCTCCGCGTGGAAACGGGTGCGGTAGAGGAACGGCGCCCAGAAGTGCACGACGCCCGCCGTGCCGGTGTCGGAGGCCCAGCGGCGGGGATCGCCCGTGAGGTTCACGGCCTGCTGGGTGCCGCCGTGGTACGAGCGGTACGCGGCGAGGACCTTGGGGCGGCCGGTGTGCAGGCGGGCCATGCGGGTGGCGTGCTCGACCGCGTCGGCGCCGCCGTTGGTGAAGAAGATCTTGTCCAGGTCGCCGGGGGTGCGTTCCGCGATGAGCCGGGCGGCCTCGGAGCGGGCCTCGACCGCGAACGCCGGGGCGAAGGTCGTCATCGTGGCGGCCTGCTGCTGGATGGCCGCGACGACCTTGGGGTGCTGGTAGCCGATGTTCGTGTAGACGAGGCCGCTGGTGAAGTCGAGGTAGCGGTTGCCGTCGTAGTCCCAGAAGTAGGAGCCCTCCGCGCCGGCGATGGGGAGGGGGTCGATGAGTTCCTGTGCGGACCAGGAGTGGAAGACGTGCGCGCGGTCCGTGGCCTTCACCTGGGCGCCGGCCTGGGGGTTGGGGCGAGGGGTCATGGGGTGAGGCTAGGGGTGGGTGGTGGGTGGGGGACATCGGCTTTGTGTCTGCGTGCGGCTCGGTGAGCGCGACAGTGTGTCGCCCCCGCCGCCTCTGCCCGTCCCGTCCTCGCAAGGCCCGCAGGGGCCGTTGCTTTTAGGGGCGCGGGGAACTGCGCGAGAAGCCCCACTCGGCCGCAGTCGAGCGACCGCCCCCCGCTCCCAATTGACAGCCCACTGTCACTATGTCAGCATGCTGTCATGACGAATCGGAAGCCCGTTCATCTCGCCGTGTACGACACCTACGCCGACTGGGAGACGGGGCACACCACCGCCTGGCTCGCTCGGGGCGGGTACGAGGTCCGGACGGTCGGGGAGGGGGCCGACGCCGTGCGGACGATCGCGGGGGTGAGGATCCAGCCCGACTCGGCACTGGAAGGGCTGCGGCCCGAGGACAGCTCCCTGCTCGTCCTCACCGGCGCGGACCTGTGGGACACGGGGGACACGCTCGCCCCGTTCGCCCGGAAGGCGCGGGAGTTCCTCGCGGCCGGCGTACCCGTCGCCGCGATCTGCGGCGCGACCGCCGGTCTCGCCCGCGAAGGGCTGCTGGACGACCGGGACCACACCAGCGCGGCCCCCTTCTACCTCGCGGCCACCGGGTACGGCGGCGGTGAGCGGTACGTCGACGCGGACGCCGTCACCGACGGCTCCGGGCTGCTCGTCACCGCCGGCCCCACCGAACCCGTCGCCTTCGCCCGCGAGGTCCTCCGTCTCCTCGGCGTCTATGAGGGCGAGGTCCTCGACGCCTGGTACCGCCTCTTCCACGACTCCGACGCGGAGGCGTACGCCGTGCTGGAGGCGGCGGCCCGGTGAGCCGCGAGCAGCAGGACCTCCTCAGCCGCGCCGCCCTCGGCGTCTTCCGCCTCAACGGCCAGTTCCTCTCCGTGGCCGACGAGTTGGCGAGCCCAGCCGGGCTCACGGCCGCCTGGTGGCAGGTGCTCGGCGCGGTGCTGCCCGAGCCGTTGCCGGTCGCCGGGGTCGCCCGGGCCATGGGCATCACCCGGCAGAGCGTCCAGCGGGTCGCCGATCTCCTCGTCGACCGGGGGCTTGCCGTGTACCTGCCGAACCCGGCCCACCGTCGCGCCAAGCTCCTCACGCCGACGCCCGCCGGCCGCGCGGCGATCGAGCGGATCGACCCGGGCCACGCGGCCCTGGCCGCCCGTCTCGCCCGGGCGCTGGGGGAGGAGGAGTTCGCGGCGACCGTGCGGGCGCTGGAACGGCTGTCGGCCGTCCTGGACGACCTCGCGGCGCCACCGGACGCTGTTACGGAACCGTAGACACCGCCCCATCCGCCTCCCCGCACGGCCGCACTACGATCGGTCCGTTGCACACGTACGCGACGTAGACGACGTTGATGAGGTTGCCGACGTAGGCGACGTACCCGTACGTACATGCACACGGATGCACGGAGACACGGATACGTGCACGCGTCCACGGACGCGGCGGGGGCGGCACGGGGAATCAGGGGGACGGTGGCCATGGAGAAGCTCGGGCCCGGAGATCCGCAGCGGATCGGGGCGTACCGGCTGCTCGCCCGGCTGGGGGCCGGCGGCATGGGGAACGTGTACCTGGCCCGGTCCGAGCGCGGCCGTACCGTCGCCGTCAAGCTGGTCCGGCAGGAGCTGGCGGAGCAGGAGGAGTTCCGGGCGCGGTTCCGGCAGGAGGTGCGGGCCGCGCGGCAGGTCGGCGGGTACTGGACCGCGCCGGTGCTGGACGCGGACACCGAGGCGGGGGTCCCGTGGGTCGCCACCGGGTATGTCGCCGGGCCCTCCCTCCAGGCCGTGGTGGGGCGTGACCACGGGGCGCTGCCCGAGCGGTCCGTACGCATCCTCGCGGCCGGGCTCGCGCACGCGCTGGAGGACATCCACGCGGCCGGGCTCATCCATCGCGACCTCAAGCCGTCCAACGTCCTGGTGACCATCGACGGGCCGCGCGTCATCGACTTCGGGATCGCGCGGGCGCTGGAGACCGTCACGGACGGCGGACTGACGCGCACCGGCGCGCTCGTCGGGTCGCCGGGTTTCATGGCGCCCGAACAGGTGCGCGGCGACCGCGTCACCCCCGCCTGCGACATCTTCTGCCTCGGTTCCGTCCTCTCCTACGCCGCCACGGGCAACCTGCCGTTCGGCGCCGCCAACTCCGGTGTCCACGCGCTGATGTACCGCATCGCCCAGGAGGAACCGGACCTGGACGGGCTGCCGGAGGGGCTCTACGACATCGTCCGCGACTGCCTGCGCAAGGACCCCGCCGCCCGCCCCACCCTGGCCCAGATCCTCCAGCGCACCGGCGCCGAGGACACGGTCTTCGCGGGCCGCTCCCGCGACCCGTGGCTGCCGAGCGCCCTGGTCGCCCAACTCGGCCGGCACGCGGTGCGCTTGCTGGAGGCCGAGGATCCGGAGGAGAGCGGGGGGACGGGGCAGCCGGGGCAGCTTGGGGAGACTGGTCGATCGGGGCAGCCCGGGCGGCCGGGAGCGGGAGGTCTGGGGGCTTCCGGAGTGCCCGGGGTTCCAGGGGGGGCAGGGGCTGCCGGAGGTATTGGCGGGGCGGGAGGCCCGGCGCTAGCGGCGAGCGCGGCGGCTGCGGGTGGGCCGGGTGTGCCGGGCGGGCCGGGCGGTGGCTTCGGCGCGCCGGGAGGTCCGGGGGGAGGCGGTCGGCCGACGGCTTCCGGTGGTTCCGGCCACTTCGGGCAGCCGACCGCAGCGGCTTCCTCGGCCTCGGCCCCGCCCGCCGCGGGCCCGCACCCGGAGGCGCCGGGCCAGTCCCCTGACTTCCCCACTCCGCCGTCGACCCCGCCGTCGACTCCGCCCGCGACCGCGCCGTCCGCTCCGCCCTCGGGGCCGTCGGCGAGCCCGTCGGGGGCCGCCGCCGCGAACCTGGCGGGCGGTGCCGCTGCCCAGCAGTCGCCGTCGGCCGGTGCACCGTCCGCCGGTCCCGCGTCCGCGCCCCCGGCCGGGGCCGCCGGGCCGCCGTCGGCTCCGCCCGTGTATCCGCTGGGTGATCCGCATTCTCCGTACGGTGGTTCGGGGGCCGCGTCGGGCACTTCCCCGTCCCCGCACTCGGGTGGGGCGGCTGGGGCGGCAGCTCCCGGCGCCGCCCCCGGCTCGCCGGCCGATCACCCCGCCGCCCCGCCCGAGGGTGCCGTGCCGCCTCCGCCGGGGGCGCCGGGTGGGGAGCCGTCGGACCGGATGCCGACACGCGTCGCGGGGGCGCCCGCCGCACAGCCGCCTCTTCCCGCGGCCCCACCCGGGCCCGCCGCCGCACCCGGTGGTTACAACCCGGGGCCCGCGCCCGCCGGCTATGGCTTCCCGCAGCCGTACACCCAGCAGCCCGCCGGTGGCTACGGCCGGCACCCCGCCCCCGGCCCCGCCCTCGGCCCCGCCTACGGCTACCCACAGAGCGGACCGCAGGCGCCGTACGGGGCGTACGGGCAGCAGCCGTACGGCGGCGGTCAGGGGCCCGGAGGCGCCGCCGGGGCGGGGCTGGGCGCGACCCCGCCGTACGGGCCGGAGCCCCTCTACGGATCGGAGCCCCCCTACGGGCCCGGGGCCGGGACGGGCCTCGGCGGGGGTCCCGAACCGGAGCGCGGGAGCCGGGGCGCCTCCGTGCTGCTCGTCGCCGTCGCGTTGGTGGTCGCCCTCGGCGCGGGCGGCTCGGTGTACGCGCTGATGAAGAAGGGGGGCGACGGCGGCGAGAAGGACGACGCGAAGGGCGGTACGACGACGAGCGCGCCCGAGACGCCGGGGCCGACGTCCGACGAGCCCACGGACCCCGCGACCTCGGCGGACCCGACCACCGAGGCGCCCGACGCGGGCACGATCCCGGAGGACTTCCTCGGCACCTGGGACGCCACGCTCGACGGTGCGAACACTCGCCGGCTCTTCATCCGGCAGGGCGAGGTCGGCGACACGGTGCTCTCGCTCACGGCGGACGGACCGCTCGAAGGCGGCGGCACGTACCACTGCGTGTTCGAGGCGACGCTGACGGACGAACCGGACGACGACGGTCCGCTCCGGATCGGCCCCTCCACCGTCACCACCGGCGAACCGGCCGAGTCCTGTTCCCCCGGTGCCGCCACCACCGTCACCCTCCTGCCCGACGGACAACTCCGCCGCGTCGACACGGCGGGCAAGTCGGTGACCTACGCGAAGACGGGCTGAGAGGTTCGGGCTACGGCTTTCGGGTGCCCTGGAAAAAGCCGGGGCGCAGCCCCGCTCATTTCCAGGGGCGCGGGGAACTGCGTGACCAGCCCCCACCGAACCCGCCCGTGGGGGTCAGAGGGGCGCAGCCCCTTGCGACGATGGGACGGGTAGGGGCGGCGGGGGCGAGCAAACCCCCACCGAGCCTCCGGTGGCCCCTACCGAGCCTCCGGCGGCCGCTGCCGTGGCATGTTCGGCCGAGCCCCCGGAGGCAACGGCACCCGCCCGTTCACCACCCCCTCCGGCCGGCCCACGGATCCCCCCACCCGCAACCCCGACGGCGCCGCCCCCGCCCGGAACTCCACCATCCAGTCCACCGTCTCGGCCCGCACCAGCTCCGTGATGTCCTCGGAGAACCGCCGCAGCACCCCGAGGCACCGCTCGGCGGCCTCCCCGGCCGTCCCCTCCGCCGGTCCCAGCACCTCCCGCGCGCTCTCCGACGCCCAGTCGAACCGCAGCATCTGCAACCGCCGCTGCACGGCCTGGGCCGTGGCGACGTCCCGCATCCACCCGGAGGTGACCCCGAAGAACCGATCCACCGCCACGCACGCCACACAGGACAGCAGCGCGAGATACCCCCAGGGGGCCGCCCCGCCCACCGCCCCGGTGAGGTCGAGCAGCGGCAGCGCGGCCCCGACGAGCGCGCCCGTCGCCGCGCCGACCCGCAGCACCCGCGCCGCGAGGCGTTTCCACACCCGGTCCGCGAGATACCACGACGCGGTCTCCAGCGCCGCCCGCTCGACCCACTGGTACAGCTCCTCCAGCCGCTCCGCCGGCGCCCCCCAGTCCCCCTGCGGGAACGGCCGCCCGGCCAGTTCCCCCACCCACGGTCCGGTCGCGGCCGTCCACGGCTCCGCCCACAGCCCGGACCCCTCACCCCGCCCGTCCTGGGGTCCCCCCTCGGGCTGCATCTCCGGCTGGCTCACCCGGCACTCCCTACGTACGTACGGCGCTCACGCACCACCCTGACGCGGCCGGACCCCTTCCTACCGCCCAATGGGTGGCGAAGATGGTGTTTTCGCCGCTTATCCCCTGGAAGATGCCCTTGATCGGATATACGAATCCCCGCCGACTCACTCGAAAGAGTGGCGCGGCAGAGGCCGTGCCGACCACGTAGGCTCGTTGCGACCGCAAGAAGGTCCCCGGGGGCGTCCGTAGAACCGTCCCCGCGGGCCTCCGCAAGTACTCGTGCGAGGGAGCTGAACGTGATCCCCGGTGGTGGCCAGCCCAACATGCAGCAGCTGCTCCAGCAGGCCCAGAAGATGCAGCAGGACCTGGCGAGGGCACAGGAGGAGCTCGCGCACACGGAGGTCGACGGTCAGGCGGGCGGCGGCCTGGTGCGGGCCACCGTCAACGGCTCCGGCGAACTGCGCGCCCTGAAGATCGACCCCAAGGCGGTGGACCCGGAGGACACCGAGACCCTCGCCGACCTGATCGTCGCGGCCGTCCAGGCGGCCAACGAGAACGCCCAGACCCTCCAGCAGCAGAAACTGGGCCCCCTCGCCCAGGGCCTCGGCGGCGGTTCGGGCATCCCCGGCCTGCCCTTCTGAACCGGGCCTCTCGGCCGCCCCCTCACCCACCCCTCTCCGCGCCCCCGGCGCGACTTTTCCGCTGAACACCTCCCGACCCTCCGAACTCCGCAGAACTCGCCCGCAACCCCCCGGCGAGCCCATCCGTGCCCGATACCGCCTTCCTCGGAGCGGCGGCGGCCGACTACGGTACGTACTGAAAGACACCAGGAAGGACGGCAGTCCGTGTACGAAGGCGTGGTCCAGGACCTCATCGACGAGCTGGGGCGACTGCCCGGCGTCGGTCCCAAGAGCGCGCAGCGGATCGCCTTCCACATCCTGCAGGCGGAGCCCACGGACGTACGGCGGCTCGCGCAGGCCCTCCTCGAGGTGAAGGCGAAGGTCCGTTTCTGCGCGACCTGCGGCAACGTGGCGCAGGAGGAGCTGTGCAACATCTGCCGCGACCCGCGCCGCGACCCGTCCGTCATCTGTGTCGTCGAGGAACCGAAGGACGTCGTCGCGATCGAGCGCACCCGCGAGTTCCGGGGCAAGTACCACGTCCTCGGCGGCGCGATCAGCCCGATCGAGGGCGTCGGCCCCGACGACCTGCGCATACGGGAGCTGCTGGCCCGCCTGGCCGACGGCACGGTCACCGAGCTGATCCTGGCCACGGACCCGAACCTGGAAGGCGAGGCCACGGCCACGTACCTCGCCCGCATGATCAAACCCATGGGCCTCAAGGTCACCCGCCTGGCCAGCGGCCTCCCGGTGGGCGGCGACCTGGAATACGCGGACGAGGTGACCCTCGGCCGCGCCTTCGAGGGGAGACGATTGCTGGATGTCTGACGCCACGCTGCACGCGACGGACCTGAACCCGGACGACTTCGCGGTCCAGATCGCGGACCAGATCGAGAGCTTCCTGGTCGCCGTCACCGAGGTGGCCAAGGGCGACGAGCCGGACTCGGCCGTCCCGTTCCTGCTGCTGGAGGTCTCCCAGCTGCTGCTGGCCGGCGGTCGCCTCGGCGCGCACGAGGACATCGTGCCCGACGAACGCTACGAGCCCGACCCCGGTTTCGAGCCGGACGTGGACGAGCTGCGCGAACGCCTCGCCCTGATGCTCGACCCGGTCGACGTCTACTCCGAGGTCTTCGACCCCTACGAGCCCCGCAAGGCGCCGGTCCCGGCCCGGATCTCCGACGACCTCGCCGACGTGATCGCCGACCTGCGCCACGGCATGGTCCACTACCGCGCGGGCCGCACCACCGAGGCGCTGTGGTGGTGGCAGTTCTCCTACTTCTCCAACTGGGGCTCCACGGCATCGGCGACCCTGCGGGCCCTGCAGTCCCTCGTGGCGCACGTCCGCCTGAACCAGCCCCTCGCCGAGCTGGACGGCCTCGACACCGACCAGGAACTGATGGGCGACGAGACGCTGGAGTTCGAGGCGGGCAAGGTCATGGCGGAGGAGATCGCGGGGCCGCTGGGACTGGGCAGGAAGGTCAAGTAGCTCCACCGTCCACCGTCCACCGTCCGTCGTCCGCCTCGAACGCCTGCCGCCTCGCCTGTCTCGTCGCCCGCTTCGGGGCACGCCAAGGGGTGCTGCGGGTGCGGGGACCGGCGGTAGCGTAAGCGCCGTCGCCCGCCCCCGACAGGAACCGGACCCAGTGACGTGACCGTTCTCCTGCTGCTTCTCGTCGCCGTGGCTCTGACCGCCGCCGTGGTGGGTCCCCGTGCGCTGCTGAGGGCCAGGTGGCCCGAGCGGGAACCCGTGGTCGCGCTGTGGACGTGGCAGTGCCTGGTGGCGGCGGCCCTGCTGAGCTGTCTCGCGGCGCTGGTGCTGGGCGCGGCAGCCGTGTTCGAGACGGTTCGGACGCATGCCTTCGCCCCCGCGCCCCCGGCGGTGACCGCCGCGTACGACCTCACGGCCGCGCCGCCCTGGACGGCCGTACTGACGCTGGTGCTGGCCCTGGGGGCGGCCTGGAGCGGTGCGATGCTGGCCCGGGAGCTGGTCGAGGCCCGGCGTCGTCGGCGGTTGCGCCGTGCGCACCTGCGGGAGCGGGCCCCCGATCTCCCGGCGGGCCTGCCGCAGGCGAAGGGGCCGCTGCTGGTGCTGGAGGACGAGTATCCCGACGCGTGGCTCATGCCGGGTGCGCCGCCCCGACTGGTCGTCACCACGGGCGCGTTGGGCAAGCTGAGCGACCGTCAGCTGGACGCCGTGCTCGCCCATGAACTGGGTCACGCCCGCGCCCGCCACGACTGGCTGCTCCACCTCTCGACCGCCCTCGCCACGGGCTTCCCGCGCATCCCCCTCTTCGCCCACTTCGCCGACCAGACCCACCGCCTCGTCGAACTCGCCGCCGACGACACGGCCTCCCGTCGCTGCGGGCACTTGACCACCGCCCTGGCCCTCATCGAACTCAACCAGCACCGGGGCGTGTTGAGCTGCTCCAACACCCGCCGCCTGCTGGGCGACCGGGTGGAGCGGCTGTTGGAGCCGCCGCCCCGCCTCGACCGCACCCGCCGCGCGGCCACCACGACGGCCGCCGCCCTGCTGGCCCTGCTCCCCCTGCTCATCGCGTTCGCCCCGGCGCTCGGGACCCTCTAGGCCCTGTCGTCACATTCCCGTCGTCGCCCGAAGGGCGGCCCCGCGGCGTCGTGGGGGTACCTCCCGGTCGAGCGCAGCCGAGGCCGGGGGAGCGTGCTCTCGGCGTGCCGGGCACTGACCCGCGTACTGGACGTAATCGGGTCGGTGCCCGGTGCGTCGAGAGCGCGTGCATGGCGCCGCGGGGCAGGCGGGAATGTGACGACAGGGCCTAGGAGACCGCTGAAGATCTTGCTCTGGCCGCCCGACTCACCCTGGATTGCCGGTAAATGTCAATCGCCATCAAGTAGGGCAAGCCGGGCGCATTTTCAAGATCTTCAGGACGCTTCTAGGCCGGACCCGACTCAGGCGACGGTTCCGAGGAACGCCAGTAGAGCGCCCGCGAGTTCGGCGGGTGCGTCCTCCTGGACGAGGTGTCCCGCGCCCGCGATCGGGACGAAGCGCGCCCCCGGGATGCGGTCGGCCAGCTCCCGCCCCTTCGCCAGCGGGATCCAGCGGTCGTCCTCGCCCCAGCACACCAGCGCCGGGAGGCCGATCTCCCCGTACCGGTCCTGGATCTCGTCCGTGTGGGCCTGGTCCGCCTGGGCGATCTGCCGGTAGAAGGCGGGCTGACCGTGTTCGCCGAGCCACGGCTGGACGAGCCGGTCGAGGACCGCCGGGTGCAGCCCGGGGCCGCTGGCGGAGCTCACGTACTCCCGCACGAGGGCCCGGTGCAGCGCGGGCGGCAACTGTTCGAAGACGTCGGCGTGCCGGCCGAGCAGCCGGAAGGAGGGCGACCCCCACGGGGCCAGCGCCACGGGGTCCACGAGGGCGAGCGCGCGGTAGCGGGCCCCGTGCAGCAGATGGGCCCGCAGGGCGACGGCTCCCCCGAAGTCATGGGCCACCACCAGGGGTTCACCCAGCCCCCACCACTTCAGCAGGTCGGCGAGGACCCGCCCCTGGGCGGCCAGGGAGACGTCCTGGCCGGTGTGCATGTCCGACTCGCCGTACCCGGGCATGTCCCACACGAACACCTGGTACCGGCCGGTGTCGGCCAGCGTCTGGGCGATACCGCGCCAGACGTAGGAGGAGAAGGGCGTGCCGTGGCAGAGCACGACCGGCTCCTGACCCGCCTCTCCGGCCGTGCCCCACCGCACGGCTCCCGACGCACTACGAAAACTCTCGCTCAGCAGCACTTCGCTCATGGCTGTCTGTTACCCCGTGAGCCCCGCACCAGAGGTGCACGTCGCGTCACGGTGTGTGCTTTGTACGATCCCTGCCCCACGGCTGTACGTCCGTTGCACGGCCCCTAACTCGCCCCGCGCGAATCTTGAGTCACTTCCGCCGTACCGGAAGCGGAGGCAGTAACTCATCAACCTCGCACGGGAGATCGCGATGACCCGCAAGAACCGGATACGTGCCGCCATCGTCACCGCCACCGCTCTGGTCACCGCCGGCACGGTCACCGCAGGTGTCAGCATGGCCGGAGCCGAGGCCGCGCCGAAGAAGCCCTCCAAGAAGGAGATCGCGGCGCTCTTCGACGGCTGGAACAAGGCGCTGCAGACCGGTGACTCCAAGAAGGTCGCGGACCGCTACGCGAAGGACGCGGTCCTCCTGCCGACCGTCTCCAACAGGATCCGCACGAACCGCGCCGGCATCGTCGACTACTTCGACCACTTCCTGGAGAACAAGCCGGTCGGCAAGAAGACCAAGACGATCATCAACGTCCTGGACGGCGACTCCGCGATCGACACCGGCTCGTACGTCTTCACGCTCACCGACCCGAAGACCGGCAAGAAGCGTGCCGTCGAGGCTCGTTACACCTACGAGTACGAGAAGCGGAACGGCGTGTGGAAGATCGTGAACCACCACTCGTCGGCGATGCCCGAGGGCTGAGCACCCGCCCTCACGAGCGTGGCTGAGCCCTCCACCTCCCGGCTCAGCCACCCCCGTGGCGCGCAGCGCGCAGGGTGAGCGCGACGCACAACCCGCCCCCGGGCGCGTCCTTGAGGGCCACGGTCCCGTTGTCGTCGGTGACGAGTTGCTTGACGACGGCGAGGCCGAGGCCCGACCCGGACTTCCCGGTGAGGCCCTGACCGCGCCAGAAGCGGTCGAAGGCGCGGGACTTCTCGGCGTCCGACATGCCGGGCCCCTCGTCCAGCACCGACAGCACCACCTCGTCGCCCCGGGTCTCCACCGAGACCGTGATCGTCGCACCGTCCGGCGAGACCTCCAGGGCGTTGGAGAGCACGTTGTCCAGGACCTGGTCCAGATGACCGGGACTGGCCAGCACAAGCGGCCGGCCGTCGGCACTCCCCCTGAGCGTGATGGTGACTCCGCGCTCGTCGGCGGCCGGTCTCCACACATCCAGGCGCTCCTGGATGACGTCCCGCAGGGACAGCGGTTCCGCCGCCGTCACCTTCGCCTCGGCCCGCGCCAGCACCAGCAGACCGTTGACCAGACGGCTCATCCGGACCACCTCGGCCGTCGCCTGCTCCACGTCCTCCCGGACGAACTCGTCGTCCACCCCGTCCGCGATGTTGTCCAGGGACAGCCGCAACGCCGTGAGGGGAGTGCGGAGTTGGTGGGAGGCGTCGGCGACGAAGATGCGCTGCGACGCGATCAGTGTGTCCAGCCGTTCGCCCGCCTGGTTCAGTGTCCGCGCCAGGGTCTGTGTCTCCTGCGGACCGGTCACGGGGGAGCGGGCCGTCAGGTCGCCGTCGCTCATCTTGCTCGCCATCTCGTTGAGCTGGCGCAGCGGAGCGGTCAGCCGTCGGGCGGCGAACACGCCGATGAACGCGGCGGCCGCGAGGACCAGGACGGCCAGCGCCGCCCGGAAGCCCCAGATGGTCCAGAGGCGGTAGGTGAGGTGGTCGGTCGAGAAGACGATCCGTACGGCGCCGACGACCTCATCCGTCGCCTTCCCGTCCGCCGTGCGCTCATGGGCGGGGACGGTGATCACCAGGTTGTCGCCCCAGATGAAGTCGGCTCCCCAGTCGGTGGTGGCCCTGCCGTCCTCCAGGGCCCTGGTCAGGGCCGCGTCCCGGACCGGTGCCGCCAAGCCCTCGGGCCCGCAGCCGTTCGTGGCGGACACCTGGACCTCGGCGTCGTCGTCGGTGTACGCCTTGGCCATCTGCGTGAGGGCCTCGCACGCGGCGACGTCGTCGGTGCCCAGCAGCTTGGCCATGGTCTCGGCCTCACGCTTGACGGACAGCTCGGTGTCGCCCCGCAGCTGATTCGTGAGCGTGAACGCCACCGGCACGGTGAACAACGCGATGGCCACGGCCACGAGGAGGACGTAGCTGCGGATGAGCTGACGGATCATGACGCGCCCGGGCCCTCACTGCCGTCGGCGCCCGAGCCTTCACTGCCGTCGCTGCCCGCGCCCTCGTCGACGACGAGCCGGAACCCCACGCCCCGCACCGCCTCGATGGTGATCGCCCCGGCGAGCTTGCGCCGCAGCGCGGCCACATGGACGTCGAGCGTCTTCGTCGGGCCGAACCAGTTCGCGTCCCAGACCGCCTCCATGATCTGCTCGCGCGACATCAGCGCGCCCGGCTCCTCGGTGAGGAAGGCGAGGAGGTCGTACTCCTTGGGGGCCAGTGCCACCTCCGTGCCGTCCAGGTGGACGCGCGCGGCCTTGCGGTCGACGGTGAGGCGGGGGCCGTAGCGGTCGGGGCCGGCGGCGGGCGTGCCGGCGGCGCGCGGCTGCACCCGGCGCATCACCGCCCTTATCCGGGCGATCACCTCGCGCACACCGAACGGCTTGGAGACGTAGTCGTCGGCGCCGAGCTCCAGCCCGACCACCCGGTCCGTCTCGTCGCTCCGGGCGCTGATCACGATGATCGGCACCTGGCTGCGGTCCCGCAGGGCCTTGCAGACGTCGAGGCCGTCGGTGTCGGGCAGCCCGAGGTCCAGGAGGACGACGTCGTACGGGCCGTCGTACGACAGCGCCGCCCCGCCTGTGTTGACCCACTGCACCTCGAAGCCGTACCGCAGGAGCCCTCGTCGCAGGGACTCGGCGACCGGCTCGTCGTCTTCCACCAGAAGTACGCGCACGGCCACGACCTTAATGCTTGAAAGTTGCGGTTCCCTCGGCGGAAGGGCCCTCGGTGGGCCGGAGTGTGACTCCAGGCACTTTTCCCCGTCCGCGCCGACTGTTCGGCGGCGGCCTGGGCAGGGACGTTCCCGGAGCGGTCGAGGCTCCGGACGAGAAGCCGGGCGAAACCGGTGGAAGGTCCGGAGAAAAACCAGGTGATCAAAGGGTGAGCGGGACATCTCACCATGCGGTACCAAGGAAGGGATATTCGACCGCTCGATAGACTGAGCCGACCGCCGCAGCACGTGTGAGTGCGTGTGTATGTGCGGATAAGGGACTGAAACGGAGCGAGGAGCGCACGTGGGCCTTGTCGTGCAGAAGTACGGAGGCTCCTCCGTAGCCGATGCCGAGGGCATCAAGCGCGTCGCCAAGCGGATCGTGGAAGCGAAGAAGAACGGCCACCAGGTGGTCGTCGTCGTTTCCGCGATGGGCGACACGACGGACGAGCTGATCGATCTCGCCGAGCAGGTGTCACCGATGCCTGCCGGGCGTGAGTTCGACATGCTGCTGACCGCCGGAGAGCGTATCTCCATGGCGCTGCTGGCCATGGCGATCAAAAACCTGGGCCACGAGGCCCAGTCGTTCACCGGTAGCCAGGCAGGCGTCATCACCGACTCGGTCCACAACAAAGCCCGGATCATCGACGTCACGCCCGGCCGCATCCGGACCGCGCTGGACGAGGGCAACATCGCCATCGTCGCCGGCTTCCAGGGTGTCAGCGCGGACAAGAAGGACATCACCACCCTCGGTCGCGGCGGGTCGGACACGACCGCCGTCGCGCTGGCCGCCGCGCTGGACGCCGAGGTCTGTGAGATCTACACCGACGTCGACGGCGTCTTCACCGCCGACCCGCGGGTCGTGAAGAAGGCGAAGAAGATCGACTGGATCTCCTCCGAGGACATGCTCGAACTGGCCTCGTCCGGTTCGAAGGTGCTGCTCCACCGCTGTGTCGAGTACGCCCGCCGCTACAACATCCCGATCCACGTCCGCTCGTCCTTCTCCGGACTGCCGGGCACCTGGGTCAGCAACGAGAAGCCAGAGTCGCAAGGGGACCACAAGGTGGAGCACGCCATCATCTCCGGAGTCGCCCACGACGTCTCCGAGGCCAAGGTCACGGTCGTCGGCGTCCCGGACAAGCCGGGCGAGGCCGCCGCGATCTTCCGTGCCATCGCGGACGCCGAGGTCAACATCGACATGGTGGTGCAGAACGTCTCCGCCGTGACGACCGGGCTGACGGACATCTCCTTCACCCTCCCCAAGACCGAGGGCCGCAAGGCCATCGACGCGCTGGAGAAGAACAAGGCCGGCATCGGCTTCGACTCGCTGCGCTACGACGACCAGATCGGCAAGATCTCCCTGGTCGGCGCGGGGATGAAGACCAACCCGGGCGTCACCGCCTCCTTCTTCGAGGCACTGTCCGACGCGGGTGTGAACATCGAGCTGATCTCGACCTCCGAGATCCGCATCTCGGTCGTCACCCGCGCCGACGACGTGCCGGAGGCCGTGCGCGCCGTGCACACCGCCTTCGGGCTCGACTCCGACAGCGACGAGGCCGTCGTCTACGGAGGCACCGGACGATGACGGTCCGTTCGTACCGGGCGTACGACGGCGGTGCCGGCGTACGCATCGGTGGCGGTGCCCGTAGCGGTCTCGGCATCGGTCGCTGATGGCGGTCGATGCCGGGCGTGCCGGCAGGCCGACGCTCGCGGTCGTGGGCGCGACCGGGGCCGTCGGCACCGTCATGCTCCAGATCCTGTCCCACCGCGCGGACATCTGGGGCGAGATCCGTCTGTTCGCCTCCCCGCGCTCGGCCGGCCGCAAGCTGACCGTGCGCGGGGAGCAGGTCGAGGTGTCGGCCTTGTCGGAGGATTCCTTCGACGGGGTCGACATCGCCCTGTTCGACGTCCCCGACGAGGTCGCCGAGCAGTGGGCCCCGGTCGCGGCGGCCCGGGGCGCGGTCGTCGTCGACAACTCGGGCGCCTTCCGGATGGACCCGGAGGTGCCCCTCGTCGTCCCCGAGGTGAACGCGCACGCCGCCCGGAACCGGCCGCGCGGGATCGTCGCCAACCCCAACTGCACGACCCTCTCCATGATCGTGGCGCTCGGCGCGCTGCACGCCGAGTTCGGGCTGCGCGCGCTGGTGGCCTCCTCGTACCAGGCGGTCAGCGGCGCGGGCCGGGCCGGCGTGGACACCCTGCGCCGACAGATCGCCCTGGTCGCCGGCACGGAGCTGGGGACCGCCCCCGGCGACGTACGGCGGGCCGTGGGCGACAGCACCGGGCCGTTCCCGGAGCCGGTGGCGCTCAACGTGGTGCCATGGGCCGGGGACCTCCGCGCGGACGGCTGGTCCTCGGAGGAGATGAAGGTGCGGGACGAGTCCCGCAAGATCCTCGGAATGCCGAAGCTCCCGGTCGCCGTGACCTGCGTACGGGTGCCGGTGGTCACCGCGCACTCCCTCACCCTGCACGCCCGCTTCGAGGGCGAGGTCACGGTCGCCAAGGCGCGGGAGATCCTCGCCACGGCCCCCGGGGTCGTCCTCTACGACGATCCGGGCGCGGGGGAGTTCCCCACGCCGGCCGACGTGGTGGGCACGGACCCCACCTGGGTCGGGCGCGTACGCCGGGCCCTGGACGACCCGACGGCCCTGGAACTCTTCGTCTGCGGCGACAACCTGCGCAAGGGCTCCGCCTTGAACGCGGTTCAGGTGGCTGAACTGGTGGTCAAGGGCGCGTAGTCGCTCGGGGGCGCGGGTCGCTTTGGCGGGTGCGGGTCGGTGGGGCTTCTCGCGCAGTTCCCCGCGCCCCTAAAAGATCAGGCCCTGCGGGCCTGAAAGACCGGCCCTGCGGGCCTGGAAGATCACGGCCCCGCGGGTCTGGAAAGCGGCGGCCCTGTGGGTCTGGAAGGCGGCGGGGCCGCTGGATGAAAAGCATGGGCGCAGCCCCGGCTTTTCAGGGGCGCGGGGAACTGCGCGAGAAGCCCCACCGGGCCCGCGGTCGCCGACGAACCCGCACTCCCCGCCCCCGCGGCGTCGGCCCCTGTCAGCGGTGGCGTGTAAGTTCTTCGGGTCGACGGTTCCACGGACGGACGATTTCCGCCCGTACCGCCGCCGGATTTCCGGGTTGATTCAGGCCTCCCGGTGATCGAGGATTTTTCTCCCCGTCCGCCGCAACCGCGCGACGCACGGGGAGCGTCTTTACCGGGCGCCCTTCGGCGGGGCTGGGCGCCACCACTTGGGGCATAGGGGAAGAGCTGGTACGCATGAGGGCGTTCGACGCGCTGTCCGGTGTTCGGTGGGTCGTACCGATGGCTGCGCGCTGCGTGCCGACGGACGTGGCCGCCATACCGACCAGCGCCCATGCCATACGGACACATGTGCGGTCTGACGCAAAAGTGATGCCTGTCTCGTACAACCCCGACGGGGGGATGCGCGTCCAACAGGCGTGGCAGAGGTACTCGATTTCACCGCGGTACAGACGAGGGGCACCGCCCTGCGTCCACCCCGCCGTCCCCGCATGCCCGGTTCGGCCGGCGGCATGCCGGTGATCGCGCCGATGCCCGCGACGCGGCCGACCCGCATACCCAGCCAGCGCGACGGCGCGGACGACACGTCGACGGTGCCGGCCTCCGGTACGACGGTCGACCACCTCACCGAGACGTACCGCGCTCACTATCGCTCGCTCCTCGGTCTCGCGGCGCTCCTCCTCGACGACACCGCCTCCTGCGAGGACGTCGTCCAGGAGGCGTTCATCCGCGTGCACTCGGCGCGCAAGCGCGTCCGGGACCCGGAGAAGACGCTCGCCTATCTGCGCCAGACGGTCGTGAACCTCTCGCGCTCCGCCCTGCGCCGCCGGATCCTCGGCCTGAAGCTGCTGTCGAAGCCGATGCCCGACATGGCGAGCGCGGAGGAGGGCGCGTACGACCAGCTGGAGCGCGACTCGCTCATCAAGGCGATGAAGGGGCTCCAGCGGCGGCAGCGCGAGGTTCTCGTGCTGCGCTACTTCGCCGACATGACCGAGGCCCAGGTCGCCGAGGCGCTCGGCATATCGCTGGGCTCGGTGAAGGCGTACGGCTCCCGGGGCATCGCGGCACTGCGCGTCGCCATGGAGGCGCCCGCATGAGCACGCGCGGCAAGGACGACGGACCCGACAGGCACGGCGGGCCGGGCGGTCGGGACGAGCTCGCCCCCAGGAGGCGTGCCTCCTGGGGGCGCCGGGACGAGGACGAACGCGCCGAGGAGCGCGAGGACGAACGCGCGGAGCAGCGCGGGCGGGACGGGCGCGTCGGGGGGCGCGGGCTCGAGGAGCACGAAGAAACGCAATCGCACGCTGGGAACGGAACTGTGAATCACGGCCCCGAAGAACAAGGCCCCCACCCCGAGGGCCAGGATCTCGAAGGCCACGCTCCGGACGACTCGCGTGAGGACGACTCGCGTTCGGCCGACCTGAATTCGGCTGACCCGAGTACGGACGACGCGACCCCGGATGGCCCCGCGCCGGATGGCCCCGCGCTCAACGGTGCGGTGCTGAACGGTGCGGTGCTGAACGGCTCGGGGGCGAAGGGTCTCGGCGCGTTCGACTCCGACGAACTGGTGCTGCGCAATCTCCTGCACCAGGCGGTGGCGGAGATCGAGCCCAGGGACGGCACCCTGGAGCATCTGCGGCGGGCGGTACCGGCGCGGCGGACCCGCAAGCGTCAGGCCGTCGTCGGCATGGCCGCCGCCGCGCTCCTCATCGGCACGGCGATCCCGGCCCTGGTGCACGTCTCCAACTCCACCGGCTCCGACGTGAACACCTCCATCATGGGCAACGGCTCGCACAAGCAGGAGACCGAGGGCCAGTCCAAGGGCCAGACCGGCGGGAACGGTTCGTCGGGAGGCTCCTCCGGCGGGTCCAAGGAGCCCGGCAAGAGCACGGACAAGGACAAGAGCGACAAGGACAAGGGCCAGAGCAGCGGCTCCACGAGCGGCACGCAGGCGACGCCGACGGCCGCCGCCTCCGCGCTCTGTACGGCGGCCCAGCTCGGCGGGGGCGGGAGCGTGGGCGCACCGGACTCCGGCGGAGCCGTCTACGGCTCGTTCCGCATCTCCAACATCTCCGGCACGAGCTGTACGGTCACCGGCGGGGGCTCCGTGAGCGCCCTCCCGCAGGGTGCCGCGGACGGGTCGAAGATCACCGTGGCGACCCATGTCGCCGGTGACGCGGCGGCCGGACTGCCCGACCCGTCGCTGTCCCTGACCCAGCTGGTGCTGCAGCCGGGAGCGGCGTACGAGGTGCGGTTCGCCTGGGTGCCGTCCGAGCCCTGCCAGACCACCGGCGGGACGACGGGCGGCGGCACCGGCGGTTCGGATCCGTCACCGGACCCGACGCCCACGGGGGAGGCGAGCCCCGGCACCACGACCGACGGCACCAACTCCGTCTCCACCCAGCTCTTCACCGAGGACGGCGTCGCCGACGGCAGCGTCCTCGTCTCCCACACCACCGAGGGCGGCATCGTCACCTTCTCGGCGAACATCGGCAACGCCTGCGCGGGCGTGGTCTACCGGACGGGTTTGATGGCAGCGACCTGACGGGTCTGCGGGTGGGCGCCTGACTGCCCTGCTGGGGGCGCCTGACGGGGGCGGCAGGGTCGCGGGGCCGTGGCGTGGCCGTGGGGTGCCGTCGATTCTCAGCGGAGCCCGCCGGTCCTACGGGGCCGGCTCGGCCTCGCGGGAGCGGTTCTCGTCGGCTCGGTCGGCGTGCGCCCCGTCTCGGTTCGCTTCGCCGCCGCCCTGCTCGTCGCCGTCACCGTCCGGTGCGGCGGCGCCACGGCCGTCTCCGTCCCCGTCCGATTCGGCGGTGTCGGGCAGCAGCCCCAGTTCCGTGTCACGGATGAACTCGACCTCGCGGCGGATCAGGCGGAACCACATGAACACGACGAAGCCGGCGAAGACGAACCACTCGCCGGTGTAACCGAGGTTCTGGAAGGCCTTGAGGTCGAGCCCGGTGTCCTGCGGCGCCGTCGCGGGGACGGCCTTCATGCCCGAGTCGCCCTTGTCGAGGGTGATCCAGGCGTCGTACAGGTCGTCCGGCACAAGGTTCACCAGCGCCGCCGCGCTGATCGCCGAGGTCTGGCCGGCCGGCAGCCCGCCCTGGAGGGGCACGCCGTTCGACCCCGGGGTCTCGGAGGCCTGGAGCGACCCGGTGACGGTGACCTCGCCGGAGGGGGCCGCCGGGGCCCGGCCGGCGTCCGCCGCGCCGGGCAGCCAGCCCCGTACCACCGGCAGGGCCTTGCCCTCGTCGGTGCGCAGCAGCGTCAGCACGTAGAACCCGGTCCGGCCGTCCAGCTCACGGTTGGGCACGAGGAGCTGCTCGCCGTACCGCCCGCTCACGGTGGCCAGTTCGCCCGAGGTCTCCTTGTCCACCGGCAGCAACGACCCCAGCGGGCGCGCCGGGGCCCGGTCCGCCGGGTCGATCCGCTCGGTCGCCGCGCGATGGTCCTGCATCCGGTCCTCGAACCGGCTCAGCTGCCACGACCCCATGAACACGCAGAACGGGATGGCGAGCAGCACGAAGACGTTGATCCCCCACCATCGGGGCGTCAGCAGGAACCGGTACACGCCTTCCACCGTACGGTGCCCGCGCGGGGCCCCCGGCCCCGGGGTCGCCCCGCCGAGCCCGCCGCGACGCCCCCCCTCAGTACCGCTCGACGAGGTGCTCTCGCCCGGCCGGAGGCTCGTACGGTTCGGGCCAGAAGTCCGTGATCGCGGCTATCCGGCCGTCCTCGTCCCCGGTGAAGAAGGAGATCGCGTACATCTCCTCCAGCCCCACGGTGACGTGTGTCCAGCTGACGACCTGCCCCGGCTGCCCCGGCTGCCCCGGCGATCCCGGTCGCGGCGGCTCCGCGACGATCCGTTCGATCCGGGCGTGCCAGTCACCGGGGTACTCCCGGTTGAACTCCACGTACCGCTCGCGGCCGCGGATCCGCTCCCGCGTCTGCGGCAGTTCGTACACGACGTCCTCGGCCAGCGTCTCGGCGAACGCGGCCCAGTCCCGGCTCTCGGCGGTGGCCCAGAACCGCTCGACCGTCCCGCGCAGATCGGCACGCGCAGTCGTCCCCGCAGCGGTCGCCGCAGTCGTCCCCGCAGCGGTCGCCGTAGTCGGCCCCGACCGGGTCCCCGTAGTCGTCCCCGTGTCCGTCCTTCGTGTCGTCGAAGTCATGCGGCGAGTCTGCACCCGGGCACTGACAATCGTCCCGGACGACTCCGACTCGGGCACGGGTGATCAGCCCGGACGGCCCCGCGGCGGCCGAAGTTATCCACAGGCTGGGGACCTCGTCGGCGCGATGTCGTGCGGTCGGGGCAATATGGGGCCATGACTGAGAGCAACGGGGCCACCCCGCAGCAGCAGCACGGGTCCATGCCCGACTGGGAGAAGAGGTTCCGGGCACCGAGGGTGTCCCTGCCGGAATGGGCGGAGGATGCGCCGCACCGCTCGCTGTTCGTCTCCAACGCCACGGGCACGTACGAGCTGTACGCGTGGGACCGCGTCACCGGCGAGCAGCGCCAGGTCACGAACCGGGCCAACGGCACGACGGACGGTGTGCTCTCACCGGACGGCGAGTGGATCTGGTGGTTCGACGACAAGGACGGGGACGAGTTCGGCGTCTGGCGGCGCCAGCCGTTCCAGGGCGGCCCGGACGAGGAGGGCGCCCCGGGCCTGGAGCCGTCGTATCCGGCGGGCCTGGCCCTCGGCCGGGACGGCCGGACGGCGGTCGTCGGCCGCTCCACCGACGAGGACGGCTCCACGATCCACCTGTCCCGGCAGGGCGAGGCCCCCGTCGAGATCTACCGCCACCGTGAGTCGGCCGGCGTGGGCGACCTCTCGCACGACGGCTCGCTGATCGCGATCGAGCACACCGAGCACGGCGACGCGATGCACTCGGCGCTGCGCGTGGTCCGGCCGGACGGCACTCCGGTCGCCGAGCTCGACGACACCAAGGGCGGCACCATCGAGCTGGGCCTGGAGGTGCTGGGCTTCGCCCCCGTCGTCGGCGACACCCGGCTGCTCATCGGCCATCAGCGGGGCGGCCGTTGGGAGCCGCTCGTCTGGGACGTGGTCTCCGGCGAGGAGACCGACCTCGGCCTCGCCGACCGGCTGGAGGGCGACCTGAGCGCCGAGTGGTATCCGGACGGCTCCGCGCTGCTGGTCGCCCACAGCTTCGAGGCCCGCAGCGAGCTGTTCCGCTACGACCTGGCGACCCGTGCCCTGGAGCGGGTGGACACCCCGCGAGGGACCGTGTCGGGGGCCACCGCCCGCCCCGACGGCAGTATCGAGTACCTGTGGTCCTCGGCCGCCGAACCGCCGGTCGTCCGCTCGACGACCGGCGAGGTGGTCCTCGACCCGCCGGGCCTGAAGTCGCCCGGTTCGGTGCCGGTGGAGGACGTCTGGGTGGACACACCCGGGGGGCGCGTCCACGCCCTCGTCCAGTGCCCCGAGGGCGTGTCCGGCCCGTACCCGACGGTCTTCGACATCCACGGAGGCCCGACCTGGCACGACAGCGACGCCTTCGCCGCGGGCCCGGCCGCCTGGCTCGACCACGGGTACGCGGTGATCCGCATCAACTACCGCGGTTCCACCGGGTACGGCCGCGCCTGGACCGACGCTCTCAAGCACCGGGTCGGCCTGATCGAGCTGGAGGACATCGCGGCCGTGCGGGAGTGGGCGGTGGGCTCCGGGTTCGCCGACCCCGACCGTCTCGTCCTCACCGGCGGCTCCTGGGGCGGGTACCTCACCCTCCTGGGCCTCGGCACCGAGCCGGAGGCCTGGACGCTCGGCATCGCCGCGGTCCCCGTCGCGGACTACGTGACCGCGTACCACGACGAGATGGAGGCGCTCAAGGCGATGGACCGCACGCTCCTCGGCGGCACGCCCGAGGAGGTCCCCGAGCGCTTCGAGGCCTCGTCCCCGCTGACCTACGTCGACGCGGTGAAGGCCCCGGTCTACATCTCCGCCGGTGTCAACGACCCCCGCTGCCCCATCCGCCAGATCGACAACTACGTCGACCGCCTCGCCGCCCGCTCCGCCGTCCACGAGGTCTACCGCTACGACGCCGGCCACGGCTCCCTGGTCGTCGACGAACGCATCAAGCAACTCCGCCTGGAACTCGACTTCGCACAACGCCACTTGGGAGGCCGCTCCTGAGGCCACCAACACCCCCGCGCCCCGTAAGGGGCGCGGGGAACTGCGCGAGAACCCCCACCGAACCCGCGGACGAACGACGACGCAGAACCCCCTCAGGCCGCCACCAGCACGCGCTCGCCCTCCCGCCCCTCCTCCCGACATCCCTCCGCTGCCACCAGCAACCGCACGAGCGTGCTCCGCGCCCGCGACACCCGTGACCGCACCGTCCCGACGGGGCACCCGGTCAGCTCCGCCGCGTCCTCGTAGGACAGCCCCAGCATCTGGGTGAGGACGAACGCCTCACGCCGTTCCTCGGGCAGTGCGCCCAGCAGATCGGCGAGCGCGATCCCGTCGTCGAAGCCGGGCAGCCCGCGCGGCTGGGCGTGCTCGACGGCCAGCCGCCAGTCCGGTACGTCGGACAGCCGGGGCCGGGCCGCCGCGTACCGGAAGCTGTCGGTCACCGCCCGGCGGGCGATGGACAGCAGCCACGTACGGGCGGAGCAGCGGCCCTCGAACCGGTGCAGGCTGCCGAGCGCGCGCAGGAACGTGTCCTGCGCGAGGTCGTCCACCGCCTGCGGGTCCGCGCAGAGGTGGGCGACGAAGCGCCGGACGTCACGGTGGAGCGCGCCGACGAACCGTTCGACGGCCTCCGGGTCCCCGCCGCGCGCGGCGAGCGCCCAGGCGGTTATGGACTCGTCGGTCGTGGACCGGGAGGCGCTCGGGGGCGAGGCGGGCGGGGGAGTAAGGGTGATCACCTGATGTCCTTCTCGGGTCGTCCGGGACCCGGACCATCCATCGACGCGGGCATGCGGGCATGCGGGCATGCGGGCATGCGGGCACGCAGGCACGCGTGCGGGCGGGCAGGCAGGCGTACGGATGCGTGCGGACGTGTGCGACACGTGGGAACGCGTTCGGTGGTCCGGTGGGGAGGGAAGCCGGCCGTACGGCACGCGCGTGGGCGGCATACGGCCGTAGCCCGGGAGCGAGCCGTGGTGGCTGCCCCGGGGCACCGGCTGTCGTCAGCTGACAGCGGTGCCGGCGGGCGGACCCCGAGTGGTGATCGCATGGACGAGAAGGAGTCGACGAGGCGAGCGGTCCGTACGGCCGCGCCGTACCCGCAGACGCGGCCGCTCCACCGCGACGGGCAGCGCGAGCACCAGCCGCAGCGGTGCGGCCAGCCGGCCGGCCACGGCCCGCAACAGCGCGAACGCGGCGCGCTCGCCGTGGGCCAGCCACAGACCGCACAGCAGCGCGGCGAGCAGGTGCGCGGCGAACATGCCGGAGGAGGACGTGTACGCGCCGTCCAGGAGGTGACCGGTGGGGTCCACATGGTCCATGTGAGCGTTCGGGCCCATGTGGACGGTGTGACTCAGGTGGGCGGAGCCCATGTCCATGGCGTCGACGGACACCGCGCCCGCCTCCGCCGAACCCGACGGCCGCGCCAGCTCGAAGCCCAGGTGAAGGGTCGTCTGTGCGGCGACCACGACGGACGTGATCAGCGGGAGGCCGCGCTCACGTCCGGCCAGGCACCAGCCGGCCGCACCGGTCGCGACGGCTCCGACGGCCAGGGCCCACCAGGGGACCTGAGCCCCCGACATCAACACGTGGCCCAGGGCGGCGAGCAGCACGCAGACGGCCGCGAACATCGCGGCGCGTGTCGTGCGCGTAGCCCACCCTGCGGTCATGGCGCCCCATCCTCGCATCCGGACATCGCCGTCATCCCGTCCCCCTTGAGTACGTTTTTCCACCCGCCGTGGCACTCACACCGGCAACTGTGATCCGGATCACTGGGGGACCGGCCGTGTCGATGAGGCAGTCTTCTGCCTCGTGGGGAGCCCTTCGCAAGCCAACAGCCGTACCGGCCCCGGCCGGCAGCCGGGTCCCGCCGACCCCGGCGCGCACATGGTCGTCTGCGGGGACGACGGGCTGGCGCACCGGCTCGCCGCCGAACTGCGCACCGTGTACCGGGAGCAGGTGACCCTCGTCGTGCCGCCCACCGCGCGGATCGCCCAGCGGCCGGTCGTCGGGCGCGCCCGCACCGCCGCCGCGCTCTTCGACCGGGTGACGGCGGCCGTCAACAGGGCGGCGGGCAACGGCGATCCACCCACCGGCGACCGGACCGGCGACCGGACCGGCACGGCCGGCGACCGCACCGGCGATGGCAGGAACAGCCCGCGGGACGGCGGCGAGCGGGTCCTGGAGGCCGCCGAGGCCACCGAGGCGGTGCTCGCCGAGGCCGGGGTGGAGCGGGCCGCCGCGCTGGCCCTGGTGTACGACGACGACGAGACCAACATCCGCGCGGCCCTCACCGCCCGCCGCCTCAACCCGCGCCTGCGGCTCGTCCTCAGGCTCTACAACCGCCGGTTGGGCCAGCACATCGAGGAACTCCTCGACCAGGCGTCGGCGTTGGCGACGGGAGGTACGGCCGCCGACGGGGTCGACGGCTTGGGCGCCTCGACGACCGTCCTGTCCGACGCCGACACGGCCGCGCCCGCGCTGGCCGCGACCGCCGTGGCCGGGACCAGCAAGGTCGTCCAGACGGACGGTCTGATGCTGAGGGCCGTGGAACGCCCGCCGGGTCACGCGGGCCAGGGCGCGGGAAGCCAGGGGCAGGGCGGGCAGGGCTCGGGAGGACGGGGCTCGGGTGGCCTCTGCACCCTCGCGCTGCTGTCGGCCACCACCAACGACCCCGCCGGAACCGAGGGTTCCGAGGGCAGCGGGGAACGCGGACCCCAGCTCCTGCCCGACGAGAGGGCGGTGGCGGCGGCCACCGGGCGCGGCACCGTCGTGCTCGACACCGTGCGCTACACGGGGCCCGCGCTGCGGCCCGGCCGGTCCGGCGGCGGTCCGCTCGGCGCCGTCGGCTCTCTGCTCTCGCGGCGGCTGCGGTGGTCCCTCGCGGGGATGATCGGGTGCGTGTTCGCCCTCGCCGTGGCCCAGATGGTGATCACCGGGGAGCATCCGCTCCAGGCGACGTACGCGACCCTGCTCGACCTCTTCGGGATCGCCGACCCCGCGACCGACCAGAGCGACTCCCGCCAGATCCTCCAACTCCTCTCCGGCCTCATGGGCTTACTGCTCCTGCCCGTGCTCCTGGCCGCCGTGCTGGAGGCGCTCGGCACGTTCCGCAGCGGCACCGCCCTGCGCAAGCCGCCGCGCGGTCTGTCCGGACACGTCGTCCTCCTCGGCCTCGGCAAGATCGGCACCCGCGTGCTCGCCCGGCTGCGTGAACTCCACATCCCGGTGGTCTGCGTCGAGGAGGACCCCGAGGCACGCGGTCTCGCCGAGGCCCGCCGGTTACGGGTGCCGGTCATCCTGGGCGACGTGACCCAGGAGGGCGTCCTGGAGGCCGCCAAGATCCACCGAGCCCACGCCCTCCTCGCCGTCACCAGCTCCGACACGACGAACCTGGAAGCCGGCCTGTACGCCCGTTCCGTACGCCCCGACCTGCGCGTCGTCCTGCGCCTCTACGACGACGACTTCGCGACGGCCGTCTACCGCACCCTGCGCGCCGCGCACCCCGGCGCCCTCACTCGTAGCCGCAGCGTCACGCACCTGGCCGCGCCCGCGTTCGCCGGCGCGATGATGGGGCGCCAGATCCTGGGCGCGATCCCCGTCGAGCGCCGTGTGCTCCTCTTCGCCGCCGTGGAGGTCCGAGGGCACCGGCGTCTGGAGGGGCGGACGGTCGCGGAGGCGTTCCGGGCGGGGGCGTGGCGGGTGCTTGCCCTCGACACGGCGGCGTCCGGGGATGCGGGCGCGGAGCGGGGCCCGGGGCCGCTGCCGGGTTCGGGGCTGATCTGGGACCTGCCGCCGACGTACGTCCTGCGGGCCGAGGACCGTGTGGTTCTGGCGGCGACGCGACGGGGGCTGGCGGAGTTGATGGGGAGACGGGCGGGGGAGTAGCTCTGGGGACGTCAGGTCCGGGGCGTCGGGTCGGGTCGTGGGTCGGATGCGGTCCGGTGGGGCGTCTCGCGCAGCTCCCCGCGCCCCTGAAAGACCAGGCTCCGCGCCCCGGAACGGCCGGGCTCCGCAGGCCGGAAGGGCCAGGTCCGCGGTCTGAAAAGCCCGGGGCGCAGCCCCTGCTTTTCAGGGGCGCGGGGAACTGCGCGAGACGCCCCCACTCACCCGCAGCCGCCCCACAACCGCGCCCACGCCCCCGCACTCGACCTCACTCGCAGGTCACCCCATGCATCTCCCATGCCGGAAACGGGTCGTCGAAGGTCACCCCGGACCGCACCTCGGCCTCCGTCACCAGACACCCGGCGAGAGCCGTCCGCAGGGCGTCCCCCCGCAACCCCGTCCCGATGAACACCAACTCCTGCGCGAACGGGGCCTCGTCATCCTGCGCGGCCGTCGGTTCGAAGCGGGCCACCGACCCGGCCTGCGACCACAGCCCGACGACCTCCGCCCGCCCGGCGAGCGTGAAGAACCCCTTGGACCGCAGCACCTGCCCGAACGCGCCGCTGTCCAGCCCCTCGGTCACGAAGTCCCACAACCGCCCGGGATGGAAGGGTCGTTCGGCGCGGAAGACGGTCGACGAGATGCCGTACTCCTCGGTCTCCGGCACATGCTCCCCGTTCAGCTCCCGCACCCACCCCGGTGCCTGCTGAGCCCGTTCGAGATCGAACGCCCGCGTGCCGAGCACCTCCCCGACCCGGACCCGCCCATGGCTGACCGGCACGATCCGCGCCGCCGGATTGAGCCGCGCCAGGGTCGCCGCGAGCCGCTCGGCGGTCGCCGTGTCCACCAGGTCGGTCTTGTTGAGGACGATCACGTCGGCGAACTCCACCTGGTCCATGAGCAGATCGCTCACGGTGCGCTCGTCGTCCTCGTACTGGTCGAGCCCCCGCGCCACCAGTTCGTCGCCGCCCGCGAGCTCCGGCAGGAAGTTCACCGCGTCGACGACCGTGACCATGGTGTCGAGCCGGGCGAGATCCCCGAGCGTGGCCCCGTCGTCGCGCGCGAAGGCGAACGTCGCCGCGACGGGCATGGGTTCGCTGATCCCGGAGCTCTCGATCAGCAGATAGTCGAAACGACCCTCCCGCGCCAACCGGTCCACCTCCTCCAGCAGATCGTCGCGCAGGGTGCAGCAGATGCACCCGTTGGTCATCTCGACGAGCCGCTCCTCGGTGCGGGACAGCGCCGCCTCGCCCCCGCGCACGAGCGCTGCGTCGATGTTGACCTCGCTCATGTCGTTGACGATGACCGCGACGCGGAGTCCCTCGCGGTTGCCGAGGACATGGTTGAGCAAGGTGGTCTTGCCGGCGCCGAGGAACCCGGACAGAACGGTGACGGGCAGCCGCTCCCGGAGCGTCGTCACGGCCTCAGCCCTCGGGGTGGATCAGCCCGCGCTCGTACGCCTTCAGCAGCCGCTGCGGTACGAGGTGGGTGGTGCCGTCGACCGTGAACGGCACCAGCTGGGGCGTGCTCGCCTTCCACTGGGCGCGACGGTGGCGGGTGTTGCTGCGGGACATCTTCCGCTTGGGTACGGCCATGGGGTCCTCCTCCACAGGGTGATGGACCGGAACGCTACATGAAAATGGATCCCATTACTAAAAATGCGGTCCGGGGGCCGTGAGCAACCGAGGGCCGGGCGCCGTATGGGAGGAAAGGGTCGAACAGGCCCGCTCAGCGCAGCCGTTCCCTACGGAGGTACCGTCCCCCGTGGCCACAACCAAGGAAGAAGCCCCCCACCGCGGCCGGCATCTCGACCCGCCCCTCCTGCTCACCATGCTGCTGGTCCTCGCGGTGGTGGCGCAGGCCCCCCTGCGGGGTCTGCTGTCCGCGCCCGTGACCCAGAGCTGGATGACCGTGTTCGTCGCGGTGGTCGTGCAGGCCCTGCCGTTCCTGGTCATCGGGGTGCTGCTGTCGGCGGCCATCGCGGTGTTCGTGCCGGCGTCGTTCTTCGTCCGCGCGCTGCCGAAGCGGCCCGCCCTGGCGGTCCCGGCGGCGGGCGTGGCCGGGGTGGTGCTGCCGGGTTGCGAGTGCGCCTCGGTGCCGGTCGCGGGCGCCCTCGTACGCCGGGGCGTGACGCCCGCGGCGGCGCTCGCCTTTCTCCTCTCCGCCCCCGCGATCAACCCGATCGTGCTGACCGCGACCGCCGTGGCGTTCCCGGGCAACCCCGAGATGGTGCTGGCCAGGCTCGTGGCGAGCCTGCTGGTGGCGTGCGCGATGGGCTGGCTGTGGCAGCGGGTGGGCCGCGGCGAGTGGATGCGCCCGCCGGAGCGGCCGTCCTACGAGGGGCAGAGCAAGGGCGCGGCCTTCTGGGGCTCGGTGCGGCACGACGTGATGCACGCGGGCGGGTTCCTGGTCGTCGGTGCGATGGCGGCGGCCACGCTCAAGGCCGTCGTCCCGGCGAGCTGGCTGAACGCCGCCGCCGACAACCCGGCGATCGCGATCCTCGCCCTCGCCGTCCTGGCCGTCCTGCTGTCGATCTGCTCGGAGGCGGACGCGTTCGTCGCGGCCTCCCTGACCCAGTTCTCCCTGACCTCCCGGCTGGCCTTCCTGGTCGTCGGCCCGATGATCGACCTGAAACTCTTCGCCATGCAGACCGCCACCTTCGGCCGCGCGTTCGCCCTCCGCTTCGCCCCCGCCACCTTCACCCTCGCGATCCTGGTGTCGGCCCTGGTCGGGGCGGTGCTGCTGTGAACCGCCAGGCCCAGACCGTCGTCCTGTTCCTCACCGGCGGAGCCCTGTTGCACGCCGGCTTCACCGACCTCTACCTCCGCTACGTGAAGGCCGGCCTGCGCCCCCTCCTCATCGGCGCCGGCATCGTCCTGATCACCGCCGCCGTCGCCACGCTCTGGTACGAACGCCGGGCGCGACGCCAGGGGCCACAGGCCAACGAACCGCACACCCAGGGGACCGAGCCGCACGCCCACCGCGAACCCCGGGTCTCCTGGCTCCTCGTCCTCCCGCTCCTCGCCCTCGTCCTGGTCGCCCCGCCCGCCGCCGGTTCGTACACGGCGATGCGCACCGGCACGGCACTCCAGGAGCAGCCCTGGGGCTATCCGACGCTCCCCGCCGACGGCACCCTCCGCCTGAGCGTCGCCGACTACGCGGGCCGCGCGGTCTATGACAAGGGCCGGGCCCTCGCGGGCCGCACGCTCAAGGTCACGGGCTTCCTCGCCTTCGACGACTCCGGCCGGCCGTATCTGGTCCGCATGGCCCTCAACTGCTGTGCCGCGGACGCCCAGCCCGTCAAGATCGCCCTCACCGGCGAGCTCCCCGCCGTCCTCCAGCCCGACACCTGGATCGAGGTCACCGGCACCTACACACCGAAGCGGACCGAGGACCCCCTCAACGGCACCGCCGTCCCCTACCTCCAGGTCACGACGACCAAGCCGGTCAAGGCGCCGCAGGACCCGTACGACGAGGCCTGGAACGGCTGAGACGGGCGGGGGAGGGAAGAGCGCGGGGGCGAAGGGGAGAGTGCGCGGGGGCGGAGCCCCGGCGGGCATGAAAGGGCCCGGTCGCTGGCGACGGGGGATGCACCAGCGACCGGGCTATGGCCAAGGCTAACAAGGCTGTTCGCGAGACGGGACCCGACTGGTCGATAGCGTTGGCAAGTTGTGATCGGGATCACGCGGCCGCACAGACCCTTCCACCCGCCCCCGGCCCCGCCCAGTAGGCCGGACGTGACCGGCGAGAACCGGGAAAAGAGCTGCTCAGGGGCGGTTCAGGAACCCTCGCACGGTGGCTCGTACGACAGCCGGGGCAGGTACTCGTCCCACTTCTCCCGCGTGAGCACCCCGCGAGTCGACGAGCAGATGTGCCGTACGGCGTCGTCGACGTCCAGATTCCACAGCCGTACGGTGTCGGCGCCGCTGGAGACCCCGAGCATGTCGCTCTTCGGGCTGAAGGACAGGAACTGGCCCGTCTTGGCGTTGGGGCTCATCGCCGGGCCGATGGAGGAGGCGTCGGCGGGGCGGGAGACGTCCCAGAGGTGGACGGTGCTGTCGTTGCCACCGCTGGCCAGGGTCCGCCCGTCCGGGCTGAAGGTCAGCGAGACGATCGCCTCGGTGTGGCCGACGAGCGGCGCGCCCAGGCGCCTCGCCTCGCGGGGGTCGGAGACGTCCCAGAGCCGGACCTTGTCGTCGCCACCGCCACTGGCCAGCGTCCTGCCGTCCGGGCTGTAGACGAGATCGCTGACCGCGCCGCGGTGGGCGGTCAGGGGCCCGTCGAGCCGTGTGGACCGGGCCGGGTCCGCCACGTCCCACAGCCGGATGGTGCCGTCCGCGCTGCCACTGGCGAGGGTCCGGCCGTCCGGGCTGAAGACCAGGGCGAGGATGTAACCCTTGTGCCCGGTGAGGGGCTTGCCGAGCGGGACCACGTGCGACGGGTCGCGGACGTCCCACAACTGCACGTCGTGGTCACCGTAGGAGGTGGCCAGGACCCGCCCGTCCGGGCTGTGGGCCTGCGCGTCCGTGTACCGGATCCGCAGCGGGAGCGGCGACGCCCGCAACACCGGGCGGGCAGGGTCGCCGACGTCCCACAGATACAGCGCCCGGTTCCCGGCCACGATCGAGAGGGTGCGGCCGTCCGGGGAGAACGACAGGGAACGGTTGCCGCTGTCCTTGAGCGTGAACGCCTTCCCCAGCAGCACGGGCCGGCCGGGCTCCGCCACGTTCCACAACCGGATCCGGCCGTCGCGCCCGGCGGTGGCCAGCACCCGACCGTCCGGCCGGAACACGCCGTTGCGGCCGACCATGTCCGAGGTCGGCAGGGCCCACAGCCGGACCTTGCTGTCGCCGCTCCCGGTGGCGAGGGTCCGGCCGTCCGGGCTGAATCCCAGGGCGAACATCTCCCCGCTCGCCCCGGCCAGCGGCTCGCCGACCTGCGACGGGTACGCGGGGTCCGCCACGTTCCACAGACTCGCCGTACTGTCCGCGCTGGCGGCGGCGAGCGTCCTGCCGTCCGGACTGAAGGCCACGGACCAGATGGGACCGGTGTGCCCGGTGAGCGGCGCACCGAGCGCGCTCGCCCGCCGTGGCTCGGCCACGTCCCAGAGCCGGACGGTGTTGTCCGAACTGCCGCTGGCCAGCGTCCGCCCGTCGGGACCGAAGGCCAGCGAGTGCACCAGACTCGTATGACCCTTGAGCACGGTGCCCAGCGCGCGCGGCGCACGCGGACCGGCCACGTCCCACAGCCGGATCGTGTTGTCGTCGCCCCCGGTCGCCAGGGTCTTCCCGTCCGGGCCGAACGCGACGGCGCGTACGGGAGCGCTGTGCCCGGTGAGGGGCGCGCCGAGCTCCTTCGCGTGTGCCGGGTCGCTCACGTCCCACAGCCGTACGGTGTGGTCCTCGCCCACGGACGCCAGGGTCTTCCCGTCCGGGCTGAAGGCGATCAGGAAGATCGTGCCGTCGTGCCCGGTCAGCGGTGCGCCCAGCGCGTGCGGCGCACGCGGGTCCCGTACGTCCCACATACGGATCGTGCCGTCGTCGCCGGCGCTGGCGAGCGTACGGCCGTCCGGCGCGAAGACCGCGCTGCTCACCCAGCTGGTGTGTCCGGTCAGGGGCTTGGCCAGGGCCTTGGGCCGGGACGGGTCCGCCACGTCCCACAGCCGTACGGACCGGTCGTAGCTGGCAGTGGCCAGGTAGTTCCCGTCGGGGCTGAAGGAGGTGAGGTAGACGGCACCGCCGTGGCCGAGGAGAGGGGTGGCGAGGGGCGCGTTGACGATCGAGACGAGCCGGTTGCCGGTGCCCTCGTCGTCGGGCCGCAGCTCGTGCGCCACCAGGTCGAGCTGGGCCGACAGCGACGGATCGGAGAACTGGACCCGATCGGCCTGGGCGACCACCTGTTCGAACACTGCGTCGTTGCGCTGCTGCCAGGCGACCACCGCCGAGCCGACAGCGACCAGGGCGAACGCCACCAGCGCCGCCACGGCACTCCGCCGGATCCGGACGGTACGCCGACGCAGCCGGACCGAGGCGGCCAGGAACTCCACCGTGCTACGGGTCAGGAAGGCGCCCCCGGTGTCGCCGGTGTCGCGGATGTCGCTGGGGTCCCCGGCGCGCCTGCCCCCGCCGCTCCGCTCCTTGCCGCCGGCATGGCCTGTGCCCCCTGCGTTCCCTGTGCCCCTTGTGTTCCCTGTGCCCCTTGTGTTCCCTGCGCTTTCGGCGCTGCTGGTGGACTGCGCCCAGGTGTGGGCCTGTTCGAGGCGCGAGCCCCGGTAGAGCAGCGAGGAATCCCGCCCGGAGTCCTCCCAGGCGCGGCCGTCCTCCTCCAGCCGCTGCCGCAGCAGATGGTCGTTGCGGCCCTCGTCGATCCACCCTCGCAGGCGCGGCCAGGCGTGCAGCAGCGCCTCATGGGTGATCTCCACGGTCTCCGCGTCCAGCGTCAGCAGCCGGGCGCGGGCCATCGCCTCCAGCGACTCCTCGGTCTTCGCCGGGTCCGCCGAGCCGTCCGCGAGCTGCCGCCGGGTGCCCCGGCGCCGGGTGGCCTGGGTGTCCTCGCCCAGCCGGACCAGCCGCAGCAACAGCAGCCGCGCCGCCGCGCGGGCCGCCGGGTCCAGCCCCGACCAGGCCCGCTCGGCGGTGGCCGCCACCGCGCCCTGGATACCGCCGGCCGCCCGGTAACCGGCCAGCGTCAACCGGCCCGCCTTACGCCGCTGCCACGTCACGAGCAGGGCGTGCGACAGCAGGGGCAGCACGCCCGCGTCGTGCGCCCCGCGCGGCCCGTCCGCGCTCACCTCGCGCACGATCAGCTCGGCCAGCCCCGGTTCCAGCTCCAGCCCCACGGCCTTGGCCGGGCCGGTCACCGCCTCCCGCAGCTCCGCCGTGGTCAACGGCCCCAGCACCATGTGCCGGTGCTGAAGGGCGTCGGCCAGCTCCGGATGGCCGAGGCACTGTTCGTAGAAGTCGGCCCGTACGCCCAGCACCACGACCACGGGCGCCGCCCCGCCCTCCTCCCCGGGCGAGCAGGCCGCACTGAGCACCTGAACGAACGTCCGCCGGTCCGCCTCGTCGGAGGAGAGCGTGAAGGCTTCCTCGAACTGGTCGACGATCAGGACGGGGCGGAGGGGTGTGGGGGTGGGGGCACTCCCGGGTTCGCTGGTGCTGGTGCTGGTGCTGTGGCTGTTGGCGTGGTTGCCGGTGCCGGTGTTGCCGCTGCTGGTGCCGTGGCTGGTGATGTCGTTGCTGTCCCTGGTCTCGCCGTCGCGGGTCTCGGTCCCGCGTCGCCGTGCCCACGCCGCGACCGCCTCCCGTACCGCCTCGGCGAACATCGGCGTACCGGGCTCGTAGGCGGCGGACACGACCTGCGCCAGCTCCGGTATGTGACGGGTCAACTCCCCGACCGGATCGGCCCCCGGTACGAGCTGGAGCACCTCACCGGCCCTCCGCCCACCGGCGGAGCCTGTGCTCCCGAGGCCCGAGCCCACGCCCGCGTTCCCCTGGCCGTTGCCGCTGTCACCGTCCGACTCCAGGGCCCCGCCGCGCACGGCGGGCACGAGTCCGGCGTTGAGCAGGGAGGACTTCCCGGCGCCCGAGGCACCCACGAGCATGACCAGACCGCCGGTGCGCCCCGCCGCGCGCAACTGCTCCACGAGCGCGTCGGTGCTCCGCTCCCGCCCGAAGAACCAACGGGCGTCCTGCTGCCGGTACGAGGCCAGCCCCCGGTAGGGGCAGACACCACCGGGGAGGGAGGTGCCGTCGCCGGGAGGCTGCTCGTCCGAGACGGCACCCGACGCGGCGGTGGCGGCGCCGGACGCGGAGTCCGCGGGGCGCTCCCCGGCGGGATCGGCCAGGGCCCGCTCCCAGAGCCGCTGCCACTGGGCCACGTCGTACAGCCCCTTGGAGACCGGAACGGGCCGCGCCCGTCGTGCCTCGGGGATCAGCACGTGCAGGACGGCGGCGAGGGCGGCGAACTGCGCGGGCACGTTCCGGGCCCGTCGCCAGTCACTGATGCGCTGGGCCGAGACCCGCACGGGGCGCCCGCGCTCGTCGACCCGCTGCAGCCGGACGACCGACTCGGAGACGCTCTTGAGGGGAGGGTTGCCCGCTTCCTTGTACAGCAGCGCGAGACGTTCCGCGAAGGCCGTGCGTGCCTCTGAGTCGTGACTCAAGGCATCTACCCCTTACCTTCCCCCGCTACGTGGACATCCGGACCGGAAAACTCAGCTTGCTGGTCTGACCTGCGGAAATTCCGTCACCGGACACCAGGGCCCTCCTCTTTCACCAGCCCCGACTGGCAGGATCTGGCCCAAGCCGCCCACGCCGGTGCACGCCCCGCAGGGGCCACCGGCGTAGCGCCCGCAAATCCGATCCATCATGCCGCACGCTTCCGGCCACCCTGGGCGACGCCCCCGGCCACCCCCCTCGGTCCACGTCCCCAAGCGTGGATCGACACCCCGCACCGTTCGGCACCGGTCCCCACGTGGGGAGGGACCGGTGCCGAACGAGGCGCCCCGAGGCGCCGACGCGTATACGGGGAATGAAATGAACTGAGGGCGAGGAAGCGGAACCGGCTCCGAGGTGGCCGGGCCCACCCCCGCGGAACCCGGCCACCGGCTGGGAGCTCTCATGGCCCGCGCCGAAGACAGCCGATCGGAGCCATGGAACACTCTGGTGTGAGTGACCCCCGTAGAACGTACACCGTAGTTGTGGTCGATCGTCAACTAAAGTTGATGAGAAGCCACCACGTTCCGCGCTCACACACACCAGAGTGGATACAGCGGCGATCAGGACAGGACGAACCGGACGTGACAGACGACGAGCCGCGCACCTTCGCGCAGTTGCTGGACCACCTCTTCCAGGAGGTCCACCCTGCGGGTCGCGGGCCCTACACGTACGCCGAGGTCGCGGAAGGGATCCGAGAGGCTTCGGGGGAGGCGGGCAAGGGGCTCACCGCGAGCGCCATCCAGCAACTGCGCACCGGCACGAAGAAGAACCCCACGAGGCACACGATCAAGGCTCTGGCCGACTTCTTCGGCGTGTCCGCGGGCTACTTCGTCGACGAGAAGGCCGCCGAACGCACCCGAGCGGAGATCGCCGTCCTGGCCGCCATGCGGGACCAGAACGTCCGCACGGTCGCCCTACGAGCCAACGGCTTGAGCGCGGAGACCCTCCAAATGGTCACAGCGGTGATCGAACAGGCCCGCATCCTGGAGGGCCTCCCGGGCGACATACCGCCGCCCGACCTCGACCTGGACAATTAGTGCCTGCGTGCCTGCGTGCCTGCGTGCCTGCGTGCCTGCGTGCCTGCGTGCCTGCGGGACTCGGTGCTGCGGGGCCGGCGATCGACGACCGACGGGCACATGCGGAGATCGGCAAGCGGAGGTGATCCGATCGGCGGTCAGTGGCTGATGGCCAGTGGACTCGCGACCGGCGGGTGGCCGGCTCGCCCACGGTCGGGGTGACCATCCCCTGTCCGGCCGGCGTCGACCTCTGTCCTGGACATGTTGGAGCGCGCCCACGCCACTGGCCTCCCACGCCCGGCGGTGGCCGACTCGCTCAGGACGCGCTGACCAGCCTCTTCCGCTGATCTTTCCTCCGCCCCAGATACTTCCCCAGCCCGGAGCCCGGAGCCCGGAGCCCGGAGCCCGGAGCCCGGAGCCCCAGCCCCCGCCTCAGCCCAAGCTCCGGCCCCGGGTCTGGTTCCTGCCCCTCCCCCCGCTCGGTCCTTGCTCCTGCTCCTTCTCCAACCCTGGCCTCGCCCAGGGCCCTGGCCTCCGCCCCTGCCCGACTGACCCACCACGCTCCCGCCCTCGCACCCCACCTCACCTCACCTCACCACCACCCGGCCCCGGCGGCCCGCAGCAGTCGGCCAGCGCTGGTGCCGGCGTTGGCGTCGACCCCGCCCGCGGCGTCGATCGCGGCACCACCCCCTGATCCCCGAAAGCGAGATCCGGCCATTCGGCCACAGCCCGGAGATTCCCTTGGACCGGCCTACGCGTTCGCCTAAGCTTTCGAACGATTCGGTGCCGGGGATCCCGGATCGCACTCCGGCCTTACGGGGGCACGCCGTCAGCGGCCAGACCCGAGCAACGTCAGGACCGGACATGGACCTTGAGCGGTTACGCCGCGCGTGCGAGGAACGCGTGGACGCGCTTCACCTCCCCCACCGCTTCAACACCCGGGACCTCTGCGACGCCGTGGCGGAGAAGCGCGGCCGTCCGATCATCCTCAGACCCCTGAGCACCCTCGGCGCGATCGACGCCCCCTGCGGGATCCGCCTGGAGACACCCGACGCGGACCTCCTCTTCTACGAGGAGGGAACGTCCGCCCTGCACCAGAACCACATCCTCGCGCACGAGGTCAGCCACATCATCTGCGACCACCCGGGCACGCTGGAGCTGGACCCCGAAGCCTTCCGCGCCCTCGGCTTCAATCCCACCCTCGTCCAGCGGATGAACGGACGCACGAGCTACTCCACGGACGACGAGCGCGAGGCCGAGACGATGGCCACCGTCATCCGACAGCACATCTACCGCGGACGTGAGTTACCTCCCCGCGAGCCCGAGAGGGGCGCCGAACGCTGGGAGGCCCTGTTCGCCAAACCCATCAGAAAGGGCCGTCGGCGCCGATGATCGACCTCTTGTTCGCAGGCGTGGCCCTCGTGCTGCTGCTCGCCGCCGGCTACTGGGTCCGGGGCCGCGGCGGCCACCGGCCGACCGGCACCTGGGCCATGGCCGCGCTGCTCGTCTCCTTCGCCTGCGCCTTCGGCTCGTACGTGTCCGTCGTGGAGAACGCCGTCGAAAGCGTCGTCCCCGACGGCGGGCGGCTGCTCAGCAACTCGTTCACACTGGCCGCCGCGACCGCCGTCCTCGCGTTCATGCTCCAACTCGATCTGGAACCCGACGAGGCCCGGCGGAGCATCCGACGGCGCGTGCTCTTCCTCGGCATCTCCGTGACCGGCATGACGGTGCTGTTCACCGCCAGCCGGCTGAACGACGACTCGCCCCAGTTGTACGCGCTCTACGTACTGATCTACATCACGTACCTCAGCGTCACCGCGAAGGACTTCGGCAAGCAGACCTGGAAGCAGGCCGGCCACTCCCGCCGGAGGAGCCAGCGCGTCGGACTGCGCATCACCGCCGTCGGCTGCGTCTTCGCGCTGCTGTACGCGGCCTACAAGGTGTTCGGCCTGGTCTCCATCGGTCTCGAACTGAACCTCCTGCCGCACGGCGTCCGGTGCTCGACGCCCATCAGCCCCGTCCGCTGCGTGTTCAGCGTGACGGCCCCGGCGCTGGCCGTACTCCTCATCACCCTGGGGCTCACGCTCCCGGCGGTCGTCTGGCCCTTCAGCCAGTTCCTGCGCCGTCGCTGGGAGACGAGGTCGTTCGCCGCGCTGGCCCCCCTCTGGAAGGACATCACCGACACGACCCCCGAAGTCGTCCTGGCCTCGGAAGGCTCGCAGCAGACGGACGACTCCGACTTCCTCCTTCACCGCCGGGTGATCGAGATCAACGACGGCGTACTCGCCCTCCGCCCCCACCGCTCGGCGCGCGTCCGGGAGAGCGCCGAACGAACCGTCGCCGCGCGCGGCCTGACGGGCACCCTGGAAGGCGACGCGATCGTGGAGGCCGCGATCCTCCGCGCGGCCGTCCAAGCGAAGCGAACCGGCACCCGATCGGTGACCGGCCCCCCATCGATGACCGGCATCCAATTGATGACCGGAACCCGACCGGGCGACCTCCGAGCCGAGACCGAATGGCTGCTCCTGGTAGCCCACGCATACACCCAGAACGAAACCCCCACCCTCACCACCGAACCCCTGACCCCGTCCGGAACGGACCCCCGAACGTGACCAACCCGCCCCACCCGCCCCACCCGCCCCACCTGCCTCACCCGCCCAACAAGTCCAGCCCGGCCCACCCAACCCAGCCCGACCCGACCCCATCGCGGCCCTCGGCCACCGACCCCCTGCAGGACCCCACCTTCTTCGCCGACCCCTACCCGACCTACGCCCGCCTCCGCGACGCGGCACCGGTACACAAGGTGCCCACCGGCTCAGGGGGAGGAGGCCGCCACAGCTACGTGGTCACGGGCTACGCCGAGGCCCGCGAGGCCTTCACCGACCCCCGCCTCTCGAAGGACACCGCGAGGTTCTTCGCAGGCCGGCCGTCGCAGCGCGATCTCCATCCGGCCGTATCCCGGAACATGCTCGCCACCGACCCTCCGGAACACGCCCGGCTACGGGCGCTGGTGACGAAGGCGTTCACCACGGGGGCGGTGGCGCGGCTGCGCCCCTACATCTCCTCCCTGGTCGACGAGTTGCTCGACGCCTGGCCGGCCCATGGAACGGTGGACCTGATCGCCGACCTCGCGGTGCCGCTCCCCGTCACGGTCATCTGCGAGCTGCTCGGGGTGCCCGAGTCCGACCGAGCCTCCGTACGCACCTGGTCGAGCGACCTGTTCGCCGCCGGAGACCCGCAGCGCATCGACGCCGCCTCCCACGCCGTCGGCGACTACATGACCGCCCTCGTCGCCGCCAAGCGCACCGCACCCGGCGACAGCCTGCTCGACGACCTCATCGCCGTACGCGACGGCCAGGACCGCCTGTCCGAGGACGAACTCGTATCGCTCGCCGTACTCCTGCTGGTGGCCGGCCACGAGACCACCACCAACTTCATCGGCAACGCCGCCCTGGCCCTCCTACGGCACCCCGAGTCGCTCGCGCGCCTGAGGGCCGAACCGCAGCTCCTCGGCGGTGCGCTGGACGAGTTGCTGCGCTACGACTCGCCGGTCGGGATCGCGACGTTCCGCTTCAGCACCGAGGCGCTCACGCTCGGCGGCACCGAGATCCCCGAAGGCGTGCCGGTCCTCATCGCACCCGGCGCCGCCAACCGCGACCCCGACCGCTTCCCCGACCCCGACCGCCTGGACCTCACCCGCAGCGCCACCGGTCACCTGGCCTTCGGCCACGGCATCCACCGCTGCCTGGGAGCCCCCTTGGCCCGAGTCGAAGCAGAACTCGCCCTCCACGCCGTCATCACCCGCTACCCCCGAGCCGCCCTGGCGACGCCCACCGAAAGCCTCCCTTGGCGCCACACCCGCCTGACCCGAGGTCTGGCGTCCCTGCCCGTCACCCTGCGAGATCACTTCAAGTGAGCGTGGTCTCAAGCAGTAGATCGCCGCAACGCCGAAGCCTCTCCCTGTCGTACTGACACACATGGATGCAATCCACGAAGACATCGAGGAGTTGGCGCTCCTGCTGACGCGCCTCAAGGAGCGCTCGCACCGCAGTTACGCGGCACTGGCCGGCCGTCTGGACATGAACGCCTCCACGCTGCACCGCTACTGCGCCGGCGAGGCGGTTCCCCTGGACTTCAACACGGTCAAGCGGTTCGCCGCACTCTGCGGTGCCTCTCCCGAGGAACACGTGGAACTGCACCGCCGCTGGATCCTGGCAGTCGCCGCACGACAACGCCCACGCCGAACCGCAGCCAGGCAGGCACGCGCGGAGGCGAGGAGGCAGCCCCCTCGCGCCACCGGGAGCACCGCCACCGCACCGATCGCATCGCCAAGCCACACCGACCCACCGAACGAGGCACCCGACCCGACCGCGCACCCCACCCCGTCGCCAGCCACGAACCCTGAACCAATCCCATCGGCCGACCGGCGCAACGAAGCCGCGCCCATCCCACGACGCCTCACCCGGCCACGCCCCACCCGACCCCACCCCCTCCGATCCATCGCACTCGCGGCCACGCTGGCCGTCGCGTGCGCCGGCCTCACCACATCCGCCGCCGGACCGCCCTCCGGTGGCGGCGAACCGACGGCCTCGGCCCGCGTCGCACCGGAACCCCTGGCAGCGGCCACCCCCGGCGGCAGCAGCCCACGACCCGCTGCCACACCCTCCCCGGACGCCGGTGAACGATCGATCTCGGCCGGCCCCACAACGAAGACGTCAGAGCCGACCATGATGCCCTCCGACAGCAGCGGCCCTCCTGACAACCGGGCGAACGGAGTTGGCGATGCCGACACGACCGCACGCCCGCCCACGCTCCCCCTCACCTGGACGGCCGACTCCCACGTCTGGAGACCCGAATGCGACCATGACTACGTCATCGCCAAGCCCCCACGGCAGGTCCCGCCGCCGCCCGCCCCGCAGGACGCCAGTGTGTGGGCGACGTCCCTGGGGGCGGTCCACGGGCGTACCACCCATCTGCAGATCACGGTCCAGGGCAGCGGCTCCGCCCCCGTCACCCTGGAAGGAGTGCGGGTGCGGGTGGTGAGCCGCTCCGCCCCCACCGCCCCGAAGGGCATCGCCTACTCCATGTACGAAGGCTGCGGCGCCATCCTGATCCCCCGCCACTTCTCGGTGGACCTCGACGCGCACCGCCCCCTGGCCCGTTCGCTCCCGGGCAACCAGACGGACAGCCCGGACCCGGCCCTCGACTTCCCCTACCGGGTGTCCCTGCGGGAGCCGGAGGTCCTGCTCCTCTCCGCACGCACCTACTCCTGCACCTGCGACTGGTACGTGGACCTCGACTGGTCCTCACAGGGCCGCACGGGAACGGTACGCATCGACGACCACGGCCGCCCCTTCCGCACCACCACCATCAAGGGCCTACCGCGCTACTGGTACCAAGACGCCGGCTGGGTCCCCACGACCTGAGCCGAGGCCGAAACGGAGACCGGCGACCGACACCCCGACGAAGGCACAAACCGCGATCAGCACCTGGAACTGTCGCTGATCCGGATCCCGTTGACGCTGTAGGCGTCGGTGAACACGGTGTGGGAGTTCGGCCCCAGACAGACCGAGCCCCCACTCTGCAGCCGCAGATGCACCACGTCGTCGTTGCGGGTGTTCAGGACCCCGTAGTGCGGCCGGGGCGTGACCGACTGGAAGCCGCTGGTGACGACCTGGTACTTCGCCATCGGCCGGCCTGCCAGCAGGGCGTCGTTGTCCACGTAGAAGCAGACATACGGGTACGGACAGCCCTGCGTGGGGGCCTCCGCGTGGGCGGCGGTCGCGCCGGTCACGGACATGGTCGCCACGGCCACGCCCACCGCCGCGAGGCGGACGCCTTTACGGATGACGGATCTCATCGAATCACCACAGAATCGGTTCGTCGGACTGGGAGGAGTGCGGATCGAGATTCCTCACCTCGACATGACGAAATCCAGGGCGAAACCGGGAGCGGTCGTCCAGTAGGTGACCCGCTGAAAGTCGTTGGCGTACAACGTCTTGACGGGCATGGGCACATCGATCGGCTTGCTCGCGCCGCTGCCGGGCCTTCGACCCTGGAGGCTGAGGGTGATGCTCTTCGCCTCGTACTCGTCCATGGGACCGTTGACCACCAGACCGGCATACGCCTCGTCACCCGGACCGAGAGTGACGGGAACCCCCGGGTCCGAGTCGCTCTCCTTGATCACACGAGCCGTGCGCTTGCCGTCGCCGAGCCGCACGAGAGGGTAGCCGTAGACATCGCACTTCTTGCTGCCGGTGTTCTGGACGGTCAGCAGAAGATGCCTGGCGTCCTTGCTGTCCGCGGGCTCCTTGGAGGCGGACACCCCGAGAACCTTCTGGGTGCAGGCGGGCACGGCGCCCTTGCCGCTCTTCACCACCGGACCAGTGGCGGAGGCATGCGCCGACACACCCCACCCGAGAGCCAGGACGAGACCCGCGGCCACGACCGCCCGCCGGCCCGTAAGGGACTTCACGTTCATTTGCGTGCTCAATGTGTGCTCCTTCGCTGATCTGCATGAGGTCGCACACGCTCACGGCCCGCGTCCCGGGCACTCCAAGAACTGAACGCTCCCGCGGACGGGCAAGGCGGAAACACCGAGACACCGCAGGGCGCCCGGCCGCCCCAGCCGGTGCGACATCCGTAGCCTCGGCCGCCCCACGAACCGAGGACAACACCCGCCCGCCAACCCGCAACGATGGAACAATCCCACCCCCATCACCTGCGAAAACGAGAACACCTGGGATACCGATCCGGGATGCCGCCCCCCGAAAAACAGCCTGACCCCGAACCACCCACCAGACACAGCAAAGCCAGGGGGCCCTTACCGACTGGTGAATTCCAGGGGGCGTCGCAACACGCGGTGAGTTGATCAAGCCGCGAGCAGTTCAGACAGACGCTCGGCTGGGGTTGCCCGGCCGAGCGTCTTGCATGGGCGGCTTTTGAGTTCGGCGGCGACGGCGTCCAGGTGCCTGGCGCACAGAAGCGGGGTGGTGCCACGTGACACATGGCACCACCCCGCTCGCTTCATCGGGCTATCGGCGGCTCTTCCAGGCCATCACGGCCACCGTCAGAGCACCGACGGCCAGACCTGCCAGGGCCCATGGAACGCTCGGTCGGCTGTCGTTCAGCTTGTAACCGACGAAGCACAGCAGGTTGAACTCCACGAAGGCGATCACGGGCCACCAGCGACGGGCAGGCATTGCCGATTCCTTTCCTCCGGTTTTCCCGGCTGGCGTACCCGGCCGCGTCACTTGAACTTGTAGGTGGCGGTCATCGCGAACCAGAGAGTTGTACACCGCTGTCGTCACGCCGTCGTCCGCGTCCGTGTACGAGATCGGTCGGCCGAGCGCGTCGTGATCCTGGAGGATCGTGCCCCGTTCGCCGACTCGATGACGCTGATCTGCGCAGCTCCGCCAGCCGAGCCCGCTGCTCGGCGGTGGTGCCCAGCGCCAGGGCGCGGTTGCCGGCGGAGAGTTGGCGCACCGTGTTGCCGTACCACAGCCGAAGCCACGTGGCACGGCGTGGCAGCGAGACTGGCCGTCGGCCCGGTTGTATGACGCGGTACCCCACCAGGAGACGCGGGACAGGCTCAGCAAGCCTCCGGGGCGCCTCTGTCGATCTCGACGTAGGGGCGGTAGATCCATCCGAAGGTGGTGGAGTACCAGAGGTTGCCCGCGTCGTTCACGTACCAGCAATAGACCTCCACACGGCTGTTGAGAGGGCGGTGGTCCGTGACCCGGCACCGTGCTGCCGGGCCGTTGTGGACCGCAGCATTCCTCTTAGTGATGATGCCGGACGCTGTGAGGACGTCGTCAGCGAACCAGCCACAGCTTTCCGCCGGCGCCGCAGCGGACTGTGCTGCATGCGCGGGCGCGACGGAAAGCGCCAGCGCCAAGACGGTCCCTGCCGCTGCGGACGTCCAACCAGGTTTCACGTGGTCGTACCTTTCTCTGAGGATGGAAGAGGGTGGCGGCCCGAAGTGGCGTGGTCAGGCGACGTGACTGCCGTGCCCTCGGCCCCCGCGAACGGCCGTCGGCTGTCGGCCACCCTGGCTCAGGTGAGCCGCGGATTCGGGTGCTCCGGTGGTCAGCATCCGGCCGTCACGTTTCCGCAGTAGATCCACCCGCGCGTGAAACCGTTGTCGACGTAGTACCAGAGGTTCCCGAACTCGTTGTAGGCGTTGTGGCTCCAGAGCAACTCGTCTCCGTAGGAGGTTCGGTAGTACCAGTCGCAGCTGGCCTTGTAGCACGCCCTGATCGGGCCGCCCAGTGAGGTGGTGGGGTACCAATCCACCTCTTCGGCACTGGTTGCCGGGCTCTCCGCTCCGGCCGCCGTGACAGGGGTGATGGACGTGGCGGAAGCCACCTGGGGCGGCAGCGCCGCAGTGGTGATCAGCGCACTCGCGAGAAGCGCACCTGTCGTCAGAAGCGACAACCTTGCCCGGACGCTCATGGCACCTCCCGTTCTGGGAGAGACCCGCACCGACCGCGGCAGGATCCGATCTCCCGTCCGCGCGGTCCGGGCCACGTATCCCGAACGCGTGAGTAGATGGATGCTCAGGCTTCGAACCACGACGAGCAGTTGGAGTTGACACCGCCGTTGCACACCTTGTACCGGGCGATTCCACGCTCATCCACACCGGTGACGTAACCGGCGATCGGCGCCGGCGGTCCGTCGTAGCCGTTGCTGTTCCGCGCCACGAGTTGCGTCGAACCCCAGCCTGCCGAGGTCAGCGGCTGCCCGTACAGCCGCGGCCCTGAGCCGGACGCCATCACCCCGATTGCAGGGATGACACGGGCCCTTTGAGAGGGCCGGACGCCTCGCCATGATGCACAGACCGTCACGGTCCCCGAGACGCTGGAAGCCGCACGCGCAGCAGTCCACCTTGCTGCGACGCTGGTGCGGTGGCATGAACGCCTTGAGAACGGCGTATGGCGGTGCGCGAGAGCTACGAGCGCACCGCGTAGGCAGGCAACAGACCGATAGCCACACAGTGAGTGGAGGACGTCAGCCTCCAGGGCGCGGTCCAGGGCTTGCAGGAGTGCGGGGGCGGTGCCCATCTGCATCAGCCGGTGACGGTGCACGAGCATCTGCCCGACCGGCACGGCGGTGAGGGGGCGGCGGCCGGACTCCCACCCCGCGATCGTGTCCGTGGACACCCGCAGCTGCTCAGCCGCTTCCTCCTGGGTGCGTCCCTGCTGCTCTCGTGACCCGGAAGACGAAGCCGGCGATGACGCCCACGCGTGGGCGCCCCACCGATCCCTGACTGCCGGTCAGGGTTTGTCGCGAACTCGATCGCATGAACAGACCCTTTCCCCGGTGTTCGCAGCAAACCACTTGTACTCGCAGTCACTTCAAGCAGTGATCACGGTTCTCTACCGTCGTATGCATCACCGAACGAGCCTAGTAGGGCCGTTGTCACGGTGGGCTTCGTTACCGAGGCTTCCGAGTTGAACCTCCGTAGGCGACAACGTCGAAGGGCTGCTGCTCACCCCGGCCACGGGGCCGGACCGAGCAACGGCGGGCGTGCGTCCTTCGCACACAGCCCTGACGGCCGGTGGTGGGGCTACACACGGAACGCGAGCACCCCCGAGGGACGCGACGACGACCACGACGGCTGCAACGGTGGGACCACAGCGCGCGCCTGCACGCCGCCGCCCAGCACGACGAGCTCGCCACCACCGGCCCGTACGCGTGGGTACGCCACCCGCAGTACGTCGGCTTCCTGCTCAACATGATCGGGTTCCTGCTGCAGTGGCCGACCATCCCCACCCTGATCATGTTCCCGGTCCTGGTGTACGTGTACGTACGCCTCGCCCGCAGCGAGGAACGCGAGGTCGCCACGGAATTCGGCGAGCAGTGGGACGCCTACGCCGCCCGCACCCCGGCGTTCTTGCCACGCCACCGCCCGGCCCGCGGCACCACGCCCCCGCCAGGCCCTCACGCTGCATCCGGGCATCAGCCGCAGCCGCCGCGCACGGCCGTCTCCCACAGCTCCCACACCGGGAGGAGCCGATGAACGGGATTTCCGTGGCCCTGCATCCCGCGATCGCCGACAGCGCAGTCGCCGGAATCGCGCTGCTGATCACCGTGCTCGACCGGGCAGAGCGTCACCGCCGACAACCCCGACCCGGCCGGAGGTGACCGAAGCGGACGCCGCTGTCCTGCTGACTTGGCTTCTTCTTGCGCTCCAGATCCTGGCTACTGCCGCCAGTGGGGTGCTCCTGGCCTGGCGGGGCAAGCGTGACGCCTCGCGCCTGGACCGCGGCATCCGCCGTACCGCCCCCGCCCTCCTGATCGCCGGGGTACTGCCCCTTCCGGCACTGCTCGCCACCGACGCACCGGCCGGTGCCTGGGGCCTTTGGGTGTCGGCTACAGCGCCGCAGCCCTCGCCTACGCCTTTGCCGACACTCTCCGTGACATCCGGGCCGTTCAGGGCGCGGCTGGAGCCGGGAGGACGCCGTGACCGGCCCGAGGCGTACCACCGGCCCCGAACGGGTGGAGCTGCCGGGCCGGTAGTGCGCCCGGACAATGGAAGAAACGGTCGGGCTGTGACCTGTGGCGGCGGATATCAGCGCGCACGTGCCCGCAAACGGCCCGGCCGGTCTCTCCCGCATCACCCGGCATCCGAGAGGCGAGAGGAAGGCGGTCGTCATGACCAGCATCACTCACCGTATCGCCGCCCTGTTCCGGATCAAGGCCAACAAGGCCTTGGACCGGGCCGAGGACCCGCGCGAAGTCCTGGACTATTCCTATGAGCAGCAGCTTCAGATGCTGCAGAAGGTACGACGTGGCGTGGCCGATGTGGCGACCAGCCGCAAGCGCGTCGACCTGCAGGTGAACCAGTTGCAGCAGTCCACGGGCAAGCTGCAGGACCAGGCGCAGAAGGCGCTCGCGGCCGGTCGTGATGACCTGGCGCGTGAGGCGCTCACCCGTCGGACGGCCGTGGCCTCGCAGGTCACGGATCTGCAGGAGCAGCAGGCGTCGTTGCAGGCGCAGGAGGAGAAGCTGACCCTGGCCGCACAGCACCTGCAGGCGAAGGTCGACTCGTTCCGTACCCGCAAGGAGACGATCAAGGCCACCTACGCCGCGGCGGAGGCCCAGACCCGGATCACCGAGGCCGTCACCGGTATCGGCGAGGAGATGGGCGATGTGGGCCTGGCTATGCAGCGCGCCCAGGACAAGACCGAGCAGATGCAGGCCCGCGCCGGAGCGCTCGATGAGTTGATCGCCTCCGGGGCGCTGGAGGACGCCACGCTGCCGGCCGGGCGCGACGACATCCAGGCCGAGCTTGAGCGCGTGAGCGCGGGTCAGGACGTGGAGATCGAACTGGCACGCATGAAGGCACAGCTCCCGGCCGCCTCCTCCCCAGCGGCGGTGAAGGGCCCTGAACCCCCGAAGACCCCGCCGGACCAGGAGGCGACATCATGATCATGCGCATTCTCGGCGAGGGACAGTACGAAGTCACCGACGAGCACCTGAACCTGCTCAACGAGCTGGACACCGCCCTGCAGTCGGCCGCCGACGCGGGCGACGAGGCGGCGTTCACCACCGCACTGTCGGCCCTGCTGGACGCGGTACGCAGCCTGGGCACGCCACTGCCGGACGAGCGGATCACGCCGTCCGACCTGGTGCTGCCCGATGCCGACACCAGCCTCGCCCAGGTACGGGACCTGCTGTCCGACGAGGGTCTGATCCCGGGGTGAGTACGCGATGCGCAGCCGCTTCGAGCCCGACCGGCAGCTGACCGCCCGCATGGCGGTCACCATGTTCCTGCTCGGGCTGGTGTACGTGGCATTCATTGCCGCACTGATCGTGCTGCTCAAGTCCGTCGTCCTGGTGGTCGTCATCGCTGCCGGGCTGCTGGCCGCGCAGTACTGGTACTCGGACCGGATCGCCCTCTACGCGATGCGCGGCCGAATCGTCACAGCCGAAGAACAACCCCAACTGCACGGCGTCATCGACCGGCTGTGTGCCACCGCGGACCTGCCGAAACCCCAGGTGGCCATCTCTGACATGGACATGCCGAACGCGTTCGCCACCGGCCGCAACGCCGACCACGCCGTCGTCTGCGTCACAACCGGACTGCAGCGCCGCCTGACGACCGAGGAGCTCGAAGGCGTCCTCGCCCACGAGCTCTCCCATGTCGCGCACCGCGACGTCGCGGTGATCACCATCGCCTCGTTCCTGGGCGTGATCGCCGGCCTCGTCGTCCGCTTCGCCTTCTACTCCCAGCTGTTCGGCGGACGCAACCGCGACCAGAACACCGCCGTCGCACTCGTAGCAGTCATGGCGGTCTCGGCCCTCGTCTACGCGCTCAGTTTCCTGCTCATCCGGGCGCTCTCGCGCTACCGCGAACTGGCCGCCGACCGCGCCGGAGCCATGCTGACCGCGAAGCCCTCCGCGCTTGCCTCGGCCCTCACCAAGGTCAGCGGCGACATCGCCCGAATCCCCACCCAGGACCTGCGCACCGCCCAGGCGTTCAACGCGTTCTTCTTCACCCCCGCCCTCGGCCCCGGAACGGCGGTGGCCAACCTGTTCTCCACCCACCCCAGCCTGGAACGCCGCCTCGAAGCCCTCGCGGAGATCTCCGCCGAGCTGGGCGAACCGGGCAACCGGGCGCCATGAGAAGGAGCTGATGCCCCGTGGGTTTCCTGGATTCCCTGCTCGGCCGATCCAGGCCGGTCAAGCCCGACCTGGACCAGCTCTTCGGCCTCCCCTCGGCGGCGATCACGCTCCAGGCGGCCATCGGCTTCACTCCGACCGGGGCGGGCTCGGTGTGCTTCGCCTCCATCGAGGGCGGGGCCTTCGCACAAGTCCAACAGGAGGTAGGGGCCCTGCTGGACGCGGACTCCGAACGCAGCGGTGTGCCCGTGGAGTTCAGCCGTGACGACTACGGGTACTCATGGCTGCTCTCGCGCCGCGATCCCGACAGCCTGCCCGCGCTGGTGAGCGATCTGCACGCGGTGAACACCGCCCTGCAGGACAGCGGCTTCGGATCACAACTCCTGTGCTCCCTGGCCTCCTTCCACGACGCCGAGCTGCGCCCCCTGGCACTGGTCTACCTCTACAAGCGCGGCACCTTCTACCCCTTCGCTCCGCTGCCCCGCCAGAAACGCGACAACCCGCTGGAACTCCAGGTCGAGGCAGTGGTCAAGGACGACCTGCGTATCGAGCAGGACCTGAGCCGCTGGTTCCCGCTGTGGGGTGCCCCCGGCCTGTGAAGGGCCGGCGATGGCATCCGGGACCGGGGAGGTGGCACGTGACAGGAATCGGCGCCCGTCATGACGACGGGCCGACCGGCGACCGGGCGGTGCTGGCAGCGGCCGGGATAGAGAAGACCTACCGGCGCGGTGTGTGGCCCGCCCAGCGGCGGGTGCGGGTGCTGCAAGGCGTCGACCTGGCGCTCGCCCCTGGCGAGGTGGTCGGCCTGGTCGGGGAGAACGGGTCCGGCAAGAGCACCCTGATGAAGATCCTCGTCGGGGCCCTGCCCGCCGACGCCGGCACGGTGACCCGCAGCGGGCGGCTGGGCTACTGCCCGCAGGAGCCAGTCGTCTACGAACGCCTCACCTGCGACGAACACTTCGGACTCTTCGGCCACGCCTACGGCCTGACTGACCAGGCTGAGCGCCGCGCCCGCCGGGAACTGTACGAGGAGCTGGGGTTCGAGAGACATGCGGCCACGCGTACCGACCGTCTCTCCGGTGGCACCCTCTCCGAACTGAACCTGGGACTGGCGCTGCTGGCCGACCCCGAGGTGCTGCTGCTGGACGAGCCCTACGCAGGCTTCGACTTCGACACCTACCTGAAGTTCTGGGAGCTGGTCGGCGAACGCCGCCGGGCAGGACGATCGGTGCTGATCATCGGTCACTTCGTGACCGACGAAGAACGCTTCGACCGCATAATCGAGCTGCGGGACGGACGGGCGGTGCTCCGATGACGACCGCGCTGTTCGAACGGCGCTTCCTGGCCGAGGCCGCACGCACCCCGGTGAACCTGCTGGTGCTCATCCTGGTGCCGGTGGCGTTCGTCGTAGTGGCCGCCCGCCCACTGGCGGACGCGGCCGAACTGCTCGGCGGCTCCGGCGGGCCGGCGGTGCAGACCGCCACGGCCGGATGGGCCGCGGGGTTCATCGCCGCGATCGCCATGTACTTCCAGATGCGCGCCGCCCGCGCCGCCGACCGTCGCCTGGTCCTGGCCGGGCTCGCCCCCTCACGGCTGGTGGCGGCCCGCATGGCCACCGGCCTGGCCCTGGCGCTGATTGCCACAGCCGCGGCCCTGCTGGCCCTGACGGCGTGAACCGGTATCGGTGACGATCCGGGGCGGGTGCTGGCCGGAACGCTGATGTACGCGGTGGTCTACCTGGCGATCGGGGCGCTGATCGGCACCCTGGCCACCAGCCCGGTCAACGGCACCGTGCTGGTGCTGTTCGTGTGGATCCTGGACGTGTTCTTCGGGCCCGTGCTCGGCGCGGCCGACAGGCCGGTGACCCGGGTGCTGCCAACGCATTTCGTGACCCTCTGGATGGTGGACCTCCCCTCCCGGCACAGCGGACGCATCGGCGATCTCGGCTGGGCCCTGACCTGGGCGGCAGCGGCCATGGCGATCAGCTGGACGGTGATCACCGCCGCCAGCCGCACCGCCGCCCGGCCCCGCCACCGCACCCGGCCCGGGTCAGCGGTCGGCCAACTGTTCGCCGGCGTGCGCATGGGACTGCGGGAAGCGGCCCGCAACCGGGTGCTGTGGGCGCTGCTCATCGCGGTACCCGTCGTCTTCGTCCTCCTCGCGGTGGCCACCACCCCCAACGAGTCCACCACCCTCACCGTGCGCGAAAGCGGCCGTACGCTGCCGCAGCAGGCGTGGCTGCCCGACATCCACGGCGGCACCATGGCCCCGATCGCCATCGCCTCCCTGGCGACACTGGCCGGGCTGTTCACCGTCCTGGACGCCCGCTCCGGCGACCGGCGCCTGGCCATCGCGGGCTTTCGCCCCCTGGCACTGCTCGCCTCCCGCCTGGCCGTCCTAGCCCTTGGCGCACTGCTGGCAACTGCCGCGTCCCTCGCCGTCACCGCCACCGTCTTCGACGCACGCCAATGGGACCTGTACATCGCCGCCAGCATCCTGATCGCGCTCACCTACGCCCTCATCGGCGTCCTGCTCGGCCCGCTCTTCGGCCGGGTCGGCGGCGTGCTCATCGCCTTCCTGCTGCCCTTCATCGACCTCGGCATCGAACAGAGCCCGATGCTCCGCCCCGCCCCGCCCGACTGGGCCCACGCCCTGCCCGGTCACGGCGCCGGCCGGGTCCTGATCGACGCCGCTCTCACCCCCGCCTTCGACGAAACCGGCTTCCTGCTGATCGCCATCGCCTGGCTGGCCGCCCTCACCACCGCAGCGGCCGTCATGTTCCGCCGCACCGTCACCGCACCCCACCGATGACACCTCGCACTGAGCGGCCTCGTGTCCGTCCAGATGAACCGCGAGGCGTTTGGCGGTATCGCCCTGGCGGGCGCTCCCGGCTCCCGTGAACCTGAGTAGGCCGGTCGGCTTCCGGCCGTGCCCTGCCCACAGCAGCCTCGTCCGAAAGGACGCCCCCGTATGTCACTCACCTTTCCACACCGGGGCCGCACCGCACTCGCCATGGGAAGCGCCTGCGCCCTGCTCACCCTGGTCGGCTGCTCGAGCGGCGACAGCACCAGCCCCGCCACCACCAGCGCCTCACCCACCGCGACCAGTGTCGGCCCGGGCGGTACAAGGATTGTGATCGAGAACTTCACCTTCAGCCCGGCGAAACTGCAGGTACGACCCGGAACGAAGGTCACCGTCGTCAACAAGGACTCGGCCGCGCACACCGTGACCGCCACCGAGGACAAGGTCTTCGACACCGGCAACATCGCGGGCGGAGCGACCGTTACGTTCACCGCTCCGTCCACGCCGGGCCGCTACTCCTTTCTCTGCACCCTCCACCCGTACATGAAAGGCACCCTCACCGTGACCTGACACCAAGCGGGGTCCCAACCGGTGACTGTGTGGGGGCCGCTTGGCACGAGGGCTGAGGTGCACTCGTCCGGATCCGGGGACCCACCCCGACGGGCCATGGGTACGCTGATGCGGCCAGCACGAGGATGAGCACTCCGCCCAGGGGCGCGGACGAGGAGCGGCGACGTGACGAGGACAGCCGGAGCGACCAGGGGGCACCTGGCACGCCTGCTGCTGCTCGGCCTGCTCCTCATCGGCCTCGGCGTCGTCCATACGCTCGCCCATGCCGACGCCCATGGAGGCGTCACCGGACACACGTCCGCCCACCACTTCGGCCTGGCCGCGGCGGACCAGGAACCGTCCAACGGGCATCACGGACGCGAGACGGGCACATCCGGCGAAGTCCTGAGCCCCACCGCCGCCCTTGCGACCGCGGACCTGGACTCCCTGCCCGAGGCCGACTGCTGGGCCTCGGCGCCCAACGGGCCGTGGTCAGTCCCCCCGGCGCAGCACGCATCCGGGGCCACGACCGAGCCGCACGGGGCGCCGCTCGCCGACGGGCTTCTCAGCTGCCGCGTACACACCTCACCCCACGCGCTGGGAGTCCTGCGGATCTAGAGAGGAGACCCGCGTCGACGGCACCGCCATGCCTCTGCGCGGCTCACAGTTCCGGTCCGCCGCTCCGGTGAGGGGCTGCCCGACCGCTCTCTCCGTCCCTGTTCTCCGGGCCGCCGTCCAGCGCCCTGACGCGCCGTACGTCCGTACAGCGCATCAGGCCACACGGCAGACCCGTGCCGAAAGGTGTCACTGCTCCCGTGTCCCAGCACCACGTCGCCGAAGCCCCCTTCATGCCGGCACCGTCGTACGCTTCCCACCCGACTCACCCTGTCCACCCACCGCACCCTTCCCGCCCGGCAGATCAGGACAGCCCGCACCTGTTCGATCGAGGCGGCACCGTGCCCGCGCCGCGCCGCGCGGAACCGGCGCCGTACGAGAGCCGGACCGGCGGGCGGCGAGGGCGTCGCCGGGCGCCCAAGCGCACCCCGCTGCTCGGTGACTACCTGGGCTATGCGGCGACCTTTGTCGGAGCCGGGCTGATCAGCGGCGCCATCGTGCACCACCCCCTCGATCCCACCCGCTACAGCCTCATCGCCGTCATAGGCGCCGCCGTCTTCCTCTGCGCCACGATCCTCAACGAGTTCGTCCTCACCCGCAGCCGTCCCGGCGCGGCGAAGGTCTGCGGTGTGGTCGCGGCCTCCCTCGCGCTGTCCTTCGGCATCGGCATGCTCAGCGGCGGTCTGCAGCACTTCGAGGATTTCCCCGAACGCGCGGCGATGCTGATCCCGTTCGGTCTCGCGCTCTCCTTCGTCTCGTACGTGCTGCGCCACCGTCCCGACCGGTGGCGCAGCATCCTCGGCCCGGCAGGGATCCTGGTGGCGGTCACGGCGGCCGTCGCCTTCGTCGGGTTGAAGGGCATCGCCCAGGAGATGGCCGCGCAACCGGGCGGGGACGGCCACGGCCACAGCCACGGGGAGGAGCCCGCCGCCGAAGCCGAGCCGAAGACGACCGGGACGGACGGCCACCGGCACGAACCTGGCTCCTCAGAGAGCCCGGCCCACGGGACGACCCCGAGCGAGGAGCCGGCGACGGCCTCATCTCCGGCGGCCGACGACCACGGCGACTCGGGCCACAGCCACTGACGGACCGCGCGCTCAGTGCCCCCCGGCGGAGGACATGGGCAGCCGTCGGGTGAAGGTCCTGCCGCCGTCGCGGGATTCGTACACGCCGTCCTGTGTGGCGACGAGGACGCGCTTGGCGTCGACGGCGGTCAGGGCCTGGGGCTGCCCGCCCGGAACGGTCCCGGTCTCCTTCCAGCTGGTGCCGCCATCAGTGCTGCGGTGCAGGCCACCGGCGAGGTCGACACCGTACAGGGCGTCGGCCGCGGGCCAGGACAGGAAGGCGAGGACCTGTCCGGTCCCCGCGCGGAACTTCCGGCCGCCGTCGGTGCTCATGGCGACGCCGTCCTCCGTGGTGGCCAGCACGACGTCCCGGTCCTGCGGGCTGACGGCGATGTCCAGGGCGGCGAGCTCGGCGCGGTCGTCCCAGGATGTCCGGTCGGCGCTGACGCGCAGCAGGCCGCGGGTGCTGTCGTAGCCGTAGACGGTGTTGTGCGCGTACTCCAGGGAGTGAAAGTCGGTGGTGCCGCCCAGGGACAGGGTCTTCCAGGTCCTGCCGGAGTCTGTGGACTGGATCAGGCCGCGGTTGCCGTGGTCGCCGCTGCCCTCGGCCGGGTGGCCGCTGCCGAGGAAGGTCCTCGCCCCGATGACGGTGAAGCCCATGTAGTCGGCCGTGTCGCCGACCCGCCGGGCGGTGCCGTCGTCGGCCACGGTGATCACGCCTTCGTGGGTGGCGACGTACAGGCGCCCGTCGGCCGGGTCGATGCCCAGACCGTGGACGTGACTGACGGCGAGGCTGCCGGGGACTTCGGCCGACGTGGCGTCGGACGAGGTGCCGGTGCTGGAGGAGCATGCGGCCAGTACGGCCGCGAGGACGGTCGCGGTCATGGCGGTGGCCGCGCGGGAACGAATCTTCATGCTGAGGATCTCTCGGTGAGGCGCGAGGAGGAGTGGCGAGCAGGGCTAAGGGTCGGCGCAGGACGTTCCTGCACGGGGGCCGGGCTGCGCGGGAAGCAGGCCCGAGCCCCGATGCGGGGGTCGTCAGCTCTTGCCGAGGAGCTTGTTCATCTCCTCGATCTCGGCGTTCTGCGCGGTGATGATGTCGTCGGCCAGCTCCTTGGCCGGCCCGTACTGGCCCTTGTCCTTCTCGGTGGTGGCCATCTCCACGGCGCCCTCATGATGCTCGACCATCATGGTCAGGAACATCGTGTCGAAGCCCTTGCCGGACGCCTCCATCAGCTCGTCCATGTCCTCGGTGTCCATCATCCCGGGCATGTCGGAGCTGCCGGAGTCACCGCCGTGGTCCATGCCCGGCATGGAGGAGGGCACGTCCTCGCCCCAGGACTCCAACCAGCCGGACATCGTCTCGATCTCCGGGTCCTGGGCCTTCTCGATGCGCGCGGCCAGGTCCTTGACCTCGGCGGAGGACGCCTGACTGGCGGCCATCCTCGACATCTGGATGGCCTGCTGGTGGTGGGGGATCATGTCCTGCGCGAAGGAGACGTCCTGGTCGTTGTGGGCGCCGGCGGTGTCCTCGGCGCTGGCGGAGGCCGACGTCTGCGTACCGGATCCGGTGTCGGAGCCGTTGTCGCTGCCGCAGGCGGCGAGGACGAGGGCGGCGGCCACGGCCGTGGTGCCGAGAGCGGCACGACGGATGAGGGAAAGGGTGCTGGTCATGTGGTACTCCTGCGGTCTGCGAGGGATGCTGCGCCGAGCGGCGCGGGACATGGCTGGGTGCCGTACGGCCGCTCGCCGAGGCACAACCGGCGAGGTGGGATACGGCTTGGCCTTGTCCTAGATCCGCAGGAGTTGAAGTTCGGCCAGTGTGGGCGGCGCCCGGCCGCCGTCGGGCGTGGTGGCGAGGAACCCGTGGCCGCTGTCGGTGGGCGCGAGGGTGGCGACAGGGTCGGGCAACGGGGCAGGAAGGACCGGTCCCGTGCCGACGGCGCCGGACGCGCACGTCGCATCGGCATGCTCGGCATGGCCGCCACCGCTGTCACCGTGGCAGACGTACACGTCGCTCGCCATCGCCATCCCGGCATGAGCAGAGGCGAAGGAGGAATGATGGGCGTCAGCGGCCACGGCCCAGCCCGGACTGAGGGCGTGCATACCGAGAAGGCCGGCCAGCAGCCCGAGCACCAGCAGCGCCCGCCACCGCCCACGGGGCGATCGCGCGGAGTGGAGTTGTGCACGGGCTGTCACAACCCCCATGCTACGGAAACCGCCTGGCTCCGCGAGGGCAGGCGGGCATTCGGCTCAGTCGTTGCTTGCGGAGGCGCCGAGCAAGGCCCGCCGCAGCTGGTCGAGAGCTGGCAGTCCGGCCAGGCCGCCCGGCGTTCGATACACCCGGCACGCGATTCCCGGCGCGCGGCCGGGCTCGGCAAACAGGTCCCGCCCGTCGGCCATGAAGGTCGGCGAACCGGTGAAACCCTCCGCCTCTGCCGCGCGCGTATCCGAGATCACGCGCGTGATGAATGCGGCGTCGTCGAGGCCGATGCGGACGAGCACTCGGCGAAGCAACTCGGCTGCGGGACCGGCGTGCGGGCAGTCGGGCACGACGAGAAGCTCGATGTTCACAGGTTCAGTGTCGCGCGCTTCCGGTGAGGAGCTCACGGTCCGTCAGGCGGGGGCGGCCGGCGGGCGAGGTGCGAGGAATCCGGGAGCCGCATCTCGAAGTCGGCCCCCAAATGGCTCCCAAAATGGCCCCCCGAACCACTCAGGGGCCCGACCCGCACTGCGGATCAGGCCCCTGACCTGGTACTTCACTGTCGGGGTGGCGGGATTTGAACCCACGACCTCTTCGTCCCGAATGAGGATCGGTTAATGAGCTTTCCTGCCTGGATTGTGTTTGCGCAGATCAGGTGGGTGGTCCCGGTTGGTCTCGGGTGGTGTGGAGGGGGGTATCGGGAGCAGGGCGGCTCCCAGATGGCTCCCAAGGGTGCTGCTGCCTGGATGGTGCTGGAGAGTCAGCCCTGCGACCCGAAGACGATCCACCGGCCCACCAGTGCCAGGAAGCCGAGTCGGCCACTCTATTCGCCGTCCGCCGCCTGGCGTCGGAGACTGCCGATGTGGTCCGGACAGAGTACGCGATGGCATCGCGGGCGCTCACCGGCGTGGGTGCGGGCGCTGGAGAGGCGCGGGCCGGGTCACACCTTCTTGACGACGATCGTGTCCGGGACCAGCTTCTCCAGGTCGTCGACGTCCGAGGTGAAGACGGTGACCTGTCCCCTCTGCTGTCGCGCGATGACGGCGAGCACGGCATCGATCGCGTACTTGTGGCCGTGCAACTTGGCGTCGGCCAGAAGTCGACGCGCTTGGCGGGCCTCGTCCTTCCCGATGTCGACGACCTGGAGCCGGGACAGTGCCCAGTCCCAGCGCTGCTCGGTCGTTCTGCCGTCGTACGCCTCGACCAGTGTCATCGGAGACGTCACCACTTCGGCCTCCCCGCGTGCCGCGAGGTCGAGCCAGGCGATCATCTTCCGATCGCCGCGTACCGCAAGGGACAGGGCTTCACAGTCCAGTACGAAGACGCGGAGGGGCCGCTGTCCGTGCTCACCGGCTCGCTTCTTCACGCAGCCTCTCCGGCGTCGTGCTTTCCGGCGGTTCGACGCCGCTCGTGTTCGGCGTCGAGTTCATCCAGCTCGACGAGCGCTGCCGCGTGCTCGTCCTCGGTGATGGGGCCGTGCTCTTCCTGCAGCCAGTCGACCAGTTCCAGGAGCCGGTCCCGGTCACGCTTGAAGCGCAGCGCCTCGGCGACATACGCCGACAGGCCCCGCTCTGCCGCGTCCGCGCGGATCTCGTCCAGGAGATCCTCGGGAATCGTCACGGTTACCTTCTTCGTCGCCATATAAGAGACCATACTCCCGGTATTGCACTCCTTACCAGTGGGTCACGTGATCGACGCTCGGCGATCAGGCGGCCGTGGCGGGGCGTGGGCCGCCGTGGAAGACCTGGCTGGTGTGCCAGGAGCGGTGGATCGCCGCGACGGGCTGGGCACCCGGTTGGGGACCGATAAGCGGGCGGCCGGCGAGTGCTATGACGTGCTCGCGGGCGGCGGGACTGTGGCCGACGAAGCGCTGCGAGACCAGGATGCGGTGACTGTCACCGATGCCGAGGACGCCCTTGTCGAAGAGCTTGTGGTGCAGCGAGCACAGGCACAGGCCGTTGTCGACGTCGTCAGGGCCGTCGAACGCCCACCAGCGCACATGCGCGGCCTCCAGCCCGACCGGCACCGCGCCGATCCTGCCGTCGTAGCCGCAGAAGGCGCACTGGTACTCGTATGCCGTCAGGACCAGCTCCCGCATCCGGGGATCCCGCCGCCTGCGCACGGCCGAGAGCTGTTCGGTCTCCGCCGGCTCCAGCTCCAGGCCGACGGCTTCGCAGAGATCGCCGTGGAGCGAGGGCGGGAAGTTCAGGTCGAGCAGGGCCCGTGCCATCCGGCCGAACAACGACGGCTCGCGCCGCAGCGCCGTCCGGAGTTCCGGCGTCAGCCGCCCTGCGGCTCCGACGGCCCGCAACTCCCGCACGCCACTGCCGGGGCTGCCCGGTCCGCGATCGGTGTGCACCTCCCACACGCCGTCGCTCACCAGATGGTGGAACGGGTAGGCGGGCGTCGTTCTGTTGGGCGGACCGTACTCGGCCAGCAGCCGTCTGAGGTCGTCCTCCACTGCGCTGTACCGCAGTTCACCGTCGGCGTCCTGCTGGAAACGCCCGAGCGCGTACAGGAACAGCAGTGGCTTGTGCGGAGCGCGGGTCCCGCTTCTGCTCCACTGCTTCAGCTTCGCGGCGCGCTCCAGCCAGTCCATGACTGGCGATCGTAGTGGCGTTGGGGTGCGGTGGTTTCGAGGGGGCTTGGGGAGCGGGTCGACTCCCAGATGGCGCCCGGACACCGTGGGGTCACTGGCTTCGTGCCGACGTTGCCCGTTGCGGCCTAACGAGTCGTGCCGAGGCGACTGCGACGGGTCTCAACCAGGTGCCGCCATCGTTCGCGCGTCTGTCGTTCTCCGTCGATCCACCGAGCTCGCGCGGTGTGCTCGGGGAACGGAAGGCCGGCCATGAAGTGCGCGATCTCGACGTAGTAGGCGTAGTCGCCGCTCTGCGTGAGTTCGCGCAGGCGGGTGATCGCGTCGACGAAGTCGTCCTGGGCGTCGAGAACGGCGTGGTGGAAGCACAGGGCCAGTTGCAGTTTCGCCGCGGCGTAGGAAATGCCGGAGACGCCGATTTCGGCGAGCAGGACGTCCGCCCGGTCGGGCACGTCTGCGTCGAACCCGGCGTCGCGTACGAGTGCGGCAATGCGAGCGGTCATCTCGCTTGAGCGCAGGCTGAGGTGCGACAGCAGCCGGTCCGCCAGGTCGAGTTCATCGTCGGCGCGGAGCGGGTCGGCGAAGGAGACGGCGAAGGCGAGATGCGCCTGGACCATGGCGGTCTCGCCGGCCGCACCGTGTTCTTCGGCCTCGCTCCTGGCTGCCAGGTAGGCGGCGGTCGCCCGCTCCATGTCTCCCTGCACCCACCACACGTCTCCCAGGACCCGATGGTGCCGCCCTTCCCAGCCCAGCCTCCCAGCGGCTTCCACCGCCGCAGGGAACTCTCCGGACAGTCGGCTCAGGTGTGCCAGGCCGCGTCGAGCGGCGGAAGCGAGCCGACCGTCGGTGGAGGCGACACGCTGCATGCCGCGCCGCGAATCGTCGGTCAGGCCGAGGTCCCGCTGGGCCTTCGCCAGGTAGTACGTGGCCAGTTCGACCAGGTCATCCGGGAGCAGCTGCGATGCAAGGACGGCAGAGAGCCGACCGGCTGTGCGTTCACGGTGTTCGTGCTGGCGCCTGGCGATGGCGCTGAGTGTTTCCACCAGGGCGTCCGCCGCAGTCTGCAGGCCGTCCGACGACCTGGCATCGGCTGCGGGAAGTGCCAGCGGTTCCCAGATGGAGTCCCCTACGTACTGGAATGCGGCATCGGCGAGCCAGCCGAGATCGAGACGGAAGTCCCGTGCGAGGAGCAGCCCTTGTTGGAGGCAGCCGACCAGGACGGTGCGGTCGCGTCGTCGGTCCTGGCGCCACTGTGATTCCAGGGCGCGGAAGGCACGCTTGGCCGCACGCTGCCAGTCCTGCTCCGACCAGCGGTCGTCACTGCCGTCGTCCGCGTTGCGAATAGCGGCGCGGATCAGGTCGTGGACATGGAAGGGCCACACACCGGAGGAGGACTCCCGGATGAAGGGGCGCTCGGTCAGCCGTAGGGCGGGCGCGTCGTGGTCCATGCCGGCGGCCTGGGTGGCCAGGGGCACGGAGAACGCGTTGAGCAGGCTGACCGCGCGGAGCACGTGGCGTTCCTCGGCGGTCAGGTCGCTGAGGGTACGGGCGATCAGGGCGGGGAAGTCGTGGTCGAAGTCGGTGACCTGTGGCTGCCTGCCACTGCGCCGAAGTTCCAGGTAGCGCATGACCGACAGGTCCAGGTACAGAGGCAGTCCGTGGGAGCGCTCGGCGATGATCCGGCGGACCGGTTCGTCGATCAGCGGCTGCCCGTCGCGGCTGAGCCTGCGGGCCAGATAGTCCTCGCAGTCTTCGGAGGAGAAGTCGCCGATCAGGATCTGGCGGCCGGATACGCCTGACCCGCTATTCACTGCGTCGGAGACGAGGCTGGGCCAAGCGTTCGGCCCGGTCCAGTCGAGCTGCCCTTCCAGGCTCGTTTCCGCCCACTGGAGGCGGTTGCGTCCGGTGACGACGAAGAACACGTTGGGCATCAGCCACACGATCCGCTGGAGCAGGCGCTCGAAGTCGCGGTGGGTGCGGTCGCCGGTGTCCTCGAAGGTGTCCAGCAGGATCACGGGTAGCGCGCTCTTGTCGGCCGGGAGTTGGGCCAGGTCCCAGGCGAGCAGGTGCGGGTAGAAGCTGAGGGCGTCCAGGTCGGGCTCGGCTTCCAGGAGGTCGGCCAGGCGGGAGCAGCCGGCGAGGGCGCGGACGGACTGGCGCCGCTCACGTAACGCCTTGATGAGCGCTCCGGCCCCGTGGCCGAGCGCGCCCCCGACGGTGCCGGGCAGGAACAGCGCCTGGGCCACGTCGCTGAGGGCCGACTGCATCTGCTGCGGCAGGGCGGCAGCGGCGCTGAAGCGGCTCAGCAGCCCGCCCCGGCGCAGGTAGTCCTCGATCGGTTCGCCCGGGTGGTTGTGCTCCCAGTAGCGGCGCAGGGCGAGGTCGAAGGCGGGCATCGGCCGGCCGAGCGCGGCGACGGCAAGACGGATGGCGAGGACGACGCGCTCGAAGTCCATGCCCGCGGCGCGCGCGAGGTCGATACGGACCGGCAGCGTCCGCCCCTCGGGGTGGGACGGCGATTCCCATTGCACAGGACGGTGCTCGCTGCCGGCGAGCGACGCCTCGATCTTGCGGGAGAGTGTGGACTTGCCGATCCCGCCCACACCGTGGAACACCAGGATGTTGCGGCGGGGAGCCTCCAGATCCTCCACGTCGAAGTCCGCACGGGTCACGTGCCGTATGTGCTCAGCGAGGCCGGCGGTCACCGCTTGCCACTGTGCCTGCCGGTTCGTGAACGCCTCACTGGCGGCGATGCTCCGGTCGTTCGAGCTGAACAGCGTTCGAAGATCCCGCCCTGCCACCGCTCCCCCTGACGATCAACTGGAGCCAATCTATGCTCCCTTGAGGACGGCCTGGCAAGCCCGCATTCAGGCAGAGTCTGCAGGTCACATCTGAGCACTTGGCAGTGAACGGCTCCGGAGCTGATGGAGTCGCCGGCCTGTCCTGAGTTGAGCGTCGCATTGAGATCGTTTCATCTTGAACTCGCAGGTTGCGGTACTGGTGTGAGCCCGTGATGCGGTGCTCGTGCTGACAGGTGGAGTGATCGCCGTCGGGTGATCGTCTGTCACCGCTGGACTTCGCAGTTCGCCAGAACGAGCAGGGCCCGTAGCAGCGTGGTGGCGTGATGGGCGTTCATGCGGACCTTGGTCAGAATGCGCCAGGTCTTCAGGTTCGCGAAGCCGTGCTCGACGGCGGCACGTTCGCGGCTGACCAGCCGGTTCGCCTCCTTCTCGGCGTCGGTGAGGGGGTGGGAGCGGGTCGCCTTGCGGCCGGTGATGATGACCGGAGCATCGTCGGGGTCGTCATCGAGGCCGGCCTCGCGTAGATGCCTGGTGATGTGGTCGTGGCGGGCGGCGGTGATCTCGCTGGCCCGGCCAGGGCGGGCGGAGGAGATCCAGATCAGGTTTCCCTTCTCATCGGTCAGCGCGAGGAAGAGCAGGCCATGGGCCTTGTGTTTCCCGCTGTAGTTCTTGCGGTTGTCCGCCCCGGTGCGGCGACGGGAGCGCACAAGGGTGCCGTCTGGCAGGACCACCGCACCGCCCCGACGGGCGATCTTCTTCAGGGCGCGGTCCATTCGCGGGGCCCGGGCAGCGAGCAGGTCGAGGACTTCCAGGACCCAGCGGCGGACGGTTGCGGCCGAGACGGAGTTGCCGCCGGCCATGTCGGCCAGGCACTGGTCGTGGCGCAGGACGGCCAGCACGACGATCGCCTGCGTGCCCGGAGCGGCCTTGCGCCAGCGCGTGCCCAGTTGCTTGCGGCGCTGGCGTATCAGTCCGCCGACGAGATCGACAGTCCGCTTCGACACAGGAAGCCGGACCTGGTAGACAACACCGCGAGAGCCCTCGGCGGGCGGCTGTTTCTTCACACAAACGCCAACTCCCGCTGGGGGTCCTCGTGTTACGGCCGGAATCGGCCGCTCTGCCCCAGCCGGCGATCAACGCGGCAGGTACCGTCCCGAGCCCGTCCGGGTCAGCCAGCCCCGGTCGGACAGCTTGCGCAACTGGCCGCGGACCGGCTCGACCTTGGCCGGGGTGTTCTCCCGACCCAGCGCGAGCGCGATGTCCTTGGCCATCACCGGCCACCACGCCTTCGCGACGATCTCCATGATCTGTCGGTACTCCGGCGTGAGCACCTCCGCCCCCATGCCTTCCTCGCGGTCCGGGATCAGCCGCATCCCACCCGCCCCGTGCGTTACCACCGCCGGCTCCGGCTCCGGCTCCACGATGCCCGACGGCCGCCGTCCACCGTCCGCCGCCTCGGCCCACTGTCCGAACACCACCTCGGCCGCCTCCAGCCGGCCCAGCTCGGCGTCGATCTCCGCCAGCTCCTTGCGCAGCAGCTCGGCCCGCTCGGTCAGTCACATCCGCCGCTCGATCGTCCACGTCAACACGTCCACTATGCGCCTCCCTCCCGTTGCGGAACCTGCGAGACGCCTCGGGTGGGCCACCCCAGAACCCACGAACCGGCCCGTGGCAGACGATCACCTGCTAACGATCACGTCCGAGAGCAGCACGAGTGCGTCACTCTCCACGCCCGGCACGCGACCAGGCTCCTGCGGGCCCTGCTCGTCCTCACAGACCTTGAGATCGCCACGTCCAGGCTCGCCGTGCAGGTACATTCCCTTGACACTGCGTATCGTTTATCGATGGTATTGATAAACGATACGCATGTTGTCGGTCGACAAGGGGGAATCATGGGTGCCAAGTCCTGGTGGAGCCAGACCGACAGCCGGTTGCTGGAGGCAGCTCTGGGCCTGGCTGCTCTGCTGGTCGGCGTCTTCGGAGTGCTGCTTCCGGCCCTCGGGGTGGCCGGTCTGATAGATCCGATGGACACCCGAGAGGTTGAGCCCGAGACGCCGCCCCGGGTACCGGGAACCGTGACAGACGCGGTAACGGGCCACGGTATGACCCTCACCGGCACCCACCGGGCGGATCTCGTCTTCGCCGACCCCGACCTGGGTCAGTGTCTGCTGCTCGCCCTGCCGGAGATCGTCGGCAGCCTGCTCCTGCTCCTCATCCTGGCCCTCCTTTTCAAGATGGCCCGGACCCTGCGCGGCGGCGACGTCTTCGTGCCGGTGAACGCCCGACGCCTGAGCGCCATAGGACTCGCGGTACTGGTGCAGGCCCTCCTCGCCCCGGTACTGCCGGCGCTCACCACAGAAATACTGGTCAGCGGTACCCCCATGGCCGAACAGGTCCCGTTCTCGGTCACCTTCACCGGCGAGTACGTGCTGCTGGCCTTCCTCATCCTGGCGCTGGGAGAAGTCTTCCGGCGCGGAACGAAGCTGCGCGCCGATACCGAGGGGTTGGTCTGATGCCACCAGAAGAGGAGCACCGGGTCCAGGTCCACCTGGACCGACTGCTGGCCGAGCACGGCATGACCCTGTCCGAACTGGCGACCAGGGTCGGGGTGACAGTGGCCAACCTCTCCATTCTCAAGAACGACCGGGCGAAGGCGATCCGCTTCTCCACCCTCACCGCGATCTGCCGCGAACTGAACTGCCAGCCCGGCGACTTGCTCAGCATCCGTAAAGACTGACCCTCCACGGAAGACCTGACCAGCGAGATCTCGATCCGTCGCGCACGTCGCCAGCCGGACCACGGAAGCCATCTGGCCTCGTTGTCAGACGATCACGATGCTCGGCAACCGCCCACGACCTGCACGAGAACCGGACACCGCACTCACACCAGCCCCGCGACCAGCAACTTCAGGATGAAACGGGCTCACTGGGGGGAAGACACCGAGATGTTGTAAGTGAGCAGCCAAGGGTGGTGTCCCTCACGATGGCATTGCACCCAGAGCCTCACCGGGTCACGGTCGTAGCGCTCGCGCCACGACGCGCGATCGGCCCACCTAGGGGCGAAGCTTCGCTCCAGGGCGAGCTTGCGCCACTCGCCCAGCTCCATGGGGGCGGCAGGCACCTCACGGCCGTTGCGAGAGGCACCGTCGATGCCGGGTCGAAAGCGGTACGGGCCCTACACGGTGTCGGCGATCTCCTGTATATCTTCACCGGCGAGGCCCACGCCGTGGGTGTAACCATCGTCGCGGATCTTCACCTCGACGGCGTCCAGTCGCTCCAGCGCTGGTGGCCCCTCGAACGTCAGCATCAGGCTGGCCTGGTCCGTCGCCGGTCCCAACCGGGTGATCGTGACATCGAAGCGCGGCGTCATCTCGTGGTGCCACCGGTCCCGCTCGATCTGCGCCACCGCCTCGGCGGCGGCGTTCGCCTGGTCTGCGGCCCGGTTGGACTGGCGGGCGGCCTCGTTTGCGGTGCGGCCGATCTTCAGTGCAATCACGGCCGTGCCAACGCCGGCGAGTGCGGAAACCGCGCTGAGGCCATCGGCCCAGGAGACATTTGCCATGGCCGAGCACAGTAGCCCGCGCAGCCGCTCTGCTGGGACCGAACGATTCGGTGGAAGCCCAGGGCTCCCCCGCCTGCCCGGAGCCTCCTGGGAGCCGGATGGCGAACTCGGCTCCCAAACGGCTCCCAAAACGATCCCAGAAACCACTCAGAGGCCTGATCCACTCACTGGATCAAGCCCCTGACCTGGTACTTCACTGTCGGGGTGGCGGGATTTGAACCCACGACCTCTTCGTCCCGAACGAAGGACACGCAGGCTGCCTACCTGTATGGGATGCCGTTTGCGCAGGTCAGCGTGTCGGTCTCGGTCGGTTTGAGAGAGTCCCGTGGGGGCTCTGGGAGAAGATCTTCTCCCAGATTTCTCCCAATAGGCCGAGCTGTTGTAGTGCCCTCGTGATCACGCTCGAATTCACAGAAGCACATTCGCTGCCGTGGCGGCTCAGGAACTGAGGCTTTTACGGCGGGCACGGAACGTGTACGTGGTGCCGTTCGCGTCCGTGTGGTAACCCCAGCCGCCGGTGATCGCCAGGTCCCAACCGCGCTGCTCTCGCATCTGCGCGGCGAAGGTGCGACGGTCCTTGATGGAACATCCGCAGGCGAGGCGTAGGTCAATGCTCACGTACTGGCTGCGGGGGTTCTGCTCACGGTCCGCCAGGCTCCAGTGGACGTCGTGGACATGGTCGGCAAGGCCGGTTCGCTCCTCGTCGTGGACGATGCCGTGTGCCCGCGCGAACTCGTCCAGGTCGTCGATGGCGAAGAGGTCGCTTCGCCACTGTCCGGGCCAGACGGCGAAGAGGCGGGATGCTCCGGCGACCGCCCGTTGGTGGGCATCGGGCCCCGCGCCCTGGGTGACTCGGCCGTCCTCGTGGACTTCGATGTAGCACGTGGTATCCAGCGTGTACGGGAAGTCCTTCCCGGTGGCGGCAGCGCTTCTCGGTTCCATGGCCCCCATCCCGCGGTGATCGTGAGGCCACGTTACGGCAGGGCCTCGGGGCGCTGCAGCCTTCCTGAGTTTTGCCGGCGGGCGGCAGCCTGCTGGGCCGCGCAGCTATGTTGCCGTCGCCTCGATGGCGGCGACAACGTCAGTAACGCTCGAAGGTGCAGGATCACACCGCGGCTGATCGTGGTTTACCGGCCTTACGGGCACGCCAAGGGCACGCCGTGCGGACGGGGCCGCTGGGAACCCCTTTCCGTGGCTGGAGGACTGCCGACCCTTGGAAGCGAGTGCTGGCTGGAAGGGCGGCATTGCGGGAGCACACGGAGGTGGACTCAGCGTCGGCCGAATAGTTCGGGGCGGAGATGGGTCAGAGGGGCTTCCGCCACCCGGGCCTGCTCAGGGTGGACACCTCCGAGGCGGTAGAGCGGGCCAACGTCAGGGAGGGGGGCCGAGAGAAGGTGTCGGTCATCCGGGTGTGCGAACGCCATGAAGTACGCCTGTTCCAGCAGTCGCTTGTTGACCTTCACGGCTGCTTCCTGGCTTTCCTCCGGAGCCATCCGAAAATGCGAGGGCACGGCAGCGAGAGGGTGGCTGAAGACCAAGAGGGTGCGCCGACCCACAGGTACGACCACGTCATCAGCTCTGGCCAGCCCGCGATTCCTGGTGCTCTGGACCTGGATGAGAGTCCTGGTCTGCCGGATCTCTCGCTGTCCTCGGCGCCTACGGCTACGGGTTCGGCGACGAGCCTGTGGGATCACGGGATCAGGGTCATGCTCTTGGTCGTCGAAGGTAGCGATGGGCTCGTCGCAGGTGAGTAGCGCGCCGTCGGTCAACTCGACTACGGTCAAGGGTCTGCTGAGCAAGTGCTCGGTAAGGGGCTCGGCGAGCTTGCCCATAAGGCTCACGTGCTCGTTGGGGTGGCTGGTGACCTCAAGGGTTCTGAAGTCGCGGAGCATTTCCCGGTAGGCGGCGACCTCTCGGCGCCCAGCACCAACGGGTGCGTTCAACTGCATGATCCGGACGTAGAAGTCCGACATGAGCTCGATCTCGCGACGCTTGCGGAGCCCACGGACGAGTTGGAAGGCCGTGAAGATACACAGGTCTGTTTTGTCTCCGGGAGCTATCGGTCGCCCCCAGGTCACGGCCGACGTCACGCGGCGCAGCGCGCTCGCCGCGTTGCCCTCGACCTTCTGCAGCACCAGTTCCATGCGCCCGTCCGACTCGCCGTGGATGTTCTGGAACGTGTAGAAGTCTCGGATGGCCAGATCGGTCTCTTTACGCAACCCGGGAGTGGGGGACCTGCGATCGCGAACCCACAGCTGCTTCTGGGAGTTGGCGAACCTGCGGAGATAAAAGGCGGGCACCGTGTGGTGCCGTGCTCCCACCTGCTGGCTCGGATCAGCGTTCTCCAGGTCCCAGTCGTCCATGCCATGAGCGTCGCATGAGGCACTGACATCGAGTCGATGAGCCAGATCGCGGTTGAGAGTCCGCAGGGCTGGCATGACAGCGCGTCCATGCAGACTCGGCACCACCCTTTTCAGTGCCCGCAGGCACCGCATGCCGGAGTGAAGTTACTTGCCTGGCATCAGTTCCAGAGTCTGCTGGTCTTGAACACGGCTACTCGGCCGCGCCTCGCTGTATCCGCTGCTGGGCCTTCTCATAGAACTTGTTCGCCATCGGCGTGTCGGTAGAGGTGATGCGTACGTAGTCGGCGCTCAGCTCTCGGACTCTGACCTCGAGGGCTGGCAGGTCGGATGCCTCAGTCATGAGGCTGATCTCGGTGTCGGCACGGTGCTTGAGGGCAGTGTAGGCGCGGGCAGACGCGAGATGGTCAGCAGCCGTCTTTGGCGAGCCGAGGAAGGCCGCAGTGGCCGCGACGGCTCCGGAGACGGCACCGAGCCCACTGAAAAAGACTTCGGGGCCGACTTTGACCGCAACCAGAAGGCTGGATATGGCGGTCACGCAGGCGGGGATAAACACCATTAGCCGGCCCCACTTCTCCGCGCTCTTGGCCGCTTCGAAGTATCCCTGAGCGGTGTAGAGGCAGTTGCTCTGGATGCGCGCCAGTTCGGTCTTGATGCTCTCGAACAGCGTCTCAGAAGTAGACATAGGGTCCAATCCGGGGCGGACTTATGTGTGGGTTGGTGGCAAGGTAGCTGCACAGCCATTCCATGCCGGGGACGGAGGCTCTGATCTCGTTGCGGTACCGGGTGGTGAGGTAACGGGCCTCGTATAAGGCGACGAGCACGGCGCGTCGGACGGCAGCGTTGGTTTCCCCCTCGAAGCGGTGGCGGAGCATCTGAGCCTCGGCAATGGATGCGTGCTCTCCGATGTAGCGGGCGGCGAACTCGCGGGCGTATTCGACCCGGTTGCGGTCCCCGAGAATGTTCCACGCCGCTTCTTTCGCTCGTTCATCCTTGATTTCCATGGCGATGAGGTAGCGTAGGATGCGCTGCTCAATCAGTGGGTGTGTGGCGCTGTTGCTGGAGTTTAGGAAGCGGACCAGGCTGTTTTCGATCTCGGGTGCTTTTCTCTTGGCTGCGTTGAGGTACTTGAACACATGTGTGATGGCGTGTGGGAGGCGGGTGAGATTGTCGAGGCACCAGCCGACGGCGCGATCATCCCTGATCTTGCGGAGCTGGCCGAGGACGAAACGAACCTGGTTGCCGTTGAACTTCCCCTCTTTGGTGATCTTCTCGAAGTAGGCTGCGAGATCTTCGCGAGCCCGTGGGCGTCCGCTCTTGATGGCGCCGGCGAGTGAGTCATGCCGGATGTCGGTTTCGCGTTCCCGGGCGTCCTGGGGGTCGAGGATGACGGTCTTGCTGGAGGAGATAGCGAGCCTTCTGGAGCGCAGTTGGCTGTTCACGCCGAGGAAGAGATCACGCAGCTCGCTCCAGTCGGGGTGGAAGACCTTGATGTCGTCGGAGTAGCGCAGGAAGCGGGCGCTGTTCTGGGCCAGGTAGGAATCGACAGGGGCCAGGTACAGATTGGCGAGTATGCCGGAGGCGTCCGGTCCTTGGGGTAGGCCCCAAGCGTGGTTGATGGTCTGGAACCGGGTGAGGAAGTTGATGATGTGGCCAGCGGCGGGACCGTCACCACCGAGGGCTTCTAGATCGTCTCCGAGCATGGCTACGTCGATGTGCTCATAGAAGGCCGCGATGTCGAGGTAGGCGACCTTGAGGGAAGTGTCGGAGCGGATAGCCCGAAGCGACTTCGCCCGGTAGGAGGACCAGCTGGGCCACCATCCGATGGGCTCGCCCTTGAAGCGGTTCCATCGGTAGCTGGAGACGCCGGGGTGAAGCTGGCAGTCGATCTGATCAGCGATGGTGAAGACCAGCGCGTCGTAGATAAGTCGGTCTCGGGTGGAGAAACGGGCCAGTGGCCGCACGGTCAAATCGGTCTTAGGGAAGTCGATGATGCTGGTACTTTCCGGGCCGCATGCGTCGCTCTCGATGGCCCGCACCAGCGTCTCGCGGTAGCCGCGTTCCCACTGATGTTGTACGTCCTGGTACCCGATGACGTCGGGGACTTCTGATTGGTGTTCGCCCGCTATGAGCAGGTCTTTGGCCTTGGTGAGCCTGTTGGGAAGGTCCACCGGTCCCCTTTGTCGAAATTTATGCGCCCCACCCGGGATGGTATCTGGGAGGGGCTGGGACTCGGTTGCGGTCTGCCTCGCTTGTGACCGGTCTCCCATCAGCAGGTGAGAGGCAAGTGCGGGCGATTAAGCGGATGGTCCACCGGTTGCCGAGGTGGTGCCCTCAGAACTTCCCGCCAGGACCGCCACCGAGAATCGTCTCCCGGGCTGCTCTGGAGTAGATGGCCTGTTGGCGGGTGGTGAAGCCCATCCGGTTCCAGTGGAAGAGGATGTGCCGGGCCAGGATGCCGCGCAGGCCGAGCTGAAGGTTGCCCGCGTGTGCCGCGTCTGCCAGGGCTTGGCCGGAGTGCTCCAAGCCGGTCACCCAGTTCCCGAGCGGTGCGAGTGGGCCGTCGGTGAGTGTGGGGTCGGCGTCGAGCGTCAAGAGTCGCCGTATCGGGGCCACCATGCCGCTGATCTGGTCGGGGTACACGTCTGCGGGCAGTGGGCGTCGTGTTTCGACCTGCCCCCATACGTCTCCTTGTTCGCCCCACTCCAGCCCGGCGGCACGCAGCAGCAGAGTGGTGACGAAAAGGGAGGTCTCTTTGGGGCCGGGGAGTCCGCTGGTGCTGTCGGTCACGTGCTGGTGGTAGTCGAGGACTCCTACGCTGTCGGTGTGGAACAGGGTGTGGGCGAGCGTCATGCCGCACGGGCCGCCGAAGGCGATGGTTTCCGGCTCGTACAGGTAGGGCTGCCACCGCTTGGCGACGCCCAATGACAGGGCGCTGTGGAGTACTTCGGCGAGGTGCGTGACGGCGTCATCCATCCGTGTACCTGGGCCTGGCTGGACGCGTAGACGCCAGCAGGGGTGCTTGCGCACGAACCACCATGCTCCGATCGGACCGGTGCGCAAGGCGGGCAGGAGATGGGCGCGGAAGGTTCGTTCTGCCGTGGGGTAGTCGGTGAACTGGATGTTCACCTGGTGCCAGTCGCCGAGTTGGGGGTCGAGTGCTGACCGGCCGGCGTCACGGTAGCGCTCGGCGGCCTCGGCGAGATGCTCGGGCGACGTCTGCGCTCGTCTGGCGGCCTCCGTGAGCGGGATGCCGGTGAGGACGGCCAGGATGGCCCGCTCGATTGTGCTGCTGTCGGGCAGGTTCATCCGGATCCTTCCGGTGGCGGGGTCAGATGAGGAGGAGGCAGGCGTCCCAGTCGCTGGTGGGGAGGGTGCCTTCTTGGATGTTTTGGAAGGCGAGGGTCGCGCCGACCGAGCCGTTGAGGAAGCCGGTCTCGGCTGGGGGTTCGGTGGTCAGGAAGCGTTCGGTGAGCTGTGGCAGGTGGTGGACGAAGGCTCGTGGTTCGTCGGCGTCCTGGGTGACGCGCTGTACGACGCGGAGTAGGCCGCCGAGGCCGTGGCACAGGCCGCGGCTGGTGAGTTGGTCGAGCTGGGTGGGGTCGGCCAGGCAGTAGAGGAGTGCCCGTTCGGCCATGCGTTTGCGGTCGGGGTCGTTCAGGGCGAGGGCGGCGAGTTGGTGGGCGCGGGCCAGGCCGGGGGTGCCGTAGCACCAAGAGGGGGCAGCTAGGTGTGGGGGCACGGTGGTGGCGCCGGTGATCCAGCGTGGCCAGCGGGTGCCTCGGTGGTCGTTCACGCGTATCTGGTCCAGCCAGCGGCAGATCCGCAGCATCGCCTTCTCGTGGCCGGGCACGGTGATGCCGCGGAGCTTGGCGAATGCGAGCAGGACGAGCGGGCCGGTGATGCCGTGGGCGAGGCCGGCGTTGGCGTGGCCGCCAGGGGTGGGAGCACTGAGGTTGACGGGGCTGTGGCTCACCCACCAGCCCAGGCGGGGTCGCCCTTGGGCGGTGGGGAGCGGCTCGGTCAGACGCACCAGGTACTCCAGTACGCCCTTCAGTTCGTCGCCCTCGGGGGCGCGGCGCAGGAGGAGGGCGCCGAGGCCGGTCAGGCCGCGCAGGAGGTCGTACTCGGCGAAGGCGGGCGGCTCGCCGCGGTCGATGCGGGCGTGTGCTGCTGTCAGTCGGCGTCGGATGTGGGCCGCGACGATGCGGTCGAGGGTCTGCAGGGCGCCGGTGTACCGGTTGCTGTCGACGGTGGTCCAGTGCAGCACGTACGCCATCGCGGGTGCGCCGAGGAACAGGCCCGTCTCGTCGCCGTCCAACAGGGCGCCGACGGCAGAGAGTTGCCGGTGGGCGGTCTGCCAGGATCCGGTGCCCTGGCGGGCGCGTTCGACGTGGAGCAGGGCGATGCCGAGGGATCCTCGGGCGAGGGACTGCCGGTGGGTGGCGTCCGTGTCCAGGGCGGGTGGAGCGGTGGTCACCGCAGGGCTCCTTCTTGTCTCGCGGTCCAGGAAAGGGCGGCGGCGCGGGCCAGGCGGCGGCAGATGGCTTCGCTGTCGGGGGCGACGCCGGCGGCCCGGTTGTGGTGCATGTGCATGAGGGACGGCAGAACCGCGGCGGGGTCGGCACCGTGCGTTTCGAGAGCCTGGCGGTAGGCAGTCAGGGCGGCGCGACGTATGGCCCACGTCGCAACGAGGTGCTCACCGTTGGGCAAGATCCGCAGGGCGGCGCGGTCGGGGCCTGGGGCAGAGAAGCGGACGGCGGCGGAGAGTACGTCGCGGGTGGTGGCTTCGCCGTCGTTCTTCAAGAGGTTCGTGGTGAGCCATGCATGTCCGTCCGCTGGGGAGCCGAGGAAGGCGTCGGCGATGTCGACGAAGCTGCTGGCGGTGACGGCGGGCCGGAGGCTGTCGGGGATGGGGAGGGCCATCTGTGCGAGGGCGGCGGCGGAGTCTGCGGCGAAGACCTGTTCCGCTGCGGTGAGGGCGGGGCCATCGCCGTAGCGGCCGGTCTCCGGCTCGTCGGTGTCCCACTGGACGCGTTGGACCAGGCCCTCCGCCCGCAGCTCACCTGCCCAGGCGGCGACTTGCTGCGCCACCTCACCGAAGGTGTTCGGGTCCGGGAGGCGGAGTCGCAGCCGGAGGTGGCTGTCGGGGTCGTTGTAACGGGTGAACCACCATGTCGGTGCGTCGGCGTCCCGGTCGTGGAGGAGGCGCGGGAGGTGCGTGGTCAGTAGTTCGGGTGCCCGGTCGGCGTTGCCGTACAGCTTCAGGTAGGCCCACTCGCCAGCGCCGGGCAGGCGGCTGGAGTCACGGCGGACGACGGTTGCCGTGCGGTTGATGGGTGCGGGGGAAGGCGGTTGGTCGGAAGCGAAGGATACGGTGATTTCGTGGGCGCGGCCGACCCAGCCGAACGCCGTCTCGTCGGGCGCTTCGTGCACGGTCACGGTTCCGTGGCGGTCCAGTTCCGCGCGCAGGAGTTGCCGGTGGGCGCTGATGTCGAGGTCGAGGCGGAGCCGTTGGTCGTTGCCGCCGACGTACACGGTGCGGGGTACGCCGTAGCGGATGCGCCAGTCGGTGAAACGGAACGTCCAGTCGCGACTGTTGTCGGAGAGGTCGCGTGCGTTCAGCCGCCAGCAGGCGGCGGACAGGATGGTGCGGCCAACGCGGACTTCGGGCAGGAATGGCAGCCGGGCCGCCGCGCCCCAGGCGAAGGGGGTGAGGATGGCGGTGTGGGAGCGGTGCAATTCAGTGACGAAGCGGACGAGGGGGTGGGTGGCGCTGCTGAGTTCCACGGCGTTCAGGACCGAGGGCTCGATGAGCTGTCCGGTGGAGAGGGAGAGCAGGTAGAGGCGTCGGGAGTCGGCGAGGACGCCGAGGTTGTCCAGGTCGAGGGTGGCGTCCGGGTTGTGCTCGCTGACCGAGAGGACGTGTGGGACGACGGCTGGGGCGCGGCCGACGTTGCGGGTCGGGATGCGCAGGGGTGGGCTGGAGACCTGCCCGCGTACGGCTCCGGCGGCCAGCGTTGGCAGGGCGGCGTACTCGGCGGTCATCCGGTCGCGGTCCGACTGGTCCAGCATCGTCAGGAAACGGCCCGTCGTGGTGCCGGCCGCGAGGGACAGACCTGCGGTGACCAGATGGAATCGGCCGTGCTCCAGGTCCTCCAGTGAGGGGGACAGCACGGTGAAGCACAGTTCGACGTGCGCGGGCACCTGAGTGGGTTCCCCGAGTGACATGGCCTCGATGTCCTCCTCGGTGAGGACGACTTCGCGCCGATCGTTGAGGGCCGCCGACTGGGCGAGGGCGAGGAGGTGATCGTCTCGGCGGGTCGTGGCTAGCACCGGCCGCTTCAGGACGGTGCCGCGGTAGCCGACGGGGAAGCCTAGGCCGGTGTCCGGGTCGGTGAGGTCGCGCAGGGGGACGATCGCGCCCATGCTGTAGCGCTCCAGGAACCGTGCGCGATAGTCCTGCCACGCTGGAGAGCCGTTCGGGTACGGCGAGATGCGGGAGACGACCTCCAGGGCACGCTCCGCCTCGCGTGTGACCGCTGTCGGCAGGACGATGTCGCAGTCGGGGCGCACATTGACGACCAGGGTGTGGGTGGTGGCGTCGGTGAGGGTGTTCATCCGCGCAGCCGCCTGGACGCGTAGGGCCTGCTGCTCACCCTGCGCAGCGATGTCGTGCAGGGTGAGCAGCTGGTGGATCTTTCGCAGCTCCTCGGCTGTCTCCGCCCCACCTGATGTGGCGGCGGCACCCGTGGCGTCGAGCTGCGCGATGAGATGTCCGAGTGCGTCGTCGCACGTCATGGGGGCGTGGAGGTTGGTCAGCAGGACGCGATGGGCGACGAGGCTGGACACCATGTCCTCGATCACCGCGGTCGGCGTATTCGGGTAGTCGCCGTGGAGTTTGGCTACGAGGTCGCCGACCGTGATCGGCGTACGGGCCAAGGTGAGCACCGCTTCCACGGCTCGGGTTCGTCGCAGTGTGGTGTCGGTGGGGCCGTTCGTGCCGGACTGGTGCGGTACTGCCACCCGAGTGCCTCGTACCGTGCAGGTCGGATCTGCCATCACCGGCAGGCGCCGCAGCACCTCCCGATTGCCTTCCAGGGCGGTGATGGCGGCGTTCAACCACTCGGCATCGGCCCGGGCGAAAGCACGGTGCTCCTTCCCCCATTTCACCCGAGCGGTGCCGCCGATGCTCACGGGGGCGGGGCCGGCGAACAGCCCGAACGGTGTGGCGCGGTGCTGCATGCGCAGCAGGTAGCGGGCGAGGGAGGCCGCGGTGCGCCGGACGGAGCGCGGCCGTTGCCGCTCTCCGTCGAGTACGTCGCGGATGGCGGAGGCGAGGAGCGGCGCGGCGAACTCGATGGCGGCAGCCCGGGTGTCGTCCGCCCAGACCTGGGCGATCCAGTCGCGCCGGCGTTCGACGTCGGCGGGGGTTTCCCCATCCAGGTCGGGCCAAGGAGGAAGCGTCGCCGCCAGCGGGAAGACTGATGTGCGGATCATGCTCGCGTCGATTGCGTGGTACATCGCTGTGCCTCCTTCTTCGTCACGGTGCTGCGCGGGGCCGGGCGCGTCGGATTTCGCCCGGCCCCTGGTTGGGTCAGCCGCCGATGCAGGTGCTATTGGTGCAGGCGGACTGGCAGGTGGAGGTGCAGTTGTCGCTGGTGTCGTTCAGCAGCGAGCCGATGACCGGGGCCGAGGCGAGGGTCTCGATGTTGAGGTCGAAGTCCGACCCGGTGTTGGTGCTGTAGTCGGTCGCGGCCTTCAGCGTTGTCGTGGGGTTCTGCTGTGCCATCACGTACTCCTCACGGGAAAAGGCGGGTGGGATGTGCTGTGCCGGCCTGGCCGTGGCGCCGCCGACGGCGTCACGGCCAGGTGATCGTGACCCGCGTGTGGGGTCGGTCGACGAGACGGCCCGCGGGAAGCCGGTCGTCCGGCGTACCTGCCGGGTGGACCTCGATGTGCGCACGGTGGGCCCGGTGGTCGCTGTGCCAGACCTGGATCTCCTCCACCAGACGGTCCGCGACCTTCTGTCCCTGCGGCCCGTGGCCGATCGCCCCGAGCTCGTACCGGTCGGGGTCGTCGATGGGGCGCGCGGTGCGGTAGGCGAAGCTGTCCACGTCCACCAGCGTGGGGACGCCGATCGGCGACGTGGAGCCGACCAGACCACGCTTCCGTGCGCCGATCTTGGCAGCCATCAGGGGCAGGTTGTCGAGGGCGGTCGTCAGCCACAGGTCCAGGTGCTCGGTGGACTCGTCGCCGGCCACGGTGACGCCCGACCACGCCTCGACACGGGGCATGCCCAGGGCCACACGCAGGGCCTCGGCGTCAGGCTCGAAATGGCCGTCGAGGCGGAGGGCGATCTCCTCCCCTTCCACGTCGTGGAGCAATACCAGGCGCACGCGGTTCTCCCCGACGCCCTGCATCGGCACGAACCCGCACAGCTCGAACCCGTCACTGACGAGCCGCTCCCTGTCGCGGACGAACGCCACCGTGCGGGTCATGCCACGCATCCGCAGCGGCACCACGAGCCGACCACCCTCCTTCAGCTGGTGGACCCAGGCGGACGGGATGTCGGCGGCCTGCACGGTGACGACGATGCGGTCGTACGGCGCGTGGCCGGCTACGCCGTGCTCGCCGTCGGCTGTGATCACGGTGACAATCCGGTCGTAGCCGGTCGCCTTGAGGAACTCCTCGGCACGCTGGGTGACGTCGTGGTCGATGTCCATCGTGACGACGCGGCCCTGCTCGCCCACCATCTCGGCGAGGTAGGCCGCGTTCACCCCGCCGGAGCCGATCTCCAGGACGTTCATCCCCGGCTGGATGTCCGCCTGCTCGATCTGCATGGCCTGGATGCGCGGGGCGGACACCGAGCTGATGTTCACGCCCGTCGCATCCGTCTTCGTGACCGGGGCGAACTCGGCCTCGTAGGTCTTGGTCATGTCCACTTCGGGGGTGGCCAGGTGCCGGGGTACCGAACGGAACGCGGCCACGACGCGGCCACTGCGCGCGGCCCTCAGTTCGATCAGCCGCTCCACCATGGCATCACGCATCTGCTGTTCGGATGCGGGGGCGTTGTGCTTCTCGGACGTTGGGGCGGGAGTGTCGTTCACAAGCATTCTCCTTCTCGGCACTACGTCGTCTTCTTGAACTGGGCCAGCCTGTCTGCGGTGTTGTCGGCCAGGTCAGCGGTGAGTTCGCGCACGTCAAGGGGAAGGCCCTCGTCCTTACTGGCATTGATTCCGGCGCCGAGGGCGCCGATCAGGTCGAACAACGTGTCGTCGTCTGGTTCCTCGGTTGCCAAGGCGGCTCTCTCTTCTTGTGGCGGTGCGGCCCGCTCCCGCTGTGACCTGTCCTTCTGAGGTCGGGGATACCTCCAGCTCGAACAGCGGGAGCGGGGGTTGAAGGCCCGCCTAAGACGCGGCCGTTCTCCTACGCGACGTGGGCGGGCGGTCTGTTGAGTGGCGCTTTGGTGGGCCACTGGCAGAGGGGACGGGGCTGTCCGGGGGCCGGGGCATTCCGCAGGCGGGTGGCGCGCTCGCTCATCGTCCAGTGGAGCTGTTCGAGCCTGAAGACGCATCGCTGGCAGGCGCAGAGGGGAAACGCCGTGCCCGCCATCGCGATCTCGCCGACCTCGGGCACGGGGACGTTCGTCTGCTCGCATCTGAAGCAGCTGCCGGTCGCCCAGTCGAAACGGCTCCACAACTCTCCTGGCCTCACTCCCATGGCGGGCCTCCTCCCAGGAGATGGGGCATCGGGTTACCGCCGACGAGGGGCAGAAAGGCGACGGGGCGCGCATGCCACACGAAGGAGCACGACCCCGCTGCGAGCGGCAGCGTGAAATCCACACCTTGTTGAAGAGCTGAGACGGCGTCCCGCCAGCTCTGGGCACGTCGGTCCACGAGAAGGCCGATGAAGTCCGGCTCAGCGGCCGAGGCGATGACGCGGACTTGAATGCGTGCCCATCGGACAGCCGAGGCGGCGGTCGGCTGCGCGGCACAGCTGATGCGCCGCCCGTCCGCGTGACGCCATTCGCACCAGAACCCGGACTCAGGCTCGCGGACGGCGCGTGCCGGCGTGGGAGAGAGATGAAGGAGCACGGGGTGATCAGGGCGCATGGCCGCCTGCCTCCGGGCAGACCCACAGCAGCCGACGGGTAAGACTGGCGACATCGCGCATGAAGAAGAAGGCGCTGAAGGCCGGCGTCTCCTTCGTAGGACGCGCTGACAGCTCCAGCAGTGTGTTCGCCCGGCTGACCAGACTCCTGATGTCGGGGTCCTCGTCCGCGCCCAGGTCCACGCCGAGAAGCCGGTTCAGCTGCTCGATGACGGCCGTGGTCCTGATGTCGATGCTCTCGCGGGTGGAGGTGCCCAGCTTCATCCTCAGGGCGGCGTCGGTGCTGTCCGCGATCAGCTTCGTGTCGATGGGCTGCTTGTCGACGGCTGGAGCCTTGCGTCTGTCCGTCACGGTGCTCACCACGCATCTCCCCTCGGTACCGCAACCTGCGGCGACTGCCTCGGTTGCTCGGGTTCGGAGACGAACGTAGAGCGGCCGTCACCCATGTCCCAAGGAGATTGCGCGAGTTTGCAGCAAGCCGATTGACGGCCCACAACCGCCCATCGACCATCGTCATGTCGCGCAAACCCAAGCAAGGCAGCAGACAGGAGAACGGCCATGAAGCTACGGTTCCTTGGTAAGAACTCCACGGTCGGCGACTGCCCGACCCTGTACGCCACGGACCGGGACACCTACCTCGTCCAGGGCTGGAAGATCTTCGCGAACGTCCTGCTGATGCAGCTTGAGATCCTGGAGGGGGAGACGGCGGTGGAGGTGCCCACAGAGCTGTTCGAGCACCTCACCAACGACGGCCTGGCGGCCGGGGAGATCAGGCGCGTCGAGGATCCGATCATGATCCTGACGCCGAGCGGTACGTTCGTCGTCCAGGGCCGCGAGGTGACCGACCCCGAGGCGTTGGCCCAGATGGAGATTCCGGACTACGAGACCGTGGTCGAGGTCCCCAAGGCCGCGATCACCGCCCTACTGGAGGAACCGCGTGGAGCTGATCTCCAGCGCCGAGCGCAACCGGCTCTTTGAGAGCTTCGCGCAGGACGCATTCCATCTGGAGCTGAGGGACGACTACTCCGTCCCCGACGAGGACAGCCCGTTCACGAGCTGGCTGCGCGGCGAGACCGTCGACTACTCCTACATGGAGCCCTGGACGCAGCTCATCCGGCGCGTCACCGGAGAAGGGAAAACCGTCCGACGCGTCCGAGTCATCACCGAGCCGCACACCCCCTACATCCAGTGGGAGCACGCCACCACCGCCCTCAACGAGGAGGCCGGCGAGGAGATCCGCTGGCTGCCCCGGCACCGCCTGCCGGAGGACGTCACCTTCCCCGTGGGAGGCAACGACTGGTGGCTGTACGACGACCGCCTCCTCGCCGTGGGCCACTTCGCCCCCGACGGCAGGGTGCTCGGATCAGAACTGATCGAGGACCCGGACACCGTGGCCGAGTGCGTACGCCTACGGGACCTGCTGTGGTCCGCCGCCACCCCGCACCCCGAGTACAAGCCCTGACCGACCCGTGAGCACCCAAGTACAAGAAGCACTGCAAGCGCTCGGTGCCCGGCTGCGCGGCTTCCGCAAGGACGCCGGATTCGCCAGCGGCCGGGCATTCGCGCGCGCCACCGCGTGGCAGGAGTCGAAGGTCTCCCGCATCGAGAACGGCAAGCAGCGCCCCAGCGAGGACGACATCCGCGTCTGGTGCGAGAAGACCGGCCAGGGCGACCAGCTCGGCGACCTGGTCGCGATCGTCCGCCACGTCGACGAGCTGTGGCTCGAATGGCGCCGGCAACTCCAGACCGGCGTTGAGAAACGACAGCGCCAAGCCATCCCGGTGTACGCCAAGACCAAGGTCTTCCGCATCTGGCACCCCACACTCATCTGGGGAACCCTCCAGACCGCGGACTACGCCGCCGAGGTCTTCCAACAGGGCGTCAGCTACTACGAGATACCCAACGACACCGAAGCGGCCGTGGCGAAGCGACTCGAACGCCAGCAGTACCTGTACCAGGGTGAACGCATCTTCAACGTCCTCCTCGGCGAACAGGCCCTCTACACCAACTTCGGCGGCCCAGAAGTGATGAAGGGACAGCTCGACCGCCTCCTGGCGGTGATGCGCCTTCCCCGCCTCAGCCTGGGCATCGTCCCCAAGTCCGCCCCGACCCTCATCTGGCCGGGCAACGCGTTCTCGATGTTCGACAGCCGACTCGTCCTCGTCGAGACCTACTCGGCGGAGTTCTCCGTCTCCCAGCCCCGAGAAATCGAGCTGTACACCAAGGCGTTCGCCCTCCTGAAGCAGTCAGCGGTCTACGGCACCGCCGTCCGAGACCTCATCTCCACGGCGATCCAGCACTACGACCAGATCCCGAACGACTAGGAGAGCGCACCGTGCGGGCGATGACACCGAACTGGCGAACCAGCTCCTACACGGAAACGCAGAACTGCGTCGAAATAGCAGACAACGACGCGACCACAGTGATGATCCGGGACACCAAGGCACGCGACCGGGGAATGATCGAAGTCCAACGGGCCACGTGGACGGCCTTCGTGGAGCACGCCAGGCAGAGACAGCATTGATGACGTTCGCGTAGGACGTGATGAACGGTGCCGATCGCCCCTCAGTTGTCCGCGCCATCCAATAGAGGGGTTTGCCAGCGAACCCAATCGTTCCGGATCGCAGCAGCGCTGTCGGCTGCACGAGCACCGAGTGCAGCCCGTGTTCCGGATCGCACGCGGCCAACAGCGCGGCCCGGGGCCCAGACGTCGAGGCCGGTCCGGACGACGAGGATGCGACCGCTACCCGTGAGGTCAACCCGCGCTTCGAATCTGCCCGGTTGGACAGAATGCCGACATGGTGACCACCGTCGGGTACTCGGAGGAGGGTGTACGGGGCGACCGGACGGCAGCACTCCGGCTGTACGATAAGTGCGAGATCGCTCTCAGTGGACCGGGCACTTTCATCGACGCGGCCGTGCGCTATCTCTGGCCGCAGGCTCGCCCCGTCTCCCTTCGCGCCGGCCTGCCCGTGGTCCGTCTGGTGCCGGGCCGGATCCCGCCCTCATTGACCACGAACGCGGTCCGCCGACCGATTACGCTCTACTCCTCGACCGACGGACGCGTGCCCGACTACAACGAGGGCGTCGAATACCGGGGAGTTCCCGGCCTCGATCGCTTGGTCGTCAATCCGCACACGGGGAGCCGGATCCTGGTGTCCGGCAGCAAGGTCCACGTCGTGAACACCGACACCGAGGCAGGCGCCCGCGACGCCCTGCGCGTCGTCAAACAGCTCGTGACCACGGAGTTTGAAGCGGCTGGTGTGGTTACGATCCACGCGTCCGCCTTCGCTGTTGCGGACGGGGCCGTCGCCGTGGCGGGACCTCCTGGCGCCGGGAAAACCTCGACCGTACTCGCCGCCGTTGCGACGGGCGCGCGCATGATCGGCAATGACAAGGTGTATGCGTCGACGGACGCGCACGGCACGCGTATCCGCGGCTGGACCGACCCCATCAGGGTGATCGAGTCCCTGGACGCCCCTAAGAGAACCATCACGCTTGCTGCGTACTTCACCGAGGACCTCGGCCGTCTGGCCGTGGACCCACTGCCGTTGCGCACGGTCGTCGTCGCCGACGTCGGCACAGGGGCAGTGCCCGTCCAGTGCGAAGAACTGGACCCAGCCGTCGGACTGCTGAGCCTGCGCCGCGAGGTCCTGCCGCCCAGGGTCCGCTGGCTGGGGATCGAGCCGCCCGCCGCACAGCGGCTCCCTCTCCCGTCCGCTGACCGCTTCCTGCGCCTCACCTACGGCTACCGTGACGCGGCCCGCGCGATGAAACTGCTCCTGCACCGCATCGACGCGTGATGGAGGGCCGAAGTCACGCGTCCGTGTACCCGCTCTCCTGACCCAGAGGTCCTGCTGCAATGAGCCAACTGCTATTCATCTGAGCGAGTTTGCCTCACAATGGGCGACTCGGGCACCGCCGGTTTGTCCGGTCGCAGCGTCCGTGGCACACCAGAGAGGACCGAACGTGTCGGCAACAGCTCGTCGGGTCATCGCGTGGTCGGTCGGAGCGGTGTGCCTTGCCGTGGTCGTCTGGCTCGTGGTGGCGGCCTCCCTTGATCTAAGGACGGGAGACAGTACAGCAAGTGTTGTTGCGGCCGTTGTGGCGGTGATCGGACTCGCTCTCTCGGTGGTCACCCTCCTCAGGACTCCCGGTGGCACCACCCCAGCTACCCGCAGGTCCGTCCGGGTGCGGGGCCGGGGCGCCGTCGGGGCGGGCGGCGACGTGCGCGACAACGCCTTCGGTCCCGGGGCCAAGGTGACAGGCGCACCCACACCCGCGTCCGTCCGTCCGTCTGGTGCGGCGAGTCCCGACGTCGACGTGCGGGGCCGGGGCTCCGTTGGAGCGGGCGGGGACGTGGCCGGCAACGCCCTGGGCGAGGACAGCGAGAGGTGAGGCTGTGGCGCCGACGCAGGGGCAGGGAGCAACGTCCGGAGGGACCGGCGGCGGAATACGCTCCGAATCCCCCAAACGACCTACCTGCCGCGCCTCAGGCTCTTGAAGCCGAGTCAGTTGAGGACGCTTCGGCGAATCGGTCTGCCGTACGCGTGGGCAGAAGCGCGGTGGGAGCCGGCGGCTCTGTCCTGGGCAACGCCATCGGAGAGGGGAGCAGCGCCACTCTGATTGAGCAGTTGGTGGTCGGCCTGCCCATCGGCCCGCAGCGCCGACGCCGCGGACAGCTCGCGCCCCCGCCGCTTGGAGATACGGCGAAGCGCCCGCAGATCAGCGCCTCGGTGACTAAGGCGTTGCTGAGCCGCGAGCACGAGGGCCGGGCGCCTGTCGTCTTCCTGGAGGGCTACGGCGGGATCGGCAAAACCACCCTGGCCCTCCAGATCTGCGAACTCCCAGACATCGCAGAACAGTTCCCCGGCGGAGTGATCTGGACTGTGGTTGGCCAGTCCCGGACTGGCCCGGACCTGGCCAGCCATCTCGCGGATATCTGCGAGCACTTGTCCGGACACCGGCCCACCACCATCGACCCGCTCCTCGTCGGCGCTCTGCTGGGTGAGATCCTGGACGAGGGCGAGCCTGTCCTGCTGGTGGTGGACGACGTCTGGACGCAGGAGCAGGTGGACGCCTTCCTCGTGGGGGGCACCCGTTCCGCCCGACTGTTCACCGCCCGGAACATGGGTCTCGCGCCCGCTGTCGCCGAGACGGTCGAGGTCGGGCGAATGACCGAGGACGAGGCACGCGTCACCACGTCCGCCGGGCTCCCGGCACTCGACGCGGCCGTCTTGGACAGTCTGCTGCGCTTCGCCAAGGGCTGGCCCGTCCTGCTCGGCCTAATCAACGCCTCGCTGCGCGCCCGCGTCAGGGCCGGCGGTCCACCCGCCGAAGTAGCGGCCTGGGTCGCCCAACTCGTGGCGTCCGGCGGACCGGAGGCCCTCGACGCCACCATGCCGCCCCATATGCGGGCCACCGTCGGGGCGACGGTCAACGCCAGTCTCGACCTGCTCTCCGCCGACGAACGCGAACGCTACTTCGACCTGGCCGTCTTCGACGAGGACGCGGAAGTCCCCGAACGCGTCCTCGCCCTTTTGTGGAGCGTCACCGGAGGACTGGAGCACGGCGAGAGCCGCAGGATGATCTCCCTGCTGTCCTCCCTGCGCTTGGTGTCGGAGCGGTGGTGCGACGGTGAACCCGCGTTCAGCGTTCACGACGTCCTTCGGTCCTATCTGCGCCACCAGACTCCCGAGCATGACCTGGTGAGTCGCAACCAGGCCCTCGTGCAGGCCCTGCGCACACTGCTGCCCGAGGGGCGCGGCGACCACTGGTGGCTACTGCCGCCCCGCGAGACGTTCGTGCTCCAGCATCTGCCGTACCACCTTCAGGCCGCCCTAGCGCATACCGAACTCGCCGCTCTGGCCTGTGACCCGCGGTGGATCGCCGCCCAGATCCTGCACCTGGGTTCGGCCGTGCCCGCCGTCGCCACGCTGTCCGGCATCGACACCACCCGCGCCGCCGCACTCAGGGAAATACTGGACCGCGACGTGGAGATCCTCGTCCCCGAGGTCACGCCGTCGGCCGTCGCCGCGACCCTCGCGAGCCGGCTGGCGGCAAGCCCCGAATTGCGCGACGTAGCCGCACGCTATCTTGACGACCTGCCACGGCCCCTGCTGCGCCCGCACTGGCCGCTGCCCGACACCGACGCCGCTTCCGCCGACGGGCATACAGGCCCCATCGGAGACTGCGCGGTGTCGCCAGGAGGCGACGCCATCGCCACCGCCTCCGACGACCGTCTCGTCATCCTCTGGGATTCGGCCACTCTTCGTGTCCGACACGTCCTGCGGGGCCACAGCGAGCGCGTGCGCGCCTGTGCGTTCAGCCCAGACGGCTCTCTGCTGCTGTCCGCGTCGACTGACGGAACCGTCCGCGTCTGGAGGGTCTCCGACGGGCGTCCGGTCCACGTGTTTGGGGAGCGCGCTGCCCGCGCCCTCGGCTGCGCTTGGTCCTGGGACGGCCAATGGGTGGCCGCCGCCGCGGGAGACGGGACGGTGACCGTGTGGGACGTCGTAACGGGCGAGACGTACCAGCAGATGCTCAGCCCCAGCGGCAACGAGTGGGACTGCACCTTCACGCCGGACGGAACGGGACTGCTCTCGGTAGGGGAGGACGGCGTCCTACGGGCGTGGGACGTCTCCAGCGCCGAAATGCGCTGGAGCAGGGCCATGCACACCGGAAGGATCCGCTGCTGCGCCTTCTCGCCGTCCGGAAGCCTGATCGCCACGGCCGGAAGCGACACAACCGTTCGGCTGTCGCGTGCCGACGGAGAGCCCATGCACGTCCTGCGCGGGCACACGGAGCGGGTCCGCTTCTGCGGGTTTTCGCCCGACGGAGCCGTGCTGGCCACCGCTTCGGAGGACCGAACTATCCGCCTGTGGGACACCACGAGCGGACAATTGCTCCGCGTGCTGCGCGGCCACACCGATTGGGTGGGAGCGGCGGTCTTCCTCACCGACGGTAAGCGTCTCGTCAGCTGCGGAGGAGACACGACCGTGCGCGTCTGGGACCTGGCCGCTGACGCGCCCCCGCAGATCGTCCGTCCCGGACGCCGTGCCGCGGGATGTTGCGCCTTTTCCCCGGACGGACGGCAGATCCTCGCCGGTCACAGCGACGGCCTGGTCCGGCTCCTCGACGTGACGACCGCAGAAGTCCGGTTCGAGGCCGAGGGCCACGATGGCAGGGTCCTGGACTGTGCAGTGACCCCCAACGGCGACGTCGTCACTGCGGGAGGCGACGGCGAACTGGCCCTGTGGGACGTGAACACTGGCGAACCACGGCTCCGCTTCATCCGTCACTCCGGGCGGATCTGGGGCTGTGAGGTCTCCGTGGACGGTGCCCGCATGGCCTCAGCCGGCGAGGATGGCGTGGTCAGGATCCACGACCTGCGCAGCGGAGAGGTCCTCAACGAGCTGGAACATCGGACAGGGCATGCGCTCGGCTGTGCCTTCTCACCCGACGACAGTCTCATAGCCTCCGTCGGCGACGACGGCAAGCTTAGGCTGTGGGATGGCCGCACAGGACAGCTGACGGCGACGCTCAAGACTGGGCGGGAAATCTCGCTGTGGAGCTGCCGCTTCTCACCGAACGGTTCCCATCTCGCCTCGGTGGGATCCCCAGCGACCGCGCTCGCTCTGTGGTCGACCACCGACCGCACGGTCGACACCTACATCCCCATAGGCGGAGACCGGATTACCAGCTGCGCCTTCTCCCCGTCAGGTCGGCAGATTGCGACATGCGGCGACGAAGGCTACCTGGGGGTGTGGGACGTGGCCACGGGCGCGCCCCTCACCGGCATCCGAGTCGCCTTTCCGCTGAACCGGTGTGCGTGGTCCGCGACGGCCTCGGGTTCCGTTCTCGCTGCTGCCGGGAACGGAGGACTGTACGTGTTCGCCTATGAGGAAGAGTGACGTCCCCCTGGCTCGCTCTCTCCCTCAGCCACCGGCCGTCTCGCCGTGCCGCAGGAACCCGTGCCGTGAGTACGACGCCGTCTGAACCAGTTCGGTCGTCAACCGGCCCGGAGTGTGGTTCTCGATAGCGGCGAGGAATTCAACGGAACTCCCGAACAGCCGCGGCCCGATGTCGGGATGACCGAGCAGGGAGACACCAGGCGCCAGGTCGTACATCCTTCCGTTGAACGTCAGCACGTCACCAGATCGGGTGACGTCCAGCGGGCGGGACGACGTCATGCCCCAGCCGTGCGGGACGATCAGGCGGTCCTCGCCGGTGAGCAGAGAAACGGCGTTGCGTCCTCCGGAAGCCGCCTCGAACAGCGCAATCGGCTGCCCCACCGTGCTGAACACGGGTACCTCCTCCCCCGGTTCGCACAGATAGCAGCCGATCGCGGCCGAGGCGGGTGTGGGCATGTAGTAGTGGTGCTTGTGGAGGTCGCCGGTCACGCCGACGCGGCTGTTCAGCAGCAGGTTAGCCAGGAACCGGTGCCGTACGACGTTGAAGCGCAGGAGCATCTGGGCCATGTCCGAGAAGAGCTCCGCCTTGTCGCCCGTTAGGAGCCGCACGGGCCGTTCGCCCTCGAAGACGCGCACCGCGTCCGCGAACCAGTTCCCGGGTGTAGGGCACAACCCGTTGAACTGGTCCTTAAACTCCTTTTCGTTACTGTGCAGCACGAGGGCGTACCGCCCGTCGTCCGCCCTGCGGCATGTCACGATGAAGTGGTTCCCGCGGTCCAGGTTCCACTCGTAGCTGCTGTCCTCGACGATCCGACGCTGTAGGGCTGCGACGGACTCCTTTGTGAAGATCTCCGAGGGATCGCCGTCCAGCCAGAAGATCGACGACGTGTCGATGTTCATCGTCGTGTCCACCGGGACTGCCGGGACCCGGCAGTCCCACTCCACCAAACATCCGGTGGCGAACCCGCCAGCCAGGCGCAGAGCGTCGTACGGGACCCCCAGGTCGGCGGCGGGGCTCACCTGACAGTCGGCCCGAGGGTCCAGTGTGCGCAGGGCCCGGCGCAGAAGTGACTCGGTCTGTCTGAGGTGGGGTAAGAGGAACCTCTGTGCTTGGTCGCCCTCGACGATTGCTTTCAGTACCGAGAACACCTACGCTCCTCTGCCCGGAGATGCGCGCGACGCGCGCGATACGGCTGGCTCACGATACGGAGCTTTGTGACGCACGCTTGCACGATACGGCCCGTTCGCGACACCACGCCGATGTACACCCCACCGATACGGCTGCGAACCGGAAACGGCGCGGATGAGAAGACAGCGACCGTGCCCGGCACCGGGCCGGGACCCCGGTGGAAGTGGCTACGACCGTGCGGCTGCGGCCTCCACCTCGCGCAGGACCTCTTCGGACAGCGACAGCCCTGCGGCTCCCGACCACTGGTCCACCTGGTCGGGACGGCGTGCGCCCACGATGGCCCCGCTCACTCCCGGACGGCTCAGTACCCAGGCGAGGGCGAGCTCGGGGACGCTGCGCCCAGTCCGGGCTGCAATCTCCCGCAGCCTGCCCACCACGGCCAGTTTCCAGGTCAGTTCGGGCTCAGCAAACTTGGCGGACTTCTTACGCCAGTCGCCGGCGGGCAGAGCCTCGACGCGGGTCCGGTCGAAGGCTCCGGTCAACAGCCCTGAGGCCAGCGGCGAGTACGCAATCACGCCGGTGCCGTGCTCCGCGCACCGGTCGAGGAGCGGCAGCGACTTCTGGTCCAGCAGACTCAGCGAGGGCTGCACTGAGTCCACGTGCCGTACACCCTCGCAGAGTTCAAGCTGCTCCTGGTTCACGTTTGACAGGCCGATCCACCGGACCTTGCCCTCGTCCACAAGTTCGGCCAACGTGCCCCAGGAGTCCTCAAGGGCCGTGCCCGTCCGATTGTCCGGCCGGTGAATCTGGTACAGATCGATCCGGTCCAACCCCAGACGCTTCAGACTGGCCTCGCATTCCTGCCGAATGCTGTCCGGTCGCAGGTCGGACACGACCTTGCCGGGATTCTCGGGCTCCCAGACCCGGCCGCATTTGGTGAACACCAACGGCCTTTCTGCTGGTCTAAGCTGCCGCAGGGCCGTCCCCACAACCTCTTCCGAGTGGCCGCATCCGTAGGCGGGAGCGGTGTCCAGCCAGCTGAGCCCTCGGCTCACCGCATGCAGGACGGTCCGGACCGACTCGGCGTCGTCGACCGGCCCCCAGCCGTACTCGTACGGACCGCCGATGGCCCATGTACCGAGTCCCAGCCAGGTGATCTCGGGACCCTCACGTCCCAGTCGCGCGGTGTCGATCCGACCCGGGCCGGCTTGCGGTCGCGCCTTGTCTGGATTCACGGTGATGCATCCTACTTGAGGCGCAACTGACTGTCGACGCACGAGCATTGAGGTGAAGGGGGACGCTCTCGGTGCCTCGGCCGGACTTCCTCAGAGCTGTTCAGACAGCGCACGACGGGTTGCGGACAACGAACAGTCTTAAAGGCCCTCGTAAGCTTTCCGGCTCGTCCGCGCTGGCCGATGTCCACGTGGAGAAGGCACTCGACAGGGCCCGTGCCGAGCGCTGGGCCGAAATCCGCTGACGTGCAAGAGCACCTCTTCTCATACGCCGATGGCGGCCCACAGAGTGGGCCGCCATCGGCGTATGGGCGGTCAGTTCTCGCTGTGCTCGGCGAGGTACTCCATTGTGTCCTGCGCGGTGACGATCTTGACCAGGCGTTCGTACTCCGTGCGGTCCTCGTCGGTCATGATGGCGACGGCGTCGCTGACCACGGAGCCCTTGGGAAGCCTTGCGAAGTACTTCATGAGCAACTCGACGAAGGCGTCCTTCATCGCGTCGAGTTCACGCTCCCATTCGTCCTCAAGCCGCATCTGGGCCTTCGCGGCGGCTATCTCTGCCGGTGTCATGGTGGAGAGCAGCTGGTGCTCGGCGGTGGTGAATGGATGTCCGTCGAGGTGGTAGCAGCGCGACGGGTCCTCGTGACGGGCGAGGTCCAAGTCGGTGATGAGGAGGACGACTTCGGGGCGAACAGAGGAGGAGGGCATGGGCGGTTCCTTGTGTGGTGTCGCGAGTTCGGCTTGTGCTGGTGAGTGCTTCGAGGGCGGATCGGCAGGCGGTGCTCGGGGCATGGAGTGCATTGCCTTGGTCGAAGGAGCGGGTTGAGGAGGGCGGAAAGGCTTCGTGCCAGGGCTGTTGGGTGGAGGCCGGCGGTGGGAGTGCGACGCGCTCGGCCGCTGCTTGATGGGTGCTCGGGGTCACCGTGGCCGGTGCGGGCGGGATGACGGCGGCGCGGATGTCGGGGGTGTCGCGGCGGTGGCTCGCGCCGTGGACGGGACGTGGGCGATGCGGGGGCTGCGGGCTTGTGCGGCCCGTGCTTGGCGGCCGGGCACGTGCCGGTTGCCGAGGCGTTGGATGCGCCAGGTGAGGGTCCTGGCTGGGGACGTGGCGTCGTCCAGCGAGCGCCGCCCTGCTGCGTGGTGGAGGAGTTCGGCCGGGTCGTGCCCGGCTGCCTCGGCGGCGGCGAGGGCGGCGGCCAGGGACTCCCAGGCGGGTTCGGCGAGGATCTGCTTGGCGTAGGCCGGAACCGCGTCGCGGACGTGCTGGACGTACCGGCGGACGGCGCCGGCCGGAGGCTTGTGGGCGGCTATGGTCGCCAGGGGCGCGGGGGCTGTCTGGTCGTAGGCGGCCCGGAGGTGGAGCAGGGCTTGGCGGGCGGCGGCGACCTGCCGGTCGTGGTGCCGCTGCGCGTTGTGGCGCTGGACGGCGGTGACGACGAGGATGGCGGCGTCCAGGAGCATCGCCAGGCCGCTGCCGTCGGCGGGGTGGTGGCGCATCGCCTTGATTGCGCCGCGCAGTGCGCGGGCGTGCTGGTGGTCGACGCGGGCTCGGGTGTGGGCGGCGTGCTCGAAGGCGACGGCGGCCCGGTGGAGTTCGGCCTTCAGGTGGGCGGGGGCGTAGAGGGGCAGGGCGTAGAGGGTTTCGCCGAGGGCGACCAGGTGGGCCTGCGCGACGTCGTCGGGGCTGTGGTCGATGTGGTGGCGGATGTGTTCGGTGGCCATGGCGGCCTGGTGCCACGGGTTGGGGCGGCGCCCGGCCGGTGAGGGTTCGATGGGGGGATCTTCGGCGGCGGCGAGGCGCTGCTGTATCTGGGGGAGGGAGAGGTCGGTGGCGAGGCTGGAGCCGGAGTAGAAGACGGGCTCGCCGTTGTCGTTGGTCTCGCCGGGCAGGGCGACCTTGTAGCCCTGCAGGTCGCCGGAGGGCAGAGTGCGGGTTTCGACCTGGAGGCCGGCGTCGGCGAGCAGGTTGAAGAACTCCTGAAGGTCTTCGGCGCGGGCGAGCGCCGTGCGGACGACGTGGCGAAGTTCCGCCCGTGTGTCCTTGCTGCGGCCGGTGCGCTTGGCCTTCTCCTGCTCGGCGCGGGTGGGGCGTTTGGCGGCCGGAGTGCGGTCGGCGGCCTGGCGTCCGCGGGGGACGCGGGTGAGGCCGAAGTCTTCCTCGAGCCTGGTGAGTTCGGTCATGGCGCGGTGGTAGTCGTTCCAGTTGCGGGGCGGTCGCAGGTCCCCGCGCATCTTGGTGGCGACGATGTGGATGTGGTCGTCCGCGTGGCGCACCGCGATCCAGCGGCAGCCGTCCGGGTCGCCGGTGGGGGCGATGCCGGTCGCGTGCACGATGCGGCGCGCGATGTGTTCCCATTCGGCGTCGGTGAGGATGCGGTCCTCGGGCGCCGCACGCAGCGAGCAGTGCCACACGTGCCCCGCAGGGGCCTGGTCGCCGGCCTGCTTGACGCGCAGGTCGAGAGCCTTGACGAGCTGGTCCATCCGCTCCTCGTGGCCGGGGCTGCCTTCGGGGCCGGGGTCGGGTACGAAGCCGTCCCAGGAGGCGACGATGTGCTGATCGCTGTGCACGGTGGCTTTGCCCCGCCCGAAGAGGTACCTCAGTACGCCGCGGGTGTTGCTGCCCGGTTTGACGATGTTCGCGATCACGCCCGGCCCGCCTTCTGCCCGGCGGCCCGGAAAGCGGCCTCGTCCACGGCCTTCACCGCGTCGCGGGCAGTGGCCAGGAGGCGTTCGGCCCGGTCCAGGACGGCGGCGTCCACAGGGTGTGGATCACCGCCGGAGTTGAGACGGCGCGCTATCTGGTTGGCGTTGGTGCCGATCCGGGCGATCTCGGTGCGCAGGGCGGCGAACTCGTCGATGGCGTCGTCGTAGACGGTGCGCTGGTCGGGCAGGTGCGTCTCGCCGTTGACGAAGGCCATGACGACCGCGCCGACCAGGTGGGCGCCGGCGATGCCCATCGCCTTGGCCCTGGCCACGATCGCGGCCTTCTCGGCGTCGCTGTAACGGGCATCGACACGGGCCTCGCGACGGCCGTCGTCACAGCGTTCGCGGCGGCGCAGGACACGATAGAGCGCGGCTTCGTCGGCAGCGCGTACGACAGGCGTCTGCTGCTCGGCAGCGATGTCTTCGCCCGCCCCCGACTCCTGCTTCGGCGCGCCCTCGCGCCGGAGCTGCTCCTCCGCGACCCCCGGCGCGGAGGAGTCCGCGTTGGACCGGCCGATGGACGGTCCAACGCCCTTGCTTGCTGCGCTGTTCAGGCCGATGGTCATCTCCTGCTGGGGGGTGGCGAGCTCGCGGTGCGGATCGTGCATGGAACGGTTCTCCGAGGGGTGCTGGTGTCGGGTGCTTCGCTTCGCGCGGCCTTGCGTCCCCGTGCTTGTCTGCGCGGGAGCTCGGGGGAGCCGGAAAGGTGGGGCGAAGGTGCGTTTTGCGGGGTCAGGCGGAGCCGACGGGGGCAGTGTCGAGTTCCCTCTGCCGCTGGGAGACGGCTTCGTCGAGCCCGTCGAGCCCGTCGAGAGGCTCGGCCTCGAAGCCGTCGTACGCGGTGGGCTCGGCCTGGCCGGTGCGCTCGGCCTGCAACTGGTCGCGCAGAGCGCGGGCGCGTTTCTGGCCGATCCGTAGCGCGCTGCGCAGACGCTCGGCGGTGAGCCGGTCGTCGCTCCACTCGGCGGTCAGGAGTCGGGCCTCGTCGAGGATTTCGGCGTCGGTGCGGGTGCGGTCGACGGTCGACTTGGCGGTGGCGCGGACCCGACCGGTCGCCCGACGCGGGGCGGCTCCGGTCGGCTCTACGGTGGCGGCCGGCCGGGGCGGTCGGGTGGAGGGGGCCGACTCGTCGGCCTCGGTCGGCCTCGTCACGGGCGCCTCGGCGACCTTCACGGGGGTCGACTCGGTCGGCTTCTCGGGGGCCGATTCGGCCTGGTCAGACCTCGACCGTGTGGCCTGCTCGTCGGCTTGCCGACTCTGCGACTGGACAGAGGCTGCTTCGGCCGAGTCAGCCGACTCGGGGGTGTGGTGCAGCACCTTCGCCACGAGGTCCGACCCGAAGTAGATCGACCCGACCGGGAGCGAGGTCGCCAGCAGCACAAGGGCCCAGTTCGCAGGGTCCCAGTCGGCCAGTCGGCCCCACTGGACCGACTCGGTGTGCAGGGCCGGGATGAGGCCGTGCACGTAGTTCAGCAGGAGGCTGGCGATCGTGTAGGTCGCCAGGACCCGCAGCGCGAACTTCCGGTCGGTACCGGTCAGCACGAGCGTGGCGACCAGTGCGAGGGCCATCAGCCCGTCGATGACGATCGGGTAGAGCAGGGCGGCGGTGGGGTCGGCGCCGATGGCGCGGGCCACGTCGGACAGCGCGTTCCACGAGACCCGGAAGGCCATGAGGACGACGGCCACCAGGCCGGCGACGAGGGTGATGCGTCCGTTGCGGTTCACGCGGCGACCTCCAGCGGGTGCGAGTGCTCGGCGGCCGGGGCGAGCGGGAGCAGGGTGATGCCGGGGCGGCTGCCGCGTATGGCTGCCGGGGTGCTCGGGGCAGGGGGGTGCAAGGGCGTGGGCTCCGGGGTGGGGAGTGAGGCTGCGGGGGTGGGGGTGAGCGGCGTTCACGGAGGGGGCGTTCACGCGGGCCCCCTTCTAAAGGGGGGCCCGCGCGTGATCGCCTGGGCGCGTGTACGGCGTGGACGCTCGCGTGATCGCTCTACCTGCGGTTTCGCGGCGAGCGTGCACGCTGTGAACGGTTCACGGCGGGGTGTTCGCGTGAGGGCCGCGTGTACGGTCGCGTGATCGCTCCGCGCTGGCCGGCAGGGGGCTCAGCCGACGGCGGTGAGGTGGCGGGAGGAGGCGTAGTAGCGGGTCTGCTGCCCGCCTCCGGCTCCTCCGGCGACGCCGTCGGCCCTGGTGGCCAGGCCGCTGTCGACCAGGCGGGACAAGTGGCGCCGTGCCTTTTCGACGTCGGCGCGTTCGGGTTCGCCTCCACCGATGAGGACGGTCGCCAGGTCGCGGGCGGTCATGCCGCCTGGAGCGTTGCGCAGCAGGACGGCGGGGTCCTTGGTCGGGTCGACCGTGGTGGTGCCGCGCTTGTGGTCGTGGGTGACGTCCAGCGGGCCGACCTCACCGGTGGGGGTCTTGAGGTGGTGCAGGGTGACCGCCGGGTCGCCCGCCCGGCCGGTGACGAAGAGGACGCTGCCCGCGCCGGCGGTGATCCAGGTGGAGCCGTAGACCTGGTCCAGGCTGGGGCGCTGGCCGCGCGGGGCGTCGGCGGTGGCCTTGCGCTGGTGGTGCAGCTCCAGGATCTCCACACCGCCTCGCAGGGCGCGCATGCGGGCGTTGTGGAAGGCGACCGCGAGGCTGTCGTCGACCATCGTGCTCACCGCGTCCTTGAGGCTGTCGATCACGATGGTGTCGGCCTGGTGGGCGGCGGCGAGGTCCGCGAGGAGGTCAGGCTCCTTGTCGAGGGTGGCGGGCAGTGGCCCCTCCCAGACTACGAGCCGCTCACGCAGGATCGCCTCGTCGGTGTCGAAGACGCGGCGGGCCATGGCCTTGGCGATCTGCTTGGGCCGGTCCATGGCCAGATAGAGCACCCGCCTGCTGGGGGCGACCGGCATCTCCAGGACCGTCTCCGACAGGCCGAGGCGGGCGAAGATCACCTGGTGTGCCAGAGTGGTCTTGCCGACACCGGGTGCGCCCACGATCATCAGGCTCTCGCCCGGCGCCCAGACGGTCTTGTCCCGGGTGCCCCACAGGGGCTCGGCGTCCGCGCCGGTCTCCTTGACGAAGGACCACCCGTCAACGGCGAAGCGATTCAGCCGGCCCTGGCCCGAGGCGAGTGCCCGCTCGCGCTCGGCCCGCATCTCCGCTTCGACCTCGCTGCGGATCGCCTCGGGGTCGGCGCCCGGCTCCTGGGCGCGCTGGACGGTGTGGATCGCGGAGGCGAGCAGGCGGCGGAGGTTGGCCTTCTCGCGGATGATCTCCGCGTGGTGCTCCGCGCCACCGGTGCCGTAGTGCACGTCGGCGAGTTGATGCAGGTAGGAACGGCCACCGACGCGCTGCAGGTCCCCCTGCTGCTGGAGCAGCTCGGTCAGGACGATCGGGTCGGTCGGCCTGTCCTCGCGGTGCTGGCCAAGCAGAGCACGCCAGATGGTCTCGTGCGCGGGCCGGTAGAAGGCATCCTCTCCCACGATGGGCCGGACCACGTCGATGACGTCGGATTTGTGCATGCAGGCGCCGAGCACCGCGCGCTCGGCGTCCACGTTGTACGGAGGCTCCGCCGCGTCCAGCGTCGGCTCTGGGCCTTCCCAGAAGCGGGATGGCGTATTCGGTTGGGGATCGGCCATACTGGGCATCAGCTCCTCTGCTCGCGGGTCATATGGGACGGCAATCCCGGACTCCGCGGGTTGATCGCTAGGGATGGCGGTTGAGAGGTTTGCGCTTGGGCCCCCGGCATCGCCGGGGGCTTCATTCATGTGACGTGTGGTCGCGCGGGACTCCTCGGGTTGGCGTGGTGGGGACCACCAGCATGCCACATGAATTGCAGATTGCAGAAGTGTTCTGCATCTCGCAGAAGGCGTGCTACTGTTATGGGGTCACTGCGATCGGCAGAAGACTGCTACGAACGGAAGGAGGTGGGCATGGCCGATGAAGGCCCCCAGCAGGGCGTCCTGCTCAGCGGCGAGAGCAACGTCGCGGTGCGCATCAAGCTGGAGCGCGAGGCGCGCGGCTGGAGCACCAACGCCCTGTCCGACCGCCTGAACGAGGCCGGCTTCGAGATGAACCCGTCCGCCGTCTGGCGCATCGAGAACGGGAAACGCCGCATCAACCTCGACGAGGCCATCGGCTTCGCCGAGATCTTCGGCATCGACCTACGCAACCTCGTCGGCCCCCCGCAGCTCGCCGCCCAGACCCGCGCCATGGAACTCATCGACGCCGTCGTAGATGCGTTCCGCGAGACCCAGCGCGCCAACGCCGCCTACACCAAGGCGCGCGACGCCCTCGACGCCTACCTCGCCGAGCACCCGGACATCCGCGAGGAGGCAGACGTAATGGTCTCCAACGCCATGGCCGAGGCGTCCACCAAGCACCTGCTGGAGACATACGGACCGCAGCCTGGCGAGCATCGCGATGCCGATGCCGCAGACGAGTCGTAGCCGCCGGCTCTCACTCCCGCACTGGAACCGCAAACCCCCAGTACGGGCATCTCACCCTCATCCCTAGCGATCGACCGGCAGGCCGGTGTTGCCGCACCACACGTCTGTCAGAAGAGGACTCACCCCTTGCACCAACCCGCAATACCCCCCGCCTCCGCAGCGACTCCGCACACCGAGGCAGCCTTCCCGCGCCTCTACCTCCCCGAGGAAGTCGCCGCCGTCCTCGGCTGCTCCGCCTGGTGGGTGAAGGATCGCGCCCGCCGACGGCTCATCCCGTTCACCCGCGTCGGCCGCGCCTACCGCTTCTCGGATGATCACCTCGCCGAGATCATCCGCATGCACGAAGAGCGCCCGGCCCGGAATCCGCAGCGCCCCAGCGGCATGACTGCGTCTGCTCCGCAGCCTCCGGTGCGTCGGCAGAGCGAGGGGCCTGCCCCCGCACGCAGCCTCAAGGCCCGGCCACCGCGCCGCATGCTCAAGTCCCAGTACGGCACCGCCGCTTAGTACACCCCACACGACAGAAGGGAGGGAACTCAGTGGGGTACGCAGAGAAGCGCGCCAGCTACTGGCGTGGGCGGTACAAGATCGAGGATGGCAAGTACGGCACGGTCTCCGATCCCACGGGTGCCGTGGTCAAGTTCGCCACCAAGCGCGAAGCTAAGCAAGCCGCAGACGCCGAAGAGGTCAACGTCCGGCGCGGCCAGTGGCGCGACCCGGGCCTCGGCCAGGAGACCTTCGGCGAGTACGCAAGCCGCTGGTACGAGGCCCAGGACCTGGCCGCCTCGACCATGCAGAACTACAAGCGCCACATCGAGGAGCACCTGCTCCCCGACTTCGAGGACAAGGCGCTCGCCGGCATCCTGCGCACGGACGTCGCCGCCTGGGAGAAGAAGGAGAAGGCCGTGTACGCGGCCTCCAGCGTCAAGACCTGGCGCTCGACCCTCCACCTGATCTTCGAGGACGCGATCGACGAGGGTCTGATCACCTCCAACCCGGCCGCCAGGCGGCGAGGGCGTGGCAAGCGCGCCGGCCGCTCGCGGGACCGCGGTCCGGAGAAGGTCGTCACCGACGCCCTCGGCATCCTCCTGACCGCCGAGCGAGCGGCCCTGCTGTCTGGCCGCGACGACGAGTTCGTCGCCGTGGTCCTCAAGGGCTACACCGGAAAGCGCTGGGGCGAAATCGTCGGCCTGGAAACGGAGTTCGTTCGGCCCGGCGTGTTCCGTGTCGAGTGGCAGCTGTACGAGTTGGACACCGGTGAGCTGGTGCGCTGTCCGCCGAAGGACGACAGCTACCGCAACATCGACTCGATGGGCTGGCTGTCGTCCCTGGTCTTCGACCACATCGCCCGTACGAAGCCGACGCCGTGTCCCTGTCACGGGAGGACGTACGTCTTCCGGGGCCAGGGGGCAGCGCGTACCGGTGGGCACCAGGGCGCGAAGCTGGTCGACGTCGCGCGGCTGGCGGGCGTCTCCACGGGGACGGCCTCCAACGTCCTCAACCGACCCGACCGGGTCGCCGAGGCCACCCGAGTGCGGGTCGAGAAGGCCATCGCCGACCTCGGATTCGTACGGGGCGGCACAGTGTCGGAGCACGCGGCCCACTGGCGCAGGAACGGCTTCGCCACCTGGCTGTTCACCCCGGCGGCCTCCGGCTGGTACCCGAAGAAGGCACCGCAGGAGGCCCGCCCCGTGCCCATCCTCGGCGAGCGGTGGCCCGGCGTCCCCGCACGAGGGCGGGGCGCCACCGATCGCGCCGATGCCTGCTGGCTCCCGATAGCCAAGGGCCTCACACCCCACGGCCTCCGTCACACCCACCGGACGATGATGGAGGACCTGGGCGCCGAGAAGGTGCTCATGGACGAGCGCATGGGTCACCTCGACGGTTCGGTCTCCGCGCGCTACGCCCACGTCACACCCGGCATGCGAGAACGCCTCAAGCTCGGCCTGACCCAGCAGTGGGAGGCAGCACTCGACGCCCGTTTGGCCCTGTGCCCAAGATCCCCTGTGCGTGTGCTCAACGACCTCCTTCGCACGCGCGCGGCCGCCTTCCGGTAGCCCCACGGTGCCCCACGACACTGTTGTGGGGCACCGTCGTATTCCCCATTCTTAGCGCACTGCGATGTGCTGAAGCGTTTGACCGGTCGAAGCGATAAGGACCGCCTATCGTCGGTCGCGTGAGTGACTTCAGCCCTGGTGCCCCGCTGTGCAAGCTGCTCTTCGGTCGTGCGACGAGCTGTGCATACCCCGATTGCCCAGAGCCCTTGGTCGAGGAGCATCGAGGACTGCTGAGCATCAACGTGGAGGTGGCTCACATCCGCGCGGAGAAGGCTGGAGGGCCGCGGTTCGATATGAACTTTACCGAGGTCAACAGTGAGCCGAACTTGGTGCTTCTGTGTCACAAGCATCACAATTGGGTGGACCGCCACCCGGACGCCTACCCCACCGAAGAACTGCTGACCTGGAAGGAATGTCAGGCTACCCATAGCCGTGGTGGCGGCCTGAGCGCAGACCAACTCGATCAGGTCGTAAAGGCGTTCACGACGCCGCAGGCTGAGGCGGAAGCGGTCGGCATTATCAGCGCCGGAGGCGAGAACATCGTATCCAAGATCGAACACCTCCCGGAGTTGAAGCTGCTGAACGCCGACACTGAAGCGCGCTACCTCGGCGTGCGCATCATCAACGTGGGAGCGATCGGATTCGGGGTCGATGCCGTCGGCTATGAGATCGATATCCACGGGCCAGCCCCGCTGGTCTATGGATTTCCCGCCGAGCACATCCGCCACCGGCCGCCGAGGCGACTGGAGCCGCAGGCGAACACGGTCTGGCTCATCGACCCTGATGTGCTTTGTAACGGAATCCGACTCGTGATGCAGACGGTGAGGGTATACGTCCCTGTGCGGTTCCGTGCGTTCTGCCACCTCGGATCCGGAGGTCGCGTGCTCGGGCCGTGGGTGTCCGCGCTACACCTCCCCATCTGGAAGGACCACATCTCTCAAGAGTGGCTGGACGGCTTCGCGGAGCGAGCGGAGCAGACGCGCGCGAAACTTCGGCCAAAACAGTGATTTCGCAGATCTGTTCCAACCAGAGCTGACCCTCACCACCCGGGACCCCGGTACCGGCAGCAGCAGCCCGGTGAGGGCGGAGTGGCCGAGGCGGTTGGTGTCGAGCAGCAGTTCGATCTTCGGAATCTTGGGTCTGATCCACTTAGCAGATCAGACCCCTGACCTGGCACTTTATTGTCGGGAACGCACGACGTCTTGGTCCGACGAGCGCGAGCGCGGGAACGCCCGCGAGCCGGGGGCGTTGGCTGGTGCGTCGGCGGCAGCAGCCGCCGAGCCAGCGGCGCCCGTTGGCGTACGACCTGTTAGTTCTCCGCACTGCGCTGACTTGCCCCCGGCATTCGGATGTGGCGCCACACATGCGCGTAGCTGCGATGCACCGCGCGCATCCAGGAAGGAACAGAGTTCCAGTCGGCGGCCACCTCGCGCTCGCCCCAAGCCACCTGCATGATCCGGCGATCACCGGCGAAGTCCTCGACAAGATCGCGGCGCAGGAAGAGCAGGTGGCCGCGCCAGGGCTTGTCCGCGCGGAAAACTGCTGAGGCGCGCTGGCCATCCAGGCCCACGAGGTCGACCGTACCGGGCAGTTGGCGCAGACCGAACCTGGCAGCGAACTCGAACGACGGCACGTCGTAGCTCCCGCCGAGACCGATCTCCGAAGTGCTGTCGGGGGCGAACTCCACGGCGACCTGGTCGAGCCCGATGCCGTCGTCCTGCCAGTCGCGGCGCAGCGCGCGGTGCGGGAAGGCGCCTGAGGCATCGTCGTCGAGGGTCAGCTCGAACCGGGGGCTCCACGGCATTTCAGCGGCGAGCACATCGCGGACCATCGGCAGCGGAGGGAAGAAGTGGTTTCCCAGATATTGGCGCTCGCTGGCGAGCTGTTGGGCGGGTTCCGCGTCCTCCGGCTCCAACAGGAGGGTGCGGAAGAATCCGAACACGGTCCGCCCGTCGTGGCCGTGCTTCAGATACCCCTCGACCAGAAGCCAGCCGCCCTTCACGCCGTGGACCTCCTCGGGTGACCACAGCTGGTCCGGGACGGCCACCGTCCCCGAGGTGAGCCACGTCTGGTCGTCGGTCGGTTCCACGGGCGCCCACAGCGGAAGGGGCATGGGCGCCACGGGGGGCCGGTCGGGAAAGGTCGGGTCGATGTCGGGCATCAAGCGTTCTGCGTCGCCGAATGGGGCTGGTGCGCGGCCGACGTCCACGAGGCGGCCGACCATTTCGTGGTAGGCGATCCAGCCGTACTTCTTGCCGTACCGCTCCACCCTCCTTTTGGAGCTGTAAGGCCGCTCGGCGTTCGCGGCAATGGACTGGTCAACGCTGCCGAATTCTTTCTCGCGCCAGCCCAGTTCCCAGACGCGGGCCATGACCTCGGCGCGGGCCCTGCGGTAGTCGGGGTGGGTGAAGTCGTAGTTGTCCCTGCCGTTGATGGCGGCCCCGATGATGTAGTTTTCGAAGTCCATGCCGAAGGTGCGGGCGCACTCCTCGGCGTTGGGGTCGTCGTCCTCCATCACCTCGGCGGGCGCCACGGCAGCGAACCTTGGCGCGAAGGCGTCGACACCCTCCGGGACGGCGGCAGGGTGGAGGGCGCCGGCGAATTCAAAGGTGGCCCGTACGTGGCCGCGCAGTTGCTCGTGTGAGGTGGGTGTGGTTCCGCCGTCGAGGAAGTGGTCGCGCAGTTGCACCAGCCAGTCCCGCAGCGCGCCTTCGAGCGGTCCGCCGGGATCGGGCATCTGGTGGGCGCTGAGGGCGCCGAACGCTGCGGCGACGACCCGTTCGATGACGTAGGGGTCATCGATATCGAGCATCCGGGCGGCGAGGTCGAACAGCCGCTTGGGTTCGGGCCGGCCGTAGCGCTGCATGGCTTTCGTCGCCAGGTCCCGCATGCTCGTGTCCGAGGAAGTCAGCAGCCAGGCGATGGCCAGCGCGTCCAGGTCGTCGCTCTCAGCGCGATCGCTGGTGCCGGACCACCTGTCGATCGCTCGTTCCAGGTCTGCCGTCAGCCGGTCTGGAGCCTGGCCTCGAGCCCATTCGGTCCAGCGCAGGTCACGTTCGGGAAGGGGCAGCTGGCGCAGGACGCGGTCGAGGAATACGGCATTCAGGCGGTGCGGCGCCGACCTGCGGATCTCCCACAGACGGCCGAACGCTGGTCGGCCCTTCCTTCTGCTGGGATGCGCGGTAACGAGCGCGGTTGCGAGCGCGTCGACGGTCTCGTCGTCGAGGAAGTCCGACTCGGTGGTGAGTTCCTGGGCGAGCACCAACGAACGGTGTTCATCGGGGGCGACGCGCCACAGGTGGTGCCGGGTGAAGCGGCGTGGCAGCAGTGAGATGAGACCGATGAGGATGTCCTCGGCGAGGGGGTGCGCTTGGTCGCCCAGGAAGGACTGCCAGAGAGTCGCCTCCGCGAGCTGCTCGTTGACGTCCGCGGGGGGAATGCGCACCAGAATCGCGTCGGCGATCAAGTATCCAGCGAGGCGATCAAAAACGAAGCCGCACTCCGTGTCGTCGGAACCTCTGATCTCTTCGCGGAAGATCACTCCCTCCTCTGCGAGGCGCCGGAACAGGCTTTCGTCCCAGTTCGTCTGGTCAGCGTCGAGGATTCTTCGTGCTTCGTCGAACGGAAGCCGACGGACGCTGTGCGTCCACAGGTGTCTCGCCAGAGCCGTGAGGCGGCGCCGGATCTGGTCCGCCGGCACCGGGATGCGGGCCGGATCCTGGCCCAGCCGCTCGACCACGCCCTTGCGGTACAGCTCGAAGACGCCGATGAGGGACTGAGGCAGCGCTTCCACGCCCACCGGCACTCGGCGAGCGTGGTTCGCGGCCTCGCAGTACATGCGGACGAACAGCGGGTTGTGGAACTCTCCCATCGGCAGCCAGGCGTCGGCCGGATTGATCAGGTAATGACGGAAATACACGCGGAGGATGTCGTCGACTTCCGCGCGCTGCCACTCCAGCTCCAGGAGCACTGTGTCCTGCGGGAGGGCCTGGTCGGCGAGCGCCTCGCGGAGGGTGACGATCACCGCCACGTGAGGGTAGGTGCCCAGGGCCGGTGCCAATCCGGCGAGCAGTGTTCTCCACTGCGAGGGCCGCTCTGCCTCGTTCAGGCCGTCGATGATCAAAGGAATCCGGCAGCCGGCGCGGCTACCAGCTGAGTTGAGCGCTTCCAGGAGGTCCTCGAAGTAGTCGACCTTCAGTCCGGGGATCCGTCGCGCGAGGTCGTCGAGCGTCCCGCGGGCAGGCAGGTTCCCGCCCTGGATGAAGACTCCTGCCGTGGGCTGGTCGTTCGGTGAGGTCATCTGTGCGGCGAGGTGCGTCTTGCCCTGTCCCGCGGCGGCGATGACGGCGAGTAGGGGGGCTTCGATGTCCGCCCGTGTGTCGTGCAACCACTGGACGATGTCGCGGATCTCCGCACCGAGACCGGTGACCAGCAGCGCCTCGGGCAGACCACGCTTCCTCAGTCCGAGTACGAGGCGTTGCAGTGTTCGGGGAGAGGTTGCGGGCAGCCGCTGTTCGGCGAGGCGATCTCGGACCTCCCAGGGCCGGAGGCTCCTCCCTGCGTCAAGGACCTCCCGCAGGTCGTCGACGAACCGCTCCAGGTCGTCGGTAATCTTTACGGCGTCTTGGCGGAAGGTGTTTTCGAGGCCGTCGAGGGCTGCGCGCAGTGCCTGGATCCGGGCTGCGATGTCGTCGGTGCGCTGCTGCAGCCACTCGAACGACGCCGGGCGCAGCAAGGCCCGGTCGATGCGATGCTCCACGTGGTGGGAGGTGTGCAGCCGTGGCGTCCACCGTGCCTCGACGGGTGCAACAGATCGCTTGTGGGCTTGTGCCAGTACGTTTGCGGTGAGGGCAAGTTCACCGAAGAAGGTGGAGCGGAGCTCGTCGTGTCCCGCGAGCTGGTCGTCGTAGTTCTCGGTGGACCAGAGTTTGACGCTGACCCCCTGCTGACCGAGTCCGTTGATCCATTCCTCGTCCCCCTTGGCGGGTCGCTCTGGAAGGCAGAGCACAAAGTCGGTCAGCCCTACGACGTGCTCGATCGCCTTGGAGAGCGAGTCCTCGATCTGCTTGCGCTGGCCTGCGCTGAGCTCATTCTTGCTGTTGAGGATGAACCACTTGCACGACCAACCCCAGACGCGGCCGGGGTCGCCGAGAGCACCGGCGTGATCGACGTGCAGGTAGAATTCGACGCCGGGCTGGTTGCGGCGCTCCCGCATCGTGCCCAGCGCGCCGTAGCGGCGGGAGACGATGGCCCGTGTGAGCGCTTCGAAGTTCCGGTCGGCGGCGCCGGGCAGACGTTCCAGATCAGTCAGATCCACTGTCGCTCCGAGTGCTTGCATCCGACCGAGTGATCGTGTCCTCGTCCCATTCGTGACGGGAGAAGATCTCGACTTTCGCGCCGTAGTGGAGAAGTGCCTTCAGGAATCCCTGGACGTCGGACTCGTCGGTCCAGATCCGGACCATCTCTCCGGTGCGGGTGACGGTGTGGTCAAGGGCGAAGACGTCGACGTCGTACCTCCCCATGTCGTACAACTTCATTTTGGCGAGTGCTTCGCCGAGTTCGCGAGGCATGCGCTCGCCAGGGCTCTGCCAGTCGTCATCGGACCACGCGTCCTCGGCAAGAGCCTTCAGAGCCTCCATGCGCTCCTCCGCTGCCTTGGCACCGGTGACCGTCTGAAATCGGCCGATCAAGACCAGGTCCATCGAGTGCTCCGAGCCGTAGCCGTTCCAGATCCTCATCGTGCCTCCCTCAACGCCTGCACGGCTTTCATGATGGAGCCCCCGACTGACAATCCTGTGGGCGCATAGGCGTGAGGGCGCAGGACGCCTGTCGCGTCGACATGCATGTGCGCGTCGAGGGGGCGCTCGCCTGGGACGGCCTCCACCGTGGGCAGCGTGGCTTCGAGGCCGGTACGGGAAATCGCGAGCCGAACCCCGTTCCTGGCGGCCGCGGCCCACTCGACGAGGCGCTGAGCGTCGGCGTCGCTGATACCGGGAGTTGCCGCGGTTGGCTGCTCCGGAAGAAGCAGGAGTTCGGACGCGCCGACCTCGTCGGCGAACTCTGCGAGGTCATCCAGTTCGCCGACCGTGTCGGCATTGATGACAGCGTTGATGCCGAACGGGGCGAGAGAGCCGAGCAACCCGGCCGCCTGGACCACGGCCGCGAACGGCTGGCCGCGGAGCCGCTCGTAGGTGGCTGCTACCCCGTCGACTGACAGGCGGACGAAGTGCACGGCCCCGCGCAGGGATTCGACGAGTTCGGGTGTGAGCCGGTGCCCATGAGTCGTGAAGGTGACCGCCATAGACGTGGACTGGGCTATGTCCGAACACAACTGGGCGAACCTTCGGTACGCGGTCGGTTCCCCTCCTCCGAAGCCAACCCCGAGGCACCCGGCAGCATCGAGTTCGACCGCCCACGCGACTACACGCTCCCTGTCGAGCGCGGCGGCGTGCTTGGGCGCATAGCAGTAGGCACAGCGGAGTTCGCAGGCGTTGGTCAGCGCGATGGACAGGTACCGCGGAGCACGGGAGAACTGCTCAACGGGAACAGGCACCTCGTCGAGGAGCACGTTCATCCCCGAGTCACGGTCGAACAGGTGAACACCGGCTGCGGACAGGCGAATCTTGCACGTCACCGACAGCATGATGCCACCGCTGCCAGTGATGCCGGGAGGGAGCGTGCAAGGTCGTCGGTGCAGTGCCCGCAGTGGGGCGTCGGGAGCGTTGTAACTGAGCGCGGCACTATGAGGGCGCCACGGCGACGACCAGCATCAAGGTGGAGCGGCTGTAGGAATGACGGCTGGGGTCCCCGATGCGGTTGGCCCCGGGGACCATGCCCTGCGTACTCACCCTTACAGGTCGAACAAACTCTCCTGGAAGTTCTCGACGACATCCCGTCGCGGGTAGAACAGGCCCAGCAGCAGAAAAGTCTTGGGGCGGGCCGCGACGTTTCCGACGAAGCAGTGCACGGCCTTCTCCGGAGAGATCATTCGGTCGAACCAGCGCTCGCGGAGCTTCTCCTCCACGTCGTCCTTCCCATACTGGCGAAGGAACTTGCGGTACGACTCGCCCGCCTCCCAGTCCCTCAGCCCCATGTCGTGACCACCGCACTCCCGATCCGCGCATCGGAAGCTGTACCGGAACTCAAGTGGCACCCACTCCAGTTGGCGAAGGTCCTGCGCGAGTAGATCCAACTGATCAGCCAGGGCCGCCTTTGAAGCTGGCCAGGGCTCAGCAGGAGCGAAGCGGAAGCCGGTGAACTCTTCTGGGCGGAAGACACCAAGCGACGTCCCTCGCCGTTCCTGGTCCCGCTTTATGGAGCACAAGGACGGCGCCACGAGGGGCTGAACATGCGAGAAGCGTTCGCGCCAGCCGTCCGCTGTCCCAAGGCGCTCGATGACCTTGAGGGTCTGCAGGTTGGGGCGCAAGCTCTCGGAACGGCGGTCCCCAGGGTGTCGCTGCACGTCGACCTCGACGATCGAGTACTTGGCGAACTGGCTTTCTTCGTTCAGCAACCGGAACGGAACCGGAAAGAGCCGCACATGCTGGGGCGTTCCCTGGTCGAGCCGTATACCGGCCACGCAGCTCGTCTCGTGGTACTTCGCGGACAGTTCCGGATAGGTCTTGACCGTGATCATGATCCGTGCGCGCTCTCGACTCCCCGATCCCATGGTTGCCCCCTCCATAGATCTCCCGATCTGATGATTGGAGGAGAGGCATGCGATGCGGGCAAGAGCGCGTGCAGGAGCGAGGGGTGAAGTCAGGCCAGGGGAATTACCGGCACGGCGGCTCGATTGCGAACCGTCTCCAGGACGACCTGCCGGTGGCAGCGGCTCTCGTCCTTCTCGAAGCACAACACCGCCACCCGCGACTGCTGGGCATGCTCCGCGAGGCGGTCAAGGTCGGCCTGTGCCTCCTGGGACCGCAGCAGGCCACGGAAGCGCGCGCGTCCCACCTCGACCCGGCCGTCCCAGAAGGGCTCCCGGTTGTCCTTCGGATTGCCCAGGCCACGCAGGTGCGTGTACTTGATACCGGCCTCCGCCAGGGCATCTCCGAGGCGGGTCTTGCTGAAGCCCTTCTTGCGACTGATCGGCGTGAGCCGTACATCCGCCACGACACCGATGTGGCTGTCGACGAGCGCGGCGACGAACGAGTCGATGTCCCGCCCTTCGTATCCGGCGGACCAGAGGCCGGGCGTGACGGCCGGGACCTGGGTCGCCTGGAACAGATCATCGAGAGAGACCGCAAGAGCCTCAGCCACCGAGGCAACGGTCAGGAAACCTGGCTGGATCGCTCCCTCGCTCTCCAGGCGGCCCAGCGTTCCGACGGCGATGCCTGCCTCTTTCGCCAGCCGTTCCCGCGTCCACCCACGGTCTTCCCTTAACGCACGTACCCGCTGGGCGAGCGCACGGGCCCGGTCGTGAGAAGGAGCTGAGAGATGACCAGCCATATGCGGTGTTCCTAACGACCGTTGGGGCGGCCCGCACGGGTGTTCCTGATCAGCTACGAGCCCGGATTCGCGAATGCGCAGGTCATCGGGCGCGTGAGCGCCGCTGTTCCTGCGGCACCGGAGACTGCTCCCGGGAGAAGCCGACCAAGATCTTCTCCCAGATTTCTCCCAAGCGATCTCCAGGAACCAATCAGGGACCCGACCCGCACTGCGGATCAGGCCCCTGACCTGGTACTTCACTGTCGGGGTGGCGGGATTTGAACCCACGACCTCTTCGTCCCGAACGAAGCGCGCTGCCAAGCTGCGCTACACCCCGATTGTCGCTGCTTGTCGCGGCGACGTCGTTTACTTTAGCCCACCGGTGGCCCGAGACGAAATCCGGTTTTCGGGGTGGCGGTCAGGGCGGTCGGGGCGCCCTCGGCGGGGGCGCACCGGGTCGGGGCGGAGGTGGTCGACCACGACGATCAGGAGGGCGGCGGCGCAGAAGGCGAGGCCCAGGAGGAGGGCGTTGCCGAGGACGCCCCTGTAGCCGTGGCGGTCGACGTCCAGGAACGGGTAGAGGTACGGGGCCGGCCAGTCGGTGGTCACCAGGGCCGCACGGCCGAGCGTGGACGCCAGATAGGCCAGCGGGTAGAGCAGCCAGGCCGCCGCGTGGATCAGCCGGGGTGGGGACGGGCGCGTCAGCAACAGCCAGTCCGCCACCACCGCGAGGGGGATCACCGTGTGGAAGGCGACGTCCGTCACGGCGAGCCAGCCTGTGGGCGTGACCAGGGTGCCCGTCGGCGACATGGTCATCGAGAAGGCCGCCGGGCCTTTCGTCAGGAGCAGGTGATACACCGACGCCGTGATCACGGCGTAGAGAACCGTGCCGCCCGTCACCGCGGACGGCAGGGGGCGGCGGGCCGAGACCGCGCGGCGGGCCGAGACCGCGAAGACCAGAGCCACCAGGACCGCGCTCTGGACCGCGAAATGGCTGAACGCCCGTAGCGGGCTGCCCAGCACCATCTCGGTCACCACGGCCGCTGCCGCCGCCAGCGCGACCAGGGCGCGGTAAGTCCCCGCCAGTGGGCGTCGTGCCGGTGCCACCACCGCCGTCGCGGGCACGACGGATGTCACCGGGGCGGGGATGCCCGAGATCGCGGGCAGATCGGGGATGTCCCTGGGTATCGGAGCGGTCATGCGCTCACGCTAAGCCGACCGGACGGAAGGGACTATTTAGGGTGATCCGTACGGGTGGGTGTACAGGGGCGGGGGCCCGTCCACGCCGGGCGCGGCCGACATGCCTCGCCGCGAGGCACGGTCCCAACCCGAGCACTGCCGGCCCCAGCCGCCAGGCATTGTCGAAGGTCCTCGCCACGGCCCAGTCCAGCCAGGCCCCGTCGAGCGGGCCCTGCCTCGATCCAGGCCCAGGCCCTGACCCGCCAGTCCTACGCCTCCTCCCGTCCCACCAGCGTCAGCAGGGAAGCCTCCGGCGGGCACGCGAATCGCACCGGGGTGAAGCGGTTCGTGCCGCAGCCGGCGGAGACGTGCATGTAGGCGGTGCGGCCGTCGGCCGTGTGCGTGGAGAGGCCCTTGACGCGGTCCGTGTCGAGATCGCAGTTGGTGACGAGGGCGCCGTAGAAGGGGACGCAGAGCTGTCCGCCATGGGTGTGGCCGGCGAGGATGAGGGGGTATCCGTCGGCGGTGAAGGCGTCGAGGCTGCGGAGGTAGGGGGCGTGGACGACGCCCAGGGAGAGGTCGGCGAAGTCCGACGGACCGCCGGCCACCCGCGCGTACCGGTCCCGCTTGATGTGCGGGTCGTCCAGTCCGGTCAGCTCGACCGCCATGCCCTCGATCTTCAGAGTGCCGCGGGTGTTGGTGAGGTTGAGCCAGCCGGCCCCGTCGAAGCCGTCCCGCAGGTCCTCCCACGGGTTGTGGATGGCGCCCACCACCGGCTTGTTGCCGTTCAGACCGTGCCGGCCCTGGACCTTCTCCAGGAGGTAACGCGCGGGGTTGCGCAGCTTGGGGCCGTAGTAATCGTTGGAGCCGAAGACGTACGCGCCGGGGAACTCCATCAGCGGGCCCAGCGCGTCCAGCACTTCGGGGACGCCCTCGGGGTCGGAGAGGTTGTCCCCGGTGTTGATCACGAAGTCGGGACGCAGCCCGGCCAGGGAGCGCAGCCAGCGCTGCTTCTTGCGCTGCCCGCTCACCATGTGGATGTCGGACACCTGGAGTATGCGCAGCGGTCGCATGCCCGGTGGCAGCACCGGCACCGTCACCCGCCGCAGCCGGAAGGAGCGGGCCTCGAAACCCGCCGCGTACACCACACCGGCGGCACCGACCGCCGCGATCCCCAGAGGTACTCCGTATCGCGCTCGCATGTGTCCATCGTGTCAGACCCCGCCGAGCCCGAGCGCCCGCCTGTGGACAACCCCCCCCGCTCACCACCGCCGATCGTCACCGGTCGTCAACTCGCCCTGTGGACAACCGACTCCGGCTCCCGCAACCGATTCGCGCACACCAGCGAAATCAAGGCGCGCTCCGCACGCCACACCTGCGACAATCGACGCCATGACCACGCTCAAGTCGAAGCTGCAGGAAGACCTCAACGCCGCCATCAAGGAGCGCGACGAGCTCCGCTCCTCGACGCTCCGGCTGACGCTCACCGCGATCACGAAGGAAGAGGTCGCGGGCAAGGAGAAGCGTGAGCTCTCCGACGACGAGGTGCTCAAGGTGATCACCAAGGAGGCGAAGAAGCGCCGTGAGGCCGCGGAGGCGTTCGCCCAGGGCGGTCGTACCGAGTCGGCCGAGCGGGAGAAGGCGGAGGGCGAGCTCCTCGCCGAGTACCTGCCCAAGCAGCTCTCCGACGAGGAGCTGCGGCAGATCGTCGTGCAGGCCGTCGAGGAGGTGCGGGCCGCCGGTGCCGAGGGGCCGCGCGCGATGGGCCAGGTCATGAAGATCGTCAACCCGAAGGTGGCCGGGCTCGCCGAGGGCGGCCGAGTCGCCGCCATCGTCAAGCAGCAGCTCGCAGGCGGCTGACAGCCCCCGGCTCCGGCAGGCTCCCTGGGCCCCGGTCGGCTCCGACTCCGGCCAGCCACGCTTCTCGGCTCCTGGTCGGCTTCCGACTCCGGCGCGGTCTTCTGGCTCCCGGTCGGCTCCGGCCCCCGGTCAGCCAGGCTTTCCGGCTCCCCGGTCGGCTGCCGGCTCCGGCCAGCCAGGGATCCCCGGCTCCCGGTCGGCTTCCGACTCCGCCCCGCCCTTCCGGCGCCCGCCAAGCTCACCGGCTCCGGCAGCCGTCCGATGCCCGCCCAACGCCACGCGACCCCCGGCTCCCTCCCGGCCCTCCCACTAAGCGGCGGTGGGGGCGCCCCCTCTCCAGGGGCGCCCCCACCGCCGTACCTCTATCTCCCGGCCCGGCTCCACCGGCCGGCCGTCACCGGTCCACGAAGGTCAGCGAACCGCCTCCCGGACCCCGGCCGTGCTCCGGTCCGTCCGGCCGTTCGTCCGTCCGTTCGTCACCCGAACCCGCCGCCGCCGTTGCCGTTCCCGTTGTTCCCGCCGTTCGTCTGGCCCTCGAACCAGTTCTCCGGGATGGTGAAGTCCGGGGTCGGGAAGCTGGTGCCGCCGTCGTTGCCGCCGATGAAGCCGCCGCCGTCGTCACCGTTTCCGTTGTCGTCGCGGTTCCCGTTTCCGTTCCCGTTTCCGTTGTCGTCGTCCCCACGGTCGCGGTCCGGCCGCTCGTCGGGGATGTAGACGCGGTTGAAGTCGGGGCTCGGCTCGCCCGCCAGCGCGCCGGACATCATGTCGCGCCAGATCGGACCGGGAACCCGGCCGCCGAAGACCTTGTCGTGCCATTCGCCGCCGATGGTGATGTTCACCATGCGGCGCTTGTGCGCGGGGTCACCGACCCAGACCGCACCGGCCATGTTCGGGGTGTAGCCCACGAACCAGGCCGCGTAACGGAAGTCCGTCGTACCGGTCTTACCGGCGCTGGGGCGGCTGGGGCCGAGGCCGGCCTCCCGGCCCGTACCGTCCTCGACCACGCCCTCCAGCAGGGTGCTGATCGTGTCGGCGGTCTTCTCCGACATGGCGCGCGAACACGTCGACTTCGGGACCTCCAGCGACTTCGACTTCTCGCCGACCCGCTGGGTGATGGACTCGATGGCGACCGGCGTGCAGTACATGCCGCGGGCGGCGAAGGTGGCGTACCCGTTCGCCATGGTCAGCGGGGACATCTCCTGCGTGCCGAGCGCGATCGACGGAGCCTGGTCCATCTTGCGGCCGTCGGCCCGCTCGACGCCCATCTTCTTGGCCATCTTCGTCACCGGGCAGATGCCGATGTCCGCGATCATCTGCACGAAGTAGGTGTTGACCGACAGTGCGGTCGCCTTCTCCATCGAGTACGGGCCGACCTCGCTCGCGCTCTCGTTCTCGAGCTTCGCGGCGCTGGTGCCGGTGCCGTTGCGCCAGGTGCCGCCGCCGCAGGTGGAGATCGGACTCGGGTACGCCATCCGGTACGGCGCGGGGTAGATCTTCCCCGGGGACATTCCGTCCTCTATGGCCGCCGCGGCGACGATCGGCTTGAACGTCGAACCGGGCTGGTAGCCCGCTCCGCCACCCATCGACTCGTCGACCGAGAGGTTGATCGACGTCTCGTTCTTCTTGGTGTCCAGGCCGTACGGCCTGGACTGGCCCATGGCGAGGATCTTGCCCGTGCCCGGCTCCACGATGGTGGCGGCGGTAGCCACCTCGTCCTTCTGCCGGACGTGGGCCTTGACGGAGGCCTGGACCGACTTCTGGGCCTTCGGGTCCATCGTCGTCCGGATCGTCAGACCGCCCTGGTTCCAGATCTTGACCCGCTCTTCCTTCGTCTTGCCGAAGATCGGGTCGTTCAGGAAGATCTTGCGGACGTAGTCGCAGAAGAAGCCCGCGCCCTTGACGGCGGTGATGCAGCCGTTCTTCGGCTTGCTGATGTCGAGGCCGAGCGGCTTCGCCTTGGCCTTGTCCGCGTCCGCCTGGGAGATGTCGCCGACATCGGCCATGCGCTGCAGCACTGTGTTGCGCCGCTTGGTGGCCTCCTGCGGGTCGTTCACCGGGTCGTACCGGCTGGGCGACTGCACGATGCCGGCGAGGAGTGCGGCCTCCTCGACGTCCAGGTCCTTGGCGGACTTGGAGAAGTACCGTTGGGCAGCGGCCTCGACGCCGTAGGCCTGCTGGCCGAAGAACGTGATGTTCAGGTAGTTCTCGAGGATCTTCTTCTTGCTCAGTTCCTCCTCGACCTGGATCGCCTTCTTCAGCTCGTTGATCTTTCGGCCGAGGGTCTGCTGGGTCGCCTGGGCGACCAGCGTCGGGTCGTCACCGGCCTCCTCCACCGCCACGTTCTTCACCAGCTGCTGAGTCAGCGTGGACGCGCCCTGGGTGACACCGCCGTCCTGCGCGTTCCGGTTGAGCGCGCGCAGGACGCCCTTGAGGTCGATCGCGCCGTGCTGATAGAACCGGGCGTCCTCGATCGCGATGATCGCCTGCTGCATGTACGGCGAGATCTCCTTGAGATCGACCACCGTACGGTCGCGGCTGTACACCGTGGCGATCGAGTCGCCCTTGCTGTCGAGGATCGTGGTGCGCTGGCTCAGCGGCGGCTGCTTGAGGTTGGCGGGGAGTTCGTCGAACCCCTCGACGGAACCCTTGGCCGCGAGCCCCAGGGCGCCGACGGCGGGCAGGGCGATGCCCGCCATGACGGCGCCGGCGAGCACGCTGACACCTAGGAACTTGGCGGCCTGCTGTGTGGGGGACAGACCACCACCCGAGCGCTTGTTTGGCATGAGGGCAGCCTAATCCGTACCGATGACCGTTCCGAAGGAGCAGGTGGGTCCGGAGGGGTACGGGTGCCGGATCGTGACATCCGGGGTCCGGGCCCGCGGCCTGGGGCCCGGGACGCGGTGGGCGTCGGGGCGTGAAGGAAACATGAACGGCTGTCTACGTTCTCATTTTGCCGGACACGTGCGCAGGCCTTGGCCTAAGCTGCTCTCAACTGTCACAGCCGTAGGCCCTTGTATCAAGTACGTCCAGCGAGCCCGAATCGTTCTGACGTTCTTCCGATTTTTTTCCGGTGCCGTGTCCGAATCCACCTCGTGTGTCATTCGGTGTCCGTTGTGACGCATGTCAACTGTCCCGTTCTGGCGGGATAGTCACGTATGTCCTCAGGTCACTCCCGCGGGTGATCTGCCGCTTACGCATAGTCCGTTCGGGCCATTCAAGATTGGGCCCGAAGGGGGTGTTGCGCTGTGCCCACCTTCCGTAACGTCCTCAACTGGCGGCGGTGAATATGCCGCTGCCGCCGTGGGGGAGCCTCGATTCGGGAGAGGACGGCGCCGGTATGGGCTGGGTAACCGACTGGAGTGCGCAGGCTGCCTGCCGCACTACCGATCCGGATGAACTGTTCGTTCAAGGAGCAGCGCAGAACAGGGCCAAGGCGGTGTGCACCGGATGCCCGGTGCGGACGGAGTGCCTGGCGGACGCGTTGGACAACCGCGTCGAGTTCGGCGTGTGGGGAGGAATGACGGAGCGAGAGCGCCGCGCACTGCTGCGTAGGCGACCGACCGTCACGTCGTGGCGCAGGCTGCTGGAGACCGCGCGCACGGAGTACGAGCGTGGCGCGGGCATTCTGCCGCTCGACGATGACGAGATGTACGAGAACTACGCGGCGGTGAGCTGAGGACGAGGCCCCTTCCGGGCCACGTCGGTCGAGGGCGCCCTTGAGGTGTCGGCGCGTCGGGCAGGTGTGCCGGCTCTCGGGTGCCCCGAGACGTGGATCGGCCTTGGGGCCGCGGACGGCTCCTCGGCCTTCCGTCACGTCAGTTCAGCAGGTCGGCCGGTCGGTTGCTGGTGGGCCAGCCGGTCGGTTGTCGATGGGGCGGCCGGTCAGTTGTCGGTGGTGGGCAGCTCCGGTCTTATGGCCGCGAGCCGGTCCCCGATGTCCCGCAGCCCCGCCAGGTCGTGGACATCACCGGGCAGCGCGGCCACCTCGGCCACGGCCACCTCGGGATGCAGCGCGGTGAAGCGGTCACGCGTGCGCTGCTCGCGCGTGAGCAGACGCATCCGCTCGGCGTGCAGCCTGAGCAGGCCCGCCGTGAGTTGTTCCACCGTCAGGTCCGGGGCGGGGGAGCCGTCCTGCGGACCGGTCGTTGCGGAAGATTCTGAACTGGCTGAACTGGCTGAACTGTCGTACGTGTCGGGAGAGTTACGAACTGCTTTCCCGTCCATCTGATCCACAATGCGGGGCTCGTCAAGATTTTCCGCGGCGGCGAGCGCGCGCTCGGCGGACAGCTGAGCCGCGCCGCTGCCATGGACGCGGTTGAGCACCAGACCGGCCAACGGCATGTCCTCGGCCGCCAGCCGCTCCACGAAGTACGCCGCCTCACGCAGCGCGTCCCGCTCCGGCGCCGCCACCACCAGGAAGGCCGTGCCCGGTGCCTGGAGCAGCTTGTACGTGGCGTCCGCGCGGGTACGGAAGCCGCCGAACATGGAGTCCATCGCGGCCACGAACGTCTGGACGTCCTTGAGCAGTTGACCGCCGAGTAGCTTGCCCAGGACGCCTGTCATCATCGACATGCCGACGTTCAGGAACTTCATCCCCGCCCGCCCGCCGACCTTCGCGGGCGCCAGCAGCACCCGGATCAGCTTGCCGTCGAGGAACGAACCCAGCCGCTTCGGCGCGTCCAGGAAGTCCAGCGCCGAGCGGGACGGCGGGGTGTCGACGACGATCAGGTCCCACTCGTCCCGGGCCCGCAACTGGCCCAGCTTCTCCATCGCCATGTACTCCTGCGTGCCCGCGAAGCCCGCCGAGAGCGACTGGTAGAAGGGGTTGTTCAGGATCGCGGAGGCCCGCTCGGGGTCCGCGTGCGCCTCGACGATCTCGTCGAACGTGCGCTTCATGTCGAGCATCATGGCGTGCAGTTCGCCGTCCCCGTCGATGCCCTTCACCCGGCGCGGGGTGTTGTCCAGCGAGTCGATGCCCATGGACTGGGCGAGCCGCCGGGCGGGGTCGATGGTCAGCACGACCACCTTGCGGCCGCGCTCGGCGGCCCGCAGCCCGAGAGCCGCCGCCGTGGTCGTCTTGCCCACACCGCCGGCGCCGCAGCAGACCACGATGCGGGTCCCTGGGTCGTCCAGCAGGGGATCGACGGCCAGGGGCCGGGTCGGGCTGATCACGCGATGCCCGTCCGGCACCTGGGACGGGGCGTGGGCGGGGGCATTTTCGTTGTCCTGGTCGTGCGCCGCGTCGCGCTCGGCGGCCGGGTCCGGAGTCATGAGATCCCTTGCTGACGCAGTTCCGTGGCGAGTTCGTACAGGCCCGCGAGGTCCATTCCTTCGGCGAGCAGCGGCAGTTCGTGCAGCGGCAGGCCCAGTTCGCCGAGGGCACCCCGCTGCTCGTGCTCCAGGGTGTACCGCTCGGCGTACTCCTCGGCCTGCGCGAGCAGCGGCTCCACCAGCCGCTCGGCGTTGCCGCCGCGCCGTGCGCCGCCCAGGCCCGCCGTGGACAGGGACTTGGCGACGGCCGTACGCGGCACCGCGCGCGCGAACTCCAGCTCGCCCGCGTCCAGCACCTCGGGCCGCACCATGTTGACGATGATCCGCCCCACCGGCAGCCTCGCGGCCCGCAGCTCGGCGATGCCGTCCGCCGTCTCCTGGACGGGCATCTCCTCCAGCAGCGTCACCAGGTGCACGGCCGTCTCGGGGGACTTCAGGACCCGCATGACGGCCTGGGCCTGATTGTGTATCGGGCCGATCTTCGCGAGGCCCGCCACCTCGTCGTTGACGTTCAGGAAGCGGGTGATGCGCCCGGTGGGCGGCGCGTCCATCACCACGTAGTCGTACGTGAACCGCCCGCTCTTCTCCTTGCGCCGCACCGCCTCGCAGGCCTTGCCCGTCAGGAGGACGTCCCGGAGGCCTGGCGCGATCGTGGTCGCGAAGTCGATGGCGCCGAGCTTCTTCAGGGCCCGGCCCGCCCCGCCGAGCTTGTAGAACATCTGGAGGTAGTCCAACAGGGCCAGTTCGGGGTCGATGGCCAGTGCGTACACCTCCCCGCCCCCGGGAGCCACCGCGATCTTCCGCTCCTCGTACGGCAGTGCCTCCGCCTCGAAGAGCTGTGCGATGCCCTGTCTGCCCTCGACCTCGACCAGAAGGGTGCGCTTCCCCTCGGTCGCGAGGGCGAGCGCGAGTGCGGCGGCGACCGTGGTCTTTCCGGTCCCGCCCTTGCCGCTGACGACCTGGAGCCTGCTCACGTATTCGAGCCTAACCAGTCCGCGCGCGGCATACGCGGGAGGCTGTGGACAACTTGCGCCTCTCCCGTCCGGCGGCCCCCGCGCGCCCCGTGCCCGGACGGCGGCGGAACCCGTGCCGGGCGGCGGCCGGGCAGCGGATAAAGTCGGCCACATGACCAAGTGGGAATACGCAACCGTGCCGCTGCTCGTCCATGCCACGAAGCAGATTCTGGACACCTGGGGCGAGGACGGCTGGGAGCTCGTCCAGGTCGTGCCCGGGCCGAACAACCCCGAGCAGCTGGTGGCCTACCTGAAGCGGCCCAAGCCGTGAGCGCCGTCGAAGCGAAGCTCGCGGAACTCGGGCTGAGGCTGCCCGAGGTCGTCCCGCCGCTCGCCGCGTACCAGCCGGCCGTGCGCAGCGGGGTGTACGTCTACACCGCCGGGCAGCTGCCCATGGTGGAGGGCAAGCTGCCCGTCACCGGCAAGGTGGGCGCCGAGGTCACCCCCGAGGAGGCCAAGGAGCTCGCCCGTACCTGCGCGCTGAACGCCCTGGCCGCCGTCAAGTCCGTGGCGGGCGACCTGGACCGGGTCGCGCGTGTGGTGAAGGTCGTCGGCTTCGTGGCCTCGGCCTCCGACTTCACGGGCCAGCCCGCCGTACTGAACGGCGCGAGCGAACTCCTGGGCGCCGTCTTCGGCGACAAGGGTGTCCACGCGCGCAGCGCGGTCGGTGTGGCGGTCCTGCCGCTGGACGCGCCGGTCGAGGTGGAGCTCCAGGTGGAGCTGGCCGAGGCCTAGAGCCCGCCGGGTTCGCGGAGGCTCACTCGAACATCAGCCCGTGACGAGTTAGCCTCCGCCCATGGCAAACGGGCAGTGGTATCCCGCCGAGTGGCCGGACCGCATCCGCGCACTCGCGGCCGGCACGCTGACACCGGTGACCCCCCGGCGGGCCGCCACCGTCATGCTGCTCAAGGACACGGCCGACACCCCGGTCGTGCACATGCTGCGCAGACGCGCCTCCATGGCCTTCGCCGGAGGCGCGTACGCGTATCCGGGCGGCGGGGTGGACCCACGCGACGACGACCACCAGATCCGCTGGGCGGGCCCCACGCGTGCGTGGTGGGCGTCCCGCCTCGGCGTCGACGAGACCGACGCCCAGGCGATCGTCTGCGCGGCCGTCCGGGAGACGTACGAGGAGGCCGGCGTCCTGCTCGCCGGGCCGAGCCCCGACACCGTGATCGACGACACCACGGGCGACGACTGGGAGGCGGACCGCGCCGCGGTGGCCGCCCGGGAGCTGTCCTTCGCCGAGTTCCTGGAGCGCCGGGGACTGGTCCTGCGCTCCGATCTCCTCGGCGCCTGGGCGCGCTGGATCACCCCGGAGTTCGAGGTCCGGCGCTACGACACCTGGTTCTTCGTGGCCGCCCTTCCGCAGGGGCAGCGCACCCGCAACGCCTCCACGGAGGCCGACCGCACGGTGTGGATCCGGCCCCGGGACGCGGCGGACGGCTACGACAAGGGCGAGCTCTTGATGATGCCGCCGACCATCGCGACCCTGCGCCGGCTCGCGGAGTACGACTCGGCCGCCGCCGCGCTCGCCGCCGCCCCCGCCCGCGACCTGACACCCGTCCTCGCCCGGGCCCGCCTGGAGAACGACGACGTGATCCTCTCCTGGCCGGGCCACGACGAGTTCACCAAGCGAGTTCCGGCCGCCGGAGACCCGACATGACGGCGACGACAGCCGTTCGGGGAGGGCCGGCAGCCCTTCCAGGCGGGACGGCGGCGCTGGCGGGGCGGGTGGCAGCCCTTGGTCGGGCGGCAGCGTTGCCTGGTCGGGCGGCAGCGTTGCCGGGGCGGGTGGCAGCCTGTCCGCGTCGGGCGGCAGTGCGCGCCGGGCGAGTCGCAGCACGCCCGGGGCAGTCGAGCGGTCGGTCCGAGTCCGTGGCCGCGTGCCTCGTACCGCCGTATGTGGGTCGGGGCGCCGTCCGGGCCCGCTCGCGGCACCGTCGTACTTCTCCCCTCCCGCTGGAAGGCACCTCCGTATGACCGACGCAGCAGCCCTTCCCGGACAGCCCAGGGGCGGTGTCCTGTCCGGCCCCGCCACCGCCCGGGCCGTCAACGTGCTCGCGCCGAACGCCTCCGTGATGACGCTGGACGGCACCAACAGCTGGGTCGTCTCCGAACCGGACTCCGACCTCGCCGTCGTGATCGACCCCGGTCCCCTGGACGACGCTCATCTGCGCAACGTCGTCGCCACGGCGGAGAAGGCCGGCCGTCGTGTCGCGCTGACCCTGCTCACGCACGGGCACCCCGACCACGCGGAGGGCGCCGCCCGCTTCGCCGAGCTGACCGGCACGAACGTACGGGCCCTGGACCCGGCGTTGCGGCTCGGCGACGAAGGACTGGGCGCGGGCGACGTCGTCTCGGTCGGCGGCCTGGAGCTCCGGGTCGTCCCCACCCCCGGCCACACCGCCGACTCGCTCTGCTTCCACATCCCGGCGGACCGGGCCGTCCTGACCGGTGACACCGTCCTGGGCCGCGGCACGACGGTCGTGGCCCACCCCGACGGCCGTCTCGGCGACTATCTCGACTCGCTGCGCCGCCTCAGGTCCCTCACGGTCGACGACGGCGTCCACACCGTCCTCCCCGGTCACGGTCCCGTCCTGGAGGACGCCCAGGGTGCCGTCGAGTTCTATCTGGCCCACCGCGCCCACCGGCTGGCCCAGGTGGAGACGGCCGTCGAGAACGGCTACCGCACTCCCGGCGACGTCGTCGCCCACGTCTACGCGGACGTCGACCGCTCCCTGTGGCCCGCCGCGGAACTTTCGGTACGGGCACAGCTGGAGTACCTGACCGAACACGGCCTGATCTGACCGCTTCGACTCGGTCTGAGGTCGAGCCTGACCGTCTTTGCGCCTGAGTGTCCGTCTCCGGGCTTCCCGGACTCCCGGGGTGGCCACCCGACCTCAAGTCCCTCTCGGGCCCCAGAGGCCCCTTCCAAGCGCGTCCAGGGCGCCACGGAACGATGGGGCCCGCCCCGTGAGCGAGACGAACCCCATCGAAAGACGAACCCGATCGAACGAAAGACGAACCTGATCGAAAGTCGAGCCCCGCGTCAGCGAGAGCGCTTGGCCAGTCGCTCCACGTCCAGCAGGATCACCGCGCGAGCCTCCAGGCGCAGCCATCCGCGCTGCGCGAAGTCCGCCAGCGCCTTGTTCACGGTCTCGCGGGACGCGCCCACGAGCTGCGCCAGCTCCTCCTGCGTGAGGTCGTGCACCACATGGATGCCTTCCTCCGACTGCACGCCGAACCGGCGGGAGAGGTCCAGCAGCGCGCGAGCGACCCGCCCGGGCACGTCCGAGAACACCAGGTCGGACATCTGGTCGTTGGTCTTGCGCAGTCGCCGGGCGACCGCGCGCAGCAGCGCCGCCGCCACCTCGGGCCGCGCGTTCAGCCAGGGCTGGAGGTCGCCGTGGCCGAGGCCCAGCAGCTTGACCTCGGTCAGCGCGGTGGCCGTCGCCGTCCGCGGACCCGGGTCGAACAGCGACAGCTCGCCGATCAGCTCACCGGGGCCGAGCACGGCCAGCATGTTCTCGCGGCCGTCGGGCGAGGCGCGGTGCAGCTTCACCTTGCCCTCGGTGACCACGTAGAGGCGGTCTCCCGGGTCACCCTCGTGGAAGAGAGCGTCACCGCGCGCGAGGGTCACCTCACTCATGGAGGCGCGGAGCTCCGCGGCCTGCTCGTCATCGAGCGCCGCGAAGAGCGGGGCGCGCCGCAGAACGTCGTCCACGAGTTCTCTCCTTGTCGACCTGCTCAGGGGATCTTGCTCCCCGTATTACCAGGGGACCGTGTTCCCCATCTTGCCGGACGGTCCAAACAGTGTGATCTGTCACAAGGATGCCGCACACATGTCCCGGGGTAAGCGTCAGGGGTCCAATTGGGGGCCGATCTTCTGGGCCCGGGGCGGATGTCGGTGCCGGGCTTTAGGCTGGCCGGGTGTCCAAATCGCCGGTGAGAGCGCAGGCCGAGGGGGCTGGACACGTGGTTGTACGGCGCGATTCCGCTGTGGGCGAACAGGGCCCCACGGGAGCGAACAAAACGGCAAAGGCGACGAAGGTGTCCGATCCATCAGCGGCGGAGAACTCCGCCCGAGAGACCACGGCCCCGGCGAGAGCAGCCTCGGCGAGCAAACCCGCCCCGGCGGGCCAACCGGCCCCGGTGAGCAAGCCGGCCCCGGTGAAGAGGGCCACCGCCCGGAAGGCGGCGGCGGTGAAGAAGGCCGCCCCAGCGCAGGGAGCCGTCGCGGCGCAGGGAGCGGCCCCGGCTCGGAGAAAGGCCTCGGCGGCCAAGCCCGAGTCCCGGACCGCCCTCGTCCGCCGTGCCCGCCGCATCAACCGCGAACTCGCCGAGGTGTACCCGTACGCGCACCCCGAGCTGGACTTCGAGAACTCCTTCCAGCTGATCGTGGCGACGGTCCTGTCCGCCCAGACGACCGACCTGCGGGTCAACCAGACGACACCGGCACTGTTCGCGAAGTACCCCACCCCCGAGGACCTGGCCGCGGCCGACCCGCAGGAGGTCGAGGAGATCCTGCGGCCCTGCGGGTTCTTCCGGGCCAAGACGAAGTCGGTGATGGGGCTGTCCAAGGCCCTGGTGGAGAACCACGGCGGTGAGGTCCCCGGCCGTCTCGAAGACCTGGTCAAGCTGCCGGGCGTCGGCCGCAAGACCGCCTTCGTCGTGCTGGGCAACGCGTTCGGCCGCCCCGGCATCACCGTCGACACCCACTTCCAACGGCTCGTACGGCGCTGGCGCTGGACCGACGCGACCGACCCGGACAAGATCGAGGCGGCCATCGGCGCGCTCTTCCCGAAGAGCGAGTGGACGATGCTGTCGCACCACGTGATCTTCCACGGCCGCCGCATCTGCCACGCCCGCAAACCGGCCTGCGGCGCCTGCCCCATCGCTCCGCTCTGCCCGGCGTTCGGTGAGGGGGAGACCGACCCCGAGAAGGCCAGGAAGCTCCTGAAGTACGAGAAGGGCGGCTTCCCCGGTCAGCGCCTCAAGCCCCCGCAGTCCTACCTGGAGGCGGGCGGCATCCCGGCCCCGCCACTCGGAGCCGCCGGATGACGGCCCACATCGAGCGCCCGGCCATGCCCGCCGGTGGCATCATCGGCGCCCACACCACCGGACCCGCCCCCTCGGGCACGCGCGCCGGCGCCCGCACCCCCTGCACCATGCGCGCCGTCCCGCGCCCCCACTCCGGACCGCGCCCTCCCCGCCCCGCCTTCCGCCACCCACAAGTGGGAAATGCGGCCCAAGTGGAACGATCAGCGGTCCTCCGGGCGTTGGGACCGGAAGAACGACGGGGGTGGCTATGACACGCGCGAGCCGGACGGACGGCGGCACGGACACCGACAACGGGCACCAGACGGGGCGGCTCCCCGCGTGGGCCGGGCCCGTCGCCCTGGACAAGGCGGGCCTGCCCTCCTGGCTGGACCCGGTGGTGCGCGCCGCCGAGACGGTCGAGCCGCTGCAGCTCAGCCGCTTCCTCCCGCCGGCGAACGGCTCGGGGCGGCAGTCGGCGGTCCTGATCCTGTTCGGCGACGGCCCGGACGGACCCGAGCTGCTGCTCATGGAGCGCGCCGGTTCGCTCAGATCGCACGCGGGCCAGCCGTCCTTCCCGGGCGGTGCCCTCGACCCCGAGGACGGCGACCCGGGGACCGACGGCCCGCTGCGGGCCGCCCTGCGGGAGGCCGAGGAGGAAACCGGTCTCGACCCCGCCGGCGTCCAGCTCTTCGGTGCGCTGCCCAAGCTCTACATCCCGGTCAGCGGCTTCGTGGTGACCCCCGTCCTGGGCTGGTGGCGCCGCCCCACCCCGGTCCGGGTCGTCGATCCGAACGAGACGGCCCGCGTTTTCACCGTTCCCGTGGCGGATCTCACGGATCCCGCCAACAGAGCCACCGCCGTACACCCCCGTGGCTACGCAGGCCCGGCATTTCTGGTCGAATCAGCCCTGGTGTGGGGTTTCACGGCCGGAGTGATCGACCGTCTGCTGCACTACTCGGGCTGGGAGCGCCCCTGGGACCGCGAGAAGCAGGTCCCGCTCGACTGGCGCTCATGACAGGGTGTCTGCCGTGCTGCGTCTTCTGGGGCCTGTCGCGTCCCCCTGTCGCCGCGCGGCGGACCGGTCCCCCTGGTCGGCCTGTAGTGATCGCGTAGTGACGAGGCGAGGCTTGAAGCGGTGAACGTGCTGGACATCCTGTTGCTGGTCGCCGCCGTCTGGTTCGCGATCGTGGGCTATCGACAGGGCTTCGTCGTCGGCATCCTGTCGGTGATCGGCTTCCTCGGCGGCGGTCTCGCCGCGGTGTACGCCCTGCCCTTCATCTGGGACTGGATGACCGACAACTCCGAGGTCAGCACGGCCGCCGCGGTCGTCGCGGTGGTCATCGTGATCGTCTGCGCCTCCGTCGGCCAGGCCCTGACCACCCACCTCGGCAACAAGCTGCGCCGCTACATCACCTGGTCCCCGGCCCGCGCCCTGGACGCCACCGGCGGCGCCCTCGTCAACGTCGTCGCGATGCTCCTGGTCGCCTGGCTGATCGGTTCCGCACTCGCCGGGACGACCCTGCCCACGCTCGGCAAGGAGGTCCGCAACTCCAAGGTGCTCCAGGGCGTGGCCGGTGCCCTGCCCAACCAGGCGGACACCTGGTTCGCGGACTTCTCCTCCGTCCTCACACAGAACGGCTTCCCGCAGGTCTTCAGCCCGTTCTCGAACGAGCCGATCACCGAGGTCCAGCCCCCCGACCCCGCCCTCGCGAGCAGCCCGGCCGCCCAGCGCGCCAAGCGATCCATCGTCAAGGTCATGGGCACCGCCCAGAGTTGCGGCAAGGTCCTGGAGGGCACCGGCTTCGTCTTCGGCGAGCGCCGGGTGATGACCAACGCGCACGTGGTCGGCGGAGTCGACGAACCCACCGTCCAGATCGGCGGCGAGGGCCGCAAGTACGACGCCAAGGTCGTCCTCTACGACTGGGAGCGCGACATCGCCGTCCTGGACGTGCCCGGCCTCAAGGCGCCCGCGCTGCAGTTCACCACCAAGGACGCCGTCAGCAGCGACGACGCGATCGTCGCGGGCTTCCCGGAGAACGGCGCGTACGACATCCGCCCCGCGCGCGTGCGCGGTCGCATCACGGCCAACGGCGCCGACATCTACAAGCGCGGCACCGTCCACCGTGACGTCTACTCGCTCTACGCGACCGTCCGCCAGGGCAACTCCGGCGGTCCGCTGCTCACGACCGACGGCAAGGTCTACGGCGTGGTCTTCGCGAAGTCCCTCGACGACTCGGAGACGGGCTACGCCCTCACCGCGGACGAGGTGGAGGAGGACATCGCCAAGGGCCGTACGGCCAACCAGCAGGTGGACAGCGACAGCTGCGCGCTCTGAGGCCGGGCGGGGCCGGTGGTGGTGTGAGGTCCTGTGCGGGTCGCCCCGGTCGGGGATCGCCCGTACAGGTCAGGGACGGGGATGGCGCAGGCGGGCCGAGACCCAGCGGGCCCGGCGGCGCAGGATGCGCGGAATGCCCAGTCGGGGATCGGTGCCCTGCAGTTGCGGGCCGCCCCTCTGGTGCGAGCTCAGGCCCGAGGCCGAGCGGCGGTTGCGTGCTGCGTCACTGTAGTCGTGCGTCCAGCCCATACCCCGACGTGTGCCCCCGCCCCAAGGTCGATAACCGCCCCCACGCCCCCCAATTGGCCTATGCGCCGGGCAAGTGGCTGTTCGTGGAACAGATGTTCACGTTCGGGTGTTCACGTTCGGATAACGGGCGACCTGGCCGACTCACCGGTCGGGCTCGGGATCCTTCAGCCAGTTGATGAGCTCGGTCGAGAACGCCACCGGGTCCTCCTCGTGCGGGAAGTGTCCCAGACCGTCGAACAGCCGCCAACGGTAGGGCGCTTCGACGTACTCCCCGGAGCCGGCCGCACTGCGCGTGCGCATCACCGGGTCGAGCGAACCGTGCAGATGGAGGGTGGGCACCCGGACCGGCCGCTTCATCCGGCGGTTGAACTGGATGCCGTCGGGGCGGGCCATGGACCGCACCATCCACCGGTACGGCTCGATCGAGCAGTGCGCGGTCGACGGGATGCACATCGCCCGCTGGTACGCCTCCACGGCCTCGTCGTCGGGCAGCCGCGGCCCCGACCAGTCCCGGATCAGCCGGCCGACCAGGGCGCCGTCGTCGGCGGTGAGCTGCCGCTCGGGGATCCATGGCCGCTGGAAGCCCCAGATGTAGGAGCCCGCGGAGGTCTGCTTGACGTCGGAGAGCATGGCCGAGCGCCAGCGCCGCGGGTGCGGCATCGAGGAGACCGCGAGCCGCCGCACGAGCTTGGGGCGCATCACGGCCGCCGTCCACGCCAGATAGCCGCCCAGGTCGTGGCCGACCAGCGCGGCGTCGGGCTCGCCGAGGGACCGGACGACGCCGGTGATGTCGAGGGCGAGGTTCGCCGGGTCGTAACCCCGGGGGGTGCGGTCGCTGCCGCCGACTCCGCGCAGGTCCATGGCCACGGCCCGGAACCCGGCCTCGGCGAGGGAGACCATCTGGTGCCGCCAGGTCCACCAGAACTGCGGGAAGCCGTGCAGCAGCAGCACCAGCGGTCCGTCGCCCACCTCGGCGATGTGGAAGCGCGCGCCGTTGGCGGCCACGTCCCGGTGGATCAGCTCCTTGGCGCCGGGCACGTCGAGCCGTACGGGAGACGCGGGCTGATTCCAGGGGGCGGCCGGGGCGGTCGCGGGGTCGGTCATGACGACGAGCGTGCCACAGCCTCGACGGCGCCGTCGGCCGGGGCGGTCCGGCGGGGGTGCGGCTTGGCGTTCTGCAGCACGCCTGCCGTCTCCTTCATGGACGCGGCGACCTTCTGCGGGCCCTGGCTCTTCTTGGCCTTCTTGGAGAAGACGACACCGACGAGCCCCAGCACGATCGCGACCACCACGTTCGCCAGGAACGACAGCAGGAAGCAGAGCGCGAGGTTCCAGTCGGTCCAGGTGTGGATGCCGTACGCCAGGGCGAAGCTCAGCATCGGCAGGGAGAAGATCAGTACCGCGCCGGCCGCGGTGAACGCCCCGCCTCCGATCGCGCCTCGCTTGACGTCCTGCCTGAGCTGGGCCTTGGCCAGCGCGATCTCGTCGTGCACCAGCGCGGACATCTCGGCCGTCGCCGAGGCGACCAGCTGGCCGACGCTGCGTTCGGCTCCGACCGGGCTGCCGTCGGGTGCGCTCATCGGGGTCTCCCTCATATGCGTTTGTACGGTCCTGTCAGATCATGCCGGACCGTCGTCGCCGACGCCTGCCCCGCCCGCCACTTCGGCAAGCCTGCGATGTTCCGCGGCCTTGCGTTCGTAGATCTCCGCCATGCGCAGGTGGTACGCAGGGTCGTCCTGTTCGTAGATGTCGGGGATGCCGTCGAGGTCGTCGTCGCGCTCCTCGGCGGCCCACAGTGCCTGGTACTTGGCGTTCCGCAGCTTCAGCAGGACGGTCGCCAGGACCGCCGCGACGAGCGAACCGCTGAGGACGGCGGCCTTGACGCCGTCGGTGAGCACCTGGTCGCCCTCGAAGGCCAGTTCACCGATGAGCAGCGACACGGTGAAGCCGATCCCGGCGAGGGAGGAGACGGCGAAGACGTCCGGCCAGGCCAGGTCGTCGGAGAGCGAGGCCCGGGTGAAGCGGGCGGTCAGCCAGGTCCCGCCGAAGATCCCGACCGCCTTGCCGACCACCAGCCCGAGCACGACCCCGAGCGTCTCCGGCTGCGTGAACACCTTCGCCAGTGCGTCGCCCGACACCGCGACACCCGCGCTGAACAGGGCGAACAGCGGTACCGCCAGACCGGCTGACAGGGGGCGCACCAGATGCTCGATGTGCTCGCCGGGGGAGCGTTCCTCCCCGTCACGCCGGCTGCAGCGCAGCATCAGCCCCATCGCGACCCCGGCGATCGTGGCGTGCACGCCGCTGTTGTACATCAGCGCCCAGACGACGAGCGCGAGCGGAACGTACACGTACCACCCGCGTACGCCCTTCCTCAGCAGCAGCCAGAAGACGGCGAGCGCGGCGACGGCGCCGGCGAGCGCGGCGAAGTTCAGGTCGTCCGTGAAGAACACCGCGATGATCAGGATCGCGAACAGGTCGTCGACGACGGCAAGGGTGAGCAGGAAGGCCCGCAGTGCGTTCGGCAGGGAGGTGCCGATGACGGCGAGCACGGCCAGCGCGAAGGCGATGTCGGTGGCCGTGGGCACCGCCCAGCCGGCCAGCGAGCCGCCGCCGGTGAGGTTGGTGAGCGTGTAGACGAGCGCGGGTACGGCCATGCCGCACAGCGCGGCGATCACGGGCAGCGCGGCGGTCCTCGGGTCCTTGAGGTCACCGGCGACCAGTTCGCGTTTGAGTTCGATGCCGGCGACGAAGAAGAAGATCGCGAGGAGCCCGTCGGCCGCCCAGTGCGCCACGGACAGGTCGAGGCCGAGAGCCTCGGGGCCGAAGTGGAACTGGCTGACGCTCTCGTAGCTGTCGCGCAGCGCGGGGATGTTGACCCAGACCAGCGCGGTGACGGCGGCCAGGAGCAGCAGCACACCGCCGACGGTCTCCGTGCGCAGCGCGTCCGCCACGAAGGTCCGTTCCGGCAGGGAGAGCCGGTCGAGGACCTTGCGGGTGGGGGTGGTACGGGGCGCGGCCACGGTGGGACCTCCGGTCGGTGGGCAGCACGGATCGCTCGCCGACCAGACTTCCCGGCACACCTGTTCTTTAGCTTAGCTAAGGGGCACCCGGCGCGCTTGCGGCCGGGTGCCCCTTGAGGCCGTATGTGACGCGTCAGTCCTCGCTGGGCGCCGCCGGCAGCTTGGCCTGGATGAGGTCCATGACCGTGGAGTCGGTCAGCGTCGTGACGTCGCCGAGCTGGCGGTTCTCCGCCACGTCACGCAGCAGTCGCCGCATGATCTTCCCGGAGCGGGTCTTCGGCAGCTCCTGCACCGGCAGGATCCGCTTCGGCTTGGCGATCGGGCCGAGGGTGGCGCCGACGTGGTTGCGCAGGTCGGCGACGAGGCTCTCGTCCTCGGCGTTCGCCGTGCCGCGCAGGATCACGAACGCCACGATCGCCTGGCCGGTGGTCTCGTCGGCCGCGCCGACCACGGCGGCCTCGGCCACGGACGGGTGCGAGACGAGCGCGGACTCCACCTCGGTCGTCGAGATGTTGTGGCCGGACACGAGCATCACGTCGTCGACGCGGCCGAGGAGCCAGATGTCCCCGTCGTCGTCCTTCTTCGCCCCGTCACCGGCGAAGTACTTGCCCTCGAACCGGGACCAGTACGTGTCGAGGAACCGCTGGTCGTCGCCCCAGATGGTGCGCAGCATGGACGGCCACGGCTCGGTGAGGACGAGATAGCCGCCGCCGCCGTCGGGCACCTCGTTCGCCTCGTCGTCGACGACCGTCGCGGAGATGCCCGGCAGCGGCGTCTGCGCGGATCCCGGCTTGGTCGACGTCACTCCCGGCAGCGGCGAGATCATCATCGCGCCGGTCTCGGTCTGCCACCAGGTGTCCACGATCGGCGTCGCGTCGGCCCCGATGTGCTTGCGGTACCAGATCCACGCCTCGGGGTTGATGGGCTCGCCGACGGAGCCGAGGACGCGCAGCGAGGACAGGTCGAACTTCGCGGGGATGTCGTCGCCCCACTTCATGAACGTACGGATGGCCGTGGGCGCCGTGTAGAGGATCGTCACCCCGTACTTCTGCACGATCTCCCAGAACCGCCCCTGGTGCGGGGTGTCCGGCGTGCCCTCGTACATGACCTGCGTCGCGCCGTTCGCCAGGGGCCCGTAGACGATGTACGAGTGGCCGGTGACCCAGCCGACGTCGGCCGTGCACCAGTACACGTCCGTCTCCGGCTTGAGGTCGAAGACTGCGTGGTGGGTGTACGACGTCTGCGTGAGGTAGCCGCCGGAGGTGTGCAGGATGCCCTTGGGCTTACCCGTCGTGCCGGACGTGTACAGGATGAACAGCGGGTGCTCGGCGCCGAACGGCTGCGGCGTGTGCTCGCTGCTCTGCCGGTCGACGATCTCGTGCCACCACACGTCACGGGAGTCGTTCCACGCGACGTCCTGGCCGGTGCGGCGGACGACGAGGACGTGCTCGACATTGCCGGCCCGGTCGGCAGCGTCGTCCACGGCGGGCTTCAGCGCGGACGGCTTGCCGCGCCGGTAGCCGCCGTCGGCGGTGATGACCACCTTCGCGTCGGCGTCCTGGATACGGGTCGCGAGAGCGTCCGCCGAGAAGCCGCCGAAGACCACGGAGTGCGCGGCGCCGATCCGGGCGCAGGCGAGCATCGCCACGGCCGTCTCCGGGATCATCGGCATATAGACCGCGACCCGGTCGCCCGCCTGGACGCCCAGCTCCAGCAGGGCGTTGGCGGCCCGGCTCACCTCGTCCTTGAGCTCGGCGTAGGTGAGGGCCCGGCTGTCACCCGGTTCGCCCTCGAAGTGGATGGCGACCCGGTCGCCGTTGCCGGCCTCGACATGCCGGTCGACGCAGTTGTACGCGACGTTGAGCTCGCCGTCCTCGAACCACTTGGCGAACGGCGGGTTCGACCAGTTCAGCGTCTGGGTCGGCTCCTTGGCCCAGGTCAGCCGCCGGGCCTGAGCCGCCCAGAAGCCGAGCCTGTCAGCCTTGGCCCGTTCGTACGCCTCGGCCGTGACGTTGGCGTTCTCGGCCAGGTCAGCGGGCGGCGCGAAGCGTCGCTCCTCCTTCAAGAGGTTGGCCAGGCTTTCGTTGCTCACGACATCTCCCTTGCGGTGCTTTGCCGGGGGGCGACCGTTGTGTCCCAGGCCACAGCTCATCAGACCCGGACCCCCGATGACAAGGGCCTTCGTCGGATTGGTTTAGACCTGTGGGCGGGTGGCCCTGCGGCCAGGACGCCACCCGTTCCCACGGACCCCGACGGACATCGGTTCACGCGCGAGTGTCGTACAGGACCGTCCCGTTGGGCTCGGCCGGGTCTGCCGCGCCGGTGACCTGATCGAAGACTCCGCTCTCCGGCGCCGCTTCCGTGAGCAGGTAGGCCTGTGCCTCACCCACGTGGAAGTACATGCCGTGCAGTTCGAGCGCCTCCTCACGCAGGGCGCGGGCGACGGAGTCGTGGGCTCTCAGGTGCTCCAACTGTTGGATGATGTTGGTCAGGCACAGCTGCTCGATGGCGTCGGCGGGTTCGCGGCCCGCGAGCCGGGCCCAGGGGCGGTTCTTGTCGGTCGCGCGCTCCAGGCTGGGCCGGCCGTGCCGCAGCCAGCGCTTGAGCGGGGTCTGGGCGCCGTGCGGATCGGTCTTGAGCAGGGCCTGCATCGCGCCGCAGCCGGAGTGCCCGCAGACCGTGATGGACCGTACCTTCAGCACGTCCACCGCGTACTCGATGGCCGCCGCCACCGAGTCGTCGCCGCTCTCCTCGCCGGGCAGCGGCACGAGGTTGCCGACATTGCGGACGACGAAGAGGTCGCCGGGGCCGCTGGAGGTGATCATCGACGTGACGAGCCGGGAATCCGCACAGGTCAGGAAGAGCTGCGAGGGCTGCTGACCCTCACGCGCCAGCCGGGCCAGCTCCCCGCGGACCAGGGGGGCGGTGTTGCGCTGGAACGCGCTGATGCCGCGCGCCAGTTGATGGCCGTTCGGGCCTTCGGCCGTCTCCTCCCGCGGTGTGCCCTCGGTCGGGGTGGCCGGGGCCTCGCACTGGTGGTTGCGCCAGGGCGTCCAGGGTCGGCAGCGGCAGCCCGCCGTGGTGCTCGCGGGCTCGGCGATCCGGGTGCCGGCGCGGCCGGTGATCTCCACGGAGCCGCCCCGCGCGTGGTGCGCGTGCTGCCAGTCCTGCAGCGACTCGTATGCCGCGTGGTCCATGAACGATCCGTCCAGTTCCACCACGGTGGCGGCGCCCGCGGGGACCTGGTGCAGGGCGCGGCTGAGTCGGGGCACCGCGAGGAACGTCAACTGACCGCGCACATGGACGTGATGGACGCCGTCCCGCCGGTCGTGGGTGATGCGGGTGCGCGTGAGGCGGTGCAGGGCGACGCCGACGGCCACGGCGATACCGAGCGCGACGCCCTCCAGGACACCGAAGACGACGACGCCGAGGGTGGTGACGGCGTAGACCAGCACCTCGCGGTGGCGGGTGACCGTGCGGATGTGGTGCAGGGACACCATCTGGACCCCGACGGCCATCACCAGCGCGGCGAGTGAGGCGAGGGGGATCAGCTCCAGGACGGGCACCAGGAGCAGGGTGGCCGCCATCACCCAGACGCCGTGCAGCATCGTGGAGTTCCGGCTGGTGGCGCCGGCCCGCACATTGGCCGTGCTGCGGACGGCGACGCCGGCGATCGGCAGGCCGCCGAGGACGCCGGAGACGACGTTGGCCGCGCCCTGGCCGCGCAGTTCGCGGTCGAGGTCGGAGCGCCGTACGTCGGTCCGGCCGGCCGCCAGTTTGTCCATCGCGACGGCGCCGAGCAGGGACTGCACGCTGCACACGAGTGTGGTGGTGAGGACGGCCGCGACGAGGCCGAGCACCGGTCCGTCGGGCACGCCGGCCAGGGCGTGGCTGCGCCAGGACGGCAGGTCGACCTTGGGCAGGCTCAGCGTGGCGAGCGCGGCGGCGGCCGTGGCGCCGGCGACGGCGACCAGGGCCGCCGGGATCGTGCGCAGTTGCCGCCCGACTGAGCCGGGGAGCCGGGGCCAGGCGAGCAGCAGGACGAGGGTGAGGACGCTCACGGAGACCGCGGCTGGGTGCAGGTGTGCCAACTGGGCGGGCAGGGCCCCGAGGTTGGCGCTGACGGAGCTCTGCGGGGTGCCGCCGAGCACGATGTGGAGCTGGGCGACCGCGATGGTGACGCCGATGCCGGCGAGCATGCCGTGCACGATCGCGGGGCTGACGGCGAGCGCCGAGCGGGCCACGCGCAGGTGGGCCAGGCCCAGTTGGGCGATGCCCGCGAGGACGGTGATGGCGCAGGTGGTGCGCCAGCCGTACTGGTGGATGAGGTCGGCGGTGACCACCGTGAGACCGGCCGCGGGGCCGCTGACCTGGAGGGGGGATCCGCCGAGGCGTCCGGCCACGAGTCCGCCGACTGCGGCCGCCACGAGGCCGGCCTGGAGCGGTGCGCCCGTGGCGAGGGCGATGCCCAGGGACAGGGGGAGGGCGATCAGGAAGACCGCGATGGAGGCGGACAGATCGGCGGCCGAGACGTGGAACCGACGACGCGGGCCCTCCGGCGGGCTGTGCGGTCGGTGGTCACGCTCCGTCCGGTTCGAGTCTGGGTCGGTGGTGGGGGTGGGAACGCAGGCGGACATGTTCTCCCGTCTCCTCCGGGGCTGCGCGGTCGCGTCGGTTCGCGGCCGTGGGACACGGCGTACAGCGGCGGGATTTCTCAACACTCAGTAAACGAATCGTAATGCAGAGTAAAGGATGCGCAAGAACATAAGCCGCAAATGGGTCATTAGATCACTCATGGGTGTGAATGAAGCATTTCATCGGCTTGTCGTATTAATCGCGATCGGAACTCTGTGTGACCTTGGCCGCTCTGCCCCAGAGCGAAGGAAGGTGGGCGGGACATGGCCGTCACCCAGAGGATCGCCGCCGGAGTCACGCTCGCCGCGACCGTCGCCGCGGCGCTCGCCGGATGCGGGATCGGTGAGCCGACGTCGACCGCCGGTTCCCCCGGTGCGAAGAGAACGGAGCAGGAGGGCCGGCCGGGCGGGCCCACGAAGGGGGGTGCCCCGGCGCCGCCCAAGACCGCGGTCCGGCTGATCGGCGACGGCTCCACCGCGTACACCGGTGCGCAGCCGCACCTGCCCAGGCCGCAGCGGTTGAAGCCCGGTCAGCGGCCCCCGCAGTTCGTCGTCTTCTCCTGGGACGGCGCGGGGGAGGACAGCCAACGGCTCTTCTCGCACTTCCGCAAGGTCGCCCGGGCCAACGACGCGACCATGACGTACTTCCTGAGCGGCGTGTACATGCTGCCGGAGGAGAAGCGGGACCTGTACCGGCCGCCCCAGCACTCACCGGGCCGCTCCGACATCGGGTTCAACGACGTCCGCGGGATCAAGGACACCGTGAACCAGCTGCGCGGCGCGTGGCTGGAGGGCAACGAGATCGGAACCCACTTCAACGGCCACTTCTGCGGTCCCGACGGCGGGGTCGGCGAGTGGTCGGTCGAGGAGTGGAAGAGCGAGGTCGCCCAGGCCAAGTCGTTCGTGAAGGCATGGAAGACCAACACCGGCACGGATCGGGCCGAACCCCTGCCCTTCGACTACGACAAGGAACTGATCGGCGCCCGCACGCCCTGCCTCGAAGGGCAGACCAACTTCATGCGGGCCGCCCGGGAACTGGGCTTCCGTTACGACACCAGCGGCGTCCGGAACCAGGTCTGGCCCGAGAAGAAGGACGGGCTGTGGGACCTGTCGCTGCAACTCGTCCCCGTCCCGGGGCGGAACTTCGAGACCCTGACCATGGACTACAACTTCTACGTCAACCAGTCCGGCGCCCGGGCGGGTGCACCCGGCCGGCGGGAGGAGTGGGGCGACCAGTTCCGGGACGGGCTGCTCGCGGGCTTCGAGCGCGCCTATCGCAGCAACCGCGCGCCCCTGATCATCGGCAACCACTTCGAGTCCTGGAACGGCGGCGTCTACATGCGCGCGGTCGAGGAGACCGTCGAGGCGGTCTGCGGCAAGCCCGAGGTGCGCTGTGTCTCCTTCCGGCAACTCGCCGACTGGCTCGACGCCCAGGACCCGAAGGTCTTGGACAGGCTGCGCGGCCTGGGCGTCGGTCAGTCCCCGAAGGGCGGCTGGACGTCCTTCCTCTCCGCAGGAGCGGCACCGGCCCCGAAGGGGGTTCCGGGAGCACCCGCGGCCAAGCCGTAGCGGGCGTTCACACGGCGGCGGCGACTTGTTCGCCGAGCACGAACCCGGGGTCGATCTGCGCGGTCAGATCGGCCCCGGTCCTCTCGTTGCCCCAACTGGTGGCGTTCTTCAGGTGGAAGTGCTCCATCTGACGGGTGTAGCGCTCCCAGTCACGCTGCTCGTACGTGACGTCGGCCGCTTCGTGCAGGGTGCGCAGGGAGTGGCGGTTGGCCTCCTCCAGATGCTCGAAGCGAGGCGGGCGGCCCTTCTCCAGGGCGCGCACCCAGTCCGAGTGGCCGAAGGCGACCAGCAGGTCGTCCCCTACCTCGGCGCGGAGGAAGTCGAGGTCGTCCTGGCCGTGCACCTTGTTCCCGACGACCTTCAGGGCGACGCCGTAGTCGGCGGCATACTCCTTGTACTGGCGATAGACGGAGACCCCCCTCCGCGTCGGTTCGGCGACGAGGAACGTCATGTCGAAACGGGTGAACATGCCGGACGCGAAGGAGTCCGAACCGGCTGTCATGTCGACCACCACGTACTCGTCGCGGCCGTCCACCAGGTGGTTCAGGAACAGCTCCACCGCTCCCGTCTTGGAGTGGTAGCAGGCGACCCCCAGGTCGGCGTCGGTGAAGGGGCCGGTGACCATCAAGCGGACGGCCCCGCCGTCGAGTTCCACCGGACGGGCGCAGGCGTCGTAGATCGCGTTGGGCTCGCAGATCCGCACCAGGCGCGAGCCGTCGCCCGGCGGGGTCGTCTTGATCATCGTCTCGGCGGAGGTGATCCGCGGGTTGGAGCCCCGCAGATGGTTCTTGATCAGCGCCAGCCGCTCGCCCATCGCGGGCAGTTCGGCGGCCTCCGACTCGTCGAGGCCGAGGGCGGCGCCGAGGTGCTGGTTGATGTCCGCGTCGACGGCTACGACGGGGACCCCCGAGACGGCGAGGTGGCGGATGAACAGGGAGGACAGCGTGGTCTTGCCACTCCCGCCCTTCCCGACGAAAGCAATTTTCATGTTCACCAACGGTAGTGCGGTGGCTGCCCAGGGTGTTCGCGCGGTCGGGAAGACCACTCCTTCGAGGGGTCGGCGGCCGGTGCGCGTAGGGTCGTACTCATGAGTACGACAGGTGCGGCCGCCGATCCGCTCGCGGCCCTGGGAGAGCTTCCCGGTGTGGCCGAATCCGTGGAGTCCGTGCGCAAGTCCGTGGACCGGGTCTACGGCCACCGCGTCATGCGCCGTCGCAGCAACGCGGTCACCTCCGAGGCCGCCCTGCGGGGCGCGCGTGGCTCGGCGGCGCTGTCCGGCGCCGACTGGGCCCTCGAAGAGGTGCGTCGCCGTACGGATTTCAGCGGCCAGGACGGTGACGACGAGGCCCGCGCCGTGGGTGCCGCGCTGCGGCTCACCGCCGAGGCGGGGCAGCTGCTGTCGATCTGGCGGCAGTCGCCCCTGCGGGTGCTGGCCCGGCTGCACCTGGTCGCGGCCGGGAGCGACGACGCGCGCGTGGGGCGCCCACGACAGGACGGCGAGCCCGTCGAGGAGCCCCTGGTCGAGCTGCCCCTGCCGGGACCGGCGGAGGTCGCGGGCCGGCTCGACGGGCTCTCCGAGCTGATCATCCAGGGCAGTTCGGCCCCGGCGCTGGTGACGGCCGCCGTCGTCCACGGCGAACTGCTCGCCCTGCGGCCCTTCGGCTTCCACAACGGCCTCGTCGCGCGTGCGGCCGAGCGGATCGTGCTGATCGGCAGCGGCCTCGACCCCAAGTCGGTCTGCCCGGCGGAGGTCGGCCACGCGGAACTGGGCCGCGCCGCCTATCTGGCCGCCCTCGACGGCTACGCCTCCGGCACCCCGGAGGGCATGGCCGCCTGGATCGCCCACTGCGGCAGGGCGATCGAGTTGGGTGCCAGGGAGTCGACAGCCGTGTGCGAGGCGCTGCAACGCGGGGCGGCGTAGAAAGTCGCGAACAGGCGACTGAGAACCCCCGGAAAAGGGTTGCGGCGGTACGAGAATTCGTACCGCCGCTGGCATGTCCACCTGGTTACCAAGCGTCCTCGATATGTGCCCATCAGGCCGGGAACTCAGCCCGTGACCTGGTGCGGCTGGCCCGTAATCGACGGGTCGACGTCGCGTGGGTGCCTGGTGTTCATGCTCGGTCCGTGGGGCCAAAATGAGTTGTTAAAGGTGATCCTCTCGGACGTCCTTTGGTCTCGCGGGCCTTGAATCCTTTCTACTCCAGGACCCGGGCAAGCGGAACCCCTCGCTGCGCTTCTTTACTTTCAGGTTCAAAGAGGGTGAATCCGCTGCCGTGGGCGCGGAGAGCGGATCAGGCGGTTGCCACGCGGCGTCGGCTCGCGTACCAGACCAGCCCGGCGGTGGCCGCCGCGGCGCCTATGGCGGCCGCCGCGAGAAGGGCGGGCCGCGGCCGTACGGCCAGGCGCTGCTTGAGCCGCACCGGGCGGTGGAAGTCGAGGATGGGCCACCCGCGCGCGAGGGCCTCCTTGCGCAGCGTCCGGTCCGGGTTCACCGCGTGCGGGTGGCCCACGGACTCCAGCATCGGCAGGTCCGTCGCCGAGTCGCTGTAGGCGTAGCAGTGCGCGAGGTCATACTCCTCGGACACGGCCAGCTCCCGGATCGCCTCCGCCTTCGTCGGGCCGTAGGCGTAGTACTCCACCTCGCCGGTGAAGCAGCCGTCGTCGCCGACGACCATACGGGTCGCCACCACCCGGTCCGCGCCGAGGAGCTCGCCGATCGGCTCGACGACCTCGGCGCCCGAAGTGGAGACGATGACGACGTCCCGCCCCGCGACGTGGTGCTCCTCGATGAGGGAGGCGGCCTCGTCGTAGATGATCGGGTCGATCAGGTCGTGCAGGGTCTCGGCGACGATGTCCTTCACCTGTTGGACGTTCCAGCCCCGGCACAGCGCGGACAGATACTTCCGCATCCGTTCCATCTGGTCGTGGTCGGCGCCGCCCGCGAGGAACACGAACTGGGTGTACGCCGTTCGCAGGGCGGCCCTGCGGTTGATCAGGCCGCCTTGGTAGAACGACTTGCTGAACGTGAGCGTGCTCGACTTCGCAATGACCGTCTTGTCCAGGTCAAAGAAGGCCGCTGTGCGGGGCAAGGAGTGGTTTTCCACGGGGCCGAGCATATGCGCCCGCCATTCGGGCTAGTGTGGGGCGCGTGGGTTTGCCTGAGAGGCCTCTCGGGTACACCATGGAAGTCACGGATCGTTCGCGACCGTGCTAACGCGGTCCGGCTCCTCCCCCCCGAGTCGGCCGTGGAGACGACCCCCACTCTCCCCCCCGGTGGGGGTCGTCGCATGTCCGGACGCGTTTCCTCTCTTCTTCCCGGCCCGCGAGGCACTCTGAAGCCCTCGTGGGCTTTCCTCTGCCCCCGACACAGGATCCGTCACTGTCCGTAGTCGTCAGGCTGCGCTGTGGAAGTCGCACACGAGTCGCCTGTTCGGGTGACGGTGATATTCACAAGGGCCGAGTTGTCCACAGTTTTCGATCAAGATCCACATGATTTCCGAGGCCGTCGCACCGTGATTCCAGCGCGTCCCGACGGCGGCGAGTTCGAGGCCGGTTCCGTTTCGCGGATGCGTAGGGCCGGATTCCGTCGACCGCCTCCGCGGCGGCCGATCTCCGGTGCTTCACACAGGAGTTGAACACGTCGTCCGGAACGCCGGGCGACCGCGTTCACGCAGCGAAGGGGGCTGGAGATCGTGGCGGGAGCCATCACCGACGACCGACCGTCCGCCGCCGAGGGGCGGCAGGGCAGGCCGTTGATCGTCACCGAGGACGTGGAACTGCTGGACGACCTGCTGCGCCTGTGCGCGGCCGCGGGAGCCCGGCCGGAGGTCCACCACGGAGTGCCGGAAGGCCGGGGCCGATGGGAGACGGCGCCGCTGGTGCTCGTCGGGAACGACGCGGCACGGCGGCTGCGCGGGGCCGCACGCAGACGAGGAGTGGTGCTTGTCGGCAAGGACCAGGACGACTCCGGGGTCTGGCAGCGGGCCGTGGAGATCGGCGCCGACCACGTGCTCATGCTGCCCGACGGCGAGCAGTGGCTCGTCGACCGCATCGCCGACGTGGCGGAAGGCGTCGGCAGGCCGGCGCTCACCGTCGGCGTCGTCGGAGGCCGGGGCGGCGCCGGGGCGTCCACGCTGGCCTGCGCCCTCGCCGTCACCTCCGCGCGCCAGGGCACCCGCACGCTCCTCGTGGACGCCGATCCGCTCGGCGGGGGCCTGGACGTGCTCCTCGGCGGCGAGAGCGCCGACGGACTGCGCTGGCCGGCCTTCGCCGCCTCGCGCGGACGGGTCGGCGGCGGCGCGCTGGAGGAGTCGCTGCCCGAAGTGCACGCCCTGCGCGTCCTCAGCTGGGACCGGGGCGACGCCGTGGCCATTCCGCCCCAGGCCGTGCGCGCGGTGCTCGCCGCGGGCCGACGGCGCGGCGGTGCGGTCGTCGTCGACCTGCCGCGCCGCATCGACGAAGGTGTCGCCGAAACGCTCGCCCAACTGGACATGGGGCTCCTGGTCGTCCCCGCCGAACTGCGCGCCGTCGCCGCCGCCTCCCGGGTCGCCTCCGCCTTCGGCATGGTCCTGCGCGACCTGCGCGTCGCGGTCCGCGGCCCGTACGCCCCCGGCCTCGACGACCACGAGGTTGCCCGCCTCCTTCGGCTGCCCCTCGCGGGCGAAGTGCCCACCGAGGCCGGGCTGTCCGACGGTGGCAGTCCCCCGGGTGCGCCACGCGGACCGCTCGCGCGCTTCTGCGAGGGCTTCTGGGAGCGCGCGGCGGCCCGAGGTGAGGCGGCGTGAACAGGACGCCGGGCAGCGCGAAGCCATGGGGAGCAGCACGGCGCGGGCGACGCGCGATCGGGGGCGAGGCCGTATGAGCGGGATGCCCGACGACGGTCTGCTGGACGGCGTACGGCAGTGGCTCGTCGAGAGCGGGGCCGAGCCGACGCCCGCGCGCGTGGCGCAGGCGCTGCGCGATCGGGGGCGGGTGCTCGGGGACGCCGAGGTGCTCGGGGCGGCCGAGCGGCTGCGGTCGGAGCTGGTGGGGAGCGGGCCGCTGGAGCCGCTGCTCGCCGATCCCTCGGTCACCGACGTGCTGGTGTCGGCCCCGGACCGGGTCTGGGTGGACCGGGGCGGCGGTCTGGAGCTCACCGGGATCTCCTTCCCGGACGCGGCGGCCGTACGACGCCTCGCGCAGCGCCTGGCGGCCGTCGCCGGACGCCGGCTGGACGACGCCCGACCGTGGGTGGACGCCCGGCTCCCGGACGGCACCCGGCTGCACGCGGTGCTCCCGCCGGTGGCCGTCGGTTCCACCTGTCTGTCCCTGCGGGTCGTCCGGCCGCGCGCCTTCACCCTCGCCGAACTGGTGGCGGCGGGCACAGTGCCGCCCGGCGGCGACCGCGTCCTGCGGGCGCTGATCCGCTCCCGGTTGTCGTACGTCATCAGCGGCGGGACGGGGACCGGGAAGACCACCTTGCTGAGCGCGCTGCTCGGGCTGGTTGACCCCGGCGAGCGGATCGTACTGGCCGAGGACTCGGCGGAGCTGCGGCCCGACCACCCTCATGTGGTGCGGCTGGAGGGGAGACCGGCGAACCAGGAGGGCGTGGGCCTCGTCGAGCTGCGGGACCTGGTGCGACAGGCGCTGCGCATGCGCCCGGACCGGCTGGTGGTCGGCGAGGTGCGGGGGCCGGAGGTGGTGGCCCTGCTGGCCGCCCTGAACACGGGCCACGAGGGCGGCAGCGGAACGCTCCACGCCAATGCCGCGGGGCAGGTGCCGGCCCGTCTGGAGGCCCTCGGCACGGCCGCGGGGTTGGACCGGGCCGCACTGCACAGCCAGCTGGCGGCCGCGTTGTCGGTGGTCCTGCATCTCGTACGGGACCGGGACGGCCGACGGCGGATCGACGAGGTGCACGTGCTGGAGCGGGACGGTTCGGGGCTGGTGGTGACCGTGCCGGCCCTCCGCTGGGGCGAGGCGGCGTTCGTGCACGAGCGGGGCTGGGAGCGGCTGCGGGGTCTGCTTCGGGGCGGGGCGCACGGCCGGGGGGACGAGATCTCCGGCGGGGTGCGAGGCCCGGACGGCGGGCGGGTGGACGAGACCTACGGCCGGGCTGGCGGCCTTCAGGAAGGGAGTGGGCAGCGGTGACAGGGGTCGGGGAGATCTCGGGGGTGGTGGCCGTGATGTGTGCCGGGGCCGCGGCCTGGATGTCGGACGAGGGGCGGGGCGCGGGGGTGCGGCGGGCGCGGTCGTTGTTGCCGGGTGGCGCGGTGGTGGGGCCGCCGCGATGGAAACGGGTCGTCGGCCGGGTGCGGGCGCTGGGGGCCGAGTGGTGGGCGCCGGTGGCCGGGTTGGTGATCGCGGTGCTCGGGGCGTCGGTGCTGCCGGTCGTCGCGGGAGCGGCCGGGGTTCCGTTGCTGAGGCTGGTGCGGCGGGCGGAGGAGGAACGCAGGGTCCGGGAGCGGCGGTGCGACGCCGTGGTCGCGCTGTGCGCGTCGCTCGCGGGGGAGGTGCGGGCCGGGCGACAGCCGGGCGAGGCGTTGACGCTGGCCGCGCGGGACTCCGCCGGACTGGGCGAGTCCCATGCCGTGGTGCTGGCGGTGGCCCGCTTCGGCGGGGACGTGCCGGGTGCCCTGGTGGACGCGGCGCGGCAGCCCGGTGCCGAGGGGTTGTCGGGGCTCGCCGCGTGCTGGCGGGTGGCCGTCGACCGGGGCGCGGGCCTGGCCGCCGGGCTCGACCGGCTGGAGGGCGCTCTGCGCGCCGAGCGTGACCAGCGGGCGGACCTGCGTGCCCAGTTGGCCGGCGCGCGCTCGACGGCTGTGATGCTGGCCGGGCTCCCGGTGCTGGGCCTGCTGCTGGGGACCGCGCTCGGCGCCAATCCCCTGCACGTGGTGCTGCACAGCACGGCGGGGATGGGCTGTCTGCTCGTCGGGGCCGTGCTGGAGGGCGCGGGCCTGTGGTGGGCGCTGCGGATCGTGCGGGGAGCTGAGACGGCGTGAGCGGGGAGCTTGTCCACAGGCTGGGGGTGACCGTCGCCGTGATCGTGGGGCTGTGGTGGCTGGTCCGGGCGCTCGACTCCGCGCGACACCGGCGAAGGCTGCGCGCCCGGCTGACCACGGTGCTCGCTCTGGTGGCCGAGCCGCCCCGGCGGAACCTCTGGACGCAGGGGGCCGTACGGCGATGGCTGCCGGTCGTCGGCGCGGTCTGCGCCGGGTGGGTGCTCGTCGGCGGACTCGTCGGCCTGCTACTGGGGCTGGCTGCCGGGGCCGGGGCCTGGCAGTGGCTGAGGAGGGCGCGGCGCGCGGGCGGCGAACCGGGCGAGGAGCACGACCTCGCCGCGGCGGCACGTCAACTGCCTCTCGCGGCCGACCTGCTGGCCGCCTGCATCACGGCCGGGGCGAGCCCGGTGGCGGCCGCGCAGGCCGTGGGCGAGGCCCTCGGCGGACCGGTGGGCGAACGGCTGGCCAGAGGGGCGGCGGAAGCGCGGCTCGGCGGAGAACCGGCCGAAGCGTGGCGCTCGTTGGCGGCGCTGCCCGGCGCCGGAGCCCTGGCGCGGCTGCTGGAGCGCGCCGACGAGTCAGGGGTACCGGCGGCCTCACCGGTCGCCCGCCTGGCCGCCGAGGCCCGCGCCGAACGGGGCCGCTCGGCGACGGAGCGGGCCCGCCGGGCCGCCGTGATGGTCACCGCACCGGTGGGGCTGTGCTTCCTGCCCGCCTTCATCGCGGTGGGTGTCCTGCCGGTGGTCATCGGGTTGGCGGACGGGCTGTTGGGAGGAGGTGGGCCGTGACGGGGCGGACGCCGGCGGGTGTTGCGCGGGGGCCGCCAGGGCGGACCGGAAGCGGGCGACGACGAACCGCGGTGATCAGCGGACGGACGAGACAGACGAGTGGTCAACGGAACAGAGCCTCACGGGGGTTGAGATGCGCAAGGCAGTACAGGCAGTACAGGCGATGCGGGCTGTGGTAGCAGTGCGGGAAACGGTGCGGGTACGGGTGTTGCCGGCCGTGCTGTGCCGGGTGCGCGCGGCGCGGAGGGACGCGGGGATGGTGACCTCCGAGTACGCGGTGGGGATCATCGCGGCCGTGGCCTTCGCCGCGGTGCTGTACAAGGTGGTGACCAGCGGACAGGTCCAGGCGGAGCTGCAGCAGATCGTCGGGCGGGCCCTCAATGGCGGGGCGTGAGCCGCGTCGGCTTCGCGCGGCACTGGGCGCCGACGGCGGGTTCGTGACGGCGGAGGCGGCCATGGCCCTGCCCGTGATGCTGCTGTTCGCGACTGCGCTCGTGTGGGCCCTGCTAGCCGCCTGCGCACAGATCCAGGTCGTGGACGCCGCCCGGGCCGGGGCGCGGGCGGCGGCCCGGCAGGACCCGCCGGGGGCGGTCGAGGCGGCGGCGCGGAAGACGGCGCCGGACGGGGCGGAGGTGCGCGTGGGCCGCGAGGGTGATCTCGTACGCGTCGTGGTCTCGGCCCGCGCGCCGGGGCCGGACGGACTGGGCCTCGACCTCAGCCACGCGGCCGTGGCTCTCGCGGAGGAGACGGTGGGGGAGGCGGGCGGGTGAGCGCGTTGTCGTGGTTCGGCCGGCGGTTCGGGGGCGTCCGTCCGGTCTCGGAGCGGCGGGCTCGCTCGGACAGAGGGTCCGCGACCGTCTGGGCGGTGGGGGCGATCGCGGTGCTGTGCGCGGTGTTCGGTGGCGTACTCGCCTTCGGCCAGGCCGTGCTGATCCGGCATCAGGCGGAGGGGGCGGCCGACCTCGCGGCCCTCGCGGCGGCAGACCACTGGACCAAGGGCGCCGAGGGGGCCTGCGCGACCGCGGAACGGGTGACGGAGGCCCAGGGCAGCCGACTGGTGCGCTGTGAGCTCCAGGGAGAGATCTCGGACGTCACGGCCGCCTCGGCGATGGGCCCACTCACCGCCGAGTCCAGGGCACGTGCGGGGCCACCGAACGCACTGGACGGTCCCGCGGGTGCGCCCCTCGAGGGGCGCGTGGAGCCGCGCGACCCGCCACACACGACCGGCAGCCGCCGGATCCCGGACACCCCCGAGCTCTGAGGCGCTCAGCACCCCGGGCTTCCTGGATAGGCACCCCCGAGCACTAAGGCACCCGGCCCTCCGGCGGAGACCCCGGCGCGGTGCGCAGCAGCTCGGTCAGGAGGCGTACGGCGCCCCGTTTGTGCAGCGGCTCGTTGCCGTTGCCGCACTTGGGGGACTGGATGCAGGAAGGGCAGCCGGCGTCGCACTCGCAGGAGGCGATGGCCTGGCGGGTGGCGGTGAGCCAGGCACGGGCCGTGTGGAAGGCGCGCTCGGCGAACCCGGCGCCGCCGGGGTGGCCGTCGTAGACGAAGACCGTCGGGAGCAGGGTGTCCGGGTGGAGCGGGACCGAGACACCGCCGATGTCCCAGCGGTCGCAGGTCGCGAAGAGGGGAAGCATGCCGATCGAGGCGTGCTCGGCGGCGTGCAGGGCGCCGCCGAGGATCTCGGGGTTGATCCGGGCCGCGTCGAGCTGGTCCTCGGTGACGGTCCACCAGACGGCGCGGGTGCGCAGCGTACGAGGAGGGAGGTCGAGTCTGGATTCGCCGAGCACCTCGCCGGTGATGAGGCGGCGGCGGAGGAACGAGACGACCTGGTTGGTGACTTCGACGGAGCCGTAGCACAAGCGGCCGTCGCCCCAGGGGACTTCGGTGTCGGTCTCCAGGACGGAAATGGCGGTGGTGTCGCGGGCGACCGTCGAATAGGGCGGGTCGGCTTGTTGGACGAGAGCGACGGAGTCCTCCAGGTCCAGTTCGCGGACCAGGTAGGTGCGGCCCTGGTGCAGATGGACCGCGCCCTCGTGGACGGTGGTGTGGGCGGCGCCCGCGTCGACCGTGCCGAGGAGCCGGCCGGTGCCGGTCTCGACGACCTGGACGGGGCGACCGCCCTGGCCCCGGATGTCGGCCAGGTCGGCGGCGCGTTCGCGGCGGGTCCAGTGCCAGGCCTTGGCCCGGCGGCGGAGCAGTTTCGCCGCCTCCAGCTGCGGCAGGAGGTCCTCGCAGGCGGGGCCGAACAGGACGAGGTCCTCGTCGGTGAGGGGCAGCTCCGCGGCCGCGGCGCAGAGGTGGGGGGCGAGGACGTACGGGTTGTCGGGGTCGAGGACGGTCGATTCCACCGGTCGGTCGAACAGGGCCTCGGGGTGGTGGACCAGGAAGGTGTCCAGCGGGTCGTCGCGGGCGATCAGGACGGCGAGGGCGCCCTGGCCGGAGCGTCCGGCGCGCCCGGCCTGCTGCCACAGGGAGGCGCGGGTGCCGGGGTAGCCGGCGATGAGGACGGCGTCGAGGCCGGAGATGTCGACGCCGAGTTCGAGGGCGGTGGTGGCGGCGAGGCCGAGGAGCTCGCCGGAGTGGAGGGCGCGTTCGAGGGCGCGGCGTTCCTCGGGGAGGTAGCCGCCGCGGTAAGCGGCGACGCGGCGGGAAAGGGAGCGGTCCACCTCGGCGAGGCGTTCCTGGGCGATCACGGAGATCAGCTCCGCGCCGCGCCGGGAGCGGACGAAGGCGACCGAGCGGACGCCCTGGACGGTGAGGTCGGTGAGCAGGTCGGCGGTCTCGGCGGTGGCCGTGCGGCGTACCGGCGCGCCCTTCTCGCCGTGCAGCTCGGTGAGCGGGGGTTCCCAGAGGGCGAACACCAGTTCGCCTCGGGGTGAGGCGTCGTCCGCGACCTCGGTGACCGGGACTCCGGTGAGGCGGTGGGCGGCGACCGAGGGCTCGGCGGCGGTGGCGGAGGCGAGGAGGAAGACGGGCTCGGCGCCGTAGCGGGCGCACAGGCGGCGCAGGCGCCGGAGCACCTGGGCGACATGGGAGCCGAAGACGCCCCGGTAGGTGTGGCACTCGTCGATGACGACGTACTTCAGGGCGCGCAGGAAGGAGGACCAGCGGGGGTGGGAGGGGAGGATGCCCCGGTGCAGCATGTCGGGGTTGGTGAGGACGTAGTTGGCGTACTGGCGGACCCACTCGCGTTCCTCGACGGGGGTGTCGCCGTCGTACACGGCGGGGCGTACGGCGTTTCCGAGAGGTTGTGAAAGTTCCTTCACGGCTCGGCACTGATCCGCCGCGAGGGCCTTGGTGGGGGCCAGGTAGAGCGTGGTCGCGCCACGGCCGTTGGGGGCCTCGGAGCCGTCCAGGAGGCGGGAGAGGACCGGGACGAGGTACGCCAGCGACTTGCCGGAGGCGGTGCCGGTGGCGACCACGACCGATTCGCCGTCCAGCGCGTGCTCGGCGACGCGTGCCTGGTGGGCCCAGGGATGTTCGATTCCGGCGGTCTGTACGGCGGCGACCACTTCCGGCCGGATCCGGTCGGGCCAGACGGCATGGCGACCCGCACGTGGGGGCACATGCTCCGTATGAGTGATGCGCGAAGCCCGGCTCGGCCCCGAGGCGAGCCGGTCCAGGACGGTGCCCGGCGAGGGGCTGGAGGCGGTGTCCGTCGGGGTTCGATCGGATCGGTGATTCTTGGCCATCGGCATCGAGTGTGTCACCGGCGTGACGGACAATGGAGCCAAGGCGTCGTGCACGCCTGCCGGTAAGTGATTGAATGCCATCGCGGCTGGCGAACCGTCCCGGGGGCTTTCAAGCCGAGGTGTCCCGAGGGGCGAACGCTCGATAGCAAGGTGCTGGAGGATCCGTGGACCTGTCCCTGTCGACCCGTACCGTCGGCGATCGTACGGTCGTCGAGGTCGGTGGCGAAATCGACGTTTATACCGCGCCCAAGCTGCGTGAGCAGCTGGTCGAGCTGGTCAACGACGGGAGTTTTCACCTCGTCGTCGACATGGAGGGCGTCGACTTCCTCGACTCCACCGGGCTCGGCGTACTGGTGGGCGGCCTGAAGCGAGTACGGGCCCATGAGGGCTCGCTGCGCCTGGTGTGCAACCAGGAGCGCATTTTGAAGATCTTCCGCATCACCGGTCTGACCAAGGTGTTCCCCATCCACACCTCGGTCGACGAAGCGGTGGCGGCCACTGACTGATCACGTCCGTCCGGGCCCCGTGCCCGGACGGCCACAGACAAGTGAGGAGGACCGGGCCCGTGCGGTCCGGCCTTCCGACAGCACGCCCGTAGTTCCGAGGGGGATGCATGGCCACCGTTGAACTCCGCTTCAGCGCGCTGCCCGAGCACGTCAGGACCGCCCGACTGGTGGCGGCAGCGGTGGCGCGCAGGGCCGGAGTGGACGAGGCCGTCCTCGACGAGGTCAGGCTGGCCGTCGGCGAGGCGTGCACCCGTGCCGTCGGACTGCATCAGAGCAGCGGTATCTCGGCGCCGGTGCGGGTGTTGCTGATCGAGGAGGAGAAGCAGTTCTCCATCGAGGTGGGCGACGAGGCGCCGCACGCCGTCCCCGGTGACCGGTCATCGGGTGCCGGGGAGGCGGACGCCGAAGTCGAGGAGGACGACATGGGGCTCGCGGTCATCAGCGGCCTCGTCGACGACGTGGAGGTGTCCGCCGGCGAGAACGGCGGCCTGATCCGCATGACCTGGCCGACGACGCCGTCGGTCGCGGTCGTGCTCTGACCGTGCATCCTCCCAGTTTCAAGTAGTACCGCGAGGGCCCTGCTGAGCAGGGCCCTTCGTGTTTTTCCGGCAATTTGTTCCGATCATTGTTCATCGGAACACCGGAATTCGTGAAGGGATTCACGATCATTCGCGTGATAATTGATCAAGTGTCAATGCCTTTGAGGCGTTACTTCTTTCGAGTAGCGTGGTCGGGTCCGGATCATTTGCTGAAGAGCATGTGAAGGCCAATTCTGTTTCCCGCGCACTGTTTTGATCAGGTTCACCTCCCTAGAATCCGTCCACATCTTGAGCTCAGCCCAAGCGTCAAGGAGGACGAATGGCGGGGCTTTCTACCCCTCAAAGGTTTGACCACACCGCGAACTTCGCAGCCGCGGTGCTCACCGACGACAACCGGATCATCGTCATGGTGATCGGTGTCGTGGCCCTGGCAGCACTCGTCGTCGCCGGGGTCCTGGTGCGCCAGGTGCTCGCGGCGGGTGAGGGCACCGACAGCATGAAGAAGATCGCGACGGCCATCCAGGAAGGCGCGAACGCCTATCTGGCACGGCAGTTGCGCACGCTCGGCGTATTCGCCGTCGTCGTGTTCTTCCTGCTCATGCTGCTGCCCGCGGACGACTGGAATCAGCGCGCCGGGCGATCGGTGTTCTTCTTGATCGGCGCGGCGTTCTCGGCGGCCACCGGCTATATCGGTATGTGGCTCGCCGTGCGCAGCAATGTGCGCGTCGCCGCGGCGGCCCGGGAAGCTACACCGGCGGAAGGCGAGCCGGAAAAGGATCTCACCGCCGTCTCGCACAAGGCGATGAAGATCGCATTTCGCACCGGCGGCGTCGTCGGCATGTTCACGGTGGGGCTCGGCCTCCTCGGCGCGTCCTGCGTGGTCCTCGTCTACGCGGCCGACGCGCCCAAGGTGCTGGAGGGCTTCGGCCTCGGGGCCGCGCTCATCGCCATGTTCATGAGGGTCGGCGGCGGCATCTTCACCAAGGCCGCCGACGTCGGCGCCGACCTGGTCGGCAAGGTCGAGCAGGGCATTCCGGAGGACGACCCGCGCAATGCCGCGACCATCGCCGACAACGTGGGCGACAACGTCGGCGACTGCGCGGGCATGGCGGCCGACCTCTTCGAGTCGTACGCCGTGACGCTCGTCGCCGCGCTGATCCTCGGCAAGGCCGCGTTCGGCGACTCAGGGCTCGCGTTCCCGCTGATCGTGCCCGCGATCGGCGTACTCACCGCGATGATCGGCATCTTCGCGGTGGCACCCCGTCGCACCGACCGCAGCGGGATGTCCGCCATCAACCGCGGGTTCTTCATCTCCGCGGTGATCTCGCTGGTGCTCGTCGCCATCGCCGTCTACGCCTATCTGCCCTCGTCGTACGCCGACCTCGACGGGGTCACGGACACGGCGATCCAGGGCCATGCCGGCGATCCGCGGGTCCTCGCGGTCGTCGCGGTGGCCATCGGCATCGTGCTGGCCGCGCTGATCCAGCAACTGACCGGCTACTTCACCGAGACCACCCGGCGTCCCGTACGGGACATCGGCAAGAGCTCGCTGACCGGCGCGGCCACCGTCGTCCTCGCCGGTATCTCCATCGGTCTCGAATCGGCCGTCTACACCGCCCTGTTGATCGGCCTCGGTGTGTACGGGGCGTTCCTGCTCGGCGGCACGTCGATCATGCTCGCGCTGTTCGCGGTGGCGCTGGCCGGCACCGGTCTGCTCACCACGGTCGGCGTCATCGTCGCCATGGACACGTTCGGGCCGGTCTCCGACAACGCGCAGGGCATCGCCGAGATGTCCGGCGACGTCGAGGGCGCGGGCGCGCAGGTGCTCACCGACCTGGACGCCGTCGGCAACACCACCAAGGCCATCACCAAGGGCATCGCCATCGCCACGGCCGTCCTCGCGGCCGCCGCGCTCTTCGGCTCGTACCGCGACGCGATCCTCACGGCCGCGAACGACGTCGGCGAGAAGGTCTCCGGCGAAGGCGCGCCCATGAACCTGATGATGGACATCTCGCAGCCCAACAACCTGGTCGGGCTCGTCGCGGGCGCCGCGGTCGTCTTCCTCTTCTCGGGGCTGGCGATCAACGCGGTCGCGCGGTCGGCCGGTTCGGTGGTCTACGAGGTGCGGCGGCAGTTCCGCGAGCACCCCGGCATCATGGACTACAGCGAGAAGCCCGAGTACGGCCGGGTCGTCGACATCTGCACCAAGGACGCCCTGCGAGAGCTGGCCACGCCCGGTCTGCTCGCGGTCATGGCGCCCATCGCGATCGGGTTCACGCTCGGGGTCGGCGCGCTCGGCGCGTATCTCGCCGGCGCGATCGGGACCGGGACGCTGATGGCGGTGTTCCTCGCCAACTCCGGTGGCGCGTGGGACAACGCCAAGAAGCTCGTCGAGGACGGCCATCACGGCGGCAAGGGCAGCGAGGCCCATGCCGCGACCGTCATCGGCGACACGGTCGGCGACCCGTTCAAGGACACGGCGGGGCCGGCCATCAACCCGCTGCTGAAGGTGATGAACCTCGTCGCGCTGCTCATCGCGCCCGCGGTCGTCCAGTTCAGCTACGGCGAGGACAAGAGCGTCGCGCTGCGGGTCGCCATCGCGGTGGCCTCCATCGCCGTCATCGTCGGCGCGGTGTACGTGTCCAAGCGGCGCGGGATCGCGGTGGGTGACGAAGGCAACCCCGAGCGGGTGGCCAAGTCGGCTGATCCAGCGGTGGTTTCGTAGACGGTTTTACGACCGGCTCTGCCAGGGGCCAGCTCAAGGGGCGGGCGGACGGCGCGTGTTGACGCGTCGACCGTCCGCCCCTTGGCCGTGCCGGGGGTGCCCGTGAGCCTTCTCTCTCTTGGTGCAAACGGTTACAAAAGGGTGCAGCAGGGGTGCTCGGCACACAGGTGGCTCCCATTCGGCGTGTATGTTCCGGGGCCGAGAGCCATGGAAGGGACCAATCCGGTGAACAAGAAGCTCGCGGCCGCACTGTCCGGCGGTGCGGTACTGGTACTGGCGCTGTCCGGCTGCAGCGGCGACGACGAGACGAACGACAAGCTGAACTCCTGGGCCAAGGAGGTCTGCGACTCGGTGCAGCCGCAGATCAAGAAGATCGCGGCGGCCAACGCCTCGATCCAGAAGGAGACCTCGGACGACAGCGCGCCGGCGGACGTGCAGAAGGCCGACTCCCAAGGCTTCCAGGACATCTCCGACGCCTACAAGGCGATGGCGACGGCCATTCAGCAGGCCGGGGCGCCGGACGTCGAGGAGGGCGAGAAGAAGCAGAAGGCCGCGGTGGCCGAGCTGAACCAGCTGTCCACGGCGTACGGGGAGCTGAAGAAGAAGTCGGACGCCCTGAACATCAAGGACCAGGCGAAGTTCGCGGACGGGCTCGAAGGAGTCGCGACGGAGCTGGAGAAGCTGAGCAAGACGGGGAGCGACGCGCTGAAGGAGCTGGAGAAGGGGGAGGTCGGGCAGGCGATGGCCGAACAGCAGAGCTGCAAGTCCGCGGGCACGTCCGGGGCGGCGTCGGTGCCGGCTGTGCCGTCTGAGGGCTGACGGTCGCTCTCGGCGGTCGGTGCGGGTATGCCGGGCCGGGGTTGATCGGGCGTCCCTGGTTGCAGGTCGGCGGGTGGGGTGAGCGGGGTTTGACCGGGTGCCCGGCGGTTTGGTTGGGCGGGGGTGAGTTCCGCGGCTCGGCGGTGACGAGGTGCCGCCTGCGCCCACCCTCCCCCACTCTCGGCTTCGCTCGAGCGGGAGGTGCCCCCATCGCTCCAGCGGCACGATTGCCCGCAGCCATGACGTGGCGTCGGGGTGTCGCCCCAGGGGACGATTGCCTGCAGCTCTGACGTGGCGTCGGGGTGTCGCCCCCGCGGCGCGACTGTCCGTAGGTATGACACGGTCGGGGGCCGAGGCCGGGACAGCGACGAAAGTCGCAGTCGGGACGGCGTGGGGGCCACAGGAGAGAACGCGGGGTGTGTGCCGCTGAGGCGGGTCGTGGGGCGCGGTTACGCTGGGCGGTGTGAGTGACTCCAGGCTGTCTTCGTTGCCCTCTGTTGATCGGTCCGATGTCGCCGCTCGGTTGCGGGAGGCCTTGCTCGGGGCCGAGTTCACCGCCGACGGGCTGCTCGAACTGCTCGGTGCGCCCGCGTACGCGGCCCTCGCGCGGAGCGAGGTCGTGCCCGCGCTGAGGGCGACACGGGGGGAGACGGCGCTGGAGGCGCTGGTCCGGCTGTTCCTGTTGCAGGAGCCGGTCGTACGCGCGCGTGTGGAGGGCGTGCTGCCTGTCGACGCGTGCGTCGAGAGCGGCTGGCTCGTCCGCGTCGGTGGCGACGGGGACGAGGTCGCCGCCACCGTCGACGTCCGGCCGTACGGCGGCCCCGGCGGCGAGGACTGGTTCATCGTCTCCGACCTGGGGTGCGCGGTCGGTGGGGCCGGCGGGATCGGGAGCCGGGACGAGGGCGTCGTGCTGGGGGTCGGCGGAGCGTCCACGACGCTGGCCGGGATCACCGTACGGAGGCCCGTCGCCGCCGCCCTCGACCTCGGGACCGGCTCCGGCATCCAGGCCCTGCACGCCGCGCAGCACGCCACGCGCGTGACGGCGACCGATCTCAACCCGCGCGCGCTGCACATCACGGCGCTCACGCTGGCGCTGTCCGGAGCCCGCGCCGCCGAGCTGCGGGAGGGTTCGCTCTTCGAGCCGGTCGGGGCGGACGAGACGTACGACCTCATCGTGTCGAATCCGCCGTTCGTGATCTCGCCCGGTGCCCGGCTGACGTACCGCGACGGCGGGATGGGCGGGGACGACCTGTGCCGCACGCTCGTCTCGCAGGCGGGTGAGCGGCTGAACGAGGGCGGGTACGCGCAGTTCCTCGCCAACTGGCAGCACGTGGAGGGGGAGGACTGGCAGGAGCGGCTCAGGTCGTGGGTGCCGCGCGGCTGCGACGCGTGGATCGTGCAGCGCGAGGTCCAGGACGTCACGCAGTACGCGGAGTTGTGGCTGCGGGATGCGGGCGACCACCGCGGTGACGTGGCCGAGTACCAGGCGCGGTACGACGCGTGGCTCGACGAGTTCGAGGCGCGGAAGGTGAAGGGCGTCGGGTTCGGGTGGATCACGCTGCGGAAGTCGGCCGCGGCGGAGTCGGAGCCCTCGATCACCCTGGAGGAGTGGCCGCATCCGGTCGAACAGCCGCTCGGTGAGGCGGTGCGGCAGCACTTTGCGCGTGTCGACTACCTGCGGGCGAACGACGACGCAGCGCTCCTGGAGGCGCACTTCCGGCTCACCGCCGAGGTCGTCCAGGAGCAGGTCGGGCTGCCCGGCGCCGAGGACCCCGAGCATGTGGTGCTGCGTCAGAACCGTGGGATGCGCCGGGCCACGAAGGTGGACACGGTGGGCGCGGGATTCGCCGGTGTGTGCGACGGCACGCTCAGCGCGGGGCGGATTCTGGACGCCATCGCCCAACTCGTCGGCGAGGACCCGGTGGCCCTGCGTGACCGGACGCCGGTCCAGATCCGCCTCCTCGTCGAACAGGGGTTCCTCGAACCGGCTCGGTGATCCGCCCCGCACCGGTCCCGCACCGGCGCGGGAGCCCGTCCGGGCTCCCGCGCACCCGGTGACGATTTCCGGACCGTCCGATGACGGGACCGGTACCCCGCGCGGCGCCCGTTCCCGTGATGGGCGGGGCTGGTTCGCACCTCTGAGACGCATGTGCCTCCTCTGTCTGGATTGGTCCGTAAAAGGGCTCCTGTCAGTGGTGCGTGCGAAGCTATTTTCAAGAGACGGATTCGACGTGTCCTCGGGGGAGGCACGCGCTGTCTCTGGGGGATCGGGGGATCGCGATGGCGGGTGATACGCCGGAGCAGGGCCGGGGAAGGATCATCAACAACCGGTACCGACTGCTGCGCACCCTGGGCGCGGGCGGTATGGGCCGGGTCTGGCTCGCGTACGACGAGGAGTTGGCCTGCGAGGTCTCCATGAAGGAGATCTCCCTGCCCGATGTCCCGCTGGACGCGACCGAGCCCGCCCAGCGGATCGCCCGGGCCCGCAGCGAGGCCCGGCACGCCGCGCGGCTGCGTGGCCATCCCCACGTGGCCACGGTCCACGACGTGGTGCTCCACGAGGGCCTGCCGTGGATCGTCATGGAGTACGTGCCGGATGCGATCGACCTCCAGGCGGTCGTACGGCAGCGAGGGCCGCTCTCGCCCGAGCAGGTCGCCCGGGTCGGGCTCGCCGTCCTCGACGCGCTCACGGCGGGGCACCGCATCGGCATACTCCACCGGGACGTGAAGCCGGCCAACATCCTGCTCGCGGCCGACGCCTCGGGCGACCTCTACGCGCGTGTGCTGCTCACCGACTACGGCATCGCGCTCCAGCCGGAGTCCCGCGAACCCCGGCTCACCGCCACCGCCGGAATCCTCGGCACGCCCGGGTATCTGGCGCCCGAGCGGGCCCGGGGCGAGCCGCCGACCCCGGCCGCCGACCTGTTCTCGCTCGGCGCCACGCTGTACGCGGCGGTCGAGGGCCGCGGCCCCTTCGACCGGCACGGCGAGTACGCGACGCTGACGGCCCTGCTCGGGGAGGAGCCGGCGCCGCCCGCCCGCGCCGGTGAACTCGCCCCCGTCCTGCACGGGTTGCTCATCAAGGACCCCGTGCGCCGACTCTCGCCGGAGGCCGCGGCGCGCGGCCTGGAGCGAGTGGCCGCCTCGGGCGCCGAGCCGACCCCGCCGGGCTGGGGCGCCACCCCCGCCTCGGCACCCGGCGCCTTCGGACCCGCTCCCCGCACCCCCGGCGCCCCCGGGACGCCGGGGACCCCCGGGACGCCGGGGACCCCCGGGACGCCGGGGACCCCCGCGACCCCCGGCGCTCCCGGCGCGCCTCCGGGGTACGTCGCGAGCGCGCCCCCCGGGTACGTCGCCGCCGGGCAGCACGGCCTCGGGGGCACGCCCGACACGCCTGGCCCACCCCACACGCCGTACACCCCGGGGGTCCCGCACACCCCCGGCACGCCCTCGTCGCCGAACGCCCCGAACACTCCCGCCGGTGGCCCGCCCACGCCGGGCGCGACGCCGGGCGGCCCGTGGCAGCGGGGACAGCAGCCGCGCAGTCCCTACGACAGCTACAACCCGTACGGGGGCCGCCCGTCCACGCCCTACGGGAGCCCGGCGGGCGGCGGGTCCACGCCCTACGCGGGCGCCCCCGGTGGCCCGCCGTCGGCGTACGGAGGCGGAGGCGGAGGTGCTCAGCCACCCGGGTACGGCGGCAGCGTCGGCAACCAGTCGCTGCCGTACGCGGCCAACGCCTCGGCGCCGTACGGCGGTGGCGGCGCCCCGCCTCCGGGGAACGCGGGATTCCCGACCCTCACGGCAGGGAGCCCGCCGCCGCCCGGCGGACCGCGGCGCAGGACGCCCGCGGGGGCGGTCGTCGCGATCGTGGTCGCCGTGCTGCTCGTGGCGGGCGGCGGCACCTGGGCCGCGGTGAACCTGTCGGGCGGCCCGGACCCCAAGCCCTCCGACAGCCCGGGCCCGTTGTCGTCGCCGACGTCGGAGTACCCGTACGGCAAGCAGGCGGCCATCAAGAAGGCGCTGGAAGTGGGGGACTGCGTCAAGGCCGTCTGGACGGGGACGGCGTTCGACTCGGTGCCCGACCTCGGCGTGGTGGACTGCGACGAGGACTGGCCGGACGGTCAGGTCGTGGCGATAGCGACGGCGTCGGACCCCGCCGAGGCCAAGGCCAGCGGAGAGCAGCGCTGCGCCGGCCAGGCCGACGCGCTGGCCGAGGCCCTGCCCGACGCGGGCGTCTACGCGCTGATCCCGACGAAGGAGGGCTTCACCGCGGCCAAGGGCGGTACGGCATGTCTCGTCCTCGGCAAGCACGTCCCGATCGGCGGCGAGGTGGGCCGACTCCGTGACGTGGGCGTGAACCTGTGGCCCACGCAGATGGCCGTCGGTGACTGCTGGGACTATGCCACCAGGGAGGACGAGGGGTATGACGCCCCGCTGACCGACTGTGCCGAAGCGCACACCGACCAGGTCGTCGGATCGGTGCAGGCGCCCGACAACATGACCTTCGCCGGTGCCCTCGCCGAAGGCGGAAAGCTGTGCACCAACAGGTTCGAGTCGAGTTGGGCGCCCGGCGCTGACCTGATCGTGTCGGGATGGGTCTCCGCAGAAGAGGAGTGGAAGAAGGGCTTCAACATAGTGGTGTGCACGGTGCGCAACGCCGACATGTCGCAGACGACCGGCAAGATACCCACGCCCGGCTCGGTCTGAGAGTCCGGACGCCTCACGTTCACCTCGGGTTCGTGCGCCCGCTTCCCGTCCGTGCCAGCCTCCCGTCCCTGGGCAGTCGAGGGGTGGGAGGACGGGACATGGAGAGCGGTCCGGCGATCTTCGTAGGAGTGGTGTTCGCCCTGTTCGGGGGCGGACTGATGCTGTGGACCGTGCACCGGCTGCGCCTCGGCGAGCCGGTCGCGCAGGGGGTGCGTCCCGCGATGTCGGTGACCCTCGCGAGCGTCACTGCGGTCACCGCCCTGGTGCTCGCCACGTGGTGCCTCACCCGCGTCTGAGCGGGCGCGGGGAGCCGGGGCCGGCGGGCGAGCGGGGTAACCGCGATGTGACCCTCCGCATAGGCCCCGAACGGATCGCTGAGGACGCCGGGCGGCAGGAATGGCGGTAGTCGGGTTACCGTTCGAGTGGCCGTTGCGGGCTTTTCCCGTTTGACACGGGGGCGGGATGTACCGTCACACTCCGCAGCGTCAGCATGACCCGACCCCCGGGCCGACCGCCGAGCCCCGTGCGAGGCAACGGCCTCAAGGGGTCGCCCGCCCCGGGACGCAAGCCTGGGGAGACCCAGCGTCGACCGGAGAGAAGAGCGAAGTTGTCCCCGACCAGCGAGACCGCGAAGGGCGGCCGCCGACTCGTCATCGTCGAGTCGCCTGCCAAGGCGAAGACGATCAAGGGCTATCTCGGCCCCGGCTACATCGTCGAGGCGAGCGTGGGGCACATCCGCGACCTTCCCAACGGCGCCGCGGAGGTGCCCGAGCAGTACACCGGCGAGGTGCGTCGCCTCGGCGTCGACGTCGAGCACGACTTCGCGCCCATCTACGTGGTCAACGCGGACAAGAAGGCCCAGGTCAGGAAGCTCAAGGACCTGCTGAAGGAGTCCGACGAACTGTTCCTCGCCACCGATGAGGACCGCGAGGGCGAGGCCATCGCCTGGCACCTCCAGGAGGTGCTCAAGCCCAAGGTCCCGGTCAAGCGGATGGTCTTCCACGAGATCACCAAGGCCGCGATCCAGGCCGCCGTCGCCAACCCGCGCGAGCTGAACCAGCGCCTCGTCGACGCCCAGGAGACCCGCCGCATCCTCGACCGTCTCTACGGCTACGAGGTCTCGCCGGTCCTGTGGAAGAAGGTCATGCCGCGACTGTCGGCGGGCCGCGTCCAGTCCGTCGCGACCCGGCTCGTCGTGGAGCGGGAGCGGGAGCGGATCGCCTTCCGCTCGGCCGAGTACTGGGACCTGACCGGCACCTTCGCGACCGGCCGCGCCGGTGACGCCTCCGACCCGTCGTCGCTGGTCGCCCGCCTGCAGTCCGTGGACGGCCGCCGCGTCGCCCAGGGCCGCGACTTCGACTCGCTCGGCCAGATCAAGGGCGCCAACGTTCTTCACCTGGACGAGGCAGACGCTCGCGCGCTCGCCGCCGCCCTGGAGAACACCCGCTTCTCGGTCCGCTCCGTCGAGTCCAAGCCGTACCGCCGCTCGCCGTATGCCCCCTTCCGTACGACGACGCTCCAGCAGGAGGCCTCGCGCAAGCTCGGCTTCGGGGCGAAGGCGACCATGCAGGTGGCGCAGAAGCTGTACGAGAACGGCTTCATCACCTATATGCGTACGGACTCCACGACGCTCAGCGACACCGCCGTGGCCGCCGCCCGCGCCCAGGTCACCCAGCTGTACGGCGCCGACTACCTGCCGGCGCAGCCGCGTACGTACGCCGGGAAGGTCAAGAACGCGCAGGAGGCCCACGAGGCGATCAGGCCCTCGGGTGATCGTTTCCGCACGCCCGCGGAGACCGGGCTGACCGGCGACCAGTTCAAGCTGTACGAGCTGATCTGGAAGCGGACCGTCGCCTCCCAGATGAAGGACGCCACGGGCAACAGCGTCACCGTCAAGATCGGCGGCACCGCCTCCGACGGCCGGGACGCCGAGTTCAGCGCCTCCGGCAAGACGATCACCTTCCACGGCTTCCTCAAGGCCTACGTCGAGGGCGCCGACGACCCGAACGCCGAGCTCGACGACCGTGAGCGCCGGCTGCCGCAGGTGAACCAGGGCGACCCGCTCTCCGCCGAGGAGATCACGGTCGACGGGCACGCCACCAAGCCCCCGGCCCGCTACACCGAGGCGTCGCTGGTCAAGGAGCTCGAAGAGCGCGAGATCGGCCGCCCGTCGACGTACGCGTCGATCATCGGCACCATCCTCGACCGGGGCTACGTCTTCAAGAAGGGCACGGCCCTCGTGCCGTCCTTCCTGAGCTTCGCCGTGGTCAACCTGCTGGAGAAGCACTTCGGGCGGCTCGTCGACTACGACTTCACCGCCAAGATGGAGGACGACCTCGACCGCATCGCGCGCGGCGAGGCCCAGGCGGTGCCGTGGCTGAAGCGGTTCTACTTCGGCGAGGGCAGCGACGTCAGCGGCACGACGGCGGCCGAGGCCGGCAACGGCGACGGGGACCACCTCGGCGGCCTGAAGGAACTGGTCACCGACCTCGGCGCGATCGACGCCCGTGAGGTCTCCTCCTTCCCCGTCGGCAACGGCATCGTGCTGCGCGTCGGGCGCTACGGCCCGTACATCGAGCGGGGTGAGAAGGACTCCGAGGGGCACCAGCGTGCCGACATCCCCGAGGACCTGGCGCCGGACGAGCTGAGCATCGAGCTGGCTGAGGAACTGCTCGCCAAGCCGAGCGGCGACTTCGAGCTGGGCACCGACCCTGCGACCGGTCACCAGATCGTCGCCAAGGACGGGCGCTACGGGCCGTACGTCACGGAGATTCTCCCCGGGGGCACCCCGAAGACGGGCAAGAACGCGGTCAAGCCGCGCACGGCCTCCCTGTTCAAGTCCATGTCCCTGGACACGGTGACCCTCGACGATGCCCTGAAGCTGATGTCGCTGCCGCGGATCGTCGGCGCCGACGCGGAGGGCCAGGAGATCACCGCGCAGAACGGGCGTTACGGGCCGTATCTGAAGAAGGGCACGGACTCGCGTTCGCTCCAGACCGAGGAGCAGCTCTTCACGATCACCCTCGAAGAGGCGCTGGCCATCTACGCGCAGCCCAAGCAGCGCGGGCGGGCCGCCGCCAAGCCGCCGCTGAAGGAACTGGGCGAGGACCCCGTCAGCGGGAAGCCGGTCGTGGTGAAGGATGGCCGCTTCGGCCCGTACGTCACCGACGGCGAGACCAACGCGACGCTGCGGTCCGGGGACAGCGTGGAGGCGATCACGCCCGAGCGCGGGTTCGAACTGCTGGCGGAGAAGCGGGCGAAGGGGCCCGCCAAGAAGACGGCCAAGAAGGCGCCGGCGAAGAAGACGGCGACGAAGACCGCCGCGAAGAAGGCCACGCCGGCGAAGAAGACCGCTGCCGCGAAGAAGACCGCTGCTTCGAAGACGACTGCTTCGAAGACGGCCGCGGCGAAGAAGGCGGCACCCGCGAAGAAGGTGGCGGCGAAGAAGGCGACGTCGGCCGGGGAGAGCGCCTGACAGCTCGGGGGTGCGGTCGTTCGGCGGCTGCGGGATCGTCGTGGTTGATCGCGCAGTTCCCCGCGCCCCTGGGGTGGCTGCTGTGCGCGGTGGCTGGAATCTTCACCTCGGGTGTGCTGAATCCGCGCGCTTTCCGCGACTTGGTGTCGAAGTGTGTGTGCGCTCGGGCGCTGCTTCTGGGTGTCGGTGCGGGCCGATAGGCTGAAAGCATGATGCGAGCCGAGCAGCCGACGGCCCACAACCCGGCCCCCGACGACGCCCTGGCAGCCGACTCCAGGGAGCGCGCCGTCCGGGCGCTGCTGCGCCGGCCCCAGCTGAAACGGTTGTGGAGCGCACAGCTCGTGGGCGGCGTGGGCGATGTGCTCGCGCTGTTCGTGCTGGTGCTCCTGGCCTTCCAGGCGGCGATCGCCGAGGGCGCCTTCGGCGGCGGGTACCGGGGCGTGGCCCTGACGGTCGCGGTCGTCTTCGGGACGCGCGTCCTCGCGACCCTGCTCTTCGGTGCCGTACTCCTCGGGCCGCTCACCTCCCTGACCTCGCAGGACGGTCCGCTCGACCGCCGCTGGACCATGGTCGGCGCGGACGGGCTGCGGGTCCTGCTGCTGATCGTCGCGCCCCTGTGGATCGACTGGACGCCGGACAACGCGCTCGCGGTGCTGCTGGTCACCGTGTTCGTCGCCGGTGTCGCCGAGCGGTTCTGGACCGTCTGCCGCGAGAGCGCGGCCCCCGCGCTGCTGCCCGCGCCGCCGCTGGAGGGCGCGACCGTACGGCCGCTGCCGGACCACATGGACGCGCTGCGGCGCCTGTCCCTGCGTACCGGATTCGTGGCCGTGCCCCTCGCGGCCGCCGTGCTCGTCGTCGCCTCGCTGCTCAACAACCTGCTGGGCGCGGGTCTCGACTGGTTCGGGCAGCACCAGGCCGCGCTCGCCTCGTACGTCGCCGCCGGGCTCTTCGCCGCCTCGCTGTCGGTCGTGACCTTCCTCGACCTGCCCAAGACGCGTACCCCCCGCGCGCGGTCGCCGCTGGAGGGGCTGCGTCGGCCCAAGACCGGCGCCGGTGTCGACAAGGGCCGCACGGGCGCGATCCCGCTGCTGGTGCCGGCCTGCGGGGCCGTCGCGGGCGCGGTCGCCGCCGCGGTCGCCGTCGCCGTGCTGCACGCCAAGGACCTGGGCGGCGGGCCGGTGATGTACGGGCTGTTCGTCACCGCGCTGACGGGTGGCGTGGTCGTCGGGATCCGTCGGGGCCCGTCCGTGCTGCCCTCGCTGTCCCGGCGCCGGCTGCTCGCTCTCGCGATCGCCTTCACCGGAGTCGCGCTGCTCGCCGCCGGTCTGACGCCGGACGTCACGAGCGCCGTGCTCATCCTGGGGCTCGCCGGTGCCGGTGCGGGAATCGCCGCCAACACCGGGCACACGCTGCTCGATCAGGAGGCCGGGGAATCCCGCCGGGCCCGGACCACCGAGCATCTGCACGCTGTCGTACGCGTGTTCGTGGCGCTGGCGGTGCTCGTCGCTCCGCTGGTCGCGGCCGTCATCGGACCGCACCGGCTGGAGAGCGGCAAGTTCGTCTTCGCGCACGGCGGTGCGGCGTTCACGCTGATGCTGGTGGGGGCGTTGCTGCTGCCGGTCGCCGCGCTGGTGCTCGCCAAGGTCGACGACCGGTCCGGGGTGCCGCTGCGGCAGGACCTGCGGGACGCGTTGCTCAAGGGCGACGACCCGGTGCAGGCGCCTGCGGCCTCCGGGTTCTTCATCGCCCTGGAGGGAGGGGACGGCGCCGGGAAGTCCACCCAGGTCGAGGCGCTCGCCGAGTGGATCCGGGCCAAGGGGCACGAGGTCGTGGTGACGCGCGAGCCGGGGGCGACTCCGGTGGGGAAGCGGCTGCGGTCGATCCTGCTCGATGTGTCGTCGGCCGGTCTGTCCCATCGCGCCGAGGCGCTGCTGTACGCGGCGGACCGTGCCGAGCACGTGGACACCGTGGTGCGGCCCGCGCTGGAGCGGGGCGCGGTGGTCATCTCGGACCGGTACATCGACTCGTCCGTCGCCTATCAGGGGGCCGGGCGGGACCTCTCGCCGACCGAGATCGCCCGGATCTCGCGGTGGGCGACCGACGGACTCGTGCCGCACCTGACGGTGCTGCTGGACGTGTCGCCGGAGGCCGCGCGCGAGCGGTTCACCGAGGCGCCGGACCGGCTGGAGTCCGAGCCGGCCGAGTTCCACGAGCGGGTGCGGGCGGGATTCCTGACGCTGGCCGCCGCCGATGCCGGGCGCTACCTGGTGGTGGACGCCGCGCAGGACCCCGAGGCGGTGACGACCGTGGTCCGGCACCGGCTCGACATGATGCTGCCGCTGTCCGAGGCCGAGGTGAAGGCGCAGGAGGAGGCCCGGCGCAAGGCCGAGGAGGAAGCCCGGCGCAAGGCCGAGGAAGAGGCCGCACGCAAGGCCGAGGAGGAACGGCTGGAGCGCGAGCGCCAGGAGGAGCTCGCGCGGCTGCGGGCCGAGGAGGAGGAGCGCAAGCGGCGCGAGCTGGAAGAGGCTCAGCGGCGCGAGGCGGAGCGGCAGGCGGAGGAGGCCCGGCAGCGGGCCGAGGAAGCGCGTCGCCGAGCCGAGGAGGAGCAGGCGCGGCTCCTCGCGGAGGAGAAGGCGCGAGCCGAGGCGGAGGAACGGCGTCGGGTCGAGGAGGAACGGCGTCGTCAGCAGGCCGCGGAGGAGCAGCGGCTGCGGGCCGAGGCGGAGGCGCGGCGCCTGGAGAAGCAGCGGAAGGCCGAGGAGGCGTTGCTGCGGGCCGAGGAGGCCCGGCGGGTGGCCGCCGCGGCGGAGGCCGAGCGGGCGGCGGCGGTCGCGGCGGAGGCGGAGCGCGCCGCGGCGGAGCGGGCCGAGGCCGACCGGAAGGCTGAGGCGGAGCGGGTCGCGGCCGCGGCGGAGGCTGCGCGCGTTGCGGCTGAGCGGGGGAGTGGGGACGCGGCTGGGTCCGGGTCCGCCGGGTCAGGCTCCGGTGCGGGTGCGGGTGCCGCGTCTGGGGCCGGCGATGACGCGGTGACTGTGGCTACGCCGTTGGTGACGCCGACGAACGCGTCCGGTGGGCCGGTGGATGAGACGGCTGTGCTGCCGCCCGTGCGGGACGCGTCCGGGGCCGACTCCGAGACGACGGCGAAGCTGCCGAAGCCGTCGGTGCCGTCGGCGCCGCCGGTGCCGACTTCGGGGGCTGCCGCGGAGGATGAGACCGCGGTGCTGCCGCCGGTGCCTTCGGGGGCGGCCGACGAGACGGCTGTGCTGCCGCCGGTGCGGGACGACTTGGCGCCGCCGGGATTCTTCCGGGACGAGCGGCCCGCGGCTGGCGGGGCGGACGGGTCGGACGCCGTGGATCGGACGCGGGAGCTGCCGCAGGTCGATGAGCAGGGGGTGCCTCGGCGGCGGCCTCGGTCGGACTGGGCCGAGGAGACGCCGCTGGACGATCTGCCCACGTTGGCGGACGAGTTGCTGGGGTCGCACGACGAGGACGACGCCGATGAGGGACGGGGCTGGCGGCGCCGCCGCTGAGTGGAGCTGAGCTGAGCGGCTGAGCCGCCTGAGCGGCTGAGCTTCGGTGGGGCGCGTGCGGCCGGTACGCGTTCCGCCGGTGGTCGGGTGCGGTCGGGGCCGTGCCGGCGCCTCAGCCCGTCGCTTGGTGCCCTACTGCCCGGGGGTGGATCCTTCGGGTTCTCGGGCCGCTGTATGCGACGGGCTGAGGCACCGGCACGGCCCCTTCCGTGTGTGGGCGGCGGACCGTGGGGGGTGGGTGCGGGTGGCGGTCCGCGTGCAGGGCTGGCTGTCAGTGGGGTCGCGCACAATGGGGCGCGGTGAGGGTTTTGTGTGACGGAGGTGGTGGGGCATGGCTGTGTGGGACGACCTGGTGGGGCAGGAGCGGCTGAGTGCGCAGCTGGACGCTGCCGCTCGGGACGCGGACGGGATCGTCACGGCGGCCGAGAAGGGGATCGCGCCTCCGGAGGCGTCGAAGATGACGCACGCGTGGCTCTTCACGGGGCCGCCGGGGTCGGGGCGGGTGACGGCGGCGCGGGCGTTCGCGGCGGCGTTGCAGTGTGTCAGTCCGGACCGGGCGCTCGGCGGGAGCCCGGGCTGCGGGTTCTGCGACGGATGTCATACGGCGCTGGTGGGGACGCACGCGGATGTGAGCACCGTGGCGGCGGTGGGCACGCAGATCCTGGCCGACGACATGCGGGACACGGTGCGGAAGTCGTTCACGTCGCCGGCGAACGGCCGCTGGCAGGTGATCCTCGTCGAGGACGCCGAGCGGCTGAACGAGAAGTCGGCGAACGCCGTGCTGAAGGCCGTGGAGGAGCCCGCCCCTCGGACGGTGTGGCTGCTGTGCGCGCCGTCGTTGGAGGATGTGCTGCCGACGATCCGATCGCGATGCCGGCACGTCGGGCTGCTCACCCCGTCGGTCGACGCGGTGGCGGACATGCTCGTACGGCGGGAGGGCATCGAGCCGGAGGTCGCGGCGACTGCCGCGCGCGCGACCCAGGGACACATCGAGCGGGCCCGGCGGCTGGCCACCGATCCGCGGGCGCGGGAGAGGCGGGCCGCGGTGCTGAAACTGCCGTTGCGGGTCGAGGACATCGGCGGGTGCCTGAAGGCGGCGCAGGAGCTGGTGGACGCCGCCTCGGAGGAGTCGAAGCAGCTGGCCGAGGAGGTCGACACCAAGGAGACCGAGGAGCTGAAGGCGGCGCTGGGCGCGGTGCAGGGCGGGCGGATGCCGCGCGGTACGGCGGGGGTGATGAAGGACCTGGAGGACAAGCAGAAGCGGCGGCGTACGCGGGCGCAGCGGGACAGCCTGGACCTCGCGCTGACCGAGCTCACCGGGTTCTACCGGGATGTGCTGGCTCTGCAGCTGGGCTCCCGGGTGCCGCTCGCCAATGTCGAGGTGCGGGACAGCCTGGAGCGGTTGGCGCGGGGAGGCACGCCCGAGGCGACGCTGCGGCGCATCGACGCGATCGCGGCGTGCAGAGAGGCGTTGGACCGCAATGTGGCGCCCCTGCTGGCCGTGGAGGCGATGACGATGGGCCTGCGTGCCGGGTGAGGGGCGGCGGCCTATGGGGGTGGGGCGCGGTCTGTTGACCGTGTCACTCGTACGAGGAGCCTTCGTTGCTGTTCGTGATGAATTGAGCGGTTCTGGTTAGGCTCGCGAGATGCACACCAGGCGTACTTCCCGGCCGAACCGGTCCCTGCGGGCCGGCGGCGCGTTGCTCGCGGCCGCCGCGCTGCTCGTCGCGGGCTGCTCCTCCGGTCACTCCAGTGCGGCGGCCACGACCGTCGACGGGGGGCCCGCCCTCGGCCCGCTGCCCCGTACGACTCCGTCGGCGCTGGCCCCGTACTACGAGCAGAAGCTGAGCTGGCGGGGCTGCGACACCCCCGGTTTCCAGTGCGCCACGATGAAGGCGCCCCTCGACTACGCGAACCCGGCTGAGGGCGACGTCAGGCTGGCCGTGTCGCGGCGGAAGGCGACCGGACCGGGGGAGCGGCTCGGTTCGCTGCTGGTCAATCCGGGTGGTCCCGGCGGCTCGGCGGTCGGCTATGTGCAGAGGTACGCGGGCATCGGCTACCCGGCCGAGGTGCGGGCGCGGTACGACATTGTCGCCGTCGATCCGAGGGGCGTGGCCGGCAGCGAGCCGGTCGAATGTCTCACCGGGCGCCAGATGGACACGTACACGCAGACCGATCTCACCCCGGACGACACGGCGGAGAAGGGCCGGCTGGTCGCCGCGTACAAGCGGTTCGCGGAGGGGTGCGGGGAGCGGTCGCCGAAGCTGCTGAGGCACGTCTCCACGGTCGAGGCCGCGCGGGACATGGACATCCTGCGGGCTCTGCTGGGCGACGAGAAGCTGACGTACGTCGGCGCCTCGTACGGCACGTTCCTCGGTGCGACGTACGCGGGGCTCTTCCCGGAGCGGGTCGGCCGGCTGGTGCTGGACGGCGCGTTGGACCCGTCGCTGCCGGCCGGTCGGCTCAATCAGGAGCAGACGGCGGGGTTCGAGACGGCGTTCCAGGCGTTCGCGAAGGACTGCGTGGGGCGCAAGGACTGTGTGCTGGGGCGTACGACCGCGCAGGTCGCCAAGAATCTGAGCGGTCTCTTCGCGCGGCTGGACGAGCGCCCGCTGTCGACCGGTGACGCCGACGGGCGCCGGCTCGGCGAGTCCCTGGCCACGACCGGAGTGATCGCCGCGATGTACGACGAGGGTGCCTGGCCCCAGCTGCGCAGGGCGCTCACCGAGGCGGTCAAGAACGACGACGGCGCCGGCCTGCTCGCACTCTCGGACAGCTACTTCGAACGCGCGCCCGACGGCACCTACTCCAACCTGATGTACGCCAACGCCGCCGTGAACTGCCTGGACCTCCCGGCCGCCTACGACACCCCCGAGGCGGTGGAACGGGCCCTCCCCGAGTTCGAGAAGGCATCCCCGGTGTTCGGCCGGGCTCTGGCGTGGGCCTCCCTGAACTGCGCGTACTGGCCGGTGGGGCCGACGGGCGGGCCGCACCGCATCGAGGCGAAGGGCGCCGCCCCCATCGTCGTCGTCGGCACCACGCGTGACCCCGCCACCCCGTACCGCTGGTCCCAGGCCCTCGCCTCCCAGCTCTCCTCCGCCCGCCTCCTCACCTACGACGGCGACGGCCACACCGCCTACGGCCGCGGCAGCGCGTGCATCGACTCCGCGATCAACACGTACCTGCTCCGCGGCACACCCCCGACCGACGGAAAGCGCTGCTCAGCGTCCTGATCATCGACACCCGGGCCGGTCGGGCCGGGGCGATCCCGGGGTGCTCCGACCCGTGGTTCGGAGCACCCCCGAAACTGTGTAGACTTACCGACGTTGCTGATCGCACCATGGTGCGGACAGCGCGCCGCCTTAGCTCAGATGGCCAGAGCAACGCACTCGTAATGCGTAGGTCTCGGGTTCGAATCCCGAAGGCGGCTCCAAGGGAAACCCCAGGTCAAGCCTCTGACCTGGGGTTTCTTATTTTAGATGACCTTGGAATCTCAGTAAATCGGGCACTGTTCGTCTGTGCATCGTAATGCGTAGGTCGGAGGTTTGGCTCTGTGACGAGATCGACGATCTAAGGCTCTGACCTGGTCTTTTAGTTGCCTCGTGGGGATGGGCCAGGCTTGCGCAAAGGGTCCCGGTGGACAAGCGGTGGACAGCCGTGCGTGACACTCCATCAGGGGCTCCTGCCGCCCTGGGCCGATGAGTGGAATCCACCGGTCTCTGATGGGGTGATAGGCGTGGTGGGGACTGTCCGGTTTAGGCAGAAGTCGTATCCGGCTCCGGGTCTCGCGAAACCATCCCTGCTGTCCCCAAGGTGATGCCGATGTGCTTCGGGGTACGGTCGGCGGTCACGTATTGCGCACCAGGCTGCCTTCGCTGCACGGGTGGTGACCCGGGGCCGTGCTGCGAAGACAGGTTGGAGTACTGATCCGCAGCATCCGGCGTCGGTCCGTTTGATGCCCCCTGCACATGGTTAGATCGCTCGCATGAACCCATTGAGCAAGCGTTCCGAAATGGACCGTGGCGCCCTGCTTGCCGCCTCGGTCACGGTCGTCTTATGGGCTTCGGCCTTTGTGTCCATTCGTGCGTCGGCGGACTATTTCGGACCCGGAGCCCTGGCCCTCGGGCGGCTTGCGACAGGCTCCCTCGCGTTGGTGTGCGTTCTGGTGGTCAAGCGCGGCGGTATACCGCCGCGCAAGGCATGGCCCGGGATCATATGCTCCGGAGTGCTCTGGTTCGGGTGCTACATGGTGGCGTTGAACTGGGGCGAGCAGAAGGTTGACGCCGGCACTGCCGCCATGGTCGTCAACATCGGACCCATGGTGATCGCGCTGTTGGGCGGCTGGTTGCTCAAGGAAGGGTTCCCGCCCCTGCTGCTTGCCGGCATGGGAGTGTCATTCGTGGGCGCGGTCGTGGTGGGCTTCTCCACGTCCGGCGGCGGTTCGTCATCGGTGTTGGGTGTGGGGCTGTGCCTGCTGGCGGCCTTCGCCTACGGGGCGGGCGTGGTGTCGCAGAAGCCCGCGCTGCGGCATGCCACACCGATGCAGGTGACGACGTTCGGCTGCCTCATCGGCACCGTCGCATGTTTGCCGTTCACTGGGCAACTCGTCTCGGATCTGTCCGCAGCACCGCTCTCAGCGGTCCTCAACGTCGTCTATCTGGGCTTGTTCCCAACTGCCCTGGCGTTCAGTACCTGGGCCTACGCGCTGTCGCGGACCACCGCAGGGCGGCTGGGCGCGACCACCTACGCTGTGCCGGCGGTCGTCATTCTCATTTCTTGGATCGCCTTGGAGGAAGTGCCCGGCTGGGTCACGCTCCTGGGTGGCGCCGTCTGCCTGGGCGGCGTGGCCGTCTCACGGCTGCGCCCCGGCCGCGCTTCTCAGGCGCCGCCGTCTGCCCCGCCGGCGCGGGACGGCACTCCGGCTTCCTCGGCGGAGCCGACGCGCTGACCTGAGCGCAGCGCACCCTGAGTGTCAGCGGAGGACATGGACGGTCCTCGCCCCCGCCTCCCCGCATATGTACGAGCGCCCCCGGAGTTCCCTTGCCCTCCGGGGGCGTGCTTGCCTTGTGGTGCTGACCGCAGGGTCCTCACAGCACGAGCGTGGTCTCGTCCCTGCCCAGCAGATAGCCGAGCTGCAGCCGCGTGTTCGCCCCCGACTGCTGCTTCATCACCGCGATATGCCCCTGCAACGAGCGTTCGCTGATGCCGAGGCGGCGCGCGATCCGCTTGTCCGAGTAGCCGCCGATGAGGAGTCTGCTGATCGACTCGCGCAGCGACGGGACGACGTCCTCGGCCGCCCTCGCGGCGTGCAGGGGGACGAACGGGAAGGACTTCGCGCGGTCCCAGGAGCGTTCGAAGGTGTCCTTGAGGAAGCGTACGATCGCTGGTTCCCTGATTGCCAGTCCCATGGTTCGACTCTCGTTGGCGGAAATAAATGCCACTGAGTCGTCGATGATGATGAGACGGTCGAAGAATTCTGCCAGGGTCCGTACTCTTACTCCGTATTCGGTGACCGTCCGCACGTAGTTCTTCGTCGCCTCATCGAAACGCGTAGTGTGCTGATAGAGCGTACGCATCGTGACCCCGGTCTCGATGTGATGGCGTACAGACTCCAGGGCGTTTTCCAGAACCTGGCCCGGGCGGGGGCCATCGGGTTGCGCGGTCAGTATTTCCTGCTGTGCGCTGTTGAGTGCGTCGCCGATGGCTGAGTTGATCGCGTCAAACCCGTGTAGGTATTCGATGCGGGGTTCTTCGGAAATTGACGCACTCATTGACTTCTTCGTTCTGTTGATGTCAACGAGGTGGCCAGAGGTTAGTCGAGAAAGAGTGTCCAACTGTTCGGCAATGGATCGCAGTGCGCCCTCCGGCCCCTCCTGTCGCGTAGCCGCTTCGCTCTCGAATCGCTCCGGTGTCTCCTTATTTGGCTGCTCGATTGATGCCATGACGGCACTCACCCCCCGCATGTCCGTTATGGATGGATTTTTCTTAAATGGGTCCCTCGGCTTTCGGTGGTGCAGAAACCTGAGCCATCCTAAATCTGCAATCCGGGCTCGAGGCAAGGAAGATTGAAGCCAGGTGATCAGTTCGAGCCGTGGTCACCTCAGCGGTTGGTGTTGGGCGCGCCGCCTTGCCATCCTCCAGACAATCTCCTCGATCCCTGCGTGCACGTTTGGTTAGAGAGGCATGGGCACATGTTGTCGAGTTCTTTACCCTCCCGTATGCCCGGACGGTCTTCGTTCGTAGTCTGCGTCGGATTCGCTGTTGCCACCGGTGTTCTGGTGGCAGCAGTGAGGGTCTGCGCCCTCCTGAGCCTGGACTCCCCCCACCTGGCCGGCGCTGTCACGTTCGCCGACGTCGGCTGGAATGTGACCGGTCCGCAGCCGGCTGCCTGACCGCTCCAAGATGCGAGAGATCGGTACATTCCTGTGAATCATTCTCCGTGGTTTCTGCGTGCCTCGGCAGTGTCGGAGTGCGCTGCCCGCATCTACTGCTTCCCCCACGCGGGAGGAAACCCGCGCTCGTTCGTCGGCTGGCAGAGGTGCATGGGAGACGACGCCGAGATTGTCGCCGTCTGCCCTCCGGGCCGTGGCCCCCGATACCAAGAACCCTCTGCCACTGACGTGATGGAGCTCGCCGACGGTGCGGCCGCCGCCATCGTCGCCACCGCTGACCGGCCCTTCGTCCTCTTCGGACACAGCTTCGGCGCGGTCCTGGCCTTCGAGGTCGCACGCCGTCTCGGTGGCCTGCCCGACTGCCGCCACCTGGTCGCCTCCGGCTGCTCGGCGCCCGCGCTGCTGCCCAGCAGGCGCGTGGTGGAGACCGCGCGCCTGGAGGGCCGTGCGTTCACCGAGGCCGTGGGCTTCTTCGGCGGGCTGCCGCCCGAAGTGGTCGCCGACGAGGCATTGCAGGAGCTGTTGCTGCCGAATCTGAAGGCCGACTTCCGCATGGTCGCCCAGTACGTCTACCGGCCGGGCACTCCGCTGTCCGTGCCCGTCACCCTCATCAACGGAGCCGACGATCCGCACGTCAAAGAGGCAGGGCTCGAACCCTGGGCGCGCGAATGCGCCGACGAGCCGGCCCGGCACTGGGCTGTCGGCGGCCACTTCTACTTCGACGGCGAGCCCAGTGCCGTCACCGATGTCTTCCGGTCGCTCCTCAGCGCCGATCGTGGCGCGAATCCGCCTGGCAGCACGCATGTTGAGGTTATCTGAGCAGTGCCTCACACCCGCCTCACGAGCACCGCAGAGGGAATACGACCATGAGCCAGTCCGCCACCGACCAGTACCGACGGGCCGTCACCTTCCACAAGCTCCATCAGGGCCCCCACCCCTTCGTCGTCCCCAACCCGTGGGACGCGGGCACCGCACATGTCCTGACCGGGCTCGGTTTCTCCGCGCTCGCCACCACCGGCGCGGGCCTGGCCCACGGTCGCGGCCTGCCCGACGGCTCTCTCACTCGTGAGCACGTCCTCGACAACGCCAGGTCGATCGTCGCCGCCACCACCCTGCCGGTGACCGCGGACCTGGAGAGCGGATTCGGTGACACGCCGGAGGAGGTCGCCGAGACCATCCGGCGCGCCGCCGCTGCGGGCCTGGTCGGCGGCTCGATCGAGGACTCCACCGGCCGCGCCGACGACCCCGTACGCCCTCTGGCGGAGGCCGTCGAGCGCGTGGCCGCAGCCGTTTCCGCCGCCAGGGAGTTCGACTTCCCCTTCACCGTGACCGCGCGGGCCGAGAACTTCTTCCAGGGCAGGCCTGACCTGCCGGACACCATCCGCCGACTGAAGGCGTACGAGGAGGCCGGCGCCGATGTGCTCTACGCGCCCGCGCTGCCGGACGCCGACGCGATCCGCGCGGTGTGCTCCTCCGTCGGACGCCCGGTCAACGTGCTGATGGGTTCGCCTGCACTGCCCCTGACCGTGGCCGAGCTGGGCGCCCTGGGTGTGCGACGGATCAGCGTCGGCTCGGCGCTGTCCCGGGCCGCGCTCGGTGCGGTCGTCCGCGCGGCGAAGGAGATCCGTGACTTCGGCACCTTCGGGTTCGGGGCCGGAGCCGTCCCGTACCCCGATGCCAACGCGATGATGGCGCCGGCCCGACCGGCCGACCCGGAGAGTGATACCGCACCGTGAATGTCGCACAGGTACATCTGTCCGCTCCCCGCTACGTCCTCGGCGAAACCGAGGCCGACCACACATCGGTCAAGGACCTGCCCCGCAAGGCCCGGGAGTTCGGCATGCCTCCCAGGGCATCGCTGTGGGGCTGGGGCAGCGTCAGGCGCACGGACGAGAGCCTGGAGACCCTTGCCGTGCGCAGCGGTCTGGCGGCGCTGAACGCCGCCGGGACCGCCCCCGCGTCCATCGACTGCCTCGTGCTGTGCTCCACCCGTTTCCCCGGTGGCCCGCGTACCCATGGAAAGTTCGTCGAGACCGTGATGTCAGGGCTCGGCCTGGACAACGCCGCGTTCACCGGCATCACCCTCAACCGCTGCACCAACCTCCTGGTGGGCTTGCGCACCGCACAGGCGCTCGTGGCCGCCGGACACCACCGCACGGTGCTGGTCGTCACCACCGACCGGGTCTCCGACGAATCGGTGCGGATGGAGAACTTCGCCCTGTTCAGCGACGGCGCCGCCGCCGCCCTGGTGAGCGACGTTCCCCAGGGCCAGGACGGCTACGAGATCGTGGCCGGGGCATCCGCGCAGGACCCCCGGGCCCTGGAGTGGACCAACGAGATCAGCTCGGACCTCGCCCGCGCGGTCAACGAACGCATCCTCGACGCCGCCGACATGAAGATCGGCGACATCGACGGTGTCCTGCACCTCAACCTCTACAAGCCCATCGTCGTGCTCAAGGAACGTCAGGCCGGGTTCACCAAAGAGCAGTTGTTCCTGGACAACATCCCCCGCATCGGCCACTGCTTCGCCGCCGATCCGCTCATCAACCTCGCGGACCGGGCCACGGCCGGGCAACTGCGGGACGACGGCCACTACCTGCTGGCGGCAAGCGTGCCCGGCGTCCGGGTCGGCGTGCTGCTGCGCAAGCTGCCCACCGCGCCGGCATCCGAGGTGGCGGCAACCGAAACCCGGGAGCTTCGATGAACGTACACACCGGATTCCGCCTTCCCGACCTGACCACCTCGCTGCCCCGTGCCCCTTTCCACTTCAGCCCGAAAGCCGCCGAGGAGGCCGCCGCGGTCATCGCCGGGGAGCCCGCCGATATCTTCCGGCAGTTACTGGGTGACCAGGAGAGCGAGACCACGCTGCTCGTCTCCCGCCGCATCCTGGAGGCGTTCCTCACCGCAGCGCATTCGGAGTCGTCGGCGCAGCCCCGCACGGACGCCGACGCCATCGCCGTGTGGCTGGAGCGGACCCGCACCGAGCTCGCGCCGTACCTCATCGCGCTGCGCGAGGCCGCCCCCGAGACGCGCGAGCTCGTACTGCGCCAGCGCGCCCCTCTCGCACTGCTGGGCGGCTGCTGGCTCGACACCGTCTCGCAGGCCGCCACCCAGCCGTCCGTCATCGTCAACCGCCTGTTCGGCCAGCACTTCCTCCTGCAGGGTGAAGGCATCCCGCAGCGTGGGCAGCAGGCTCGTCGCCGACGTGCCTTGACCGAACTGGGCGTCCACCTGCCCGAGATCGAGGCCGCGGACTTCCTCCGGCAGGCCTCGGCCCGCCCGCTGACCGTCCTGCACGCCTCCTTCCACCTCGCCCTCTCCCGGCTGCCGGCCTCCTTCCTGCCGGAAGTGGTCGGCGTGCACTACGCCATGGCCGCGCTGGGCATCGACGACCTGCTCCTGGGCACCGAGCCGCACCTGCCGGAGGCGGAGGCCCGTACCGTCCTCGCCGACTACCTCTCGCTCACCGACCAGTCACCGACCGGGGACGCGGACCGCCGCCGCACGCTCGCCGCGATCGCCCTCGTCCTGAGGCTGGAGCGGGAGCACACCGCCCTGCTCACCGAACTGGCCGCTTGGCACGAGGGACTCTCCCTGGACGCCAGGGTCGCGCAGATCGTGGCCCGCCACGCGCCGTTCGCCGGCCGCCAGCACCGCAGCGTCCGCATGGGCGACCGGCTGCTGTCCGACTGGCTCGGCTCCGAACCCGTCGACCTGGCCGCGTTCATCGCCGAATTCCGAGCCTCGCGGCAGCTGAGGCCCGGCCGTGACGGAACCTGCCGGTTCCTGAAGTCCATCAAGTTCGGCGGCCCGATGTTCGGCATCTTCGACGAGCGCGAGGCGGCCACCTTCACGGCATGGGCGCACGCCGTCGAAGCCGGCGAACCCGCCGATCTCGACTTCGCCGCCAACACCGCGGGAGACGACCGGGCCGACGCCTGGGCCGAGGCCCTGCGCCGCACCGCACCTGAGGACGTCGTCATCGCCGACGCCGAAAGCGGGCTGGACGACCGGCGGTTGTTCCACCGCGTCGTCAACGTCGAGCAGTACCCCCACATCCTGGCCACCGCCCGGGACCGGGCCGAGGCGGGCCTCACCGACGCGGAAATCCTCTTCACGCACGGCGCCGGCGGACGACTCACCAACGCCGAGTACTTCGACTACACGCCCGAGGGGCTCATGGAGCGCGTCGAGCGCGTCTACTGGGACAAGCTCGTCGACCCCTACCAGCCGCTCACCGAGATCCCCGACCGCGACGAGGTCATCTTCGAGCAGACAACCTTCGCACTCGGCAGCCTCATCGACGGCAGCTGGGCGCACCGCATCGGCAACCTCGGTCGCAACCACCGGCAGAGCGACGCCATGCTGTTCGGGATCTACGCCGACGAAATGGGCCGCGGCGACGTCACCAAGAACCACATCACGCTCATCCACCAGGTTCTCGCCAGCATGGACATCCACCTGCCGCACATCCGGCAGCCGGAATTCCTCGAACAGGGAGACCTCCCCGACCACCTCTACGGGTTCTCCATCCATCAGGTCTGCCTGTCGCTCTTCCCCGACACGTTCTACAACGAGATCCTCGGCTACAACCTGGGTATCGAGATGTTCGGCCTTGGGGAAATGCGGCTCCACGAGATACAGAAGCTGCGCCGCCACAAGTTCGACGTCTCCTACGAGGAGGCGCATCTGTCGATCGACAACTTCTCCGCCGGACACGCCCGGCAGTCGGCCGACATCATCGTCTCCTACCTCGACGACGTGCGGCGCCACTCCGGCGACGCGGCCGTCCAGCAGGAATGGCGCCGCATCTGGCGCGGCTACGCCTCCTTCGCCTACTTCGTCGAACATCAGCTGGTCAAGCAGGTACGGGCACAGGAGCGGACGCCGGCCGCTTCCGCACCCGCCCCGCCCGACGACGTCGACCTGCTCATCTGATCCTCCGTGCACAACCACCGCCCCTCCACCCCTCTTTCCAACACGGAGAATCACCTTGGACCCGACCACGAGCTTCGACCCGGAAATCCTCAACCTTCCCCTCTACGACGATCGGCACCGTCGCCTCGCCGACGCCATCGGCACCTGGTGCGACGACCGCACCGCACTGTGGGACGAAGTCCGAGCGGAGGACCCGGACAAGGCCGGCCTGCGCCTCGTACGGCGGCTGGGGGAGGACGGCTGGCTCGCCTTCCTGGACCCCGGCTCCGATCCTGAGGAGCGACCGGGTGACCACCGCACCCTCTGCCTCATGCGCGAGGCGCTCGCGTACGCCGAGGACCTGGCCGACTTCGCCTTCTCGATCCAGGCACTGGCCGCGACCCCCTTGATCCGCTTCGGAAGTCAAGACCAGAAGCTCCGCTACCTGCCGCGCATGGCGCAGGGCTCGCTCGTCGGCGCCTTCGCGGTCTCGGAGGAACAGGCGGGCTCCGACGTAGCCGCCGTCGGTCTCGCCGCCGAGCGCACCGACGACGGTGGCTACGTCCTCAACGGGCACAAGGCGTGGATCGCCAACGGCACCATCGCCGACTTGTACGTCGTCATAGCCCGAACCGGCGAAGGCCCCGGCCCGCTGGGACTGACGGCCTTCCTGGTCCCCGCCGGCACCCCCGGTTTACGGATCAGTGGCCGGCCGGCCCCGGTCGCCCCCCGCTCGTTCGCCCACCTCGCCTTCGAGGACTGCCGGGTGCCACGAGAGGCCGTGCTGGGCATGCCCGGGAGGGGCTTCGTCATCGCCATGGACCTGCTCGAACGCTTCCGGATGACCGTGGGCGCGGCGGCGCTCGGTTTCGCTCGCCGTGCCGCCGACACCGCTCTGGCGCGTGCCCGCACCCGACAGGTCGGCGGGGCCCTGCTCATCGACCACCAACTGACGAAGGCGTCCCTGGCCGACATGGACGTCCAGCTGAACGCGGCTGCCCTGCTGGTGGCCCGCGCCGCCTGGGAGGCCGACCGCGGCAGCCCCCGCTTCGCCCGCCACTCCAGCATCGCCAAGCTCCACGCCACCGAGGAGGCCCAGCGCATCGTCGACACCGCGGTGCAACTGCTCGGCGCGTCGGGCGTCGTCAAGGACAGCGTCACGGAGCGCCTGTACCGGCAGATTCGATCTCTGCGGATCTATGAGGGCACCTCGGAAATCATGCGGCTGACGATCGCGGGAACCCTCGACACCCGTCGTGCCGACCGTGCCGCCCGCGACCTCTGACCACCCCAGTTCCCCCATTCCGTCAACAAGGAGTTCCCGGGTGACCACCCCGATCGAAGCGGTCCGGCAGCCGGACCCGTACCCCTACTACGCGACGCTGGTGGCCGAGCGTCCGCTGGCGTTCGACGAGGCCGTGGGCGCCTGGGTGGCGTGCGACGCCGCGGCGGTACGAGCCGTACTGACCGCCACCGCCCTGCGGGTGCGTCCGCCCGCCGAGCCGGTGCCCGCCGGAATCGCCGGGACCCCCGCCGGCGACGTCTTCGGCGACCTGGTGCGGATGACCGACGGCGGATCGCAGCACCGCCTGAAGGCCGTGGTCGTCGACGCTCTGGGGTGCGTCGACACGGTGCGCGCCGCCGGCCTGGCCGCCGAACGGACCCGTGACGTTCTCGCGGCGGGTGGGCGGCCGTCCTTCGAGGAGCTGATGTTCGGCGTGCCCGCCCGGGTCGTGGCGGCGCTCTGCGGGCTCGACCGGGGAGCGGACGCCGAGGCCGCCCGGCTCATCGGCGACTTCGTCCAGTGCATCCCCGCCTCCGCCACCCCCGAGCAGCAGAAGGCCGCGGCGCTCGCGGCCAGCCGGCTCCAGGAACTGCTGGGTCCCGGCCTGGAGCGGGGGGAGGACGGCACCGACCTGCTTGCCGAACTCGTGCGGGCCGCGCGCCGCGCCTCCTGGTCCCGCACCGCTCCGCTGCTGGCCAACGCGGTGGGCTTCCTGTCCCAGACCTACGACGCCACGGCCGGGCTGATCGGCAACACCCTGGTGGCGTTGGCTCGCGGTGCGCGCACGCCCTCCGGCCCCGCCGACGCCGAGGCGCTCGTCCGTGAGGTCGTACGCCACGACGCGCCGATCCAGAACACCCGCCGCTTCGCCGCCGAGCCGTTCCGCCACGACGGGGTCGAGATCGCTCCGGGCGAGCCGGTGCTGGTGGTCCTCGCCGCCGCCAACCGCGACCCGGCCGCCAACCCCGATCCGCACGCCTTCCGGCCCGGCCGCCAGGACCCCTCGGTCTTCACCTTCGGCGCTGGGGCCCACCGCTGCCCGGGAGAGACTCTGGCCGTCACCGTCGCGGTCGCGGTCGTCCGTGAACTGCTCGCGGCGGGCTTCGACCCGGCGGAGCTGCCGGGCCAGGTGACGTACCGACCGCTGGCCAACGCCCGCATCCCCGTGCTCTAGCCGTTCATACGACCCACCCACAGCCATCCGTCGAAGAGAGAGTGCGAATCTGATGTCGGACAGGCCACGCCTGTGGATGCGGCACGAGTCCCGTAACAGTGAGCGCCGGGCGCCGCTCGTCCCCGAGGACGCCGCGCGGCTCGTCGCCGAGGGTGTCGGGATCACCGTCGAGGAGGCGCCGCAGCGCTCCTTCCCCCTCGCGGACTACGTCGCCGCCGGCTGCCGTACCGCCCCGGCCGGCAGCTGGACCGAAGCCCCTCGGGACCACTACGTCCTGGGCCTGAAGGAACTGCCGGACGCGCCCAACCACCTGGTGCACCGTCACATCTACTTCGGCCACGCCTACAAGGGCCAGACCGGCGCCCGGGAGCTGCTCGGCCGGTTCACGTCCGGCGGCGGAGCCCTGCTGGACCTCGAATACCTGACGGACGACGACGGCCGGCGTGTGGCCGCCTTCGGCTACTGGGCCGGCTACGTCGGCGCGGCCCTGGCCGTGCTCCACCACCGCGGCCTGCTCCGGGCCCCGCTGCACCCGCTGGACCGGTCCGCACTGGACGGTCGGCTTGCCGCCGGGGAACCACCGGCGGACGAGAGGGCCCTGGTGATCGGTGCGCTCGGCCGCAGCGGCCGCGGCGCCTGCGATGCCCTGGAGAAGGCGGGCATCACCCCCACCCGCTGGGACGTGGCTGAGACCCGCGCCCTGGACCGGAGGGCACTGCTCGACCACGACGTCCTTGTCAACACCGTGCTCACCACACGGCCCGTACCGCCCTTTCTCACCTCTGAGGACCTCGACGCCCCCGGGCGGCGCCTCTCCCTCATCGCGGATGTCACCTGCGACGTCACCTCCGAGTGCAACGTCCTGCCGGTCTACGACGAGATCACCGACTGGGAGCACCCGGTCCGGCGGTTGCGCGAGGGCGATCGGCCGGCCGACCTCATCGCCATCGACAACCTGCCCTCGCTGCTGCCCGTCGAGTCCAGCCGTGCTTTTTCAGCGGAGTTGTACCCCCAGCTGCTGCGACTGAACGACGCCGACACGGCCTGGGAGCGCGCGCTGCTGGCCTTCGGGACCACCGCCACCACCGTCCTCAAAGGAAGCACCCATGCCCGTTAGCCGAAACACCACCGAGGCGGCTGCGCCCGCCCCCACGAGCGGCACTGTCCACTGGATCGGCACCGGCCTGTCCACCGGCTCGTCCGGCCTCGGCCTGTTGTGCGACCGGGCTGAGCGCGTGGTGCTGTGGGACCGCACCGCCGAACGCGCCGCCGACCGTCTGACCGCACTCGGCCTGGCCGGCCGCGCCGAGGTCCGCGCGCTCTCGGACGACGCCCTCCAAGACGCGGTCGGCGCCGGCGACGTGGTCGTCTCCATGCTGCCCGCCGCCGAGCACCCTCGCCTGTTGCGCCTGGCACTCGACCGCCGGGCCCACTTCGCCTGCACCAGCTACGTCTCCGACGCCCTCGCCGAACAGGCCGCGGCCGCGGCGGACGCGGGCGTTGTGGTGCTCGCTGAGGCCGGACTCGATCCGGGCATCGACCACCTGATGGCCCACCGGCTCGTCGAACGCGCCCGCGAGGCGGTCGGCGACACGGCCGAATCAGTCGACTTCACCTCCTACTGCGGTGGCATTCCCGCCGTTCCCAATGACTTCCGCTACCGCTTCAGCTGGGCGCCCTACGGTGTCCTGGCCGCCCTCGGTTCCCCGGCCCGCACCATCGACGAGGGCGCGGAGCGCACAGTGGTCCTTCCTTGGGAGGCCTCCCGCACGCACCGCCTCGGTGGCGAGGTTTTTGAGGTCTATCCCAATCGCGACAGCCTGCCGTTCGTGTCGCAGTACGGTGTCCCGGAGGGCTGGCGACTGCGCACCTTCGTCCGCGGCACCCTGCGCAACGAGGGCTGGCGGAAGGCCTGGAGCGATGTCTTCACCACTGTGAGCACGGGTGACCAGGAGGAGATCCGTTCCCTGGCCAAGGACCTGGCCGCCCGCTACCCCACCACCGACGCCGACCGCGACCGCGTCGTGCTGTCCGTCGCGCTCGACGTCCGTGCCACCGGCGGCGCGCGCTGGCAAGGGTCCTACCTGCTGGACCTGACCGGCGACGAGACCGAGAGCGCCATGGCCCGCTGTGTGTCTCTGCCGCTCGTCATCGGCATCACGCGAATGTTTGCCGGGGCGCTGCCCGCCGGCTTGAACCGCGCCGCGGAGTCCGCTGACGAGACCGCCCGCTGGATGGAACTCCTGGACGCGGCCGGGCTGCACAGCACATTCGTCGACAGCGTCCCTGCCTCCCGAGGAGAGAAGGCATGACTGCCACCGTACGACCCGAGGCCGTCGTCCTCACCGGCGCGTTCTGGGTTGTCTGCCGCAACCCGCGCTACCTGCACGAGATATCCGATCGAGGCCTGAAAGTCCTGCTCATCACGCCTGAGAACTGTCGCAGGCATGCCCAGCAGTGCATGAAGGACCCGGAGCACCCAGCGTCGCTCATCGACGACATCGCCTTTGTCGACGGCTCGCTCGACCAGGAGGGCTCGTTCGTCCCCGGCGTCATCGCCCGCTCCCGCACCTGGCGGCACAGATACTCGATCGTCGGCGCGTACGCGGTCGGCGAGACGCTGGTGGAGCCGACCGGGCTGCTCGGTGACGCCCTCGGTCTCCGTGGCCCCGGTCTACGCGCGACACGCGTGTGCCGTAGCAAGTATCTCCAGCGCTGGTACCTGGATGAGTTCAGCCCCGCCTCCCTGGTGATCCCGCCCGGCGAGCGCGAGGACGTCGACCTCGGCTCGCTGCCGTATCCGGCGGTGGCCAAGCCCGCGACCCGGCACTCCAGTTCAGGCGTGGCGACCGTGGCCGACGCCTCCGAACTGCGGGAACTACTTGCGGAGTACCCCGAGTACGAGACCGTTCTGGTCGAGCAGAAGACCGAAGGTCAGGAGTACTCGGTCGAAAGTCTTGTGCAGGACGGCACAGTCATCTTCGCGTCCGTCACCCGCAAGGAGACCACTGAATCTGCCGCCCGCACCTTCGTAGAGCTCTCCCACTCGGTGCCCAACTCCCACACGGGGGCCGATGAGATGCTTCTGACGGCCAACCAGCGGCTGCTGGAGGCCCTGGAATTCCGCGACGGCATCGCCCACGCGGAATGGCGCACGGGCACCGATGGCCAGCCGTATCTGATGGAGATCGCGGCCCGCACCCCGGGCGACGGCCTGCTCGCGCTCTATCAACTCGCAACCGGGGCCCCCTTGGAGCCCGAAATCATCCGGATCGCGCTGGGCGAGCCCGCCGCCTACCCGGCGCCGCGCCGCTGGGCCCGCCAGGTCTACCTGGACCACGAGCCCGGCATCCTGGAGGACGTCAGCGTCGACTGGCCGGGTGTGGCGCCTGTATGGGTCGGTGACGGCGGGATGTGGCCCGAGATCGTCCCAGGCGGACCGGACGCCCCGCCCACGTTGCGAGCGGTTCTGGTGCTCAAGGAGAAGGGGGCCACGCTCTCCCCGCTGGCCAGCTCCGACGACCGGGCGGTGACCTTCCTCATCGACGCCCCCAGCCCCCGGCAGCTCGACGAGCTGGAAGCCCAGGTGCGCGCTGCGGTGAACGTGGCGATACGGACGGTGGACGGGCATGACAGCTGATCAGGTAGCCCAGGGCGAGGCGGTGACCGACGGACCGGCCACCGTATGGGCCACGTTCCGGGAGGCACCGCTCTCGGTGAAGACAGTGCTCGCCGGGGTCCTCGTCAACCGCCTCAGCGGCTTCCTCAACGTCTTCCTGGTGCTGTTCCTGACGGCCAGGGGCTACTCTGCGGGCAGCACTGTCCTTGCTCTCGGCGTGTACGGTGGCGGTGCCGTCGTCGGATCGCTGATCGGCGGCACCCTCGCGGACCGGATGGGCGTCCGCAACGCCACGGTCGTTTCGATGGGCAGCACCAGCGTCCTGACGGCGGCTCTGCTCTATCTGCCCGGCCTGCCGTTGCTGTTGTCGGCCATCGCACTGGTCAGCCTTGGAGCCCAGCTCTTCCGGCCCGCGTCGGCGATGCTGCTGGCGGAGCTGACTCCCGCGAACCGGCAGGTCATGATCTTCGCGATGTACCGGTTCGGGCTCAATGTGGGGGCGACGGCCGCGCCCCTCCTCGGCTACGCCCTGTACAACGCCGGAGGGCACCAGTACACCCTGCTCTTCTGGGGCGAGGCGCTGATTGCCACGCTCTACGCGGTTCTCGCCTGGACGACGCTGCCTGCCCGTACCGCAGACGGGAAGACCAAGAAGGAGGCGGAGGAGGGGAAGCGGTCGGGTGGCGGCTATGCGGCCGTGGTCCGTGACCGGCGGTTCGTGCTGTACCTGATCGCGGCCTTCTGCCACGCCGCTGTCTACATGCAGTACACGTCCACACTGCCGCTCTACATGAAGGACGCCGGCATGGCGCTCTTCTGGTACACCTTCGCCGTATCGCTCAACGGCTTCATCGTCATCGTCTTCGAACTGCTGGTCACCAAACTCGCCCAGGCATGGCCACTGAAGGTGACGGTCGGCCTGGGGTTCGCCCTGGTGGGCGTTGGGGTGGCGGTATACGGCCTGCCGATCGGGCCCGCGGCCGTCGTCATCGGCACCCTCGTCTGGTCCATCGGCGAGATACTGGGCGGCCCGTCGGTGTTCGCCCATCCGGCGAGCGCGGGCCCGGAGAACCTGAGATCCCGCTACATCGGAAGCTTCCAGTTCATGTTCGGCCTCGGCACCGCCGTCGGTCCGATGATCGGCAGCTGGCTCTTTCTGCAACTGGGCGGCGGCCTGGTCTGGCCCGTTGTGGCCCTCGGCTCCCTCGTTGCCACTGTCTGTGGCCTGGCCGCCGTGCGCAAGCCTCAGCCGCCACTGCCGCCCGACGGGCGGAAGCAGACCCCGGTCCTGGCTGAGACACCGACGGCCTGATCGCCGGACCGCCCCCTACGACACCCCCACCGCCAGGCATCTTGTTCCGCACCGTCAACGGCAACCAGGCATGCCGTTTTCCGTGCAATTCATCATGTTTTCACATCCCATATCCGGCATGTCCTCAGTTGCATGCCGCCGGCACCAGTCCGAAGGAGAGATCCGACCATGGGGCACGAGAAAACCACGCCTGACTCCACGCACTACCGTTGCGTGGGGGTTGGTGTGGGACCCGCCAACCTGAGCCTCGCATCACTGCTGCACAGCCGTACGGAGGTGCGCAACCTCTTCATCGACCGCAAGGAGTCCTTCGGCTGGCACGACGGCCAGCAGATACCCGGCACGACCCTGCAGGTCTCCATGTTCAAGGACCTGGTCTCGCTCTCCGACCCCAAGTCCCCGTTCTCCTTCCTGGCCTATCTGCACGACCAGGGGCGGGTGTACCACTTCCTCAACGCCCAGTTCGACGACGTGCCGCGCCTGGAGTTCCGCAACTACCTGGCCTGGGCGAGCCGGCGTAACGAGAACATCGTCTTCGGTGAGACGGTCGAGGAGGTCGGCTTCGACGGTGTCTTCACCGTCCGCACCGACCACCGCACCGTCACCGCCGACAACGTCGTCGTCGGTGTGGGCAACCAGCCCTGGGTGCCGGAGCAGGGCCGCAGCCACCTCGGCGCCACCCAGTTCCACGTCAACGACTTCGTGACCTCGGCCCGGAACCTGGGGGGCAAGCGGGTCGTGGTGGTCGGCGGCGGTCAGTCCGGCGCCGAGGCCTTCTCGGACCTGATCTCCCGCTCCGGCGCCGAACTGCCGCGGCGGGTCTCATGGATATCGCGGCGTCGCAACTACTTCCCCATCGACGACTCGCCGTTCACCAACGACTACTACATGCCCGACCACTCCGACTACTTCTACAGCCTCGGCACAGAGGTCCGCGCCGCGTTCAACGCCCAGCACATCCTCACCAGCGACGGCATCTCCGAGTCCACGCTGCGCGACATCTACCAGCGCATATACGTCCACCGCTTCGTGGAGGGCAACCCCGACCTGGTCGGGCTGCATCCCAACCGCGAGGTCGTCGGAGTCGAGGTCGGCTCGGCGGGCGGCTGGGACATCACCGTCCGGCACAACGACGAGCCCGGAGCCCGGGAGCACTTCGAGGCGGACGTCGTCGTATGGGCCACCGGATTCCGGCCCGCAGCCACGGACTTCCTCGCTCCGATCGCCCACCGCCTCGAACGCGACGGCGACGAGCTGCGCATCGACGAGGACTACGCGGTGTGCTGGGACGGCCCGGCCGACCGCAACGTCTTCGTGCAGAACGCCGCCCGCGGCCAGCGCGGCCTCGCCGACCCCAACCTGAGCCTCAACGCCTGGCGCAGCCAGCGCATCGCCGACCGGCTGTCAGGGGCGCGCAGCGACGAGCAGCTGGCGTCCTTCATCGAATGGTCGACCAAGACCGGCACCAAGATGCCGTGGGGGGCATGATGACTACGCGGAACACCGACCATGACTACGCGGTGGTCGGCGGCGGAGTGCTCGGCTGCCTGATCACGCGGGAGATCCTCACCCGCGATCCGCACGCCTCCGTGGCCCTGCTGGAGCGGGACGCCATCGGCAGCGGCGCCACCCGCCGCTCGGCCGGCCTGCACTTCCCGCGCGGCTCCACACCACGCGTCCGCCGCATGGCCTCGTACAGTCAGCAGTGGTACGCCGCGCTCAAGGGCGCCCGCCCGGAACTGCCCGTGCACAGCCTGCGGATGACGGTCGTCGCCTCCACCACGGAGGAGACCCGGCTGCGCGGCACCTATCTGCCCGAGGCGAAACTGCGGCCTACGGCGGCACTCCCGGCGGGCGTCGCGGCGCTGCCCGACGGCATGAGCGCCTGGGAGGGCGATGGCTGCCAGTACGCGGACGTCCACGCCCTCAGCCACTTCCTGGCCCGCGAGTTGCGCCCGCACGCCAAGTTCCGCGAAGGGGCTCAGGTCACCGGCGTGGCCCCTGTGGCGGACGGGGTGCGTCTGGAGCTCGGCACCGGTGACGCGCTCACCGCCGGGCATGTGGTCCTCGCCCCCGGCCCATGGCTGGCTGCCCCTGCCTGGAAGGAACTCGTCGCCCCGCTCGGCGCCCGGGTGAAGAAGGTCGTGGCCCTGCACATCGAGATTCCGCCGACCGCCGACGACGAGGCCATCGTCTTCGAGGACGAGGACGCCTTCCTGCTGCCCTACCACGAGCGCGGCCACTGGCTGTTCAGCTACACCTGCCAGGAGTGGGACGTCGACCCCGACACGGTGCCGGCGAGCTTGTCGCCGACCGATCGGGGGGCGGCCCTCGCCACACTGCGCCAGTACGCCCCCCACCTGGTGGAGCACTGCACCTCCGGCCGCGTCTTCTGCGACGCGTACGGGCCCGACTTCGAGCCGCTGGTCCGCGCGCTCACCGATGACGGGCGCGTGGTCTTCGCGGGCGCCGCCAACGGCTCCGGCTACCGGCTGGGCCCCGCCATCGCGGCGGAGACCGCCGATCTGCTCCCCCTTCCGTCCCAGCGAAAGGACGCGACGTGATCATCAACACCTACGACGACACCGCACTCTCCAAGGCGTTCGGCATCGACATGAGCAGCATCGAAGGCCTCGGCACGGGCGTCGGCTGGGGACGTGTCGCCCCCGGCCGGGCCTCCGACAGCCATCAGCACGACGAGACCGAGTTCTTCGTGATCGTCGCGGGCCGTGGCGAGTTCATCGTCGACGGGCGGCGGCACCCGGCCGCTCCCGGCACGGTGGCGCTCTTCGAGCCCTTCGAGTCCCACGTCCTGGAGAACACCGGCGACGAAGATCTCGTCTTCCTCACCCAGTACTGGCGCGACGCCGGACGCGCTCTGGCCTCCGCGCGGAACACCGAACGCAAGACCTTCGGCGAGCGGCCGGTCTTCGTCTTCTCCACCCCGCCCACCCCCAACGGCGATCTCCACCTCGGCCATCTCTCCGGGCCCTACCTCGGTGCCGACGTCTTTGTCCGGCACCAGCGGATGAACGGCACCAACGCCTGGCATCTGACCGGCAGCGACGACTACCAGAGCTACGTGCCGGCCGCCGCCCGCGCCGAGGGCCGTGAACCCGCCGAGACCGCGGCCCACTACAGCGCCGAGATAGCCGCGACCCTCGAGCTGATGGACATCACCCCCGATCAGTACACCGTCACCAATGACGACCCCGCCTACCGAGGCGGCCTGCAGGACTTCTTCTCCCATGTCGTCGCCTCCGGTACGGTCGAGGTCACGGAGGCCGACGCGCTCTTCGACGCGGAGAACGGCCAGTACCTCTACGAGGTCGACGTCAAGGGCGGCTGCCCGGGCTGCGGTTCGGGCACCAGCGGCAACATCTGCGAAGAGTGCGGCGAGCCCAACACCGTCACGGATCTTGTCGAGCCCGCCTCCACGCACTCGGCCGCGGCCCCCCGCCGCGGCCCGATGGCTCGGTGGATCCTGCCCCTGCACACCTTCCAGGGCGACATCGCCGCCCACCACCACCTCGGCCGGGTCCCGGCACGACTGCGGGAACTCGCCGACCGGCTCTTCAACCGCCCGAGCCTGGACATCCCCCTCACCCACCCCTCCTCCTGGGGCGTCCCCCCGGCTGGGAACGACGTGGACGGCCAGGTCATCTGGGTGTGGCCCGAGATGTCGTACGGCTTTCTGCACGGCATCCAGGCCCTGGGCGCTCGCCTGGGCGAGAACTGGCGGGCAGCCGAGCCCAGCCAGGACTGGAAGATCGTCCACTTCTTCGGCTACGACAACAGCTTCTACCACTCGGTGCTCTACCCGGCCCTGTACCGGCTCGCGTTCCCGGGCTGGACACCGGACATCGACTACCACGTCAACGAGTTCTACCTGCTCGAAGGCAGCAAGTTCTCCACCAGCCGGCGCCACGCCATCTGGGGCAAGGAGATCCTCGGCCCCGATTCCGTCGACTCCGTCCGCTACTTCCTCGCAGCCACCCGCCCCGAGGGGACGCGCACCAACTTCCAGCGCGCGGCCTACGAGTCGGCTCTGACCGACACCCTCATCGGCACCTGGCAGACCTGGCTGAACGACCTCGGCGCCCGGATCGCCAAACGCTACGAAGGCACAGCCCCGGACGCCGGCAACTGGACACCCGAACACTCCGCCTTCCTCGCCCGTCTCGGCGCCCGACTCGCCGCGGTCACCGGCGCGCTGGGCTCCGACGGCTTCTCCCTGAACCAGGCCGCCGCCGAACTCGACGGCATCGTCACCGACACCCTGCGCTTCTCGCGCCAGGAGTCGCTCCTCGCCGAGACCGCGGGCTGGGGGAACGAGACCCGTACCGCCATCGCCCTGGAACTGGCCGCCGCCCGCCTCCTCGCCCACGCCGCCGCCCCCGTCATGCCGCGCTTCGCCGCACACCTGGCCGACATGCTCGGCATGCCCGAGCCGACCACCTGGCCGCGCACCGTCGAGCTCGTCGCCCCCGACAGCGAGATCCGCCTCGCGGACGCCGTCTTCTTCCGCCCGACGCGAATCCCGGCGGCTCCCTCCCCGACACACATAGGCCCGCAGCTGGAGCCGTGGCTGAGCGGCCTCGTGCGGACCGTGCTCCAACTCCCCGACGACAAGGTGGTCAGCGACCACGACCTCAGCCAGTTGAACACCAGCTCTCTACAGGCCGTCACCCTCCAGTACCAGATCCTCGAAACCCTCGACGTGGACGTCAGCGTCGAGGAGCTCCTGGGCAGCCAGGACATCAACTCCCTCGCCACGATCATCGAGGAGCGCGCCGAGCCGGCGGCCCTGGCCGCACTCGCGGAGGCGAAGGTTCGATGAGCTATCGCGAGGTGTTGCGCGAGATCGAAAGCCGCGGCCTGTCAGTCTCCCTCTCCGGCAACGACCTGCGGCTTCAGGGCGGCCGCGAGCGCATGGACCCCAAGTTCATCGCCCGCATCAAGAGCGTGAAGAACGAGCTGATCGCCCACCTCACCGAGGAGGAGCGACACGGCCCAGGCTTCCCGCTCACTACCCTCCAGCGCGCCTATCTGCTCGGTCGCGGCGGCATCTTCGAGATCGGTGATGTGGCCAGCCACGTCTATCACGAGATCGAGGGCGTGTGGGACGTCGATCGCCTGGAGTCCGCACTGGAAGCAGTCGTGGACGCGCACAGCGCGCTGCGTTCCCGCTTCGTCGGCGACGACCGTCAGATCACCGAGTTCCGTCAGTACCGGCCCCGGATCCCCCGCCTCGACCTGAGCCGGGAGAGCCCCGAGGAACAGCACCGCATCCGCCGCGAACTGCGCGAGCAACGCTCCCATCGGGTGCTCGCCGCCGACCAGGTGCCTCTGATCGCCGCTGATGTGACCATCCTCGCCGAAGACCGCATGGTCCTCCATGTCAGCCACGACGGGCTGGTCATGGACGGCATCAGCATGTTCCTTTTCTTCCATGCCTGGTGGCAGCATTACCGCGACGGCACCGACGAAGGCGCGCCCCAGGAGCTGCCGTACGCGGAGTACGTCGCGGCGCTGGAGTCCGCCCGCGACCGGGCCCCGGCCCGCCGCTCGCGGGAATACTGGCTTGCGCGGGTCGACGACCTCGCCCCGCACCCGGACCTGCCCTTGCGCACCAGCCCGGCAGCGGTGACCGACACCCGCTTCTCCCAGCGGCAGGTGCGCCTGGGCGAACGGGCGTGGACCGCGCTGAAGGAGCGGGCCGCCCACGCCCGGCTCACCCCCTCGGCGCTGCTGCTCGCCGCCTACGCCGAGACGCTGGCAACCTGGGGCGGCGGCCCGCGGTTCACCCTCAACACCACGGTGGCCAACCGCCCGCCCATGCACCCCCGGGTCTTCCAGGCCATAGGCAACTTCTCCGACACCATGCTCGTCGAGATCGAGGTCGACAGGGCCCGCAGCTTCGAGGAGCGGGCCCGCGCCCTGCAGACCAGGCTGTGGCGCGACCTGGACCACCGGCACTTCTCCGGCAGCGACGTCATGCAGGAACTGGCACGCCGACGTGGCGGCGTGGCCGGCGCCCGGATGCCGTTCACGTTCAACAGCGCGATCGGTCATGTGGGCGGCGACATCGACGGCTCCGCGCTGGAGCTGTTCGGGCCGGAGGTGTTCACCGTCAGCCAGACCCCCCAGGTGTGGCTCAACGCCTTCGCGATGGAGCAGCACGGCGGGCTCGTCGTCCAACTTGACGGCGTCGACGAGCTTTTCCCCAAGGGCCTGCTCGACGATCTCGCCCACGGCTACCGCACCCTCCTCGACACGCTCGTCGACGAGGCCGCCTGGCAACGCCACACGTTCGACCTGCTGCCCGAGGCCCAGCGCGAACGGCGCCGCGAGGCCAACGACACCGCCGTGCCCCTGCCCGAGACCATGCTGGGCGACGCTTTCCGCGCCCATGCCGAACGCACCCCGGACGCGCCCGCCGTCATCACCTCGGGACGCCAGGTCAGCTACGGCGAACTGCTGCGCCGGGCCGCCGCCGCGGCGGCCCGGCTGCGCGCGGGGAATGTCGGCCGCAACGAGTTGGTCGGCCTGGTGATGAGCCGCGGGCCCGAGCAGATCGTCGGCATCATCGCCACCGCGTTGGCTGGCGCCGCCTATCTGCCTGTCGACGCCGCACTGCCCGCCGAGCGGCAGAACTACATGCTGCGCGACGGCCGGGTCCGCCATGTGCTCACCAACACCGGCTGGCAGGATCCCGATGGCGAACGGCAGGTCCTGCACCTCGACATCACCGACGCCGAGCAGGCGGCGGACCTGCCCGTCCCGCTGCCGGGCTCCTGCCCCGACGACCTCGCCTATGTGCTCTACACCTCCGGCACCACGGGTGAGCCCAAGGGCGTCATGGTCAGCCACCGCAACGTCGCCAACGTCGTCGCCGACTGCCACAAGCGGTTCGGCATCGCCCCCAGGGACCGGTTCTTCGCCATCAGCGCGTTCAACTTCGACCTGTCGGTGTGGGACGTCTTCGGCGCGCTGTCGGCCGGCGCGGCCCTGGTGATGCCCGACCGGGACCGGGCCGTCGACCCCGCCCACTGGCTGGAGCTGTGCGAGAGCGCCGGGGTGACCGTGTGGAACTCGGTGCCCGCCATCGTCTCCCTGCTGCACGACCAGGCGGTCGCCGACGGCACCGTGCCGCCCGCACTGCGCCTGGTCATGATGAGCGGCGACCGTATCCCACCGGCCCTGCCCGCCGCGCTGCGCCAGCTGAAGCCCGACGTGGACGTCATCTCGCTCGGCGGCCCCACCGAGACGACGATCTGGAACATCCTGCACCCCGTCGGCCCCGACGAGGACGGCAGCGAGTCCATCCCGTACGGCCGCCCGAACGCCAACAACCGCGCCTATGTGCTCGACCGGGACGGGCTGGACTGTCCCGACTGGGTGACCGGCGAGATCTGCGCGGCGGGCACCGGCCTGGCCCGGGGCTACTGGGGCGACGAGGCGCGCACCGCCGAGCGGTTCTTCCACGACGGTCGTCGCGGCGAACGCCTCTACCGCACCGGCGACCTGGGCCGCTATCTGCCGGACGGCGACATCGCGATCCTCGGCCGCACCGATTTCCAGATCAAGGTCAACGGCTACCGCATCGAGGCCGGCGAGGTCGAGACGCGGCTGGCCGCCATCGACGCCGTGGCACTGGCCGTCGTCGCCGGACGCCCCGGTGCCCAGGGCGACCGCCTGGTGGCCCATCTGGTGCCGGCCGGTGAGCGACGGCCAGGCCTGGCCGAACTGCGCGACGCCCTGCGCCGCGACCTGCCCGACTACATGGTCCCCACCGCCGTGATCTGGCGCGAGGAACTGCCGCTGACCAAGAACGGCAAGGTCGACCGGGGCAAGCTCGCTGATGTCCCCGTCGAGGACACGGTGCGCACCGCCGACGGGCCGGGCAGCGGCGGCGAACCCGCGACGGACACCGAGAAGGCCCTCGTCGAGATCTGGTCCCAGGTCCTGCGCGGCGCGCGGGTCGGCGTCCACGACAGCCTGGGCGCCCTCGGCGGCGACTCCATCGCCGCGGCCCGGATCCTCACTGCCGTGCGCAAGCGGTTCGGCATCACCATCCCGCTCGACATGTTCGCAGACCTGGACACCGTCAGGGCCATGGCTACCGCCCTCACCTCGCGAGCGGGGGAACAGTGACCGACCACTCGACGCTCAACCTCATCGTCTCCACCTCGCCGATCCGCGGACGCATCTCCTTCGCCCGGCTCGACGGCACCCGCACCATCGGCCTGCCGGAGCTGTACGAGATGTCCGGTCGGCTGGCCAGGCGGCTCCGGGAGCGTGGCATCGGACCGGGCGACCGGATCGGCATCCTGGCTGCCAACAGCCTGGAATGGGTGCTGCTCGACCTTGCGGCACTGCGCCTGAAGGCTGAGACCGCAGGCTTCGAACCCGGCAAGTTCGACCCCGACGACCAGCTCACTGAGCGCTACGGCGTCACGCTGCTGTTCACCGACCGGCAGACGAACGCCCCCGGGACCCTGCCGATCAGCGAGGTCCGCGCCCTCGCCGAGGAGCCGGACGACCCCGGCGCGGAGCCCCTTCCCCTCGTCACCTGGGCACCGCGCGAGGTGACGACCATCAAGTTCACCTCGGGCAGCACCGGTACGCCCAAGGGGCTGGGCGCGACCGCCGGAAGCATCGACAGCTCACTGGCCTCGGTGCAGGAGATCTTCGAGCACAAGCCGGGCGACGACCTGTTCGTCTTCCTGCCGCTGTCCCTGCTCCAGCAGCGCTACTGGATCTACTCCGCGCTCGCCCACGGCCACGACGTCACCATAAGCACCTACGAGGCGGCCTTCGCGGCGCTGCGCCGCGCCCGGCCCACCGTCGTCATGGGCGTACCCGCCTTCTACGAGACGGCCAAACGGCAGATCGAGACACGGCTGCGCCGCCCGGGCGTCACAGAGTCCCTCCAGCAGGCCGCCCAGCGCGTGTTCGGCGACCGTGTCCGCTATCTGTGGACCGGTTCCGCGCCCGCCGCGCAGACGATGCTGCGCTTCTTCACCGAGGCCGGGCTGCCGATCTACGAGGGCTACGGGCTCAACGAGACCTGCATCGTCACCAAGAACCACCCCGAGGCCAGCCGCGAGGGCAGTGTCGGCAAGGTGCTGCGCGGCAAGGAAGTGCTGATCGACGAGGACGGCGTCATCAGCGTGCGCAGCGACCACCCCGTGGGTTACGCCTACGCCTACGCCGGCCCCGGCGACTCCGAGCGGGTCTTCGGCCCCGACGGCACCGTACGCACCGGCGACCTCGGGTACCTCGACAAGGACGGCTTCCTCTTCATCCGCGGCCGGGCCGACGACGTCATCGTCCTCGACAACGGCAAGAAGGTCATCGTCCGGCCGATCGAGGAGAGCATGCGCACCAGCCCGGCCATCGCCGAGTGTGTGCTGTTCTGCCCCGCGCAGACCGACCTCATCGCCGTCGTCTCCCCAGCCGAGGTGCCCCCCGACCGAGAGGCCATCGCCGCCCAACTCGCCCTGACCAACGCCTCGTTGACCAAGGACGAACAGATCAGCAGGGTGGTCGTCAGCGAGATGCCGTTCAGCATTGAGGGCGGCCTGCTCACCTCCCAGTACAAGCCGAAACGCCAGCAGATCTTCGAGGCCCACCGGGCCGAGATCCACGACAGCAAGGAAGGCATCCATGCGGCCTGACATCGAAAGCGCGGCCAGGGACAACCTCTCCGCGGTGCTCAACCCGCCCGTCAGCCCCGACGGCCTCGACCTCGACGCGGACATGGCCGGCACCTACGGCCTGACCTCCCTCAACAAGGTCCTCTTCCTGACCGAGGTGTGCGAGGCGACCGACGTCGACCTCGCCAACTTCACCGAACACGATCTCGCCGAGATGCGCACCCTGCGCAGCGTCGCCGAGGCTCTGACCCGACACACGAACAAGGTGGCCTGACCGTGACCTGGACACAGAACGCGGCAGCGGTCCTGGAGAACGAGCATGTCCAGCTGCGACCGGTCGTCGAGGCCGACCGCGAGAACGTACGGGCCGTGGCCATGGACCCCGACATCTGGCGCTACTTCGTCTCCGCCGTGGAGACCGACGCCGACTTCACGAAGTTCTTCGACGCCTGCCTCGCCGACCAGGCGGCCGGCCGCCGCGTCGTCTACGTCATCACCGACCGGGCGAGCGGCCGCGTCGCGGGCAGCATGAGCTACGGCAACATGGCCGAGGCCGACGCCCGCCTGGAGATCGGCTGGTCCTGGCTGGGCCGTGATTTCCGGGGCCAGGGCATCAACCGCTGGGCCAAATACCTGCTGCTGGAACACGCCTTCGACACGCTCGGTGCCGAGCGGGTCGAGTTCAAGACCGACATCCTCAACACCCAGGCCCGTCGCGGCCTGCGCAACATCGGGGCCGTCGAGGAAGGCACCCTGCGCAGCTTCAACTACATGCCCGGGGGGCGCCGCCGCGACGCGATCTTCTACAGCGTGCTGCGCGCCGAATGGCCGCGCGTCAAACAGGAGCTCGCCACCAAGCCGAAGGTCTCCCAGCTGGACGCCGTCGGATGACCGTGGGCGGGGGCATCCCCTTCATCCGCGCGTCCGGTGACCCCTTCACTGTCGGACGCGCTCATGGCGAGGCCCTCGCCGGTCCGCTTCGCGCGTTCCTCGACGACTCGCTCTGCCGCCTGAACAAGGTCATGCCGGAGCCGGTCACCCAGGACGGACTGCTGCCGTCGATCGCCGCCTACCGGGCGGCGGTCGCGGCGGCCCTGCCGGACCAGGCGGAGGAGGTCGCGGGCCTCGCCTCCGGCGCCGGGATCACCGAGGACGAGGCCTGGCTGCTCCAGCTGCGCCGGGAGATCATGGGCTACCGCAAGGTGCCGACGGCGGGCGACTGCACGACGTACGCCCGCACTGCCCGTAGCTCTCCGGTGCTCGCGCAGACCATCGACCTCAACGGCGATCTGGACGACTACATCGGAGTCCTGGAGATCGCCTGCGGTGACTCGCCCCGCCGCTCGCTCGTCCTCAGCTTCGGTGGCCTGCTCGGGTATCTGGGCCTCAACAGCGACGGCCTCGCGGTCGGCCTCAACCTGGTCCTGGGCGGCGAGTGGCGCCCAGGAGTGCCGCCCTACCTTGCGATCCGCCATCTCCTGGACACGGCACGGGACGTCACCGAGGCCCTGGAGATCCTGCGCACCCTGCCACTCGCCAGCTCCCGCACGCTCGTGCTGTGCGACCGGGAACGCGCAGTCTGCGTGGAGGTCCTCGGGGATGAGCTCAGGACCATCGAGGACGCGGAGGTGGCGCACACGAACCACTTCCTGCATCCCGATTTCGTACCGGGTGACGAGATCAACGTCTTCGCCCGCAATTCGTCGGTCCGCAGGTTGAAGGCAGCCGCCACCGGACTCGGCGAACTGCCCCCCGGGGCCGGCCCGGAGGAGCACTTCGCGCTGTTGTCCCAGTCTCCGATCCGTGTACCGGACCGGGGAGACATCCGCGCCGAACGCACCGTCGCCGCCGTCGTTCTGCTGCCCGACCGCGGTGAGTTGCACGTACGCCCCGGCGACCCGGCACTGTCACGGACACAGGTTTTCAGCCTGTAGGCAGGGGGGGCACGTGCATACATGGCTGGTGGACCTGGACGCGAACGAACCGGTCTGGGCAAGTGAGGGCGCCCTGACGGAGGCGGAGCGGCGGCGCGGTGCCCATTTCGCGGACACGCTCCTGGCACGCCGTTACCTGCGTTCCCGGCTGGCCGTGCGCCATCTACTGGGGGAGCGGCTGCGCGTTCCGCCGGCTGAGTTACGCATCGCGTATCTGCCGGGCGGTAAGCCGTATCTGCCGGACCACGCGGGGCTGCACATCAGCTGGTCGCGTTCGGAGGGCCTGCTGCTGCTCGGGGCGTCCGGCAGCGGGCCCATCGGCGTGGACATCGAGTGGCAGCGGCCGGTGCCGACTCCACTGGACGTCCTCGCCACCGTCTACCCCGATCTTCCGGCCGCCGCCGGCCCCGAGTCGTTCCTCCCCGCGTGGACGCTCCTGGAGGCGGCGGTCAAGGCGACTGGCCGCGGCCTGCTCCGCGGCGCACGAGATGTTGATCTTCTGTTCGCGGCCACTGGTGAGGTCGCCCTGCGCGGCATCCGCGGCCAAGGACCGGACGCCTGGTCCGGCCGTACGAATGTGCTGCCCGCGCGGGGCGGCGCACCCGCGGCTGTCGTAGCCGTCGTCGTCCAGGGCGAGGTGGCCAGGATGATCACGCCTTGCGGTGGGATGGACCGGCACGACGCAGCTGTGTGCGGTCATCATGGAGGTGGACATACACCGCCCGGATGCGATCGTTTGCGATGCACGAGGAACTTTGTAGAGATTGCATAAGTGTCCTTGGTGGTACGCCTTGGCCCCGGAAGGAGCTGCGTCTACAGCCCCACGATCGCTTCATGGACATCCTCTTGGCGGCTCTGCCGGTGGACAGCCGGTGGACAGACGCCTTGGGGCGGCGCATCACGGGGTAGCACGGGTCAACCTGTAGCACGTGCTCTGATCAGGAAAAACGTCACCACGCAGCACGACGAGGCATCAGGCAACACGATCGCTCATGGTCTCGTAATGCGTAGGTCTCGGGTTCGAATCCCGAGGGCGGCTCCGGCAAAGGCCAGGTCACATAGCTCGTGACCTGGCCTTTTGTGTTGCTCGGGGCGTGACGCGTCATACGGCCGGGAATGCCGCGAGGTGGCTTGCGTGAGCGACCTCCGGCGCGGCAACGCCGGAGGCTCGGGAAACCCGGCCGCCCGCATCCAGCGAAAGGGAAACCGCAGGTCAGGTAATTGGGCTGCGGTTTCTTGTTGCGCTGTGGGGGTGGGGAGGGCGGGCTTGTGGGGCGTGGTGCGGGTGTCGTAGGGATCGGTAGGCGGCGATCATGCCCCCCGGGGGGGTGGGTCAGCGGCCTACCTCGTGGTGGTGGCCTGTGGGGCCTGGGAGGGGTTTCAGGTCGACCTGGATGCGGTGGGTGGTGTCGTGGCTGACCGTGCCGCCCAGGCGGGCCTCGACGACGCCGAGGCGGAGGCCCGCGCCGCCCTCGCCGGAGCGGTGGAACTGGACCGCGAACTCCAGGCTGACCTGCTCCACGCTGAACCGCCAGTCGCTCGCCGCGCCCTCCGCCTGGGCCCGGGCCAGTTCCGCGCGGACCGTGCCGATGGCCTCCGCCAGGCCGACCGGTTCGGTATCGCTCATGTCAACACCCCGTCGGATTCCGTTGATTGACCGAATCGATTGACCGATCCAAGTTGGTTCACAAGTCTAGGGACGCACCATGCCCCGCGCGTAGTGTGAGGTGGCATGGGGGAATTGCGTGCGGACTGGAGACTCCGGCTGCGGCGCGGGAATGCGCGGGGCCCCATCTGCGGCGCCGGGGTGCTCGTCGATCAGAACACCGTGTTGACCTGCGCGCATGTGGTGCGCGATCCGGATGCCGTGATGTGGGTGGAGTTCGGGGAGAACAGTGAGATCGAGGCGGTGTCCGCGCGTGTGCCGCCCGGCGGATGGCTCGCCGAGGGGGAGGGCGGTGAGGACGTCGCCGTACTGCGGTTGGACGCTCCCCGACCCCAGGCGCGGCCCGCCCGGCTGGAGACCGCGTTGTGGGGCGGGATGGAGGTCTCCGCCACCGGGTACGCGGAGGGCTTCGACGACGGGATGAGTCTGTGGGGGCGGATCGGCGGGGTCAGCGGTGAGCGCGTGCAGCTCGACGCCGTGACCAAGGCCGAGGTCGTGCGGCGGGGGTTCAGCGGGGCCGCCGTGTGCACCCGGCCCGGGGAAGGGGGGCCCGCGCGGGTCGTCGGGCTCGTCGTCAGTTGGCGGGGAGACATGGGCGAGTTGTTGCCGGAGAACAACCGGCTTGCGTTCTCGTATCTGATTCCCGTCGCGCGTATCGCCGAACTGTCCCCGTTGGTCGCCGAGTTGAGCACGCCGTATGCCTGGGACCATGGTTTCGAGGAGAGGCTGGCGCGGTGGTTCGGTGACGAGTACGCCGACGAGGAGCCGGTGAAGGTCACCGTGGTCCCTCCGGGGAGCGGGAAGGAACGGTCCCTGCGGCATCTCGTGCATCGGGCCGACCTCGTCCACCGGGGTGGCGTGTCCAGTCGGCCCGACCTCGCCGATCACGCACTGGGGCACATCGCCTTTCCGCCCGGGCAGTATCTGGCCTACTGGGACTGGCTCCTCGGGACCCGGCCGCGCCCGTCCGGGCCGGCGCCCGGCCCTGCGGGCGGGCAGCGGGTCACCGTCTTGGTCGACGGGCTCGACGAGGAGGCCGAGCCGGGGCCGTTGATCGCCCTCCTCGCCCGATTACGGACCCTTGGCTTCCGGCTGCTTCTGGTCTTCCGGCACGAGGGAGGCACCGGCTGGAACGCCGCCCGCGACGAACTTCTCGCGCCCGCGCTGCTCACCCACGCGGACACGTTGCTCGCCCGGCTGGAGCGGGCCGAGTTCAGCCGCGTGGTTCGGCACGGTGTGGTCGACAGTGCGTCGCTGGGCTCCCTCACCGAGACCGCCGAACGGCGCCGGGGCGAGTTTCGGCTGATCGACGGCGGTGGTGGGGCCGGATGGGGTGGTTGGGGTGGTGCGGGCGGCGGCACCGGTGGGGGCGCGGATCCGCAGCAGCGGCTGGCCCGGCTGCGGGAGTTGGTTCGCACCCTCCGCGCCGATCTGCGGCGCATCGGAGAGCGGGCACCCGGAGGTCTGACATGAGGTCCGGAGGTCTGGCATGAGGCCCGGCGGTCGGGTCGGGCCGGGGAGTGGGGACCGGGCGAAGGGTGCCTCGGGGGCAGGTGGCCATGAAGAAAGGGGGTCGGGGAGGGACGGTCCCGGGGAAGGTGGCCGAGGAGTCGATGGCCGTGGGGCGCCCAGGTGTCCGCATCGGCGGTTCAGTGGGGCTCCCTGTGGTGGGGTCCTGTTGCCCACCCGGCATTGTGCCGTGTGTGGTCGTGCTGAGGACGGGCCCCGGCTGCCCGCCCTGCCCGGCGAGGCCCGGGAGTTCGGGCCCGCCGAGCTGCTCGCGCTGCCCGAGCGCGCCTCGCGGCCCGCCCAGGAGCGCCTCATCCACCCCGAGGCGCCGCTGCGCGTCCGTATGGTCTGTTCGTCCGGCGAGTGCGGCATCACCTTCGCGCCGCCCTACACCGTGGGCCCGGTGCCGGTCGAGGGGTACTGTCCGGCCTGCGGCGAGCCCTACTCGTACCGGCCCGAACTCGCCGAGGGCGACGTGCTGCGCGACCAGTACCGGATCATGGGGCCCATCGCGCACGGCGGCCAGGGCTGGGTCTACCTCGCCGAGGACACGCACCTCGGTGACGTCGTCGCCGTGAAAGGGCTGCTCAACCGGTACGAGCAGGACGGGGCCCGGCTCGCCGACGTCGAACGCCGCAACCTCGTCGCCATCCGCCACCCCCGTATCGTCCAGATCCGCGACTTCGTCGCCCGGCGCGACGACTCCGGGCGGGTCACCGGCGGGTACATCGTCATGGACGACGTCGGCGACGGCACCCTCGACAAGGTGGTCAAGGAGACCCGACGCGGGGAGTCCGTCCTCGACATCGAGCACGTGGCCGCGTACGGCTGCCAGATCCTCGAAGCACTCGTGCATCTGCACATGAGTGGCGAAAGAGGCTTCGTGTACGGGGACATGAAGCCCTCGAACGTCGTGCACCACGGGGACGGTGTCAAGGTCATCGATCTCGGCGGGATGCGTGAGCGGGGACAGAGTCAGCCGCCCGCCCATGTCACCCCCGACTACATGGCGCCCGAGACCGCGTCCTCGCCCATGCCCACCACCGCCCACGACCTGCACACCGTCGGGGTCACCCTGCGGGAACTCGCCGGCTGGGCCGTCGACGAGGTGCCCGGCCTCGGCACCGCCTCCTTCCACGAGGTCGTCGACCGCGCCACCCGCACCGATCCGGGGCTCCGCTTCGCCGACGCCCGCGAGATGGCCGGCCAACTGCGGGGCGCGCTGCGGGAGATCCGCGCCCTGCGCGGCAAGAGCGACCCGCCCGAACCCTCCGACTACTTCTGGCCGTCCCCCCAACTGCTCGGCGCTCGGCTCGGCACCGTGCCCGGCATCGAGCACTGGCTCGACCGACCCCGCCGCGACCGGTACGACCCGCCCCTCGCCCCCGCCCTCGACCTCGGCGCGCCCACCCTCACCGAGATCGCCCGTCGGCTGCCGGTGCCCAGGCGCTACCCGGGCGACCCGCAGACCACGCGGTTCGAGGTGAGCAGCGGCTACGACCCCGGCCGGCTCCTCGACCAGGAGGAGGGCAAGCCGCCCTCGGTCGAGATCCGCCTGCACAACGTACGGGTCCTGCTGGGCAGGAACACCCGGGACGACCTGGAGCGCGCACAGGAGGAGCTGGACACCGCCGACTCCATCCCCGGGCCGCCCGCCGTGCGCCGGTGGCGCCTGGAGTGGCACCGCGCGCTGGTCGCGCTGCGCCGCGCCGACCTCGACGGCGACCCGCGCCGGGTCGCCGAGGCCAAGGGCCACTTCGCCGCCGTCCGCCTCGAACTGCCCGGCGAGTACGCGCCCAAGCTGGCCCTCGCCTACTGCGGCGAACGGCTCGGCGACGACACGGCCGGGCCCACGGCCAAGGAGCTGTACGAGGCCGTGTTCGCCCGCAACCCCGCGCACGGGGGCGCGGCCCTGGGGCTCGCCCGGCTCGCGCTCCGCGCGGGCGACCGCCGGGCCGCCCTCGACGTCCTCGGCCGGGTCCGTCCCGGCACTCTGGACCACACCGTCACCCGGATCGCCTCCCTGCGCATCCGCGCGGCCCGGCTGCCCCGCGACGACGATCCGCTGCCCGCGCCCAGCGAGGTCGACGCGGCGCTGGCCGAACTGAGCGACCTCGTCCTCCGGGAACCGGGCGCCGGCGGGCCGAGCCTGTCCGAGGACGAGGCGTTGCGCCTCAGCACCGAACTGCACGAGTGGAAGCTGGACGCGCTCCACAGCCGTGGCGACCGGCCCGGCCCCGGGGGAGCGGGCGGCGGGCGGCTCGATCCCGGCAGTCTGCGGCGGCTGAGCCCGCAGGAGCGGGAGCTGCGCGCACGGATCGAGTCCCACTACCGCCAACTCGCCGCCCGGCACGGGGAGACGACCGCCGCGCACGAACACCTCGTGGACCTCCTCCAGGCGGTACGGCCACAGACCGTGGTCTGACTGGGGGAGGAGGGAGAGGGACTAGTTGCCTGAGGGGCTGGAGGGGCTGGAGGGGCTGGCGGGCAGTGGCCATGAGGTGCGTACGGCGACGAACGGGGAAGGAACGGTGACGCACAACATGAGCGGGCGCGTGGGCGGGCACATGAGCCGGTGCGTGGGCGGGCACATGGGGCGGTACGTGAGCGGGCACATGGGCCAGGGCGTGAGCGGGCGGACGGGCTGCGGGCGTGGGGGCGGACGTATGGAGCGTCGTACGGGCGGGCAGGGGGACGGGCTCGTGGGCGGGCGTACACGCGGTGGTGCGGAAGCGCGTGCGGACGGGCGTGCGGACGGGCGTACGGGTGGCCACGCGCGGTCGGCGCGGCCGGAGATCCGCGTGCGGGTCGACCTCGACGGCGATGTGCGGCCGCATCGCAGCGCGAAGATCGAGGCGCATCTGCGGGTGGACGTGACCGCAGGGGACGCCCCCGCCGAGCTGTCCGCGATCGAGCTCGCTGTGATCATCGCGGTCGATGTCGCCGAACCTCTCCGGGCGGTCGTCCGGCACGCCTTGCCGGCCGCGCTCAGGGGACTGCCCGACGGCATCTCGTTCACCGTGCTCGGCGCCGGCCCCGAGCCGGCCCCCTGCTACCCACGGGGAGACGCCGAGTGGGCCGTCGCCGATCAGCACGAGAAGCGCCGGGCCGCCTTCGCGGCAGGCGCGATACCACTGCACCGGGACGGCCCGCGCCCCGCCGGGTACGCCGTCTGGGCGGCCAGGGCGCGCGGCCTGCTCGCGGCCCGCCCGCTGTCCGTACGGCATCTGCTGCTGATCACCGACGGCAGCAGCGGCCCTGGCGAGACCCGGCTGGAGGAGGAACTGGACGCCTGCGCGGGGCACTTCACCTGCGATGTGCTCGCCGTGGGCGCGGACTGGGCGCCCGAGCCGTTGCTGACGCTCGCCGAACGGCTGCACGGCACCGCCGAGTTCGTGGACGACGGCCTCGGCGGGGCGATCACCGCCGCCGTACGGCGATTGCGCCGGGTGCACGCCCCGCAGTTGCCGATCGAGGTGACCGTACGGCCCACGGTGCGGCAGGTCGCGCTGAACGAGAAGGCGCCCCGGCCGCATCGTCTCGGTGGACTTCCGCAGCCCGGGCGGCCGCATCACTGGAGCTTTCCGACGTACCAGTGGGAGCAGGGCGGACGCGACTATCTGCTCACGCTCGTCGCCGACGCCGACGGTGACCCGTTGGAGACGTGGTTGCAGTTCGCCATGGTGTCCGTCGGGGACGTCCACGCGGCGGTCACCGCGCGCTGGCACCGGCCCGAGCTGCCGCCGCCCGAGGTCGCGGCCGGGGGCGACAGTGTGCGCGAGCAGAAGTCGCGCACCCTGATGCGGGACGCGTTGCGCCGAGGGCTCGTCGCGCTCGGGGAGCGGCGGTGGGACGTCGCCGAGGGGCACTTGGGGCGGGCGGCGCGGCTGGCGGCCCGGTTCGGCACGGACTGGGTGCTGCACGAGATCGGTGCGGTCGCCGACATCGAGGACGCGTCGGCGGGGCGGGTCCGGCTGCGCCCGGGCGACGCCGTCGACGCGTCCACGCTCGGGCCGATGATCCTGCGCGCGGGGTCCCGGCCCGTGCCGCTGACCGGCACCGCGGCTCCGCAACCGGGCGCGCGCTGCGCCCGGTGCGCCGCCCCCGCCGGGAGCGAGGCCCGCTACTGCATAGCCTGCGGGGAGAAACTGCTGTGACGGCCGACCAGGGGGCATCCGGGGGCGGACGGCCGGAGCGGGCCGCACGTGGCGGGCGGCCGGAGTGGGCCTTGCGTGGCGGTTGGCCGGAGTGGGCTCTCCGGGACGGGTGGTCTGTGAAGGCTCTTCGCGTGGGCCCTTGGGAATGGGGCCTTCGCGGCGGCTTCTCGAAGTGGGCACTGGGCGGCGCGTGGTCTGCGTGGGCTTTTCGTGCCTGGCGGTCGGAATGGGTTCCTCGTGACGGCCGGCCCGCGTGGGTTCTCCGTGGCGGACGAGCGGGAAAGGCCTCGTGGGGCGGTCGGGTTCTCGGTGCGGTCCGGCGAAGGCGCCGCTCAGCCGACGACGACAGGAGCCGGCACTTCCCCGCCGTTCCTCCGAGCGGACGCCCGGCGGCGGCTTCCCGGGAGGGCGCCGCGCTCTCGACGCGCCGGAGCCGACTCGCGTCCTTACGCTTCACCGCCACCGCCACCGCCACCGCCACCGCCACCGCCATCACCGCGTCCGCGTCGATGCCGGCGCGCCGGGGCGGGTCCGTGTTCTTCGCCGCCCGGCGTTCCTCCTCACGGCGTCGGCGGTGGTCGTACTCCCTCGGTCACTCCCTCGGTGGTTTCTGGCGGGCCCGGCTGGGGCGGTGGCGGACGCGGCGGTTGCTGGAGCTGCATCTGGTGCTGCTGGCGGTGTGTGCGCTCGTGGCGGCCGGGGCCCTGTTCGTGTCCTGCCGGCAGATCCAGGGCGGCGCGGGGACGGTCGCCGAGAAGGAGGCACCGGCCGTGCAGGGGCTCGCCGCCACCCGCCTCGCGGTGCTGCGCGCCGACCGCGAGGCCCGCGCCCTCGGCGAGAGGGAGTTCGTCGACGTGGCGGGCCGCGGCGAGACCTACCGGGCCCAGCTCTCCGCTGCCGACCAGGGGCTGTCCAGGATCGCGGACCGCACGGACCAGGACCTCGGGACCGTCAACGGGCTGCTCGCCACCTACAGCAACTCCCTCACCCTCGGCACCGTGATGTACCGGGACCAGCCGCTCATGCGGCACCAGAAGCTCACCGAGGCACGCTCGCTGCTCACGCGCGAGGGCGTGGGACTCGTACCCCGTCTGGACGACATGCAGCGGACGCAGCTGAAGCACGCCACCGCCACCGCCACCGAGGGGTGGCTGCAGCGCGGCGGCTGGTGGATCGCCGAACTCGCCCTGGTGGCGCTGGCGTTCACCCTTCTCTCCACGCTGTTCGTACTGCGCGACCGGTGCGGCCGGGACTGGAACCCGTATCTGCTCGCGGCCTTCGCGCTCACCGTGCTGCTCGCCGTCGTTCCGCTGCTCACGATGGGGTCCGCCCAGGACGACCTCGATCGTGTCGTCGGGGATCTGCGGGAGATCACCCAGGTCTCCACGGACGCCTGCTGCGGCCAGGAACTGGAGCACGCGCAGCGGACCGTCACGGCGAAGTCCGAGGAGGTGCGGAGCGTCCTGGCCGACGACACCTGGACCGACCGGGTGTACCAGGGCACCCTGACCGGCGGTCTGCTGATCGTCGTCCTGCCCGTGATCGGCGTCGGTCTCCGGCTCGACAGCGACTACTGGAGGCGGCGGTGACCCGGCGGTTCAAGGTGCTCGTGCTGCTCGCGGCGCTGCTGCTGGTCTGCGCCGGAGGCATGGTCGCGGTCTGGTCGGAGCGGGACGACGAACCGGTGACCATCCTCGGACCGTGGACCGACAAGCAGGGAGAGCAGTTCGAGGACGTGCTGCGGAGCTTCGGCATCCCCTTCGAGTACCAGGGCACCGCCGCCCAGCGCGAGGTGCTGCTGTCCAAGGTGCAGTCGGGGGAGCCCCCGGACATCGCGATCATGCCGGGCGTCGGCGAACTCGCCGAGTACGCCGACCAGAACCTCCTCAAGTCGCTGAACGGCCTCTACACCGAGGAGGAGTACGGCGCCCCCTGGAAGCCGGTGAGTTCGCCCCGGGAGGACGCGTACTGGGTGCCGGTCAAGGCGGATCTGAAGAGCATCGTCTGGTATCGAGAGGGCCAACGCCCCGCGAACTCGCCTGCCCCGCTCACCAGTTGGTGCATCGGCATGGGCGACGACGGAGCGTCCGGCTGGCCCGGCAGCGACTGGATCGAGGACCTCGTGCTGCAACGGGAGGGCCCGGAGATCTACGGCAAGTGGGCGCTGGGCGACGCCTCGGTGCCGTGGACGGGGACCGCGGTGCGCGAGGCGTGGGAGGCGTGGGCCGGACTGCTCCGGCAGGACGAGGCGGCGGCGGGGCGCGCCCTGCTCACCGACCATCGCGGCGCCCCCGGCGAGTACGGGCTGCTGTTCGAGGGCAAGGGCGGGTGCGCGCTGGAGCACCAGGGCTCCTTCGCTCGCTCCTTCTACGGGGACAAGTGGCAGGGGGCGGGCCTGATGGACTCCGCTCCCTTGTTGCCCGGCGGCGGCTACCGGGTCCGAGGCCACGAGGTGACCGGTGACTTCGCCGCGCTGTTCAGCGACCGCCCGCGAGCCGGTGAACTGATCGAGCGGCTGGCCTCGCGGGAGGGCCAGCGGAAGTGGTCTCAGGCCGCGGACGTCTTCTCCGCGAACCGGCGGGTGCGCCAGGAGGGCGGCCCCGTCGAACGGGAGATCGCCAAGCGCCTCACCGGGACCGGGCCCCGCTGTCTCGACGCCTCCGACGTGATGCCCCCCGCCGTCCGTGACGCCTTCTACGAGGCCGTCCTGCTGACGATCGCCCGGGCCGCCGCCGGGGAGGAACTCGACGTGCCGGGGCTGCTGGCCGACGTACAGAACGTGGCGGAGGCGCGGCCCGACCGGCGGGCGCCGCTGAGCACGGTGTGCAGTACGTAGTCAGCGGGCGGCGTGGAAGGTGCGGCGGTAGGTGTCCGGGGGGACGCCGAGGGTGCGGTTGAAGTGGCGGCGGAGGGTCGCGGCCGTCCCCATGCCCGTGGTGGTGGCGATGGCGTCGACGCTGTCGGAGGTGGTCTCCAGGAGCTCCTGGGCGCGGCGGATGCGTTGGGTGAGGAGCCACTGGAGCGGGGTGGTGCCGGTGGCCGCGCGGAAGTGCCGGGTCAAGGTGCGCGAACTCATGCTCGCGCGGCGGGCCAGATCCTCGACGGTCAGGGGCTGATCGAGGCGTTCCAGGGTCCACGGGAGCAGGTCGGTCAGCGGGTGGTCGCTCCGGGTGGGCACCGGGGCGGGGACGAACTGGGCCTGGCCGCCCGAACGGTGCGGGGGTACGACCAGTCGGCGGGCCACCGTGTTGGCGACCGCCGAGCCGTGGTCGCGGCGGACCAGGTGCAGGCAGAGGTCCATCGCGGCGGCCTTGCCCGCCGAGGTGAGCACGCTGCCGTTGTCGACGTAGAGGACGTCCGGGTCGACCTCCACGTCGGGGAAGCGGGCGGCCAGGACGTCCGTGTGCGCCCAGTGCGTGGTGGCCCGGCGGCCGTCCAGGAGTCCCGCGGCGCCCAGGACGAACGCGCCGGTGCACAGCGAGGCGATCCGGGCGCCCGCCTCGTGCGCCGCGCGGACCGCGTCGACCAGTTCGCCGGGCGGTGCCACGTCCACATCGGTCCAGCCGGGGACGATCACCGTGTCGGCGTGGCGGAGCCGGTCCAGGCCGTGGTCCGGCTCCAGGCGGAAGCGGCCCACGGAGACGGGGCCGGGGCCGCAGAGGGCGAACTCGTACCAGGGGTCCACCAGGTGCGAGAGATCGGAGCCGAACACCTCGTAGGCGAGGGCCAGTTCGAAGTGCAGCATGCCGTCGGTGACGGCGAGCGCGATGGTGGTCGGCTTCGGGCTCGGCATGTCGGAAATTGTACGGGGCTCGTCGTTTCGGACACTCGTGGTGGGCGGCCGCGCTCGGAAGGATGGTCCTCAGGCGAGGCGGTCGACGCTTCGCCGATGGTGACAGTGGATGTGGGGGAGTGCGGATGAGCGCGGGGCGTACGGTCGCGGTGTTCGGGGCGTCGGGGCACACCGGACGGTTCGTGGTGGCGGAGTTGCGGGCGCGGGGGTTCGTGCCGCTGCTGGTCGGGCGGGACGCGGCGAAGCTGCGGGCGGTGGCAGCGGGGCTGCCGGGGGCACAGGAGCGACAGGGGCCGGGGCCGGGGCCGGAGGGGTGGGTGCGGGTCGCCTCGGTCGGTGAACCGGGCTCCCTGGACCGGGCGTTCGCCGGGGCGGACGCCGTGGTCAACTGTGCCGGGCCCTTCGCGGAGACGGCCGCGCCGGTGATCGAGGCGGCCTTGCGCGCCGGGATTCCGTATGTGGACGTGGCGGCCGAGATCGAGGCCAATCTCGACACGTTCGCGCGGTTCGAGGAACCGGCGCGGGCGGCGGGGGTCGCCGTGGTGCCCGCCATGGCCTTCTTCGGCGGACTCGGGGACCTGCTGGTCACCGCCGCGACCGAGTCGGCCGGCTGGACGGCGGTGGACGAGGCGCACATCGCGTACGGGCTGAGCGGATGGCACCCCACGGCGGGGACGCGGGACGCGGGCGCGGTCTCGCGGCAGCGCCGGGGCGGGCGGCGGGTCCGGTACGCCGACGGGCGGCTGGAGTACCGGGACGACGCGGCCCCGGCCACGAAGTGGGACTTCCCCGAGCCGATGGGGACCAGGGCCGTGATCGGGGAGTTCAGCATGGCCGACATCGTCACCGTGCCGACCCATCTGGCCGTCCCCGAGGTGCGGACGTACATGACGGTCGAGGCCGCGCGCGATCTGGCCGCGCCGGACACCCCCGCGCCGGTCGCCGTCGACGAGCACGGGCGGTCCGCGCAGACCTTCGTGGTCGACGTCGTCGTGCGTTCCGGGGGCGTGGAACGGCGGGCCACGGCGCGCGGACAGGACATCTACGCCGTCAGCGCGCCGCTCGCGGTGGAGGCGGTGCGGCGCGTGACCGAGGGGCGGGTGAAGGGGGCCGGTGTGCTCTCCGCCGGGGCGGCGTTCGACGCGGCCGACTTCCTCGGCGCGCTGTCCGCGCACGTCTCGGTGGAGCTGGGGAGGCAGGGAGGTAGGGAGGTATAGGGGCGAGAGGGGCAGGGGACCGGGCACAGGGGGACCGGGGCCCTGGGGGCACGGGACTGGCGCTATCCCTCGGGGGCGGCGTCCCGGCTGCCGATCCCGGAACGATCAGGCCCGTCTCGTACGCCACCACGACGGCCTGGGCGCGGTCGCGGAGGCGGAGTTTGGCGAGGATGCGGGCGACGTGGGTCTTGACGGTGGCTTCGCTGAGGCGGAAGTGGGCGGCCAGTTCGGCGTTGCTGAGGCCGGTGGCGAGGGACCGGAGGACCTGTAGTTCGCGGGGCGTGAGGGGGGCCAGGTCGCGGTGGAGGACCGGGGTCTCGGGGGACGGGGAGACGAAGCGTTCGATCAGCCGGCGGGTGATGGCGGGGGAGAGGAGCGCGTCGCCGGTGCGGGCCAGGCGGACGGCGGCGACCAGGTGCTCGGGGGTGACGTTCTTCAGCAGGAAGCCGCTGGCGCCGGCGGTGAGGGCGGCGTAGACGTAACGGTCCAGGTCGAAGGTGGTCAGCATGAGGACGCGGGGCGGGTCGGGGACCGTGCCGGAGAGGATGCGCCGGGTCGCCTCCAGGCCGTCCGTGCCGGGCATGCGGATGTCCATCAGGACGTGTACCCGGTCGCCTCGGCCGCCCCCGCACGCTCGTTGAACGCCATCGTCGTGATGATCACCGCCCAGAACGCGGTCAGCGGGTAGCGGCGCCGGACCAGCAGCGGGAGCGCGGTCAGGGCGGCGAGGAGCAACTGCCAGGCGTGGGGCGCGCCGAGATCCTGCGTCAGATACGGGGGTGCCGGCAGGGGCGGGGCCTCGGGCGGCACCGGCCAGCCTCCCGGGACCGGTGTCAGCACCCTGTGCGGCAGGCGCCCGTCCGCGCTCGCGTCCTGTGCCGTCGTGGCCACCACCGTGCAGGCGGCGAGGAGGAAGGCGAGGCACGCGTCGGCGGTCCAGGCTCAGCGGGACGGGCGGGGCGGGGCCCGCAGCACGCAGCAGGGAGGGCAGACCTCCGCCCACCGGCGTGCGACCACCGCCCACCCTGCTTGCCGGGCAGGGGAATGCCGGATCGCCGTCGGGGCGATTCGGCGTTTCGGGAGGGACAGGCAGGTGGGGGTCGGCCTCAATCGTTCGTGGTGTCGGCGGGTTGGGGTCCTGTGGTTGGGGGTTGCCCTGGAAGGGATGAGCGTGTCGGTCACTCTCATGGGTGATGTTGGTCGAAGTCGTGCGCGGGAGGGGAACGGGGTGTCTAGGTTCGTGGCAATGCCTCGTTTCCGGATGTATCCGTCGCCTGCGCAGGCCGAGCAGATGCTCACGCACTGCGCGCACGCGCGGTACGTGTGGAATCTTGCTGTCGAGCAGCACACGTACTGGAGGCCGGGTCGCAGGTCCGCGCCCGGTTTCGCGGAGCAGTGCCGTCAGCTGACCGAGGCCCGGCGGGAGAACGCGTGGCTGGGTGAGGGGAACGCGGATGTGCAGCAGCAGGCGTTGAAGGATTTCGCCCGGGCCAAGAGTGCAAGGTTCACGTCCGGGTTCGGTGAGCCGACCTGGCGCAGGAAGCATGTGCACGAGGGCTTCCGGGGCATCGGCACCGACCGCGTGCCGGAATACGAGGCGGACGGGTCGCCGAAGCTGAACGCGAAGACCGGCAGGCAGGTCATGGGCCGCTCGGTAGTCGTGCAGAGGCTGAACCGGCGCTGGGCACAGGTGAGGGTGCCCGGCCGCGGGTGGGTCCGCTTCCGCCTCAGCGCCGAGGGCAAAGGCGCGAAACTGCCCGCCGCCAAGACGTTCCGGGTCACCTTCCGCAACGGGCAGTGGCACATCGCCTTCGCCGTCATCCCCGACCCGGTCGAGGGGCCCGGCACGGATACGGTGATCGGCATCGACCGGGGCGTCACGATCACTGCCGCCCTCTCCGACGGCCGGAGGCTGAACTGCCCCAGCTCACCGTCAAGGAACGCGCCCGGATCCGCAAGCACCAGCGGCGCGCGGCCAGAGCGCCCAAAGGCAGCCCTGCCAAGGCGGCCGAGCATGCGATCGTGGCCGGGCTGAGGGCGCGGGAGGCGAACCGGCGTAAGGACTGGTACGAGAAGACCAGCACCCTGCTCGCTCGCGGCTATGAGCTGATCCGGTTCGAGAAGCTGAACATCAAGACGATGACCCGCTCCGCGAAGGGAACCGTGGAGCGGCCCGGCAGGCAGGTGGCGCAGAAGTCCGGCCTGAACCGGGCGATCCTCGCCCAGGGCTGGGGCCTGCTCCGCCAGCGCACCGGACACAAGGCCCCCGGCCGGGTCGAGGACGTTCCCGCCCCCTACACCAGCCTGCGGTGCAGTGCCTGTGGCTGGATCGACAAGAACTCGCGCAAGAGCCAAGCCGGGTTCGTCTGTTCCTCCTGCGGCTTCACCTGCAACGCCGACACCAACGCAAGCATCAACATCGCGGCAGGACAGGGCGGCATCCCCCGCCCCCGGCGCACAGCCGGTGCCGGAGGGACGACACCGCCCAACCAGCGGTCGAGCGTCCGTGAACCTCAGCCCGAACGGGCTGGAATCCCTACTCTTTTAAGAGGGGGAGGATGTCAAACGGTCGTCCTCGACACCCGCGAACGGGTCCGCGACCTCGGAGTGCTCAAGGCGCTCGGCATGACACACCGTCAGACCGTGACGATGGTCGTCATCTCCGTCGCCGTGGGCGGCGCGGACGGGTACGGCCAGGGCGTTGCGAACGGAGTGAGCGACGAAACCCCGGAAGTGGACAAGTCCGACTTACCTCGGGGTGTGAAGAGGTGTGAAAGGGGCGTACCGAATGCTGTACGCGCTCATACTCTGGCTGGCTCCCTCCTGGCCCTCGCCTGTCGCCGCCCTGTCCGACCGCATCGGACAGTGGTGTCCGGTACCGCTGAACGACCGCGAGGTCCGTGTCGTAGAGGACTGGCCTCGCGGTTCCGGGGTCCGAGGCCGGGGGCGCGTGGCGGAGTCCGCGCACTGGGCCCCGGATCCCGCGGGCGCCCCGCGCACCCACCAGGTGCCGGGGCGCCCACTCCGCTCACCCGGTCACCCACCTCCCTTGCCGCGCACGGGCGTTGACCCGCGCGGGGCGCGCCAGCAGAATGAGCCCCCATCCGCTTGAGAGCGCTCTCAGAACGGACTCCGGGCGCGCACGCACGCGCATCCGCACCTCCCACCTGCCCCTCGCACTCGCACCTCGCACCCGCCCCTCGCACCTCCAAGGGAGACCCATGACCGGCAGAACGGGCACCAGCGGCACCACCGGCAGCACAGGTAGCACCGGCAGTACCGGCGCACGAGCCCGCGCGTTCAGCCGCCGCAGGCTCCTCGGCACCGGCCTCGGCGCGGCGGCGGCGTTCACCGCAGTCGGCGCGGGCGCCGGCACGGCCCACGCCGCATACCCGGCATACCCGGTATCCCCGGCATCGCAGGCGTCCGCGGCGTCCGCCGCGTCCGGCGGCTCCGCCCCCCGGCGCGGGCACGCCTTCCTCGCCGCCGCGATGGACGCCTACCCCGACCACGGCGACCTCCGGCTGACCCAGAGCTACACCGACCAGGCGGGCCTGTTCAGTACGGCCTTCACCTACGACAACGCCCTCGCGATCCTCGCCCACCTCGCCGTACGCACCGAGGACGGCCGGGCCCGGGCGGTGGCGCTCGGGGACGCGCTGATCTACGCCCAGGAGCACGACCCGGCGTACGACGACGGCCGGCTGCGCCAGGCGTACAACGTCGGGCCGTACGTCCACTACGACGGCGTACCGCAGCCGGACGGGTTCGTCCGGGCGGACGGGACGGCCAACGTCGGCACGCAGTTCGGCTTCACGGGGACGGCCGTGGGGGACATGGCCTGGGCGGGCATCGCGCTGAGTGCGCTGGCCCGGCGGACCGGGGCCCGGCGGTTCCTGGCCGCCGCCGTGCGGATCGGGGAGTGGATCGAGCGGACCGGCCGTACCGACGAGCCCCTCGGCGGCTACAAGTTCGGCGTGAACGGGGCGAACGAGAAGCTGCCGTTCACCTCGACCGAGCACAACACCGACCTGATCTGCCTGTTCGGGCGGCTCGCCCGGCTCACGGGCGACCGGGTGTGGTGGCGGCGGCGGGCCCGGGCCGAGGCGTTCGTGAAGGGCATGTGGGAGCCGGGCCGGGGCGTGTCCGGCGGCTTCTTCTACACCGGCACGAACGACGGCGTCACCGTCAACAAGTCCCCGATCCCCGAGGACACCCAGACCTGGACCCACCTCGCCCTCGACTCCGACCGCTACGCGCGCTCCCTCGACTGGGCGGCCCGGGAACTCGCCGTCTCGGACCACGCCGAGCGCCGCAACAGCACGGTCCCCGCCGGGCAGTCGTACGAGGGCGTGACCTTCAGCTCGGCCGGCCTCCTCGCGAACGAGGACGCGCCCATCGCCGAGTTCCAGCCCAAGCCCAACCGCAACGGCGTCTGGTTCGAGGGCACCGCCCATCTCGCGCTCGCCCTGCGCGACCGGGGCGCGCGCGGCGACGAGAAGCGCGCCCGGCGCCTCCTCGCCTCTCTCGAACGCGCCCAGGACCTCCTCGGCACCGCCCAGACCGTCGGCGGCCGCGCCCTCCCCGACCGCTCGGGCGTCGTCTCGGCCAGCAGCCCCCTCGACACGGGCTTCGGGTTCGGCTACTACCCGTACCGGCACACGGGCGCCACGGCCTGGTACCTGATGGCAGCGGTCCGCTCGAACCCGCTGCGGGCCTGAGGCCTGCGCCCGCACCGGGGCCCGGAGCGCCGACTCGCGCTCCGGGCACGGGGGTTGTACGTCCCGTCACGGTGGGAGAGGGGTGCGCCGGCGGTCAGGAGCCCGGTCCCGCGTACACCGTCTCGCCGGCCGGCAGCAGTTCACCGAGGCGGGGCCGGTAGGAGGTCCGTCGGGATACGCCGATCAGCCACGTGGCGGTGAGGCGGGGCCGCCGGCCCTCGAAGAGCGGGGCGTCCAGCTCGGCGTCCGTGATCGACGCGGCGTCGGCGAGCAGAGGGTGCAGGGACCGCCTTCGGGTGGCCCCCTCGAACCGCAGGAACCGGCCACTCACCCGCGACCCGCGCGCAGCTCTCTCCGCCATCCCCGCTCCACCATGTCGGAAGCGTAGATGCGGTCCGTCCGCCACGGGGCAATGCGTCAGCGCCAGCAGCGCGTCAGAGCCATCAGCGCCATGGACGAGCAGGGCAGAAACGGCCGAGAACGACCGGCGCGGGCCTGGGGCTGATGCGTACTCAAGTGCGCCCGGGAAGACGGCAGTCGGTGTCTCGGCGGGGGAGAACCCGCGTGACGAACGAGGGCCGGGGACGGCGAAGTAGCGGAGTCGATGCGAAGTCTCCGGCGTGAACGACTAGCATCCCGGCCGTAAACAGTCGGTGGGGGACGGGAAGCGGGTCGGCGTTCGTCGACCGCGCCGGTCGTCGTCGGCGGTCCGTGGACGGAATGGGGTTGGTGTCGTGGTGGAGGCCGGGCCTCGGGTCGCTGTCGCCGTGGTGACGATGGGCAATCGGCCCGCGGAGGTGGACGCGCTGCTCGCCTCCGTGGCCAAGCAGGACGTCGCGCCCGCACGCATCGTGATCGTGGGGAACGGCTGCCCGCTCCCCGAGTTCGCCGAACGGCTGGACCTGCCCGGCGAGGTCACCCTCATCGAGGTGGACGAGAACCTCGGCTGCCCAGGCGGCCGGAACGTCGCCCTGGAGCGGCTGCGCGCCTTCGGCGACATCGACGTCGTCGTCGAACTGGACGACGACGGTCTGCTCGTCGACGCCGATGTGCTGCGCCGCGTAAGGGACTTGTACGTCGCCGACCCCCGCCTCGGCATCGTCGGGTTCCGGATCGCCGACGAACACGGCGAGACCCAGCGGCGGCACGTACCGAGGGTCGGGGCGAAGGACCCGATGCGCGGAGGCCCGGTCACCGGGTTCCTCGGCGGCGGGCACGCCCTCTCCATGGCCATGCTCGGCGAGACGGGCGACTGGGCCGCCGAGTTCTTCTTCGCGCACGAGGAGACCGACCTGGCGTGGCGGGCGCTCGACGCCGGCTGGACCGTGCTGTACGCCCCCGAACTGCTCCTCCAGCACCCGAAGACCTCACCGGCCCGGCACGCCATCTACTACCGCGTCAACGCCCGCAACCGCGTCTGGCTCGCCCGCCGCCGCCTCCCGCTCCCGCTCATCCCCGTCCACCTGGGCGTGTGGGTCCTCATCACTCTGCTGCGGATGCGCTCGGCGGGCGGTCTGAAGGCCTGGTTCGGCGGCTTCGCGGAGGGCTGGCGCGAGTCGGGTGGCGAGCGCCGGCCGATGAGCTGGCGGACGGTCTGGCGCCTGACACGGCTGGGCCGCCCGCCGATCCTGTAGGCCCAACGATCCTGTAGGCCCGCCGCCGCTGAAGTCGCTCTGTCCGACAACGTGGTTGGCGGACCTACCGCCGGACGGGCGGGAAGTCAGGCCTGTGGAGGCCTTGTAGGACCACCTCCGGGTGGCAGGGGCCCGTGAAGCAGGAACCCGAGGTGGCACCGCGTAGCGGTGCTGACCGCAATCGCCTGCGTTCACGCGGGCGAGGGCGTCAACAGGTCCCGCACACACGAGTGCCCCGGTCGTTCCCCCCACCGACCGGGGCACAGCGCTTTGTGCGGTTCCCGGATCCGGCAGCGGCGGCGGCACTCCCCCGAGCTACGCGTCTCACGCGTGCGCCGTCGTCGCCGGATCCGATGAAGTGATCACATCAGGTCCCGCCAACGGATCGCTAACATGAGCCCAACGGTTCCACGGGGAGCCGTACGGGAGGCGGCGGCAGGTCGCCGCGGGGCGGGCCCGGAACGACGGTGCGGAAAGGCAGCGGACGGGTTCTATGCGGGACGGGCTGCGGTTCGGACTGCTCGGTCCGCCGGTTCTGTACGGAACCGGCATCGGTGCCGGGGACGCGGATGCCACCCAAGTGCCCGGGAAAGCCATGGGTTCCGGCGGCGGCCCTTCGAACCGCCGCGACCCCGCTGGCGGCGTACGCTCCGTCGGCAGCGGCAAGATGCGCGCCCTGTTCGTCGCGCTGCTTCTCGAACCCGGTCGGGTCGTCTCCGTCGACACCCTGAAGGACGTGCTGTGGGACGCGGCGCCACCGCCTTCCGCGCAGGCCTCCCTGCAGAACCACGTGACCCGGCTGCGCAGGCTGCTGGACGACCCCGAGCGGCTGCGCGCGATCCCGCCGGGCTATCTGCTGCGGGTCGACGAGGGCGAGTTGGACGTCCGCGTCTTCGAGACCCACGTCCGCGCCGCCCGTGCCGCACACGCCGAGCGCGACTGGGCCCGCACCGTGCGCGAGTCCACCGCCGCGCTCGCCCTGTGGCGGGGCACACCGCTCGGGGGACTGCCGGTCGAGGAGTTCCGCGCCCAGGCGTTCGTCCAACGCCTGGAGGAGGCACGGCTGTTGCTGCTGGAGCGCCGGTACGACGCCGAACTCCACCTCGCGGCCGACAGGGCGGAGGCGGAACCCGCCGGGGCGCACGCGCTCGGCGCCCTCGCCCCCGAACTCGCCGCCCTCGTCGCCGAACACCCTCTGCGCGAGGCCTTCCACCGGCTCCTCATGCTCGTCCTGCACCGCACGGGCCGCCAGGCAGAGGCCCTCGCCGTCCACCGCGACCTCCGCGCGCGCCTCCTCGACGAACTCGGCGTGGAGCCGGGGCATGCCGTCCGCGAGGCGCACGTGGAGATCCTGCGCGAGCAGCCCCCCGAGCCCCGCCCGACGACCCCCTCCGACCCCCCTGCCGAGGATCTCCCGCTCCGCCCGGCCCAACTCCCGCCCCCTCCGGCTTATTTCACGGGCAGGACGGAGGTACTCGCGGAGCTTCGCCAGGAACTGGCCGGGGCCGCATGTGACGAGACCCGCACCGCCACTCCGCCAGGGGCGCGGGGCGGCCCCCGAGCCCACGGGCGCCCTGCTTCGCCGACGGCGGTCATCAGCGGCATGGCCGGCGTGGGCAAGAGTGCCCTCGCCCTCCACCTCGCCCATGAACTCGCCGAGCACTTCCCCGACGGCCAGCTGTACATCAACCTCCACGGCGCCACCCCGGGCATGACCCCCCTCACCCCCGCCCAGGCCCTCGCCGCCCTGCTCCGCGACCTCGGCACCGCCCCTCGCCGCATACCCGAAAGCCCGGACGCCGCCGCCGCGTTGCTCCGCTCGACCCTCGCCCCCACCCGCACCCTGATGGTCCTGGACGACGCCGCGAACGCCGCCCAGGTGCGGCCCCTCCTCCCGGCGGGCTCCGGCTGCGCGGTCATCGTGACGAGCCGCTCGCCCCTCACCGCGCTGGACGGCGCCCACCGCTTCCCGCTCGCCCCGCTGTCGGACGACGAGAGCGCTGCCCTGCTACGGGCCGCCTCGGGCCGCGCGGTGGGCCTGGACGCCGCGCACCCCCTCGTGGAACTCACCGGCCGCCTCCCGCTCGCCCTCCGCGTGGTCGCGGCCCGCCTCGCCGCCCGGCGCGCCCTCACCCCGGACGCGCTGGCCGGTCAACTGGCGGCCACGGAAGGGCGGTTGCAGCACCTCGAATACGACGACCTGAGCGTCCGCCGCTCCCTCGCCGTCGCCCACGAGGCCCTGCACGCCTCCCACCGCGAACCCGACCGCGACGCCGCCCACGTCCTGAGCCGCATCGGCGCCCTCGATCTGCCCGCCTACGGTGCGCCGCTCCTCGCCCGCCTCACCGGCACCGACGAGTTCCGCGCGGAGGCCGCCCTCGACCGCCTCGTCGACGTGGCTCTCCTGGAGGAGACGACGTACGGCCGCTACGTCCCGCACGACCTCGTGCGCCACTTCGCCCGCGAACTCGCCGACCCGGCCGACACCTCCGAGGCCGTCCAGCAGGCCCTGGGCTGGTACGCCGGACACGCCCGGCAGAGCCTGTTGGTGATGCTCCCGCCGGGTTACGAGCGCGACGAACGCCTGCGGACCACCGTGCCCGTGCCGGATCCGGGGCCCCCGGAACTCACCTCCGCCGAGGAGGCCTTTGCCTGGGGCGACCGCGAACTCCCCAACATCGTCGCCCTGGTGGAACGCTGCGCCCGGGAGGACGGTGGCCCGGCGGCGCCGCTCGTCCTCACCCTCGTCCGCCACCTCTTCCCCCATCTGCACCGGGGCGGCCGGCTGGCCGAGTTGGACGTGCTCGGACGGCACGCGCTGAACGTCGCGAGGTCCCTCGGGGACGACGAGGCCGAGGCGTTCGCCCTCACCGATCGTGCGGGGCTGCACTTCATGTCCGGCCGGGCCTCGGAGGCGCTCGCCCTCAACGACGAGGGCCTGAAGCTGTGGCGCCGCCTCGGAGTGGTGTCGTGCGTACGGCGCTGCCTGAACAACCGGGGGCTCGTACTGGCGAGCCTCGGCCGCTACGAGGAGAGCGAGGAGACGCTCCGGCAGAGCCTGGAACTGTCCCGGCAGCTCGGCGACCCCTACGGCGAGGCGGTGACCTTCAGCCACCTCGGCAACCTGTACAAACACACCGACGCGCGCGCCGCCATCGCCCACCACGAACGGAGCCTGGCGCTGGGCGAGATCGCGGACAGCCTCGTCGTACGGCACACCGCGCACTGCAACATCGGCTACGCCCACCTCCGCCTCGGCGAACCGGCCGCCGCCGTACGCAACTTCGAGCAGAGCCTGCGCATCCTCGGCGACGAGGAGGACTGGCAGGGCGAGTCCAAGTCCCGGCTCGGCCTGGTCCGGGCCCTGCGCGAACTCGGGCGCCCGGACCGCGCGTCGGAGGAGTGCGCCGTCCTCCTCGACCTCGCCGAACGCCGCGCCGACCAGTACGCCGTGGGCCTGGCCCGACACCAGCGGGGGCTGTTGCTCCGGGCCGACGGCCATGAGGAGGAGGCCTACCACGAATGGGAACGCGCCCAGGAAATCCTGGACGACACGGACTCGACGGTGGCGACGGACCTGAGAGAACTACTGAAGAACCGCACGCCGTAAGCCTCACGCCCCTGAACGGCGGCGCAGCCGCCCTCCAGGGGCGCGGGGCGGCATGGAATCTGCGGCTGCCGCCGCGTGGGCGCGACCAGCCACAACGAACCCGCAGCCGCCACCCGGCGCACCCTCCACCCCGGAAGGCGCCCCCGCACCCGCCCCCGCCCCCTCACTTCGCATCCGCGTAGCACTCCACCACCGCCGTAGTGAAAGGAAACCGCACCGGCGTCTCCCCGAACGCCAGCCGCCCCGAAAGCTCCGACGCCTCACGGATCGCCGCCACCACGGCCGGCGCCTCCCGCTCCGGGCAGTGCACGATCACCTCGTCGTGCTGGAAGAAGACCAGCTCGGCCGCCATGCCGTCGAGGGCGCGGCGGAGGGCCGCGAGCAGCAGCAGGGTCCAGTCGGCGGCGCTGCCCTGGACGACGAAGTTACGGGCGAAGCGGCCCCGGGCTCGGGAGTTGGTGGAGGCGTACCCGGGCACCCACTCGTCGCCCTGCGCACGCTCCCGCGTGTCGGGGTCACCGTCGTCCTGGGGGAGGCCCGCCTCGTCGCCGACCGAGTCCGAGGCGCCGACCGCCGGTGGGCACGTACGCCCGAGCCAGGTCCGTACGAGCCGGCCCTCCTCGCCCGCGCGGGCCGCGTCGTCGACGTACCGCACGGCGAGCGGGAACCGTCGGCGCAGCGCGGCGAGGTTCTTGAGCCCGTCCCCGGACGTCTGCCCGTACACGGCTCCGAGCACGGCGAGTTTGGCGTGTTCGCGGTTGCCGGAGAAGGCGCGGTCGGAGACGGACTGGTAGAGGTCGGTGGGGCGGCCCGCGACCTCCATCAGCCCGGGGTCGCGGGAGATGGCGGCCAGTACCCGGGGTTCCATCTGGTCGGCGTCAGCGACGACGAGCCGCCAGCCCGGGTCGGCGACGCAGGCGCGGCGGATCACCTTGGGGATCTGCAGGGCGCCTCCGCCGTTGGTGACCCACCGTCCGGTGACCGTGCCGTGTGCGAGGAACTCGGGGCGGAAGCGGCCTTCGCGGACCCAGTCGTGGAGCCAGGACCATCCGTGGGCGACCCAGATCCGGTACAGCCGCTTGTATGCCAGAAGGGGCTTCACCGCCGGATGGTCGAGGCTCTCGATCTCCCAGCGCCGGGTGGACTTGATCCGGATTCCGGCCTGGGCGAAGGCCTTGACGACATCGGCGGGCAGATCGGGCCGCACCCGCCGCCCGAACGCCTGCGACACCTCCTCGGCGAGTTCGGCGAGCCGACGTGGCTCGCCCCCGCCCGCGTACCGCTCGCCGAGCATCTCGTGCAGCACGCCACGGTGGACGTCGGCCCGCCACGGCAGCCCCGCCCGGTTCATCTCGGCGGCGACCAGCATTCCGGCCGACTCGGCGGCGGTCAGCAGGCGCATCCGGTCGGGGTGGGCGGTGGCGTCGTGCCGCCGCTGCTGGTCCGCGTACACCTCGACCAGTTCGGTGAGGGGGACATGGACGGGGCGGGGCTCGAACAGGGAGGGCTGGGCGCCGGGGTCGGCCGAGCGCGCGGGCGGGTCCGGGGGGACGGGGGCGCGACGGAGCCGGGCGAGCGCTGCGGCGGCGGAGCGGGGTTCGCCGAGTCGGCCCTCGTGTCCGAGCAGCAGGGTCTCGGCGTCCTCGATGTCGTAACACCGCTCCACTCGCACCCCCGTGGCGAGCAGCCGTGGATACACCTCACCGGTGGACCGCCACACCCACCGCCCCACCTGCGGCCCGCGCCGTCGAACCGCCTCCGCAAGGTCGGGCTCCCGCGTCACCGCCCCTGCGAGCAGCCCGTCGGCGCCGAGCGGGGCGATCTCCACGCCCCCGTCCTCGGCCGTCGCGAGCACCCACCGGTCGGTCATGGGTGCGAGTGTGACAGGGGGGTCTGACAACCGCCGGGCGACGCGACCCGACCCACGGCACACCCACCGCCCCCGGCCCCTATGCCTGCTTGCCGTCCTGCCCCTGGCCCTGCTCCTGCATGAGGGCCTGGAGTGTCTGGAGCGCCTCGGTCACGTTCGCCTCGGTGGCCTCCTTGGTGACGCCGAGGCCGCTGAGCACTCCCTGCCCGTTCTCGAACTCCAGGAGGGCGAGGAGGATGTGCTCGGTGCCGATGTAGTTGTGGCCGAGGCGGAGGGCCTCGCGGAAGGTGAGTTCGAGGACCTTCTTGGCGTCGGGCCCGTAGGGGATGAGCTCGGGGACCTCGGCGGCGGCCGGCGGCAGGACGGCGGTGGCGGCGTCCCGTACGGCCTCGGGGGAGAGGCCCTGGGCGACGAGCGCCTTGGCCCCTAGCCCGTCCGGCTCGGCGAGGAGCCCGAGGACGAGGTGGGCGGGCAGCCCTTCGACGGCACCGGCGGCCTTGCCCTCGCTGTGCGCGGCCGTGACCACGTTCCGGGCGCGGGGGGTGAAGCGGCTGAAGCCCTGGCTGGCGTCGAGGTCGTTCTCGGCCTTCGGCACGAACCGCTTCTGCGCGGCCTGTCGGGTGACCCCCATGCTCCGCCCGATGTCCGTCCAGGACGCGCCCGAACGCCGGGCCTGGTCCACGAAGTGGCCGATCAGATGGTCGGCCACGTCACCGAGGTGGTCCGCGGCGATCACCGCGTCCTGGAGCTGGTCGAGCGGTTCCGGGTGCACCTTCTTGATGGCTTCGATGAGTTCGTCGAGACGGATGGAGGAGGTGACTCGAGGATTCGTCGTCATGTGTCAACCGTAGGTTGACGCTCCTGGCGTGTCAACCCGAAGTTGACGCCCGGTCTGCACCGGCCACGCCCTCACACCCGCCGCCGCGCGAGAGGCCCCGTAAGGGGCGCGAGGAACGGCGCGCCCAGCCACACCCCACCCGCACACGCCCCCCAACCGCACCCACCCCCCACCCCCTCCCTGCTACCTCACCCCGGCGCTCGCCACCGCCACCACCCCACCCACTCCCACGCACGCCCCCACGCACGCGCCGAGCACCTCCCACGGCACCGCCACACCCACCGGCGCCGACAGCACCCCCAACGCCCCCGCCACACCGGCCAGGTTCACCGCCGTGACCGCGACCCCCAGCAGCACGCCCACCGCGATCGCGGCCAGCGCCTCACCCACCACGACCACCCGCACCTGCCCCCGCGTCGCCCCCGCCAGCCGCAGCGACCGCAGCTCCGCGCCCCGCGCCGACGTGGCCATCAACAACGTCCCGGCCAGCGAGATCCCCGCGTACACGAGCGCGATCCCCAGCACCACGGCAAACCCCAGCCGGGTGTGCGCCTTCGTGCCGGGACGGTTCGCCGCGAGCCACTCCCCGGCCGACCGCACGGTCCAGCCGGCCCGCTCCGACCGCCCTTCCAGCGCCGCCGCCGCGCCGGCCCGCTCCATCCCGCTCCCGCGCGGAGCGACCCGCACCTCGACCCGGTCCACCACCGCCCCACCCGCGTTCGCGGCCGTCACATACGCTCCGTTGTCCCCGGTCCCCTCCGCGAGCACCGCCGCGATCCGCAGCCGTACCGGCCGTCCGTCCCCGAGCCACACCCGTACGCTCTCGCCGACCTCGTTCCGCTCCCACTCCTCGTTCACGACGATCGAGCGGTCGTCGAGATCCCGCACGTCACCGGCGACCACCGGCAACCGCGACACCGTCGCGAGCGCCGCCGCGTCCGTCACCGCCCGCGCCTCGGACCGCACGAGCGCGGTCCCGTCCTCCACGACGTACACGGCGGTGGGAGCGGACCCGACCACCGTCGCCCCGTCCCCGACGGCGTCCCGCACCGCCTCGTCCCGCAGCCCCGTTCCCGCCTCACCCGTGATGACGAAGTCCGCCCCGGTCCGTGCCGCCGCCTCCGCGCCCTTCGCCCCGGCGACCGTCCCGGCGGCCCCCAGCAGCGATCCGGCCAGCGCGACGGTCACCAGCACCGGCGCGGCGACGGCCGCGGTACGGCGTACGGACATGGCCGCGTTCTCCCTGATCAACAGCCCGACGGCCCCGGGCAGCGCCGCACCCACCAGCCGTACGACCGGCCGTACGAGCAGCGGCGCGAGCGCGGCCACGGCCGTGATCAGCAGCATCGGCTGGGTGGTGTACGTCTTCCGCTTCAGCAGCTCGGCGGGGTCCGTCCCCACCTTCCAGGCCAGCAACCCCAGTCCACCCACCAGCAGCACGCCACCGATCACCCGGCGGGACAGCGGCAGCACCCCCGTGTCCACGGACGCCTCGCGCAACGCCTCCACGGGCCCGGTCCGCCCGGCCCGCCGCGCCGCCACCCACGCCCCCGCCAGGGCCACCGACACCCCCGTCCAGAAGGCCAGGTGATACGGCCACACGACCGCGCCCGGCACCGCGAACCACGACGGCGCCACCCCGCCGTCCACCAACTCCCGTACCAGCAGCGGCGCCCCCCACGCCCCCAGCGCGCACCCGGCGCCGGACGCCACGAGCCCCACCGCCACGGCTTCGCCGAGCAGCAGCCGCCGTACCTGGCCCGGGGTCGCGCCCGCCATCCGCAGCAGTCCGAACTCCCGTCTGCGCAGTGCCACCACGAACGCGAACGTGGACGCCGTCACGAACACCGAGACGAACGCGGCGACCCCGCCGGCCGTCCCCAGCAGCGAGTTCACGGCGACCAGCGCCTGCGCGTCCCGCTCGTACGACGGGTCCACCTGCCGCCGGGCGTCACCGGCCACCACGCGCGCCCGCTCTCCGACCACGGCCCGCACCTCGGCCACGGACGCGTCCACCCCGACCGCGTCCACCCCGCCCGTGTCCGCCCCGGCCGCGTCGGAGTCGGTCGCGTCCGTCCCGCCCGCGCCCGTCGTCACCGGCCCCAGCTTCCGCAGTTCCGCCAGCAAACGCTTGTCCACAGGGTGTGGACGGACCAGCTTCTGCGACACCCTGGCCGTGCCAGGGCCCCGCCGCACCTCCACCGTGAGTCTGTCCTGGCCCGCCACCACCACGGGGGAGGAGTCGAAACGCTCCGGCGCACGCGCGGGCGGATCGAGCGACGCCGCGAGCCCCAGACCCATGGCCGTCATCACCCCGACCCCCACCGTCACGGCGACGAACGACCCGACCAACGCGGCCCACCGCGTACGCAACGACGACAGAGTCAGCACGTCACGCCTCCGGCGACCCCGTCACCCGCAGCCCGCTCCAGCCCCGCGGCCCGCCCCGGCGTCGCCGCCCGCTCCAGCCCCGCCATGCGCGCGGCCACCGCCTCGACCGACGGCCGGACCAGTTCGCCGCTCACCCGCCCGTCGACCAGGAACACCACCCGGTCCGCGTACGACGCGGCCACCGGATCGTGGGTCACCATGACCGTGGTCTGTCTCTCCCGGTCCACCAACTCCCGCAACAGGCACAGCACTTCACGGCTGGTCGTGGTGTCCAGTGCCCCGGTGGGCTCGTCCCCGAAGAGAACAGCGGGCCGGGTGATCAGCGCGCGGGCCAGGGCGACCCGCTGCTGCTGCCCGCCGGACAGCTGTGCCGGCCGGTGTCCGGCCCGCTCGGCCAGCCCCACCCGGGCCAGGGCCTCGCGTACCGCACCCCGCGAGGGGCGGCGCCCGGCGAGCCGCAGCGGCAGGGCGACGTTCTGCGCGGCGGTCAGGGAGGGGAGGAGGTTGAAGGCCTGGAAGACGAATCCGATCCGGTCCCGGCGCAGCAGCGTCAGCCGCCTCTCGCTCAGCCCCGCCAGCTCCACGCCGTCGACCCGCACGGTCCCGCCCGACGGCCGGTCCAGCCCCGCCGCGCACTGCAACAGCGTCGACTTCCCCGACCCCGAAGGCCCCATCACCGCGGTGAAGGTCCCGACCCCGAAGTCCAGGTCCACCCCGTCGAGGGCGATGACGTCCCCGTAGGCCCGCCGCAGCCCCCGTACGCGTACCGCCGCACCCCCCGGCTCTCCGTGCCCTGCCCCGTGCCCAGCCCCATCCTCACCGGGACCGGCCGGACTCCGGCCCGTCCCGGCCGAGACCGTACCCACCCCCGCGGACACCTTGCCTGCCTCCGCCGACACCCCGCCCGCCTCCGCCGAGGCCCTGTCTGTCTCCACCGTGGTCATGCCCTCAGCGAACCGTCCGGGCCCCCGCCCGCGCACGACCCCTGGAGGGCGTCCTGGGGGTAGGGCCAGCCCTACCCCGGCCGGAATCCCCGCACCGGAACCCCGCCCCACCCCATGACACGATCGAACACGTGAGTACGACCAGCACGGTGGACCGCGCCTTCGAGGCCGCGCTCTACGCCGACACCGACGCCGCCCTCGACAGCGGCGCCTCCCTGCTCGCCGCCGACCCGGCGGCCGACGCCGAACTGGCCCGGCGTGGGCGGGAGTTCGTTGCCGGGGCATGGCGGCGGGGCTGGCAGCCCGCCGATGTCGTCCGGTTCGCGCGGCGTGAGCTGGAGGACGAGCACGTGCGGCTCCTCGCGCGCCTCGTCGTCGAGGAGCACGAGTCCGCCGCCGGGGAGCACGGGACCGCGCGGACGGGCGGCCGCCCCCAACCTCCCGGTCCGCGCTGGGCCGCCCAGCTCGACGAGATCAGGGACCTCGCCGCGCATCCCACCCGCGCGGACCGCTTCTCCCAGGCCACCACCGCCCTGGAGCTGTACCGCCTCCTCCTGCGCCTGCCCACCGTCGAGCCCCTGGACCGTCCACGGGACGCCGGCGCGGCCAAGAACTCGCCCCACCCCGAGTCCCGCATGCTCAGCCGGATCCGCGCGCTCCTCGCGAAGGCGGAGGCGACCGGATTCCCGGAGGAGGCGGAGGCGCTCAGCGCGAAGGCGCAGGAGCTGATGGCGCGGCACAGCATCGACGAGGCGCTGCTCGCGGCCCGCGCGCACAGCAAGGACGCGCCCGGCGCGTGCCGGATCGGCGTCGACCCGCCGTACGAGACGGCCAAGGCGATCCTCCTCGACGCGGTCGCCCGGGCCAACCGCTGCGAGGCCGTGTGGAACGAGGCCCTCGGCTTCTCCACGGTGGTCGGCTTCGAGGCCGACCTGGAGGTGGTCGAGCTGCTGCACACCTCGCTCCTCGTCCAGGCCACCACCGCCATGACCAAGGCGGAGGCGGCCCAGCGCAAGGGCGGCCGCAAGCGGACCAAGACCTTCCGGCAGTCGTTCCTGGCCGCCTACGCCCACCGCATCGGCGACCGGCTGGCGGCGGTGGCCGAGGCCCAGGTCGCCGAGGCGCGGGCCGCCGAGGCGGAGGCCGGGGGCGCGGGTGGGGTCGGCGGCTCCGACCAGGACCTGCTGCCCGTCCTCGCCGCCCGCGACGTGGCCGTCCACGACGAGTTCAGCCGGATGTTCCCGGACACGGTGACCACCCGAGTCCGAGGCGTCAGCGACCTCGCCGGCTGGCAACAGGGCGCGGAAGCAGCAGACCGCGCCCAGGTCAGGGCGCGCCCCCGGCTACCGGAATGACCCGGGCCAGGCACTGCCCCGGAAGCCGGCGCCGGCTTGGGAACCGGCCCTGACTCGTGCCCCGCACCAGGCGTCGTGCCCCGCGGCTGGACTCATGGCGCGGGCCCGGCCCGACCGTGCCGAGGTCAGGGCGCGCCCCCGGCTACCGGAATGACCGGGCTGGGCGCTGACCCGTCACTGGCGCCGCCGGTCCGGGAATCGGTCCGGACCCGGGACCGCCCCTGGAGTCGTGACCGCCCCCGGCTGCCGTCATGACCCGGGTCGGGCACACTGCCCCGGAAACCGGCGCCGGCTTGGGAACCGGCCCTGACTCGTGCCCCGCACCTGCCTCCGGCCCGCCCAGGCGCCGCCGAAGCCGCCGGCTCCGCGTGCGACCCCGGCGGCACGACCCGGGCTGGGGCACGGATGCCGTCCCCGACTCCGCCCCGGCCCGACCTCGGCACTGACGGGGCCCCGTTCGGCCCCAGGACTCAGCCGCCCGCCCGCCGGCATGCGTGGCCTCGACGACTCAGTCGCCCACCGGCAGGAACGGCCCCACCGTCGCCTCCAACGTGCTCTCGGACTTCACCGCGACCTCGGCGTCCGGCCACTTGAAGCTGCTGACCTTGCTGTCGCCGGGCAGGGCCAGCTTCAGCTCGTCCACGGCGGCACTCTTCTCCGCGTCACCGGCGACCCCGCGCACGTAGGAGATGGAGAAGCTCACCGACTGGCCGCCCGCCAGCTTCACCTCGGTGTCCTCGGACGCGCCCTCCTGCGGCTTGAGCGCCCACGACTTGTCGCCGGCGAACAGATCGACCCCGGCGAGGCCCTTCAACGTGCAGGCCGCGTCGCCCTTGTTGGTGACGGTGACCGGGACGGCCCCCTCGTCCCCGGCGGCCGGTGCCGCACTGCTGGGCCCGAGTTCCAGGCCGACCCGCGCGGCCGTGCACGCGCCCTCCCGGGCGCTCTCGGTGGTGGCGGCGGCACCGGTCTTGCCGTCGTCCCCGCCGTCACCCCCGTCACTCCCGCTGCAGGCGGTCAGGGTGAGGGCCGCGAGAAGGGCGGCGGCGATGGCGGTCGGAGCGGTGCGCATGGTGTTCCCGGTGGAGTTCGTGGCTGTCACGGCACAGCCGGCGGCGATGTGAAAGTGCGAACGGGCCACCGAACCCGGAGGTTCCGCGGCCCATCCCACACATGATCTACGACCCGGCCGCCGAGCGAGGCCCATTCCACAGCCCCACATCCCCACCACCCGAAGACGACTCCACGGCCCCGGCTCGGACAGCTCCACGGCCCGGCGCCCGAAGTCGAGGCGTCCGTCCCCGCCCCTCCCGTTTAGCCCGGCCTCCCCGCCCGAACCGGCCTACGACCCCGCGCTCGCCGTGGGCAGATCCGTCGGCAGCCCGGACGGCATCGACCCCTCCGCCTTCCGGAACGTCTCCTCGCCGACGCCACCCTCCCAGGTGATCGTGAGGGACTTGGCGCTCACCTTGTCCACCATGCCCTCGGTGCGGGCGTCACTGCCGTCCTGGCACTTGAGGCTGATCATCTGCATGTTCGCCTCGTCGGAGACCTTGCCGCTGCACACGGAGGTGCCCACGAAGACGGCGACCTCCGCGCCATTGACGAACAGGGCGACCGGCTTGCCGCCGGTCGTGGCCAGCCAGTTGCCCTGGAGTTCGGTCTCGGCGCCGGAGGAGTCACCGGAGCCGCCGCTGTCCGCGCCGTCCGACGGCTTCGGGGCGGCGGACGACTCCTTGCTCCCGGAGTCGCCACCGTCGTCACTGCCGCCGCTGCACCCGGTCAGCACGAGCGCGGCCGTGAGCCCCGCCGCCGCGGCCACGACGCGTATGCGCCGGCTCGCGAAGGAATCCCTGGTCGCGGGCCTTGCCGTCTGCGCGGTGGTCGCCGCGGTCACCGTAGTCACTGGAGGTCTCCCAAAGCTGTGGCCGGATCCGGTCGCCGCGGCGACAGCGGCAAGCTACCAGCAGCGCCTCGGTGCCAGACGGCCGGGAACTGTGAGAACTCCGGGAAGGACGGGACGCCCCGGTAACCCCTGGGGCACTCTGCCCCCAGCGGCAGGCAGGCCCAGGCCGCCCCCGCCCCCACCCCCTACCAGGAAGACTTCCGCACCCCTGGCAGATACCCCGCGTGCGCCTGCTCCCGCAGGCTCACCCGGGACAGCCCGAACTTGCGGAAGTGCCCGCGGGGGCGGCCGTCCACCTGGTCCCGGTTGCGGACGCGGGTCGCGCTGGCGTCGCGCGGCTGGGCGCGCAGCTCCCGCTGGGCGGCCTCGCGCTCGGCGTCCGAAGCGGACGGCCGCCGGATGATCTCCTTCAGCGCGGCCCGCCGCTCGGCGTACCGCGCGACGATCTCCCGGCGCTTCTCGTTCTTCGCGATCTTGCTCTTCTTCGCCATCGGCTCCTCAGCTCCTCAGATCTTCACGCCGCGCGCGCGGATCCGCGCGACCGCGGCCTCGACGCCGATGACGTCCACGGTCTTGATTCCCTTCGTGCTCAGCCGCAGCCGCACATGGCGGTTCTCGCTGGGCAGCCAGTACCGCTTGGACTGGATGTTGGGGTCGAAGCGGCGGGACGTACGCCGGTGGGAGTGCGAGATGCGGTTGCCGAAGCCGGGCTGGGCGCCGGTCAGCATGCAGTGGGCGGACAAGGTGATGCACCTCTCTCGATCAGGTGGTGTAAATGGAATTCATTTTCAGTAAGGTAGCAGCATGGCACGCAACGAACTCCGCCCGGTCATCAAACTCCGGTCGACGGCCGGCACCGGCTACACCTACGTCACCCGCAAGAACCGCCGGAACGACCCGGACCGCCTGACGCTGCGCAAGTTCGACCCGATGGCGGGCCGTCACGTCGACTTCCGAGAGGAGCGCTGAGGCGTCGATGAAGAAGGACATCCACCCGTCGTACGGGCCCGTCGTCTTCCGGGACCGTGCCGCGAACCACACCTTCCTCACGCGCTCGACGATGACGAGCGAGAAGACGATCGAGTGGGAGGACGGCAACACCTACCCGGTGGTCGACGTCGAGATCTCGAACGTCAGCCACCCCTTCTACACGGGCACCGCGCGCGTCCTGGACACCGCCGGCCGCGTGGAGAAGTTCCAGAAGCGGTACGGCGCCGGGAAAGTCGGAGCGGCCGGGCCGACCGGATCGATCGGTGCGACCGGCGCAGCTGACACGGTCGGAAAGAAGCGAGGCTGACCGACGTGACCCAGCTGTCTGTCGCGATCGTCGGCGGGCTGCACGCCGACGCCCGGCGGGCCGCCGTCGAGGCGCTGCTCGCCGAGGTCCCGGGCAGCGTCGCGCTGCACCACGACCTCTCCACCGCGACCGACGGTCCGGACGCCAAGGTCGTCCGGACCGTCCGGGACGCGGCGGGCCTCATCTCCACCGGTGAGACCCCGCTCGTCAACGACTGCGCCTGCTGCGCGCTGCGCGAGGACCTCGTCCCCGAACTGGAGCGCTTCGCCGACGCGGGCCTCACCCGCCTCGCGGTCGTCGAACTCTGGGACTCGGTCGAGCCGAAGGCCATGGCCGAGGTGGTCGCCGCCAGTGGCCTCCGCATCACCTCCGTGATCACGGCGGTCGACCCCGCCCTCCTGCTGCCCTACCTCGGCAACGGCGACGACCTGGCCGACCGGGGCCTCGCCGCCGCCACCACCGACCAGCGCACGGTCGCCGACACCTTCGCCCGCCAACTCGAATACGCCCCGGTCCTCGCCGTACTGGACTCGGAGGACGCGGACGACGAGGACAGGGCCCTTTTGTCCCAACTCCACCCGACGGCCCAGCGGGTGCCCATCGGTGACGGAAGCCGTGCGCCTGAGGTGGCTGCAGGCCCCGAAAGGGGCGCGGGGCAGCATCCATCTGCGGCTCCGCCGCGGGGCGCGACCAGCCACAACGCACCCGCACCCGGCGACGTGCGCCGGCCCCTACGGCGCTCCTCGGCCCTGCTCGCCGCAGCGTTCGCCGGCTTCGACGTGGACGCCGCAGCCGCGGCCCAGCACCCCGCCTCCGCGCTCCTGCCCACCGACGCGGACGAACACGGCGTCACCACCCTGGTCTGGCATCGCCATCGCCCCTTCCATCCGGAGCGGCTCTACGAGGCACTCGAAGACCTCTGCTGCGCGGCGGCCCGCAGCCGCGGCAGGTTCTGGCTGGCCGAGCGCCCCGACACCCTGCTCCACTGGGACGCGGCCGGCGGCGCCCTGTGCGTGGAGTCGGTCGGCCCCTGGCTCGCCTCGCTCCCGGACGCCGCCTGGGACATGGTGCCCCCGGTCCGCCGGGCCGCCGCCGCCCTCGACTGGCACCCGGAACACGGCGACCGGTGCCAGCACCTCGTCTTCACCTCCCCGGGCCTGGACCGCGACGGACTCGAACGGCTGCTGGAGTCCTGCCTGCTCACCGACGCCGAGTACGCCGCGGGCCGCGCCGCCTGGGAACGGCTGCCGCGCCCCTTCGACACCTTCCTGGAGGTCTGAACCGCCATGCCCCGCAAGCCGGAGCGCAAGCCTGCCAAGTCCCGTCCCAACCCGCTGGACCAGGCGAAGATCACATACATCGACTACAAGGACACGGACCTCCTGCGCCGGTTCATCTCCGACCGGGGCAAGATCCGCAGCCGCCGTGTGACCCGCGTCACCGCGCAGCAGCAGCGCCAGCTCGCGCGGGCCATCAAGAACGCCCGCGAGATGGCCCTCCTGCCGTACTCCACGCGCTGAGCCCCTGCCCGACCTGATCCGAATACCGCGCCACCCGCGCCACCCGCACCACCTGCGCCGCAGGCGCCACGGGTACCACCGGCACCACCACCCCCCACCCGGCCCCGGGGAGGCTCCACGACCTCCCCGGGGCCGTCCCTTTTCCGCCATTCTGCGGACGCCGCCCTCCCCGCCCTGAACCGCCCGGTTCCGCACGCCGTACGGAGAGATGTAGTCCCGGATGGAACAGGATCGCGCCGCGCTACGTCTCTCTGGTGCTGTAACCGAGGAGACACCCCGCGTGCACGTGCATACGCTCATGCATCTGCACGTGAACAAAGCTATGATCCGGGGCAGTTGACTGCCGCATCACTGGTGTCACTGGCAACACAGACACCACTGACAAGGCAGGCGCCACTGACAAGGCAGCCATCACTGGCAAAAAGGCATCACTGGCAACACCGGCCACATCAGAGCCAACGCGCATCCAGCGCACTACTGCACCACCCCGGGGAGCGACCTGTGGACCACGACGTGTACGGCGTGGATGACGTGTACAACGGCATGGCCGCGACGGAGCTCACCGAGCTCCATGCGGTGGCCTGGCAGAAGAGCCGGCACAGCAACTCGCAGGGCAACTGCGTGGAGTTCGCCCGGCTGCCCGGCGGTGAGGTGGCGGTACGCAACTCGCGCTTCCCCGACGGCCCGGCGCTCGTCTACACCCGCGCGGAGATCGAGGCGATGCTCCTGGGCGTCAAGGACGGGGAGTTCGACCACCTGGTCGGATAAGACCCGCTCGGCGGCGGGAAGTCGGCGCGCCCGACGGTGTGACACGCGTAGAACCGCGGCGCCGAAAAGCGCCGCGGTTCATCGACAGGCCGACTGGCGGCCCGGCACCGGCTCAACCTGGAACAGTGCCCACACCACCTTGCCGCTGAGCGCGCCGCCCAGCGGATGCCAGCCCCAGCTGTCCGCGAACGAGTCGACCAGGAACAATCCGCGCCCCGACTCCGCCGAGAAGTCCTCGGAGTCGCCCGCGACCGGGCTGTCGTGACTGGGATCGCGCACCGCGCACACCAGCCGCTCGGTCCAGCGCATCAAGTGCAGCCGTACGGGCGGGTCCTGGGCCGGGCACGCCCCGTTGCCGGTGGGCAGACCGTGCCGCAGGGCGTTGGTGACGAGTTCCGAGACCACGAGGCAGACGTCGTCGAAGCGTTCGTCCAACCGCCACTGGCCGAGCGTGCCCCGGGTGAACTGCCGTGCCTCGCGCACCGCTTCGTAGCGGGGCGGCAGCGCGCAGGACGCTGCGTCGGACACGGTCGCGGGATCAAGTGGCGGAAGTCCCTGCCGTAAGGGTTCGAGCATGGTCGATCCATTCGTCCCCATGCGAGGCACTCCCGGGAGTTCGCGGTCGTTGCGATGCAGCGGTGGCGCGGGACCATGGTTTCTGATGCGCACAGCAGATGCAAGGGCAGATGCACGTGCACGCGCCCGAATTGGACCTTCGCATACCGCTTGCTGAACATTTCTTCTGTCGCCTGATTCCCTCCGAACAGGCCGCGGATGACGGCTTCCTGGCGACCTCCTGGCGACTTCCTGACGGTTTCCTGTGTCCGCGGGGTGTTCTTCGTGACGCATCTCGGCCACACTCCCTTCTCTCCTCCGCCGTCTCATCCGTCTCACATGTTGAAGACTTTCCATTTCTGTAACCGGGCGAGTGCGGATCGGAGTGGTTTAGTGGCAGACTGCGGCCCCTGAAGAAGTTGGGGAGGCTGGACGAACGTGGGCGCCGGTGAATCGAGCGGGTCGGTGGTGAGGCGGATGCTGCTGGGCTCGCATCTCAGGCGGCTGCGCGAGTCGCAGGGGATCACCCGGGAGAAGGCCGGATACTCGATCCGCTCCTCGGAGTCGAAGATCAGCCGGATGGAACTCGGCCGGGTCAGCTTCAAGACCCGTGACGTGGAGGACCTGTTGACCCTCTACGGCGTCACCGACGAGACCGAGCGCACCTCACTGCTCTCCCTGGCGAAGGAAGCCAATGTCGCCGGTTGGTGGCACAGCTACTCCGACGTCCTGCCCAGCTGGTTCCCCACCTACGTCGGCCTCGAAGCGGCGGCCCACCTCATCCGCAGCTACGAAGTCCAGTTCGTGCACGGTCTGTTGCAGACCGAGGCGTACGCCCACGCGGTCGTCGTCCGGGGCATGAGGGGCGCGAGCGAGGCGGAGATCGACAAGCGGGTCGCCCTGCGGATGGAGCGCCAGAAGTACCTGGTGTCCGAGCGGGCCCCGGAGTTCCACTGCGTCCTCGACGAGGCGGCGCTGCGTCGGCCGTACGGCGACCGGGACGTGATGCGGGGGCAGTTCCAGCATCTGATCGACATCTCGGAGCGCCCGAACGTGACGATCCAGATCATGCCGTTCAGCTTCGGCGGTCACTCCGGCGAGAGCGGCGCCTTCACCGTGCTGAGCTTCCCCGAGTCCGACCTCACCGACGTCGTCTATCTCGAACAGCTCACCAGCGCTCTCTACCTGGACAAGGGCGAGGACATCGCGCAGTACGAGCGGGCGATCAAGCGGCTCCAGGACGACAGCCCGTCCCCGGCCGAGAGCAGGGACCTGCTGCGGGGGCTGATCCAGCTCTCCTGAGACTCCTTGGGACTCCCTGGGGCACCTTCCGGGCCTCCCTGAGGCTCCCTGAGAGTCTTCACAGAGTCTCCCGAGTAGCTCTCAACTCCCTTTACCCACCAGTACGATGACGTGTGATCAATCTTGATCGATGCCGACTGATTGAGGATCACATGTCGTCCTACTTCACCGACCTGGCCCAGCAGTACATCGGCGGCGAGTGGCGCCCGGGCTCCGGCTCCTGGGACATCATCGACTTCAACCCGTACGACGACGCGAAGCTCGCGTCGATCACCATCGCCACGGTCGACGAGGTGGACGAGGCCTACCGGGCCGCCCAGGCGGCCCAGAAGGAATGGGCCGAGGTCAACGCCTATGCGCGTCGCGCGGTCTTCGAGAAGGCCCTGAAGGTCATCGAGGAGCGCGAGCAGGAGATCACCGAGGTGATCATCGCGGAACTCGGCGGCACGTACCTGAAGGCGGGGTTCGAACTGCACCTCGCCAAGGAGTTCCTGCGCGAATCGATTCAGCTGGCGCTGCGCCCCGAGGGCAGAATCCTTCCGTCGCCGATCGACGGCAAGGAGAACCGCCTCTACCGCGTACCGGTCGGTGTCGTGGGCGTCATCAGCCCCTTCAACTTCCCCTTCCTGCTCTCCATCAAGTCGGTGGCCCCCGCCCTCGCCCTCGGCAACGGCGTGGTGCTGAAGCCGCACCAGAACACACCCATCGCCGGTGGCACCCTGGTCGCGAAGATCTTCGAGGAGGCCGGCCTGCCCGGCGGGCTGCTCAACGTCGTCGTCACCGACATCGCCGAGATAGGCGACGCCTTCATCGAGCACCCCGTCCCGAAGCTGATCTCCTTCACCGGCTCCGACAAGGTCGGCCGTCACGTCGCCACCGTAGCCGCCGCGAACTTCAAGCGCACGGTCCTCGAACTGGGCGGCAACAGCGCCCTGGTGGTCCTGGACGACGCGGACGTCGACTACGCCGTCGACGCGGCCGTCTTCTCGCGCTTCGTCCACCAGGGCCAGGTCTGCATGGCCGCCAACCGCGTCCTGGTCGACCGCTCGGTGCAGGCCGAGTTCACCGAGAAGTTCGTGGCCAAGGTGACGTCCCTGAAGGTCGGCGACCCGAGCGACCCGAGCACAGTCATCGGCCCGGTCATCAACTCCTCCCAGGCGGACGCCCTCAAGTCGGTCGTCGAGCAGGCGCTCGCCGAGGGCGCCACCGCGCTCGTGCGCGGCTCCACGACCGCCAACCTGGTCGAGCCGTCCGTCCTCACCGACGTCCCCGCCGGCTCCGCCCTCCTCCAGCAGGAGGTCTTCGGCCCCGTCGTCTTCCTCATCCCCTTCGACGGGGAGGAGGAGGCCGTCCGCATCGTCAACGACACCCCGTACGGCCTCAGCGGCGCCGTGCACACCGGGGACATCGAGCGGGGCGTGCGCTTCGCGAAGCAGATCGACACCGGCATGTTCCACGTCAACGACGGCACCGTGCACGACGAGCCGCTCGTGCCGTTCGGCGGTGAGAAGCACTCCGGCATCGGGCGCCTCAACGGCGAGACCGCGGTGGACGCGTTCACCACCCAGAAGTGGATCTCGGTCCAGCACAAGCGGAGCTTCTTCCCCTTCTGATGGCTTTCCCGCATCCCTTTCCTGAAAGCGCCGGGCCCTTGCGGACAGAACCTGACCGCAAGGGCCCGTAGTTTCGTCGGTGTCAGAGGGGCTCACCGGAGCCCCCGGCCCGACGAGAGGCAGACGGTCATGGTCATGCATGTGTGCGCGGAGGAGACGGTCGACGAGCGCGGGGCGCTGCTCGCCTTCCTGGCGGAACAGCGCGGCGGCCTCCGCCGTTCGGTGCTCGGGCTCACCGACGAGCAGGCCTCCAGCCGGCCGAGCGCCAGCGAACTCTCCCTCGCCGGGCTCCTCAAGCACGTGGCCGAAGTCGAGCAGTGGTGGGTCGCCAAGGCCAAGGGCGAGGAGCCGGCAGTCCGGCGGGACCAGTCGAACTGGCACGAGTGCTTCACCCTCGTCCGCGACGAGACCGTGGAGTCGCAGCTCGCCTACTGGGAGAAGGTCGCCGCCGAGACGGAGTCCTTCCTGCGTACGGTGCCGAGCCTCGACGACACCTTCGAACTGCCGAACGAACCGTGGTTCCCGCCGAACGAGCGGGTCTCCATGCGCTGGCTGGGCCTGCACCTCATCCGCGAGACCGCCCGGCACGCCGGTCACGCCGACGTCATCCGCGAGTCGCTGGACGGCGCCACCGCCTTCGAGCTGGTGGCGAAGGCGCAGGGTGCGAACGGGGGGTGACGTCCCGGGGTTCTACGCTGGGGCCCATGTCAGCGATCCGTCTTCTCGTGCTCGGCGCGGTGCGCCAGCACGGGCGGGCCCACGGCTACCAGGTGCGCAACGACCTGGAGTACTGGGGCGCCCACGAGTGGTCCAACGCCAAGCCCGGCTCGATCTACCACGCCCTGAAGCAGATGGCGAAACAGGGACTGCTGGTCGCGCACGAGATCGCCCCCTCCACGGCCGGCGGGCCGCCCCGCACGGAGTACACGATCACCGACGCCGGCACCGAGGAGTTCTTCGCGCTGCTGCGGGAGTCCCTCGCGACCTACCACCAGAAGCCGGACATGCTCTCGGCCGGGCTCGGCTTCATGGTCGACCTCGACCGCGCGGAGGTGCTCGGCCTCCTGGAGGAGCGGGTCAAGGCCATCGGCGCCTGGCGCGAGGGCATCACCGAGTACTACGCGCCCGAGCAGGGCCCGGCCCAGTTCGGGCACATCGGCGAGATCATGAACTTCTGGCTCGACTCCTCCGACAGCGGCGCCGCGTGGACCCGCAGCCTCATCGAGCGCATCCGCGCCGGCGCCTACACCTTCGCGGGGGAGGGCGAGCCGTTCGTCGGCGTCCTCGCGGAGGGCCAGGACAACCCGTACGCGACGGGGGAGCGGCACCCGGGGGACGACCACTAATCAAGTTTGACCACCCGACTTCACAAGGGTTACCGTCGTGGCTCGTAGTCAACTTTGACTACCTGGGAGGTGTGAACGGTGAGGCGAACATCGACCGACAGGGAGGTCCCGATGGCGGCGGACGAGGCGATCACTGTCGAAGGGGCGCGCAAGAGGTACGGCGGCAGGAGCGGCAGGAACGACAGGAGGAACGAGGGCGGCAAGGGCGGCAAGGTGGCCCTCGACGGACTGGACCTCCACGTGGCGCGCGGCACCGTGCACGGAGTGCTCGGGCCCAACGGCGCGGGCAAGACGACCCTGGTCAGGATCCTGGCGACCCTGCTGCGGCCCGACGCCGGCCGGGTCGAGGTCGCGGGGCACGACGTGGTGGCGCACGCGCGGGAGGTGCGCTCCCGCATCGGCCTGCTCGGCCAGCACGCCGCACTCGACGAGGAGCTCGGCGGCCGGCAGAACCTGGAGATGTTCGGCCGCCTCTACCACCTGGGCGCCCGCTCCGCGCGCGTACGGGCCGACGAACTCCTGGAGCGGTTCGGCCTCGGCGACACCGGCCGCAAGGCCGTCAAGCAGTACAGCGGCGGCATGCGGCGCCGCCTCGACCTCGCCGCGTCCCTGATCACCGAACCGGAGGTGCTCTTCCTGGACGAGCCGACGACCGGCCTCGACCCTCGCGGCCGCACCGAGGTCTGGGACTCCGTCCGCTCCCTGGTCGGTGGCGGTACGACGGTCCTGCTCACCACCCAGTACCTGGAGGAGGCCGACCAGCTCGCCGACCGGATCTCCGTGGTCGACGGCGGCCGGGTCGTCGCCGACGGCACGGCGGACGAGCTGAAGCGCCTGACCGGCGGCGACCGCATCGACATCGTCCTGCGTGACGCCGGTCAACTGGGCGTCGTGACGGCCCTGTTGCCGGTCCCCGAGGCCGACGTCACGGTCGACGCCGACCGCCGCCGGCTCAGCGCCCCGGTCACCGACCGCATGACGGCCCTCACCACGGTCGTACGCGCCCTCGCGGACGCGGGCATCGAGGCCGAGGACATCGCCCTGCGCCGCCCGACCCTGGACGAGGTGTTCCTGCACCTCACCGGGGACAACCGTACGAAGGAGGCCGTACGCGCATGACCACGACGACAGCGACGACCGCGCACACGGGTGCGGGCGGGCGCGCCCTGACCGACTCCTGGACCATGACCCGCCGCGAACTCGCCCACTGGGCACGGCAACCGGTGCAGATGCTGGTCGGGCTGGTCTTCCCCGTGATGCTGCTGCTGATGTTCGGCTATCTGATCGGCGGCGGCCGCGGGGTGACCGGCGACTACCTCGACTACCTGGTCCCCGGCATGCTCGCGCTCACCATGGCCTTCGGCCTGGAGGGCACGATGCTCGCCGTCACCCAGGACCTCAACAAGGGGGTGATCGACCGGTTCCGTTCGATGCCGATGGCCAACGGGGCGGTCCTGGTGGGCCGTTCGGTCGCGGACATGCTCCAGTCGGCGGTGGGCCTGGCCGTCCTCATGGCCGTCGCCCTCGCCCTCGGCTGGCGTGCGCACGGCGGCCCTGCGGCCTTCCTCGGCGCGGTCGGCCTCCTGCTGCTCTTCCGCTTCGCGATGCTGTGGATCGGCATCCACCTCGCGATGCTGGCCGGCCGGCCCGAACTCCTCACCGCCGTACAGATCCTCGTCTGGCCGGTCGGCTTCCTCTCCAACGCCCTTGCCACGCCCGCCTCCATGCCCGACTGGCTCGGCACGGTCGTCGACTGGAACCCGATGTCCCACACGGCGACGGCCGTACGCCACCTCTTCGGCACCCCGGGCGCCGAAGCCCCCCACCTCTGGACGGCGATCGCCTGGCCCTTGGCCCTGCTGGCGGTCTTCTTCCCCTTGGCGGTACGCAGGTTCGCCCGCCTGAGCAAGTGATCGCACGGACCGAAAGGCAGGGGCGTAGCCCCGCCTTTTCAGGGGCGCGGGGAACTGCGCGACCAGCCCCCACCGGAGGGACGTCTGGGGGCCGAAGGGGCGTAGCCCCCGGAGGACGGGACGGGTAGGGGCGGCGGGGGCGAGAATCCCGGCCGCACCACCCCGTGGCCCTAGGGGACCGCTGAAGATCTTGCTCTGGCCGCCCGACTCACCCTGGATTGCCGGTAAATGTCAATCGCCATCAAGTAGGGCAAGCCGGGCGCATTTTCAAGATCTTCAGGACGCTTCTAGTGGTGAAACCCCGTCGCCGCCCCCTTGTCCCGCACCGCCGGCCCCGACTGCCGTCGAAGCTCGGGCAGCAGCCGCCCCAGATCCTCCAGGAACAGCTCCGCGAGATCGGTCGTGAACCCGTTCCGGCACACCACCCGCAGCACCGACAGGTCCTCCCGGTTCTCCGGGAACGTGTACGCGGGCACCAGCCACCCCTTCTCCCGCATCCGCCGCGCCACGTCGAAGACGTCGAACGCGGTGACCCCCTCCTCCGTCGTGAAGGCGAACACCGGCAACTCGTCACCCCGGGTCAGCAGCCGGAAGTCCCCGAACTTCGCCACCTCCTCCGCGAGCCCGGTGGCCACGTCCCGCGTCGACCGCTGCACGGCCCGGTACCCCTCCCGCCCGAGCCGCAGGAACGTGTAGTACTGCGCCACGACCTGCGCCCCCGGCCGGGAGAAGTTCAGCGCGAACGTGGGCATGTCCCCGCCCAGGTAGTTCACCCGGAACACCAGCTCCTCCGGCAGCTCGGCGGCGGAGCGCCAGAGCGCCCAGCCCACCCCCGGATACACCAGCCCGTACTTGTGCCCGGAGGTGTTGATCGACGACACCCGGGGCAGCCGGAAGTCCCAGACCAGCCCCTCGTCGAGGAAGGGCGCGACCATGGCCCCGGACGCCCCGTCGACATGTACGGGCACATCCAGACCGGTACGTTCCTGGAGGTCGTCGAGGGCCGCGCACAGCTCGGCGATCGGCTCGTACGACCCGTCGAAGGTGGAACCGAGGACGCCCACCACCCCGATCGTGTTCTCGTCGCACAGCGCCGCGGCCGCCGCCGGATCGAGATGGAACCGGTCGCCCTCCATGGGCACCTGCCGCGCCTCCACCTCCCAGAAGTTGCAGAACTTGTCCCAGCAGACCTGGACGTTGACCCCCATGACCAGGTTGGGCCGGGCGCCCGCCGACGGGTAGCGGTCGGCGTTCCGGTTCGCCCACCGCCGCTTGAGGGCCATCCCGGCGAGCATGCACGCCTCGCTGGACCCGGTGGTCGAGCAGCCGACGGCGGCGGCCGGGTCCGGCGCGTTCCACAGGTCGGCGAGCATCGCCACGCACCGCCGCTCCAGCTCGGCCGTGCGCGGGTACTCGTCCTTGTCGATCATGTTCTTGTCCCGGCACTCGCTCATCAGCACCCCCGCCTGGGGCTCCATCCAGGTGGTGACGAAGGTGGCGAGGTTCAGCCGTGAGTTCCCGTCCAGCATGAGCTCGTCGTGGACGAGCTGGTACGCGGTGGAGGGGGGCAGCGGCGCCTCGGGCAGCCGGTGCTTGGGCGGGGCCTCCGTCATGCCGCCCACCGGATTGGCCTGGCCGTAGAAGGGGTTCACGGCGAGCCGGCGCCCGTCGTGCCGGTCGCGCCCGGCGTCCTGCGGGGCGTCGCTGTCCCATCGGTGCAGTGGCATGCCTTCGACGGTAGGTCCGCTGCCGGGGACGCGCACCTCACAGATGTGCGGAAGGGGTACGGGTGGCTCGTGAGGACGATGTGTCGGTCGTATCGTCCGTCCATTACGCTGCCGAATGCACACCACGTATGACAAGACGCATGGCAAGACGTATGACATGAGCGAACAGAGCAGGTGGAGTTGAGCGTCCCGCGCACCCACGTGCGTGACCGGGGAGGGACGGCGCAGTTGCCCACCCTTGACTATCTGATCAACGAGCGGCAGCAGCTGCGGCTGAGGTTCCTCCAGCCGGGCCACGCCTCCCGTCACGGCGCGACCCGGGTCACCGAGGTCGTCGCCAGGCCGCTGACCGAGGCTCCGCACACGCTCGGCGACCTCGCGGCCGACACCCCGTTCGACGACGGGACGCTCTTCCTGGTCACCCTGGACACGCCCCGGCCGACCCCGGCCCACCTGCGCGCGCTCGACCACCTGATCCGGCTCCTGGACCGGCGCAAGGCGGCCGGCCTGGTGATCGGCACCCCCGGGCACGACCTGCGCACCCTCCCCGACGCCACCCTCACCGCCGCGAACCGCCTGGAACTGCCCCTGCTGGTGACCTCCGCCGAGACCACCGCCTGGGACCACGTCAACGAGGATCTGCGGCTGCGGCGCGCCCAGTTCGCGGAGCGCCAGGTCCAGCGCCTCGACGGCCTCCTCAACCGGCTCCCGGCCCGCCTCGCCGACCCCACGGCCGCGCGGCGCATCGCCGACTGGCTCTCGGTGGCCCTGGACGCCGAGGTCCTCGTCAGCTCGGCCCGGCGCGGCGTCCTCGCGGCGGCGCCCGACAGCGCGCCCGCCGGACTGGCCCACGCCGTCATCACCAGCGCGCACGGCGCACCCGAGGCGCACGACGGCGCCATGCACACCCGGATCGTGTCGATCTCCCCAGGCTCCCCGGGCGGCGAGGACGAGGCCCGGCTGGCCATCGCCTCCCACGAACCCTTCGACAGCGCGGCCACGGCCCTGATCCAGCACGCGGCGAAGCTCCTCGGACTGTGCGACCAGGCCCGCCGCGAGCACCAGGCCAGGACCCGGACCCCGCGGGCGGTGCGGCACGCCGCGTTCCAGCTGCTCATGCGTGGAGAAACGGTTCTGGCGCAGGTGGTCTACACGGGCGCCGCGCAGGCCCTGCTGGACACCGACACCGCCCGTGTCTTCGTCGTCGACACCGGACCGCAGGAGCGCGAGGCCACCCTCAGCTGGTGCGAGCGGGCCCTGGCCGAGCAGGCCATCGTGGCCCCGTGCCCGGGCAAGCCGAAGCACATCCTCATCCTCGACCCCGCCCGGGAGGGCGACCGGGTCGAGACGGTCCTCAAGGGGATGATCGCCGCCCGCGAGGGGCATCTGATGGGCCAGAGTCGACCGCACGCGCTCGCCGAGACGGCGGTCGGCTATCTGGAGGCCCTCACGGCGGTCGGCGACGCGGCGGGCACCCCGCACCGCGTCCGGCTGGGCGGCTCCAAGGCCAAGTTCGCCCCCCTGCTGCCCAGACGGGAGGCGAAGGCCTGGGCGGCGGCCCTGATGTCCCCGCTCCTGGACGACTTCCCCGGCCGCGGCGACGAGCGGAAGCTGTTGCTGGAGACCCTCCCGACCGCCCTCAGCTTCAAGCACACGGAGGCCGCCGGCGGCCTCGGCGTCCACCGCAACACGGTCACGCAGCGTCTCAACCGGGCCGGGAAGATCCTCTCCCTGGACCTCCGGGGCTCCGCCAACGACCGCGTCCTGACGCTGCTCGCCCTCGACATCCTCGCCCTGCCGGACCCCGACCCCGACCCGGACCCGGACCCGGACCTCAACGCGCCCCCGAGGACCGCCACGCCACCCGACTTCGCGGCGCTGATGGCGGGCGCGGCCGAGGACGGCGGCCCCACCGCCTGGGCGGAGGAGCGCCTGCGCCCCGTACGGGCGGATCAGCGCGACCTCGTCGAGACCCTCTGCGTCTGGCTGGAGAGCAACCTCAGCACCCGGGAGACCGCCCGCGCCCTCGGCCTCTCCGAGGCCACCGTCCGCAACCACACCCGGGACGCGGCGGGCCTGCTCGGCATGGACTTCTCCACGAAGATGGTCGGCATCACCGACACCGACGTGGTGACCGTGGCCGACATCGCCCTCGCCCTGCACGTGCTCCTGGGCCGCCCGGCCCTGACCCAGCCGCCCCGCGCCTCCTGAGCCGCCGGACCCCGGCACGACCGGCGCAGAAGACCGAAACCCGCGCACATGCCCCAACACGTGCGCGGGTTGCCTGGTGGGTCCTCACGCCGGTACGGGCGCCCGCCACAGGACGAGTTGGGCGCCCTCGGCGCCGGCGCGCGGGTGGTGCACATGGTGCGCCGGGCGCATCCACAGCCCGCCCGCCCGGTGCTCCGTCCCGTCCTCGTCGATGATGCTGCCCGCGACGATGTGGGCGGCCTCGGCGAAGTCCTCGTGCACGCAGGCCTGGCTCGGCGCGTTCGGCGGCCACACCACGAGATGGGCGGTGAGCCCGGCGTCGTCGCCCGCGAAGAGGGGCACGATCGTCAGCCGGTCGCGGTCCACGCCCTCCAGCGCCGTGCCGAGGTCGGCGAACGAGGTGTCCCTCTTGTCGGTCTGGTTCAAAGCAGTCCCTCCGCTGGGAGCTACGGGGTCGGATGAGGCGTCGGTGCCCGTCGACGGAACGCCTGGCCCGCACCCCCGTGACGGGCCGGGCGTTCTCGTCCGCGGACCCCGCGCGGGCGGTGGCCGGCGTCGTCCGGTACCACCTGGGGAGGAAGGCCCCGGACGACGTGCGCTCAGCGTAGGAAGAGCGCCGGACCGCGTGCCATTGCACATGTGCACGGTCCACGCGCCCCGGCTTCGCGTTGTGCACAGTGAGACGCGTGTGACGTGTCGCCAGTGCGTTTCACCAGCCCCCAGCCTTGCGGAAGTGCACAGTCCGCTACGGCCGGACGCACACCGCCGGAGGCCCACCGCCCGGCCCCCGGCGTCGGCGGTCGGCGGTCGGTGGGCACAAAGGACTTGCACCTCACGTCACGTGAGGACCCAGCCTGGAACACGACCGACAAAGGAGCGGAAGCCATGAGCCACACCGTGGGACAGGTCGCGGGCTACGCCGGGATCACGGTGCGCACGCTGCACCACTACGACGAGATCGGCCTCCTCGTACCGAGCGAGCGCACCCACGCGGGCCACCGCCGCTACGGCGACGCCGACCTCGACCGGCTCCAGCAGATCCTGTTCTACCGGGAGCTTGGCTTCCCCCTAGACGAGGTCGCGACCTTGCTCGACGACCCGGAGGCGGACCCGCGGGCTCACCTGCGCCGCCAGCACGAACTGCTGACCGTCCGGATCGAGAGACTCCAGAAGATGGCCGCGGCCGTGGAACACGCCATGGAGGCACGCAGGATGGGCATCAACCTCACCCCCGAGGAACGGTTCGAGGTCTTCGGCGACAAGGATCCCGAGCAGTACGCGGAGGAGGCGGAACAGCGCTGGGGCGGCACGGAGGCGTACGCCGAGTCGCAGCGCCGCACCGCCGGCTACACGAAGGACGACTGGAAGCGCATGCAGGCCGAGGTGGCCGACTGGGGCGCGCGCTACGACGCCCTGATGGCCGCCGGCGAGGAGTCGACCGGCGAGGCGGCCATGCACCTGGCCGAGGAACACCGGCAGCAGATCAACACCTGGTACTACGACTGCCCGTACGAGATGCACCGGTGCCTCGGCGAGATGTACGTCTCCGACGAGCGCTTCAAGGCGTTCTACGACGCGATGCGCCCCGGGCTCGCCGAACACCTGCGGGACGCGATCAACGCGAACGCGGCCCGGAAGCGCCCCTGATCGCGCCTCCGCCCGCCCCGCTGACCACACAGCTTGGTCCCAGTGCGGCCACAGGGCACTCTGGAGGAACCCGTGGAACCTAGTGGGGTGACCGTGCGTTGATAGCTTTGGTCACCCCTATGGGTCCCACCGCCTGTGCGACCCGCCGTCGTGGGTCCCCGCCCACAGGCGTTCCCTCTTCCTCACCCCCAGGAGCCCGGAACCGTGCAGACGATCGCCCTCGGACCGAGCTGGCTGGATCCGGACTACCTGCTCAATTCGTTCGGCATCTGGGGCCTGCTCCTGATCGTGTTCGCCGAGTCCGGCCTGTTCTTCGGGTTCTTCCTGCCCGGCGACTCGCTGCTGTTCACGGCCGGCCTGCTGATCACCACCGATCAGCTGGACTTCCCGCTCTGGCTGGCGATCGTGCTGATCTGCGTCTCGGCCATCCTGGGCGACCAGGTGGGGTACATGTTCGGCAAGAAGGTCGGCCCCGCCCTCTTCAACCGCCCCGACTCCCGCTTCTTCAAGCAGGAGAACGTCACCAAGGCCCACGAGTTCTTCGAGAAGCACGGCCCGAAGTCCCTGATCCTGGCCCGCTTCGTGCCCATCGTGCGGACGTTCACGCCGATCATCGCGGGCGTCAGCGGCATGCGGTACCGCACGTTCCTCGTCTTCAACGTCGTCGGTGCCATCCTCTGGGGCGCGGGCGTCACGCTCCTCGGCTCCTGGCTCGGTCAGATCGAGTTCGTGCACAAGAACATCGAGGCGATGCTCATCCTCATCGTCCTCATCTCGGTGCTCCCGATCATCTTCGAGCTCCTCAAGGCGAGGAAGGCGAAGAAGAACCAGCCCCAGCAGGCCCCGCAGCAGCCCTCCGCCGCTGCCCCGGTCATGGACGACGCGACGACCCAGCTCCGCCGCATCCCGCCGACCGACCAGCCCCAGCAGCCGTCGTACGACCAGAACCAGGGCTACGGCAACCAGGCTCACGACCACCAGGGTTACGGCAACCAGGGCCACCAGCAGCAGGGCTACCAGGAGAACTACGGCTACCAGCAGCCCCCGCAGCAGCCCTACGCCCCGCAGTACCCGCAGGGCGGCCAGTACCCGCAGAACCAGGACCAGAACCAGCAGGGCTACCAGGGCCAGGACTACCCGCGCTACTGAACGACCCACGGTCCCGCGCCCTGCTTTCAAGGGGCGCGGGACCGTGTCTGTTTGCGGCTCCGCCGCGTGGGCGCGAGAAGCCCCACGCACCCGCGGCCGTCGACTCAGCGGCCCCCGAGCCCTCGGGCGCTCAGAACCCTCGCGTCCGCTTCGCCGCCTTGCGGCCCGCCCGCGCGGCCCCCGGCAGGAACAACCGGAACAGCTCGGATCCCAGGTTCACCCCGATCGCGATGGCCATGGCCAACGCCGCGGCCTTGGTGAGCGACACCAACCCCGCGTCCACATCGTTCTGCGCGAAGGCCAACAACCCGAAATACGTGGCCGACCCCGGCAACAGGGGCCCGATCGCCGCGGTCGTATAGGGCAGCGCGGAAGCGAACCGGTACCGCGACAGCAACTGTCCGAACAGCCCCACCAGCCCCGCCGCCACGGCGGTGGAGGCCACCGGTGAGATCCCGCCCGCCTCGTGCATGGCCCCGTACACCGCCCAGGCCACCCCGCCGTTGAGGGTCACCGCCAGCACGGTGGATCGTTCCTGCTGAAGCAGCAGCGCGAACGTCAACGACAGCAGCATCGACGCCCCGAGCTGCAACAGCGGCCGGTCCGCGCTGCCGAGCGCCGCGTCCGGGTTCAGCTCGGCGCCCAGCTTCACACCGAAGTACAGGACCAGCAGCACCCCCACCACGATGCCCACGAAGAGGTACATGACCTCCAGGAGCCGCGCGGAGGCGGTGATGTAGAAGCCGGTCAGCCCGTCCTGCACACCCGCCACGAGCGCCCGCCCGGGCAGCAGCGCGAACAGCCCACCGGTGATGACGGCGGACGCCTTCACGTCCACGTGCGCCACGGTCAGCGCCACCCCGATCGCCGCCGGGGGCATCGCGGCCACCAGGAACTGGTAGAACTCCGGCAGCCCGCGCCCGGAGCACAGCCACGCCAGCCGGTCGCCGAGCATCGCGCCGAGCGCCGCCGCCACGAACACGACGACGCCACCGCCGACCAGCACGGACGCGGCCCCCGCCAGCAGCCCGCTCGCCAGGGTCAGCGTCCAGCCGGGATACGGGTGCCGGTTGCGCCGTATCTCCGCCAGCCGCCGGTACGCCTCCTCCAGCGAGATCGCGGTCTCCGGGTCGCTGAGGTCGTCCACCAGCCGGAAGACGGCCGCGAGCCGGTTGTAGTCGGTGGCCCGGCGCCGGACGATCCTCGACGCCGTGACCGGGTCGTCCACCAGCGACGGCTGGTAGGTGACCGACAGCTGGGTGAAGGTCACCGTCGGCTCGCAGCGGTCGAGGCCGTAGGACCGGCACACGGCGAACATCGCCGCCTCCACGTCCTCCGCGCCCTCGCCGCCCGCCAGCAGCAGCTCGCCGATCCTCAGGGTGAGGTCGAGCACACGGGGCACGGCGGGCCCCGTGTCGCCCTCCGCGCGCGCCGGCGGCTCCGGCGCGGGCCTCTCCGCCACCGGCATCCGCAGCATCGTGCGCATCCGGTCCTGCCAGGGCGCGTCCTTGGTCAGACTGACGGTCGGGATCCCGCCGGCCGGTGTGAACGCGACCGGCGCGTGCCGCGTGCTGTAGGTCCGCGGCACGCTGAACGCGGACCCCTCGTGCTCGTCCGGGACCCCCTCGGGCGGCGCCAGCCCCTCCGGCAGCGCGAACTCGGAGGTCGTCTGCGCCTCGGCCTCCGCGGCCGGCACATCCAGCCCGGCCGGGATCGCGAACTCCGAGGTCACCGACGCGTCCCCGTCGATCCCCAGCGTGAACCCCACCGGCGCGAAGGCACTGCCCGCCTCGTCCGACACCGGCTTGCGGTCCTCCACCGGCCCGCCGTCCCCGGACTCCGTCACTCCCACTCCGCCGCGCTCCCTGTACGACACCTCAGGTACGCCTCAGTATGCGCACCGGCACTCACGGATACGCGAACGGGCCACGCGCCCCTCCTGGGGGCACGCGGCCCGTTCGCGGAATCGATCGGCAAGACAGCCGACAAGCTCAGGCGGGGTCAGTGACCGCCCTGCTCCTTGAAGCGCTTGTACGACTTCTCGACCTCGGCCTCGGCGTCGGCGCGGCCCACCCAGTCGGCGCCCTCGACGGACTTGCCGGGCTCCAGGTCCTTGTAGACCTCGAAGAAGTGCTGGATCTCCAGGCGGTCGAACTCCGAGACGTGGTGGATGTCACGCAGGTGCTCCTGGCGCGGGTCCGTCGCCGGGACGCAGAGCAGCTTGTCGTCGCCGCCGGCCTCGTCCGTCATGCGGAACATGCCGATCGCACGGCACTTGATGAGGCAGCCCGGGAAAGTCGGCTCGTCCAGGATGACCAGCGCGTCCAGCGGGTCGCCGTCCTCGCCGAGGGTGTTCTCGACGAAGCCGTAGTCGGTCGGGTAGGCGGTCGAGGTGAAGAGGCGACGGTCCAGGCGGATCCGACCGGTCTCGTGGTCCACCTCGTACTTGTTCCGCGAACCCTTCGGAATCTCGATCGTGACGTCGAACTCCACCGGTGACTCCTCCATGATCAACACATAGTTCTGGTGGTTAAGTGTCCCTCACGCAGGTGTGTGATCGCGAAAGGGGCTGGTGGTCGTGCGGGAGCCGAAGGTCTGGCGGGCCGCGAGACCGCGTGTGGTGCGGGTGGTGCACGGCGTGAAGCCGGGGATCGTGCGCGTCACACGCGCCGTGAAGCCCGGTGCCGCGCGCGTCGCACAGGCGGTGAAACCCGGCGTCGTACGCGTCACGAGCGCCGTCACGGCACGCTCCTCGCAGCTCGCGGGGAGCACGAAGAAGCTCACGACCCTCCAGTTCACCGCCGGCGCGGCCACCCTGGGGCTGGTGTTCTCGGCCGGGGCGGTGGCCGCCGCCGGACCCTGGGACTCCTCCGGTCAGCGTACGGCCGAGCGCGACTGGGCGGCATCGCGCGAGGGCCAGGGTGGCGCAGATCACGGACGTAGTTCCGGTACGGCGGCGGGGGCGCCCAAGCCCGCGCCGAGCGCCCCCGCCGTCCTGGCCGGCCTCGGCGGCACCTCCGGCGCGGGCTCGGCGCCCGACTCCGCCGCCCTGGCGGCCCTGCTCGACCCGTTCCTGAAGTCCCCCGTCCTGGGCCCCCGCCGGGCGGCCTCCGTCGTCGACGTCGAGACCGGCGAGCAGCTGTACTCCCAGAACGCGGAGGAGGCCCTGACACCGGCCTCGACCACCAAGATCGCCACGGCCGTCGCGGCGCTCTCGGCGGTGGGCCCCGACCACCGCCTCCAGACCCGCACGGTCCTGGACCCCGACTCCGCCGAGGTCGTCCTCGTCGGCGGCGGCGACCCCACCCTCACCGCGCACAAGGACACCGAGGGCTACGCGAGCCTGCGCACCCTCGCCGACCGGACCGCCGACGCCCTCGACAGGCGTCACCTGAAGGAGATCACCCTCACCCACGACGTCTCCCTCTACGAGGGCCCCGAGCAGCACACCATCGGGAGGAACGGCAACCTCGCCCTCGTCGTCCCGCTGATGGTCGACGAGGCCCGCCTCGACGACTCCTCCAGCGGCGACGCGGACCGCGACCCGAACCCGGCGGCGGCCGCGACCGCCGAGTTCGCGGACCTCCTGGAGGAGCGGGACATCAAGGTGAGGACGGAGGGCGACGCGGCGGCCCCGAAGAACGCGAAGGAACTCGCCGCGGTCTCCTCCCCGCCGCTCACCACCCTGGTCGAGCGCATGCTCACCAACAGCGACAACGACATCGCCGAGGCCCTCGCCCGCCACGTCGCGCTCGCGACGGGCGAACAGCCGAGCTTCGAGGGCGGCGCGGCGGCCATCAAGAAGGAACTGAAGAAGCTCGAAGTTCCCCTGGACGGGGTCGAGTTCGCGGACGGCAGCGGCCTCAGCCGGGGCAACGCGCTGACCCCCGCCCTCCTCACCGCCCTGCTCGCCGAGTCGGCGGCCCCCGACCACCCCGAACTCCGCCCCGTCCTCACCGGTCTCCCCGTCGCCGGCTTCACCGGCACCCTGCGCACCCGCTACCCCAGCGACGCCACCGGCACCGGCATCGTCCGCGCCAAGACCGGCACCCTCAGCAACGTGAACACCCTCGCCGGCACCGTCGTGGACGCCGACGGCCGCCTCCTCGCCTTCGCCTTCCTCGCCACGGAAACCCCTCTGGGAAACACCGACCCGGCCAAGAAGGCCCTGACGGACGCCACCTCGTCCCTGGCCACCTGCGGCTGCCGGTGACGGGGAAAAGCACGGGGCGCAGCCCCTGCTTTTTCAGGGGCGCGGGGCTGTGTCGATATGCGGCTCCGCCGCGTGGGCGCGAGAACCCCCACCCACCCGCACGTACCCACTGCCGCCAAGGCACCCCCCCACCCCCCACGGCCTGCCCCCAGAGGCAGCGCTCCCGTACGGTTGACAACATGACTCGTATCGGTGGTGCCGAGATGGTCGACTGGAATCTCGCGGTGGCGACCGCGACCCGGCTCGTGCGGCCGGGCCCCGAGGTGAGCCGCGACGAGGCCAGGGCCATCGTCGCCGAGCTCCGCCGACACGCGAAGGCCTCGGAGGAGCACGTCCGCGCCTTCACCCGGATGCTCCCCGACACGGCCGACGACACCCCCGTGCTCGTCGTCGACCGGCCCGGCTGGGTCCAGGCCAACGTCGCCGGCTTCCGGGAACTGCTGAAGCCGCTGCTCGACAAGATGCAGGAACGTCGCGGCAACACCCCCGGCGGGGCCGTCCTCGGCGCGGTCGGCGGCAAGGTCACCGGCGTGGAGCTGGGCATGCTCCTGTCCTTCCTGGCCTCCCGGGTCCTCGGCCAGTACGAGACCTTCGCTCCCGCGACCCGCGACCTCCCCGCGGGCGAGAACGGCGGCGGCCGACTCCTGCTCGTCGCCCCGAACATCGTGCACGTGGAGCGCGAACTCGACGTGCAGCCCCACGACTTCCGCCTCTGGGTCTGTCTGCACGAGGAGACGCACCGCACGCAGTTCACCGCCGTTCCCTGGCTCCGGGACCACCTTGAGGGTGAAATCCAGTCGTTCTTGGGGGAGACGGAGGTCGACCCCACGACTTTCCTGGAGCGCATCAGGGAGGCCGCCCAGTCACTCGCGGGTGGCCGACCCGAGGGGGAGGTCGGCGACGACGGTCACTCGATCGTGGAATTGGTGCAGACCCCCGCCCAGCGCGAGATCCTCGGCCGGCTCACCGCCGTCATGTCCCTTCTGGAGGGTCACGCCGACTTCGTGATGGACGGCGTCGGTCCGGCCGTCGTGCCCTCGGTCGCCGAGATCCGCGAGAAGTTCCAGCAGCGCCGTGCGAAGGGTGCCTCCCGCCTGGACCAGGCGCTGCGCAAACTGCTGGGCCTGGACGCCAAGCTCAGGCAGTACAGGGACGGCGAGCGGTTCGTACGGGCGGTCGTCGAACAGGTCGGCATGGACGGCTTCAACCGCGTCTGGACCTCCCCGAACACCCTGCCGACCAAGGCGGAGATCGCCAAACCGGCGGACTGGGTCGCGCGGGTGCATCGCAAGGCGGAGTCGTGAGCCGCGCGCGAGCGTGGTGAACGTATCCGGCCGACGGCAGGCGAACGCCCCTCCAATCACCCGTCCGAGGGACCGTGAGCGAGGGGTAGGCGTGCAATGCTCGGGGAACCGCCCGGTTCTGTCACCATCTACACACTCTGAGTGACAGAGCTCGGGCTCGCCCCCGACAATTTCATGAAGGGAACCGGACATGGGTCCCCACCCCGCGGTCGCGGCGATACGCCTGGCGGTCCGCCGCGTACTCCACGACCTCCTCACCGAACACCACACGAACACCACCTCGCACGCGCCCGCCCGCGCGCTCCCGGGCGCGCCCTCCGACCCGGGCGCACCACCGGCGCCCACGCCCCCCACGGCCGTATCCCCCGCGGCTGTGCCCGTCGAGGTGAGGCGCGGCAGTTCCGCGCGCCCGGGTGCCTCCCGCCCGGGATCCGCCGCCCCCGAGAGCCCGCTCGTGCTCGTGGCGTGCTCCGGCGGCGCCGACTCCATGGCGCTCGCCTCCGCCCTCGCCTTCGAGGCACCCAGGCTCGGCGTCCGCGCCGGCGGCATCACCGTCGACCACGGTCTGCAGCCCGGCTCCGACCTGCGCGCCGAGGAAGTCGCCCTGCGCCTGCGCGAACTCGGCCTGGACCCGGTCGAGTCCGTCGCTGTCACCGTCGGCCGCGAGGGCGGCCCCGAGGCCGCCGCCCGGGACGCCCGCTACGCCGCCCTGGACGCTGCCCTGGAACGCCACGGTGCCACCGCCGTCCTCCTCGGCCACACCCGCGACGACCAGGCCGAGACCGTCCTCCTCGGGCTCGCCCGCGGCTCCGGCATCCGCTCCCTGTCCGGGATGGCCGCGGTCTCGGGGGCCGACGGCCGCTACCGCCGCCCCTTCCTCCAGCTCGACCGGCAGACCGCCCGCAAGGCCTGCATGGTCCAGTCGCTGCCCGTCTGGGACGACCCGCACAACGCCGACCCCGCCTACACCCGCTCCCGGCTCCGCCACGAGGGCCTGCCCGCCCTGGAGAAGGCGCTCGGCAAGGGCGTCGTCGAGGCCCTCGCCCGTACGGCCCAGCTCTCCCGGGACGACGCCGACGCCCTCGACACCTGGGCCCGCCAGGCGGAGGCCTCCGTCCGCGACGCGGCGGGCCTGTTGGAGTGCGCCAAGCTCTACGCCCTGCCGCCCGCCGTGCGCCGCCGGATCCTGCGCCGGGCCGCCATCGAGGCCGGAGCGCCGGCGGGTTCCCTCTTCGCCCGGCACATCGAGGAGATCGACCGTCTCATCACCGGCTGGCGCGGTCAGGGGGCCATCAATCTCCCCGGCCGGGTCGTCGCCCAGCGGCAGGGTGGCAGACTGGTGATTCGGCAAGGCTGAAACCGGACGCCGACGGGGCCCGCGCGACGGGCCCCAAGCCTCCCGCACACGGGACGCGGGCGTCCGGGGCCGGCCCTGGGACGACCGAAAGTGATGCGGGTGGACGCGAAAGACATGGGCACCGACCTCAAAGAGGTGCTCATCACCAAGGAAGAGATCGACGCGAAGCTGGCCGAGCTGGCCGCGAAGATCGACACGGAGTACGCGGGCAAGGACCTGCTGATCGTCGGTGTCCTCAAGGGCGCGGTGATGGTCATGGCGGACCTCGCCCGGGCGCTGTCCACCCCGGTCACCATGGACTGGATGGCCGTGTCCTCCTACGGCGCGGGCACCCAGTCCTCGGGTGTGGTGCGGATCCTCAAGGACCTCGACACCGACATCAAGGGCAGGCACGTCCTGATCGTCGAGGACATCATCGACTCGGGTCTGACCCTGTCCTGGCTGATCTCCAACCTCGGCTCCCGCGAGCCCGAGTCCCTGAAGATCTGCACCCTGCTGCGCAAGCCCGACGCCGCCAAGGTCGCCATCGACGTGGAATGGGTCGGCTTCGACATCCCCAACGAGTTCGTCGTGGGCTACGGCCTCGACTACGCCGAGAAGTACCGCAACCTTCCGTTCGTCGGTACGCTCGCGCCCCACGTCTACGGCGGTTGAACCGGTTCCGGCTCATTCCCCGTAAGACGCTCGGGAACCCCAGCGGGTTTCGCGCCGTTGGAGCATGCGAGGACGGGATTGCGAGCAGTCCCCTGCGGCTTCGGGTCACAATGCTGGGGTACCGTCCGAAGAACAGTCTTTTATCAAACTCACTATGGCAGGAGGGACGGGGCGGCACCGCTCCGTATGGATGGACGTGAAGCGATACTTCCGTGGGCCAGTCATGTGGATCGTGCTGGCCGTCCTTGCCGTGGTCGTGTTGATGCAGGTCGTCGGCTCGTCCGGCGGCTACAAGACGGTGGACACCGGCCAGGTGGTCCAGGCGATCAATGACAACAAGGTCAAAGAAGCCAAGCTGACCACCGGCGAAGAGTCGACCATCAAGGTTCAGCTCAAGGACGGCCAGAAGATCGAGGGCAGCTCGAAGATCCAGGCGAGCTACATCGGCGACCAGGGCGTCACCCTCGCCAACACCCTGCAGGACAAGTTCCAGAACAAGCAGATCCCCGACGGCTACACGGTCTCCCCGACCAAGCAGAACGCTTTCGTCGGCATCCTGCTGTCTCTGCTCCCCTTCGTCCTCATCGTGGTCGTCTTCCTGTTCCTGATGAACCAGATGCAGGGCGGCGGCTCCCGGGTCATGAACTTCGGGAAGTCCAAGGCCAAGCTCATCACCAAGGACACCCCGAAGACGACGTTCTCCGACGTCGCCGGCGCGGACGAGGCCGTCGAGGAACTCCACGAGATCAAGGAGTTCCTGCAGGAGCCGGCCAAGTTCCAGGCCGTCGGCGCCAAGATCCCCAAGGGTGTGCTGCTGTACGGCCCGCCCGGTACGGGCAAGACGCTCCTCGCGCGCGCCGTCGCCGGCGAGGCGGGCGTCCCCTTCTACTCGATCTCCGGTTCCGACTTCGTCGAGATGTTCGTCGGCGTCGGTGCCTCCCGGGTCCGTGACCTCTTCGAGCAGGCCAAGGCGAACGCCCCGGCGATCGTCTTCGTCGACGAGATCGACGCGGTCGGCCGCCACCGCGGCGCCGGTCTCGGCGGCGGTCACGACGAGCGTGAGCAGACGCTCAACCAGCTGCTCGTCGAGATGGACGGCTTCGACGTGAAGGGCGGCGTCATCCTGATCGCCGCCACGAACCGCCCGGACATCCTGGACCCGGCACTGCTGCGCCCAGGCCGTTTCGACCGTCAGATCGCGGTCGACCGCCCGGACATGCAGGGCCGTCTGGAGATCCTCAAGGTCCACCAGAAGGGCAAGCCGGTCGCGCCCGACGTCGACCTCGGCGCCGTCGCCCGCCGCACCCCCGGTATGACGGGTGCCGATCTCTCCAACGTCCTGAACGAGGCCGCGCTCCTGACGGCCCGCAGCGACAGGAAGCTGATCGACAACCACATGCTGGACGAGGCGATCGACCGTGTGGTCGCGGGCCCGCAGAAGCGGACCCGGATCATGTCGGACAAGGAGAAGAAGATCACCGCGTACCACGAGGGTGGACATGCCCTGGTCGCGGCGGCCTCTCCCAACTCCGACCCGGTCCACAAGATCACGATCCTGTCGAGAGGCCGTGCCCTCGGCTACACGATGGTCCTGCCGGACGAGGACAAGTACTCGACCACCCGCAACGAGATGCTCGACCAGCTCGGGTACATGATGGGTGGCCGCGCCGCCGAGGAACTGGTCTTCCACGACCCGACCACCGGCGCCGCGAACGACATCGAGAAGGCCACCAACCTGGCCCGCGCGATGGTCACGCAGTACGGCATGACCGAGCGGCTCGGCGCCATCAAGTTCGGCGGCGACAACACGGAGCCGTTCCTCGGACGTGAGATGGCTCACCAGCGCGACTACTCGGAAGAGGTCGCCGCGCTCGTGGACGAGGAAGTCAAGAAGCTCATCGAGAACGCGCACAACGAGGCCTGGGAGATCCTGGTCGAGAACCGCGACGTCCTCGACAACCTGGTGCTCCAGCTGCTGGAGAAGGAGACGCTGGGCAAGGAGGAGATCGCCGAGATCTTCTCCGCCATCGTCAAGCGTCCGGCCCGGCCCGCCTGGACCGGCTCCTCCCGCCGCACCCCGTCGACCCGTCCGCCGGTGCTCTCCCCGAAGGAGCTCGCACTGACGAACGGCTCCAACGGCGCGGCACCGGCGATCACCACCAAGGCACCCGCAGAGGCGACCCCGGAGGAGAGCACGGAGAGCTGACCCTCCACCGATGAGAACCGGCCACCGGGAGCGTGCCGCTCCCGGCCCAGGCCGCCTCGTGAGGCCCGGAATGATTGCCGCGTCCCCCTGGTTCTAGCCTGGGGGGCGCGGCATTTTGTATGGCCGAAAGAGGGCCGCAAGAAGGCCGAGGACGAGACGCGTCATCCGTACGTGTCACAGGCTCAGGAGCGAGGCACGACATGACCGACCCCGTGACGCTGGACGGCGAGGGCACCGTCGGCGAATTCGACGAGAAGCGCGCCGAGAACGCCGTACGGGAACTGCTGATCGCCGTCGGCGAGGACCCCGACCGAGAGGGCCTGAGGGAGACGCCGGCGCGGGTGGCGCGGGCGTACAAGGAGATCTTCGCGGGGCTGTGGCAGCAGCCGGAGGATGTGCTGACCACCACGTTCGACCTCGGTCACGACGAGATGGTCCTGGTCAAGGACATCGAGGTCTACTCGACCTGTGAGCACCACCTGGTGCCGTTCCGGGGCGTGGCGCACGTCGGGTACATCCCCTCCACCAGCGGCAAGATCACCGGGCTGTCGAAGCTGGCGCGGCTCGTGGACGTCTACGCCCGGCGTCCGCAGGTGCAGGAGCGGATGACGACGCAGATCGCCGACTCGTTGATGGAGATCCTGGAGCCGCGCGGGGTGATCGTGGTCGTCGAGTGCGAGCACATGTGCATGTCGATGCGGGGCATCCGCAAGCCCGGCGCGAAGACCATAACGTCGGCGGTGCGCGGCCAGCTCAGGGACGCGGCGACCCGCAACGAGGCGATGAGCCTCATCATGGCCCACTGACTCCCCGGTGGCCCCCTGGCCCTCGGTGGCCCTCTGACTCCTCGGAGCCGGGAGCGCCGGACCACGGCCGCGCGCGGGGGCCTAGGCTTGACGCATGAGCAAGCAGAACCGGCGTGGGTGGGTGGCCGGATTGCCCCGATGGGACCGTTGTGCGGTCATGGGTGTCGTCAACGTCACCCCGGACTCCTTCTCCGACGGGGGCCGCTTCTTCGACACCACGGCGGCGGTCAAGCACGGCCTGGACATGGTCGGCGAGGGCGCGGACCTGGTGGACGTCGGCGGTGAGTCGACCCGTCCCGGCGCGCCCCGGGTCGACGAGGCGGAGGAACTGCGCAGAGTCGTCCCGGTGGTGCGAGGGCTGGCCTCCGAGGGCGTCACCGTCTCCGTGGACACCGTGCGCGCGTCCGTGGCGGAGCAGGCCCTCGCCGCCGGCGCGGCGCTCGTCAACGACGTCAGCGGCGGGCTGGCCGACCCCGCGATGATCCCGGTGGTCGCCGACGCGGGCGCCCCCTTCGTGGTGATGCACTGGCGCGGCTTCCTCCAGGGCGGCAACGTGAGGGGCGTCTACGAGGACGTCGTCGCCGAGGTGCTCCAGGAGCTGCACGCGCGTGTGGAGGCCGTCCTGGAGGGCGGAGTCGCGGCGGACCGCGTCGTCGTCGATCCCGGCCTGGGCTTCTCCAAGGACGCCGAGCACGACCTCGCCCTCCTCGCGCACCTCGACCGGCTGCACGGCCTCGGCCGGCCCCTGCTGGTCGCCGCCTCCCGCAAGCGGTTCCTCGGCCGGGTGCTGGCGGGCTCCGAGGGCGCCCCGCCGCCCGCGCGGGAACGGGACGCCGCCACGGCCGCCGTGTCGGCCCTGGCCGCACAGCAGGGCGCCTGGGCGGTCCGGGTGCACGAGGTCCGCGCCACCGCCGACGCGGTCCGGGTGACCCGTGCCATCGAAGGGGCCCGTGAGCGGTGAGCGCTCCCCACCTCGACGTCGAACAGGTCGAACTCGCCAACCGGGCCTTCTACGAGGCCCTGGAACAGGGCGACTTCGAGACGCTCTCCGCGCTCTGGCTGACCCCGGCCGACGTGGGCGTGGACGAGGAGTACCACGACCCCGCCGAGACCGGTGTGATCTCCTGCGTCCATCCCGGCTGGCCGGTGCTCACCGGGCGCGGCGAGGTGCTGCGGTCGTACGCGCTGATCATGGCGAACACGGAGTACATCCAGTTCTTCCTCACCGATGTGCACGTCTCGGTCACCGGGGACACCGCGCTCGTCACGTGCACCGAGAACATCCTCAGCGGCGGCCCGGCGCCGGACGGCGGTGACGAGCTGGGGCCGCTCGTGGGGCAGCTGGTGGTCGCCACGAATGTGTTCCGTCGCACACCCGACGGCTGGAAGCTCTGGTCGCACCACGGGTCCCCGGTCCTGACGGAGTCCGACGACGACGAGGGCGAGGAGTCGCCTTCCTGAGCGGAGTCACCCTCCCGAGGGGGCCGGTGGCCCGTAGGGCCCAAGGGGTGATTGGGAACCCGGGGGCGCGGGTAGGGGCGGCTTCCGACCCATGAGCCGTCGCGTTCCCTGGGAGAACGCTCGGTGAACCCTGTCCGTACGGAAGTGGAATCGAGTCCTCCGGGGGGTGAGCGCTGTCAGTGCCCGCAGGTAGATTCGAAGGTGGCCGGGGTGCCGACCGTGTTCGGACGACACGGAGGACATCGGCCGTTCCCGACGACTGCAGGAGTGATTCGCGTGGATCGTGTCGCGCTGCGCGGCCTCAGGGCCCGTGGGTACCACGGGGTGTTCCCGGGTGAACGCGAGGAGGGCCAGACCTTCATCGTGGACCTGACGCTCGGGCTGGACACCCGTCCGGCCGCGGCCGACGACGACCTGGCGAAGACCGTGCACTACGGGATCGTGGCGGAGGAGGTCGTCGCCATCGTCGCGGGCGAGCCGGTGAACCTCATCGAGACGCTCGCCGAGCGCATCGCCCGGGCGTGTCTGCGGCACGAGGTGGTCCAGGAGGTCGAGGTCACCGTCCACAAGCCGAACGCGCCGATCACGGTCCCCTTCGACGACACGACCGTCACCATCACCCGGAGCCGAGTATGACCGCGTTCTTCGCCGGGGGTCAGAGCGACCCGACCGTCCAGCCGGTGCCGGCCTCCGTCGTGCAGAAGGTGGACGAGGCCGACACGACGCTGCACAACCCCCGCCGGGCGGTGATCTCCATCGGCTCGAACCTGGGCAACCGGCTGGAGAACCTCCAGGGCGCCGTCGACGCCCTGGAGGACACCCCGGGCGTCCGCGTCAAGGCCGTGTCGCCGGTGTACGAGACCGAGCCGTGGGGGGTGGAGCCGGGCAGCCAGCCCTCGTACTTCAACGCGGTGGTGGTGCTGAAGACGACCCTGCCGCCCTCCTCGCTGCTGGAGCGGGCCCAGGCCGTGGAGGAGGCCTTCCACCGGGTGCGGGACGAGCGCTGGGGCGCGCGCACGCTGGACGTCGACATCGTGGCGTACGCGGACGTCGTCTCCGACGACCCGGCCCTGACCCTGCCGCACCCGCGGGCGCACGAGCGCGCCTTCGTCCTCGCGCCGTGGCACGACGTGGAGCCGGAGGCCCGGCTCGCCGGCCGCGGCCCGGTCGCCCAGCTCCTGGACGGCATCACCCGCGAGGGCGTGTCGCCCCGCGCCGACCTGGAACTCCAGCTGCCCGAGTAGTCGTTAAGGTCTACCGGGTCGGGATCATCCCCGACGCCGTCGGGACCACCGGCCGGGCCGACCACCCGGCGCCCGTGGGCCCGGCGTCCGTGGACCATCGGGCTCGTCGAAGGGGCATCGTGAAAGAGCTGCGCATCAGGACGCTGGCCGCGGTGTTCGTGGTGGCCGGGGTGCTGTCCTGGGCCGGGGCCCGGCTGTGGAACTCGGTGGACACCCTGCCGAGCGTCCCGCTGGCCGCCCCCATCGTGCTCGCCCTGATCGCCGCCGTCCTGACGGCCACCGCACTGTCCCTGCGCAGCCGGCTCAAGGCCCAGCGGGAGCGCCGGCCGGAGGCCAAGGGCGTCGATCCCCTGATGGCCGCCCGCGCGGTCGTGTTCGGCCAGGCCAGCGCCCTCGTCGCCGCGCTCGTCGCCGGGATGTACGGCGGCGTCGGCGTCTTCCTCCTGGAGTATCTGGAGGTCCCGGCCCGCCGCGACCAGGCCATCTACGCTGGCTTCTCCGTCCTCGCGGGCATCGCCGTCATAGTGGCCGCCTTCTTCCTGGAGCGCGTCTGCAAGCTTCCGGAGGACGACGACACGGGCGGCGGGGCGGCGCGGGCGACGTAGCGCGACAGGGCTCCGGCGGGGCTGCGGGGGCGGGCGGCCCGTCGCGCGTGGGCCGCACCGTTCACGCCGCGCTGCGCGCCGAGTGTTCCGCCGAGCGCATCGTATGGGCGCAAGGGGCCGGAGCCTTCGCGCGGCGCCGCAGCAGGCGGGGCAGGGCGAGGTCGACGAAGCCCTCGGCCTGCATGGCGGCCAGGCCGATGCGCGGGAGGTCGCGGGAGGCTGCGTAGACGACGAAGCGCGGTTCCCAGCGGGGGCGGAACTTGGCGTTGAACTTGTAGAGGGACTCGATCTGGAACCAGCGGGAGAGGAAGACCAGCAGGCCGCGCCAGGCGCGCAGGACCGGGCCCGCGCCGATCTTCTCCCCCCGGGCCAGGGCCGAGCGGAACATCGCGAAGTTCAGGGAGACCTGCCGGACGCCCAGGCGGGGGGCGGCCTGGAGGGCCGCGACGATGAGGAGTTCGTTCATGCCGGGGTCGGCGGAGCGGTCGCGGCGCATCAGGTCCAGGGAGGCGCCGTCCGGGCCCCAGGGCACGAAGTGGAGGACGGCCTTGAGGTCGCCGTACGGGCCCGGGACCTCGTCGGCCTTGTGGGCGGTGGCGATGAGGCAGTCCCCGTCGGCCGGGTCGCCGATGCGGCCGAGGGCCATGGAGAAGCCGCGCTCGGTGTCGGTGCCGCGCCAGTCCTCGGCGGCGCGGCGGATCCGGTCCAGCTCCGCCTCGCCGAGGTCACGGACACGCCGTACCCGGGTCTCGTAACCCAGCCGTTCGATGCGCTTCACCATTTGACGCACGTTGCGCATCGCGCGTCCGGCGAGGGAGAAATCCGCGACATCCACCACCGCCTCGTCGCCCAGTTCGAGGGCGTCCAGGCCGGTCTCCCGGGTCCAGACCTCCGCCCCGGTCTCCGAACAGCCCATGACGGCCGGGGTCCAGGAGTGGGCCTTCGCCTCGTCCATGAAGCGTTCGATCGCGCCGGGCCAGGCCTCGACGTCGCCGATCGGGTCGCCGCTGGCGAGCATCACCCCGGAGACGACGCGGTACGTCACCGCCGCCTTGCCGCTGGGGGAGAAGACGACCGCCTTGTCCCGGCGGAGCGCGAAGTGGCCGAGCGAGTCGCGGCCGCCGTGCCTGTCGAGCAGGGCGCGCAGCCGTGCCTCGTCGTCGTCGGTGAGGCGGGCCGCCGGGTGTTCGGGGCGGAAGGCCAGGTAGACGGTGGTGATGGCGGTCAGCAGACCGAGGGCGCCGAGGGAGAAGGCCACCGTCCAGGACGTGCTGCCGGCGTAGTCGACCGGGCCCTCGAAGCCGAACAGGCCGTAGATGACGTGTTCGAGCCGGTCGGCGAGGCTCGGGTCGCCGACCATGCGTCCGGGGTGGACGCTGACGACGACCAGACCGAGGACGATCGAACCGGCGCCCATCAGCACGAAGTTGGTGAGTGCCCGCCAGCGGCTGGTGGGATCGGGCAGGGCGCGGAACTCGTCGCGGTGGCGCAGCAGCGGGACGAGCAGCGCGAGCGAGATGAGCACACCGACGAGTGAGTGGCGGTAGGTGAACTGGGCGATCGCCCCGGCCGGGAGCAGGACCACGGCCGCCCGCCAGGCCCGTCGCTTGCGTCGGCGCAGACCGTGCGCGAGGAGCAGCAGCAGGACGCCGACGCTCAGCGAGAGGGCCGCCGCGAACGGGCCGAGCGCGCCGGGGAGCACCTCGGCCAGGGCGTGCATACGGCTGTTGCGGAAGCGGGGGAACACCCCCGCGGCGATGTCCACGAGCCCGACGAGTGTGCAGGCCCTGGCGACCAGGGCGGGTACGGCCTCGGGGTGCGGGCCGCGTGGCACGCCGCGCAGCACGCCGCGCAGCACGCCGCGCAGGATGCCCGGCGCCGCGCCCGGGTGTGCGTCCTTCGGCTGCCGGTCGGCGCTCGGCGCGAGTCGGTCCGACCGGATCGGAACCCCACCCGACATTTCCCCATCTGTCCTGACAGACATCGCATCCCGTAGTTCCGCGAGAGAGCTTGGATCCGGCGCCTTTTCCGGCATCCGGCGACATTGCGCCCTCTAGGACGGTGGCTCGGCGGGGGAGGTTCACTCTCCATCGGAAAGCTGAACCAAAGGGCAGGGAAAGACAAGGAAAGAAAGGTCGGCGGGGGACAACCCGATGGGTCTGACGAGCAACAAGGTCCTGGTGTTGGCGGTGCTGTCCGCGGTACTGCTGTTCGTCGGCACGGTGTGGCTGTGGCCGCGGCTGGCCCGGCGCGGGTGGCGGGCTGTCGGCGGTCGGATCGTCGTCCTGCTGGCCACACAGGTCGCCGTCTTCGTGTCGGTCGGCCTCGCCGCCAACCAGGCCTTCGGGTTCTATGCCAGCTGGGCCGACCTCCTCGGCCGGGAGACCGGGCAGGGGGTGGTCGTCGACCACGACGGGGCCGACACCGGGGGCCCGTTGCGGGTCGTCGACACCCAGCAGGTGAACGTGGCCGGGGGCGGCCGTCCCGCGGTCGGCGGCCAGATCCAGAAGGTCGAGATCGTCGGCCGTACGAGCCGGATCGCGAGCCCGGCGTACGTGTATCTGCCGCCGGAGTACTTCCAGCCCCGGTACCGCACCCGCACCTTCCCCGCCGCGGTCGTCCTCACCGGCTACCCGGGCACCGCCGAGGCGCTGATCAAGGGGCTCCACTTCCCGCAGACGGCCCACGCGTTGGCCCGGGACGGGAAGGCCCAGCCGATGATCCTGGTGATGCTGCGGCCGACCGTGGCGCCGCCGCGCGACACCGAGTGCGTGGACGTGCCGGGCGGGCCGCAGACCGAGACGTTCTTCGCCCGGGATCTGCCGGACGCCGTGGGGCGTCACTACAGGGTCGGGAAGAAGCCCGGCAGTTGGGGCGTCATCGGCGACTCGACCGGTGGCTACTGTGCGCTGAAACTCGCCATGCACCATCCCCGGGTGTTCGCCGCCGGCGCGGGCCTCTCGCCGTACTACAAGGCGCCGATCGACCCGACGACGGGCGATCTCTTCCAAGGGAACAAGACGCTGCGGAACGAGGCGGACCTGTTCTGGTATCTGAAGCACCGTCCGGCGCCGGACACCTCTCTGCTGGTCACCAGCAGCAAACAGGGGGAGGCCAACTACAAGGCCACGCTGAAGTTCATCGAACAGGTGAAGGAGATGCGGCCGACGCGGATCTCGTCGATCATCCTCGACAGCGGCGGGCACAACTTCAACACCTGGCGCCGGGAGATCCCGGCGACGTTGCAGTGGATCAGCGGGCGGTTGAGCGACCGGTGAAGTGGGCCGGGGAGGGTGGCTGACGCCGGGTGGTCGTGCGCCGTCGAAGGGCTGGTCGGTCACGGCACGGCGACGGGTCGGCGACGAGTTCGGTAACGGTTCGGCGGCGGGTCCCGCAATTCGCGGAATTCACCGGCGGGGAAAGAGACGGATGCGGCCAAGACGTATCCGGAATCAATGAGGTTGATCCAGAGGAGGAGCCGCCGGTGGGCGCATTGCGGCACCGGCGGTGAGGAACCTTGTGAGGGTTTGTGAGAGGTGAGAGGGGCGGCTGAGTTTTTGCGTCCCGGGGCACCATCATTCGCCTACGCGCGGTAAGTTTCTGGCCATGCCACGTGGACGTCACCGCCATTCACCGCCTCTGCACAGGCTGCTGCCCCCCACGGCGATCGCAGGCGTCTCGCTCGTCTGCGCCCTTGGGCCATGGATGTTCTCCGAGCCAGCGGTGCTCCGGGTCACCGCCGCCGTCGCCGCGGCGACCGCGGCCGTGGGCGCGGCGGTCATGCGCCGCTGGGACGTGGAGGCCGGCAAACGCGTCGCCGACCTCACGCGCGCGCGGGCGAGCGACGAGTGGCGTCACGAGGAGAAGGTCGCCGAACTGGAGACCGACCTCGACGAGTCCCGCGAGCTGCGCACCAAGCTGGAGCACAAGCTCCGCGCCAAGCGCACCGAACTGGCCAACCTCCGTAACGAGCACGCCGCGCTGTTGCGGCGCTACGCCACGGCCGAGACCGAGCGGGCCAGCGCCCTGGAGGGCCGCCGTCTGCTGGAGATCGAGACGACCGCCCCCGAGGACGCACGGGCGTTGCCGGCGGCGGGTGCGGACGCGGGCGACGGCGACGGCGACGGCGGAACCACGGCGGCGTCCCGGACCTCGACGGTGCCGCCGCAGGGGACTCCCGCGCCGGGGGCGCCCTGGGCCTCGTGGGAGACGGCGTCCAAGGCCGCGGCGGAGAGGGCGGCGGCGCAGGACGGGAAGGGCGCGAAGGGCGGGGCGGGTGCCGGTGCCGACTCGGGTGCGGGTGCGGGTGCGGGTGCTTCTGCGGGGCGGGCCGAGGCCGAGGAGGAGGGCTCGGGGGAGGAGAAGTCGGCGCCCGCGGTGTTCTCGCCGGCCGGTTCGTCGCTCTTCCTGCGCGCGAACTCGGCGTTGGACCGGATCATCACCCAGCGGGGCTCGGTGAAGGGCGAGGAGGACGCCGGGGCCGCCGAGGCGGAGGCGGAGGCTGCCGCCGAGTCCGTAGTGGCGGGGGACGTGGACGAGTTCACCGATGAGCGTGCTGGTGAGGGCGTCGGCGAGGCTGCTGACGAGTCCCTCGATGGGGCTGTGGACGACTCGGTCGACGGACCGGAGGACGGCACAGTCGGCGAGCAGAACAGTGAGACGGTCGAGACGTCTGCCGAAACCAGCCAGTCGACCGAGCCCACTCAGGCCACCGCCGCACCCGGCCCGGCCACCGAATCCGCCGAGTCCGCCGCATCAGCCGAATCCGCCGACGGGACGGTCAGCGGCGAGGGAGCGAAGGGTGGTTCCCCTAAGGGGCCTTCCCCCAAGGGCGATCCGGACGGGCCCACGGACGGGGGCACCCGGCAGGGACGTTCCGCCGAGGCGGAGGAGGAGCCCGTTCCGGTGCTCACCGCCGAGGAGGGCGACGCGGTGGGGAAGTCCGCGGCGACCCGGGGACATGAGCGCGCCGCCGGCGGCCCCGTACCCGTGGTCGCCGCACCGGCCGGCTCGACGGGGGTGGGGGAGCTGACCCGCGTGGAGCCCTCGGGGCGTGTGGAGCCGGTGGTTCCGTCGGTCGGTCACTTCACGGTGCCCACGGCCGTGGCGGTCGTCCCGGCGGCGCCGCGGCGGCGGACGGCCGTCGAGGGAGGGTTCGACTTCTTCGGTATGCAGAAGTCGGCGGAGGCCTTGGAGGCCGTGCAGAACGAGGACCTCGCCGACGTGGTCGGTCAGGAGGCCCTCGCGCTCCACAAGGCCGAGTCGGAGGCGCAGTTCAAGCGCGCCGACGAGGCCTCCCGGGGGATCGGCCAGGTCATCGACCTCACGGCCCACGACGAAACGGAACAGATCGACGTACAGGGTCTCCGCACAGCGGCGTCCTGACCACCGATCACGCGCCTACCTCCGGCCGCCCGCCCCTCCCGGCGGGCGGCCGCACTGTTTTGTCCGGCAGCCCGGCAGCCCGGCAGTCCCTACCCACCCTCGCGGGCAGCCGGGGCCCGGCCTCTTCCCCCGGTCCCCTGCCCCCTGCCCAGCCCTACCTGCGGGCAGTCGTGCCGTTGGGGCGGCACGGGTGGGCGAAGGTGGAGCTGCAGGAATCGCCCCGCCCTACACCATCCACCGATCCGGCAACGCCTCCCGCCGTCCCGTGCGGGACCGTTCCGCCTGGGCCCGCAGCAGGTCCGCCGCCTCGGCCGCGTCCCGCAGTCGCGCCGTCACGGTCTTGTTGGCGCCGGTGTCGACGTGGACGTCGGCGAGCCCCTTGTAGCGCTGCCAGGGCCCCTGCGACAGCCGCACGCTCTGCACCTTCGCGTGCGGCACGAGATCGAGCCGGCGCCGCAGCAGCCCGTGCCGCGCCGCGAACACCGCGTCGCTCACGGCCAGCCCGTACCCCCGCCACCACCACGGCACGCACCACCGTGCACGCCCCGGCGGCCGTACGAGCGCCGTGGCGTCCGGCACGCTCACCCCCGGCAGCACCCGCGCGATGACCGACTCGGCCACCTCACGCGGGGCGACCGGCAGCAGGACGGAGTTGGTCGAGCCCGCCACGTCCAGCTCGACCCGGACCCACCCGCGGCGCCGCCACAGCAGCGGTTCGACGATGCGCACCGTCTGCACCCGACCGGGCGGCACCGTCTCGTGGGTGCGGTCGAGGAGCCCGTGGTCGATGCGGAGCCCGTCCGGGGAGTCGCCGACCGTCCAGTCGTACTCCCCGACGAACCGCCCCACACTGCTCGCCCCGGCCGCACCGAGCAGCGGCAGCGCGGTCGCGAGGACGCTCCACACGCTCCCCGTGGCGAACCACAGCACGGACGGCACGACGACCGCGGCCACCAGGGTCCCCCAGGTCGCGCCGGTCAGGACGAGGGACATGGCGAGCACACCCGCCGGGACCTTCAGCAGCTGCCGTACGGGCGCCTCGCCCACCTCGTGCGCCGTCTCCGGCGCGAAACCGGCCGCGCGGGCCAGGAGTTCGGCCCGTAGCGCGCCGGCGTGCGCCTCGCCGAGATAGGCCAGCTCGTCCTTCTTGCCGGTGCCGACGACGTCGAGTTTGAGTTTGGCGACGCCCGCGATCCGGGCCAGCAGCGGGCGGGTGACGTCGATGGCCTGAATGCGTTCGAGACGGATGTGGGCGGTGCGGCGGAACAACAGGCCGGTACGGATGCGCAGTTCGCTGTCGGTCACCGCGAAGTGGGTGAACCACCAGGTCAGGAAGCCGTAGAGGGCGGCGGCCGGGACGAACACCGCGAGCCCGATCAGCAGGGTCGACGTGTCGAGCCGCATCAGCTGCCGCTGCGCTCCGTCCGGATCGTGCACCCCCCACCCGATCAGCACGGCCACCGGCGCCCAGGCCCGCCGCAACGGCGTCACGGGATGCAGCCGATGTTCGACGACCGGCTTCTCCGCCTCCACCGCGTCGTCCACCCGCCCCGCGTCGTCCCCCACCGCGCCGTTCGCCTCCTGCGCCGGCACCGTCACAGCCCCGCCGATCGGGCCTCGCCCAGCTGCGTGAGGTGGTCGCGCAGGCGTTCGGCCTCGGTCGGGTCGAGGCCCGGGATGCACGCGTCCGTGGCGGCCGCGGCCGTGTGCAGCTGCACGCTCGCCAGGTTGAAGTGCCGCTCGACGGGACCGGAGGTCACCTCGACCAGCTGCATACGCCCGTACGGCACGACAGTCTCCTCGCGCCACAGCACACCCCGGCTGATCAACAGGTCGTCCGCCCGTTCGGCGTACCGCCACGACCGCCAGTTGCGCCCCAGCATCGGCCAGCCCCAGAGCAGCAGCGCCAAGGGCAGCAGCGCGAACGCCGCCCAGGGCGGCCCCGCCAGCCAGCCCGGCAGGACGGCCGTCGCGACGGTGATCGGCACCAGCCACACCACCAGCAACAACCGCCTCATCCGCAACAGCCCCGGCGGCAGTCCGGTCCAGACCGGCTCGTCCTCCGTCCGCCCCGCGCCGTCTTCGAAGGTCCCCACGCTCCCCGTCTCCATGACGCCAGCGTACGTACGACAGACTGTGTCCATGACTCCCCCGACGGAGACCCGAGAGACGACGGTCGGTATCGGCGGTGCCGCCGAGAGCACGGACATGGTGCTGAACATCGGCCCGCAGCATCCGTCCACGCACGGTGTGCTGCGGCTGCGGCTGGTCCTCGACGGTGAGCGCATCCGGCACGCCGAGCCGGTGATCGGCTATATGCACCGGGGCGCGGAGAAGCTCTTCGAGGCGCGCGACTACCGGCAGATCATCATGCTGGCCAACCGTCACGACTGGCTCTCCGCCTTCTCCAACGAACTCGGCGTCGTCCTCGGCGTCGAACGCATGCTCGGTATGGAGGTCCCGGAGCGCGCGGTCTGGATGCGCACGCTCCTCGCCGAGCTGAACCGCGTCCTGAACCACCTGATGTTCCTCGGCTCCTACCCGCTGGAGCTCGGCGGCATCACCCCGGTCTTCTACGCCTTCCGGGAGCGCGAGGAGCTCCAGACCGTCATGGAGGAGATCTCCGGCGGGCGCATGCACTACATGTTCAACCGGGTCGGCGGTCTGAAGGAGGACCTGCCGGCGGGGTGGACCGCACGCGCGCGTGCCGCCGTCGCCGATGTCCGCTCCCGCATGGACGTCTTCGACGACCTGGTGCTCGGCAACGAGATCTTCCGGGGCCGCACCCGGGACGTGGGCGTCCTCGCCCCGGAGACCGTGCACGCGTACGGAGTCAGCGGCCCCATCGCCCGCGCCTCCGGTGTCGACTTCGACCTGCGGCGCGACGAGCCGTATCTGGCGTACGGCGATCTCCAGGACGTCCTGAAGGTCGTCACCCGTGACGAGGGCGACTGTCTCGCCCGCTTCGAGTGCCTGCTGGAGCAGACGCACAACGCCCTCGCCCTCGCCGACGCCTGCCTGGACCGTCTCGCCGAACTCCCGCCCGGTCCCGTCAACCAGCGGCTGCCGAAGGTCCTCAAGGCCCCCGAGGGACACACCTACGCCTGGACCGAGAACCCCCTCGGCATCAACGGCTACTACCTCGTCAGCAAGGGCGAGAAGACCCCCTACCGCCTCAAGCTCCGCTCCGCCTCGTACAACAACATCCAGGCCCTCACGGAGCTGCTGCCGGGAACGCTGGTGGCCGACATGGTGGCCATCCTGGGCTCGCTCTTCTTCGTGGTGGGGGACATCGACAAGTAGCCGCACCCCGGCCCGCGCTCCCTGCTTGGTACTCCCCGCCCTGCGCGAGAGGGGCCGAGAGCCCGGCACGACCCTCCCGGCCCTACGCGAGCGGGTCCGGGGTCCCGACCGGCTGCAGGAGCCATCCGAAGTCGCCCAGGCCGCCCGGCGCGGTCAGCTCCGCGGCCTCGCCCGCGCCCGCCAGGGCACGTACGTACGCCGTCGGGTCGGTGGTCGCCAGGGACAGCGGCGGGCGCCCGCCGACGACCCCCAGGGCGCGCAGGGCCTCCCGCTGGGTGAGCAGCCGGGCCCCCGGCAGCGCGCACGCGTCCAACGCCACGTGCGCGGTGATGTCGCACGACCCGTCCGGGACCGGCGCGGTCTCCCGCCCCTCCCGGAACCCGGTGAGCGTCCCGAAGGGCGGCCGGGAGCCGGCGAGGTGCGCGTAGTCGACGGCGACGGCCAGCCCCCGCTCGACGCCCGCCACGGCGGCGGCCCACGCCCGGTCCCGGGGCAGCCCGACCTCGGCCCGCAGCCCCTGCTCCGGGGCGAGCGGCCACCACCGGCCCAGCCACTCGGCCTCGGCCCCGCCGACGGGCTCCCCGAGCACCTCGCCGCCGTCCTCCCGTACGAGCACCAGCCGCGGCACGCCCGCCGCGTCCACCTCGACGACGTCCAGGGGCACGTTGTCCAGCCATTCGTTGGCGAACAGCAGCCCCGTGACACCCCCCGGCGGTTCGGCGACCCACTCGATGCGCTGATCCAGCCCGGGCGGTCGGTCGGCCACTTCGACGGCGTACGCGCGCGTGCGTCCCGCCACATCGGCGGGCAGGGCCTCCAGCACCCCGGCCACCAGCTCCCCGCGCCCGGCCCCCATGTCCACGAAGGCCAGCTCGCCGGGCCGCCCCGCCCCCTCGTCCACGCGACACAGCAGCCGGGCCACCGCGGCGGCGAACAGCGGGGAGGCGTGCACGGAGGTCCGGAAATGACCGGCCGGCCCCTCCGACCGCCGGTAGAAGCCCTCCGGCCCGTACAGCGCCTTCCCGGCCGCCGCTCGCCAAGGCCGCGCCTCGTCGGGGGCGGGAGTTCGTAGGCGATCCGTCACAGCGCCAGGCTAAGCGGAACGGACAACAACGCCTCCACCTTGGGGAGTACATGCCCCCGTCACGGATCGGCCCTCCGGTTGACCCCGGCACACCGCCCGCTTCCCTACGCTGGGTTACGTGCAGCGCCTCTATGACTTCCTCCGCCGACACCCGACATGGGTCGACAGCTTCTGGGCCGTCGTCCTGCTCGGGGTGACCCTGGCCGGCGGAGCGATCGACCCGGACTACGCGCGTGACATGAACGAGACCGCGTTCGTGGTGATCACGCTCGTGCTCTGTCTGTCGATCGCCCTGCGGCGCCGTATGCCCGAGAAGATGCTGATGCTGGCCGCCGCGGCGGGCATCGCGCAGCTGATCCTCGACGTGCCGAGAATCCCGGCCGACTTCGCGATGCTCGTGGTCATCTACACGGTCGCGGCGAACGGCGCCCGCTGGGCCTCCTGGTTCGCCCTGGGCGGCGGCCTGTGCGCGGCGTCCCTGGGACAGCTGCGCTGGACCGACGACGACACGAGCACGATGGGCAACGCGGTGCTCGCACTGTTCCTGACCGTGCCCTTCGCCCTGGCCTGGGTGCTCGGCGACTCGCTGCGCACCCGCCGCGCCTACTTCGCGCAGCTGGAGGAGCGCGCCGCCCGGCTGGAGAAGGAGCGCGAGGCACAGGCCAAGGTCGCGGTCGCCGCCGAGCGCGCCCGGATCGCCCGTGAACTGCACGACGTGGTCGCCCACAACGTGTCCGTGATGGTCGTCCAGGCCGACGGCGCCGCGTACGTCCTGGACGCCGCCCCCGACCAGGCGAAGAAGGCCCTGGAGACGATCTCCTCCACCGGCCGCCAGGCCCTCGCCGAGATGCGCCGCCTGCTGGGCGTGCTGCGCACCGGTGAGCACAAGGAGGTCGGCGAGTACGTCCCGCAGCCCGACGTCGAGCAGATCGACGACCTGGTCGAGCAGTGCCGGGTGGCCGGGCTGCCCGTCGACTTCAAGATCGAGGGCACTCCGCGACCGCTGCCCAGCGGGGTGGAGCTGACGGCGTACCGCATCGTCCAGGAGGCCCTCACCAACACCCGCAAGCACGGCGGCCCGAACGCCGGGGCGAGTGTCCGGCTGGTCTACTTCGACGACGGCCTCGGCCTGCTCGTCGAGGACGACGGCAAGGGCGCGCCCCACGAGCTGTACGAGGAGGGCGGCGCCGACGGCCAGGGGCACGGCCTCATCGGGATGCGTGAGCGCGTCGGTATGGTCGGCGGCACGCTGGACGCGGGCCCCCGCCCCGGCGGCGGCTTCCGGATCAGCGCCCTGCTGCCCCTGAAGCCCGCGCACTGACCCGGCCGTGCCGACCGCTGACACCTGTAGCCCGACACCCGTAGACCCGACACCCGTAGACCCGACATCTGTAGACGGAAGAGGACCCGATGGCGATCCGCGTGATGCTCGTCGACGACCAGGTGCTGCTGCGCACCGGGTTCCGGATGGTGCTGGCGGCCCAGCCGGACATGGAGGTCGTGGCGGAGGCGGGCGACGGCGTCGAGGCCCTTCAGGTCGTGCGGTCGACCGAGGTGGACGTGGTCCTCATGGACGTCCGTATGCCGAAGCTGGACGGCGTCGAGGCCACCCGCCGTATCTGCGCGGAGCCCGAGCCGCCGAAGGTGCTCATCCTCACCACCTTCGACCTCGACGAGTACGCCTTCTCCGGGCTGAAGGCGGGCGCCTCCGGCTTCATGCTCAAGGACGTGCCGCCCGGTGAGCTGCTGGCCGCGATCCGTGCCGTGCACAGCGGCGACGCCGTCGTCGCGCCCTCCACGACCCGGCGGCTGCTCGACCGGTTCGCCCCGATGCTCCCGGGCACCGGCTCGGAGCCCAAGCACAAGGAACTGGAACGGCTCACCGAACGTGAGCGCGAGGTCATGATCCTGGTCGCGCAGGGCCTCTCCAACGGCGAGATCGCCGCCCGCCTCGTCCTCTCCGAGGCCACGGTCAAGACCCACGTGGGCCGCATTCTGACCAAGCTGGGCCTGCGCGACCGCGTCCAGGTGGTCGTCCTGGCATACGAGACGGGTTTGGTGCGCGCGGGCGGACACGGCTGAGACGGCCGGCCCACGGCCCTCCGGTTCGTCCGTGCCGCCGTGCGTCCGGCTATCTGGGCAGCCCCTCCAGGAAGTCGCTGCCCAGCCGGGCCACCACCGTCACGTCGAGCTGGTGGAGCACGTAACGGCCCCGGCGGCGCGTCGTGAGGAGCCCCGCCTTCTTGAGGACGGCCAGGTGCCCGGGATATCTCCGGCGGGGTCATGCCCAGCATCTGGGCCAGCTCTCCCGTGGTGTTCGCGCTACGGGCCAGATTGCGGCAGAGGCGCATCCGGACGGGGTGGGCCAGCGCGGTCATGCGCAGGGCGAGCTGCTCCACGGGGGGCGGGGCGGCGGGCTCGGCCGCGCTCACCGGGTACTGGATCACCGGCTGCCAGCCGAACCGGTGCAGGACGGTGAGATGGGGCCGCCCCAGGCTGGTCGGCACGAGCAGCAGGCCGCCGTCACCGGTGTGCGTACGGCCCTCGACCAGTTTGTCCACGACGTTTCGCCGCGCCGTCCTGTTCCGCCGCGCCGCCCCGTCCCGCCCCGGCCGCCCGGACCGTCCGCGCTGTTCCGGCCGTCCGGGCCGTCCAGGGTCAGTGACGGCGAGACGGCCCCCAGCGCCTCGGCCAGCCCCTTGTGCCGCAGCAAGTCGGTCTTGTCGGGCGTCCGCCGCGAGCGGGTGGCACAGCCGGGACCAGGTCTCGGCGAAGAAGGCCGCGTCGCAGTCCTCCAGGAACTGCCGCAGCCAGGCCCGCACCCCGGGCGGGTCCGCCAGCAGCCGCCCGGCGAATCGCAGTTGCCGAGGCCCGCGCGCGGCGGCCAGCTCCAGGGCACGGCACCGCATCTCCGCGTCGGCCGGCGGACCGGGCCGCGGCGAGTCGTAGGCGTACCCGGGGGAGCAGACGAACTCCAGCCCGGCGTCGACGAACTGGTCGTCCGTCAGTTTGTCCAGCAGATCGAGGTCGTCGGCGAGTGTCGTACCCGGGAGGGTGTCCCGGCCGGGGATCCCAGCGAAGGGGAGGAACAGGTCGGAGAACGACGTGCGCCACAGAAAGTCAGCCTCGGACATCCGGTCGGCGAGATGCGGGTCGAGCCGGGCGGTCACCCCCGTCACCCAGCCCTGGAGCCCCGGGTGGTGTCCGGGCTCGGACAGCACGTGCAGCGCCATGCCGAGCTCGGCCAGCGGGGAGGGCACGACGGCCACCTTCTCCCGCCGCAGCCCGGTGATGTCGATGCGCACACTCATGGCCCCATGGTGCCCCCGACCACTGACACCTCCCTCTCCACCGCCTCTGTCCCCCCCCAACGCCCGCGTCCGCCAGGCCTACTCGCGGGCCACCTTCTCCGCGAGGCCCACGAAGTCCGCCACGGCCGCCCGGACGTCGTCGGCCGTCCACTCCAGCGCGGCGGCCCGTACCTCGATCTCCGTGACGGCCAGTCCGGGCCCGCCCGGGTCCCACGGGCGGGCGAAGAGCAGCGCGTCCGTCTGCTCGCCCTGGCGCACCGAGGCCTCCGCGACGACGTCGACCTCGTACGGCAGCCAGACCTGGAACTCGTGGGTGTGGGGCTCCTCGGGGTGCACCCGGGCCCACGGCACCCCCGCCGCCGCGAACCCCTCGCGCAGCGCGGCCGCGACCACGCGCGCGTGGCGGACGTACTCCGGCAGCCGGGGCAGTTCGCGCTCCAGGCCGACGAGGGCTGACAGGGCGGTGGGGAACTGCTGGAAGAGCTGCCCGCCGTACCGGTGCCGCCAGGCCTTCGCCTCGTCGACCAGCGTCCTCGGGCCGGCGATCGCGGCGCCGCCGTAGGCGCCCAGCGACTTGTAGTACGACACGTAGACGCTGTCGGCGAGGGCCGCGATCTCGTCGACGGGGCGGCCGAAGTGGGTGGTGGACTCCCACAGCCGGGCCCCGTCGAAGTGGACCACCGCCTCCCGCGCGCGTGCCGCTTCGGTGACCTCCTCCAGCTCCTCCCAGGAGGGGAGCAGACAACCGGCCTCCCTGAGGGGCAGTTCGAGCATCAGCGCCCCGAAGGGCTCGTCGAGATCGCGTACCTCCTCGGCGGTCGGCTGCCTCGGCTCGCTCGTCAGCCGGACCGGGCGCAGCCCGCTGACCTGGCTGAACGCGTGCCGCTCGTACATCTCGGGGTGCGAGAGGGCGTGCAGGGCGACGGCGGGGTTCCCGGTGCGGGCGGCCCAGCAGCGCAGTGCCACCTGCTGGGCCATCGTGCCGGTCGGGAAGAACGCGGCGGCCTCCATGCCGAGCAGTGCGGCGGTCCGCTCCTCCAGGGTCTCGACGACCCCGTTGCCGTACATGTCGGCGGTCCGGTCCAGGTCGTACACGTCACCGGCCGCCTCCAGCAGCGCCAGGCGTTCCCGGACCGTGGCCAGCGCACTCGTCCGGGCCAGCACGCGCCCGGCCGCCCGGTGCGCGACCTGCCGCCGCTCGTACCGCTTCATCGCAGCATCACTCATCCTGGGATCATCCCCTCGGGCCGTCCGGCCCGGCACCCGGTTTACGAGCCGAACCGGCCACATGTCGAAGTCTTCCGACGCGACCTGCGGAAACGGCCCGCGGCCGCCCACAGCCTGTGGACAACCGAACGCCCCTCGAACCAATCGCGTTAACATGACGAGAAATCGTCCGGTACCCAGAGCGGACTGGAACGGGAAGGCCACCACCGAGTGAGTACATTCCAGCAGCCAGAGCCGAAGGACCGCCCCGCGCGGCTCGCCGTCGGTGTGGTCGGCGCCGGCCGGGTCGGTCCCGCGCTGGCGGCGTCGCTGCGGCTCGCGGGTCACCGGCCGGTGGCCGTCTCCGGCGTCTCCGACGCCTCCCGGCGGCGCGCCGCCGAACTGCTGCCCGACGTCCCGCTGATGTCCCCCGCCGAGGTGCTGCACCACGCGGACCTGGTCCTGCTGACCGTCCCCGACGACGCCCTCCCGGGGCTGGTCGAGGGCCTCGCGGAGACCGGCTCCGTACGGCCGGGGCAGCTCCTCGTGCACACCTCCGGGCGGTACGGCGCGAAGGTCCTGGACCCCGCGCTGCGGGCCGGGGCGCTGCCGTTGGCGCTGCACCCCGCGATGACGTTCACGGGGACCGCGGTGGACGTGCAGCGGCTCGCCGGCTGCTCCTTCGGGGTCACCGCCCCGGACGAGCTGCGGCTCGCCGCCGAGGCGCTGGTGATCGAGATGGGCGGCGAGCCCGAGTGGATCGCCGAGGAGAACCGCCCGCTCTACCACGCGGCCCTCGCCCTCGGCGCCAACCACCTGGTGACCCTGGTCGCCCAGTCCATGGAGCTGCTGCGCACGGCCGGGGTCACCGCCCCCGACCGCATGCTCGGCCCCCTGCTCGGCGCCGCCCTGGACAACGCCCTCAGGTCCGGTGACGCGGCCCTGACCGGCCCCGTCGCGCGCGGGGACGCCGGCACGGTCGCCGCACACGTCGCCGAGCTGCGCGCGCACGCCCCCGCCACCGTCGCCGGATACCTGGCGATGGCCCGCGCGACCGCCGACCGGGCCCTCGCCCACGGCCTGCTCAAGCCGGAGCTCGCCGAGGACCTCCTCGGGGTACTCGCCGGCGGGACGAGCGGGACCACCGGAGCGGACGGATCCGACGGCACCGACGGGGACGCCCGATGACCATCACCGTGCTGCGCACCGCCGACGAACTGCACGCACGCGCGCGTACGGGACGCCGGGCCGTCGTGATGACCATGGGCGCCCTGCACGAGGGCCACGCGACGCTGATCCGCAGCGCGCGCGAGATCGCGGGCGACACGGGCGAGGTCGTCGTGACCGTGTTCGTCAACCCCCTCCAGTTCGGCGCCGGCGAGGACCTCGACCGCTACCCGCGCACCCTCGACGCCGACGTCAAACTCGCCGAACAGGCGGGCGCGGACGTGGTGTTCGCCCCGTCCGTGGAGGAGGTCTACCCGGGCGGCGAACCCCAGGTCCGGATCACCGCCGGACCCATGGGCGAGCGCCTGGAGGGCGCCTCCCGCCCCGGGCACTTCGACGGCATGCTCACCGTCGTCGCCAAGCTGCTCCACCTCACCCGCCCCGACGTGGCGCTCTACGGCCAGAAGGACGCCCAGCAGCTCGCCCTGATCCGCCGCATGGTCCGCGACCTGAACTTCGGCATGGAGATCGTGGGCGTCCCGACGGTCCGCGAGGCCGACGGGCTGGCCCTGTCCAGCCGCAACCGGTACCTGTCCACCGAGGAGCGCCGCACTGCCCTGGCGCTCTCCCAGGCCCTGTTCGCGGGCCGCGACCGACACGCCGCGCAGGAGGCGCTGCGCGCCCGCGCCCGTGAGGTGCCCGCCACGCGCGCGCGTGCCGAGGCCCTCAGCGCGATCGGCGAGTCCCGCGCCGCCGCCGACGCGCACGCCATGGCCAAGTCCGCTCCCGGCGGCCCGGCCGCCGTCCGCGCCGCCGCCCGTCTGGTCCTCGACGAGGCCCTGCGCATGAAGCCGCCGATCGTCCTGGACTACCTGGCCCTGGTCGACCCGTCGGACTTCACCGACATCCCCGACGACTTCACCGGCGAAGCCGTCCTCGCCGTCGCGGCCCGGGTGGGGACGACCCGGCTGATCGACAACCTCCCCCTGACCTTCGGAGCCGCCTCGTGACCACCACAGGCATACGACTGCACGCACCCGCACCCGGCTGGTCCATCGACGCCGACGTCGTGGTCGTCGGCTCGGGCGTGGCCGGCCTCACCGCCGCGCTGCGCTGCGAGGCCGCCGGCCTGACCACGGTCGTCGTCACCAAGGCCCGCCTAGACGACGGCTCCACCCGCTGGGCCCAGGGCGGCATCGCCGCGGCCCTCGGCGAGGGCGACACCCCCGAACAGCACCTGGACGACACCCTGGTGGCCGGCGCGGGCCTGTGCGACGAGGAGGCCGTACGCATCCTCGTCACCGAGGGCCCCGACGCCGTACGCCGGCTGATCGCGACCGGCGCCCACTTCGACGAGTCGGAGGAGGGCGGCCTGGAGCTGACCCGCGAGGGCGGCCATCACCGCCGCCGCATCGCCCACGCGGGCGGCGACGCCACCGGCGCCGAGATCTCCCGGGCCCTCGTCGAGGCCGTACGCGCGCGTGGTCTGCGCACCGTCGAGAACGCGCTCGTGCTGGACCTGCTGACCGACGCCGCGGGCCGCACCGCCGGGGTCACCCTGCACGTCATGGGCGAGGGCCAGCACGACGGCGTGGGAGCCGTGCACGCCCCCGCGGTCGTCCTCGCGACGGGCGGCATGGGCCAGGTCTTCTCCGCCACCACCAACCCCTCGGTGTCGACCGGCGACGGCGTGGCCCTCGCCCTGCGCGCGGGCGCGGAGGTCTCCGACCTCGAATTCGTCCAGTTCCACCCGACCGTGCTGTTCCTCGGCGCGGACGCGGAGGGCCAGCAGCCCCTGGTCTCCGAGGCCGTCCGCGGCGAGGGCGCCCACCTGGTCGACGCCGACGGCGTCCGCTTCATGGTCGGACAGCACGAACTGGCCGAGCTGGCGCCCCGCGACATCGTCGCCAAGGGCATCATGCGCCGCATGCAGGAGCAGGGCGCCGAGCACATGTACCTGGACGCCCGGCACTTCGGCGCGCACATGTGGGAGCACCGCTTCCCGACGATCCTCGCGGCCTGCCGCGCCCACGGCCTCGACCCGATCACCGAACCCATTCCGGTCGCCCCGGCCGCCCACTACGCCTCCGGCGGTGTCCGCACCGACTCCCGCGGCCGCACCACCGTCCCCGGCCTGTACGCCTGCGGCGAGGTCGCCTGCACCGGTGTCCACGGCGCCAACCGGCTCGCCTCGAACTCCCTCCTGGAGGGCCTGGTCTACGCCGAGCGGATCGTCGCCGACATCGCCGCCTCCCACGCCGACCACGGCCTCCACGCGCGCGTGCCCCAGCCCGTCCCGCACGCGGAGCAGCCCGCGCACCCGCTGCTCGCCCCGGAGATACGGTTCGCGATCCAGCGGACCATGACCGAGGGCGCCGGCGTGCTGCGCTCCGAGGCGTCCCTGGCCACCGCCGCGGCCGCCCTGGACCGGCTGCACGCCGAGGCCCGCGACGCCCTCGCCGAGAACGGCAAGACGGCCGAGCCGGGCGTGGACACCTGGGAGACGACCAACCTCCTGTGCGTGGCCCGCGTCCTGGTCGCCGCCGCCCGGCTGCGCGAGGAGACCCGCGGCTGCCACTGGCGCGAGGACCGCGCCGAGCGCGACGACACCGCCTGGCGCCGCCACATCGTCGTACGGCTGAATCCGGACCGGACGCTCGCCGTACACACCACGGATACCGCAGACTTCCCCCCGACCCGGCAGCACCAGCAGGAGCAGTGACAGACGTGAGCACTCCCGACCTTCCCCTCGCCCAGAGCGGCGGCTGCGGCGACGGCTGCGCCTGCGGCGCGGACGACGGCCTCAGTGAGGAATACCTGGAGTGCGGGCTCGATCCCGCGCTCGCCCAGCTCCTGGCCGACGCCGGACTCGACCCCGTGGAGGTCGAGGACATCGCCAACGTCGCCATCCAGGAGGATCTCGACCACGGCGTGGACGTGACCACGGTCGCCACGATCCCCGAGGACGCGCGCGCCACCGCCGACTTCACCGCCCGCGAGGGCGGCGTCGTGGCGGGCCTGAGAGTCGCCGAGGCGGTCCTCTCGGTGGCCTGCTCCGACGAGTTCGAGGTCGAGCGGCACGTCGACGACGGCGACCGCGTCGAAGCCGGCCAGAAGCTCCTCAGCGTCACCGGCGCCACCCGTGACCTGCTCACCGCCGAGCGCAGCGCCCTGAACCTGCTGTGCCGCCTCTCCGGCATCGCGACCGCCACGCGCGCGTGGGCGGACACCCTGGAGGGCACCGGGGCCAAGGTGCGCGACACCCGGAAGACGACGCCGGGGCTGCGTTCCCTGGAGAAGTTCGCGGTCCGCTGCGGCGGCGGGATCAACCACCGCATGTCCCTGTCGGACGCGGCCCTGGTCAAGGACAACCACGTGGTCGCCGCGGGCGGTGTCGCCCAGGCCTTCAAGGCCGTGCGGGAGATGTTCCCCGAGGTGCCCATCGAGGTCGAGGTGGACACCCTGCACCAGCTGCGCGAGGTCGTCGACGCGGGCGCCGATCTGATCCTCCTGGACAACTTCACGCCGCTGGAGTGCGAGGAGGCCGTCTCGATCGTCGACGGCCGCGCCCTCCTGGAGGCCTCGGGCCGGCTGACCCTCGCCAACGCGAAGGCGTACGCGGACACCGGCGTCGACTACCTGGCCGTCGGGGCCCTGACCCACTCGTCCCCGATCCTGGACATCGGCCTCGACCTGCGCGCGGCCGAGTAGGGACGGGGGCCGGTCATGCTGCTGACGATCGACGTGGGCAACACCCACACCGTCCTCGGACTGTTCGACGGCGAGGACATCGTCGAACACTGGCGCATCTCCACGGACTCGCGGCGCACCGCCGACGAACTGGCCGTCCTCCTCCAGGGCCTCATGGGCATGCACCCGCTGCTCGGCGAGGAACTCGGCGACGGCATCGACGGCATCGCGATCTGCGCCACCGTCCCGTCGGTGCTGCACGAGCTGCGCGAGGTGACCCGCCGCTACTACGGCGACGTCCCCGCCGTCCTCGTCGAGCCGGGCGTGAAGACGGGCGTCCCGATCCTCACGGACAACCCGAAGGAGGTCGGCGCCGACCGCATCATCAACGCCGTCGCCGCCGTCGAGCTGTACGGCGGGCCGGCCGTCGTCGTGGACTTCGGTACGGCGACGACGTTCGACGCGGTCAGCGCGCGCGGCGAGTACGTCGGCGGTGTCATCGCACCCGGTATCGAGATCTCCGTCGAGGCGCTCGGCGTCAAGGGCGCCCAGCTCCGCAAGATCGAGGTCGCCCGGCCGCGCAGCGTCATCGGCAAGAACACGGTCGAGGCGATGCAGTCCGGGATCGTGTACGGGTTCGCCGGGCAGGTCGACGGTGTCGTCAGCCGCATGGTCCGCGAACTCGCCGACGACCCCGCGGACGTGACGGTCATCGCGACGGGCGGGCTGGCACCGATGGTGCTGGGCGAGTCCTCGGTGATCGACGAACACGAGCCGTGGCTGACGCTGATCGGGCTCCGGCTGGTGTACGAGCGGAACGTGTCGCGACTGTGAGCGCCTGAGGGGGGTGTGTTTGTCGGGTGCGGGTGCGTGGGGCTTCTCGCGCAGTTCCCCGTGCCCCTGAAAAGCAGGGGCTGCGCCCCGTGCTTTTCACCCCGAAAGGGCCGTAGGCCCCTTTCAGGGGCGCGGGGAACTGCGCGACCAGCCTCTACCCACCCGCACCCCACAAACACACCCCTCGCGCCCCCCACCCGGGTGGAACTGTCGGCGCCACGCCCCCTCATCACATCTGTTTTGTCTGATTAGCGCGTATCGTCGCCGCATGCCCACGCCCCACGGAACCTGCGGCGGCATGGCGTTCGGCGCTGAGGAGCTGCGTGTGCTCCGCCGTGCCCTCGCCCTCGCCCTCAACCCCAGTCCCGTCTCGGCGGAGGAGGTGCAGGACTGCCTCCGGCTCGCCGAGTCCATCGACGAGGCGGCCCGCGAGGACGCCCGCCTGAGGGCCTTCCTGCTGGCCGACCTCGCCCGGTACCGCGCCGCGCTCCCCGGCGCCGTCACGGGCTACGCGGCACTCCTGACGCAGGCCCTGGACGCCGGATACCGACCCCACCCGGACGACCTCGCCGCGCTGCGCGCCCTGCGCGGCAACCCCGCCGCCGCGGCACTCCAGGAGCGTTGCCGCCCGCTCGTCGCCCAGGACGTGCGCGCCCGTTTCGAGGGGCGCGCGGCAGCCTCGGCCGTCGTCGTCCCCGCCTCGCGCTCCGCCTCCGGCCGCTCACGGCTCCGGCTCACCGCGCTCCCGGGCGGGCTGGCGGCGCGGGACAGCCACACGCGTGCCGCCGGAGAGCCCGCCCGGCCGAAGCCCGCCCGGCCGTCCCGCCCTGCCGAGCCGGCCGAGCCCGCCGACAAGCCCGGTCCGGTGCCCCGTCCCGACGGCCCGCGCCCGGCCCGGCGCCCCATCCCCACCCCCGGCGAGGTCTTCCCGCCCAAGCGGAAGCCGGCCGCCCCGCCCGCCAACCCGCCCCAGCAGCTGGCCGCCGTCTAGCCCTGGCTACCCTGGACGCATGGACTACGTCTCCGCGCTGCTGCCCCCCTTCGTGATGGCCGTGCTGTTCATCAGCGTCATCAGGGTGATCGTGAAGAGCCAGGGCGGCCCCAACAAGGCCAAGGAGGACGCGGTGGTCGACGCGGCCCTCGCCCGTGCGGAGAACACCCGCCAGGCCGACGGCGACTCCCGGGCCACCGGCGCCTGACGCGTACCGCCCCGCCCCATCGGCGTACGACTCGTGCGTTCTTCGAGTCGTACGCCCTTTTTGTTCCCCCGCTCCGGATAGTGTGCGGAACTGTGCCTCGCCCATTGGGAGAACTCGAAGACGCGGTCATGACGCGGGTGTGGAAGTGGAACCGCCCGGTGACAGTTCGGGAAGTCCTGGAAGACCTTCAGCAGGAACGGTCCATCGCGTACACCACCGTGATGACCGTTCTGGACAATCTCCATCAGAAGGGCTGGGTGCGCCGGGAGGCGGAGGGCCGGGCCTATCGATATGAGGCCGTCTCCACTCGCGCCGCCTACGCGGCCGCACTCATGAACGAAGCCTGGTCGCAGAGCGACAACCCCGCCGCCGCCCTCGTCGCCTTCTTCGGGATGATGAGCGAGGAACAGCGACAGGCGCTCACCGACGCCGTACGCATCGTGCAGGGCCCGGGCCCCCGCAAACCCGAACCCGCCGCGCCCGCCGCCCCCGTCCTCGAAACCCCTGTTGAAACGGAGGGCGAATCCGTCGAATCGTCCGGCGAAACACAGGGGACCCCCGGCGAATCACCGGATCTCCCCGGGCGATAGCGTCCGCTCATGCCAGCAACGAGTCCCGAAGCCACCGCAAAAGCCATCACCGTCAGGCGGGCTCGGACCAGCGATGTCCCGCACGTGCGCGACCTGCTCGACTCCTACGTCCAGCGGCGCATCCTGCTCGACAAAGCGACGGTCACGCTTTACGAGGACATCCAGGAGTTCTGGGTCGCGGAACGGGACGACAACGCCCAGGTCGTCGGCTGCGGCGCGCTGCACGTCATGTGGGAAGACCTCGCGGAAGTCCGCACTCTCGCGGTGAACCCGGACGCCAAGGGGCTCGGCGTCGGTCACCAGTTGCTCGAGAAGTTGCTGCACACCGCTCGCTGGCTGGGTGTTCGACGCGTTTTCTGTCTGACCTTCGAAGTCGAGTTCTTCGCCAAGCACGGCTTCGTGGAGATCGGTGAGACTCCCGTCGACACCGATGTCTACGCGGAGCTGCTGCGTTCCTATGACGAGGGCGTCGCGGAGTTCCTGGGTCTCGAACGAGTGAAACCGAACACCTTGGGCAACAGCCGGATGCTTCTGCATCTGTGATCGTCGGCGGAGACCAATTCCGGTGAGGAACGTTCCACCGAGGGTCGCCTTGCCCACGGGGCCTATGTCCGAAACGCGCATGTTTCCGGTCTTCCCCGGGCTCCTCGTCCTCTCCGGACTCTCTCCCCGGCCTCTCCTCGGTCTCTCCCAGGGGTTTGTGTTTTTCCTGGAAAAGCGGTTTGCTTTCCGACGTACTGCAGTACTGCATATAACAGGGGACGTGAAAGAGCGGCGCTCGCCGCAGCCCTCGGCCCTGAAGTTTTCGATGAAAGGAAATCCGGTGGCACAGAAGGTTCAGGTCCTTCTTGTCGACGACCTCGACGGCGGCGAGGCGGACGAGACCGTGACGTTCGCGCTGGACGGCAAGACGTACGAGATCGACCTCACGACCGCCAACGCGGACAAGCTTCGCGGCCTTCTCGACCCCTACGTCAAGGGTGGCCGACGTACCGGTGGCCGCGCTGCGGGTGGGCGTGGCAAGGCCCGTGCCGCTTCCGGCGGCAGCCAGGACACCGCGGCCATCCGCGCCTGGGCGAAGGAGAACGGTTACGAGGTCAACGACCGCGGTCGCGTCCCCGCCTCCATCCGCGAGGCCTACGAGAAGGCCAACGGCTGAGATTCCGTCGGCCCGGTGCTCGCGCGCCGCAGCCGGACGCGGTGGCAGTGCGTCGCCACCGTGTCCACCACTCGCACGAGGTCGGGGGCGCCCCCATCGCCCCCCAACGCCGACATGCTCGGCAGCGAGGGTTCGACCTCGCACCCCGGCTCGGGGGGCCGCACCCACTCGGCGGCCCCCTGTGAACCGGCCTCCCCGCGCACGCCCCCACGCCCACCGGTTCCGCCCGGGGGCTCCGGCGCCACCATGCGACCGCCCGTTCCGACGGCAGTGAGGTCCAGGTCGAGGCCGCCCCAGTCCAGCCACCGCAACAATCCCGGCACCTCCTCCGCGCTCCCCGCCGCGACCAGCAGCAGCATCCGCCCGCCGCGCAGCGCCACCGGGGAACCCGGGCCGGGCATCGGCCCCAGATGCCGAAGCGCCGCGACCCCCGCTTCCACCGGTACGTCGAGTACATCGAAGCGCAGGCCCGTAATGAGGTGTACGGGCGTCCCGGGCACGGTCGCCCAGCCGAGATCGTTCTCGTACCACCACCGCACCGCGTCGCACGGGTCCGCACCCGGGACATCGCGCGGGGCGACGGCCGAGGAGGCGCTCGGGTCGAGCGGTCGGCGGGGAAGGGGGACGATGGCCATGTCAGGAGCAACCGGGCGAAGGGGCCCAGAGTTACGCTGAGTTTCGGCGCGGTTGCGAGGAGTGCCGGGAAAGGGGGCGTTCCACAGTGTGCGGTGGCGCAAGGATGTTCGCCCTTAGCGGAGGGAACCGGTGCATCCGGCATGGAGTGTCAGTCCCTACGGGTAAGACATCCCTAGTGGGAGGGGGCGACACGCAGGAAAGGCCGTCTCACGTTCGCCATCGGCGTACTGATGGTGGGGGTAACTGCCTGGCCTGCGGGAACATCGTCTCGCACCATCGGGTTGGAGCAGATGTCGGCGTTCGGGGTCAGGAGGCCAAGGACGGTGTCGGCAGTTGGAATGAGCGGTCCCCGCTTGCGGGACTAAGCTGCGGAAGGACAGCGAGGGGAGCGTCCCCTCACTGCCTGACCGCTCTGAGGAGCGATTAACGATGTTCGAGAGGTTCACCGACCGCGCGCGGCGGGTTGTCGTCCTGGCTCAGGAAGAAGCCCGGATGCTCAACCACAACTACATCGGCACCGAGCACATCCTCCTGGGCCTGATCCACGAGGGTGAGGGTGTCGCCGCTAAGGCCCTGGAGAGCCTCGGGATTTCGCTCGAGGCGGTCCGCCAGCAGGTGGAGGAGATCATCGGGCAGGGGCAGCAGGCTCCGTCCGGCCACATCCCCTTCACCCCCCGTGCCAAGAAGGTCCTGGAGCTGTCGCTCCGCGAGGCCCTTCAGCTGGGCCACAACTACATCGGCACGGAGCACATCCTGCTCGGCCTGATCCGTGAGGGCGAGGGCGTCGCCGCCCAGGTCCTGGTCAAGCTGGGCGCAGATCTCAACCGGGTGCGGCAGCAGGTCATCCAGCTGCTCTCCGGTTACCAGGGCAAGGAGACCGCCACCGCCGGCGGCCCCGCCGAGGGCACCCCCTCGACGTCCCTGGTCCTCGACCAGTTCGGCCGGAACCTCACCCAGGCCGCTCGTGAGTCCAAGCTCGACCCGGTCATCGGGCGCGAGAAGGAGATCGAGCGGGTCATGCAGGTGCTGTCCCGCCGTACCAAGAACAACCCGGTCCTGATCGGTGAGCCCGGCGTCGGCAAGACCGCCGTCGTCGAGGGCCTCGCCCAGGCCATCGTCAAGGGCGAGGTGCCCGAGACCCTCAAGGACAAGCACCTCTACACCCTCGACCTCGGCGCGCTGGTCGCCGGCTCCCGCTACCGCGGTGACTTCGAGGAGCGCCTGAAGAAGGTGCTCAAGGAGATCCGCACCCGCGGCGACATCATCCTGTTCATCGACGAGCTGCACACGCTGGTCGGTGCGGGTGCCGCCGAGGGCGCCATCGACGCCGCTTCGATCCTGAAGCCGATGCTGGCCCGCGGTGAGCTGCAGACCATCGGTGCCACCACCCTGGACGAGTACCGCAAGCACCTGGAGAAGGACGCGGCCCTGGAGCGCCGCTTCCAGCCCATCCAGGTCGCCGAGCCCTCGCTCCCGCACACCATCGAGATCCTCAAGGGTCTGCGTGACCGGTACGAGGCCCACCACCGTGTCTCGATCACGGACGAGGCCCTGGTGCAGGCGGCGACGCTCGCCGACCGGTACATCTCGGACCGCTTCCTGCCGGACAAGGCGATCGACCTGATCGACGAGGCCGGTTCCCGGATGCGCATCCGCCGGATGACCGCGCCGCCGGACCTCCGCGAGTTCGACGAGAAGATCGCCGGTGTCCGCCGGGACAAGGAGTCCGCGATCGACTCGCAGGACTTCGAGAAGGCCGCCTCCCTCCGCGACAAGGAGAAGCAGCTCCTGGCCGCCAAGGCCAAGCGGGAGAAGGAGTGGAAGGCCGGCGACATGGACGTCGTCGCCGAGGTCGACGGCGAGCTGATCGCCGAGGTCCTCGCGACCGCCACCGGCATCCCGGTCTTCAAGCTGACCGAGGAGGAGTCCTCGCGTCTGCTGCGCATGGAGGACGAGCTCCACAAGCGGGTCATCGGCCAGGTCGACGCCGTCAAGGCGCTGTCGAAGGCGATCCGCCGTACGCGTGCCGGTCTGAAGGACCCCAAGCGTCCCGGTGGTTCGTTCATCTTCGCCGGCCCGTCCGGTGTCGGTAAGACCGAGCTGTCCAAGGCGCTCGCCGAGTTCCTCTTCGGCGACGAGGACGCGCTGATCTCCCTCGACATGTCGGAGTTCAGCGAGAAGCACACGGTGTCGCGGCTCTTCGGTTCCCCGCCCGGATACGTGGGCTACGAGGAGGGCGGCCAGCTGACCGAGAAGGTCCGCCGCAAGCCGTTCTCCGTCGTCCTCTTCGACGAGGTCGAGAAGGCCCACCCGGACATCTTCAACTCGCTGCTGCAGATCCTGGAGGACGGTCGCCTGACCGACTCCCAGGGCCGGGTCGTGGACTTCAAGAACACGGTCATCATCATGACGACCAACCTCGGCACCCGGGACATCTCCAAGGGCTTCAACCTGGGCTTCGCGGCCTCGGGCGACAAGAAGACCAACTACGAGCGCATGAAGAACAAGGTCTCGGACGAGCTCAAGCAGCACTTCCGGCCCGAGTTCCTCAACCGTGTCGACGACGTCGTCGTCTTCCCGCAGCTGACGCAGGAGGACATCCTCGCGATCGTCGACCTGATGATCGGCAAGGTCGACGAGCGCCTGAAGGACCGGGACATGGGCATCGAGCTCTCCCAGTCCGCCAAGGAACTGCTGTCCAAGAAGGGGTACGACCCCGTGCTGGGCGCCCGGCCGCTGCGCCGGACCATTCAGCGCGAGATCGAGGACACCCTCTCCGAGAAGATCCTCTTCGGCGAGCTGCGCCCCGGCCACATCGTGGTCGTGGACACCGAGGGCGAGGGGGAGACGCAGACCTTCACCTTCCGGGGTGAGGAGAAGTCGGCGCTGCCGGACGTCCCGCCGATCGAGCAGGCGGCCGGCGGTGCGGGGCCGAACCTGAGCAAGGACGCGTAACCGCCGCGCTCGGCCTGAGCGAACAAAGGGGCTGCCCCGGGACTTCGGTCCCGGGGCAGCCCCTTTTTCGCTGCCGGAATCCATCCGGAATCCATCGCCCGTGAGTGATGTGGACCTCGTAGGCGGCGTCACATTCCTGAGGTCTTTCGGGTCGGTACCGGTGATGTGCCGCACAGGTCATTTGTCCGGTACTAGGTGGAATAGTGGCGAAGGAGTGATGGGCAAAACGGACATTTGGGTGTGGTGGTCGGGGATTTGATTGCTGCCGTGCAGGTAGGGGACGGTTTGAGGGTGGATGTCAACGAGAGGGGAGGTATATGGCGACCTACGATGTTCGGTCGTAGGTCACACGTTTGGGGGGGTTCGGGGCGTCGGGGTACCAAGGGGTGTCCCATTCGGCGGCCGCAGATGTGTGCCGGGTGGGATTCGTGTCCGTCGAGGCACGTTCCCTGTCTCCGTCTCCCGTGAGGTACTCCATGTCGCAGCGTGTTCGCACTCCCCGTTCCCGTATGTCCCAGCTCCGTGTCCGTGCCGCCGTGGCGGCCGTGGGTGTAGGTGTCTCGGGCGTGCTGGGGGCCGGGGTCGCGGCCGCCGCCGGTGGTGCTCAGGCCACGAGCGCCGGCACCGCCACCGTCCAGACCGCCGCCGCCAAGAAGGCCGCCTCCTGGGTCAGCCCCGTCAAGGGGTACAAGCTGAGCGCGCGGTTCGCCCAGGCCGGCAACATGTGGTCCGCGAAGCACGGCGGCCAGGACTTCGCCGTCAAGAGCGGTACGGCCGTCGCCGCCGCGCACGGCGGAACCGTCGTGAAGGCCGGCGGCAACGGCGCTGGTGACGGCCCGGCGTACGGCAACGCCGTCGTCATCAAGCACGGCAACGGCACGTTCTCGCAGTACGCCCACCTGTCCAAGGTGAACGTGAAGGTCGGCCAGGTCGTCAAGACCGGGCAGCGCATAGCCCTCTCCGGCAACACCGGTAACTCCAGCGGGCCGCACCTGCACTTCGAGATCCGTACGACCGCGAACTACGGCTCGGCCATCGACCCGGTCGCCTTCCTGCGGACCAAGGGCGTCAGCGTCTGATCCGCCCGGGCCTGAGGGTCCGGGCCGGTCAGCACGGGCCGTAGTCCTGGCCCGTGCCGCACATCGGGGTGTCGGCGTAGTAGTCGTTGAAGAAGGCGATGAGAACGAACATCAGGATCACGCCCGCCGCGGAGGTGGCGAGTGCGATGCGGTGGCTTCTGCGGTCGCGGGCGGCGCGCTCCTCGTCGGTCATCCGGGCGTAGTCGTCGGCTTTCACTCGGGCCTCCTCATGCCGATGCGGTCGGGAGGTCCCCGAGGGCTCTGGGGGTATTACCCCGATACGAGGGCCCTCACGAGTGTGGGGTGCCGGCGTGTGCCTGGGTCACCAGGTCGATCGCGACCTCCAGGACGGCCTTGCGCTTCTCCTCGGGGTCGCCTTCGAGGTCCCTGAGGACGAACATGCCGGCGTGCATGGTGAACAGGGCGCTCGTGCAGCGGACCTGGTCGGTCAGGGCGGCGTCCGGTTCCTTGATGGTGTCGATCAGCCGGATCATGCGGTCCTTGAACGTCTCGCCGACGCTCAGTTCGCGGACCGTCGCCTGGTTCTCCTGCATGAAGCGGAAGAGGGGGGCGACGTCGGCCAGGGCCAGGCTGTAGCGGCGCAGGATCTCCCGCTTGGTGTCGAGGGTGCGCGGCTGGGTGCCCGCCCATTCGATCAGTTCGTCGATCGGGCGCTGCAGGTCCCGGAAGAGACCGATGAGGATGTCCTCCTTGGTCTTGAAGTGGTAGTACAGCGCCGCCTTCGTCACATCGAGGCGTTCGGCGATCTCTCGCAGCGAGGTCTTCTCGTAGCCCTGCTCGGCGAAGAGTTCGAGGGCGACGTCCTGGATGCGCTGGCGGGTGTCGCCGCGACGCTGCCGCTTAGGTGTCGGGATCGTCGGGCCCGTCGCGTCCCGTGTCGTGCCGCTCATCCTCGTACTCCTCGCCGCTCGGACGGCCCGGGCCGGTCAAGCCTCGGCCAAGCGCGTCGAACTTACTTGACGCCCGGCTAGTTAGGGGCCTAGCTTCCCTAAGTGTAGACAACTAGCCGGTCGGCAAGTAAGTGCACGGGAGCTCCGGGGGGAGTGGAGGACCGCGATGGATGCGGAGAAGAAGAACGAAGTGAGCGGTGGGGCCGAGGCGGACGGACCGCAGTCGCGCAGTGTGCGGGTGGTGCTGCTCGCGCTCATGATCGCCATGCTGCTCGCGATGCTCGACAACATGATCATCGGCACCGCGATGCCGACGATCGTGGGCGAGCTGGGCGGGCTCGAACACCTCTCGTGGGTCGTCACCGCCTACACGCTCGCGACCGCCGCCTCCACGCCCATCTGGGGCAAGCTCGGCGACCTCTACGGCCGCAAGCGGGTCTTCATGACCTCGATCGTGATCTTCCTGATCGGGTCGGCGCTGAGCGGTATGGCCCAGGACATGGGGCAACTCATCGGGTTCCGCGCGGTGCAGGGACTCGGCGCCGGCGGACTGATGGTCGGCGTCATGGCGATCATCGGCGACCTGATACCGCCCCGGGAGCGCGGAAAGTACCAGGGCATGATGGCCGGGGTGATGGCCCTCGCCATGATCGCCGGGCCGCTGGTGGGCGGGTCCATCACGGACCACTGGGGCTGGCGCTGGTCCTTCTACATCAACCTGCCGCTCGGCGTCGTGGCGCTCATCGCCGTCAGCGCCGTGCTGCATCTGCCGAAGCCGTCGCGCGAGGGGCGGTCGGCGCGGAACATCGACTATCTGGGCGCGGGCCTGCTGACCGTCGGCATCACGGCGATCGTGCTGGTCACCACGTGGGGCGGCACCGAGTACGCCTGGGGCTCGGCCGTCATCATGGAGCTGATCGCGCTCGGGGTGACCTCGCTGGTCGGGTTCGTGTTCGTGCAGAAGCGGGCGGCCGAGCCGGTGATCCCGCTGCACATCTTCCGCAGCCGGAACTTCACGCTGATGTCCCTGATCGGGTTCTTCACCGGGTTCGTGATGTTCGGCGCAGTGCTGTTCCTGCCGCTGTACCAGCAGTCGGTGCAAGGCGCGTCCGCGACGAACTCCGGGCTGTTGCTGCTGCCGATGCTGGGGGCGATGCTCGCGGTGTCGATGGTGGCCGGGCGGGTGACCACGAACAGCGGCCGCTACAAGGTCTTCCCCGTGGTCGGGAGCGTCCTGATGATCGTGGGGCTGTTCCTGCTGGCGCAGATGGACACCGGGACGAGCCGGGTGACGTCCGGGCTGTACATGGCCGTGCTGGGTGCCGGTATGGGATGCCTGATGCAGATCACGATGCTGGTCGCGCAGAACAGCGTCGAGATGAAGGACATGGGGGTGGCGTCGTCCACGACCACGCTGTCCCGGACCCTCGGGTCGTCCTTCGGGGTCGCGATCATGGGTGCGCTGTTCAACAGCCGGGTGCAGGACGTGATGGCCGAGCGGGCCGGGGCGCTGGGGTCCAGGGTGACTGAGCAGTCGGCGCAGCTGGACGCGGCGAGTCTGGCGAAGCTGCCGGAGGCCGCGCGGGAGGCGTACCAGTACGCGGTGTCCGCCGGGACGCACTCGGCGTTCCTGCTGGGGGCGGTCGTCTCGGTGGTGGCGTTGGTGGCGGCGGTGTTCGTGAAGGAGGTGCCGTTGCGGGGGGCCGGGGGGTCTGCGGGTGCCTCCGGCGAGGGCGGGGTGGCCGGCGACGCTGGGGCGAAGGAGGCGGCTGCCGCCGTCTGATGGTGTGGGTGGGCCCCCTGAGTTCGCGGTTGAGCTCGGGGGGTTCTGTTCGTCGGCGGGTGCGGGTGCGTGGGGCTTCTCGCGCAGTTCCCCGCGCCCCTGAAAAGCAGGGGCTGCGCCCCGTGCTCTTCAGGCCCGCAGGGGCCGTGGTCTTTCAGGCCCGCAGGGCCTGATCTCTTAGGGGCGCGGGGAACTGCGCGAGAAGCCCCACCGGCCCGCACCCGGACAACCGGCCCCGGTCACCCCGCCCCGGTCACCCCGCCCCGTCGTTCGACATCGGCAGCATCGGGTAGCTCCCCGTGTTCGTCGGGGCGTGTTCCGGGAGCCACAGGACCGCGACCGCGCCCTCGGCCGGGACCGTGTCCGGGGAACCCGGCGGGCGGACGTTGCGGAAGGTGAGGCGCGCGCCGAGGACACGCGCCTGACCCGCGGCGATCGTCAGGCCGAGCCCGTGGCCCTGGCCGGCCCGGTCGGAGGCCCCGGTACGGAAACGGCGGGGTCCGTCCGCGAGAAGCTCCTCGGGGAACCCGGGGCCATGGTCGCGGACCCGGATGACGCGGCCCTCGACGGACACCTCGATCGGCGGTCGGCCGTGCTTCGCCGCGTTGGCCAGCAGGTTCAGCAGGACCCGTTCGAGACGGCGGGGGTCGGTCGTCACCTCCGACTCGTGCACGATGCGCACCCGCACGTCCGCGTTCTTCGCCGCCACCCGCCGGGCCACGAACTCACCCAGCATGATGTCCTGCAACTCGGCCCGCTCGGAGGCCCCGTCGAGGCGGGCGACCTCCAGCACGTCCTCGACGAGCGTGCGCATCGCCTGGGCCCGGTCGCGGACCAGCTCGGAGGGGCGGCCCGGCGGCAGCAGCTCCGCTGCCGTCAGCAGCCCGGTCACCGGCGTACGCAGCTCGTGCGCGATGTCCGCCGTCACCCGGCGCTCCGCCTCGATGCGCTGCCGCAGGGTGTCGGCCATGGCGTCCACGGCCCGCGCCAGCTCGGCGGTCTCGTCGCGGACGACACCGCCGATCGCGTCCTGCACCCGTACGTCCGACTCGCCCTTGGCCACCTGGTGCGCGGCGGCCGCCGCCTTGCGCAGCCGGCGGGACATCTGGCCGCCGATCAGGACCCCGAGGGCCGAGCCGCCGAAGACGACCGCGATCGAGCCGATCAGCAGGGCCTGGTCGAGGTCCCGCATCACCGCCGAGCTGTGGTCGGTGAAGTCGGTGTGGAGCGACAGGACGCGCTTGTCCTTCAGTGGGACCGCCGCCCAGATGTCGGGCACCCCGTTCTCGCCCTCGGACACGTACGTGGCCCTGCGGCCCTCCCTGACCTTGGCCAGCAGGTCCCCCGGGATCTCGGGGTCGTCGATCTTCACGCCGAAGGCGCCCGACTTCAGCGGGCGGCCCGACTCGTACATGCGCTGGGCGACCTGGATGCGCTCGTCGGCGAGGTCGCGCGAGTTGTCGAGCATCGAGACCCGTGCCGCGTTGTGCACGACCAGGCTCAGCGCGACGGCCACCAGCGCGCCCACCAGGGCGATCGCCGCGCTCAACTGCCAGCGCAGCCCCGTCCGGATGCCCGAAGCGAGCCCGGTGCCGACGGTCGGACCCGCGCCTGCCACGGGTCGCGTACCCGACGCGGACCCCGCAGCGGACGGGCGGCCGACGACGCGTGTCGCCTCCGGGGCCCGTCCTCCCCGTATGCCCCTCGACTCCATCTCGGTCCCGTCCCCGCTCAGGCCTTGAGCTTGTAGCCGAAGCCGCGGACCGTGTCGATCCGGTCCTGGCCGATCTTCGCGCGCAGCCGCTGGACATGGACGTCGACGACCCGGGTGTCGCCGCCCCAGCCGTAGTCCCACACGCGTTCGAGCAGCTTGTCGCGGGAGAGCACCGTGCCGGGGGCGGACGAGAACTCCAGCAGCAGCCGCATCTCGGTCGGCGTCAGCGCCACCGGCTCCCCCGACCTCCGTACCTCCATGCCCTCGGTGTCGACCTCCAGTTCACCGAAGGTGAGCACCCCGCCGGTGCCCGCCGCCCCGGCCTCCTCCGCCTTGGCGTCGCCGCCGCTCGCGTGGCCGAAGCGGCGCAGCACCGCGCGGATCCGGGCGACCAGGACCGCGCCGTCGAACGGCTTGGTCACGTAGTCGTCGGCGCCCGCCTCCAGCCCCAGCACCACGTCGATGGAGTCGGCGCGCGCGGAGAGCATGATCACCGGGACGGTCGACTCGTCACGGATGCGGCGGCACAGGGAGACCCCGTCCAGACCCGGGACCATGACGTCGAGGAGGGCGATGTCGGGCCGGTTGGCGCGGAACGCCTCCAGCCCCGACAACCCGTCGGGCATGGCCGTGACCGCGAAGCCGTCCCGCTCCAGGGCGAGCTGGGTGGCCTCGCGGATGACGTCGTCGTCCTCGACGAACAGGACGTGGGTCTGCTCTGCCATCCGGTGATCTCGCTCGCTCTCGGTCGAAGTGGGTCGCAACGGTTTTCGGGACGGTCCCGACCGTCGTGTTCGGTCGGTCGGTCGGGATCGCTGTGACCAGAGGGGCTCAGCTCGGCTCGGGTGTCGCCGACTCCGTGCCGCCCACGGCGCTGCTGTACTCGGTGCGTGTGCTGGAGCGCTGGACGAAGTCGTCCTTGATCCAGCGATAGGTGGCCACGTCCTCGCTGGACGGGTACGACGACGGGTCGCCATTCTCGTACAGCTGCCGGGTGACGAGGAGGTCGCCCCGGTCTATCTCCGCGTAGACGGGCGGCTGTTCGGACCGGAAGACGCTCCGGTACGTCCCCTTCTTCTCCGCGCGGTACACGTACGACGCCACTCCGACGGCGTCCGCACAGGTCATCACGTTCACCACGAGGTCGTCGGACGAGGCCCCGGTCAGGTCCCCGTACGTCACGTCCACCGGGTACTCGTCGGCCACACACGGCCGCAGATCGCTCTTGACCGCCTTGCTGACCTCCGGGTCCGCGCGGACCATCCGGACGACCTCGTCGACGCTCGGATGGTCGTCCTCGGCCTCCGCCGAACCGGAGACGGACGGGGTGGCCGCGCCCGCCGCGAGGGAGTCGCTGTCGGCCGGCCCCTCGTCCCGGGCACCGGTGCCGCCCGTGCCACAGGCGGACACGGAAAGGGCAAGGGCGGCGAGCACGGCCACCGCCGTGATCACCGCCTTCGTGCCCTGCCTGACCCCCGGACGGGGGCCGGCCGCTGTGCTCAGGCCGCGCAACGCTCCTGCTCCTCGCTCGCTTCGAGCGCACGGGCGGCGCGCTCTTCGTGGTCCCGCGACTCCAGCTCCTCGCGGAGCCGGGCCAGCGCACGGTGCAGCGTGCTCTTGACCGTGCCGGCCGACATGCCGAGGGCGGCGGCCGTCTCCTCCGTGGACATCTGCTCCCAGTGTCGCAGCACCACGACACTGCGCTGCTTGGGTGCCAGCACCTTCATGATGTCCATCAGGAGGGCGCGGTCCGCGTGCTGCTCGGTGGAGTCCTCGACGCAGGCGTCCGGCAGCTGCTCGGTCGGGACCTCCTCCAGCTTCCGGGCCCGCCACCACTCGGTCCGCGTGTTGATCATGACCCGGCGCAGATAGGCGTCGGCCAGCCGCTTGTCCGCGATGCCGTCCCAGCGGCCGAACGTCCGCGCCAGCGCCGTCTGCAGCAGATCCTGGGCGTCCACCGGGTCCGGCACGAGCCGGCGGGCACTGCGCAGCAGCGCGTCCTGCCGGGTACGGACGTACTCCTCGAATTCGAGCACCTCGCCGTGCGCCATGATCAACCGCCTCCGTTCCCCGTTTCCGACGTCCGCGCTGTCGCGTGGTGCCGGTTGTCCGCCGCTTCGTGCCGCGCGGTGTGTCGCGCGGTGCGTGTCGCTCGTTCCGCCGGATCCGCCGGTTCGTTTCGCGGGTTCCTGCGGTACGCCAATGAAGCTACGGAGGGGTTGTCACGGAGACGTCCGAGGCAGCCTGCGGAGAACGCTCGGCTGTCCGTCGGTTGTGTAACGAAAGTAGGAACGGGGTAAAGCGGGGTGGGACTTGGGGTGGAGATGGGCCGGTTTACCCCGTCGGCGACACCGGAGGGTCAGGTGAGGGGGAGGCGGTAGAGGCCGCCGGGGAGGGGTTCCACCAGTCCGTCGGAGACCAGCCCGTCCAGGGCGCGGGCACGCTGCACCGGCTCGTCCCACACCCGGTCGAGAACCGCCTGGGGCACCGGCGCGATCGCGTCCCGCAGGACGGCGAGCAGCTTGCCGCGGACCTGACGGTCGGTACCGGCGTACGTCTGTCCGCGCCGCGCCGGGCCCTCGTGCGCGGGCTTCCCGGCCAGCCGCCAGGCGCACTGTCCGGCGATCGGGCAGCGCCCGCACGTCTCGTTCTTCGCCGTGCACACCAGCGCGCCCAGCTCCATCGACGCGGCCGCCCACCGGGACGCCGTCCCGTCGTCCTCGGGCAGCAGGGTCCGGGCCAGCTTCCGCTCGGCGGCCGTGGTCGCGTTCGGCGGGTACTGCGTGCCGCTCACCGCACGGGCGAAGACCCGCCGCACGTTCGTGTCGAGCACGGCGTGCCGCTGTCCGTACGCGAACGAGGCCACCGCCGCGGCCGTGTACTCGCCGATCCCCGGCAGCGCGAGCAATTGCGCGTGATCACGGGGTACGTCTCCGCCGTGCCGTTCCGTTATGGCCACCGCGGCGCCGTGCAGCCGTAGCGCGCGGCGCGGGTAGCCGAGTCGGCCCCAGGCGCGCACCGCCTCGCCCGGGGGTTCCTTCGCGAGGTCCGCCGGGCGGGGCCAGCGCGCCAACCACTGCTCGTAGACGGGCAGTACACGGTTGACCGGTGTCTGCTGGAGCATGAACTCGCTGACCATCACCCCCCAGGGGCCGGCCTCCGGTCGCCGCCAGGGCAGGTCACGGGCGTGCGTCTCGAACCAGGCGATCACCGGGGTGTGCAGGGCGGTGGGTGTGGGGGCGGAGACGGGGGCGGGGGTGGGGGTTACGTCGGCAGGGCTGCTCTGGGGTTTCGTGGGTGCAGTCATGGCACGGTCGATCCTGCCATGCGGGGGGTGGTGGGGGCGGGTTCTGGTGGGGGGTGTCTGGGGTGGGTCGGCCGGGTGGCGGGCCCGGTGGGGCTTCTCACGCAGTTCCCCGCGCCCCTGAAAGACCAGGCCCTGCGGGTTTGAACGGTGGCGGGGCTGCGGGCCGGGAGGACTACGGTCCTGCGGGTTTGAACGGTGGCGGGGCTGCGGGCCGGGAGGACCACGGCTCTGCGGGCCTGGAAGGGGGCGGGGCTGCCGGATGAAAAGCACGGGGCGCGGCCCCTGCTTTTCAGGGGCGCGGGGAACTGCGCGAGAAGCCCCACCGGAACCGCACCCGCCGCCGAACCCGCACCCCCCGAGCTCTTCGGCGGCACGTCAGCCCACCCGCTCCCACCCCAACGCCGGCCCCAACTTCGTCGCGATGTCCGTCAGGATCTGCACATCGTCCTCGTGCTCGAACGTGAACGGCAGCGCGAACGCCACCTCGTCGACCTCGCGGAACCCGGCGTGCGCCCGCAACCGCTCGGCGATCTCCGCGGACGTGCCCACCAGGTCCGGCGCGAACAGAACCCGCCCCGCCCCCTGCGGCGCCGTGGTCCGGGGCAAACGCTTCGCCGCGTACGCCTCGTACTTGGCCCGCTGCTCCGCACTCGCCGAGTCGGTCGGGATGACGACGAGTCCCTGGGAGACCCGGGCCCGCTCGCCGTCGGGGTGGTGCGCCCGGAACTCCCGGATCTGCGAGCGCTGGATCTCGGCGAAGTCCACTGTCCCGGAGGTGGCCGCCGCCCCCGGCTCCGTCGGCTCCGCCTTCACCACGCTGCTGGTCAGGAAGTTCATCCCGTTCTCGCCGGCCCACCGCGCCGACCGCAGGCTGCCGCCGCCGTACCACATTCGGGCGCCCAGCCCGGGGGAGTGCGGCTGGACCCGGTCGGAGAAGACCTCGAACCCCTCGGTGCCGCTGAAGTCCGTGGCCGCCTCGCCGCGTACGAAGCCAAGGAGCCGACGGACCCGTTCGAAGCTGAAGTCCTCCGCGTCGGCGGTGTCCGGGTAGAGCGCCGGCTTGACGGTGTCGTAGTGCATCGGCGGTCCGACGCTGACCCCCGGGTTGACCCGGCCGCCGGACAGGAGGTCGACCGTGGCCAGGTCCTCGGCGAGCCGCAGCGGGTTCTCCCAGCCCAAAGGGATGACGGCGGTGCCCAGTTCTATACGGCTCGTGCGCTGCGAGGCGGCGGCCATCACCGCGACGGGGGAGGAGATGCCGTACTGCAGATGACGGTGGCGCAGCCACGCGCTGTCGAAACCGAGCCGCTCGCCCAGTTCGATGATCTCCAGCGTGGATTCGTGGCCCCGGCGAGGGTCGGCCTCGTCGAACAGTCCGATGGTCAGGAACCCCAGCTTCCGCAACGGCTTCGACGCCGGTGCGCCGGCGCCGTTCTCCACGGTCTGGGGTCCGGTCATCGTCATCTCCGAGTCCTGCGGCGCGCTTCGGTGGTGGGGACGATTGTGGCAGGTGGGCCGAGGGAGGCGGCGAGTGGACTCGGGCTCGGGAGCGGATGTTTCCCTGAACGGGCTTGGCGGACTGCGGAGTTGGTGTTGTTCGTGTCGCGTGGGTCCGGTCACGGAACGTGCCCGTACGGGCTCTGCGATCACGCACCGCGATCATGGGGCGCCCGGTCGGGGCGATCACGGGAACGACCGGGATGATGATCCGGAAAAGTTGAGGTTTCGGGCGGCGGGTGGGGCCAGCGAAGTGCCGGATCTCTCGTACAGTTTGCGCCGTGGGATCTCTGCGCAATCCGATCGGGCCGCTTCCCTCCACCATCTACTGGCGCCGGAGGGCCGTTCTGCTGACCGTCGTCGGTCTGCTCGCGATCCTCGTCGTGTGGGTCGTCACCGGCGGGGGCGGGGACGGCGACAACAACGCGGGTGGGCCCGACGGAAAGAATCCCGCGACCTCGATCACTCCCGGGCCGTCCGGTTCCGGTCCCGCGATCAGCGAAGCGCCGGGCGGACGCGACGAGTCGGGTGACGAGTCGAGCTCCGGGGGCGACAGTTCCGGCTCCGGGGCGGGCGACGGTTCGGGTTCGGGCTCCGGCTCGGCTTCCGGTGGTGGGGACACGAGTGCCGGATCCGGTGCCGCGGGCGGGGGTACGTCCGACGACGGCGGCAAGAACGGCAGCAGCTCGGGCGAGCAGGTACCGGCGGGGTCCAGCCTGCCCAACTGCACCGCCGGGGCCGTGAAGTTGACCGTGCGCAGCGTGCGCAACGCCTACGCACCCGGGGTGAACCCCACGTTCGAACTCATCGCCCGCAACTCCTCCGGCGGCGACTGCAAGCTCGATCTCGGCCCGGACAACACGGTGGTGACGATCACCCCGGCCGACGCCGATGGCGACGACGCGTTCTGGGCTTCCGACGACTGCCACGAGACGGCGGGCAGCCTGATGTTCAAGGTGCCGGCCGGTGACCGGGTGACGTACACCGTCGAGTGGAACCGTGACCCGAGCGCGCCCAACTGCGCGACTCCGTCGGCCGGTTCGGCCACCGCCGGGACCTACCTCGTCGAGGCGAAGGCGCCGGGGCTGGCCAAGGCTCGCACGTCCTTCGTGCTGGAGAAGGACTGACGGTCAGAAGGACTGACGGTCCAGGGCTGACGGTCGAAGGGCTGGCTGACGGTCAGAGGTCGGGCGGGGCCGGGTGGGCCCGAGTGGGCTGAAGGCGGCCGGTCAGACGTAGCGTTCCAGGATGGAGGACTCCGCCAGGCGGGACAGTCCCTCGCGGACGCTGCGGGCGCGGGCCTCGCCCACGCCGTCGACCGTCTGGAGGTCGTCGACGCTGGCGGCGAGCAGCTTCTGGAGGCCGCCGAAGTGCTCCACCAGGCGGTCGATGATGGCGCCGGGCAGGCGCGGGACCTTGGCGAGGAGGCGGAAGCCGCGCGGGGAGACGGCCGAGTCCATGCCCTCGGGGGAGCCGGTGTAGCCGAGGGCGCGGGCGACCGTGGGGAGTTCGAGGAGCTCGGCGTGGGTGAGGGCGTCGAGTTCGTGGAGGGCCTCGTCCACCGTGCGGGAGCGCTTCGCGGTGGGCTCGGGGACGTAGTCCCTGACCACCAGTTCGCGCTCCGGTTCGACGCCCGCGATCAGTTCGTCGAGCTGGAGGGCCAGGAGACGGCCGTCCGTGCCCAGTTCGACCACGTATTCGGCGATTTCGGTGGCGATGCGGCGGACCATCTCCAGTCGCTGGGCGACCGCCGAGACGTCCCGGACCGTCACCAGGTCCTCGATCTCCAGCGCGGAGAGAGTGCCCGCCACCTCGTCCAGGCGGAGCTTGTAGCGCTCCAGGGTCGCCAGGGCCTGGTTCGCCCGGGACAGGATCGCCGCCGAGTCCTCCAGGACGCGGCGCTGCCCGTCGACGTAGAGCGCGATGAGGCGCATCGACTGGGAGACCGAGACGACGGGGAAGCCCACCTGTTTGCTGACGCGGTCGGCCGTACGGTGGCGGGTGCCGGTCTCCTCGGTCGGGATCATCGGGTCGGGGACCAGCTGGACGCCCGCCCGGAGGATCTTGGACAGGTCCGAGGACAGCACGATGCCGCCGTCGAGCTTGCACAGCTCACGCAGGCGCGTGGCCGTGAACTCGACATCCAGGACGAAACCACCGGTACACATCGGCTCGACGGTCTTGTCGAAGCCGAGCACGATGAGTCCGCCGGTATTGCCGCGGAGAATCCGTTCAAGCCCGTCGCGCAGGGCCGTGCCTGGGGCCACGGCGCTCAGTGAGGCGCGCATCAGGCCATCGGCACCGGAGCTCCCACCGGACTTTCCGGGAGCTGCTGCCCGGTCGTTGGCTGCCACTGCACTCCTCCGGTCGCAGGTTCTGGGGCGCTCCCGTTTCGCACTCGTGGTTCGTACGGACGGGCGAGACCTGGGCAAAGTCTACCGGCGGTCCTCCGCGTCCCGTGGGGCCTCTCGCCGACGCGATCGGGGCAGTACCCGGAGCGCGTCCCCCATGTCGGCCACTTCCAGGACCTTCATACCGGGAGGAACCTTGCCGGGATCGGTCGGAACGAGGGCGTGCGTGAAGCCGAGACGGTGTGCTTCGGAGAGGCGGCGCTGTACCCCTGTGACCCGTCTGACCTCGCCCGCGAGACCCACTTCACCGATCGCCACGAGGTTCTTGGGGAGAGGGGTGTCGGTCGCCGCGGAGGCCAGGGCGAGGGCGATCGCGAGGTCCGCGGCGGGCTCCGACAGCTTCACGCCGCCGACCGTCGCCGAGTAGATGTCCCGCTTGCCGAGGGCGCTGATCCGGCCGCGCTGCTCCAGGACCGCGAGCATCATCGAGACCCGGGAGGTCTCCAGGCCGGACGTGGTCCGGCGGGGGGAGGGGAGCTGGGAGTCGACTGTGAGCGACTGCACTTCCGCGACCAGGGGGCGGCGGCCCTCCAGGGTGACCGTCAGGCAGGTGCCGGGGACGGGTTCGTCGCGGCGGGTGAGGAAGAGGCCGCTGGGGTCGGTCAGGCCGGTGATGCCCTCGTCGTGCAGCTCGAAGCAGCCGACCTCGTCCGTGGCGCCGTAGCGGTTCTTGACGCCGCGGACCAGGCGGAGGCGGGCGTGCCGGTCGCCCTCGAAGTGCAGGACGACGTCGACGAGGTGCTCAAGGAGGCGGGGCCCCGCGATGGCGCCGTCCTTGGTGACGTGGCCCACGAGGAGCGTCGACATGCCGCGCTCCTTGGAGGCGCGGATCAGTGCGCCGGCGACCTCGCGGACCTGGGCCATGCCGCCGGGGGCGCCGTCGATCTCCGGCGAGGCGACGGTCTGGACCGAGTCGAGGATCAGCAGGGACGGCTTGACCGCGTCCAAGTGGCCGAGGACGGCGGCGAGGTCGGTCTCGGCGGCGAGGTAGAGGTGGTCGTGCAGGGCGTTGATGCGGTCGGCGCGGAGGCGGACCTGGCTGGCGGACTCCTCGCCCGTGACGTACAGGGTGGGGTGCTCGGCGCTCGCGGACTTGGCGGCGGCGTCGAGGAGGAGGGTGGACTTGCCGACGCCGGGTTCTCCCGCGAGGAGGACGACGGCGCCGGGGACGAGGCCGCCGCCGAGGACGCGGTCGAGCTCGGGGACGCCGGTGGAGCGGGCGGTGGCCTGGCGGCCGTCGACCTGGGCGATGGGGACGGCGGAGGTGGTGACGCGGCCGGGGGACGTCGTGCGGACGGCTGGGGTGCCGTACTCCTCGACCGTGCCCCAGGCCTGGCATTCGGGGCAGCGACCCAGCCACTTGGCCGTCTGCCAGCCGCATTCCGTGCAGCGGTAGGACGGGCGGTCCTTCGTGGTCTTCGTGCGGGCAGCCATGGACGAACCGTAACGGAGGGCACTGACAGTCTTCGACGGTCGGCCGGACGGGGGCTGTGGGGGAGGGCCTTGGGAGGGGCTTCGGTGGGGCGGGGCCGTGCCGGTGCCAGAGCCCGTCGCGTGTTGCCCTGCTGCTCGGGGGCAGGAGCGAGCCGTTCTCCGGGCCGCTGTGAGCGTCGGGCTGCTGCGCACCGGCACGGCCCCTTCCGCGCGTTCGCGGCCGGTTCGCCGTCTCGGTGAATCCTCGGTTCGCTACGGGCGGCGGCCGATGGTCAGTTGGGCCGGGGTGTACGGGATGTAGGCCGCGCCGTCGAGGTCGAGGGCGGTCGCCGCCGACTGGAGGGCGGCCGGGGTGGCCGAGGCGCCCCACCGGCCGGTGTCCAGGCGGGACTCCAGGGCGTGCAGGGCGGCCACCGTCTCGGCGGTGGTGAAGGCGCAGTGGCCCTGGCGTTCGACGTAGGCCTGGCGGAGCTGCGCGGCGTCGCCGGAGGCGCGGACCCGGGTGGCGAAGCGGGACTCCTGCTCGACGGGGACGAGGTCGTCGGCGGTGGTGTGGATGTCGAGAAGGGGGACGGCGAGGCCCTGGCCGGCGGAGGACGTGCGGAGGCCTGCGGCGACGGCGTCCGGGTCGGCGGTGATGTTCGCGTTGGTGGTCAGGTCGCGCAGATCGGCACGCAGGTCGAGGCCGGCCTTCTTGTAGAGGGCCTTGACCAGGGGTGCGTGCTGGGAGCCCGCGAGCACGCGCGCGTAGTCGACGCCCTTGTTCCCGGAGTTGTTGCCGCCGAGGGCCTTCTCGACATGGAAGCGGGCGGGCTCGACGCGGTTGAGGACGCCCTGGGCCAGCCACGCGTACTGCTGGGCCTGCTGTTCGTCCCGGTCGCCGGCGGCGGGGCGGTCCTTGCCGGGCGCCCAGGCGGGCAGGTTGAGGTAGGCGGCGGCGAGGGCGATCCGGGCGCGGCCCCGCGGGGTCCTCTGGGCGGCGACGACGGCGTCGGTGAGCTGCCGGCCGGTGGTGGCGCCCTCCGCCTCGGAGGCGAAGTCCACCAGCTTCACGGGAGTGTCGGGGAGCAGGAGCCGGGCGATCGTGTACTCGGCGTCGAGCTGGTAGGCGTGCAGGTCGTTGGCTCCTGCCACGAGACCGCACAGGCCCAGCGCGCCGTCGATCCCGCCCGCGCCGGAGCGGGCGAGCCGGGCGTTGACCAGCCCGCCCATGGACTGGCCGATGGAGAGCGTGCGTGTGGGTTCGCCGATCCTCTCGGTGACCGCCGCGACGGTGGCGACCTGGTCGCGCTCCGCGCTCTCCAGGGCCCAGAGGGTCTCGCTGACGTCGTAGGAGGAGCCGGTGAGGGCGTAGCCCTCTTCGAGGAGGCGGAGGCGTACGGCCTCGCGGGGGGCGTTCTGGGGCACCGTCACGCCGAAGCCGTGGCTGAAGACGATCAGGGTGCCGTTCCAGTTCTCGGGGACGTCCGCTATCCAGGCGGCGCCGTCGGGGAGGGTGCCGGTGAGGCGTTCGACGGCGGGCGCGGCGCTCCGGGGGGCGGCGGAGACGGAGGCGCCGGTCAGGGAGAGGACGACGGTCGCGGCCAGGGCGGCGAGGGCGCGGTTGGTGGAGCGGCGGGTGGAGCGTCGGGTGCGTACGGCCATGGGGGTGGGGCTCCTGTCGACGCGGAGGTGGGGACGTTGCTCGCTCTTACTGGGCAGTAACTCGGTTCCCGAGAGGAAGGTAGGGCTAATTTCTGGTGACGGTCAATAAAGTGCACAACATTCGGCCAAGCTCCGCGTGCGCCGCGGAATGCGGGATTCCTGTCCCCTTATGAGGGATCGTTTCACCCGTACGGAGTAAATGTGCTCAAGGGGCGAGAAGGTGCTGGTTCCGGGCGCCTACCGTCCATGAATGATGAGCATCAGTCCGGAAACCTCGCCCCGCACCACCGGCGCACACCGGGCGCACCGTGAGGCGCGCGATCGGGCCGCGGCGCGCGCGGTGGCGCAGCACCCGTCGACGCGCTACGAGCCGTACCTGGACGGCCTGTTCACCTACTGCATGTCCGTGCTGTGCGACCGTGACGCGGCCACCGCGGCGCTCGCCGACGTGCTCGCGCTCGCCGAGCGGCGCCGGGGGCCGGACACCGCCGACGACCGCCGTGCCTGGCTGTACGCACTGGCCCGTTGGGCCTGTCTGCGCAAGCTCGCCGAGGTACGGCAGAACCGGCCGGCCGCGCATGCCTCCACGCGCCCACCGGGGCACGGCGGTGGGGCCGACAACACGCATCCCGACAAGGGCCGCTCGGAGAAAGGGCGCGCGGAGAAAGGGCGTTCGGACAAGGGGCGTTCGGGGAAGGCCCGCGCCGTCGAGAGTGCCGTCGTCCGGGGCGTCGCGCTCTCCGAGGACGAGGAGCGGCAGCGGCGGCGTGAACTCGCCCTGCTCGCCTGGCCGGAGGCTGCCGGCACCACGCCCGAGCAGCGCGAGGCCCTGGAGCTGGCCGTACGGCATCAGCTCACCGCCCACGAGGTCGCCGCCGTGCTGGGCATGGACCCGACCGCCGCGCGGGAACTGCTCGCCTCCGCCGCCTGCGAGGTGGAGCGCACCCGTGCCGCCCTCGCAGTCGTCGAGACCGGCGCCTGTCCGAGCGTCGCCCGGCTGACCGGTGGCCATCAGTTCGTCCTGAGCGCCACCCTGCGCCGCGAACTCGTCCGGCACGTCGACGACTGCCCCGTCTGCCGTCGCGCCGCCGAGCGCGCCGTCCCCGGCCGCTGGCCCGGCACCACGGTCACGCCCGCCGCGCTGCCGGTGCTCGAAGCGCCGCGTGCCGCCCTGGGGCCCGCGATGGCCCACCTCACGCGCGCGCGTGGCGGCGCCCCGCGCTTCGACCGGCGTGGCTTCCCCATGGACCCGAGGGACCGTGCGGCCCGGCGGGAGCGGCTGCGCGCGCGGGCCGTGACCACCACCGTCGTCGCCACCGTGGTCGCGGCGCCCGTCTTCGCGCTCTGGGCCGCCTATCGGGGTGCCCCTCTCATCGGCGAGGGCGGCGACGGCCGTTCGGTCAGCGCGGGCGAGGAGCAGGGCGACGGCGACGGCACCGTCGGCGACGGCAGCGGCGACGCCTACCAGAACGCCGGCAACGCCCGGAACAGGTCCGACGCCCGCCACGGCCGAGGCAAGCACGCGTCGGACGACGTGTCCGTGGAGGTCACCCAGGGCAAGGGGCGGCGCGCGCTCTCCATCACCGCCGCGAACGACGGCGACACCACCCTCATCACCCTCGCAGCGACCGGGGACGCGGCCGTCCGCTGGTCCGCCCGCACCGGCGCCGACTGGCTCTACCTCAGCCAGTCCTCCGGCACCCTGAAACCCGGCGAGTCTGTGACGATCAAGGTGTACGTCGACCAGCTGAGCGAGCCCTCCGGGTACTGGACCGCGCGGGTGACCCTGGCTCCGGCGGACGCCGTGGTGACGATCGAGGGCTACGGTCCCGCGCCGACACCGCCGGTCGACCCCCGGCCCACCGCGCCCGCCCCGGACCCGGGACCCCCGAGGCCCACCGCCCCACCGCCGACCCCCGACCCGGACCCCACGCCGACCGGCCCGGCCCAGCCGGACCCCACGCCGACCCCGACCGACCCGGCCCCCACGGACCCGGGCGGCCCCACGACACCACCGGGCGACGGAGGCGGCGACCCGCCACCGGGGCCGTAGACCGGCGGGGGCGCCGCCCACCCGCTCACCGGCCCGCAGGCTCCGCCGGACCAGTCGGATCCGCCGGGTGCGGTGCCACCAGGGGCAGGCGGGACGCCAGCCGCTGTTCGCACAGTTCGACCAGGCGGTCGTACCCCTCCTTGCCCATCAGCTCGATCAACTCCGGGCGGTACGACATGTACACCGGGTCGCCCGCGCCGTGCGCCGAGGTCGCCGAGGTGCACCACCAGTGCAGGTCGTGACCGCCCGGGCCCCAGCCGCGACGGTCGTACTCGCCGATCGACACCTGGAGCACCCGTGTGTCGTCGGGCCGGTCGATCCAGTCGTACGTGCGGCGGATCGGCAACTGCCAGCAGACGTCCGGCTTCGTCTCCAGCGGCTCGCGCCCCTCCTGGAGCGCCAGGATGTGCAGCGAGCAGCCCGCACCCCCGGCGAAGCCCGGGCGGTTCTGGAAGATGCACGACCCCTTGTACGGGCGGGTCTGACGGTCGCCGTCCTCGTCCTTCGAGACCCAGCCCGTCTCCGTGCCCACATCGTGGAACTGCCAGATTTCCGGAGTGAGCCTCGCCACATGTTCGGCGACGCGCTTCTCGTCGTCCTCGTCCGAGAAGTGGGCACCCAGGGTGCAGCATCCGTCGGCCGCGCGGCCCGCCTGGATGCCCTGGCAGCCGCTGCCGAAGACGCAGTTCCAGCGAGAGGTCAGCCATGTCAGATCGCAGCGGAAGACCTGCTCGTCGTCCGCCGGATCAGGGAACTCCACCCACGCGCGCGCGAAATCGAGCCCCTTCTCGTCCGGCGCTGTGGACTCCGCCGAGCCCTTCGTCGACTTCGCTGGCCTGGTCGCCGCTTTCGCCCGCGAGGAGCCGCCGGCCGCAGCCGTCCCCGACGCCGCTCCCGCTGCCGACTTGTCGGCCTTTGCCTTTTTCGTCTTTGGCACCCGTCCAGGGTACGGCGCCCGAAGCCGCATCGAGGACGGCGCACGCCTCCGCTGGCAGTAGCGTTCCGTCCATGAGACTCGGTGTCCTCGACGTGGGATCGAACACGGTGCATCTACTGGTGGTGGACGCACACCCGGGCGCGCGCCCCCTGCCCGCGCATTCGCACAAGGTGGAGCTGCGCCTTGCCCAACTCCTCGACGAGGCCGGGGCCATCGGCCCCGAGGGGATCGACAAACTCATAGCCGTCGTCCACGAGGCGCTCCAGGCCGCCGAGGACAAGGGCGTCGAGGAACTGCTCCCGTTCGCCACGTCGGCGGTGCGTGAGGCCAGCAACGCCGACGACGTCCTCACCCGTGTCAAGGACGAGACCGGTGTGGAGCTCCAGGTCCTCACCGGCTCCGAGGAGGCCCGGCTGACCTTCCTCGCCGTCCGCCGGTGGTTCGGCTGGTCGGCCGGCAAGCTCCTCGTCCTCGACATCGGCGGCGGCTCGCTGGAGATCGCCTACGGCATAGACGAGGAGCCCGACGCGGCCGCCTCGCTGCCCCTGGGCGCCGGCCGCCTCACCGCCGGCTGGCTCCCCGGGGACCCGCCCACCCCCGACGACATCCGGTCCCTGCGCCGTCATGTCCGGGCCCAGATCGCCCGTACGGTCGGGGAGTTCAGCCGCTTCGGGGCCCCCGACCACGTCGTTGCCACGTCCAAGACCTTCAAGCAGCTCGCCCGTATCGGCGGCGCCGCCCGCTCCGCCGAGGGTCTCTACGTCCAGCGCGACCTCAAGCGCGAGGCGTTGGAGTCCTGGGTTCCCAAGCTCGCCGGCATGACCACCGCGCAACGAGCCGCCCTGCCCGGCGTGTCCGAGGGGCGGGCCAACCAGCTCCTCGCGGGGGCCTTGGTGGCGGAGGCCGCGATGGATCTGTTCGAGGTGGAGACGCTGGAGATCTGTCCCTGGGCGCTTCGGGAGGGTGTGATCCTGCGGCGGTTGGATCACATGGGTACGGCGTAGGGGGAGGCAGGACTGGTTCGTGGGCGGGAGCGGGTCCGGTGGGGCTTCTCGCGCAGTTCCCCGCGCCCCTGAAGAGCCGGGGCTGCGCCCCGTGCTCTTCGGCCCGAAAAGGCAGGGGCGCAGCCCCGCTTTTTCAGGGGCGCGGGGAACTGCGCGACCAGCCCCCAACACCCGCACACGCCGACGTACGGGGAACCCCAACGGCGCACAGGCGAGATCCCCGCCCCGGCCGACAACCAGCCCCAGGCCCACACGAGCCAACCCACCCCGTTAGGCTGTGCCGCGTGGCAGAACCCGCACGGATCCCGGACGCGAAGGTCGCCCTGTCCACGGCCTCCGTGTACCCGGAGTCGACGGCCACGGCCTTCGAGATCGCCGCACGCCTCGGGTACGACGGCGTGGAGGTCATGGTCTGGACCGACCCGGTCAGCCAGGACCTGGAGGCCCTGCGCCGCCTCTCCGACTACCACCAGATCCCCATCCTCGCCGTCCACGCGCCCTGTCTCCTGATCACCCAGCGCGTGTGGTCCACCGACCCGTGGGTCAAGCTCCAGCGCGCCCAGGCCGCCGCCGAGAAGCTCGGCGCGAGCACGGTCGTCGTGCACCCCCCGTTCCGCTGGCAGCGCCAGTACGCGCGTGACTTCGTCACCGGGATCTGGCGGATGGCGAACGAGACGGACGTCCGGTTCGCCGTCGAGAACATGTACCCCTGGCGCTACCGCGACCGCGAGATGCTCGCGTACGCACCCGACTGGGACGTCACGAACGACGACTACCGGCACTTCACGATCGACCTCAGCCACGCCGCGACCTCCCGCACCGACGCCCTGGACATGGTCGACCGCATGGGCGACCGCCTCGGCCATGTGCACATGGCGGACGGCAAGGGGTCGGCCAAGGACGAGCACCTCGTCCCCGGCCGCGGCAGCCAGCCCTGCGCCGAGCTGCTGGAACGTCTCGCCCTGAGCGGTTTCGACGGCCACGTCGTGATCGAGGTCAACACCCGCCGCGCCATGTCCGCCGCCGAGCGCGAGGCCGACCTGGCGGAGGCGCTCGCCTTCACCCGGCTGCATCTCGCCTCCGCCGTGCGGGTCCCCCGACCGTGACCCCGGGCACTCCCCGCCGCAGGGGCCGGCCCTCCCGTACGGAATCGGCCGACACGCCCGCCGCCCGCGACCGCATTCTCGCGGCGGCCCGCGAAGAGTTCTCCGAGCGCGGCTACGACAAGGCGTCCATACGCGGGATCGCCAAGGCCGCCGGGGTGGACTCGGCCCTGGTGCACCACTACTTCGGCACGAAGGAGCAGGTGTTCGAGGCCGCCATCACCCTCTCCTTCGGCCCGGCCATGCAGGCTCCGCAGGCCGTCGAGGAGGGCCCGCTCGACGACGCCGGCGAGCGGCTCACCCGGTTCGTCTTCGGCGTCTGGGAGAACCCGGCGACCCGTGCGCCCCTGCTCGCGATCGTCCGTTCCGCCGTGAACAACGAGGCCGCGGCCGCCGTCTTCCGCCGCATCATCGCCACGCAGGTGCTCCGTCGCATCGCCGACCGCCTGGACGTACCGGACGCGGAGCTGAGGGCGGAACTGGCCGCCGCGCAGCTGGTGGGCATCGCGATGCTGCGGTACGTGATCAAGGTGGAGCCGTTGGCGTCGGCGGATCCGGAGCAGATCATCGCAAGGGTGGCTCCCGTGGTGCAGGCACACCTCACCGCGCCCTCCTAGGGGCAGCGGGCAGGGGCAGGGGTGGGGCCGACGGGAGCAGGAGCAACGGGGCCGGGCTCGTACTCGGAAACCGAGACGGTCGTCCCACATTCCGGTCATCGTGTCCATCACCTGGATGACCGGCGTACGCTCGACTTCAGTCATAACTCTCCGAAGGAGCGAGGCGAGCGACGATGCCCGAGCTGAGGTCCCGCACAGTCACCCACGGCCGCAACATGGCGGGCGCCCGCGCCCTTATGCGCGCCTCCGGTGTACCGGGCGCGGACATCGGCCGCAAGCCGATCATCGCGGTCGCGAACTCCTTCACCGAGTTCGTGCCGGGCCACACCCACCTCCAGCCGGTGGGCCGGATCGTCAGCGAGGCCATCCGCGAGGCCGGCGGCATCCCGCGCGAGTTCAACACGATCGCCGTGGACGACGGCATCGCGATGGGCCACGGCGGCATGCTGTACAGCCTCCCCTCCCGCGACCTGATCGCGGACTCGGTCGAGTACATGGTCGAGGCCCACTGCGCCGACGCCCTGATCTGCATCTCCAACTGCGACAAGATCACCCCGGGCATGCTGAACGCCGCCCTGCGGCTCAACATCCCGACCGTCTTCGTCTCCGGCGGCCCCATGGAGTCCGGCCGGGCCACCCTCGTCGACGGCACGGTCCGCACGCTCGACCTGGTCGACGCGATCTCCGACGCCGTGAACGACAAGATCTCGGACGCGGACATCCTCCGTATCGAGGAGAACGCCTGTCCGACCTGTGGCTCCTGCTCCGGCATGTTCACCGCCAACTCGATGAACTGTCTGACCGAGGCCATCGGCCTCTCCCTCCCGGGCAACGGCTCGGTCCTGGCCACGCACACGGCCCGCAAGCAGCTGTACATCGACGCGGCCCACACGGTCATGGACATCACCCGCCGCTACTACGACCAGGACGACGAGACGGTCCTGCCGCGCTCGATCGCGAACTTCGCGGCCTTCGAGAACGCGATGGCCCTCGACATCGCCATGGGCGGCTCCACCAACACGATCCTGCACCTGCTGGCCGCCGCCCAGGAGGCGGGCGTCCCGTTCGGCCTGAACGAGATCGACGCCGTCTCGCGCCGCGTGCCGTGCCTGGCCAAGGTCGCGCCGAACGTCGCCAAGGACCGCACGTACTACATGGAGGACGTGCACCGCGCCGGCGGCATCCCGGCCCTGCTGGGCGAGCTGCACCGCGCGGGCCTGCTCAACGAGGACGTGAACTCCGTCCACAGCCCCTCCCTCGCGGACTGGCTGAAGACCTGGGACGTGCGCGGCGGCTCCCCGTCGCCCAAGGCCGTCGAGCTGTGGCACGCGGCCCCCGGCTGTGTCCGCTCCGCCGAGGCGTTCTCCACCTCCGAGCGCTGGGACACCCTGGACGAGGACGCCGAGGGCGGCTGCATCCGCTCCGCCGAGCACGCCTACTCCAAGGACGGCGGCCTGGCGGTGCTCAAGGGCAACCTCGCCGTCGACGGCTGTGTGGTGAAGACGGCAGGCGTCGACGAGTCGATCTGGACCTTCGAGGGCCCGGCGGTCGTCTGCGAGTCGCAGGAGGAGGCCGTCCAGAAGATCCTGCTGAAGGAGATCAAGGAGGGCGACGTCGTCGTCATCCGCTACGAGGGCCCCAAGGGCGGCCCCGGCATGCAGGAGATGCTCTACCCGACCTCGTACCTCAAGGGTCGGGGCCTGGGCAAGTCCTGCGCGCTGATCACCGACGGCCGTTTCTCCGGCGGCACCTCGGGCCTGTCCATCGGCCACGCCTCGCCCGAAGCGGCCGGCGGCGGCACGATCGCCCTTGTCGAGGACGGCGACCGCATCCGCATCGACATCCCGAACCGTTCGATCGAGCTGCTGGTCGCCGACGCCGAACTGGCCCGCCGCGAGCAGGCGCTGAACAGCGTCTACGCCCCGAAGAACCGGGAGCGCAAGGTGTCGGCCGCGCTGCGCGCCTACGCCGCGATGGCCACCAGCGCCGACAAGGGCGCGGTCCGGGACGTCAGCAAGCTGGGCTGAGGGCCGCCGCCGTCCGCGGTCCGCCGTCCCGCACGACGGCTGTGGCTGTACGAAAGCGACGGTTGCACGAGGCCCGTACGAGTGAGGGCCGTTCCCCGGTGGGGGCGGCCCTCGGCCGTGTACGGGTCGTGTACGGCTCGTGGGGCCGGCCGCCGTCTCACCAGCTCGCCGGGTCGGTTCCGTCCAGGCCGAGCACGGTCCCGTCGAGCGCGCCCGCGCAGACTCGGCCGTCGATCACCACCGGCCGGGGCAGGGCGCCGGTGAGGCGGTCCGATTCGCCGAGCCGTGCCGGTGTGTCCCCGCTGATCCGTCCCTTGCGCACGTCGACCGCGAGTACCCGGCCGTCGGACGAGGTGAAGTACACATATCGGTCGCCGGCGACGGGTGTCGAACTCCGCGCGACCCCCGTCTCGGTCCGCCACACCTGCGCGCGGGCCTTCATGTCGACGGCCACGAGCGCGCCGCTCGCGCCGCTCAGCAGGTACACGACGTCACCCCGCACCACCGCGTGCGCCTGTTCGAGCCGTACGGGCAGCTCGACCCGGACGGTCTTCCCGGTGCCGGGGTCGTACCGGACCATCGCGACCGTGTCGGGGTAGGCGCCCCCGATCGCGGCGAAGAGGAGGGAGCCGTCCTGGGCTCCCACGGGTTCCAGCTGACCGTCCAGCCGGGCGTCCCACCGCACGTCGCCCGTCTCGGGGTCCACCGCGGTGACCCGGGTCCGAGCCTCCGTGCCCTCGCCGGTGACGCTCGCCACGTAGGCCGACCGGTCGTCGTCGAACGACGTGAAGTACGCCTCCGGCTGCCCCGGGATCCGGCGGCTCCACACGGTGTCGCCGGTGGCGCCGTCCACTCCGGTGACCGTTCCGTCGGCGGAGGTCAGCAGCAGCATGTCGCCCGCGAACCGCTGGGCGCCGTAGGCGGAGAGGTCCCGCTCCCACCGCGCCTTGCCGGTGTGCGGATCGAGCGCCTGGACCCGGCGGTTCTGGTCGGTCAGTACGTGCACCAGCCCGCCGGCCTCGACGGGCGGGGCCCCCGTGCCCGGCGCGCCCACGCCTTCGACGGTGTGCCGCCACAGCACGCTGCCGTCCGCCGGATCCAGCGCGGAGACCAGCCCCGGCTGGGAGCAGAGCAGCTTCCCGGCCCCGTACGAGCACTGCGGCACGCTCCCGTTCTTCGCCGCGGGCTTGGTGGCCCAGGCTTCGAGTGCGGGCGAGGCGGCCGCGGCACGACTGGCCCGGGGAGTGGCCGCTGCCCCGTCCGCCCGCCCGCCGTCAGCGCCCAGCATCCGCGCCGAGACGAACCCGCCACCCGCGACGAGCACCAGCGAGGCGGCGACCAGAACGGCCCGCCGTCGCAACCGCCTGCCGACCGAACCGGCCCCGCGTCCAGGCTCACTGTCGCGGGGCGCCCCGGACTCACTAGGACCATCACCGACACCTGCGCCGGAGCCCGGGCCCGGGCCTGCGCCCGTGTGCGCGTCCGCATCGGTGCCGGGGCCGGTTTTGGTGTGGGTGCCGGAGCTCTCGGCCTCCCCCCGTCCAGCGTTCGTGTCCCCGTACTCCCTGCCGTCCGCGACGGCCCCGGCCCACCCCGCCCCTCGTCTCTCCTTCTCCCGCTCCCTCTCCCGTTCCCGGTCCCGCTGGGTCGGTATGAAGCTCTGGGTGTCGTACGAGGCCGCCACGGACCGGAGCTCGTGCATCAGCTGGTCCGCGGTGGGCCGGTCGTCGGGCTCCTTCGCGAGGCAGGCGCGGACGAGCGGCGCGAGGTTGTCGGGCACGCCGGTGAGGTCCGCCTCGTCGTGGACGACCTGGTAGGCGACGACGTAGGGACTGTCGGAGTCGAAGGGGCCGCGACCGGTGGCCGCGTGCACGGTCACCGAACCGAGGGCGAAGATGTCGGCGGCGGGCCCGACCTCCCGGGGCCGCCGGAACTGTTCGGGGGCCATGAACGGCGGTGTGCCGATCAACTTGCCGGTCTCCGTGCGCAGTTCACTGTCCTTCGGCCGGGAGATACCGAAGTCGATGACCTTGGGGCCGTCCTCGGCGAGCAGCACGTTGCTGGGCTTGAGATCCCGGTGCACCACGCCGGCGCGGTGGATGTCGCGCAGGGCCTCCGCGAGTCCGGCCATCAGCCGCCGCAACTGCCCGGGCGGCATGGGCCCGTTCCGCTTGACGTGCTCGGCGAGGGTGGGGCCGGGGATGAAGAGGGTGGCCATCCAGGGCCGGGGGCTCTCCGTGTCGGCATCGACGACAGGCGCGGTGAAGGCGCCGCTGACCCGCCGGGCGGCGGCCACCTCTTGTCGGAAACGGCCCCTGAACTCGGGGTCCTTGGCGAACTCGGCATGCACCACCTTCACCGCGAGCCGTAGCCCCGAGGTCGAGGTGGCCAGATGGACGACACCCATGCCGCCAGATCCCAGACACGACTCCAGGCGGTACTGACCGGAGTACCCGGGAAGTTCCGCTTCCGCTCCCGACCCGGTGCCCCGCTGCGGTGCCATGGGTCCACCCCCGTGCTGTTTCGGCCGCTCTCGCGACGCTCGGAGCCTAGTCGATGACACGTACGGGACAGAGGCGGCTTGCTAGCCTGCGCGTGCGAAAAACGCGCAGGTGTGCGTGTCCTGATTCAGGGGTATCAAAGGGTCCCCATGGCTTGCATGGGGACCAAACGGGGTTCGCACAGGTTTCAAAGCAGTTTCAAACGGGGGGAGTTCAGCCATGTCTGTCGAGCATGCCGAAGAGATCACGGGTGATGGCGAGGGGGAGCAGACCGCCACGGTGGCGGTCACCGCGGCGGCGGTCACCGCGGCCGTCCGGTACTACTCGGTCGCGCCGGGTGTCCGCGTCAACGTCCGCAGCGGCCCGAGCACGAGCTACGGCATCGTCCGCGTCCTCTCCGAGGGCGCCAGGGTGCCGATCTACTGCCAGACCCCGGGCCAGACCATCTCCGGTCCGTACGGCACGACGAACCTCTGGGACAACATCGACAACGGCCAGTACATCTCCGACGCGTACGTCTACACCGGCAGCGACGGCTACGTGGCCGGCCGCTGCGGCTGACCGGTAGGGGACGCCCGGACATCGTTCGTGGAGAGACAGCTCGCCGCGGTACCCCGCACCTGGGGTGCCGCGGCGAAGCGGCGAAGCCACAAGGCCTCCCCGGAGAGGCCACCCCACTCCCGATGCCGCCGCCCGGCCCTTGTCGGCCCGGGGCGATAATCGACGCGTGAGCGATGAACCGAAGAACATCCGGGCGGAGCGGCGGGAGCGGCAGGCGCAGCAGGAGTCGGCGGAACCGCGGGAGCGCCAGGCGACCTCGGTCGCTGGGGCCACCCTTGCGGGCCCTCGCCCCGAACCCATCCGTTTCTTCGGGACGACCTGGCTGAATCACGACGGCAACTATTCGGCCCGCCGCGCCGGCGTCACCGCGGGCTCGCTCGCCGCCGTGGTCGCGTCCGCCCTGATGCTGCGCCTGGCCTACGAGGGCCTGCAGCTGGCGGCGGTCGGCGGCTTCGTCAGCATCCTGGTCGTGATCATGTTCGCCATCTGCAGCGCGCTGGCCTTCGGCCACACCTGGGGCTCCTACACCAAACGCCCCGACCCGGACCGCCAGTCCTCCCTGCGTGGCCTCCTCGCCATCGGCTTCCTGGGCTCCCTGACCGCCTACTTCCTCCGCTCCCTCAAGGAGGCCCCGGGCGAGGCCCTCCACCGCGAGGAACACACGACGGCCCGCGACCAGTACGACCGCCGCACAGCCAAGCGCACCGGCAACCCGGCGAAGCGCCGCAGCCCCTGACGCAGCACCCCCCAGGGGCGCGGGGAACCGCGCGAGCGGGTTGGGGGCGGCGGAGGCCGACAAACCCCTCCCCCATTCCCCCCACCGCAAGCCACGATGCCCCCATGACCACCTCCCGCCCTCACCCCGGGCCCCGCCCCTCCCACAGCACCCGAGCCCACTCCTTCAACACCGCCGCAGCCCAGTACGCGGCGAACCGCCCCTCCTACCCACCCACCCTGTTCGACACCGTCGAAGCCCTGTCCCCCCGCCCTCTCCACGGCTCCCGCACCGTCGACGTAGGCGCCGGCACCGGCATCTCCACCGCGCTCCTCCACAGCCGGGGCGCCCATGTACTGGCCGTCGAACCCGGCGCGGGCATGGCCGCCCAGTTCCGCCGCTCCCATCCCCACATCCCCGTCGTCCGAGGCGACGGCAACGCCCTCCCCGTCGCCACCGCCTCGACCGACTTCCTGACCTACGCCCAGTCCTGGCACTGGACCGACCCCTCCCGTTCGGTCCCGGAAGCCCTCCGCGTACTGCGCCCCGGCGGCGTACTCGCCCTCTGGTGGAACACCGACGCCGCCGACATCCCCTGGATCGCCGACGCCACCACCCGCATCCACCGCTTCCTCGGCGTGGACCCCGGCACCCCGATCGAGAAGAGTGGTTCCGGCGCGGCCGCCGCCCTCACCGACACAGCGGGGCTCCTCGACTTCACCCGCCGCGAACTCCGCTGGAGCCGAGAGGTCTCCCTCGACACCCATCTGGCCAACATCGCCAGTCATTCGACGTTCCTGATCCTGGGCGAAGACGCCACCGCCGAGTTCCTCACCGAGGAACGAGCGCGCCTGCGGGAGCTCTTCCCCACCGAAATCATCGAGGAGACCTACGACGTGGACCTGCTACTGGCCATCCGCCCCTGAACCAGTCCCCTTTGCATCACCCCTTCCTGCACCGGGCCCTCCTGCACCTGCCCCGCGCTCCACGGCCACCCCCGCTCTCCACGCCTCCAGAGCCGCCGCACACGCGTGATCCACATGCCACAGCCCGCCCAACTCCAGCCGCACACCCCGCTCCCGAGGCACCCCGTCCAACGCGTCCAGCAGCTTCGGCAACCGCAGAAACGTCGCGTTCCCGACCACCCGTACCACCACCCCCATCTCCCCCCGGTCCTCCATCTCCACATGGACCTGGCTGATGTCCCACGCCGTCTTGACCACCGCCAACGCGAGCCCCACCAGCACCCCCTCGAAGAGGTTCCAGACGACGATCGCCGAGGCGGTCACCCCCAGCACCACCACCTCCCCGCGATCGCGCTTCCGCCCCCGCCACAGCACCCCCAACTCCCGTACGGGCAACAGCCGACACCCCGCGTACACCAGCAACCCGGCCAGCGCCGCCACGGGGATCACGCCGAGCACCCCGGGCAGCAACGCGGCGAAGAGCAACAGCCACAGCCCGTGCAGCATCCGTGAGGCTTTGGTCCGCGCCCCCGCCCGCACGTTCGCCGCGCTCCGTACGATCACCGCCGTCATGGGCAGCGCTCCGAGCACCCCGCACAGCACGTTCCCGGCGCCCTGGGCGACCAACTCGCGGTCATAGTCGGTCCTCGGGCCGTCGTGCAGCTGGTCCACGGCCGCCGCGCCGAAAAGCGACTCGGCGGAGGCGATCAGCGCGAGGGCGAGAACGGTCCCGACCACCCCCACCTCCGCGAGCAACCCCAGGTCATCGACCGTCGGCACCCGCACGGCCTCCAGCAACCCCCGCACCTCGACCCGCCGCACCCCCAGCTCGAAGACCCCCGTGACCAGGGCCGCGCCCCCGACAGCCACCAACGGCGCCGGCGCGAACCGCGCTCCCCACCGCCACCGAGGCCACACCACCAACACACCGACCGTGGCACCCCCGAGCGCGAGCGCCACGGGATCCACAGCCCCGGGCAACGACCCCAGCCCCGCGACCTTCTCGATCCCCCCGCCCCGGGGCGCGGCCGCATCCCCCATCGCGTAGACCTGCCCCGCCACCAGCACCAGCCCGATCCCGGCGAGCATCCCCTGTACCACCGCCACGGACACGGCCCGAAACCACCGCCCCCAGCGCAACACCCCCAACGCGAGCTGCAGCACTCCGGCGCCGAGCACCAGCACACCGAGCGCCGACAGCCCGTACGCCCGCACCGCCTCGTACAGCAACACCGTCAGCCCGGCCGCCGGCCCGCTCACCTGGAGGCTGCTCCCTGGCAACGCACCGACGACCAGTCCTCCGACGATCCCCGTGACCAGCCCCAGCTCCGCCGGCACCCCCGACGCCACCGCGACCCCCGCACACAATGGCAGCGCCACCAGGAACACGACGACCGAGGCGGCCAACTCCCCCCGCCACGGCACAGCCCCCGGGCCCTTGAGCCATGGCCGGAGCCGTAACCGTCCCTGAAACGCTCCCAAGGCATTACGCACGAGACACACACCTCCGGCAGCCGAGGTTCGACAGGAGTGCCCGACAGGAGAGGCGCAGTCCCGAGCCAGGGGAGGGACCCGACGGTGATCACGAGGACTCACGGCAGGAGTTCGCCGCACAGGTCACCTGGGCGACACGACGCGGCCGAGCACCCCCTCCGCATGGCCACGCTCCGCAATCAATTGTCACCCAAAGCGGGCATTCGCCGCACCCCTTTCCCGTGACCGCCACCCCGCACCGGAAGCGCACCTCAGCGGACCCCCGCCTTCCAATCCCCCCACCGAGCGCCCGCGCCCCTTCTCACACCCACCGCGCCGCCCCTCTGTCACCCGCGCCCGCCCCGCCGCTCGGCGCCCGGATGCAGCCCGCGCCTCCCTTGACGACACCCCCACCCCTACGCAATATTCATCATATGATGAATTACCTTCCGGGGGAGACTCCACCTCCACCCCCGACCCCCGCCGACGCCCCTCCACGCCCCGCCGTCCACGCCCAGGCCCTCACCGTCGCCCGAGGCCCCCGCACGGTCCTCCGCAACCTCGACTTCGTCGTCCCCCCAGGCCAGATCACCGGCCTCCTGGGCCCCTCCGGCTGCGGCAAATCAACCCTGATGCGAGCGATCGTCGGCACCCAGGCCAAGGTCACCGGCACCCTCGACGTCCTCGGCCGACCCGCAGGCGACGCCACCCTCCGCTCCCGCATCGGCTACGTCACCCAGGCTCCCTCCGTCTACGACGACCTGACCGTCCGCCAGAACCTCGCCTACTTCGCCGCGATCCTCGACCCCGGCCGCGCCGCCGCCGACCGCCGCGACGAGAACGTCACCCGGGCCATCGCCGACGTGGCCCTCACCACCCACGCCGACGCCCTCGCCGGCAAGCTCTCCAGCGGCCAGCGCAGCCGCGTCTCCCTGGCCGTGGCCCTCCTCGGCACACCCGAACTCCTGGTCCTCGACGAGCCCACCGTCGGCCTCGACCCCGTCCTGCGCCGTGAGCTCTGGACCCTCTTCGACACCATCGCCGCCGAGCGCCGCGCCACCCTCCTGATCTCCTCCCACGTCATGGACGAGGCCGAGCGCTGCCACCGCCTCCTCCTCATGCGCGAGGGCGAGATCCTCGCCGACGACACCCCCGAGGCCCTCCGCACCCGCACCCACACGGAATCGGTCGAAGCGGCCTTCCTCCACCTCGTCGACGAGGCCACCGCGACCACGCCCCCAGCCGCGACCGACACACACCGGAAGGAGCCGATGCGATGACGACGACACCGAACACGGACGTGGCCCCCACGCCCCCGCAGCCCTCGATCTCCCACCCCATACCCCCGCACTCCAGGGCCCTCAGCTACTCCCGCACGACCGCCACCGCCGCCCGAGTCCTCCGCCAACTCGGCCACGACCCGCGCACGATCGCCCTGCTGCTCCTCATCCCGTGCGTGATGCTCTTCCTCCTCCGCTACGTCTTCGACGGCAACCCACGCGTCTTCGACTCCATCGGCGCCTCACTCCTCGGCATCTTCCCGCTGATCACGATGTTCCTGGTGACCTCGATCGCGACCCTGCGCGAACGCACCTCCGGCACTCTGGAACGCCTCCTCTCCATGCCCCTCGGCAAGGGAGACCTCATCGCCGGCTACGCCCTGGCCTTCGGCACCCTGGCGATCATCCAGTCCGCCCTCGCCACCGGTCTGGCCGTCTGGTTCCTCGACCTGGACGTCATCGGCTCACCCTGGCTCCTCCTGATCGTCGCCCTCCTCGACGCCCTGCTGGGCACCGCCCTCGGTCTCTTCGTCTCGGCCTTCGCCTCCTCCGAGTTCCAGGCCGTCCAGTTCATGCCGGCCGTGATCTTCCCCCAGCTCCTGCTCTGCGGCCTGTTCACCCCGCGCCCCGAGATGCACCCCGCGCTGGAAGCCATCTCCAACGTCCTCCCCATGTCGTACGCCGTCGACGGCATGAACGAAGTCCTGCTGCACAGCGACATGACCGCCACCTTCGTCCGCGACGTCGCGATCGTCGCCGGCTGCGCCCTGCTGGTCCTGACCGTGGGAGCGGCCACCCTGCGCCGCCGGACGACCTGACGGCCACCGAGCCCATGCCCGACGTTCCGCCCACCGGACACGGCAGCCGGACGCCCGCCCCCGGTGCGAGGATGGCCCCAGGACGACGCACCCCCCGGAGGGCACCCGCACCATGAGCCAGAAAGTCGCAGTCCTCGGCACCGGCAAGATCGGCGAGGCCCTGCTCAGCGGCATGATCCGAGCCGGCTGGGCGCCCGCGGACCTCCTGGTCACCGCCCGCCGCCCCGAGCGCGCCGAGGAACTCCGCACCCGCTACGGCGTCACCCCGGTCACCAACGCCGAGGCGGCGAAGACCGCGGACACGCTCATCCTCACGGTCAAGCCCCAGGACATGGCCACTCTCCTCGACGAACTGGCCCCGCACACCCCCGCCGACCGCCTGGTCGTCAGCGGCGCGGCGGGCATCCCCACCTCCTTCTTCGAGGAGCGCCTGGCCGCAGGCACCCCCGTCGTCCGTGTCATGACGAACACCCCTGCCCTCGTCGACGAAGCCATGTCCGTGATCTCCGCGGGCAGCCACGCGAGTGAGGCCGACCTCGCGCATGCCGAGGAGATCTTCGGCGCAGTAGGCAAGACGCTCCGCGTCCCCGAGTCCCAGCAGGACGCCTGCACCGCCCTCTCCGGCTCCGGC